>NZ_QREJ01000001.1:0-4800000 GCF_003386115.1 Paraburkholderia sp. BL27I4N3 | reverse complement strand
GTCGGGGCGTTTGGCCTGATACATGGTCGCGTCGCCGAGCGCATTGAAACCGCGATGCCGCTGATTGACCGCCGCGCGCCGCTTTGTCTCCACCGGAAACGCGAAGAAGCGCCGCGCGGCTTGCGCGGCAGCATCGATCGAGGCTTGCGGCACGCCGTGATTGACGATGTAGAAGAAGCCGATCGTCGTGCACGCTTCACGGATTTCTTGCGCCACGCGCTGCAAAGCTTGCGGGTCGCCCGCGCGAACGCCGGCGAGATCGATGATCGGAATGCGGGTCACGGGCATCGTGCTGCTCCTGGGTGGGCGGCTCAAGCGGCCGAATCGGCTGAATCGGCTGATGAAAATGACGGTTCAAGCGTCTGCGGGAAGACGCCTTCCCGTCTCGTGCATTGCAGTTGTATATACCGCCAAAAGCACACCTGCAAGGTGCTTCGCAGCGCCTCGCGTAAGGGCTTCTCTCTACTCGCCTGTTTATTTATTTCGCGCGAAAACTGCGGTATATACTGCCTCGCATGACTCGCGCCGAGTTCGCACCGGACTCGTTTCATGCAGCACTTTCGCGCGACACCGCTTTGCCAACCGGAGAATCTCATGAGCATCCTTGCAGGCTGGAAGTGTCGTTTGGTCATGCTGGCGTTGTGCGCAGCAAGCGTCACCGCCCACGCGGAAGACCAGCTCGCCAAAGTGAAGAAAGCCGGCGAACTGGTGGTCGGCACCGAGATGCAGTTCGCGCCCTTCGACTTCCTCGAAAACGGTCAGCAGGCAGGCTTCAACAAGGACCTGTTCGCCGAAGTCGGCAAGGAAATGGGCGTAAAGGTGCGCTTTATCGACTTGCCGTGGCCGAGCGTGCTGCCGGGTCTCGAAGCCGGCAAGTTCGACATGGTGGGCGGCCCACTCACCGTCACCAAGGCGCGCATGGAGCGCTATACGTACACGCTACCCGTCGCGGACGCCACCGACGCGCTGCTCAAACGCGCGAACGATACCTCCGTCAAACAATCGTCGGATATCGCCGGTAAGACGGTCGGCGCGGGCAAGGGCTCGGCGCAACTCGACCAGTTGAAAGCCTACGTCGCCACGTTGCCGAAGCCGCCTGAAATCCGCGAATACGTCGACAACAATCAGGCTTACGCCGATCTTGCCGCCGGCCGGATCGCGGCGGTCGCGAACTCCATGACGAACATCGCGTACGTGGCCAAGCAGCGCCCGGAAACGTTCGCCGTGGTGCAGCCGCCGTTCGGCGCGAAGGTGTACTTCGCCTACTGTCTGCGTAAAGACGCAGACAGCAAACCGCTCGCCGATGCGTTCAACGCCGCGCTCGTGAAAATGCACAACGACGGACGTCTCGCCACGTTGCAGAAGAAATGGTTCGGCGTCGCGATGGATGCGCCGACCACCATGCCCACACCGAACTATTGATCGACGCTCTGATGTCGATACACATGTCCTGATGCACGCGATGCGGGCGCCTCAACGCCCCGCATCGCCCTCCCCGTTCCAGCGAGTGCGACGCTTATGTTCAGCACGACCGTCTTCCTCCAGGGCTTGCCGCTGCTGCTGCACGCGGCACTCGCCACCATCGGCATTTCGCTGACGGGTCTCCTGATTGGCTTCTTCGTCGCGATCGGCGTGTGCGCGGCGCGCCTCTCGCCGAACCGCGCGGCGCGCATGTTCGGCGGCGCCTATGTGTTCTTCTTTCGCGGCGTGCCGATGCTGGTGCAGTTGCTGCTCGTGTACTACCTGTTGCCGTTCGCGGGCATCAACGTGTCGCCGATCGTGGCGGCGCTCAGCGCTGTGTCGTTATGCTCCGCCTCGTATATCGCCGAGATTCTGCGCGGCGGTTTTCTCAGCGTTCCGGCGGGTCACCTCGAAGCCGCGCGCATGCTCGGGCTTTCGCCGTTCGACATGCTGCGCCGCATTCTCGTGCCGCAGGCGTTCCGGTTGACGCTGCCCTCGCTCGTCAATGAAATGGTGCTGCTCATCAAGGCTTCGTCGCTGATCTCGGTGGTGGGCGTGGCCGAGTTGACGCGCACTGCGCAGAACATTGCGGCCAGCACGTATCGTCCGCTGGAAGCGTACGTCGCGGCCGGGCTGATCTACTTCGTGATCTGCGGCGCGCTCGCGCTCGTCGCGCACGCCGCCGAATACCGCTTGCAGCACGCCTGAGCCCGACATCGACATCACGCCATGCAAACGCTCGATCCCGCCGTCATCACCCACAACCTGCAGCCGATCGCCGCGGGCCTCGCCACGACGCTCGGCACGTGGGCCGCGGGCGTCGCGATCGGCATCCTGATCGGCTTTCTGATCGCCGTGCTGCAACTCTTTTGCGGACGCTGGGTGCGCGGCGTGTTGCGCATCTATATCGAACTGTTTCGCGGCACGCCGTTTCTCGTGCAACTCTTTTTGCTGTATTACGGCGGCCCGTCTTTCGGCCTCACGCTCGAACCGATGACCGCCGGCGTGCTCGGTTTGGGCCTCTACGGCAGCGCGTATTTCGCCGAAGCGTTTCGCTCCGGCTTTCAATCGGTGCCGCCGGGTCATCTCGAAGCGGCCTCGTGTCTTGGCCTCACGCGCTGGCAAGCGGTCCTGCGCATTCAGGTGCCGCAAATGCTCGTGCTGATCGTGCCCGCGCTGACCAATCTGATTATCGTGTTGAGCAAGGAAACGGCCGTGCTGTCCATCGTCACCGTGCCCGAACTCACGTTCGTGCTGACCGGCATCGGCTCGGCCACGTTTGCTTTCGTCGAAACGCTGCTGGTGCTGTGCGTGTGCTACCTCGCGCTGGTCGAACTGACTTCGCGCGCGGGCATGTGGGCCGAAACGCGCATCGCGCGCTTCATGGCATAAACGGAAAGAGGATTCTCCTATGAACGCTATCGCCGACATGCCCTCCTCCGCGTCCTCCACCAGCGTCGGACTTTCGTCCGGCGCGCCGCTGATCGAAGTGCGCGACCTGCGCAAACGCTTCGGCGAAGTCGAAGTGCTGCGCGGCGTCGATCTCGAGATTGCGCGCTCGGAAGTGGTGTGCATCATCGGGCCATCGGGCTCGGGCAAGAGCACACTGCTGCGCTGTCTCGCCGCGCTCGAAACCTACGATCAGGGCGACGTGCGCATAGAAGGCGAACTGCTCGGCTACAGCGAGCGCAACGGCAAACGCGTGCGCGCGTCGCAAAGCGAAATCAATCGCGTGCGGCGCAATGTCGGCATGGTGTTTCAGCAGTTCAACTTGTGGCCGCATATGACGGCGCTCGGCAACGTGATGGAATCGCTGCTGCGTGTGCGCCATCTGTCGCGCGACGAAGCGCGCCGCCGCGCCAACGCGATGCTCGACACAGTCGGCCTCGCGCACAAGGGCGACGCGTATCCCGCCAAACTTTCCGGCGGCCAGCAGCAGCGCGTGGCGATCGCACGAGCCCTGGCAATGGAACCGCACATCATGCTATTCGACGAGCCTACTTCGGCGCTCGATCCGGAACTGGTCGGCGAAGTTCTGCAAGTCATGAAACAGCTCGCGCGCGACGGCATGACGATGGCGGTGGTCACACACGAAATGGGCTTCGCCGCGCAGGTCGCGGACAAAGTCATGTTCATCGATCAAGGCCGGATCGCCGTGCAAGGCAAACCGCGCGATGTCTTTCACGACGCGGGACAACCGCGCTTGCGGCAGTTCCTGCAAAACTACTTCGACCGCAACGCATTCTGGACGCGTGGGCCCAACGACGCACAGCCGCTATGAACGCGCGCCGCCAGCTTCTTCCCGCTATGAACGCGCGCCGCCAGCTTCTTCCTGCCTTATGCGGACACTGACGCAAGAGCCGCCATGTCCTCCACAGTCCGCAGCCGCGCTCACGACAAGCCGCTTTCCGCGCCGGCGCTGAAAGCCGCGCGCGCCGCGGCCGACGCGCCTGCCGCGCGCTACGAACAGGTCAAGAGCCATATCCGGCAGATCATCGAATCGGGCGAGCGCCGCGCGGGTGACCGTCTGCCGTCGGAACTCGATCTGGTCGCGACGCTTGGCGTGTCGCGCATGACGGTCAATCGGGCGCTGCGCGAACTTGCCGAAGAAGGACTCGTGACGCGCGTCTCGGGCGTCGGCACTTTCGTCGCGCAAAGCAAGCCGCAATCCACACTGCTGATGATCGCCCATATCGGCGACGAGATCCGCTCGCGGGGCCATGAATATCGCTGCGATACGGTCCTGTCGCAACGCGAGACGGCGTCCGTGATGGTGTCGAACGCGTTAGGCCTCGCGCCGGGCGCTTCGGTATTTCATGTGATTTGCGTGCATCGCGAGAACGGCTTGCCGGTGCAACTCGAAGATCGCTATGTGAATCCGGCCATCGCGCCGGATTTTCTGCTGCAGGATTTTTCGGTGGTGCGGCCGTCGGAATATCTGTTCGAGATCGTACCGGCGCACGACGTCGAGCACGTGGTCGACGCCGGCCTGCCCACGCGCGCCGAAGCGGAACTGCTTGAAATTCGCGCCGAGGAACCCTGCCTCACGCTGATGCGCCGCACGTGGACGAGCGGCGTGGCAGTCACGTTCGCGCGTTTCGTGCACCCTGGGTCGCGCTACCGGCTCGGCTGCCGCTTCTCGCCGGAGTTGTCGCAACGCCAGGGGTGAAAACGCGTTGCGTGTTGAATCGCGTTAGACGTTCCCCGCCAAATGAAAACGCGACGCCGGATGCCACAACTGCACCGACGTCGCCACGTCGTCGCCCACCCACGTGCGGCGCCAGAGTTGCAGACACGGCTCGCCGATATCCATTAGCAGATGCCGGCGCACATAGGCGTCAGGCTTCTGCGCATAGATGCGAAACTCGGCGCGCTGAATCGGCGCGAGCCGCACCATGTAGTGATTCGGCGTCTCGATCGTGAAATCCTGGTTCAGATAATCCGGGAACACCTTCGGGTTGACGTAGCGGTCCTCGTACTGGATCGGCTCGCCCTCCTCGCTGTGCACGATGCACGAATGAAAGGCCGGCCCGCTGGCGAGACCGAGCGCTTCCAGCGCCTGCGGGTCGTCGCTCGGTTCGAGCGTCAGCACGCGTGCCGAATGGCGATGGCCGCGCGCGGCGATTTCGTCGGCGATATTGCGGATCTCCAGCACCGTCGATTCGTAGCGCTGCGGCGCGACGAACGTGCCGGAACCTTGCACGCGTGTGAGCACGCGTTCGGTAGTCAATTCGCGCAACGCGCGCGACACCGTCATGCGTGCGACGCCGAACTCCTTCACCAGTTCAGTCTCGGACGGAATCAGTCCGCCGGGTTTCCAGTCCCCTTCGCTGATGCGCCTGATTACATAGCGCTTGATCTGTTCATAGGCCGGCATGGCTTTCGCCGGTGTCTCCTGGCTGCGATCAGGGCGGCCCTGCATCTCCGCGGTTCGCGTGCTTGTAGTTGTGTTCACTCCGACCTCGTGGGTGGTACGCCGGTTGTACCTGGTTGGTACACCATGGCCGGCTTGCCGGCGGATAGCCCGCTCACCGGCATCGTCTGCGTCATGCGATGTGCGCGGCAGCCTGGCCGTCGTTGACGGCGACGCCCGCCGCCGCACGCACGTGACCCGCGGCCGCCAGATTTACGAGCGTGCCAGGTGCCGCAAGGTCCGCGCCGCCGGCGGACCTGAGCGGCCGGGGGCCAATCTTACCAGGGTTCGGCAACGGTGGCGGCGCCTCGTCGGCGATCATGCGAAAGGCCACGCTCATGTCGTCCGCAAGCGGACGGTCGTCGCGGTAAGTCGGCACGACGCGGCGCACGCGCTGCCAGAGCGCGCCGGTGTGCGGCGCGCGTGGCGCGTCGATACTTTGCAGGTCGTAGGCTTGCGCGGCCGCCAGCAATTCGATCGCGACGATGCGCCCGGCGTTGTCGATGATTTCCAGCGCCTTTAACGCGGCGGGCGTGGCATGGCACAGATGATCTTCCTGCAAGGCCGAGGTGATGCCGCCGTCGAGACTCGCGGGCAGCGCCAGCCGCCGGTTCTGCGCGACCAGCGACGCCGCCGTGTACTGCGCGATCATGAAGCCGGAACAGGTGCCGCCCGGCTCCGCGAGAAACGCCGGCAAGCCGCTCACCAGCGGATTGACCAGACGGTCGAGGCGCCGCTCGGCCATTGCGGCGACTTGTGCGATCGCGGTGGCGAGGCTGTCCATGGCCAGCGCGATCGAGGCACCCACTGCGTGCGCCTGCGAATACACGCGCGGCTCCTCCGGCGTGCCGGCGACGATCGGGTTGTCGGTGATCGACGCGAGTTCGCGATTGACCACGTCGGCGGTCGCGGTGAGCACGTCGCGCGCGGCGCCGTGCACGTGCGGAATGGTCCGCATGCTCAGCGGGTCTTGCGTGCGTTGGCCGACCACCGCCGCGAGAATCCCGCTATCGGCCAGCGCGGCGCGCATCCGTCCGCCGACCAGGTTCAGGCCCGGCGAGATACGCAAGGCCAGCGACTCTTCGTCGAAAGCGGCAAGCTGACCGCGCAGATTCTCGAAGCTCATCGAGGCGACCATATCGGTCCAGTCGAGCAGGCGTTCGGCGCGCGCGAGCGCCAACGCGGCGAGGCCCGTGACGCACGGCGTGCCGTTGACGAGACTCAGTCCTTCCTTGGCTTCGAGCACGAGCGGTTCGAGCCCGAGGCGCTGCAGCGCGTCGCGTCCTTTGATCCGCTCGCCGCGATAGCGCGCGTAGCCCTCGCCGATGCAAACGAGCGCGATGTGCGCCATATGGCTCAGATACCCGACCGAGCCGAACGCCGGCACTTCCGGCAGGCAATCCGCGTTGAGCAGCGCCACCAGTTGGTCCGCGACTTCGAGGCGAATCCCCGAATGTCCGTGCGCGAAGTTGTTGACGGCCGCGGCCATGACCGCGCGCGTTTCGGCGGCGCCGAGCGGCGCACCGACGCCGACCGCGTGGCTCATCAGAATGTTGCGCGACAGCGTGCGCTGCTCGCCCGGCGAAACGACGACATCGCACAGCGCGCCGACGCCGGTATTCACGCCATACGCGCGAATCCCGCGCTCGACGATCTGTTCGACCAGCACGCGCGCCGCCGCGATGCGCGCGCGGGCGTCGGCGGAAAGTTCGAGCGGCTCGCCGGCGGCAACCGCTGCCACCTGAGCCCAGTCGAGAGGACGATTGGAACGGATCACGGCCATGTCAGTGCTCTGCTTGGTAGATTACCTGGTGATGCTGATCAGTTGGTGGTGCGGTCCTGATGGCTCGAAACGAATTGCCGGAAGCGATCGGACTTGCATTCGACGAACACTTCGTCGGGTGTGCCGTCGGCTTCCACTTGCCCCTGATGCAGGAACATCACACGATTCGATACATGGCGCGCGAAACCCATCTCGTGCGTCACCACCAGCATGGTGCGGCCCTCTTCGGCCAGCGAGCGCATCACGCGCAGCACTTCGCCCACCAGTTCGGGGTCGAGCGCCGAGGTCGGCTCGTCGAACAGCATCACTTTCGGATGCATGGCCAACGCGCGCGCAATCGCCACGCGTTGTTGCTGACCGCCCGACAGATGCGCCGGATAGTGGCCGCGTTTTTCCGCGAGGCCGACTTTCGCCAGCAGCGCTTCCGCCTCTTCCACCGATTCGGCGCGGCTGCGCTTTTGCACGCGCATCGGTCCTTCGATCAGATTTTCCAGCACGGTCATGTGCGACCAGAGGTTGAAGTTCTGAAACACCATGCCGAGTTGCGAGCGCACCCGGTCCACCTGGCGGCGGTCGCTCGGCTGCAGTTTGCCGTCGCCGCGACGCTTCATTTTCAACTCTTCGCCGGCGAGCGAGACCGAACCATCGTCCGGCGTTTCGAGCAGATTCAGACAGCGCAGGAACGTGCTCTTGCCCGAACCGCTCGCGCCGAGAATCGAGATCACGTCGCCCTGATGGGCGTCGAGCGAAATGCCTTTGAGCACGTGGTGATCGCCGAACGATTTGTGAATGTTCTTGACCGACAGTGCAACGGGTGCCGTAGCGTTCATGGGATTCTCCAGATTCATCCAGGATGGGCGGCCGTTCAAGGCGCGGCGCGGCGTGCTTCGGTGGTGGCGGAAACCGGGCGGTTCGCCGCGGCCTGCGGACGCGCCGCGCGAAGATGGCGCGACAGACGCGTTTCGAGCATGCCGAGCAGTCGCACGATGACGAAATTCAGGAACAGATAGATCAGCGCGGCGCAGATGAACACTTCCGTCGTGCGATAGGTTTGCTGAATGATCTGCTGCGCGACGCCGGTGACTTCCCACACGGTGACGAGACTCGCGAGCGCCGTCGATTTGACGAGCAGCACCGCTTCGGTCGAATACGCGGGCAAACACTGGCGCAAAGCGATCGGGCCGATCACGCGGCGCAGCAGCGCGAAACCCGACAGGCCGATCGAATAACCGGCTTCGATCTGGCCGACTGGCACGGCCATCAAACCGCCGCGAATAATCTCAGCGGTATAGCCGGCCGTGCATAGCGCGAGCGACAACACCGCGCACATGTAGGGCTCGCGCAGCACCGGCCAGAGGAAGCTCTCGCGGATCACGCCGAACTGGCCCATGCCGTAGTACACGAGGAACATCTGGATCAGCAGCGGCGAGCCGCGAAACACGAGGATGTAGGCGCGTGCGAAGCGATTCGGCAGCCAGTGCGGCGACACGCGCATCGTGACGATCACGAGCGATAGCAGGCCGCCGAGAATCAGCGAGCAGAAAAACAGGCCGAGCGTGGTCGGCACGGCCCCGAGCAATTGCTTGATCGTGTCGAACAGAAAGTCGAAGTCGAAATGCATGATGGCCGCCCTTGTCAGTTACGCGCGAAGTTGCGCTTGAAGGACCGGCCCACGTGCGCTTCGGCACGGTTGAAGACGCGGTTCGAGATGCTGGTCATGAGCAGATAGAGCGCGCCGCCCACGACGAAGAACGTGAAGTATTGATGCGTGGAACCCGCCGCCACCTGACTCGTGCGCAGCAATTCGGCGAGCCCCGTCACCGAGATCAGCGCCGAGTCCTTCAGGCTCAGTTGCCACACGTTGCCGATGCCCGGCAACGCGAAACGCAGCACTTGCGGAATCAGGATGCGGCGGGCCATGGTCAGCGTCGGCATGCCGATCGAGCGCGCGGCTTCGAGTTCGCCGCGCGACACCGCCAGCACCGCCGAGCGGTACACCTCGGCCTGATAGGCGCCCGAAATCATGCCCACGGCCAGCGCGCCGACCACGAACGGCGGCACGCCGACGAAGCCTTCCGCGCCGAACCACTGGCCGACGGTCGTGACGAGCGTCGAGCCGCCGAAATAGAACAGATAGATGACGAGCAGTTCAGGCACGCCGCGAAACACCGTGGTGTAGATATCGCCGATCACGCGCAGCGTGCGAAAGCGCGACAGCTTGGCGGCCGCCACCAGCGCGCCGAACACCGCGCCGACCGCGAGCGCCGCGAGCGTGAGCGCCACCGTCATCAACGCCGCGAGCAGCAATACGCCGCCCCAGCCTTCCGGCCCGAAGCCGAGCATCTGTATCAGAGCCATTTCCTACCTCTTATCCGTTACGGCGGATCGAACCGGCCGGCGCGCGCAGGTTGTCGCCACGCGCCTGCCGTTACCTCTTAACGTGAAGGCGAATCAAGGCGTGACGTCGGTTTTGAACCACTTGTCGGAGAGCTTCTTGACGGTGCCGTCGGCGAGCGCGGCGCTGATCGCGGTGTCGAACTTCGCTCTCAGGTCGGCGTCCTGCTTGCGGAACGCGAGGCCTTCGCCAGGGCCCCAAATCGGGCCGCCGATCTTCGGGCCGGCCATCACGATCGACGCGGTTTCTTTCTTGTCGATGTTGGCGGCGTAGTACGTCACGTCGTCGAACGAGGCGTCGATGCGGCCGTTGGCCAGATCCAGATCGCGCTCGGGCGAGGTCTTGTAGACGCGGATCGTGGCGATGTCCTTGAAGCCGTCATTGATGAACTTGGTGTAGACCGTGCCCGACTGGATGCCGATGGTCTTGCCCTTCAACTGCTTGCGCAACGCGTCGACGGTCGGCTGGTCGGCCTTCGGGTCGCCCGACAACTTGACGACGCCGGCGCCCGGCGCCGCCTTGGGCAGCACCTTCGCGTCGGCCACGGCAAACGTGGCGGGCGTGGCGGCGTACGGCTTCGAGAAGGCGATGATCTTTTCACGCTCTGGCGTGATCGAGATCGCGTCCATCAGGACGTCGAACTTGCCCGCTTGCAAACCGGGAATCATGCCGTCCCAGTCTTGCGCCACCAGATTGCATTGCAGCTTGATGCGCTCGCACAGGTTGGCGACCAGTTCGGGTTCGAAGCCGCCCAGCTTGCCGCCCGGCAAGGTCAGATTCCACGGCGCGTAGCCGCCTTCAAGCGCGATCGTCACCGTCTTCCAGTCTTTGGCCTGCACCGGTGCCGCGAAAATCGCCGCGGCGCCGAGCACGGCGCCGATCAATGCTTTTGCTGCCGTTGAGCGCTTCACTTTCACGTCGAAACTCCTTTGATTGAGGAAACCGTCGAACCGGATGTTTAATCGCTGCTTAATTTGTATAGACAAGTCTGCATGAGTCAAAAAGCGGTCGCAAGAGAATTTGCGAGAAAATGGCGGAATCATCGGGTAAGCCCCTAGTCGCCACTGCGCGGCGCGGCTTTGCGGGGAGTTTTTAATGCAGGAAAGATGAATGACGTGCGTCGCGGCGGGAGCGAACGCAATCCATTTTGTCTAGACAGGTTGATGCAAGCTGAGCCAATACGCGCGAGCGCGCCTCATGCCCGGTGCGTCCTACCAGATGAACGGCACGAAGCGATAACGCACGCGCGTCATGTAGTCCGCGTAACCGTCGAGCTGCGCGGCCAATACGCGCTCTTCGCGCACCGCGCGCCAGCCGACGCCGATCACCATGACGGGCACGAAGGCCAGGCCCCACCACGAGCCGAGCAGCAAGGGCGTGCCGACGAACAGCAGCAGCGCGGCGGAATACATAGGGTGACGGACGTGCGCGTAAAGCCCGGTGTCGATCAACTTATGTCCGCGGCTCGCCTGGATCTTCACAACCGGCGCGGCGTAGCTATTGGCCTGGAATACGAAGCGGCACATGAAGAGGCAGAGCGCCACGCAAAGCGAGCCGAGGCTGACCAGCGCGACGGGCAATGGTGCGGTCCAGTGAAAGCGCATCGCGTCGAGCGCCATCAGGATCAGCCAGGCGCACCATGCCACTGAGACGCTCACCATGAAAATGCGGTCCCAGCGGCTTTGCTGCGCCTGCACGAATGGCGACAGTCGCTCGGCGAGCAGCCCGGGATCATGACGCGCCAGCCACAAACCGATCCATAGGCTCAGCACACCCAGCTCGATCACATACCACCACGCGGCCGGCCACGCAAAGGTGCCCGCCGCGCCGAACAGCAGCGCGCCCATGCCCGCTAGCCAGACCACCGTTTGAAAGATGAGGCGCGCGACCATGGCGTTGTGATTGCTACGTGGTTTGCGCCGGCGTGCGCACGCGGTCGAATATCTCGGCGATGTCGAGGTCGCCGGTGTTGATGCCGAACTGATCGCGCAGACACGCCGCCAGTTCGCCGGCGCTCTTGAGTTGCCGTTCGCTGATGAGCCGCCCATCGGCCGCGCGCTCGCTCAGCTGGTCGTTGAGTAGCGCGAGCCGCGCTTCGGGCAACACGCGGCACACGATCAGCGTGCTCGCGAAAATCGCTTCCGGCGAAGTCGACGTGTACCAGTTCGAGGTTTCGTAATCGATCCACTCGACCGGATGCAAATCGAAGCGATACACCCGCGCCCAGCTTTCGTCGCGCGCCTGGACTTCGAGATAAAGCGCCTCGCGCGCTGCGTCGGCGAGACGGAACGTGCCGAGTTCCGTGGGCTGCGCGAGACCGGCGGTCAGGCGCAGCGGCGCGGTCAGCGTCACGCTGCCGAAGCCCACGTCCGCAATCCAGGCTTCGTTGTCGATGTCGAGGCGCAACACCATATGCGTGCGCGGCGGCGGCGTGTCGGATTCCCGGCCCCACAGCACGCGCGCAAGCAACGGCGTGACCGTGAAGCCTAACTGCATCAGCACGTCGGCGAACAGCGCGTTCTGTTCGAAACAGTAGCCGCCGCGGCGTTCGGTGACGAGTTTGCGTTCGACCGATTCGAGGTCCAGTTTCACCGGACGCCGCGTGAGCGGATTCAGGTTCTCGAACGGGATCGCGCGCGGGTGCAAACGGTGAAGCGCCTGAAGCACTTCCAGCGTTGCCGCACGCGGCCCTTCGTAGCCGATGCGGGCGAAGTAGTTGTCCAGATTCACTGTGTGCGACATCGGCAGGGTTCCGGTGTGGGTTTGCGCGCGGGACGCTTACTGGCCACGCGTGTCTGTGCGGTTCGGGAGTCGATCATAGCTGCTTTTGCGGTCAACTCGCAGCGGTGGCCTTGACCGGTTTTCGTAGTCGCTGTTCGACGCCGCCGACACCCCGCGTTTTGTCATATCGCATCCCCTGCATACCCGTTGTGGTTAGCTCGGCAGCTCTGGATATGACCGCATTCATTCGTTTTCATTACGTCAATATTCACCGCAAATTACTTGCAAATGCCGTCTAGTAGCAGTCCGTAAAGAGCAAAGTTATATGTCAGTAATATTGATGCGAATCGTTCTCATTTGTGTTGACTCCCCAAGGTCGCATGCGTACGATCTCGCCATCTACCGTGCCGGGCGTCGCGAACCGATACGGCACATCGCGGGCATGCGGCGACGCGCCGCGATGGTTTAGATCAGTCGATACAACACCAATAAGGATTTCGATGAAGTTCGCCCATTTCAACGGACCTGGCGCAGCAGCGCGTCCGTTTCGCGATTTCGCGACGCGCGCCGATCTCACGCGCCGTTCGCGTTTGCCCTCGATGCGGCGTGCCGCGCTCTGCACGGCGTTCGCGTGGGCGTCGCTGACAGCCGGCGTCGCCATGGCCGAAGCCAATCCCGACGCTGCGCCGGAAGCGCCCGAGGCCGACCTGAAGATTCAGGCGACCCAAACGAACCAGTGGACCGGTTTCTGGAATCGCCAGCAGATGCTCGGCGACATCGGCGGCCTGCGCCCCTGGCTCGGCAAATACGGCGTGACCTTCACGCTCACCGAGACCAGCGAAGTGCTCGCCAACCTGCGCGGCGGTCTCGCGAAAGGCGCCGACTACGACGGCCTGACGACCGGCACCGTGCAATTGGACACGCAAAAAGCGTTCGGCCTGCCGGGCGGCCTGTTTAACGTCAGCGCGTTGCAGATCCACGGCGCCAATCTCAGTGCCAACAAGCTCGGCACGCTGAACACGGCGAGCGGCATCGAAGCGGACGACGCGACCCGTCTGTGGGAATTGTGGTACCAGCAATCGTTCCTGAACAAACGCATCGACGTGAAGATCGGTCAGCAAAGTATCGACCAGGAATTCATCACGAGCCAGTACTCGGCGCTGTTCGTCAACACGATGTTCGGCTGGCCCGCCCTGCCTTCGTACGACATGCCGTCCGGCGGCCCGGCGTACCCGCTGTCCGACCTCGGCGTGCGCGTGCGCGGCCAGATCACGCCGTCGTTGACGGCGCTCGCCGGCGTGTACGACGGCGACCCGCTCGGCAACAACCCGAACAACAAGAGCGGCACCAACTTCAACCTGCACAACGGCACGCTGTTCATCGGCGAGTTGCAGTACGCGATCAACCAGCCGGCCGACGGCGAAATGGTCGGCGCGGGCGGCGGCGGTTTGCCCGGCACCTACAAACTCGGCGTCTGGTACAACAACGGCAGCTTCGCGGACCAACGCTACGACAACACCGGCTTGTCGCTCGCGAATCCGGCAACGAGCGGCATCGCCCAGAATCATCACGGCGACTACAGCATTTACGCGGTGGCCGACCAGATGATCTGGCGCCCCGACCCTGACGAGCCGCGCAGCATCGGCGTATTCGCCCGCGTGATGGGCGCGCCCGGCGATCGCAACCTGGTGAGTCTCGCCGCCAACCTCGGCGTGGTGATGAAGGCGCCGTTCGCCGGACGCGACAACGACAGCGCGGGCCTCGCGCTCACCTACATCAAGGTCGGCAACCACGTGAACGGGCTCGACGCCGACACCCGCGCATTCAGCAACGGCCCGTACGGCGTTCGCACCAGCGAAACCGCGCTTGAAGCGACCTATCAGTACCAGGTCAATCCGTGGTGGCAAGTGCAAGCCGACGCGCAATACACGTTCAACGCCGGCGCCGGCCAGAATCCGAACGATCCGACGCAGCCGCTGCGCAACACGTTCGTCATCGGCGTGCGGACCAACATCAACTTCTGATGACATTCGCGCCCAATTCACACGCTATCGACAATATCGAATCCCATGCTTTCGATCATGACCGCAATCACCGCTTTGTGCGCAGGCACGGAGGCTCAATCGTGAACACTCCCACGCGCAGGTTTTCGCCGCGCGCCGCGCGGGCCCTCGCATGGCCGCTGTTTGCCGCCGCCCTCGGTGCGGCCGCATTCGTGACGGCCGGCAGCGCGCAGGCCGAGCCGCAAGGTTTCCTTGAAACCGTCAAGCACCACACCACACTGATCAACACCGTGCCGAGCAACGGCGACCAGAATCCGTACGCGGTGGTGGTCGCGCCGGTCTCGGCGGGCACGGTCAAGCAAGGCGACGTGCTGGTCGGCAACTTCAATAACTCCACCAATCTGCAGGGCACCGGCAGCACGATCATCGACTATCACCCGGACACCAAAGAGATGACCGTGTTCGCGACGGTGCCGCGCGATCTGAAGGAATGCCCGGGCGGCATCGGCCTGTCGACCGCGATGACCATGCTCAAGTCCGGCTATGTGATTATCGGCAGCACGCCGAGCAACGACGGCACCACCGGCACCAAGGGCGCCGGCTGTCTGATCGTGATCGATCCGCAAGGCAAGGTCGCCTCGACCATCAGCAGCCCGAACATCAACGATCCGTGGGGCAACATGGCGGTCGTCGACAACGGCAGCAGCGCCACGCTGTTCGTCAGCATGGCCGGCTTCGGCGTGGGCGGTGCGGACGGCAATCCGCCGGTGTTCAAGCAGGCCACCGTGTTGCGTCTGGACCTCGACGTGCCAGCCGGCAAGCCGCCGGTCGTGAAGAAGGAAACGGTGGTGGGCAGCGGCTTCGGCGCGCAGGCGGACAAGGGCGTGTTTCTCGTCGGCCCGACCGGCCTCGCGCTCTCGACCGATCAGAAACTGCTGTACGTGTCCGACGCGATCGGCAACCGCATCACCGAAATCGACGAACCGATGACGCGCGACACGAGCGCGGGCGTCGGCCGTCAACTGACCGCCGACGGTCTGCTGCACCGGCCGCTCGCGATGGTGACCGCACCCAACGGCCACCTGCTCGTGACCAACGCGCTGAACGGCCAGATCGTGGAAATCGACCCGGCCAGCGGCAAGCAGATCTACGCGCGCTGGATCGACACGGACAAGGCGCAATCGCCTCCGGGCAACGGCGACCTGTTCGGCCTCGCATTGACGCCTGAAGGCGACGGTTTCTACTACGTGCAGGACGACGTGAACACGCTGGTGCTCGCGAAATAAGCTGACTGTTCCAAAGCCGAACGAAGGTGAAGTAACCATGGCAAACGATCACCCCCCGCGGCCGTCACGGCGCGGGTTTCTCAAGGCCGGCGGCGCCGCGGTCGCGGCGGGCGCGAGCCTCGGCGCGGGTCTGGCGACATCGCAGAACGCGCTCGGCAAAACCCAGCCGCATGCTCTCGCCGATCCGCAGATGGCCGTCGAACCGTTCTACGGCGTGCATCAGGGCGGCATCGTCACGCCGCAGCAGAGTCATACCTATGTCGCCGCGCTCGACCTCACCACCGAGAAGCGCGACGACGTGATCGCGCTGCTGCGCGCCTGGACCGACGCCGCCGCGCGACTCACGCAAGGTGGCACGGCCGCGCCGTTGCCGACCGGCGATGCGGACCAGAATAAAGCCGCGCCCGATTCCGGCGACGTGCTCGGTCTCGGGCCCAACGGACTGACGGTCACGTTCGGCTTCGGCCCCGGTCTTTTCACGCATGAAGGCAAGGATCGCTACGGGCTCGCGGCGCGCCGCCCCGCCGCGCTCGTCGATCTGCCGCGCTTTAACGGCGACCAGTTGATCAAGGAAAAGACCGGCGGCGATCTGTACATCCAGGCCTGTGCGAACGACGCGCAAGTGGCGTTTCACGCGGTGCGTCAATTGTCGCGCATGGCATATGGCGCGGCGGCGATGCGCTGGGGCCAGGCCGGTTTTCTGTCGGGTCCGCGCGGTCAGACGCCGCGCAATCTGATGGGCTTCAAGGACGGCACCAACAATCCGTCCACTGCCAAACCGCCGTTGATGAACCAGTTCGTGTGGGCCGGCGCCAGCGTCGACGCGCCGTGGATGGAAGGCGGCACCTACACCGTCGTGCGGCGCATCCGCATCACGCTGGAGCACTGGGACAACACCGAACTGGACTTCCAGGAACAGGTGTTCGGACGCCACAAATACAGCGGCGCGCCGATCGGCAAGAAGAACGAGTTCGACGCCGTCGACCTGAAGGAAGAAGACAAGGACGGCAATCCGGTGATTCCGGAGAACTCGCACGTGCGTCTGTCCAATCAGGCGAGCAACAACGGCGCGCAAATCTTGCGCCGTTCGTACTCGTATAACGACGGCACGAACTTCTACATCGAGCGCTGGCCGCCATGGCGCCAGGAAACTGAGTACGACGCGGGCTTGATTTTTATCGCGCATCAAAGCGACCCGCGTACCGGCTTCATTCCGATCAACGACAGGCTCGCCAAGTTCGACATGATGAACCAGTTCACCACGCACGTCGGCAGCGCGATCTTCGCCGTGCCGCCGGGCGCGAAGCCGGGTTCTTATATCGGCGCGGGCTTGTTCGAGACGTAAAGCGCACGCAGTCGACAAAACACAGATCAAAACAACATCACAACGGACTTCTGGATCATGGCTTATAACTCGTTTGGCACGCGTCTGCGTGTCCTGGCCAATACGCTGGGCAGCGCGGTCGCCCTCACGCTGGCCGCTGTCGCGACGGTGCCGTCCGCGGCAGAGGCCGCGTCGATCACGCTGTATAACGCGCAGCACGAGCAGGTCGTCAATCTGCTCGCCAAGGACTTCGAAAAGCAGTCGGGCATCTCCGTGAAGATCCGCAACGGCGAAGGCCCGGCCATGGCCGCGCAGATCGTCGCCGAAGGCGCCGCCACGCCCGCCGACGTGTACTTCACGGAGAACTCGCCGGAGCTCATGCTGCTCGAAGAGAAGGGTCTGCTGAACAAGGTGGATCCCTCGACGCTCGCCACCGTGCCGACGCGTTTCAACTCGCCGAGCGGCGCATGGGTCGCGGTGACCGCGCGTGAAAACGTGCTCGCCTACAACACGACCAAGGTCCAGCCGTCGCAACTGCCGCAATCGCTGTTCGATCTCGCCAAGCCGGAGTGGAAAGGCAGGATCGGCATTGCTCCGAGCGACGGCGACTTCCTGCCGCTCGTCTCCGCCGTGCTCGCACTGAAGGGCGAAGCGCAAACGGTGCAATGGCTCAAGGGCCTGAAAGCCAACGCGCAGATTTTCGACGACGACGAAGGCGTGGTCGCCGCCGTGAACCGCGGCGGTGTCGCCACCGGTCTGATCAACAACTACTACTGGGCGCGCCTGCACGCCGAACTCGGCGACGGCAAGACCCGCAGCGCGATCTACCACTTCGGCAACGGCGACGCTGGCGCTGCGGTGAACGTGTCGGGCGCTGCGGTGCTGAAGTCCGCGCACAACACGGACGGCGCGCAGAAGTTTCTCGCGTATCTGGTGAGCGACCGTGCACAACAGTTGATGGCGAAGAGCCACGTGATGTTCGAATATCCGCTGCACGCAGGCGTCGCACCGGACCCGATCCTCAAGCCGTTCGCCGAACTGAGTCCGCCGCCGCTGACGATCCAGCAACTCGGCGACGATAGCCAGGCCGGCAAGCTGCTGCGCCAGGCAGGCCTGCTGTAATGAGCGAAGCATTGTCAGCCGGGCCACCGGCTGTCTCCACCGTCCCGGCGCGCGTGCGTTCGCGCGCGCCGCGCGGTCTGTTCGCGGCAGCGGCACTCAGCGCTTTGCTGGTGTTGCTGCCGATTGCGTTTACGTTCTGGCGCGCCGCGAGCTTCGGCGTCGGCGAGGCGATCGACCTGATCTTCCGGCCGCTGGTCGGCGAACTGCTGATCAATACGTTGATGATCACCGTCTCGACCACGCTGGTGTCGGCCGTGATCGGCACGGCGGCTGCGTGGTTCGTCGAACGC
This sequence comes from Paraburkholderia sp. BL27I4N3, assembly GCF_003386115.1. Lineage (NCBI taxonomy): Bacteria > Pseudomonadati > Pseudomonadota > Betaproteobacteria > Burkholderiales > Burkholderiaceae > Paraburkholderia > Paraburkholderia sp. BL27I4N3. The sequence goes on along the minus strand of NZ_QREJ01000001.1, from coordinate 4,781,702 downwards.
ACGCATTTGCCGGGGCGCCGCGCGTGGGCCGTGTTGAGCGCCGCGCCGCTCGCCATGCCGGCGTTTATCTCGAGCTATGCGTGGGTCTCGCTAAGCCAGGACTTGCAGGACTTCAACGGCGCATTGCTGGTGCTGACCTGCGCGTATTTTCCGCTGGTCTATCTGCCGGTCGCTGCCGCGTTGCGTGGCATGGATCCGGCGCTCGAAGAAAGCGCGCGCGCACTCGGTTGCAACCGTTGGACCACGTTCATTCGCGTGGTGCTGCCGCAACTGCGCCCCGCGTTGCTCGGCGGCATGCTGCTGGTCGCGCTCGGTGTATTGTCCGAGTTCGGCGCGTTTACGCTGCTGCGCTTTCGCACATTCACCACGCAGATCTACGCGGAATTCCGCACCAGTTTCGATGGCGGCGGCGCCTCGTTGTTCGCCTGTCTGCTGATCGTGATCTGCCTGATCGTGCTGGCCTTCGAGTTTCGCGTGCGCGGTGCGGCGCGTTATGAACGCGTCGATCGCGGGACACGTCGTGCGGTTTTACGCTACGAGTTGGGCGTATGGCGCTGGGTCGTCGTCGCCGGCTTTGCGTTGCTCTCGATCACCACGCTCGGCGTGCCGCTCGCCATGATCGGCTACTGGCTCACGCAGCCTGGCGCCGCGGCCGTCACACCGGCTGACGTCTCACCTGAATTGCTGTTCAATGCCACGGTCTCGTCGCTTGGCTTCGGCCTCGCTGCGGCGTTGCTGACTACCTTGCTGGTGGTGCCGCTTGCGTTTCTGCTGGTGCGCTATCCGACGCGTTTCGCGACCTTGTTCGAACGCACCGTGTTTCTCGCGCAAGGCGTGCCGGGTCTGGTGATCGCGCTGGCGATCGTGTCGCTCGCGGTGCATGCGCTGCAACCGCTTTATCAGAGCGCGACGCTGCTGGTGATCGCCTACGCCATGCTGTTCATGCCGCTTGCGCTGGTCAGTGTGCGCGCCGCCTTCATGCAGGCGCAGCCGCGCCTCGAAGAGACCGCGCGCGCACTCGGCCTGAACTGGTCGCAGACGCTGTTCCGCGTGGTCTTGCCGCTCGCCGGACCAGGGCTCGGCGCCGCTGCGGCGATGGTGTTCATCTCGGTCGTCACCGAACTGAACGCGACGCTGCTGCTCTCCCCGCTCGACACGCAGACGCTCGCCACCCAGGTCTGGGCCGACACCTCGACGATGGCGTTCGCCGCCGCGGCGCCCTATGCCGCGTTGCTTACCGGCATTTCGCTGTTCGCCTCGGGCCTTCTGTTCGCGTTGCTCGGTAAATCGGCACTACCCGGCGAACGCAGCTAATGCGCCGCGCTTTTACCATCGGATTTTCATGAGCGAACTTCGTATCCGTGGGCTGGAAAAATCATTCGACGGCACGCCGGTGCTGCACGGCATCGACCTCTCCGTCGAACGCGGCGCGCTGCTGGCGCTGCTGGGTCCGTCGGGCAGCGGCAAGACCACCTTATTGCGTTTGCTTTGCGGTTTCGAACGCGCCGATAGCGGCAGTGTGGAAATCGACGGCCGCCGGGTGGTCGGCGACGGTCTGCATGTGCCTTCCGAACAACGGCGCATTGGCTACGTGCCGCAGGAAGGCGCGCTGTTTCCGCATCTGTCGGTGGCGGACAACATCGTGTTCGGCTTGCCTCGTGCCCAACGGCGCGCGCGGCATCGCGTGGCCGAGTTGCTGGAACTGGTCGGCTTGCCGGCGAACTTCGGCGAACGCGCGCCGCAGCAGTTGTCGGGCGGCCAGCAGCAACGCGTCGCGCTGGCGCGCGCGCTCGCGCCCTCGCCCACACTGGTGATGCTGGACGAACCCTTCTCGTCGCTCGACGCCGCGTTGCGGCTCGAAACCCGGCAGGCCGTGGCCAGCGCGCTGGCCGCGACCGGCGCGACGGCCGTGCTGGTCACGCACGATCAGTCCGAGGCGTTGTCGCTCGGGCATGAAGTGGCGGTGTTGTGGAACGGCCGGCTGATCCAGACGGCGACGCCGGAGACGCTTTATCGCCGGCCCGTGACGCGCGAACTGGCATCGTTCGTCGGCGAGGCGGTGTTGCTGCCGGGCATGGCCACGCGGGATCGCGTGAGTTGCGAACTGGGTGAATTGCCATTGTCCGGGCCGATTGGCCAAGGCGCTGTCGACGTGATGGTGCGGCTCGAGCAGATCCGTCTGCTGCGTGCCGGAGAAACGACGCCCAACGGCGCGGCATCCTACGACGCTGTTGTCACGGAAGTGATCTTTCAGGGGCAGGACGCGGGCGTCGCACTGCAATTGCGCTCCGAGACGCGGACGATGGTCCGCGCGCGGGTGCCGGGCTATCTTTGCCCGCGGCCGGGCGAGCAGGTGCGGCTCGCGGTGGACGGCGAAGTGACGGCCTACGCGCGTGCCTGAGCCTGAGGCCGCTGCGACAGATCCTGCATCATCTGCGCGGCCAGATAGTCGCAGGTCGGACGATCCGACTTGGCGCTGCGCGCCACCACGATTTCGAGCGGCGCGATTTTCGGCAAGCCCTGCGCCTCGCCGAGAATCGCGAACCGCGGTGGCACGCTGCAACGCGTGAGCGCAATCACCGACAACCCCGCATCCACGGTCGCCACCAGTCCCATCAGGCTCGCGCTGCTGAACGCGGCGCGATAACGAATCCGCGCGCCGTCGAGCGCGGCGAGCGTGTGCTGGCGCGCCACGCAGCCGGGCTCATAGAGTCCCACCGGCAGCGGCGAGGCCGCCAGAACCGGCGTATCCACCGACGCCCCCACCCACACCATCGGCTCACTGCGCACGAATTCACCGCGCAGCTTGCGGTCGCGCGTGACGAAGGCGAGATCGATCTTGTTGTCGGCGAGCATCGGCGCGAGCGACGTGCTCTGCGCGCAGACGATCTCGATCTCCACGTGCGGATACAGATTCGAAAAGCGCCGCAACACCGGTGACAGCAGCGACGACACGTAGTCGTCCGGCGCGCCGAGCACCACGCGTCCGGTCACCTCCGGCCGCACGATCGCCGACCATGCCTCCTCATGCAACGCCAGCACACGCCGCGCGTATTCGAGCAACGTATTGCCTGGCCGCGTGAGCGATAGATTGCGTGTGTTGCGGGCGAACAGTGTCGTGCCCAGCATGGTTTCGAGCCGCTTGATCTGCATGCTGACCGCCGCCTGCGAACGATGCACGGTCGTCGACGCCTTCGTAAAGCTGCCCGTTTCCACCACCGCGACGAAGGTGCGCAGCAGATCGACGTCGAATTCGGGGTGCATGATTTATCAATCCAGCTTATGGAATTGCTCAATTTAATTCGTTTGTCGGTGCCGTGCAAGCCGCGCAATACTCTGGACACCACCTCATCGCATCAATTCGCGGAGCCGTTGCGCATGTCCCTCACCCAACGTCAACAAGGCGCTATCACGCTGGCCAGCGGCGGGCTTCTGATGGGCACGATCGGGATCTTCGTCGAGGAAGCGCGGCTCGGCGCGCTGACGCTCGTCTTCTTTCGCTGCCTGTTCGGCTTTCTCTCGCTCGCCGCGTATTGCGCGTGGAAAGGCTTCTTCACGCGCGCGCATTTCACGCGGCGCACCGTCACGCTGGCGCTGATCACGGGCGTGCTGATGGTCACGCAGTGGGTCGGTTTCTTCGATGCGATTCATCGCACCAGCATCGCGGTGGCCACCGTGGTGTTTCATGTGCAGCCGTTCTGGGTCGTGCTGATTGGCGCGGCGTTGTTCAACGAGCGGCTCGGCGTGGACCGGCTCGGCTGGATTGCGACCGCTTTCGTCGGGCTCGTGCTCGCGTCGGGCGTCGCGGCCACGGAGAATCTGCAGGGTCATACGAGCTATCTGATCGGCATCGGCGAAGCGTTGGTGGGGTCGGTGCTGTATGCGAGCGTCACGTTGATCGCCAAAGGGCTCGGTAATCTGCGGCCGCATCTGCTGACCCTCGCGCAGTGCGCGGTCGGCGTGGTGTGCCTGCCGTTCGTCGCGCCGCTGACCGCCGTGCATATCGGGCCGATGCAGTGGTTCTGGCTGGTCGGCATGGGCGTACTGCATACGGGGCTCTCGTATGTGTTGATTTACGGCGCGCTGCCCAAGCTGAGCACGCCGATCATCGCCGTGTTGCTGTTCGTATATCCGCTGACGGCGATCGTGGTCGATGCGCTCGTGTATGGACGCGCGCTGTCGATGCCGCAACTGGCGGGCAATGGTGCTGATCGTGGTGGCGAGTCTTGGAGTGAATCTGGGGTGGCCGCTGCTTTCGTTGTTGCGGCCCGGCGGACGGGTGCGGCGGCAGGTGGATTGAGAGTCCGGCGCATCCGGCCGTCAGTCGAAACGTTGAACAAAACCGGGCACATGCGCCCGGTTTCTCTTAGCGGTCGTAGTGGAAGCGACAGGCAATCACGTAGATCTTTCCCTCTCGCGGCAAGTAGACGAGGCGGTCGGCAAGTGTGATACGGCGCGACCACAATCCGCTCAAACTTCCAAGCAGCGCCTCCGGTTTCCCCGTGCCACGATAAGGATCGCGCCGGCATTCCTCCAGCAGCGTATTGATCTTGCGCAAGACCTGTCGGTCGGTCTCCTGCCAATACAGGTAGTCGTCCCACGCGTCGTCGGTGAACATAAAAATGCTGTCAGCCTTTGCGGCCTCCTCGTTGCGGCTTTTCTGTTTGTTCATCGTTCAGCAGTTCGCGAGCAGTCGCACTGCCGGCATTCAACTGGGCGATAGACCTGGCGAGCCGCTGGGCATTCTTCGACGAACTCAACAGATACAGGGTCTCCTGCATCGCATTGAAATCCTCGAGTGAAACCATGACCACGTTTTCGCCGGTCTGCCTCGTGATCAGCATGGGTGTGTGATCGCGGCAGACGTCGTCCATCGCTTGCTTAAAGCCGGCACGCGCCTCGCTGTAAGTAAGGACGTTCATTCGTTTCTCGACCCGAGAGGTTGCCCTCCAGTCGCTCCTGTCAAAAGTTAGGGACGATTCCACCGCCGAACGGATGGCCGCACTGCGGGACCGCGGGGTGAGCCGATGGCACGGAGCGGAAACGCCTCGAAGCCATCGGCAATCATTGTACGGAGTTCTGTACAAATCAGCAAACTCGCAACGGCGGAAAAATACGTCGTCTAACGGATGAAGAGGATGCCCGTTCGTCACCCCACCCGCCACTCAGCCAAACGGCCAACCTCACTGCGGCAACACCTCGCCCTTGGTCTCCGGCGCAAACGGAATCACGAACAGCCCGACGATAAACGCGATCGCCGTCAACGCCACCGGCACCCCGAGCGTATGCATATGGAGCACCGCCGCGCCGAGCAGAAAGTTGACGCCCGCGCCGACGAACCGCCCGATCGACGTGCAGAACGCGAACGCCGTCGCCCGCACGCGGGTTTCGAACTGCTCCGGCAGCCACAAGCTGAACAGCGCGAAATTGCCGCCGAAGAAACCCAGCACGAACAGCCACGCAATAAACGGCGCAAGCCCATTGGGCAAGTAAAACGCCCAGCCGAAACTGCCGACGATCGCCACGGCCATGCCGAAAAAGTAAATCGCCAGCGTCTTCTTGCGGCCGATGCGCTCGGCAAGCGGCGGTAACGCGAGACAGCCGAGGATCGTCGCGATCGACAACAACCCCGTGGCCAGCGAAGCGGTTTTGATCGCATCGGTCTTCGCCATGCCGGCCTTGGTCGCCAGTTGGATCACGGCGGACGGCTCGTACACCGCGCCCGCCCACAGCCCGATGATGGCGATGGTCAGCAGAATGCACGCTACCCAGGTGCGGCGTCGATAAGCCGGTCCCATGATCTCGCGCAGCGGCTTGGTGCGCACGGTGCGCGCCTCGGCCTTCTCCCATTTCTCCGACTCCTTCACCCGCAGCAGGATCAGAATCGCGACCACCACCGGCACTGCGCCGGTCAGGAACATCGCGCGCCAGCCGTAATGCACGCCGACCGTGTAATTCAGCGCCGCGGCGAGGAAGAACCCGGCGTAGTAGCCCGTTTGCAGATAACCGGCTCCCATCTTGCGGCGATCCTCCGGCCACGCTTCGGCCACATACGTCCCGGCCAGCGCCCACTCGCCGCCAATGCCGACGCCCGCAATGAAGCGATAGATGCCGAGTTCCCACACGTTATGCGAGGTCGCCGCCAGTCCCGTGAAAATGGCGAACGTAAAAATTGTGCCGGCCAATACCTTGGTGCGGCCGTAGCGGTCGGCGAGCGGCCCCCAGATGAACGACAGCCCCCACCCGACCAGGAACAGCGCAAACAGGATGGAGCCGGCCAGACCGACGTTCGCCGGCGTCGCCGCATAACCCGAGCGCGGCAGCAGTTCGGTCAGGGCCGGCGTCAACACGAGCGCGTAGATGAACGAGTCCATCCCGTCGAGCGTCCAGCCGGCCCACGCTCCCCAAAAACCTGCGATCTGCGAACGATTGAGCGGCGTGCGGCGCCGCGTGACCGACGTGCGGTCGGTGAGTGAATTCATCATGCTCCTCCGGTCCAACAGTTGGCGTACGTAACAGGAACGACGAGATGCGCGTTAGTGATGAACCGGAGTGTCCTTGCACCACCGGTCAGGGGGCTTCGCGGACAGAACGGGAGTATTTTTTCCGGGTTTGTCCGCGTTTAATTCGCGTCTTTTCATATATAATATTTGATATCATGAGCGACGCAATAGATGGTTTTCCCCTGGACGCCCCGGCGCGCACCCCGCTTTTACCTGCGGCGGCGCCGCGTGAAAGCACGTCCCGCGTGATCGCGGAGGCGCTTCGGGCGGCGATTGTCGACGGCACGCTGGCGCCCGGCGCGCCGCTGCGGCAGGACGCGATCGCGCGGCATTTCTCAGTCAGCGCAATTCCCGTGCGCGAAGCGCTGCGGCAGTTGGAGAGCGAAGGCTGGGCCAAAGCCGCCGTGCATAAGGGCGCGACCGTCGCGCCCTTGTCGGCGGAAGAAGCGCGCGAAATCTACGAGATCCGTTCCGCGCTGGAGAGTCTCGCCATTGGCCTGGCCATACCCAGGCACACGGCCGCCACGTTGCGCGAGTCCGCCAGCCTGTGCCGCGCCGCCGAACGCGAGTCGAACCCGTCGCTGTATGTCGAGCGCAATGTCGCGTTTCACATGAGCCTGTACGCGCCCGCGCGCCGTCCGCAACTCGAGGACATGATCGGCACGCTGCACCGGCGCGGGGAAAGATATCTGCGCCTGAAATTCGGCTTGCCGTCGTACAAGGGCGAGTCCGACAATGAACACGCCGCGCTGCTCGACGCCGTAAAACGCCACGACATTCCCGCCGCACAGAAACTGGTCGTCGCGCATCTGCTGGGCACGGGCGAACTGCTTTATCGTTTCCTCACCGAACGCGCGCAGGCCGAAGCCGCGCTTGCGAATCAACCCAAGCCGCGCGGCAGACGCCCGCGCGCCACCACCGGGACCTGACTAAGCCGATGAACCGACCCGCCGCAGCCGCTGCGTCCGCAGTATCGACACCCACCGCCGCCCGTTCGTGGACCACGCGCCGCGACGAAAAGAACCGCCGCCTCGCCGCCATTGCCCCGTGGCTCAAAGACGGCGTGCTGCCGCCGGAGCGCATTGTCGACGCGCTCGAAACGCTGATTCAGCCGGGCGATCGCGTCGCTCTCGAAGGCGACAACCAGAAGCAGGCCGATTTCCTCTCCCGCTCGTTCGCCAACGTCGATCCACAAAAGATTCACGACGTGCATCTGCTGATTTCGAGCATCGGCCGGCCCGAGCATCTGACGCTGTTCGAGCGCGGCATCGCGCATAAGGTCGACTTTTCGTTTGCCGGCCCGCAGAGTCTGCGGGTCGCGCAACTGCTCGAAGACGGCCAGCTGGAAATCGGTGCGATCTATACGTACGTCGAGTTGTACGCGCGCATGTTCGTGGATCTGACGCCGCACGTCGCGCTGCTGTGCGCGGAAAAGGCCGACCGTCACGGCAATCTGTACACCGGCGCGAATACCGAAGACACGCCCACCATCGCCGAGGCCGCCGCCTTTCGTCATGGCATCGTGATCGTGCAGGTCAACGAGATCGTCGACGAACTGCCGCGTGTCGATATTCCGGGTTCATGGGTCGACGTGGTCGTGCAGGCGGACCGGCCGTTCGCCGTCGAGCCGCTGTTCACGCGCGATCCACGCCACATCGGCGACCTGCAGGTGTTGACCGCGATGATGGTGATTCGCGGCATCTACGAGCCCTATGGCGTGACATCGCTGAATCACGGCATTGGCTTCGATACGGCCGCGATCGAATTGCTGCTGCCCACCTACGGCGAATCGCTCGGCCTGAAGGGCAAGATCTGCCGCAACTGGACGCTCAATCCGCATCCCACCATGATTCCCGCGATCGAATCGGGCTGGGTCGACAGCATCCATTGTTTCGGCAGCGAAGTCGGCATGGAGGCGTATATCGAGGCGCGTCCGGACGTGTTCTTCACCGGCAACGACGGCAGCCTGCGCTCGAACCGCGTGCTGTGCCAGCTGGCCGGGCAATACGGCGTCGATCTGTTCATCGGCTCGACTTTGCAGATCGATGCCGACGCGAATTCGTCGACGGTCACGCGCGGGCGTCTCGCCGGCTTCGGCGGTGCGCCGAACATGGGCCACGATCCGCGCGGCCGGCGTCATTCGAGCGAAGCGTGGCTCAAGCTGCTGCGCGACGAGGGCCCGGTGTCGCGTGGCCACAAGCTGGTCGTGCAGATGGCCGAGACCTACAAGAAAGGCGGCGAGCCGACCTTCGTCGATGAACTCGACGCCGTCGCGGTCGGCGCGAAAAGCGGCATGCCGATTGCGCCCGTGATGATCTACGGCGACGACGTCAGCCATGTGGTCACCGAGGAAGGCATCGCGCATCTGCACAAAGCCGAGGGCATCGACGAACGGCGCGCGGCGATCGCCGCCGTGGCCGGCGTGACGCCGATCGGTCTGCGTGCGAAGCCGGAAAAAACGGCGGAGTTGCGCCGGCGCGGCATCGTCGCATATCCCGAGGATCTGGGCATCCGGCGCGGCGAGGCCAAGCGCTCGCTGCTGGCGGCACGCAGCATCGACGATCTGGTGACGTGGTCGGGCGGCCTGTACGAACCGCCGGCACGCTTCAGGAGTTGGTGAGCATGGCGTCCGTTGCTTGGCTCGCGCGAGAAGAAGCGCAGGCGCGCTGCGCTAACGCTGTACCTACGCTTTCCGACGCGCAACTCGCCCATTACGCCATCACCGCGCTGATCGACGAAGCCCATCTCACGCCCAAGCCCGCGCTGGTCGACCGGCGCGGCAGCGGCGCGCATCGCGACCTCGATCTCGACACCATGCTGCGCTCGGCGCGCGCGCTCGAGCCGACTTTCGCCGCGCTCGCCCGCGCGGCGCGTCGCCGCGGGGAGCCGTCCGCGTTGCTGCGTGCCGAACTCGCGCAGATCGGCCGCGCCGGCGAGCTCGACATGCTGCACGCCACGGGCGGCAGCAATGCGCATCGCGGCGCGATCTGGATCGTCGGCCTGCTGGTCGCGGGGGCGTCGCTGCCCACCGGCACCAGGCGCGCGAACCCATCGCAGATCTGCACGCATGCCGCGCAGATCGCCTGCTTCCCGGATCGCTTCGCCGCGCCTTCCGATAGCCACGGCGAACGCGCGCGTCAGCGCTACCAGGTCGGTGGCGCACGCCGTGAAGCGCAAGACGGCTTCCCGCATGTGATCGACGTAGGCCTGCCCGCGCTGCTCGCGGCGCGTCGGCGAGGCATCGACGAAAACGCCGCGCGCGTCGACACCCTGCTCTCGATCATGGCCACGCTCGACGACACCTGCCTGCTGCATCGCGCGGGCTTGCCCGGTTTGCATGCCGGACAACACGGCGCGCAACGCGTGCTGGACGCGGGCGGCAGTTCGACGCCCGCAGGCAGCGCCGCGCTCGCCGCGCTCGAACACGACTTGCTGACGCTCAACGCATCGCCCGGCGGCGCAGCCGATCTGCTCGCCGCCACCCTCTTTCTCGACATGCTGGCGCATCACGACGCCGACAGGAGCCCCGACTCATGGAACATCTGACCTTCGACTATCCGGCGCAACGCGCCGTCACGACCCGCGCGCACGTCGGCGTGGTGGGCTCGGGCGATTTGGAAGTGCTGCTCTCGCCCGCCGACCAGGCTGGCGCGCTGAGCGCACACGTGGTCGTGCGCACCAGCGTCGATGGTTACAGCCACATCTGGAAGAGCGTGTTCGATCGCTTCTTCACGCGCTATGACGGCGCCGCGCAAATCGAAATCAACGACTTCGGGGCCACGCCCGGCGTGGTCGCGTTGCGCCTCGCGGAAGCGGTCGAAGCCGCCGAAGCCGCCGAACGGGGAGACGACGCATGACTACGGTTGCGACCGCTCATCCCGCGCCGATGCTGCGCGAGAGTTTCATCGAACTGCCGGCGCGTGAGCGCGCCCGCTCGCTGCTGGACGCGGGGACCTTCCGCGAACTGCTCGGCCCGTTCGACAAGATCGAATCGCCGTGGCTGCCGTTGCAGAGCGTCGTCTGCCAGGCGGATGACGGCTGCGTGATCGCGCGCGGCACCATCGGCGGCGAGCCCGCCGTGGTCGCCGCGATCGAATCCGCGTTCCAGGGCGGCAGCATCGGCGAAGTGTCGGGCAGCAAGATCGCCGCGGCGCTCGAGCTGGCCTTGCGCGACTGCGAACGCGGCAAGACCGTGCGGCCGGTCGTGCTGTTCGAAACCGGCGGCGTGCGGCTTCAGGAAGCCAACCTCGGCCTCGCGGTGATCGCGGAGATTCAGGCGGCGATCGTCGCACTGCGGCGGCATGTGCCGGTGGTCGGCGTGATCGCGGGCATGGTGGGCTGCTTCGGCGGCATGTCGCTGGCGGCTGCCTTGTGCTCGTACCTGGTCGTCACGAAGCAAGGGCGGCTCGGCATGAATGGGCCCGAAGTGATCGAACAGGAAGCCGGCATCGACGAACTCGACGCCAGCGATCGCCGCCGCGTATGGCAACTGATCGGCGGCGAACAGCGCACGGCGACGGCGCTCGCCGATCAACTGGTCGACGACGATTCCGACGCGGTGCGCACCGCCGTGCGTTCCGCCTTCGAGCAAGGCGTGCCCGCCGCGCATCGCAGCGAACAGGTCGACATGTTCCTCGACCGGCTCGCACGGATCGATCCCGCCAGCGTCACGCCCGAAACCATGCGTGACGTGTTCAACCGTCAAACGCAAAGCGATTCGCGCAAGGAGCAAGCATGAGCGACGCAAAACTCAGCCGCGGCGCGCGCTGGTTCCAGGCACTGGCCGGCGAATCGGCCAGCCAGGCGCCTGTGTTGAGCGGCGACGCGCCGCTCGGCGCAGAGACCGCGCACTTCTTCTCAGTCGTGCCGGACCCGGCCAACCGCTTTCCGCGCGCCACCGACAACGTGGTCGGCCTCGAACAGGGCTGGCGGCTCGCGCGCGCCGTGCGCGACGCCATTGCGCGGGACGAAGCGAGCGGCACGCGCCGCCCGATCGTCGCGATCGTCGACGTGAAAAGCCAGGCGTACGGCTATCGCGAGGAGATGCTCGGCATTCACCTGGCGTGCGCCGCGGCGGTGGACGCGTACGCCGCCGCGCGCGATGCCGGTCATCCGGTGATCGCGCTGATCGTCGGACCGGCCATGTCGGGCGCGTTCCTCGCGCACGGCTATCAAGGCAACCGCATCGTCGCGCTCGACGCGCCCGGCACCATGGTTCATGCGATGGGCAAGGAAGCCGCCGCGCGCGTCACGCGCCGCACGGTCGAAGAACTCGACGCGCTCGGCGAAACCATCGTGCCGATGTCGTACTCGATGGCGTCGTTCGCCAGGCTCGGCTTGCTCGATCAGTTGATCGACGGCGTCGATGCCGATGCGCCGGACGCCGCGCAGATCGAGCGCGTGCGCCAGGTGTTGACCGAGCAGATCCGGAGCGTGCGCGACGATGGCCGCCGCAATCTCGCGCATCGGCTGGAATCCGAGGCGGCGCGGAAGAATCGCGCGGCGTCGATCGAAGTGCGCCGGCGTCTCGCCGAACAGTGGGACGCGGTGTAATGCAAGTCTGTGCCGCAGCGCCGTTTGCAATCGACCACGCGCTCTCGTGCGATGTGCGATGGCGGCCGCACGACTTGCTGCGTCTGCAACGTCTGGAAGCGTTTGACGATGAACCGTCGTGGGTGCGCGAGGCTTTCGGGCGCGCGCCGTATGCGGTCGTACGACGCGCGCTGGCGGCCGAGGGATTCGTCGCGATCGGGATGCGCGGTGTTGGGCGGTCGGAACGGTACGGCACGTGGGCATCGTCGGCGGATGTAGTGAGCACCGTGTCGCCGGAAGCTCTTTCACGCCCACCGCTCGCCGGCCGTGATGCATTGCCCGCCTTCGCCGCACTCGCCGCATTGCAAAACGACGCGACGGGTCCGCTGAATGCATTCGCCTGGGGACCGACCGGCAGCGCCGGGTTCGAACTGGCCACACACGTGCCGACGGTGACGGCATCAAGCGATCTCGATCTGCTCATCCGAACGCGCGACAAACCGCTCACGTCAGACATGGCGGGCGAATTGCTGCACTATCTGCAAGGGCTCGCGCAACGCATCGGCGTTCGCGTGGACGCGCAACTCGATACACCCGCCGGCGGTGTGGCGCTGGCCGAATGGGCCGCGGGCAAACCACGTGTGCTGGCACGCCACGCGCGCGGCCCGCAACTGATCGCCGATCCGTGGGGCTCCGCGTCTCATGGCGACGACGCCTGATGCTCGCGCTGCTTTTCCCCGGGCAAGGCGCGCAGAGCGATGGCTTCCTGCATCGTTTGCCGGAGCATCATGCGGTCCGCGACACGCTCGACGAAGCGTCACACGTGCTCGGCGTCGATGTGCTCACACTGGACACGCCGGACGCCTTGCGCTCGACCGTCGCCGTGCAGATCGGCCTGACGGTCGCGGGCGTGGCGCTTACACGCGCGCTGGCTGCCGAACGTTTCGTGCCGGAGATCAGCGCGGGCTTGTCGGTCGGCGCGTATCCGGCGGCAGTGAGTTGCGGCGCGATTCACTTCGAAGACGCGTTGAAAATGGTTCGCCGCCGGGCCGAGCTGATGGAGACAGCATACCCATCCGGTTATGGGCTTGCCGCGATAGCGGGCTTGACTGAGTACCAAGTGGAAACGCTCGCTGCGCGCCACGCCGATGAAGTCCAGCAACACGTCTATATCGGCAATGTCAACGCGCCGCGCCAGATCGTCATAGCGAGCGCAAATGATGCACTGGACGCCTTCATCAAACGCGCACTGGCTGCGGGCGCGCGCAAGGCCACTCGCCTCGCGGTGAGCGTGCCGTCGCATTGCGAATTACTCGCGCAAGCCACGGACGAACTGATCGCCTACGCGAAGGACGTGCCGTTTCACACGCCGCAAAGTATCTATGTCGGCAATCGCGGCGGCCGTCCGTTGTATACGGCGGACGCGATCCGCGACGACCTCGCCACCAATATGCGTTACACCGTGCGCTGGTTCGACGCGCTCACGGTGATGCAGGAAATGGGCGCACATGTGCTGATCGAAGCGCCGCCGGGCCAGGTCTTGACCGATATCGCGCGCGAATACTTGCCGGAAACCGCCGCGCTCGCCGCCAGCACTTTCTCGTTCGATCGACTCGTGGCCACCGCACGACGGCGTCTCGACGCGCATTGAATGATGGGCGGCATGTTCCTCACGCTTGCCTCAGCGTTTCTCGATCAACTGCCGCCCCATCGCCTTCGCATATTGATCGAGCGCGTTTCGCGCGACACGTGATGCCGCGAGCACACCGACATCGGCGTCGTCGCGGTAATACATCGCGACGTCGATCGGCGGCGGCAACGGATGCACCTGCAACTGCCCCAGTTCGCCGCTGCTCAGATAAGGCTCGACAAATAGCGCGGGCACCGCGGCAATCCCATAGCCGTCGCGCAGCAGTTTCACGATCACCGCAACCGATGGCATGCAGGTCACCTGAGTCTGCGCGAGCGGCACGCCCGCGCGTTTAGCGAGCGCCTGCACGATCGCCTCGACGGCGACTTGCGGCGCGGTGCCACGGCCGAACGTCAGCACGGGCTTGCTCAACACGGTCTGCACGTGTTTCGCGCGGCTGGCCGGAATCAGATCGCTGCGCGCGATCCAGCGCACGGGGTAGCTCGCCAATAAGGTCGACACGATCGACGCTTCAGGCTCCGCGGTTTCTTCCACTTGAATCACCAGATCCAGTTCGCCCGCGCGCAAGCGCGGCCCGAGTATCGCGCTCGAATCGACCGTGAGATCCACGACGATACGGTTGTACTCGAGGTTCAGCAGGCGGATGTAGTCCGGCAGCCAGCTATGCACCACCGTCTCGATCACGCCGAGGCGCAAACGCGTCGCCACTTGTGTCTCGTCCTGCGCGGCCAGTTGCAGTGAGCGCGTGGCCTGCACCACCGAGCGCGCATGCGCGAGCAGCCGCTCGCCATTCGCTGTGAGCTGAAATTCGGCCGCATCGCGCTCGATCAACTCGACGCCCAACTCCGCTTCGAGCGTTTTGATGCGCAGCGAAATCGCTGCGGGCGTCGCATGCATGGCGGCGGCCGTCGCGCGAAAACTGCCCAGACGGGCGAGCGTCAGAAACGTTTCGACAAAGCGGGTATTCATGGCGGAGCTCTCTTAACAGCGGCGGGTTGCACGCGATCATCGCCGTGAACGGGCTACGGCGCTGTTAAGTTTAAGTTAACGAAACCCAATAAAAACTCGCTGGATGGATATTTTTGACGTTACTAATCTGGGTTGCATCCGCGACAGCTTTTCAGCCGCACGATCTACCAGGGAGTCGAGCAGTCCATGTCCTACACGCCGTCCGAGTTTCGTCAGCAGATACGCAGCCGTCGCCTGTCCGGCCCCACCGCGGGTTATTGCGGCGACTATGCGCAAGCCAATCTCGCCATCCTGCCCAAACAGCACGCCGACGATTTCCTGCGCTTCTGTACGCTGAATCCGAAGGCGTGTCCGCTGCTGGGCATCGGTGAACCAGGCGACTGGCGCGTGCCTGCTCTAGGCGCCGATCTCGACATCCGCAACGATGTGCCCGCGTTTTATGTGTACCGGCATGGCGAGCGCGCCGAGGAAGTGCGCAGTCTCGACGAATTGTGGCGCGACGACCTGGTGGTGTTTGCGATCGGCTGCTCGTTTTCTTTCGAAGAAATGCTGCGGCGTGAAGGCATCGCGCTGCGCCATATCGAACAGCAGGTCAACGTGCCGATGTATCGCACCCGCGAGCGCAACGTGGCGGCCGGCGTGTTCGGCGGCAACCGCGTCGTGTCGATGCGGCCGATGAAAGCCGCCGACGCCATCCGCGCGATCCAGATCACCAGCCGCTTTCCCGCCGTGCACGGCGCGCCGGTTCATATCGGCGATCCGTCGCTGATCGGCATTCGCGATCTGGCGCGTCCCGATTTCGGCGACGCCGTCGAAGTACGCGGCGACGAGCTGCCTGTGTTCTGGGCTTGCGGAGTCACACCGCAAGCCGCCATCGAAAGCGCGCGTCTGCCGTTCGCGATCGCTCACAAACCGGGGCACATGCTCGTCACCGATATTCCCAACACCACGCTGGCGATGCTGTAGCCGCAGCCTTTGTGCCCTCACCCGCCGTGCGACGAGACACGGCCAACGACGACCGGAGTACAAGCATGGAAACCGAAGCGCAGTTGACCGCCGACGCCGAGCATTATGCCGAGTCCGGTGCAGGACAAGGCCCGTTCGCGTGGTATCGGCAGATCTCCGCCAGCGAGAAGCGCGCCTTCTGGAGTTGCAAGATCGGCTACGTGCTCGACGCCATGGACACGCAGTTCCTGAGCTTCGTGATACCGACACTCATAGCGACGTGGGGCATCACGCGCGGCGACGCCGGTCTGATCGGCACCGTCACGCTGCTGAGTTCAGCGCTTGGCGGCTGGGGTGCCGGCGTGCTGTCGGATCGCATCGGCCGGGTGAAGACCTTGCAGATCACGATTCTCTGGTTCGCGGTCTTCACGCTGGCTTGCGCGCTGGCGCAGAATTTCTCGCAGCTGTTGTGGGCGCGCGGGCTGATGGGCCTCGGCTTCGGCGGCGAGTGGACGGCCGGCGCGGTGCTGATCGGCGAAGTGATCCGCGCGCGCGATCGCGGCAAGGCGGTCGGACTCGTGCAGGCGGGCTGGGCAATCGGCTGGGGTATCTCGACGCTGCTCTTCATGGCCGTGTTCTCGCTGGTCCCGGCCGATTACGCGTGGCGCGTGCTGTTCGCAATCGGCATTGCGCCGGCGCCGTTCGTGATCTGGATCCGCCGCTTCGTCGACGAGCCCGAGGTGCATCGGCAGCAGAAAGCGGCGCAGGCCGCCACGCAAACGCGCACTTCGCTGCTCGATATTTTCCGTGGCGAGATCGTCTGGACGACGCTGCGCGCGTCCGTGCTGGCAACCGGCGTGCAAGGTGGCTACTACGCGGTAACCACGTGGCTGCCGACGTATCTGAAGACCGAACGGCATCTGAGTGTGATCGGCACCGGCAGCTATCTGGGCGTGGTGATCGTCGGTTCGTATTGCGGCTACCTGACCGGCGCTTATGTCAGCGACAGAATCGGCCGCAAGCGCGCCTTCATCGCGTTCGCTCTGGCGTCGTGCGCGATTGCGCTGATCTATACGCAACTGCCGCTCGATAACCTTTCGATGCTCGCGCTCGGTTTCCCGCTCGGCTTCTGCGCGTCCGGCATTTTCTCGGGCATGGGCGCGTTCCTCACCGAGCTGTTTCCCACGCGGATTCGCGGCTCCGGTCAGGGCTTCTGCTACAACTTCGGGCGGGCGGTCGGCGCGACGTTTCCGTTCCTGATCGGCTACGTGTCGCAAACGACGACGCTCGGCCACGCGATCGGCGTGTTCGCTGCGGCGGCGTACGGCATAGTGATCCTCGCCGCGTTGACGCTGCCTGAAACCAGAGGACGGCAACTCAGCGCGTGAGCCGCCGCGGCGCGCGCGTTCAAGCCTGTTCAGGCGCGCGCCCGATCACATGCGAATCCGACGCCGCCGAGCCGTCCGCATGCCCGCGTTCGCGTCCCGCGGTCACGACCGCACCCGTGCCGCCCGGACGGCCCACCGACTTCGCATGACGCTCGATCAGCCGTTGCAGTAAGCAGAACGCGCACAGCAAGGCGCCGATCACGATGCGGGTCCACCACGAACTGAGCGTGCCGTCGAACGTGATCAGCGTCTGGATCGTGCCGAGAATGCCAACGCCGAACAGCGAGCCGATCACATAGCCGACGCCGCCCGTCAGCAGCGTGCCGCCGATCACGGTCGCGGCGATCGCATCGAGTTCCATGCCCTGCCCTTGCAAGCCGTAACCCGACAGCACATAGAACGTAAAGACCGCGCCGCCTAGCGCCGAACAGAAGCCGCTCAGCGCATACACGCCGATGCGCGTGTGCGCCACCGGCAAGCCCATCAGCAAAGCCGAACGCGCGTTGCCGCCGACCGCGTAGACGTTGCGGCCGAAGCGCGTGAAATGCGCCACGTAAATCGCGGCCAGCAGCGTGACGAACGCGATCAGCACATTAGCCGTCACCGAGCCGACGCCGATGTCGAGGCGAAACGCCGATATCTTCTGGAACGTCGGATCGGTGATGGTGATCGACTGTGTCGTGATCAGAAAACACAAGCCGCGTGCGAAGAACATACCGGCCAGCGTGACGATAAAGGCCTGCAAGCGGAAGAAGTGAATCAACGCGCCTTGCACCGCGCCGAACACCGTGCCCATCAGCAGCACGATCGGCAGGATCACCCAGACCGGCCAATGCAGATGTTCGGACAGCACCGCCTCGACGATGGTCGTCAGCGCGACGACCGAGCCCACCGACAGGTCAATGCCGCCGGACACGATCACGAACGTCATGCCGATCGCCACGATCAGCAGGAACGCATTGTCGACCAGCAGATCGAGCAGCACTTGCCACGAGAAAAATCCGGTGTACATGACCGAGCCGAATCCGAACAGCGCGCAGAACAACAGGATCGTCACGGCGATCGGCAGCGTGCGCGGATCGACAATATGAGCCCAGGCTTCGAGGATGCGTCTCATCGCGCCACTCTCCGTTGCGTGACAAGCGCCATACCGAGCGCGCGCGCCGACGGCGACTGGATCACGCTCACCGCGAGCACGACGGCCGCCTTGACGACGAGCGTGGCTTCCGGCGGCACGCCGATCGAATAGGTGGTGTACGTGAGCGTCTGAATGATGAGCGCGCCCAGCACCGTGCCCGCGAGACTGAAGCGGCCGCCGAGCAGCGACGTGCCGCCGAGCGTCACCGCGAGGATCGCATCGAGTTCGAGCAGCAGACCGGCGTTATTGCCGTCGGCGCTGCGCACGTTCGAGCTGATGAGAATGCCCGCCATCGCCGCGGTCAGTCCCGAGAAGCCATACACCGTGAAAACGAGCGCCTTGGAGCGCAAGCCGACCAGACGCGTGGCGACCGGATTGACGCCGATCGCGCGAATGAACAGTCCGAGCGCGGTGCCTTCGACGAGCGCGGCGGTTGCCAGCACCGACACCGTGGCGATCCACACCGAACACGGCACGCCGAGCCAGTAACCTCCGCCCACAAACAGATAGCCCGGCGCGCCGATCGGAATGATCTGCCCCGCCGTCAGCAATTGCGCGATGCCGCGCCCGGCGACCATCAGGATCAACGTGGCGATGATCGGCTGCATCCCGACGAACGACACCAGCAAGCCATTCCACATGCCGCTCAGCACGCCGACGATCAAAGCCGCCAGCAGTGCCTGCGCGATCAGTCCGCCAGTCGGCACCGGCTGCGTGGCGAGTATCGTGGCCGCGGCGGCGCCCGCGATCGCCACCACCGCGCCGACCGAAATATCGATGCCGCGCGTCGCGATCACCAGCGTCATGCCGGTCGCGACGAGCACCAGTGGCGCGGCACGATTGAACACATCGATCGGCGCGCCGAACAGATGGCCGTCGAGCATGCGTAGCGACAGGAAATGCGGATTGACCCACAGGTTCAGTCCGCACAACAACACCAGCGTGACGCACGGCCAGATCAAAGGACGCTCGGCGCCGTCGCGTACGAACCAGTTAGATAGCTTCATTCGCCGCTCCCCGCGATGAGTCGATAGATATTGTCTTCGTTCGACGCCTTGCCGGCCACTTCGGCGATCTTGCGACGGTCGCGCAACACCACCACGCGATGGCTCACGCGCAGCACCTCGCTGATCTCCGACGAAATGAACAGGATGCTCAGACCGCTCGCGCATAGCGCCAGCAGACGATCCATGATGTCGAACTTGGCCGCAACGTCGATGCCGCGCGTGGGTTCGTCGAGGATCAGCAGTTTGGGATCGGTGGCGAGCCAGCGCGCCAGCAGCGCTTTCTGCTGATTGCCGCCGGACAGCAGACCGATCGGCTGTTCCGCATCCGACGCCTTGATGCCGAGCCGCTCGATCCATAGATCCGCCAGTTCGCGCGCGCGTTGCCGGCTGATCTTGCGCCACCAGCCGCGCCGCCCCTGCAACGCCAGCAGAATGTTTTCGCGGATCGACAGTTCCGCGACGATGCCCTCTTTCTTGCGGTCTTCCGCGCAATAGCCGATGCCGTGGCGCACCGCGTCGCGCGGCGAACGCAGCCGCACCGGGCGCCCCTTCACCAGGATCGTGCCGCTGTCGGCTCGGTCCGCACCGAACAGCAGCCGCGCGGTTTCCGTGCGGCCCGAGCCGAGCAAACCAGCGAGACCGAGGATCTGGCCGGGCTGCACGTCGAGATCGATCGGCTGCAGCGTGCCGCGCCGTCCCACGCCGCGCAACTCGACGAACGGCTGGCCGGTCTGCGCGGCCTGTTTTTCTTCGGTGTCGCGCCCTTCCTGCGCGGCTTCGCGCAAACGTGCGCTCATCCGCTCGTGGCCGACCATCTTCGATACCAGTTGATCGGCCGGCAGATCGCGCGCGAGATATTCGCCTTCGCGCTCGCCGTTGCGCATTACCGTGATGCGATCGGAGATGGCGTACGTCTGTTCGATGAAATGCGTGACGAACAGAATTGCAATGCCCGATTGCTTAAGATGCCGAAGTATTTTGAAAAGCTGACTGACCTCGCCGTCGTCGAGGCTCGAGGTCGGTTCGTCGAGGATCAGCACGCGCGCATCGACCGAAAGCGCTCGCGCGATGGCCACCATCTGCTGCACGGCGATCGGATAGGCGTCGAGCGATCGCGTGACGTCAAGACTCACGTCGAGGCGCGCCAGCGCGGCTTGCGCGCGCCGCTTGATGTCGGGCCAATCGATCGCGCCGAAGCGCCGTGGCTGCCGCCCCGCAAAAATGTTCTCCGCAACGGAGAGGTTCGGGCACAGATTCACTTCCTGGTACAGCGTGCGCACGCCGGCCGCTTCAGCTTCCTGCGGCGAGGCGAACGCCACTACCTGGCCACCGAGGCTGATCGTGCCGGCGTCCGGCGCTAACACTCCGGTAAGCACGTTGATCAATGTGGATTTGCCCGCGCCGTTCTGCCCCATCAACGTGTGGATCTCGCCGGGGAACAGGCGGAAATCGACCCGCTGCAGCGCCTTCACGCCAGGAAATGTCTTGCTGATGCCGGCGGTCGCGAGAATCGGCTCGGCGCGGTTCGTGGTGCCGTCGGCATGGGTTGCGGCGGCGCCGATGATGCCGGCCGGCGGGTTCGGTACAGATGCGGGATGCGTCATAGGCCTCGCTCGATCGGCGGTGCGTGGTTCGGCGGCCTCCAGCGGCCTCAAGCCGGCAGTGCGCGGAAAAGAGGCCGCCGCTGCCCAAGCAGTCGGACGGCCAGGCACCACTGGAGAAACCTTTTTTCGTGTGTCGATACCGCGCTTCCCGTTGCGCTTGTCCGCGTTTCTATGCCCGCCTTTGACAGTCAGGAAGCCTTATCAATTGCCGTCAGTACTTACGCGTCGGCAGTGTCTGCGCGGCGACACTCATCGGGAAGACCGTCTCTTCCGTCAGGATGCGCTTAGGCAGTTGCTTGCCGGCCACTACATCTTTGACCGCCGACATCAATTGCGGACCTAGCAGCGGACTGCACTCCACATCGACATTCATCTTGCCCGCGGCCATGGCCTGGAAGCCGCCCTTGGTCGCATCGAACGAAACGACGGTGATGTCCTTGCCCGGATGCATGCCGGCCTCTTCCATCGCCTGGATGGCGCCGAGCGCCATATCGTCGTTATGCGCATAAACTACATTTATTTTATTTCCATATGTCTTTATAAACGCTTCCATGACCTGCTTGCCGCCGGCGAGCGTGAAGTCGCCGCTTTGCGACGCAATGATTTTGAACTTGGGGTCGTTCTTGATCACTTCGAGGAGACCCGAGTGCCGGTCGTTGGCGGGCGCCGATCCGACCGTGCCCTGAAGTTCAGCGATGTTGATCGGGCCTTGGTCGTTCTTGTAGTGATCCGCGAGCCAATGACCACCGCGCCGGCCTTCTTCCAGGAAGTCCGATCCGATCATCGTCACATAAAGCGAGGGGTCTTTCGTATCGATGTTCCGGTCGGTGAGAATCACGGGAATTTTCGCGGCTTTAGCCTCGCGCAGTACTGGTTCCCAGCCCGACTCGACGACCGGCGAAAACGCAATCACGTCGACTTTTTGCGCGATGTAGGAACGGATCGCCTTGATCTGGTTTTCCTGCTTCTGCTGGGCGTCGGAGAATTTGAGCTTGATCTTCGCGTCGGCCGCCGCGGACTTGATCGACTCGGTGTTGGCGGTGCGCCATGCGCTTTCCGCGCCGACCTGCGCAAAACCCAGCGTGATCTGTTTGTCCTGCGCGTAAGCGCCCGGCATAGCCAGCGTCAGCGCACCGAAGCCCGCGCAAAGTGCGAGCGCGCTCAACGCACGACATGCGGCGCGTCGTGTATTCGCCATGACTGTCTCCTGATCGTTGTTGTGTAGGCGACCCATCGAATCCGCCCAGCCGTTGCGGCCCTCACGGTGCGTGGATCGTGATGTAGCGTAGTGTGTAGGGCGTTAACCGTCCAATCATATGATTCGCGTCGGCGATATCAATTTTGGTATAGGGCGTCTGGCGGTTGTGGGTGGTCGCGGGGCGTGATGCCTGGGTGGCTCGGGCGCGTTGCCTGGCGTTACTGCATTCGCGCTTTTTTTTATGCGCTTACGTGTTCCGTGGCTTGGTGGCCTGGTGGCTTGGTCAGCTCTGCGGCGCAACCGCCCTCGCCCAATGCACACCACACATTAGCGAACACCCGCACGCGGCGTCACCCATCGAAACGTCAGGTTGATGCGCTCGCCCGCCACTCGCGGCTCTTTGGGCACCCGGTGCCGCCACCCGGCCTGTGTGTCGCCCTTCATCACCAGCAAGCTGCCGCCTTTCAGCGAAAAAGACTGCATGACGCCGGTCTTGTTGTGCCGCAGATCGAACGTGCGAGCGACCCCCAAGCTCACCGAGGCAATCACCGGATGCGTGCCGAGTTCAGGCTCGCGATCCGCATGCCAGCCCATGCTGTCCGTGCCGCTTCGGTAGCGGTTGAGCAGCACGCTATTAAAATGCGCGTCGCAAATCGACTCCACCGCGGACTTCAACTCGGCGACGGTCGGCGTCCAGGCTTGTGGCACGTTGCGAATACCTGAGTAGACATAGACGGCGTCAGGCTCGCCCTGCCACGCGGTCAGCCGCGGCAACGGCACTCGCCCGGCAGGCGTGCCCATCATGTCCTGACGCCATTCGACTTCGTCGATGAGGTGCGTCAAGGCCCGTGCCGCCGCTTCAGACGACAGCCAATCGGGATACCAGTCGACGTCGGGCGTCGGCAGAGCATCGGAAAAATCCGCAAAAAGATCCGTCATGAGAATGCCTGAGTACAATCGCGCGCACAAAGCGCGACTGGATGAGAACCTTGGCTATTATGGCGGCAACGATAACGACGCTACTACGCGTGGCTTGCGGTCTGATCCGGCGCCGTCCTTTTCATTTCGCTCACGTCACCTTCAAGGAACCATCCAATGATTCTTTCCGACCAGGCGCTCAATCAGCTTTTCCGCGAAGCGCGCACGCATAACGGCTGGCAGCCAAAACCGGTCGACGACGCCGTGCTCAAGCAACTCATCGAACTCGTGCTGCTCGGCCCGACATCGGCCAATTCGAGTCCGGGCCGCTTCGTCTTTGTCAGAACGCAGGAGGGCAAGGAAAAACTGCGCCCGGCTTTGTCACCAGGCAATCTCGAGAAGACGAAGGCAGCGCCGGTCACAGCGATCGTCGGCATGGATATGGCGTTTTACGAGCATCTGCCGAAGCTGTTTCCGCACGCCGATGCACGCAGCTGGTTTGCCGGTAACGAGAAGGCGATCGCCGACACGGCATTTCGCAATTCGACGCTGCAAGGCGGCTATCTGATTCTCGCCGCGCGCGCACTTGGCCTGGACACGGGCCCAATGTCAGGATTTGATGCCGCCAAGGTCGACGAAGCGTTCTTTGCCGGCACCACCGTGAAATCGAACTTTCTGATCAATCTGGGCTACGGCGACCCGTCGAAACTGTTCCCGCGCAGCCCGCGCTTCGCTTTCGACGAGGCCGCGCGGATCGTCTGACGCAGGATGCCCGGCACGTCGCTGCGCGGTCAAGTCAAGATCGCCACGTAGAAGACCACGGCGCCGATCAAGGCGCCGATGAAGCAGAAGCCCTCTTCGGCTTCGTCGCTGTTGGACCGCACCCAGGCCCCCACGACGCCGAACAGCCCCGCGATGCCGAGAGCGACGCTAAGCATGACGACATAGAACAGCGCGCTCTTGCCCAACTCGGAAAAATCGATGTTGCGCACGCCGAAGTACAAGCCGATCGCCATTAACGAAATGACCACGAGTGGCAGCATGACGTGGCTGCCCTCATATCCGACGTGATGCGCGTGGCGGAACGGGTTGCCTGATCTGAGCAGCTTCATATGTGCCTCCTGCTTTGCCCTCTGCCGGCGACAGTACGAACCGCGAGCGGACTGCGCGGGCCCTCGCTGTGGCCTTTGCCCTGACTGCGATACAAGCCGGCTCTATTTGAGAATAGTCCACGCCCGACCACAATTCAAAGCCCATTTAATTCGAACCAATCGGCAGCCTGAACGGCCTACCCTCAGCCGCTTCGGTTGCTGCAATGCAATACCGCGCGCGTGCCTGTTAGCCTTGCACGGTTCGTCGTAGCGGCGTCAATTTGGCGCGCCCGGCAGGCGGTTGCACATCTCGGTAGAATGGATCGGCTCGTTCGCCACGCATTGCCGCGGTCGGCGAGCCGCCGCCGCTCCGCCGTGTGCCGGCCCCTTCCCGCCCTGATCCTCTCTATGCGCCGCTCATCGTTTCTTGTTCGCTTCATCCTGATTGGCATTCTCCTGCATATCTACGTGGGCTTGCGTCTGATTCCGGACATGCCGATCGATATGACCGGCCGATGGCTGTGTGCGTTGTGGCTCGTGCTGTCGATCTTTCTGATTCCGCTCGGCATGCTGGCGCGCACGATCAAACAACAACCGCTCGGCGATCGGCTCGCATGGGTCGGCCTGCTGGCGATGGGCTTCTTTTCGTCGCTGCTGGTCCTGACATTCGCGCGCGATCTCGTGCTCGCTTCGCTCCTTACCGTCGATGCAATCTGGCCGAACACCATTGCCATCCCACACTGGCGAACAGGCTCCGCCGCGGCTGTGCCGCTGCTCGCGCTGCTTTCCACGCTCGTCGGCCTGTTCAACGCTCGCCGCCGCGCCAAGGTGGTGACGATCGAAGTGCCCATCGACGATTTGCCCGCCGCGCTCGACGGTTTCACGATCGTGCAGATCAGCGATATTCACGTCGGCCCGACCATCAAACGACGCTATGTCGATGCAATCGTCGACGCGGTGAATCGCCTCAAGCCGGATCTGATCGCTGTCACCGGCGATGTCGTGGACGGCAGCGTGCCGCAACTGACCAACCATACGCAACCGCTGTCACGGTTGAGCGCACGCCATGGCGCTTTTCTCGTTACTGGCAATCACGAGTATTACGCCGGCGCCAACGCCTGGATCGACGAATTCCGGCGCTTGGGATTGAACGTCCTGCTGAACGAGCATGTGATCGTGGATCACGACGGCGCACGTGCCGTGATCGCCGGCGTGACCGACTATTCAGCGGGCCATCACGACCCGGCGCACCGCAGCGATCCAGTCGCGGCGCTGGCCGGCGCACCTGGCGACGTACTGATCAAGGTGCTGCTCGCCCACCAGCCGCGCTCAGCCGAAGCCGCCGCAGCAGCCGGCTTCACGCTGCAGCTATCCGGCCACACGCATGGCGGCCAGTTCTTCCCATGGAATTTCTTCGTGCGCCTTCAGCAGCCGTTCACCGCCGGCCTCGCGCGGCTGAATGGACTCTGGGTGTACACGAGCCGCGGCACAGGCTACTGGGGACCGCCGAAGCGCCTGGGTGCACCTTCCGAAATCACGCGCTTGCGCCTCGTACCCGGCGAGCCCGATTAAGGCCCGACAGGTCCGATCAAGGCGCCCGTTACTGCGCGGGCGCCACCGCCACGCTCACTTGCGGTGCGAACGCCACCACCACTTGCATGCCCGGTGTCACGCCGGTGATCTTGGCGGGATCGCGGCCCTGGATATGAAACAGGGACCCATTCGGGTCTTTGAGCGCCATGATGCCGGAAACGTGGTCGATGGACTCGACCCGGGCGTGCACGCTCTGCACCGTGTCCAACTGGGCAATCTGAGCCGCTGCCGATTGACCGTTCGCGCTCTGCGTGACGCTGATCACGGCATTGCGCATCATGCGGATGTGAACCTTGCCGCCTTGCCTGATCTGCGCGAGATTGCGCGTGTCGGTAATGGTGAATGACGCTTCACCGCCTTGCGCGTCGAGCACAGTGACTGAATGGTTAGCCTGATCGACCGACTTCACGACACCGTCTGCCTGCAGCGTGCTGCTGCCTTCGAACGGCGCCGGCAGAGCTGCGGCTGACGACACGAGCGGAGCGGCAGCGATCAGCGCGCCGGCGATGACGCCAAGAGCTTTAACTTTCATAGATTCCTCGATTCGGATGAGCGGCGGAAATAACGACGTCGTGCGGATCACGGCGTAACGCTGCAAGAGCGAAAACCCCGACAAATAAGACCGCGCATTTAAGCGCCAAGGCCGCGCGACGTGTTCCGGATGATTCAGACAGTGTGTTTTCCGGGACGGCTACCGTCAATATTCGGAGTCCGTATTTATGTAGGAATAGCTCTCCCATGCATACGGAAACTTCCCCAAAGATGGCATGCAATTCATTCGCCGCCTCGCTCCGTCGCGACTTGACTTACCTTTGCAGAGATGCCTAAAATCCGCCCAGTTCATTTACCCGGGATCACGATCTTGGACAGTAGCAGTAGTACCCGTCGAGCTTCGATTCGCCCGATCGCCTGATCGGCAAGATTTCCGCGCCAGTCTTTGTCTGTCGCCGTCTTGCCTTCGGGCCGGCGGTGCACGTCGTTGATACCCACTTTTTACCAGCGAAATTGCCAGTAAGTTGCAGTGAAGTGCCGCACGGCTCCATGCCGTGCCGACCTTGCTCGACTGTCGGCGCCGTGAACCGTTCGTTCGCGCTGCGCCGCGCCTGAACGCGCCCGCGTCCCATCGAGACGGACGTGCTGCTGTCACGTGTACGGTTCACACTGTGCAGTTTTGCGCCTCAACCTTGCTTACCGATGACCATCGAATTCGTCTGGCGGCTTCTCGCCGCCTTCGCCTGCGGCGTCGCGATCGGCCTCGAACGGCAGATACGTCAGCGCAATGCCGGCCTGCGCACCATCACGCTGGTCGCGAGCGGCGCGTGCCTGTTCGTCACGCTCGGCGTACTGACCGGCAACGGCACGGCCGGCATCACCCAGATCGCCGCCTATGTGGTCTCCGGCGTCGGCTTTCTCGGCGGCGGCGTGATCATGCGCGATAAGGGTTCCATCCAGGGAATCAACACTGCGGCAACCTTGTGGTGCTCGGCCGCGGTGGGCGTTTTGTGCGGCGCGGGTCATTACGGGCCGGCGCTCGCCGGCACCCTCGTCGTGCTGTTGACCAATACCGTGCTGCGCGAAGTCAGCCGTACGATCAACGCGACGCCGGTATCGAACGCCGACCTGGTCCGCGAATATGTGTTGACGATCGTCTGCCGGGAAGCCGACGAGATCCACATTCGTACCGCCGTCTCCAACTCCATGTATTCGACGCCGCTGTCGTTTCAAAGCCTGACGAGCGAGGACGTTGAAAACGACCCAGGACGCATTCGCGTTACGGCAACGTTGAAGATGCATCCCAAGGATCAGTCGAAGCTCGAACAGATGGCCAGCCGCATCAGCATGGAAAAGAGCGTTTCCAGCGTCAGTTGGACGGCCAGAGAGGCGGAGCCGACGCCGGAGTAAGCGTGACGTGTAAGTTCCCTATCTGCGCGCGCATCGTCTACACTTGATCTGCAATAGATTTAGACAATGTTAATTCCGCGTCCTGAATATGGACTGTCCCATAACCATCGACTAAGCTCTGTCACCGTGAATTTTTCACACTCAACTAGGGAGTCTCGATTATGGAACACGGCATCATTGCATGGCTCATCATCGGCGCGATCGCTGGCTGGCTGGCAGGCGTGCTCGTCAAGGGCGGCGGCTTCGGCCTGATCGTCGACATCATCGTCGGGATTGTCGGCGCGTTCATCGGCGGCTGGCTCGCCGGCGTGCTGCACATTTCGCTGGGCGGCGGCTGGATCGGCTCGATCATCACGGCGGTGATCGGCGCGGTCATTCTATTGTTTCTTATCCGCCTCATTCGACGAGGCACCTGAGCGTAGCCCTGATGTCTTTCGGCGTCAGGGGCGAATGCCACCTGACACCGGTTTGATCCGACAACTTGTGTTTAAAGCCTTGTCTCCACCGCCGGCAACATCGAGCCGGTGTCCCGCAGCCGCGTATGCCAGGCGAAAGCCTGATCCAACTGATGCGGCGTTTGCCCGCCTCCCTTCAATGCTTCCCTATAGTAGTCGCGCAACAGATCGCGATAGAGCGGATGCACGCAATTGTCGATGATCAACGTTGCGCGTTCCCGCGGCGCGAGACCGCGCAAGTCGGCGAGTCCCTGCTCCGTCACGACCACGTCCACGTCGTGTTCGTTGTGATCGCAATGCGGCACCATCGGCACGATGCTGGAAATGCGGCCGCCCTTCGCCATCGACTTGGTCGCGAAGATCGCGCACGACGCGTTGCGCGCAAAGTCGCCCGAACCGCCGATGCCGTTCATCATGTGCGTGCCGCCCACGTGTGTCGAATTCACGTTGCCATAGATGTCGAATTCGAGCGCGGTATTCAACGCGATTAATCCGAGACGACGGATCACTTCAGGATGGTTGCTGACTTCTTGCGGCCGCAGAACGAGTCGATCGCGATAGCGTTCGAGTTCGCTGAACACCTGCGCCTGTCGCGCGGCCGACAACGTGATCGACGCGCCGGAGGCGAACGTCACCTTGCCGGCATCCATCAGATCGAAGGTCGAATCCTGCAGTACCTCTGAGTAAATTTCGAAGGCGTCGAATGGCGAATCGACGAAACCGGCCAGCACGGCATTGGCAATCGTGCCGATGCCGGCCTGCAACGGCGGCAAGCGTTTGGGCATGCGCCCGCGCGATACTTCGTGCTGGAAAAACTCGATCAGATGACCCGCGATCAATTCGGTCTCGGCATCCGCCGGCAACACGGTGGACGAACTGTCGGCCATATTGGTGATGACGATCGCCGCGATTTTCTCGCGCGGAATCTCGATAGCCGGCGTGCCGACCCGGTCTTGTGGACGGACGATCGGCAGCGGCTCGCGGTTCGGCCTGCGGCCCGGAATCCAGATGTCGTGCAGTCCCTCGAGCGCGAGCGGTTGCGCAAGATTGATCTCGACGATCACCTTGTCGGCGAGAATCGCGAAGCTCGCCGAGTTGCCCACCGAGGTGGTCGGCACGATGCCGCCGGTCTCGGTGATCGCGGTGGCTTCGATAATGGCGATATCGAGTTTGCCGAGCTGGTTCGCGCGCAGCATCTCGACCGTTTCAGACAGATGCTGATCGACGAACATGACTTCGCCGCGATTGATCGCGTCGCGCAGCGTCTTGTCCACCTGGAACGGCAAGCGGCGCGCCAGCACGTGCGCCTCGGTGAGCGTGCGGTCCACGTCGTGACCCAGCGACGCACCGGTCATCAACGTAATGCGCAGCGGCTTGCCTTCCTGGCGGGCGCGCTCGGCAAGCGCAACGGGAACTGCTTTGGCATCGCCAGCGCGCGTGAAGCCGCTCGCGCCGACACACATACCGTCCTGAATCAGAAGCGCCGCCTCGGCGGCTGAAGTGATTTTTGCGCGCAATTCAGCGCAGCGAATCCGGTCTTGGTACATGAAACTGGGTCTCTCCATAGTCACCCGTCCAGACTACCAGTGCGCACGTCTGCGGTGTGCTTCGCTCGGTAGCCGGATTGTCGCACCCGCCGCGGCGTCACGATGGGACGCGGTCGCGGTCAGGTGATTCGTCGCGCGTCGAACGTTCGCGACAGGTCTTGCACATACGTCAGATATAACGAGTGGCGCGGCCTAGCTGCCAAAGTAGAGGTTGCAGAAGCTCACAGGCCCGACGCACTCGTCAGCTTTGATTGCCGGTGTGGTGCTGCGGCTTTGCGTTTCGGCATTCTTCGCGCGCTGCGCATTCGCTTGGGCAACCTGTTGTTCCGGGGCGGCCGGCGCCGTTTGCGCGTGAGCGACGACAGCGGACAAAGAGCAGGCAATCAGGGCAATCTTCAACACATTCATTTCGTTCTCCAGGACTTACGGTGCTGCCTCGCGGGAAACCCGTTGGGGAAACTGCGGGGCAGTGATGAAACTATATGGCTGCCTGTCCCGCGGATAAATGGGGCGGTCCGGAAGTGATCCTTCCATCTTGCAGAAGGATCGCCGCACAGAGTCCGTCGCCGCGTGCATCGGTCAATGCGGGTTGAACGGCGCGTCCTTGTCGAGCAACGCCGTGCGGATGAAGTGCAGGCAACTCAGGATGCGCTGCAGGTCGTGACGCTGGTCGCGATCGGCATGAACCATTTGCAGCACGTCCTGCGCAAGCCAAGTGGCCGCGCGCACGGACAGCAGCGCTCGCTCCAGACCACGCGCGTCGGGCCGCTCGAACAGCCGCGCGAGGTCGTCGCGCGCATGCTCTACGGTGCTGGTCCAGCGAGGATGAAGAGTCTGCACGTAGTCGGCGCGCGCCATTTCGTTGCGCAGATCGATCACGGCGTGGCCGACTTCGAGCGTCGCGAGTGTCCAGCGCAACGCATCGCGGCGGCGGCGGGAGCGTCGCGTCAATAGCATGCGCAACTGTGAAGTCAGGTCGTGCGTGCTCGACTGAAAGCGTTGATTGAGACCCGGCAGTGCGTCCTTGCACGCGAATACGACTTGCGCGCGTAAATCGCCCATGATTTTCCCGATGAGCCAGGGCATGTCGGCCGGGAAAACCACCGTGAAAACGAGCGCCGCCAACAGCATCGACGCGCTCAACGCGATGCCGTTGTTGATCAGCAGATCCGGCGCGTAAGTGACGACGTTGTCGGGTCCGGCGAGCAGGCAGAAGAACACTGAGAAACCGATCCCATATCCCGCCGCCAGCTTGCGCGTGGCGATGAATGCGCCGAGCGCGAGCACCGGCGCCAGCGTCGCGCACAGTAGCGGAAAGCCGTCGATGTTCGGATACACGTAGCACGTGAACGCGTAGCCGGTCACGGTGGCCAGCACCGCGCCGACGGCCATCTGCACGGCCATCTTCGACGGGTTCGGCGCAGTCGATGTCAGCGCGCACGCCAGCGCCGCGCCGATCACCGCAAGGCCGCCGCTCGGCCAGTCGGTCATGAACCAGAACCAGCCCGCGATCGCCATCACCACCGCCGAGCGGATAAACGTCAGCGCAACGACAAAGGTGTTGGTTTTGCTCACATAGCGGCTTTTCGTTCGCGGATGGCTGTCGTCACGCTTTCGCTGCGTCACGGATGCGTAGGTCTGCGAGTAGCGGATCCATTCGTCGACGAACCGGTACAGCAACTCCGCCGCCGTATCGAAGTCCGCCAGCGATTCGGCGGGCGCGGCTTCCAGCGGCCGTCTCGTTTCACGCACACGCCTCGGCAGGCTCGCCTGGAAATGTCGCAAACGGGCGGCCGTGCGCGATGCATCCACCGCAGACTCGAACTGCGGGGCCATGAGCGCGGCCAGTTCGTCGAAATACGGTTTGATCGCCGCGACGATCGGCGCCGAGCCGTTCGCATGTAGCCGCTTGAGCAGTTGATGCAGCGCATGCAGCCGCGCACAGGCATCCATGAACTCGCCGTTCAGACGACCGAGATGCTGACTGCGCGAACGCATGGCCGGGTCTTCGAAGGCGGCAAAAGTACGTGTCGCCTCGAACCCGACGATCTCGTCGACGAGATTCGCGAAGCGCCGCTCGAACTGGCCCCGCTTGATGCCGCGAGCCAACACGTCGGCAGCGAACGCAGTAAAATTTCCGTACCGAATTTGTAGCGCGCGCCGCAGCGCGAGGCTCGACCGCTGCGGCACGATCAGCGCGCTCACCGCGCTCGAAGTCACGATGCCAACCGCCACTTCCGCCGCGCGCGTAAGCGCTGCCAGGAACAGGTCGTGAGGCACTGTGACGTTCGGGATGCCAATCAGCGCAGCGGTATAACCCGCGAGCACAAAGCCGTACCATCTGAAATGCCGATACCGGACCGCTGCCGCAATGCAGGCGCTCACCCAGCCGATCATGCCGAGCATATACAACTCGGGCTGCTGGACGAACAGCGCGCCGAGCACCAGCGCGGCGACCGTGCCCGCCACCGTCCCGAGAATCCGGTAGAAACTCTTGGCCAGCACCATGCCGCTGAACGGCTGCATCAGCACGAACACGGTGGTCATCGCAATGCGCGGCTGCGGCAGATCCAGCAACATCGCAATGCCCAGCGCCAGCAAGCCCGCCGTAACGGTTTTCAGCAGATGCAGCCAGATGAGACTCTCGCCGGCCGCCCAGTCGCGGACGGCCGGGCTTAGCATCTGCAACATGCGGCCCCACTGCCGGCGGGAATCCGCCGTCGGTTCGATCGCATGTTGGCGTTTCATCTGGAATCTGGGCGCCCCGGTTGGTCGCTTAAGGAAGCACCGGCGGGAATACTGCGGACACCGGCACGCAAGCCGCCGATTGTAGGAGCATGCTATGTGTGCATTAAGAGGACGGCTGCGGAACGTCCGTTCCAGAACGAACAACAATGCGCATCCGGGACAGGCGGACAATACGGCTTAAGCCGTGAAATGGAAGGATCGATGGATACGTTACAAAATATGCGAGTGTTCGTGCGCGTGGTCGAAGCCGGTAGCTTTACCGCCGCCGCTCAGTCGCTCAATTCAACGACCGGCGCGATGTCCCGCGCGGTTTCGGAACTCGAAGCTCATTTGCGCACGCGGCTGCTCAACCGCTCGACGCGACGACTTGCGCTCACCACAGCAGGCGAGCGTTATCTGAAACGATGTCAGCAGATACTGGCAGATGTCGACACGGCGGAAGAAGAAGCCAGTTGTGCGCATGAGCGGCCAAGCGGCGCTTTGCGGATGCACAGCTTTGCCAGCATCGGCCAGCACTACGTTTTGCCGGCTATTTCGCGTTATCGCGCACTGTATCCGGAAGTCACGGTCGAGCTGACATTGTCGCAGCGCATGCCGGATCTTTTTGAAGGTAGCGCCGATGTCGCGGTGATCGGCGCATCCACCTTGCCCGATTCGGACCTCGTGTCGCTTCCGTTGGGGACGACTTTTAGCATCATGTGCGCATCGCCGGCGTATGTGCGCGCACACGGCGCGCCGCAGCAGCCCGCCGATCTGGCGCACCACGAATGTCTGATCCTGCACACGCCGGCGTTTCCGCCGCACGACTGGGTGCTCGATGGGCCGAATGGCAGCGAAATGATGGAGGTGAATGGGCCGGTGCACGTGAACATCGCTGAATCGCTGATTGTCGCGATTCGCGAAGGGATGGGCATTGGCATGGTGCCGCTGTACGCCGCCATTTCCGGATTGCGTGATGGCACACTAGTGCGCGTGTTGCCGGACTATACCGCGCAGAAGATGCATGTTTACGCGCTGTATCCGTCGCGTAAGTTCATCGACGCGAAGACGCGGACCTGGGTTGAGTTCCTGCGCACCCATCTGCCGAAAGTCATCGCACGCGATGAGGCGCTGCTCGCGGAAGTCGGAGAAGCGCAGGCCGACGGGCCGGCTCCGGTGAAAACCGGACATGAGGTAGCGCATAAACTTTGAGGTGGTCTTACGCCTATGTTTAAGCCCTGCTCTAACGTCGAACCCATGGAAGTTCCGACCCAGCCCGAACTGGACTAGACCCGATTTCGTGGACAGCTATCCTTTTGAGCAGGGTGCGCCGCCCACGGCGAAGCATCGCACCCCTTACCCGGCGGAATTCCGGGCCGAGATGGTTCCGGTAAAGGCCGGGCGGGCGCCTGAGGAGTTGGAGAAGGGTTC
Source organism: Paraburkholderia sp. BL27I4N3 (assembly GCF_003386115.1). Taxonomy (NCBI): domain Bacteria; kingdom Pseudomonadati; phylum Pseudomonadota; class Betaproteobacteria; order Burkholderiales; family Burkholderiaceae; genus Paraburkholderia; species Paraburkholderia sp. BL27I4N3. Next base: position 4,748,103 of record NZ_QREJ01000001.1, on the reverse strand, counting down.
GAGCCGACCGCACGGACGATTTGCAACTGGCTGCCACGTGCCGGACGCGTCACGACGCGCTGACCACGGCCGAGCATGAAGAGCTGACGCGGTTGCGTCGCAAGGCTCGCCAGCTCGAGGCCGAACGCGAAATATTGGCAAAAGCCGCGGCCAAGCTGCGCGCGCCGAACATGGCACTCTCCCAGCGTCATCTCAGCGCGGTGATCCATCACTCTGATCAGGGATGCCCATGGACAGGCGCGGCGCGCGCTCTCTTCGCTCATTGAGAGCTGCTATGACCCACATCGTCTTCACAGGGGGATCGGTTATCGCTTGCCGATGATTTATGAACGCATAGATGCCGCGCAAAATCAGACCTTGCTCGTTTGCGGGTTGCCCACCGCCGGCCAGCGTCATGGTCGTAACAGGCGACCGCCGTCCGGCCGTGGACAACCCGCACCGTCATCCCAAATGGAGCAAACTCACCCAGGCAGAATTCAGTTGCATAACCGAAAAGGGTCCCCCCGCACCGCGCTTGCTGATGCCATTCACATTCATCCTGCCAACCGAACCCGTCTGCCTTGGCATCAGTCCGGTCCGGCCGACGATCAAGAGCTCGATTCGCGGCAATCGACGGGCGCGGTGTACTGGGAAGGCGCAGTGCGGGTGAGCCGCGAAGGTGTGGACGTTGGACGGGCGTATCTGGAACTGACGGGTTACGCGGATGCGCGGCGGATGGGGCGGGAGTGAAGGCGGGTTACACGGCGGTTTTTTTCCGCGTATGGCGGCGGGGTAAACGCAGAAACCCCACCTTTGCGGGGTGGGGTTTCTGTTTGCTGCTGGGGAGCCTGACGATTACCTACTTTCACACGGGTAATCCGCACTATCATCGGCGTGGAGTCGTTTCACGGTCCTGTTCGGGATGGGAAGGGGTGGGACCGACTCGCTATGGTCATCAGGCATGACTTGTTGCTGCACTGCTCGTGGAGCAATGCAACCAATCGGGAAGAAGTAGCTGAGAGGATGCCTCTCGTGTTGCTTTGGGCTGTGTTGTTTCTGGCACAACACGATCACTTAACCTGAGTGGCCTTGCCCCCTTCGGGGGTGGGATGCCCGTCAGTGCTGAAGCACTGACGATCATTGCAAAACACACCTGTTATAGGATCAAGCCTTACGGGCAATTAGTATCAGTTAGCTTAACGCATTACTGCGCTTCCACACCTGACCTATCAACGTCCTGGTCTTGAACGACCCTTCAAGGGGCTCGAAGCCCCGGGGATATCTCATCTTAAGGCGAGTTTCCCGCTTAGATGCTTTCAGCGGTTATCTCTTCCGAACATAGCTACCCGGCGATGCCACTGGCGTGACAACCGGTACACCAGAGGTTCGTCCACTCCGGTCCTCTCGTACTAGGAGCAGCCCCCTTCAAATATCCAGCGCCCACGGCAGATAGGGACCAAACTGTCTCACGACGTTTTAAACCCAGCTCACGTACCTCTTTAAATGGCGAACAGCCATACCCTTGGGACCGGCTACAGCCCCAGGATGAGATGAGCCGACATCGAGGTGCCAAACACCGCCGTCGATATGAACTCTTGGGCGGTATCAGCCTGTTATCCCCAGAGTACCTTTTATCCGTTGAGCGATGGCCCTTCCATACAGAACCACCGGATCACTATGACCTGCTTTCGCACCTGCTCGACTTGTCGGTCTCGCAGTTAAGCACGCTTATGCCATTGCACTATCAGCACGATTTCCGACCGTACCTAGCGTACCTTCGTACTCCTCCGTTACACTTTGGGAGGAGACCGCCCCAGTCAAACTGCCTACCATGCACTGTCCCCGATCCGGATTACGGACCAAGGTTAGAACCTCAAACAAACCAGGGTGGTATTTCAAGGGCGGCTCCACGCAGACTGGCGTCCACGCTTCAAAGCCTCCCACCTATCCTACACAGACCGGTTCAAAGTCCAATGCAAAGCTACAGTAAAGGTTCATGGGGTCTTTCCGTCTAGCCGCGGGGAGATTGCATCATCACAAACACTTCAACTTCGCTGAGTCTCGGGAGGAGACAGTGTGGCCATCGTTACGCCATTCGTGCAGGTCGGAACTTACCCGACAAGGAATTTCGCTACCTTAGGACCGTTATAGTTACGGCCGCCGTTTACCGGGACTTCAATCAAGAGCTTGCACCCCATCATTTAATCTTCCGGCACCGGGCAGGCGTCACACCCTATACGTCCACTTTCGTGTTTGCAGAGTGCTGTGTTTTTATTAAACAGTCGCAGCCACCAGTTTATTGCAACCCCTTCACCCTCTGCGCGCAGGCGCATCAGGCTACAGGGGCGTACCTTATCCCGAAGTTACGGTACCAATTTGCCGAGTTCCTTCTCCCGAGTTCTCTCAAGCGCCTTAGAATACTCATCTCGCCCACCTGTGTCGGTTTGCGGTACGGTCTTGTTAAACTGAAGCTTAGAGGCTTTTCTTGGAACCACTTCCGATTGCTTCTTCACCGAAGTGAATGGCCTCGCACCCTTGAATCCTGCGCCCGGATTTGCCAAAGCGCCTTCTCCAATGCAAGGACCGGGACTTCCAACACCCGGACAACCTTCCGCGATCCGTCCCCCCATCGCATTTAACAATGGTGCAGGAATATTAACCTGCTTCCCATCAGCTACGCATTTCTGCCTCGCCTTAGGGGCCGACTCACCCTACGCCGATGAACGTTGCGTAGGAAACCTTGGGCTTACGGCGAGGGGGCTTTTCACCCCCTTTATCGCTACTCATGTCAGCATTCGCACTTCCGATACCTCCAGCACACTTTCCAGTGCACCTTCGCAGGCTTACGGAACGCTCTCCTACCATGCACATAAATGTGCATCCGCAGCTTCGGTATATTGCTTAGCCCCGTTACATCTTCCGCGCAGGACGACTCGATCAGTGAGCTATTACGCTTTCTTTAAAGGATGGCTGCTTCTAAGCCAACCTCCTGACTGTTTTAGCCTTCCCACTTCGTTTCCCACTTAGCAATATTTGGGGACCTTAGCTGGCGGTCTGGGTTGTTTCCCTCTTGACACCGGACGTTAGCACCCGATGTCTGTCTCCCGTGATTGCACTCTTCGGTATTCGGAGTTTGCTATGGCGTAGTAATCCGCAATGGACCCCACAACCATGACAGTGCTCTACCCCCGAAGGTGATACACGAGGCACTACCTAAATAGTTTTCGGAGAGAACCAGCTATTTCCAGGTTTGTTTAGCCTTTCACCCCTATCCACAGCTCATCCCCTAACTTTTCAACGTTAGTGGGTTCGGACCTCCAGTACGTGTTACCGCACCTTCATCCTGGCCATGGATAGATCACCTGGTTTCGGGTCTACACCCAGCGACTGAATCGCCCTGTTCGGACTCGCTTTCGCTACGCCTGCCCTAATCGGTTAAGCTTGCCACTGAATGTAAGTCGCTGACCCATTATACAAAAGGTACGCCGTCACCCCTTCGCAGAGGCTCCGACTGTTTGTATGCATGCGGTTTCAGGATCTGTTTCACTCCCCTCCCGGGGTTCTTTTCGCCTTTCCCTCACGGTACTGGTTCACTATCGGTCGATCACGAGTATTTAGCCTTGGAGGATGGTCCCCCCATCTTCAGACAGGATTTCACGTGTCCCGCCCTACTTGTCGTACACCTAGTTCTTCCTCGCTGTTTTCGTCTACAGGGCTATCACCTGCTATGGCGGCACTTTCCAGAGCCTTCGACTAACAATGAAGATAAAGAGTACAGGCTGGTCCCATTTCGCTCGCCACTACTCTGGGAATCTCGGTTGATTTCTTTTCCTGCGGTTACTTAGATGTTTCAGTTCACCGCGTTCGCTTCACGTAGCCTATGTATTCAGCTACGGATGACCCATACGGGCCGGGTTTCCCCATTCGGATATCGGTGGATCAAAGCTCGTTTGCCAGCTCCCCACCGCTTTTCGCAGGCTACCGCGTCCTTCATCGCCTGTGATCGCCAAGGCATCCACCACATGCACTTGTTCGCTTGACCCTATAACGGGTGTGTCTCCTGCATGATCCACGGGGAATCACACGCTCGCCACCCTCGCTACAGGTTGAGTATTCGTGTTGCGCCGTATTCCAAAAGCGATCTTTCGATCTCTCTTTTCATACATTGATACAATCACAACCCTGATTCACCTACTCAACCACCCATCTCTAAGTGATCTTTCGTGAATCTCTTTACTACTTCTTCCTGATTGTTAAAGAACGACAGCCGATATAAAGCTCTGCTTCATATCACTCTGACTGGCTCAATCGCCAATGCACAACGCTCTGCCTTTTACTGCCCGCAGAACGCTACGCATTGAGGATTGGTGGAGGATGACGGGATCGAACCGACGACCCCCTGCTTGCAAAGCAGGTGCTCTCCCAGCTGAGCTAATCCCCCAGTCATACAGCTACCCCAGAGGTTCAGACGATCAGCACACCAGACAAGACTTTGGTGGGTCTGGATGGATTCGAACCATCGACCCCCGCCTTATCAAGACGGTGCTCTAACCGACTGAGCTACAGACCCCTGAGTCTGTCCTGATTTCACAGCCGATAAGCGTGAGCGCTCAACGCATTGCTTTTACACAACTGACGCGTTTAGCTCGAGAAAGGAGGTGATCCAGCCGCACCTTCCGATACGGCTACCTTGTTACGACTTCACCCCAGTCATGAATCCTACCGTGGTGACCGTCCTCCTTGCGGTTAGACTAGCCACTTCTGGTAAAACCCACTCCCATGGTGTGACGGGCGGTGTGTACAAGACCCGGGAACGTATTCACCGCGGCATGCTGATCCGCGATTACTAGCGATTCCAGCTTCACGCACTCGAGTTGCAGAGTGCGATCCGGACTACGATCGGTTTTCTGGGATTGGCTCCCCCTCGCGGGTTGGCGACCCTCTGTTCCGACCATTGTATGACGTGTGAAGCCCTACCCATAAGGGCCATGAGGACTTGACGTCATCCCCACCTTCCTCCGGTTTGTCACCGGCAGTCTCCCTAGAGTGCTCTTGCGTAGCAACTAGGGACAAGGGTTGCGCTCGTTGCGGGACTTAACCCAACATCTCACGACACGAGCTGACGACAGCCATGCAGCACCTGTGTTATGGCTCCCTTTCGGGCACTCCCACCTCTCAGCAGGATTCCATACATGTCAAGGGTAGGTAAGGTTTTTCGCGTTGCATCGAATTAATCCACATCATCCACCGCTTGTGCGGGTCCCCGTCAATTCCTTTGAGTTTTAATCTTGCGACCGTACTCCCCAGGCGGTCAACTTCACGCGTTAGCTACGTTACCAAGTCAATGAAGACCCGACAACTAGTTGACATCGTTTAGGGCGTGGACTACCAGGGTATCTAATCCTGTTTGCTCCCCACGCTTTCGTGCATGAGCGTCAGTATTGGCCCAGGGGGCTGCCTTCGCCATCGGTATTCCTCCACATCTCTACGCATTTCACTGCTACACGTGGAATTCTACCCCCCTCTGCCATACTCTAGCCCGCCAGTCACAAATGCAGTTCCCAGGTTAAGCCCGGGGATTTCACATCTGTCTTAGCGGACCGCCTGCGCACGCTTTACGCCCAGTAATTCCGATTAACGCTTGCACCCTACGTATTACCGCGGCTGCTGGCACGTAGTTAGCCGGTGCTTATTCTTCCGGTACCGTCATCCCCCCACCGTATTAGGGCGGAGGTTTTCTTTCCGGACAAAAGTGCTTTACAACCCGAAGGCCTTCTTCACACACGCGGCATTGCTGGATCAGGCTTGCGCCCATTGTCCAAAATTCCCCACTGCTGCCTCCCGTAGGAGTCTGGGCCGTGTCTCAGTCCCAGTGTGGCTGGTCGTCCTCTCAGACCAGCTACAGATCGTCGCCTTGGTAGGCCTTTACCCCACCAACTAGCTAATCTGCCATCGGCCGCCCCTGTAGCGCGAGGTCCTAAGATCCCCCGCTTTCATCCACAGATCGTATGCGGTATTAATCCGGCTTTCGCCGGGCTATCCCCCACTACAGGACACGTTCCGATGTATTACTCACCCGTTCGCCACTCGCCACCAGGATTGCTCCCGTGCTGCCGTTCGACTTGCATGTGTAAGGCATGCCGCCAGCGTTCAATCTGAGCCAGGATCAAACTCTTCAGTTCAAACCTGTTACTGTTTTTCGGTTCAGTTAAGAACCGGTCGCTCACTCAACGTACTGACGAATGATCTCTCCATCTTTCAATGGAAAAACCTTCCTTTCATTACTGTGTGAGACTTGATACTTTCGCTTCTTCCGGCAGATCCCGAAGGACCCGCCGGCGCGTCGCGCATCAAGCGCCCACACTTATCGGCTGTTAATTTTTAAAGATCGATTACGCATTCACTACCGAACCCGCACCGCCAGTCGTCAACATCACAACCACCCGGCACCACTTCGTTCTGCGTCGCTGCATCAGCAGCAGAGAAACGAGATTATGAAGAACTTCCGCTACGCCGTCAACAGGTTTTTCTAACTTCCTGAACCTGCCCGCTTCGCTGAAAGCCTTGCCACTGCTGGCTCTCCCGCCTCCCGTGCCCCGTTGTCCGAAGCACGAAAGAGCGAGATTCTAGCGAGCCGGACCCCGCCTTGCAAGCGTTATTTTGACAAGCATATTAACGATGCTTGAAAACCGGTTTGCGCTTCTCGACAAATGCGGCCATGCCCTCCTTCTGATCTTCGGTGGCGAAGAGGGAATGGAACAGGCGGCGCTCGAAATGCACGCCTTCTGCGAGTGTCGTTTCATAGGCGCGGTTGACCGATTCTTTCACCATCATCACGGCCGGCAACGGGAATTCAGCGATCGTCGCAGCCGCAGCCACTGCCTCATCAACCAAGGACGCAGTTGGAATCACACGCGACACCAATCCTGCGCGCTCGGCTTCGGCGGCATCCATAAATCGCGCGGTCAGGCAGAGGTCCATCGCCTTCGCTTTGGACACGGCACGCGGCAGGCGCTGCGTACCGCCTGCGCCAGGCATGATGCCGAGCTTGATTTCCGGCTGGCCGAACTTTGCCGTGTCGGCGGCGAAAATGATGTCGCACATCATCGCCAGTTCGCAGCCGCCACCGAGCGCAAAGCCCGCCACCGCCGCAATAATCGGCTTACGAATGGAGCGAACGGTCTCCCAGTTGCGGGTAATGTAGTCACCCTTGTAGACATCCATATAGGTATAGGTGGACATCATGCCGATGTCAGCACCAGCCGCGAACGCCTTTTCGCTGCCCGTGACCACGATCGCGCCAATCGCGTCGTCGGCATCGAACTCGCGCAACGCCGCCCCCAGTTCGTCCATCAATGCGTCATTTAAAGCGTTCAACGCCTTCGGGCGATTCAACGTGACCAAGCCGACCCGTCCCCGCGTCTCAACCAGAATGTTCTCGTAAGCCATTGCCGCCTCCTAAGGTTAGAAAAATTGCGCGCGAAAACGCTTCGCGCGGTCATCTTAATAATGCTACCATTCGCCAACCAACCGGTCGGTCAATTATTCGACAGTCTTTTCCCAACGTACAGCCAAGCCCTCTGCCATGACACATCCGCTATTCACCAAGCACGAAGACACGCTGCAAAAGGCACTCACCGCGGTTGAAACGCGCGGCTACTGGAGCCCGTTCGTCGAAATGCCCAGTCCGAAAGTGTACGGGGAAACAGCTAATGCGGACGGCGAAGCCGCATTCAAAGCGCATCTCAACGCAACGTTCCAGCTGGACCAACCCTCGACGGGTGAAACCGTCGGCGCCGAAGTCTCACCGTTCGGATTCCCGCTCGGCGTGCGCTACCCGAAGGCCGACCCCGCCGCACTGATCGCGGCTGCCGCCGCTGCCCAACGCGAGTGGCGCGCAGCAGGCCCGCACGCATGGATCGGTGTCTGCCTCGAAATCCTTGCCCGCGTGAATCGCGCCAGCTTCGAAATTGGCTACAGCGTGATGCACACGACCGGCCAGGCATTCATGATGGCCTTCCAGGCCGGCGGCCCGCACGCACAAGACCGCGCGCTGGAAGCCGTCGTGTATGCGTGGGACCAGTTGCGCCGCATTCCCGGCGACGCCCATTGGGAAAAGCCGCAAGGCAAGAATCCGCCGCTCGCCATGCACAAGCGTTACACCGTCGTGCCGCGCGGCACCGGCCTTGTGCTCGGCTGCTGCACCTTCCCGACGTGGAACGGCTATCCGGGCCTCTTCGCCGATCTGGCCACCGGCAACACGGTCATTGTCAAGCCGCATCCGGGCGCAATTCTGCCGCTGGCGCTGACCGTGCGAATCGCGCGTGACGTTTTGCGCGAAGCGGGTTTCGATCCGAACGTCGTCACCTTGCTGGCCACCGAGCCGAACGACGGCGCACTCGTCCAGGACTTGGCCCTGCGTCCGGAAATCAAACTCATCGACTTCACGGGCAGCACGCAAAACGGCACGTGGCTCGAGCGCAATGCGCACCAGGCCCAGGTCTACACCGAAAAAGCCGGCGTGAACCAGATCGTGATCGACTCGGTCGACGACATCAAGGCTGTTGCCCGCAACATCGCCTTCTCGCTCGCGCTGTACTCGGGCCAGATGTGCACCGCGCCACAAAACATCTACGTGCCGCGCGGCGGCATCCGCACTCCGGAAGGCACGCTCGGTTTTGACGAAGTTGCCCAAGCCATTGCGGGCGCGGTGCAAAAACTCGTCGCCGACCCGGCCCGCGCTGTCGAGCTGCTCGGCGCGATTCAGAACCAAGGCGTGATTCAACGCATCGACGAAGCCGCAGAGCTCGGCCACGTTCTCGTCGAGAGCCTGTCGCTTGAACATCCCGCTTTCGCCGGCGCCCGCGTGCGCACGCCGCTCGTGCTCCAACTGGATGCCGCCACCGACCAGGCGCAGTTCACCAAAGAATGGTTCGGCCCGATCTCGTTCGTGATCGCGACGGACTCCACTGCGCAGTCGCTCGAACTCGCCGGCGCAATCGCCGCGGAACACGGCGCGCTGACGCTGTCGGTTTACAGCACGGACGAAGCGGTGCTCGAAGATGCGCACGAAGCATCGATCCGCGGCGGCGTGGCCTTGTCGATCAATCTGACCGGCGGCGTGTTCGTCAATCAGTCGGCAGCGTTCTCGGACTTCCACGGCACGGGCGCAAACCCGGCGGCCAATGCCGCGCTGGCTGACGCCGCCTTTGTCGCGAATCGCTTCCGCGTAGTTCAAAGCCGCGTTCATGTTGAACCCAAAGCGGCGCCGGCGGTAGCTGGCTGAATGGCATAAGACAAAAACACGGCTTTCGTCCTATGCCGTTTGGCCGAATGGACCGGGCAGTGCACCCCAACTAACATGAGGCATTGGATCGGCACCTCACGCCGATCCGTTCCAGCAGGAATCCATATGAACGACGCCTTCATCTGCGATGCGATTCGCACTCCAATTGGCCGCTACGGCGGCGCACTCAAGGATGTCCGCGCCGATGACCTCGGCGCGGTGCCGATCAAGGCGTTGATCGAACGCAATCCAGGCGTCGACTGGCGCGCTGTGGACGATGTCATTTATGGCTGCGCGAACCAGGCCGGCGAAGACAATCGCAACGTCGCCCGCATGTCGGCGTTACTAGCCGGCTTGCCCACCGAGGCACCCGGCGCAACCATCAATCGCCTGTGCGGCTCGGGTATGGACGCAGTTGGCACCGCTGCGCGCGCTATCAAGGCGGGCGAAGCGCGTCTGATGATCGCCGGCGGCGTCGAAAGCATGACGCGTGCGCCGTTCGTCATGGGCAAGGCGACCAGCGCCTTCGCGCGCCAGGCTGACATTTACGACACGACCATCGGCTGGCGCTTCATCAATCCGTTGATGAAACGTCAGTACGGCGTCGATTCGATGCCTGAGACCGCGGAAAACGTCGCAGTCGAGTTCAGCGTGAGCCGCGCAGATCAGGACGCGTTTGCCTTGGCGAGCCAGCAAAAGGCCGCGCATGCCCAGAGGGACGGCACATTAGCTCAGGAAATTGTCGGCGTCGAAATCGCGCAAAAGAAGGGCGATCCTATACGCGTACTGCTCGATGAGCACCCGCGCGAAACCTCGCTCGAAAGTTTGGGCAAGCTCAAGGGCGTGGTTCGCCCGGACGGCAGTGTGACGGCCGGCAATGCGTCGGGCGTGAACGACGGCGCGTGCGCGTTGTTGCTAGCTAACCAGCAGGCCGCCGATCAATACGGACTGCGCCGCCGCGCCCGCGTGGTGGGCATGGCAACGGCGGGCGTCGAGCCGCGCATCATGGGTATCGGTCCGGCGCCGGCCACGCAAAAACTGTTGAAGCAGCTTGGCATGAGGCTCGAACAACTCGATGTGATCGAGTTGAACGAAGCCTTCGCCTCGCAAGGTCTCGCTGTTCTGCGTACGCTCGGTCTGCGCGACGACGACCCACGCGTCAACCCGAACGGCGGAGCCATTGCACTCGGCCACCCGCTGGGCGCTTCGGGCGCGCGTCTGATCACAACCGCGCTGTACCAGTTGGAGCGGACCAACGGCCGCTTTGCGCTTTGCACGATGTGCATTGGCGTGGGCCAGGGCATCGCACTGGTCATCGAGCGGCTCTGATATCAGCGCCGCAGCGCCCATCGGTCGAAGAGACTTTGAGGAGACACCCAATGTCATATGAAGCGATTCGCCTGGACATCGACTCATCGAGCCATGTCGCAACCATCACGCTGAACCGGCCGGACAAGCTCAACAGCTTCACGCGCGCGATGCATCAGGAACTGAGCGCCGCGCTCGACGAGGCCGAAACGTCCGGCGCGCGCGCGCTCGTGCTCACCGGAGCGGGCCGCGGCTTTTGCGCCGGCCAGGACCTCGCCGACCTCGATTTCACTCCAGGCGCCATGACCGATCTGGGTGAACTGATCGAGCAACATTTCAACCCGTTGATCCGCCGTCTGCAAGCACTGCCGCTGCCCATCATCGCCGCGGTGAACGGCACGGCCGCTGGCGCAGGCGCCAATCTCGCGCTCGCGTGCGACCTCGTGCTCGCGGCTCGCTCGGCCAGCTTCATTCAGGCGTTCGTGAAAATCGGCCTCGTTCCGGACTCGGGTGGCACATGGTTCCTGCCGCAGCGTGTCGGCATGGCTCGCGCGTTGGGACTCGCCATCACTGGCGACAAACTCAGCGCGGAAAAAGCTGAAGGCTGGGGCTTGATCTGGCAAGCAGTCGACGACTCGGAGCTCGCCGCCACCGCCGGGAAACTCGCGTCTCAACTCGCGCAGCAACCCACGCGCGCCATCGCCGCTATCAAGCAGGCCATGCGTGCGGGCGCGACGCAAACGCTCGACCAGCAACTCGATCTGGAACGCGATCTGCAACGCGATCTGGGAGCTTCCCACGATTACGCGGAAGGCGTGCAAGCCTTCGTTGAAAAGCGCGCACCGCGCTTTGAGGGCCGTTGAACATGTCCACGCAAGCCAATCATCCCGATCAGATGACGCCCGAGGAACTCGCCCGCGCCACTGCTGCCGCGATGTACGAGAACGACGCGTGCAGCCGTGCGCTCGGCCTCGAAATCGTCGAGGTGCGCCCCGGATACGCGCGCCTGCGCATGGCCGTGCGCGACGACTTTCTGAACGGTCATCAGATTTGCCACGGCGGCCTGATTTTCACGCTCGCGGATTCGACGTTCGCGTTCGCCTGCAACACGTACAACATCAACACGGTTGCAGCCGGCTGCTCGATCGAGTTTCTGCGGCCTGTGAAAGGCGGCGACGTGTTGACGGCGGAAGCCGTCGAGCAAACCTTGAGCGGCCGAACCGGCATCTACGACATTCGCGTGACGAACCGCGCCGAAGAAACCGTGGCGATGTTCCGCGGCAAATCCGCACAGATCAAAGGCAATTTGATTCCCGCAGGCGATTGATAACCGCAACCCTGCGGCAAGCTTAAGAGAGATTCGCGGTTTGGTGGCCGCACTTCACCACCAAACCGTTAAACCGCTAAAAAGCACCCAGCGCCCGGTTTTTGCGCACGAGCGCACGTACATCAGACTCAAGCATTGAGGCAGCAAGGAGACATTCAATGACCACCGCCCTTCCGCTCGATCCGATCGAGACCGCCAGCCGCGACGAACTTGCCGCGCTTCAACTCGAACGGCTTAAATGGTCGTTGAACCACGCTTATGAAAACTCGCCGGTTTATCGGCACAAATTCGATGAAGCCGGCGTTCACCCAAGTGAAGTGAAAACCCTCGCGGACCTGGCGCGTTTCCCCTTCACCACCAAGAAGGATCTGCGCGACAGCTACCCGTTCGGAATGTTCGCCGTGCCGCAGGAACAGATTTCACGGATCCACGCGTCGTCGGGTACGACAGGTAAGCCGACCGTGGTGGGTTACACCGCGCGCGATATCGACACGTGGGCGAATCTCGTCGCGCGTTCGATCCGCGCCGGCGGCGCAAGACGCGGCGACAAGGTTCATATCAGCTACGGCTACGGCCTCTTCACGGGCGGCCTCGGCGCGCACTACGGCGCCGAGCGCGCGGGACTCACCGTGATTCCGTTCGGTGGCGGGCAGACTGAAAAGCAGGTGCAACTGATCCAGGATTTCCGGCCGGACATCATCATGGTCACGCCGAGCTACATGCTTTCTATCGCAGACGAACTCGAGCGTCAGGGCATCGACCCGGCCAATTGTTCGTTGCGCATCGGCATCTTCGGCGCGGAACCGTGGACCAACGACATGCGTCGGGCGATCGAAAAGCGCATGGGCATCGACGCTGTCGACATCTACGGCCTGTCCGAAGTGATGGGTCCAGGCGTGGCGTCGGAGTGCGTGGAGACGAAAGACGGCCCGACCATCTGGGAAGACCACTTCTATCCCGAGATCATCGATCCCGAAACCGGCGAGGTGCTGCCGGACGGCGAACTCGGCGAACTGGTGTTCACGTCGCTGACTAAAGAGGCGCTGCCGATCGTGCGTTACCGCACGCGCGACCTCACGCGCCTCCTGCCGGGCAGCGCGCGCACCATGCGGCGCATGGAAAAAATCACCGGCCGCTCGGACGACATGATGATCGTGCGCGGCGTGAACGTGTTCCCGACGCAGATCGAAGAACTGCTGCTCAAGCAGCGCGCGCTCGCGCCGCATTATCAGATCGTGCTGACCAAAGAAGGCCCGCTCGACGTGTTGACGTTGAACGTCGAACCTTGCCCGGAATCGGCGCCTGACACAGCAGCGCTGAGCACGGCCAAGCAGGCGCTGGCCTATGACATCAAGGCGCTGATCGGCGTGAGCGCGGTGGTGAATGTGCTGGCTGTGAATGGGATCGAGCGTTCGGTAGGCAAGGCGCGGCGCGTGGTGGATAAGCGCAAGTCGGGACTGTAACGAAAGCCGCTTTGATCGACGCATGCAGCACGACGCATGCGTCGCACCCGCCTGTGCGCACGGTCGAATTGAACAGCCACACCCAAAACAAAGTGCAGCCAATCAAATAAGCAGCGCCGCCGCGCCGCTTACCGATCACATCAACCGGAAACAGCGGCGGCGTTAAACCTAACGTCCACCGCGAAACCTCAAGAATTCGGCAGCAACAACCACATCCGGCCGCCCTGCTTCATCTTCCCGGCCAGATCGCCGGCGTCGTCGCCGAGGCCCCAGAAGTAATCGGCGCGCACGCCGCCTTTAATCGCGGAACCCGTGTCTTGCGCGAACACGAGGCGGTTCATCGGCGAATTCGTCAACGGACGCGTTGTCTGTAAGAACACGGGCGTACCGAGCGGAATCGAAGTCGGATCGACCGCGATCGACCTCTCTGGCGTGAGCGGCACACCCAGTGCGCCGATGGGACCATCCGCGCCACTGCTCGGCACGCTCTCGCCGGACGGCATCTCGCGGAAGAACACGAAGCGCGGATTCGTATCGAGCAACGCATCGACGCGCGTCGGGTTCGCGCGCGCCCACGCCTTGATGCCCTGCATGGTCGCCTGCGCGGGCGTGAGTTCGCCGCGGTCCAGCAGCCAGCGTCCGATCGACTTGTACGGTTGATTGTTAGTCCCGCCAAAGCCGAGCCGCATCACACTGCCGTCTTCCATCACGATGCGCCCGGAGCCCTGCACCTGCAGGAAGAACGCTTCGATCGGATCGTCGACCCATACGAGTTCGTTACCGTTGAGCACACCCGCGCGTTCGAGTTGCGCACGCGCCGGCAGCGGCGCGCCCGCGCGATAACCGGAAGGCCAGCGGTACAGCGCGGTCTGATACACGCCGTGGCGTGTGCGCGAACCACGCAACAAGGGCTCGTAGTAACCGGTAACCAAGCCGTCGAGCGTGCCGTCGGTATTCGCTAACTGGAAAGGCGTGAAATAGGCTTCAAAAAAAGCCCGCGCACTGGTGACGTCGAGGTCGTCGATTTGCGAGGCCGCGGCACAGGCGCGGGCCCAGTTCGGTTGACGCGCGAGCCTCACGCAGTTTTGCCGCAACGCGGCCGTCGCACCGATCAACGAGTCGTCCTGCCAACCCGGCACCTGCTGCCAGGCAACGGCGGTTAGCCGCGCCGCGGCAATCTGCCCAGGTATGATCGCCGCCCCCGTGGGTGGCGAAACCGAGGGCCGGACCGCGCCGCCGCCACCGCAGGACGCCAGCATCACCGCAACCGAAAGCGCGCCGAGCCATGCTCCGGCCGCGCGGACAAAACGCATACAATGTTCGTTCTTGATGGAAACCGCCATGTCTGATCTGTTCGACGAATACCCGATGCTCATCTTCGCGCTGGAATCGCTCCTCGCGCTCTTCCTGCTCGTCTTTATCGTTGTGTGGACGTCGTCCGGCAAGAAGAAAGTGGCGCGCGCCAACGCGAGTAAACAGCAAAAGCAGCAAAAATCGCAGTAAAGCTACGCGTTGCACCGCGCATGAGCTTCTTAAAGACCGCGGGCGGCGCCCTCGGTTCAATGCAACGTACGCGGCATGCGCAGGATGAACTCCGGCACCGGCGCGTCGAAACGCTCACCGTCCTCGGCCACGCAGAAGTACTCTCCGCGCATGGTGCCGACCGGCGTGGCGATCACCGCCCAACTCGTGTATTCGAAATGCTCGCCCGGTTTGAGCAACGGCTGGTGTCCGACCACACCCAAGCCCTTCACCTCCTGCACGCTCTTGTCGCTGTCGGTGATCACCCAATGACGCGCGATCAATTGCGCGGGCACCTGGCCGGTGTTACGGATAGTCAGCGTGTAGGCGAATGCATACTGGCGGCGCTCCGGGTCCGACTCTTCGGGCAGATATTGCACCTGCGCCGAGACGCTGAATTCGTACTGGCTCATCCTGATTCCGGTCTGCTGAAACGGGGTGTGAAAAATCGCGGGAAAGCCCGAACGCCAATGGTTTGCGGGCGCACTGGCGAGGCGGCGCTGATGGTTTTGGCATTCTGCTTGATGCGCGGCACGCCCGCAACCGGACAAATCCCTTTGGCCAAGGGACATTAGGACGTTTTGTCACATTCGCCGCTTGAACGAAGGTTCACGCCCGAAAGCGTCCACGAACCGGAACGCCCGCGCGCAAAACGGTAAAATGGCGCTTTCCCGCTTGCCTCCGCCCCCGCCATGACGCAATTCCGCATCGCTCCAAGCATTCTGTCAGCCGACTTCGCCCGCCTCGGCGAAGAAGTCCGCAACGTTGTCGCCGCCGGCGCCGACTGGATTCATTTCGACGTGATGGACAACCATTACGTGCCGAACCTGACCATCGGCCCGCTCGTCTGCGAGGCGATCCGCCCGCATGTGGACGTGCCGATCGACGTGCATCTGATGGTGCGCCCGGTCGACCGCATCGTGCCGGACTTCGCGAAGGCCGGCGCGAATCTGATCAGCTTTCACCCGGAAGGCTCGGACCATATCGACCGCACGCTGTCGCTGATCCGCGACCACGGCTGCAAGGCCGGCCTGGTCTTTAATCCGGCCACGTCGTTGAATTATCTGGATCACGTGATGGACAAGGTCGATCTCGTGCTGATCATGTCGGTGAATCCGGGTTTCGGCGGCCAGTCGTTCATTCCGGAGGCGCTCAACAAGCTGCGCGAAGCACGCCGGCGGATCAATGCCTACAAGGAGCGCACCGGCCGCGAGATTCATCTGGAAGTGGACGGCGGCGTGAAGGTCGACAACATCGCCGAAATCGCGGCGGCCGGCGCGGACACCTTCGTGGCCGGTTCGGCGATCTTCGGCCAGCCCGACCACAAGGTCGTGATCGAGAAGATGCGCGCGGCACTCGCCAACATCCAGCACTGAGCACCGACGCATAACCGGCACGCAACATGACCACTCCGTTCCCCACCCCGACTTTCACCGGCCCACGCCTGCAAGCGGCGATCATCGACCTCGACGGCACGATGATCGATACCGCTGACGATTTCGCCGCCGGCCTGAACGGCATGCTCGCGCAACTCGACGCGGAAGAAACGTCACGCGAGGAAGTGGTCGGTTATGTCGGCAAGGGTTCGGAGCATCTGATCCGCAGCGTGCTGGCGCCGCGCTTCGAAACGGAGCATGCGCAAGACCGCTTCGACGAAGCGCTCGCGATCTATCAGGAGGAGTACGCGAAGATCAACGGCACGCACACGCGGCTCTATCCCGATGTCGAAGCCGGATTGATCGCCATGCGCGACGCCGGCCTCAAGCTCGCCTGCGTGACCAACAAGCCGCATCGGTTCGCGGTGGAATTGCTGCAGCAGTATGGGCTCGCCCAGTATTTCGGCGTCGTGCTCGGCGGCGACAGCCTGGCGAAAAAGAAGCCGGATCCGCTGCCCATGCTTACCGCGGCCGCGCAGTTGGGCGTCGAACCGCGGGCCACGGTTGCCATCGGCGATTCGGAAAACGATGCGCTGGCGGGCCGTGCGGCCGGCATGGCGACGCTCACGGTGCCCTATGGCTACAACCATGGCCAAGCTATACAAACAATAAAATCCGATGGTATAGTTGGCTCGCTGCTCGACGCCGCCAAGGCGATCGCAGCGCACCATTCCACGACTTAAAAGTCCTTCATCCTCATGTTTCTGAATAAAAAACGGAGTCTGATTAGCATCGACCGGGGAGCCTGGCCCTGGCGTCGCTGGTCGCGCTAACCTCGCCTGAGGTACGCTGAAGTTCGTCTTCGGCAACCGTTTTTTACTTCGCTGCGCTCACGCGTTTTTTCCATCATCTTGTTTCGCTGCATCGGTTGATTCGGCCTGCGTGTACCCGCAAAGTACAGTTGTGCGCTGAAATCCCTTGCACGCGTCGATGGGAAACTCGCGCCGGTCGGTATCATCGTATCGACACGTCGAACGAACGCCTGACCGGCCGCGCAATGACCCGCTTTGTCCGACGCACGCCGCCGCCGGACCACCGTACAGGATCGGAACATGACCGAACTCGAATTCCAGTCCCTCGCCAATGAGGGTTTCAACCGCATTCCGCTGATCGCCGAAGCGCTAGCCGACCTCGAAACGCCGCTCTCGCTGTACCTGAAACTCGCGCAGAGCGAGCGCAACGGCGCCAACTCGTTCCTGCTGGAATCGGTGGTGGGCGGCGAACGGTTCGGCCGCTATTCGTTCATCGGCCTGCCGGCGCGCACGCTGCTGCGCACCCGCAACGGCGTGTCCGAAGTGGTGCGCGACGGCAAGGTCGTCGAAACGCACGAGGGCGACCCGCTCGAATTCATCCAGCAATTCCAGGGCCGCTTCAAAGTGGCGCAGCGCCCCGGCTTGCCGCGCTTCGCTGGCGGTCTGGCCGGCTATTTCGGCTACGACGCAGTGCGCTACATCGAGAAGAAGCTTGCGCACACAGCGCCGAAAGACGATCTGAATCTGCCTGACATCCAGTTGCTTCTGACTGAAGAAGTCGCGGTGATCGACAACCTCGCGGGCAAGCTCTACCTCGTGGTCTACGCCGACCCGACGCAGCCCGAGGCCTACACAAAAGCGAAGCAACGTCTGCGCGAACTGCGCCAGCGTTTGCGCACGACCGTGCAACCGCCGGTCACGTCGGCGAGCGTACGCACCGAGACCTACCGCGAGTTCGCCAAAGACGATTACCTGACGGCCGTGCGCAAGGCGAAGGAATATATCGCCGCCGGCGAGCTGATGCAGGTGCAGGTCGGCCAGCGCCTGATCAAGCCGTACCGCGACAATCCGCTCTCGCTGTATCGCGCGCTGCGCTCGCTGAATCCGTCGCCGTATATGTATTTCTACAACTTCGGCGACTTCCACGTGGTCGGTGCATCGCCGGAAATCCTCGTGCGCCAGGAAAAACGTGGCGAGGATCGCATCGTTACCATCCGGCCGCTCGCCGGCACGCGGCCACGCGGCAATACGCCGGAACGCGACGCGGAACTCGCCACCGAGCTGCTGAACGACCCGAAGGAAATCGCCGAACACGTCATGTTGATCGACCTCGCGCGCAACGACGTCGGCCGCATCGCGCAGATCGGCTCGGTGGTCGTCACCGACAAGATGGTGATCGAAAAGTACTCGCACGTGCAGCACATCGTGAGTTCGGTCGAAGGCAAGCTGAAACCCGGCACGACGAATTTCGACGTGCTGCGCGCCACTTTCCCGGCGGGCACGCTGTCAGGCGCGCCGAAAGTCCGCGCGATGGAGCTGATCGACGAACTGGAGCCGGTGAAGCGCGGCCTGTATGGCGGTGCGGTCGGCTATCTGTCGTTCACGGGTGAAATGGATCTGGCCATCACGATCCGCACCGGCGTGATCGCGAACGGCAATCTGTATGTGCAGGCGGCAGCGGGTGTAGTCGCGGATTCGGTGCCGGAATCCGAATGGCAAGAGACCGAAAACAAGGCGCGCGCCGTGCTGCGCGCCGCGGAACAAGTGCAAGACGGCCTCGATAGCGACTTCTGACCGGAGACACACCATGCTGCTCATGATCGAAAAATAGCATGGGCATGCCACGAAATGCTGATGCATGCGGAAAGCCTTGTTTTATAAGGGTTTTACTGTTTTAGGCATGCGGGTACATGCGGCTGCTTGCAGGTAAATGCGGGTAAAATTAAGGTAAATTTACCCGCCCGGAGTTACCGCCATGCCCGCGATCAAAGGTCTAACTGACGCTAAAGCCAAAGCCGCCAAAGCCACCGGCAAGCCGTACAAACTGAGCGACCGGGACGCAATGTATTTGCTAGTCGGGGCGAACGGCAGCAAGAACTGGATGTTTGCCTACCGCATGGAAGGCGTCGCGCAGAAGGGGCCGAACAAGGGCAAGTCGGGCTTGCTGAACTACGCGTTTAACCTCGGCAAGTGCCCTGACGTTGACCTTGACGAAGCCCGCAAGCGCCGCGCTGCCGCCGCCGAACTGGTTAGCAAGGGCATCCACCCTAAGGACGCAAAACAGGCTGAGAACGCCAAGGCCAAGAAGGAACTGGCGACCACCTTCGGCGGCATCGCCCAGGAGTGGATCGACGCCAATGCGCCTGACCCAGCGGACCCAAACCCCAAGGGTTCCGGCAAGTGGTCGCATTACTACGTCCAACAGATACGCAACGCCATGGGCCGGTATGTCATCAATGCTCCGCTCGGCACAACGCCGATCAAGGAAGTCACCAGCGCCGACATCTTCAACCTCGTCCAAGGCATCGCCGACCGCAAGGGCAAAGCAGCCGGGGATGAGCGCAAAACCAAAGGCGCACCGTCTATCGCTGTGCTGCTCAAGCAATGGTCCTCCGCCGTGTTTGCCTTGGCGATTGCAACCCAGCGAGCCGTTATCAATCCGGCTGAAGGCTTCAAGGTTTCGACAGCGGTAAAGAAGCCCAAGCCGCGATCAAACAAGGCGTTGGACGAGGATGAACTACGGTCACTGCTGAGCGCCCTTCCCCGGTACAGCGAAAAGAAACCCGGCAACAGAAACACCGGTAGCCGCGAGACGGTAATCGCCATCGAGCTACTGATGTTGACCGCCGCTAGAACGGTGGAACTGCGCAAGGCTCAGTGGCCGGAGTTCGATTTTATGACCGCCACCTGGAAGATTCCGGCCGAACGGATGAAGATGGGCGAGCCGCATGTGGTGCCTCTAAGTACGCAGGCAATCGTACTATTACAGGAACTGCGGGAGATCAACCCGCCGCCCAAGACCGGGCCGCAATGGCTGTTTCCCAATCGCCGCCGTGGCAGCGTCGATTGCATGTCGGCCACCACGATCAACCGCGCGCTCGGCAACATGGGCTTCAACGGCGAGCAGCTATTCAGGGCGCACGGCGCACGCGGTACGGCGTCCACATACCTGCATGGCGCTGACTATGAGCCGCTAATTGTTGAAAGCGCGCTGGCGCACAAGCAAAAAGGCGTGGCAGGCGTCTATAACCAGGGCAAGTACCTCAAGCAGCGGCGGGCGATGATGCAGGCATACGCCGATTACCTCGATAGCCTGCGGCCCCGCGAAGGTGCTGTTGCGGCTTGATGCGTTAGGTTAATGCGGGGCTTGCGGAAGCATGCTATCGTGGTTTCGCAATCACTGTTAATTCACTTAGGCAATGGAGTGCCGCTGATCCCTTGGATGGGAATGGAGCACTCGTATGTCCGTCAATTTCGCCAAGCCTAAAGCCCTCATCGCTGCGCAGGTTCCCCCTGTCGCGGTCCCGTTGCCCAAGCCCAAGAAGAAAGGTGGCGGCAGCACCAAGCCCAAGGCCCCGCCCTTCGATCTGGATACGCCAGCGCGCGTACGCAACTACCACTTCCAGTTTCTGCTCGGCAACCTATCGGCCTCGGCATTCCATGACCGCCGCCGTAAGGGGCTAGTGCCGCCGCCCGATGGTAATGATGGTCGTCCATTCTGGCTGACCGAAACCGTACGGGCGTTCCTGACCAAAGGCGGGGCTTAATCCGCGTTGCTAACAGCACCATAGCGCGTACGCTTGCACGGCAAATCCCAAGAACATGCAGGCCAGCGCTAGAAAAGACATGGCTTTATAAAAGCGCTTTCTTCTTCGGATTTCCGCATTGTGCTCGGCCACGGTTTGCCCGTTCTGGAGCGGGGTATTTGGCGACAGCCCGAGTGACACTCCTTCATTGTGATCGGGTTGAGGAAAGCCGTAGAAGAATGCCAGAAACACGCCGACCATATTAGAGGCGAGACCAATCGTATTGAGCATTTGTGCGTTCATGGTCGCATGTTCATACGGAATCCATGCTCCTCGCAAGTGGTTAGCCCCGATACCCCATACTAATTACCGGCCTTAATTAGCATGGCTAGCGGCAAAGCATTACGGGCGGCGCTTGTGTGGGCTAGCCTTAGCGGCGGGCCGCCCGCTTTACCCGTAGCTTTACCCGCAAGCCGCATGCACCCGTATGCTTCGTGCAATCCGTTGCGCTGCAGAGCTAGTTTGGTTTGAGCGCACTTTCCGTATGCGGCTGGAGTTCGTCCAGATAAGCGTCAACGACTTCATCGCGCACAGCCACCGGTGCTTTCTGACCCACCTCGGGCGGAAAAGCGATCATGGTCGCAGCCTTATTGATCGCGTTCAGCAGGGCAGGAAGCGCGACGCCGGGGTAACGGGCCGCAAGCTGTTCGGTTCTGAACATATAACGAACTAGCATTGGCGAAATGAATCCTGTAGCCATCAAATCCATCGCGTCCTCGACCGCGCCGAGCTGCGCGAAGGTCATGCTTTGGACTTCATCAAAGGTGAACTGCTTCATCGTGAGGCCCTTCGGATATTCAGGAACCACCAGTGTGCCACGACTAGCGCACGCCCCATGCACGGAGGTAGCCCGCGACCGCTGGGCTTAGCCTCACGCCCTCGCGCTGTACGACGGCGGGCACGCGTCTGGTCTCGGTGTGCGCTAGCAAGGGTGCATCAGCGCGCGGTTCATGTTTGAGCGAGGCTTGCACGAGGTGCGCGCTCATAGCTGTCATACCTCCGTACTCCGGCGCGGCGGGTGGTTGGGTTTGCTCAGGCGGTGTCTCTATTGGCGCTTCCGGCCTGTCCGCTGCCTCGCATGCCTTGCAAACGCGGGCGCGCTGGTAATGCGCAATATGGTTGAACGCCGTCAGGGGCAACATCAGCTTGCACGCCGTGCAGGGTTTGGATTTCATGTTCTACACCCTCATGCGCTTTAACAGGGCGTGGACCGCAGCGCGTTCTTCCTCAGAACAGATGAAGCGGCATGGATACCTGACAGGTGTTGCTGTGCTATCGGCCCGTACCGCCTGCTCCGCTACCTCGCGTGCGAGGGTTTGCATCGTTGCTTCCGACAAGCCGTGCTTCGCGGCGTCGGCCTTAAGGCGGGCTAGTACGTCTTCGGCGTCCATGGGTTACACCGTAATAATCGGTTTGCCTGCGCGGGCGCGCTCAAGCGCTATCTCGACATCAGCGCGCTTCGCGGTGCGTCCATTGATGCGCCAGTACACCTTGCCGCGCTCCGCGATGTACTCACAATCGATGCGCAGCTTGCCGCTGACAAAGGTGACGACCGCACCATTGGTGGCGGCCCGCGTAGCAAGGTCATCGAGCGTTTGCGATACGTCTTTCATGTTCTGTCCAAAAAAGTCCGGCGCGCTGGTGGAGATAAGCCAGTTGGGGACACGACGCCGGATAACCCTTCACCTACTGATCAATCCTTACCCCAGTTCTCTTTGAAGTCGTAACCCTTGACCAACTCTTTATTGACGGGAATACGGCTACCTACCTTCTGCCCTGTGTGCGATGCGAATACGGCATCGGCGGTGCCGTTATAAAGCTTGTCTTTGCTCTCGGAACCCCCGGCTCGCATCTTGTTCGGCTTGGTACTGCCGGGCCGTGTATCGCTGCCGGGGTTTTCCCAATGGTCCAGAATAGGCTTCGTCATGGTGTTTCTCCTTAACGGTTCTTGATCGAGCCTTCGCTGCTCGGCCCGATGGGCAAATCACGCACGCGGGGCGTACCCTGCTCGGTGGGGACGGGCGTCGGGGTTGCGCGGTTAAAGCGGTCCATGATGTTTCCGCCGTAATGCTTCGCGGTATCGCTGCCTGCGTTGGTGTATGGGTCGCGTCCCGTATGGCTATCTGCGCTCATGATGTGTACTCCTAAAAAATCAGATCGTGAAAATCATGCTGCTCTGGCTTTGCTGTACGACATAGGGCGGCCCGCCGCTGAAGGCGAGGGACACAGCGGCATTAAACCCGCCCGGAGAATTGATGGTCGTCAATGCAGTGCCAGCCGCGTTATAGACGGTGGCCACGCACGGCCCGGTACATGCGATGCCGGTAATCGTGCCGCTGTTCTGGGCACTCAGCGCTATCTTCCCCGAAGGGACGCCAACGGGACAGGTCGTGTAGGTATTGCTCATGGCGTTTGCTCCTTAGCGGCGTTGGGCGCGGTCTAGCATTCGCGCCAGCGTGGCTTCATCAACCACCACGCTATTAACGATGAGCGTATGCGCGGGCACCGTCCCCTTGTCATACATGCAAGTAACCTGCATCCCGTGGTGGAAGCCCACGGTGACCGCACCGAACAGCTTGGCGGCCTCCTTGATGCTCGCGGCGGTATGCACGGGCGCGGGCGTTTCCTGTGCACTAAAAGCGCTGCCCTGTGCATCCGCCTGTGGGGCGAGGGGTTCTGCCTGCTCTGCGGCCTCCGCGTTCTCGACGGCTTCCACCGCATCTTCTAACGTGACCTGTTTGATGACTGGCATTTCTTTACTCTCCTGTCTTTAACTGAAATTCCGTATTACGGGTAAATTTAAGGGTAAAGCGCATGCCAGAATGTCAAAATACCGAGACTAATCCTTTAATATCAGCGCCTTATCGATGGCAATGCTAATTATTGAGTAAAAATAGCATTACTCTTTACCAGAGTCTTTGGCTAGCAATGGGTCAGCCCAAGGCAAAACAATCAGTTTGAAAACGCCCTTCTTCCGATCGCTGATAATGGGCATTGTAATAACCGCCTTCACTTCGAGGTCCATCGCCAATGGGTCATTAACCAAAGTGAAGGCCATATTCGTTTTGGCGTCCTCGCCCTTAACCCTGCGTACAAAGCGGCCTTTCATTATTCGTCTCCCTCATCGTCATCGCCCGCATCAGCGTCCCATGCAAACGGCTCTGCATTCTTACGGGCCTCAGCGAGGATCGCCAGCGCCAGCTTATGATCGCCCGCTATCAGCACGTTGGTGAGCATGTCCTCAAGACGCACGGCACGGATCGCTGCGTGCGCGTTGGGCACTAAGTGCAGCGCATTGACCGTGCGCTCACGTACCTTAAAGAAAAGTTCTTTGAGGTCATCGGACAAACCGGCTCCTGTGATCGTCGTCGGGTCGTATCTCGACATCTGCTGTATTGACGGCAGGACCGCGTACTCACGCTGGAACGCCCGCGCCGTCTCCACCACGCCTTTACCTGACGCAAGCTGCATCACCACGAATCTTTTCTGGCTCTTGGTAAGGACGTTAGACATGATCGCTGCCCCATTAATCTGAAAAGATTAAACATTATTCAACGCAGGCTTTACATTGATAAATCAACAAATCTCATTTAAACGGCTCTTTTTAACCTCTTTTACACCAATCCGGCATCCCATTAATCAATAAATAATCCCTATGCTGCCTGATACCGTATCCACCTATACAGTCTCCGGGTATCTATCCTAGTCATCAAGCTTTAAAACCTTCTCGCCCCGCCCCCGCATTGATTGTCAAATGGAGATCGATGGTCATTGGGCCAGCCCTCCGACAGTAACGTTGGTATCCGCGCCAGCGGGAGTATTGACATCAACCTTCACGCGTAAAGACCCTTGGTGCATGGCTGTAGAAGTTCTACGGGGCGGTGCATCGGGCGTACGGTATTGGGAGCCGCCGCCCTCACGGAAGAAGCCGGTCATTACCTTGTCGAGATGCTGGATGGCGACGGTCAGTTCACCAATAAAGTGATCCGTCGCCCCCGGATACCCCGCGCCCCGGGCACCGGTGTTGTCCGTGGTTACCTGCGACTGGTAACCCTTGGTCCGCGCATAATCCGCTTTCTGTTCCTGCCTAAGCTTGCCGCTCGCGTGTGCGTCGATGTAATGCTGTTCTTCCTTGGACAGACCGAGGTTAATACCCTGCCGTTCGATCTTCGCAAGGTAATTAATGGTCTCCGGCTTTGCGCCTTTCCAGTATTGCCCGTCGTATTTCTTGTCATCGGCGGCGACATGCGTATCGCCATCGTATGCAGCGAGGGCGCGGCCATAGTCGCCATGGAACTCCCGCAGGAAGCCATCGAGAACCTCG
Source organism: Paraburkholderia sp. BL27I4N3 (assembly GCF_003386115.1). Lineage (NCBI taxonomy): Bacteria > Pseudomonadati > Pseudomonadota > Betaproteobacteria > Burkholderiales > Burkholderiaceae > Paraburkholderia > Paraburkholderia sp. BL27I4N3. The sequence continues at coordinate 4,722,901 of NZ_QREJ01000001.1, read as the reverse complement.
CGTGCGCGATTACGTGCGGCCACGGGATCATCGACATTGATGCCCTTGCTATTTGACGGCATCAATCCATACAGGCCCGCCGCGCCGCTAGCGGCATTGACGGCACCGATCTTGCCTGAACTCTCATTCATCCTGATGGCGCTGAGCACCTTCTCTTTGTAGACCGGCCCCATCGCGCCTGGAGGCGTAGTTCCGCCTTGCGCAGCACCCAGGCTATCCGTCGATAGCTCCGGCAAAGGGCTAGTCAGGATGTTCAAAGCGCCTTTCCAATCGCCATTTTTTGCATCTTTCCATGCGTCAATCAGCCCGCCGCCTAGCTGCTCCGACTGTGCTTCGTTGGTCTCTAGCCGGGGAGCGATTTTGTCGCTCAGCCATTCGGCGGCGGTTCCGAGCTTTCCGAAAACATCAATTAGCTCGTCAATGTCAGTTTGAAGTTCACCTGATTTGGCAAACGCCACCACAGCATCGGAGAACTCGCCCGCCAATTTGCTAAGCGGGTCGAGAAGCGGCGTAAAGACTGCGAGCAGGGATGTTTCATCCTCTTTCAGCGCAGCAGTGAATTTCTTGAGGGCCTCGGTGCCTGCGTCATAGGCGCTTTGGGCCAATGCCAATTTAGGCACCAGCGCGGCCATTTCCTCGCGCGTCTTCGCGAAGGCTTCGGGGCTATATGTACTCGCCTGCTGCGCGGTATTGGGGTCAATCAGGTTGGAAAGGCCCGTACTCTTCATCCATTGCGCGCCCATACCGTTCTTGTTGTGGGCAGCAAACGCTGGGCCGATCTTCTCAGCTATCGCTTGAGCAAGTTCAACGGTGGACAATTTGCCGACCTCAGCGCTACTGATCCCAATGGCGTTTAGCGGCTGCGCGAATACCGCATCACGCTTCGCCTGCGCCGCTGTCTGAAGGGTATCTTCGCCAAAGCCGTAGGGCTTGTACTCAGTGGTGAAAGCTTCTTCCTGGCCTGGCTGCAAACCCAAAGCGCGCATCTGTGCATTCTTGTCGGCCAAGGAATTCCCTGCCACAGCAGCACCCCCAACAACCCCTGCCGCAACGCCACTTAGCGCACCCGCCGCCGCGCCAAACAGACCACCCCTTGCGCCGCCGATAATTGCGAGGCGCGCGATACCACTGAGGTTCTTTTCGGACTTCTCGGTCCAACGGTTGATCTTCGACCAGCTTTTCTCCGCCTTGTCCGATGACTTCTCGAAGCGGCTAATAAATGACGACTGGCCGCTAAGCTGGGAGCTAGCAGCGTTTTGACGCATCTTGCTAAGCTGGTCGGCGGCTTCCTCGAAGTTGTTTTTAAGATGCTCGACACCAGCATTCTGGTCGGCCCATTCATCTGGAAGTTCTTCGATGATTTTTTTGAATTCCTGAACCTTCTTCACAAGATCGTCAAAATCAGCGCTGTCCACCGGTAACTTCAAAATTGGTTTGGCTGAATCGGTCATGCTGGTTACCGCCTCGTGTATTACCGAAAGTTGCAACTGCAATCGAATGCTTAACGCATGCGGGCGCGTACTACTGAGCTTCAGTGCAGCGTCGGTGACATTGTTGAGAGAATCAGGTTGGCTCTCTGTACAACCTCAACCTCATGCAAATGCACCAATACTTGCGCCCGCATTTCGCGGGTTTTATTCCAGAAAACCGCCAATACCTGGCATTCCGATAGCGTGGCGGTTTCGCCAAGCAGCAGGAGAGAGTCCTCAAGCTGATCAAGCGCTGTAATGAAATCACGCAGGACTTCCGGGTCACGCGGGCGGGCCGAGAGCTGTTCGGATGCCTGGTCGCAGATAATTCTTACCTTGGTGACCATGTTTTCAAGTGAGGGTATGTTCATTTCTTGCCCCTTCGCTTTCCCTGCTCAATCTCAGCCAACCGATCGGGCTTGCAATGCTTTTCGCACCACGTCTGACCCGGTGCTGTCTCCACCAGTTTCGACCTGAACGGCGTGCGGGGAATCGGTTTCGGCCACCGGTTGCTACCGTTTCCCCCGCGAAGCGCACCGGCCTTGAACTTTGCTCTCCCCACTTCACACCTCCGTTACAACCCAAGCGCTTCAGTTGGCACTCCGTCCAACTCTGTCATGCGCCAGCCGGGACCACGGAACTGGCCAAGCCACGCATTTTTGTCGCCAATGAACGTAGAAATCACCCGTCCCGCCTGGTCACGCGTCCGTATATCAGCCAGGCGACCTTCACGACGAGGCTTGTCCAAAACGTCGGCAATGAGATTTTTCTCTACGAGAGGCAAGCTCGATTGCCCCGTAAGTTCCAGCCGTTTTCGCTCTAGGAAACTTGTTTTCGGGCTTGCGTGCGGAAGCAGGTCTTCAACCAGCATGCGGGCATACTGTTGAGAGGTTTGGCCCTTCTGCGGCATCAGGGGATGCGCATTCGCAACCTGGAGTGCTTTATCAAAACGTTGCCGGATCGCCGTGAACTCCTGACGTGTTGTGTCGTTCTCGAAACCATCGCCCCGCACGCTGTCGGGATTAACGATTGCGTGCCCAAAAACAAGGTCTGGACCCGTCTTCGGATTTCCGAAAGGGCCTCGATAAACAACAGGCAAACTGGCGATGTACTCCGCGCTGTCGGCTGCAGGGTCCGTTTTTTGAGTGTAGTCGTCCATGACTTACACCTTCAGGTCAGGGTGAGACATGCGGAACAGGGAAAGCGCTGATGCCTTCATTTCAGGCGTCTGCGCCTCCGAACTGTTGTTGATTTTGATTTGCACGAAACCTTGGCTCCGGAATTCATCGAGCCAGAACTTTCGCTGTCCACGCGTCGCGGGCTCGTAGGTGTAGTGCGGGCGGTTGGCTGCATCAAGGGAAGTCCTCTTAATCAGCCCGTGTGCATCCCCACGCTTCGCTGCATCAGCGCGCGCATCAGCGCCAGAGTAGTGGCGGGGGTCGGGATTTTCACCGCGCCGATGCGCTGCCTCAAAGGCTTCTTGCTGTTGGCGACTCATTCTGTTTGCTTGCCATGCGTCCATGTCGGCTCTCCTAGTAACAAAGACCTTGCGCGATGCGTTGAAACACTTCAGCGGCCTGCTCATGGTCCACCACGCGCGATGCCGTTTTGACGCCAACGGGACCGGGTTCGCAGATGACCCATACAACGCTGTCCGTCGTCTCGTCGTATTTGGCATAGCACCGCGCATAGTTCGGGTGCAGCGCGATACCGGCTTCGCGGGCGAGTTGCTCGGTACGTCGCATTAGCATTTCTACATCGACCACGGCTCAACTCCTCAAAATCCGTTTTGCGACTTCCTGGGAAACCGTTTCGATGAACATCACGCCATCAAGTACTTCACACCTCACCCAGCTCACTTTTCCCGCGACACACAAGCAATAAACCGTGTGTTTCCGGCTGGTGGAGGAAGCTGTTACCAAGCCGCCGCGCCTTGCCTGCCGTTCCGCGCATTGCATGTCGGCGTTAGAGGCTGGCTTTTCCATCACCCGCCCGCCGCATTTGATACTTTCTCAAGGTGCCGCGATGCACGCGCCCATTCGATATTTTCGAGAAACTCAATCGCCTGCCGCCTTGTAATAGGGAAGGTCTTTGTCTCCCCCCGTCCGTACCGGCCACGGGCCTTTACCGTACGCAACCAGACGAAATTGCGGAGGTTCCATTTGCAAGCCAACGCGATGCGCGGAACGGGGTGCGGGCAGAACCCAGCCGACTTTGCTCTACGTTCCATCAAAGACATGACTTCTTTAATCGACGACATGACTAGCTCCCGCACCGACTCCAACTGCACACGATTGCACTAACCATGTCCCTAATTTGACAAACAGTAGTGCTAATCTTTTGCGTACCTCGAATGCACCTGTGCGGCCACGGCGGATGCATACTGGTTCGCTACCTCGGATGACTGGCCTAGCCATTCGTAAAACGATGAACGACCCACTCCCGCCGCAGCACACGCCTTCGAAACTGAATCCCCTTTCGCAATACCGGCCATAATCAGCTTGATCGTGGCTTGGGGCACTAGTCGAAGCGGCGTTGTTTCAGAAGTCTCAATCACGACAATCTCCTATCCATTACGGACGATTGTCCGCCGACACTATCTAACGTGGAAGACGCGACACAATTATTTTTCGCCATCCGAACCGTCATGCAGCCACCGCGATCGGTTTCGCTTTGGACCACCCGTTAGCCGCGATGATGGCCATCGTTGCCTCTTCTCGCTGAGTTCTCAGATGCCCGACAAAGCGCATCTCCTCAAGCCACGCGATAGGGTCAGACGTGAAGGTGATAACCGGCGCTACAGCGGCTTGCTTGGGCGCGGGGCCATTACCCCCGGCAAGCATTGCGGCGGGCGGCACGGCGGGGGTATTGTCGCCGTCTGTGGGGGGCTTGGCATACTTGGCCTCTACCTTTGCGCAACGGCGGCGGTCCAGTTCCCGGCGCAATGCTTTGGCATCAGCGAAGCCGAGGCGCTGGGCACGTGCATCACGGCGTGCCTTGCTCGCTGCCGCCGCAAGTTTGGCCTGCCGTTTGATTTCGTGCTCAGCGTCAAGGTCGGCAGTGTTCTCAGCTGCCGACTTCCCTTTCTTCTCGAAATTGGTTTTGGTCGGCGTGTCGCTGGTGGCTGGCGGTTCTTTCGTTAGGTGATGCCCAATAGCATCAAGCGCCGTCCACAGCCGGTTCTTCCCGCTCGTCTTGCTGCCGACCACATACAGGAGCGCATCGGCATCAGCGGGCATCCCATGCCCCGCATAGCCCATCGCGGATGTGTATTGCTTCCAGTGGCATTGCAGATATTCACGATGGACGCCAACGAGGAAGAAGAACTCGTGAAGCTGCTCATAGGAGAGCCGTCCGCTCTCCCGCAACCTTCCAGCCGCTGCCTGCACGTTAAACAGTTCTTCTTTCGTTGGAGTGTTTACAAATCCCCCGGTTGATTCAACACCTATTTTGTAATCTTCGAAGTAGCTCGATTTGCCAGAACCCTTCTTACTGCTTCCAGCAGTTGAGGTTTGGTTTTTCGTTTTCCCTGGAGCCCCCGCAGATTCGCCAGGAGAAGCAACAAGCGAAGCGACGGTTGCGGGGGTTGTCTTTTCTTCTTTTGTAGAGTCTTTAGTGTTCTCTGTTATAGGCGGGTTTCCCGCCAGTGCTTTCTGAAGCATAGGAGGCTTTCCCGCCAGTGCTCTCATCGCCAGCGCTTTCTCCGTCAGCACGTAGAATGTGGACTCAGACTTGAATCGCCCCCAAGGGCCTTTATAGATTTCCACCATGCCGCACCGGACGAGTACGCCGTTAATGCGCTGTACCTTGTCCTTGGAGATGCCTAACTCTTTCTTCCAATCGGCGTAGCTTTTCTTTACGCCACGATGGCCCCTAACGCGCTTGGGCCACCAGTAGCGAATTTGGCCCAGCACTACCGCCGCTTCGAGGTCGAAACCCATTGCGCGTGAATCGGCCATGCTGAATAGCCTAGTATCTTCAGAGGCATGAGGCGCGGCAACAGATTGTGTTGGCGGCTCAGCCGGTTTGACAAACGCGGGGGTGGTGGCTGTGGGGTCCGAGAAATGTTGTAGTTCAGCGAGGTTACTCATGATGCTTCTCCTGTATGGCAACCATTTGATGGGATGCAATACAGGAGCTATAATTGGTACTCCTGTATTGCATGGTTTTACGGCTAGACACCTATCAAACCAACTTAAAAGCCCCGTTTGCAGCGGGGCTTTTTTCTTGCTTACTCCACTTCTGCTGTTTCTTTCTGTGCGTGCTGTTGTGGGTCGCGGCGATCAAGGTACTCGACTACCGCAGCACGCATCAGGTTGCTCATATTCAAGCCGGTCTCAACGCCATAGGCGTCGATACGCTCCCGAAGCGGTTCGGGAAGATACAGACAGGTTCTTTGCATGACGGACTCCTTCCAAGGGCTAGCGCCGATTGGGCGTACATAAAGACTATGCCCAATCAATTTTTTCTCCTAAGGCTAGCGCGCGCTGTCTCAGAAGGCTTGAAACCCGAATCAATGAACAGCGGCCTTGTTTCGGTCCAAATGGAGGTAGGTGCGCACTGGCGGTGCAAAGAGATTTATTTTGTAACAAGGCTGCGACGGACAAGATGCATCGGGCATCAAGTGTGGCGCTTGAGCATTTCGGACGATGTTCTGTCTTACCTTTCGGCTAAAATCGACGCTCCACGCACTTGTATTGGGGCTGTCATGGCGGTTATCTGCGGTGATTTTGGAAAAGCGTTTCAACAGAATATGAGCGCGCTGGGTTTGCCCGCCCCCTCAAGCCTGTTCGGCTCTATTCAGGCTGCGGCATCGAATGTCGCCACGATGCTCGGCGCGCTCAAGACCCTGGGGCCGGGCGCAACGGTCGCGGAAATCATCGGCGCAACCACCGCGCTAGAGGCGCTATCGGTCGTCGGCGCGTTGTCGGCATCGTTTTATGTGGGCGCGTGTGTCGGCTCGCTGATTGTCGCCGCGAATGCCGCCATGCAATGCACTAGCGGCGCAACTGCTGCGGCCACCGCACGAATGGCAGCGAGTCGGCTTGGATTGGTGATCCCGGATATGATGCTGGCGTTTATTCAGCGCCACCCCGAAGTCATGATGGATACGCCGTCACGCCGCAACTACGCGTTTCTGGCGTCCCGCCAAAGGGCGGCAGCATGAAGCGGATTCTGGATAAGGCGGCGCTGCTGCTATCGGCTATCGCGTGCGCGGGTGCCGCATGGGGGCTGATCCACTATAGCGGCCAGTGGTTTTATCTGCTGCTGTTCGTGCTGGCGTTTGGTGGGCTATTCGCGGACAACCAGCGCTTGCGGACGCGCCTGAAGGAACTGGGCGAAGACCCCAGCCGCCGCGCACGGCCTTAGAGACGCAGACAAAAAAGCTCGCCAGTACATCAGCGGGCTTCGGGCGGTCAGTTACACGAACGTCCTGCATGCGCGCCTCCTCGGCGAGAATTGATCGCGACGGCGGTCCAGCGCTACTTGCCCATCGCCGCCTTTTCGGCTTCACACGGCTTACATGGCCCCGCCCAATCCCAGCTATCGCCCTTCGGGACGATCTTCGGAAAACCATTGGCGGCTCGCGTCGTTACGCATGTCGGCCAGCGTTTGTCGAAAGTCCGTACGATCATCCGATCCGGGGGCAAAAACTTATCAATCCATTGCGGCCCGCCATCCTTCTCGATCATATCCACGGCCATGATCTGAATTCCCGCCATAGGTATGTCGGTGAAATTGCTAGGGCATGCCGTAGTCACAGCCTGCAATTCAGGTGTCACCGCATATTGCGGGTTGCCGCTGAAAATGTAGCCAGCGTCAAACAGCGCTCTCTTTGTTTGCGGCTCGCACTGCGCCCATGCCGTGGCCTCTGTCGCGCTCGATGCCGGGGCTTTGGAATTGATGGAGGACCAACAGCTATCGAACCACTGTTGGCCGGTCTGGTAAAACCAGCCGCTGTGTGCGGCGTATGCAACGCCCGCCGCGATTACAAGAATTCCCAAGGCGGTAGAACCACTCTCACTATTGCTCATCCTGCCCCCGCTCGCGTGTTGTCGTTTCTGATAGTCGTAACGTTCGTGCGATAGATTGCGCAACTAGCGCATCGGATGACTAGCTAACCACTTTTCCGCCTCGCTCAAGAATTTTGGGACTACCTCGGACAGTTCCCTGTCGTGAGCCTTCAGCCGCTGGCGATGGTTGCTAAGTTCCTTTCTTCTTTCATCGACGATCATGAACTCCTTTCCGTTGTGGTGATAGAAAGGTTCCAGCGGCAGCAAATCCCTGAGCATCACCGTGTTGAGTTCGAATCCGCTGATCATCGCGAAGGCGACTGCATGGACCTTTACTGCCAGATCACGCAACTCTCTATCATCGACCTTGCCGATAGCCGCAGGAGCAGCACGATAGATCATCAGTTGATCGACATGCAATGGCGCATGCTCTTCAAAATGATGTTTGAACATGTCAGTAAGGTGCGGCTGAACGTCCCTACAATAGACAGTCCAGAATACGTTCACTTCAGCCCGCATCGCCTGCACGAAGGCCACGGTCGTTGCTTCGTCATCGGCTTTCTTATCTTGATACTGCCTTGCGTAGATCCATACCGCCGCGCCGATGGCGAGTAACGAGCCCACGCCCTGCACCCAAGCCGCGATGTCGGCGGCGCTAGTCATCGGTTTTGCGTTGAACGCGGCGATCAGGATGATTATGATCAGCGCCGCTAATGGTATTCGCCAACCACCCTTCATATTGGCCCCTCTTATGTTGTTAGTTGAGGGATTATCAAGGCTCTACGGTACGACTCGCAAAAGCCGTTCAGCATTTTCCCCGACCGCATGATAAATCGTTCGGAGTTTCTGTCGAATCTCCCTAGAGTCGGCTTCAGGCAACGCAGCAACGCCGCCACCCTGAACCAAATCTCAACGGAGTGAATATCATGGCCCGCGCTACTTCCGCAGCACCCACCCCCGCCCTCGTTACCGTGACGCACCCGGTTGTAACGCTGCGCGACCAACGCGAAGGTGCATTCGAGTTTCCGACCGCCCCGCAAACCTTACGCGCACAAACAGCCTCCGCTCGGATTAGCCGCGACAGATTTGATGCCGATGACGCACTGATCAGCTTCATCAAGGCCAACGGCTGGGCCGACCTCAAAACGCAGAAGATTCTGGATTCCATCCGTGCCAAGGGTCACGCATGCGGGATGAGCCGCTTGAACAAACTCCTTGGTCGCGACAGCAAGGGTAACGCCTTGCCCGCCGAAGCCGACAAAGCATGACCCCCGCAGCTTGCGATAGGGGCCGTCCTCAGGGGCGGCTTTTTTTATGGCGGCAGCGATTATTCGCCTTTCTTTCCCGCGTACGATTTCCAGAGATCAAGCGCCTGAGTACCGAGCGCCTGCAACAGCGTGACGAACGAAGGCTCGTCGTCTTTCTTATCCCCTGGTGACCGGAACGCGAGCTTGAGCAATGCCAGCGTAAGGAGCGCCGCCAGCGTTGCGAGCACGATCACAGGGGCAACAAAGAACGATACGCGGTAGGTCGTGGTTACGTTTGCGTCTGTAACATGGGTTCCAATAACATAGACCCACCCGAACAGCGCGGCAAAAGTAACCAGAATGAGTATCCCAGCCCCGAAGAACCCCACCGTCTGGAAGGTGCGCAGCCGCTGACGGTCTTTGATGTCCTCAGCCAGGATTTTGGATACGTCGGGCGTGCTGCCTGCGGAAAGATCGTCTTTGCCGCCGTTGACCGTATCGCGGAAGGTGTCTCCCTGGGGAAGAAGAGTCGAGACTTCAATCTTCCCATCTTGCGGTTCTGGGCTTACAGCCATCCGAGATTTTTTAGACGATATTTCATAGCAACACCTGACGTGTTGAACATGTGAGACAGCCGCTCGAAGTCAGTAATGTCATGCATACGGATCATCCCATTGACCACAGCGGCGGGCATCAATAGTTCGGCAGCAAACTTGTTCGCGTCTGCTTCTAACGGGTCGTAATTGGTAAGTGAAAACGCCTCAGCGCCATCCCTTGGACGCGCCCCATGCGCAAGCGCAAAGTGGCCAAGTTCATGCGCAATAGTGAAACGCTGACGCACCAACGGATCGCGCCCGTTGTACTCAATCGTCGGCACATCTTCATGCACATAGAACCAACCGGCGTACCGCCCCATGTCGGGGTTGGTAAACACCCGAACTCCCGCAGCCTTTGCAATAGCGACGGGATCGACTGGCAGTTCCTGGTTCCAGTACTGCTCAAGAAACGATTGTGCGATGCGAGCAGGGTCAGCAGAGCCCAACGCCTGCCGATTGCCCGATGCAAATGAGGCTATAGACATGGCTCACTCCGTGAATTTATGGTCGCGGCTCGGGAAACTGGCCGAGTATACCAACAAGCGTGAGTATTCTCGGTGTCAATATGTGCGATATCGTGCGAAAAAGCGAGAAATCAAGGCGGTATTGTTGCGATATCGCACCCATTACGGCCCAGAACTACGCGCTCACCTCTGTGTATATGTACAGTATAGCGATGTCAAGCCGTATCCACCCTCCCCTCACGGCATGGGCCGCTTGAGTGCAACGGATTGCCCCGCGCATGCGGCTCCAATGCCGTCACGCTTGCTGGCACGGAACGGCTTGGCGCTGGTAATATAGACGCATCATGCGATTTCCTAGCAAATACCCCTCCTCCCTGCTCCTCCACGGTTGGCGTTAGCCATCCGAATCCCCCTTTGACACGTCCGTGTCGCGCCCCCGCGTGGGCCTTTGCCAGCGTTTGCGGGTAAAAATTCAGGTAAAAACCGCTAAGCATTACCCGCAAAGGCCGCGAACCCTTATTTAGCAAGGCTTGGAGGTTTATTATGCTATTGATGATCGACAACTACGACTCGTTCACCTACAACCTGGTGCAGTACTTCGGCGAACTCGGCGAAGACGTGCGCACCTATCGGAACGACGAAATCACGCTGGACGAAATCGCCAGGCTCAACCCGGAGCGCATCTGCCTGTCGCCCGGGCCGAGCAATCCGCAACACGCCGGCATCACGCTCGACGTGCTGCGCGAATTCAGCGGCAAGACGCCGATTCTCGGCGTGTGTCTCGGCCATCAGGCGATCGGCGAGGCATTCGGCGGGCGCGTGGTGCGCGCGCAAACCATCATGCACGGCAAAGTCAGCACGATCGAAACCGACTGCAAGGGCGTGTTCGCCGACCTGCCGAAGCATTTCGTCGTGACCCGCTATCACTCGCTCGCGATCGAACGCGAATCGCTGCCCGACTGCCTTGAAGTGTCCGCATGGACCGAAGACGGCGAGATCATGGGCGTGCGTCACAAGGAACTGGCGGTCGAAGGCGTGCAGTTCCACCCTGAATCGATCCTGTCCGAACACGGCCACGCGCTGCTCGAAAACTTCGTCAAGCAATCGAAGCTCGCCGGTGCGCCAACGTCCAATCGCAACGCTTGATGAAAAGAGACGACATCATGACGATTACGCCCCAGGAAGCGCTGCAACGGACCATCGAGCACCGCGAGATTTTCCACGACGAAATGCTGCACTTGATGCGGCTCATCATGCGCGGCGAACTCTCGCCCGTCATGGCGGCCGCGATCATCACCGGCTTGCGCGTCAAAAAAGAGACCATCGGCGAAATCACCGCCGCCGCCACGGTGATGCGTGAATTTGCCCGGCACGTCGAGGTGCAGGACAACTCGAACTTCGTCGATATCGTCGGCACCGGCGGCGACGGTTCGCATACCTTCAACATTTCCACGGCAACCATGTTCGTGTCGGCCGCGGCCGGCGCCAAGGTCGCGAAGCACGGCGGCCGCGGCGTGTCGAGCAAGTCGGGCAGCGCGGACGTCCTCGAAGCGCTCGGCGTGAATATCGATCTGCAGCCGGAACAGGTGGCGGCGTCGATTGCGGAAACCGGCATGGGCTTCATGTTCGCGCCGAACCATCATCCGGCCATGAAGAACATTGCGCCGGTGCGCCGCGAACTCGGCGTGCGGACCATCTTCAACATTCTCGGGCCGCTGACCAATCCGGCCGGCGCACCCAATCAGTTGATGGGCGTGTTCCACGGCGATCTGGTCGGCATTCAGGTGCGCGTGATGCAGCGTCTCGGCGCGAAGCACGTGCTGGTGGTGTACGGTATGGACGGCATGGACGAGGTCTCGCTTGGCGCGGCGACGCAAGTCGGCGAGTTGCGCGACGGCCAGATTTACGAGTACGAGATCCATCCGGAAGACTTCGGCATGCAGATGGTGTCGAATCGCACGCTCAAAGTGGCCGACGCCACCGAATCGAAAGCAATGCTGCTCGACGCGCTCGACAACAAGCCGGGCGTGGCTCGAGAAATCGTCACACTGAACGCGGGCACGGCCCTGTATTCGGCGAACGTGGCTTCGTCGATTGCGGACGGCATTCAGTTGGCGCGCGAAGCGATCGCGAGCGGCAAGGCGCGAGCCAAGGTCGACGAGCTGGTTCGCTTCACCCAGCAATTCAAGCAGTGATCAAGTAGCAATCAACGTAGCGAGACACTTATGAGCGACATCCTCGACCGTATCATCGCGGTCAAACGCGAAGAAGTCCGCGCGGCCGAACAGAGCGCGCCGCTCGAAGAGCTGCGCCTCGAAGCGTCGTCGCGCGACATTCGCGACTTCGTCGGCGCATTGCGCGCGAAACACACGGCAGGCCTTGCCGCCGTGATCTCCGAAGTCAAGAAAGCGAGCCCGTCGAAAGGCGTGTTGCGCGAACACTTCGTGCCGGCCGATATCGCGCGCTCTTACGAAAAGCACGGCGCGGCCTGCCTGTCCGTACTGACCGACGTGCAGTTCTTTCAAGGCAGCGTCGCGTATTTGGAGCAAGCGCGCGCGGCCTGCAATTTGCCGGTGCTGCGCAAGGACTTCATCGTCGATCCTTACCAGATCGTCGAAGCGCGCGCGATGGGCGCCGACGCGATCCTGCTGATCGCCGCCGCGCTCGAAACGTCGCAGATGCAGGACCTGGAAGCGCTCGCGCATTCGCTCGGGCTCGCCGTGCTGGTCGAAGTGCACGATCAAGACGAACTGATGGAATCGCTCACGCTGAAAACGCCGCTGATCGGCATCAACAACCGCAATCTGCGCACCTTCGAGACCTCGATCGAAACGACAATCGGCATGCTCGAATCGATTCCGGACGACCGCATCGTCGTCACGGAGTCGGGCATTCTGTCGCGCGCCGATGTGGAGCGCCTGCGCGCAATGGACGTGCATACGTTCCTCGTCGGCGAGGCGTTCATGCGCGCGGACGAGCCGGGCGTGGAGCTTGCCCGGATGTTTTTCTGAGCGCGCTGTCGGCATACGGCACGCGGCGTACGTAGCGGAGCAGATCATGGGCATGGAACGCGAAATCAAACTGGCGCTGCCGCCCGCCCAGGTGCAAGCGGCGACGCAGTGGTTCGCCACCCGCACGGGCGCGGCGGGTCGTCCGGTCAAGCTGGTGAATATTTACTTCGACACGCCGCAACTGACGCTCGCGAATTCGAAAAGCGCCTTGCGTTTGCGGCAGACGCCGGACGGGTGGCTGCAAACCTTCAAGACGGTGGGCAACGCCAAAGATGGTTTGCACAACCGGCACGAATGGGAAATGCCGGTGGCGGGCGAAAAGCTGGAGATCGACGCGCTGCTGCGCGAGTGCGACGAGCCGTCCGCTGCGGATGCTTTGCGTCAGGCAGCGCCTGAGCTGACCGAACTGTTCCGCACGAATTTCACCCGGACGCTGTGGCGTGTCGAAGTGGACGGCTCGGACATCGAAGCGGCCATCGATCAGGGCGACGTGTTCGCCAAAGTCGACGCAGAAACGCGCCGCGCGCCGATCTCGGAAGTCGAACTCGAACTGAAGTCCGGTGACGAAGCGGCGCTTCACACGCTTGCAGCGGAGCTCGGCAAACAGATAGCCGGCCTCGCGCCGGACAATATCAGCAAGGCGCAGCGCGGTTATAAGTTGCGGGCCGGCTGAGGCGCGGCACGTAAAGCTACCGGGCGAACGCGACAAGCCGCGCCGCCCCACCTTGAGCAACGCCGCGTTTGCTGCGACACTTCCCCGCCATGACCTCTGCTTCCCGAACCCGCTCCAATCCGTCGCAGGCCTCGCTGTTCGGCGACGCCGCCTCCGCACCCGCCAAGGCTGCCAAGACGAGCACCCAGCCGCAGCAATCCGGCGCAAGCGCGCCCCCGCCGACGCTCGAAGCGCAATTCGACGCCCTGCCGCCCGCATGGCGCGCGCATCTCAAACCGTTCATCGAATGCGACGCCTATGCGCCGCTCTGCCGTTTCGTCGATGGTGAACGCGCCGCCGGCAAAACCGTCTATCCCGCCGACGTGTTCCGCGCGTTGCGCCTGACCAGTCCGGAAGACGTCAAAGTCGTCATCCTCGGCCAGGACCCGTATCACGGCGAAGACCGCGGCACGCCGCAAGCGCACGGACTCGCGTTCTCCGTGGCGCCGAACGTGCGCACGCCGCCGTCGTTGCGCAATATTTTCAAGGAAATCGCCGCGAGCCTCGGCCACGAGACGCCGCGTCACGGCTGTCTCGACACATGGGCGAAGCAAGGGGTGCTGCTGCTGAACACCGTGCTGACCGTCGAGCGTGACTCCGCCGCCAGCCACGCGAAACGCGGCTGGGAAAAATGCACCGACACGTTGATCCATGAACTGGCCATGCGTCATGACGGCCTCGTGTTCATGTTGTGGGGTGCGCATGCGCAAGCCAAGCGCGCGCTGCTCGGCGGCAAGTCACATTACGTGCTGGAAGCGCCGCATCCGTCGCCGCTCTCGGCGCATCGCGGTTTTCTCGGCTGCGGGCATTTTGCGAAGGCCAACGACTATCTCGCGCAGCACGGTCGTGAACCGATCGATTGGCGTTTGCCCGACGAAGCGCAAATGCTGGCGTAAACCGCCGGCAATAGGCAGCGAGCGTGACACCGCCGCTGAGCCTCAAAGCAAAAACGCCACGGACCCAAAGATCCGTGGCGTTTTTTTCTCCCAGTCTGTTCACCGCATCGAAGCGGCGCAGCCAACCTTACGCAGCAGCAATCGCTTCACGCGCCGAAGCCAACGCAGCACCCGCAGCGTCCGGGCCCATGTTCAGGCCTTCGGCGTAGATGAAGTTCACGTCGGTCATGCCGAGGAAGCCGAGGAAGCTCTTCAGGTACGGCGTCTGGCTGTCGTTCGGCGTGCCCAGATACTTGCCGCCGCGTGCCGACACGACGTAGACCTTCTTGCCCTTCACGAGACCTTCCGGACCATTCGCCGTGTACGCAAACGTGATGCCGGCACGGGCGATGAAGTCGAAGTACGTCTTGAGTTGCGACGAGATGCCGAAGTTGTACATCGGCGCGCCGATCACAACGATGTCAGCGGCTTGCAGTTCGGCGATCAGCGCGTCGCTGCGCGCAGCGATCGCGGCTTGCTCAGCCGTGCGTTGCTCGGCCGGCGTGAAGAACGCGCCGAGGACGGCGTCGTCCAGGTGGGGCAGCGGCTCAGCTTGCAGATTGCGGACGACGACTTGCGCGCCCGGATTCGATTGTTGCAGCTTGGCGGTCAGTTCGTTGACGAGCAGCGTCGAGTTTGCGCCTTGCGAACGGGCTGCCGAATTGATTTGCAGGATCGTGGTCATGGTTGACTCCAGTTGGGGCGCGCAGTGTTGCGCGAATGGAGCCATTGTGTTTTTTTGCCGCATCCGGAACAAGCCATCCGGCGGCGACGGATTGTTGCACTGGTAGAACAATCCGCCCGTCCGGGCCGTCCATTGGAGACGGCCCGGACGACGATCAGCTAGCCAGCCAGCGCTCACGCGCCTTGCGCGCGGCGGGCCGCTTGTCGCTGGCGGTGAGCTTGTAGCGTGCCACCTCGGGCCCGTCCAGCTTGACCTGCGTGGTGCGCAGCTCGTCGCGGCGGAACGCGTGAACTTCGACTTTCGCGCCAGGCTGATAGCGCGCGAGCAGCCCGTCAAGATTCGAGCCGGTTACGCGCAGGCCGTCGAGCGCGATCAGCACGTCGCCCGCCGAGAGTCCTGCTTTTTGCGCGGCGCTGTCGTCATGAACCGCCGCCAGCGTGCAATCGGCGCCACCGCGCACGCGCGCGCCGAGCGTCGGCTTGCCGTTTTTGTCCAATTCGGGCGCGATGTCGACGCCGAACGGCGCGAGCAGCGTGTCGAGGGGCAGATCGCGCGTGCCGTGCACGGCTTCGGCGAACAACTCGGCCAGTTTCGCGCCGGTTGCTTCGGCGAAAAGCGCCTCGATCTCGCCTTCGTCGACGCCAACCGGCTTGCCGCGATAAAAATCACGGCCGAAGCGCTGCCACAGCAAACGCATCACGTCGTCGAGCGATTTGCGGTTGTTGGTCTGCGCGCGGATCGTCAGATCGAACGCGAGCGCGACGAGCGAGCCCTTGGTGTAATAGCTGACGATCGCGTTCGGCGCGTTCTCGTCCTGCCGGTAGTACTTGACCCACGCGTCGAATGAGCTTTCCGCGACGGTCTGCTTGAGACGCCCGCTGCCGCGCTGCACGCCGCCGATCACCTTGCCGAGCATGCCGAAATAGTCGTCCTGCGAGATGAGGCCGCTGCGCACGAGGATCAAGTCGTCGTAGTAAGAGGTGAAGCCCTCGAACAGCCACAGCAGCGACGTGTAGTTTTCGACGCTGAGATCGTACGGTGCGAACACAGCCGGCTTGATGCGCTTCACGTTCCAGGTGTGGAAATACTCGTGGCTGCACAAGCCTAGATAGGTTCGATAGCCTTCAGTGAGCGCCTCACGGCCTTCCACCGGCAGATCGCCGCGATTGCAGATCAGCGCGGTCGAAGCGCGGTGTTCAAGGCCGCCGTAACCATCGGTGACGGCCTGGGTCATGAACACGTAGCGATCCACCGGCGCTTTCTTCGACTTCGGCTCGAACAACGCGATCTGCGCTTCGCAAATGCGCTTCAGGTCGGCGGACAGACGCGCCATGTCGAGCCCGATCACGCGCCCGGCGATCACGATGTCGTGCGGCACGCCATGCGCCTTGAACGTCGCCAGTGCGAATTCACCGAGCGTGACCGGATGATCGATCAGTTCGTCGTAGTTCTGCGCGCGATACTCGCCGAAGCCATACCGCTTCGTGCCGCGCACTTCCGGCAGCGCGGTCGCGACACGCCAGTTGCGGTACGCCGCGCCCTCGGGCTTCTGAATATCGACCACGCACTGCGCCTCTTCGTGGCCGAGCGGCGAGAGAAACACGCTCGTGCCGTTGAAAAAGCCCGTCGTATCGTCGAGATGCGCGGCGCGCACCGACAGATCCCACGCATAGACCTCGTAGCGCAGCGTCAGCGCGCCTTTGACCGGCGCGGCTTGCCACGTGTGCTTGTCGGTCTTTTCGACGCGCACTTTGCGGCCCGCCTCGTTGACCGCGCGGAGCGTCACGATATTGCGGGCGAACTCGCGCACCATGTAGCTGCCCGGAATCCATACCGGCAGCATGAAACGCTGCCCAGCCGGATCAGGATCGGCGACGGTCACGGTGACTTCGAACAGGTGGGCGGCAGGCTGCTTGGGAACGATGGTGTAGCGGATCGGCTTCATCGGCGGCAATTAGGAGAGGTCAGGCGGGGATGTTCGGGCTCGATGTGAAAGGAGGCGCACGACGCGCCTCCTTTGCTTGATGTTTTACGCGTGCTCAGTGCACCGCGGACATTTCTTTATCCAGCCGGTCTGCCGGCACGGCGCCCGGCAGACGGCGGCCGTCGGCGAGAAACACCGTGGGCGTGCCGTCGACGTTCATGGCGTGGCCGAGCGCCAGGTTCTTGTCGATCGCGGCGGTGTCGCAGGTGCCGGCGGCGGTGGGCGCCTGGTGATCCTGCATCCACGACTCCCAGGCTTTCGCGCGATCCGTCGAGCACCAGATCGACTTCGACTTCGCCGTCGAATCCGGCGACAGCACCGGGTACAGGAAAGTGTAGACCGTCACGTTGTCGATCGACTTGAGCGACGTTTCGAGCTGCTTGCAGTACGGACAATTCGGATCGGAGAACACGGCGATCTTGCGCGCGCCGTTGCCCTTCACGACCTTCACCGCGTTGCCGAACGGCAGGCTCGCGAAGTCGATGCGGTTGGTTTCGGCCAGACGTGCTTCGGTCAGATTCTTGCGGGTCTTGGCGTCCACCATGTCGCCGAGCAGCAGGTATTCGCCGTTCGCGTCGCTATAGACGATCTGCGTGCCGAGGTTCACTTCGTACAGACCGGCAATCGGCGACTTCGTCACGCTCTTGATCGACACGTCGGCGAGACGCGTTTGCAGCGTGGCTTTGAGCTTGTCCGTGGTCTGGTCGGCCTGAGCGGAGCAGCCGATGGTGACGGCAGCAATGGCGAGCACGGCGGCTGCCATGCGGAAAGTTTTTTTCATGCTGAATTCCTGGTTCAATCGCGCGCAATGCGCGGGCAGTGCTCGTTTCCTGACGCTCCCGGTCTGACCGGAACGGCGTCCACCCGTTCATGATACCTGTCTCGCCGGCCGCGGCATGCCCCGCCGGATGCTTCAACCCAGCGCGGCCGATACCAGCCAGCGTTTGATGAACGGCTGCGCGCCGACAAACGCCATGCCGGTGTTACGCAACACCTTGGCAAATGGACCGGGGACGGAGAAGAGTTTTTGCAGGCCGTCGGTGGCGATCATTAGCGCGCGGATGTCCTCGCGGCGCGAGCGTTCGTAGCGGCGCAGCAGCACCATGTCGCCGAGATCGCGGAACGACTCCTTACCGGCGACGGTGTCGGCGAGCGCAGCGACGTCGCGCAAGCCGAGGTTCATGCCCTGCCCGGCCAGCGGATGAATCAGATGCGCGGCATCGCCGACCAGCGCGACGCGCGGCGCCACCAGCCGGTCGACCGTTTGCAGCGCGAGCGGGAAGCCTTGCGCCGGCGTCACGCAATCGAGCGCGCCGAACTGGCCGCCGGTCACGCGCTCCACCTCAGCGGCGAGTTGCGCCGGAGCGAGCGCGACCAGCTGCTGGGCGTGCTCCGTGCGCGCCGACCAAACCAGCGAGACGTGACCGTCCGGCATGGGCAGCAGCGCGATGATCTCGCCGTCCTTGAACCATTGGTACGCAGTTTCGCTGTGCGGTTTTTCCGCCTTGAAATTGGCGACCACGCCGGTTTGCTTGTAGTCGCGCCGGTCCATTTTCGAGCCGATTTGCGCGCGCACCCACGAATGTGCGCCGTCCGCGCCGACCACCAGATTGGCGTCGAGCACATTGCCGTTGGCGAGGCCGACGCTGGCGCTGTCCGCCGTGAAGTCGAGCGCCTGCGCGCGCGCGTCGATCCAGGTGAGGCTCGGCTGGAAGCGCAGCGCCGCATCCAGCGCACGTTCGATCACCGACGATTCGACGATCCACGCCAGCTGCGGCACCGAAGCCTGGAACGCGGAGAAATGCAGTTCGGCGTGCGCGTCGCCGTAAACGCGCATGTCATACACCGGCCCAAGCCGCGTCAGATCGAGCGCCTGCCACACCCGCAACCGCTCCAGCAAAGCCTGGGAACTCGACGACAGCGCGTAGACCCGCGAGTCGAAGGCCGCGCCGGCGGGCAGCGCCGCGCACGGTTGCGCGAGCAGTGCCACGCGCAGTCCGCCTTGCGTCAGCGCCAGCGCCGCGGTCTTGCCGACGAGCCCGCCGCCGATCACGGCGGCATCAAAGGTCTGGTGGTGTGCGTTCATCCGCGCATTATAGCCGTGGGGGTTGCGGGGGACGGATCGATGCAGGCGGCTTTCGCGCGCGCCTTTGCGCCGGAACAACCGCGCCGCTGCTCACTGGTGACCGGCCGCCGCCAATGCCGCGTTGGCTTCGCGCAGCCGCGTGAATGCGCGGTCGGAAGACAGCAGCCGCCACGCGCTCGCCTCGAGGTCGCCCTTGCGCTCCCGCTGATCGCCGCGCACGGCGCAGTCCGGGAAGATGCGGTCGTACACGCGCCAGAGCGAATCGAAGTCGTTGGTATCGGCGAACTGCGCGATCTGTTTTTTATCGTCAAGCGTTAAGTGGCTTGAGAGACAGTTGACCGTTTGCCGGTCGGAGTTCGCCTGAGCGTCGTCGAAGTTCGGCGACACCCATGACGCAATCGCGCTGCCCACCGCGACGACAGCCACACCCGTGAAGACCCACCGTAT
This sequence comes from Paraburkholderia sp. BL27I4N3, assembly GCF_003386115.1. Taxonomy (NCBI): domain Bacteria; kingdom Pseudomonadati; phylum Pseudomonadota; class Betaproteobacteria; order Burkholderiales; family Burkholderiaceae; genus Paraburkholderia; species Paraburkholderia sp. BL27I4N3. The sequence continues at coordinate 4,703,251 of NZ_QREJ01000001.1, read as the reverse complement.
TGTTCTCATTTTTTCCTCGGATTCGGGCTCTAGCGGCCCTGAACTGGCGATTCTACAGTGTGCCCGAGAAAACCTTACCTGAACCTTGCAATCGCGGACCGAGCGGCGAGCACCGCTTTCCCGCAGCCGCGTCGGTGAGCCGATCCGAACGGGTTACAATTGCGCTTTCCGTGAAAACTCGCACCCGGTCGTCGAGCAACGCCCCGATCCGGTGTCTTGTCCCGCTCCGCTGCACTGGTCCGCCACGCCACCCGCGAAGGCTTCTCGAATCCTGCACACAGCGTCGAGCGCATCACGCAACTTACTGATTCACTGAAGGATTTCCATGAGCCTCAAATGCGGCATCGTCGGCCTGCCTAACGTCGGCAAGTCCACCCTGTTCAATGCGCTGACCAAGGCGGGCATCGCCGCCGAAAACTATCCGTTCTGCACGATCGAGCCGAACGTCGGCATCGTCGAGGTGCCGGACGCGCGGCTGAAGGCGCTCGCTGAAATCGTCAAGCCGGAGCGCATCCTGCCGGCCGTGGTGGAATTCGTCGACATCGCCGGTCTCGTGGCAGGCGCAAGCAAGGGCGAAGGTCTGGGCAACCAGTTTCTCGCCAACATCCGCGAAACCGATGCGATTACGCACGTGGTGCGCTGCTTCGAAGACGAGAACGTGATTCACGTCGCGAACAAGATCGATCCGCTGTCGGATATCGAAGTGATCAACACCGAACTGGCGCTGGCCGATCTCGCGACCGTCGAAAAGGCGCTGGCGCGCTATTCGAAGGCGGCCAAGTCGGGTAACGACAAGGAAGCCATCAAGAACGCGGCCGTGCTGGAGAAGGTGCGCGCGCAGCTCGACCAGGCCAAGCCGGTCCGGGCGCTCGACCTGTCGGACGAAGAAAAAGCAACGCTCAAGCCGTTCTGCCTGATCACCGCCAAGCCGACCATGTACGTGGCCAACGTGAAGGAAGACGGCTTCGAGAACAATCCGCATCTGGACGCAGTCGCGAAGCACGCGGCGGCGGAAAATGCGCCGGTCGTGGCCGTGTGCGCCGCGATCGAAGCGGAAATCGCCGACCTCGACGAAGCCGACATGGAAGTGTTCCTCGCCGACATGGGCATGGAGGAGCCGGGCCTGAACCGCGTGATCCGCGCCGCCTTCAAGTTGCTGGGTCTGCAAACGTATTTCACGGCCGGCGTGAAGGAGGTGCGTGCGTGGACGATCCATATCGGCGATACCGCGCCGCAGGCTGCGGGCGCGATTCACACGGACTTCGAGCGCGGCTTCATTCGCGCGCAGACGATCGCGTACAACGACTACATCACCTATAAGGGTGAGCAAGGCGCGAAGGAAGCGGGCAAGATGCGCGCGGAAGGCAAAGAATACGTCGTGCATGATGGCGACGTGATGAACTTCCTGTTCAACGTCTGAACTCCGGCTTCGGCGTGCGGCGACGGGTGCAAATCTGAACGCCGCCAACCGCAGCAAGTGACTTCAAGAGAGCCCGTTCATCGAAGCGGGCTTTTTTATCGCTCACTGCTTGCCTTGGAACGTGCACAACGCAACGGCAACGCAATGCTGTCCCTGATGGCCGCCATTTTCTCTGGTGAATCCGCGAGCACCGCATCGATGTCGAGGCACGCCGCCATACGGTAATCGTCCGCGTCGTTCACCGCAATCGCGACGATTCGCACGTCCGGCTTCTGCCGGAAACAAGCGACCGTTGCAGGCGTCCACAGCGTAGCCTGCACGTCCGAGCGCCCCTCCCCTAGCGTGAACTTCTCCACCACCGTCAGCGCGCGATGCAGCTCGAACGCGGTCATGGCGTGTTCGGCCGGCGCGTCCACGCAGCCCTGCTTCAGCAAGACCCGCACAAGCCGCCCACGCGTCGCATCGCGCGATTCGAACAGCTTCGCTTGTGGATACGCGGCAAAGCTGCGTTGATAATCCGCTTCGGTCGAATAGATCGACACACGTTGCCACGCGTGTTCTTCATCGAGCACACGCACGACGGCTTGCGTCTGCGGCCCGGCGGGCAGCGCTTTCATATCGAGGATGACCGGCATGGTCGCAGGCACGGCATGCAGCGCCTCGCGCAACGTCGGAATTCCCACAGGATGATCGCGGTACGGATAGGCCTCGCTGCGCCGAAAGCTCCAACCGGCATTGACGCGACCGAGTTCGGCCGCGGTGTAGGCGGCCACTGGACCTTTCGCGTCGGTCAATGCCGCCAGGTCCGCCGGCCGATACAAAACCGGCACGCCGTCCTTGCTCAACTGCACGGTGAGCCACATGGCGTCGGCGTGATGCTCGACCGACAGGCGGATCGCTTCGAGCGTGTTCTCTGGCGCGTCGCCCGTGCCGCCGCGATGCGCGATGATCGCCGGCAAGGAGTTCACCTGCTTGACGGCATCGTTGTTCGTGACCGGCGTGAACGCACACCCCGCCAAAGCGAGGGCCATCATCCAGCCACCTGTCGCCGACCGCACTGAGGAACCCAGCATCTGCAATCCTGATTATCGGACACCGTGATGTGACGCACACGAATCGCCACGCGCGACTCAAACCCTCGTCCATCATGCCCTCTCGCAAACGGCCGCGTCCAGCCGGCACCTCCGGCTTTGCCTTCGCGCAAACTTCGCCTTCAGACGCCGACTGTTTCAGTTTTATGACACCGATGTTAAATTGCGGCATCCGGCGCCCGTCAAAAATGGTGCACCGTGCCCGGCAACCGTCGCCGGACTGTCATCGAACACAAATAGAATCGCGCGATTCGCATTCGCGCCCGTTCCGACTGGAGACAAATCGATGAGTTTGAAGCCGCTAATCCGTTCGCTTTCCCTTGCCGCCGTATTGAGCGCCGGCCTTAGCCAGGCGGCCCATGCCGCGACTGAAATTCAGTTCTGGCACGGCATGGAAGCCGCATTGGGCGAACGGCTGAACGACATCGCCAACGCGTTCAACGCATCGCAAAGCGACTACAAGATCGTGCCGGTCTTCAAGGGCACCTACGATCAGACGCTCGCCGCCGGCATCGCCGCGTATCGCAGCGGCAATGCGCCGGCCATTCTGCAGGTCTACGAAGTCGGCACCTCCACCATGATGCAGGCGAAGAAGGCGGTGATCCCCGTCTCGGAAGTGTTCAAGCAAGCCGGCGTGCCGCTCGATGAAAAGGCCTTCGTGCCGACCATCGCCAGCTATTACAGCGACGCCAAAACCGGCGAGCTGATCTCGATGCCGTTCAATAGCTCGACGCCGGTGCTGTACTACAACAAGGACGCCTTCAAGAAAGCCGGCCTCGACCCGAACCAGCCGCCGAAAACCTGGGCCGAACTGCAGGCCGACGCGCAGAAGCTGAAGGCGTCGGGCATGGCGTGCGGTTATTCGTCGGGCTGGCAGAGCTGGATTCAACTCGAAAACTACAGCGCGTGGCACGGCGCGCCGTTCGCGTCGAAGAACAATGGCTTCGACGGCCCGGACGCGCAACTGGAATTCAACAAGCCGCTGCAGGTCGCGCACATCCAGTTCCTGCAGAACATGCAGAAGGACGGCACGTTCACCTACGTCGGCCGCAAGGACGAACCGGTATCGAAGTTCTATAGCGGCGACTGCGGGATCATCACCAACTCGTCGGGGTCGCTCGCCACGATCAAGAAGTACGCGAAGTTCAACTTCGGCACCGGCATGATGCCGTACGACGCCAGCGTGAAGGGCGCGCCGCAGAACGCGATCATCGGCGGAGCGAGCCTGTGGGTCCTGTCGGGCAAGGATCCTGCCGTGTATAAGGGCGTGGCGAAATTTCTCTCGTATCTGTCGTCGGCGCCGGTTGCGGCCAAGTGGCATCAGGACACCGGCTATCTGCCGGTCACCACGGCGGCGTATCAACTGACGCAGCAGCAAGGCTTCTACGAGAAGAATCCGGGCAGCGACACCGCCATCAAGCAGATGCTCAACAAGCCGCCTCTGCCGTACACCAAGGGCTTGCGTCTGGGCAACATGCCGCAGATCCGCACGGTCATCGACGAAGAACTCGAGCAGGTCTGGGCACAGAAGAAAACGCCGCAACAGGCGCTCGACGCGGCTGTGTCGCGCGGCGACGAACTGCTGCGCCGCTTCGAAAAAGCCGGCAACTAAGCGGTCGGCGGCGGGGTTTCGGTGCGCCCGCGCCGAAACCCGTGCTTGCAGCAGAACCTTGGAAATCATCGATGGAAAAGCGCTCCAGCTTCGGCACCAGCCTGCTGCCCTACCTGCTCGTCGCGCCGCAACTGGCGATCACGTTGCTGTTTTTTCTGTGGCCGGCCGGTGAGGCGCTCTGGCAATCCACGCAAAGCCAGGATGCGTTCGGCACGTCGAGCGAGTTCGTCGGACTGGCCAATTTCAAGCAACTCTTCGCCGATCCGCTCTACCTGTCGTCGTTCTATACGACGCTGATCTTCTGCGCGCTGGTCACCGTGTCGGGACTTGTGATCTCGCTGCTGCTCGCGGTCTGCGCCGATCGCGTAACGCGCGGCGCCAAGACTTATCAGACGCTGCTGATCTGGCCGTACGCCGTCGCGCCCGCGATCGCAGCGGTGTTGTGGTCGTTCCTGTTCAATCCGAGCATCGGCCTCGTCACCTACGCGCTGGCCAAATACGGGATCGTCTGGAATCACGCGCTGAACGCGGGTCAGGCGATGTTCCTTGTGGTGCTCGCGTCCGTCTGGAAACAGGTCAGCTATAACTTTCTGTTCTTCTACGCGGGCTTGCAGGCGATTCCGCGCTCGCTTATCGAAGCAGCGGCGATCGACGGCGCCGGTCCGGTGCGGCGCTTTTTCGGCATCGCACTGCCGCTCCTGTCGCCGACCAGTTTCTTCCTGCTGGTGATCAACATCACGTACGCCTTCTTCGACACTTTCCCTGTAATCGATGCGGCCACCGGCGTCGGCCCCGCGCAGGCAACCCGCACGCTGATCTACAAGATCTTCGCCGAAGGTTTTCAGGGGCTCGACATCGGCAGTTCCGGCGCGCAGTCGGTGATCCTGATGGTGATCGTCGTTGCGTTGACGGTCGTGCAATTCCGCTTCATCGAACGCAGGGTTCAATACTCATGATCGAGAACCGCCGCGGTTTCGACCTCTTCTGCCACGCCGTGTTGATTCTCGGCGTCGTGCTGGTGGTGTTTCCGGTGTACGTCGCGTTCTGCGCGGCGACCATGAGCGAGCACGAAGTGTTCAGCGTGCCGCTTTCGCTGGTGCCGAGCACGCATCTGTTCGAAAACATCGCGACCGTCTGGTCGCAAGGCAGCGGCAACGCGGCGGCGCCGTTCGGCCGCATGCTGTTCAACAGCCTCGTGATGGCGCTGGTGATTTCGATCGGCAAGATCGCGGTCTCCATGATCTCCGCCTACGCGATCGTGTTCTTCCGTTTTCCGTTGCGCAACCTCGCGTTCTGGCTGATCTTCATCACGCTGATGCTGCCGGTGGAAGTGCGGATCTTCCCGACCGTGCAAGTCGTGTCGTCGATGCATCTGAGCAATACGTATAGCGGTTTGACGTTGCCGCTGATCGCCTCGGCCACCGCGACATTCCTGTTCCGCCAGTTCTTCATGACGCTGCCGGACGAATTGATGGAAGCGGCGCGCATCGACGGCGCCGGCGCCATGCGGTTCTTCTGGGACGTCGTCTTGCCGCTGTCGAAAACGAACATGGCGGCTCTGTTCGTGATCACATTTATTTACGGCTGGAATCAATACTTGTGGCCGATTCTGATTACGAGCCAGCAATCGCTGACCACGGCGGTGGTCGGCATCAAAAGCATGATCGCGTCGGGCGACACGGCGACCGAATGGCATCTCGTGATGACCGCGACGCTGCTCGCGATGCTGCCGCCGCTGGCAGTCGTGCTGACGATGCAACGCTGGTTCGTGCGCGGGCTCGTGGACGCGGAGAAGTAAGCGGCGCTTCACCGAGCATTCTTGATGCATTGGAATAGATAACACCGCGCGATCCGCGGCACGCAACGAAAGGCTAAACGGCATGGCTGCACTAACCCTGCAAGGCGTTAAAAAAACCTACGACGGAAAACAGTTCGTGCTGCACGGTATCGACGTGGACGTCGCCGACGGCGAGTTCGTCGTGATGGTCGGCCCGTCGGGTTGCGGCAAATCGACCTTGCTGCGGATGGTGGCGGGACTCGAACGCATCTCCGAGGGCAGCATTTCGATCGCCGGCAAAGTAGTCAATCAACTGGAGCCGAAGGATCGCAACATCGCGATGGTGTTCCAGAACTACGCGCTGTACCCGCATATGAGCGTCGCCGAAAACATGGGCTACGCGCTGAAGATCGCGGGCGTGGACCGCGCGCAGATTGCGAAGCGTGTGGACGCGGCCGCGCAGATTCTCGAACTCGAAGCGCTGCTGCAACGCAAGCCGCGCGAGTTGTCCGGCGGCCAGCGGCAACGCGTCGCGATGGGTCGCGCAATCGTGCGCGAGCCGGCCGTGTTTTTGTTTGATGAACCCCTGTCGAATCTCGACGCGCGCCTGCGCGTGCAGATGCGGCTCGAAATCCAGCGCCTGCATGCGCGGCTCGCCACGACGAGTCTGTACGTGACGCACGATCAGATCGAAGCGATGACATTGGCGCAGCGTGTGATCGTGATGAACAAGGGCCATGCCGAGCAGATCGGCGCACCGACCGAGGTGTATGAACGGCCTGCGACGGTGTTCGTGGCGAGCTTCATCGGCTCGCCGGGGATGAATCTGCTGGAAGGCCGCGTATCGGACGACGGCGCGTATTTCGAAGTGGCGGGCAATGGCCCGAAGCTGCCGCTGACCGACGTCGCGTCGATCGGCCAGGAAGTTGCCAAAGGACGCGAATGGACGCTCGGCATTCGTCCGGAGCACATGAGCCCCGGCCAGGCGGACGCGCCTCACGGAACGCTCACCGTCGACTCCTGCGAGTTGCTCGGCGCGGACAACCTCGCGCACGGCCGCTGGGGCAAGCACGACGTCACGGTGCGCCTGCCGCACGCGCATCGGCCCGCGGCGGGTGACGCGCTGCAGGTGGCGCTGCCCGCGCGGCATCTGCATTTCTTCGATCCGGCGAGCGGACGGCGCGCGAATTGAAGCGCGGCAAAGCGCGTCGGAACTCAGAACAACAAGCGCAAGAAAGACAATGACACGCACGACCCACAAGAGCCTGCGCTCGTGCGCGGCGGTTGCCGCAGCGCTGCTGTTCAGCGCATCGTCCGCGTTCGCTTACGTAGCGCCGGGCACCACGCCCGACGAAGCAGACCTTAGCAACCACAACACCTACACCAATCGCGACGGCAGTACGGTGCACACGCCGGCCCGCTCGTTATCCGGCAAGGCGCCGGAAGGCGCAACCGCGCGCTGCCGCGATTCCACCTACAGCTTCAGCCGGCATCGCAGCGGCACCTGTTCGCGCCATGGCGGCGTGGCGGATTGGCTCTGAACACCCGAGCGAGGCCTGGCTGAACGGGTAGCCGCTGCCGCCCCGCGCTTGCGCCGAAGTACAATGCCACCTGAACCACCCGCCCGCGCGCGGGGCGTCGCGAAGTTCGACGCCGCGCTACATGCCGCGCCGGCCGGCGCCGGGCGCTCCGCCCGGCCATAACACCGATTACCCATCCACCCACGACCGCCCGCCCCAATGCGGCCGGCGTCGTCAACGTCTATTGCAAGCAAATGGCCCAATACGTCTTCACCATGAACCGGGTCGGCAAGATCGTGCCGCCCAAGCGTCAAATCCTGAAAGACATCTCGCTGTCGTTTTTCCCCGGCGCGAAGATCGGCCTGCTCGGCCTGAACGGCTCGGGCAAGTCGACGCTGATCCGCATCATGGCCGGTGTGGACAAAGACATCGAAGGCGAAGCCACGCCGATGCCGAACCTGAACATCGGCTATCTGCCGCAGGAACCGCAACTCGATCCGAACAAGACGGTGCGTGAAGCGGTCGAGGAAGGTCTCGGCGATGTCTTCGGCGCGCAAAAGAAACTCGACGAAATCTACGCGGCCTACGCCGAACCGGACGCCGACTTCGACGCGCTCGCCGCCGAACAGGCGAAGTACGAAGCGATCCTCGCCACCACCGACGGCAGCGCCGAGCAGCAGATCGAAATCGCCGCCGACGCGCTGCGCCTGCCGGCCTGGGACGCGAAAATCGAACATCTGTCGGGCGGCGAAAAGCGCCGCGTTGCGCTGTGCAAGCTGCTGCTCGAAAAGCCCGACATGCTGCTGCTCGACGAGCCGACCAACCACCTGGACGCGGAATCGGTCGACTGGCTCGAGCAGTTCCTCACGCGTTTCCCCGGCACCGTGGTCGCCGTGACTCACGATCGCTACTTCCTGGACAACGCCGCTGAGTGGATTCTCGAACTCGACCGCGGCCACGGCATTCCGTGGAAGGGCAACTACAGCAGCTGGCTCGACCAGAAGGAAGAACGCCTGAAGCAGGAAGAATCGTCGGAGTCGGCGCGTCAGAAGGCGATCAAGAAGGAACTGGAGTGGGTGCGCCAGAACCCGAAGGGCCGTCAGGCGAAGTCGAAGGCGCGTATTGCGCGCTTCGAGGAACTGAACAGCCAGGACTACCAGAAGCGCAACGAAACCTCGGAAATCTTCATCCCGGTCGGCGATCGCCTGGGCAATGAAGTGATCGAGTTCAAGAATGTCAGCAAGTCGTATGGCGACCGTCTGCTGCTCGACGACGTCAGCTTCAAGATTCCGGCGGGCGCGATCGTCGGCATCATCGGGCCGAACGGCGCCGGTAAGTCGACGCTGTTCCGCATGCTGACCGGCCGCGAACAACCGGACTCGGGCGAGATCGTGCAAGGCCCGACCGTCAAGCTCGCGTACGTGGATCAAAGCCGCGACGCGCTCGACGCCTCGAAGACCGTATTCGAGGAAATTTCCGGCGGCGCCGACGTGCTGACGGTTGGCAAGTACGAAACGCCGTCGCGTGCTTACATTGGCCGCTTCAACTTCAAGGGTGGCGATCAGCAAAAGATTGTCGGCAACCTGTCGGGCGGTGAGCGCGGCCGGCTGCATCTGGCGAAAACGCTGATCGCGGGCGGCAACGTCCTGCTGCTGGACGAACCGTCGAACGACCTCGACGTCGAAACGCTGCGCGCGCTCGAAGACGCCTTGCTCGAGTTCGCCGGCTCGGTGCTGGTGATCTCGCACGATCGCTGGTTCCTCGACCGGATCGCCACGCACATCCTGGCGTTCGAAGGCGATTCGCAAATCACGTTCTTCGACGGCAACTACCAGGAATACGAAGCGGACAAGCGCGCGCGTCTGGGTGAAGAAGCTGCGCGTCCGAAGCGTCTGCGTTACAAGCCGATCGCGCGATAAGCCCGGATCGGGCGGCCTGCGCGTCGGATTGATCGACGCGTGCGCCGCCCAGATGCCCGTGTTTCAGGCGCTCGGACGACGTCACTTCGAAGTGCAACCTGGCTCACGGCGCGAACACGCCTAGGGCATCACCCGTATGAGCGGCAGGGCACACGCATTGCTCGCAATGGCGTGATACACGTCGTCGCGGCGGAATGCGTGTCGCGCGTTCCGCCTTGGACAGACACATCTAAGAGCGCGCGCCGCCCGGCGTGCACACACAGACCGATCACTGCCACACCGCGCGACAGGCGGTGACGAGGAGGCAAGCATGGCGATGTCGAAGGGCAAGCGCTGGGCCGTCGCCGTGGGCGGTGTGCTGCTGGTGCTGATCGTCGTCGTGGTCGGCGCCTTGCAGTTCGCGCAACGCGAGGTCAAGGAGCGCGTGATCGCGGCGCTCGGTCCCTTGGGCAGCGCCGAAACTATCGAGGTCGGCCTCACTTCGGTTCATCTCACCAACGTTCTTCTCAAGGCGCCGCCCGGCTGGCCGGCCGGCGATCCGCTCCGAGCGGACGAAATCACCCTCACACCCGACATTCGCGATCTGATCGCGCGACGCATGCATATTCGCAGCGTGGTGGTACGCGGCTTCGACATCGCCGTGCTGCGCACGAAGGACGGCGCGATTCGCCTGATGCCGAATCTACGAGAAACGGTGAATCGATCCGACACCGAAGGCAGCGGCACGGCGATGTCCATTCCACGCGAAAAGCAGTTCGACCACATCAGCTTCGAACGGGGCAACTTCCACTTCTACGACATGACAGTTGGCCCGCCGCCCTTCAAGGTGACGGTGAGCGATGCCAACGCGACAGTCGATAATTTGCGCCTGCCCGCGCTCACTGACCCGACCCATGTCAATGTCACGGGCTCTATCAAGGGCCCGCAGCATACGGGCACGGTGTCGTTCGGCGGCTGGATCAAGGTCGCCAGCAAGGATTCGCAGACTACGAGCAAGCTGCGCGGCGTCGATATCGTGATGCTCGACCCGTATCTGATCAAGAAAGCCGGCGCCAAGGCGCAAGTGGCGGGCGGCACGGTCGATCTGACAGTGGACTCGACGGTGAGCAACTATCAGTTGCACGCACCCGGCACGCTGACCATCCACAATCTGCAACTCGCCGACAGCGGCAGTCCGCTCGACACTTTCATGTCGATTCCGACCAAGGCTGCGGTCGCCGCGCTCAAGTCGCACAACGGCGACATCACGCTGCATTTCGTACTGGATGGGAATTTGCGCGACCCGAAATTCTCGGTGCAGGAGGGGCTGATAAAGCGCATCGGCAACGGCTTCGCCAAGGCGCTGGGTGTGAGCGTCGAAGACGTGGCAAAGGGCGCAGGCGAAACCGTGAAAGGCTTGGGTAACGCGTTGAAAAATCTGCTCGGCCAGTAGGCCGGGGCAGACGCCACAGCCTTAAACCGGCAAGCCAAGCTCGCGCAGTTTCGCTTCGGTTCGCGCGGCGCTGGTGTGATGCACGCCATGCCAGCCGAGCGCCGTCGCGGCCTCGGCGTTCCTCAGGTTGTCGTCGATGAAGACGAGTTCGGCAGGCTCGATGCCGGGCAATTGCGCCTCGATCCGCTCGCGCATGGTCGCGAAAATGGCCGGATCGGGCTTCACCATCTTCACTCGCCCCGACACGACAATGTCGCGAAAGCGCCGCAACACCGGGTAATGCTCCCACGCATACGGAAAGGTTTCCGCCGACCAGTTGGTCAGCCCGAAAAGCGGCACTTCGGCCGCTTCGAGCTTTTCCATGATTGCCACGCCCTCTTCCAGCACACCGGCCACCATCTCGTGCCAGCGCTCGTAGAACGCGCGGATCAGCGCTTCGTGATCGGGAAACTTCGCCACCAGTTCGGCTGTGGCCTCGACGATCGGCTGGCCGCCGTCCTGACGGATCACCCAGTCCATCGAGCAGACGTGGGTCAGAAACCAGCGCCGCTCGGTTTCGTCAGGGATCAGTTCCCGATACAGATACTCGGGACTCCAGTCGATCAGCACGCCGCCGAAATCGAACACCACTGCCTTGATGGCCATGCACGCTCCGTAAGCTCGTTTCCGATTGCGATCAGATGGGTTGCGTGCGCAGCTCCAGCCACGCCTTGGCGTCGCCCGACACGTGCGGCGACAGCCGCGTGCGCACCGTCTCGTGATACGCGTTCAGCCACGCGCGCTCGTCCTCGCGCAGCAGCGACAGGTCTAGACAACGCGTATCAATCGGGCACAGCGTCAAAGTCTCGAACTTGAGGAAATCGCCGAACTCGGTTTCACCGGCCGGCACGTTCAGCACCAGATTCTCGATTCGCACGCCCCATTTGCCCGGACGGTAAATGCCCGGTTCGACCGAGGTAATCATGCCCTCTTCCATCGCCGTCCACGGTTCGGCCGGCGCGTAGTGCGAGATCACTTGCGGACCTTCGTGCACGTTCAGGAAGTAGCCCACGCCGTGACCGGTGCCGTGGCCATAATCGGCGCCGACTTCCCAGATCGGCGCGCGGGCGATCGCGTCGAGCATCGGCGAACGGATGCCGCGCGGGAACTGCGCGCGCGAGAGCGCCATGGTGCCCTTCAGTACGATCGTGAAATCGCGCCGCTGCGCGTCGCCAGGGGTGCCGATCGGCACCACGCGCGTAATGTCGGTCGTGCCGCTCAGATACTGCGCGCCCGAATCGATCAGCAACAGGCCGTCGCCTTCGATCACCGAATGCGATTCCTCGGTGGCGCGGTAGTGCGGCATCGCGCCGTTCGCGTTGAAGCCGGCGATCGTCGCAAAGCTCAGCGACACGAAGCCCGGACGGCGCGCGCGAGCGGCCGTCAAACGTTCGTCGATGGTGAGTTCGGTGATCGTCTCGTTGCCCAGCGCGCCTTCGAACCACGCGAAAAATTCCGCCAGCGCCGCGCCGTCCTGTTCCATTGTCTCGCGCACATGCTCGGCTTCCGCCTCGGTCTTGCGCGATTTGAAGAAGGTGGACGGATTGACCGCCTCGACCACCGTGACCGTCGACGGCACCGATTGCAGCGAGCCGAACGTGATACGGCGCGGGTCGATCAGCAGCGTGCTGCCGGCGGGCAGCGCGGCCAGTGCGTCCGCCGCCTTCGCGTACGGCTCGACGCTGATGTTGTCCTTCGCGAGCGCGTCGGCTAGCGCCTGCGGCACCTTGCCGTCTGCGACGAACAGCGACGCGTGGTCGACACCGATCAGCGCATGCGCCACGAACACGGGGTTGTAGCTGACGTCGGCGCCGCGCAGATTCAGCAGCCACGCGAGATCGTCGAGCGTGGAGATGAAGTGCCATTGCGCGCCTTTGTCAGCCATCGCGCGGCGAATCTGCGCGAGCTTGTCCGACCGGGCGACGCTCGCGTGCGGCGCGGCGTGCTCGAACACGGCGGCCGCCGGCAGCGACGGACGCTGCGGCCAGATCGCGTCGAACAGATCGACGTCGGTACGCAGCTGCACGCCGCGGGCGTTCAGTGCCTGGCTCAAGGCACGCGCCGCCGCTACGCCAAGCACGGCGCCATCCACGCCGACCGTGGCGCCAGCCGGCACGTTCTGAGCGAGCCATTCGAAATGCGGCACGGTCTGCTGGCCGCCGGTCATTTTCATGAGCTGAACGCCGGTGCCGGCCAGTTGCGCATTGGCCTGTTCCCAATAGCGGCTGTCTGTCCAGACGCCGGCGAAGTCCGCGGTCACGACCAGCGTGCCGGCCGAGCCGGTGAAACCGGACAGCCACTGCCGGCCTTGCCAGCGCCCAGGCAGATACTCGGACAGATGCGGGTCGGCGGACGGCACCAGATAGGCGGCCACGCCTTCGCGCGCCATTGCGTTGCGCAAGGTGGCAAGCCGTTCGGGAATGGAGGAAGTTTCGGGGAGTCGGGCATTCATCGGAGTCACCTGCAAATATTCATCGACGGGAAAGCAAGCCGACCGTCACGGCAACGGCGATCAACGCGACGCCGGTGCAGACCGGCCATTCGAGCGTATCGCCGTCATGGAAGAGACCAATCACGTTGCCGGCCATGTGCGCGACGGCCGCGCCCAGCACGCCGGCCAGCAGCGCCACCCACCACCGGGCGCGGCTCGCGCGTCGCAGCGGATGCAACCACCAGCCCGCGAGGCCGATCGCCGCCCCCAACACTACAAGGCCGGGCCACCCCATTAACGGCTGGCCTCGCGCAGTTTCGGATTCGTCTCATGGGCGCAAGGGGCCAACACAGCTAGCATTTTTGTCTCATTAACTATAGAAGTTCAGCACGGCGCTTTCCGCATAGCGGTTGAGTTTAGGGGTCGGGGTGATGTTAGGCAAGCTGTCAGCCTTACGGAAAAGCCTGGTCCCCGGTGATTGCCACGCTGAAAGCGCGTCATGCGAATTGCCCTTATCGAGCCGGACTTGCGGCATGCTGAACTGGTCGGCCGGTTGGTCTTCGCCGGCGGTCATCTGTGTCAGCACTTCATCGCGAGCGTGCCGTTTCTCAAGCACGCGAACGAAGAATTCTTCGACCTTCTCATCACCGAAAGCTGGGCCGGCGACCATTCCGCCGAAGACGTCATTCCTCGAGCCCGCGCCATCCTGCCGGGGTTGCCGGTGATCGTGCTGATGTCGGCGCCGCGCGAAAGCCAGATTGTCGCCGCGCTGCACGCCGGCGCCGACGACTGCCTGACCAAGCCGGTCCGCGGCCCCGAGATGCTGGCCCGCGTCGACGCGCTGCTGCGCCGCGCCGGCTTGCGGCGCCCGCCCAACCGGCGGCGCGACATCATCGGCGAATATGCGTTCGATGCGGCGCAATTTCTCGTCACGTTCCGTAAGCAAACAGTCTCGCTGACGCCGAAGGAATTCCGCCTTGCGCTGCTGTTGTTCAGCAATCTCTCGCGGCCGGTGTCGCGAGCGCATATTCTTGAAAACGTCTGGACGCGCCGACGCGACGTAAGGTCGCGCACCGTGGACACGCACGCGTCGCGCGTGCGCAATAAATTGCAGCTTCATCCGGAACACGGCTATTGCCTGACGCCGCTTTACGGTTTCGGCTATCAACTCGACGCGATCCCGCTGGAGGCCGTTGTAAACGCGGAATAAGCCGCGCGCAATGTGGAAATCGTGGAAACGCTATAATATTGGGCTAAACCATAGCTCCCCCAAATGCAGCTTCTAACGATCGGAATCAATCACCACACTGCGCCTGTCGCCTTGCGCGAACGCGTGGCGTTTCCGCTCGAACAGATCAAGCCTGCTCTGGACACCTTCAAGAGCATCTGGCTCGGCCCGTCGGCACGCACGGCGCCTGAAGCGGCCATTCTCTCCACCTGCAATCGCACCGAACTCTACTGCGCGACCGACGACCAGGCGGCGCGCGAAGCCGCGATCCAGTGGCTTTCCAAGTACCACAACCTGCCCATCGAGCAGCTCGCGCCGCACGTCTATGCGCTGCCGCAGTCGGAAGCCGTGCGCCACGCGTTTCGCGTCGCTTCCGGGCTGGATTCGATGGTGCTGGGTGAGACGCAAATCGTCGGACAAATGAAGGACGCGGTGCGTACCGCGTCCGAAGCGGGCGCGCTCGGCACCTATCTGAACCAGTTGTTCCAGCGCACCTTCGCCGTGGCGAAGGAAGTGCGTAGCACGACCGAAATCGGCGCGCAGTCGGTTTCCATGGCGGCCGCCGCGGTGCGCCTCGCCCAGCGGATTTTCGACAAGGTCTCGAACCAGCGCGTGCTGTTCATCGGCGCGGGCGAAATGATCGAGCTGTGCGCCACGCACTTCGCGGCGCAGCAGCCGCGTGAACTCGTGGTCGCGAATCGCACGGCCGAGCGCGGCACGCGTCTCGCCGAGCGTTTCAACGGCCGGGCCATTCCGCTGTCGGAACTGCCTTCGCGCATGCATGAGTTCGACATTATCGTGTCGTGCACGGCGTCCACCTTGCCGATCATCGGTTTGGGCGCGGTCGAGCGGGCAGTGAAAGCGCGTCGTCACCGGCCGATTTTCATGGTCGATCTGGCCGTTCCGCGCGATATCGAACCCGAAGTCGGCAAGCTCGAAGATGTGTTCCTCTATACCGTCGACGACCTCGGCGCGATCGTCCGCGAAGGCAATGCGTCGCGGCAAGCCGCCGTGGCGCAAGCTGAAGCGATCATCGAAACGCGCGTGCAGAATTTCATGCAATGGTTGGACGCACGCAGCATCGTGCCGGTGATCCGCCATATGCACACGCAGGCCGACGTGCTGCGCCGCGCCGAAGTCGAACGCGCGCAGAAAATGCTCGCGCGCGGCGAAGATCCGGCCGCCGTGCTCGAAGCGCTGTCGCAATCGCTCACCAATAAACTGATCCACGGTCCTACGCACGCGCTCAATCGCGCGAGCAGCGAGAACCGCGACACGCTCATCGAACTCATGAGCGGTTTCTACAAACACTCCGGTTCCACGGAGCGTTAGCGGCGCAGCCACCGCCGCGCTGACCGGGCTACCCGCGAGTGGCCCGCGACGTGCTTCAGACCAGGGCATCCGCCCATTCCCCTAGTCGTCGTCTTTGCCGGAGCCCGCTCCGATACCCCGTCCGATGAAAACGAGCATGCAACGCAAGCTCGACCAGCTCACTACCCGGCTGGCCGAACTGAACGATCTGTTGAGCCGCGAGGACATCACCTCGAATCTCGACCAATACCGCAAGCTCACGCGGGAACACGCCGAGCTCGGACCGGTGGTGGACCACTACGCGCTGTGGCGGCAGGCCATGAACGACGCAACCACCGCGCAGGAATTGCTGGCGGATGCGTCGATGCGCGACTTCGCCGAAGATGAAATTCGCGCCGCCCGCGAGCGCATGGAAAAGCTGGGCGCCGAGTTGCAGAAAATGCTGCTGCCGAAAGATCCGAACGACGACCGCAACATCTTCCTCGAAATCCGCGCCGGCACGGGCGGCGACGAATCCGCGCTGTTCGCGGGCGACCTGCTGCGCATGTACCTGCGCTTTGCCGAACGCAACCGCTGGCAAGCGGAAATGATGTCGGCGAGCGAGTCGGACCTGGGCGGCTACAAGGAAGTGATCGTGCGCATTGCGGGCGAAGCCGCCTATTCGAAGCTCAAGTTCGAGTCCGGCGGCCACCGCGTGCAACGTGTGCCGGCGACCGAAACGCAAGGGCGCATTCACACGTCGGCGTGCACGGTCGCGGTCATGCCGGAAGCGGACGAAATCGGCGAAGTCGAGATCAATCCCGCTGATTTGCGGATCGACACGTTTCGCGCCTCCGGCGCGGGCGGGCAGCACATCAACAAGACCGATTCCGCGGTGCGCGTCACGCACTTGCCGACAGGGATCGTCGTCGAATGTCAGGACGACCGCTCGCAGCACAAGAACAAGGATCGCGCTCTGAAGGTGCTGGCCGCGCGCATCAAGGACAAGCAATCGCACGAGCAGCAGGCGAAGGAAGCCGCCACGCGCAAGAGCCTGATCGGCTCGGGCGACCGCTCGGAGCGGATTCGCACGTACAACTTCCCGCAAGGGCGACTGACGGATCATCGTATCAACCTGACGCTTTACCGCCTCGACGCGATTATGGACGGCGATCTCGACGAACTGATCGCGGCGCTCGTCAGCGAGCACCAGGCGGAATTGCTGGCCTCGCTGGGCGACGCGGACTGAAGCGCGCATGAGTTCGGCCAAACCTGCCACGTCCGCCACACCTGCCGCGCTACTGCGCGCCTCGACGCTGCCGCCGCTCGAAGCGCGCATCCTGCTCACGCATGTGCTCGGCTGGCGACCCACGCAGCTGATTACACGCAGCGACGAAGCGCTCGACACCCAGTTCGTCGAGCGTTACCAGATGCTCGAAGCGCGGCGCATAGCCGGCGAGCCTGTGGCGCAACTGGTCGGCGCGCGCGAATTTTTTGGGCTGGATTTCGAAGTCACGCCGCACGTGCTGATTCCGCGCCCTGAAACCGAATTGCTGGTCGAGACTGCGCTGACGGCGCTGGAAAACCACGTGCGGCCGCGCGTGCTGGATCTCGGCACGGGGACCGGCGCCGTTGCCGTCGCGATTGCGTCGATGCGGCCCGACGCGCAAGTGTGGGCGCTCGACCGTTCCGCTGAAGCACTGGCGGTCGCCACGCGCAACGCCGCCCGCCTGCTCGACGCGCAACGCCCCGGCGGCGCCGTGGCGTTGACCCAAAGCGACTGGTACGACTCGCTGGACGCCTCGTTGCGCTTTGACGCGATCGTCAGCAATCCGCCGTATATCGCGAGCGGCGACCCGCATCTGGACGAAGGCGATCTGCGTTTCGAACCGCGCGGCGCGCTCACCGACGAAGCCGACGGACTCAGCGCGATCCGCGTCATCATCGCTGGCGCCCCCGCCCGGCTTGCCGCCGGCGGCGTATTGTGGATCGAGCACGGCTACGATCAGGCCGAAGCCGTGCGCGCGCTGCTGGCGGCACAAGGTTTCGTGCAAGTCCGCTCGGAGTGCGACCTGGCGGGCATCGAACGGATCAGTGGCGGGCGTCTGGACGGCTGACGCGAACCGGCAAATATCCACAAACGCTGCTCGGACAAAGCGGCGCTCGGCCGGCTGTATCGAAATCCGCTATCATTTCAGCCTATTCCCTACACATAACGGAACCGCAAGGTCAGTCATGGATACGCAACAACGCATCAAGCAAATCGTCGACGAGAACAATGTCGTCCTCTTCATGAAGGGCACCGCTCAGTTCCCGATGTGCGGCTTTTCGGGCCGCGCCATTCAGATTCTGAAGGCGTGCGGCGTCGGTGAGATCAAGACCGTCAACGTGCTCGAAGACGACGAAGTCCGCCAGGGGATCAAGCAATTCTCGAACTGGCCGACCATTCCGCAGCTGTACGTGAAGGGCGAATTCGTCGGCGGCTCGGACATCATGATGGAAATGTACGAATCGGGCGAACTGCAGCAGCTGTTCGCCGCGGCCTAAGCGGCCCGGTTCACACGTTTCTCTCCTTAGGCGCCGCGAGCCATGGAAACACGCGCTGCGGCGCCACGCCGGCTGATCGTCGCGATCACCGGCGCGACGGGTGCCATCTACGGCATCCGGATACTCGAAACGCTGCGCCGGCTGGGCGGCGTCGAGAGCCATCTGCTGATTTCGAGCGCGGGCTGGCTCAATATCCAGCACGAACTCCAGTTGAGCAAAGAAGACGTGCATCCGCTCGCGGATGTCGTTCATTCGGTGCGCGACGTCGGTGCGAGCATCGCGTCCGGCTCGTTTGCCACCGACGGCATGGTCGTCGCCCCTTGCTCCATGAAGACGCTCGCCAGCGTCGCGCACGGTTTCTCGGACAACCTGATCACGCGCGCCGCCGACGTTACGCTCAAGGAGCGCCGCCGCCTCGTGCTGCTCGTGCGCGAAACGCCGTTCAATCTGGCGCATCTGCGCAACATGACGGCCGTCACTGAAATGGGCGGCGTAATCTTCCCGCCTTTGCCTGCCTTCTACAACCAACCCGCTTCCATCGACGAAATGGTCGATCACACTGTGGCGCGCGTGCTGGATCTGTTTGCGCTCGGACCGGCTTTGTCGCCGGCGTGGGCTGGGCTGCGCGGCACGCAGGAATAACGCGTCACCTCCGCCGGGCGATGATGTCCGTGCATACGCACGCATTCACAACATCTGCGACACAATCAATTCTGTTTTAGCCCGTTTATCAAATCACGGTAGACCCCTATATTGGTAGCAACCCAATCTTTGCGCCGCGCCCTCGCGGCCGCGTTGCTGCCATGAACCGCTTACCCTCGCTTTTTCTGTCCCACGGCGCGCCCACGCTGCCGATCGACCCGTCGCTGCCGTCCGCCGAATTCGGTACGCTGAGTGCCCAGTTGCCGCGTCCGAAAGCCGTGCTGATGCTGTCGGCCCATTGGGGCACGGCGCAGCCGGTGGCGAGCACGTCCACGGCGCCGGAAACCATTCACGATTTCTACGGCTTTCCGCGTCAGTTGTACGAAATTCAGTACCCGGCCCCGGGTGCGCCCGATGTGGCGCGCCGCGCCGCCGTGTTGCTCGGCGAGAGCGGCATCCTCGCCGGCGCTCAGCCGCACGGACTCGATCACGGTGCGTGGGTCCCGATGCTGCTCATGTTTCCGGAGGCCGATATACCCGTCGCCCAGTTGTCGATCCAGCCGCACATGGACGCGGCGCATCACTTTCGCGTCGGCCGGGCGCTGCGGTCGCTGAAAGACGACGGCGTGATGGTGATCGGCTCCGGCCAGATCACCCACAATCTGCGCGCCGCCGACTTCTCCGCGCGCCCTGAGGACGCCGATCCAAGGGTCGCCGAATTTACCGACTGGTTCGAGGAAAAACTCGCCGCGCACGATATCGACGCGCTGCTCGACTATCGCCGCCAGGCGCCACATGCGGTGCTGATGCATCCCACCGACGAGCATCTACTGCCGGTATTCGCCGCATTGGGTGTGGCGGACGACGATTACTCGCTGGCTATCCAGTCGCTCGGCACCTACCAGCGCTCGCTCGCCATGACGAACTACGTGTTCGGCACAGCCTAACGCAAGGTCATAGGCACCTTAGAAAAGAAAAACCCCCGCCTGAGCAACTCCGGCGGGGGTTTTTTCCACAAGCTTCAGCGCAACACTTTAATGAGCGCCCATGCCTTCGAGCACTTCGTCATGCTCGCTGCGCTCGTCCAGGTATTCCGAGCGATAACCGCTCGTCACGCCCCAGTAATAGAACACCAGCGAAAACGCGATCACCACCACCATGTCCCAGCCATAAGGGATCAGGTCGTGACCGCCGAACTGCTTGCTGCCGATCAGCGACAGAATCGCCATCACCGGCAGATAAGCGACCAGCCACCACGCCGCCTTCAGATCACGTCCCCAGCCAGCGAAACCCGACTTCGCCTGGAAGTAGAAGTAGACCGGCAACGCGACGACCATCAGCAGAATGATTTCGCCGGTCAGCGGCCACTTCGCCCAGTACAGAATCAGCGACGCGCAGACGAACGCGAACGGCGCAATGATCTTCATGCCCGGGATATGCAGCGGACGCTCGAGGTCCGTCGCCGCACGGCGCAGCGCCATGAGGCTGATCGGACCGGTCAGGTACGAAATCACGGTTGCGACCGAAATCACCGCCGCGAGCGAACTCCAGCCGCGGAAGAAAAACAGGAAAATGAACGACACCAGCAGGTTGAACCACATTGCCTGACGCGGCACGCCATAGAACGGGTGGACGTTGCCGAACATCTTGGGCATCGTGTTGTTGCGCTCCATCGCGTAGATCATGCGGCTGGTGGTCGCCATGTAGGTCGTGCCGGTGCCGCTCGGGCTGACGAATGCGTCGACGTACAGCAGGATCGCCAGCCAGTTCAGGTTCAGCGCGATCGCGAGCTCCGCGAACGGCGAAGCGAAGTTGAAGTGGCTCCAGCCCTTCATCACGTCGCTCGGATTCACCGCGCCGATATACGCAATCTGCAGCAGAACGTAGATCACCAGCGCCAGCAGGATCGAGCCGATCACCGCGAACGGCACGCTCTTGGCCGGATTGCGCGCTTCACCGGCGAGATTGATCGGGCTCTGGAAACCGTTGAACGCGAACACGATGCCGCTCGTCGACACCGCCGTCAGCACCGCCGACCAGCCGTACGGCGCGAAGGTGCTCGCTTCGCCGAAGTTTTCCTTGTGGAAGCCCGCGAACATCAAGCCGAGGATCGTCGCGCCAGGAATCAGGAACTTGAAGATCGTGATCGCCGAATTGGCACGCGCAAACAGTTTCACGCCCCAGTAGTTCAGCATGAAGTAAATGATCACGAGCGCCGCGGACAACAATAACCCGTTCGTGGTTAATGATCCATCCACGAATAGCGCATGCGCCCAGGGATAGGGCCACGTGCTCATATATTGAATGGACGCTTCGGCCTCGATCGGAATCACCGAAACAATGGCAATCCAGTTGGCCCATGCGCTGATGAAACCCACCAGCGCACCGTGCGAGTAGCGCGCATAACGCACCATGCCGCCGGACTCCGGGAACATCGCGCCGAGTTCCGCGTACGTCAATGCGATCGCGAGAATCACAACCGCGCCGATCACCCATGCACAAACGGCAGCGGGCCCGGCAATTTTTGCAGCCTTCCACGCGCCGAAAAGCCAGCCCGATCCGATGATGGAACCTAAGCCCGTCAGCATCAGCGCGAATGGCCCGATGTTCCGTTGTATAGAACTTTTCACGTCTTCTCCTGTGTCGGCCGGAGTGAGCGCTTCAGCACCAACTCCGCTCCATGCAAATTTGCAGCAGAACCATGTCGGCACCGCGTCACATCGCCTTGGAGGCGCTGGAAATGGGCGACAATCATGCGTACGCGACGGCCATTCCAAACAGGTGCAACCGACGCGAGGCGCGTAGTTTAACGGTTGCACCCAGCCCCCGCATCGAAACTAAGGGTTGTCCCTAGCAAAAAATTCAGATGAATAGCAAGCTTTGTAAGCAACTTTTACGCCAAGCTAGCGAAAGTTCGTAAAGTTGTGGGGAGACTGTTGACCTTCTCTCAAAATCGCCGTATAACGTCGGGGCAGGATTTCAAGCGGCGAGTGAATTGGTCTTTCGTAGTTCGCCCATCAACGGTACTCCGGTTGGTCCCATTACCCCTTCCTTGATTTTCATGCACCCTCTGGGCTTCGGCCTTATTTACCATCTTTAGGAACAAGTAATATGGAAACCGGTACCGTCAAGTGGTTCAATGACGCAAAGGGCTTTGGCTTCATCACGCCGGACGGCGGCGGCGAAGATCTGTTCGCGCATTTCTCGGAAATCCGCACGGAAGGCTTCAAGACGCTGCAAGAAAACCAAAAGGTTACGTTTGAAGTGAAGACGGGCCCGAAGGGCAAGCAAGCTGCTAACATCAAGCCGGTGTAAGCAACACGCTTCCTTCTGGACGCAAAAAAACCCCGCCTCGGCGGGGTTTTTTTATATCCGCCGCTATTGCGAACGGTGATTATCTTCGCAGTATGCGATTGATGATTCTGGTTATCCGAATACACGCCGTGCGTGAATGCCGAGTCCAGTCGCGACACTCGCGAGCCGGTCGCCGAATACCGCTTTAGCATCGGGAAATGCCGCCGCCAATGCGCCCGATAGAAATGCCAATCCGGTCGAACCGCCCGTAAAGTAAATCGCATTGACGTCGCGTGTCGCCACGCCGGCCGCCTGCACAGTGTCGCGTGCCGCCTGCACGATGCGCAGCGTTTCGTCCTGGCCGGCCTTGATGAGTTGCGCTTCGTCGAACGCCAGACGCAAGTCGTCTTCCACTTCATCAAGGTCGATCACGGTCTCTCCGCCCGCCGCCACGCCGATCTTCGCCTCTTCCGCGTGAGCGGCCAGCGCATGACCCAGGCGGCGTTCCACGACGCGCATCAGGCGGTCGTGATGCTTGACCTCGGTGAACAGGTGCCGCATTAGCGCGAGCTCGTTGACACGCTTCGGGGCGTAGACGGTGTTGATCAGATGCCAGGTCGCCAGATCGAAATAAATCCGGTTCGGAATCTCACGGCCTTCCGGGTCGAGCGTCTGATATCCCATTTCCCGCAGGATCGTCGCCAGTTCCACGCGACGGTCGAAATCCGTGCCGGCGACGTGCACGCCGTGGTGGGCCAGCACGTCGTCCTTGCGCTCGACACGCTTCATCCGCTCCGGCCCGACTCGCACCAACGAAAAGTCCGAGGTACCGCCGCCGATATCGGCCACCAGCACGAGCCCTTCTTCCGTCAGATGCGATTCGTAGTCGAACGCGGCCGCGATCGGCTCATACTGAAAGTGAATTTCCCGCAGGCCGACTGAGCGCGCGGCGGCTTCGAGCTGCTGCTGCGCCATCTGATCGGCACGCGGGTCGTCGTCGACAAAAAACACCGGGCGGCCCAGCACGGCGCGATGGATCGGGCCGCCGGCGCTTTTTTCCGCCGAGCGCTTGAGATGCTCGACGAAAATCGCGATCACGTCCGTGTACTTGATCGCCGAGCCGTCGCCGAGATCGGTGGAGTTCTCGGCGAGCGGCGAGCCGAGAATGCTCTTCATTGAACGCATCAGACGGCCGTCGAAGCCGTCGATATAAGCTGCGAGCGCCGCCCGCCCGAATTCGCGGGTGTTTTCGTCGGTATTGAAAAAGACCGAGGTGGGCAACGTCGTGTAGGCGCCCTCGACCGGCGCGAGCTTGAGCGCGCCGTCGACAGGAACGGCCACAGCCGAATTGGAAGTACCGAAGTCAATCGCGCAATAGTTCATGGCAGGAATCGCCGCTCACGGCTGGCGCGGACAGAAGGGGAGCGGCTTTGTAACACGAAAGCCCAATCAGCATCAACTGACGTTTCAGGCACGCTCGCGAGAACGCAAACACGCAGTTCGACGGAACGAATATTGCTCATTTTGACAGGATATACCGCCAATTTTCGGAATTGAGGAGACTTCAAGCAATGAGCGCGCCGCCTACTGCCGCTGTCCACGAAAAAAACGCCACGGTCGTCGAAACGGATCTGCCTTCGCGGCTCGACCGTCTGCCGTGGGGCCGGTTTCACTCGCTGATCGTGGTGGCGCTTGGCGTGACGTGGCTGCTCGACGGTCTGGAAGTCACGCTGGCGGGCGCGGTCGCAAGTGCGTTGAAGTCTAGTCCATCGTTGCACTTTACCAACGCCGACGTCGGTCTGGCCGGTAGCGCCTACATCGCCGGGGCGGTGCTCGGCGCGCTGGGATTCGGTTGGCTCACCGACCGGCTCGGACGCCGCAAGCTGTTTTTCATCACGCTCGCCCTGTATCTGGCAGCGACGGCGGCAACCGCGCTGTCGTGGAATCTGGCGAGTTTTCTGCTGTTTCGCTTCCTGACCGGCGCCGGGATTGGCGGCGAATATACGGCGATCAATTCGACGATCCAGGAATTCACGCCAGCCCGTGTGCGCGGCTGGACCGATCTGGGCATCAACGGCACGTTCTGGGTCGGCGCGGGCCTCGGCGCGGCCGGCTCGCTGGTACTGCTCGATCCGCATCTGCTGCCGCCCGACTGGGGCTGGCGCGCCTGTTTCTTTATCGGCGCGGTGCTCGCTCTGGGGATTTTGCCTATGCGCATCTGGGTGCCCGAAAGCCCGCGTTGGCTCCTGACGCACGGCGACGAGCGCGACGCGCGCGCGATTGTCGAAGGCATCGAAACGCGCTTTCGCAACGAAGGCCACGCGCTCTCCGACAACGACCTCACGCGCCTGCGCCTACGCGCTCGCGGACACACGCCGCTGCGCGAGGTATTCCATACGCTCTTTAACGTGCACCGACGGCGCGCGCTGGTCGGTCTGTCGCTGATGACCGCGCAGGCGTTTTGTTACAACGCGATCTTTTTCACCTACGCACTTGTGCTCACCGATTTCTACCACGTGCCGGGCGATCGCATCGGCTGGTATCTGCTGCCCTTTGCGCTCGGCAATTTCCTCGGACCGCTGCTGCTCGGGCGGCTCTTCGACGTGATCGGGCGGCGCAAAATGATCACGGCGACTTACGCGATCTCCGGCATCCTGCTGACGCTGAGCGGCTACCTGTTCGAGCAGCAGATGCTCACCGTCGCGATGCAGACGATCGCGTGGATGGTGATTTTCTTCTTCGCGTCCGCGGCCGCGAGTTCGGCCTATCTGACCGTCAGCGAATCGTTTCCGCTGGAAATTCGCGCGCTGGCCATTGCGGTTTTCTACGCGTTCGGCACGGCGCTCGGCGGCATCGCCGGGCCGGCGTTTTTTGGCCGGCTGATCGACACGCATCAGCGCAGCGAAGTGTTTTCCGGCTATCTGGTCGGCTCGGGTCTGATGCTGGCGGCGGCGGTGATCGCGGCAATCTGGGGCGTGGATGCGGAGCGCAAGTCGCTGGAGAGCGTGGCGACGCCGCTGTCGAGTGTCGCGGATGACGCCGAATAAAAAACGCGCGGTCAGCGCCGCGCGTTCGTTTTACTCAATACATAAGCTGGAAAACCGCTCAGAACGCCTTCTTCCAGCCGCCGCCGTAAGCAATTTCCGCCAGCGGCAGACGCTGACGCACTGATTTCTCGCGCTCACGCAACACCGGGTCCAGTTTGTCCACGTCGCCGTAGTGGCCGAGCGAAATCATCGCGATCACTTCGACGTCGTTCGGCAGCTTGAATGCGGTGCGGAACGCGTTCGGGTCGAAACCGCTCATCTGGTGCGCGGCCAGGCCGAGCGCATGCGCCTGCAAGACCAGCGCCATCGCCGCGGCGCCCGCATCGTACGGCGCGCAGCGATTCACCTCGCCCTTGTTGGTCAGTGTGTGCGTAGTCACCGCGATCAGCACCGGCGCGGGCGCATTCCAGCCCTGGTTGAACGGCACCAGCGTGGCGAAGGCCTGCTTGAACGAGACTTCATCGACGCTGCGGTCGAATACGAGAAAACGCCACGGCTGCGCGTTATACGAAGACGGCGCCCAGCGTGCCGCTTCGAGCACGGAGTGCAGATGCTCGCGGCTCACCGGCTCGCTCGAATACGCGCGCGGGCTCCAGCGGCCTGCAATCAGCTCGTGAATGGCAATTGCGGTAGGGGCGGGTTTGTTGGTCATGCGCTTCTCTCGGTCGAAATTCATGATCGACGGGCAACTGCCCGGGGTCACATAGCATAACCGGGCTTCGGCACGCGTGCGCCAACAAGCGAGCAGTTTGTTTACCACCGGCTGCGATAGCAAAACGGCCCCTTGCGGGGCCGTCGTTGCCGCGATGCCCGAACAGCCGCGCGCGGTTTCATACCGGTGCTTTTGCCGGCATCGTTCAGGGCGATTGCGTGCGGCTCTACGCCACCTGCGGTTCCGGCACTTTGGCGGGCCGGTTGATCCGCAACACGATCACCGCCGCCACGAGGCACAAGCCGCCGGAAATCATCGACGCCACCGTGTACGTACCGAGACTCGCGCGCAGCATACCCGCGCCGAGCGCCGCGAACGCCGCGCCGAGCTGATGCCCGGCAACGACCCAGCCGAACACCACCGGCGCCGATTCCTTGCCGTAGACGTCGGTGGCCAGACGCACGGTCGGCGGCACGGTCGCGATCCAGTCGAGGCCGTAGAACACGGCGAACAGCGGCAACCCGAAGAAGTCGATGCCGAACGCGTGCGGCAGATACATCAACGACAACCCGCGCAGACCGTAGTACCAGAACAGCAGCACGCGGCTGTTGAAGCGGTCGGACAACCAGCCCGAGAGGGTCGTGCCGAACAGATCGAAGATGCCCATCGCGGCGAGCAGGGAAGCGCCCTGCACTTCCGTCATGCCGTAGTCGCCGCACATCGCGATCAGATGCGTACCGACATAGCCGTTGGTGCTCGCGCCGCAGATAAAGAAGCTGAAAAACAGCAACCAGAAGTCGCGCGTCTTGCTGGCCATGGCGAGTGTGCCGAAGGCGATCGCCAGCGGATTCTGCTTGGTGACGGTGCTGTTGATGGGCGAATCGTGCGGTTCGCCGTACGGGCGCAGCTTCATGTCGGCCGGGCGCTCGGGCAACAGAAACGCCACCAGCGGAATCACGACCGCGGCCGCAATGGCGACGACCCACACCACTTGCCGCCAGCCGTGGTGCTCGGCGATAGCGGCGAGCATCGGCAGGAACACGAGTTGGCCGGTCGCCGAACTCGCCGTAAGAATGCCCATGACGAGACCGCGCCGCGTGGTGAACCAGCGCGTCACCACCGTCGCCGAGAGCGACAGCGCCGCGACACCCGTCGAGCCGCCGACCATCACGCCCCAGATCAGGACCATCTGCCACGGGTGCGTCATCAGCGACGACAGCGCGACGCCCGCCGCCATCGTCCCCAGCGCGGCCAGCAGCGTGGGGCGCACACCGAAACGTTGCATCGCCGCCGCCGCGAACGGTCCCATCAGACCGTACAGCGCGATGTTCACGGAAATCGCGAGAGAAATCGTTGCGCGGCTCCAGCCGAATTGATGCTCGAGCGGCAGCATCATCACGCTCGGCGTGGCGCGCGTGCCGGCCGCCGCCAGCAGCACCAGAAACACCACCGCGACGGTCAACCAGCCGTAGTGGAAACGTCCGCCAATCAGTCTTGCTGCCCAATTCATGGATTCTCCAATCGACACCTGCTCCGCAGGCGACGCCGCTTAGATTGTTACGTGTTCGGTAAAGGACTTGTGACAGATCAGTCACAATAGGTGTTGCGATCTTAGTTACTGCTCGGTAACATGTCAAGGCGTTAATTGAGTTCAGGTGGTCATCCATGTCGGACAGTCAAACCCCAAAGCCGGTCGTCGCGCGCCGCACGCGCGGCGCGCAGACCGCCGGCCCGCAGGCGCAGCAGCACTTGCTGCGTGCCGCGGACGAGTTGTTCTATCGCGAGGGCGTGCGAGCCGTCGGCGTAGACGCGGTGGTCGAGCGCGCGGGCGTGAACAAGATGAGCTTGTACCGGCAATTTTCGTCGAAAGACGAGCTGGTCATGGCTTATCTGGAGCGCAAGGACGAGCAGTTCTTCAGCTATGTGGAGCGGAGCTTCGCCAAACATCCGGGCGAACCGGCAAGGCAGCTTCAGCAATATTTCGACGACCTCGCGGTGCGCGCGTCTGTCGACGATTATCGCGGCTGTCCTTTCGTGAACGTGTCGGTGGAGTTTCCGGAGGCGGCGCATCCGGCGCGGCAATTCGTGTTTCGCAACAAAGCGCGCTTGATGGCGCGGCTCACGGAGCTGACCACGGCGGCCGGCGCCGACGATCCGGTAGCGCTCGCCAATGCGCTGGGTTTGATGATCGAAGGCGTGTATGCGGCCAGTCAGACCTACGGGCCCGGATGCGGGCCCATTCTGGCTGCGCCGAAAGTCGCCGCACAGTTGATCGCCGCCGCGTGCGGCAGCGGCAGCGGCAGCTAACCGAATTTTCTGCTTTGACGTTCTGTTTGAGCGAGGCGCGAATCGACGCCGGTCCGCCCGTTAAAATGGCGCTTTATCTCCCGCGCCGCCTGCCATGTCGTTGTCCGCCGAATCCCACGATGCCGTTGTTGCCGCTACTCGTCACTGGCTGACCGAGGCTGTGATCGGCCTCAATCTCTGCCCGTTTGCGAAGGCGGTCCATGTGAAGGGACAGATTCGCTATGCCGTCAGCGATGCCGTGGACATGGAAGGCGTGCTGACCGATCTGGAAACCGAGCTTCAGACGCTGGTCGCCGCCTACCCTGATGCCGTGGATACGACGCTGTTAATCGTGCCGCAGGCGCTCAGCGATTTTCTCGACTACAACGATTGCCTGTTTTTCGCCGAACGCATGCTCAAGCAGCTTCGGCTCGAAGGCGTCGTTCAGATCGCGAGCTTCCATCCCTTTTATCAATTCGAAGGCAGTGAGCCCGACGATATCGAGAACTACACGAATCGCGCGCCGTATCCGATTTTGCATTTACTGCGCGAGGACAGCATCGAACGCGCGGTTCAGGCTTTTCCCGACGCTGAAGAGATTTACGAGCGGAATCAGGAAACGCTCCGGCGAATCGGGCTGGCGGGCTGGAATGCGTTGATGAAGCGTTGATGAAGCGCTAATACGCGCAACGTCCCGCAAAAGCGACCGCGCGCCGCCGCCCCATAGGCTCAAACAAAGAACCGTTCCTTCAACTCCTCGATCCCGAGGGTTTCCATCACCTCGTTCAGGCGCTCGGCCGGCCGGCGCCTCGGCAAATCCTTGTACTGGGCGATGATGAGTTCATTCTTCATGGAATGCTCCCAGCCCACCAGTTCGGTCACGCTGACCTGATAGCCGTGCGCCTCAAGCTGCAAACACCGCAGCACGTTGGTGATCTGGCTCCCGAACTCCCGCGTGTGCAACGGATGCCGCCAGATTTCCGTGAGGGCGTTGCCGAGCGATTTGCCCTTGTTCTGCCGCAAAACCCCCGCCACCTCGGCCTGACAGCACGGCACGACCACGATGTACTTCGCCTTCTTTTCGAGCGCGAAGCGCAGCGCGTCGTCGGTTGCGGTGTTGCAGGCGTGCAGCGCGGTCACGATGTCGATCCGGGCCGGCAAGCGGTCCGACGTGATCGAGTCCGCCACCGACAGATTCAGAAACGACATGCCGGTGAATCCCAGCCGTTGGGCCAGTTCCTCCGACTTCGCGACAAGCTCCTCGCGCGTCTCAATACCATATATGTGTGACGCACCGCCCGCATCGCCCTGAAATTCCTTGAAGAAAAGGTCGTACAGGATAAAACCTAGATAGGACTTGCCCGCGCCGTGGTCGACGAGGGTCACGGCGCCCTGCTCACTCTGGAGGTCTTTGAGCAGCGGCTCGATGAACTGGAACAGGTGATAGACCTGTTTCAGCTTGCGACGGCTGTCCTGGTTCATCTTGCCGTCGCGCGTGAGGATATGCAGCTCCTTCAGCAATTCGACGGATTGGTTGGGGCGGATTTCGTGCGTTTTGGTGGACATCGAGGGAAATCGCCAATAATTGCAGCGTGAACGTGCGACAGGCGACGGAAAAAGGGAAAAGTTGCTGCCAGTTTACCCAAAGTGCGGCTTGCTGACCGAAGGAGCCGTCAAACCATGCCAGAAAGAGCACAAACCTGGAACACTTCCTGCACGAAAAGCGCCGCGAGGAAGGTTTCGGAAAGGTACAAAAGCAGCTTGCGTACCGGCCAGGCACGATGGTGCCGGCTGTTCCGCCTATAACAACGGGCTGCGGCCGTGGCTTTCACCACGCGAACCGAATGCATGTGGGGAGGACGGTCCCGGAACACGGGCCGAACGTTACGTAACCAGTAGCGCGCCGAGACTTCAAGCGGACGCGTGCTCGGAAAATAGAAGAGGCGGCAATGGATACGGTACCCAACGGAAACGTCGAACAGAAATTTCAGGAAATGCTGGCGAAACTGATCGCCACCCCGGCGTGGTCCGAGAAGCAGCAACTCGAGCTGGAAATGGCGCGCGACATCTCGACGGAGATGCTGCGTCTGGCCGAAGTCATGCGCGACGGCAGCGTGGACATGGAAACCTGTCTGACGATGCTCAAGTACGCCAAAGTGCTCGACTTCGTCATGACTACGCTGGCTTCGCGGCGCGATATCAAGCCGCAAACGCTGCGGGTGATCTTCAAGCTCGCCGGGTTGAAGGTGGACGAGGCGTACCCCGGCTAGGACATTGTTCGACGATGCTGCGACCCGCGCGGGCGGCAAGGTGCCGTTCGCGCGGGTCGCTCGTTCTGTAGCTCCCCAAAAGACAGCAGCTCACGCGCGCGGTGCTTCGACCGGCGGCGTGCCGTCGTGAAAGAGCGTCTTGAGTTGCGAGCGCAATTCCGGCGAATCCGTATGTTTGTGCACCGTGACCGCGTGCTGAACGGCGGCGTCGAGCAATTCGCTCTCGCTGTCGGCAGACAGGGCGACGGTGCAGTTCGTTTCGCTCGGAAACTCGCGGCAATCGATGTATTTGCGGGACATGGCGGTCTCCTTGATTCAGATGACGTTCAGACATCCACGCAGGCAGCAGACGCGCGGACCAGATCGCCGGCCGTGACACGGCGGCTCCGATTGCGCGGATAGCGCCGGGTGGCGGGGAAGGTGGCGAGTTGGTCTGACGCGAGGAAGACGCGTGCGGCGTCCGATGGAAGGTGTCTGAAAAGTATAGGTCGCGCCGCTCGATAACAAAGGCACCGAAGCAAACCGGCCGGATGCAGGAGCGCCTGAACCCAGCCTATTTCGGCCTGCCGATCCGCTCGCGCGTTTGCCCTGCGCTGTCCACGGTGTGAAAATAGCGGCCTTCGCGCCGCCGGATCATCCGAACCGTCGGC
The DNA here is from genome assembly GCF_003386115.1 of Paraburkholderia sp. BL27I4N3. Classification (NCBI taxonomy): domain Bacteria; kingdom Pseudomonadati; phylum Pseudomonadota; class Betaproteobacteria; order Burkholderiales; family Burkholderiaceae; genus Paraburkholderia; species Paraburkholderia sp. BL27I4N3. The sequence continues at coordinate 4,672,104 of NZ_QREJ01000001.1, read as the reverse complement.
GCGCCGCCACTTCCGCTCTTCCGCAGGCCCGCATGCCATCCTCATTCCATTCCGCCCGCGTCGCCGTGATCGGCGGCGGCCCCGCCGGCTTGATGGCCGCCGAGGCGCTCTCGCAGCAAGGTGTGCAGGTCGACGTCCATGACGCCATGCCGTCGGTCGGCCGCAAGTTTCTGATGGCGGGCAAAGGCGGCATGAACATCACGCATTCGGAGCCGCTCGAGCCGTTTCTCGGCCGCTACGGCGCGCGCCGCGAGCAGATCGCGCCGCTCGTGCGGGCCTTCGATCCCGACGCTTTGCGCGCGTGGCTGCACGAGTTGGGCGTGGAAACATTCGTCGGCAGTTCGGGGCGCGTTTTTCCGGCCGACATGAAAGCCGCGCCGATGCTGCGGGCGTGGCTGCATCGACTGCGCGAAGCGGGCGTGCGTTTTCACATGCGCCACAAATGGTGCGGCTGGGACGCCGAAGCCGCCGACGCCGCCACGCATACGCTCCGTTTCGCCACGCCCGACGGCGAGCAAGCCGTCACCTTCGACGCCGTGGTGTTTGCGCTCGGCGGCGCAAGCTGGCCGCGTCTCGGCTCGGACGCCGCGTGGGTCCCGCTGATGGCGTCGCGCGATGTGCCCGTCGCGCCCTTGCTGCCCGCGAACTGCGGCTTCGACGCGGACTGGAGCCCCTATCTGCGCGAGCGTTTCGCGGGTCAACCGGTCAAGCCCGTGGCCATCACGCTCACCGATGTAGACAGTAAAGTCCACAATCGACAAGGTGAAATACTTTTGACCGAAACGGGCCTCGAAGGCAGTTTGATCTATGCCTTGTCGAGCCAGATTCGGGAGCGGATTCTGGCTGACGGCGATGTCACGATCATGCTCGATCTGGCGCCAGGCCTGGCTTTGGAGCGAGTCGTCGCCGAAGTCACGCGGCCGCGCGGCTCACGTTCGATGTCGAGCCACTTGCACGGCCGGATCGGGATTGGTGGGGTAAAACTGGCTCTGTTGCATGAGATTCTGTCGAAAGAAGCTTTCGCGGACGCCAACGGTCTCGCGCACGCGATCAAGGCGCTGCCGGTAAGGCTCACGCGCGCCCGTCCGATCGCGGAAGCAATCAGCACCGCTGGCGGCATTCCCTTCGAGGCGCTCAACGAACATCTGATGATCGAGCGCCTGCCCGGCGTCTTCTGCGCGGGCGAAATGCTCGACTGGGAAGCGCCGACGGGCGGCTACCTGCTCACCGCCTGCTTTGCCAGCGGCCTCGCGGCAGGGCGCGGGGCAGCGGCGTACGTCGGCCGCGCATCGACCTGAGGCGCCGCATTGCTGCTCTCGCTGTTGAGCGAGCCGCAATCCGTCTCACCGCTTAGCGCGCCTTCAGACGCCACAGTGACGTCACTTCGGCCAGACGCGCCGTGTGAAGCGCATCGGTTTCATCGGTCGACTTGGGGTGTCGCGGACGAATGTCCTCGCGGCCCACCACGCTCAAACCCGCCTTGTCGATGGCCGCCAGCAACCAGTCGCGCGTGCGCAAACCGAGATGCTCGGCGAAATCCGACATGATCAGCCAGCCTTCGCCACCCGGCGACAGATGCTCCGCCAGCCCGTTAAGGAAGCCGAGCAGCATGCGGCTTTCCGGATCGTAGATCGCGTACTCGATCGGCGAAGCGGGCCTCGCCGGCACCCACGGCGGATTGCACACCACGAGCGGCGCGCGGCCTTCGGGAAACAGATCGGCCTGCACGACGTCGACCTGCTGGTCGTAACCGAGACGCGTGAGATTTTCGCGCGCGCAAGCGAGCGCGCGCGGATCCTGATCGGTAGCGATGATTTTCTTCACGCCGCGTTTGGCGAGCAGCGCCGACAACACGCCCGTGCCCGTGCCGATATCGAAGGCCTTGTTCAGCGAAGGCAGCGGCGTGCGCGCGACGAGATCCACATATTCGCCGCGCACCGGCGAGAACACGCCGTAATGCGGATGAATCCGGTCGCCCAGCGCGGGAATCTCGACGCCCTTCTTGCGCCACTCGTGCGCGCCGATCATGCCGAGCAGTTCACGCAGCGACACGACGGACGGTTCGTCGTTCGACGGTCCGTAGGTTTCGATGCAGGCTTGCTGGACATCGGGCGCGCGGCGCAGCGGAATGGTGTACGTGGCGTCGAGCGGAATCAGGATCATGCCGAGCGTACGCGCGCGCTGCGACTGCGCTTGCCGATGCAGATTGAATGCGTCGAGCGGCGTTTCGCCCTGCTTGCGCGGCTTGCGCTCCAGTCGGCGCGTTACCGCTTGCAGCAGCTGGCGAGCGTTCTGAAAGTCGCCGTTCCACAGGAGCGCCGTCCCTTCGCACGCGAGTCGGTACGCGGAATCGGCGGTGGTGCGGTCGTCCGCAACGATGACGCGCTTGGGCGGCGGCACGGCTGCTTCGGAGCGCCAACGCGCGGTGCGGGGGCCGTCGGCTTCGGGCCAGGTGATGGTTGCGGGGCTGGTCATGGTGAGGTGGGATCGGTGTTGCGGGAGCGACGCGCTGAGGAGGCGCGTCATCGGGGGCGGTGCCCGCCGGAGTACTTGGAAGCGTTGCCGACTGACGCCCGAATAGTACCTCTGTCGTCCGGGTCCGCGGTGCGCTATTCGCCGGCCGGACGGGTAAGGAGCGTTATCTCTGCCGGCCTTGGCCGACAAATCGTAGACTTTGCAGTCCACAATCGACAAGGTGAAAGAGATATGGTGATTTTGGACCGATTTGCGCCTCACCGATATTTCATGAAACCAGTCCTTTTGCAGGCGGAAGCGCCGCGCAGCGCCTCGGACACGGTGACTTCGTCGATAAGCACGCACCAAGAAAAACGGGGTTTCTGATTGAACAGAAACCCCGTTTTAGTACAACTGGTGCCGGCTGCAGGACTCGAACCCGCCACCTCATGATTACAAGTCAAGCGCTCTACCTGATGAGCTAAGCCGGCATGAGGCCGTGATTCTACTTCATTTTACGATCTTGAGGCGAGCCCTTCCGCCGCCTTTTGAGCCATCGTCGTCAGGCTGCGGTCCGGCCGTCTCGCTATCCGCTTTGGCGGTGGCGGCACCCGTAGCGGGCGCCGTTTCGACCGCTCGCGGCGCGGGCGCTTCGGTCTCGTCCGCCGCTTCCGCGTCCGCGCCCGAATCCTGCGCTTCACCGCCTGCCGACTCGACCGGAAATGCCATGCCCTGGCCGTTCTCGCGCGCATAGATCGCAAGAATATTGGCGATCGGCACCTCGATCTTGTGCGACTTGCCGGAGAAACGCGCGCTGAACTCGATCCACTCGTTGCCCATCTGCAGCTGGCTGGTCGCCTCGAAGCTGATGTTCAACACGATTTCGTTGTCGCGCACGAACTGACGCGGCACACGCGTCTGATTGTCGACCCGGACCGCGATGTGCGGCGTATAGCCGTTATCCGTGCACCATTCGTAGAGTGCACGCAGCAGATAGGGCTTGGTGGAAATCTCTTGCATCTACAGTCCTCTAACGAACGCGGGCCCGCGCCCACTCAACCGCGCGGCGCCCTCGTCCAAAAGCCAAGCTCAACGACGCATCACCTTTTCCGAAGGCGTCAGCGCTTCGATATAAGCCGGGCGGCTGAAAATGCGCTCGGCGTACTTCATGAGCGGTGCGGCGTTCTTCGACAGTTCGATGCCGTAATGATCCAGACGCCACAGCAACGGCGCGATCGCGACGTCGAGCATCGAGAACTCTTCGCCGAGCATGTACTTGTTCTTCAGGAAGATCGGCGCCAGTTGCGTCAGACGATCACGGATCGCGAGACGAGCTTTCTCGTGATTCTTCTCCGCAGCCTTGCCCTTTTCGTTTTCGAGCGTGCCGACGTGCACGAACAGCTCTTTCTCGAAGTTCAGCAGGAACAGGCGGGCACGCGCGCGCTGAACCGGATCGGCCGGCATCAGTTGCGGGTGCGGGAAGCGCTCGTCGATATACTCGTTGATGATGTTCGATTCGTACAGAATCAGGTCCCGTTCGACGAGAATCGGCACCTGACCATACGGATTCATCACGGCGATGTCTTCCGGCTTGTTAAACAGGTCGACGTCGCGGATCTCGAAGTCCATGCCCTTTTCGAACAACACCAGCCGGCAGCGCTGGGAGAACGGGCAAGTTGTGCCGGAATACAGAACCATCATATTTACGTTTCCTCAAAAAGCTGAAAGGCCAGCGCGCGGAAAAACCGTCCAACAGGTTTTTCCTGGCGCCGGCCCCACGCCGGGTGACGGCGTGATTATTTGATATGTTTCCAGTACGCGGCGTTCAATCGCCAGGCGAAAAAGCTCAGGATACCGAGGAACATCAGCACCCACACGCCAAGCTGCTTGCGGGTTTTCTGGGTCGGTTCGGACATCCATGACAGGTACGACACGAGGTCGGCCACAGCAGAATCATAATCTACCGGCGACATCGTCCCCGGAGTGACCTGCTGGAAGCCGACGAATTTGTGTACCGTCTCGCCAGTTTTTTCGTCGGTTTCATCCCCGAACTTCGCGGTACGTTCGCCCTGAAGCTGCCACAGCACGTGAGGCATGCTCACGTTTTCATACACCAGATTGTTCCAGCCGGTCGGCCGCGTATTGTCGCGATAAAAAGTGCGCAAATACGTGTACAGCCAGTCCTTGCCGCGCGCCCGCGCTTCCACCGACAAATCCGGCGGACTCGCGCCGAACCACGCTTTCGCGTCGTCCGGGCGCATGGCCACGGTCATGGTGTTGCCGACTTTGTCCGTGGTGAACAGCAGGTTCGCCTGAATTTCGTTTGGCTTGATGCCGATGTCGGTCAGGCGGTTGTAGCGCATCAGGTTCGCGCTATGGCAATTCAGGCAGTAGTTTACAAACAATTGCGCGCCGTGCTGCAAGGAAGCGAAATTCTCCGCGTTATCCGGCGCGCGGTCGAGAGGGAAATTCTCGTCCGCGTATGCCGGGGCGGCCAGCACCGCGAGCAGTGTCGCGCCGATCAGCGCGCACTTCGTAAGCAGTTTTTTCATTCGTGTTCTCCTGGCTCGCGATTAGTGAGGCTTGAACCGCACCCGCTCGGGCGGCTGCTTGAACGTGCCAAGCCGCGTCCAGAACGGCATACCGAGGAAAAACGCGAAGTAGATCAGCGCACAAACCTGCGCGATCAGCGTGGCGGCCGGCGACGGCGGTTTAGTGCCGAGGAAGGCCAGCGTCAGGAACACGAGCACGAAGATCCCGTAGAACACCTTGTGAAAAAACGGCCGGTAACGGATCGACTTGACCGGCGAGCGGTCGAGCCAAGGCAGGAAGAACAGCGACACCACCGCGCCGCCCATCACCACCACACCCCAGAACTTCGACTCGGTCAACGCCATGGCCAGGATCACCAGCACTGCGAGCACCGGCAGGCCGAGTTTCCACTTGCCGCGAGCGCGCACCAACGCGAGCAGGCCGAGCAACCCGATTACCACCATCAGCACGATCTTGAACGGATCCGTCGTGGCGCGCAGCATCGCGTAGAACGCCGTGAAATACCACACCGGCGCAATTTCAGGCGGCGTTTGCAGCGGATTGGCCGGCACGAAGTTATTCGCTTCGAGGAAATACCCGCCCATCTCCGGCGCGAAGAAAATGATCGCCGCGAAGATGATCAGGAACACCGTGACACCCATGAAATCGTGCACCGAGTAATACGGGTGGAACGGAATGCCGTCGAGCGGAATGCCGTCCGGGTCCTTCTTCGCCTTGATTTCGATGCCGTCCGGGTTGTTCGATCCCACCTCGTGCAGCGCGACCAGGTGGGCGACCACCAGACCGATCAGCACCAGCGGAATCGCGATCACGTGGAACGCGAAGAAGCGGTTCAGCGTGACGTCCGAGACCACATAGTCGCCGCGAATCCACAGCGACAGATCCGGCCCGATGAACGGAATCGCCGAGAACAGGTTGACGATCACCTGCGCGCCCCAAAAGGACATCTGGCCCCACGGCAGCAGATAGCCGAAAAACGCTTCAGCCATCAGGCAGAGGAAAATCGCGCAGCCGAAAATCCACACCAGTTCGCGCGGCTTGCGGTACGAGCCGTACATCAGCCCACGGAACATATGCAGGTAGACGACGACGAAAAACATCGACGCGCCCGTGGAGTGCATATAGCGAATCAGCCAGCCCCACGGCACCTCGCGCATGATGTACTCGACCGACGCGAACGCGAGCGTTGCGTCGGGCTTGTAGTTCATGGTGAGGAAGATGCCGGTGACGATCTGGTTGACCAGCACCAGCAGGGCAAGCGAACCGAAGAAGTACCAGAAGTTGAAGTTCTTCGGCGCGTAGTACTCGGAAACGTGCTTCTTCCAGGTGGAAGTCAGCGGAAAGCGCCGGTCGATCCAGCCGACCAGCCCGGTCGTCTCTACTTCGTGTTCGATCGCCATTACGCGTCTCCTTTCTCGTCCTTGCCGATCACGAGGCCGGTGGCCGAGGTGAACATGTAAGGCGGGATGTCGAGGTTCTGCGGCGCAGGTTTGTTCTTGAAGACGCGGCCGGCCATGTCGTAGGTCGAGCCGTGGCAAGGGCACAGGAAGCCGCCTGGCCAGTCGTCTGGAAGATTGGGCTGCGCGCCCTCCTGGAAGCGCGGTGTTGGCGTACAGCCCAGATGGGTGCACACGGCGACGGCGACGAAAAGGTTCTTGTGGTCGGTGCGTGAACGGAACTCGTTGTTGCAGTACTCCGGCAACGGCATCGAAAAAGGATTCTTGGTGTGGGGATCCGCGACTTCGTTATCGGCTTTCTGGACATCGGCGAGCATACGGTCGGTGCGGTTGATGATCCACACGGGCTTACCACGCCAGGCAACGGTCTTCATGTCGCCGGGCTTGAGATCACTGATATCGACTTCGACCGGGGCACCTGCTGCCTTGGCCTTTTCAGATGGTGCAAACGAACTAACAAAGGGTACGACAGTGGCAACGCCTCCTATGCCACCTGCTACGGTCGTCGCTATCAGCCAGGTACGGCGGCTGCCGTCGACGCGTTCATCTTCCTTGTCTCGCATCACACGCCCCACTTCTGAGTTGGATTTTTCCTTCACGTCTCTTCTACCGCCGCTAGTTTGCGCGAATGGAGTCGCCATTTACAAGGCCCGATTGCCAAAAACCGTGCGAAGCCTTTGATAAATCAGGGTTACTCCGTACGCATCGCAAACTTTTTCGCACCTCCTTTTAAGTGCCCTCTGCGTTATTCGTGCCTTTTTCTTCCCTAATGCGTTTTACGTAACTCGGCGATTCAAACGGGATTAGGGATATCGATAAAGAGATGCTCGATATCGAACTGCTCGGACAGATGCTTGCCCACCGCCTGCACGCCGAAGCGCTCGGTGGCATGGTGGCCCGCTGCGAGAAACGCGACGCCGCTTTCCGCCGACGTGTGCATCACCGATTCCGACACTTCGCCCGTCAGATAAACGTCGGCGCCCGCGTTGATGGCCGCGTCGAACATGCCTTGCGCGGCGCCCGTGCACCAGCCCACGCGGCGCAGTTCGCGGTCCGCGTCGCCGAATACGAGCGGCGTGCGGCCGAGCGTCTGCTCGACTTGGGCGGTGAAGTGCGCGAGCGTGATCGGCATGGGAAACGTGGCGAGCCAGCCGAGGTCGTTCTCGCCGAAGCGCGCGTCGCTGATCCAGCCCATCTTCTGGCCGATCTGCGCGTTGTTGCCGAACTCGGGATGGTCGTCAAGCGGCAGGTGATAGGCGAACAGGTTCAGGTCGTTGGCGATCAGCAGCTTGAGCCGCGCGTGTTTACGGCCGGTGATCTGCGGCGCTTCGTTGCGCCAGAAGTAGCCGTGATGAACCAGCACAGCGTCCGCGCCCCAATCGAGCGCGGCCTCCAGAAAGGCCACCGAAGCGGTCACGCCGGTCGCGAGCTTATTGATCTTGCGACGCCCTTCGACCTGCAATCCATTGGGGCAATAGTCCTTGAAGCGCGCGGTTTCAAGGAGATTGTTCAAGTACAATTCAAGTTCGATCCGATCCATATAAACCTCTAGTCTTCAGATGCTTAGACGCTTTTGGCTGTTCTTTGCCCAAGCGGTGACCGTGCTGTTGGCGCTCATGTTCATCATTGCGACCCTCAAACCGCAGTGGCTCCAGCGTCAAGGGCAATTCGGCAAGCAACTCGCCGAACCGATCGTCGCGCTGCGGGAAGTAGCGCCAGGCATCGGCAGCGGCCCAGCTCAGGCGTCGTACGCGGACGCCGCGCAAAAGGCCATGCCCGCGGTCGTCAACGTGTTTTCCAGCAAGGATGGCTCACTGCCGCCCGACCCACGCGCGAAAGATCCGCTGTTCCGCTACTTCTTCGGCGACAAGAACCGCAAGCAGCAGGAACAACCCGCATCCAATCTGGGCTCCGGCGTGATAGTGAGTTCGGAAGGTTACATTCTAACGAACCAGCACGTCGTGGACGGCGCCGATCAGATCGAAATCGCGCTGGCCGACGGCCGCACCACGAATGCGAAGGTGATCGGCGTCGATCCGGAAACGGATCTAGCCGTGCTCAAGGTCAACATGACCAATCTGCCCACCATCACGCTCGGCCGCATGGACCAGACGCGAGTGGGCGACGTGGTGCTCGCCATCGGCAATCCGTTCGGCGTCGGCCAGACGGTGACCATGGGCATTGTCAGCGCGCTCGGGCGCAATCACCTCGGCATCAACACGTTCGAAAACTTCATTCAGACCGATGCGGCAATCAATCCGGGCAACTCGGGCGGCGCGCTCGTCGACGTGAACGGCAATCTGCTCGGCATCAACACCGCGATCTATTCCCGCTCGGGCGGCTCGCTCGGCATTGGCTTTGCGATTCCCGTCTCGACCGCGAGGAGCGTACTCGAGAGCATCATCACCACGGGTTCGGTCACGCGCGGCTGGATCGGCGTCGAACCGCAGGACGTCACGCCGGAGATCGCCGAGTCGTTCGGGCTGGAGCAGAAGTCGGGCGCGATTGTCGCTGGCGTGCTGAAGAACGGCCCCGCTGACCGTGCGGGCATCAAGCCGGGCGACATTCTCATGAGCGTGAACGGTCAGGAAATTACCGACACCACGCGTCTTCTGAACGTGATCGCGCAGATCAAGCCGGGCACGGCGGCGAAGGTGCATCTCGTGCGCAAGAGCCATGAGATGGATCTGGAGGTCACCATAGGCAAACGCCCGCCTCCGCCGAAGCAGCCGGCCGAGGACAATGGCGGCGGCAGCGGCGATCAGGACGACGACGGCGGCTGACCTTAGCGAAAGGCAAATCGAATCCAACGTCTCGCAATAAGCAAGCACAAGCCATGCGCCGTGTGCCAAACAAAAAGGGCAGTTCACTATGAACTGCCCTTTTTGTTTGCGTGCGTTCGCTGAAGCGCTAGACCATCATTCCGACGCGCTCGCGTCTTCGATCACCACCGGCTGCTTGCCGACGATCAACCGCGCCGCGATGATCCCCGCCTCGTACAGCACGATCAGCGGAATCGCCAGAATCAGTTGCGAGAACACGTCCGGCGGCGTGACCACGGCCGAAATCACGAAGGCGCCGACGATCACATACGGTCGAATCTCCTTGAGCTTCTTGAGCGTCACCACGTTCATGCGCACCAGCAGCACCACGACGATCGGCACTTCGAACGTCACGCCGAACGCAATGAACATGGTCAGCACGAAGCTCAGGTAATTGTCGATGTCCGTGGTCATCTCCGCGCCCAGCGGCGCGTTGTAGTGCGCCATCACGCGGAAAATGGTCGGGAACACCACGAAGTACGCGAACGCCATGCCGCACAGGAAAAGCGTGTAGCTGCTGCCCACCAGCGGCCCGACCAGTTTCTTCTCGTGCTGATAAAGACCTGGCGCGACGAAGGCCCAGATCTGATAGAGCACGATCGGCAGCGCGATCACGAAGGCCACCAGCATGGTCACCTTCATCGGCACGAAGAACGAGCCGGTCACGTCGGTGACGATCATCTTGCCGTCCTTCGGCAAGTTCTGCATCAACGGCCGCGCCAGCAACCGGAAGATATCCGGCGCCCAGTACACGAGTCCGACGAACACCACGACGACGGCAAGGCCGGCGCGAATGATACGGTCGCGCAATTCAACGAGGTGGGAAATGAAGGTCTCTTCAGTGCCTTCGTCCTGGGTTTGCTGGGGGTCGCTCACGCCGGCCCTCGGTTAGAGATTGTCGTTCTGATCATCAGAAGAACCGCGTCGGGCGACGCATGCTGGTCGGCGTATGACGCGCCACGCGCGCCGCGCCCGACTGTACACGCGTGCGGCGCGTGGTCGCGCGCTTGTACCAGGTGGGCATGGCCGTCTGCTTGACGCGCCAGTTCTTGCGTTTGGCCGCCGCAGCGGGCGTGCTGCCCGACCACGAGGTATTGCCGACATCTTCGAGCGCGCCGCCGGCAACGCTCGGCGACACCGACGAGCCGCTGCTCCACGCGTCGTTCAGTTCGGACTCGTGCTTGCGCAGGTTGTCCTGAACGGAGGTTTGAACGTTGGTCGCGGCGGCCTCGAACTCGCTTTTCATCCGACGCAATTCGTCGAGTTCGATTTCGCGCGTGACTTCAGCCTTCACGTCGTTGATATACCGCTGCGCGCGGCCGAACAACGCGCCTGCCGTGCGGGCGACGCGCGGCAGGCGCTCAGGCCCGAGTACGACCAGCGCGACGACGCCGATCAGCGCCATCTTGGTTAGACCGAGGTCCAGCATGAAGTGGAATGTCCGTCAGTAACGCGGGTAAGCCGCGGCTTAGCGGTAATCGCCCGAACGCGGCGTCTTTTCCTTTGCTTCCACATCCACGGCGCCGTTGCGCGGCAGTTCGCGCTGCTGCGCTTCGGCTGCCGGCGTTTCGCCTTCCTTGATGCCTTCCTTGAAGCCCTTCACCGCGCCACCCAGATCGGTGCCGATATTGCGCAGCTTCTTCGTGCCAAACACGAGCGCTACGATCAACAACACGATCAGCCAATGCCAAATACTCAACGAACCCATGACTACTCTCCTTAACCCCGATACCGCACCGGATGCGGCGAAACTCGGGCGCCTTGCGGCATGAATCGAAGCGCGTACGCTTCATCTATACGTTACCGCGACCTTTTCGGCTGCAACCCGCGACACGGAATGTCATTGTGACCAGACGATCGCGTCGGCGTCGTTACAATGCGGCAAAAACAACGGCCGCGCTATTGTCCGCGACCAAAACTCGCTACACACCCCCCACTGCCGCGTCAGCCCATGCGCTGCCAGGGGCGCGGTCCCGCGAGAATGTGCGCGTGCAGGTGATACACCTCCTGCCCGCCGCCAGGACCGGTATTGATTACCGTGCGAAAACCCGTTTCGCCGCCGGTGTACGCCACGCCCAGTTGATCGGCCAAACGCGCCGCCAGGACCAGCATTCTACCAAGCAGCGGTGCATCGCTCTCGGTGCAGTTCGATAAGGTCGCAATGTGCTTGCGAGGAATCACCAGCACATGCGTATCAGCGGCCGGCCGAATGTCGCGGAAGGCGACGAACTCGTCGTCTTCGTGGACTTTGGTCGACGGGATCTCGCCGGCGGCAATCTTGCAGAAAAGGCAGTTCGGGTCGTGGCTCATCGTATTCCTGACACAGTATGGCTGAAGCGCAAAGCCGACGCGGCGCGATTCATGTCAGGCCCGGCAACCGTCGGACGAAACCTAGAACCAGCCCCGCGGATTCGCGAGCGGCTTGTTATCGTACAGATACAGCCAGCCCTTGATAATACGGTACAACATCCAGATGCTCACGGCCCACAGCACCGGAATGCCGATCACCACGAACAGCAGCACGCCGCCGATCGCATAGCCCAGCAAAGCCATCCAGAAGGAGCGGATCTGCCACTCGAAATGGGCCTCGTACGGCGTGCCCACCACGTCGGGCCGCTTCACATAGTTGATGATGATCGCGATCAGGATCGTCAGGCCGCCCGTCAGCCAGTGGACCGCATACAGCGCGTACAGCACGTGGGTGAGCGTACGCAGGCTGCGCTCCCGCTCAGGCTCGAGAGCATTGCGATAGGCCGGCGGCGGATACCTCTCGTGCGACTGTTCCATGCTTGCGTCCTCCCAAGGATGCGATCAGATGCGTTCCTGCAATATGGGCGCCGGTGCCCTGCACTTCAACACGCAAGCGCGGACCCACTACGATCAGTCGCCGTTCTGCTCGCGGTCGCGGCTCTTGCGCAGCGCCTTTTCCTCGATACCCGACATGCCTTCGCGGCGCTCCAGTTCGGCGAGCACGTCCGCCGGGCTCAGATCGAAGTGCGACAGCATTACGAGGCAGTGGAACCACAGGTCCGCGACTTCGCCCACCAGCGCCTTCGGCGCGCCACCGTGGCGTGCGTCCTTGGCGGCCAGCACGACTTCGGTGGCTTCTTCGCCGATCTTCTTCAGCACCGCGTCGTCGCCCTTGTGGAACAGGCGCGACACGTACGACACGTCCGGATCGCCGCCCTTGCGGCTGTCGATGATCGCCGCGAGGCGCATCAGCGTGTCAGTCGTTGACGTGGAATTGGACAACGTGGTTTGCGTGGATTGCGTCATTTGTAGATGTGTTCGGGGTCTTTCAGCACGGGATCGACGGCGACCCAGTCGCCGTCATCCACAGAGCCTTCGAATTTCTGGAAAAAGCACGAGTGGCGGCCAGTGTGGCAGGCAATGCCCGATACCTGCTCCACTTTCAGCAGCACGACGTCTTCGTCACAATCGAGCCGCACTTCGTGCACATGCTGCACGTGGCCGGACTCTTCGCCCTTGAACCACAGGCGTTGGCGCGAACGCGAGAAATACACCGCGCGATGAGTTTCGATGGTTTTCGCCAGGGCTTCGCGGTTCATCCACGCGAACATGAGTACGTCGTTCGTCGACGCTTCCTGCGCGATCACGGGCACGAGGCCGTTCACGTCCCACTTGACCTTGTCGAGCCAATTGACTGCCGAGGGATTCACCACGTCACAACCTCACCGAAATGCCCTGATCGGCCATGAAGCGCTTGGCCTCGCCCACGGTGTGTTCGCCGTAGTGGAAGATGCTCGCGGCGAGCACCGCGTCTGCGTGGCCGCTTTTGATGCCGTCGGCCAGATGTTGCAGGTTGCCCACGCCGCCCGAAGCGATGACCGGAATCGGCACGCCGTCCGACACGGCGCGCGTGAGCGCGAGGTCGAAGCCGCTCTTGGTGCCGTCGCGATCCATGCTGGTGAGCAGGATTTCGCCCGCGCCGAGTTCGGCCATCTTGCGCGCCCATTCGACGGCTTCAAGGCCGGTGGCCTTGCGCCCGCCGTGCGTGAAGACTTCCCAGCGCGGCGGCTCGCCGTCCGCGGAGACGCGCTTCGCGTCGATTGCGACGACGATGCACTGCGAGCCGTATTTGTCCGTCGCGTCTTTCACGAGTTGCGGATTCGCCACCGCCGACGAGTTCATGCTGATCTTGTCCGCGCCCGCGTTCAGTAAGCGCCGCACGTCTTCGACGGCGCGCACGCCGCCGCCGACCGTCAGCGGAATGAACACTTGCGAAGCGACGGCCTCAATAATCGGCAGGATCAGATCACGCTGATCCGAGGTCGCGGTGATGTCGAGGAAGGTGAGTTCGTCGGCGCCTTGATCGTCGTAGCGGCGGGCGATTTCAACCGGGTCGCCCGCATCGCGCAGTTCGACGAAGTTGACGCCCTTGACCACGCGGCCAGCCGTGACGTCGAGACAGGGAATGATGCGTTTAGCTAGAGCCATGATCTTGCAATTCTGCCAATACCGCTGATGAGGCCGCTCGCTTTGGAACTTCAACGAGCGGCGCAAGGTCGGCGCGGCGCAGTCGCGCTGCGCCGCCGGTGAGTCGCACGCGGACGGCCTGAGGCACTCTGCCGGTGCATTACCGCGTCCGTTTCGGCTGCCGGCGATTCGTTCACCGCGACGCCGGCCGGAAACGCGAGACGCGGGCGGCGAGCCTGAAGGTTCGCCTGAGCAGCCTTAAGCGTCGTCCGACTCGCGCAGCCGGTCCGCGAGGGTTTGCGCCGCCGCGAAGTCGAGATCGCCCGAGTAAATCGCCCGGCCGCAGATCACGCCTTCGATGCCTTCGTCTTCGACTTCGCACAGCGATTCGATGTCGGTGAGGTTGGACAAGCCGCCGCTCGCGATCACCGGAATCTTCACCGCGCGCGCAAGGCGCACCGTCGCTTCGATGTTGATGCCCTGAAGCATGCCGTCACGGCCGATGTCGGTGTAAATGATCGACTCGCAGCCGTAATCTTCGAACTTGCGCGCGAGATCGGCCACTTCGTGGCCGGTCAGCTTGCTCCAGCCGTCGGTCGCGACTTTGCCGTCTTTCGCATCCAGGCCGACGATGATATGGCCGCCGAACGCCGTGCAGGCATCCTGCAGAAAGCCGGGGTTCTTCACCGCCGCCGTGCCGATGATCACGTACGACAAACCGTCGTCCAGATAGCGCTCGATCGTGTTCAGGTCGCGAATGCCGCCGCCCAGTTGCACGGGAATCTCGCCACCCACTTCCTCGATGATCGCGCGAATCGCGTCTTCATTCTTCGGCTTGCCGGCAAACGCGCCATTCAGGTCGACGAGGTGGAGACGCCGGGCACCGCGCTCGACCCAGTGTCGGGCCATGGCCGCCGGTTCCTCGGAAAATATCGTCGCCTGGTCCATATCGCCCTGTTTGAGGCGTACACACTGACCGTCTTTCAGGTCGATGGCGGGAATCAGCAGCATAGCAATCGGGTGTTGTCTGGGAAGGGGTTGAGGGTCGGCGGCAGCGGCTGGTGGTCCAGCCCGCCGGGACGCCGTTTCGCTAGTTTAGTACAACTCTTTCGACGCCCTTGCGTGGCGTCGTGAGGCAGCGAAAGCATGGTGTTGCGATTGCGGCGCGCGACATACGGTCCGCTTGTGGCGGAGCGACGCACCGCAACAGGGTGAAGAAAGGCGCTCACGGGTTCCAGTGCACGAAGTTGCGATACACGCGCAGCCCCGCTTCGGCGCTCTTTTCCGGGTGGAATTGGGTCGCGAAGATGTTATCCCGCGCCACCGCCGAGGTAAAGGGCACACCGTACACTGTTTCGCCCGAGGTATGGGCGGCGTTGTCCGGCGCCACGTAATAACTGTGCACGAAGTAGAAGAACGCGTTGTCCGCGACGCCGTCCCACAGCGGATGCGGCTGCGCCTGGCGCACGCGGTTCCAGCCCATTTGCGGGACTTTGAAGCGCGAACCGTCGTCCTGCAACTGGCCTTCCAGGTCAAAGCGCAGCACCTTGCCGGGCAACAGGCCCAAGCCGGGCGTGTCGCCCTCCGCGCTCCAGTCGAACAGCATCTGCTCGCCGACGCACACGCCCATCAGCGGCTTGCTGCGCGACGCCTCGATCACCGCTTCCTGCAGGCCGGACTCGGCCAGACTGCGCATGCAGTCGGGCATCGCACCCTGGCCGGGCAGCACGACGCGGTCGGCCGCGCGAATCGCTTCCGGCCGGTCGACGATCGCCACGTCCGCTTCCGGCGCGGCTTTGCGCAGTGCCTGGGCGACCGAACGCAGGTTGCCCATTCCGTAATCCACAATCGCTATCGAAGTTTTCATTTCAAGTTAGGCAGCAATGCCTTCAGTCCATCGACGATGAATTCCACCGCCAGCGCCGATAACATCAAACCCATGAGCCGCGTGCCGATGTTGATACCCGTGCGACCGACCCAGCGGGCAATCGGTTCGGCGAGCCGCAGCGAAAAAAAGCAGATCGCCGCCAACACCGCGCCGATCGCGACGAGGCTGATCCGGTCGTACCAATGCGCCGAGCCGGCCGCATAGATGATCGTAGTGCTGATCGCGCCCGGACCGGTGAGCAGCGGAATCGCCAGCGGCACGACCGCGATGTTGTCCTTCTGCTCCGCTTCATGGCGCTCTTCCGGCGTCGAACGGCTGTTGCCGATCTGCGCGTTCAGCATGTTGATCGCCATCAGCAGCATGATGATTCCGCCGCCCACTTCGAGCGAGCCGACCGAAATGCCGAAGAAGCTGATGATCTGCTGCCCGAGCAGCGTGGTGATCGCGATCACGCAGAACACCGAGATCGCCGCAATGCGAATGGTTCTACGCCGCTCGGCGTCGCTCTGATTCGCCGTCAGGCTCATGAAGAACGGGATGGCGCCGACCGGGTTGATCAACGCCAGCAGCGAAATAAACGACTTCAGAATGTCCATCGCACACCGGGAGCGCGCGCACTCGACGCGGGTCCCGGTCCTGGTAATTGAGTTGGCCTATGAACCGGCTATTGAGGGCTTAGAGGCTGCCCTTGGTCGACGGAATCTGCCCCGCCGCGCGTTCGTCCAGTTCGGTGGCCATGCGCAACGCACGCCCGAACGCCTTGAACACCGTTTCCATCTGATGGTGGGCGTTCAGGCCGCGCAGGTTGTCGATATGCAAAGTGACGCCGGCGTGATTCACGAAACCGCGGAAAAACTCGATGGACAGATCGACGTCGAACGTGCCGATGCGCGCACGCGTGAATGGCACATGGAATTCGAGACCCGGACGGCCCGAGAAATCAATCACGACGCGCGACAGCGCCTCGTCGAGCGGCACGTACGAATGACCGTAGCGGCGGATGCCCTTGCGGTCGCCGATCGCTTTTGCGACGGCCTGGCCTAGCGTGATACCGGTGTCTTCGACCGTGTGGTGGTCGTCGATATGCAGGTCGCCATGCGCTTCGATTTCGAGGTCGAACAATCCATGCCGCGCGATCTGGTCGAGCATGTGGTCCAGAAACGGCACGCCGGTGGCCAGCTTTTGCTGACCGGTGCCGTCCAGATTGATCTTCACACGGATCTGCGTTTCGCTGGTGTTGCGAACGACTTCCGCAAGGCGCATGGTAATTCCTCGAATCTAGCTAGAAAGCGACAGGTAGTGGGGTGAAAAAACGGCGGGCCACGCGCGCCTTCCCACCATATGGAAAAGCGCCAGCGCGGCCGTTCAGTTCAGCACGAGTTTCAGTCCGGCGAGCAATTGCGCGTTTTCTTCCGCCGAACCGACGGTCAACCGCACGCAATTAGCCAGCAATGGATGCATTTTACTCACGTTTTTGATCAGAACCCGCGCCGTGAGTAGCGTTTCGAACAGAACCGACGCGTCGGGCACGCGCACCAGCAGGAAGTTGCCGGCGCTCGGGAACACTTCGGCGCCCGGTAATCGGGACACCGCGTGCGCGAGTTTCGTGCGTTCGTCGCGCAATTGCGCCGCTTGCGAGTCGAGCACGTCGACATGGTCGAGCAGGAAATCGGCGGCGGCTTGCGTGAGCACGTTGGTGTTGTACGGCGGCCGCACTTTATCGAATTCGGTCAGCCAGCCGGGTTTGCCCGCCAGATAGCCGAGACGGATGCCGGCAAGGCCGAGCTTGGAGACCGTGCGCATGACAACGACGTTATCGAACGCGTCGGCGCGCGGCAGCCAGCTTTGTTGCGCGAACGGCTGATAAGCCTCGTCGATCACCACCAGGCTCTTGTTGGCCGCCGCGATGATGCGCTCCATGTCGGCGTCGTCGTACAGCGTGCCGGTCGGGTTGTTCGGGTAGGCAAGATAGATGATCGCCGGCTGGTGTTCGGCGATCGCGGCCAGCATCGCTTCGGTGTCCAGCGTGAAATCCGCTTTCAGCGGCACGCCGATGAACTCGAGATTCGCCAGCTTCGCCGACATCTGATACATGACGAAACCCGGCACCGGCGCGAGCACCTTGGCGCCCGGCTGCGCACACGCGATCGACACCATGCTGATGATTTCATCCGAGCCGTTGCCGAGCAGCACGTCGCAGCCGGCCGGCACGCCCATCACACGCTTGATCTTCTCGATCAGCGCGTCAGGACGCGGCGCCGGATAGCGATTCAGCGCAACGCCGGCCAGATGCTCGCCCAGATGCGCGGCCAGCACGGGCGGCAGCGTGAACGGATTTTCCATCGCGTCGAGCTTGATATAGCCCGTGGCGTCCGGAACGGGATAGCTCGTCATCGCGAGCACGTCGCGGCGGATGATGTCTTGAGGTGTCGTCATAGGTCGGTAAAGCCGGTCGCAAGGGAACGCCGGCCCGGCGTTGGCGGCATGCGGGCCGCCCCAGGTTGTCTGTATTGTCTTTATTAAACGAAGAACCACGCGCAATCCGTCGCCGCTGTTCGCGGGCCGGTTCGACGTCCGCGCCTTCAGCGCCGGATCAAGCGCGTTCAGCTGTTCTGCCGCATCCGGTATTCGGCGCTACGGGCATGCGCCTGCAGGCCTTCGCCGTAAGCGAGCTCGGCGGCGATCTCGCCGAGCGTCTGCGCGCCGTCCGCGCTGACCTCGATCACGCTCGAACGCTTGAAGAAATCATAGACGCCCAAGGGAGACGAGAACCGTGCGGTACGAGACGTAGGCAAAACGTGATTCGGCCCCGCGCAGTAGTCGCCGAGGCTTTCGCTGGTGTAGCGGCCGAGGAAGATCGCGCCGGCATGGCGGATCAGCTGGCCCCACTGATGCGGCTCCAGCGCGGAGATTTCGAGGTGCTCCGGGGCGATGTCGTTGGCGATCGCGCAGGCTTGCTCCATGTCGCGCACCTTGATCAGCGCGCCACGGCCTTCGAGCGATGCCTGGATCACATCGCGGCGCGGCATGGTAGGCAACAGTTCGTCGATCGCGTCTTTCACGCGGCCGATGAACGCGTCGTCCGGGCACAGCAGGATGGACTGCGCGAGCTCGTCGTGCTCGGCTTGCGAGAACAGGTCCATCGCGACCCAGCGCGGGTCCGTGGTGCCGTCGCACAGCACGAGGATTTCCGACGGCCCGGCGATCATGTCGATGCCGACCGTGCCGAATACGCGGCGCTTGGCCGACGCGACATACGCATTGCCGGGACCGCAGATCTTGTCGACTGCGGGAATGGTTGCCGTGCCGTACGCCAGCGCGCCGACCGCCTGCGCGCCGCCGATCGTGAACACGCGGTCCACGCCGCCCAGCAGCGCGGCCGCGAGCACCAGCGGATTCTTCACACCGTCCGGCGTGGGCACGACCATGACGATTTCGCGCACACCGGCCACTCGCGCCGGAATCGCATTCATCAGCACCGACGACGGATATGCCGCCTTGCCGCCCGGCACATAAATGCCCGCGCGATCCAGCGGCGTGACTTTCTGGCCGAGCACGGTGCCGTCGGCTTCCGTGTACTGCCAGCTATGGCTGCCGCATTCGATCTTCTGCTTCTCGTGGTAACCGCGCACGCGCGCCGCCGCCGCTTCGAGCGCCGCGCGGCGCTTCGGTTCGAGGCTTTCGAGCGCCGCTTCCAGCTCCGCCATCGGCAACTCGAGCGCGTCGACGCTCTTTGCCTCGACACGGTCGAAGCGTTGCGTGTATTCGAGCACCGCAGCGTCGCCGCGCGCCTTCACGTCGTTCAGAATCTGCGCGACCGAGCGCTCGATTGCTTCGTCTTCGCTCGCCTCGAATGCGAGCACCGCGTGCAGCGACTTCTGGAAGTCGGGAGCGGCGGAATCGAGCTTGCGAATCTTGATAGACATACGGGTATCCGTTTCGGTAAGGCGCGCTTTAGAATGTGGTCACACTGACGCTATCAGGCCGTCGTGGCGCCGGCCTTCGACGCGCGTTCGAACGCGTCGAGGATCGGCCGCAACGCGGCGCGCTTGAGCTTCAGCGCCGCCTGGTTCACCACGAGGCGCGACGAAATCTGCATGATCTCCTCCACCTCGACCAGATTGTTGGCGCGCAAGGTGTTGCCCGAGCTCACCAGGTCGACGATCGCATCGGCGAGACCGACCAGCGGCGCCAGCTCCATCGAACCGTACAGCTTGATCAGATCGACGTGCACGCCCTTGGCGGCAAAATGCTCACGCGCGGTTTCAACGTACTTGGTCGCCACGCGCAAGCGGGCGCCCTGGCGCACCGCGCTCGCGTAATCGAAACCGGCGGCGACCGCGACCGACATGCGGCAGCGCGCAATATCCAGGTCGACCGGCTGGTACAGACCGCTGCCGCCGTGTTCGAGCAGCACGTCTTTGCCGGCCACGCCGAAATCGGCCGCGCCGTATTCGACATAGGTCGGCACGTCGGTGGCGCGCACGATGATCACGCGCAGGTTCGCGTCGGTGGTCGGCAGAATCAGCTTGCGCGAGGTCTCCGGGTCTTCGGCCACTTCAATGCCGGCTGCGGCGAGCAGCGGCAACGTTTCCTCGAAGATACGCCCTTTCGACAGCGCCAGCGTGAGCGGCGCGCTCACCGCCGGCGACGACGAAGTTTGCGGCACGGCGCTCATGCCTGGCTACCCGAAACCCGGCGCACCTTCGCGCCGAGCGCGGTGAGCTTGGTTTCCATGCGGTCGTAACCGCGGTCGAGGTGATAGATCCGGTCGATCAGCGTTTCACCGTCGGCACGCAACGCCGCGATCACGAGACTCGCCGACGCGCGCAGATCGGTCGCCATCACTTTCGCGCCGGACAGCTGTTCGACGCCGGTCACGAGCGCGGTGTTGCCGTCGATCGTGATATTGGCGCCGAGGCGGTTCAGTTCCTGCACGTGCATGAAGCGGTTTTCGAAGATCGTCTCCACAACCTGCGAGGTGCCCGTCGCGATCGTGTTGAGCGCCATGAACTGCGCCTGCATGTCGGTCGGGAACGCGGGGTATTCGGAGGTGCGGAAGGTGACCGCGCTCGGGCGCTTGTCCATGCGCACGCGCATCCAGTCGTCGCCCTCTTCAACCGTGACACCGGCTTCGCGCAGCTTTTCGGTCACCGCTTCGAGAATCAGCGGACGCACCTTGCGCAGCGTGACGTCGCCACCGGCCGCCGCCACCGCGCACAGGAACGTGCCGGCTTCGATGCGATCCGGAATCACCGTGTGCTTCGCACCGTGCAGCTTGTCGACGCCCTGAATCACGAGGCGATCCGTGCCGATGCCTTCGATCTTCGCGCCCATCGCGACCAGCAGATGCGCGAGGTCGCCGACTTCCGGCTCGCGCGCCGCGTTCTCGATGACGGTTTCACCTTCGGCCAGCACGGCTGCCATCAGCAGGTTTTCAGTGCCGGTCACGGTGATCATGTCGGTAACGATACGTGCGCCCTTCAGACGCTTCGCGCGTGCTTCGATGAAGCCGTGCTCGATCGTGATCTCGGCGCCCATGGCCTGCAGGCCCTTGATGTGCTGATCCACCGGACGCGCGCCGATCGCGCAGCCGCCCGGCAGCGAAACACGCGCGTGACCGAAGCGCGCCACCAGCGGGCCGAGCACGAGGATCGACGCGCGCATGGTCTTGACCATTTCGTACGGCGCGACGAGGTTATCCACCTTCGCCGCGTTCAGCGACACGCGCCCGTCGCCGCTTTCGATCTGCACGCCCATCTGGCCGAGCAGTTTGAGCATTGTGCGCACGTCCTGCAGGTCGGGCACGTTGTCCAGATGCACTGGCTCCGCGCTGAGCAGACTCGCGCACAGAATCGGCAACGCCGCATTCTTCGCACCCGAGACGACGACTTCACCCGACAGCGGGTAGCCACCTTCAATGACGAGTTTATCCATGCCTGTCAGTTCCTGATTGACCCGGACTTCGGCCGGGGCTGCTTTGACTGTGTTCGGCGCGCCGCTACCGGCGTCACGCCCTTCTTGAGTAATTCGCACTAAATTTCCAGATTACGCGTTCTGCCATTCGGCGGGCGTCAGCGTCTTCATGCTGAGCGCGTGGATCTCTTCGCGCATGCGATCGCCGAGCGCCGCATACACGAGTTGATGTCGCTGGATCAGACGCTTGCCTTCGAAGCTCGGCGAAACGATGGTCGCAAAGAAATGCTGGCCGTCGCCTTCGACTTCGAGATGCTGGCAGGCGAGCCCAGCCGCGATGTATTGCTTGACCTGTTCGGGAGTCGGCAACATAAGAGAAGCTCCTGATCAGTGGCGCAGTTTGTAGCCGGAAGCGAGCATGCGCATCGCCACCATGGCCAGCACCACAAAGAAACCGGCAACGATCGCAAGGCTCGCGAGCGGATTGATATCCGACATCCCGAAGAAACCGTAGCGAAAGCCGTCGATCATGTAGAAAAAGGGATTCAGCCGCGACACTTCGCGCCACACCGGCGGCAGCGTGTGCGTGGAGTAGAACACGCCCGAGAGGAACGTGAGCGGCATGATCAGAAAATTTTGAAACGCCGCGAGCTGATCGAATTTGTCGGCCCAGATGCCGGCGATCAAACCGAGCGTGCCGAGAATCGCCGCGCCGAAAATCGCGAACAGGATGATGTAGAGCGGCGCGGTGAAACTGACCGGCACGAACCAGATCGTCACGATGAATACGCCGAAGCCGACCGCCAACCCGCGCGCCACGGCCGCCAGCACATAAGCGCCGAACATCTCGTAGTGCGACAGCGGCGGCAGCAGCACGAACACCAGGTTGCCCGTGATCTTCGACTGGATCAGCGACGACGAGCTATTGGCAAACGCATTTTGCAACACGCTCATCATCACGAGACCGGGAATCAGGAAACTCGTGTATTCGACGCCCGGATAAACCTCCACGTGACCGCGCAAAGCGTGGCCGAAAATCGTCAGATACAGGAGCGCGGTGATGACCGGCGCCAGCACCGTCTGGAACGCCACCTTCCAGAAACGCAGGAGCTCTTTGTAAAACAGCGTACGGAAACCGCTCATGCAAGCCCCTCGATCACTTCCGGACCGTTCATCACCTGAACGAACACATCTTCGAGATCGGCTTTGCGGACCTCGATTTCTTCGAATACGCAGCCCGCCGCGCGGCACTGCGCGAGGATTTTCTCGACGTCGTCGTAGCTTGCCAGACGCAGCAGATGCTGACGGCCATTGCCGTTGCCCGTGCCGCTGTCCACTTCGAGCGGACGCAGATCGACCGGCAAGACTCCTTGCGTGAACCGCAGGAACAGTTGCATGCCGGCAAAGCGTTGCAGCAGCGTGCTGGTGCGTTCGAGCGCCACGACCTCGCCGCGCCGCAACATGGCGATGCGGTCGCACAGCGATTCGGCTTCTTCGAGGTAGTGCGTGGTCAGCACGATGGTGTGGCCTTCGCGGTTCAGGCGCGAAATGAACTTCCACAGCGTTTGCCGTAATTCCACGTCGACGCCCGCGGTCGGCTCGTCGAGCACGATCACCGGCGGACGGTGCACCAGCGCCTGCGCGACCAGCACGCGACGCTTCATGCCGCCCGACAGCGCGCGCATGTTGGCGTCGGCTTTGTCGGTGAGGTCGAGATTGGCCATGATCTCGTCGATCCACGCGTCGTTGTTGCGCAGCCCGTAATAGCCGGACTGGATGCGCAAGGTTTCGCGGACCGTGAAGAACGGATCGAACACCAGTTCCTGGGGCACCACGCCGAGCGCGCGGCGCGCGTCGCGGAAATCGTTGACGACGTCGTGGCCGCGCACCGCGATGCTGCCTTCATCGGCGCGCGCGAGCCCGGCGAGTATGCTGATGAGCGTCGTCTTGCCCGCGCCGTTCGGACCGAGCAGTCCGAAGAACTCGCCTTCTTCAACTGTGAGGCTGACGCCCTTGAGCGCCTGCAAATCCTTGTAGCGCTTCTTGACGTTACGAATTTCTATGGCTGACATGACTGTGGGCCGCGTGCGTCGCGGCGCCTAAAGGAGCCCCGAGGGGGCGCGCAAATGCTTGGAAGGAACGGAATTGGGGCCGGTTAGGCGCCCCAAAAAACGTTTGATTATAGGGCAAAAATCCGTGGCCCTATCTCAGTAGGAGATGTTCGGAGATGACGCGTCAGAGCGTCAATGTCGCGCGCCGATGAGGGTATCGACGCCGTAGGCTTGCGCGAGACTGGCGAGACCAGCCGGCAGATTGACGATCTCAAACGTGGCGCCGCGTGCCTGGGCGGCACGCTGCCATGCGAGGAGGACGGCCAGCGCGGACGAATCGAACTGCGCGAGCGGCGCGCAGTCCACGCCGTTGGCGCCCGCCGCAATACGCTGCAAACCCGCCGCGAGTGCGGCATTCGCGCTCGCGTGGGTCAGTGTCGCACCGCTCTCGAAGCGGCTGGCGACAGGGCTCAGCACTTCGCTCACGACTGCTTGCCCGCGGCGAGTTGCTGGTTGCGCTGCGTGAGGAACTGGATCAGTCCGTCCACACCCTTCTGCTGGATCTGCTCGTTGAACTGCTGCTGATACGCCTGGATCAGCCATGCGCCGAGCACGTTGATGTCATACACGCGCCAGCCTTGCGGCGTTTTGTACAGACGGTAGTCGAGTTCGATCGGCGAGCCGTTGTTCATCACCACCGAGCGCACCACCGTGTCGGTGTCGTCCGGGTTCATGCGGAACGGCTTGTACTGGATCTGCTGATCGCGCACCTGAGCCAGTGCGCCCGAGTACGTACGGATCAGCAGCATCTTGAACTGCTCGACCACCGCGTTCTGCTGCTCCGGCGACGCGGTGCGCCAGTTGCGGCCCATCGCCAGTTGCGTGGTGCGGCGGAAATCCGTGTACGGCAAGATCTTCTCGTTGACCAGCTTCGTGATGTGCGAGATGTCGCCCTGCTGGATCGACTTGTCCGCGCGAATTGCGTCAATCACCTGCTGGGTGACGGTCTTGATCATGCCGTCGGGTGAATTGGAGTCGACCGTCTGAGCAGACGCGCCGGCACTGGCAAACGAGAACAACGCGGCGAACAGCGGAATCAGGAAGAATTTTTTCATTTGGAGCCTTGCCTTAAAAATAGTGCAACCGTTTGAGCCGACATTAACACGCGAGTTCAGCAGCAATCCATGCGCAAACTGCGAGAGTCGTATCGATCTGTTACGGCAGCACGATCAACGCAATTTGAATGACGGGAAGTTGAAACGCGACGGCGGCACCAGCTGGCCGGCCGGGATCTGCGTCGTCTCGGGGCCCCCGTTCAGGTCCAGTGGCGGCGATTCGGAGCTGCCCGATGCGGCCTCCGGCGCAGCTGCCGTGCCGGACGCCGCCTGCGGTGGCGTTGCCGCGGTCGCACCCGAAGCCGGCGCCGCCTTCGCCGCCGCAGCACCCTGCGTGCCCGCCGTGCCGGAAACAGCGCCTGCCGGCGCACCCGCCGCACCGCTGTCGACGTCGTCGTACTTCGGCAGCGGCGCTTCGTCGCCGTAGTTCGGCAGGCCCTGCGCCTGCTTGCCGTCCGACAGCAGGTACTGACGGCGTTGCAAATACGCGTTACGCACGAACGAATATTTGTCGAGAGCCGCGCCTTCCAGCACATCGCTCGCGTTCAGCAGATTCGCGCGCGTGTTGACGACGTTCAGCCCGTACAGCGCCCAGCTCAGACCATCCGGATGAATGTAGCTGAGCGGATTCACATAGTAATTGCCGATCGAGCCGACCGCGTCGCGCACGGTGCTCGGCCCGAACAGCGGCAACACGAGGTATGGGCCCGCCGGCACGCCGTAATGGCCAAGCGTGAGGCCAAGGTCGTTGTCGTGCTTGGGCAGCTTGGCGAGCGTTGCCACGTCGAACAGACCGCCAACGCCGAATACCGTGTTGATCACGATCCGCATGATGTCTTCGACACCGTCGGTGATCTTCAACTGCAGCAGGTTGTTCGCCGCAATGTAGACGTCGCCGATGTTCGAAAAGAAGTTCGTCACGCTGTCGCGAACCGGCTGCGGCGTGATGAATACGTAGCCCTTCGCGACCGGCTTGAGCGCGTATTGATCGAGCTTGTCGTTGACGGTGAAGATCGTGCGGTTCAAACCTTCGAGCGGGTCGCCCTTGGTCGGCGTCTGGACAGTCGTACAGCCGGCGAGCAGCGCTGCGCCTACCGCCAGCTTGCAGGCCTGGAAGGCGCGCGCGCCGCCGATGCGTGTGGTCTGCATTCTTGTTCTCCTTATTGAGCGGCCGCGCCGGAGGCGGGCAGGCTCGACGCCGCAGGCGCTGCGGCAGGCGCCGGCGCGGGAGTACCCGCCGCCGCGCCAGGCTTGGACGCACCCGAATCGGCCGCTTTGCTATACAGAAACTGGCCGATGAGGTTTTCCAGCACGATCGCCGATTGCGTCATGGAGATGGTGTCGCCCGCCTTGAGCATTTCGCTGTCGCCGCCGGGTTCGAGCCCGATGTATTGCTCGCCGAGCAGCCCCGAAGTCAGGATCTTCGCCGAGGTGTCTTTCGGAAACTGGTATTGCTTGTCGAGGTCGATCGTGACGAGCGCCTGATACGCGTTACTGTCGAAGCCGATCGAAGCGACCCGGCCGACCGTCACACCCGCGCTCTTCACGGGCGCGCGTGCCTTCAGTCCGCCAATATTGTCGAACTTGAGCTTGACCGGATAGGTTGCCTGGAACGACAACGAGCCCATGTTGCCGGCCTTCAGCGCGAGAAACAGCAACGCCACGAAACCCAGCACCACGAACAGGCCGACCCAGAAGTCGAGAGCAGCAGTCTTTTTCATCGTCATCCCAAAGTGAATCCGCCACGCCGCAGACACTCCCCGCCGCGCGCGTCCCGTGACGCGCCGCCGGCGGAAAACGTGCAGCGCAGTCTTAGCTGAACATCAGTGCGGTCAGCAGAAAATCGAGGCCGAGCACCACAAGCGACGCGTACACGACCGTCTTGGTCGTGGCGCGCGACACGCCTTCCGGCGTCGGCTTGGCTTCGTAGCCTTGAAACAGCGCAACGAACGTCACCGCGAGGCCGAACACCACGCTCTTGATAACGCCTGCGCCGACGTCGCGCCAGACATCGACGCCGCCTTGCATCTGCGACCAGAACGCGCCAGCATCGACGCCGATCAGCAGCACGCCCACCACATAACCACCGAATACGCCGACCGCGCTGAAGATCGCGGCGAGGATCGGCATCGAGATGATGCCGGCCCACAGACGCGGCGCGACCACCACCTTGACCGGGTCGACGGCCATCATTTCCATCGCGGTCAGTTGCTCGCCCGCCTTCATCAAGCCGATCTCGGCGGTGAGCGACGTGCCGGCGCGCCCGGCGAACAGCAGCGCCGTGACCACCGGGCCGAGTTCGCGCACGAGCGACAGCGCGACCAGCAGGCCGAGCGCCTGCTCGGAACCGTAGCGGTTCAGCGTGTAGTAGCCCTGCAAGCCGAGCACGAAGCCGACGAACAGACCGGATACCGCAATGATCACCAGCGAATAATTACCTACGAAGTGGATCTGCTTCGTGACAAGACGCGGACGGCGCAGCAACGGAAAAAACTCGAGCAGCAGCCGGAAGAAAAAACGCGTGGCGTAGCCGGCTGTGCCCAGTCCGTCGATCACCGAGCGGCCGATCGCACTGATCATGACTGACCTCCGCCGATGCCGAAGTCCGCCGCGAGCGGCGTCTTGCTGGGATAGTGAAATTTGAAGGGACCGTCCGGCGCGCCGTCGATGAACTGACGCACGGTGGGATCGGTCGACGCGCGCAACTCGGCGGGCGTGCCTTCGGCGTGAACCCCGCCGTTGGCGAGAAAGTAGACGTAATCGGCGATCGCGAACGATTCGGGCACGTCGTGCGTGACGAGAATCGAGGTGGCGCCGAGCGCCTGATTGAGCGCGCGAATCAGGTTCGCGGTGATGCCGAGCGAAATCGGATCGAGACCGGCGAACGGCTCGTCGTACATCATCAGCTCGGGATCGAGCGCGATAGCGCGCGCCAGCGCCACGCGCCGCGCCATGCCGCCCGAAATCTCCGACGGCGCCAGGTCGCGCGCGCCGCGCAGACCGACCGCGTTGAGCTTCATCAGCACGAGGTCGCGGATCAGTTCTTCAGGAAGGTCAGTGTGCTCACGCAGCGCGAAGGCGACGTTTTCGAACACGGACATGTCGGTGAACAGCGCGCCGAACTGGAACAGCATGCCCATCTTGCGGCGCAGAGCGTAAAGGCCGTCGCGCGTCTGCCGGCCGATGTCCTGGCCCTGGAACAGGATCTGGCCGCGCTGCGCGCGCACCAGGCCGCCGATCAGACGCAGCACGGTGGTCTTGCCGCAACCCGACCCGCCCATGACCGCGACCACCTGGCCGCGCTTGAAGCGCAGGTTCAGGTTCGACAGAACGAGCCGTTCGCCGTAACCGAAGTCGACGTCGCGCAGCTCGAGTAAGGTCTCGGGGGAGGAAGACACGAAACGGACAGTCCTTTTACACGGAAGGCGAATTATAGGGCCACCGTGCAAAAGTTGCCGTGAGGGTGCCCTGTCCCTTAACTAATCATAGGATTATCGCGTAAACCCTTGCTGCAGTGCAGAAACTGCGGCGGCCGGATCCGCCGCTTCCGTCACCGCCCGCACCACGGCCGCGCAGCCGACACCCGTCGCCAGCACGTCAGGCAGCACCTGCAGGTCGATTCCGCCGATCGCCACCATCGGCACGACGCCGTCGAGGAGGCGCACGTAGCGGGCCAGCCGCCTGAGGCCCTGCGGCGCGGTCGGCATGACCTTGGTGGTGGTCGGAAACACCGCGCCCAATGCGATGTAGCTTGGCCGGAAATGCAGCGCTTTCAGAATCTCGTAGAAACCGTGGGTCGACAGGCCCAAGCGGACGCCTCCCGCTGCCAGCGTCGCGAGGTCGGCCGTGTGCAGGTCCTCCTGGCCGAGGTGGACGCCGTAGGCGCCGGCGTCGAGCGCGGCCTGCCAATGGTCATTGATGAACACCTGAGCGTCGTGCCGACGGCCGACGGCCACGCAGCGGGCAATTTCACGCTTCAGCTCATCGGCAGGTTCGGCTGATTTGCGGCGCAACTGTACGGTCTTCACGCCGAAGCCGACCACCCGTTCGACCCATTCCGCCGTCGGCAGCACCGGATACAGGCCCAGCCGGTCCGGGCAGCGCGCGAACGCCTGGGCAGGGGCGTCAGGCAAACCGGCGAGACGCGGAAAATGGCTCAGATCGGCGGGAAAGGCGTCGTCGGCACGGGTTTCGTCGCCGTCGCGCCAGGCGAGCGCCAGCACCAGTGCGTCATGCGGGTCGAAGCCGCAGTCGAGGAACGCCGCCAGCGCGGCAATCCAGTCTTCCGCCAGATGACCTTCGAGGCGGTATTTTTCGCCGCCCAGATGCAGTGTGGCCTTGTCCTCGGCGGCTTCGATCACGCCGGCGCCCCGCACCAGCCAGCGCGCCATCTGCTCGCCATGCTGCTGCGCGTCGGCGATCACGATCAGATCGCCGCCGTTCGGCTCGTCCGGCGCGGTCAGGCAGATGCGCCACGGCGCATGCGTCGGCGGCCAGTCGCCCAGCCGGGCGCGGATGCGCTCGGCGGCTTCGGTGAGTTCGTCGGCGGGCGGCCAGAACAGGTCGCGGTCTTTCAATGTCAACGTCTGCGTCATGCGGCGCTCCCGTCTTGATGCCAGAACGGCATGCCGACCACCGGCGTGCTCGCGTGCGCGCTTTCGCGCTCGGCCATCGGCCCCGCCAGAAAAGCCTGGCGCCCCGCTTCGACGCCCAGCGCGAAAGCGCGAGCCATCGCGTCGGGATGAGTGGCCTGCGAAACCGCGGTGTTCAGCAACACGCCGTCGAAGCCCCACTCCATCACCTGCGCCGCATGCGACGGCACGCCGAGACCGGCGTCGACGATCAGCGGCACGTCCGGCAGACGCTCACGCAACACGCGCAGGCCATATGGATTGATCACGCCCTTGCCGGTGCCGATCGGCGCGCCCCACGGCATCAACGCTTCACAGCCGGCGTCCAGCAAGCGACGGCCGATCACCAGGTCTTCGGTGCAATACGGCAGCACCTTGAAGCCGTCCTTGACCAATTGCGCGGCCGCTTCGATCAGGCCGACCGGGTCGGGCTGCAGCGTGTAATCGTCGCCGATCAGTTCGAGCTTGATCCACTCGGTTTCGAAGATTTCGCGCGCCATATGCGCGGTCGTCACCGCCTCGCCGACGGTCAGGCAGCCGGCCGTGTTCGGCAGTAGCGGTACGCCGTGGCGCTTCAGCAGATCGAAGAAGCCGGCTTCCGCGCCGCCTTCGTTCATTTGCCGGCGCAGCGCGACAGTCACCATGCCGGGCCGCGCGGCATCGATCGAATCGGATAGCGATTGCAGCGACGGATAACGCGAGGTGCCAAGCAGCACGCGGCTCGCGAAAGTCTGGCCGTAGAGCGTGAGCGCGTCGGCGGTATTTGGGGAAGTCATTTGCATAATCTTTTGTCTCCGGCAATCCGGCGTTTCAGGCAATGCATGGCGGTCGTTCAGCCGCCAGCCACGGGTTGCACGACATCGAGCCTGTCGCCCGCTTGCAGCGCGCGCGCCGCGTGCTGGGCGCGCGCCACGAAGTCGCCATTCAAGGCGACCGCAAACGGCGGACGCGCGCCGAACGCGGTCAGCGCGTCCGCGACAGTCGCGCCCTCGGGCAGCGACAACGGCTTCTGATTGATATGAATGTCCATGGTGTTCGAATACGTTTCAGTCGATGGCGAAAGCGGCGTGGCGGGCAGCGCTCGTCTGAGTCATGACGGGTCGCGCAACGCTCATGCCGGCTCCCGCGCGGAGTCCAGTTGAAAAAGCTCGCTCCAGCGCGCGTCGCGCTGCCAGTCGGCGAAGGCATCGGCGTCGCCGATGCGGCCGTCGAGCAGCGCCGCGGCGAAGCGCACGGCTTCGTCGGCGACTTCGGGCACGATCATGTAGCCGTGCCGGTACAGGCCGTTCACGCGCAGTGTTTGCGCGCCGTCCCACAGCACGGCCGGACGGTGGTCCGGCAGAGTTGGGCGGCACTGCGAATTCAGTTCGAGGATGCGTGCCTCGCCGAAGCCGGGATGCACGGAAAACGCCGCGCTCAGCAGTTCGAGCGCGGAGCGCACGCTGACCGGCGACATGTCCTCGCCTTCCACTTCGGTGGCGCCGATCACGTAGAGATCGTCCTGCTTCGGCGCGATGTAGAGCGGATAGCGTGGATGCAGCAGCCGCACCGGTCGCGTCAGCTTGATACCGGGCGCATGCACGCGCGCGACTTCACCACGAATGCCGCGCAGCTTAGGCAGCACGGACTTCGCGCCGAGGCCGCGGCAATCGATTGTGATACGCGCGGGCGGCAGCGCTCGCTCGTCGACCGGCGTATTCCAGTGCGTGTCGACGCCGCGTTGCGCGAGGCCCGCGGCCAGCGCGGTCAGCACCTGACGGTTATCCAGCTGGCCTTCACGCGGCAGCAGCCAGCCCTGGTTGAAACGGCCCGCCAAAGCAGGCTCGGCGGCGCCGAGCTGCGCGCCCGCCAAGGTGACGAAGCCGCCGTCCAGCAATTCATCCGGAGCGTTCGAGCGCACCCGGCGTTCGAATAGCGGCGCTTCGGTGCGGTCGGCGTGATGCCAGACGACCAGCGTGCCGTTGCGCTGAAAGAACACCGGCTCAGGAAGTTCGGCCAGCACTTGCGGCCAGGTGTCGAGCGAACTCGCGCCGAGACGGGTGATCAGCAGTTCGGCGCTGGCGGCTTCCGCGAGCGGTGCCAGCATCGCCGCGGCGACCCACGCGGCCGATTGCGTGCCGGCGGCATCGCCACGTTCATAGAGCGCCACGCGATGCCCCTGACCGGCGAGCCGCCACGCCACCAGCCGCCCGCACAGGCCACCGCCGAGCACGGCGAAATCGGGTTGTGCAGAACGCGTCATCGCGCACACTCCGTTTCAGGACGGCAAGCAAAGCTGAAGCACCGCGCGCCGACGGCGGCGTGACGAAGAGCAAAACACATATCTGAAGAATAGGCGGTCATCGAGTCCTTTCCGTACGGCAACAAAACGCTCGTACCCAGGACGAAACCGGCGGGTGAGGCCGGCCGGGCAATGCGCGATCCAATGACGGACGCTGCCCGGCGGGGAATGGAAGACTGGCTGCTTCCGGAAACTTCCCGCGCCGGTATTACCCGGATCGGGTGCAAAGGGTGTCTCTCAGCCTCGCCGCCGCGCCATGAAAATCATGCCGCCTGTGCGCGAAGCACCCCTGTTTCGTCGAAGGTCATTAGACCATAAAAGGCGCGGCGCCCGCAAACCAGCGGCTGGCCGCGTCGCACGCGATTTGATCCGACACCATCTTTCACGTTATCAATGCGGCCGAAGGCGGCGCTCTGGCACAATGCCAGCACAGGACGCCGCACGGACGCGGCGCGGGCGGCACGCCGTCCCGCCGTGTTCGCAACTGCAGCGGCGCGGGGCCTCGCGGCGCAAATTAATTTTCGCTTAAGGGCTTCACGCCAGAATCTGACGCTCACTCAGGCGTGCGTTCGTCGAGCACGACGCCCGGGCATGTACCGCAAACCCGCCGCAGGGCAGCCCGCAGACGAGCTGCCCGAACGGGGTCAGCCCCAATGGGCCACCCCGATGGGCCAGCACTACTTCAGGATGCTCATGACACCGAATACCTCTGCCAGCCCCGTGCTGCCGCCGGACGAAAAAGTCTCCGCCTGGAGCCTGATCAAACCTTACTGGGTTTCCGAAGAACGAAAAACGGCCTGGGGCCTGCTCATCGCGATCATCGTGATGAATCTGCTCGTGGTGTGGATCAACGTACGGCTGAACCGCTGGAGCGCCGACTTCTACAACGCGCTGCAAACCAAGAACGTGCACGACTTCCCGCACCTGCTGATGGTGTTCTCGGGGCTCGCGTTCGGCTTCATCATTCTCGCGGTGTACGGCCGTTACCTGCGCCAGATGCTCGGCTTCCGCTGGCGCCAGTGGCTGACCACGCGCTACCTGAACGAGTGGCTGAACGACAGCGCCTTCTACCGGATCGAGCGCGACCGTCTCGCCGACAACCCCGACCAGCGGATCAGCGACGACCTCCAGTCGTTCGCCACCAGCACGCTCTCGCTGACGCTCGACCTGCTGTCCACCGTCGTCACGCTGGTGTCGTTCATCACGATCCTGTGGTCGCTGGCCGGCGCGCTGACCATCTCGCTCGGCGGCATGCCGATCGAGATTCCCGGCTACATGGTGTGGGCCGCTGCGCTCTACGCCGTGGTCGGTTCGCTGATCATCCAGAAGGTCGGCCATCCGCTCGTACCGATCAACTATCAGGCGCAGAAAGTCGAGGCGGATTTCCGTTTCGGCCTGATCCGTCTGCGTGAAAACGCCGAACAGATCGCCTTCTATAACGGCATGGAGACCGAGAAGAAGAACGCGCATTCGCTGTTCGGCCGTATCCGCGACAACTGGTGGCAGGTGATGAAGTACACCAAGCGGCTCACCTTCGTGCTGAGCTTCTACGGCCAGATCGCGATCATCTTCCCGCTGGTGGTCGCCGCACCGCGCTACTTCGCCGGCGCCTTCACATTCGGCGTGCTGATGCAGATCTCCAGCGCCTTCGGCACGGTCAGCGATTCGTTTTCGTGGTTCATCAACAGTTACGGCACTTTGGTCGAATGGCGCGCTACCGTGAACCGGTTGCGTGAATTCAAGCGCGTCGTGCACGCGCCGCGTTTGAAGGAATCGGTCTCGCCGGCTACCGCGCATGGCGGCATCAATCTGCATTTCGTCGACGAAGACAAGCTCTCCACCGACGGCCTCAAGCTCGCCCTGCCCAACGGCAATCCGTTGTCGCGCATTCGCGATGTCGCGATTCAGCCGGGCTCGCGCTGGCTGGTGCGCGGCCCGTCGGGCTCGGGCAAGAGCACGCTGATGCGCGCGCTCGCCGGCTTGTGGCCGTTCGGCGATGGTTCGATCGACGCCCCGGTCAACGCGCGCATGATGTTCATTCCGCAGGTCAGCTACATGCCGATCGGCACGCTCAAAGCGGCGCTCGCCTATCCGTCCGCCGCCGACACCTACACGGACGACGAATGCCGCGAAGCGCTCGTCGTCTGCCATCTGTCGGAATACGCGGACCGTTTGCAGGAAACGGGACACTGGACCCGTATTCTGTCGCCGGGCGAGCAACAGCGCCTCGCCGCCGCTCGCGTGCTGCTGCACAAACCGGACTATCTGTTCCTCGACGAAGCCACCAGCGCGCTCGACGCGGAAAACGAAGCGCGTCTGTATCGCCTGTTCACAGAGCGGCTGCCGAAGGCGGCGATTGTCAGCGTCGCGCATCGCGAGTCGCTGGCTGCGTTCCATGACGAGACGCTCGACGTCGAGCGCTCGGGCGAAGCGGTCGCGGCATGACCACCGTGAGCCGCGTGAGCGACCTGAACGACGCGGGCAGCGCAGGATTCGAGCGCGTCGTGCTGATCACCGGCGCGGGCTCCGGCATCGGCGCGGCATTGGCCAGACGCATCGCCGCGCCACGCTCGGCCTTGATGTTGCACGCACGCGGCGCGGATCAGGAAGCGCGTGAACGGCTCGCGCAAGTCGCCGCCGATTGCAGCGCGAACGGTGCGCGCTGCGCGACGGTGTTCGGCGATCTCGCCGAACGCGGCGCTGCGGAACATGTGATTCATCAAACGCTGGCGAGCTTCGGCGCACTCGATCAATTGGTCGCCAACGCAGGACACGCGCAGCGCCAAACGCTGAATGCGCTCGATCCCGACGCGCTGAGCGCAGCCTTCGCGGCGATGCCGGCGGCGTTCGCGGCGCTCGTCAGACGCGCGACGCCCGCGTTGGAAACCTCTAAGCGCGGCCGCGTGGTCGCGCTCAGTTCGTTCGTCGCGCACCGCTATCGCGCGGATACGCCGTTTGCCGCGACGGCTGCTGCGAAAGCGGCGCTCGAGTCGCTGGCGAAAACCGCGGCCGCCGAGCTCGCACAGCATGGCGTGACGGTCAACTGCGTGGCGCCCGGCTATACCCGTAAAGATCGCGGACCGAGTGCCGATAATGCATCGGTATGGACTCGCGCCGCGCAGGCGACGCCGCTCGGGCATGTCGCCGAACCCTCGGATGTCGCCGCGCTGATCGCGTTTCTACTCTCCGATGAAGCGCGACATATCACCGGCCAGGTGATTCATGTGGACGGTGGTCTCACGCTTGGTTGAGTGAACGGGCGAACTGCCTCACTCAGCCACACCGGATCGCGGCGGCCGCCCCCGCATTCGTTCGCTCCCAGCGCAATACACCGCAACATCCCGAAACACGCGAGAAGAGTTCGAAAGCATTTGCGAAGCGCCTAAGCTGTTCCGCGCTTTGGAAATGCCTCCCAGCGGCGACGATAGCCGTGCGGGCCGTACCCGGTCCTGCCCCACGTCATTCATCGCTACTGGAGTCTCCGTCCATGTCATTCGATCGCCGCTCCCATCCTTTGACCCAGCGCCTGGCGCTAGCTCTCGGCGCCGCGCTGCTCGTCACAAGCGTTGCGCACGCAGCCCAGGCGACTCAGGCCAATCTGGCCAACGAGCCGGCCGACGTTTGCCCCGCGCTCAAACATATCGTCGATGCCGCTGATTTCCGGCAGTTGCAGACCCAGGCCGCCGCGCAATTGCCGGGCACGTCGAGCGCCGTCGACTGCCGCGCCAACACGCACGCCTACGATTGCCACTGGCGCGCGCACTGGCAAGCCGACGGCGTCGTCACCGATCCGCTCGAGGAGTTCGGTGCCGATATCGCCGCCTGCTTCCCGAACGTCGTGCATGACGTCAACACGCCGACGCGCCAGCATTTCATCGTCACCACCGCCGAGCGGCGCGTCAGCGTCACGGCGAACGTGCAGGGGCAAAACGAACTGCGTCTGCGCGTCACGCGCTGAGCGTGATCCTGACTGCAGTTACCCGAGGTGATTCGCCGTGACTCACCGCCTCCACCAACCGCTACCAGGCGCCGCCCCATGACCTTCGTGCCGAGCATGCGCGCCTATGCTTTCACGCGAGCCCCACGGGCCGCGTGGGTCGCGTTGCGGCGTCCCTGCGCGTGGCTCACCGTATCCGCCACGCTGGCGGTTGGCCTGAACGGCTGCGCCTGGACATTGATCCAGGCCGCCGACGCCACCGGCTCCGTGATTCAGGCGGGCTACGCGATCGCTGCGAACTATTCGTCGCCGACCTTCGTCAACGGCAGGCCGGCCGAAGTGAGCAACGTCTGCATCGAAGTCAATCAGAACGTGTCGGTGGGCGATTTCGTGCCGGCGCTGCAACTCGCGCTCGACCGGCGCGGCATTCGTTCGGACGTCTACAATCCGGGCACCTCGCCCGCCGGCTGCGAGGCGCGCCTCGTCTATAACGCCGCAATCGATTATGGCCGCCGCTCGTTCAGCGACGAGACGATCCAGTATCTGTCGATCATCGACCTGACGCTGATTCAGAACGGCCGCATTCTCGTCACCGCCCGCTATCAGACCGGCGGCCTGAACACCGATCGCTTCTCTTCGGCGTCGACCAAGCTCAACGGGCTGATCGAGCGAATGGTGGTCGATCGAACCGACTTCGCGCGGCAGCCGCTGCAGACCATCCAGACCTCGCAGGCGAACTAGCCACGCGGGCTCTTGCCATCTCTTACACGGGAAAGGATTCGAAAGCGTTACGCGCTTTGCTCCGCGCGCGTGCTTCTCTAAGATGACCTGAATGAACCAATCCATTCTCGTCGTCGACGACGACCCCGTCGTACGTGAGCTCGTCAGCGGCTATCTGCAAGGGCGCGGCTTCAAAGTCGACACGCTCCAGAACGGCCTGGCGCTGCAGCGTCGTTTGCAGGACGAACGGCCCGCCTTGATCGTGCTCGACATCATGATGCCGGAACTCGACGGCATCAGCGCGCTACGCGCCTTGCGCGTGGCCGGCGACGACATCCCCGTGATTCTGCTGACCGCGCGATCCGATCCGATCGACCGCGTGATCGGCCTCGAACTCGGCGCGGACGACTATCTCGGCAAACCCTTCGAACCGAGCGAGCTGGTCGCGCGGATTCGCACTGTGCTGCGCCGTCGCGGCACGATTGCGCCGAGCGCGCCGGAGCAGCGCGCGCCGTACCGCTTCGGCCGTTTCGAAGTCAATTTTCCGGCGCGCGAGTTACGCCGGGATGGCGAGCGCATCACGCTGCGTTCGAGCGAATTCGCCATGCTGAAGGTATTCGTCAGCCATGCAATGACCGTGCTGACGCGCGCGCAGTTGCTGGAGAAACTGCACGGCAATAGCGAGGTGCATCGCAATCGCAGCCTGGACGTGTCGATCTGGCGTTTGCGCCGGCTGATCGAAGTGGACCCTTCCGAGCCGCGCTATGTGCAAACCGTGTGGGGACGCGGCTACGTGTTCGTGCCGGACGGTGAAATGGGCGCGGCTGAACGCAGCGCCTGACGGGTGCGTGAAGTGCAATGGACTGTCCACTTCATGTGTCGCCTGCGTCTCAGACCTGTAGCGCGCCGACGGCTCAGAACGTCAGCACGCTCATGAACATTCTCTGCAGCCAGCCCATCGTCGTGGCGTCGGATACCATGCCCACGCCGGCCTGCTCGATGCGCGCGTTCGCCACCTTGCTCGACGCCACGTAATTGCCCGCTTCGATATCCTTAGGATTGACGATGCCCGACAGGCGCAGCCGGTCGCGGTTGCCGCTCATTGCGATCACCTTCTCACCCGACACCACGAGGTTGCCGGTCGACATCGTGCCGATCACGGTGACAGCGAGCGTGCCGTTCATGCCGCTGACGTCGGTCAGACTGCCCTGCCCTTTGTATTCGGTGCTCGCCGAGCCGATGTTGAACAGTCGCGCGAGCCGCGCGGCGGCGTTGGTGGAATGATCGGCGGCGTCGGCGGTGATGCTGCTCGAGCGGCTCGCCGCCGCGGTCGCGCTGTTGTTGCCGCTGTACGATTCCGCAAGGCGAATGGTCAGCACGTCGCCGATATGCTGGGCGCGCGGTGTTTCGTATAGCAGCAGCGGCGTGCCGGCCTGATAGATCGCGCCTTGCGTGTTGACGTTCAGCGGCGCCGAGGCGAGCGGCGGCGCCATCGGCGTATCGACGATCGAGCTTTGCTGCTGGCTCGCGCAAGCCGCGAGGCAAGCCGCCGCAGCTAGCGCGACAGCCAGACGTAGCGCAGTCATGCATGCTCCTCGTTGAAAACGGGCCTCACGGCCGCACTCATCGGCGCTCATCAACCCGCCTCCGCGCCGCTCGCCTGCCATTGCCGCACGACCGACTTCACCCACGCATCCGAACCCTTCAGAAGATAGGTCAGCGTGCCGTTGCGCGTGCCCGGCAGAAAGCACAACGTGATCGAACTCATCGCGTTTTCCCACACGTACATGGGCATCGCGCCCGTCGCCGACGCGTTCTGCGTCGCGAGACGCGGCGGCCCGTAGCGGTCCGCGAGTGCGTCGCGCAAATCTTCGGCGGTGATCTCGTCGATCACGAAAGAAATCTCGTATAGATGCAGCGCGCTTTGGCCGTCCACGCGCGCGAAGCGCAGCACGTGCTCCAGCGCCGGCGCGCCGTCGACCACCGCTTGCGACACCGCCCAGCCATTGTCCGCGCGATGCGCCCAGCGGCACGCCACCGTCAGACTGTCGTGCGACTTCAGCCGCATGCCGAGCGCGCCCGCCTGCACGTCCGTCTCGCAGACCGGCACGCTGCCGAGCGGCGTCGCCCGCACGCTCGAGCCCGCGCGGAATTCGTCGAGCGTGATGCCGAGCGCGATGCCACGGAACGCGAACGGCGCGTCTTGCGAGCGCCGCCGCGCATCGGTGGAAGGGTCTTTCGATGCGGCGCCCGCAGCACTTGCGTCGCGCGCAGGCGGCCGCGCTTGCGCGGTCGACGACAGCACGGCGCCCAGCAACGCCAGCACCCAGGCAATCCGTTTGAGTGTCATGATTCAGTCGATGGCGGATGAACACATGTCGAACGGCGAGGCCGCGGCATGGCCGACGACCGGGATGATTTTCAGCGTGGCCGAAGTCAGCCGGCACGGCAGCGCGGCGACGGCGCAGCCACCCAGTGGCAGCAGCGCCGCGCCGAGCGTCGACCACGCAACGACACGCATGAAGCGGTGAAGAATTCTCGGAGTCGACACGTGGGCCTCGGTACGTCAGGCGGTCGTATTGACGTGGTGCCCGACCAGCCCGGTGGGCAGCGACGGCGGTGTCTGAGCGCCAGACTCTCGCGTCGGCGTGGCGGCGCCCGGGTTGTTGGCGGCGGCGGGTCTTCCGGCCGGCGGCGTCGGCGCCAGAGAAGAAAAGCGGGTTGAAGAGAGATTGCTGGGAACGGTCATGATGAGCCTCGCGTGGCGCTAGGTTTCGATTTCACGCCGCCTGCCGTGGGCCCAAGGCGTTAGGCTGTTTTCAGCATGCGGCGCAACGTACTGCACGACGAATCATCTCGCCAGCCACGCGATGCCGATGCACGAAGGAAAGCGCGCTTTCCGGCGGTTCTTACGACCCGTTCCGACCTGTTTCGACCGGTTCCAGATGCGCGCAATTTCTTTCCTGCGAGGAATGTTCGCGCTGCGCAACGAAATCGGCGCCGCCGCGCGCGTTGCCCAATATGAGGCGGCTGAAATATCCCACGAGCCTTGCGTAGCGAGCCTGACAAGCGGGCCGGCCGAAGCGGCGCGGCCTCTCGTAAGCGTTGGTAAGAAAACAGTCGGCCGCGCGCCACGCGCGTCAGCTTAAAATTTCAGCATGAATCCACAGGTCCTTATCGTCGACGACGATCCGGTCGTACGCGATCTGCTTTGCAAGTTTCTGCAGTCGAACGGCTTCGACGCGTCCGTGCTCCACGACGGCACACATCTCCAGCGCCGGCTCGAACGCGAACGGCCGTCCGTCGTCGTGCTCGACATCATGATGCCGAACACCGACGGCTTGCGCGCGCTCACCGCGCTGCGCGCCGCCGGCGACGACATTCCGGTGATCTTCGTGACGGCGCGCGGCACGGTGGCCGACCGCATTGTCGGGCTCTCGCTCGGCGCGGACGACTACCTGACCAAGCCGTTCGATCCACGCGAATTGCTCGCCCGCATCCACACGGTTTTGCGCCGGCGCGGGCCGTCCACCACGAGCGCGCCGGAAGCCCGCAAGCCGTATCGCTTCGGCCCGTTCGAGCTCGACTTCGCCACCCGTTCACTGTGCCGCGACAACTCCAAGCTGCCGCTGCGCGACAGTGAGTTCGCGCTCCTGAAGATCTTCGTCAACAATCCGTACAAGGTGCTGTCGCGCGTGCTGATTCACGATCTCGTGCATCGCGACAACCTCGCCTTCCGCGACCGCAGCCTCGACGTGCCGATCTGGCGCCTGCGCCGCGTGATCGAAGACGACCCGTCGAATCCCTGCTACGTGCAGACGGTGCGCGGCAAAGGCTACGTCTTCGTGCCCGACGCCGACGGCACGCCCTTCGCCGACGAGGCCGCCTCAAGCGCATGAAAAACCCGCTGAACACGCTGTTCGGCAGAATGGCGTTACTCTCGGCGGCGGTGTTGTTCGCGATTCAGGCCGGCTGGTTTGTGCTGGTGGTGATGCAGCCGCCGCGCCACGAAATCGACGGCTTCGCGCGCGGCATCCTGCTGGTGCTGCAAGCCGTCAACGGCGAGCCGATGAAAGGCGCCGCGCTCGCGCCCGCCATGCGCGTCCATCTCGTACCCACCTGGAACATGCCGGCGAGCGTGCATCTACACACGCCCACGCAGCGTCCGCTCGAAGACCTGAGCCGGCACTTGCGCGAGAATCTGCCGCCCGGCACGCAGATCGCCGTCGACGACCTACGCCCGCCGCAGCTATGGGTGCTGTTTCCCGGCAAGCCGAACTGGGTCGTGGTGCCGGTCGATGTGCCGCCGCGCCCACGCTTTCTGATCGAGTCGATCTCGATGCTGCTTGCCGCGCTGATCCTCTCGCTGTTGGCGGTCTGGCAGATGCAGCGGCCGCTTTCGCGCGTCGCCGATGCCGCGCGTGCGTTCGGCTCGGGCGGCCGTCCGGAACCGGTGACAGTGCAAGGCCCGCGCGAGTTGCGCGATCTGATCGGTTCGTTCAACGACATGATGCGGCGCCTGAATGAAGCGGGCGATGATCAGGCCGTGATGCTGGCCGGCGTCGCGCACGACCTGAAGGCGCCGCTCACGCGCCTGAAGCTGCGCGCGAGCGTATTGGTGGCGGAGAACGAGCGCGCCGGTCTGATCCGCGACGTCGACTCGCTCACCAACATCGTTCAGCAGTTTCTCGAATTCGCGGGACAGTCCGCCGACGCCGGGCCGCCGGTCGAAGTCGACGACTTCCTGCAGGAACAGTTCTCCGCCAGCGACAGCACCGAAGCACCGCTCTTCACTCTCGATCTGCGCGCCGGCTCGGCGTTCAGGCTGCCGCGCACGCTGCTCGACCGGCTGGTCACGAACCTCGTCGACAACGCGCTCGAACACGGCGCGCCGCCGGTGGATATCGCCACCGCCCGCACTGACGGCCATTGGGTAATCAGCGTGCGCGACCACGGCGCCGGCATTCCCGACGACCGCATCGCCGCAGCCATGAAGCCGTTTGTCCGGCTCGACGCGGCGCGTGGCGGCGAGGGCCATTGCGGCCTCGGCCTCGCGATCGTCGCACGGCTCGCGCACGATCGCGGCGGACGCTGTCACGTGCGTAATCACGCGCAGGGTGGTCTGGAAGTGCGGATCGAATTGCCAGTGGTGCCGGCGTTGACGTAACAGAGAGGTGAAAGAGGTTGGGCGGCGCTTACGCGCCCTTACTGGATGAACCATGGCAGGCGCGGGGGCTTTATAGTCGCTTCCGGCAACCTCGATGCCGCCCTTCTCTGTCCGCCCCGTCATTTAGGGCGGACTTTTTTTTGGCCGGCTTTTTTCGTGTCGAACGCCTAGCTCGCGGCTGTGGCGCCTCAAACCACCAGGCGACTGTGCAAGGTATCGATGGTCGTCTGCGAGACGCCGAGACCTTGCGTCAGATAGCTCACCATCGTGCCGTAGATCGCCTGCACCTGGTCGAATCCGGCCTGCAGATAATTTTCCTGGACATTCATCAGCGGCGCCTCGGCGGCAGCGATGGCGTCGCCGTCCTGCGCGCGCAGCCTGCCGGTTTGCGTTTCGATCGACGGCGCCAGATAGGCGTTGCTCAGCAGATAGTCCTGCATGATGACGTCGAGCGGAACGTTCGCAATGCTGAGCAGGAGCGCCGCGACCCAGCCGGCGCGGTCCTTGCCCGCGTTGGAATGAAAGAGTTGCGCGCCTGGCCCTTCGGCGAGACCGGTCAGCAGCGCCCCGTATGCGGCGCGCTGGGCGGCGCCGGTGACGTAGCCGCGCGCCTGCGATTCCATGAACGCGACGGCGGCGCCCGCCGTCTCGACGTTCGGCGTGACGAAGTCAGTGATGCCGAGCACATTGAGCGTCTGGGTGGTCGCGCCGCTCGGCAGGATATCGGCGGTGCGCGCAATTTCACCGGGCGTGCGCAGATCGTAGACCGAGGCAATGCCGAGCCGGTCGATCGTGGCCTGGTCGGTGGTGTCGAGCGTCAACGCGTTCGCGCGGTAGAACGCGCCCCGGCGCATCTGTTTGCCGTCGACGGTCGGATACCCAGCGGCCGCGCCCGCCAGATCGCGGAAGTTGTCGACCGACGCAAGGCGCGGCGTGGCGGGCTGATCAGCGTCGAGGTTGCCGCCGCCGCACGCGGACAGCAGCGAGCTGCCCATGCCGGAGATCAGCAGCACGCTGGCTGAGCGCTTGAGGAAAGTCCGGCGCGAGGCCGGCGGCGCCTCGTCCGACAGTTGGCTCGTCCGCGGAAAAATGCTCGCGGAGCGTCGGAATGGCGAGCAGTTTTTTGCGGGAGCGGGCATTCGGCGTGGCTGGCGCGGGCGTGAGTGGATAAGTCGCAGCATCGGCGCTGCGAGCGCAGTTTAACCATGCTCAATATCGTTTGGGTTACACGGTAGTAGTTGGTAAGGAAAAAGCGGCTCGCGCGCATCGCGCCGAACAGCGCGATCGTCAGCCAGGCCGCGACATTGCCTTTCCCTCGCGCAGATTTCTCCGGCTTTTCATCTCTTATCGGTTTCTTACCGTTGCCTGCCATTTTTGACCACAACTGGCCGCACGACGCCTCATCCCCGTAGAATACAAACACCCCACATTCACGCCGACGGCAGGCCAACAAGCCCTGGAGACCACAACAAAACATGCCCTCTCTCCAATGGTTCACCGAACTGACCCAACGCGAACGCCGCACGCTATACGCCGGCTTCGGAGGCTACGCGGTCGATGCCTTCGACTTCATGATTTACTCCTTCCTCATTCCGACGCTGATCGCGACGTGGGGCATGACCAAAAGCGAAGCCGGCATGATCGCCACCAGTTCGCTGATCTCGTCGGCGGTGGGCGGCTGGCTAGCCGGCATTCTCGCCGACCGCTACGGCCGCATCCGCGTGCTGCAGTGGACCATCGCCACCTTCGCGCTGTTCACCTTTCTGTCCGGCTTCACGCACTCGTTCTGGCAGTTGCTCACCACGCGCACACTGCAAGGCATCGGCTTCGGCGGTGAATGGTCGGTCGTGACGATCATGATGGCCGAGACCATTCGCTCGCCTCAGCATCGTGCGAAAGCGGTCGGCACCGTGCAAAGCAGCTGGTCGTTCGGCTGGGCGGCTGCGGCCATCATTTACTGGGCGTTCTTCGCGCTGCTGCCTGAGCAGTACGCATGGCGCGCCTGCTTCTGGATCGGTCTGCTGCCCGCTGCATGGATCATCTACATTCGCCGCAATGTGAGCGATCCGGAGATATTCCTCGAAACACGCCGGGCTCGTGATAGCGGTTTCGATACGTCACATTTCCTGCAGATCTTCTCGGGCGCTCACCTCAAAACCACTCTGCTCGGTAGCGTGCTGTGCACCGGCATGCTCGGTGGCTATTACGCGATCACCACGTGGTTGCCGACCTATCTGAAGACGGTGCGGCATCTGTCTGTGTTCAACACGAGCGGTTATCTGATCGTGCTGATCGTCGGTTCATTCACGGGGTATATCGTCGGCGCGATTCTGTGCGACAAGATCGGCCGGCGCGCGTCGTTCGTGCTGTTCGCGATCGGCTCGTTCGTGCTCGGCATGTTCTACACCATGCTGCCGATCACCGACGGCATGATGCTCGCGCTCGGCTTTCCGCTCGGCATCGTGGTGCAAGGGATTTTCGCGGGCGTGGGCGCCTACCTGTCCGAGCTTTATCCGAATGCAATACGCGGTTCGGGACAAGGATTCTGCTACAACCTCGGACGTGGGCTCGGTTCGTTCTTTCCGATTCTGGTCGGTGCACTGTCGCAAACCATGACACTGGTGAAGGCGATGGGCATC
This sequence comes from Paraburkholderia sp. BL27I4N3, assembly GCF_003386115.1. Classification (NCBI taxonomy): domain Bacteria; kingdom Pseudomonadati; phylum Pseudomonadota; class Betaproteobacteria; order Burkholderiales; family Burkholderiaceae; genus Paraburkholderia; species Paraburkholderia sp. BL27I4N3. The sequence continues at coordinate 4,628,036 of NZ_QREJ01000001.1, read as the reverse complement.
GTGGCCGGCTCAGGCTATCTGCTTGTGATCGTCGCCGCGTTGTGTCTGCCCGAAACCAGGGGCAAGGTGCTCGGCGCGACCCAGCCTGCTGCCTGAATCCGCAGTACACACACATGAAAACGATTGTTCTGGGCGGCGGCGTGATTGGCGTCGCCACTGCTTTTTACCTGCGCCAGCAGGGCTGCGAAGTCACCGTGATCGAGCGCGAACCGGACGTCGCGCTCTCCACCAGTTTCGGCAACGCGGGCGTGATCGCGCCGGGCTACGTCACGCCCTGGGCCGCGCCCGGCATGCCGGCGAAGATCCTCAAATATCTGTTCAAGCCGGCCTCGCCGCTGATCTTCCGCCCGACCTTCGATCCAGCTCAATGGCGTTGGATCGCGCGCTGGCTGCATGAATGCGATCTCGAACGGTTTCGCGTCAACAAGCAGCGTATGCAGCGCATTGCTTACTACAGCCGCGACTGTCTGCACGAATTCCGCGCTTGCTATCCGTTCGACTACGCCCGCAGCCAAGGCTATCTGCAGTTGTTCCGCAGCGAGTACGACGTCGAACTCGCGCAGCCGGCGCTCGCCGTGTTGCGCGACGCGGGTATCGCGCATCGGGAAGTGAGCGCGGCGCAGTGTGTCGAGATCGAGCCGGGTTTGAACTGGGCGCGTCAGGCGCCGCTCTCGGGGCTCTATCTGCCCGACGACGAAGCCGGCGATTGCGCACGCTTCACGCGCGAACTGCGCGCCATATGTGAACGCAATGACGTGCGCTTCCGTTTCGACACGCGGGTGACGTCGCTTGATGTGCAAGGCGGGGCGGTGCGCGCAGTGCGTATCGAGAGCGAGCGCGGCGCGGAGATGCTGTACGCGGATGCCGTGGTGGTGGCGCTGGGCGTCGACAGTGCGGGGTTGCTCGCGCGGCTCGGCGTGAAGGTGCCGCTTTATCCGGTGAAAGGCTATTCCGCGACGCTGCCCGTCACCGACGAAGAAAAAGCCCCGCGCGGCGCGTTGATGGACGAATCGCTGAAGACGGCAATCACGCGTTTTGGCAACAACCTGCGGGTAGCCGGCACTGCGGAACTCGGTAATCGGCAGACCACCTTGCGCGAACAGGCCTTGCAAACGCTCATGAAAGTGCTGAGCGACTGGTTTCCGCACGCGGCTAATCCCACGTCCGCGCATTTTTGGGTCGGCCGCCGTCCCATGACACCCGACGGCGCGCCGCTGCTCGGTCCGTCCGGCGTGGAGAAACTGTGGTTGAACCTCGGGCACGGCTCGACGGGTTGGGCGATGTCGATGGGTTCGGGACGTGTGGTCGCGGATTTGATCACGCACCGCAAGCCGGAGATCGATCTTGATGGGCTGACGTTGGGGCGGTACGGTAAATCACGTACATAGCGCAGCTGCACGCTGAAGTTAAAAAGCCGGGTCACCCTCTCAGGTGCCCGGCTTTGTTTTTTCACCGCTTGATGCACCGCTGACGCGGCACATTGTCGTCTCCACCTCTTCCTGCAAGCAGTAGCCGGCTCCCATGCCTCAGCACGAAAACCAGACGGGAGACGTTTAACGCGGCAGTTCCGAATGCCCCATCAGGAACGCGTCGACCGAACGCGCGCACTGACGGCCTTCACGAATCGCCCACACCACCAGCGACTGACCACGGCGCATGTCGCCGGCGGTGAACACCTTGTCCACCGACGTGTAATACGCCTTCTCGCCTTCGGTCGAAGCACGCACGTTGCCGCGATTATCCTTGTCGACGCCGAACGCTTCGAGCACCGGCGACACCGGCTGCGTGAAGCCCATGGCGAGCAGCACCAGATCGGCCTTCATTTCGAATTCGGAGCCCGGCACTTCCTGCATCTTGCCGTCCTTCCATTCGACGCGCGCCGCGATCAGCTTCTCGACCTTGCCATTCTTGCCTTCGAGGCGCTTGGTCGCGACTGCCCAATCACGCGAGCAGCCTTCGTCATGCGACGACGACGTGCGCAGCTTGATCGGCCAGTACGGCCACACGAGCGGCTTGTTTTCTTCTTCCGGCGGCTGCGGCAGCAATTCGAATTGCGTGACGCTCTTCGCGCCATGGCGATTCGACGTGCCCACGCAGTCCGAACCCGTATCGCCGCCGCCGATCACGACCACATGCTTGCCCTTCGCAAGCAACTGGTTCGCGACCTTGTCGCCGGCATTGACCTTGTTCTGTTGCGGCAGGAATTCCATCGCGTAGTGGATCCCTTCCAGCTCGCGGCCCGGCACCGGCAGATCGCGCGGCGTTTCCGAACCGCCCGCGATCACCACGGCGTCGAACTCTTCCTTCAGTTGCTCCGGCGAAACGGTTTCCTTCGCCGTGTTGCCGATATGCGCCGGCAGTGAATCCGCCTTGCCGATGAACACGCCCGCGCGGAACGTCACGCCTTCGGCTTCCATCTGACGCATGCGGCGATCGATCAGCCACTTTTCCAGCTTGAAGTCGGGAATGCCATAACGCAGCAAACCACCGATGCGGTCGTTCTTTTCGAACACGGTGACATCGTGCCCCGCGCGCGCGAGTTGCTGCGCGACGGCCAAACCAGCGGGGCCGGAACCGACCACGGCGACCTTCTTGCCGGTCTTGTGCTTCGGCGGCTGCGGCGCAACCCAGCCTTCGGCCCAGGCTTTGTCGATGATCGCGTGCTCGATCGACTTGATGCCGACCGGATCGTCATTGATGCCGAGCGTGCAGGCCGCTTCGCACGGCGCCGGGCAGATGCGGCCCGTGAACTCGGGGAAGTTGTTCGTCGAGTGCAGCACTTCGATCGCGTTCCTCCAGTCCTGATGAAACACCAGGTCGTTGAAGTCCGGGATGATGTTGTTCACCGGGCAGCCGTTGTTGCAGAACGGAATGCCGCAGTCCATGCAACGTGCGCCTTGAATCTTCGCTTCGTCGTCGGTCAGCGCGGCGACGAATTCCTTGTAGTGCTTCACACGCGTGAGCGGAGCTTCGTACGCCTCGTGGCGGCGTTCGAACTCGAGAAAACCGGTTGCCTTGCCCATGTGGTTCTCTTCTCTATCTAATCAGGTGGGGTGATCTACACCCGCCGCGTGCACCGTTGAACGGCGGGGCGCGGCGGATACGGCTTGTATGTGACGTCTTTGGCTTGAGGCCAGTTGCAAATCAGGCGGCGAGCACTTCCTTGTTCGCTTTCTTCGCGGCCATTTCGCCCAGCGCGCGCTTGTATTCGGTCGGGAACACCTTCACGAATTGACGGCGCGACGCGTCCCAGTTTTCGAGCAGCGCCTTGGCGCGCGGCGAACCCGTGAACTGGAAGTGACGCTCGATGAGTCCCTTGAGCAGCGCCTCGTCGGTTGCGCCGGCGTGCCACAGGCCCTTGTCGACCGTGCGTTCCTGTTCGGCGGTTTGCAGAACCGGATCGAGCGCGACCATCGACTTGTTGCACTTGCCCGCGAACGAGTTGTCCGGGTCGTACACGTAGGCGATGCCGCCCGACATGCCGGCCGCGAAGTTGCGGCCCGTTTCGCCGAGCACGACCACCGTGCCGCCCGTCATGTATTCACAACCGTGGTCGCCCGTGCCTTCGACAACCGCTGTCGCGCCCGAGTTACGCACGCAGAAGCGCTCGCCGGCGACGCCGCGGAAGAACGCTTCACCTTCGATCGCGCCGTACATCACCGTGTTGCCGCAGATGATGTTCTCTTCCGACTTGCCGCGGAAATCGTTGGTCGGACGGATGATGATGCGGCCGCCCGACAAGCCCTTGCCGACGTAGTCGTTACCGTCGCCGACGAGATCCAGCGTGATGCCCTTGGCGAGGAACGCGCCGAAGCTCTGGCCCGCCGTGCCCTTCAACTGGATGTGAATGGAGTCGTCGGGCAAGCCGTCGTGACCATACTTCTTCGCGATCGTGCCGGACAGCATCGCGCCGACGGTACGGTTCACGTTGCGCACCGGCTGGATGAACGAGACGTGCTCGCCCTTCTCGATCGCCGCCTTCGCCTTCTCGATCAGCGTGTGGTCGAGTGCCTTGTCCAGACCGTGGTCCTGCATGTCGACATGCTTACGCGCAACTTCAGCCGACACTTGCGGCAGATAGAACACGCGCGAGAAGTCCAGACCCTTGGCCTTCCAGTGCTCGATGCCCTTCTTCATGTCGAGCAGTTCGGCGTGGCCGATCAGGTCGTCGAACTTGCGGATGCCCAGTTGCGCCATGATTTCGCGCGCTTCTTCCGCAACGAAGAAGAAGAAGTTCACGACGTGTTCCGGCTGGCCCTGGAACTTCGCACGCAGCACCGGATCTTGCGTCGCGACGCCGACCGGGCAAGTGTTCAAGTGGCACTTGCGCATCATGATGCAGCCTTCGACGACGAGCGGCGCCGTCGCGAAACCGAACTCGTCCGCGCCAAGCAGCGCGCCGATCACGACGTCGCGGCCGGTCTTCATCTGACCGTCGGCCTGCACGCGGATACGGCCGCGCAACTGGTTCAGCACCAAAGTTTGCTGCGTTTCGGCGAGACCCAGTTCCCACGGCGTGCCGGCATGCTTCACCGACGACAGCGGCGACGCGCCCGTGCCGCCGTCATGGCCGGCGATCACGACGTGATCGGCCTTGGCCTTGGCGACACCGGCGGCAACCGTACCGACGCCCGATTCCGACACCAGCTTCACCGAGATGCTGGCCGCCGAGTTGGCGTTCTTCAGATCGTGAATCAACTGCGCCAGATCTTCGATCGAGTAGATGTCGTGGTGCGGCGGCGGCGAAATCAGTCCGACGCCCGGCACCGAGTAACGCAGCTTGCCGATGTAGTCCGACACCTTGTGGCCCGGCAACTGGCCGCCTTCGCCCGGCTTCGCGCCTTGCGCCATCTTGATCTGGATCTGATCAGCGGACGCGAGGTATTCCGCGGTCACGCCGAAACGGCCTGACGCCACCTGCTTGATCTTCGAGCGCAGCGAGTCGCCTTCCTTTAGCGGAATGTCGACGATCACTTCGTCGCCGATCACCGACTTCATGGTGTCGCCGTTCTTGATCGGAATGCCGCGCAGTTCGTTGCGATAACGGTTCACGTCCTCGCCGCCTTCGCCCGTGTTCGACTTGCCGCCGATGCGGTTCATCGCGACAGCCAGCGTGGCATGTGCTTCAGTCGAGATCGAGCCTAGCGACATCGCGCCGGTTGCGAACCGCTTGACGATTTCCTTCGCCGATTCGACTTCGTCGAGCGGGATGGCCTTGGTCGGATCGAACTTGAATTCGAACAGGCCGCGGAACGTCATGTGGCGCTTGGTCTGATCGTTGATCAGATGCGCGTATTCCTTGTATGTCTGATACGAGTTGCTGCGCGCCGAGTGCTGCAGTTTGGCGATCGCATCCGGCGTCCACATGTGTTCTTCGCCGCGCACGCGGTACGCGTATTCGCCGCCCGCGTCGAGCATGTTCGCAAGAACCGGGTTGTCGCCGAACGCGTCGCGGTGCAGACGGATCGCTTCTTCCGCGACGTCGAACAGGCCGATACCGCCCACCTTCGACGACGTGCCCTTGAAGTACTTCACCACCAGGTCTTCGGCCAGGCCGACCGCTTCGAAAATCTGCGCGCCGGTGTAGGACATGTAGGTCGAAATGCCCATCTTCGACATGACCTTCATCAGGCCCTTGCCGACTGCCTTCGTGAAGTTGTAGACCGCCTTCTCCGCCGACAGGTCGCCCTTCAGGCCGGCCGCGAGCTGGCTCAGCGTTTCCATGGCGAGGTACGGGTGCACGGCTTCCGCGCCGTAGCCCGCGAGCAGCGCGAAGTGGTGCGTTTCACGCGCCGAACCGGTTTCCACGACCAGGCCCGCGCTCGTGCGCAGACCATGCTGCACGAGGTGCGTATGAATCGCGGCGGTAGCCAGCAGCGCCGGAATCGCGACGTTGTCGCGGTCGGTCTTGCGGTCCGACACGATCAGCATGTTGTAGCCGGACTTGACCGCATCCACGGCTTCCGCGCACAGCGAGGCGAGGCGCGCTTCGATGCCTTCCTTGCCCCACGCCACCGGATAGCAGATGTTCAGTTCGTACGAGCTGAACTTGCCGCCCGTGTACTGATCGATCGCGCGGATCTTGGCGATGTCCTTGAAGTCGAGCACCGGCTGCGACACTTCGAGACGCATCGGCGGGTTGATGTTGTTCGTGTCCAGCAGGTTCGGTTTCGGACCGACGAACGACACCAGCGACATCACCATGTTTTCGCGGATCGGGTCGATCGGCGGGTTTGTCACTTGCGCGAACAGCTGCTTGAAGTAGTGATACAGCGTCTTGTTCTTGTTGGACATGACCGCGAGCGGCGAGTCGTTGCCCATCGAGCCGACCGCTTCTTCGCCGGCTTGCGCCATTGGCGCCATCAGGAACTTGAGGTCTTCCTGCGTGTAGCCGAACGCCTGCTGGCGATCCAGCAACGCAGCGGCTTCGCGGCGTTCCGTGGCGACGTCTTCGGCCTTCGCTTCGATCTCGTCGAGCTTGATGCGCACGGCGTCAATCCAGCTCTTGTACGGCTTGGCGTTCGCGAGGTTGTCCTTCAATTCCTTGTCGTCGATGATGCGGCCGTGTTCCATGTCGATCAGGAACATCTTGCCCGGCTGCAGACGCCACTTCTTGACGATCTTCGACTCGGGGATAGGCAGCGTGCCCGCTTCCGACGCCATGATGACGAGATCGTCGTCCGTGACGATGTAGCGCGCCGGGCGCAGGCCGTTACGGTCGAGCGTCGCGCCGATCTGACGGCCGTCGGTGAAGGCGATCGCGGCGGGGCCGTCCCACGGCTCCATCATCGCGGCGTGGTATTCGTAGAACGCGCGGCGGTTGTCGTCCATCAGCGTGTGCTGTTCCCAGGCTTCCGGGATCATCATCATCATGGCGTGGACGAGCGGGTAGCCGGCCATAACCAGCAGTTCGAGACAGTTGTCGAACGAGGCGGTGTCCGATTGGCCCGGATAAATTAGCGGCCAGAGCTTCGGCAGATCGTCGCCGAGCACGTGCGACGCGATCGCGCCGGTGCGGGCGTTCAGCCAGTTGACGTTGCCCTTGACCGTGTTGATTTCGCCGTTGTGGGCGATCATGCGGTACGGGTGAGCCAATTCCCACGCCGGGAACGTGTTGGTCGAGAAGCGTTGGTGCACCAGCGCCAGCGCCGACACCGTGCGCTCGTCCTGCAGGTCGCGGTAATACACGCCGACCTGGCCGGCCAGCAGCAGGCCCTTGTAGACGACCGTGCGCGCGGAGCACGACGGTACGAAGTATTCCTTGCCGTGCTTGAGCTTGAGCGCCTGGATGCGGTGGCTCGCGGTCTTGCGGATGATGTACAGCTTCCGCTCGAGTGCGTCCGTCACCATGATGTCCTTGCCGCGGCCGATGAAAATCTGGCGGATCAGCGGCTCGCTCGCCTTCACGGTGGGCGAAATCGGCATGGTGTGGTCGACCGGCACGTCGCGCCAGCCCAGCACGACCTGGCCTTCGGCCTTCACCGTGCGTTCCAGTTCCTGTTCACAGGCCAGACGCGACGCGTGTTCCTTCGGCAGGAAGACCATGCCGACGCCATATTCGCCGTGCGGCGGCAGCACCACGCCCTGCTTGGCCATTTCCTCGCGATAAAAGCCGTCCGGAATCTGGATCAGGATGCCCGCGCCGTCGCCCATCAGCGGATCGGCGCCGACGGCGCCCCGGTGGTCGAGGTTCTCGAGAATCTTCAGGCCCTGCTCGATGATCTCGTGGCTTTTCTTGCCCTTGATGTGAGCGACGAAGCCGACGCCGCAGGCGTCGTGCTCGTTTTGCGGGTCGTACAGACCTTGCGCGGCGGGAACCGGGTGAATCGGTTGCTGGTGGTCGTTCATGGGGACACCGTCTGTGAGGGGCCGGACAGGCCGTTAAACCGTTTTTCTATTGCCGCAGTGCGATTCACAACCGCGACGGCGCGCTCAACGCTCGATGCTACGCGCGTCAAAAAGCACCGGAATTCGGAATATACGCGACGAATCAATGGAATAGCAAATAAATCGTTGTCATTGAACCCCAATTATCAAGTTGGTGCATTGCGGTGAAATTTTATTGGTTCCACATCAAATTGGGGCAAAAGAAAACGGCATGCAAAGATGCCGTTTCGCTGCAGCTCATTGATGGAGAACGCTTTATTGCTGCTGCGGCGTCTCGCGCACCTTGCGTGGCCGCCCGCGTGGCAATGGCGATACACGCCGATTGGCGGCCCGCGCCGCCCACTCGCGGTATGTCTCGCTGCCCAAAACCCAGCCCTTCAGCGTGGCCTGCTGAAGCTGGCTGGCCTCGCGTTCGTCGAGCGGCTGCTCGCACAGTTCGCGGTACGCGCGCTGGCGTTCGAACGGCGTATTGCCCAGCGACCAGTACAGCGGATGGTCGGTAATCAGGCTGTCGAGCGTCAGGCCGATGTGATGGCGGTAGCTCGACCAACGGTAGTCTTCCGGCGCGCTCGCGAGTCCCGCACGCACCGGACACATTTCGACGACGCGGCTCGCCAGTAGAAAGTAGCGCTCGCCTTCGATCACCGTGGCTCTGTAGCGCCCTTCCCACAATGTGCCACGGCGCGCGTAGCGCCTGTTAAAGTGCGCCACGTAACGGCGCCCGACCGCCTGCATCGCCTTCGGCAGGCTCGACTCCTCGGTCGGCGTGACGAGCAGTTGCACCGCGCCCGGCATCAACGCATACGCGTGGATGGACAGGTGATGATCGCGTGAAGCCGCTTTCAAACAATCGATGAAAAGCTCGTAGTCCTGGTCGTCGACGAAAGCGGGCTGCTGATCGAGCCCGCGGAGGATGACGTGCTGCGGCTGGTCAGGGACATAGAGACGTGCAAGCCGTGCCATGCTGGAGTATCCGATAGTCGCGTTGGTACATACCCGAAGGTCCGAAGAACCGCATGCGCTCAAGCTTCGGCGCCATGCGGCAGAGCCAGAAACCACGCGGTGCTTAGGGAGAAAGCTCTAACCGCCGCGTATGGTTTGTTTCAAACGTTGTAGTCATAATGAGCGGGCCTTTTTTGGAGGAGCACATATGAAATTAAAACAGGCCGTAACGGGGATCGCGGCGCTAGCCTGCATGACAACGGCAGCGCACGCGCAATCGGCCGGTAGCTTTTACGTCACTTCGGGCTGGTTCCATCTAGCGCCTCAATCGAGCAGCCAACCGTTGAAAGTGACGAGCATCGGCGGCAGCCCGACCAACATCACCGAAGCCAACACCGGTGCAACCCTCGGCTCAGCCGACACCATCGGTTTCACTGCCGGCTACTTCGTTACCGATCACATCGCAACTGAGTTCGTCATTGGCGTGCCGCCATCGTTCGACCTGGAAGGTTCGGGCAGTCTCGCCCAGTTCGGCAAGCTGGGCCAGGCAAAACAGTGGAGCCCGACTCTGCTGTTCAAGTACTACTTCAATGCCCCGACCGCCACGTTCCGCCCGTATCTCGGCCTCGGCGTGAGCCGCGTCTCGTTCACCGACGAAAAGATCACCAATAGCGCGTTCGAGGCAAACGTTCTGCATGGTCCGACCACCGTCACTACGGATAGTTCGTGGGAGCCGGTGTTTAATGCCGGCTTCACTTATGCGTTCAACCAGCACTGGTTCGCGGGCGTCTCGATCTCGTACCTGCCGCTCAGCACGACCGCCAAGCTGAACACCGCGGCGAACACGCCGGTCGGTACTCTGAACGTGCAGTCGCAAACCAAGATCAAACTGAACCCGATCGTTTCCTACGTCAACATCGGTTACCGTTTCTAACGCTTCAAAAAATTAGGGCCGTTGAGGTAGGGTAGTCGAATTTTCGTGGCTTGGACAACGCCGTCATACATCCAATGACGGCGTTTTCATTTGTGCGCGCATCAGGCGACCGGTTCGGCGCTCATGAAGCCGCGCGGCGACTCCGCTGTCAGCGTTTGTAAATTTGACCCGGAATGGTGCCCGCCAGTGCAATGCCTGCCGACGAATCCGCGTTCGGACCACGGTGGCTAGGGCCTGCGGGGTTTGGCACCGAAGTTGCATTCGCATGGTGTTTCCCGCGTCCCGACGTGAAACTGCGTCTTCGTGACAACGCGCGGGTCCTTTTTCACCTCATCGACGGAGCGACCATGACTGCACTTCCGAATACGCGAGACGCCCTCGGCGAATCCTGGACCAGCACCAGCCGCCGTGCGCGGCGTATCGCTCGCCATAGCCGCCACGCGGCCGAAGATATCGCAGGCGAACTGCGCACGCTAATGTCGGAACTCGAATCCACGCTGGCGGACGGCACCCAAGCCGACGCGGTAGCGTTGCGCGGCAAACTTCGCAAACAACTCGACGTCGCGCGCGCGCGCCTGAACGATACGCGCGACGCCGTACGCGAACGCGCCCAGGTGGCGGTGGCAGACGCCGACGATTACGTGCATGAGAATCCATGGCAGACGATTGCGATCGTCGGGGGCGTTGCGCTGATTGCGGGCGCGTTGTTCGCGTCGCGGCTGCGTTAAGGCGCTACCGCGCAGGGCTGCCGCCGCCGGTTGAGCGGTGGCCTGCTGCAAGTGATCTGAACCGGTACATTGCACTGGCCCCGGCTCGCAAGTCGTCGCGGCCGGCGCGACTTTGTGCCGCGCTACTCAGTTGTCGTCGATCACGAACAGCCGCTGATATTCCTTGACCGCGTACCGATCCGTCATACCCGCGATGTAATGGGCGATCAGACGCGGTTGCTGCGTCGCGTCGGTTGACTGATAGCTTGGCGGCAGCAGTCGCGGGTCGTCCGTGAACGCGTCGAACAAACCGGCGACGACGCGGCGCGCCTTGTTGGCCATGCGCATCACGCGGTAATGGCGATACAGGTTTTTGAACAGGAAGCGCTTGAGCGCCGCAGCCTGCGTGGCAATCTCGTCACTGTGCGCGACGAGCGCGGGCGATAAGCGCACGGCGTCAAGCGACTCGGGCGCGTGCCTGTCCAGGTTCGACCTGGTCGTATCGATCAGATCGACAATCAGCGTATTGATGATGCGGCGCACTGTTTCGTGAATGAGACGTCGGCCTTCGATCTGCGGAAAGTCGCTACGCGCCGCCTCGTAGTGCACCTGCCACAACTCCACTTCGGCGAGTTGCTCGACAGTGAGCAGGCCCGAGCGCAAGCCGTCGTCGACGTCGTGGTTGTTGTAGGCGATCTCGTCGGCAACGTTCGCGATCTGCGCCTCGATGGACGGCTGCCGGCCTTCCAGAAAGCGCTCGCCCAATGCGCCGAGCCGCCGCGCATTCTCACGTGAGCAGTGCTTCAGAATCCCCTCACGCGTTTCGAAACACAGGTTCAGGCCGTTGAACGCGCCGTAGTGCTCCTCCAGATCGTCGACGACCGCGAGGCTCTGCAGATTGTGCTCGAAGCCACCGTGCTCACGCATGCATTCGTTGAGCGCGTCCTGTCCGGCATGGCCGAACGGTGTATGACCCAAGTCATGGGCGAGGGAGATGGCTTCGACGAGATCTTCGTTCACCCGTAGATTGCGTGCGACCGAGCGCGCGATCTGCGCGACTTCCAGGCTGTGAGTCAGACGCGTGCGAAACAGGTCGCCCTCGTGATTCACGAACACCTGAGTTTTGTACTCGAGCCGGCGGAATGCCGTCGAATGGACAATGCGGTCACGGTCGCGCTGGAATTCGGTGCGCGCGCTAGGGGCGGCTTCCGGATAGCGGCGACCGCGCGATTGCGCGGAATGCGCCGCGTACGGCGCGAGGTGCGCTTCGAGTGCTTCTTGCGAGGGCACGCTGATTGTCGCCGTGCCTGCCGCCGGTTCATGCTTTACATCGTCGCTGCGCCTGTCAGTCACCGGGTTCTCCGAATCATGGGCGGCGCCTCGTGACGCGAGTGCGTGCAGCGTTGCTGGATGCCCCGCGAGACTCAGACGGCGGCGGCCAGCGTGGCGTGCACCTCGGCGTCGGGCGCCTGGGTGATCAGCGTCTCACCGAAACGCTTCAGCAGAATGAATTTGATCGCGCCGGCTTCCGCCTTCTTGTCGACCCGCATGAGTTCGACATAACGCGACTCGCCGAGCGCGGGTGCCCGGGTCGGCAAATGGGCTGCGACGATCACGTCCACCAGACGCTTGCGGGCGGCCTCGTCGAGATAGCCGAGACGCACGGACAGATCCGCCGCCATCACCATCCCGCAGCCCACTGCTTCACCGTGCAGCCATTCGCCGTAGCCGAGGCCGGCTTCGATCGCATGGCCGAACGTGTGGCCGAAATTGAGGATGGCGCGCAGTCCGCCTTCGCGCTCGTCCTGTGCGACCACCGACGCCTTGATTTCGCATGACCGCTTGACCGCCTCGGCCAGCGCCTCGGATTCGCAGCGATTCAGTGCCGCGATATTGGCTTCGATCCAGCGAAAGAAACCCGCGTCGGCGATGGCGCCGGTCTTGATCACTTCGGCGATGCCCGCCGCCAGTTCACGCGGCGGCAGCGTGCGCAGCACGCCGATGTCGGCGATCACGGCCTGCGGCTGATAGAACGCGCCGATCATATTCTTGCCAAGCGGGTGATTGATGCCGGTCTTGCCGCCCACCGACGAATCGACCTGCGACAGCAAGGTGGTCGGCACTTGGATGAACGGCACGCCGCGCATATAGCAGGCGGCCGCAAAACCCGTCATGTCGCCGATCACGCCTCCGCCCAACGCGATCAGTGTGGTCTTGCGATCGGCGCGGCCGCCGAGCAGCGCGTCGAAAATCAGGTTCAGCGTTTCGAGGTTCTTGTACGCTTCGCCGTCCGGCAAGACGACCGTGGACACCTGCTTGCCGAGCGGCGCCAGCGCGGCGCGCAGCTTGTCGCCGTATAGCGGATCGACGGTGGTATTGGTGACGATGGTGACCGAACTGCCGGCGATGTGCGGCGCGAACAGCGCTGTCTGGCCGATCAGATCGGCACCGATATGGATGGGGTAGGCGCGCTCGCCCAGTTCGACGTTGACGGTATTCATACGGTCCATTATGACGCAGGATGTTTGGCGACGCCGGCCATCTCGAGCTGCATCAGAACCATGTTGACGAGTCCGTTGACCGAAGGTCGGCCGGTCTCGATCACGAAATGCGCGCATTCCCGGTATAACGGGTCGCGCACTTCGTAGAGCGCTTCGAGACGCGCTTTGGGGTCTTCGGTCTGCAACAGCGGGCGATTCTTGTCGCGCCGGGTGCGCAGCCACAGGTCGTGCGGATTGGCGCGCAGATAGATCACCACGCCGCGATTCTGCAAGGCTTCGCGATTTTCCGGCCGCAGTATCGCGCCGCCGCCAGTGGCGAGGACGATATTGTCACGCCCGGTCAGGTCGGAAATCACGCTGGCTTCGCGCTCGCGGAAGCCCGCTTCGCCCTCCAGCTCGAAGATCACGGGGATGCGCGCGCCTGTGCGCGCCTCGATTTCATGGTCGGAATCGAAGAATGGGCGATCGAGACGGCGCGCAATGGCCCGGCCCACGGTGGTTTTCCCTGCCCCCATGAGCCCTACGAAAAATACATTGGCGTGTGCGTCCCGCGCTTGCAACGGTGTCCTCTGGCTAATCCGGTTTGGTTCGTGCCGCAGCTTACTGGCAAAGCGGCTGCCTTGTCGAGCCTGCGCCCCGCTTGAGAGTGCCCTCAGGCCTGTCGCTTCGCGCCAGGCCGCTTGATAGGGCTTCCGGCGCAGCGCAAAAGCCGCGGCGGTCCGGTGCTCTCTCGCAAGCGGCGACAGCGTGCCCCTAATTTGTCTGAACGACGCGCGGCGTGATGAAAACTGCCAGTTCGCTGCGCTGATCGCGATGAGCCCGATGGCGGAAAAGCGCACCCAAAACCGGTATTTTGCCCAGGACCGGAACCCGCGTCACATCGTCCCGGTCGTCGGTCGCATAAATTCCGCCGATCGACACCGTACCACCATCCTCGACCTCGACGCGCGTTTGCACGTGCTTGGTGTTGATCGCGGGTCCGGCGTCGGTCTGCTCGCCGACGCTGTCTTTGGCGACGTCGAGGTCCAGCACCACCCGGCCGTCCGGCATGATTTGCGGCTCGACCTCCAGTTTGAGCGTGGCGCGGCGAAACTGCACGCCCGATACGCCCTGCCCCACTTTTGCCTGATACGGCAGCTCGGTGCCCTGCTCGACGACCGCTTTCATCCGGTCGGCCGTGACCACGCGCGGGCTCGAGACGATTTCGCCGCGCCCCTGCGCTTCGAGCGCGCTCAGTTCGATGTTCAGCAGCCGCGTCGCGCCGGCGGCGAACAAGGTCAGGCCGGCGGTCGCGACGTCGAAGCCGGAAATCGGGCGGGCCGACAGATCATAGCCGGCGTCGGTCAAGCCTTTCGCGGTGCCGTCGGCGTTCGCGGCCGCCATGGAAAGCTTCACGCCGAGATTGCGCGAAAACCCATGTTCGCCCTCGACGATACGCGCTTCGATCAACACCTGGCGCGTCGGCCGGTCGACGGAGGCTAGCAGCGCGGCAATCTGCGCGAGGCGCCCTTCGAGATCGGTCACGAACAGCAGATTGGTGCGCGGATCGGCAGTCGCGGCACCGCGTTTGGACAGCACACGCTGAGCGCCCGAACCGGTCAGCAGACGCCTGACATCTTCGGCGTGTGCGTAGTGCAGCTCGAAAGTGCGGCTCGCGAGCGGCTCGAGATCGGCGGCCCGGGCGTGGGCTTCGAAGCGCTGCCGCTCACGCGCGGCCAGATCCGCCATCGGCGCGACCCAGATCACGTTGCCGTGGCGCTCCATGGCGAGCCCGTTGACGTCGAGCAGCGTGTCGAACGCGGTGCGCCACGGCACTTTGTCGAGCCGCAGCGAGACGGCGCCGCGCACTCTCTCGCTCGCAACGATGTTCAGCCCGGTGAATCGGGCGAACGCATTCAGCACAGCGCCGAGTTCGGCACGCTGGAAATTCAGCGAGATCGGTTTGTCGTCGGGCGCGAGGGCCGCGTCGGCGGCGCTGCGTGGCGCATTGCTCAGACGTGCGAGCGGTGGCAGCGGCACCGGCGGACCCTCGAGCGTGGCGGTGCCGGTGCCGGTGGCATCGGCGCGAGTTGGGACGGTGGACTGTCTTCGCAGCGGCACGGAGCCGTCGGAATCGGCGTCCGCATCGTCGGGCGTCGAAGCGGCGGATTGGCTTCGCGACGGCGGAGACACCAAGCCCTCGGCGGCGTCGGCGGCAGCAGGCTCCCCCGTACGAGTATGGGCCGATGTCGCGCCCATACTCGGTGCGTCCGCGTCGTCTGCGAAATCCTGACGAAACGGATTGGGCACCTCGGTGGAAACGATACGTGGCAGCGGCGGTGAGCCGTTGTACGAAGCATCGCGTGGCGATACCGCGTCGTCGAACGGCATGTAGGCGGGCAGCGGCGGCAGCGGTGGAGTCGACGCCTGTGCTACGCCGGCGCCCAGCGCGGCGCTGAAATACAGGCCAAGACACGTCTTGAGGCGAGGCGACGCACGCGTATCGGCACTCGACAAGGCAAAAGGAAATGGTTTCGGCAATCTCATCAGGAAGCCTCCGCCAGCGCTAGCGTGCGTGTCGCGCCATCCTTCGCGAGCGTAATGCCGGACGCGTCCTGCTTCGTGACACGCTCGGCGCCGATCCGCTCTCCTGGCTCGACGTTGGTCACGCCGTCCGGTGTTTCGAGCACGGCCAATCCACGCGTGCGATCGCTCAGCAATCCGACCAGACGCAGTGGCGAGCCATCGGGCAGATCGCCGGCGGCCTGCATCTGCGGCTGCGGCTGCGAAAACGGATCGAAGAAGACAATCTCTTCATCGTCGTCCGAATCGAGGCTGTCGTCGTCGAGTGCTTCCACCGAGTTTGCCGACGACGTCGGCCGCAGCGCGTCGAACACGCGTAACGTGGTGCTCACCGACAACGACGCCGCGGCTTCCCGCTTGACGGTCACGTCGACGGGCACGATCAGCACCGGCAGATCGGACAGTCCGCGCAGGAAGGCCATCAGGTGAACGAAGTCCGTGCGCGCGGTCAGTTGCAACGGACGCATACGCTCAACGCCCGCGCCGCTCACCGCTCCGGGCTCCACCGCTAGCAACGCGACGCTATTTTGCGCAGCCAGTTCGGAGACGATGCGGAGGTCGTCCGCGGAACTCCACGGCCCTGATGAACGCGCCGCCGAAGCAGCAAGCGGCATGGCGGCAGCTTCGCGGCGCAACGCAGGCAATTGCGCAAGCGCATGCCGCGCGTTCGCGAGACGCAAGCGACTGGCCTCCAACGCCGCGCGGCTCGCTTCGACGCCGCCGAGATCGGCCACCACCCAACCATGCGCGCCCAAACCGAACACCACAACGGCAATCATCAACGCGACCAGCCAGCGGCGGCGCCGGCTCCATGCATCAAGCGGCACGCGCACGCGTTTCATCCAATGGGAAAGAACAAGCCGCGCATTTGCCGCGCCGCCGAACTCGACAAAGATCGTACTCATTTCGCACCTCTTGATTGTTCAGACTTCATAGGACGCTGCGTGGTGGCCCCAGCCAGGTGAGCCGTTTTTTGCGCGGGCTCGCTCCAACGCAGATGCGCGCCGAATTCGATCGGACCGGCCACGCTCGCTGGCGCGAGCGCACCGCCGCGCGGAACAGAACGATGCAGGTCGCTCACTTCCGCACCCTTCACGCCCCGGATCGCACTCAAGCGCTTAAGCCACTCGGCCGAAGCGAGATGCCCGCGCGACGTCGCCAGCAACTCGGTCTCGTTTTCACGCTGACGCAACTGCTGCAACACCACGCCGTCGCCCGGGTCGAAACTCAATGCGTCGAGCAGATCGCGCAGATGTGTGAGCGGATCAGAAAGGCTTTTTGCGCGGGCGACGTTCTGCCGCTGTTCGTCTCGCGTGCGCAGCAACGTGGCATGCTCGGCGAGCGGCGCAGATAGATGCGTGAGCGTGTGTTCGACCGACACGCGCTGTGCCTCGAGCCGCGCCCTCCCGATTGCCTGCCAGGCGACCAGCACGAAGACGGCGGCAAAACCGGCGCAGACCGCGGCAATCCATTCGAGCACGCGCCGTCGACGCGCAAGCCGCGCGTCGCGCTGCCGATAAGGCAGCAGATTGAAACCACCAAGCCTGGATCGCGCGAAGCGCATGCCGCGTTCCGGTGCTCGCGTGTCGGAGGCCGTGGCGTAGAACATGCGCCCGGTCATTCGAGCACCCCGCGTAGCGCAAGTCCGAATGCGACCGCGCCGGCCGGTTCGTGCAACAGCGAACCGTCCAACGGTCGAACAAGGCCGCCGAGCGGCGCACACTCGAACGGAAGGACCGTGCAGCCCAAGACGTCGGCGATATCGGCAGTCGAGAAACCCACGCCGCCGAGCAGATCGACCTCACCGCTCACCAGCGCGCAGTCAAGTTCCGGGCCGTGCGCCATATCGCGCAATGCATCGGCGAGATCGGTATGTTCGGGCGCCGGGTAGCGCATCTCGCTGGCGACGATGTCGTCCACGATTCGCCAGCCGTACACGCCGTCCGTGCCGATCCACAACGCGACATACGGCTCGTGCGGATCGAGCTCGTAACTCGCCGCGTAGCGCATGGCGCGCAACGCCGCATGGGGCTCACCGTCGATGGCGGTGAGCGAGATGCCGGCAATCGCCGCGCATTCGATTCGCGCTTCGAGATGTTGCCGCGCGGTGGCGGCAATGGTCACGGAGCGGACCGGCGCATACGCTTCGTCGAGATACCAGTCGACAGCGAGAGCATGGCGCTCGAGGCCCGCAATGCGCTCGACTTCGCTCATCACCGCCGGCTCCAGTTCAGCCAGTTGATGCCCGCCGTCTTCCGAACAACCGCTCTGCGCGGCAAGCCGCGTGAGCGGCACCGTGGTGGTCATGGTGGCCGACGCGGGCAGCGCCATCGCGCACCTCAGGGCGTGGGTCGCGCAGGCGTGCGGCAGACCCGCGAACGCGTCGCGCAACGCACGCGCCACCGCGTGCCGGTCCGCGATCTCGCTGCCGGCCATTGCACCGGCAACAAGTGGGACCGTGCTCGCGTATTCGATATGCAGCGCACCCGGTGAGCGCGCGCGCTGACTCAGCACGACCAGACGCACAGTCTGCGAGCCAACATCGATACCCGCGGCAAAACGCTGCGCGCCGGGTTGCACTGCCTGAAGCCAAGATCTTTTCAACGCCATGACGCCCTCCCTCTGATTCACGCGACGAACCATTCGAACGCGAGTGATGAGGAAGAATTGTGCGCAGCCGCGCCGCCGCGCGACACTCAGCCAAACGGCTAACGTTAAGCAACGCACGACCTGTACGCGATCAAAGCGACTACAGTGATGTCATTCCCGCGCGGCGCGCAGACTTGTCAAGAAGTGTCAGTAAGCATGCCGAAAGCTGAAAAGCGAGACGGCTATAATCGCGGGACTGTTTTTTTGGTGCCTACATGCAATCCACGTCTTCTACGTCCCCGCCGCCCGCGCCCAAAAAGCGCAAACGCCCGTTGTGGCTGAAGCTCATCCTGGGCTTCGTGGGTCTGATCGTCGCAGGCATTCTGTGCGGGCTCCTGGTGCTCGGCTATGCGCTCGTCGTCGCCACGCCCAATCTGCCCTCGCTCGATGCGTTGACCGACTACCGCCCGAAGGTGCCGCTGCGCATCTATACGGCCGACCATGTGCTGATCGGCGAATTCGGCGAGGAACGGCGCGACATCGTCCATATTCAGGATGTGCCCGATAGTTTGAAGAAGGCGATCCTCGCCATCGAAGACGCGCGCTTCTACGATCACGGCGGCGTCGATCTCACGGGCATTGCGCGCGCGGGCTTCGTCGCGCTGACGAATGGCCACGCGACCCAGGGCGCAAGCACGATCACCATGCAGGTGGCGCGCAACTTCTTTCTCTCGAGCGAAAAGACCTACACGCGCAAGATCTACGAGATGCTGCTGGCGTACAAGATCGAATCGAAGCTGTCCAAGGATCAGATTCTCGAGGTGTACATGAATCAGATCTATCTCGGCCAACGCGCCTACGGCTTTGCGAGCGCGGCGCGCGTGTACTTCGGCAAGGACCTGAAGGATCTGACTTTGGCGGAATCGGCCATGCTGGCGGGCTTGCCGAAAGCGCCGTCCGCGTATAACCCGGTGGTCAATCCGAAGCGTGCGAAGGTGCGTCAGGAGTACATCCTGCAGCGCATGTACGAACTGCACTACATCACGCAGGAACAGTACGACCTGGCGAGCAGGCAGCCGCTCGTGGTCAAGGGCGCGGGCAAGGAGTTCAGCGTGCACGCGGAGTACGTCGCGGAAATGGTGCGTCAGATGATGTACGCGCAGTATCGCGAAGAAGCCTACACGCGCGGCCTGAACGTGGTGACCACGATCGATTCCGCCGATCAGGACGTCGCGTACCGCGCGCTGCGCAAAGGTCTGATGGACTACGAACGGCGTCACGGCTATCGCGGTCCGGAAGCGTTCATCGATCTGCCGTCCGACGCCGACGACCGCGAACAGGCCATCGACGACGCCTTGCTCGAACACCCGGACAACGGCGAGATCATTGCCGCGGTGGTCACCGCGGCGAGTCCGAAGCAGGTGCAGGCTGCTTTCATCGACGGCAATGTCGCGACGATCCAGGGCGACGGCCTGCGCTTCGCGCAGTTCGCGCTCGGTCCGCGGGCGCAACCGAATCAACGTGTGCGGCCCGGCGCGGTCATCAGGCTCGTCAAGAACGACGACGGCAACTGGTCGATCACGCAACTGCCACAGGTGGAAGGCGCGTTCGTTTCGGTGATCCCGCAAGATGGCGCGATCCGCGCGCTGGTCGGTGGCTTCGACTTCAACAAGAACAAGTTCAATCACGTCACGCAAGCGTGGCGCCAGCCGGGGTCGAGCTTCAAGCCGTTCATCTATTCGGCGTCGCTCGAAAAAGGCCTCGGACCGGCAACCGTGATCAACGACGCGCCGCTCTTCTTCAGCGCGGCCGAGACCGGCGGCCAGGCGTGGGAGCCGAAGAACTATGGCGGAGGCTTCGACGGCCCGATGACCATGCGCACCGCGTTGCAGCGCTCGAAGAACCTGGTGTCGATTCGTATCCTGAACCAGATCGGCACGAAGTACGCGCAGCAGTACATCACGCGTTTCGGCTTCGACGCGGATCGCCACCCGGCTTATCTGCCGATGGCGCTAGGCGCCGGTCTCGTCACGCCGTTGCAGATGGCGGGGGCGTTCTCGGTGTTCGCCAACGGCGGCTATCGGGTCAATCCGTATCTGATCGCCGAAGTCACCGATCAGCGCGGCATGGTGGTCGCGCATGCGCAACCGCTGGTCGCCGCGCAGAGCGCGCCGCACGCGATCGAGCCGCGCAATGCGTACGTGATGAACAGCCTGCTGCAAAGCGTCGCGCAACGCGGCACGGGCGCCAAGACCAACGTGTTGAAGCGCACTGATCTCGCCGGCAAGACGGGCACGACCAACGACTCGCGCGACGCGTGGTTCGCCGGCTATCAGCACACGCTCACCGCGATTGCGTGGATCGGCTACGACAATCCGCGCAGTCTCGGCGACAAGGAAACCGGTGGCGGCCTCGCGTTGCCGGTGTGGGTCGAATACATGGGGCGCGCGCTGAAGGGCGTGCCGGAGTACAAGATGCCCAAGCCCGACGACGTCACGGAAATCGGCTCGGAGCTTTATTTCGACGAGTTCACGCCGGGAAATGGTTTCGTTGCCACCGTCGGCATCAGTCAGGCGACACTCGATGCACAGTCGAGTGCTGCGTCGGCGGCGGCACCTGAGCAGGTCGGCGAGCAGGAGAAGCAGGACATCATGAATCTGTTCCGCGGACACTGACGCGCCCGCTTATGCAGTCCAGCAGAAAAGCAAAATGGCCGCGCTCAATGCGTGGCCATTTTGCTTTGTGCGATCAGGGCGAATCGATTCGGCCGCTTTGGCGGCGCTCGCCCGATCGGCGGATCTTACGCTTCGAAGTGAACCGGCTCGCCGGCCTGCTGCGTCGCGTACTCCGACAGCGCGGCGAAAAACTCCGTGCCGCTGCGCGTGTCGCGCCATTCGCCGTCGACGAAACGGAAGTGGAAACCGCCCGCTTTCGCCGCGATCCAGATCTCGCTCATGGGCGGCTGAAGGTTGACGATAATCTTCGAACGGTTCTCGAATTCGAGGGTCAGGACGTTGCCGCTGCGCTCCAGTTCGATGTCGGCATCCGTGTCGTCGAGCGCGCGTTCGATGGCGGCTAGCGCGGCTTCCGCGCGGGTCAGGTATTCACTATCGGACATGCTAAACTCCATCGATTATTTATTCAGGGACAGTCATGCGAGTCGTATCTCGGATGCGCGCGGCGGCGCCCGGCCGCGCGATTGTAGCGGTTTTAGCCATTCTCGCAGGTTGTGCACTTGCCGGCTGCGGACAACGCGGTTCGCTCTATTTGCCCCACGTGCCGCCGCTACCGGCCAAGCCGTCCGACCGCACGCAAACCCCGGACGTCGCGCAGCCCGCGTCGACTACCTCCACCGACATGAGCACTGTTCCGGATACCTCCGGCACACCGCTTTCGTTGGCGCCGGAAAACGAACTCGCCGCGCCGCCCGCCTCCGCTGCATCCGCCACGACGGCTCCGCTGCCTGCTTCCGCCGCCACACCCGTTCAATAAGACTTTCGCATGACTCGATCCGCATTTGACTACGTCGACGGCGTGCTGCACGCCGAAGGCGTGTCCGCCGTCTCCCTCGCCGAGCAGTTCGGCACGCCGCTGTATGTGTACTCGCGCGCCGCGCTCACCGAGGCGTGGAACGCTTACGCAGGCGCTTGCGCGGGCCGTCGCGCGAGCGTGCATGTCGCCGTCAAGGCCAATAGCAATCTCGCGGTGTTGAACGTGTTCGCGCGCCTCGGCGCCGGCTTCGATATCGTGTCGGGCGGTGAACTGGCGCGTGTGCTGGCCGCCGGCGGCAAAGCGGAAAACACCGTGTTTTCCGGCGTCGGCAAGAATGCGGACGAGATGCGCGATGCGCTAGCGGCGGGGGTGAAATGCTTCAACGTCGAATCGATTCCCGAACTCGACCGCCTGAATGCGGTTGCCGCGGCAATGGGCAAGAAGGCGCCTGTCTCGCTGCGCGTGAATCCGGACGTCGACGCAAAGACGCATCCGTATATTTCCACCGGCCTGAAGTCGAACAAGTTCGGCGTCGCGTTCGAAGACGCGCGCGCTACGTATCAGGCGGCGGCGGCCATGGCGAATCTCGAGGTGGTCGGCATCGACTGCCATATCGGCTCGCAGATCACCGAAGTCGCGCCGTATCTCGACGCGGTCGACAAAGTGCTGGAACTGGTCGAGCAGATCGAACAGGACGGCGTGAAGATTCGTCACATCGACGTGGGCGGTGGTCTCGGCATCACGTACGACGATGAAACGCCGCCGGAAATCGGCGAGTTCGTGCGCACCGTGCTGGATCGAATCGAAGCGCGTGGTCACGCTCATCGTGAAGTGTATTTCGAGCCGGGCCGTTCACTGGTCGGCAATGCGGGCGTGCTGCTTACGCGCGTCGAGTTTTTGAAGCCGGGCGCGGAAAAGAATTTCGCAATCGTCGACGCGGCTATGACCGATCTCGCACGCCCCGCCATGTACGAGGCGTATCACGCGATCGACCCGGTCGTGAAGCGCGACGTGCCGGCGCACGTGTATGACGTGGTCGGTCCGGTTTGCGAGAGCGGCGACTGGCTCGGACGTGAGCGTCTGCTCTCGGTAGAACCCGGCGATCTGCTCGCGATTCGTTCGGCCGGCGCGTACGGCTTCGTGATGAGCTCGAACTACAACACACGTCCGCGCGCGGCCGAGGTGATGGTTGATGGTACACAGGTGCATGTGGTCCGCGCACGCGAAGAGGTGAAGCAGCTGTTTGCGGGCGAAAGCATTCTGCCGGCATAACCTTCAATAGCTGCGCCAATATCGAAAAAAGGCGATGCCGCGTGGCATCGCCTTTTTCTGTTTACAACGCGAGGCCCACCAACGCTCGTCAGCGTGTCTTCAACTTTCTGTCACGCAGCCACACGATCAAGCGCCAGCCGAGCAACGCCACCATGATCGCGCCGTAAATCTTCGGCAGGATCAGATCGTGTTTGCCGGCCTTCATCCACCAGAAGTGCAGGATCGCGAGCGCGCCGATCGCATAGATGGAACGATGCAGCATTTGCCAGCGACGCCCGAGCTTGCGCACCATCGCACTCGGCGACGTTACGGCCAATGCGATCAGCAACACGAACGCCGCGAAGCCCACCGTGATGAACGGCCGCTTGCCTATGTCCTTGATGATCGCGGCGACGTCGAACCACTTGTCGAACCAGAGGTAAGTGGTGAAATGCAGCGTCGCGTAGAAGAACGCATAGAGCCCGAGCATGCGGCGAAAGCGCACGAACGCGGCAACGCCAGTGAGTTTGCGCAACGGCGTCACAGCAAGCGTGATGCAGAGGAAAACGAGCGTCCAGAGACCGGTCGAGCGCGTGATGAATTCGATCGGATTCGCGCCTAGCCGGTCAGTCACGCCGAACAGCACGATGCGCGCGAGCGGATACCACGCGGCGATGAATACCGCGATCTTGGCCGGCACGATCCAGCGCGCGCCGGTTGCGGGCCGCTTTGCCGTCGTTGTTGTGGCGGACACCTGCGCGCGCGGCGCTTTGCGTTCGGTCTGCGTGGCGGATTGCGTCTCAGAGGAAGCCATGTTCGCGCCGCTCAGAAATTCTTCTTCAGGTCCATGCCCTGATACAGCGACGCGACCTGATCGCCGTAGCCGTTGAACATCAACGTCTTGCGCTTGGGCGTGAAAAAACCGTCTTCGCCGATACGACGCTCGGTCGCCTGACTCCAGCGCGGATGATCGACGTTCGGATTCACGTTCGAGTAAAACCCATATTCGCTCGATGCATACGTGTTCCAGCTGGTCGGCGGCTGCTTGTCGAGAAAGCGGATCTTCACCAGCGACTTCGCGCTCTTGAAGCCGTATTTCCACGGCACCACGACGCGCACCGGCGCGCCGTTCTGATTGGGCAGCACCTGGCCGTACAGGCCCATCGTCAGCAACGTCAGCGGATTCATCGCTTCGTCCATGCGCAGCCCTTCGGAGTACGGCCAATCGAGCACGGGCGCCGACAGTCCGGGCATTTGCGACGGATCGGCGAGCGTGATGAATTGCACGTATTTAGCGTTGCCCGTCGGCTGAACGCGCTTGATCAATTCCGCGAGCGGCACGCCGATCCACGGAATCACCATCGACCATCCTTCGACGCAGCGCATTCTGTACACGCGCTCTTCCAGCGGCGCGAGCTTGAGTAACTCGTCGATGTCGTAGACCTTCGGATTCTTGATCTCACCCTCGACGCTCACCTTCCACGGATGCGGGCGCAGCGTCCCGGCGTTGTGGGCGGGATCGGCTTTGTCGGTGCCGAACTCGTAGAAGTTGTTGTACGTGGTGATGTCCTTGAACGGTGTGATTTTGTCGAGCGCGACGAATTTGGCGTTGGTCTTAGCCGCCAGCTTCTGCGCCTTCGGGTCCGGCGACGTGTAAGCCGCCAGCGCCTCGCCGTTCACTCCGATCAGACTGCCGAGCGCCACCGCGCCGGCCGCCTGCAACACGCGCCGCCGGTTCTGAAAGACGTGCTGCGGCGTGATTTCGCTGCGCGCGATGTCGTCGCCATTCAATTGAATTCTGTCGCTACGCTTGATCCACATCGTGCTGCTCCTTGCCGGCCCGCCGGTCTGTACATCCTAAGGGGCCATATTGATGATCGGTCGTCTGTCCAGCCATCTGTAGGTACTCTGAGGGCGAACACTTTGGATGCAGCCAATATTCCATCGGCCATAAAAAAACCGCCGGTGCGAAGCACGCGGCGGTCTTTAGTCGTTTCAGCGCGGCAGATCTTACAGCTTGCCGTAGCTATGCAGGCCCGACAGGAACATGTTGACGCCGAGGAATGCGAAGGTCGTCACCAGCAGGCCGGTCAGCGCCCACCATGCCGCGACCGCGCCGCGCAGACCCTTCATCAGGCGCATATGCAGCCAGGCCGCATAGTTCAGCCAGACAATCAGCGCCCACGTTTCCTTCGGGTCCCAGCTCCAGTAGCCGCCCCAGGCTTCAGCGGCCCACAGCGCGCCGAGAATCGTGGCGATCGTGAAGAACGCGAAACCGACGGCGATCGATTTGTACATCACGTCGTCGAGCACTTCGAGCGCCGGCAGGCGGTCGGCCAGAATGCCGCGTTCTTTCGCCAGATACGCGACGCCCACCATGGCCGACAGCGCGAAGCTGCCATAGCCGATGAAGTTCGCCGGCACGTGAATCTTCATCCACCAGCTTTGCAGCGCGGGAACCAGCGGCTGGATCTGCTGCGCGTCGCGCGCCACCGAGTACCACATCAGGAACCCGACTGCGGCGCTGATCACCAGCAGCACGAACGCGCCGAGCGCGCGGGTGTTGTAGTGCTGCTCGTAGTACAGATAGAACAGCGCGGTGATCAGGCTGAACAGCACGAACACTTCGTACAGGTTCGAGATAGGAATATGGCCGACGTCCGCGCCGATCAGGTACGACTCGTACCAGCGCACCATCAGGCCGACGAAGCCCATCACCACCGCCGCCCACGTCATTTTCGAGCCGATCGCGGCGCCGGTCGGCGAGCGCGACAGCAGGCCGATCCAGTAGAACACCGTGGCGAACACGAAGAGCGCGCTCATCCACAGAATCGCGGACTGGCTCGACAGGAAATACTTGAGGAAGAAGGCGTTGTCCGCGCGGCTCAGATCGCCGTGGTAGATCTGGATGGCCAGCAGCGATAGCGCGGCGATGCCCACCATCAGCGGACGCACCGGTTTCCAGCGCCAGCCGAGCACCACGAAAACCGGCACGGCGCAGCAGAGCACCAGCTTGTCGTAGTAGTTCATGAACGGGTGATAGCGCGACAGCGCGAACCCGGCGCCCGCGACCATGGCGAGGGCAAACAGCCAGTCGACGATGCCGAGCCGTTTCAGGAACGGCCGTTCGTCGTACTCGCCGACGTTGAGTGACTCGCCTGCCAGCGCCTTGTGGGGCCGCGAGGAGGGAGATTGGGAAACCTGAGTCAAGTCCATGATCTTACCGGGTCGAATCTTGTGAGCTTGCGGACGGCGCGCCGGCGTTGCCGGATTGAGCGGAGGCGCTGGCTTCGTCGGGTGCTTCAACGAGTTTGGCGCCCAACGCCGCGCCTACCGCATCGCGCGTCTGAACGAACTCTTTCTCGAAGTCGAGCGTCTTGCGTGCGCTCGACATTGCCATCACGACATTCGTGCCGTGCGCAGTGTCTTTGAGCCAGAACCAGAGGCGCCGTTCGCGAACGTAGAACATCGAAAAGATGCCCAACACGAGGAGCAGGCTGCCAAGATACACGACTTTTTTGCCCGGTGCGCGCGTCAACTGAAATACCGAAGCTTGCACCTGCTTGAATGAGTCAAGTTGTAAATAGACCGGCGATCCATACAAAAAGCTGTCGGATATCGCATTGATCGAGCTTTGGATGAAGCGGCTGGCGTCCGCATTGGCCGTCGCCTCCGGCTCGCCGAGTTGCTGGCGGGACAGCTGATACAGGTCCCACGTCGAGCCTTCCAGCATGCGCAGCAGCAGGCCGGCGGCCTTTTCCTGCTCACCCTTGGGCACCGAATGGTCGATAAACCCGGCGATCGCCTGGAAGCCGCCGACCGTCTGACCGTTCGGCATCTTGATGCTGTTATCCGCGCCGGCAAAAAGGGTCAGCACGCGCAGCGCGCTTTCTTCCAGATGCTGTTGCAGTTCGGCATTCGAGCCGGGCACCGAGCGCAGCGCGAAACTGTGCGCCGCCGCAGCGCGCATGGCCGGATCCTCGAGCGTCGCGCGCAGGTTCATCCAGTCCTTCACGGTGCCGCCGCTGTCGGCGGGAATGCGCAGGTAGCGGAACGGATCGTCCGGGTTCACGCGCATGCCGGCCAGGAACATCTTTTCGCCGGACACATCGACCGGCAGCATGTAGTTGTTGTACTCGCGCGCCTGGCCGTCCTTATCACGCACCTTGTATTGCACCGACGGGCCGACGTTGTGCAGGTCGAGCGGCTTCGAGGTCTTCGCGCCGGAGCCGAGGCGTTCGTCGAACGCTTCTTTCAGCGTGCGGTGCGCCGCGACACCGCGGGCGTCGGTCTGGCCGCTGCCGTTCTGGATGTTCTCGACGTTGATCGCGCGAAAATCGGTGAATTCGACCGTTTGGCCGTCGGCTAGCGGCGTGGCCGTGCTCAACGGCGCGTTGCCGCCGATCGTGCCGCCGAACGGCGCGGTCTTCGCGCTCGCGCCGCTCATCGGGTAGGCCGTCATCTGCATCTGCGAGCCGCCGTCCTGGAAGCTCGACTGGTAGATCGACACGCCGTCGTAGGTGAACGGTTTGTTCACTTCGACGCGCGCCGGCACGCGCGCGCCCGTCTTGTGGTCGACCACGACGATGTCGCTCGCGAACAGCTTCGGCATGCCCGTCGAGTAGTAATCGACGATGAACTTGTTCAGTTCGATCGAAAACGGCAGATCCTGGATCAGCGAGCCGTCGGGCTGGTTGAGAATCGCCGTGGACACGTGCTGGCCTTCCGGCACCCATGCGTAGCCGCGGAACGTCGGATTGGACTGCGACAGACGATGATCCGGCGTGATGTCGTTGATCACCGTGTTGGCGCGGATCGGCGACTTGTCGAACAGCCACATTTGCAGCTTGATCGGCAGATTACTGTCGAGCAGGCCGCCAAGGCAGATCACCACGATCGCGAGGTGAGCAGAGATGTAGCCGAACTTGGTCAGCGCGCCGCGTTTGGCGGCGATCAGTGTCGCGCCGTCGGACTCACGGGTAACGAACTTGTAGCCGAGCTTCGCCGAGAGCCGCGCGAGCAACGCCGCGGTCTGCGCGCGAGTTGCGTGCACCGCGAATTCGCCCTTGTGATGGAACGCGCGCAGGCTGCCTTCGCGGACCTTGTCCTTCCAGCTCTTTACGTCGGCGACCATTTTCGGCGCATTGCGGATCACGCACAGTGATACCGACACCATCAGGAAGCCGAGAATCAGCATGAACCACCACGAGCTGTACACCGTGTACAGGCTCAGCGAACGGAAGATGTCCGCCCAGAACGGGCCGAACTGATTGACGTAATTGGGATACGGATCGTCCTGCGTGAGGACGGTGCCGATGATGCTGGCGATCGACAGAATCACGAGCAACGAGATGGCAAAACGCATCGAACTCAAGACTTCGACGACGCTGCGCATAACGCGATTGCCCGACTTGGACTGCAAACCCGACGTGGTGACGCTCATTCATACTCCGACTGAACAGCAAAAAAGGGTGAAGGGCTGTCGTAGGCACGACGCCCTCACCCTTTTCTTGTTTTGTACCGACCTCGCCGGGCCGGTTGCACTTGCGTGCGGACTTGTGAGAAAACGCGAGGCCGCCCGAGTTTTCTCACGCCCCCGCAGGGGGACTTGGCGCAAAGCGCCAAGTTTGGGGGCACTCTATCCTAGTGCAAGCCCGCGATGTAATCGGCCACTGCCTTGATCTCGCTATCCGACAGACGCGTTGCGATCGCATGCATCGGCTCGTTGTTGTTACGTGCGCCCGGACCTTGCGTGAACGCCAGCAACTGCGCCACCGTGTATTCCGCCCACTGCCCCGACAGCCGCGGATACTGCGACGGAATCCCCTGCCCGGTCGGTCCGTGACAGCTTGCGCACGCCGGCACGCCCTTGTCGGCGATCCCGCCGCGATAAATCTTCTGACCGAGCGGAACGGTGTCTTTGTTGTGCGCGTAGCCTGGCTTCGGGGTCTGCGCCGCGAAATAGGCCGCGACGTTGACCATATCCTGATCGGACAGCGCCGCCGCCATGCCCGCCATGATCGCATTGTTGCGCGCTGGCTGCTTGGCGCCCGGCTGGATCTTGAAGTCCTTGAGTTGCTTGACGAGATACTCAGGGTGCTGGCCCGCCAGCTTCGGATATGCGCCGCCGGCACTGTTGCCGTCTGCCCCGTGACATGACGCGCACACCTGCACCGCGATTGCCTGCCCCCGATTGACGTCCGGCTTTGCCGGTTCTGCTGCTCGTGCCTGAATTGCCAAACCTGAAAGACCTGCCGCTACATGAAGCACCATCAGAGTCTTGCTCAGTCGATTCATTCGCACACCCTGTCTCGTCTTGTGGGATTTTTAGAGAGCCCCTAAACCTGTCGCTGCGCGCCAGGCCCGGCGTTTTCTTGAAGGTTTTGCAAAACACGACGGCGACCGAGTGACCGCCAGGAGCCGCCAAGGCACGTGGGCTGGCCCCCTCAGGTTTTCAGTAAACCATCGTATTGTACAATAACTCGCTAATCGCTAAGACGCCAGTCGGGCTTGACCCGTCCCCACTCCGGGTTCCCCGGCGTCTCGAATCTTGGCCTGATCATGTCCTTCCTGCTCCACCAATCCCGCTTTTTCACGACCGTCAATCACTTGCGTGATCTGCCGGCCACTTCGCAACCCGAAATCTGCTTTGCGGGGCGCTCGAACGCGGGCAAGTCGACAGCCATCAAT
Organism: Paraburkholderia sp. BL27I4N3; assembly: GCF_003386115.1. NCBI lineage: Bacteria > Pseudomonadati > Pseudomonadota > Betaproteobacteria > Burkholderiales > Burkholderiaceae > Paraburkholderia > Paraburkholderia sp. BL27I4N3. The sequence continues at coordinate 4,598,481 of NZ_QREJ01000001.1, read as the reverse complement.
ATTCTGTGCAATCAGAAGCGGCTGGCCTTCGCCAGTAAAACGCCGGGACGCACGCAGCATATCAATTACTTTTCGGTGGGCAAGGCGGACGAGCCGACCGCGCATCTGGTCGATCTGCCGGGCTATGGCTACGCGGAAGTGCCGGGCGCCGCCAAGGCGCATTGGGAAGCGCTGCTGTCCACCTATCTGCAATCGCGCTCGCAGCTGCGCGGCATGATCCTGATGATGGACTCGCGCCGCCCGCTGACGGATCTGGATCGCCGCATGATCGAGTGGTTCGCGCCGACCGGCAAGCCGATCCACACGCTCCTCACCAAGTGCGACAAATTGACGCGCCAGGAAAGCATAAACGCGTTGCGCGCGACGCAGAAAGGCCTGGCCGAGTACCGCACCGCCGGCTACCAGGGCGAACTGACCGCCCAGCTGTTCTCCGCGCTCAAACGCGTCGGCATCGACGAAGCGCACGAACTGATCGAGAGCTGGCTGATCCCCGACGACAAGGGCGAAACGGACGCCGCTCAGTAAGCGAGTTGGCGTCTCGGGCGAGGACAAAAGCGCTATTCCGGCCGCCCATAAAAAAACCCGCCGCTTTAACGGCGGGTCAAACAGCCTAATCGAAAAACGACAGGCACCCGCTCAGGGAGGAGAAGCGGGGAGGTCAGCGCAAGGCGCCTTGCTCGATCGGTATGATATACCATTGTCTCGAAAAGTTTCCGGGAGCGGAGGCAGGCGTTACTTGTCCACTCCACATATCCACGTTTCCTCGATTCGCTATGAGCTTCTATCCGCACCACCGTCCGCGCCGCATGCGCCGCGACGACTTCTCGCGCCGTCTGATGCGGGAAAACATCCTCACCACCAACGATCTGATTTATCCAGTCTTTATAGTCGAAGGCACCAACGTGCGGCAAGCCGTGCCATCGATGCCTGGCGTCGAACGCGTGTCGGTCGATCTGCTGATGGGCGTGGCTGAGCAGTGCGTCGAACTGGGCGTGCCCGTGCTGTCGCTGTTTCCGGCGATCGAGCCGTCGCTGAAAACGCCCGATGGTCGCGAAGCGACCAACCCGGCCGGTTTGATCCCGCGCGCGGTTCGCGAACTGAAGAAAAATTTCCCCGAACTGGGCGTGCTCACCGACGTGGCGCTCGACCCGTACACGAGCCACGGCCAGGACGGCGTGCTCGACGAAGCCGGCTATGTCATCAACGACGAGACCGTCGAGATTCTGGTCGAACAGGCGCGTGCGCAGGCTGAAGCGGGCGTCGATATCGTCGCGCCGTCGGACATGATGGACGGCCGCATCGGCGCGATCCGCGAAATGTTCGAGAGCGAAGGTCTTGTCCACACGCGCATCATGGCTTATGCGGCCAAGTTCGCGTCGGCGTTTTACGGCCCGTTTCGCGACGCCGTCGGTTCCGCGACGAATTTGGGCAAAAGCAACAAGATGACCTACCAGATGGATCCGGCCAATTCGAATGAAGCGCTGCGCGAAGTGCAAGCGGACATCGACGAAGGCGCGGACATGGTGATGGTCAAGCCCGGCATGCCGTATCTGGATATCGTGCGCCGCGTGAAGGATGAGTTCCGGTTCCCGACGTACGTGTATCAGGTAAGCGGCGAATACGCGATGCTGAAAGCGGCCGCGCAGAACGGCTGGCTCGATCACGACAAGGCGATGATGGAATCGCTGCTGGCGTTCAAGCGGGCGGGCGCGGACGGGGTGCTGACCTATTTCGCGCTGGATGCCGCGCGGATTTTGCGTTCGCAGAAGTGACGTGACGAGACGCCTTGCGGGGCGTTTAAGCGTTGCAATGAACGGAGGACGGCTTTGTGTCGTGCCTCCGTTTTTTTCAAGCTTTCGTGGTCAGTCTGCGTCGAGCACGATTGCCTGACGCTTGACTGGCAGTCGATCGTCGCGGCCGCACACCGGCCGCCGCAGTCGCCGCGACCGACCAGCTGCTATCCGTTACGCGCCGGGCGCATTCGCCCGATCCAGACTGCGCAAGAATTTATCCGCCGACTCGTATCCCACGACGCGCAGCACTTCCCTACCACCCTGATCGAAAAAGATGATCCCCGGCGGACCAAATAGGCTGAAGCGCTTGAGCAGCGTTTGATCGTCGGAGTTGTTCGCGGTCACATCGGCGCGCAGCAGGTTCATCTGCTTCAATTTCGCCTGGACGCGCGGGTCGCCGAAAGTGAATTTCTCCATTTCCTTGCAGCTGACGCACCAGTCCGCGTAAAAATCGAGCATGGCGGGCTGTGCGGCCGCTTTGACGGCCTGGTCGAGCTCATTCGATGAGCGAACCGGCGCGAACGTCAGATCGCCCTGCGGCGCGCTGTCCGGCTTATTCGACGCGCTCGCGACACCCGCTTCCCCGCCACGCGCCGCCAGCACGGCAAGCGGGCGCAGCGGATCGGAGGAGCCCGCCGCCAGACCAACCAGCAGGACTGCAGCCCAGATAGCGAGCGCAGCGCCCAAGCCTCGGCCAAGCCTGCGCCACACGGAAGCCTGCGCAGTCGGCGCCGAAAATAAGCCGAGAGAGGCCGAGGCGACCAGCAACCAGAGCGCGCTCAGCAGCATCGTCGCCGTCGCGCCGAGCACCGGCCAAACGATCCATAACGCGGCCGCAAGCAGCACGACGCCGAAGAAGACCTTGACGCCGTCCATCCATGCGCCGGCTCGCGGCAGCAGCGTGCCCGCGCCAAAACCGAGGATGAGCAGCGGCACGCCTAGACCCAGCCCCATCGAGAACAGCGCCGCGCCACCGAGCACCGCGTCGCCCGTATGCGCAATGAACGCCAGTACAGCAAAGAGCGGTGCGGTCATGCACGCGCCGACCACCAGCGCGGACAGCGCGCCCATCACCGCAACAGCCGCAAACTTACCGCCGGAGCGCCTGGACGACGCGTGTGAAACGCCGTCCTGCCAACTTTGCGGCAGCGCGATGTCGACACCCGCAATCAGGGTCAGCGCAAAAATGGTCAAAAGTACGCCGAATGCGCCAAGTACCCACGGATTCTGCAGCCATGCGCCGAGACTCTGCCCGACCAACGCAGCGGCGATACCGAGCGCCGTATACACGAGCGCCATGCCGATGACATAGGCCAGCGACAGCGCAAATCCGCGGGCACGCGTCACGCGCGCGCCTTCGCCGATGATGATCGCCGAGAGAATCGGAATCATCGGATACGAACAGGGGAGCAGGCTGAGCACGGCGCCGGCGACGAAAAAGAGCCCGACGATCGCGAAGAAGCCGCCGCCTTGCAGCAGCGACTGCGCGTAATCGGCGCTGGTAGCGCGGTCGTACCATGAGGTGCCCGCGGGGACGGCGGCTGCCGGCGCGGCCGCGCTGCCGGCCGGTTGAAGTGCCGCGCCGGTTACGTGATACACGCGCTCCATCGGCGGATAGCAGATGCCCGCATCGGCACAGCCTTGCGACGTCACTGCCAGATCGAACGGTCCAGCCGCCTGTTTAACCGGAATCCGGATAGTCAGTTCGTTCCGATACGTCTCGACGTTCTTGTTAAAGGTCTGATCGAACTTGATGTGGCCGGCCGGCAATTGCGGCTCGCCGATCGTGGTCGTGCCGTTACGCGTCGCGAACGCGAAGCGCTCACGGTACATGTAGTAGCCGTCCGCGATTTTGTAGGTCACGTCGACTTCGCCGGGCTTCTCCGACGCGCTGAATTTGAACGCGACCGCGGGATCCAGGAAATCGTCCGCCGCGCGGGCGAGCGTGCCGAACTGCGCGAAGATCAGGCAGCCGAGCAGAAAGAATGCGGTGCGCAGCGCATTGCGCGCGCGCCGGTCGAGGCCGTTAAACATGGAGAGGACGTTGGGTTTCAGCAGTGATCCACTGGCCGTACGCGGCCGACGCCGTCGCTTGCCATGAGAGGATTTCCGGCGTGTCGTAGGGATGGTGAGCCTGAATGTACTGCTCGAGTTCAAGCACGCGTGCCGCGCTGGTCTTGAACAGCAACTGGATTTCCTGCGCGGTTTCAACCGCACCCTGCCAGTGGTAGCTGGACTGCACGGAGCCTAATTGCGTGACACAGGCGCATAGCCGCATGGCCAAGGCATCCGCAGCAAGCTTCTGAGCCACGGCGGCGTCCGGCACCGTCGTCAGAATCAAGGTCACATTCACGCTCACAGATGGCTCCGGCAAGGCACGATTCAGGTGCCGATATCGTATCACCTGGTCTTGCCTGCACGCAGGCCGCTCCGCAGCGACCGTGCGGCGGATGGCCGCTGCCAACGCCTTACGCTACAAACAAAAAAGCCAGGCTTGGCGCCTGGCTTTTTGCGATGCGAGGAAGCTTATTCAGCTTCTTGCACTTCGACTTCTTCAACTTCCGGACGGTCGAGCAATTCGACCAGTGCCATCGGAGCGTTGTCCCCGACGCGGAAGCCGAACTTCAGGACGCGCAGGTAGCCGCCCGGGCGGGTAGCGTAACGCGGGCCCAGAACTTCGAACAGCTTCGTGACCGAGTCACGATCGCGCAGGCGGTTGAACGCCAGACGACGATTTGCCAGCGACGGCTTCTTGCCGAGCGTGATCAGCGGCTCGACAACCTTACGGAGTTCTTTTGCTTTCGGCAGCGTGGTCTTGATGACTTCGTGCTCGATCAGCGAGTTGGACATATTACGGAGCATAGCCAGACGGTGGCTGCTCGTGCGGTTCAGTTTCCGCAAACCATGACGGTGACGCATGTTAATTCCTTCGATTCAAAGTTTTGGTCCAGCTCTTCTATCGCGCTCGAACTACCTGCGGTTTCCCAACGGTAGCGAGTGCACGGGCCGGTAGTGAAAAAAGACAAGACGCGGATTTTAAAGGAAAATCCGCGTCTTTGCCAGTGCAGCGGCGGGTTCTGTCCCGGGATTACTTGTCCAGACCAGCCGGCGGCCAGTTTTCAAGTTTCATGCCGAGCGTCAAACCACGCGACGCCAGTACTTCCTTGATTTCGTTCAGCGACTTGCGGCCCAGATTCGGCGTCTTGAGCAGCTCGTTTTCCGTGCGCTGGATCAGGTCGCCGATGTAGTAAATGTTCTCGGCCTTCAGGCAGTTCGCGGAACGAACCGTCAGTTCGAGATCATCCACCGGACGCAGCAGGATCGGATCGATCTGCGGCGCGCGCGACGGCGCTTCAGCCGTTGCTTCGGTGCCTTCCAGTGCAGCGAATACCGACAGTTGATCGACCAGAATGCGCGCCGATTGACGGATCGCTTCTTCCGGCGAAATCACACCGTTGGTTTCGATGTTCATCACGAGCTTGTCGAGGTCGGTACGCTGTTCGACGCGAGCGCTTTCAACGGCGTAGCTCACGCGGCGAACCGGCGAGAACGACGCGTCCAGCACGATACGACCGATGATCTTGGCCGACTCTTCGCCATAACGACGCACATTGCCCGGCACATAGCCGCGGCCCTTTTCGACCTTGATCTGCACGTCGAGCTTGCCGCCCTTCGACAGATGCGCAATCACGTGATCCGGATTGATCACTTCGCAATCGTGCGCGAGTTCGATGTCGCCAGCAGTGACAACGCCTTCGCCTTCCTTGCGCAGCGTAACCGTGACTTCATCACGGTTGTGCAGCTTGAACACCACGCCCTTCAGGTTTAACAACAGGTTGACTACGTCCTCTTGCACACCGTCGAGCGTCGAATACTCATGTACGACGCCTGCGATCGTCACTTCGGTCGGCGCGTAGCCGATCATCGACGACAGCAGCACGCGCCGGAGCGCGTTACCCAAGGTGTGGCCGTAACCGCGTTCAAACGGTTCCATGACCACTTTCGCATGGCTCTCACCAAGCGATTCAACAGCGATGATCTTGGGCTTCAACAAACTGGTTTGCATAGGTTTTCCTTTTCAATACCCTCGGCTCGTTACACCGATAAGGCTGACCGGTAACAACCTGAAAATAAACAGCCGAGGCGCCCCCTTGCTCAGCGCAATCAGGGTACCCCGGCCGTTAATCCGATTACCGCGAATACAATTCGACGATCAGGCTTTCGTTGATATCGCCAGCGATGTCGCTGCGTTCCGGCTTTTGCTTGAACGTGCCTTCGAACTTCTTCGAATCGACGGCGACCCAGCTCGGCAGACCGCCTTGCTCAGCCAGCGACAGCGCTTCCAGAATACGCGCCTGCTTTTTCTTCGTTTCGCGCACTGCGACGACGTCGCCAGCCTTCACTTGCATCGACGGGATGTTCGACACAACGCCGTTCACGACGATCGCCTTGTGGCTCACGAGCTGACGCGCTTCAGCGCGCGTCGAGCCGAAGCCCATGCGGTACACGACGTTGTCCAGACGCGATTCGAGCAATTGCAGCAGGTTTTCACCCGTGTTGCCCTTCAGGCGGTCGGCTTCAGCGAAGTAACGACGGAATTGACGCTCGAGGACACCGTAGATGCGCTTCACTTTTTGCTTTTCGCGCAGCTGCGTGCCGTAGTCGGACGTGCGTGCGCCCGAGGTGCGGCCGTGTTGGCCGGGCTTGCTGTCAAGTTTGCACTTGTCAGCGAGCGAACGACGGGCGCTCTTCAGGAAGAGGTCAGTGCCTTCACGGCGGGACAGCTTGGCCTTAGGGCCGATATAACGTGCCACGTTGATTCCTTTGTTGATTGATCACGCGGATGCATGCACTCGCGCTAGTCCGAACCCTTTGGGTCGAACGGTGGGCTTAGTCAATTCAATAACGCAAGCAGCCTGCCGCCGCCCAAGGCGGCAACAGGCGCTAGCAAAATCGGCGTCTTAGATACGACGACGCTTCGGCGGACGGCAGCCGTTGTGCGGGACCGGGGTCACGTCGGAGATCGCGGTGATCTTGATACCAAGACCATGCAACGCGCGCACCGCCGACTCACGGCCAGGACCGGGGCCCTTGATCCGCACTTCGAGGTTCTTCACGCCGTATTCCATCGCCACGCGGCCAGCCGATTCGGCCGCCACCTGGGCTGCAAACGGGGTCGATTTGCGCGAACCCTTGAAGCCTTGACCACCCGACGTTGCCCAAGCAAGTGCATTGCCTTGACGATCGGTGATCGTGATGATGGTGTTGTTGAACGACGCGTGAACGTGAACCACGCCCTCGGCGACGTTCTTCTTGACCTTCTTGCGAACGCGTTGCGCCGCGGAGTTGTTCGAAGCCTTAGCCATTACGTTTTCCTGTAACTGTCAGTTCCGCTTACTTCTTCAGCGATTGCGCTGCACGACGCGGACCCTTGCGCGTACGGGCATTCGTACGCGTACGTTGGCCGCGCAGGGGCAAGCCCTTACGATGCCGAACGCCACGGTAGCAGCCGAGATCCATCAGGCGCTTGATGTTCATCGTCGTTTCACGGCGCAGATCGCCTTCAACGATGAACTTGCCGACTTCTTCACGCAGCTTTTCGAGGTCTGCGTCGTTCAGGTCTTTGACCTTCTTCGAAAATGCCACACCAGCAGCGACGCAGATGTCGCGCGAGCGCGTGCGGCCGACACCGTAAATAGCCGTCAGGCCGATTTCGGTATGCTGGTGATTCGGGATGTTAACCCCTGCGATACGAGCCATTGTTTTTCCTCAAACAAAAAGCGCAGCAAAAAGCGCGGCGTTCAGCCTTGACGCTGTTTGTGGCGCGGATCAGTGCTGCAAATCACGCGCACAACGCCTTTGCGCTTGATGATCTTGCAATTGCGGCAAATGCGCTTAACCGATGCCATCACTTTCATGATATTACCCTTTTTTCAAATCACTTCGCCCGGAACACGATCCGCGCACGCGACAGATCGTAAGGCGTCAATTCAACCGTCACCTTGTCGCCAGGCAAGATTCGGATGTAGTGCATCCGCATCTTGCCGGATATGTGTCCCAATACGACATGGCCGTTTTCCAGCTTCACCCTGAAGGTAGCGTTAGGCAGGTTTTCGATGACTTCACCCTGCATCTGGATAACATCGTCTTTGGCCATAAGTCCTTTCAACGCATCGGGACGCCGCCGCCTTTGAAATTAGCTTTCTTCAGCAGCGATTCATACTGTTGCGACATAACGTACGACTGCACCTGCGCCATGAAATCCATTGTGACGACGACAATGATCAGCAGCGACGTTCCACCAAAATAAAACGGCACGTTCCAGCGCAGCACCAGAAACTCGGGCAGCAGACAAACAAACACGATGTAGATCGCACCGGCCAGCGTCAGACGCGTCAGGATGCGGTCGATGTATCGCGCTGTTTGATCACCCGGGCGGATGCCTGGGACGAAAGCGCCACTCTTTTTCAGGTTGTCGGCCGTCTCTCTGCTGTTGAACACCAATGCGGTGTAGAAAAAGCAGAAGAAAACGATCGCCAACGCGTACAGCAACACGTACACAGGTTGACCGGGCTTGAGGGCCTCTGCCACATTGTGCAACGTGTCTGCGAACCAGCTGGTACGCGACCCCGAACTGAACCAGTTCAGGATAGTTGCCGGGAAGAGAATGATCGACGATGCAAAGATCGGCGGAATCACGCCCGACATATTCAACTTCAGCGGCAGATGCGAAGACTGTCCGCCGTAAATCTTGTTGCCGACTTGCCGCTTCGCGTAGTTCACAAGAATCTTGCGCTGGCCGCGTTCGATGAACACCACCAGATACGTAACAGCAGCAATCAGCGCGACGACGATAATCGCGGATATCGGGCTCATCGAACCGGTTTGCACCAGTGAAACGAGACCACCGATCGCATTCGGGAAACCCGCTGCAATCCCGCCGAAAATAATGATCGAGATACCGTTGCCAAGCCCGCGCTCCGTGATCTGCTCACCAAGCCACATCAGGAACATCGTGCCGGTCACCAGCGTCACGACCGTCGTCAACCGAAAAACCATTCCCGGATCGATCACCAGGCCCGGCTGATTTTCCAACGCGACGGCAATGCCGAACGCCTGGAACGTCGCCAGCAGGACCGTAAAGATACGCGTGTACTGCGTAATCTTCCGTTGACCCGCCTGCCCTTCCTTTTTCAGCGCTTCGAGTTGTGGCGAGACGATTGCCAACAACTGCATGATGATCGACGCCGAAATGTACGGCATGATCCCCAGCGCAAAAATCGTGAACCGCGATAGCGCGCCACCCGAAAACATGTTGAACATGCCAAGGATGCCGCCCGACTGACTTTGGAACAACTTTGCCAGCTGGTCCGGGTCAATACCCGGCACCGGAATATGCGCGCCGATACGGTAGACGATCAGCGCCAGCAGCAGGAATACTGCCCGCCGACGCAGATCGCCAAACTTCGCCGCGCTGCGACCGGGTTTTGCGAGACTCGGGCTGTTAGCCAAGTACCTTCTCCGATGCAAATGCTAGTGACGGCAAATAACTTGCGCGTTACTCGGCGAATGAGCCGCCAGCTGCTTCAACAGCAGCGCGCGCACCCTTCGTCGCACCCAGACCTTTCACAACAATCTTGCGCTTCAACTCGCCGGTCTTGATGATCTTGGCACTCGTGATCATCTCGCCAATCAGGCCGGCTTGTTTCAGAGCCAACAGATCGATCTCGTCGACCGGCAGCTTTTCCAGATCCGAGAGACGCACTTCACCAACGAATTCCTTCGTCAGCGAGGTGAAGCCACGCTTCGGCAGGCGACGTTGCAGCGGCATTTGACCGCCTTCGAAGCCAACCTTGTGAAAGCCGCCCGAACGCGACTTCTGACCCTTGTGACCGCGGCCAGCCGTTTTGCCCAGACCGGAGCCGATGCCACGGCCGACGCGACGCTTAGCGTGCTTCGAACCTTCAGCCGGCTTCAGGTTATTCAATTCCATTATCAACTCCTTGAGTCCTGGTCAGCCGCTTAGCTGATGACCTTAACGAGGTACGAAACCTTGTTGATCATGCCGCGCACGGCCGGCGTGTCCTGCAACTCGCTAACCGAGTTGAGTCGGCGCAGACCCAAGCCACGCACCGTTGCACGGTGCGTTTCACGGGTGCCGATCAGGCTCTTGACGAGCTGGACCTTGACAGTTTTATCAGACATGGTGTCCACCTTAGCCCAGAATATCTTCGACGGACTTGCCGCGCTTCGCCGCGATATCGCCCGGCGTCGACTGCTTGCGCAGACCGTCGAGCGTTGCACGAACGAGGTTGTACGGGTTCGTCGAACCGTGGCTCTTAGCAACCACGTTTTGCACGCCCATCACGTCGAACACTGCGCGCATCGGACCACCAGCGATCACGCCCGTACCATCCTTCGCCGGAGCGAGGAGGACGGCGGATGCGCCGTGCTTACCGTGCACTTCGTGTTGCAACGTACCGTTCTTCAGCGGCACCTTGAACATGTTGCGGCGAGCTTGTTCCATTGCCTTTTGAACAGCAACCGGAACTTCCTTCGCTTTGCCCTTGCCCATGCCGATGCGGCCATCGCCGTCGCCAACCACGGTCAGTGCGGCAAAACCGAGAATCCGGCCGCCCTTCACAACCTTGGTCACGCGGTTGACCGAAATCATCTTTTCGCGCAGGCCGTCGTCGCGTTCGTCAGCCTGAACTTTCGCTTGCATCTTTGCCATGACGAATTCTTCCCTTAGAACTTGAGTCCGGCTTCGCGCGCCGCATCAGCCAGCGCTTTCACGCGGCCGTGGTAACGGAAACCCGAACGGTCGAAGGCGACGGATTCGATGCCGGCAGCCTTAGCCTTTTCTGCGATGCGCTTACCGATCAAGGTCGCAGCATTGACGTTGCCGCCCTTGCCCGTTTGATCAGCCAGTTGCGCACGCACTTCGGCCTCGAGCGTCGACGCGCTGGCGAGCACCTTGGTGCCGCACGGCGAGAACACTTGCGCATAGATGTGCGTGTTCGTGCGATGCACGGCGAGACGCGCGACCTGCAGCTCAGCGATCTTGATACGCGTCTGACGAGCGCGGCGCAGGCGAGATTGAGTCTTATCCATGATTGCGCACCCTTACTTCTTCTTCGTTTCTTTGAGGATCACAACCTCATTGGCATAACGCACACCCTTGCCCTTATAGGGCTCCGGCGGGCGATAGCCGCGCACTTCTGCCGCGACCTGGCCAACTTGTTGCTTATTGATCCCCTTGATCACGATTTCGGTTTGCGTCGGGGTTTCAGCCTTGACGCCTTCCGGCATCTGGTGCACCACAGGGTGCGAGAAACCCAGCGACAGGTTCAACTTGTCGCCTTGCGCCTGTGCGCGGTAACCGACGCCAACCAGCGTCAGCTTGCGCTCGAAACCCTTCGTCACGCCGTTCACCATGTTCGCAACCAGTGCGCGCATCGTGCCCGACATCGCATTCGCTTCGCGGCTTGCGTCAACCGGCTCGAAATTCAGCGTGCCGTTGTCGTTCACCACTTTCACGAGGCGGTTTGCCGCCTGCGTAATCGTACCCAGCGGGCCCTTGACGGTGATGCGTTCGTCGCTCAGGGCCACTTCTGCGCCTTGCAGCGCGACCGGGCTTTTACCTACTCGAGACATGTTTCTCTCCTTTCGGCCTTAAGCGACGTAGCAGATGACTTCGCCGCCAACGCCCGTTGCACGCGCCTTGCGGTCCGTCATCACGCCCTTCGGCGTCGACACGATTGCCACGCCGAGGCCATTCATGACCACGGGGATGTCGTTACGGCCGCGGTACACACGCAGACCAGGCTTCGAGACGCGTTCAATGCGCTCGATAACCGGACGGCCAGCGTAGTACTTCAACACGATGTTCAATTCAGACTTCGCACCTTCGGACTTCACTGCGAAATCATCGATATAGCCTTCGTCCTTCAGGACCTGCGCAATCGCAACCTTGACTTTCGACGAGGGCATTGTCACCGAGACTTTCTCAACCATCTGCGCATTGCGGATGCGAGTCAGCATATCGGCGATAGGATCACTCATGCTCATTTACGTTTCTCCTATTACCAGCTCGCCTTGGTCAGGCCAGGGATCTCGCCGCGGAACGCGATTTCGCGAATCTTGTTACGCGCCAGCCCGAATTTACGGAACGTGCCACGCGGGCGACCGGTAATTGCGCAACGATTGCGCTTACGGGTCGGGTTAGAGTTGCGCGGCAATTGTTGCAGTTCCAGACGTGCTGCGTAATGCTCTTCGTCCGACTTGCTCATATCGCCGATGATCGCTTTCAGCTCAGCACGCTTGGGAGCGTACTTAGCAGCCAGGCGAGCACGCTTCTTTTCACGTTCGATCAGTGCCAGTTTAGCCACGGTAACCTCAGTTTCTGAACGGGAACTTGAAGCTGGCGAGCAGAGCCTTTGCTTCGTCGTCGGTCTTCGCAGTCGTCGTGATGCTGATGTTCAGCCCACGCAGTGCGTCGATCTTGTCGTAGTCGATTTCGGGGAAAATGATCTGCTCTTTCACACCGATGTTGTAGTTGCCGCGACCATCGAACGCACGACCCGACACACCACGGAAGTCACGCACACGGGGGAGCGCGACCGTCACGAAACGGTCCAGAAATTCGTACATTGCCTGACCACGCAATGTGACCATTGCACCGATCGGATAGCCCTGACGGATCTTGAAGCCAGCGATTGCCTTGCGTGCCTTCGTGATCACCGGCTTCTGGCCTGCGATCTTCGTCAGGTCGCCAACGGCGTTTTCGATGATCTTCTTGTCAGCAACCGCTTCGCCAAGGCCCATGTTCAGGGTGATCTTGGTGATGCGCGGCACTTCCATCACGGACTTGTAACCGAACTTCTCGATGAGGCCGGGTACAACCTTCTCTTTGTAAAACTCTTGCAAACGAGCCATTTTTTTACTCCGCAGCGTCAGGCGCTCAGCTCGGCACCGGTCGTTTTAAGGAAACGGACTTTCTTGTCTCCTTCGACCTTGATGCCTACACGCGACGCCTTGCCATTCGCGTCGACCAATGCGACGTTCGAAATTTGCAGCGGCATCGTCTTGGCTTCAACACCGCCCGTCGTACCCTTCATCGGGTTCGGCTTGACGTGTTTCTTGACGAGGTTGATACCCTCGACAATCACTTTGCCCTCGCCAACGGACAGCACGACGCCGCGCTTGCCTTTATCTTTGCCGGTGATGACGATAACTTCGTCACCCTTGCGAATCTTGTTCATCGCGACTCCTTACAGCACTTCAGGTGCCAACGAAACGATCTTCATGAATCGTTCGCTGCGCAACTCGCGCGTGACAGGCCCGAAAATACGGGTGCCAATAGGTTCGAGCTTGGCATTCAACAACACAGCGGCGTTGCCATCGAACTTGATCAGCGAGCCGTCCTGACGGCGCACGCCCTTGGCGGTGCGAACCACCACGGCGTTGTAAATTTCGCCTTTCTTCACGCGCCCGCGCGGCGTTGCTTCTTTGACGGTCACCTTGATGATGTCGCCAATGCTGGCATAACGACGCTTCGAGCCGCCGAGCACCTTGATGCACATGACTTCACGCGCACCCGTGTTGTCGGCCACTTCAAGCCGAGTTTCGGTCTGGATCATGGTTTATCTTTCCCAACTTAATCCGGTCACACCACCATGGCGCACCCGGTCAGTCTTGGTCCCGTCAGCCAATCGGCTGCTTGGGTATGAACAGCAGCGACGGCAAACGAAACCCGCCATCGCAATCCGGTGAATCCTACGGAACAGACTTGGCGCCCGATCCGCTTCCCCCACCAACTTCGCCCGCGACGGGGCTCCCATAAAGAGGGAAGACCGAGAGTATAACAAATAATCTCGGTCTTGCAAGCGAAATCTACTGCGATTTCAACAACTTCTACTACTTCGCGGCGTCAGATGACGCGAGCAGCCTCGACAAGGCGAGCCACAACCCAAGCTTTCGTCTTCGAAATCGGACGCGTTTCCTGGATTTCAACGAGGTCGCCCTCGTTGTACGTGTTCGCGTCGTCGTGCGCGTGGTACTTCTTCGAACGCACAACGTACTTGCCGTAGATCGGGTGCTTCACGCGGTGCTCAACCAGCACGGTGACCGTCTTGTCCATCTTGTTGCTGACGACCTTGCCGACCAGCGTCCGCTTGAGCGAGGTTTTTACGCTATCGTTCATTTCTGGTTCGCCTTCTCAGTCAGGACGGTCCGCACACGTGCGATGTCGCGACGAACCTTCTTCAGCTGGCTCGTGTTCGTGAGCTGCTGGGTCGCGAGTTGCATGCGCAGGCCGAATTGCGCCTTCAACAGGTCCGACAGCTCCTTGTTGAGCGCGGCCTGATCTTTCTGGTGAAGTTCGGATGCCTTCATCATTTGCTCCTTAGGCGCCGAGCTGACGCACGATAAACGTCGTCTTGAGCGGCAGCTTAGCTGCAGCCAGACGGAACGCTTCGCGTGCCAGCTCTTCGGTTACGCCGTCCATTTCGTACAGCATCTTGCCCGGTTGAATCTCTGCGACGTAGTACTCAGGGTTACCTTTACCGTTACCCATACGTACTTCAGCCGGCTTGTGCGAGATCGGCTTGTCCGGGAAGATGCGAATCCAGATGCGGCCACCACGCTTGATGTGACGCGTCATTGCACGACGTGCCGCTTCAATCTGGCGCGCGGTCAAGCGACCACGACCGATAGCCTTCAGGCCGAATTCACCGAACGACACCGCGTTGCCGCGGGTAGCGATACCGGTGTTACGACCCTTCTGCTCTTTGCGATACTTTCTGCGTTTCGGTTGCAGCATCGTTATTCTCCAGTCTTCCCGCCGTCGCCGGCACCGCCAGCACGACGAGGAGCGCCACGGCGTGCACCTGCCGGGCCACCACCTTCACCATCACGACGCGGACGGCGATCGCCACCCGGACGTGCGTTGCGGCGCGGACGCTTTTCTTCGGCGACTTCTTCAACCACCGGTGCGTCGTTGCGGCCGAGCGTGTCGCCCTTGTAGACCCACACCTTCACGCCGATGATGCCGTACGTTGTCTTCGCTTCCGAAGTTGCGTAGTCGATATCAGCACGCAGCGTATGAAGCGGCACGCGACCTTCGCGATACCATTCCGTACGAGCGATTTCGATACCGTTCAGGCGGCCAGCGCTCATGATCTTGATGCCTTGAGCACCCAGACGCATTGCGTTTTGCATCGCACGCTTCATCGCGCGGCGGAACATAATCCGGCGCTCGAGCTGTTGCGTGATCGAATCCGCGATCAGTTGCGCATCGGTTTCCGGCTTGCGGATTTCTTCGATGTTGACGTGAACCGGAACGCCCATACGCTTTTGCAGCTCGGACTTCAGCAGTTCAATGTCTTCACCCTTCTTACCGATCACGACACCCGGACGCGAGCTGAAAATCGTGATGCGGGCGTTCTTTGCAGGACGCTCGATCACAACGCGGCCGACGGACGCGTTCTTCAGCTTCTTCTTCAGGTATTCACGAACACCGATGTCTTCCTGCAACATCGCCGCGAAATTGTTGTTGTTCGCGTACCAACGCGACGCCCAATTGCGGCTGACGGCCAAACGGAAGCCAGTCGGATGAATTTTCTGTCCCATCGTATGACCCCTTAATTCCCGACCGTCACAGTGATGTGACAGGATTGCTTCTCGATGCGGTTACCGCGGCCTTTAGCGCGCGCGGTGAAACGCTTGAGCGACGCAGCCTTGTCGATGTAGATGCTCGTGATCTTGAGCTCATCGATATCGGCGCCTTCGTTATGCTCCGCATTCGCGATCGCCGACAGCACGACCTTTTTCACGATTCCCGCAGCCTTCTTCGGCGAGAACGTCAGAACGTTCAGCGCCTTGTCGACCGGCAAACCGCGGATCTGGTCAGCCACAAGGCGCGTTTTCTGCGCCGAGATGCGGGCACCGCGATGAATTGCTTTCACTTCCATCATGAGCCCCTTATTTCTTAGCCTTCTTGTCGGCTGCGTGACCCTTGAACGTACGGGTCAATGCAAACTCGCCAAGCTTGTGGCCGACCATGTTTTCCGAGATGTACACCGGAACGTGTTGACGGCCGTTATGAACGGCGATCGTCAGACCGATGAAATCCGGGAGGATCGTCGAACGGCGCGACCAGGTTTTGATCGGCTTCTTATCCCGCGAAGCTGCTGCCGCCTCAACTTTCTTCAGCAAATGGGCGTCGCAGAACGGACCTTTTTTTACAGAACGTGCCATTGCCTACTCCTTAACGCTTGTGACGGCGCTGGACGATCATGCTCGTCGTGCGCTTGTTGCTGCGGGTGCGATAACCCTTAGCAGGCGTGCCCCACGGGCTCACCGGATCGCGACCTGCAGCCGTCTTGCCTTCACCACCACCGTGCGGGTGATCGACCGGGTTCATTGCAACGCCACGCACCGTCGGGCGGATACCGCGCCAGCGGTTTGCGCCAGCCTTACCGATTTGACGGAGGCTATGCTCTTCGTTGCCAACTTCACCAATCGTCGCGCGGCACTCAACGTGGACGCGGCGGATTTCACCCGAGCGCAGGCGGACCTGTGCGTAGATGCCTTCACGAGCCAGCAGCATCGCCGACGTACCAGCCGAACGCGCCATTTGCGCGCCCTTGCCCGGCAGCATTTCGATGCAGTGAATCGTCGTACCGACCGGAATGTTGCGGATCGGCAGCGTGTTACCTGCGCGGATCGGAGCTTCCGAACCCGACATCAGTTGCTGGCCAACCGTCACACCCTTCGGAGCGATGATGTACTTGCGCTCGCCGTCTGCGTACAGAACCAGCGCGATGTTCGCGCTACGGTTCGGATCGTACTCAAGACGTTCGACCTTCGCTGCGATACCGTCCTTGTTACGGCGGAAATCGACGACGCGATAATGATGCTTGTGACCACCGCCCTTATGACGGGTGGTGATGTGACCGTTGTTATTACGGCCGGCGGTCGAGGATTGCGAGTCGAGCAGCGGTGCGTACGGCTTGCCCTTGTGCAGATCCTTGTTGACCACCTTGACCATCGCACGGCGACCCGGCGAAGTCGGCTTAACTTTAACGATTGCCATGATTACTTGGCCTCCGCTTCAAAGTTGATTTCCTGGCCGGGCTTCAGGCAGACGTACGCCTTCTTCACGTCCTTGCGCTTGCCCATGAAGCGGCCAAAGCGCTTGGCTTTGCCCTTCGAGACCAGCACGTTGACGGAATTGACTTCCACCTTGAACAGCAGCTCGACTGCAGCTTTCACTTCCTGCTTCGTGGCATCGGGCGCGACTTCGAACACAACTTGTTCGTTCTTGTCGGCCACCAGCGTCGCCTTTTCGGAGATCACCGGCGCGAGCAGGACCTGCATCAAACGATGATCGTTCTTGCGAATCTCGCTCATGACAGCAACTCCTCGATCTGGGCGACCGCAGCCTTCGTGATCAGGATCTTCTTGAAGTAGATCAGCGACAGCGGGTCGGCGTAACGCGGCTCGACAACTGCCACATGGGCCAGGTTGCGCGACGCGAGGTACAGGTTTTCGTCAACCGTGTCGGTAATCACCAGCACGGATTCGAGACCCATCGCCTTGAATTTTTCGGCCAGCAGCTTCGTCTTCGGCGCTTCGAGCGTCAGCTCGTCGACCACCGAGATGCGGCCTTCGCGGGCCAGCTGCGAGAAGATCGAGCAGAGACCTGCGCGATGCATCTTCTTGTTGACCTTGTGCGAAAAGTTTTCTTCCGGCGAATTCGGGAAGATACGGCCACCGCCGCGCCACAACGGGCTCGACGACATACCGGCACGGGCGCGGCCCGTACCCTTTTGGCGCCACGGCTTCTTGGTCGTGTGCTTAACTTGCTCACGGTCCTTCTGCGCGCGGTTGCCGCTGCGGGCATTCGCTTGATACGCCACTACTACCTGGTGAATCAGGGCTTCGTTGTAATCGCGGCCGAACACGACGTCCGACGCGCTAACGCCTGCACCTTCCTGACCATTGGCATTCAGGAGCTTAAGTTCCATTATTTCGCTCCTTTCACGGCACGCGTCTTCACGGCCGGCGTAACGAATACCTTGCCACCCTTCGCACCCGGAACGGCGCCCTTGACCAGCAACAGCTTGCGGTCAGCGTCGATACGAGCGATTTCGAGGTTTTGCACGGTTACCGTATCGTCACCCATGTGACCGGTCATGCGCTTACCCGGGAAAACACGCCCCGGATCCTGCGCCATACCGATCGAGCCCGGCACGTTGTGCGAGCGCGAGTTACCGTGCGATGCACGGCCGGATGCGAAGTTGTAACGCTTGATGGTACCGGCGTAGCCCTTACCGATCGACACGCCTTGCACGTCGACCTTCTGGCCTACTTCGAACAGGTCGGGACCGACCACGGTGCCGTTCGACAACTCGGCAGCCTTGGCAGCATCGATCTGGAATTCTTTGAGGATTTCACCGGCTTGAACACCGGCTTTGGCGAGATGACCGGCCAACGGCTTCGTCACGCGCGATGCACGGCGCGTACCGAATGCAACCTGCACGGCCGTGTAGCCGTCGGTTTCAACAGTCTTGATCTGCGTCACGCGGTTGTCGGACACGTCCAGCACGGTAACGGGAATCGAATCCCCTTCTGCCGTGAAGATACGGGTCATGCCAACCTTGCGACCTACGAGTCCAAGGCTCATCGTTTTCTCCATTCCCGACTGCGATTGGTCGGGGCTAATTTACAAAATGCCGGTGCCGTTTCGGGCGTGAAATCACGCTGCAGCACACCGACTTTTTTGCGCAAATGCGCGAAAAGCCCACTATTATAGCGAGGCTTTTCGTTTTCCGCAAGCAATCAATGACTTAGCGCTGCCTGGCACGCCAGGCAGCACTTTGAAGCTTTATTGCAGCTTAATTTCCACGTCCACGCCAGCTGGCAGGTCCAGCTTCATCAGTGCGTCAACGGTCTTGTCCGTCGGATCGACGATGTCCATCAGGCGTTGGTGCGTACGGATTTCGAGCTGATCGCGCGACGTCTTGTTGACGTGCGGCGAGCGCAGGATGTCGAAGCGTTGAATGCGGGTCGGCAGGGGCACCGGACCACGAACGATTGCGCCAGTCCGCTTTGCCGTGTCGACGATTTCAGCTGCCGATTGATCGATCAGGCGATAGTCGAAAGCCTTCAGGCGAATGCGGATTTTCTGGTTCTGCATGACAATTCCTTGGAAAAGAGCGAGGCGGTATTGCACCGCCAGACAATAAAAGAACGTAGAGCCGGACGCCCGCGGAGGGCCGGCGCCCGGCTCCGGGCACCACTTACAGCAAATACGTCAATCCGCGATTTTACTCGAGAATCTTGGCAACCACACCTGCGCCGACCGTACGGCCGCCTTCGCGGATTGCGAAGCGCAGACCTTCTTCCATCGCGATCGGGTTGATCAGCTTCACCGTGATCGACACGTTGTCGCCCGGCATGACCATTTCCTTGTCCTTCGGCAACTCGATCGAGCCCGTCACGTCCGTCGTACGGAAGTAGAACTGCGGACGATAGTTGTTGAAGAACGGCGTGTGACGGCCACCTTCGTCCTTGCTCAGCACGTACACTTCAGCCGTGAAGTGCGTGTGCGGGTTGATCGAACCCGGCTTGGCCAGCACCTGGCCACGCTCCACGTCTTCACGCTTCGTGCCGCGCAGCAGGATACCGACGTTGTCGCCTGCCTGACCCTGATCGAGCAGCTTGCGGAACATTTCCACGCCCGTGCAGGTCGTCTTCACCGTCGGCTTGATACCGACAATTTCGATTTCCTCGCCGACCTTCACGACGCCGCGCTCAACGCGACCCGTCACCACCGTGCCGCGACCCGAGATCGAGAACACGTCTTCCACCGGCATCAGGAACGCACCGTCAACTGCGCGCTCCGGCGTCGGGATGTACGTGTCCAGCGCGTCGGCCAGATTCATGATCGCCACTTCGCCCAGCTCGCCCTTGTCGCCTTCCAGCGCCAGCTTGGCCGAACCCTTGATGATCGGCGTGTCGTCGCCCGGGAAGTCGTACTTCGACAGAAGTTCGCGAACTTCCATCTCGACCAGCTCCAGCAGCTCAGCGTCGTCCACCATGTCGCACTTGTTCAGGAACACGATGATGTACGGCACGCCAACCTGACGCGCCAGCAGGATGTGCTCACGCGTTTGCGGCATCGGGCCGTCAGCGGCCGAACACACCAGGATCGCGCCGTCCATCTGCGCTGCGCCCGTGATCATGTTCTTCACATAGTCAGCGTGGCCCGGGCAGTCGACGTGTGCGTAGTGGCGGTTTGCCGTTTCGTACTCGACGTGTGCCGTGTTGATCGTGATACCACGTGCCTTTTCTTCCGGCGCCGCGTCGATCTGGTCGTATGCCTTCGCTTCGCCGCCAAACTTCTGCGTCAGAACCGTCGTGATCGCTGCCGTCAGCGTGGTCTTGCCGTGGTCAACGTGACCGATCGTGCCGACGTTCACGTGCGGCTTGGTCCGTTCGAATTTACCTTTAGCCATGTTTCTCTTCTTTCAAAAAGTTAATCGTTGAATGACTTTGCCGCGCGATTACTTCGACTTGGCGTTGATGATCGCTTCCGACACGTTACGCGGTGCTTCGGAGTAGTGCTTGAACTCCATCGTGTACGTTGCACGACCTTGGGTCAGCGAACGCAGCGACGTCGAGTAGCCGAACATTTCCGACAGCGGCACTTCGGCGCGAACGATCTTGCCTCCGCCAACCATGTCGTCCATGCCCTGAACGATACCGCGACGACCCGACAGGTCACCCATCACGTTGCCCATGTAATCTTCAGGCGTTTCGACTTCCACAGCCATCATCGGTTCGAGGATGACCGGTTGAGCCTTGCGCATTGCTTCCTTGAACGCCATCGAACCGGCCATGCGGAACGCATTTTCGTTCGAGTCAACGTCGTGGTACGAACCGAACGTCAGGTGAACCTTGACGTCGACGACCGGGAAGCCTGCCAGCACGCCTGCCTTCAGCGTTTCCTGGATACCCTTGTCCACCGCCGGGATGTATTCGCGCGGGATCACACCGCCCTTGATCTCGTCGAGGAACTCGTAGCCCTTGCCTTGCTCATTCGGCTCGAGCGTGATGACCGCGTGACCGTACTGGCCGCGACCACCCGACTGCTTGACGAACTTGCCGTCAACGTCTTCCGCCTTGCCGCGAATCGTTTCGCGGTACGCAACCTGCGGCTTGCCGACGGTCGCTTCCACGCCGAATTCGCGCTTCATACGGTCAACCAGAATTTCCAGGTGGAGCTCGCCCATGCCCGAAATAATGGTTTGGCCCGATTCTTCGTCCGTTTGAACGCGGAACGACGGATCTTCCTGTGCCAGACGGTTT
The DNA here is from genome assembly GCF_003386115.1 of Paraburkholderia sp. BL27I4N3. Classification (NCBI taxonomy): domain Bacteria; kingdom Pseudomonadati; phylum Pseudomonadota; class Betaproteobacteria; order Burkholderiales; family Burkholderiaceae; genus Paraburkholderia; species Paraburkholderia sp. BL27I4N3. The sequence goes on along the minus strand of NZ_QREJ01000001.1, from coordinate 4,577,311 downwards.
AGCGCCAGACCCATCTTTTCCTGGTCGGGCTTCGTCTTCGGCTCAACAGCCTGCGAAATCACCGGCTCCGGGAAAATCATGCGTTCGAGCACGATCGGGCTTTGCGGATCGCACAGCGTGTCGCCGGTCGTCGCGTCTTTCAGGCCGACTGCAGCAGCGATGTCGCCTGCGCGGACTTCCTTGATTTCTTCGCGCTGGTTCGCGTGCATCTGCAGAATACGACCCAGACGTTCCTTCTTGTCTTTGGTCGCGTTCAGCACGGTGTCGCCCGAATTCACGACGCCCGAGTACACACGGAAGAAGATCAGCTGGCCGACGAACGGGTCGGTCATGATCTTGAATGCCAGTGCCGAGAACTTTTCGTCGTCGGCAGCGCGGCGCTCGCCCTTTTCACCGTTTTCCAGCTCGCCGGTAACCGGCGGGATGTCGATCGGCGACGGCAGGAAGTCGAGCACGGCGTCCAGCATGCGTTGCACGCCCTTGTTCTTGAACGCGGTGCCGCACAGCATCGGCTGGATTTCGCAAGCGATCGTACGGTCGCGCAGACCCTTGATGATTTCCGCTTCAGAGAGCTCGCCCTCTTCCAGGTACTTGTTCATCAGTTCTTCGCTCGACTCGGCAGCCGCTTCGATCATCTTCTCGCGCCACTCGTTGCAAGAGTCAGCCAATTCTGCCGGGATTTCTTCGTACGAGAACTTCGTGCCTTGGGACGCTTCGTCCCAAATGATCGCTTTCATCTTCAGCAGATCGACGACACCCGTGAAGTTTTCTTCCGCGCCGATAGGCACCACGACCGGAACCGGGTTCGCCTTCAGACGCAGCTTGAGCTGGTCGTAAACCTTGAAGAAGTTCGCGCCGGTACGGTCCATCTTGTTGATGAACGCGAGACGGGGAACCTTGTACTTGTTTGCCTGACGCCACACGGTTTCCGACTGGGGCTGAACGCCGCCCACAGCGCAGTACACCATGCACGCGCCGTCGAGCACGCGCATCGAGCGCTCGACTTCAATCGTGAAGTCGACGTGGCCCGGGGTGTCGATGATGTTGATGCGGTGCTCAGCGCGGTCGCCGGCCATGCCTTTCCAGAACGCCGTGGTAGCAGCGGACGTGATCGTGATGCCGCGTTCCTGCTCCTGCTCCATCCAGTCCATGGTGGCAGCGCCGTCGTGAACTTCACCAATCTTGTGGTTCACGCCGGTGTAGAACAAGATGCGCTCGGTCGTCGTCGTTTTGCCGGCGTCGATGTGAGCGCTAATACCGATGTTACGGTAGCGCTCGATAGGTGTCTTGCGAGCCACTTTGATCCTCTATTGGGATGACGCGATGCGAGAAAATACCCATCGCGCTGTAACACAAACGGGCGAGGCGCTTTGTAAGCGCACCCGCCCGGAATTTCTTTCCGTTTTTCCTGCTAAACCCGGGTTCGGGAAGCTTAGAAACGGAAGTGCGAGAACGCCTTGTTGGCTTCTGCCATCCGGTGAACTTCGTCGCGCTTCTTCATTGCGCCGCCACGGCCTTCGGCCGCTTCGGAAAGTTCACCTGCCAGACGCAGGGCCATCGACTTCTCGCTGCGCTTCTTCGCGGCTTCACGCAGCCAACGCATCGCCAATGCCATACGACGCGACGGGCGCACTTCGACCGGAACCTGATAGTTCGCACCACCAACGCGGCGGCTCTTAACTTCGACCACCGGCTTGACGTTGTTGAGCGCTACCGTGAACACTTCCAGCGGGTCCTTGCCACCCTTGGTCTGGATCTGTTCGAAAGCGCCGTAGACGATACGCTCGGCAACCGACTTCTTGCCTGAGAGCATCAGCACGTTCATGAACTTAGCTACATCAACGTTACCGAACTTCGGATCCGGCAACACTTCCCGCTTGGGGACTTCGCGACGACGCGGCATGTTTCTTCCTTTAACTTTTCAGTTGGAGCTACTTTTAGCCCCACGGTCACCAACTAACCCGATTCATCTCTAACGACTTACCAGCCTGGTCGGGTGACCACTTACTCGACAGCACCGGCGATTCCGGCACCACCGCTATTACCGCCTTTACAGGCGACCTGAAACTGCTGACCGGCTGATTACTTGCCAGCCTTGGCACGCTTCGCACCGTACTTCGAGCGAGCCTGCTTACGATCCTTGACGCCCTGGGTATCCAGCGAGCCGCGAACCATGTGATAACGCACACCCGGCAAGTCCTTCACACGGCCGCCGCGAATCAGCACGACCGAGTGTTCCTGCAGGTTGTGGCCTTCACCACCGATGTACGAAATCACTTCGAAGCCGTTCGTCAGACGAACCTTGGCAACCTTACGCAGTGCCGAGTTAGGCTTCTTAGGCGTCGTGGTGTACACACGGGTGCACACGCCGCGACGCTGGGGGCAGTCCTGCAAGGCCGGGCTCTTGCTCTTAGTCGTTTCCGACTGGCGGCCTTTGCGAACCAGTTGATTGATGGTTGGCATTGTTTATTCCTGAAATTGAACAAAATCGACGCATCTGTTTCCGGGCAAAGCAGAAACGATTGCGCATCGAACTTCCGGACCCAAGTGCCGATACACGAGTTAGCTACGCGCGCAGGCATTCCAAGAACCGGAACCTAGCATAATATTCCGAAAATACTAAGGGAGTCAACAGGTTGCGACGTTTCGCACCCCTGTCAACCCGCTCAAGCGCTCGCCGAGCGCTTAGTCGGCGGCGACGACTTCCAGCAATTCGTCGCCGAAACGGTCGAGTTTGCGTGCACCCATACCCGGAATGCCGCGCAAATCTTCAATCGAGTCGGGGCCGTTGCGGGCGATTTCCGCCAGGGTCGCGTCGTGGAAGATCACGTAGGCCGGCACGCCGTCGCTCTTCGCGGTTTCAGTGCGCCATGCGCGAAGCCGCTCCCAGCGCGCGCGTTCGCGCGGGCCCATGCCGATCGTCGGGTCGGCGCGCTCGCTGGTGCGGCCGGACGATTGCCGCGTGCGTGTAGGCTTCACATAGCGGCGCATTGTGACGTTCTGCTCACCTTTGAGCACCGGCTTGCTTGCCTCGGTCAGGACCAGCGAGCCAAATCCTTCATGGTCGACCGTCAGATAGCCGAACGCGACCAACTGACGGAACACAGCTCGCCACTCCGGTTCGCCTAGCGCCGAGCCGATGCCGAACGTGGTCAGCTTCTCGTGACCACGCTGCAGGATTTTCTCGTTACTGTTACCGCGCAGAATGTCGATCAGATGGCCGGCGCCGAAATGAAAGCCGCTTGCCCGCTGCGCGCGGAACACGCACGACAGCGCCATCCGCGCCTCGCGCGTCGCATCCCATGTGTCCGGCGGTTCAAGGCAGTTGTCGCAGTTGCCGCAAGGCTTGCTCGATTCACCGAAATACGCGAGCAGTCGCACTCGCCGGCAGGTCGCCGCTTCGCACAGCCCGAGCAACGCGTCCAGCTTGCCGGTCTGTACGCGTTTGTGCGCGTCGTCGGCGTCGGACTCGTCGATCATCTTGCGCTGCTGCACGACGTCGCCGAGACCGTAGGCCATCCAGGCGTTCGCCGGCATGCCGTCGCGGCCCGCACGCCCCGTTTCCTGGTAGTAACCTTCGACGCTCTTCGGCAAATCAAGGTGAGCGACGAAACGCACGTCCGGTTTGTCGATGCCCATGCCGAACGCGATGGTCGCGCACATCACAATCCCTTCCTCGCGCTGAAACATCTCCTGATGCTTCTGGCGGATTTCGAATTCCATGCCGGCGTGATACGGCAGCGCTCGCATGCCTTTTTCCTTCAACCATTCCGCCGTCTCTTCGACCTTCCGGCGCGACAGGCAATAGACGACGCCGGCGTCGGTCGTACCGTCCGGCTTCGAATGCTCCGCGCGAATGAAGTCCAGCAACTGCGTACGCGCATTGTCTTTTTCGACGATGCGATAACGGATGTTCGGTCGGTCGAAGCTCGACACGAAAATGCGCGCGTCATCCAGCGCGAGGCGATGGATGATCTCGTCGCGCGTGATTGCGTCAGCGGTGGCCGTAAGCGCGATCCGCGGCACGTTCGGGAATCGCTCGTGCAGCACCGACAACTGAATGTATTCCGGCCGGAAATCGTGCCCCCACTGCGACACGCAATGCGCTTCGTCGATGGCGAACAATCCGATGCGAGTGCGCTCCAGCAGTTCCTGGAACCGGGGAGTCATCAAACGCTCTGGCGCTACGTAGAGCAGATCGATTTCGCCTTCGCGCAATGCGCGCTCGGTCGCCATCGCCTCGGCGCTAGAGAGCGTCGAATTCAGATACGCAGCACGCACGCCCACTTCGGTGAGCGCGGCCACCTGATCCTGCATCAGCGCGATCAGCGGAGAAACGACGATGCCGGCGCCGAAGCCGCCTTCGCGGCGCACCAGCGACGGAATCTGATAGCAGAGGGACTTGCCGCCGCCCGTCGGCATCAACACGAGGCAGTCGCCGCCGTCGGCGACGTGCTCGACAATTTCGCCCTGCTGCCCTCTGAACGCGGGGTAACCGAAGACTTCGTTGAGAATTTCGAGCGGACGGGACATGAATTTGAGAGAAGCAGCGTGATGCCGGTGACACGAATTTTACCAACGCATTCGTGCTGCGCCCGCGCTTTGATGCAGCGTTAGCCGTTTGGCCGACTGATCCGCAAAAAATGCAAGAAAGAAGAACGCATAAAAAAAGCCGCTCAGTCGAAACTGAGCGGCTTCGCTGGCTGGTGAGCCCAAGCGGCTTACGCTGCCTGGACTGACTGACCTGAGCTTACTCGCCTGAGTGCTGCTGTTCGGCGGCCGGGGTTTCCGGCGTACCGAATTCGAACGACTCTTCCGCTGCGATCTGATCGAAACGCTCGCGGTCCGACAGCTCCTTGGTCTTGCGCGCCTTGTGGAACGCGAGACCCGTACCAGCCGGAATCAGACGGCCGACGATCACGTTTTCCTTCAGACCACGCAGGTCGTCGCGCTTGCCCATAATCGCCGCTTCGGTCAGCACGCGCGTCGTTTCCTGGAACGACGCCGCCGAGATGAACGAATCGGTCGACAACGAGGCCTTCGTGATACCGAGCAAGACGTTTTCGTACGTTGCCGGACGCTTGTCTTCCGCGATCATACGGTCGTTCTCGTCGAGCATATCCGACCGCTCGACCTGTTCGCCCGGGATGAAACGCGTATCGCCGTTGTCCGTAATCTGCACGCGGCGCAGCATCTGACGAACAATCACTTCAATGTGCTTGTCGTTGATCTTCACGCCTTGCAGACGGTACACGTCCTGCACTTCGTCCACGATGTAACGCGACAGCGCTTCGATACCTTGCAGACGCAAGATGTCGTGCGGATCGGCAGGACCGTCGACAATCATTTCGCCCTTGTTGACGACCTGACCATCGTGCACCAGAACCTGCTTTTCCTTCGCGATCAGGAACTCGTGCTGATTGCCGTCGAGGTCCGTGATAACGAGACGCTGCTTGCCCTTCGTGTCCTTACCGAACGACGTCGTACCCGTGACTTCCGCCAGGATACCTGCGTCCTTCGGCGAACGCGCTTCGAACAGCTCGGCCACACGCGGCAGACCACCGGTAATGTCACGCGTTTTCTGCGATTCAACCGGGATACGTGCCAGCACTTCACCGACCTGCACTTGCTGACCGTCCTTCACGGTGATCAGAGCGCCGACCTGGAAGCCGATCTGCACCGAGTGCTCGGTGTTCGGGATCTTGACTTCTTCGCCGTTCGCGTCGAGCAGCTTGACCTGCGGACGCACCGTCTTCGACGCTTGCGAACCACGACGCTTCACGTCGATCACGACCAGCGTGGACAGACCCGTCACATCGTCGATCTGCTTCGCAACGGTCACGCCTTCTTCGACGTTTTCGAACTTCACCGTACCGCCCCACTCGGTGATGATCGGACGCGTCAACGGATCCCACGTCGCCAGTTGCGTGCCGGCCTTGATCTGCGCGCCATCCAGTTGCAACAGCGTCGCGCCGTACGGCACCTTGTGACGTTCGCGCTCGCGACCGTGGTCGTCGGTGATCATCGCCTCGCCCGAACGCGAGATGACGATCTGCTCGCCCTTCGCGTTGGTGACGTAACGCATCGTTGCCGTGAAACGCACTGTACCGTTCGACTTCGCTTCAACCGACGAAGCCACTGCCGCACGCGACGCCGCACCACCGATGTGGAACGTACGCATCGTGAGCTGCGTGCCCGGTTCACCGATCGACTGAGCAGCGATCACGCCGACTGCTTCACCGACGTTGACCGACGAGCCACGACCCAAGTCGCGGCCGTAGCAGGCTGCGCACAGACCGTAACGCGTTTCGCAAGTCAGCGGCGTACGTACGCGCACTTCGTCGATGCCGAGGCGTTCGATTTCTTCGACCGCATCTTCGTCGAGCAACGTGCCCGTTTCGTACAGCGTTTCCTGCGATTCCGGATTGACGACGTCAGCCACCGTCACGCGACCCAGAATACGGTCACGCAGCGCTTCGACGACTTCACCGCCTTCGACCAACGCCTTCATGGCGACGCCGTTGGACGTACCGCAATCGTCCTCGACCACCACCAGATCCTGCGTCACGTCGACCAGACGACGCGTCAGGTAACCCGAGTTAGCCGTCTTCAGTGCCGTATCAGCCAGACCCTTACGTGCACCGTGGGTCGAGATGAAGTACTGCAACACGTTCAGGCCTTCACGGAAGTTCGCCGTAATCGGCGTCTCGATGATCGAGCCGTCCGGCTTCGCCATCAGGCCACGCATACCGGCCAGCTGACGAATCTGAACCGCGGAACCACGAGCACCCGAGTCCGCCATCATGTAAATCGAGTTGAACGATTCCTGACGCGTTTCGTTGCCGTCGCGATCCGTGACCGGTTCCGTCGACAGCTGCTCCATCATCGCCTTGCCGACCGCTTCCGACGTTGCCGACCAGATGTCGACCACGTTGTTGTAGCGCTCTTGCGACGTGACGAGACCCGACATGTACTGACGATCGTATTCCTTCACCTTCTTCGCGGCGTCGCCGACGATGGTTTCCTTCTGCGGCGGCACGAGCATGTCGTCGACGCAGATCGAGATACCAGCGCGCGTTGCCAGACGGAAACCCGACTGCATCAACTGGTCGGCGAAAATCACCGTTTCACGCAGACCGCACTTGCGGAATGCGGTGTTGATGAGGCGCGAGATTTCCTTCTTCTTCAGCGGCTTGTTGAGCACCGAGAACGGCAGGCCCGGCGGAAGGATTTCCGACAGGATTGCACGGCCGACGGTGGTCGGGTACAGCGTGATCTTCGGCACGAACGCCGGCGCACCTTCCGACTTGTCTTCGTTGTGGACCATTTCGGTGATCCGCACGTTGACGCGCGAGGCGAGCTCGACTTCCTTGTTCTCGTAAGCACGCAGCGCTTCCGAAACGCCGGTGAACGTCAGGCCTTCGCCCTTTGCGTTCACTGCTTCACGGGTCGCGTAGTACAAACCGAGCACGATATCCTGCGACGGCACGATCGACGGATCGCCGTTGGCCGGGAACAGGACGTTGTTCGACGCCAGCATCAGCGTGCGCGCTTCCATCTGCGCTTCCAGCGACAGCGGCACGTGAACAGCCATCTGGTCACCGTCGAAGTCGGCGTTGAACGCCGCGCAAACGAGCGGATGCAGCTGGATTGCCTTACCTTCGATCAGCACCGGCTCGAAAGCCTGAATGCCGAGACGGTGCAGCGTCGGCGCACGGTTCAGCATGACCGGATGTTCGCGAATGACTTCTTCGAGAATGTCCCACACCACCGGCGTCTGGTTCTCGACTTCCTTCTTCGCAGCCTTGATGGTGGTAGCGACACCCATCACTTCGAGCTTGTTGAAGATGAACGGCTTGAACAGTTCGAGCGCCATCAGCTTCGGCAGACCGCACTGATGCAGCTTGAGCGTCGGGCCGACCACGATCACCGAACGGCCCGAATAGTCAACGCGCTTACCGAGCAAGTTCTGACGGAAACGACCGCCCTTACCCTTGATCATGTCGGCGAGCGACTTCAGCGGACGCTTGTTCGCGCCGGTCATGGCCTTACCGCGACGACCGTTGTCGAGCAGCGAATCGACGGCTTCCTGCAGCATCCGCTTTTCGTTGCGGACGATGATTTCAGGCGCCTTCAGTTCGAGCAGACGCTTCAACCGGTTGTTACGGTTGATCACGCGGCGATACAGGTCGTTCAGGTCCGACGTCGCGAAACGGCCGCCATCCAGCGGCACCAGCGGACGCAGTTCCGGCGGCAGCACCGGCAGCACTTCGAGCACCATCCAGTCAGGCTTGATGCCCGAACGCTGGAAAGCCTCGAGCACCTTCAGGCGCTTCGCGTACTTCTTGATCTTCGCTTCCGAACCCGTGTTCTTGAGCTCGGTGCGCAGCATCTCGACCTGTTCGTCGATGTTGATCGCGCGCAGCAACTCGCGCACGCCTTCCGCGCCCATCTCGGCACGGAATTCGTCACCGTACTCTTCGACCTTGTTGTAGTAATCCTCTTCCGTCATGATCTGCCGCGCTTTCAGCGGCGTCATGCCCGGATCGATCACCACATACGCTTCGAAGTACAGCACGCGTTCGATGTCGCGCAGCGTCATGTCGAGCACCATGCCCAGACGCGACGGCAGCGACTTCAGGAACCAGATGTGCGCAACCGGCGAGGCCAGTTCGATGTGCCCCATCCGTTCGCGACGCACCTTCGCCAGCGTCACTTCGACGCCGCACTTCTCGCAGATCACGCCACGGTGCTTCAGGCGCTTGTACTTGCCGCAAAGGCATTCGTAGTCTTTGATCGGCCCGAAGATCTTCGCGCAGAACAAACCATCGCGTTCCGGCTTGAACGTCCGGTAGTTGATGGTTTCCGGCTTCTTCACTTCACCGAACGACCACGAACGGATCTTGTCCGGCGAAGCCAGACCGATCTTGATCGCGTCAAAAACTTCAGGCTGTTGGACTTGCTTGAATAGATCGAGCAGAGCTTTCATTGCTTTCTCTCCGTAGTCCGATTAGTTGCGGTCGAGGTCGATGTCGATACCGAGCGAGCGGATTTCCTTCACCAACACGTTGAAGGATTCCGGCATGCCGGCGTCGATCACGTGATCGCCCTTGACCAGGTTTTCATAAACCTTGGTCCGGCCTGTCACGTCGTCCGACTTCACCGTCAGCATTTCCTGCAGCACGTACGATGCGCCGTACGCTTCGAGCGCCCACACTTCCATTTCACCGAAACGCTGGCCACCGAATTGCGCCTTACCGCCCAACGGCTGCTGCGTCACGAGCGAGTACGGACCCGTGGAACGCGCGTGCATCTTGTCGTCGACCAAGTGGTGCAGCTTCAGGTAATGCATGTAGCCGACCGTCACCGTACGTTCGAACATTTCGCCCGTGCGGCCGTCGTACAGACGCACCTGATTCTTCGACGGCGTCATGCCGAGGTTCTTCGCGATGTCGTCCGGGAATGCCAGATCCAGCGCGCGCGACATTTCTTCTTCCGTCGCACCGTCGAACACCGGCGTAGCGAACGGCACGCCTTCGCGCAGGTTCTTCGCCAGTTCGACGATCTCGTCGTCCGTGAAGCTGTCCAGCTCTTCAGCGCGGCCCGACTCGTTGTAGATCTTGGTCAGGAATTCGCGCAGTTCTGCGATCTTCGCCTGACGCTGCAGCATTTCGCCGATACGCCAGCCGAGACCCTTCGCGGCCCAACCCAGATGCACTTCGAGAACCTGCCCCACGTTCATCCGCGACGGCACGCCGAGCGGGTTCAGAACGACGTCAGCCGGACGGCCGTCGGCCATGTACGGCATGTCTTCGATCGGAACGATCTTCGACACGACACCCTTGTTACCGTGACGGCCGGCCATCTTGTCGCCAGGCTGCAGGCGGCGCTTGACTGCCAGATACACCTTGACCATCTTCAACACGCCCGGCGGCAGTTCGTCGCCTTGCGTGAGCTTCTTGCGCTTTTCTTCGAACGCCAGATCGAACTGGTGACGCTTCTGTTCGATCGAGTCCTTGATAGCTTCGAGCTGTGCCGCTGCTTCTTCGTCCGCGAGGCGGATGTCGAACCAGTGGTAGTGATCCAGATCTTGCAGGTAAGCCTGTTCGATCTTCGTGCCCTTGGCCAGTTTCTTCGGACCGCCGTTCGCGACCTTGCCGTCGAGCATACGTGCGAGACGCTGGAATGCGTCGCCTTCCACGATACGCAGCTGGTCGTTCAGGTCGAGGCGATAGCGCTTCAGTTCATCGTCGATGATCTGTTGCGCGCGCTTGTCGCGCTGAATGCCTTCACGCGTGAACACTTGAACGTCGATCACCGTGCCGCTCATGCCCGACGGCACGCGCAGCGACGTGTCCTTCACGTCCGAAGCCTTTTCACCGAAGATCGCGCGCAGCAGCTTTTCTTCCGGCGTCAGTTGGGTTTCGCCCTTCGGCGTGACCTTACCGACCAGCACGTCGCCTGCTTCGACTTCAGCGCCGATGTAGACGATGCCCGACTCATCGAGACGGCCGAGTTGCACTTCAGCCAGGTTCGAGATGTCGCGCGTGATTTCTTCCGGTCCGAGCTTCGTATCGCGAGCTACGACGTTCAGTTCTTCGATGTGGATCGACGTGTAACGGTCGTCGGCAACCACCTTCTCCGAGATCAAAATCGAGTCTTCGAAGTTGTAACCGTTCCACGGCATGAACGCGACCAGCATGTTCTGGCCGAGAGCCAGTTCGCCGAGGTCGGTCGATGCGCCATCAGCCAGCACGTCGCCACGCGACACGATGTCGCCGACCTTCACGATCGGGCGCTGGTTGATGTTCGTGTTCTGGTTCGAACGCGTGTACTTGATCAGGTTGTAGATGTCCACGCCGACGTCGCCAGCAACGGCTTCATCGTCGTTCACGCGGATCACCATACGGCCTGCGTCGACGTAATCGACCACACCGCCACGGAATGCCTGAACCGTCGTACCCGAGTCGACTGCCACCGTGCGCTCGATACCCGTACCGACCACGGCCTTTTCAGGACGCAGACACGGCACAGCCTGACGCTGCATGTTCGAACCCATCAATGCGCGGTTCGCGTCATCGTGCTCGAGGAACGGAATCAGCGATGCTGCCACCGACACGATCTGCGACGGCGCCACGTCCATGTACTGGATGCGGTCCGGCGTAACCATCAGCGTTTCGCCAGCTTCACGCGACGACACCAGTTCGTCGGTCAGCGAGCCGTCTTCGGCCACGGCCGCGTTCGCCTGAGCGATCACGTAACGGCCTTCTTCGATCGCCGACAGATAGTCGATCTGATCGGTCACCTTGCTGTCCACAACCTTGCGATACGGCGTTTCGAGGAAGCCGTATTCGTTCAGGTGCGCGTACAGTGCGAGCGAGTTGATCAGGCCGATGTTCGGACCTTCCGGCGTTTCAATCGGACACACGCGACCGTAGTGAGTCGGGTGCACGTCGCGGACTTCAAAGCCAGCGCGTTCACGCGTCAAACCGCCCGGGCCAAGAGCCGAAACACGGCGCTTGTGGGTGATTTCCGACAGCGGGTTCGTTTGGTCCATGAACTGCGACAGCTGCGACGAACCGAAGAACTCGCGAATCGCCGACGAAATCGGCTTCGAGTTGATCAGGTCGTGCGGCATCAGGTTTTCGCTTTCGGCTTGGCCGAGGCGTTCCTTCACAGCACGTTCGACACGCACGAGACCTGCGCGGAACTGGTTTTCCGCCAGTTCACCGACGCAACGCACACGACGATTGCCCAAGTGGTCGATGTCGTCGACTTCGCCCTTGCCGTTGCGCAGTTCGACCAGGATCTTGATCGTGGCGAGGATGTCGTCGTCTTGCAACGTCATCGGACCGACGATTTCGTCGCGGCCGACACGGCGATTGAACTTCATACGACCCACCTTGGACAGGTCGTATGCGTCTTCGCTGTAGAACAGACGGTTGAACAGCGCCTCGACCGCTTCTTCGGTCGGCGGTTCGCCCGGACGCATCATGCGGTAGATCGCGATGCGCGCGGCCATCTTGTCCGCGGTTTCGTCGATACGCAGCGTCGACGAGATGTACGGACCTTGATCCAGATCGTTCGTGTAGAGCGTCTGGATATCTTTGATCTTCGACTCGCGCAGCTTCTCGAGCACGGTTTCCGTGATTTCGTCGTTCGCGTTAGCGATGACTTCACCCGTGTCGCCGTCGACGACGTTCTTTGCCAGCACGCGGCCGAGCAAATAGTCTTCCGGGACCGAGATGAACTTGGTCTTGGCGTTGTCGAGATCGCGAATGTGCTTCGCGTTGATCCGCTTGTCCTTCTGGACGATCACGTTGCCATCACGGTCCGTGATGTCGAAACGCGCGACTTCACCACGCAGACGCTCGGGCACGAATTCCATCTGCGCGCCTTCCGGCATCAGCGTGAAATTGTCGAACACGAAGAAGTTTGCGAGGATCTGTTCCGGCGTGAGGCCGATTGCCTTCAGCAGGATCGTGACCGGCATCTTGCGGCGACGGTCGACGCGGAAGTACAGCACGTCCTTCGGGTCGAACTCGAAGTCGAGCCACGAACCGCGGTAAGGAATGATACGTGCCGAGAACAGGAGCTTGCCCGAGCTGTGCGTCTTGCCCTTGTCGTGCTCGAAGAACACGCCCGGCGAACGGTGCAGCTGCGAAACGATCACACGTTCCGTGCCGTTGATGACGAACGAACCCGTCGGCGTCATGAGCGGAATTTCGCCCATGTACACTTCCTGTTCCTTCACTTCCTTGACGACCGGCTTGCTCGGCGATTCCTTGTCGAGCAGCACCAGGCGCACTTTCGCGCGCAGGGCCGAACAGTACGTCAAACCGCGCTGCTGACATTCCTTGATGTTGAATGCCGGCGGCGACAGCATGTAGCTGACGAACTCTAGACGAGCGAACCCGTTATGCGAAACAATCGGAAAAACGGAGGTAAACGCAGCTTGCAGGCCTTCCGGCTTGCGTTGCGTGGACGACGTGTCTGCTTGCAGAAACGTGCTGAATGATTCAAGCTGGGTAGCCAGCAGGAAAGGTACTTGGTGAACGATGGGGCGCTTCGCAAAACTCTTGCGAATACGCTTCTTCTCGGTGAAGGAATATTGCATACGATCTCCGAATCACGGCGGGCATTGTTGTCGAGGCAGGATACCTTGATGAGACAACCCGAGTGTTCACCGACTGAGACCCGATGGCCGTCCGATGGCTTGAACGAGCCTAGAAGCTTGGTGGTTGGCCGCTACCAACCGCTGGCTGACGGCAGCGGATGCCTATGTTGCCCGCTACCCGACCAAACTTGCCTTCTGCAGTCGCTTCAGAAGACAAAGAGAAGCGCCGGTCAATGTTGCCGAATGGCGATTTTCTTTGGCTTCTGGGGCACCGGTTCTTGCCGAAACTGGCAGGCAAAAACGCTGTCCCCACAAAGCACAAAAAGGCCGGCGGTGGAAAACCGCCAGCCTTCGCACAGCGCGCTGAAACTTACTTGATTTCAGCTTTCGCGCCGGCTTCTTCCAGCTTCTTCTTGGCTTCTTCAGCAGCAGCCTTCGGTACCGATTCCTTAACAGGCTTCGGTGCGCCGTCGACCAAGTCCTTCGCTTCCTTCAGGCCGAGACCCGTCAGTTCACGAACAGCCTTAATGACCGAAACCTTGTTCGCGCCGACTTCCGTCAGGTTGACCGTGAATTCGGTTTGCTCTTCAGCAGCAGCAGCAGCGCCGCCGCCTGCCGGGCCTGCCACTGCAACAGCAGCTGCCGACACGCCAAACTTTTCTTCGAACGCCTTGACCAGCTCGTTCAGTTCCAGAACCGACATCGAGCTTACTGCCTCGAGGATGTCTTCTTTTGCGATTGCCATTTGAAATACTCCTAAATTGAATTCGGATACAGCCAGCGATCAATCACGCTCAACTGAAGTGCATTACGCAGCGGTTTCTTCGCTTTGTTTCTTTTCTGCCAGCGCGGCCAGAGCGCGCGCAAAGCCAGAAACAGGTGCCTGCATAACGTACAACAGCTTGGAGAGCAGTTCTTCGCGGCTCGGGATGTTTGCCAGCGCTTGCACGCCAGCCTTGTCCATCACCTTGCCTTCGTAGGAACCGGCCTTGATGATCAACTTGTCATTGGTTTTGCCGAAGTCGTTGACGACCTTAGCAGCAGCAATTGCATCTTCCGAGATGCCGTAGATCAGCGGACCAGTCATCTGCTCTGCCAGCGGAGCAAACGGGGTACCTTCGACAGCGCGACGCGCCAGCGTGTTTTTCAACACGCGAAGGTAAACCTGTTGCTCACGCGCTTTCGCGCGCAGCTTGGTCAGATCGCCAACCGCGATTCCACGATACTCAGCCAGAACCACGGTCTGAGCTTTCGCGACTTGCGCGGCAACCTCAGCGACGACGGCCTGCTTGCTTTCTTTGTTAAGTGGCACGGTTAACCTCCAGATTCGATACACGCGGCGTGCGCCTTGTGTACCGCGTTCAATAACGGCGTCCGACCAGTCAGGAGTATTTCGACCGCCTGAGCCCCGCATTGCTGCGGATATCAACCGGCTTCATCACTACAAAACCTTTTCGGGTTCGCCATCTGCGTTGGCTTTACATTAAGGACGCGCCTACCAGCTGCGCACCCGCCAACGGTCTTTGACAACCGGTCGCTCGATGCAGACTGCCACCTTACGACCGCCCAAAGCCCATAAAACCGCCCCGACTCACGTCGAGGCGATGAAATTCATTACTGTGCAGCGATCGATGCCTGGTCGACGCGAACGCCGACGCCCATCGTGCTCGACAGCGCTACCTTACGCAGGTAGACACCCTTGCTCGTTGCCGGCTTCGCCTTTTGCAGCGCGTCGACGAGAGCGTTCAGGTTGCTACGCAGAGCTGTCGGCTCGAAGGAAGCACGGCCGATGGTAGCGTGGATGATACCGGCCTTGTCGACGCGAAATTGCACCTGACCAGCCTTAGCGTTCTTGACGGCAGTCGCGACGTCCGGCGTGACCGTACCGACCTTCGGGTTCGGCATCAGGCCGCGCGGGCCGAGGATCTGGCCGAGCGTACCGACAACGCGCATCGTGTCCGGCGAAGCGATCACAATGTCGAAGTCCAACTTGCCAGCCTTGACTTGTTCAGCCAGGTCTTCCATACCGACCACTTCTGCGCCGGCTGCACGAGCTTGCTCAGCCTTTTCGCCCTGTGCGAACACTGCGACGCGAACCGACTTACCCGTACCAGCCGGCAGCACGACCGAGCCACGAACCACTTGGTCCGACTTCTTCGCGTCGATGCCGAGTTGCACTGCGACGTCGATCGACTCGTCGAACTTCGCGCTTGCACATTCCTTCACGAGCGACAGAGCTTCGTCGATTGCGTACAGCTTTTGACGATCAACCTTGGCTGCAAATGCTTGCAGACGCTTTGAAAGCTTAGCCATTTACACGCCCTCCACGGTGATGCCCATCGAGCGGGCGCTACCAGCGATCGTACGAACCGCTGCGTCAAGATCAGCTGCCGTCAGATCGGGCATCTTGGTCTTGGCGATATCTTCAGCCTGAGCGCGGGTGATCTTACCGACCTTGTCGGTATGCGGCTTGCTCGAACCCTTATCGATCTTTGCTGCCTTCTTGATCAGAACCGTTGCCGGCGGCGTCTTCAGAACGAACGTGAAGCTCTTGTCCGCAAACGCAGTGATCACGACCGGAGTCGGCAGACCTGGCTCCAGTGCTTGAGTCTGCGCGTTGAACGCCTTGCAGAACTCCATGATGTTCAGGCCGCGTTGACCCAGTGCCGGGCCGACCGGCGGCGACGGATTGGCTTTACCTGCAGGAATCTGCAGCTTGATAAAGCCGATAATTTTCTTTGCCATGTTGAAAACCTCTTTGGAACACCGCACGGGTACATGCGGACGTTCAGTGAGTAGTAGCGCGCGTTCGCCAAAAAATCGGCTACTTACGCTCCTCAACGGTCATTACGCGGACCGTAAGCGCGAAATACGGAACGCACCGACTGGTGCGCTCCGCAGAATTCCGGACTACAGCTTTTCAACCTGGCCGAATTCCAGTTCGACCGGCGTTGCGCGGCCGAAGATTGTAACGGAAACACGGACACGCGACTTTTCGTAATTCACTTCTTCGACGCTGCCGTTGAAATCCGTGAACGGACCGTCCTTCACCCGCACCATCTCGCCGACTTCGAACAGGGTCTTTGGACGCGGCTTTTCCACGCCTTCCTGCATTTGCGACATGATCTTCTCGACTTCCCGCGGGGAAATCGGACTGGGACGATTACGCGCACCGCCTACGAAACCCGTCACCTTTGCCGTGTTTTTCACGAGGTGCCACGTCTCATCAGTCATTTCCATTTCGACGAGCACATAGCCCGGGAAGAAACGACGCTCGGTCACCGATTTGTGACCACCCTTCACCTCGACGACTTCTTCAGTCGGAACGAGGATTTGACCAAACTGGTCTTGCATGCCAGCACGTTCGATGCGCTCCTGAAGCGCACGTTGCACGCTCTTCTCCATGCCGGAGTAGGCGTGCACCACGTACCAACGTTTGCCGCTCGGGGATGCCGGAGTATCGCTCATATCATTTCCAACCCAGAATCACCGAGAAAATCGCCCATTCGATGGATTTATCACTAACCCAAAGAAGGATCGCCATGACGAACACGAAGCCGAACACCACAAGCGTCGTCTGGGTAGCCTCTTTGCGAGTCGGCCAAACGACCTTGCGGACTTCCTTGTACGAATCTTTGGCGAAAGCGATGAAACCCTTGCCAGGCGCGGAGAGAAGACCGACTGCAATACCCGCGATCGCACCAACAGCCAAGGCGGCTCCGCGGACGTACCATTCCTGGCCGCTGAGCCAGAAGAACCCCACGAACCCGGCCAAGACCAACAATACGCCCGCGACGAGCATCAGCTTGTCGCCGGATGTATTTACAGTTTCGACGGAAGGATTCGCCATAACACCTTAACGAAGCGCCACGTACGGCGCGAGAGTTGGCAGGGGCAGAGGGAATCGAACCCCCAACCTTCGGTTTTGGAGACCGACGCTCTGCCAGTTGAGCTATACCCCTAAACCATTTTGGGGTTGACGACACCGCCAACCCCGAAACTACCGATTAACGAGAACTTTCTGGCGTTACTCGAGAATCTTGGCAACCACACCTGCGCCGACCGTACGGCCGCCTTCGCGGATTGCGAAGCGCAGACCTTCTTCCATCGCGATCGGGTTGATCAGCTTCACCGTGATCGACACGTTGTCGCCCGGCATGACCATTTCCTTGTCCTTCGGCAACTCGATCGAGCCCGTCACGTCCGTCGTACGGAAGTAGAACTGCGGACGATAGTTGTTGAAGAACGGCGTGTGACGGCCACCTTCGTCCTTGCTCAGCACGTACACTTCAGCCGTGAAGTGCGTGTGCGGGTTGATCGAACCCGGCTTGGCCAGCACCTGGCCACGCTCCACGTCTTCACGCTTCGTGCCGCGCAGCAGGATACCGACGTTGTCGCCTGCCTGACCCTGATCGAGCAGCTTGCGGAACATTTCCACGCCCGTGCAGGTCGTCTTCACCGTCGGCTTGATACCGACAATTTCGATTTCCTCGCCGACCTTCACGACGCCGCGCTCAACGCGACCCGTCACCACCGTGCCGCGACCCGAGATCGAGAACACGTCTTCCACCGGCATCAGGAACGCACCGTCAACTGCGCGCTCCGGCGTCGGGATGTACGTGTCCAGCGCGTCGGCCAGATTCATGATCGCCACTTCGCCCAGCTCGCCCTTGTCGCCTTCCAGCGCCAGCTTGGCCGAACCCTTGATGATCGGCGTGTCGTCGCCCGGGAAGTCGTACTTCGACAGAAGTTCGCGAACCTCCATCTCGACCAGCTCCAGCAGCTCAGCGTCGTCCACCATGTCGCACTTGTTCAGGAACACGATGATGTACGGCACGCCAACCTGACGCGCCAGCAGGATGTGCTCACGCGTTTGCGGCATCGGGCCGTCAGCGGCCGAACACACCAGGATCGCGCCGTCCATCTGCGCTGCGCCCGTGATCATGTTCTTCACATAGTCAGCGTGGCCCGGGCAGTCGACGTGTGCGTAGTGGCGGTTTGCCGTTTCGTACTCGACGTGTGCCGTGTTGATCGTGATACCACGTGCCTTTTCTTCCGGCGCCGCGTCGATCTGGTCGTATGCCTTCGCTTCGCCGCCAAACTTCTGCGTCAGAACCGTCGTGATCGCTGCCGTCAGCGTGGTCTTGCCGTGGTCAACGTGACCGATCGTGCCGACGTTCACGTGCGGCTTGGTCCGCTCAAACTTACCCTTGGCCATTTTCGACTCCTAAGAGGATTTTTCCGTACGTTGCGCCGGGCGCAAACAATCACCGAGTACGTCTGGTGCCCATGGGCAGGATCGAACTGCCGACCTCTCCCTTACCAAGGGAGTGCTCTACCACTGAGCCACATGGGCGCTACTTCTATATTGCTGGAGCGGGTGAAGGGAATCGAACCCTCGTCGTAAGCTTGGAAGGCTTCTGCTCTACCATTGAGCTACACCCGCAAGGATCCATGGATTCCCAACAACTGCTACAACTTGCATTCTGGTGGAGGAGGTTGGATTCGAACCAACGTAGGCGTAAGCCAACAGATTTACAGTCTGCCCCCTTTAGCCACTCGGGCACCCCTCCGCAGAGAACTGATGATTATGGGGGAACAACCGCTTGTTGTCAAGACTTGCTTGACCGCTCCAAACCCAAGGCTCTCACTTATATAGTGATTTCAGCGCTATCGTAAACGCAGAAACCCCACCTTTTCGGGGTGGGGTTTCTGATTGCTGCTGGGGAGCCTGACGATTACCTACTTTCACACGGGTAATCCGCACTATCATCGGCGTGGAGTCGTTTCACGGTCCTGTTCGGGATGGGAAGGGGTGGGACCGACTCGCTATGGTCATCAGGCATGACTTGTTGCTGCACTGCTTGTGGAGCAATACAGCCAATCTGGAAGAAGTAGCTGAGAGGATGCCTCTCATGTTGCTTTGGGCTGTGTTGTTTCTGGCACAACACGATCACTTAACCTGAGTGTCCTTGCCCCCTTCGGGGGTGGGATGCCCGTCAGTGCTGAAGCACTGACGATCATCGCGAAACACACCTGTTATAGGATCAAGCCTTACGGGCAATTAGTATCAGTTAGCTTAACGCATTACTGCGCTTCCACACCTGACCTATCAACGTCCTGGTCTTGAACGACCCTTCAAGGGGCTCGAAGCCCCGGGGATATCTCATCTTAAGGCGAGTTTCCCGCTTAGATGCTTTCAGCGGTTATCTCTTCCGAACATAGCTACCCGGCGATGCCACTGGCGTGACAACCGGTACACCAGAGGTTCGTCCACTCCGGTCCTCTCGTACTAGGAGCAGCCCCCTTCAAATATCCAGCGCCCACGGCAGATAGGGACCAAACTGTCTCACGACGTTTTAAACCCAGCTCACGTACCTCTTTAAATGGCGAACAGCCATACCCTTGGGACCGGCTACAGCCCCAGGATGAGATGAGCCGACATCGAGGTGCCAAACACCGCCGTCGATATGAACTCTTGGGCGGTATCAGCCTGTTATCCCCAGAGTACCTTTTATCCGTTGAGCGATGGCCCTTCCATACAGAACCACCGGATCACTATGACCTGCTTTCGCACCTGCTCGACTTGTCGGTCTCGCAGTTAAGCACGCTTATGCCATTGCACTATCAGCACGATTTCCGACCGTACCTAGCGTACCTTCGTACTCCTCCGTTACACTTTGGGAGGAGACCGCCCCAGTCAAACTGCCTACCATGCACTGTCCCCGATCCGGATTACGGACCAAGGTTAGAACCTCAAACAAACCAGGGTGGTATTTCAAGGGCGGCTCCACGCAGACTGGCGTCCACGCTTCAAAGCCTCCCACCTATCCTACACAGACCGGTTCAAAGTCCAATGCAAAGCTACAGTAAAGGTTCATGGGGTCTTTCCGTCTAGCCGCGGGGAGATTGCATCATCACAAACACTTCAACTTCGCTGAGTCTCGGGAGGAGACAGTGTGGCCATCGTTACGCCATTCGTGCAGGTCGGAACTTACCCGACAAGGAATTTCGCTACCTTAGGACCGTTATAGTTACGGCCGCCGTTTACCGGGACTTCAATCAAGAGCTTGCACCCCATCATTTAATCTTCCGGCACCGGGCAGGCGTCACACCCTATACGTCCACTTTCGTGTTTGCAGAGTGCTGTGTTTTTATTAAACAGTCGCAGCCACCAGTTTATTGCAACCCCTTCACCCTCTGCGCGCAGGCGCATCAGGCTACAGGGGCGTACCTTATCCCGAAGTTACGGTACCAATTTGCCGAGTTCCTTCTCCCGAGTTCTCTCAAGCGCCTTAGAATACTCATCTCGCCCACCTGTGTCGGTTTGCGGTACGGTCTTGTTAAACTGAAGCTTAGAGGCTTTTCTTGGAACCACTTCCGATTGCTTCTTCACCGAAGTGAATGGCCTCGCACCCTTGAATCCTGCGCCCGGATTTGCCAAAGCGCCTTCTCCAATGCAAGGACCGGGACTTCCAACACCCGGACAACCTTCCGCGATCCGTCCCCCCATCGCATTTAACAATGGTGCAGGAATATTAACCTGCTTCCCATCAGCTACGCATTTCTGCCTCGCCTTAGGGGCCGACTCACCCTACGCCGATGAACGTTGCGTAGGAAACCTTGGGCTTACGGCGAGGGGGCTTTTCACCCCCTTTATCGCTACTCATGTCAGCATTCGCACTTCCGATACCTCCAGCACACTTTCCAGTGCACCTTCGCAGGCTTACGGAACGCTCTCCTACCATGCACATAAATGTGCATCCGCAGCTTCGGTATATTGCTTAGCCCCGTTACATCTTCCGCGCAGGACGACTCGATCAGTGAGCTATTACGCTTTCTTTAAAGGATGGCTGCTTCTAAGCCAACCTCCTGACTGTTTTAGCCTTCCCACTTCGTTTCCCACTTAGCAATATTTGGGGACCTTAGCTGGCGGTCTGGGTTGTTTCCCTCTTGACACCGGACGTTAGCACCCGATGTCTGTCTCCCGTGATTGCACTCTTCGGTATTCGGAGTTTGCTATGGCGTAGTAATCCGCAATGGACCCCACAACCATGACAGTGCTCTACCCCCGAAGGTGATACACGAGGCACTACCTAAATAGTTTTCGGAGAGAACCAGCTATTTCCAGGTTTGTTTAGCCTTTCACCCCTATCCACAGCTCATCCCCTAACTTTTCAACGTTAGTGGGTTCGGACCTCCAGTACGTGTTACCGCACCTTCATCCTGGCCATGGATAGATCACCTGGTTTCGGGTCTACACCCAGCGACTGAATCGCCCTGTTCGGACTCGCTTTCGCTACGCCTGCCCTAATCGGTTAAGCTTGCCACTGAATGTAAGTCGCTGACCCATTATACAAAAGGTACGCCGTCACCCCTTCGCAGAGGCTCCGACTGTTTGTATGCATGCGGTTTCAGGATCTGTTTCACTCCCCTCCCGGGGTTCTTTTCGCCTTTCCCTCACGGTACTGGTTCACTATCGGTCGATCACGAGTATTTAGCCTTGGAGGATGGTCCCCCCATCTTCAGACAGGATTTCACGTGTCCCGCCCTACTTGTCGTACACCTAGTTCTTCCTCGCTGTTTTCGTCTACAGGGCTATCACCTGCTATGGCGGCACTTTCCAGAGCCTTCGACTAACAATGAAGATAAAGAGTACAGGCTGGTCCCATTTCGCTCGCCACTACTCTGGGAATCTCGGTTGATTTCTTTTCCTGCGGTTACTTAGATGTTTCAGTTCACCGCGTTCGCTTCACGTAGCCTATGTATTCAGCTACGGATGACCCATACGGGCCGGGTTTCCCCATTCGGATATCGGTGGATCAAAGCTCGTTTGCCAGCTCCCCACCGCTTTTCGCAGGCTACCGCGTCCTTCATCGCCTGTGATCGCCAAGGCATCCACCACATGCACTTGTTCGCTTGACCCTATAACGGGTGTGTCTCCTGCATGATCCACGGGGAATCACACGCTCGCCACCCTCGCTACAGGTTGAGTATTCGTGTTGCGCCGTATTCCAAAAGCGATCTTTCGATCTCTCTTTTCATACATTGATACAATCACAACCCTGATTCACCTACTCAACCACCCATCTCTAAGTGATCTTTCGTGAATCTCTTTACTACTTCTTCCTGATTGTTAAAGAACGACAGCCGATATAAAGCTCTGCTTCATATCACTCTGACTGGCTCAATCGCCAATGCACAACGCTCTGCCTTTTACTGCCCGCAGAACGCTACGCATTGAGGATTGGTGGAGGATGACGGGATCGAACCGACGACCCCCTGCTTGCAAAGCAGGTGCTCTCCCAGCTGAGCTAATCCCCCAGTCATACAGCTACCCCAGAGGTTCAGACGATCAGCACACCAGACAAGACTTTGGTGGGTCTGGATGGATTCGAACCATCGACCCCCGCCTTATCAAGACGGTGCTCTAACCGACTGAGCTACAGACCCCTGAGTCTGTCCTGATTTCACAGCCGATAAGCGTGAGCGCTCAACGCATTGCTTTTACACAACTGACGCGTTTAGCTCGAGAAAGGAGGTGATCCAGCCGCACCTTCCGATACGGCTACCTTGTTACGACTTCACCCCAGTCATGAATCCTACCGTGGTGACCGTCCTCCTTGCGGTTAGACTAGCCACTTCTGGTAAAACCCACTCCCATGGTGTGACGGGCGGTGTGTACAAGACCCGGGAACGTATTCACCGCGGCATGCTGATCCGCGATTACTAGCGATTCCAGCTTCACGCACTCGAGTTGCAGAGTGCGATCCGGACTACGATCGGTTTTCTGGGATTGGCTCCCCCTCGCGGGTTGGCGACCCTCTGTTCCGACCATTGTATGACGTGTGAAGCCCTACCCATAAGGGCCATGAGGACTTGACGTCATCCCCACCTTCCTCCGGTTTGTCACCGGCAGTCTCCCTAGAGTGCTCTTGCGTAGCAACTAGGGACAAGGGTTGCGCTCGTTGCGGGACTTAACCCAACATCTCACGACACGAGCTGACGACAGCCATGCAGCACCTGTGTTATGGCTCCCTTTCGGGCACTCCCACCTCTCAGCAGGATTCCATACATGTCAAGGGTAGGTAAGGTTTTTCGCGTTGCATCGAATTAATCCACATCATCCACCGCTTGTGCGGGTCCCCGTCAATTCCTTTGAGTTTTAATCTTGCGACCGTACTCCCCAGGCGGTCAACTTCACGCGTTAGCTACGTTACCAAGTCAATGAAGACCCGACAACTAGTTGACATCGTTTAGGGCGTGGACTACCAGGGTATCTAATCCTGTTTGCTCCCCACGCTTTCGTGCATGAGCGTCAGTATTGGCCCAGGGGGCTGCCTTCGCCATCGGTATTCCTCCACATCTCTACGCATTTCACTGCTACACGTGGAATTCTACCCCCCTCTGCCATACTCTAGCCCGCCAGTCACAAATGCAGTTCCCAGGTTAAGCCCGGGGATTTCACATCTGTCTTAGCGGACCGCCTGCGCACGCTTTACGCCCAGTAATTCCGATTAACGCTTGCACCCTACGTATTACCGCGGCTGCTGGCACGTAGTTAGCCGGTGCTTATTCTTCCGGTACCGTCATCCCCCCACCGTATTAGGGCGGAGGTTTTCTTTCCGGACAAAAGTGCTTTACAACCCGAAGGCCTTCTTCACACACGCGGCATTGCTGGATCAGGCTTGCGCCCATTGTCCAAAATTCCCCACTGCTGCCTCCCGTAGGAGTCTGGGCCGTGTCTCAGTCCCAGTGTGGCTGGTCGTCCTCTCAGACCAGCTACAGATCGTCGCCTTGGTAGGCCTTTACCCCACCAACTAGCTAATCTGCCATCGGCCGCCCCTGTAGCGCGAGGTCCTAAGATCCCCCGCTTTCATCCACAGATCGTATGCGGTATTAATCCGGCTTTCGCCGGGCTATCCCCCACTACAGGACACGTTCCGATGTATTACTCACCCGTTCGCCACTCGCCACCAGGATTGCTCCCGTGCTGCCGTTCGACTTGCATGTGTAAGGCATGCCGCCAGCGTTCAATCTGAGCCAGGATCAAACTCTTCAGTTCAAACCTGTTACTGTTTTTCGGTTCAGTTAAGAACCGGTCGCTCACTCAACGTACTGACGAATGATCTCTCCATCTTTCAATGGAAAAACCTTCCTTTCATTACTGTGTGAGACTTGATACTTTCGCTTCTTCCGGCAGATCCCGAAGGACCCGCCGGCGCGTCGCGCATCAAGCGCCCACACTTATCGGCTGTTAATTTTTAAAGATCGATTACGCATTCACTACCGAACCCGCACCGCCAGTCGTCAGCATCACAACCACCCGGTACCGCTTCGTTCTGCGTCGCTGCATCAGCAGCAGAGAAACGAGATTATGAAGGCTCTTTTTCGTTTCGTCAACAACATTTTTCGCTTTCGCTTAAAACCTTGTTGACGCTACGGCCGCTGGTTTCTGCCGCGGCCCTCGTTCTGCAACGAGGAGGCGAATCTTAGGTCAACATCGGCCATATAACAAGGGTTTGACCGAAATCTTTTTTTGGCGGCTCATTTGTGGGTTGAATTCACCACCGCGTCCATCGGAACCACGTCGGCCATCGCGGCGTAGCCGGCGTCGCTGGGATGGATGTGATCGCCACTGTCAAAGTTGCGCCGCAGACGATCCGGCTGCGCCGGATCACGCAGCGCGGCGTCGAAGTCCACCACGCCGTCGAAGGCATGGCTCGTCCGAATCCACTGGTTGACGGCGAGCCGCATGCTTTCTCGCTGCGGCGGAAGCGACGCCGGCGTGAGCGTCGCACCGAACAGCTTCACACCGGCGTGCCGGGCAGCGGTGATCAGCCGCTGGTATCCGGCAATCAGATCGACGGCCGTCACCGACGTGTGCGGAAAATCGCAATCGAGCCCATTGCGCGGCGGCATGGCCGCGAAGTTGATGTCATTGATGCCGATCAGCAGAATCGCCGTCTTGACGCCCGGGCGCCCGAGCACGTCGTGCTCGAAGCGCGTCGCGAGCGCGTCGCCGTAGCAAGGGGAGTCGCTCAACAGGCGGTTGCCGCTGATCCCCAGATTGACAATCGCGGTCGACCGGTCGCCGCTAGCGGCAAACCGGCGCGCCAACGCGTCGGGCCAGCGGCGATTCTGGTTCAGGCTGGAGCGCATGCCGTCTGTGATCGAGTCGCCGATCGCGGCAACGGCCGCGGATGCAGGTGCCGCATCCACCGACAATCCGGTTACCCACACATATTGGGTGAACCTACCGCGAAACGCCTCGGCAGAAGCATCCGCCGTGTGATTACCCGGCGCCGAAACATAGTTCACCTGGTTCGACACACGATGCCACGCCACGATACGCTGCTCGGCCCCCATAAATGCGCTGACGGCATAAGGCGCACCTCCGGCGATATCGATCGCGACGGGGTCACTGTCCAGCTCGCCACCCGGCGGAATCGAGACTGCACTCTTGCCGCTGAACGTCACGCGCGCCTCACCATTACCAGCCGCCGCGCCACCCGCAGAACGCGCGATCCGCAGGTCTTCGATGACGAGCGGAGTTTTACCGTACCGATTGCTGAGATGGACCCGCGCGGACTTTCCGGACAGCGTCGGATAAACGATCTGGCGCACTGTGCGCCCAGCTACTTCGGGTGCGCGATACAGCGGCGGCAAGTCCGCCCGCTGAGGAATAGGTTGCAGCGCAGTCGCCCATGCGGTGACCCAATGTGCCGGGGCGTCGGCTGCGAAAACGGTCGGGGAAACGGCAAATTGGACAAACAACGCCGCGCTGCACGCGGCGGCCAAGGTGCGAATGGTCATTCGGGTGGTCGGTTGAAGGCGAAACGTGCATTGTGCCCGATCGCTCCAGCCGTCGCGGGTCTCTGCGACGGCATTCGCGCGCGGCCGACTCAGGCCGTCTGCGCTCCGGCCATCTTCAACGCGAGCGCTTCGGCGACTTCGATCCCGTCGATGGCAGCCGAGTAGATCCCGCCGGCATAGCCCGCTCCTTCGCCGGCCGGATACAGGCCTTCGACGTTCATGCTCTGATAGTCGTCCCGCCGCCGCACGCGAATCGGCGACGACGTTCTCGTCTCGACGCCTGTCAGCACGGCGTCGTGCATCGCGAACCCGGCGATCTTCTTGTCCATCTCCGGCAAGGCTTCGCGAATGGCCTCGATCACATAGTTGGGAAGCGCCGTGCTGAGATCGGTCGGATGCACGCCGGGCTTGTAGGACGGCACCACCGAACCCAGCGACGTGGACGGCCGGCCGGCGATAAAGTCGCCGACCAGCTGGCCCGGCGCCATGTAGTTGCCGCCACCCAGCTCGAAAGCCCGCTCTTCCCATTTGCGCTGAAAAGCGATCCCGGCGAGCGGGCCGCCCGGGTAATCGTCCGGCGTGATGCCAACCACGATCCCCGCGTTGGCATTCCGCTCCGCCCGCGAATACTGGCTCATGCCGTTGGTCACCACGCGGCCCGGTTCGGAGGTCGCCGCCACCACGGTGCCGCCCGGGCACATGCAAAAACTGTAGACGGCGCGCCCATTGCTGCAGTGATGCACCACCTTATAGTCAGCGGCTCCAAGCTGCTTGTGACCGGCAAACTTGCCGAAACGGCTGCGGTCGATCAAACCCTGCGGATGTTCAATGCGGAAACCGAGTGAAAACGGCTTCGCCTCAATGTAGACGCCGCGGTCGTTCAGCATCTGGAAGGTGTCGCGCGCGCTATGCCCGACCGCCAGCACCACATGATCGCAGCGCAGCGTTTCGCCGGTAGACAGCTTCAGCGCCCGCACCTTGCCCTGATCGATCTCGATATCGTCGACGCGGGTTTCGAAACGCACCTCGCCGCCCAGCTCGTGGATGGTCGCGCGCATTTTTTCAACCATGCTCACCAGCCGGAACGTGCCGATATGCGGCCGGCTCAGAAACAGAATGTCTTCCGGCGCGCCAGCCCGCACGAATTCGTCGAGCACCTTGCGGCCGTAGTGCTTCGGATCCTTGATCTGGCTGTACAGCTTGCCGTCCGAGAAAGTGCCCGCGCCGCCTTCGCCGAACTGCACATTCGATTCGGGATTGAGCACCGACTTACGCCACAAGCCGAAGGTGTCCTTGGTGCGCTCGCGCACGGCCTTGCCGCGCTCGAGGATGATTGGCCGGAAACCCATTTGCGCCAGGATCAACCCGGCAAACAGGCCGCACGGCCCCATGCCGATCACGACCGGGCGCAGCGCGGTCATCTGCGCCGGCGCTTTGGCGACGAACCGGTAGGCCATGTCTGGCGTCACGCCGCAATGTGGCACGTCGGCGAGCCGCTTGAGCGCCGCCGCTTCATCCGTCACCTCGGCATCGACGATGTAGGTGAGCTTGATGTCGGCGCGCTTGCGCGCGTCGTGCGCGCGACGAAACACGGTGTATCGGATGAGCCCGTCCGCGGCCACGCCGAGTTCCGCGAGGCGCGCACGCACGGCGGCTTCGAGGGCGCTCTCGGGATGATCGAGCGGGAGTTTGATTTCGCTTAAACGTAACATGAGTACCGGGGGCTGCAGGAAGGCCGCAAATCGCGGCCAATTCGCAATTTTATAGGTTTAGTGTGGGGGCGGGGCGCCGGCGCCGACGAAACGCCTTGCTAACGAATCTCTTCCCTCCCCCATCGGCTCGATCGACCCATCTCAAAAAATTTATTAACCGACCGGTCGGTTGGTTTATACTGTGCGCACACAGACAACTTCCGCAGAGAGCGTCCCCATGTACACGCAATCCCTGGATATTCCCGGCAATGTCGCCCCGCTAGACGCGGGCGCAGACTCGTCCGAGCAGATGCGGTTCGACGCGGTCATGGCCGCCGACGGCAAGATCGAAGCTCAGGACTGGATGCCGGAGGCCTACCGCAAGACGCTGGTCCGGCAAATCTCGCAGCACGCGCATTCGGAAATCGTCGGCATGCTGCCGGAAGGCAACTGGATCACGCGCGCGCCCAGCCTGAAACGCAAGGCGATTCTGCTTGCCAAAGTGCAGGACGAGGCCGGCCATGGCCTCTATCTATATAGCGCGGCGGAAACGCTCGGTGTGTCGCGCGATCAGCTGATCGCCGCGCTGCACTCGGGCAAAGCCAAATATTCGAGCATTTTCAATTACCCGACGCCTACATGGGCGGACGTCGGCGTGATCGGCTGGCTGGTGGACGGCGCGGCGATCATGAACCAGATTCCGCTGTGCCGTTGCACGTATGGCCCGTACGCGCGCGCCATGATCCGCATCTGCAAGGAAGAGTCGTTCCACCAACGGCAGGGCTTCGACGCGCTCATGTCGATGATGGCCGGCACCGAAGCACAGCGCGAACTGGTCCAGCAGGCCGTGAACCGCTGGTGGTGGCCGGTGCTGATGATGTTCGGCCCGAGCGACAAGGATTCGATCCACAGCAACCAGTCGTCGAAATGGGGCATCAAGCGCATTTCGAACGACGATCTGCGCCAGAAATTCGTCGACGCCACCGTCGACCAGGCCAAGGTACTCGGCGTCACGCTGCCCGATCCGGACCTGAAATGGAACGAAGCGCGCGGCCATCACGACTACGGCGACATCGACTGGGAAGAATTCTGGCGCGTGGTGAACGGCGACGGCCCGTGTAACCGCGAGCGTCTCGCCACCCGCGTCAAGGCCCACGACGACGGTGCCTGGGTCCGCGAAGCGGCCCTCGCCCACGCCGAAAAACAGCGCCAGCGCGCACAACAGCACGCCGCTTAACGCGCGCCGCATGCCGGACACAGAATCAGGAGATCTGCAATGAACAAGGAATGGCCGATTTGGGAAGTCTTCGTGCGCAGCAAGCAGGGACTCGATCACAAACACTGCGGCAGCCTGCACGCCGCCGACGCGCCGATGGCGCTGCGCATGGCGCGCGACGTCTACACGCGCCGCCAGGAAGGCGTGAGCATCTGGGTGGTGCCGTCGTCGGCGATTACGGCGTCCGCGCCGGAAGACAAGGCGGAGCTGTTCGAACCGGCGGGCGACAAGATCTACCGCCACCCGACGTTCTACACGCTCCCCGACGAAGTCAACCACATGTAAGCGCGGCCATGACCATCACGCCCCAACATCTTCAGTACGTGCTGCGCCTCGCGGATACCGCGCTGATCCTCGGTCAGCGCAATACCGAATGGTGCGGCCACGGCCCGATCCTCGAAGAGGACATCGCGCTGTCGAACATGAGCCTCGACCTGATCGGCCAGGCGCGGCTGCTGTATACACACGCCGCGTCGCTCGAACAGCAGCTCACCGGCAAAAACCGCACGGAAGACGACTACGCGTACTTTCGCGCCGAGCGCGAGTTTGCCAACTACACGCTCGCCGAGTTGCCGCATGTCGGTCCGCTGTCGGCCACCGCGAAAACCGAGAAGGATTACGCGGTCACGATCGTGCGCAATTTCCTCTACTCGACGCTGATGGCGCATCTGTGGACTGCCCTCACCGCATCCACCGACGAGCAACTGGCGGCGATCGCATCGAAGTCGATCAAGGAAACCAGCTATCACGTGCACCACGCACGCGAATGGCTGATCCGTTTCGGCGACGGCACCGAGGAATCGCATCGCCGCGCGCAAGCCGCGCTGGACTATCTGGTGCCGTACACGCGGGAGTTCTTCAGCACGGATGCCGTTGAGGAAGGCATTGCGGCAGCCGGCATCGGCCCGCTGACGTCGGACCTCGAAGCAGCGTGGCTCGACGACGTGCGCGCCACGCTCGACGAAGCCACCTTGACACTGCCCGAACCGGTCAAGCACATCACGACCGGCAAGCACGGCGAGCATTCCGAGCACATGGGTTTCGTGCTGGCCGAAATGCAGAGCCTCGCGCGTCAGCATCCCGGCGCCACCTGGTAATCCAACGATGACGACTTCGACGGCCTTCCGCACGACCGACATGACCGACGCCACACTTGAACGCGCATGGGCCGTGCTCGAAACGGTGCCCGATCCGGAGATTCCGGTGGTGTCGATTCGCGAACTCGGCATTCTGCGCGACGTGCGGCGCGCCGCCGACGGCACGCTCGAAGTCGTGATCACGCCGACCTACTCCGGTTGCCCGGCCATGTCGCAGATCGCCGAGGACGTCGCGCATGCGCTCGACGCGGCGGAACTCAAGCCTTATCGGATCGCCACGGTGCTCGCGCCGGCCTGGACGACGGACTGGATGACCGCCGACGCGCGCGAAAAATTGCGCGCCTACGGCATCGCGCCGCCCACGGGCAATTGCGGTTCGGCCATGCCCGTGCAGGAAAAAGTGATGCGCTTCGTGCCCCGCGCGCTGCCCGCGCCGTCCTGCCCGCGCTGCGGTTCGGCGCACACCGAGCGGCTCGCGCAATTCGGCTCGACCGCCTGCAAAGCCTTGTACCGCTGTCTCGATTGCCGCGAGCCCTTCGACTACTTCAAACCATACTGATATGGCCACTCCGCAATTTCACCCGCTGCGTATCCGCGAAGTACGGCCCGAAACCGCCGATTCGGTTTCGGTCGCCTTCGAAGTCCCCGCCGAACTGCGCGACCATTACCGCTTCACGCAAGGCCAGTTCGTCACGCTGAAGACGCATATCGACGGTGAGGAAACGCGCCGTTCGTATTCGATCTGTGTCGGCGTCACCGATTACGACCGCGACGGCGAACTGCGCATCGGCATCAAGCGCGTACGCGGCGGGCGTTTCTCGAACTTTGCCTTCGATACGCTGCAGCCCGGCCACACAATCGACGTAATGACACCGGACGGGCGCTTCTTCACCCATCTGAACGCCGATCAGGGTCAACAATACCTCGCGTTCTCCGGCGGTTCGGGCATTACGCCGGTGCTGGCCATCATCAAAACGACACTCGAAGTCGAACCGCGCAGCACCTTCACGCTCGTGTACGGCAACCGTAGCGTCGATCAGATCATGTTCGCGGAAGAGCTCGAGGATCTGAAGAACCGCTTCATGAACCGCTTCGTGCTCTATCACGTGCTGTCCGACGATCTGCAGGACGTCGAGCTATTCAACGGCGTGCTCGATCAGGATAAGTGCGCGGCCTTCATCGAGAATCTGCTGCCGGCCGAGGCGATCGACGAAGCCTTCATTTGCGGCCCCGCTCCGATGATGGACGCCGCCGAAGCCGCGTTGAAAGCCGCCGGCGTGCCATCGGAGAAGGTACACGTGGAACGCTTCGGTTCGCCGCTGCCGCAAGCGGGCGTGCCGCCGGTCGAAATCACCGAAGATACGCCGGCTGCCGACCTCGAAATCGTGCTCGACGGCAAACGCCGCAAGCTGCGCCTGCCGTATCAAGGCGTAAGCGTGCTCGACGTCGGCCTGCGCGCCGGTCTCGCGCTGCCTTATGCGTGCAAGGGCGGCGTCTGCTGCACCTGCCGCGCGAAGGTGCTGGAAGGCGAAGTGAAGATGGAAAAGAACTACACGCTCGAAGAACACGAAATCCGCGACGGTTTCGTGCTGACGTGCCAATGTCATCCGATCAGCGACCGCGTGGTGGTGAGCTACGACGAACGTTGAGCCGAATGCGGCGGACGAACCTGCTGGACGTCCGCCGCGCTTTGAGCAGGTCCGCGATCCGCTTACACTAGGGGCCGCTCGCGACCGGACACCTGTTCCGGTCGATGAGCGGCCCCTAGTGTTGTTAACCGCCCCACACCACTGCCGATGAGCACGATCCACCTCACCAATGGCGATGTCGCCGCCGAGTCACTGCGCACCGCGTTGCGGGATGCGGGCCGCGACGAGCGCGTGCACGCATTGCGCGACGATCTCGCGGTCGGCCCGCTGCGCGGCGTCGACGACGCGCCCGACGTGCGCGCGGACTTCTGGGATCGCGTGAGCGCCGACACGAAGCGCGATTTCCTTCGGGAATTCCGCGAGCAGGCCGCGGCGCTGGAGAATATCGCGCGCGGCGAAGCGAATCTGGTGGTCTGGCACGGCGAAAGCGCATCGGATCAATTAATGCTGCGCCGCGTCTGCTACCACCTGCGCAACAACCCGCAGCGCCTGAACGAAGTGCGTCTGTCGATTCGCGATCTCACCGATCCGGGCGCGTGGGCGCATAGCCGCAAAGACCGCGCGACATCGGTCGGCATGTTTGCGCCGCCCGTGCTGCAATCCCGTCTTGCGGACGCCGCGCCGATTTCGGTGCTGCGCATCAGCCGGCTCGCGCTCGAATGGCAGGAAGTCAAACACGCGAACGGCGAAACGCGGCGCTGGCGCGACAATACATTCACGAGCGGCAGCTTCGCGGAGCTGGACGCGCTGATATTCGAGCACGTCACAGAAGACTGGCAGCCCGCCGCGCGCGTTGCCGCCGAATTGATGACGGCCGAACTCGGCTTTCTGGTCAGCGACAGCATTGCGCTGTGGCGCTTCCGGGAACTGGCTGCAACCCGACGCATCAAGCTGCGCGGCGACGCGAACGGCTGGCGCACGCTCGAATTGTGCGCAGCGTTCGCACCCTGTCCACACTAATAGAACAGACGACTATGGCCCGCACCCGAGCGCCCGACCACGAAACTCAGCGCGAGCAGATTCTCGAACTCGCTGCGGCGAAGTTCGCCCAGACCAGCTATCCCAGCACCTCAATGGCCGACCTCGCCGCCGCGAGCGGCACTTCGAAAGCGCGCCTCTACCACTACTACGCGAGCAAGGAAGCGATCCTGTTCGATCTGTTGGACCGCTATACCAAGCGGCTCATGCTGATCATCGCGGAAGTGGAAGGCGCGAGTCAGCGGCGCGGCTTGTCGGAGCGGGAAACCTTCGCCGAGCTGATCCGGGCATTTCTGTCGGAGTATGAGACGTCGCATAGCCGGCACGTCGCGCTGTTGAACGACGTGAAATATCTGGTCGATACCCAGCGCGAAGTGATCCTGAACCGCCAGCGTGACGTGGTGGCGGCTTTTGCGCGGCAGTTGGCGCGCGCCTATCCGGAGCGCGCCACGCGCGACAACCAGACCGCGCTCACCATGATGGTGTTCGGCATGATCAACTGGACCTTCACCTGGCTGAAGCCGGACGGCCGGCTGGGCTACCGTGAGTTCGCCGAACAGGTGGTCGGCATGGTGGACCACGGCTTGAGTTCAAATCAGGCCTGATTCCGCACTGCAGCAATATGCAGACGAAATAACGTGCCGGTGTGATCGATGTGCGACATCGTGTCACGAACGCTCGTATCATTTATTTATTCTTTAAAATCAAACGCATAAAAATAGGGCGCAAACTTTTTAGGCACTCCCTTCAAATATTGATACGGGTTTTCCCTAGTGCGCAGTGTGTATCTCCGCTAAAATTGCTTTTGCGGTGCACCACGCCGCTCGACCAAAAGGAGAACCCGACCATGAACTTGACTACACCCCGCGCTGCTGAGCCGATCGTTGCGCATGATCGTTTGATGCAGCCAGCCGGTCGTGCGCCTGCTCTGGTCCGCGAACTCACCGCAGTCGACCGCGAACGCCTGCTCACCCACTTCCTCGCGCTCGACGAAGACGACCGGCTCCTGCGCTTCGGCCAGATCGTGCCGGACCACGTCATCGAAAACTATGTTCGTGCGATCGACTTCAAGCGCGACACCGTCTTCGGCGTCTTCAACAATCAATTGGAGTTGACCGGCGTCGGCCACCTGGCTTATCTGCCGGCCGAAGGCGACAAGCGCACGGCCGAGTTCGGCGTGTCCGTGCTGGAAAGCGTCCGCGGCCAGGGCATCGGCTCGAAGCTGTTCGAGCGCGCCGCCATTCGCAGCCGCAATACGCACGTCGGCATGCTGTACATGCACTGCCTGTCGCGCAATTCGACCATGATGCATATCGCGAAGAAGGCAGGCATGAAGATCGAATATGCCTACGGTGAGGCAGACGCGTACCTCACGCTGTCGCCGGCGGATCAATCGAGCATCATCACGGAAATGCTGCAGGAACAGGCCGCCGTGTTCGACTACGCGCTCAAGCGGCAAGCGTGTCGCACGTCGAAGCTGTTCGAGTCGTTCATGCCGACGGCTGTCGCAGCCTGAGAACACCAAGCTTCAGCAAGAACAAAGGGCGGCCACGTGGCCGCCCTTTTTGTTTGCATCCGCCCGCCGCCTCGCGCGGGACGCTTACCTCACAAGATCGGCAGCGCGGTCGTCTCCTTAAACTTTTCCAGCGAGAAGCTCGATTTCACGTCGATTACCGACGGATGGTGCAGCAACTGGTCCTGCACGAAGCGTGAAAAGTGCGCCATGTCTTTCACCTGGACGCGCAGCAAATAATCCATGTCGCCGGTCATTGCGTGACATGCCACCACTTCAGGCCACGTCTGCACCGCCGCGCGAAACAGATCCGCATGAGTAGCGTCGCCGCGCGAACTGAGCGCCGGACCGCCGCGCTTTTCCAATCGCACATTCACGTAGGCAAGCAAATCGAGCCCAAGCTGCTGCGCATCGAGCAGCGCCACATAGCCGCGTATCACGCCGCTTTCTTCCAGCCGGCGGATACGCCGAAGACACGGACTGGGCGAAAGATTGATGCGCTCGGCGATCTCCTGATTCGACAGCCGGCCATTCTCCTGAAGAATCGCCAGAATCCGCCTATCGATGGCGTCTATCTCTATATTGGCCATTTTCTGCCATCCATTCGCAATGTTGAGCTAGAAACTAGCGTCAGCGTATCGACGGACGATTAAATTCGCAAGTTTTCGCCGCAGACAGGCCTTTACACTTGCGTCATTCAGTCGCGCAATGGCTCATTCGGCTCGCGCTCATCAGGAGACAGACAATGCAAGTTTCAACCTGGGAAAATCCGCTCGGCACCGACGGCTTCGAGTTCATCGAATACACCGCGCCGGATCCGAAGGCGCTCGGCAAGCTCTTCGAGCAGATGGGCTTCACCGCCGTTGCGCGGCATCGCCATAAAGATGTGACGCTGTATCGCCAAGGGGAAATCAACTTCATCGTCAACGGCGAGCCGGATTCGTTCGCGCAACGCTTCACGCGTTTGCACGGCCCTTCGATCTGCGCGATTGCTTTCCGGGTTCAGGACGCCGCCAAGGCGTACAAGCAAGCAGTGGAAAAAGGCGCCTGGGGCTTCGACAACAAGACCGGCCCGATGGAATTGAACATTCCGGCGATCAAAGGCATTGGCGACTCGCTGATCTATTTCGTCGACCGCTGGCGCGGCAAGAACGGCGCCGAGCCGAACAGTATCGGCAACATCGACATTTACGACGTCGACTTCGAACCCATTGCGGGCGCGAACCCGAATCCGGTCGGCCACGGCCTGACCTACATCGACCACCTGACACACAACGTGCATCGCGGCCGCATGCAGGAATGGGCGGAGTTCTACGAGCGCCTGTTCAACTTCCGCGAAGTGCGTTATTTCGACATCGAAGGCAAGGTGACGGGCGTGAAGTCGAAGGCGATGACCTCGCCGTGCGGCAAGATCCGCATCCCGATCAACGAAGAAGGTTCGGAAACCGCCGGCCAGATTCAGGAATATCTCGACGCGTACCACGGCGAAGGCATTCAGCACATTGCCCTCGGCAGCAACGACATCTACCGCACGGTGGACGGCTTGCGCGCATCGAACATCTCGCTGCTCGACACGATCGACACGTATTACGAGCTGGTGGATCGCCGCGTGCCGAATCATGGCGAGCCGCTCGACGAGTTGCGCAAGCGCAAGATCCTGATCGACGGCGCGCCCGACGATCTGCTGCTGCAGATTTTCACCGAAAACCAGATCGGTCCGATCTTCTTCGAGATCATTCAGCGCAAGGGGAATCAGGGCTTCGGCGAGGGCAACTTCAAGGCACTGTTCGAATCGATCGAACTGGATCAGATTCGCCGTGGTGTGGTGCAAGACAAAGTCTGACAGCGTGCGCCGCTTCACCAGAGCGGATGCGTGATGCGTAGACCCAATTGAAAAGGGCGAAGATCTCACGATCTTCGCCCTTTTCGTTGGCGCCGTTGTCTCAAGCGAAACCTTTATGGCTTGACGCAACAACGGCGGGTTACTCAACCGACACACCGCATGCGCGGCGTATCACGAATTCTTGTCTTCCCCGTCGGACTCGATGGATCGCGTGACGCTGCTCATGGCAATCCGTGCGGGCGCGACCTGCGCCGTACGGGTTACCGCGTTCGACAGCGCCCCTGCACTGCCCGAATTCGAGCGCACCGGCGCGCTCATGGCGAAAAATGCTGCCGAAACCATCAGGAAGGTCTGGATGTTTCTCGTGTTCATGCGTACTCCTTTTCTGACTGCCCTGTTGTCGTGAAGCTCCACCGAATGCGGAGCGTTGCGCGGACATTGCTCACAGGTGGGGGTTAGACAGACATTTTGCGCACGGTTCCGCAGATTTGTAGTTTTTACAGCTTGTTACAGGCAGTCGCGAGAGCGGTACGCGAGCGAACAGCGAGCCCGCGCGCCGACATTCGCGACAAAAGCGGAAGCCACGTTCTTCCTAGGCTGCGGCGGGTTTTCACCAGTGCTACCATCACTTAAAACACGTCAATATGACGGCCCCGGCCCTACGCATTCACAAGATGCCGCGGCCCAAAAAAGTTTTGGTGATCCCAAACTGGTTGGAGGAGTACACATAATGAACGCCCCGCTAGACGCAGGTCAGCGAGCCTCGCTCGAAGCCGCGCTATCTTCCGTCACGCTCGACGACAAATACACCCTCGAACGCGGCCGCGCGTATATGAGCGGCATCCAGGCGCTGGTGCGTCTGCCGATGTTGCAGCAGGAACGCGACCGGGCCGCCGGGCTCAACACCGCCGGCTTCATCTCCGGTTACCGTGGATCGCCGCTCGGCGGGCTCGACCAATCCCTGTGGAAGGCGAAACAGCATCTCGCCGCGCATCAGGTCGTGTTCCAGCCAGGCGTCAACGAAGACCTCGCGGCCACCGCCGTTTGGGGTTCGCAGCAGGTCAATCTGTACCCGAGCGCCAAATACGACGGCGTGTTCTCGATGTGGTACGGCAAAGGCCCAGGCGTCGACCGTTCCGGCGACGTCTTCAAGCATGGCAACTCGGCCGGCTCGGCGCGCAACGGCGGCGTTCTCGTCCTTGCCGGCGACGACCACGCCGCAAAATCCTCCACGCTCGCGCACCAGTCCGAACACATTTTCAAGGCGTGCGGCCTGCCGGTTCTGTTCCCGTCAAACGTGCAGGAATATCTCGACTTCGGCCTGCACGGCTGGGCAATGAGCCGCTATTCCGGTCTGTGGGTCGCGATGAAATGCGTGACCGATGTGGTCGAGTCGTCGGCCTCGGTCGACATCGATCCACATCGCACCAAGATCATCCTGCCGGAAGACTTCGCGATGCCCGAGGGCGGCTTGAATATCCGCTGGCCGGATCCGCCGCTCGTGCAGGAAGCGCGTCT
The DNA here is from genome assembly GCF_003386115.1 of Paraburkholderia sp. BL27I4N3. Classification (NCBI taxonomy): domain Bacteria; kingdom Pseudomonadati; phylum Pseudomonadota; class Betaproteobacteria; order Burkholderiales; family Burkholderiaceae; genus Paraburkholderia; species Paraburkholderia sp. BL27I4N3. The sequence goes on along the minus strand of NZ_QREJ01000001.1, from coordinate 4,539,813 downwards.
GCTCGACTACAAGTGGTATGCAGCGCTCGCCTACGTGCGGGCCAACAAGCTCGACCGCGTCGAAATCGATTCGCCGCATGCGCGCTTCGGCATCATGACCGGCGGCAAGGCGTATCTCGACGTGCGTCAGGCGCTGACCGACCTCGGCCTCGACGACGAAACCTGCTCGCGCATCGGCATCCGTCTGTACAAGGTCGGCTGCGTGTGGCCGCTCGAAGCGCAAGGCGCGCAGGCGTTCGCGCGCGGCCTCGACGAAATTCTGGTGGTCGAAGAAAAGCGCCAGATTCTCGAATACGCGATCAAGGAAGAACTGTACAACTGGCCCGACGCGCAGCGTCCGCGCGTGTTCGGCAAGTTCGACGAGAAAGACGGTGCGGGCGGCGAATGGTCGGTGCCGATGGGCAACTGGCTGCTGCCGGCGCACTACGAACTCTCGCCGGCGATCATCGCCAAGGCAATCGCTACGCGGCTCGACAAGTTCGACCTGCCGTCGGACGTGCGCGCTCGCATCGCCACGCGTATCGCGGTGATCGAAGCCAAGGAAAAAGCGCTGGCGCGCCCGCGCGTCGAAGCCGAACGCAAGCCGTGGTTCTGCTCGGGCTGTCCGCACAACACGTCGACCAACGTGCCGGAAGGCTCGCGCGCGATGGCCGGCATCGGCTGCCATTACATGACGGTGTGGATGGACCGCAGCACCAGCACGTTCAGCCAGATGGGCGGCGAAGGCGTGGCGTGGATCGGCCAGGCGCCGTTCAGCAACGACAAGCACGTGTTCGCCAATCTCGGCGACGGCACCTACTTCCACTCCGGCCTGCTGGCGATTCGCGCGGCGATCGCGTCGAAGGCCAACATCACCTACAAGATTCTCTATAACGACGCGGTCGCCATGACCGGCGGCCAGCCGGTCGACGGCGTGCTGACCGTGCCGCAGATCACGCACCAACTCGCCGCCGAAGGCGCGACGAAAATCGTGATCGTCACCGACGAGCCGGAGAAGTACTCAGCGAACGTCGGCCTCGCGCCGGGCATCGACATTCATCATCGCGACAAGCTCGACGAAGTACAGCGCCAACTGCGCGAAGTGTCCGGCACGACGATCCTGATCTACGACCAGACTTGCGCGACGGAGAAACGCCGCCGCAGGAAACGCGGCACGTATCCGGACCCGGCGCGCCGCATCGTGATCAACGAGGCCGTGTGCGAAGGCTGCGGCGATTGCTCGGTGAAGTCGAATTGCCTGTCGGTCGAGCCGCTCGATACCGAGTACGGCACGAAGCGCCAGATCAATCAGTCCACCTGCAACAAGGACTTCTCGTGCGTGAACGGTTTCTGCCCGAGCTTCGTCTCAGTTGAAGGCGGTCAGTTGCGCAAGCCGAAGGCCGCCTCCGGTGTCGCGGGCGACGCGATGCCGCTGGTGCCGGAACCCGAATTGCCGTCGATGGAGCGGCCGTACGGCGTGCTGGTGACGGGCGTCGGCGGCACGGGTGTCGTGACGATCGGCGCGCTGCTCGGCATGGCCGCGCATCTGGAGAACAAGGGCGTCACTGTGCTCGACGTCACCGGGCTCGCGCAGAAAGGCGGCGCCGTGATGAGCCACGTGCAGATCGCGAAGAATCCGGCCGACATCCACGCAACCCGTATCGCCATGGGCGAAGCGAGTCTCGTGATCGGCTGCGATGCGATCGTCACGGCCAGCGACGAATGCGTGTCGCGCATGCAGGCCGGCCGCACGCGCGTCGTGTTGAACAGCGCGCATACGCCGACCGCCGAACTCATCAAGAACCCGAACTGGCGCTTCCCGGGCAGCAGCACGGAAGCCGACGTGCGCGCCGCCGCGGGCGACGACGGTGTCGATACGGTCGACGCGAATCACTTCGCGGTCGCGCTGCTCGGCGACGCGATCTATACGAACCCGTTCGTGCTCGGCTACGCATGGCAACGCGGCTGGGTGCCGCTCACGTATCAGTCGCTGATGCGCGCTATTGAGTTGAACAACGTGCAGGTCGAGAAGAACCGCGCGGCGTTCGAATGGGGTCGCCGTGCCGCGCACGATCTGGCCGGCGTTCGCAAGCTCGCGCAATCGCAAGGACGTGGTGCGGCAGCGGAAACGACAAGCAGCAAGATCATCTCGCTGCACACGCCGAAGGCGCTCGACACGCTGATCGACAAACGCGCCGAGTATCTCACCGCGTGGCAGAACAGCGCGTATGCCGACCGTTATCGCGCGCTGGTGTCGCAAGTGCGTGCAGCGGAGTCGGCGCTCGATTCTATCGACGGCCAATTGCCGTTGACCGAGGCAGTCGCGAAGAACCTGCACAAGCTGATGGCCTACAAGGACGAGTACGAAGTCGCGCGTTTGTACAGCGATCCGGCGTTCATCGAAAAGTTGAAGGCAAATTTCGAAGGCGACTGGAAGCTGCACATTCACCTCGCGCCGCCGACGTTCTCGAAGAAAGACACCAAGGGTCATCTGGTGAAGAAGAAGTACGGCCCGTGGGTTTTCAGCGCGATGCACGTGCTAGCCCGCTTCAAGTTCCTGCGCGGCACCGCGCTCGATGTGTTCGGCAAGACGGAAGAGCGTCGTACCGAACGTGCGTTGATCGGCGAGTATGAGACGCTGGTGCGCGAACTGATCGCCGGCCTGACTGCGCAGAATCGCGAGTTGGCCATCGAACTGGCGAATCTGCCGGACGGCATCCGCGGCTATGGTCACGTGAAGGAAAACAACCTGAAGGGCGTGCGCGTCAAATGGAACGAGTTGCTCGCGCGGTGGCGTTCGCCTGAGGCCGGCACGACGCAACACGCGGCATGATCGTAATGGCTTGACCGGCTCGCTGGTCTGAAAACAGAAAGGCGGCTGTCCTCGCGGACAGTCGCCTTTTTTATGTGCTGTGCTGTGAAACGTGACGCGCGAAGCTGGTGCAACGACAGCGCCAATAAAAAAGCCACGGAAACGACATCCGTGGCTTTCTCGCAGATTCGTCGCGACGCCTCGACGAGAGGCGCCGCTCCGATTCTCAAAGCATCCGCATTACTTCGCGTTCACTGCCTTGCGTGCGTTGGCCGAAGCCACTGCCGTCATGTTGATGATCCGGCGCACGGTCGCTGCCGGCGTCAGGATGTGCACCGGCTTTTCCGCGCCCAGCAGGAACGGGCCGACCGTCACGCCTTCGCCGCCGATCATCTTCAGCAGGTTGTACGTGATGTTCGCCGCTTCCACATTCGGCATGATCAGCAGGTTGGCTTCGCCGGTCAGCGTCGTGCCCGGGAACGCAGCCTTGCGCACCGCTTCCGACAGTGCCGCATCGCCATGCATCTCACCGTCGATCTCGAGCGAGGGCGCACGTTCGGTAATCAGCTTGCGAGCCGCCGCCATACGTTGCGACGACGACGACGGTGCGCTGCCGAAGTTCGAGTTCGACAGCAGCGCCACCTTCGGCGTGATACCGAACTTCTCCATCTCACCCGCGGCCAGCATCGTCATGTCGGCGAGTTGCTCGGCGGTCGGCGTTTCGTTCACGTACGTATCGCAGATGAACAGATTGCGGCCCGGCAGCATCAGCAGATTCATCGCGGCGAAGTTCTGCACGTTGTCCGCCTTGCCCAGAACCTGCTCGATGAACTTCAGATGCGCGTGGTATTGGCCGATCATGCCGCAGATCATGCCGTCCGCTTCGCCAAGGCGCACGAGGATCGCGCCGATCAGCGTGTTGAACTTGCGCATTGCGGCCTTCGCCACGTCCGGCGTCACGCCTTCGCGCGCGCCAAGTTCGTGATAAGCCTGCCAGGATTTCTGATAGCGCGGATCGTCTTCCGGGTCGACGATTTCGAAGTCGTCGCCGCACTTGAGCTTCGAGCCCATCTTCTTCAGACGCATCTCGATCACCGACGGACGGCCGACCAGAATCGGCTTGGCGATCTTTTCCAGCAGCACGAATTGCGCGGCTCGCAGTACGCGCTCGTCTTCACCTTCGGCGAACACGATACGCGCCGGTTCCGACTTGGCGGCCGCGAACACCGGACGCATCACCATGCCCGTGCGATACACCGTCGTGCCGAGTTCTTCGCGATACGCGTCCATGTCCTTGATCGGACGGGTCGCGACGCCCGAATCCATCGCCGCTTGCGCGACAGCCGGCGCGATCTTGATGATCAGGCGCGGGTCGAACGGCTTCGGAATCAGATACTCGGGGCCGAATTCCAGCGAGTGGCCTTCGTATGCCTTCGCGACTTCATCGCCCTGATCGGTTTCTTCGGCCAGTTCGGCAATCGCGCGCACGCAGGCGAGCTTCATTTCTTCCGTGATCGTGGTGGCGCCGACATCCAGCGCGCCGCGGAAGATGAACGGGAAGCACAACACGTTGTTGACCTGGTTCGGATAGTCCGAACGGCCGGTCGCGATGATGCAGTCCGGGCGAACCTTCTTGGCGTCTTCCGGGCGAATCTCCGGTTCCGGATTGGCCAGCGCGAGAATCAGCGGTTGCGTGCCCATTTCGGCAACCATCTCCGGCTTGAGCACGCCGGCGCTCGAGCAGCCGAGGAACACATCGGCGCCGCGGATCGCGTCAGCCAGCGTGCGTGCCTCGGTGTTCGCCGCGTAACGTTCCTTCGAGGGATCGAGGTTGCCGCGGCCTTCGTAGATCACGCCCTTGGAGTCGGTGACGAGAACGTTCTTCTTCGACAGGCCCAGGTTCACCAGCAGGTCCAGACACGCAATCGCGGCGGCGCCCGCGCCCGAACACACCAGCTTCACTTCGTCGAGCTTCTTGCCCACCACTTTCAGGCCGTTCAGGATCGCCGCCGAAGCGATGATCGCGGTGCCGTGCTGATCGTCGTGGAAGACCGGAATCTTCATACGCTCGCGCAGCTTCTTCTCGATGTAGAAGCACTCGGGCGCCTTGATGTCTTCGAGGTTGATGCCGCCGAGCGTGGGCTCCAGCATCGCGATGGCTTCGACCAGCTTGTCCGGATCGGACTCGGCGAGTTCGATGTCGAACACGTCGATGCCCGCGAACTTCTTGAACAGGCAACCCTTGCCTTCCATCACCGGCTTCGCGGCGAGCGGACCGATGTTGCCGAGGCCGAGCACGGCGGTGCCATTCGTGATCACGCCGACCAGGTTGCCGCGCGAGGTGTACTTCTGCGCGTCGAGCGGCTCGTCGTAGATCGCCATACAGGCCGCGGCGACGCCCGGCGAGTAAGCCAGCGACAGATCGAGCTGGTTCGATAGCGGCTTGGTGGGCGTGACCGAAATCTTGCCGGGTTTCGGATTCTGGTGGTATGCGAGAGCGCTTTGCTTAAGTTGTTCGTCCATTTTTTGGCCTGCGAGACGTAAGTAATTGGGCCCGGCACACCGCACCGTCAGCGTCGCGTGCATCTATCGAATGGATAATCGATTGAGGCGGTTTTCGCTTGCGCCGGTTGGGCGCCGCGTCGAACCTCGCCGGAGGACAGGACGATGCGGAGTGCTTCGCGGGTCGGTTAGTGTACACCCCGAACGAGACGATGCACTGACCGGTTAACCATGCTCACCATCGGCGAAACAGCGCGTACGCATTGCTGCGGCGCCGCATTCGACGGCCTCGTTGCGGCTTGTCATTCGCAGGTCATGGACCGGCCGTTCGCACTCACTCGAGCTCGGCGCCGCGTCGTTCGGGAATCAGGAATAGTGTCGCGAAGATGTCGAGCAGGTAAATCGAGGCGAGCAAAGCGAGCGCCGCGCCGAACGAATAGCGCGCGGCCAAGGCGCCCACCACCACCGGTCCGAAACCGCCCACCGCGCGGCCCGCATTGAACAGCACGTTCTGCGCAGTGGCGCGCGCATCGGTCGGATAAAGCTCGGAGATCAGCGCACCGTAACCGCCGATCATGCCGTTGACGAAGACGCCCATCGCCGCCCCGCCTATCAGTAGCGCCGTCGGCGTGCTCAGGTGAGCGTAGACGAACACCATCACCATCGCGCCCGCCTGATAGAACAGGAATGTCGGCTTGCGGCCGAAGCGGTCGGCGGCGATGCCGAACAGCCAGATGCCGCACGCCATGCCGAGAATTGTCGCGGCGGTCCACAGTCCGGATTTGGTCAGCGAATAGCCGAAGGTTTTGGACAGATAGCTCGGCAGCCAGATCATCAGACCGTAATAGCCAAAGTTCTGGACCGAACAGAGAATCGCCACGCCAATGCTCGCGCGCGTGGTGCGACGGTCCGCCACCAGCATTTTCAACGGCGGCTTGCGCATGCCGCGCGCCACGCGCTCGGTAAAGAGCGCCGGTTCTTCGACGCGGCGCCGCACGAAGAACGACACCACCGCCGGCAACAGGCCGAGCGCAAACATGCCGCGCCAGCCGATCACGGGCAACAGCATCGGCGTCAGCAATGCCGCCGCCAACACGCCGAGTTGCCACCCCAAGCCGACATACGACGACACGCGCGCCCGCTGCGACGCCGGCCACGCTTCGGCCACCAGCGTCATACCGATGCCGAACTCGCCGCCGAGCCCGATTCCGGCAATGGTCCGGTAGGCCAGCAGATCGGCATAGCCTTGCGCCAGCGCGCACAAGCCGGTGAACACGGCAAAGATCAGAATCGTCCAAGTCAGCATGCGCACGCGGCCAAAATAGTCGCTCAGCACGCCGAAGATCAACCCGCCCGCCACCGCGCCGATCAGCGTCCAGGTGACGAGCGAGCCGGCCTGCGCCGAACTCAGATGCAGATCGGCGGCAATCACTGGCAGCATGAAGCCGAGGATCAGCAGATCGAAGCCGTCCATCGCGTAGCCGAGCACCGAGGCGATCAACGCCCGGCCGGCATAGCCATTTCTCACGGATGCGCGGGCTTCGGCGGCGGAGGGAGCAAGGTTCATTGAAAGCATTCCGTAGGTCGAATGGGCGGCAACGGCGGCAAGCGCCCAAGAAATTCGCGTGAGTGTAAAGGCGCCCCCAACGGCCCACAAGCGAACCAAAAAGCACTCGTCGAGGCGAGCGCCCAACGCGGCCCGTCGGTCCCCGGCAAGCTCGCGCGAGGCGTCCGTTATGACCGTCATTCGCCGCCGCCACGCACGAGAGGCTCCTCGGAAGGGCCTGTTTCGGGTAAAATGTCGGCCTACGCGCGCAGCAAAAACCGGCCTGCACTCCACTGACCGGCCGCGTATTCCGCCCAGCATGGCGCGGAATACCACGCTTGCTGCGCCACCGGGCCCCGCGCCCGCTTCTCCTCGCTCACACCCAAGGATCCGCCCATGACAGGCTTCGATCGCCAGACGATCTCCGACACGACCGCCAAAATGCTGCTCGAAGTGCAAGCCGTGCACTTCAACGCGGAGAAACCGTACATTTTCACGTCCGGCTGGGCGAGCCCGGTTTATATCGATTGCCGCAAGCTGATCTCGTATCCGCGCGTGCGCCGCGGCCTGATGGAAATGGCCGAGACCACGATCCTGCGCGACGTCGGCTATGAGCAGATCGACGCCGTCGCCGGCGGCGAAACTGCCGGCATCCCGTTCGCGGCATGGCTGTCCGATCGCCTGATGGTGCCCATGCAATACGTGCGCAAGAAGCCGAAGGGTTTCGGCCGTAACGCGCAGATCGAAGGCCTGCTGACCGAAGGTCAACGCGTGCTGCTGGTCGAAGACCTGACCACGGACAGCCGCAGCAAGATCAACTTCATCAACGCGCTGCGCACCGCCGGCGCCACGGTGAACCACTGCTTCGTGCTGTTCCACTACAACATCTTCAAGGAAAGCGTGTCGGTGCTGAAAGACATCGACGTCGATCTGCACGCGCTTGCCACGTGGTGGGACGTGTTGCGCGTCGCGAAGGAAAACAAGTACTTCGACACCAAGACGCTCGACGAAGTGGAAAAATTCCTGCACGCACCGGCCGAATGGTCGGCGGCGCACGGCGGCGCAACCTCGACGCCGCAGTAAGCTTCGCCGCCTCGCGCGGATCGAATAAAAAGGGCGCCTGTCTTAACGACAGGCGCCCTTTTCTATTTTTGCCTTAGGCCTCGCGTGCGACCTTAAGACGCTCCGCTGTTGTCTTCGGTGGAATGCGACGACAGGTTCAGCAAGCCATTGCTCTGCGCGTACTGGAACAGTTCGGAATCCCGTTCGATACCGAGCTTGCGCATGGCGGTGTTCTTCTGCGTGCTGATGGTCTTGATGCTGCGGTTGAGGTGCTCCGAGATTTCCTTGATCGTCATGCCCGACACGAACAGGCGCACCACTTCCAACTCGCGTTTCGACAACATCACTTCGTCGTTCTTGCCACCCGCATTCATGCGCAATGTATCGAGCGAGGCTTTCACCGACGGGCTCATATATTCCAGGTTGCGGCTGACGTGCTGCACCGCGAGCCCGATGTGGCTGAGATCGTCCGACTTGTTGACGACGGATGTGACGCCGAGTTCGCTCAGCCGCTTGAGCAACGCAGCGTTCTCGAGCATCGTCAGGACGACGATGGGAAGCTTGGGAAAATTGCGGCGCAGATAGCCGATCAGCGGCAGACCGTCGCCGTATTGACCGCCGGGCATTGCCAGATCCGTGACGAGCACGTCGCAGGCAATGGTCTGCAGCACCTTGATCAACTCGGTTGACTGCCGCGCACGCGCGACGACCTGTAGACCGGGAAACTTGAGCAAAGCCTGTTCGGCGCCGAACAAAATAACCGGATGGTCGTCAGCGACCACAACCCTGACTGGATCTTGCATTGCCCTCCCCTCGACAGATGAACCACTCTGCAAAACTTCCGACATGTCTTATGTATTCTAGATGCTGAAACGGGTAAGGGCGCGGGCTGCCTCCGCGCGGAAAATTCCTCCGACTATAGCCGATTCTGGTCTGCAAATTCCACCAGGCGGCAACAATGATGCGTCGTAGAGCTAATGTTAGACTTGGATCGACCTTGAGGCACAAAATAGGGACAATAACCATCGCGAGGATAACCGCCTCGCGCCCTCACAGGAGAACCGGCACATGCGCTCGCGTTGCCTGGTTGTTTCGATTGCTTCGCCGTTCCGCCGTCTGCCGTCGTTCCCCTGCGCCATGCTGGGCCTCGCACTTTTGGCTGCGCATGGGCCTCATGCTCTTGCCGAAGGCGCGTTTGCGCTGACCAGCGCGAGCTTCCACGCGGGCGGCACCGTGGCGGACGCTCAAGTTTTCAATCAGGACGACTGCAAAGGCGGCAACCGCTCACCGCAGCTTTCGTGGCACGACGCGCCGCCCGGCACGCGCGGCTTCGCGATCACCATGTTCGATCAGGATGCGCCGGGCCGCGGCTGGTGGCACTGGTCGGTGGCGGGCATTCCCGCCACGGTCAACAGCTTGCCGGAAAACGCCAGTTCTTCCGGCTTCCTCAGCAAACTCGGCGCGGTCGAAGCACGCAACGACTTCGATACCGACGGCTATGGCGGTCCCTGTCCGCCGCCGGGCAAGCCGCATCGCTACATCATCACCGTTTATGCACTCAGCACCGTCGACCTGCGCCTTGCCCAAGGCCGTCCCGCGCTGATGTTCGATCATGAGATCGGCACCGCCACGCTCGGCTTTGCGCGGATGGTGGTCAATTACGGGCGCTGATTGCGCGCTCGCGGCACAGCCGGTCGCATGCAAACTGCGCCGCCGCGGCTGGCGTACGGCTTGCGTCGTATTGCCGCCCGCGCGGGAATTCTGTCATCGGCGCACGCTAAGGTGCGGCCTGGCAGGGTGCGGCGTGCTCACCGCCGCGGGTGCGCACCACTGCCGTGCTCGACCCATCCTCTTTCACTTTGCTGGAGCGTCTCATGTCGAAGATCGTCATCGTCTATCACAGCGGCTACGGCCACACGAAAAAAGCCGCCGAGTCCGTGCTGGCTGGCGCCCTCGAAGCCGGCGCGGACGCGAAACTGTTGCCGGTCGGCGAGATCGACGATGCAGCATGGGCCGAACTGGCCGCGGCCGACGCCATCATCTTCGGCGCGCCGACCTACATGGGCGGCCCTTCCGCCGACTTCAAGAAATTCGCCGATGCAAGTTCGAAGCCGTGGCTCGAGCAGGCGTGGAAGGACAAGATCGCGGCCGGCTTCACCAACTCCGCGACCATGAACGGCGACAAGTTCTCGACGATCCAGTACTTCGTCACGCTGGCCATGCAGCACGGCATGATCTGGGCAGGCACCGGCATGATGCCGTCCAACACCAAGGCGGCGACTCGCAACGACCTGAACTATGTGGGCGGCTCGACCGGCCTGCTCACCCAGTCACCGGCCGACGCTTCGCCAGAAGAAGCGCCGCCCACCGGCGATCTCGAAACAGCGCGGATGTTCGGCGCACGCGTGGCCGCGGTCACGGCGCGCTGGATCGCCGCGGCCCACTGAGGCCCGGACTGCCGCGATCCGGCCGGCATCGGCTTGCATCTACCGCACAACAGGTCACGCCGATGTCATGTTCGGCGCGCATCGTCGTTTTTTCACCCCTTTTGCGCGTCCGGCGTCATCACGTCATAAAATGACGTTCCGGCGCGGTGTCGCGCCCCGTTTCCAGCAAGCCAGTGAGAGCGAGATGAGCACGAAAGTTTTTGTCGACGGACAGGAAGGCACGACCGGACTGAAGATTTTTGAATACCTGTCGCAACGCGCCGACGTAAAGATCCTGCGTATCGAAGAAGCGAAGCGCAAGGACCTCGAAGAGCGCCGTCGTCTCATCAACGCGTCGGACGTCACGTTCCTGTGCCTGCCGGATGTCGCCTCGCGCGAATCCGCTTCGCTGGTCCAGAACGACCGCACCGTGCTGATCGATGCCAGCACCGCGTTCCGCACGTCCGCCGACTGGGCTTACGGCCTGCCCGAACTGGCCCGCTCGCAACGCGAGCGTCTGCGCACGGCGAAACGCATTGCCGTGCCGGGCTGCCATGCTTCGGCCTTCGTGCTCGCCATGCGCCCGCTGGTCGAGGCCGGCGTGGTGGCGCCCGAGTTCGCTGCACACGCTTACTCGATCACCGGCTACAGCGGCGGCGGCAAGAAAATGATTGCCGACTACGAAGCCGGCGGCAACGACAAGCTCAAGAGCCCGCGTCCGTACGCGCTCGGTCTCACGCACAAGCATCTGCCGGAAATGGCCGCGCATACCGGCCTGAAGTCGGCGCCGATCTTTACGCCGATCGTCGGCGATTTCTATAAGGGTCTCGCTGTCACCACCTTCTTCTCGCCAAACCAGTTGGCGAAGAAAGCCACGCCGCAGGACGTGCAGGCGCTGTTCGCCGAGTACTACGCGGGCGAGGCGTTCGTGAACGTCGCACTGTTCGACGCGGAAGCGAACCTCGACAGCGGCTTCTTCGACGTGCAGGCGAACAACGATACGAACCGGGTCGACCTGTTCGTATTCGGCAATGAAGAACGCTTCGTGACCGTCGCGCGTCTGGACAATCTGGGCAAGGGCGCGTCGGGCGCGGCGATCCAGTGCATGAACCTCGCGATCGGCGCCGCTGAGGAAAGCGGCTTGAAACGCTAATCAGGTTGCAATTGCGGACGGTAATTCGCCGTCAATCAATTGAAAGGCCGGTCTGCAGCAGACCGGCCTTTTTGTTTTAAATACGCACCATTCAAAATCCCCTTTCCGCGATTAATCAGTACTAGCCCGTATTTCTTAAAAAATAAAAATCGGACTATCCAACAATTCGCCGGTAATTCATTCCGAATATCGACGCAGGGCGCATAGTTTTCCGCCTAGGGAAACTCCGGATTTTTTCGCGAACGGTCGTTCGCAGATGATAGAGCCATTTTGCCCGAAGCCTTACCTGGAAAGGGAGTGCGAGGAAACAACGTTGCCGCCATTCAGGCCAAAAATCCTTTTCCGTTTAAAAGACCCGCAGACGTCCACGCGGTGCGCGTGCCCCAAAAATTGCGCTGTTTGAATCGGTCTTTTTAGACGGCTCATTCAATTGACAGCCATTATCCGCGCAGCGAAATTAGTTCGCACAATTACATGAAGGGAGACAGCTGCATGTCGCATGCCATTACTCGAGGCCTCGCGCTGGCCATTGCCACGGCCCCATTCCTGATCGCTTGCGGCGGCGGCAAGGCCGACAATCCAGGTCCGATCAACGCACCGCAATGTTCGGGCGCGAGTTGCGGCGTGCAAGGTCCGCCCGCCTCGGGCGCCGGCGCGGCAGCGTTGTGCCCGGCGACGGCCGACATCGTCAAGAGCACCTTCCTGGGTGGCGCGGGCAGCGGCGAAGTGGTGCAGCTGAACATTGACGCGACGGCGATGACGTACACGCTGAAGTGGCTCAAGTCGCCGATCCCGCTAACCAGCGCCGATGTCACGATCACGCGCGAAGGCACTCAGATTACCGGCGCGGTAATTCATCCGCCAACGGGCATGCTGCCGACCGCGGAGCAAACGCGTTGCGCATTCATTCTCGGCAAAGGCACCGGCACCGCGCCTGCCAACGGCACGACCTACACCACGCCCGACTTCGTCAATAACCCGAATCCGCCGATGATCCTGGTGGGCCAGGGCGTGGCCGGCGGCGGCATTCCGGGCGCGACCGTCGAGTACGACGGACTGACCATCATTCCTGGCATCATCGATCACGTCGGCGCAGTCCCGAACCGGCACTTCGATTTCTATCCGTTCCTCGGCTTCGCCAGCACGACGAACGACGTCACCAAGCTGGCCGGCACTTACAACGGTCTGCTGTATCACCTGGTGCCGTCGGGCTCGTACGCGGCGACGGCCACCAACACGGTCGAGACCTTCGACGCGGCCGGCAACTGCACGGGATCGAATCCGGCGAACGCAGCCTTTACGCCGAGTTCGAGCGGCTGCCTGACGACCGGCACGGCGTGGACCGCTAATAGCAGCGGTTACTTCGACAGCCAGAATGCACCGCAGATCGGCACGCAGCTCAAGCTGCCGCCGCTGAATCAGCCGAGCGGCGTGTCCGCGTCGGCGCACATGATTCTCGGCCAGGTGAACGGCGCCACGGTGCCGCTCGTGATCCGCACGGGCTCCGTGAATCTCGGCACCGCCCCGCTGCACCTTGACGCCAAGGTCGACGACGAATCCGGTATCGCGATGCTCGCCGCCGCCACACCGCTTGCCTCCGGCGGCTTCGACGGCGGCTACGTCGGTGCGGACTCCAACTTCAAATATACCGCGGCGTTGATCCAGGGCGGCGTCGGCACCTTCATCAATCCGTCGACTTCCGCTGGTGAAGACGGCTTCGGCCTCGGCTACGGTTTGCCGAGTCCGGGACTGGTCGGTGTCCAGCAGGCCAACGGTCAAAAGGGCCTCGCGATCTCGTCCGGCGGCCTGTATGCGATCGAGATCCAGGGAACCGTCAATGGCGGCGTAGCGCCGACGTCGCAACTCAGCAGCACGGCTTCGAGCGCGCCTTACTTCGGCATCGGAGCGCAAATCAGCAAGTAAATCACGCGAGTGAGCCGCGCAGGTAAGCCACAGCGGACCGGCAGTGGGCGGCATGAGAGACAAATAGCAAAAAGGTGGCGGGACTGGGAGCCGGCCACACACAACGAAAAAATTCTGGAGGCGGTATGAATTGGAGAATCCTTTCGGTGCTCGCTCTTGCAGCACCGTTGTTGGGGGCGTGCGGCGGCGGCGGCGGCGGCGACGGCCCGGTGACGGAAGTCCGTCTGTGTCCGGCGTCGCTGGACTACAGCACGGTGTTCACGGGCGGCGGCGGTGACGGCGAACTGGTCAAGCTGCAACTCGATACGACCAAGATGACCTGGCAGGTCAGCTACATCGAGTCGCCGATCCCGGCGACCACCGGTACGGTCGTCCCGACGCGCGCGGGCCAGACCGCCAGCGGCACACTGACTCAGGAAACCCTGCTGCCGACCAACAAGCTCAACCAGTGCGCGTTCCGCCTGAACGGCGCGAGTCTCGATCCGAATCGTCCGGCGCGGATTTTCGTCGGCGAAGGCGTGGCGGGCGGCACGATCCCGGGCGCGGAGATTTCGTTCGGCGGGATTCTTGGCGTGGGCGCCGTGCCCGATACCAAGTTCCCGTACTACCCGTTCATCGGCTTCTCGTCGATTGAAACGAATCTTGCGAATGTGGCCGGCACGTACAACCAGCTCGGCTATCACCAGGTGCCGTCGCAAAATTTCGCGCCGGTCGCGGTCGATTCGAAGATCACGATCAACGCGGACGGCACGTGGACCGAGTGCGACAACTCCGGCGTCAACGCGGGCAAGTGTCAGCAGCCGGGCAGCAACTTCGCGCCGGCGGCGGACGGCAGCGGCGCGTTCCAGACCAACAACTTGCTCGGCCAGGCTAAACCGACCCTCGCGGCGACCCCGGAAGCACGCGGCTACATGATCGTCGGCAAGCTGCGCAACCAGCTTGTGCCGATCCTGGTGCGAGCGGGCGCGGCGAACTCATCGGTGACGGTGCCGCAAAACGGCGCGCTCGGCCCGTACGCCGACGACGAATCAGGCATCTCGATTCTGTCGCCGCAAAGCGCGATCACGGTGAACTCGCAGAACGGGGAGTACATCGGCGTGGACAGCCAGTTCGACTACCGCACCACCGCGCTCGAAGGCACCGAGGCCACGCTGCTCGATCCATTCAACGCCTCGCAGGCATCGCTCGCGACGGCGCTGAATCTGGACTTCACGCAAGCGGTTCCGGGCGTGGTGACGACGACGCGAGTGGGCGCTTCCACCGGTACCACGCCGACCGGAAAGATGATCTTCACAGGTGGTGTGTTCGGCTACCTGGATCTGACCAACGCGGCCTCGCCGTACTTCACGATCGGCGCCTTCGTCCAGTAACGGACGCAGCACGCGCCGCCAATCCGCAACGTGGCGTTCGCGTCCCGGCTGCCGCGCAGTGTGACCGCGCGGCAGCTGGTGCCAAACGAATATGCAGCGCGCCGGCGTGGCCGGGAACCCGTCGCCGCTTGCTGCGCGCGATCGGCTTGAGCCGCGCCTCAGGAGGAACAAGATGAAAAAAATCTATTTCGCGTTACTGGCCGCTTGCCTGTCCGCCAGCGCGCACGCCCAGCATGCGGGCGACAACGTCGCCGTGCTCGGCTGGTTTCACGTGATGCCACAGGATTCGAGCTCGCCGCTCACCACCACCGTCGCGCCGACGCCGATCAACACGCCGCTGCGTCTGCCGAGTTCTTTCACGTCGCCCGGCACGAGTTTGTCGACCAACAGCGCCGACACCGTCGGCCTGGTGTTCAGCCACTACCTTACCGATCACATCGCCGTGACGACGGTGGCGGGCGTGCCGCCGGTCTTCAAGATCTACGGGCACGGCACCATCAAACCGCCGGGACCGGCCGGCGCGCTCGGCCAGCAGGATCTGGGCGATCCGCAGGCCAACCCGATCGTCAAGAGCGTGCGCCAGTGGAGTCCCGCGCTGCTGTTCCAGTACTACTTCAATGCCCCGACGGCGCATTTTCGGCCATTTGTCGGCATCGGCGTGTCCTATAACTGGTTCTCCGACGTTCAACTGAGTCAGAACTTCATCCAGTCGACGCAGAACAACCTCGGCGCGGTGCTGGCTGCCGGCGCGGGCAAGCCGGGGCAGACGCAGGTGTCGGCGAAAGCGTCGTCGTCATGGGCGCCGGTGTTCAACGCGGGCCTCGCGTACAACATCACCGACCACTGGGGTCTCGTGGCATCGGTCACCTATATTCCGCTGAAGACGACCTCGTCGGTCATCATCAAGGCGGCGGACGGCACGGAACTGGGCGTGTCGAAAGCGGAACTGAAGGCCGACCCGATCATTTCTTTCCTCGCCGTCTCGTACAAGTTCTAAGTTCGGTCCTGACGCAAGAAAGCCGGCGGCCCTGCGCAAGGGTCGGCCGGCTTTGTCCTTCTGGGAACGGGAAATTCGAGGCAAAAAAAAGCCCGCCTAAGTTGGCGGGCTGAATCCATATCAGAGGAGACATGGAGGAGACAAGACAAACTATAGCAAACGGCGTGGTGCGGCGCAACATGCTAATTAGGGTAGACCCTCGACGTTGCAAATACACAACACCTCGCCAAATGTCCTGTCCTGTCGTCTCCGCGGCGCTGCGCCTCGCGCTCAGTGGCGCACCAGCGCCATCATCGCGCCGAAGCCGACGAACACGCCGCCCGTCAGCCGGTTGAACATGCGGGCGACGCTGCGGCTCTTCAATTTCGCGCCGATGCGAGTGCCGAATCCCGCGTACACCAGATACCAGCTCACCTCGATCACAGCGAACGTGGCGACGAGTACGCCAAACTGCGGCAGTTTGGGCTGCGCGGCGTCGATGAATTGCGGCAGCAGCGCCGCAGCGAACAAAATCGCCTTGGGATTGCTGCCTGCGACCAGAAAGCCGTTGCGAAACAGCGCGAAGCGCGAGCGCGCGGGCTTCGCGGCGAGTTCGTCGGCATTGTCGGCGGCGGCTTCGTCAGCCGGCGCGCGCCACGCCTTGATGCCGAGATACACGAGGTAAGCGGCGCCCAGCATCCGCAGCGCGTTGAACATGGCTGGCCACGCTGCGAGGAAAACACCAAGACCCGCCGCCGACACCGCCAGCATCAGCACAAGCGCCGACAGGCAACCGGCCATGGTCGCGCTGGAACGGCGCAAGCCATGCTGGGCGCCGTGCGTCATCACGAGCAACATGTTCGGACCGGGAATCGCTGAAACGACGAAGACAGTGGCGATGAATAGCCACCAGGTATGGAGACTCATGGGAAGCACGGCGGATAAGGGAACGGGCGGCTATTATGCCCGCCCGCGTCCTTCACTGCCGCCTGTCAGTTGCTTTTAGCTTTTACCGCCCGGCTCGCCGCGCGGCGACCTGGCCCAGCACCGCGAAATCCTTCTCGCCGTCGCCGTGAGCCACGGCTTCGATCAAGCTATCGCGCACCACGCTGGCGATCGGCAGCGGCGTCGTCACGGCGTCGGCAGCGGCCAGCGCGAGACGAATGTCCTTCAGGCCGAGACGCGCCTTGAACAGCGCCGGCTCGTAGCGCTGCTCCGCGATCAGTTTGCCGTAGCCGGAATAGACCGGTCCCGGAAACAGGCCGCCTGTGATGACGTCGAGGAAATCCTGCATGGCGACGCCGTGCCCAGTCACCAGCGTAGCCGCTTCGCCAAGCGTTTCGACCGCCGCGCCGAGCATGAAGTTGGCGGCGAGCTTCATGACGTTCGCCTGCTGCGGCAGCGAACCGATCCGCCAGGTCTTCTGGCCGATCACGTCGAAAATCGGCTGAACACGATCGATCGATTCGGCCGGTCCGCCGGCCACGATGGTCAGCTTGCCCGCCGCCGCGACATCGGGCCGGCCCAACACCGGCGCGGCGACGTAGTTGACGCCGCGCGACGCGTGCGCCGTCGCCAGTTCCTCGGCCAGCGCCACCGAGATCGTCGCCATGTTCACGTGGATCAGCCCGCGCGGAGCGTGTTCCAGCAACGAAGCGGTGATGACCTCGCGCAAGGCGCTATCGTCGGCGAGCATGGAGAACACGGCGTCGCCCGCAAACGCTTCGGCCGGCGTCGCAACGACGCGCGCGCCTGCGTCGGCGAGCGGCTGCGCGCGCTCCGGTGAGCGGTTCCACACGCGCACCTGATGCCCGGCTTTCAACATGTTTGCAACCATCGCGGCGCCCATCTCGCCGAGACCGATAAAACCGATGTCCATCTGTCGCTCCGTCTTCTAAAGAACTGGAAGTAAAACACACCCATGCGACACGTGCAGGACAGCGCGCAAAGAAACGCGGTGCGATACTGCGGTGATGGTGACCGCGACATTCCGCTTCTACGAGGAGCTGAACGATTTTCTCGCCCGGCCGTTACGCCGGCGCGCGTTTAGCTACGCCTGCGCGCCGGGCGCCACCGCGAAGCACATGATCGAAGCGCTCGGCGTGCCGCACACGGAGGTCGAACTGATTCTGGTCAACGGCGAGTCGGTCGGTTTCAATCATCCTCTCGCGGACGGCGATCGCATAGCCGTTTATCCGAAGTTTGAAGCGCTCGATATCCAGCCGCTCCTGCGCGTGCGCGAACGTCCGCTGCGCGTGGTGCGTTTCATCGCCGACGCGCATCTGGGCGGCCTCGCGCCGCTTCTGCGGCTCGCCGGCTTCGACACGCTGTACGACAACCACTATCCCGACGCCGACATCGAGGCGCTCGCCGCCGCGCAGCAGCGCATCGTCCTGACACGCGACCGCGAGTTATTGAAACGCCGCAGCATCACGCATGGCTGCTACGTCCGCACGCTCAGGCCGCGCGAACAACTGCGCGAAGTGTTTGAACGGCTCGATCTGGCCGGCAGCGCGCGGCCGTTCCGCCTATGCCTGATGTGCAATGTGCCACTGCGGCGCATCCCCAAGGAAGAAGTCGGCGCGCGTGCGCCCGACGGCGTGCTGGAACGGCACGCGCAATTCGTTACCTGCGACGTGTGCCGTCGAGTGTTCTGGGAAGGCACGCATTGGCAAAGAATGCGCGCGCTGATGGACAGCGTGGCTGCCGCGCCGGGCCAGTCCGTTTGAACCTGCAACGAGGTTCATGCCGGTTCTGAACAGGCGTGCCAAGCCGTGCGCGCGGATCCCGAACGCCGCGCGCTCGCCCGAGGTCCGGCGCGGTGCGTACAATGCGGGATTACTTATCTGGCAGAGGCCTTCCGAATGGCGATGAAAAAAACCGACCTTGAAAAGAACAAGGCACTCAAGCTGAACAACGCAATGAAGCTGTCGACCGCCGACCGTTTCGGCAAGGCCGCCGCGGCCGAACCGAAGCTCGATCGCCGCGAACAGCGCAAGCTCGATCAGGCGCAGGGCCTCGTGGCGTTTGCGTGCAAGCTGAACGGCGATCTGGTGACCGAACTGAAAGAGCGCGCCGCGACCCACCCCGAAGGCATGACCGGTTTGCTGAACGAAGTCATCAAACGCGGCCTTGCCGGATAATCGCCGCAACAAAAGCTGCCCCAAATGCAAAAAGGCCAGAGCTCGTGCTCTGGCCTTTTTGCTTGCGACACCTGCATCCGGTCGTGCTGCACTCGCCAGCATGCGGCGCCGTGCGATCGACCGGCAAAGCTGGCCCGAAGATCGGGCAGCAGCTTAGTTTTGCGCGCCCTTGTCGTTCGTGCCAGCTGCCGAAGCGGCTGCCGAAACCGGAGCGCGCTTGCCGTGCGTGTTCAGCTTCTTGACGTGATGCTTCTTCGGCGCGCTTGCTGCAGCAGCCGGTGCTGCGTCCGACGCTTGTGCGAAAGCTTGAACAGAAACCAGCGCGATCGAAGCGGCTGCGAGCGAGACGATAACTTTTTTCATGTGTTGTTCCCCAAACCTGGACGACTGAGTCAATGTGAATGAATAAGCTGCACGGTGAAGCAGACAGGGCTTGAGGCGCCTTCCCGCTCCCCGCGGGAGAGTATTACCCAGTGTAGGCGGTTTGTCATGCCCAAAACTCGATATGTATTTTCCGGGAGACAGCTTGCTTTCGACCGGCTTTCACTCATTAAGCGGCTCGTACCAGGGGATTCACCTAGACCGCCTGGAACGAGGTTACGCGGCAAGCTAGCGTTCTCCAAAAGGGTCGGCAGACACGTGATTTAGCGGTGCGCGCCCATATCGGGCTTTTCCGCGCACGTGGATAAAATCGACGCCTGCCCGTCACGACAACCGAATTACAAAGACCACCGTTGAAAGCCGAAACCCGCCAACACCTGCGTGCCAATGTCCTGATGCTGATCGCCGCGATAATCTGGGGTTCCGCGTTCGTCGCGCAACGCCTGAGTCTCGATGCGATCGGCCCGTTTCTCTTCACCGGCCTGCGCTTCCTGCTCGGCGCGCTCGTCGTGCTCACGCTGATCGTTTGCGTGCGGCGCCCGGCACTCGCCGAACTGTGGAAGCGCGAACCGGGCGGCGCACGTGAGCTACTCGGCGCGGGCGTGCTGCTCGGCGCAGTGCTGGCCGCCTCGATTTCATTGCAGCAGATCGGCCTGCAATACACGAAGGTCGCCAACGCGGGTTTCATCAGTTCGCTGTACGTAGTGATCGTGCCGCTTCTCGGTGTGCTGTTCAGGCATCGCACGGGAATCGGCACGTGGCTCGGTGCGGCGCTCGCGGCCGCGGGCATGTATTTTCTGAGCGTCAACGAACATTTCTCGATGCTGTACGGCGACTGGTATCAGCTCGCCGGCGCGCTCGTGATCTCCATTCAGATGATGCTGGTCGGACGTTTCGCGCTGCGCCACGACACGCTGATGCTCGCGCTCGTTCAGTTCGTGACGTGCGGGCTCGCGTGCCTCATAGTCGGTCTCGCCATTGAACCCATCAGCCTCGCGGTGATCGTGCGCGCCGCGCCGACCATCCTATACGGCGGGGCGCTGTCGGTCGGCGTCGCCTATACGATTCAGGTCGTCGCGCAAAAGCATGCTGCGCCGGCGCACGCGGCGGTGATCTTCAGCATGGAGGGCGTATTCGCCGCGCTTGCGGCGTGGGTCGTGCTCGGCGAAACGCTGTCGGCCCGCGCACTGTTCGGATGCGCGCTGATGCTCGCGGGTTTGATCGTGTGTCAGGTGATGCCGGCGTGGCAACGCGGGCGTGACCGTGTGCCTGGAGCGTCGTCTTGAGGATGGCGGCAGTCGCCGCATTGGAAAGCGACGCGCACAAAGTATTTGCGCAGGCGGTCGGTGTCGCCGGCTTGCTCGCCGCGCTCAGGCGGCCCGCGGATGCGCAAGCAAAGCCGGCGTATCGGCGGTCGGCGGAAATACACACCAACAGCCGTCGTCGTGACGAAAGAAGAACAGCCCGCGCGAGCCCGCCTGAAGCGAAGTCGCGACGCGCACATAACGCCGGCCTCCCAGGCGGGTGCGGCTGAATTCGGTGACATGAACCGGCGCCGAAGGCTCCGGCGCAAGCCATTTCTCGACCAGAAACCGCAACGATTGCTCGCTTGCCGTTCTCATGATCTGCTCCGGGCGGGCTTGTCCTGATGCGGGTCGCGCGTGGCGTCGGTGCCGTCGTCGGTGTCGGCGACCTCAGCTTCGTGTTCAGAGGAGGCGAGCGCGATGGCCCGATTGGTGGCTGCCGCCCGCAACGTGCTGCAGTGGGTGGCATGTCGGATATCCGACAGAAGACGGACAAGCTGTCGTGCTGTTCTGCGTTTCATTACACACCCCCGCACTGCACCAATAACTTCAGAAAACACTTTAACTCTATGCCTGGATCGGGCGTTGCCGAAATGGTTTTGACTAAATAGCAACAGTTGCGCTTGCAAAAAGAGAGACGCAATCTTTGTACCGTCCGTCTTCAATGTGCGCGTGCGGCGAGGGGCGGTCTGTACGCTGGCGAGCGCTTGGACAGGTTGAAAAACTTGCCCGGCATCTATTGGAAAAACGACTTCAAACGCGAGTTATCCACATTTCCCTCTGAATAACTTCGGGATAGCGCATGGAACAGCCTGTGTGCGGAATCTTGATAAGACGGCTCGCGACGCAAGCCCCATCAGAGTTATCCCGGGTTGGTAGTTTTTCTACAGGCGTGATCCGCAGGGTTATGGAGTTCGCATGACGTTGATGCGACGGAACAATTAGGAGTTATCCACAGAAGGGGTTAACCCTTGTTAACTATTACTACATATGTATACGTATGAAGTAAAAGACCTAGGATAAGTGATGGATCGCGATGTGATTGAAGGCTGATCGGATCTTGACCAGCCTCGACACCGCGAACTTCCGCAGACGAATCAGGGCACTACGCCGGCTCCGCTCGCCGATTGCACGGAAGCCGCCTTGCCGATCGCATCGGGCATCTCGGGAACGGGCAACGGCGCAGTTGTCTCAACCGGCACCGGCAGGAGACGGGTCTCGATGCGATTACTGACGACCGGCTGAGTGCGCACCACCGTTTGCAGATAGTGGTCGACGAGTCCGAAGAAACGGTCGTAGAACTTGCCTGACGGAATGGTCTCGCTGGAAATCTTGACCATCGCATCGCTGTTCGAGCGGATCGGCAGCGATAAGGAACCCAGCACGCTCAGCCCGACGCTCGCCGACGTATCGCTTTTCTTGAGCGCAAAGCCGTTTTGCACGGCATTGACGTAGACGATGCTGGTGTCGCTCGCCTCTTCGCCCGGCGTGCAGACCACATGAAATTCGACGACCACGTGGGTGTCGCCCGTCGGCTGGAAGTTCTTGGTGCCGTCAACGGTGTCGTTGCGCGTCATCGTCGTCAGATAGCCTTGGCTCAGGAGCGCCCGGCGCGCCGCCTCGCAACTATCCGTCGTGCTCGAATTGAAATTGCGCGCATACGGGCTCGCGCCTGTTTCGAACAATTCCTGCTGGAATTTAGGCTGCGGCGTGCTGCTACAGGCGGCAAGGGTCAACAGGCCGAAACACGCGGCGGCTGTGAGTCTGAAAAGCGAGGTCAACATGGTCGATCGGAAGAGGCGCTGCATCAGCGCGAATGGGAATGCATTGTAGAGCGGTTCCGAACTGTGCGTAAAAAGCGCGCAACGGGTGTCTTTCCGGACGTGACAGAGCATCGCGGCAGTTGCGACGCCGCGGTATGAAAAGAGACGGAATGTCGCTTAGCGCGACGTCGTGTGAAGTCCAGTCGCCGACGTCGCCGTGCCGTTCAACCCGGCGGCATTGACGGCCGGAACCATAAACGCATTGGCCCAGTTGCCCGGCTCCGTGCAACGGTCAGACGTGGGTCGTGCAGCGCACATTCCGGCCTGCGCGTCCGATTGCTGCGCACCGTCTTGCGACGGGGCGACCGCCGCAAAGTCTTCGACGCGCAAGCTCACTTTCTGCGCGTACGCTTGCGATCCGCCGTAGCTCTTGAGCGCGGCGTTCATGTCGCCGTTGGCCGAGCGCATGTAGCCGTACAGAATCGCCGAGCCCACTTCGATGTTCGCGGTCGGCTCGGTGAGGTCCTTGACGTTCCTCAACAGTCCGCGGTGCGCGCCAGGCACGACCTGCATGAGCCCGGTCGCGCCGTTGGCGCCCTTGGCCTTTTCCTTGAAGCGGGATTCGATCGATATGATCGCCAGCAGGAGCGCCGGCGGGAGGGAATATTTCGAGGCGGCGGCTTGCACCGCGTCGGAAATCTTTTGAGCCTTTTCCTTTGCCAGACCGAATTTTTGCGTCAGATACGCGGACATGCGGTCTGTGTTTTCGTCGGCCGTCGCGGTCTGCATCAGTCCGAGCGAAAGCACGATCAGGCAAAGTAACCGGCTCATAACGGTGGACGGGGAAAAAGGGGATCCGGCCATTATAGCTCTGCCCCCAAATAAGCCCTAGAAAGAGCCAAAATTCGTCTTAGGAATTGCGGGCGGCTCTTCATGGTTCGGGTTCAGTGCGAGAGCTTGGGCCCCAGCACGTAGCCGTCGTTCAACGTCGCCAGGAAGGCGGCGACGTCGTTGATATCGCGCTCCGACCAGACGGGGCGCTCGCCGGGTTTGCGTGTGAGCGGTTCGTCGGTCGTATCGACGTTCACGCGTAGCGCGACGGGCAAGTCGTTGAACTTGTCGATCTTGCCGTGCACGTCTTTTGGATACCACTTCGCCGGACTGGTATCGCGCTGCACGTAGAAGCGCAATGCGTCCTTCAGCGTGTGGAAGCGGCCGTTGTGGAAGAACACCTGACGCGTCGCCGTATTGCGCAGCGACACCGATTTGAAGAGCCCGCAATTGCTGCTGTCGCTCGACTGATCAGTTCGCAACGGACCGCACAAGCCCATGTCGAAGTACTTCGGATCGGCATTCGCCCGCAACTCCGGATTGCGCGGCACACCGAGCGCCTGGAAATTGAAGTCGGTGAACAGCGGATGAGAGCCGTCGGCGCCCACCTGATCGATATGGCAGGAAGCGCAATTGCCGCCCGCCGGATTGTCGAACAGTTTCTTGCCTCTCAACTCTTGCGCCGTTAGTTGCAATTTGCCATCTAGGTAATAGTCGAACTTGCTGCTGTACGGATGAAAACTCGGGTCTTCGAGCTCGAAGCGCTCGATCGCATACATGGCTTGGGCGAACGCCTTAGCGCGGTCGACGAAGATGTTCTGGCCGAAGACGTCCTTGAAGCGCGCCGCGTACGGCGCCTGCTCCAGTTTCGCGAGCACGGCCGCCGGATCCTTGTTGGCCATCTCGTTCGGATTGAACAGGGGGAAACTCGCCTGATCGTGCAATTGGTTGAAGCGCCCATCCCAACCGAAACCGCCCACCGGCGCATTGTCCGTTTCGCTCAGACGCTCGGAGAGGCTCGCAGCCTGCGCGTGGCTCCACATCGGCGTGCGGTTCAACACGTAGCGCAGGCTCGGCACGGCGCGCGTGCCCTGCGAGTGCATATCCGCCCCACCCAACTGCGCCGCGAGCCCGTTGGGCGGCCCATACGCATGCGACGGGCTATGGCAGCTCGCGCACGACATCTTGCCCGAGGCGGACAACGTGGCATCGAAGAAGATCAGCTTGCCGAGCGCGGCGGCATCGCTATACACAGGTTTGGTGTCGGCTGCGGCGGCAGCGACCGCGGCAACGGGCAGCAGCGTTGCAACGAGCAGAGCGGTGAGCCCCGCCCATTGCGCGCCGAAGCGCTCGGTCAATCGCATTGCAGAAAACAGCATCGAATCGCTTACAGGTTCGTGAAGATGTCGCCGCCGAACCCGACGAGGCCGGCCTGTCCCGCATAACCGAGGTGGTCCAGCTGGAAGATGTCTTCGATGCTCTTGAGCATCGAATAATGGTTGTACTGCACCGTCGAGACCGTGCCCGGCTTGATGAACTTCGAGATCATGACCGCGCCGGTCTGGTCGCCGCCGAAGCTCTGCTTGGTCAGGTTGATCGTCAAACCCTTGTAAGTCAGCGACGAAGTCTGCGGGAACGCCGGCAGATTCGGACCTGGCTGCTGGCTACAGCAGGTCGCACCGGAAAATATCAGGTCCTCGTTCGTGCCGGACTGCGTCACCGTCGCGTAGCTGCTTTCGTCGAAGTTGATGATCAGCAGGCCGTCCTGCTGGAACGCGGGCGAAGCCGTGATAATCGGCACCCACTTCTGCAGGAACGTGTTGGCGCTCGTCAGGCCGCCCGGCTGACCGTTCACGCACGGCGCGTCGTGGCCGTCGTCGCATAGATTCGGGGTGATCAGGTTGAAGTTGGCGGTGGTCGCGATCGACTGCAGATCGGTCGTCAGCTTGTTCAGGTTGACCACATTCTGCCCGCAGTCCGGCGAATCGATGATCGAGTGGAAATACATGAACGGGTTGTGACGCGTCGCGTACTGATCGCCCAGCGGCACGGCCGCGCTCGGCGCTTCCGCGGACTGCGTCAGGTCGGTCGTGTTGAGCGTCGGGTGGCCGCAGGTCGCGGCTTCCCGCGCCGGGTCGTTGCCCATGTCGCCTTCATAGCCCTTCCACGTGTAGCCCGCGGCCTTCAACTGGTCCGGCAGCGTCTTGATGCTCGCCGGATAGACGCAGCCCGACCCGATCGCCTGGCCGTCGGCGGTCACGCCCGTGAGTTTGTAGTCCTGGAAGGTGATGCAATCGTTATCCGTTTCCGGCGTCGGCGCCTGACCGCTGATCATCGAAATGTAGTTGTCGAGGCTCACGTGCCCCGTGCCGTAGTACTGCTGCACCATCGCGCCCTGCGAGGCGAGAGTCTGCGAGAGATACGGCGCCTTGCTGTTCGCGCCAAAGGTGGTCGCGTAGTTTTCGTTCTCGAGCGTGATCACGAAAACGTGCCGGATCTGCTGTTGCCCGCTCAATTTCAGCGACGAAGACGACGATCCGCACGCCGCGACGATCAAGCCGATCAAGGCCGCGCAGACGACCATGAGAACCGCACGCAACCCGCTGCGTTGTGACATGTTTTTGCCCTTGGGGATTGGAGTTTTATTCGCGGGCAAACTGTATGCAGCGTGTATGACGTCACCGTGAATGCACTCGCATTGTTGCCGTATGCCGGCCATCTCACGCGCCGTATGACGCGTGTGCGCAGGATGCCGTCACGTCGTCATTGCGCGTAACGGAGATGCAGCGCCGCCGCAACTTCCGACATCTGCGCGCGCAGCTCGGGCGGCGCCAACGCCTCTGCCTCGGTGCCGAAGCGCAGCAACTCCGCGCACGCCTGCCTCACCGAACCGACGGGCAGCGTCACGGTGCGCCAACCATCGGTGGGATCGGGCTCGCCAATGATCGCCGCCGCACGGGCGAATGGCGACGTGAAAACGTCGAGCATCTGCATGCCCCAAGGCGACAAACGCAGCGTCGCTTCGCTCGCGTGCATTTCTTCGGAGAGGCGCTGCGTGCTGTCCTGCCAGTAGGCGGCAAGCTCGAACGTGGGCGGCCGCTCGAACGTCTCGTCCACCAGGTTCAATTCGAGAATGCGCGAAATGCGGTAGATGCGCACATCCTGCCCGACGCGCCCGACCACATACCACGCGCCGCTTTTCAGCACGATGCCGAGCGGTTCGATCCGGCGAAACTTCTCGGCTTTCCAGCTTTGATAGCGAATCTCAAGCGGATGCTGCTCCCACACCGCACGCGCGATCGACGGCAGATGGGCAGGCTCGTCCGTGTCCGAAAACCACGCCGGGGCGTCGAGATGAAAACGCGAGCGCATGCGCTCCGCGGTCGAGCGCAATTCGACGGGCAGAGCGGCCAGCAACTTGGTCTGCGCACCGGCCATCACCGCACCCAGGCCGAGCGCCTGCATCGGGCCGGGCAGGCCGCCGAGAAACAGCGACTCCGCTTCCTGCGAGGACAAGCCGTTCAGCCGCGTCCGGTAGCCGTCGAGCAGGCGGTAGCCGCCTTCCGCTCCGCGCTCGCTATGCACGGGGACGCCCGCAGCGCTCAGGGCGTCGATGTCGCGATAGATGGTGCGCAACGACACCGCGCATTCATCGGCGAGGAACTGCGCGGTGACCCGGCCACGCGCCTGCAGCGTCATCAGGATGGAAAGAAGGCGGCTCGCTCTCATGCGGACAAGTGTAGTCATACCTGACACAAACTGACAGGTACGGACGCTTAGGATGAACGCATCTCCGGCGCCTTGTCGGGCTCTCAAGCCCGGTTTTTTCGTCCACCACGCTCATTCGGGAAAGCTCAAACCATGACCACGGATCGCACGATCACACTGTTCCACTCGCCGCAATGCCGCTCCGTCAGCGCGCTCACGCTGCTCGAAGAGCTTGGTGCGCCTTACCAGTTGAAGGTACTTAACATGAAAGCCGGCGAGCAGCGTAAAGCGCCCTATCTCGCCATCAATCCGCTCGGTAAAGTGCCGGCGCTTCTTCACGGCGACGCGTTGATCACCGAACAGGTCGCCATCTTCATCTATCTGGCCGATCTGTTTCCTGAAGCCGGACTCGCGCCGGCGCTCGACGATCCGTCGCGCGGACCGTATCTGCGCTGGCTGGTGTACTACGCGGCGTGCTACGAACCGGCGCTAGTCGACAAGGCGATGAAGCGCGACCCGGCCCCGCCCGCCACGTCGCCCTACGGCGATTTCGACTCGATGATCGGAACCGTGACGAGCCAGTTGCAAGCCGCGCCCTATCTGCTCGGGGACACGATGTCGGCGGCGGATATCTTGTGGGGCATCGCCTTGCATTGGGGGATGATGTTCAAGCTCGTGCCCGAAACGCCGGTCCTGCTCGAGTATGTCGAGCGCATCTGCTCGCGGCCGAGCTTCGTGCGCGTGAGCGAGCGGGACGTGGCGCTGGCGGCCGAGCACGCGGCGGCAGTCAAAGACGCCTGACGAGACTCGCGGGCGGCTTCGCCGCCAACCGTCGCCCGGTGCGCAAGCCGGCTCGCCGGTCGAATCCGCCCGGCTTTGAGACAATGAAGGCCGCCGGCGAATATCCTCCCCGGACAACCGGGTGTAGGCTTGGCGTTTCGTGCCGCTGCCGGCCCATCGAACAAGAGATGTTTTCAGGTATGAGCAAGACCGCATTCATTCCCAGCGTCCCCGCAACGTCGGAAGACGACTTTGAAATTTCAGCCACGTCGAAGCTGGCCGGCTACCGGCGTTTCTTCGGCGTGTTGAAAGTGGTTCGAACCACCGACGGACGCGTGTTGTTTCCGTTCGACGGCGCGCCCGAACTCGGGCCGTACGCGACCAAGCTCGAAGCCATCGCGGCGGCGCAGGTGTATGGCGAACATATTGTCACCAGCGATCTGGCGCGGCCGGAGTTGTAGGCGCGAGTGGGTGGCCGGTGTCGGGTTGGCCGTTGGCGGTGATCACTTCGGGAGCAGCAAATGATCTGTGCGCGCAAAGTCGGATCATCGGCCGCAGTCGTGTGGCGGGCGGCCTCTCTCGTGAGCGTGCTCGCCGCCGTGCTCTGTCAATCCAGTTTCGCGCAGGACGCGGGCGTTCCCGCCGGACAGCAGGCGCTCGGACGCGCCGAGGTGATTCACGCACAGGTTCGCGTCGTTGCCATCAATACCGCCACGAATAGCGTCACGCTGCGTGGTCCGCGCGGCAATCTCGCCGACGTCGACGTCAATCCTTCCCTGGCAGATGTCGGCCGGCTTAAGGTTGGCGACAAGCTCAACGTTGCTTATCAGCAAGCGCTGCTGCTGACCATCGACAGGCTCGCGACCCACGGTGTGCGCGAGCGCGTGGAGACGACCGCGGCAATACCGGCGTCGGCAGGGTATGCGTCGTCGGCGCACAGCGTGACGGTTGTCGCGACGGTGACGAAGATCGATCGCAAGAGCCGTATGGTGACGCTGCGTGGCCCGAAGCATCAGCAGGTGCTCAGGGCCGCGAAGGGTATTTCGCTCGATGGGTTGAAAGTCGGCGATAGCGTGCGCGCGGAATTCGTTTCGGCAGCGGCGGTGGAACTGGTGAGGGAGTAGCGACTATCGCTGCCGTTGCCGATGCGTAACGTGGTCGGCAAGCAGCCGATGCATCGTGGCCAATAAAATTGGCCCCTCCACCGGCTTACGAAGGAACCCGTCGTAGCTGACGAAAGCGGGTGGACTAGGCTCTCCGGAAACCAGAATGAAAGCGAAGTCTGCTAATCCGGGAAGTGTTCGCAACCGATGGCAGAACTCGCTGCCCGACATGACCGGCATCCGCCAGTCCGCAACCACGATATCGACCGGGGCTTCAATGAACTTCAAATCCGTCACCGGCACAAATGGCGCTCCATGCGGCCAATGCCTCCTCGTCATCGTCTACCAGCAGTAGGCTTGCCATACCCATTCGTCCGAGTCGCCATATTCGTTTGGCAACTCGATGACGGCCAAAGTTCACACGGCCGTTCAGGCTCATCTCAATCGTCTCGAATGCAGTAAATCGTCTCGAATGCAGTAAAAGATACTGAGTGAGACAGCCGCGTTAAGATCGATCGACGAAATGGATGCTGCACGAGGCGCGTTGACCGCTCATTTCCTGCAAGAAGGGAATGTCGTGACGTATGGCGATGAGCTAGGCGGATTCATCGTCGTACCCGCTCAAATTGACGGCGGCAGAAGGACCTAAGTCGGGCTCCTTGAGCGATTGCACTTATATGCGTGGGCTCAAAGGCCGTCGGCAACGAATAAGATGCCGTAAAGCGCGAAGCGCTTCTACCCGTAAGGTAGAAGCGCTTCGATTACATGCTAACAACAACCGTCAACGACCCAGCCCGGCAATCACTCCACCGTCACCGATTTCGCAAGGTTCCGCGGCTTGTCCACATCCGTGCCCCGCGCACATGCCGTGTGATACGCCAGCAACTGCAGCGGCACCACATGCAAGATCGGTGACAACAAACCATAGTGCTCCGGCATCCGGATCACATGCAGACCTTCGTCATTGACGATCTTCGTATCCGCATCCGCGAACACATACAGCTCGCCGCCGCGCGCGCGCACTTCCTGAATATTCGACTTCAGCTTTTCCAGCAGCGCGTCGTTCGGCGCCACCGTCACCACCGGCATCGCTTCCGTCACGAGCGCGAGGGGCCCATGCTTCAACTCACCGGCCGGATAAGCCTCGGCGTGAATATACGAGATCTCCTTAAGCTTCAGCGCGCCTTCGAGCGCGATCGGATAATGCAGGCCACGCCCGAGGAACAGCGCATGTTCCTTGCGCGAAAACTCTTCCGACCACGCGATGATCTGCGGCTCCAGCGCCAGCACGCTATTCAACGCCGCAGGCAAGTGGCGCAGCTGCTTCAGGTATTCCGCTTCCTGCTCTTCATTCACACGACCGCGCATCTTGCCCAGCGTCGCCGCCAGCACGAATAGCGCAACCAGTTGCGTGGTGAACGCCTTGGTCGACGCCACGCCGATTTCGCGGCCCGCGTGCGTCAGGAACGAGAACTCCGTCTGGCGCACCATCGCGCTCGTACCGACGTTGCAGACCGCCAGCGTATGCTTGTGACCGAGTCCCTGCGCATGCTTGAGCGCGGCGAGCGTGTCCGCCGTTTCGCCCGATTGGGAGATCACCACCACCAGTTGCTTCGGGTTCGCCACCGACTCACGGTAGCGGTACTCGCTGGCAATTTCCACCTGAGTCGGAATCTTCGCGATCGATTCGAGCCAGTACTTCGCCGTCAGCCCCGAGTAGTAGCTCGTGCCGCACGCCAGAATCAAAAGGCTGTCGATCTCCGCGAACACTTTGCCCGCGCCCTCGCCGAACAGCGATGCATCGAACGAATCCGCTTGCGGAATCGTGTCCGTAATCGCGCGCGGCTGCTCGAAAATTTCTTTCTGCATGAAGTGGCGATAAGGACCGAGTTCGACCGCGCCGCCATATGCCGCTACCTCACGCACTTCGCGCGGCGTTTCATTGCCGTCGCGATCGGCGATTCGCACGCCCTCTAGCGACAGTTCGCACACGTCGCCTTCTTCGAGGAAGATGAACCGTTCGGTGCTGCCCGCAAGCGCCAACGCGTCCGAGGCGAGGAAGTTCTCGCCCTGGCCGAGCCCGACCACCAGCGGCGAACCCTGCCGCGCGCCGACCACGGTATGCGGCTGGTCCTTATGCAACACAGCGATCGCATAAGCGCCGTGCAATTGCCCGACGGTTTCACGCACCGCCGCGAACAGATCGCCGCGATACATGCTATGAATCAGATGCGCGATAACCTCGGTGTCGGTCTGCGAGACAAACGTATAACCCTTGCCACGCAGCATTTCACGCAGCGATTCGTAGTTCTCGATGATGCCGTTGTGTACCAACGCCAGAGTATCTTTCGAGAAGATCGGGTGTGCGTTGTCCGTGACCGGTGCACCGTGCGTCGCCCAGCGCGTGTGGGCGATGCCCGTGATGCCTTCGAGGTGGCTCTCGCGCACCTGCTCGTCGAGATCGGCCACGCGCGCCACGCTGCGCGCGCGACGCGGACCGTTTTCGCCGAGCACGGCCACGCCGCACGAATCGTAGCCGCGATATTCGAGGCGACGCAGTCCTTCGATCAGGACGGGAACGATGT
Source organism: Paraburkholderia sp. BL27I4N3 (assembly GCF_003386115.1). Taxonomy (NCBI): domain Bacteria; kingdom Pseudomonadati; phylum Pseudomonadota; class Betaproteobacteria; order Burkholderiales; family Burkholderiaceae; genus Paraburkholderia; species Paraburkholderia sp. BL27I4N3. The sequence goes on along the minus strand of NZ_QREJ01000001.1, from coordinate 4,508,466 downwards.
TACGTTGCGCTACCGCGCCGACAATGCCACACATGGCTCATTCCTTTTGAGTGCTCTAGGTGCTGGATTTCAATGAGCGCGCCTGTTACGCGCACCATGCCTATCAGCTCTTCTTTTTGGTCGGACGCACGTAGCCCGTTTTGCTCGTTTGCGTCTTTTCGTTCAGGGCCAGCGCGTCGGCTTCGACGTCCTTCCAGACCGTGGTGCCCGCCGCGATGGTCGCGCCGCGCTTCACGCGAACCGGCGCAACCAGTTGCGTATCCGAACCGACGAACACGTCGTCTTCGATGATCGTGCGGAACTTGTTCGCGCCGTCGTAATTGCAGGTGATGGTGCCCGCGCCGATGTTCACGCGCGCGCCGATATCCGCGTCGCCGATATACGTGAGGTGGTTCGCTTTCGAACCGCGGCCGAGCACCGCGTTCTTCACCTCGACAAAGTTGCCGACATGCGACTCGTCGTGCAGCGACGCGCCGGGGCGCAAGCGCGCATACGGTCCGAGCACGGCATTCGCGCCGACTTCGGCGCCCTCGATGTGCGTGAACGCGTCGACGCGCGTGCCGGCGCCGATGCTCGCATCGCGGATCACGCAGTTCGGTCCGATGGTGACGTTGTCAGCCAGCGTCACGCGGCCTTCGAACACGCAGTTCACGTCGATCGAGACATCGCGGCCGCATTCGAGCGTGCCGCGCACATCAAGCCGCGCCGGATCGGCGAGCGTTACGCCCGCGACCAGCAGCGCATCCGCCACGTTGTGCTGATGAATGCGCTCGAGTTCGGCAAGCTGCTGCTTGCTATTTACGCCAAGCGTTTCCCACTCGTCTTCCGGCTGCGTGGTCACGACTTCGAGTCCGGCTTCGATTGCCATCTCGACTGCGTCGGTCAGATAGAACTCGCCTTGCGCATTGTCGTTCTTCAGCGCGGCAAGCCAGCCGCCCAAACGCTCCGTCGGCGCGACGATGATGCCGGTGTTGATCTCGGCAATCTCGAGCTGCTCGGGCGTGGCGTCTTTCTGCTCGACGATGCGTGCCACCTTGCCTTGTGCATCACGCACGATCCGGCCGTAGCCGCTCGGGTCCGCGAGCGTGACGGTGAGCACGCCGTAACCACCTTGCCCCGCCTGCTCGGTCAGCGCCTGCAGTGTGCCGGCGCGCGTGAGCGGCACGTCGCCGTAAAGCACCAGCGTGGGCGCGGACGGATCGAGCAGCGGCAACGCCTGTTGCACCGCGTGCCCCGTGCCGAGCTGCTGTTCCTGCACGGCGAACTGCACGTCCGGAGCGGCAACCGCTTTGCGCACCGCTTCGGCGCCATGGCCGATCACCACGACGAGATGCGTGGGCTTGAGCGTGCGAGCCGTGTCGATGACGTGAGCGAGCAGCGGCCGGCCAGCCAGGGGATGAAGCACCTTGGGAAGCGCGGACCGCATGCGCTTGCCGGTGCCTGCCGCCAAAATCACAATGTTCATGGCACGGCAAATAGACGAGTTTGGAGGCGACGATTCTAACACGCACCCTCTAGCGAAAAGGGCCGCTGTGGCGGCCTCGATGCGTACTGCAATGTGCGGAAACGCCCATACCACGGGCGCTTTTTGTCAAAGATCGTCGAACTGGACGATGGAAATCGACTTTGTTGCGCCGGGCATTGCGCTTTCTCCGGCATCGGTCGAACACGGCTCTTCGTCGAAGGCGATATCGCCTTGCGGATCGGCCTCGCCGGTCGCTCGCAGGCCCGCGAACGGGAACAGCTTGTGGTCCATCAAATGCGAGGGCACGACGTTGGACAAGGCATTGAACATATTTTCGATGCGTCCTGGGAAGCGCTTCTCCCAATCGCGCACGAGCGCCTTCATTTCCGCGCGCTTCAGATTCGGCTGGCTGCCGCACAGGTTGCACGGAATGATCGGGAATTCACGCAGCTCGGCGTACTTCTCCAGATCGGTTTCCTTCACGTAGGCGAGCGGGCGAATCACGATATTCTTGCCGTCGTCCGATTGCAGCTTGGGCGGCATGCCCTTCAGCTTGCCGCCGTAAAACATGTTCAGCAGCAGCGTTTGTAGAATGTCGTCGCGATGATGGCCGAGCGCGATCTTGGTCGCGCCGAGTTCGCCGGCCACGCGGTAAAGAATGCCGCGCCGCAGTCGCGAGCATAGCGAGCAGGTAGTCTTACCCTCCGGCACCAGCCGCTTGACGATGCTGTACGTGTCCTGATTCTCGATATGAAACGGAATGTCGAGCTGCTTCAGGTACTCGGGCAGCACGTGCTCGGGAAAGCCTGGCTGCTTCTGGTCGAGGTTCACCGCGACGATATCGAAGTTGATCGGCGCGCGCTCGCGCAGCCGCATCAGAATTTCGAGCATCGCGTAGCTGTCCTTGCCGCCCGACAGACACACCATGACCTTGTCGCCGTTCTCGATCATGTTGAAGTCGACGATTGCCTCGCCAACCTGGCGCGCGAGCCGCTTGAAGAGCTTGTTGTTCTCGTACGCTTCCTTCTGCTCACGGCGCGTGAGCGGCGTCTTGGCGCGCCCGGCGGCTTGCCCGGCCTCGCTTGCATCGGCAGTCGAGGCGCTGGCCACGGTCGCGGCGCCGTTCAGGATTTCCGGAGCATTCATGGCTCAATCCTCTTTGATACGGAAGACTTCGACGCCCACCGCGTCGCAGTCAGGATAAACGTCCGGCTTTTCCGTCGACACGCGCGCGGCCCGCACTTGCGGATGCTCGAGCATGGTCTTGACGAGGTCGTCGCAAAGCGTTTCCTGCAAGTGGATGTGACCTTGCTCGACCCGGCGCGAAATGGTGGAGCGCATGAAGTCGTAGTCGACGACTTCGTTCAGTTTGTCCTGAACCGGCGTGGACAGTGCGAGCGGCACGAACAGTTCGACGTTGATCACGACGCGCTGTTCGCCGCGCTTTTCGAAGTCGTGCACGCCGATGTTGATATGCACTTCGTAATTGCGCAGAAAAAGCCGGCGGCAATCGGCGAGCCGGGGATGCGAAAGAGCGGCAAACATGTTCGTTCCAGTCGAAAAAGGCGTGCGGAGCACGCAAAGGGACGCTTCACAACGCAGCGGCGGCCGCTAATACGGCCGGCCGGCCGCGCGCGCTTCAGGCGCCCGTCAAAAACATAACGTCGCGCGGCAGGGGCACGAGATGCTGCCCGCCGTCGACCACCAGCGTCGTTCCGGTGACGCCGGCTGCATCCGCGAGATACAGCGCGGCGGCGACAATATCCTCGGCCCGCGACGCGCGGCCCAAAGGCGTAGTACGGTGAGCGGCGGCGAAACCGTCCGGCGTTTGATCGCCGGATTGCATCGTCAGACCGGGCGCCAGCCCGACCACGCGCACTTTCGGCGCCAGCGCCTGCGCCAGCGCGACCGTGGCTGTCTGCAACGCCGCCTTGGTCAGCGTGTACGACAGATAGTCCGGATTCATGTTGTACAGCTTCTGATCCAGCACGTTGATGACGACGCCGCGCAGGCTTTCGTCGGTGCGCGCGGCTTCCGGCGTCGCCTCGAACAGCCTGCGCGCCAGCACCAGCGGCGCGGCGACGTTCATCGCGGTCAGCTTCAGCAGCAGGTCGTAACCGACGGTCTGCGCCGTGTCTTCCTCGAAGCGCGACGCATTGTTGACGATACACGACGGCCGGCCCAAGGCGTCGATACAAGCCGGCAAAAGGCGCTCGACCTGCGCCTCATCGCCCAATTCGGCCTGCAAGGCGACAGCCCGGCGGCCCAAGGCGGTGATTTCAGCGACCAGTTCGCCCGCTTCCTCGCGCGAAGCGCCGTAATGGACGGCCACGTCCCAGCCACGCGCGGCAAAGCCGAGCGCGAGCGCGCGCCCGATACGGCGGGCGGCGCCAGTAATCAGCACGACGCGCGGCGTGTCGGGCGCGCGGGGGGTGGCGGTGTCCAGAGAGGCGGTCATTTACAATGCGGGGATGAATCCGAAAGCTCACCAACCCGATAGTTTACCTGCTCCCGGCCCGAGCGCGCTTGCGCAGTCCGAAGCGCTGGTCGCGCAGATCCGTACGGAGCTCGACGCCGCCGGCGGCTGGTTGCCGTTCGACCGCTACATGGAACGTGCGTTGTACGCGCCGGGACTCGGCTATTACAGCGGCGGCGCCCGCAAATTCGGGCTGCGCGGCGACGACGGCAGCGACTTCGTTACCGCCCCGGAACTGTCGCCGCTGTTCGCCGCGACGCTGGCGCGCCCGGTGGCCGAGGCCTTGCAAGCGAGCGGCACGCGCGACGTGATGGAATTCGGGGCCGGCACGGGCAAACTCGCCGCCGGCGTGCTGAACGCGCTCGACGCATTGGGTGCGGAATTCGACAGCTACTCGATCGTTGATCTGTCCGGCGAGCTTCGCGAACGCCAACGGGAAACGGTTGAAGCCGCCGCGCCCACGCTCGCTGCCAAAGTGCGCTGGCTGGATGCTTTGCCGGAGCGGTTCGAGGGCGTGGTGATCGGCAACGAGGTGTTGGACGCGATGCCGGTGCGGTTGTTCGCGTTCAACGGCGGGGCGTGGTTCGAGCGCGGCGTGGTATGGCGCAACGAGGCGCTCGCATTCGACGACCGGCCTGTGTCCGCCGCGGCGGACCTCGCGCTGCTGTCGGAAATCGAAACCGCCGGCGAAGACTACGTGACCGAGACGCACGACGCGGCGAGCGCATTCACACGCACCATCTGCACGATGCTTGCGCGCGGCGCGGCCTTCTTCATCGACTATGGTTTTCCGCGTCACGAGTATTACCATGCGCAGCGCGCACAGGGCACGTTGATGTGTCACTACCGGCATCGGGCGCATGGCGATCCGTTCCTCTATCCGGGTTTGCAGGACATCACGGCGCATGTGGAATTTACCGGCATCGCCGAAGCGGGCGTCGAGACGGGCGTGGATTTGCTGGGCTTTACGTCGCAAGCGCGGTTTCTGCTGAATGCCGGGATTACCGACGTGTTATCTGAAATCGATCCTGCGGATACGGCGAGATATTTGCCTGCGGCGAATGCGGTGCAGAAGTTGTTGTCGGAGGCGGAGATGGGGGAACTGTTCAAGGTGATCGCGTTTTCGCGCGGACTGGATGACACGCTGCAAGCGTTTTCCAGCGGCGACCGGTCGCATACGTTGTGAATTTTTGCTTCAGGAGGCGGCCATGATTCGCTGGCTGTTGACTACGTTTATTGCGGTGGCGGTGTTGTCGTCCTGCTGGCCGTGGCTTAGGAAGATTGGCATTGGGCGTTTGCCCGGTGATGTGACATTGCGGATTTTTGGGCGGGAGTATCCGTTTCCGTTTATGTCGACGTTGGTGCTTTCTATGGTGTTGTCGATTGTTGCCAGGGTTTTGTAGGGTGGGGGTTTTGCCTTTGGCGGTGGGGGGGCTTTCTTTTTTTCTGATTGCTCTGGGGTTGGCCTTTCCTTGCTTTGTTCGTGGTCTATTAGCGTTGCCCCTATGCGGGGCGGCACTTACTTCTCTTTGCCGGCCGCAAAGAGAAGTAAGCAAGAGAAAGCGGCTCAAACCGCTAATTCTTAAGCGGGTCCCCCGCACAGCCGCGATAGTGGCAAATCTGGAATCTGTGCTCCCGCACATTCGGCGTGAGTGACAAAGCAGTCATTCTTCCAGCGTCGCTGCGCGCGCCGAAGCGGCGTTCATCACGCCGCTCTGTACGTTCAAATCGTCAGTGCTCACGACACTTTTGCTGCCGCTGTTTGACGCGCCGCGCACATCAAAAATTAGGTTTCCAAAGCATACCCGTCCGCGACGCACGCAGTGCGGAGCGGGAGCTGATGAGCCCTTGGTCACTGGCGCGGAGTGTGCGAAAACACTGATTCCAGATGCACCACTACCGTGACTGCGCGAGGGACCCGCTTAAGAACTGGCGGTTTGAGCCGCTTTCTCTTGCTTACTTCTCTTTGCGGCCGGCAAAGAGAAGTAAGTGCCGCCCCGCACGAGCCTGTCCGCATTTTTGTGTGCGAGGCGGTTAGCGGAGTTACCCGCGTGCGTTGGTAAAACGCTCTCCAAACAGAATAGCGAACTGGTTCATGGCGGAGGACCAGTCGAATGCCGCCCGTACAGACTTCGCCAGCACGTTGCGCAATGCCAGCCACAATAGCTTGATGGCGGCCTCGTCGTTGGGGAAGTGGCCGCGGGTCTTGATGATCTTGCGTAGTTGCATGTTCAGGCTCTCAATGGCATTCGTGGTGTAGACGACACGGCGTATGTCGGGCGGAAACACGAAGAACGGTGTGACGTTCTCCCACGCCCGTCGCCACGACTGCACGATGGTCGGATACTTCGCGCCCCATGGCCCTTCGGCAAAGGCCTCCAGGGCCTGCTGCGCGGCCTGTTCGTTCGCGGCGGCATAGACCGGACGCAGCGCTGCGGCGACGCCTTTGCGGTCCTTGTAACTGGCGTATTCCAGGCTGTTGCGGATCAGGTGCACGATGCAGGTCTGCACGGCCGTGCGCGGGTACGCCGTGCCGATCGCCTCGGCCAGCCCCTTCAGGCCGTCGACCACCGCGATCAGGATGTCCTGGCAGCCCCGGGTCTTCAGTTCATTGAACACCTTCAGCCAGAACTTCGCACCTTCGGTCTGCTCGATCCACAGGCCGAGCACGTCGCGCTGGCCGTCGGCCTGAATGCCCAGCGCCAGATACACCGCCTTATTGCTCACCACACCGTCACCACGGATCTTCACGCGCAGCGCGTCGAAGAACACCACCGGGTACATCGGCTCAAGTGGACGGCTTTGCCAGGCAAGCGTTTCGGCCATCACCTCATCGGTGACCGAACTGATGAAGTCGGGCGAGACCTCGGTGCCATAGCTTTCGGCCAGAAACGCCTGGATCTCGCGCACGCTCATGCCCCGTGCGTACATGGCAATGATGCGTTCGTCGAAGCCCGTGAAACGGCGCTCGTGTTTGGGAATCAGGATCGGCTCGAAGCTGCCTTCACGGTCGCGCGGCAGATCGACCCGCACCGGGCCACGCTCGGTGATGACTGTCTTGCCGCTGGCGCCGTTGCGTTCATTGGTCTGCTCCGCAGGCTTGGGCTGGCCGGGCCGGTAGCCCAGATGCATGTTCATTTCGGCGCCCATCGCGCGCTCGATGAGCGCCTTGTTGAACGCCAGCATCAGGTCCTGAACCTCGGCGGGCGTCATCGGACCCTTCACCAGTTCATCCAGCAGCGCTTCAGGCAGTTCAGGCAGCGGCCCGCGGGCCGCTGCCTGAGACGCGACGGTGCGTTTCTTTTTCATCGGCATATCCATGACCTTGATCCCTCATGATATGCCCCGCCCACGAAATTACGGATAGGTCCCCCCGCACAGGGGCAACGCCAATAGACCACTAAAATTCAAGAAAAGGCCAACACCCCAAGCATAACGAAACCCAACAACCGAGCCGCCCCAACCCTCATGCAATAGCCAACTCCACAGCCCGCACCCGCTCCTGATGCACAGCATCCTTAATCCCAGCAGGCGCATCAGCAAGCCGCTTAGCCACAGCACCGGCATCGACGCCACGCGCAGCGACAAGAGCGACTCTCAACCTCTCAGCCTGCGGATACTCCCGCATCTCAAACCCCAACCGCCCGCGAGCATCCGCCTCACACGCCTGCAAGGCTTCAGCAAACCGCGCAGGTTTCCGAATCGCATCACTACGCTCAAGCAATCTCACCAGCGCGGCAGCGCCCATCTCCATCACGCGATGAATATTGCCATGCTCCCGCGCGACCAGCACCGCAAGATCGCGGCAATCGTTCGGCACCCGCAACCGCTCGCATAACGGCTTCAACAGATCCACGCTACGCGCCTCGTGGCCGATATGCCGCGGCAACACGTCTTCCGGTGTGGTCGCTTTGCCGAGATCATGCGCCAGCGCGGCAAATCGAACCGGCAGCGCGTAGCCCTGCTGCGCGGCATGATCGACCACCATCATCACGTGCACACCCGTATCCACCTCAGGGTGATAATCGGCACGCTGCGGCACGCCAAACAGCGCGTCAATCTCGGGCAGAATCCGCGCCAACGCGCCGGACTCGCGCAGCACCTCGAACATCCGCGACGGTTTCTTCTCCATCAAGCCGCGCGATACTTCCTGCCACACGCGCTCGGCCACCAGCGCATCCACTTCGCCATCAGCCACCATCTTGCGCATGAGCGTCAACGTCTCCGGCGCGACCGTGAAATCCACAAAGCGCGCCGCAAACCGCGCGATCCGCAAAATCCGCACGGGGTCTTCGAGAAACGCGTCACCGACGTGACGAAACAGGCGCGCCTGCAAGTCGCCCTGGCCGTTGAACGGATCGATCACCGGGCCGGTCAACTCGCCGTCCGGACGCACCTCGCGCGCCATGGCGTTGATGGTCAGGTCGCGGCGCGCCAGGTCTTCCTCGAGCGTCACGTCCGGCGCATAAAAGAACTGGAAGCCGTGATAGCCTGCCGCCGTCTTGCGCTCCGTGCGGGCGAGCGCGTACTCCTCGTGCGTCTGCGGATGCAGGAACACCGGAAAATCCTTGCCCACCGGCCGGTAGCCTTGCGCCACCATCTGCTCCGGCGTCGCGCCGACCACCACGTAATCACGGTCCTGCACCGGAACGCCCAGCAACTCGTCGCGAATCGCACCGCCTACAGCGTAGATGTTCATGGGCATACGTCTAGGTAGGCAACCGCGTGCGTTTCGTTCAGCGCGTCGCCGATCCACGCCTTCACCGCCGGCAGTTCGGTCACGCGCTGCATATAAGCTTTGGAAACTTCCGACAACGCGGGTTGCCACGTGTTGAAGCGCATCACGACCGGCGCGTACATTGCGTCGGCAATGCTGAACTCGCCGAATAAAAACGGGCCGCCGTAAGCGTCGAGACAGTCGCGCCAGATCGCCTCGATCCGCGCGATATTTGCCAACGCGCCCGGCGTTGCATTCTTGCCTGGAAACGACGCGCGAATGTTCATCCACATGTCCGAGCGCAATTCCCCGAAGCCCGAATGCATTTCCGCGCTCACGCTACGCGCGCGGCTGCGCGCCGCCGCGTCGCGCGGCCACAGCGCATGTTGCGGAAAGCGCTCGGCCAGCGTTTCGGCGATCGCCAGGGAATCCCATGTCGCGGAACCGTCGTCGTTGACCATGCAGGGGATCTTGCCTGGACCCGACGGCGCAAGCGCGAGCACTTTCGCGTTGGTGTCCGGTTGATTCAGATGAATCAACACTTCCTCGAACGGAATGCCGAAATGTTTGAATAGCAGCCACGGCCGCATCGACCATGACGAGTAGTTCTTATCACCAATAAGCAGCTTCATGCTTTGTACAAGGAATGAGAGGAAATTTAACGTCCCGCGCTGGCGCGGAATGCGTCGAAACGTGAACGCGTCGACGCCCCGGTCAGATAGATCGGCGCGATCGTTTCGATGCTGGCCGGCTCGATGCCGAGTTCGGGCGCAAGCGGTCCGCTCAACACGTTGTCGACTTTCATCGAATCGAGATTGTCGCGCGAGATCACCGGTTCGCCGGGCGCCATTTCGAAGGTCAGCGCCTGCAGCCGCGCGAACGCTTCCGGCAGGCGGATGATGCGTGCATGCTTGCCGATCACATCGCCGCAATATTTGACGAGATCTTCGAGCGAGTAAACGGTTGGGCCGCCCAGTTCATAGGTGCGTCCGCCGGCGGCATCGAGATCGAGCACATTGACGATCGCCTTCGCCACGTCGCCGACATAGACTGGCTGAAATTTCGCATCCGGCATGGCAAGCGGAATCACCGGAAACATCCGTTGCAACATGGCGAACTTGTTGAGGAATTGATCTTCCGGGCCGAACACCACGGAGGGCCGGAAAATCGTCCACGCCAGATTCGCGGCGTGCACGGCCTTCTCGCCGTCGCCCTTCGAGCGTGTGTACATGCTCGGCCCGTTCGGGTCGGCGCCAAGCGCACTGATATGAAGCAGCCGGTGCACGCCCTTGCCTTCGCATGCGGCGACGATTTTGGTCGGCAATTCCACATGCATCCGCGCGAATTCCGGACCGTACGGCGTGCCGCGTTTGCCGTGCAGCGTGGCCACCAGATTGATCACGCAATCCGCGCCTTCGACGAAGCGCGCGAGCTGAACCGGATCGAACACGTCCGCTTCGATCACGTCGATGGGCAAGAGGGTGAGATGGCGGGCGTTGTAGCGCCGCCGGGTGGCGATGCGCACGTCTTTGCCCATTTCGACGAGGGCGTTGACGAGATGGCTGCCGATAAAACCGGAGCCTCCAATGATCGCAATGGCTTTATGTCGCATTTTCGACTCCCTGGTGGAAGCCGCGGCAACGGCTGGCGTGGCGCGCCGCCGCCTCTGAATGAAGCGGCGGCGGCACGGCGCTTTACGGCGCGATATAACCCAGACGCGCCTTCAGCGATTGCGGACGGCCTTCGAACAATGCCGCGTAGTAGACCGTGTTGGACAACACATTCTTAACGTAGTCGCGCGTTTCCTGGAACGGAATCGCCTCGGCGAAGATCGCGCCTTCCACCGGATGCTGCAAGGACTGCCGCCAGTTACGCGGACGGCCGGGGCCGGCGTTATAGCCCGCGGTGGCTAACACGGCCGATCCGTCGAATTGATTGTAGATCATCGACAGATAGTTCGTGCCGAGCAGGATATTGGTGTTGATGTCGTTCATCTGCTCGCGCGAGATCGGACCGAGGCCGATCTTCTTCGCGACCAGCTGCGCGGTACCCGGCATCAGCTGCATCAACCCGCTCGCGCCGACTTCCGAGCGCGCGTTCATGATGAAGCGCGACTCCTGGCGAATCAGGCCGTAGGCCCATTCCACATCCAGGCCATTCGACTGCGAATCGCGCTCGACGATATCCTTGAACGGCGACAGATACCGCAGCGAGAAATCGTGCTCGCTCTTCGTGCGGTCCGCGGTATTGACGGTGCGGTCATACAGCTCGATACGGCGTGCGTATTCGGCGGCTGCGATCAGTTGCCGGTCGCTCATGGTGCGCAGCGGCCAGTTCCATTCGCGATTGCCTTCGAGCCGCAGATTCAGCGCGTAGAAACGCTGCGCCAGATCGAAACCGGGCGTATTGCCGGCCTGCTGCACTTCGGCGTCGCTCACCGTGGTTTTCGGGGGAACCGTGATCTTCTGGCCCAACTCTTCCGCCGCCAGTTGGCCGTAGAAGTTGTAGCCCTGCGAGATCGACTCGAATTCCTGGTTGGCCGTGGTCGTGTCGCCGGCCTGCTTGAGCGAGCGGGCATGCCAATATACCCACGACGGCTGATTGCGCAGCGCAGCAGGCATCTGTTCGATCGACCAGCGCACCATCGTCCAGTCGCCCGCGAGCAAGGCGGTGCGGGTGCGCCATTCATAGGCGGGATTCGACAGCGGCGCATTCACCGACAGGCGATACCAGTCCACCGCGCTCGGCATCTGTTTAGCGGCCGCCTGATAGGCAATCGTGCCCCAGCCGATGGCGCGTTCGGGCGAGCTCAGCGACGGCGCCACCGACGCGAACGTGGCTGCGGCCATGGCCGGATCGTTGCGCGCCATGCGCGTGATGGCCAGCAGCGCCAGTTGATGCGACTGCGTATCCGGACCTACACCACGCGCCAGCAGCAACGGCGGCGTAGTGGTGGCCTGATTGAACAGCACCGGATCGGGCGGCTGGTTGCTGAGCGCGTCGACGAGCTTCGCACCCGTGTTGGTGTAGTTCTGTTCGTAGGCGAGGCGAATCTGTTGCCACACGTCCGCGGAACTGAACTGCTGGTTGATAGACAGCGAGGTGATCAGATCGACGCAGCCGTCGCCGTACCACTTCGGATCGACCAGTAGCGCGCGCGCCGCGTCGGCGACATTTTCGCCGCGCGAGGCACGCGATTCGAGCGCGTAGCACTTGACCTGCGTGTCGTCGTTCAGCACGAAGCGGGCGTATTGCTGATCGAAGTTGCGCCAGTCGTGCCGCGCGCCGAGCACCGTGAGGTAGTCGTTGCGCATGCGGTCGGCGATCGCCTGGCCGTCGTACTTCTGCAGGAACGCCAGCACCGGCGCATCCGGCGCGTCGATCCGCGCGTGGCCGCTCGAATCGAACAACTGCGGCTTGATCTGGAAGTACTCCAGATACGAAGGCGCCGGGTAGCTCGGAATCATGGCAGCCAGTTGCGCGGCGCGCCCTGCGTCATTATTGCGGGCGGCTTCGCGCAGTTGGACGAAGATCTGGTCGTCGTTCGTGAGTTGCGAAAGGGGAAGGGGCTTGACGGCGGAGGCCGTGCTGCACGCGACGAGTGCCGCAGCGGCAAGCGCCAGACCGGCCGCGCGATATACTCGGTAAAGGCGTTTTGACATCGTTGTTTCTGGAGCGCGAATTGAACCCAAGCATAGCATGCAACCCTGCCGCGGAATCGAAAAAGGCGCTGCGGAAAATGCTATTGGAAGCAAGGCTGCAAGCCGCTTCCGAGCCGGCGCACAATACCGCGCTCGCGCGGCACCTGCTCGATGCGTTGAAGCAGTACGGCGTGCACAGCGTGGGATTTTACTGGCCGCTCGCCGGCGAGTTCGACGCGCGCCCCGCTATCTCGGTCTGGCTCGCGGCCGGCGCGCAACGCGAGGCGAGTCTGCCGGTCGTCAAGGAACGTGGCGCCCCGCTTGAGTTTCACGCATGGACCCCCACCACGCCGATGAGGATCGGCCACCACAAGATCGGCGAGCCCACGTCCGGGCGCATTGTGATTCCGCAATTGCTGTTCGTGCCGTGCGTGGGCTTCGATTCGCACGGCTACCGGCTCGGCTACGGCGGCGGCTATTACGATCGCACGCTGGCTGCGTGGCCCGGAGAGACTCGGCCGATCACGGTCGGCATCGCGTATGAAGCATGCCGAACGCAAGCATTTCTACGCGAAGTCCACGACATTCCGCTCGACCTGATCGTCACCGAGGCTGCACTCTATCCGCGCCCGGTGGACTAAGCATCCGGCAAGCGCCGCGCTGCGGCAAACAGACAGCCCTGCGTTATAAAGACGCCGCCGCCCGCGCCGCCGTGTCGTAAAGACCTGACGCGTTGCGCATCAGTTGCGCCGCTTCGCCGATCTGCTCGTTGGTGAGACCGCTTTCCTTCAGCGTCGAAATCAGACAGCTCTCGCGCACCTCACGATATTTCAGACAGAGCTCGCGGCCCGCATCGGTCGCCGAGAAAAACACTTCCTTGCCGGTCTTTTCGCTTTTTACATACCCTCTAGCTACGAGCTTCTTCAACGCGTAGGTGGCGACGTGCGTGTCCTCGATATTCAGCACGAAGCAGATGTCCGCCAGCTTCTTGCGTCGCTCGCGATGGCTGACGTGGTGCAGCAGCGAGACCTCGATCGCGGTCATGTCCTTTTCGCCGGCCGCCGACATGCAGCGCACCATCCATCGGTTGAATGCATTGCCCGCCATGATGAGCGCGTACTCGAGTTCGGACAGTTCCGCGCTGGTCTCGGACACGAGATGTTCCGAGGAGACGATCTTGGTGGGATGGCGCGACATGGTGACGATTCTCGGCAAACAGGTTGGGAAGGTGTCGGGAGTGTACGACGCGCGTTCGCTCCCAGGGAGCCTGGCACAAACGCTTATTGAGAAATTGTTGATATTTTATTGATAATGTACGCTTCAACCGTCGCCTGCCCGATGTCGATAACCGATCAGAGGGCGTGCCGTGCCCGAATCCTCCGACTCGACCTGGGCCCTTGATCCATGAGCCAACCTAGAATTTTTCCGCTCGGCGATGCCGCGCTAGTCTGCGAGGCGCCGCCGCCCGCCACGCTGGAATGCCAGCGGCGCGTGTGGGCGGCCGCCGAGGCCGCGCGCGACTGGCCGCATGTGCTGGAGGTGGTGCCGGGCATGAACAACCTCACGCTCGTCTTCGACCCGCTCGAAGCCGACCGCGACGCGCTGGTGAGTCATCTTCAAGCGGCGTGGGATGCGGTGAGCGACGCGCCCGCGCCGGGCCGCGAAGTTGAGATTCCGGTGCAGTACGGGGGCGAGTTCGGCCCCGATCTGGAAACGGTCGCCAATCACACGGGCTTGAGCGTGCGCGAGGTCGTCGAACGTCATTCGCAGGGCGAGTACGTGGTGTTCTTTCTCGGCTTCCAGCCGGGCTTCGCCTATATGGGCGGCCTCGAAGCCGCGCTGCATACGCCGCGTCGCGCGTCGCCGCGGCTCGAAGTGCCGGCCGGCTCAGTCGGCATCGGTGGCGAGCAGACCGGGATTTATCCGGCCACTTCGCCCGGCGGCTGGCAGTTGATCGGCCGCACCGAGCTGCCGCTGTTCGACCCGGCGCGCCGGCCGCCCACGCTGTTGCAGCCGGGCGACCGGGTGCGCTTCACGATCGCGGGGATACACGCATGATCGATGTGATTCGCGCGGGTCTGTTGACCACGATTCAGGATCTCGGCCGTCACGGCTACCGGCATCTCGGCGTCGCGATGGGGGGCGCGCTCGATCGTCTGTCGCTCGAAGTCGGCAACCGGCTGGTCGGCAACCGGCCCGATGCGGCGGGTCTGGAGATCACCTTCGGCCCGACCGTGCTGCGCTTTCTGCGCGCCACGCGGGTCGCTATCACCGGCACCGAATTCGGCGCAACGCTCGACGGCAAGCCGGTCTACTCATGGTGGAGCCTGCCGGTGCAGGCCGGCCAGGAGCTGGTGCTCAATGCGGCGAAGCGAGGCATGCGCGGCTATGTGTGCGTGGCGGGCGGCGTCGACGTCCTGCCGATGCTCGGCTCGCGCAGCACCGATCTGGCCGGCCATTTCGGCGGACTCGGCGGCCGCGCGCTGCGCGACGGCGACCGCCTGCCGGTCGGCGCGCCGCCACAGCGCGGCCATCTCGGCTTTACCTCCGAGGCGCCGGAATTCGGCGTAAAGGCGCCCGCCTGGTGCAAGTTCGTGCTGGTGCATGAGCCGCTGCGGCGCGGCCGTCATCCGTCGGGCGTGCCGTGGGCGGTGCCGATCCGCGTACTGCGCGGGCCGGAATACGAGAGCTTCACCGATGAAGCCCACGAGTCGTTCTGGTCCGATGAATGGCTCGTCACGCCGAACAGTAATCGCATGGGCTACCGCCTCGCGGGCACCGAACTCAAGCGCACGCGCAAGGCCGATCTGCTTTCGCACGCTGTGCTGCCCGGCACGATCCAGGTGCCGCCGAACGGCCAGCCGATCGTGTTGATGAGCGACGCGCAAACCACCGGCGGCTATCCGAAGATCGGCGCGGTGATTCAGGCCGATCTGTGGAAGCTCGCGCAAGTCCGCCTGAACGCCGCGGTCCGCTTCATCCCGACGACGCCCTACGAGGCGCGCCAGGCTCTACTGGACGAACGCACGTATTTGCGGCAGATCGACGCCGCAATCGCAATGCATGAAGAACGCTGCGCACGGCAAGCGGCCGTCGCGGCACTGTAACGATGAGCGTCTCCAAGCCGGCGCTGTGCGCCGGCCGCCGAGGGAGCCCAGGAAAACCCGCGGCACCCCGGCGTTTTGTTGAAAAGTAGAGGAACACCATGGAAATCGATTTGAACGCCGATCTCGGCGAAGGCTGCGGGTCCGACGAGGCACTGCTCGACCTGGTCAGCTCGGCCAACATCGCGTGCGGCTGGCATGCGGGCGGCGCCAATGCGATGCGCGACTGCGTGCGTTGGGCGGTGGAGAAAGGCGTGTCGATCGGCGCGCATCCGAGCTTCAACGATCCGGAAAATTTCGGCCGCAAGGAAATGGACCTGCCGGCCAACGACATCTACGCGGGCGTGCTGTATCAGCTCGGGGCCCTGTCGGCGATTGCCCAGGCTGAAGGCGGGCGCATCGCGCACGTCAAGCCGCACGGCGCGCTGTATAACCAGGCCGCGCGCGACAGCAAGATCGCCGATGCGATCGTCTCCGCGGTGCACGATTTCGATCCATCGGTGGCGGTGTTCGCGCTTGCCAACAGCGGACTCGTGACGGCCGCGCGCAACGCGGGTCTCGTCGCCGTCGAAGAAGTCTTCGCCGATCGCGGCTATCGCGCGGACGGTTCGCTGGTGCCACGCAAAGAGCCCGGCGCGCTGCTCGACGACGAAGACGAAGTGCTGACGCGCACGCTCGCAATGATTCGCGAGCAGCGCGTGCAGGCCGTGGATGGTCAATGGGTGTCGCTGAACGCGCAGACCATCTGCCTGCACGGCGACGGTCCGCATGCGCTGGCGTTCGCGCGGCGCATTCGCGGCGCGTTGCAGGAAGCCGGCATCGAGGTCCACGCGGCCGGTGCGGCGCGCGCCTGAAGCGCCGGCCGAAGCGTCGCCAGAGCGCGAGCCGGACAGCGCGATTCAAACCTCGTGCACCTTGCAACGCCCCGCTTCAAGCGGGGCGTTTGCCAGGTACAGGACACATTGCAGTACCCGCAGTCGATCAGCAGGCGCAGGTGTAAATGCAGGTGTAGTTCGAAGCAAACGCGGCCGTCAAGAGCCGTGGCAACAAGACGGCGTCTGGACGACCAGCCGCCGGCCCACGTTAGCCGTCACAAGCGGCGAGGTTGAAACCCTGTTTGGAGATCCAGATGCAGACAACAGTCAGTCTATGGCCGCTCATTGGCGTGGCCGTCATCATCGTCGGCTTTTTATTGCGGTTCAATCCGATGCTGATCGTGGCGGTCGCCGCGGTCATCACGGGCCTGGCCGCGCACTTCCCGCCTGAAAAGATTCTCGCCGAGATCGGCACCGGCTTCATCAAGACCCGCAATATCCCGCTGATCATTCTTCTGCCGCTCGCCGTGATCGGCTTGCTCGAGCGGCACGGCCTGCGTGAACGGGCGCAAACATGGATCGGCAGCATCAAGGCCGCGACCGCGGGGCGACTTCTGATCGTCTATCTGCTGGTGCGCGAGCTGACCGCCGCGGTCGGCCTGACCGGGCTCGGCGGCCATCCGCAGATGGTGCGTCCGCTGATCGCGCCGATGGCCGAAGGCGCGACCGAAACCCGCTTCGGCAAGATCAGCGACGCGGTGCGTTTCAAACTGCGCGCGTTCTCCGCGGCGACCGACAACGTCGGCCTCTTCTTCGGCGAGGACATCTTCGTCGCGTTCGGCGCGATTGTGCTGATGACCACCTTCCTCAAGGAAGCGGGAATCATCGTCGAACCGATTCACGTGGCCGTGTGGGGCATTCCGACCGCCATTTGCGCGTTTCTCATTCACGGCTTCCGCCTGTATCTGCTCGACCGCAGGCTCGAACGCGAACTGCGCGGCAATGCCACGGCGAGCAACGCCGCCGGTTCGTCGACGCAATCCGCAGCAGGAGACAAAGCATGACGTTCACGATCACCTATCTTTTCTGGCTGCTGGGCCTCGTGCTGCTGGTGGTCGGCGGCATGATCGTCACGGACAAGGACCATCCGCGCCGTTTAACGGCCGGCGGCTTCTGGATTCTCTACGCGCTGATCTTCCTGATCGGCGATAAGCTGCCGCCCGCCGTGGTCGGCGTGCTCGTGATCGTCATGGCGCTGATTGCCGGCTTCGGCGGCGTGACTGCGGGCAAGCCCAGGGTGCTGTCGCTCGAAGCGCGCAAGGCGAGCGCCGCGCGTCTGCGTAACAAGCTGTTCGTGCCCGCGCTGACCATTCCGGTCGTCACCGTGATCATCACGCTGTCGGCGAGCCATCTGGTGTTCAACGGCATGCCGCTGATCGAGAAGGCGAACGTCACGCTGATCGGCTTCGGCATCGGCTGCGTCATCGCGCTGGCAATTGCCTGCGTGATGACGCGCGACACCGTCGGCCAGTCGATGAAGGAAGCGCGCCGCCTGGTCGACGCGCTGTCGTGGGCCGCCGTGCTGCCGCAGATGCTCGGCATGCTCGGTCTCGTGTTCTCGGATGCGGGCGTCGGCAAGGCCGTCGCGCACGTGACCACGGCGTACATCAGCCTCGACTATCGCTTCATTGCGGTGGCCGTGTACTGCATCGGCATGGCGCTCTTCACCATGGTGATGGGCAACGGCTTCGCCGCGTTCCCGGTGATGACGGGCGGCGTGGGCGTGCCAATTCTGGTGGGCGTGTTTCACGGCAACCCGGCCGTGATGGTCGCGATCGGCATGTTCTCCGGCTACTGCGGCACGCTGATGACGCCGATGGCCGCGAACTTCAACATGGTGCCGGCCGCGCTGCTGGAACTGCCGGACAAGAACGCGGTGATCAAGGTGCAGATTCCCACTGCGCTGACCTTGCTGATCGTGAATATCTTGCTGCTGAACTTTCTGATGTTTCTGTAGGACTCGCATCACTGATGTCGAGAGACACCGACGTATCGCCGGACTGCTCTGCGATACGTCGGTGAAATGGAGTCACTGGAACGCCAGGATGCGACCGAATTAGGATGCGTCCGATCGTCGGGAAATGGGGGGCGACCATACGATGCTGGACGCTCTCCCATCCACGCGCGGCGGCGCGCGCAACGCGCACCGCCGACGCTCTCCCGCAGGTTTCCATGGAACATCGATCCCAGCCTGATCGCGCGCGCACCGAACCGCCGCACGCCGCTTACCTCGCCTCATTGATCGACGCCGCGCTCGAAGCGCATCAAGCCGGCCGTCTCGACGCCGCCGAATCCCTCTATCGCGAAGCCCTCACGCTCGATCCCGCCCATACGGGCGCGCTCCACTACTTCGGCGTGCTGCAATTCCAGCGCGGCGATCATGACACTGCTGCCAGCTTGATGAGCCGCGCGCTCAAACTCGACCGTCGCGACGCCGCCTGCTGGAGCAACCGGGGACTGGTGGCCGCCGCACTCGGTCATCTCGACGAAGCAATGATCTGCTACGACCAGGCGCTGCAAATCCAGCCGGATTTCGCCGATGCGCGCAACAACCTCGGCGTCGCACTGCAAGCACAAGGTGACTTCAACGAAGCGATCGAACACTACCGGTTGGCACTGGCCTCGAACCCCACGCTGCTCGACGCGCGTCTGAACCTCGGCACGGCGCTCAGCAAGCTCGCGCGTTTCGACGAAGCCCTGGTGTGCTATCACGAAGTCTTGTCGCTCGACCCGACGTCGGCGGAAGCGCACTTCAACGTGGGCAATGCGCACAAAGCGCGAGGCGATCACGGCGCGGCAATCGCCAGCTTCGAGCGAGCCCTCTCGCTGCGCGCGAATTACGTGGAGGCGCACATTAATCTGGGCAGCCTGATCGGCAAGCTCGGCGACTACGCGGGTGCTGAAGCGCATTACCGGCGCGCGGTCGCACTCAAACCGATTCCGGCTCACCTCGTGTGTCTGGGTGGATCGCTCGGTGCGCAAGGCCGGCTGGACGAAGAGGATGGCTTCTATCGCCGGGCGCTCGCACTCGACCCGCACTACGCGGACGCGCATCAGAATCTCGCGTGGCTGTTGCTCAAGCGCGGCGACTATCGACAAGGCTGGGCTGAATTCGCACTGCGCTGGCGCAAGAGCGACTACGACGCGATCGCGGTGGCGGGCGTTGCCGAATGGCGTGGCGAACCGCTCGAGGGGCGTCGTCTGCTGCTGGTCGGCGAGCAGGGTTTCGGCGACCACTTCCAGTTCCTGCGCTTTGCGAGCGTGCTGGCCCAGCGCGGTGCGACGGTCGACCTGTGTGTGCGCGAGCCGCTACTGCCTTTGGTCGGACGCATCGCAGGCGTGCATCGCGCATTCAGCGGCAAACCCGACGATGAATACGATTTCTGGGTACCCATGATGAGCGTGCCGTCGTGTCTCGGCATGGATGTCGCCGACATTCCCGCAGAGCTGCCCTACCTGTTCGCCGACAAAGCGAAGATCAACGCATGGCGCAAACGGCTCGGCGCGACCGACAAGTCGAAGCGCAAAGTGGGGCTGGTCTGGGCCGGCAGTCCCACATTCGGCAACGACCGCTACCGGTCGATGCAGCTAGCCGTCCTGAGCGCGCTCAGCGAATTGGAGGACATTGCCTGGTACGCGCTGCAAAAAGGCCCGGCGCATGGGCAACTGGCCGACGCGCCGCCGGCATTCCGTGCGCACGATTTCACCGCCGATCTGCACGGTTTCGAAGACACGGCCGCCTTGATCATGAACCTCGATCTGGTGATCGCCGTGGACACTGGCGTCGCGCATCTGGCGGCGGCGTTGGGCAAGCCGGTGTGGTTGATGTTGCCCGCCAATTCTGACTGGCGCTGGCTGGAAGCACGCAGCGACTCACCGTGGTATCCGGGGATGAGATTGTTCCGGCAGCCGATGCTGGGAGACTGGACGCCGCTGGTCGAAGACGTGACCGGCGCACTGCGCGACGGCGGTTTCTAACGGCCACACCGCGCCGAGGCCCGAGGCCTGCGCGCGGCATCTCTGACACCGGGCATCAACGAAGTGCTGCCTACGGACGCCGCCGCTGCTGCGCCAGCATATAGGCGCGCAACAATTTGTTGATGCGCGTCTGATAACCCTGGCCCTGCTCCTTGAACCAGTTCAGCACGTCCGCATCCAGACGCATTGTCACGGCCTGTTTCGGCGGAACGTGCAACTCGGCGCGTTGAAAAAAATCGTCGCCGAGTTCGGGCACGTCGCTCGTATCGATTTGCGCGTCGCCTGTTTTGGCGAGTCGCTTCCAGTCTGTTCCCGATGCTTTAACCATCATGTCACCTCTGCTCATGCTTGATTGCCACAGTGCCCGTCAATGCCAGACACGCTGCTTGTAGTGCTTGACCTCATGCCGCGATGCCTTGCGTGCCGAAATGATCCGGATCACGTCCTCAACCCGCTCGACGTACACCACAACGCCCACAATGTTTGCGATCCAGCCCATCGCGAACCAGCGGTCTTCGCCGTAGTCTTCCCGCTGGTCCAACGCCGTGAGTAACGGGTGATTGAACACGTCGATAGCATCCTGAAAATCGATGCCGTGTTTGCGGATGTTGATCTGATTTTTGATTTCGTCCCATTCAAACAGCACGCGCCACCTGTATTGACGTTTGTACATACATCATAGCATGCAAAGGCTGCTATGGCTGCGTGTGCCGCGAGCATTTTGCGGCAGACGTGTACGTCGGACTGGGTGCTTCGAAGACCGGTTCCTATGATGGCCGAACGGCCGATCCGGTTTAGGACGTTTGAGTCGTTACGTGCGTTTCGTGCTCGGCTCCGATGAACCTCACCCCGCCTCGACCACGAACCCGTGCTGCCGCAAAAGCTGCAGGACGCCCTTGCGGCCGCCAAGATGCAACGCGCCGATCGCCACGAATACCGGCTTGTTCGGGGCGGCGATCAACAGCATCTTCGAGACGAAGCGGCGGTTGCGGTCATAGACGATCTTGTTGTCGATCGAATCGGAGATGCGTTTGTCGCGGGCCAGCTTTTCGGATTTCGCGGCCTGCCAGGCGGCGATCGCATCCGCATCGCCCACACGCCACAGCCGATGCAAGGTCCGCACGTCCGCGACATTTTCCGCCGGTGTCTGCACCAGATCCTGCGCCAGCATCTCGCGCTGCTGCGCGAGCGTCAGCCCTGTGAACGCGCGCATCTGCTGCGATAAAGTCTCCAGACCGACAATCTTGCCGCGCGTGCGCAGATACACGTTCTGCAGTTGCGCTTCCGACCCGTACTCGGTCTGTAGGCCGGCACTCAACGAATCGTAGGTTTCGACCAGCAACGAAGCGAGCCACGGCCGCATCTTCTTGATGGCATCGAGTGCCGCCGGGTTGCCGTGCAGCCGGAGGGCGAGCTTGCGCCACAAAGGATCAGGCAGCAGTCCCGGCAGACAGTCGCGTTTGCAGACGCCGTACTTAGAGACGTCGTCTTGCGAAACCAGCAGTTCGTCGGGTGAGAGTTCGAGCGCCAGCGTCGGCGAGGCGGCTAGCGCGCCGAGGATCGGGGCACGGAAAGGCTGATCGGCAGGGTAGTCGGCGGGATCGCCGACATGCAGTGTGCCCAGCACGTAAATGGTGGTCGTGCCGCGTGTCGCGACATAGAACGGCATGCGCGCCGGTTGCGCCCGCACCGGGCCGCTCGCCGTGGTGCCTGGCAAGGCAGGCGGCGAAGCGGGCGGCGGATTGGAGCCCGGCACACGGGCGCGCGGCGGAGCCGGCATGTTAGGCACCGGCAGCGCCGGGCGCCCGGCCTGCGCGGGCGCATTGGCAGCCGCGCCGGCGGCATGCGCGACGCCGAACGAGTCCATGCCCAGATGAAATACAGAACAAACGACAAAGAGCGCGGCACCCGCCAGTGCACGCGCCCTCCAGCGCCGCGTTGAAGCGGCGTTCAAGCCGCCGTCACGCAAGCGGCGCGCAAGACGACGCGCCGCCAACCCATCAGGCATCCACGTCCCCCACCTCCTCGGCGCGGTGACACGACACCTGGCGGCCATCCACTTCACGCAGCTTCGGTTCTTCGCTGCGGCAGCGGTCGATCACGTACGGGCAGCGCTGATGAAACGTGCAACCCGACGGCGGATTCAGCGGCGACGGCATTTCGCCTTGCAGCTTGATCTTGATCGTGCGATCCGCCTCGAAGATCGAGGGCGTGGCCGACATCAGCGCGCGCGTGTACGGATGACGCGGGTTCGAGAAGATCCGCTTCTTGTCGCCGAGTTCCGCCACGCCGCCGAAGTACATCACCATCACATCGTCGGCGATATGCTCCACCACCGAAAGATTGTGCGAGATGAACACGTAGCTGGTCTTGAACTGTTCCTGCAAATCCATGAACAGATTCAGAATCTGGGCCTGGATCGACACGTCGAGCGCCGAGACCGGTTCGTCGGCAACCACGATCTGCGGGTCGAGAATCATCGCGCGCGCAATCGCCACACGTTGCCGCTGACCGCCGGAGAACATATGCGGATAGCGCTTCGCATGTTCCGGACGCAGGCCGACGGTGCGCATCATCTGCGCGATCCGTTCGGCGCGCTCGGTCGCGCTCAGTTGCGTGTTGATTGCGAGCGGTTCGCCGAGCGTCTGCTCGACGGTCTTGCGCGGATTGAGCGAGGCAAACGGGTTCTGGAACACCATCTGCACGCGCCGGCGCAGCGCCGCGATCTTCGCGTGATCGGCGCCGGCCACGTCTTCACCGTCGATCAGCAGACGGCCCGCGGAGGGCGCTTCGATCATGGTCAATTGACGCGCGAGCGTCGATTTGCCGCAGCCGGATTCGCCGACCACCGCCAAAGTCTTGCCGCGTTCGAGCGCGAACGAGACGCCGTTGAGCGCCTTCACCATGCCCGACGCGAACATGCCGCGCTTGACCGTGTAGTAGCGCGCCAGTTGCTCCGCGACCAGCACGTGGTCGCCCGCATGGTCGGACTGGCGCCGCGTTTCCAGTACTGCGTTCATCGTGCGCCTCCATGGGTGTGAACGTTGGCGTCGCCGCTCAGGTTCAAAGGTTTGATGCAGCGCACGCGCGCCACTTCAGCGTGACCTTGCATCGGCGCAAGCGCGGGCCGCGCTTTCAGGCAGTCGTCGACGACATACTTGCAGCGCGGCGCGAACAGACAGCCTTTGGGACGGTCGTCGCGGCCCGGCACCATGCCCGGCAACGCGGCGAGCCGCACGGCGCCGACATTGTGCTCGGGGATCGCCGCCAGCAACGCTTCCGTGTACGGATGATGCGGCGCGGCGAAGATGTCCGGCACTTTGTTCGTCTCGATCACTTCGCCAGCGTACATGACCGCGACGCGTTGCGCGACTTCGGACACCACCGCCAGATCGTGCGAGATCAGCACGAGCGCCATGCCGCGTTCCTTCTGCAGCTTGATCAGCAACTCCATGATCTGCGCCTGAATCGTCACGTCGAGCGCGGTGGTCGGTTCGTCGGCGATCAGCAGCTTCGGGTTGCAGGCAATCGCCATGGCGATCATCACGCGCTGGTTCATGCCGCCCGACATCTGATGCGGAAACGAACCAATGCGCCCTTTCGGGTCGGGAATGCCGACCTGGTCCAGCAGTTCCAGAGCGCGTTTGTCCAGGGCGCTGCCGCGCAAGCCTTCGTGCAGCTTCAATACTTCCTTGATCTGATAGCCGACGGTATAGCTCGGATTCAGACTGGTGAGTGCGTCCTGGAACACCATCGCGATATCTTTGCCGATGATCTTGCGGCGTTCCTTCGCCGATGCCTTCAGCAGATTCTTGCCGTTGAAGGTGATTTCGTCGGCGGTGACTTTGCCCGGCGCGTCGATCAGGCCCATCAGCGCCATCATCGTCACGCTCTTGCCCGAACCCGATTCGCCGACCACGCCGACCACTTCGCCCGGCGCGACATCGAGGTTGATCCGGTCGACAGCGGGCAGGCCGTTGAAATTCACCGCCAGATTGCGGATGGTCAATAAGCTAGACATTTAGGCCATCCTTTTCAGTTTGGGATCAAGTGCGTCGCGCAGCCCGTCGCCGAGCAGATTGATCGCGAGCACCGAGATCAGGATGGACAGACCCGGCATGGTGACGATCCACCAGGCGCTGTCGATGTAATCGCGCGCCGAGGCCAGCATCGCGCCCCACTCCGCCGACGGCGGTTGCACACCGAGGCCGAGAAAACCGAGCGCCGCGGCATCGAGAATCGCCGACGAAAAACCCAACGTAGCCTGCACGATCAGCGGCGCGGTGCAGTTCGGCAGCACTTGCGAGAACATCAAACGCAAGGTGCCGGCACCCGCCACGCGCGAAGCCGTCACGTACTCTTTCTGCAACTCGCCTTGCGCCGACGCGCGCGTCAAACGCACATAACCCGGCAAGGCGACGATCGCGATCGCGAGCATCGTGTTGACGAGACCCGGACCGATGATCGCCACCACCGCTACCGCGAGCAGCAGCGACGGCAGCGCGAGCAGCACGTCCATGATGCGCATGATCGGCGTGTCGGCCCACTTCTCGAAGAACGCCGCGATGAGACCGAGCACGACGCCCGGAATCAGCGCGAGCACCACCGAGACGAAGCCGATCCAGAACGACAGCCGCGCGCCGTACATCAGACGCGAGAGGATGTCGCGGCCCGCTTCGTCGGTGCCGAGAATGAACTTCCAGTTGCCGCCCTCGAGCCATGCGGGCGGAATTTTCACGAAGTCGCGGTATTGCTCGATCGGACTGTGCGGTGCGATCAACGGCGCGAAGATCGCGATGAAGATCAGCACGAGCACGATGACGCCGGCGCTGACAGCGCCCCGGTTACGCGAGAAATTCGCCCAGAATTCACGGGCGGCGATAGCGCGGCCACTGGGCGGCGTGACCGACTGGGGGACTGTATTTTGAATGTCTGCCATTTCGGTTTACCTCGTATGGCGGATGCGCGGATTCAGCACGCCGTACAACAAATCGACGACGAGGTTCACGACGATCACCAGCGTGGCGATCATCAGGATACCGCCCTGCACCACCGGATAGTCGCGCCGGCCGATCGCGTCGATCAGCCACTTGCCGATACCCGGCCATGAAAACAGCGTCTCGGTCAGCACCGCGCCCGCGAGCAGCGTGCCGACCTGCAAGCCGATCACCGTCACCACCGGAATCAGCGCATTGCGCAACGCATGCACGACGATCACGCGCCCCGGCGACAAGCCCTTCGCGCGCGCGGTGCGGATGTAGTCCTCGCGCAGCACTTCGAGCATCGACGAACGCGTCATGCGCGCGACGACTGCCAGCGGAATCGTGCCGAGCACGATGGCCGGCAGAATCAGATGGCTGAGCGCGGATTTGAACGCGCCTTCGTCGGTGGACATCATCGCGTCGATCAGCATGAAGCCGGTCACGTGCGGAATGTCGTATTCAACCGCAATGCGGCCGGACACCGGCGTCCAGCCGAGCTTCACGGAGAACACCATGATGAGGATCAAGCCCCACCAGAAGATCGGCATCGAGTAGCCGGTCAGCGCCGTGCCCATCACGCCGTGATCGACCACCGTGCCGCGCCGCAAGGCCGCGAACACGCCCGCCGGCAAGCCGACGATCAGCGCGAACAGCATCGCGCAGATCGACAGTTCGACGGTAGCGGGAAAGCGTGCGAGGAATTCGCCCATCACGCTGGTGTTGGTGATGATCGAGGTGCCGAGGTCGCCGTGCAACGCGCGCCCAATGTAGTGGACGTACTGCATCGGCAGGGATTCGTCGAGCCCGAGGCGGTGCATCGCCGCGGCGTGCATGGCGGGATCGACGCCGCGCTCGCCCATCATCACTTCGATGGGGTCGCCCGGTATCAGGTGAATCAGCGCGAACGCGAGGATCGTGATGCCGATGAAAGTCGGAATCACCATGCCGATGCGGCGCAAAACAAAGCGGAACATGGTTCGTCCCTATGGTCTTGGTGAAGAAAAAACGCAACCGGCGACGAGGGCTCGTGACCCCGGTCGCCGGACCATTTCGACCAGTTTTCTAACCGTGCGAAAAGCGTACTGCGCAAATTTTACGACTAGCTCGACGAATTACTTGATGCTGACGCCGTCGAAACGCGCATAGCCGAGCGGTTCGATACGCATATCCACGACCTTCTTGCTAACAGGCTGGTACACCGTGGAGTGAGCGATCGGCGAGAACGGCAGTTGCTGCGCGAAGATCTGCTGAGCCTGCATGTAAGCCGTCGTGCGCGCGCCTTGATCGGACGTGACGCGACCCTTCTGGATCAGGTCGTCGAACGGCTTGTAGCACCACTTCGAGAAGTTGTTGCCGTTCACTGCTTCACAGCCGAGCAGCGTGCCGAGCCAGTTGTCCGGATCGCCGTTGTCGCCGGTCCAGCCGATCAGCATCGTGTCGTCCTCACCTGCGTGAGCGCGCTTGATGTACTCGCCCCACTCATAGGTGACGATCTTCGCCTTCACGCCGATCTTGGCCCAGTCGGCCTGGATCATTTCCGCCATCAGGCGGGCGTTCGGGTTGTACGCGCGTTGCACCGGCATCGCCCACAGGGTGATGTCGAAGCCGTTCGGATAGCCGGCCTTGGCCAACAGGGCCTTAGCTTTGTCCGTGTCGTAGGACGCGCTCTTCAGGTTCTTGTCGTACGACCATTGGGTCGGCGGCATCGGATTCGTGGCGGCCTGGCCTGCGCCTTGGTACACGGAGTCGATGATCGCCTTCTTGTTGATCGCCATGTCGAGCGCCTGACGCACTTCGACCTTGTCGACTGGCTTGTGCGTGACGTTGTACGCGAGGTAGCCGAGGTTGAAGCCCGGTTGCGACGGCATCGCGATGTTCGCTTCAGCCTTCAGCGGCGCAATGTCGGCCGGACGGGGATAGCTCATCACCTGGCATTCGTCGCGCTTGATCTTCTGCACGCGCACGCCGGCGTCCGGCGTGATCGAGAAGATCAGCTTCGAGATCTTCACCGTGTTCGGCTTCCAGTAATCCGGATTGCCGTCGAAGCGGATCGTGGCATCTTTCGTGTAGCTCTTGAAAATGAACGGGCCCGTGCCGACCGGGAACTGGTTAATGTCGGCGGCCTTGCCGGCTTTCATCAACTGGTCGCCGTATTCACCCGAGAGAATCGACGCGTATTCCATTGCCAGATTCTGGATGAACGGCGCGTTGACTTCCTTCAGCGTGAACTTGACCGTGTACGGGTCGACCTTTTCGACGCTGGTGATCAGCTTGTCGAGGCCCATGTCCGTGAAGTACGGGAACTGGACCGGGTAAGCCTTATGAAAGGCCGAGTTCGGGTCCAGCATGCGCTGGAACGTGAACACGACGTCGTCCGCATTGAATTCGCGCGTCGGCTTGAAGAACGACGTGGTCTGGAACTTCACGCCATGACGCAGATGGAACGTATACGTCTTGCCGTCCGCGGAGACATCCCACTTTTCGGCGAGGCCCGGTTCGACCTTGGTGCCGCCGCGTTCGAATTCGACGAGACGGTTGTAGACGGTGAATGTGTTAGCCGTGAAATCGGTGCCCGTGGTGTATTGGGCAGGATCGAAACCCGCGGGGCTGCCTTCTGAGCAGTAGACCAGGGTTTTATTCGGGATCTCGGCGCGCGCGACACTCGCGCCCACCAACGATGCCGCTGCAGCTGCGACGAGCGTCGTAACACGCGCGGCGCGCAACAGATTGTTTTGCTTCATGTTTCCTCCAGGTTCGTGGCCGGCTCCCGCCGGCGTAGCGCGATATTACTTGAGCTTGGCTCACAGCACCAAGCGGAGGAAATTCCCTCCGTTGATCGGAGTTACCGCTTTAGCGGTTACTCCGATCCCACGCAGCACGGACAATTGGAAACCATTCGGGCATAAGCGGCAGCCGCACGCCGGCGCTGGCCGGGCATACGGCTCTAGAGGGGCGTCTCAGCAAAAAACGGCCCGCCGTCCTTATTTCAGACCTACGTTCATGAATTGCGTCGGGCCGAACGGGTCGATCTTGAAGCCGGTGACGTCTTTGCTGATCGGCTGATAGACCGTCGAGTGAGCGATCGGCGTGAACGGAACTTGATCCTTGAAAATTTCCTGAGCTTGCGTGTAGTCCTTGGTGCGCTCCGCCAGATCCGTCGTGCCGCGCCCCTTTTTGATCAGATCGTCATACGGTTTGTAGCACCATTTGGAAAAGTTACTGCCGTTCACCGCGTCGCACCCGAGCAGCACGCCGAGCCAGTTATCCGGATCGCCGTAATCGCCAGTCCAGCCGATCAGCATGGCTTCATGCTCGCCGGCATGGCCGCGGCGAATATATTCACCCCACTCGTAAGTGGTGATCTTCACCTTGACGCCGATCTTCGCCCAATCGGATTGCAGCATTTCCGCCATCAGGCGCGCGTTCGGGTTATAAGGCCTTTGAACCGGCATAGCCCAAAGCGTCAAATCGAAGCCGTCCGGATAACCCGCCTGTTTCAAGAGTGCCTTGGCTTTTTCCGTGTCGTATGGTGCATCCTTCAGATTCTTGTCATAGCCCCACTGGGTCGGTGGCATGGGGTTGGTCGCCGCCTGTCCGGCACCCTGATACACCGACTCGATAATCGCTTTCTTATTGATCGACATATCGAGCGCGCGGCGCACCAGCACGTTGTCGAGCGGCTTCTTGGTAGTGTTGTAGGCAATAAAGCCGAGATTGAAACCGACCTGATTGGGGACCACGAGCGACGCGTCGGCTTTGGCTTGCGGAATATCGGCGGGACGCGGATACGACATGACCTGGCATTCGCCGCGCTTCAGTTTCTGCAGACGCACGGCCGGATCGACGGTAATCGCAAATATCAGTTTGCCGACTTTGACGACGCCCGGTTTCCAGTAATCGGGATTGCCGTCGAAGCGAATCGTGTCGTCTTTCGTATAGCTTCGGAAAATAAACGGACCCGTGCCGACCGGATATTGGTTGATATCCGACGCCTTACCCGCTTTCAATAACTGATCGCCGTACTCAGCCGAGATAATCGATGCGAACGGCATGGCGATCTGCTGTAAAAACGGCGCATCGACTTCTTTCAGCGTGAATTTCACGGTGTAAGGATCGACCGCTTCGACCTTCGCGATGTTCTTGGCGAGGCCGAGATCGGTGAAATACGGGAACGGCACCGAGTACGCCTTGCGGAACGGCTGCTCGGGATCGAGCATGCGCTGATAGGTGAAGACGACGTCGTCGGCGTTGAATTCGCGCGTCGGCTTGAAGAACGCCGTGGTCTGGAACTTCACGCCGTGGCGCAAATGAAACGTATAGGTGAGCCCGTCAGGCGATACATCCCATTTTTCGGCGAGGCCCGGTTCGATATCCGTGCTGCCGTGCGCGAACTCGATCAGCCGGTTGTAGACCGTGTACGACGCCGCGCTGAACTCGACGCTGGTGGTGTATTGCGCACTGTCGAAGCCCGCCGGACTGCCCTCGGAGCAGAACACGAGAGTCTTGTCGGGCAGCTTGGCCGCGTCGGCGACGGCGGGCAGCAGCGCGGCGCTCAGAACCGCACAGGCGCTCAGCACTGGAAGGCAGGTTTGGCGAACTGCAAACAGCAACTTGGGTACCGTCATCACGTTCTCCCCACAGCAGCCACGTCAGCTGCGCTTTGATCATAGACAGCACAAAAATCGGGTTCAATGAGGGCTTACGCGCCGCAAGTTTCATTCGCGCCGGCGTGTTTATTGCGGCGCAGCAGCCGCCGCTACGGTCGTGCAAGCACGGAATCCCCGGTTTCGACTTCGTTCGCGTGGCGCTCGGCCGGCACCCCTATGAGGCTCGCGCCGCCCGCCGCCGCGCCATTCGTCGCGCGAAAAAAAACCGCGCGGCCAAACGCGCCGCGCGGTTTCGTCTCCACGACGTGATGCGAGCTTAAACGGCCAGCCGTTCGCAGATCGCTTTAGTCGCCGCCGCACCGTTCAGCGTGTAGAAGTGCAGGCCGGGCACTTTGGCGTCGATCAGACGCCGACACAGGTCCGTCACCACGTCCAGCCCAAACGCGCGAATCGACTCGCGATCGTCGCCGAAACTTTCCAGCCGTCGCGCGATCCAGCGCGGCACTTCAGCGCCGCACATCTCCGAAAAACGCATCAGTTGGGAGAAGTTCGTGATCGGCATGATGCCCGGCACGATCGGCACATCCACGCCGAGCTTCCTTGCGTCGTCGACGAAACGGAAGTACGCGTCCGCGTTGAAGAAGTACTGCGTGATAGCCGAATTGGCGCCGGCCTTCACCTTGCGGGCGAAGTTGTCCAGATCGTGACGCGGCGAGCGCGACTGCGGATGGTATTCCGGATAGCCGGCCACCTCGATCCAGAACCAGTCGCCAAACTCGGCGCGGATAAAGCTCACCAGTTCCGACGCATAGCGCAACTCGCCGACTTCGCCCATGCCGGACGGCAGATCGCCGCGCAGCGCGACGATATGGCGGATGCCATGCGCGCGGTATTCGTTGAGAATGGCACGCAGGCTCTCTTTCGACGAGCCGATGCACGACACGTGCGGCGCCGCTTCGAGCCCTTCCTTCGCCATTTCGACGACGGTATCGAGCGTGCCCTGTTGCGTCGAGCCGCCGGCGCCGAACGTGACGGACACGAACTTGGGCTTGAGCGTGACGAGCTGGGCGCGCGTGGCGCGCAGCTTGTCGACGCCTTCCTGCGTTTTCGGCGGGAAGAATTCGAATGATAGTTCGATCGGGTTCATGATTCAGTGGGTCAACCGAGACTGCGGTTGCCGAAAATAAGCGCGGACAGCAGCCAGGAAACGATGCTGTACAGAATCGAGCCGATGAACGCCGACCAGAACCCCGACACTTCGAAGCCCTTCAGGAGCGACGCGCACAGCCAGAAGCACAGCGCATTGACCACCAGAATGAAGAGTCCGAGCGTGAGAATCGTGACGGGCAGCGTCAGCAGGATCAGAACCGGCCGCAGGATCGTGTTGATCAACCCGAGCACCACCGCGACGATCAATGCGGTGCCGAAACTGCGGATATGAATCGACGGAACGAGGTAGGTGATGATCAGGAGCGCAAGCGCGTTGATCAGCCAGGTCAGCAGCAAGGTCATGTAGAGCTCCTTTGGCAGGATGTCCAATAACGAAAAAAGCGCGCAAAGCGGCAGGCATGGCGGACAAAGCGGCGCATCATGCGCCGCCCTGTCGTCAAGCTGTCATGCGGTCAAACCGCCGCGACGCGCTCAATAGCGGTAGTGGTTCGGCTTGAACGGACCGTTCTTGTCGACGCCGATGTAGCCGGCCTGATCGTCCGACAGCACGGTCAGGTTCGCGCCGATGCGCGCCAGATGCAGGCGTGCGACCTTCTCGTCCAGATGCTTCGGCAACACGTACACCTTGTTCTCGTACTTCTTGCCTTGCGTGAACAGTTCGATCTGCGCAAGCGTCTGGTTCGTGAACGAGTTCGACATCACGAACGACGGGTGGCCCGTCGCGCAACCCAGGTTCACGAGGCGGCCTTCAGCCAGCAGGATCACGCGCTTGCCGTCCGGGAAAATGATGTGGTCGACTTGCGGCTTGATGTTGTCCCACTCGTACTGACGGGTCGACGCCACGTCGATTTCCGAATCGAAGTGACCGATGTTGCAGACGATCGCATTGTGACGCATCGCCTTCATATGGTCGTGGCCGATCACGTGGTAGTTGCCGGTTGCCGTCACGAAGATGTCGGCCTTGTCCGCCGCGTATTCCATCGTCACGACGCGGTAGCCTTCCATTGCCGCTTGCAGCGCGCAAATCGGATCGATTTCGGTGACCCACACGGTCGCGCCCAGACCGCGCAGCGATTGCGCGCAGCCCTTGCCCACGTCGCCGTAACCGGCCACCACGGCGATCTTGCCCGCGATCATCACATCGGTCGCGCGCTTGATGCCGTCGACCAGCGACTCACGGCAGCCATACAAATTGTCGAACTTCGACTTGGTGACCGAGTCGTTGACGTTGATCGCCGGGAACGGCAGACGGCCTTCTTTTTCCATCTGATACAGACGGTGCACGCCGGTCGTGGTCTCTTCCGTCACGCCCTGGATGTGCGCGAGGCGCGTGGAGTACCACGTCGGGTCAGCGTCGAGGTGCGAAGCGATCGACTTGTACAGCGCGACTTCTTCTTCGTTCGTCGGCTTCGAGATCACCGAACGGTCTTTTTCTGCTTTCGAGCCCAGGATCAGCAGCAACGTGGCGTCGCCGCCGTCGTCGAGGATCATGTTGGCGAATTCGCCGTTCGGCCATTCGAAAATGCGGTGCGAGAATTCCCAGTACTCGTCGAGCGACTCGCCCTTGAAGGCGAACACCGGCGTGCCGGCCTTGGCGATTGCCGCGGCGGCGTGATCCTGCGTCGAGAAGATGTTGCACGAGGCCCAGCGCACGTCGGCGCCGAGCGCGGTCAGCGTCTCGATCAGCACACCGGTCTGGATCGTCATGTGCAGCGAACCTGCAATGCGCGCGCCCTTCAGCGGCTGCTGCGCCTTGTACTCTTCGCGCGTTTGCACGAGGCCGGGCATTTCCGTCTCGGCGATGTTGAGTTCTTTGCGGCCCCAGTCGGCAAGCGACATGTCGGCAACAACGAAGTCCTGGGAATTTTTGGAATCGATAACAGCGGCGTTCATCACGCCCTCCTTTCTAAGTAGTGACTAGAAATTTGACGTGAGCGCGGTTCGATGCGGTGGCGAGGAAAGCGCAATGCGCATCCGAGCCCTCCGATTGAAGTCTCCGAGCCTGGCGGGCGGCCGGCGAATAGCTGATTCGCGGTACCCGTCGCAACGCTCCTCGAAGACGAACGGCGATTGTAGCAAAACGAGATGGCTTCGGGGCGTGGATCCGGTTTTCAGGCGACGCGAGTTTCTCGCGCTTCGAGCGAGTGCGCGAGCGCCGTTATGGACGCCTCGCAGACGTCGCGCGGCCTGTCAGGCGGCGGCCCCGGCCGTCAAATTCGCCGCGCGCAATTGCGCGATGCCGGCGCGCGCGGTCTCGAGAAACTGCCTGGAAACGCGGAACGCTTCGGCGACATCGGCGGGATCCGGAATCTGCAATCCGAGCGCGACGCGAAAGTAACGTTCGGCGTGAATGCCCGCGTGGTAATGCATGCGCACGCGCTTCGCGTCGCTCAACCGTGGGTTGCCGAATATATCGCGCAACGCCCACGAAAACGCGCCGTCTTCGCCGCCGATCCGGCGAAACGCATCGTCCATTGGAAAGCCGCCGAGGGCGAGATAAGCCGCCCGGCGAATAAACAGGCCACTCGGCACCGTATTGCTAAGCGTCGCGGCATGCGCGGCGAAGTCAGGGTGAGCCGTGAGGTCGCGCGGAAAATCCGCGTACTCGACGTCGAGCCGCACGGACACTTGCGTGGGATTTTCCGCGAGGAATGCGCTCGCCGCGGCGAGGGCGCCGGGCAGGTATTCGTCGTCGGCATCGAGGAACGCAATCAGGTCGTGCGACGCGTGCATCGCGCCCCAGTTGCGCGCTCGGGCCGGCCCGCCGTTGTACGGCATCGGCAACAGCCCCACGCGCGCGTCGACGCGGCCGCATTGCGCCACGATGTCCGTGGAGGCGTCGGCCGAGCCGTCATCCACCACGATTATCTGCGTGGTCTCAGGCTGGGTCTGGCAACTTTGCAGAGCACGCGCCAGCGTCGCCGCGCCGTTATAGCAGGGAATGATGATCGAAATAGGCGTCATGATGAACCGGGGGTGATGGGCGGGTCGGCGGTTGAAAATCCATTGATGTTATTCCGCTTGCCGCCGGGCGTATCTTGAATTGGCGGCCGCGTCCCCGCAGCGGCGCTCTCTGCAATATAAATATATTGACTTACAATCGTCCGGATCATTCCAATTTGGAATTCTGGAGCTCAAGATCGTGGAACTACGTGCGCTGCGGTATTTCGTCGAAGTGGTGCGTCAGCAGAGTTTCACCGTCGCGGCCGAGCAGATGTTCGTCACGCAGCCGACCATCAGCAAAATGGTCAAGTCGCTGGAAGATGAAATCGGCTCGCCGCTGCTGCTGCGCGACGGGCGCCAGATGGTGCTGACCGATGCCGGCCGGATCGTCTATCAGCGCGGCCAGGACGTGCTGGCGGCGCACGCGCAACTGCAGGCTGAACTGAACGATCTCGACACGCTCGGCCGCGGCCAACTCACCATCGGCATTCCGCCCATGGGCGGCTCGCTCTTCACGCCGGCCATCGCGATGTTTCGCCAGCGCTATCCGAAAATCGAACTCAAGCTGTTCGAACAGGGTTCGCGCGCCATTGAAACTGCGCTGATCAACGGCGAACTGGAATTAGGCGGCGTGCTGCAGCCGGTCGACCCGGAAAATATCGACGTGCTGCCCATGACGCGTCAGTTGCTGTGGCTCGTCGCACGCACGGGCTCGAGCTGGGACGAGCTGCATGAGGTGCCGCTCGCGCAACTGGCCAACGAGCCGTTCGTGTTCTACGGCGAAAGTCTGGCTCTCAACGATGTCGTCCTGAACGCATGCCGCACCGCCGGCTTTGCGCCGACCATTGTCGGACGCAGCGGGCATTGGGATTTTATGGCGGCGCTGGTGCTGGCCGGAGTCGGCATTGCGCTGTTGCCGGCGCCGTACTGCCGGCGTCTCGACCCCGCCCAATTCACCTGCCGACCGGTGGTGGAACCGGAGATTCCATGGGAAATGGCGATCGGCTGGCGTCGCGACGGCTATCTGTCACACGCCGCGCGCGCGTGGCTCGAAGTCGCGCGGGAAGCGCTGCCCGGCCAGGCCGCCGACGATTTCATGCTCGGGCCGGGTATCGGCGTGACCGGTATCACGACACCGTTTACGGCACGTCCCGCCGAGTGAGGCAGTGCCGCCCGGCGCAAACCGGGCGGCATGTCTTACGCGATGGGTTCAGCCCGCAATCACTGCTGCGCGACGAACTCGATGCGGCGATTGGCAAAGCGGCCGCTCGCCGTGTCGTTGCTCGCCACCGGACGCGTTTGGCCATAGCCTTGCGCCAACAGCGAATCAGCCGGCACGCCTGTCTTGACGAGGTAGGCGCGCACCGCTTCGGCACGTTGCTTCGACAATTGCAGATTCGCGCCTTCGCCGCCGACGTTGTCCGAATAGCCCGCCACTTCCAGACGCGCAGTCTTGCCGTTGCCGGCGCAGGCGTTCAGCACGCGCGCCGACTGCTTCAGATCATCCACCGCCGAAGCCGGTACATGCGCGCTGGCGCTCGCGAAGTTGATCACCTGCAGGTTCAGCACCTTGACCACATCCGCTGCGGCGCACGAGCTATCCGGCGTGAGCAGGTTCTTGATCGCGCTGCGGAAGTTATCGTTGGCATCGGCGACGGCGTGGGCGACGTCGAACGAACCGATCTGATACGACGTGCCGAACAGCGACTTCAGCTTGTCGAGCCAGCCGAGCTTCTTGTCCGCGGCAGCGCCGCTCAGTTCGATGTGCGTGCCGACCACTTTCACTTCCGCGCCAGGCAGCGAAAGCAACGGCAACAGACTGTCGAAATGCGCCAGCCAGTCGGCCGGTTTCGTGGCCGGATCGACCGTGATGTTGGGCACGAAGTTGTATTGACCGAGACGCTTCGTCAGCTGATCGATCAGCAGCGTCTTTTCAGCTTCGCTGCCCACCGTGGCGGTCAGCGTGGGTTTGCCGGCTGAGTCGACGGTGAAGCTGAGCTGGCTGTCCTGAGTCGGCGCGAGTGCGGCGGCGGGTTGCTGCGCGTCGCTCGCCGAACTGGCGGGCGCTGCGGCGCTGGCGGCGGGAGCCGACGCCGCCACGTCGCTGGCGGCCGCCGCAGCGGCCGACGCCTGAACAGGCGCCGAAGCCGGTTGCACGCTAACCGCTGCTTCGGAACTGTTGTGCCCTGCGGCGCGGCTGGCGTTCTGCTCACTCTGGCAGCCACGCAAAAACAGAAACGCCAGCACCGCCGCGATTGCCGCGAGCAGCCACCACAGCCACGTGTGCGAACGGCGTTCTTCGCGCACCACGGCGCCCGCGGGCACGTGAATGGTCGACAAGGCGTCCGCGACCGGCTTCGCCGCGGGCGTCGGATGATCGATGTGTGACGAAACAGCCTTCAGTTGCGCCAGAATGTTGCCGGCAAACGCGCCGACGCCGCCCAGACCGAGCGCGGCCATCAGGCGGTCGTTCAGATAAGGTGCAATGACCGGCAGCTGATGGCCCAGCAGCGTAGGCAGTTGTCCGGCGTTGCCCTGACCTTCGAGACAATGGCGCTTCAGCAAGCCAAGCAGCGTTGCCCCGACGATGCCCGTCATGGCATGCGTGGCGTGCGCCGGTACGCCGGTTTGCGAGGCGACTTCGTCGCTCAGCGCGTCGACGCGGCGGTCCAGTGTTCTTTCGAGCAACTGCCGCCCGGTCATTTCCAGTCGGCTCAAGCCATTCGTGCTGTCGATCAGATGCGGCAGTTGTTCGGCGATATGGCCGTTCACTTCCGGCGAGAGGATCGTGGCGAACAGCGAACGCGCACCGTCGAGCGTCGCACCCTTTTGCATCAGACCGGCGACAAGCGTCGGCGCCGCGACGGACAGCACCTTTTGAGTCGCGTCCGCCGGTAGCCCCAGGCGCCCCGCTAGCTGCCGCACCACACCGTCCGTCATGGCGGACTGAATCAATTGAATTGCGTTGATGCTCATCGCTTCGCTTCCTTGAGTTCCCGAACGCGTCACCTGACGCGCTCCTTTTTGCGGCGCGATTATAGGTTTCGGGAAATCTCATAAACGAAACAACACAATTTATGACGAATTGGCAGACGTTCGCTCAAGTTGTCTTATATTTGGCGGCAAAATCTGACATCTCGCCGAGCGCACAGGCGGCCTTCGCCGCCATGCCAGCTCAACTGATCGGCGCCATCTGCAACTCCGCTTGCGGCTCGCAACGGGCCGCCGCGATCAGATCCGCCGCACGCTCGCCGATCATCACCGTCGGCGCATTGGTGTTGCCGCCGATCAGCGTCGGCATCACCGAAGCGTCGACGATCCGCAGCCCCGTGACGCCGCGCACCCGCAACTGCGGATCGACCACCGAGCGCGCGTCGCCGCCCATCCGGCACGTGGCAACCGGGTGATAGATCGTGTCGGCATGCTCGGCGATCGTGCGACGCAACTCCTCGTCCGACTGGCCAGGGTGCGTGTACAACTCGCTGCCGCCGTGCAACGCAATCGAGGGCGCGTCGAGAATACGCCGCGCCATCCGCGCGCCGTCCACCAATAGATCGAGATCGCGCGGGTCGCTGAAGAAACGCGGGTCGATCACCGGCGCGGTGCGCGCATCTGCGCTCGCGAGCGTCACGGTGCCGCGGCTGTGCGGCCGCAACACGCACACGTGCAGCGAATATCCGTGACCCCAGTGCATGTGACGGTTGTGATCGTCGACGATGGCCGCGCAGAAATGCATTTGCAGATCCGGCCGGTCGAGCGTCGGCTTGCTCTTCAGAAAACCGCCCGCCTCCGCGACATTGCTCGACAGCATGCCACGCCCGTGCCGCATGAACGTGACGAACTGCGGCAGCATTCGCGCGATGCCGCGAATCGAAAAGCCGGTCGGCTCGATCGACGAAACCCGTTTGTTGATGGTGAAATCGACGTGGTCGATCAGATTCTGGCCGACCTCCGGCGCGTCGTGCAGCACCGAAATGCCAAGCGACTGCAGATGCGCAGCCGGTCCGATCCCCGAGCACATCAGCAGTTGCGGCGAATTGAATGCGCCTGCGGCAAGCACCACTTCCCCGCCTGCCTCGAGCGTTTCCGTGCGGCCGCCGCGCACGATCTCCACGCCGCTCGCGCGCTTGCCGTTGAAAGTGACGCGCAGCGCCGTCGCGTCGGCGATCGTATGCAGATTGGGACGCGCGCGGTCGTAGATATAGGCGTGCGCGACGCTGCAGCGGCGTCCGTCGCGCTGCGTCACCTGGTAGAAGCCGATCCCTTCCTGATCGGCGCCGTTGAAGTCGGCATTCGGCTTGTGGCCGGCTTCCATCGCTGCCTGCACGAAGCGCCGCGAAAACGGATTTTGATAGCGCAGATCGGCGACGGTCAGCGGGCCGCTGTCGCCATGCCATGCATCGGCGCCGCGCTGGTTGCCTTCGGCGCGGCGGAAATACGGCAGCACCTCCGCCCACGACCAGCCTTCGCAGCCCAGTTCCGCCCACTCGTCGTAATCGAGCGGATGGCCGCGCGTGTAAATCATCGCGTTGATCGCACTCGATCCGCCGAAGCCGCGCCCGCGCGGCTGATACCCTTGCCGTCCGCCGAGCCCAGGTTGCGGCGTGGTCAGATAACCGTAATTGGTCTTGAGTTTGTGCGGCACCACCGCCGCCACGCCGACCGGCATATTGACCAACAGATTGCGGTCCGTGTGCGGGCCCGCTTCGATCAGGGCGATCGTCGCGTCCGGGCAGCTATCCGCGAGACGGCTCGCCAGCGCGCAGCCGCCCGAGCCTGCACCGACGATGATGTAGTCGTATTGCATCCGCTCCTCCTGATGGGCCGCGTTGCTCGCACGCCCTGTCTCGTGCACACTTGTCTACGTGTGTTTCATCGGCATTGTAGGGAGCCTTCGGACGGTGCGGCGCCTCTACGGCAGAGCGATTCCTCTAAACGGAAGGGCCGCCGCGCCCCTATGATGAAAGACGCGCTAACGCCCGCCGGGCGGCTGCGCCCAGCATTCAAACGCGGCGTTGCACGCGCCGTCCTCTCAGCGCGCGGCATGACACGCGGCGATCAAACAGCGCG
This sequence comes from Paraburkholderia sp. BL27I4N3, assembly GCF_003386115.1. NCBI lineage: Bacteria > Pseudomonadati > Pseudomonadota > Betaproteobacteria > Burkholderiales > Burkholderiaceae > Paraburkholderia > Paraburkholderia sp. BL27I4N3. Next base: position 4,469,438 of record NZ_QREJ01000001.1, on the reverse strand, counting down.
CTGCCGGCCGACGCCGGCGAGCATGCGTTGAACGGAGACAGCAGATGGAAAAGCACAGCTTCGGCCAGACTCACGAGGTGACCAATCAGGTCGCGCCGCTGGCGGACTACAACCTCTTTTCCAGCGACGCCGCGTTGTCCGCCGCCCTCGAACGTGACGGCGCCGGTTGGCATCGCGGTGCATTGCTGCGGCACGGCGCGGCGCTCACCACGCCCGAGACGCTCGCGCTCGCCGAACTGGCCAACCGTCACGAGCCCGAGCTTTTCACGCACAGTCCGCGCGGCGAGCGCATCGACGCGCTGGAGTTTCATCCTTCGTGGCACACGCTGCTCTCGCTGCTGCGCCGCGAAGGCCTGCACGCGCTGCCATTTTCCGATCCGCAACGCGGCGCGATGGTGGCGCGCTGCGCCGGTTACTTCCTGCATGCGCAAATCGAATCCGGTTCGCTCTGCCCGCTGACGATGACCTTCGCGAGCATCCCCGTGTTGCAACGCGAACCCGCGCTATTCGCGACGCTGCGCGACAAGCTCTACGCGCGCGAGCACGATTCGCGCGATCTGCCGCTCAAGCAGAAAACCTCCGCGATGATCGGCATGGGCATGACCGAAAAACAGGGCGGGTCGGACGTGCGCAGCAATCAGACGCGCGCCTACGCCACCGCCGGCAGCGGCTGCGGCGGCGCCTACCGGCTCGTCGGCCACAAATGGTTTTTCTCCGCGCCGCAGTGCGATGCGCATCTCGTGCTCGGCCGCACCGACGAACACGAAGGCCTGTCGTGCTTCTACGTCCCACGCTTCGCGCCGGACGGCCGCAAGAACAATGTGCAGATCCAGCGTCTGAAAGACAAGCTCGGCAATCGCTCGAATGCGAGCAGCGAAGTCGAATTCCTCGACGCGTTCGGCATCATGATCGGCGACGAGGGACGCGGCGTGCCGACCATCATCGAAATGGCGAATTACACGCGGCTCGATTGCGTGATCGGCAGTGCGGCGCTGATGCGCGCGGCGCTCGTGCAGGCAATTCACCACGCGCGTCATCGCAGTGCGTTCGGCCGCCATCTCGCCGATCAGCCGCTGATGCGCAACGTGCTCGCCGATCTGGCTCTGGAATCGGAAGCGGCGACGGTGCTGTTCATGCGTCTCGCGCGCGCGTTCGAGGAGTCCACCGACGCCGCTTCCACTTCGCTTGCCGAGCGCGCGTGGCGCCGTATCGTCACGCCCGCGGCGAAATACTGGGTCTGCAAGCGCGCGCTGGAATTCACCGGCGAGGCGATGGAAGTCTGGGGCGGCAATGGCTACGTCGAGACCGGTCCGATGGCGCGCTTCTACCGCGAAGCGCCGGTGAATTCGATCTGGGAAGGTTCCGGCAACGTCATGTGCCTCGACGTGTTACGCGCGATGGAGCGCGAGCCGGAAGCGGCGCAGGCGCTGTTCGCCGCGTGGCAAGCGGACGCGCAAGCGCATCCGGCATTGAGCGCCGCACTCGGCAAACTCGCCGCCACGCTCAACGGACCGGCCGAGCATCGCGAAGCTTCAGCGCGGCGGATCGCGCAGCAAGTCGTGCTGATCGCGCAGGCCACCTTGCTGCTCAAACACGCGCCTGGCGAAGTGGCCGAGGCGTTTATTGCCACGCGCCTCGCCGATGGCTGCGGCGAAAGCGGCCGCGTGTACGGCACGCTGCCGGCCACGTTCGATCACGCGGCGATCATCGAACGGGCATTTCCTGCCTGACGTTAAACACGCACGCTTGCAACACGCCGCGAAGCAGAGGCTGCGGAAGCACATCCAATAAAAGCGCGATTCGACGCGCAAATCCATCAGGGGGTGGACACACATGAAAAACGATCTGCCGGAGGTCGCCGCGCTCGAAGCGCTGCTGCGCGACCAGCGCCACGCTTATCTGCGCGCGCCGTATCCGTCGTGGGAGACGCGCGCCGCGCATCTGAAAACGCTGCGCAAAGTCATGCTCGACAATCGCGACGCGCTCGCCGAGGCGATGAACGCCGACTTCGGCAATCGCTCGAAACAGGAAGTGTTGCTCGCCGAATTCCTGCTGGTGAAGGAGGAAATCGACGGCGCGCTTAGACACGGCAAGCGCTGGATGAGATCGCAACGACGCAGCACCAACAAATGGCTGCTGCCCGCGCGAGCGAAGGTCGTGCCGCAGCCGCTCGGGGTGGTCGGCATCATCGTGCCGTGGAATTATCCGGTGCTGCTCGCAGTGGGACCGCTTGTCAGCGCGCTGACTGCCGGCAATCGCGCGATCATCAAGATGTCCGAACTGACGCCTCGCACCTCGGCGCTGTTCGAACAGTTGATCGGACAAACCTTCGCGCGCGATCACGTCGCGGTGGTGAACGGCGACGCCGCGCTGGCCGCCGCGTTCAGCGCGCAGCCCTTCGACCACCTGCTGTTCACCGGCTCGACCAAGGTCGGTCACGAGGTGATGCGAGCCGCCGCCGAGCATCTGACGCCGGTCACGCTCGAACTGGGCGGCAAGTCGCCCGCCATCATCGGCGCGCATGCGCGTTTCGACAACGCGGTGGACAACCTGGTCGCCGGCAAGACGCTCAACGCGGGGCAAACCTGTGTCGCGCCGGACTACGTGCTGGTGCCGCGCGGCAAGGAGCAGGCGTTCGTCGAACGGGCACGCGCGCGGATGGCGAAGATGTACCCGAACTTCGCCGGCAATCCGGATTACACGTCGATCATTTCGGCGCGCCACTTCGCGCGGCTGGAGCGTCTCGCCGACGAAGCCCAGGCCGCCGGCGCGCAACTGCACTCGCTCACCAACAGTTCGCCCGATGCAACGAGCCGCCGCTTCCCGCTGATCGCCGTCACCAACGCGCCGGACGAATGCGCGCTGATGCAGGAGGAAATCTTCGGGCCGCTGCTGCCTATCGTGTCCTACGACACGCTCGACGACGCGATCGCGTGGATCAACGCCCGGCCGCGTCCGCTCGCGCTATATCTGTACGCCGACGACGCCGCCACCATCGAACGCGTGACGCACGAAACCATCGCCGGCGGCATGGCGATCAACGAGACGCTGATGCATCTAGCGTGCGAGAGTCTGCCGTTCGGCGGGGTCGGCGCGAGCGGCATGGGCGCGTATCACGGCTACGAAGGTTTCGTGACGTTCTCGAAGATGAAGCCGGTGCTGACGCAGGCGCGTCTGAACGCCCGCGGATGGATTTCGCCGCCGTACGGCAAACGGGTCAACGCGCTGCTCAAACTGATGATGCGGTTCTGACGCTCAGCGCGTCGCCGGGCCGCCTTCGATTTCGGTGGCCACCACGTCGATGACATCCGGCGCGTCGGTGCTCGGGGCTGCCGGCGGCTCATTCTCGGCGCCGCTTTCCAGCCGATGCAGCCACGCGAGCATTTCCGCCACTGCCTGATAAAGCTGCGGCGGAATGCGCGCGTCGAGATCCACCTGCATCAGCAGGGAGACCATTTCGGGCGCTTCATGCACGTACAGGCCGGCTTCCTTGGCCCGCTGCACGATCATCTCGGCCAGCATGCCGTAGCCTTTGGCGATCACGCGCGGTGCCGGATCACTGCCTTGGGCGTCGTAGACGAGCGCGGCCGCGCTGCGGCGATGTTTGCGGCTCATCACATGTCCCAATCGAAATCGTCGAGGGGCGTGGCCGCGGTGCGACGGCGTCCGCCCGCGGTGCGGTTCGTTGCCGGGCCGGCCGCGCTGTTTGCACTGCCCGCATCGGCCGGACTGGCCGCCGAAGCCGACCGCGCATACGCCGACGCCGCCGCCTGAGCGGCTGCCGCGCCCGCGCCATTCGCGGCGGTGGCGGGCGCGCCGCCGCCGATCTCGCGAATCGTCAAGCCATTTAGCTGGATGCCCGCCGCCGCGAGCCGCTGGCGAAAGCTCTCGCCCTGCATCGCAAGCCGCGCGGCGCCGCCGGGACTCGCCTGCACGCGCGCGACGAGTCGCGTGCCGGTCAGCGTCAATTCCGCATCGACTGTACCGAGCGTCGGCAGCGATAGCGTCAGGCGGGTGCGCCACGGCTGGTCGTCCTCGCTTGCCGTGCCGCCGCCGCTGCGGTCCCATTCGTCGCCTTCCTGCTCGATGGTCCAGTCGAGCTTAGCGCCCGGCCATGCTTCGCCGGTCCAGCGAAACTGCCCGGTCGCGAGCAGGTCGAGCTGCTGACGCACCAACGGCACCGTCGCGGGATGAACCGCGGCGGCCATCGACTGTGCATTCTGCGAAGCGCCACCGTCGACGGTTTGCGCGGTCGCGCCGTGCAGGCTCGCGTGCGCGGGCTGGCCATTCAGATCGGACAGGGAACTGGCCAGCACCTCGCCGGCCACAAAACGCGCGGTTTGCGCGTTGGGGATCGACGTCATCCCGCGAGCGGTGGCGCCCGCGTCTTGCGCGCCACCGTTCGAGAACCCTTTCGGCGCCGCACCCGTGCCCTGCCGGGCGGACGGATTGGCGGGCGACGTTTCGCCGCTGTCGTTCGCCCAGTCGAGCGGCAGTTGCGCGGCAGCCGCGACGAGTTTGTTTTGCGCCTCGCCGGCGAGCGAAGCAGGCGAACGCTGGCCCGCCAGCCATTGCGCGAGATGCGCTTCATAAAAGAGTCCGCTATCGCCGACGGTCTGTTCAAGCGCGGCCGCAAGCGCCGCGACCGGCAGCTGTGCCGCCGCGACATTGTCGCTGGCCGCGGTGGCCGCGGCATTCGGATTGTCGGCGGATGCCGTGGCAGCCGTTGCAGCAGAAGACGTAGCGAACAGCGGCAACCCGCCTATTTCCACATCGAGCGCGGGCGCGGCCGGCCAGATCGGCGTCTGGCCGATCACGGCGGGCGTCGCCTCGCCGCCCGAGCGCACGATCGCATTGAGCGTGAGCGCGACGGCGGACAGCGCGGTTTGGGCGGAGGGCTGCGGCGCGGGCGTCTCAATGAGCGCCGGCATGGTCGGCGCGGTTTCGACGCCCGCCGTGCCGGCCTGTGAAGCGGCCGCACTGCCCGGCGCGATATTGAGCAGACTATCGATCCGGCTCGCGAGCACCGAAGCGACAGTCGTGTCGATCCCGTTCATGCCGATTCCTTGGTCACATTGGCGGCGTCGCGCTCAAATAAAGTCAGTCAGCCGGATAAATAGAGGCGCCTCTGAACGCGCGCGGCGCAACTCAGCGCGCGCCGTACAGTTCCTTGAGCACGCGTGTCGGCCGTCCGGCGAACAGCGCGGACAGATTGGCCATGCGCGGATTCGCCAGATCGCGGATCGCGGCGTCGTCGGCGAGTATCTGACGGATCAGCGCGTATTTGCGCAGACGCTCCGCTTCGTCGAGCTTCACGCCCGTTTCCGCGTCGCTCAACGCCTCGACCAGATGGCGGTATTCCTCCTGCAGGTGGACCAGATCGTTCCACAGCGCGCGCCGGGCAGCTATCAGCATGCGGCAGGAAATCGCTGCAATCGCCTCGTAACGGGCGAAGTATTCTGCGTTCGATGTCATCTCATGCTTTCCGCGGCGGGCTGGGCTGCCATCCGCGCGATCTCCGGGGCAATCCCGATCCATGCCTCTTCGAGTGTGGCCAGAAGACCATCCACCTCGACCAGCATCGCCTCGCTTTGTTTTATGTTGGCTTCGAGCAGCCGGCGCGACATATAGCTATACAGCGCGTTCAACCGCTCCGCAATCTCACCGCCCGCCTCGAGGTTGAGCGACTGCTGCAGCCCGCTTTCGACGATCTGAATCGCCTTGCCGACCGCCTCTCCGCGCGCCGACACATTGCCCTGCTGCAAATGCATGCGCGCCTGCGCGATCGCTTGCCTTGCGCCCTGATACAGCATCACGATCAGACGATGCGGACTCGCGCCCATCACCCCTGTCTCGACGCCGACGCGTGCGTACGCATTGGCTCCAGAGTGTCCTGGGGAAAACATCGGCGCTCCTCCTGTCTTGCACTGCGGTTGGTCGTGGCACCCCATCCGGGCACGTTGCGGCACCCGATTTTTGCCTGTACCTGGTTATCGGATAGGCAGCGGGAAAGCTTTAGGCCAGTGTAAGGAGGATTAAGGGGCCAAACGCCACAGCCCGCGCCGGGCACACGGTTCGCACGCGTTCGGGCGGCCGGATCAGCGTTGCCGCCCGACTCGCGTTCACACGGACATCTGCATGATGTCGTTATAGGCGGACACCAGCTTGTTGCGCACCTGCAGACCGAACTGGAAGCCCACGTTGGCCTTTTGCATGTCGACCATCACGTCGTTCAGCGACACGTTCGACGAGCCGAGCTCGAACGCCTGCGATTCACCGACCGCCTTGGTCTGATCGCCGCTGATCTTATCCAGCGAGGCTTTCAGTGCCGACGCAAAACCGGTGGGCGTCGCCGCGCCCGACGTGTCAGCGACCGAATTACTGCCGCCGGCCGCTTGCGCCGCCATCGACTGCATCTGTTGCAGCGCCGACGAAAGCGCGTTCACGGGGAAAGTCATGTTTTCTCCAGGGAAGGACGACCGGCATGCCAAACCGTACCGATCTGGATGAAAGCATAGCAGCGGGCCATACGGGAAAGCCCCGAAACTAGGGGGGAAACCCGGCTCTATTCAAGCAATCGGGTTGGGCCGCGCTGCGGATAATTTCAAGGGTGAAAGTCTCTGTCCGTGCGCCCGCCGACCCTCGGTGCGGTAGCGGGCAGAACGCAAAAGGCATCCCGGAGAAACCCGACGCATGGATTCGTCAGCCAACTCTTTGATCAACCCCGACGCCCGCATGGGCCTCGCTGGCGCGCAGCCTGGCGCCGGCGCGGCCGGTGCCGGCCAGGCCGGCGGCGCAGCAGACCTCGGCGGCCTGGGGAGCAACCTCGGCGGCAACTTCGGTCAGCGCCTGTCAGGCCTCGCGCAAATGCGCGGCAACCCGCGCGCTCCGCTGATATTCGCGGTGGCGCTGCTGGTCGCCGTGGTGGCGGGGCTGTTCCTGTGGTCGCGGGCGCCGGACTACAAGGTGCTGTACAGCAACCTGTCGGACCGCGACGGCGGCGCCATCATCACCGCGCTCCAGGCCGCCAACATCCCCTACAAGTTCTCCGACGCCGGCGGCGCGATCCTCGTGCCGGCCGAACAGGTGCATGAAATGCGTCTGCGTCTGGCCTCGCAAGGCTTGCCCAAGAGCGGCTCGGTCGGCTTCGAACTGATGGACAACCAGAAGTTCGGCATCAGCCAGTTCGCCGAGCAGATCAACTATCAGCGCGCGCTGGAAGGCGAACTGGAGCGCACGATCGAATCGATTTCGTCGGTGAAGTCGGCGCGCGTGCATCTGGCGATTCCGAAGCCTTCCGTGTTCGTGCGCGACAAGGAAGCGCCGTCCGCCTCCGTGCTGGTGAACCTCTACCCTGGCCGCGCGCTCGACGAAGGCCAGGTGATGGCGATCACGCACATGGTGTCGTCGGCGGTGCCGGATATGCCGGTGAAGGGCGTGACCATCCTCGATCAGGACGGCAACCTGTTGACGCAACCGTCCACCGGCAGCGGGCTCGACGCCTCGCAACTGAAGTATCGCCAGCAGATCGAGCGCAGCACCCAGCAGCGCATCGACGCGATCCTGGCGCCCCTGTTCGGCTCGGGCAACGCGCATTCACAGGTCAGCGCCGATATCGATTTCTCGCACAGCGAGCAGACCTCGGAAAACTACGGCCCGAACGGCAACCCGCAACAGGCGGCGATCCGCAGCCAGCAATCGAGCACCGCCACGGAAATGTCGCAAGGCGCGGCCTCGGGCGTGCCGGGCGCGCTGTCGAACCAGCCGCCGCAGCCCGCGTCGGCGCCGATCAACGCGCCCAACGGCGCGAGCGGTGTGACGACCACGCCGGTCAGCGATCGCAAGGACTCGACCACCAACTACGAACTCGACAAGACAGTGCGCCACCTCGAACAACCGATGGGCGGCATCAAGCGTCTGTCGGTGGCGGTGGTGGTGAACTATCTGCGTGTGGTCGACGCCAAGGGCCACGCCACGATGCAGCCGGTCACCGCCGACAAGCTCGCGCAGGTCAATCAGCTCGTGAAGGACGCGATGGGCTTCGACCAGGCACGCGGCGACTCGGTCAACGTGGTCAACAGCCCGTTCAGTACCGAAGTCGATCCGAACGCCGACTTGCCGTGGTGGCGCACGCCGGACATGATTGCGCTCGCCAAGCAGATCGCGACTTACCTCGGCATCGGCGCGGTCGCCCTGTTCCTCTACTTCGTGATGGTGAAGCCGGCGCTGCGCCGCGCCTTCCCGCCGCCGGAGCCGGCCGCCGTCGCGGCGCTGGCGTCGCCGGACGAACCGATCCTGCTGGACGGCATTCCCGCCGCCGAGCGCATGGGCGCAAATGGCACCAGCAGCAACGTCGCCGAACTGGAAACCGACAGCGAACTGCTCGCGCTCGAAAGCTCCAAGCACAAATATGAGCGGAACCTGGAATTCGCGCGCAACATCGCGCGCCAGGATCCGAAGATCGTTGCAACCGTCGTGAAAAATTGGGTGTCCGATGAGCGCTGAAGGCGTAATGAAGAGCGCGCTCCTGCTGATGTCGATCGGCGAGGAGGAAGCCGCGCAGGTGTTCAAGTTCCTCGGGCCGCGTGAAGTCCAGAAGATCGGCGTCGCGATGGCCGCACTGAAGAGCGTGACCCGCGAGCAGGTCGACGAAGTCCTGCAGGAGTTCGTGCGCGAGGCCGAGCAGCACACCGGCATGTCGCTGGATTCGAACGAGTACATCCGGTCGGTGCTGACCAAGGCGCTCGGCGACGACAAGGCCGGCGCGATCATCGACCGCATTCTGCAAGGCAGCGATACCAGCGGTATCGAAGGCCTGAAGTGGATGGATTCCGCGGCGGTCGCCGAACTCATCAAGAACGAGCATCCGCAGATCATCGCGACGATTCTCGTTCACCTGGACCGCGATCAGGCGTCGGAAATCGTCGCCTGCTTCACGGAACGGCTGCGCAATGACGTGCTGCTGCGGATCGCGACGCTCGACGGCATCCAGCCGGCCGCGCTGCGCGAACTCGACGATGTGCTGACCGGCCTCCTGTCCGGCAGCGACAACCTCAAGCGCAGCCCGATGGGCGGCATCCGCACCGCGGCGGAAATCCTCAACTTCATGTCGAGCAACCATGAAGAAGGCGTTATCGAGAACGTTCGTCAGTACGACGCGGAACTTGCGCAGAAGATCATTGATCAGATGTTTGTGTTCGAGAACCTGCTCGATCTGGAAGACCGCGCGATCCAGCTGTTGCTGAAGGAAGTCGAGTCCGAGGCGTTGATCATCTCGCTGAAGGGCGCGCCGCCCGCGCTGCGCCAGAAGTTCCTGTCGAACATGTCGCAGCGTGCGGCCGAACTGCTCGCCGAAGACCTCGACGCGCGCGGTCCGGTGCGCGTCTCCGAAGTCGAGACGCAGCAACGCCGCATCCTGCAGATCGTGCGCAACCTGGCCGAAGGCGGCCAGATCGTTCTAGGCGGCAAGGCCGAAGATGCATATGTCTGATCAGAACTCCGCAGCGAAGGAACGCCTCTCGGCCTACCAGCGCTGGGAGATGGCCTCGTTCGATCCGGTGCCGCCGGCACCGCCCGAACCCGAAGTCGACGACGGCGCGTTCGAAGCCGAACTCGAACGCCTGCGGGACGCCGCTCATGCGCAGGGCATCGCGTCCGGCCACGTGGCCGGTCAGGCGCTTGGCTATCAGGCCGGTTACGACCAAGGCCACGCGCAGGGTTTCGAGCAAGGCCAGAGCGAAGCGCGCGAAGAAGCCGCGCGGCTCGCGGCGCTGGCCGAAACCTTCAAGGCAGCGCTCGACGGCGCTCAAAGTGCGATTTCGGAGACGCTGGTCGCGCTCGCACTCGACATCGCGCAACAGGTGGTGCGCCAGCATGTACAGCACGATCCGACCGCACTGATCGCCGCCGCGCGTGAGGTGCTGGCCGCCGAGCCTACGCTGGTCGGCGCGCCGGCCTTGATCGTCAGTCCCGCCGATCTGCCGGTGGTCGAAGCCTATCTGATGGAAGAACTGCAAACGCGCGGCTGGACCGTGCGTACCGACCCGGCGGTGGAGCGCGGCGGCTGCCGCGCGCAAGCCAACACCGGCGAAGTGGACGCCGGCATCGACACCCGCTGGGAGCGCGTGGCTGCCGCCCTCGGCAAGGTGAGCACATGGTGAAGCCGACGCTCGAAGAAATCCGCGCCAGCGACCTGACGCCGCTAGAACGTGAACTGGCGCTGGCGTCGTTCGGCGCTGAAGCGCTCGCGGAAGAACCGGCGGCGGTGACGCCCGCTGCCGCTGCGGTCGCGGCAATTGAAGCCGCCTTGCGCGATCCGGCGCATGCCCATCCGACTACGGGCGCCGCAGCGAGCCGCGTTGCCGCCTCCGCGAGCCCCGCTTCCGCCGCGATCGCTCACCCGCCTTACGACCCCGCGCTCGACAGCAATCCGCACATGCAAGCGTGGCGCGGCCGCCTCGACGCGTTGCGCGCACGCAACGCGATCGCCAAGCCGATGCGCGCCTGCGGACGTCTCACGCGCGCCGCCGGCCTCGTGCTCGAAGCCGTGGGCCTGCGCCTCTCCGTGGGCGCCGAAGTGATGATCGAGCTGCCGCAAGGCAGCTCGCTGCCGATGGCCGAAGCCGAAGTGGTCGGCTTCTCCGGCGACAAGCTGTTTCTGATGCCGACCACCGAAGTGATCGGCCTCCTCCCCGGCGCGCGCGTTTTTCCGCTCGAAAGCGCGCCGATCGCCGATCCGATGGCGGGCGCCAAGCGCCTCCCGGTCGGTTGGGAATTGCTCGGCCGCGTGCTGGATGCGTCCGGCCGTCCGCTCGACGGACTCGGCCCGCTCGGCTCGCACGCCGACGCCCCGCTGTCCGCGCCGGTCATCAATCCGCTGAACCGCGAGCCGATTCACAAGGTGCTCGACGTCGGCGTGCGCGCCATCAACGCGTTGCTGACCGTGGGCCGTGGCCAGCGCATGGGGCTGTTCGCCGGTTCGGGCGTCGGTAAATCGGTCCTGCTCGGCACGATGGCGCGCTACACCAGCGCCGAAGTGATCGTGATCGGCCTGATCGGCGAACGCGGCCGCGAAGTGAAGGAATTCATCGAACAGATTCTCGGCGAGGAAGGCCTGGCGCGCTCCGTGGTGATCGCCGCGCCGGCCGACGTCTCGCCGCTGCTGCGCATGCAGGCCGCATCGTATTCGACCTCGCTCGCCGAATATTTCCGCGACCAGGGCAAGCACGTGCTGCTGCTGATGGATTCGCTGACCCGTTACGCAATGGCGCAGCGCGAGATCGCGCTCGCCGTGGGCGAGCCGCCGGCCACCAAGGGTTATCCGCCTTCGGTGTTCGCCAAGCTGCCGGCGCTCGTCGAGCGGACCGGCAACGGCCCGGCGGGCGGCGGCTCGATCACCGCGTTCTATACGGTGCTGACTGAAGGCGACGACCAGCAGGACCCGATCGCCGACTCCGCGCGGGCGATTCTGGACGGCCACATCGTGCTGTCGCGCTCGCTGGCTGAAGCCGGTCACTATCCGGCCATCGACATCGAAGCGTCGATTAGCCGGGCAATGACCGCGCTGATCGACGATAACCATCTGGACAAGACGCGTATGTTCAAGCAGATGCTGTCGCGCTACCAGCGCAACCGCGATCTGATCAACGTCGGCGCGTATTCGAGCGGGCGCGACGCGCTGCTCGACCGCGCCATCGCGCTGTATCCGCGGATGGAAGCATTTTTGCAGCAAGGTTTTCGCGAGTGCGCGAACTTTGAACCGAGTCTCGAGATGCTGGACGCGCTGTTTGCCCAAGGAGGCTGACGATGGCGAAACACTTTCCGATCAAGACACTTATCGGCCTTGCGCAGGACGATGTGGATGCCGCCGCGCAACGTCTGGGTCGCGCGCAACGCGAGCGCAACGACGTGCAGTCGCAGCTCGACGCGCTCGTCCAGTACCGCGACGAATATCACGCGCGCTTCACGGCAACGGCCCAGACCGGCATGCCTGCGGGCAACATGCGCAATTTCCAGGCATTCATCGACACGCTCGACGCCGCCATCGAGCAGCAGCGCAACCTGCTGGTGACGGCCAATGCGCGCGTCGAGGCCGCCAAGCCCGACTGGCAGCGTCAGAAGCAGAAGCTCGGCTCGTACGAAGTGCTGCAGGCGCGCGGCGAAGCAGCCGAAGCCAAAACCACGGCGCGGCGCGATCAGCGCGACGCCGACGAACACGCCGCCCGGATTCTAAGGATGCGCGCCGAAGGCGCCTGACGTGCATCAGGCGCACGGGCGCCGTCTCGATTGACTGAACACCTCGTTTGACCGATTGACAGGATTCCCTATGTCGCTTCTTTCTCAGATTGGCTCGCTGCTCGGCTCCGCCAGCAGCACGTCGACCAGCGCGGCCATGGCCGCTGCGGCGAATGCCAAACCGTTCTCCCAAACCTTGCAGCAGAGCATCGACCAGCAGAACAGCGCGGCTGCACTGAGCGCAAGCCAGCAGCAGGCCGCGGCGTCTTCTGGATCGTCGTCGTCGAGCGTACACGACGCGCCGCCGCCGGCCGACCCCGCGCCGAAGAGCGCGGACGACGCCAGCAGCATGGACACCGGCACGCCGACGAACTCGGCATCGTCCGCGGCTTCGTCGGGCAACACGCAACAGGCTTCGACCGACAAGACGAACGCCACGCCGACGAAAACCGGCAACACGACGAGCCAGACCGACGCGGGCACCGCGGCGGCAGCGGCTGCCGCTCAAGCCCAGGCTCAGGCACAGGCCCAAGCTCAGGCCGACGCAAACAGTGCCAATGCGCCGTCAATAACCGACCCGGCTACGGCCCTGACCGATGCTGCGACCGCGCAGCCTGGCACGACCACCGACGCCACGACTGGCGGCACGCCGGGCAAGAAAACCGCCGCCACCGATCCAAAGTCATTGCAAGACGCGTTGCAGGCGGCGTTGGCCGCGTTGGCGAACGGCCAGGGCGTTCCCGCGCAAGCATTGGCGAGCGGCGCGGCCGCGAACGCCGCGACCTCGGCAAACGGCTTGGCCGGCACGAACGCAGGGCTGAAGGAAACCGCCGACGGCAAGGCCTTGGCAGCCGGGCTGTTCGGCGACGGCAAGGGCTCGACCGCATCGAAAACTGCCATGACGACGGCGACGACCATAGCCGACCCATCCGCTGCGGCAAAAGCGGCGGTCGACACATTGACAGCGACGGCAGCCGGAAGCACGCAAGCCGGCGATCTGGCGTCCTTCAAGAGCGCAACGGATGCCGCAACAGCGGCGCTAGCCGCCTCGCAGGCCGCGGCGAGCGCAGCGAGCACGACGGCGGCCGTCCAGACCACGGGCAACGCCGGCGCGGCGGAGGCGGCGAATACATTGTCACCGCAGGTCGGCACGACCGACTGGGAAGACGCGTTGAGTCAGAAGGTGGTGTTCTTATCGAATGCGCATTCACAGAGTGCCGAGTTGACGTTGAACCCGAAGGATCTGGGGCCGCTACAGGTTGTCTTGCAGGTTGCCGATAACCATGCACATGCGTTGTTCGTATCGCAGCACCAGTCCGTGCGCGAAGCTGTCGAAGCCGCGCTGCCGAAATTACGCGAGGCGATGGAATCCAACGGCATCGGCTTGGGAAGCGCGAGCGTCAGCGACGGCTTTGCGCGCCAGAGCGGCCAGCAGCAGAACGCCGACACCGGCCGTTCCGGCGGCCGCTCGAGCGGCGCGAGCGGATCATTCGGTGGCGGCGGCAGCACGGACGCGATCGACACGACGGTAAACGTCCCGGTGCGCCGCACGGTAGGCCTGGTCGACACATTCGCGTGATCTTCACGCCAAGTCAGCGGCGTCGCCGCGCCCGGCGCGCACAAGCGGCACCTTGATTTGCAGACGATTTGAGATCGGCGCCCTCCAGAGGGCGCCGATTGCGTCTAGCGGCGGACAAATACCGCGACGGCGCGCGAAGCGCCGCCGGAAGAATGACTGCCTTGTCACTCACGGCGAGTGTGCGAGAGCACGGATTCCAGATGCGCCGCTGGCGGGACTGCGCGAGGGTCCCGCTTATGAGCTAGCGGTGTGAAGCGGCTTTCTTTGCCTACTTTCTTTGCCGCGGCAAAGAAAGTAGGTGCCGCCCCGCACAGGGGCAACGCTAATAGACCACAAAGAATTCAAGGAAAGGCCAGGAAAGCAAAAACAAGAGATAACCCGCAATCCCCCTTCTTTTCGACCCATCGCGCCGCGACCAAATCAACAACAATTACCATCACCAGCACTAACGGCAGGAAAAGCAAACCTCATGGCAACCACGACCGCACCTCAACAAGCCGCGCCGGCATCCCCCGGCCCGATGAAGCGCATCATCCTGATCGTGCTGATTGCGATCATTGCCGCGGGCGCAGCAGGCGCGGGCGTCTGGTTCTTCATGTCGAAGCGCACCCCGACAGCAGCGTCGGCTGAAGCAGCACCGCCGCCTCCAGCACCGCTATTCTTCCCGCTGGAATCAATGACCGTGAACCTGCAATCAGACGACGGCCAGCAACATTTCCTGCGCATCGGCCTGACACTAAAACTCGCCGACGCAAAAACCCAGCAAGAGCTGACAGACCACATGCCCGAAGTGCGCAGCCGCATCCTGCTCGCACTCTCGAACAAGCACCCTGACGAACTCGCGCCGCTCGAAGGCAAGCGCGCCCTCGCCACGGAACTGCGCACGCTGATCGAGCAACCGACCGACAAGGGCGCCGCGCCGATCCATGTCCAGGACGTGCTGTTCACCGAATTCGTCGTGCAGTGACGCCGGTCGTGACGTTAATCAGCGCTGCCATCATCAACCGCCACGGGACGCACGAGGAATAAGGAATGGGCCACGAAGAGTTCATGTCCCAGGAGGAGGTCGATGCCCTCCTCAAGGGCGTAACCGGCGAGTCCGATTCGGAAGCCGAGCAGACCGATCGTGTGGGTGTTCGCCCATACAACATCGCGACGCAGGAACGCATCGTCCGCGGCCGGATGCCCGGCCTGGAAATCATCAACGACCGCTTCGCGCGCCTCTTGCGCGTCGGCATTTTCAACTTCATGCGGCGTTCGGCGGAAATCTCCGTCGGCCCGGTGAAGGTGCAAAAGTACAGCGAATTCACCCGCAACCTGCCGATCCCGACCAACCTGAACCTGGTCCATGTGAAGCCGTTGCGCGGCACCTCGCTGTTCGTGTTCGATCCGAACCTGGTGTTCTTCGTGGTCGACAACCTGTTCGGCGGCGACGGACGTTTCCATACCCGCGTCGAAGGGCGCGACTTCACGCAGACCGAGCAGCGCATCATCAACAAGCTGCTGAACCTGGTGTTCGACAACTACACGGCGTCGTGGAAAAGCGTGCGTCCGCTGCAGTTCGAATACGTGCGCTCGGAAATGCACACGCAGTTCGCCAACGTGGCGACGCCGAACGAAATCGTCATCGTCACGCAGTTCTCGATCGAGTTCGGCACGACGGGCGGCACGCTGCATATTTGCATGCCGTACTCGATGATCGAACCGATCCGCGACATTCTCTCGTCGCCGATCCAGGGCGAAGCACTCGAAGTCGACCGCCGCTGGGTCCGCGTGCTGTCGCAGCAGGTGCAGGCAGCCGAAGTGGAACTGACGGCCGACCTCGCGCAGGTGCCGATCACGTTCGAACAGATCCTGAACATGCGCAAAGGCGATGTTCTGCCGATCAACATTCCCGAACACATCACGGCGAAAGTCGATGGTGTGCCGGTGATGGAATGCGGCTACGGAATTTTCAATGGTCAGTATGCGTTGCGGGTCCAGAAGATGATCAGCGCAGCCGAAACGATGAAGGAAGGTGGATATGAGTGACCTGAACGCAAAGACTGAGGCCGAACTGGCCGCTGCCGCGCCGCAATTCGCGGCCGACGCCGCCGCTGCCGAAGACGAAGCGGCGATGGCGGACTGGGCCAGCGCACTGGCCGAGCAGAACGACAATTCGGAAGTCAGCGCGACGACAGCGGGCGTGTTCCAGCCGCTGTCGAAAGTCGAGCCGACCACGACGCGCAACGACATCGACATGATCCTGGACATTCCTGTTCAGATGACCGTCGAGCTCGGCCGCACCAAGATCGCGATCCGCAACCTGCTGCAACTTGCGCAGGGTTCGGTGGTGGAACTGGACGGCATGGCCGGCGAACCGATGGACGTGCTGGTGAACGGCTGCCTGATCGCACAGGGCGAAGTGGTGGTGGTGAACGACAAGTTCGGCATCCGTCTGACCGACATCATTACGCCGTCCGAACGTATCCGGAAGTTGAATCGATGAAATGCGTTGCTGGCCGCGCCGTGTCGCGCACTGTTCTGAATCGCGCTGCACGGGTGGCGAACGTTGCGGCTGCCGCCTTATGGGCGTCAGCTTCGCTGGTCGCGCTGCTCGCAACGCCCGTTGCTCAGGCAGCAGACATGAATGCGGTCAACAACGCCGCGAAGATCGCCTCGGGCGTCGGTGCGGGTTCTGCTGTTCCGGCGCTCGGCGTCGGTGCGGTGCTGCAAACCATCGTCGGGCTGCTGGTCGTGATCGGGCTGGTGTTCGGTTGTGCATGGCTCGCTCGCCGCTTCGGCTTGCAGCCGGCGAACCGCGGCGGTCTCGTGAAGACTATCGGCGGCGCTTCGCTCGGCGGCAAGGAGCGGGTCGCGGTGGTCGAGATCGGCGATACGTGGCTCGTACTCGGCACGGCGCCCGGCAACGTCCGTCTGCTTCACACGATGCCGGCAGGTACGGCTGCCCTCGATCCGCTCGGCGCCACGCACCCCGCTCCGGCAAGCACGCCGGCGCCGGGCACGGCACTGCCGGGCACCTTCGGCCAACGGTTTCGCGACGCTTTGAAAGGCGAAGTCGGCAAACGTTTCAACGGGCAAGGCGGCGGGGTTCGGTAATGCAGTTCAGTCTTTCTTCGGCGCGTCACGCGCAATCCGCTCGTATGTCCAGCACCACTTCGAAAGTGATTTCGGGCGTGCGCCGCGCGGCACCTGTCGCCCCGATCGCACTAGCGGCGCTGATGCTCGCGCTGCCGACGCTGTCGTTCGCGCAGACCGCCGGCTTGCCGGCCTTCAACACGAGCCCTGGCCCGAACGGCGGCACGACCTACTCGCTGAGCGTGCAGACGATGCTGCTGCTCACGATGCTGTCGTTCCTGCCGGCCATGGTGTTGATGATGACCAGCTTCACGCGCATCATCATCGTGCTCTCGCTGCTGCGCCAGGCGCTCGGCACTAGCACGACGCCGCCTAACCAGGTGCTGGTCGGACTCGCGCTGTTCCTCACGTTGTTCGTGATGTCGCCTGTGCTCGACAAGGCCTATACCGACGGCTACAAACCGTTCTCCGATGGCACGATGCCGATGGAGACCGCCGTCAACCGCGGCCTCGCTCCGTTCAAGACATTCATGCTGCGCCAGACCCGCGAAAGTGATCTCGCGCTGTTCGCCCGCATCTCGCACGCCGCGCCGATGCAAGGTCCGGAAGACGTGCCCCTGTCGCTGCTGGTGCCCTCGTTCGTGACGAGCGAACTGAAAACCGGCTTCCAGATCGGCTTCACGATTTTCATCCCGTTCCTCATCATCGACATGGTGGTGGCGAGCGTGCTGATGTCGATGGGTATGATGATGGTGTCGCCCGCGACCATCTCGCTGCCGTTCAAATTGATGTTGTTCGTGCTGGTGGATGGCTGGCAGTTGCTGCTCGGCTCGCTTGCACAGAGCTTCGTTTAGCGCGCGCTCCAACCGCGCCCATGCCCTTCACGCTTCCGGTCCCAACGCCATGAATCAAGAATCCGTCATGACGCTCGCGCACCAGGCCATGTATATCGGCCTGCTGCTCGCCGCGCCGTTGCTGCTGGTTGCGCTGGTGGTCGGTCTGGTGGTGAGCCTGTTTCAGGCCGCCACGCAGATCAACGAAAGCACGCTATCGTTCATTCCGAAACTGCTCGCGATCGCCGTCACGATGGTGATCGCCGGTCCGTGGATGCTGACGACCATGCTCGACTATCTGCGCCAGACGCTCACCAACATTCCGACGCTCGTCAACTGAGCGGCGCACCGGTTCTCACCTTTCCGTCCGGCCCACGATGTTCTCCGTCACCTACGCGCAACTGAACGCCTGGCTCACTGCGTTCCTGTGGCCGTTCGTGCGCATCCTCGCGCTGGTCGCCACCGCGCCGGTGCTCGGCAACCGCTCGCTGCCGATCCGCGTGAAGATCGGCCTCGCGGCGTTCATCACGATCATCGTCGCGCCCACGCTCGGCGCGCTGCCGCAAGTCACGGTGTTTTCCGCCGAAGGCGTGTGGATCATCGTCAACCAGTTCCTGATCGGCATCGCGCTCGGCATGACCATGCAGATCGTGTTTCAGGCGATCAGCGCGACCGGCGACTTTGTCGGCCTTGGCATGGGACTCGGCTTTGCGACCTTCTTCGATTCGCAGGCGGCCAGTTCGAGCCAGGTGCTGTCGAGCTACATGAACACCATCGCCATGCTGGTGTTTCTGGTGATCGACGGCCATTTGCAGATGATTAGCGCGCTACTCGCCACGTTCCAGTCGGTGCCGGTGTCGGCGAACATACTCGGCGCGCCCGGCTGGCGCACGCTGGCGAACTTCGGCAGTACGGTGTTTTCCGCGGGGCTGCTGTTGTCGCTGCCGGTGGTCGCCGCGCTCCTCATCACCAACCTCTCGCTCGGCATTCTGAATCGCGCCGCGCCGCAGATCGGCGTGTTCCAGATCGGCTTCCCGCTGACCATGCTGATCGGCATGCTGCTTCTGCAACTGATGGTCCCGAACATGATTCCGTTCTTCGTACGGCTCTTCGACGTCGGCCTCGATCAGATGGGGCGGGTAGCGGCCGGCTTCAAATAGCACGCTCCTCTCATCGCGAGGAACGACGAAAAAGAAGAAGGGCGGAACCGGCTCACACCGGCTTCCGCCCTTCTCCGTTTCAGTCTGCTCGTGCTATCAGTTCAGGTACTGGAACAGCGAGATGTTCTGAATTTTCGCGAACGCCTGCTGCGCGGCTTGCAATGCGGCCTGCGTCATCGTGTACTTGCCGATCGTCTTGACCATGTCGGTCTGCGTCAGATCCGCCAGGTTGCTCGACGTCTGCAGCGTGTTGGTCTGCGTGACCGTCTGCAAGGCCTGCACTTCCTGTTCGCGGCCGCCCACTGCCGCTTGCGCCGTCACGACGTTGTTCATCGTGTTTTCGAGCTGGGTCATGCTGGTGGTCAACGCGCTCTGGAAGCTCGCCGTCGACGCGCCGCCCGACACCGGCGTTTGCAGCGTGGTGATCAGCTGGCTCAGGTTGGCGAACACATCCATGCTGCCTTGCGTGGCCGGCGTCACCGTGAAGCTGTCGCCCGCGTTCGGCGCGCCGGTGATCGACACCGACTGGCCGCCAAGCGTGATCGCCGACCCGGCCGTGAACGCCTGCGGCGCGCTCGTGGTCACCGCGCCGGTAGCTGGATCGGTCTGGCTCACGGTATAGGTCGTCGCCGACGAGAAGTTGATCGAAAACTTGTCGGCGTTGGTCGGATTGGTCGGATTGGTCAGGCTCACCTGACTGATCACGCCCGTGCCGGTGTTGCCGGTCGTCGCAGCCGGCACGGCGCTGGTGCCAATCGGCGCAACGCTGCCGAAGATCGCAATGCCGTTGTCGCCGGTCTGCACCACGTGCGAATCCGTAACCTGCACGCCCGGCGTGCCGGTGTCGCCCGAATAGGTCACAACGCCGGCCGAATTCGTGGTGTACGGCTGCGCGCTGCTTTGATAACCGGCGAACAGATAGTTGCCTTGCGGATCGGTCGAATTCGCGAGCGTCATCAGCTGGCTGCGCAAGCTTTGCAGTTGCGTCGCGATCGAACCGCGGTCGCCGTCGTTCAGCGAACCGTCGCCGGCGCGCAGCACCAGCGTATGAATGGTTTGCAGCACGGTATTGACGCTGCCGAGCGTGGTGTCTTCCTGTTGCAGCGAAGCGAGCGCGGTGCCCTGATTGGTCGTGTATTGCGACAGGGTCGTCGCCGTCGAGCTCAACTGCACAGCCTGCGCCGCGCCGAGCGGATTGTCCGACGGCGTGGCAAGGCTCACGCCGCTCGAAATCTCGGCATACAACTGCGACAACTGAGCTTGCTGATCGCTCATCGTCGCAACGTTCATGTTGAAGTACTGCGTGCTGGAGATGCGCATTGTCAACGCCTCACTGGAAGATGCCGAGTATCGTCTGGAACAGGGTCTGCGCGGTCTGGATGACCTTGCTGTTCGCCTGATACAGCTGCTGATACTGAAGCAGGTTGGCTGCTTCTTCGTTGATATTCACGCCCGAAACCGACTGCTGCGCGGTGGTGATCTGCGTCACCAGCGAGCTTTGCGCGGTGCTCGACGTCTGAATCTGGTTGGTCTGGTTGCCGATATTGTTGACGTAGTTCGCGTACGCGCCCGTCAGCGTGACCGTGCCGCCCGCCAGCGCCTTCGCGGTGGACAGATTCGACAGCGCCAGCGCGTTGCGGCCGTCGTTGGTCGCGCCGGTGTTCGGGCCGATGGTGAACTTGTCGCCGGCAGCCGGCGCGCCACTGATCGTCACCGAGACGTTGTTCATCTGGCCGGCGGTCGCGTTGTTGATCGTCAGCGAGGCGCCGGTGGCCGACGAATACGGCACCACGGTCGCCGCGCTGGCGATCGTGTACGTGGTGGCGGGGGAACCGGCCACCGTCACCGTCGAACCGACCGGGAAGCCGGACAGGCCCGTGCCGTCGTACGAGAGCGTGGTGGTCGAACTCGGCATGGTGTAGCCGGCCGTCACTGTGCCCGGCGTGATCGAGCCGGTGCCGGTGTTGCTCGACGCGGCGGCGCCCAGCACGGGCGCGGCCGCGGCGATCGCCGATGCGTCGGTGGTGGCGGTCGCGAAGCTGTTGAGCGCGCCACGAGTCGGCTCGACCGTGAACGAGTCGCCGGCGTTCATCGTGCCGGTGGTCGAGAAATTCAGGCCGTTGATCGGCTGGCTCAGGTTGGTCGCCGAGCCGACCACGCTGCCCGTCGAATTGTCGGTCAGCGTGTAGGTGGTGCCGTTGTAGGCGAGCGTGTAGTCGCCGGTAGTCGGTTGCGCGGCGTTCGCGAACGACACGTTCAGCGACGCATTGCCGGTGTTCTGCGTGTTCGCATAGACGGTCGGGCCGCCCACCGAGAACAGCGCGCCACCATTGGCGCCGGCGAGCGTGATGCCCAGCCCGTTTTGCGCGTTGACCTGCGCGGAGAAGCTCACGGCGATCGCGCCGAGTTGCGCCTCGCCCGGATCGAGCGTCTGGCTGCGGAACGCGAGCAGGCCGCCGAGCGTGCCGCCGTCGATCTTGCTGTCGGGCAGGTTCTGCGGCGCGGCCGCCGGATTCGCACCCGCCTGGCCGAGATACTGAACGGACAATTCGCTGGTGTCGCCGGTCGAAGGCGCCGTGCCCAGGTTGTAACTGTTGTTGGAGGACACCAGCGGCTGGCCGTTGCTCATGAAGACGCTGTAGCTGCCGTTGCTGTTCACCACGTTCACGCCGATCAGTTGCGACAGATTCGACACGGCGAGATCGCGCTGATCCATCAACTGGTTCGGCGGCTGACCTTGGGTACTGGCCTGGGCGATCTGTCCGTTCAACTGCGCGATCTGCTGCGTGTAGCTGTTGATCTGCGAAACGGTGTTGGTGAGCTGCGTGTTGACGCTCTGGCGCAACGCGTCGTATTGCTGACCCGCCGCGTTGATCTGGTTCGCCAGCGTCTGCGCGCCGCTCATCGCGGTCTGACGCGTGGCCAGGCTCGACGCATTGTTCGAGACGTTCTGCAAGCCGGTGAAGTAGCTGGTGATCGCGCTCGCAATCCCGGCGGTCGGGCTGCCGATCAGATTGTTCAGTTGCGAGATCAACGTGTTGTACGTCGACAGCGAGCTGCCCGAACTCTGCGCGTTGTTCAGCTCAGTGGTCAGGTACTGACTGTACTGGCGCGTCACGGTCGTGGTCGAGACGCCTTGCGGCAGATACCCCGAGCCCGTGTACTGGCCACCGCTTTCCGCATACACCGGTGTTTCGATGGTGTAGCCGGGCGTCGACGCGTTGCTGATGTTCTGGCCGGTCGTCGTGAGTCCCCACTGGGCTGCGTTCAGTCCACTGAGGCCGAGATTGATGAGATTGGACATGCGTCATCCTGAAGGGCGACACCGTACACGTGCCGCCGCGTTACTTGAACATCCTGTTTAACGGCCTCAACAAGGAAAAATTGAGGTCATTCCGACGCGCGTCGGGCATCAGCGGACCAGCGAACGACGCTTCATCTCGAGTTGCGTGATCAGGCGTTGCAGCGTGTTTTCCGCGCTGCCCGGCAGCGTCAGGAAGCGGAAGCCGAGCTGAAAACGCTGCGTGCCGTTCGGCAGCGCGGTGGAGCGATGCGACACGAGCTGCAGATCGAGCGAGAGCCGGCCGAGCGCGCCGAGCGCCAGTTCGCAATCGAGCAGGCGCGTGCCCATCGGCAATTCGGCCACGCGTTCGTCCGACGTGCGCATGCCGACGCCGCCAAGCGACAGGTCGTGCACCTCGAAGCGAAACGTGTCGCCTTCGGGCAAACGGCCGGAGCACATGTACGGATCGAGAATCGGCGCATCGACGCGGAAGTACTCGCGGCGCTGCACGTAGAACAGCACCTCGGGGAAATCGGCCTCGAATGCGGGCAGTCCTTCGAAACGGGTCTCGCGCGGCGTGCTCGTCGCGAATTCGACGCGCACGCCGTCCGGCTGCGCGTGGAACTGGCAGCGCGGTGCGCCCAGCAAGCCTTTGTTCTGATCGGACAAGGCGCCCCAATCGAACGTGAAGGTGCGGCCGCGCACGTCGACGTCGAGTAGCCGTGTAACGAGCTGTCCGCCTGCGTATTGAACCGTGAGGAAATCGCCGCGATTGACGAGATTGCGCAACTGAACGCCGATCTCCAGCGGATTGCGACGGCCGAAGTCGTTGCCGGCTTCGTCTGTCGCGGCGTGCAGCTGGCCGTGTGTGTCGGTCTGGCCGTTCGACTGGGTAGTATCCATGGGCTTGCCGGTATGCTTGTTCTTGCGGGCGCGTGCCAGAGCTCCTGCCGGGGCTTTCGCGCGGTCTTCATCGAAGCCGCAGCACGCGCATCCCAACCAGACATTACAACGCTTTCCGGTATTGGGTCTAACTGATTAGCGGCAGCGCCCGGTCAAAATTTAGGGGCCTGTCATGAATTATTTGCCGCAAACGTTAAAACGCGTCGTCCCTTTTCGCGGGTGGGCCGGCCGCCCGTGGGCGGCCGGCCTCGTCCGTCTTGTTATGCACCTGGCCCCGTCGCGTGCATCGTTTTGATTCGATTAACGATCAGGTGACTCGAACCGCGGTCACGGCGGATCAGCCCATCTTCTGCATGATGGACATCAGTTTTTTCGCGTAATGCGGGTCGGTCGCGTAACCGGCGCGCTGCATGCCGTTGGCAAAACCGTTCACGTCATGCGCCGAATTGATCACCTGCGCGTAACGCGGATTGCCCTTGAGCAGGTTCGCGTAGTCGGTCATGGCTTCCTGATACGAGTCGTAAGCGCGGAATTTTTCGACCACGCGCTGCGGCTTGCCGTTTATGTATTCGGTCGTGACCGTCGACACGGTCTTGCCGGTCCAGTCCCTGGTCGCTTTGATGCCGAACACGTTGTGGCTGGTCGAGCCGTCCGTCTTCTTGATCTCGCTCTTGCCCCAGCCGGATTCGAGCGCCGCCTGGCCGATGATGAAGCGCGCCGGAATGCCGGTCGCCGCGCTGGCCGCCTGGGCCGGTTGGGCGAGCTTGTCGACGAAAGCGTCGACCTTCGGTGAAGTGCCGTCGCCTTTCAATGGCGGAGTCAAAGCGCTGTTGGCCGAGTAGCCCTTGCCCATCGCCAGCTGGCCGTTGGCTTGCGCATTGCCGTACGCTTTGGCGAGCGCGTTCAGCGCCGCGGTCTGACCTTCATCGCCACCGCTGCCGCCGCCCAACGCGTTGGCCATGCCGGCCAGGCCACCGGCGGCGCCTGCGCCGCCCGCACCGCCGCCCACCTGCATGCCCTGATTGCGCATCAACTGCTTGAGCATGGCGTCAGCCACGCCAATGCCCTTTTGCGACATCTGTTGCGACAACTGCTGGTCCATCATCGACGTGAAGGTGGCGCTGTCGTGTGAATCGAACGGGCTGTCTTGCGGGGTCGCGTCGCGCATGCTCTTCAACATCATCTGCGTGAACACCGCGTCGAACTGCTGCGCGGCCATCTTCATGCCGGCTTGCGGCGATGCCTTGGCCTGCGCGCTCAGCTTCGCGAACCCCTGCACGTCGAGGGCAAAGCGGTTGCTCAGGTCGTTCGCCGCGCCGGCGGAATTGGTCGTATCCGAATTCATCCTGTGTCTTCCTTAGATGATTTCCAGGTCGGCGCGCAGAGCGCCCGCCGCTTTCATCGCCTGCAGGATCGACATCAGATCCGCGGGCGTCGCACCCAATGCGTTGAGCGCCTTCACCACTTCGGCGAGATTGGCGCCGGCGGTCACCAGCTTCAGTGCGCCGTTGTCCTGCTTCATCTGAATCTGCGACTGCTTGGCCACCACCGTCTGGCCGTTCGAGAACGCGCCAGGCTGGCTCACTACCGGCTGCGTATTGATCACGACCGAGAGGTTCCCGTGCGCCACCGCGCAGTTCTGCAGCGTGACCATCTGATTCATCACGATCGAGCCGGTGCGCGCGTTCAGGATCACCTTCGCGGCGGCTTGCGCGGGCTTGACGTCGAGATTCTGCAGTTGCGCCATGAAGGCGACCTGCTGCTCCGGATCGCTCGGCGCGCGCAACTGGATCGTGCGGCCGTCGAGCGCGGTGGCCGTGCCGCCGCCGAACGCGTTGTTCACCGCGGCCACGACGCGCTGCGTGGTGTCGTAGTCCATGTCGTTCAGGTCGAGTTGCATCGTGCCCGCTTGCGAGACCGATGTCGGCACCGCACGTTCGACGATCGCGCCACCGGCGATGCGGCCCGCGGCAAGCGTATTCACCTGCACCTTGCTGCCGTTGGCGCTCGCGCCGGCGCCGCCGACCGCGAGATTGCCCTGGCCGAGCGCATACACCTGGCCGTCGGCGCCCTTCAGCGGCGTGAGCAGCAGCGTGCCGCCGCGCAGGCTCTTGGCATTGCCGAGCGACGACACGGTCACGTCGATCGCTTCGCCCGGACGCGCGAACGGCGGCAGCACCGCCGTCACCATCACCGCGGCGACGTTCTTCAACTGGATGTTCGACAGCGACGACTGCGAATTGCTCGAACCCGCCGCCTGGTTGTTGATCGAGATGCCAAGGTTCGCCAGCATGTTGGCGAGCGTCTGCGTGGTGAACGGCGTCTGCGTGGTCTGGTCGCCGGTACCGTCGAGGCCGACGACGAGGCCGTAGCCGATCAGCGGATTGTCGCGCACGCCCTGGATCTGCACGAGGTCCTTCAAACGTTCGGCATGAGCAGGCGTGACCGCCGGCAGCGCCGCGCAGGCGAGCGCGACGAAGGCGAGCACGCGGCTAAAACCGGCGAATCGCGCGAGGCGGGTGCGGGAGAAAACGGTACGCATGATCACCACGGCGACACGTTGAGGAAGAAGCGCTGCAGGAAGCCCATGTTCTGGGATTCGTCGATATAGCCCTTCGCGGAATATTCGATCTTCGCGTCGGCCACCTGGGTCGAGTACACGGCGTTCAGGTTGGAGATCGTATTGGGATTCACCACACCGGAAAAGCGCACGAATTCATTGCCCTGGTTGATCAGCATCTGCTTCTCGCCGCTGACCATCAGGTTGCCGTTCGGCAGCACGCCCGTCACCGTGACGGTGATCACGCCGCTGAACGTGTTCGACGCATTCGCACCGCCCGTCGCGGCGAACTTGTTGGCGCCGTTCGCACTCAGGTTGACCTTGCCGAACAGGCCGCCGAGAAAGCCGGCGGTCGGCACGTCGAAGTTGGTGTTGCCACTGCGGTTGATGCCCGCGCCCGAGGACTTGGTCGCATTGACGTTTTCCTGGATCACGATCGTCAGAATGTCGCCGACATTGCGCGGCCGCTGGTCCTCGAACAACGGACGGCCCGCGTAACCCGGGTTGAAGATCGAGCCGGGCGACTGCGCCGACGGCGGCATCGGCGGCAGCGCCGTCATCGGCTGCTGCGTGATCGGCTGCTTCGGCACGAGGCCGCAGCCACCCAGGGCCGCGAGCAGCGTGAGCTGCACGAGCGCCTGAGCGGTGCGCGAATGAACCGGATTACGAGTGAAGTGCGACATCTTGATTTACCGCCTTTTTGATTCCCAGTCCCTTGAGCCTTAAACCTGCATCTGGCTCAGGGTCTGCAGCATCTGGTCGGAAGTGGTCACGGCCTTGCTGTTGATTTCGTAAGCGCGTTGCGTCTGGATCATGTTCACCAGTTCCTGCACCACGTTCACGTTCGATGCTTCCACGTAGCCCTGATTCAGCGTGCCGGCGCCGTTCAGGCCCGGTTGCGCGACGTTCGGCGCACCCGACGAAGCGGTTTCCGCGAACAGGTTTTCACCCTTTGCATCCAGACCGGCCGGGTTGATGAACGTGGCGATCTGCATCGAGCCGAGTTGCTGGCTGTTGGTCGAGCCGGCCACGGTGATCGACACCACGCCGTCGCTGCCGATGGTGAGCGAAGTCGCGTTGTTCGGGATCGTGATCGCCGGGATCACCTGGTAGCCGCTCGACGTCACGAGCTGACCTTGCGCGTTGGTCTGGAACGAGCCGTCGCGGGTATAGGCGGTCGTGCCGTCGGGCATCTGCACCTGAAAAAAGCCTTGGCCGTTGATGGCGACGTCTTTCGAGTTGCCGGTCTGCTGCAGGTTGCCCTGCGTGTACAGACGCTCGGTGGCGACCTGCTGCACGCCCGTGCCGAGCTGGATGCCGGACGGCAGTTCGGTGTTCTGCGTCGAGTTCGCGCCCGGCTGGCGGACGGTTTGATACAGCAGATCCTCGAACACCGCGCGCGAGCCCTTGAAGCCGTTGGTGCTGACGTTCGCGAGGTTGTTCGAGATCACGTCCATCTGCGCCTGTTGCGCATTCATGCCGGTCGCGGCGATGTAGAGTGAGCGATTCATGGTTCTTCTCCTGGGCGCCGAAGCGACCCGTTAGCTAAAGCTGAGCAACTGGTTGGCCGACTGATCGTTCTTGTCGGCGCTTTCCAGCAACTTCGTCTGCATCTGGAACTGGCGTGCGTTGGTGATCATCGAGACCATCGCGCTGACCGGATTCACGTTGCTGCCTTCGAGCGAGGCCGGCGCCAGCGTGACGGTCGGATCGGCGTCGGCGGCGTTGCCGTCGGCGGTGCGAAACAGACCGTCGTCGCCACGCGTCATGGTTTGCGGCTCCGGATTCACCAGCTTCAGCTGATCGACCGTCACGACAGCTGTCGGCGGATCGCCCGGCGTCAGCGCGGACACCGTGCCGTCCTTGCCGATGGTGATTTCCGCGCCCGGCGGCACCGACACCGGGCCGCCGTTGCCGAGCACCACCTGATTGGTGGCGTTCACCAGCTGGCCGTTTTCATCGACATGCAGATTGCCGGCGCGTGTATAAGCCTCGCCGCCGTCGGCGGTTTGCACCGCCAGCCAGCCCGGACCCTGAATCGCCACGTCGAGCGGGTTGCCCGTCTGCTGGATCGGCCCGGGCGTGTAGTCCGCGCCCGGCGTCGACGACAGCACGAAGGTGCGCGTGGTGTTGTCGTTGATCGAACTGCCGTCGCCGAACGACATCGGCACGGCGCGGAAAGTGGCCAGTTGCGCGCGAAAACCGGTGGTCGATGCGTTGGCCAGGTTGTTCGCGACGATTGCCTGCTGTTCGAGCGCCTGCGTGCTGCCCGACATCGCGGTGTAGATCAGCCGATCCATGATGGGTTAGTCCCGGTCGCTTACAGGTTGATCAGTGTCTGGTCGACGGTCTGCTGGGTCTTGATCGTCTGCGCGTTCGCCTGATAGTTGCGTTGCGCGGTGATCAGGTTCACCAGTTCGCTCGTCAGATCGACGTTCGAGTTTTCCACCGCGCCGCCTTGCAGCACGCCGTGGTTGGTCGAGCCCGGCGCCGAAATCTGCGCGACGCCCGATTGCGAGGTCTGCTGGAACTCGTTGTTGCCGAGGTTGACCAGACCGTTCTGATTCGAGAAGTTCGCCAGCACGATCTGGCCGAGCGCGGCGGTTTGCTGGTTCGAATAGTTGCCGGTCAGCGTGCCGTCCGCGCCGATCGTGAAGCTCGTCAGCGTGCCGGCCGCGTAGCCGTCGGGCTGCAGCGAGTTCACGCCGTTCTTGCCGCCGTACTGCGTCGTGCCGGCAATGTTGAGCGTCAGGTTCTGAGGCGTCGACGAACCGTCGGTGGTCGGGATCGAGAAGTTGTAGGCGAACGGCGTGGTGGTGGCGACGAAAGTCGCCGGCACGGTCGCCGGGACAGACGGCTGGGTCGTGCCGAGCAGCGTGCCCGACGAGTTGAAGTTTGCCTGGCCGATCAGGTTCGCCGCGCCCGTCGAGGTGCCGGCATACACGTCCCACGTACCGGCCGACGTCTTGGCGAAGTACATGTTGACCGTCTGCGAGCCGCCGAGCGAGTCATAGACCGTCGTGCTGGTCGAGTAGTTGTACGTTGACGAGCTGTTCTGGTTGAACGCCACCGGGGTCGGCGCGATCGCGACGCTGTCGCCCGTCGCCGGTGTGCCGTTGAAGGTGATGGTCTGGCCATTGCCGAGCGCGACCGCCGTGCCCGCCGTATACGTCGCGGCGGCGGACGTCGTGCCGAGCGTGGTATCGGTGACGGTGTAGGTCGTCGGGCTCGTGAAGTTGACGGTGTAGCTGTCGTTGTTGGTGCCCGAAGCGGTGTTCGTGATGGTCGCGCCCGGCGTCGTGAGCGTGCTGCCGCCCGCGAGTGTCGGCGTCACGGTCGGCGTGCCGAGCATCAGCGGGTCCTGCGCGTTCAGGTTCAGACCGGCGGTGATCTTGGTGGTCGCCTGCGGCGCGATGTTCGCGGTCGGCACGGTGAGCGGCACGGTCTGCGCGGTGTTGATGATGCCCGAGCTGTTCGCGGCGTAGCCCATCAGTTGCAGGCCTTGCGCGTTGGTGATGAAGCCGTTCTTGTCCAGCTGGAACACACCGTTGCGCGAGTACACCAGCGATCCGTTATTCGACAGCTGGAAGAAGCCATTGCCGTTGATCGCGACGTCGAGCGCCTGATTGGTGCTCGTAATCGTGCCTTGCGAGAACTGCTGCTGCACTTCGGAGAGCTTGGTGCCGATGCCGACCTGGTTGCCCACCGCCGTCGCCACCGAATTGGCGTACATGTCGGCGAATTGCGCGGCGCCGCTCTTGAAGCCAACCGTATTCGCGTTGGCGATGTTGTTGCCGATCACGTCGAGGTCGCTCGACGATGCCGACAAACCACTCAAACCTTGTTGGTAACCCATGACGGTCTCCGTATCTGGAAAGTCGTAACTGACAGAATCTGAATCAGAGGATGGCGGCGACGCTGGTCAGGCCGACCGTCGAGCCGTTCGAGAGCACGAGGCCCGGCGTACCGTTGTTCTGCATGACGACGCTTTGCACCGTGGCGCCCGTGAGCGTGGTGGCCGTGGCCTGCTGACCGTTGATCGTGCCGACCGCGCTGATCGTGTAGTTGCCGTCCGGCAGCGCATTGCCCGCTGTGTCGGTCGGTGTCCAGCCCACCGGAATCGTGCCGGCCGACTGTTTGCCGAGGTCGATCGTGTTGACGATCTGGCCCGCCGAGTTCTTCACGACCACTTGCAGGTCGTTCACCGAGTTGGCGAGTTGCACGCCGAACGCGCCGGCCTTGCCGCTCGCGACCGCCACCGAGCTGCCGGGCGCGAGCACGGTCGAGCCGATCAGCAGTGCGGCCTGCGACTGCTGGCCCGCCGACATCTGCGTGGCGAGCGAGCTGAGCGTCGTGTTCAACTGGCTGATGCCCGAGACCGTGTTGATCTGCGCCAGCTGCGAAGTCATCTGCGAGCTGTCCATCGGGTTGGTCGGATCCTGGTTCTTCAGCTGCGCGACGAGCAGTGACAGGAAGGTGTTCTGCAGATCGGTCGCCGAGGTGCCGGACGTGCTGCCCGTCGAACTCGAGGCACTGTTCGTGCCGTTCATCGTATCGAGCAGCGTTTGCGACACTGTCGTGCCGCTGCCGCCGATGGTGGTGTTGGTGGTCAAGGAGCTCTCCTCAGGTTCCGATCGTGAGCGTTTTCAGCATCAGTGTCTTGGCGGTGTTCAAGGTCTCGACGTTGGCCTGGTACGAGCGCGAGGCCGAGATCATGTTGACCATCTCCTGCACCGGATCGACGTTCGGCAACGTGACGTAGCCGTCCGAATTGGCGGCCGGATTGCCGGGGTCGTAGGCGGTCTTCATCGGCGTCGGGTCGTCGACCACGCCGGTGACCTGCACGCCGCCGACCTGCTGGCCGGACGCCGTGCGCGCGCCGCCGAGCGGGCTGACCGCGAACACGACCTGCTTGGCCTTATACGGCTGGCCGTCCGGGCCGGTCGTGCTGTCCGCGTTGGCGAGATTCGACGCCGTCACGTTGAGCCGTTGCGACTGCGCGGACATCGCGGAGCCTGCAACACCAAAAATGTTCATCAGGGATGGCATGTTTCCTGACCTCTCCTGCCGGTAGAGCCGGCTTCCAAGTTAATCCCGTAGCGATTGTTCTTGCGTACTGCTGAGTCTGTCGGCGTGGCTTCTTACGAGCCCGACTGGATCGCCGACAGCATCGTTTTGATCTGGCTGGACAACACCGTCATGCCCGATTCGAAATGCAGCGTGTTGTCCGCGAACTGCACCCGCTCGGTATCGATGTCGACCGTGTTGCCGTCGAGCGCGGGTTGGGTCGGCACGCGGTATTGCAGATTGCCGTAGTCGTCGGACGGGCCGCCGGTCGGCGTCAGCGTCGACTTGCCGGCCATGTGGCCCGGCGCCGTCGACACCATCGACATGCCGCTCGTCACACCCGCGGGTTGCGTCATCGCCAGCGTCGCGTTGTTCGACGCGGCGGTGCCAGTGGCGCCGCCGCTCTTCTTCAGCGCGCCGGCGAGCGACGAGGCGAAGTCGACGTCGCGCGCCTTGTACCCAGGGGTATCGGCGTTGGCGATATTCGACGACAACAGCTCCTGCCGGTAGGCACGCACATCGAGCGCTTGACGGCCAAAGGCGAATTCGGCATCGAGTTTGTCCAGCATAAGAATCTCCGGAGAACGTTCCCGAGGCTTCCCATGCATGCCTCGCGTGAGGACTGCACCAGGCGGGAAGACCTTTTTGCATGAGGTGCATCTTATGGGCCGAACGCAAGCGGCAATCGGACGAATAACCGGGAAAGGGGGCTTCTATTCAACGTTTGCGCAAAGGGGGCGCTCACTAGAATGCAAGGCGTACCGATGCATTCGATGGAGAAACACGATGGACCAGCCCGCTTTCGATCCGACGCACCGCGCGAATTGCGCGGCGGCGCATCGCGTGGGTTCGGGTGCCGGCGTCGCACGGCGTGTTGCGCGTCCGGCCTCACGTCTCCTGACTCGCCTCGTCGTGAATCTGGCGGTGTGGGTCGCCGGCGGCATTGTGCTGCTGCCCACTACCACGCAGGCCCAGGAAGCCGGCGGCCCGATCGTGATTCCCGGTCCGGGAGAAAAGAACCCTGCCGCGCTGGCCGACCTGGCCGAGCACATGCAAGCCGCGCCGGCGAAACGCATCGGCTCCGCCGCCACACTGGCCGCTGCCACCGCGCAATCGCTACGGTCGAATTCCGCGGCTCGCAACGCCGATTCATTCACGCGCGCCGCCAACGCTGGCGGCTCGATCGTCATTCCGGGCGCGGGCGAACCGCCCGCCGCGCCGCAAATGATCCGCACCAGCTTCAGGCCCGACGCCAACGGCGTCGTGACGATTCCCGCGCCGGGCAGCGCCAATGCCGCCGCCATGGACGGCGTCGCACGGGTCAATGTCATGCCGGGTTCGCGTCAGGTGGTTCCGGTCATGGTGACGCCCGCGCCGCAGGCCAACGGCGCTCGGCAAGCGGCAGGCGTTCAGCCGGTTGCCGCCAATGCGCCGCTCAATGCAGCCGCTGAGGCATCCGCGGCGGCAGGTTTCGATAGTTTGGCGTCGCGCGGCGAGCCGCCGCAGTTGGGCGCGAATGGCAAGCCGCTCGCGACCCGCGCCGCCGTGGCGCCGGTTGCAACGGCGGCGCCTCCGACCGCGCCGGCCACCATCGCCCGCACGCCGGCCGCGCGGCAAGTCGCACCGGCTGTCGCGCAACAGAATCTGCGCCCCGCGACACTCGCGCCAGCCGCGCCGCTGCCCGGCCAGCAGGATCCGGAAGCGATCCGCAGCGCCGCGCTCGCATTCCTGCAGCAGCAGTCCGCCGGCTTGCCCGGCAAGGTCGACATCACCGTGGCGCCGGCGTTTCCGCGCGGTCTCGCAGACTGCACGATGCTCGAACCGTTCATGCCGAGCGGCGCGCGCCTGTGGGGTCGCATGACCGTCGGCGTGCGCTGTGCGGGCGAGCGTCCGTGGACCATTTATCTGCAGGCGCGCATCTCGCTGCACGCCACCTACTATCTGGCCGCCCGCGCCATGGCGCCCGGCGAAGTGCTCACCGCCGCCGACCTCGTCGCGCGTGACGGCGATCTCACCGGCTTGCCGCAAGCCATCGTCACGGACCCGTCGCAGGCGGTCGGCTCGGTCACGCTTACGCGCGTCGCGGGCGGCATGCCGCTGCGCCGCGACATGCTGAAAAGCGCGTCGGCGGTATCGATCGGACAGACGGTGCGAGTCGTGGCAGCCGGCGAAGGTTTCGCGATTTCGGCGGAAGGCAGCGCGATGAACAATGCGTCGCCGGGCCAGCAGGTGCGGGTCAAGACGGCCAACGGCCAGATCATTTCCGGCATCGTGAAAGATGGCTCGACCGTGGAGATTCAGCTGTGAACCGCTGCGGCGCGCACGCCATGACGAACTCCCGCGCCGCGCCCGTTCTGGCCGTCGCGAGCAGTGCGGCCAGCGCCGAAATGAGACCGGCCAACGGGCCGTGTGGAGATGTAAGGAAAGGTAACGCCTTGATCGATTGCGCTAAAGTTTTGATCAGCGGTAGCCGTTATAAGGATCAAATCGTTCAGGAAGCCAATCGTGAAAGTCGATTCCACAAACAATTCGAATCTGCCGACGTTGAAAGACGCCCTGTCCCGCTCGCAAGCAGGCGAAGCGACGACCGCGAACAGCAACGCGCAGAATGCGGGCACGGCCTCGCAGACCACCACCAGCGGTTCGGGCGACGCCAGCGTCAGCCTGTCGGGTTTGTCGCAGCATCTGCGCAGTCTCGCGGCGTCCGGCTCGGCCGATATCGACACGGCGCACGTCGAGTCGATCAAGCAGGCCATCAAGGACGGCTCGCTGAAGATCGATTCCGGCAAGATCGCCGACGGCGTGCTGAACACCGCACGCGAACTGTTGCAAAGCAAAACCTCGTCGGCCGGCAACTGATCGACGCATCGAAGTACGGTGAAGTGCCGGGCGGCGTTCGACAAACCCGGCTCGCGGATCATGCGCGAGCCGTCGTGTTCAGCGAGTTGTTGAGATGAAAGACGCCCTGCTTGCCACCCTCATCGAAGAATATTCGGCCGTCGAGGCCTTTGCCTCGATTCTGACGCTCGAGACCAAGGCGCTCACTGCCTTGTCGCCGCTGGAATTACTGCCACCGATCGTCGAGAAGAAAACCGAACTGATTGGCGCGCTTGCCAAGCTCGAAGCCACCCGTGACGGGCTGCTCGCCGAGATGGGCTTTCCCGCCGGCTGGCCCGGCATGGAACTCGCGGCCAGCACCGACGCGCGCGTGGCCGAGCAGTGGTCGTTGCTGCAGAAAGCCGCCGAACGCGCGCGACGCTGCAATACCAGCAACGGCGAACTGATCCGCGTGCGAATGGACTACAACCAGAGGGCGCTGACGGCGCTTCAGGTAGCCGCGCCGCAGAAGGCCGGCTTCTATGGTCCGGATGGCCGGATTCCGGCGCGTCCCGCCGTGTAATGTAGCTGGATCAGCACGGCCTGACGCTCGGGTCTGGCTGAAACAGATGGATTGAAAAGGGCTCGTCTTTTGACGAGCCCTTTTTGCTTTTCAGGCACCCCGCTTCGAGCGCGCCCCACTCCTTCCCGCACGCGTTAGCCATCCGGCCAGGTGGCGCGAAATCGCCAGCCGCGTTGAAATCACGACTTCCCCCTTACTGAGTTGGTCCGCCGTCCTGCGCTTTTTCAAGGCTATCCGGACGTGCATCAACGGAGTGCTAACCACTAGCGAGGTTGTGTAATGGTGTGTATGATTCGAGGAGTGCAGTATGAAAAGTGCCGAGGTCGTGAAACTCATTCCGGCGGCGGGTTGGCAGCTGGTCCGCACATCGGGCAGCCACCATCATTTTCGTCACGCGGCAAGAGCCGGTCTCGTGACCATCCCGCATCCGAAGAAAGATCTTCCGCCCGGCACATTGAACAGCATCCTGAAACAGGCGGGCCTGAAATGAAAAACCTGACTTTCCCTATCGCGATTGAACCGGGCAGCGCGGATCACGCGTTCGGCGTCATCGTGCCCGACATCCCGGGCTGTTTTGCGGCAGGCGACACGCTGGAAGAAGCCTACGCGAACGCCAAGGAGGCTATCGAGGCGCATCTGGAAGTGCTGCTCGACGAGGGCTTGCCGATTCCCGCGCGGCGCACGCTGCAAGAGCACCGCCGCAATCCCGACTATGCGGATTTCACGTGGGGACTTGTCGCCACCCGGAATATTCCCGCCTTGAAGAAGGCGGTACGAATCAATATCTCGCTGCCCGAAGCGCTGGTCCAGGAGATCGACACTTATGCCCAGGCGCGTGGCATGTCGCGCTCGGCCTTTCTGGCACTGGCCGCGGAACATGAAATGGCCGAGGCATGAGGTCAAGCGGAGGCGAGACACGCCGCTCACCGCTCATTTACATCACCGAATACCCGGACGTCAGGTCGCCTCGGCGTTCGCCCAGGCCATCTCGCGCAAGCGCGTACGCAAACGGGCCACGGCCTGGCTGTGCAACTGGCAGACTCGCGATTCGCTGACTTCCATCACCGCGCCGATTTCGCGCAGGTTCATGCCGCGTTCGTAGTACAGCGACATCAACAGCTTCTCGCGGTCCGGCAGGCGGTCGATCGCCTCCACCAGCGCCGAGCGCAGGCTGTCGTCGAGCAGCGCCGACAGCGGGTCCGAGTGATCGACGCAATAGCGGTCGAGGAACGGCTCGTCGTCCGCCGAACGGTCGAAGTCTTCGTAATAGATCAGCTGGCTGCCGTGCAGATCCTGCAGCATCGACTGATACTCGTCGAGCGGCATTTGCAGGTGCTCGGCAATTTCGGTTTCGCTCGCCGAGCGGCCCAGATTCTGCTCCACCTTGTGCACCGCCGTTTCCACTTCACGCGAGGTGCGCCGCAAGCTGCGCGGCAGCCAGTCGTTGCTGCGCAATTCGTCGAGCATCGCGCCGCGAATCCGCTGGCTCGCGTAAGTCTCGAACTGCGCGCCCTGGTCTTCCTTGTAGCGGCCTGCCGCGTCCAGCAGTCCGATCATGCCGGCCTGGATCAGATCGTCGAGATCGACGCTCGCCGGCATCTTGGCGACGAGCTGCAAGCCGAGGCGACGCACCAGCGGTGCGTACTTCGTCAGAACTTCGGCTTGGGAAATCTTTCCCTGAGCGTTATACATCGTGCTCCCCTTGTCCTTGTGCCGCCACTCAGGCGTGCTGCGCAGACGGTTGGTCGGCGTGTTGCGCCGCTGTAACTGCCGCAGGCGCCATCCACGGCGTTTGCGACGACATCGCTGGCCGCATCGGCCAGTACTGCAATTCGGCGGCGAGATGCCGGAAGTCGCGCGCAGCCGGTGTCGACGGAAACGCATCGACGACACAACGCGACAACTCCAGGGCTCGCGCCATCCGCGTATCGGCGGCAATACAACCGGCGTCTTCCAGCGCCACCGTCAGGTAGCGCCCGGCCACGCCGGCCAGGTTTGCAAACGCGGTATGCGCGTCGTTCACGCTCTGCACGTGGTTCACCAGCACGCGGAACTGCGCGATGGCGTGCGCGTAGTGCAGGCGCTTCATGCATGCGTACGCGTCGGTGATCGCGTGCGCGGCCATGCGCGTGACGATCATCACGTCGTGCGCTTGCCTCGCGAGCGCCGAGAGATGCCCTTGCGCATCCAGTTCCGCGTCGATCAGCACGACGTCGGCGGAACCGCGCAACACCACGCCGAACTCCGCGGCCGTATGACCTTCCCGGTTCGGGCGCGAGGCGGCCAGCACCGAGAAGCCGAGCGCGTGCCTTGCAGCGGCGTCGTCGAGCGTCATCTCGCCGCGCATCACGGCGGCGAAATTGCCCGCCCCGCGCACGCCGCCGAGCATCGTGCTCACCGACTTCTCGCCGAGGCATTCGTCGATCACGAGCACGTCCTTGCCCTGCTGCGCCAGCGCGGCGGCGAGGTTCACCACCGTCGTCGTCGAGCCGACGCCGGCCGAGCCGCTCGTCACCGCAATCACACGCGAGCCGCTGCGGGCCAACATCCGCCGCAGTCCTTCTGCCTGATCGGAGATGACCTTATCCAAAGCGGACCTCGTGCAATTCGGCCGTGGAACGTGCGGACAATGCGGACAGCAACGCCGGAATGTCGTCGTCGTGCGGCACGAATGGCGAGTTATCGCGCGGTATGCAGAAGGTGCTCTTGATCAGGAATTTCTTCGTCGCGACGTACAGGTTCTCCGGCACCTTCTGACCGGTCGACACGTAATGCACCGGCAGCTTGTAACGGATCACCGTATCGAGCACGCCGCCGAGATTGGTGGCTTCGTCGAGCTTGGTCAGAATGCAGCCGGCGAGCGGCTGTTGATCCGGCGCGCGCTGATAGGCCTGCACGACTTCGTTGAGCGTGTCGCCATGGCTGGTGGCATTGAGCAGCAGCAGGCGCTGCACCGGCTGACCGGCGTGGCACAGCATCGCGATCTGGTCGGAGACGAGGCGGTCGCGCTGGCTCATGCCGATCGTGTCGATCAGCACGATGTGCTTGTTGCGCAGTTCGGCGAGCGCGAGTTGCAGGTCGGCGCCGTCTTTTACCGCGTGCACCGACACGCCGAGAATCTTGCCGAAGATGCGCAGTTGTTCGTGGCCGCCGATCCGGTAGCTGTCGGTCGTGAGCAACGCGACCTTGCTGGCGCCGAAGCGCATCACGCAACGCGCGGCGAGCTTGGCGGTGGTCGTCGTCTTGCCGACGCCCGTCGGGCCCATCAGCGCGAATACGCCGCCGCGCTCCATCAGCGCGTCTTCGTCTTCCATCACCGGCAGGTTCGAATCGAGCACCGAGCGGACCCAGTCCATGCCGCCTTCCATGTTCTCGACGTCGGCCGGCAGGTTGTCGACCATCATCTGTACGAGCTGCGCGGAGAAACCGGCCGCGAACAGATGCTTGGTGAGCGAGGCGCGCACCGGGTTGCGGCGCTGGCGCTCGCCCCACAGCAGGCCGGCGAAATGCTCTTCCATCATTCCGCGCATCGACGACAGTTCGCTCATCACGGTGTCGTTGACGACTTGCTCCATACGTGCCTTGATTGCTTCGGCGACCGAAGCGGGCGTGCGGGCGTCGTCGTTCGAGGACGGCGCCGATGCGTTTTTCTGCGCGGCGCGGCGTGCGGCGGCTTGCGCGCCTTCGCGCGCCCAGTCGGGCGTATCGCCCCCCTGCGGCGCGGCGGCCTTGGCCGGTTCGACGGCGGCACCGAGGCCCTTGGCCATCGCGGCAGCCGGCGTCATCGCGGCGGGACGCGCGCTGTATGCGCCTTCCTGCTGCTGTTCGGCGGCGATGCGGCGAGCGTGGTCGATCAGCCAGGGATTCGATTCGGCCATCGTGCGCGGCGTTTGCACGTCGGCGCCCGGTGCGGTGGACGCAGCCGGCACGCCGGCCGCTTTGAGCAGATCGGCGCGGATGTCTTCGGTGAGGCGCGAGGCCGCGGCGCGGGCGCTCGGTTGCTCGGGGCTGGTCGGTTTCGACGGCACTTCCGCGGCTGCCTTGATCGGGGCGGCTGCCTTGACGGGGGCGGCGGTCGGTGCGTCGCTCGCGTCGTCGTCAATGTGCTCGGAGTATGAGACGTGGTTGCCAACGCCGTTGCCGAGATTCTCCGCGCCGGCTTCCGGGCTCGCACCGAACACCGACGAGAACACATCGGGCATGCCGCTCGCATACGGGTTCGCCTGCATCGGCGCTGCCGCCGGCATGGCGCGCGGTGCGGCCAGCGCGGGCCGTCCAGCCATCGCATTCATCGATCCAGCCTGCGGTGCGCCGGCGCCTGCGCGCGAGACTTTCGGCGAGAGTGCGGCGAGGTCGCTGTCGGCCAGCGCGACGATCTCGACGCTGCCGTCGTCCATCGTGCGATTGGACAGTACGACCGCGTCCGCGCCCAACGCTTCGCGCACGAGACGCAGCGCATCACGACTGGTAGCACCGACAAATTTACGAATGTTCAAGCTGGACCCCCGATGAGGTAAACGGACTAACGGACCGGCAACATATTGCTTCCCATTGAGATCATTATTGCGAAACCCGTCGAGGCACGATCGATGGATAAAGACCGTTAAACGTGGGCAATTCGGACGATGGAAACGTGCTCCGATTCACACGCACGCCGGTTTGAAACACGCCTGGCGGCGGCGTCGGACGGCACTTTCTCGGACGCGGCGTGTACTCCGCCGTCCGCTTGCGACATGAAAAGTCAGGCGACGAAATGAAAACCGGCGCTCCACGAGCGCCGGCAAAAGACATCGGCCACAAACTGGCCTCGGTGAGCGATCCGCCTTACCCGTGCGCGCCGATCAGATTCACCACCTTGATATTGCGCGTGTCGGGCACTTCCGCATACGACAGCACCTTCAGCTGCGGCAGGCTGCGGCGCAGGAAGCGCGCGAGCATCGGCCGCAACGCATGCTGCACCAGCAGCACAGGCGCAAGCCCGAGGTTCTGCTGACGCGTCATCGCCTTCTGGGTTTCGTTCAGCAGCGTGTGCGCGAGGCCCGGCTCGAGACCCGGGTTGGAGCCGGTCGAGAGCGCCTGCGAGAGTACACGTTCGAGATTTGAATCGAGGCCCATCACCTGCATATCGCCGACGCCCGGGAACCACTGCTGCGTAATCGCCCGACCGAGCGCGAGGCGCACGGCGGCGGTGAGATCGTGCGCGTCGGTGATCTTCGGCGTGTGTTCGGAGAGCGCTTCGAGAATCGTGCGCATGTCGCGAATCGGCACGCCTTCTTCCAGCAGATTTTGCAGCACCTTTTGCAGCGTGGTGAGCGGCAGCGCCTTCGGCACCAGATCGTCGACCAGCGACGGCGTGTCCTTCTGCATCCGTTCGAGCAACGCCTGCACTTCGCGGCGGCCGAGCAATTCCGACGCATGCGTGACCACGAGATGATTCAGGTGCGTCGCCACCACCGTGCTCGAATCGACCACCGTGTAGCCGTACACCTGCGCCTGCTCACGCAAATTCGTATCGATCCAGATGGCCGGCAAGCCGAAGGCGGGATCCTGCGTCGGCGTGCCCGGCAGCGCGGCGGACACCTGGCCCGGATTGATCGCCAGCCACTGGCCCGGATACGCTTCGCCGACGCCCACCTCGACGCCCTTGAGCGCGATGCGATAGCCGTTCGGCCGCAATTCCAGGTTGTCGCGGATATGAATGACCGGCGGCAGAAAGCCGATTTCCTGTGCGAACTTCTTGCGGATGCTCTTGATCCGCTTGAGCAGTTCGCCGTCCGAGTTCTTGTCGACGAGCGGAATCAGCCGATAGCCGACTTCGAGGCCGAGCGTGTCGATCATCGTCACGTCGTCCCAGCTCGCTTCGGTGTTTTCGACCGGCGCCAGCGCGGCCGGTGCGACATCGACGAGCGCCGTGGTGTTCTTGCGCTCCTCGGCGCGCTTTTTCATCGTGCGGCCGAGCTGGATCAGACCGCCGCCGAGAATCAGAAACGCGAAGTGCGGCATGCCCGGAATCAGGCCCATCAGCACGAGAATGCAGCCGGTGATCACCAGCACGCGCGGATTGGTGAACAACTGGCCGGTGAGCTGCGTGCCGATGTCCTCGTTGGTCGCGACGCGCGACACGATCACGCCGGCCGCCGTCGAAATCACCAGCGACGGAATCTGCGCAACGAGGCCGTCACCGATGGTGAGCAGCGTGTAGTTCTTGCCCGCCGCCGCGAAGCTCATGTCGTGCTGCACGATACCGACGATCAGTCCGCCGATGATGTTGATCACCATGATCAGCAAACCGGCGATCGCATCGCCGCGCACGAACTTGCTCGCGCCGTCCATCGAGCCGTAGAACTCGGCTTCCTGCGAGACTTCGGCGCGGCGCTTTCTGGCCTGCTCTTCGTTGATGAGGCCGGCGTTCAGGTCGGCGTCGATCGCCATCTGCTTGCCGGGCATCGCGTCGAGCGTGAAGCGCGCGGACACTTCCGCGATCCGCCCCGCGCCCTTGGTGATCACCGAGAAGTTGATGACCATCAAAATGATAAAGACGACGATACCGACCGCGAAGTTGCCGCCCACGAGGAAGTGGCCGAACGACTCGATCACCTGGCCGGCCGCGTCTGGGCCGGTATGGCCTTCGAGCAGCACGACCCGCGTGGACGCCACGTTCAGCGAAAGGCGCAGCAAGGTCGAGAACAGCAGCACGCTCGGGAATGCCGCGAAATCGAGCGGCTTCATCGTGTACATGCTGACGAGCAGCACCATCACGGACAGCGCGATGTTGAAGGTGAACAGCAGATCCAGCAGAAACGGCGGCAACGGCAAAAT
The DNA here is from genome assembly GCF_003386115.1 of Paraburkholderia sp. BL27I4N3. NCBI lineage: Bacteria > Pseudomonadati > Pseudomonadota > Betaproteobacteria > Burkholderiales > Burkholderiaceae > Paraburkholderia > Paraburkholderia sp. BL27I4N3. The sequence goes on along the minus strand of NZ_QREJ01000001.1, from coordinate 4,428,522 downwards.
CATCATGCCGAGGATCATGCAGATCAGCACCGGCCCGGCGAGGGCGCGCAAATTGGTGCTACTCAAGGCGTCTGGCCGTCGGGCGAGGAAACCGGCGCGAGCGTTCATGCGGAGGCTCCTGAAGCGTCGTCGTTATCTGGGTTGAGCGTGTCGGCGGCTTCCTGATCGGCTTCGTCGTCCGATACACCGCCCTTGTCGAGTTCTGCGGGCACGTCGAGTTCGGTCGGTGCGAGCGGCACGTCGCCGCCCTCGGCCTTGAAGCGCCGCAACTGATACACCCACGCGAGCACTTCGGCGACCGCACCGTACAGCGGGCCCGGTATCTCGCGATTGAGTTCGACGTTGTGGTACAGCGCCCGCGCGAGCGGCGGCGCTTCCAGCAACGGCACATTGTTCTCGGCGGCAATTTCGCGAATTCGCGCCGCCACCAGGTTGACGCCCTTGGCGACCACCTTCGGCGCGCGCATCTCGCCGTCGGTGTATTGCAGCGCCACCGCGAAGTGCGTCGGGTTGGTCACCACCACGTCGGCCTTCGGCACGTTGGTCATCATGCGACGGCGGGCAATCGCGCGCTGCTGCTGGCGAATCCGGCCTTTGACGTGCGGATCGCCTTCACTTTCGCGGTGTTCGCGCTTCACTTCTTCCTTCGTCATGCGCAGCTTTTTGTGGAATTGCCACAGTTGATACGGCACATCCATCGCGGCGACGACGAACATGCCCGCCACCGTCATGCCGCAGCACACGGCGATCAGATGCACGGTATTGGCGAGCGCGAGATGGAGGGGTTGGGTCGCCAGCGCGAGAATTTCTTCACGGCGATTCCAGATCGCCGTGCCGCCGATCACGCCCACCACCAGCGTCTTCGCGAGCGACATGCCGAGCTGGATCGGTCCGTTGATCGAAAACATCTTGCCGAGGCCGGCGATCGGATTGAGGCGGTCGAACTTCGGCTCGAGGCCTTTCGCCGACAACTGCCAGCCGCCCAGCGCCATCGGCGCGAACAAAGCGGCGACGCCGGTGAAGGCGAGAATCGGCAGCAGCGCGTAGAGCCCTTCGCGGCTCGCCACGCCCGCGCCGATCATCATGCGGCGGGTCTCGAACGCGCCGGCGTGATCGAACGTGAAGGCCACGCGCAGCATGCCCTGCAAATGTTCGCCGATGCTGCCGGACATCCCCCACACGCCGAAGAACCCCGCCGCCAGCAGCGCAAACGTGGACAGCTCGCGCGAACGCACGATCTGCCCTTCCTCGCGCGCCTTCTGCAGGCGCCGGGGAGTGGCTGATTCGGTTTTTTCGAGGTCGCTATCCTCTGCCACAAACGCTCTCCGGTCGGCTGAGGCACGGCGCCTCTTTCCAGTGAGAGCGATTATTCCCGCTCGACGCAAGCACCGATCGGCGGATAAAGGCGGAGAAAGGGGGGTATTTCGACGGATGGAGACGGCCGGGAAGCCCGCCGGCCGGCCCTGCGGACGCGAAACGGCAACTCGTGGCCAAGCCGGACACCCGCGTGTTTCGCGCGAGCGCCGGGTCGGCTTCAGCCCTCAGGCTTCAGTGTGGCGCTTCGATCAGAACGCCACGAAAGGCGTTTGACCGCCATTCGCGGTCTGATCAATGCCGTAATACACATGGCGGCCGTAGAAGAACGGCAATCCGAGATCGAAGCTGCTGTTGCCGCCGATCTGCCCCGCCAGGTCGTTGAACGCGTAGTTGTTGCCGTTGCTGAACAGCGTCGCGGCACTCAGGATGCCGATGCTGGCGTTCGCCTGCGCCTTGTTCAGCCCGACCAGCGTCAGCGTCCGCGTTTGCGCCGACGATGGGCAGTAAAAGCCCGCGAAGTTGCTGCCGCACTGCGCAAGCGAGCTATCGCCGAAGAAGTAGGCGTTTGAGCCCGAATCGAGGAAGGCTTGTACCTGCGCGCCGTTGAACACACTGTTGTCCATGTCGCCGAAAGCGTCGGTGGTGAAAAGCTGGACCCCGGTGAGCGCGTTGTTCGCCTGTGTGCCGACGCCGAACACCAGTGTGCCGGTGGCCGACGCTGCGCCGGTATTCGACACCGGCGGCATCTGCACGATCACGCCGTTGTTGTCCACCGGGAAAAACGGGACCGGATTGGCCACCTGCTGCGCGAGTGGCACCGCCGTGCGGGCGCAAGACACGCCGCCCGGACAGGCGAAGTAATTGCTGAATTTGGCGGCCTGTGCCGGGTCCGAGCAGGTCGTACCGCAATCGGTGGGCGACGTGCCGATGCCGAGAATACCGTTGGCGCCGAGATCGTCAACCTTGTTCTCGGCCTGGCCGCTGCCGCAGCCGGGCGTGGGCACCGTGCTCGAATCCTTGTCGCCGATGATCTGCATCGGAACGGCCGCCGTCGTCGTCTCGCCGCCGATCGCGATGGTCGCGGTGCGCACCGTGCCCCACGTGAAGCCGTCCGCGAAGGTCGCGCACTCGGCGAGCTGGGCGCCGCTGCCGCTGATGACGCTGACCGGCAACGCACTGAGCAGCGCGGGGTTCACGACCGAACTGACCACGCGCAGCCCGTAGGAACCGGTATCGACCTGGATATTGTCAATAGTCTGACAATTCGTAGTTGAGCCGGGCGCGCATATTTTCACGCTGACCGCCGGAATATTGATTACCCCGTTCACACCGCGGCCGACGGTGATGGGCACTGTATTCGCCGCAGTCGCAGCGATCGGCTGCTGGGTCGGACTGGCCGGCAGCGAGCCGCCGTTCAACGTGGCCGAAGAATCGTTACTGGAGCCGCCACCGCCGCCGCACGCGACGAGCGCGGACACCAGCGCCACGGCCACGACGGCCTGCATCCAACCCTCGAGCTTCACAGCAATATGCTTGGTTCGCATGTCTCGTCCTCGCTATTACTGGATGTCTGAACCGCTGACGCCGGCGGGCAGCGCAGGGGGCAACCACGCCTGGCCATTGAACGAGCCCATGTGGCCGCCGGAGCGCACCACGAGGCCGCTCTGGTCGACCGCGACCGGGCCGCGGCCGCCGCCGCGCGCCGCGCGCACCGCTTTCACGCCGGCCACGTACTGCGGGAAATAGCTGCCGAGCAGATCGTTCAGATCCGGCATTTGCGGGCCGCGCCAGGCGATGCCGAAAACGGTGCCGTCCGAGGCGAGATATTCGCGGACCACGGTGCCGTTGCCGAGCGCCGTCTCACGCACGGTGTAAGACGTGGAAGCTGTAGCGGACGACCCGGCGTTGGACGCGGAACGCATCACGCTCTGCGCCGCGTTGACAGCGCTGTTGCCGGGCTGAACGGTACGCGACGAGACGGACGCGCCCGTGGGCGGTGTCATGGGGGCGCCGCCCAGTCCAGCATGAGCGGACTGCACGACGATTAGCGAACAGGGCAAGGCAAGCGCCGTAACAATCCCGGCGCGGCGTACACGACTCCACATAACAAGGCTCCTCCCGAGCGGCCGCTCGGTTCGCACGTGATGCAAACCGGCTGCATGTACGCAGATCATACGGCACCGCTGCGGTCGCACCGTGGAGGGTTTTTCCCCATCGTGCCACCGACCGGCATGTGTCTTCACCGGAGCGCCGTGCCGCTGCTTGAGTCCGTAGTATGCCTGTGGTTTGTGTCGGCAGACAGCAAGCACACGGGGGTGCGTGGCTCGCTATGGGTCCCGGTTGGACCCGGCGCGTTTGGTGGGCGGGCGCGACGTGGCGTCGCGCCGGCGGGTCAGAAGCCGAGGCTGGCCAGAAGATCGTCGACTTGCGACTGGTCTTGCACCACGTCCGTTTTGCCTTCCGGATTGATTTGCGGACCGTTCAGCAGATGCTCGGGACTGCCGGTCGACGAGACTTCGGCCGCCAGTGCCGCCGCGTTCGCCGCGAACTGCTCGCGCCGTTCGAGCGCGATGTTCTCGACCAGCACGCCGAGCAGCTGCTGCTCGATCAGATACACGACATCCGTGATCTTCTTGATGACCTGGCCGGTCAGATCCTGGAAGTCCTGCGCCAGCATGATCTCCATGAGCTGCGAGTTGGTCCCGCTGGTCGCCTCGGGGACACCGCGCAGAAAGGTCCGCGTGTCGTTCATCAACGCGCGCACTTCCTCGCGCTCGATCGGCGCCGCGTACCACTGCTCCCAACGCGCGTCGAGTTCGCCCGCGTCTTTCTGCAGCTGCTCCTGGATCGGCTTGGCGATGTCGATCGCGGACAGGACGCGCTCGGCGGCCTGCTCCGTCATATCCGCGATGTACTTCAGGCGGTCGCGGGCGTCGGGCACGGCTTCGGCCGCACGCTCGACATGCTTGTCGAGCCCGAGCTCGCGCATCGAGTCGCGCAGCGTGCGCGTCAGTTGTCCAATGCGAGCCAGGATACGGTCGGACGCGAAGTCGCCGCTCTCGTTGCCCGCGTCGGCGCCTTGCGCGTTGGTCGGCAGATTCACATCAGCTCCCGGTCTTGGCCATCTTCTCGAGAATCTTGTTGAGCTTCTCGTCGAGCGTCGCGGCCGTGAACGGCTTGACGACATAACCGCTCGCGCCGGCCTGCGCCGCCGCGATGATGTTTTCCTTCTTCGATTCGGCTGTCACCATCAGCACCGGCAGGTGCGTGAGGTTGGCGTCGGCGCGGATCTCCTTGAGCATGGCCAGACCGTCGAGGTTCGGCATGTTCCAGTCGGAGATCACGAAGTCGTACGTGCCACCACGCAAGCGCGCGAGACCGGCTTGACCGTCTTCCGCCTCGTCGACGTTCGAATAGCCGAGTTCCTTGAGGAGGTTGCGGACGATCCGGCGCATCGTCGGAAAGTCGTCAACAACCAGAATCTTCATTCCCTTATCCATTTCATTCCCTTTGCTTGATCCATGGTGCGGCGCCTGACCGCTCAACTCGCGCCTCAAACCAGCGCCTCAAATCCTACCGGCCCGCATCATACCCGCTGAACGCGGTCGCCCATTGCCGAGAGACGCGCCATCACACGTCGGCTCATTTCCGGCAACGCGGCAATCTCGTCCGCCGCGCCAAGCGCAATCGCTTCACGCGGCATGCCGAACACAATACAGCTCGCCTCGTCCTGCGCAAGGGTGTACGCCCCTGCCTTTTTCATGTCCAGCAGTCCGGCGGCGCCGTCGCGCCCCATCCCGGTCAGAATCACGCCGACCGCGTTCTTGCCCGCGTGCTGCGCGGCCGAACGGAACAGCACGTCCACCGACGGACGATGCCGGTTGACCGGCGGCTCGTCCGACAGGTGAGCAATATAGTTCGCGCCACTACGCGCAAGCAACAGATGGGCATGGCCGGGTGCAATGTAAGCATGTCCCGGCAGCACGCGTTCGCCGTGCTCTGCCTCTTTAACGGTAATCCGGCACAAACCATTGAGGCGTTGTGCGAAAGATTTTGTGAAGCCCGGCGGCATATGCTGCGCGATCAACACCGCGGGCGCATCCGGCGGCAGCGGCACCAGCACTTCGCGGATCGCTTCCGTGCCGCCCGTCGACGCGCCGACGATGATCAGCTTCTCGGTACTGAGCAGCGGATTGTTGAACAGCGGTGCGGCGCCGACCGTCGCCTGCGCGGCATGTGCAGCCGCGTGCTGCACCGGCGCGGCCTGGCGCACGCGTGCGCGCGCGGCGGCGCGAATCTTGTCGGCGAGCTTTTCCGAATAGTCGAGCATGCCGTCGCGGATGCCGACCTTCGGTTTGGTGACGAAGTCGACCGCGCCGAGTTCCAGCGCGCGCAGCGTGATTTCATTGCCGCGTTCGGTCAGCGACGAGACCATCACGACGGGCATGGGCCGCAGGCGCATCAGCTTCTCGAGGAAGTCGAGGCCATCCATGCGCGGCATTTCGACGTCGAGCGTCAGCACATCGGGGTTGTGCTGCTTGATGAGATCGCGCGCGACCAGCGGGTCCGGTGCGGTCGCCACTACCGTCATATCCGGCTGGCCGTTGATGATTTCCGTCATCAGGCTGCGGATCAGCGCCGAATCGTCGACGCACAGTACTTTGATCTTTTGCACAGCGCTCACGCCTCCTCTGTGGTTCTGGCGTTGTTTGAATTAATCGGGCGCGTGCCGAACAGTTCGATGCGCGGCTTTGCTGCCCCTGCGCTCGCACTGCTTGCTGCTGTTCCCGCTGCTGCGCCGGCCGGCGCGCCGAACAGTTCGACCTTGGCTCTCGACGCAGCCGGCGCCGAGAACAGTTCCACCCGCTTGCGCGCCGCGGCGAGCCGCTCGGCGCGTGCCTCGGCGCTCCGCCGCATCAGCGCCTGTTCGCGCTCGGCCACGCCCGCTTCCTGCTGCAGGCGCAACTTCTTCACCATCACCTGGCCGGTGCGCGGCATGAACGCCACCTTGCGCGGATGCGAGCCCTGCAAGTCCTCGGCGACGATGCGGATCTTCTCCACCGCGAGATAGCGGCGCACGAACTCCGAATTGCGATCGCCGATGTTCATCGTCGTCATGCCGGCGAGCACCGCGCCGCCGCCGAATACCTTGGCCTCGAAGCGCTCGCGCCGGCCGCCGGCCTTGATCAGTTCGTTGATCAGCACTTCCATCGCGTAAGCGCCGTAGCGCATCGAATCCGATGCGGCCTGCGCGACGTCCGCGCCGTCGTCGGGCAACATGAAGTGATTCATGCCGCCGATGCCGGCCGTGCGATCCTGGATGCAGGCCGCGACGCAGGAACCGAGCACGGTGACCAGCACCATGTCTTCGTGCGTGGTGTAAAACTCGTTCGGCAACAACTTCACGCCGGGGCGCTGGAAGTGGTTGTCGAAATACAGATTGGTGGCGATCGGCAGGGCGCTGCTCATACCGTCACCCCGCTCGCCGCTTGATGCGATGCCGTTGCCGAGCCGCGAGTCGCCGTCGGCGTGCGCGCGCCGCTTGCATCACGCGTCAATTCATATACGGTCTGGCCGCGCAGCTTGAATGCCTGCGTGACGTACGTGAAGTTCTCCGAGTGGCCGGCGAACAGCAGGCCGCCCGCCTTCATCAGTGGCTCGAAGCGCGCGAGCACTTGCGCTTGCGTCGGCTTGTCGAAATAGATCATCACGTTACGGCAGAAGATCGCGTCGAACTGCGAACGCAACTGGTAATCGCGGTCGGTGAGATTGAGTTGCTCGAAGCGCACCAGCGCACGCACTTCCGGGCGCACCTTGACCATACCCGCGTGCGCGCCAGTGCCCTTCAGGAAAAAGCGCTTGAGCCGCTCGGGCGAGAGATGCTTCACCTGATCGAACTGGTACATGCCGGCTTCGGCCTTGGCCAGCACCTGGGTGTCGATGTCGGTGGCGAGCACCGATGCCTGACGCGCGCCGCTGTCGCCGAGCGCTTCGATCAGCGTCATCGCGATCGAGTACGGCTCTTCACCGGTCGAGGCCGCCGAGCACCACACCGAAACCGGCTGCGGGCGGCGCGGCACGAAATCGGCGAGGATCGGAAAGTGATGCGCCTCGCGGAAAAACGCCGTCAAGTTGGTGGTCAGCGCATTGGTGAACGCTTCCCACTCGGCCGGATCGTTTTCCGCTTCGAGCAGATCGAGATACTGCTTGAAGGTGTCGAGACTGCGGGTGCGCAGACGGCGCGCCAGACGGCTGTATGCCATATCGCGCTTGTGATCCGACAGCGAAATGCCCGCGCTGCGGTGAATCAGTTCGCGAATGCGAGCGAAGTCCGCCGACGTGAATTCGAAATCCCGCGACTGTTCGCCGGATCTAACCGGGTCTGGACGTTCGGGACGTTGCTGTGCGCGCGTTGCCATCATGAGTGTTCCTGCCTGCGATACGAGCCATCCCGTATTCCGCCCGGCAACTCGCCTTGGGAAGAAGGGATTGTGTTCGCGGGGTCGCGCCCGCCCGCGAGTTCCGCCACCATGCAGTCGGCCCGCGACACGCCGATAAAGCGTGCTTCGATGATTCGCCCCTCATGGAGCGAGATGCCGAATGACCGCATGTCTTCGTGCCACTTCCTAGAATGTTTCCCAGTCCGCGTCCGAGCCCGCCGTGGCTGCGCTGACCGCGGCCGGACGTGCTGCGGATTCGGATGCCGCGCGGGCTGTCTTCGGCCTGAGCGCCGGTTCGACGCGCGCGGCGCCTGCGTCGTGATTGCCCGGCGCCGATGGGGTGCTCGTTGCGGCTGCGCCTGTCGCCGGATGCGCTGCACCGCCGTTCACGCCTGCATGCTGCGCGAGCTTGGCAGCCGGCTTGCTCTTGCTGCTCGTCACGCGGGATGCGGCCGGTTGCGGACGGGTTGCCGCCGCGCTACCGTGTGCCACGCCGCCGGCCACTTTCCAGCCATTCACCACGGCCTGCAACTGACGCGTCTGATCTTCGAGCGAGGCCGCCGCGGCCGCCGCCTGTTCGACCAGCGCGGCGTTCTGCTGCGTGACTTCGTCCATCTGCACGACCGCGCGGTTCACCTGTTCGATGCCGCCCGACTGCTCTTCGGACGCCGCACTGATTTCGCCCATGATGTCGGTCACGCGGCGCACGGCCTGCACGATCTCGTCCATCGTCGTGCCGGCACGGCCGACCAAAGTCGAGCCGCTTTGCACCTTGTCGACCGAGTCGCCGATCAGTTCCTTGATTTCCTTCGCGGCGCTGGCGCTGCGCTGCGCGAGACTGCGAACTTCGCCCGCCACCACGGCGAAGCCACGGCCCTGTTCGCCGGCGCGCGCGGCTTCGACCGCCGCGTTCAGCGCGAGAATATTGGTCTGGAAGGCAATGCCTTCGATCACGCCGATGATGTCGACAACCTTGTTCGAACTGCTCGCGATGTCCTGCATGGTCGTGACGACCTGGCTCACCACGTCGCCGCCGCGCGTGGCGATGTCGGACGCGTTGACGGCCAGTTGGCTCGCCTGACGCGCGTTCTCGGCGTTCTGCCGCACGGTGCCGGTCAACTGCTCCATGCTCGATGCGGTTTCCTGCAGCGAGGCGGCCTGCTGTTCGGTGCGCTGGGACAGGTCGGTGTTGCCCATCGCGATTTCGCGCGCGCCGGTGTCGATCGATTCCGTGCTGCTGTGAACCGCCCTCACCATTGTCGACATGCTGTCCTGCATGCGCTTGATGCCGGCGAACAGCCGCCCGATTTCATTGCGGCTGAAGACGTTGATCGATTCGGACAGATCGCCTGCGGCGATGCGCTCGAAGCACGCGGTCGCGTCGGCGAGCGGCTGCACGATCAGGCCGCGCAGCGCGAAGCGGACACCCACCACCACCAGCAGCGCGAGCACGGTGACGGCGATGATCAGCGTCGTCATCAGCGAGATGTTCGATTGCGCGCTCGCCTGCTGATCCACGGCCTGCTGCTGCAAGCTCTTGACAACCGCCGAGGCCGCGTTGTCGTAGGACACGAACATCGGGCTGATCTTCGTATCCGCAATTGCGTGATAGGCGGCCAGATCGTTCGCGCGCAGCGCGGCGAACTCCGGCTCGAGGCCTTCACGCATCACCACCGTACGGCGCGCCAGCAGTTCGTCGAGCTGCGCCTGCGCCACGCCGTTTTTGGGCGCGTCGAGATACGTCTGCCAGCTCTGATTGCCCTTGCCGTACAACTCCTCCGCACGATCGAGCACCTTCTTCGCCTGCTCGGTGTCGCCCGACGCGCTCAATGCATTGAAGCGGTCCAGCGACACGCGCGAGCGCAGCAGGTACGCCGAAGCATCGTCGAGCGCGTGAATGGCGACCAGATCGCCGCGCGCAATGCGGTCGAGCGATTGGCTCGCGCCATTCAGCGCGCTCAGCCCAAGTACGCCGACCACCACGGTCAGCGCGACCAGAATGATCCCCATCATCGTCAACGACGTGCGAATCGACCACCTGCTCAACATTTCGATGCTCCCTGTCCCAATCGTTTCGTGAAATCTGCCGCTGTCAGGCGCCGAGCGTTTCGATCAGCGCCATTTCGCGGCTGGTCATGAGCTTCTCGATGTCCATCAGGATCAGCATGCGGCCGTCGACGGTGCCCAGACCCGTGAGGTACTCGGTCGTCAGCGTGGCGCCGAATTCCGGCGCCGGCATGATCTGGTCGATGGCGAGCGTCAGCACATCCGACACACCGTCCACCACCATCCCGACCACGCGATGCGCGACGTTCAGGATGATCACCACCGTCTGGTGGTCGTACTCGACGCGGCCCAGATGGAACTTGATGCGCATGTCCACGATCGGCACGATGATGCCGCGCAGATTGATCACGCCCTTGATGAACTCGGGCGCATTGGCGATCCGCGTCACGTTGTCGTAGCCGCGGATTTCCTGCACCTTGAGAATGTCGATGCCGTACTCTTCGGCGCCGAGCGTGAAGACGAGGAATTCCTGACCGCCGGCGTCTGCCTGCTGCGCGTCGCGGCGGCTATTGGCACCGCTTGCGTTCGCGACGCTCGAATTGATGGATTGGACTTCTGCCACGTTAGCCCCCAAACGGTTGGGATGAAATGAGTTGAGTAAGTGTTACTGTTGCGGCGATTGTGACGGACATCATGCGAGGCTCATCGCGCCATGCGCGTGGCGTGTTTCGCGGTTCAGCGCCGCCACGTCGACAATCAGCGCGACGCTGCCGTCGCCGAGAATGGTCGCGGCGGAAATGCCGTGCACCTTGCGGTAATTCGTTTCCAGGTTCTTCACGACCACCTGCTGCTGGCCCACCAGTTCGTCGATGAGCATCGCAAAGCGGCGCCCCTCGGTTTGCATGATGGTGACGATGCCTTGCGTCGGTTCCTGCTTCGCCCCGTCGACGTTGAACACTTCGTGCAACGCCACGAGCGGCAGATATTCACCGCGCACCCGCACCACGCGCTCGCCGTTGGCCACCGTATAAATGTCTTCGGCTTGCGGCTGCAGCGACTCCATCACGAAGTTCAGCGGCAGAATGAAGATCTCGTTACCGACCTTGACCGACATGCCGTCGAGAATCGCCAAGGTGAGCGGCAACACGATGCGCGTGGTGCTGCCCTTGCCGGCGTGCGAGGTGATTTCCACGTGACCACCCATCGACTGGATGTTCCGCTTCACCACGTCCATACCCACGCCGCGGCCCGACACATCGGTGACCTGCTCCGCCGTCGAGAAGCCCGGCAGGAAGATCAGGTTCCAGACTTCTTCGTCGCTCATGGTCTCGCTGACCTGCATGCCCTGCTTGGCCGCCTTCGCGAGAATCTTGTCGCGGCGCAGGCCCGCGCCGTCGTCGCTCACTTCGATGACGATGTTGCCGCCGTGATGCGCCGCCGACAGCACCAGCTGACCGGTCGAATCCTTGCCCGCCGCGCGCCGTGCCTCCACGGTTTCGATGCCGTGGTCGAGACTGTTGCGCACGAGGTGAGTCAACGGATCGATAATCCGCTCGATAAGGCTCTTGTCGAGTTCGGTCGCTTGCCCGAAGGTGACGAGTTCCACTTCCTTGCCGAGTTTCGCCGCCAGATCGCGCACCAGACGCGGGAAGCGGCTGAACACGTAATCCATCGGCATCATGCGGATTGACATCACCGCTTCCTGCAGATCGCGTGCATTGCGCTCGAGTTGCGCCATGCCGTTGAAAAGGCGATCGTGCAGTGCCGGGTCGAACGTGCTGGTGGTTTCCGCGAGCATGGCTTGCGTGATCACCAGTTCGCCGACCAGGTTGATCAACTGATCGACCTTTTCGACGCCGACGCGAATCGAACTGCCTTCCGCCCCGCCGGCTGCCGCAGCCGGACGTGCTGCTTTGCGATCCTGCTCCGCGGGCGTGGCTGCGCTCGCTGCGCTTGCCGCTGCCGCGGGTTGCGCCGCTGGTTGAGCCACAGCCGACGGTGCTGCGGCCGGTGCGTCGAACAGGCCGTGCGTGGCCGTTGATGCGGGCGCAGCGGTGCCGGCCGCCGGTGCCGGCGATGCTGCATGGTCCGCCTGAGTTGCCTGTGCTGCTTGCGCCGGGGACGAATCGGCAGCGTCGGGCGTTCCAGGTTCGCCTTGCTGCGCGTCGTCCGCCGGTGCGGTGCCGCGGCCGATCACGATCTGACTTTCGTCGATCACGAAACAGCACACGGCGATGATGTCGTCGGAGGTCACATCGGTCGCGAGCCACAGCGTGAGATCGCCGCCGCTCTTGACCTGCCCGACGATGTTGCCCAGGTTGCCGAGCTCTTCGGCCAGCAGTTCCTGGTCCTTCTCACCAACGCCCCGTAGCGTAATTTTCAGATGGGGACCGGTTTCTGCGCCGTCTCCCGTGGCTTGCCCGGTCTGTGCCGGTTCGCCGTCAATCCATTCACCCGCCGCCTGCACCGCCTGTTCGACGACGTGCTCCGGCGGGGTGCCGCCTTCAACTGCTTGTGTTTCAACGGGCGCCACGCTCGCGGCAGCGGGCGCGGCCGCAGCCGGTGCCACGCCGTCACGGCTTTCCGCGTTCAGGCGTTCGAGCTTCGCGCAAATCGCCTTCGCAGTCGCCGCGTCCGGCTCGGCGCTCGCGCGGTAATCGGCGAGCTGGCCGGACAACACGTCCTTGGTTTCGAGGAACGTGTCGATCATGTCCTTGCGCAGCACGAGTTCGTTATTGCGCGCGCGGTCGAGCAGCGATTCGAGAATGTGCGTCGTTTCCGTCAGCGCGGTAAAACCGAACGTCGCCGCGCCACCCTTGATCGAATGCGCCGCGCGGAAAATGGCCGCGAGGTCTTCGGGGTCCGGGTGAGCGATATCCAGATTGAGCAGCAACTGCTCCATCTGCGCGAGCAGTTCGTCCGCTTCGTCGAAGAACGTCTGATAGAACTGAGTGATGTCGAGTGTCATGCCTGGGTCACCGCGAGAGTTCCTGTCTTGGCTTGGGCTGCCGTGCCGCCGCGTCGAGAGCTTCTTTAACTGGGTCTATGTGGCGCTTACGCGTGGTCTGGCTCGGCTAACGCCGCCACCAGTTCGGTCAGCATGTCCGGGTCGAGCGGCTTTTCGATCCAGCCGGTCGCGCCCGCAGCCCGTGCCGCTTCCTTGAACGGCTCGCCCGATTCCGTCGTGAGGACGAGGATGGGCGTGGCCTGGTAAGCCGGGTTGTTGCGCAGCGCGGCAATCAGATCGAGGCCGGTCTTGCCTGGCATGTACTGATCGGTGAGCACGAGGTCGAACGACTTGGCGAGCGCGTTTTCGAGCCCTTCGTTGCCGTCCGCCGCGAGCGCCACCTCGTAGCCTGCCGTCGTCAGCGTCGCGGCGAGAATCTGCCGCATCGATGCCGAATCGTCGATTGCCAGGATGTGCCTGATCATGAAAACCTCGCTGCACGTACGCTATGGTTCGTCCCGCCGTCCGCGCCGGCAGGGCGCGTGAAGCGGCGGGGCAACCGCTGTCTGTTACTGGGCCGACGGCACTGCCGCCGGCAACTTCGGTGCAACCGTTACCGGCTGCGCAAGCTTTTGCAGCAACGGCTTGGAGCCGGCTGCGTCGTCCGACAAGGTGGTCGTGGTGGAGTCGTCATGATTCAGCGCCTCCTCCGACTTCCTGTTCAGCACGATGATGCTGATGCGGCGGTTCTCCGGATCCATGGGGTCCGCCTTGTTCAGGTTCTGCGTCGACGCGAGGCCGAGCACGCGCATCACCTTCGCTTCGTCCATGCCGCCGCCGATCAGCTCGCGGCGCGACGCATTGGCGCGGTCCGCGGACAGTTCCCAGTTGCTGTAGCCCTTCTCGCCGCCGGCGTACTGCGCGGCGTCGGTGTGGCCTTGCACGATGATGCGGTTCGGCACGTCGTTCAGCGTGTGGCCGATTTCGCGCAGGATGTCGCGCATATACGGCTCGACCTGGTCTTTCGCGGTTGCGAACATGGGCCGCTTCTGCGAGTCGACAATCTCGATGCGCAAGCCGGTCAGCGTCGAGTCGATACGGATCTGCTGCCTGAACTGGCGCAGCACCGGATTCGCTTCGATCGCGGCCATCAGCTTGACCTGCAGATCGTGCAGGCGGACCTGCTCGCGACGCTCCAGTTCGCCCTGCAACTGCTTGATCGAGTCTTCGCTGCCGCGCGCGACGGTGTGCTCGGCATGGTTGTTCGAACCGTCGCTGGAGCGCGTCACGCCTTGCGCGTCGGTCGAGATATCGCGGCCGCCGCCTTTCAGGATGCTCGAATCTTCCGCGCTGCGGTCGCCGCCCCACAGCGTGATCTTCAGCGGCTGGTTGAAGTAGTCGGCAATGCCTTTCAACTGCACCGTGGACGCCGAACTCAGCAGCCACATCAGCAGGAAGAACGCCATCATCGCGGTCATGAAGTCCGCATACGCGAGCTTCCACGCGCCGCCGTGGTGGCCGGCTTTCTTCGGCGCGGCGCGCTTGACGATAATGGCGCGGTCTTTGTCCTTGCTCATCGGTTCGGTTCCCGGCGCCCTTTATTTGGCCTTGACGCGGCGCACGTGCTCTTCCAGCTCGGCGAACGACGGGCGTTCGGTCGAGAAGAGCACCTTGCGGCCGAACTCGACGGCGATCGCCGGCGCGTAACCGTTCAGGCTGGCCAGAATCGTCACCTTGATGCACTGGAACATCTTGGTCGACTCGGTCACGCGCTGTTCGGCGACGCTCGCGAGCGGCCCGATCAGCCCGTACGAAAGCAGAATCCCGAGGAAGGTACCGACCAGCGCCTGCGCGATCATCTCGCCGAGCACCGCGGGCGGCTTGTCGGCGGAGGCCATGGTGTGCACCACGCCCATCACCGCGGCCACGATACCGAACGCCGGCATGGCGTCGCCGACCTTGTTCAGCGCGTGAGCGGGCGCTTCGCCTTCCTGGTGATGCGTCTCGATCTCCTCGTCCATCAGGCTTTCGATCTCGAACGCATTCATGTTGCCGCCCACCATCAAGCGCAGGTAGTCGGTCAGGAATTCGATGATGTGATGGTCGGCGAGAATCTTCGGATACTGGGTAAAGATCGGACTCTTCGACGGATCGTCGATGTCCGCTTCCAGCGTCAGCGTGCCTTCCTTGCGCGCCTTGGCCAGCAGGACGTAGAGGAGCGCCATCAGCTCCATATAGACGTCCTTGTTGTACTTCGCGCCCTTGAACAGGGTTGGAATGACGCGCAGCGTCGCCTTGATCGTCTTCATTCCGTTACCCAGAATGAATGCGCCGACGCCAGCGCCGACGATCATCAGCACTTCAACGGGCTGCAGCAGCGCGCCGAGATGGCCGCCTTCCAGCGCGTAACCGCCGAAAACGGACAAAAGCGTCACGAGTGTTCCCACGAAAATCAGCACTGCCGAGCCCTCACAAAGAAGCGACGGTGACCGTCGTTAATCTGGTTTACGGCAACGAAGCGGAAAACTTTGGCGGAAAAGCGGCTCGTCGCTCCGGTGTAAACCAGAGGCGGATGCGCCGGTCCGGCTGGACCGGGGGTCTCGCGGACGGGCTGGAAGGCCCGCCACACGGAAGATGCAAGGCGGCTCGCACGGCGGCGGCCGCCCTGTGGGTCAGGCTTCGAGAGAGGCGAGGCTCTCGCGGACCTGGGCGTCGGCGAATTTCTTTGTCTTACCGGCGCGTGAGGGCGGCTGGCACAGGCCGCAGACGAACGCATGCTGCGGATCGTGCGCATGCGCGACAAAATGCCCCCCGCAGCGGCAGCAGGCTGTCATTTGCAGCATTCCGGAACTGAAAAAGCGCACCAGAGTCCAGGCGCGCGTGAGACTGAGCACAGGCTCGTCGTCGTGCAACTGGACGTGTTCCAGGTAGAGCCGGTAGCTCTTCACGATCGACTGGATTGTCGGGCAGCCGCCGTGGCCGGCCATGAACCGGTAGATGTTGTAGAACAGCGAGGAGTGAAAGTTCGGCTGCCAGGTCATGAACCAGTCGGTCGAAAATGGCAGCATGCCCTTGGGCGGCGAAACCCCTTTCAGTTCTTTATAGAGCTTGATGAGCCGGTCGCGCGACAGGCTGGTTTCCGCTTCCAGCAATTGCAAACGCGCGCCGAGCTCGATCAGTTCGATCGCCAGGGTGATTTCCCTGACTTCGAGCACAACACTTTTATAGGCCATCCGTTTGCGTTTCCCCCGTCCTGATCGCTTTGTTTGAATTACAACGTGCCATCAGCCGAGGTGCTCGACTGGCTGGCTTGCCATCAGGATCGCGGAATGCGCCTGGGCCACGGCGCTGGATTTGCCTTTGTCCGCCAGAGCGGACAGCACGGCATGGTCGTCGAAACGGAAACGGCACAACACCTGATTGGACGCCGCCAGCTTGACGGTCTGCGCCAACGACAGATTGGCGAGCACATCGGCTAACTGGTCCGAAATCCCCATGCGAAACATGCCCATTGGCTTGTCTTCGCGCAGCAATCGCTGGGCGAGCAGGAGATAAGACAGGTTGACTTCTCTGATCTCATTGAGCATTTCGCTTGTCGCGCTCATGATTCCCCCGGGGTGTATCTGGCTGGTCAGGCCGTTACGGAAACGTTTGCTCGGACGCGCGCACTTAAACGCACGAATCGGCTCGTTTCTGGTCTTGCGAGCATTGTGTCGAAATGGGGAGCGGACGAAAATCGGACAGACACCCAGCCTTGTTGACGGATTAATCCGTCATTCGTGTAGGAATTTTTCCTACAAAGACAAGCCGGGGAGCGGGTTTGCGGAGAGCGAAGGTGCGCAATCTGGAATTTTCCAATGCGCCTTGAACAGGCTGCTTTCACTGACGTGAACCAGACGGTGAGTCTGAACGACTCATGGCCCGCACCGTAACAGCGGTGAGCGAGAATTATAAGACGTTTTCACTTCTCTGCAATGTGCCCCGTGTAGGCGTCGCGCTCCATGTTTCGGGCCCGCGCCTTGCTGAGGGCTTCTCAGCGTTCGAATAATCATCCGGCGGCTTTCCTCCTTGACCGAGATCGGCGTCCTGACGACCTGTAACGCGCCATGTTTCGCGCTGTAACAACATTAAGCGTTTGAAAAATAGCTCGAATTAGCGCGGCCGATCCCGATAATGAAGCTAAGGGATTACCCGATGCAGGTTCGGAACACCCCGGGCGGCGGCTTACCGCGCCCAACCGTCCGTTAGGCATTCGCTCCTCGCTCTACTGAGCGCCGCTGTGCGATGCCGTTCTGATTAGGAGAAAACGAATGCGAATCGCACAAATTGCGCCGTTGTATGAAGCTGTTCCGCCGAAACTTTACGGTGGCACCGAACGCGTCGTGTCGTATCTGACTGAAGCGCTGGTCGATCTCGGCCACGATGTCACGCTGTTTGCGAGCGGCGACTCGGTCACCTCGGCGAATCTCGACGCCTGCTGGCCTCGTGCGCTGCGTCTGGACCCGACGATCCGCGATGCGCTCGCTCCGCACGTCCTGATGATGGAGAAGGTGCGGAAGGTCGCGCATGAATTCGACGTGCTTCACTTCCACCTCGACTACATGCCGTTCCCGCTCTTCACGACAATGGACACGCCGTTCGTGACGACGCTGCACGGTCGCCTCGACTTGCCGGAACTGCAACCGGTGTTCGATGCATTTTCCAACGTGCCGGTGGTTTCTATTTCGGATTCGCAGCGCGCGCCGCTGCCGCAAGCGAATTGGCTCAACACGATTTACCACGGTCTGCCGGAGCAACTGCTCACGCCGCAAACCCACAAGAAGCCGGAGTACCTGGCGTTCCTCGGCCGTATTTGTCCGGAGAAGCGCGTCGATACAGCTATCAAGATCGCTGCACAAAGCGGTTTGCCGCTGAAGATCGCCGCCAAGGTGGACAAGGCCGACCAGGAATACTTCAAGCGCGAAATCGAGCCGTTGCTGTCGTTGGCGCATGTGGAATTCGTCGGCGAGATTAACGAAGCGCAGAAGCCCGAATTCCTTTCCGGCGCCAAGGCGCTGCTGTTCCCGATCGACTGGTCGGAACCGTTCGGCCTCGTGATGATCGAGTCGATGGCGTGCGGCACGCCGGTGATCGCGTTCAACCGCGGTTCGGTGCCGGAAGTGATCGACCACGGCGTGACGGGTTACATCGTCGAGGACGTGCAAGGCGCAGTCGCGGCGCTGCAGCGCCTGGACGAATTGTCGCGCACCGAAATCCGCGCGCAGTTCGAACGCCGCTTCAGCTCGAAGACGATGGCTCAGAATTACGTGGGCGGCTATTCGGCACTGATCGACGCCACGCGCCGCCCGGTATTGCGTCAAGTCGCGGTGGGCTAAACGCCGCGTTCAAGCGGCCGGGCAGTTCTCGCTCGGCCGCTTGAATGTCGAAAGTCGCCGCTTACGGCGTTTCCGATTTGCCGACCGATAACCAGCCGATTTGTCGTGTGAATCGTTTGCGCGATCGGCAAACCTAGATTATCCCGCTTCTTTGTCCAGAAAAGCCGCCCCTCGAGGGCGGCTTTTTAATACGGGTATGGATGCGCTTCCATCGCAGATTAGCACTCAACGAATAAAGGCCGAGTGCCAATCAACCTTCAGTTGGCTTTCGCCCCGACCGGCGATCAGCTTAAGCCGCGCCAATCAGAAAACGCTCGCGATTCTTACCGACGATCCACTTGGGCGGTTTGCCACGCCCGCTCCACGTATTGCCCGACTTCGGATCCTGGTATTTCGCCGGCAACGGCGCCTTCTTGGGCGGGCGGCCCCGCTTGGCGGCGACCGCAAAGCCGAGGTCTTGAGCCGTCAGACCATATTCAGCGATCTTTTGGCGGATGTCGGCGACCACATTGTCGATTTCAGTGCGCCGCGCTTCTTCTGCCTGTGCCTGCAATTTAGCGATCTGCGCCTTGAGGTCTGCATATTGAGACATTCCGGTTCTCCCTTTTTCTAGAACTCATTGGCTCGCAGACTAACTGCAATTATAAAAATTCGCAATGGACAAGAATACCGATTTAGCAAGATATCCTCTGATAATTATTAAGACCGGCCAATTGTAAAACGCCATCTTTATCTCGCAATAAAAAGGTAAAGGCGACACCACATTGACAATTCTTGACACCTGATTTGGCGGCCTTTCCCTAGAATTGCCCGCTCAAGGCATGCAGACGGATTTAGTCGCGCGTGCTAGCGGAAGGCCCCATCTTTTTAGGATTACCAATCATGCAGTTGTCAAAGCGCCTCGCTGCCGAGTTGTTCGGCACTTTCTGGCTCGTGCTCGGGGGCTGCGGCAGCGCTGTCCTCGCCGCCAATTTCGCCGGCCCGGTTCATGGTCTCGGCATCGGCTTCGTGGGCGTGTCGCTCGCGTTCGGCCTGACTGTCCTGACTATGGCCTATGCGATCGGCCACGTCTCCGGCTGCCATCTGAATCCGGCGGTGAGCGTCGGCCTGACCGTCGCGGGCCGCTTTCCGGCGCGCGATCTGCTGCCGTACATCGTCGCCCAGTTGATCGGCGCGGTGCTCGGTGCGCTGGTGCTGTCGCTCATCGCGTCGGGCAAACCCGGCTTCGACCTCGTTGCCAGCGGCTTTGCCAGCAACGGCTATGGCGAACGCTCGCCGGGCCACTACTCGCTCACCGCGGCATTCATTTGCGAAGTGGTGATGACCGGCTTCTTCCTCTTCGTCATTCTCGGCTCGACCGACAAGCGCGCGCCGGCTGGCTTCGCGCCGATCGCCATCGGCCTGTGCCTCACGCTGATTCACCTGATCTCGATTCCGGTCACCAACACGTCGGTCAATCCGGCACGTTCCACGGGGCCGGCGCTGTTCGTCGGCGGTGCGGCGATGGATCAACTGTGGCTGTTCTGGGTTGCGCCGATCCTCGGCGCAGTGATCGCGGGCGTGTTGTACCCGGTCATCGCTGAAAGCCGCAGCGGCAATTCGCAGAAGCTGGCGCTCGACTAATTCGCGCGCAGTCATTTCGGCAATAAAGCGGGCGCCTCGGCGCCCGCTTTATTTTGCGGCCGATGGCGCCGGGTCTCGATATCGCCGCGATGGCGCACTCGCGCCCGCTGCTAGAATCGTGCGACTTCCCAAGCTCGCACAGGTGCTCCCTATGAAGCGTTTCCGCGGATTCCTGCATGGCGTCGCGCTTGCCATCGGCGGCTTGTGCTCCGGTGTGCTGGCGCTACCCACGGCGCATGCGGCCGACGGCCGGACGGAAACGCTCGTGTTCGTGCGGCACGGCGAGAAACCCGCCCAAGGCTATGGGCAGCTGAACTGCCAGGGACTCAACCGCGCGCTGGCCTTGCCGGCCGTGATCGCGGCCAAGTTCGGCAAACCGGATGCGATCTACGCACCCGATCCCGGCCAGCAGAAAGACGACGGCGGCAAGCCCTACTACTACATCCGGCCGCTTGCGACGATCGAGCCGACCGCCATCCAGTTCCAGATGCCGGTGCAAACGCCGTATGGCTTCGCTCAGATCGACCAGCTCGGCACCGCGCTCGTCAACCCGGCCAATCGCAACAAGCTCATTGTCGTCGCGTGGGAACACAAGCTAATCGTGAAGCTATTGCGCCAGATGATGACCGCGCATGGCGGTAATGCCGCCGATGTCCCGAACTGGAAGAGCGACGACTTCGACAGTATTTATATTGTTCGCCTCGACTGGGATAACGGCACCGCGCGCGCCAGCTTCAAACACGATCGACAGGGGCTGGACGGACGCGCGACCGATTGCCCTTGCGCGCAGTTGCAAGGGACGTCGGCGGCGGCTGCGTCGGCGGCTTCTTCGAGTGCGGCAGATTAATCGGGTAATACAGATGTAAGCCGCAATTACGCAAGCGGCCATTTGATTTGAGTACAGCGAGGCGACGGGCGCGATCCGGCGCGGCTTGAGTAGCCGCGAATCCTTAGCTGACGGGGCTTTGACCGAGTGGCACTCGGCGTGCCGTGTACCTATGCAGGGCTCCTCACACCTTTCAAATCCTGCGACGATGCTTGCAGTCCGTAACATCTCGTCGCAGTACCCATCGACCGGAATGCGTAGATTGATCCTGTGCGACAAACATACGTCGCCTCACAGGAGAACAAACATGAAACGCATCGTCACTCACTTGCTGGTTGCTGCAGGACTCGCGGCGGGCGCATGCGGTGTCGCGCAAGCGCATACGGATCTGAACATCGGCCTGTCGCTCGGCGCACCGGTTTATACCCGTCCGGCTCCGGTCTATGTCGCGCCGCAGCCCGTCTACTACGGCAACGGTGGCTGGGACCACCGCTACGATCGCGGCGACTACTACCGTGGCGACCATCGATATGATCGCGACTGGCACCGCAATGATCGCGGCTGGGGCCACGATAACCGGGGCGACCATGACAACCGCCGTGGCGGATGGCACGGGTAATCTTCCGGCTGCGCCTGCCATTGGCCGGTGAGACAGCTTGCCGACCTTGATGGACCTTCGGTCGCGCAACGCCGTGACTCGCAGCCTGAACCGACCGGCGCGTCCACTTGAAAGAAACGGCCTGCATCCGTGAACTGGATGCGGGCCGCTTCCATTTCCGCTCAGGACGTCAGTTCGTCGTCGAGCGAGAAAAGCTTGCGTAGATGGTGCGCGACGCCCGCTTCGAAGTTGTTGCCGATGCGCGGCACGTTCGGCAAACGCATGATGAGGTCGGGATTGGCGTTGTTCATCATGAAGGGATGACCGGCCGTTTCCAGCAGATCGATATCGTTCATGTTGTCGCCGAAAGCGACGCATTGCGAGGCGTCCACGCCAAGGCGCTCAAGCACGATCCGCAGCGCGCGGCCTTTCGAGACGTTCGCCGTCATCACTTCCAGACAGTCCGGCAGCGAATAGGTCACGTATAAGGCATCGCCGAATTCGCTGGCGAGATTGGCCGCGACCTGCGCAAGATCAGCGGGATCGCCGATGTAGAGGGCCTTCGCGATGTCGACGCCGTCGTGTTTCGGCAGGTCGGTCACCTCGTAGGTGAAGCCCGAGTCCTGGTGAAACTTCAGCAGATCCGGCGCGTCGCGGTCGATCAGCCACGCCTGATCGGCGAACAGGTTGACGATCACGCGACCATGCGCGCCGGCGACTTCCGGCTGTACCAGCCGTTGCACGATAGCCGGAGGCAGGTCGTCGGCGTGGATCACCGTGTTGTCCGGCGCGTGGATGCGCGCGCCATTGGATGTAATCAGATACGGATTGATGCCCAGCACGTCGCGGATGCCGGCGACATCGCAATAGTGACGGCCGGTTGCAATCACGAACCGCAACCCGTCGCTTTCAAGTTTGCGCACAGTGGCGATCGTAAACGGGTCCACCTGGTGATCCGCGTTGAGCAGCGTGCCGTCGAGATCCGTGGCGATGACTTTGTACATAGTTTGGGCAGCCGGGCAGCGTCGAAGCTGCGTATTTTACCGTTGCCGGCCGCATTCGACGGAACGCGTTCGCCGTGCGCGGCTATTCTCGGCCGCAAGCGTACGACTCACGCGCGCCGGGGTTCGCCGTTCTCAGCCGCGAATGCGGGCTGCTTCACGTTGCGCCAACTGCAATCCACCGTGCGCCGAGTCGGCCAGCGGTTCGCGCAAACGCGCCTGATAGATCTGCGGCACGTACTCGCGCAGCGGCGCGCCGAGGCCGCCGCACAACGCGACAGGCAGGCTCGCCGACGGGTCCAGCGCGGCAATCATCTTGCCCACCTCGATGCCGGCCTCGCCGAGCAAACGCGCCGCGAACGGATGCGCGCGGTGGGCAATGACAATCGGCGCGAGCCTCGCATAAGCCGTCTGGTTGGCTTCGCAGAGCCAGACGACGAGGCTGTCGCGGTCGTGCGCGCCGGTGTGCGCGACCAG
This sequence comes from Paraburkholderia sp. BL27I4N3, assembly GCF_003386115.1. Lineage (NCBI taxonomy): Bacteria > Pseudomonadati > Pseudomonadota > Betaproteobacteria > Burkholderiales > Burkholderiaceae > Paraburkholderia > Paraburkholderia sp. BL27I4N3. The sequence goes on along the minus strand of NZ_QREJ01000001.1, from coordinate 4,405,911 downwards.
GGCCCGCGCAAATTCGTCGATGGGACCGCGGCCGTCCAGCGCATGCTGGGCATGCACGATGGCCCGCAGTCCAAGCCACGCGCCGCTTGCTTCGTCGCCCGACGGAAAGCCGTAGCCGCTGACCTGGCGGCATTCGCCCTCGCCGTCCAGCACGGCCGCCACGCTGCCGGTGCCGAGCGCGACGATCACGCCGCGCGCGCCGCCGTGTGCGCCCAGCAAGGTGGTGTAGGCGTCGCTTTCCACGGCGAGTCCCGCTAGCGCGGGCGCTTGCGCGCGAAACGCCGCCAGCCAGTCGCGATTGTTGACGCCTGCCAATCCGCAGCCGAGCACGCAGCGCGACCAGTCCAGCGCCTTGCCGGCGCTCGCAAATGCTTCGCCGCAGCCGGCCGCGATAGCCTGCCACGCACGTTCGACGCCGAGCCCCAAGCCCGACGGCCCGCTTGCCGCCTGCGCCAGCTCGCGGCCTTGCGCGTCGCCGAGCACGACTCGGGTGCCGCTGCCGCCGCCGTCAATGCCGATCAGAAAGAAGTCTTTGTTCATGGAAACCAATGAGTTCCGTGGATGAATAATGCATAGCGTGGCAGGTCAGTTTCAATCCGGCAATCGGCCGAATGGCCAGCTTGCAGCGCGCTCGGCTTCGGCTATGCTGGCGGGCGACATCAAAACGCAGGAGCGCGACAGTGACACAGCGATGCAACTGGGTATCGAGCGAAGCGCTCGCACAGTATCACGACGCCGAATGGGGCGTCCCCTCGCGCGACGACCAGCATCTGTTCGAGATGCTCGTGCTGGAAGGCGCTCAGGCCGGCTTGTCGTGGTCGACGATTCTCAACAAACGGGCCGGCTATCGCCGCGCATTTGCGGACTTCGACATCGCCAAGGTTGCGCGGTTTACGCCGAAGCACGTGGACGCGCTGGTGGTAGACGAAGGTATCGTGCGCCACCGCGGCAAGATCGAAGCGGCCATTACCAACGCGCGTGCCGTCCAGCAGATTCAGAGCGAACACGGCTCGCTCGCCAACTTCGTGTGGTCGTTCGTCGATCAAACGCCCATCCAGAACGATTGGACTTCTTACAAGCAGGCGCCTGCGTCGACCGACATTTCGGACGCGCTGAGCAAGGGGCTGAAGCGCTACGGCTGCAAGTTCGTCGGCTCGACGATCTGTTACGCGTTCATGCAAGCAGTCGGCATGGTGAACGACCACGAGGCGAGTTGCATGTGTCGCGCGCGATGCGCGGCGCTCGGCAAGAAAGGACGCAATCGTAAAGCGGGCTGAGGCGGCCCGGCATTCGCCCTCGCTTAGTGCCGCTGTTCTAACAAAGGACGGCGGCTCAGGGAAACTCCCAGGCGTTACGCCGCGTGCCCGGCCAGCACCTCGCGGCGCAAGGCCTGGAGCACGCGAACACGACAACTCACGACGCCGGGTTCGGCGCGATGCGCCCATCCGGTAAAGCCCTGCTGCGCTTTCCGGGCATGTCGGTCGTTATACGGTTATGAGTTGCGGCTGCGGCAGACGGCGAAACCTGCGGCATGGAGTGCATCGCGGAAGACGAGCCAAACCGGGAATTGGCGCCTTTTCGCCACGCTAGTCCGGCGTTCGCCGAATGGAGCACGCTCGATACTGCAAGTCATGCGCTCGAACAACGAATAACCGCTGCGTAACGCGTGGGAGACCAACCATGAAAACTCTTAGCTTCCTGACGCATCAGGAGATTTTCGACCAGGCCGTGGATCATTTGTTGGGCCAGAAGCGCTCCGCGCTACTGCCGCGAGGCGGCGGCGCTTATCGCGGCTACTGTGGCGGCTGCCCGGTCGGCAGCTTCATCAAACCGCGCGACTACATGACCGCGATGGAGGGCATTCCGGTGCGCTTCGTCGGCAAAACGCCTGCGGAGATGCCGGCATATATGGACGTCGGCGTGTCCGCACTGAAGAAGGCGCTGCTGCGCTCGCGCATCAACGTGTACGACGCGGCCACCGTCGACCTGCTCAGTTGCCTGCAAAACGTGCACGACGTATTCGGCACTTGGGAATGGCTGGAGCGCCTGGCCTCGATCGCCCGTCAGTTTGGCTTGTCCGCTGACCGGCTGAAAAGCGCGGCGTAGGCAGAAAAAAACCCGCTTGGATGCCGCAGCGGCGCCACGCTGCGTTGTCGCGGCGCACCGGCAACGGTTCCGCAAACCCGAGCTCCCGAGTCACCAAGGCCGCCTTCGCCCATTCCAGACTGAGCGCTCCATTTGACGCCCAAAAAGCAAAACGGCGATGTGGCTTCTTTCGAAGCTCACACCGCCGTTCGGCCGTGCGGAAAACGCGTGCTTAGTGCAGCTTTTTCGGCAGCATCTGGCTGCGCAGGCGCTTGTGCAGGCGCTTCACAGCAGCAGCCTTCTTGCGCTTACGTGCCGTGGTCGGCTTTTCGTACGATTGACGCTCACGCAGTTCAGCGATCAGGCCATTCTTTTCGATTGCGCGACGAAAGCGGCGAATCGCCACTTCGAACGGCTCGTTTTCTTTCAGAAGAATCGTCGTCATTTAATTCCTAACTCAATCACTTGATAGGGGTAAATTGCGTGGCGGCATACCGCTCACGCGCCGGCCCTCCGGTCGTTTCAGTTCATGGCCAGTAACAGGCAAACGCGGGCAGAACCCGGCCAAACCACGAATGAAACGGAGGCAAAGCGGCCACGGAGGCCGGAAAAGAGAGGTGGGGAGTTCACCGCGGAACGCGGACAGACATAATGCAAAAGCCGCGTCTGCTGCTGTTTCGCCAACCTTTCATCAATAAAAAGCTTTGACGAAACAGGCAAAGATCTCAATTCACTCCCGATGATATCAGGAAACTCTCCATCCTACCAGGGGTTTAGGGATTGCGCCAGGTCGCCTATTGCATGCTCAGGCGCTCGCTTCGTCCAGTTCACGGATATCGGCGCCCGTGAGCATCAGATGCACAGCGGCCGCGAGGCTTTTGAGTTGCTCGACAGAAGTCGCGCTGGCAATCGGGGCCGTAACACTGGGTCGCGCGATCAACCAAGCCAGAGCGACGGTGGCCGGTGTGCTGCCATGAGCGTCCGCGACCCGATCCAGCGCGTCGAGAATTCGCAAACCGCGATCATTCAGATACTTTTCGACCCGGCTGCCGCGCGCCTTATCGGCCAGATCCGCCTGCGAACGGTATTTCCCGGACAGAAAGCCGCTCGCCAGACTGTAGTACACCACCACGCCGAGCTGGTTGGCGAGCGCCACCGGTTCGATGTCGCGCTCATATTCGGCGCGATCATACAGGTTGTACTCCGGTTGCAGCACCTGGTATTCGGGCAGGCCGTGCTGCCGGGATACGGCCAGCGCTTCTTCCACCCGCGCGCCGCTGTAGTTCGACGCGCCGATCACCCGCACCTTGCCCGCCTCGATCAGCTTCTGATACGCGCCCAGTGTTTCGGCGAGCGGCGTTTCGGTGTCGTCGTCGTGAGAAAAGTAGACGTCGATGTAGTCGGTCTGCAAGCGCCGCAGCGAATCCTCGACGGCCGCCTGTATGTTGGCCACCGACAACCCTTTGCGCTGCGGATGCTTCGAGACCTTGGTGGCGATCACGATCTTGTCGCGCTTGCCGCTCCGACGGAACCACTTGCCGATGATCGTTTCCGATTCACCGCCCTGGTTGCCGGGTACCCATGCGGAATAGACATCCGCGGTATCGATAAAGTCGAGACCGGCGTCGACAAACGCATCCAGAATCGAAAACGAGGTGGCTTCATCGGCGGTCCAGCCGAAAACATTGCCGCCGAACATAAGCGGCGCGACCTGTAATTCCGAACGCCCAATCCTGCGCTTTTGCATGATTTCTCCAGGGTTTGTCACAAGAGAAAACGAGAATACGCCGTCTTTTCAATACCTGCAGCGCATCTGCCGAATAAGGCTGCAAGGGGCTTTGAGCCACATTGCAATATGCCCGGCGTGGAAAGCGTTAGGTCCGTCATTGCATAAGTCCCTCAAGTTTTTTTTAGTGGGGCCGTCAACCTTCACTGAGGCGGCCAGCAATGAACGAGTGCTTCCGCCGATGCCAACGTGGCGTATTGGGCTCAAGGCTTATTTAGGAGATTTTCCATGCTCGGAATCAATAGCAACATCAACTCGCTGGTTGCACAGCAAAACCTTAATGGCTCGCAAAGCGCCCTTTCGCAAGCCATCACCCGCCTGTCGTCGGGCAAGCGCATCAACAGCGCGGCTGACGATGCAGCAGGCCTGGCAATCTCGACGCGTATGCAAACGCAGATCAACGGCCTGAACCAGGGCGTGTCGAATGCGAATGACGGCGTGTCGATGATTCAAACCGCATCGAGCGCACTGTCCTCGCTGACCTCCAGCCTGCAACGTATCCGTCAGCTGGCGGTGCAAGCATCGACCGGTTCGCTGTCGTCGAGCGACCAGGCAGCGCTGCAGAAGGAAGTTTCGGCGCAGATCGCTGAAGTGAACCGTATCGCATCGCAAACGACATACAACGGCACGAACATTCTGGACGGCTCGGCAGGCAGCGTGTCGTTCCAGGTCGGCGCAAACGTCGGTCAGACGATCAGCCTGGACCTGAGCCAATCGATGTCGGCAGCGAAGATCGGTGGCGGTCTGGTGCAAACGGGTCAAACGGTTGGCACGATCGCGGTCAGCCTGGACGCAGCCGGCGCATACACCAGCACCGGCGCGACGATCACGTCGGTCAACGTTCTGTCGGACGGCAAGGGCGGCTACACCTTCACGGACCAGAACAACACTGCCATCACGGCGGGCGTTGCAAGCGCAATCTTCAGCGCAGGCACGGGCGCGGGCTCCGGCACGGCCATCACCAGCCTCGCCATCAGCACGGCAGCTCTGCCGACGACCGGCGCAGCTTCCGGTGCCGCCATCGCCGCAGTCAATCAGATCAACGCGATCAACGCGCCGCCGACGGTTTCGGGCCTCGACATCAGCACGGTCACGGGCGCGAACGAAGCGATGGTCTCGATCGACAACGCATTGCAGACGGTCAACACGCTGCAAGCCGCACTGGGCGCCGCGCAAAACCGCTTCACCGCAATCGCGACGTCGCAGCAAGCTGAGTCGACCGACCTGTCGTCGGCACAATCGCAAATCACGGACGCCAACTTCGCACAAGAAACGGCGAACCTGAGCAAGGCGCAAGTGCTGCAACAAGCTGGTATCTCGGTGTTGGCGCAAGCTAACTCGAACCCGCAGCAAGTTCTGAAGCTCCTGCAGTAAGAGCTGATGCGGTAACGGCGATGCGTCGCGCGCAAGCGGGGCGCATCGCCGGGTTTGAAACGACGGGAGGCATGCCTCCCGCTGTGCATTTCCATCACTTAGTGATGTAGCATCGCGCACCAACCAATACAGATTTCCAGACGCCCGGAGCCTCTGCATGTCCTCGATCTCAACCTCGTCCTCTACAGCAAGTGCCAATTCCGCGCTGCAGTCGGCTGCTCAGTCGATCATCAGCGGTTCGACCGGCAATTCGTCGATGGACGTGTCTACGCTCGTCACGGCACTCGTGAACGCGAAGGTCGCCGGGCAAACTTCGGCTCTGGCGGCACAGCAAACCTCCGACAACACCACGCTGTCCGCATACGGCGCGCTAAGCTCCGCGCTCAGCGCCCTGCAATCGGGCATCACGAATCTCGCCAATGGCAACACGCTGGCGACGTTCGCGGCAACCGCGAGCGGCACCGGGCTGACCGCGACCGCCGGCGTCGGCGCCGTGGCCGGCAGTTATTCGATCGCCGTCACGCAGATCGCCAGCTCGCAAGCCTTGTCGTCGGCGGCCTTCGGCTCCACGACGCAACTGGGCACCGGCACGTTGTCGATTTCGATGAACGGCAAGTCGATGGATATCAACGTCGACAGCAGCAACAACACGCTCTCGGGCATCGCGTCGGCGATCAACGCGAGCAGCAGCAACCCCGGCGTCACGGCAACCATCGTGACCGGCACGGACGGCGCCCACCTTGTGCTGCGCGCGGCGAACACGGGGGCGGCCAACGTCATCAATGTTTCGACCAGCAACATCACGAGCGATACCGGCCTGTCGAGCCTCGGCGTGACGTCGACGGCAAGCACCACGGGCGGCCAATCGACCATTACGTCGGCTAATTCGAGCAGCGCGTGGACGCAGAGCGGCTACGCGCAAGACGCGGAGTACACGATCGGCGGAATCGCGGGCAGCAGCGCGAGCAACGCGGTGACGGGCGCCATTTCAGGCGTGACGATCAACCTGACGGCGGCGGCGGTCGGCACGCCCGCAGGCACCCCGCAGACGCTGACCATCGCGCAGGACACCACCGCACAGAACACCGCGATCAACAATTTCGTGAGCCTGTACAACACCGTCGTCACGACGATGTCCACGCTCACTTCGTTCAGCGCCGGCTCGACGTCGCAAGGCCCGCTGCTGGGCGACTCCACGCTGCAGACCATCAAGAACACGCTGGCCAACATCATCGGCGGCGCGGTCGGCTCGGGCAGCACCGGCACCACGCTGGCGGCGATCGGCATCACGCTGAAGGACGATCCGGCCGACGGCACGATGGTGGTCGACAACAACGCGCTGAACACGGCGCTGACCAGCAGCCCGGCCACGGTCGCATCGCTCTTCAACTCGACCAACGGCATCGCCGAGCAGTTGAACGCCAGCATCACCACCTTCACGCAGACCGGCGGCATCATTGATACGCGCAACAGCGCGCTGAACGCCGACCTGAAGAGCATCACCACGCAACAAACCGCGCTCGCCGACTACACGACACAATTGACGAACCAGTATCAGGCGCAGTTCACCGCCCTGAACACGTTGATGGCGACCATGAACAACAATTCGCAATACCTGACCGCGCTGTTCGGCGGCACCAACAGCGCAGGCGCGCTGGCCACGAACAAGGGCTAAGCCATGACCGCGCACAACCTGAACCAGATGGAATTGGTCGAACGTGTGCTTTCGATCACGCGGCAAATCGAGCAGGCCGCCTCGCTGGCGGACTGGCCGGAAGCCGCCCGCCTGACCGAAACGCGTTCGCCGCTGCTGATGTCGCTCACCGCGGATCAGGAACCGGCGGCGCTAGACATGATCCGCCAGATCCAGACGATCGACGCGGCGCTCCTCGCGGACGCGGCAGTCACCCAGAACGAACTGCATTTCGAGTTCGAAGCGGCGATCGGACGCACCAAGGCCGCCGGCGAATATCAGCGGATGGCCCGCCTGTAAAAAACCCGGAGCGGAGCCGCGCAAGGCGGCATCCGTTCCCGGAAAGCCGGTTCAGCCGGCCGACCCAATAATAAGAACTACGTGCCGAAGTGAGGCGCGCTCGTTCCCTCGGCCCGCCTCGTGCGGGCTTTTTTCTTGCCTTTCGGCTTTCCGGCCCCTTCCTCCATACGCTAAACAGGCGGCCTTTTTACCGTCATCTCCGCGCATCGGAAAGACCGGCCTCGTCGCACAATTTCCTCCATAGAACATTTTGCGCCGAGACCATGACTCTCCTGTACGAGCAGCCGCCTGCTGAACCCCTGACGCCCGAACAACAACTCGAGCAGGACATTGCGCTTGTGTTGCAAACGGCGCTCGACCATCACCACAAGGGCGAATTCGAGGACGCCGAAGCGCTCTACCGGGCGATCCTCGATGCAAAGCCGCAGCACGCGGATGCCCTGTATGACCTAGGTGTGTTGCTCGGTCAAACCGGCCGCCCAGAAAACGCCGTGCCTGTGTTCGAGTTAGCGCTGGGCCAACAGCCGCATAACGGCCAGTATTGGGCGGCATATGTCAGTGCGTTGATCGACGCCGGTGAAAGCGCCGCTGCGTGGCTTGCACTGGAAATGGGCCAGAAGCAGGGTCTGAAGGGTCCGGCGGTAGACGGCCTGATCGTACGAATGGCCAATCCCGGCAAGGTCATCGCGACGCAGCCTGTGGCAGTACAGAACTCGCAGGCCGGCGGCAGCGCCGCTGTCGAGACAGATACCGGCGCGGCAAATACAGCGGCCGAAACCGGTAAATCCACAATCGCGGCCGGACGGCGCGTGAGCCAACAGGAAACGACGCGATTCACGTCGCTGTACAACAAAGGCCAAATCGCCGACGCCGTCAAACTGGCGCGAACGTTCACCCAGCGGTTTCCCGCCGACGGTAACGCGTGGCGCTGGCTCGGCATTGCACTGCATCGTCTAGGCCGGTACGACGACGCGCTCATTCCCTTGCGCAAAGCTGCCGAACTGCTGCCGGAGGAACTGGAAAGCCGCACTGTACTCGCGGATACGCTGCGCCTGAAAGGCCTGCACAAGGATGCCGAAGAAGTCTGCCGCGCGATCATCGCGATCAATCCGGCGTACGCCGAAGCGCAACGAATCTACGGCATGTCGCTGGTTCACCAGGGACGCGTGGCCGAGGGTCTGGCAGCCGCGCGGCGCGCAATCGAACTGGCGCCGGACACGTCCGGCATGCACAACACGCTGGGCGTGCTGCTGCTCGATCTGGGCATGGTGAGCGAGGCTGAAAAAAGCTTTCGCGTCGCGCTGGAGAAGGACCCGAAAGATGCGATCGCAGCGGACAATTATCTGTTTTCGCTCACTCACAATCCCGCAGTCAAGCAGGACACGCTGTTCGCCGAACACCTCAAATTCGCTCAACAGCACGAAGCGCCAGTGCGCGCGCAATGGCCGCGTCATGTGAACAAGCGCACGCCGAATCGCAAGCTGAAAATCGGCCTCGTTTCCGGCGACTTGTTCCGTCACGCGGTTGCCTCTTATCTGCTGCCGATCATGGAGCGCCTCGCGACCGATCCCGGTGTCTCACTGCATGTGTACAACAACCACATTGCGGTAGACGACTACACCCATCTGCTGCGCAAATGCGCCCATGAGTGGCACCAGGTCACCGGCATGCCGGACGCGCAGTTGGCGAACCGGATTCGCGAAGACAGAATCGACATTCTGTTCGACCTGTCCGGCCATACGGGCCGCAACCGCCTTCTCACGTTCGCGCGCAGGCCCGCGCCGATCCAGGTCAGCTGGCTCGGCTACCCTGCCACGACCGGGCTAAGTGCGATGGACTATTACCTCGTGGACCGGTTCGGCGTGCCGTTCGGCCCGGCGGAGCAAATGTTCTCCGAAAAGATCGTGCATTTGCCGGCGAATGCGCCCTTCCTGCCGGAAGAAAGCGCGCCGCCGGTCAATATTCTGCCGGCCATGCACAACGGCTATGTGACATTCGGCAGCTTCAACCGCCTCAACAAATTGCGCCCCGATGTGATCGCTCTCTGGGCGCAATTGCTGCACGCACAACCGTCGTCGCGAATGTTGCTGGGCGCGATTGCAACCGACGAGGATGAGCAGCTTCTGATTGACTGGTTTGCCGACGCAGGCATCTCGCGCGAGCGCCTGCTGTTCCGCCGCCGTTCGAGCATTCCGGTCTACCTGCAACAGCATTTTCACGTCGACATCTGCCTCGACACGTTCCCGTACACGGGCTCGACCACTGTGCTGAACTCATTGTGGATGGGCGTGCCGACCTTGACGATTGCAGGCGACACGTTGCCCAGCCGCGCCGGCACCACCTGGATGTCGCATGTCGGGCTGGAACAGTTTCTCGCCACGGACAAGGCGGATTTCGTCACCAAGGGCGTCGCGTTGTCCTCCGATATCGCCACGCTCGCCGCGCTGCGTACGGGCTTGCGCGAGCGCTGCATGGCGTCGGCGGCATTCCGGCCTGAAGTGGTCGCTGCCGGTTTGTCGCGCGCGTTGAGAATCATGTGGCAACGCTGGTGTGACGATCAGCCGCCCGTCGCATTCGAAGTCACGGCGGAAGAAGCCGTTGCCGCCACGGTCGACACCGCCGCTCCGTCCAGATCAGAGGAAAACAAATGAATGCAGCCTTACCACTTGGGGCCGTCGCGCCGCAGATCGACGAGCGCATTTACGTTACCCAGCCGCATCTCCCGCCGCTCGAAGACTTCATTCCCTATCTTCAACAGATCTGGGACAGCAAGATCCTGACCAATGCCGGCCCGTTTCACCAGCAGTTCGAAGCGGCGCTGTGCAAGTATCTCGGCGTCAAGCATCTTGCGCTGTTCACCAACGGCACGCTGGCGCTGCTCACCGCGCTGCAGGCGTTGCGCGTGACCGGCGAAGTGATCACCACGCCCTATTCGTTCGTTGCCACCGCGCACTCGCTGGTCTGGAACGGTATCAAGCCGGTATTCGTCGACGTCGATCCGCACACGCTGAATCTCGACCCTGCGAAGATCGAGGCAGCGATCACGCCGCAGACCACCGCGATCATGCCGGTGCATTGCTACGGCAAGCCGTGCGACGTCGACGCGATTCAGAAGATCGCCGACAACTACAATCTGAAGGTGATCTACGACGCGGCCCATGCTTTCGGCGTGCAGACCGAAACCGGCAGCGTGCTCGAGCACGGCGACCTCGCCGTTCTGAGCTTCCACGCGACCAAGGTCTTCAACACGTTCGAAGGCGGCGCGATCATCTGTCAGGACGCCAAGACAAAGCAGCGCATCGACCATCTGAAGAACTTCGGTTTCGTGGATGAAGTGACCGTGGTGGCGTCAGGCATCAACGGCAAGATGAGCGAGATCAACGCGGCATTCGGCTTGCTGCAATTGCAGCACATTGATGAAGCGCTGGCACGGCGCGCGCGGATCGATGCGCTCTACCGCGAACGGTTGCGCGACGTGCCCGGTATCAGCTGCGTGCCGAAAGGGGGCGAGAAAGTGGCGAACCACTCGTATTTTCCGATTCTCGTCGGCCCGGAGTACCCAATCAGCCGCGACGTGCTGTATCAGAAGTTCCGCGACGCGAACATTTACGCGCGCCGCTATTTCTATCCGCTGATCTCGGACTTTCCGATTTATCGCGGCCTGCCTTCCGCACGCCCGGAAAACCTGCCGGTCGCGCACGCCGCTTCACAGAAGATACTGTGTCTGCCGATCTTCCCGGCACTGACGGACGACATGCTCGACCGCATCGTCGGGATCATCGCGGGTAGCTGAACGTCATGAAGCTCGCGATCATGCAGCCCTACCTGTTTCCGTACATCGGATATTTCCAGCTGGCGGCGGCAGTCGACAAGTTCGTCTTTTACGACGACGTGAACTTCATCAAGAATGGCTGGATCAACCGCAACCGGATGTTGCTGGGCGACCAGGTGCGTTATCTCACCGTGCCGCTCCGCGGTGCGAGTCCTTCGTTAAAGATCAACGAGGTACTGGTCGAACCGCGCGAGCGCTGGCTGCGCAAGCTGCTGGAATCGATTCGGCATGCGTATGCCAAAGCGCCTCACTACGCGCAGGTCAGCGCGTTGGTCGGGCGGATTCTGGCAGAGCCTCTCGCACCTGTTTCGCAGCTCGCGTCGCACACTGTCATGGAAATTTGCAAGTACCTCGAGATCGATACAGAATTCGTCCCGTCTTCGACGAAGTACGGCAATGCGCAACTCAAAGGTGCCGAGCGGGTCATCGATATCTGCGCGAGAGAGCACGCGAGCACCTATGTGAATCTGCCGGGTGGCCGCGCACTTTACGATAGTGCGGCATTCTTGACGCGCGGCGTGGAGCTCGCCTTCGTTGAACCGAACCTGTGTCCCTATACGCAGTTTGACGATACTTTTCACCCCGCCTTATCGATTCTCGACGTCCTGATGTTCAACAGCAAAAACAGCGTCAGAGATATGCTGTGCGTCGAGGTGAACGCATGATCCCGCGCGAGCCGCGCGCAATCGGCGGATATTTCGAACTGGAACTTCCACGAGCAGGAGCGACGCTTCACGACGACGCGTTGCGTTTCCAGTCGTCGCGCGCGGCGTTTCTTGCGCTGCTTCGGGCAGTGCGGCCGACTGCCGTCTGGATGCCCTGGTACATTTGCGACGCGATGATCGAGCCACTGCGCATGACCGGCACGCCGTTCAAACGCTATCGGCTCGACGCCGAATTGCGCGTGCAGCCTGTCGATATCGCACAAGGTGAGTGGCTAGTTTACGTCAACTATTTCGGCTTGTGCGCTCAACAGGTCGACGATGTGCTCAGCCGGTTCCCACGCGAACGCGTCGTGATCGACAATGCGCAGGCGTTGTTCGCACGGTCCGCGGATTGCCTCGCCACGCTGTACTCGCCGCGCAAATTCCTTGGCGTGCCGGATGGCGGATACCTCGTTACACGGCAGCCGATCGCAATGCCGGAAGCTGTCGACGATGCCTCGTTGCTGCGCAGCGGCTATCTGCTGACGAGGCTCGCGAAAGATGCGGAAGCAGGTTACTCCGACTACGCCGCGGCCGAAGAAAGCCTCAAGCACCAGGAACCGTTGCGCATGTCGGCACTGACGCAACGGCTGCTCGCCGGCGTCGACTACGAAAGCGTCCGCGCACGGCGAGCCGAAAATTTCGCCTATCTGCACGATAAATTGCAGCGCTATAACCGCTTCACGTTTCGTTACGACGAAGATGCGGCGCCGCTCTGCTACCCGTTTTTCGGCGCGCCGCCCGGCATGCGCGAGGTTCTTCGAGCGCAACGCATCTATACGCCGACTTACTGGCCGGATATCGCAACCGCTGCAGGCGCACCGGACTTCGAACGCAGGCTTCCCGAATCGACCTTGTGCCTTCCTTGCGATCAGCGGCTGACGCACAGCGATCTGGCGCCGATGGTGCAACACCTACTGGACCGACTCGCATGAGCGACAACACGATATTCCTGCGCGAGATCGAACGAGGCGACCTGTCGACCATCAACACATGGCGCGCCGACAAGACGCTGGTCAGTCATTTGGGCGGCGCCTTCCGATACGTGGGCACCGAGATCGACAGTAAATGGTTCGATAGCTATCTCGGCTCCCGGACGAATAACGTGCGTCTCGCCGTGTGCCTCGCGTCTACAGAGGAAGTTGTCGGCGTGACGTATCTGCTAGGCATCGACTGGGTGAGCCGCTGCGCGGAGTTCTCGATTCAGATCGGCGCCGAGACGGCTCGCGGCCGGGGCATTGGCGAGGCCGCCACGCGCCAGACGCTCGAGCACGCATTTGGCGACCTCAACCTCCACCGTATTTCGCTGACCGTGCTCGCGTCAAATGCGCGCGCCATCGCGCTCTACGAGAAAGTGGGCTTTCGCGCCGAAGGTCTTTTACGCCAGGCCGTCTTCAAAGGCGACCGCTATCTTGACGTCATGCCGATGGCCATTCTGGCCGCCGATCGACACTGAGCCTTTTGCTTTTGCCGTTACCTCGCTCCATTCATGAACACGATTGACGCTCGACACCACACCGAACTCGCCACGGCGGGATGGACGGTGCTCCCCGGACTGATTCACACCGAATTGCTCGATTCGCTGGTGAAGGCGCTCGGTCCTTCGCTCGCGTTGCGCGACCAGATCAGGCGACGCAACGGCGTGCTGGAAAACAGCGCCGGCACTTTGCATCATCTGCTGATGGATGACCCGAGCTACGTCGAATTGCTGGCGCAATTCTCAGCGCTCGAGCCGCTTTTCAAAGAATACTTCGAAGGCAACTTCGTTCTGAATTCGTACGGCGGCGTGATCAACGAGCGCGACTCGCGCTCTTACGTGCAGAACGTGCACCGCGATATCCGTTTCGGCTCCGACTCGCGGCGCTTCATGGTGAACGCATTGGTGATGCTCGACGATTTCACGCTGGCCAATGGCGCGACGCATATTCTTTCGCACTCGCAAAATCTCCAGCAGCAGCCCACCGACGAGCATTTCTACGCGCAGGCTGCGCGGGCGACCGGAAAGCGCGGTTCGGTTCTGCTGTTCGATTCCCGCATGTGGCACGCTACCGGCCGCAATACCACCGATGCGCCGCGCCGTGCGCTGACACTGACGTTCACCAGCCCCTTCTTCAAGCCGCAGCTCGACTACGCGCGGCTATTCGGATACCGCAATCTCGACCGCTGCAACGCATGGATGCGCCAGGTGCTCGGCTTCAACGCCCGGGTGCCGGAGTCGCTCGAGGAGTTTTATGTGCCGGTTGAGCAGCGGTTCTATCAACGTGGACAGGATTGACGACCATGAACAGAGACTACGACGCGGAAGCGAAAGATCATCCCGAACATCGCTACGCTTACGACTTCGATTATCTGATGCACGAATACATGCTTCGGACATTCGCACCGTTCGTCGTCGGCGGCAACGCGCTCGAACTCGGATGCTTCGAAGGTAACTTCACGCGACTCCTAGCACAGCGCTTCGATTCACTGGAAGTCGTCGAGGCATCGGCAGACTGCATTGCCGTTGCGTCGGACAAGACGAAAGGCGCTGTCAAATTCCATCACTCGACGTTCGAGACTTTCGAACCGGCGCGACGCTACGACAACATCTTCCTGATTCATACGCTCGAACACCTCGATCATCCGGTCGAAGTCCTGAGCCGGATCGGCAGCTGGCTACCGAAAGGCGGCCGCCTGTTCGTGGCCGCGCCAAATGCGCGCGCCGGATCGCGGCAGATCGCAGTCAACATGGGGCTGATCGACCATCACGCGGCCGTGACGGCGGCTGAAGCCGCACACGGTCATCGCGTGACGTATTCAATCGACACGCTGCGAGCCGATCTGCGTGCGGCAAAGCTTCGCCCGGTCACCGAAGGTGGGGTCTTTTTCAAGGGCCTCGCCAACTTCCAGATCGATGCGGCATTGCAGGCCGGCATCATATCCAGAGAGTATCTGGATGGCTGTTTTGAGCTCGGGCGTGTCTATCCCGACTTGTGCTCCAGCGTCTACGCGATCTGCGAGCGCGGCACGGGCGCCTGATCGATTGCGGTCCGGCCGCGAAGGCGCCTCCGCGGATGTCCCTCCGCATCCTTGCGTTGCCGTTGTTCCGCGCGCCGGCGTGCCCAGTGTCCTTGTTAGCCGCAATGCCGCGCGAACCCGCCTCTTGCTCGCCTGGAAGTAAGCGCCTCACACCTCGCATGCCGCGACGTTACTTAAACGTCGCATTGACCGACAATTGCACCGCGTTACCCTTCGGCCGATTGCTGGTGTTGAATTCGTTGACCCAGCGCAGCGCAGCCGAAATGGGGGTTTTCTGCACCTTCCCCGACCACGTGATCATCGGCCCGAGGCCTACGGAATGACCCTGGTCGCCACCGACAATGTCCGCAATGCCGCCGCTGTCATGGCCGATCTGCTGGATATAGCCGCCCACCACGCCGACGCCCCACCCGCTGCTGAAGCGCTTGAGCACGAGCAGATCGAGCACGCTCACCGGTGCGTTGTGATAGTGGGTGTCCTTATTGGGCGTATAGAACTCGAGGCCGTAATTCAACGACAGTTCGATGTTCTCCTTCGGCAGCAATTTCGTATAAGCGATTGTCGGCGTGAAGGTCCACGTGTTCTGTCCGGCATTGGCAAGCCGGTTCGAGTTGTACGCACCGGTCGGCGCGTAGATCTGCACGCTCAACGCGACGTGGTCGGTCTTGGTCAGGTGATAGCCGGCAATGACTGGCGTAAAGAAGAAATCGGCGAACTGGGTGCCGTGGTCGTTCGGCAAGCGACCATGAAACGACGAGATGTTGGTGTACTGAACCGGCACCCCGAACGACGACGCGAAGTTCCAGCCGCCCACGGTAATCCCCCACGTCTTGACTGCGGCGAGGATCGTGTATTCGGCCTTCGCATTGACGCCTTGCGTGACCTGTCCGGCAATCGGAATCGACTTGCTCGCGCTTAGCGAGCCTTCGTAATAGATCGTGGCGGCCGACACGATCCAGTCGCTGGTGGGCGGCACGATGCCGCCGTACGGCGTCACCTGCTGGCCGGTGATCGGACGGCCTATGCCGCCTTCCGTCGCCCACGCCGTCTGGGAGAGGCTCACGCCGACGGTGGTCAGAAGCGCGCCTTTGCAGAATCCGGCAACGAGCCGACCGGCTGCGAACAAACAGTTAGGTTGACTCATAATCGTCCTCATCGAATGGATGTTCGGCATTCTCACTCTTCCGGCACCGCATCTGGGCAGCCTGCGTCCGCAAGCCACACTGCGCGTACGTGCGCAGGCATCAGGCTTCGCGCACAATTGGCGGCGCGACCGACGCCAGCACGGCCATCGTCACCCATGTCGCCGCCTTCCTGTGCATGTCGATGTCCGGGTCGTCCATGCGCGCCTCAGCGCTCTGCGGCGTGGGAACATCCAGTTGTGGTCGAGCACGGTGCCGAACACGTTCGGCGTGTAGTGGTTATGGATGCTGAATGGGACGGCGAGATTGAGCGAGAGATTATCTTTATCGACGTCGGCGGCGGATGCCTGAGCCAAGACCCGCGACCACGCGAACGCAGCGGCGTTTAACGTCCTCATCCGAAACGCGCAACGGTAACCCATTATCGAGCCTTGTTTTATGGTTATTTCTTCTAGGCGTGCACCCGCCTTTCCACGACGAAAAATCATTTCAAAGGAATGGCGTTCGGGTGGCCGATTCAAGCCCAATTGATTTCGCGCGTGTTTGCGAATTCGGGCAGCTACGCGCGGCCGGACGCCACATCGCGCAAATGAAGCGCGTTATATCACTCGAACAATCTAGAAAGGTGACGCAGCTGAGTACGGGGCTTGCATGAACGGTCCTTGAAACGAGAGACGCCGCATCAAACGAAGCATGCGGAAAGGGGAAGATTCACCACGCTGGCATCGTTAGGAATACTAGCAACGATTTCTGCAATCACGGAGATAATTTTGTAACACGGCAGAAGCCAGATCAGTCGCGACCGGCTTGCCCGCTTATTCAATCGGCATTGTGTTTTGCCGAGGCAAGCTCAAGCCTCAATGTCGAAAAAATCCCACAACGGCTGCAATAAACCCTTTGGCCCATTAGACTGGCGCTCGCTTGAGTTCGACCCACCGTTTTCGATGAGGCTTTCATGATTCGCACGCTGCACCGCTACTGCATCGCCTTCGCCGTTGTCCTTCTTTCTGCCTGTTCCGTGACGCCGCGACAGGACGAGGTGTCGCAGGCCGGCGCATCGACGGCCGCCGCGTTGGCGTCATGGAATGACACGAAGACCAAACGCTCGATTGTCGACTTCGTGACGCTCGTGACTACGCCCGAGTCAAAGGATTTCATCCCGCGTGCCGACCGGATCGCCGTATTCGATAACGACGGCACACTGTGGCCCGAGCAGCCCGCATCGGTGCAACTGGTGTTCGCGCTGCAACGTGTGAAGACGGTGGCCGGACGGCATCCGGAATGGAAGCGTCAGGAGCCGTTCCGCTCGATCCTCAAAGGCAATCTCAGGAATGTGGCGGCAACCGGCGACAGCGGCTCGATGCGGGTGTTGGCGGCGGCCCACGCCGGCATGACGGGCGATCAGTTCGCCGCACTCGTGCACGAATGGTTCGATTCCGCGAGCGACCCGCACTTCAACCGGCCCTACGCCGATCTCGCGTATCAGCCCATGCTCGAGTTGCTCGCCTATCTGCGCGCGAACGGCTTCAAGACCTATCTGGTGACGGCTGGCGACGCCGAGTTCGTCCGCGACGTCGCCCAACGCATGTACGGCATTCCGCCCGAGCAGGTGATCGGCAGCACCGTTAAGTATCGGTATGGCCAGAGCAACGGTGCGGTCTCGCTGACGCGCCTCGCACAAGTCGACACGCTGGTCGACGGCTCGGCCAAACCGCTCGCCATCGAGCGCGTGATCGGCAGACGTCCGGTGATCGCGTTCGGTAACGCGGATGGCGACGTGCCAATGCTCGAATGGACCTCGGCAGGCGCTGGCCCGCGCCTCGCCGCGCTCGTGCATCACACGGACGCGGAACGCGAATACGCATACGACCGCACGGCGAAGAGCGGCAAACTCGACAAAGGTCTGGACGAGGCCGGCGCGAAAGGCTGGCTTGTCGTCGATATGAAAGATGACTGGAGAGTCGTGTTCAAGCCGGACGGCGCGGCAGCGACCGCAGCGCCGACAACGGCCCGGCCGAACTGAACCTGAAACTCAGAAGGCCGTGGGCCAAGCGGCCTTCTGCGACTGATTCGAACGTCGCCGACGGCTCGTCTAGCGGCTCAGCGTGATCGCCAGATAAGTTGCATACAACACCCCGCAAACCAGTAACGCCCACACCGGCACGCCGCGCTCACGCACATTGATCCGCAGCCACGCCGCGGCGGCCAGCGTGATCACGATGCCGGTCACCACTTCGATACGCGGCACCCACGGCGTCAGTAGGATACCGATTGCTGGCAGCAAGGTGCCCTGAAACACCATCGCACCGGTGATGTTGCCGAACGCCAGCGTGTCCTTGCCGCGGCGAATCCAGAGAATGCTGTTGACCTTCTCGGGCAGTTCGGTCGCGATCGGAATGATCAGCAGCGAGAGCAGCAGCGGCGACACGCCGAGCGCCTGCGAGACACCGCGCACACCATGGATGAAGCCTTCCGCGCCCCACACCAGCAACGCGACGGCGAGCGCCAGTTGCACCACGATGGTCGCGAGGTTGGTCGGCACGCCGAGGCGCGAGATCAACATCTTGCCCGGCGCTTCAGTGCCGTGACCGGCATCGACCAGGTCATTCGATGCACGGAAGGTCATCACCACGTAGGTGACGTACACGCCGACCAGCGCCACGCTGAAGAGCGCGCGTACGATCATTTGCTCATGCGGCACGTACATCGCCGCGGCGGCCAGCACGAACGCGCACAGGAAATAGTTGAGGTCGCGCGTGAAACCCGTACGCTCCGGCGCGACCCAGCCGCGCGCGCCGCGTGAGCCGAGAATCGCGAGCGTCATGAGGAAGGTGGAGAGGGTGGAGAGCATCAGCGGCGCACCGAGAATCGCGCCGACGCCGATTTCCTGGTTGACCACGTTATCGGTCGTGCCGCCGGCGATCGCGAGCAGCGGTACGAGCGTCTCGGGCAACGCCGTGCCGACGGCGGCGAATAGTGAACCCGTCACGCCTTCGGAAATCTTGAGGCGTTCGCCCAGATGCTCGAGCGCATTGGTGAAGAGCTCGGCCGCCACCAGAATGACAACCAGCATGATGGCAAGTTCGAACAGGAGACCCGTCATGCGCGGCGCTCCGCGGACAGGCAGAAGTAGAGGCGCGGCGGACGGACGAGAGGGGAGACTTGCTGGATGCGACGATGTTTCACAGGGCAACTCCGCGGCCGGACGTAGATGACAAACCAATGACGCACCGCCGCCCGTCCGACCAGAACGAGGCTGTGCGTCAATGGTCTCGCCAAACCGACCCGGTCGAACGCGCCATGACCCGCAGGCCAAGTATGTTGACGCGCTCTCCTTCAGTACATGAAGGAAGGCTACTCCCCAGTGACCGGGGGATTCTAACGGTAGGGGGCGCTTTCAACAACCTTGTTGCGGGCAAGGCGGTTGTTCGAGCCCGATCGGTTAGCCGCGCAGTTGCGAATCCAGCACGTCAGTTGAAGTGATATTGCACGCCGATTGTGAGGCTGTTATTCGTTCTTCGGGTGCCGTCGTGATTGCTGGTGTCGGTTGTCCATTCGCCCACCGCACTCACGTGTCTAGCGAATTTATATTCGACGCCTAAACCCCAGTGAGGGCGGATGTTCGGCCAATCCGTTGTCAACCCAATACGGACATAGGGCATGAACTGATTGAACGGCATGCCGAATTTCGCATCGATTCCGCCGTCTTTATAGGTTGTCGAGCCATGATGCAGATCGGCAAAAACTTCGGCGCCTGCGACGAAACGGTCGACGTCAAAGTTATATCCCGCCGTGAAACCAGGAAAAACCGTGGTGTGCGATGCTTTACTGTCAACGCCTGAGGCATCGGAGGTATTCACACCCAACTTGAAACCCACATAGGGACCGGCAAACTCGCTCGCACCTGTTTGAGGCGCCGCCGATTGCGCGTGGACGAGATTGGATAGCATCATGATCGATGCGGTTAAGATCAGCCGGGTTATTTTGTACATGACCTGCAATAAAACGATCGGCGCGCGGATTGATCGCCACACCTTTATTAATCAGTGAAGCGATGTCGAAATGCCGCTCCGGGGTATTCATGCGATGGAAATTGCATGAGCAAACCATGCTAATTAAGGGGATAGGGTGGGGCAATGCGAAATGTCCGCATGGAGACCTTCAAACGTCCGATTCTTAATTTCAATACAGACAAAGTGCATGTTTCTAGGATTATTCTGCGAAGCGCATGCGAGCGTACGCAGGGCGTCGAGGGACGATTACTTGCAGGAATGTGGGAGCTTAGGCGGCAGTCGTCTGAACACGACATGACCGTAAAAACAAAAGGGCTTAGCGCATATTGCGTAAGCCCTTGAGCGAGATCGACTCTTTTTTGGTGCGCCCGGCTGGGATCGAACCAGCAACCCCTGCCTTCGGAGGGCAGTACTCTATCCATTGAGCTACGGGCGCTTCAACAAGAATGCGCGGCACCAGAACGGATGCGACGCCAAAGCGAGACCGAAAGGATACCCGGTTTCCGCCATACCGTCCACCGGACGGCCTGAATGGCGGTCTTCGAAGTCTTTCGCACAACCCGCGCGATGCGGGTAAACGCCTGCTGAACACCGCGCCGCGCCCCTCGCCGCCGCCGAAATGTTCCGTCTATAATCGTCCGTGCCTGATTAAAGAACAAGAAGTTGCCGTCACGCTGTACCGCTCACATACCCACGGAGACGAGACAAGCATGAGCGAAGCACCACACGGAGCCCCGATCAAAACCCCCGGGCAGCTCGTCGCCGCAATCATTGCCAGTTTTGCGGTACCGATCGTCATCATCGTTCTGCTAGTGATCTACGTCGACAATTCGACGCGCACCGGCGCCGGCACCGACTCCCTCTCCGAAGCCGAGGTCACCGCCCGCATCAAGCCGTTCGCCCAGGTCGACATTCGCGACGCCAACGCGCCGCGCGTCTACAAGACCGGCGAGGAAGTCTACAAGGCGGTGTGCTCCGCGTGTCACGCGTCGGGTGCCGCAGGCGCGCCGAAATTCACCAATACCGCCGACTGGGCACCGCGCATCGCCCAGGGCTTCGACACGCTTTTGCACACGGCGCTCTCCGGCAAAGGCGCGATGCCCCCGCGCGGCGGCACCAGTCCGGACGACTACAGCGATTTCGAAATCGCCCGCGCGGTCGCCTACATGGCCAACAATTCCGGCGGCAGTTTCCCTGAACCGGCTCAGCCGGCAGCGGGCACAGCAGCAGCATCCGGTGCTGCGGCCGAAGCGCCGGCCGGCGCTTCCGACGCGGGTGCGGCTCAGGCCGCCGCAGCGATGGCCGCCATGGCGAGCGTGCCGCAAGCGGCCGCGCCGGCAGCGGGCGGCACGCAAAGCGCCGACGCATCGCAAGCCGGCAAGGCGTTGTATCAGCAGGTTTGCCAGGCCTGCCACGCAGCCGGCGTGTTGAACGCACCGAAGTTCGGCGACAAGGATGCCTGGGCTCCCCGTCTGAAAGAGCCTATGGACACGGTCTATAACTACGCGCTGCACGGCAAGGGCGCGATGCCGCCGAAGGGCGGCTCGACAGCCTCCGACGCGGATGTGAAGGCCGCCGTCGACTACATGGTCAGCGCGGTGAAGTAACACGCTCGCGGCGTTTGCCGCAGCACAAAAAATCCCTGCACCGCGTCGCCGCGTTGCAGGGATTTTTTTATCTCTCGGTCGGCAAACGGGCCTATGCGATCTCAACAATCTCGGCATCAGCTCAAGGCTTCTGCAACAGCGCCTTCAAACTCGCGAGCCGGTCTTTCGGCGACATCGGCGCTTCTTCGGGCGTCGGCGGCGGGGCGTCGTCGAGCAGCATTTCGGGAATGAAGCGTGACGGCTCGCACACCACCGTCTCTCGCGCGCGCTTGCGCTTCTTGCACCAGTTCAGATGCAGACTGCGCTGCGCACGCGTGATCGCCACGTACATCAGCCGGCGTTCTTCTTCGATGCGCGCGTCGTCGATCGGCTCGTCGTCCGCACCGCCGCGATGCGGCATGATGCCTTCCTCGACGCCCACCAGAAACACGTGCGGATACTCCAGACCCTTCGACGCATGCACCGTCGACAAACGCACCGCGTCGGGATCTTCCTCGCGGCCTTCGAGCATCGACATCAGCGCAACCGTCTGGATCAGCCCGAGCAGGCTCTTGCCGGTGTCGCCGAGACCGTCGGCGGTGTCGTAGCCGGTGGCTTCATCGGCCGCGGCGCCCGTGGGCTCGGCCTTGGTGCCCTTGCGCTTGAGCCATTCCATGAACTCCAGCACGTTTTGCCACTTGGACTGCGCCTGACGTTCGTCGAATGCATCGTACAGATAGGCCTCGTAGTGGATCGCGTCCATCAGTTCGTCGAGCAGCGTGCCGGCGGCGTCCTTCTCGGCGCGATCGGTGAGACGCTGCATGAAGTCGCAGAACACGCGCATCGGTTCGATCTGCCGCGGCGACAAACGCGCCTCGATGCCGCCCATGTACACCGCCTCGAAAAGCGAGACTTTGGCTTGGCCCGCGAACGAGCCGAGCGCCTCGAGCGTCGTATTGCCGACACCGCGTCGCGGCGTCGTGATCGCGCGGATGAACGCGGGGTCGTCGTTGGCGTTGGCGATCAGACGCAGATACGCGCAGATGTCCTTGATCTCGGCCTTGTCGAAGAACGATTGGCCACCGGACAACACGTACGGAATCCGCTCGCGCCGCAACACCTGCTCGAAAATGCGCGCCTGAAAATTGCCGCGATACAGGATCGCGTAGTCGCGAAAATTCGCGCGCCGCTCGAACTTGTGCGCCGACAGCCGAAACACCACGGACTCGGCCTCGTGCTCTTCATCGTTGCATGGCGTGACGGTAATCGTGTCGCCCATGCCGTGTTCGGACCACAACTTCTTTTCGAACAGCTTCGGATTGTTCGCGATCACGTTGTTCGCGGCGGTCAGAATGCGGACCGTGGAGCGGTAGTTCTGCTCCAGCTTGATGAGATGCAGCTTCGGAAAATCCTTGCTGAGCTGGCCGAGATTTTCGAGCGTCGCGCCGCGCCAGCCGTAGATCGCCTGATCGTCGTCGCCCACCGCCGTGAACGCCGCGCGCTTGCCGGCCAGCAGCTTCACCAGTTCGTACTGGCAGGCGTTGGTGTCCTGATATTCGTCGATCAGCAGATAGCGCAGCTTGTTCTGCCAGCGGTCGCGCACCTGCTCGTTCTTTTCGAAGAGTTCGGCAGGCAGACGGATGAGGTCGTCGAAATCGACTGCCTGATACGCATGCAGCGTCGCCACGTAATTGCGGTAGACGATCGCGGCCTGATGTTCATCCTCGTTGGCGGCGATCGCGATCGCCTGCTCCGGCATGATCATGCCGTTCTTCCACAACGAGATGATCGACTGGATCTTGCGGATGAAGCCCTTGTCCGTCGAGCCGACCTGCTCCTGGATCATGCCGAAGCAGTCGTCGGAATCCATGATCGAGAACTGCGGCTTCAGGCCGACGTGCTCCGCTTCCTGCCGCAGAATCTGCACGCCGAGCGAGTGGAAGGTGCAGACCGTCAACTGGTTGACGGGCACTTTGCGGCCTTCCTTGCCGGGCGTGGTGAGCGTCTTGCCTTCGAGCAGCTTGCCCACGCGCTCGCGCATTTCCAACGCGGCCTTGTTCGTGAACGTGACGGCAGCGATGTGGCGCGGCTCGAAGCCCTTGGCCTCGATCAGGTGCGCGATCTTCTGCGTGATCACGCGCGTCTTGCCGCTACCTGCGCCGGCGAGCACGAGACACGGACCGTCGAGATAACGGACCGCTTCATTTTGAGCGGGGTTCAGGCCTGCGGACATCGTCAGTGGATGGGTGTTGCGGTTGAAAGCAGCGGTTGAGGGCGTGGCGGCATATTCGCCGGCCGGAGGCCCGGGGGCATGCTGCGCGGCCCCGGCGGCTGGAACGGGCGCCCCGCGCGGTGCGCGGGTGTTCCGGCCCGCTGCGGTTCGCGCGAGATGAGCGATGTTAACACGATTGTGCTGACGGACAGCGGCGACAAACGCTCACGACGACGCTGACGGTCCACCTCCAGGACATGCCACAATTGCGGTGTTGCGCGCCGTCGCCGCGGTGGCAAAGCGGCGCGCCGTTTTTGCAGGAAGACACGCATGTCCGCATCGCTGAAGATTGGATTGATGGGTTACGGTTTCGCCGGCGCGACCTTTCATGCGCCGGTGATCGAGCACTGCGGCCGCGCGAGCGTCGCGGCCATTGCCACGAGCCAGCCCGAGCGCGCGCTCGCCGACTATCCGCACACGAAGGTGGTGGCCGACCTCGACGCGCTGCTGGCGCTGGATGAACTCGACTGCATCGTGATCGCCACGCCGAACGACACGCACTTCGACCTGGCGCGCCGCACGCTGGAAGCGGGCAAGCACGTGGTGGTGGACAAACCGGTCACGCTGAACGCCGCCGACGCCCATACGCTGGCCAACATCGCGCTCGCCCGAGGCAAACTCTTCATGCCGTTTCACAACCGTCGCTGGGACGGCGATTTTCTGACCCTGCGCGATCTGCTCACGAGCGGCGAGTTGGGACGGATCACGCAATACGAATCGCACTTCGACCGTTTCCGGCCGGAGGTGCGCCAGCGCTGGCGCGAGGAAGCGTCGCGAGGCGGCGGCTTGCTGCTGGACCTCGGCCCGCATCTGATCGACCAGGCGCTGGCGCTGTTCGGCACGCCGCAAACCGTGTCGGCAACGGTGCGCGCACATCGTGACGACGCTGGTGCGCCCGACTACGTGCACATCCAGCTCGGCTACGGTGAATTCGAAGTGGTGCTGCACGCGAGCGCGCTGACGGCGCTGGTCGCGCCGCGCTTCACCCTCCACGGCACACGCGGCAGCTATATGAAATACGGGCTCGACACGCAGGAAGATCAGTTGAAGGCGGGCCTGCGTCCAGGCGACGACGGCTTCGGCGCCGGCAACGCCCCGGGTGTGGTGCGCGTCGTGGAAGGCGATCAGGAAGTCGAGCGGGAGTGGCCGACGCGCAATGGCGATTACGCCGGGTTTTATGTCGCGGTGGCCGACGCGATCCAGAGCGGCGTCAAATTTCCGGTGAGCGCACAGGACGCCGTCGACGTCATGACGGTTATCGAGCTCGCCGGCCGAAGCTCGGAAGAAGGCGCCCGGCTGCCGTTCGAACGGATTCGCTGACGGTTTGGTCCGCACGGCGAGACGGCTTGTGTACCTAAAACAGCACTCGCCGTGCACACGGCGCAGGCCAAAAACGCTGACAAGCCCGAAAGGAACATAACGTTACAAATCGGGCCGCGCGGCAGGTCAGCGCGGCCCGGTAGTCATCCGTTGCTACCAGGGTAGCACCACAAAACGACAATGACTTCCGGAGTGTCCATGCCCCGTACTATCCGCGCGCTCGCCGCTTGCGCCTTGCTCAGTTCCCTCGCCGCCTGTGTGGTGGCGCCTCAACCCCACAGCCGGCGCCTCGCCCCAACCCGCAACAGATCGCGGATCAGCGCCTGCATCAGGTCGAAGGCCGCATCGACAACCTCAGCCGCCGGATCGACAACCGCGTGAATCAGGGCTATTACCCGCCGCCACAAGGCGCAGCGCTGCACCATCGCCTCGACGTGATCCGTCAGGAAGCGCACGACATGGCCGCGCAACACGGCGGCGGCCTGTCGGGCGACGAACAGCGCGTCTTGAATCAGGAACTGGACAACGCGGCACACGCTATCGGCGAGTAATCGCGCCAGAATCAATTTCGGCTTCAACGCCGAAGCAGCACGAGCGCGGGCATCACGTCCCGCGCTTTTTTTGACAAGCGCGCAGACGCTCCGTCAACCGCCGCGCGGTTCTCGGGCCTTTATTTGACAAGCCCCCGGCCCTCGCGTACATTCGCCGCACGCGTCGGGAGAGCGTGCTGGCCGCAGAAAACCGCAGGCCGCGCCGCCGAAGGGGCACACCCGCAAACTCTCAGGCAAAAGGACCGACCGCGTCGAAGAACCCGCTCTCAGGCAACATCGGGCACCGGTTTTTCGCACTCTGGAGAGCGGCAGTAGCCGTGCGCATCGCGCGTCGTAAGTGCGAGCGGATCTGGCAAGCTGCCCACCGAAGGGGCGCGCGTTTCACCGTGACACGTCAACGTGACCACGGCAACGCAATCTCTCAGGTATCGAGGACAGAGGGGCCATGCAACGCATCGCTCGCAGCTAAAAGGCCGCGAGGCGTAGCGCCGCATGGCCTTTTTTGTTTCGCGAGACGCCCGAGGCCCCATGACCGAACTCAAACACACCCCGCTCAACGCCACCCACCGTGCGCTCAATGCCCGCATGGTCGATTTCGGCGGCTGGGACATGCCTGTCAACTACGGCTCGCAGATCGACGAACACCGCGCCGTGCGCACCGACGCCGGCATGTTCGACGTCTCGCACATGTGTGTCGTCGATTTCACCGGGGAGCGCGTGCGCGCATTCTTCGAGTATGCGCTGGCGAACAACGTCGCCAAGCTGCAAACGCCGGGCCGCGCGCTGTACTCCTGCCTGCTGAACCCGAACGGCGGCGTGATCGACGATCTGATCGTCTATTACTTCGGCGAAGATCATTTCCGCGTGGTCGTCAATGCCGGCACCGCCGATAAAGACATCGCCTGGTTCGGCCAACTCAACGCCGAAGGCAGCTTCGGCCTGACCATCACGCCGCGCCGCGATTATGCGATCGTCGCCGTGCAAGGCCCGAATGCGCGCGAAAAAGTATGGCAAACCGTGCCGGCCGCACGCGCCGCCACCGAAGCGCTCAAGCCCTTCAACGCCGCCCGCATCGAAGACACGCCGTTCGGCGAATTGACCGTGGCCCGCACCGGCTACACCGGCGAAGACGGCTTCGAAATCATTGTCCCCGCAGATCACGTCGAAGCGCTGTGGAGTGCGCTGCAAGCCCAAGGCGTGCGCCCGGCCGGTCTCGGCGCGCGCGACACGCTGCGGCTCGAAGCCGGCATGAACCTGTACGGCCAGGATATGGACGACAACGTCTCGCCGCTCGACGCCGGCCTCGCCTGGACCGTCGACCTCACCTCGCCGCGCGACTTCGTCGGCAAGGGCAAGCTGGAAGCGGATGGTTCGCAGGCTGCGTTCGTCGGCTTGATTCTGCTGAAGGAAAACGGCAAGGCGGCGGGCGTGCTGCGTGCTCATCAAAAAGTCGTCACGTCGCAGGGCGAAGGCGAAATCACCAGCGGTACGTTTTCCCCGACCATGCAGGAATCCATCGCCTTTGCGCGTGTGCCGAAAGGCGTGCAGCCGGGCGACACCGTTCACGTTCAGATTCGTGACAAGAACGTACCTGCAAGCGTGGTAAAACTGCCGTTCGTGCGCAATGGCAAAGTGCTCGCGGTTTAAGCAAACCTGCGCGCGCGTCTACTTCCCAAGTTACAACCGAATCACACCGCATAGGAGCATCCGATGAGCATCCCGGCCGATCTGAAATACACCGAATCGCACGAGTGGGTCCGCACCGAGGCGGACGGCACGCTGACGGTCGGCATCACCGACCACGCGCAGGAAGCGCTCGGCGACATCGTCTTCTTCGAAGTCCAGGAACTGGGCAAGACCGTCACCGCCGGCGACACCGTCGCTGTCATCGAATCGGTGAAAGCCGCTTCCGATATCTACGCGCCGGTTTCAGGCGAGATCATCGAAGCGAATACCGCCGTGGCCGACACGCCTGATTCGGTCAATTCCACACCGTACGAAAGCTGGCTCTTCAAGATCAAGCCGGCCGCGGACGCGACGCAAGACCGTCTGATCGACGCCGACGCGTACAGCAAGTCAATCGGCGCCTGATTCACCTTTACGTTTAACCCGACAGGTGCGGCGCGTCCTTTTTCGAATACCGAAGGACACCGCACCGCCAGGAACACCCATGAAGCTCGAACACCCGGATCGTCTGATGAACCGCACTCCTCTCTCGCTCGCCGCGCTCGAAGTGCATGACGCCTTCGCCGAACGGCATATCGGCCCGGACGCGGCCGACCAGCACGCAATGCTCGAAGCCCTCGGCTTCGCGTCGCGCGCCGCGCTGATCGACGCCGTCATTCCGAAGACGATCCGCCGCACCGAAACGCTGCCGCTCGGCCCCTTCACGCAACCGAAGAGCGAAGCCGAAGCGCTCGCCGCGCTGCGCGAACTCGCGGACAGGAACCAGGTGTTCCGCTCGTACATCGGGCAGGGCTATTACAACGCGCACACGCCGACGGTGATCCTGCGTAACGTGCTGGAAAATCCGGCGTGGTACACCGCGTACACGCCGTATCAGCCGGAAATTTCGCAAGGCCGTCTGGAGGCGCTGCTGAACTTCCAGCAGATGATCGTCGACTTGACGGGTCTGGCGATCTCGAACGCGTCGCTGCTCGACGAAGCCACGGCTGCGGCTGAAGCGATGACGCTGCTGCAACGCATCGGCAAGCCGAAGTCGAACGTGTTCTACGTGGCCGACGACGTGCTGCCGCAAACCATCGAAGTGGTGAAGACGCGCGCCACGCCGGTCGGCATCGAAGTGAAAGTGGGCCCGGCCGCGGAAGCCGCGGATGCGAATGCGTTCGGCGTGCTACTGCAATACCCGGGCGTGAACGGCGACGTGCGCGACTACCGCGCGCTCACCGAAGCGATCCACGCAGCGGGCGGCCACGTGGTGGTCGCAGCCGACCTGCTCGCGCTGACTGTCCTCACGCCGCCGGGCGAATGGGGCGCGGACGTGGCGGTCGGCAATACGCAGCGCTTCGGCGTGCCGGTCGGCTTCGGCGGCCCGCATGCGGCTTACCTCGCCGTGCGCGACGAATTCAAGCGCCAGATGCCGGGCCGCCTCGTCGGCGTGACCGTCGACGCGCAAGGCAACCCCGCGCTGCGTCTCGCGCTGCAAACGCGCGAACAACATATCCGCCGCGAGAAGGCGACTTCGAACGTGTGTACCGCGCAAGCGCTGCTCGCGATCATGGCCAGCATGTACGCCGTTTATCACGGCCCGCACGGTTTGAAGACGATCGCATTGCGCGTGAACCGCATCACCGCGTTGCTGGCGGAAGGTGCGAAGCAACTCGGCTACACGCTCGCTAACGAAACGTTCTTCGACACGCTCACCTTCGAATCCGGCGCACGCACGCAAGCGCTGCACGAGGCCGCGCAAGCGAAACGCATCAACCTGCGCCGCGTGAGCGATACGCAAGTCGGCCTGTCGATCGACGAAACCACTACGCGCCGCGATCTGGCGGATCTGCTCGAAGTATTCGCGCAAGCCGCCGGCGCGAAAGGCGTCCCGCAAGTCGACACGCTCGACTCGGCAATGGCTGCGTCGAATACCGCATCGGTGCCGGCCGCGCTTGAGCGCACGAGCGCCTACCTCACGCACCACGTGTTCAACCGTCATCATTCGGAAACGGAAATGCTGCGTTATCTGCGCAGCCTGTCGGACAAGGACCTCGCGCTCGACCGTTCGATGATTCCGCTGGGTTCGTGCACGATGAAGCTGAACGCGACCTCGGAAATGCTGCCGGTTACATGGCCTGAATTCGGCCAGATCCATCCGTTCGCACCGGCTGAGCAAACTGTCGGCTACCGCGAAATGATCGATCAGCTCGAAGAGATGCTGGTCGCGGCCACCGGCTACGCTGCCGTGTCGCTGCAACCGAACGCCGGCTCGCAAGGCGAGTACGCGGGCCTGCTGATCATCCACGCGTATCACGCGTCGCGCGGCGAAGCGCATCGCAACGTCTGCCTGATTCCGGCTTCGGCGCACGGCACGAACCCGGCGTCGGCGCAGATGGCCGGCATGCAGGTCGTCGTGGTGGCCTGCGACGCGCAAGGCAATGTCGATATCGAAGACCTGAAGAAGAAAGCCGATCAGCACGCCGACAAACTCGCGGCGATCATGATCACGTATCCGTCCACGCACGGCGTGTTCGAGCAGAACGTGCGCGAAATCTGCGAGATCGTGCACGCGCACGGCGGTCAGGTGTATGTGGACGGCGCGAACATGAACGCGATGGTCGGACTGACCGCGCCGGGCCAGTTCGGCGGCGACGTGTCGCACCTGAATCTGCACAAGACCTTCTGCATTCCGCATGGCGGCGGCGGACCGGGCGTCGGTCCGGTTGCGGTCGGCGCGCATCTCGCGCAGTTCCTGCCGAACCAGATTTCGTCGGGTTATGAGCGCGCGCCGAACGGCATTGGCGCGGTATCGGGCGCTCCGTACGGCTCGGCATCGATCCTGCCGATTTCGTGGATGTACATCGCAATGATGGGTGCGAAGAACCTCACCGCCGCGACCGAAACCGCGATCCTCAACGCGAACTACGTCGCGAAGAAACTCGCGCCGCATTATCCGGTGCTGTATTCGGGCCCGGGCGGCCTGGTCGCGCACGAGTGCATTCTCGATCTGCGTCCGATCAAGGAAACCAGCGGCATCACCGTCGACGACGTCGCCAAGCGACTCGCCGACTATGGCTTCCACGCGCCGACCATGAGCTTCCCGGTGCCCGGCACGCTGATGGTCGAGCCGACCGAATCGGAATCGAAGGAAGAACTCGACCGTTTCATCGAAGCGATGATCGCGATCCGCGAGGAAATCCGTGCCGTCGAAGAAGGCCGCTCGGATCGCGAGGACAACCCGCTGAAGCATGCGCCGCATACGGCGGCGGTGGTTATCGCGAATGACTGGAAGCACGCGTATGCGCGCGAAACCGCGGCATATCCGCTGCCCACGCTGATCGCGAAGAAGTACTGGCCGCCGGTCGGCCGCGCGGACAATGTGTATGGCGACCGCAATCTGTTCTGCTCCTGCGTGCCGATCGCCGACTACGAGTAAGCGGGATTGCCAATGCGCATCGCCCGTCGTCTCGAAAAAGAGGCGGCGAGGCGATGCGCGGTTCCGCTCTGAGGTTCTCTGTCGTTCGTGGCCGCAAACGGCTAACATCACACACCGAATCAGCCTAATGAGGAGTTTCGCATGGCGCGAAAGGTGCGATTGATGCAAAGCCGGACCGAAGCAACGCGAGCGCCGAATTGGCGGCAAGCCTGCACGTTGCTGTTGGCTGGCGCAGCCGTGCTGCTGCCGCTGCGGCAAGCGCAGGCCGCGATGAATTTTTGCGCGGCGCCCGCGCTGCAAACCAGCGAACGCACGAACGCCGATCCCGGCGTGAAAGCGCTGGTGAGCAACGTGCAGGCCCATCTGAACGACCAGCCGCATGCGCTGGCGAAACTGCATACCGAAGGCACACTGCCGCACGAGGGCATTTACGACCAGAGCGTCGAGGCGGAGAAAGATCTCGATCTGTTGCGCGACGCCGCGCTCGCCTGGCGCGCCACCAGCGACGACCGCTATCTCAAGCTCGTCGACCGCTTGCTGTACGCCTGGGTCACGACCTATCAACCGAGCTTCAATCCCATCGACGAAACCCGTTTCGAAGGACTGATTCTCGCGTACGACATGACGGCGAGCGCGTTGCCGGTGAAAACGCGCAATGCGTCCATGGCGTTCCTGACGAAACTCGCGAACGGCTACATTGGGCAAATCGACGCGCAGCCGCGCCCGCTCAAAGGAACGTTCAGGAACAACTGGCAGAGCCATCGGATCAAACTGATTGCCATGGCCGCGTTCACGCTCGACAACCGCAAGATGATCAATGCGGCCCAGCGTCTGTTCGTCGAGCATATCGGCGACAACATCGAGCCGGATGGTTCGACGGTCGATTTCAACGAACGCGACGCGCTGCATTACGTCACCTACGACTTGCAGCCGCTCGTGACAGCCGCGCTCGCCGCGCGTCGCCATAACCGCAACTGGCTGCCGGAGAAGGGCGCGGACGGCGCGTCGTTGCAAGCCGCGCTCAACTGGCTGGCGCCGTATGCGGCCGGCAGCAAGACGCATGAAGAATTCGTGCATTCGAGCGTTCCGTTCGATGCAAAACGTCGCGAGGCCGGCTTGCCCGGCTATTCGGGTCAGTGGGATCCGAAGAACGCGACCGAACTGTTTCACCTGGCGGCGCGCCTCGACGGGCGCTATACGCCGATCGCGCTACAGCTCGCACCGACGCCGCCCGCGTGGCTCGCCGTGTGTTTGCCGCTGCCGGCGCGGTAAATCAACTTTATCCATAGCAGGGAGCAGTAAATGGCAGTCAGCGTCTTCGACCTCTTCAAAATCGGCATTGGTCCGTCCAGTTCGCATACGGTCGGGCCGATGCGCGCGGCGCTGATGTTCGCTCAAGGGCTCGAACGCGATGGGCTGCTCGCTGCGACCGCATCGGTGAAAGTGGAGTTGTACGGCTCGCTCGGCGCGACGGGCAAAGGGCACGGTACCGATCGCGGCGTCATGCTCGGCCTGATGGGCGACGCGCCCGATACCGTGGACCCGGACACGATAGCCCAGCGGCTCGAGGCAGTGCGCGTGTCCCGCAAGCTGGCGCTGCTCGGCACGCACGAGGTGCCGTTTGTGCAGAAGGATCACATTGCGTTTTATCGTCAGGCGCTGCCCGAGCATCCGAATGGTCTGAAGTTGCGTGCGCTCGACGCGCAAGGCGAGACATTGCGCGAGTCGACCTATCTGTCGGTGGGCGGCGGTTTCGTGGTGACGGCCGGCGCGCCGAATTCGAAAGTCCTGGCCGCGGTCGATCAACTGCCGTACTCGTTTCGCAGCGGCAACGAGTTGCTCGCGCTGTGCGAATCGACCGGTAAGAGCATTGCCCAGTTGATGTGGGAAAACGAACGCGTCTGGCATACGGAAGAAGAGACGCGCGCGGGCCTGCTGAAGATCTGGGACGTGATGCAATCGTGTGTATCGCGGGGTTGCGGCATCAACAATCCGGATGCCGACGGTAACTTGCCCGGTCCATTCCAGGTGAAACGGCGCGCGCCGCAGCTGTATCGCGCGCTGTCCGGCAATCCGGAACTGGCGTTACGCGATCCACTGTCGATGATCGACTGGATCAATCTCTACGCGATCGCCGTCAACGAAGAAAATGCCGCCGGCGGACGTGTGGTGACTGCGCCGACCAACGGCGCGGCCGGCATCATTCCGGCCGTGCTGCATTACTACACGCGCTTCATGCCGGGTTCGAATCAGCAAGGCGTGATCGACTTCCTGATGACCGCCGCGGCGATCGGCATTCTGTACAAGCTGAACGCGTCGATTTCGGGCGCCGAAGTGGGCTGTCAGGGCGAAGTGGGCGTCGCCTGCTCGATGGCGGCGGGCGCGCTCGCGGCAGTCATGGGAGGCACCCCCAAGCAGGTCGAAAACGCCGCGGAAATCGGCATGGAGCACAACCTCGGACTGACCTGCGATCCGGTCGGCGGCATGGTGCAGATTCCGTGTATCGAGCGCAACGCGATGGCATCGGTGAAAGCAGTCAACGCCGCCCGCATGGCCTTGCGCGGCGACGGCAGTCACTACGTGTCGCTCGATTCGGTGATCAAGACCATGCGCGAGACCGGCGCGGATATGAAAACCAAATACAAGGAAACGTCGCGGGGCGGGTTGGCGGTGAATATCGTCGAGTGTTGAGGGCGGCGCTTCCTTGCCTCGATGCGGATGACGACGCGGGCTATGGCCCGCGTTTTTATTTGCGCGTCGCTTCCTCGCATTCGTGCATCACGTGCGGACGCCTGTGCTACGGACTGTCGCCAAAGCGGGAGAAGGCGCGTGCGCTTCTTACCTGCGCGCGACCGCGAGCGATCCAGTAGCGCGGCACCGTGACAGCGGCAGCGCGCTCGGCGTAAGCTGTCGGAGCGCCGATCGGCTGATGTTCAGGTTGATTCGGCAATCTCATACCGCACTTACGCACTGCCTGGAGACTTCATCGCAATGTCGCAGCCGAATACTCCCGTTTCCGGTCCCGCCGCCGCTCAAACCACCGGCGCGCGTCTCGTCGTCGATGCTTTACTCACGCACGGTGTCGAACGTGTTTTCTGTGTGCCCGGCGAGAGTTTTCTCGCTGTGCTGGATTCGCTGCACGACGAAACCGAACGCATCCAGACCATTGTTTGCCGTCACGAAGCGGCCGCGGCGAATATGGCGGAGGCCGTCGGCAAATTGACGGGGCGCCCTGGCGTCGCGCTCGTCACGCGCGGGCCGGGCGCCACGCATGCATCGATCGGCGTGCACACTGCGTTTCAGGATTCCACGCCGATGATTCTGCTGATCGGCCAGTGCGCGCGTGAGCATCTCGACCGCGAGGCGTTTCAGGAAATCGACTATCGGCGCATGTTCGGCCAGATGGCGAAGTGGGTCGCGCAAATCGACGATCCGAAGCGTATTCCCGAGTATCTGAGCCATGCGTTTCACACAGCGACTTCGGGGCGACCCGGGCCGGTGGTCTTGTCGTTGCCCGAAGACGTGTTGAGCGACGCATGCGATGCCGTGGCCGGCGCGCCGGCTTATCAGCGCGTGGCGGCGTCACCGTCGGCGGCGCAGATCGAGAAGTTGCGCGGATTGCTCGACGGGGCGCAACGGCCGATGGTGATCGCAGGCGGCAGCGGTTGGACGCCGGCTGCGTGCGCGGACTTTCGGCGCTTCGTCGAGAACTGGCAATTGCCGGTCGGCCTCGCGTTCCGCTTTCAGGACACGCTCGACAACGAGCATCCGAACTATGCCGGCGACGTCGGCCTCGGCATCAATCCCGCGCTCGCGCAACGCATTCGCGACGCCGACGTGCTACTCGCGATCGGACCGCGTTTGGGCGAAGCGACGACGAACGGCTATACGTTGCTCGACATTCCGAAAACGAAGCAGACGCTCGTGCACGTGCATCAGGGCGCGGAGGAATTGGGCCGCGTGTATGCGGCCGATCTGCCGATCGTCTCTGGCATGCCGGAGTTGGCGGTAATGCTTGCGGAGTTGGAGCCATCGTCAGAGCAACTCGCCTGGTCGGGCGCAGCGAGCGAGGCGCATCAGGCGTATCTCGACTGGCGCAAACCGCGTCAGATTCCCGGCGACGTGCAGATGGGCGAAGTGATTCAGCAGTTGCGCGCGCATCTGCCGGACGATGCGATTCTCACCAACGGCGCGGGTAATTACGCGACGTGGCTGCATCGGCACTTCGCGTATCGGCGTTACCGTTCGCAGCTTGCGCCGACGAGTGGCGCGATGGGCTACGGCGTGCCGGCGGCGATTGCGGCGAAGTCGATGTATCCGCAACGCGCGGTTGTGGCGCTGGCCGGCGACGGCTGCTTCATGATGGCCGCACAAGAACTTGCGACGGCGATGCAGTACGACCTGCATGTGCTTTTCATCGTGGTGAATAACGGTCACTTCGGTACGATTCGTATGCATCAGGAGCGGCACTATCCTGGGCGGGTACATGGCACCGGGCTCACCAATCCGGATTTCGCGGCGTTCGCGCGATCGTTCGGCGCGCATGGCGAGACGGTGGAGCGGACTGAGGATTTTCTGCCTGCGCTCAAGCGTTCGATGGAGGCGAAGTGTGCGGCGGTGATCGAGATTCGCATGCCGCAGGAAGCGAGCACGCCGGGTGCGACGTTGGAGCAGGTTAGGGAGCAGGGGAGGAAGATGCGCGGGGAGTAATTGCGTTGTCGTGCCATCGGCACAGGGTGTCAGGAAGCACAAAACAAAAAGCCCTGCGGTTCGAAAACCGCAGGGCTTTTTTTGCCTGGCTGGCACGTCAAGCAATCACATGGCAGCCGAGTGCGCTAGCAGGAGAAGCTACTTACTTTCCACCCACGCTCTGCAACGTCGTCCACTTACCATCGACGACCTTGTACAGTGTAATACCACCGTTCTTCAGGTCGCCCTTGCTGTCGTACGCGAGGTTCGCGGACGTCACCGCCGGCATCGACGTCTTCGCGAGTACCGGCAGGTACTTGGCCGGATCGGTCGAGTTCGCCTTCTTCATTGCATCGAACATGGCCATTGCGCCGTCGTAAGCGTACGGCGAGTACGTTTGCACGTCTTCGTTGAAACGCTTCTTGTACTTCGCGACGTAGTCCTTGCCGCCCGGCATTTCTTCCAGCGGCAGGCCGGCGAGCGATGCCACCGTGCCGTTCGCCGCGTCACCCGCGATCTGGATGAACGTCGGCGTGTGGACCATTTCGCCGCCCATCAGCGGCGCCTTGATGCCCAGTGCCTTCATCTGCTTGACCATCGGTGCCGCTTGCGAATCCGCGCCGCCGTAGTAGATCAGATCCGGTTGAACAGCCTTCAGCTTGGTCAGGATCGACTTGAAGTCGACTGCTTTGTCGTTCGTGTATTCACGATCGACAATCTGGCCACCCGCTGCCTTCGCCGCCTTTTCGAACTGATCAGCCAGACCCTGGCCATAAGCCGTGCGGTCGTCGACGATCACGATCTTCTTCATGCCCAAGGTCTTCACCGCGAACGTGCCGGCGACCGAACCTTGCTGCGTGTCCGACGTCATCATGCGGAACGTGGTCTTGAAACCTTGTTGCGTGTATTCCGGCGCCGTCGCCATGGCGATTTCGGGGATGCCCGCGTTCGCGTAAATGCGCGAAGCCGGAATCGTGGTGCCCGAGTTGAAGTGGCCGAGCATGCCCTTGATGCCGTCATCCACCAGCTTTTGTGCAACCGTCGTACCGGTGCGCGGGTCGGCCTGGTCGTCGGCCGAGTCCAGCACGAAGCGGACTTGCTTGCCGCCGATCACCGGCTTGGTCGCGTTCATGTCTTCCACCGCCAGCGTAATGCCGTTCTGGAAGTCCTTGCCGTAGTGCGCCTGCGCGCCTGTCATCGGGCCGGCAAAGCCGACCTTCACATCTTCCGTCGATTGAGCATTGGCCGTCCCCGCCAGCGACATCGCTGCAACCAGTGCAGCGCCTGCCAGCTGTTTCATCTTGTGTTGCATAGCTTCTCCTTGGTACCAGGTGTGGATGGAGCGGTTTCGGGGTCGCCGTACCGCTTCCTTCTTTTTGAAAAGATCAATGAGGTTCGCTCAACCGATCGTCATCAAATTCGCATTACCGCCTGCTGCTGCCGTATTCACGCTGACCGAGCGTTCCGTCAACAGACGCTCGAGCGCGTAATCCTCGTCGCCGCTTTCCAGCGCGCCTGCCGCGACGCCCTGCACCGACACGATCGGGCCCGGACGCTTCGCGACTTCCTTCACCAGCGCCAGCAACTCGTCGCTATCGCCTTCGAACAGCACGGCGTCGAACGTTGCATCGGCGCTCTTCTTCACGCTCGCATGTGACTTCAGCGACGCGGGCAATTGCGCCACCAGTTGTTCACCCGCCGCGCCCTCGAACAACGCGCGATTTCCCGTAGCCAGCGCCGCGGCGAACTGCACGCGCGCGCCGCTCGCCGTCGACGCAATGCACAGCACCGTGCCGCGCGCGCCCAGCGTGTACGTGTTGCGCTCGCCAGTCGGTCCCGACAGTACCGCGGTGGCGCCCGCCGGCACATGCGACAGATAGCCGTCGCAGCGCGCGGCCAGCACCGGTTGTTGTTCGGCAATCAGCCAATCGCGATAGGCCGTCAATGCAGCGGACGGATTGTCGCTGTTTTCGGCTGCCTTCGGTACATCCACGACCAATGCCTGCGCGAGCGACTTCGGCAAACCGGCGGGACGCGTCGCCAGCAGACGCTGCAAATACAGCGCGCCGCCCGCCTTCGGACCCGTGCCCGACAAACCCTCACCGCCGAACGGCTGCACACCCACCACCGCGCCGATCACATTGCGGTTCACATAAATGTTGCCGACGTGCGCGCGGCTGATCACGTGAGCGATGGTTTCATCGATCCGCGTGTGGATGCCGAGCGTCAGGCCGTAGCCCGTCGTGCGAATCTGTTCGAGCAGCTTGTCGAGCTGGCTGCGGCGGTAACGCACCACATGCAGCACCGGACCGAATACCTCGCGCTTCAGTTCGTCGATGCTGTCGAGTTCGATCAGCGTGGGCGGAACGAAGGTGCCTTGCGCGCAACCGTCGGGCATCGGCAACTGCTCGACCTTGCGGCCTTTCTCGCGCATCGTCGCGACGTGCGCGTCGATGCCGCGTTTCGCGTCGAGGTCGATCACCGGGCCGACGTCGATCGACAGGCGGTCCGGATTGCCCACTGCCAGTTCGCGCATCGCGCCCGTTAGCATCTCCAGCGTGCGGTCGGCGACATCGTCTTGCAGACAAAGAACGCGCAGCGCGGAACAGCGTTGACCGGCGGAGTCGAAAGACGATTGCAGCACGTCCGCGACCACCTGCTCAGCGAGCGCCGACGAGTCGACGATCATCGCGTTCTGGCCGCCGGTTTCCGCGATCAGCGGAATCGGCTTGCCGTCCGGATCGAGGCGGCTGGAGAGCGTCTTGTTGATCAGGCGCGCGACTTCAGTCGAGCCGGTGAACATCACCGCGCGCGTGCGCGGATCGGCCACCAACGCGGCGCCAACCGTTTCACCGTTGCCCGGCAGCAGTTGCACGGCGCCCGCCGGGACGCCGGCTTCGCGCAGAATGCGCACGGCTTGCGCGGCGATCAGCGGCGTCTGTTCGGCAGGCTTCGCGAGCACGGTGTTGCCGGCAGCGAGTGCCGCGGCCACCTGGCCCATGAAAATCGCCAGCGGGAAATTCCACGGGCTGATACAGACCACCGGACCGAGCGGGCGATGCGTGTCGTTGGAGAACTCGTCGCGAATCTGCGTGGAGTAGTAGCGCAGGAAGTCGATCGCTTCGCGGATTTCCGCGACGGCGTTGGCCAGCGACTTGCCGGCTTCACGCACCACCAGACCCATCAGCGTATGCATCTGCGCTTCGAGCAGATCGGCGGCACGCGCGAGGCAATCGGCGCGCGCTTCGACCGGCGTGGCTTGCCAGATCGGCGCCGCGGCGACGGCATGCGTCAACGCGGCACTCACATGTTCCGGCGTCGCTTCAACGACCGTGCCGACGAGGTCACGATGATCCGCCGGATTACGCACATCGCGCGCCACGCCCACGGCGATCTCGTTGTCCTCGAGCATCGGCGCGGCGCGCCACGGATGATGCGCGCTCGCCAGCAACGCCGACGACAGCGACGCCAGCCGATGCTCGTTCGACAGATCGAGACCCATCGAATTGAGACGCTCGGCGCCGTACAGATTGCGCGGCAGCGGAATCTTCGCGTGCGGCGCGCCGAGCGGCACGATCTTCGAAGCTTCGTCGACGGGGTCGGCGATCAGGTCCTTGATCGCGACGCTTTCATCGGCAATGCGATTCACGAACGACGTGTTCGCGCCGTTTTCCAGCAGACGGCGCACGAGGTACGCGAGCAGCGTTTCATGCGTGCCGACCGGCGCGTACACGCGGCACGGACGGTTCAGCTTGTCGCGGCCGGTGACTTCCTCGTACAGCGGCTCGCCCATGCCGTGCAGGCACTGGAACTCGTACTGGCCGGGGTAGTAGTTGTTGCCCGCGAGGTGATAGATCGCCGAGAGCGTGTGCGCGTTGTGCGTGGCGAACTGCGGATAGACCGCGTCGGGCGCGCTCAGCAGCTTCTTCGCACAAGCGACGTATGAGACGTCCGTATAGATCTTGCGCGTGTAGACAGGATAGCCTTCGAGGCCGTCCACTTGTGCGCGCTTGATTTCGGTGTCCCAGTACGCGCCCTTCACGAGGCGCACCATGATGCGGTGACGGCTGCGGCGCGCCAGATCGATGATGTAGTCGATCACGAACGGGCAACGCTTCTGATAGGCCTGCACCACGAAGCCGATGCCGTTCCAGCCGGCCAGGTCTGGATCGAAGCATAGCGCTTCGAGCAGATCGAGCGAGATTTCGAGGCGGTCTGCTTCTTCGGCGTCGATGTTCAGGCCGATGTCGTAGCGGCGCGCGAGGATCGCCAGCGAGCGCACACGCGGCAGGAGTTCGCTCATCGTGCGTTCCTGCTGCGAACGCGAGTAGCGTGCGTGCAGCGCGGAGAGCTTGATCGAGATGCCAGGGCCTTCGTAAATGCCGCGGCCGCCGGCAGCCTTGCCGATCGCGTGGATCGCCTGTTCGTACGACGCGTAGTAGCGCTGCGCGTCGGCTTCGGTGGTGGCCGCTTCGCCGAGCATGTCGTACGAGTAGCGGAAGCCGCGCGCTTCGTATTTGCGGCTGTTGGCCAGCGCTTCGGAGATGTTCTCGCCCGTCACGAACTGCTCGCCCATCAGGCGCATCGCCATATCGACGCCCTTGCGGATCAGCGGCTCGCCGCCCTTGCCGATCAAACGCGTCAGCGCCGACGAGAGGCTCGTTTCGCTATTGGTCGTCACCAGCTTGCCGGTGATCATCAAGCCCCAGGTCGCAGCGTTGACGAACATCGACGGTGCCTGGCCCATGTGCGATTTCCAGTCGCCCTTGCTGATCTTGTCGCGGATCAGCGCGTCGCGCGTGGCGCGATCGGGAATGCGCAGCAGCGCTTCGGCGAGGCACATCAGCGCCACGCCTTCCTGGCTCGACAGCGAGAACTCGTGGATCAGACCTTCGACGCCACCGCCCTTGCTCTTGGTGCGCAGCGTTTCGACGAGCTTGCCGGCCATTGTCTGCACATCGCCCGCGAGGTTGGCGGGCAAGCGAGCCTGACCGACCAGGAACGGCAAGCATTCCGGCTCGGGACGACGGTAAGCGGCCGTGATCGCCGCGCGCAGCACCGACTGCGGTTGCACGTTTTGCGCGAACTCGAGGAACGGATGCGACGCGCCGTCTTCTTCCTGCTCGACCGTGGCGCCGTCGGCGAGATCCGCCGAGCCCGTCACGCCCGACAGTTCGGGCGGCAACTGGCCGTGCTCGATCTTTTCGAGGTACGCGAAGATGGCCTGCTTGATGAGCCAATGCGGAGTGCGTTCAAGACGGGTAGCGGCATCTTTCAGCCGTGAACGCAGGAGGTCGTCGACCTTGACGCCAAGGGTGGTGCTAGCCATGTTTCCTTCTTCGGATACCAAACGAATGCGCTGGGAAAGACTAAAAGTTGGCGAATCGTACGCCTCCCAATAAAAAGGTGCAACCATGTTCGGTGCGTGGTTGCACCCTGCTGAGAGCCTTGTGTGGCGAGGGTTTGCGCCAGATCGCGCTGGCCGCTGGCGCAGTGGTTGCGCTTAGTACTTTCCCTGGCGTGATTCTTTTTGCATTTACCCTTATCAGAACGGGTCGGCGCGCCGTTATACGGAACATAGCGGCACGCGGCCTCCGGGCACGCACAAAAAAACGGTACGGGGTTTTAGAAGACAGGCGAGGACAGGTGAAATGGAAAAGTGGCTGGTAATACTGGGCATCTGGGCGATGTGCGCGACTTGCGCGGTGTTGTTCATGCGCGGCGCGACGAGTGGCCCAGGCAGGCGCGAGCCCGACGAGGAACACGTGCCCGCGGCGTCGCGCGCATCGGTAGGCGACGCGCGGACCGCGTTAAACGAGTGAACTGAAGAAGTGAATGGACGCGTCCGGCGTTCCGTGCCGGAAAGAGCGAGGACTATCTTCGGCTGACGCGCTGGCGGAACGCTGACATCGCCGGGCTCGGCGCCGCGGCTGGCTTAGACGCGCGTCAAAGTTGATGAACCGGTTCGAACCGCGCGCAACTGTCGCCAGGCGAGACGAGTTGGTCGTGCAGCCGGCAGAGCCGGCTGTTCGCCACGCTCGCGCCGAATGCGGAACCGAACACGGCGAGACCCGGAATGCCCTGCTCCAACGAGTCCCGATTCTCAGCGCGATGCCGGCAGCCCGCGCAGCACGGCGCGTGCGTTTCATCGCGCGCCTGCGCCGCGCTGTCGAGGCGGACCGTGCGTCTCATCACGAGCCCTGCCCCAAGC
Source organism: Paraburkholderia sp. BL27I4N3 (assembly GCF_003386115.1). Taxonomy (NCBI): domain Bacteria; kingdom Pseudomonadati; phylum Pseudomonadota; class Betaproteobacteria; order Burkholderiales; family Burkholderiaceae; genus Paraburkholderia; species Paraburkholderia sp. BL27I4N3. Next base: position 4,364,228 of record NZ_QREJ01000001.1, on the reverse strand, counting down.
TATTCCAGTACGGCGCGAACACGTGCGCGGACAGCGCGTAACCGATGGCGATATTGACCACCACGCCCACCGTGAATGCGAGGAACGGCTTCAGGCCGGTTGCAGTGAGCGAGCGCAAGCGCGTGGTCAGCCCGATGCTCAGGAAGCAGAAAGTGAACGCCCACGTGCGCAACGCCGTGATCGGCGCGACGAATTCGGGCGTCACGACTTTGCGGTAATCGACCAGCGAATAGTGGCTGGCGATCCACGTCACCAGCGCGGACGCGATCACGAAACCGATCACAAATTTCGGGAAGCGCGCCCAGATCTCGCCGGCGTTGGCCTTGGCTTTGACGCCGCTGTCCTGCGATTCCCAGCGCGTCGTCGCGACGATCGCCAGCACGAACGCCCAGATGCCGATCCAGATATCGCGGCCGACCACTTTCATCAGCGTGAACGCCTGCAACGACGCCTCCGGCGCGCCGGCAATTGCGCCGCCTGCGTGTTTCGCAAAGTCGCCGTAGGCTTGAGCGGCCGCGATGCCAGCGGCGTCGGCGAATTCAGACGTGCCGATCCACGCGCCGGCGACTGCAGTCGACAGGCCGAGCGAGCGGGATGCGAACGGCAACACGAAGATCATCACGATCGCCCACAGCACCACCAGCGTGATTGCCACCGAGGCCTGCTCGCGCTTGGCGCGCACTGCGCCAGCAATCGCGATGGCCGCCGAGACGCCGCACACCGCGCCGCCGACGCCGAGCACAGCGGCAAAACGCCGGTCGAGGCCGAACGCTCTCGCGGCGAAGAAGATCACGAAGAATGTGACGAGCGAGACGATGGTGGCCTGCCCGACCGCGACCGGTCCCGCCCACACCAGCAACGTGAACGGCAACGTCGCGCCGAGCAGCACGATGCCGACCTTGATATAAAACTCGACGCGCAAGCCGGCCGAAAACCATTCAGGCAGCGTGAACACGTTCGAGATCAGCAGGCCCAGCGCCAGCGCGACGAGCGGCGGCTCGAGGTTGTACTTCGACGCGTTGACCCACGCGCCCAGCGTGAAAATCAGCGCCGACGCGATGAACAGAATCAGGAACGACGCCAGGAAGGCGCCGACCCGCTGCTTGAGCGCCGCCAGGCTTACGCCGAAGAGCAGCGCGAACGCTATAAACAGCGCGGCATAGTTCGGCAAATGCTTGCCGACGTCCTGCGCGGCCTGCGCCACGCTCGACCATTTGGCCGGCGCCACCGCCAGCCACTTGATGCTGCTGCCCGACGCGAACAGCGCCCAGGCGACTACGATCACCATCAGGCCGACCCACACGGCCCACCAGTCTTCAGTCGAAAAGAGCCCGCCACCGTGGGTGCCAGGCCGGTTCGTCGACGCCGCGCCGGGTTGTAGTGCTGGGTTCGTATCGCTCATCGCCATGCCCCGAGTAAGTTGAGGTGCCTCGGCGCCGGAGTGTTGGAGTTTTGCCCGAAAGTGCGCCGATTCGGCGAAATATAGGCGAGCGGCGTTGCAAAACGAAACGACCATTCGCTCTAAGAATATGACCGAAAGAAGTAACGGCGGCGTCGCCCCGGCGATGCGCCTTAGATGTCGAGCGGATCGACTTCCAGATTCCAGCGCAGCACACCTTTCAGGCTGCGCAGCAGCGGCTGCCACGCACGCAAGGTCGCCTGCAAGGCGGCCCGCGACGCGCTCTCGATCAGCAATTGCGCGCGGTGCACATGCATCACTTTGACGATGGTGAGCGGCACGGCGTCGTAGACGGTCACACGTTCGGCAGCCGCAATGCCGGTCAACTCGGCCGCCGCCTGTTGCAGGAAGGCGAGCGCGGCTTCGAGCGTGCGGCCTTCGGCGCGCAGCAAAGCCTGATAGACGAACGGCGGCAAATGGGCGTCGCGTCGTTCGGCCAGCGTGGAGTTGGCGAAGCCGACGTAGTCGTGGCGGCCCAGCGCGTGATAAAGCGCGTGGCGCGGATAGCGCGTCTGCACCAGCACTTCGCCCGGCAAACCCGCACGGCCTGCCCGGCCGCTCACTTGCATCAGTTGCGCGAAAAGCCGTTCGCTCGCGCGGAAGTCGTGGGAAAACAACGCGGTATCGGCGTTCAGCACGCCGACCAGCGACACGCGCTGAAAGTCGTGGCCTTTGGCGATCATCTGCGTGCCGACGAGAATGTCGACTTCGCCCGCGTGGACGTCGGAGAACAGCGCCTGCGCGCTGCCTTTACGACGCGTGCTGTCGGCGTCGATGCGCAAGATGCGGGCGCCGGGCACCGCGCTCGCCAGCGTCTCTTCGACGCGCTGCGTGCCACGGCCCATGGGCGCGATATCGACGTTGCCGCACTCCGGGCACGAACGCGGGATGCGCGCTTCCCAGCCGCAGTGGTGGCAGCGCAGCGCGCGCTCGGGCTTATGCAGCACGACATACGCGCTGCATCGTGGACAACCGGCGACCCAGCCGCAGGCATCGCAGGCAAGCTGCGGCGCATAACCGCGGCGGTTCAGGAACACGAGGCTTTGCTCGCCGCGTTCGAGTCGCACCTTCAGCGCCGCGATCAGCGGCCCCGACAAACCTTCCACCGATGCCCGCCCGCGCCGCCGCTCCTCTTCCAGATCGATCAGTTTGACGGTCGGCAATACGGCCTCGGCGACGGCACGGCGCGACAACGTGAGCCGCTTGTAGCGGCCCTGGTCGGCCTGCCACCAGCTCTCCAGCGACGGCGTGGCCGAACCCAGCACGACCGGCAAGCCGAGTTGCTTGGCGCGGTAGATCGCCAGGTCGCGCGCCGAATAGCGCAGGCCTTCCTGCTGCTTGTAGGCCGGATCGTGCTCCTCGTCGACGACAATGATCGCGAGCTTCGGCAGCGAGGCCAGCACCGCCAGCCGCGTGCCGAGCACGATCCGCGCGCGGCCGGTGTGCGCGGCGAACCAGTTGCGGGCGCGCTCGCCTTCCGCGAGGCCGCTGTGCAGCGTGACGATCGACGTGCCCTCGAGCGCGGCGAAACGCGCGCGGAAGGCCGCTTCGAACTGCGGCGTCAGATTGATTTCGGGGACGAGGACGAGCGCCTGAGCGTCGGGCTTTGCGGCCAGAATCTCGGCGAGCGCGCGCAAATAGACCTCCGTCTTGCCACTGCCCGTCACGCCGTGCAGCAGGAACGGCGCGAAGCCGTCGGCATCGCGGATGGCTTCGACGGCGGCCGCTTGCTCGTCCGTGAGCGTGGGCAGCGTGGGGGCGGGCGCGTCAGGCGAAGCGACCGCGGCCAACGCCGCCGCGGCCTCGACGATGTTCAGCGTGATCCAGCCTTCCGCCCGCCACGCGTCAAGCGTTGCCACAGCCTTGGGGTGCAGCGCGCGCGCATCGGTGGCAAGCACGAACTCGGTCCCGGCCAACGCCTGCGCCAGTTTCCGCAACGCGCTCGCCCGCGCCGGCAGGGCGTCGGGCAAGGCAGCGCGGCCTGCGGGCGTGAGACTGTAGCGCTCTTCCGGCGCGAACAGGCGCGACCAGCGCGACGCATCGCGCAGCGCCTGCGGCAATGCGGGCAATGCGACCTCGCCGAGACCACGCTGGTAGTAGTCGGCGGCGAACGCGGCCAGCTTCAGCCAATCCGACGACACCGGCGGGCAAGCGGTACACACGCCACTCACCGAGCGAAGACGATCGGCCGGCACGTCGCTGTGAGCGGTCACTTCGCAGACGAGCCCCACGACATGGCGTTTCCCGAACGGCACGCTGACCAGCCTGCCCGGCGCGACAGGCTCAGGCGTGTCGCAGCGGTAGTCGAACAGCGTCGGCAGCGGATGGTCGAGCGCGACGCGGACGAACACGTCGCTCACGCGCCAGCAACGGTCAGGGGAACGAGCGCGACACGATGCCACATCGCGAGGCCCATCGAGCAGACGGCGAATCCGTAGAAGTTAAAGTAAAACTTCAATTTCGGCGCTAAGTTTTGGATTCGGCTGAACAATTGCAATCGGTCCGCGTGCCTGTGGATAACTTTGTTGAGAACTTTGCCCGGACGGCCCGGGAACCGCGCCGCAGCGGCCTTCTGTGGGATTCCGCACAGTCTGTCCCGAACCCGGGAAACCCTTGCCAGACAAGGCTTAGATCAAATACGCCTGCAAAGTGCAAGGGCCAGGACACGACTAAAGCTTCTACCGCGCCGCAGCGTGATGAATGTGCATAAGTCAAGTCTTGACTTTCGCAAGACCGCCATCTGACGGCCTGTTAGCTGCAAATTTGCCCTTAGACCGAGAGCCCAGTTCGCTGCAATGCAACAAAAAATGGTAACGATTACGGCTTCAGGCCGGTGCATGAGCGCCGCTGCGGATCGCCCGGCTATGACGGTGCACTTCGTCCACCAGTTCAGCGACATTCTCCGGCGGCGTGAACTGCGAAATACCGTGGCCGAGATTGAACACGTGGCCCGGATGATTCCCGAAGCTGTCGAGCACCGCACGAGCTTCCATGCGGATCGAAGCCGGCGGCGCGAACAACACCGAGGGATCGATATTGCCCTGTAGCGCCACCTTCCCGCCTACGCGTTCGCGCGCCTTGCTCAGGTTGACCGTCCAGTCGAGGCCGACCGCATCGACGCCGGTTTCGGCGATCTCGTCGAGCCACAGGCCACCACCCTTCGTGAACGTAATGACCGGGACTTTCTCGCCGTCGTGCTCGCGCTTCAGCTGACTCACCACCTGCTGGATGTAGTGCAGCGAGAAACGCTGATACACACCGTCTGCCAGCGCCCCGCCCCACGTGTCGAAAATCATCACGGCTTGCGCGCCAGCTTCGATCTGCGCGTTCAGATACGCCGCGACCGAGCGCGCGTTGATGTCGAGAATGCGGTGCATCAGATCGGGACGGGCATAAAGCATCGACTTGACCGTACGGAAATCTGCCGACCCGCCGCCTTCGACCATGTAACACGCGAGCGTCCACGGACTGCCCGAAAAGCCGATCAGCGGTACGCGTTGACGACCTTGCGCGTCGGTCAGCGCCGTGCGAATTTCGCGCACGGCGTCGGTCACGTAGCGCAGCGTGGCGTCGATGTCCGGCACGGCGAGCCGCGCGACGTCGTCTTCCGTACGAACCGGGCGAACAAACTTGGGCCCCTCGCCGGTCACGAACTCGAGGCCGAGACCCATGGCGTCGGGCACGGTGAGGATGTCCGAGAACAGGATGGCGGCGTCGAGTGGATAACGCTCGAGCGGCTGCAATGTGACTTCCGTCGCGAACGACGGGTTCTTCGCCAAACCGAGGAAACTGCCCGCGCGACCACGCGTGGCGTTGTATTCCGGCAGATAGCGGCCAGCTTGCCGCATCAGCCAGATCGGTGTGTAGTCGGTCGGCTGGCGCAGCAGCGCGCGCAGGAAAGTGTCGTTCAGGAGTTTATGGGCCACGTTGCGTACGACTGAGGGCAAAGGGGCATTTTACCGGAGCCGGCTCGCCGCATCGTGCTTGATCCGGCCAATAACTGTTGGACGCGTCGCTCGCGGCCGGTTTTCCGCGCGCTGGCCGCGGCGTCATGACCTGGCTGAACGGCCAATGTTCAAGCGCGAATTGCCGGGCTATCATCCAACGGACTTACCAGACAATTACATACAACCAAGGAGACTCGATGAACAAGGCAGCACTCGCACTGCTCGGCGCACTGGCCGGCGTTTTGATGCACGCAGGCGTGGCCGGAGCACAGACCAGCGCCGCCACCGCAACGCCCTCGCGACTCGACGAAATTCTCGCGCGCGGCACGCTGCGCGCCTGCACGACGGGCGACTACAAACCGTACTCGTTTTACAAGGCGGACGGGCAGTTTGAAGGCATCGACATCGACATGACCGAGTCGCTCGCCAAGTCGCTCGGCGTCAAGACGGAGTACGTCAAGACGTCGTGGTCGAATCTGATGAACGACTTTGTCGCCAAGTGCGACGTGGGCGTGGGCGGTGTGTCGCCGACCCTCGAGCGGCAGAAGCGCGCGTTTTTCACGGAGGCCTACATGGTCGACGGCAAGACGCCGATCGTTCGGTGCGACGACGTCAACAAATATCAAACCGTCGCCCAGATCGACCAACCGGCGACACGCGTGATCGTCAATCCTGGCGGCACCAACGAGCGCTTCGCGAAACAGTACTTTCCGCATGCGAACTTGACCGTGTATCCGGATAACGTGACGATCTTCAAGCAGATCCTCGCCGGCAAAGCGGACGTGATGGTGACGGACGCGTCGGAAACCCTGCTGCAGCAGAAGCTAAACCCCGGACTTTGCTCGGTTCACCCGGACAAACCCTTCCAGTATGGTGAAAAGGCTTGGCTGCTGCCGCGTGGCGATGTGTCGTTTCAGCAATACGTCAACCAGTGGTTGCACCTTGCGCGGGCAACAGGCGAGTATCAAGCCATTTCGGACAAGTGGTTGAAGTAGCCTGAAGCGTTTCTTGGCCGCCCCTTTTTTCACTGTAAAACGGCGGCGGTCGAGAAACGCCAAATGATCACGCTCGCGCGCCAATCGTGTAACTTACCGGGCGCTATTAAATAAAACCTAAAAAATAGTGCGTACGCAGCTCGCCGCGAACGCATTCTTTGCGCCCCAATTGCGTGTCCGTACGGATGCTGCAACGCAATACGGCTGCGTACGTTGGATAACAGAAGTTGGTGACTGCTGGCCAGCACCTGCAAAGCGGGGAATCAATTGTCCAAAAGATGAACGTGCAACCATTTCATGCGGCATCGACTTAACGGATTACGCCGCATTATGCTTCGCGAATAGCATCAATCATGCGTATGAAATTGCGACTGAGTCATCGGTAAAAATTGCGTTTAAATCGTCGTGTTTTGGCAATATGTCCTGCAACGCCTTATCTGGCGGGCGTTACAACCTGAAACACTTTGTTACCGCGCTCGTAGATTAATTCGCCCACAATGCCCTCAACGGTTTCAACACGGATGTGGCTGTGTGCGTGGTGTGAGCGGATACGATGCACTTGCCGGTCGGCCTATGCCGAAGCCCTGTGAAGGGGCATCCCTGCTGGGGCCGTAGTCGACGTAGGGTCGTCGTCTCAGTCGGTTCCTTCTTTGGTCTCCTCGCGCTAACCCCGTAGCGTGTGGTTTTTAGCGGGCTCCAGGCCCGCTTTTTTTTCGTCTGGCCAAACGTTTGCGCAGTGCGGTAGCGCGCTGTTTCGGGCACGTTCGCGGGTTTTAGCGACTTGTACGGCAAACGGTTGGTTCCACCAGGTTCGTCCTTCGTGCCTTGTTGGCTGGTCCGGGTCGCGCAATGATTTTGCCGGCACGGCCCAGCGATTAGCTGTCACGCCGTCTTGTCTTCCCGCAGCTTCAACTCGCTGATCATCAGCTCGCGCATGATGAACTTCTGCACCTTGCCGGTTACCGTCATGGGCAGTTCGTCGACGAAACGGATGTATTTGGGCACCTTATAGTGCGCAATCTGCCCCTGACAGAACTGCTGGATCTCTTCGGCTGTCGCCTGCTCGCCAGCTCGCAATACGACCCACGCGCACACCTCTTCGCCGTACTTTGTGTCGGGTACGCCGAACACCTGCACGCTCTGGATCTTCGGGTGGCGGAACAGAAACTCTTCAATTTCGCGCGGATAGATGTTCTCGCCGCCGCGAATCAGCATGTCCTTCAGACGGCCGACGATGTTGCAGTAGCCTTCTGCGTCGAGCGTCGCCAAATCGCCGGTATGCATCCAGCCATCGACAATGCTTTCGCGCGTCTTCGCCTCGTCGCCCCAATACCCCTGCATCACTGAATATCCACGCGTGCAAAGCTCACCCGTTTCGCCCACCGCCACGATCTCGCCGAGAGGATCGACGATTTTCACTTCGAGATGCGGCTGGATGCGGCCGACCGTTGTCGTACGCTTGTCGAGCGGGTCGGTCGTCGAGCTTTGGAACGAGACCGGACTGGTTTCCGTCATGCCATAGGCAATGGTGATTTCGCTCAGATGCATTCTGGAAACGACCTTCTTCATCGTCTCGATCGGACAAGGCGAGCCCGCCATGATGCCGGTGCGTAGGCGCGAGAAGTCGTAGCTGGCGAAGTTCGGATGATCGAGTTCGGCGATGAACATGGTCGGTACACCATGCAACGCGGTGCACTGCTCTTCCGCGACCGCGGCCAGCGTCGCGGCAGGGTCGAAGCCTTCGCCTGGAAACACCATATTAGCGCCGACCGATACGCAAGCCAGCACTGCCAGCACCATGCCGAAGCAGTGGTACAGCGGCACCGGAATGCATAAGCCGTCCTGCTCGCTCAGCCGCATTGCCATGGCAATGTAGCGCGCGTTGTTCACCACGTTGCTGTGGGTCAGCGTCGCGCCCTTCGGATTGCCTGTCGTGCCGCTGGTGAACTGGATATTGATCGGCTCATGGCACGAGAGCGTCGCGCCGATCGCGTCGAGCCTGGCCACGTCGAGCGACGCGCGTCCCTGCTCGATCACGTCGGAAAAGGTCAGCATGCCGGGCGTTTCCGTGTCGCACATGCGAATCACGTAGCGCAACTCGGGCAACCTTGCCGCGTGCAGTTCACCGGGCGCCTGCGTGGCTAGTTCGGGCGCGAGCTCCTGCAGCATCTCCAGGTACATAGATGCCTTGAAGCGCTCGGCGGCGATGATTGCCTTGCAGCCGACCTTATTCAGCGCGTACTCGAGTTCCGCGAGCCGATAGGCCGGATTGATGTTGACCAGTACGGCGCCGATTCGCGCAGTCGCAAACTGGGTCAGCAGCCACTCCACGCGATTCGGCGACCAGATGCCCACACGGTCGCCCTTCGCAATACCAAGTGTGAGCAGCCCTGCCGCCAAAATGTCGACTTCTTCGGCGAACTCCCTCCAGGTCCACCGAATCCGTTGCTCGCGAAACACCACGGCCGGACGATCTGGAAAGCGTGCCGCGGTATCGCGCAGAAACCGGCCGACCGTCGCTTCGCTCAGCGGAATGTCGGTCGACCCGCGGACATACGACAGCCCGTCTTTGGGTTCGATGAGTGCACCTTCGCCTGACACATGCGTTGCCATGGTGTTGTCTCCGTGAGCTCAGCGGAAGCTCGTCTATTGAAATGAATTTGAAATCGATTGTGCCACCGGCGTGTGTCGGTCCGGCATCAAGTGTTACCCGCACCGCATTGCCGGACCGGCCGGGTTTGGGCGCCGATTGCCGCGAAAACAAGATTTTGCTTACCTTTCCGTAAACGTCAAGTCGAGGTCAAAAAAAAGCAGCCACGAAGGCTGCTTTCTCTCTGATACGTAATGCTTAGTTCTGACCGCGCAGCTTGCGCAGGCGCTGGATCGCAGCGAGCTGAGCCGTCGCGTACGCCAGTTCCGCTTGCGCGGTCGCGTATTCGAGGTTCGAACCCGTGTTCTGCAGCGCTTCTTCCGCACGCTTGCGTGCATCTTCAGCCTTGGCTTCGTCGAGATCCTTGCCGCGAATAGCCGTGTCGGCGAGAACCGTCACAGCGCCCGGCTGGATTTCGAGGATGCCGCCGGCGACGAAGACAAACTCTTCTTCACCGTTTTCAGCTTCGATGCGCACCGCACCCGGACGAATCCGCGTGATGAGCGGCGTGTGGCCCGGCAGAATGCCGAGTTCACCTGCTTCGCCCGGCAGCGCGACGAACTTCGCCTGGCCCGAGAAGATCTGCTCTTCCGCGCTAACGACGTCTACTTTAATGGTTGCCATATCGACTCCTGGTGAGCGTAATTCGAGGGCACCGACATTGGCCGGCGCCCGCTTCTATACACCCGACCTTTACTGGATCTTCTTGGCCTTTTCGAAGGCTTCATCGATCGTGCCGACCATGTAGAACGCTTGTTCCGGCAGGTGGTCGCACTCGCCGTCAACGATCATCTTGAAGCCACGGATCGTTTCCTTCAGCGGCACGTATTTGCCCGGCGAGCCCGTGAACACTTCAGCGACGTGGAACGGCTGCGACAGGAAACGCTGAATCTTACGAGCGCGTGCCACGGCGAGCTTGTCTTCCGGCGCCAGTTCGTCCATACCCAGAATCGCGATAATGTCGCGCAATTCCTTGTAGCGCTGCAGCGTTTGCTGCACGCCGCGCGTGATCGAGTAGTGCTCTTCACCGATCACGTTCGGGTCGATCTGACGCGAGGTCGAATCGAGCGGGTCGACTGCCGGGTAGATACCCAGCGAAGCGATGTCACGCGACAACACGACCGTTGCGTCCAGGTGGCCGAAAGTCGTAGCCGGCGACGGGTCGGTCAAGTCATCCGCAGGGACGTACACGGCCTGAACCGACGTGATCGAGCCGGTCTTGGTCGACGTAATACGCTCTTGCAACTTGCCCATTTCTTCAGCCAAAGTAGGCTGATAGCCCACTGCCGACGGCATACGGCCGAGCAGTGCCGACACTTCCGTGCCTGCCAGCGTGAAACGGTAGATGTTGTCGACGAAGAACAGCACGTCGAGACCTTCGTCACGGAAGTGCTCAGCCATTGTCAGACCGGTCAGCGCGACGCGCAGACGGTTGCCCGGCGGCTCGTTCATCTGGCCGTACACCAGCGCGACCTTGTCGAGAACGTTCGAGTCCTTCATTTCGTGATAGAAGTCGTTCCCTTCGCGGGTACGCTCGCCAACACCTGCGAACACGGAGTAACCGCCGTGTTCTTTAGCGATGTTGTTGATCAGTTCCATCATGTTCACGGTCTTGCCCACGCCGGCGCCACCGAACAGGCCCACCTTACCGCCCTTGGCGAACGGGCAGATCAGGTCGATAACCTTGATGCCGGTTTCGAGCAGTTCCGTCGACGGCGACAGCTCGTCGAACGCCGGAGCCTTCTGGTGAATACCGCGAACCACGTCCGAGTTGATCGGGCCAGCTTCGTCGATCGGGCGACCCAGCACGTCCATGATCCGGCCCAGAGTCGGCTTGCCGACCGGCACGCTGATCGGCTTGCCGGTGTTCTTCACCGTCGTACCACGGCGCAGACCGTCCGATGCACCCAGACAGATGGTACGGACGACGCCGTCGCCCAGCTGTTGCTGGACTTCGAGGGTCAATTCCGAACCGTCGAGAATGAGCGCGTCGTAAATCTTCGGCATGTGGTCACGCGGGAATTCCACGTCGATCACCGCGCCGATGCACTGTACGATCTTGCCTTCTACCAAAGCAGTAGTACTCATCGCTTTTCCTTTAGATACTCAATTCTTCACTCGCGCAAAGGCGCAGTTTCGGTGGGGTGCGCCGCCAAGGCGCACACGAAGCAACGTGCCTGACCGACAAGGTCAGACCGCCGCCGCGCCACCGACGATTTCCGACAGTTCTTTCGTGATCGCGGCCTGACGGCTCTTGTTGTACACGAGCTGCAGTTCGTTGATGACCGTCTTCGCGTTGTCCGAAGCGGCCTTCATCGCGACCATGCGTGCCGACTGTTCCGATGCCATGTTTTCCGCGACGGCCTGATAGACCAGCGCTTCGACATAACGCACCAGCAGTTCGTCCACCACTGCCTGCGCATCCGGCTCGTAGATGTAGTCCCACTGCGTGCTCGGCGTCGTGCCGTCTTCTTCCTTGCGCTCGAACTGGTCTGCCGACAGCGGCAGCAGCTGCTCGATCACCGGCTCCTGCTTCATCGTGTTGACGAAGCGCGTGTACGCGAGGTACACCGCCGAAACCTTGCCTTCGGAGTACAGGTCGAGTTGCACCTTCACCGCGCCAATCAGCTTTTCCAGATGCGGCGTGTCGCCCAGATGCACGACATTCGACACTACCTTGGCGCGCAAACGGTTCAGGAAACCCAGACCCTTGGTGCCGATCGCAGTTGCTTCGATCGTCTTGCCCTGGCCTTCCAGTTCCTTGAACTTCTGCAGCGACGCGCGCAGCACGTTGGTGTTCATACCGCCGCACAGACCTTTATCAGTCGTGACGAGGATGATGCCGGCCGCCTTCGCGCCTTCGTTCGACACCATGAACGGGTGACGATACTCCGGGTTCGCACGGCTCATGTGCGCAGCGATATCGCGGACCTTGTCGGCGTACGGGCGAGCAGCGCGCATGCGCTCCTGAGCGCGGCGCATCTTCGATGCGGCCACCATCTCCATCGCTTTCGTGATCTTGCGCGTGTTTTGCACGCTCTTGATCTTGCCGCGAATTTCCTTCATTCCAGCCATTGCTTGCTCCTTGTCGGCCCGAGTTAGCGCTTCAGCGCTTACTCGGGTCCCATGCAAAGCGATCGAAGCAGCGCGGGTTCAGTCGCCTGCGGCCCGCGCCGCTTCAAGGTCCGTTTATGCCTTGCGGGTCACTCGCGGATCAATAAGCGCCGGACTTCTTGAAGTCTTTGAGAGCCGTGTGCAGCAGGGCTTCGTCGTCCTTCGAGAGTTCCTTGGTGTCTTCGACGCGCTTGATCAGGTCTGCGTGCTTCGTCTTCAGGTAGTCGCGCAGACCCTTTTCGAACGGCAGCACTTGCGCAACTTCCAGATCGTCGAGGTAGCCGTTGTTCGCTGCGAACAGCGCGACAGCCAGTTCCCACACTTGCAGCGGCTGATATTGCGGCTGCTTCAGCAGTTCCGTCACGCGGCGGCCGCGCTCCAGTTGCTTGCGGGTGGCTTCGTCGAGGTCCGATGCGAACTGCGCGAACGCAGCCAGTTCACGGTACTGCGCGAGGTCGGTACGGATACCGCCCGACAGCTTCTTCACGACCTTCGTCTGAGCCGCACCACCGACGCGCGACACCGACACGCCGGCGTTAATTGCCGGGCGGATACCTGCGTTGAAGAGGTCGGTTTCCAGGAAGATCTGGCCGTCGGTAATCGAGATCACGTTCGTCGGAACGAATGCGGTCACGTCGCCGGCTTGCGTTTCAATGACCGGCAGTGCCGTCAGCGAACCGCTCTTGCCCTTCACTTCGCCGTTGGTGAACTTCTCGACGTAGTCTTCCGACACGCGAGCAGCACGCTCCAGCAGACGCGAGTGCAGATAGAACACGTCGCCCGGATACGCTTCACGGCCCGGCGGGCGGCGCAGCAGCAGCGAGATCTGACGGTATGCCCAAGCTTGCTTGGTCAAGTCGTCATAAACGATCAGCGCGTCTTGACCGCGGTCGCGGAAGTATTCGCCCATCGTGCAGCCGGCGTACGGTGCCAGATATTGCATGGCAGCCGATTCCGAAGCCGACGCGGCCACGACGATCGTGTATTCCAGCGCGCCGGTTTCTTCCAGCTTGCGCACCACGTTCATGATCGACGAAGCCTTCTGGCCGATCGCGACGTAGATACAGAAGAGGTTCTTGCCCTTCTGGTTGATGATCGCGTCGACTGCGACTGCGGTCTTGCCGCACTGGCGGTCGCCGATGATCAGCTCGCGCTGGCCACGGCCAACCGGCACCATCGCGTCGATCGACTTCAGACCGGTTTGGACCGGTTCCGAAACCGATTTACGCCAGATCACGCCCGGAGCAATCTTCTCGATTGCGTCGGTCTTTTTCGCGTTGATCGGGCCCTTGCCGTCGATCGGGTTGCCGAGTGCGTCGACCACGCGGCCGAGCAGTTCCGGACCCACCGGCACTTCCAGAATGCGGCCCGTCGTCTTGACGATGTCGCCTTCCGAAATGTGTTCGTACTCACCCAGAATCACGGCGCCGACCGAGTCGCGCTCGAGGTTCAGTGCGAGACCGAAGGTGTTGCCCGGGAATTCGAGCATTTCGCCCTGCATCACTTCCGACAGGCCGTGAATACGCACGATACCGTCGGTCACGGAGATCACAGTGCCCTGGTTGCGAACGTCTGCGCTCGCTTCAAGGCCCTGGATCCGGCTCTTGATCAGCTCGCTGATCTCAGAGGGATTGAGTTGCATTATTCGCTCCTGATAGTCAATTCTGTTGCGTGCCAGCCGCTTCAGCGCATAAGGCGCTTCAGGCCGTCAGAGCCGTTTGCATGCTGGCAAGCCGCGCGCGGACCGAGGTATCGAGCACTTCATCGCCGACCGTCACGCGCACGCCGCCGATCAACGACGAGTCGATCTCGACCGTCGGCTTCAGCTTGCGTTTGAACTTGCGTTCGAGACTTGCGACGAGGTCGTTCAACTGCGCGCCTTCGAGCGGGAATGCGCTGACGATCAGCACATCGGCCGCCCCTTCGCGGGCGTTCTTCAACTCTTCGAACTGCACAGCAATTTCCGGCAGCAATTGCAGACGATGGTTGTCCACCAGCATTTGCACCAGATTCTTCGCTTGCGCGTTGTCCTTGAGCGGCGACTTGACCGCGGCCAGCAGCAGTTCGCTGACCTGGGCGCGGCTTACTTTCGGGCTCGAGGCGATCGACAGCACTTCGGGCAGACGCGCAACCTGTGCCAGCTCCTGCACGAGCGTGGACCAGGCGGCGATGTCACCAGCTTCGGCCACGCCAAACAGCGCTTCTGCGTACGGACGGGCGATGGTTGCAAGTTCGGCCATGATCAGAGCTCGGCTTTCAGTTGATTCAGCAGGTCAGCGTGAGCTGCCTGGTCGACTTCGCGCTTCAGGATCTGTTCAGCGCCCTTCACGGCGAGTGCGGCGACTTCACCGCGCAGCGTTTCGCGCGCCTTCACGACTTGCTGGTCCGCGTCGGCCTTCGCTTGCGCGATGATGCGAGCGGCTTCAGCCTGTGCTTGAGCCTTGATTTCGTCAGCGACTGCCACAGCGCGCTTTTCTGCGTCAGCAATACGTTGCTGACCGTCGTTGCGTGCCTGAGCGAGTTCCTGGTCGACGCGCTTGTGAGCGGCTTCGAGTTCTGCCTTGCCCTTTTCAGCAGCCGACAAACCGTCAGCAATCTTCTTCGAGCGCTCGTCGAGGGCGTTGATCAGCGGCGGCCACACGAACTTCATCGTGAACCACGCGAGGATCAGGAACACGACCATTTGCGCAAACAGGGTTGCGTTGAGATTCACGGTGTTTCCTTAAACGTTGCTAGTTCGGAAAGTGAAACGGCAAGGCGCTCATCGATTCCGTTCGATCAGCGCCCGAGTGCCCGTTCCGCCCTGCGCCCTCACTAGTTATAGCTCAGGCGCAAACTTCCGAGGAACCTCAGCCTGCCAGCTTCGACAGCAGCGGGTTCGCGAACGCAAACAGCATTGCCACACCAACGCCAATCAGGAACGCCGCATCGATCAGACCAGCCAGCAGGAACATCTTGGTTTGCAGCGGGTTCATCAGTTCCGGCTGGCGTGCACATGCTTCGATGTACTTGCCGCCCATCAGGCCGATACCGATACAGGCGCCGATTGCACCCAGGCCGATGATGATGCCGATACCGATGGCGGTCAGACCCTGGATGTTGGCGATGAAAGCTTGCATGATCACTCCTTTGTGAAAAGTCTTTTAGAACTGGTTGGAACTGGGATTTAAATGAAACAAAACTAAAACGTCGTTCGACAAGCCGCGATTAGTGGCTGTCGTGTGCCTGGCCGATGTACACCAGCGTCAGCATCATGAAAATAAATGCTTGCAGCAGAACGATCAGGATGTGGAAGATCGCCCAAACCGTGCCAGCGATAACGTGGCCGATGAAGCCGAGCACTGACGCGTCCGCGCCGAAACCCCACATGCTGCCGAGCAGGGCAATCAGCAGGAACAACAGTTCGCCCGCGTACATGTTGCCGAACAGCCGCATGCCGAGCGAGACCGTCTTTGCGACGAACTCGATGATGTTCAATGCAAGGTTCGGGATCCACAGCAGCGGATGCGCGCCGAACGGAGCGGACAGCAATTCATGTACGAAGCCGCCTGCGCCCTTGATCTTGAAGTTGTAGTAAATCATCAGCGCGAACACGCCGAGTGCGATGCCGAGCGTGCCGTTCAGGTCGGCGGTCGGCACGATGCGGTGGTGGGGGATGACTTCCGACAGACCCAGCCAACCGATCACGCGGCCCGGCAGATCGACGGGGATGAAGTCGAGCGAGTTCATGAGGGCAACCCAGACGAACACGGTCAAGGCCAGCGGCGCGATGAAGGTGCGCGTGCCGTGGATCATCGACTTCGATTGATCCTCGACCATTTCAACCAGCATTTCGATCGCGCACTGGAAACGGCCCGGCACGCCGGACGTTGCCTTGCGGGCAGCGAGATGCAGAATCAGGATCGTGGCCAGACCGCAAACGATCGACCAGAAAAGGGTGTCCAGATTCCAGACGTGAATGTCGAAAATCGACGTCTGGTGCGCGGTGGAGAAGTTCTGCAAGTGGTGCGCGATGTACTCGGACGGATCCAGAGCGCGCGTGCCTTCGCTAGCTGCCATATCGTTAATGCCACCCAAATTGTCGAAAATCGTCTTAGGCCGCTCCCGCAGCAATGCTGTATTGCGGGAACACCCGGGTGCGGATCGTGTCATATCCGCACTCCTGATGCCGGCGCTGCGCGCCAGCCTGAATTTTTTGCTGCTACTTTCGTTGCTGCTACCTTAGCGCCAGGCTAAGGCGATCCAGTACGTCTTGAGCGCGATGAGGTAGGTCACGAGCAGCGGAACCCAGCGTACGTCGTGATACCAGAAGGCGATGGCTACAAACATCGCGATCGTTGTCCCCATCTTGAGCGCTTCGCCGATCATCCAGCTCATTGCTGTTTCGGCGCCGCTCAGCGTTCTCAGTCGTGCCGCGAACAACGCGCTCGGCACCCAGCAGATCGCTCCTCCCAGGAACGCGGACAACGCAGCAGCGCCCGGCGGCTTGTAGAACAGCCACCACACCAGCGTAGCACCCAGGGACAAAACCATTTGCGCTGCCACGACCTTGAAAGGCGTGACGCGCGATGGACGGCTCACGGTGGGACCAAATAGCTTTTCAGCCTCGGCCCGCGTGAGCGGAACGATATTGTTATCTTGCTGCTCGACATCCCACGCTTCACCAGGTGTTGCTTGCTGACCGGTGGACGCAACGGAAGCCTTGCGTTCAGCGCGGTGTTCGTCGTGCCCATTCTTCGGCGCTTGATTCGACGTTTTGACCGCCATCGCAGTGTTCCGAAAGTCTTGTTCCAGCCCGCGAGCTTACGCTGCGCTTACGGGGTTCCCGTGCAATTAAATCCGGGCGATTGTAAGCGATAGTTGCAGGCAATTCAAGACTTTAGGCCGTTCAATAACCAGTGTGAAAAGGCTCCTCACCATGCGGGAGCGGCTGTTTCACCGGGCGAAACACGTCAAATGTAAGGCTGTCGGGCAGCGCCAAAACACGCTACCTAAGAAGGAAGAATTTGTCCTCGCTGCTGGCTCGTTTAAACGCCGTAGCAGACGTCTCGAAAATGCAACAAACGCCGATTTTTGCCCAAGCATATGGACATTGCGGGCACTGCCGGGTAGGCGCAACGGGAAGATCCACGAGAAAGGGTTGTCGAGAAGTATCCCCTCGCTTGCGCTGAATCAATGTGCCGGCGAGGAGGCGGTCAACTTTCAGCCTTTGCTTGGGACACGCCCTCCTCGCCAAAGTTGTCCCGTGGAAATAGCGGCCTAGCCGCCTCGCGGCTCCTGACACCAGTTGGGCTCAAATGCCCGTATCGCGACGCCGACGTGGCCGTTACGCGCGCCGACGGCCCCAATCCTCGCGGCCAGCAAGCGCCCCTGAAATGACCGGATATATGAGTAATCCTGATTATCCCACGCCACTTTATTTAGGAATCCGTCGGACGTTGATATGGATCACTGGTAGGTCGCAAAATCCGATCAAAAAAACCATGCGCCTTTTGCAAACCCGCCGCGTCAAACGATCCACGGTGAATCCAACAGCTTGCGATCGGCAGCAGGCCTCATCGCAAGCTATCAGGTGCCCTTGCCGGTCAACTCGTCAATCAGGCGGTGGCGTTACCACGCAAGCGGACCAGAATGCCCTCCAGCGCATCCAGATCGCCGAAGTCCACCAGCACCTGGCCGCGCCCGCGTCGGCCGAGTTTGATCTTGACCGTCGCCGCCAGCAAGTCCGACAGTTCTTCTTCCAGCCGGCGAGTATCGCGGCCGCCGTCGCCATTCGCACGCGCCTTTACCGCTGGCGCGGCCTTTGTAGTCGCCGTCACCAGCTTTTCGGTTTCGCGCACCGACATGCGCTTGTTAACCACCTGGTTGGCCAACGTGATTTGCGTCGCGGCGTCGACGGCCAGCAATGCGCGGGCGTGGCCCATGTCGAGGTCGCCGGCCAGCAGCATCGTTTGTACGGGCGACGCCAGGTTAAGCAGACGCAGCAGATTCGATACCGCGCTGCGCGAGCGGCCGACCGACTCCGCTGCCTGTTCGTGCGTGAAATTGAACTCGTCGAGCAAGCGCTGGATCCCCTGCGCTTCTTCCAGCGGATTCAGATCTTCACGCTGAATGTTCTCGATCAACGCCATCGCGGCGGCAGCCTGGTCCGGCACGCTCTTCACCAGCACCGGCACTTCTTCGAGGCCCGCGAGACGCGCCGCGCGAAACCGCCGTTCGCCAGCGATGATCTCGTACTTGTCCGCCGAGATAGGTCGCACGAGAATCGGCTGCATCACCCCTTGCGCACGGATGCTGGCCGCCAGTTCTTGCAATGCGCCCTCGTCCATGCGCGTACGTGGCTGATATTTGCCCGCTTGCATCTTGCTGAGCGGTAGCACATTCGGCGCACCTTCAATCGTTACTGCCTCGGTAATGTCTGCCGTACCGCCCAGCAATGCTTCCAGACCGCGGCCCAATCCCTTCTTTCTCGCTACTGCGTTCATCGTGCTTCCTCGATCCGCTTAGGACGTCTGGGGCGCGTCATTCAACGCGCGCACCCGCTCAATCATTTCCGCGCCGAACTGCACATACGCCTGCGCACCGCGCGATGCCCTGTCGAACACCACGCCCGGCAAACCATAGCTGGGTGCCTCGGCGAGACGCACGTTGCGCGGGATCACCACGTCGAACACCTTGTCGCCGAAATGCTCTTTCAGCTGATCCGAGACTTGCTGCTGCAGCGTGATGCGCGGGTCGAACATCACGCGCAACAGACCGATCACCTTCAGGTCGCGGTTGAGGTTCGCGTGCACCTGTTTGATGGTGTTGACCAGATCGGACAAACCTTCGAGTGCGAAGTACTCGCACTGCATCGGGATCACGACGCCGTGCGCGGCGCACAGGCCGTTGAGGGTCAGCAGCGACAAGGCCGGCGGGCAGTCGATCAGCACAAAATCATATTCGTTTTCGACTGCCGCGAGTGCAATCTTCAATTGCCGCTCACGGCTCTGCACACTGACCAATTCGACTTCGGCGCCGGCGAGTTCACGGTTCGCGGGCAGCACGTCGTAATCGACTGCCTCCGGCCGCACTCGTGCATCGGACACCGCAACACCGTCCACCAGCACTTCGTAGACAGTGTTTGCGCACGCAGCCTTATCGATGCCGCTGCCCATCGTGGCGTTGCCCTGCGGGTCCAGGTCGATGAGTAGGACTCGCTGTCCCTGCGCTGCCAAGCTCGCGGCCAGATTGACTGTGGTCGTCGTTTTGCCGACGCCGCCCTTCTGGTTCGCAACGCAGAAGATTTTTGCCATCGTTGGAGTGTCCCTTTTGCAGCTTGGATGAAGTAAAAATCGTGGGTGATGCTGGTGCGGCTAAGAGGCCGGTATGTGCCAGCCGCTAGTCTGCTAGCTGGCAACATCCACCAAAACTTTGATCAGATGCCGCTCGGCATCGAGCGACGGCACGTTCAGCCGGATAACCTGTTCCACGTGGGCGCCCGCCGGCAAGCGTTGGATCTCGCCGTCCGGGCGCACCCCTTTCATGGCCCAGATTGCGCCCTGCTCCGCAACCAGATGACGGGCCAGTGTAACGAAATCCGCGAGCTCTGCGAATGCGCGCGAGACAATTACGTCGAACTTTGCCGGTACTTCGGCGCCTGGCTGCAAAGTCTCGACCCGGCCGGTTACCACGGAGAGATTCGCAAGGCCGAGTTCAGCCTTGGCCTGCGCCTGGAACGCCGTCTTTTTGTGAACGATGTCGTTCACGGTCACGGTCCATTCTGGCAGGACAATCGCGAGCACAATGCCCGGCAGACCGCCACCCGAGCCAACGTCGAGCACGGAGGACGCGCCTAGCGGCGCGAGGTGCGGCACGATCGAAAGCGAATCCAGAATATGCTGAACCAGCATCTGGCGCGGATCGCGGATCGCCGTGAGGTTATAGACGGCGTTCCACTTCGACAACAACGCGACATAGTCGAGCAGTTTGCCGAGTTGCGCGTCACTCAACTTGAGCCCGAGTTCGCGAACACCGGCCTCAAGCAACGGCGCCAACGCTTCCCGGCCACTCCCCTTCTGGCTCAACGTCATTGCGTCACCGGCGTGCTGTCTGTGCCAGGTTCGGCGGGTTTCGTCGGACGACGGCCCAGCCCGCGCTTCAGATGGACCATCAACAAGGAAATCGCCGCCGGCGTGATGCCCGAAATACGCGACGCCTGCCCAATGGTCTCAGGGCGAAATTGCGTTAGCTTCTGGCGTGCTTCGAATGACAGCCCGCGAACTTCCGCATAGTCCAGCCCGTCGGGCAAGCGCGTACTCTCGTGCGCCTCGTTTCGCTCGATTTCGCCGGCCTGGCGCTCGATATAGCCCTGATATTTAATGCCGATTTCGATCTGTTCCTTGATCTGGGCGAGCAGAACATCGTCTTCGGCCAAGGTCTCCGGCGCGGCACAGGCGCCGGCGCGCAAGCCGCAAACCCCGTCGTAGGACACGCCCGGTCGACGCAGCAGGTCCGCCAGGCTGTACTCATGGTCGATCGGCTTGCCCAGCAACGTAGTCGCCTCGTCTGCCGGTAAGGTCTTAGGATTAACCCACGTCGTGCGAAGACGCTCTGTTTCACGTGAAACAGCATCGCGCTTGCGGCTGAAAGCGTCCCAGCGGGTGTCGTCAACGACACCGAGTTCACGACCAATCTCCGTAAGGCGCATATCCGCGTTGTCTTCGCGCAAGCTCAAGCGATATTCCGCGCGGCTTGTGAACATGCGGTACGGCTCAGACACGCCGCGCGTCACCAGATCGTCGACGAGCACACCAAGATAAGCTTCATCACGGCGCGGGCACCACGCTTCCTTGCCTTGCACAAACAGACCTGCATTGATGCCCGCCAGCAGACCCTGCGCCGCCGCCTCTTCATAGCCAGTCGTACCGTTGATCTGACCGGCGAAGAACAGCCCATGGATCACCTTGGTTTCGAGCGATGCCTTCAGCCCGCGCGGGTCAAAGTAGTCATACTCAATCGCATAACCCGGCCGCAGGATGTGTGCGTGCTCCAACCCGCGCATTGAGCGCACGAGTTCCAGTTGCACATCGAACGGCAGGCTTGTGGAAATTCCGTTGGGATAGAACTCATTGGTCGTCAGGCCTTCCGGTTCGAGGAAAATCTGATGCGATTCTTTCGACGCGAATCGGTGAATCTTGTCCTCGATCGACGGGCAATAGCGCGGCCCCACCCCCTCGATCACGCCGGTGTACATCGGCGAACGGTCGAGACCGCCGCGAATAATGTCGTGCGTGCGTTCGTTGGTGTGCGTCACCCAGCACGGCACTTGCCGCGGATGCTGCTCAACGCGCCCAAGAAACGAGAAGACCGGCACCGGATCCAGATCGCCCGGCTGCTCCTCAAGTTGGGAAAAATCGATCGTGCGACCATCAATTCGCGGTGGCGTCCCTGTCTTGAGCCGACCTTGTGGCAGCTTCAGTTCCTTCAGACGCGCGGACAATGACACCGCAGCCGGATCGCCGGCGCGGCCGCCAGTGTAGTTGTTCAAACCCACATGAATCTTGCCGTCAAGGAACGTCCCTGCCGTCAGGACCACCGCGCGCGCCCGAAAACGAATTCCCACCTGCGTAACGGCACCAACGACGCGATCGCCCTCCACCATCAGATCGTCGACAGCTTGCTGGAAAAGCCACAGGTTCGGCTGATTCTCCAGCCGATGCCGGATAGCCTGCTTATACAGCAGACGGTCAGCTTGCGCGCGCGTCGCACGAACGGCCGGACCCTTCGACGAATTCAGGATGCGGAACTGGATGCCGCCCTCATCGGTGGCGGCCGCCATTGCACCGCCGAGCGCATCGACCTCCTTCACGAGATGGCCCTTGCCAATGCCGCCGATCGACGGATTGCAGCTCATCTGGCCGAGGGTTTCGATATTGTGGGTCAACAGGAGCGTCGTATTACCCATGCGCGCCGAGGCTAAAGCGGCTTCGGTGCCGGCATGACCACCGCCGACGACGATTACGTCAAATTCTGTGGGAAAGAGCATCGCGAGATCTCACGCCAGATCATCGCGTGAGCCTTCAAAAGAAAAGTATGGGCGAATTATAGCGGGTTCGGTTTAGGCCCGAATTTCGTCCGAATGGCCAACCTATGAAAAAGCGGCGTGTTTCACGTGAAACACGCCGCTTCGAACAAGCCGGAAACAGAAGCAAACTCAGGCGCTAAGCCACTTTCTTCGCCAGCCCAAGATAGGTTTCGATCACACGCGGATTCTGCGCCAGGTCCGCCGCCGGCCCTTCGAGCGCCAGTTCACCGGTTTCCAGCACATAGCCGTAATCGGAGATTTGCAGCGCGGCGCGCGCATTCTGTTCGATCAGCAATGTCGCAACGCCGGTCTGCCGCAGCGCGCTGATGATGTGGAAGATTTCTTTCACGATCAACGGTGCGAGACCGAGACTCGGCTCGTCCAGCATCAGCAGGTCCGGCTTGCCCATGAGCGCCCGGCCCACTGCGAGCATCTGCCGCTCGCCACCGGACAAAGTTCCGGCAGCCTGCTTGCGCCGCTCTTTCAGCCGCGGAAACAGGGTAAAGACCGGTACGAGCTGATCCAGGAAGTTGCGCTCCCCTGCCCGTTTGCGCCGATAGGCGCCCAGGACGAGGTTGTCTTCCACTGTCATCGACGCAAACAACTCGCGTTTCTCCGGCACGAGACACATACCGCGCGACACACGCTTCTCGACCGGCACGGCGCTGACGTCTTCGCCTTGGTACAGGACGGTGCCCTTCGCATGGCCCGTGGTTGGCAACGCGCCCATGATCGCGTTCAACAGCGTGGACTTGCCCGCACCGTTCGGGCCGATTACCGAGACAATCTGGCCGGCTCGCACCTTGATCGCCGCGCCGTGCAGCGCCTCCACCTTGCCATAGCGGACCGACAAACCGTCCACATCGAGAATCGGGCCGGCAGCATTCATCGTGTTCTCCATCACTCCACCCCGCCGAGATAAGCTTCCAGCACCGCCGGGTCTTGTTGTACCTCTTGCGGCAGACCTTCGGCGATACGAGTTCCGAACTCCATGACCACCAGCCGATCGGTGAGATTCATAACGAAGTCCATATCGTGTTCCACCAGCAGCACGCTCATGCCTTCAGCCTTCAGGCGGCGCAGCAGGTCGCCCAGTTGCAGCTTTTCCTGGTAGCGCAGACCAGCGGCCGGTTCATCCAGCAGCAGCAGCGTCGGATCGCAACACAGCGCGCGAGCGATTTCGAGAATCCGCTGCTGTCCCAGCGCGAGGCTTCCGGCTTCGTCGTACATGTGTTGTTCAAGGCCGACGCGGCGAATCTGACGAGCCGCCTCGGCCATCAAGCGCGCTTCTTCCGTGCTGTTCAGGCGCACGATGCTGCGCCAGACACCGGCTTGCCCGCGCAGATGCGCGCCAATCGCGACGTTCTCAAGCACTGTCATGCCCGGCAGCAGCTTGACGTGCTGGAACGTGCGGCCGATTCCGCGTTTGACGATTTCACGTGAACTCAGCGAATCGATGCGCTCGCCGCGGAACGTGATCTCACCGCTGGTCGCCTGCAACACGCCGGTGACCAGATTGAAGGTCGTCGACTTGCCGGCGCCATTCGGACCGATCAGGCCGATGATCTGCCCCGCCTTCACCTCGAAGCTGACATCGTTCACCGCGACCAGACCGCCGAATTGCTTGCGCGCTTTATTCACCGTCAGCAGGTCTTCACCGGCCGCCGGCTTGCTGCGCTGCGGCAACGGCTCGGCGTGATCCGCGACGTGAGCGCGCGGGCCCTTCGGGAAAAATCGCGCGACGAACGGCCAAACGCCTTGCCGCGCGTATTGCAGCAGCAGCACCATAAAGATGCCGAACACGATCACTTCAAAGTTGCCGTTCTCGCCGAGCAGCTTCGGCAGCAAGGTTTGCAAATAATCTTGCAGCACCGTCAGGATCGCCGCGCCGAGCACCGCGCCCCAGACGTGCGAGACGCCGCCCACGACGGCCATGAACAGAAATTCGATGCCGTGATTCAGACCGAAAGGCGTCGGGTTCACCGCGCGCTGCAGGTGGGCGTAGAGGAAACCGGAGACCGAGGCTAGCACCGCCGCGTACACGAAGATCACCACGCGCATCCATCCGGTGTTGACGCCCATCGCCTCGGCCATCATGCCGCCGCCACGTAGCGCGCGGATCGCCCGCCCCGGACGACTATTAAGCAGATTCTGAACAGAAATGACCGCACCGAGCACAACCAGCCAGATCAGGTAATAGATATGACGGCCGGATTCGAGGTTGATGCCAAATACGTTCAGCACCGGAATCCCGTTGATGCCGTCGTACTTGCCCAGCATCTCAAGATTGCCGAACAGGTAGAAGAGCGCGAGTCCCCAGGCGATCGTGCCGAGAGGCAGAAAGTGTCCTGACAACCGCATCGTCACCAAACCGAGCATCAGCGCGATCAACGCCGTCACTACCACACCTGCAATCAACGCCAGCCACGGCGAAACGCCATACTGCGTCGTCAGATACGCGGTCGCATAAGCGCCGATGCCGACAAACGCGGCTTGCCCGAAGCTCGTCATCCCGCCGATTCCTGTCAGCAGCACAAGACCGATCGCGACGATCGAATACAGACCGATGTAGTTGAGCAGCGTCACCCAGTATTCAGGCACGTGAATCGGTTGCGGCAACACCGGCAACGCGAACAGCACCACGAGGAACAGCCAGAAGAACTTGTTTTGCATGATCCGTTTCATCGCGTCACTCCTCTTCCTCTTCGGCGTGCGGACTGGCGAGACTTCGCCAGAGCAACACGGGGATGATCAACGTGAACACGATCACTTCCTTGTAAGCGCTCGCCCAGAACGACGAATACGACTCCAGCAGACCGACCAGGATCGAGCCCGCGGCCGCCAGCGGATAGCTGACGAGCCCGCCGATAATCGCCCCCACAAAGCCCTTCAAACCGATCAGGAAGCCCGAGTCGTAGTAGATGGTGGTCAAGGGTGCGACGAGGATGCCGCACAGCGCGCCGAGGCCTGCCGCCAGCGTGAATGCGAGGCGCCCCGCTTGCGTCGTGCCGATGCCGACGAGCCGTGCGCCGAGCCGGTTCACCGACGTCGCGCGCAACGCCTTGCCCGAGATTGAGCGATCGAAGTAAAGATACAGCGCGCCGATCAACACCGCCGCCGTGCCGACCACCCACAGGCTTTGCCCGGAAATCGTCAGTGTGCCGATGTTGAAGGTCGCATCGGAAAACGCTGTAGTGCGTGAACCTTCCGCACCGAACATCACGAGACCCAAGCCGACCATCGCGAAGTGCACTGCCACCGCCACGATCAACAGCAGCAGCGTGCTTGCCTCCGCGATCGGCTCATACGCGAGCCGGTACACATAAGGTCCCATCGGAATCACGATCAGCAGCGTCAACGCGATCTGCACGATCATCGGCAGCGTATGCATGAAAACGCTTTGTGTGAGCGCATAGACCGCGATCGGAAACAGCAGATATTTGCCGACCAGCATGACCAGCGTGCGCGCCGCATGCCGGCGCCGTTCGGGATGCCGCACCAGCCCCGCTATCTCGACGACAAAGCAGGCCGCGCCCATCGCCATCAGCAACCAGCAGGTGGCTGGGAATTTCTGCGTCTGCAGTGCGGCGAGCGTCAACGCGCCGTACGAAACAAACTCCCCCTGCGGGATGAAGATCACCCGCGTCACGGAGAACACCAGCACCAGCGCGAGCGCTAGCAGCGCGTAGATCGCGCCCGTGGTGATGCCGTCCTGCGCGAGGATCGCCGCAATTGATAGATCCATACTTCCTCGTCCTGAAGCGTCGAAATCGAAACTGGGAAACCGTCGTGGCGGCAGAACTCGTGGCCGTCCATCGACCCCCTATGCCCTGAAAAGGCGACCGCCGCGCCGGTCACGGCGCGGCGGTCGATGCCATTGTCATCGAACAGAATGGCAATGCGGCGTCACATGCCGCACGTTGCGCGAGAGGCGCGTACCGCTTTTGTTGTTAGTCGTTCTGCAGCTTCCACTTGCCGTCGACGATCTGCACGATCACGCGTGCGCGCTTATCGAGGCCGTTGTGGTCGGTCGTCGTGGTGTTCATGATGCCGTGCGAGACAGGCAGTTCCTTGATGTTCTCAAGCGCCCCACGCAGTGCCACGCGGAACTGTTCCGTGCCCGGCTGAGCGGTCTTCAGTGCGACAGGAATCGCGGCCTGCAACATCTGGCCGGCGTCCCATGCGTGCCCGCCGAACGTCGCCACCGAGCCCGCGCCATACGCTTTCTCATACGCCGACTTATAAGCCAGCGACGACTTCTTCACCGGGTTCGAGTCAGGCAGTTGATCCGCCACGAGGATCGGTCCGGCCGGCAGGAATTCGCCTTCGCAGTCCTTGCCGCACACGCGCAGGAAGTCGTTGTTGGCGACGCCGTGAGTCTGATAGACCTTGCCCTTGTAGCCGCGCTCCTTGAGCGTCTTGGCCGGCAGCGCCGACGGCGTGCCCGCGCCCGCGATCAGCACCGCGTCCGGGTTCGCAGCCATCGTCTTCAGCACCTGGCCCGTCACCGATGCATCGGTGCGGTTAAAGCGCTCGTTCGAGACGATCTTCAGATTGTGTGCAGCGGCCGCCGCGGTGAAGACGTTGTTCCAGCCGTCGCCATAGGCATCCGCGAAGCCGATGAAGCCCACCGTCTTTACGCCGTGATGCTCCATGTAATCGGCGATGGCGTCGGCCATCAGGCTGTCGTTCTGCGGCGGTTTGAAGGCCCATGCGC
Organism: Paraburkholderia sp. BL27I4N3; assembly: GCF_003386115.1. Classification (NCBI taxonomy): domain Bacteria; kingdom Pseudomonadati; phylum Pseudomonadota; class Betaproteobacteria; order Burkholderiales; family Burkholderiaceae; genus Paraburkholderia; species Paraburkholderia sp. BL27I4N3. The sequence continues at coordinate 4,337,280 of NZ_QREJ01000001.1, read as the reverse complement.
GCTTCGCGTCCATCGGCGAAATGATCGCCGCCGATGCCGCCAGCGAGATCACCGGCGTCTTGCCTTCGGCAGCGGCGTCGAGCATGGCGAGCGAATTCGGCGTGACGGTCGAGCCGATGATCGCGTCGACGTGGTCTTCGTCGATCAGCTTGCGCGTGTTCTGCACGGCTTTGCCGGTATCGGATCCGTCGTCGAGAATGATGTACTGCACGGTCTTGCCGCCGATCTCTTTCGGCAGCAGTGCAATCGTGTTCTTTTCAGGAATCCCGAGCGATGCGGCCGGCCCCGTGGTAGAAAGCGTCACGCCGATTTTCACCTGAGCGAACGCCGCGCCCGCACTGCACATCAACGCCATGGCAATGCCGGTGCGTACCCATTGCTTTGTCTTTTTCATTGCAAGTCTCCAAACGCTTTGAAGCGCGTATCTGAAATCCGACTCGTGGGCCGGGTGTCTGAATCTAGTTATAGGGTTCTGGCGTGCCAAGCATGGTTTTCCCTGCTCAGCGCGAATACCGTCGCCGCTTTGCTGCTACTTCACTGCGCATACCACGACTGCAAACTGCTGCGATATCCTGTGAACAAAACACTAACATGTTAGTAGTATTGCGTTCTGCATGATTGACGGTCAATAGACTGCAACCCAAATGCGGGTTTGTCCTGAAGCGGCGGAGCCACACTTTTTCACGCGATGCGGACAATAAAAAAGACGCGTCAACTGCACGCGTCTTTTGTTTATTGAAGGTCCATATCGTTTTGCCTTCGCTCAGTCGCCGGACAACTTCCACTTGCCGCCGACAATCTCCACCATCACGCGTGCCCGCTGATCGAGACCAGCATGGTCGTTCGCGCTCATATTGAAGATGCCGTGCGACGCGGGCATGTCTTTAGTGCTTTCCAGTGCGGCCCGCAATGCTTCACGGAATGCAGGCGTACCCGGTTGACCCTTCCTCAACGCCAGCGGAATCGCGCGTTGCAGCAGCAGGCCCGCGTCCCATGCGTGGCCGCCGAAGGTCGACACCGAGCCGGCGCCGTAAGCGGTTTCGTACGCGCGCTTATAGGCAAGCGCACTCTTCTTCACCGGATTCGAATCAGGCAATTGCTCGGCAACGAGCAACGGACCCGCCGGCAGATAGGTGCCTTCGCAATCCTTGCCGCACACACGCAGGAAATCGTTATTGGCGACGCCGTGCGTCTGATAGTACTTGCCTTTATAGCCACGCTCCCTGAGCGTTTTCTGCGGCAGCGCGGCCGGTGTGCCGGCACCCGCAATCAGCACCGCGTCTGGATTCTGCGACATGATCTTCAGCACCTGGCCGGTCACCGATGCGTCGTTGCGTGCGAAGCGTTCGCTCGCGACGACCTTGATCTTCGCGAGATCGGCAGCCTTGCCGAATTCCCTGAACCAGCTCTCGCCGTAGGCGTCGGAGAAACCAATAAAGGCCACCGTCTTCACACCGTGGTTCGACATGTGCTGCGCGATGGCTGTGGCCATGAGAATGTCGTTCTGCGGCGTCTTGAAGACCCACGCGCGCTTCGCGTCCATCGGCTCGACGATGCTCGCCGCGGCCGCCATGGAGATCATGGGCGTGGTGGTTTCGGCGGCGACGTCGATCATGGCCAGCGAGTTCGGCACGACGGTCGAGCCGATCAACGCATCCACGTGATCTTCGCTCGTGAGCTTGCGTGCGTTCTTGACAGCCTGGGTGGAATCCGTGGCGTCGTCGAGGACAATGTAATCAATCTTCTGACCTGCCACCTCTTTAGGCAGCAGTGCGATCGTGTTCTTTTCCGGAATGCCGAGCGATGCGGCCGGGCCGGTTGCCGACACGGTCACGCCGATTTTCACGTCCGCGAATGCATGGCCGCTCCATGCTGCGCTCACTCCGGTGGCGACCAATGCCGCGCTGATCCAACGCAATGCCGACTTCATGCCGCTCCTCTATCAACCCCGTTATCCATTCGAATTTAAATGGACAGATTTAAATCCCGACCATGCGGTCGGTGAATAGCGAGTTTAGCGGACGAAAGCCGCGCACGGCAAGCGTTTTGCAGGGTTGAGACGTGTGAAATAGAGACATGTTCGGCGAATGAAAAAGGGTCACCGAATTAGCGGGGAATTTGAATGGCGAATAACCGGAAGTACAAATAAAAAGCGCTGTTGGATATCAATCCAACAGCGCTTTCGTCTGGGCACTGAGTGCCTCATTGTCTCCTCGTTCTCCACCTGCAAAATTCGTGGTGCATCAGAACTGCATGAAGATTAAACGAGCACTCCACGTACTACAACTAGCAATTACCCTAGTGGTGCACTGCGGCACCGAATTGGGGCGCGGTTGTGCGAGCCGTACCGTGTATGCATTTCGACTCGATTGCCGCCCTCTTCAACCTGCCGCATCGAGACGGCTGGATTATATCGGATGCCGAAGCAATTGCCCATTTCACTAAACGTCAGGCCCGCAGCGGCCGCACTCGCGCGATAATTTCGCCGACGATGCCACGCCGGAACGCCAGCACGCAGGCAATGAAAATCACGCCGGTGACGATGGTCACCGATTCGCCCAGCGAGCGGAACCACTCGACGCCCGTGGTCGTCGCCAGTGCCCCGCCGATATCGCCGAGCCGATCCTCGAGCGCGACGATCAGCGCCGCGCCGAGCAGCGGCCCGAACAACGTACCCATGCCGCCGACGAGCGTCATCAGGATCACGAGGCCGGACATGGTCCAATACGCGTCGCTCAACGTCTCGAAGCCTTGCACCAACACCTTGAGCGAACCCGCGAGACCCGCAATTCCCGCCGACAGAATGAACGCGAGCAGCTTGAAGCGATCCGTATCGTAGCCGAGCGACACCGCGCGCGGCTCGTTCTCCTTGATGGCCACCAGCACCTGCCCGAACGGCGAATGCACGATCCGCACGATCAGCAGGAAGGCCAGCACCATCACGGCGAGCACGACGAAATACAGCGCCATGTCGGACGACAGATCCAGCACGCCGAACAGCTTGCCGCGCGGCACGCCTTGCAGACCATCCTCGCCATGCGTGAACGGCGCCTGCAGGAACACGAAGTAGACCATCTGCGCGAGCGCCAGCGTGACCATCGCGAAGTAGATGCCCTGGCGGCGAATCGCGAAGAGACCCACGATCAGGCCGAGCAAGGTCGCCGCCGCGGTGCCGGCCAGCACACCGAGTTCCGGCGAGAAGCCGAGCGACTGGATCGCATAGCCCGTCACATAGCCAGCCGAAGCGAGAAACATGGCGTGGCCAAACGACAGCAACCCGGTGTAGCCGATCAGCAAATTGAACGCCGCCGCGAACAGCGCGAAGCACAGCACCTTCATTACGAAGAGCGGATAGATGCCGAGCACGGGCACCGCGAGCAGCACGATCAGCAGCAGACCGTAGAGCACTTTTCTCTGCATCATTTTTCCTTGCCGAAGAGACCCGCCGGGCGCACCAGCAACACCAGCGCCATGATCACGAAGACGACGGTCGCCGACGCTTCCGGGTAAAACACGCGCGTCAGCCCTTCGATCACGCCGAGCAGCAAACCGGTGAGAATCGAGCCCATGATCGAACCCATGCCGCCGATCACGACCACCGCGAACACCGTGATGATCATCGGCTGGCCCATCAGCGGCGAGACCTGAATCACCGGTGCCGCGAGCACGCCCGCAAACGCCGCCAGCGCGACGCCGAAGCCGTAGGTGAGCGTAATCATCAGCGGCACGTTGATGCCGAACGCTTCGACCAATTTCGGGTTTTCCGTACCGGCGCGCAGATAGGCGCCGAGACGCGTCTTCTCGATCACAAACCATGTCGCGAAGCACACCGCCAACGAAGCCACCACGACCCACGCGCGATAGTTCGGCAGGAACATGAAGCCGAGATTGGTTGCGCCGGAAAGCGCCGACGGTACGTCGTAGGGCTGACCGGACGAACCGTAGATGGAGCGGAACACGCCTTCCACCACGAGCGTGAGCCCGAATGTCAGCAAGAGCCCGTACAGATGATCGAGCTTGTAGAGCCAGCGCAGCATGGAGCGCTCGATCACGATGCCGAACAACCCGACGATCAGCGGTGCCAGCACCAACATCAGCCAATACGGCAGGCCGAAATACGAAAAGCCCATCCACGCGAGCATGGCGCCCAGCATGAACAACGCGCCGTGAGCGAAATTGATCACGTTGAGCAAGCCGAAGATCACCGCCAGCCCGAGGCTCAATATTGCATAGAACGAGCCGTTCACGAGCCCCAGCAACAGCTGGCTGAGCATCGCCGGTAGCGGAACGCCAAAGATTTCCATTGAAGCCTTAACCCATCGCCAAGGTGAGATCGGTCACGCACGATCCGGCCGGCGCGCAATCAGCGGCAACGACGCCGATCGCGCGCGGCATGTGAAACGCTTCGCCGTCTGCCTGTGTACCATCACGGCAGCACGCATCGCCCGTCAAGACGACGAGGCAGACGGCCATCTGGTTATGAACCAGCGATTACTTCCACAGCGCGCAGCGCGTTTCGGCCTTGGTCGTGAACGCCTGCTCCCCGGGGATCGTCGCCGTGATCTTGTAGTAGTCCCACGGCTCTTTGGATTCGGCCGGCGTCTTGACCTGCATCAGGTACATGTCGTGGATCATGCTGCCGTCCTGACGGATGTAGCCCTTCGCATAGAAATCGTCGATCTTGGTCTTTTTCAGTTGTGCCATCACCTTGTCGGAGTCGGTCGAACCCACCGCCTTCACTGCGTTCAGATAGGTCATGGTCGCCGAGTAGTCGGCTGCCTGCAGGCTCGAAGGCATCTTTCTCATCTTGTCGAAGTAGCGTTGCGCCCACTTGCGGGTGGTGGCGTCCTTGTTCCAGTACCAACTGTCCGTCAGTACGAGGCCTTGCGTGGTTTCGAGACCCAGGCTATGCACGTCGTCGATGAACATCAGCAGCGCGGCGAGTTTCATCGTCTTGGTAATGCCGAACTCCTTGGCCGCCTTGATCGCGTTGATCGTGTCGCCGCCCGCGTTGGCGAGGCCGAGGATCTGTGCTTTCGACGCTTGCGCCTGCAACAGGAACGACGAGAAGTCTGACGCCGACAGCGGATGACGCACCGCGCCCAGCACCTGGCCGCCATTCGCTTTCACCACGTCCGACGTGTTCTTCTCCAGCGCCTTGCCGAAGGCATAGTCGGCCGTCAGGAAGTACCACGTCTTGCCGCCCTGCTTCGTCACCGCCGAACCCGTGCCCTTGGCCAGCGCCGTGGTGTCGTACGCATAATGGATCGTGTACGGCGTGCATTGCTCATTGGTCAGCGTGTCCGCGCCCGCGCCAATGCTGATGTACACCTTCTTCTTTTCTCCGGCCACGGTGTTCATCGACAGACCGGTTGCCGAATTCGTGCCGCCGATCAGCAGATCGACGCCGTCACGGTCGAACCATTCACGCGCGCGCGACGCCGCGATGTCCGCCTTGTTCTGGTGGTCCGCATACACCACCGTGATCGGCTTGCCGTTGACCTTGCCGCCGAAATCCGCCACCGCCATGCGAATCGCTTCGAGTCCACCCTGCCCGTCGATGTCCGCATACAGACCGGACATGTCGGTGATGAAACCGATCTTCACCGCGTCGTCAGCCGCTTGCGCGCTGCTCATCGTCAAGGCGGCGCCGGCGGCGACCGCGAAACAGAGTGTGGCAAGCCGCGCGAGTGGGTTCTTTTTCATTCCTGTCTCCTGGTTTCTTCGCTTGTGGTTATCAGAGGCAATCGGGCGCTTTTATACGCCCAGTAGATCGTGCAGGACCGGCATCTTGCTTTCGAGTTCACTTGCCCCGAAGTGCTCGACAATCGCGCCGTGCTCCATCACATAGAAGCGGTCCGCCAGCGGCGCGGCAAAACGAAAGTTCTGTTCGACCATCACGACGGTGTAGCCCCGCGCCTTGAGTGTCATGATCATGCGCGCCAGCGCCTGCACGATGACAGGCGCGAGCCCTTCCGAGATTTCGTCGAGCAGCAGCAGGCTCGCGCCGGTGCGCAGAATACGCGCCACCGCCAGCATCTGCTGTTCGCCGCCGGACAGCCGGGTGCCTTGGCTGGCGCGGCGTTCCTCCAGATTAGGGAACATCGAATAGATTTCTTCGAGCGACATCATGTGCGCCTTGTCGCCGATGGGCGGCGGCAAGAGCAGGTTTTCCTCGCATGAGAGGCTCGAAAAAATACCCCGTTCTTCCGGACAGTAACCCACGCCGCAATGCGCGATCCGATGCGTGGGCAGACTGATGGTTTCGCGTCCGCCGATGCGGATCGAACCGGTGCGCCGTCCGGTCAAGCCCATGATGGCGCGCAGCGTAGTGGTCCGGCCCGCGCCGTTGCGGCCCAGCAGCGTGACGACTTCGCCGCGGTTCACCGTCAGATCGACGCCATGCAGAATATGGGATTCCCCGTACCACGCCTGCAAACCCTTGATGTCCAGCGCAGGAACGGCGTTATCCGTCCCGCTTATGTCGAGGCTTTCTCGCTCGGCAATCGTATTCATGCGTGAGCTCCGGCGAGCGCCGCGTCGGCGCTGCCCATATAGGCTTGCATCACGAGCGGATTTTTCGACACTTCGGCGTAGCTGCCTTCGGCGAGCACCTCGCCTCGTTGCAGCACCGTAATCGTGTCGGAGATGCCGGCGATCACATTCATGTTGTGCTCGACCATCAGGATGGTGCGGCCGCTCGATACTTTTTTGATCAACGCCGTCACGCGATCGACGTCCTCATGGCCCATGCCTTGCGTCGGTTCGTCGAGCAACATGAGTTCGGGCTCCATGGCGAGCGTGGTGGCAATTTCCAGCGCGCGTTTGCGGCCATAGGAAAGTTCGACCGTCAACACTTCGGCGAAATCGGTCAGTCCGACCTGGGTGAGCAGATCCATTGCGCGGTCATCGAGTTGGCGTAGCGTGCGCTCGCTCTTCCAGAAATGAAATGCCGTGCCGAGCTGGCGCTGCAAACCGATACGCACATTCTGCAATGCTGTCAGATGCGGAAACACCGCGGAAATCTGGAACGAACGAATAATGCCGCGCCGCGCAATCTGCGCCGGGCGTTCGCCGGTGATGTCGATGCCGTTGAAAACGATCTGGCCCGCAGTGGGTTCCAGAAACTTGGTGAGCAGATTGAAGCAGGTGGTCTTGCCTGCCCCGTTCGGGCCGATGAGCGCATGGATCGAGCCACGGCGCACGCGCAGGTTCACACCGTTCACGGCGATGAAGCCTTTGAACTCACGGGTGAGGCCGCGCGTTTCGAGAATCGTATCGCCGAGAATCATGTTCCCTTCCATACGGAGTAAGGCGAAGCACTACGATCTTCCGCGCGAACCGCTGCGCGACTTTTTATGACGGCGGCACCCCGTGCCGCTCGTTGGCGTGCTGCACCAATGCGGACGGTGATCCATGGGGCGGCACGCAGCATGGGTGCCATTGTCGCGCCAATGATGCAGCGCATTCATTGGGATTTGCACTTAGTGGAAGTGGATGACACCGGCCCCGAACGGGGTGCATACGTGCGAGATGCCCGCCGAGCAGGTCGGACGGACATCTCATGCGGCTCGTGCGCTAGTTGTCACGCCGCGGACATGGAAGGCGTTGCGCTAGTCTGTGCCGCGAAGCTGCCGCCCACGTGCGCTCGCCGATCTTCGCGGATCATGTCGCTGGCGCGCTCGGCGATCATCAGCGTGGGCGAATTGGTGTTGCCCGAGGTGATGGTCGGCATGACAGATGCATCGACCACGCGCAGTCCGTCAACACCGATAACCCGTAGGCGGTTGTCGACCACGGCGCCGGGGTCGTCGGTGGTCCCCATACGGCAGGTGCCGACTGGATGGAAGATAGTCGTGCCGACCGCGCCGGCGGCCTGCTGCAACTCCTCTTCGGTCTGGTACTGAATGCCAGGCAAAATCTCCTGCGGCCGGTAGCGTGCGAGCGCGGGAGCCGCCGCGATGCGGCGAGTAAGACGCAGCGCGTTGGCGGCAACGTGCCGGTCGTAGTCGGTGGAGAGGTAGTTCGGCGCGATCAGGGGTGGCGCTGAAGCATCGGCGGATTCGATGTGAATGCTGCCGCGCGAAGTGGGCCGCAACTGGCATACCGACGCCGTGAAAGCGTTGAACCGATGCAGCGGCTCGCCGAAGCGATCGAGCGAAAGCGGCTGGACGTGATATTCGAGGTCGGGCCGCGTGAGCGAGCGATCGCCTGGATCGGATTTGGCAAATGCACCAAGTTGCGACGGCGACATCGACATTGGGCCGCTTTGAAAAAACGCGTACTGCATGCCGATCAGCAACTTGCCCCACCAATGCGCGGACGCTGTATTGAGCGTACGCACGCCGTCGACCTTATAGGCCATGCGCAATTGCAAATGATCTTGCAGATTCTCGCCCACGCCGCGCAGATCGTTGACGACCTCGATACCCAGAGTCTGCAGACGCGCGCCATTGCCGATACCGGAGAGTTCAAGCAACTGCGGTGAATTCACCGCACCTGAACTGAGGATCACTTCGCAGCGAGCCTTGGCCAGATAGTCTGTGTTGTCGCCGCGATATTCGACGCCCGTACAACGGCGTCCTTCGAATACGACGCGTTGCGTGTGCGCGCCGGTGATCACGGTGAGATTCGGCCGCTTGAGTGCGGGACGCAGAAACGCCTTCGATGCATTCCAGCGAATGCCGCGTTTCTGATTCACGTCGAAATAGCCGACACCAGTGTTGTCGCCGCGGTTGAAGTCGTCGGTGGCGGGAATGCCGGCCTCTTGCGCGGCGCGCGAAAACTCTTCGAGAATCTTCCATTTCAACCGCTGTTTTTCGACCCGCCAAGGTCCGCCCGCGCCATGCGATTCGCTTGCGCCGGCATGGTGATCTTCGCTGCGTTTGAAGACCGGCAACACCGAGTTCCATGACCAGGATGCGTCGTTCGTGACGCGCGCCCATTCATCGTAATCTTCGCGCTGACCACGCATGTAGATCATGCCGTTGATGGAAGAACTCCCGCCCAAAACGCGGCCGCGCGGATACGACAGCGCGCGGCCATTGAGGCTCGCTTCCGCCTGCGTTTTGTAGAGCCAGTCCGTGCGCGGATTGCCGATGCAATAGAGGTAGCCGACCGGCACGTGAATCCAGTGATAGTCGTCTTTTCCGCCGGCTTCGAGCAGAAGCACTTGCACGTCGGGATCCTGGGTCAAGCGATTGGCCAGCACACAACCCGCTGTGCCCGCGCCCACGATGATGTAGTCGAATTCGCCTTCGAGACGCCGGGCCGCGGACGTCGGATCGGTATGGCTCATTGTTCAGTCTCCTAAGCTTTTTTGCCGGCTAGTCGCATGGTTATCATGCGACTGCGGCCTGGGCTCTATTTTTGTTTTTTGCCTTCGACATGCCACCAGAAGCGCAGGCTGCCGAAGGCAATCGCCTCACACTACTTAGCCACCGGCATCGTGAACTCAGCACCCTTGGCAATACTGTCGGGCCAGCGCTGCATGATGCTCTTGTAGCGCGTATAAAACCGCACACCTTCTTCACCATACGCATGATGATCGCCGAACAGCGACTTCTTCCAGCCACCAAACGAATGCCACGCCATCGGCACGGGAATCGGCACATTGATGCCCACCATGCCGATCTGGATCTGCCGCGAGAAAGCGCGAGCGACGCCGCCATCGGACGTAAACAACGATACGCCGTTAGCAAACTCGTTGGCGTTGATCAATTCCACCGCGGAAGCAAAATCCGGCACGCGCACTACACAGAGCACGGGTCCAAATATCTCTTCGCGATAGATCTTCATGTCGGTCGAAACATTGTCGAACAGAGTGCCGCCCAGAAAGAAACCCTTCTCATGACCGCTGACCTGATGGCCGCGTCCGTCGACCACCAGCTTCGCGCCCGCTTCGATGCCCGAGTCGATATAGCCGACCACTTTCTCGCGATGCACCGACGTCACCAACGGTCCCATCTCGGCATCTGATTCCATGCCGTTGAGCATCTTCAAACTCTTCACGCGCGGTGTGAGCCGCTCCACCAGTTCATCGGCGATATGTCCCACCGCGACGGCCACCGAAATTGCCATGCAACGCTCGCCCGCCGAACCGTATGCCGCTCCGATCAAGGCATCGACGGCCTGGTCGAGATCCGCGTCCGGCATCACCACCAGATGATTCTTCGCTCCGCCCAAAGCCTGCACACGCTTGCCGTGCCTCGTGCCTTCCGTGTAGATGTATTCGGCAATCGGCGTCGAACCGACAAACGACAATGCGCTGACTTCCGGATGCACGAGCAACGCATCGACAGCGACCTTATCACCGTGCACGACGTTGAACACGCCGTCCGGCAAGCCGGCTTCCTTCAGCAACTCCGCGAGACGATTCGAACAGGACGGATCGCGCTCTGACGGCTTCAACACAAACGTGTTGCCGCACGCAATCGCGACGGGGAACATCCAGCACGGCACCATCATCGGGAAATTGAACGGCGTGATGCCGGCGACCACGCCGAGCGGCTGACGCAGATTCCAGTTGTCGATGCCGCCGCCGATCTGATCGGTGAAGTCGGTCTTCAACAGGTTCGGAATGCCGCACGCGAACTCGACGATCTCGATGCCGCGCATCACCTCGCCCTTCGCGTCCGAAAACACTTTGCCATGCTCGCGCGTGATCAGTTCCGCGAGTTCGTCGTGGTGACGGTCGAGCAGTTCCTTGAACTTGAACAGGACACGCGCGCGCTTGATCGGCGCGGTTTCACTCCACGCGGGAAACGCGGCCTTGGCGGCAGCGACGGCGGCATCCACTTCGGCAACGCTCGCCAGCGGCACGCGCGCGCTCACACTGCCTTGCGCGGGATTGAAGACGTCGCCGAAACGGCCGCTCGTGCCCTCGAACGTCTTGCCGTTGATGAAGTGGGTCAGCGCACGGGCGGTGGTCGCGCTGCGCTGGGTTTCGTCCTGATATGTCTCGCTCATGATGTCCTCTTTCGTGTGAAGTCTTCCGCCCCGGCGTGCCCGGGGCGTGATAACGCCGTGCTGAAGGTGAAGCGTACGGCGCTTCGGGCCGGGAAATCCAATGAGTAATGCTCAACTGCGCTATAAGGCGCGTTAATATCAGGCTATGGATCTGACTCTGCTCCGGGCGTTCGTCACCGTGGCGCGCGAGGGCAACCTCACGCGTGCCGCCGTGCAACTGCACCTGACCCAACCTGCCGTCAGCCTGCAAATCAAGCATTTGCAGGAGACGCTCGGTGTCACGTTGTTCACGCGGACCTCGCACGGGCTCTCGCTCACACGTGACGGACAGGCGCTGCTGCCGCACGCCGAACGCGCGCTCGGCGCGGCGAACGACGTGCAGCGGGCGGCGCAATCGCTGCGTCACGAAGTGCGCGGACGGTTGCGGATCGGCACGATCCTCGACCCGGCGTTTCTGCGCCTGGGCGGCTTTCTCAAGCAGCTCGTGGAAAGCTGGCCGCACATCGAGACGGCCTTGCGCCACGGCATGTCGGGCTGGGTGCTGGAGCAGGTTCGCGCGGGCGAGCTGGATGTCGGCTACTACATCGGCTTGCCGTCCGAAGACGAACCGCGCGACGGCCCCGCTTTCCACGCGGTCACGCTGACTCACTTCCAATACCGCGTGCTCGCGCCGGCCGGCTGGAAAGACCGCGTCAAGGGCGCGCGCGACTGGCGTGCGCTGGCGGCGCTGCCGTGGATCTGGACGCCGCCCGCGTCCGCGCATAACCGGCTGTTGACGCGCTGCTTCGACGAAGCCGGAGTGAAGCCGGTCAAGGTGGCGGAAGTGGACCAGGAGCCGTCGATGCTCGATCTGGTCAAATCGGGCGTCGGCCTCACGCTCGCACGCGACGCCACCGCGATCGCCGAAGCGCATGCACACGCGTTGACCATCGTCGAAGGTGTTACCGTGCCGACCCAGCTCAGCTTTATCACGCTCGCGCAGCGCAAGGAGGAACCGGCGATTGCCGCGGCGTTGAAGCTGATCGAGCAGCAATGGGCCACTTGAGGATCGCGCGAATGGCGCTCGCGTGACGGGCATGAGAGCGCCAGCGAGTGTGCGATATGAGCCGCTCTCATGACAGCTGCAAGCCGTATGGTCCTATCGCTATAGATAACCGGCGCTATCTCCTCACGCAGCAGCCACCTGCGTGCGGGTCCAGCAACCCGCTCGCCCGCCGCGACCACTTGACCCTCGCCTGAAACCACACCGTCACGCAGTTTTTGTTAGATTGAGGGTTCGCGCACACGCGCCTGCTCGCCATCCTTTTCCGTTCCACCTGGTTTGTCCTTCCCGGCAGCTTCGCCTCGGCAACACCGGAAGCCGCCGATCAATCCATCCTTCAACAGGAACCTGACATGGCACGCAACATTGAAATCAAAGCCCGCGCCCAGCATTTCGAGCAACTCCGCGAACGCGCGGCGCAGCTCGCGCCGGACGCACCGCTGATCTTCCGCCAGCAGGACTTTTTCTACGACGTGCCGCGCGGCCGCCTGAAGCTGCGCCAGTTCGACGACGGCACGCCGGCCGAGCTGATCTTCTATCAGCGCGACGACCGCGACGGTCCGAAGGCGTCGTACTACACGCGCAGCCCGGTGACCAATCCGGAAGCCATGCACGCGCTGCTCGCCACCGCGCTGACCACGCGCGGCATCGTCACCAAGGAACGGCACGTGTATCTGACCGGGCGCACGCGGATCCATCTGGACCGCGTCGACGGTCTGGGCGACTTCGTCGAACTGGAAGTGGTGCTCGCCCAGGACGACGATGAAGAAGGCGGCCACGCCGAAGCCCATGCGATGTTCGCCACGCTCGGCGTGCCGGAATCGGATCTGGTGGCGGTGGCCTACGTCGATTTGCTGAGCCCGGACAGCGCGCCGAAGCAAGCGGCATAAGACTGAGGCAACCCAGAGCTGCAGGCGGAGTCAGGGCGGCCGGTGCCGCATCAAGGGGCGGCCGTCCCCGGCGACAGATGGCCCAGCGGCAACGGGCCATTGCGTTTGAACGTGGTGAGCACGATATTCGAGCGCACGCTGTCGACGCCTGGCACACGCATCAGCTTCTTCATCACGAACGTCGATAGATAATTCAGATCGGGCGCGACAATGCGCAGGAGATAGTCGGCGTCGCCCACCACGGCATGACATTCCAGCACTTCAGGCAGCACGTCAATCTGCTGTTGAAACTGCTCGATGATCGAATCGCCGTGGTGCTTCAACTTCAGACTGGTAAACGCGGTGACGCCAAGCCCGAGCTTTTCGGGCCGCAGCACGACGCGATAGCCATCCACCACGCCCAGCTGCTCCAGCCGCTGCAGACGCCGTCCAATCTGCGACGGCGACAGCGGCACCTGCTCCGCTAATTGCTGATGCGTTGCACGGCCGAAGCGCTGAAGCACGTCCAGCAGCGCAAGATCGAAGTGATCGAGTTCTAACATGTTGGATATCCGCATTGAATGGCTTATTCATGCACGATTATTGCATAATCGGCCCATAAACCGCCATCATTGCGCCCATTCCGCACTGCCGCCGCTCTACACTTGCATCACCTATATATAAGCCGTCACCGTAGAGCGCAGCATCATGTCCACCGCCAACACCGCCAAACTGAAAGAGCAATTCAACGCCGGCCTCCAAACCCGCGCCGATTTCACCATCGACCAACCGACCGGATGCTACGGCGCGGTCGACCATGCGGTATGGCAACAGCTTTACGCGCGCCAGACGGCGCTGCTCAAAGGGCGCGTCTGCGACGAATTCCTGGCCGGCGTCGACACAATCGGCATGCCCGCCGACCGCGTGCCCTCATTCGACGAAATCAACGCGAAGCTCACGCCCGCCACCGGCTGGCAGATCGTCGCCGTGCCCGGCCTCGTACCGGACCAGGTGTTCTTCGAGCATCTGGCGAATCGCCGCTTTCCCGTGACCTGGTGGATGCGCCGGCCGGACCAGCTCGATTATCTGCAGGAGCCGGACTGTTTTCACGATCTGTTCGGCCACGTGCCACTGCTGATCAACCCCGTTTTCGCGGACTACATGCACGCGTACGGCCGCGCCGCGGTCGCCGCCCATGACGCCGGCGCCCTGCCGCTGCTCGCGCGTCTCTATTGGTACACAGTGGAGTTCGGGCTGATCCGCGACGCGGCCAGTCCGAACGGCGTGAAGATCTACGGCGCGGGCATCGTGTCGAGCAAGGGCGAGACGCTCTACAGCCAGCAAAGCGCCGCGCCGAACCGCCTCGGCTTCGATCTTGAACGGGTGATGCACACGCGCTACCGCATCGACACGTTCCAGAAAACCTACTTTGTGATCGACGACTTCGCGCAGTTGCTCAACATCGCGCAAACCGATTTCGCGCCGCTGCTGGCAAGGCTTGCCGCCGAACCGGCCTTCGCGGCCGGCGACGTCCTCGAGCACGACCGCGTCATTACGCGCGGCTCTCAGGAAGGCTGGCTGGCCGACGGCGATATCTGAAGAGCAGGCCGGCTGCGGGCAGATGTCATCCGTGAAAAAATAGGAATGCGCACGCTCACCGGCGTGCCCGTTCAGATCCAATGAGGTAGCACCATGATTCAGAAACTGACTTCCGAAGAACGCGCCACGCAGCTCCCCGGCTTGCAGGGCTGGCAAGCGGTGACGGACCGCGACGCGATCCAGCGCCAGTTCAAATTCGCCGACTTCAACGAAGCATTCGGCTTCATGACGCGCGTGGCGATCAAAGCGCAGGAAATGGATCACCATCCGGAATGGTTCAACGTCTACAACAAGGTGGATATCACGCTGTCCACGCATGAGGCCGGCGGCTTGACCGAGCGCGACATCAAACTGGCGACGTTTATCAACAGTATTACGGCGTAATACAAAACCGCTGGTGCGTCTCAGGCGCGTTTATGCGCCGACCATCGAGCAATTTGGCAGCAATGAAAGGGCATTGCAGGTAATCCCTTGCCCAAACCTTCAGTTCTACAGGCTATTCTTAAGGTGCACGTAAGAATCCCACGCTTGCCTGGCAATGCCGTCTAAACGATCCAGTGATAGCGTGTGCTGACGCTGTACAATCAGCAGCGCATACGGCTTGGAGAGCGCGCTTGCCTCCTTGCACAGAACGAGTTCGTCGCCGCTCGAAGGTGAGCGGGCACGCCAGAAGTTGATTGCGGCTTCCAGTTCGTGAATGCTTATCTCGGACATGACTTCGTGATCGCTTTCAGGAAAACGCCGGGTTGTCCGAAGTTATCCTGGCCCTTCGGGAGACTGGTGCGATGTGACAGGTTGAGAAGCGCCCGGTTGGCGTTTCGAGGCCGCTCGATGCCTGCTTCGTGGCCGCTTCGTGCCAGTTCGGTACGGCCACGCCGCACGCTGTCTGTGCAGCAGGCGCCCCGGCGAACCGCTTGCCCAAACGCCTAACCCATTGTACTTGAGCGAAACTCATGCGACTCCTTCTGATCGAAGATGACCGCCCCATCGCACGCGGCATCCAAAGCAGTCTCGAACAAGCCGGCTTCACCGTCGACATGGTCCACGACGGCATTTTCGCCGAACAGGCCCTCACGCAAAATCGCCATGAGCTGGTGATCCTCGATCTGGGTCTGCCCGGCATCGACGGCATGACGCTGCTCTCGCGCTTCCGTCAGAGCAATCGTCACACGCCGGTGATCATCCTCACCGCGCGCGACGAACTGAACGACCGCGTGCAAGGCCTGAATTCCGGCGCCGACGACTACATGCTGAAGCCGTTCGAGCCCACCGAGCTCGAAGCGCGCATCCGCGCGGTCATGCGCCGCAGCGGTCCGCACGGCGATATGCCGCGTCCGGAAGTGTCGCTGGGCGGTGTGCGCCTGTCGGGCGTCGATCGCCGCATTTTCAACGACGACAAGCCGCTCGAACTCTCGCCGCGCGAATTCGCGGTGCTCGAAATGCTGCTGCTGCGTCATGGCCGCGTGGTCAGCAAGGCACAGCTGCAAGACCATCTGACGCATTTCGGCGGCGATCTCGGCGACACCGCAATCGAGGTCTATGTGCACCGGGTTCGTAAAAAGCTCGAAAACTGCCGTGTCGAGATCGTCACGGTACGCGGCTTCGGTTACCTGTTGCAGGAAATCCGTCAGGCCGCATAATCGTCGTGACGGCCGCACGCTACGTTGCGGCCTGACGACGCCAGACCGGCGCCGCGCACCCGGTGCGCACTTCGCCGGCATCCGGCGATATTTCGCGGTGCTTGCGCCGTTGCTACTTTCCCGCGCGTTCGATCATGCCCCAGCCGGCCGCCAATAGTCTGCGCCGCACGCTGCTGCGGCGCCTCGCTGCTCCCCTTTCGCTGCTCGCGCTCATGAGCGGCCTGATCGCCTACTGGCTGGCGTGGCAGTACACGCAGCACGTGGTCGACCGTTCGCTCGCCGATCTCGCCACCGCGATTTCCAAGCAGATCCAGATTGCCGGCCCGGATGCGCGCATCACGGTGCCGCCGCTCGCGCAGGCCATGTTCTCGGATCCAGTCGAGCAGCTCGTCTACCGGATCAGCACGGGCGAAACGGAAATTGCCGGCGATCACAATCTACCGCTGCAAGGCACGAGCGTGCGCCGCATGCATTACGCGTACGTATTCGAAACGCAGCATCAAGGCGTGACGGTGCGGGTGGCGCAGGTCCGGGTCGATCAGCCGACGGGTAATCCGATCGTCGTGGAAGTCGGTCAGCCGGTGCATCACCGGTTTCGCATTGCCGCCGAGTTTTTGGTCGCGATCATGATGCCGCTGCTGTTGCTGCTGCTGGCGGGCTGGGTGATCGTATGGCGCGTGGTCAATCAGCAGCTCAATCCGCTTACCGATCTCGCTGATTCGCTGAACCGGCAAACCCACACGTCGCTCGAACCGGTCGATGAAACCTATGTGCCGGTCGAAATTCGCCCGTTGACCGGCGCGCTGAATGCGTTGCTCGGCCGCCTGAAAACGGCACTCGACGGCCAGCGCAAGTTCATCGCCGACGCCGCGCATCAACTGCGCACGCCGCTCACCGCCGTCAAGCTGCATGCGGAGCAGGCGGCCATCGCGCGCGATCCGCAGCAAACCCTGGCCGCTGTCCGTGAGCTACGCGCCGCGGCTGATCGCGCCGTGCGGCTGTCCAATCAACTGCTCTCGCTCGCGCGTGCCGAGCCGGGCGAACAGGCGGCTCGGTTCGTCAACGTGGACATGGCCGCGCTCGCGTTCGACACGGGCGCCGAGTGGGTGCCACGTGCGTTGACGTTCCACGTCGACCTCGGTTTCCAGCGTCTGGACGACCCCAGCAACGGCCATCCGCTGATGGCGCGCGGCAATCCCGTGCTGCTGCACGAAGTACTCGCCAATCTGCTGGATAACGCGCTCAAATACGTGCCTCCGTCGCGCTTCGATGGCGGCCGCATCACGGTGACAGTGTCGCAAACGGTGATCGACGAATTGCGCATGGCGGAGATCATCGTCGAAGACAACGGACCGGGCGTGCCGCGCAACCAGCAGGCCGATCTATTCAAGCGGTTCTTCCGCGGCGACGGTCAGACCGACGCCGGCGTGGATGGCGGCGCCGGTCTCGGCCTCGCGATCGTCCACGACATCATGGTGCTGCATCACGGCAGCGTGCATTACGAGGATGCCCCGGAAGGCGGCGCACGTTTCATCGTGCGCATTCCGCTAGTGCCGATCACTGTTCAGAGCGATGTGGAGGTGGTTGAACCGAGGCGCCCGGCAAAAAAATCGGCGCACTCGGCGCCGTTGGATATCTGACTGTCTGCAAGCTCGGCGGGCGTCTGAATCGATCGCCAACGTGATCGATCAGACAGCCCAAACATCATTTCTTCTTCGCTTTCTTCGCCGACGTTTTGCCCTTGGCCGCCGACTTCCCGGACTTGCCCTTCTCCTTCTCCGGCGCCGCCAGCATCGTGCCGCGGCACTTGCGCGCGCCGCAACGGCATTCGTATTCCTTCTTGAGCTTCTTGGTCTGACGCGCGTCGATCACGAGGCCGTAATCGTAAAAGACCTCCTCGCCTTCCGCGATATCGCGCAATGCATGCACGTATACGTGACCGTCGATTTCTTCGGCTTCGCAGTTCGGCGCGCAGGAATGGTTGATCCAGCGCGCGCTATTGCCGTTCACTTTGCCGTCGATGACCTTGCCGCTGTCGAGTGCGAAATAGAACGTGTGATTCGGTTCGGCCGGATTATGCGGATGACGGCGCAGCGCTTCTTTCCAGGAGATCCGCTCGCCTTTGTATTCGATCAGGCGCTCGCCGGCCCCAATCGGTTCGAGGGCAAACACGCCTTTGCCGTGCACACCCGAACGGCGCACGGCGATCCTGCGTGAACTCATTGAATGAATCCTTGTGAAGAACTGGGGGTGAAGTTTGGCAGCCGTCGAAGATGCCCGCGTCTCGCGCGCTGCTTTTTTCTGCCGCGGATAGCAAACGCGGCGCCTTGCGAGCGCCGCGTCGACCTGCGACGCACGTGCGCCACAACCGGCATCCTACACGCTGAAGACGGCTTCGTTCAACCGTCAAAAAGACGCGCGCCGATGACGGTTGACCAACTTCACCGTTGTCCGAACGAAATGTCGCCGAACAATGCCTTTTGCTCGCGCGGTTGCGAACGCCAGTACTGCGGCGGCGCTTCGACCGTCGCGCCGAGTTGCGCCGCGGCGTGCCACGGCCAACGCGGGTTGTACAGCAACGCGCGGGCCATCGCGATCAGGTCGGCGTCGCCGTCTTCGATCAGTTGTTCGGCATGCAACGGGTCGGTGATGAGGCCCACGCCGATGGTCGTAAGGCCGGTTGCTTTCTTAACCGCCTTGGCAAAGGGGATCTGATAACCCGGTTCAAGCGGAATCTTCTGCAACGGCGAGACGCCGCCGGACGACACGTCGATCCAGTCGCAGCCGCGCTTTTTCAGCTCCTGTGCGAACGCGATGGTGTCTTCCAGCGTCCAGCCGCCTTCGACCCAGTCCGTCGCGGAGACACGCACGCCGACCGGTTTGTCGGCGGGAAAGGCAGCGCGCACGATATCGAAGATTTCAAGCGGAAAGCGCATGCGGTTTTCCAGCGAGCCGCCGTAGTCGTCATCGCGCTGATTGGCGATGGGCGAGAGGAACTGATGCAGCAGATAGCCGTGCGCCGCGTGCACTTCCAGCCCATCGACACCGAGCCGCGCGGCACGGCGAGCCGAGGCCGCGAATGCTTCGCGGATGCGGTTCAGCGCCGGTGTGTCGAGCGCCAGCGGCGGTTCTTCGCCGGCCTTGTGCGGCAACGCGGACGGCGCGAGCGGCAGCCATCCGCCTTGCGACACCGGAATCAGCTGGCCGCCTTCCCACGGCGCGTGGCTCGACGCCTTGCGCCCGGCGTGCGACAACTGCATCGTGACCTTGATGTGCGAATGCTTGCGGATCGCGGCCAGCACGGGCACAAGCGCGGCTTCGGTGACGTCGTCCCACAGGCCGAGATCGCCTGGTGTGATGCGGCCGTCCGGCTCGACCGAGGTCGCCTCGATGCACAGCATGCCGGCACCGGATAACGCCATGCTGCCGAGATGGATCATGTGCCACGCGGTTGCCTCGCCACGGTCGGCGGAATACTGGCACATGGGGGACACGACGATACGATTGGGAAGCGTCACGCTACGCAGCGTGAGCGGAGAAAAAAGCGCGCTCATGGATTACGCCCAGTAGAAACCCGAGAGCGATCGAGCATAGCACCGCAAGTGATTTAGTGCTGGCCCATAGCCATTCAGGGTTTCGCCTCGACCTGATCGAGCCACTCGCCGAACATCCGGCACGCGGCGGCTTCGAGCGCGGGACCGAACTTCGCGGTCTCGGCCCGCAACTGGCGCGCGTCGATGCCGTGGCCAACCAGTTCACCCGCATTGCCGATCAGCCATGGCTCGAAGCGATCCGTCCGGATCTCCGGATGACACTGCAGACCCAGCACATGATTGCCCCAGGCGAACGCCTGGTTCTCGCAAGCCGGTGTCGACGCAAGCCGCGTTGCCTTGTCAGGCAGATCGAACGTATCGCCGTGCCAATGCAGCATGGAGGTCTGCGCACCGTCCAGATGACGGACTGGCGAAGCGCGGCCGGCGTCGGTCAGCGTAAGCGGCGACCAGCCGAGCTCGGTTCGACCCGCGGGATAGACGCGAGCGCCAAGAGCACGCGCGATCAATTGAGCGCCGAGACAGATGCCGAGAGTCGGCAAACCCGCGGCGATGCGTTTTTCGATCATGGACAGCAACGGCACGAGCGTCGGATAAAGCGCGTCGTCGGTTGCGCTGATCGGGCCGCCGAGCACCACCATCAGCGACGCGGAAACCGGGTTCGGCGCTTCGATGCGGGCGAAGCCCACGTCGAGATAGCGGACCGGGCGCCCGCGCTCGCCGAGCACCAGCTCAAGACTGCCCAGATCCTCGAAGTGCACGTGGCGAATGGCCAGAACTTCGCGATTCATCGGCCTGTCCCACCTTCAGGTTGACTAAAGACTCGCCGCCACGCGGCACCAGTCGGCTGACGGGCGGCAAACGCCGCCCGCTGAAGCCGGCTTGGCAGTGTAGCGGATTGTCCCGGAAGAAGCCGCCTTATTGGGCGAAGATCTTCCAGGTCTTCTTCTGGGTGGCGACGTCGGCCATCTCATACACCGAGCAGTCGAGGCGCAGATCCGTATCCGACATGTTCAGGTCGAGCAACGCGCAATGATGCGGCGTCTTCTTCGGGTTCTTGCTGGGCTCGAAATGCGTGCAGCTCAGACACATGCGGTGCGGCGGAATTGTGCCTTGCGCTTCCAGCTGATGAACCGTCTTGAGCAGCGTGCGATAGAACACAGCCTGCTCGTCGTCACGCAGCGTGCCGACCGCCTTAGCCAGGAAGTCCGGCCATTGCGCCGCGCGCTTCGCAGCCGTACGGCCACGAGCCGTCAGGCGGACCGCGAGGGCACGGCCGTCGTCGAGGGCACGGCGCTTTTCGACCAGCCCTTTGGTTTCGAGCGTGCTGACTGCATCACTTGTCGTCGCGGCGGTGAGCGCCGTTTCGCGGGCAATTTCGCCGAGACGCATCGGGCCTTTGCGCTGCATCAGCAAGACCAGAATTTCGCCCTGGGTGGGTGTCAGGCCAGCGCCCTCCGCCCATTCCCAAGCCTGGCTCCGCATCGCCGTGCTCAATCGCAATAGGCTGTGGGTCACCCGCCCGGTCGCCTGTTCTCCGTATACGCCTTCGCTCATAATCTTCGATTGGTTTATTTACAGCTTTCGTACGACGCCGGCGAACTGCTTACCGACCGCGCCCGTAGCCTGTGTGGGGTAGCCTCGCCCAACTGCGGACAAGACGGTTTTCTACTATCTCAAAAATTTACCGCCTTGCAAGGCAAAGCAGCGGAAACGACATTCTATGCGAGAGCGGCGAATCGTACAGCTAAGTTATCCAACACAAGTTGTGGATAACCACGGGAAAACTCCGGGATGGCTTGTGCGCCGATTCTTGATAAGCACCCAGGCCTGATCCTCCTGTCACAAAGTTGTCCTCGTATACCGGCGCCGATGCACCCTCGATCAGCGCAGTTATGGTTTACGCAGCACGTTGACTTTGCAGGGAATTATTCAGTTGTCCACAGGCAGATGCAATGCTTGTTAACTACTACTACGTTTGTATACATTAACGGTATAAAAACCTAAGGCACGCCGAGCTGGAAAATTAATTTATTGAAAAAAACCCGCTCGAGGCGGGTTTCCTTACGATTTCACGCGGGCCATCAGCCCGCGGTCAGGCCCGCCACTGCAAACACTGCTGCCTGACGGCTTCATGCAGAGACTTTTCCCGTTCGACGACACCGCGTAACCAGGTTGCATCATTCACCTGACCGCGAGCGATCGCGCCGATCTCGGCAAGCGCGTTGCCGGAACCCAACGCTTCGGCGTGCGGAGCAATCAGATCCAATGTTTCGAGGATGTCTTCGGAAATCGTCTTGCGCTCGCCCGTTTGCGGATTGATGCAGGTACCGGCCAGGCCGAAGCGGCATGCTTCGAAACGATTGAACGTGTAGACGAGGTAATCGTCTTCTTGCGGCGTGATCGGTTTGTCGAGCAGCAGATGCCGGGCGAGCGTCTGGATGTAGCAGGCAATCGCCGCCGCGCGATCCACGGACAACGGCGTGTCCATCACACGAACTTCGATCGTGCCGAAACCCGGCTTCGGCCGGATGTCCCAGTAGAAATCTTTCATGCTGTTGACGACGCCGGTGTGGACCATCTTCGAGAAATATTCCTCGAAACTGTCCCACGTCAGGACGAACGGCGCGCGGCCCGACAGCGGGAACGCGAACACGGAATTCAGTCGTGCCGAATGAAAACCGGTATCGACACCCTGCACGAACGGCGACGACGCGGACAACGCAATGAAATGCGGAATGAAGCGCGACATGGAATGCAGCAGATAGAGCGCACTGTTCGGATCCGGGCAGCCGATATGCACGTGCTGGCCGAACACCGTGAATTGCTTGGCAAGATAGCCGTACAACTCGGAGAGATACTGAAAACGCGGCGTATCGACGATCTGCCGCTCGCTCCATTGCTGGAACGCGTGCGTGCCGCCGCCGCACAAACCGACGTTCAGATGATCCGCCGCGGAGACCAGCGTGTCGCGAATCTTGCGCAAGTCGGCGACGGCCTGCTCATGTGTCGTGCAAATGCTGGTCGACAACTCAATCATGCTTTCGGTGATTTCCGGCGTGATGTTGCCGGGGATCTTTTCGTCCTTGATGAGGCGCAGCAGATCCGAGCCGGCTTTGGTCAGATCATAGTCATGCGTATTGACGATCTGCATCTCGAGTTCGACGCCGAAGGTGAACGGTTTCGAATCGATGAAGGGTTCGAGTGACATGGCGTCCCCTGAGTCAGGTCGGCCGGGCATGGGTCACATGCCCGGCCGTTTTGGAATCGAATATAAGTTGCAAAAAGCGTGTGAAACATCGAGCTTCGAGCAGCACAACGCGCTCTTTGCCTCGCGCTTGCTATTCGCGCCGTTCAGCGACCAGCGCCAGGCTGCGATAGACGAGCCACGGCCCGAGAATCTGCAGCACGAAAATGGAACACATCACGATCGCGCGCAGTTGCGGGTCGAAGTTCGGATACAGGTTGTAAGTGTCGTCGACCAGCAGATACGCGAGCGCCGACATCGGCGATAAGGATAGACCGAGCGCCATCCCCTGCTTCCAGTTCAAGCCGCTCGGCTTGGCGAACGCCAGCACGCCCACCAGTTTCGCCACGAGGCGCGCAACAATCAGACCCAGCGCCGCGACGCCGCCGAGCGCGATGTCTTTCCATTCGAACGAAGTCAGCGTCAGCACGAACAGAATCACGGTCAACAACCAGCCGGCCGTGCCGAAGTGCTCGGGCCACAACTGCGGACGCGCTTCATGATTCTTCACGATGATGCCCGCGGCCAGCAACGCAAGAATGGTCGACAGCTTGAACAGATGCGCGACCGCGATGGCCAGCAGCACGAGGCCGAACAGCGCGACGAACGAGTGCTCGTCCTGCATGTTCAACCGTCGATAAAAGAATGTGCAGGTACGCGCGAGCAGATACGCGAGCACGAGCGAGCCGACCAGCAGATAAAGCGGCTGCAGGATGGTCGCGAATACGTTGCCGTACATCTCCTGATGCAGCCAGCTCGATACGAGCTTCTCGATCACCACGGCATACATGCTGTTCAGCGCGGTCAGGGTCAGCAGACGCTGGGTGACCTGGCCTTCCGCGCGCAATTCCGTTTTCAGCTGAATCACCATGGCCGGCGACGTTGCCATGGCAATCGCGGCGAGCACGGTTGCCACCATCAGCGGCACGTTGAGGAACAGCAAAACCGGCAACACGAGCGCGA
Source organism: Paraburkholderia sp. BL27I4N3 (assembly GCF_003386115.1). Classification (NCBI taxonomy): domain Bacteria; kingdom Pseudomonadati; phylum Pseudomonadota; class Betaproteobacteria; order Burkholderiales; family Burkholderiaceae; genus Paraburkholderia; species Paraburkholderia sp. BL27I4N3. Next base: position 4,313,401 of record NZ_QREJ01000001.1, on the reverse strand, counting down.
AAGTCAGCGTGGCTTCGGCGACGCTCGACAGAATCAGCCACGGATTCCGACGGATCCAGCGCAAATCGAGCCGGCTGCCGAGTTCGAACAGCAACAAACCGAGCGCGACATCGAGCAGCGGCCGCGCGGCGCTCGCGGAATCCGCGTCGATCACGCCCGATCCGGCCGCACCGGCGATCAGACCAATCACTGCATAACCGGAAATGCGCGGTAAACGCCACGCGCGATAGCACAGCTCACCGCACAGGCCGGCGGCGAGCAATGCGAGACCAGCCCAAAAAATGGCGTCGGGTGAAAGCGGCCAGGCTGGAAAAAATGAAAACGCCGAATTCATCGTAATGGGTTCTCCTTAGCAGCAACGGCAGGCGACACGAACCGGCACGAAAACCGGCGAGCGGGGTGGGCACATGAAGCGCTCACTGTCGCGATCGCTTCGCGTGGCCAGCGTTGCGAGTTTTTCAACGATCGGATGATCTGAATGCCCGGCAGCAGTAAGGAACCTGGCGCATTCGGGGTGCGGCCGTAGCAACCGGCACGGTGATAGAGCGCCGTCGACTTTGAATCAGATTCTGATTGAGCGGCACCGTTCCGTTTGCTGCGTGTGCCGCTGTAGAGACAGGGCACGACGCGGAAAAGAACGGCGATTGTGCCATAGCTTTTTCAGCCTTGACCGAAAAGGCGCGAACATGCTGGCAAAACGGTAAAAACGTACGTTATCTCGCTGGCGTGAGGAAAAACCGACCGTTTTCAGCGCGAATTGGGCCGGTCAAATGGCTAGTTTGATCGCGGCAGATGTGCTTTTCGGGACATCGCGGCGGGAGTTTTGCACGGGTTCAGAAGCGGTCCGAGCTACGCCGATAGCTCTGCAGCCGCCACGGTCTTTCTGTTTACAGGTTTACCGTATGTATACGTAGTAACAGTTAACAAGGTGCCTCGGTTTCTGTGGATAACTCCTGTTTACCGAAACGAATCATCGCTTTGCCGACGGCATAACCGGATGCACAGCATGTGCGGGAGCGGCGCGTATACAAGGGTAACTTTTGGCGCTTTTCGACGACGGCCAAGTTACCCCGTTTACGTCCACAACGGTTCCACACCTGTTGCGCCGGTAAACCAAGCGGTTATCCACAACTTTCAGTGGATAACTTATCAGGCGAGCCGGCTGGGTGGGGCCCGCGGTTAACTCACTGTTCCCTGACGCAATGCGCGCAACAGGAAGCGCGCCGGGTCGATGTCTTCAGCCAGATCCCGTTCAAGCGGCCAAGGTTCGCCTTCGAGTTGCGAGGCGATCAGTTCCGCGCCGAGCGCCGCCCATACAAGGCCTCGTGAACCGTACGCAAAGGCGCCGTAGAGGCCGTCCGTCCGTGGCAGATCAAGCGGCCATGCGCCACGCAGACGCGCGGCGTCAAGCGCAGCCTGCGCTTCGTCGGCGAGCTGGCCGATCATCGGCATGCGATCGCTGGTGACGCAGCGGAACGCGACGCGTCCGGCTAACACAGTCGATCGAGCCGGATCGGCGACGTTTGCAAAGGCCGGCAGCATCTGCGCGACGCGTTCCAGGTTTTCTAGGTGGCCGTCCGCGCGCAGTGATGTGTCGGGGTCGTCGAGTTCATATGTGGCGCCGGTCAACGTGACACCGTCCGCGAGCGGCACAGCGTAGCCTTCGCCGATGACGGGCATCTGAAGCGGCGGCAGCACGGTGCCGGCTGGCAGCAAAGTGAGTTGACCGCGAATGCTGCGAGTCGGAGCATGCTGCAAACCGGCGATGCGCGCGGCATCGTGTGCAGTGGCGACGATAACCACCGGCGCACGCACGATGACATCGCCCGACGTATCGAATACGGTCCATTGACCACCGGACCGCTCGATTCGCGCGACGTCCACACCGAAGCGGCGCTCCAGTAGTGAACCCGCCGCCGCACACTGCGCGGCGCATAGCGACGCCGGGTCGATCCAGCCACCGTGTGGAAAGAACCATCCACCGCGCGCGAGCGGCATGCCGGCGAGCCGCTGCGCTTCATCTGAAGAGACGGGCGTGACGTAGTCGGACGGATAGCCGGATGCAGCGATCGCTTCTCGGATCGAGCGGGCTTCGTCTTCGTCCGCGGCGATCTGCAATAGGCCCTGGCCGCCGCGCAACGGCGCGTGACCGAGCCGCTCGAGCGCGGCCCAACGGCTGAGCGCATACAGAAAGCCGGCACGCGTGACGCGCGAGGCGACGCTGTCGTCGCGCGAAATCATGGGATGGAACACGCCGGCCGGATTGCCCGATGCCTCCTGCGCCACCGAAGCGTGCCGCTCCAGCGACGTGACGCGCCAGCCGCGCGCGGCGAGCCGCTCGATCACGGCGCAGCCGGCCAGCCCCGCGCCGATCACCACCGCATGCCTTTCGTCGACCGCGAGCGGCGTCGGCGGCTCGTGACGGCGCACACGCCAGCGCGGCGCGAAATGGCCGACCAGCATCGCCCGTTTCCAGCCGAAGCCGTCCACCTTGCGGTACTCGAAGCCGCATTGCGTCAGCGCGCGCTTGATGTCGCCGGCGCTGCTGTAAGTGGCGAAGGTGGCGCCCTCGCCTGCCAGCCGAGCGAGCGCCTTGAAGATCATCGGAGTCCAAAGCTCGGGATTCTTGGCGGGCGCGAAGCCATCGAGATAGAACGCATCGGCGCGGAGCCTCAAGGCCGGCAAGCGCTCCTGCGCGTCGCCGAAAACCAGCGTGAGCACCACGCGCCCTTCATCGAATTCGAGCCGATGCGTGCCGGGAACGAGCATCGGCCAGGCGTTCGCGAGCGCTTGCGCGAGAGCGGCGATCTCCGGGTCGGAGATCGTCGCTGCAATCACCTTGCGCAAGTCGCCGACGGTAAAGGGATGCTTCTCGGCCGACACGAAATGCAGCCGCTCGCACCGCGACGGGTCGGTGCGCCACGCGGCCCAGGTCATCAGAAAATTGATGCCCATGCCGAAGCCGGTCTCCAGCACGGTGAAAATGCGACGGCCCTGCCACCGAACGGGCAGCGAATTGCCGTGCAGGAATACGTATCGAGCCTGTTCGAGACCGCCTACGGCGCTGTGATAAATGTCGTCGTATAGCGGCGAAAAAGGTGTGCCGTTGTCGCGAAAAGCGAGGACGGCGGGGATTAGCGGATCGGTCATGCGCGACGGAAAATGACGCTCGGAAAAATGCCCCCGGACCTGTCGTTTCGCGCCAGGCCCCCGCGGGGAATTGAAAAGATTTGAGGCGGCCGGGTGGTTACTTACGCGTGGGATCGAACGTTACCGCGCGCGGATAGCTCGCCGGACGGCGAAAAAGACCCGCTGAACGTTGGCAAAAACCAACGCCAAGCCCCGTCCATACTGGGTTTCAGGCCTCGGTTGGCGGTCGCCGAACGCACAATTTGCGATTTCCTTGCGATATCGACCCCGGAACCGCTTAAATCTTCGAAACCCTTGTCCTGATTGGGTTTGCGCTGCGCTATCATAGCAAGCGCCGCGAAGGGAGCGGCAGCACGGCCGACGGGCAGTCATCTGTCCGGCGCCTTTGGTCCGGAGGGGATCCGGAGCCGGCGCTGCTCGACGGCGCGGCCCGCGCACGTATAATCGGCGCGTTCGCGCTGTTCGTGTCAACCTAAACTCAGAAAGGAACCTTAATGAACAAACAGGAACTGATCGACGCCGTCGCAGGACAGACGGGCGCCAGCAAGGCTCAAACCGGTGAAACGCTGGACACGTTGCTTGAAGTGATCAAGAAGTCTGTGTCGAAGGGTGATGCGGTCCAGTTGATCGGCTTCGGCAGCTTCGGTTCGGGCAAGCGCGCAGCGCGTACGGGTCGTAACCCCAAGACCGGCGAAACTATCAAGATTCCGGCCGCCAAGACCGTCAAGTTCACGGCTGGTAAGGCGTTCAAGGACGCAGTCAACAAGCGCTAAGCAGATTACTGCCAGGCAGTTGACACCCGCCAACGGCGGGTTTTTTTTCGCCCGCGCATTGGGGATGGGAAAGGCGCGACGGGCGTCGTGGCACGATTGCGCCGCGCGGCGAAGACCGTTCAGTTCAGTTCAGTCGTGACGATGCACGATCTCACCATGGCCATGACCGTCGTGATCGTGATCGTGATCGTGGTCATGATGATCGTGGTCGTCTTCGTCGAAGTCCCAGGCCGGGAACGGATCGGCGAACTGCTCCCAGGCTTGCGGTCCCTGCGCGTATTCATCGTCGGTCAGCAGGCACGCGTCGAACTTCGCTTTCCAGACCGCGGCGTCGATGCCGACGCCGATCATCACCAGTTCCTGGCGACGGTCGCCGATGCTCAGATCGTCCGGATCGCCGTACCAGTCCGCGGCGATTTCGGCGGCCAACTCGTCGTCGCCTTCCGGCCACTCGCTGCGATCCTGAGCGGCCCACCACATGCCCGCCGGACCGTGCCGGCAAGCACCGCCCGCCTGCGAAAGCGAACCGGCGATATCGTTACGCGTGGCGAGCCAGAAGAAGCCCTTGCTGCGCAATACACCCTTCCACTCCTGATGCAGCAACGCCCATAGGCGTTCCGGATGAAACGGCCGGCGCGCCCGGTAAATGAAATTGCCGATGCCGAATTCGTCAGCCTCGCCGTGATGAGCATGACCGTGCTCGTGGTCATGCTCATGATCGAGCGATGTTAGCCAGCCCGGCGCGCCCGCCGCCTCGTCGAAATCGAAGCGGCCGGTATTTAGCACCTGCTCAAGCGGCACGTCGCCAAAACGTGCGACGACTTGCACTGCGCGCGGGTTGATCCGGCCGAGAATGCGCTGCAGGCGCGTGAGTTCGTCCGCGCTCACCAGATCGGCCTTGTTCACCACCAGCACGTCGCAGAATTCGATCTGCTCGATCAGCAACTCGACCAGCGTGCGGTCGTCTTCCTCGGTCGCGGCGATGCCGCGCTCGGCAAGCGCGTCGGCCGAGCCGTAGTCGCGCAGGAAGTTGAACGCATCGACCACGGTCACCATTGTGTCGAGCCGCGCGACGTCGGCGAGCGACGCGCCTTCATCGTCGACGTAGGCGAAGGTCTCGGCGATCGGCATCGGCTCGGCCACGCCGGTCGATTCGATCAGGATCGCGTCGAAACGCTGCTCGCCGGCCAGCCGCTTGATCTCGACCCGCAGATCGTCGCGCAGCGTGCAGCAGATGCAGCCATTCGACAGCTCGACGAGTTGCTCCTCGACGTGAGAAAGCGCGGCGGCGTCGCGCACGAGGGTCGCGTCGATATTGACGGCGGCCAGATCGTTGACGATCACGGCCACGCGCAAACCCGCGCGATTCGCGAGGATGTGATTCAGGAGCGTGGTCTTGCCGGCGCCCAGAAAACCGGAGAGCACGGTGACGGGCAGTAGCGGCTGGTTCATCGCAGTACGGAGAAGCTAGGGGATTGGAAGGCACGCCGGGCGCGGCGCCGCATGACTGCGGACCGCAACGAGGTCGAGCCTCGGCGGCGGCACGAAGCCGCATTGTGCATCAAAATGGGCGGAGTTCGCGTGATGTGGCCGGATCAGCGCGCAGCCGGCATCAGATTCCATTTGCGCAGGATCGCGGCGATCTGCTGCGCGTACTTGTCGCGCAGCACCGGCGTTTCGGAGTGGTAGGCACCGATGGCCTGCCAGGTGTTGCCGTACTTGTTCATCTGACGGCGCAGATGCCACGCCGCTATATAGACGTTCTTGCACGGTTCCATCAGCGTGCCTTGCGAGATGCCATACTGGGCGAGCACGGGCAGATGGATCGAATTGATCTGCATCACGCCGTAGTCGGTCGAGCCATTTGCATTTTTATGCGTTGCGTCGGGACGATTGTGCGACTCCTGCCACGCAATTGCGCGCAGAATCAAGGGGTTGACCTTCTGATACTTCGCTGCTTCGTCAAAGCAATCGGCGCGTGCGGACCCTGCTGCTATCAGCATGGCAAGTCCCACGGCGACGGTGACGAAGCTTCGTTTCATCAGTCAAGACCACTAAGCAAAGCGCAAGAGTAAGGTTCGGTAAGGCATCGTATCGGCCATACTTCAGCCGCTGACGGTCGCCGGGCCACGCAGGCCGGAGGTTTGTCGGACATCGGGGAAAACCCGCGTCGGCAACCCGCAACCAGGGACTCGAACGGCTCGTATCATACCGGCAGGCAGACCCCCGTCAAGTTGGCTAACCGACATAAGGGAGCAGAAAACGAAGCGTTTTCGCGCCCAATCGTCTGACTTTCCGTTGGCTTTCAATTGTTTGACAGCAGGCGGCGATTTCCAGAGAAATCGCGCAAGACAGTTCGTTTTGTGACAAATCAGACATGAAAAACTGTTACTGTTCATTTTTTTCGGACATCGGACGGCGGCCGACGAGGGCGAAAATCGTCCGCGAGGCTGGCCGGCAGACCGTCAGGACGGCGGCCTGCTCGCATGTCCGCACTGCATGACCGTCGACAGCTACGGCTGTCGGCATCGAAACCTTATTCCATGAGAAGAAATCGTATGGCTTTGCGTCGCGTCGCAACGGCGCTGCTGGTGGCTGGCTTGATCACCGCGCAGACAGCACAGGCACAGGTGACACTGAACTTCGTCAACGCGGACATCGACCAGGTGGCCAAGGCGATTGGAGCGGCAACCGGCAAAACGATCATCGTCGACCCGCGTGTGAAAGGTCAGTTGAATCTCGTGTCGGAGAACGCGGTGCCTGAAGATCAGGCACTGAAAACCTTGCAGTCCGCCTTGCGCATGCAGGGCTTCGCGCTCGTGCAGGACCACGGCGTACTGAAAGTCGTGCCCGAGGCCGACGCAAAGCTGCAAGGCGTGCCGACCTATGTCGGCAATACGCCTACGGCTCGCGGCGACCAGGTTGTCACGCAGGTATTCGTTCTGAAGAACGAATCGGCCAACAATCTGCTGCCGGTGCTGCGTCCGCTCATCTCGCCGAACAATACCGTCGCGGCCTACCCAGCCAACAACACGATTGTAGTCACTGACTACGCCGACAACGTGCGGCGTATTGCCCAGATCATCCAGGGCGTGGATTCCGCGGCGGGCCAGTCGGTATCGGTGGTGCAACTGAAGAACGCGAATGCGATCGACATCGCCACGCAACTCAACAAGATGCTCGACCCGGGTGCGATCGGCAGTACCGACGCGACGCTGAAGGTATCGGTCACCGCCGACCCGCGCACCAACTCGCTGCTGATCCGCGCGTCGAACGGCGCGCGCCTCGCGGCGGCGAAGACTCTGGCGAAAGAACTCGATACGCCGACCACCATGCCCGGCAACATTCACGTCGTGCCGCTGCGCAACGCGGACGCGACGAAGCTCGCGAAGACCTTGCGCGGCATGTTCGGCAAAGGCGGCGAGACCGGCTCGTCGAGCAACTCGAACGACGCGAATTCGTTCAACCAGAACAACACGGGGGGCATAGGCGGCAACAATTCGACGGGCTCGTCGGGTACGCCGCCGCTGCCGTCGGGCGGACTCGGCAGCAGCTCTCTGGCTTCGCCGATGGGCGGCAGCGGCAGCGGCGGATACGGCGCGGGCGGTTCCAATAACGGCGGCTTCGGCAACGAGAAGGACAAGAGCGACGACAATCAGCAAGGCGGCATGATCCAGGCGGATTCCGCGACCAACTCGCTGATCATCACGGCGGCCGAGCCGGTGTACCGAAATCTGCGCGCGGTAATCGACCAGCTCGACGCACGTCGCGCGCAGGTCTATCTCGAGGCGTTGATCGTCGAGTTGAACTCGAACACAAGCGGCAACCTCGGCATTCAGTGGCAGGTGGCGAACAATTCGATCTTCGCCGGCACCAATCTGCAGACCGGCAGCAGCAACAGCATCGTCAATCTGACGGCGGCGGCTGTGGCGGCCGGGTCCACCGGCGGACTCGCCAGCGCGCTCGGAAGCGGGGCGCTCCAGCAAGGCCTGAATATCGGCTGGATTCACAACATCTTCGGTGTGCAAGGACTCGGCGCGCTGCTGCAGGCGCTGTCGCAGACCGCCGACGCGAACGTGCTGTCCACGCCTAATCTCATTACGCTCGACAACGAGGAAGCGAAGATCGTCGTCGGTACGAACGTGCCGATTCAGACGGGTTCATATTCGAATCTGACGAGCGCGACGGCGACTTCGGCGTTCAATACCTACGACCGCGTCGACGTCGGTCTGACGCTGCACGTGAAGCCGCAAATCACGGACGGCGGCATTCTCAAGCTGCAGCTCTACACGGAAGACTCGGCGATCGTCACTGGCACGAACAACGCGGCGACCAACCCGGCCGGCCCGGAATTCACCAAGCGTTCGATCCAGTCGACGGTGCTCGCCGATAACGGCGAGATCATCGTGCTGGGCGGCTTGATGCAGGACAACTATCAGGTCAGCAACAGCAAGGTGCCGCTGCTGGGCGATATTCCGTGGATCGGCCAGCTGTTCCGCTCGGAACAGAAGACCCGCAACAAGACCAACCTGATGGTGTTCCTGCGCCCTGTGATCATCAGCGATCGCGGTACGGCTCAGGCCGTGACGTCGAATCGCTACGACTACATCCAGGGCGTGCAGGGCGCGTACAAGCAGGACAACAACCTGATGAAGGACAACGACGATCCGGTGGTTCCGCCGATGCCGATCGGTCCAAGCCAGGGTGGGTCGCCCGCGATGAATCTGTTCGATCTCGACAAGATGCGCCGTCAACAGTTGGCGCCGCCGCCGGCCAACGGCGGAGCGCCCACGAATGGCGGCGCCGCTACCAACGGTAACGCCGTGCAGAGCAGCCCGGCCACCGTCGGGCCTGCCATACAGAGCAGCCCCGTCACCGTGACGCCGTCCACGGCGTCGCCTGGAGTGCGGCCGTGAGCACGCCGTCCACGCCGCCGTCAGCGTCTGCTACGCCAGCCGCAACGCGAGTTGGTGCCGCAACACTACCGCCCGCCGGCGTGACGGAGCATGCCGGGCGCGAGGCGCCCTCCGCCATCGCCGCGCGGCTCGTGCCGTACGGCTTTGCCCGTGCCGGCCAGATTCTGGTCGCGCATCAGCATGCGGACAGCCTCGAGGTCTGGATCAGCGAACGCACGAGCGACGCCGCGCTGTCCGAAGTAGCGCGTAACTTCGGCGCGGTGTCGATCGTACGGCTGCCCGCCGACGAGCTCACGCAAGCGATCAACCAGGCGTATGCGCGCCAGGACGGCAGCGCTGCGCAGGTGGTCGGCGAAGTGGAAGGCGAAGTCGATCTCTCGCGCCTGATGCAGGACATTCCCGAAGTGGAGGATCTGCTGGAGTCGGAAGACGACGCCCCGATCATCCGCATGATCAATGCCCTGCTCACGCAAGCGGCGCGCGAGCAGGCGTCGGATATTCATATCGAGCCGTTCGAGACTTCTTCCGTCGTGCGCTTTCGCGTCGACGGTACGTTGCGCGACGTCGTGCGGCCGAAGAAAGCGCTGCACGGCGCGCTGATCTCGCGGATCAAGATCATGGCGCAGCTCGATATCGCCGAAAAGCGTTTGCCGCAGGACGGCCGTATCACGCTGCGCGTGGGCGGCCGCCCGGTCGACGTGCGCGTCTCCACGCTGCCGACCGGCCACGGCGAACGCGCGGTGCTGCGTCTGCTGGAAAAAGACGCGTCGCGCCTGAACCTCGAAGCGCTCGGCATGGCGTCAGATACGCTCGGCAAGTTCGACAAGCTGATCGGCAGGCCGCACGGCATCGTGCTGGTGACCGGGCCGACCGGTTCCGGTAAAACGACCACGCTGTATGCGGCCATGTCACGGCTCGAAACCGCGACCACGAACATCATGACGGTCGAGGATCCGATCGAATACGACCTGTCGGGCATCGGCCAGACGCAGGTCAACGAACGAATCGGCATGACCTTCGCGCGGGCGTTGCGCTCGATTTTGCGGCAGGACCCGGACGTCATCATGATCGGTGAAATCCGCGACCTCGAAACCGCGCAGATCGCGGTGCAGGCGTCGTTGACGGGCCACCTCGTGCTGGCCACGCTGCACACGAACGACGCGGCATCCGCCGTGACGCGTTTGACCGACATGGGTGTCGAACCGTATCTGCTGGCGTCGTCGCTGCTCGGCGTATTGGCGCAGCGGCTGGTGCGGCGCCTGTGCCCGATATGCCGCGAAGAGCGTGTCGAGGAAGACGGCAGCGTGCGCTACCACCCGGTCGGTTGCGACCGGTGCGGCCATTCCGGTTACGCGGGACGCCGCGGCGTCTACGAATTGCTGTTGATCGACGACGACATCCGCACGCTGGTTCACCGCAACGCAGCCGACGCGGAGATTCTCGCGGCCGGCCGTGCGCAAGGCATGCGCACGCTGCGCGAAGATGCGGACCGCTGGCTCGCCTCCGGGCTGACATCGCTCGAAGAAGTGATCCGCGTCACGGGCGGAGCATAAGCGCATGCCGGCATTTCGTTTCGAAGCGATCGACGCGGCGGGCAAGGCGCAAAAAGGCGTGCTCGACGCGGACAGCGCGCGCGGCGCGCGGACCAATCTGCGCTCGCAAGGACTGACGCCGCTCGTCGTGGAACCGGCGGCCACGCGCACGCGCGGCGAGCGTAATCAGCGGCTGTCGCTCGGGCGGCGTCTGTCGCAACGCGAGCAGGCGATCCTGACGCGCCAGCTCGCCAGCCTGCTGATTGCGGGCCTGCCGCTCGACGAAGCGCTCGCGGTGCTGACCGAGCAATCGGAGCGCGACTATATTCGCGAACTGATGGCGTCGATTCGCGCGGAAGTGCTCGGCGGCCATTCGCTGGCCAATGCACTGACGCAGCATCCGAAAGACTTCCCCGAGATTTATCGCGCGCTGGTCGCGGCGGGCGAACATACCGGCAAGCTCGGTCTCGTGCTGTCGCGGCTCGCCGACTACATCGAGCAACGCAACGCGCTGAAGCAGAAGATCGTGCTCGCGTTCACGTACCCGACCATTGTCACGATCATCGCTTTCGGCATCGTCACGTTTCTGTTGAGCTACGTCGTGCCGCAGGTGGTGAACGTGTTCGCCAGCACCAAGCAGCAACTGCCCTTTCTCACCATCATGATGATGGCGCTCTCCGGATTCGTGCGGCACTGGTGGTGGGCGATGCTGATCGGCGTGGCCGTGCTGGTGTACCTGGTGCGCTCGGTTCTGAGGCAGCCCGGTCCGCGCCTCGCGTTCGACCGTTGGCTGCTCACCGCACCGCTGCTCGGCAAACTCGTACGCGGCTATAACACGGTGCGCTTTGCCAGCACGCTCGGCATTCTCACCGCGGCGGGCGTGCCGATTCTGCGCGCGCTGCAAGCCGCCGCCGAAACGCTCAGCAACAACGCGATGCGCGAGAACATCGACGATGCGATCGTGCGGGTGCGGGAAGGTACGTCGCTGTCGCGCGCGCTCGGCAATACGAAGACTTTTCCGCCCGTGCTGGTTCACCTGATCCGTTCGGGCGAAGCGACCGGCGACGTGACCACGATGCTCGACCGCGCGGCCGACGGTGAAGCGCGCGAACTCGAACGTCGCACGATGTTCCTGACGAGTCTGCTGGAGCCGTTGCTGATCCTGGCGATGGGGGGCGTGGTGCTGGTGATCGTGCTGGCAGTGATGCTGCCGATCATCGAATTGAACAACCTGGTGCAGTAGGAGTGGATTGCCCGGTCACTGCTAGAGGTCACCGCGCAATCGATTGAAGCGAGGCTGCTGTGCAGCGCCCGGGCTTCAGCGCACGTAGATCGTCGGGCCTGCGGGATTGGCCGGCAGGAACACTTCTGAATGCGCGCCATTGCGGTCGATGATGATTGAGCGGGCGCGGACTTCGGAGAGTTTGGTGCCTTTCATCAGCGCGCTGCCGAGCGACACCGCATGCGGCGGTTCGCCGCCCACGCTGACGATGGCCGCGGCGCCTTCCCGCAAAGCGAGGATGCCGAACAGCCGCACGTCCTGGTTGGCGTTGCGCGTGAGTTGGCCGCCGAATAGCGTGGCAGCCTGCTCGGTCGAGATCTGCGCGTGCGCGGCGGCTGCGGGCAACGGCGCACCGGACAACGTGCTGAGCGTGATGACCCAGTAGGTGAGCGTCGCGCAGAACACGGCGAACAGCGCGAGCGACAGAAGGCGGATTTGGATGGCGTTCATGCGCATCATTGTACGGACTATTGTGAAAATTGCGTTGGGCTGAAAGCGCCTTCTCACGACCCTTCAACTGCATGACATTAAAATGACCGGCCGGGCGTGTTCAATGGCACCCTGATTGCCAAAACGCGAATCCCGCCGAGTCAAAAATTTCACCTGAAAAGAGGTAGCAAGCTATGCAACTGTCGACCACTCGCCGTCATGACATCGCGGGTCCGCGCAGCCGTCGCCAACGCGGGTTCACGCTGATCGAAATCATGGTCGTGATCGCGATTCTGGGCATTCTGGCCGCGTTGATCGTGCCGAAGATCATGAGCCGTCCCGACGAAGCGCGCCGTGTCGCCGCCAAGCAGGATATCGGCACGATGATGCAGGCGCTGAAACTCTATCGTCTGGATAACGGCCGTTATCCGACGCAGGAGCAAGGCTTGCGCGCGCTGATCGAAAAACCGGCCACGGACCCGGTGCCGAGCAACTGGAAAGACGGCGGTTACCTGGAGCGTCTGCCGAACGATCCGTGGGGCAACGCTTACCAGTATCTGAATCCGGGCGTGCACGGCGAGATCGACGTGTTCAGCTACGGCGCTGACGGTAAAGCGGGCGGCGAAGGCAACGACGCCGACGTCGGCTCGTGGCAGTAGGCGTTCGATGAGTTGGTGTTTTCATGCGTGCGGCGGGATTGAACCTCGCACGTTCCTGTCGATGCATCGTCGTTTGATTTTGAGTTGATCGTTCGTGGCCGGCACTATGCGATTGTCCCCTTGCAAGTCCCGTGTGGACACGCCCTGTACGGCTCCGTTGCCGCGCGCGGCGTGGGCTGGCGCGCGCTCGCAAGGCGTGCGTCACCCGCGTGAGGCGGGCCGGCCCGGCGGCGGCAAACGCGCGGCGGGTTTCACACTGCTCGAAATGCTGGTGGTGCTGGTGATTGCGGGCCTGCTGGTGTCCTTGACCGCGTTGACGATGACACGTAATCCGCGCACCGATCTGAACGAGGAAGCGCAGCGTCTCGCGCTGCTGTTCGAATCGGCTGGCGACGAAGCGCAGGTGCGCGCGCGGCCGATCGCCTGGCAACCGCTCGATGGCGGCTTTCGTTTCGACCTGCGCACCGAAGACGGCTGGCGTCCGCTGCGTGACGATCTGCTGGGGCCGCGCCGTTGGGAAGGCGGCGTGACCGGGGTGAGCATCAGCTATCCGGGTTCGGATTCGCAGCCCAGCCGTATCGTATTCGGCACCGAGGCGATCGACGTGCCCGTGCAGATCACGCTGTTTTCGGCAGCCGGGAGCGCGACGATAGTCGGCACCGGCAATGGCCGCTACGAGGTGCACTGAGATGCGTCGTTGCAGGAGCATGACGGCTCGCGAGAAGGTTCACGGCGCGCAGCGCGGTTTCACGATGATCGAAGTGCTGGTGGCGCTGGCGATCATCGCGGTGGCGTTGGCCGCGTCGTTGCGCGCGGTGGGTAGTCTGGCGAGCGGCGAGGCCGATCTGCACCGCCGTTTGCTGGCGGGCTGGAGCGCGGACAATACCTTGGCGCAACTGCATTTGACGCATGCCTGGCCGAACGTCGGCTCGACGAGTTTCGACTGTTCGCAGGGCAACTTGCAACTGGTCTGTACCGAGCAGGTGACGGCCACGCCGAACCCGGTGTTTCGTCGGGTGGAGGTGATGGTGACGATGCCGGGCGGTTCCGGCAATCTGGCTCAGATGGTGACGGTGGTCGCGAATGAAAACAACCGTTCGCTCTGAGCGCCGCCGCCCGTTGAGGGCAAGGGGCGCGCGTGGTTTCACGCTGATCGAATTGCTGGTGGCGATTGCGATTCTGGCGGTGATAGCCGTGCTGTCGTGGCGCGGGCTCGACCAGATCATTCGCGGCCGGCAGACCATCACGAGCGCGATGGAGGAGGAGCGCGTTTTTGCGCAGCTCTTCGACCAGATGCGGATTGATGCGCGGCAGGCCGCGTCGGATGATGAGGCTGGTCAGGCGGCGGTGTCGGTGTCCGGCAGCGTGTTGCAGATCGTGCGGGAATTCCGGTTGCCGGGCGCGGCGCCGCGGTTGCAGGTGGTGCGGTATCGGGTGTCCGATGGACGCGTGATTCGATATGCGTCGCCGCCGTTGGCGAATATGGGGGACTTGCGGCGGGCTTTGCGCGGCAGTGAAGGTGAAGGATGGAGTGGGGTGCCGTTGATGGGCGGTGTTGGGTCTATTTCTGCTCAGGTTTATGTGCCTAAGGTGGGGTGGACTACGCAGATGGGTGAAGTGCAGAGTGCCATTACCGAGGCGGACAATAATCTTAAGGTGCCCCAACTGGGGAGCGCGCCGCTGCCGCGGTCGGTGACGGGGTTGCAGGTGAGTGTCGGGGCTAAGTCGTTGGCGCGGCCTGTTACTCGCGTTTTTCTCGTCGGAGAGTGATATGAGGTTCTCGGTTTTGTCTTTCCGACGGGAGTGTTTGGGGGCTTTGGGGTTTTTGCGTGTTGGCCTTTCCTTGAATTCTTTGTGGTCTATTAGCGTTGCCCCTGTGCGGGGCGGCACTTACTTTCTTTGCCGCCGCAAAGAAAGTAAGCAAAGAAAGCGGCTTCACACCGCTAACGTACAAGCGGGTCCCCCGCACAGTCGCGGTAGTGGCGCGATCAACGCACATGCCCTCGCACAGCCAACGGCAGTGACCAGGCAGTCATCCGCTCCGGCGGCGCTGCGCGCGCCGAGCGGCAAGCAATCAAACCAGCAGTCCCTGGCAATGCCGGAGTACGCCTCATGGTATCTCCGGCCTGCTTCGGCGTCCGGGCATGCACCCGCACCTAATTCGGCGCCCCGCCGAGGCGAAGCCGACGGCCCCCGCTTCGCCAAAACGCAGGCACCGAGCTCTACCCTTCCGGCGAGCACGGAGTGCGAGGCGGGAGGTATGACGGCCTTGTCACCGGGGTTGAATGCGCGAGGAGACGGATTCCAGATGGTCCACTACCGTTGCTGTGCGGGGGATCCGCTTAGCATTGGCGGTGTGAAGCGGCTTTCTTTGCCTACTTTCTTTGCCGCGGCAAAGAAAGTAGGTGCCGCCCCGCACAGGGGCGACGCTAATAGACCACAAAGAATTCAAGGAAAGGCCAATAAAACCCAAAAAACCCAAACCGGCGTAGCCATAATCAGCGCATTACTAGTAGTCGCGCTATCAGCGATTCTGGTGTCGGGCATGCTCTGGCGCCAGCAAGTCCAGATCCGAAGGATAGAAAACCAGCGCCTCCTGTCCCAGGCCCAATGGGTAGCCCGCGGCGCGCTAGACTGGACACGCCTGATCCTCCGCTCAGAAGGCGACACATCAGCCGGCATCACATACCTTGGCGGCCTATGGGGCGTCCCAATAGCCAAAACCCGCCTATCCGATTTCCTGGGCCAAATAGGCGAAGTAAGAGCACAACAAGGCGCAGAAACCTACCTGTCGGGATCAATCGAAGACGCCCAGGCAAAATTCAACCTGAGAAACCTGGTCGAAAGCCCAGCCCCAGGCGTGATGCAACTGGACATGGACCAGATCGGCGCCTACCAGCGCCTACTGGCATCACTCGGCGCAAACAGCCAACTGGCAAAAACCACGGCAATCCAGGTCCGCGCGAGCCTCGCACAATCGGCAACCCGTTTCCAGACCATCACCTCGACGAACGGCACCACCGCGACCCCGCCGCCGATCCAGGGCGGCGCCACCGGCGGCAGCTTCACCAACAAACCGGGTATCGAAGACAGCGACGACAGTTCCGCGAACGCGCCGATCCAGATGACCAGCGTCGACTCGTTGCTCGATATCCCCGGCTATACGCCCGAAATGGTCGCGCGCCTGCGCCCCTTCGTCACCGTGCTGCCGACCGTGTCGGCGGTCAACGTGAACACGGCGTCGGCCGAAGTCATCGCGGCGGTCGTGCCGGGAATGAGCGTGTCGACGGCGCAAGCCTTCGTCGCGCGCCGGCAAACGGTGTTTTTCCGCAATGTCGGCGACATACAGCTCGCGTTGCGCGGCGCCGGCGTGCAATCGGTCTCGATCGACCCGAGCGAACTCGACGTCAACTCGAATTACTTCCTCATCCACGGCCGCGTGCAGCACGAACGCGCCGAGGTGGACCGCACGACCCTCGTCTATCGCGATGCATTGACTCACACTACGCGTATCGTGCGAGTAGAAGACCAACTATGAATAACGCTTTTCCCAGAGAGAGTGGCCTTTGAGCACGCTGATCGTTCTATTGCCGCCGCGTGACCCGGCGGTGCCGTCGCAGGAATGGCAACTGCCGGAGTTGCCGTTCGTGCTGCTCGACAAGTCGGGCCGCGCCCAGCGCGCCGGCCGGTCGGCGCTCGCGCTGCTGCCGCGCGCGTCCACCACGGTGCTGATGGTCGCCGCGCGCGATCTGCTGATGATGCCCGCCACACTGCCGCCGCTACGTGGCCCGCGGCTGCGCCAGGCGCTGCCCAATATCGTCGAGGATCAACTGATCCAGGACCCGCAGACCTGTCACATCGCCGTCGACCCGAAACCGCTCGCGGGCGGCCGGCAGTTGCTGGCGATCATCGACCGCGGCTGGTTCCGGTATATCTGCGAATCGTTCGCCAACGCCGGGCATCGCAGTTTGCGCGCGGTGCCGGTCACGCGCTGTCTGCCGCAGGCGGCCGCGCTCGATGCCGATGTGCCCGCCGAAGTCACCGAAACGGTAAATGCCGGTGAGCCGGCCATGGCGGGCGCTGCAGGCGACGCGTCGTTACTGCCGGGCGTCGCGCCGGCGCTAGCGCCCGGCGTCGCGGCTGCGGTGCCGATGGTGGCCGCCGTGCTCGGCGCCGTAGTGCAGACCGCGCCCGCCCTGCTGCTCGAAGGCGTGGCGAACAGCGCAGGCGACCGAGGCGTGCCGCGCGTCGAACTGGCGATTGCGCGCGGCGTGCAGGGCGAAGGGCTGGCAGTGCCCGCCAATGCCGTGAACGCGACGCTCGCCGCGCTCGCCGGGGCGGCGCCGGTCTCGCTGCACATGCTCACCGAAGTGCCCGGCAACGAGCCGAGTCTCGCGCCGAATAGCCCGGCCCGGCTGGCAGCGCACATCCACGGCGCGAGTCCGCTGCCGTTCGAGCAACTGGCGCGGAGCGCGCTGGAGTGCCGCTTCGACCTGTGCCAGTTCGAGTTTGCTTCGCAGCCGTGGCGGCTTGACCGCGCGACGCTGCGGCGTCTGCGGCTGCCGGTGCTGCTCGCAGTCGGCGCGCTGCTGATCGCCATCATCGGTGCAAACGTGCAGTGGCTGATGCTCGCGCGCCAACGCGATGCGATCAACACGCAGATGACCGAATTGCTGCTTAATACCTTCCCCAAAACGACCGTCGTGCTCGACGCGCCCGACCAGATGGCGCGTCAGTTGCAGCAGCTGCGCGTGGCGGCGGGCGAGCTGTCGCCGGACGATTTCCTGCCGCTCGCCGACGGCCTCGCGCGTTCGCTGGCGCCGGCGCCGGTCAACGGCATTGCCGCGCTCGACTATCACGACCGCCGGCTCGACGTGAACTTCAAGCCGGAGGTCAAGCTCGATCCCGATTTCGCCAAGCGCCTTGCGCGCAACGGCCTGAGCGGCGCGATCGACAGCAATACCGGCAAGTGGACCATCAGGAACGGACAATGAAAGCTGAACTCGCTCAAACATGGGCCGGATTCTGGGAGCAGCGCACCGAGCGCGAAAAAGCCCTCCTGACGTGGGGCGGCGGCGTTCTCGCCGTGGTGATCGCGTGGTCGGTGCTGTGGGCGCCGGCGCAGGAAGGCCGCTCGCATCTGCGTGAATCGCTGCCCGCCATGCAGCGTCAGTTGGCGCAGATGACCGCGCAGGCGAACGAAGCGCGTCAACTGTCGGCGGCGGCTCAAGGCGTCGCGCCGACCGGCGCAGCGCTGAAGGACGCGCTGACCGCTTCGCTCAACGATCACGGCCTCGCGGCGACGCAGGTTCAGGTGATCGGCAATGCTGTCCAGATCCAGTTGAAGAACGCGTCGTTCCCGGCATGGACCGTCTGGGTCGACGACGTGCGCAAGCAATTCAAGGTGCAAGTCTCGGAGGCGCACGCCACGGCGCTCAAGGAAGACGGGCAGGTGGACCTGACGGCGTCGTTGCAGCCGTCTACCGCGAAATGACAATAACCGCGACCGCGCCGTCACAGGATCTCGCATGAATTACTGGATGCGGCGCTTGCGCGTCGCGCTGCCTTGGCTGGTGATCGCGGTGCTGTCCGCCGCGGCCGTGATGCTGACGATGCTGCCGGCCGCCTGGATCACCCCGCAGTTCGCCAAGCAGACAGGTGGCCACGTCAATCTGGTCGATCCGGCCGGTTCGCTGTGGCACGGCTCGGCCACGCTGATGCTGGCTGCCGGCTCGGACATGAGCGCGGCGACGCTGCTGCCCGGGCGGATCGAATGGCGCACGGCGTTCTGGCCGCTGTTTACCGGCCGTGTGCGCATGATCATGCGGCACAGCGAAGCAATGCCGGAGCCGATCACCGTCGACGCCACGCCGCGCACCGCGACTGTTACGGCGGGCGCGATCGCCGTGCCGGCTTCGCTGCTGAGCGGTCTTGGCGCGCCCTTTAACACGCTCGATCTGCAGGGCAATGTGCAACTGTCCTGGTCGGACTGGCGCAGCTTCAATCGGGAAGCATTCGGGCAACTGACCGTCACGTTGACCGACGTCAGTTCGCGCGTCTCGCTGGTCAAGCCGCTTGGCTCGTACCGGGTGCTGTTTCAGGCGCAGGGCGAGTCGTCCACGCTCGACCTGACCACCACCAAGGGTCCGTTGATGCTGACCGGCAATGGCACGGTGTCGGCGGCGTCGACGTCGTTTCATGGCACGGCCAGCGCCGCGCCGGAGGCGCGCGACAATCTCGCGGGACTGTTGAACCTGTTGGGGCGGCCGAGCGGGCCAGACACTGTGGCGTTGACGTTCGTGCACTGAGGCGCGCGGTCCGGCTTTACGGCGCACATTGTTGCTTGAGGCGGGGCATCGGCTTCGTTGTGTGCGGTGGCCAGCGCTGCGGCGTAGGAGCGCGATAACCGCGTGGGGCTGCTGGATCCGTTGTGGCGCCGGGCGTCGGCGCAATAAAAAAAGAGGCATGGCCGTGGGATGCGGCCATCCCTCTTTTGCCTTGCCTCGACGGCCGGCGCTTTTACTCGGTATGCATTCGCGACAGCGGCGTCGCCCCGCTTTGCGCGACAGGCGCGGCCGATGACGCCGGCAGCGGCAACGGCGCCGCCACGTCGCCGGTTTCGCGATTCATCTGCGAGACGTCCCAGCCGCCGCCCAGCGCCTTCACCAGACCGACCGACGACACCATCCGCTGCCCGGCGATGTTCTCCAGCTTCTGCTCGGCCGTGAAGGCCGTGGTCTGCGCTGTCAGCACGTTGACGTAGCCGACCGTGCCGGCCTTGTATTCGTTCGTGACGATGGCGAGCGCCTGGCGTGCCGAATCCACCGCTTGCTGCTGCACGACGATTTCCTGTGCGAGGATGCGCTGCGACGCGAGATTGTCCTCGACGTCCTGGAACGCGGCCAGCACCGTTTGACGGTAGGTCGCGACGTCGCCGTCGTAGGCAGCGCGCGCGGCGTCGGTCTGAGCCTGGCGCAGGCCGGCGTCGAACAGCGTTGCGGCGAGCTGCGGTCCGAGCGTCCAGAAGCGCGACGGCGCGGTCAGCAGCTGCGAGAACACCGAATTTTCGAAGCCCCCTGAAGCCGACAGCGTCAGCGACGGGAAGAACGCGGCGATAGCGACGCCGATCTGTTCGTTCGCCGCTGCGGCCTTGCGCTCCGCCGAGGCGATATCCGGACGCCGCTCGAGCAGCGCGGAGGGCATCTGCGCCGGTACGGTGGGCGGCGCGGCGGTGAGCGGCATCGGCGGAATCGAGAAGGTCGAGGCCGGCTCGCCCACCAGAACGGCGATTGCGTGCTCGTCCTGGGCGCGCTGAACGCCGTTGTCGATTGCGGACGCCTGCGCCGATTGCAATTGTGTCTGCGCCTGAATCACGTCGGAGCGCGCGGCAACGCCGGCTGCGTACTGGTTTTGCGTGAGCTGCAGCGAGCGTTGATAGGCCGCGACGGTGTCGTCGAGCAGCTTTTGGGTCGAATCGAGCGCACGCAGCGAGAAGTAGGTCTGGGCGAGCGTGGCCTGGGCCGACAGCCGCGCGTTGGCTAGGTCCGCCGCGGCGCTTTGCTGGCCGGCTTTTTGCGCGTTCACCGAGCGGGTGACCGAACCCCACAGATCCGGCTCCCAGCTTGCGTCGAGTTGCACGTTGAAACTGTTGCCGACGCCGGAGCGGCTCGTCGCGGTGGTCGAATTGCCGCCGGAGGACGTCCCGTTGCCGGAACGCGTGGCACCCGCCGACGCGCCGATAGTCGGGAAATATGCCGCACGCGCCTCGCCGACGAGCGCGCGCGCCTGCCGATAGGCGGCAGCAAACTGGGCGACGGTCTGGTTGGCGGTGTTCAGGCGCTCCTCGAGCGCATTGAGCTGAGGATCTTCGTAAATGCTCCACCAGTCGCCGCGATCCTGCTGATCGGCCGGTTGCGCGACTTTCCAGCCGGGCGCGGCTTCCTTGTACGACGCCGGGATCTCGGCGGCAGGCCGCTTGTAGTCGGGGCCGACCGCGCAAGCCGCCAGCAGGCTGGCGAAGGCCGCGGCCACCGCAATAGTCAGGGCGCGAGGCGCAAGTATCCGCGCGCGCGAGATTCGATCAGACTGCATGCAATGAATTCCTTCTGGACGCCGCGGCACGGCCAATGGCGGCACCGCCGGCCGGGCGAGATCTTGGTCGCCGGAATGTTAGCGTATGAGCCCGCTGGGCGCGGGAAACTGAAAGGGTAATGCGAGGAAGGAGGCAGGTGTGTTACTGACGATGCCGCGAAGGTTACGCGCTGTTACCGGCCAGGCGTTAAACCCGCGATTCCGTCGATTTGGTCCGGCGGGCCAGCTTACCCGCGGCGGCCCGGCACGGCGCATCGCCGCGCGTCTGGCAGACGCCGGCGGGACCGACGTGCTTTTCCGCGCTGGCAGGAACGACAGCGGCGTTCGCCGTAGGCACGGCCGCCGCCACCAACCGGATTTTTGCTGCCCTGGCGCCCTTCTGTCCCCGCCGATGCTCGAACCACGCCAGCACCGCGACGCCGACCGATCCGCCTGGCAAGACGAACAGGACGGCGAACAGCGCGAGTTTCCACCAGCGGTGCGGCCCTTGAAAGGTGCTGAGCGCGGAATCGGTCAGGGAGCGGCTCAGGCCGCCAAGCGTGTTTTTGAGGTACAGCATCGGGGAAATCCTTTTTCGCGCGTCGCGGTCGCGACGGGCAGACAATCGGTCAGAACATGTTTCGGGTGGCGCGGGTCGCGCGTAACTCGTTGCCTATAATAATATTGACTATGCAATTAAATTTCAAGATACTTCCCTCCGCGAACGTCGGCCGTGTTGTTTTCCTGTCGTTCGCGCTATGTGAAATCGAGTTTGACTTGTCTGCTTAGGCAGCTAAAATCCGTTCTGCTCGAGACGTTCCCGGATACACGATGACTGATGGCCCCTACAAGGCAGACGAGATTCATCTCGAATCGAGTCTTGGCTACTACCTGACGAAAGCTCGAAACGTACTGGTCGAGCGGACGGATCGTGCGGTCAAGCCATTGGGACTGACCACGCAGCAGATCGGCGTGATCCTGATGCTGTCATCGCGGCGGGCGAGCACACCGTTCGAGCTGTCGCGCGCCATGTCGTACGACAGCGGATCGATGACGCGTCTGCTCGATCGCCTTGAAAAGAAAGGCTTTATCGCGCGTTCGCGCAGCGAGACCGATCGGCGCATGGTGAAGCTGGAGTTGACGCCGCAAGGTCACGACGCCGCGCGGCAATTGCCCGCTCTCGGCGCGGCGGTGCTGAACGAGCAACTGCGCGGATTTTCGGCCGCCGACCATGCCACGTTGATCGACCTGCTCGGCCGTTTCATCGCAAACGGCATCGACGCGGGCGCGAGCGCGGGATGTGGATTGGGGCCGCAGCAGGAATCGCTGGACGAACCACCCGAAGCGTCGCCGCGGGAACACGGCGAACACTAACTTGGACGCGCTTTTGAGAGCGTCGTCGTCGGAAAATGTCTGTCTGGGCAGAGAGTGATCTGGCATGTAAACACGTTACCTGGTATGGTCGATAAGGCTGCCGCGACAAGCTTTCCGGTTGAGGAGAAGAATGATGAATGCCACGGCTTCCGCCGCCGCCCTACCCGCCGCTGAACCCGCCCCGCTGAAGGGCGGCGCTTTGGCTCTGCTAACGGTCGGACTCGCACTCGGCACGTTTATGGAAGTGCTCGACACGTCGATTGCGAACGTCGCGGTGCCGACCATTTCCGGCAGCCTCGGCGTAGCGACCAGTCAGGGCACCTGGGTGATCTCGTCGTATTCGGTCGCCTCGGCGATTGCGGTGCCGCTGACAGGCTGGCTCGCCCGGCGCGTCGGCGAAGTGAAGCTGTTCACGCTGTCCGTGTTGCTTTTCACGATTGCTTCAGCGCTGTGCGGCTTCGCGCACAACTTCGAATCGCTGATCGCGTTCCGGCTGGTGCAGGGGCTCGTTTCCGGGCCGATGGTGCCGCTCTCGCAGACCATTCTGATGCGCTCGTATCCACCGGAAAAGCGCGGACTTGCGCTGGGTCTATGGGCGATGACGGTGATCTGCGCGCCCATCTTCGGGCCCGTGATGGGCGGCTACATTACCGACAACTACACGTGGCCGTGGATCTTCTATATCAACGTGCCGATCGGTCTGTTCTCGGCGGTTTGCGCGTTCCTGCTGCTGCGCGGCCGTGAGACGAAGACCACGAAACAGCGCATCGACGCGGTCGGCCTCGCGCTGCTCGTGATCGGGGTGTCGTGCCTGCAGATGGTGCTCGACCTGGGCAAGGATCGCGACTGGTTCAACTCGACGTTTATCGTGACGCTGGCGGTTATCGCTGTGGTGTCGCTCGCCTTCATGCTGGTGTGGGAGATGACCGAGAAAGAGCCGGTAGTCGATCTCTCGCTATTCAAGGATCGCAACTTCGCGCTTGGCGTGATAATCGTGTCGTTCGGCTTTATGGCCTTCTTCGGCTCGGTAGTGATTTTCCCGCTCTGGCTGCAAACGGTGATGGGTTACACCGCCGGCCTGGCTGGTCTGGCGACCGCGCCGGTTGGTTTGCTCGCGCTGTTTTTGTCGCCGATGATCGGCAAGAACATGCACCGGCTGAACCTGCGCGTGGTGGCGAGTTTTGCGTTCATCGTGTTCGCGTTCGTCTCGTTCTGGAACTCCACGTTCACGCTCGACGTGCCGTTCAATCATGTGATCTGGCCACGGCTCGTGCAAGGCATCGGCGTCGCCTGCTTCTTCGTGCCGATGACCACCATCACGCTCTCCAGTGTGCCGGATGAACGCCTGGCGAGTGCTTCCGGGCTGTCCAATTTTTTCCGGACCTTGTCGGGTGCGATCGGCACGGCGATTAGCACGACGTACTGGGAGAACGACACGATCCGCCATCACGCGATGCTGACCGATTCGGTCAACGTCTACGCCGCGAACACCAATGCTTATACCAATGCGCTGGCCGGTATCGGGCTCTCCGGCGACGGCATCACGGCGCAGTTGAATCAGGTGGTGACGGCGCAGGCTTATATGATGGCCACTAACGACTTCTTCCGCATTTCCTGCGCGGCGTTTCTCGTGCTCGCGGTGTTGGTGTGGATTACCAAGCCACGCAAGGGCGTAGGCCCGTCAATGGGGCATTAAGGTCTGACGCTGCCTCGAGCGGACGCGCGCCGAAAGAAACGACATTGTTCCTGCAACTTCTCGCGCGCGTCTTCAGCGTTTATTGCGTGACGGCTTCGCCATTCGTCGCCGGGACCGATTGACCCTGCATGCCATCCGGATGCGGCGTCGTCGGCGCGGCTTGCGGGGGTTTAGCGCCACTCTGCGGCGCGCCGGCCGCAGTGCCTCGCACGTATTGCTTGAAGTCGGCGCCGGCTTCCCACGGGTTCGGCTTGCAGCCCATGGAGCCGTCGCAATGCGCGGCGAAGCCGATCGTTGCCGTGCCGTCCGGATTCGCGGCGCGCGTGATCTGATACGCCAGCGCGCGTTTGCCGCCATCCGGGCCGGCGGTCTGAATCAACGTGTCGGTCGAGGCATCGATCTTGTACGTCGAATGGCTCGCCACCCACGCTTGCGCGCGTTGCCACCAGACATCGCATTCCGTCTTGTTCGAACACGTTAGCGGCGTGGTCGCGATCTGCATGACGTCCGGATCGACCTGCCCTTGCGTTGAACATCCCGCCGCCGCTACGCACAGCATGGCCAACAGACTTTTCTTCATCACGTTGAATCCTCCCTCTGTGGTGCGCGTCATGTCAGTTTGGACTACGGCGCGGGGACGGTGTTTCATCTGGATCAGAGAATCGTTAGAACGCGCGGAGTATTTGCCGATGACGTTTGAAACGCACTGCACTTTGCGTAGACGTTACCGGCGCGAAATAAAAAAAGCGGCCGTGTTGGCCGCTCTTTCGTCATGTCGCCTGCAAGCGTGATTCAGACGCTGAACCGGTTCAGCGTATACGCCCGATATGCAGCGACGAACGCGTCGAACGAACCGACTTCTTCCCGTTCGAGTTTGGCTTGCTCGGCAAGCGATTGCGCGGCGAGATCGGTGAAGGCCTGGGTCTGTTCCGCATCCAGCGGACGTGAGCGGAAATGCGTGGCGTGTGCTTCGCTTTGTTCGAGACCGAATGCGAGGAAGCTCTGCTGCTTCTCGCGCATGGTCTGCAGCACGCGCGCCGACGGCGTGAGCGATGCATCCGCCAGCTTCGCGCGTTGAACCGCGACGGCGCGAGCATGCGCATCGCCGCCATGCAAAGTGTCGAGCGCGGCGGCGGCCGCGTCGATCTTGATGAGCAGCTCGTTCGCCCAGTCCGTCATCGCAACCGGTTGGCCGTCGCGTGCCAGTTCAAGGCCCGGCTTGCGCCCTTCCATCGTTACGCGGCCGAAATTCTGGTTGGCTTCGGCATAAGCATCTGGCGGTAACAGCGCGCTGTCGTCGAGCGCGCACACCAGCAGGTAAGCGTCGAGAAAGCGGGACGTTTCGAGCGAAATGCCGGTGGGCTCGAATGGGTCGATGTCCATGCAACGCACTTCCACGTATTGCACGCCGCGTGCGGCGAGCGCGTGCAGCGGACGCTCGCCCGGATGCGTGATGCGCTTCGGACGGATCGTCGAGTAAAACTCGTTTTCGATCTGCAGCACGTTCGTGTTGATCTGTACCCACTCGCCGTCGCGTTGCGTGCCGATTGCCTCGTATGCGGGGTACGGCTGGCTCACGGCTTTCGCGAGCGCGTCGAGGTAGCCCGGCAGCGTGTCGTAATCGGCGCGCAATTCGGCTTGCGCCGCGGTGTTCGAATAGCCGAGGTCGCTCATGCGCAAACTGGTTGCGTACGGACGATAGAGCGTGTCGGCGTCGAACGTGTCGAGCGTGTGTTTGCGATCGCGGAGGAAACGCCGATCCAGCGCCGGCGATGCGCCGAACAGATACATCAGCAGCCAGTTGGTGCGGCGGAAATTGCGGATCAGCGCGAGATACCGTTCGGACTGGAAATCGACCGCGCTCGCGGTGGATTGCTGGTCGGCATGCAGCCGCCCCCACACTTCTTCGTTCAGCGAATAGTTGTAGTGGATGCCCGCAATGCACTGCATCGTGCGGCCGTAGCGCAGCGCGAGGCCGATGCGGTACACGTACTTCAGCTTGCCGATGTTCGAGCTGCCATAGTTCGCGATCGGAATGCCGTCGTCGGTGTCGGGCAAGAGGCCCGGCATGGAGTTGTTCCACAGAATCTCGTCGTCGAGTTGCGCGTAGACAAAACGGTGGAGCGTATCGAGCTTTTCGAGCGTGAGCGCGACGTCATGCTCAGCCGGCGTGATCAGTTCGAGCAGCGCTTCGGAATAATCCGTGGTGAGCGACGGATGCGTGAGCGCCGAACCGAGCGCGCGCGGATGCGGCGTCAAGGCGAGCTTGCCCTCGTGCGTCACGCGCAGGCTTTCCTTTTCGATGCCGCGCAGGCCGCGTATCAGCGCGTCGCGCTGCGGGCCTGAGGTCAGCACGGACAGGCGGTGCGAGAGCGCGTCGGTCGTGCGGGAAGGTGTCGTGTTTGGCATTGATGCGAGTCGGGCGTTGTCGGCCGCCATGTGCCGCAGCACTGCGGTTGACAACGTTCGGCGGAATTTTCGGTAGCGGGCACTTTAACATCTCGCCAGAACGGCTGCTTGAGGCCGCTTCAGCGGGTCGCCGGAGCACTTCGGACCGCTTCTACTTTGGGCCAATTTCACTGCTTTTTGCGCCAGTCCGTTGGCTTTGCCCGACTTCACTCTATCCGTCACGCACGTCGCGCGCTATCCGCATTTCTTCCCCCAAAGCCGCGCGTTGTGTCGGCCGCCGTCGGCGACGCACCACGTCAACCGCCAGGAGCGACGCGCCGCTTCAGCCGCCACGCGCGGCGCCCGCGCGGTCCGCTACTTCATTCCACAGATGCATCGCCGCGTATGCACGCCACGGCCGCCATGTGTCGGTGCGGACGCGCTGCTGCGTGGGCCGCACGAGCGACGGATCGCGCGCGCGGATCGACTGCATCAGCACGAGGTCCCACGCGGGCCACGCGTCGGCATCGCGCCATGCGCGCATGGCGACGTACTCGACGGTCCACGGCCCGATGCCGGGCAGCGCCAGCAGCGCGGCACGCAGACTGTCGGCATCGGCCGTGTTGCTGTCGAGCGGCACGTCGCCGGTGGCGACCGCGTGCGCGAAACCCTGCAATGCCGCTACACGTTTACCCGGCATGCCGATTTGCGCGAGATCCACAGCAGCCAGCGCGGCGGGCGTCGGGAAACGCCAAGCGGTGCTCTCATGCGGATGTCCCTCGATACGCTCGCCGGCGCGCTGCACCAGTCTGCCGATGATGGTGGTCGCCGCCTTCACGCTGACCTGCTGCCCGACGATTGCACGCACCACCAGCTCGAAGCCCGACCACGCGCCCGGCACACGCAAGCCGGGCACGGCTTCAACCAGCGGCGCGAGCCACGGATCCGCGGCGAGTTCTGCGCCGATCTTTTTCGGATCGGCGTGCAGGTCGAACATCTTCGCAATCGGCGCGGCGAGCGCGTCGGCGTGACGGCTTACCGGCCCTTCCATGCTGGCGACGAGGCAACGCTTGCGCGGATGCAGACGTACGCTCAGCGTGCCGCTGTCGCCGGCCCAATCAATCGCGCGGCGGTACGCGCCGTCTTCCACCGCTTCGACGCCGGGCGTCGCGCGTCCGCCGAAGAAACGCAGCAGGCGCGGCCAGTCGAAGGGTGATTTGAACGGCAATTCAAGGGTAGCGACTTCGTCGAGCGTACTCACGCGGCGTGGTCCAGTTTGGTGGTGGTTTCGGTGTCGACGTCGGCGTCGGCATCGACGCGCTGGTTGCGCTCGGTCTGGCCGTGCGGGAAGCCGCCGGCGTGCTGCGCCTCGTTGTCCAGCAGCGCGGCCTTGCGCGGCAAACCCCAGCGATAGCCCGCCAGCGCCCCGCCCTTGGCCACCACGCGATGACAAGGAATCGCCAGTGCCACCGGGTTCGTCGCGCAGGCGCTCGCTACAGCGCGCACGGCGCGAGGCGCGCCGACTGATTCGGCGATCTGCGAATAGCTGCGCGTCTCACCGTACGGGATGCGCCGCAACGCGTCCCACACGCGCTGGCGGAATGCCGTCGCGGCGATATCCAGCGGCAGATCGAAGTCCTGACGGGTGCCATGCAAATAGGCGTCGATCTGAGCGATGAACGGTGCCAGGTGTTCGGTATCTTCCAGCACGTCGGCGTTGGCGAATTCGCCGCGCAGGTCGCCGGCGAGTACGGCTTTGTCGTCGCCGAAAGCGATCTTGCAGATACCCTTCTCTGTCGCCGCGACCAGCACATAACCGAGCGACGTCGGCGCGCTGGCGTAGCGAACGGTCAGTCCGGCACCCTTGCGGCGATACGCGGACGGCGCCATGCCCAGTTCGGCCGACGCACTGTCGTACATCCGTGACGGCGAGCCGAAGCCCGCGTCGAGCGTGGCGCGAGTGACGTCCGAGCCGCTCTGGAGCGCGTCGCGCAACGCGGCGCCCCGCCGCGCGGCCTGATATTGACGCGGCGACACGCCCACCACCCGCTTGAAAAGACGCTGCAGATGGAACGGGCTGACGTGCACGGCGTCGCTCAGTTGCGCGAGCGTGAGGCGCTCCTGCGGGTCGGCGTCCAGCGCGGCGCACGCGCGATTCACGATTTCCAGCTCGCGCGGCAGGCCGCCGGGCTGGCAGCGCTTGCAATCGCGAAAGCCCGCGGTGCGCGCGGCGGCGGCATCGGTGAAGAAAGCAACGTTCTCACGGCGCGGCAGGCGCGACGCGCACGACGGACGGCAGAACACGCCGGTCGTTTTGACGGCGTAGAAGAACGCGCCATCGGCTTGCGACTCGCGGTGGGTGACGGCTTGCCAGCGCGCGTCGTCGGAAGTCCAGTGGCTGGCGCTGGAGGCGGTATCGGTAGATTTGCGGTTCATGATGGTCCCGAAGAGACGGTGTCGATGCTCACCAATGTAGGACGCATGCCGACACACTACGCTCCGGTTCTTGCTCTGTCATTGCGCTTCTTCGTAGACCCAAAGCCCCGCCGGGCGTCCGTTTAACGGAAAACTGCGACAATTTGGCACGATATCGGGTTTTCCCTTAAAAAGTTATTGCGTCGCACCAGGCCGATGTGTATATTAGTACTTGTCTCCTCCATGTCTCCTCCTGATATGGATTCAGCCCGCTCCACATAGAGCGGGCTTTTTTTCGTCCATATGGTCCTGATCCAGCCCTTAACGCGGCTTTCACGACCTGCACTCGCAGCGCCGCCCTTTCTTCTACACTGGCAATTCACGCGTTCTGCGAGCCAGCCAAGGGGCGTTCCATATGAAAATCCACATTCGCGAGATCGATCATGTTGTCATTCGGGCGACGAAAGTCGAGACCATGGCGCGTTTCTATTGCGACGTGCTCGGCTGCAGCGTCGAAAAAGAGCAGCGCGATCTAGGCCTGACGCAGTTACGCGCGGGGCGTTCGCTGATCGATCTGTTGCAGGTGGGCGCCAAGCTCGATCACGCCGAAAACGGCGTGCCGGGCACCGGGCGGAATATGGATCACGTGTGCTTGCGCATCGATCCGTTCGACGCTGAAGCGCTCAAGGCGCATCTGGTCGAACACGGCGCGCGGCTGGGTGAACTGGGGCAGCGCTATGGCGCGGACGGCTACGGACAGTCGCTGTATCTGTTCGACCCGGAAGGCAACATGGTCGAACTGAAAGGCCCGCCGGAAGCGGCGCACGTGACGTCGCTATAAAGCTATCGGCAAGTTTGTAAGGCGTCGAAGCGTCAGGCGTTGGCGGGCGCCTTAAGCACCGTCCATTCGATTTTCACCGCATCGGCATCGGCGCTGCCAAGCCATGCTTCGCCGTCCTGCACGGTGCATTGCAGCCGCATGGTCCGTTCGGCCAGCGAGCCGAGGGCAGTGGCGACGTCTTCGCCGAGCGTCCAAACCGTCACGTTGCGCATGCGCTCAACCTTATTGCGCACGCCCTGCCACCAGATGTCCGACGCACGACCGCCGTAAGCAATCACGATCACTTTGTTCGAGCGGCCGCTCGCCTTGGCGATGCGCCGTTCGTCCGGCTGGCCGACTTCGATCCAGGTGTCGATCGCGCCGGTCAGATCTTTTTCCCACAGATCCGGTTCGTCCACATCCGACAAACCTTTGCAGAATTCGAGCCGCTCCTGCGCGAACAGCGCGAACGCGGCGACCCGAACCATCATCCGTTCGTCGGTTTCCGAGGGATGGCGGGCGATCGTCAGCGAATGGTCGGCGTAGTAGTGCCGGTCCATGTTGGCGATCTGCAGTTCCGCCTTGTAAATCGTCGATTTGAGAGCCATGCCGTTGCTAAACCAGGCGCTCGCTCCGCCGGAGCGAACTGAAAAAGAATCGTCGACGGCGCGTTGCCGTTTTCCGTGTTTGTTGTACATCTTCTGTCCCTCCCGCGCGCCGCCAGCCGGCTGTCGTCACCACGGGAGAAGCATTTATCGCGCCACTGTTGGCTCGAAAGCGGTGCCGTACACCTCGCTAGCGGCTTCCCGCAAGGCTTCCAGCACAACCGAGGCCGCCGGCGAAAGCAGGTGTGACTGGCGCGTGATGATACCGAATGTATCCATCCTGCACGGTAAATCGATCGGTATCCGCTTCAGCACGCCGTACTGTTGGTATTGACGCGCCACTTCGTCGGGTAAAACCGCCAACATGTCGCTTTGAAGAAGCAGGCTCGAAATCGCCAGAAAATTGTTGGTATTGACCACGTTTTGCGGCGGATTCAGCCCGATTTGCGAAAACATCAGATCAAATCGATGACGCAAAACACTGCCCGGAGGATGTAAAACCCAGCTGGCATTGACGATTCCGCGCAGCGTCAAACCTGTCTCATTTTCGAGATGATGGCCGGGACGCGCCACCACGCAAAGCGGCTCGTCGGCGAGCGGTTCGTAGCGGACTTCAGTCTTGAACTGATTCTGCCGCTCCAGTACGCGGCCGATCATAATGTCCAGTTCACCTTCCGCCAGTCGCGGCAGCATCACATCCGAGGTTTCGACCTCTGTCCAGATTTGCAGTTGCGCATAGCGCTCCTTCACGCTGGCAATCGCGCGCGGCACCATGGTCGCCGCTGCCGCCGCGATCACGCCGATCCGCACTTGCCCCGCCAGCCCCGCGCGCAACGCCGAGATTTCGTCGTGCGCATGACTCAGGTTCGATAGCACCATGCGCGCATGACGGATCATCACCTCGCCGTACAGCGTGGCATGCATGCCGTGCGGCGTGCGGTCGAACAGGCTCACTTCCAGCATGTCCTCGAGCTCTTTCAGCAGTCGCGACGCCGCGGGCTGGGTCATGCCGAGCACGTCGGCGGCACGCCGGACGTTGCCTTCCTCTTCCATTGCCGCGAGCAATAGCAGTTGCCGCGTCTTGAGCCGCGCCCGCACGAACCAGTTCGAGTAGCTACGCGTCATGGCCTGTCTCCGACCGGTTTCGATGAGGCGGCTCGCAGTCACGAGCCGCGAACTCTGCCAAGGCAAGGCTCCATCATGCCATACCGGAATTGATATCGGGATAGCCTAAAAAGGGATTGGAAAGTTATTGGGACGGCTCATACCATTCGTGGACTTTCTGAGCTTCCTGTGTGGCGCCTTCCCCTTCGATGAACCGCGATCCGCTCGTCCCACTCGTTGCAAGCCCGTTTCGCCACTACATCAATGGCGGATGGGAGACGGGCGCGACCACCGGCGTCTCGCTCAATCCTTCGGACCTGGATGATCCGGTCGGCGAGTATGTGCGAGCCGACGTGCGACAAACCGATATGGCCATCGAGGCCGCGCACGCGGCCTTCCGCGAGTGGTCGCTTGGTTCGGCGCAGCGCCGCGCGGATGCGCTCGACGCCATCGGCAGCGAGATGCTCGCGCGCCGCGACGAACTGGGCCGGCTGCTGGCGCGTGAAGTCGGCAAGACGCTGCCCGACACTTTGGTCGAGGCGACGCGTGCCGGGCAGACCTTCAAACTGTGCGCGGCGGAAGCCTTGCGTGTCTTCGCCGAGCCCGTCGCGTCGGCGCGTGCCGGCGTCGAGATCGACGTAACGCGCGAACCGCTCGGCGTGGTCGGCATCATCGCTCCGTGGAGCGCGCCGCTGGCGATTGCCGCGGCGAAGATCGGCGCCGCGCTCGCTCATGGCAATTGCGTCGTCTTCAAACCAGCCGAATCGACACCGGCTTGCGCGGCGGCGCTGGCCTCGATCATCAGCCGCGCCGGTCTGCCCGCGGGCGTGTTCAACCTCGTGATGGGCAGCGGCCGTCAGGTCGGCGCGCGGATTGCCGCGCATCCGCTGACGGCGGCCGTGAGCTTCACCGGTTCGGCGGAGACCGGCACGCGCGTGCTGCAAGCGGCAGTCGCCCGGCAGGCGCGCGTGCAACTTGAGATGGGCGGCAAGAATCCCTTCGTCGTATTGGCCGACGCCGATCTCGAAGCCGCCGTCGAAGCCGCCTTGAGCGGCGCCTATGGCTCGACGGGTCAACGCAGCACCGCGGCGGCGCGGCTGATTGTCGAAGGCGCGGTGTTTGAGCCGTTCGTGGACGCATTGCAGGCGAAGCTCGCGAGACTCTCGATCGATCATGCCTTGAAGCACGGCACGGACATGGGTCCCGTGGCCAACGCCGCGCAGTTGGAGCGCAATCTCGACTATGTGCGCATCGGCCAGCAGGAAGGCGCGCGATTGCTGCACGGCGGCCGCCAACTGGAGCGCGCGACGCGCGGCTATTTTTTCGAACCGGCGCTGTTCGTCGGCGAACCGGAACATCGTGTCGCGCGGGAGGAAATCTTCGGCCCCGTTGCCGTCGTGCTGCGCGCGGACGACTACGATCACGCGCTGCATCTCGCGAACGACACCGCTTACGGTCTGTGCGCCGGCATTTGCACGCGCTCGCTCAATCGCGCGCGGCATTTCCGCCGTCATGTCCACAGCGGCCTTGTCACGATCAATCTGCCGACCACGGCCGTCGAGCGTCACGCGCCCGGCGGCGGCCGCAAAGCGTCCACTTATGGCGCAACGGACGCGGCCTTCTGGAGCGCCGTGAAAACGGCGTACGTGGCGGGCTGATGGTCATGCGATCGCTTCACGTCACCATGCATTCCAACGTCCATCCGCGTCCTCGCTGACGCCGCCGTGCATCAACCGCTGCAATCAAATAAATCAACGCAGCTTTTTCAACTTCAGGAGACAGATATGACCAGCAAGCTTCGCCGTTTGACGCTAACCGCAATGGCGGCCGCCGCCCTCGCCGCGCCTTTTGCCATGCAACTTTCCGCGCACGCGGACGCGCCGCTCAAAGTCGGCTTCCTCGTGAAGATGCCGGAACAGGCCTGGTTCATCAACGAACAGAAAGCCGCTAGCGCGCTCGGCCAGAAGGACGGCTTCTCGGTGGTGAACATCGGCACGCCGGACGGTGAAAAAGTGCTGGCCGCGATCGACAACCTCGGCGCACAAGGCGCCAAAGGCTTTGTGATCTGCGCACCCGACGTGCGTCTCGGACCGGCAATCCAGGCGCGCGCCAAGCGCTACAACATGAAGTTCGTCACCGTCGACGATCAACTGGTCGACTCGACCGGCAAGCCGCTGGCGAACGTGCCGCATCTGGGCATGTCCGCGTTCAAGATCGGCAATCAGGTCGGCACGGCCATCGCCGAAGAGATGAAACGCCGCGGCTGGAAGCCGGAAGAAGTCGGCGCGTTGCGCATCACGAACTACGAATTGCCGACCGCGAAATTGCGCACCGACGGCGCGACACAATCGCTCATTGCCGGCGGCTTCAAGAAGGAAAATATCTTCGACGCCCCGCAAAAGACGACCGATGACGAAGGCGGCTTCAACGCGTCGTCGCCGGTGCTCGCGCAGCATCCGAACATCAA
This sequence comes from Paraburkholderia sp. BL27I4N3, assembly GCF_003386115.1. Taxonomy (NCBI): domain Bacteria; kingdom Pseudomonadati; phylum Pseudomonadota; class Betaproteobacteria; order Burkholderiales; family Burkholderiaceae; genus Paraburkholderia; species Paraburkholderia sp. BL27I4N3. Next base: position 4,279,721 of record NZ_QREJ01000001.1, on the reverse strand, counting down.
GAAGTGGGTGATCTTCGCGCTGAATGAGGAAAGCGTGCTGGGCGGCGTGCGCGCGACCGAGCAGTTGCATATTCCGGCTGCGGACGTGATCGGCGTCGGCATCAACGGTGCGGGCGAAGCGTTCGCCGAATTCCAGAAGAAGGAACCGACGGGCTTTTACGGCACGATCGCCGTGAGCTCGACGATGCATGGCAAGGAAAGCACGGAGAACCTCGTCGAGTGGATCAAGGACGGTAAGCAGCCGCCCGCCGATACGCAGACTACCGGCAAGCTGATGGTGCGCAGCAACTGGCAGGAAGTGCGCAAGGAACTCGGTATTTAAGCGGGATTCGAGTTCGCACGCTGCGGGCCATCTCGCTCACGCGAGAGCGGCCCGTATAGGTTGTTCACCAGCTTGAGGTTTTTTGATGACGTCCCCACACATCGATCCCCACACCGCCGAAGCGGCGCCCTCGCCCGCGCTCGCGTCCACCGAGCCGTATCTGCGGCTCGACGGGATCACCGTGCGCTTTCCCGGCGTGCTCGCGCTCGACCAGGTGTCGCTCGACGTGCGGCGCGGCGAAGTGCACGGGTTGATGGGCGAGAACGGCGCCGGCAAATCGACGCTGCTCAAGGTGTTGTCCGGCGTGAATCAGCCGGCGGCGGGCAGCTTGTCGCTCGATGGCGTCGAACAGCAATTCATCACGACCAAGGCCGCGATCGCCGCGGGCGTGGCAATCATCTATCAGGAACTGCATCTCGTGCCGGAACTGACGGTTGCGGAAAACCTGATGCTCGGCGCCCTGCCCAATCGTTTCGGGGTACTGGACGAAAAAGCGCTGGTAGCGCGCGCGGTGCGCGAGCTGGAGCGGCTCGGCGAAAAGATCGATCCGTCGCAGCAAGTGAAAAATCTCTCGATCGGCCAGCGGCAAATGATCGAAATCGGCAAGGCGTTGATGCGCGACGCGCGCGTGATCGCGTTCGACGAACCGACCAGTTCGCTGTCCTCGCGTGAGACGACGCAACTGTTCCGGATCATTCGTGCATTGAAGGCCGAAGGCCGCGTGATCATCTACGTCACGCATCGGATGGATGAAGTCTACGAACTGTGCGATCGGGTCACGGTGTTTCGCGATGGCCGCCGCATCGATACGTTCGAAGCGGGTGAAGGACTCGACCGCGATCGCCTGATCAGCTGCATGGTGGGCCGTTCGATCGCCGACGTGTACGGCTATCGCTCGCGCGACCTCGGCGACGTGCAACTCGACGTCAAGGAATTGATGGGACGCGGCCTGCGTGAACCGGCTTCTTTCACGGCACGCAAAGGCGAAATTGTCGGCTTCTTCGGACTCGTAGGCGCGGGGCGCTCAGAGTTGATGAAGCTCATCTACGGCGCGGTCAAACCGGCAGCCGGCGAGATCACGCTCAAAGGCAAGCGCGTGCGTTTTGCCACGCCGCGCGACGCCGTACGCGCGGGCGTCGCGCTCTGTCCGGAAGATCGCAAGCAGGAAGGCATCGTTTCGATCGCGTCGGTATCGGACAACCTCAACATCAGCTGCCGACGCCATTTCAGCCGCTTCAACGTGCTCAACGGGCGCAAGGAAGCGCAGACCGCCAAAGAGTTCATCGGCAAGCTTGCGATCAAGACGCGCAATGGCGACACGCCGATCGGCACGCTCTCCGGCGGCAATCAGCAGAAGGTGATTCTGTCGCGCTGGCTCGCCGAGGACATCGACGTGTTCCTGATGGACGAACCCACGCGTGGCATCGACGTCGGCGCGCGCAGCGAGATTTATGGGCTGCTGTATGGGCTTGCCGAAGCGGGCCGCACGGTGATCGTCGTGTCGAGCGACCTCGCCGAAGTGATCGGCGTGGCGGATCGCGTGGTCGTGATGAAGGAAGGCCGCATCGTTGGCGATCTGCCCAAGGCGCAGGCCACGCCGGATGCGCTCATCAAGCTGGCCCTTCCTCGCTGACCCCGGCCGCATACACACGAGAACACGAAGCCAACTGAATCGAATCGCGTCATAGAAACGGAATAAACACCATGCAGACACCCTCAACCGATTCCTCGACCCCAGCCGTCGCCTCAGCGAGCCTGAGCGCGCGCGCCGCGCGCACCTGGGACCTGATCAACAAGTCCGGCATCGTGATGGTGTTCGTGATTCTGTTCGCGGCTTTGTCGTTCACCGTGCCGGATTTTTTGAGTTCGCGAAACATCCAGGGCTTGCTGCTCTCCGTCACGCTGATCGGCTCGATCTCCGTGACGATGATGTTCGTTCTCGCGCTCGGCGAAGTGGATTTGTCGGTGGCGTCGATCGTCGCGTTCGCGGGCGTGGTGGCGTCCACCTTGATCACCGCGACGCATAGCGTGATGCTCGGCGTCGCGGCCGGCGTGCTCGCGGGCGGCGCGGTCGGACTCGTCAACGGCGTGCTGGTCGCGCGCTACAGGATCAACTCGCTGATCGTCACGCTGGCCATGATGGAGGTCGTGCGCGGCCTCGCCTACATCACCTCGAATGGCGACGCCGTGATGATATCCGAAGAGCGTTTCTTCGACCTCGGCGGCGGCGCGTTCCTCGGCATTTCGTATCCGATCTGGAGCAACATCGTCGGCTTCGTGCTGTTCGGCTTTTTGCTGAAGAAAACCGTGTTCGGCAAGAATGTGCTGGCCGTCGGCGGCAATAGCGAGGCAGCGTTGCTGGCGGGCTTGCCGGTGACGCGGATCAAGATCACAGTGTTCGTATTGCAGGGCCTCGTCACCGGTTTTGCGGGCGTGATGCTTGCGTCGCGTATGAGTCTGGGCGACCCGAAGACGTCCGTCGGTCTGGAACTCGGCGTGATTTCCGCGTGCGTGCTCGGCGGCGTGTCGCTCACGGGCGGCGTCGCGACGATTTCCGGTGTGCTGGTCGGCGTGCTGATCATGGGCTCGGTGCAGGACGCCATGAGCCTGCTCAACGTGCCGACCTTTTACCAATACCTGATTCGCGGCGGGATCCTGCTGCTCGCGGTGCTGTTCGATCAGTTCCGCCGCAGCAAGCGCGTGCACTGACGCGCGCCCCGCCCCCCACGTTTGCCAACAGGAGATTTCATGGCTGATTCGAACCAGACTAAAAAGCCGCTACGCAGCCAGGCGTGGTTCGGCCTCAAGGACCGCGACGGTTTTCTACATCGCTCGTGGATGAAAAACCAGGGCATCCCGCACGACGAATTCGACGGGCGCCCCGTGATCGGCATTTGCAATACGTGGTCGGAACTCACGCCGTGCAATGCGCATTTTCGCGAACTCGCGGAGTACGTGAAAAAAGGCGTGCACGAAGCGGGCGGCTTGCCGCTCGAGTTTCCGGTGATGTCGCTTGGCGAGACCAATTTGCGGCCTACCGCGATGCTGTTTCGCAACCTCGCCTCCATGGACGTCGAGGAGTCGATTCGCGGCAACCCCATGGACGGCGTGATTCTGCTGGTCGGCTGCGACAAGACCACGCCCGCGCTGCTAATGGGCGCGGCGTCGTGCAATCTGCCCGCGCTGGCCGTCTCCGGCGGCCCGATGCTCAATGGCCGGTTTCGCGGCAAGAACATCGGCTCCGGCACGGGCGTCTGGCAGATGTCCGAGGAAGTGCGCGCCGGCACGATGACGCAGGAAGAATTCACCGAAGCCGAGTCGTGCATGAACCGCTCGCGCGGCCACTGCATGACCATGGGCACGGCCTCGACCATGGCCTCGATGGTCGAATCGCTCGGCATGGGTTTGCCGCACAACGCGGCGATTCCCGCGGTCGATGCGCGCCGCCAGGTGCTCGCGCATCTCGCGGGCCGGCGCATCGTCGACATGGTTCGCGAGGATCTGACGATGGACAAGATCCTCACGCGCCAGGCCTTTGAAAACGCGATCCGCACGAATGCGGCGATCGGCGGCTCGACCAATGCGGTCGTCCATCTGATCGCGCTGGCCAAGCGCATTGGTGTGGAGTTGTCGCTTGAAGACTGGGAGCTGGGTTCGAATGTGCCGTGTCTCGTGAACCTGCAACCGTCCGGCGAATACCTGATGGAGGACTTTTACTACGCGGGCGGTTTGCCGGCGGTGTTGAAGCAACTCGGCGAACAAGGCCTGCTGCATCGCGATGCGCTGACCGTGAACGGCAAGACCATCTGGGACAACGTGCGCAACGCGCCGAATCACGACGAGAAAGTCATCACGATGTTCGCCGAACCGTTCAAGCCGAAGGCCGGCATCGCGGTGCTCAAGGGCAACCTTGCGCCGAATGGCGCTGTGATCAAGCCGTCGGCGGCCACCGCGGCGTTGCTCAAGCATCGCGGGCGCGCGGTGGTGTTCGAGAACATCGAGGAATTTCACGCGAAGATCGATGACGAGTCGCTCGACATCGACGAGCATTGCATCATGGTTCTAAAAGGCGCGGGCCCGAAGGGATACCCGGGCTTTGCGGAAGTCGGCAATATGCCGCTGCCGAAAAAGGTGCTGCAAAAGGGCATTACCGACATGGTCCGCATCTCGGACGGCCGCATGAGCGGTACGGCATACGGCTCGGTGGTGCTGCATGTGTCGCCGGAAGCGGCGGCGGGCGGCCCGCTCGCGTTCGTGCAAACCGGCGACATGATCGAACTGGACGTCGAAGCACGCCGCTTGCATCTCGATGTCACCGACGAAGAGCTAGCGCGCCGCCGCGCCGCATGGAAGGCGCCCGAGGCGCCCAAACGCGGCTACTACAAGCTCTACGTCGAACACGTGCTGCAAGCGGATCAGGGCGCGGATCTCGACTTCCTGGTCGGATCGAGCGGTGCGCCGGTGCCACGCGACTCACATTGAGCGGCGCGTGATGAGCTGACGGTTGTTCCCTGCGCTTTGCGAGAAGGCGCACTGCCGATGCGGATTCAGACGATCCGCATTGGCTTTTTTCTGTCCATTCGAAAGCGGGGCTCAAGCGTGCAAATAAAATCGGCCGGGCATTAATGCCCAGCCGATTTTTAACTCACAGGTTCATCATCTCCGGCTCATCGAGTCAGAGGAAGGAGGCGCACGCGCGCAAAATCACATTCCGGCATTTCGCCGGAATGAACGCGCTCAGCTTATTGCTTGATGAATCGATCGTTTGCCCACAGGCCTTGCGTATCGCTATTACCCGAATTCACGAATTCGATGTCATGGCCAACTACGCGCACGACGCGGAAACTCGAGTTTTCCGGTGTCGAAACACATTGGTATCCGGAGAAAAATTCCTGCATCTTTTGCTGTTCGCCAGCTTGCGCATGCTGGTCGGCGGCGTCGAGTTTATCCTTCGACAGGCAGCCATAGGCGTTGGCCTTGAACTGGATAGTCTGCTGCGGCTTGATCATGACGTCTTGCGCCTGAACAGTCGCGGCGGCCAATCCCGCAATGGCGAAAACAACGGCGATTCGCATTTTCATATTGTCCTCCGGTGCGGGTGGATACTCAGGTTAGCTATGTATTTAACTTTAACTTTGAACCCGCATATTGCACTTTAGGAGAATGCGAGAGAACGACAAGCACATCTTGTGTGCGGTCGCAACAGCGGCGAATTGTCGCACCGTATCGTGTGCCTGCCTGATCGTTAAGCACTGACCTAAATAGCGTTGGATACGATGGATAACTAAACACCTGGCAGGGCACGCCGCTTTCACCAGTAACGCTTTGCGGCACGTATTCGCGTAAACGAGCAGCCGCATTTAAATGTTTTGCGAAAGTTAGTCACAATGCTTGGTGCAATGCACACAAAGTCATTCAACCGACTAAACAGAAATTACTAAATAACGGTGTATTTGCAGAAGATAAACGGTGCCAGGCGAGAAAGCAGGGCGCGCGGCGCCTGTGTTATCCGGCAGCGGTGCGCGGTCGCCACGTCACTCGGCGCGCCGATTGGCCTCGAAAAACTCAGACTGGAACATGCACATACGCAACGCATTGTGATAGCTGCCATTGCCGAAAAATTCCTCGATCAGTTCGGCCTCGTGCCTGAAGCCGCACTTTTCGTAGACGTGAATCGCCGAGGTATTCGACTTGTCGACGATTAAGTAGACCTTGCGCAGATTCAGCACGGAAAACGCATAGTCCGTGGCGAGCTGGGTGGCAAGCGTGGCGTAGCCGCGGCCCTGCGCATGCGGCGCGATGATGATCTGAAACTCGCCGCGTCGATGAATATAGTCCAGCTCGATCAACTCGACCACGCCGACGGTCTGCCCCTCGTTGTCGATCGCCACAAAACGCCGTTCGCGCAAGTCGTGCACGTGCTGGTCGTAGAGCTGGGTCAGTTCTGAGAAGGTTTCGTACGGCTCCTCGAACCAGTAACGCATGATTTTCGCGTTGTTGTTCACTTCGTGGACGAAGCGCAGATCGGTACGCTCGAGCGGGCGCAAGGTGAGTTCGCTGCTGCGTTCAGTCGCACTGGATTCCCCTTGAGAATTGTTGGTTTGAATGCGCGCGGTTCGTGCACGCAAACATGCTTTCCGGTTAGTCAGGAAGTGGGGCAGGGAGTTCTTGCACGCGCTCGCACGTCGTCGACACTTTTTTCGGTAAGTCAGGCGTCAAGTGAGTCCGGCGAGACCACGGCGTCGCGATGTCGCAGGTCCGGTGTCCGGTTCGATCGCGACGATTATGAGGCGCCGCACGGTACAGGTACGCGCGGTGCTCTACAATGAAATCATGCTCCTGCGATCGGAGGCCACCGTGATCGAGCACTTGATATTGGGCGTTTTTCTGGTCATTCCGCTGCTCATCGTCGCTTTTCTTTTCTCCGACGAGCTGTGGCAAGAACACCGCCATCTGCACGAGATGCGGCCCATGCATGTGAGGCCGCGCCGCATCGACTGGCGGCATCCGCTGCGCCGCTCGCGGGATCGTCTGTAACGGCGGTTTCAGCCGCTTTTACCCATGTCACGGCGCATAAGCTAACCGCCCGCACGACGTGGCGAATCGCCCTCAGTCCGCACGCCAATGCGAGCGGATGCGCTTGGCCAGCGCTTCGAGCGTGTCCACGTCGGCGATGTCGCGCGCGTGCATTCGCAGCGGCTGACCTTCCCAGCGCGGAATCACATGAAAGTGGACATGCGGCACCGTTTGCCCCGCAGCGGCGCCATTGAATTGTCCGATGAACACGCCGTCCGGCCGCAACGCCGCGCGAACCGCGATCGCGAGCTTCTGTGTCATGCGCATGCAGGCCACCGTCGAGGCATCCGACAACTCAAAAATCTCCGCGGCGGCTTCCTTCGGCACCACCAGCAGATGGCCGTCGGCTTGCGGCATCAGATCCATGAAGGCGAGGGCGGCATCGGTTTCGGCCACCTTGATGCAGGGTAGTTCGCCGCGCAGAATCCTTGCGAAGGGATTGCTGTCGTCGTAGTTCATCGCGTTCCTCTCATCGTGGAAGGTCATATCGGTTAAAGCGCCGTTGCCGGTATTGTCCCTCGCCTGTGTTACAGCACGCCCACACGCGCCGCGCGTTTGATCGCCTGCGGCGGTTGGCCGAACGCGCGCAGAAAGGCGCGCCGCATCCGTTCGGTATCGACGAAACCCGTTTCCGCCGCTACCGCCTCCATGGAATGGCGGCCCGCTTCCAGCATGGCGCGCGCGGCTTCGACGCGCAATGCCTCGATGGCTTTGGCCGGCGATTGACGGGTTTCGTCGCGAAACGCGCGGCTGAACTGGCGTGGGCTGAGATGCGCGACATCGGCGAGTTGCTCGACCGTCAATGGCTCGCGCAGATGGCTTTTAGCGTACGAGAGCGCGTTCTGAATGCGGTCTGATTTCGGCTCCAGGTCCAGCATGGCCGAAAACTGCGACTGGCCACCGGTACGGCGATGGTACACAACGAGCTTTTTGGCGATCGCGCGCGAGACTTCCCCGCCGAGATCGTTTTCAACGAGCGCCAGACACAGATCGATGCACGCGGTCATGCCGGCTGAGGTCCATACCGAACCGTCGACGATAAAGATGCGGTCTTCATCCACGCGCGTCTGCGGAAAGCGTTGTTGCAGATCGCGGGCGTGAAACCAGTGGGTGGTCGCGTGGCGGCCGTCGAGAATCCCTGCCTCGGCCAGCACGAACGCACCCGTGCAAATGCTCGTGGTGCGCCGCGCCGCGCCCAGCGCCTCGTGCAGAAACGCCAGCAATCCAGGCGACGACGGCGCGATCTCCATCGCGCCGGTAACCACTACGGTGTCGTATGCCGGGTCGCCGAACGGCCGGGTGGCGATCTCCACGCCCGCCGAGCTGCGCACCATGCCGCCATGCTCGGAAATGATCTCTACCTCGTATTCAGGCTGGCCGGCCTCCAGGTTGGCCAGTTCGAAGATCGAGACGGCCACCATATCGAGAATCTGGAAGCCGGGAAAAACCACCACGCCGACATGTCTCATCGCAATGTCCTAAAACGAGGTAAATACGACATTTGAGACATAAGGCTACGCGCCTAAACTTGCCTCGTCAACACCGCAATGCCGCACAACAACGGTGCGGCGGCGGAGTTTCCCAGGTTTCCCCATTCACTTATCGGACAGGGCAGAGGCGCGACGCGCCACGCCCGCAAGGAGAGATTCAAATGGCAACGCAAACGGCAACGCAATCAGGCAAAGGAACGGCATTGGTGACGGGCGCATCGTCGGGTATCGGCGCTGTGTATGCGGATCGCCTCGCGCGGCGCGGCTACGACCTGATTCTGGTGGCGCGCGACGTACAGCGGCTGAACGGTCTGGCCGAACGTCTGACATCGCAAACCGGCCGCCACGTCGAGACGATCGGCGCGGACTTGACCGTTAAAGCCGACGTGCGCCGCATCGAAGAACGGCTGCGCACGGACCGTGGCATCACGATGCTGGTCAACAACGCGGGCGTTGGCGCTACCGCCCCGCTGATCGATTCCGACGTGGACGAGCTCGAAAAAATGATCGACCTGAACGTGACCGCGCTCACGCGCCTGACGGCGGCGGTCGTGCCGGGTCTGGTAGAGCGGGGCAACGGCATCGTGATCAATATTGCGTCGATCGTCGCGCTATCGCCGGAAATGTTGAACGGCACCTACAGCGGCACCAAGGCCTACGTGCTCAACCTGACGCAGTCGCTGCATCACGAAGTGGGCGGCAAGGGCGTCCAATCGCAGGCGGTGTTGCCGGGCGCCACCAGCACGGCGTTCTGGGACCGTGCGGGCCTCGCGGTCGAACATCTGCCGCAGCAGATCGTAATGACCGCCGAAGACATGGTCGACGCCGCGCTGGCCGGCCTCGACCAGGGCGAACTGGTGACGATTCCGTCGTTGCCGGACGTGGCGGATTGGGAGCGCTTCAACAGCGCACGCCAGCACCTGCAGCCGAATCTCTCGCATAAGGTGCCGGCCGCACGCTACACGCGCGGCGCTGCTTCCGCGTAAAGCCAGGCGGACTGTAAGCGCCTTCAGCGCCAGTCGGTCGACACGTCGTCGGGATCGATCAACGTCAATCCCGACGACGGCAACGGCAGCGCCGTCTTGTAGCGCACCTGTTTGAGCGCAAAGCTCGAGCGGATATTGGAAATGCCCGGAATCTTCGTCAGATGATCGACGATGAAGCGCTCCAGCGTCTGCATATCCGGCATGACCACGCGCAGCAGATAGTCGGCGTCGCCCGTCATCAGATAGCACTCCATCACCTCGGGGCGCTCCGAAATCGCCTGCTCGAAACGCTGCAGCGCGTCTTCCACCTGCTTTTCCAGACTCACCTGAATGAACACGTTGATGCGCAGCCCAAGCGGCTCCGGGTTCAGCAACGTGACCTGCTGCTTGAACAGACCGAGCTTTTCGAGCGCCCGCACGCGGTTGAAGCACGGCGTGGGCGACAGGTTCACCGAGCGCGCCAGATCCGCATTGGTGATGCGCGCGTTCTGCTGCAACTGGCTCAGGATGCCGATGTCGATGCGGTCCAGCCGTCTGGGTGGCGTGGTCATAGATGAAATATTCTGTCGTTGTGGGGAAATCCGGAATAAATAGCCTATCGCAGCACGGGATCACAAGCAAATGAGACGCTCATTTTGTGAGCACATGGCTACCATTGACTCACTCGATCTTGAGCCGAACGCGTCAATGCGGGAGTGGTGCCATGACGGATTTGTCCAGCGGTAGCGAGCAGTTGCGGTTATCCAATCCACAACGCGTTGAAAGCGCGGAGCAGGCGGATGCGGATCCGCAAGAAACGGCCGAGTGGCTGGAAGCGCTCGATGCGGTCGTCGCGCATGTCGGTCGCGACCGCGCGCAGTTCCTGTTCGACAAACTTGCGAGCCATGCGCTGTCGCTGGGTGTCGAATCGGCGCGCACCAACGTCACGCCGTACCAGAACACGATCCCGTTCGACCAGCAGCCGCGCTATCCGGGCAATCTCGAACTCGAAGAACGGCTTGCCGCCGCGCTGCGCTGGAATGCTTTGGCCATGGTGGTGCGCGCGAACCAGGCTTATGGCGAACTCGGCGGTCATATCGCGAGTTATGCGTCGGCGGCGGATTTGTTCGAGGTCGGCTTCAATCACTTCTTCCGGGCAGCGGCGCCAGGTGGCGAGGAGGGCACGGGCGACCTCGTGTATTTCCAGCCGCATTCGTCACCGGGTGTGTATGCGCGGGCTTACCTCGAAGGGTTTTTAAGCGAGCAGCATTTGCAGCACTATCGCCGCGAGATCGGCGGGCCGGGCTTGTGCTCGTATCCGCATCCGTGGCTGATGCCGGACTTCTGGCAGTTCCCGACCGGCTCGATGGGCATCGGCCCGATCAATGCGATCTATCAAGCGCGTTTCATGCGCTACCTGGCCAATCGCGGGCTCGTGCAAACGGAAGGCCGCAAGGTGTGGGGCTTTTTCGGCGACGGCGAAATGGACGAGCCGGAATCGACCGGCGCGCTCTCGCTCGCCGCGCGCGAGGGGCTCGACAACCTCGTCTTCGTGATCAACTGCAATCTGCAGCGGCTCGACGGGCCGGTGCGCAGCAACGGCCGCATCATCGATGAACTGGAAGCGCACTTCATCGGCGCCGGCTGGAATGTGATCAAGGTGATCTGGGGCTCGGACTGGGACGCGCTGTTCTCGCGCGACCGCACGGGCGCCTTGCTGCGCGCCTTCGCGCATACCGTCGACGGCCAGTTCCAGACCTTCTCCGCCAACGACGGCGCGTACAACCGCGAACGCTTCTTCGGCCAGAATCCGGAACTTGCCGCGCTCGCGGCGCAATTGAGCGATGACGACATCGACCGCCTGCGCCGCGGTGGCCACGACGTGCGCAAACTGCACGCGGCCTACGCGAAGGCGCTCGAACACCGCGGCCAGCCGACGGTGATTCTCGCGAAGACGATGAAGGGCTTCGGCATGGGCACTTCGGGACAGGGCCGCATGACCACGCATCAGCAAAAGAAGCTGGGCTTCGACGACCTCAAGGCGTTTCGCGATCGGTTCCGCCTGCCGCTCACGGACGAGGACGTCGAACAGGTGAAGTTTTACAAACCCGCGGAAGACAGCCCGGAAATGCAATACCTGCATGCACGCCGGGTGGCTCTCGGAGGCTATCTGCCCAGAAGGCGGAGAGTTGCATCGAAGGGGCTGACCGTCCCGCCGGTGTCCTCCTGGGGGCAATTTGCGCTGGACTCGAACGGCCGCGAGATGTCCACGACCATGGCGCTGGTCCGCATGCTGACCGCGCTGCTTAAGGACCGGGATGTCGGTCCGCGCGTGGTGCCGATCGTCGCTGACGAAGCGCGCACTTTCGGCATGGCGAACATGTTCCGTCAGGTCGGCATTTATTCGCCGCTCGGGCAGTTGTACGAGCCGGAAGATCTCGGCTCAATGCTTTACTACCGCGAGGACACCAAAGGCCAGATCCTGGAAGAGGGCATTTCGGAAGCGGGCGCGGTGTCGTCATGGATCGCGGCGGCGACGTCATACAGCGTGCACGATCTGCCGATGCTGCCGTTCTACATCTACTACTCGATGTTCGGCTTCCAGCGCATCGGCGACCTGATCTGGGCTGCAGCGGACCAGCGTGCGCGCGGCTTCCTGATTGGGGCGACCTCGGGCAAGACGACGCTCGGCGGCGAGGGCCTGCAGCACCAGGACGGCACGAGCCATCTGGCGGCCTCGACGATTCCGAATTGCCGCGCGTACGATCCTGCGTTCGCATACGAGGTCGCCACGATCGTCGACGAAGGCATGCGCGAGATGGTCGAGCAGCAGCGCGACGTGTTCTATTACGTCACGGTGATGAACGAAAACTACGCGCAGCCTGCAGTGCCTGGCGGCGACTTGCAGGCGCTGCGCGAAGGGATTCTCAGGGGTATCTATCCGCTGGTGGAGCATGCTGAGGAGCAGGAGAGCAAGCAGGCTCAGGTGCAATTGCTCGGCGCGGGCGCGATTCTCGGCGAAGTGATCGCGGCGCAGCAGATGTTGAAAGACGACTGGCAGATCGACGCCGCCGTGTGGAGCGTAACGAGCTTCACCGAATTGCAGCGCGACGGCATGGCGGCGGAACGGCTCGCGCGTCTCGGCGAAGTGATCGCGGCGCCGTATGTCACGCAAGCGCTCGATGCATCGCAAGGTCCGATCATCGCCGCGACCGACTACGTACGCGCCGTGCCGGAACTGATTCGCGCGTACGTGCCGCGTCGCTATGTGACGCTCGGCACGGATGGTTTCGGCCGCAGCGATACACGTCAGGCGTTGCGCGAGTTTTTCGAAGTGGACCGCAAGTCGATTGTGATCGCCGCGTTGAAGGCGCTGGTGGACGAGGGCGCAATCGATACAAGCGTGCTTGTCGAAGCACGCGGCAAGTACCTCGGCGATGCGCCGGTCGGCGCCGGGTCGTGGCAATGCTAAAGAAGCACACGCGTTAGAAACCGCCGGACGCACCACCAGTGCTACTGCTACTGCCGCAAATGAAACGCGCCCTGCAAACGGGCGCGTTTTCATTGCACGCTGGTAGAACCGCATGCAAACAATCAATCACTCACCGCAACCTGATTCTTCCCATCCCGCTTCGCACGATATAGGCCGACATCAGCCGCTTCGATCAGCTTTGTCACCGGCTCGGTGACCGTCGGCACCAGCGTCGCCGCGCCGATGCTGATCGTCACGACGCCGGTCGCGGAGCCCGCATGCGGGATCGCCAGCCCTTCGATTGCAATGCGGATCTTCTCCGCGAGCAGACGCAAGCCACCGGCCGACGTGCCCGGCACCACCACTGCGAACTCTTCGCCACCGAAGCGCGCCGAGAGATCCGCCGAGCGTCCGAGGCACGATTCGAGGGTATGCGCGACCGTCTTGAGCACTTCATCGCCGGCAACGTGCCCGTAGGTATCGTTGTAAGCCTTGAAGTTATCCACATCGATCATCAGAAAACCGAGGCCGGTTTTGTCGCGTGTGCTGCGACGCCATTCGGCGGCCAGATATTGATCGAGGTAACGGCGATTCGACAGGCCCGTCAGGCCGTCCGAATGCGTGAGCCGTTGCAATTCCAGATTCGTCGCGAGCAATTGCTGTTGCGATTGACGCAACGCCTGGTAGGCCTCGTCGCGTTGAATCAGGTTCAGATACGAGCGCGAGTGATAGCGGATACGCGCGATCAGCTCGATGCGGTCCGGCAGCTTCACCAGATAATCGTTGGCGCCGGCGGCGAAGGCCGCGCTTTTCACGAGCGGCTCTTCCTTGGTCGACAACACGATGATCGGAATATCGCGCGTGGCCGGATTCTGCCGGTATTGGCGCACGAGGGTGAGGCCGTCGGTGCCAGGCATCACGAGGTCCTGAAGGATCACCGTCGCGCGCGTTTCCGCGGCGCTGCGCAGTGCTTCTTCGGGCGATGCACAGTAGTGAAAGTCGACGCTCGGTTCATCGGCCAGCGCCTGGCGGATCGCTTCGGCGATGATCGCCTGATCGTCGACCAGCAACACCATGATCGGGCACTCGGCTGCGGGCGGATTACCGAGGATGCGCGCGAGAGCGTCGTCGATCGCGAGATTGGGGGCGTCCACCGCGTCCGACGCGAAATCCTGCGCGGCGGCGTTCTGATGCGGTTTAGGAGTGTCCATGTTGTTCGGCCAGAATGAATGTGAGTGAATCGAAACGGCTCATGAATGGCGAGTGCGTGTTCAGCGCGCGTTGACGGCCGTCGCGAGCGCGCCGGCGATGCGCGGCAACGGCAGGATCGCGGTGGCGGCGTCGAGCGCCGCGGCCGCTTTCGGCATGCCGTAAACGGCGCTGGTCGCTTCGTCCTGCGCGATCGTGTGATAGCCCTTGGTGCGCATCGCCTTGAGTCCGATCGCGCCGTCGCGGCCCATGCCGGTCAGCAGCACGCCGACCGCGCGCGTCGGCCAGCGCGCCACCACGCTATGAAAGAACACGTCCACGGAAGGCCGGTAAGGCGTCTCTTCCGGTGTGCGCGTGTAGCCAAGCACGTCGGGCAGTTTGAGATGCAGATGGTCGTCGGTGGCGGCGAGCAGCGCGACGCCCGCTTGCGGGCGGTCGCCTTCGCGCGCGATCCGCACCGGCAGCGCCGATTGCTGGTTCAGCCAGTCCGCCATGCCGGCGGCAAACGCCGCGTCGACGTGCTGCACGATGACGATCGCCGCCGCAAAATCCTTCGGCAGGCCGGCGAGCAGCGTGGCAAGCGCCGCCGGTCCGCCCGCCGATGCGCCGATCGCCACCAGCGGCGTGTCGCGATTCGTCGCGCAAGCGGACGTTGCCGCGGCCGCGGCGCCGGGTGCATTGCGTTCCTTGACGAGCGCCGCGATGCGATCGATCTTCGCGATCAGCGTGGCAATACTCTTGTGCGCATCGGGACCGCTCAGCGAGGGCGTATCGACGGCGTCGAGCGCGCCCGCCCCCATCGCTTCATAGACGCGCCACGCGTTCGCGCCCACGTCGACGGTGACGATCAGGATTGCGCACGGCGCGCGCGCCATGATGCGCCGCGTCGCCTCGATGCCGTCGACGTTCGGCATCACCAGATCCATCAACACGATGTCGGGCCGCTGCGCGGTGCAGAAATCGACCGCCTGCTGGCCGTCCTGCGCGATCCACAGCACTTCATAGTCATGGCGCGCCGCTAGCGCGCGACGCAGCGCCTCGACGGCGAGCGGCATGTCGTTGACGATTCCGATTTTCATCCGTTTCTCCCCGGCACTAACCGTATGCTTCGCCGATCAGATCGCGCACCGCATCGAGCAGTGCTTCGTCATGAAAACTGCCTTTCGCCAGATAGTAGTCCGCGCCCGCATTCAGTCCGGCGCGGCGGTCCTCCTCACGATCCTTGTACGAGACGATCATCACCGGTAGCGACTGCAACTGCGGATCGCGCTTGATGAGCGTGACAAGTTCGATGCCGTCCATGCGCGGCATGTCGATGTCGGTAATGACGAGGTCGAAGTGCTCGCCGCGTACGGCGTTCCAGCCGTCCATGCCGTCGACGGCGATCGTCACGTCGTAACCGCGCGTGGCCAGCAGCTTGCGTTCGAGCTCGCGCACGGTGAGCGAATCGTCGACCACGAGCACGCGGCGCGTGGCACGCTGAGCCGCACGCGCGACGCCATGTTGCGTGTGCTTCAGATCGCCACCCGCCACGAGCCGTTCGACGGAGCGTAGCCAGTCGTCCACGTCGGCGATCAGCACGGGATCGCCGTTCTCCATCAACGCGCCGGCGGTGACGTTGCGGATCTTGCCGAGGCGCGGATCGAGCGGCTGCACCACGAGCATCCGCTCGCCGAGAAAGCGGTCGACCACCACGCCGTAGGTTTGCGAGCCGTCGCCGATGACGATCATGCTGACGGTGCGGCTTTCGTCCGCGGGCGGCGCGGTGTCGAGAATCTGATGCGCGGTGACGACGCCGATACGCCGGCCGGAAAAGGCGATGTGCTGATGCCCTTCGAGCCATTCGATCCGCGTACGATCCACCTGCAGCGTGCGGTTGACATGCGCTAGCGGCACCGCGTACGGCTCGCCGGCCACTTCGATCAGCAGGCTGCGGATCACCGAAAGCGTCAATGGCAACTGCAGTTGCACACGCGTGCCGAGGCCCGGTTCATGCGTGATTCGCACCGTGCCGCGCACGCGTTTGACGATGTCGTGCACCGCGTCGAGTCCAACCCCGCGGCCCGAGACTTCGGTTACCTGGCCGCGCAGCGAGAAGCCGGGCAGAAGCAGGAATTCGAGCAGCTCGGCCTCGGATAGTCGCGCTACCGTTTCCTCGCTCGCGAGTTTCTTGCGCACGATCGACGCGCGCAAGGCGTCGAGATCGATGCCCGCGCCATCGTCGGAAACGGTGATGAGCAGTGCGCCGGCAGTGTGACGCGCGTCGAGCGTGAGCGTGCCTTCCTCCGCCTTGCCGCGCGCGAGGCGCACGGCGGGCGCTTCGATGCCGTGGTCGAGCGCGTTGCGCAGCATGTGGCCGAGCGGCGCTTCGAGCAGATCGAGAATGTCGCGATCCACCTGAGTCGATTCGCCGACCAGTTGCCAGCGCACTTTCTTGCCGAGCGAACGCGCGACGTCGCGCACCATTCGTGCGAGGCCGCTGGTGCCGTCGCCGAACGGGCGCATGCGGCATTGCAGGGCGGCGTCGTAGAGTTGCTGCGACAGATGCGTCGAGCGGCGGTCGAAGCTCTCCAGATCGGCGAGACGCTCGGCCAGCAAATGTTGCGATTCGGCCGTGAGGCGACGCACTTCTTCGAGCGCGGCCTGCGCGCGCGGATCGAGCTTGAGGTCGGCGAGCGTTTCGTGCAGTTGATCCAGCGCGCGAGTGCTGTCGCGTTGGACGCGTTTGACACGCAGCATCGATTGCGCGAAGGGTTTCAGCCAGCGCGATTCGACCAGCGATTCGCCGGACAGCGAGAGCAGACGGTCGAGGTTTTCGGCGCGTACGCGCAACATGCGGCCGGGTTCGGTGGTCGCTGCGATGGCTGTGCTGTTTGACGCGGACGGGGCGGCGAGCGGGGCGTCTTGCTTCTGCTCGGGTACGAGGGCGGCGTTGTCGTCTTGTGTAGCCGCGGGCGTCGCGTTGGCCGGTGTGGCTTCAGCGCGCAGTGCATTGGCTAGCGAGTCGAATACGGCGTCTGGGTCCGGCTGCGCGGCCGGGGTGGCCCGCGGACCTTCGGCGCGCAGTGCGCGGGCCAAATCGTTGAACGCGGCGTCAGGGTCCGGGTCCGCATCCGCATTTGCAACGGCAGCAATGGCAGGCTCTTCGGCGACCGCAGCGGTCGCCGGCAGCGTAGAGTCTCGCAGCATCGCCGCGCCGTGCGGCAGCACACCCGACATACGTGTCTGCAATGCCGCCACACACGCGCCGACCGCGTCGCGAGCCGACTCGTCTTCATCGTTGCCGATGCGCGCGACGATATCCACCCCGCGCAGCAACTCGTCGATCCAGGCCGCGTCGAGCAACGCACGCCCTTCTTGCGCGGCGACGAAGCAATCCTCCATCGCATGCGCAAGTTCGACACCAACCTGCACGCCGACAATTCGCGCGGCGCCCTTCAACGAATGCGCGGCCCGCATGCAGGCCTCGAGCGCGGCGGCATCGCGCGGCGCGCGGTCGAGGGCGAGCAGGCCGTCGTTGAGCACGCGCGCCTGGGTCCGCGCTTCTTCGCGGAACAGATCGATCAGCGACGGGCGGCGTGGGTCGTCCGTCATCCGAGACTCCGGTTCAAGGTGTCGAAGAGCGCGTCGGCGTCGAGCAGGCCGACGCTCATGCCGCGCCACGGCGCGACTGCGCGCGTATGCGCAGCGGCGGCATGGGAGAGCGTGGCGGGCGGCGCGCAAAAGCTGGCCGTCGCGATCCGGTGCACGCCGTCGACCTGGTCCACCGGGAACACGGCGTGTTCCTCAGCGCGCGAAACAACGAGGAAGCGCGGCAGATCGTGACGCGCCCGATCGTCGCGTGCGGCGGGGCCGGTTTCGAAGCCGAGCAGGTGCGCGAGCGACAGGCACACCAGCAACTCGCCCTGCACGTTCACTACGCCCAACACCGCGCGATGCTGCCGATGCGGCAACGTATGAATCGGCCGCGTCTGCACGATGCGTTTGAAGATCGGCGTGGGCAGCGCGAGCCATTCGTCGCCGATGCGAAAGACGAGGAACGATTCGCTCGCGCCTTGCGCATCCTGCTGCGGTCGTGCCCGCGCGCGCACTTCATGCTGCGAGAGATCCACCAAGGGAATCGGCCGTTCCAGCAGTTTGGCCGCGGCGGTTTCGAACACCGGGCAATTGAGGCAGCGCACGTACTCGACAAGACGCTCGCACGACGAGTCGCCGCGCACGCCAATGCGATTCCAGCAATCGTCGAAGCTCGCCGTCTGCGCATCAGCCACGTTGCGCTCCCTGCGCGCGCGTCGCGCGTTGCATCAACAGGCGCGCACCGTCTCGGTCGCCCTCGAGTTCAAGCAAGGTCGCGAGATGCGCGAGCGCTTCCGCGTGTTGAGGATCGAGATACAGCGCCTTGCGATACTGGCTGCGTGCAAGGTTCGCGTCGCCGTTGGCATCCGCCAGAACGCCGAGCAGGTAAAACGCGTCGGCGTGCGGGGCGTGATGTTCCAGATAGGCGTTGATCGCCGTGGCCGCTTCCGCGAGGCGGCCGGCGTCGGCTAGCGCGTGCGCGGCTCGCAACGTGTCGCGCGCCGCGTTGATCGGCGCGGTGATTGGCGGCAATGGCGAGTTGCGTAGCGGCGACGTGGTGGCGGGCATCGGCGTCTTGCGCGCGTGTGTCGCGACGTTCTCACGCGGTGTGAACTGCGTTGCACCGCTGAACGGCGTACGCGCAACCGGATCGGGCCACGCGAAAGGCTCCGCGGAAAACACTGGCGGCGACGAGAGTGCGGGAACGTGCGAATGCGTCATCGCGAGTGCGGCGGCCGTAGCGAGCGGTGCAGTGTGCCAGCTATTCCACTGCGTTTCCTCGGGCGCGCTGTGATGGAACGCGAAGGCCAGCGGGATCTTCGCGGGCTGCATGCCGTAGCGCATCAGCAGCCCGGTTTCCGCAGGGCCGACGAACAGCGTGCCGTTTCCGGCCAGCACGCTGGTGAGCGCCTGCAAGGCTTTTTGTTGCGCGTCGCGATCGAAGTAAATCAGCACGTTCCGGCAGAACACGAAGTCGTAGACACCGAGCGACGATGCATCGAGTTGCATCAGATTGGCGCGCGAGAAACGCACTGCTTCGACGATGCGCGGAGCGAGACGCCAGCCGTCTTCGGTGCGCGTGAAGTGCGCGTCGCGAAACGGAAACGCATTGCCGCGAAACGAGTTGCGTCCGTAGACAGCGCGTTGCGCGACGGCGAGCGAGCGGTCGCTGATATCCATTGCGTCGATGCGCAACCGGGCGGCGTCAAAGCCTGCGTCGAGCAGCGTCATCGCGATCGTGTACGGTTCTTCTCCGGTCGAGCAAGGCAGGCTCAGAACGCGCAGCGGCAACGCGTCGCCGCGCTCGGCGAGACGTTCATGCGCGAGTCGCGCGAGTGCCTTGAACGCTTCGGCGTCGCGATAGAACCAAGTCTCCGGCACGACGACTGTTTCGATCAGCGCCTGCACCATCGAAGGTGAACCTTGCGCGGCTTCCCAATAGTCGTTGAGCGTGGCCTTGGCGTGGCCATCCGCGCACCACGCCGCCGCGCGCTGATCGACCGCGCGCTCGATCGCGCTATGGCCGAGCGATGCCGCATCGAGCCCGATCGTCCTATGCAACAGTTCGGCGAAGCGTCGGTAGAGCGGTGCGTTGTCATGATGCGCGTTCATGCGTGAGCCTCGGGAAAGAGGAGCGCTTTGACGTCGTCGGGCAGCAGATGCTCAATGCGAATCCACTGCACGAGACCGCCCGCTTCGCTCGCGACCGGCCCGAGATACCGCGCGTGCGGCATGTCGAGTCCGGCATCGTGAAACGCCGCCATGTCGAGTCGAATCGTGCGCGTCGCGCCTTCGAGCAGCAGCGCGAGCAAGCGCGTCGTGCCCGCGTGCGGATAGCGCACCAGCACGATGCGCGTCGACATCAGTTGCGCGGCGGGACGGCCGAGCGCGAGCGCCGGCAGATCGATCAGCGGCAGCGGCGCGCCTTCGTGATCGAGCACGCCCGCGACCCACGGCGGCGCGCCGGGGATCGTCTTCGGCGGCGACTGCGGCGTGAGCGGCATCAGACGCTCCACCTGCGTCGCGTCGATCACGTACCGTTCGCTATCGAGCGTGAAGAGGATGAAGAGCATCGGCGTGTGCGAGAGCGATGGATGGGCGTGCGGGTATCGGTGTCCGGCGGCGCGGCGTGGCGCGTCAGGCCGTCACCTTGAAGCGCGACACGCCGGTGCGCAGACTGTTGGCGACGTGCGTCAGATCGTCGATCGCCTGGGTCGACTGGCGCAGCGACTCCGCCGTCTGCTGCGCGGCCTCCGAGAGTTGCGTCAGCGCCTGGGTGATCTGCTCGGCGCCGGTGGCCTGCGTCTGCATGCCTTCGTTGACCATCGAGAAGCGCGGCGCGAGTTGCTGCACCTGCTGGATGATCTGCGTGAGATGGCCGCCGACGTTCTGCACGTCGAGCATGCCGCGCCGCACTTCTTCGGAGAACTTGTCCATACCCATCACGCCGGCCGCCACCGCGGACTGGATTTCCTTGACCATCTGTTCGATGTCGTAGGTCGCCACGGCGGTCTGATCGGCGAGGCGGCGAATCTCGGTTGCCACGACCGCGAAGCCGCGGCCGTATTCGCCGGCTTTTTCCGCTTCGATCGCCGCGTTCAGCGAGAGCAGGTTAGTCTGGTCTGCAACCTTGGTGATGGTGGCGACGACCTGATTGATGTTGCTGGCCTTCTCGTTGAGGATCGCGAGCTTCGCGTTGACCGAGCCGGCCGCTTCCATCACGAGGCGCATGGTTTCTTCCATGCGTGCGAGACCGGCGTGACCGGTGCCCGCGAGCGCGGCCGACTGGCCGGCCACTTCGGACACTTCGTTCATGGTACGCAGCAGGTCGCGCGAGGTCGCAAAGATTTCACGCGACGTGGCGCCGATCTCCGTGGTGGTGGCGGCGGTTTCGTTCGCCGTGGCTTGCTGTTCGCGTGAGGTCGCGGCGATTTCCGTCACAGACGTGGTCACCTGCACCGCCGATTTCTGCGCCTGTCCGACCAGCGCGGTGAGTTCGTCGGTCATGCGGTTGAAGCCCGCCTCCAGCGCGCCGATTTCGTCCGCGCGATTCAGTTGCAGACGCTGGGTCAGGTCGCCCGTGCGCATGACGTCGACGACGCGGAGCACTTTGGCCATTGGCGTGGTGACCGCACGCAGCAGCCAGTATCCGGCCAGCACGGCCGCGATGGCGGCAAGCAACAGCATGACGAGCAACACGACGCGGGTTGCCTCGACCGAATTGCGGATGCTTTCGGCGGCTTTGTCCGCAGCGGCTTTGTTGATTTCGACCAGCTTGCGCGCCGAGAGGCGGCCCGCTTCCCAGATCGGTGTCAGTTGTGTGTTGAAGACGCGCACGGCGTTCTCTTTCGAGCTCGGCAGAGCATTCAGCAGCGCCGCCTGGATCGGCAGGTACTGCGTGTGTTGCTGGCGGAAGTCGTTGAAGAACTCACGATCGGTGTCGCGGAAGATGGTCGCGCCGTAATCGCCGAACAGCTTCTGCAGCGTTTGCTCGGTCTCCTGCAAACGATCGGTGTCGCGCTTGATGGACTCGGGGTCCGCGTCCACGTAAATGAGGCGCTGTGTGACGGTGTAGTTCTCGAACCAGGCCGCGCGCATCGCGGTCGCGTAGTAGAGGCCGGGCATCGAATCTTCCTGCTGGCTCTTCGCGTCGCGGTCGATGCCGCCGAGCTGCTCGAAAGTGACGATTGCCATTGCCAGCATCACGATCAGCACGATCCCGAAGCTGCACAGAATCCGTTGCCGGATGGTCCATTGTTTCACGCGCACGCCCCTTACTTTTTCGCTTTGTCTCGACCCGTGCTGTCGATGTGGTCCGATCTGCTATCGACGGGCTGGAAAAGCTTTGCGGGTTGTCAGAAATATCCGACAGGTTATGCGGCGAATTTTACATTGATCGGTGGAATGGGGAAGCGGGGTATCGCTTCGATTCATAGCCAGCCGCGCGACTCGCGGCGTTACACGGGTAATGTCCCGTTACCACTTGCAGCATCTATTTCTGCGCGCGCCCGCCACAATCCGTTCCATGCCTCAACGGCGAGGAGTCAAACATGAAAAAGATCGCAGTGGCGTTGGTGATGGTGGGAAGTCTGAGCGTGGCCGGGCAAGCATCGGCGCACGGCAATGGCGGCGATGTCGTCGGTGCGCTGATCGGCGGGGCCGTGCTCGGGGCGGTGGTGACCTCCGTGCTGAATCCGGCGCCCGTGGTGGCTTACCAGCAGCCCGTGTACGCGCAGCCGGCGTATCAGCCCGCGCCGGTCTATGCGCAAGCGCCGCCGGGATACTGCTATGACCAATACCAACAGGCCTATGTGGCGTGCGGTGCGCCACCGCCGCCGGCTCAATACGGCTATCCGCAGCCCCAGCCGGGTTGGTAATCAATCGCAGAGCGCGCGCATGGTCGTGCGCGCCCACAGACAAAAAGGCCGTCGTGTTACGCGACGGCCTTTCCATTTCAAGCGCGACTCAGTGCCTGTGATGCAGCCACTCCGCATAGTGCGTGTCGAGCCAGCGCTCGAGTCTCTGTGGCTTTGTCTTCTGGTGATAGTGGGACGCGGCCCAGATAGCAACGCCGACCAGCAACATGACAGCAGGCCCCAGCAAATAAGCGATCAACGATTCAGACATGGGAGCCTCCGTATCGAGTTGGGTCCACCCTTCAGTTTAGGCGATGAAACGCGGGAGAAAAGGTCCGCGTGATGCGATTGTGGCCGGCGGCTCAGCGGCGTCTTAGCCCTCACCCTTGAAACCTAGTAAAAAATAGAATTTCATATTTCGAGCAGGCAGTTGGGGCGGATGCGAAGTGATTTGTGTACCAATAAAACTGGATGTTTGGAAGGCGCGGCGCCCCACGAGGCACCTTCAGGGCGTACTGGTCGCAACTCTACGCGTGCCTTCGATCTGTGCATCTACAAAATCCGCCCACCGCTGCATAAGCCATCGCTGCCTGGCGGCGTTGGCCGCGCTCGCACCTTGCTCGATACGCTCGGGCGCCGCCGCTGAGTTCTGCGCGTCTGACGATTGTGTTATCTCGCGCAGATGCGCTGCTGCGGTGCGCCGGAAGTCATGCAGGACGAAATGCTCCACGTCAAGGCCGAGCGCCTTGACCGCCTGGTTCAGCGTACTTTTGGCGATCGGCCGGTCGTCGCCCCTGACGCTCGGGAATACGAATTTCCGGCTCGCCCTGGCGTGGTCGAGTTCGCGCAGCATAGAGACTGCCTGCTGCGAAAGCGGCACGCGCTGATCGCGGTCTTTTCTTAGGCGTGCCGCGGGTATCGTCCACATCGCCTTGTCCAGATTGAATTCGGCCCACGTCGATTCGATCAGGTCCGACTTGCGCACCATCGTCAGCACCAGCAGGTGCAGCGCCAGCTTCAGAGGACGGCGAATACTCGACGCGTCGATCGAGCGAAACATCGCGCCGATCTCGTCGCCGGAGAGCACGCGGGTGCGGCTGTCGAAAGTAGCGATGGAGCGCGCCGGCACGACCTCGGCCGGATTGCTGGCCGCGAGTTGCCGGGCGACCAGATATTCGTAGAGACGCTTCACCACGTTGCGCGTATGCAGCGCCATTTTCGGCGAACCGCGATTCTTGATTCTCTCGCATATCGCGACGATGTCATCGGCGGTCACCGCTTTGATCCGCATGTGGCCGATGGCGGGCAAGATGTCCTTGTCGAGCGCGCGCCGCGTGGTGCGACGGTATTCCTCTGACTTGCCGGCCATTTCCGTGGCGAGATAAAGCTCGGCGGCTTCGCGCAGGACATCGGCTTTGCTTTCCGCGCCTCGGTCGCGCCGCGCCGTGGCGACTGGCGAGATGCCTTGCGCGACCATCTCCGCATACTTCTGCGCCTTGGCGCGCGCGACGCGCAGCGAGATCATCCGGTAGTCGCCGATGGTGGCGAGCGGTTGGCGTTTGCCGTTCAACGAATAACGGAAGCGCCAGATCTTGGTGCCGGTCGTCATGACTTCGATGACGAGGCCGTTGCCGTCAGCGACGCAATAGCGGGTGTCGCGCGGTTCGAGAGCGCGAATCTGAGCTTCGGTGAGCGGGACGGCTAAGCGGGGCATGTTCGGATCGCGGGTATTCGGACAGCGGCGATTTTAAAGCTTTTGGCTGCTGTGTACCAAAGATTTGGCGATTTTTGGGTCAACGGAGCGGGGCGTTTGCGTTCGTGAATCTCCGCTTAGGATGACCAGAAAGTCCCTTGCAATAGGACCCGGTAGCCGATGCTGCAGACACTCGCTCACTTCCCGATACAGAACCTGCTAAAAATTACTCCGAGCAGGTCATCGGAACTGAACTCACCAGTGATCGAATTCAGCTGATCTTGCGCGAGCCGTAGTTCCTCGGCGAACAAATCAAGCGCCTGCGAGTTTTGATCGGCGTGTGCGGCTGCAGTCGCCAGATGCTCCTCGGCTGCCCGCAATGCAATGAGATGCCGCTCGCGCGCCAGATACACGCTTTCCGCTCCCGCCTGCCAGCCGGCGATCCGCAACAGTTCGTCGCGCAACAGCGCGACGCCATCGCCCTGTTTCGCGGAGAGTCGCACTTCGCTCAGTTCGAGATCCGCGTCGAGCGCTTGTGCCGCTGGCGCGAGGCCGGTCAGGTCCGTCTTGTTGAGCACGCGTACCACCGGCACGCCGCGCGGAAAGCGCCCGGCAATCGCATCGTCTTCAGCCGTCATGCCGGCGCGCGCATCGAGCAGATGCAGCACCACATCGGCGCGCTCGATTTCGCTCCACGTGCGTGCAATGCCGATTTTTTCGACTTCGTCCTCGGTATCGCGCAGACCGGCGGTGTCGATCACGTGCAGCGGGATGCCTTCGATCTGAATCGTCTGCGCGACCTTGTCGCGCGTCGTCCCGGCGATCGGCGTGACGATGGCCAGCTCGGCTCCGGCCAGCGCGTTCAGCAGCGATGATTTGCCGACGTTCGGCTGCCCGGCCAGCACCACCGAGAGCCCTTCGCGCAACAACGCGCCTTGCCGCGCTTCGCTCAGCACGTGCGCGAGACGCTCGCGTATGCGTGCGAGCTTGCCGCGGGCGTCGGCGGCTTCGAGGAAGTCAATCTCTTCTTCGGGGAAGTCGAGCGTCGCTTCGACCAGCATGCGCAGCGTGATCACGTCTTCGACCAGCGCGTGAATGTCGCGCGAGAACGCGCCGTCGAGCGAGCGGCCCGCTGAGCGCGCGGCGGCTTCGGTGCTGGCCTCGATCAGATCGGCGACCGCTTCGGCCTGCGCCAGATCCAGCTTGTCGTTGAGGAAGGCGCGGCGCGTGAATTCGCCGGGCTCGGCGAGGCGCAGACCGAACGCGCGGCCGGCGTCGATGCAACGCTGCAGCACGAGTTGCAGCACCACCGGACCGCCGTGGCCTTGCAGTTCGAGCACGTGCTCGCCGGTGTAGGAGTGCGGCGCCGGAAAGTACAGTGCGATGCCGCGGTCGAGTGCGTTGCCGCTCGCGTCAAGGAACGGCACGTAGCTAGCGTGGCGCGGCGCCAATCTCTGGCCGGTGAGTGCCTGCATCAGCGGCTGGGCTGCCGCCTCGCCCGCACGGCCGAACGAAATCCGCACGACCCCGATTCCTCCCCGGCCGGGCGCGGTGGCAATGGCGACGATCGGATCGGAGTCGGTGGTGAGCATAAAAAGCGTGACAGAAGCAGAGAGGAGGGGAGGGCGCCGCCGGTCAGCGCGGCGCGAGGCATTGTAACGCGCGCGCATTCGGTGCCCGTGTCGCGGCGCTCTTGTTGATGGCGGAAGCTGACTTATTCCGACGGTTGGGATTTATCTCAAACGAGCTAGGATTGCTACTGCGTTCCTTGAGAATAAATCAGAAGTTGTAGGACGGCGAGGTCACAGACAGGCGTGCTAGACAAGGAAAACACCAAAATTCTACAAATTCGGCAGACCCATTGCCCGAAGCGCCTCGCAAGCTAAAACTATCTCAAATACGCTAAAACTAAACTCGCCCGGTTGTCAACTGTTTGAACGTTGAATTGCACAATCCGGCCCATGCCGACCAATAAAGAAAAAGCCGCCTTCGCCAAACGGTTGAAGGACCTGCTGGAGCCGCTGAAGATTCGCGGTGGGACCAAGCTCGCCGAGCAATTCAACCTTCGCTATCGAGGCGAGCGGGAGGTCACGCCGCAAACCGCGCATAAGTGGTTATCTGGTACGACGATTCCTAAGCCCGATAAGTTGCGTACGTTAGCCGAATGGCTGAACGTAAAAGAGCATTGGCTGCATTACGGACCGTCGCCGGGCGTGAATGCGAGGCCGCTGGCGCGTGGCGAGAAATATCCGCCGTCGCCGGAAACGATTGAGCTCGCTTCCAAAATCGAGTCGCTTACACCGAAAGACCGCTTTCTGGTTCAGGAGATGATCGTTCGCTTTTACGGCGAAGACGCGGAGCCGGGCGAGGAATAAGTACGGCATTGCGTAACGCGTTTGCCGCGAGCATGAAAAAAGCCGCCCGGTTTTGCGCCGGGCGGCTTTTTTTCTGCTGCTAACAGAGCTTTAGACGACGGCGGGCGTTTCCGCCCACCTCACGCAATTGTCATCAAGCCGCTTTTGCCTTCGTTTGCCCCATCATCCGCGTGATGTAGTACTGCTGGGCGATCGACAGCACGTTGTTCACGACGTAATACAGCACCAGACCGGCCGGGAAGAAGAAGAACATGACCGAGAACGCGATCGGCATGAACATCATCATCTTGGCTTGAACCGGGTCCGGCGGCGTCGGGTTCAGCTTGGTCTGCAGGAACATGGAGACGGCCATCAGCACCGGCAGGATGAAGAACGGATCCTGTTGCGACAGATCGTGAATCCACAGAATCCACGGCGCGCCGCGCATTTCCACGGACGACAGCAGCACCCAGTACAGCGAGATGAACACCGGAATCTGGATCACGACCGGCAGGCAGCCGCCGAACGGATTCACCTTCTCGGTCTTGTACAACTCCATCAGCGCCGAGTTCATCTTCTGCGGATCGCCCTTGAAACGTTCGCGCAGCGCTTGCATACGCGGCGTGATCGCCTTCATGCGCGCCATCGACTTGTAGCTCGCAGCCGACAGCGGGAAGAACACCGCCTTGATCAGCAGCGTGAGCAGCACGATCGACCAGCCCCAGTTGCCGACATAGCTGTGGATCTTTTCGAGCAGCCAGAACAGCGGCTTCGCGATGATCGTCACCCAGCCGTAGTCCTTCACCAGTTCCAGACCCGGTGCGATGCCTTCGAGCATGCGCTCTTCTTCCGGACCGGCGAACAGCTTGGCCGACACGTCGACCGTTTGGCCCGGGGCAATGGTCGGCACCCGCTCCTTCACGCC
Organism: Paraburkholderia sp. BL27I4N3; assembly: GCF_003386115.1. Taxonomy (NCBI): domain Bacteria; kingdom Pseudomonadati; phylum Pseudomonadota; class Betaproteobacteria; order Burkholderiales; family Burkholderiaceae; genus Paraburkholderia; species Paraburkholderia sp. BL27I4N3. The sequence continues at coordinate 4,252,283 of NZ_QREJ01000001.1, read as the reverse complement.
GACGCGATACAGCGCCGGATCGATCTTCTCGACGTAGATGTCGCGCTTCACGCCCTGCTGCGGAATCCAGGCCGACGCGAAGTAATGCTGGACCATCGCGATCCAGCCGTTGTCGGCCGAGGTCGCGTAATCGTGCTTGTTCTTGTCGATGTCGCCGAACGTCATCTTCTGGAAGTGATGCTGGTCGGTGTAGACAGCCGGTCCGATGAACGTGTGCGAGAAGCGCGGCGTTTCCACCGGCTGATCGTCACGCACCAGTTCCATATAGACCGACGGGCTCACCGGCGTGGTGCCGACGTTCTGAATCTTCGTGTCGACGCCGATCACATAACTGCCGCGCGTGAACGTGTAGGTCTTGATGACCTTCACGCCACCCTTCACCGGCGACTCGAAGCTGAGCTGGAACGACTTTTCGTCGCCCGTCAGGTCGTGCTGCTGGTTCGGCAACGGCGTGTAGATGTCGTTGTGATTCGGGAAATCGCCGCCGAGCAGGCCCGTGCGCGCCAGATACGTATGGTTCGCGGTGCGGTCGAACAGCGTGATGACGAGGTCCGGCTGCTTGCCGTCACCCTTGTTCACGAGCGACAGCTTCGACAGCGTGCCGCCGCGAGTGTCGATTTCGCCGCTATAGACGTCGGTATTGAACTTGACCAGTTGCGATTGCGTGGCCGTCGGCGCGTTGCCCGGTGCGGCTGCGTTCGTTGCCGGCAGATCGGCGGGCTGGGTTCCCGGCGTCGTGGTTCCCGGTGCGGCGCTACCGACGGTCTTGGTCGGCGTGGCGCTCGGGAAGAACATCGACGGGCGTCCGTGGTCGCGTTGCCAGTTGTCGAACAGCATGACCGCTGACATGAAAAAGATGACCCATAGGACGGTGCGTTTGATATCCATGCGTTGTCTCAGTGTCGATGGAACGGCGCGTCAGCGCTTTTCAGAAGTGGGAGGCGGGACGAGATCGATGCCGCCCGCGGAAAACGGGTGGCAGCGGCAAATACGCCTGGCGGCGAGATAAGTCCCGCGCGCGGCGCCATGATACTGGATTGCTTCGCGCGCGTAATCAGAGCAGGAAGGGTAAAAACGGCACCGGTTGCCGAGCATTGGGCTCACGGCAACCTTGTAGAAACGCAGTAAAGCGATGAGTACCGTTTGCATGGCTGGTGCGGCCGGACAGCGCCGCGCAACGTGGAGTACCGGGCGACGCCCGCTCAGCATAGCCGCCGGAGCGGCCTGAACTGCAAAGCGGGCGGTCACTTGAGCGTCATTCCGTCTTGGGCGCTTCCGCGGGCGGCGCCTCGCGACGGGTCACTTCGCGCGCTGCCTTGTCGAGCAACGCCTCGATTTCGCTGCGGCACAACGCCCTCAACGGCGGCGACGAGGCGCTCGGCAAAGCCTTCTTGTCGAAGCGCGTGTGCAAACGCAGCAGCACATCCCAACCGCCGAATTCCGCGCGACGCAGCCGGAAGGCTTCACGCGCGATTCGACGTACCAGATTACGCGTGGCCGCGCGCGGCGCATACTTCTTGCCGATCACGAGGCCCAGGCGAGCTTCGTTGCCGGTGGGCCGGCCGTACACCACGAAGTGCGCGGTGCGGCGCCACGGGCGCAAACGAAAAACGGATGAAAATTCATCCGTTTTCAGCAGCCTTGCGGCTTTGGGGAAGGCGGCTTGCGCTCGCAACGGAACCGAGCCCAGTTGCTGCGCTTCAGCCGTTCCCGCCTTACCGCGGGCTTCACTACCCGGCATAAGCGTCGCGTGCAACGCCTGCCTTAGATGGCGAGGCGCTTGCGGCCCTTCGCGCGACGTGCGTTGATGACCTTGCGGCCGCCTGCGGTCTTCATGCGAACGCGGAAGCCGTGGGTGCGCTTGCGACGGGTAACGGAAGGTTGGTAAGTACGTTTCATGTTGCTCTCACTTGATCGAAAAATAACCGCGCGATCATCGCTGAAAGCGCAATGGCCGGTGGTTCGCTGAATTGGTTTTCGCGGAACCCGCTATTTAAACCGGTTTTTCGTTGACCGTCAATAGTTTAGCCTGGTTCGGCCCGGCCCCATGAGGAGCCAGCCTTGTGATCCGTCCCTGTGGATAACTCCCTTGCGGGTCCGTTTTGGCGTTAGAATCTCGCCTTACTTCCCAAAAATCCTGCACGCCGCTCCGGCTCGCTCGTCCCGCAAACCCTTGTGGCACAAGCGCCTGGAGCCATTGCGCCTGGTTAGTCTCGCTGCTCAGGGCCTTGTTGCGTGCGCGCGACAGGGGCAGCGGCAACCGCCGTGCACACCATAACGACAGCAACTCGATGAACGATTTCTGGCAACACTGTTCCGCCTTGCTGGAGCGTGAGCTCACGCCCCAGCAGTACGTGACGTGGATCAAACCGTTGGCCCCGGTCGCCTTCGACGCCGCTGCGAACACGCTTAGCATCGCTGCGCCGAACCGTTTCAAGCTCGACTGGGTCAAGAGCCAGTTTTCCGGCCGCATCGCGGATATGGCGCGCGATTTCTGGCACGCTCCTGTCGACGTCCAATTCGTGCTCGACCCGAAAGCCGGCATGCGCGCCCCTGCGGCGGCCGCGCCGGCACCGGCTTCTGCGCGCCCGGCCTCCGCGCCTAGCTCGATGGGTGGTAGCGCCGGCAATGGCGCTGCGGTGGACGCAGCCGTCGGCGCCGTGCAAGCGGCGCAGGCGGCACGCGCCGCTGGTATGAATGGCGCGAACAACGCCATGGCCAACCTCAACGCGAATGCCCGCGCCGCAGCTGAACACAACGCGAACGCACGCGCTGCGGCCGCTGAAGATTCCGTTGACCTCGATTTGCCCAGCCTCGATGCGAACGAAGCCGCGGCCGCCCGTCGCACGTGGCGTCCGGGCCAGAGCGCGAGCTCGAACGGCAGCGGCGAAAACGACTCGATGTACGAGCGTTCCAAGCTGAACCCGGTGCTGACCTTCGACAACTTCGTGACCGGTAAGGCGAACCAGCTGGCGCGCGCCGCGGCGATTCAGGTCGCGGACAATCCCGGCATCTCGTACAACCCGCTGTTTCTGTATGGCGGCGTCGGCCTCGGCAAGACTCACCTGATCCACGCGATCGGCAACCAGCTTCTGATGGACAAAGCCGGCGCGCGGATCCGCTACATCCACGCGGAACAGTATGTGTCCGACGTGGTGAAGGCGTACCAGCGCAAGGCGTTCGACGATTTCAAACGCTACTACCACTCGCTCGACCTGCTGCTGATCGACGATATTCAGTTCTTCTCCGGCAAGTCGCGTACGCAAGAGGAATTCTTCTACGCGTTCGAGGCGCTGGTCGCCAACAAGGCGCAGGTGATCATCACCAGCGACACGTATCCGAAGGAAATTTCGGGTATCGACGACCGGCTGATCTCGCGCTTCGACTCCGGCCTGACCGTGGCGATCGAGCCGCCCGAGCTGGAAATGCGCGTCGCGATTCTGATGCGCAAGGCGCAATCCGAGTTCGTGAGCCTGAATGAAGACGTCGCGTTCTTCGTCGCGAAACACTTGCGCTCGAACGTGCGTGAACTCGAAGGCGCGCTGCGCAAGATCCTCGCGTACTCGAAGTTCCACGGCCGCGAAATCACGATCGAAGTGACGAAAGAAGCGCTGAAAGACCTGCTGACAGTACAGAACCGGCAGATTTCGGTGGAAAACATCCAGAAGACCACGGCTGACTTCTACAGCATCAAGGTCGCGGACATGTATTCGAAGAAGCGTCCCGCGAACATCGCGCGGCCGCGGCAGATCGCCATGTATCTGGCGAAAGAGCTGACCCAGAAGAGCTTGCCGGAAATCGGCGAGCTGTTTGGCGGACGCGACCACACCACGGTGTTGCACGCGGTGCGCAAAATTGCCGATGAGCGCAGCAAGGACGCGCAACTGAACCACGAACTGCACGTGCTGGAGCAGACGCTGAAGGGCTGAGCCGTTTGTCTGGAAAAAACGACCTGTTTATTTCCAAACTCGCCCCCATTTTAGTGAGGCGGTTCCGTTTTCAGGCACAATACAGGTTTAACCGCCCGGCGGCCGCGGGCGGCTTTCACGCCGTGACAGGCGCTGCGTGGCGCCGGCGGGGAGTCGTGGCTGCGCGCGGAAAAGCTTACCTGGCAAGGCGCGCAGGCCGTTATATCAACGAAGGAACTCTATGCAACTGGTCAAGACCGAACGCGATAACCTCCTCAGGCCGCTGCAAACTGTGAGCGGCATCGTCGAACGCCGCCATACGTTGCCGATCCTCGCCAATTTGCTGATTACCAAGAACGGCCCTGACGTGTCGTTCCTGTCCACCGACCTCGAGTTGCAGATCACCACGCGTGCGGATTTCGGCGTGGGCGGCGATTCGGTGGCGACCACGGTGGCAGCGAGAAAGCTCCTCGACATTCTGCGCGCCATGCCCGACGGGCAGGTCACGCTCACGCTGAACGACAAGCGTCTGACCGTGCAGTCCGGCAAGAGCCGCTTTGCGCTGCAAACGCTCGCCGCGGACGAATTCCCGACGGTCGCGCAAGCTAAAGACTACGGCGCGAACCTCGTGGTTCCCCAGAAGACGTTCCGCCAGTTGCTCGGCATGGTCCATTTTTCGATGGCCCAGCAGGACATTCGTTACTACCTGAACGGCATGCTGCTGGTGGTGGACGGCGACCAGCTGATGGCGGTCGCAACGGACGGCCACCGTCTGGCGTTCTCGTCCATGAAGATCGAAGGCTCGTTCCAGCGTCAGGAAGTGATCATCCCGCGCAAGACGATCCTGGAACTCCAGCGTCTGCTGGAAGACATCGACGACACGCTGAAGATCGACATCGCGCAGACACAGGTCAAGTTCACGTTCGGCCAGGTCGAACTGGTGTCGAAGCTGGTGGAAGGCAAATTCCCCGACTTCCAGCGCGTGATTCCGAAGTCGCACAAGAATCAGTTCGTGATCGGCCGTGAAGAACTGCAGCGCTCGCTGCAACGCGCCGCGATTCTGACCTCGGACAAATTCAAGGGCGTGCGCTGCATCATCGAGCCGGGCCAGTTGAAGATCATGTCGACCAACGCCGATCAGGAAGAGGCGCAGGAAGAACTGGAAATCGCATACGACGGCGACAGCGTCGATATCGGGTTCAACGTCACGTATCTGCTCGACGTGCTCGCGAACCTGAAGGTCGACACGTTGCAAGTGAGCCTGGGCGACGCCAGCTCCAGCGCGTTGATCACGATTCCCGAGAACGACGAATTCAAATACGTCGTCATGCCGATGCGCATCTAACGCGTCCAACACCAAAGAACACACCAAGGGGCGCAGCGCCCCTTTGGCGTTTTTATGGTGATTTGAAAAGTCCCGAGCAGCAACCTTGCAGCAACGCAGAACCGGAAAAAATCCATGACTGAAACGAACAATTCGCAACCCGACAACAGCTACGGCGCATCCTCGATTCAGATCCTCGAAGGTCTGGAGGCGGTGCGCAAGCGGCCCGGGATGTACATCGGGGATACATCGGACGGGACCGGTCTGCATCACCTCGTATTCGAAGTGCTGGACAACTCCATCGACGAAGCGTTGGCGGGGCATTGCAACGACATTCAGGTGATCATTCACGCGGACAACTCCATTTCGATCACCGACAACGGCCGCGGCGTGCCGACCGGTCTGAAGATGGACGACAAGCACGATCCGAAGCGCAGCGCCGCTGAAATCGTGATGACCGAGTTGCACGCCGGCGGCAAGTTCGACCAGAACAGCTACAAGGTGTCCGGCGGCCTGCACGGCGTGGGCGTGTCGTGCGTGAACGCATTGTCGGCGTGGCTGCGTTTGACCATTCGCCGCGACGGCAAGAAGCACTTCATGGAATTCCACCGTGGCGTGCCGCAGAACCGCATTATCGAAGAGATCGACGGCGTGGCTGTTTCGCCGATTCAGGTTGTCGGCGAGACCGAGAACCGCGGCACCGAAGTGCACTTCCTCGCTGACGAGACGATTTTCGGCAACATCGAATATCACTACGATATTCTGGCCAAGCGGATTCGCGAACTGTCGTTCCTGAATAACGGCGTGCGGATCAAGTTGACCGACCAGCGTACCGGCAAGGAAGAAGATTTCGCGTTCGTGGGCGGCGTGAAGGGCTTTGTCGAGTACATCAACAAGAACAAGTCCGTGCTGCACCCGAACATTTTCCACGTCAGCGGCGAGAAAGACGGCGTGGGCGTGGAAGTGGCGATGCAGTGGAACGACAGCTACAACGAAAACGTGCTGTGCTTCACGAACAACATTCCGCAGCGTGATGGCGGGACGCACTTGACCGGGTTGCGTGCGGCGATGACGCGCGTGTTGAACAAGTACATCAACGATCACGAAGTCGCGAAGAAGGCGAAGGTTGAGACTTCGGGCGACGATATGCGTGAAGGGTTGTCGTGCGTGCTGTCGGTGAAGGTGCCGGAGCCGAAGTTCAGCGCGCAGACGAAGGACAAGCTGGTGTCGTCGGAAGTGCGCGCGCCGGTGGAGGATGTGGTCGCGAAGGCGCTCGAAGAGTTTCTGCTCGAGACGCCGAATGACGCGAAGATTATTTGCAGCAAGATTGTCGATGCCGCGCGCGCACGGGATGCGGCCCGGAAGGCGCGTGAGATGACGCGGCGGAAGGGCGTGCTCGACGGCGTGGGTCTGCCTGGGAAGCTGGCGGATTGCCAGGAGAAGGATCCGGCGAAGTCCGAGATTTATATCGTCGAGGGTGACTCGGCAGGCGGGTCGGCGAAGCAGGGTCGGGATCGGAAGTTTCAGGCTATCTTGCCGCTGCGCGGCAAGGTGCTGAATGTGGAGAAGGCACGGTATGACAAGCTGCTTTCTTCGGAGCAGATTGTTACGCTGATTACCGCGCTTGGTTGCGGGATTGGTAAGGAAGACTACAACCTCGACAAGCTGCGTTATCACCGCATCATCATCATGACCGATGCTGACGTTGACGGTGCACACATTCGGACGCTGTTGTTAACGTTCTTCTATCGGCAGATGCCGGAAATGATCGAGCGTGGGTATATCTATATCGCGCAGCCGCCGTTGTTCAAGATCAAGGCGGGTAAGGATGAGCGGTATTTGAAGGATGAGGCCGAGGTTAATGCTCACATTCTGAAGCTGGCGCTGCAGGGGTCGGAGTTGTTGGCATCTGAAGGGGCTACGCCTATCACCGGCGATGCGTTGGGGGAGTTGGCTCGGGCTTATTTGCTGGCTCAGGGTGTTGTTAACCGGTTGAGCCGGTTGTATGACGCCGGGGCGCTTGAGGCTGTGATGGATGGGATTGCGATCGACCTGTCTAGCGAGGAAGCGGCGGATGCGTCGGCTAAGGCTCTTGAGGCGAAGTTGCGCGATGATCCGTTGAAGCCGGAAGTTAAGGTTACGACGATGTATGACCCGGTGAGGGAGCTGCGCTCGCTGCGGGTTGCGCGGACGCATCACGGGAATCAGAAGATTTCTGTGTTGGATCAGGATTTTCAACTCACCGCTGACTATCAACAGCTGATCAATACCGCTAATACGTTTAAGGGGTTGATTGGGACTGGCGCTGTCATTAAACGTGGCGAGCGGAGTATGGCGGTTACTGATTTCAAGTCCGCTATGAAGTGGTTGTTGGCGGATGCTGAACGCAATATTTCAAAGCAGCGCTATAAGGGGCTCGGTGAGATGAACCCTGGGCAGCTTTGGGAGACTACGATGGATCCGACGGTGCGTCGTCTTCTTCGGGTGCAGATTGAGGATGCTATTGCGGCTGATGGGATCTTCACTACGCTCATGGGGGATGATGTGGAGCCGCGTAGGGCTTTCATTGAATCGAATGCGTTGAGGGCGGGGAATATTGATGTTTGAGAGCCAGGGTAAAAACCTCCTAACCTAAGAAAAGCAGACCCATAAGTTGAGAAACTTATGGGTCTTTTCTATTGATATTTCGGATTTAGAGATAGCTCAGCGACCCTGCCGCGTCCAAGAGAACCCCAGCAGAGCATGCTCCTTGACGATTTTCAATCCCCATATCGCCAATACGAGACGTCTACCGAAATCGGCGCCGGGCGACTGAGTTCGATAATTCAGGTAAGACATTCAATCTTTAAATGACTATGAGCGACACTCTATTCAAAGAAGTGCACTACAGCCTCGAAGGTCTTATCAACGATATTGGCCTCGGCCGCATCGGGCTCCCAGACATTCAGCGACCCTTCGTCTGGGCAAATGCCAAAGTACGGGACTTGTTTGATTCAATGTATCGCGGCTATCCGGTCGGCTACTTTTTATTCTGGCAGACGGGAGCAGAGGGCATCGATACCAAGGTAATTGGTGACGAGAACAAACAGAAGGCACCGTCGCTGCTCATCGTTGACGGCCAGCAACGGCTGACATCTTTGTATGCGGTCATTCACCGAGAAGCGGTGTTGCGAGAAAATTTTGAGCGCGAACATATTCGCATCGCCTTCCGTCCCCAGACCGGCACTTTCGCAGTACCTGATGCAACAACCGAGCGAGACCCGGAATATATTCTTGACATTTCCGAGGTATTCAACCGGCCGACCCACAAAACCATTCGCGAATATCTTGAGCGTTTGTCTGCCACGCGCGAGGTGACCGAGGCGGAGGAAGACAAGATTGCCGATGCCATCGGTCGTTTGGCCGGTCTGACGAATTTTCCTTTCATTGCGCTGGAACTCTCGCAACAGTGCAGCGAGGAACAGGTGGCCGACGTCTTCGTTCGCATTAATAGCGAGGGGAAGAAGCTGAACCAGTCCGACTTCATCCTCACCCTAATGTCAGTGTTCTGGGACGATGGTCGTTCCGAACTGGAGCAGTTCTGTCGTCGTGCTCGGCAGCCATCACCCACAGGGCAGCCGAGCCCGTTCAACCAAATCTTTCAGCCGGACCCCGACCACCTACTTCGCGTCGATGTTGGTGTCGCTTTCCGGCGCGCACGTCTGGAACACGTGTATTCGCTGCTTCGTGGGAAGGACCTTTCCACGGGGGACGTAAGTCCAGGCCAGCGCGACAGCCAGTTCACCAAGCTGCGTGACGCTCAGACCCGAGTGTTGAACCTCACATACTGGGCCGATTTTCTCAATATCGTGCGTGCGGCGGGCTACCGCAGTGGGAAGACCATCAGTTCGGTTAATGCACTGGTATTTGCTTACCAGCTGTACCTCCTTGGGCGCACGGAGTACGACGTTGATGCCTTTCTGCTCAAGAATGCGGTTGCGCGCTGGCTGTTCATGTCGCTGCTGACTGGTCGCTTCACGTCTTCACCCGAGTCACGAATGGAGCAGGACCTCGCCGAGCTCCGAGATTTGAAATCAGCCGACCAGTTTCTCGCACGTCTCGCCGCTGTGGAGGCTGTAACGCTGACAGATGACTACTGGACAAAGACTCTGCCCATGGAGCTCGCTACGTCGGCAGGCCGCAGTCCAGCGCTTTTTGGCTTCTATGCCGCGCAAACGTTAATCGGCGCCCGAGCGCTTTTTTCCAAGAGTCCGGTTGCGGACTTACTGGACCCACCCGCGTACGGACAAAAAAAGGCGCTGGAACGCCATCACCTGTTTCCGAAGCAATATTTGAAAAAGCAAGGCATTGATAGTGTGCGTGACATCAACCAGATTGCAAACTATGCACTGGTTGAATGGGACGACAACATTGCAATTTCAGACGGTCCGCCAGCCAGCTATTGGCCGCAATATACCGCTCGTTTTTCGCATGAGGAGTTAGCGCAGATGTGCACGTGGCACGCACTGCCAAAAGATTGGTGGAGCATGAACTACGCGGATTTCCTCACCGCCCGACGCCCGCTCATCGCAAACGTGATACGAGCGGGGTACGAAAGATTGGCAAGCGACGTGACCTAAAGTTGTTCACGACAGTACTCTAGGGTGAAATACGGTTGAAAATGATGCCCGGTTAATTCCGACATAGGCGATATAGACGCCTGACGCTGCGAAGCTACGAGGCGCGGTGGCGGCTCGCACTTACATTTGCAGATATCGTTTTCGAGCGCGAGTTGCTTACCCATGAAAGTCATGGGTAAAGATGGTCCATCGCCCACAATCACCCCCTGCGTATTACACGTGTGACAGAATACCGGCGCTCCGTGATAGGCAACGGGACGCCCTTCAAGCATGGAGGTAGCCACACCCTCAAGCACCTCGCCATTGCGGTCTGTCTTGTCACCCTTCAATATGATTCGTCGCGCCATACATTCTCTCCTCGTTCCCGTGCAGACACGTGTCGTCTTGGAAGCTAAGCGCGGACTCGCTCAACGAGCGGCGCCCGCTCGCATTCGCGCTCCACGTCTGCAGGCCACACTGGCTGTCGGCTCGTTCGTTGCCCGATGTAGTGCAACAAGGCAGTCAAATAGATAAACGGGCTCAAAACGACCACGAGCAGTGTTGTGAAAAGAATGCGCTCGGCCAGGATAGCACGGTCGGCACGTCGCCAGATACGCATTGAGTTGGCGAGCGATACCTGCGTGGGAACAAGTTCCGGATAGGACAAGACGCCCGGGCCTTGCTCCATATATCTGCGGATATATTCAAACTGGCGTTTGAGCCCGTCGACAATTGAGCGGCCATTCTCGGTGGTCTCATCGGAAATGGTGACCACACGGTGACCTACCGAAAACGACTGGGTGACGATGCCTCTTTCATCCAGCACGTGGCACCGGATCCCAAACACGTAGGCGCGCGAAATCGGGTCTCGCGGGCGAGGCTCGACGAAGAAGAACGCTTTATCCCACGGTACGCTTATTACGCCCTTCGAACCGGCTCCTCTGAAGGCGTAAACCGTTCGAGTCTGCCGGTTGAACCTGATCGGAAATCGCGTCCAGGTGAAGTTTTCCTGACGCAGCCCCCAGAGACCGATGAAGACAACAGCCAATGCAAATACGAGAAATAACGTAGCGAAACCATATGCAATAGCGAGTGTCGCCCCTTGGACGCTACCGTTGCCAGGAGGATTATTCAGGCACCAAACCATAACCCACGCGAAAAAACCACCTCCCGCAATAATTGCCAGGCAGCCGTACGTCAGCAGACCTCGCTGCATGAATGCGACGTTGGTGCTTTCCAGGAAAACGTCATTCATGGAGAACACCGTGAAGTCATCGTTCGGCGTTTCACTAGCAGCAACTTCAACCTTGAGCTGACGTGCCTTCTCTTCCTCGGTAAGCGGACGTTTCAACTTAACCCAGACCGTACCATCCCAAGCCATCGTTATGCTCCAAGTCCGTTATAGGCTTTCTGTTCTTCAGCAAACGAAGTATATCGGTCGTCCTTCTTATTCGTTCCGAAAAAGCTTCGACCGAGGAATTCCTTCAGTTCTCTTTCCTTGAACCACATGATAATCAGACCGATGACTATTAACAGAATAGTGAGCGGTAGGATAAGGGAGGTCAGCACTCCGAAAGTTACGCAAATCGTCAGGGCGAGCCCTGCTGCCGCCGAGGTCGAATATACCAGGAAGAGGCCTACATGGCCTTCCTTCCACGCTGCCTTCGCATTGACCCCGTCATACCAGACGCCGATCAGGGCAGCCGGCGCTGCCAGCAGCCGACTTGCAAGTAGCAGTCGCTCAGCCGCCGCCGCTGATAGATATCGGGGCAAAGACAGTTCCAGCTTGTGCATGGCTTCCAGGGAGTTCCCCGCTAAGGCCATGGCCCCACCGCCCAACGCGACAATTGATGTCCGGAACTTGAGCATCGTCTCCGTGCTGTTGAAGTGGGTCGATTTCTCGAACTCCTTGGCGGCAAAGAAAACATTGATCGCCGCGAATACTGCGCCGATGCCCGCACCTGCGACCTCGCCTCCGGTGAGTTTGCGAAAGGTGGGAGCGAACTCTTTCTCGATAACTTCGTCCGTTAGCATGAGCTTGTTGGCCGGGTTGGTGATGCTCGCGGCCTTTTCCTTGCTCGTCCCGCTCAGATTCAGACTCTGCAAGCCATCACGGTCAACAATGATGAATTGAGGCACCTCTGTAACTGGCCCCTCCGCGCCTTTTGTAGTGAACTGGGCTCGGATCGAGGCCTTAAGGGATTTCATTGTCGGCCGCTTGTCGGCCGGCATCATTTCCCACATTTGACGGGCAAAGTACGTGACCCATTGGGACTGCGTACCTCGAACGGAGTGTTCAATCACTACCTTGCCGCTGCGCGCGGAAATCATAAGGACGGCAGCTTTGGCCGCAACTGTATCGATACTGTCCGAGAGCAACTTCGCAACCGGCGCTCCAATCTCGTATATGAGTTTCGAACCCGCCTTGTAAAAATCGGCGAAAAAACGAGGCGCTTTACTCTCAAGTGCTTTCGCCGAGTTAAACCACGTCTCAATTGCTTTTGCGCATGTCTCGCGCAACTCCGTGTAGGGAAAGTCCCCGGCTGCCAGAAGATGTTGGGCGTTGACTGCCTGGTTCAACGCCATTGCACGAAGCAGGAGGTTATTGTGATCATCCGACTTACCTTGCAACCACTTGTACAACAGATCTAGCCCTTCCTTTCGCGCCGAGGCACCCGCAATACAATCGTGGAACGCCATTGCGTACCATGCACCACCCAGAGGGTCCTGTTCGTCGTGGTCGTAATGAAATACGTGCGCAAGGTTTGGCGAGCCGAGCCATGCGGCATGGTCCATCGACAAGGGCGTCCAGGTTTCTTTCCCCTCCTGTGCGAGTTCCGCTTTCATCTTGTTTCGGTATTCGGTCGCAGCCGTCTCGCTTACAGCCGTTGCGTACTCTTTCCAGGCCTCTTCGCGCACTTTCGGAAGTTCGCCAATCTGGTTGGCGCGCATGTCCGAGAGGTTTTTCTCCAACTGCTTGCCGCCATCCCAGAGGGCGCCCATCGATTGAGCTTCCATCATCTGGCCTTCGGCCATCTGTTCGAAGATCTCGTCACTCTTGACAGCCCCAGCCTGGACAACTTCTTTCACGTTCTCTACCATTTCGGCCGACCATGTGCCCCATTGGTGATCTGCCATCACAACGCCGTAAGCGTATTTGTTTTCGATATTGAGTTCCTGCGTGATACCAATCGGATCCCATAGCGCGAACACCGCGCCCTTGTGCGGAGCAAGGTGGTCCATCGCCGCGTTCAGCGCAGCCGTTTCGACGCTTCGTTCCCGAAACGGGAACGGCGATGTTACAAAGGCCTTTCCAGCTCCGCCCTTGTATTCCGCCACATACTTCTGAACATCGGTCGCTTTCGTGGCGTGCGGGACGTTCGCCCCGGGGTTGGCGAACCAGCCGGCCGCATCGAACGCCTGCATACGCTTGGTTCGGCATCCCTCACTGTTCTTCGCATAGCGGTCACGTACGGTCTTTGTCCACTGGACCGTACTGAACGCCAGGTAGACCGTCCCTGCCTTTTCGGCATTCTCAATGGTGATGCATTGCGCAAGCTCCGGATGCCCGGTCTGGGTGCAGGAAAAGGGCCTTTCCGTCGAACGATCTAACACAGCGTCGAGCGGGTAGTCATAGACGTAGCCTTCCTTCGTCACGGCATAACACTGCCATTTAGATGTCTTCGGGTAGAAGACGTAGACGAAGCCATAGCGAAGCGAGCGCAAGGTGTACTTCGTTTTGCGCGATGCGATGTCCATCACATGCTGTCCAAAATTGCCGCCCATCAGGATGGGGACACCGTCAATTCCGTGTGCGCGCGTCGCGGCAAAGGCTGAATACCTGACCGGCAGGATCGGTAGTCCCTTTTTCTCGCACATCTTGCACTGCGTGACGGGCGCGCCACCCGCTGCGGCGACCTTCGTGAGGTCGGAGATACTTTGGTAGCCCGAGTCCAGCAACATGAGCGTTCCCTTGTATTGTTTGGATAGTGATTATTGGTACTGGTACAACGCGCTCTCGCGTGCAATGCGCGACCAGTCATCGTCGGTCCAATCAGCCACCGCCTCTGTGTAAGGCGTCTGCCCAATACCTGCGAGAACGGATTTCACCTGCGGGTGCTGGTCGAAATTTGGCGAAACGAACACGCCGTGCAATGCGAACGGCACACGGTCCTCGTCCGGAAGCCCATACCGCTCTGCCTTTACCAGCTGTGTGTCCAGACGGCGAGGCAGGTCCTCGGGTATTGAGATATTTTTAGCGGTAAGCGGTTCAAGAGCGTGCCGGACAAAGGCAAGTCGCCCCAGTTGCCCGAACTGTTCTTCGGTGACCTTGACGCGGGGACCCGGGAGGCCTTCTAGCGGCATCTCAACCCAGTTCCCAGCGCTCGAAAGGTAGGTCCAGTGCGTCGTGGGACCTGTGAGGGCGTGGAACTGCTGCATGTCCAGTATCCAGCGCAGATGCGCAAACACTCGAGGGTCGTAATAGCGGAAAACGGTGGTTCCCGACTCCGGCTTATCGAGCACCAACGAATCGGCCAGGTGATGTCGTATCGTGTCGGTGTCCGCAGGCGTTTCGATGATGCAACAGACAAGTGGTGGACGTCCCTCGCGGCGGTGATATTCGGCGAGCTCCTTGACACGTGCCAGTTGCCGGTCCGAGTGCTCAAGGCGATAGAGGATTGGGGCAACGCCTTCGAGTTCCGGGCGCGCGGTCGGAACAAGCTCGCCAATCTCATAGGGATTTGGCGCGGGCTGGATGTCGAACTCCCCGTTGCTGGGTTCGACAATGACATAGGTTGAAATCGGCATACGCATTCCTTTTAGTCTTAGCCAACTAAGGCTGCGCCGCTCTGTGCGGCAGACGCGAACTGCGATGCGCAGGAGGCCGACGTCGGCGCCGAATTGGCCGCTGACTCACCTTGAGGTCCTGCAAAGCTGTGAGAAGCGCCTTTGAAGTCGAGTGCTCCGGGCGCGTGCACGGAGATATTCCCGCCAGACATCTTGATTACAGCGCCGGCCGCTGTCAGCGTGATCTCCTTTTGCGCGACGACCGAGACGGCATCAGAAGTCGATACAACCTTCACCGTCTTGTCCGCTGTCAATTCGATGTTGTCGGAAAGTGCCATGACTTGGACTTTCCCCTTGCCAGCGAACAGCTTCATCCCCGCGGTCTGGGCGAAAAGACTTATTTTTTCCCCAACGCTTGCTATGAGCGACTTGGTGGCAGCTACGTGGGTATTTGCCCCGCTGACAAGATTGACGTGGTCGGTGGCCGCTGCATGAATTGATTTCATCGAAGTCAGGCCGATGCCAACGGGGCTACCTAGCAGCATGACGGGCTCTGAAAATCCGTTGGCCGTGCCAGTGCCGCCACCTGCGGTATTACCGCCGCTCGTACTGCCGGTGATTTCCTGCTTCGTCGCATTGGTGAATGCCTGCAGGTCGGAATGAGCGTCCGTCAAATCGTCGGCCTGCACAGCCTTGGCCGCGTCCGAGCGAATCTCGACGACGTTTGTCGATTCCGTCAAATGTTCATTCGCCTCACGAACATCCAGAGGTTGACTCGCAGAACCGCCGCGTGCGAACGTCGAAAAGAAGATGCCTTGCCCCGCCCGTACTGCGCCATAGGCGTCGGTCTTGAGGTCGAAACCGTTTCCAAGAAAGGAACCGCGCGTGTTGCCTTGCTGGTCAATGAGGTATCCGAGATGCAGGTGGCTCTGTGCGACACTACTGAACAGTTGCGCACGGTTCTGACCCGTCGAATCGTCCATCACAAGCTGGTTATAGCCAGTCCCCTGAAACTCCTTCGACTTATATCCCGACAGTAGGCCGTTGGAATGCCATTGCGGCGTCTGCCGTCCGTTGAAGAGACTGCCACTCACTACCGGACGATCACAGTCGCCGTCCAGATACACGATTCCGACCTCGTGTCCTACGCGCGGGACAAATACACCGCCGAGAGTTCCGCCGGCGTGCGGCGACATGACACGCAGCCAGCACGACGCTTTCTCATCGCCACCGTTCTGGCGGTCCCAGTGCATCAGAACCTTGACCCGATTGAGGCTGTCCGTGAACACCTCGTCCTGCTGCGGCCCGACCACGGTTGCGGTCTGGGTGTACATCTGGGGCTTGCGATGTTCGAACTGACTGCGAAAAGGGACAGTACGGCGCTGCGTCTCCAGTTCAACGAGGAAGAAGCCTTCGCCCCCAAGTGCATCTTTCACGTTGAAGACGTCCGACGCACCCGCGTGATATGCGCGCGCCTCCGCCAGTTGCGGCTGGAGGCTATGACGGAATTGCGTCTCGGTGGACACTGGAAGATTGTTTTCGATGTACCAGGTCGCGGCTAGAATTGCAAACTGGCGGTTCTCTGCACTGTTGGAAGCAAGCGCCGTAGCCCCCTCCAACTGAAACCAGCGCCCTACATCAGCGCGCCGAACACTACCTGTGGCAAAGAAACGCTTGGCGCGAGATTCCCACGCCTCCATCCGCGTCTTGGACAGGGCATTCCCCCTTTCGCTAGTGCCGTAGGTATAGGCACCTGTGTATTCATAGACCTCTGCCTGGTCGGGCAAATCGCCCTGCATGCCGACAGTCGGAGTGCACATTTCCTTCTTGAAGGTCGGATCTTTGTAGTCAAAGGTACGCGTGGTGTAGTTCACGCTTTGCAAAGTGCGTACACCACCCCAATGCACCACAGCATCTGTCTCGCTTCCAATGCCCGCGCGGTAAAAAGGGACTTCTTGCGGCGCCAGGGCTTTCAGAGAGTACAGGTCGTCTGTAATAACCAGCGTATGCGCTTTGCCATCTTCCGCCTGCTCGAAGTAGCCGAAGATGCCTTCCTCTTCCATGAGCCGATGCACGAAATTCCAGTCATCCTCGTACTGGACACAGAATGATCTCCGTGGAAGCGGATTTCGGAGATCAAAGCGATATGCGCCGCGTGATTGTGGATGCTCGTCGAAAACCGCCGATAAAATATCCTCTGCAGTTTTGTCCTGAAAAATCCGTGCATCACTTCTGAATCTCAGGAAGTGCAACCACGAGGAAAAGCTAATCTGATATAGCTGAACGCTTCCGTCCGAGCCAAGCATTCGCGCGGTGTGGACGTAGCCGTGGCGGGGCAAATAGGATGCATCGGTCTGTTGGGTCCACAAGGTCACCGGCTTCGCGATGAGGGATTTAAGCTCGATGCAATCCTTTAGTGAAGCTACGTCAACGGTGAACTCATAATTGCGACCGATGCGACAATTACCAACAGCGCGGACCGGCACCAGAACGCTTGCCCCTAAAGCTGTGTCCAGCTTTAACAATCTTCGCGATTGGTCGATTCCAGCACCAATTACGGTAGCCAAGTCGTTTATTGTCATATCCCGCCCCCGCCACAAATTTTTACGCGCAAATAATAAGACGAAATAGCAATCCAAACAATGAAATCCCGATACGCACGGGAAAATTGACAATTGACAAGAAAATTTTGCCAGATAAAAAATAGATCGGTCGTTATTTCCGGCCACTGCACCCGGAACCATCGCCCGGATATTCAGATTGCATGCATTGCAATTGATTTGCGCCCGCCTTCGACAGTCGCGGGGGAATCGTTAGAGGCATAAAAGAAGTAGCAAGGAGGCCGGTTTAACTAGAGATTTCTGCCCCACACAGATTTTTGACCACCAATAAGCGGCAAGGCCGCGACCTCCCAGCGACGAGTCCTCTGGTGTCGAAGCGGGCTAACAAAGATTCGTGAATGCGAGGAATTGTCCGAACCCGGTCGCGATGTTGATTGTCCGACTCTGCAAGGTCGCATACCTGCTTTATATATGCATGCCAGTCATGCCTAAAACTATCTCGTTGGTATTGAACTCCGCGAGTTATTGATGTCGGGTACCTTTAATTTGTCGAACGGCGCACTGGACATCGGCACAGGACCGGTGCTCGCGCCCGATTGCACGACCGTGTCGGATCTGGCGGGAGCAGGGTGGAAGGCGCTGGATGCTCAAAACGGCTGGGAGTCCTTCAGCGTCGACGAGCTGATCATCTGGCGGCGCTCGTTTGCGGTGGCGGCCCGCTTTCAAGAAGGCAAATTTGCAGTGATTGACTGCATCTGGAATGATGGGAGTATTCGCAAAGAGGACTGGTCGGCAACAGATGAATTACTTTGACTGATCAGGTCATTTGTCGTGATGCGATCGAAATGGTCCAGGTACGTCGCGCGATTTTTCTACCAACTGGTCGCTGAGTCATTTGACGCTCCTGGGTCGGTCGTGGACTGTAGGGCCTCGCACCGGATCTGCGCGATCGTCACCGCCCCCGCCCCCCGCGCAGACCAATCGGACAGGTCGTTGGTGACTACCGGTTGACCACGCGCAATGCGTCGCCGGCGCTCGAGGAGCGAACCAGTCCACACCGCATCTGCACGGTGAAAGCAGCCATCAAACAGCACCAAACTTCACCCACCACCCAACTTCCCAAGCGCCGCCTCCACCCATCCAAACCCAATCTTCTCCTGCTCCAGCCGCAGATTCGCGCGCAAACGGTTATCGCGCAGATCGTCATACAACGCGCCCTCATCGCGATTCAACCGCGGCAGATCTCGCAGCGTCTGCTTATCCTCTCGATCCCACTGCGATTCAAACGCTAGCAACGTCTCCCGGTCCATCAGGAACGATTCCACGTGGTCGAACTGATAGCGTAGCTGATCGAGAATAGCGAACCCATGCGTATCGATATCGCCCCAGTAGTGAATCCGCCGATGCAAAAGCCATTTGGCGGCAGTCAGCATTTCAAAACCATATCCCGCGCCGAAGACAACCGCGCTGTCTTCAACTGGCGGAAAGGCCAAAAAATTTGTCTCGTTCTCGGTGATAAAAACGCGGCTGACATCGAGCTCCAGGCGAGCAAAGCTGGCGGCATCCAGCGTGATGTCCTGCTCAACGGTGGCGGGATGAAACAGCGCCTTCTTCGCATCCAGCACGCGAAATCGAATACGCAATGGCTTTTCCCGAAACCCATAACGCGCCGCGAACTGACCCAGACCCGACCTTTCGAAATCCACGGCTGGCTCGGGAAGCACGCTATCGAGCAATTCCGAAAGCACACCGCGATAAGCCTCGATAAATTTGGTGTGCACATTTGCGATGTCGATCTGCCTGACATACACACCGGGACGTGGATGCCGCTCCAGCCACATGCACACATCCAGCAGCCGTCCCCACACGTCCGCCAGTTCAAGCGCCCTGAGTGGTCTTTTCGCTAACCATGCAACAAGGCGTGGTTCGCGCGCGCGAGTCACATCCAGCAACAAGGCGAACCTGGCTGCGTCGCGTTGTTTTCCAATCAACGCGACGGCATCCTCGAATGAGTCGATCCAGACTTCAACCGGTAACGAATTAGCGCCGAAAACCCGGTGCCGGAACTCACGCATCTCGACGCGGCAATGCGCCGCCGCCCTGAGGCTTCCACTCCACTGACGAATGTCTTGGAAGCGCTCTGTGATTTCGGCCGATGTGGGCCCTTTGAGCGCGAGACGCCTCGGGAACAGAGTAGCGCCCGTAGCAAGTCCAGCAAGCAACTCACCCCTTTCCCAGAGCCTGCTTACCTGCATGCGCAGATCTGCCGGTGTCGTCCAGCTCACGACTCGCTCCTGCCTTTTTCCTCGCGATACTCTTCGATCGAAAGATTCCGCAACCTCGATTCACGTCCCTCCTGATTGTCGACAAATCCGACGCTGGCTACAAATGGTTCGATGATATAAATCTTCTGCAGTGGGGTGACGATTAGCAATTGCAGGTTCAACTGAGCGAAAAGCCGCAGACCGTACTGCGCGGACTCGTCGGATCCGCGCCCAAATGCTTCGTCGATGACGACGAATCGGAAAGAGCGTGAGCGAACGGCGCCCCACTCGAGACCGAACTGGTAAGCGAGGCTCGCGGCCAGGATCGTATAGGCAAGTTTTTCTTTTTGCCCACCAGACTTGCCGCCCGAGTCGGAATAATGCTCGTGCTCGCTGTTATCCTCGCGCCAACGTTCGCTGGCGGCGAAGACGAACCAGTTGCGCACGTCAGTGACCTTCGCCGACCAGCGACGATCCTGCTCGGTGAGCCCCTCACGTCCACGAAATCGTTCGATGATCTGTTTGACTTGAAGAAACTTGGCTTCGGAATACTGAACGTCGTCTGAGCCTGTTAGCGTGCCTTCGGTACACGAACGCAAATCGCTCTGAAAGTCGCGGATCTCAGCGTCCTGACTCAACTGCGCTTCCAGAACGATATAACGACCGGCGTTATAGTCGATCTGCGTGAGCGACTCGTTGATCAACGCAATCCGCTCCCTTATCGTCTCGCGTTCGCGAGCCAGCTGGGACTGGAAGTTGGCCACTTCGCGAATGGTGTTCTCATTGAGCAAATCCTTGAAGCGAGCTTCGAAGCGTGGCAAATCGTCTGCTTTCAACGTGTCCAGCATGGCGCGATATTCTTGCGCTGCTTCAATGGCAACATCCACTTCCTGCGTCTCGAGCGGAAAGGCTGTGCAATATTCGCGCATGGCGACCACGATCTTCTCGCGCTGGCGCGAAACTTTTTTGTCCTCGGCGTCGATGCTGTCCTGCAACCATTTGCGCATTTCGCTCTCGCGATTGTCACAAGATTCGACGGTCAATTGATGCTTGCCGAGCAATTCGGACCACAGTTCGGTGAGCCGTTCGAAATAGGCCGTGTGGGTCGAGTGGGCCGGATCGTCAAGAACCGCTTTGGCCTGGGAATGCAAGTCGTCGGCTATCCGCTGCCGCTCTTCGATACGCGTGCGCTCGGCCTTGTGTCCATCGAGTTTCGCCTCCACGTCAACCAGTGCGGCGCCGACCTGATTCAGACGCTGGGTGAGTTCATGCAACAAGTCAGAGGCGGATTCCAGGCGAGCCTTCTCATCACGGAGTTCGGCGATCTCCGTCGCGACACCGCGCCAGTCGATCTCACGGTACTCCGCATGTTCGTTGAGCAGCGACAGCGCGTTTAAGCGCGTCCTCAATCCGGATTGCTCGGCCTCAATCTTGCCGATCAGTGAGCCCAACTCGCGCAACTGCGCAGCCAGCTGGTCTGATTGCGCTTCAAGGGCCTGAATCTTCGCCGTATTGGTCCAGCCCAACACGTAACGCCGACGATCGTCCAGCCGATGGCGATCGTCTTTCTCGTGCCGCTCGCCCGGCGCCTTGATCTGCCCGGCACGTGTAATGGCCCGCGTCTCGCGGCGGAATTGCTCCTGCGTGTCGCAGCAGACGACGTTGAAGCGCTGCGCGACTTCATACTCCAACCAATCGTAGAACGGCGATTCAGGTTTGACCGACAGCTTGCGGGCGAGCGAATCGCGATGCACTTCGGGACGTTCGCGTCTGGCGGATTGCCGAACCCGAAAATAAACGAGCCGCCCTTTGAGGTGAGTCTTATCCACCCATTCGGTGACAGCGGCGTAGTGTTCATCCGAAACGAGAAGCGACAGGCCAAAACTTCGCAGCAGACGCTCGGCGGCGCCCTCCCAATCGCGCTCATCGTGGCGTACCTGCAGCAGTTCGCCGGCAAAGCATACATCCGCTTCAGGAAGCGCAAGAGCATTGCACAACGCGGCGCGCATCGCGATCTGTTCCGCGGGGATGTTGCTGCGGCGGCTCTTCAGACTCTCGATCTCGGCCGTCAGCGCGTCATGTTCCTGTCGGCTTGCGCGGAAACTGACGACGTGTTCGGTCAGGTCGTTCTGCAGCCGTGCTTCGTCAGACTGCACGGCGTCGAGACGCTCGCTCACACGTCGGCGCAACGCCATAAAGGACTGTTCGTCCTCAGGAGTCTGTTCGTCGGCCACCTGCGCGAGATCGTCGAACCGCTGTGCCTTTTGCTTGCGCCGGGTGCATTCCGCATCTTTCGATTGAATCTCCGCTTCCAACCGCTCCAGCCGGTCTCCACCATTTTCGGCGATGTTGCGCCGCAGTTCGCCTTCCTCGACGCGATGCGTAGAGCGCATGGCATCGAGCCGCTTGACGTGGGCGTCCTGCCGCTCCCACTCCGCTGCGAGATTTTCGATTCGACGGTCGAGCAAGCGGAGCTTGAGGTCGGCGGCATAGGATCTCATCGCATCGCGGCATGCCCGCAAATCTTCCACCTGCGTTACGAGCAGCGCATGCCGCTCGCAATCTTCGATCAGTGGACTTAGCCGTTCCATCTGCCGCTTGGCTTTCAACACTGCTTCATGCGCGCGATTCAGGTCGTCGAAGTGACCGATCAGCGCAGTGATGCGCGATGCGACATCGAACGGCTCGAGCATGTGGCTGCGGACGAAATCCGTCAGATTGCCCACCGACTTCATGGATACCGTTTGATGAAATAACTCGAGGGCCTGCTCATTCTCGATTCCGAAGCGCCGACGGAACCATGCACCGTAAGGAGGGAAACTATCGAACACGTCCGCGCCGAGCGCGCGTAACTTTTTGCGCAGACCGGAGATGTCCGGTCCGAAATCGGCAAAGTCTGTTGCGATCGACAGCGCCCGTTCCGCACCAATGAACAGCCGCGCGGGTTGGCCGTGCGGCTCCTTCATCCAGAACACCTGGGCCAGCGTGATGGTCAGGTCATAACCCGCATTGTGGAAACGGGCGAGTATCACTGAATAGTTGTTGGAGTCGCGTAAAGCAACGGGCTTGGCTGAACCGCTGGCTTCGTTGCGTTCCGACTTGTAGTGGCCGAGTACGTACGAGCGCAGCGTCCGCTCCTTGCTGTCGGCGCCCGCAGCTTTGTTGTAGGCGATCCGATGCGCGGGTACAAGCAGCGTTGTCACGGCGTCGACGAGGGTCGATTTGCCGGAGCCAATGTCGCCCGTCAACAGCGCGTTTTTGCCGGCGGGATTCAGCGTCCAGACGCGGCGATCGAAAGTCCCCCAGTTAAAGACTTCCAGTTGATGCAGGCGAAAACCGGACAGTGCGTCGTCGGAGACGAAATCGAGCCCGGGCAATTGCATATCAGTCATCTGCGTTCCTTGATGCAGCTGTGCCGAGTTGCGCTTGATAACCCGCAAGCCGTGCATCGAAATCGGCCAGCCACTGAGCGTCGACGAATGCTTTAAGAATGCGCTGTACCTCGAAAGCGGTGGCTTGCGTCTCACGCGTCCCCGTAGTCGGCTTCAGCTTGCGCAGAAACCCGAGTTCGATGATTTTGTTCACATGTGTGTCGATCTGGTCGATTAATTTGGCCTCGTTGCTGCCTGCTGGTAGAAACACGCGGACTGTCTCCACAATCTGCTCGCGCGTGAGGATGAGGCGCGTTTCTCCGCCGCCTGCGTCGGACTCGGCGAGCTTTTTGCGCAACAACGCCAGCATCAGGCTGACAGGAAAGGACAACGGACGTCGCGCGATAAGACGGGGCAACGCGGGCGAATCTTCGTCGCCGCTATCGGGGCGTGAGCGCAGGAACGCATATCCTTCGGCTTCATCGAGCACCAACTCAAGATTGAGCACCGTGACGTAGTCTCTGACGCGCGCTTGCAAGTCGAGCAGCGCGCTCCACAGCGCCATATCCGCCTCGCGGTAAACGACGCCTTTAAGCAGCGGAATCAAAAGGCTCGACAGATCGTGTGTCGAAACCGTTGTGGCAGGTTCCTGTTCGTACATGTTTATCTCACGAAAATGACTCGCGACAGCTTCGCCTGTCGGGCCTCCTGTTCGCCGTTGTCGTTTCGACCGACCCAGACGATCGTTTCGCTGGCCTGCTCGTCCACCACCGTGCTGAACGCGTCGCTGGCAAGTTGCAGGTAGGCGACGAGTTCGGCCAAACCTTGTTGTAGAGGCTGGGTTTCGCAAAGTTCGCGTAGCGTCACTTGCGAATGGTCCTGCAGGACATGACGGATATGCCATACCAGTCTGGCTTTGTCGACGACGACCTGGGCGTACAACGCCGCGGCGTCGATATCGTCGTCGCCGGCCTCGATTGCAATGTCGGCAATGCGTGGTTTGAGGCTCGGGGTGTAGAGTGGACGCTCCATCGGTAGTTCGATATTGGCCGCGACATCGGCGATAGTCATGACTTCGCCAGCGGGCGGCGTGTCGCGGAGCGACAGCGCTCTGGCTTCGACGCCATGCAGAATATCCATGATGCGACGATTTTCGAGCCATGCCTGATCGTCGAGAAAGCGCCGCAGTTGCTGCGACAAAAATGCGACGGTGCGCTGCGTATGTTCGCCCGCTTCCAGCCAGTCATAGTGAACCCGCCGTGTCCGTGCATCGGGTTTGAGTTCCGCGACAGGCGGGAGCGCCAGCACGCGGTCGAGCAAAACGGTGAGTTCTTCCTGACGACTGCTCGACATCAGGAAGTCCCAGAACGCCCGGAAGCTGCGGCCCTGATCCGAGTCGGCAATCGCATCGCGCTCGCCCATGATTTCTTCCAGCAATTCACCTTTCGCGCCGTCCCACAGTGCAATACGCTCGCGCACCCGGCGATCGAGACCACGAAAGTTATGCTCGACCTCACGGAAATCGGTCAGCAATTCCCGCGCGATCGCGGTGAATTGCTGAAAGCGATCTTTGAGCGCCGTATCATCCAGAATGGAGATGTCACCAGCCTCTGCACGAGCGATGTCTGCGTCAATCTCCGCGCGACGCTTATGCAGTTCGGCAAGCCGTGTCTTGGGATCACTTTCGCTGCCCTCGCTCATCTGTTTGAGCAATTCAAACAGTGTAAGCAAGCGCGATTCTGTACCGACGAAGCTACGGGCCGTCAATGTGCCAAGCCACGCAATCGCCTTTTCCGTAGCGGGCGTGAGATCGAAATGTGGTTCGTCCGAATCCTGAGGATAGAACTTGCGCAGCCAGCCTTTATCGTTGGCGCTCCAGTCAGTGAGGTAATCGGAAGCGGCTTTGGGAAAGGTTGCGGTACCGAGTTGTTCGCGCAACGCATACAGTTCGTCCTCGAGCGCTTCGGCCAGATCTGCTTGCGATATCACGCGCACATTAGGCGCGGTGAAAACGCGATGCAGAAAGCTTGCCACGAGCGGCGCGTGGTCTGAGCGCAGCAGGCGCCACGCCGGATGATTCTGGCGTAACGCGTCGAGCGTGGAATAGTCGAAGTCCATGGCGCGAGAGCTGGAGAGCGAAAACGGTCAAATTCGTCGTTCGCATCCTACTGCTCGACGCGAGCGAATACCATGATTACTCTTCGCATTCTATGCGCTGAATGGTCCTCAGTTATGGAACGAGGTTTTGCGAGGAGGAACGACTGCCGATGCCGTTGTTTGAATGATTTCCGCAAGTCAAGGGTCAATGAAGAACCATGTATTTGGCACGGACTGCCACCTGCAACCCTAGGCGTGACCGAATCCTCAGCGAGTCGCCTTACCGTTAGACTCCGCCCCAACCTCGCTCTCCTCATCCCACTCAATCCGCCCAAGCAAAGCCCTCAGCTTCGCACCTCTCGCCGCATTCACCATGGCGACATGCGCAACCCGCCCCGCAAGATGCGCCCGAAAATCCGCATGATCATCCCGATTCTGCGAGCGCGGCCCATGCCGTACGCAATTGGTCAGCACGGCTTTCAGCGCATCAAACTCCGGCCGCGCCACATTCGCATGGCTATTGACCACCAGCCCGGCCAGATGCTGCCGCACACCGCGCCGCATCACGCGAGTCTTCCTCAGATTGACCGAAAACCCCTCTTCAAGGGCAATCGCCGCGACACGAACGGTTAAGCGCTCCGCCATACGAGCAAGATTCTCGTCTCCGGAAAACGCCAGATCATCGGCATACCGCGTGTACCTCGCGCCGACCGAACGAGCCAGACCCGCAAGCCGAAGATCGAGCCGAAAAGCGCACAGGTTCGCCAACGCCGGTGACGTCGGCGCGCCCTGCGGCAAATGCCGGTTCCGATAACGCTGCCGTTCCTGCCAATCGATCCGGTCGCGCACATCCGGCGCGAGCAAGCGGCTGCTCGGGATACGATTGGTACACAGCGCGGTCAAAGCTCTTGCAACGGCTAGCGGGTAGCCCAATGCGTGAAAAGCGGAGTAAACGCGTCCCGCATGGACTGATGCAAAGAAGTCGGTGAGATCAAAGCGCATCACCACCGCTTTCGCCACATGGGGCGCGGCAAAGGTCACGATATTCCGGCCGCGTCGAAAACCATGCGCCGATTCGTGAGCTGGAACACGGTCGAGCAAACCTGACAACACTTTGCGTTGCAAAGCCCGCAATCGCGATTTGGGAATCTCGATGATCCGGCATCGACCGTCGCACTTCTCGATCGCCTTGTACGAATAGTGGTGAAGTGGCGTCGCCGCGCTGTGTGCCGGCACGCGCCAGCGATCGGCAAACCAGTCCAGTTCGTCCGGTTCGACTTTTAACCACGCAGCCAGATCGCCAGGTGTGGGCAGCTGCGGCAGCATTACGTCCGGCAACCACAGCGGAGGCGGTCGCTGAAAAGGCGGCCGCGTCAGCACGCGAACCACGGTCGGCGGCTGCTCGCTGCGCCACGCTGAAACGAAGCCGGGCATCCCGGCCACGACCGTCGACAACTCCTTGCGCCCGACGCTATCCCACCGCGCAGCAAATCTCTTCGCCACGTGGCGGGCCAATCCGTTCATCCAGCCGGCGGCCTCGCCCAATGCGAGCGTCATCCGCTCGACCATTCCCGCAGGCTCGGCCGGGCCGGCCAGCACGGCATCGGCAATCGCGTAAGTGACGTGTTGCAGCGAAGATAAGGACATAGCAAAAGAAGGCGGGGCGGCCAGTCAACGCGTCTTGTGCTGCGTGAGCTCTCTTGCGCAACGCGCAACTGAGGCTCATGCGATGAACTGCGGAGGAGTGTCGATCCACGGGGTAGCCCCGTAGTGCCCGGAACCGATGCGGCCTGTATCCAGGCGTGCTTGACCAGCCGTCCCGCGTGGCGACGATAAGCGAGCCGCCCGGCGCTTGTCAACGCGTTGGCCGTATGAAGCGATTTTTCGCCATAGATGGACGGCGGAAATCTGACGGTCGCGTCGTCGCACGGAACTGACACAGCGTATGTTCGTGCAGAGTCAACAAGATGCGGCTGGGCGACGCCAGATCCTTCTGGTTATCCACAGCTCCCTCTGGACAACTCTTGTACAAGCCACCTGACACATTGTGGGTGGAACCTTGATAAGAACGCCGCGTCGCCAGGTCGCACAAAAGTTGTCCCTGGCTCCGTGTTCCTGTCCGCGCGCGCTCCGCAGGGTTATCGATTCCGCAGTGCCTTGATCCGTCAACGAAGTTTCAGGTTATCCACAGCACGATGCGAGGCTTGTTAACTATTACTACGTATACATATACAAAGACTATAAAAACCAGAGAGGCACCTGCAGGGCATGCTGCGCAAGCGCGCAAATCCGGGCAGGTATACGCTCAAGCCAGCGGTAAACAGATCTCCGTGATCAGATGCGCAGGCGCCGTATCCTTCGGGCTAGTCACATACTCCTCGAACACCGGCGCATCGGCCGCTTCTCGCCCGGACTGCACGAGCCATGTCCCGTACAGCCTCTCATACGCGGCACGCATATCGCTATACGGTCCTTGGTGCCTCAACACCGCGTACTCACCACCTTTCACATGCGCCACCGAAACCGGCGGACTCACCGTCACGGACGCCTGAACCGGATGCGGCAACAACACACCGGCCTTCGAGCGCAACTCGCTCTCTGCAACAACGCCGGGATCGTCATAGTAAACACCGATCATGCGCATCTCAGCCGCGAGTAAATTGTGTTTCGCGAGCCAGCCGAACAGCGCGTCGAACGCCTTGCCGATCTGCGTATACGGCCCAGCGTGGTCGACCGACAAAACTTCCATCGGCTCCACGTGACGAATCACCACTTCACGCATCGTCATTTGATCGTCTCCTGATAGTGCCGGCCGAAACCGGCTATGGCTGGGTGAATACAAAATGACCACAAAAATTGTCGAACGGATGCGGACGAAAGTACCACGCGCCCCTTTACCAAATCCTGCGAACTTCAGTCGAATGCCCGCTGAACGTGATACTCAATTAAGTGCCCGCTGACACCGAACCGCCCAGAACTTTGCCGAATTTCGATAACACCTCGAATAATGGCTCACTACTATCGGCTCAAGCCTGTCCGCCCGTGCACCGCAAAGCCTTGCGGCGTCGGGCTGCCGGCACCATCAGGGAGCGTCCGATGAAATCAGAGTCGAAGAATCAGCACGTCGGCAAAGTCACGCATCACGAGTTGAAGCAGACGCTCGGCACGTGGCAACTGTGGGGCATCGCGGTCGGCCTCGTCATTTCCGGCGAATATTTCGGTTGGAGCTATGGCTGGGCGAGCGCCGGCACGCTCGGCTTTGTCATCACGGCGATTTTCATTGCCGCGATGTATACGACGTTCATTTTCAGTTTCACCGAGCTCACCACGTCGATTCCGCATGCGGGCGGTCCGTTCGCCTACGCCCGTCATGCGTTCGGCCCGACCGGCGGATATCTGGCCGGCGCGGCGACGCTGGTGGAGTTTGTGTTTGCGCCGCCGGCCATCGCGCTTGCGATCGGCGCTTATCTGCACGTGCAGTTTCCGGGTCTCGAGCCTAAACACGCGGCGATGGGCGCCTACCTTATCTTCATGGCGCTGAATATCGTGGGCGTGCAGATCGCCGCGGCGTTCGAATTGTGCGTGACGCTGCTCGCGATCTTCGAACTGCTGGTTTTCATGGGCGTCGTGTCGCCCGGCTTTCAGTGGTCGAATTTTACCAAGGGCGGCTGGTCCGGTGCCGATACCTTCAGCATGGGTTCGTTTCACGGCATGTTCGCGGCGATTCCGTTCGCCATCTGGTTTTTCCTGGCGATCGAAGGCGTGGCAATGGCCGCCGAGGAAGCCAAGAACCCGAAGCGCTCGATTCCGATCGCCTACGTCGCCGGCATTCTGACGCTCGTGGTGCTCGCCATCGGCGTGATGGTGTTTGCCGGCGCGGCAGGCGACTGGACCAAGCTGTCCAACATCAACGATCCGCTGCCGCAAGCGATGAAATACATCGTCGGCGAACATAGCGGCTGGATGCATATGCTCGTGTGGCTCGGCCTGTTCGGGCTGGTCGCGTCGTTTCACGGCATTATCCTCGGCTATTCGCGGCAAATTTTCGCGCTGGCTCGCGCCGGCTATCTGCCGGAGTGGCTCTCGAAAGTGCATCCGCGTTTCAAGACGCCGCATCGCGCGATCATTGCGGGCGGCGTGGTCGGCATCGCCGCGATCTACAGCGACGAACTGATCCAGTTCGGCGGCCAGACGCTGACGGCGAACATCGTGACGATGTCGGTATTTGGCGCTATCGTGATGTATATCATCAGCATGTTGTCGCTGTTCAAGCTGCGCCGCACCGAACCGAATATGGAGCGACCGTTCCGCGCGCCGCTGTTTCCGGTCTTTCCGGCGTTCGCACTGGTGGCCGCGGTCATCTGTCTGGCGACAATGGTCTACTTCAATTTTCTGGTGGCGATCGTGTTCGCAATCTTTCTCGCACTGGGCTACGTCTACTTCCTGATGACGCGCCATCAACGCGAAGCCGCGCCGTCCGACGCCTTGCTCGAGGAATGACGGATCGAGCCGCTGCGCAAGCAGCGGCGATGGAGTCGTAAAGATGAGCTACACCGAGACGATCGGCAGCCGCACCTATCGCTTTGCCGACCTGAAAACCCTGCTGGCGAAGGCCAGCCCGCAACGCTCCGGCGACCAACTCGCGGGCGTGTCGGCCGCGAGCGAGGAAGAACGCGTCGCGGCCAAGATGGCGCTGGCGCAGGTGCCGCTGCGCACCTTCCTCAACGAGGCGCTGATTCCCTACGAAAGCGACGAAGTCACGCGTCTCGTGATCGACGATCATTCGCCGCAGGCGTTCGCCGAGATCTCTCACCTCACCGTCGGCGACTTTCGCAACTGGCTGCTGAGCAGCACCACGGATGCCGACGCGCTCACGCGTATCACCGCGGGTCTGACACCGGAGATGGTCGCGGCGGTGTCCAAGCTGATGCGCAATCAGGATCTGATCGCGGCGGCGCGTAAACGTCCGGTGATTACGCGTTTTCGAAACACGGTCGGCTTACCGGGGCACATGTCGGTGCGTTTGCAACCAAATCATCCGACCGACGACGTCAAGGGCATCGCTGCGTCGATGCTCGACGGCCTCATGTACGGATGCGGCGACGCGATGATCGGTATCAACCCGGCGAGCGACAATCTCGCCGCGATCACCAAATTGCTGCTGATGGTCGACGACTTCCGCCAACGCTATCAGGTGCCGACGCAATCGTGCGTGCTGACTCACGTCACCAACACGATTGCCGCAATCGAAAAAGGCGCGCCAGTCGATCTGGTGTTTCAATCGATTGCGGGTACCGAGAAAGCGAACTCGGGCTTCGGCATTTCTCTCGCGCTGTTGCAGGAAGCGTATGAAGCGGGACTCTCCTTGAAGCGCGGGACGGTCGGCAATAACCTGATGTACTTCGAAACGGGTCAAGGCAGCGCTTTGTCGGCGGATGCGCATTTCGGCGTGGACCAGCAGACTTGCGAAGTGCGCGCTTATGCGGTCGCGCGCAAGTTCAACCCCTTTCTGGTGAACACGGTGGTCGGCTTCATCGGCCCGGAGTATCTGTACGACGGCAAACAGATCACCCGCGCCGGTCTTGAGGACCACTTCTGCGGCAAAATGCTTGGCGTGCCGATGGGTTGCGACATCTGCTACACGAATCACGCTGAAGCCGACCAGGACGACATGGACAATCTGCTCACGCTGCTTGGCGTAGCGGGCATCAACTTCATCATGGGCATTCCAGGCGCCGACGACGTCATGCTCAACTATCAGAGCACGTCTTTCCACGACGCGCTTTATGTGCGCGATGTACTCGGTTTGCGCCGAGCACCGGAATTCGAAGCATGGCTGGAGTCGATGCAGATCACCGACACGCGCGGCGCGCTGCTGAGCGCATCGACACAGCAACCGTTGCTCGAAGGCGCGCGCGACTGGATGGGCATCGCATGAGCGACTTCCTCGAAAAGAATCCCTGGAACGCGCTGCGGCAATTCACCAACGCGCGCATCGCGCTGGGCCGCGCGGGCAATAGCTTGCCGACCGCGCCGCTGCTCGCGTTCAACCTGTCGCACGCGCAGGCGCGCGACGCTGTGCATCATCCGCTCGATACCGACGTGCTGCACGAGCAATTACGCGCGCAAAACTTCAAGACGCTCGACGTGCATAGCGCCGCGCCGGATCGTGAGCATTATTTGCGGCGTCCCGATCTGGGCCGGCGTTTATCGGAAGAAAGTCGCGTGGCGCTGGCAGCGATGCCGAGCGATTCCCCCGAAGTGGTCTTCGTGATCGGCGATGGTCTTTCGGCGTTCGCAGCGTCGAAGCAATCGATCCCGTTGCTGCAAGCCGTCGTTCCGCGACTCGCAGACTGGAAGATTGGCCCAGTCGTGATCGCGCGTCAGGCGCGCGTCGCGTTGGGTGACGAGATCGGCGAGCTGCTCAATGCAAAGTTGGTGGTGATGCTGATCGGTGAGCGGCCAGGTTTGAGTTCGCCCGACAGCCTCGGCGTCTATTTGACGTACGCGCCCAAAGTGGGTTGTAGCGACGCCCAGCGCAACTGTATTTCGAATGTGCGTCCTGAAGGCCTCGACTTTCCGCTGGCCGCGCACAAGCTGCACTATCTGCTGACGCATGCAAGGCGTTTGGGTTTGACCGGCGTCGGCCTGAAAGACGACAGCGATGCGCTGCTGGCCGATACACCAGCGGCGCCCGCCGTTAGCGACGATTCAAAATCAGGCACACCATAAAACGATCAAGCATCGGCGCGTTCCACCGGATGCGTTTCCAGCCACGCATTCTCTGCATCCTCGAAAAGACGGGAGCGCGTCAGAAACCGTAAACCACTGGGCCGCTCCAGTGAAAACATTCCGCCGTTCCCCGGCACTGCGTCGATGATCAACTGCGTGTGCTGCCAGTATTCGAATTGCGATTCGCTCATGTAAAACGGCACGCCCGCAATCGTGCCGAGTTTGACATCGGACGAGCCGACCATGAATTCACCTTGAGGAAACATCATCGGCGCGCTGCCGTCGCAGCATCCACCGGATTGATGGAACAGCACCTCGCCATGCTCGGCGCGCAACTTGTCGATCAGGTCGACGGCCGCAGGCGTTGCGATCACGCGGGCAACTTCTTTCTCAGCAGCCATCACATGTCCTCGCAGAAAAAAGAGCGAGCCGCGTCATGCGGCCCGCTCGAACAGGAACGCGACGCTTAGAAGAAACCGAGCGGCTTGTCGCTATAGCTGACCAGCAGGTTCTTGGTTTGCTGATAGTGGTCGAGCATCATCTTGTGATTTTCACGTCCGATGCCCGACTGCTTATAGCCACCGAATGCCGCATGCGCCGGATAGGCGTGATAGCAGTTGGTCCATACGCGGCCTGCCTGAATCTGCCGGCCGAAGCGATAGGCGCGTGTGCCGTCGCGTGTCCACACGCCGGCGCCGAGACCGTAAAGCGTGTCGTTGGCGATTTCGAGCGCTTCTTCTTCGGTCTTGAACGTCGTGACCGACACCACCGGCCCGAAAATTTCTTCCTGGAAGATGCGCATCTTGTTGTGGCCGCGGAACACGGTCGGCTTCACGTAGTAGCCTTTGCTCAATTCACCGCCGAGCGCATTGCGTTCGCCGCCGATCAGGCATTCGGCGCCTTCCTGTTTGCCGAGGTCGACATACGAGAGAATCTTTTCCAGCTGCTCTTGCGAGGCCTGCGCGCCGATCATCGTCCTGGTGTCGAGCGGATGACCTTGCGTGATCGCCGCGACGCGCTTGAGCGCACGTTCCATGAAACGATCGTAGATCTTTTCATCGATCAATACGCGCGACGGACACGTGCACACTTCGCCCTGATTCAGCGCAAACATCGTGAAGCCTTCGAGCGCCTTGTCGAAATAGCTGTCGTCGGCGCTCATCACGTCGTCGAAGAAAATATTCGGGCTCTTGCCGCCGAGTTCGAGCGTCACCGGAATGATGTTCTGGCTCGCGTACTGCATGATCAGGCGACCGGTCGTGGTCTCGCCGGTAAACGCGATCTTGGCGATGCGCTTGCTGGAGGCGAGCGGCTTGCCGGCTTCGAGACCGAAACCATTCACCACGTTCAGCACGCCTGCTGGCAACAGGTCGTGAATCAATTCGACGAGCACCAGAATCGAAGCGGGCGTCTGCTCGGCCGGCTTGAGCACCACGCAGTTGCCGGCGGCGAGTGCGGGCGCAAGCTTCCATACGGCCATCAGGATCGGGAAATTCCACGGAATGATCTGGCCGACCACGCCGAGCGGTTCATGAAAGTGATACGCGACGGTGTCGTGATCGATCTCGGAGATCGAGCCTTCCTGCGCGCGCACGGCGCCGGCGAAATAGCGGAAGTGATCGATGGCGAGCGGAATGTCGGCGGCCATGGTTTCGCGCAGCGGCTTGCCGTTGTCGATCGTCTCAGCCACGGCGAGACGTTGCAGGTTCGCTTCCATCCGGTCGGCAATGCGCATCAGAATGTTCGAGCGGTCGCCGGCGGAGGTTTTTCCCCACGCGGCTTTCGCGCGATGCGCCGCATCGAGCGCGAGTTCGACGTCGGCTTCGCGCGACCGTGGGATCGACGTGAAAGCTTCACCGGTGATCGGCGACACGTTGTCGAAGTACTCGCCGCCTACAGGCTTCACCCATTCGCCGCCGATAAAATTCGCATACTGCTTCTTGTACGGGAATTCGGTGGTCAGAAATTGCATCTCTGCGTGATTCATCTGTGTGCTCCTCACATGTTTGAATGGGCTATATTCGGCTCGATATATCGATTGGCCGCGAACGGCTAGAGCCAGAAGTGTGCCAATGCACCGCGCAGGTGATCCTTGCACGCGTAGCAGGCACTCGCGCACGGTAAGAGGCGTCACGCTGTTCAACCGGCGCAAGGTGAGCGTTTCGTTTCTGAGCAAGGTGTGCAGCGCTGTTCATCCATTGAACACGGGCTTTGATGTCTGCCGATACAAACGCGTGAGCAGGCGCCGGATTCGTTCGGCATGGGAATTGCCTGTTCTTTCCCCTCGATCCTCCTCGATATTCCATTTGGGCAGATCCGGTATGACGATTGATACGCTCAGCGACACCCTGTTCAGTCCGACGCTCACGCCGCAGCCGAGCTTCCGCGTGCAGACCTGCGTCGCGCACGACGCCGACGAACAGGCGCGCAATCTCCACGGCTGGAGCCAGACCTACGATCAGTTGACGGCGGGATGTTTTGTCGGCGGCCTGACGGAGTTGTGCCTCGATCACATGCAGGTGTTCGTCGAAACGACCAGTCACACGCTGCGGCAAACCTGCGAGGTGCAAAAGGACGCGTACTGGTTCGGTATCCCGACTTGCCCTGCGGGTTCGGGGCGCATCGACGCTCAGGTGATTGCCGGCGACGCGCTCGCGTTTCGTCCGGGTGGCATTGAATTCGAATTGCTGACCTCGGCGGGTTACGAGATTTTTGGCGTGGTGGTCAAAGGCGAAGTGCTGCGCCGTTACGCGGCGGAAGTGGAGCGCGTCGGGCTGGCCGACCATGTGCCGAACACGCAGGTCGTGCCGATCGGCATGGCTCGCAAGCAGCAGTTGTGCGCCACGCTGCGTCAACTGCTCGACGATGGCGCGGCGCGCGGCACGCCGCTCTCTTCGGTCGCGCGCAACAATCTGCAGGCTTCCGTGCTGGCTTTGCTCTTCGACGTCGGCGCGTTGCCCGGCTCGGAGCCGGTGGCGATGCCGGCGCGGCCACGCCGTCAGTCGATCGTGTCGGAAGCGCGCGACTATGTGCTGATCAATCGCGAGCGGGCAGTGAGTGTGCCGGAGTTGTGCGAGCAACTCCATGTGAGCCGGCGCACGCTGCAATACTGCTTTCAGGACGTGTTCGGCATGGCGCCTGCCACCTATCTGCGCGCAATCCGTCTGAATGGCGCGCGGCGCGATCTGTCGAATGCGTCGCGCGAATCGCGCTCGGTGCAGGACGTGGCGGCGGCGTGGGGCTTCTGGCACTTGAGCCAGTTCGCAACCGATTACCGGAAGCTCTTTGGCATGCGGCCTTCGGATACGTTGAAGGCCGCGATCGGCTCGGTTAACCGGGCTGCGTTGGCGCATTAGTCCGAACGGAACTGTGGCACGCAGGCCCGGGTGACCGTCCCTGCTTCAAGCCTGGGTCGCGGTCCCGCACTGCTGACAGAACTTCGCTCCAGGCGCAATGGAGGCGCGGCAAGCGCCGCACGTCGCCGGCATAAGCGAGGTTCCGCATTGCTGGCAGAAGCGCGCACCTTGCGCGTTAGCGGTCCGGCACTGCGGACATGACGCCCCCGCGCTGCTGGTTGGAGACGGCGGCATGCCGTGGCCGGATTGATCGCCGTATGATCCGTGACGATTGCCGCGGCCCCAGGCGTCATGACCGCCGCCGTGGCCACCGCCATGACCGCCGCCGTGGCCACCGCCGTGGCCACCGCCATGACCACCGCCATGACCACCCTCACTATGGTGGCCGCCGAGCATTTTTTCCCAGAATCCCATTTCGCGACTCCCTTCGTCAAATCACAAAAACTGCCGCACCATTATTTGCGCAACAGCCGCAACCCGTTCGCCACCACCAGCAGACTCGCACCCACATCGGCGAACACGGCCATCCACATCGTGCCCAGACCGGTCACGGCCAGCACGAGGAAGACGCTCTTGATGCCGAGCGCGAGCGCGATGTTCTGCACCAGTACCAAATGCGTCGCCTTCGACAGACGAATGAACGACGGGATCTTGCGCAGGTCGTCGTCCATCAGCGCGACGTCGGCGGTTTCGATCGCGGTGTCGGTGCCCATCGCGCCCATCGCGAAGCCGATGTCGGCGCGTGCCAGCGCGGGCGCGTCGTTGATGCCGTCGCCGACCATGCCGACCGTCGCGCCGTCGTCCGACCACCGTGCGACTGCGTTCAGCTTGTCTTCCGGCAACTGGTCGCCACGCGCTTCGTCGATACCCACCTGCTGCGCGATCGCGGCGGCAGTGTGCGGGTTGTCGCCGGTGAGCATGGCCGTGCTCACGCCGAGCCGCTGCAATTCGGCGATTGCCGCGCGGCTCGTTTCCTTCACTGTGTCGGCGACCGCGAACAGCGCGAGCACGCGTTCGGCGTCCACCAGCATCACGACGGTCTTGCCCTGACTTTCGAGCACATCCAGCCGCGCTTCGAGCGACGCGGAGCAGCGTCCCAGTTCCTCGATCAGCCGATGATTGCCGAGCCAGTACGGCACGCCGTCTATCTCGCCACGCACGCCGCGTCCCGCGATTGCCTCGAAGGCGTCGACGGTGATGGGCGCCAGGCCGTCAGCTTTGGCTGCCGTCGCGATCGCCGTCGAGACAGGATGATCGGAGCGCCCCGCGAGACTCGCCGCGAGTGTGCGGCAACGGAGGGCGTCGATCTCAGCGAGTATTTCGAACTCGGTCTGTACGGGTTTGCCGTGCGTGAGCGTGCCGGTTTTGTCGAGCGCGAGCCGCGTCAGCTTGCGGCCTTGCTCGAGATAGGCGCCGCCTTTGATCAGAATGCCTTTGCGGGCCGCCGCGGCAAGACCGCTGACGATCGTCACCGGTGTGGAGATCACGAGCGCGCACGGGCACGCGATCACCAGCAGCACCAGCGCCTTGTAGACCCACGCCTGCCACGAACCGTCGAACAGCAGCGGCGGCACGATGGCCACGGCAAGCGCGACGGCGAACACGATCGGCGTATACACGCGGGCGAACTGGTCGACGAAACGCTGCGTCGGTGCCTTGGTGCCTTGCGCTTCCTCGACTGCGTGGATGATGCGTGCGAGTGTCGTGTTGCTGGCCGCAGCGGTGACACGATAGTCGAACGAGCCGGTCTGGTTGATCGTGCCGGCGAACACCGCGTCGCCCACGGACTTATCGACCGGCAGGCTTTCGCCGGTGATCGGCGCCTGGTCCACGCTCGAGCGGCCCGCGACGATTTCGCCGTCGAGTGCGATCCGCTCGCCCGGCTTCACGCGAACCACGGCGCCGATCGCAATGGCCTTGAGTTCCACTAGTCGCCAGGTGCCGTCGAGTTGCCGCACGCTCGCTTGTTCAGGCGTGAGTTGCATCAAACCCTGGATCGCATTGCGGGCGCGGTCGAGCGACTTCGCCTCGATCAGTTCGGCGATGGTGAACAGCACCATCACCATTGCGGCTTCCGGCCACTGCCGCAGAACCAGTGCGCCGGTCACCGCGATGCTCATCAGCGCATTGATGTTCAGGTTGCCGTTGCGGATGGCGAGCCAGCCCTTCTTATACGTCGTGAGGCCGCAGGAGACGATCGCGAGGATCGCCAGACCTGCAGGCAGCCAGGCCGGTGCGCCGAGCCAGCCAGCGGCCTCTGAACCTGCCGCGGCCACGCCGGCGAGCGCCAGCGGCCACCACGGCTTGGGCGACGCGTGCGGCGCAGGCGTGGCCGCGGCGTCCGGACTTACGTCAGCGAGTTCGGGCGTGAAGTCGAGCGAACGCAGCGCGGCGAGGATCGAATGGAGCGCTTCCGGCGCATGGATGACTGTCAGGACGCGTTGCATCAGGTTGAATTCCATGCTGCGCACGTGCGGCATGCGGCTGAATTTCTTGCGGATCAGCGCTTCTTCGGTCGGGCAATCCATCTGCATGATGCGGATGGCGGTGCGCATGTTGCTGCCGATGGTTTCGGATGGCGGCAGGGGGGCCGCGGCGGCTGCCGTTGTTGCTGCTCCTGCGCTGCAACACGCCGCATCGGCACGACTGTGGGCGGGCGCGTGGCTCAAGCCGTCGTGAGCATGGTCGTGATCGTGCGCATCGTGGCGATGACCGCAGTTGGGGGCATGCGCGTCCCCTTCCTGCCCGTCCGCATGCGCTTTCGCCTGTTCAAGGCGGTCGACGTCGGCGTGGTCGGTTTGAGGCATGGTGGCTTCCTGGTTCGATTTGTGGTCTAGTAAACACCCTGAAGCCACTACAAGGTCAAGGCTGCCAGCCGGAGGGTCCATGAAAATCGGCGAATTGGCGAAAATCGCCCATTGCACGACCGAAACCATCCGTTTCTACGAAAAAGAAGGCTTGTTGCCCGAAGCGGAGCGCACCGAGGCCAATTACCGCAGTTACACGGCGAAGCATGTCGAACGGCTGCGTTTCATCCGTAATTGCCGCGCGCTCGACATGACCCACGACGAAATCCGTGCGCTGCTGCGTCTGACCGACGCGCCGGCGGACGGCTGCGGCGGCATCAATGCCTTGATCGACGAGCACATTGCGCACGTCGACATGCGCATCGACGAACTGAAGCAGCTGAAAGTGCAATTGACCACCTTGCGCGAGCAGTGCCACGGCGAACAGGCCGTGGAAGACTGCGGCATCGTGCAGGGCCTCACCGAGATGGATGTGAGCGCGCCGCGCGCGCGGCATACGCATCTCGGTTGACGTGCCGGGTTGACGTGCATCAGCCGTCGCCACCGTGGCAGCAAACGTCCCATTCACGGCCGGGCCGTCCGTACGGCTCGCCGGACAAGCAATCGAATCCAGTTGGAGAATCAAACGTGTTTACCTGTAGAAACCAGTCCTGCCAGGCGCAGTGGGAGCAATCGGACGTTGTCATCAAGAACGAAGGGCAGGGCCTCCTGTTCCGTTGCCCGATGTGCGGCGCGCGCAATTACGTCGAGCGTTTCGACGGGGACGATGGCTCGGTGCTGTACGAGCAGATCGAAGGCCGTCCCGACACCGGCCCGATGGCCGAATAATCGTTGTCCCTAGCCGCCTATCCGCTTTGCGAGTCATCACCCTATGAACAGTCCCACCACCGCCGGCGCGCCGTTTAGCCAGCTACCGCTGCCGCCCGCGACGCTCGCCAACCTGACGCAGCTTGGCTACGTCGAGATGACGCCGATCCAGGCCGCGAGCCTGCCGATCGCGCTCGCCGGCCACGATCTGATCGCCCAGGCGAAAACCGGCAGCGGCAAGACCGCGGCGTTTTCGCTGGCGCTGCTGGCGCGCCTCGACGCGCGCAACTTCGCCGTGCAGGCGATGGTGCTATGCCCCACGCGCGAACTCGCCGATCAGGTCACGCAGGAAATCCGCCGCCTCGCGCGCGCCGAAGAAAACATCAAGGTGCTGACGCTGTGCGGCGGCACGCCGATGCGTCCGCAAACGGCCAGCCTGGAACACGGCGCGCACATCGTGGTCGGCACGCCCGGCCGCATCATGGATCACCTCGAGCGCGGCAGCCTGCCGCTGCAATCGCTCAACACGCTGGTGCTCGACGAAGCGGACCGCATGCTCGACATGGGTTTCTTCGACGATATCGCCACCGTTGTGAAGCAATGCCCGAAAGAGCGCCAAACGCTGCTGTTTTCGGCGACGTATCCCGAAGGCATCGTCAAGCTGAGCCAGCAGTTCCTGCGCAATCCGAAGGAAGTGAAGCTCGCCGAACGGCACGACAACACCAAGATTCGTCAGCGCTTCTATGAAGTGACCGAAGACGGACGGCTGCACGCCGTCGGTCTGCTGCTGAATCACTATCGTCCGGTGAGCACGCTCGCGTTTTGCAACACCAAGCAGCAGTGCCGCGATCTGCTCGACGTGCTGCGCGCGCAGGGTTTTCACGCGCTCGCGCTGCATGGCGAACTCGACCAGCGTGAACGCGATCAGGTGCTGATCCAGTTCGCCAATCGCAGCTGCTCGGTGCTGGTGGCCACCGACGTCGCCGCGCGCGGTCTCGACATCGCTCAGCTCGAAGCCGTGATCAACGTGGACGTGACGCCGGATCCGGAAGTGCACGTTCACCGCATCGGCCGTACAGGCCGCGCCGATCAGGAAGGCTGGGCGCTGAGTCTCGCGAGCATGAACGAGATGGGCCGCGTCGGCAGTCTCGAACAGGCGCAAAAGCGCGAGGTGGAATGGCACAAGCTGTCCGAACTCACCGCGGCGAGCAATGAGCGGCTGCTGCCGCCCATGGAAACGCTGCAGATTCTCGGCGGCCGCAAGGAAAAGATCCGTCCGGGCGATGTGCTCGGCGCGCTGACCGGCGAGGCGGGTTTTGCCGGCTCGCAGATCGGCAAGATCAACGTGACGGAAATGTCCACCTACGTGGCGGTGGAGCGTAGCGTCGCGCGTGAAGCGTTGCGCAAGCTCAGCGCCGGCAAGGTAAAGGGCAAAAAAGTCAAAGTCCGTTTGATGGACGACGCCTGATAGACGGCGAGGCCGGTCACGAGCGCTCCGCTCGAGACTGGCCGCATCACATTACGTCATACCTCTGCAGTTCTCCGCACTTCTCGTGCGGCCTCGTTTCTTCCCCGAAAGTACCGATCCGACCGGCTTTGCCCGTGGCGGCGCGCCTTCGCGCGAGGCATGACGTAAATGCATGCCGCGCATGACAAAGTTTCGATTGTGACGGATCTTTGGCTGATGCCTAATCACCAAACCGGAAGGGACCGCCGCGCAGTTGGCTGTTCCGTGAATCCGCTGCCGGATGGAGAAAGGGAGAAAGCCTTATGCAGAGCGCCACGCAAGCCCGCTCGAAGTTGCCTGACGTAGGCACGACGATTTTTACCGTGATCGGTCAACTGGCCGCTCAGCACGACGCGCTGAATCTGTCGCAAGGCGCGCCGAATTTCGCGCCGGACGCCAAACTGATCGATGGCGTAGCCCAAGCCATGCGCGCCGGTCATAACCAGTACGCGCCGATGGCCGGCATCGCCGCCTTGCGTGAAGTGCTCGCCGATAAGGTCGCCACGCTGTACGGCGTGCGCTACGACCCGGCGAGCGAAGTCACCGTGATCGCCAGCGCAAGCGAAGGCCTGTATTCGACGATCAGCGCGTTGGTGCATCCGGGCGACGAAGTGATCTACTTCGAGCCGTCGTTCGACAGCTACGGGCCGATCGTGCGACTGCAAGGCGCCACGCCCGTGCCGATCAAGCTGTCGCTTGACGACTTCCGCGTGAACTGGGACGAAGTCGCCGCCGCGATCACGCCGAAGACTCGCATGATCATCATCAACACGCCGCACAATCCGACCGCGACCGTGTTCAGCGAAGCCGACGTCGAACGCCTGAAAGCCGTTACGCGCAACACCGATATCGTGATTCTCGCCGACGAGGTCTACGAACACGTGGTGTTCGACGGCGCGAAACATCAGAGCATGGCGTGTCATTCCGAGCTCGCGGAACGCAGTGTGATCGTCTCGTCGTTCGGCAAGTCGTATCACGTGACCGGCTGGCGCGTCGGTTACTGCCTCGCGCCGGCTGCGTTGATGGACGAGATTCGCAAAGTCCATCAGTTCATGGTGTTTTCCGCCGATACACCGATGCAGTACGCGTTCGTCGACGCATTGGCCAATCGCGACAGCTACCTCGGCTTGTCCGCGTTCTATCAGAAGAAGCGCGATCTGCTCGCGGAAGCGCTGCGCGATTCGCGCTTCGAGTTGTTGCCGAGCGAAGGCAGCTTCTTCATGCTCGCGCGTTTTCGCGGCTTCTCCGAGGAAAGCGATAGCGATTTCGTGCTGCGGCTGATTCGCGATGCGCGTGTCGCCACCATTCCGCTGTCAGCGTTTTATACCGATGGTACGGACTCCGGCTTGATCCGCCTAAGCTTCTCGAAGGACGATGCGACCTTGATCGAAGGTGCGCGGCGTCTTTGCGAGATCTGATCGGAAAGACAACACGGCTCCGCGAGGCGGCTGCCTTTTTGAACGCAGTATGATCGTCGCGCGGGTGCGCATTAGCGCGCCGCAAGGCGGCGTAACAACAAAATCGAAGGAAAAGGGACCTGCTATGAAATTGCTCAAGCCTCTTCTGGCGCTGGCCTGTGCATTCGCGTCGCTCGCGGCGTCGTCTGGTGCAAGCGCTGCCGATACGCTGCGTTTCGGCCTCGAAGCGCAGTATCCGCCGTTCGAATCGAAAGGCCCGAACGGCGAGTTGCAAGGCTTGGATATCGACGTCGGCAATGCCGTTTGCGTTGCCGCGCATATGACGTGCAAATGGGTCGAGACCTCGTTCGACGGGTTGATTCCCGCGCTGCAGGGCCGCAAGTTCGACGCGATCAATTCGGCGATGAACGCGACCGATGCGCGTCGCCAGGCGATCGATTTCACCACCGTCGTGTATCGCG
Source organism: Paraburkholderia sp. BL27I4N3 (assembly GCF_003386115.1). Lineage (NCBI taxonomy): Bacteria > Pseudomonadati > Pseudomonadota > Betaproteobacteria > Burkholderiales > Burkholderiaceae > Paraburkholderia > Paraburkholderia sp. BL27I4N3. The sequence continues at coordinate 4,210,284 of NZ_QREJ01000001.1, read as the reverse complement.
TGCCGACGCAGTTGATCGCCAAACGCGACAGCGGTCTGCTGCCGACGCCGGCCTCGCTGAAGGGCAAGCGCGTGGGCGTGTTGCAGGCGTCGATTCAGGAAACCTTCGCGAAGGCGCATTGGGAATCGGCGGGCGTGACCGTCGTGCCGTATCAGGACCAGAACCAGGTTTATACCGACCTCGTGGCCGGGCGTCTGGACGCGACGCTCGTGCTGGCGCCGGCCGGACAAACCGGCTTTCTGTCGAAGCCGAGCGGTGAAGGTTACGCTTTCGTCGGCGAACCGGTGCGCGACGACAAGATTCTCGGCAGCGGCATTGCATACGGAATTCGCAAGGGCGATACGGCATTGCGTGACCGCTTGAATGCGGCGATTGCCAAGGTGCAAGCCGACGGCACGGTGAAGACGCTGGCCGCGAAATATCTCGGCAACATCGACGTGTCGGCGAAGTAGTCTGTCGCGTATCTGCGGGCGTTCCGGTGTGGGGGGCGTTCGTGAATCTGACGTGGTGGGAGTGCGCGACTCGAAACGCAAAAAGCCCAGTCGCAAGGACCGGGCTTTTTGCTTTGAATCTTTGGTGGGGCGTGAGTGACTCGAACACTCGACCTACGGATTAAGAGTCCGCGCAAATTGCGTGTGAAATCAATAGCGTGCGGTCAAGTTTTGCACCGCAAAAACCGTCGAAGCTGCCTATCGTAATGCCGTTCTGCAACGGGCCTCCGAGAATTTTGCGGAGCAGTTTCCGGCGACGCCGCCCCGGGCTAACGGTACGTCTTGGAGTGACATCGGATTAAAGGTTCAAGATTAGATGCCGATAAGTGACTGGCCGAATTGTGTTGGTCGGCAATTGCTTAAAAATTAATCTATCCTTGGACCTGAGAATGAAAGTGAAATTGATGGTAACCGCCGCTCTGTTAGCTCTTTCCGGTGCTGCTTCGTGCGCAACGATCGCGGATGGTGTGGCAGCGCAGTTCATTTCGCAGAACGGTGGGCTTGCATTGAGCGTCAACAACACGCGTACCGATGCACCAGTACATATCGCGCGGGTGACACTATTGTTGCCGCAGCGCGCAGGGGAGAGCACGAGTCAGGTGGCATATCAAACTGTCTCTGATGTGGATGTCGCGCCGGGTAAGTCGGCGGTGGTGCCATTGTTGCCAATCCCTAAACTTGTGACGGTAATGCAGACTCATGGCGATGCGCCCGCCAGCGGCTATTCGCAAGTTTTTGTGGATAACACATCAGGGAATTGCGATGCCTGCGCTGGAATGAAGTCTTATGGATACAGGTCCGTAGGGTTTGGGGCCCAAACAGTCGTTAGCCTGAGCAGCAATGCGACGACCGCGACCACGCTATTCGGCGGCTATCTTGTCTTTGTGAACTGATAGTCATCTCTGGCCAGCCCTGTATTGGCAGGGCTCTAAGCGGCAAGATCGGGACCCGTAATGCTGCTATTTCTCGATACCGAGTACACGGGCTTAAAGCAGCTTCCACCGAAGCTAATCAGTTTGGCGCTTGTCAGCGAGGATGGACAGCGGGAGTTCTATGTCGAACTGTCAGATACTTGGCAAATGGACGACTGCTCTGAGTTCGTTAGGCGCGAGGTTGTGCCGCTGCTTCAGGGAGAGGCGCTTGGTTCATCCGAGGCGCGAGCCAAACTGATTAGGTGGCTTGCGGATGCTCCTCGCGAAGTCCAGGTGGCGTGCGATTCTGCGCGGGACTTTGGCTTTTTATTAGAGATGCTGGGGGATGCGCGTCCCCGTAATCTGCGCCTAAGCTATTACGATCTTCGGCCCTTGATCGACAGCAATGTATATCACCAAGCCGTGATGAGGTATTACGAGGATGACAGGCGCGAGCATCACGCTTTGGTTGATGCGCGGGCCTATCGTAAGGGCTGGCTGGCGTGGATGGACAAGCTGAAGGCGTCGCGGTCCCGTTAATCTGCGTTACTTTTGATAGATCGACAGAATTTGTCGACTTTCTTCGAGAGCGGACGTTGCTTTGGCAAACTCGAACTCGGCGATAAGGCGTTTCAGCTCCTGCATATTGCCCGACTGGTCGAGTGCGTCGCTGAATTGTTCTTTGAGATGTTGCAAGCGACGCTCAAACGCTAGCTCTGCGATCGCCGCGTCTAGATCTTTGTACTTCGGCGCTTGGGCGGCGTTCGCCGGTTCAGCCGGCGCCGTGGATGCAGCAGTGTCACCTTCTTCATGGTTGGCGCTCCGAACCTTTCCTCCTCGAGTTGCGTAATAGCGCTCGGTTGCATCTGAAGGGCCGTATGTCAGATCTTGTAGCAGCAACTTCGCGTCGAAGTATCTGCTAGCGGCTAACTCCGATTCCTCCCCCGACGTTCGCTCCCCCGATGCCCATATCCCGGGAGCAGTATGCCCAGCAGCAGGATCCGTTAGACCGGTGGCTAGCCAAAAAGCGTACTTTGGCCAACGACGGCTAAGCGCTTCAATCATGTGGGCCGTTGGCCTCTGTTTCCGCTTTGCTGCGCTCTGCCAATTCGTAGCTGGTATGCCCGTCTCTTCCTCAAGTTCCTTATAGCGACGTCTTTCCGTGGTCACTGCCTTCATGACCACAATTGCCCGTTCGAAAATGTCATGACGCATGCGTTGCCCCCTTGTGCATCGACCGCGAGGTTGGTATATTTCACCTGGGTGTATTCCACCCACGTATATTTTCCGATGCCTTGATTCTACAGCCAACGATTAGCAGTGAGTCAGTCCGCTACGGCCAAAACCTAGGAGCACGTTGATGAGCAAGCAAAAACTTACGATCTTGTCGATAAACACACGCAGCGGCACCAGTCAAAAAACCGGTCGGGCCTACACCATTCGTGAAGCCCAGTGCATTTTGGAGCAGCAGTCAGCAGATGCCGGTACGAACATAGTGGTTGGCGTCATCAACCTCCCAGAGGCGCTGGCAGAACGGCAGCCGGGCGAATACCTCGCCGAATTTGCTCTTGCGCAAGGGAACGGGAACGACTCCGGCAAATTGGTACCCCGCATCGTCTCACTAGTCCCATTCGGACAGCCTAAGGCCAAGCCTGCTGCCGGGGCTATGACTGCATAACAGTCAAACAGCTGAGGCGCCCCATGGATCATTTGTCTTCGTATGCTGTAGATCCCGTTTCCTCGCAATTAGCATTACTAAATGTAATGGTCGCGATTTACATGACATGCAAGGGAGTTGCGTTCGTGATGAACATGGTTTTTCGTCGCGATTCGCCAGAGAAACCGATTCGTCCAAAAGTGGCCCAGCTGGACGAATCTTAATCAACGGGCCGCGAGATAGACCTAAAAGGTATGCAAATGAAAAATTTGAATAAAAAGTTGGCTGTTGTTGCCGGTGGTGTCGCAGTGTCGGCTGGCGCTTTCGCACAGGCGTCGGGCGTGGACGTGACAGCGGTTACATCGTCGATCAGCAGCGTCACTACTTCGGTCGTGGCAGTCGGCGGTGCGGTTCTCGCGGTGTCGGCTACGGTGTGGGGCTTCCGCAAGATCGGCGGCTTCCTCGGTCGGTAAGCCGCTAGCGCGGGCACGTTAAAGGCGTCTGGAAAACCGGACGCCTTTTTTTCTGGTGGGGCGATGCTGGTTTTGCTTTGGATCGCGATGGCGGTTGTGGTGGTGCCGTCGTTTGACTTTGGCTACTGCGTGATGCTGCGCATCCTGCGGGCTTGATTTGGGGGCCGTTATGGCGGTGTCTGGGGTCGTGTGTGGGCCAGGTGGGGTGGATGGCGTGACTTACGTTGCTGTGTCTGGTCATCCGGCGACGTGCGGGACCGATTCGACGGGTAACACGCTGATGTTGCAGATTTCGACGTTGCAGAGTGATAACCCTATTGGTGGCGGCGACATCGTTGGGTTGCAGATTGGTGGTGCGGTGCTGGGTGTGTTGGCGGTTGCGTGGTGCATACGTGCGATTCGCAATCAGATTAACTCGGGAGGGGACGGGGCATGACTTGGTTCTATGAGTGCATCGGGATAGTGGTGGCGACGTGTTGGCTGGCTGGTTACATCATCTTCGCTTGATTGCCATGTGGAAAAAGATCGTTTTGATGTTCGCGCTCGTCGCGATGCTTTCGCAGCAGTATGCGAATGCTCAGGCGCTGCCGTTCTTCTGGTCGTCGCCGGTGTTTTCCGGGGTAGTGAATCGGGCGATTGGTTCGGGAATCATGGCGAATCTCGCTCGTCGTGGCATTTCGGTCGCGGCTAACGATGCGGTGTTTGCTGACACGATGGCATTCGTTGGCAAGGCTGCGAACGACGCGAACTATGCGGCGACGGGGGCGAGTCTTGTGGCGTCGGTGTTCGGTGCGCCGGTTTGGCTGTCGGCGTTGGTTGGTGTTGGTGCGTTGGCGGCGGTCGGCGCCGTCGCGTGGGGCATCTACAAGTTTTCGCAGACCGGGACCAGCTCGGCGCCGCAGTTGTCGTTGCAGAACCCAGCCGCGCAGCCCGCGCCGCCTCCGGTTGTGAACGGTTGGACGAGCTACGCAAGTCCAACGTGCAATCCGGCGATCACGACGACTTGCGGGAACGACGCGTTGCCGTCAAACGCGCCGTATTACACGCAGGGTTATCCAAACTCGGGAACGGTGATCGGGTGCTCTACGGGTCTGGATTGCGCGACGCAACGGGCGGCGGCTGAAGTCAATTTTCAGGGTGCGGCGGTGACGAACATCCGGTACACGATCGCTCCGACGATGACTGGATGTACCGACAGTTCTTCCTCGGCGTGCTCGTACAACATCCAGTTGACGTGGACGCCGTGTCAAGGGTGCGATCCGACCGTGACTGGTGAGGTTGTGTCGGTGTATCCGTCGAGCAACCCAAATTATGTATCGCCGGGGCAGACGGGGAACCTGACGCAGTTGCAGCCGACTAGCGCGATGATGCAGCAGCCGTTTCCGCAGCAGCTGACGGCGTCGCTGGCGGATCAGCTTTGGAAGAATGCTGCTGCTCAGCCGGGGTATGACGGCTATCCGTACGATGCGACGAACCCTGTTTCTCAGGCTGACGTGGCTACTTCGCCTGTGTCGCCTACGTGGAATGATGTGCTGGATTCGCTGCCGCGTCCAGCGGGTTCTACGTCGGTGCCGATCGACACCAATCCCATTCCCAACACTCCGTATAACCCGGGTCAGACGACGACGCCGACGAATCCGGCGAGCGGAACGACGGGCACGACTCCGACGCAGGACCCTTGTCAGCTTGAACCTAATGCGTCGGCGTGTGCGCCGCTTGGGACGGCTCCTGCTGCTCCGCCGATACCGACGAGTTCCGCGAGTGTTTCGATGGCGCCGTGGAACATTGGTGCGGCTGATGGTGTTTGTCCAGCGCCGCAGGTCGTCACTGTTTTGGGCAGTCCGTTGTCGTTGTCGTGGGATCCGATATGCGGTTTTGTCCAAAAGGTGCGGACGTTGATCCTCGCGATTTGTGCGTTGGCGGCCGCGTTGATCGTTGCTACGGGGGTGTCGCTATGAAGATGCTGGTGGTCTTTGCTGTGGTGGTCACGCTGTTTTTTGGCTACATGTTTGCGTCGGCGGTTAAGTCGGCCGAACGTGCCAATGATGCTGTGGACTTGATGATTGCGAGGTACACGCGATGACGTGGGCGACGTGGTTGCTTGGGCTGGTTCAGCCGTTGATCGTCCAAGCGTTGGTGGCGTTGGGTATCGGCGTTCTGACGGTGAGCGGTATTGACCTCGCGATTAACGCGGCGCTCGGGTGGGTCACGTCGTCGGTCGGAGGTCTGCCGTCCGATATGGCGAACGTGATGGCGATGGGTGGGATTTTTCAGGGTATGGGTTACATCGGCGGCGGCATCTCGGCGCGTGTCGCGATGGCCGGTGTGTCTGGTGCTAAAAAGTTCTTTATCAAATGATCCATCTCATTACGGGCGTTCCGGGCAGCGGAAAGACGCTGTACACGATTTGGTGGCTTCAGAAGGAAGTGTCGGCGGGTCGTCGGCTTGTGGTCAACGGCGTGAAGGATCTGCTGTTAGACCATGAGTTGGTTGACGACGATTGGGTGCGTGATTGGCATAACCGCTGCCAGCAAAACGACATCGTCTTGGTCGACGAGGTGCAGCGCATTTGGCCTCCAGTGACTGCCGGGGCGAAGCCGAGTGCTGACGTCGAGCAGCTGCATGTGCATCGGCATAAGGGCGTCGATTTCGTCGTGATCACCCAGCATCCGAACCGGATGAATAAGACTGTCCGCGATCTGGTGGGCCGTCACGTTCATGTTCGCAAGCTGTTCGGCTTGTCGAGGGCGATGCTTTACCAGTGGGACATGGCGCACAACCCGAATAGCGGGTTTCGTGATGCGGTCAAGACTATGTGGACCTATCCGAAGAGCGTCTACAAGCTGTACACGAGCGCCGAGATGCACACGAAGACGAAGGCGGTAATTCCGAAGGCGTTGTTCATCCTGCCGGTCGCGGCGTTGGCCGCGGTGGTGCTCACGTATCGAGGGCTACATGGTGTGAATACGGGCTTCGGGATCAGCGGCGCCAAGGCTCCGGCTGCTGCTTCGGCTGCTGTTGTTGGTGGCTCGGTTGACGGTTCTGCGCGCGGTTCGTTCGCTGATCCTAAGGGTGCAGTGTCGAGCGTGTGGCGTGTTGCTGGTCAGTACGCGATCGACGGACGCGGGTATGTGTTGTTGACGGATCGGCAGGGGCATTTTCGCCGCGAGAGCAGCGAAGATTTTCGCGGCGAGACGTTGGGCGTGACGGGTGTGGTTGATGGCGAACGCGTGGCCGTATGGTCGGGCGCGAGTGGGAATAACGATAACTCGGCGGGAGCGCGGAAATGAAACGCGTTATTGGGGCGGCTGTGAGTCTGTTGCTGTCGGGCGTTGCGTTGGCGGGCGAGTCGTTGCCTCCGCTGCCGACGTTGCCGGTGTCGATTGTGCCGGCTGTTGCGTCGTCGCCGTTGCCAGCTGTGCCGCTTGCGCTGTTGCCGCGTGTGAAGGGAGGGGCGTTCGACCTGCGGTTTGTAAATGTCGGTCAGCTGGTTGATCTGCTGTACGGGGATGCTATGCACGTGCCACACGTGATCAGTTCGGACGTGTTGCAGGATACGCGGCTGGTGTCGTTTCAGTACGACGGCAAGGCGGGCGATCTGCGCTCGTTTGTGAAGGTTTTTTTGGACTCGCAGGGGTTCAGGGTTGAGACGAAGGAAGGCGTGGACTTCGTGACGAAGAAACCGCCCGAAGAACAGAAACAGTCGGATCACGAGACGTATGTGTATCACCCGCGTTTCCGTACGGCGGATTATCTTGCCAAGGTGGTACAGCCGCTTTTTGCGGGGCGTATGAACGCGTCCACAGGCTCGGTTGCTAGTGCGGTCCCTCCGGAGGCTCTTGGGGTAGCTATGGGCGCTTCTGGCGTGTCAGGTATCGCTCCGCCGATGGTGCGGTCTCAGGCGTCGGGCGTGTCGGTCGCTGACGAATTGGTGTTTAGTGGTACGGCGAGCGAGATTCGGGACGTGACGCGGTTGCTGCCCGAGCTGGACCGGGTTGCTGGTGAGGTGGTGGTGCGCGGCTGGGTCTATGAGGTGTCGAACATGAACGATAAGAACACGGCGTTTTCGGTCGCGGCCAAGGTGCTTAATGGGATTGGTGGGCAGGTGTCAATGTCGAACGGGCCGACTGATCAGGACGCTACAGCGCTGCGTTTTTCGAGCAATTACCTGAGCATCGCGATTTCCGCGTTGAACGCCGATACGCGGTTTAGGCAGGTGAGCGATCCGCATGTGCGGGTGACGTCTGGCGCGAGCGTGCGTCTGAATGTCGGCTCGCAGGTGCCGACGCTTGGGAGTATCAGCTATCAGGGTGCTAGTGGGACGCCGGTTCAGTCGGTCGAATATCAGGACGCGGGGTTGATCTTTGACGTGCAGCCGACCGTGATGGCAGATGCAATTCAGGTGCAGTTGCAGGAGCAGATATCGAGCTTCGTTGCGACGACGACTGGCGTTAATAATTCGCCGACAAAAAACACTCGGGAGATGCGTACGACTGTGAGCATGCGGGATGGGGAGGTAATCGTATTGGGCGGGTTAGGACAGGACAGCGATTCGTCTTCCGTCAGCAGCCTAGGCTGGCTGCCGAAGTTTCTTGACGGTCATGGATCGTCGAAAAGCCGTACCGACGTGCTTCTGGTGTTGCAGGTACAGCGCGTGGAAGCCGCTGAACTTTGACTTGGCCAGAGGGCTGCGCGCTGGGGTCAAGGTTCGCGATAGCGACCCGTAGGGCTTGACCTTGATGCCAGCTGAACCGCAAAACGCTTGCGTCGTGGGTTGTGTCGGCCGCAGGACGGCATAAACCATGACGAACCTAGCGCGGTTGATGGGGAACGCGGCACGCGGCCGGCAGGTCGCGACGGTAGCGCGAACAGCCGGCCGCGCGCAGCGCGGCTAGATTTATATCAGGGACACTTAACGTACGAGGTACGGAATGAGGAAGTGCAAGGAACACATGGTCATCAAGCTGACGCGTTTGCAGTCAAGCCGATTGGTGACGCTTACGTTCGTTGCGCGCGGTAATGCAGCGAAGGAAATCAGTCGCGGCTGGAAATTGGCTAGACGTGGATTGACACGTCGCCGGCCGTAAAAAAGAAAAAGCCCCGACCGCTGCAACGGTTCGAGGCTTGTACAACAGCATTACAAGGACTAGTTGCAATGCATGACGACAGTATAGGCAATTTCTCGGCGTTTCGCCGGGAATGGGTAGTTCGTGGCCGGAACTTCGGTGACGGCCAAGTTGAAGTGACAGCTACACGTTTTGATCGGTACATGGGAGCGCAGGGTCTTAGCCTGCTCCCTCGTGCGAAGCGTGGTGAGTCTGAGAACACTGAGCAAAATCTCATGGATGCCGCGAAGCGAGCTAAGCAACAGGTTCGGCTGCGCTGCAAGGCGATTTCCGCAGATCGAATGATCACTTTGACTTACCGAGAGAACATGATCGACAAAGCAAGGTTAAAGAAGGATTTTGATGCTCTCAGGCGGCGTCTTGGGAAACTGCAAGACTTTCAGTATGTCGCCGTCGCGGAGCGTCAAAAGCGTGGTGCTTGGCACCTGCATATCGCGGTTAAAGGACGCCAGAACTACCGCGTTCTTCGCTCGATCTGGCGGAGCATCGTTGGACAAGACAATGGAAATATCGATGTGCGGAATCCGTTCAAAGAGAAGGGGCTGCGACACAAGCTAGCGTCCTACATCGGGAAGTACATAACGAAGGATTTTGCCGAACATGCGATCAATGAGAAGCGCTACTGGACCAGTCGAGGTATCGCGGTGCCTGAGGTCCACTCCATTGCGCACCTGCTTTCGGATAGCGCCGCCGAAGCTATCAAAACGGCATTCGATGCCGCGCTGAAGGCGGGATCGTCACTTGACCGTTGTCAAGCGTACTGGAATCAGGATCTAGGCTGCTTCTGGTTATCAACACGGGAAATTTGAGCCATGACTGAAATGTTCTTATCTTCTTCTGAATTAGTAGTGCTTACTGGAAGAAAGATTAAAGCAAAGCAGATTGAAGCGTTGAGACGTATGGGAATTGCCTTTTTCGTAAATGCGGCTGGTCGCCCAGTGGTCGCGCGATTGGTGGTTGAGGGCGGTAAGCAAGTGCCGGTTCGTCAAGCGTGGCAACCACGAGTGTTGGCGACGTGATATGGGGCGTCGTCCGACAAAGAACCTGAATTTGCCACCAGGCATGCGCGCACGAAAACAGCGCAGTGGGACTGTTTACTACTATTTCGATTTGGGTGGCCTCCCTCGTCGCGAACTTCCGTTGGGCCCCGATTTCGTTGAAGCCGTTCGGAAATGGTCCGAGCTGGAGGCGCAAGCCCAAACACGTCATCAGGAGTTGGTGACATTTCGCTACGCAGCCGAGCGGTATGTACGCCAAGTGTTGCCTACTAAGTCGCGTCGGACGCAGCGTGATAACTTGCTGGAGCTAGATAATTTATACAAATTCTTCGATGACCCTCCGGTTCCGCTTGGTGAGATGAGACCCGTACATGTTGCGCAGTATCTTGCGTGGCGAAGCGATCTTGCGAAGAGATGGTATGTCGAACGCGGACGACCTGTGCCGGCTCGGCCGGGACATGTGCGCGGAAATCGTGAGATCGCGTTGCTGTCCCACATTTTTAATTTTTCGCGGGAGCACGGCCTGACGGACGCTGTAAATCCATGCGTCGGAGTTCGTCGCAACAAGGAGGTTGGACGGACGGTGTATATCGAAGACGATCTGTTCAGCAAGGTATGGGAGGCTGCTGACGTGCCGACTAGAGATGCAATGGATCTTGCGTACCTGACGGGCCAGCGGCCGGCAGACACTCTTAAGTTTGCGGAGAGCGATATTCGGCGCGGCGAATTGTGGATAGAGCAGGGCAAGCGCGGCAAGAAGCTGCGTATTCAGGTCTCAGGGGAGCTTGCTGCTGTGATCGACCGCATTCGTGTACGTAAGTCAACCTACGCGAGCCAAGTCGATGCGCTTATTGTGAACGAAGCTGGCGAACGGTTGTTGCCTGACGCATTGCGGTTTCGGTTCGACCGAGCGCGGGTTGCCGCCAAAGTGGAAAAGGATCTCTTCCAGTTTCGCGATCTACGTGCGAAGGCGGGGACGGACAAAGCAGAGTCAGCGGGCGATATCCGTGCGGCGCAGCTACAGCTGGGACATCGCTCGCTTCAGATGACCGAGCATTACGTACGTGAACGGAAAGGTGACAAAGTAGAACCGACTAGGTAGATGCGATGTGGCTGTTTGACGTCGTTTTTTCCGACCGGTCTGCGTGCGGTTGTTTTTTCCTAGTTGAAGGTGTAGATTTCGTCTGACTAGACGAACCGTCTAGGCTGTCAGTTTTTGGTAAATCGTTGTTGTTTGAACGGAAAAATCTGGGTCTCGCATGAGACGTTCTGTTTTGGCAGTATAAATTCAGGACATGACCGGGATGTCGGCCAGCGGATCGGGCACGTAACGCAAGGCGCTACGGCAAGGAATTAGCGGCGGCGTCCAGCTACGGTTGATGAGCAAAATGCGTAGGCACCTGAGCTAGCGGCGAGTTTTTGTTTTCCGTTTCTCTGTTTGGGGGTGAGCTGTCGTGACCAATTGGTCGCGACTTAACCCGAACGGAGGAAGTTTTATGTGTAAACGTAAACCAAGCAAAACGACCGGCAATGTTCGCATTGCCCAGAAGACAAATGTTGCGAAGCGAGAGCAGACCAATATTATTGACAGCGCTAACCGCTGGCTCGGCATCACTACCCTGATGATCAGGTCTGTAGGGCTGCTGGAATCTTTGCCGTGGGATAAGGTTCATCATCTCATCAGGTAGAGTAGGTGCTTACCTTTTTTTACCGCAATGCGACCTTTCTATACTAAAAAACCGGTTGGCTCAGTTGCGGCACTTTCGGCATCGCTTCGGGTGTCCGACGCCGTGCTGAAGCACACGGCCGATAACTTGGACAAGCACTACACCCCGTACCAGATCCCGAAGAAAAACGGGAAGCCGCGGACGATCATGATTCCGAGTTTGCATCTTAAGACTCTGCAAAAGCGGATTAATAGAGAAATATTCTCGCACGTCAAATATCCGGACTACTTATATGGCGGAGTCGAGGGTAAAGACTATGTCAGAAACGCAGAGATGCACGCAAAGGCGCACGTTCTTGTGTCGCTGGATGTGAAAGATTTTTATCCTTCAATATCTGCTGACCGTGTGACTGGCATCTATCAGTATTTGCTAAAGTTTAATCCCGGTGTCGCCGAATTGCTTGCGCGGTTAACGACTTATAAGGGCGCGGTTCCCCAAGGGGCGTGTACAAGTTCCCATTTGGCGAATTTGATTTTGCATGACGTTGAATATCATGTTGCGCAATATTGTAAGAACGCTGGATTGGTCTATACGCGGCTGTTGGATGATATTTGTGTTTCGTCAGAGGCGGCTCTCTCTGAGAAAAAGATTTCTAGAATTATTGAGATGATCTCTAGAATGCTTCGAGACAAAGGATTGAAACTAAAGCATCAAAAAACCCGAATCTCATCGAAGTCAAATCCGAAGGAATTGATGGAGGTGACCGGTTTGTGGGTGAACAGAGGCATGCCACGCGTAAATTCCACCGAGCGCCGCTCCATTCGAGTGGAGGTGCATCGTTGCCGGCAGCTTGCTGCGGGGAGGCGGACGGATTTGGCATACCATAAGGCGCACGGGAGTGTTTCCGGCAAGGTCGCCATGCTGAACTATTTGCGTCACTCGGAAGCTGGAAGGCTAAGGCGGTCGTTAGGGGCTATTCTTCCCGAGTACGACCAAGCCGAGATGACGAAGACAGTGAAGATAGTTGAAATGCTTAGTCGAACCTCCCCCAAGGATAGGGAAAAATATTCGTTCAATGTCAGCTTCTTCAAGACGCTACAGCGCTTAAATGTTGTAGCTAGAACGGACCCTAAACTGGCCGTTCGATTGAGGAAGAAATTGGCGAGTTGCCGACCAACCAAACACTCAAGCGCGACGTTATATGACGAGCCAATCTGACGAAGTTTTTTTCGGTACGGTGAAGGCGTACTACGCGTTCAAGGGTTACGGGTTCATCACCAGGGAAAAGGGGAAGGACGTATTTTTTTACTTCCGTGACGTGAAGGAAGAGTCCGACATCTTCGAGGGATCGAAGGTGCAATTCCTGCTGGTCGATGGAGGCAAGGGGCCGTGTGCCAAGGAGATTCGGCGGATAGGCTAGGCGAACGTTGCGGGAAAAGGGTCGCAGAGGCATCTATACGCGCTCGGCTTGGTTCGGCGATGAGGGCTAGTCGTGATGTTTTGCGGAGCAGAGCGGTTTTTGCGGAGCAAAGAAAAAGGGCTTAGCCGAAGCTAAGCCCTTGAATTCTTTGGTGGGGCGTGAGTGACTCGAACACTCGACCTACGGATTAAGAGTCCGCTGCTCTACCAACTGAGCTAACGCCCCCAACAGAAGCGAAATTATGCAGAAATTTTTCGGGCTTGCCAAGTCCCCTTCGCAGATTTCTTAAAAATAATTGCATCCGAGAGCCCGAGGCATTCGTCGATGGCCGCACTGTCGCGAAAAAGGCGCGCCCTGCATCGTCCCGGTATCATGTCGCGGACACCTTGCCGCACGAAGCCTCGCGCGGCTTTCGACCGGGGATTGCCATGGATGACAAAGAGATTAGCGAATTGCTCGACCGCATCCTCGCGCCGTGGGTCCGTGCGCTCACGCTGACGCCGGTCAAGGTCGATGAGGAAGCTGCCACGCTGCGCCTACCGTTTTCCGGCGGGCTGCGTCATTCGGGCGGCGTGATCTGCGGGCAAGTGTTCATGGCCGCGGCGGACACAGCGATGATCGTCGCCATTTCGGCCGCGCTCGGCGGTTTCAAGCCTATGACCACGGTCTCGCTCAACATCAATTTCATGCGCGCGGTGCGCAAGGGCGACGTGCTGATCACCGCCCGAGTGCTGCGCATGGGCCGCAATCTGGTATTCGGCGAAGTCGAGTTATTCGACGAATCCGGCAACATGGCCGTTCACGCCACCACCACCTACGCGCTGCTCGGCTGATACAGGCCAGAGAGCCGCATTAGAGGAAAAACCAGGATGTTCGATCAGGTCGTATTCGCCGGCGGCGGCAATCGCTGCTGGTGGCAGGCGGGTTTCTGGGATGTGATCCAGCCGGAGCTGCGGATCCGGCCGCGTGTCATCACCGGTATTTCGGCCGGCGCCGCGACTGCGTGCATGCTCTACACGCGCGATTCCGACTGGGTCATGCGCTATTACGAAGAGGCGCTGCGCCACAACACCCGCAACGCCTACTGGGGCAATCTGCTGCGCGGCGAGTCGGTGTTTCCGCATTACCGCATCTACCGTCAGGCGCTGCTGGACATCTACGGCGAGAAGTTTTCGACACTCGCCGATGCGCCGGAAATCCGCATCGGCGTATCGCATCTGCCGCGCTGGCTTGGCGCGCGCAGCGCGGTCGCGGCCGGCCTGATCGCGTACAACATCGAAAAATACGTGCGCAAGACGCTGCATCCGACACTTGGTCAGACGCTCGGCTTTCATCCGGAATTCGTGCGTGCACAGGATTGCGCGAGCGTCGAGGATCTGGCGGATCTGATTTTGCAGTCATCGAGCACGCCGCCGTTCACGCCGGTTTTGCGACGCAACGGCCGGCCGGTGCTGGATGGCGGGATGGTCGACAACGTGCCGGTCGGCGCGCTCGACGCCGAGGCGCCGGGCAACGTGCTGGTGATGGTCACCCGCCTCTATCCGCGCCCGCAGATGTTCGTCGTGCCGCACGGCGTGCAGCAACGGCTTTACGTACAGCCGTCGCGCAAGGTGCCGATTTCGAGCTGGGATTACACGAGTCCGTCACAGATGATCCACGCGTACAACCTCGGCCGTGCCGACGGCGAGACCTTCCTCGAACGTGTTCCCGATCTATTGGAAGCCGGCGCGCACGAAGCGGTACGGTGAATTGAGCGGTAGCGGCGGCGCGAAGCCAAACGGCGATGAGCGCGTCGCACGAATTCGCACGGCGCGCTTATCGCCCCAAAAAACGCAGTGGTTTTTTAACGCCGACGGCCGCCCTGCAAGGCTTCCGGATTCGCCACGCTGCTCGTATCGCCGGCGTCGAAAGCCAGAATGTTCTTGAATGCGGCGGTGAAATACTGCTCGTAGCTTTCGCGCTCCACATAGCCGATGTGCGGCGTGCAAATCACGTTTTCCATGCGCAGCAGGCTGTAGCCCTGCAGAATCGGCTCGCTTTCGTAGACGTCGATCGCGACCATGCCCGGACGGTTGTGCGATAGCGCATTCACCAGCGCGTTGTCGTCGAGCAACTCGGCCCGGCTCGTGTTCACGAGCAGCGCGGTCGGCTTCATCCGCATCAGGTCTTCCTGTTTGACGATGCCGCGCGTGTCGTCGTGCATGCGCAAATGCAGCGACAGCACGTCGCTCTGCTCGAACAGCGCCTCGCGGCTCTCCGCGACACTGTACCCGTCAGCGCGAGCGGCTTCGCGCGAATGCTCGCGGCCCCAGATCAACACGTTCATGCCGAATGCCTTGCCATAACCGGCCACCAGCCTGCCGATCTTGCCGTAACCCCAGATCCCCAGCGTCTGGCCACGCAATACCTGGCCCAAACCGAAGTTCGGCGGCAGCGCCGACGTCTTCAGGCCGGACTGCTGCCAGGCTCCTTGCTTAAGGTTTGCTACGTATTGCGGAATCCGCCTTTGGGCGGCCATGATGAGAGCCCACGTCAACTCAGCAGGCGCGAACGGTGAGCCGGTGCCTTCCAGCACGGCAATGCCGCGCTCGGTACACGCGTTCAGATCGATGTGGCTGGAAACCTTGCCGGTCTGACTGATCATGCGCAAACGCGGCAATTTATCGAGGAGTTGCGAGCTGATGCGGGTGCGTTCGCGAATCAGGACGAGGGCGTCGACTTCCGAAAGACGGCTTGCCAATTGGCCGAGACCGCGAACGGTGTTGTTGAAGACCTTGACCTCATGGTCGGCCAGCAATTGAAAGCAGTCGAGCTTGCGCACGGCGTCCTGATAATCGTCGAGGATGGCAATCTTCATGGTATGTGTCTTACGACGCACCTTGGTGGTGCGGAACGGAGTGTTATGCTGACTGTCCCACCATGTGACCTAGGTCACATGCCGGTCTGGCTGAATGCCTTACCGTAGTAGCTACCGCACAGAATGGCAGCGCCACGGCAAGGCCGATTGACATCGTTTTTAACAGTTTGTTGCGTGTTGAGGCAAGCCGCTTTACAGACGGTTGCAGAAGCCCGTCGGCCGGCGCCTCCGCTCACAGGCTGTGTGGCCCGGAACGACCTGCACAATTGCGCGTCGGGTGGCAGGCACCCGGCGTGAAGAATTGAATGCCTCTCGCATGCAGCGTCTCTGGGCTTGTACCGTTTTTTCTATTGTTTTTCAAAACGGAGACAAGTCGATGAACCACCCCTCATTCGAAGGACAGCCTACTATCGAGGCGCCCGCGTGGGTCAAACACCGAAAGCTGCTCGACTGGGTCCAGCGCGTTGCCGCCAGGACCAAGCCGGACAGGGTCGTCTGGTGTGACGGTTCGCAGGAAGAATACGACCGGCTTTGTGCACAGATGGTCGAAGCAGGCACACTCAAGAAGCTCAATCCCGCCAAACGCCCCAATTCTTATCTGGCATGGTCCGACCCGTCCGATGTGGCGCGCGTCGAAGATCGCACCTTCATCTGCTCGCAGCGTCGCGAAGACGCGGGCCCCACCAATAATTGGATCGCACCGGCCGAAATGCGCTCGACGCTCGACGGCCTGTTCGAAGGTTCCATGCGCGGCCGCACGATGTATGTCGTGCCGTTTTCGATGGGCCCGCTCGGCTCGCCGATCGCGCACATCGGCGTTGAATTGAGCGACAGCCCGTACGTGGTCACCAACATGCGCATCATGACGCGCATGGGCCGCAAGGTTTACGACGTGCTGGGCGACGACGGCGAGTTCGTGCCGTGCGTCCATTCGGTCGGCGCGCCGCTAGCGGCCGGCGCGAAAGACGTTCCGTGGCCGTGCAACGAAACCAAATACATCGTCCATTTCCCGGAATCGCGCGAAATCTGGAGCTACGGTTCGGGCTATGGCGGCAACGCGCTGCTTGGCAAGAAGTGTTTCGCGTTGCGCATCGCCTCGACCATGGGCCGCGACGAAGGCTGGCTCGCCGAACACATGCTGATTCTCGGCGTGACCTCGCCGGAAGGCCGCAAGCATCATGTCGCGGCGGCGTTTCCGTCGGCGTGCGGCAAGACCAACTTTGCAATGCTGATTCCGCCGGAAGGCTTGAACGGCTGGAAAATCTCCACGATCGGCGACGATATCGCCTGGATCAAACCGGGCAAGGACGGCCGGCTGTACGCGATCAATCCGGAAGCCGGCTACTTCGGCGTGGCGCCGGGCACGAGCGAGAAGACCAACTTCAACGCCATGGCCACGTTGAAGGAAAACGTGATTTTCACGAACGTTGCGCTTACCGACGACGGTGACGTCTGGTGGGAAGGCATGACAGACGATGCGCCCGCACACCTGATCGACTGGCAAGGCAAGGACTGGACACCCGCCAGTGCAAAGGAAAGCGGCCGCAAGGCGGCGCATCCGAACGCGCGCTTTACGGCGCCGGCCTCGCAATGCCCGTCCATCGACCCCGACTGGGAAAACCCGGCGGGCGTCGCGATCGACGCGTTCATCTTCGGCGGGCGCCGCTCCACGACGGTGCCGCTCGTCACCGAAGCGCGCAACTGGGTGGAAGGCGTCTACATGGCCGCGACCATGGGCTCCGAAACGACCGCCGCCGCAGCCGGCCAGCAGGGCGTGGTGCGCCGCGACCCATTCGCGATGCTGCCGTTCTGCGGCTACAACATGAGCGACTACTTCGGTCACTGGCTGAAAACCGGCGAGCGTCTGGAGCAACTGAACGCGAAGCTGCCGAAAATCTTCTGTGTCAACTGGTTCCGCAAGGGCGCGGACGGCAAGTTTGTATGGCCGGGCTTCGGCGAGAACATGCGGGTGCTGAGCTGGATGGTCGGCCGGATCGAAGGCTCGGCTCACGGTGAGGAACACGCGTTCGGCGTGTCGCCGCACTACGAGGACCTCGACTGGAGCGGGCTGAATTTTAGCCGCGAGCAGTTTGAGCAGGTCATTTCCGTCGACGACGCAGCCTGGCGCGCGGAATTCGCGTTGCACGCCGAGCTGTTTGACACATTGCAGCAAGGTCTGCCGCCTGCGCTGACGGAGGCCAAACGCGCGCTCGAAGAGAAGCTCGCAGCCTGATCAGGTGAGTGTTCACTTCGCACGGAACCGCCTTCGGGCGGTTTTTTATTGCCGCCCGTCCGCATGAGGAGCTTCTTGGTTTTGCCACGCCGGCGACCATTCCGTCTGTTCGAACAAAAAAGGCAGTTCAAGCTGCACTGCAGCAGATTGTTTCTTTTTCAGGAACAATTCCTGATCGTGCCCCACACTGGGGAGCACAGTCGCACAAATATTGACAATATTTCCGCTTTCGCGGGCAACTTCTGCACGATTCCGCGAGTCGTAGGAGAATTCCAAGTTCGCTTCGCTGGTTTTCCCCGATTGTCAGGAAGCTGTAACACGGCAGGAGTTGTCCTATGGATCATTTGCAGTCGATGCGAGTTTTCGTCAGAGTGGCGGATCTCGGCAGTTTTGCCCGCGCTGCGAGCGCGATGGATATTTCCAACGCAGTCGCGACCCGACACGTTGCGGACCTCGAAGGCCGTCTAGGTACGCGGCTGCTCAATCGCACCACCCGCAGCTTGTCTCTGACCGAATCAGGTCAGGTTTATCTTGAGCGCGCGCGCCAGATTCTCGACGAACTGGAAGACGTCGAGCAGATGGTGGTGGCGCGCAATCACGAACCCGTCGGCACGTTGCGAATCGTCGCGCCGGTCGTGTTCGGGTTGCACAATCTGGCGCCCGTGCTCCAGACGTACGCGGAGCGTTATCCGAAAGTCATTCCCGATGTCACGCTGGTCGACCGTCAGGTGGATCTGGTCGAAGAAGGCTTCGACGTGGGCGTGGTGATCGCGCGGCAAATGCGCAGCGCAAGTATTGTCACTCGGCGTCTCACCACCGGTTGCATGACGGTGTGCGCCACGCCGGCTTATCTCGAGAAGCACGGCATGCCGACGCGTCCGGAGCATCTGCTGGAGCATCCGTGCCTGAGCCTGCCGTCCGAATATTGGGGCGACGAGCGCGTGTTCACCGGCCCGGAAGGCGAAGTGCGCGTGCGTCCGGCGAACGTGATCGTCGCGAACAATACGGAAATGCTGCGTCAGTTTGCGTTGCTCGGCATGGGCATCGCGATCCTGCCGAGCTATCTGATCGGCCGCGACATGACGCGTGGTCGCCTCGTGCGTCTGCTCGGCGATTACCGGTTGCCGCAGGTCGAGATCAACATTGCGTATCCGAGCCGCCGTCACTTGCCGGCCAAGGTGCGCACGTTTATCGACCATCTGGTTGAGCATTTCAGCCAGACCCCGAACAGCTTGCTTGGTGAACAGTGGATCAAGGAGGACGGCCTCGGCCGGGCCGCCACGACGACGGCGCTCGATTCCGCGGACGCCATGCCGCCGGAAGCGTTCGACGGCGCTGAGCCGCTCTCACGCCTGCTAGACAGCGAGTTATCGCCGCTGCCCAAGACGCTGGCCAAGACGACACCTCGCACACGGCCCACGGCTTTGTCGCCGCTGTAAGTCGCGAATCGGGCGAGCCTGCAAAGCCGCTGATAAGCGCTTTCGCCGGACAAACAAAAAGGCGCGGTCACGTTATGTGATCGCGCCTTTTTTCATTGCAAGCTCAAATTAGGCGAGCCGGAAGCGAATCCTCTTCCGGCCTTCCCGCGACCAGTTCGACTTACGAGCCGGTTTTGCGCGCCACCGCTTTCTTGGCGGGTGCTTTCTTGGCCGCAGCGGTCTTGGTCGCCGGCGCTTTTTTCGCCGCCGTCTTCTTGGCTGCCGGCGCGGCCTTCACGGCCACTGACACTTCGTCGTCCTCCGACTCCGCTTCCGGGGCAGCCTTCGCAGCCGACTTCGCCGCTGCGGTCTTCGCGGCAGTCTTCGCCGACGGCTCCTTCTTCTCGAACTCGAAACCGATCTTGCCGTCGTTCTGCTTGACGAGGAACGCCTTGAAGTTGCGGCCGGTACGCGACGACTTGAAGTTCGTCAGCAGATCCGTGCGGCCTTCTTCGAGCAGCTTGGCCATCTGTTCGCGAGCAATTTCTTGCTGCAGGATCACCTTGCCCGAACGGAAGTCACAAGTCTTCGGATTGGCGACCGAGTTTTCGCAGACGTAGCTCATGCCGTGCTCGAACACGCGGCCCTTGCATTTCGGGCACGCGCCCACCGGTTGCTGATCGGAGAAGTCAGGCGGTTCGCCGTCTTCGCCGCCCGCATCCTGGCCGAAGTCGAATTCCAGCTTGTAGTTCTTGATCTCGTCATCGAACGACAGCTTCAGGATCGCCGAGAAGGGGCGGCCCATCTTGCTGCGGAAACCCGAAAGCGGACCGATCGTCTTGTTCTGCAGCAGTTCTTCGACTTCCGGAATTTCGAACTGACGTCCGCCCGGAATTTTCGAAATCGAGAACTCGCATTTCGAGCAGGCAAAGCGTCGGTAGTTTTCCTTCACCTGACCGCCGCAATTCGGACAAGGCGTCTGCAACGTCGCGTAATCGCCCGGGATCGTGTCGGAATCGTACTCTTTCGCGCGCTTGACGATGGTCTGCGTCATGCGGGCGATTTCCTGCATGAACGCGTCGCGCGGCAGGTTGCCGCGTTCCATTTGCGAGAGCTTGTACTCCCACTCGCCGGTGAGTTCGGGCGCCGTCAGTTCCTTCACGCCTAGACCGCGCAGCAGCGTCATAAGTTGGAAAGCCTTGGCGGTCGGAATCAGATCGCGGCCTTCGCGGATCAGATACTTTTCACCCAGCAGACCTTCGATGATCGCCGCGCGCGTGGCCGGCGTGCCGAGCCCCTTGGCCGCCATGGCTTCGCGCAGTTCGTCGTCTTCGACGAGCTTGCCCGCGCCTTCCATGGCCGACAGCAAGGTTGCTTCGTTGTAGCGTGCGGGCGGTTTCGTCACCAGCTGCTGGGCGGCGATCTTGTCGGTCTTGACCTTTTCGTCTTTCTGCACCGGCACGAGGTTCGCGTCTTCGCCGCTGATCTCGCGGCCGTAGACTTGCAGCCAGCCGGGCTCGACCAGCACCTTGCCTTCGGTCTTGAAGTGATGGCCGACCACTTCCGTGATCCGCGTCGTCACCTTGTATTCTGCTGCCGGGAAAAACACCGCGAGGAAGCGCTTCACGACGAGGTCGTAGAGCTTCTGTTCGGGTTCCGACAGATTCTTCGGCGCCTGCAGGGTCGGGATGATTGCGAAGTGGTCGCTGATCTTCGAGTTGTCGAAGATGCGCTTGTTCGGCTTCACCCAGCCCTTGTCGAGCACCTGCTTGGCATACGGCAGATAGTTGTTGCTCTCCTTGAGCATGCCAAGCGTCTCTTTGACCGTATCCAGGTAGTCTTCCGGCAGCGCGCGCGCGTCGGTACGGGGATAGGTCAGCACCTTGTGCTTTTCGTACAGTGCCTGGGCGAGGCCCAAGGTGTTCTTCGCCGAGAAGCCGAAGCGGCCGTTGGCCTCACGCTGCAAGCTGGTCAAATCGAACAGCGCCGGCGACAGTTGCGTGGACGGCTTCGATTCTTCCGTCACCGTGCCGATCTGGCCACGGCAGGCGGCGACGATCGTTTCGGCCGCGGGCAGCGCCCACAGACGCGAATCGCGTTTTTCCGGATCGAACTCGTCGCGCTTGAATTTTGGATCGAACCAGCGGCCTTCGTAGAAACCGGCCGCGCAGACGAACTCCGCTTTCACTTCCCAATAGTCGCGCGGCACGAAGCGGCGAATCTTCTCTTCGCGCTCGACCACGATCGACAGCGTGGGCGTCTGCACCCGCCCGACCGTGGTCAGGAAGAAGCCGCCGCCTTTGCTGTTGAACGCGGTCATGGCCCGCGTACCGTTGATGCCGACCAGCCAGTCCGCTTCCGAGCGGCAACGCGCCGCATCGGCGAGCGGCTGCATCTCTTCGTCGCTGCGCAGGCGGGCGAAGCCGTCGCGGATCGAGCCCGCCGTCATGGATTGCAGCCACAGGCGCTGCACCGGCTGCTTGGCTTTCGCGTGCTGCGCGATCAGGCGGAAAATCAGCTCGCCCTCGCGCCCCGCGTCGCATGCGTTGATCAGACGGTCTACATCTTTGCGCTTGAGCAGTTTGGTCAGCACCTTCAGGCGCGACTCGCTCTTGGCGATCGGGTTCAGATCGAAGTGCGGCGGAATGACGGGCAGATTGGCGAAACTCCACTTGCCGCGTTTGACTTCGTAGTCTTCAGGCGCGGCAATTTCCAGCAGATGGCCGACTGCCGAGGAAAGGACGTACTCGTCGCTCTCGTAGTATTCGTCATGCTTGGTAAATCCGCCCAAAGCGCGCGCGATGTCGTTCGCGACGGAAGGCTTTTCGGCGATGATCAGTGCTTTGGACATGACTCGATGTGAGGTTGGTAGATCAGGGTTGATGGCCGTGAGTGCGCTTCTGTTAGCGCTACCCTCGTTTGCGACCTTTGCGACCCATTAACGACCGCTTTATAGCACACGGCGCGCGACCGGCGTGTCAAGTGCCATAAAAAGCGCGAATTCATAATCGCGTGCTCAGGCATTGGGCAAGCCGGCGCCAACGCCTTATACATCGCACGCAACGCCCGGGCCGCCGGGCTTGCAAGCTGGCCAGCCTGAATCAGGCAACCGCCAGCGCGGGCCGCAGTTTCGGCGCACCGCTCACGCCGGGCACGGCCGTCAGATCAGACAACATCCGTTCCACAATCGCCGCTTGCGGCAAAACCGTGCCGAAGAATCGCGTCGTAACCGAATCTTCGATCAGGATGGTCGGAAAGTTCTCCACATCCAGCTCCTCGAACCGGTCCGCATGCGTCTCTATATCGATCCATGCGAAACAGATGTCCGGGTGCCGGTCGGCCAGCTTGTCAAAAGCGTCCTGATACTCGCGGCAGGTCCCGCACCATTCCGCGCACAGGCAGGCCACGAACAGCGTTTCGGGTTCGTTGACGCGCTCGGCGATCCGGTCTTGGTCGGTGTCGAGGTTTAGCGCGGGCATCAGGGTTCCTTGCGTACTTTTGTCAGGTGCTTTGGCGCGAATGTAGCATGGCCGATCGTGAATGGTGGTCAACTCTGATCAATGCCGCGTTGGCCGTGGCTTGCCCGCATGAAGCGGCCGCCGGGCAGCATGGTCACCTGGCCGGCGAGTTCCAGTTGCAGCAAGGCAGTTTGCAGGTCCGCGTCCTCCATCTCGGTACGGGTAGCGAGAATTTCAAGCGTGGTGGGCGAATGGCCGAGCGCGGCGAGGAGGCGCTGTGCTTCGGGATTGGCCGGTGGGCAGGGCGGGGCGGCGGCCAATGCTGCTTCTCCGGAGTCAGCCGGAGACGCTTCTGTCGGCTGAGGCGCTGCCGGGTCCGCTCGATCCGCGTCCGCGGCGCTGCGCGCGGGTCTGTTTCCCAAGTCGGCGCGGCTCCAGAAGGTGGCGTGCGCCGAACTTGAACCCGAACCCGCTTGCGGAGCCGCCCGCCGCGCGAAACCCAGTTCCTCCAGCACTTCGTCCGGCGTTTCCACCAGCTTCGCGCCTTGCTTGATGATCCGATGACACCCGCGCGACAGTGGCGCGTGAATCGAACCGGGCAATGCGAAGATATCGCGTCCCATCTCGTTGGCGAGCCGCGCCGTGATCAGCGAACCGGATCGCATCGCCGCTTCGACGATCACCACGCCGCTGACGAGGCCGGCGATCAGACGGTTACGCTGCGGAAAATTGGCGGCGCGCGCGGGCGTGCCGAGCGGCCATTCGGAGAGAATCGCGCCCTGCACCGCGATCTGCCGCGCGAGCGCGTGATGCGCGGCCGGATACACGAGGTCCGCGCCGGTACCGATTACGGCCACCGTGCCACCGATACCTTCCAGGCCGCCCCGATGCGCGGCGCCGTCGATACCGAGCGCGAGCCCGGAGACGACGGTCACACCGGCCACCGACAGCTCGCGCGCGAATCGCTCCGCGTCTTCGACGCCTTGCGGCGTCGCGCTGCGACTCCCGACAAGGGCGACCGCCCGCGTGTGCAGCAGGTTCAACCGGCCCTTTATATATAGCAGGGGCGGCGGATCGGGCATGGTCAGCAGTGCCGGCGGATAAGCGGGGTCGTCGAGCGTCACGACCTGATTGCCGGGTTGCTCGCGCCACGCGATGACCGCGTCCAGCTGGGCGTCGAAATCGGGACCTGTCGGCGCCAGCGCTGCGCGTGCCGCGGCCTCGCCGGCAATCTCGGCGAGCGCCTCGGGTGCTTGCCCGAATATCGCTTCAGGCAACCCGAAAGCGCCGAGCAATAAGCGCAGCGCTGCGGGTTTCAGACCCGGCGCGAGCGCAAGCCGCAGCCAGGCGGCAAGTTCAATATGGGTTGCAGGCAAAGTGTGCATTGCGGGTCGATCCTCCTGCAGGGCCAGCGGGCAGGCGGGCGCCATGCTAAAATTTTCATCATCCGAAATAACCGCAGCGCCGCGCCCACCCGCGCGGGCTCGTCGTCTGGCGCCGTGGCGCGTTGAATCGAACCGGTTCGACACCATCTATCCTCTGCGCAACGCGACGGGCTCACAACCTGGCCGAAAGGCCAACGAACCTTCAACGGGTCGGCGGCGCCCGAAAATCACACTCGAGATCATGGCTTTACTCAACATCCTCAATTACCCGGACAAACGGCTGCACAAGATCGCCAAGCCGGTCGAAGTGGTCAACGACCGCATCCGCCGCCTCGTCAAGGACATGGCCGAAACCATGTACGCCGCCCCGGGCGTCGGCCTTGCCGCGACCCAGGTGGACGTGCACGAGCGCGTGATCACGATCGACGTGTCGGACGACCACAACGAACTGCTCGCCTTCATCAACCCCGAAATCATCTGGTCGAGCGACGAAAGAAAGCTGTCCGAAGAGGGCTGCCTCTCGGTGCCGGGCATTTACGACAACGTCGAGCGTGCGGAGAAAGTGCGCGTGCGGGCGCTCAACGAGAAGGGCGAAACCTTCGAGATGGACTGCGAAGGCCTGCTTGCGGTGTGCATCCAGCACGAAATGGATCACCTGATGGGCCGCGTGTTCGTCGAGTACCTGTCGTCGCTGAAGCAGACGCGCATCAAGAGCAAGATGAAGAAGCTCGCCCACGCGATGTAATGCGCGTTCACCTCGCCTACCGCCCCCGTTCATGAGTCATTCGTTGCGCGTCATCTTTGCCGGTACGCCGGAGTTCGCCGCGGCCGCGCTGGCCGCGATTCACCGCGCCGGGTTCCATGTACCGCTCGTGTTGACCCAGCCGGACCGGCCCGCCGGGCGCGGCATGAAGTTGCAGGCGAGTCCGGTCAAGCGCTACGCGCAGGAGCACGGACTGGCCGTCGCCCAGCCGCCTTCGCTGCGTCGCGCCGGCAAATATCCGGCTGAAGCCGCTGCCGCGATCGACCAACTACGCGCTACGCCGCACGATGTCATGGTGGTCGCCGCATACGGCCTGATCCTGCCGCAGGAAGTGCTCGATATCCCGCCGCTCGGCTGCATCAACATTCATGCGTCGTTGTTGCCGCGCTGGCGTGGCGCGGCGCCGATTCATCGCGCGATCGAAGCGGGCGACGCCGAAACCGGCATCACGCTGATGCAGATGGATGTCGGCCTCGACACGGGCGCGATGATCTCCGAAGCACGCACCGCGATTTCCGCCGACGACACCACGGCCACGTTGCACGACCGTCTCGCGCAGGACGGCGCGAAGCTGATCGTCGAGGCGCTGATCGAACTCGAGCGCACCGGCAAACTGGCGGCAACGCCGCAACCCGCGGAAGGCGTGACCTACGCGGAAAAGATCGGCAAACACGAAGCCGCGCTCGACTGGCGCCGCCCGGCGGACGTGCTCGCGCGCCAGGTGCGTGCGTTCGATCCGTTCCCCGGCGGTGTAGCCACGCTTGAAGACGGCTCGTCCATCAAAATCTGGGCCGCTGTTGCAATCGACGGCGCAGCCGCCAGCAACGCGCCCGGCACGATCACCGACGTCTCCCCCGAAGGCGTAGTCGTAGCCTGTGGCGAAGGCGCGCTGCGTCTCACGCAATTGCAGAAACCCGGTGGCAAACGCCTGCCGGTGCGCGAATTTCTGGCTGGCTCGACGCTGGCTGCGGGGCAGCGCTTTCAACTTCCCGAAGCAAAGTAACACCGCTGCGTATGTCCTGAACATCGTCCATTCGGCCGATGTTCGAGACCCCGCAGGACAGGCCTGCCGCGCGTAGAATCCTTCATGTAACGGCCCCGGATTTTGAGGATTCACATGTTCGGCATTACCCATTTCGAGTTTTTCGTCGTCGCGGTCTTCCTTCTAAACGTGACGCCCGGTCCCGATACGGCTTATATCGTCGGGCGCAGCGTCGCTCAAGGCCGCGGCGCGGGTCTCATGTCGGCGCTCGGCATTTCCGCCGGCTGCTGCGTTCACTCGCTGGCCTGCGCGTTCGGCTTGACCGCGTTGCTGGCTGCATCGGCCACCGCATTTACGGTCATCAAGTTCGTCGGCGCTATTTATCTGATGTACCTCGGCGTGCGTTTGCTCTTTGCCAAGCCCGCTGTCGTTGATGCCGCGGGCGAAGCGCGCGCAGCCGGCGCGCCCAGGTCGCTGCGCCAGCTTTTCCTGCAAGGCTTCTGGACTAACGTGCTGAACCCGAAGGTCGTGCTGTTTTTCGTGTCGTTCTTCCCGCAATTCGTGACGACCGGCAGCGATCACAAAGCGCTCGCTTTCCTCACACTGGGTGCGGTGTTCGTCATGATGAGCATGGTCTGGAACAGTTTTGTCGCGTGGATCGCGGGCAGTGTGACGCGGCGTTTCTCTGGCCGGGCGGCGGTGAAGAAGTGGTTGGATCGCGGAGTCGGCAGCGCTTTTGTCGGCCTCGGTATCAAGCTCGCCACTGCGTCAAGATGATTGAATTTTCCTGACGCGCCCATATCTAACATTTAGCTTACAATCGGGCGCAGCGATCACGCGGCGCAGATATGAACCCGCGTTAGGGCAAGGAGTTGCAGACATGTTCAATTGGGTCAAAACCGCGATGTTGATGGCCGCGATCACGGCCCTTTTCATCGTGATCGGCGGGATGATCGGCGGGTCGCGCGGCATGACGATCGCGCTCGTGATCGCCCTTGGGATGAATTTCTTTTCGTACTGGTTTTCGGACAAGATGGTCCTGCGCATGTACAACGCGCAGGAAGTCGACGAAACCAGTGCGCCGCAGTTTTACCGCATGGTGCGCGAACTGTCCACACGCGCCGGCCTGCCCATGCCGCGCGTGTACCTGATCAACGAAGACGCGCCGAATGCGTTCGCCACCGGCCGCAATCCGGAACATGCGGCGGTCGCCGCCACCACCGGCATTCTGCGCGTGCTGTCCGAGCGCGAAATGCGCGGGGTCATGGCGCACGAACTCTCGCACGTGAAGCATCGCGACATTTTGATCTCGACCGTTTCGGCCACCATGGCCGGCGCGATTTCCGCGCTGGCGAACTTCGCGATGTTCTTCGGCAGCCGCGACGAAAACGGCCGTTCCACGAATCCGATCGCGGGCATCGCCGTCGCGCTGCTGGCGCCGATCGCGGGTGCGCTGATTCAGATGGCGATTTCGCGCGCACGTGAATTCGAAGCCGATCGCGGCGGCGCGCAGATTTCCGGCGACCCGCAGGCGCTCGCTTCGGCGCTCGACAAGATCCATCGTTACGCGAGCGGAATTCCGTTTCCGACAGCCGAGCAGCATCCGGCCACCGCGCAGATGATGATCATGAATCCCCTGTCGGGCGGCGGCATCGCGAATCTGTTCTCTACGCACCCGGCCACCGAGGAACGCATCGCGCGTTTGATGGAAATGGCGCGCACGGGGCGCTTCGAATAACGCTGCGCATTCCTTGCGCGGTGTGAGGAAAAAGGCGAGTCTGCGGGCTCGCCTTTTTATTTCGGCGCAAGGGCGTGAGCGGCCGATGCGCTGCGTTATCACGAGAGAATTCACTCTGTTCGCCAGGCGCCTAGGGGACCGCGCCGCATCGTTGAACCTGCGCTTGGCCCCCCGGCCTTTGCAGCCACCGTGGATTTGCAATCTCTACGCTTGCACGCTGCCCGCGGACTCGTGCGCCGCGTTACGCCACGTCCGCGCCGATATATCCAACCCGCGCTTCAATCCCACTCCTTCCCGCTCGCCTCAGATCCGCGATCACCACGCTCACAGACCGCCCGTCGGCCCGCGTCGCGCGCCACGCTACAATGCGTGTTGATTGCGTCGCGCGCTCCCGCGCGGCCCGCCTTAGTCTTCTTCATGACCACAAAGCCTTCTTCGCGTACCGCTTCCTCATCGGTGCGCCCGCGCGAATCACGTTTGTCGATGCTGCATCTCGCGCCCGAATCGCTCGGCTTCGCGCTCGACTGCGCGGGCCAGGCGGTCGGCGCCGTGCGTCTCGGCGCAGCGTTGCCAGCCGCGCTGCAATCCGTCTTCGTGTCCGCGCCGGAGGCCAGCGTTGCCGCGGCGCGTGGCGCAGTGCAGGACATCGCCTATCGCACCATGCGACGTCTCGCGATTGCCGAGTGGCTGATCGCGAAGCTGGTGAAAAAGGCGCCGCCGCCGCACGTTGGCCATGTGCTCGCGTGCTCGCTGGCCCTGCTCATCGACGACGAAGCGAACGCTGCCTACGCACCGTTCACGGTCGTCGATCAGGCAGTGAGCGCGATCGGCGCGCGCCGTGAATTTGCCTTTGCGAAGGGCCTCGTCAACGCCGTGCTGCGCGGTTTCCTGCGCGAACGCGAAACGCTATTGAGCGCCGCGCAAGCCGACGAAGTCGCACGCTGGAACTATCCGGCATGGTGGATCGATGCCGTGAAGCGCGCGTGGCCCGACGCATGGCAGTCGGTGCTAGCCGCCGGCAACACACAAGGCCCGCTGACGCTGCGCGTGAACGCGCGTCAATCGACGGTCGACGCCTACTTGCAAATGCTGCAAAACCATCACATTGCGGCGAGCAGGGCCGGCGACTACGCCGTCAAGCTCGCCACGCCGATGCCGGTCGACCGCATTCCGGGCTTCAGCGACGGCGTCGTCTCGGTGCAGGACGCCGGCGCGCAGCTCGCCGCGCCGCTACTCGACGTGCGCGACGGCATGCGTGTGCTCGACGCCTGCGCGGCGCCGGGCGGCAAGACCGGCCATCTGCTTGAACTGGCCAACCTTCAGCTCGTCGCGCTCGAAAGCGACGCGTCGCGCGCGCGCCGTATCGGCGAAAATCTGCAGCGGCTCAAGCTCGAAGCGGAAGTGCGGATCGGCGACGCGGGCGCGCCCGCAAAATGGCACGACGACATCGACCCGCCGTTCGACCGCATTCTGGCCGACGTGCCGTGTTCGGCGTCGGGCATCGTGCGGCGTCATCCGGATATCCGCTGGCTGCGCCGCGCATCCGACATTCCGGCGCTGGTTGCCGAGCAGCGCCGCATTCTCGACGCGCTCTGGCCGCTCGTGAAACCAGGCGGCGAGTTGCTCTACGTTACCTGTTCGATCTTTCCCGAAGAAGGCGAGTTGCAGGCGCAGTGGTTTGGAAACAAGTATCAGGATGCGGTACGATTGGACGCGCCGGGGCAACTGTTGCCTTCAGTCGCTCGCGCGCCCGCCGACACATCGGCCGGTTCTCATGCCGGACAACCCGCTGAAGACAGCGCCGGCGCGAACTCAGACCACGACGGATTCTTCTACGCGCGCTTTCAGAAACGGTGACCATCAAACGCTTCTTCCCGCTTCGGCTCGCTGCCGTGCTCTGGATCGCGCTGGCCGTATGGCTGGCGGCGCCGGGCGTGGCGCATGCTGATTCGATCGCGGTGCAGCGTGCATCGCTGCAAGCCGACAACACGGGTTGGAATCTCGACGCACGTTTCGACTTCGATCTGAACAGCAACCTCGAAGACGCGGTCAATAAAGGCATTCCGCTCTATTTCACGACCGACTTCGAACTAAGCCGGCCGCGCTGGTACTGGTTCGACGAGCAGCCGGTGAGCGTGTCGCAAAGCATTCGCCTGTCGTTCCAGCCGCTCACGCGCGAATACCGCGTGTCGAGCGTGTCGTCCGGCGGTTTGCAGCTCGGCTTCGCCACGCTCAAGGATGCGCTCGCGGTGATCAAGCACATCACGTCGTGGCACGTGATCGATCGCAATGAGGTGCGCGTCGGCGAGACGTATAACGCGTCGGTGCGCATGCAACTCGACATCGCGCTGATGCCCAAGCCGTTTCAGATCGACGCGGTGAACAACCGCGACTGGAATCTCGCTTCCGAATGGAAGCGCTTTACCTTCACGGTGACCGAACGTGCTAAATAAAGTGCGCTCCGCTACCAGTGTCAGCAGCATCGTCGTGCGCGTGCTGGTGTCGACGGTCGCCGTGACGGCCGTGCTGCTGCTCGTGCTGCTCGCCGCGGCCAGCGCGAACACCGAATTCTTCGACCGCTATTACCAGTGGCTCTACGCCGCCAACCTCGTGGTCGCGATGATCTTTTTGCTGGTGGTGGCGACGCTCGTCATCATCATCATCGCGCGGCTGAGAAAGGGTAAGTTCGGCACGCGGCTATTGGCGAAACTTGCGTTCTTCATGGCGCTGGTCGGCGTGGTGCCGGGCGGCATCATCTACGTCGTGTCGTATCAGTTCGTGTCGCGCAGTATCGAGTCGTGGTTCGATGTGAATGTCGAAACAGCGCTCACGTCCGGTTTGAATCTCGGGCGCGGCATGCTCGACGCGTCGCTGTCCGATCTGCAAACCAAGGGCCGCTTGATGTCGGAACAGTTGGCGAGCGCGGACGCCGCCGGCACCACGCTCACGCTGCTGCGTTTGCGCGACCAGTTCGGCGTGCAGGATGCGACGATCGTCGAACCTACGCGCAGCATGTCGGGCGCGACGCCCGACATGCACGTGGTCGCGCAGGCCTCCGGCAACTACGCGACGCTCGTGCCGAACGATTTGCCCACGCCGTTGATGATCGAACAGGCGCGCGGCCGTGGCTATGCGGCGATCGAAGGCGAAGTGGACGGCGATCCTCACGCGCATGGCAGCAAGGGCGTGTTGCGGCTGCGGGTGGTGCAACGCATTCCCGATTCGAACGCCGCGCTGTTGCAGCCCACCGAACGCTTCCTGCAACTCACGCAGCCGGTTTCGCCCACGCTCGCGCGCAATGCCGACGCGGTGCAGCGCGCCTATCGCGAGTACCAGGAGAAGGCGCTCGGCCGTACGGGCCTGCGCAAGATGTATATCGGCACACTGACGCTCGCGCTGTTCCTCGCCACCTTCATCGCGATGATGCTCGCACTCGCGCTCGGCAATCAGCTCGCGCGGCCATTGTTCCTGCTGGCGCAAGGCACCAAGGAAATCACGGAAGGCGATTACACGCCGAAGCGCGAAATCAAATCGCGCGACGAACTGGGCTTTCTCACGCAGTCGTTCAATGCGATGACGCGGCAGTTGTCCGAAGCGCGCGCGGCGGTCGAGAACAACCGCATCGCGCTTGAACACTCGAAGGCGTATCTGGAAAGCATTCTCGCGAACCTGACTGCGGGCGTGTTCGTGTTCGACCGGCAATTCAGACTGACCACCGCGAATCGTGGCGCCGAGCGGATTTTCCGTCAGCCGTTCCAGGCGGTGATGGGTTCGGCTTTGGATCAGATCGGCGTGCTGAGCGAATTCGGCGGGATGGTGCGCAAGGCGTTTGCCGATCGCGAAGCGGCGAGCGGCGATGGTCACGACGATCGCGGTCACTGGCAGCAGCAGTTTTCCGTGCAGGTGCCGGACGAAACCGAGCCGCTTACCTTGCTCGTGCGCGGTGCGCGGCTTGTCTCGGCGACGGACCGCGACGCGGAAGACATGCAGACTTCCGGCTACGTCGTGGTGTTCGACGATATCTCGGACGTGATCTCCGCGCAGCGTTCCATCGCGTGGGGCGAAGTCGCGCGGCGGCTCGCGCACGAGATCAAGAATCCGCTCACGCCGATCCAGCTCTCCGCCGAACGTCTGCAGATGAAACTCGCCGACAAGCTCTCGCCATCCGATGCCGATGTCTTGAAGCGCGGCGCGACCACGATCGTGAACCAGGTCGCCGCGATGAAGCAGATGGTCGACAACTTCCGCGATTACGCGCGTACGCCGCCGGCGGTGCTCGCCCATTTGCAGCTAAACGATCTGGTCAGCGAAGTGCTCACGCTGTACGGTATCGAAGAAGGCAAGGGCGCCATTCAGGTGGAGCTCGCCGCATTGCCGGCGATTCGTGGCGACGCGACGCAATTGCGTCAGGTGATTCACAACCTGCTGCAGAACGCGCAGGATGCGGTGGCGGACCTCGAGCATCCGCGTGTGTTGCTCGAGACGAGGACAGTAGAATACGGAGACCCCGACGCGGAAGGCAAAGTCCGCGTCGCGGTGCGTCTGACGGTGTCGGATAACGGAGCGGGCTTTCCGG
Organism: Paraburkholderia sp. BL27I4N3; assembly: GCF_003386115.1. NCBI lineage: Bacteria > Pseudomonadati > Pseudomonadota > Betaproteobacteria > Burkholderiales > Burkholderiaceae > Paraburkholderia > Paraburkholderia sp. BL27I4N3. Next base: position 4,178,131 of record NZ_QREJ01000001.1, on the reverse strand, counting down.
CGCGTATCCTCACACGTGCATTCGAACCTTACGTAACGACCAAGGCCAAAGGTACGGGCCTGGGTCTTGCGATGGTCAAGAAGATCGTCGATGAACACGGCGCGCGCATCGACATCCGCAATCGCATGAAAGCGGGAGATGTCATCGAGGGCGCGCAGATTTCGATCCTCTTCCTTCAACTGGCAGACGATGGCGTGGCACCCGGAACAGGGCCGCGTCCGGCGCACGGCGGTGCGGCGCAGGGAAAGACAAAAGCAACAGTGCAGACAAGGGCAGCGTAAATGGCAACCATCCTGGTGGTAGATGATGAAATGGGCATCCGGGAATTGCTCTCGGAGATCCTGAGCGACGAAGGGCATGTCGTGGAGGCCGCGGAAAACGCGCAGGAAGCGCGCGAATTCCGTTTGCGCCAGGCGCCTGACCTGGTGCTGCTCGACATCTGGATGCCCGACACCGACGGCGTGACCTTGCTTAAGGAATGGGCCGCGCAAGGGCAACTGACCATGCCGGTGATCATGATGTCCGGCCACGCAACCATCGACACGGCGGTTGAAGCAACCAAGATCGGCGCGCTCAATTTCCTCGAGAAGCCGATTGCGCTGCAGAAGCTGCTGAAGGCGGTCGAACAGGGTCTCGCACGGGGCACGGCAGCGGGTGCGCCCGGCGGCGCGGCGGCCAAGCCGGTGTTGCCGGTAAGTGTTTCGGCGGTCGCTTCGGCGGCGGCATTGCCGATGCTCTCCACCGACGGCATGGGCAGCGGCGCGCTGGCTGCGCAAACGGCCTCGATCTCGTTCGACATTCCGCTGCGTGACGCACGCGACGCGTTCGAGCGCGCGTACTTCGAATATCACCTCGCGCGCGAGAACGGCAGCATGACGCGCGTGGCGGAGAAGACCGGGCTGGAGCGGACGCACTTGTATCGCAAGCTCAAGCAGCTCGGCGTGGATCTCGGCAAAAACAAAGGTGAGTGAACCGCGGAAGTGAAGCCGGCGTTGATCATGCGGATTTCGCTACCACAGAATTTTTCGAGAAGGGGCTTGTCGGAGCGCTGACCCTTTGATATCATTTCGTTCTTCGTTGGCCCGGTAGCTCAGTTGGTAGAGCAGCGGATTGAAAATCCGCGTGTCGATGGTTCGATTCCGTCCCAGGCCACCAGGATTCAGCCCCAGGAAATCGCAAGATTCCTGGGGCTTTTCCTTTTTGTGCATCTGATGCGATGGGCGTCACGGGCAGCGTTGCTTCGGCTTGCGTGCGCCACGTGTGCGGGGCGCGCTCGGCGGCGTTTGGCGTCGCGTGATAAAATCGCGCCAGTTCAAGGACTTGCACGTAAGTGCGTCGCCTGAGTGCCGCGCGGCAACGCCGCTATTAGCACCGAACCCTTCGCCCGACGATTAACGGTATAAGCCCCAGCGACTCTGCATGCGAAAGGCGCGGCCTATACTGCTTTGGGCCGGCAGCAGTGCCGGCACGCGTCGCGCCGCGTTGCTTGCATGGCGCACCTCGCGCAGCGCGACGTGGCACTCTTCATTCACGGAGTTTCACGGTGATCCGCAAAGACGCTAAACGTAGCGCTCTGGTGCTGTTTTCCGGCGGCCAGGATTCCGCCACATGTCTCGCCTGGGCGCTCGAACGTTATGAAACGGTCGAGACACTGGGCTTCGATTACGGTCAGCGGCACCGCGTCGAACTGGAATGCCGCGAGGGGTTTCGCAATGCGGTCGCGCGCGCGTTTCCGGCATGGGCCGAGCGCCTCGGCGACGACCACATGATCGATCTGTCGGTGCTCGGCGCGATCAGCGATACCGCCATGACGCGCGAGATCGAGATCGAAGCTACGGCGAACGGTTTGCCGAACACGTTCGTGCCGGGCCGCAATCTGATGTTCATGACCATCGCGGCGGCGATTGCCTATCGACGTGGTTTGCAGGTGCTGGTCGGCGGTATGTGCGAGACGGATTTCTCGGGCTATCCCGATTGCCGCGACGACACCATGAAGGCGTTGCAAGTCGCGTTGAACCTTGGCATGGACACGCGCGTCCTGCTCGAAACACCGTTGATGTGGCTGGACAAAGCCGACACGTGGCGTCTCGCACACGAACTCGGCGGCGACGAGCTGGTTGAGTTGGTGCGCGTCGAGACGCATACGTGCTATGTCGGCGAACGCGCTGAATTGCATGCATGGGGTTTCGGTTGCGGCGAATGCCCGGCATGCCGTTTGCGCAAGCGCGGTTATGAGGCGTATCTGTCGGGTGAGAAGGTCACCGAGGCGCCGCTCTGATGACGCGCGGCGCAGCAGCGCAACTCAGGCATTAATTTTTCAGGAATAGAGGGCAGAAAGCAGCATGACTTACGCGGTCAAGGAAATCTTCTACACGTTGCAGGGCGAGGGCTCGAATGCCGGGCGTCCGGCTGTCTTTTGCCGGTTCGCCGGCTGCAACCTGTGGTCGGGCCGTGAAGAAGATCGCGCCGAGGCGGTGTGCCGCTTCTGCGATACGGATTTTGTCGGCACCGACGGCGAGAACGGCGGCAAGTACCGCACGGCTGACGATCTCGTGAAGATGATCGCGTCGCAATGGCCCGAAAGCGAGGGCGAGCGTTTCGTGGTGTGCACGGGCGGCGAGCCGATGCTGCAGATCGATCAACCGTTGGTCGATGCGCTGCATGCCGCCGGCTTCGAGATCGCCATCGAAACCAACGGCTCGCTGCCGGTGCTCGAAACGATCGACTGGATCTGCGTGAGCCCGAAGGCCGACGCACCGCTCGTCGTGACCAAGGGCAACGAATTGAAGGTTGTGATTCCGCAGGACAACCAGCGTTTGTCCGAGTATGCGAAGCTCGACTTCGAGTATTTCCTCGTCCAGCCTATGGACGGACCGTCGCGCGACCTCAACACCAAGCTCGCGATCGACTGGTGCAAACGCCATCCGCAATGGCGCCTGTCGATGCAGACCCACAAGTATCTGAACATTCCCTGATTTGCCGTGCTGACGATTACACGAAAACTCGAATTCGACGCGGGTCACCGCATCCCCGATCACCGCAGCCAGTGCCGTAATCTGCACGGTCATCGGTATGTGCTCGAAATCACGCTGCAAGGCGATCTGGTCGACACCGAAGGCGCGCCCGATCGAGGCATGGTGATGGACTTCGCCGACGTGAAGTCGCTCGCCGTCGAGCATCTCGTCGACAAGTGGGACCACGCGTTTCTCGTTTATGAAGGCGACACCCAAGTGCGCGGTTTCCTGGAAACGATGGCCGGCCACAAGACGGTCGTGCTCGATCGCATTCCCACCGTCGAAAATCTTGCCGCCGTGGCGTTCGACATTCTCGCGAACGTCTACGACGCGCACTACGGCGTGAATCTGCGTCTGCACAAGCTGCGTCTGTACGAGACGCCGAATTGCTGGGCCGACGTGGTCCGCGACTAAAGCCTGTAACCCGACGCTCGCGGGCCGCTCGCGCGGCCAAACCCTCGCGTTATTGTCACGGTATGATCGCTCCGACAACCACACGGAGCGAGACATGCCGGTCACCGCATTGCGTCGCAGCAGGCAGCCGGGCCGCCACGGCCCGCGTGCTCATCTGGCCCACGAGGCCAGCACGCTTTCCCGCAGTTCAGGCGAAGCGCCGCTTCACTGCGAGGGAGCGCGGCGATGAGCACCTTCACCAATCCCCTCAAGTCACGCCTTAAAGAAACCGATCCGCTGTTCGGACTGTGGCTCTCGCTCGGCAGCGACGCCGCCGCCGAAGCGCTCGCGCACGCCGGTTACGACTGGCTGCTGATCGACATGGAGCACTCGCCGAACGATAGCGGCGACGTCGCCTCGCAATTGCGCGCGATCGCCGCCGCGCATCTGCCGAGCGAGCCGGTGGTGCGCGTGCCGTCCAGCGAGGCATGGCTCGTCAAGCGCGTGCTGGATGCCGGCGCGCGCACGCTGATGTTCCCGAATATCGAGTCCGCGGACGAGGCGGCGCGCGCCGTGCGTCTCACGCAATATCCGACCGCTGGCGCGCTCGACGGTGAGCGCGGCGTCGCCGGCGCGGTGCGGGCCGCGGGTTACGGCATGCGGCGTGACTACGTGCAGACGGCCAATGCTCAGATCGCGACCATCGTGCAGATCGAGTCGGCGCGCGGCTTGCAGGAAGTGGAAAAGATCGCGATGACGCCGGGCGTCGATTGCCTGTTCGTCGGGCCGGCGGATCTCGCCGCGAGCCTTGGTCATCTCGGCGATTCGAAGCACGCCGACGTGCAGGCCGCGATGACGCGCATCGTCAGCGCCGCGGACAAGGCAGGCATTGCCGCCGGTATTTTTGCCATGGACGTCGCGAGTGCGAAGCAGCATCGCGATGCCGGTTTTCGATTCATCGCTCTGGCCGCGGACGTCATGTGGATGTTGCGCGCGACTCGCCAGGCGCTGCAGGAGGTGAGGTCATGAAGGGGATGGTGCAGTGCGTCGTGGTGCGTCTGGCGCTCACAGCGGCATTGATGGCGAATGTGGCGGCCTATGCGCAAGACAGCCGGATCGCGAAGTCGAATGATCCGGAGACGCAAACCGCGGTCGCCGACTACAACGCCGGCAATCTGGCTGCGGCGCTTGTCGAGTTCCGCAAAGCTGCCGAGCGCGGCAGCCGTCTCGCCGAGTTCAACTACGCGATGATGCTGCTCAACGGCGAAGGCACGTCGGTCAATGTCGATGAAGGCAAGAAATGGCTGCGCAAGGCCGCCGACGCCAACATGTCGCACGCGCAATACGTGTACGGCAAGATGTACGACGATGGCGAGTTCGTTGGGCGCGATCCGGTTGAGGCGCACCGCTGGTTCCTGAGGGCGGCGGAGCAGGGACACGTGCAGGCGGAGCTGGCGCTGGCCAATCAGTTCCTCGATGGCCGCGGCACTGAGCGCGACAACAAGCAGGCGTTCGTCTGGTACAAGAAGGCGGCGCAGGGCGGCGACATGACCGCGCAATACGTGGCCGGCTCGTTCTATGAGCGGGGCGGCGACGGTGTGGAGAAGAATCTCAACGTGGCGCGCGCTTATTACGCGGCTGCCGCGGCGCAAGGCGATCCGGCGGCGCGGCTCAAGTATCAGCAACTCAGCGCGCAGTTGCGGGATCAGAAGGAAGTGAAGCCGCAGTAAGACCGCGGTGTTTTGATAACGACGCTGGATGCAAAAAGGGACGCTCCGTGAAGAGCGTCCCTTTGCTTGTGGAGTCGCCGGCAAAGCCCGCGCGGCACCGCCGCGCTAGCTCTGCATCAACCGCTTCTGCCGCGCGACGCTCATGATCAGGCCAATCGCGACGCCCAGCGTGGTCAGCGCGGTGCCACCGTAACTCATGAATGGCAACGGCACGCCGACCACCGGCAAGATGCCGCTCACCATGCCGATATTCACGAACGCGTAGGTGAAGAACGCCATGGTCAATGAGCCGGCTAACAGGCGTCCGAAGAGCGTCGCGCCATTGGCCGCGATATACAGCCCACGCGCGATCAACAGCATGTATAGCGTGAGCAGCACGACGCCGCCCGCCAGCCCGAACTCTTCGGCGAACACGGCGAAAATGAAGTCGGTGTGCTTCTCAGGGATGAACTCCAGGTGCGCCTGCGTGCCCTTCAGCCAGCCTTTGCCAAGCGGGCCGCCCGAGCCGATCGCAATGACCGCCTGAATGGTATGGAAGCCCTTGCCGAGCGGATCGGAAGTCGGATCGAGCAGCGTGCAGATGCGGTGTTTCTGGTAGTCGTGCATCAGCGGCCATTGCACTTCCGGTTGACAGATTTTGTCCTGGAAGGCGGCGATGGACACGACCGCGATCACACCTGCAATCAGCACCGGCACGATCAGCTTGAAACTCAGGCCAGCAAAGTAAATCACGAAGAGACCGGCCGCGAACACCAGCACGGCTGTGCCGAGGTCGGGCTGCTTGGCGATCAGGCCGACCGGCACGGCGAGAATCACCAGACCTACCAGAAAGTCGTACCAGCGCATTACACCTTCGCGTCGCTGGTAGTACCAGGCGAGCATCAGCGGCGTGGCGATCTTCAGGATTTCCGACGGCTGGATCACCACGCCGACATTGATCCAACGCTTCGCACCTTTGCGCGTGAGGCCGAATAGCGCCACCGCGACCAGTAACGCGATCCCGAATGTATAGAGCGGAACCGCGAAACGCATCAGCGTGGTGGGTGGCACATTGGCGAGCGCCCACATCAGCACGAAGGTCAGCATGATGTTGCGCAACTGGTCTTCCACGCGGCCGGGGACATCCAGACTCGCGCTGTACAGCGTGACGATGCCGACGCACAACAGCAGAAACACGATCAGTGCGAGCGGGCGATCGAAGCCCGCGAACATCCGCTTGATGCGGTCGAGCCAGGCGCGCTTGTCGAATTGCATGCCTTCTCCTTACTCGTCGATGCCGCCGGAAACCGGCTGGCGTGGCGACGTGGCCTGAATGCCGCCATCGCGCGACGCAGCGGCGGCTGTCGGCGCCGGCTCGCTGGCCGGACGGGGTTTATGCGGGACGCCGGATTTACGCGACGCCGGATTCTTCGTGGCGGTGGACGCGGACGTCGAGGCGGCAACCGGTGCCGATGCGGCATCAGGGGCGGAAGCTGCCGCCGCCGCGGACGCAGCCTTCGCGGCCGCCGCAGCGGAGGCCGCCGCTGCCGCCGAAGCCGCGCCGGGAATCGGCAGCGCGGTGAAGCCCGCTGCGACCTTGACCGGCTGCACGCCGTCCTGCGGCGCCGGCGGCGCATCGCCGACTTCCGGCGCGGAGGCATCCTCGGTTGCCGACGCCGCTGCCTCGATGGCCGCTTGCTGCGCACCCGGCTTGTTCTTGCCGACAAGGTAATAGTCGAGCACCTTGCGCGCAATCGGACCTGCCGCTTCCGCACCCCAGCCGCCGTTTTCGACAATTAGCGCGAGCGCGATCTTCGGTTGCTCGGCTGGTGCGAACGCGATGAAGAGCGCGTGGTCGCGCAGATGCTCGGCGACCGCGTGGCCTTTGTAGTTCGCGCCCTGCAGCGAGTAGACCTGCGCCGTACCCGTCTTGCCGGCCGCCTGATACGGCGCGCCGATGAACAGCTTCGACGCCGTGCCGTTGGTCACGACGCCTTCCATCGCGCGCTTGATGATGTCGATGTCCGATTGCTTGACCGCAATCCTGTCGCTCGGATCGCGCACCACCGGCCGCGTCTCTTTCGTGATTGGGTTTTCGATGTCGCGCACGAGGTGCGGCTTCATCACGACGCCGTTGTTCGCGAGCGTGGCCGTGGCGTGAGCGAGCTGGAGAATGGTGAACGAGTTGTAGCCCTGGCCGATGCCGAGACTGATCGTTTCGCCTTCATACCAGCGTTGCTGCTCGGGCTTGCGGTACGCCTTGCGCTTCCATTCCGTGGACGGCAGGATGCCGCGCGCCTCGCCCGAAATGTCGATGCCGGTAATCTGGCCGAAGCCCCACGGCTTCATGAAATTAGCGATATTGTTGACGCCGAGATCGTGCGCGAGCATGTAGAAATACGTGTCGTTCGACACCACGATCGCGCGGTTCATATCGACCCAGCCTTGGCCCGAGCGCACGTCGTTGCGGAACGTGTGGCCGCCGAAGGTGTACGAACCGGGATCCTGGAAGCCCCAGCCCGGCGTGCGCTTGTGCAGCGTGAGCGCGGCGAGCGCCATGAACGGCTTGTAGGTCGAGCCCGGCGGATAGGTGCCGTGCAGCGGACGGTTGAGCAGCGGATGGTCGGGCGAGTTGTTGAGATCGTCCCAGGTCTGCTGGTCGATGCCGTCGACGAACGAGTTCGGATCGAAGCTCGGCGCGGACACAAAGGCGAGCACGTCGCCCGTCGACGGTTCGATCGCGACCAGCGCGCCGCGGCGGCCCGCGAAGGCCTGCTCGGCCACCTGCTGCAAGCCGATGTCCAGGGACAGCACGAGGTTGTTGCCAGGCGTCGCCTGGGTTCGCGACAACGTCCGCACCGGGCGGCCGCCGGCGGTCACTTCCACTTCCTCGAAACCGGTCTGGCCGTGCAACTCGGTCTCGTAACTCTGCTCGACGCCGATCTTGCCGATGTAGTCGGTGCCCTTGTAGTTATTCGCGTCCAGACGCGGATCGTAGTGGTCCGGATCGCTGTCGTTCTGATCGCTGGCGTCGTCGATACGGTCCTGATCGCGTTGCGAAATCCGGCCGATGTAGCCGATCACGTGCGCCGCGGTCGGCCCGAGCGGATATTGACGGAACAGGCGCGCGCGCACTTCCACGCCAGGAAAGCGGAAGCGCTGCGCGGTGAAACGCGCGACTTCGTCGTCGGTCAGTCGGGTGCGGATTGGCAGGCTCTCAAAGTTCTTCGAGTCTTCCTGCAGCTTCTTGAAGCGGCGGCGATCGCGTGCGTCGATTGAAACAACCGTGGCCAGGTTGTCGATCACGTTTTCGATCGAGTCGTTCAGCTTCGACGGCGTCAGTTCGAGCGTGTAGGCCGAGTAGTTCTTGGCCAGCACCACGCCGTTGCGATCGGTGATGATGCCGCGGTTCGGGACGATCGGCGCGACCGAAATGCGGTTTTCATCGGCCTGCAGCGAATATTTGCTGTAGTGCCAGACCTGCAGAAACAGGAAACGGAAGCCGATCAGCCCGAAGCAGACGAACACGAACAGGCCCGCCGCCGCGACGCGCAGGCGGAACTTCGAGAGCTGTTGCTGAGTGTCCTTGAATTCGGTCATGCGATTCTGCAAAAGGCCGGGTGACGGCCATCATGAGTGTGCGCCTTTTCCGGCCGGAACCGGGAGGCATGAACAGCGATGCGCGTCGAGCGGGCCGCGAAAGTGGGTTCTGGCAAGAACGGCCGGCGCGCTCGATGCGGGATCAAATCGGCCGGGTATCGTCCGGATCGGCGGGGCGGCGCTGCGGCATCAGCAGCAGCATGCTGGTGACCGGCCACAGCGCGGCTTCGACGAAGCCGTCGATCAGATAACCCCAGCCCGGAAACGCCGCGCCCGTCAGCAGACGGATCACGAACGGCACCAGTTGCGCGACCACCAGCAGCGGCATGACCGCGAAGGTCTGCACGCCGAGCGACATCCACAGCACGCGGCGGTGAATCGTGATCGCGCCGTACGACAACAACGTGTACGCCAGCGCGTGCTCGCCGAGCAGGCTGGCGTTGTGTACATCCATCAGCAAACCGAGCGAAAACGCGATACCCATGCCGACTTTGCGCGGCTGGTGCACGTTCCAGAACAGCAACACGAGCGCGACGAAGTCCGGCACGCCGACGAGGCGCCCCCACGGCATCAGGTTCAGCAGGAACGCCGCAGCGAGGCTGAACGAGATGAAATAAGGATTGACCGGCTGCAGGATGTATTGCGGACGGTTCATGGCTGGGCCCCTGGCTTGGCTGGCGGCTTCGCGTTCTTTTCGGCGGCCGGTTTCTTTTCGGCGGCGGACTTTTTCTCCGCTGCGGGCGGTTTGGCCGGCGCTTTTTCGGTGGGCTTGGCGGTTGCGGGTTTCTCGGCTGCGGCCTTTTCGCCGGCTTTTGCCTGGGATTTATCCGCCGCGGCCTTGCCGTCGGCAGATTTGGCGCCTTTCTTCGCTTTTGCGTCCTTCGCGGCCGTGGCTGCGTCGGGCTCTTCGGCCGGACGCGGCGGCACATTGTTCACGTAATGCAGCACCAGCAACTGACGCGCGCCGCGCACCGGCGCGACCGGCAGGCAGATCACACGCGCGAACGCCGTATCGGCCTGCTTGTCGACCCGCACTACCTTGGCGACTGGCAGACCCGGCGGATACACACCGTCCAGACCGCTGGTGACGAGTTCATCGCCCGTCTGAATGTCGGCGCTGATCGGTACGAAGCGCAGATCCAGAGTGTCGCCCTTCGGCGTGCCGTAAATCACGCTGCGCAGACCCGTGCGCACGATCTGCACAGGCACTGCCTGATCTTTGTCCGTGAGCAGCGTCACCTCGGCTTGCAGCGGGAACACGCGCGTTACCTGCCCAATCACGCCGTCTTCATTGACGACCGGCGAACCGTTCTGGATGCCTTGCTGCGCACCCCGGCCAATCACAACCTTCTGCGTGAACGGATCACGCGTGTCGTACTGGATTTCGGCGGGCAGCGATTCGGTGGTGGAGCGCTGCGACAGTTGCAGCAGCGCGCGCAAATGCGCGTTCTCGGCCGCCAACCCAGCGGCCGTATTGGCTTGCTGCGAAAGCTGCAGATCTTTGGTGCGCAGTTTGTCGTTTTCGCTGCGCAGCGTGGCGCTGGTCACGGCCAGGTCGGCCGCGCCCACGAACATATCGCGCGGCACGAGGGCGGCGCGTTGCAACGGATAAAGACCCGCGCCGAGCACGCCGCGAACGATTTCGAGCGTTTTGAAGCGTGCGTCGGAGATCAGCAGGGCGATCGCCAGCAAGACAAAAAATACGAGTCGTGCGAGGGCGGACGGTCCTTGCTTGAACAGGGGCGGCGGACTGTATTCCATGGTCGGCGCCGGGGGCGTGAGCGGTTGGGTGAGACGGCGGCGCGCGGGAAAGGCGCGTTCAGCGCGCGGAGGCTGGTAGGCCCAGCCAACGGCAAACCGGCCCGCAAGGAGCCGTTTGCCTGATCCGCGCTACTGACATGAAGACGGGCTCGCTTACTCGTACGAGAAGATGCTGCCCAGCTTGTCCATGCGTTCGAGCGCCATGCCCGAGCCGCGCACAACGCAGGTCAGCGGGTCTTCGGCGACGAGCACCGGCAGGCCGGTTTCTTCGGCGAGCAGACGGTCCAGATCGCGCAGCAGTGCGCCACCGCCCGTGAGCATCATGCCGCGCTCGGCGATGTCGGCGCCGAGTTCCGGCGGCGTTTGTTCGAGCGCGATCTTCACCGACGACACGATCTGGTTCAGCGGGTCGGTGAGGGCTTCGAGAATTTCGTTGCTGGAGATGGTGAAGCTGCGCGGAATGCCTTCCGACAGATTGCGGCCCTTCACTTCCATTTCCTTGACTTCGGAACCCGGGAAGGCGGAACCGATTTCCTTCTTGATGGCTTCGGCGGTTTGCTCGCCGATCAGCATGCCGTAGTTGCGGCGGATGTAGTTGACGATCGCTTCGTCGAACTTGTCGCCGCCCACGCGCACCGAGCCCTTGTACACGATGCCGCCGAGCGAGATCACGCCGACTTCGGTCGTGCCGCCGCCGATGTCGACGACCATCGAGCCCGTGGCTTCCGACACCGGCAGGCCGGCGCCGATAGCCGCGGCCATGGGTTCTTCAATGAGGTAGACCTGCGAAGCGCCCGCACCGTGCGCGGCTTCTTTAATGGCGCGGCGCTCGACCTGGGTCGAACCGCACGGCACGCAAATGATGATGCGCGGCGACGGCGAGAACATGCGCGATTCGTGAGCAGTTTTGATGAACTGCTTGATCATCTGCTCGGTGACGGTGAAGTCGGCGATCACGCCGTCTTTCATGGGGCGGATTGCCTCGATGTTGCCCGGCACCTTGCCGAGCATCTGCTTGGCTTCCTTGCCGACTGCCTGGATGGTTTTCTTGCCGTTGGGACCGCCTTCCTGGCGGATCGACACCACCGACGGTTCATCAAGAACGATGCCCTTGCCACGCATGTAGATGAGCGTGTTGGCCGTGCCGAGGTCAATGGCCAGATCGTTGGAAAAGTAGCTGCGCAAAAAACCGAACATTCAAAATCCTGTCTCGCTGGGGGCCGGGCCTCGCAATGGTTGCGCAGGGCGGCAGCGGAAAAAATAACAGCTTCAACCGGGCGGATGCGGCGCCACAGGAACTTGAAGCTGCGAGGGAGTCTACCGGAGGCCGATGCAAAGCCAGGTCAGAAAAATCCGAACTATCTTTGGGAATTGTTCAGAAAGGCCTTGGTAAGACGGTCCGGGTTTGGGTCGAACGCGTAATGATACCTTATAATTTTGGATGTTTTGAAGGAAACGGACGGCACTTTTTGCCACCGCTGGCCCCTTTTTCGAGGTCTTCCTCCAGCGTCGTAACCCGCTGTCGCGGCATTGTTTTTTTCCTTGCTGCGGCGGTCCACCACATTTTTCCGGTGACTGCATGGCTCTGACCCTGACCGATGTAAAACGCATCGCGCATCTCGCGCGGCTCGAACTGGCCGACGCCGACGCTGAGCACACGCTCGTCCAGCTCAACGATTTTTTCGGCCTCGTCGAGCAGATGCAGGCGGTCGATACCACCGGCATCGCGCCGCTTGCCCACCCGATCGAGCAGATCGAAGACGTCGCGCTGCGTTTGCGTAACGACGCGGTGACCGAAACGGTCGAACGCGAAGCTTTCCAACGCCCGGCGCCCGCCGTGCAGGACGGCCTGTACCTCGTGCCGAAGGTGATCGAGTAACACCCGCGCATCGAGCCCGGCGCGATACGCGAGCGGGCCTCCAGACGAAGTGCCGACTTGCGGCATCTCGACTCGTGGCTTCAACGCTCGCATAACCGTCGTCTCCGGCTTCCTCGGCTCGGGTTGCCGGCGGGCAGCCGAACGCCTCCACGGCAGCGTGACTACGCTGCCGCGCTCTTCAGGATAAAACGCAATGCATGAAAAAAGTTTGACCGAACTGCGCGCCGCACTGACGGCCAAGGAATGCTCCGCAGTCGAACTGGCGCAGCTCTATCTGAAGCGGATCGACGCGGCCAACAGCCTGAACGCATTCATCCAGGTCGATCCCGATCTGACGCTCGCGCAGGCGAAAGCCGCGGACGCGCTGCTTCATACAGGCCACGCCGGCCCGCTGGTCGGCCTGCCGATCGCGCACAAGGACGTGTTCGTCACCAAGGGCTGGCGCTCCACCGCCGGCTCGAAAATGCTGTCGAACTACGAAAGCCCGTTTGACGCGACCGTGGTCGCGCGTCTGCAGAACGCCGGCATGGTGTGCGTGGGCAAGACCAATATGGATGAGTTCGCGATGGGCTCGTCCAACGAGAATTCGTACTTTGGTCCCGTGCAGAATCCGTGGGATGTTAAGGCTGTGCCGGGTGGTTCGTCGGGTGGGTCGGCTGCGGCCGTCGCCGCGCGCCTCGCGCCCGCTGCAACGGGTACGGACACCGGCGGCTCGATCCGTCAGCCGGCGTCGTTCTCCGGCATCACCGGTATCAAGCCCACGTATGGTCGAGTATCGCGTTACGGCATGATCGCGTTTGCCTCGTCGCTGGATCAGGGCGGTCCGATGGCGCAAAGCGCCGCGGATTGCGCCACGCTGCTCAACGCCATGGCCGGCTTCGACGAACGCGATTCGACCAGCCTCGTGCGCGACGACGAAGACTACACGCGCTACCTCGGCAAACCGTGGAAAGAAGACGGCGCCGCCAAGCCGCTCGCCGGCCTGCGCATCGGCCTGCCGAAAGAGTATTTCGGCGCCGGTCTTGCCGACGACGTGCGCGCCTCGATCGACGCCGCGTTGAAGCAATACGAAGCGCTCGGCGCCACGCTGGTCGAAGTCTCGCTGCCGAAAACGGAGTTGTCGATTCCGGTGTACTACGTGATCGCGCCGGCCGAGGCTTCGTCGAACCTGTCGCGTTTCGACGGCGTGCGTTTCGGTCATCGCGCGGCGGAGTATCGCGATCTGCTCGACATGTACAAGAAGTCGCGCGCCGAAGGTTTCGGCCCGGAAGTGAAGCGCCGCATTCTGGTCGGCGCCTACGTGCTGTCGCACGGCTATTACGACGCGTACTACCTGCAGGCGCAGAAGATCCGCCGCATCATCGCGCAGGACTTCCAGGAAGCGTTCAAGCAGTGCGACGTGATCATGGGACCGGTCGCGCCGTCGGTGGCGTGGGACCTCGGCGCGAAGGGCGACGATCCGGTGCAGATGTATCTGGCCGACATCTACACGCTGTCGGTGAGCCTTGCCGGTTTGCCGGGCATGAGCGTGCCGTGCGGCTTCGGTGCGGGCGCGAATGCGCAGCGTCCGGTCGGTTTGCAGATCATCGGCAACTATTTCAATGAAGCCCGGATGCTGCAGGTGGCCGACGCGTTCCAGCGCGCGACCGACTGGCACCGCCAGGCACCGGCAGGAGTGTGAGCACCATGACCAAGCAATGGGAAGTCGTGATCGGTCTGGAGACCCACGCGCAACTGTCGACCCAGTCGAAGATTTTTTCGGGCGCCTCGACGCAATTCGGCGCCGCGCCGAACACGCAAGCCTGCCCCGTCGATCTGGCGTTGCCGGGCACGTTGCCGGTAATGAACCGCGGCGCTGTGGAGCGCGCGATCCAGTTCGGTCTCGCGATCGGCGCAACGGTGGCGCCGCGCAGCATCTTCGCGCGAAAGAATTATTTCTACCCCGATCTGCCGAAGGGTTATCAGATCAGCCAGTACGAAATCCCCGTCGTGCAGGGCGGTCAGGTGACGATTCAGGTGCCGGCCAATGAAAAGGCGGGTAAAGAAGCCTACGAAAAGGTCGTCAACCTCACGCGCGCCCACCTCGAAGAAGACGCGGGCAAGTCGCTGCACGAAGACTTCGCGGGCATGACCGGCATCGACCTGAATCGCGCCGGCACGCCGCTGCTTGAAATCGTCACCGAGCCTGAAATGCGCAGCGCGGCCGAAGCGGTCGCTTACGCGAAGACGCTGCATACGCTCGTCACGTGGCTCGGCATCTGCGACGGCAACATGCAGGAAGGCTCGTTCCGTTGCGACGCGAACGTGTCGGTGCGTCCGGTCGGCCAGGCCGAATTCGGCACGCGTGCCGAGATCAAGAACCTGAACTCGTTCCGCTTCCTCGAAGAAGCGATCCAGTACGAAGTTCGCCGTCAGATCGAGTTGATCGAAGACGGCGGCACGGTGGTGCAGGAAACGCGTCTGTACGATCCGGACAAGCGCGAAACGCGCTCCATGCGCAGCAAGGAAGACGCGCACGATTACCGCTATTTCCCCGATCCCGATCTGATGCCGCTCGTGATCGACGCGGCGTGGATCGAGCGCGTCAAGGCAGAGATGACAGAGCTGCCGGTGGCGATTCAACAGCGTTTCGTGTCGCAATACGGTTTGACGCCGTACGACGCTAACGTGCTGACCTCCAGCAAAGCCATGGCCGCGTACTACGAAGCGGTGGTGAGCAAGGTCGGTCCGGCCAACGCCAAGGTTGCCGCCAACTGGCTGATGGGCGAAGTGTCGTCGCAATTGAATCGCGAGGGTCTCGACATTGCCGGGAGCCCGGTGTCGTCCGCGCAACTCGCGTTGCTGCTGCAGCGTATCGCCGATGGCACGATCTCCAACAAGATCGCCAAGGAAATTTTCCTCGCGATCTGGGAAGAGAAAGCCACCGACGAAGCCGCCGCCGACCGCATCATCGAAGCGAAGGGGCTGAAGCAGATTTCGGATACCGGCGCGCTGGAAGCGATCATCGACGAAGTGCTCGCCGCGAACCAGAAGTCGGTCGAGGAATTCCGCGCCGGCAAGGAAAAGGCATTCAACGCGCTGATCGGTCAGGCAATGAAAGCGACGAAGGGCAAGGCCAATCCGGCGCAGGTGAACGAACTGCTGAAGAAGAAGCTATCCTGAGTCGAAGTTAAGTTGAGCGTGAACGACTGAAGCGTTAAAGCTCAAGTCAGCACGGGCTGTTGCCGGCAACGAAAGTAGGGCAACGGCCCGTTTCATTTTGCGGGTCCATTTAAGCGAACACAGATCAGGGGAGTGTGTGGATGGCCAGGCAACCCGAACTCGACGATTTCCGCGTGCCGTATTTCGACGACGGCAAGAAGAAAAACAAATTCTCGCTGAGCGATTTCGACCCGGCCGCCAAGCCGTTTTCGACCGGCTCGAAAGATGGCGACAAGGCGCTTCTGTCGGAGATCGGCACGAAGCTCGACAACTTGCAGGAGCGCCTGCACGCGCAGCAAACGCGGCGCGTATTGCTGGTGCTGCAGGGCATGGACACGAGCGGCAAGGACGGCACCATCCGCGCCGTGTTTCACGAAGTCGATCCGCTTGGTTTGCGCATCGTGCCCTTCAAGGCGCCGACGCCTGTCGAACTCGCGCATGACTTTCTCTGGCGCGTGCATTCACAAGCGCCGGCCGCCGGTGAGCTGACGATCTTCAACCGCAGTCACTACGAAGATCTGCTGGTGCCCACCGTGCACGGCACTTTGGATGAGCAAGCCTTCATGCAACGCTGCTGCCACATCCGCCAGTTCGAGGAATTGCTGGCGTATAGCGGTACGGCCATCGTCAAGTGCATGCTGCACATTTCGAAAGACGAGCAGCGGACGCGTCTGCAGGCGCGCATCGACGATCCGAGCAAGCACTGGAAATTCGACCTTGCCGATCTCGAAGCGCGCAAGCAGTGGGACCAGTATCAGGCGGCGTACCAGGAGGCGCTGCCAGCGACCTCGACGGAATACGCGCCGTGGTACGTGATTCCCGCCGACTCCAAGACTCATCGCAATGTGATGGTTGCGGAGTTGCTGCTGCGCACGTTCGAAGCACTCAAGCTCGAATATCCGCCTGCCAAAGAATCGCTGAAGGGCATCAAGGTCGAGTGACCGTGCCTTTCGCTTCATCAACGAATCGAACGTAAAAAGGAACGACATGTTGCGTGTGATTACCGCCAACCTGAACGGCATCCGCTCAGCGGCGAAGAAAGGCTTTTTCGACTGGTTCGGAGAGCAGAAGGCCGACGTGCTGTGCGTGCAGGAAATCAAATGCTCGCAGGACGATATGACGCCGGAATTCATGGCCCCGCACAACTTCACCGGCTATTTTCAGCACGCCGTGAAGAAGGGTTATAGCGGCGCGGGCGTGTACACGCGTCACGAACCGGACGAAGTGGTGATCGGTTTTGGCAGCGAGGAGTTCGACCCGGAAGGGCGTTATGTCGAACTGCGTTTCGGCAAGCTCTCGGTGATTTCGGTGTATGTGCCCTCGGGTTCGAGCGGCGACGAACGCCAGCAGGCCAAATACCGTTTCATGGACGAGTTCATGCCGCATCTCGCGGAGCTGGCTCAGGAGCGTGAGGTGATCGTGTGCGGCGACGTCAATATCGTCCACAAGGAAATCGATATCAAGAACTGGAAGAGCAACCAGAAGAATTCGGGTTGCTTGCCGGAAGAACGCGCATGGCTCACCAAACTATTCGATGAAGTGGGTTACGTCGACGTGTTCCGCACGCTCGACCAGCGGCCGGAACAGTACACATGGTGGAGCAATCGCGGTCAGGCGTATGCGAAGAACGTCGGGTGGCGGATCGATTATCAGATCGCGACGGCGGGTATCGCGAGCAAGGCGAAACGTACCGATGTGTTCCGCGATATCAAGTTCAGCGACCATGCGCCACTAACGGTGGATTACGACCACAAGGTGAAGAAGTAAGCACGGCAAGCGAGGCTGAGGGCTCGCCTTTGTCACGACAATGGTCGCGAGTGCGAGTGCGAGTGCGAGTGCGAGTGCGAGTGCGAGTGCGCAGCAAGTAAACCTGAACTCCGCCCTGCGGCATGCGTTGTCACGGAAGAAGCTGACGCTAAAGGCCCGCGCAACTCAATCGCGGGCCAGTTTGCGGCGCGGCCGGCCCATGCCGGCGTAGTCCGGCAACGCGTCCACGGTCTTGCCGATCGCCTTCGCGTAGAGCGGCAGCATGTCCGGCAAGCGCTTGACGATGTCCTGACGGCGCGCCGGCGTGTAGGGATGCACGTAGATGAAGCCTTGATCGCGATTGCTGCGCGTGGCCTGCGCCAGCTTGTCCCACAGCGTGACCGCCGCGCGCGGATCGAAGCCGGCGCGCGATGCGATATCGCTGCCGATCACGTCGGCTTCGGTCTCGTCGGTATTTTCGTACTTCATTTCCAGCAGGCGCGAGCCGATGCCAAGCGGCGCCGCGCCCAGATCGGCGAGCCCGAATAGCTGCGGGATCGTGCCGGACGAGTCGAGCTGGCTTGCCTGCAGTTGGCCGAGCCGCTCGCGTGCATGCTCGCGCAACGCATGCGCGATCTCATGGCCGATCAGCATGCCGAGCTCATTGTCGTTCAGATGCGCGCGGTCGAGCAGTCCGCCGTACACGACGATCTTGCCGCCCGGCAGACAGTACATGCGGATATCGGGCGAGCGCACCACCGCTACATCCCATTTCCAGTTCCTGGCCCGCTCGTTCCATTTCAGCGAGTACGGAATCATCTTGTCGACGATCGAGCGCACGCGCGTGACATGCGCGTCGGTGTCGGCATACAGACGGTTCGAATGCTCGGCGCCGTAGGTGATCTGGCTGAACTCGTCGGCGGCTTGCGCCTCGAGCATCGGCGATGGGATCAGGTTGCGGAACACCAGATAACCGCCGTAACGCAACTGCGTGTTCAGGGTGTACGACGCGGACGCCGGGGCGGGCATCGAGGGGACGGCCGGCGCTTTGGTGGCTGCGGGTGGCGAAGATGTCGCGGCGGGCGTTCTGGCCGTGACCGGGGCCGGCGGCGGCTGCGTCAGTTGGGGCGAGGGAGGTGATGAAGGCGGCGTTGCAGCGGCGGGCGCGCTGCCTGCACCCGCTGCGCCGGTGGCATTGTTCGCGCCCTGTGCCGCGGATGTCGCGTTTTCAGGGCTCGCGGCTGTCGCCGCTGCGGGCTTCGCCGTCGGTGCTGACGTAGTGGCCGGCGCCGGAGTCGCCGCGGGTGCGCTGGTGGCCGCAGCCGGCACGGCTGCCGCAGAGGCGTTCAATGGCGCGGCAAATGTCAGGCTCGCACAGCCAAGCGCGCATACGGCGTGCAGCGCCGCGCGGCTGCCCTTGATGGCAGGGCGCCGAGACGTCACCGAGCGCGCCGCACCCTTCGAAAGAAGCGCCTTCACGACTGCTTCCTCCACGGCGCGATACGCAGCAGAAGCAGCATGCCGGGCAACCCCAGCGCGGTACAAACGATGAAGTAGTCGAACCAGCCGATCTGCGCGACCACGTAGCCACTCGCCGCGGAAGCCAGCGTGCGCGGCACCGAAGCAAGGCTCGTGAAGAGGGCGAACTGGGTGGCGGTGTAGCGCGGATCGGTGGTGCTGGCGATATAGGCGGTGAAGGCCGCCATCGTCAGCCCGGTGGCAAAGGTTTCCAATCCGTAGACAAGCGCCAGCGCAACTGAACGCGGCTCGAGCTGCACCGCCCAATCGACGCCCACCAGTGCCAGCAGCTTCGTCGTGCCTTCGCTCAGCCAGACGGCGATGTCGTAAATTGCCACGAGACCGGGCGATGCCGGCCCGAGGTGCGCGAGCCATGCGAAGCCGAGCGTCGACACCATCTGCAGGACACCGAAGATCCACAGCCCGCGGCCGATGCCGATTTTCATCAGCCAGATCCCGCCGACAATCCCGCCCGCCAGACTCGCGCCGAATGCGGTGGTCTTCGCGATCACGCCGATCTGCGTGCGCGAAAAGCCGATGTCGAGAAAGAACGAGGTGGACAGCGTGGTCGCCATCGTGTCGCCGAGCTTGTACAGAAAGATGAAACCGAGCACGAACAGCGCGCCGCGCCAGCCGTCGCGCTGAATGAATTCCTTGAATGGCTGCACGATCGCTTCGCGCAGATTTTTGGGCGGCGTGCCGTGGACTTCGGGTTCGCGCACGACGAGTGTCATCACCATGCCAGGCAGCATGAACGCCGCCGTCACAATGAAAACGGTGGTCCAAGGCAAATGGTCGGACAGGATCAACGCGAGCGAACCGGGCACCAGCGCCGCGATCTTGTAAGCGTTCACGTGCACCGCGTTGCCCAGACCCTGCTGGGTATCGCTCAACAACTCGCGCCGGTAGGCGTCGATCACAATGTCCTGGCTTGCGCCGAAGAACGCGACCAGCGCGGTCAAAGCCGCCACCGTCCAGATCGAATCTTTAGGCGACACGAACCCCAAGGTGGCAATGGCGCCGGCCACGAGTATTTGCGTGACCAGCATCCAGCCGCGCCGTCTGCCCGGACGCCAGCCCGGAAAACGCGGGACGTAGCGGTCCATCAACGGCGCCCAGATGAATTTCCAGGTGTACGGGAACTGGATCAGCGCAAAGAGGCCGATTTCCTTCAGATTGACGCCTTCTGAGCGTAACCACGCCTGCACCAGGTAGACGAGCGTGAACAGCGGCAAGCCCGACGTAAAGCCGAGAAAGACGCAGATCAGCATGCGCGTATTCAGGAACGCGCGCCAGCCGGGATGTTCTTCGTGAGCGGTAAGTGCAGGCGCCTCGTGCGGCGGGTTCGACATGTGGATAAGTGGGGTTAGCTTTTCTTGACGCGATAGACCGCAAGACTACCACGCCAGTTCACCCCCCACCGCACCACCTGACCGTCGTGCAGCACCACGCGGTCAAGAATCTCGATGCCGACTTCCGGCGCCAGCGCCTCGAAATCCTCGATGGTCAGTACCCGCACGTTCGGCGTGTTGTGCCACTGATAAGGCAGCGACTTCGACACCGGCATGCGCCCCTGCAGCACCGAGAGCCGATGCGCCCAGTAGCCGAAGTTCGGGAACGACACGATGCATTCCTTGCCGACCCGCACGGTCTCGCGCAGGATCGCCGCCGTCTGATGAATGGTTTGCAGCGTCTGCGACAGAATCGCGAAATCGAAGCTGCCGTCTTCGAACAGGCGCAGGCCGTCTTCCAGATTCTGCTGGATTACGTTGACGCCGTTCTGCGTCGACGCCAGCACGCCCGCGTCGTTGATTTCGATGCCGTAGCCCTGCACGTCCAGTTCTTCGGTCAGCAGCGAGAGCAGCGAGCCATCGCCGCAGCCCAGATCCAGCACGGTGGCGCGCGGTTCGACCCAGCGCGCGATCGCGCGGAAGTCCGGGCGCAGCGCCAGGTAATCGAGTGCTCGCTGGTTCATGCGTTCACCTCGTTCGCAATACGTTCGTAGTAGGCGCGCATCAGGTTGTGATAGCGCGCGTCGTCGAGCAGGAAGGCGTCGTGGCCGTGCGGCGCGTCGATTTCCGCATATGTGACCGTGCGCTTGTGGTCGAGCAGCGCTTTCACCAGTTCGCGCGAGCGGGCCGGCGCGAAACGCCAGTCGGTCGAGAAGCTGGCGATCAGATATTTCGCCGTGGTGTGCGCGACGGCGGCGGTCAGATCGCCGTCGAAAGCCTTGGCCGGATCAAAATAGTCGAGCGCGCGGGTGATCAGCAGGTAGGTGTTCGCGTCGAAGTAGTCGGCGAATTTGTCGCCCTGATAACGCAGATAGGACTCCACTTCGAATTCCACGTCGAAGTTGAAGTTATACGCGTCTACCGCGCCTTCCGCCCGACGCAGCGAGCGGCCGAATTTCTCGGCCATGTCGTCGTCCGACAAATACGTGATGTGGCCGATCATGCGCGCGACGCGCAAGCCGCGCTTCGGCTTCACGTTATGCGCGTAGTAGTTGCCGCCGTGGAAATCCGGGTCCGACAGAATCGCCGAGCGCGCGACCTCGTTGAACGCGATGTTCTGGGCCGACAGCTTGGGTGTGGACGCGACCACGATGCAATGACCGACGCGCTCCGGATACATCATGCTCCACGCGAGCGCCTGCATGCCGCCGAGGCTGCCGCCCATCACCGCCGCGAAACGCGTGATGCCGAACTGATCGGCGACGCGCGCCTGGGCGTTGACCCAGTCTTCCACTGTCACGACCGGGAACGTGGCGCCGTACGGGTTGCCGGTGGCCGGGTCGATACTCATCGGCCCGGTCGAGCCGAAGCACGATCCGAGGTTGTTCACACCGATTACGAAGAACTTGTCGGTGTCGAGCGGCTTGCCCGGCCCGACCATGTTGTCCCACCAGCCGATGTCCTTGGGATTGTCAGCGTACACGCCCGCCACGTGATGCGACGCGTTGAGCGCGTGGCACACCAGCACCGCGTTGCTATGCGCGGCGTTGAGCGTGCCGTAGGTCTCGACCATCAGGTCGTAACCGGCCAGCGAGCTGCCGTTCTGCAATTGCAGCGGCTCGGAGAAATGCATTTTGTGGGGAGCGACGATACCGATCGATTCCATTCATTCCGCCATTTGTCGAAACAGGGCGGCTAAACGGCGTCGGCGAAAGCACGGAGGAACGACTGTGTGCGTGGCTGACGACCTCTTTAGCCGCATTTATAGTGAACCGCGGGAAACGTTCCCGGCAGTTCGCGCGCCCGCAATCGAGTCAGCAAATCGGCGCGTATAAGCTTTTCAAGCAGGTGTTCAGGGTGTTGCGGACGGCGGTTCCGAATGAATCGGGGTCCCGCGGTCAGGCGCAAAGTATAGCGGAAATTTTCGTGCGGCAACGTCGCGGGCTCAGAGCGTGGCGCGACGCAAGCCGCGCGGACTACTGAAGAATCAGGAGCAGTTGCGCGTCGGCGTGGTCGGCGGGCGGTCGCGCGAAGCCGCTGCGCACATAGCGATGCCAGCGGCCGATGATATAGCTCAGCAGCAGACTCGCGCGGATCGCGGGATCGTAGCCGGCCGGCAGCGGGACGGCGCCCTCGCCCGAACTCGCCGCGGTGTTCGCTTCCATTTGTGCAAGCCGCAGGCATTGCTTCAACGACGCCTCGACGCGCTCCAGCATCTGATTGACGCGCTCGGTCAGCCGTTCATGCTCGCCGACCAGCGCCTCGCACGTCAGCACGCGCGTCATGCCGGGGTTCTTCGCGGGAAAGTTGAGCAGCATCAGCGCAATCGAACGCGCCTGCAGCACGCCGTTGCTTTCCTTGTCGACGATCTGATTGATCAGCCCGAAGATGGTCTGCTCGATGAACTCGATGAGCCCTTCGAACATTTGCGCCTTGCTGGCGAAATGACGATACAGCGCGGCTTCCGATACGCCGAGCCGGGCGGCGAGCGCCGCGGTGGTGATCTTTTCGCTCTTGGGCGCCTCCAGCATCGCGGCGAGCGTCTGCAGGATGTGCACGCGGCGCTCGCCCGGCTTCAGGCGCTGCGCGCGCGGGGCGGCGAGCGTGGTGGTCGGTTCGTGTTCGGTTAAGACTTCGTCAGGCTTGTCGATCGGCTGCATGGCTGTCGTCCCGTCTGCTGTCTCTTCAATCGAACCGAGCGGGTGCTCAGTCGTAGCGATTTTAACGAACGAATGCTTCTATCGACATAGTGTGGCCGGCCGGTGCCCGGCAGGCGAGTCGGTATGCCGTCCGCGTGCGGCTTGCGTGGCAGATGGCCGGTGATCCACACCGTGCGGATGCCGAGCCGCCGATAGTTTTTCAAGTGCGAACGCGTGTCTTCGACGAGGATCACGTCCTTTAGCGAAACGTGCGCGTCGCGCATGGCCTTGCGCAGCATCCCGTGGTCGGGCTTGGCGCGCCAGCGGCGGCGATCGCGCATATGTTCGATGGCGATCACCTGCTCGAACAGACGCTCGATTCGCAGTTCGGCGAGCACCGCGCGCGCGTAGGCTTCGGGCGCGTTCGTCAGCACGATCTTGCGGCCCGGCAGGGCAGCGACTAGGCGCGCGACGCCGCGTTCATGGCGGATCATCGAACCGAGATCGGGGAAGGTGTGCACGACCTTCAGGAAGTCGTTCGCGTCGAGCGGATGGTGGCGTGTCAGGCCCAGCAGCGTTGCGCCATAGCGTTGCGTGTAGCCGGTGCGCAGACGGTTTGCTTCGTCGATGTCCACCTGCAGCGCGTCGATGATGTACTGCGTCATCCCCTGATTGATCGCCGGAAAAATCGCGTGCGACGCGTGATGCAGCGTATTGTCGAGATCGAACAGCCAGACCGGACGGCCCCCTGCGATGTGCGGCCGACGGTTTCGGGAGGTGGGAGTGCGCATGGTGGAGGACGCCGTTCAGGCGCGAACAGTTGCCTCACGCGGCGAACGCGAACGGTTCACGGTGCGGGTGGCGAGCAAGGACGAGGTAGTGGGGTGGTGCTTTGTGGCGGCGCGCCGCTGCGAGCCGCCGAAAGTGTAGCGCGCGCCGGATGACTGCCCAGCGCAGCAGCACGGCACACAGGGCACGCCATGACGTGCCGCGTGTGCCGGATTTGAGGCAGGAATCAATGCGAACGGATCATTGTGCCGAACGGCTGTTCGGTGAGAATTTCCAGCAGCACCGAGTGCTCGATACGGCCGTCGATGATGTGCACCGAGCGCACGCCGCTCTTGGCCGCGTCCAGCGCCGACGAGATTTTCGGCAGCATGCCGCCGGAGATCGTGCCGTCGGCGAACAGGCCGTCGATTTCGCGCGCCGACAGATCGGTCAGCAGATTGCCTTCCTTATCCATCACGCCGGGGATGTTGGTCATCATGACGAGCTTTTCGGCGTTCAGCACCACCGCCAGCTTGCCCGCGACCAGATCCGCGTTGATGTTGTACGAGAGGCCGTCTTCGCCGAAGCCGATCGGCGAGATCACCGGAATGAACGCGTCATCTTGCAGCGCTTTCACGACCGCCGGATTGATCGCCTCGACTTCACCCACCTGGCCAATATCCACGTACTGACCAGGATTGTCGCGATCCGGCATCAGCATCTTGCGCGCGTGGATCAGGCCGCCGTCTTTGCCCGTCAGACCGACCGCGTGGCCACCGAAGTGGTTGATCAGCGTGACGATGTCCTGCTGCACTTCGCCGCCGAGCACCCATTCGACGACTTCCATCGTCTCTTCGTCGGTGACGCGCATGCCCTGGATGAACGTGCCCTGTTTGCCGATCTTTTTCAGCGCCTGGTCGATCTGCGGACCACCGCCGTGCACGATGACCGGATTGATGCCGACCAGCTTGAGCAGGATCACGTCGCGCGCGAAGCCTTGCTTGAGCCGCTCTTCGGTCATGGCGTTGCCGCCGTATTTGATGACCACGGTCTTACCGTGATACTGACGAATGTAGGGAAGCGCCTCGGCCAGGATTTCAGCCTTCAGGGTGGGCGCGATCTGCGAAAGGTCGGGAAGCTCGGACATGGCGGCAGGCTCAGGCACGGAACAGTTGAAACAGGGCGAATTGTACAGGACTGGCGCGCTGCAACAGGGTTTTCGATAGTTGCGCGGGCGGCGGGCGCCGTGGGCTTTGCGCACCGCGCAATCACGGCCCGCACGCCAACGGAAGACAAAGCGTACCGCGCCTCGGAGGTGCCCGTAAATTAGCCGAACGGACGACTCACGGTGGTTCGCCAGTCGTGGCATCATTTCCTGATCCCCGTTGCTGCGAGGGTGTCCAGGCTGTCATGAAACCGTCCGTTTCCCGTTCTGAAGGCCGCGCGCGCTGCCCGCGCTGCGGCAACGCGTTCGATTGCGCCATGCACGGCCAGCCATTCGACTGCTGGTGTCGCGAGATGCCGCCGTTGTCGGCAGACCGGCTCGATCCAACTGGGCGCTGTTTGTGTCCTGAATGTCTTGCGGCGGAGATTGCGCAGGCGGCTCAGGTGAGGCCCGGCGGCGTGTGATTGGCGGGGGAAGGCCGCGCGAGCCGGCGTAGCTTGGGGGAAAGCACAGTCAGTCCCCGGGGGTGTTGCTAGCTGGCGAGCGCGCCACTGGCCTACGGGCGCAGCGTCGCCGTCTTGCGAGAGCGCCACCGGCTCAGGGGTGCGCCACCGGCTCACGGTAGCGCGATCCGCCTACTTAAGCGCGGCGCGCTTATGCCGCCCGGCGGTGCTGAGCCGCAAGCGCACTCAGATCACGCGCGACGGCTTCCAGCGCCGGCTCCCACTGACCGAATTGCGGCTGCCGGTAAAGCGTGGCGCTCGGATACCACGGGCTGTCGCGGCGGTCGAGCAGCCAGACCCAATGCGGGTTGACGTCGAGCAGCACCCACGTGCGCTGGCCGATTGCGCCGCTCAGATGCGCCGCCGAGGTGCAAACCGTAATGACGAGATCGAGCGCGCCGACAAACGCGGCTGTATCGTCGAAGGTCGCGAATTCGGCGGTGTAGTCGGTCATCGGCAAGCCGGCCGCACGTGCCGCCGCCACGTCCGCGCCAGCGCCCGGCTGCAGCGAATAGAACGCCACGTCCTGCATGCCGCCGAAGTGAGCCGCATAGCGCTCCCAGCCGACACGCCGGAACGGATTGCGTTGATGGCCATGGCTGCCGGTCCACGTCAACCCGACTTTGAGCCGCGATTCCCCGGCCAGCCGCTCTTGCCACGAGTTGATGGCGCGCGGGTCCGCTTGCAGATAGGGCGCCGCCGGAATCGTTTCTTCGCGCGTGTCGAAAATCAGCGGCAGGCTCAGCAAAGGAACCTCGTAATCGAACGCCGGCAGCGATTCGACCCCGCCACCGGCTGAAAACTCGTCCGCATGAGCGCCGAGGCTGCGCGCGAGCAGCGCGCCCATCTGCGGAAATGAATTCCAGACGAGACGGCCGCCTTCGCGATGGACGCGCTCGGCCAGCATTGGAATGTAGCGGCAGAACTGCAACAGGTCGCCCATGCCTTGCTCGCCCCATACGAGCAATGTCTTTCCGGCAAGCGGTTCGCCGCGCCAAAGCGGCGCCGGCATTACCGGACGGTTGCCGCCCAATTCCGAAGAACCGTCCCAGCGCGCTTCATGCGATGCCCAACCGTGCGCATAATCGGCATGAACGAGCTGCAGCATGGAGAGATTGGAGCGCATGCTGGCGTCGTCGGGGGCTAGCGCGCAAGCGGTTTGGGCGGCTTGCGCCGCGTCGTCCCAACGTTGCGCTTCACGCAGCGTCAGCCCATAGTTGTTGTGCGCCAGCGGGCTATGCGGCGCGCATTGCACGGCCTTTGCGCCGGCTTCGAGCGCGCGCGGCAGGTCCATATTTATACGGTAAGCGTGCGTGAGATTGGTCCAGCCGTCGCCCTCATCGGGTTCATCGCGGACGGCATTTTCCAGCAGCGTGATCCGTTCGTTCAGGCTGCCGCCGGTGAACGTCAGCGCAGCGGCGAGATTGTTGCACAGGCGCGGCAAACGCGGATCGATTGTGAGTGCATGGCGATAGGGCGTGATGGCTTCGGCATGCCGGTTCGCCATCTGCAGCGCGTAGCCGAGGCGAAAGTGTGCAAGAGCGTTGCGCGGATCGAGTTGGGCAATAATGGCGGCGAGTTCGATTGCGTCGCCGGAGCGCTGTTGTTCGAGCAGCTTGGTCATGAGCGAACTGAGCGAGGCGTCGTCGAGCGGATGAATTCGCGCCGCAGCGTCGAGGCAGGCGGCTTCGGCCTGCGCCGTGCCGGTTTGCCGGGCTGCGGCGGCTTGTCGCAGAACAGTCAGGAAAGCTGAAGAGGCGTCGGCCTCGCTGTGGGGAGTCGGTAGCATGGATGAGTTGCGCGATGAAGGAGCCGAAGAAAGTTCGTTCCCGTTAAGCGCTATCGCAAAAATTCCATGTTACCGACGCAAGGCCGCGAGGTAAGTCGGACTAGTCCGAACAGGTAAATTAAAGTTAAAGTCATGCACCGAATCACCAACACTGGCCGCGTCAATCTCGGGCATCTGTTCTGGCTGCGCAGCCTTGCGATCATTGGCCAGTTGATGACGATTGCGTTCGTGCAGATTTTCATCGGCGTGCACTTGCCGCTGCCCGCCATGCTGCTGGTGATCGCGCTCGAAGTGATCTTCAACGGAATCACATGGTGGCGTGTCTCGCAGCAGCGCCCCGAATCCAACATGGAATTGTTCGGCCAGATCTGGGTCGATCTGGGCGCGTTGTCCGCGCTGCTGTTTCTCTCCGGCGGCACCACCAATCCATTCGTTTCGCTTTATCTGCCGTCGCTCGCCATCGCCGCGGCCGTGCTGCCGTGGCATCTGATGGCGTGGCTCGCGGCGTTCGCCGTGGCCTGTTACGCAGTCCTCGGTTTCGATTCCGTGCCGCTGAATCTCGACAATCCGGCGAACCTGTTCGACTACTACCGAGCCGGCATGTGGGTGAACTTCATGGTCAGCGTCGGCCTCATTGCATGGTTCGTTGCGCGCATGTCGCGAGCATTGCGGCTACGTGACGCAGCGCTCGGAGATGCGCAGCAGCGCTTGCTTCACGACGAACGCGCGGTCGCTCTGGGTGTGCAGGCCGCTACCGTCGCGCACGAAATCGGAACGCCGTTGTCTACAATTGCCATGTTGTCCGAAGAATTGCGAGATGCAGCGCGTTCAGATAAGGGACTTGCGCCTTATAGCGCCGATCTCGAATTGCTCGAACAGCAGATGACCCTGTGTACGTCGGCGCTTGCACGCTTGCGCAGCCGGGCATCGACAACTACCAACCGGCAGCAGGTCGGCGAGTGGCTCGAATCGTTTGCCGAGCAGTGGCGCTTGCGTCATCCGCATGTGAAGTTCGAGCGGGTTGGCGTGCCGCCGGCGGATGTCAGTCTTGACGATACGGTGGCCGTGAGTCAGATTCTCACGATTTTGCTCGACAACGCCGCGCGTGCAAGCCGCGATCACGTGACGCTGTCCTGCGCGCTGGGGGCGCGCGGCGACCAGATCGTCTTCGAAGTATGTGATGCGGGCCCCGGCATTCCGGCCGCGTTGCGCGGCTCGCTCGGAGCGATGCCGGTCGAGAGCACGCAAGGTGGGCACGGTGTGGGCCTCTATCTGGCTTTTTCGGCGGCGGCGCGTCTGAATGGGTCGATCGAGTTGACCGATGTCAGCGCTATCAAGCCGCGTGGCACGCGCGCGGTCCTTAAGCTGCCGCTCGCCGGACGCAAATTTTCTGGCAAAGGCCGTCTAGGCGCTGCGCCATCCAACACGGAGAAACAGGCATGAGCGATATGAATTTTCTGGTGATCGACGACGATGAGGTGTTCTCCGGCATCCTCGCTCGCGGGCTCACCCGGCGCGGCTACACGGTGAGCGAGGCGCACAACGCGGATGAGGCCATCAAGCTGGCAAATCAGCAGAAGTTCAGCCAGATCACGGTGGATCTGCATCTCGGCAACGACTCAGGTCTCACGCTCGTCGCACCGTTGCGCGATTTGCAGCCCGACGCGCGCATGCTGGTGCTGACGGGCTATGCGAGCATCGCTACCGCGGTGCAGGCGGTGAAAGACGGTGCCGATAATTACCTGGCCAAACCTGCCAACGTCGAGACGATTCTGTCGGCGCTGCAAAGTGAAGCGAGTGCGCTGCAAGCTGAAGAGGCGATCGAGCATCCCACGCCGTTGTCGGTGGCACGTCTGGAGTGGGAGCATATTCAACGCGTGCTCGCCGAGCACGGCGGCAATATTTCGGCTACCGCGCGCGCGTTGAACATGCATCGTCGCACGCTGCAGCGCAAGCTGGCGAAGCGGCCGGTCAAGCAATAAGGGCCTCGATTCAATTCAGCTTGCCTTAAGCCAATAAAAACGGGCTGCCAATCAAAGGCAGCCCGTTTTCTTATACGCCTTGTATCAGTTCCGCCTCAAGCCGTGAAAGCAACAGAACGAGGCAATCCCGGCAACGACATCACAGCACGTAGCGCGACAGATCCTCGTCTTCCGCCACTTCGTTCAGCGCGCGATCGACATAAGCCGCGTCGATCTGCACCGTCCGGCCTGAGTGATTGCCGGCCGCGAACGAGACTTCTTCGAGCAGCTTTTCGATCACCGTGTACAGACGCCGTGCGCCGATGTTCTCGGTCTTTTCGTTCACCGAGTACGCGATCTCGGCGAGGCGGCGGATGCCGTCGTCGGCGAATTCCAGTTGCACGTCTTCGGTGGCGAGCAATGCCTGGTATTGCTTGACGAGGCTCGCATCCGTGGAAACCAGGATCGATTCGAAGTCGTTCACCGAGAGCGAGTCCAGTTCGACGCGAATCGGAAAGCGGCCTTGCAATTCCGGAATCAGATCGCTCGGCTTGGCCAAATGGAATGCGCCGCTCGCAATGAACAGAATGTGATCGGTCTTCACCATGCCGTACTTGGTGTTGATCGTGGTGCCTTCGACCAGCGGCAGCAGATCGCGCTGCACGCCCTGACGCGAAACTTCACCGCCGCCGGCTTCGTTGCGCGAGGCGATTTTGTCGATTTCGTCGAGAAACACAATGCCGTTCTGCTCGACGTTCTGCACAGCTTTGGTTTTCACCTCTTCGTCGTTCAGCATCTTGCCGGCTTCTTCGTCGGTGAGAACCTTCAGCGCTTCTTTCACCTTCAGCTTGCGGCGCGTTTTCTTGCCGCCGCCGATGTTCGCGAACATCGAACGGATCTGCTCGGTCATGTCTTCCATGCCCGGCGGCCCCATGATGTCCATGCCGACTTGCGGCTGTTCCACGTCGAGCTCGATTTCCTTGTCGTCAAGCAAGCCTTCGCGCAGACGCTTGCGGAAGGTCTGGCGTGTCGTGCTGCCTTCGTCGACGGTATCAGCCGCGCTCGAACTCGCGCCGAAGCCGACGGGCCGCGCGCTCGGCAGCAGAATATCGAGGATGCGGTCTTCGGCCTGATCTTCGGCCTTGGTCCGCACTTTGCGCATTTCCGTTTCGCGCGTCTGCTTGACGGAAATTTCGATCAGGTCGCGCACGATGCTGTCCACGTCGCGGCCCACATAGCCGACCTCGGTGAACTTGGTTGCTTCGATCTTGATGAATGGCGCGTCGGCCAGTTTCGCCAGGCGGCGCGCAATTTCGGTCTTGCCGACGCCGGTCGGTCCGATCATCAGAATGTTCTTCGGCGTGATTTCCTGACGTAGCGGATCTTCAACCTGCTGACGGCGCCAGCGATTGCGCAGCGCCACCGCCACCGCTTTTTTCGCGCGGCCTTGGCCAATGATGTGTTTGTCGAGTTCCGAGACGATCTCGGCAGGGGTCATGGTGCTCATCGTGGGTCCTTACTCGATCGTCTCGATAACGCGGTTATGGTTCGTGTAGATGCACATGTCGCCCGCAATCTCCAGCGACTTCTCCACGATTTCACGGGGCGACAGGTCAGTGTTGTGAGCGAGCGCGGTCGCGGCGGCTTGCGCATAAGCGCCGCCGGAACCGATCGCGCAGATGCCGCCTTCCGGATCGAGCACGTCGCCGTTGCCGGTGATGACGAGCGTGGTCGTGGCGTCCGCGGTGATCAGCATGGCTTCGAGACGGCGCAGCATGCGGTCGGTGCGCCAGTCTTTGGCGAGTTCGACGGCGGCGCGCGTGAGATTGCCCTGATGCTTTTCCAGCTTCGCTTCGAAGCGGTCGAGCAGCGAGAAGGCGTCGGCCGTGCCGCCGGCGAAGCCGACCAGCACCTTGCCGTTATAGATGCGCCGGACTTTCTTCGCACCGCCTTTCATGACGATGTTGCCTAGCGTCACCTGGCCGTCGCCGCCGAGCGCGACTTTGTCGCCGCGGCGCACGGAGACGATCGTCGTGCCGTGAAATTGCTCCATATGCGTTCCTCTTTGCAAAACGGGTAGGACGCGGCAGCGCACTGCGCTACCGCATGAATCCTGAAAGCGGACGGCGCGCGACGCTAACAAACCAACCGGCCGGCGCGCGCTCGTGCAGCGCATGTCCGATTTATTTTAGGGCGTGCGCGGTCATATCAAGAGCCGGCAAATGGCATAAGACAAAAAACACGTGAATTGGTGCGGGGTGCGCGTCCGCGCGGCATCACGCGGCGCGGGGTCGGGATAGCATGAATCCCGCTCGCGGGCCGGCAAATGGCATAGGACAAATACAGATGAGTTCGGAAGCGAAAGCGGTGGTTACGCCGATAAGGAGGTGCCGAGGCAAGGTGGAAACCGTCTGCACCACAGCAATGCCTCAGAAATGCGTCACACAAAAGAAAAAGGCGCACGGCTCACCGTGCGCCTCTCGACGAAGCAGCGTTTCAGGGCGCGGAGCCGAAGCCGCGCCGCAAGCGTTCAGTCGCCGAACAGCTTCTGGCGCAGTTCGCGGCGCTCCTGCGCTTCGAGCGACAGGGTGGCCGTGGGCCGTGCGAGCAGACGCGGGATGCCGATCGGCTCACCGGTTTCTTCGCACCAGCCGTAGTCGCCCGAGTCGATGCGCGCGATGGATTGCTGCACCTTCTTCAGCAGTTTGCGCTCGCGGTCGCGCGTGCGCAGTTCGAGCGCATGCTCTTCCTCGATCGTTGCGCGGTCGGCCGGGTCCGGCACGATGACCGTTTCGCGCAGGTTCTCGGTCGTCTGGCCGGCATTGCGGAGAATATCCGCCTGCAGTTGTTCGAGCTTGTTCTTGAAGAAGGCGAGCTGATCCTCATTCATGTAATCCTTGTCGCTCATCTTCAGGATTTCGGCTTCGGTCAAGAGTCGTTTCGTCGTCATCTGGCTTACTTCTTCAATGTGAGGCAAAACTCTTACATAGTGCCCGCACTTTCGTATTGCCCGCAAATGCGCCTAGAAGACGCTGAGCACCAAGGCGGGCACGGACGGTGGACTGTCGTGACGCCGAAGCGCCTGGCGCCCACACGCCGGGCGTCGCAACGCTAATGCGGGGCCGAACTCCTCTGGAAACCGATTCTCAAATGCTCCTGAGGCATTGCTTGCCGACAGCGCGCCTTTTCAGGCGCTGCCAGCCGGCATTGT
Source organism: Paraburkholderia sp. BL27I4N3 (assembly GCF_003386115.1). Lineage (NCBI taxonomy): Bacteria > Pseudomonadati > Pseudomonadota > Betaproteobacteria > Burkholderiales > Burkholderiaceae > Paraburkholderia > Paraburkholderia sp. BL27I4N3. The sequence goes on along the minus strand of NZ_QREJ01000001.1, from coordinate 4,145,823 downwards.
CGGCGTATCGTCCGGATAAGATTTTCCGGCGCCTTTCAGGCCCGTCGCGGGATACGCGCTGACCGGGCAATTCGTTGTCATTCTCCAGTGGGCACGTATTGTAACTGAACCACAATCTAGCGCCGCAAGTGGTGAAAATCCCCGTACGGCACCCCGATATCCCGAAAATATAACGCGCGCACGACCAAAAAGCGATGGTCGTGCACGCTTTAATACAGCAGGGTTTTCACGCGCTTTTCATACGCGCGACTTTTCAGTGAGCTTTCGGCCGTCGTTAAGGCGGATTCAGCAGATGATTTGGCCGGCGCGCGCTTTGCGCATATTTACATTCACGCATTAGCACGGCGCGTGCCGCGTCGCACGGCGCTCGGTCTGAATAAACGGCAAGCCCCGGGCAAGCCGGGGCTTCGCATTTCCTAGGCGAGGCAGGCGTCCAGTCCGTCGGTGATCAGGTCTTGCGGCAGTTCGATGCCGATAAACACCATCTTGTTGGTCTTCTTCTCAATGGGCTGCCATTTGGCGGCCAGATCGCTGCCCATCATCTGATGCACACCCTGGAACACCACCTTGCGATCGACGCCCTTCATATAGAGCACGCCCTTGTAGCGCAGCAGGCGCTCGCCATAAATCTGCAGAATGCCGCCAAGAAAGTCTTCCAGCTTGTTCGGATCGAACGGTCGGTCGCTGCGGTAGACGAATGATTTGATCTTGTCGTCATGGTGCGCATGATGGTGATGCGCGTGATCGTGGCCTTCGTGATCGCATTTGCCGTGGTCGTGATCGCAGTTGGCGTGATCGTCATGGGTGTGGCCGTGCTCGTCATGCGCGTGAGCGTGGCTGTGCGCATGCTCGTCTTCCACGAGGAAGTCCGGATCGATCTCGAGCTTCGAATTCAGGTTGAACCCGCGCAGGTCGAAGATTTCCTTGATGTCCGCTTCGCCGAAATTGACCACCTTGATGGCCGCGCGCGGGTTCATATGCAGCAGGCGGTGGCGGAGATCGGCCAATTGGCTTTCATCGACCAGATCCGACTTCGTGATGAACAGGCGGTCGGCGAAACCGACCTGGCGCTGTACGACTTCGTGTTCGTCCAACTGGTGGTTCGCGTGCTTCGCGTCGACCAGGGTGATGATCGCGTCCAGCAGGAATTCATTGGCGATCTGGTCGTCCATGAAGAACGTCTGCGCAACCGGGCCCGGATTGGCGAGGCCGGTGGTTTCGATCACGACGCGGTCGAAATCCAGCTTGCCTGATTGCTTCTGCGCCGCCAGATCGCCCAGCACGCGCGACAGGTCGCCGCGAATCGTGCAGCAGATGCAGCCGTTGCTCATCTGGATGATCTGCTCGCCCGTGTCCTGCACAAGGATTTCGTTGTCGATGTTCTCTTCGCCGAACTCGTTCTCGATCACGGCGATCTTCATGCCGTGCTTTTCATTCAGGATGCGCTTGAGCAGGGTGGTTTTGCCGCTGCCGAGAAAGCCGGTCAGGATGGTGACTGGGATCATGTGGGTCGCCTGTATGGTCGTGTAACGGTGCGTAATCAGGTGAATAAACGAATGCGTGTGCCGGGCGCGCAGCCGGGTGGCGCGCTGCCCTGTCCAGGCGGTTATTGAAACATATCTGTCAAGGCGACGCTGGCGGACCCTGGTCCGCGTCCGCTGTCGCCCAAGCATCCAGCGCCGGAAACATCCCTGAAACTATGGGCGATCAGGCGATTTGCAACAGCAGGCCCTTCAGGTATTCGCCTTCGGGGAATGCAGTGAGCAATGGGTGATCCACCCCGGCGCCGAGCCGCTTGAGAATGCGGGCGTCCACGCGCGCGTCGGCGGCCGCGCCGGAGACGATCTTCTGGAAAAGCTCGGCGTCGATCGCGCCGGAGCACGAATAGGTGAAGAGCAGGCCGCCCGGGCGCAGCAGCTTCAGGCCGGTCAGGTTGATGTCCTTGTAAGCGCGCGCCGCACGGTCCACATGCTCGCGCGACGGCGCGAATTTCGGCGGATCGAGCACGATCAGGTCGAAGCGCTCGCCTTCGTCGTGAAGGCGGCGAAGCGTTTTGAACGCGTCGGCGTCGAGCCAGGTGGCGCGCTCGGCGTCGAAGCCGTTGGCTGCGACGTTCTGTTGGGCGATCGCCAGTGCGTCGCCCGACGAATCGATCGACACCACGCGTTTGGCGCCGCCTTTCAGCGCCGCCAGCGAGAAGCCGCCGGTATAGCAGAAGCAGTTCAGCACCTCGCGATCCTGCGCGAGCTGCTGCACGAGCAGGCGGTTGTCGCGCTGATCGACGTAAAAGCCAGTCTTGTGGCCGTTGCGCACGTCGACGTGATAGCGCACGCCGTTTTCGCTCGCGATCAACGCTTCCGACGGCGCTTCGCCCGCCAGCACGCCGGTGATCTGCTCAAGTCCTTCCTTCTGACGAATCGACACGTCCGAGCGTTCGTAGACGTTCGTGCAGCCGGTCGCGCCGGTCAGCGCCGCAACGATCGCTTCCTTCCACGCCTCCACGCCTGCCGCCATGAACTGACAGACGAGTTGGCTGCGCTGGCCTTCGTCCTCGGCGATGTAGTGATCGACGATCAAGCCCGGCAGCCCGTCCGCTTCGCCGAAAATCAGCCGCACCGCGCCGGTGTCGTGGACCATCGTCTGACGGTGCGCGAGCGCGCGCTGCACGCGGCGCTTGAAGAACGCGTGATCGATCGGCTCGCTTTCGTCGAAGCTCCACACGCGAGCGCGGATCTGCGAATGCGGGCTGTACGCCGCACGCGCGAGGAAACGGCCGTCGTGCGCGCGCACCAGCACGGTGGCGCCGGGCGCGGGATTGCCGTCGATCCGGTCAATCGCGTTGGCATAAACCCACGGATGGCGCCGCAGCAGCGACTTTTCTTTCGACGGTTTGAGCGTAACGGTATTCATCAGGGTGTCAGAGAGAGCAATGGGCCGCGCGGCACGGCGCACGCAGCAGGTAAGGCGGAGGCGGAGACCGTACGCCGCGAATCGACCGCGGAATCAGTCGCGTTTTTTGGCGCGCGGGTGCGCCTGATCGTAGACGTGCGCGAGATGCTGGAAATCGAGCGCGGTGTAGACCTGTGTCGCGGTGATGCTCGCGTGGCCGAGCAACTCCTGCACGGCGCGCAGATCGCCGCTCGACTGCAGCACGTGCGTGGCGAACGAATGCCGCAGCACGTGCGGATGCACATTGGCGGGAATGCCGGCGACCAGCGCCGCGCGCTTCACACGCTCGCGCACGACGTTCGGCGACAGGCGATTGCCGCGCGCCGAGAGAAACAGCGGATGCGGATCGTGCTTCACCATCTGATCGCGGACGGCGAGCCAGGCAATCAAGGCTTCCAGCGCCTTGCTGCCGACCGGCACAACGCGGCGCCGGTTGCCCTTGCCGAGCACTTCGACTTCAGCGGAATCGAGCTTGAGCCAGCCGGCCGAGCGATAGCCGTCGGCATCGGCAAAACGGGCGTCGAGCCCGACCAGTTCCGCGAGTCGCAGGCCGGACGAGTAGAACAGTTCGAGCATGGCGTGATCGCGCAAACCTTCGGGCGATGCGGCGGGCGGACTTTCCATCAGGCGCGTGGCGTCGTCGACGGATAGCGCTTTGGGCAGCGGTTTGGCCTGCTTCGGCGCGCGCACGGTCGCGACCGGATTGGCCGGCAGATCGACGCGGCCGGCGAACCAGCGGTAAAACGCGCGCCACGCCGACAGCCGGTGGCTAATCGAGCGCGCCGTCAGGCCGCCTGCATGCGCCCGCGAAACGGCGCCGCGAATGTCCACGGCTGTGAGGCTTTCGAGCGGCCGGCCTTTGGCCAACTGCCTGAGTTCTTCCAGTTCGTGGGCGTAGCCGCGCAGCGTATGCGCCGAGAGCCGCCGCTCGTGTTCGAGATTCGACAGATAGGCGGCGATCGGGTCGGCGGCGGTCACGGTGGGTTTTCGAGCGGCTGGCGCGGAGCTGAGTGCGGCTCAGCGCGGCAGCAGACGGCTCAGCGCCGCACTGGCCAGCGCGCTGATCTGCGTGAGGAAATCAGTGGCCATGCCGTCGTGGAAGCGGCGCGCGTCTGCCGAACCCATCACCAGCAGGCCGAATGTCGGCGCTTCTTCCTTGCCTTCCGGATCGCGCAGCGCAAGCAGCGCGATCGATTCGGTTGCGTGCGCCGGCTCGGGCGCCGCGTGGCCGGCCGAGCCCTCGTCGCTTACCGTGGTCACGGAGGGCACCAGCCACTGCGCCGCCTCGAAGCCGGTATTCGCGCCGCAATACGGCGTGGTCAGGCTGTTAGCGAAAATGCGCACTTCTTCGCCGACATGGCGCGCGAAGTCGGCCTGGGCATACGGTTCGGCCACATCCCACACGCGCAGCGCGGCTTGCGGCACGTCGAAGATGTCGCGCAAACCGGTGGCGATCGTGCGCGGCAGCGCATACGGATCGCGCTCGGCCATCACGCGAATGGTCCAGCGGTTGAATTTCGACGCGATGCTGTCGTTCTCGTGGCCGTAGCGCAGGAGTTCGGCGAGGCGGCGTTCAAGGTGCTTGTTCTTGTCGCGCAGCATTTCCATCTGCCGTTCCTGCAGCGACACCGCGGCTTTGCCGTGCGGATTCGCGAGGCGGATCGTCGCGAGCATTTCCGCGTGTTCGGCGAAGAATTCAGGATTGGCCAGCAGGTATTCGGCGACTTCGCGATCGTTCATGGTTTCGGCTAGAGGACTACGGGGCGACGCCGTAGGGCGGCGCATCGGTCAATGAGTTTAAGCGGCCTGTGTATCGGCTAATGAATCGGCCAGTTCGATTTCGCCTTCGAAGACGGTCGCGGCGGGGCCGGCCATCAGCAACGGCTGGTCGGCTTGCGCGGCGTCCCACGTGATGGTCAGTTTGCCGCCGTGTGTGTGCACGAGCACCGGTGCGTCCAGCAGCCCGCGCCGGATGCCGGCCGCGACGGCCGCGCACGCGCCCGTGCCGCACGCCAGCGTTTCACCCGCGCCGCGTTCGTACACGCGCAGCTTGATCTCACTGCGCCCGACGATCTGCATGAAGCCCGCGTTCACCCGCTGCGGAAAACGGGCATGACGTTCGATCACCGGGCCTTCGACCAGCACGGGGAACGCTTCCACGTCGTCGATTACTTGCACGGCGTGCGGATTGCCCATCGATACCACCGAAATCCAGCGTGTCGTGCCGTTCACGTCGAGCGGCCAGAGCGTGTCCGCGCCTTCGCGGCGGCCTTCCAAGCCTTTCGTGGCGAACGGCACGCGTTCCGGGTCGAACACGGGCGTGCCCATGTCGACCAGCACTTCGCCGTTTTCCTGCATGGTCAGCGTGATGGTGCCCTTTTGCACCTGCACGCGCACGCTGCGTTGATCGGTGAGGCCCCTGTCGCGCACGAACTTGACGAAGCAGCGCGCGCCGTTGCCGCAATGCTCGACCTCGCCGCCGTCGCAATTGAAGATGCGATACCTGAAATCGACGCCGGCCACCGTGGGCTTCTCGACCAGCAGCAACTGGTCGGCGCCCACGCCGAAATGCCGGTCCGCGAGCGCGCGCACCTGCGCCGGCGTCAGGTTGACCGGTTGGGTGTAGCCGTCGAGCACGACGAAGTCATTGCCCGCGCCGTGCATTTTGGTGAATTTCAGTTTCATCACGCTATTGTAAGTGACCCGCCCACAGGTGGACCCGAACGCCGCGTTATTTCCATGTTCGGACGCTTGCTTCACACACCGCGGAGGCGGTCGCTCAATACACGCTCGGTTGACCCGGCGGCCGGGTCTTGAAGCGCTTGTGGACCCAGTAATACTGCTCGGGCATCAACGGAATCTGCTCTTCCAGGAAAGCATTCATGCGACGGGCGTCGGCGTCGTCGTCGCCGGTCGGATAGTTCTCCCACGGCTTGAACACCTTGAGACGGTAGCCTTTGTAATTCGGCAGCACCTCGCCGATGAACGGCACGACCTGCGCGTGGCCGACCTTGGCGAGACGTCCCACTGCGGTCAATGTACAGGTCGGCACGCCGAAGAACGGCACGAAGGTGGAATTACGCGCGCCGTAGTCCATGTCGGCGCCGAGCATGACCGGCTTGCGCTCGCGCAGCCAGCGCAGCACGACGCGCGCGCTGTCTGCGCGGCTCGCCATATCCGCGCCGAAACGCGCGCGCGCCGCTTTGGCGACTTCTTCCAGCTCCGGGTTCGACATCGGCTGATAGAGCGAGCCGCATTGGCGCTTGAGCGAATAGTTGAGAAAGATCGAACCGGCCTCGATACCCACGAAGTGAAAGCCGAGAAACAGCGTGGGCGGCAGATTCGGATCCGTCAGATCGATCGCGCTGTCGAGCTGGATCAGCTTTTCGAGCTTCTTCGCCGAGCCGAACCACTGCACGCTGCGCTCGAGGTAGCTGCGAATCGCGTGGCGGAAATGCTTCTGCGCGACGTCATCGCGACGCTCGTCGCTCCACTCGGGAAAGCACAACTTCAGGTTGATATGGACAATGCGTTTGCGCCGGCTCGGGATCTGATAGAGCAGCCAGCCGAGTCCGTCGCCAATGCGAGCGGTGAGACCATAAGGCAACAGTGCAAACAGTTTCAGCAGCGCGATCGCGAGTTTGGCGCCATAGCGGCTCAGCATGCCGCCCCCTGAAAAAAGGCGCGGCACAGGACGGGCTTCAGAAAAGCGGAAAAGTTGACGTAATACCGCACTCTTGGACACTCTGTGACAATCATAAGAAGTCGCTATAATAAGGGCTTCGCCGAGTTAATAGACAACTTGCGGGGCGAAGCCGGTGGCTGCAATCCACGTGATTTGCGCCGCCTGGTCAGGTAATCCGCTAAAGCGTCGCCGCTTCAAGGCTCCCGAAGCTGGCTACGTGAAACTCAACCGTAACCACACAACAGGAGTCTGCAACGTGGCAAACGACTATCTCTTCACTTCCGAATCCGTTTCCGAAGGCCATCCCGACAAAGTCGCGGATCAGATTTCGGACGCCATTCTCGACGCCATTCTCGCTCAGGACAAATACTCGCGTGTCGCCGCGGAAACGCTGTGCAATACGGGTCTCGTCGTGCTGGCGGGTGAAATCACCACGACCGCTAACGTCGATTACATCCAGGTCGCGCGCAACACGATCAAGCGCATCGGCTACGACAATACCGACTACGGCATCGACTACCGCGGCTGCGCGGTGCTCGTCGCGTACGACAAGCAATCGCCGGACATCGCGCAAGGCGTGGACCGCGCGCACGACAACAACCTCGATCAAGGCGCGGGCGACCAGGGCCTGATGTTCGGTTACGCGTGTGAAGAAACGCCGGAACTGATGCCGCTGCCAATCCACCTGTCGCACCGTCTGGTGGAGCGTCAGGCGAATCTGCGCCGTGACGGCCGTCTGCCGTGGCTGCGTCCGGACGCGAAGTCGCAAGTCACTGTGCGTTATGTCGACGGCAAGCCGCATGCGATCGACACCGTGGTGCTGTCCACCCAGCATTCGCCGGATATCGATCTGGGCACGCTGCGCGAAGCCGTGATCGAAGAAGTCATCAAGCCGACCCTGCCGGCCGATCTCATCAAGGGCGACATCAAGTTCCTCGTGAACCCCACGGGTCGTTTCGTGATTGGCGGTCCGCAAGGCGATTGCGGTTTGACCGGCCGCAAGATCATCGTCGATACATACGGCGGTGCCGCACCGCACGGCGGCGGCGCGTTCTCGGGCAAGGATCCGTCCAAGGTCGACCGTTCGGCGGCTTATGCCGGCCGTTATGTCGCGAAGAACATCGTGGCCGCAGGCCTCGCTTCGCGCTGCCTGATTCAGGTGTCGTACGCGATCGGCGTCGCCCAGCCGACCTCGGTGATGGTGAACACGTTCGGTACGGGCCGCGTGTCGGACGCGACCATCACGCGTCTCGTGCAGGAGCATTTCGATCTGCGTCCGAAGGGCATCATTCAGATGCTCGACCTGCTGCGCCCGATCTACGAGAAGAGCGCGGCCTACGGTCACTTCGGCCGTGAAGAGCCGGAATTCACGTGGGAATCCACGGACAAGGCATTGGCGCTCGCCGAAGCCGCCGGTACGGAACCGGTTGCCGCGCTGGCCGAATAAGCGCGAGCCGTCCGTTTCGGAAAAAAACCCCGCTGGCGTGAGCCAGGCGGGGTTTTTTCATTTTGCGTCGGTTGCTTTGCTGCGCAGTCGACTGGCAGCTTCAACGGCTGCGACGTGTTCTTGCATCAGCGCAGCCGTTGCAGCCGCGCCGGTCCAGAAACAAACGTGCTGCGTTCCGTAATCGGCTTAACGGCTCGCAAACGCGAACGCGAACCAGCCGGTGCTGCCATTCGTCGACATGCGACGCGGACGACGGCTCGTGTTCTGTGGCACGGCGGCAGGGGCACGTGGCGCGGTGAGGCGCAGCGGCGTCGGTTTGCGCAGCAGTGTGCGCAGCGAAAAACGGCGCGAGCCGCCTTGCACACGCAAGGCGGAGAAGAACGTGTTGAACCAGGTGCGAATGCCGTCGACGGCTCTGGCATCGCGCCATTGTTCGCCGAGCGCGCGGGTGCGGGTGGCGTGATGGCGCAGCGCGCGCACGACATGGCGGCGCGCGGGACGCGCTGCTTTCAGTGCGGCGCGGGTAAGACGGGTGCTCAGGAGAGTATGCATGGCTTCACAAATAGGCAACGTGTCGCGCGACGGAATGTGCGCCAAGAGGAGCACCAAATGTGCCAATGGCGGTGTCGCGATGGACGGCGCGAAAGCCTGGAATTCGACGGAAAAGTGCACGGTGTACGGCGGAGTCGGCCTCGGCGGCCTGTACGCGGCGCGGAAGTGCGGAAATAACGATCAACATGCAGCGCAGGTTACACGCGATTCGTGACGTCATAAAGTCCGTTTTTACCCTGCGAATACGGGTTTTTACGGGGTAGATCGCGATTTGCGGCAGTGGGATCGCGCCCTTTGCGGTCAATTTTCGTGCGTGCTTGCCCACTCGAAGTGCCGCAACATCGAGCCTAGCGCATGAAAGTAGTGCGTAAGGTGCGGTTTCTCGCGGGCGAAACGGCACACCTTGGGATCGCGCCCGCTTTACAATCTTGCATCGGCTTGTCGACAGTAACGGAACACCATGTCACTTCATTCCAAGAAAGAGCAGATTCAGACGTTGCGGGAGCAGGGTTTTGTCGTGGTGCCCGGATTGGTGCCGCCCGAGCGTTGCGATGAATTCAGGCAGATTGCGCAGCGTCAGTTGCAGGAAGCGGCCGCGCCGATCGAGTTCGAAGCGGATCTGCAGTATCCGGGCGCGCCGACCTCCAAACACGCGCCCGGCGGCCATACGGTGCGGCGGCTGCTGGATGCGTATGGCCGTCATCCGAGTTTCGCGCAATGGGCGACCGCGCCGGAGATTCGCGGCTGGATGGAACTGTATTTCGGCGAGGAGCCGCGTCTGTCACGCGCGCACCATAACTGCATGATGACCAAGCATCCGGCGTATGGCAGCTTGACCGGCTGGCATCGCGACGTAAGGTATTGGTCGTTCGAGCGGGACGATCTGGTATCGGTGTGGCTGGCGGTCGGCTCGGAGACGGTGGATAACGGCGCGCTGTGGCTAGTGCCGAAGTCCCACAACGCCACGTTCACTTCCGACCGGTTCGATCAGGCCAAATTTTTCCGCTCCGATCTGGAAGAGAATCAGGAGTGGATTCGCGCAGCGGTGTCGCCTGAACTCAAGCCAGGCGACGTGGTGTTTTTCCACTGCAATACATTGCATTCAGCCGGCAAGAACATCAGCGATCAAGTGAAGTTTTCGCTGGTGTACACCTATCACGGCGTGAGCAACGTGCCGTTGCCGGGAACCCGTTCGGCTGCGAAGCCCGAGGTGGCGTTTTAGGCTTTCCCGACTTGTCGTGGTGGCGCTTCGGGACCAGATACCCGGAGCCCGAAGCACCTCGCCGCGCATCGCGCACGCCGTTAGCGCCGCCGCCCCGACAAAGCCATTCCCGTCAGGCCGGCGATCGTAGCCACGACGCCGCCCACGATCAGCATGATCGCCTTGTTGGACGGCGAACCGGTAAAGACGCGCGAGACGTCGCTGCTCACCGAATTGAACGCCTGCCCGCCGAAATACAGCAGCACGATACCGCCGACAATCAACGCGATGGAAATCGCTTTCGTCATCTATCTCTCCCCTGAGCTTGAGTCGGGCAAAGTGTAGGGGAGCCGCAGGCGATCGTCCATCCCGCATACTGGGTGTCTGCATGCATCACGTCGATTCGCTACCATAGCGGTCTGGCTGCATCCCCCACCTACAAAAATAAAGCAGCACGCCTCCCGCAGCATGCAATTGCCCATGCCCGCACATGTCGGGCGCCTTCACCATCAAGGACACTAGCAATGGCTTACGAAGCAGCTTCAGAACGCTATTCGGATATGCAGTACCGCGTCTGCGGTAAGTCGGGTCTCAAACTGCCTGCGCTGTCGCTCGGTCTGTGGCACAACTTCGGCGACACCACGCCGATTTCCACGCAGCGCGACATCCTGCGCACAGCCTTCGACCTCGGCATCACGCACTTCGACCTCGCCAACAATTACGGGCCGCCGTACGGCAGCGCCGAAACCAATTTCGGCCGACTCTTCAAGGACGACTTCAAGCCGTATCGCGACGAACTGCTGATTTCGTCGAAGGCCGGTTGGGACATGTGGCCGGGTCCGTACGGTCAAGGCGGCGGCTCGCGCAAATATGTACTCGCGAGTCTCGATCAGAGCCTGGCGCGCATGGGTCTCGACTACGTCGATATTTTCTATTCGCATCGTTTCGATGCCGACACGCCGCTCGAAGAAACCGCGGGTGCGCTGGCGAGCGCGGTGCAGCAGGGCAAGGCGCTATACATCGGGATCTCGTCGTACTCGGCAACCAAAACGCTCGAAATGGCGAAGCTGCTCGCTGAGTACAAGGTGCCGCTGCTGATCCATCAGCCCGCGTACAACATGCTCAATCGCTGGATCGAGCACGGATTGCTGGATACGCTGGAGAATGTCGGCGCGGGCGCCATCGCGTTCACACCGCTGGCTCAAGGTCTGCTCACCGGCAAGTACCTGAACGGCGTGCCGGACGACGCGCGCGTCAACAAGCCGGGCGGCGGTTCGTTAAAGCAGGAGCACTTGAGCGCGCAGAATATCGACCACGTGCGCAAGCTCAACGACATCGCGCAACGCCGCGGACAGAGCCTGGCGCAGATGGCGCTCGCGTGGGCGCTGCGCGATCCGCGCGTGACGTCCGTGCTGATTGGCGCGAGCCGTGCGGAGCAGGTGCGTGAGAACGTCGGTGCGCTGAAGAATCTCGCGTTCTCGAAGGACGAACTGGCCGAGATCGATCGCTACGCGACCGAAGGCGGCATCAACCTGTGGGAAAAGCCGTCGACGGATCAGGCGATCTGATCCCCGCGCCTCGGCCGTTCACACCGCAGCAAGAGCAAAGCCGCCGTCGGGGCGGCTTTTTTCTAGACGAGCGCCGGCAAACCTTCGACCAGCACCACGGCGAACATCACGCCGATCAGCGCGCCAAGCACGCGCAACGCGTTGTGCCGGAATTCCGTCTTGCACGGAAGTGCACCGACAAACAAGGCCCCGGCCAACGCCATCGGAATGACCAGGATGAAATCGCCGATCGTGAAGTAGGTCGTCATTCTCGTCTCCTTATATATTCCGGCTAAGGCGGCGGCTCGATTTATGGAGTCATGCACCGCCCACGCCCGATTTGAGTATAGGAGACAAGTCGGGTCGATATGGCGGCGCTTTGCGGCGCTGCAGCGCCTATTCGCAAGCCGCTGAACCCGGTGCCGTAAGGGCCGCCGCGATTGTCGCGACGCAGCAATCACGATAAAAAACGTTAAGCGTTCGCTTACGTTGTCCTTACTTTTAGGCGCTATTCAATGCGCGCTGGGTCGAAGCGCGAGCATCAGATGCGAGCTTGCTCACGCCCGCGCAAACGCATCGCCGCAACCAGGCCGATGACGAGCAACACGCCCACCAACCCCGCGACACCGTTCCATCCGAAACCGGCCCACACATGACCGCCGTACGAGCCGACCAGGCTCGAGCCGATGTAATACGCAAGCAGATAGAGGGCGGCGGCCTGGCCTTTGGCATCCTTGGCGAGGCGTCCGACCCAGCCGCTCGCCACGGAATGTCCGGCAAAGAAGCCGAACGTCACGCACGCAATGCCGGCCGCAATCGCCGCCAACGGATGCAACAGCGTGAGCGCGAGACCGAGCAGCATCAACAGCAAACTGGCGATGAGCACGCGGGCGCGGCCGAACGTATCGGCCATGCGGCCCGACCACGGCGATGCGACTACGCCCGTCAGATACACGACGAAGATCGCGCCGATTTCCGTCTGATTCAACTGATACGGCGGCGCGAGCAACCGGTAGCCGATGTAGTTGTACAGCGTGACGAAGCTGCCCATCAGCACGAAGCCGAGCAGAAACAGCAGAGGCAGTCCAGGTCGTGTGAATTGCCTGAGCAGGGCGGTGCGGTGATGCGTGAAGCCGAGGCCGCGCCGCGGCACGAAGTGACGCGACGGCGGCAGCAGCGCGCGGAACGCGAGCATCGAGAGAATGCCGAGCACGCCGATCGTGCCGATCGCAACGCGCCACGAGAACAGATCCGCGACCACGCCGGTGATCACGCGCCCGGCCATCCCGCCGATCGCCGTGCCGCCGACGTAAAGTCCCATCGCGAGGCCGAGCCCATCGGGATGCACTTCCTCCGCGAGATAGGCCATCGCGACGGCGGGCACGCCACCGAGCGCTAGACCTTCGAGCGTGCGCAGCACGAGCAGTTGATGCCACTGCGGCGCGATCGACACGCCGATGGTGAGTAGTGCGGAAACGGTGAGCGAAAGTGTCATCAGCTTATGACGGCTCCAGCCTTCCGAAACGAAGCCGGCAACGAACACGGCAAGCGCGAGCGCGGCCGTGGTGAACGAGAGCGACAGGCTGCTCTGTGCCGGCGTCACGTTGAACGCCGTCGAAAACGATGGCAGTAAGGGCTGTACGCAATAGAGCAGCGAGAACGTCGCGTAGCCGGCGAACAATAGCGCGATGCTGGCGCGCCAGTAGGCGCGCGTGCCGCGTTCGAGGTAAGGAATGTTGGGCGCGGCAGCGGCGCTGGAAGAGACGGGCGAGGAATCGATCGAAGAAGCAGGAGCAGCCGAAGCAGCAGTCTGATGGGCGTCCGGCGGCGGGGTCACGAAAAATCTCCTCAGGGATGTGAAGGCCGAAAGAGTTAAGGATACGCTGAAAAAGCCGCGCGAATCGGCACTCAGATCAGCGGGCCGTCGCTGCGACGCGACCAGACGGCGCGCCCGACGCCCGTCGTCGCCGTTGAAAAACGGCGGTTACCCATGCGCCGCGGCATCGCTCGCGGGTGCGGACGGATGCACGATCTGTTCGTCCGTCGGCAGCGCGGACGCGTCCCAGCCGCCGCCCAGCGCCTTGATCAACGCCACGCTCGCGGCCATCCGCCGGCGCGCGATCGAGACAGCGTCGCGCTCGTTGGTAAGCGCGGTGGTTTGCGCGACCACCACGTCGAGATAGGTGATTGCGCCGTTCTTATAGCGATTCGATACGACCGCGAGCGCTCGTTGCGCGGCGGCCACCGCATCGTCTTGCGCAGTCGCTTCCCGTTCGAGCACGCGCAGCGCAGCGAGATTGTCCTCAACCTGGCCGAAAGCGCTCAATACCGTCTGCCGGTATTGCGCCACGCTTTCGTCGTAATGCGCACGAGCCTGCTCCTTCACGGACGCGCGTCCGCCGAAGTCGAGCAGCGTGCCTGCCAACGTCGGCCCCAACGACCACAGGCGGCTCGGCGCCAGCAACCATTGGCTGTAGTTGGTGGCTTCGAGGCCGCCCGTCACCGACAGAACGAGGTTCGGAAAAAACGCCGCCGTCGCCACGCCGATCTGCGCGTTCATGTCGGCGACGTGGCGTTCCGCCGCCGCGATGTCTGGCCGGCGTTCAAGCAACGCGGACGGCACGCCTGCCGCTGCCACGACGGGCACCGCGGCGAGCGGCGCAACCGGCAGTGAATACGTGGAAGGCGACTGCCCGATCAGGATCGCGATCGCGTGTTCGAGTTGCGCGCGCTGCACGCCGAGATCGAGTGCTTGCGCCTGGGTGGTTTTCAGTTGCGTCTGCGCCTGCGCGACATCGGCATCCGTGGCGATGCCGCCGGTGTAGCGGTGCTGCGTCAGATCGAGGGCTTGCTTATAGGCCCCGATCGTGTCGTCGAGCAGTTGACGCTCCTGATCGAGTCCGCGCAGCTCGAAGTAGTCGGTGGCGAGTTCGGCCTGCATCGACAGGAGCATGGCTTGGGCATCGGCGGCGCTGGCCTGTGCTTCGGCTTTCGCGCCTTCGACGCTGCGCGACACGCGGCCCCACAGGTCGGGCTCCCACGATGCGTCGGCTTGCACGAGGTAGTCGTTCAGCGTGAGGCCGGCGGTCGATTTGTGCAGCACATTCTCCGAAGAACGCGCACGCGAATAGGCGCCATTCGCGCTGACGACCGGGAAGAAGCTCGACCGATATTGCGCCACCGTGGCGCGAGCGGCGCGAAAGCGCGCTTGCGCGGCCTGCACGTTCTGGTTCGCGCTCGCGACCTGTTGTTCGAGTGCGTCGAGCGAAGGGTCAGCGTAGACGCTCCACCAAGTGCCGCGTGTGAGCGTGTCGGCGGGTTGGGCGGGTTTCCAGCCGGTGCCGTCGAGTTCTTTATAGGTGGCGGCGGTGGTGGCGGTCGGCTTCACGTAGTCCGGGCCGAGCGTGCATGCGGTGAGTGCGCATGCGCTCGCTAATGCTAAAGCGGACGCGTGCAGCGAGACATATCGCAGCGGCGGCGCGACAAAACGGCGACCGGATCCTTGCGTGTTCATGACGACGCACCCGTCGCCGCACCTGCTTTCGCGGGCACGATCCGCACCGGCGCGCCATCGACGATTGAGTCCTGCGGATTCACGATCACCTGCTCATCCCCCTGCAAGCCGGACACGATCGCCACTCGAGTGCCGAAGTCCGTTCCTAGCGACACTGGCAATAGCTTCACCTTGCGTTGCGCGTCGACGGTCGCGACTTTCACGCCGTCAGGGCGGAACAGCAGCGCGTTGCCGGGCAGCGTAAATGGTGCCGCGCCGGTGCCCAACGCGAAGTGCACTTGCGCATAGGCGCCCGGCAGCAAGTCGCCATTTCGGTTGTCGACGTCGACCTCCGCCAGCATCGTGCGTTGTTGCGGATCGACGGCGCCTGCGGTGCGCGCCACGGTGCCCGGATAGTGTTTCGACGGCGCTTCGGTCAGCGTCAGAAACGCGGTCTGCTGAGCGCGAACCTGCTGCGCGTACGCCTGCGGCACATTCACATAAACGCGCAACCGGTCCGCCTGCGCGACGTGAAACAGCTCCTTCGCGGGTCCGCCCGAACTACCTGCGTCGATCAGCGCGCCGATGTCCACATTGCGCGCCGTCACGATGCCGTCGAACGGCGCATACACTTTCTGGAACGACTGCGTCTTCTCGAGGCGCGCCACGTTGAACCGCGTGGCGTCGAGCGTGGCTTTCTTCGCGAGCATGTCGCCGACTTTCTCGTCGGTTTCCTGCTTCGAGACCGATTTGCTTTTCAGCATGTCGCTCCAGCGGTCGGCGGTGCTTTTCGCAAGCGCATAGTTGGCGTTGGCGTTCGCGAGATCGGCGCGGGCCGCGCGCAGTTGATCGTCCACTTCGGGTGTGTCGATTTCCGCCAGCAACTGGCCGTTCTTCACATGCGCGCCAATGTCGGCGTACCACTTCTTCAGATAGCCGCTGGTGCGCGCGTAGATCGGCGTATCGAGGAAAGCCTGCACGTTGCCGGGCAGCACGAGATCGAGTCCGGCCGTCGACTTCTGCGGCCGCACCACTTCGGCGCTCATCTGGCTCGTATGCTCGGCATCGCGTTCGAGCGCCGCGTGCGCGTCGTGGCGCGACCAGATGCCTTGTGCCGCCAGCGCGACGACGGCCACGGCGACCGCGATGCCGATCCAGCGTGCGCGTTTCGCTTTGGCCGGATCGTGCGTGGTGCCGGAACGGTCTGGACGTGGTCCTTCCATCAAACTTCCCCTGTAGAGATGCGTGGGCAGTCCAGGCTGCCTCTTATGCTCCATGCCACTGCCGGCACGATGACGAAGATGCGCTGCATCACGGCTTCCCCACCACGTGCTCAGCCGCGCGCAAGCGACGTGCCGCCAGTCGGCGGTAGATCATCGAAAACACCACCGGCACGAAAATCAGCGTCGCCAGCGTGCCGATTGTCAGACCGCCGATCACCGCACGCCCGAGCGGCGCGTTCTGCTCGCCGCCTTCACCGAGACCGATCGCCATCGGCACCATGCCGATCACCATCGCGAGCGCCGTCATCAGCACCGGACGAAAACGCGTGAAGCCCGCTTCGATCGCCGCGCGCGTCGCGTCGCCGTGTTCGAGCAACTGCTCGCGCGCGAAGCTGATCACGAGAATCGAGTTGGCGGTGGCAATGCCGATACACATGATCGCGCCAGTAAGCGCGGGAATCGACAGAGTGGTATGCGTGAGAAACAGCATCCACACGATGCCCGCGAGCGCGCCCGGCAACGCGGTGACGATGATGAACGGATCGAGCCACGACTGAAAATTCACCACGATCAGCAGGTACACCAGCAGAATCGCGAACACGAGTCCTGCGAACAGGCCGGAGAACGAATCGTTCATTGTCTGCACCTGGCCGCGCACTTCGATGGTGGAGGTCTTGGGCAGATCGGCCTTGGCGTCGTCGATGATCTTGCGGATGTCGTCGGATACGCCGCCCAGATCGCGGCCATCGGCGGTGCCGAAAATATCGATGGTGGTCTGCGCGTTGTAGTGCGTGAGTGTCGCGTTACCCGCTTCGCGCCTCATGGTGGCGAGCGAGCCGAGAATGTTGCTGCGGCCATTCGCGTTCAGCGGAATGTTGGCGAGCGATTGCAGCGAGTCGATCGTGTACTGCGGCGCTTCCGTGATCACGTTGTAGCTCACGCCGTTGCGCGGATTGAGCCAGAACGTCGGCGTGGTTTGCTGGCTGCCCGACAGCGTGATCAGCAGATTGCTCGCGATGTCGCGTTGCGAAAAGCCGGCTTGCTGCGCACGCGTGCGGTCCACGTCGATAAAGATGCGCGGCAAATCCGCGGGCTGCTGGATGCGGGCATCGACTAGACCGGGCACCGTGCGCAGCCGGTTCAGCAACTTCGCGGCGAACACGCGATTGCCGGCCACGTCACGGCCAACGATCTGAATATCGATCGGCGACGGCATGCCGAAGTTGAGCGTCTGACTGACGATATCCGCGGGCAGGAAGGCGAACTGCACGCCGGGGAATTCGTCGGTCAGCGTGCGCCGCAGCGTGCGCACGTAGCCGGCGCTCGGATGATGATCGGGATTGAGTGTGATCAGCACGTCCGCATCCGAGGTGCCGATCGTGCCGGTGTTGCTGTACGAAAGGTTGATGCCCGAGACCGGCAAGCCGATGTTGTCGATGATCGAATGCAGCTCGCCCGCTGGTATCAACTGACGGATGCGCGTATCGACACGATCGGTCACCACGGCGGTTTCCTCCACCCGCATGCCGGTTTTCGCGCGCAGATGCAGCGCGATGGTGCCTGCATCGACCGCCGGGAAAAAGTCGCGGCCGAGAAACGGCATCAGCAACATCGACGCGCCACAGCAAACCAGAAACAGCGTCACGAACAGACCCGGCCGCGCGACGCGCGCTTCGAGAAACACGCGATAGCGGTCGCGCAAACGCGCGAAGCCGCCTTCAAATGCGTAGTGCACGCGCATGAACGGATTACGCGTTTGCGTCGGCGCGTGATGCAGATCCGCCGGCTTATGGTGATAGCGCAGCAGGTATTTCGCGAGCGTCGGCACGAGCGTTCGCGAGAAGAAGTAGGACGCCAGCATCGCGAACACTACCGCTTCGGCGAGCGGAATGAACAGATAGTGCGCGACGCCCGTCAGCAGAAACATCGGCACGAACACGATGCAGATGGACAGCGTGGACACCAGTGTCGGAATCGCAATCTGATGCGCGCCGTCGAGAATCGCCTGCTCCAGCGTCTTGCCCTGCTCGAGTTGATGGCTGATGTTTTCGATCGCCACGGTCGCGTCGTCCACCAGAATGCCGACCGCGAGCGCGAGCCCGCCGAGCGTCATGATGTTGATGGTTTCGCCAAGCATAGAGAGCGCGATGATCGACGTGATCATCGACAGCGGAATCGACACGGCGATGATCAGCGTGGCACGCCAGTTGCCGAGGAACAGCAGAATCATCAGACCGGTCAGGCAGGCCGCGATGAGCGCCTCGCGCAGCACGCCTTGCACCGAAGCGCGCACGAACAGCGACTGATCGGCGACCGGGTCGATATTCAGCGAGGCGGGCACGAGATTGCGCAACGTCGGCATCATCTTCTTGATACGGTCGACGATTTCGAGCGTGGACGTGTTGCCGCTTTTGTTGATGGTCAGCAGCGACGCGCGCTGGCCGTTCACGCGCACGATATTGGTTTGCGGCTGGAAACCGTCGCGCACATGAGCGACGTCGCGAATATAAACGGTGCCGTTGGCGGTGGACTTGATCGGGATATTGTTCAGGCCCGCCAGCGAATCCGGACTGCCGTTCATTTCCACCGAGTATTCGGTCGAGCCGATTTTCGCGGTGCCCGAGGGTAGGATCAGATTTTGCGCGGTCACCGCGTTGACCACGTCCATCGCCGAAAGATTGCGCTCCTGCAATTTGCGCGAATCGATATCGACCATGATCTGGCGCTGCTTGCCGCCGTACGGCAGCGGCGCGGACGCGCCCGGCACGGTGGCGAGCTGCGTCTTCAGGAAGTTGTTGCCGAAGTCGAACAGTTCCTGCTCGGTAAGCGATGCGGACGATAATGCGAGCCGCAGGATCGGCACGGTCGAGGCGTTGTAGCGCAGGATGAACGGCGGCGTGATGCCGGGCGGCAGCGAGCGCAACTGCGTTTGTGACAGCGAGGTGACCTCGGCCAGCGCCTCGTCGATATTCGCGTGCGGCTGAAAAAAGATCTTGATGACGGCGATGCCGTTCAGCGAGGTCGACTCGGTGTGTTCGATGTCGTTGACCGCCACCGACAGCCCGCGCTCGTAGTTCAGCACGATGCGCTTTTCCATCTCGTCCGCGGGCAGGCCGTTATACGACCAGATCACCGAGAGCACCGGAATGTCGATATTGGGGAAGATGTCGGTGGGCGTGCGCAGGATCGTCAAAGGTCCGACGATCAGCAATAGCAGGGCCAGGACGACGAATGTGTAGGGGCGCCGCAGCGCGAGACGAACAATCCACATGACTAGTCGGGCCGTTCAAACCCGCGCAAGGCCGCGCCGTACAGGCGGTGAACGTGAGCGCCGGGACGCGCGCCGCCGCAGCGCGCAAAGGCCGCAGGGGCGGTCCGCTTGAGCAAATGGTCTAGTTGGTGCACGTTTTTGATATCTCACCCCACCAGGGTTTATGATGGTCTCGTTGCGACGCGTTACGCTCCGAATCATCGGTCTAGCGCGCCGTAATGGGAATAGGGCGAAACAAGGGGTGAAGAGCCCTGAGTTCGCGCTTTCCTCGGCCCCGCAAAACGGGAACAATGACTCGAACCTTTCACGCGTATCACGCGCAGCAGATTGGGTGCGTACGCAACGTTATCGACGGGGCGACGCTTTTATCATCACATTGACCGGCGCGAAATCATAAAGCCGGCTATGGGAGAAACGGGGAAACATCATGCAAATCGGTTCGATTGTTCGATCGGTGCATATCGCGGTGCCGCAAGGCGCGCGCGGGATCGTCATGCGCATTCTGGGCGACATGGCCATGGTCGCGTGGTATGCCGGCGAGCCCGGCGCTTCGCCGCACCTGAATACTGAACCCTTTTTCCTTGAAGACCTGATCGATACGGGCGAGCAAGTCCGACCGTCGAGCGCGCAGATGCATTGAAGGCAGTTTGAGTGTGAGCCGTGTGCAAGTTGTAAGCCGCGGCTCGTTCCGCTGTTCATTCCGCTTGTGAGCCGTCGCCCTCGTCTTTGACGGCGGCGCGGCGCACAATGCGGGCATGAACGACGACATCCTCGATCCACAGGACAGCGCGAACAGCGCTGTGCCTTTCGCCCGGCTCAGGCCGGAAATCGTGCTCGACGCGCTCGACAGCGCGCTCAGTACAGTCGGCGTGCGCACCGACGGCCGTATGCTCCCGCTCAACAGCTACGAGAATCGCGTCTACCAGGTGGGCGTGGAAGACGGCCCGCCCGTGGTCGCGAAGTTCTACCGTCCCGAGCGCTGGAGCGACGCCGCTATCCTCGAAGAACATGCTTTCGTCGCCGATCTCGCCGCGCGTGAGATTCCGGCTGTGCCCGCGCTTGCTCTCGATGGCCGCACGCTTCATACGTTCGACGGCTTCCGCTTCTCCATCTTCGAGCGTCGCGGCGGCCGCGCGCCGGATCTCGACCGGCGCGACACGCTCGAATGGCTCGGGCGATTCATCGGCCGCATCCATGCGGTCGGCCAGACACAGAATTACGCCGAACGTCCCACGCTCGACATCCACACTTTCGGCTATGAACCGCGCGACTTTCTGCTCGCGCACCGTTTCGTGCCGGACGACGTGCGCACCGCGTGGGAAACCGTGGTGAATCTCGCGCTCGAAGGCGTGGAGCGCGCGTTCGAACGGGCCGGCGATATCCGCATGCTGCGCATGCATGGCGACTGTCATCCGAGCAATGTGTTATGGACCGACGCCGGGCCGCACTTCGTCGATTTCGACGACAGCCGCATGGGACCGGCGGTGCAGGATTTGTGGCTGTTGCTGCCGGGCGAGCGCATTGAAGCGTCGCGCGCGCTGGCGGATCTGCTCGCCGGTTACGAAGACTTCTGCGACTTCGAGCCGCGCGAACTCTATCTGGTCGAAGCGCTACGCACGCTGCGGCTGATTCATTATCAGGCGTGGCTCGCGCGTCGCTGGGACGATCCAGCTTTCCCCGCGGCGTTTCCGTGGTTCAACACGCAGCGTTACTGGGAAGAGCGCATCCTGGAGTTGCGCGAACAGCTTGGCGCGATGCAGGAAGGGCCGCTCTGGCCCGTTTGAGCGCATGCGCTCTGAAGCAGGCGCTCACGGCGCCTGCGCAGCAACGCTCGACGAATCGACCAGTGTCGATCTGACGATCACCTCCGCTCGCACGTCGCGCCCGATTGCTTCGATTGCGGGACGCATCTGCGCGAAGTCGTCGGGCGTGCAGACGTCGCTATCGAAGTGCGTCGTGCCGTCGCGCGTCATCGTGACGACGTTGCTGAGCGGATCGAACGTGTACTGCGACTCGAAATCGACGAAGCGATCCTGGGTTCGTTTCGCCTCGGGCATGTCGAGCACGTGAAAATTGGCGGGCAGCTCGATGCGCGCGCGTTCGTGCAACGCCAGGTTGTGACAGACGAACGGCTGCGTGCGCCGGCGCTCGCCGAGCCAGTAACGCGTATCCGCCGCGAGGCCGCCGGCCAGACTCGTCAACGCTGGAATCGACGCCGCCGCGCCCGGCACCACGAGACTTTCCAGCGTGCCTTTCATCGTAATGACGAGCGGGCCGTCGGCGACGCCGAGGTCATTGGTGGCGAGCGTCGCGGTGCCACGCAGGTTGACGCTGCGCAGTTCGGCCTGAAGCGACTCCTCGCGTTGCGCGGGTGTCTGCGTGCGCAACATCGAGCGCGCCTGTTCAGCCGAAGCGCCGGCCGCTTCCAGCCGATAGGTAAAGCTCGCCGAGCCATCCGGTTCGACTTTGATCGACAGATCGGTGCTGCGCGTCATCAACATGGTGGCTGGCGTGCGCGACAGCACGCCCTCGTCGACCAGCACGGTCGGCCGGTTTATATCGGACGACGGCAGAAAACCGAACTCGACATTCGAGGCGGTCGAGTCAACGTATTGCTGCAAATCCGGCAGCCACGTAATGACGTGATTGATGACGCCGTAGCCGGGCACGCTCGGCAGCGTGTAGATCGTGCCGCTGCTGATCAAGGCCGGCTCGTTGCGTACGCCGGCCGCGTCGAGCAACGCGCCGTACAGCGCCACGTGATCCTTGCAATCGCCATAGCGATTCGCGAGTACCGCGCTCGCGTTGTGCGGCACGACGGCGCCGCGCCCGACGTTGATCGCCACGTAGCGCACGTTGCGGCGCACCCAGTCGTACAGCGTTTTGGCCTTGTCGCGCGGCGTGCGGTCGTGCGCGGTGAGCTGTTGCGCGAGACGCGTGACGGCCGCGTCGTGCGCGCTCGGATCCGCCGCGGATTCGCGGTAGGTTGCGGCGAACGCGGCGTAGTCAGGGAAGGTCGACACCATCAGCCGGTCGCCATACGAAACGTAGGCAACAGAGCCGCGTTCCAGCCGGCTGAAGTGCGCCTTGTCGTAGCGATATTCGTAGCGCGTGCGGCCGTCGCGCGTCACGGGTTGCACTGCGGTGAAACCACGCGCGTCGGCATAAAGCGGCTTGTCGGCGGGCAGATCGTAGATCAGACGGAAGTTGTGCGTCGGTGCAAGATCGGGCGGTGTGAAGTCGCTGAATTCGCCCGGCACGATCGGCTGCTTCTGCGTCTTGCGATAGGTGAGATGCACGCGCGCGCCTGGCTCGACGGCGGGAAACACGATCACCTTTTCCTGGATGTCCTGGAACATCGGCGCGTCGAACGAACGGGCTTCCTGAACGTTGCGAATCTGCTCGGGCTGCACGTCATGACGCACGCCGTCGGCGGTGATCGTGTAGGCCTCGAGGATCTGCACGTCCGCCATGTTGCGATTGAACCAGACATATTGCTGCGAGACCCGCGCGACGCCGGCTTCGTTATTCACGTGCAGCGTCATCGAATCGAGTTTCGAGAAGGAGCCGTCGGCGTTGACGGTGAAGGTTTGCGTCTCGCCTTCGTTGGTGTACGGATCGTCCAGTTTGGCGGGAACGCTCGCGCCCGCGCCGTGGATGCCGGCAAGCCAGCCGAGAGATGCAAGACAGACCAGAAAAGGGAGGCGCATGGCAGGCTGGTATCCGAACGTAACGTTGACGGGATCGCCCGTTAGAGTCGGTTTGCGCCGCGTAGATGTCAAGCGGATGCCGCGCGTTGCGGTCGAATAAATCGTCAAACGCTACAAGCTGCCCCGCCGGACGCCGCGATTTCGCGCGCTGCCTTGGCGCCTTCGACCTGAAGCAAGGTCGGCAGCGAAACGCCGTTCTTGGCCGCCGTCACTTCAGCGAGAATCGACACCGCGATTTCGGGCGGCGTGCGGCTGCCGATATAAATCCCAACCGGTCCGTGCAAGCGGGCCAGCTCCGTATCGTTCAGATCGAACTCCTTGAGACGTTCGCGCCGCGCCTGATTATTCCTTCGCGACCCCAACGCGCCGACATAAAACGCCGGCGTTTTCAACGCTTCCATCAGCGCGAGATCGTCGAGCTTCGGGTCGTGCGTGAGCGCGATCACGGCGCAGCGTTCGTCGAGTTTCATCTCGATCACCGTGTCGTCGGGCATGGTGCGCACGATCTTCGTGCCGGGGATGTCCCACTCCTCGGTGTATTCCTCACGCGGATCGCACACGGTGACCTGATAATCGAGCCCCACCGCGATGTGACACAGATAGCGCGACAACTGTCCCGCGCCGATTACCAGCATGCGATAACGTGGGCCGTGAATCGTCAGCAGACGCTCGCCGTCGAAATGCACGCCGTCGGTTGCCTGCGCGTCTTCGAGTTGCGTGGCGCCCGTCGTCATATTCACTTCGCGGGCCACGAGGCGTCCGTTCTCCACCGCGTGGCACAGTTCGGCAATGCCGCTTTCCTGTGTCAACGGTTCGAGCACCAGCTGGATCGTGCCGCCGCACGGCAGGCCGAAGCGATGCGCTTCTTCCGCCGTGATGCCGTACTTGACCGCTTCCGGCCGTGTCTGCTCGATACCGCGCTGCCGCACGCGGTCGATCAGATCGTCTTCGATGCAACCGCCCGACACGGAACCCACCACGAGTCCGTCATCGCGCACCGCAAGCATCGCGCCCTCGGGACGCGGCGACGAGCCCCACGTCTTCACCACCGTCACCAGTAGCGCGCGATGTCCTTCTTCGAGCCAGCGAGCGCTGGACTTCAGGACTTCGAGATCCACGCTGTCCATGATTTCTTCCTTTTCGTTGCGTCGCCGCCGGACTCGCCGTCCGCGGCCTCATTCGATGCTGTATTGTGCGGCACCGTTTCATCTGCTGCATTTTCCCCGGCGTCCGGGGCTGTGGCGCCCTCATCGCCGCCGCCTACCTGGGCGCCGAAGCGTTTGAAGAACTCGCCTGCAATTTTACGCGCTGCGCCGTCGACGAGCCGCGAGCCGATCTGCGCGAGCTTGCCGCCGACCTGCGCGCTCGCCGTGTAACTGAGCTTGGTGGCGGCATCGCCGTCGGCCTCGAGCGAGACATGCGCGTTGCCCTTGGCAAAACCCGCGGCGCCGCCCTGGCCTTCGAACACGATGCTGTACGAGTTCGGCGCCTCGATGTCGGTGAGTTGCATGCGCCCCTTGAAGCGCGCTTTGACCGGCCCGACTGCAGCGCTCAGCGCCACCACATAGGCATTTTCACCGTCCGGTTCGATGCTTTCGCAGCCGGGAATGCAGGCGCGCAGAACCTCGGTGTCGTTCAGCGCGTCCCATGTGCGCTGCTGCGAAACGGGCAGCGTATGGGTTTCGATCAATTCCATGATGTCGCTCCTGCGGTGCCTGTGACACCGGCACTGCGACGCGGCGCGCGCGTGAGTTGCGCGAGGTCGCGGCCGAACGCCGTCAGGCTGTCTAGATTATGAACCGGACGATGCGCGTCGACATACGGCAGGATCGCCTGCACGCCGCGCGCTTTCGGAGAAAAGCCGCTAAAACGCAGCAGCGGATTGAGCCATATGATGCGGTGTGCGAAGCGGTGCAGGCGGGCCATCTCGGTGTCGAGCACGTCGATCGCTTCGTGATCGAGGCCGTCGGTGACGAGCAGCACCGTAGCCCGGCCGGTCAGCACGCGCCGGGCCCAGCGGCGGTTGAATTCGGCAAGCGCCGCGCCGATCCGCGTGCCGCCCGACCAGTCGACCACCTGCTCGGTGAGCGTCGCGATCGCCACGTCGGGATCGCGCTCGCGCAGCGCGCGCGTCGCGTTGGTGAGCCGCGTGCCGAACAGAAACACTTGCAAGCGTTCGCGCGATTGCAGCAACGCGTGGCAGAAATACAGCACCGCGCGCGAATAGCTGCTCATCGAACCGGAGATGTCGAGCAGCAACACGAGCGGCGGTTTGCGTTCAACCACCGCGCGATATTTCCACACCGTCCAGTCACCCCCCGCACGGACCGCATGCCGGGCACTCGCGCGCAAGTCCGCATGCGTGCCGTGCGAGGCCGCTTTCAGACGACGCGTCGGCTCGGCGGCGAGCGGCAGACGCTGGCCGCGAATCAGATGACGCAAAGTGCGCCATTCATCAGCGGAAAGCGTGTCGAAATCGCGATGACGCAGCCGCTCTTCTGCGCTGAATGTGATGTGCGCATGCAGTTCGTGTCGCTCGGTTTCCTGCTGCGCTTTGCTATGCGGCGATGGCGGCGCGCGGACGGCCAGCGCGTCGGCGAGACGGTTGTTGCGTTTGGGTGGCGGCAGGCCGTCGCGGACTTTTGGCAGAAGCAGCGCGCGCAGCTTGCCTTCCCAATCGGGATCGCGCCAGAAGAGATCGAAGGCGGCGTTGAACAGATCGCGTTCGTCGGGCGCCGATACCAGCGACGCGGCGAGGGCGGCGCGCACGTCGTCGCGGCGGCCGAGGTCGATCCAGTGCAGCGCGGCGAGCGCATCGACGGCTTGCGCGGGCGACATCGGCAAACCGGCGCCGCGCAGCACGCGCACGAAGTGGACGACGTTGCGAGCGAGCGTGGGCGTGTCGTCGGGTGAGTTCGTCATGCCGGCTATCCAGGCGCCGCAAGGCACTGCGCGATTTGCGCGGCATCGACGCGTGCCAGATCGTCCTGATACTTGAGCAGAACGCCAAGCGTGTTGTGTACGGATTGCGGATCGAGCTCGGTCACCGACAATGCCTCCAACGCGCGGCACCAATCGATCGTCTCAGCGATGCCAGGCGCCTTGAACAGATCCATGCCGCGCAGCCGATGCACGAAATCGACCGCACGCCGCTGCAATTCCGCCGACGTTTGCGGCGCGCGAGCGGCGACGATCTCCAACTCGCGATCCCGATCCGGATAGCCGATCCATTGATACAGGCAGCGGCGCTTCAACGCGTCATGCACTTCGCGCGTCCGGTTCGAGGTCATCACGACGAGCGGGGGTTGCTCCGCGCGGACCGTGCCGTATTCGGGAATCGATACCTGGAAGTCCGAAAGCAGTTCCAGTAGAAAGGCTTCGAACGGCTCGTCGGCGCGGTCGATCTCGTCGATCAGCAACACGCGCCGCGCGCCGGGATGATTTTCATCGGGCATCAACGCTTGCAGCAACGGCCGCTTCAGCAGAAATTCGCCGCGATACAAGGTGTCGTTGTCGGGCCGTTCGCCGGCGGCTTCGGCAAGACGCAGCGCCATGATTTGCCGCGGATAGTCCCACTCGTAGAGCGCGCTTGCCGTATCGAGACCTTCATAACATTGCAGGCGCAACATCGAGGTGCCGAGCATGCCCGCCGCTGCCTTGGCGAGCTCCGTCTTGCCGACGCCCGGCTCGCCTTCGACGAACAATGGCCGCTCCATGCGCAGCGCGAGATACAGTGCGGTCGCCAGCTCGCGGCTGGCGAAATAACTTTGGGCGGCGAGTTGAGCGAGGGTGTCGTCGATTGAAGCGGGCTGCATGGTGTTCCTGGATCTGCGCAATGAAGCGATGCCAACGAAGCCAGGCCGCATTCACGCACGTGAGCGAATGCGGCTGACGTGACCTGCGTGAGAGCAGATCACATCAGCCGCGAACAGCGAGAAAACGCTAAGCGTTCGCCTTCGCCACCGCGCGCGCGGCCAGCACCGGAATCAGATGCGCGCGATAGTCGGCACTCGCGTGCATGTCGGTGTTCAGGTCGGCCGCCGACACCGTCACTCCGCGTGCTGCTTCGGGCGTGAAGTTCGCCGACAACGCGCTTTCCAGCTCCGGCACACGAAACACCGACGCCGCCGCGCCCGTCACCGCGACGCGCACACCACTGGCGAACTTGGCGACGAACACGCCGACCAGCGCAAAGTGCGAAGCGGGGTTCCGGAATTTTTCGTATGCCGCGCGCTCGGGCACGGGAAACTCCACGGCGACGATTAGCTCGTCGGGCGCCAACGCCGTTTCATACATGCCGACGAAGAAGTCGTTCGACGCGATGCGCCGCCGATCAGTGACGATGGTCGCATCCAACCCCACCGCCGCCGCCGGATAACACGCGGCCGGGTCGTTGTTGGCGAGCGAGCCGCCTATCGTGCCGAGCGCGCGCACCTGTCGATCGCCGATGTGCGCGGCGAGATCCGCGAGCCCTGGAGAAACGCGCCGCAGTTCCGCGTGATCCGCCACGTCCGCATGACACACGGCTGCGCCGATCGTCACCGTTTTCGCATCGACGGTGATCGCCTTGAGCGCGGGAATGCGCGTTACGTCGATCAGTTGCGACGGCTGGGCAAGCCGCAACCGCATGGTAGGCAAGAGGCTCTGGCCGCCGGCCAGAAACTTGGCATCGCTGTCGGCGGTGAGAATGGCGGCGGCCGCTTTGGGATCCGTCGCGCGTTGATACTCGAATGAATACATGTCGAATGCTCCGCTCAGGATCTCAATGGGGTTGCTTGGCCGCGTGAATCGCGGACCACACGCGATGCGGCGTCGCCGGCATTTGCAGGTCGGTCACGCCGAGCGGCGCGAGCGCGTCGAGGATCGCGTTGATCACCGCCGGCGGCGAGCCGATCGCGCCCGCTTCGCCGCAGCCTTTCACGCCGAGCGGATTGTGCGTGCACGGCGTGCCCTTCGCGGTTTCGACCGTGAAGTCCGGCAGATCGGACGCATGCGGCATCGCGTAGTCCATGTACGAGCCCGACAGCAACTGGCCGCTCTCGTTGTCGTACACGCAGCGCTCCAGCATCGCCTGGCCGATGCCCTGAGCGAGCCCGCCATGCACCTGGCCCTCGACGATCATCGGATTGATCACGTTGCCGAAATCATCGACCGCGGTGAACTTCTGGATCCGGCACACGCCCGTTTCCGGATCGACTTCGATCTCGCAGATGTACGCGCCGGAGGGATAGGTGAAGTTGGTCGGATCGTAGAACGCGCTTTCTTCGAGGCCGGGTTCCAGCACGTCGAGCGGATAGTTGTGCGGCACGTAGGCGGCGAGCGAGATGTCGGCGAATGCCTTGGTGCGGTCCGTGCCCGCGACGCGGAACACGCCGTCCTTGAACTCGATGTCTTCTGCCGCGGCTTCGAGCAGATGCGCGGCGATCTTCTTCGCCTTGGTTTCGATCTTGTCGAGCGCCTTCATGATCGCCGAGCCGCCGACCGCGATCGAGCGCGAGCCGTACGTGCCCATGCCGAACGGAATGCGGCCGGTGTCGCCGTGGACGACCTCGACGCTTTCCAGCGCAATGCCGAGCCGGTCGGCGACCACTTGCGCGAAGGTTGTCTCGTGCCCCTGGCCGTGACTATGCGAGCCCGTGAACACGGTGACCGACCCGGTGGGATGCACGCGAATCTGACCGACTTCGAACAGGCCGGCGCGCGCGCCCAACGCGCCCGCTATATTCGACGGCGCGAGACCGCATGCCTCGATGTAGCAGGAGTAGCCGAGGCCGCGCAGTTTGCCGTTCTTTTCGGATTCCTGTTTGCGCTCCGCGAAGCCTTTGACGTCCGCGAGTTCGAGCGAACGGGCGAGGATGGTTTCGTAGTCGCCGGTGTCGTAAGTGAGGCCGACCGGCGTCGCGTACGGAAACTCGCGGATGAAGTTGCGGCGGCGAATCTCGGCCGGGTCTAGCTTCATCTCGCGCGCGGCGGTTTCCACCAGCCGCTCCACCACGTAGGTCGCTTCGGGGCGGCCCGCGCCGCGATAGGCATCGACGGGAACGGTGTTGGTGAAGACGGCTTTCACTTCCGCGTAGATCGCGGGCGTGGCGTACTGGCCGGCGAGCAGCGTGGCGTACAGAATGGTCGGCACGGCCGACGCGAACGTGGACAGATACGCGCCCATGTTGGCGGTCGTGTGGATGCGCATGCCGAGGAACTTGCCGTCGGCGTCCATGGCCAGTTCCGCCTTGGTCACGTGATCGCGGCCGTGCGCGTCGGAGACGAACGCTTCCGAGCGCTCGGCCGTCCATTTCACTGGACGGCGGATTTTCTTCGACGCCCACGTCAGCGCCACGTCTTCGGCGTACAGGAAAATCTTCGATCCGAAGCCGCCGCCGACGTCCGGTGCGATCACGCGCAGTTTCGATTCCGGTAGCGACAGCACGAACGCCGCCATCAACAGCCGCTCCACGTGCGGATTCTGGTTCGCGACGTAGAGCGTGTAGCCGTCGTCCTGCACCGAATAGCTCGCGTTGACCGCGCGCGGTTCGATCGCGTTCGGGATCAGGCGGTTGTTGACGATGTCGAGCGTGGTGATGTGCGCGGCTTTGGCGAAGGCGGCGTCGGTGGCGGCTTTGTCGCCGTGGCCCCAGTTGTAGCAGACGTTGTCGGGCACTTCATCGTGCACGGCGGGCTGGCCGGCGTCGGCCGCATGCGCGGTGTCCACCACGGCCGGCAGCACGTCGTAGTCGACTTCGATCAATTCGGCGGCGTCTTTCGCGGCCTTGATCGAATCGGCGATGACGAGCGCGACCTGATCGCCGACGTGCCGTACTTTCGTGTGGGCGATGATCGGATGCGGCGGCTCGTTCATCGGCTTGCCGTCGGTGCTATGGATCAGCCAGCCGCAAGGCAGGCCGCCGACGTTGTCAGCCGCCATGTCCGCGCCGGTGAAGATCGCGACCACGCCGGGCGATTGTCTGGCCGCGGCGGTGCCGATGCTGTTGATCTTCGCGTGCGCGTGAGGCGAGCGCAGGAATACGGCATAGGTTTGCTGGGGCAGGACGATGTCGTCGGTGTACTGGCCGTTGCCGGTGAGGAAACGATAGTCTTCCTTACGTTCGACGGAAGCGCCAATCAGGTGAGTGTCGGGTGCGTTCATCGTCGGCTCCTCAGGCGGTGGCCGGTGCGGTGGCTTGCGCGTCGGCCTGTGAGCTGGCCTGTGAGTCGGCATTCGCGGCCGCATTGGCCGAGCCGGCGGAGTTCATGCCTTCGGCGCCTTCGAGCACTGCTTTGACGATGTTGTGATA
This sequence comes from Paraburkholderia sp. BL27I4N3, assembly GCF_003386115.1. Lineage (NCBI taxonomy): Bacteria > Pseudomonadati > Pseudomonadota > Betaproteobacteria > Burkholderiales > Burkholderiaceae > Paraburkholderia > Paraburkholderia sp. BL27I4N3. Next base: position 4,115,453 of record NZ_QREJ01000001.1, on the reverse strand, counting down.
ACCCGTACAGCGGCACAGATTGCCGTCGAGCTGGGCGCGCACGTCGTCGCCGGTGAGATTCGGTTGACGCTGGACGAGCGAGACCGCGCTCATCACCATGCCGGGCGTGCAGAAGCCGCACTGCAGTCCGTGGCAGTGTTTGAAGGCCGCCTGCATGGGGTGCAGGGCGCCGTCTTTGGCGAGCCCTTCAATGGTGGTGATTTCCGCGCCTTCCGCTTGCACGGCGAGGATGTTGCAGGATTTGATCGCGCGTCCGTTGAGGTGGACTGTGCATGCGCCGCATTGGGCTGTGTCGCAGCCGACGTGCGTGCCTGTCAGGCGCAGTTGGTCGCGAAGGAACTGGACTAGCAGGGTGCCAGGATCGATTGACGCGCTGATGGGCGCGCCGTTCACCGTCAGACTGATGCTGATCGCCATGAAGTTGTCTCCTTATGGGGTGAGACCGGACCTTTTGCTTTTCCTTTTGTTGCCTTTTTCGCGGGGTCCGATTGCGGGTGCTTCGGGTTTTTATAAGGCTGCAGAAAAGTAAAGCACAAATCGGGCTGGGGCGCTATGAGGGGTTTTTTGCGCGGGGGGCTTTGGGGGTGCGGTTTAGGACTTGCCTATTTCGGAAGTTTTTCCGAGACAACCCACACAACCGGATCAGACATCGAGCACTCCACCGAGCCGGCCTGGCTAGATGTGATGACTTCGATCGACCGTCCGCCGCGCTCGTGAAACGTAATGTCATAGACATCACGCCAAAGACCTTTGCCGATCTTCTCCGAGGCAACGCGAACCGCACGGGTTTTCGATTCGTCCAGCCTGGTCGGATCGGTAATCCCCGCGTTTTTCAGATACACGATGGCGATATTAGTGGGCCAGCTCTTGCATCCGAGGGGCGAGCCCGCGAAGCAGAGGGCGGGGGCCGCCAATGCGAGCGCGGCAACGAACGGAAGTATCTTCATTGCGTTACGATCAGCGTGTGATCGCCGCTCGCCCATATGTGTTGACGGTTGTTCATGCCGGTAATGATGCAGCCATTTGAAGCCTGTCCCGGATGGACGCTGCTATCGCCGTGAATCAGAAAACCCGAGCGGCCGAACGTGACCGTACCCGTTTGTGGGGACAGCCGCAGTGTGTAAGGTTCGGCATGCGGGTGCGTGAACGGCTGGCCTATTGTCCATGCGCCGCGAGGAATCGGACCGATACTTTCCTGCATTTGCGCAGAGGGATTATTTTTGCCCGGCCCGATCCCCGAGTATGCCGCGGGCGTTAACGAGTTTCCATCATGAGATATAACGCCAGTCGCCTGGCTGTACTTCCACGCCGTTTGCCAACCTCATTTTCAGGTGAAAGTCGCGATACTACTGGCTCTGGCTTCTCAAAAATAGAAGCAATCTGCAATTTTGGCGGCCAGCAACGCGCGCGTATTTAAGATATGCCATTTGAATCGATTATGAGCCATGCATCGATTAACCGGTTAAACGCTTTAATCGATGCCGCCTATCCACATCTGCGCCGATATTGCCCCGACTCGGCCGCTGAGTCCCGCGCGCCTTGAAGACGGGCGAGAGTGGCTCCAGCGTTCACACCCGGTTACGACGACTGGCCTTCTCATTCTCGTGCAACGCATTTAGACGAGCAATGAAAAGGCCAGCACCCGAGAACAAGAAAACCGTATCCCGCGCGGAGTGAAGAAAATCACTTGCTCAACTTGGAATGCCGCCGCGAATAGCCAAAATAAATAACCATCCCAACCAGCAACCAAACAACAAACGCGCCCCAAGTAACAGCCTGAAGATTAACCATCAAAAACAGACACGCGGCCACCGCTAAAACCGGCACAACCGGCACTCCGGGACACCGAAACGCCCTCGGCAAATCCGGATGCGTCTTCCGCAAAACCAGCACCGCAATCGACACCATCGAAAACGCTGCCAACGTACCGATATTGATCAGCTCAGCCAACACATTCAACGGAACGAGCGCGCCGATCAACCCGAAGAAAATCCCAACAAGCCAGGTCGTAAAAAACGGCGTAGCGAACCGAGGATGCACTCGCGAAAGCCTCGCTGGCAACAGCCCATCCCGCGACATCGCGAAAATCACCCGCGTCTGCCCGTAAGCCATCACGAGAATCACCGTCAGCATACCCAGCACGGCGCCAAGGTCGATAAACCCCGCGACCCACTTCTGACCAGCCACCTGCAACGCATACGACACCGGATGCGAAATGTTCGCGAACTGCGCCGACGGCACGATGCCAGTCACCACGGCGGCCACCGCCACATACAACACCGCGCAAACGCCCAACGACGCAATGATCCCGATGGGCAGATCGCGCTTCGGATCTTTCACCTCTTCCGCCGCGGACGATACCGAATCGAATCCGATGAACGCGAAGAACATCACCGCCGCCGCGCCGAACACGCCGTTCCAGCCGTTCGGCATGAACGGATGCCAATTGGCCGGCGTCACGTGAAACACGCCCACGCCAATCACCAGCAACACCACGACGACCTTGATCGCGACCATGACGTTGTTGATCCGCGTTGACTCGCGCACGCCGACCGACAACAGCGCGGTGATCGCCATCATCACGAGGAAGGCGGGCAGGTTAAAGAGCGTGTCATGACCGGGCAACGCGCCCGGCGCGGCCGTCAGCGCCACCGGCAAGGACACGCCGAAGCCCGACAGCAAGGATTGCAGATAACCCGACCAGCCCACCGATACCGCCGAGGTGGCCAGTCCATACTCGAGCATCAAGTCCCAGCCGATGATCCACGCGGCCAGTTCGCCGAGCGTCGCATACGAATAGGTGTAGATCGATCCGGCCACCGGAATCGTCGACGCGAATTCGGCGTAGGCCAGGGCGGCAAAGCCGCAGGCGACCGCGGCGATCAGGAACGAGATCATTAGAGCCGGACCGGCCTGCACGGCGCCCGTGCCGGTCAGCACGAAAATGCCGGTGCCGATAATGGCGCCGACGCCAAGAAAGGTCAGATCGAGCGCACCGAGCGCTTTCTTGAGACCGGCGTTCTGGGCACTCGCGGCGATCATGTGCTCGACGCTCTTCTTGCGAAACAGGGACATTGGCGGGGTCTCCAGTAGTGCACGCGTGTTGCGCGCCGAATGTCGGAAAACCCGCGATTTTAACGGATGCACGCCTTGCACCATGTTGGGACGTGCTTTTAGCGGCGGGATGCAGAGGCCGAAAATCCCCGTTCGACGTGACTCGGTGGCATTCACGTCCGCGGCAGGCCAAGCAAGGCCCGCAAAGGCTTTCGCTCGATGCGCAGCCAACCAGGCGAGAACGGTCCTCTTGCAAATGAGTGCAGGCAAGGGCGAGTCGTTCAGCGACCCAGCGACCTAACGCCGCGTTGGCGTCTAGCGCCTATCAGCCCGCCATCGCCGGATTCAGATCAATGAGCCGGTTGCTCATCACATAGAACGTCAGCTCGGCGTTATTGCGCAGCTTCATTTTCTCGAGCAGCCGGGTGCGGTACACGCTGACCGTTTTCACCGACAGCGAGAGCGCCACGGCAATATCCGTCAGCCGCTTGCCCGACGCGAGCATGCACAGCGTCTGATATTCGCGGTCGGAGAGCTTTTCGTGCGGCAACTGTTCGCCGTCGAAGGAAACGTAGTCGGCGAGCGCCTCGGCCATCGCCGGGCTCACGTATTTGCGGCCCGCCGCGACCTGTTTGATCGCGCTGATCATCTGCGCGGCATCGACGGTTTTTGACAGGTAGCCGGCGGCGCCTGCCTTCAGGGCGCGCACGGCGTATTGGTCCTCGCGGTACATCGAGAACATCAGCACGGCCGCGCGCGGCGCCTTGCGCTTCATGCGCTTGAGCACTTCGACGCCGTTCATGTCGGGCAGTGAAATGTCCAGCAGCACCACGTCGTAGGCGTGCCGGGCAGCGGCGTCGAGCGCTTCGGCGCCGCTTTGCGCTTCGGTGACCTCGCGCGCCACCCCGCGATCGAGCAGCAACTGGCGGACGCCCTGGCGAACCACCGCGTGGTCGTCGGCGAGCAGAATGCGCAGGCTCATGATGGTGTGCTCACGATTGCTGCGCGTGCCGGGCCGCGCGCGGCGCGTGCTCCAGCATCGCGTCCCAGGCAAAACGCGCGCGCACGAGGGTGCCGCGCGACGCCTTGCCGTTCTCGTTGTTTTCGCCGCGTTCAGAACCGGCGCGCCGGGCGCTCACGCGCAGTGTGCCGTCGAAAGCCGCGCAGCGCGCCTGCATGCCGCTCAGGCCGAAATGGCCGGGACGGCTGCGGGTGTTGCGCGTGACGCCGACACCGTCGTCGCTGATGAGCAGCGTGAGGTGACGGCGGCTGGTTTCGATCCGCACATCGGCGGATTCGGCGCGTGCGTGCTTGGCGATATTGTTCAGCGCTTCCTGTGCGACGCGGAACACGGCCAGTGCGGCGTCCGCCGGCAGACGCGTGAGGCGCACGTCGGCGGCGCACACAAAGCTCGTGCGCAGTTGCGTGCGTGCTGCGAAGTCGCCGGTCCAGTGCGCCAGCGCGCCGACAATGCCGGCTTCGAGCGACGGCGCATGCAGTTCCGCGACAGTCTGGCGGCTAGCCTCGCACACCGCATCAAGCGACCGGTTCGCCACGGCAAGCGCGGCGGCGCACTGCGGCGGCGCGTCGGCGGGCAGCCAGGTTTCGACGCCGGCGAGCGCGAAACGTGTCGCCGTCAGTTCGGCGCCCACGCCATCATGCAACTCGCGCGCCACATGGCGGCAAGCGGCTTCCTGCGCCTGAACCAGCTCGGCCGAGAGTTCGCGCACCCGGGCGCGCAGTCGCGCAAGTTCCCGATCGGCCGCCGAGGTCAGCGCAACCGGCTCGGCCGCGGCGCACGCGTCGAATCCGTCACGTGCCGGTGACGAAGCAAGAGGGGCGGTGAACCGGACGACAGTCGACGTATCCATGACTTTCCCTGTCAGGAAACGCTGTGGACAGCGAAGCGGATGCGCATGAGCGGCGCGAAGACGAAAGAACGCATGTGGGTCTCTAGCCTCCAGGTGCAGGCCGTCGCGCTTAGGACGCAACGGATGAATCGCTACAGTGTGACGTAACGAAATTTACATTCAGTAACATGGCGGACGGGCCACGACAGGCAGGACAATTCGACTGATGATGCGCCGCGATGATATCTCATTAAAAGAAAAAATGCAGTCGCACCAAGGGTTAGCGCCCACATTTCACGCAATGGTCGATGAATTGCAACGCCTGTTTTGTAGGAAGAATACCGACGCCGAATGTCAGTCCGGCGACGCCGAATTGTAACTGGGCAAAAAAAAGGAGCCCATAGGCTCCTTTTGCTGATTTCGCGGCGGCGGGCCGCGAAGATCGGAACGTGACTCAGCCGACGAAGGCCTTTTCGACCACGTAGTGACCCGGCGAGTTGTTGCTGCCTTCCTGGAAGCCTGCGTCGTCGAGCAGCTTGCGCGTGTCGCGCAGCATGTGCGGGCTGCCGCAGAGCATCACGCGGTCGTTTTCGAGCGAAAAGCCCGGCACGCCGAGGTCGGCGAACAGCTTTTCGGTTTCGATCAGTTCGGTGATACGGCCACGGTTCTGGAACGCCTCGCGCGTGACAGTCGGGTAGTACAGCAGCTTTTCCTGAACCAGCTCGCCGAGATGCTCGTGCGCCGGCAAGTGATCCGTGATGTATTCCTTGTACGCCAGCTCGTCGACGAAACGGCAAGTGTGCGTGAGCACCACGCGTTCGTAGCGTTCGTAAATGTCCGGATCTTTAATGATGGACATGAACGGCGCGAGACCCGTGCCGGTGGACAACAGCCACAGCGTCTTGCCCGGCAGCAGGTTGTCGGCCATCAGCGTGCCGACCGGCTTCTTGCCGATCAGCACTTCGTCGCCGACCTTCAGATGCTGCAAACGCGACGTGAGCGGGCCGTCCTGCACCTTGATGCTCAGGAATTCGAGGTGCTCTTCGTAGTTCGCACTCGCGAGGCTGTAGGCGCGGATCAGCGGCTTGCCGTCGACTTCGAGGCCCACCATCGTGAACTGGCCGTTTTCGAAACGGAACCCCGGGTCGCGCGTGCAGGTGAAGCTGAAAAGCGTATCGGTCCAGTGATGGACGCTCAGGACGGTTTGTGAATTCAGGTTGCTCATGGCTTCTTGGATAGTGCGAAAACAAGGGCGGCCAGTCGTTTAAGCCGGCCGGCACGGCAAGGGCGATGCTGCGCTAACCCATACGGGAATCACGCGCAATCCGCTATTTTACCGCGCCCGCTGCCTGGGGGCTGCGGCGCGGCGGTTGAGCGTGGTCATGCGGGTTACCGGACCTGGAAGCGCCGGCGCCGGCTGTCTTTGTGATCGGCGCCGCGGAATACGTTGGCGTGGTGCGGCTACGCGCTTCAGCAGGGGTGCGGCGATGGGCGAATGCCGCGCAGGGCGGCTGCCATCGGTTGTCCGGGATGCGCCGGGTAGGCGCGCCGCGCGGGCAACATTTTCAGGATGATACCGAAACCCGCCATGCGCTGCAGCATTGACCCTGCTGATAAAACTGGCAAAAAGGGCGACGGATGGAGAGAAAAAGCGTCGCGGCGTGTCCGTGACGACGTTTTCATCGGTCAACTGCAACGGCGCCGTGTTGGTACACAAATGCGGCGCGATGGCCGTCAGCCGCGCCGGAATCCCAATTGAAGCCGGGGTTTGAGCGTTTGCCGTTTTGATTACTCCGAGGCGCGGCAAAGGAAAGCAGATCAGCGGCGAGCTCTTAGCCGTCACCCCGCCACGTCAAATGGATCAGTCAAGCCGCGTGGTTCAGCCAGTCACGCCGGAGCCGCGACCCGCTTTTTCCCTCGTTGTTTCAGCATGCGAGCCTGCAACACGATCACCAGCAGCAGGAACACGCCGCGAATCACTGACTGCCAGTACGCCGACAAGCTGATAAACCCTAGCCCGTTCTCGAAGTTCAGCAGGTTGAACACCAGACCGAGCAACAACACGCCGGCGATCGTCATCGCGATCGAACCTTCGCCGCCCGTTAGCAGCGTGCCGCCGAGCACCACCGCCGAGATCGCGAACAGCTCCCAGCCGACACCTTCGTTGGGTTGTCCCGCGCCAAACTGCGCGGCGAGGATCACGCCCGCCATGCCGGCAAGCAGGCCGCTCACCGCATATGCCATCACCAGCGTGCGGTCGACGTTCAGGCCCATCAGCCGCGCGGCTTCCTCGCTGCCGCCGATCGCGAGCGAATGCCGGCCGAAGCGCGTGCTGCGCAGCGCAAGCCAGCCGGCTACCGCCGCCACCACGGCGACGATGCCCGGAATCGGCAGTCCGAACAGATCGCCCTGGCCGAAGGTGCCGAAGTTCGACTCGGCGGCAATCGACACTGCATCGTTCTTGCCGAGCAGCAGCGCGACGCCGTGCGCGCCGAGGCTCGTAGCGAGCGTGACGATAAACGGCAGGATTTTCAGGCGCGTGATGATTAGTCCGTTGAGCACGCCGACCGCGAGTCCCGCTGCGCATCCCGCCAGCACGGCAACCCAGCCGCCATAGACACTGGTCAGCGCGGCGACGACGCTTGCCAGCGCGGCCACGGTACCCACCGACAGGTCGATGCCGCCCGTGATGATCACGAACGCCATGCCGACCGAGATCAGCGCGAACATCGAGTTGTAGCGCCAGAACGACGTGATGTTGTACGCCGAGCCGAAATGCTCGTAGCGCACGAGGCCGAACACGACGAGCGCGGCCAGTGCGAGCAGGATAGGAAGATTCTTTTTCATCGCTTGGGGTCCGGAATTTCCTCTGAGGCGCGTGAGTTAGCGAGCCTTAGCGCGAGCGCCTCTGTACATAAACCGCCGCGACGATGATGCCGGCCTTCACCACCAGCGCCGCCGCGTCGGGAATGCCGTGCGCGAGCAGCGTGTAGCGCAGCAACTGGATGATCAGCGCGCCGATCAGCGTGCCGCCGATATACGCCTTGCCGCCCGTCAGCGCTGTGCCGCCGACGGCGACCGCGGCAATCGCGTCGAGTTCGACGCCGAGTCCGACTACGTTCGCATCCGAGGACGAATTCACGGAGATCGAGATCAGCCCCGCCAACCCCGCGAGCGCCGCGCAGAGCGTGTAGGCGGTCAGCTTCACGGTGGCCGTCGGCACGCCGCATAGATAAGCGGCTTTTTCATTGCCGCCGGTGATCAGCAGATACTGGCCGAACAGCGTCTTGCGCACGACCCACGCGAACAGGACGACCAGCGCCAGCATCAGCAGCACCTGAAAGGGCACGCCCGCGACCTTGCCGAGCGCGATCCACTGGAAGGCGGGCGTGTTGAACGCCTGCAGGCTGCCGTCGGTGACGACTTGCGCGATGCCGCGTCCGGCGATGAACAGCACCAACGTCGCGACAATCGGCTGCACGGATAACCTCGTGACGAGCAAGCCGTTGAAGACGCCGCACAGCGCGGCGGCGAGTACCGGCAGCACGAACGCGAGCGCGATGCCGCTGGGGCCGGGAATGTTCAGAAACAGCATCGGCGCGAGCGCACCGGAGATCGCCATCGACGCGCCCACCGACAGATCGATGCCACCGGTCGCCACCACCAGCGTCATGCCGATGCCGACGATCACGATCGTCACCACCTGCGTCATGTTGACGTTGAAGGTTTGCAGCGACCAGAAGTGCGGCGTGAAGATCAGGTTGAACAGCACCATCGCGAGCAGCACGATGACTTCGCGCTGCATGGCGAGATGGCGCCATTTACGCACCGTGGTTGCCGGGGAGGCGGGCAAAGCGGCGGCCGTCTGCTGGGTGGTTTCGCCGAGCGGCGGCTCGGTGTGCAACGATTCGGTGTGCAACTTAAGCGCCATGACGGTCGTCCTCCAACGCGTCTTCGATGTGTGCGGCGTTTGCCGTTTGCGCGGCTTCCGCGAGTTGCGAACGGCCGTCGCTGCCGTAGGCGATGGCGTCCATGATCGCGGTCTCGCTCATGTCGGCGCCATTCAGTTCGGCGACCGTGCGGCCGTCGCGGATCACCACCGCCCGATCGGCCACGGCGGTCAGTTCCTCCAGTTCGGAAGCGGACAGCAGCACGGCGAGGCCCGCGTCGCGCAGCTCGCGCACGATCTTCGCCACATCCGCTTTGGCGCCGACGTCGATGCCGCGCGTCGGTTCGTCGAGCAGCAGCAGGGAAGGCTCGGCGGCCAGCCAGCGCGCCAGCAGAACTTTCTGCTGATTGCCGCCCGACAGTTCGCGGATCGGCTGATCGGCGGAACGCAGCTTGATACCGAGCGACAGAATAAAGCGATCGACAATGGCCTGCTGTTTCTTCACGTCGACCACGCCATTCCTGGTCAGCGTGCGCAGACAGACCAGCGTGAGGTTGTCGCGCACCGAGAGTTCGGGGACGATGCCCTCGGCCTTGCGGTCTTCGGTGAGATAGGCGAGGCCGCGCGAGATTGCGTGCTGCGGCGACTTCAGCGCCACCGTCTCGCCGCCGATCGAGAGCGAACCTTGCTCCAGCGGATCGGCGCCGAACATCAGCCGCATGGTCTCGGTGCGGCCCGAGCCGAGCAGGCCGGCGAGACCCACGGCTTCTCCGGCGTGCACTTCGAGTGAAACGTCGCTCACCTTAGGGTGCGCGCTCAGTTGCGTGGCCGCGATCATCTGCTTGCCGCGTCGCGCGAGGTTCGCTTCGCGTGCGTCGGCGTCGTCCTGCACGACGGCGGCGAGCGTGCGGCCGAGCATCGTCGTGACGAGTTGCAGTTTGTCCATGTCCGCCATGGTGCTTTGCGCGACCGTCTCGCCGTCGCGCATCACGGTAACGCGGTCGCACAACGCGTAGAGTTCGTCGAGCCGGTGCGACACGAAGATCACCGCGCGGCCGTCGTCGCGCAGCTTGCGCACCACGGTGAACAGCAGCTCCACTTCGCGTTCGTCGAGCGATGAAGTGGACTCGTCCATGATGACCATCTTCGCGTCCGACGACACCGCGCGCGCGAGCGCGACCATCTGCTGAATCGCGGTCGAGTAGCGGCCGACGGGCTTCTTCACATCGATCTGCAAACCGAACGATTCGAGCAGCGCGGCGGCGCGTTGCTGTACCGCGCGCCAGTCGATCAGTCCAAAACGGCGCGGCTCACGGCCAAGGAAAATGTTCTCCGCCACCGAGCGGAACGGCACCAGATTGATCTCCTGATAGATCGTGCTGATGCCGGCTTCGCGCGCCTGCTTGGGCGTGCGGAAATCGACTTCGCGGCCTTCGAAGCGCACGCTGCCCGAGCCGCGTCGATACGCGCCGGTCAGGATCTTGATCATGGTCGATTTGCCGGCGCCGTTCTGGCCGATCAGTGCATGCACTTCGCCGGCGGCGACGCTCAGATTGGCACTGCGCAATGCGGGGACGCCGCCGAAGCTGATGCCGATGTCCTGCATCTCGAGTAGCGGCGAATGGGTAAGGGGAGAATGTGGCGTCTCTTTGCCGGATTCCGTCACGGATGTCCTCCTGATGCAGGTGCTGCCTGATTTGCCGCGTGCGCGCCATGCGCTGCACGTGCGAGCCGGTGTGGCCCTTCGTTCGGGCTCTGATGCGGGCAGTGTTGGCGAACCATGTTACGCCGCATAAAAGCGAAGCGACGGTTCGTGCTGCCACGAACGCGTCGCTCCGAACCCTTCCCGTCGCCCGCCCCCCGAGGAGACAGATTCGGGGCGGGGACGTCCTGCGAGGCAATCCCCCGATTCCGATGCATCTAACGGACTTGCTTCGGGACGGGGGACTTCCTTCGGGGCGCCGCCGGAGCGCGTGGACGCTCCGTCACAGCATGGCGCTCAAACTTCGCAACTGCGCGTACAACTCCGCGTCGTGATCAATAGCCGTCCTGCATGTTCTGCTGCACGTTGCTCTTGTCGTAGAACTTGTCGGAGACCTTAACCCACGTCGGAATCTTTTCGCCCTTCGCGTAACGCTGCGCGACGTCGCACGCGAGCGGGCCGAAGAACGGGCTCGACTGCACGCTCGCGCCGAGTTCGCCGGCCGCGATCGCGTCCATGCCGCCCTTGGTGCCGTCGATCGTGACGATCTGTATGTCCTTGCCCGGCTGCTTGCCGGCGGCCTTGATCGCAGCGATCGCGCCGAGCGCCATTTCGTCGTTGTGCGCGTAGACGGCGGTCACGTCCGGATGCGCCTGCAACAGCGTTTCCATGACCTGGCGACCCTTGTCGCGCGCGAAGTCGCCGCTTTGCGACGCGATGATCGTCATGCCCGGGTTCTTCGCGATGATTTCGTCGAAGCCCTTCTTGCGATCGTTCGCGGCGGACGCGCCGGTGGTGCCTTCGAGTTCGATGATCTTCGCCTTGCCGCCCGTCGCCTTGACGAGCCAGTCAGCAGCGCGATGGCCCTGATCGATGAAGTCCGAGCCGATGAAAGTGATGTAGTCGCGGCCCGCCTTGGCGACCGATTGATCGACATTACGGTCGACCAGGATCACCGGAATGCCGGCCTTTTTGGCTTGCAGCACGACCGGCGCAAGCGGCTTTTCTTCGCGCGGCGGGAACACCAGCAGATCGACGTGCTGCGCGATCATGTTCTGGATGTCCGACACCTGCTTGGAGTTCGAACTGTTGGCGTCGGTCATGACCAACTGCCAGCCGCACTTGGCGGCAATGTCCTTGAAGCTCTTGGTTTCCGCCAGCCGCCATGGATTGTTGCTTTCGGTCTGCGCGAAGCCGACCTTCAGCGGAGTCTTGCTGGGCAACTTCGGCAGCGCGTCGTCGGCGTGCGCGGTGGCGATGCCGAAACCGATTGCCAGGGCCAGCAGCGAACCCGCCAGCGGACGAATCTGCTGCTTGCGCGCGTATCCGCGCGACTGCGTGTTGAGCGACGCCATGTCTTCCTCCAGTACCTGGTGAGGTAGGTGTTATTTGCTTTTTAATTTCTCCGGCCGGTCGACGTTGATCTGTGCCGCCGGACGTGCCGATTATTTCATCCAGAATTATTATCGGTCAATCACTAATAATATTAATTATTGGCTTTTTCGCCTCGGTAATTACCCTGACCGAACCGCGTTCGACCAGCGGCCCGTCCAGTTTCACCATGCGATGCCGAACCGGCGCGCCGGCCGCACGATTGTGTTCTTCCTGCAGCAAAGTCTCGACGGCCCAGCGTCCCAGTTCGTAGTTCGGCAGCACCACGGTCGAGAGCGGTGGATGCGTGTGGCGGGCGATTTCCTGGTCGTCGTAACCGAGCACCGAGACGTCTTCGGGCACGCGCATGCCGAGTTGCTTCAACGCTTCGATCGCGCCGATGGCGGTGAGGTCGTTGGCGCAGAAAATCGCGGTCGGCGGATTGGGCTCGCGCATCAGCGAAAGCGTCAGTTCGAAGCCGAGGCCCGAACTCCAGTCGCCGTCGCGCACCATTTCCGGCGCGTAGGGCAGATCGGCGGTCGCAAGCGCGGTGCGGTAGCCTTTGAGGCGATCCTTCGACGCGTCCTGCCAGGGCTCGCCGTTGATATAGCCAATGCGCCGATGGCCGGACTGCAGCAGATAGTCGGTCGCCAGATGGCCGCCGGCCACTTCGGCGGGCACCACCGACGAGAACCCGCCTTCGCCCGTATAGCAGTTCAGCAGCACGGTCGGCACCTGCGACAGCGCCGCCGGCGGCGTCACCTTGCGCGTGTAGACGGTCGCGTAGATCACGCCGAACACATGCGGATTGGACAGCGTGGTGTCGAGCACCTGCTTCTCGATGTCGGCGTTGCCGTGCGTGGAATAGACCGCCAGCATCTTGCCGCTTGCGTACGCTGCATCGCGCGCGCCGTCGATATTCACGACCGGATGCGGACTGGTGGAAATTTCGTCGGCGAGATAGACGATCAGATTGCGTTCATCGGCGGAGGCCGATACCGGCTCGCGCAGCGAGAGCCGGTAGCCGAGATCGTGCGCGGCCTTCAGGACCTTGTTGCGGGTAGTCTCCGAGAACTTCGCGCCGGTCGCGTTGTTCAGCACCAGCGAGACAGTCGATTGCGACACGCCGGTGAGCTTGGCGATGTCGGTCATGGTCGGACGGCGTTGAGTCGATTTTTTCATTGTGCGGGCCGCGCTGCAGCGGCGCTAAAGCTGGGGCATGCCGTGGGCATCCTGGTGCCTGACGGTACCACTAATAATATGCGCGCGGCAACGCGCGGTAACCCGTCATTTGGGAGGCTCGCATTGCTCTCTGCTGGACGCTCATTCGACAAGTTTATTACTAATAAATTGACGATTGTGCTTTGGCGTGCGATTCTCGGTCGCGCGGATTGTGACAGTCCGCCGGCCGCGCGCTGTGCGAGGCACGTTCCAGGAGACGCCAATGCGCGTTCATGCCGCCATCCGCTCGAGGCACTGCCTTTTCTGACCATGCGCGACGTTTCCTTGCATTCGATCCGGCCGTCGGCGACCGGACTCATGTGGCTCGACGATCCCGCAGTGGTGCCCACGGTCGTCACGCTTTCGGCCGGCGCGCTGCGTGTCGTGATCGCGCCCGAAGTGGGCGGCGCGCTGGCGGCCTTCTACGAAACGACGCCCGACGGTCCATTGCACTGGTTGCGGCCGGCCTCGGCAGCGGCGTTCGCTGAGCGCGATCCGCTGCGCATGGCGAGCTTTCCGCTTTTTCCCTACTGCAACCGGATTCGCGACGCGCGTTTCGAATTCGACGGCCGCACGATCGATCTCGCCGGCAACGACACGCGTTTCGCCCACGCGCTGCATGGCAACGCGTGGCGGCATCCGTGGCAGGTGGGGGCGCGTACCGAAAGCTCGGTGGAACTGCACTTCGAACACGAACCGGATGCGCGCATACCCGGCGAGTGGCCGTTTCGCTATCGCGCGCGGCAGCGAATCGGGCTGAGCGGCGGCGCGTTGCGCATCACGCTTGCCGCGCAAAACCTCGCCGATCAGCCGATGCCGTTCGGCATGGGACATCACCCGTACTATCCGCGCACCGCGCAGACTCGCGTGTACGCTGAGGTGAAAGCCATGTGGCACGCCGACGCCGACGTGTTGCCGACGCGTCTCGGGGCGCATCCCGCTGTGGAAGCGTTGCGCAAAGGCATGTCGCCGGACGCGTTCGATCTCGACAACAACTTCGCGAACTGGTCGCGCGAGGCGACCATCGCGTGGCCCGACGAACACCGTCGATTAACAATGACCGCCGACGCCCCGTTCGATCACATGGTGATATTCGCGCCCGCCGACGACCCGCAACTGTGCGTGGAACCCGTGACGAATACCACGGACTGCTTCAACGCGGTCGGCCCGCCTGAGCACGTGGGCGGCTGCGTATTGCAGCCGGGCGAGCAGATCGCCGCGACTGTAAAATGGACGCCGCACAAGGACTAACGTGCGGCGCGTGCGTTCAGGTTCGCTTCTATTCGACTCGCAAGCGCGCCATATACGGTAAGTGATCCGAGAGCCACGCGGTCTCCTGCGTCGGCTGGATCCATTCGATCGGCTTCATGCCACGCACGAACATTTTGTCGAGCGCGAGTGCGGGCGAGAAAGCCGGAAAAGTACGGCCCGACTCGCCGAGCAGCGTGGCGACTTCCTGCAAACCGTGTTCGCCGAAGAGCGGCACGGAATCGTTGCGCCAGTCGTTGAAGTCGCCGGCGAGCACGAGCGGACCTTCGGGCGCTTCCTTCGCGATCCAGTGCGCGATCCAGTTCATCTGACGCAAGCGGGCTGAGCGTGTAAGCGCAAGATGCGCGCACAGCAGCGTGACCGAGTGACCGCCGAAAGTCGCGCGCGCCACCAGCAGACCGCGCTTTTCGAAGCGATGCGCGGAGATGTCCCAACGTCCGCCGAGATCAAGCGGATGCGGCGACAAAATCGCATTGCCATGCCGCCACGACGGTTTGAAAACGTTTGGTCCGAGCGCGATTTCGAGTTCGAGCGCGCGCGCGATTTCCGTGGCCTGACAATGCCAGACATCGCTCAAAGGATCGGCGAGCGGCGAGCCGAAACTGCTCGCCAATACCGGCGACGGCATGCGCCGCGCCATCGCTTCCTGTAAAAAATAGGCGTCCGCGTGGGTCGATTGCACCCAGCGTTGCATGGCTTGCCATGCCTGAAAGCCGAGCGGTGTGCGGCCTTTATGCAGGTTCCAGCTCACCGCAACGAAATCTTTGGGCGCTACGCTCTCGCGGATCAATTCTTCGGGGTTTCGCATGCCGCGTTGTCCACGTGTTCTGGTTGGGGGCGTCGGTTAGCCGCGTGCTGTTTGCGTGTTCGCTTGCGTGTGCTTTGCATCAGTTCGATCAGTTTGCCGAGGTTGCGCTGTCCGCGAGACTTGCACGCACGCGGTAGACCAGGTTCGGGTCTTTGTCGACGATGGTCCAGGTGGCCCATTGCCCCGGCGCCACCCTCAGACCCGGATGGCTCGCGCTGACCTGGCGCGGTTGCGGCGGCAGCTTGCAGCCGGTGTCGGTTTGCCGCGCGGCGTTTTCCTCGAATGTTTCCTGTGCGTCGATCGACATGGTGACGCCGCTCGCATCCGCCTGCAGTGGCGAGACGGTCAGCGTGCGTGCCAGATCGATACTGCCGGCGGGCTGATCCTTGCAGCCGACGTTATGCTGCACCATCTTGTGATGCGTGTCCGTGCGCGCCTGGCCGACGGTGGTGGTGCCGTCGAACGCGTCGATTTGCTGGCCGTCGCGCATGACCTGCAACTGCCATTGCACGACCTGCTGCGCCGGCCGTTGTGGTGTGCTTTGCGGTGCGCTTTGTTGTGCATTCGCAAGCAACGAAGTGCCGAGCAACACGGCCACGATACTGGTTTTCCACATAGAAGCATTCTCCGGTCACGAGATCCGGCCGAGTAATCAGAAGGCCATCTTACCCCTGATGGACGTAACGCCTTTCTGACACGTCAAACGGGGCCGGGTTCAGCAACAATCCATTTCAGGTAAGGCCGGCAATCACCAAAAACAACCCGCTGTTAGCAGCAGAGTCGCGAGACTGCTGGCTTGCACGCGAATATGTCGTCGTTACACTGGACTTGAAACGGCGCCATACAAGGAGCCGCAGCAGCAAGACCAGCCAGACGGGGTGAGCGATGACAACAGCAATGGTCAAACAAGAAATCGCCGTGGCGTCTTTCAGCAGGGTGTACGACCTCGATCAGGTCGAGACCGCGCTGAACGATCTCGGTGAAGGCGCGAACGAGGCACTGCGCGCAACCTACGAAAAGATGCTGAAGACCGGCAATCTGCGCTTTTGCGTGAAGCCGAACCGCATGCCGTCGATCGACGATCTGATCGACGCGCTGCCCAACTTTTCCGCGCCACTCGACGACATTCGCAAGCAGGTCGCCTTATGTCTCGAGACCGAAGACCGGCTCGAACTGATGCCGATCCTCCTGCTCGGCGACCCCGGAATCGGCAAGACGCACTTCGCCAAGCAGTTGGCGCGCCTGCTCGGCACCTCGTATCAATACGTAGCGATGAGTTCGCTGACGGCGGGCTGGATTCTGTCGGGCGCTTCCTCCCAATGGAAGAACGCGAAGCCGGGCAAGGTGTTCGATGCGCTCGTGAACGGCAGTTACGCGAACCCGGTGATCGCCGTCGACGAAATCGACAAGGCCACCGGCGATTCGCAATACGATCCGCTCGGTGCGTTGTATGCGCTGCTGGAGCACGACACGGCGCAGACCTTCATCGACGAGTTCGCCGAGATTCCGATCAACGCCGGGCATGTGATCTGGATCGCGACGGCGAACGACGAACGCTCGATTCCCGAGCCGATCCTGAACCGGATGAACGTGTATGAGATCCCGCCGCCGGATCGCGACGGCGCACGCCGTATCGCTCAGGCGATCTACGACGAGATCCGCAGCGCGCACAACTGGGGCCTGCGCTTTCCCGAGGTGCTGGGCGACGACGCCCTCGACGCGCTGATGCGGGCGTCGCCGCGTGAAATGCGCCGCGCGATTCTTAACGGCTTCGGCGCGGCGCGGATCGATGGACGGAACCATGTCGAAGCGGGCGACATTCGCCTCGACCACGGAAACCGGCGAAAACCCATCGGTTTTTGAGCATTTTTGCCACTTTTTCGTAGCAAGCCGCCTTTGGGCGGCTTTTTTGTGGCCAAAGGCAGGAATCTGTGCTCGAAGCACAATGAATGTCGCGGCAATTATTGCTATTAATAAGATGCAACCCGGCAGTGCCTCCCATTCGTCCCACATACGAAGAAGCGAGCGCCGCGACCCCCGACGGCGTACACTGATTGAGTCCGGCCACTACGTTTGAAATCCGCACAAGACCGCATGCCCGCAGCCATTACCGACTGCGGGCATTTGTGTCTGTAAGGCGTCGTACAATTTTGCGTAGCGGTGGCGAATGGACAGGTGCGTTCGGCAGCGAGCGGTGTAAGGCACGCGAAAGCCGCACCTTGTCTTCATCTTGATCGGGTGAACGAGGTAGCGCGCGGCGATGTTGGCCGCGTCAAGGGACATGGACCAAATCGAATGTGTAGTGATCGGCGCCGGCGTGATCGGGCTCGCGGTGGCGCGCGCACTGGCGGCGAGGGGCCGCGACGTCATCGTGCTGGAAGCCGCCGAAGCCATCGGCGTGGGCACCAGCTCGCGCAACAGCGAAGTGATTCACGCGGGCATCTACTATCCGCGTGGTTCGCTCAAAGCCGCGCTTTGCGTGCGCGGCCGCGAGATGCTCTACGACTACTGCGTCGAGCGCAACGTGCCGCATTCACGCTGTGGCAAATTGCTGGTGGCCACTTCACGCAATCAGATTCCTCAGCTCGAAAGCATCATGGCCAAAGGCCGCGACAACGGTGTGCTCGACCTCATGCGAATCACCGGCGACCAGGCGCAAGCGCTCGAACCCGCGCTCGAATGTGTCGAAGCGGTGTTCTCGCCGCAGACGGGTATCGTCGATAGTCATCAGTTCATGCTGGCGCTGCAGGGTGACGCCGAACGCGACGGCGCAGTGTGTGCGTTTCACGCGCCGGTCAAAGCGATCGAAGCGAGCAACGGCCGCTTCATCATCAACGTGGGCGGTGGCGCACCGACCACGATCAGCGCAGCGTGCGTGATCAACAGCGCCGGTTTGCAGGCGAACGCACTGGCGCGCAGAATCCGCGGACTCGACGCGCGGCATGTGCCGCCGCTCTACCTCGCACGCGGCAACTACTTCAGCATCTCGGGGCGCGCGCCGTTCAGCCGCCTGATTTATCCGATGCCGAACGAGGCCGGACTCGGCGTGCATCTGACCATCGACCTCGGCGGCCAGGCGCGTTTCGGTCCCGATGTCGAATGGGTCGATGCGATCAACTACGACGTCGACCCGCGTCGCGCGGAATCGTTTTATGCGGCGATTCGCGCCTACTGGCCCGCGCTTCCCGACGATGCATTGCAGCCCGCGTATGCGGGGATTCGTCCGAAGCTCTCCGGTCCCGGCGAACCCGCTGCCGACTTCGTGATTCAAGGTCCGGCTGCGCACGGTGTGCGTGGACTCGTCAATCTGTTCGGTATCGAGTCTCCAGGATTGACCGCATCGCTCGCCATCGCGCAGCGAGTGTGCGAGTTGAGCGGACGCGCGTGATTCGCAGCGACGGCATCACCGCGAGCGCTCACTTCGTCTGCGATCGATTCGCATTCCGCGCGACATTCAGCCGCGCGGTCGTACCAATTCGCTTATCTCTATCATTTGGACCGTCACGCGCGACGGCTTCATTGCTATCCTTGGGGACCGCTGTCACCAGAACGGCGATGAGTTCAATATAAATGGAGTGAGTCCCCATGAAACCTTCCCGTCGTACATTCTTGATCACCAGCATTGGTGTGGCATCAAGCTTCGCGCTGTCGCGCCAGGCGTTCGCCGACGCACCGAAAGTTTCCGAAACCGATCCGACCGCGCAAGCACTCGGCTACAAGGAAGACGCCGCGAAAGTGGACAAGGCGAAGTTCGCCAAATACGCAGCAGGTCAGGACTGCGGCAACTGCAGCTTCTATCAGGGCAAGCCGACCGACGCCTATGCCGGCTGCCCGATGTTCGCCGGCAAGCAGGTCGCGAGCAAGGGTTGGTGCAGCGCATATAACAAGAAGGCCTGATTACCCATCAGCCGCACGCGCACTTCGTGTTGCGCGAAATGCGCCGCAACATCGCAGCGCGCATTCGAGGTCCCATCATTCAGACGTCTGCCACCTCGCGCGGCAGACGTCTTTTTGCTGCTTGAAAACCGCACATGCGCTCTTTACACTCCAATTCGACCTCTACGGCTCGCGCTCTTTTTCTCGCTCGCGCTAACACGGCATTGCACTAAAACGACGCACCACAGGATACTTTTGGCAGGCTGGAGATCCGAATGAGACCAGCGTCAAGGAGCCTTCATACGCGAGCCGTCGTCGCGGCTGTGATCGGCAATGCACTCGAGTGGTACGACTTCACCGTGTTCGGTTTTCTGACGGTGGTGATCGCCCAGTTGTTCTTCCCGGCCGGCAGCGACTATTCGTCGTTGCTCCTCGCCACCGCGACGTTCGGCGTCGCCTTCGTCATGCGGCCGATCGGCGGCATCCTACTCGGACTCTATGCGGATCGCGCGGGACGCAAAGCGGCGTTGTCGCTCGTCATCGCCCTGATGACGCTCGGCATTCTGGTGCTGGCGATCGCACCGCCGTATTCGGCGATCGGCATCGGCGCGCCGTTGATGATCGTAATCGGACGTTCGCTGCAAGGCTTTTCCGCCGGCGGTGAATTCGGCAGTTCGACGGCGTTGCTGATCGAAGCGGCGCCGTTTTCCAAGCGCGGCTTTTACGGCAGTTGGCAGATGGCAAGCCAGGCGGCGGCGCTGCTGCTCGGCGCGCTGGTGGGCGCCTTGATCACACGCGGACTGTCGCCCGAGGCGTTGAAATCCTGGGGCTGGCGCGTGCCGTTCGTTCTGGGTTTGATCATCGGGCCGATCGGCATCTACATCCGCCGGCATCTCGCGGATTCGGAAGCGTTTCTGCTCGCGCAAAAAACCGCGCGGCGCGCGACGCTTGGCGAAGTCTTCAAGACTCACACCCGCGACGTGCTCTGCGGACTCGGCTCGGTCATCGCACTCACGGTGACGATATACGTGCTGATCAGCTATCTGCCCACCTTCGCGGTCAATCAACTCAAGTTGCCCTACGCGCAATCCTTTTATGCGGTGATCGTCGGCAATCTGCTGTTGACGGTGCTGTCGCCATTGGCCGGCGCATGGTCTGACAGGATCGGACGCAAGGGGCTGTCGCTGTGGTCGCTGGTGATTACGCTCGTGATCATCTATCCGCTGTTTGCGTGGCTCGCGGCGGAGCCGAGCGTGTCGAAACTGATTCTCGTGCAGGCGCTGCTGTCGATCACGCTGTCCGGCTACTACGGACCGTTCGGCGCGCTGATCGCGGAGTTGTTTCCGGCGAACGTGCGCTCGACTGGCTTATCGCTCGCCTACAACATCGCGGTGATGGTGTTCGGCGGCTTCGGGCCGTTTGTCGTGACGTGGCTGATCGACGCCACCGGCTCGCCGCTCGCGCCGACTTACTACGTGATGGGCGGACTGGCGCTGTCGATCGTCGCGGTGGCCTGCATTCCAGGCAAGCGCCACGCGGATCTCGACGCGCATCGCAAGCCGGCCTGAACGGCGGCGCCGTTTAAGTCAGGCGCCGACGTCGGTGCCCGGTTCTCTGAGTCACTTCGTTACGACACATTCTTTCGCCGCCGCCAGTTGCTTCGCCTAGTTGCGCGCCTGTATCAACGGCGGCCGTTTGTCGAACCACGGTCGTGCCATTTCGAGTTGCGCGGCCAGACGCAGAAGCGTCGCATCACCGCCGACGCGTGCGGCAAACTGCACGCCGATCGGCAGCCCGCGCGCATTCCAGTAGAGCGGCACCGACATGGCAGGCTGGCCGCTCAGGTTGAACAGTTCAGTACAACCGGCCCACGTAAACGCCTTGTTCGAGGCTTCCGACAGCACTTTCTTCAACAGTGCTTCGAGCGGCATGGTGGTGACGGCGCGCATCTGCATCCGCTCCGCCGAAGTGGGCTGCATCTCGCCGATCTTGATCGGCGGCGCGGCGAGCGTGGCGCACAGAATCACGTCGTAGCGATTCAGCAGATCGGTGAGCCGTTCGGTGATGCGACGCTGTTCTTCAAGCGCAGCAGGCAGGCCGCGTTCGCCGAGTTTGCGGCCCACATGCGCCATCGTCCACGTCGAAATTTCGAACTCGGCGCGCAGCGGTTTGCGGCCGCTGATGCGCTCGGCGTTCAACACCAGGTCTTCTGCCGTGACGGACCAGAGCGTGAGGAACGCATGACGAACCGCCGCGAAGTCAATGCCGAGCGATACCGGTTCGATGTTATGGCCGAGCGAACTGGCGAGTTGCGCGGCATCGTCGAGCGCGGCGCGCGCGTCGGCGGAAAGCGAGGGCGCCAGCATCGGCTCAGTGACGTACGCAATATTCAGCGGCTTGCACGTCTCGCGGCTCGCGCTCAGAAACGTGCCCGGCGCGCCGAGCGGCCGGTCGACATTGCCGCCAAGCAGATCGAGCAGCAACGCACTGTCGCGCACGCTGCGCGACACCGCATGATCGACGCCGAGTTCACCGGCTGCCACCACCGCAGTCGTACGCGGCACGCGTCCGCGCGATGGTTTGAGCCCGAAAAGTCCGCAGCACGACGCGGGAATGCGGATCGACCCGCCGCCGTCCGACGCATGCGCGAGCGGCACGATACCCGCGGCAACCGCCGCCGCTGCGCCGCCGCTCGAGCCGCCAGGCGTATGGTCGAGATTCCACGGATTGCGGCATGCACCGAACAGTTCGGGCTCCGTATAAGGCATCTGGCCGAGTTCGGACGTGCTGGTCTTGGCGAAGATGTTGAGGCCGGCCGCTTTCGCCAGCGCGACCACGGGCGCGTCTTCGGTGGGAATGAAATGACGGTAGTGGCGGCTGCCCATGGCCATGCGCAGACCGGCGACCGGCGCGCCGAGGTCCTTGATCAGATAGGGCACGCCGGCCAGCGCGGTTTGCACGCTGACGCCGTCGGCGTTGGTTGCGCCGTTCGCCCGGCTCGCGTCGTCGCGCGAAGCGCGTTGACGGGCTGCATCGTAGTCCTTCAGGACAATCGCATTGATCGCAGGGTTGACGGCTTCCGTGCGTGAAATCGCGATGTCGAGCAACTCGCGCGCGCTTGCTTCACGCTTGCGTACCAGTTCGGCGAGGCCGGTGGCGTCATGGGCGAGATAGTCTGAATGCACGACGAAGGAGCCCTCGCTATCGAGTATTGAATGGGCCGGCGGTCCATGCGCACGATGAAGCGCGCGGCGAATTGCCGTCGCCCGGATTAGTCGCCGTACAGGGAAAGACGGCGTGCCACTGAAATGCCGTCTTCGAGAGAGTAACTGAGTTACGCGCGCGAGTTACTTGCGCCAATGCAAAGCACCCAGAAAAAAGCGCACTGGGTGCGCGCAATCAATCGACGCGACTGGCGGCGCACACAAGCACGCCGCCAGAACCGCGCTTTACAGACGTTCGCCGAGGAACGTGAGCGTGCGGCCATGCGCCAATGCAGCAGCGCGCTGGTTATACGATGCGCGGTCCGAACAGTTGAAGCCGTGATCGGCGTTCGAATAGATGTGGAATTCGGCGTCGGTGCGGCCGGCAAAGCGCTCCTGAATCTCACCGACAGCCGACACCGGGATATGCGCGTCGAGTTCGCCGTAGTGGAACTGCATGGGCACCTTGATCTTCGCGGCTTCGTCGAGCTGGTTCTGGATGCCGCCGCCGTAGTAGGCGACCGCGCCGTCGAGCGTGCCTTGCGCCGCGGCCAGATACGCGAGCCGGCCGCCGAAGCAGAAGCCGATCGCCGCGACCTTGCCGGTCACTTCCGGCATCGCGCGCAGTGCGGCGGCGGCTGCGCCGATATCGGCCACTGCTTCGTCGACCTTGAGCTTCTGCATTAGCTCGATGCCTTTCTCGCGATCGGCGCCGTC
Source organism: Paraburkholderia sp. BL27I4N3 (assembly GCF_003386115.1). NCBI lineage: Bacteria > Pseudomonadati > Pseudomonadota > Betaproteobacteria > Burkholderiales > Burkholderiaceae > Paraburkholderia > Paraburkholderia sp. BL27I4N3. The sequence goes on along the minus strand of NZ_QREJ01000001.1, from coordinate 4,092,493 downwards.
GTACGTCAATTCCACGCGCGGTTGCACGCGCCAGAACACGTCCGGTGCAAGGGCCACGTAGCCGTCTTGCGCGTACTGATCCGCGACCGAACGGATATGGCTGTTCACGCCGAAGATTTCCTGAATGATGATGACGGCCGGTCCCTTGCCGCCTTTGGGCAACGCCAGGTAGCCGCCGAAACTGTCGTTGCCGGCGGGAATGTCGATCCATCGGGAAGTGGTGCTCATGTTGCTCTCCATTGACTCGCGCGCGGCTGCGCGAGGTCGGTCCGAGTGAAGGCCACAGGCCTGAACGCCTGAAGCGGGGCGGTCAGTTTGCCACCAAAAGAAACGCCGCGCAGCGCGGCCCCGTGAGGCGGAAATCTCGTAAGGCGATTGAAACGTTCTCGATTATTCATTTTCCCCGCGTGAGCCGGCTCGGTACATTGAAGCGTGTTGGCTCGCTCGTGCGGCCAGCGCATTGACGGGAAAGGAGTCCATCATGAGTGAAGGCAGTTTTGTGACGCCGTTTGCCGAGCGGTTCGGGTTGCGCGTGCCGGTGGTGCTGGCGCCGATGGCGGGTGGCGCGACGACGCCGGCGCTGGTCGCCGCGGTATCGAACGCCGGCGGTCTCGGCTTTCTGGCGGGCGCGGCGCTCTCGCCCGAGAAGATCGCGAGCGAAGTCGCGGCGATCCGCGCGCTGACGGATCGTCCGTTCGGCGTGAATCTGTTCGTGCTCGAACCGGCTGCGCCGGACGACGCGACCGTGCATACCGCGCTCGAAGCCATCGATCCCGTGCGACACGATCTCGGTTTGCCGCCGGGCGCTCCGCTCGCACGCTACGCGCCGGATTTTCGCGCGCAACTGGACATGCTGATCGAATTGCGCGTGCCGCTGGCGAGCTTCACATTCGGCCTGCTCCCGGCCGACGATGTCGCCCGTCTGCACGACAACGGTCTATATGTAATAGGCACCGCGACGCATGCCGCCGAAGCTGTGGCCTGGCGCGACGCGGGCGCCGATGCCATTGTCGCGCAAGGGGCGGAGGCGGGCGCGCATCGCGGCACCTTCATCGGCGCATTCGAAGATGCGTTGGTCGGCACGCTGGCGCTCGTGCCGCAACTCGTCGACGCGACCGGACTGCCGGTGCTCGCCGCCGGCGGCATCATGGACGGACGCGGTATCGTCGCCGCGCTCGCGCTCGGCGCGCAAGCCGCGGTGATGGGCACGGCGTTTCTCACCTGTCACGAAAGCGCGATTCCGCAGATATGGAAAACCCGCGTGCGCGCCACGTCCGACACGTCGACTTCGGTCACGCGCGCGATCACCGGCCGCCATGCGCGCGGGATACGCAATCCGTTGATGCAGCGTTTGAGCGAAGCGGCTGAAAAGATCGCGCCGTATCCGGTGCAGAACGCGTTGACGCAGGAGTTGCGGCAAACCGCGAGCCGCGCGGAAAACGGCGACTATCTCTCCCTATGGTCGGGCCAGGGCGCGCCTTTGGGCCGCGCCCGCCGCGAAGATATCGGCGCCGCCGAACTGATGAGCCAACTCGAAGACGAATGGCGCGCGGCGACCGCGCGCGTCGCTGCGTTCAAACGCTGATTCGACACGATCCGGACAGCGTCCGGACGTGCCTCCTTTTCAAGCACGAAGCCTATTCGGGTGATTAACGGTTTAACACGCTAAAAGCTTTAGGCCGTGCAGTTAGACGAAAGCCTCACCTGGCGGAAACCCGCATGGGCTGGTGCTTTCCAGTCACTCTCTCCAGCCGGAATCGGCGCCTGTTGGATAAACGCTATTAGTGTTCATCCCACTTCCTCAAAAAAGCCCCACAAATTAATTTGATGGCCTACACTTGCGCGCAAGTACGGTTTGCCGCCTGCCACAAACAGTCCGGTAAGCGTGCTGGCCAAGTGCATGAACGATGCAACCGGCGTGGTCGTCCACGGGACTGAGCGACACGTGTTGGGGAAGCGGGGGCACAGGGCGATTACGTTGTTTTTGGGACCGAAACTGGAGACTTACATGAACATCAAGATTCAAAAGCTGTTGCCGATCAGCGCTGCGGCGATGCTGTTCGCGACGTTGGCAACTTCGGCTGCAGCCGACACGGTCGTCAAGATCGGTCACGTTGCACCGCTGACTGGCGGTATCGCTCACCTGGGTAAAGACAACGAAAACGGCGCGCGCCTGGCAGTTGAAGAAATCAACGCCAAGGGCCTGACGATCGGTGGCCAGAAAATCACGCTGCAACTCGATGCGCAAGACGATGCAGCTGACCCGCGCACGGCAACTCAAGTCGCCCAGAAACTGGTCGACGACAAGGTCGTGGCAGTGGTTGGCCACTTGAATTCGGGCACGTCGATTCCGGCTTCGAAGATCTATAGCGATGCAGGTATCGTGCAGATCTCGCCGTCGGCAACGAACCCGGCCTACACGCAACAAGGTTTCAAGACGACGTACCGCGTCGTCGCGACCGATGCGCAACAAGGTCCGGCACTGGCTAACTACGCAGCGAAGGGTCTGAAAGTGAAGAGCGTCGCGATCGTCGACGACTCGACCGCTTACGGCCAGGGTCTGGCAAACGAATTCGAAAAGACCGCCAAGTCGCTGGGCCTGAACGTGATGTCGCATGATGCGACGAACGACAAGGCTGTCGACTTCCGCGCGATTCTGACGAAGATCAAGGGCGAAAACCCGGACGCGATCATGTACGGCGGCATGGACGCCACCGGCGGCCCGTTCGCCAAGCAAGCCAAGCAGCTCGGCCTGCGCGCGAAGGTGCTGGCAGGCGACGGCGTGTGTACCGACAAGCTGTCGGACCTGGCCGGCGACGCAACCGACAACATCGTCTGCTCGGAAGCCGGTATGGCGCTCGAGAAGATGGCTGGCGGTTCGGCGTTCCTCGCCAAGTATCAGAAGCGTTTCGGTCAGCCGATCCAGATCTACGCTCCGTTCACGTATGACGCTGTGTACATCATCGTCGACGCAATGAAGCGTGCCAACTCGACCGATCCGGCGAAGATCCTGGCAGCCATGCCGAGCACGGATTACAAGGGTGTGATCGGCGAAACCACGTTCGACTCGAAGGGCGACCTTCAGCACGGCGTGATCTCGCTGTACAACTACAAGTCCGGCAAGAAGACGCTGCTCGACGTAGTGAAGATGTAAAAACCCGTGATCGAAGGCAGCGTGTTGTCTGTCTTCAGTTGCAGGGTTTAAAAGGCACGCGCGCCGCAAGGTCCGCGTGCCTTTTTTCTTTTGCGGATCCGCTTTGTCGGGAGAGACCGCCGTGACTGCCGTGACCCGTTCGTTCGACGACGCGTGGCGCCGCTGGATTGCCGAGAATTTGATGCTCGACGCACCGTCATCTGCCTTGCATGGCGCGCTGGTCGGCCACGGTTTCGACGCGGCCGATGCCACGCGGGAAATCGACGCGGCGCTCGCAAGTCCTTATTTTCACGGTGCAACGCGTCTGCGCAATCGTTTGCGTAAGCGCGAGTGGATTTTGTCGGTGTACGGCGAACTCAGTCGCATGCGCGCGGCGAGCGGTGTGGTCGAACGGCGCGAACGGTTATCGCGCGATGCGTTCTTTGAGCAGTACTACTTTCAGAACCGGCCGGTGATCATTACCGGCGCATTCGATGTCTGGCCTGCACGTTCGCGATGGAATTGGGACTACTTTCGCGAGCGGTGCGGCGATCGTGAAGTGGAGGTGCAGTTCGGCCGCGAATCGGACGCGAACTACGAAATCAATCAGCCCAGGCTCAGGCGCATGATGCGCTTTGCCGACTATGTCGACCTCGTCGAACAGAGCGGGCCGACTAACGATTTCTACATGACCGCCAATAACACCTCGCACAACCGCGCGGCGCTCGCGGCGTTATGGTCCGACGTGCCGCCAATCGACGAATATCTCGACGCTGCATCGCCCGACACGGGTTTCTTCTGGATGGGGCCGGCCGGCACAAAGACGCCGTTTCATCACGACTTGACGAACAACTTCATGGCTCAGGTGATTGGCCGCAAACAGATCAAACTCGTGCCGCTGTCGGACACGCCATATATGGCGAACCATCTGCATTGCTATTCGCAGGTGGACGGTGCGGCGATCGACTACGACAGCTTCCCGTCAATGCGGCAAGCGCAGTTGATCGAATGCACGCTTGCACCCGGCGAGTTGCTGTTTTTGCCGATCGGCTGGTGGCATTACGTGGAAGGACTCGACGCGTCGGTGACGATGACGTTCACCAATTTTCTGCGTGGTAACGAGTTCTCGCGTCACTACGATACGTATCACGAACTGTGACGCGCGCATGAAGCGGGCGCGGCGCTTCGGCGCTGCATCGTTGACGTGTGACTCGCGCAGACGGACGCGTCGATAAAAAAACAGCGAGCCGGTTGCCCGGCTCGCCGCCCCCTGCGACGCCTGTTTTTATCGCGTCGTTATGTGCAGTCGTTATTCTTGTTTGTCACTTCTTTGAAGCGATGCCGCCTAGGCCGCCGAGCAAGCCGCCGCCGGTCGTGCCGCCGGCGGACGCTCCCGCGCCGCCCAAGGTGCCGGTGACGGTGGTCAACAGGCCGGTGATCGGTGCGAGCGGGTTGCTGCTTCCGCCGCTGCTACCCGATCCCGTGGCCGAGCCCAGCGCGCCGGTCAGCGTCGACACGACCGAGGTCACGGGTGCGAGCGGATTGCCGCTGCTGCCCGTCGCGCCGCCCAATGCGCCCGTGACCGAACTCACGACGCCGGTGAGCGGCCCAAGCGGACTGCCCGAACCCGCTCCGCCGAGACCGCCGGTCAAGGCGCTGACCACATTGGTCAACGGCGCGAGCGGGCCGCCGACGCCGCTGCCGCCCGTCAGGCCGCCGCTCAAGGTGCCGGGCAGCGCGGTGAGGATGCTGGTCAACGGTGCGAGCGGCGAACCCGTGCCGCCGCCGCTGCCCGGATTCAGAATGCCTGTGATGCCGCCGAGCGGATTGCCGCTGCCGGTGCCGCCCGCCGTCAGCAGGCCGCCCGCGGATGTGACCGTGTCGCCGAGCTTGGTGACGACGTTGCCGAGATTCTCACCAATCGGATTGCCGGTCGCCCCGCTGAGTTTGCCGCCGGCGCTGTCGAGGCCATGGCCGACCGTCGCGAGCAGACCGTTCAGCGGTGCGCCGAGACCGGTCGTGTCGCCGACGGTTTGGGTCGTTTGCGCGAGCGTGCTCGTAATCGGCGTGATCGCGGTGCCGACCGTCTGCGTGACTTGCTGGATCGGGCCGTTCGTCAACTGCGAGCCGAGTTGCGTACCTAGGCCGCTGACGGCGTTGCCGACCGTCGAGACCGCACTGCCGAGCGGCGTGGTCAACGGACTGAGCGGCGCAGTGGGGCCGCTGCCGAGACTCGTCACGAGTTGGCCAGCGCTGTTGACGGACTGGCCCGCGTCGTAGACCAGGTTGCCGCTGCTGGCGAGCGTCGTGCCGAGCGGATCGGTGGAATTGCCCAACTGGCCCAAGCCGTTCGCCACGCCCGTGCCGACCGCGGTCACGCCATTGCCGAGATTCGATACGACATTGCCGAGCGCCGTGGTGGTCGCCGGATTCGCGCCCGGTATCGGCGTGAGGCCGATCTGGCTGCCGACGGCGGAGACGGTCTGCCCGACAGCGGTGACGGCGTTGCCGGTGTTTTGCACGACGACGCCGACGGGGTTGGCGCTGGTGGGCGTCGGAGTGGGCGTGGGCGTGGGCGTTGGTGTCGGCGTTGGGGTGGGAGTCGGCGTGGGCGTAGGTGTGGGTGTAGGGGTCGGTGTAGGCGTCGGCGTGCCGCCGCCCGATCCGCTCCCTACGCCCGGCCTGTTCAACGTGCTTCCGCATCCCGTCAGGACGATCGTCGACGTGACGCACATGGCGATCGCCGTCAGCTTGAATTTGCGATTCATGGTCTGCTCCCCCGTAGTTTGGTCATTACTTGGGGGAACTAACTGCAAGGCCTATGCCATTTCTATCTGCTTAGCCGCTGCACGTAATAACCGCATATAAATCAATGTGTTGGCGGTATGAGGGCCGCGAGCGGCGACGTTTCATTCAACCAACGTGTCGCGGAACGCCACAGCGCGCGGCCGCTGCGTAACGTAACGTGAAGCGAGCGCGTTTCGTGTGCCGCCGCACGCCATGGCGCAGCAGCGGCGCGTCTGCGCGTCAGATCTTCAAACGCCGCAAAACCTTCGGACCGACGAGCGCGATCAGCGCCGAACAGATCGCGACCACCGACAACCCGATCGGCAAACTGGTCACCTGCGTCACCGCGCCGATGATCACAGGCCCGAGCAGCAGCCCGAAGTACGCCAGCCCGGCAACATGCGCGAGCCCTTCCGCCGGATGAATGCCTTTCACGCTCGCCGCCGCCGCGAACAGCACCGGCATCATGTTCGCGAGCCCAAGACCCATCAGCGTGAACCCGATCAGCGCCGCGACCGCATTCGGCAGCAGCAGCGCGCCGACCATCCCGACGCAGGCGAGCGTCGCGCTTGCCATCACCAGTTGCGGTGCGCCGAAGCGGGCGCGCACGGCGTCGCCGCCGAAGCGCGCGGCCGCCATGCCGCCCGAGAACGCGGCGTAGGCCGCGCTCGCAAGCGCGGGTGTGGCAAGCACGACGTCGCGCATGTAGACGGTGGCCCAGTCGTACATCGCGCCTTCGGCGATCAGCGCAACCAGCGCCATTGCGCCGAGCGCCCACAACGCCGGCGAGCGCCAGCGATTCGCGCGCGGCGCGGCGGAGTCGGGGTGGTCGGCATGCGGCACGTGCGGCAGCACGGAAGGGCAGGCGGCGATCAGCACGAGCGCGCTGACCGAGGCAGCCAGCGCAAGATGGACCGCCGGCGCCATGCCGCGCGACAGCAGCGCCCCGCCGGCTGCAGCACCGAACATCCCGCCGACGCTGAACATGCCATGCAACGACGACATGATCGGCTTGCCGAGCGCTTTTTCGACGGCGCTGGCCTCCGCGTTCATCGCGACATCCAGCGTGGCCATGCCCGCGCCGAAGGCGGCCAGCACGACCAGCAGCATCCAGTAAGCCGGCACGACCAGAATCAGCGCCGCGCACACCGCCATCACGAGGCCGCCGGCGAGGCAGGCGCGGCGCGTGCCGACTCGCGCGATCCACGAAGCATTGGCCACCATCGCCCCGATCGAGCCACCGGCGACGGCCAGCAACGCAAACGAGAGCAACGCCGCGTTCAGATGAAAACGGTCGCGTACCGTCGGCACATGCACGCCCCACGAGGCGTACATCATGCCGGCAATGAAGAACACCGCCATCGTGGCGAGACGGGCGCGCTGCCGGGCCGTATCGGAGAGGTCGCGGTGGGCGGCGGGAAGGGCGGCGAATTCGGAGGAGCGGTCTGACACGGAAATCTCGAGGAGCGGTGACGCGCGAGAAAGCGCGTTGAAAGCGAATTTCCGATTCTAACGAAGCATGCTGTCTTATGCTTGGAAGGCGGAATCCGCATATTGGCGATTGTTCAGTTCGGAGCCGCCAGCGTTGTGCGGCCTGCTTACCGGCGTTTGTGATTCGCCGCTCATCTATCGAGGAACGCGCACTTGAATATCCCCGCTCACGCTCCGCTGCATCTGCTGCATACAGCCGCTGTCGGCACGCTCGCCACTCATGCGCGCCAGCCGGAAGGTTTCCCTTATCCGTCAGTGCTGCCGTTCGCACCGGATTTGCAGCATCGTCCGACGATCCTCGTGAGCCGGCTCGCCGAGCATACCCATAACCTGCACGCCGACCCGCGCGCCGGTTTTCTGGCCGTCGACGCCCCCGACGGCGACGTGCTGAGCGGCCAGCGCGTCACCTTGCTCGGCACCTTCGAACCGGTCGACTCGACGCCCGAGGTGGTGCAGCGTTATCTGCGCTATCACCCCGACGCGGAGCGCTATCTCGTACTCGGCGACTTCACTTTCTGGGCAATGCGGCTCGAGCGGCTGCGTTATATCGGCGGTTTCGGCGCAATGGGTTGGCTCGCCGGCGATGAACTCGATCCGTTGCCGCCACTCGTTTTCGATGAAGAGAACGCGTTGATCGCGCAATTCGCCGGTCAGTCCGGGAGTAAGGGCGAATTTCAGCTAGTTGGCGTCGATCGATATGGCGTGGATCTGAAACTGAACGGTGAGCGCAGCCGTTTTCCCTTTGACGACGCCAAACCCGATACTGAAACCTTGCGCGCGGCGCTAGAAGATTGCATGCAGCGCTACATGAATTAGATTTTTACCGGCGTTCGGGGAAAACACTCATGCGTAATAACAGCGCAGACGGCGTGTCTCAATATGTTACGACATTTCATGTTGAAGCTATCACGGCATGAAATGTTGGTGTCAAATCTGCATTTTAAATTTCATCTTTTGATAGTTAATCCCATATTTACTGATGCTCACTGCGTTTTTCAGCAAAAAGCGAAATGAGCTATCTGAAAGGAAGTGCTCGGGCGCGACGGCAGCTGGAAATTTTTTGAAACGAATCTAGTTTAATTTTCCGTCCCATCTTTTGTAATCTTTCTATCTTGTGTTAATCTCGCCTCCAATTCCGAGGCGTGATCTATCTTCAAAGGGCAAGCCGGCTTAAGACTGGCGGTCATTTATCCAAACCACAAAGGGAATCTATGTCTTCCTACAAGGAACTACTCGCCCAGCGCGAGAAGCTCGAAAAGCAGATCGAAGAAGCGAAGTCGCGCGAATACGCTGAAGTGTTAAATGAAATCAAGCAGAAAATGACCGACTACGGCATTTCTCTGACAGAACTGGGTGGCGGTCGCGCTGCCAAGGGTGCTAAAGCCGCGCGTCCGCGCGCAGGCGTCGCACCGAAGTATCGCGACCCGGATAGCGGCAGCACGTGGTCGGGCCGCGGCAAGCCGCCGCGCTGGATTGCAGGTCTGGATCGCGAAAAGTTTCTGATCGAGAAGTAATGCTTTGCTAGCAGCTTTGCCGGCCGCTTTTTGCCTGCAACTAATGCTTCTGATCATAAATCATACGAATAGCTTCAATCAGATGCAGCGATTGCGTCTGCCGTTGCGAAAGAGAACCGCGTACCGTCGAGGGCGCGGTTTTTTATTTACGGCAGCCACTGCCGTGATTTTTTGCCGCATGAACACCAGTCAACTGGAACGCGAATGCTTTTCGTTTAGATAAGCGATTGATTTAAAAGGAATTTTGTTGGCATCTCCAGCGCATTTCGAGATGCGCCGGGTAGAATGCAGGAAGTGAACTTTTCATTCCACTTCTGAGATGCCCGCCGCCACTGCTGCCCCATCCGCCGAAAAACATCGCGTTGCGCGCAAAAGTACCTTTGTCAGTATTGCGCTCAATACAGTGTTGATGACGCTGCAAATCGTCGTCGGTGTGTTTGCGCACTCGCAGGCATTGGTCGCCGATGGTGTCCATTCCCTCGCCGATCTGATTTCCGATTTTGTCGTGCTGATTGCCAATCGGCACAGCGGCGCAAAGCCCGACGCGGATCACAATTACGGGCACAGTCGCTACGAGACGGTGGCGTCGCTATTTTTAGGCGCGCTTCTCATTGCGGTCGGCGTCGGCATGTTATGGCGAGCCGGAACGCGTCTCGCCGATTTGCAAAATATTCCCGCCGTGCATATGAGCGCGCTTGCCGTCGCATTGCTCGTTCTGGTTTCCAAAGAGAGTCTGTTTCGCTACATGCTGCGGGAAGCGCAACGCGTGCGTTCCGCGATGTTGATCGCCAATGCCTGGCACGCGCGTTCCGATGCGGCGTCGTCGCTGGTGGTCGCGAGCGGTATTGTCGGCAGCCTCGCCGGCGTGCGGCTGCTCGATCCGATTGCCGCGGCGATTGTCGGCTTCATGGTGGCGCGCATGGGCTGGATGTTCGGCTGGGACGCGCTGCAGGATCTCTCCGACCGCGCGCTCGACGACGCTGCCACCGCCGACGTGCGCGCGCTGCTGCTCTCGACGCCCGGCGTACGTGACGTGCACGAAATGCGCACGCGCAAGATGGGCGATTTCGCGCTGGTCGACGCGCATATTCTCGTCGATCCGCTGATTTCGGTATCGGAAGGGCACTACATCGCCGAGTCGGCGCGTCTGCGCGTGTTGACGGACAACCGCGTGCTCGACGCGTTGATTCATGTCGATCCAGAAAACGATGCGCTTGCACGTCCGCCCTTCGATTTGCCGACTCGCGAGCGGGTCATTGCAGAGGTGAACTCCGCGTTGGCGTCTTACGGCGTGAAGGCGGCGGCGGTGAATATCCACTACCTGAGCATGGGGCTGGATGTCGAAGTTGTGCTGCCGGATGCATCGTCGTCGCGCAAGCTGCCCAGCGAGGCGCAGCGGCTTGGGCGGGCGGATCTGGCGGCGCTCAGGGCTCGCCTGGGCGCGCGCAGAGTGGAACTGCTACAGGCATTGGACGCGGTATCCGCGGAAGTCGATGCGGAAACGCTCGCCGCAAAAGGCGGTGTGGGCATTGAAGGGCGCACGAAGGCGACGGAACCGCACAGCGCTACTTAAGCCTTGCGGGCACCGCGCGAGCATGCCGCGGCCCGCGTGGCGTCTTTATGCCATCAACGGATCACAGCGGCAGTTGCGTATCGAATTTGATCTCGCGCAGCACTACGCTCGTGCGGACCTGCGCAACGGCGGGAATCTTGAAGATGCGTTCGTGCAGAAAGCTGTCGTACGCCTTGATGTCCGGCGCGACGATTTTGAGGATGTAGTCCGATTCGCCGGTCGTGCTGTAGCATTCGGTGACTTCGGGGCAGGTGGCGATTTCCCGCTCGAACTGTTCCACGCCGCCTTCGGTGTGCCGCGTGAGATGGATGTGGGCGAGGGCGCACACGTGCAGCCCAAGTTTTTCCCGATCCAGCAGCGCCGTGTAGCGCTGGATGACCCCCGACTGTTCCATGTCCTTGATGCGCCGCCAGCATGGCGTGCTCGACAGGCCGACCTGGTCGGAAATTTCTTGCACCGAGCGGCGTGCATCGAGCTGCAATAGGCGCAGGATTTTTTGAGAGAACGTATCGAGTGTCAACTGCGCCTCCGTTTGCGTCGCCGTATCAACGCATGGTAGAGGGCGCGAAAACGAAACGCAATGTAAAACGGCCCTGGCGAGGGAGATTACCTAATTTGCCGGTTCCTCGGTGGTGTTTTGTCCTGTGCCGTCCCCATCTTTACTAGCTGCCAGCGTGATCGCCTGACTTGCGCGCAAATCCTTCAGCATGTTGCAGAAAAGCGCGCCTTGTTCGATCGCGTCGTCCAGCGCGACGTGCGTATGCGGATGTTCGTCGAACCAGTGCTTGGGAAAGCGCGGCTTGATGTTTTTGCGGTACGGCAGGCCAGTCATGGCGAAGGCCAGCGTCTTGATGTCGAGCGCCGACCAGGAAAACGGACAGCGGCCGACAAACCGCATCATGTACCAGAACATATAGGTGAAGTCGAAGCCGGCCGGCATCGCCACGAACACGGGTTTGCCCGGCAAGGCCTCGACCCAGTCGACGTACGCCGTCAATGCGGCCTCCGGCTTCTGCAAATCCTTGCGGCAGGCTTCCCATGCTTCGGGCTGGGTCTTCCACCACGCTTCCTGCACGGGATGCGCCTTGGCTCCCTCGAGCAACTCCAGATTCGCCGAGAAGGTGGCGATCAGGCGCTTGTCTTCGGTGTAGGCGGCGGAGGCGAAACTGAGCATGGAATGCGGACCGGGAATCGGGCCGTCCGCTTCGACATCGGTGCTCACGTAGATTTCGCTGCTCATGCCTCGACTCCGTCGGCAACGTACGGATTGGTGCGGCGTTCGGCGCCGAACGTCGAAGTGGGACCGTGACCGGGGACGAAGGTGATGTCGTCGCCGAGCGGCCAAAGTTTTTCGCGAATCGAGCGCACCAGATCCGCATGATTGCCGCGCGGAAAATCCGTGCGGCCGATCGAGCCGGCGAACAGCACGTCGCCCACCAGCGCCAGCCGATGCGCGCGGCTGAAGAACACCACGTGGCCCGGCGTATGACCTGGGCAGTGATAGACCTCGAGCGTTTCGTCGCCGAACTGCACGCTCTCGCCGTTCTGCAGCCAGCGATCCGGTTCGAACGCTTCGGCGGCCGGAAAGCCGAAGCGCGTGCTTTGATCCGGCAGCTTGTCCAGCCAGAAGCGTTCGTCGGGATGCGGGCCCTCGATCGGCACGCCGTAGCGCGTGGCCAGCGTTTTGGCGCCCGCGCAGTGATCGATGTGGCCGTGCGTCAGAAATACTTTTTCGACCGTCACGTTCTGCCGCGCGATTTCGCCGTCGATGATGTCGAGGTCGCCGCCCGGATCGACGACGGCCGCGCGTCCGGTTGCCTCGCAAACGAGCAGCGAACTGTTCTGCTGGAACGGCGTGACGGGGATCAAGGTGACTTTCATGGATGACGGCGCCGCTGGAAATACATTGATTGTACCGGCCTCTCGTCCGCGTTCGCTGAGGGCGCTGAAGCCCCGGTGCAGCGGGCTTCGAGATGCTCATTCTTGCAGCAGGAGTGAAAATTCATCAAGGTTTTCAGTCGCTTGCCAACCCGGAATTCTGTTTTAGGTATAATGCACCCCATGCACAGGGAACTGTGCATGCCACAAGGCGATGCGTCCCCATCAAAAATGGGCACGCGGATCGCCACTCAAGTATGGGCTGTCGCACTTTTGGACGGCCATCAAGTATCGATGCTTTCGATGCACACGTCTTGCCCAGCCAGGCGCCGCGCGCCTGCTACGGACTTAACTGCCGTGACGCTGGGTGGGGCCTACGCCGCCGTTCCTGCGCGCTGAGTTGCGCGCGCAAGAACGTGTTTGCCACGTTCGATGGCGGCATGTGGGGTCTGGTCAGGCTGCCGGGGACAGGTTGCGCCAGACGTGAAAATTAACCGTGCGGTAGCGGCTGAATGAGCCGCATCCGGGCTTTGACGTTCTGCGCTTGTCTGCGCGGCGCGTTGTCGTCCATTGCCGCCGGAGTCGCAGGCAACACGCTCAACTTTGGCGTGATGCGGCTCGACAATGTGATTGCACGTCTTATGAAAACTCGGTTATCCCGTGGTCTGGGGACTCTTTTTGCCTTTTTTGTGCTGGCCGGTTGCGCCACGCCTCCGGGCGCTAGCAACACGTCGGAAAGCGGCGCGCCGCAGAGCACGAAACTGACGCAAGCGGGCTCCTTTGGACCGCAAGCTTTCGGTAGCGCGCCGGCCTCCGGCGCGACTGCTCAAGGCTCGTCGCTGGCCGATGCAAAGCCTCTCACCGATGAAGGTTCCGGCATTTCGGACTTTCATCAGACCGGTCGCGCTTCCTGGTACGGCCGCGGCTTCCATGGCCGCCGCACCGCCAACGGCGAACGCTACGACATGCACGCGCTGACCGCCGCGCATCGTACGTTGCCGCTCGGCTCTTACGTGCGTGTGACCAATCCGGCCACGTCGCGCTCGGTCGTCGTGCGTATCAACGACCGTGGTCCGTATGCGCGCGGCCGCGTGATCGATCTTTCCATGGCTGCCGCGTCCGCGTTGGACATGCGCCATGCCGGTACGGCGCGGGTGCAGATTGAAGGGCTGACGCAGCAGGAAGCACGCGACGCGCGTAACGAAATGCTGGCGTCGAATTCGGATTCGAGCGCCCAGAAGTGATATGACGGCGGCGAGCGCGGCTAAGGCGCGCTCCTCGTAGCGCCGCGTCGGCGGCCTCACGGGTTGTGTCCGTGGAAGAACGAAGGGCCGCTTTGTGCGGCCCTTTTTCGTTGGTCCGCCAGCTTTACTCTTCGTCTTCTTTCTTCAGCGTCAGCGCACGCGTGTACAGCGCGTTGCGCGACGCTCCGGTGATCGCCGCCGCTACTTTGGCCGCGCTACTCACCGTCAACTCCTCCAGCAGAATGCCTAGCAGCGCGTCGTGATCGTGCTCGCCGTCGGCTTCCGGCTGCGCGCCTTCCACCACCAGCACAAATTCGCCGCGTTGCCGGTTCGGATCGGCGGCGAGCCACGTTGGCGCTTCGGCCAGGGTGCCGCGATGCAGCGCTTCATGTAACTTCGTCAATTCCCGTGCGATGAGCAGTTTGCGCTCGCCACCGAATGCATCGGCCAGTGCCTGCACCGTTTCGACGATCCGGTGCGGCGCTTCGTAGAACACCATCGCGTGAGGATGGCTTGCGAGCGGCTGCAGCGTCGCGGCGCGGGCTTTAGCTTTGGGCGGCAGGAAGCCGAGGAACGAGAACGTCGCGACCCAGTCGCCGGCCACGCTCAGCGCGGTCGCGAGCGCGCTTGCGCCGGGCAGCGGGATGACGGGAAAGCCGGCTTCACGGACCGCGTCGACGAGTTTCGCGCCCGGGTCCGAGATGCCCGGCGTGCCCGCATCGGACACGTAGGCCACGCGTTCGCCCGCTTGCAGATGCTCGATCAGACGCAGTGCCGCGGCGCGCTCGTTGTGCTGATGCACGGCGACGAGCGGTTTCGAAATGCCGTAACGCGCGAGCAGTTGCCCCGTGTTGCGGGTGTCTTCGGCGGCGATGCGGTCTACCAGTCCGAGCACATGCAACGCGCGCAGCGTGACGTCGGCGATGTTGCCGATCGGCGTGGCCACCACATATAGCGCGGCAGTGGGGTACTGCTGCCCTTGCGCGAGTTCGGAGAGAGGAGTCATGAGGCAGAAGACACAAACAGACGGAACGAGGCCGCCATTGTGCCACGCGGTTCCAGGCGATCCGCGTGGCGGCCCGGCCGTGAGCGCGCCGGCGCCGAGCGGTGCCCTCACCAGGCCGCACAACTTTTCGGGACTCGTCGGGTCCAAACTCGTCGGCGCGGTTTTCGAATTGCGTGCGCAGGAATTTTTGCAGCGCCAGCGTTTGCGATTCGTCGCGCGCAATGTGTCGTGCCGCGGCGGCGAGATCGATCTGGTCATGCGCGAACGTGATGGCGCGCTGGTCTTCGTCGAAGTCCGCGCGCGTGCGCAGAAGCGCTACGGCGGCGCGGCGGCGAGTATCGGCTGGCAGAAGAAGCAGCGCATCGTACGCGCCGCGCAACATTTTCTGGTGACGCGTGCCGCCGGCTGGCGCGATCAACCCGCGTGCCGCTTCGACGTGATCGCGTTCGAAGCCGGCCGTCTCGTGTGGTTGCGCGACGCGTTCCGTGCCGACGAAGTCTGACGCCAGGCGCGGAGAACGCGCGTGAGTGCGATAAACTTGCGCTCGCGTGCAGGCCACGGGGCAACGTCGACAACGCGGCGAGCAGTGCGATGAGCGATGGTTTGCGCGCCTGCACCGCGTTGCCGCTCTGATTCATCGAAGCGGCACGACCTGGTAATACGACTTCACAACACGGCCGCGCAGTGCGGCCCATTCGCGGCAGAAGATAGAGACTCGATGTCAGTCGAACGCATTCAACAACACTTCCGCGACAGCGCGGCAGTCAAACTCGAAGCCCTCGAAACCCTGTCGATGCCGATCGCCGCTGCGATCGACACGATGTTCGCCGCGCTGGCCAACGGCAATCGCATTCTCGCGTGTGGCAACGGCGGCTCGGCGGCCGACGCGCAACACTTCGCCGCCGAACTGATGGGCCGCTTCGAGCGCGAGCGGCCCGGCTTGCCGGCGGTCGCGCTGACCACCGACACCTCGGTGTTGACCGCCATCGCCAACGACTACGCGTTCGAACAGATTTTCTCGAAGCAGGTTTGGGCGCTCGGCCAGCCGGGCGACGTGCTGCTGGCGATCACCACGTCCGGCAATTCCGCCAACGTGCTCGCCGCGATCGAGGCCGCGCATGAGCGCGAAATGATCGTGGTCGCGCTGAGCGGCAAGGGCGGCGGACGCATGCAGGAAGTATTGAGCGATACCGATATCCATATCTGTGTGCCGTCGGATCGCACCGCGCGCATTCAGGAAGTGCATTTGCTGACCATCCATTGTCTGTGCGACGGCATCGATGCCATGTTGCTGGGCGAAGACTGAGACTGATTCCGAAGGAGAGCTAGTTGATGAGCGTATTCCGCGTCAAGAAGACACTGGTGAGAACCGTGCTGGTGGTTGGGTTCGCGGCGGGGCTGTCCGCAACGTTGCAGGGTTGCTTTCTCGCTGTTGCCGGCGCGGCGGGCGGCAGCGCGCTGGTGGCGACGGACCGGCGCACGCTCGGTGCGCAGACCGAGGATCGCGAGTTGCAGGTGAAGGCGCTCTCGCAGATCAGCCAGAACTTGCCCGACAACGCGCACGTGAACGTGACGGTGTTCAATCGTCGCGTGCTGCTGACCGGCGAAGTGGCGGGGGACGTGTCGAAGCAACGCGCGGAAACCATCGTGCGTGGTTTGAACAACGTCAGCACGATCGTCAACGAACTGACGATCATGCCGGCCAGTTCGTTCTCGTCGCGCACCAACGACACCTACCTCGAGACGCGTGTGAAGACCGCGCTGATCGCCGAGAAGAACATTTCGGCGAACAACTTCAAGGTGGTGGCCGAGCGTGGCTCGGTGTATCTGATGGGCCTCGTCACGATGGATGAAGGCAATCGCGGTGCGGATGTCGCGAGCCGTGTGCCGGGCGTGGTGCAGGTCGTGAAGGTGTTCCAGTACATTCAGCCCGCGGAAGCCGCGGCGGCTGCCGCCGCAGCGGGGACGGCGCCCGTAGCGGCGGCTTCGCAACCGGACGCGAGCGCGCCGACCGTCGGCACTATTCCTGATTCGTCGGTGAGTTCGCGGCCGCTCGAACAGCAGACGCCCGCGCCGGTCACCAATTCGAACGCCGTGCATCCAGGTAACCCGAAGGCGACGACGCCATGATGCGCGGTGTTGCCTTGGCGATCAGCGCGCTGGTGGTCGGTGCGCTGGCGGGTGCCGTTGTGCCGGCTGCGCGTGCCGCCGATGCGCCGCGCGGCCAACTTGTCGCCAACGCGAATGCTTGCATGGGATGTCATGCGGTGGATCGCAAACTGGTCGGCCCGTCGTTCCAGCAGATTGCCGCGAAGTACAAGGGCGACGCCCAGGCGCCGGCGAAATTGTCGCGCAAGGTGAAGGACGGCGGCTCTGGCGTGTGGGGCATGATTCCGATGCCCGCGCATCAGTCGATGAGCGATGCGGATATTCGGGCAGTGGTGGATTGGGTGCTTGCAGGGGCGCCTTCCAGGTGATGGTTTTGCCGTTTTGCTGGTTCCGGCCGGCTTGGCAAAACGGAAAATGCCTGTGCTAGAATTGTTCGCACGTTGGGGGGGTAGCTCAGCTGGGAGAGCGTCGCGTTCGCAATGCGAAGGTCGGGAGTTCGATCCTCCTCCTCTCCACCAACCAGATTTATCGTCACTCGAAAACCGGCTAACGCCGGTTTTCGCATTTCTACCCCAAGCTTTTCGCACCAACCCCCTCTGCCGCCCCAACCACGTCCCGCCTGAGCGCCACCCGCACAAGCACGGCGCTCAAGCAGAAAAAAAACATTCAAAACTTATCCCACCCCTCATCCGCACCGACGACAGTCGCAGCCGTCGCCAACGCAGCAACCGGCGTGCCACCCAACGCAGCACCCGGCGCAACACCCGTCGCCCGCATCACCCGCCGCCCAGGTGCAACCCCCCGCTCCTCCCGCACCGTCTCCCTCCGCAAGGGCGCCGCGGCGACAATCCCCCCCGCACCACCACCATTCAAAATCTGAAAGAACGCCACAGCCTCATTCAACTGCTGCCCCTGATCTTCCATCGACCGCGAAGCCGCAGCCGCTTCTTCCACCAAAGCGGCATTCTGTTGCGTGACATTGTCCATCTGCGTGATCGCGAGATTGACCTGCTCGATGCCGCGGCTTTGCTCACTCGATGCCGCCGCGATCTCCGACATGATGTCCGTCACCCGCGCCACCGCCTGGGTGACTTCGGCCATCGTCTTGCCCGCTTCACCGGCAAGCGCCGACCCGTCGCGGATCTTCTCCACCGAGGTGGCAATCAGATCCTTGATTTCCTTGGCCGCGCTCGATGAGCGCTGCGCCAGGCTTCTGACTTCGCTCGCCACCACCGCGAAACCGCGGCCTTGCTCACCAGCGCGCGCAGCCTCGACGGCCGCGTTGAGGGCCAGGATGTTCGTCTGAAACGCAATACCTTCGATGATGCCCGTGATGTCCGCGATTTTGGTTGAGCTATCGCTGATGTCGTGCATGGTGTTCACCACCTGGCCGACCACCTCGCTGCCTTTCTGCGCGACCGACGATGCGTTCGTGGCGAGCATGCTGCCTTGCTGGGCGTTGTCGGCGTTCTGCTTAACCGTCGAGGTGAGTTCTTCCATGCTCGACGCCGTCTCCTGCAGCGAGGCCGCTTGCTGCTCGGTGCGCTGGCTTAGATCCATATTGCCCGCGGCGATCTCGCGCGCGGCGCCGGCGATGCTCGTGCTGCTGTCGCGCACGCGTCCGACGATCGCCGTCAGCCGTTCGTTCATCTCGCGCAACGCACCCAGCAGCTTGCTGGTTTCATCGCTGCCGTCGACCACGATGCGCGTACGCAGATCGCCATCCGACACAGTGCGCGCGACATCGATCGCCTGGCGCAGCGGCCCGGTCACCGCGCGCGTGATCAGCACGCATGCGCCGATCGCGAGCGCCACCGCGATCAGGCTGATCGCGATCAGCAGATTGCGCTGGTTCTCGTAGTGCGCCGCGTAGTCGTTGACCATCTGTTCCTGACGCGTATGCGTGTAGTCGGCATACGCGTTGGTCGCGCGAATCAGCGCGGCGAGCAACGGTCGGCATTGATCGTCCATCTTGACGATCGCATCGTCGCGCTTGTTGGTCAGCGCGAGATTGACGATGTCGGTGGCGACCGGTCCATACAAAGCCTCCACCCGATTGATCTCGGCGACGAGACTGCGCGCTTTCTCCGACGTGTCGGTAGCGGTCGCGATCATATCGTTGAGCTTCTTCAGATCGGTTTGCACGTCTTCGTGCGCGCGCAGCACATCGGCTTTCTCTAATTCGAGGTCCTGCGACTTGGTCACGAGCACGAGATTACGCGCGGCGATTGCCCGGCGGTCGACCGCGGTTCGCACCTGCACCGCCATGTCCGCGCGTGCATTGATACCGCGCACGAAGCTGGAAAAACCATCGGTTGAGTCGCTGAGCGCTTTCAGGGAAAGCCCGGAAACCGCGACGACGATAAGAGACAGCATGCCGAACCCGGCAATGAGTTTTGCTTTGATGGTGAGGTGCTTTAGTGTCAAGATTTTTTTCTCCAATAACGAAACGTAGATGCGTTCGCAATGGACTCTCAGGTCCGGGCATGGGAGCGTCTGTGTGACCGCCGTATATCGCGGGGCCTCGCGCGGTCTATCCCTTCGATGTCTTGCGTCGATGCAGCAGCGAAAGCGCATCGACGCAAGCCACAAAATGGGTATCCCATTTACCGGATATCGGTTCGCACACTCGAGTACTGAAGGCAGATCGGGTATATCTCTACAAGGCTTGCCCGCGATGACCGACAAAATTGGAATTTCTCCATCAACTGAATATATTCGAGCGCGTGATGAAAGCATTGCATCGAGCGAGAGGAGGGAGCAATCGCTTGAGAAGGTCGCCGTTCCCGTTGGTCTCGCCATGCTGAAGGTCGCCCGGCACGGCGCCGATAAAGCCGTGTTCGAGACCGCCGACATCCGCGCGTTGAGCCGCTCAGCATCCCGGCCCGCGCTCGATCTGCACACTGGCTGAGCACGCGCGAGCGGTGCCGAACTCGCCCGACCCGGCAAAAAACTCGTCTTTTCGATGGTTTGGCGCGGCGCATCGTCTGGTACGCTACCGCTTCACGGTACGCGCCAGTGAGGACGCGGCCCTCTTCTTCACGCGCTTAGGCGAGCGCATGTTCGAACGAAAAAGCCCATGGTGACGCGCCGACCGAACTTCGTGATTGCGATCAGTATCGTGCTGGCCAGTGCGATTCTTGCGATCGCCGTGTGGGTGCTGGCACAGATGCGCGACGACGCATTGCGGCGCGCCCAGGATTCGGTCTTCAACGTGTCGCTGTTGGTCGAGCGCGACGTGTCGCGCAATCTGGAGATTTACGATCTCTCGCTGCGCGCGGTGATCGACGGTCTGAAACACCCCGGCGTGCTGGAACTGGATCCGGCCATCCGCCAGATGGTGTTGTTCGACGGATCGGCGAGCGCCAAAGACATGGGCTCGATCCTCGTGACCGACGAAGCCGGCAACATCAAGTTCGACTCGCAGGCCACGCCGCCACGCCTCGTCAATCTCGCCGACCGTGATTACTTCAAGGTGCAGCGGGACTCGCCGAACGTCGGTCTGTACATCAGCCACCCGTTCATGCCGAAGGTTAGCGGCAAGCAAATCAGCATCGCGCTGAGCCGGCGCATCACGCGGCCGGACGGCAGTTTTGGCGGCGTAGTGGTCGGCACCATGCGTCTCACCTATTTCCGCAGGCTGTTCGCCGGCATGAATCTCGGCGCCGGAGGTTCGATGGCGCTGATGCTGAACGACGGCACGATGCTGATGCGGCGTCCGTTCGATCCGAAAATCATCGGTATCAATCTGACCGGCACCGCCAACTACTCGCGCTTCACCCAGCAGCCGAGCGGCGATTTCTTCGGCACGGCGGCGATTGACGGTGTCGAGCGCTGGTACGCGTTCCGCCATATCGACATGTATCCGCTGATCCTCGACGTTGCGCTGTCCACGCGCGATATCTACGTGGAATGGCGGCACCGCGCATGGATCATCGGCTCGCTGATCGCCGCGCTCGATGTCACGATCATCGCGCTGGCGCTTCTGTTCTCGCATCAGTTGCGCTATCGCCGCGCGGCCGAAGAAGAATTGCGCGTGCTGGCGCGCACCGACGGGCTGACCGGCCTGAACAATCGCCGCAGCTTCGAGGAACACGCGGAAGATGAGTGGCGCCGTGCGCAGCGCAACGCGTGGCCGCTGTCGATGCTGCTGATCGACGTCGACAGTTTCAAAGGCTTTAACGACCTGTACGGCCATTCCGCGGGCGACGACGCACTCACGGCCGTGGCACGTTGTATCACGCAGAGCGTGCGGCGTCCGGGCGATACGGCGGCGCGCTACGGTGGTGAAGAGTTCGCCGTGCTGCTACCGGACACCGACGAAACTGGCGCAACTTTCATCGCCGAGAAGATTCGCGCGGCGGTTCAGGCGCTTCAGCTTCGCCACGTGGCGAGTTCGCACCATGTGCTGACCGTGAGCATCGGCATCGCCACCGCGCGAGGCGAGGTGTTCGCAACGAGCCGCGCGCTCCTGAACGCCGCAGACGACGCGTTGTACGAAGCCAAAGATGCGGGCCGCAATCGCGTGCTGAGTTCTCGCACCGTGACGCACACTTCGCCCATCGGCGGCGGCGCGGTGACGCCCCGCACCGAAGCGCGCAACTCCGTGTAGAGCGAGTCGCATAAATTTACCCGGGTAATATATTGCATTTGAATTTAACCCGGATATAATTCGACAAATTCTTTATTTGGAGTTTGTCATGACCATCCATCCGACCACCTGCACCGCGTTCGAAGGCCATCGCCGTATCGCCTCCGGCGCCTTGCCCGACGTGGCGCTTGCCGTAAGGGAAGTACTGGCGCGCGGCGAACAGGCGCCGGTTCTGGTCTTCGACGACGTGACCAGCCGGCCGGTCGAATTCGATCTGCGCGGCACGCCCGACGAGATCGTTGCGCGGTTAGCGAGCGAGGATGACGGCGCCCAAACCGCTCACGCCATCGACGACGCCGCAGAGGACACGCCACGCGGCCGTGGCCGGCCCAAGCTCGGTGTGGTGGCGAGGGAAATCACGTTGTTGCCGCGCCATTGGGACTGGCTCAATGGACAGTCTGGCGGCGCGTCGGTCGCGTTGCGCAAACTGGTCGACGCGGCGCGCGTGGCCGGCGAGAACAAGGACCGTCAGCGCGCGGCGCAGGAAGCGGTGTATCGCTTCATGACCGCGCTGGCCGGCAATCTGCCGCGCTATGAAGATGCGACCCGCGCGCTGTACGCCGACGACCGTCCGCGTTTCGACGAGATCGTCGCGGCATGGCCGCAGGACGTACGCGACTACACTTTGCGACTCGCCAACAACGCTTTCGCGACGCACGCATAAAGGCACGCAAATCGCAGCGTCTTTGCAAGCGACCCGCGCACCGAATCGCATAGACAAAAAAAAGCCGCTCACGCGGGGAAGCGTGAGCGGAAAGTCGGAGAGTTACAACAACATCGCATGCGCCTACTCATGGGGGGCGGCGCAGCAAAACAAGTCTAAGAGCTTGCTCTTATCCGATACATCAGACGAATCCCAAACTTGTCGCTGACCCGCCGCGCACGTAGCCCCTCGTGCCCCGGCCGCGTGCGCTAAGCATTGCTTACAACATCCTGTCCCGGTTATTCCTGACATTTCGCGCATCAAGTCTCTGTGGTGCCCGCCGTAATTGAGGTGGGAGCGTCGCTACGTATCCGACAGATCGCGAAATGTTCGCGACATCGTGGCGGCTGGAGCGTCCGCCGTGACTCGTGAAGGATGGTGAAATGAAGTGGTTCGACCGCATGCCTGTGTTCAGGAAACTGCTGCTGGCGTTTGCCGTGGTGATTGGTTTTTGCGTGGTGATCGGCGCGATGTCGCTGAGTACGCTGTCGTCGATGCACGGCATTACCGACGCCATCTGCGATAAGCACATGAACGGCCTGTACTGGATGGAAGAGGCGAACCGCCACAAGATCGATTCCGATCTGGCCGCCGCGAATCTCGGCTATGCCGCCGACGACGCCGGCCGTCAAAAGTTGAAGGACAGCATTGTCGGCTCGCTCAAGGAGATGCACGCGGCCTACGACCAGTATCGCGCGACGATCGAGACGGGCAAGGGCCAGGAAATGTTCGACGACGTGCTGCGCAAGTCGGCGGTGTGGGAAGGTATCGTGCATCAGCAGATCGGCCTCGAACCGATTCCGGTGGGCGTCGACAACAACGAACTCGTGCGTCGTGCGATCGCGTCGAGCGAGGCGCTGCGCGATCGCATCACGGCGCTGATCGACTATCGCCGCCAGCAAGCCAACGACGCGCAAGCGGAAGCGTCCACCGGCTATCAGCACATGCGCATCGTCATGAGCGCGCTGGTGCTGGGCGCGATCGTCGCGGGCATGCTGCTCGCCATGGTGATCGCGCGTCGTCTCGCGGGGCAACTCGGCGGCGAACCGGATTACGCGATGCAGATCGCCAACCGCATCGCGGACGGTGACCTGAGCGTGCGCGTCGAAACACGCGCCGGCGACGCTCACAGCTTGCTGTTCGCGTTGCGCAACATGCGCGAACGGCTGGCCGGCATCGTGTCCGGCATCAGCGAGTCGAGCGAATCGATCCTGATGGCGTCGGGCGAAATCGCGCAGGGCAATACCGATCTGTCGCAACGCACCGAAGAACAGGCCGCGGCGCTCCAGGAAACCGCGTCGAGCATGCAGGAGCTGACGTCGACGGTGAAGATGAACGCCGAGAACGCGCAGCAGGCCGGCGGCGTGGCGCACGGCGCGTCGGAAGTCGCGGCGCGCGGCAGCCAACTCGTCGGCGGCGTGGTCGAAACGATGCGTGAGTTGGCGGCCGGTTCGAAGCGCATGACGGACATCATCGCGGTGATCGAAGGGATCGCGTTCCAGACCAACATCCTCGCGTTGAACGCGGCGGTGGAAGCCGCACGTGCCGGCGAACAAGGACGCGGCTTCGCGGTCGTGGCGGGCGAAGTGCGCTCGCTCGCGCAGCGCAGCGCGGTGTCGGCGAAGGAGATCAAGGAGTTGATCGAAAGCTCGACCGCTCGCGTGGGCAGCGGCGCAGAACTCGCCGAGCGGGCCGGGCAGACCATGGCCGAAGTCACGCACGCGGTGAAACGCGTGACCGACATCATGGGCGAGATTTCGTCGGCCTCACAGGAGCAAAGCACCGGTATCGAAGAGGTCAACCGCGCGGTCGCGCAGATGGACGACGTGACCCAGCAGAACGCGGCATTGGTCGAACAGGCGGCGGCCGCGGCAGCGTCGATGGCGGATCAGGCGAGGCAGTTGCAGGCGGCCGTGACGGTGTTTTCGCTGGAAGCGCGGCACGACTGAGGGCGCGGGTGCTCGCGCGGGTGTTCATGACGGGCGCAACGGATTGCGCCCGCTTCCACGCGACGCCTCGCCGCGCATTTCCCCGAGCTTGCCAGGCCCAATGGCACTCCGTACACTCGCGCCTAATTCCTGGGCGGCGCTTTGTTCCGGCGCCGCGCCACCATGCATAGCGCCGAACAGAGGAGAACCCCCGCCATGGCCGATTCCTACTTCCCCCGCTGGCGTCCCCAGTCCGCGGCTGCCGAGGGCCGCATCGTCGCTACCGACGAGCGGCTCGCGTGGCCGCAGATGTTTGCGATGGGCGTGCAACACGTCGTCGCGATGTTCGGCTCGACGGTGCTCGCGCCGTTGCTGATGGGCTTCGATCCGAACCTGTGCATCTTCATGTCGGGCATCGGCACGCTGTTGTTCTTCGTGCTGGTGGGCGGCCGCGTGCCGAGCTATCTCGGGTCGAGCTTCGCGTTCATCGGTCTCGTGATCGCGGTCACGGGTTATGGTGGGCATGGCCCGAACCTGAACATTCCGGTCGCACTGGGCGGCATCATCGCGTGCGGCGTGGTGTACGCGCTGATTGGCCTGATCGTTTCGGCGGTCGGCACCAAATGGATCGAGACGCTGATGCCGCCGGTGGTGACGGGCGCGATCGTCTGCGTGATCGGTTTGAATCTGGCGCCGATCGCGGTGCGCGGCGTAAGCGCCAGCAACTTCGATTCGTGGATGGCGCTCGTCACCGTGCTGTGCGTCGGCGCGGTCGCGGTGTTCGCGCGCGGCATGTTGCAGCGTCTGCTGATTCTGGTCGGCCTGCTGATGGCGTACGTGATTTACGCGATCGTGACGAACGGTCTTGGCATGGGTAAGCCGATCGATTTCGCCGTCGTCGCGAACGCCGCGTGGTTCGGCATGCCGCACTTCACGGCGCCGGTGTTCAACGTGCAGGCGATGACCTTGCTCGCGCCAATCGCGGTGATCCTGGTGGCGGAGAATCTCGGGCATATCAAGGCAGTGAGCGCGATGACGGGCCAGAATCTGGACCGCTACGTCGGCCGGGCATTTCTCGGCGACGGACTCGCGACGATTGTCTCCGGCTTTGCAGGCGGCACGGGCGTCACGACTTATGCCGAGAACATCGGCGTGATGGCCGTCACCAAGATCTATTCGACGCTGGTCTTCGTGATCGCCGCGTTGATCGCGCTGGTGCTGGGTTTTTCGCCGAAGTTCGGCGCGGTGATCCAGACGATTCCGGGACCGGTGCTGGGGGGCGTGTCGATTGTCGTGTTCGGGCTGATCGCCGTGACCGGCGCGCGCATCTGGGTCGTCAACAAGGTGGACTTCTCCGACAACCGCAATCTGATCGTGGCCGCGGTCACGCTCGTGCTCGGCGCCGGCGACTTCTCGTTGAAGCTCGGCGGCTTCGGTCTCGGTGGCATCGGCACCGCGACGTTCGGCGCGATCATTCTCTATGCGCTTCTGAGAAGGAAGCCGGCTCAAGGTCCGGTGGCGTGAGTTTTCGCGCACGCTGAAGCACTCGTTTCTACAGGTTCGTCGCGGCGCGGCTTTTTCTTTCGCACGTTGTCTTGATCGAAGAAAAGGCCGTTGCCGCCGCCGGAATCGCACCCACGTAGCGCAAGCGCCCGTTACTTTCTCCGCGCCGTCAGTGCGGTCTCCGACAAGTCCACCTCCCGCATCAGCTTGTTCAACGTCTCGTCGTTGATCTCCTGGCTGCTGTGCAGTTCCAGCAACGCCTTACGTTCGGCTCTCATGGCAGCGAGCTTCATCCTGAACTCCAGCGCGTCGGCACGGCGCGCCAGCTCGCGCGGTTCGCGTTCTTCATCGAGCGTGGCGAGGCGGCGCCGATAGAGGTCCATCACTCGCGCCGTGACGTCTGCCGCATACGCCGACGCTGACTCATCGAGATTCCCGCACTCTCTGTCGTGCACCTCGTCGACGGCGCGAATCGCGGCTTGCGCGGCCATGGTCCGGGCGAGCGCTTCCTCGGCGGCGTGCGGATCCTTGCCGCGGCGCCAGCCGCTCAGCAGCAGCGGCAACGCCACCACCGCCACGATCAGCGAGACCAGAATCACGCCGGATGCGATGAAGATCGCGAGATCGCGGCCCGGCAACGGGGCGCCACCCGGCAACACCTCCGGCAATGACAACACGCCCGCGAGCGTCACGGCTCCGCGCACGCCGGCTACGGTCGTCACCGCAGCAGTGCGTAGGCCCGGCACGGCATTCGCCATGCCTTGTTTTGCGGCGCTGCGGCTCGCGAAATAGCGCAGCAGCCACACCCACACAAAGCGCATCGCGTAGAGCGCTCCCGCTACCGCGGCGATGTAGCCGATCAGCCGCCAGACCTGCGCGTCACTGGTCTCGTGGGCGTCGAGCAATGCCCGGCCCAGAATGTGCGGAAACTGCAGCCCCAGCAGAATGAACACCATGCCGTTGAACACGAACTCGATCATCGTCCACGTGCTGCTCGCGCGCACTCGCGATGACGCCGGCCCCGCAGTCACAATGGTCGTGTAGTTCATCATCATGCCGGCGGCGACCGCGGCCAGAATGCCGGACAACTCGAAACGCTCGGCGACCAGATAGGCGGCGAACGGAATCAGCAGGGTCATCACGACGCCGGGCGCCGGATCGCCTTCTTCGGTGAGATTCAGAAAGTGAGCCGATACGAAGCCGAACAGCCAACTCACCGCCGCGCCGGTCGCGAGGCCGCCCACGGCGATGATCACGAAACTGATCGACGCGTCGCGCAACGAAAACACGCCGGTCAGCGCCGCGGCAATCGCGAACTTCAACGCGACCAGTCCCGACGCGTCGTTCATCAACGCCTCGCCTTCGAGAATATGCATCAGCCGCCCGGGAATCTTGCCCTTGCCGACGATGCTGGATAACGCGACCGCATCGGTCGGCGACAACACGGCGGCCAGCGCGAATGCGACCGGCAGCGGGATCGACGGCACCAGCGCGTGCACGAAGTAGCCGACCACCAGCACCGTCATAAAGACGAGGCCGAGCGCGAGCATCAGGATCGAGCGCCGGGCCATGAAGAACTCGCGCTTCGGAATGCGCCAGCCGTCCGCGAACAGCAGCGGCGGAATGAACAGCATCATGAAAATTTCCGGATCGAAGGTGACGTGCAGGCCAAGCCTCGGCCACGCGAGCAATGCGCCGATCGCGATTTGCACGAGCGGCAGCGGCAACGCGAGCGGCAGGACGCGGGTAAGGGCGCCCGACGCGGCGACGGCGAGCAAAAGAATCAATACGGTAAAGACAATGTCCATCGGTCTATTTCTGGGGATATAACGGTGTGACTTCGGCGATGTTCGGCGAGTTTCGGCGATTCGGGCGACGCGAAGCTGACTGAGCGTAAGGTCGCAGTTTAGCCCGACGACGCGTTCCACCTCGGTCAGGGCGACATGCCGCGCCGCCAGCGAGTTGCCGACATGTTTTCATGTCGCCGCGCACCTTAACGGTGCGCGCCACGCCCACGCGCGGCGCATGCTCCCTTACACGGGTCAATCTTTCAGATAATTTTCATCGGAACGTGCGTCAGCGTGCGCATGGAGCTTGCTTAAGGGATATCGATGACGCACATTTGAGAAACGGCGCCGAGGTTGTTCGCTTCCGCGTTCCGACCGGCCCGGCTCTCGCGTGAGAGGACTTGCATGACCATTGCGCAACAGGAAAGGACGGCCAGCGCGCCACACGGTTTCGGTGTCGAGATGACGTCGGGGCTCGAACGTTTTACGGTGCAGCATGGCGAACTCACGCTGAGTAGCGTGTTTCAGCCGATTTTCAGCCTCTCGCATATGCGGGCGGTCGGTTACGAAGGGCTGCTGCGTGCGCACGACGCGCTCGACCGCCCCGTGTCGCCGCTCGACGTATTCGGCGAGGCCGCGCGCCTCGGCGATGTGCTGCAGGTCGACAAGCTGGCTCAGACGCTGCATCTGGAGAATTTCAAGGTACTCGGCGCGGAGCGCGAGTGGTTGTTCCTGAACGTGCATCCGGGCGCGCTCACCGATCCCTATCTCGCCGCTGCCTTGCTGGCAACATTGAAGCGCGTCGATCTGCCGCCGCGACGCATCGTGCTCGAAGTACTCGAGCATCGCGCCGAAGACCTGGAGCGTCTCGCCGACGCCGTGCGCCAGTTCCGCGAGCGCGGCTTCCTGATCGCACTCGACGATTTCGGCGCGGGCCACTCGAACGTCGAACGCATCTGGCAGTTGAATCCCGACATCGTCAAGCTCGACCGCATCATGCTGTCGCATGCCGCGCATCGCGCCGACATGGCGACGATCCTGCCCGGCCTCGTGGCGCTGCTGCACGAAGCGGGCAAGCTGGTACTCGTCGAAGGCGTGGAAACGGAGCATGAAGCGCAGATGGCGCTCGCCTGCAATGCGGATTTCGTGCAGGGCTTTTTCTTCGGCCGTCCGAACCCGGGTGCGGCAGATGCGTTGCACGCGACCACCTGCATCAGCGAACTCACCGAGCGTTATCGCGATCAGGCCGACGCGCGCGAGCGCCGCAATGCCAGCCGGCTCGCGCCGTACTTGCGGGCTTTCGAGCGGGCCGCGGAGCGGCTCGCGGCCGGCGAACCGCTGGAGGAAGTGTGCTGGAATTTTCTGGCGCTCGATCACGCCGCGCGCTGCTTTCTGCTCGATGCGAAGGGCAAGCAGGCGGGCCGCAACGTCGTGCTGCGGGCTGATCGCGCCGCGCATGAAACGCGCTTTCTGCCGCTTGCCGACGCGCAGGGCGCGAACTGGTTGCGTCGTCCGTATTTCCGCGATGCGATCAATGCGCCGGAGCGCGTGCACGTGACGCGGCCGTATCTCTCGATCAACGAGGCGTTGCCGTGCGTAACGCTTTCGGTGGCGACGCGCGTCGGCGAGCAGACCTGCGTGTTGTGCGGCGATATCGACTGGGTGGACGAAGAGCGGTTCTGAGATCATGTCGTTTTCAACGATATCTAACGACACTCAGCCGCGCTTATGTCCGTCCTCCTTGAAGTCATTGCCACGACCGTTGCCGATGCGCGCCTTGCCGCGCAAGCCGGCGCTGACCGTCTCGAACTTGTCACCGCGATGGGCGAGGGCGGTTTAACGCCGAGCCTTGGACTGATCGAAGCGGTAGTCGCCGCAGTCGAGATACCGGTGAATGTGATCGTGCGGCCGCACAGCCGCTCGTTCGTCTACGACGCCGACGACTACGCAGTGATGCTGCGCGACGTGCGCGCGGTGAAAGCGGCGGGCGCGAATGGCATCGTGATCGGCATGCTGAACGCCGCCGGCGAGATCGACCGCGAAGGTCTCGCCCGTGCGATCGATGCAGCGGATGGACTGGCTATCACCTTCCATCGTGCATTCGACGAAGCGCGGGATTTGCGCCGTTCATTGGATGTGCTGCTTGGTTTCGACGCCGTGACGAACGTGTTGACTTCGGGAGGACAACCTTCGGTGCTGCACGCAGAAGACACGATACGCGAATTGGTGCGGCAAGCGGCCGGTTCGCATTGCACCGTCTTGGCCGGAGCCGGCTTGACGGTCGATGCGATTGCCGGCTTCGTAAGCAGAACACAAGTTGAAGCTGTGCATTTTGGCTCGGGTGTGCGCGTGAACGGCGACGGTCTCGCGCCGGTCGATCCAGACAAGATTGCAAAGGTGCGCGCACTATTGGCGAGCGCATGAATCAATAGCTAAACCAGCGAAGCAAAGAAAAATGCCGCTTCGAGATCGCTCTCCAAGCGGCATTAATTTACTTGCCTCTACGAGGCCCAAAAAACTATTTCGCCACGACCACCGGAATCCCGCGCAACTGCCCCGCGCCCTTGACATCTTCCAGCGATTTTCGCACCGACTCACCCGTCGCCGCCTCGATCTGCAAACGTACGGCCAGATCGCGCTCACCCCGCTTCACACCCGCCAGATTCGCAAGCTTCACGTGACCATAACCGCGCACACGAGCGTGCAGGTCGGCGAGCTTCGCCACGTCTTCCAGATTGCCGGCACCGAGCTTGGCGAGCGCGCGCTGCAACGTGGTTTCATAATCGCCCGCAAGTTCGCGTTCCATCTTGCGTTCCAGCGTGCGGCCGAACGGATCGAGCATCGTGCCGCGCAGGCTGCTGAATTTCGCCAGCGTGCCGAGCACCGGCCACATCCATTGACCAAAGGTTTTTTTAGAAGGATTCTTGCCCGGTTCAGGACGCGTGAGCGTCGGCGGCGCGAGATTGAACTTGATGCCGAAGTCCTTGCCGGCCACGCCTTCGAATTGCGCTTCCAGTGCTTCACGGAATGCCGCGTCCGTATGCAGACGCGCTACTTCGTATTCGTCCTTCACCGCGAGCAGACGATAGAACGTGGTCGCCACCGCACGCGTCACGCGCTCGCTCTTCGCATCCACCGAGGTTTCTGCGCGACGCGCCGCGTCTACTAGCGCGCGATAACGCTTCACGTAGCTCGCGCCGCCGTATGTCTGCAGACGTCCTTCGCGATGCGCGATCAGTTCGTCGAGTGTATCCACGCGCACGCTCTGCCTGGCGAGATGCCGCGCTTGCCACAGCGCTTCGAGCGCGGCGGGATCTTCGGCGGCGAGGCGGCCGATCGAAAACGCCAGTTGATTCATCTGCACGGCGACGTTGTTCAATTCGATCGCACGCATCATCGCGCCGAACGATACAGGCACCAGACCGAGTTGCCAGGCATAACCGAGCATCAGAATGTTCGCGCCGATCGTGTCGCCGAGAAAACGCGTGGCGAGCGCTTGCGCATCGCATGTCGACATGCGCTCCGGGCCGGCCGCGTGACGCATCTTGTCGAGCAACGCGTCGGCGTGCAGTGTCGCGTCCGGATTGGTCACGAACGTGGCGTTCGGAATTGCATGCGTGTTCACGACGATGCGCGTGCGGCCATGACGCACCGTTTGCAGCGCATCGGCGCTGGCGCCGACCACCATATCGCAGGCGAGCAGCACATCGGCCTGTTGGGTGTCGATACGCACCTGGTTGAGCCATTCGTCGCGCGCGGCGAAGCGCACGAACGACAGCACCGAGCCGCCCTTTTGCGCGAAGCCCATGAAGTCGAGCACCGATGCGCTCTTGCCTTCCAGATGCGCCGCCATGCTGATCAATGCGCCGACCGTCACGACGCCCGTGCCGCCGACGCCCGTCACCAGAATGTCGTACGGGGCGGCGTCGAGGTGCGTTGCGGGGATGGGTAGTGCTTCGACGCGAGCGGCCAGTGCTTGCGGATCGAACGCGGCGCCCGCGGCTTTTTTCAGCTTGCCGCCTTCCACCGTGACGAAGCTCGGGCAGAAGCCGTTCACGCATGAATAGTCTTTGTTGCACGACGATTGATCGATGCGGCGCTTGCGGCCCAAGGCCGTTTCAACCGGTTCCACCGACAGGCAATTCGACTGTACGCCGCAATCGCCGCAGCCTTCGCAAACTTCTTCGTTGATGAAGAGACGCTTGTCCGGATCGGGGAATTCGCCTTTTTTCCGGCGCCGGCGCTTTTCCGCCGCACAGGTCTGGTCGTAGATCAGCACGGTCACGCCGTCGGTGTCGCGCAATTGGCGCTGCACGGTATCCATCTCGCTGCGATGGTGAAACGTGGTGCCCTTCGGGAACTGGTCGTGATGGCCGTCGTATTTCTCCGACTCGTCGCTGACCACGACGAAGCGCGACACGCCTTCGGCTTCCACCTGACGCGCGATCTGCGGCACCGAGATGCTGCCGTCCACGGGTTGGCCACCCGTCATCGCGACGGCGTCGTTATAGAGAATCTTGTACGTGATCGTGGCTTTCGCGGCCACGGCCTGGCGGATCGCCAGAATACCCGAGTGGAAGTAGGTGCCGTCGCCGAGATTCTGGAACACGTGACGCGTTTTCGTGAACATCGAATGCGAGGCCCAGTCCACGCCTTCGCCGCCCATCTGGATGAGACCGGTCGTGTCGCGCTCCATCCACGACGCCATGAAGTGACAGCCGATGCCCGCATGCGCGATCGATCCTTCCGGCACCTTGGTCGACGTATTGTGCGGACAGCCCGAGCAGAAGTACGGTGTGCGCTTCACGCTGTCCGCAGCGTTCGAAAGAATTTGCGGCGCGACCAGATCGACCACGCGTTCGCGGCGATCGAGCGCGGGCTTGTGCTTCGCGAGCCAGTCGGCGAATACCGGCAGAATGCGCGACGGCCGCAATTCACCGAGCGACGACAGCAGCAGCGTGCCGTCTTCGGCGTTCTTGCCGACCACGATCGGCCGCGTGCCTTGCGTGCGGTTGTACAGATAGTCCTTGATCTGCTGTTCGATGACCGGGCCTTTCTCCTCGATCACCAGCACTTCGGACAGGCCGGAGACAAACGCGTCGATCCGCGTCATCTCCAGCGGAAACGACAGGCCGACCTTGTAGATCCGCACGCCGGCCGCTTCAAGGTCGGCGACCGTCAGATCGAGGCGGCGCAGCGTTTCCATCAGGTCCAGATGCGCCTTGCCGCACGTCACGATCCCGACGTTCGCATGCGGACTCGGCGCGATCCATTTGTCGATGCTGTTCACGCGCGCGAAGTGGCGCACCGCGTCGAGCTTTGCGTGCATCCGCGACTCGATCGTCAGGCTCGGCAGATCGGGCCAGCGATTGTGCAGGCCGCCGGCGGGCGCCGCGAAATCCTGCGGTATGGTCCAGTCGGTGCGCAGCGCGTCGAGATCGACCGTCGAGCCTGATTCGACCGTTTCGGAGATCGCCTTGTAGCCGACCCACGCGCCCGAAAAGCGCGACAACTCCCAGCCATACAAGCCGAATTCGAGCATGTCGGCGATGTTCGACGGATTCACCACCGGCATATGCCAGGCCATCATCGCGAAGTCGCTTTGATGCGGCATCGATGAGGACACGCAGCCGTGGTCGTCGCCGGCCACCACCAGCACGCCGCCGTGCGGCGACGAGCCGTAGGCGTTGCCGTGCTTGAGCGCGTCGCCGGCGCGATCCACGCCCGGGCCCTTGCCGTACCACATCGCGAACACGCCTTCGACGGTGCGCTCCGGGTCCGACTCCACCCGCTGCGTGCCAAGCACAGCGGTGCCGCCCAGTTCTTCGTTGATGGCGGGCAAAAAGCGGATATCACTCGCCGCGAGCAGTTTTTTCGCTTTCCACAACTGCTGGTCGACCATGCCGAGCGGCGAGCCGCGATAGCCGCTGATGAAGCCGGCGGTATTCATGCCGCGCGCCTTATCGGCGGCGCGCTGCATGAGCACGAGGCGCACCAGCGCCTGCGTGCCGGTCAGGAAGATCCGGCCGCGCGTCGCGGTGAGGTTGTCGGAAAGCTTGTAATCGGCCAGTGCGGGCGTGCCGTCGATGGGCAGGCGAGCGGTCATGGGTGAGTCTCCGTTGTCGGTCGGAGTTGGCGCTTTGGCGCTTACTCCGATCCCATGCAACTTAGTTGCGGTTTGCATCCGCGCGCGGTGGTGGGGACCACGAAGGTGACGCAGCGAAAGAGACTCTATTTTTTAGCGCCAATGAGAGAGAATTTTTTCTACTTTGCCCGGACAGTCGCAAATGGGCGCGAAGACCCGCGCGTTTTAATGAAGTTTTGAGATGGATTTGCCGCGCAACGGGCGGAGTCGGGTAAGCCCTGGTGCGGTCCGAACCTGATTACAGCAACGTCCGCAGCGTTGCAGCGCTCGCGACGGGCGCGTCGTCGAGCGGCACGATCTCACTGAAATGCGCGTAGTCGATATGGCTCACGCCGTCTTTCTCGGTCATGATGTCGACGAAACGGTGCTGCCAGAAGATCTGGTCGCACGACCACGTGTGGCGCGCCTGCATGGTTTGCGAGGTCGACTCGTCGATGCCTTCGAGTGTGAGCAGCAGCAACGTGCCGCGTTTATTGAGCGTTTCCGCGGTCTCGCCGAATAGCGGACTGGTTTCATCGACAATGTGCATCACCGTCCAGCCCAGTTTGAATACCGGGTGTTGATCGCGGACCAGCGTCAGGTCATAGAGCTTGCGCAACGTATAACCTTCGACCGTGGTTTCCGTGCGCAGAATGCGCAGCCGCGCGCGCGCCTCGGCGATCACGTTCTGACGCGCGTTGGCCGAGCGCACCATGAGCGTCATGCGTCCGTCGAGCGGACGGATCACCGCGTAACGGGCAAAGATGATCTTGGCGTGCGGGCGCGAGAAGCGCGCGAAGATGAGCCCCGTTGCCAACGCGATGCTGGACATGCCGACAAAAATTTCCAGCGTGGCGATCCAGTGCGCGTAGACGGTTTGCGGATGCATGTCGCCATATCCGACCGTGGCGAGCGTCTCGACGCTGAAGAAAAACGCGCCGCCAAAACCGGCGGGAAACTGATTGGCGATGGGCGCGTTGCCCAGCATGTAGAGCGCGGCGAACGTGGTGTTGAGCAGCAGGAACAAGACGCCGAGCGATACGAAAAAAACCGGCCAGCGAACCACGAGCGCGCGGTGATAGAGATCCTGCCAGAGCGGCGTCGGCATGCCGTGATCGATGACCACGCGATCGTCCAGACGGAATTCGCGGCTGCCTGTTGGGCGGCGCGTCGATGCACGAGCTTCAGCGTCGCCGAAGCCGGAAGGACGGTCTGACGGTTCGGTCGCCATCGCAAACTCGTGGAGATGAAAACGGCCAAAGCGTAGCACGCCGCCTTGTCCGCGAAAGATGATTTTCGGCGTGGCGCGTGGGGCGCGACGGTGCGCCGCTGCCGTGAGTTCGCCGTGCCTGCACGATGTTTCGGCCCGGCGTATCGACCGGCTTCAATGGGCTCGCACCGCGCTTTGAAGCAAGCACGCAGCAGTCACGCACGCGAACCGCGGCGTGCGCGCGCTTCGAACTTACGGAAAGGCTCGCGGCTTGGGAATGCCTGCGCCGTGTTCGATATCGTCGACGGCTTGCTGATGAGCGGCCGCGACCGCTTCGGTCTCGTCGCCGTAGCCGTTGTCGCCGCCTACCGTCGTCCACGGTTTGACGGCTTTCTCGCGATGGCGGATTTCGTATTCCGCGTCCCAGCGGGCACCATTGAGTTCGAGCGGGCGGACGTGAATCGAATACACGCCGTAGAGGAAGAGCTGTTCAGCCATGACCGCCTCCGGCCGTTTGGTTCAGGGTGGCGCCGAGCGATGACAAACGAAAACGCGAAAGACTCGGCGCCGGTTGCTGCCTAAAGTTCGATTTCTCCGAGGATGCGGTGAGCAAGCGCTTTGGCTTCCTCAAGGGCTTCCTCCGGCGTCGACGAAGTGGCTTCGACTTCGTACAGCGTGGTTTCCTGATCGGCGGTTGCGTCGCCTTCGTCGCGCGAAAGGGTGACCACGCCCTGCCAGGTGTCTTTTTCTACTTCTCTTGTGGAGGCAGTGGCCGTGTAAATGCCTTTGGTGTAGGTGATGTCGTCCATGGCGTCTCTCCGTCTTCCAAAGGTTTCGGTTTTTTCATCCTAGCACGATGATGGCGCTTCCGTTCTCCGCCCCGGCGGCGCTCCATGCCGGTGAGAATGCGCGCCGCACAAGGCAACAGAATTACAGCAGCGCGACCACCTCATCGAGCGACGGCGCGTGGGCGCCGGCATGGCGGCAAGCGGCCGCGCCGGCGGCCAGCGCGAACGCCAGATGCTCAGGCCACGCCCGCTGCGGCGCGGTCATCAGGCTGAACAGCAAGCCGCCGATCGACGCATCGCCTGCGCCGACCGTATCCACCACCTCGACGCGCGGCGGCCGTGCCTCGGTCACCATCGCGCCGTCTATCAGCACGGCGGTCTCCGGTCCGCGCGTCACCAGCACGGTGGCGGTCGGATTCATGGCGCGCAACTGCGCGAGTGCGCCCGCTTCGTCGTCGGTCTTGAAGATCAGGCGCAAGTCTTCGTCCGACACCTTGATCAGATCGGCGAGCGCGGCCATTTTCCGCAACGTCGGCTCGTAGCCGTGCTCCATCAGATTGCGGTAGTTCGGATCGAAACTGATCTTTACGCCCTGCGAACGCAACTCGGCCGCCAGCGTCGCGAGCGTGTTGCCGATCGGCTGCCGCACGAGGCTGATGCAGCCGAAGTGCGCCCATTTCACCTGACCCATCCAGCCCACAGGCAGTTGTGCCGGATCGAACGCCAGGTCGGCGCTGTTCTCGCCCATGAAGAAGTACGCGGGCGGATGCGTCTGATGGACGATCGCCAGCAGGGGCGGCCGCTCCACGCGCTGCATGAAGCGCATGTCGAGCCCGGCCGCGACGCTTGCATTCCACAACTCGTCGGAGAAGTTGTCGACGCCTAGCGATCCCGCGCACGCGGTCGGCAGACCGAGCCGCGCCACGCAGCGCGCCACGTTCCAGCCGGCGCCGCCAGGACGCGAGAGCCATTGCGACGTGCCGGTGCGTACGAGATCGGTGAGGATGTCGCCGGCTGAGACGAAGAAGGGGAATTCGTGGTTCGCGCTGGGATTGCTCATTTTGTTTGCTCCGCGGATTCGGGCGCAGCGGCCGCCCCGTCGGGCAGCGCGTGGGCCAGTACTTCGTAGCAGGCGCCCATGGTGTGATAGTCGGTCTTGCCGGCCGGACTCTTTTCGTCGCTGTACTTGCGGTTGTCGCACGTGAGGATGCGGTACCACGCGCCATACTTGTGATCGACGAAATGCGCCCAGCTATAGCGCCAGATCTCGTCGTACCAGTCCCAGAAGCGTTCGTTGCCGGTGCGCTTGCCGAGCAGCGCGGCCGTCGCGAAGGTCTCTGCCTGGACCCAGAAATACTTGTCGTGGTCGCATACGGTGCCGTCGGGGCCGAAGCCGTAGTAGAGGCCGCCGTGGTCTTCGTCCCACGCGTGCGTCATGGCGGCGTCGAATAGCTCGATGGCGCGCGGCAGCAACCACGGCAGCGGACGGAAGCGTTCGAGAATCAGCAGCAGCTTCGCCCATTCCGTCTGGTGCCCCGGCTGGAAGCCCCACGGCCGGAAGATGTTCGAGCTGTCTTCCTCGTTGTAGTGCCAGTCGACCGACCAGTCCGCGTGAAAGTGCTCCCACACCAGGCCCTGCGACAGCTTCGCCTGACGCAGCGTGATATTCGACGCCACGCGCTCCGCACGATCGAGATAGACGAGATGTCGGGTCGCTTCGTGCGCGGCGAGCAGCGCCTCGGTGGTGTGCATGTTCGCGTTTTGCCCACGGTACGAACTGACCCGCCAGTCGGGCGACGCTTCGTCGGCATAGAGGCCCGCGGCGGCGTCCCAGAAACGGTGTTCCATCAGCTCGAAGGTTGCGCCGATCATCGGCCTGGCTTCTTCGATGCCGGCCATCGCCGCATGCGAATAAGCGAGCAGCACGAACGCAAGGCCGTAGCAGTGGCGCGTCGCGTCGAGCGTGCGCTTCTTGCCGTCGTGCCATTCGATCTCCCAGTCGTAGCCTTCGTGCCGCGCGTCCCAATGCGCTTCGCGCAAAAAACGCAAACCGTGGCGCGCGTACTCGAGATGCTGCGGGTCGCCGAACTGGCGATACGCCATCGCATAGTTGAATACGTAGCGGCAACTGCTCACCAGATGCCGCGTGGTTTTGTCGTAGACCGAACCGTCGTCGCGGAAGAAATGGAAAAAGCCGCCGCTCGGGTCGAACACGTTCGGCGCGTAGAAACGCAGCGTGTCCTGCACATGCGAGAGCAGAAAGTCGCGCGAGCGGAAGCTCTCGACGGGCGGCGCCGCAGCGGCGCCGTTAGCGGGGTGAAGCGGATCGGATTGCGTCATGGCATTTTCACCAAAGTACTGGCACGGGCAATGAGATGGACGGGCAAACGGACTTCCAGTTCGGCGGGTGCGTCTTCGAGCAGCAGCTCGACGCCGCGCCGGCCGAGCGCTTCCTTGTCGACCGAGAGGGTCGACAGCGGCGGCGTGGCATGGGCGGCGGCGGGAATGTCGTCGAAACCGATGATGGCAATGTCCTCGGGCACGCGTAGTCCGCGCGCGAGGCACGCGCGCAGCGCGGCGAGCGCGGCGGCGTCGTTGTAGGCGAACACGGCGTCGGGGCGGGGGCCCGGCGCGTCGAGCAACTGATGCATGGCGCGCGCGGCGCCGCTGTCGGGGTCGAGGCCGGCGTCGATTGTTACTTCCAGTGACGGGTCGAATAGCAAGCCCGCTTCGAAGAACGCGCGCCGGTAGCCGAGCGCGCGCTGCGCGATGCTGAAGTGCGCGAGCGAGCCGCCGATGAACGCGACACGCTTGCGCCGCTGCTCGAACAGATGCCGCATGGCGAGCATGGCGCCCGCGGCGTTGTCGAGATTCACCGAGCGCATGCCGGGCGCCCACAGGTCGATCAGCACGAGCGGGCGCTGCATGGCTACCAGCGTGGTCAGCGTTTCGGGCTCGACGAAACCGGCGATCGCCACGGCGTCCGGCGCATGCAGGCGCATCTGCTGGATCACGTCTTCGGTGGGGCCGGCGGTTAGCACGGACGGCACGATACCGCGCTCGCGGCAGGCGTCTTCCACGCCGTGCAGCACGTGCGAAAAGAACGGACTGACGGCGAAATTATTGTGCTGACGGTGCAGCAAAAAGGTGAGACGGCGGATGCGCGGGCGCAACTGGGCGGCGTCATAGCCGAGCTTGCGCGCCGCTTCGACGACGCGCTCGCGGGTGGCCTCGGAAAGGCCCGGCTGGTTCTTCAATGCGCGTGAGACGGTGCCGATCGACACGCTGGCCGCGCGGGCGACGTCGCGGATGGTTGTGGCCATCGAATCAGGCGGACGCGCAAGGGCGGCCGCACGGTGTTTGAGTTCGGGCGATTGTATAGTAAAACCGCTCCGAAACCGCCCGAAAAACATCCGCCCGACACCGGGAAATACCCGTAGGCAATGGAATTGGCCCGGAATATGCTGTTTAGTAAAATAAGCTAAACAAAGCCCGATGCGGTCTCAATGCCGCCCATTCACCCGAGCGAAACATGAGCGGCTTCGGCCTGGCCGCGCAACAAGGCCACGCTTTCGTCGGCATCGATCAGTACGAAGCCGCTCGTCTCGTGTTTCGCGCGCCGCTTGGCCAGCGCCGCTACGGATGCAATTTCCTCGCTGCTGTAGAGCGACGGGCCGTCGGCGGGTTCGACGCGCACGCAGCCGATCGCCATCGTCACGAAACCGAAGAAGGTCGGGTTGCCGCGTCGGTCTTCGCCGTGAATGCCACCGGCGAGGCGATCGGTCGGTGCGTAGAAGCGCTGCGCGCCCTCGTTGAACACGTGAATCGCGCGCAGCACGCGCTCACGCCAGTCGTCGCTCTGGAACAGGATCAGAAAGTCGTCGCCGCCGACGTGGCCGAGAAAGTCGCGGGTGGGATCGCACGCATCGGCGAGTACGACGGCGGCGAATTTCAGGACTTCGTCACCTTGCCAGTAGCCGTACTGATCGTTGAACGGCTTGAAGTGGTTCAGATCGACGTAGCATGCGTAGAAGCCGGCGTCGTTGCCGAGCAGGCGGGCAATGTGCGAACTGATCGGGATGTTGCCGGGCAGGAAGGTCAGCGGGTTCGCGTAGCGCGCGGCTTCAATGCGGACCTCCGTGACCGCGCGCACGAGCTTCTCGCCGGTGCCGAGGCCGACGTATTTGCCGTTGTCGGTGATGACGAAACCATCGGCGAGATAGCGCTGATCGTCGCTTGCGAGGAGCTTGGCCATCTGCTCGACGGTCATCGATTTCTCAATAATCACCGGCGACGCATTGGCGAACAGCAGGCAAGGGCGCTTGCCGAACAGCTCGCGGTGATACGGCAGCGCGTAGCGGTCCATGAAGCTGCGACGGTTGATCAGCGCGACCGGCTCGTCGTGTTCGACCACCGCGACTGCGTGCAGGTCGGGCAGGCGGTTGAACAGTTCGAGCACGTCGTTGTTAGTCGCGTGGCGCGGCAACGCGGGCGCGTGCACCAGCATTTTTTTCCGACGCCATGCCGCCCGAAGGCGAGGCGCTGCTCACCGTGCGCGTGGTCTCGGGGAACACAGCGATGTGACCCGCGCGCAGCGCATCGCGGGCGTCGTCGGTCACGTGGCGGGCCGGCTGCGCGTGCGGGCGGCCGAAGAAAAAGCCTTGCCCGCAGCCGATTCCCATGTCGCGCACCACGATCAGATCCGCTTCGTTTTCAATGCCCTCCGCGACGAGCCGCGCGCCGCTCGCGCTGGCGAAGTGCTGCATCGCGCGCACGGCCTCGAACTTGAGCGGGTCGCAGGCTATGTCGTGGATAAAGAAGCGGTCGATCTTCACGACGTCCGGCTGCAGCCGCACCCACAAATTCATGCTGGCGTTCGCGGTGCCGTAGTCGTCGAGCGCGAACTGCGCGCCGGTTGTGCGCAGTGTCGTGATCACCGGCAGGAAACTGCCCACATCCAGAATGGTGCTTTGCTCGGTCAGTTCGACCACGATCCGTTGCGGATCGACGCCGCGATGACGCAGTAGCGCGAGCGTATCGTCGCGCGCCTCGGCCAACTGACGCATCGCGCCCGCGCTGAAATTCAGAAACAGCTTTCCGTCGAAGTCGAGCTGCGCGAACGCTTCGATGCAGGTGCGCGCGGCGGCGCGTTCGAGCTCGATCGTGCAGCCCTCGGCGAGCGCTTGCGCAAACAGCGCGAACGGCGCTTCGAGCGGCGTGCCGGCCGGGCCGCGGATCAGACCTTCATAGCCGAGGATCGCGCCGTCTTCGAAATCGATGATCGGCTGGAACACGGCGGACAGCTCACGCCGGGCGATCAAGTTCTCGACGCGCGGCGCGGCGGGTCGGGAGGGCGAGCGAGGTTGCATGGCGGGTAGGCGTAGCGTTCGACCTTCGGCTTATCGGCCGGACCCGCCTGGAGTTAAGTGAAGTTTTAATGAACCGTTGCACCGGGTTGGTGCGGTTAATATTCGTGGAGTCATTCTGAAGGACGCTCCCATCCGGCTTCGCATTGCTAGGAATCGGCCTATGCCATCCGGCCGAGGCGACAGCGACGCCGTTTGCGCGTGAAATAACAAAAAAGCCGCGCGAGGCGGCTTTCTTCAAATGACGCTCAGGGAGGGCGCTTATGAATGTCCTGTTTGCATTGCGCGCATATTCACCGGCGGGCCACGGCGGCGGCGGTCCGCTCGCGCGCAGCGGCGTGGGTCTCGCCGCTGGTGTCGCGCGCCCCCCAGCGCTGCGCGAGCGCGGCGCACACCATCAACTGGATCTGGTGGAACAGCATCAGCGGCAAAACGACGGCGCCCACCGCATGCGAGGCGAAGATCACCTTGGCCATCGGCACGCCGGCGGCGAGACTCTTCTTCGACCCGCAGAAGATAATGGTGATCTGGTCCGCACGGCTGAAGCCGAGCCGCTTGCTGACGAATATCGTCATGGCGAGAGCCAGTGCGAGCAGCACGACACACAGCAGCAGCAGGCCGCCGAGGGCCGAGAGCGGAATCTGATGCCACAGGCCTTCGTTGACGGCCTCGCTGAACGCGCCGTACACCACCAGCAGGATCGACCCCTGGTCGACAAACTTGAGCACGCCGCGATTGCGTTCGATCCATTTGCCGATCAGCGGGCGCAACAACTGCCCGGCCACAAACGGCACCAACAGCTGCAGCACGATATTGCCTACCGTATGCCACGGCGAAGCGCCGCCGCCGGCCGCCTGATTGGTGACGACGAGGCTGACGAGGGCGGGTGTGATGAAAATGCCGAGCAGGCTCGAGGCCGACGCGCTGCATACGGCCGCCGGCACGTTGCCTTTGGCAATGGACGTGAACGCGATCGACGACTGAACCGTAGACGGCAGCGTGCAGAGGAAGAGGACCCCCGCATAGAGCGCCGGCGTGACAAGTGGCGAAAGGAGCGGTTTAAGCGCGAGGCCGAGCAGCGGAAAGAGCGCGAACGTACTGAGCAGCACTACAAGATGCAGGCGCCAATGCGTCGCGCCCGCAATAATCGCTTCGCGTGAGAGCTTGGCGCCGTGCAGGAAAAACAGCAGGCCGACTGCCACGTTGGTCACCCAGTTGAACCCGACGGCGGCCTGCCCGTGAACCGGCAGCAAGCTGGCAAGGATCACGGTGCCGACGAGGCACAGGGTGAAGTTGTCGGGAAGCAGTTTCGGGCGAGCCATTGTCGGAATCTCGATTCGGTGACGCGGAATAGCGCGCAGGACATGCGCGTGAAGCCGCCGTCCCCGCCTATGAAAAACCGCTATTGTTGTAGATTTTCGATTAAATATGCAAATTCATTTGCCGAATTGATTAATGAGGGCTGTGCATCAAAAGGCGCGTTTCCGGAAATTTCGGACAGCGCCTTGATTCACGTTTTCAGTATTGGCGACGTGATCTGTTTGGTCTATCGCTTTTGGCAATCGAAGTGAAAATCCCACACGATTCGTCATACGCAAAAGCGCGTGAGCGGGCCGCGCCAAGTCATTGAACCCAAGCGGTTTCACGGTTTTCCCGCAAGGCCTCCGTGGCGGAAAAAGGTCGCAGTAACAAGGTGTTACATCCGCGTCCGAGGCCTAACACTTTTTGGCTCGACACCCTTTGCTGGTGCCCATAAATTACGGTTCAAAGGCCGTCGGGTTGTACCCGCGCCGCGACCTTGTCGCAGCGCCCGTGCCAATCCCAAAACAAGTCCATCGCAGCTCGAACGATG
Organism: Paraburkholderia sp. BL27I4N3; assembly: GCF_003386115.1. Taxonomy (NCBI): domain Bacteria; kingdom Pseudomonadati; phylum Pseudomonadota; class Betaproteobacteria; order Burkholderiales; family Burkholderiaceae; genus Paraburkholderia; species Paraburkholderia sp. BL27I4N3. Next base: position 4,049,846 of record NZ_QREJ01000001.1, on the reverse strand, counting down.
GGTTTCAGGCAAGTCTTCGGGCATGAGAGTCACTGGGTGGACGGGTTGTCGAGAACGAGGCACTGGGTGTTGGGCGCGGTTATCACCGCGCTGTGCTCGTTCGCCTATGCGAAAGCGTCGGGCGTGCCGCACGGCGGTGGCCATTCGCATGCCGAAGCGAATCACGCCGTAGGTGGCGAGATGCGCAACGGTGGCCGCTACTACGGCGCCGCCACCGCAGCACCGGCGCGCACTAGGGACGCCGACCGCAACACACGTTTGCCGCGTGGCGGACCCAACTTCGCGGGCGGAACTTACGCCGACGGCTTCGACGTCTACAAACCTGGCGTGCACCGGGTCGCAGGCCCGGCCGGATATGCCGGCGACAGCCGCGGCAGCATGCAGTACGCCGGCGCCATCACGCCAGTCAGTGCCGAGTCGCGCACGGTGCCGCGGCCGCCGGCCAATGCGCCGGTTCGCTCCGGTTCGATTCGCGCCGACATCGCCCGCTACAACGAAGAACGCGGTTCGCAGCGCGCCATGCAGCGCCAGTCCGACGACCCGCGCCAATCGGAAGGCTCGCCTTACCGGAACTAGGCGTACGCGCTGCGCGCTGTGCGTCGGGTTTGTTGCGTGAGCAACCAGTGTTTGCCGTTCGGGCTGCGCTCGCACACATCTCTTTCTGTATTCCTGACACTTCGATATTGTCCGAATGCTCCCGTTGGGTAGCTGGTTCCGCGCGCCCTAGTTATGCCTCATCGCGAACGGCGAGCGAGGCGTCTCTGCCCATTTCGTCCTCCCAGATTCATATCACTTCGTCGCACCGCACCGCTTCGCCTACCTTTCAATCTGGCAGTTAGCAGCCTCGGCGTTGCCTTCACTCCTGACGCGCGCCGTCGATGTGACGTTTCGGCGCCACACTTTTTTGAAAATACTCGGCAGCAAACCCTCTCCCATCGTCAAATTTGGTCGTTTCTGCGGCGGTGCGTCATCCGCGTGTCATCTGAGGCGTTATCAATCCGTCCGCTGCAAGGTGAGCAACGGTTTGCGCGGTGCGCCAAAACTTGCGGCGGCACCGCGGGCGCGCTATCGGCCAGGGCTTTATCAGGCCGATAAGCGACAAAACTAATCAGACCGATATACCGGCAATAACCAACGATATTTTTGTTCATAAAAATGGTCCGCAAAGATGGTCCCGCCCAGATTGGCTCGATGATCGAACGGACAACAACAATGATTCGCGCGAGCTCCCCCTTTCGCACAGCCACACCCTTTTTGACAAAGACAGGAGAACCCATGAAAACAAGCATCAGCAGTGCGCTGAAGACCACCCTCAAGGCAACCGCGTGTGCCGCTCTGCTGGCCAGTGCATCGTCTGCTTTTGCGCAATCGAGCGTGCAGCTTTACGGTCAGGTCGACGAATGGGTCGGCGCGCAGAAATTCCCGGGCGGCAAGACTGCGGTGCAGGTCGCGGGTGGCGGCATGTCGACTTCGTACTGGGGCTTGAAAGGGGCGGAGGATCTGGGCAACGGCTACAAGGCGATCTTCGCGTTGGAAGGGTTCTTCCTGGCGCAAAACGGCCAGTACGGCCGCTTCACCGGCGATACGATGTTCTCGCGTAACGCATACGTCGGTGTCGAGTCGCCCTACGGTACGGTCACGGCCGGCCGTCTGACGACGCCATTGTTCGTGTCCACGATTCTGTTCAACCCGTTCGTGGATTCATACCAGTTCTCGCCGATGGTCTGGCACACGTACCTGGGCCTCGGCACGTTCCCGACCTACTCGACGGATCAGGGCGTGACCGGCGACTCGGGCTGGAGCAACGCGGTGTCGTACTCGTCGCCGAACTTCAGCGGTTTGAGCGCGACGGCCATGTACGCGCTCGGCAACACGACTGAGAACGGCGCGAAGAAATGGAGCGGGCAGGTTCTATACTTCCACGGCCCGTTCGCGGCCACGGCGGTGTACCAGTACGTGAACTTCAACAACGTGCCGAGCGACCTCGGCAGCTTCGGCACCTCGGGCGTGCCCGGCCTGAAAAGCCAGAGCGTCGCGCAAGTCGGCCTGTCGTATGACCTGAAGTTCGTGAAGTTTTTCGGCCAGTACATGTACACGTACAACTACCAGCAGGTCACCAGCTGGCACGTGAACACGGCGCAAGGCGGCGCGACGGTGCCGTTCGGGCCGGGCTCGGTGATGGCGTCGTACGCCTACTCGCGCGACGGTGGCGGCTTCGACCAGACCCGTCAGACGGCAGCGCTCGGCTACGACTATCCGCTGTCCAAGCGTACGGACGTCTACGCCGCCTACATGTACGACCACATTTCCAGCGTGTCGAGCGGCAACACCTACGGCGTCGGCCTGCGCGCGAAGTTCTGAGCATCCCGGCGACCCTGCGCGACGCCTGCTTGCGGGCTTCGCGCGACGGACGCATCAGTTTGATCTCCAAACCCGTCTCCTTTGGAAGGCGGGTTTTTTTGTATCCTGCGCGCCGCTATTCTTTCGCTCGGGAAGTCGTTTTGCCGACCAGTCTTTGATAAACCCGGCAAAATGGTGCCGATTGATTCCCAAAGCGAGTGATTGAGATGGATACCCTCGTCAGCATGAAAGTGTTCCGCCACGTGGTCGAAGTCGGCAGTTTTGTGGGCGCGGCTGAACGCATGGAGATGTCGGCGGCCATGGCGAGCAAGCATGTGATGCACCTCGAACAGCAACTCGGCGCGCGGCTGCTCAACCGCACCACGCGGCGGGTCGCGCCGACCGAGGCGGGCCGCGAGTACTACGAGCGGCTGAGCCAGGTGCTCACCGAACTCGAGGAGGCCGAGCAGGTGGTTGGCGCGGCGAGCGTCGTGCCGCAGGGGCGCTTGCGGGTGTCGTCGCTGTCGGCATTCGGTTTGAGCCACGTGATGGCCGCAGTGGCCGATTACGCCGCGCAGTATCCGCAGGTCACCGTCGATATGACCTTGTCGGACCGCGTGGTCGAATTGATCGACGAGGGTTTCGATGTCGCGATCCGCGCGTCGCCGAGCGGGCTGAAGTCTTCTTCGTTGATCGCCCGGCAGATCGCGACCGCGCATCTCGTGCTGTGCGCGTCGCCGGCGTATTTGAAGCGCCACGGCACGCCGAAGACCGTCGCCGATCTGGCGCGCCACAATTATCTGCAATACGCGGGCGTGTCGGCGCTCGAAATCGCGCCCGCCACCGGCGACGCCTCGCCGCGTGTGCGTCTGACGGGCAATCTGATCGTCAATCATCTGGAAGCGCAGCGCGTGATCGTGCTGCAAGGCGCGGGCATCGCGATGCTCGGCACCGAAGTAATCGGCGACGATCTGGCCGCGGGGCGCCTCGTGCCGTTGCTGGTGGACGACGTGCCGCCGCGCGAGCTGCCGATTCACGTGGTCTACGCGAGCCGCCGGCATCTGTCGGCCAAGGTGCGCTCGTTTGTCGACTTTCTCGCCGAACGGTTCGCGAACGAATCGCTGTGGCCGTCGCTCGAACAGATCAAAGCTTTGGCGGTGCGCTAGGCGGCTTTGGCCACCGAGGCAGCGTGACCCGTTTCGCTATACTGGTTGCCAGCACCCATACGCGTAACGATCTGGGGGAGACATGACCGATCTGTCCACGCCGCAGCGCGCCGGCAGCCACAAGTTGCCCGCGGGCCGGCGCTTGCGCTTTGTCACGGCGGCTGCCTTGTTCGACGGCCACGATGCGTCGATCAACATCATGCGGCGCATTCTGCAGGCGAGCGGAATAGAGGTGATTCACCTCGGCCACAACCGCTCCGTCGATGAAGTCGCCGCTGCCGCGTCGCAAGAGGACGCCGACGGCGTCGCCGTGTCCAGCTACCAGGGTGGCCACAACGAATACTTCCGCTATCTGGTCGATCTGCTGCGAGCGCGCGGCGGCGAGCGCATCAAGGTGTTCGGCGGCGGCGGCGGGGTGATCGTCCCTGAGGAAATCGCGGAGCTCGAGCGTTACGGCGTCGAGAAGATCTATTCGCCGCAGGATGGGCAGCGGCTCGGGCTGCAAGGCATGATCGACGATATGATCGCGCGCTGCGCCGAAGGCGCGCGTGCGGCTGTGGCGGCCGGGCAGAATCCGGTTGGCGAGTGGGTGAACGAACTTTCGAAGCATGGGTTGCCGCGATTTGATTCGCGCGGCGATGCTGGCGGCGACGAGGACGTGAATGCCGCGCGGAATCTGTTCAATCAGCCGAGTCAGGTGGGCAACACGGCGAACGCGGATCATATGGCCGACACGGCCGACACGGCCGACAAAACATCCCTCACCTTCCGCCGCCTCGCGCGAATCATCAGCGAGTTCGAGGCGGGCGGCGTCGACGCAGCCACGCGCGACAAACTGTCCGCTCAAGCCAAGGTCAAGGCAGCCGCAATCCCCGTCCTCGGCATCACCGGCACCGGCGGCGCCGGCAAATCCTCGCTCACCGACGAACTGATCCGGCGCTTTCGCCTCGACTACGGCGACGCCCTCACCATCGCCGTGCTCGCCATCGATCCGTCGCGCCGCAAGTCCGGCGGCGCGTTGCTGGGTGACCGCATCCGCATGAACGCGATCGGCGACTGGGGCGGCGGCGTGCGCGTCTACATGCGTTCGATGGCGACGCGCGAAGCATCGAGCGAAGTCTCCGACTCGTTGCCCGACGTCCTGATGATATGCAAAGCGGCGGTCTTCGATCTGATCGTCGTTGAAACATCCGGCATCGGGCAGGGCAACGCGGCGATCGTGCCGTTCGTTGACGAATCGCTGTATGTCATGACGCCGGAGTTCGGCGCGGCCAGCCAGTTGGAGAAGATCGACATGCTCGACTTCGCCGGCTTCGTCGCGATCAACAAGTTCGATCGGAAGGGCGCGCCGGACGCGCTGCGCGACGTCGCCAAACAAGTGCAGCGCAATCGCGGCGACTTCGCGAAGCCGCCGGAAGCGATGCCGGTGTTCGGCACGATCGCCTCGCGCTTTAACGACGACGGCGTGACCGCGCTGTATGTGCACGTGGCCGAGGCGCTCCGCAAACACGGCTTGCGCGCAGGCGGCGGCCGTCTGGCCGCGCCGGAAGGCTTGCGCTTTTCGAGCGGCCGCAACGCGATCGTGCCGCCGGCTCGCGTGCGCTATCTGGCGGATATCGCGCAGACGGTCCACGCTTATCGCGAGCGAGCCGACGCGCAAGCGCGGGTGGCGCGCGAACGCTGGCAACTTGCAGAGGCGCGCCGGATGCTCGCGGAGGCAGTGAGGGCCGCAGGGGCTGTTGCGCAATCGCGCGCGAGCGTGAGCGCCAACCCGAGCGCGGACCCCAACGCCGACCCGAGCGCCGACCCGAGCGCCAACTCGAGCGCGGACCCGAATGCCAACCCGAGCACCAGCCCGAGCACCAGCCCAAGCAGCAACTCGAACGCCGACCCGAACGCCAACCCGAACGGCAACCCACGCGCCGACTCAAACGAACATTCCGTAGCGAGCGTCGCAGACGCCCGCGCGCCTTCGCCACTCCAGCAACTCGACGCCCTCATCGCCCAACGCACCGCCTCCCTCGGCGAACGCGAACGCACGCTGCTCGACGGCTGGCCGCAAACCGTGGCCGCCTATTCAGGTGCCGAACACATCGTCCGCATCCGCGACCGCGAGATCCGCACCGCGCTCACTGTCACGACGCTCTCCGGATCTGAAGTCCGCAAAGTCTCCCTGCCGAAGTTCGTCGACCACGGCGAGATTCTGCGTTGGCTGATGCTCGACAATCTGCCCGGCTATTTTCCGTTCACTGCGGGCGTGTTCCCATTCCGCCGCGAAAACGAAGACCCGACGCGGATGTTCGCCGGCGAAGGCGATCCGCAACGCACCAATCGCCGCTTCAAGCTGCTCTCCGAAGGCATGCCGGCCAAACGACTTTCGACTGCCTTCGATTCGGTCACGCTCTACGGCGAAGAACCCGACGAGCGGCCCGACATCTACGGCAAGGTGGGCAATTCGGGCGTCTCGGTAGCGACGCTCGACGACATGAAAACGCTCTACGACGGCTTTGATCTCTGCGCGCCGGAAACCTCGGTCTCGATGACGATCAACGGCCCTGCGCCGACCATCCTCGCGATGTTTTTCAACGTGGCGATCGATCAGCAGATCGCGCGCATGACGCAGCAACAAGGCCGCGCGCTCACTGACCAGGAACTTGCCGCCACGCGCCGCGCAGCGCTGGAAAACGTGCGCGGCACCGTGCAGGCCGATATCCTGAAGGAAGACCAAGGCCAGAACACCTGCATCTTCTCGACCGAATTCAGCCTGAAGGTGATGGGTGACATTCAGGCGTACTTCGTCGAGCACGGCGTACGCAATTTCTATTCGGTGTCGATCTCCGGCTACCACATCGCCGAAGCCGGCGCGAACCCGATCTCGCAACTCGCCTACACGCTCGCGAACGGCTTTACCTATGTCGAGGCCTATCTCGCCCGCGGCATGTCGATCGACGACTTCGCGCCGAATCTGTCGTTCTTCTTTTCGAACGGCATGGACCCGGAGTACACCGTGCTGGGCCGCGTCGCGCGCCGCGTCTGGGCCGTTGCCATGCGCGAGCGCTACGGCGCGAACGAACGCAGCCAGAAGCTCAAGTATCACGTGCAGACGTCGGGCCGCAGCCTGCATGCGCAGGAGATCGACTTCAACGACATCCGCACCACGTTGCAAGCGCTGATCGCGATTTACGACAATTGCAACTCGCTGCACACCAATGCCTTCGACGAAGCGATCACCACGCCCACCGAGGATTCGGTGCGCCGCGCGGTGGCGATCCAGTTGATCATTAATCGTGAATGGGGGCTCGCGAAGAATCAGAATCCGAATCAGGGCAGCTTCGTGATCGAGGAACTGACCGACCTGGTGGAAGAGGCTGTGCTCGCCGAATTCGACCGGCTGACCGAGCGCGGCGGTGTACTCGGCGCGATGGAAACCGGCTATCAGCGCGGACGCATTCAGGACGAGTCGATGCTGTACGAGCACCGCAAGCATGACGGCTCGTATCCGATCGTCGGCGTGAACACGTTTTTGAGCGCGCATCCGCATGAAGCGCCGCCGCCGATCGCACTAGCCCGTTCCACCGACGACGAAAAGCAGAGCCAGTTGCAACGTCTGCGCGCTTTCCAGGCGCAGCATCGCGACGCGGCGCCGGCCGCGCTCGAACGCCTGAAGCGCGCGGTGATCGACGACGAGAACGTGTTCGCGGTGCTGATGGACGTCGTGCGTGTCTGCTCGCTCGGCCAGATCACGCACGCGTTGTTCGAAGTGGGCGGGCAGTACCGCCGCAATATGTGAGTCAGGCAGCGCGGCGATCGCTGCGGCTCGGCGTGAAGCCGGGCCGCAGTGCAAAGCTGTCCGGATCAGGCGCTTCGAATAAAGCGCCCCGAATCAGACGCTTCAGCCGACGCGCTCCAGGCAAACGCGCGACCCCCGCCAAGTCACGCCCGGGCGCACCACCTCAGCGCGCAATCCCCAGCCGCGCCTTTGCGTCGTTATATTCCGTCGTCAAACGCTGCACCAGCTCGCCCACGCTCGGCACGTCGTCCATTAGCCCGACGCCCTGACCCGCACCCCAGATGTCTTTCCACGCCTTCGCCTTGTCGCTGCCGAAGTTCATCGCGCTCTTGTCCGATTCCGGCAGCGCGTCCGGGTCCAAGCCCGCGTTCAGGATACTTTCGCGGATGTAGTTGCCGTGCACGCCGGTGAACAGGTTCGTATAGATGATGTCCGACGCCGTGGAATTGACGATCGCCTGCTTGTAGCTGTCGACAGCGTGAGCTTCCGTGGTCGCGATGAAGCGCGTGCCCATGTAGGCGAGGTCCGCGCCCATGGCCTGCGCGGCGAGAATCGAGCCGCCGTTGGCGATCGAGCCCGACAGCACGATCGGGCCGTCGAACATGCGCCGCACTTCGCCGACGAGCGCGAACGGCGAGGTCGTTCCCGCATGGCCACCCGCGCCGGACGCGACCAGGATCAGACCGTCGACGCCCGCTTCCAGCGCTTTCTGCGCATGGCGTAGATTGATCACGTCGTGCAGCACGATGCCGCCATAGCTGTGCACCGCATCGACGATCTCACGCGCCGGCGCCCGCAGGCTCGTGATGAAAATCGGCACCTTGTGTTCGACGCATACGCGCACGTCGTGTTCGAGCCGCGTATTCGATTGATGGACGATCTGATTGACGGCGATCGGCCCGATCAGCGCATTGGGATTGGCGGCCTTGTGCTCGGCGAGCTGCGCCTGAATCTGCGTGAGCCACTCGTCGAGCAGTTCAGCCGGACGGGCATTCAGCGCGGGAAACGAGCCGACGATCCCGGCCTTACATTGAGCCAGCACGAGCTCGGGATAGCTGACGATGAACATCGGCGAAGCGACGACGGGCAGCGCAAGTTTTTGCAGGACGGCGGGCAATGCCATAGTGCGTGTCTCCTGATTTGAGCGGGCCGGTGCGTCGTTGCGCGCCCGGCGATGACTGAGTTTAGCGGCACATGGCTTGCGGCGCTTTCCTGCACGCCACAGCCACCCGAAGATTTTAAGAACGATCGTTCGATTATAGGCGAAGCGCAACGAGCGCGTTCGATTGAGGCGTTTAGAACAGTTGGAAGGAGTGTTCAGGTTCTACGCTTGCGTGGGCTATCCCACCTCGCACGGACACATCGGGCTTCTACAATGCAGGAACTCCAAAATCACGAGCGAGACGCCATGGCTTTCGAGAATTTCACGCCCTTTCGCGTCGCCGTGGGCGACGTCGATATTTTTGGAGTGAAGGGCGGGGCGGGGCCGCCTCTTCTGCTGCTGCACGGTCATCCGCAGTCGCATCTGATCTGGCGGAAGTGCGCCGCGCAGCTGGCGGAGCATTTCACGGTGATCGCCACCGATCTGCGCGGTTACGGCGCGTCGGGCAAGCCGCCGAGCGACGCCGCGCACACACCGTATTCCAAGCGCGTGATGGCGGCCGATCAGGTCGCCGTGATGCGCCATTTCGGCTTCGACCGTTTTCTCGTATGCGCGCACGATCGCGGCGCGCGCGTCGCGCACCGCATGGCGCTCGATCATGCGGACGCCGTCGAGCGTCTGATGCTGCTCGACATCGCGCCGACGCTCGCCATGTATGAAGCCACCGACCGCGCCTTTGCGACGCATTACTTCCACTGGTTCTTCCTGATCCAGCCGGCGCCGCTGCCTGAAACGCTGATCGGTGGGAATCCGGCGGCGTATGTCGACGCGGTGATGGGCAGCCGTCACGCGGGTCTTGCGCCGTTCGAGCCCGGCGCGCTCGACGCCTATCGCGCGGCCCTCGCGCAACCGGATGCGATTCACGCGATGTGCGAGGACTACCGCGCATCGGCGAGCATCGATCTGGAACACGATCGCGCCGACATCGAGCGCGGTCTCAAGATCGGCTGCCCGCTGCGCGTGCTGTGGGGCGACAAAGGCGTGATCGAGAAGTGCTTCGACGCGCTGGCGGAATGGCGTCACGTGGCGCGCGACGTGAGCGGCCGCGCGCTGTCTTGCGGCCACTACATACCTGAGGAAGCGTCAGACGAACTGGTCGCCGAAATGCTTTCTTTTTTCGAACCGGTCGAGCAGTAACGTCACGTTCGTTCCATTTCGCTCCTACGCGAAGCCGCGTCCGCGCGTCGCTCAACCGAGCGGCGGCAGGCGGCGCGCAACTGGCGTCGACTTGACGATCGCGGTGCTGGTCTCGGCGCGCTCGGTGACCTTGGACAGAATCTCGTCGAGCTGCTCGATCGAATGGAGATACAGGCGGCAGATGAAGCAATCGTCGCCCGTCACCTTGTCGCATTCGACGAACTCCGGAATGCGCCGGATCACTTCTTCCACCAGATGCAACTGGCCGGGCAACGGCTTCACGCGCACGATAGCCTGCAGCGTGTAGCCGAGCGCGCGCGGATCGATCTGCACCGTGAAGCGCTCGATCACACCTTGCGCTTCGAGCCTGCGCACGCGCTCCGCCGTGCTCGGCGCCGACAGCCCGACCTGACGCGCCAGTTCGCTGACCGGCTGACGGGCGTCTTCCGCGAGCGCGGCGAGGAGGGCCCGGTCGGTGTCGTCGAGCGGGGCGGGCGTTGGAAGAGTAAGGCGTTTGGTCATGACGGCCTTCGATTGTTAGGTCGGATTGCGTGATCGCTTAAGTTTAGCCATGTATTCGGACGATCGGATTAATTACACTGCTCGTCATGCAGGAATCAATTCGAGGACGAATCATGGCGTCAAATGAAATCCGCCGCGGGGCCGCGGAAATGACCATGGCCATGCTGATGTCCGGCACCATCGGCTGGCTGGTGGTGTCGTCGCAGCAAAGCCCGTTCAATGTCGTGTTCTTCCGCTGCATTTTCGGCGGCGCGACGCTCGCGCTCGTGTGCGCCTTACTCGGGCTATTTCAGCGCAAGCTGTTCTCGTGGAAGATGCTCGGCCTCGCCTTGCTCGGCGGCGCGGCGATCGTGATCAACTGGGTATTGCTGTTCGCCGCGTATTCGCGCGCGTCCATCTCGATGGCGACGGCGGTCTACAACACGCAGCCGTTCATGCTGGTGGCGCTCGGCGCGCTGGTGTTTCGCGAGCGCGTCAGTATGTCGACGCTCGCGTGGCTGGTGGTCGCGTTCATCGGCCTTGTGTTTGTCTTGAAGGTCGAACCGGCGGTGCTGGCGGTGCCGGGGCAATATCTGGTCGGCGTCGCATACGCGGTCGGCGCGGCCGCGATGTATGCGGTGTCGTCGATCATCACGAAGCGGCTCAAGGGCACGCCGCCCCATCTGATCGCGCTGATCCAGGTATCGCTCGGCGTGCTGATGCTCGCGCCGTTCGTGCGCTTCGATGCGTTGCCCGCAACGAGCGTGCAGTGGCTCGAACTGGTCGTGCTCGGCGTCGTCAATACCGGCCTCATGTACGTGCTGCTGTACGGCGCGATCCAGAAGCTGCCGACCTCCATGACGGGCGCGCTCTCGTTCATCTATCCGGTGGTGGCGATCATCGTCGACCGGGTCGCGTTCGGGCAAACGCTCGCGTGGATTCAGGTGCTGGGAGCGGTGCTGATTCTGGTGGCGGCAGCCGGGGTCAATCTCGGCTGGCGGATCGTGCCGCAAAAGCGCCTGTCGTCGACCTGACGGGCGATGCCCCGTTGCGACGAATCACAATGCTACGGATTCCAGAGTAACTGGATGCGCAAATATATTCATACCGTGGACTAATGATCCGAAAGATACGCAACGACGGCGCCTCGTAACGTGACGCGTTGTAGACGGCTTTGAAAGCGGGCGTCAAACTTCTGTAGGGAAATCACCGATGCGGTCAAAAAACCGGCACGCGTATCATGCGTCTTGACGCTGATCACGTCCGACAGAATTTCCGCCGCTCGCCTGCAAGGGTCGAGCGGCTTTCTTTTTGTGGCGACGATATCCCGCTGTGCCTCTGTCAGAGGCACAGCGTCAGGCCGCGCGCGCGACGATGCGCGCACCATCCACTTCCAGCGGCCCATTCCTGGCCGCCAGTTCCTCGACGATCTCTCTCAGCAACGCGGGCCATTCGCCACGCGGCTTGAGCATCGACGCGGCGGCGCGCATCACGCTGGCGTCGTCGAGCATGCGCAGCAAGGTATCGAAGCCCATTGCACGGACTTCGAGCAGCTTGAATACGATCAGCACCTTCAGCGCATTCCTTGCGTTGCGGGCCGGATCGGCGCGCAGCCACGCAACGCGCGAAAACGCGCGCTCAAGCGCCTGTTCGACACTCGTGAAGGGTGCGCCATGGCCAGGGATCACGAGGCGCACGTCGAGCCTCGCAATGGCTTCCAGCACGGCTTGCTCCTCGGCGAAACCGCTTTCGCCTTCCAGTTCAGGAAAGATCACGCCGAAGCCGTTTTCCCATAGCGCGTCCGCGCTGATCAGAATGCGTTCGTCCGCGCAGTAGAGCATCAGCGAATGCGGATCGTGGCCTGGCGCGCCGAGCACATCCCAATCGAGCGCGCCGAGCCGCAAGCGCGCGCCGGGCGCGATCGTTCCAGTGAGGGTGAAGCGCTCGCAGGTCTGGCCGGTGGCGCGAAACGTGAGGCGCGTTTCGTCCCAGTCCTGCACGGCGCCAGCTTCCGAAGCCGGAATGACGGTACGGCATGGCCACGTCGCCTGCAACAGAGCATTGCCGCCGCAGTGATCCGAATGCAGATGCGTGTTGACGATCAGATCGAGCGGCCGCGCGCCGAGTGCTTGCCGCACGAGGGCGAGCGTTTGCGGCGCGTGCGTGGCGTAGCCGGTATCGACCAGCGCGGCGCAGGCGTCGTCCACCAGCAGCACGTTGTTCGACGAGAGCCAGCCGCGTTCGAAAACCCGAATCGATTCCGGCAGCGTGATCATGGCGAGTTGGGCGCTACGTTTGCGCTTGCGTCTGCGTTCGCGGACGCTTCGGGTTTCGGCATCACGAGAATCGTCGACGAACCGACCAGCATGGTCTCGCCACGCTGATTCACCACCGAGCCTTCGAGATGCGTCAGATCGCCGTTCAAACTCGGCTTCCAGTAAGCATGCTTCACGCGCCATGTGATCGTGAGCGTGTCGTTCGCCTGGACGGCTTTCTTCAGCTTGATATCGAACTCAAGACCGAGCGGTTGCGCATAGGTCGAATAATGCGTGGCGAGCAGCGCCATGAAATGCGCGGTGGGCTGCGTGCCGGACGCGATCAGGCCGCCGAAGCGGCTTTGGGCGGCATACGCTTCATCGTGATGCAGCGGGTTGTAATCATTGACGAGCGCAGCAAACGATTTCACCGACTCCGCCGACAGCGCCAGCGTCGAACTGAACGTTTCGCCAACCGTGACGATGCGCGGGGCTGCGTTCATCGCCGCTCCTTCGGCTGGCTCGCGACGAATTGCGCGTGGCGAAGCTCGATCGCGTCCCAGACCGCGCGCTTCGCGTCATCGTCGAATAACGACCAGTTGGCGATTTCGTCGATGGTGCGCAGGCATCCTTCGCACCAGCCCGTCGACGCATCCATCCTGCACACGTTGATGCAAGGCGACGGCACGGCGTGGTGGTCTTCGTTATCGAGGCCCGCTGTCATCATCGTCATCGCGTCAAGCCGTCTCGCGCAGCGCGACGTCGATCACCGGCGCGTTCGTGAGTGCAATTAATTCCTGCGCCGTCAGATTGAACACCGCATGCGGATGACCCGCGGCGGCCCACAGACTGTCGAGTTCGAGCAGATCGGCATCGATCAGCGTGACCGGCTCGGTCGCATGACCGATCGGGCAGACGCCGCCGATCGCATAGCCGGTTTTTTCGCGGACGAACTTCGCGTCCGCACGGCCGATCTCGCCGACTCGCGCGGCGACTTTCTTTTCGTCGACACGATTCGCACCGCTCGCGATCACCAAAACCGGCGCGTCGTCTTCCCGGCGGCGAAACAGGATCGACTTGGCGATCTGCGCGACCGAGCAGCCGAGTCCTGCGGCGGCTTCGGCGGAGGTCTTGCCGGTTTCCGGCAGCATCACGATCCGGCCCGCGTGACCGCGTTCGCGCAACAGCAGCGCGACGCGGCGCGCCGAGTCGGGCAGTGCGGTGAGATCGTCGGATTCGAGAGAAGCTTGGTCCGTCATCGTTTCAGGTCCTGATTGATTGCGTGAGTGGTGAGCGGCCGCATTGCGCAAGCGTCAAACGCAGTTGGCCGCTTCGCTGCGTGCTTTGGCGAGCAGTGCTTTGCCCGCGCGCGAAACATTGGGGCGGCCGATCGACGTCGAGATGAAATCGCCGATCGCCACGACTTGCGCGAGGTCGATGCCGGTCTCGATGCCGAGGCCGTTCATCAGATACAGCACGTCTTCGGTCGCGACGTTGCCGGTCGCGCCCTTCGCATACGGACAGCCGCCGAGGCCCGCCACCGACGCATGATAGATTTCGATGCCTTCCTGCAGAGCCGCGTAAATGTTGGCGAGCGCCTGACCATAGGTGTCGTGAAAGTGGCCGGATAGACGCTCGCGCGGAAACACCTGCGTGACCGCCTCGAACACTTCACGCGTGCGTTTCGGCGTGCCGACGCCGATCGTATCGGCGATATCGATCTCGTCGCAGCCGAGCGCCGCGAAGCGCTGGACCACATCCACCACCGATGCGACCGGCACTTCGCCCTGATACGGACAGCCCAGCGCGCACGAGACACTCCCGCGAATCCGCAAGCCATGCTCCTTCGCCGCCTGCGCGACAGGCGCGAATCGATCGATGCTTTCCGCGATGCTGCAATTGATGTTCTTCTGCGAAAACGCTTCGCTGGCGGCGCCGAAAATCACGATCTCGTCGGCACGCGCGGCAAGTGCGCCTTCGAAGCCGCGCAGGTTCGGCGTCAGCACCGAATAGATCGTGCCGGGGCGGCGCTCGATGCCAGCCATCACGTCGGCGCCGTCGGCCATCTGCGGCACCCATTTCGGCGACACGAACGAAGCGGCCTCGACGTTACGGAAGCCCGCCGCCGACAAACGGTTGATCAACTCGATTTTGGTCGCGGTGGCGACGAATTCCTTTTCGTTCTGCAGTCCGTCACGCGGACCGACTTCGACGATTTTCACTTGCTGAGGCAGGGCCATGATGTGTCTCCTATGTCGACGCCGCGCATGGCGGCGCTCCTTCAACTGGATTCGATGGGTTCAGTATCCGTGTTCGATATTCACCACGCCGCTGATCGTGTCACCGCGCACGAGCGCGGTGATCTTCTGCGCGACCTGGGCCACGCTTTCTTCGCGCAGCGTCAGCGCGGACACGTGCGGCGTGATCGTGATGCGCGGCTCCTGCCAGAACAGATGATCCGGCGGCAGCGGTTCCTCGCGGAACACGTCGAGCGTGGCGGCGGTGATCTGCCCGCTTGCGATGGCGTCGAGCAAATCCTGTTCGACCAGATGCGCGCCGCGCGCCACGTTGATCAGATACGCGCCGTGCGCAAGCTTCGCGAAGGTGCGCGCGTTCAGCACATCGCTCGTCTCCGGAGTACGCGGCAGCAGATTGACCAGCACCTTCACGCCGTCGAGAAACGCGTCGAATTGCGCTTCCCCGGCGAATGTCGTGATGCCGTCGATCTGCCGCGGGCTGCGGCTGTAGCCGCGCACCGGCAGGCCGAACGCTGCGAGCGTTCGTGCGACATGCGCGCCGAGCACGCCGAGTCCCAGCACGCCGACCGTGAAGGTGTCACGCGGATGCGGCTCGAGCACTTCCCAACGGCGCTCGTTCTGCAGCGTCTGATACTCGTCGAAGCGGCGCAGGTAGCGCAGCACCGCGTGCGTTGCATACTCGGCCATTTGCGGCGCCATGCCGGTGTCTTCGAGACGGATCAACTGCGCGTTGCGCGGCAACGTGCCGGGCTGCTCGTGTTCCAGCGCGAGGATAGCGTCGACGCCGGCGCCGAGATTGAAAATCGCGCGCAGATCGTCGCGGCCGGCCAGCATCTCGCGCGGCGGACGCCACACGACCGCGAAGTCGGCCGGCGCGGTGTCGCCCGGCTGCCACTCACGCAGATCGGCATCCGGCAGGGCGCGAGCGAAATCGTGCAGCCAGGCGGCGGCGTCGGCATGCGGCATGTAGAAGAGGATTTTCATACGGTCCGAAAGGCGCCTTCGAGATCGGGTCTGGGCGCGAAGATGCCACGGCATGACCGGCGCGACGGCTGCGGCGTTGTGGACGACGCTTGCGGCATGAGGCCTCCTCCTTTTATGGATAGGCTTCATTCTACTTTTTCGACGCGATTCGCGCGCGTTTGCGTACGGCCGTGCGGTTCGGAGGTGGGCTTTGCGCCGGGCGGCCCATGTTGGCGGCGCGTTTATTCGTGCGTTTGCCCGCTCGTTCGCTCGCGCATTTGTCCGATAAACAAAGCACAAAAACTTGGTTCGCCCTTGCGGTGAGCGGCGGGACAATCACTACCCGGATTCCCGCTGCGAGGCACACACATGCTTTCATGCACCAAATCGACATGGCCGCCGCGGCTCGTCACCGTTCCCGGCCTGCACGGCAGCGAGAGCGCGCACTGGCAGAGCTGGCTGGAGCGGCAGTTCGCGCGCTCGTTGCGCGTCGAGCAAGCCGACTGGGACGCGCCGGACCTCGCGCTGTGGTCGAAATCGCTGCGCGATCTGCTGGCGCGCGAGCGTGGGCCGTTCGTGCTGGCAGCGCATAGCTTCGGCTGCCTCGCGACCGCGTACGCATTGCAGCAGGCGTCGTATGCGAACGACGTGGTCGGCGTGCTGTTCGTCGCGCCCGCGAGTCCGCAGAAATTCGCCTTCGCGGGAGCGTTCGACGCGCGGCGTCTCGGCGTGCCGTCGATCCTGATCGGCAGCGAAACCGATCCGTGGATGTCGCTCGCCGGCTCGCGCGATCTCGCGCAGCGTTTCGGCAGCGCGTTCGTCAATCTCGGCGACGCGGGGCATATCAACACGGCGGCCGGCTTCGGTCCGTGGCCGCGCGCCAAGTATTTCGTCGATACGCTCGTGCACTGCGCGGCGCCGCTGCGTTTTCGCGAGGAGCCGTTCGAGGCTGTACAGCAAGCGTTCGTGTGAGCGTTTGAACTGCAACGCTCGCACATCGAGTGACGGACGCAAGGAACACTGGCCAAGTAAGCGATCCGTTAGAATCCCGCTTCACGCTGCACGTTCGTGCGGCCACTGGTTTTCATCATCGACAGGCGGGGACAAGATGGCAGGCAAGACGGAGACATCGCGCTGGCTGGCAGCCGGCATGACGGCAATCACGCTCGCGCTGGCGGGCATGTCGACGGCGCACGCGGATACATCGCTGCTCAACGTCTCGTACGACGTGACGCGCGAGTTGTACAAGGACATCAACGCCGGCTTCATCGCGGCGTACAAGCAGAAGAGCGGCGAGAACATATCGATCCGCCAGTCGCACGGCGCGTCGAGCGCGCAGGCGCTGTCGGTGCTGCAAGGCCTGCAGGCCGACGTGGTGACGATGAACCAGCCGAACGACATCGACCTGCTCGCCGAGAAAGGTCAACTGGTGCCGGCCAACTGGCGCGCGCGCCTGCCGGACGACAGCGCGCCGTACACCACGACGATGGTGTTCCTCGTGCGCAAGGGCAATCCGAAACACATCAAGGACTGGGACGATCTCGCCAAGCCTGGCGTGCAGGTGATCATCGCGAATCCGAAGACTTCGGGTAACGGACGCTACACGTATCTGGCCGCATGGGGTTATCGCAAGCAGCACGGCGGCACCGACGCGCAGGCGCTCGACTTCGAAAAAGAGATCTTCAGGAACGTGCCGGTGCTCGACACGGGCGGCCGTGGCGCGACGACCACCTTTACGCAACGCGGCATCGGCGACGTGCTGGTGACGTTCGAAAACGAAGTCGCGCTGATGGACACGGGCGTGGGCGGGGCCAATTTCGAGGCGGTGTATCCGTCGGTGAGCTTGCTGGCGGCGCCGCCGGTGTCGATCGTCGACAAGGTGGTCGACAAGCGCGGGACGCGCAAGGAAGCGCAGGCTTATCTCGACTATCTGTGGTCGCCGGCCGCGCAGGACATCATCGCGCAACATCATCTGCGTCCGCGTGACAAGACCGTGCTCGCGAAGCATGTCGCAGAGTTCAAACCGATCAAGACGTTCACGGTGGAAGAGATGTTCGGCAACTGGCAGAAAGCGCAGCAAACGCATTTCTCCGATGGCGGGACGTTTGATCAGATCATCGTGGATAAGAAGTAGGTTTTTAGCGCCGTAAGTCAGCAAAAAGGCTGCCTCGAAAAACGAGGCAGCCTTTTTTATTGCGCGTGCTCTATCACGCGCGATGCATACGCTCAGTTCGGCGCAGCGTGCTTATCACAGCCATGTTCGCAGCCGCTTTGATCGAGCGGCATTTGCTGCGCGGCCTCGGCGCGAATGCCGAGACGTTCAAGCAGCTTGCGGTCGGCCTCTGCTTGCGGGTTGCTGGTGGTCAGCAATTGATCGCCGTAGAAAATCGAGTTCGCGCCGGCGAGGAAGCACAGCGCCTGCAACGCTTCGTCCATCTGCTCGCGGCCGGCCGACAGACGCACCATCGCGCGCGGCATGGTGATGCGCGCAATGGCGATCGTACGCACGAATTCGAACGGGTCGATCGCTTCGGTGCCCGTCAGCGGCGTGCCTTCCACCTGCACCAGATTGTTGATAGGCACCGATTCCGGATACGGCTCCATGTTCGCCAGTTGCGCGATCAGACCGGCACGCTCACGACGCGATTCACCCAGACCGACAATCCCGCCGCAGCACACGTTGATGCCCGCATCGCGCACGCGTTCGAGCGTGTCGAGGCGGTCCTGATACGTGCGCGTCGAAATGATCTGTCCGTAGAATTCCGGCGACGTGTCGAGGTTGTGGTTGTAGTAATCGAGGCCCGCTTCACGCAGCCCTTGCGCCTGATGCGTTTCGAGCATGCCGAGCGTGACGCAGGTTTCCAGACCCATTGCCTTCACGCCGCGAATCATGTCCTTGATCGGTTCGAGGTGGCGGTCTTTCGGATTGCGCCACGCGGCGCCCATGCAGAAGCGCGTCGCGCCGTTTTCCTTGGCGACCTTGGCGGCGGCGAGCACTTCGTCGACCGGCATCAGCTTGTCGGCCTGCAGGCCCGTATCGTGATGCACCGACTGCGGGCAGTACGCGCAATCTTCCTCGCAGCCGCCGGTCTTGATGGACAGCAACGTGGACAGTTGCACGGTGTTCGCATCGAAATGCTCGCGATGGGTTTGCTGCGCCTTGAACATCAGGTCGTTGAACGGCAGTTCGTACAACGCGACGATGTCGGCGACGCGCCAGCGAGCGACCTGTTTCGCGCCAGCTGCGGCGTTGGCATTGTTGTTTGCCGCGGCTGTGTCGGCGGGTGTGGAAGCGATGTTCAGTTGCGTCATGTCGTCAATCCTCATGGATGGATATGTGAGTTTTTAGCGCTGCGAATGCGTTTGCATGTGCCGCAGCGTCTGCAAAAGCCGTTTGATGTCGAGTTGGTCCGCCGCAAGCTCGGGCGAGGGTGGATTCAGATTCGGCACGATGCCGAGCAACGGCGCGTCGTATTCACGTGCCAGATGCTCGCGGATCGATGCGATGTTTTCGTCGGGGAACGTCATGTCCGGATCGATGCGATTCGCGACCCAGCCGGCGAGCGTGAGCCCGCGCGCGGCGATTGCTTCGGCGGTGAGCAGCGCATGGCTGATGCAGCCGAGCCGCATGCCGACCACCAGCACGACCGGCAGCTTCAACGCGACGGCGAGATCGGCGGTGTCCTGTGTGGTCGTCAACGGCACACGAAAGCCGCCGACGCCTTCCACGACCACGATCTCCGCGCGCTTCAGAGCCTGCGCGTGACAATCGACGATGTGGCCGAGATCGAACGTGACGTTTTCCAGTGTGGCCGCGATGTGCGGCGCGGCCGGTTCCTTCAGCAGATACGGCGTGCGCATCTCGGGCGGCAGCAACACGTTCGACGCGGCGTCGAGTTGATCCGCGTCTTCGTTATGCAGCACACTGTTCAGTTCGAACGCGCCGGCGGCGATCGGCTTCATTGCGGCAGCTTGCAAGCCTTCGCGGACGAAGCCGCGCAACAGCGCCGACGAGACGAACGTCTTGCCGATTTCCGTATCGGTGCCGGTGACGAACAACGACAGTGCGTGTTGAACTGTGCTATTCATGCCGCTTTCGCTCCGAGTTGCTGCAAGCCGGCTTCGAGACGGTCGAGGTCCGCTTGCGAGTGCGCGGCCGACAGCGAAATACGCAAACGCGACGTGCCGGCGGGCACGGTGGGCGGACGGATCGCCGGCACCCACAGACCCGCGCGATCGAGCGTGGCCGCGATGTCGAGCGTGGCGTCGTTCGCGCCGATGATGAGCGGCTGCACGGCAGTATGCGAGTCGACCGGCAGCCAGGGCGTCGCCTTCAGCATGGCGCGCGTGCGTTCGATCAGTTGCCGAAGATGCGCGCGACGCGCGTCGCCCTCCTCGCCACCGATGATGCGCAAGCTCGCCGACACCGCGTGCGCCGCGGCCGGCACCGACGCGGTGGTGAAGATGTACGGACGCGCGCGCTGCACGAGCCATTCGATCACGGTTTCATGCGCGGCGACGAACGCGCCGGAGACGCCGGCCGCTTTGCCGAGCGTGCCGATCGAAATGAGGTTCGGCGAACGGAGCGCGGCTTGCGCGATCGCGCCGCGGCCTTGCGGGCCGAGCACGCCGAAACCGTGCGCGTCGTCGACGATCAGCCATGCGCCGTGTTGCTCCGCGAGTTCGAGCAGACGCGGCAGCGGTGCGATATCGCCGTCCATGCTGAAGACGGTATCGGAGACGATCACTTTGACGTCGGCCTCCGAGGCTTCGAGCATTGCGCTCAGCGCTTCTGTATCGCAGTGCGGGTAGATCTGCACGTCGGCGCGGGACAAGCGCGCGCCGTCGATCAGCGAGGCGTGATTGAGCGCATCGGAGAAGAGCGTCGTGCCGCGGCCCGCGAGCGCGGTGAGCGTGGCGAGATTCGCCATATAGCCGGTGCTGAAGTAGAGCGCGCGAGCGTTATCGACGAAGCCGCCCGCGAATTCCGCGAGATCGTCTTCGAGTTGCGCGTGCGCGCGCGAGTGGCCGCCGAGCAGATGAGAGCCACCGCTGCCCGCGCCATAACGCTGCGCGCCTTCAGCGATCGCCGCGATGAGTTGCGGATGCGCGGCGAGACCGAGATAGTCGTTACTGGCGAAGCCGATGATTTCGCGGCCGTCCACAGTCATGTGCGCGGCGCATGGCGTTTCGGCAGTGCGGCGGCGACGGCGCAGGCCGCGCGCATCGATTTCCGCGAGGCCTTCGGTGAGCCTGTCGAGCAGGTGCATTAGCGGGTCTCCGCGAGCGTGGCTTCGAAGGTTTCGCGCGTGCGCGAGGCGAGCAGCGCGAGTTCTTCGTCGTCGAGGATATATGGGGGCATCAGATACACCGTGGTTGAAATCGGGCGCAGCAGCAGTTCGCGCTGCAGCGCGTTTTCGAAGAAGCGGCGCGAGAATGTTTTGGCTTGCTGGGCGTCGTCGATCACGGCATCGAAGGCGAAGAGCGTGCCGCACTGGCGCAGATTGCGGACTTGCTTGTGCTCGGCTAGCGGCATGAGCGCGGCCTTCAGCTTCGCGGATTTTTGCGCGTTGGCGGCAAGCACGTTGTCGCTCGCGAACAGATCGAGCGTGGCGAGCGCCGCGCGACACGCGAGCGGGTTGCCGGTGTACGAGTGCGAATGCAGGAAGCCGCGCGCGGTGTCGTCGTGATAGAAGGCCGCGAAGATTTCGTCACGCGACAGCACGATGGAAAGCGGCAGATAGCCGCCGCTGATCCCTTTCGACAGACATAAAAAGTCCGGCCAGATGCCGGCCTGTTCGCAGGCGAAGAAAGTGCCGGTGCGTCCGCAGCCGACGGCGATTTCATCGGCGATCAGATGCACACCGTATTGGTCGCACAAGGCGCGCAATCCGGTGATATACGACGCGTCGTGCATGGCCATGCCGGCTGCGCACTGCACGAGCGGCTCGACGATTAGCGCGGCGACTTTCGTGGCGCGTGTTTCGAACAGCGAGCGAACGTTATCGAGCGCGCGGCGCGCGACGTCGGCGGCGTTTTCACCTGGTTGCGCGAGGCGGGCGTCGGGCGATGCAACGACGTGCGCGTGGCGGATCAGCGGATCGTAGGCGTCTTTGAAGAGCGCGACATCGGTGACGCCGAGAGCGCCGATGGTTTCGCCGTGGTAGCTATTGGCTATGCAGACGAATTCCTGCTTGTCCGCGAAACCGCGATTGCGCCACGAGTGGAAGCTCATCTTCAGGGCGATTTCGACGGCGGATGCGCCATCTGATGCGAAGAACGCGTGGCCCAGCGTGTTGCTCGTCAGCGCACTGAGCCGCTCGGCGAGTTCGATGGCCGGTTCGTGCGTGCAGCCGGCGAGCATGGCGTGTTCGAGCGTGTCGAGCTGGTCTTTCAGTGCCGCGTTGATGCGCGGGTTGGCGTGGCCGAACAGGTTGACCCACCAGGAGCTGATGGCATCCAGATAGCGATGGCCGGCGCGGTCATAGAGCCACGCGCCCTGGCCGCGCGCGACGGGCACGAGCGGCAGGCGTTCATGGTGCTTCATCTGCGTGCAGGGGTGCCAGATGGCGCGCAGGCTGCGGGCGATCCAGTCGTCGGGGGCTGCTGATGGTGGTGCTGGGTTGTCCAAAGGGTACTCCAGGGGTGCTTTTTTGCCGCTGCGCGGGGGGCTTTTTTAGGGCCGTTTTCAGTCGGGTGGCGCGGATTTTTTTGCGCTGCGCGCGGCTCTTGGCGGGCTTGCGGGGTCGAGATTAGCGGTTTATTTCGTGCTGTGCACTAGGGGTTCGATGCGCGTTTTTTGCCTGCGGCGCTGGGGTTTGGCGATGTTCGGTGCAGGTGGTTTCTGTTTGTGGGTGAAGGTCGCTGATCGGCGGAGTTGACGACGGCAAAGTAGTGGCAACTTACTGGCGGGGATTTGGGGTTTTGGGCCTGCGCCGGCTCGGATTTTTCTGTCTGTGTTCTCTGCGGTGTTGGCCTTTCCTTGCATTCATGGTGGTCTATTGGCGTTGCCCCTGTGCGGGGCGGCACCTACTTTCTTTGCCGCGGCAAAGAAAGTAGGCAAAGAAAGCCGCTTCACACCGCGAGCCCATAAGCGGGTCCCCCGCACAGCCGCGGTAGTGGCGCATCTGGAATCTGTGCCCTCCCACATTCGACGCTTGTGACACAGCAGTCATACCTCCCGCCTCGCGCTGCGCGCTCGCCGGAAGGGACTGCGTAAGTCGACTGGGTTTTTCGTGCGCGGCGGGGCCGACGACCTCGTTTCGGCATGAACGCCGAAACGATGAGGATTGGAGAAGTTGGTACACGGATAGGGGCTGGTAGCTCAGGAAGTACTGAGCACAAGAGCGAACCGATGGTTTGACGAATTACCGCGACGGCGCGCGCAGCGCCGCCGGAAGAATGACGGCCTTGTCACTGAGGCTGAATGTGCGGGGGCACAGATTCCAGATGGGCCAGCGCCCCCTCCAAGCCGAGGGACCCGCTTATGAGCTGGCGGTGTGAAGCGGCTTTCTTTGCCTACTTTCTTTGCCGCGGCAAAGAAAGTAGGTGCCGCCCCGCACAGGGGCAACGCTAATAGACCACAAAGAGATCAAGGAAAGGCCAACGCCTCAAAGAACACCGAGAAGCAACACCCGCCGGGCAGGCATAAACAAAACCGGACTCCTACTCCCGACTAGCAAGAGCCCGCCGAGCATCGGCGCCGCCAGCAGCACCCCCACCATCAGCCGTCTGCGAAGACTGATCCCCCCAAACAACGGAGCTATTCACCGCATACAACCTGCAAGGCGCAGAAGACTGCTTCTGACAATTCGCGACCGCGACCGACATCGGATCATCACCGCCCTCAGCCCAGGACCAGGCCCCCGAGTCAGAAACAGCAAACGCCCGACTAGGAAACTGATGCAAGAAATTCCGATACCCATTACGCCCGGCTTCATCGACAAACGGCACGGCGTCGACCGCATCGACAGCAGCAAACCCACTGGCTTTAGGCGTGGACGGATCCGACACACGATACTGCACGCCAGTCGGCATGCCCACCTGCGCAAGAAAAGCCTCGACAGCCGGCCACCACACATGCACGCCATCACGATCGCCGACCAGCCGGTGCGCGTCATTCTTGTAGTTGCCGAAATCCACCATCTTCGCGCTCGCGCCATGCGCGCCATAAGCGGCGTACATGGCCGCCACCAACCGCGCGTTCCAGACCGAATCGTTATCGCCGTACATCCACAGCGATGGCACCTTGGTCTTTTCGCCATACGCGCCGAACGCATGCGTCAGGTTGCCCTGCCAGTCGCCGCACGCGTCCTGCCGCAAGCCGCCCGAGAAATTGATCAGCGCCCTCACGCCCGGCGCTGCTTGCGTGCCGTACGCCATCGTCGCAAGACCGCCGTGTGAGGTGCCGGCCACGACGATATGCGTCGCGTCCACGTAAGGTTGCTTCGACATGAAGTCGACCGTCGCGGCGACATCGCCGGCCTGGCCGATGCCGTTTTTCTCGACGTCGCAACCATCCTGCTGATACACGCCGTCCGAGTGTCCGAAACCCTGGCGGTTCGGCGCCACCACCACGTAGCCGCGGCGCACGAATTCGCGCGCGAACGGCAGCGGGTCGCTGCGCTCCTGCGTGTGCGGATCGCCGGGAATCTTGCCGTGGTTGAACACGATCATCGGAAACGGGCCAGCGCCGTCCGGTTTGTAGATCGTCGTTTCGAGAGTGACCGTGCCGGCTGCATCGACCGGTACGCGGATGATCTGTTCGTTGAGACCAGCGGTGGGCAGATAGACGTCGTCGTCGAGCGCGATGCGCGGCACGTGTGCGCGGGTCAACGGTCCCGGCTGCGTGTCCGCGAGCGGGTCGGCGTGCGCGAGTGCGACAGCGCATGTAGCCGCTGCACAGATCACCGCACACTTCGTCAGAACCTTGCTGAACACCATTCACGCACCTGCCTCAAAAACCTGCCCTGAACACCGTGGCGTCTGTCTGTCGAAAGTCATTGCTGACATTTGCCTTTCGGGCGGGTTTTCGACAAACAAAAACACACTCGCGTACGGAGTGCGCCAGAGGCGCACGCACGCTATTCGAGATCGCACGGGATGAACCCAAACGGCCGACGCGACCCCACGCGCCGATGATGAGCGCCACGGCTGCTGCCCGAAACCGCCGCCGGAACCACACTGTCTGGTGCCCGGCAGGGCTCCCTGCGCATTTTGCGGAGCTGGTATCGACCGGCCCTCGCAACGTGACGTCATGAAGCTACGGCCTCATCCTGGCACGACAATTTTGTTTTGTGCAATCAAGGAGAACCCGCGTCGCAAAAATTGCCGCGTGCTGTTTGATCGCTGAGCCCGGTCGATACAGGCGTCACCGGCGTTTGGCGCACCGAAGCAATCAGGCGTGGCGCGGGTCATGTGGCATCTCGCCAACAAAAAAATGGCCCTGCTATCAGGGCCATATGTGAGCGCGGCGTAAGGACGCTGCGGCGTCTTGTAAGGGGCAGAAAGGGACTTTATTCGCTGATGTCGCCGTCGACGTAGCGCCAGCGGCCATCATCGCCGCGAACGAAACGGCTCAGTTCGTGCAACCGACGCGCGCGGCCGCACACCTTGTAACGTGCGACGAATTCGACCGTCGCGTGATCGGCGTCGGTTTCTGCAAACGCCTTGATTTGTAGTCCGAGCCAACGCGGCGCATCGGGTGCGGCCGGGTCCGCGTCGAGATCGGCGGGGCAGGTCTGCGGCGCCCAGGTGGCGCGCAGGTAATCCGTTGAGCCTACAACATAGGCGCTATAGCGCGAGCGCATCAGTTCGAGCGCCCGTGGCGCCGTTTCGCCGCCGTCGATATAGCGGCCGCAGCACTGCGCGAAGCGCGGCGCCTTGGCACCGCTACGCTGGTCGGGCGCGGCGCCGCCGCACGGACAGTCGGATGGTCGTTGCACTAACAACATTTGCTTATTCATCTGACTTTCAGCCAAGACCACGCGCGATCAAAATCTTCTGGATGTCGCTGGTGCCTTCGTAGATCTGGCACACGCGCACATCGCGGTAAATGCGCTCGACCGGGAAGTCGCTCAGGTAGCCGTACCCGCCGTGAATCTGCAAAGCGGCAGAACAGATGCGCTCGGCGGCTTCGGACGCGAATAGCTTGGCCATCGCGGCTTCGGTCAGGCACGGTTGACCGGCGTCTTTCAACGATGCGGCGTGCCAGATCAACTGTCGCGCCGCTTCGAGTTGCGTCGCCATGTCGGCGAGGCGGAATTGCACGGCCTGGTGCGAAAACAGCGGTGCGCCGAAACTTTCGCGCTCCTTCGCATAACTCAAGGCCGCTTCGAACGCGGCGCGCGCCATGCCGATGCTTTGCGCGGCGATACCAATGCGTCCGCCTTCGAGCCCCGACAACGCGATCCGGTAGCCTTCGCCTTCCGCGCCGATCAGATTCGCGGCCGGCACGCGGCAGTCCTCGAAAATAATCTGCGCCGTATCCGACGAATGCTGGCCGAGCTTGTCCTCGACTCGCGCCACAACGTAGCCCTTCGTGTCGGTGGGCACGATGAACGCGCTGATGCCGCGCTTGCCCGCCGCTTTATCGGTCACGGCCATCACGATCGCGAGGTTGCCGTTCTTGCCGCTCGTGATGAATTGTTTGACCCCGTTCAGCACGTACGCGTCGCCGTCACGTGTGGCGGTGGTGCGCAACGCGGATGCGTCGGAGCCGGCCTGCGGTTCGGTCAGGCAAAACGCGCCGAGCATCTCGCCGCGCGCAAGCGGCGTGAGCCAGTCGCGTTTCTGCGCGTCGTTGCCAAAGGTCAGCAGAATGCTGCAGACGGGGCAGTTGTTGACGGAGATAGCCGTCGAGGTGCCACCGTCGCCGGCGGCGATTTCTTCGAGAATCAGCGCGAGCGCCAGCGCGTCCATGCCGGCGCCGCCGTACGCTTCGGGCACCAGCACGCCATACGCGCCGAGTTCGGCGAGCTGCCGGTGCACATCCTTCGGAAAAGTACGCTCACGGTCCCACGCCGCGGCATGCGGCGTGATCGCTTCGCGCACGAAGGTGCGCAGCGCGTCGCGGACCATCAAGTGATCCTGATCAAGCACCATGTATGTGTCTCCCGTGCGGCACAGCTGCTCACCAGTCGAGCAGCGTGCCGTCGTATTGATAGAAGCGGCCGTTGAACTCTTCATGCGCCGCCGCGGCTTGCGCCAGCACTTCACGCATGCCGGTGACGCTGCGCGCCGGATCGATCGCCGCCTGCGCACCGCCCATGTCGGTGCGCACCCAGCCCGGATGCAACGAAACGCACGCGGCGCGCTTCGCTTCCAGCGACGCGAGTTTCAGCGTGTCGTTCAACGCCGCCTTGCTCGCGCGATACAGCCATCCGGTCGTGCCGCTAGCGTCGCCGATGCTGCCCATCTTGCTCGAGATTACCGCGAACACACCGCCGGCCTCTTCGACGAGCGGCAGCAGGATCGGCATCAGTTGCATCGGTCCGCGCACGTTGGTGTGCATGACGTGGTCGAAGTCTTCAACGGTAATCGCCTCGATGCCTTCCGTGCGCGGGCCGTACACGCCCGACACCAGGATCGCCGCGTCGAGTCGTTCACCGTCGAGCTTCCAGCCGAGCGCGGCGATTTCTTCCGGCGCGCTCACATCGAGTGAAAAAGTTTCGGCGCCGAGTGCCTTCAATGCATCGAGCGCGGCGCCGTCGCGCGCGGTTGCGAGCACGCGCCAGCCGCTCTTTTTGTATTGCCGTGCAAACTCCTGGCCGATGCCGCGCGATGCACCGACGATCAACACTGTCTTCATGGAATACCTCAGCAAGCCGTCAAAACAGCGCGAAAAAAACGCGGGTTAAACCAGTTCGATACCCATCGCCGTCGCTTCTCCACCGCCGATACACAGCGTCGCGACGCCGCGCTTGCCGCCGCGCTTCTTCAGCGCGCCGATCAGCGTGACGAGAATCCGCGCGCCCGACGCGCCGATCGGATGGCCGAGCGCACAAGCGCCGCCGTTCACGTTGACCTTCTCGTGCGGCAGATGATGTTCCTTCATGGCCGCCATCGTCACGACGGCAAAGGCTTCGTTGACCTCATACAGATCGACTTCGTCGGCGCGCCAGCCGTTCTTCTCGAACAGCTTGCGAATCGCGCCGACCGGCGCGGTGGTGAACTTCGCCGGCTCCTGCGCGAACGTCGAGTGACCGACCACACGCGCGATCGGCTCGACGCCGAGACGCTTCGCGGTCGATTCGCGCATCATGACGAGCGCGGCCGCGCCGTCGGAAATCGACGACGAATTCGCCGCCGTCACCGTGCCGGTTTTGCTGAACGCCGGTTTGAGCGTTGGAATTTTTTCGATGTTTGCCTTGAACGGCTGTTCGTCGCGATCGATGGTGACATCGCCCTTGCGGCTCTCCACCTTCACCGGCGCGATTTCCCAGGCAAACGAACCATCTTCGTTGGCGCGTTTTGCACGATTGAGCGACTCGACGGCGAACGCGTCCTGCGCCTCGCGCGTGAAGTCGAACGAGCCTGCGCACTCTTCAGCGAAGGTGCCCATCAGTCGGCCTTTTTCGTAGGCGTCTTCGAGGCCGTCGTAGAACATGTGGTCGATCACCTGACCGTGGCCCATGCGCATGCCGCCGCGCGCCTTGGGCAGCAGGTACGGCGCATTCGTCATGCTTTCCATGCCGCCCGCGACAATCACATCGACGGAGCCCGCCGCGAGCATGTCGTGCGCGAACATCGCGGCGCGCATGCCGGAGCCGCACATCTTGTTCACCGTGGTGCTGCCGGTGGCGAGCGGCAAGCCGGCGCCGAGCGCGGCCTGACGCGCGGGCGCCTGACCGAGGCCGGCGGGCAGCACGCAGCCCATCACCACTTCGTCGATCTGTTCGGGCTTCAGTCCCGCGCGTTTCACGGCGGCTTCTATCGCTACCGAGCCCAACTGCGGCGCCGTCAGCGCGGCGAAGTCGCCTTGAAATGCCGCCATGGGCGTGCGGGCCACACCCACGATGACGATCGGATCAATCTTTGTCTCACTCATGTTTAAGCTCCTTGATTACGCCTTCGACGATAGCCGGCACGTCGCCGAGCTGAGCCGCATCGGCGGCGACCACGTCGTTCTCTGCCTTGTGCGGGCCACTAGCCGACACCGCCGCGACGCACTTCTGATAGGTGGCATCGAGCGCGCCCGGCTCGCTGACCATCATGCCGAGGTTGCGCACCTTGCCGTCATGCACGCCGTACGCCCAGCCGTGTACCGTCAATTCCTGGCCGCGCGCCCACGCATCGTTGACGATGGTGGTGCGGCATACGTTCATCACCTGTTCGATCGCGTTCAGTTCGACCAGCCGCCGATGGCGCACCTCACCGATCGGCCATTCCTCGATCAGCGCCGCATGTTTGGTGCGCACATCCTGCACGTGATGCAGCCAGTTGTCCGCAAGACCCACGCGACGGCCGTGCAGCGCCGCGCCGACGCCGGAGCAGCCGTAGTGGCCGACCACCATGATGTGCTTGACCTTTAGCAGATCGACGGCGAACTGGATCACCGAGAGACAGTTCAGATCGGTATGCACGACCACGTTGGCAATGTTTCTGTGCACGAACACTTCGCCCGGCGGCAAGCCGATGATCTGGTTGGCCGGCACGCGCGAATCGGAGCAGCCGATCCACAAATACTCGGGCGTCTGCTGATGGGCGAGGCGCGAGAAATACTCTGGGTCTTCGGACAGCTTGCGGGCGACCCACGCTTCGTTGTTGTCGAACAGATGCGAGAGCGGATTGTCAGGAGTTGAATCGTTCGTGTTCATGGTGCGTCTTGGCGGTTGCTCGACCGATTGACCGGTCGATGTCGTTACATAGAGTTCGGACGAGGCATCTGAAGATGCGAGCGGCGCGTGAGCTTCACGCCGCCCGCACGCTGCGCGCGTCGGCTGTCGCATCTGGCGCGGGCGATGCAAGGCCGGCGGCATCGACGAAGCGTTCCGGGTAGCGGTTGCAGAAGCGCACGCTGTCGTCGTACGGGAAAAAGTCGGGCAGTTCGCCTTTCAATAAATGATCCTTGTGCCGTTGCCATAGCGCAGGATCGAAGAAGTCCGCGTGATACTGCATGAAGGAACGGCGCACGCGTGGGTCGCCGAGCAGGAATGTGCCGTACGTTTCCGGGAAGATGTCGTGCGGGCCGACCGAGTACCACGGCTCGCCCGACATTTCGTCCTCCTCGTTACGCGGCGCCGGCACCGCGCGCACGTTGCAGTCGGTCAGATATTCGATTTCGTCGTAGTCGTAGAACACCACACGGCCGTGACGCGTCACGCCGAAGTTCTTGTACAGCATGTCGCCTGGAAAGATGTTCGCCTGCATCAGTTC
Source organism: Paraburkholderia sp. BL27I4N3 (assembly GCF_003386115.1). Lineage (NCBI taxonomy): Bacteria > Pseudomonadati > Pseudomonadota > Betaproteobacteria > Burkholderiales > Burkholderiaceae > Paraburkholderia > Paraburkholderia sp. BL27I4N3. The sequence continues at coordinate 4,019,898 of NZ_QREJ01000001.1, read as the reverse complement.
CTTCACCGCATTGCCGTATTCCTTGATCCCGTGCTCGACGTCTTCGTCGTTGCCGTTCTGCAGGAACAGATTGAGCGGCACCATGCGGCGTTCGATATACATATGGCGAATCACCAGGTTGTCGCCGTCGTATTCGAGCAGCGACGGCACTTCCTTCTCGAGTTCGCGCACCAGCGCTTCGTCGAGGCGTGAGCGGGGCAACGCCACGCTCGAATATTCGAGCGTGTCGGCCATGCGGCCCAGCCGGTCATGTCGTTTGACGAGTTGATACTTGCTTTGGATTTGCGCGCGCGTGGTTTCCTTCGGCGGCGGGAAGTTGTCCTTGATCAGCTTGAACACGTACGGAAACGACGGCAGCGTGAACACCAACATCACGAGCCCCTTGATGCCGGGCGCGATGATGAACTGATCGCTCGAATGCGAGAGGTGATGCAGCAGGTCGCGATAGAACAGATTCTTGCCCTGCTTCTGTAAGCCAACCGACGTATAGATTTCCGCCTTCGGCTTTCCCGGCATGATGGTGCCGAGAAATTCGACGTAGGCGGACGGCACTTCCATGTCCACCAGGAAGTACGAATGCGAAAAGCTGAAAATGATCAGCAACTGTTCGCGCTTGAGCAGCACGGTGTCGAGCGCGAGCACGCCCGGCTTCACATGACGCAAGGGCACCGCGAACGGCAGGAGCAAATCGCCGTTGATGATCCGTCCGACGATATACGCCGACTTGTTCCGGTAGAACAGCGACGAGAGCACGTGAATCTGGAAATTGGGCGCTTCGTCGAACGCACCGAACGCGTCATGGATCGCTTGCATCACACAGCCGACGTCGCGCGTCAAATCTTCGAACGACGGCTCCAGCTGGAAGTTCGTGACGATGCGTTCAAGCGTCGCCGCGAGTCCGTCTTTGCCCGGATAGTACGCACGGTAAGTCGGCTTCGCGGCCGGCTCGTCGTTCTCGATGTATTCGGTCGAGATGGCCGGGCGCACGAAAATGAAATCGTTGTTGAAGTACGAGCGGTGCAGGATCTTGCAGCATACCGAATTAAAAAACGTTTCCGCGCACTCCGGCTGACGGTGCGTGGTCAACAGGCCGATGTAATGCAGCTTGATCTGCTGCCACACTTCGCTGTCGATTTTTTCCGCGTCGTATTCGTCTTCGAGCAGTTCGACGCATTCATCGACACGCTCGTCGTATGAGGTAATGCGATCGCGCGCGAGCTTCTGCAAACCGTGCCAGTCGCCTTTTTCGAAGAGCGTCTTGGCGTGGATCGCGGCGTCGCGAAAGATCCGGTAATGGCGGTCGAATCCTTCGAGCATGGTCTGCGCGAGGTCAAAACCGATCTGCGACGACAGCAGTTTGGGGAAGTGATTCATGTCGACCGCGCATTCGCCTCATGTCGTGAAGACACCCGTGATTGTATCGTCGGGCGCACCTGCGACGCATCGCGCCGCGATTGTTCAGGCCGGCTTGGCTTCGCGCGTGCCGCCTTCCAGTAGCGCGCGCGCCTGGGTTTCGTATTGCGCGAGGTCTTCGAGCGTCGCGTTCAGGTCTTCCAGTTGACGCTCGAGCACTTCGCGATGACGCGCCACCGTGGCGAGGAACGCGTGCAACTGCGGCACCGTGTCGGTCGGCGACTCGTACACGTCCAGCAGATCGCGAATCTCCGAAAGGGTGAAGCCGAGCCGTTTGCCGCGCAAGGTGAGCTTCAGACGCGTGCGGTCGCGGCCCGAATAGACGCGCCGCAGGCCACTCGACCCTTCACGGCTCGGAGAGAGTAAACCCTGGTCTTCGTAGAAGCGGATCGCGCGGGGCGTGACGTCGAATTCCCGCGCGAGCTCGGTGATCGTGTATTGCGTGTTCATCGGGGCATTCCGTGGCCGGGCAGGAAATCGGATTGAACGATAGAATCGACGTTTACGTTATCGTCAACTTGAGTTGAACGCAACCAGGCGCAGTACGGCGGCGGTACGTCATTCGCACACGGCAACCACGCCGTCCGGCATCGCACACCTCGCCATGCCGGACGGCCGACGGAGGAAGACACCCACAATGAATGCACTCGAACATCAACTCGACTACCCGTTCAACGACACCTTGCCGGACGCGGGCCATGCGTTGGAAGTCGCGCCAGGCGTGTTCTGGCTGCGCATGCCGTTGCCTTTCGCGCTGGATCACATCAACCTCTGGCTGTTGCGCGACGAGATCGACGGCCAGCTGGGCTGGACGGTGGTCGACTGCGGGATCACCTCGGATACGATCAAGGAGAACTGGGAGAAAGTGTTCGACTCGGTGCTCGACGGCCTGCCGGTGCTGCGCGTGATCGTCACGCATTGCCATCCCGATCACATCGGCCTCGCGCACTGGATTTGCGCCGGCGGCGACAAAAAGCGCTGGGACGTGCGGCTATGGATGACGCTTGGCGAATACATGCAGGCCCGCGTCATGGCTGCCGGCGACGGCTCGAATGCGGGCGGCGAGGGCGCGGCACGACACTTCGCGCGACACGGCGTGACCGACGAAGAGTCGCTTGAGAAATTGCGCAATCGCAAGAGCTATTACGCGAGTCTCGTGCCGGCGATTCCGGGGCAGTATCGCCGGTTGCGGGAAGCGGACGGCGTGGAGATTGGTGGCAAGACCTGGCGCGTGGTGACCGGCTTCGGCCATTCGCCCGAACACTGCGCGTTGTTCTGCGAAGAGACCGGCGTGCTGATTTCCGGCGACATGGTGCTGCCGCGCATCTCGACTAACGTGTCGGTGTTCGATATGGAGCCCGAAGGCACGCCGCTCGCGTTATATCTGGAGTCGCTAGGCCGTTACGAGACGATGCCGGAAGACACGCTCGTGCTGCCGTCGCATGGCAAGCCGTTTCGCGGTGTGCGCACACGCATCCGCCAATTGCGCGAGCATCACGACGCGCGTCTAGCCGAAGTGCGCGAGGCGTGCGCGGAGAAACCGCAGAGCGCCGCGGATATCGTGCCGCTGATGTTCAAGCGGCAACTCGATATCCATCAGATGACGTTTGCGATGGGTGAAGCGCTAGCGCACTTGCATCTGCTGTGGCTTGCGGGTGAGTTGACGCGTAAGCAGGATGCGGATGGGGTGATTCGGTTTTCGCCGGCGTGATCGAGGTGGTGTGTTGATGGGAGAGGAAAGCCCGCAGGCGGGGGCTTTCAGTGGTCAATGCGGCACTGAAACGTACTATTTGTCATCTTGCGTATCGTCGATTTTGGTGATCTTCCAGACACCATTCTGTTTGCGCAGAAACGCAAGAATGGTTTTCTTCTCTGCGGATCCGAACGTAACGGGAACGAGCGCGACATCGTCAAGCATGATCGCGGGATGCGTTGCAATGTGCGCGAGCCAATCCTGCTCGTCGTAATCCTGCACCTTTGTGAAGTACTCGGCCCTTTCGGCAAACTTGTTTTGCTTATATTCGGCCCTCAGGAAGTCGACGGTCGATCTCGATACGTAGCGATAGACTTCCTTGTCCATGAGAGCATAGCCGCGGTCTTCTGAATCCCGCTTGATGAACCACGTATAGAAAGCCTTGGTACTGGCCTCGGGCGTCGTGGCCTGGCGCATCTGCGCGAGCGCCAGCGGCTGAAAGAAGCTGCCGGAAATGACGAAGAGCGCCGCAATTAGCATGAAGATTTTTCGCATGATGCCGCTCAGTCGTGACGGTAGATTTGATAAGGCGGACGTGCGCTCCGGTATGCTGGGCCGGGATAAAAACCGTATTGCTGTCTGAAATCGGAAATCCAGATTCGTCCGTCGTACATGGCCATATGACCGTCCGGATGGTTCGCGATGGCCTGGATCACGACGACATCCCCTTTCTGCGGATTTGCGTCGCTTACCTCATAAAAGCCTGTGCAGATTAACGAAGAGCCATAGTTCCTCGCGGAGTACATCACCATGAGTGAAATTCCGCCGCGCTGGATTGCCTCTCGAACGTATCTTGCGCAACGTTGGTGGCTTGAAGATTCCGCATGCCATTGAAGATAGTCGACAGCGGAATTTATATTCCAATAAGGCATAAAATAGGTATCCAAATTAAATTTGAATCCTAACGTCGTTCGTTGATGTGGTGCTATAAAAATGACAAACTTTTAACGTTTTCTGCAAATAATTCGTATTGCAGAAGTCCTTTTCATCGAGATACCCGCAATGCATATCGTATTGCGCGAATTAGTAATCGAGCCTCGGATGCCGGTAAAGCAAAAAGCCCGGTGCTTTCGCAACCGGGCTTTTTTCGCATGCGGCACGTTCAAACACGAACGCGATTACTGCACCGACACCGCCCCGAAGTTCTGCCGCCCAAACGGACTCACGTGATACCCACTCACGTTCGTGCGCGCGATCGCCGCAGCGGTCGGATACCCAAGCGGAATCCACAGCGCCTGATCGTGAATGATCTGCTGCGCCTGTTCATACGCCTTCGTGCGCTTGGCCTGATCCGGCGTTGCTTTGCCGTCGGCGATCAGCTTGTCCAGATCCTGGTCGCAGAAGCGCGCGAAGTTGATCCCCGACTTCACCGCGTTGCAACTGAATAGCGGCGACAAGTAGTTGTCCGGATCGCCGTTGTCGCCGGCCCAGCCCATGAAGAGCGAATCATGCTGGCCTTGCTTGGCCTGCTTGATCAACTCGCCCCATTCGATCACCTTCACGTCGGCCTTCACGCCGATCTTTGCGAAGTCGGCTTGCAGCAGTTCGGCGCCGGCCTTCGGATTCGGATTCAGCACGCTGCCGTTCGGCCGCACCCAAATAGTCGTTTCGAAACCGTTCGGATAACCCGCGTCGGCGAGCAGCTTCTTTGCCTTCGCCGGGTCGTACGGCCACGCCTTCACGGCCTTGTCGTAGCTCCACGTGTTCGGCGGATACGGATTCACGGCCGGCGTTGCCGTGTTGTCGAATACGGTCTTCAGATACGTGGTGCGATCGAACGCCATGTTCAGCGCGGCGCGCACCTTCTGGTTGTCGAGCGGCTTCTTCTGCGTGTTCAACGCGACGAACGCCGTCATGAACGCGGGCGTCTGCACGATGGCAAGCGACTTGTCCGTCCTGGCATCAGCGAGGTCCTGCGGCTTCGGCGACAAGGCGATCTGGCATTCGCCCGCCTTCACTTTCTGCGCCCGCACCGTGGCGTCCGGCGTGATCGCGTAGATCAGGCGGTCGATCTTCGGTTTCGGGCCCCAGTAGGTCGGATTCACGTCGTAGCGAATCACTGCGTCTTTCGTATAGCTCTTCAGTTCGAACGGACCGGTGCCGATCGGCTTCGAGTTCAGATCGACCTGCTTGCCGGCCTTGAGCAACTGATCGGCGTATTCAGCCGAATAGATCGAGGCGAAACCCATGGTCAGGATCGAGACGAAGGTCGCGTCGGGCGCGTTCAGTTCGAACTTGACGGTGTTGTCGTCGACCTTGCTGATCGACTTGATGAGCTTCGGCAGACCCATCGACTGCGCATGCGGGAAGCCGCTCGCGCCCGCCACCTTGTGCCACGGATTGCTATCGTTGAGCATGCGGTCGAACGTGAAGACGACGTCGTCTGCATTCAGCGCGCGCGTGGGCTTGAAGTAATCAGTGGTCTGGAACTGCACGTTCGGGCGCAGATGGAACGTGTAGGTGAGGCCGTCGGGGCTTACGTCCCACTTGTCGGCCAGCGCCGGCACCACTTTCTTCGCGGCCTCGTCGTACGAGACCAGCGAGTTGAAGATCACGTCGGCCGACGCGTTGGTCGTGACGAGCGAATTGAACTGCACGACATCGAAGCCGTCGGGGCTCGACTCGGTACAGACGGTCAGCGGTTTGGCGAGCACGAGCGCGGGCGCCGTGAACAGTACGGCGGCTGCGAGCAGTTTGAAGCGCATAGGATCTCCCATAACAAGCGCAGTCAGGCAGTGCGTCTGGTTGTGTGATTATGTTCCGTTGACGAAGGACGGGCGGCCTTGCGGCGTAGCCGTCGTCTTTATTGTGATACGTTTCCGGCGCTGGCGCATGAGTCGGCTGTTGCCGCCGACGCGCGTGGGCCTTCGCGAAAGCTTATCGAAGGGTGGTTGCGGCGACAACAACATAATCCGCATATTCATATGGCGGGTGCGGCCCAGATTTAAGGCGCGCTGTCCTTGCACGCGCTCAGGCCGTCGCAGCGCGCTGCAGCAGGTAAGCGATGCCTTCGATCGCGCGCACGCCGTACCACGACACCATTTCCCCATCAATTAACTCAATGCGCTTGCCGGCCAGGCGCGCGTCGCGTTTCAGCGCGTCGCAATGGACCTGTGTAAAGCGATACGGCTCGCTGGAGAGCAGGATGCGGTCGACCTGGGCGAGCCACGGCGCGGTGTCGAAGTCGAGCGTCGGGTAACGCGCGGCGCCTGCCGCACCGCCTTGCACGTCCGGCAGTGTGTGCCAGTTGACGAGCTGCAGCATGGTCGAGATATAGGTGTCACGCGCTACGGTCATCCACGGTTCGCGCCAGATCAGATACAGCACGTTTTGCGGGATGAACGCATGCGCCGCCGCGTCGCAAAGGCGGGCTTCGAGCGCTTCGCTCAGGCGCTGCGCTTCCTGCGCACAACCGAAAATCGCGCCCAGCAGTGTATAGAGCGCCAGATTGTCCCGCGGCGTTCGAGGATGCGTCACGACGATATGCGGTACAAACGCCCGCAACTGCTCGACAGTATCGCGTTCGTTTTCGTCGATGTTGACGATCAGATGGGTGGGGCGCAACGCACGAATGGCGTCGAGCTTCACAGCCTTGGTGCCGCCGACCTTGCGCACCGATTGCACCCTGTCGCGCGGATGTACGCAAAAACCAGTGCGGCCAACAATCTGCTTGTCGAGGCCAAGCGCAAACAGCAGTTCAGTGATGCTCGGCACCAGCGACACGATGCGCGTCGCGGCGCCCGCTGGTTCGTGCGCGACGCCGGCTGCATCGACCGCACGGGGTTGCATGGCTTACTCGGCTTCGGCGGTGGCGCGCGGCTTGCGCGGCGCCCGCTCGAAAGCGCGGTCGTAGAGCCAGCGCGGCAGCACGTGCAGCAGCATGGCCACCACGCGCATCTGCCAGGGAAACACCGCGAACGCGGTTCGACGTTCGATCGCCTGCGCCACCTTGAGCGCGAAACGGTCGGCGTTCATCAGGAACGGCATGGTGTACGGGTTGTGCTCGGTCATGGGCGTGCGGATATAGCCGGGCGCAATCGTCACCACGCCGACATCATGCGGCCGCATTTCGACGCGCAACGCTTCCAGATATTTGAGCGCCGCCGATTTCGACGCGCTGTACGCGCCGGAGCCCGGCAAGCCACGCACACTCGCGACACTGGCGATTCCCACCAGCGTGCCGCGTTTCGCGGCGATCATCGCGGCGGCGAACGGCTCGAAAGTCGCGACCATGCCGAAGTAATTGATATCCATCACTTCGCGGAAGGTGCGCAGATCGCCATGACCGGTGACAGCGCCGCGGCTGATGCCTGCGTTGGCGATCACCACGTCAGGCAGGCCGTGCCGCGTGATGAACTGCGCGGCCGCATCGGCGAGCGCTTCCGCGTCGCGCACGTCGACGGAATAGATGGAGACAGTATTCTGCGGATGGGACTTCTGGAAGGCGGCGAGGGCGTCGCCGCGGCGGGCAACGAGGCCGAGAATCGCGCCGCGCCGCGCATATTCGGCGGCGAGCGAGAGGCCTATGCCACTCGAAGCGCCGGTAATGAAAACCTTCAGGGGGGAACTCATTCCGGCGCCTTAGCTTTACATCTTCTTGGCGCGGACCTGGGCGACCAGGTAGTCGAGCACCTGGATCGTGCCCGGCAGGCTGTTGGTCGCGGCCGGGCCGGTTTCATACTTGCCCTGCACGGCCAGCGTCGGCACGCCGTCGATCTTGTAGTCGTCCAGCAACTTCTTGTCCTTCTGCAGCGCGCTTTGCGTCGAGAACGAGTTGTACGCGTCCATGTACTTCTTCGGATCGACGCCGTTCTTCGCGAGGAATTTCGCCTGATCTTCCGGCGTCAGCAGATAGTCCTTGTTGACGTGGATTTCGTTGAAAACTTTCGGCGTGAGCTGCGTGGCGAGGCCGAGCGCGTCGAGCGCGTGGTACATCTTGGAATGCGGAATGAAGTCGTCGCGGAAGGCGACCGGCACGCGCTTGAACACCACGTCCGGACCTTGCTTCTTCACCCACGCTTCGAGGTACGGGTTGAATTCATTGCAGTGCGGGCAGCCGTACCAGAAGAATTCGGTGACTTCGATCTTGCCGGCCGGCACGTCGGTGGGCTGCGCGGTGGGCAGCACGGTGAAATCCTTGCCCGACACCGGCGCGGTGGGCGATGCCTGTGCCGAGGCGGCAACGAGGCCCAGCGAGAGGAACAGAATGCTCAGCAGTTTCTTCATGTTGTTGACCCAAGTAGGCGTAGAACGGTGGCGCCACGCAAATGCCCGTCACCGTCTTCAAGATTCGGCGTTGGACGGTTTGAACCGTCCGTCGTGCTTGTGACACGCGCCGCACGCCGATAGTTCGGCGGCGGCGCGTTCCGGCAAGTCACCGTGTATTTATTGTGGCTTATTGCTTCGTGAAGCGGATCACTGCGGTATCCACGCCCGCGTCCGACAGACGCTGACGGCTCGAATTCATGTCTTCGAACTTCGAGAACGGCCCGATACGCACGCGGTAATACGTGACGCCGCCGGCGTCGCGCTGCGTGACTTTCGATTCGAAGCCCTGGAAGGCGAGGCGCGCGCGCTGCTGTTCGGCGTCCGCCGAGGTCTTGTACGCACCCACTTGCAGGAAGTAGCCGGTGTTCGCATCGCCCGGCGCGGGCGCCGCGCCCGAACCGGGCTTGGCGTTCGCGGCCGTGGTGGACGAACTGCTCTTCGGCGTCGAACCTGCCGCGGTGGCGGCCGGTGCGCTGGAGGCTTGCGGCTTCTTCGCCGGCGTGGTGGCCGTGCCGTTGCCGTTATCCTGCGCGGGCTTCGGTGCGACCGCCGTGCCGTTCGCGTTGCCGTTGTTGGCGTTAGAAGGCGGCACCTCGACGATCTGCGGTTCTTCCAGCATGCCCGACTGCGTCTGCGAGTTGGTCTGGCCGGGCGCGGTGTTCGGCGGCGCAGGTTGCGCGGCTTGCGGCACAGGCTGACCCGGCGTCTTGCCTTGCAGCGGACGGTTCGGGTCGTATTGCGGCTGGTTCGCGCTGGAAGAATCGGACGCCGCGGGCGGCGCCACCTTCGAGACGAAAGGCGTAGGCGCACGGGTGATATACAGCGCAACCACTACCGCGATCGCAAGGCCGACGATCAGGCCCAGCACGATTCCGAGAAAAGTGCCCCCGGTTTGTTTCGATTGCTTTGTTGTGCGGCGTGGTTTTGCCATCGTATGAATCACCTGCAAAAAGAATCCTGGAACGGCCGTCGATTATAACGACGGCCGCATGCATGTTGCGCCGGAGGACTTACATCTTGGCGGGAGCGGAGACGCCGATCGTCGCGAGACCGTTGGCCAGCACTTGACGCGTGGCCGCGAGCAGCGCCACGCGTGCATTGCGCTCGGCCGCGTCGTCGACCAGCACGCGCTCGGCACGGTCATTGTAGAACGAGTGGAATTCCCCGGCGAGGTCGCGCAGATAGAACGCGACCGCGTGCGGCGCGAGTTCGTCGGCGGCGTGTTGCAGCATGTCCGGGAATTCGGCGAGTTTGTTCAACAGGGCCATCGCGCGTTCGCTGGTGAGCGGCGAGACGTCCACGTCCGCCAGCGTGCTTTCGTCCGTGCTGTAGCGCGCCTTGCTTTCGGCGATGACCGAGCAGATCCGCGCGTGCGCGTATTGCACGTAATGCACCGGATTCTCGTCGTTCTGCTTCAGCGCGAGGTCGATGTCGAACACGAATTCCGTATCCGCCTTGCGCGAGATCAGGAAGAAGCGCACGGCGTCGCGTCCGCGGCGAATCGTTTCCTCGTCGATCAGATCGACGGCGGCTTCCGAGCCCGGCGTGGCGCCGCCCGACCATTCGATCAGGTCGCGCACCGTCACGTAACTGCCGGCGCGCTTGGAGATTTTCACCTCTTCGCCGTTGCGCATGACCGTGACCATCTTGTGCAGGATGTAGTCGGGGTAGCCCTTCGGAATGCCGACGCCGAGACCTTGCAGGCCGGCGCGCACGCGCGCGATCGTGCCGTGGTGGTCCGAACCCTGAATGTTGATGACCTTGGTGAAGCCGCGTTCCCACTTGGCAACGTGATAGGCGACGTCCGGCACGAAGTACGTGTAGGTGCCGTCGCTCTTGCGCATCACGCGGTCTTTGTCGTCGCCGTCGTCGGTGGTGCGCAGCCACAGCGCGCCTTCCTGTTCGTAGGTCTTGCCGGCGGCGATCAAGGCCTCGACGGTCTTCTCGACCCGGCCTTCCTTGTACAGCGACGATTCCAGATAGTACTGGTCGAACTTCACGCCGAATGCCTGCAAGTCCATGTCCTGCTCGCGCCGCAGGTACGCCACGGCGAAGCGGCGGATCGCTTCGAGGTCTTCGACGTCGCGCGCGCCGGTGACCGGCTCGCCGTCGCTCGCGGCCACGGTGACGCCGTTCAGATAGTCTCGCGCGATCTCGGCGATGTACTCGCCGTTGTATGCCGAAGCCGGCCAGCCTGCGTCGCCGGGAGCGAGGCCGCGCGCGCGTGCCTGGGTCGACAGCGCGAGTGTCTGGATCTGCACGCCGGCGTCGTTGTAGTAGAACTCGCGGTGCACGTCATAGCCTTGTGAGGCCAGCACGTTCGAGAGCGCGTCGCCGAGCGCGGCCTGACGGCCGTGGCCGACGTGCAGCGGGCCGGTGGGGTTGGCCGAGACGAATTCGATCAGCACATGCTTGCCGGCGTCGCGCTGCGAGCGGCCGAAGGCCTCTTTCTCGGCGAACACGGCGGCGATCACCGCCTGCTTGGCGGCGGACGCGAGGCGCAGGTTGATAAAGCCGGGGCCGGCCACTTCGGCGGCTTCGACGAGGCCTTTGGCCTGCGGTTGCGCGAGCAGCGCGTCGACAATCTGTTGCGCCAGCTGACGCGGATTGGCGCGCAGCGGCTTGGCGAGCTGCATCGCCACGTTGCACGCGACGTCGCCGTGCGCGGCGACCTTGGGGCGCTCCAGCGTGATGGTGGGCGACACGAACGCGGCTTCGCTCGCGCCTTGCGAGGCGGTCGCGACCTGCTTCACGGTGTCGGCGAGCAGTGTTTCGAGGGTAAGTTTATGTGCAGGCAGCATGCTTGTTGCGAGTCCAGTGAGGCAATCCGGTGATGCGGGAGAGGCGCCGGCCGCGCGAGGCGCAACCGGTTCGTCAGAAGCGTGCAAAGCGGCATGCATTTGCCGAAGCGCGGCGGGCGCAATGCGCCCGGTATCAGGCACGTTGTCTGCAACGCTTCAAATGCGGTGCAGGCGGCCTGCCGTGGCGTTGACCGCTGGGCGGGCCGCGGCGGTTCGCGGATCGTGCTCACCCGGCCTGGCCACGTTACACGCACTTCGCCGCGCGGTGCATTGCGGCACGCTTTTCCGTCCAGACGGATTTTAGCAGGTGCTAATATGTTCAATGAGATGCCCAACAAGGGCCGTGGCCGCTGCGCCTGATCGCGAGCCAACGTAACGCGCGCTGGCAGCTGCCTTTGGGCGGCTTGCGCGCCAATCCAACATAACGAAAAAGGGAACAGTCATGCTGATTACTTTCAAATGCCGCGCCTGTCCGGACGTGATGATGCTGGAAAATCTCGCGCAGTATCTGGTCGGCATCGTCGGCAAGCGGCTGGGTGAGCGCGGCGTGATCACTCACGACGAAGCGGGGCTGGCCATCGAGAAGCTCGAGGCAGCCATTACCTTCGACAAGCAGGAACGTGCCGAGCACGACGGCCATTTTCACGAAGGCGAAGACGGCCACGAGCATCACGAAATTCCGCCGGGACTCGCGCAGCGCGCGTATCCGTTCCTCGACATGCTGCGCGCGGCGCAGAAGGAAAACGCGGATATCGTCTGGGGTCTCTGATCCCACGCTGAACCGCTGTGCGCGGCGTTCAAAAGAGCCGTGGCACCCGGCGGGGCGAAACCTTGCGCACCAATGAAAAGAGCCCGCTTAATGCGGGCTCTTTGTCGTTCAGAGATTCAGACCGACCGGCGCTGCCGTGCCGCTTACTGGCTGGCGGCGTCCGCCGGCGCGGCTGCGGGAGCCGACGCACCCTTCTTCGCTTTCTGTTTCTTCGGTTTCTTGACGTGTTTCACCGTGGGCGGCGAATACGAACTGACCGAGCTGGAACCGCCGGGTGCGGCGGGCTGGGCCAGCGCCGCCGTGGCGCCCAAAGCAAGCGAAACAGCGGTCAACAACAGCGTCAGCTTCTTCATACGATTTTCTCCGTTGACGATTGCAATTATTAAGCCGACGCGTTTTGGCCGCGTCTGGCGGGGTCAAGCCGCCTCAGTCTACAAAGCCGAAAATTACGTTGCCGCAAATATTCAGTCTTTCCAGCCCGATATAGTGGGGTTCCCGCCACGCCCGACGGCTTACAGCAAAGGCGCCAAGGCTCGTTCCGCATCCGTTTTCGACAGCGCCATGCGCTTTGCGTAGTCTTCCAGTTGGTCCTGACCGATCTTGCCGACCGAGAAGTAAGTGCTGTCCGGGTGCGCCAGATAGAAACCGGAGACGCTCGCCGCCGGCAGCATGGCCAGCGACTCGGTCACACTCATGCCAATTTCCGTGGCGTGCAGCACGTCGAACATGTCGCGCTTCACCAGGTGATCCGGGCAGGCCGGATAGCCGGGCGCCGGACGGATGCCGTGGTACTTTTCCGCGATCAGATCTTCGTTGGAGAGCGTTTCGGCGTTCGCGTAGCCCCACAGATCGCGCCGCACGCGCGCATGCAGCGCTTCGGCGAAGGCTTCGGCGAAACGGTCGGCGAGTGCTTTCAGCATGATCGCGCTGTAGTCGTCGTGATCCTTTTCGAACTGCTTTTCCTTCACGTCGACGCCCAGACCCGCCGTGACCGCGAACATGCCGATGTAGTCGGCCACGCCCGAGTCCTTCGGCGCGATGAAATCGGCAAGCGACCGGTTCGGCCGCATCACGCCGTCCACCACCGGACGCACGCTCTGCTGGCGCAGATTGCGCCATGTGAGCGCGACTTCCGAGCGCGATTCGTCCGTGTAGATTTCGATGTCGTCGTCGTTCACCGTGTTGGCCGGCAACAGCGCGATCACGCCGTTCGCTTGCAGCCAGCGGCCCTGGATCAGGCGCGCGAGCATCGACTTGCCGTCCGAGAACACGCGCCGCGCCGATTCACCGACGATCTCGTCATTGAGAATGGCCGGATACGGGCCGGCCAGATCCCACGTCTGGAAGAACGGACCCCAGTCGATATAGTTCGCCAGTTCGCTCAGATCGAAATTCTTGAACACGCGGCGGCCGATGAACTTCGGCTTGACCGGCTGATAACTCGCCCAGTCGACCTTGGTCTTGTTGGCGCGAGCCTCGGCCAAAGTGACCATGGGCTGCGCCTTCTTGTTGGCGTGCTGAACGCGGATCCGGTCGTAATCGGACTTGAGTTCGTCGAGATACTTTGCCGCGCCTTCGTCGGACAGCAGGCTCGACGCCACGGAGACCGAGCGCGACGCGTCCGGCACGTAGACCACGGGCCCTTCGTAGTGCGGGGCGATCTTCACGGCGGTATGCACGCGCGAGGTGGTCGCGCCGCCGATCAGCAGTGGAATCTTCTTCACGCGGAAATAGTCGTCGCGCTGCATTTCCGAGGCGACGTAGGCCATTTCTTCGAGGCTCGGCGTGATCAGTCCGGAGAGCCCGATGATGTCCGCGCCTTCGACCTTCGCCTTCGCGAGAATGTCGTTGCAGGAGACCATCACGCCCATGTTGACCACTTCGAAGTTATTGCACTGAAGCACCACCGAGACGATGTTCTTGCCGATATCGTGCACGTCGCCCTTCACCGTGGCGATGACGATCTTGCCCTTCGCGCGCACGTCGGCGCCGGCTTCGGCGAGCTGCTTCTTTTCTTCTTCAATGTACGGAATCAGATGCGCGACGGCCTGCTTCATCACGCGCGCCGACTTCACGACTTGCGGCAGGAACATCTTGCCCTGGCCGAACAGGTCGCCGACGATGTTCATGCCGTCCATCAGCGGGCCTTCGATCACGTTGATCGGGCGGCCGCCATCAGCGGCGATCTTCGCGCGGACTTCTTCGGTGTCTTCGACGATGAAGTTGGTGATGCCGTGCACGAGCGCATGCGACAGACGCTTCTCGACCGGCTGGTTGCGCCACTCGAGGTTCTCTTCTTTCTTCGCGGCGCCGGTCTTGAACTTGTCGGCGATTTCGAGCAGACGGTCGGTGCCGTCTTCACGGCGGTTCAGCACGACGTCTTCGACGCGTTCGCGCAACTCCGGATCGAGGTCCGCATACACGCCGAGCTGGCCCGCGTTGACGATGCCCATGTCCATGCCCGCCTGGATCGCGTGATAGAGGAACACGGTGTGGATCGCTTCGCGAACCGGGTCGTTGCCGCGGAACGAGAACGACACGTTCGACACGCCGCCGCTCACTTTCGCGTACGGCAGATTCTCTTTGATCCAGCGCGTCGCGTTGATGAAATCGACGGCGTAGTTGTTGTGCTCTTCGATACCGGTCGCGATCGCGAAGATGTTGGGATCGAAGATGATGTCTTCCGGCGGAAAGCCGACTTCGTTCACGAGGAAGTCATACGAGCGCTTGCAGATCTGCGTCTTGCGCTCGAAGGTGTCGGCCTGGCCTTGTTCGTCAAAAGCCATCACCACGGCGGCCGCGCCGTAGCGGCGAATCAGGTTCGCGTGGTGGCGGAACGCATCTTCACCTTCCTTCAGAGAGATCGAGTTGACGATCGCCTTACCTTGCACGCACTTCAGGCCCGCTTCGATCACTTCCCATTTCGACGAGTCGATCATGATCGGCACGCGCGCGATATCCGGTTCCGACGCAATCAGGTTCATGAAGCGCACCATCGCCGCTTTCGAATCCAGCATGGCTTCGTCCATGTTGACGTCGATGACCTGTGCGCCGTTTTCGACCTGCTGGCGCGCGACCGCGATCGCATCGTCGAACTGGTCGTTCAGGATCATTCGCGCGAACGCCTTCGAGCCGGTCACGTTGGTGCGTTCACCGACGTTGATGAAAAGCGTCCCGGACGTGACGTTGAACGGCTCGAGGCCGGAAAGGCGCATGGTGTGATCGGTCATGGCGTATGTGCTCGATTGCTGCGATTAAGTGCGTCGTGTTCAATAGCGGAAGTGTGGCGGCGGCTCGACGAGACGCGGCTGGACTCAGGCCGCGTCGCGGTATTGCGTCGGCCATTGGCGCGGCTTCACCTCAGCCAACGCCTGCGCAATCGCCGCAATATGCTCCGGCGTCGTGCCGCAGCAACCGCCCGCAATATTCACCAACCCCGCCTGCGCGAACTCCTTCAGTAAGCCCGAAGTATCCGCGGGCAGTTCATCAAAGCCCGTATCGCTCATCGGATTCGGCAAGCCCGCATTCGGATAGCAGGACACGTATGTGTCGCAGAGCTTGGCCAGTTCGGCGATATACGGCCGCATCAACGCCGCGCCCAACGCGCAGTTCAAACCGAACGTGAGCGGCTTTGCATGACGCAGCGAGTTCCAGAATGCTTCAACCGTCTGACCCGACAGAATGCGCCCCGATGCGTCGGTGACGGTACCCGAGATCATGATCGGCAAACGCTCGCCGGTGTCCTCGAACAGTTCGTCGAGCGCGAACAGCGCGGCCTTCGCATTGAGCGTGTCGAAAATGGTCTCGACGAGGAACAGATCGGCGCCGCCGTCGAGCAAGGCCTTGGCCTGCGCGTAGTAGGCCGCGCGCAGTTCATCGAACGTCACGTTGCGCGCGCCCGGATCGTTCACGTCGGGGGAAATGCTCGCGGTCTTCGGCGTCGGTCCGATCGCGCCGGCGACGAAGCGTGGCTTGTCGGGCGTCGAATATTTGTCGCAGGCGGCGCGGGCCAGTTTCGCCGACTCGAGATTCATTTCGACGGCAAGGTCTTCCATGCCGTAGTCCGCCTGAGCGACCGTGGTCGCACCGAACGTGTTGGTTTCGATGATGTCCGCGCCCGCCGCCAGATACTGCTCGTGAATCTCGCTGATGATCTGCGGCTGCGTGATCGACAACAACTCGTTGTTGCCCTTGATGTCGCGCCCGTAGTCCTTGAAGCGTTCGCCGCGATAGCGGGCTTCGTCGAGCTTGTAGCGCTGGATCATCGTGCCCATTGCGCCGTCCAGGATCAGGATGCGCGACTTGAGCAGCGCGGGCAGCGCTGTGCCGCGCGTATAGGCGGCGTCGGGGCGGACTGGCGTGGCGGTTCGAGCGGGCTGGTTCATGGCGGACAAGGGCTTGCGCCGGCTTTTTCGGGAAACCTGTCATTGTAGCCGCTGCCGGCCAGATGCGCCCGGCGCGGGCGGAGCATCGGCCTTCCGCTGTCGAAGCATGCTGCCTGGGAAAACGGGAAGCGGAAAGCGGAAAGCGGCGAGACAAAAAAGCATCAGCGGCGTCACAAAGAAAACGGCCCAGCGAGGCAAAAGCCTGCTGGGCCACTTCATATTTGCCGACCGACTTGTAAAAGCCGCCTGCTTGCCCGGTTGCGGGGGCTGACGGCGCGGTCGATGTATGTCGCCAAAAACGCTAAGCCTGACCTCGCGGTTAGTGAAGGATCACCGGTTGATGCATCAGGCTGTCGAACTGGCCGAGGAATTCGTCTACTTCGTCCAGCGACGGTTCTTCTTCGATCAGCTTCTGCACGTGCTCGCGAAACCGCGCCGCCATTGCGCCGTCGATATAGATCTCACGCTGCATGTTTTTGTCGACGATCTCATAGCCGCCGGACTTCATGGCCAGCGGGCCTTCCTGCGGCGGAAACTCGACGACACAATAGTTGGGGCTGTTGTAGATCATTTGCATGGCGACACTCCTTATTTCCGTTGGCTCCTGGCCATTCCTGCGCCATAGGTGGAGCGTATGGTTTGGAATTCAAGGGGTGGGTCCGGATTGACGCTTGTAAAGTTCCGAACCTACCGGTTAGACCGGCCTTTCAAGAAACGTTTCAAGCAGTGCAGCAAAACGGTGAGATTGCTCGATGGGCGCAAGATGAGCGGCATCCAGCAGTTCGAAGCGTGCGCCTTCGATGGCGTCTGCTATCGCCTGCGTAGCAGCAGGCGGCGTGCCCGTGTCGTGGCGGCCCGCCACGGTCAATGTTGGGCATCGGATTGCTCCCAGCTTACTGCGTACGTCGAAATCGCGCAGAGCTTCGCACGCCATGGCGTAGCCTTCTGGCAACGTGTTGGTCAGCACGTCGCGGATTTGCTCGACTGCTTCGGGGTGCGCGGACTGAAAATCGGGGGTCAGCCAGCGGCTCAACGTCGCGGGAACGAGCGACGCCATGCCACTGTCACGGGCCGCGGCGGCGCGCTGATCCCACGTGGCGCGGGCTTCCTGCGGCGTGCCGCCGCTGCTGTCGCCGATCGTCAAGGTATTTACGCGAGCGGGATGATCGAGTGTGAATTGCTGCGCGATCATGCCCCCCATCGACATGCCGACCAGATGCGTACTGGGTGCGCCGAGTGCATCGAGCAGCGTGGCGAGATCGTGTGACAGATCGGCGATGCCAAAGGGCGCGCCGGACGCGGCGGTCTTGCCATGACCACGCACGTCGTAGCGTAGTACGGTGTAGTCGTCGCGGAAATAGCCGGCGAGTTGATCCCACACGGACAAATCGCCGCCGAGCTGATGGATGAACGTCAGCCACGGGCCGCCGCCCTCGTTGCTCAACACATAGCGCGTCTCGATACCGTTGATGTTCACTTGCATGCGGGCTCCTTTGAAAGGGAACGCAGTGGAAGGTCCATTCGCGCGCTGGGTGCCACCTGGTCACTTGCCTGCAGGGCTGATCAATATACGCAGCATATTCGCGAACGGATGCAGCAGCAGGTGCGAGTCAGCTTCATGGCGGAAGTTTCGCCGCTCAGATAGAAACTCTCTTCAAGTTTCGGCTCAGGGTTTGATGATGCCGGGCGTATTGCCGGGGTCGGTCGGATCGACCCGCGAGGCGGGCGCAGCTTCGGGCATAGCTGCCGCTGCGGCCGGAAGCGGAGGCGGAGTTGCAGGTGCGGCTGAATTGTCAGGAGAAGCCGCGGCCGCGTCACCATTGCTGTTGGGAGCGCTGCCACCCATGTTGGCATTGAGCTTGCCGCGCCACACCAGTTCGAACTGTGTGCCGTTCGGCTCCGTCTGAACGATGCGCGCAGGCAGCCAGCCGAGCGACGGCGCGAGCCACACGTCGATGCGCCGCAAATCGCCGTCATGGCGCGGCAGCCGTTTGAAATGACGAGTGTCGAGGAAACCTTCGGCCGTCCGGATGGTTTCGTCGCCGATCGTCTCGACCGGCCAGTTCTCGCCGCTATCGTTGTCGACCACGAAGAACTGGCGCGTCACGCCAGGCTTGTAGGCACCCGGGTCGCCGCGCACGAGGCTCGCAAGCTGCATCACCATGCTGAAGCGATCCTGCGCGCCGTCGGGCAACGGTACGGTGGACGGTGTGCGCGTAAATGCGATTTTCTTGTCGGCGCGGTTAAAAATCGCAATGTCTTCCGCCCGGCGGCCGCGTTTTTCGACGTACTGGTCCGGCGCGAGACCGAAGGCGTCGATACGGCCATGGCTCGCGTACACGAAGGTGCCGACAAAAGGCAGCGGCACGGAGACGACCATCTCGTAGCTTTGCGCGTTGCTGGTCCAGTGGATCGTGCCGGGCTGGTTGCGCACGCCGTTGTAGAACGTGTCGTACTGGAGTTCGCCCGATGGCGGGACGGAGAACTTCACGCCTGGCGACGCTTGCGGCGCGCTCGCGGCAGCGGGTGCGCTGGCCGTGCCGGTGACACTGGCGGCGTTGGCTGCCGCGTTGACGCTCGACACAGCGCCCGGAGCGCTTGCAACGGCTTCCGATGCCGCGACAGGTACCGCCGGCGCGGCTGGCTTTGCCGGCCGCAGCGCGGTCAGCACATGTTCGCGCGGCTTGCTCGCGGCGGCGTGGCGAGTGGGCGCCGGTTCAGGCGCGGGCGACGCCACGGTCGCCGGTTTGCGTTCGATACGTTGGGGCGTCAGCAATGCAACCTGCACCGGCACATGCTCATTGTCGGAGGGATTCAGGTTCGCGCGATTTCGCTCGACCCACTGCGCGGCGATCCAGTGCAAAGCGGCCACGATCAACAGCACCACGATCCAGCGCCACGCGCGCAAACCGGTGCGCGGCCCGCTGGGCGGCGTGCGATCGGAACGGTGGGTGGCGGGGGCTGAGGACATCGGTCAGTGCTTGTGTGCGGGCGGATAGCTTCGGGATCGACTGGCAGCGCGTGCGAGCGGCGGTGAATACGACAATGGCGCCAGGCCTGATGCCTGAAGCGTACAAGGCGGGCAGCGAACCGATTCGACCGCGTTACGGCGAGCGATGTTCCGCGCGGTTGAAAACACGCCCACGTTCAAGACCCGGAACAGTACACGCAGCGCGGTTGACGCCATGCTTGCCGACTGAGTTCGCGTCAAACCCTGCAATGCGCCACGCACCCAACGCGCCGCATCACACCTGTTCGTCGCGCGGCGACGCACTATACCCCAGCTCATACGAGAGCTTTTCCGCGCAGTCGCGCAACGCCGTATCGATCTCACCGCCCCAGCGAATATCGAACGCGCCCTCATGACCGAGTGCGATGAGCCCAAGCGCGAGTTCGCCGGTCGAGTCGAACACCGGCATGCAAAACGCGTGAATGGTCGGCAGCAACATGCCTTCGACACGTGCCGCCTGGTGCTCTCGCACCTGCGAGAGGACCTGTTCGACTTCATCGCGCGTGCGGGGCGCGCCGATATGCGACGAACGGCGCGAATCAGCCAGTTCACGTTCGAGCATCGCGGCAGTCTTGCTCGACGGCAGATATGCGGCGAACAACAGGCCGGTGGCGGAACTGAGCAGCGGCATCACATCGCCGAGTTTGAGCGACGCCTTTGCCGGATAGCTCGATTCCATCCAATGCACCATGGTCGGCCCCTGATTGCCCCATACCGCGATGCCGACCGTCAGATCGAGCCGGTCGCGCAATTCGGAGAGCGCGATGCGCGCGAGCTTGACGCCGTCGACGCGCGCGAGCCGCGCGAGTCCCAGTTGCAGCGCGAATCCGCCCAGCTCGTAACGGCCCGACAGCGGGTCTTGCGACACCACACCGAGGCGCAGAAAACTCACCAGATAGCGATGCGCTTTCGCCGGGCTCATGCCGGCACGCTGGGCGAGATCGCGCAGCATCATGGCGCGCGGCTCGCGGGTCAGCACATCGAGCAATTTGAAGCCGACTTCGATCGACTGGATGCCCGAGCGCAGCTTTTCCTCGCCGCTCTCGCCGCCTTCGTCGTCGGATTCGGTCGGGTCGAGCGGTTCAGCGGAGTCGGCGTCGGTGCGGATGGCGCCGGAGCGGGCAGTTGGAGGCATGAGCGAGGCGCACGCGGCGCATTCAAAAAGTGACACACGGATGAGGCGGATCGTCGGCACTTGGGCCGGGCCGATTCACCATCGTAGAATAGATTCCTTCTATCGTCACTAACACGGTTCATTCCTCTATGAAACTTGCCACGCTGAAGGACGGCACGCGCGACGGACAGCTGATCGTCGTGTCCCGCGACCTGCACACCGCAGCTGTCGCCGACGCGATCGCGCCCACGTTGCAACGCGTGCTCGACGACTGGGCCTTCTACGCGCCGCAATTGCAGGATCTGTATGACGCGCTCAATCAGGGCCGCGCGCGCAACACTTTTCCGTTCGACGCCAAGGAATGCATGGCGCCGCTGCCGCGCGCGTTCCAGTGGGCCGACGGCTCGTCGTATGTGAACCATGTCGAACTGGTGCGGCGCGCGCGCGGCGCGGAAATGCCGCCGGAGTTCTGGACCGATCCGCTGATGTATCAGGGCGGCAGCGACGACTTCATCGGACCGAAAGACGACGTACTGTGCGCGTCCGAGGCATTCGGCATCGACTTCGAGGCGGAGGTCGCCGTGATCACCGGCGACGTGCCGATGGGCGCCACGCCCGACCAGGCGCTCAGAAGCGTGCGTTTGATCACGCTCGTCAACGACGTGTCGCTGCGCAATCTGATTCCCGCCGAACTCGCGAAAGGCTTCGGCTTTTTCCAGAGCAAGCCGGCGACGTCGTTCGCGCCGGTCGCGGTGACGCCCGACGAACTCGGCGAACACTGGCGCGAAGGCCGCGTGCATCGGCCGATGATCGTCCACTGGAACAACAGGAAAGTCGGCCAGCCGGATGCCGGCACGGACATGGTGTTCCACTTCGGCCAGTTGATCGCGCATGCCGCCAAAACGCGCAATCTGCGCGCGGGCGCGATTGTCGGCTCGGGCACGGTGTCGAACAAGGACGCCAAGCGCGGCTATTGCTGTATCGCCGAGAAGCGCTGCCTCGAAACCATCGAGCACGGCGCGCCGCAGACCGAGTTCATGAAGTACGGCGATACGGTGAAGATCGAAATGTTCGACGAAGCGGGCAAGTCGATCTTCGGTTCGATCGATCAGGGCATCGCGCCGCTGGATTGAGCACCGCTGTTGTGTGGAACGCGGCATGTCGGCCGCACGGGTATCCGCGCGCTTCGTTCCGATTCGAAAGGGTTTCGCCCGATGCAGCGGCGGGTGCGCGCGGCTACACTGACTGGCGCGACGGCATGGCCGGGGTGGCCGACTGCGGGTTCATCGCAGGACTGTCGCGAAGCCGCGTGTGAACGGCACGTGAGCAGGGCATGAGCCGGGACATAGGCAGTACATCAAAACGAAAAACCCACGTGAGGAGACAGCATGCCGCGAATCGAATTCCTTGAACCCGAAGCCCGGCGCGCTCGCGCGTCTAACCACTCGCGCCTGACGCCTTCGCGCAATCGCCTCGCGCGTCGTGCCGTTGCGCTAGGCGCGGCATTGGCGGGTGTATTGCCCGGTATCGCGCTGGCGCAGGTGAAAATCGGCCTCGTGTTGTCGCTCACCGGACCGGCCGCGTCGCTCGGCATTCCCGCGCGCGACACGGTCGCGCTGCTGCCCAAGCAGATCGGCGGTCAGAGCGTCGAATACATCGTGCTCGACGACGCATCCGATACCACGCAGGCCGTGCAGGACACCAAGAAGCTGATCTCCGAGAATCACGTCGACGCAATCATCGGGTCGTCCATCACGCCGAATTCGCTGGCGATGATCGACGTAGTTGCAGAAGGTCAAACGCCGATGATCTCGCTGGCCTCGTCGGCGAAAATCATCGAGCCGGTGGATGCGAAACGCCACTGGGTCTTCAAGACGCCGCAAACCGACGCGATGATGGCGTCGGCGATTGCCGAACATGCCAGCCTGCACGGCGTCAAAACCATCGCGTTCATCGGCCAGGCCGACGCGCTCGGCGAGACCTTCTATACCGAGGTCGCGAAGTTCGCGCAACTGCATCACATCGACATGGTGGCGAGCGAGCGCTTCAATCGCACCGATCCGAGCGTGACCGGCCAGGTTCTCAAGATTCTCGCGACGCATCCCGACGCGGTGGTGGTGGGCGCGGCCGGCACGCCCGCCGCCTTGCCGCCGAAGACACTGAGGGAGCGCGGCTACAAAGGCCTGATCTATCACAATCACGGAGTCGGGAATAACGACTTCCTGCGCGTGTGCGGCGCCGATTGCAATGGCACCTTCCTGCCCGCGAGTCCGGTGCTGGTCGCCGCGCAATTGCCGGCGGATCATCCGGCCAAACGGCTCGCGCTCGACTACATCGCGCGCTTCGAAGCGGTGCGCGGCGCGGGCAGCGTCTCGGCGTTCGGCTCGTACACGTGGGACGCGGGCATGTTGCTCAACAACGCCGTGCCGATTGCGTTGAAAAGCGGCGCGCCGGGCACGCCGGAATTTCGCCGCGCGCTGCGCGATGCGCTCGAAGCGACCCGCGGTCTCGCGGATACCAATGGCGTCGTCAATATGAGCGCCACGGATCACCTCGGGCTCGATCAGCGGGCGCGTGTGATGGTCGAAATCAAGAATGCGAAGTGGGTTTATCAGCCGCGTTGAATGAACGCTGCACGGTTCAAACGAAACACCGATATACGGATTGCTCATCATGTCTCAGGCACCACACCGGAACGACGCGTTCTACGCGCACTACCAGTCGCTTCAGTTGCATCGCCATCCGCATGGCGTGCTCGAAGTCGTGATGAGCGGTGAGGGCGCCAACAAGAGCGTGCTCGCTACCGCCGACGCGCGCATGCATTTCGAACTCGCGGAAATCTGGCGCGACATCGACCGCGATCCCGACACGCGCGTGGCGATCATTCGCGGCGAAGGCAAGGGCTTTTCGGCGGGCGGCGACCTGCAACTCGTCGAAGACATGGCCACTGATTTCGACGTACGCGCGAGGGTGTGGCGCGAGGCGCGCGATCTGGTCTACAACGTGATCAATTGCAGCAAGCCTGTTGTATCGGCGATGCACGGACCGGCGGTAGGTGCCGGGCTCGTGGCGGGGCTGCTCGCCGACATCTCGATCGCGACGAAGACAGCGCGGATCATCGACGGTCATACGCGTCTGGGCGTGGCCGCCGGCGATCACGCGGCGATCGTCTGGCCGCTCCTGTGCGGCATGGCAAAGGCCAAGTATTACCTGATGTTGTGCGAGCCGGTGAGCGGCGAAGAGGCGGAACGCATCGGCCTCGTCTCGCTCGCCGTCGACGAAAACGATCTGCTGCCCAAAGCATTCGAGGTCGCGCAGAAGCTGGCCAACGGCTCGCAAACGGCGATTCGCTGGACCAAATACGCGTTGAACAACTGGTTGCGCTCGGCGGGGCCGGCGTTCGATACCTCGCTCGCGCTCGAATTCATGGGCTTTGCCGGGCCGGATGTGCGCGAAGGCGTCAACTCGCTGCGCGAGCGGCGCGCGCCGGATTTCGGCGGCGCCGATCCGTGGCGCGGTCAGCCGTCGAACGGCGGCGCGACAGGCGGCGAGCGTTCCTGAGGCTGCCTCCTGCACGGTATGATCGAAACAAGACGCGCGCGGGACGGCGCCCCTTCTTTACCGCTTCTTCTTCAATTTACGCAGCGAGGCGACAAGCATGACCGATACTCCTGACTCCACGCCGCCCTTTCCCGGCTTTCCCGGTTTCCCGCCCGCTGAAATGCTAGAACGCATGTGGGGCATGATGCGGCTGTCGCCGTTCGGCTCGGCTTTTTCGGGCACGCAGCCGGCCGGTGGCGGCGGCCTCGGACCTTCGCTCTCGATGATGTCCGACATGATGGCGCCGCTCACCAACGTCGAAGAACTGGACAAGCGTATCACCGACATGCGGGCGGTCGAGCAATGGCTCAAGCTGAATCTGAGCATGCTGCAGTCCGCGATTCAGGCGCTCGAAGTGCAGCGCGCGACGCTCGCGACACTGCGCGCGTTCGGCGCGTTCGCGCAGTCGTCGATGTCGCAACCCGCAGCGGAGTCGGCCGCGCCGAGTCCCGCGGCCGCGAGAGGCTGGCCGCATCCGGCGGCGCCTGCATCGGCGCCGGCGTCGGCTGCCGCGGCGGGCGCCGCTGCGTCGGCTGAGGAGTCGGCGGGTGGGGAAGAGGAGGCGCCGGCCACGCCGCCATTCGACGCATCCGCATGGTGGAATCTGCTGCAATCGCAGTTCAACCAGATCGCCCAGTTCGCGATGACGCAACCGCCGGCTGTGGGAGCGGGCGCCGAGGCGTCTGATTTTGTCCCGGACGACGATGCGGCCGCTTCGCCAGCGGGTGGGGAGCCAGCGCCCAACGCGCCGCAGGCGCGGGACGCGGAAGCCGCTGAGTCGGAAGCCAAGCGGCCGGCCGCGAAGCGGGCGCCTGCGGCGACAAAGCGCACGAGCGGCGCAAGCGCCAGTCCAAAAACCACGAAAAAATCTACTTAAGGCAGGAATGAAACGCTGCGGCGTGACGCGGGTATTAAAGACACACAGAAGGGCAGGTTCGCCGTCTGTCACGGTTTTGACCCCGATCGTCCGCCACACTCCGCGAATCGCACGATTTCTTGCGCGCGGTCAGCCAGGCACCGGAATTGCGACTGTTACGACGCGGGTTCGGTCAAGTCAGCGTGCTATCATTGTGTAAGCTTAATTAGGCTTTTGGGCGTGCGCTGAAAACTACCAATCCAGCCGCCCTTGCTCCATTCGCGGCCGGCAACACCGGCGCAGGGCTGGACGGTGCGGTTTTCATCGCAAACTGGCTCGACCTCAGGCACGGGGTATCCCTCACCCACGGTTGGCCGCGCAGCGCGTAATGTAGGACTAGTCGCGCATGCGCAAACGCCTGGACTTCTTTGCCGCCAGTGCATCTAGGCGGCAGATTACCGCGTAAAATTGAATGCTTGGCCGGCAAACGGAGCACATACGGTGCGACCCGTTCGTCGTGAGCAAAAGTACTACAACGTAGTAGTGACAGACACACAGTATGCGCAGAACAGGGGTGGGACTATGAACACCATGCTTTATCCGGAACTTTATAAATCGCTCGAATCCGTTCGATGGGACATGGAGAAAGACATTCCCTGGGACAAGTTCGATGCATCGCTATTGACCGACGAGCAGGCGGCGACGATCAAGATGAACGCGATCACCGAATGGTCGGCGTTGCCCGCCACGGAAATGTTTCTCCGTGACAACCATCACGACAGCGATTTCTCCGCGTTCATGAGCGTGTGGTTCTTCGAGGAACAGAAGCATTCGCTGGTGCTGATGGAATATCTGCGCCGCTTCAAGCCGGAAATGTGCCCGACCGAAGAAGAACTGCACGCCGTGCGCTTCGAATTCGATCCGGCGCCGCCGCTCGAAACGCTAATGCTGCACTTCTGCGGCGAGATCCGCCTGAATCACTGGTATCGCCGTGCGGCCGAATGGCACACCGAGCCGGTCATCAAACACATCTACGAAACCATTTCGCGCGACGAAGCGCGACATGGCGGCGCATATCTGCGCTACATGAAGAAGGCCATGGCGCAAACCGGCGACATTGCGCGCGCCGCGTTTGCGAAGATCGGTGTGCTGATGGCCTCGGCTCGCCGCACGGAAAAACCGCTGCACCCCACCAACCTGCACGTGAACCAGGCACTGTTCCCGCGCGACACGATTCAGTCGCGTCTGCCGGATCCGGAATGGCTGGAACGCTGGCTCGACGAACAGATCCGTTTCGACGACGGCTGGGAAAAGAAGGTGGTCGAGCGCATTCTGCACAACCTGTCCATTCTGTTCGAGCGTACGTTCAACACCGCGCAGGAATTGAACCGCTACCGCAAGGAAGTGGTTCTGCGCCTGCAGGCTGAGCAGAAGTCGGCGGAGCAACCGGCCTGAGGGTAGCGAGCATGTGACTCGGTCTGCGGCGCCGCGCGCCGCGAACTGGTTTAAAAGAAAACGGCCTGACGCATTTATGTGCGCCAGGCCGTTTTGTTTCATGCGACCCATCGTGTATGGTGACGACACCTTCCTGTCCTTTCCGATTTCTCCATGGCTGCCATTTTTGAACGCAAGATTCTCACGCGCGATGCACTGGTGACGCTGCGTCCCTCGCTGAAGGCGCCGGTTGTGTTTACCAACGGCGTGTTCGATATCCTGCATCGCGGGCACGTGACTTATCTCGCGGATGCCAAGGCTTTGGGCGCCTGTCTGATCGTCGGTGTGAATAGCGATGCGTCGGTGCGCATGCTCGGCAAAGGCGACGACCGGCCAATCAACAACGAGGCTGACCGCATGGCGCTGCTAGCGGCGCTGGAGAGCGTCGACTACGTGGTGTGCTTCGGCGAGAAGACGCCCGTCGAGCTGATTTCGGCGGTGCGGCCGGACGTGCTCGTGAAGGGCGGCGACTACGACATGGACGTGTTGCCCGAGTCGGCCATTGTGCGAAGCTGGGGCGGTAAGGCGTTGGCGATTCCCTTCGAGCACGACCGCTCGACGACCGCGCTACTGAAGAAAGTTCGCACGCAAGGCTAGTGGCCGGCTGCGGCGGGAGTCTCTCACCAGCTTAAGGACTCGCGTCGCGCACTTCGAAACGCGCTTCGCAGGCAGCAAGACAGCGAGCGACTTACTGCGAAAGCGCGGATGCCGCGATCGGCGCCACTGGCGCCGGACCGCCTACAACGGCTTGGTCGGCAGCCTCCGCGGCAGTGACCGGCTGCACCTTCAGCCATTCCTGATGAACCTGGCGATTCAGATGGTTGGGCTCGCGTCCGCCGGCTGTGGGCGTCGGGCCGAAGACGCCGCGCACCGCGACGAATGCCAGCATATTGGCAAGAAACAATATGGCGATCAGCCAGCGCAGCATTATTCGTTTTCCCCGTCCAGAAGTTGAGCCACCGTTATGCCGTTGGTCGCGATTCAGTTGCCGCGTTCCAGGGCGCGCTCGGCAGCAATCAGCGCGAGGCCGGACAGCACCAGCGAATCGTGGCGAGTATGCGGCACTTTCAGTGCGCTCGCCACTTCGTCCACGGCGCCGCCGCTGACTACGAGCCGCACCGGCACCTGCCATTCATCCTGCAAATCGCGCCACGTCCGCTCTATCAAGCCCGCTTGCGCCAACGTGCAACCGGCAGATAGCGAGCGCGGCGTGTCCGTCGCGAAGAACGGCCCGCCGCGCGCCGCGTCGGGCATGCCGCCGTCGAGCAGACCGCGTGCGGCGTGGGCGTCGAGCGTCGGCAGTTGCGCCGTGTGTTCGCCCAGCGAGCGCATCATCAAGCTCCAACCCGGCGCGATCAGACCGCCGACAAAGCTGCCGTCCGCGCGCAATGCCTCGAGCGTGGTCGCCGTGCCGAATGTCGCGATCAGCAGATGTTCGCCGGGAAACGCCGCGTGCGCGCCGATCATGCCGGCCCAGCGGTCGCTGCCGAGCGCGTGCGGCGTGGTGTAGCTATTGGTTACGCCGCATTGCTGCGTGCAAGCGCGGATCGTGGTGAGCGGGAGCTGTGGCCAGCGTGCGTCGAGCAAGGCGGCAATCCGCGCCGCGACATTTTCACCCGCGACATTGGACAACCACGCGCCGCGCGGCCTCGGCAAGTTTGACCAGTCCGGCTGATCCGCGCCGCCGTGGGCCAGCGCGCCGGCCGCGATCTGCGTACCGTCCGCCTCAACCAGCGCCCACTTGATACGGCTATTGCCCGCGTCGATCAGCAAATCAGGCGCGCCGCTCGTCATGCGGCACCGTCGGCCAGACGCAGCGAAACGTCGCCGGTCGCAACGACCTCGCGGCCGGCGGCGGTGTCGAGCAGCAACTGGCCGCGCTCGTCGACGCCCGCCGCCACCCCGCGCATCTGTTCCTGGCCTTGGTCCAGCAACACCACTTCGCGGCCCGCATAAGCGTGCACCGCGTTCCAGCGTGCCTGAAACGGCGCGAAACCTTCAGCGCCGAAGCGCTGCAAGGCGGGTTCGAGCGCGTTCAGCTCGGCGGCGAGCGTGTCGGTGAGGTTGGCGTTGGGCAGCGCGCGCTGCAAGGCGGTCGGCGCGGTGCCGCGCGCCTGCGGCGGCACGCCGGCGTTCAACGCGCCGACTTTGGCCGCGAGTTCGTCCGCGCCCTTCACATTGGTGCCGATGCCGATCACCACCGCGCTGGCGTCGTCGGTGCTCCACGCGGTTTCGATCAGGATGCCGGCCAGCTTGTCGCCTTCGAGCAGGACGTCGTTCGGCCACTTCAGCGCGATCTGGCCGGGACCGGCAACCGGCAGCGAGCGCAGTCCGTCAACCAGTGCGACGCCCACCGCGAGACTCAGGCCCGCGAGCCCTTCGAGCGGACGCGGCAATACGCACGCCACCGAAAACAGCAGCGCATTGCCGGGCTCCGCATACCACGGACGACCGCGGCGGCCGCGCCCGGCGGTTTGCAGATACGCGACCCGCACGATCGGCCGCGGCAGCGCGCCGGCCTTGCGCGGCAGCGCTTTGACGCGCGTCATCAGGTCGGCGTTGGTCGAGCCGGTTTCCTCGACGATTTCGATCGGCCAGTCGTGCGCGTGCGGGCCGAACAGCGCGACGGCGCGCTCGCGGTCGATGCGCCAGTCGCCTTGGGGGGAAGTCTTGGACGTGTTCATGAATCATATTGTAGCGATAGCGAACCCGTTGAGTCCGCGGGCGCAGTTGCCGCGCCGCGCCTTCGTTACAATGGCCGCTAATCCGATAACCAGATTCAACGATCCTTGAACTACGACACTCCGCCCGGCCTCGAAGTCGCGGCAGGCAGCCAAGGCAAGATCGTCCGGCTCTCGGGCCAGTGGACGGCGCTCGCGCTCGCGCGCGACAGAGCCACTGGGCACGTGATCCCTCTGCTGCGCTCGCTGGTCGGCGCCGAAGGCATCGGTCAATGGGACCTGTCGCGTATCGACCGGATGGACCACGTGGGCGGCCAGGCGCTGTGGCGCGTGTGGGGCCACAAGATGCCCCCGGACACCACGCTGACCGACACGCAACGCGACATTTTCGAGCGCATCGCCTTGCTCGACACCGTGCGCGAAACGGCCGAGCCGGTGGTCAGATTCGATCCGCTCACGCGGCTCGGGCTTGCGATCTTCTCGTTCTTCGAGCATTTGTATGGCGGGGTGGCGATGCTCGGGCGCGTCGTGCTCGACCTGTTGGCGATCGCGCGCAAACCGAAAATCACGCCGTGGACCGAAATATCCGCGAACATCTATAACGCCGGCACCAAAGCCATGCCGATCACCGCGCTGGTTGCGTTCCTGATCGGCATCGTGCTCAGTTATCTGTCCGCGCAGCAACTGCGGTTGTTTGGCGCAAACCAGTACATCGTCAATATCCTGGGGCTTTCGGTGATTCGCGAACTCGGGCCGGTGCTTGCCGCGATTCTGGTGGCAGGCCGCTCCGGTTCGGCGATCACCGCGCAGATCGGCGTGATGCGCGTCACCGAGGAACTCGACGCCATGCGCGTGATGGGCATCCCGCATGGCCTGCGGCTGATCCTGCCGCGCGTGGTCGCGCTCGGCGTGGCCATGCCGCTGCTTGTCATGTGGACCAACATCATCGCGCTGACGGGCGGCGCGCTTGCCGCGAAGATCGCGCTCGGCATCGACATGAGCTACTTCGCGCGGGCTTTGCCGGGCGTGGTGCCGGTCGCGAATCTGTGGATCGGCTTGGGCAAGGGCGTCGCGTTCGGCATGCTGATCGCGATCGTCGGCTGTCATTTCGGTTTCCGTATCAAGGCTAATTCGCAGAGTCTGGGCGAAGGCACGACGACCTCGGTGGTGACCTCGATTACCATCGTAATTCTCGCGGACGCCGTGTTCGCGATCCTCTTCCAGAACGTGGGGCTTGGATGATCGCGCCACTCACTCAGGCCGTCCGTGGCCAACCCGTACCCTCGATCGCCGAGCCGGTGATCGAAGTGATCGACGTGACCAAGCGCTACGGGCGCAACATCGTGCATCAACATCTGAATCTGGACGTGCGGCGCGGCGAAATCGTGTCGATCGTCGGCGGCTCGGGTTCCGGCAAGACCACGCTGGTGCGGCAGATACTCGGGCTGGAGCGGCCTTCGTCGGGCACCATCAAACTGTTCGGCGAGAATCTCGCCACCATCTCGCCGGAAACCGCGCTGCTGATGCGCAGCCGCTCCGGCATGCTGTTCCAGCGTGGCGCGCTATTCTCGTCGCTGTCGGTGTTCGACAACATTGCGCAGCCGGTGCGCGAACTCGGCAAGGTGCCCGAGGATCTGTTGCGCGACATCGTGATGCTCAAGCTGGAAATGGTCGGCCTGCCATGCAAGCACGCGTCGAAAATGCCGTCGGCGCTGTCGGGCGGCATGATCAAACGCGTGGGCATTGCACGGGCGATCGCGCTCGAACCGGAACTGCTATTCCTCGATGAACCGACCGCCGGGCTCGATCCGCAGGCGTCGGACGAATTCGTCGAGCTGATCTCCGCGCTGCATCGCGCGCTCGGCCTGACGGTGGTGATGGTCACGCACGATCTCGACACGATGATCGCGTTGTCCACCCGCGTCGCCGTGCTGGCGGATCGCAAGGTGCTGGTGGCCGCGCCGGTGGAAGAGGCCGCGGGCGTCGATCATCCTTTCATCCGCGAGTATTTCCTCGGCCTGCGCGGGCGCCGCGCGTTGCAGGCGCTGCCGCCGGAGCGCCGCGCGAGGCTGCCGCGGGCGGCGCTCGAGCCGGCATCGTCCGAATTGCCGCTGTGAACCAGGGAACCTGACAATGGAAAACAAATCACATGCCTTCTGGGCCGGGCTCTTCACGATCGTTTTGCTGGTGGCTATAGCGGTGGCGGCTTTTTTGTTCAATGTCGACCGTTCCGTGCGAGTGCCGTACGATCTGATCGCGCGCACCAATGTGACGGGCCTGTTTACCGACGCCGCGGTGCGTTATCGCGGGCTTGACGTCGGCAAGGTGCAGTCCATCAAGTTCGATCCGGCTCATCCGGGGCAGATTCTGATTCGTATCCTCGTCGATACGCACGCGCCGATTACCCATTCGACGTTCGGCAGCCTGGGTTTTCAGGGCGTCACGGGTATCGCCTTCATCCAGCTGGATGACAATGGGCGCGATCCGACGCCTCTGGCGTCGTCGTCGAAACAGGTGGCGCAGCTGCCGATGCGCCCCGGCTTGCTCGATCAACTGCAGCAACGCGGCGACGTGCTGCTGCGCAAACTCGAAAAAGTCACGGACGACGTCGACAATCTGCTGTCGCCGGAAATGGCCGCGCAGTTGCGGGGCACGGCTGCAAGCCTGCAGAAAGCCGCCGACGGCGTGGCTACGCTGACGCAGAAAATAACGCCGGCCGCAGGGATGCTGCCCGGCACGATCAACCGGCTGGATCGTACGCTGGCGTCGACCAATCAGCTGATCACCAGCCTGAACCGGCCGAACGGCCCGTTCGAGACCAACCTGAACAAGGTCGGCACGGCCGCGCAGCAAGCCGGCGACGCGCTGGTGTCGATCAACGGCGCGGTGCAGGAATTGTCGTCGCGGGTCGGCTACGACACCTTGCCGCGCGTCAACTCGCTCGCTGAAGACGTGCGCTCCGCGGCCCGCTCAGTGGACCGCGCCGCCGACACGTTCAGCACCAGCCCGCGCAGCGTGCTGTTCGGCGCGCCGGGTGCGGCGCCCGGCCCCGGCGAAGCAGGCTTCAAATGGCCCGCCGCGCGCGCTGCCCAATGAGGTTGAAGCAATGATTCTGAAGGTTTGAAGAAAGGAAGATTGTCATGTCACGCTCGATTCACCGATTCCTGTCCTCGAGCGCCGCACTGGCGGTGCTGCTCGCATTCGGCGTGCTCGCCGCGGGCTGCGCCGGCACGCCGGCGGCGCTCTCGGACATCCGCTACGACTTCGGGCCGCCGAGTCCGGCGGCGTCCGCCGGCGCGTCGCCGGCCGTGAAGGTGCTCGATGTGAGCGCGCCCGACGTGCTCGAGTCGGACAAGCTGATGTACCGCCTGAGCTACGCCGACGCGCAGCAGACCGCTGCGTACGCAAACAGCCATTGGACCATGACGCCCTCGCAGTTGCTGACCCAGCGTCTGCGCGGCGCGCTCAGTTCGCGCGGCACGGTGCTGACCGGCGCCGACGGCGTCGCGGCGCCGGTGTTGAAGGTCGACCTGAGCGAGTTCGAGCAGGTTTTCGACAGCCAGTCCGAAAGTCACGCCGCGGTCACCGCGCGCGCCACCCTCACGCAAAGCGGCAAGGTGCTCAGTCAGCGCACGTTCATCGCACGGGCGCCGTCCAGGTCGGCGGACGCCGCCGGCGGCGCGCAGGCGCTCGCCAGCGCCAGCGACGATCTCGTCTCGCAGATCGGCGCGTGGCTCGGTGTGCAGGCGCTGGTCGCCGCGCAATGACCGGCTCGCAGCGCACATCGCGGAGCGCTGCATGAGCGTGAAACCCTGGGCGCGCCGTCCGTCGGTGCTCGCCCGGCAGGCGCTGGTGCTGTACACCGCGTTGATCGTCTACGGTTCGTGGTATCCGTTTTCGGGCTGGCGTTCGCTTGGCCTCGGTCCGTTTGCCTATCTGTCCGATCCCATGCCGCAGTATCTGACGGCGTTCGACGTCGTCACCAACGTGCTCGGCTATATGCCGTTCGGCGCGCTGGTGGTGCTCGCCGCCTATCCGCGCTGGCGCGGCACGCTGGCGGTCGCGTTCGCCTTCGTGCTCGGTGGACTGCTGTCCGGCGTGATGGAGGCCGTGCAGACCTATTTGCCGACGCGTGTCGCCTCCAACCTCGATCTCGCCGCCAACGCGCTCGGTGCGCTGCTCGGCGCGGCGATCATGTCGCCGGCGACGGGCGCGCTGCTCGATCGCGGCTTGCTGCGGCGCGTGCGGCTTCTGTGGTTCGAGCGCGATCGTGCCGCGCTAGCGTGTCTGGTCGCGGCGTGGCCGTTCGCGACGATGTACCCGGCGCCGCGCCTGTTCGGTCTCGGCAACTGGCCGCGCGCGCTCTGGCTGCGTTTCGATTCGACCACGCAAGACGCCTTGCTCGCATGGACGCCGCCGGCCTGGCACGTCGGCGCCTGGCCGGCGCTCGTCGCCGCGTGGCTGCCTGACGACGCGTGGGAAGCCGTGATCACCACGCTCAACCTGTTCGCCGCGCTCGCGCTGGCATCGTTGCCGGTCCGCCGCCCTGCGCCGCGCGCGCGCCTGTTGCTGCTGTTTATCGTGATCACCTTGTGCGTGAAGGCGGGCGCGACCTTTCTGCAATCGCAGTCCGGTCTCGCGTTCGACTGGGCGACGCCTGGCGCGTTGGTCGGTCTTGTGTGCGGGACCGCCGCGGCACTCCTCGCGTTGCGCCTGCAGCGCCGATCGCGCGCCGCGCTTGCGGGTGTCGCGCTGACGATCGCGCTGGTGTTCGTCAATCTGCTGCCCGTGAATCCATACTTCGATGCCGTGCTCGCCGACTGGCGGCAAGGGCGTTACCTGCACTTCAACGGACTGGCGCATTGGCTCGCGTGGATCTGGCCGTATGCGGCGCTCGTGTGGCTGGCGTATGTGGTCGAACTGGCGTGGCTCAAGCGGCGCATGAAACACACGTGAAGGGGCGCGGCGCGTGGCGCAGCGGTGGACCGCGTCAGCGACCGCTAGCCTCGCTCGTTATAATCGTTCGCACAACTGGCGCGCCGCGTGCATCCAGCGCCATTCCCCACACCGACTGTCTCGCCTCCGGACATCATGGATTCCTTCTATAAGTACCACGTCTTCTTCTGTCTCAATCAGCGCGAGCCCGGCGCCGAACGCCCAAGCTGCGCGAACTGCAATGCACAGGAGATGCAGGAGTACGCGAAGAAACGCGTGAAAAAACTGGGTCTCGCTGGTCCAGGTCAGGTGCGCATCAATAAGGCCGGCTGCCTCGACCGCTGCGAACTCGGCCCGACGCTCGTCGTGTATCCCGAAGGCATCTGGTACACGTACGTCGACGAGAGCGACATCGACGAAATCGTCGACTCGCACCTCGCGAACGGCAAGATCGTCGAGCGTCTGAAAATCGATCAATAAGCCTCGCCATGAACGTACACACCAAAAAATATCTGATCGACGGCCCCGTCGGCAAGATCGAGGTCGCGCTGGATCTGCCCGACGAAACCCGCGAAAACGGCGCGGCGCCGCGCGGCATCGCGCTGGTTGCGCATCCGCATCCGCTGTTCGGCGGCACGATGGACAACAAGGTCGCGCAGACGCTCGCGCGCACGCTCGTGCAGCTGAACTACGTGACGTATCGCTCGAATTTTCGCGGCGTTGGCCAAACGCATGGCGAGCATGACGCGGGCATTGGCGAGCGCGACGACTTGCGCGCCGTGCTGGATCACATGCGTGCTGAACCGGGTCAAGGCGATCTGCCCCTCGTGCTGGCGGGTTTTTCGTTCGGCACATTCGTGCTGTCGCACGTGGCGGCGCAACTGCGCGAAGAAGGCCAGCAGATCGAGCGAATGGTGCTGGTCGGCACGGCCGCGAGCCGCTGGGAGGTCGCCCCGGTGCCGGAAAATACACTCGTGATTCACGGCGAAACCGACGAGACAGTTCCCATTCAATCCGTTTACGACTGGGCGCGGCCGCAAGAATTGCCGGTTGTCGTGATTCCGGGGGCGGAGCATTTTCTGCATCGCAAGTTGCACGTTCTGAAGCGGATCATAGTCGACGCCTGGCGGTAAGCTGCGCGCGATGTGTGTTTTCCGGGGTACAGGTACGCACAAACGCAAATTAATCGCCGGCCTTTGCGCAAAGTAACGGGGAGAGCGCGCGTATAATGGCGACTCTTTTTTGGGCGCAGCGCCGCCCATCCGGCAGTTCGCGCGACGCGTAGCGTCTTTTCGCGCGCAGCGGTGCCGGATGCCGGCGTGCTGCGCGAACCGATCGCGTGGCCGGAAGTCCAACGGGCGCCGCGCCGTTTTTGCGGCCAGACGCTCGCCGACCGGCTCTTCCAAACTCTGCGCCCTGCGCGCGCTGTATTTTTCTGCACGAATCGACCCTATGCGTTTTTCCACCTCCGGCCGCACGTCCTTCCCTTCAGTCGCTTCCTTTGTTCCTTCTACGCTTAGCCGTGCCGTGACCCTCGGCGTCGTGCTGCCGGCCACGCTCCTCGCCAGCACCGCGTTCGCGCAAGTGCCGCCGCCGGCCGTGAACGCGCGCTCGTGGGTGCTCGTCGATGCGACCAGCAACCAGGTGCTCGCCTCGGGCAATCCGGACGAGCGCGTGGAACCGGCGTCGCTGACCAAGCTGATGACGGCCTACCTCGTCTTCGAAGCACTGCAGACGAAGAAGATCAACATGGAACAGACGGTCATGCCGAGCGAAGCGGTGCGCCGCGTGCGCACGGACGAATCACGCATGTTCATCGAAGCCAACAAGCCGGTGACCGTGCACGACCTGGTGTACGGCATGATCATCCAGTCGGGTAACGACGCGGCGATCGCGCTGGCCGAACTGGTTGGCGGCAGCGAGTCGCAGTTCGTGAACATGATGAACAACGAAGCGCAGAAGCTCGGCATGAAGAACACGCATTTCGCCGACGTGAACGGCATGCCCGATCCGCAGCACTACACCACGGCGGGCGACCTCGCGGTGCTGTCGGCGCGTCTGATTCGCGACTTCCCTGACTACTACAACATCTTCTCGGTCAAGGAATTCACATACAACAAGATCAAGCAGCCGAACCGCAACCGTCTGCTGTGGATCGACCCGACCGTCGACGGTCTGAAGACCGGTCACACGCAAGCCGCCGGTTACTGCCTGATCGCGAGCGCGAAGCGTTCGCTGCCGGGCACGACCGACGCGTCGCGCCGTCTCGTCTCGGTCATGATGGGCGAGACCAAGGAACACGACCGCGTGCAGGACAGCCTGAAGATGCTGAACTACGGCTACAGCGCGTACGACACGGTGCGTCTGTACAAGGCGAATCAGGTGGTGGGCACGCCGCGCGTCTACAAGGGTGCGCAGGACACCGTGCAGATCGGCGTGAAGAGCGATCAGTACATCACCGTGCCGAAGGGCATGGGCGACAAGGTGAAGCCGCAGATCGAGCAGATCGATCCGTTGATCGCACCGATCGCGAACGGTCAGCAGGTTGGTACCGCAAAGCTGGTGGCGGACGGCAAGGTGCTTGCGCAGTTCCCGATCGTGGCCCTGCAGGCTGTGCCGCAAGCGGGCGTGGTCGGCCGCGTGTGGGATTCGCTGATGCTCATGTTCAACAAGAAGAAGTAAGAGCCTGATTGCAATGACCGCTGTTTCCGATGTTTCGCCCGATCCGATTGTCTATCTGAACGGCGAGTTGGTGCCGTTGTCCGAAGCGCGCGTGCCGGTTCTCGACCGCGGCTTTATTTTCGGCGACGGCATTTACGAAGTTGCGCCTTTGTATGCGCCAACCGGGGGCGCGCGCGGCCGCACGCCGTTCCGTTTCCAGCAGCACCTGGCGCGCCTCGCGCGCTCGGTCGACAAGATCGGCATCGTCAATCCTTTTGACGACGCCGGCTGGCGCGCGCTGATCGAGCGCGTGGTCGCGGCGAACGAGGTGGACGGCGGTTTGCGCGGCGATCAGGACGCGATTGCCTATATTCAGGTCACGCGCGGCGTCGCCAAACGCGGTCATGCGTTTCCGGCCGGCATCCAGCCGACCGTGTTCGTGATGGTCACGCCGCTGCACCTGCCGGACGCGGCGCAGCGTGCGCAAGGCGTGCGCTGCGTGACGGCGGAAGATCGCCGCTGGCTCAATTGCGACATCAAGTCCGTGTCGCTGCTCGGCAACGTGCTGACGGCGCAATATGCCGCGGAGAACGACGCGTTCGAGACGATCCAGTTTCGCGACGGCATGCTCACCGAAGGGTCGTCGTCGAATGTGTGGATGGTGAAGGACGGCGTGTTGTCCGCGCCGCCGCGCAGCCACAAGATTCTCGAAGGGATCCGCTACGGCCTGATCGAGGAACTGACGAGCGAATGCGGCATCCGTTTCGAAGCGCGTGAGATTACCGAAGCCGAGCTGCGCGCGGCGGACGAGATCATCGTCAGCTCTGCAACCAAGGAAGTGCTGCCGGTCACGCAACTCGATGGCCGGCCGGTCGGCGAGGGCAAGCCGGGTGCGGTCTTTGCGGCGCTGTATGCGGCGTATCAGCGAGCCAAGGCCCAGCAAGCGCGCGAGGCGCAGCAAGGAGTTGAGAATGAGTTCCGTGAACGAGTCACTGTTTGAGTTTCCTTGCGATTTCCCGATCAAGATCATGGGCAAATCGCACCCCGAGTTCGCCGAGACGATCGTCACGGTGGTGCGGCAGTTCGACAACGAGGTCGACGCCTCGCGCAT
This sequence comes from Paraburkholderia sp. BL27I4N3, assembly GCF_003386115.1. Lineage (NCBI taxonomy): Bacteria > Pseudomonadati > Pseudomonadota > Betaproteobacteria > Burkholderiales > Burkholderiaceae > Paraburkholderia > Paraburkholderia sp. BL27I4N3. Next base: position 3,982,047 of record NZ_QREJ01000001.1, on the reverse strand, counting down.
CGAGACGCGGCCGTCCAGCGGCGGCAACTACACGGGCCTGACGGTCACGGTGCGCGCCACGAGCCGTGAGCAGCTCGACGATATCTATCGCGCGCTCACCGGCCATCCGATGGTCAAAGTGGTGCTTTAAAGCCCTTCGTTCGTATACGTGTTACGGCGTGACGTGCAATGCGTTCGCCGATAGATCGGCGCTTGCGGCAGGTCGTAGCTCGCAAGCCCGGTCGAACAACTGCTTGAAGCGTCCCACCTCCTCGAACACCCAGTCGTGAAACGCTTTCACACGGGCGGTTTCGAGCATCTGCGGCGTGCAGATGAAGTAGTACTGCCACGGGCTCGGCCCATCTACATCGAAAAGCCGCACGAGACGGCCCGCCGCGATTTCTGGCATGGCCAGCGAGCGGCGCGTGAGCGCGACGCCTTGGCCGTCGATGGCTGCCTGCAGCAGATTCGACGAATCCTGGTACAGCACGCCGCGCTTCGGCTCGGGCCAGTCGGTGAGTCCGGCGGCGTCGAACCAGGGGCGCCAGAGTTCGTCGTCGGAACGCAGCAGCGGGACTTTGGCCAGATCGGCCGGCGTTTGCGGCAGCTTGCCGCCATTGAAATCCGGCGCGCAGGCGGGAAAGAAAATCTCCTCCAGCAGCAACTCCGAATGCAGACCCGAATATTTACCGAAGCCGAAACGGATCGCCACGTCGACGTCGTCGCGCGCGAAGTCCGTGAGCGCGTTGGTGGACAGCAGTTCGAGGTCCCACTGCGGATGCGCCTCGATAAAGCTGCCGACGCGTGGCGTCACCCAGCGCGCGGCAAACGACGACAGCATGGACACCACCAGCCGCCGCTCGCGATCGCCGGCGCGGATTTCGCGGGTGGCGTCGGCGAGCGCCATGAGCGCCGAGCGCACGTGCGTGGCGTAGCGCCGGCCGGTCTCGGTGAGCCGCACGCGCTTGCCGTCGCGCGCGAACAGCGAGACGCCGAGTTCGGCTTCGAGCGCGCGGATCTGGTGGCTCACGGCGCCGTGAGTGACGAAGAGTTCGTCGCCGGCGCGCGAGAAGCTTTCGTGGCGGGCGGCCGCTTCGAATGCCTTGATTGCGTTCAGGGCGGGTAATTGCCGAAGGTCCATGCCAATATTTCTCACATAGAGGTGAAAATAGATCGTTTTGCGTAAACCCTTGTTACGCCTAGGATTGTACTCATGAAACGACTTTTTGCGAGAGCATTATGCGAGAAATTTCCTCTAGCATCGCGTTTGAAATCCGCACTGGCGAGACAGTTCCCCTAAAGGTTGTGCGCAGCACCAGGCTGGTCGTTCGTGGTGGCGCGGTTTGGGTCACGCGCAGCGATGACACGGAAGATTACTGGCTGCAACCTGGTCATACGCTGCGGTTGCGGCGCGGTGAACGGCTGTGGCTGAGCGCCGAGGGCAACGGGCAAGCGAGAGTGGCATTTTCAGTGCCGACACGCTGCGACGAGCGCGCGTTGAACTGGTTTGCGCGCGTCGGCGAACGGTTGATGGCGCGTGTACGGGGCGGCTGGCGTACGGTTTGAAGGTACTGTTGCGGGCGCGATGGTTTAACCGAATCGCGCGCCGCAGCGGAACGTGGCGGGTGCCACCGGCACAGCCTGGCACCACCGGCGCGGCCGCGCTGAGGTGAATTGGCACTTCGAGGCACCGCCACGCGACAGAGACCTGGCGCCTCCAACTCCGCCGTCTCCGGCGGGGATTCCCAGATTTCGGTAAACTGCGGAGATTATGTCCGCCACCCCGGTTTCCCCGAGTCCCTTACCCTACACGACACCGCTCACGCTGCGTTGGCGTGGCAGCGAACCCTACGAAGCCAGTTTCGAAGCCATGCGCACGTTCACCGACGAACGCACGGCCGACACCCCCGACGAAATCTGGCTAGTCGAACATCCACCGGTCTTCACCTTAGGCCAGGCGGGCGATCCGGCCCATCTGCTGGCCGCCGACAGTGGTATTCCTCTGGTGAAAGTCGATCGGGGCGGGCAGATCACCTATCACGGGCCGGGGCAGGTAGTGGCCTACCTGCTGCTCGATTTGCGCCGCCGCAAGTTGATGGTGCGCGAACTGGTCACGCGGATCGAGCAAGCCGTGATCGACACCCTTGCGGCGTATAATCTCGCCGGAGAACGAAAGGCGGGCGCCCCCGGTATCTACGTGGCGCCCGGGCCTGACGTTGGGCTGCACGCCGGCGCCAAGATTGCGGCGCTGGGTCTGAAGATCCGCAACGGCTGCAGTTATCACGGCGTGAGCCTGAATGTGAACATGGACTTGCGGCCGTTTCTGGCCATCAATCCATGTGGCTACGCGGGGCTCGAAACAGTCGATATGGCAACGCTTGGCGTGGCCGCCGGCTGGGACGACGTGGCCCGCACCTTTGCAGAACGCCTCACGGCAAACCTCGACGGCAGTCCCGCGGCCGTCGCCCAACCGCAGGCCGGTGCCCTCACCGCCTGACTGGATCGAACGAATGACTGACGTTACCGCGAACCTCGCAGCTTCCCCCGCTCCTGACGCCGTGCCGGCTTCCGCCGCCGCTTATGACGCGACCGCAAAGCAGAAGGCGCAGGCCAAGACCGCCCGTATTCCGATCAAGATTGTCCCGATCGAAAAGCTCAAGAAGCCCGACTGGATCCGCGTCAAAGCGGCGACCGGCAATTCGCGTTTCTACGAAATCAAGCAGATTCTGCGCGAGCACAACCTGCATACGGTGTGTGAAGAAGCGAGCTGCCCGAACATCGGCGAATGTTTCGGCAAGGGCACGGCGACCTTCATGATCATGGGCGACAAGTGCACCCGCCGCTGTCCGTTCTGCGACGTCGGCCACGGCCGCCCGGATCCGCTCGATGTGGACGAACCGGGTAATCTCGCGCGCACCATCGCCGCGTTGAAGCTCAAGTACGTGGTGATCACCAGCGTCGACCGTGACGATTTGCGCGACGGCGGCGCGGCTCACTTCGTGGAATGTATCCGTCAGACGCGCGAGCTTTCGCCGGAGACGCGCATCGAAATTCTGACGCCGGACTTCCGTGGCCGTCTGGATCGCGCGATCGGTATTCTGAATGCCGCGCCGCCCGATGTGATGAATCACAATCTCGAAACGGTGCCGCGTCTGTACAAGGAAGCGCGCCCGGGTTCGGACTACGCGCATTCGCTGAAGCTGCTGAAAGACTTCAAGGCGCTGCACCCTGAAGTCGCCACCAAGTCCGGTCTGATGGTCGGCCTCGGTGAAACCGAAGAAGAGATTCTGCAGGTGATGCGCGACCTGCGTGAACACGACGTGGACATGCTGACGATCGGACAGTATCTGCAGCCGTCGGAGCACCATCTGCCGGTGCGTTCTTACGTGCACCCGGACACGTTCAAGATGTACGAGGAAGAAGCGTACAAGATGGGTTTTACGCACGCAGCCGTGGGCGCGATGGTTCGCTCCAGCTACCACGCCGATTTGCAGGCGCATGGGGCTGGTGTGGTCTGAGCGTTTTAGCTAATAGCTGTCAGTATGAGAAAAGCCTGCACGCGTTGCAGGCTTTTTTCTTCTAGGCGCTCAGATTCTGAACGCCGATGCAACGCAGTTTCACGCTTCTCCGCGAAGAATTACCGGTAGTAGCGTGCGAGCAGCATGCAGATCGATGCGATCGTGCTACCAATGACTGAAAATGGAGCGGCCAGTTCGATCAGGCGATCGCGCACATCGCGATTCTCCATGACGTAGTCGATCAGATTGGGCATTTGAGTTCTCCCTGTTGGACGTGCTTAAAAGTATAGCTCAGAGGGTTGTTATTTAGTTAGTTTAACGAATAATGAGATAGGGCGAATGAGGCGGCCACTGCAGCGGTCATGATCGTGGATGTCCACATCAACTTCCGCTCACGTGCCTCGTCGCCGTGGCGATAGTCAGGATTTGGCGTCGAGTCAGCAGCGCCGAACGACACGAGGATGGATGCCACGACGAGAAATAGGACATGCCAGAGCAGTCCTGCCAACATGAAAGCCAGCCTGCTGTTCGTCGATGCATCGCCCAACGCGCTGCCGATTTCATAACACGCGCTGGCGCACATTGAGATGACGACCCAGAGAAGTTGACCGTTCTGCACTGAGCGTATCGCAATACCGTTGGACGACTGCCGATAGAACCGCGAAAAGCTCAACAGAGGCAGCAACGCAAAGGGCGCACACACCGGCACGCCGACGTTGAAAAGCAACCAGCTAAGGCGGCCGACGAAATCGATCATAGGAATGCGAAGGTTTAGCGACGCAACGATATTCCCGCCGCGTCAAGCGCGGGTCAATCCGCCGAACGGCCAGCTTGCGCACACAAGCCACTATCCGCGATCATTCGCTGGAGCCGCCCGACTGCCCGTCGCAGCAGTAGCCGCGAGCCAACCGAACGTGAAAAGCAATGCTCGCCGTTTGCTTGCGTGGCGCACGCCGACACCAAAGAGGTCGAGATCGCGTATCAGGACATGGTGGTGCCCTGGCGTTATGCGCAGGCTACCGGTGAAGTGGAGAAAGCGACCGGCTACAAAGTCACCTACCGCAAGTTGGGCAGCGGTGCCGACGTGATCCGCGCGCTGGCCTCCGGTTCGGTGCAACTCGGTGAAGCCGGTTCGAGCCCGATCGCGGCGGGTCTGTCGCAGGGCGTGGATATTTCGCTGTTCTGGATTCTTGACAATATCAACGACGCCGAAGCGCTGGTCGCACGCGATGGCTCCAATGTAACGAGCGTCGCCGGTCTCAAAGGCAAGAAGATCGGTGTGCCGTTCGTATCGACGTCGCACTTTCACACGCTGGTTGCGTTGCAGAGCGCCGTATGGACCGCCTTCCTCGATGCGTGGCACGGCCGCATTCAAGGCGGCTTCCGCTCGCGGAGCATCTCGCGTGGAGCGCGTTGCGCGTGTTCGGCGCGTTTGCTTTGGCCGCGCTCACGGCTGTGCCGGTCGGTATCCTGATGGGCGCGAGCCGGGTCGCGCGCGGCCTTCTCGATCTGCCGCTCGAGTCTATCGACCATTGCCGCCGCTCGCTTATCTGCCGCTCGTGGTGATCTGGTTCGGCATCGACGAAACGGCGAAGATCGTCGTGATCTATCTTGCCTGCTTCGCGCCGATTGCCATGGCCGCGCGCGCGGGCGTGCGCAGCGCCACCATCGAGCAGATTCATGCGGCGTATTCGCTGGGAGGCCGCTTCTCGCAGATCGTGCGGCATGTGGTTTTGTCTGCGGCGTTGCTGGAGATTCTCACCGGCCTGCGCATTGCAATTGGCTTCGGCTGGACGACGCTGGTCGCCGCGGAAATGGTCGCGGCCACTGGGCCTCGGTCAGATGGTGCTCAACGCGTCGAGCTTTCTGCGCACCGACGTCGTGGTAATGGGCATCGTGCTGATCGGGTTGATCGCGTGGCTGTTCGATCTGGGCATGCGCGCGTTTGAGCGGCGGCTCGTGCCTTGGAAAGGGCGCGTACAACGCAGCGGCCGCGCGCGGTCAGCGCTCAGGCCCGGTCAAACAGCTCGATTACCGGCCAGCCGCGGTCCGTGGCGATGGCACGCAAACGCGCATCAGGGTTGGTCGCGACCGGATTCGTGACGCGCTCCAGCAAAGGCACGTCGTTGATCGAATCGCTATAGAACCAGCTCTGCGGGAAATCCTGCAGACGGTGTCCGAGCGAGGCCAGCCAGCTCTCGGTGCGCGTGATCTTGCCTTCGCGGAAGGTGGGCGTGCCGACCGCCATCCCCGTGAAACGCGCCAACGGATCGCCGCCTTCGGTGCCAAGTTCGATTCCCAGCAGATGCTCGAAACCGAGCGCCTTGCCGATCGGCTCCGTGATGAACACATTAGTTGCGGTGACGATGCAGCAAAGATCGTCCGCATCGAGATGGCGTTGCACGAGCGCGCGCGCTGCCGGCAGGATGGCCGGCGCGATCACCTGTTGCATAAACTGCTCATGCCACATGTCCAGTTGCTCGCGCGAGTGGCGGGCAAGCGGCGCCAGCGTGTAGTTCAGATAAGCGGCCATGTCGAGCGTGCCGGCCACGTACTGCTGGTAGTAATCGTCGATTTCCTGCGCGTGTCGCGCGGCGCCTTCTATCCCCAATCCGGCAATGAAGTGGGCCCACGCCTGATCGCTGTCCAGCGGCAGCAAAGTGTGATCCAGGTCGAACAGCGCAAGGTTGCGGCTCATCCAGCGTTCCCGTGGTTAGGTGGTCGAGTGGCAGGAGTCGCCGCATGACTGACCAAGAGCCGGCACACAGCAATCCACAGCTTTGCCCGAGCCTATATTTAAAAGCACAAAATTACAATAAGGCAAAAATATGCAACACTACTGTCATACGCCCCGGGTGCCGGTTCGCGCGGCATGCGGTTCGGGTCATGGCAGCAGGAATGGATGCGCAGTGCCTTATGTTGATTCTCCTAAACCTTCTGGCCGGTGTGGCGCTCCTCGTGTGGGGTTCGCATATTGTGCGCACCGGCATCCTGCGAGTCCTCGGCGCCGACCTGCGCAGTGTGCTGGGGCGCAGCACCAGTAGCCGCGGGCGGGCTTTTCTCTCGGGTGTCGGCGTTACGAGTCTCGTGCAAAGCAGTAATGCCACCGCGGTGATCGTCACATCGTTCGCGGCGCAGGGATTGTTGCCGCTCACCAGCGGCCTTGCGATCATGCTCGGCGCTGATGTCGGCACCGCATTGATGGCGCGGATTCTCACACTCGACCTATCCTGGTTGTCGCCGATCCTGATTCTGCTCGGCGTGCCGCTGTTCCTGTCACGCAAGCAAACCCGTCTCGGCCAGGCCGGCCGCACGTTGATCGGCCTCGGTTTGATCCTGCTGGCGCTGCGTTTGATCGTCGAAGCCGCGCAGCCGATGATGCACGGCGCCGGCGTGCGCGTCATGTTCGGTGCGTTGACCGGCGACACCATGCTCGACGCGCTGGTCGGCGCCGGGTTCGCCATGCTGTCCTATTCGAGCCTCGCCGCCGTGTTGCTCACCGCAACACTTGCCTCGTCCGGCGTGATTTCGCTGAAGGTCGCGCTGTGCCTCGTGATCGGCGCGAATCTCGGCAGCGGCCTGCTCGCGCTGCTCGGCACCGTCGCGCAAAACGCGGCGGCGCGGCGTCTTGCGTTGGGCAGCTTTGCGTTCAAGCTGGCCGGCGCGCTGCTGATCCTGCCGTTCACTTCGCTGCTCGCACGGGGTTTGCCGGTGCTGATCGCGAACCCGCGTGAAGCCACGGTCGGCTTCCACCTGATCTACAACACGCTGCGCTGCTGCGCGTGCCTGTCGCTGATCGACCCGGTGGCGCGTATCTGCGCGCGCGTGTTGCCCGACCGGCCGGTGCCGGGCGGTGAGTTGCGGCCCCTGCATCTGGATGCCGCCGCGTTGTCCACGCCGACGCTCGCGCTCGCGCATGCCTCACGGGAGGTGCTGCGGATCGGCGACATCGTGCGATCCATGCTCGACAATGTCGCGGATCTGATCCATTACAACAATCTCGACAAAGCGCGCGAAACGGTGCGCATGGACGACGATGTGGATGAGCTCTACGCCGCCGTCAAATCCTATCTGACGCTCATCTCGCGCGAGCAACTCGACGAGGCCGACAGCCGCCGCTGGACCGACATCATTTCATTGACGATCAACCTGGAGCATGCGGGCGACATCATCGAGCGGATCGTGGGGGACATCGAGGAAAAGAAGATCGCTCATCGCCTGTCGTTTTCGGAAGAGGGGCTGGGCGAACTGGACGACTTGCAGGCGCGGCTCGTCAGCAATTTGCAGCTTGGCCTGTCGGTGTTTCTGAATAACGATCTGCGTTGCGCCGAGCGCCTGCTCGCGGAGAAGGAGCGCTTTCGCGATCTGGAGCGCGCCTATTCCTACCGGCATCTGGACCGGCTTACCGGACAAACCTTGCGAAGCATCGAGACAAGTGCGCTGCATCTCGATCTGATCAGCGACATGAAGCGGCTCAATTCACTGTTCTGTTCGACCGCCTATCCGGTACTCGACGCAGCCGGCGCATTGCACGACACGCGCTTGCGCAAGCGTTCGCTCGATACGATGCACGTGAAGGAATAACGCTCGAGTCTCCCGACCCAAACCCTAAGCAAGCACGATCTCTTCGAGCTTCTTTTTCAGCGATGCGAAATCGGCGGCTTCGGCCGCTTTTTTGTTGGTGACGAGCACGTCGATCCGATCGACCGGGCAGTACGAGATACGGCTGCGCTGACCGATCTTGCTGTAGTCGGCGAGGATCACCACGCGGTCCGCGTTGGCGACCATGGCGCGCGCCACTTCGGTTTCGGCGTGATCGTAATTGGTCGCGCCATGCCGGTGGTCGATGCCGACCGGCGACAGCAGCGCGAGGTCCGCGCGATAGCGCTGGATGTCGAGCACGGTGGTCGCGCCGGTGGTTGCCATGGCGCGGTCGCTGATCGAGCCGCCGAGCAGGAGGACTTCGTTGGCGGCTTCGGTCTGATCGACCGCGCCGCGCATCTTCAGTGCGACGTCGATCGAATTGGTGACGATGGTGAGGTTGGCGAGCTTCGCCAGTTCTTCGGCTAGCGCGGCGGTGGTGGTGCCGGCGTCGATGAACAGCGTCTGGCCGCTCGCGATCAAACCCGTGGCGGCCTTCGCAATCGCCGTTTTGGATTTGACGCGCATGTGGGCGCGTTCGGCGATCGGCGCTTCGTCGGCGGGCTTGATCGCGCCGCCGTGCACGCGCCGCAGCTCACCAAGCGCTTCGAGATCGAGCAGGTCGCGCCTTACGGTTTCGCGCGATACCCCGAGGTCCGCCATGATCCGTTCCGTGGACACGCGTTGCAGCGTGGACAGTAACGCGCGAATTCTTTGATGACGGTCTTCCTGCCACATTCATTTTTCCCTGGATGCGTACGCGCGTTGGTTCAGCTTGTATTTAACTGCGACATCGTGGTCACGAATGTGTGTCCGGACGATGTCAAGCCTACTACTTTAGTCGAATTGTGTTGTATTTTTTTGGCAGCTTGCAAGTTTGTGTATTTCAACTTAGCCTTCGCAGATCGAAGCGCGCAGTCTATTCGAACATCAAATGTTCGGAAAGGAACCGAAGTCCGCGCATGCCATCATGATGGCCGAGGCGGTGGTGACGGCCGGGAACGTGTCGAGAGCATGGTCAACCCGCTCTATCTGAAAGGTAACGAGACGTGGGAAACGGGATTAATCGCACCTTATCCGCAGACTGGCCTTATCCGCGACTGGCCGCCCATCGCTGCGGCGGCACGCTGGCGCCGGAAAACACCCTTGCCGGTTTCGACGCCTGCGTGCGTTATGGCTACCGCATGGTCGAATTCGACGCCAAGCTATCCGCCGATAACCAGCTCTTCCTGCTGCACGACGACACGCTCGAGCGTACTACCAACGGCCGCGGCGCCGCCGCCGAACACACATGGCAGCAACTCGCGACGCTCGACGCCGGCTCCTGGTACGGACCGCAATTCGCCGGCACGCGGTTGCCGACGCTTGCCGAGGCGGCCGAACGCTGCGCGCGCGACGGCATTGCCGCCAACATCGAAATCAAACCCTGTGTGGGCCGCGACGAGATCACCGGCACGCTGGTGGCGCGCGGCGCGCTGACCTTGTGGCAAGGACAGAAGACACCGCCGTTGCTGTCGTCGTTTTCGTTCGAGGCGCTCGCCGCAGCGCGCGACGCCGCGCCGTCCGTGCAACGCGGCATGCTGTTCGACGAAATTCCTGACGACTGGCTGCGCATCGTGCGTGAACTGGACTGTGTGTCATTTCATGCGAACCAACGCTATCTCACCGAGCGGCTGGTCGCGGAGGTTCACTGCGCCGGCCTGCGCGTGCTGGCCTACACCGTCAACGAACCGGCGCGCGCGCAACTGCTCGCGCAATGGGGCGCCGACATGATTTGTACAGATCGCATCGATACACTGCGACACGACATGTTCCCGGTGCCGGCTAACCCGGCCTGAGCGACATGGCGCGGGCGCGCACGTGCGAGCTTGCAGAGGCGCGCGCCCCGAAGTTCGAACCAGAAATTTTCCAAACGTAGCAATTTCGGCAGAGGATGGGGAACGACTATGAACCGCACCGCGTTAGCTCGCATACTTTCGATGTCGGCCGTTGCGGGTGTCGCCGCCGCCGGCGCTAGCAGCAGCGCTTCGGCCGCGCCGCTCGACGCACTGATCGCCGCAGCCAGGCAGGAAGGCCAACTCACCGTGATCGCGCTGCCGCACGACTGGTGCAACTACGGTGAGCTGGTCGCCGGCTTTCAGAAGAAGTACGGCATCAAGATCAACGAACTGAATCCGGATGCGGGTTCGGGCGACGAAGTTGAAGCCATCAAGGCTAACAAGGGCAACAAGGGCCCGCAGGCGCCCGATGTGATCGACGTGGGCCTGTCGTTCGGTCCGTCCGCGAAAGCTGAAGGGCTGCTGCAGCCGTACAAGGTCGCCTCGTGGAACTCGATCCCGAAAGAGTCGAAGGATGCCGACGGCTATTGGTATGGCGATTACTACGGTGTGCTCGCTTTCGAAGTCAATGCCGACATGATCGACAAGGCGCCGTCCGACTGGAGCGATCTGCTCAAGCCGGACTACAAGAACGCCGTCTCGCTCGCGGGCGACCCGCGCTCGGCCAATCAGGCGATCCAGGCCGTGTACGCCGCCGGTCTGTCGCAAAGCAAGGGCGATGCAAGCAAGGCCGGTCAGGCCGGCCTCACGTATTTCGCCAACCTGAACAAGAGCGGCAACTTCGTGCCGGTGATCGGCAAGGCGGCATCTCTCGCGCAAGGCACCACGCCGATCATCGTGCGTTGGGACTACAACGCGCTGGCTGACCGCGACACGCTCAAGGGCAACCCGAAGGTGAATGTGGTGATTCCGAAAACGGGTGTGGTCGCCGGTGTGTACGTGCAGGCAATCAGCGCTTATGCGCCGCATCCGAACGCAGCCAAGCTGTGGATGGAATACCTGTACTCCGACGAAGGCCAGATCGGCTGGCTGAAGGGCTATTGCCATCCGATGCGCTACAACGACTTGGTGAGCGGCAAGAAAGTGCCGCAAGCGCTGCTCGACAAACTGCCGCCGCCGTCGGCCTACAAGAACGTGGTGTTCCCGACGCTCTCGCAACAGGACGCGTACAAGGACACCATCACGAAGCACTGGGATGAAGCGGTCGGCGCGAACGTCAAGTAAGCGGCGTAGCGTGAGCCGCGGCGGCAGCGAAACGCGCCTGCCGCGGCGCCTGAACGAAGCCTGAAGTTTTTGCCGCCGGCGCGCCGCTCTTTTCTGCGGCGCGTTCGGCGTTTGCCAGAAAGCCCCAAGGGTGAGCTATGAGCGCTTCATCGGATGCGGGATCGGTGCAGCCGGAACTGCTGGTTCCGCCGGTGCCTACCCCAACGCCTCGCGTCGACGGTCCGGGCCGCGCGTCGCCGTTACTCGCCTGGATCGGCGTCGTGCCGTTCTTTACGTTCGCGCTGCTGTTCCTGATTCTGCCGACGGGTTTCCTGATGGTCGGCGCATTCCAGGACCCGCAAGGCCACTTCACGCTCGCCAATTTCCGTGACCTGCTCCAGCCGACCGTCATGGACGCGTACTGGATCAGCTTCAAGGTGAGCGCGGCGTCTTCGCTCGGCGGCGCGGTGATCGGCTCGCTGCTCGCATGGGCGGCGGTGCAGGGCAAACTGCCTGGCTGGATTCGTCCGACCTTGATGACGTTTTCGGGCGTCGCGTCGAACTTTGCCGGCGTGCCGCTCGCGTTCGCTTTCATCTGCACGTTGGGGCGCGTCGGGCTCGTCACCGTGCTGTTGAAAAAATACCTGGGCTTCAATCTGTACTCGACCGGCTTCAGCGTCCTGAGCTTTTCCGGACTGACGCTGACCTATCTGTATTTCCAGATTCCCTTGATGGTGCTGATCGTCACGCCCGCGCTCGACGGCCTGAAGCGCGAATGGCGCGAAGCCTGCGATTGTCTGGGCGGCTCCGCATATCAATACTGGCGTTACGTCGCGCTGCCGGTGCTGTGGCCGAGCGTGCTCGGCGCCGCGCTGTTGCTGTTCGCCAACTCATTCGGCGCGGTCGCCACGGCTTACGCGCTGACCGGCAGTTCGCTGAATATCGTTACGATCCTGTTGTACGCGCAGATTCGCGGCGACGTGATGCACAACCAGAATCTCGGCTATGCACTCGCGCTCGGCATGGTGCTCGTGACCGGCCTCTCGAATGGCGGCTACATCTGGCTGCGTTCGCGCGCTGAAAGGGGACGTCGATGAAAAGCCAGTCGCGCGTGGGTGCGTGGACCGCGATGATCGTCGGTTCGCTGTACTTCCTCATTCCGTTGATCGCGACGTTCGAGTTCAGCCTGCGCATGAAGCGGGGCGCCTATAGCTTCGAAGCGTACAGCGTCGTGCTCGGCGATCCGCGTTTTCAGGCCTCGTTCGGCTACTCGATCCTGATGGCGCTGCTGACGATCGTGGTCGGCGTGCTGCTGGTGGTGCCGACCGCTTACTGGGTGCAATTGCGTTTGCCGAAGCTGCGGCCGGTGGTCGAATTCATCACGCTGCTGCCGCTGGTGGTGCCCGCTATCGTGATCGTATTCGGTTATCTGCGCATCTATAACAGCAGTTCGATTCTGCCGCTCACCGGCAACGAGCGCACCACCGATCTGCTGCTGGTGTTCGGCTACGTGACGCTCTCGCTGCCGTACATGTACCGCGCCGTCGATGCCGGTCTGCGCGCGGTCGACGTGCGCTCGCTCACCGAAGCCGCCGAGTGTCTCGGCGCGAACTGGCCGACGATTCTCTTCAAGGTGATCTTTCCGAATATCCGCTCGGGCATTCTGTCCGGCGCGTTCCTCACTTTTGCGGTGGTGATCGGCGAGTTCACGCTGGCGAGTCTGCTCGACCGTCCCGCGTTCGGTCCGTATCTGCAATTGATCGGGGCGAACCGCGCGTACGAGCCGTCGGCGCTCGCGATCATCGCGTTCGTGATCACGTGGGCGTCGATGGGACTGATTCAGGTATTCGGCTCGGCCCGCTCCATGAGCGGCCAGAAAGTTTGACCAACGAGTTTGATCCAACAAGTTTGACGGACTGAGGCGGCGCATCATGGCATTCCTTGAGATCGAAAATCTGCATAAGTCCTTCGGGGCGAACATTGCGCTGCATCACTTCGACATGAAGATCGAACGCGGCGAATTCATTACTTTCCTCGGGCCGTCCGGCTGCGGCAAGACGACCGTGCTACGCATGATCGCCGGCTTCGAAACGCCGACGCGCGGCATCATCCGGCTCGACAACAAGGACGTCACCCACCTTCGCACGCGACAGCGCAAGGTCGGCATGGTGTTCCAGTCGTATGCGCTGTTTCCGAACATGACGGTGGCCGAGAACATCGGCTTCGGGCTGAAGATCACGCATCGGCCGCAGGCGGAGATCAATAGCCGCGTCGAAGAGATGCTGCAACTGATCAAGCTGCCACATCTGGGCGGGCGCTATCCGTGGCAATTGTCGGGCGGCCAGCAGCAGCGCGTGGCGCTTGCACGGGCGCTCGCCGGCAAGCCGCAGGTGCTGTTGCTCGACGAACCGCTCTCCGCACTCGACGCCAAGATCCGTATCTCATTGCGCCAGGACATTCGCGCACTGCAGCGCGAACTCGGTATCACGTCGATCTTTGTCACGCACGATCAGGAAGAGGCGCTGTCGATTTCCGATCGCATTGTCGTGATGAACGAGGGCCGCGTCGAACAGATCGGCTCGCCCTCGGAAATCTATAACTTTCCGCGCACACGGTTCGTCGCGTCGTTCGTCGGCACGCTGAATATTCTGGCCGGCCATGTGGTGGATCCGGCCACCGGCAGGATGGTGGTGGACGGCCAGGAGCTGACCACGACACAAGAACTGCCCTCGGACGATGCGGGCAAGAAGCGCCTGCTCGCGCTGCGGCCCGAAGCGATCGTGCTGGAGCCGGCCGCGCCCGGCCGCAACACGCTGAACGCCACCGTCGAAGAAGTGAATTTTCTCGGCGCGGTGGTGCGCATCAGAACCCGCGTGAAAGACGCCGTGATTTCGCTCGACGTATTCAACGATCCGAATCGCGGTTTGCCCGAACGCGGGCAGCCGGTGTCGCTCGGTTTTTCGCACGAGAATCTGCTGGTGCTGGAAGAGGGCAGCGTTTAGAGGCCGCAAGTTGGACGGCGTGCTTGCTGTCTCGCAAGGCACGCCGTAGAAAGCCTTACGGGTTATCCCGAGGCCGCCGTCCCAATGGATTCCGGATTCCCCGACAGGCTTTGTCCGGATTTCCAGAATCCCGGACGGCGCGTACACTGGATCGTCAGAAAACCTATAAAAATCAAGGCGTCGATCCAGGCGTAGAGCTGGCATCGACCTTGCAAAATAGAACCCGCGGCCGCAACGGTCCGACAACTAAAGCAAGGAGACAACGATGTCCGATTTCCCTTCCCGGTATTTCTGAATTCGTCCCTTGTCGCGGCCTAATGCCGTGCACAGGCGTGACGACTATTCGTTCGCATGATGCGCAGCGTGGCAGGCCATTTGAGCTCATCCACATCGCAGGAACCATCGTGAAGAAACCTATCCATAAAGTGCTGTACGTCCAGGTGATCGTGGCGATCATCATCGGTATTGCGCTCGGGCATTTCTACCCGAATCTCGCCGTCGACATGAAGCCGCTCGGCGACGGCTTCATCAAGCTGATCAAGATGGTGATCGGGCCGATCATCTTCTGTACGGTGGTGACGGGCATCGCCGGCATGGAGGACATGAAGAAGGTCGGCCGGGTGGGCGGCAAGGCGCTGCTGTACTTCGAGATCGTCTCGACTTTCGCACTGGTGCTCGGCCTGATCGCCACGCACGTGCTGAAACCGGGCGTCGGCTTCAACATCGATCCGGCCACGCTCGACGGCAAGGCAGTCGCATCGTACGCCGCCAAGGCGCACGGCCAAACCACGGTCGACTTCCTGATGCACATCATTCCGGACACGTTCGTGTCGGCGTTCGCGCAGGGTGAAATCCTGCAGATTCTGCTGATCGCGCTGCTGTGCGGCGCGGTGCTCGCGACTGCCGGTGAGAAGGGCAAGGTCGTGACGAGCTTTATCGACGGGTTCTCGCATGTGCTGTTCGGCATTGTGCGCATCATCACGAAGCTGGCGCCGATCGGCGCGTTCGGCGCGATGGCGTTCACGATCGGCAAGTACGGTATCGGCTCGCTGCTGCCGATGCTCAAACTGATCGGCACCTTCTATCTGACCTCGATCGTGTTCGTGGTGGTCGTGCTCGGCATCATCGCGCGTGCGGTGGGCTTCAACATCCTGCGCTTCGTCGCGTACATCAAGGAAGAGATGCTGATCGTGCTCGGCACGAGTTCGTCCGAAGCCGCGCTGCCGCAACTGATGCTGAAGCTGGAAAAGCTCGGCTGCTCGCGCTCGGTGGTGGGCCTCGTGGTGCCGACCGGTTATTCGTTCAATCTCGACGGCACCAACATCTACATGACGATGGCCGTGCTGTTCATCGCGCAAGCCACCAACACCGACCTCACGTGGACGCAACAGCTCACGCTGCTGGCGGTGACGATGCTGACCTCGAAGGGCGCGAGCGGTGTGACCGGCGCGGGCTTCATCACGCTGGCCGCGACGCTGGCTGTGGTGCCGACCATTCCGCTGTCGGGCATGGTGCTGATTCTCGGTATCGACCGCTTCATGAGCGAATGCCGCGCGCTGACGAACATTGTCGGCAACGGCGTGGCGACGGTGGTGGTGTCGGCATGGGAAAAGGAACTGGACCGCAACAAGCTGAACGCGGCGTTGCGTGGCGATGTGCCGGTCAAAGAGCCGGCCGGCGTTTAAGCTGTTTGATCGGCAACGTCCCTTAACGCAACGCTCACGGCTGCGGACACCAAACGTATGAAACCGGTGTCCGCGCGCCCAACCCTCACGTCGTCGGCCGACGAAGCCTGGCCCGACGACGCTTCGCCTTATGCCACAATAAACGATCCTCACCGATCGGATATTGCCAACGTGACGCGACGCCTGCTGATCCTCTTCGCGCTCGTCGCCGGGCTCGTGGTGGCGTGCGGGCTCACCTACAGCATCGCGTGGCAAAGCGGCATCGACCATTTGCGGCGCAACGCCGCGGTGCGTGTCGACCGTACGACCAGCGCGCTGAAGAGCACGCTCGAACGCTACGAATCGCTGCCGTATCTGCTGGCGGAACATCCCATCGTGCAGGACGTGCTGGTCAATCCCACGCCGGTCAATGTCGAGCGCGCCAACCTTTATCTCGAGGATCTGAACCGCCACGCGCGCGCCACGGTCACCTACATCATTCCACTCAACGGCTTTTGCGTCGCCGCAAGCAATTGGCGCGGGCCGGGCAGTTTCATCGGCGCGGGCTATCAATTCCGGCCGTATTTTCTCGATGCGGTCAAAGGCGGCGTGGGCCGCTTCTTCGGCATCGGCACGATTTCACAGGCGCCGGGCTACTACATCTCGCAGCCGGTGCGGCGCGAGGGCAAGATCGTCGGCGTGGCGGTGGTCAAGCTCGATCTCGAATGGTTCCAGGGCGTGGATGCGTCCGAGCCGCTCGTCGTCACGGACGATCACGGCGTGATCTTTCTGTCGTCGGTGCCGGCGTGGAAGTACCACACCATCCGGCCGCTGTCGGGGCCGGTCGCCGATTCGATCTATCAGGCGCGTCAATACGCGCAGCAGCCGATCGCGCCGCTGCCGGTGTCGATCGAACGCACGCTCGAAGGCAACGCGCAGATCGTGCGCATCGGCGGCGGCCGCTATGCGCCGCGTTATCTGGCATCACGGCGCGGTATGGGCGAGCCGGACTGGCATCTGATCACCATGTCGCCCGTCGATCCGGTCGACGCCGATGCGCGCAAGGCGACCATCGTGACGGGCTTCGGCTACGTGTCGCTCGTGTTGCTCGCGTTTTACTGGAGAATGCGCCGGGCTCGCGTGCGCGAAGTGATGCGCAGCCGCGCGCTGCTGCAAAAAGCCTACGCGGAGCTGAACCGGCGGGTTGCCGAGCGCACCGCGGATCTCTCGCAGGCGAACGAACAGTTGCAAAAGGAGGTGGCCGAGCGCACGCGCGCCGAGCAGGAGTTGCGCGCCGCGCACGACGAACTGATCCAGGCGAGCAAGCTCGCCGCGCTCGGTCAGATGGCCGCCGGCATCACGCATGAATTGAATCAGCCGCTCGCTGCGTTGCGCGGTTTTTCGGACAACACGCGCGTGCTGCTCGAGCGCGGCGACCAGGCGTCGGCGCGCGAAAATCTCGAAGCGATCGCCGCGCTCACCGAGCGTATGGGCAAGATCACCAACCAGTTGAAACTGTTCGTCGGACGCGCGCGGCCACGCGGTGCGCGCGCGCCGGTCGTGCGGGCGCTGCGCAACGTCGTCGCGTTGCTGCAAAAGCGCTTGCAGGGCGTCGAAGTCGACTTCGCTTTGCTCGATGCGGACAGCGGCACGCGCACGCCGCTGAGTCTCGCCGACGATCATCCCGAACTGGTCGCGCACTGCGACGATCTGCGGCTCGAACAGGTGTTGATCAACCTGCTCGGCAACGCGCTCGATGCAACCGCCGACGTCCACCCGCCACGCATCTCGATCGAGATCGAAGTCGCCGATGCGAATCTGTCGATCGCCGTGAGCGACAACGGCCCAGGCATTCCTGACGACGTCCTGCCGCGTCTGTTCGAGCCGTTCTTTACCACCAAGGAAATGGGCCAGGGGTTGGGGCTAGGGCTCGCGATATCGTCGTCCATCGCGCGTGATTGCGGCGGCTCGCTGGTAGCGCGCAACGCGCCGCGCGGCGGTGCATTATTCGTGTTGACGCTGCGCCGCGCGCGCGTGCAGACGAGCCACACAACGGACCCGCTGACCACGGGCTCCTGAATCACACGGAAAACGCCATGCTGAACCACGGCCTGCAAGTGCTGTATATCGAAGACGACGAACTGGTGCGGCGCGCCAGCGTGCAGAGTCTGCAACTGGCGGGCTTCGACGTGATCGGGCATGCCTCGGTGGAATCCGCGGCGAAGACGATCAGCGCGGACTTCTCCGGCGTGATCGTCAGCGATATTCGTTTGCCGGGCGCGAGCGGCCTCGATCTGCTTGCGCAATGCCACGAGCGCGCGCCCGACGTGCCGGTGATTCTCGTGACGGGCCACGGCGATATTTCAATGGCCGTTCAGGCGATGCGCGACGGCGCGTACGACTTCATCGAAAAGCCTTTCGCCTCCGAACGTCTGATCGAAACCGTGCGGCGCGCGTTGGAGCGCCGCAAGCTGGTGCTGGAGAACCTCGCGCTGCGCCGTGAGTTGGCGGAACAGAACTCGGTGGCGCCGCGGATTATCGGCAGGAGTCCGGCCATCGAACAGGTGCGGCGGCTGATTGCCAATGTCGCGCCGACTGACGCCTCCGTGCTCATCAACGGCGACACAGGCGCGGGCAAGGAGTTGATCGCACGCAGCCTGCATGAACTGTCGCCGCGGCGTGACAAGCCGTTTATCGCGGTGAACTGCGGTGCGCTGCCGGAGCCGATGTTCGAGTCGGAGATGTTCGGCTACGAGCCGGGCGCATTCACCGGCGCGGCGAAACGCCGCATCGGCAAGCTCGAACATGCGTCGGGCGGCACGCTGTTTCTGGATGAAATCGAGAGCATGCCACTCGCGTTGCAGGTCAAGCTGCTGCGTGTGCTGCAGGACGGCGTGCTGGAACGCCTCGGCTCGAATCAGCCGATTCGCGTGAATTGCCGCGTGGTTGCCGCTGCCAAGGGCGACATGGCCGGGCACGTCGCGGACGGTTCTTTCCGGCGCGATCTGCTGTACCGGTTGAACGTGGTGACGATCGCATTGCCGCCGTTAGGCGAGCGTCGCGAGGACATCGTGCCGCTCTTCGAACATTTCCTGCTGGATGCGGCCGTGCGTTACCAGCGCCCCGCGCCGATCCTCACCGACCGTCAGCGCGCGGGCCTGATGCAGCGCGACTGGCCCGGCAACGTGCGCGAGCTGCGCAACGCCGCCGACCGGTTCGTGCTCGGCATTGCCGACGACCCGGTCATGTCCTTCGGCGACGACGGCGCGGCCACGCAGCCTTTGAAGGAGCGAGTCGAACAATTCGAACGGGCGGTGATCGCGGAAGCGCTGGAGCAGACCGGCGGCGTTGTGGCGGTCGCGGCGGACAAGCTGCAGCTCGGCAAGGCAACGCTCTACGAGAAGATCAAACGCTACGGCCTCGCCGCGAAGGGAGAAGGGGAGCGGTGAGGAAATGAAAACGCCGGCGTCGCGATGCGAGGCCGGCGTGTTTGATTCAGTTGGATCGGGTCAGACTGCGCTGCTCGTTCAGGCCGGTTTCAGCGCCTTTTCGAGCAACTGGTCGAGTTCCGCGAATTGCGGTTCGCCCACATAGCGCTTGAGAATCTTGCCGTCCTTGTCGACCAGGAACGTGGTCGGCGTGAGCTGGACATTGCCGAACTGCTTGGCGGCCGAGCCGTCGTCCATTGCGACCTTGAACGGCAACTGGCGGGTTTGCGTGTAGTTGGCCACGTACATGGGCGCGTCGTAGTTCATCGCCACGGCGACGAATTCGAGGCCTTGGCCCTTGAAGCGGTTATAGGTCTGGACCATCTGCGGCATTTCCTTCATGCACGTGTCGCAACTCGTCGCCCAGAAGTTGACGAGGTAGACCTTGCCTTTCAGGTCGGCGGTCGAAACTTTCTGACCGGACAGCAACGTGAAGGTCGCATCCGGCACGCGCTGCTGGCCGGCAAACGCAAAATAACCGGCGACGGCAATCGCGACGGCCACGGCGGCAATGATGATGTAACGAAGCGGATTCGCTCGCCGGGTGGCGGTGGACGGCGTGGAGCTCATGAACGGAACCTCAGGAGTCGCGCGGAACGCGCGGGACAATGCGTCGGTTTGGGTTTTCGGCCCGGTGCTGAACGGCCTCGTTATTGTAGCCCCATTCGGGCGGTGCGGCAGGCCGCGGGCCAGGAGCGGATAATAGGGTTTTACGTCCTCGTCAGTCTGGTCTTCTGTCCCCATGCTCCGAAATGTTTTTTGCGTCAGTCGCTTTCTCGCTCGAATCCCGTTCTGTCTTACTTCTGCCAGCAACTCTGCGGCCCGCTTTTTTGGCCGCTCGCCGCGCCCGATAGGGGGCGGCGGCCGCCCAATGGGCTCCGCGCCCCAATTGTCGAGCGCGCGCACGGCGTTGAGCACGCTCGCTTGCGCGCTGGCGTTAGGCGCCGCGCTGAGCGCCTGTTCGCCCACTTTCGACTGGCGGACCATCATGAACAACGACAACGGCTACACCGTCGACCTGCCGGCCAAGCCGGGCAACGATCAGCGAGCCGTACAGATCAACGGCACGCCGATGCAGATGGCGATGCAGACAGCCGAAGCCGGCGACGCCGTCTTTGCGGTCGGCACGGTCATGCTGCCCAATGACGACGAAGCCACGCAGCGCGCCGCGCTCGATTTCCTGCGCACCGGCCTCGCCCGTAACGTGGGCGCCGCGCCTGATGCGCGTGCGGTGCAGATCCCGCTTGCTGCCGGCGGCCAGGTGCTCGGTCTGGAAATGAAGCTGAGCGGCGAGGCTGGCTCGCAGCACGAGACCCGCACTGTCTACGCCCGGCTCGTGGCGCGCGGACGGCATGTGTATCAGGCTGCGATCATCGCGTCCAAGCCGATGCAGCAGGAACAGGTCGACCAATTTTTCTCGTCTTTCCAACTGTACTGAGTGCGGTATTTTTGGCCGATTCGGCGGCTGATGGGCGCGGCAGCGGCGCTGCGCATACTGAAAGTTCCTTCGCAGCTTTGCGCGCTAATTCCCGGTTTACGTTGAGGTTTTCCTGTTGCTCACCGTTCCTGTGGATAACTCTGTTGAGAACTCGCGAAAATTGGCTGGAGATGCCCATTCTGTGGGCACTCTGTCAGATTCGGCCCTCTCGACGTCGCTAAAAAAACTCAATCAAATCAACGTCTTTGGGAAGCGGTCAACCGCGTACCTTTCAGTTGTTTCAAAAATTTATCTGGAACGCGTGCGTGTGCATAAGTCAAGTCTTGACAGCATGTTTTTCGCCTCATAGAGAGCCAAAAGCCCGACGATACTGGATCGCTTCGCCAATCTGTGCGGCGCTCGGCATCGGCGCGCCGGCGAGATCGGCGATGCTGCGTGCCACCTTCAGAACCCGGTAGTACGCGCGCGCCGACCAGCCAAAGCGTTCCCCGGCTTCGCGCAGCAAGGCCTCGCCGGCAGAGTCGGGGCGGCAGACCTCGTCCACTTCCCGTCCTCCCAATTCGCGATTGGTTTTGCCCTGACGCCTTAATTGCCGCTCGCGGGCGCGGCTGACGCGCGCCGCGATGGCGGCGCTTGTTTCGCCGGCCGCCGTCGAGCGCGCGGACAGTTCCGCTGGCGTGAGCGCGGGTATCTCGAGCTGGATGTCGATCCGGTCGAGCAGGGGGCCGGAAAGCTTGCGCAAATAGCGCGCAGCGATCTCCGGCGTGCAACGGCAACGGCCGTTGGGATCGCCGCGCCAGCCGCACGGGCAAGGGTTCATGGCGGCGATCAATTGACACGCAGCCGGAAAATCCGCCTGTAAGGCGGCGCGTGAAATCGTGATACGGCCGGCTTCGAGCGGTTCCCGCAGCGTTTCCAGGACATGGCGATCGAACTCAGGAAGCTCGTCGAGAAAGAGCACTCCCAGATGCGCCAGCGTAATTTCCCCGGGTTGCGGCGGATTGCGCCCGCCGACCAGCGCGGCGGCGCTCGACGAATGATGCGGAGCGCGAAACGGCCTTCGACGCCATTGTGACGGCGTAAAGCCGGCCCGGCTGGCGGATAGCAAGGCGGCGGAAGCGAGCGCCTCGTCGTCGGTCATGGGCGGCAGCAGGCCCGGCAGGCGGGCGGCGAGCATGGATTTGCCCGCGCCGGGCGGCCCGACCAGCAAGACGTGATGCCCGCCGGCAGCGGCAACTTCGAGTGCCCGGCGCGCGCCGCGTTGACCGATGACGTCGCCCATATCCGGGATAACGGCCGCTGGGCTTTCGGCGAGGTCCGGCGCGGCGACAGGATAGAGGCGGCCGTCCGGCGCTTGCGCGAGGTGAGCGCACAACGAAGGCAGATCGGCGGCGCCGTAGACATCGACGCCGGGTACGAGCGCCGCTTCCGCCGCGCTCGCAGCGGGTAGATAGAGCTGAGGCGTGGAAGGCGCGGTCGCCTCGCCGACAGCAAGCTCGCTCGCCGTCCCGGCGGATTGCGCCACAGCGCCGCCGCCTTGAGCCGCGCCGCCGCGCGCCGTTCCGCACGCCATGGCGAAAGCGCCGCGCATCGGTCTGAGCGCGCCAGTCAGCGACAGTTCGCCCGCGAATTCACGATGCAGCAAGGACTCGGCAGGAATCTGGCCGCTCGCCGCCAGAATGCCCAAAGCGATGGGCAGATCGAAGCGGCCGGATTCCTTTGGCAGATCGGCGGGCGCGAGATTGACGGTGATGCGTCGGACGGGGAAGTCGAAGTTGCAGTTCTGCAGCGCCGCGCGCACGCGCTCGCGGCTTTCGCGCACTTCCAGATCAGGCAGGCCGACGATCGAAAAAGAGGGTAGTCCGTTCGCGAGGTGGACCTCGACGGTTACTTCGGGCGCGCGGCCAGAGGCCGGCGCGCGACTGCGCACCACGGCAAGCGACATGTTCTCTCCCGTCGGACGGCGCGCCGAAGGCGCGCGCAAATCCCCTAAAACGCTGATGACGTCACGGCTCGCTTGCCTGTGATGTGCAGCACTGCGCGGCGCTTGCGCCGCGAGCAACGCGTTACGGCGTTTGCGTGACCGGCAGCTTCTGTTCGAGTTCGGCGACGCGGCGCTCCAGTTCTTCAAGGCGAGCGCGCGTGCGCACCAGCACCTGGGTCTGCGTGTCAAATTCCTCGCGCGTCACCAGGTCGAGCTTCGAAAAGCCCTGCGACAGCATGGCCTTAACGTTCCGCTCGACGTCCTTGGCCGGCGAGTTCTTGAAGAGCTCGCTCATGCGGGCCTGAAAGTCGTTAAAAACATCATTCGGTTGTTTCATGGTGTTCCCCTTGGTGCACAAAAAATGTGCATGTTTCGTTACGCCTGTGCTTTGTGGCGGCAAATGAGCGGTGTTGGTGCATGCCCCATTGCGTGACGTTGCGGCATGAGCCCCTTTGGTGCGCGCCCTTGCGTTCCAGACCTGCGAACACTCTAGCAACGATCCATACGCTGCGCCAGCGTGCCCCCGTCAACGTTGGCCGTCCGGCCAGGGCGGCTTGCGCCCCTTTTGCGACGTCCACGGGGCGGAGTCTGACACAACATGGCATGCGAGTTGCTGTTACTGCCCCGCGCGCACTGCCGGCGCCTTTTTACCGGCAGCGGAACGAGACCACGCGAACGGTTTTAGGGATACGCAACGAGAGTTAGCAAACGGGTTACGCAAACGGGTTACGCAACTAAGCGAGGGATGTCATGAAACTCATTACCGCAATCATCAAGCCGTTCAAGCTCGATGAGGCGCGCGAAGCCTTGTCGGCCATCGGCGTCTCGGGCATCACGGTGACGGAAGTCAAAGGTTTCGGTCGCCAGAAAGGTCACACGGAGCTGTATCGCGGCGCCGAATACGTCGTCGATTTTCTGCCGAAGGTGAAGATCGAGGCCGCTGTCTCGGACGACATCGTCGACCAGGCGATCGAGGCGCTCGAGCGTGCGGCTCGCACGGGCAAGATCGGCGACGGCAAGATTTTCGTCACGCCGATCGAACAGGTGATTCGGATCCGCACCGGGGAGACTGGCGCGGACGCTCTGTAATACCAAAAGATAGCGACACAGATAGCGACAAGAGGAAACGAAAGATGCGCAAATTAATGATGTCCTTGCTGATGGCCGGTTCGCTGCTCGCGGGCGGTATCGGCGCCGCCCTCGCGGACGACGCTTCCGCCCCCGCAGCCGCTTCGGCCGCTGCTCCCGATACGACGGCGAGCGCGCCGGCACCGGACGCTTCGGCGGCACCTGCTGCCGCCGCGGCTTCGGCACCGGCCGCTGACGCGTCCGCCGCACCGGCTGCCAGCGCGGCCGCCGCCGCATCGGACGCTGCGCCGGCTGCCCCGACCGCGCCGTTCTCGGTCGATTCGTCGAAGATCAATTCGGGCGACACCGCCTGGATGCTGACTTCCACCGCGCTCGTGCTGTTCATGACGATCCCGGGTCTGGCGCTGTTCTACGGCGGCATGGTCCGCAAGAAGAGCGTGCTCGCGATTCTGATGCAAAGCTTCGCGATCACTTGCCTCGTGTCGATCATCTGGGTCGTGGTGGGCTACAGCCTCGCCTTCACGCCGGGTGGATCGTTCATTGGCGGCTTCTCGCGCTTCTTCATGTCGGGCATGAACTACATCAAGGGCGACAAGGCCACGACGCTGACCGTCAGCCACCTCGCGCCGACGATCCCGGAAACGGTCTACGTCGTCTATCAGATGACGTTCGCGATCATTACCCCGGCGCTGATCACGGGTGCGTTTGCCGACCGTATGAAGTTCTCGGCGATGCTGGTGTTCATGACGCTGTGGTCGATCATCGTCTACTCGCCGATCGCGCACATGGTCTGGGAACCGACCGGCTGGCTGGCTAGCGCGGGCATCCTCGACTTCGCGGGCGGCACGGTGGTGCACATCAACGCCGGTATCGCGGCGCTGGTCTGCGCACTGGTGCTCGGCAAGCGTGTCGGTTACGGCAAGGAAGCGATGGCGCCGCACAACCTGACGCTCACGCTGATCGGCGGCGCCATGCTGTGGGTAGGCTGGTTCGGCTTCAATGCGGGTTCGGCAGTGGCAGCAGACGGCCGTGCCGGTTTCGCGATGTTCGCAACGCAAGTGGCGACCGCAGCGGCAGCACTCGCATGGATGTTCGCCGAATGGGCGACCAAGGGTAAGCCGTCGGTACTCGGTATCGTGTCGGGCGCCGTGGCGGGTCTGGTGGCGATTACGCCGGCTTCGGGCTTCGTTGGCATGGCGGGTTCGCTGGTGATCGGTATCGCAGCGGGCGTGATCTGCTTCTGGTCGGCAACGTGGCTCAAACACAAGCTCGGTTACGACGACTCGCTCGACGCGTTCGGCGTGCACTGCATCGGCGGTATCGTGGGTGCGCTGCTGACCGGCGTGTTCGCGGTGAAGGACATCGGCGGCGCGGATGGCAGCGTGATCCTGCAAGCCAAGGGCGTGCTGACGACGCTGATCTACAGCGGCGTGGTGAGCTACATCCTGCTGAAGATCATCGACATGGTGATGGGCCTGCGTGTGACGGAAGAACAGGAACGCGAAGGTCTGGACGTGACGCTGCACGGCGAACACGTCGAATAAGCAACACACCGCGAGCCCGCGCTCCCGGGCTCGTGGGGATGACGGATAAGCGCAGCGATTTTGGCCCGCCTTCATGGCGGGCTTTTTTCTTGCGCGCTATCTTGTAAACGGTAGTTTTCCCCGCCTATGATGGCAATAGCGAGAATGCATTCGCGTCCGCTTGCGAATGGAGAAACCGTCCCCAAATGGACAAAGCATTTGCTCTACAATCTTTTTTCTCCAGTCTGCGAGTGATCAATGGTTCCGCACCTAGTTACGGCGTTAAACGGCCCGCTGCTCGATCTTGAGCGGAAGATCCTCGACGCTACTCCCGCCATCGAACGCTGGTTCCGGCTCGAATGGCAGGAGCACACGCCGCCGTTCTATTGTTCCGTCGATCTGCGCAACGCGGGCTTCAAGCTCGCGCCGGTCGACACCAATCTGTTTCCTGGCGCATTCAACAATCTGCCGCAGGAAGTGTTGCCGCTCGCCGTCCAGGCGGCGATGGCGTCGATCGAGAAGATCTGTCCGGACGCAAAGAATCTGCTGGTGATTCCGGAGCGCCACACGCGCAACGCGTTTTATCTCGAGAATGTCGCCCGTCTGGCCGCGATCATGCGCCAGGCCGGCTTGAATGTGCGTTTCGGCACGCTCGACGAAACCATCAATGGGCCGGTCACGATCGCGCTCTCCGACGGTCAGAAGCTCGTGCTCGAACCGCTCGAGCGTTCGCAGCGGCGCCTCGGCCTGAAGAATTTCGACCCGTGCTCGATTCTGCTGAATAATGATCTGTCGGGCGGCATTCCGCCCGTGCTCGAAAATCTGCACGAGCAGTATTTGCTGCCGCCGCTGCATGCCGGTTGGGCCGTGCGCCGCAAATCCACGCATTTTTCCTGTTACGACGACGTCGCAAAGAAATTCGCGAAAATGGTCGAGATCGACCCGTGGATGATCAACCCGTACTTCGCGCACGTTGAAGGCGTCGACTTCCAGGAACGCACCGGCGAGGAAGCGCTGACGGACGCGATCGACGGCGTGCTGAAGAAGATCGCCAAGAAGTATCGCGAGTACGGCATCTCCGAAAAACCGTATGTCGTCATCAAGTCGGACGCGGGCACGTACGGCATGGGCGTGATGACCGTGCACGACGCGTCGGAAGTCGCCGCGCTCACCAAGCGCGAACGCGCCAAGATGGCCGCGACCAAAGACGGCCTGGAAGTGCATGACGTGATCGTGCAGGAAGGCGTGTACACCTTCGAGCGCATCGGCGAAGAAGTGGCCGAGCCGGTCGTGTACATGATCGACCGCTACGTGGTGGGCGGCTTCTACCGCGTGCACGGCAGTCGCGAGCGCGATCAGAATCTGAACGCGCCGGGCATGCACTTCGTGCCGCTCGGCTTCGAGCATACGGCGCTGCCCGACGCGCACGCCAAGCCGGGCGCGGCGCCGCCGAACCGCTTCTATATGTACGGCGTGGTGGCGCGGCTCGGGCTGCTGGCCGCATCGGTGGAACTGGAAAAGACCGATCCGGAAGCGATTCAGGTCTAAGCCACCTCGGGTGGCCGATGGCGGCATGCGTGCCGCCATCGCCATTTTCAACGACTATATTTACGATCAATGCCAAGCCCGTCAGGGCGCACCGGGACCTTCATGGACATTCTTTTCATCGCCGATCCGCTCACGCAATTCAAGATCTATAAAGACTCGACCTACGCGATGATGGCCGAAGCCGCGCGCCGCGGTCACGTGGTGTACACGTGCGAGCCGAAGCATCTGGCGTGGACGGGCGGCGACGTCGAGGCGAACGTGCAGCGCTTTGCGATTGTCGGCGACGTCACCGATCTGCATCGCGAGGTCTGGTACGACGCTGAAGCAGCCGCGCCGCGCTCGCTCAAGAGCTTCAGCGCCGTGGTGATGCGCAAAGACCCGCCGTTCGACATGGAATACGTCACGTCGACGTGGCTGCTCGAAATGGCCGAACGCGGCGGCGCGCGCATCTTCAACAAACCGCAGGCGATTCGCGATCATTCGGAAAAGCTCGCGATCGGCGAGTTCGCGCAGTTCGTCACGCCCACGCTGGTCACGCGCGACGCGACCCGTTTGCGCGCGTTCCATGAGGAACATGGCGACGTGATCCTGAAGCCGCTCGACGGCATGGGCGGCATGGGCGTGTTCCGGGTGAAGGCCGACGGCATGAACCTTGGGTCGATCATCGAAATGCTGAGCCACGACGGCGCGCGTTCGGTGATGGCGCAAAAATTCATCCCCGAGATCAAAGAGGGCGACAAGCGGATTTTGCTGATCGGCGGTGAAGCCGTGCCATATTCGCTCGCGCGTATTCCTCAGGGTAATGAAGTGCGCGGCAATCTCGCGGCCGGTGGCCTGGGCGTGGCGCGTCCGCTGACCGATCACGACCGCAAGATTGCCGATACGCTGGCGCCCGTGCTTGCCGCGCGCGGTTTGCTGCTGGTCGGGCTGGATGCGATCGGCGACTGGCTGACCGAAGTGAACGTGACGAGCCCGACGTGTTTCCGCGAGATCATGGATCAAACCGGCTTCGACGTGGCCGCCATGTTCATCGACGCATTGGAGCGCGCGGCGGGGTGATGGCGCGGCCTGCTGGCGGCACTTGAATGCCCGCCATGCCCCCCAAACTGTGTAACAAGTCCGCCTCACGCAGCACGCCGGAATTGGCGCGAAAATGAGCCTGATACAATGCCCGCTCTTCCGCGCCAAGGTGAATCGATCGGACCCGACGGGTGTCACGGGCAGCGGACTGTAAGCGAGCAGTGTTTCGCCGGCGCAGGCACGACGCCATGCGCGGCAAGCCGCTCGTCAATTGATGCGTTCCGGCCCTCATGGCCCACGGCCGGCAGAGGGCGCTGACGAACCGGGCTTCGTCCCGGTTCACGGTTCGAGGCCGTTCTTTTGCAGTAAGGCTGACATGGCAGGCATTCTGATCATTGCGCACGCTCCGTTCGCCACCGCGTTGCGCGATTGCATTTCGCACATCTATGGTGGCTTGCCGGCTCGTATCGGCGTGATCGACGTATCGCCGGATTGCGATCCGGTACAGCAGGTTGCGTTTGCGAACTCGGAGATCGAGCGTCTCAAGGAAGAAAACGGCGCGCTCGTCCTCACGGATATGTTCGGCGCCACGCCGGCGAATATCGCCGGACGGCTCGCATCGCTGCCGGACGTGCGCGTGCTGTGCGGCGTCAATTTACCGATGCTGGTGCGTGCGGTCTGTTATCGCGCCACGCCGCTCGACACGCTGGTCGACAAGGCACTCGCCGGCGCCACCAAGGGCGTGCATGCGATCGGACCGGCCACCCCGGCGCCCATTGCACCCACGGCGGAATCCGGCGATTGTTTGCCGGCTCTGCCGCCGGAGGCGGCATCGGCAGACTGTATCCCTGCGTTGCCCCCTGAGGCCGACCTGACACAGAAAGCCGATTCGGCCGGCTTATAAGTTATTGCGCCGGCTCGCCTTGGGTGGCAGGCGCATTGCAATCGCTTCGCAGTTTCACCTTTCACAACAACACTTACCCGCGCTTCGGACCATCACATGCTGCAACAGGAAACGACTATTGTGAACAAGCTGGGGCTGCACGCGCGCGCGTCGGCCAAGTTGACCCAACTCGCGGGCAACTATCAGGCGGAAATCTGGATGAGCCGCAATGGCCGCCGTATCAATGCCAAGAGCATCATGGGCGTGATGATGCTGGCCGCGGGCATCGGCAGCACGGTGCTGATCGAAACGGAAGGCTCCGATGAAAAAGAAGCGATGGACGCATTGTTGAAACTGATTGCCGATAAATTCGGCGAGGGGCAGTGAACCCGTGCGTCCACGTTGCGATGAGCAAGAACGCCGCGGTTGTCCGCGGCGTTTTTTTTAGCGCATGACAATGGGCAGACGAAACGCGCGTGAGGGCGCGCGCGTCGGCATGCGCTTGCGAGACTTGAGTCGAGCGATACGCGAAGCGCGAGGCCGATGAAGGCGCATTGCCACGGCTGCTTACGGTTTTTCGTGCTGCACTGCACACACCCCCGTCGCATCGACGGAGGGCGTGGAATTTATAATGACGGACAGTGTCTGAGAGCATTGCAGCGGTTTGCCGCGGCATCACACAACTAGAGGAGGTGCGCGTGTCCTTCACGCTGCATGGAATTCCCGTGTCACGCGGTATCGCCATCGGGCGGGCTTATCTGATCGCCCCGGCTGCACTTGACGTAGACCACTATCTGATCGAACCCGCCCAGATCGAGAGCGAGATCGAGCGCTTTCGCACGGCCCAGCAACACGTGCATTACGAGCTCGAAACGCTGCGTGCCGATCTTGCCGCGGACGCACCTAGCGAAATGGGCGCGTTCATCAACGTGCATTCAATGATCCTGAACGATGCGATGCTCGTGCAGGAAACCTTCGACCTGATCCGCACACGCCGCTACAACGTGGAGTGGGCGCTGACCGAGCAGCTCGAGCGCCTCTCGCGCCATTTCGACGATATCGAAGACGAGTACCTGCGCGAGCGCAAAGCCGATATCGAGCAGGTGGTGGAGCGCGTGCTGAAGGCGCTCGCCGGCGCGTCGGTGGCGCTGGGCGACGGCGTGCACGGTGCATGCGACGAAATGATCGTGGTCGCGCACGACATCGCACCGGCCGACATGATGCAGTTCAAGACCCAGACATTTCAGGGTTTCGTCACGGACCTCGGCGGCCGCACGTCGCACACGGCGATCGTCGCGCGCAGCCTGGGCATTCCGGCGGCGGTCGGCGTGCAGCACGCGAGCGCGCTGATTCGCCAGGACGACCTGATTATCGTCGACGGCGATCATGGCATTGTGATCGTCGATCCCGCGCCGATCGTGCTCGAAGAGTACTCGTATCGGCAGAGCGAGAAGGCGCTCGAGCAGCGCAAGCTGCAACGGCTGAAGTTTTCGCCTACACAAACGCTGTGCGGCACCCGCATCGAACTGTGCGCGAACATCGAGTTGCCGGACGACGCGCGCGCCGCGGTCGATGCGGGCGCGACCGGCGTCGGCCTGTTCCGCACCGAGTTCCTGTTCATGAATCACAAGGACCGCCTGCCGGAAGAGGAGGAGCAGTTCGGCGCGTATCGTCGCGCGGTCGAGTTGATGAACGGGCTGCCGGTGACTATCCGTACGATCGACGTGGGCGCCGACAAGCCGCTCGATTCGATGAGCGGGGGCGATGCTTACGAAACCGCCGCGAACCCGGCCTTGGGGCTGAGAGCGATTCGCTGGAGTCTTTCCGAGCCGCAGATGTTCCTCACGCAGTTGCGCGCTATTTTGCGCGCGTCGGCGTTCGGCTCGGTGAAGATTCTGATTCCGATGCTCGCGCACGCCCAGGAAATCGACCAGACGCTCGATCTGATTCGCGAAGCCAAGCGTCAGCTCGACGACGCGGGTATGGCCTACGATCCGAACGTGCAGGTCGGCGCGATGATCGAGATTCCGGCCGCCGCCATCGCTTTGCCGCTGTTCCTCAAGCGGCTCGATTTTCTGTCGATCGGCACCAACGATCTGATCCAGTACACGCTCGCAATCGATCGGGCGGACAACTCGGTCGCGCATCTGTATGACCCGCTGCATCCGGCGGTGCTGCATCTGATCGCGTTCACGCTGCGCGAAGCAAAGCGGGCGGGCGTGCCGGTCTCGGTGTGCGGTGAGATGGCGGGGGATCCGACGTTGACGCGCCTGTTGCTCGGCATGGGCCTCACCGAGTTTTCGATGCATCCGAGCCAGCTGCTGGTGGTCAAGCAGGAAGTGCTGCGCTCGCATCTGAAGACTCTGGAGAAGCCGGTGGCCGATGTGCTGGCTTCGTTCGAACCGGAAGAAGTGCAGGCTGCGCTCAAGCGCGTGATGCTGGCTTGATTCGCCACGCTTGCCTCGTCATCCGGTGAAGACGCCGCCCATTGGGCGGCGTTTCTGTTTCAGCGTGCGGTTGAGGAGGCTAGCTAGCGTCAGGCGAGGTGCGTCTGTCCGCACACCGGACAATCCGGCTGGCGCGCGATGCGCATCGTGGTCCACTCCATCCGCAGTGAATCCAGCATCATCAGGCGGCCGAGCAAGGGCGTGCCGATTGCGCCGATCACCTTGAGCGCTTCGGCCGCCTGCATCGAACCGACAATGCCCACCGTCGGCGCGAACACGCCCATGGTCGAACACGCTACTTCCTCGAACGGCTGGTCTTCGGGAAACACGCAGGCGTAGCAGGGCGACGCTTCGTCGCGGAGATCGAAGGTGCTGATCTGGCCGTCGAAGCGCAACGCCGCGCCCGACACCAGCGGCACGCCGTGCTTCACGCAGGCGCGGTTGATCGCATGGCGCGTGGCGAAGTTATCGGTGCAATCGAGCACGACGCTCGTGTGCGGCACGTGCGCGTCGAGCCACGCGTCGTCGACGCGCTCGGCCACCGCGTCCACCGCGACCTCGGGATTGATCCGCGCGATCGCGTCACGCCCGGACTCGACCTTCTTGCGTCCAACCGATGCGGTCACATGCAGGATTTGCCGCTGCAGATTGGTCAGGTCGACCGTGTCGGCATCGACCAAAGTCAAACGACCGACGCCCGCCGCAGCCAGATACATTGCCGCGGGCGAGCCCAGGCCGCCCGCGCCGACGATGATCGCGTGCGCATCGATAAAGCGCTGTTGCGCCTCGATGCCGATTTCATCGACGAGGATGTGGCGGGAATAGCGAAGGAGTTGATCGTCGTTCATGGCGGGGCGCGTGAATGTGTCGCGCGATGAGATGCAGGACCGACGGGCCTGCCGTGCGCGTTGTGGATATTTTAATCGCGCCGGGAGCGGGTGTTCTTGCTGATGCTGGGTATGGCAGCGTGTCTTCGCAGCATGTTTCGCTGCGAAGACACGTCAGACTGGCTGCTTAGTTGCTTTGCGAAGCAGGCGTGGGGGCCGCTGCACCCGGCACCGGTTGCGTCGGCTTCACCGCGACCGGCGCGGACGCCGACGCGGCCGGCTTGTTTTGCGCGAGACGGCGCTCGGTCAGCGACTTCGATTCCTGCACCGGCTTGCCTTCCAGCTTGTTCAGCGCCTGTTGCAGCATGAAGTCGTCGGCCGAACCGAATTCCACCGGCTTGCGCTCACGATCCTTCTGGCGCTGTTCCGGCGTCTTCTTGTCGTTCTGCTCTTCAAGCTGGCGCAACTGGTCCATGCGCTCCTGTTCGCGCTGTTCCGCTTCCTTCTTCTCGTTCGGATCTTGCGTGTTCGCAAGGTGATTCGTGTAGTCGACTTCGCGGGTGACGAGTGCGTCGTCCGGATCGCCTTCTGCGTATTGATCGACCGCGACGTCAGGACGGATGCCCTTGTTCTGGATCGATCGGCCGCTCGGCGTGTAGTAGTACGCCGTGGTCAGACGCAGTGCGGTGTCGGCCGTCATGGGACGCACGGTCTGCACCGAACCCTTGCCGAAGGTGGTCTTGCCGACGATCAGCGCACGGTGCTGATCCTGCAGCGCGCCCGCGACGATCTCCGACGCCGACGCGGAGTACGCGTTGGTCAGCACGATCATCGGCACGGTCTTGAAGATCGGCGCTTCGTCCTTCAGCGGATCGCTGTCGAAGGATTGCAGGCGGTAGTTGTCGTAGGTGTCGCGATAGACCTGCTTCGAATCCGGAATCTGGCCGTTGGTGGACACCACAACCGAATTTGGCGGCAGGAACGCGCCGGCCACGCCGACCGCGCTTTGCAGCAGGCCGCCGCCGTTATTGCGCAGGTCGAGCACGAGACCCTTCAGATTCGGCTGCTGACGCGCGATGTCTTGCAGCTTCGCAGCCAGGTCAGGCACGGTACGTTCCTGGAAGCTCGTGATCCGCACATAGGCGTAGCCCGGCGCAAGGATCTTCATCTTGACCGACTGGACCTTGATGATCGCGCGCGTAACCGTGAGCGGGAACGTGCGGTCGTCGGTCTTGCGGAAGATGGTGAGCGTGACCTTGGTGCCCGGGTCGCCGCGCATCTGCTTGACCGCCTGGTCGAGCGTCATGCCGCGCACGGGTTTGTCGTTGATACGCGTGATCAGGTCGCCCGGACGAATGCCGGCGCGGAACGCGGGCGTGTCTTCGATCGGCGAAATCACCTTGATCAGGCCGTCTTCCGACGAAATTTCGATGCCAAGGCCGGCGAAGCGACCTTTGGTCTGCTCCTGCAGTTCCTCGTAATCGGTCTTGTCGAGGTAGGAGGAGTGTGGGTCGAGGCTCGACACCATGCCCTTGATGGCGGCGGTGAGAAGCTTTTTATCGTCGACCGGTTCGACGTATTCGTGCTTGATTTGCCCGAATACTTCGGCAAAGAGCCTGAGCTGGTCCAGCGGCAGCGGTGCAACGGCGTTCGACGCTGCGCCGGCGGGTTGCTGGGCCGAAGCCGAAAGCTGCAGGGTGGCAAATACGCCGGTAGCAAGGCCCGCGGCAATCAGGCCGATATTTTTCAGGTTCTTTCGCATAGAGTCTGTTGCGGTCGGAAGCGCGTGGCAGCGTCGATAGAGATGGGGACGGACAAGTATAACTGCACACCCGCCAAGTCAGGGCGCGGCGCAGGCAATCGTGATTCGACAGCACGCGCCGGACCTGGTTCGTTGGATTGCGCGCACAACGACGAAGTAATGTGCCGTAACGAATGGATGGCGGCCAGGACGGCGCGCTCGAATCAAGCGAGCCGCGCTGACTGGCTCGTCCTGCCCGTCGGCGCGACCCGTGAGCCGCCATTCACCGCGTTTCTGACGGCAACATGGCGGCAAGATGGCAGATCAGCCGGCCTTGCCTTGCTTGGCAACAGCGGCCTGTGCCTTGGCGATCGCTTCCTGGTCGCCCAGATAGTAGTGCTTGATGGGCTTCAGGTCTTCGTCGAGTTCATAGACGAGCGGCACGCCGTTCGGAATATTCAGGCCGACGATGTCGTCGTCCGAAATGTTGTCGAGGTACTTCACCAGCGCGCGGATCGAGTTGCCGTGGGCGGCGATCACGACCTTGCGGCCCGACTTGATGGCCGGCGCAATCGACTCGTTCCACAGGGGCAGAACGCGCGCGACGGTGTCTTTCAGGCATTCGGTGAGCGGCAGTTGCTCGCGCGGCACTTTGGCGTAGCGTGGGTCGTTATAGGGCGCACGTTCGTCCGTCGGCTCGAGCGCCGGCGGCGGCGTGTCGTAGCTGCGGCGCCAGACCAGCACCTGTTCGTCGCCGAACTTCGCGGCCGTTTCCGCCTTGTTCAGACCTGACAGCGCGCCGTAGTGGCGTTCATTCAGACGCCACGAATGCACCACCGGCAGGTACATCAGATCCATTTTGTCCTGCACGTGCCACAAGGTGCGGATCGCACGCTTGAGCACCGAGGTGTAGGCGATGTCGAACGTGTAGCCCGAGTCCTTCAGCAGCACGCCCGCCTGTTGCGCCTCATTGTTGCCCTGTTCGGTCAGGTCGACGTCGACCCAGCCCGTGAAGCGGTTTTCCTTGTTCCACGTCGATTCGCCGTGGCGGATGAGAACGAGTTTGTACATGAGATTGCCGGTCGGTAGTGAGGAAGCGGGAAAGCGCTGCGCGCGGTCCTCTGAAGGAGCGCCGCCATCGCGTCAGACGGTTATTTTATAATGGCTGGATTGCCCTTTTCGATTTCTCTCTTTTTCGGCGGATTTTCCGTGAAGTTTTTCACTGATTACACAAACCTTGTACTGATCGCGATCGTCCTCATCTCCGGTGGGTTGCTGCTGTGGCCGACGATCAGCCGGCGCGGGCGCGGCGGCCTGTCGGCCGCTGAAGCCACGCAACTGATCAACCGGCGCAATGCGGCGGTCATCGATCTGCGTCCGTCCGCCGACTACGCCAAAGGGCATTTGCCCGCGGCGCGGCACCTTGAATTTGCAGAGTTGCAGGCGAAGGTCGCGCAACTCGTGAAGAACAAGAGCAACCCGGTGCTGCTGGTATGCCAGACCGGCCAGCAGTCGAACAAGGCAGCGCGTATCGTGCAGGATGCAGGTTACGCGGAAGTCCATGTTCTCGAAGGCGGTGTCGACGCCTGGCAGAAAGCCGGTATGCCGGTTGTGAAACAAGGAGCAGCCAAGTGAACAAAGTGATCATGTACAGCACCCAGGTGTGCCCGTATTGCCAGATGGCCGAACGTCTTTTAAAGTCGCGCGGCGTCGAGCACGTTGAAAAGGTACTGATCGACAAAGACCCGGCCCGTCGTGAGGAAATGATGACCCGGACCGGTCGCCGCACGGTGCCGCAAGTGTTCATCGGCGAGACGCATGTGGGCGGGTACGATGACCTTTCCGCGCTCGATCGCGCGGGCGGTCTGATGCCGCTGCTCGAAGCAACCGCCTGACTTCGCGCGCCCGCGGGCGCTAGAGAAGGGCGGGTGAACACCAAGCCGGCGCGGCCTCGCCTCATCAGGGCGGGCGGCGCGCCGCAATGATCTGGCGGCCCATGCTTGCATGGGCCGCCACTATGCATATCTATCAGGGAATCACTTCATCATGTCCGACGAGAATAACCAGCCGTTCTTCAACATCCAGCGCATCTATCTGAAGGACATGTCGCTCGAGCAGCCGAATTCGCCGGGCATCTTCCTCGAACAGGAAATGCCCTCGGTCGAAGTCGAAGTCGACGTGAAGGCTGAGCGCCTCGCCGACACCGTGTTCGAAATCCTCGTCACGGGCACGGTCACGGCCAAGGTTGCGGACAAGGTGGCGTTCCTGATCGAAGCCAAGCAAGCGGGCATTTTCGACATCCGCAACATTCCGGCTGAGCAGATCGATCCGCTGGTCGGCATTGCCTGCCCGACCATCCTGTTTCCGTACCTGCGCTCGAACATTGCCGACGCGATCACCCGCGCCGGTTTCCCGCCGATCCACCTCGCCGAGATCAACTTCCAGGCGCTGTACGAGCAACGTCTCGCGCAGATGGGTGGCCAGGACGGCGCGGCGCAGAACGGCGTCACGCACTAACGTGTCGCAGGCAGTGCCGGCTATGAAGGTTGCTGTCCTCGGCGCCGGCGCATGGGGCACAGCCCTCGCCGGCCATCTGGCCGTCAGGCACGACACGGTGTTGTGGGGGCGCGAGCCCGCGCTCATGGCCGAGCTCTCCGCTTCGCACGAAAACGCCCGCTATCTGGCGGGCGTTGCTTTGCCGCCTTCGCTTCGCTATGAAGCCGATCTGAACGCAGCGCTCGACCATGCGCTCGCCGACGACGCGTTATGCGTCGTGGCGACGCCCGTGGCCGGACTGCGCGGTCTGTTTCAGGCGATGCGCGACGCGGGCAAAGTGCCGGCCCATCTCGTGTGGTTGTGCAAGGGCTTTGAAGCCGACTCGCAGTTGATGCCGCATCAGGTGGTCGCGGCCGAACTGCCGGAACACCAGAGCAACGGTGTGCTCTCCGGGCCGAGCTTCGCGCGCGAAGTCGGGCAGGGCTTGCCGGTCGCGCTGACCATCGCGAGTGCGTCGGCGGCGTGCCGCGAGCGCACGGTCGCCGCGTTTCATCACGGCGCCATGCGCATCTATACCGGCGACGACGTCGTCGGTGTGGAAGTGGGCGGTGCGGTGAAAAACGTGCTGGCCATCGCAACGGGCATCGCCGACGGCCTCGGCCTCGGTTTGAATGCGCGCGCGGCGCTGATCACGCGCGGTCTCGCCGAAATGTCGCGCCTCGGCGTGACGCTGGGCGGACGCGCGGAAACGTTCACCGGTTTGACCGGTCTGGGCGATCTGATCCTGACCGCAACCGGCGATCTGTCACGCAATCGCACCGTCGGCGTGCAACTCGCCGCGGGCCGCACGCTGGAGGATATTCTCGGCGCCCTCGGTCACGTGGCCGAAGGCGTGCGTTGCGCGCAAGCCGTGCTCGCGATTGCTCGCGCGCATGGCATCGAGATGCCGATCACGCAGGCGGTCTGCGCCGTGCTGTTCGACGGCGTGGCGCCGCGCGACGCCGTCAGCGCCCTGCTGCGGCGCGACTCCAAAGCCGAATAAGCCTTGTCTTTCAGCCGTTTAGCGCGCCAAAGCGCTGAACGGCTGCCTGCTCGCGCTGTCCACGTTTTATCGACGCTTCGGATCAGCGAGGTTCTCATGCTCAGATTCAATCGTTGCACGCTGGAAGCACGCGTAGTCGACATCACCACGCTCGCCTTGGATGCGATCGTCAACGCCGCGAATACGTCGTTATTGGGCGGAGGCGGCGTGGATGGCGCGATTCATCGCGCGGCCGGCAAAGAGTTGCTGCGCGAGTGCGAGGCGCTCGGCGGCTGCGCGACCGGCGACGCGAAGCTGACCGCCGGCTACCGCCTTCCGGCCAGACATGTGATTCACGCAGTCGGCCCGGTCTGGCGCGGCGGGACGCATGGCGAGGCCGACCTGCTGGCGTCCTGCTATCAGCGCTCGCTCGAGGTGGCGCGCGAGGCGCAGTGCAAGAGCATTGCGTTTCCCGCGATCAGTTGCGGCATCTACCATTTCCCCGCAGATCAGGCGGTGCGGATCGCGCTCGGCACCGTGCTCGACACGTTGCCGCGCACGCCGCAAATCGAACAGGTGGTGTTCGCCTGTTTCGACGACGCCATGTTCGCGCGCTACGAAGCCGAACTGAAACGCCGTCAGGCGCCGCCTTCGAAGCCGGTCTGACGCCACGCTTCGAACACAACAATCGCAACGGTATTCGACAGATTCAGGCTGCGGTTGCCTGGCCGCATGGGCAGGCGCACGCGTTGCTCATTGGCGAACTGGTCGAGCACCGGGTCGGGCAGGCCACGCGTTTCGGCGCCGAACACGAACCAGTCGCCGGATTGAAAGGCGTGCTCGTGAAAGCGGCCCGAGCCGCGCGTGGTGAAGGCGAACATGCGCGCCGGGTCCGGCGCTTCCCTGGCGATGAACGCCGCCCAACCCGCATGCACGTTCATTTGCGCGTACTCGTGATAGTCGAGGCCGGCGCGGCGCAACTTGGCGTCGTCGAGCGGAAAGCCGAGCGGTTCGATCAGATGCAGCCGAGCGCCGGTGTTGGCGCACAGGCGGATCACGTTGCCGGTGTTCGGCGGAATTTCCGGTTCTACGAGAACGACATTGAACATGGTGAGCTCAGGTGGAGACTAGTTTTTCGGCGTGCGCAGCGCGACGAAGTTGGTGACCCGCCGAGCGCCGGCTGCCTTCAGCGTGCGCGCCAGCGCTTCGAGCGTGGCGCCGGTCGTCATCACATCGTCGACGATGCCGACGTGCAGGCCTTGGACAGATCCAGCGACCTTGAAGGCGCGGCCTACGTTCAGGCGGCGGGCGTCGAGATCGAGCCTGGACTGCGGCGCGGTGTGAATCACGCGATCCAGCAAGGTGGCGTCGCTGCGTAACTTCAGCGCCCGGGCCAGCGGCCTGGCGATCTGCCAAGCCTGGTTATAGCCGCGCTCGGTGAGCCGTTTTCTGGCCAGCGGCACGGGCGCGATCACGTCCGGCCATTCGGCGTGGTCCTGCCAGGAATCCTCCGCAAGACGCGCGAGCCGTTGTGCGAACTCGCGCGCCAGCATCAGCCGCGCGCGAAATTTCAGGCCGACCGCGAGCGTATCCAGCGGCGCCCGATAGTCGGCGAGGGCGAAGGTCGCGTCGAACGGTGGCGGCTCGCCGATGCAATCCGCGCAGCGATATTGCGCGTAAGCCGCCCATCGCGAATGGGATAACGGCACTGCGCAGACGGTGCAGCGCAAGCGGCTTTCGTTCCAGTAGGCGTCGTCGCAACCGGGGCACAGCGTCGTATGCGACAAATTGCCGCATAACGCGCAGAGATTCGGCAACGCCGCGTGCATGACGCGCGGCCAGGCTGAACGAAAGCCGCTCGCGAAGCGCGCGAATCTGCCGCCGGAAAATGATGAAATGGGTCGGAATGACACGGTGGAACCGCCCGCGAAGGCCCTTCACGCTGAATGGAAAGAAGCGAGCGAGTATACTTCGTGCTCCACGCCAGCACGACACCCATGTCCCCAACTTCCGCTCAAACTGGCCGTCCGGCCTATGATTCCCGGCGCCTCCGGCGGATCTTCGACCGTCGCGCAGCGACTTTCGACGAGGTCGCGTTCCTGCCGCGCGAGATCGCGCAACGTATGCGCGAGCGTCTCGACTTCATCAAGGTCATGCCGGCGAGCGTGCTTGACGCCGGCTGCGGCGCGGGCGAAGACATTCCCGCTCTGCGCGAGCGCTTTCCCGAAGCGCCGGTGTTCGGCTCCGACCTCTCGCACGGCATGCTCACGCGCGCGCTCCAGCACGATTCCGGCGGCACGAGCTGGCGGCGCTTTTTGCCGGCATCGCTCGGCAAGGCGCTTGGCGCCCGTGGTCCGCGCTTCGCCCAAGCCGACTTTTCGGCGCTGCCGTTCGCGGCCGGCGCCTTCGAATTCATCTGGTCCAATCTGGCGCTCCACTGGCACTCGCGGCCCGATCTCGTGTTTCCCGAGTGGCAGCGCGTGCTGAAAGTCAACGGCCTGCTGATGTTCAGCACCCTCGGCCCCGACTCGCTCAAGGAATTGCGCGGCGCCTATGCCGAAGTCGAGGCCGCGCATGGCGTCCCCTCGCGCAAGCATGTGATCGACTTCGTCGACATGCACGATCTCGGCGACATGTTGGTCGAAAGCGGCTTCGAAATCCCCGTGATGGACCAGGAAGTCCTCACCATTACCTATAAGTCGCCGCAGTCGCTGCTCGCCGACGTGCGCCGCTGGGGCGCCTATCCGTTCGAGCGCGAAGCGTCGTCGAGCGCCGCGGCGCGCCGGCTGCACAAGGCTTTGCTCGCGGCCCTCGAAGCCCGCCGGCGCGCCGACGGCACGATCGCGCTGACCTTCGAAGTGATCTACGGACACGCATGGAAAGCCGTGCCGCGTACCACGGCCGAAGGTCACGGCATCGTGCGAATCGAGGACATTGGACGAGGTTCGTCGAGGAATCGTTGAAGAATTGCCGGGGCGGTAAAGACGACATCTGTTATGTCTGAAATTACCACTTCAAAAGACGCGCAAAAGGTGCGTCAAAACGGCGCGGAGGCTTGTCGCGCATGGCTTGTGGGCCAATGGAGGCTTGCTTGTGGATGCTATGGATCGCGCCTATAATGCGTCAGTTTGTCGCCCGGAGTTCCCACATTTGGGGCGGCAGGCCCGAGGCACAGGGCAGCAAGATAAGATAGCGCGGCGGTGATCGAACGGCCGGAATAATGGCTGCGAAGATTGGCGCTGGCGGCGATTGGAGACAATCGGCGGGAGGCAGCGATGGAAGCATCAGATCTGCTGGCGGATTCAGAACCGGTTCTGAAAGACTGGACGATGAAACGCAACTGTTCGATATCGCCGCGGCAGTTCGTGTATTTCTACGTATCGCTAGCGTTGTTCTCGTTGGCAATTGCTTTCATGCTGGTTCTGGTCGGCGCCTGGCTGGTGTTGCCGTTCACCGGTATCGAATTGCTGGCGGTGGGCATCGCGTTTGCCATATATGCGCGTCATGCTGTGGATTACGAGCGCATCCGGTTGTTTCAGAACCGGCTCGTCATCGAGCAGGTCAGCGCCGAGCAACTCACGCAGTTCGAGTTCAATCCGCGCTGGGTGCGGATCGAGGCGGGCGCAACACCGCGTGACCAGATCAAACTGGTCTCGCGCGGGCAGACGATCATGATCGGGCAACATCTCGCGCAGTATCGGCGCGCGCAGTTCGCAGGCGAACTGCGCATGTGGCTCACGCGTTGTTAATGCGATGAGTCGCGCGGCGTTCACGGGGAGCGCGAGGCAACCTGCCAGCGGGGTCGAGGGTTTGAATGGAAAATTTGGGTAAGGAAGCTATGAAAACAATCAAGCGAGCCCTCATGGGCGTGCTGGCGATGAGCGGTCTGCTTTTCGCCGGTGCGGCCCTGGCAGTGGGCGATGTTCCGGGCGGCCCCGCCGTCAACGAGATCAATCTCCAGCCGCCTGCGACCAAGATCGCTGAGGAGCTCTTCAGCCTCCACATGTTCATGCTGGTTCTTTGCCTGGTCATCTTCGTCGGCGTGTTCGGCGTGATGTTCTATTCGATCTTTGCTCACCGCAAATCGAAAGGCCACAAAGCTTCCAACTTCCACGAAAGCACTACCGTCGAAATCATCTGGACGATCGTGCCGTTCATCATCGTCGTGCTGATGGCGCTGCCCGCCACCAAGACGGTGGTCGCGATGAAAGACACCACGAACGCCGACGTCACCATCAAGGTCACCGGCTACCAGTGGAAATGGGGCTACGACTACGTGAAGGGCCCGGGCGAAGGCATCAACTTTCTGTCCACGCTGGCCACGCCACGTGCGGAAACGGATGGCCGCGAGCCGATTTCCACCACGTATCTGCAGGAAGTCGACAATCCGCTGGTCGTCCCGGTCGACAAGAAAATCCGCATCATCACCACCGCGAACGACGTGGTCCACTCCTGGTACGTGCCGGCTTTCGGCGTGAAGCAGGATGCGATCCCGGGCTTCGTGCGCGACACGTGGTTCAAGGCTGACAAGGTCGGCACGTTCCGCGGCTTCTGTACGGAACTGTGCGGCAAGGAACACGCGTTCATGCCGGTGGTGGTCGAAGTGCTCTCCGCCGACGACTACGCGAAGTGGGTCGACACGCAGAAGAAGAAAATGGCCGCTGGCCAGGACGATCCCAACAAGACGTACACGATGGCCGAGCTGATGGAGCGCGGCGGCAAGGTCTATGCGGCGAACTGCGCGGTCTGCCACCAGCCGACCGGCAAGGGTGCAGGCGCATTCCCGGCGCTCGACGGCAGCAAGATCGCCAACGGCGCGATCGCCGAGCACGTCAGCCTGGTGCTGAAGGGCAAGAATGCGATGCCCTCGTGGGCGCCTACGCTGAACGACGTCGAGATCGCTTCGGTGGTCACGTACGAACGTAACTCGTGGGGCAACCACACCGGCGACATTCTCCAGCCGAAGCAAGTGGCCGACGCCCGCAACGGCAAGCTGCCGGAAGGCGGCAACCATCTGGCCGACGCAGGCGCGGCAGCGAGCGGCGCAGCGGCAGCATCCGGCGCCTCGGGCGCGGAAGCGGCAACAGCGTCGGCACCGGCAGCGGCCGGTTCGGACAGCGCGGCAACGCAAGCGGCACTCCCGGCGAGCATCTACTTCGACACCGGCAAGAGCACGCTGCCGGCCGACGCAAAAGCGGCAGTCGACGCAGCCGCGGCCTACGCGAAAGCGCATCCGGATGCGAAATTCACGCTGTCGGGCTTCACCGACGCCACCGGTTCCGCCGACCTCAACGCGAAACTCGCGAAGAGCCGTGCCGAAGCCGTGCGCGACGCGTTGAAAGCAGCCGGCATTGCCGAAGACCATATTATTTTGAAGAAGCCGGAAACGATCACGGGCGGCAGCGACGCGAAAGAAGCCCGGCGTGTTCAGATCAGCCCGGCTGTCTGACGTGTTCATGGTCAGCACCGCAGTATTCGCTTTAGGAGATTGTCATGTCTAGCATCGGACACGATGTAGTCGCAGGCCACGAACACGTGCACGGCGACCATGCCCACGAAACGCCGCATGGCTGGCGCCGTTGGCTGTTCGCAACCAATCACAAGGACATCGGTACGCTGTACCTGATCTTCTCGTTCACCATGTTCCTCTCCGGGGGCGTGATGGCGCTGATGATCCGTGCCGAACTGTTCGAGCCGGGCTTGCAGATCATGCGTCCCGAGTTCTTCAACCAGTTGACCACCATGCATGGCCTGATCATGGTGTTCGGCGCGATCATGCCGGCCTTCGTCGGCTTCGCGAACTG
This sequence comes from Paraburkholderia sp. BL27I4N3, assembly GCF_003386115.1. NCBI lineage: Bacteria > Pseudomonadati > Pseudomonadota > Betaproteobacteria > Burkholderiales > Burkholderiaceae > Paraburkholderia > Paraburkholderia sp. BL27I4N3. The sequence goes on along the minus strand of NZ_QREJ01000001.1, from coordinate 3,938,893 downwards.
GATGGTGCCGCTGCAGATCGGCGCATCGGACATGGCATTCGCCCGCATGAACAACTTCAGCTTCTGGCTTCTGCCGGTGGCGGCTGTTCTGCTGGTCGGTTCGTTCTTCGCGCCAGGCGGCGCGACCGCTGCGGGCTGGACGCTGTACGCGCCGCTCTCCACGCAGATGGGCCCGGGCATGGACTTCGCGATTTTCGCGGTCCACTTGATGGGTGCTTCGTCGATCATGGGCGGGATCAACATCGTCGTGACGATCCTGAACATGCGCGCACCCGGCCTCACGCTGATGAAAATGCCGATGTTCGTCTGGACGTGGCTGATCACCGCCTACCTGCTGATCGCCGTGATGCCGGTGCTGGCGGGCGCGATCACCATGGTGCTGTTCGACCGTCACTTCGGCACGTCGTTCTTCAACGCGGCAGGCGGCGGCGACCCGGTCATGTACCAGCACATCTTCTGGTTCTTCGGGCACCCCGAGGTGTACATCATGATCTTGCCGGCGTTCGGGATCGTGTCGCAGGTGATTCCGGCGTTCTCGCGCAAGCCGCTGTTCGGCTATAGCTCGATGGTGTACGCAACGTCGTCGATCGCGATTCTGTCGTTCATGGTCTGGGCGCACCACATGTTCGCCACCGGCATGCCGGTGACGGGCCAGCTGTTCTTCATGTACGCCACCATGCTGATCGCCGTGCCGACGGGCGTGAAGGTGTTCAACTGGGTCGCGACGATGTGGCGCGGTTCGCTGAGCTTCGAAACGCCTATGCTGTTCGCGGTCGGCTTCCTGATCGTGTTCACGTTCGGTGGTCTGTCGGGTCTGATGCTGGCAATGGCCCCGCTCGACATCCAGTATCACGGTACTTATTTCGTGGTCGCGCACTTCCACTACGTGCTGGTGGCGGGCTCGCTCTTCGCGCTGTTCTCCGGCTGGTACTACTGGGCGCCGAAGTGGACCGGCTGGATGTACAACGAGACGCGCGGCAAGATCCACTTCTGGGCGTCGCTGTTCTTCTTCAACCTCGCGTTCCTGCCGATGCACTTCGTCGGTCTCGCAGGCATGCCGCGTCGTTATGCTGACTACCCGGCACAGTTCACGGACTGGAACCAGGTCATCTCGATCGGTGCGTTCGGCTTTGGTCTGGCGCAGGTCTACTTCCTGTTCGCGGTTGCACTGCCGGCCTACCGTGGCGGCGGCGAACTCGAAAAAGCTGGCGACAAGCCGTGGGACGGCGCAACGGGCCTCGAATGGACCGTGCCGAGCCCGGCTCCGTTCCACACGTTCGAAAACCCGCCGACCGTCGAGTAATCGGCGCACGGTGAGATTGCCGGCTCGGGTGGCGCAGCAGTTCGCTACCGGAGCTGGCGGTCAGGAAAGTCGTGGCGGCATCCGTAGTCACGAAAAGTATTCAAAAAGTCGAGCATGACGCGCAATCCTCAAGAAAGACGTACGCCCGAGCAGATTCGCGCGGGCAACCGGCGGATCGGTTTCGTGATGTTCGTGATCGCCGCGGTCTTTTTCGCGAGCGTCATCATTCATCAGAAGTGGTTCACCTGACCGGGCGGTTCGAGTCAGTTTGCAGGCTTGTTGAGGATTGAGATGTCGACGCAACCGCCGGCTCAGGCCGACCGCTCTTTTAACCGTTCGATGCTGATCAAGCTGTTCGTCGTCGCGTTGATGATGTTCGGTTTCGGTTTCGCGCTGGTGCCGATGTATCGGGCGATCTGCCAGATCACCGGCATCAACAACCTGGTGCAGCGTGATGCCACGGTGCGCGAGGCGAAGAATACGCAGGTCGACACGAGCCGCACGATTTCGATCGAATTCGATGCAAACGCGCGCGGCCCGCTGGGTTTCAAACCGGAGCAACGCAGTCTCGACGTGCATCCAGGCGAAGTGACGACGGTGATGTACGAGGTGAGCAACGAACAGGCGCGCACGATTCAGGCGCAAGCCATTCCGAGCTACGCGCCGAAGCAGGCCACCGAGTATTTCAAGAAGATCGAGTGTTTTTGCTTTACGCAGCAAACTTTGACGGCGAATCAGAGCAGGCGGATGCCAGTGGTATTCGTGGTCGATCCGAAGTTGCCGAAGGACGTGAATACGATCACGTTGTCGTACACGTTCTTTGAATTGAATACGCCGGCAGCGGCGACGGCCGGAAGTGCGGCGCCCACAGCCAATACGGCGACAGGCGCGGATAAAAGCGCGGCAGCCACGGCAGCCAATCCCGCCTGACGGTTCGCGCCGCCGGCGAAGGAAAGAGAAACGAGATGAGCGATAACGGCGGCAGCCCGCGCAAAAGCAGTTTTGGCCAGTCGATGCGTGCGGTGTTCTGGTCGTTTTTCGGGGTGCGCAAGCGTCGCGATCTGGAGGCGGACGCCACGCAGCTGAACCCGCTGCACGTGATCGCGGCAGCATTGATCTGCGCGGCCATTTTTATCGTGGCGCTGATTCTGATCGTGCGCGCCGTAGTAGGTTGAAGCGCCAGACGCACGCGTAGAATCGGGCAAAGCAGCGCCCGGAAATTAGAGCGAAGCGGTGCGGTATCGACGCGCCGCCGAAGATACAGCCGGAGCTTCCGGAACAACTGGACTGAAGTGGAGAATCAAGAATGAGCGGTCAAAACGAGAGCCCGTACTATTTCGTACCGCATCCGTCGCGGCATCCGATCAGCGCCGCTGCTGGGTTGCTGGTCATGCTCGGATCGCTTGCGGCCTGGATCAACGAACACGACTGGGCGCCGATCGGCGTTGTGGCCGGTTTGTTGTGGCTGCTCTTTACGCTGTGGCACTGGTTCGGCGACGCGATCGCCGAGTCGGAAGGCGGCATGTACGGCAAGAACGTCGACAAGTCGTATCGCTGGAGCATGAGCTGGTTCATTTTCTCCGAAGTGATGTTCTTCGGTGCATTCTTCGGCGCGCTCTTCTATGCGCGTGAAATCGCGCTGCACCAACTGGGCAGCCTCGATTACAAGCTGATCTGGCCGGACTTCTCGGCGGTGTGGCCGAACAACGGTCCGGCAGCGCTGGTCTCGACCTTCAAGTCGATGCAACCGTGGCCGGTGCCGACCATCAACACGGCGTTGCTGCTTTCCTCGGGCGCGACGCTGACGGTCTCGCACCACGCGCTGCGTGAAGATCATCGCAAGAAGGCGATCATCTGGCTGGCCGCAACGCTCGTGCTTGGCGTCTGCTTCCTGTTCCTGCAAGGCTTCGAATATTTCCACGCGTACAACGAACTGAATCTGACGCTGAATTCGGGCGTGTACGGTTCGACGTTCTTCCTGCTGACCGGCTTCCACGGCTTCCACGTGTTTCTCGGCGGTACGATGTTGGCCGTTGTGCTGGCGCGTATGATTCGCGGGCACTTCACGGCAGAGCATCACTTCGCGTTCGAAGGCGCGGCCTGGTATTGGCACTTTGTGGACGTCGTGTGGCTCGGACTGTACGTCGTCGTGTACTGGCTGTAACGCAGCCTCGCCTGCACCGACCGAGAACCTCGGAATGCGTGCAGGCCGTTCGCGCTGGATTCTTCGGGGCGCGGCGTACGAGCAACAACGCAAGACAGCAGTACGTAAGACTTGAGCAGCGCCGCCCTCGACCCTGTCAGGGCGGCGTTTTGTTTGGCGGCGTGGAGATTTTTCCGCCGGGCTCAGCGCCCGTAAGGAATACCGGTCGACTGAATCCAGCCCATCCAGTGAGCAAAGAGGATGAACAGGAACAGCGAGATCGACAGGCCCACCCGCGTGGCGAGCGACCAGACCATCCGCTTGGTTTTGCCCTTGTCATGCATCATGAAGTACAGCGCCGACACCATGCTGGCGATGATCAGGACGAAGGCGATGGGAACGAGAATGTGCATGGAACCAGCTGAGACCGGAAAGCGCAGAGGCAAGATGTTTATTATCGCACCGCGCGCTTGCGTTTGCCGGTCGTTCCCTGTTGCGCCGCACGCGGCTGACGAGCGTGCGCGATGAAGTTTCGCTTCGTTCCCGCGCTGCTGATTCTTCTGGTGATGGTGGTAACGGTGCGGCTGGGTTTCTGGCAGCGCGACCGCGCGCATCAAAAGGAAGCGCTCGAAGCGCAAATCACGCAGTTCGAGAATGCGCCCGCGCAACCGGTGGGCGCCGCGCCGGTTCAGTTGAAGGACATCGAGTTTCATCGCGTGAAGGCGCGTGGCAGTTTCGTCGCGGACAAGGTCGTCTACCTCGATAATCGTCCGTATAACGACCAGCCGGGCTTTTACGTCGTGATGCCTTTTAAACTGGCCGGCGGCGGTTACGTGCTGGTCAATCGTGGCTGGTTGCCGCGCAATATGAATAATCGCGAAACCATCGCGCCGTACACGACGCCGCAAGGCGAAATTGAAATCGAAGGCATTGCCCGTGCCGACGCTTCGCGCGCGTACGAGTTGGGGCATGGCGGCTCGGCTGAGCATCAACTGATCCGCCAGAATCTGGATGTCGCCGCGTACGCTGCGGAAACCGGGCTGCCGCTGCAATCGTTCGTGATTCAGCAGTTGAGCGACGACGGCGACAAGCTGGTGCGCGATTGGCCCGCGCCGACTGAAGGCGTCGAGCGCAACTACGGCTACATGTTCCAGTGGTGGGGCATGGCGGCCGCCGCGCTGGTCTTCGGCCTGTATGCCGCGCGCCGCGCCGCGAAGAAAGAGCACGCGCCGGGCGCGTAATGCAGCACATGCGGCTTGTGGCCCAGGTTCGAGCCGCAAGCCGCGCAATCATTGAAAGAGGTCCGTAGTGTCGACGCAATCTCCCCGTTCGCCGCAAGCCGGCAAACCCGCAGCACCCCGCGCCATGCCCGGCCAACCCAACGGCAAAGGCTCGTGGCAACGCGGCCGCTGGATGCTGCTGCTGGTGGCGATCATCTGCGGCGCGCCGATAGCAGTGTCGTATTTCATGTACTACGTGATCAAGCCGGCCGGCGGCACCTCGAGCTACGGCACGCTAGTCGAACCGCAACGCCCGATCCCCGATTCGCTCACGGTCACCGGCGAGGACGGCAAGCCCGTCAAGTTCGCCACGCTGCGCGGCCACTGGCTGATGATTTCCGTCGACAACAGTGCGTGCGACAAAGCGTGCGTCACCAAGCTCTACTTCATGCGACAAATCCGCGCAGCTCAGGGCCCGGAGCGCGAGCGCGTAGTGGAAGTGTGGCTGCGCACCGATGCAGGCAACGTGTCTGACGTGATACAAAAGGCGTATCCCGACACCGACATGATGATTGCCGATCCGGCGCAGGTGTCCGCATGGCTACCTACCGACAACGGCACCAAGGTCACCGAGCACATCTACCTGGTCGATCCGAACGGCAATCTGATGATGCGTTTCCCGAAAGATCCGAATCCCAGCAAGATCAAAGGCGACCTGACCAAGCTGCTCAAATGGTCGCGCATCGGCTGATGCCGCAATATAGGTAAGAGAGATGTTCGTACTGCAACTGGCTCTGATCGGCTTGTGTATCGCGTTGTTGCCGCTGTCCTACGTATGGGTCAAGGCAGACGACAACAAATTCGGCAAGCTGGTCTGGCTCACCACCTTTCTCACGCTCGACCTGGTGATGTTCGGCGGCTTCACGCGGCTCACCGATTCCGGCCTCGGCTGTCCGGACTGGCCGGGCTGTTACGGCACCTCGTCGCCGTTTATCGCGCATGCGGCGATCACGGCCGCTCATCAGGCGATGCCCACCGGACCGGTCAGCATGACGAAGGCCTGGATCGAAATGATCCACCGTTACTTCGCGATGGCGATCGGCGTGCTGATCATCGCGCAGACCGTGATCGTGTGGACGGCGCGCATCAAGCGGCGTCCGCTGCATGTGTCACCGTGGTGGCCGACCTCGTTGCTGCTGCTGATTCTGGTGCAAGGCGCGTTCGGCGCCTGGACCGTGACGATGAAGCTGCAACCGATCATCGTGACCACGCACTTGCTGCTCGGCCTCGCGCTGCTGGGCACGCTCGGCTGGCTGGCCGCGCGGCAAACGCCGTTGCCAGCCTACGAGCCTGAAGCGGCGCGCTGGCGCGCGGCGGCGATTGCGGGCCTGGTGCTGCTGATCGCGCAAATCGCTTTGGGCGGCTGGGTCAGCACCAACTACGCGGTGCTCGCGTGCACGGATTTCCCGACCTGCAACGGCCAATGGGTCCCGCCGATGGACTTCACGCACGGCTTCCACCTGTGGCGCGCGCTCGGCATGACCGGCGACGGCGACATGATCACGCAGGATGCGCTGGTGGCGATTCATTGGACCCACCGCACATTCGCCATCGTTGTGGTCGCGTATCTGGTGTGGTTCGCGCTGAAACTGCGCCGCTTCGAGTCGTTGCGGCGCCCCGCAAACGGCGTGCTGCTGGTGGTGCTGATCCAGTTCATCACCGGGCTGTCGAACATCGTTCTGCAATGGCCGTTGCCCATTGCGGTCGCGCATAACGGTGGAGCCGCGATCCTGCTGCTTCTGCTCGTTATGTTAAACTTTCGGATCGCTTATAGCCGTCCCGGCCGCGCCGTGCTCCCTGCGCGCGATGCCGCGCCAGCGTGACTCCACATGGACAGCACAACACTCTCCCAAACGCCCGGCAGCCGGGTCTCCCAGTACATCGCCCTGACGAAGCCGCGCGTCACGCAACTCGCCGTGTTCTGCGCCGTCATCGGCATGTTCCTGTCGACGCCCGGCATGGTGCCCTGGACTCCGCTGATCGGCGGCACCGTCGGCATCTGGTTGCTGGCCGGCGCGGCGTTCGCCATCAATTGTCTCGTCGAGCAGAAGATCGACGCCAAGATGCGCCGCACTTCGTGGCGGCCGTCCGCGCGCGGCGAAATCACCACCGCGCAGATTCTGCTGTTCTCGGCCGTGCTCGGCGGCCTCGGCATGTGGACGCTTTATACATTCGCCAATCCGCTCACCATGTGGCTCACGCTGGCCACGTTCGTGGGCTATGCCGTCATCTATACGCTGCTGCTCAAGCCTGCCACGCCGCAGAATATCGTGATCGGCGGTGCCTCGGGCGCCATGCCGCCGGCGCTTGGCTGGGCCGCGGTCACCGGTCATGTGCCGGGCGACGCGTGGATCCTGGTCCTGATCATCTTCGTGTGGACGCCACCGCATTTCTGGGCGCTCGCGCTGTATCGCCGCAAAGACTACGAAAACGCCGGCCTGCCGATGCTGCCGAACACGCACGGCGAGAAGTACACGCGCCTGCATATTCTGCTGTACACGGTGATCCTGTTCGCGGTCACCATGATGCCGTTCATCTCCGGCATGAGCGGCGTGGTGTATCTCGCGGCGGCCGTGCTGCTGGGTGCCGTGTTCCTTGCCTATGCGTGGAAGATCTATCGCGAGTACTCGGACGATCTGGCGCGTAAGACCTTCCGTTATTCGATCGTCTATCTCTCGCTGCTGTTCGCCGCGCTGCTGATCGACCACTATGCGCGCGTCCTGATCGGCGCGTAAGACCATGCTCAATATCCGCTTCGCGCGCACGGCGCGTGCTGCTGTGATCGCTTGCGCGTTCGGTGCCGCGTTGCTGATAGCAGGCTGCGGCAAGCAGCCGCCGGCGTTCCAGAATCTCGACATCACCGGTAATACCCAGTTCGGCAGCGACTTCTCGCTACCCGATACGGGCGGCCATGTCCGCACTTTGGCGGACTACAAGGGCAAGGTGGTGGTGCTGTTCTTCGGCTACACACATTGCCCGGACGTTTGCCCGACCACCATGGCCGAGCTCTCGCAAGCGTTGCAGCAGCTCGGCCCGGAAGACGCGAAGCGCGTGCAGGTATTGTTCGTCACCGTCGATCCGGAGCGCGATACACCGGCTCTGCTCGCGCAATACGTGCCAGCATTCAACCCGACGTTCGTCGGCTTGCGTCCGGCCGATCAGGCGCAACTCACCAAGATCACGAAGGACTTCCGCGTCTACTACGCGAAGGTGCCGGGCAAGACGCCTGACAGCTACACGATGGACCACACGGCCGCGAGCTATGTGTTCGACACAGACGGCAAGCTGCGTCTGTTCGCGCGTGATGGCCAGGGCGCGACGCCGTGGGTGCACGACATCAAGCTGCTGCTCGACTGACGCGCATAGCCGTAAGGGCGCGTGTCGTATCGCGCGCCCGTTTTCACATCTCTTCCCTTTCCAACGCTCAAGCCGGAATCGGCAGATTCAACCCCGGCGCGAGCCGCGTCGCCTTGAATTCCGTCACCTCATAGCGCGCGAGCTTCTGCTGCGCGAACGGGTCGCTAGCAAGAATCTCGTCCAGCTTCTCGCGCTCGACGCGGACCGCCAGAATGATGCCGCCGTTGCGCGGCACTTTCGGTCCTGCGGCGACGAACACGCCTGCGTCGAACTGTTGCGTCAGAAACGCGCGGTGCGCTTCCAGCGCGTCGTCGACGCGTTCGAGCGGTGCGGTGTAGATAAGGTCGATGACGTACATGGGCGTGGTTCTCTCTGCAAGGGAATGAGCCGCATCGAGCATGCGGCCGCAGTCTCCAATTATCGTGCAGAGACCGTTCCGATGCGTGAATTCAATCCGCACGCATGCCGCGCGTCGCGCCCGCCGGCCTCCTCGCAGCGTCTCTCAAGTTGCCCGTTTGTGATGCCGTTATATCGATAGCAATCGTTTGCGCGCGATATGCAATCGCACTCTTGCGACTGCGAACGGAACATGAATCACACGAGAGAGACCACAACAATGAGCAGGATGAGTTTGAACCGCAAACTATGGCTGTCGCTCGCGCTCGTCTGGCTGGGGCTGCTGGGGGTCGGGCTGTGGAGCGCGGTCGAAACGCGCAGCATGATGCTGGCCGAGCGCAAGGCGGGCATGGTGAATCTGGTCGATGCCGCGCAAGGTATCGTGAACGGTTATTACGCGCTCTCGCAGAGCGGCAAGCTGAGCGAAGCCGACGCACAGCGCGAAGCGCTCGCTCGTCTTGCGACCATGCGCTACGGCGAATCCGGCTACCTGTTCGTGATGGATTCGAAGCCCGTCGTGCTGATGCATCCCACGCTGCCGCAGATGACCGGCAAGCCGGTCGGCGACTTCAAGGATCCGGACGGCAAGCTCTTGTACGTGGCAATCGTCGACGCGGCCAAGGCGAGCGGCCGCGGTTTCGCGGAGTATCGCGGACGCCTGCCGCACAGCGAAACGGCGGTGCCGAAAATCAGCTACGTGGTGCGTTTCGCGCCGTGGGACTGGAACATCACGAGCGGCGTGTTCATCAAGGACATCGATACGGTGTACTACGTGACGCTGCTCGGCCACCTGGCCGTGGTGCTGGTGATCGGCGCGATCATCTCGCTGGCGATGCTGCTGATTATCCGCAATGTGCGCGCGAGCCTCGGCGGCGAGCCCGATCAGGCGGCGCGACTCGCGGCGAGTATCGCGCAAGGCGACCTGACGCAAGTGGTCGAGGTTCGTCCGCAGGACAAGACGAGCATGATGGCGGCCATGCATGACATGCAGGACCGCTTGCAGCAGACCATCGGCGAGATTCGACGCTCGGCGGAATCCATTGCGTCGGCGACGCAGCAGATCGCGGCCGGCAACGGCGATCTGTCGCAGCGCACCGAGCAACAGGCGGCTTCGTTGCAGGAGACCGCGGCGAGCATGGAAGAACTCACCGCAACGGTCAAGCAGAACGCCGACAACGCGCGGCAAGCAAGCGGACTTGCGCACAACGCGTCCGAAATCGCGACGCGCGGCAACGACGTGGTAAGCCGTGTGATCGGCACGATGGGCGAGATCAACGATAGCTCGCGGCAGATCGCGGACATCATCGGCGTGATCGAAGGTATCGCGTTTCAGACCAACATTCTTGCGTTGAACGCAGCCGTCGAGGCGGCGCGCGCCGGTGAGCAGGGCCGCGGTTTCGCGGTCGTCGCGGGCGAGGTGCGCAACCTCGCGCAGCGCTCGGGGACGGCGGCCAAGGAGATCAAGCAGTTGATCGGCGCGTCGGTCGAACGTGTGCACAACGGTTCGACACTGGTGCAGCAGGCCGGCACGACGATGGGCGAAATTCTGCAGGCCGTGCGGCGTGTCACTGACATCATGGGCGAGATCGCGGCGGCATCCGAAGAGCAGAGCAGCGGCATTGCCCAGGTCGGCCGCGCCGTCACGCAAATGGACGAAGTGACGCAGCAGAACGCGGCGCTGGTCGAGCAGGCGGCGGCCGCGGCGGCTTCGTTGCAGGATCAGGCGGGGCGTTTGCGCGAGACAGTGAGCGCGTTTCGCGTGAGTGGCGCTGAAGGGAGCGCGCCTGGTTCGGCGGTCGTCGCGGCGCGGAGAGTGACTGCGACGGTGGCGGCGGCAAGGGTCGCGGCGCCGCATGCAACCGCAACCGCAGCGCGCGAAATCGGCACGACGTCGCACTCTGCGTCGGCATCGCCGCATGCGGAGCCGAAATTGTCGGCACCCAACAGGACGTCCGCCACGTCGGCCTTGGCATCGACCCGAGCGTCGGCTTCGTCCGCGCGTATTACGAGCGCCAAGGCTGTCGTGGTGACCACGCCGCGCGCATCCACCGAGGCAGTAAGAGCCACCGCGCCAGACGACGACTGGACCACCTTCTGACTCCCCGCTGCATCGACCGCGTGCCTCTCACATGCACGCGGTCCCCGCCGCTCAAGGCGCATAACCATATGCGATCGTGATATTTCCCATCTCGCTGGGACTATGAGACCATTTCAGGTCAAGTTGGCAGCGCAGGGCCACACGCCATGTGCCGCCGGCTTCCACCCGAATCTGACACCGATCAGAAATCGATTCGCCGTTAATCAATTCATCGATCAAGCCGTCGATTAGAAACAAGCGAGAATCACATGCAGCGCAGAAACATCCTCAAAGCCCTCTCGGCAGTCGTCGCCACTACGGCGATCTTCACCAGCTTCGGCGCGCACGCCGACGACAAAGTCATTAAGGTCGGCACCATCGGCGGCCCGGACGCGCAGATCTGGGAAGTCGTCACCAAGGTGGCAAAGCGCGAAGGCCTGAACGTGAAGGTCGTCGAATTCAACGACTACGTGCAGCCGAACGCCGCGCTCGACGCAGGCGACCTCGACGCGAATAGCTTCCAGCACCAGCCGTACCTCGATAGCCAGATCAAGCAGCGCGGCTACAAGATCGTCAGCGCCGGCCTCACGTACATCTCGCCGCTCGGTATTTATTCGAAGAAGCTGAAGTCGCTGAAGGATCTACCGCAAGGCGCGAAGGTCGCAGTACCGAACGATCCGTCGAACGAAAATCGCGCGCTGCTGTTGCTGCAAACGCAAGGCGTCATCAAGCTGAAGACCGGCGCGGGCACGAACGGCAATAACGCGACGCCGCTCGACGTCGCCGACAATCCGAAGAAGATCAAGCTGGTCGAACTCGACGCCGCGCAACTGCCGCGCTCGCTGTCGGACGTCGACGCCGCCGCGATCAACACGAACTTCGCGTTGGCCGCCGGCCTGCAACCGACCAAAGATGCGATCGCGCTCGAAGACGTGCATAGCCCGTACGCGAACCTGATCGCCGTGCGCACGCAGGACAAGGACAAGCCGTGGGTCAAGAAGCTGGTTGCCGCTTACCAGTCGGAAGACGTGCGCCAGTTCATCAAGACGCAGTTCAAAGGTTCGGTGGTGCCGTCGTTCTAAGCAGCGACGTTTGCTACAGACCTAACTCCCATCGCTCGACCGTCAGGTCCTTGCCGAAACGGCGCTCAGCCGCCGTGCCGGCAAGCCTGAACCCGGCGCGCTCGCACAGGCGGCGCGGTTGTTCGAGCGAGGCGGCCGTGGTCAGCGTGAGCTTCGTATAGCCCGCGCGCTTCGCAAAGCGCACGCATTCGTTCAGCAACTGCGTGCCGATCCCCAAACGCTGCACATCCGGCTCGACCCACAGGAGCCGCACGCCCGCCACCGTCGTCGATACGCCGACGATGCACACCGAGCCGACCACCATCCCGTCCTGATCGGCGACCCAGCACATCTCCCGCAGCGGATCATTGCGTTGCGTGTAATCGGCGACGACCCGCGCGAGCAATCCCTCGAACGACGGATCCCAGCTGTATTGCGCGGCGAACCATTGCGCCTGCCGATGCACGAGCCAGCCGCATTCACCCGCACGCGGCTGACGGAGCACCACGAGTTCGTGACTGGGTTTGTCGCCGAGCAGCCGCTCGATGAGCTTCATCGCGGCGATCAACTGATCCTGGGAGAGGGCCGTGAGGCCGGAAAGCAAGGTCGACACTTCTTCGATCGCCGCGCTGTCGAGCGGGGCATACGCGGCATGGCCGCTATCCGTGAGCGCGATGAGCGACTGGCGCGCATCCGTCTCGGACGGGCGGCGCGTGATCAGATCGCGTCGTTCGAAGCTCGTCAGCAGACGGCTGAGGTAACCGCTGTCGAGACCGAGAGAACGCCCGAGCACCGAGGCCGTTTGCGCGCATCCGCGGGACAGCTCGTGCAGTACGCGCACTTCGGTCAGTGAGAACGCGCTTTTTGCCAGATGCTCATGCAGCGCGCCAATGTGTCGGGTATAGAAGCGGTTGAAATGGCGGACGGCCTGAGCACGCCGCAGCGTCTCGGAATCTGTCAAATGCGGCTCCCAGGGGAATTTTTATAGCTTGCTACTCAGCACTATATTGGAACGCACCCCTTTACAGAAGCGACGCCGACAAAGGCCTGACCGGCACTGGTATTAAAAAGGTATCGATCGCCTCGGGGATGTCAGCGCGCTGAAACCCTGTTTCAGCCAGTTAGCAGGCTTTCTGAAGCTCCATGCGGGTAAATCCTGGGCTCCAAAAAACCCTCTCCGGCGCCTCCGCACGCCCCTCTAAGCCTTATTCAGCAAGGCTTTGCACCGGATCGTACCGGCATGGAACCAGTTGGTTGACTGGTATTATGTTGGTTATATAATGGGCTCTCATTTTTCGTAGGCCTACCTTTTCGCGAAGGCCGCCGGAGCCCCATGGAAACTCGCTGGTCCGCACTGATGCCTGACGCCCGCAACGTCACGCCACTCTATTTGCAGCTCGCGCGCAATCTTGCGACGGCGATTCACTGCGGCGTGTGGTCGGCGGGCGAGGCGTTGCCCTCGGAGCGCACGCTCTCGGACGCGATCGGCGTGTCGCGTATCACGGCGCGCAAGGCGATTGAGTTGCTGGTCGAACAAGGTTTGATCCGGCGCGCTCGCGGCGCGGGCAGCTTCATCACACCGCGCGTCGAAGATCCGCTTTCGCGGCTCACCGGCTTCACCAAGAAGATGCAGCAACGCGGTTTCCGGCCGGATTCGGTGTGGCTCGAGCGCGATATCCGCGCCGCCAATCGCGACGAACTGGTGCACCTCGGGTTGTCGCCCGGCGCGGCGGTGACGAGTCTGCGGCGGCTGCGGCGCGCGGATGGCATTGTCATGGCGGTCGAGCATTCGGCGCTGCCGTCGGCGATCGTGCCCGATCCGCATGCCGTCGGCGATTCGCTTTACAGCTATCTCGAACAACGCGGAGCCGCCGTGGTGCGCGCGTTGCAGCACTTCCGCGCGGTCAACGCGTCGAGCGAGATCGCTTCGCTGATGGATATCGAACCGCGCTCGGCGCTGCTGGTCATTACCCGTATCGGCTATAGCGCCGATCAGCGCGCAATCGAGTTGACCGATACGTATTGCCGCGATGACTACTACGACTTCGTCGCTGAATTGCGCACCTGAGCTGACCGGCTGAGTCCGCGCGCGCAGCCTGCAAGTTCAGGTGCGGCGCAGACAAAGCGCCATTCAGTCACACCCCGTATCACGCCTCACCAGAGAGACTCATGCTGACCGGAAACATACTCACCACCGATGGGTGGATTCACGGCACGCTCGAATACGAAAACGGCCGCATCACGGCGCTCACCGGCGAACGCGTCGATCCGTCGACCAACGACGCGCCGTACATCCTGCCCGGCTTCATCGATCTGCACGTGCATGGCGGCGGCGGCTCCGACGTAATGGAAGGCGGCAACGCGGTCGAAACCATCACGCGCACGCATGCGCGTTACGGCACGACCAGCCTGCTCGCCACCACCATGACCGCGCCGCGCGACGAGCTGATGGCCGTCGTCGCGGAACTGGGCAACAACGCGCGGATTCGCACGCCCGGCGGCGCGCGTGTGCTCGGCGTGCATCTGGAAGGGCCGTACATCAATCCCGGCAAGCTCGGCGCGCAACCGGACGCGGCGGTCTCGGCAGTCATGGACGAAGTGCTGAAGTATCTGTCCATCGCGCCGATTCGCGTGGTCACGCTGGCGCCGGAAATTGCCGGCCATATGGAGATCATCTCCGAGATGGCGGCGCGCGGCGTGCGTGTGCAACTGGGCCACTCGCTCGGCACCTACGACGACGCCGTCGCCGCGCTCAAGCATGGCGCCTGCGGCTTCACGCATCTGTTCAACGCCATGTCGCCGCTGCACCATCGCAATCCCGGCCTCGTCGGCGCGGCGCTCGCGCACGCCGAGTTCGCCGAAATCATTCCCGATCTGCTGCACGTCCATCCGGGGGCGATCCGCGCTGCGTTGCGCGCGATTCCGCGTCTCTATGTGGTCACGGACAGCACCTCGGCCACGGGCATGCCCGACGGTGAATACCGTCTCGGCAGCCAGCATGTGACGAAGTGCCTCGGCGGCGTGCGTCTCGCCGATGGCACGCTCGCCGGCAGCACCCTGACCATGGATCAGGCGCTGCGCAATCTTGTGTCGATCGGCTTGCCGATCGCCGATGTATCGAACCGTTTGTCGCGCTACGCCGCCGACTACCTGGGCATTGAAGACCGCGGCCGCATCGCGCGCGGCGCATGGGCCGATGTGGTCGTGTTCGATCGTGAACTGGCGTTGAGCGCGACTTACGTCGAAGGAGAAGCAATTGTCGAATATGCTTAAAGAGGCGCTGGCGTCCGCCGAAACGGTCGCCGCGCAACTCACGGATACCTCGCGCGTCGAGGCATTGGCGGCGAAGCTGGCACAGCAGCCGCGCCATGTCGCGCTGACGGTCGCGCGCGGCAGCTCGGATCACGCGGCGAGTTATTTCGCGAGCCTGACGATGAGCCGCCTGGGCGTGCCGGTGGCCTCGCTGCCGATGTCGGTGGCCACGCTGCAACAGGCGCCACTGCAAGTGCGCGACCAACTCGCGCTGGCGTTCTCGCAATCGGGCAAGAGCCCGGATCTGGTCGGCACCATGGAAGCGCTGCGCAAAGCCGGCGCGTTGACCGTCGCCGCCGTGAACGTGTCGGGCTCACCTCTGGCCGACGCGTGTGAGTTCGAGTTGCCGCTCGTCGCCGGTCCGGAATTGAGCGTCGCGGCTACCAAGAGCTACATCGCGATGCTGTCGATCTCCGCACAGCTCGTCGCACATTGGCAGAAGGACGCCGAATTGCTTGCCGCGTTGAAAACGCTGCCCGAGGCGCTGCGTACGGCGGGTGAACTCGACTGGTCGACGGCCGTGGAAGAACTGCGCGGCATCGAGCGCATGATCGTGATCGGCCGCGGCCTGGGTCTCGCCATCGCGCAGGAAGCCGCGTTGAAGCTGAAGGAAACCTCCGGCATTCAGGCCGAGGCGTTTTCGAGCGCGGAAGTGCGTCACGGTCCGATGGAGCTGATCGATCGCGACTATCCGCTGCTGGTCTTCGCGCCGCGCGGACCTGAGCAGGCCGGCTTGCTGCAACTCGCGCGCGACATGAAGGCGCGCGGCGCCCGCGTGCTGCTCGCGGCGTCGGCCGATGTGCCGGAAGCCACGCTGCCGCTCGCCACCACCGCCCATGCGGCGCTCGATCCGATCGCTGCAATCCTGTCCTTTTACGTGATGGCCGCCGGCCTTGCCGCCGCGCGCGGGCGCAATCCCGATGCGCCGCGCCATCTCAACAAAGTCACCGAAACTCACTGACGAGAAATCAGATGCGACGTGTCGAGGAGTCCCGCTTGATGAGCCATTCTGAAGGCCATATTGTTTTGCTCGCGCCCATGACCGGTCCGGTCGTGCCGCTCGCGAACGTGCCCGACCCTGTGTTTTCGGGCGGCATGTTCGGCGACGGCATCGGCGTCGATCCGCTCGAAGGCCGACTCGTCGCGCCGTGCGACGGTACGGTCACCCATCTGGCGCGCACCGGTCACGCTGTGACGCTGGCTACTGCCGAGGGCGCCGAGATTCTGCTGCATATCGGTATCGATACGGTCGAACTGAACGGCAAGGGTTTCGCGCCGATGGTCGCTCAAGGCGCTCAAGTGCGCGCCGGCGACGTGCTGATCGAGTTCGATCAGGATCAGGTCGCGCTGAATGCGCCGAGCCTCGTGTCGGTGATCGCGATTGCCAATTCGGACGCGTTCGAGATCGTCGAGCGCGTGCAAGGCGGCCTGCTGAAGGCGGGCGAAACGCCGCTGCTGCTGCTGCTGCGCGCGCGCGGCGGCGCGGCCGCCGAGGCGTCCCGCCAGGCGAGTGCAGCCAACGTGACGGAAGAAGCCCGTCAGCAAGTCACGCTGATTCACGCAGGCGGTCTGCATGCACGTCCGGCGGC
The DNA here is from genome assembly GCF_003386115.1 of Paraburkholderia sp. BL27I4N3. NCBI lineage: Bacteria > Pseudomonadati > Pseudomonadota > Betaproteobacteria > Burkholderiales > Burkholderiaceae > Paraburkholderia > Paraburkholderia sp. BL27I4N3. Next base: position 3,922,375 of record NZ_QREJ01000001.1, on the reverse strand, counting down.
GCGTGCGCGTGAAGCGGCACGTGGATTCGATGCACGCGTCGAAGTGCGTTACGAAGGGCGTAAAGCGGCGATCGAAAGCGTGGTCGGTTTGCTTGCCCTTGGCGCTGGAGAAGGCGCGACCATCGAGTTGCTCGGCGTCGGTCCGCAAGCTGCAGCCGCTGTGGCCGCAATTGCAAACGAACTGACGCGCGAAGCGCACGGCGAAGTCGAAGAGAAACCGGCGCGCCAAAGCTCGCCTGCGCCGCAAGCTGTTGCTCGCCCGGCGGGCGAGACGCTTGCACCGAATACGCTCGCCGGCGTCTGCGCGGCGCCGGGCGTCGCGGTCGGCAAGCTGGTGCGCTGGGACGACGCGGACATCGATCCGCCCGAAAAGGCGACCGGCACGTCCGCAGCGGAAAGCCGTTTGCTCGACAAGGCGATTGCCACCGTCGATGCCGACCTCGATACGACGGTGCGTGACGCCTCACAGCGCGGCGCGGTTGGCGAAGCGGGTATTTTCTCCGTGCATCGCGTGCTGCTCGAAGACCCCACGCTGCTCGACGCCGCGCGCGATCTGATCAGCCTCGGCAAAAGCGCCGGCTTTGCGTGGCGCGAAGCGATCCGCGCACAGATCGCGATCCTGTCGAATATCGAAGACGCGTTGCTCGCGGAACGTGCCGCCGATCTGCGCGACATCGAGAAGCGCGTGCTGCGCGCGCTGGGTTACACGAACGCTGCGGCGCGCACGCTGCCGGAAGAAGCCGTGCTGGCGGCTGAAGAGTTCACGCCGTCCGATCTGTCGACGCTGGATCGTACGCGTGTCACCGCCTTGGTGATGGCACGCGGCGGCGCGACCTCGCACGCGGCGATTCTCGCGCGTCAGGCGGGCATTCCCGCGCTGGTCGCAGTCGGCGATGCACTGCATGCGATTCCCGAAGGCACGCAAGTGGTGGTGAACGCCACGACTGGCCGCCTCGAATTCGCGCCGACCGAACTCGATGTGGAACGCGCGCGTCTCGAGCGCACGCGTTTGGCCGATGTGCGCGAAGCAAACCGCCGCACCTCGCAGCAAGCGGCGGTCACGGCCGATGGCCGCGCGATCGAAGTCGCCGCGAACATCGCCACGCTCGACGACGCGAAAACCGCCGTCGAAAACGGCGCTGATTCCGTTGGCCTGTTGCGCACCGAACTGCTGTTCATTCACCGCGCGGCCGCGCCGACCACGGACGAACATCGTCAGAGCTACCAGTCAATTGTCGATGCATTGAGCGGCCGCACCGCGATCATCCGCACGCTGGATGTCGGCGCGGACAAGGAAGTGGACTACCTGACGCTGCCGCCCGAACCGAATCCCGCGCTCGGCTTGCGCGGCATCCGCCTTGCGCAAGTACGCCCGGATCTGCTCGACGATCAGTTGCGCGGCCTGCTGGCGGTGCAGCCGCTCGGCGCCGTGCGCATTCTGTTGCCGATGGTGACCGACGTCGGCGAATTGATCCGCATCCGCAAGCGTATCGATGAATTCGCGCGCGAGTTGGGCCGCACGGAACCGATCGAAGTCGGCGTGATGATCGAAGTGCCGTCGGCGGCGTTGCTGGCCGATCAACTGTCGCAACACGCGGATTTCCTCTCGATCGGCACCAACGATCTGACGCAATACACGCTCGCCATGGACCGTTGTCAGGCCGACCTCGCCGCCCAGGCGGACGGCTTGCATCCGGCCGTGCTGCGCTTGATCGCAGCCACCGTGCAAGGCGCGAACAAGCACGGCAAATGGGTCGGCGTGTGCGGCGCATTGGCGGGCGATCCGCTTGCCGCGCCGCTGCTCATCGGCCTCGGCGTGACCGAACTTTCGGTGGATCCGGTCTCGGTGCCGGGCATCAAGGCGCGGGTGCGCAACCTCGATTATCAGCTGTGCCGTCAACGCGCCCAGGATGCCCTGGCGCTCGAATCGGCGCAGGCGGTAAGAGCAGCAAGCCGCGAAACCTGGCCTTTGGACTGAACCCCACACGGTCCGCAGCCAGCTTCGCTCAATCATCACTCATAGCTACAAAACTCAAGACGCCGTTCAAGAACGGCGTTCAACAAAGAGACAAGGATTGGAGGTATCAATGGATGGGAATCCGTTTCTGAAGATTCAGCGCCTGGGACGCGCGCTGATGCTGCCGATTGCGGTGCTGCCGGTCGCCGGCCTGCTGCTGCGCCTCGGCCAGCCCGATGTGTTCAACATCAAGATGATCGCCGACGCCGGCGGCGCGATCTTCGACAACCTGCCGCTGCTGTTCGCGATCGGCGTGGCGGTCGGTTTTGCGAAAGACAACAACGGCGTGGCGGGTCTGGCGGGTGCGATCGGTTATCTGATCGAAGTCGCGGTGATGAAGGACATCAACGACAAGCTCAACATGGGCGTGTTGTCCGGGATCGTGGCGGGTATCGTCGCGGGTTTGCTTTACAACAGGTACAAAGACATCAAGCTGCCCGATTACCTCGCGTTCTTCGGAGGGAAACGCTTCGTGCCGATTGTCACGGGGGTGGTCTGTCTCGTGCTCGGCATAGCGTTCGGCTACGTGTGGCAACCGGTGCAAGCCGTGATCGATACGGCGGGCCACTGGCTGACCACCGCGGGCGCACTCGGCGCGTTCGTGTTCGGCGTGCTGAACCGCCTGCTGCTGGTCACGGGTTTGCATCACATCCTCAATTCGCTGACGTGGTTCGTGTTCGGCACGTTCACGCCGCCGGGCGGCGCCGCTGTGACGGGCGACCTGCATCGCTTCTTCGCGGGCGATCCGACTGCGGGCACCTTCATGACGGGCTTCTTCCCGGTCATGATGTTCGGCCTGCCGGCTGCGTGTCTCGCGATGTTCCATGAAGCGCCGAAGGAGCGCCGCGCGGTTGTGGGCGGTTTGCTGTTCTCGATGGCACTGACCTCGTTCCTGACGGGCGTGACCGAGCCGATCGAATTCAGCTTCATGTTCCTCGCACCGGTGCTGTATGTGATCCACGCGCTGTTGACGGGCCTCTCGCTCGCCATCTGTTCGGCGCTCGGCATTCACCTCGGCTTCACGTTCTCCGCCGGCGCAATCGACTACGTGTTGAACTACGGTCTGTCGACTCGCGGCTGGTGGGCGATTCCGATCGGCCTCGTCTACATGGTCGTGTACTACGGTCTGTTCCGCTTCTTCATCCGTAAGTTCAACATGGCGACGCCGGGCCGCGAACCCGCCGCTGCCGATGAACAGGTCGACTCGTTTGCCGCGGGTGGTTTCGTATCGCCGGTCGCCGGTGCGGCTGTGCCGCGTGCGCAGCGCTATATCGCGGCGCTGGGCGGCGCGTCGAATCTGTCGGTGGTGGATGCTTGCACGACGCGTCTGCGTTTGTCGGTGGTCGATTCGAACAAGGTCTCCGAAAGCGAGTTGAAGACGATCGGCGCGCGTGGCGTGCTCAAGCGCGGCTCGACCAACGTGCAGGTGATCATCGGACCGGAAGCCGACATCATCGCGGACGAAATCCGCACGGTGATCGCGCAGGGCGGTGGCGAGGCGGTGAAGCCGGTGGCTGCTACTGTGGCGGCTGCGCCGGTTGCGCCGGTTGCGGCTTCGGGTGCTCAAGGCAGCGGCCCGCTCGATCCCGATCCGCTGCGCTGGCTCGCCGTGTTCGGCGGCGCGGGCAACGTGGTGTCGCTGGATGCGGTCGCGGCGACGCGTTTGCGTATCGTCGTGCGCGATCCGTCGGCGGTCGATCGTCAACGTCTGGCGACGCTCGATACAGCATGGGTTTCTGCGGACACGTTCCATATCGTCGTCGGCGACGTTGCGCAACGCTACGCTGAAAAGCTGGCGACGCGCACGACGCAAAGCGGTGGTGCAACGCCTTTGCCGGCGTGACGCATTGCTAGACAAGGGAGCGGCTCGCGCCGCTTCGCATTCGCTTAAGCTGCGATAAAAAAGCGGGACCTTGAATCATTCAAGGTCCCGCTTTTCCGTTTACCGGCCCATCTCAGCCGGCATAGGCCGCCTTAGCGTCTCTTCTGCGCGCTCGTTGCCGCCGACTGGCGCGACTCCAGCCACATCACGTTGATGATGCCGAACGCCAATGCCACGCCGATTCCGAGAATCCAACTGAAATACCACATCGCAAACTCCTCTTGAGCGTCTTGCCGGTCAATACATCGTATGGTGATTTTCTTCGAGCGCGGCGGCGGTCACCTTGCCGCGCATCACGCGATACACCCAGCTCGTGTAGATCAGGATGATCGGCAGGAAAATGATCACGGCGATCAGCATGATCTGCAGCGTCATGCGGCTCGAAGTCGAATCCCACACGGTGAGGCTGCTGCGGCCGTCGAGCGAGGAGGGCATGATGAACGGAAACATCGAGAAGCCCGCCGTCAGGATTACGCCGATGATCATTAGCGAGGTCGACAGAAAGGCGCTCTTCTCGAAGCGCGAGCGAGCGAGCAGCGTGGCCAGTACGCCGCCTGCGAGACCGGCCACCGGCGCAGCCACCATCCACGGATAGTTCGCGTAGTTGGTGAGCCACAGTCCCGGTGCGCCGATCACGTTCTTCGTCAACGGATTGGCGACCGTGTCGAGCGGCGGCGCGTCGATCACCTGGTAGCCGCCGATCATCGTGGCGATCAGCGCGCCGGCAATCAGGAACAGCACCACGGTCGCGAATGAGGCAATTCGAAGCGCCAGCGAAGCGCGCTCGGCGACAATGTCGTCCGCTTTCATCTTGACGAAGGCGGCCCCGTGCGCGGCCAGCATCGAGACGCTGACGAGGCCGCACAACACCGCGAACGGGTTGAGCAGTTCGAAGAATCCGCCGTGGTAAGTGACGCGCAGGTCGGTATCGAACGAGAACGGCACGCCTTGCAGAAGGTTGCCGAAGGCGACGCCAAACACCAGTGCCGGTACGAAGCCGCCGGCGAACAACGCCCAGTCCCACGCCGTACGCCAGCGCGGATCTTCACGTTTGCTGCGATAGTCGAAGCCGACCGGCCGGAAGAACAGCGCGAACAGCACCAGCAGCATGGCGAAATAGAAGCCGGAGAACGACGCCGCGTACACCAGCGGCCACGCGGCGAACATCGCGCCGCCCGCCGTGATGAGCCAGACCTGATTGCCTTCCCACGTCGCGCCCACCGTGTTCACGACGATGCGCCGCTCGGCGTCGGTCTTGCCAATGAATGGCAGCAAAATCGCCGCGCCCATGTCGAAGCCGTCGGTGAGCGCGAAGCCGATCAGCAACACGCCGATCAGCACCCACCAGATCAGTTTGAGGGTTGCGTAATCCATGATGATCTTTTCCCTTGAAACTCAGTGGCGGCGAATCAGGCGGCCGTGTTGGTCGGAAGCGGCTGATTCAGCGGCTGTTGTTCGTGGTGATAGCGGCCCGTATGCAGCGACGAAGGACCGAGCCGCGCGTACTTGAACATCAGCATGATTTCGATGATGAACAGCACCGTGTAGAACACCACGAAGCCCGCGATACTCAGATACAGGTCATTCGGCGTCAGGCTCGAGGCCGACAGGTTGGTCGGCAGAATGCCCGCGATGGTCCACGGCTGACGGCCCACTTCAGCGACGATCCAACCGAACTCCGCCGCGAGCCAGGGCAGCGGAATTGCCCATACGGCCCAGCGCAGGAACCAGCGGCGCTTCTCTAGCAACAGCGAGCGCTGAGCGCAGAACCAGAACGCCAGCACGAAGGTGGCGAGGAACAGAATGCCCAGGCCCACCATCAGCCGGAACGAGAAGAACACGGGCGCTACAGGCGGGATCGTTTTCTTCGCGGCCTGGGCGATCTGATCCGGCGTGGCGTCGGTGACGTTCGCGGTGAACTGCTTGAGCATCAGGCCGTAGCCGAGGTCCTGCTTGTGCGCGTCGAAGGCGGCTTTGGCTTCGTCGGTGATGTCGCCTTGTTTCAGTTTCTGCAGCGCGGCGTAGGCGAGCATGCCGTTCTTGATGCGCACCTCGTTGCGCGCCATCAAGTCCTTCAGACCGACCACGGGTTCATCGAGCGAGCGTGTTGCGATCAGGCCGAGCGCGTACGGAATCCTGATAGCGTAATCGGTGCGCTCTTCCTTCTGATTCGGGATCCCGATTATCGTGAACGGAGCCGGTGCGGGCGCGGTTTCCCATTCGGATTCGATCGCGGCCAGTTTGACCTGTTGAACTTCGCCGGTGCGGTAGCCGGATTCGTCGCCGAGCACGATCACGCATAACGTGGATGCCAAACCGAAGCCGGCGGCAATCGCGAACGAGCGCAACGCGAATTCGGTGTCGCGGCGCTTGAGCAGATACCACGACGACACGCCGAGCACGAACATCGACGCCGTCACATAGCCCGCCGACACGGTATGCACGAACTTGACCTGCGCGACCGGATTGAACAGCACGGAGAAGATGCTATCGAGCTCCATGCGCATGGTCTGGTAGTTGAAGGTCGCGCCGACCGGATTGTTCATCCAGCCATTGGCCACCAGAATCCACAGCGCCGACAGGTTCGAGCCGAGCGCGACAAGAAACGTGACGAACACATGCTGGACCTTCGAGAGCCGCTTCCAGCCAAAGAAGAACAGTCCGACGAAGGTCGACTCGAGAAAGAAAGCCATCAGGCCTTCGACCGCGAGCGGCACGCCGAAAATGTCGCCTACATAGTGCGAGTAGTAAGACCAGTTGGTGCCGAACTGAAATTCCAGCGTGAGACCGGTGGTCACGCCCATCGCAAAATTAATGCCGAACAGCTTGCCCCAGAACTGGGTCATGTCTTTGTAGATCTGCTTGCCGGTCATCACATAGACCGACTCCATGATGACAAGCAGCCAGGACAGGCCGAGCGTGAGCGGGACGAACAGAAAGTGGTAAAGCGCGGTGATGGCGAACTGGAGGCGCGACAGTTCTACGACTTCGCTAACGGGCATGTGGATCACCTTGGGACGGATGCGAGGCAGGCACGGACAGCAGCGCCTGCGCGACTTGCTCAGGCGGCAGCGACATGTGCTCCGCCTGCGGATGATTGAAGAACGTGTACTTGAGCGCCATCAGCAGTACGAATTTGATGGCGAGGACGATGGCGATATCCCGCGCCAACGTCGGACCGCGCACCCAGCCATGGAACCGTTGGCGCAGGCTCCGGCGGCGGGTGGTGCTGCGATTGAGGGCTGTGGTCATGATCGGTAGAAGGCAACTTCACACCGGCGAATCCGGCTGGCGCCAGACCGCGTCAGCGGTCGGGCGAGTGCATCCCGATTCTAGGAGTAGAACCTCGCGCGCAACAGTTCGGAACTGCGGCATTGGGTCGCGAGACTTGCCCCGTTCAACCAGTATTGCTATCTGGTTTGTGATACGTCAAGAAACGCATGTCGCTTGTGGATGTTCTTGAGCGAAGGCGGGCGTGCGCGAACAAGCCGCGGCGTGGGCGAAAAAAAGCCCCGCCGTCTTGCGAGGGCGGGGCTTGGCAGCTTTGCTGCCGCGCGCCGGACGAACCGGCATGCTGACAATTTTCAAGCGTTAAGCGTATTCGGTGAGCGCGCCGCGCATCTTCTTCATAGCGCTCGCCTCGATCTGGCGAATACGTTCGGCGGACACGCCGAATTCGTCGGCCAGTTCGTGCAGCGTGGAGCCGCCCGAACCGTCGTCTTCCACCTTCAGCCAACGTGCCTCGATGATGCGGCGGCTGCGGGCGTCAAGTGCGTCCAGCGCGCTCGCAATACCGTCGCTTTGCAGCTTGTCGCGCTGACGCGAAGCCAGCACGGCGGTCGGTTCGCTATGCGAGTCAGCCAGATAGGCGATCGGCGCGTACGCTTCTTCACCGTCTTCGACCTGGCCTTCCAGCGCAATATCGCCGCCGGACAGACGCGTTTCCATTTCGGAGACTTCTTCGCGCTTCACGTTCAACTCTTTGGCCAGATCGTCGATCTGGTCCGGCGTGAACGCGCCCAGCCCTTGCTTGTGGCTGCGCAGGTTGAAGAACAGTTTGCGCTGCGCCTTGGTGGTGGCGACCTTCACCATCCGCCAGTTGCGCAGAATGTATTCGTGGATCTCAGCCTTGATCCAGTGCATGGCGTACGACACGAGGCGCACGTTCTGCTCCGGATCGAAGCGCTTCACGGCCTTCATCAGGCCGATATTGCCTTCCTGGATCAGGTCGGCGTGCGGCAGTCCATAGCCCAGATAGTTGCGCGCGATCGACACGACCAGCCGCAAGTGCGACAGGACGAGACGGCGCGCGGACTCGAGGTTGTCCTGCTCGCGAAATTCGGTGGCGAACTGGCGTTCTTCCGCCGGCGTCAGCATCGGAATCCGATTTACGGCCTGGATGTAGGCGTCGATATTGCCCAGTTGACCGGGCAGCAGCGAGGAATGCGAGAGCGCCAGTGCACCTGCCGAAGCGGCCTTAGCCGACGACGGGCTCAAAGTACTCGGAAGGGTCATTGCATGGCTCACGTAGGAAACTCCTTTGGAATCAGACAAAAGCTTATTCAGGTAACGACTCCAGCGTTGGATGTTAGCACTCTGAATTGCCGAGTGCTAATACTTAGAGGGCGTAGGGGCATCCAAGTTCCGCAAATTCCTATTGAAATTCACGAATCAATAGCCAGGGTACACCGCTTCAGCCGGCTCTGTGCTAGACGTAGAATTTACCTAACAGACTGCCTACATCGTTATAAATACCTGATTTTTGCCAAATTTGAAGTGACTAATTGCGGAAAGTCAGCTTTCTTCATGCGATCCGCTAAATTGAGATTCACCTTAGAATACGCAAAACAGTTACAGATTGTTCAGCGTTCCACGGAACCCAGGTGTTAGATGAACAACAAAAAGAATGCTTTGCGTGGTCTGACTCTAAAAATCTTCGCCGGATCGTTGATTTTAGGGGCTTCAGGTTTGGCCTCGGCCGATCAGTGGGGCGTGCAGGTTGCAGGCGGTCTTGGCGACCATCACGTCCGGAAGCTCGACCTTGGGGTGGTGTGGGACCCCAATCTGACCTGGTGGCAAATTGGCGACTGGCACTTCGCGCTGATCGGCGAAGCGCACGTGGCCTGGTGGCATACCGATGAAAGTGACGAGCACCGCAATATCGGCGAATTCGGCGTCACGCCGTTTATCCGCTTCATTCGCGGCACGGGCTCGATCCGTCCCTTCGTGGAAGCGGGTGTTGGTGTGCGACTTCTTACGCATGCCCGCATCTCTTCTGACTACACCTATGCCACGGCGTTCCAATTTGCGCCAACAGCCGGCGCGGGCGTGCAGTTCGGCAGCCACCAGCAGTACCAGGCGGGCTATCGCTTCCAGCATGTTTCCAACGGCGGTATCAAAGAGCCGAATCCTGGTATAAATTTCCACCAGCTATATCTGCAATACAACTTCTGACAACCGTGGCCACGTTGGCTCACCGGTGCAAGGGGCTGAGCGATGGCAGCAAAGATTATCGAAGCGGTTCGCGAACTCGAGCGAGAGCGCTTTCGGGCGATGGTCGACGGCGACGGGCCCTCGCTCGACGCCCTGCTCGCGGACAACGTGAGCTACGTTCACACGAACGGCAAGCGGGAAACCAAACGGCAGTTCATCGACGGGATTACCACGGGCCGCCGCCGCTATCGGCAGATCGAGATTCAGTCGCAAGAGGTGCTGCCGGTCGGGCGCGAGATCTGCGTGATAACCGGTCGCGCGCTGATCGAAATGGAGGCGAACAACGGGGCGCTGCTGTTTCCGATCGCCTACACGGCGATTCATATGCAGGAAGACGGCCGTTGGCGCCTGATCGCCTGGCAGGCCACGCGTTGCGCAATCGAGTGAGCCTTGTGAGCTCATTCTGTCGAGCCGGCGGCGCCTTGTGAGCGGGCCGCTCCGATTGACGCGAGCGCTCGCGCATCGTGTTTGCGTCGGTTTGCCTCACGTCGGCCTGATTCTCAGGCGGCGACGCTTTCCTGATCCACACCGCTCCATTCGCGTCGATCCGGCGCGCCGGTTTCTGCCCCTTTGAGCGCCTGCGCCGCGACGCCTTGCCGCTCCGCGTCCTTCGCCCGCATCACCGCTTCGCCTGTACATGGATGGCGTGGATGCACCGGCAACTGATTGCAGCGCTCCGCCACGAGCCGGACCGCCTCCATATCGGAGAAATCGAGCCCCGTATCGACGCCCTGCGCATCCAGATTCATCGCCAGCGCGACGAGATCGACGTTGCCGGTGCGCTCGCCGTTGCCGAACAGGCAGCCTTCGACGCGGTCCGCGCCCGCCAGCAGCGCCAGTTCCGCGGCGGCCACCGCGGTGCCGCGATCGTTATGCGGATGCACCGACAGCACGATGCTGTCGCGGTAGCCGAGATTGCGATGCATCCATTCGATCTGGTCCGCGAAAACGTTCGGCGTCGCCGCCTCCACGCTCGCGGGCAGGTTGACGATCATTTTGTGATCGCGCGTGGGGCGCCACGTCTGCGCGACCGCGTCGCACACCTCGCGTGCAAAAGGCAATTCGGTCGTATTGAACGTTTCCGGCGAGTACTGGAAGGTCCAGTGCGTGCCGGGACGCGCCTGCGCATGGTCCTTGATGAGTTGCGCGCCCTGCACTGCCAGCGCCTTGATCTCGGTCTTCGACTGCTTGAACACAATCCGCCGAAACGACGGGCAAATCGCGTTGTACAAGTGCACGATGGCGCGCGGCGCGCCTTCCAGCGCCTCGAACGTGCGCGCAATCAGTTCCGCTCGCGACGGCGTGAAGACCTCGATGGTCACGTCGTCGGGAATGCGCTTTTCCTCGATCAGCTTGCGGACGAAATCGAAGTCCGTTTGCGACGCCGACGGGTAGCCGACCTCGATCTCCTTGAAACCGATCGCGACCAGCATCTCGAAGAACTCGAGCTTTTGCGCGGCGTTCATCGGCTCGATCAGCGCCTGATTGCCGTCGCGCAGATCGGTGCTCATCCAGATCGGCGCCCGGTCGATCGTGCGGCTCGGCCATTTACGGCCGGTCAGACGTACGGGCGGGAAAGGGCGGTATTTTTCAGCGGGGTTTTGCAACATGGTGAGCCTCGTTCGTTGGATCGTTTGCGAAAGGGTGTGGCCGGGAGCGGTTGGCGGACTGCCACGGATGTTCGGTCCGCCAGCCGGTGGCTAGCGGCAACAACGAACGGGCGCGAACGAACGGCGTCACCGTGACGGCGAAAACGGACGTGGATAAAGCCCATGCGGCGTGCATTTGATCCTCGCGCTTCGTCCGCGCGGTAAACGGACGAATGCAAACGACTACAGGTTGTGAAGAACTACGCTTTGGGGGTGCAACAGGAACAACGGAACTGCTGGAGAGCCCGCGCTTTGAGCAACCTGAGATGCCAACGCGCGGCGCTACGCCTGACTTACGCTAGACGTAGCGATAGGGGCCGCGCCAGGCGGCCGGAGGTAATTCGGAGGGTGTTCGGAAGGGAACGCATGGGTCTAATGTATGACGCCGCGTTGCGGCGTGTCAACCCGCGCGGGTCGCGGCGGGCGACGGCAAGCGCGCCGTAGCGCTTACGCCGCGGCCGTTAAACGGGCATTCTGGCGACGTCCACGATCAGTTCCACCTGCCGTTCGATCGCGCTCGGCACGGGGGCTTCGCCGCGCAAGACGGCGCTGATCCAGGCGGCCGTCGTCGGCGCGTCCTTGGCCTCGGGCAAGTCCACTTCCGGCGCATCGGGCGACGAGCGCTCGTGCGGCACGCGCGTTTCGCAGACACCGTCGTGCAACCAGTCGACCTGCACCTGACGACGCGTATCGGCCACCGCTTCGCCTTCGGTGCCGCGCGCAAGCAGCGCGCCGCCGGTGGCCGCGTCCGGATGTGTGTTGAACAGTTGTGTGAGGCTGTCGCGATACGGCGGGTGCGTGTAGTTCACGAGGCGCAGACCCGCGGGCGCAAACGGCTGAAGGATTTTCACGAGCGTGTGCGTCGAGTTGCGCACGCCCATGCGCCGGCGCAGCGCAAGCAGACGTGCGAGTTTCGGCGCGAGCACCTCGATTGGAGCAAACGCAACGCGGTGCTCGGCGAGACCGTCTTCGATATCGGCGTGTGATCGTGCGTGCTGAATCTGCAGATGCGTGAAGATTTCCGCGCTCGTCACCCGGCCCGGATCTTCGGTGACGCCGTGCACCAGCACCGGCACGCCTTCGCGCGCCAGCAGCAGGGCGAGCAGCGGCACCAGATTCGGCTGCTTGCGCGCGCCGTTGTAGCTCGGTATGGACACGGGTCGGAACGTGCCGTGCGGCAAATGAACCGGCTCGAACGACGCATGTGCGCCGGCCAGCATCGCGGCGAGTTCGTCGGCGGTTTCGCCCTTCACGCGGTACGCGAGCAGCACCGCGCCGAGTTCGAGCTCGGCCACGCGACCGTCGAGCATGGCGGTGTAGAGCGCGCGTGTATCGTCGGCGGTCAGCGCGCGGGCGCCGTTCGGGCCGCGGCCGATTTCCTTGATGAAGCGGGCGCAGGGGAAGGGATTGACGGTGTCGGAGGAGTCGGTCATCGGGCGCAAGGGAACGAGTTGGCGTGCCGCTTCAAAGCGGCTTGCCACGGTATTCAAGGGACGCTGTTGAGTGTGAGTATCGCATCTATGGCGATCCGGCGAGGCCCCGCGCCCGTGCCGCCGGCCTTGCCAGTCCATGCCGGACTGGTGCGCGCGGCGCTTTGCCGCGCGTTACACTCGATGTTTTATCGCCGCACAGGCGGCACACATCAAGAAACGGAGAACGGGATGAGTTACGTATTTGCACCCGCACCGGTGGTCGCGGTGCCGGTTGTGGGGTCCAGCGAGCAGTTCGCGGTGCGTCGCATCTACTGTGTGGGCCGCAATTACGAGGCGCACGCGCGCGAGATGGGACATGATCCCGACCGCGAACCGCCGTTCTTCTTCGCCAAGCCAGCCGATGCCGTGCTGTACGTCGCGCCCGGTGCTACCGGCGAGTTTCCGTATCCGTCGCTGTCGAAAAACGTCCACTTCGAGATGGAAATGGTGGCGGCGATCGGCAAGGGCGGCAAGAACATTCCAGTCGAGAGCGCGCTAGACCACGTGTACGGCTACGCGCTCGGTCTCGATATGACGCGCCGCGATCTGCAGGCCGAAGCCAAGAAGCTGGGCCGTCCGTGGGATACCGCGAAGGGCTTCGATCACTCGGCGCCGCTCGGCCCGATTCATCCGGCGGCGACGGTCGGCCATGTCGACAAGGGCGCGATCTGGCTATCGGTGAACGGCGAAGAAAAGCAAAACTCCGACGTGTCGCAACTGATCTGGTCGGTGGCCGAGACGATCGCTTATCTGTCGACGCTGTTCGAACTGCAACCTGGCGATCTGATCTTCACCGGCACGCCGGAAGGCGTCGGCGCAGTGGTGCAGGGCGATCTGATGAAGGGTGGCGTGGACGGGCTCGGCGAGCTCAGCGTGCGCGTCGTCTGACGGCCGGTTGGAGGAGACAGGCAACATGAAGCTCTACAGCTATTTCCGTAGCTCGGCGTCTTATCGCGTGCGCATTGCGCTGAACGTGAAGAATCTGCCGTACGACTACGTGCCGGTGCATCTCGTGCGCGACGGCGGCGAGCAGTTGAAGCCCGAATACCGCAAGGTGAACGCGGACGGGATCGTGCCGACCTTTGTCGACGGCAATGAAGTGATGCCGCAGTCGCTCGCGATCATCGAGTATCTGGAAGAGATGCATCCCGAGCCGCCGCTGTTGCCCAAGGCGCCGGCCGATCGTGCGTATGTGCGCGCGCTGGCGTTGCAGGTAGCGTGCGAGATTCATCCGCTGAACAACCTGCGCGTGCTGAAGTATCTGAAGCACACGCTGGGCGTCGACGATTACGCCAAGGACGCCTGGTACCGGCACTGGGTGGAAGCCGGCTTCGCGACGTTGGAAACACATCTGGCGGCAGATTCCCGTACCGGCAAGCTGTGTTTCGGCGATACACCGACCATTGCCGACACCTGTCTGATTCCGCAGGTGTTCAACGCGCAGCGCTTTAAGGTCGACACAGCGAAGTTTCCGACGATTCAACGCATCTACGATCACGCGATGCAACTCGACGCGTTTGCCCGCGCAGCGCCGGGCGCGCAGCCGGACGCTGAGTAATTTGTGATTGTCGGGCAGGCGGGATGAAAAAAGGGCACTCCTCGGAGTGCCCTTTTTGCTGCCTAAGCCCGAGGCTTAATCGGCGAACGCCGCGGCGCTTAGCCGCCCAGCAACGCGTCGGAAAACTCTTCCGCGCTGAACGGCTGCAAATCCTCGACCTTTTCGCCGACGCCGATGAAGTACACCGGAATCGGACGCTGCCGTGCGATCGCGGCCAGAATGCCGCCCTTCGCCGTGCCGTCGAGTTTGGTGACGATCAGGCCGGTGAGGCCGAGCGCGTCGTCGAAAGCCTTCACTTGCGCGAGCGCGTTCTGGCCGGTGTTGGCGTCGATCACCAGCAACACCTCGTGTGGCGCACCGTCTTGCGCCTTGCCGATCACGCGCTTGACCTTGCGTAGTTCTTCCATCAGATGCAGCTGGGTCGGCAAGCGGCCGGCCGTGTCCGCCATCATCACGTCGATTTTGCGCGCGCGCGCGGCGCCGACCGCGTCGAAGATCACCGCAGCCGGGTCGCCGCTTTCCTGCGAGACCACGGTTACGTTGTTGCGCTGACCCCAGATGGCCAGTTGCTCGCGCGCGGCGGCGCGGAACGTGTCGCCTGCGGCCAGCAGCACGGATTGATCGAAACTCTGCAGATGCTTGGCGAGCTTGCCGATGCTGGTGGTCTTGCCCGCGCCGTTGACGCCGGCGATCATCATCACGAGCGGCTGCGCGCGACCGAGCATGAGCGATTTTTCCAGCGGCTTGAGCAGATCGACTAGCAACGTGCGCAGCGCGATTTTGACCTGCTGGGGATCGGCGAGGCGCTCGGCGCGCACTTTTTCGCGCAGCGCTTCGAGCAGGAATTCGGTGGCGTCGACGCCAGCGTCCGACATCAGCAGCGCGGTTTCGAGCTCTTCGTACAGATCTTCGTCAATCTTCGTGCCGACGAAAATGCCGGTCAGGTTCGAACTCGTCTTCGACAAGCCGGTCTTCAGACGCGTTAGCCACGAACGCTTGGCGCCCGCGTCCGGCAGCGGCGGCGGGACGACTTCGACAGTTTCTTCGAGCGCGAATGCTTCAGGCTCGGGATCGATTGCGGACGGAGCGGCCACCGGCGGCGTCTCGATGCGAACCGGAGCCGCGGCCGGCTGCGGCGTGGCCGGCGCGACGGGCGCCTCGACCGCGCCTGCGGGCGTCGAGCCTTCTGGCGCGGTTTGCGACTCTTCTGGCGCGTTATCGGACTCTTTCGAACCCTTGAATCGTTTGAAAAAGCTGAACATGATCTGGCGTGGTGAGAGCGCGCGCCGATGCGCGCAGCCGGCACAAGACCGGTGGGAGCGGCAGGCAGCGTTGCGATGCGGGATGCAAGGCGCTGGAAGCCGCACATTTTATCAGGCGCGCCGCCGGCCGTCGTATCGGCCGAACGGCCAGGCTGGACGCGGGGCGTCGCTGTGGTAACGTTGGCGCTCCGGCCCGCATATTTCGTCGTCGCGGGCGCTTCAATAACGTAATCGAAACCGCATGCCCCGTTCCGCACCTTCACGCGCCCATGGCGCTTCGTCCAAAGGCGGCAAGCCGCACGCCATCCGTATCATCGGCGGCGACTGGAAGCGCACGCCTTTGCCCGTGCTCGATCTCGACGGCCTGCGCCCCACGCCCGATCGCGTGCGCGAGACGCTGTTCAACTGGCTCGGGCAGAATCTGGACGGCCAGCGCTGCCTCGATCTGTTCGCCGGCAGCGGCGCGCTGGGGTTTGAGGCCGCGTCGCGCGGCGCGGCACGGGTCTTGATGGTGGAGCGCAATGCGCGCGCTGCCAGCCAGTTGCGCGCAAACCAGGAACGCCTGGCGGCGCGCACAATCGAAATCGCTGAAGCAGACGGTTTGCGTCTTGCCGCGAGCCTCCCGCCCGGTTCGTTCGACGTGGTGTTTCTCGATCCGCCCTTCGGCGACGACCTGCTCGGCAAAGCGCTCGCGCTGGCGGCGCCGCTCGTGAGCGCAGACGGATTCCTATATGTGGAAGCGGGTGAGGCGCTCGAACTCGACGGGAACGAGACGCTCGCGGGCTGGGACATTGTGCGGCAAGGTAAAGCCGGCGCTGTCCACTTTCATTTGCTGCAGCGCGAAAATAAGGAATAATGCGCGTTCCAAAACAAGCGCCGGACGGTTCGCCGTCACGGGCGCGGTCGGTGCCAAATGCGTCGCGTGGACGCTTTGACGTGCCCTTTTGTCTGAAGAGAGGAGAAGTCTCATGGTAGTCGCCGTGTACCCGGGCACGTTCGACCCGCTGACGCGCGGTCACGAAGACCTCGTTCGGCGCGCGTCGAGCATTTTCGACACGCTGGTGGTCGGCGTTGCCGACAGCCGCAACAAGAAGCCATTTTTCACGCTCGAAGAGCGTCTGGACATCGCTCACGAAGTGCTCGGGCACTATCCGAACGTTCAGGTGATGAGCTTCAAAGGGCTATTGAAGGATTTCGTGCGCACCAACAACGCGCGCGTGATCGTGCGTGGTCTGCGGGCCGTGTCGGACTTCGAATATGAGTTCCAGATGGCCGGCATGAATCGCTATTTGCTGCCCGACGTCGAAACCATGTTCATGACGCCGTCCGATCAGTACCAGTTCATCTCGGGCACGATCGTGCGTGAAATCGCCCAGCTCGGCGGCGACGTCAGCAAGTTCGTGTTCCCGTCGGTCGAGAAATGGTTGACGGAAAAGGTCGCCGCGATGGATCCGGCCAGCGGCGCTTCGGCGGGACAACCGTAACCGGCGTAAACTGTCGGTTTGACGGATCAAAGCCGGCTGCGGCTGGCGCGAAGTGAGAGAAGTATGGCCTTGATGATTACCGACGAGTGCATCAATTGCGACGTGTGCGAGCCTGAGTGCCCGAACGACGCAATTTCGATGGGCCCGGAAATCTACGTGATCGACCCGAAAAAATGTACCGAGTGCGTCGGGCATTTCGACGAGCCGCAGTGTATTCAGGTGTGCCCGGTCGAATGTATTCCGCGCGACCCGGACCATCTGGAGACGCCTGATGGCTTGATGGCCAAGTACCACGCGCTGCAGATCGCGAAGGGCGCCTGAGGTACGAAGTCAAAAAGAAAACGGCGAGGCTTTTCGGCCTCGCCGTTTTCTTTTGGTGGTGATGCTTTTGCGCAGTCCTATCCCACGTACGCGCTGAAGATCTCGCGCAATGCATCCAGCAGAATGTCGCATTCGGCGTCGGTGCCGACCGAGATTCGCAGATGCTGGTCGATGCGCGGCGCCTTGAAATGGCGCACGAATATCTCCCTTTCCCTCAGTCGCAGCACGAGCGTCGCGGCGTCGTAGCCCTCATGGCGAGCGAACAGCAGATTCGCCGCCGACGGCACCACCTCGAAGCCCAATGCCGTCAGCCCCGCAGCCAGTCGCTCGCGGCTTGCCACAACTTTGGCGCAGGTGTCGCGAAACCAGGCGTCGTCTTCGTACGCCGCCGCGGCGGCGACTTGCGCGAGACGGTCCAGCGGATACGAGTTGAAGCTGTCCTTCACGCGGTTCAGCGCGCCGATCAACTCCGGGTTGCCGAACGCAAAGCCAACGCGCATTCCCGCCAGCGAGCGCGACTTCGACACGGTTTGAACGACCAGCAGATTCGGATAGCGGTCGATCAGACAGATGGCCGATTCGGCGCCGAAATCCGCATAGGCTTCGTCGATCACCACGACGGAACCGGGATTGCTCGCCACCAGGCGCTCGATATCGGCGAGCGGCAGCGGACGGCCGGTCGGCGCATTCGGATTCGGAAACAGGATGCCGCCATTCGGCGACTTGTAGTCGTCGACGTTGATCGCGAAGCTGTCGTCCAGCGGGATTGTCTGGTAGTCGACTTCGAAAAGTCGCGCATACGTCGGATAGAAGCTGTACGTGATGTCCGGAAACAGCAGGGGCTTGTCGTGCTTGAGCAAGGCCTGGAACGTGAGTGCCAGCACTTCGTCCGAGCCGTTGCCGGCAAACACCTGCTCCGCGCGGATGCCGTGGTAGGCGGCAACCGTTTCGCGGAGCTTGTACGCAGTCGGATCGGGGTAGCGCCGCAGCGATTCGGCCGCGTCGCCCAGTTCCCGCCGGATCGCTTCGAGCACCCGCGGCGACGGCGGATACGGATTCTCGTTGGTATTCAGCTTGACCGGATGCGCGACCACGGGCTGTTCGCCCGGCACATACGGTGTCAGACGGTGAACGATGTCACTCCAATAGCGGCTCAAGCGGTTCTCCTCCCAAACAAGATCGTTGCTGTCGACTGCGTTACGGCAACCTGGCTTCCAGCGAAACAGTCTACGGGTTGCGATGCAGTTGCATCATCGCGCGTTCCAGTTCGCCCTTGATGATTTGCGGCATGACGGCAAGCCCACGCTCGATCGACGCGTCGATCACGTCCTGTTCTTCCCGGCGCGGCGGTTTCAGCACGTAGTTGGCGACGTCGGGCTTGGCACCGGCGCGCGCGCTCTCAGGAATCAGGTCGCGCGGATGGCCGATGCCGATCCGCAGCCGCCAATACTGCTGCGACGACAGATGCGCGGTAATGTCCTTCAGCCCGTTGTGGCCGCCGCTGCCGCCGCCGAGCTTCAGCTTGATGCTGCCGGGCGGCATGTCGAGTTCGTCGTGCGCGACCAGGATTTCGTCGGGGAGAATTTTGAAGAACTGCGCAACCGCCACGACCGATTGGCCGGAACGGTTCATATACGTCTGCGGTTCCAGCAGATGCACTTCCTCGCCGTAAAGCCGTGCCTTGGCATAGAAGCCATGGAAACGCCGTTCGTCGCGCAGCGTCGCGCCGCCTGCTTCGCGCGCCAGTTGATCGACCAGCCAGAAGCCGGCGTTGTGGCGCGTCGCGGTATATTCGGCGCCCGGATTGCCGAGGCCGACGATCAGCTTGATCATGATTGCGTAGGTCCGTCTGGCCCGAAAGCTGAATGCAGTCGAGCCGAAAAAAACCGAAAAAAAACCCGCCGGGGCGAACCTCGGCGGGTCACGTCGACCGTTTCATTCAAACGGATCGAGAGGATTTCTTGCTCTTTGCCTGAGGCGCCCTTAAGCAGCCGGCTTTTCGCCTTCGCCTTCAGCAGCAGCGGCGTCGCCTTCAGCGATTGCGCCAGCCGGGATCGTTGCAGCTGCGACCACCGGGTTTTCTGCTTCGACGTGAGCAACCAGCGACACACCTGCCGGCAGCTTGATGTCTTTGGCGTGAACCGAGTGACCTGCTTCGATCGTCGCCAGATCAACTTCGAGGAATTCCGGCAGTGCCGACGGCAGGCACTCGATTTCGATTTCGTTGATGACGTGCGAGATCACCGCGCTCGACAGCTTCACTGCCGGGTTCGATTCCTGGTTCATGAAGTGCAGCGGCACCTTGGTGTGCAGCTTCTTCTTCGCGTCGACACGTTGGAAGTCCACGTGCAGCACGAGTTGACGGAACGGGTGGTATTGCACGTCGCGCAGCAGAACCTGTTGCGACTTGCCTGCCACTTCCAGATCAAGGATCGACGAGTGGAAAACTTCTTTCTTCAGCGCGTGCCACAGCGCGTTGTGGTCCAGTTCGACCAATTGCGTTTCAGCACCAGCGCCATATACGATGCCCGGGGTCTTGCCCGAGTTACGCAGGCGGCGGCTCGCACCCGTACCTTGCAAAGAACGCTCGAAAGCGACTACTTTCATTTTGAATCTCCAATGCACTGCCCGCGACCAGGCAGTAAAAACGGGGCCTCCAAGCCAGATGGCTGAGGCCCCAGAACTGCGGCACGAACCTTCGTTCGTTCATGCCGATTGTGCAAAAGCGCAGCTTGCCGCCAGAAGCGGCGCACTGCGCCTTCGCAAATACTTAACTTTCAGCGAACAGCGACATGACCGAATCGCCGCGGCGAATCCGCGAGAACGTTTCGGCAAGCAGGCCGGCGCTGGTCAACGAACGGATCTTTGCGCACGAGCGGGCTTCTTCGCCGAGCGGGATCGTGTCCGTGACAACGAGTTCGTCGAGTGCGGAAGCCGCGATACGCTCGCCCGCGCCGCCCGACAGAACCGGGTGCGTGGCGTAAGCGAACACCTGCTTTGCGCCGCGTTCCTTCAAAACTTGTGCTGCCTTGCAGAGCGTGCCGGCGGTGTCGACCATGTCGTCCATGATCACGCAGGTACGGCCTTCGACTTCACCGATGATGTTCATCACTTCGGCAACGTTCGCCTTCGGGCGGCGTTTGTCGATGATCGCGAGATCGCAATTCAGTTGCTTGGCCAATGCCCGGGCACGCACCACGCCGCCGACGTCCGGCGAAACGACCAGCAGGTTCTCGTAGTTCTGCTTGCGCAGATCGCCGAGCAGCACGGGCGTAGCGTAGATGTTGTCGACCGGAATGTCGAAGAAGCCTTGAATCTGGTCGGCGTGCAGATCCATCGTAATGATCCGCTCGACGCCGGCGATTTCCAGCATGTTCGCCACGATCTTCGCCGAGATGGCGACGCGCGCGGAACGCGGGCGACGATCTTGACGGGCATAACCGAAGTAGGGGATGGCTGCGGTGATCCGGCCGGCGGATGCGCGCTTGAGCGCATCGACCATGATCATCAGTTCCATCAGGTTGTCGTTCGCCGGTGCGCACGTGGACTGCAGGACGAAAACATCCTTGCCACGCACGTTTTCCTGAATCTCGACTTGGATTTCACCGTCCGAGAAACGGCTAACCATTGCTTTGCCGAGGGGAATACCGAGGATTTTGACGACTTCCTGTGCAAGCGCGGGATTTGCGTTGCCAGTAAAAACCATCAGGCCGTCATGGCTGCTCATCGTGCACCTGCTTCAGGCTGGGGGCGAGGGAAATGCGAGAATTTTGGCAGGGGAGGAAGGAGTCGAACCTTCGAATGCCGGAATCAAAATCCGGTGCCTTAACCAACTTGGCGACTCCCCTACACTAACTTTGAGCTTCACCGAACGAGGAGCGTTCGACGATGCAAAACTTATGACGCGAAAGTAAAGAGTGGATGCTGATCGAGACCTGCGGTCACTGCGCTATTCCATTCGGCTGGCAGTTTGGCTTGCACCGCTTCTGCTTCAGCTTTACTTCGGAACGCGGCAAAAACACTCGCACCTGATCCAGACATCCGCGCTGGCGCGACGTTTTCAAACCATCGCAACACATGCGCTACTTCCGCGTATTTTCCTACGACAACCTGCTGCATGTCATTGCGGCCGAAACTTTCTGGCCACTCAGTGTTGCAGCTAAGTTCTGCAGGAAAGTCCGTAATTGTGAGGGGTTTTGAATCTCTTGTCAACGCTTTTTCAGAGAAAATTGCTGCAGTCGGAACATGAACCCTCGGCGTCACTACTAGGAAATGGCGCGGCGGCAATTGTACAACGTCTAAAGCTTCTCCGACACCCTGGGCGAACGCATTTTTTCCGAAAACAAAAAACGGCACATCGGCGCCAAGTTTCAATGCCAGCGCCTGCAACTCCAGGCGCGGCAGATTGAGCTTCCACAGACGGTTCAGCGCGAGCAGCGTCGTCGCCGCATCAGAGCTGCCGCCGCCAAGGCCGGCACCCATCGGCAGACGCTTGTCGATTTCGATATCGACGCCTTCAGGCGAGCCCGTATGCGTTTTGAGCAGCGTCGCCGCGCGTACAGTCAGGTCGTGTTCCGGTGGCACGTCGGCGATTTCGCTGCTGCGCGTGATGAGTCCGTCGTCGCGTCGCGTGAAGTGCAGCGTGTCACCCCAGTCGAGCAACTGGAAGACCGTTTGCAGCGTGTGATAGCCATCCGGCCGGCGGCCTGTGATGTGCAGGAAGAGGTT
The DNA here is from genome assembly GCF_003386115.1 of Paraburkholderia sp. BL27I4N3. Taxonomy (NCBI): domain Bacteria; kingdom Pseudomonadati; phylum Pseudomonadota; class Betaproteobacteria; order Burkholderiales; family Burkholderiaceae; genus Paraburkholderia; species Paraburkholderia sp. BL27I4N3. Next base: position 3,900,509 of record NZ_QREJ01000001.1, on the reverse strand, counting down.
GAGTTTCGCTGGCGCGAGGCAATCGCGCAGCGAATCGGTCGTTTCAATCATGAGTCGAGGCTACATGCGCCAGATGGCGCCGAAGAAGCGGCAAGGTCGCGCGAGACGGCGCGAGGTTACTGATCCAGCACGAGCTTGATGTCGAGCGGCGGTTCCGAACGGCTCAGGTTGATGCGCTTCACACCAGTGGCGGGCGCGTCGGCATAAGCCAGATAGTCGATCGTCCAGCCGTCCTGCGTGATTTGCTTGAGCCGCGACGGTTGCTCGGGATCCTTCTCGGTCCTGGCGCGCGAAGTGGGCGCCGGCGACGGTTGCAGCCAATAACGCAGCCCTTCGACCGGCAACGCGAAGCCGAGCGCATTCTGCATCAGCGTGGAGACGTTATCCGCGGTGAGCGGCTGGCGATTCGGCAGCTCCAGCGTTGCCGAAGCTGGCGACGATGTCACCACCGCCAGCGTCTGGCCAAGCGGGTTGCGCAACTGCAGGGTCACGGTGTCGCCGGTTTCGTGCCACGTGAAGTTGCCGTAAGCGTTGCGCTGCTGGCCGTTCTGATCGTTGTACTGAACCGCGAAACGGCCCTGGTAATCACGGCTAGTCTGCGCGGTGACGGAAGTCGCGGCATTCGACGTGGACGGCCCTTGCGGTTTGACCGATGCACAACCGGCCAGTGCGACGACCGCTGCCGCAGCGAAAGCAAACGCCGCGCTGCGCGGCGCCCGAGGAAAGTAAATCAAACGGGAAAGACGCATCAAAGATCGTTCACCTGAAGACGTTGGAGCGTTTTGACAAGCGTGTCGTTGTCCGGTTCGAGCTTGCGCGCATCGCGGAAAGCGGCGCGTGCCTGATCCTGATTGCCGGTTTTCCACAATACTTCGCCGAGGTGCGCGCCGATTTCGGCGTTCGGCTGCATGTCGTACGCTTTGCGCAGCAGCTTGATTGCGTCCGAGGTGTTGCCCATCCGGTATTTGACCCAGCCGACGCTGTCCATGATGAACGCGTCGTTCGGCGCCAACGAGGATGCCTTCTCTACCAGCTTATCCGCTTCGGCGAGGCGCTGATTGCGATCGGCCAGCGAGTAGCCGAGCGCGTTATACGCTTGCGGATTGTCGGGTTGCGTCTGGATCAACTTGCGCAACTGCGCTTCCATGACGTCGTAATGGCCGGTTTTCTCGGCGGACATCGCGTAGTCGTAGGTCAGATCGGGGTCGTCGGGAAATTGCGCCGTGGCTCGCTGCAGACGTGATTCCGCCTCCGGGTAGCGCTTCGCGTCGAACAGGATCGCCGCATCGGTGCGGGAGATCAGCGCCTGGTCGCGCGGATCCGGCGCCGGCAGGTTAGCCAGCAGCTTGCGTGCGTCGTCGGTCTTGCCCTGCTTGGCGAGCAATTGCGCGCGCGTGATCTGCGCCGGCACATATTGCTGGCTCGACGGCGAGATCTTGTTCAGCCAGTCGCTCGCGGCCGCTTCATCCTTCTGCTCGAGCGACAGTTGCGCAAGGTAGATGTACGCCTGGCCCGGATCGGCGCCCTGCGTTTTTTCGGCTTGCTGGGCGTACTGCGTCAGGTAGGTTTGCGCGTCGGCGAAATTCTTCTGCTGGATCTTGATCAGCGCGAGCGCCATGAGCGGCGTCAGCTCGTTCGCGTTGTTCTTGTGCATGATCTCGAACTGCTTCTGCGCGTCGTCCAGACGGTCGCTCGCGAGATACATCTGCGCAAGCGCGAGACGCGCGTCATGCGATTTCGGATTCTGCTGCACGTACTTTTCGAGCGAAGCGATGCCTTCCTTGCGCTCTTCCGGGCCCATTTGCGACAGCGTCAGCGCCGCCGGTAAATAGTCGGGCTTGAGCGCGAGCGCCTGTTCGAGCGACTTGCGCGCGCCCGGGGCGTCGTCCGATACGAGTTGCTGGCGTGCGATCGCCAGTTGCGCTTCGGGCCGGTTCATGTCGTTCTTGAGCAGATCCTGCAACACGTGCAGGCCACCGATCCGGTTCGGGCCGCGCGAGAGCAGCAACTGCAGCGCCAGGATCGCGCTGCCGCGATTGTCGGCGGGTACGCGTGCGAGTTCACGGGCGAGGATGGGCGCCGCGTCGTCAGGTTTGCCGGACAACACGAGCAGCGATGCGTCGAGTTGCGCGGCGCGTTCCGAGTTCGGCGCATACTGCTGCCACAATTGCGCGGCGGCCAACGCGTCCGAGGGACTCTGCGCGGCCAGCGCGATCTCGGTGGCGCGCTGCGCCATGCGCGGATCGTGCGTGTCGCGCGCGAGCGCGAGGTAAGTCTGATAGGCGGGCGCCGGTTGGTCGCGCTGCAGCGCGACCTCGGCAGCGAGCACCTGGAATACGATCTGGCTCGTTAGCGGCACGCCGGGCAGCGACTTCTGGTCTTCCGCCGATGCCGGGCCGAGCGGATCCGGCAAGGTGACCGAGGTGTCATCCGAGTCCGGCGAGGGGTCCTGCGCGTAAGCGGGCACGGCCGCCAGTGCCCAGACTGCGAGCGCTGCCGCACCGAGCATCCGGCGAGCGGACACGGCGTGCGGTACGCGGAATGCGCTAGCCGGGCGCTTCAAAAACAGCTTCACGAAGGACAAGTTCATGGAAATCCGTTCAATGTTTCGGACGATTGTAACGCGCTCGCTACAATACGCGCACAACCACTCACGCAAGTTGCACACCAGTTAGACATGCCAGAGTTGCCAGAAGTTGAGGTTACCCGACGGGGAATCGCACCGTATGTGTCCGGGCGCAAGGTTGAGCGCGTGGATGTGCGCACGCCCGCATTGCGCTGGCCAATTCCGGCCGATCTTGCGAAAACCTTGCGCGGCCATGTGGTGCGCAAGGTCGAGCGGCGCGGCAAGTACCTGCTGTTCGAGATCGACGCGGGCTGGTTCATCGTGCATCTTGGCATGACTGGGACGCTGCGGGTGCTGCGTCACGTGCCGCATCCGCCGGCCGCGGCGAAGCACGATCACATCGACTGGATTTTCGACGAGTTCATTTTGCGCTATCGCGATCCGCGGCGCTTCGGCGCGGTGCTGTGGCACCCGCGCGAAGCCGGCGACGTGCTCGAGCATCCGCTGCTCGCGAGTCTCGGCGTCGAACCGTTTTCGCCCGCGTTCTCCGGCGCGCTGATGCACCGGCTCACGCGGGGGCGCAAAGTCTCGGTGAAGCAGGCACTGCTGGCGGGTGAAATCGTGGTCGGCGTGGGCAATATCTACGCGTCGGAGAGCCTGTTTCGCGCCGGAATCCGGCCGACCACCGCGGCGGGGCGCGTCTCGCTCGTGCGCTACGAGTTGCTGGCCGACGCCGTGCGTGTGACGCTCGCCGCCGCCATCGAGAAGGGCGGCAGCACGTTGCGCGACTTCGTCGGCAGCAACGGCGAAAGCGGTTACTTCCAGCTCGATTATTTCGTCTATGATCGCGCCGGACTGCCATGCCGCGTGTGTGGAACGCCGATCAAACAGATCGTGCAAGGGCAGCGTTCAACGTATTTCTGTCCCACCTGCCAGCGCTAAATCGTCGATGCCTTCTCGCTTAACTCCGCGTTCCACTTCGTCCGCCGCGCCGCAAGCGCCTGCCGTTCCAGTCATGTCTGATTTTTCCGTGCGTCTGATCGCGTGGCAGCGTCAGCATGGCCGGCATGATTTGCCGTGGCAGAACACGCGCGATCCGTATCGCATCTGGTTGTCGGAAATCATGCTGCAGCAGACGCAGGTGTCGACGGTGATTCCGTACTACGCGAAATTTCTCGCGCGTTTTCCGACCGTCGCCGCGCTCGCCGCCGCGCCGTCTGACGACGTGATGGCGTTGTGGGCCGGCCTTGGTTATTACACACGTGCACGCAACCTGCATCGCTGCGCGCAGGTCGTGGTCGAGCAACATGGCGGTGCGTTTCCGGCATCGGTCGAGGAACTGGCGGAATTGCCGGGCATCGGCCGCTCGACGGCGGCGGCGATCGCATCCTTCGCATTCGGCACGCGCGCGACGATTCTCGACGGCAACGTGAAGCGCGTGCTGGCGCGCGTGTTCGGCGTCGAAGGTTTTCCCGGCGAAAAGAAAGTCGAAAACGCGATGTGGACGCTGGCGGAGTCACTGCTTCCGTCGAACGCATCGAATGCCGACGTCAGCGCGTACACGCAAGGCTTGATGGATCTCGGCGCGACCCTGTGCGTGCGCGGCAAGCCGGACTGCCTGCGCTGTCCGTTCGCCGCCGACTGCGTCGCCAACCTGACCGGACGTCAGCGCGTACTGCCCACGGCGCGTCCGAAAAAGACCGTGCCGACGCGCCGCACATGGATGCTGGTGCTGCGCGACGGCAACGCGGTGATGCTGGAGAAGCGTCCGCCGTCCGGTATCTGGGGCGGCTTGTGGAGCCTGCCCGAAGCCGCCGACGAAGCCGCGCTCGCCGAACGTGCGCGCGCTTTCGGTGGCGACGGTGCGGTCTCTCCGCTTGCGCCGCTCACGCATGTGTTCACGCATTTCAAACTGGACATCGAGCCGCGCCTAGCGGAACTGGATCGCGGAGTCGGCGCTTTGGCTGCGCTGGGCGATGCCGACACCGCATGGGTCGCGCTCAGCGATCTCGATTCGTTCGGCGTTCCGGCGCCGGTGCGCAAACTGCTGGACGGGTTGCAAGGCTCGCTGATCTGATCAATCCGCCAGGAGCGCGGCGCCCGCCTTCAAAGTAACTGATGCTGCTGCATGTAGTGATGAACCACGTCGATCCGCGCGCCGGCGTCCTGCAGTTCCATCAGTTTCTGGCGGGCACGCAGCGCGATCGGCAGCACTTCGGCTAGACGGTTGGACACCCATGACGGATCTTCGAGTCTGAACGGTTCCGCGAACGGCAGGCTGTCCGGATCGCGCTCGCGGATCGTCGCGATGATCCGTTCGAGCACTTCCGCGCATGCGCCGAACTTGGCCAATTGCTCGTTGCCTTCGAGCGGCATGTCCTCGCCGAGCGGCTCCGCCATGCCGACCAGCAAACCGCTCGATTCGACGCGATGCGACAGCAGACGAAAACGCCGCGTGCCGCGCGCGCGAATCAGCAGCATGCCGAAGGCTTCGACATCGCACTCATCGATTTCAGCGAGACAGCCGATTGCTTCGGGCACCGAAGGCTCCTCCGCACGCGCCACTTCCGCGCCGCTTTTCAGCAGACATACACCGAACGGCGTTTTTTCACGCAGACAGTCGCGCGCCATGTCGAGGTAGCGCGCTTCGAAAATCTTCAGCGGCAGCAGTCCGTCGGGAAACAGCACCGTATGCAGCGGAAACAGCGGCACATCGGCAAGCACAGTAGAAGTAGAAGACATGGCGCAACGCTTCGAGTTGAGGCCGCGCGATGCGGCCGGTTAAGCCACTAACTTCGATGATTCGCCGGCTTCAACCGGCGCATCGCGGTGCCGCACAATGACATTCGCCGACGTTGCGAGACGCGCGGCGAGCGTCTCCGCAATGAATACCGAGCGGTGCTGGCCGCCCGTGCAACCGATCGCGACGGTCAGATAACTGCGGTTGTCGTCGCGGAAATGCGGGAGCCACTTGGCGAGAAATTTTTCGATGTCGTCGATCATTTCGTGCACGACCGGCAGCGCATCGAGAAAATCGATCACCGGTTTGTCGAGGCCGGTGAGCGGCCTCAATTCATGATCGTAGTACGGGTTCGGCAAGGTGCGCACATCGAACACGAAATCCGCGTCGAGCGGCACGCCGCGTTTGAAACCGAACGACTCGAACATCAGCACGAGCCCTGAATCTTTCTGCTCGATGAAGCGCTTGACCCAAGCACGCAGCACGTTCGCGCGCAGATTGCTGGTGTCGATCTGATGGCCGAACTCCGCCAGACCCGCCACGAGTTCACGTTCGCGTTCGATCGCTTCGGCGAGCGAGGTGAGCAGGCCGACGTCGGCGTCGTGCGACGTGGAACCGGACAGCGGATGGCGGCGGCGCGTTTCGGAGAAGCGTTGAATCAGCGACTGCGTGCTTGCGTTGAGGAACAGCACGCGTACGTCGTGGGCACGCGACAGGTCGCGGATCATGGCGGGCATTTCGTCGAGCGAGGCGCTCGAGCGTGCGTCGATCGCGACCGCAAGGCGGTCTTGCCCGTCCTCGGCGAGATAGGAAGCCAGTTGCGGCAGGAAGCGCGGCGGCAAGTTGTCGACGCAGTAATAGCCTGCGTCTTCAAGCGCGTTCAGGGCAACTGATTTGCCGGAGCCGGATATACCGGTGATCAGGATTATGCGCATGGGGTCGTCAAAACCGTACATTTCATCATAGCATCTGGTCCTCCCGCGCGTACCCGCGGCCTGCCGTTGACTGCGGATACGAGCCGGTCTTGCGGACTCAGATCAGTTTGCCGGGAAACTGGCTGTCGGGGTCTTGCATGGCGAGGCGCTGGCGATCCATGAAGTCGCGCAGCGTGTCGATGCCACGCAGTTGCAGGATCGTGTTGCGCACGGCCGCTTCGACCAGTACGGCGAGGTTGCGGCCGGCCGCCACTTGAATCGTGACCTTGCTGATCGGCAGGCCGAGCACGTCGACGGTCTGGCTTTCCAGCGGCAGCCGCTGGAATTCGCCATCGGGACGGCGGACCAGTTGCACGATCAGCTTGAGTTTCATTTTCCGGCGCACCGCGGTTTCACCGAAAATCGTCTTGATGTCGAGGAGGCCGAGGCCGCGCACTTCCAGCAGGTTTTGCAGCAACGGCGGGCAGCGGCCTTCGACGAAGTCGGGACCGAGGCGCACGAAATCGACCGCGTCGTCGGCAACGAGACCGTGGCCGCGGCTGATCAGTTCCAGCCCGAGTTCGCTCTTGCCGAGGCCCGAGTCGCCAGTGAGCAGCACGCCCATGCCGAGAATGTCGAGAAACACGCCGTGCAACGTGGCGCGCGGCGCGAGAATGCGCGACATGTAGAGGCGCAGGCTGTCGATCACCGCGGCGGCGGACATCGGCGTGGTGAACAGCGGCGTGGACGAGCGCGTGCAGCGCAGGACCAGTTCCGGCGGTGCGGCGACGCCGCCCGCCACCACCAGAAACGGCGGTTCCAACGCAATCAGCTCGGCCATGTGGCGCGAGCGGTCTTCGTCGGTTTGGCGCTTGTAGTAGTCGATTTCGGCGTCGCCGAGCACCTGGATCCGGTTCGGGTGGATCAGGTTCAAGTGGCCGACGAGGTCGGCGCTCGACGTGGCATTGGCGACCGATTCCGAAGAAAAGCCGCGCTCCCAGCCTTCATGCCCCGTCAGCCAGCTGAGCTTCAGCATGGCCGCGTTATCGTCGAAAATGCTTTGGGCGTTGATGCTGGACGTATCCATGAGTCAGTGACTCCAGTGTGGGCCGCTTGCCGGACAAAGCAACGGCCGCGCTAGCGCGGGCCGGTTGCGTTGTCAGACTGTATCCGCACCTGCGCGGATCACCGGCGTGCGGATAACCGCCGATGCATCAAGGTTGCCACTGAGTGAGCAGGCGATGCAATGATTCGCGGTCTTCTTCCGTATGCAGACGCTCGCGGGCTTCGCGATCGGACAGCAACTGCGCGATTTCCGAAAGGATTTCGAGGTGCTGTTGGGTGGCCTGTTCGGGCACGAGCAGGAAGATGAGCAACGAGACCGGCTGACCGTCGGGCGATTCGAAGGGGATGGGTTCGGCAAGACGGACGAACGCGGCGAGCGGCTGCTTCAAGCCTTTGATCCGGCCATGCGGAATCGCCACGCCTTCACCAAGGCCAGTCGATCCGAGGCGCTCGCGCGCGAACAGATTGTCAGTGACCGTGCTACGGGCGATGCCGTTCTGGTTCTCGAAGATCAGGCCCGCTTGCTCGAACACACGTTTCTTGCTGGTGACCGATAGTCCGACGACGACGTTCTCGAGGGGAAGAAATTTGGCTAAACGATTCATGTTGACAGGCGAAAACGTGGCCTGGGTTCTCCTCGCTGGGGCGTTTGAGTGGCGTTCCATTCGTTCGATGCTCACGGCGACATGCGTTGGAGTCCGAAAGCGCAGGACTCCGGCCGACCGACTTTCGCTTGAGCTTACCTGACCCCGATGGTAACCGGAACATTATAGAACAGGGTAGCCACGGATGGTGCGGCGCGCCATCAATGCGTATTGAGTTCTTTTGAAGCGAGGGCACAGGGTGCGACGCCGCGCGAAAAGCAGCGTCCGGAAACAAAAAACCGCCCGGGTCCGGGCGGTTTCGCTGGTTAAGGGAAGACGAAGAGCCAATGAAGAAACGAAGAGCGCCTTCTGGTTTCCCTTATTGCGGCGGCACGTCGAGTTGCGGCGCCGGTTGATACTTGATCGCCTCATGCGCATGGCCTTGCAGACGATCCTTATGGCGGATGACTTGCCGGTCAAGCTTGTCGATCATCAGATCGATCGCAGCGTACAGGTCGCTGTCACAGCTCTCGACAAAGATGTCCTTGCCCTTGAGATGCAGGTTGATTTCAACCTTTTGACGCTTTTCCTTTTCCTTGTGGTTGTCGACCGAGAGGACCACACTGCCGTCGATGACCTGATCAAAATGTCTTAGCACCCTATCCAGTTTGGTGATCACGTATTCGCGCAACGCAGGCGTTACTTCGAGGTGGTGTCCACTGATCTGCAGATTCATAGTGCTTCTCCAAGCTAATGGCCGCTTGGTCCGCACGATGACGAAGGTCCGGTCGATCTGTCGGCTTGCCTGAGTCGCCCCCCGGTGGCTGACTGCTGGCAGGTCGCATCGGCCGGCCTGTCCGCCAACTGCGGAGCGGCCGGTAAATGCCCGCCGCGGAAGGCGACGGGCTCAAGACAAACGCCGGGCCGCCCCAAGTTGTCTTGCCCCCTCGGGGGGGCTGGTGCGAAGCGACAGCTTGGGGGCGCGCTACAGAGACTTGCGCAGGTTGACTGCCGGGATCTTGAGCGCTTCACGGTACTTCGCAACGGTACGCCGTGCGACCACGAAGCCCTGTTCCGCCAGCAGTTCGGCTATGCGACTGTCCGAAAGAGGAGATTTCGGGTTTTCCGCTCCTATCAGTTGCTTGATAAGCGCGCGGATCGCCGTTGAAGACGCCGCGCCGCCCGTGTCAGTCGAAACGTGTGATCCGAAGAAGTACTTAAATTCAAGCGTCCCGAATGGGGTCAGCATGTATTTACCGGTTGTCACACGCGAGACAGTTGACTCGTGTAGGCCCAGCGTATCAGCAATTTCCCGCAAAACCAAGGGGCGCATGGCAATTTCGCCGTGGACAAAAAAGCTCTTCTGACGTTCCACAATTGCCTGCGCCACGCGCAGAATCGTCTCGAAACGCTGCTGGATATTTTTGATCAGCCAACGCGCTTCCTGCAGTTGCTGGCGCAACGAACCACTGCCCGGATCGCCCCGGTTATTGCGCAGAATATTCGCGTACAAATGATTAATCCGCAGCTTCGGTACCACCTCCGGGTTCAGCTCGGCCTGCCAGCCCTGTGCCGTTTTGCGCACCATGATGTCCGGAACGACATAGTCCGCTTCGGCCTTGCCATAGGCCGCGCCCGGAAACGGTTCTAGCGAGCGGATCAGCACGTGCGCATCGCGCAGATCGTCGTCGTTGGCCTTCAGATGCTTGCGCAGTCGCGTGAAATCGCGCGCCGCGAGCAGTTCGAGATGGTGGGCGACGATGTCGAGCGCGAGCGTGCGTGTAGGCGAGCCATCGAGCCGCAACAATTGCAGCTTGAGACATTCCGACGCGGAACGCGCGCCGACCCCGGCCGGGTCGAAGCTATGCAGCAGCGCAAGCGCGGCGTTCATTTCGTCGAGGTCGACTTCGAGCTCTTCGGGCAGATCGGCCAGCACTTCTTCGAGCGTGGCGGCCAGGTAGCCGTCGTCGTCGAGCGATTCGATCAGGAAGGTGATCAGCGCCCGGTCGCGCTGGCTTGCCTGGGTGACGCGCAATTGCGCCATCAGGTGATCGCGCAGCGAGGTGCTCGATTCATGGATTTGCAGCGGCGGCAGGTCGTCGTCGTCAGAGGCGTTGCCGGAGCGGCCGTAGTCGTCGAGATTCCATTGGGACGCGTCGCCGTTGCCGTCGCCCGCAAGGCCGTTGTATTCGTCGACGCCCTGAGGCTCGCCGTTCTCGGCGCGCTCGCTGCTGGACGAGGACGATGTACTGCCGCCCATCTGGTCGGGCGGCGGGGAGGAGTTGGGCGCCTGCGCGATCAGCGAGCCGTCGGCCGCTACGCGCAGCGGGCTCGCGATCCAGTCGTCCTCGTTTTCGAGGAGCGGATTCTGCGAGATCGCCATTGCAACTTCTTGCTGCAGTTCGAGCGTAGACAGCTGAAGCAGCCGGATGGACTGCTGCAGCTGCGGCGTCAGCGCAAGATGCTGCGATAGGCGGAGTTGGAGGCTGGCTTTCATGGCAAGTTGAGATTCATTGTAGAGAGTTTGCCACGACCGCGATACCTTGCGACATTCGCAATTACGCGTGCGCCAGTTTTGGGCGGCGGCGGGCGCAAGACGGCCCGGCTCAAAAATGCGGATGTGCGGTTGCCGCATGGAGAGGCCGGCCGGTGCGCGCTCGCACGGCCGGTAATCCCTCATGCGCTTACATGCGGAAGTGCTCGCCCAGATAGACGCGCCGCACGCTTTCGTTTTCGATGATCTCGCTCGGCGCGCCGGCGGCCAGCACGCTGCCGTCGCTGATGATGTAGGCGTGATCGCAGATGCCGAGCGTTTCACGCACGTTGTGGTCGGTGATCAGCACGCCGATATTGCGCTGCTTCAGAAATTTAACGATCTTCTGAATTTCCAGCACGGCGATCGGGTCGACGCCCGCAAACGGTTCGTCGAGCAGAATAAAGCTCGGATTGGTAGCCAGCGCCCGGGCGATCTCGACCCGGCGACGCTCGCCGCCCGACAGCGAGAGCGCCGGATTTTCGCGCAAGTGCGCAATCTGCAACTCGTCGAGCAAGGCTTCCGTGCGGCTCGTGATGGCGTCTTTGCTGAGCCGCGCGCCGTTGTCTTCGTGCTGCAATTCCAGCACCGCGCGAATGTTTTCTTCGACGCTCAGCTTGCGGAACACCGAAGCTTCCTGCGGCAGATACGACAAACCCAGCGAAGCGCGCTTATGGATCGGCAGCAGGCTGATCGACTTGCCGTCCAGATCGATCTCGCCCGCGTCGAGCGGCACGAGGCCGACGATCATATAGAACGATGTGGTCTTGCCCGCGCCGTTGGGGCCGAGCAGACCGACCACTTCGCCGCTTTTCACGTCGAGCGACACGTCTTTGACGACCGTGCGCGAGCCGTAACGCTTCTTCAGGTTGCGCACCACCAGCGAACTGCTGGTGCCGGCCGGCTTGCGATTGGGGAGGGACGCTGAGGTGCTCACTGGTTCGGGGCTCCCTGGATCGTCGTGGACGGCGCAAGCGTGGCCGACGCGCCGTTCAGCGGCGCTGCGCCGCCATTGCGTGGCGACAGCATGGCGCGCACGCGGCCAGTCGGGTTGCCCGGGCCGGCGACGTCCTTGCCCGCCTTCGCCGTGTAGAAGTCGTTCTGGCCGTCGTACGTGACAACGCTGCCGTGCACCTGGTCCATCACCGTGGAGAGGCCTTGCAGGCGCTTCACGGTAGCGTTGGTGGTAAGCGTAGTCAGATCCTGCTTGCCGTCGTAGTCGATACGGACAGCCGTGCCTTCAATGTACTCGTCGAGGCCTTCGCGCTTCTGGCGGAAGTACGACAGATTGCCGCCGCTCGAAGTGCCGGTGGCGTACTGATAGCCCTGCGGGTCTTGTGTCACTTCGACACGGTCGGCCTTGATGACGATCGTGCCTTTGGTGGCGACCACATGGCCTGTGAAGATGTTGACCTGCTTCAGGTCGTCGTAAGTCATGTTGTCCGCTTCGATGTTCAGCGGCTTGTCCTTGTCGGCACGGTCGGCGTGCGCGAGCGGCGCGAAGCCGGCAAGCGGCAACGCGACGATTAGCGCAGCGAGTCCGGCGCGCCACGCGGACAGGGTGCGTGGGCGGCCGGTATCAAAACGGGGGAACGATTCGTTCATGCAGTCACGCCTGGAATGGATTACCCGGGTTGCTTGGGCGAGCTGCCGCCTGCTTCGGACGGGGCGATGTTGCCTTTCACGTTGCCGAACAGCTGCATTACCCGGGTGACGTTGTTGTAGTTCATGCCGCTGGCAGTCATCACCGACATGCCGCGCTGAAGTTTAACCGGCTTTTCAGTCTCGATCACATCGTCGTTGACCAGCACCCTAAAATGCTGCGAATCCGCTTGCATCTGCGGATCTCCGTAGCCGGGCGCCCGCACGATGCGTGCGTTGTCGTAAAGATCGACGATCGACGCGTCACCGTTCACCTTGCCGGTGTCGCCGGTTGCCGTAACGATCGGCTTGCCGGGCTGGAACGCGCGCATGGCCGGCTTGACCAGGTCGCTCAGCTCGTCGTCTTCGTAGTGGATCAGCGATTGGGCGGTCAGCCGGTACTGCGTCGAGCCCGACTGATCGAGTTCGGAAACCGAGAAGTTGTCGGCGAAGTAGTCCGGCGTGTGCTCTTTGGGACGCACCACGCCTTCGTTCTGCCGGGGCAGGGTGGCTTGCAGTAGCCACCACGTGATACCGGCGAGCGCAGCCATGGCGACCAGCGGAATCAGTGACGTCAGGCGAAACTGGTTCATCCGACGAGGCCCCGCTGTTCGCCGCTACAGGCGGCCGCGAGCAGCGCTTCGTATTTGTGCTGCGCGCGCAGCAGCGTATCCACGACTTCACGCGCCGCGCCGTGGCCGCCGCGTGCCTCGCTGACCCAATGGGCCCGCGCGATCACCTCGGGATGCGAGTTGGCCGGCGCGGCAGCAAAGCCGACCTTCAGCATCACGGCGAGATCGACCCAGTCGTCGCCCATGTAGCCGCATTCTTCGGCGCTCAGGCCGGTTTGCTGCAACAGGTCCGCGAACGCCTGAGGTTTGTCCTGCACGCCCTGATAGACGTGCGTGACGTTCATTTCTTTCGCCCGTACCGCGACGATCCCCGACTTGCGCCCCGTGATGATCGCCGTCTCGATGCCGGCCTCGCGCAGCAGCTTCATGCCGTGGCCGTCCATCGAATGGAAGCCCTTCATCGTGTCGCCTTCCGCCGTGAACAGCAGGCCGCCGTCGGTGAGCACGCCGTCGACGTCGAAAATCATCAGCTTGACGCGGCTTGCGCGTTCAGTCGCGGTGGGCGGAGCAATGGCCATCAGATCACCTTCTTCGAGAACAGGTCGTGCATGTTGAGTGCGCCGATCAGCTTGCCTGCTTCGTCGACGACCAGCATCTGATTGATCCGGTGGCGCTCCATCAGTTCCACGGCTTCCACCGCGAGTTGATCCGGACCGATGGTGCGCGGGCCGGCGGTCATGACCGAGGCGATCGACAGTTCGCGGAAATCGCCGTCGCGTTCGAGCACGCGGCGCAGGTCGCCGTCGGTAAAGATGCCGGCGACGCGCTCATCCTGATCGACGATCGCGGTCATGCCCATACGCTTGGCGGTCAACTGAAACAGCGCGTCGCGCACGGTGGCGTCGGGCGTGACCTTCGGCACCTGGTCGCCGGTACGCATGACGTCGCGCACATAAGTGAGCAGGCGCCGGCCGAGCGCGCCGCCCGGATGCGAGCGCGCGAAGTCGTCGCGCCCGAAGCCGCGCGCGTCGAGCACCGCGACCGCGAGCGCGTCGCCGAGCGCGAGCGCGGCGGTGGTGCTGGCGGTAGGCGCAAGATTCATCGGGCAGGCTTCTTTCGCTACGCCGGAATTCAGGTGCACGTCGGCCAGTTGTGCGAGACTCGATGACGGACGGCCCGTCATGGCAATCAGCTTCGCGCCGAGCCGCTTGATGAGCGGCAGGATCGCCACGAGTTCTTCGGTTTCACCGGAATTGGACAGTGCGAGGAACACGTCCTCGGCGGTGACCATGCCGAGGTCGCCGTGGCTGGCTTCAGCGGGATGCACGAAGAACGCCGGCGTGCCCGTGCTGGCGAGCGTGGCCGCGAGCTTGCGGGCCACGTGGCCGGATTTGCCGATGCCGGAAACGACCACGCGCCCGCGGCAACCCAGGATGAAGTCGACCGCCCCGACGAAACCATCGTCGAGTTGATCGCGAAGCGCGCGCACGGCGTCCGCTTCGATGTCGAGCACGTCGCGAGCGAGCGCGAGTGCCCGGTCGCCATTGATTTTCGCTATCATTCGCGAAGTATAGCAAAGGCGCCTGTTCGCCGCGCCGGGCCTGCTGTGCCGAGCCGCTGTCTTTATCGCTGCCTTTAACGGCCCCTCAACCTTGTCGCACGGCGTTTCTCGTGCGCGGTTCCGCTGACGAACGAGGACGCTTTACCGATGCGTTTTTGCCGATGATTTCCCCCCTCGAAATGACGCTGTTCCTGCTGCTGGCATCGGTGGCAGGCGTGGTGGTGTTTCGCTTTCTGAATCTTCCGCCGATGCTCGGCTATCTGACGGTGGGCATCGTCGTCGGTCCGCATGCGTTCGGTCTGATTCCCGACTCGGCGGGCGCGCAGAACCTCGCCGAGTTCGGCGTAGTGTTCCTGATGTTTTCGATCGGGCTGGAGTTCTCACTCGCCAAGCTGCGCTCGATGCGCCGCCTCGTGTTCGGCCTCGGCCTGTTGCAGGTGATCGGCACGATCGCGGTGGCGGTCTCGCTTGGCTTCGTGCTGGAGCGCTGGGTGCACATCACGTGGCAAGCGAGCGTCGCGCTGGGCGGCGCGCTCGCCATGTCGTCGACGGCGATCGTCAGCAAGATGCTCGCGGAGCGGCTCGAGATCGAGACCGAGCACGGCCGCAATATCTTCGGCGTGCTGCTGTTTCAGGATCTGGCGGTGGTGCCGCTGCTCATCGTCATCGCTGCGCTGGGTGGCAACTCCGAAGATCTCGTCAGTTCGCTCGGCGTGGCGGCCATCAAGATCGTCGTGGCGTTGTCGCTGCTGTTGATCGTGGGCCAGCGCTTCATGACGCGCTGGTTCAACGTGGTGGCGCGGCGCCGCTCGCAGGAACTGTTCATTCTCAATCTGTTGCTGGTGACGCTGGGTTGCGCGTTCATCACGGACAAGTTCGGTTTGTCGCTCGCGCTCGGCGCGTTCATCGCCGGCATGCTGATCGCCGAGACGCCGTACCGGCATCAGGTGGAAGAAGACATCAAGCCGTTTCGCGACGTGCTGCTCGGGCTGTTCTTCATTACCACCGGCATGCTGCTCAATCCGCGCGTGATCTGGGAGCATCCGCTGATCGTGCTCGGCTTTCTGATCGGCCCGATTCTGCTGAAAGCGATCATGGTGACGGGCCTGTCGCGCCTGTTCGGCGCGTCGCCGGGCGTCGCGATGCGCACCGGCATCGGCCTCGCGCAAGCGGGCGAGTTCGGCTTCGTGCTGCTGAATCTGATTCTCGACAAGCATCTGGTCGACGCCACCCTGCTGCAGGCGATTCTCGCAGCCATGCTGCTATCGATGCTGGCCGCGCCGTTCATGATCCAGAACGCGGACCGGATCGTGCTGCGGTTGTCGTCGACCGAATGGATGATGCAGTCGTTGCAAATGACGCGCATCGCCACGCAGAGTCTCAAACAAAGCGGCCACGTGATCATTTGCGGCTACGGCCGGGCTGGGCAGAATCTGGCGCGCATGCTGGAACATGAAGGTTTGTCGTACGTTGCGCTCGACCTCGATCCGGATCGTGTCGCGGCAGCCGCGGCTGCGGGTGAATCGGTCGTGTTCGGCGATGCTGGGCGGCGCGAGTCGCTGCTTGCGGCCGGTATCCATCGGGCGGCAACGATTGCGATCACCTATGCGAATACGCCGTCGGCATTGCGCGTGCTGCACAACATCCACGAACTGGAGCCGACGCTGCCGGTGATCGTTCGTACTGTCGATGACGCCGATCTGGAAAAACTGCTGGCAGCGGGCGCGACCGAGGTGATTCCGGAAATCGTCGAAGGCAGTCTGATGCTCGCGTCGCACACGCTCGTCGTGATGGGCGTGCCGATGCGGCGCGTGGTGCGGCGGGTCGAGGAAATGCGCGACGAACGCTACGCGCTGCTGCGCGGCTATTTCCACGGCGCCGACGACGTGGACGACGACGACGGCCACGAACAGGTGCGGCTACAATCGGTGCCGGTCGACGAAAACGCGGACGCGGTAGGCCGGACGCTCGCGGACCTGGGCCTGTTCGAGATCGGCGTGGAAGTGACGGCGATTCGCCGGCACGGCATTCGCGGCGTCGAGCCGGATCCGTCCACCAAGCTGCGCGCGAGCGACATCGTGGTGCTGCGCGGTCTGCCCGAACAGTTGGCGGAGGCCGAGGAACGGCTCTCGAAACACCGGCGCGCGGGCGCCGCCGCGGCCTGAAATTTGCGCTCATGCCTGGCTGGGTGAGCCTGCCGGGCCGCCGCTCGTTTAGTTTTTCATCGGACCTGTCGAGGTCCATCCGGAGACATCATGTCCAACGCGCTCGCGAGCGCGCCGCTCGATGCGGCCGACTACATCAAAAGCCACATTCGCACGGTGCCCGACTGGCCGCAGCCGGGCGTGCAGTTTCGTGATATCACGCCGCTCCTGCAGGAGCCGAAGTCGCTGCGCGTGCTGATCGATCTATTTGTGCAGCGTTATATCGACGCCGAGCTGGACTACATTGCCGGGCTGGACGCGCGCGGTTTCATCATCGGGCCGATTCTCGCGTATGAACTGAACCTCGGCTTCATTCCGATCCGCAAGGCGGGCAAACTGCCCTACAAGCGCGTCGCGCAATCATATGAGCTCGAATACGGCACGGCGACCGTCGAGATTCATGAGGACGCCTGCAAGCCGGGCGACCGCGTGGTGATCATCGACGATCTGATCGCGACCGGCGGCACGATGATGGCCGGCAAGATGCTGCTCGAGCGCCTCGGCGCGGTTGTCGTGGAAGGCGCGGCGATCATCGATCTGCCCGAGCTCGGTGGTTCGAAGCTGCTCAGCGAGGGCGGCCTCGCGCTTTATACGGTGACCCGATTCGACGGTCACTGATCACTCGCAGCCAAAAGCCGCTGCGAACTTCTTTCTGGTCACAAGAAGGTAAGAATGATGCCCAACTTCCTGCTGTTTCTCGCCACATCGATCGCCATTACCATGGCGCCCGGCCCGGACAATCTGCAAGTGCTCGCGCGCGGCATCTCGCAGGGCCGCGCGGCGGGGCTCGTCGCGGCGCTCGGCTTTGCGGCCGGCATCACGTTTCACACCACGCTCGCCGCGCTCGGCGTGGCCGCGTTGCTGCGTTCGTCGCCAGTGGCCTTCCAAGCCATCAAACTGGCCGGCGCCGCGTATCTGATCTGGATCGGCATCAAGGCGCTGCGCAGCCAGGGTCTCGCGACCGCGCACGAGCGCCCGCCGCAGCCGTTGATGGCGGTGTTTCGCCAGAGCGTGCTCGGCAATCTGCTGAACCCCAAGGTGACGTTATTCTTCGTGGTGTTCCTGCCGCAGTTCGTGCAGCCGCACGGCACGCAAAGCGTCACGCTGCAGATGCTCGAACTCGGCGTGCTTTTCATGCTGCAGACCGTGGTGGTGTTTTCGCTGTTCGGCGTGTGCGCGGGGATGATCGGCGGTTGGCTGAAACGCCGTCCGCGTGTCGGTGTGTGGCTCGATCGCCTGGCCGGCGCCACGTTCATCGCAATCGGGATTCGCGTCGCGTTGCGTGATTGACGGGATGGCGCGGACATTAGTTTGGAGCTTTAAATGACTTTGCCATGCATTACCGCCGCGCGCCGCTTCGACGTGCAGGCGCATGTGCCGTTCTGTATCGACGCCGAGCAAGTCGGCTGGATCCGCACGGGCGATGTGCCATTACTTGCGCGCTGGCCCGATGTGTTCGATATCGACAGCGGCCGTGTGACTCTGGCGCCCGCATTCAATACGGTGGATTTGCGCAGCGCCGCGCTCGGTTCCGTGATCGGCGCGCTCGCCGCTGAAGACCGCATTCCGGGCTGGCGCAACGAGACCTACGCGATCCGCAATGCGTTCGATGCGCCGCCGCTCGCGTATATCGAACGCGCGGCGTCGCGCTTCTTCGGAACGATGACCTACGCGGTGCATCTGAACGGCGTCGTAGAATACGCGCATAGCGGGGCGCCCCGTGGCGCGCCGCAATTGTGGATCGCGCGCCGCAGCGACACCAAGGCGACCGACCCGGGCATGCTCGACAATGTCGTGGCGGGCGGGATCGGCTGGGGCTTCGGCGTCGCGGAAACGATCGTCAAGGAATGCTGGGAAGAAGCCGGCATCCCTGAGGAGATCGCCACTCGCGCCGTGGCGGGGCGCACTGCGCATGTGCTGCAATCGTTGCCGGAAGGCACGCAGGCCGAACAGATTTTTATCTACGACCTCGCGCTGCCGGCCGATTTCGCGCCGCGCAATCAGGATGGCGAAGTGGGTGAACACCGGCTCGCGCGTATCGACGAAGCGGCGCGCTGGATCGAGGAGGGCGCCATGACCGTCGACGCGAGCCTGGCCACGCTGGATTGCCTGCTGCGCCGCCGCTGGATCGATGAAGACGCGTGTACCGGCATCGAGGCGTTGTTCGTGCCGCCGGTGTTCGCCTGAGCGCCGCATCGATGCGCGTGCGACGACCATGCCGAAGCGCGCTGCGTCGAACCAGACACACCGAACAAACCACGCATTGAAGAAGGGAGTCACCCAGGTCATGTCGACCGATCACAGCTTTATCCTCAAACTGTCGTGCGCCGACCGGCCCGGCATCGTTCACGCCGTATCGGGCTTTCTGTTCGAGCGTGGCAGCAATATTCTCGACTCCGCGCAGTTCGGCGACAGCCGCACCGGCGAGTTCTTCATGCGCGTGCATTTCCAGCAGGTGGGCGGTGATCCGGGTCTGGAGGCGCTACGCGAGTCGTTCGCGACGCTCGCCGGGCAGTTCGGCATGCGCTGGGAGTTGCACGACGCGTCGGTGAAGCCGCGCGTGGTGATCATGGTGTCGAAGATCGGCCATTGCCTGAACGATCTGCTGTTCCGCTACCGCACCGGCCAGCTGGGTATCGAGATTCCGGCGATCATCTCGAACCACAAGGAGTTCTATCAGCTCGCCGCCAGCTACGACATTCCGTTCCATCATTTCCCGCTGCTGGGCGCCACGCCCGACGCGAAGGCCGCGCAGGAAGCGCGCGTGCTCGAAGTGATCGACGAGCATCAAGCCGACCTGGTGGTGCTTGCGCGCTATATGCAGATTCTGTCGCCGAAGCTGTGCGAAGCGTTGGCCGGCCGCGCGATCAACATTCATCACTCGTTCCTGCCGAGCTTCAAGGGCGCGAAGCCGTACTACCAGGCGTTCGATCGCGGCGTGAAATTGATCGGCGCGACCGCACATTACGTGACGACGGATCTCGACGAAGGTCCGATCATCGAACAGGAAGTGGAGCGGGTCGACCACAGCATGACGCCGGAGCAACTCACGGCGATCGGCCGCGACGTGGAGTGCGTGACGCTGGCGCGTGCGGTGAAGTGGCACGTGGAGCATCGCGTCGTGTTGAACGGCAGCAAGTCGGTGGTGTTTCGCTAAGCGAAAAGCTGTTGATAGCGGGCTCGGTATGGAAGGCGGCGTCCGGATAATTCCGGCGCCGCCTTTTTGTTTGCCCGCGATCAGGAGCGCGCCGCGGACCGGCCCGCTTCGCGCGCGAGACTGGCGTTCTGCGCCGAACGGCGGCGCGCGCTCAGCTTCTTCAGCCAGATTAGCAGTCCCGTCGCGCTCAACACGGCGACCGCGAGGCCGACAGCGCTAATCAGAATCCGTCCGCCGAGACCGAGGATGCGTCCCGAATGCAGAGGGAATTGCACCTGCACGAAAATATCGCCCGCCGTACCCCTGCCGGGGATCTGTGCGCCAAGTTGCTTGCCGGTGGCCGCGTCCCAATACATCCACGGAACGCCGAGGCCGAAGTCGCCGTGATCGTTGCCGGTCGCGTAGAAACCGACACCGTATGCATGCATGAATTCCGCGTAGTAGATGCCGCCCGGCGCGACGCCGAGGTTCTGCGCGCGGCCTGCCTGCTCGGCCAGTTGCACGATACGCTCGCGGCTCAACACCTTGTCGCCGGGTTGCGGGGCGCGCAGGATTTGAGGGTTGTTAATCGGATCCGGAGTGAGCTTCGAGAACAGCGACACGATTGGGCGCACCACGGGCGCCGAGAGGTTCATCGAGACTGATGTCAGCGCAACGATCACCAGCAGGCCCCAGATCCACACGCCGCCCGAGCGGTGCAAATCGAAAGTGAACGTATAGCCGCCGCGCCCGAGGCGAAACGCGAACGACTTGCGCCATGCCTTGACGCTCGGAAACGACAGCCACAACGCGATTACGCTGTCGAACAGCCAGATGATGCCGACGATCCCCATCAACCACGTGCCGATATCCACGCCGCCGGTAAAAGGCAGTTGTAGCGTGTAGTGCAGCTTATAGATGAACGGGATCAGATTGAGCCGCGCGAGCGACACGGCGCCCCATTCGCGGCGCCCTTGGATCTCGCCGGTGGCCGGGTCGACGGCAATCTGATTGAAGTCGAGCGGGTAGGGCTTCCGGGTGCCCGGGTCGGTTCTCGGCAGCACCATCATTTGCAGCGTATGGCCCGGCTCGGCGGCGAGCGGCAGATACGTCACCTGAAGACGCGAATCGGCCGCTTCCACACGACGCGCCAACTCCAGGCCCGACAGCGCCGGACCGGTGCTGCGGGCTTTGAAGAAGGATGGGTTCAGCGCCGCATCGAGCTCATGGTCCCACGCGATGATCGCGCCAGTCAGGCCGGCGACGAACAGAAACAGCGCTGTGGCGACACCGAACCAGCGGTGCAGACGGACGAGCTGACGCCTCATGGGCGAGCCGTCGCGACGGAGCGGGACTTCGAAAGGGGTGTCACGACTCGATTTTGCGAATGGGAATTGTTCGCATCTTACGGGAGTGTTGCCTTGGGCTGCAAGTTCTCCGTAAACATGCCGCCCATGAAAAACGGCGCCGAAGCGCCGTTGTTTCTGTTCTGATGACCCGCTTCCCGCCGCCTCAAACCAACCGCAAGTAGATCAGTTCCCGCTTGATGTACGCATAGAAAATCGGCGCCGCGATCACGCCGGGAAGACCGAACGCGGCTTCCATGATGAGCATGGCGATCAGCAATTCCCACGCGCGCGCCTCGATCTGTCCGCCCACGATGCGCGCGTTCAGGAAGTACTCGAGCTTGTGAATCAGGATCAGGAACACGAGCGACATGACCGCCGCGGGAAAGCTCACCGAGAGCGCCACCGCGACGATGATCGTGTTCGAGATCAGATTGCCGATCACCGGCAGCAAGCCGACGATGAACGTGACCAGCACCAGCGTCTTCGACAACGGCAGCGTGTCGTGGAAGATCGGCAGAATCACCAGCAGGAAGATGCCCGTGAAGGCCGCGTTGATCGCCGAGATCTTTACCTGGGCGAACACGATGCGGCGAAACGCGTCGGCGAAACGTGTCACGCGTGTGACGAACGCCGTGGATAGCGGCAGCCGCTGCATATGCTTCTGCGCGCCGACCGCGATGATCGCGCCGATGATCATGCCGATCAGGATATGCGTGAACGCGCGCGCCGCGGTCTTGCCGCTTTGCTGAAGCATGTTGGCGTGCGTCTGCATCAACTCCGCCGCCTTGGTCTTCATCTGTTCGGTATCGACCGGCAGATAGTTGGCGACGAAATGCGGAATCCGGCCGCGCGCCTGGTCGATCAGCTGCATGGCCTGGTCGAGCAGCTTCTGCACGCTCGGCACGTCGTTCTCGAAATGCTCGATGATGCCGAGCGTGAGCCCCGTCAACGCTCCCACGATCACCGTGGCCAGGATCACGACGGCGAGCCAGCGTGCCCGCTTGCTCGACATGTGGCGCTCGATGCGCGGCGCGATGGTGTGAACCAGTTGGAACACCAGCAGCCCGGCGAGCAACGCGCCGAGCAACCGGAGTTCGATGACCGCCCACATGCCGAACAGCATCACGATATAACTGCCGATTTCAACCGCCGACAGCTTCGGCAGGCTCATGTCGCTCGTCAGCCTGACCGGGCGTGGGCGTAGGTCCTGCACTTGCCCGTCGTCGCGCGCCTGATTCCGCTTGGCCATGGCTTATTCCGTCTCCAACCGAGTTGTGCCGCGTTACTTACTTTTTACTGGCCGCGCGTTTCAGCAGAGGCGCCAGGTACTTGCCGGTAAAACTTGCCTTTGACTTCGCAACTTGTTCCGGCGTGCCTTGGGCGATGATCTGCCCGCCGCCCGCTCCGCCTTCCGGACCGAGATCGATGACCCAGTCCGCAGTCTTAATTACATCGAGATTATGCTCGATGATCACGACGGTATTACCCTGGTCGCGTAATCGATGAATCACTTCGAGCAACAAGGCGATGTCATGAAAGTGCAAGCCGGTGGTCGGCTCATCAAGTATGTATAGCGTGCGACCCGTATCACGCTTGCTCAGTTCCAAAGATAGTTTGACCCGCTGCGCCTCGCCGCCGGACAGCGTGGTCGCCGACTGGCCCAGCCGGATATAACCCAGACCCACGTCCAGCAAGGTTTTCAGCTTGCGCGCAACGACCGGCACCGGCTTGAAGAACTCATAGGCGTTCTCCACCGTCATGTCGAGCACTTCACTGATGTTCTTGCCTTTGTACTGCACGTCCAGCGTTTCGCGGTTGTAGCGCTTGCCGTGACAGACGTCGCACGGCACGTACACATCGGGCAGGAAGTGCATCTCGACTTTCAGCACGCCGTCGCCCTGGCAGGACTCGCAGCGGCCGCCCTTCACGTTGAACGAGAAGCGGCCGGCTTCATAGCCGCGTTCCTTCGCCGCAGGCACACCCGCGAACAGTTCGCGGATCGGCGTGAAGAGGCCCGTGTAGGTGGCCGGGTTCGAGCGCGGCGTGCGGCCGATCGGCGACTGGTCGACGTTGATGACCTTGTCGAAGTGCTCGAGGCCTTCGATCGATTCATACGGCGCCGGCTCCGTGGCCGAGCCGTACAGGTGATGCGCGACCGCGTGATACAGCGTGTCGTTGATGAGCGTCGACTTGCCCGAACCGGACACGCCGGTCACGCAGGTGAGCAGGCCGACCGGCAGATCCAGCGACACGTGCTGCAGATTGTTGCCGTACGCCTCGACGATTCGCAGGCGCTTATCGTCGGGCTCCTTGCGTTCGTCGGGGAATTCGATGTTGCGCGCGCCGGACATGTACTGCCCGGTCATCGACGCCGCGTTCGCCTGCACCTGTTTGGGCGTGCCCTCGGCGATCACCATGCCGCCGTGTTCGCCCGCGCCCGGGCCCATGTCGACCACGTAGTCGGCCATGCGGATCATGTCCTCGTCGTGTTCGACGACGATCACCGAGTTGCCGAGGTCGCGCAGATGCTTGAGCGTGGCGATGAGCCGGTCGTTATCGCGCTGATGCAGGCCGATAGACGGCTCGTCCAGCACGTACATCACGCCGGTCAGCCCTGAGCCGATTTGCGACGCGAGGCGAATACGCTGCGCCTCGCCGCCGGACAGCGTTTCCGCGCTGCGCTCCAGCGACAGATAATCCAGCCCGACGTTGTTCAGGAACATCAGGCGCGCGACGATCTCCTTGACCACCTTGTCGGCGATTTCGCGCTTCGATCCTTCCAGGCGCAGCGTCTGGAAATAGCCGAGCGCGTCGCGCAGCGGCCAGCCGCTGATTTCGAAGATGCCGCGCGCGTCGCCGTCCGTGCCGATCCGCACGAAGCGCGCTTCGCGCCGCAGCCGCGTGCCGGCGCAGGCCGGGCAGGGCTGGTTGTTCTGATACTTGGCGAGTTCCTCGCGCACCGCGACCGAATCGGTCTCGCGGTAACGCCGCTCCAGATTCGGGATGATCCCTTCGAATACATGCTCGCGCACCGAAGTGCGGCCGCGTTCGTTGATGTACGAGAATGGGATTTCCTGCTTGCCCGAACCGAACAGCAGGATCTTGCGGACTTTCTCCGGCAAGTCTTCAACGGCCGTGTCGATGTCGAACTCGTAGAACGCCGCGAGACTTTGCAGCATCTGGAAGTAGAACTGATTGCGCCGGTCCCAGCCCTTCACGGCGCCCGCCGCGAGCGACAGCGACGGATGCGCGACCACCCGCTTCGGATCGAAGAAAGTGATCTGGCCGAGGCCGTCGCATTCCGGGCATGCGCCCATCGGATTGTTGAACGAGAAGAGGCGCGGCTCCAGTTCCTGTAGCGAATACGAGCAGATCGGGCAGGCGAACTTCGAGCTGAACAGATGCTCCTTGTCCGTATCCATTTCGAGCGCGATCGCGCGGCCGTCGGCGAGACGCAGCGCCGTTTCGAACGATTCGGCGAGACGCTGCTTCATGTCGGGGCGCACTTTCAGGCGGTCCACGACCACGTCGATGGTGTGCTTGTCGTTCTTCTTCAGCTTGGGCAGCGAGTCGACTTCATAGATCTTCGCGACGCCTTCATTGGCGGTGCCGCCGCCGGAGCGCACGCGGAAGCGGATAAAGCCTTGCGCCTGCATTTCCTCGAACAGTTCGACGTGCTCGCCTTTGCGATTCGCCACGACGGGCGCGAGGATCATCAGCTTCGTTTCTTCCGGCAACGCGAGCGCGGCGTCGACCATCTGCGAGACGCTTTGCGCTTCCAGCGGAATTTCGTGGTCCGGACAGTAAGGCGTGCCGACCCGTGCGAACAACAGGCGCAGGTAGTCGTGAATCTCGGTGACGGTGCCGACCGTGGAACGCGGATTGTGCGAGGTCGCCTTCTGTTCGATCGAGATCGCCGGCGACAGGCCTTCGATCAGATCGACGTCCGGTTTCTCCATCAGTTGCAGGAACTGGCGTGCGTAGGCGGAGAGACTTTCGACGTAGCGCCGTTGTCCTTCCGCGTAAAGCGTGTCGAACGCCAGCGACGATTTGCCCGAGCCTGAGAGGCCCGTGATGACAACGAGCTTGTGACGGGGTAAATCGAGGTTGACGTTCTTCAGGTTGTGGGTGCGAGCCCCACGAATACGGATTTGTTCCACGGATTTATTCCATGAACTGGCGGAAAGAGGAAGAGGCTAAACCTGCTACTATAACGACTTTTCAAGACCGCCGTTACGGCTTCCTGACAGCCTGAAGAGGCGTCGAGGCGTGCTGTAAGGCAGCGGTCCAGCGCCGCGGGAAGACGTCTAACTTGGGGCCGTTTTCCGCGAGTACAAGGCAACACGAGGCACCGCGAGGCGCCAGCGGGAATGCAGGAAGGCTGTCGGCTCGAACGCCGCGGCGCCGCCGGCCCGCTGTCTTGCGGCAAGCCTCGCGGGCGTGCCCGCGCCGCCGCTGTGCCTGTCCGCGGTGTGCCGTCCAGCTCAATCTACGAACGCTCCCGATGTCCAATCCGTCCGCCATTTCCTCACGCATGAGCGCGCCTGAACTGCGCGCGACCGTGTCGCTTGCCGCCATCTTTGCGCTGCGTATGCTCGGTCTGTTCATGATCATGCCGGTGTTCTCGATCTACGCGAAGACCATCCCCGGCGGCGACAACGTGCTGCTGGTGGGTATCGCGCTCGGCGCATACGGCGTGACGCAGTCCATGCTGTACATCTTTTACGGTTGGGTTTCCGACAAGGTCGGCCGCAAACCGGTCATTGCGACCGGTTTGCTGATTTTCGCGCTCGGCAGCTTCGTCGCGGCGGGCGCGCACGACATGACGTGGATCATCGTCGGGCGGGTGATTCAGGGCATGGGCGCGGTGTCGTCGGCGGTGATCGCGTTTATCGCCGACCTGACCTCCGAGGAACATCGCACCAAGGCCATGGCGATGGTGGGCGGCAGCATCGGCGTGTCGTTCGCGGTGGCGATCGTCGGTGCGCCGATCGTGTTCCAGTGGGTCGGCATGAGCGGGCTGTTCACGCTCGTCGGCATCTTCTCGATTCTGGCGATCGGCGTGGTGCTGTGGATCGTGCCCGATGCGCCGAAGCCGGTGCACGTGCGCGCGCCGTTCGCCGAAGTGCTGCACAACGTCGAGCTGCTGCGTCTGAACTTCGGCGTGCTGGTCCTGCATGCCACGCAAACCGCACTGTTCCTCGTCGTGCCGCGCATTCTCGAAGCGGGCGGCCTGCCGGTCGCGTCGCATTGGAAGGTGTATTTGCCGGTCATGGGCCTTTCGTTCGTGATGATGGTGCCCGCGATCATCGCCGCCGAAAAGCGCGGCAAGATGAAAATCGTGCTGCTCTCCGCGATTGCTCTTATCCTGATCGGACAGTTGTTATTGGGCGTCGCTCCGCATACGATTCTGAGTGTGGCGGCGATCCTTTTTGTGTACTTTTTGGGCTTCAATATTCTTGAGGCTTCGCAGCCTTCGCTGGTGTCGAAACTGGCGCCGGGAACCCGCAAGGGCGCGGCGGCCGGCGTGTACAACACCACGCAGTCGATCGGTCTTGCGCTGGGCGGTGTGGTCGGCGGTTGGCTGCTGAAAGTGGATGGTCAGAGCGCTGTCTTTTTTACGTGCTCGGGGCTCGTCTTGTGCTGGCTTATAATCGCCGCAAAGATGAAACAGCCGCCGCGCAAAGCGTAATACGGCGCATCCCGAACTTACCCAGAACTCACCCGGCGGCGGGCAGAGGCGCAGTTCCGGTCTCGGGCCTGCCGGCCCTGAAACGCGAAACCGTATATTGCCGCGCCGCCCGTAACGGAATCAACAGGAGAAACTCATGGCATCCGTGAACAAGGTCATTCTCGTCGGCAATCTCGGAGCCGATCCGGAAGTCCGTTATCTGCCGAGCGGCGACGCAGTGGCGAACATCCGCCTTGCAACGACGGATCGGTACAAGGACAAGGCGTCCGGCGAAATGAAGGAAGCGACCGAATGGCACCGCGTGTCGTTCTTCGGCCGCCTCGCGGAAATCGTCTCCGAATATCTGAAAAAGGGTTCGTCGGTGTACCTGGAAGGGCGCATCCGCACCCGTAAGTGGCAGGCGCAAGACGGCACCGACCGTTACTCGACGGAAATCGTCGCGGAACAGATGCAAATGCTGGGCGGCCGTGGCGGTTCGATGGGCGGCGGTGGCGACGAAGGCGGCTACAGCCGTGGCGAACCGTCGGAACGTAGTGGCGGCGGCGGCGGCCGCGCAGTGTCGGGCGGTGGTGCGCGTGGCGGCAGCGGTGGTGGCGGTGGCGGCGCGAGCCGTCCGAGCGCGCCGGCTGGCGGCGGGTTTGATGAGATGGATGACGATATTCCGTTTTGATTCATCCGCACTCGCGCAGAACTGATGCAATGAACCCCGCTCAAGCAGCGGGGTTTTTTATTTGCACGTCGCTTGGTCAATTCTGACGTAGACCCGTCGCCTCCGTCCCTGACCACTTGCCAGGGATAAACCTGGTCACGAGCACTGGCGTGCCTCAGCGGCTCATTTACGCCGATTGCGCGCCGTCTCCACGAATACCGCCTTGACATTCCCCCCTCCGGCGACAATACTCAAACCACACTTTGTACGGACAAAGTAACAAAGACGGATAAGTTACTCGAAACAGGAGACAGGCATGGAGTCCGACGTCGCAGTCAAAAACCGCATTCGCGCCAGCTACGGCCGCTACCTCGAAGATTTTCAGGTGGGCGACATCTACGAACACCGACCCGGGCGCACTATTACCGAAGCCGACAACATCCACTTCTCGCTGCTGACGATGAACTTCCATCCGATGCACTGCGACGCCGCCTACGCCGCCAAAAGCGAGTTCGGCCGCCTGCTCGTCAATAGCGGTCTGACGGTTGCCGTGGTGCTGGGTCTGTCGGTAAACGACGTGAGCGGCAAGGCGATCGCCAACCTCGGCTGGAAAGAGATTCGTCTGACCGGCCCGGTGTTTTGCGGCGACACGATCTATGCGGAATCCGAAGTGCTCGAAAAGCGCGAGTCGAGGTCGCGTCCGGGGCAGGGCATCGTCACCGTGCAGACCCGCGCGTTCAAGCAGGACGGCACGCCGATCATGGATTTCGTGCGCAGCGCCTTGGTGCCCGCGCGCGGGCACGGAGTGGGCGATTGATCGACGCGTTTTCCGGCGTGAACCGCCGCATGTTCGGGCCGAGGGCCCGCCCAGTCTGAGAACGACCAGCAGCAAAACAGCGCATATCTGCCAGCAAGAGCAGTCAGTGCGCGGATTCCGGCGACGCCCGAACAGGCGTCGCGATGCGGCCAGCGCCAACGCAGCCGCACGCACACCAAGGAGACAAAGGTGGCTATCGGTATCGTCAACTCGGGCGCGCGACTCGATCGCCTGCCCATCGCGTCCTTTCACTGGAAGGTTCTCGGGCTCATCAGCGCGGGCGCCTTTCTCGACGCCTTCGACATCTATCTCGCGGCCGGTGCGCTCGGCGCAATGGTGAAAGCGGGCTTCTCGGATCTGAAGCTGAACGCGCTTTTCATCTCGGTGACCTTTCTCGGCATGCTGATCGGCGCGGGTTTTGCCGGCTATCTGGGCGACCGCTTCGGCCGCCGCTCGTCATATCAGACGAACCTGCTGATCTTCGGGCTCGCGTCGATTGCCGCGTGCTTCGTGCCGAATATGATGTGGCTGATCGTGCTGCGGCTGATCATGGGCGTCGGCCTCGGCGCCGAACTGGTGGTCGCGGCAGGCACTCTGTGTGAATTCATCCCGCCCGCATCACGCGGACGCTGGACCGCCTTGCTCGCGCTCATCATCAATTCCGGATTGCTGGTGTCGACGGCGGTGGGTTACGTCGTGATTCCGCATCTCGGCTGGCGCTATATGTTCGCCATTGCCGGGGTCGGCGCGATCATCGTGTGGGTGCTGCGGCATCGGATGCCGGAGTCGCCGCGCTGGCTCGAATCGGTTGGACGCAGTGAGGAAGCCGAGGCGACCGTCTCCGCTATCGAGCACGAGGTGCAGCGTCAGCGAGGTCCGTTGCCGCCTGTCGAACGCACCGAAAGTCTCGAAGTGCCGAAAGCCCCATTTTCCGCATTGTTCTCGCACGCCATGTTCGGCCGCACGCTGGTCGCGATTCTCACTGCAGTCGCCGTGAATATTTCGGTGTACGGTTTTGTTGCATGGCTGCCGACCTTCTTCGTCAAGGAAGGCCTCACCATTGTCCAATCGCTAGGCTTCACGACGCTGATGGCGTTCGGCGCGCCGGGCGGCGCACTGGTCGGCTTCTTCTGCGCGGACCGCATCGGACGGGCGCGCGGCCTGGTGATCTTCGCGATCGCCACGATCGTGGTCGGCTTCATCTATCCGAACATGCATGCGGGGTGGGCGATCAGCAGCGTCGGCTTCGTGTTGATCACCTGCATCTATACGGTCACCACGCTGGGCTTGTTCGCCTACATCCCGGAACTCTTTCCGACTGAACTGCGCTTGCGCGGCACCGGCACGGCGGGTGTTTGCGGCCGGGCTGCCTCCATGAGCACGCCGTATCTGGCGGTGCTGCTCTACAACTCGTTCGGCGTGTCCGGCGTGCTGGCCATGGTGAGCAGCGTCCTCGCGTTGCTGGTGTTCGGGATTCTGCTGCTGCGCGTGGAAACCAACCAGCATGCGCTCGAGCGGATCTCGCCGAGCCTCGACACCGACTCTGATTCGCTACCCGCTACCCAGCAAGGTTAAGCTCATGACTTCACTCGATTCCTCCGTCACGCTGTCCGATCAATACGCCCGCTTCGGCCTGGGCCTGCAATTGAGCGATGTACCGCGCGCCGTGCAAACCCGCGCGAAGCACCTGATTCTCGACGCGGTCGGCATTGCATTCGCGTCGCGCGGTTATCCGTATGCGGATGTTTCGCTTGCCGCGTTCTCGGAGCTTGGCAGCGGCGCTTCACCGGTCATCGGCTACGGACGGCGGCTCGCCTTGCGTGATTCCGCGATGATGAACGGCGTGCTGATTCACGGTCTCGACTTCGACGACACGCATTCACGCGGCGTCATTCACTCGACCACCAGCGCATTGCCCTGCGTGCTCGCGCTTGCCGACCGCGACGGCGTGAGCGGCGCGGACCTGCTGGCTGCATACATCGTCGCCATGGAAGTGTCGACGCGTGTGGCATCGGCGGCGAAGGGCGGATTCCACGACGCCGGGTTCCATCCGACGGGTCTAGTCGGCGCATTCGGCTGCGCGGTCGCGGCATCGCGTCTGCTGCAACTCGACGAGACACGCGTGGCGCACGCGCAAGGCATCGTTCTTTCGATGGCGGCCGGCAGCCTCGAATTCCTCGAAGACGGCGCGTGGACCAAGCGCGCTCATCCTGGATTTGCGGCGGCCTCGGCCATTACAGCGGCGACGCTCGCGAAGCACGGTTTCACCGGCCCACGTCTGGCATACGAAGGACGCTTCGGTCTCTACGCGAGCCACCTCGGCAAGCCGCTCGACGCGGCCGATCGTGAACTCGCCACAGAAGGCCTCGGCAGCACGTGGCAGATCGACGAAGTGGCGATCAAACCGCTACCGGCATGCCACTTCACGCATGCAGTCGCCGACGCGGCGATCGCACTCAATCGTGAACATCGCTTCTCGGCGAATTCGCTCGACTCGATCAAACGCGTGATCGCCAAAGTGCCGCGCGGCACGGTGGAAATCGTGTGCGAACCGGTCGACGCAAAGCGCAAACCGGTCACGGCCTACGACGCGCAATTCAGCGTGCCGTACATCGTCGCCACCGCTTTGCTCAAAGGCCGCTTCACGCTCGACGAACTCGAACCGGCCGCGCTCGCCGACCCCGCGGTGCTCGCACTTGCCGCAAAAGTCGACTATGAAATCGACCCCGACACGACCTTCCCGCGCCACTACACAGGCGAAGTCGTGGTGGAGCGCAGCGACGGCTCGCGCGTCGCGCATCGCGAGGCGATCAATCGCGGCTGCGCGGACCGGCCCGTGAGCAACGACGACATCGTCGCCAAGTTCTACGCGAACGCGCAGCGCAGCGTCTCGCGCAGTGCCGCCGAACAGATCGCCCAAGCCGTATTGCAACTCGACGAACAGCCGGCCCGCTCGCTCGCCGACACGCTTGCCGGACACACCGCATCCTAAGGACGTCATCATGACTGCAACAGAACTCGACACGCTGGAAAACGATCAACTGATTCTCGACATGCTGGACCGCTTTCTCGAAACCGAGGTGCGTCCTTATGTTCACCAACTCGATCACGACGATATCTATCCAGCGGAGATCGTCGAGAAGATGAAGGAGATGGGTCTGTTCGGCTGCATCATCGATCCCGAGTATGGCGGGCTGGG
This sequence comes from Paraburkholderia sp. BL27I4N3, assembly GCF_003386115.1. NCBI lineage: Bacteria > Pseudomonadati > Pseudomonadota > Betaproteobacteria > Burkholderiales > Burkholderiaceae > Paraburkholderia > Paraburkholderia sp. BL27I4N3. The sequence goes on along the minus strand of NZ_QREJ01000001.1, from coordinate 3,869,287 downwards.
TCTGTCGACTCGGACCTACGCGCAGATCGTCGCGCGCATCTCGCGAGTGTGGATGTCGGTGAGCGGCATCATCAACTCGCATCTGATTCTCGCAATGCTGGTGCAACGCAATGGCACGCCCGAACAGAAGAGCAAATACCTGCCGAAGTTCGCCACCGGCGAATGGCGCGGCGGCATCGGCCTCACCGAGCCCGATTGCGGCACCGATCTGCAAGCCATTCGCACGACCGCCAAACGCGTCGGCGACGAATACATCGTGAACGGCAACAAGACGTGGATCACCAACAGCAAGCACGGCAACACGCTGGCGCTGCTGGTGAAGACGGATACGACGGCGCAGCCGCGTCACCGAGGGATGAGTTTGTTGCTGGCGCAGAAAGGACCGGGATTCGAGGTTAGCCGTCAACTCGAAAAGCTCGGCTACAAAGGGATCGATACGTGCGAGTTGTCGTTCAACGACTACCACGTGTCCACGGATGCGCTGATTGGCGGCGTGGAAGGAAAGGGTCTGCAGCAGATACTCGGCGGCCTCGAACTCGGCCGTATCAATGTCGCGGCGCGCGGCGTCGGCGTCGCGCAAGCCGCGCTCGACGAATCGGTCAGCTATTCGCAGCAGCGCAAAACCTTCGGCAAACCCATCTGCGAACACCAGGCGATCCAGCTGAAGCTCGGCGAAATGGCCACGCGCGTCGAAGCCGGTCGCTTACTGGTGGACGCCGCCGCGAAGAAGTATGACCGCGGCGAGCGCTGCGACATGGAAGCGGGCATGGCGAAATACTTCGCCACCGAAGCCGCATTGGAAAACAGCATCGAGGCCATGCGCATTCACGGCGCGTACGGCTATTCGAAGGAATACAACGTCGAGCGCCTGTATCGCGACGCGCCGCTCCTCACGATCGGTGAAGGCACCAACGAGATGCAACGCATCATCATCGCCAAGCAATTGATCGAACGGAGCCCGGTATGAGTCTGCCTCTTTCAGGCGTGCGCGTGCTCGCCATCGAACAATATGGCGCCGGGCCTTTCGCTACTCAACATCTCGCGGACCTTGGCGCGGAGATCATCAAGATCGAGCATCCGAGCAATGGCGGCGACGTCGGCCGCGCGGTGGGCCCGTATTTCTTCGGCGAGGGCGATAGCCATTTCTTCGAGGCGTTCAATCGCAACAAGTGCAGTCTCACGCTCGATCTGAAGAAGCCCGAAGCGCGCGCGGTGCTGCTGGACCTCGTCGCGAAGAGCGACGCCGTGTTCAACAATTTGCGCGGCGATCTGCCGGCAAAACTCGGGCTCACTTACGCGCAACTTTGCGAGGCGAATCCGAAGATCGTGTGCGGGCATCTGTCCGCTTATGGACGAACCGGCAGCCGCGCGGCATGGCCGGGCTACGACTATCTGATGCAAGCCGAGGCGGGCTATCTATCGGTCACCGGCGAGCCTGATAGTCCGCCGGCGCGCTTCGGCCTGTCGATCATCGATCTGATGACCGGCACGACCGCGGCGATGGCACTGCTCGCCGGCCTCGTCGATGCGAAGACGTCGGGCAAAGGGCGCGACATCGACGTGAGTCTCTTCGACGTCGCGCTGCATAACCTCGCCTATGTCGCGACGTGGTATTTGAACGGCGGTGTGGTGACGGGGCGCGAGAACCGCTCGTCGCACCCGTCGCTCACGCCGAGCCAGTTGTACAAGACGCAGGACGGCTGGATCTTCCTGATGTGCAACAAGGAGAAGTTCTGGGGCGTGCTCGCCGAAGTGATCGACAAGCCGTCGTGGGTGACCGATCCGCGCTTTTGCAACTTCCAGGCGCGTCTCGCGAATCGCGATCTGGTGCAAACCGAACTCGACGCAGTGCTTTCGACGGCGACCACGGCGCAATGGCTCGAACGCTTCGGCGGCCGCGTGCCGGCCGCGCCGGTGTTCAATGTCAAGGAGGCGCTGGAGAATCCCTTCGTCGCCGAACGCGAATGCGTGGTGGATGCCGAGCATCCGCGCTTCGGCAAGGTGCGCGGCGTGGCCGCGCCGGTGCGGGTCGACGAGCCGCTGCCGACACGTGCGGCGCCGGATCTTGGGCAGGACACGCAGCGTCTGCTCGACGAACTGGGGTACGGCGCGGAAAGGATCGCTTTGCTGAGGGAGGCGGGTGTGGTGCAATAAGGCCGGGCGGGCAACCGTCCGCCCTCTCACTTTTTTGCACATCCAGATGGCCACGACAGTCCTTGGGCAACAGCCGCGCTATATGCAACTGGCACAGACGCTCCTGAACGAGATTCAGGGCGGGCAGTTTCCCATCGGCACGTTGCTGCCGACCGAGTTCGAACTGTGCGAGCAGTTCGGCGCGAGCCGCTTCACCGTGCGGCAGGCGATCAAGCAATTGGAGCAGCGCGGTCTGGTGGACCGGCGGCCCGGCATCGGCACGCGCGTGAAAGCCACGCAGAGCGAGACCGCGTACCGTCAGGTGATGGAGCGCCTGAGCGATCTGCACCGTTATACGACCGACACGGAGTTGGAGATCGCGTCGACGCAGACAGTGGAGATCGACGACCCGGATCTGATCGAGCGGCTCGGCGCGAAGCCGGGCGAAACCTGGTTGCTGGCCGAGGGCATTCGTCTGTCGCCGGAGAGTGTCGAGCCGATCTGCCACACCGAGGTGTATATCCACCCGGCGTTTCGCTCGTTGACGGGCCTGAGCGGCCGGACGCATGTGCCGATCTACACGATGATCGAAAAGCAGTTCGGTGAGCAGATCACCGAAGTACAACAGGAAATCCGCGCGGTCGCGCTGCCGGCGAAACTGGCGCAGCGTTTGAATGCGAAGCCGCGTTCGCCCGCGCTGTGGTTGTGCCGCCGCTATCTGAACCGGCGCGCGCAGGTGGTCGAGCTGACGATCAGCGTGCATCCGGCGGATCGCTACAGTTATTCCGAAACGTTTCAACGCGACTGGCACGCGAACTAGCAACATCGCGACGCGTGCCGTTCAGGAGAAGAACATGGACGCACGCAGTTATCTGTTCGTGCCGGGCGACCGCCCCGAGCGCTTCAGCAAGGCCCTCGACACCGGCGCCGACGCGGTGGTGATCGATCTCGAAGACGCCGTAGCCCCGGCGGCCAAGCAAGCTGCGCGCGAAGGCCTGCAACGCTGGCTATCGACGACAGACCTTACGCGGCTGATCGTCCGCGTCAATGCGGTAGGCACGCCGTGGCATATCGATGACGTGGACATGGTGCGCGCGTCCGGCATTTCCACGATGATGTTGCCGAAGTCGGACAGCGCGCGGCAACTCGCCGATGTCGCCGCACGGCTGCCATCGCAGATGCGAATCGTGGCGCTGATCGAAACCGTGGCGGGCGTAGTGGCAATGCGGGAAATTGCCGGCTCGCCGTCGGTCATGCGGCTCGCTTTCGGCACGGTGGACTTTTGCGGCGATGCCGGCATCGAAGGGCTTGGCGTGGAACTGAACTACGTGCGCTCGCAGATGGTCATCGAATCGCGCTATGCGGGTCTGCCCGCGCCGATCGACGGTGTGACGCTGGAACTCGACGATCTCGCGCGCCTGACGGAGCATGTGGCTACTGCGCGGCGCTTCGGCTTCGGCGGCAAGCTGTGCATTCACCCGCGACAGGTGGATCCGGTCAACAGCGGCTTCGCACCGAGCGAAGACGAGCGGCGCTGGGCATCGCGCGTTCTAGCCGCTTCTCGCGAGCATCCGCAAGGCGCGTTCGCGGTGGACGGCAAACTGGTGGACCGGCCGGTCATCGAGCGAGCGCGGCGGATTGCGGAGTTCGACGCGCTCGTCCCGTGACGCCCGCGCGACGCTCACCGCCTCAAATGATCCAGCGCGTCCCTCAACGGCGCGCTGGAGATGACGATCGGCCCCGTAAACGGCGTATCCAGATCCACAATCACGTAGATCGCCGAAGCAATCGACACCGCGCCCAGCGAAATCGTGACCAATGCCAACGCGTTGCGCGGCGCGATCAGGCCGAAACTCAGAAAGATCACACCCAGCCAGAACGTCAATGTCTTGAGAAAAGGCTGGGAAATCGAACTGTGCGCTTCCTCGATGAGCTTCCATCGCGCATCCACGACACGCCGGTATTGCTTCAGCCCGTCATCGAGCGCGCGCTGCCGTAACGGGTCGGGCATCCGTAGCGCCCGCAACTCCCGGCCCACGGCGCTCAGCATGTCGCCGAGCCGCACGCTTTCCAGTTTCTGCGAGTTGTTTTGCGACCCTATGTCTTTCGGATAGTCGCCAGTGGGCGGCGTTTCGGCAGGCCACGTCGATGCGATCGCCGCGGCGGTGTACTGGCGCAACAAATGCCGGGCCGGTTCGGTTTCCGTGCCGTAGTCGCGCAAGGTGGTGTCGAACTCGATCAGATCGGCCGCGTAGGCGCGCAAGTCGTTCGAGGCGGTGTCGAAGCTGGATTTCGCGGACGCCGTCATCAAGCCGAGTACCAGCGCGGCGAACGTCACCAGCATGCCGATCACCAGCTGGATCAACTGCACCGTCTCGTGCGCCTTGTGCTCTTCGGGCAGGAGGGGGCGCACGCACACCCCGGCTGCGGTCACGAGGAGCAGAAGAACAAAAACCACCACCGCCGAGCCTATTTCCGACATCGCCGTGCTCCGTGGATACATCCCGCCACTTTCCATCAAGCGCCGCCCAGCGAGAACCCGGGTAGTCCCGCAATGCCCCGTGCGAATCGCCCTTCATATGCACCCGTATGTTGATGTAGCGCAAGCCCATGCGCCAGCCACCATAAAGTTTTTCGAGATTGAGCCGTAGTCCTTATATGTGGCGTTCGCTTAAATTTAGACAAGAGTTGCGGACCTGGCCGAACGGGCTTGGGGCGCAGCACGCGTGGCCGAGGCATCTACTGAACATTCGGTCAGGCAGCCCAACGGAGACAAGCCCGATGTTAAAAAATCTGTCGATTCGCACCTGCCTCACCCTGATGATCGTGTTCTTCGGCGTCGTGCTGCTGTTCGGCGCCGCCGCCGGCTTGCTGTCGCTGCGTTCGAGCAATGCTTCGCTGCAGCAGATGTACACCGTGGACACGCCCGCTGTCGCCGACCTGGAAGGCAGCGCCGGGCAGTTGTTGCGCCTGCGTCTCGCGCTGGCGACATACGCATCGCTCGTCGACCTGAACGATCAGGACGGCGCGAATGCCGTGCTCAAGCGTTTTGATCAATACCAGAAAGCCTCCAACGACCGGCTTGCCCACTATTTGAGCCGCGCGAGCACGGACGCCGACGAACAACGCCTCATCAAGGACATGCAGGACAAGCGCGACACCTTCCTGCACGAAGGCGTCGATCCGGCGCTCGCCGCGCTCAAATCCGGCGACAAGACGACCTTCCAGCAATTGCAGGCGCACAAGCTGCCGTCGCTCTACAGCGCGTACGAAAAGGCGATGCTCACGCTCGAACAGTTGCAACTCGATCACGGTGCGCAACGCTATCAGGATGCGCAGGATCTGTTCTACGCAATCTGCATTGCAGTGGCGATCGGCATGGCCGCATCGCTGCTGGGTGCATGGATCGGCCGCGCGGTGCTGGTGCGTGCCATTGTCCGTCCGGTCGACGCCACCATCGCCCAGTTTCAGCGCATCGCCAATGGCGACCTGACCGGCCAGATCGTCGTGGGCAGCCATAACGAAATGGGCCGTCTCGCGGCCGCGCTGCGCAAGATGCAGGAATCGCTGATCGCGACGGTGAACTCGGTGCGGCAAGGCACGGAATCCATCGACACCGGCGTGAGCGAGATTGCCGCAGGCAATACCGATCTGTCGCAACGTACCGAGGAACAGGCCGCGTCGCTCGAAGAAACGGCGGCGAGCATCGAACAGCTCACCTCGACGGTCAAGCAGACGGCGGACAACGCGAAGCAGGCCAGTTCGCTCGCGCAGGGCGCGTCCACGCTGGCCGCGCAAGGCGGCGATCTGACGGAGCAGGTGGTGGGCACGATGCACGGCATCGTCGACGATTCGCGACGGATTGCCGACATTGTCGGCGTGATCGAAGGGATCGCGTTTCAGACCAATATTCTGGCGCTGAACGCCGCGGTTGAAGCTGCGCGCGCCGGCGAGCAGGGGCGCGGCTTCGCGGTGGTGGCGAGCGAGGTGCGCTCGCTCGCGCAACGCAGCGCGGCGGCAGCCAAGGAGATCAAGGACTTGATAGACGAATCGACGGCGCGCGTGCAGGCCGGTTCGCAACTGGTGCAACGCTCGGGTTCGACGATGACCGAGATCGTCGGCGCGATTGCGCGCGTGAGTTCGATCATGGGTGAAATCGCGGCGGCTGCTCTGGAGCAAAGCACGGGCATCGATCAGGTCAATCTCGCGGTCGCGCAGATGGACGAGGTGACGCAGCAGAACGCCGCGCTGGTGGAGCAGGCAGCGGCTGCCGCGAGTTCGCTGGAAGAGCAGGCGCGGCGGTTGACGTCGGCTGTGTCGGTGTTCCAGACCGGCAGCGGTGCGGCGTCTTCGTCTTCGTTTGCCGGGCGGCGCGGCAGTTCGGCTGCTACGCCGAACACGGCCGGTGCAGGCGAACTTGCGACGGCGTAGCATCAGCGGTTACTTTACGCCGCGGTCTGTTGAGTCTTCCGGACAAGCCGCACCGGGGATAGCGACGGCTCAAGGTCGGTGGTGGTGACGCGACGGCGCGCGGAGTCTTAGCGACGCAACGCGTCGCGCGGACAAGCGATCGTTACTGCATGGCCGCATAATATTTCGCCACGCTGTCGATCTCCGCGGGCGTCATTTGGCGCGCCACGTTGCGCATCTGTTCATTGATGTCGTTGCGCCGCGCGCCGGAAGCAAAGGCGCGCATCTGCGCGGCGAGATAAATCGACGACTGCCCGCCGAGCCACGGCGCCGCGCCCTTGCGATCGAGTTGTCCATGACACGCGGCGCACGGCGCGATATTGCGCTGCGGATCGCCCTGCATGGCGAGTTTCACCGCGTTCGCATCCGGTCCGACGCCAGTGGGCAGGGTTTCCGCCGCGGGCGCTCTCGGCAGCGACGCGTAGTAAGCCGCCAGATCGTGCAGATCCTGATCGCTGCGCGCGGCGATGATCGGTTGCATGATCGCGTTCTGGCGCACGCCGTTCTGGTAGTCGCGCAATTCCTTGTAGACCACATCGGCATATTGGCCGGCCAACACCGGCGCGGTCACCTGCACCGTGCCGAGTACGCCGTGGCACATCGAGCAATTCTGCGTCGCGATCGTCGCGCCACGGCCGATCGAATTCGCGTCGGCCCGCACGCGCCGCAACGGCGGCAGGACCACGACGTTACTAGGCGCCGGACCGGTGAGATTGCTGCCGCCATACCAGCTCGACGGCGCACCCGCGGCGCTGCAGATCGTCGCCCACAAGCCGCGATCGCCGAACGACTGGCTTGCCGAAGGCAGCCAGATGAAGCCGATCAGTATTCCCACGATAGCAATCGCAATCGTGCCGCCCACGCTCACGGTGAACCATGGGTTGCGCAAGCTGAAGACGCGTTCCTGATTCATCGCTGCGCTCCGACGACGACTGCCGGCACGGAGGTCTGCGGCAATCTGAGCAACTGCACGATCGGCACGCTGTAGTTGACGACTGTGAGTCCGATCATCAACGCCACCCACAAGCCGAAGCTATTGAGCGCGGCCGGTACACGGTCCACCGGTTGCGCCGCGCTCGCAAAGCGGAAGACCTGCTGCTGAACCAGTGGACCGAATTGCGACTTCACGAGGATGTAGATGAACAGCACGCCGGACGCCACGAGAATCAATCCGCCCACCGCCGACATGCCGACCCAGAACGCCTGGGACTGCAAGCCGAGAGCGTTGTAATCGTAGTAGGCCATGCGGCGCGGCGCGCCGAGCAGGCCAACGTAATGCCATGGCAGCGTCACCACCATCATGCCGATGAACCACAGCCACAGTTGCGTGCGCACCAGCTTCACCGACACGATCGCGCGGCCGGTCAGTTGCGGCCACAGCTCATAGGCAATCGCGAAGTACATGATGACGATCGCGCCGCCGAAAATCAGATGAAAGTGCCCGGTCACCCACTGCGTGTTATGCACGGTCGAGTTCAACTGATAGCTCATGTTGATCAACCCGCCCGCGCCGCCGAGACCGAGCATCACGAATGAAAACGCGATCACGAGCATCATGGGGTTCTGCCAGGGCAAGGCGGTCAGCCAGCCGAATGCGCCCTTGCCGCCGCGCAATCTGCCGGCGATTTCGACCGACGCGCAAATCGTGAACACCGTCAGCAGTGTCGGCACCGACACCATGCCGGTGAACACGGCATGCAGGAATTTGAAGCCGGAGCCGACCTGCGGATCGACGAACAGATGGTGGATGCCGATCGGCATGGCGAAGACGAGGAACAGGATGAACGACACGCGCGCCATCGAATCGCTGTAGAGCCGTCCGCCGATCGCGCGCGGCACCAGCGTGTAGTAAGCGATATAGGCGGGAATCAGCCAGAAGTAGACGATCGCGTGCAGCGTCCATGAGAACAGGATGCGCGAGAGGCCGGCGTCGATCGTGTTGGTCAGGCCGAATGCGACCGGCAGGATCTGGAACAGGATTTCCAGCGCCGCGCCGACGGCGGTCCATGCCCACAGATACGCACCCGCCACGTTGGCGAACATCGCGAGCGGCACCGGCTTGCCAGGATTGGCGCGTTTCCAGATGCGCAGATTCACATGCATCAGCGCGACCCAGATCCATGAGCCGACCACCACCAGCACCACGCCGAGATAATAGAACGGGCTGCCGATCATCGGCGGATAGAAGGTGTAGAGCACCGAAGCCTGGCCGAGCGCCACCGGCACCATCGCCATCACTGCGCCGACGGCCAGCATGATGAACGCGGCCCACGCCCATTTGAGACCCACGAGACGTTGCGCGAGAGCCAGCTCGACGATCGCGTAGCCGAAGCCCATCGACACGAGGGTGGGCATCACGTAGGCCATCACCGAACCGTGCGCGGTCACCGAGCGATAGTAGAGCTCGGGGTCGCCGACCCACGGCAGGAACGGGCTGCGCACCAGCATCTGCCAGGCGCCGAGCAGCAGCGCGATTAGAAACGCAATGAAGGCGAGCCAGAAATGCGCGAGAACGAGTCGCTTAGCGTGAAACACAGCTCAGCCTCCGTGATTGTCGGGCCTGCTCGAAGAAGGTGGCTTTGTCGATGACTTTCACATGTGCCCACATGGTCTGATGGCCGAAGCCGCAGAACTCGTGGCACGGCATGGTGTGATCGGCGGGCGCGTCGAAACGCGTGTTGAGCGTGGCGACGTAGCCGGGCACGACCATCGTGTTGATGTTGGTGTCGGTGACGAGCAGGCCGTGCACGACGTCGGCGCTGGTGGTGCGGATCGTGATCGGCGTGTCGGCGGGCACCAGCAGGCATTGCGGCGTGAACGAATACTGCTGCGCGATAAAGCGCAGGACCACCGAGCCGTCCGGCTCGACCGCGCTGCCGAGATTGTCTTCGACGAATTCGCCGGACAGTTGCAGGCGCGACGGATCGATCGTTTCGACGCGCGAGGGCGGCATCATTGCCCAATGCAGCCCGGAGAACACGATGACGGCTAGCATCAGCACGATCAGCGCGACGGCGAAAATCGCCCAGCGTCGTTCGGCGCGTATGGCTACCGCGTGGCCGCCGCCCGGTTGATGATTGGAATCGGTCGACATGATCAGTGAACGACGCCGCGCGGCAGAAACACGACGAAGTAGAAGCCGAACCAGATCGCCATGACGATCAGCGTGGCCACACCGGCCACGGCGATCGCGCCATGCGGGCCGGCCGCGACGACGCGTTCCACTTCGCTATCGGTCGGCGGCGCGCTGCGGGTATCGTTCGCTTCCATCTAAAGGTTCTCCAATGCAGCGCATCAATGCAGCGGCGCGTTGCGCAACTCGTTGACCTGGCGGGACGTCACGGGCTGGCCGTGATTGCCCCACGCAGTGCGGATATAGGTGACCACGGCGGCGGCGTCGGTGTCGTTCAGTTCCTGCCCGAAAGGCGGCATGCCGTACGGTTCCGGATTGCGCATGGTGCCTGGCGGGAATCCACCGTTCAGCACAATGCGGATCGGATTGACCGCGGAGTCCATTTCGATCGACTGGTTGCCGGCGAGCGGCGGGTAATGCTGCAGTTTCCCTTCGCCTTTCGCGCCGTGGCAGAGCGCGCACTTGTCGGCATAGATCTTTTCGCCGAGCGCGAACACGTTGGTATTGGTAGGCGCCGACGGCCCCGACTTGCGGCCGCTCTTGTCCGGCAAGGTCTTCAGATAAACGGCCATCGCCTTGACGTCTTCTTCGGTCATGTACTGAAGGCTGTGGTAGGTGACTTCGGCCATTGGCCCGTACACGGCGCCGCGATCGGAAATGCCCGCTTGCAGCAGATCGACGATGTCCTTGATGCTCCAGTCGCCGAGGCCGCCGTCCTTGTCCGAGGTCAGCGACGGCGCGTACCAGTTCTGCACCGGAATCAGTCCACCCGCGAACTGCTCGCTTTGCGACGATCCGCCGAGCATGTTGATCTTGGTGTGGCACATCGTGCAGTGCCCGAGCCCTTCGACCAGATACGCGCCGCGGTTCCATTCGACCGATCTGGTCGGATCGGGCTGGAACTCGCCCTCGCGGAAATACAGCGTACGCCAGCCATAGAGCAGCTTGCGCTGGTTGAACGGGAAGCGCAGCGTGTGCTTGCGGTTCGGTTCGCGGACCGGGGTGACCGTCTTCAGAAACGCGAAGATCGCGTCCGAGTCTTCACGCGTCACCTTGGTGTACTGCGCGATCGGCATGGCCGGGTAGATCAGCGTGCCGTCCGGCGTGCGGCCGGTGCGCATCATCTTGAAGAAGGCGTCCTGACTCCACGTGCCGATGCCGAACTGGGCGTCCGGCGTGATGTTCGGCGAATACAGCGTGCCGAACGGCGTTTCCATCGCGAGGCCGCCGGCGAACAGTTTGCCGCGCGGCGCCGTGTGACAGGCGACGCAGTCGCCGGCGCGCGCGAGATACTCGCCGCGTTTGACGATGTCGGGGCGCGTGTCGGCGCCCGGCGCGGATGCCGTGGCGGTCTCGGCGGCGCGGGCTTCGGCGATCAGCAGGGGCGTAGGCGACGCACGCAGAAGCGCGGCGCTACCGGCCACGATCAGGCCGCCGACCAGCAGACCGGACACGAGCGATGCGGGCGCGCCACGGCGCTTCATCACGGCAATCAAAGCGGCGCGCAAAGTGCCCGGAGAGCGGAAGGTCGGCTTCATTGCGGTTGGCTCCCGCAGGCGAGAGGCAGCCGTTCCGCGGACGCCGGTGCGGGCCGCGGATCGGCCGGACGCGGCTGGCGCGCAAGCCAGCTCGATACCGCGGTGATGTCTTTGTCGGTCAGCTTGACCGCGATCGAATGCATGCAGTCCGGCGCCAACGCGTGCCGCGTGCCCGAGCGCCAGGTGCCCATCTGTCCGGCGATATAACTCGCGTGCAGACCGAGCAAGCCGGGAATACCAGGTTGCGTGCCGGTCATGCGCGCGCCATGGCACGCAATGCATGCCGGTATCTTGCGGGCCGGATCGCCCTGCGTGACGAGGCGCCGTCCGGCGGCGAGCACGGCAGGCGCAACGTTGCTTTGATCGGCATTGGGGTAGGGCGGCTGCAGATCGGCGAAATACTGGCTGATCTTGCGAAGGTAGTCGTCGGGCAGGAACGCGAGCAGATAGCCCATTGGCGGATAGGTGCGGCCGCCGTCGCGGAACGCGGTCAACTGATTGAACAGATAGTCGGCCGGTTTGCCGGCAATGCGCGGAAAGTAATCGTTGTTCAGGCCTTGGCCCTGCACGCCATGACACGAGGTGCAGGCACGCACACGCTCGTCCATGGCCGATGGCATGGCGCCGGACGCGTCGGCGGCGAATGCCACGCCGCTCCACATGACGTAAAGCGCAAACAGAACCGACGATCCGATAGTTCGACGATGCACGCCAGGCCTCGATTGGGGAACGTTCTTTGTTCTCGATTATCTCTCGCGCATTCGCACGTGGATTCGCATGCGAAGCCGACAGATGATCTATGTCCACTCTGCCGATATTTTTCTTGTATAGCGACTGCAAGAACAGCGAATCGAAACGGACTTGTTCTGGACGGCGAGTGATGATTCGCTACGGCGATGCGATTGCTTTATATAAACAACGATCTGCCTGAATGCGCCGGTGGGTGGCGGCTTTCGGGCTGCGGGAATTAACGCTTGAAACGTTCAGCAGCGTGTATGAGGTTGCAGGATTTCGGTCGACGCGTCAATAGCAAACACAAGCTCGTTCGACGGGATACCTGATCATGATAGGCGTCGATTAGAGGGCTTTCAACATTTCCCGCGCGGTTCGCCTCGTCCGCCGACGTTATCGCGTGAATGTGATTGTTTGATGATGAGGCACGAGCGTCTGCGAGACGGCGTGAGCCCATCATCCATGAGTCAACTGAAAAGTGCCTTCAAGGCCGCGCGAGCATTGCTGACGAGTTCGCTTTCGCCTATTCGCCCAGGCAACAGATGAAACTCGACGGCGGGCAATGCGGGCAAGCCCACGCTCGCCGGACATGCCACGACGCCGCCGCCAATCGACGATTCGTTCAGGCAGGAAATGCCGAGCCCGGCCTTCAGCGCGAGTTGCAAACCGGACACGCCCGATGCGGAGTGCGACACCACGTACGGCACCTTGTGCTCGTCCAGCAGCTTCACGACGAAGCGCTGCAACTGGCAGCTCGACGGCAGCAATACGAGTGAATAGGGCGTGGCCGGCCGCGGACCTGAATCGGCCGCGCTGACCCACAGCAGTTTCTCGCGCCGCACAACCGTGCTTTGCGCGCCGGCGCGCCGGCCCGCGGCGCGCGTGTTGTCCGCCACGAGCCGCAGTGAGAGTCCGATGTCGAACGACGCATCGTCGCCCGCATTGCTGTCGATCACCGCGCTCGGCTGCACGGTGACGTGCAGCTTCAGGCGCGGGTGCTGTTCCGAGAACGTTTTGAGAATGCGCGCGATGTCGTGCGGGCGGTAGTAGTCCGTGATGGCGATACGCAGTTCGCCGTCGAGCGAGCGGCCTTGCAGGTCTTCGAACGCGGCTTCGCTCATGGCGATGATGCGCCGCGCGTGGTCGAGCAGCCGGCTGCCGGCCGGCGTGGCGCTCACGCCCTGCTTGCTGCGCACGAACAGCGGCTGGCCGGCGCGCTCCTCGAGTTTCTTCAACTGCTCGCTCACGGAGGACTGCGACAGGAAGACCCGCTCCGCGCCGGCCGAAACGCTGCCCGATTCGGCGACGGCGACAAAGGTCCGCAACTGCGTCAGGTCAAATCCACGTTGGCTCATGATTCGGCATATCCGATGGAGGTCATCTGAATTTCCGGCTTTTCCGATGGAAAGCCCAGCCGTAGGATACCCCCAGATTCTTTGCGGAGGGTGTCATGGGGAGCGAAACAATTGCGGGCTTAGGGTTATCCGGCGGGCTGACGGCAAGTCATCGGTGGAAAGTGCTGGGTGTCGGCTTCGCCGCGAACGCGAGCTTTTCGGCTGCGTTCTCGGGGATTCCGACGACAGCGGTTTTCTTGCGCTCGGGTTACCACCTCGGCAACGAGGGGCTGGGCCTCGTGCTCGGCATGCTCGGCCTCGGCATCGCGGTCAGCGAATTGCCGTGGGGGCTCTTGACCGACCGCTGGGGCGACCGGCGCGTCCTGCTGCTCGGACTGCTTTCGACCGCGGCCGCGTTGGCTGGCCTGGCGCTGTTCGTCGTGCCGTCTGGTGCGCACGTGCCAGGCGTGATGGCGCTCGCGCTCGGCCTGTTGCTGGTCGGACTGTTCGGCGGCAGTGTCAACGGTTCGAGCGGCCGCGCGGTGATGGCGTGGTTTCGCGAGGGCGAGCGCGGCCTGGCCATGAGTATTCGCCAGACCGCGGTGCCAGCGGGCGGCGGCGTCGGCGCATTGCTGCTGCCGGTGCTCGCGTCGCGCTTCGGTTTCGCGAGCGCCTATGGCGTGCTGGCGCTCGCCTGCGCGATCACGGCGGGGTTCGCGTGGCGCTGGTTGCATGAACCTTCTCATACCGGAGCGGATGGTGCCCGTGAAGTCCGCGACACGGCCGCGGCGAACGGTGTGCCCGCCAGGGTCTCGCCATTGCGCGACATCGGCATCTGGCGCGTGGCGCTCGGCGCCGGCGCGTTGTGCGTGCCGCAACTCGCCGTGGTGACGTTCGGCACTGTGTTTCTCCACGATTTCAGCCGCGCCGGCGTGCTGGCGATCAGCGTGACGATGGTCGCGGTGCAAACGGGTGCTGCGATCGCGCGGGTCTGGAGCGGCGGCTGGACCGACCGGCGCGGCAACCGGCGCGGCTACATGCGCGCCTGTAGTCTGCTGACGGCGGTGCTGTTCGCTTCGCTCGCGCTGCTGACGGGTCTCGCCCGCATGAATCACACGACGATGACGGCCGTGTTCGCAGTGATGGTCGTGCTGGGCGGCGTGAGCGCGTCGGCATGGCACGGCGTGGCGTTCACGGAACTCGCCACGCTGGCTGGGACGAGCCGTGCGGGCACCGCGCTCGCGATCGGCAACACCTGTGTGTTTCTTGCGCTGTTCCTGACGCCGCTGGCGATTCCGCCGCTGTTGTCGATAGGTTCGTGGCCGATGGTATGGGCGGTGACCAGTGTATGCGCGCTGATCGCGTTGCCCGTGTTCCCGCGCGCGGCACGAGAAACCAAAGTGAGGACGGCGCGCGCTTGCGACGCAACCTGACGAGCCGCGGCGCCGGTTGTTGGCCATGCGAAGGGCGGGCGCGGCGGGTTCCTCAAGCGGTTTGGGTCAGACGGTGCATCGGAATTCCGCGGCGAATGATCGAGTCGCCAAGTTCCGCCGAAAATGCGCGGCTCAAAAAGACGAATTATTCATTTTGCGTATTTAGATTTTCTTCTTCTGATAGATCCGCGATGGGTTATTAGTTTCTGTGCAGGATTCGGAGCGCTCCGATTTTCGTAATGTTTGGGCGGTGATTTTATGGCTGCCTTGGCGCGCTGTGCGTTGCCAAGCCGGCCGTTAAGGCAGACGTAGAGTCGTTCGGATTTTTCTGCGTATGCGCATTCACTCCTACAACAAACGAGAGAAAATCCTGGTGAATATTCGAATTATCCTGGCGGACGATCATCCATTCGTTCTCCTTGGCGTCCGTGCCGCGTTGGAAATGGAGGCCGGCGTCACCGTCGTCGATCAGGCGACGAATCCTGTTTCGCTGATCGAACGCCTGCGGAGCACGCCCTGCGATGTGCTCGTCACCGATCTCTCGATGCCGGATGTTTCGTTCGCCGTGAACGACGGCTTCAATCTCGTGAGACGAATCCGCGGTGGCTGGCCGCAATTGCGCGTCGTGGTGATGACAACTCTGACAAACCCCGCGATTCTTCGCGCCATCGTGTCGGACGGCGCCGTGAGCATGGTCGGCAAAGCTGAGTCGATGGACGAGCTCCGGCAGGCGATCATGGTGGCTCGAGATGGTCACGCGTACCTCGGCCGTTCCATCATTGAAGCGCTAGCCCGTCCACACGATCCCGAATGCGAACCACCGCCAACGCCGCGTTTAACGGGCAAACAGGTCGAAGTCGTCAGGCTGCTGGTAAGCGGCCAGTCGATCTCTGAGATTGCGACCGCGCTCGGCTGTGATCGGCGCACGGTCACTCGGCAAAAGCGCGAGGCCATGGCGAAACTGGGAGTCACCAATGATCCCGGTCTTTTCTCTTACGTGCGCGCCTATGGAATTCTTAATTTTTAATCGCATATCTAAGTAATTTATTTTTCGAATTAACCGAGGTTGTTTCGGAGCGATCTTATGGTTATTCTCGAAGAAGTATTTAATGATCGCGAGAAGAGCCGTCTTGTTCGTGGAGAGGCAGCAGTCAACTTAGGACGGAGGAGAAATAGAAGATGCGCGACACCGCTGAGGTAAGCACACCCGTTCGCGCGATCATCGCGGACGATCATCCATTGGTGCTGCTGGCGATCGAAAACCTGATGAACGGCTATCCGAATATGGAGATCGTCGGCCGTGCAGCCGACGCCACTGAACTCTTCGCGGAAATCGATCGCTGTTCATGCGATCTGGTGCTCATGGATCTCTACATGCCCGGCGGCGCGGATGGCGACGGACTGGAAGTCGTCAGACAGTTCAAGACACGGTACCCGGGCATCGCGCTCGTCGTACTCACCATGGAAACCGAGGCGGCCGAACTTCAGAAGGTGATTTCGCTCGGCGTCGAGGGACTCATGAGCAAGCGCGACCGGATCGACCTGATTCACGTGGCCGTCATCACCGCGCTGGCGCGCGAGCGCTATGTCGGGCCTGCGGTGCGTGCATTGATCGCCGACGCAACGGTGACCCAGCGGCTAGATTATGTTCGGAAGATTCTCTCGCGCCGCGAACTCGAAGTGTTCACTCAATATGCGTCAGGTTACGGCGTCACTGAGATCGCCGCGCGTTTGGAGCGCAGCGTCAAAACGATCAGCGCGCAGAAGTGCACTGCCATGCGCAAGCTGGCTCTGCGCAGCGACGCGGAACTGTTTCGTTTTGCCGTCGAGTACGGTGTGATCCCTGAGGAACCCATGTCGAAGCGGTGATGAGCCGCTGATAAGTCAGTGATGTGTCGCGCCGTCGCGCGGCGAATAGAAGATGCATTGGCATCGCCTGGGGAAGCACACCGTGTGCAGGGCATGTCAGTCGATAAGACAACAGAAAATGAGACAGAAGATCCGTGTCATCATCGCAGACGATCACGACTGCGTTCGCGTCGGCGTCAAGCGCGTGTTGCAAGCCGCGCCGAACATCGAATGTGTCGGCGAAGCGGCCGATACGCACG
The DNA here is from genome assembly GCF_003386115.1 of Paraburkholderia sp. BL27I4N3. Classification (NCBI taxonomy): domain Bacteria; kingdom Pseudomonadati; phylum Pseudomonadota; class Betaproteobacteria; order Burkholderiales; family Burkholderiaceae; genus Paraburkholderia; species Paraburkholderia sp. BL27I4N3. Next base: position 3,852,406 of record NZ_QREJ01000001.1, on the reverse strand, counting down.
AACTGGCGGAATTGCTAGACGCCCGCGCGTGCGACGTCGTCGTTTCCGATATCAGCATGCCGGGCATTCATGGCGGCAGCAACGCGGTGTCGTTTCTGCGCCGCTTGCTGCGGGGCCAGTCGCATCCATGCGTCGTGGTCCTTACCATGATCTGCCACGCACATATGCTGTCCGGGCTGTTGCATATCGGCGTGAGCGGAATCGTCGATAAACGCGAGACCGTCACAGCATTGATCGACGCGATCGAGGCCGCTTTTGCCGGGCACATCTATCTGTCGGAACACGTGCGGGTCGCGATCGACGCGGCCGACGCGCCGCCGCAACTACGCGCCGGCATGCTGAGCGCACGCGAGTGGGAAGTATTCCAGCTTTATGTGCAAGGTCTTGCCGTCCATGAAATCGCGGTGCGGCTGCAGCGCAGCGGCAAGACCATCAGTACGCAAAAACGCAGTGCCATGCGCAAGCTCGGGCTGGAAACGGAGGCCGACCTGATCGACTACGCGCGGCAGATCGGATTGACCTGAGCTGATATCTGGCGAGCATATTGCACTGCGCCGTCGGCAAGTGATTTTGGATAACCAGGAATTTAGGAGTGTTCTGATTGGTTGCGGGAGGTTGCCGTCTCATAGTTCTGAATTCACTACGGCTTTATTCCGTGCTCTCCTGATGAAAGCAGTCGTTTCGTCAAGCTGAGCGATGCCCGGGCCGTGAGAATACAGGCAGATTTGTGGCGGCAATCGTGCAATGCCGTCTGCCTGGCGGACAGAACCAGGAGGCGGCATGGATGCATTAGGTAAGCGGTTGTTGGTCGAGGTTGTCGGAACGGCGTGGCTGGTGTTCGTCGGTTGCGGCAGCATCGTATTGAACGTCGGTGTGATCCAGCAGGCGTGCGGCGTGCTGGAAGTGGCACTGGCATTCGGCCTCGCCCTCGCTACAGCCACCTATTGCTTCGGCGCCGTGTCCGGCGGTCATTTCAATCCCGCTGTCACCGTAGGTTTCACGGTCGCGCAACGTTTTCCGGTCAGGGATCTGCTCCCCTACATCGCGTCGCAAATTCTCGGTGCGATCGTTGCCGCCGCGCTACTGCTTTACGTGGCGGGCGGGCGTCCCGGGTTCGATCTGGGCGTGAGCGAGTTCGCGGCAAACGGCTTCGGCGACCATTCTCCCGCCGACTATCAGATGCATTCGGCGCTGGCCATCGAGTTCGTGCTGGCCTTCGGTTTTGTCACGGCAAGCCTGTTGGTCGCCCACAGGCGAGACATGGCGCCGATCGCGCCGCTGGTCGTCGGCGTTTGCCTGGTGCTGGTCTATCTGGTGTCGATTCCGGTTACCAACGGCTCGGTCAATCCCGCGCGCTCCACGTCCCAGGCGTTGTTCGTCGGCGACTGGGCGCTGGACCAGCTTTGGCTGTTCTGGGCTGCGCCTCTGTCGGGCGGTGTCATGGCCGGGGCGCTGTTCTCGTTTCTGCACGGCAAGGCTGACGACGCTGCCGCTACGCTCGCCGACGGGCGCGGCGAAGTCGCCTGAGTGTCGCCGGTGCCATCATCGTGTCCGCCGTCAATTTCGTGTCGGGCGTTGCAATGAGGCGTTTGCTTGGACGCCTCTCGCTGTGTCTGTTCGCTTGGCTCCTTGTCGTCGCCGCGCAAACAACAGCCGTTGCCCAATCGTTCGACAATCGCTCGAACGCTCAGGTTGTCGCCAACTTTCCCGCGAAACTAACCGTCGGCGTTCTCGCTAACAGTTGGCTGCCGTTCGACGCGATGCAAGACGGTCAACTCACCGGCATGAGCGTCGACTATCTGCGCGCCGTTGTCGGGCCGAACGTGGTCATCGAAGCCAAGGTCTTTCCGGACCTGACGCAATTGCTCGCGGCCGCCTGCGCCGGACATGTCGATTTGATGATGAGCCTTGCCCGCACACCTGAGCGCGAGCGGTGCCTGAGTTTTACCGCGCCTTATTTCCGTTCGTCCTCGTCGGTCGTGGTGCGCCGGGACAGTAACAGTTATGCGAATTCCGCCCAGTTAGCGGGAGCGCGCATCGCAATAGAAAAAGGCTTTGCGCTCGAGCGTGTGACACGCGAGCGCTTCCCACGCGCCCAGATCGTCACGTTTTCCGTGACGCGCGAGGCACTCGCCGCCGTGATCCAGGGCGACGCGGACGTTTATCTCGGCTTCACTACCGCCGTGCAATATGCATTGTCCACCGACGAGTTTCGTGGCTTGCGAGTGGCGTTCGAGGAGAACGCCAAAACCGCCAATTTGCGCTTCGCGGTGCCGCGGAACCAGACTGCATTGCGGGACAAACTTGATCAGGCGCTCGCGTCGATGAACCCGGCCGACGACGCGGCTATCCGCGCGCGCTGGCTATCCGGCAACTTCGACGCGAAGCCTTTGCCCACCGTGCCAAGTCTCGCGCTGACGCCGCAAGAGCAGGCGTGGCTTAGTTCGCTGCCGCCGTTGCAGGTCGGTTTCGATAACAATTGGGCGCCCTTCAGTTACGTCAACGGTTCTGGCCGGCCCGCGGGCATTGCCGCCGACTATCTGACGTATCTTAGTCGCACGCTCGGCGTCGTGTTCAATCGCGCCGACACGGCTGACTGGCCCGCTGCGATCGAATCATTTCAGCGCGGCGAACTTGCGATCCTCGCCACTGCTTCGAGTCACGATCCCCGCCTTTCGAAGGCGCGGCACACCAGTGCGTACGAGCACTATCCGCTGGTGCTCATCGGGCGAGAGGACGAACCGGCGGCTCGCTCGCTGAACGATTTTGCGTCACGCCGCATCGTCGTTTCGTCGCATGTCGGCGGGTCGGTTACGCTCCCATTCCAGCGAATTCCGCAGGACCACGTGGTAGTTGCGCCCAGTCTCGACGACGCCCTCAAGATGGTTGAGTCCGGCGAGGCGGACGTTCTGGTGGGCAACGTGGCCGCCGCCGATATCCTGCTCAAGCAACGGTACAGCGGTGTCCTCAAGATCCTCGGCACGGTTGGCGATTCCGACGCGCTCGACTTCGCCGTGCGCCCGGACCTGAGCCCACTCGCCGGGCTGATCGACCGTGCGCTGCTGGCGATGCCGCCCGCGCAAAAGCAACGCATCCGGCAGAAGTGGGTCACCGGCAATGCACCGGGGGCCGGCACGTGGAGCGTGACCGCGGTGCGTCTGCTGCCGGTGCTGATCGGCGTCTGCGTCGTGCTGCTGATCACCCTGCGTGCCTATCTGTTGCTGCAGCGCGAAGTCAGGTTGCGCAAGACAACGGAGCGGGAACTGGAACTGCAACTGAATTTCCAGGAAACCTTAATGAAGACGGTACCCTATCCGCTCGTCGCCAAGGATCTCGATGGCCGCTATATCGCAGTCAACGAAGCCTATGAGCAAGCTTGCGGATTGGGCCGCGAGGCGATCGTCGGACGAACCACCCTGGAGGTGCAAACGTGGGGCGAGGCCAACAGCCGCATCCTGGACGAGATGACCCGCGAAATGCTGAACGGCGGCGAGACTGCGCAGGTGGAGTTGCAGTTCGAGCGCGACGCGGGCAACGTGCGGCATGGGCTTTTCTGGACCCGTATCTGTCGCCGCAGTGACGGTCAACCGGCTTGCGTGCTCGGCACGATGGTCGATATCACCGACATCCGGCGCGCCGAAATGCGTGCGCGCGAGACCGAACGGCGCCTCTTCGACGTGACGCGCTCACTACCGGCGGTGGTATTTCAACTGCGCCGCACCGCGGACGGCACGTATTCGTTTCCGTATATCGGCGGAGACACGCGTCATCTGCTGGGCGTGCGAGACGGTTCGCAGAGCAGCAGCGATCACGTCGATTTCCAGCGCGTGTGCGAGGAGGATAGGGCGTTCGTGCTGGCTGAACTCGAACGCTCGGCGCACTGCGAAACGCCCGTGAACATGGAGTTTCGTTTCGCCGGCGACGAGGACGTCAAATGGGCGCGAGCCGAGCTGGTGCCGCGCCGCGAATCGGACGGAAGCGTTGTGTGGAGCGGTTACTGGGTGGATGCCAGCATGGAGCACGCGCGCTCCGACGAGCTTGCGCGAGCGCGCGATCTTGCCGAAGCGGCCTCGCGCGCCAAAGACGACTTCTTTGCCATGATGAGCCATGAAATCCGCACGCCGATGAATGGCGTGCTCGGTCTCGTGGAAGTGCTGGAGCGCACGCCGCTCAATACAGACCAGGGCGAAATGCTGGGCATGATCCACGAGTCGGCCGGCGCGCTGCTACAGATCCTCGACGACCTGCTGGACTATTCGAAAATCGAAGCGGGGCGGCTGACCATCGAGGCCGAAGCCATCGATATACGTGAACTGGTGGACAACGCTGTCGGTCTGTTGGCTGGCCGCGCCCATGAAAAGGGCCTGAAAGTGCGCGTGGATATCGGATCGGACGTCGCCGCCACACTGCGCGGCGACAGCGTCCGGTTGCGACAGATTCTCTTTAACCTGCTAGGCAATGCGATCAAATTTACGCCGCAGGGCGAGGTCGACGTGTGCGTGTCGGTCGTCGCGCAAGACGACGGCATTCAGACGCTCGAAATGATCGTAGAGGACACCGGGATCGGCATCGCGCCCGAGGTGCAGGCCAAATTGTTCGAGCCGTTCGTGCAGGCGGAATCGTCTACCACACGCCGTTTCGGTGGCACGGGCCTCGGCTTGACGATCTGTCGCAAGCTGATCGACCTCATGAACGGCTCGCTCAAGTTGCGCAGCGAACCGGGTAGCGGCACGCGCATGACCGTGCGGCTCGCCATGCCTATCGAGACGCAGCGCTATTCGGTCAACGGCTTGCGCGGCAAACGCGGAATCGTGGCAACCGGCGAGGCGCGCGTCGCGCAGGCCCTGATGCACTTTGGCGAGGCGCTCGGACTCGAGTTGCGCCGCGTCCCGCCTGATGCGCCGGAACTGCGCGATCGCGCCGCACTCGCCGAAACCGATCTACTGTTCGTGAGTGAAGATGTGACCTTGCCGGCGGAGATCAGGCCGCGCACGCGCGTCATCAGTCTGACCGAGAAGCCCAAGCCGACGGGCTACCGCATTCTCGACGACAACGTGCGCGTCAGCGTCAATCCCATTTCATGGCGCGGCCTTGGCGCCGCCTGTGCCGCTGCGATGACGGGCCTGCCGTCGGTGGCGCCGCGGTCGGCAGGCATGCCGCGTACGCCGGAAAGCGGCGCTTCGCCCCCAGATCGTGAGCGGGCCATTGCCAGTGGCCGGCTGATCCTCGTCGCAGAAGATCATCCGGTCAATCAGGAGTTGATCCGTCATCAGCTCGCGTTGCTCGGTTTTGCCTGCGACGTGGCGAACGACGGCGCCGAGGCGCTCGCCGCACTGGAGCATACGAGATACGGCTGTCTGATCACGGATTGCCACATGCCGAACGTCTCCGGTTACGAACTCACTCGCCGTATTCGTGAAAGTGAGCAGGGCGGCGCGTATCGCCTGCCCATTCTGGGTATCACCGCGAACACCGCGCCCGAAGACCTGAATCTGTGCCGCGACGCGGGCATGGACGATAGCCTCGTGAAGCCGACCCGGCTCGCCACGCTGCGTGATTATCTGAGCCGCTGGTTCGGCACTGACAGCGCGTGGCAAGCCGCGCCTTCGGAGGCCGTCAGCACGCCGGCGGTTGCCGTGCCGGATGTGCGTGGCGGCGCGGGACCGTTCGTGCCGGTCGACCTCGGGCACATGACACAACTGTGGGGCAGCGAGTCGACGGTCAAGGCTTTACTCGACTCGTTCGTGTCGTCCGTGCGGGAGGACGTGCAGTCGTTGTCGCCGTTGCTCGAGCGCGTGGAGTCCGAGCATATCGAGCTGGAAAGAGTACGCGAATGGCTTCATCGCGTGGCGGGGGCGGCGAGCGTCCTGCAATATCCGCCGCTGCTCACCGCACTCGAAGATTATCGCCGCGAAATCACCATCAAACCGCCGGAACGTGTGCGCGACGACGGGATGTTGTTAATCGACAAGTGCAATGCCATGCTGGACGGGATCGAACAGCAGGCCGCCTTGCTCGTATAAGTACGCTCCACGCATGTGTGCGCGTCGAAGCGAGCGCGCCTCTGCGGACGAGAGCGTGACAAATTGGCCAACCAGACAACCAGACCAACAGACGAAAAAAAAACGCGGCCGAAGCCGCGTTAAAGATTTGGAGACTTCCCTCGATGAAGGAGTCACTTCTCGCAAGCAGAAGCATAACCGGGATGTTGCGGTTCATTCATTACAAAATCCGCAATTAACTGTTTGAGTAAATCGATTAAAACGTCGCCGGGACGCGCCCTGAGCGATATCTCAGGCACGTCGGTGCGCCTGAAACGCCCAGGGAATCACTACGGACACCTACAAACTCGCCACGCATTCCAGCGCGCCTGAAAGCAGGTGCACTGAACGAAAGTGACCGAAAAAACCACGCAACGGCCGCGCGCGCCCCACCACAAACAGATTCGGCGGATTTGCACTAGTATGTGGTGGCTTCGCGCGCGGCCGAGTGTCGGTGCGGCGGGGCTTCAAGTCCGGAGAAGACCATGACTGCGCTTCGAAAAGTGAATCTTGCAGTGGTGTTGTGGGCGTTGGCGTCGGGTGTCGCCTTCGCGGATACGGTGGCACTGAAGGCGGATCTCGAGCCTTCGAGCGAGGTGCCGCCTCGCGTGAGCCACGGGCACGGTATGCTGGACGCCACCTTCGACACGTCGACGAAATCCCTGCGATGGACCGTCAGCTATGAAGGCTTGAGCGGCCCAGCAACCGCCGCGCATTTCCACGGACCCGCGCCGGTGGGCCAGAACGCCAAGGTTCAGGTGCCGATCGACAAGGGCGCGCTCGCCAGCCCGATCAAAGGCTCGGCGGCGCTGACCGAACAGCAGGTGACGGATCTGATGGCGGGCCAGTGGTACTTCAACGTTCATACCGCGCAGAACCCGATGGGCGAAATTCGCGGGCAGGTTTTGCCGGCGAACTAGGCGAGCGGAAAGCCTGATCCGGCGGCTCCGGCGTTTTTAAGATTAGAAGCCGCCATCCACCGACGCAGCCGCGAACGCACGTAACATGACAGGACACAATCGAAGGAGCGTGTCCCGATGAGTTGGCAAAGCGCACTCGCGTGCTGGTATTTGCGCAGGCAGTTTCGACCGGAAACCCTCAAGCCACGCATCAATGTCGAACGAGCGCGCGCGCTGAGCGCCAAGCGCGTCTGGTCGCCGCGGGTGCCGGGCGGCTGGCGTCTGCGTGAGCTGTACGGCGCGGACGATTCGCCGTTGCGCGGCGAGTGGATCGAGCGCGCCGGCCGTGCGCTAGCAACGAACGCCGGGCCGACCGTTCTGTATTGCCACGGCGGCGGCTATTACTTCTGTTCGCCGCGTACCCATCGGTCGATCGTGTTCGGTCTGGCGGCGCGCGCCGACTCACCAGTTTTTTCCCTCGACTACCGTCTTGCGCCCGAGCACCGCTTCCCGGCGGCGCTCGATGACGCGACCGCAGCCTACCGTCAGTTGATCGCCGACGGCGTCGCGCCCGAGTCGATCGTCATCGCGGGCGATTCGGCGGGCGGCGGTCTTGCGCTTGCCGCGCTGGTGGCGCTGCGCGATGCGGGCGATCCCGTGCCGGCAGGCGGCCTGCTGTTCTCGCCCTGGACCGATCTCGCCGCGACCGGCGTTAGCATTCGCACCAACGACGGTCTCGATCCCATGTTCAGCGGCTCCGCGATCGCCCGGGCGGGGAAGCTCTATCTTGGCGACACGCCGCCCACGCATCCCTACGCGTCTCCCGTCTATGCGGACCTGCATGGCTTGCCGCCGCTCTTCATCATGGCAGGCAGCACTGAAGTCTTGCTCGACGACTCGCAACGCGTGGCCGACAACGCGCGCGCGGCGGGCGTCGACTGCGAACTCGAAGTGTGGAACAAGATGCCGCACGTCTGGCCGATCTTCGCGCCGTTCATCCCTGAGGGAAATCGCGCGCTCGACCGCGCCGCCGCCTTCGTGCGGCGCGTGACGAACCGCGCGGCTCAGCCGTCGAGCGCGATGTCGATCGTCTGATAGGCGGCCTCGACCGTCGCCTGGCCGTAGTGCCGTTCCAGCCGACGCACGGTGAAGTGACCGTGCGCGACTTGCTGGAAGTGGTCGATGAACACCGTATTGACCATCGCGCCGAGCACCGCGCCGATCGCCGGAATCGACTTTGCGGCGATCTGTTCGCTGACCTGCACGGAGAAACGCGCGGCGATCGTGTTGAGCAGGCGCAACAAGGCCGCGGAACCGTGCGCGGTGAAGCCCTTCGTGGCGATTTCGGATGACGCTTTCGACACCGCCTGCGCAAGCGCGCCGCGCATGATGAAGTAGCCGAAGTCGGCGTCGTCGTCGGCTTTTGACGTGCCGCCCATGCCGAGCACCGTCAGACATTGCAACTGCGTGTCGATCGCCGTCAGATCCTCGCCCTCGCTGCGCGCGATATCGCAGATCGAGCGGAACATCAGCGTGGTCGTGACGGGCAGTTCGACGGGCAGCGCGAACAGTCCGAATGCGCCGCCGGCCGCGCCGGTGGTCGCCACGGCAAACTTGTGCAGCAAGTTGCTCGGCTTGTCGGGCACCGCCAACGCAGTCGCGCCGTCCCGTGTCCCCAGCGTGCGCAGCGCGATCGACAGGCACTTGCGTAGCGCCAGTTCCGTCGCGTCGGTGACTTTTTCGTTGGCGAACGCCGGCATGCGCGCGAGCAGTTTTTCCAGCGGCGCGCCGACGATGCTCGCCAGCTTCATCGCCAGAGCGGGGCTCTCCAGTTCGTGTTTTGCGTGGCGCAGCGCCTTCAGGTCGTCATCCGATAACGATTGTGTTGCGAGCGAACTCGGCTCCATGTGCCTCCCTGGCGTCATGTGATTTTCCTTTCTTCAGTCGATTGTCGGCGCGGCAAAGCCAGCAGCCTGTCCCGCTTAGAGCGTCGCAGCGTGGTATGATTCCCAATCGTTTGACGTGTCAACTGTTGCGCTATCAAAAATGGCTGTCCATACCGCGGCCCACCACTCGAGTGGGCAAGTTTTACCGTTCCGTGAGTCGCTTCTGGCGATGCTCGGCATCTCCTTCGTCACGATGCTGGTCGCACTCGACCAGACTGTGGTCGGCACAGCGCTTCCCACCATCGTCGCCGAACTCAAGGGTTTCGAGCTGTACGCGTGGGTTGCCACGTCGTATCTGCTGACCTCGGTGATTACCGTGCCGATTTTCGGCCGGCTCGGCGATTACTACGGACGCAAGCCGTTCGTGATTGCGTCGATCGTCGTGTTCACGGGCGCTTCCGTGCTGTGCGGCGCGGCCAACAACATGCTGTTCCTCGTGCTTGCGCGCGGCCTGCAAGGCATCGGCGGCGGCATGCTGGTCGGTACCGCGTTCGCCTGTATTCCCGATCTGTTTCCCGACTCGGTCGTGCGCCTGCGCTGGCAGGTGCTGATGAGTTCGGCGTTCGGCATCGCGAATGCGGTGGGGCCGTCGCTCGGCGGGTTCCTCACGCAGTATTACGGCTGGCGCTCGGTTTTCTACGTGAATCTGCCGGTCGGTCTCCTCTCGCTGTTTTTTGTCTGGCGCTTCCTGCCGCATCTGCGTCATGTTGAACACGAAGGCAAGATGCGGCTCGACTGGCCCGGCGCCGTGCTGATCGCCGTGGCACTCGGTTCGCTGCAACTATTCGTCGAATTGCTGCCGAAGCATGGCGTGACCTTGGGCGCGGCCGCGTTGCTCGCGCTGAGCGTCGCGTCGGCTTACGCGTTGTGGCAGTGGGAAAAGCGCTGCCCGACGGCGATCCTGCCGGTCGACATGTTCCGCAACCGTAGTCTCGCCGCGCTCTTCACGCTCGCCGTGTTGGGCGGCTTTTCGATGTTCTCGCTGCTGTTCTACGCGCCGTTGCTGTTTCAGGGCGGCTTCGGCATGTCGCCGAAAGAAGCGGGTCTCGTCATCACACCGCTGGTCGTGTTCATCACGATCGGCAGTATTGCCAACGGGCGCATCGTCTCACGGGTGCGCAACCCGAATCTGATGCTCTATATCGGCTTTGCACTGCTCGCACTGGCATGTCTGGGCGTGGTCGTCGCGACACGCGCCATGCCGCAGTGGCTTCTGATGTCGTTCATGATCGTCGGCGGCTTGGGACTCGGTTTCGTCATGCCGAACCTGACGATTTTCGCGCAGCAGACGGCGGGCCGCGAACACCTCGGTATCGCGACGGCGCTGTTGCAGTCGCTGCGGATGATCGGCGGCATGATCGGCACGGCGCTGACCGGCACACTGGTCAGCCATATGTACGCGAGCGGTGTGCGCAATACGTTGGAGAACGATAACGCGTCGCAATGGTTCGCGGACCTCGGCGATCCGCAAATCCTCATCAATCGGGACGCGCAAACTACTTTGCTCGACCAGTTGGCGCACGCGGGCCATAACGGCGCGATGCTGCTCGAGAGCGCGCGCGAAGCGCTCGTGTCGGCGATTCATCTGGGGCTCGCCATGGCGGCCATTATTGCGGTGGTGTCGGTCTGGCAAAGCCGCCGCGTGCCGCCGATCAAACTCCAGCGCAAGCTCGAGCCCGTGATTCACGCGGACTGATTTTTTAGACTTACCGTTTTACTGATAGATCATGGAAGAACAGGACCGCGTCGCCGTCATGCAGCAATTCGGCCGCACATATCGGGCGTTCATGTCGGCTTTCGAGGCGCATGTCGGCCATCCGTTGCCGCGCTGGCGCATTCTGCTCGCGCTGCACGAGCAGTCCGGCGAGTCGTCGCAGAAGCGGCTGGTGGAGCGCTTGCGCGTCGATCCGGGCGCGTTGACACGGCAGTTGAAAACGCTGGAAGGTTTGGGCTGGATTGCTCGCAGCATGGATGCGCGCGATAACCGCGTGACCAACGTGCGGTTGACGGAGGCGGGACATTCGGCGACCGAAGCCAGCTTGCCGCGTCGCAACGCGTTTCTGCACGACACCATCGCCGTGCTGCCGGACGAGGCGCTGAACGCGCTGTCCGGTGCGTTGAAGATGCTCGAGGCGAGAATCGGCGAAGTGGCGGCTGCCGCTGGCGCAGCCGAGGCTGCCGAGCAAACCCGCCCGACAGCGGGCGATGAAGCGCCGCGCCAAGCCTGATTTGCTGGACGCGGCTGAACCCGGTCAGTGCGGCGGCGCGAGGCGAACAAAATCACGCGTTCCGCAACACCACGAAAGGCGCGCCTCGCTTCCCGAGAAAGCGCCCTTCGTGAAGCCAATCAGAAAAACGTTTCGATCACTTCCTTCACGCGATACGCCGGATCGACCACCAGTACCTGACGCCACTTGTCGAACGTCAGACACGGGTGCGAGATGTCGAACGCGATCATGTCGCCTACTTTCAGGTCAGCCCCTGCCGGAATCCGCAGATACGCGTGCTGATCCATCAAGCCAAAAATCTCCCAGCCTTCGCTCGCCGCGATATCGCGTGGCGCTTCGTTGCCCGGACGATAGTGGCGCGCCGGTTCCGGCATGCCCGCATCGAATGCGGAATCGCGCTTGCCGAGACCGATGATCGCGCGATCCGGTTCAGGAATCGACTGCACATACGCCCACAGTTGCAGCGCCGGCAGCAACCCTTCGCCCATTTTCTTCGCGACCGGATTACGCGCGAAGATTTCCGTCTGCGCCTTGCGATAAATGCCGACGTCGTGCGTCAGATAACAACCTGGACGCAGCACGACCTCGACCTTGCCGGTCTCAGAGGCCTTCACGAATTCTTCCGCGACCACGTCGTACCAGGCCGAACCTGCGCCTGACAACACGGCCGGCGTACGCGCAAACCGGCCCCGCTCGACGAGTTCGCGTGTAACCGCGACCGCGCTTTGCAGGAACTCGCGCACTTCATGTTCTTCCTTGAGTACGCCTTCATACAACTCGACGCCGGCGAGCTTCAGCGTGTCCGGATAGCGTGCAATCGCCTCCAGCACCGCATTGCGCTGCGCCACGTCGCGCACGCCCGTGCGGCCGCCCGGCACGCCGAGTTCGAGCAGCACCTGCAACTGCTTGTTCACCGACTTGAAAAACTCACCCAACTGTTCGACGCCTTCCACTGAATCGACGAGGCAGAAGAATTCGAAATCCGGATCGCTCAGCAACTCTGCGACCATCATCATGTTGTGACGGCCGACCAGCTGGTTGGCCATGAGAACACGCGACACACCGCCGTGATAAGCCGCGCGCACCTGATGCGCGGTGGCGAGCGTGATGCCCCACGCGCCGTTTTCGAGCTGACGGCGGAATAGCTGCGGCGCCATGGTCGTCTTGCCGTGCGGTGCGAGCTTGACGCCGTATTCCGCGACGAATGCCTGCATCCACTTGAGGTTGTGTTCCACGCGGTCCGCATAAAGCACGGCGGCCGGCAGGCTCACGTCTTCGTTCAGCAGGTTCCACTCGAGGCGCGTGGCATCCGTGAGTTGGATGCTGGTGCCCGGAACCATGCCCAAGCCCTTGCTATAAGGATCAATCGTTGCGCCCTGATAGTTTGTAACTTTCATGTCTCCTTGCTCCATCGTCCAGTTAAATTGAATCAAAGTTGACTTTACCATGTTACCGAAAGTACGATGGATGGAGAAATGTTATTTAGTACCACGGTTCGCCGCGGGCGCGTTACAGGCCTTCGCGCGGCCACCCACAGTCCGCAATGAATCTAACCGCCGAACCGCTGGCTTTCGACATCGTCGCGCGCATTGCCGAATGCGCGCCGGAACTGCGCTCGGCCGAACGCAAGGTCGCCGCGCTGATTCTCGACGACCTGACGGGCGCTTCGCGCGCCAGCATCGGTGCGCTCGCGCAGCGGGCGGAGGTGAGCGTCGCGACCGTGACGCGCTTCGCCAAAGCCGTGGGTTGCCGCGATGTCCGCGAACTCAAACTGCGGCTTGCGCAGGCGGCCGCCGTCGGTCAGCGCTTCCTGCAGCCCGGCGGCCCGAGCGACGCGCCCGAGCCGATCGCGACTCGCGTGTTCGACGAATTGCAGACCGCGCTGGCGCATAACCATCAATTGCTGCGCCAGGCGCCGCTTGGCGACGCGGCGGCTGCTCTGCGCGGCGCGCGCATGATCTACGTGTTCGGCATGGGCGGCGGCTCGACCGCGCTCGCCGACGAAATGCGCTTCCGGCTCGTGCGCCTGGGCCGGCCTGTCGCGACCTATCAGGACGGCTTGCTGCAACGCATGGTCGCCAGCACCGTGTCGCGCGAATGCGTGGTGATCGCGCTTTCTACTACCGGGCGCGTGCCCGAGATGGTCGAGAATTGCAAGATCGCGCGCAGTTATGGCGCGACGGTGATTGCGCTGACCGCGCCCGCTTCGCCGCTCGCGCGCCTGGCCGATTGGGTGATCCCGATCGTCGCTTTTGAGACCGACTTCATTTACAAGCCGTCGTCGTCGCGTTACGCGATGATGATGGCGCTCGATGTGCTCGTCACCGAACTTGCCGTCAGTCAGGGTGACGAGAGCCGCGAATTGCTGCGCCGCATGAAGCACGCACTCGACACGCACCGCGGCGGCGGCGATCGACAACCGTTAGGAGACTGATCCATGCACTCGCATCCCGAAGCCGCTGATACGCTGATCGTCGGCGCGCAACTGTATGACGGCACGGGCGCGCCGCCTGTCGAACGCGATGTCGCGGTTCGCGACGGCCGCATCGTCGCGATCGGCAACCTGTCGAACTGGCTCGCCGAAGAAGTGATCGAGGCCGATGGCCGCGCGTTGGCGCCGGGTTTCATCGACGTTCACACGCACGACGACACGCACGTGATCCGCTCGCCGCAAATGCTGCCGAAGATCACGCAAGGCGTGACGACGGTGATCGTCGGCAATTGCGGCATCAGCGCGTCGCCGGTTGCGCTGAAGGGCGATCCGCCCGATCCGATGAACCTGCTCGGCGAGCGCGACGCATTCCAGTATCCGACCTTCGCCACTTATGTCGAAGCGGTGAACGCGGCGCGGCCCGCGGTGAATGTCGGCGCCCTGATCGGGCATACGGCGTTGCGCAGCAACCAGATGGACCGGCTCGACCGCGCGGCGACGCCGCAGGAAATCGACGGCATGCGCGCGCAGCTTGAAGAAGCATTGGCCAATGGCGCACTGGGTCTGAGCTCAGGGCTCGCGTACGGCTCGGCGTTCTCAGCGCCGACCGAAGAAGTGATGGCATTGGCCGAACCGCTCGCCGCAGCCGGCGCGTTGTACACCACGCACATGCGCACCGAATTCGACGCGATTCTCGATGCCATGGACGAGGCGTATCGCGTGGGCCGTCACGCACACGTGCCGGTGGTGATTTCGCATCTGAAGTGCGCGGGTCCGTCGAACTGGGGACGCAGCGAAGAAGTGCTGAAGTCGCTCGAAGGCGCGAGCCGGCTGCAGCCGATCGGTTGCGATTGCTATCCGTACAACCGCAGTTCGTCGACGCTCGATGTGAAGCAGATCACGGGCGATATCGACATCACGGTTACGTGGTCCGAGCCGCATCCGGAGATGGCGGGCAAGCTCGTGAAGGAGATTGCGGCGGAGTGGGGCGTCTCGCAGCAGGAAGCGGGCAAGCGCTTGCAACCGGCGGGCGCTGTGTATCACAACATGTCGGAAGACGACGTGCGGCGCATCCTCTCGCATCCCGCGACCATGGTCGGCTCGGATGGATTGCCGAACGATCCGCTGCCGCATCCACGCTTGTGGGGCGCATTTCCGCGCGTGCTCGGCCACTACGCGCGCGACGCGGGCTTGCTGCCGCTCGAAGAAGCGGTGCGCAAGATGACCAGTTTGTCGGCGCGTCGCTATGGACTCACGCAGCGCGGCGAGGTGCATATCGGTTACCACGCCGATCTGGTTTTGTTCGACCCGGCCAAGGTGCGCGACGTGGCGACGTTCGAGAACCCGCAACAGGCCGCCGACGGCATCGACGCGGTGTGGGTGAACGGCGTGTTGACGTATCGCAATGGTGAAGTGACGGGCGAGCGCGCCGGCCATTTCGTGGCGCGCGGCGCGGCGTCGAAGGGCGACGCGCACGGCGCGTTCTGATTGTTCAACCGATTGATTGCGGCGCGCGCGGCGCTTCTGCCGAACGCGTGCCGGACTTTTTAAGGAGTGTAGTGATGAAGCGATATGGTGTTGAAGGCGGCAAGGGAACGGGCGGTCAGCATATGCCGTTTGCACGCGCGGTCGAAGCGGACGGCTGGCTGTTCGTCTCCGGACAGACGCCGATGGAGAACGGCGAAGTGATCAACGGCGGCATCGTCGAACAATCGCACAAGGCGATTCAGAACGTGTTCGCGATTTTGAAGGAAGCCGGCTACGGCGCGGAAGATGTGGTCCGCTGCGGCGTGTGGCTGGACGATCCGCGTGACTTCGCGTCGTTCAACAAGGTGTTCCGCGAGTACTTCGGCGACAATCCGCCGGCACGTGCGTGTGTCGTTTCTTCGATGGTGATTGATTGCCGCGTCGAAGTGGATTGTGTGGCTTATAAGAAGCCAGCGGCCTAAGCGCTTTGTCGTCATCGTTCGCCGCAGATTTGCGGCGAACGTTCTACTAACTACTGCCGCGCCAGACGCATATTGTCCGGCATCGGCAAATTGTAGTTCGTGCGGAACGGATTGATATCCAACCCGCCGCGCCGCGTATAACGCGCATACACCGCGAGCTTCACCGGCTTGCAAGCCTTCAGCACATCGAGAAAGATCTTCTCGACGCACTGCTCGTGAAACCCAGTGTGATTCCGGTACGAGATGATGTAGCGCAGCAGGCCCGCGTGATCGATCTGCGGACCCACGTAATGAATCTGCACACTGCCCCAATCGGGCTGCCCCGTCACCGGGCAATTCGATTTCAGCAAGTTGGAGAACACTGTTTCTTCGACCGGCGCTTCATCCAGCGCCGCTTTCAACAACGACGCATCCGGCTGATAAATGTCGGTATCCAGATCCAGCCGATCCAGCGACAAACCCTCGAATTCTTCCATCTGCAATTTGCCGAACTCATACGGCGCAGCCAGATGAACCGAAACCGTCGCGCCGCACGATGCGGACACATCGCGCTTGATCGTGTCGCGCACCGCATCCATCGACTCGAATGCGGTCTGCGCGAACGAGCCGAGATACAGCTTGAACGACTTCGATTCGACGATATTCGGCGAATCCGCCGGCACGAAAAACGTTGCCACTGCAATCTGCGGCTTGCCGCGCGCATTCAGCCACGACAACTCGTACGCATTCCAGATGTCCGTGCCGAAAAACGGCAACTGCGCGCCGATGCCGATCGCCTCGCGCGCATTTTTTCGCGCGATCGGAAACAGCAGCGACGCGTCGTATTGTTCGGTGTAAGTGGAGGCCTTACCCAGCGGTGATTGTTCGGGTGTCATGATGCGTTCACAATGCCACTCAACACGTGCCCCGTCGCCGTCACGACGCGGGCCGATTCGCAGTGGCCAATTTGGTCGTCGAAGAAAAAGTCCGGCTCGAACTCGCGCAGAAATGCGCTCTTGTCGAGGCCGCCGAGGAACATCGCTTCGTCGATTTCGATGTTCCACGCCATCAAGGTGCGGATCGCGCGCTCATGCGCGGGCGCCGAACGCGCCGTGACCAATGCCGTACGAATATGCATCGGTGCGGCTTCGTCCGCGAGTTTTTGCAGCCGGTGCAGCGCTTCGAGCAACGGCTTCAACGGACCGTCCGCGAGCGGCAGATCCTTGTTGTCAATCTCGTGGCCGACAAAGGCGCGCAGGCCGTCCTTCTGGAACACGCGCTCGGCTTCGTCGGAAAACAGCACGGCGTCGCCGTCGAAGGCGATACGGATTTCGTCCGGATACTTGCTCGCCATTTTCGCCGATTCGGGCAACACGCGCGCGGCGGGAAATCCGGCGGCAAGCGCGTCGCGCACGTCCTGCTGGTTCGCGGACAGAAACAGCGACGCGTTCAGCGGCTTCAGGTAGCCGAACGGCGCGCGTCCGCGCGTGAAGACCCCGCGCTCGATGGCGAGCCCATGTTCCCGGCACGAATGGAACGCGCGCAGTCCGCTGATCGGATCGCTGCGCGAGAGGATCACCACTTCGACGCGATGGCCGCCCGCGTTCAAGGCCAGCAGCTTGCGGATCAACGGAAACGCCACGCCCGGTTTGGCGGGCACGGTCAGGCGGTCGCGCTGCAACGCTTCATAGGTCTGCAGGTCGCCTTCCTCGTACACGCGGTTCTCTTCCTCGAAGTCGAACAGCGCGCGCGACGAGATTGCCACCACCAGTTTGTCGACGAGCGAAAGAGCCATCTGCGGATTGCGGTCCTAAGTAATCAGGCGAGGAACAATCGATACACCGGATTCTGCGTCTCTTCCCAGTTCGGATAGCCGAGCGTGGCGAGAAACCTGTTGAACGCCTCGTTCTCGCTGTCCGGCACCTGGATGCCGACCAGAATCGAGCTGTAGTCGGCGCCCTGGTTGCGATAGTGGAACAGGCTGATGTTCCAGTTCGGCGCCATCGACGAAAGGAATTTCATCAGCGCGCCTGGCCGTTCGGGAAACTCGAAGCGGAACAGACGTTCGTCGTGTGCCAAGGGCGAGCGCCCGCCGACCATGTAGCGGATGTGCTGCTTGGAGAGTTCGTCGAACGTCAGATCGACAGTGGCGAAGCCGTGCGCTTCGAACGCGCCCGCGATCTGCGCCGACTCGCTGCGATTCCTGATCTGCACGCCCACGAAGATATGGGCGGAGTTCGCATCCGCAATACGGTAGTTGAATTCGGTGACGCTGCGTGTGCCGACCAGTTCGCAGAAGCGGCGGAAACTGCCGCGCTCTTCGGGGATCGTCACGGCGAACACTGCTTCACGCGCTTCACCGACTTCGGCGCGTTCGGCCACGAAGCGCATGCGGTCGAAGTTCATGTTCGCCCCCGACGTGATTGCGATCAGCGTCTGGTTCTCGATGCCTTCGCGCTCCGCATACTGCTTCGCGCCGGCCACGGCCAGCGAGCCAGCGGGTTCGAGCACGCTGCGGGTATCCTGGAAGACGTCCTTGATCGCGGCGCACAGCGCGTCGGTATTCACGAGCAGCACGTCGTCGAGATATTCGCTGCACACGCGGAAGGTTTCTTCGCCGACCAGTTTTACCGCCGTGCCGTCCGAGAACAGACCGACTTCGTTCAGCGTGACACGCTCACCGGCCTTCAGAGACGCGGCCATCGCGCACGAATCATCGGTTTGCACGCCGATCACCTTGATCTCGGGGCGCACGGATTTGACGTACGCGGCGACGCCTGCCGCCAGTCCACCGCCGCCGATCGGCACGAAGATCGCGTGAATCGGCCCCTGGTGCTGGCTGAGAATCTCCATCGCGACGGTGCCTTGCCCGGCGATCACATACGGATCGTCGAACGGATGCACGAAGGTCAGGCCGCGTTCTTCCTGCAGCTTAACCGCGTGCTCATACGCGTCGCTATACGACTCGCCGAACTGCACCACTTCGACGGTCGGGCCACCGTGTGCGCGCACTGCATCGACCTTGACCTGCGGCGTGGTGACCGGCACCACGATGATCGCCTTCACGCCCATGCGCGCCGCCGACAACGCCACGCCCTGTGCATGATTGCCCGCCGACGCCGTAATCACCCCGCGCTCCAACGCTTCAGAAGGAATATGCGCCATCTTGTTGTACGCGCCGCGCACCTTGAACGAGAACACCGGCTGGTTGTCCTCGCGCTTCAGATAGACCGGATTGCGCAGACGCGCCGACAGATTCGGCGCGCGTTCGAGTTCGGTCTCGCGGGCCACGTCGTACACGCGCGCGGTCAGGGTTTTTTTCAGGTAGTCGTGGGAAGCCATGCGGGTGGCGCGGAGCGCTTGGTGAGACGGGAAAGGGTCAATGATAGCGCCAACGGTGTAGGCTCAGGCTGTCGGCATATGCACTGAAGCAGGGCCGCACAGCGCCGCCCGACCGTTCGGTTGGTCATTCCGGCATAAAGGCGCCTCCTTACGATTCGCCGCGAAAGTGCCCAAATCCCCGCCGCTGCTCCGACTTCGGCCGTCAACGCGTGGCGGAATCATGCGGTAGAATTCCATTTTGGAATAAGGATCGGAAGATGCACTGGCAGCCTCGGATCGCCCACTTGATGCCCGCCCCGCGTGCGTGTTGTCCCGCGGCAGAGCGTCACGTCCGCCACGCACGATCGTGTAGCTATATCTGAGCGCCGCGAAGCGACCGGTGTGGGTTTGGCCGTCGGTCGAGCTTCGCTCCCCTAGAAGATTTCCAGCATTGCGCGCCACGCGCGCCGTCAGCCGACGCCTCATCGACGAGCGCGCCCGGTTGACCTACCGAGTCGTCCAAACATGAACGCACCTCAAGTTTTCGATCCGCACGGAGCCGCCGCTACGGTGGCTGCCGATCCAGAAGCGCGTTTGCGCGAAATTCCCTACAACTACACGTCGTTTTCCGATCGCGAAATTGTCATCCGCCTGCTCGGCGACGAAGCTTGGGCCGTGCTGGCTGAATTGCGCGCGGAACGCCGCACCGGCCGCTCGGCACGGATGCTGTACGAAGTGCTGGGCGACATCTGGGTGGTGCGCCGCAATCCTTACCTGCAAGACGACCTGCTCGACAATCCAAAGCGCCGGGCGATGCTGATCGAGGCCTTGCACCACCGTTTGAGCGAGATCGAGAAGCGCCGTCGCGCCGATCTGACCGAGCACGGCGACGAAGCGGGCGTGGACCGCGCTGCTCGCGTGGAAACGCTGGTCCAGGCCGCGCGCCGCGCCGTCGACGAATTCGCCAGCGAATTCCAGAAGACCTACGATCTGCGCAAGCGCGCGACCAAGGTGCTGGGCAAGGTCACGGAAAAGGACAACATCAAGTTCGACGGCCTGTCGCGCGTCTCGCACGTGACCGACGCGACCGACTGGCGTGTGGAATACCCGTTCGTCGTGCTGACGCCGGATACTGAAGCCGAAATCGCCGGCATGATCAAGGCGTGTTTCGAGCTCGGGCTGACCGTGATTCCGCGCGGAGGCGGCACGGGCTACACAGGCGGCGCGGTGCCGCTCACGCCGTTCTCGGCCGTCATCAACACTGAAAAGCTCGAACAGCTCGGCGCGGTTGAAATGACCGAACTGCCGGGCGTCGACCGTAAAGTCGCGACGATTTTCTCGGGCGCGGGCGTGGTCACACGTCGCGTGACCGAAGCGGCCGAGCAGGCCGGTTTCGTGTTCGCCGTCGATCCGACCTCGCTGGATGCGTCCTGTGTGGGCGGCAACGTCGCGATGAACGCGGGCGGCAAGAAGGCGGTGTTGTGGGGCACGGCGCTCGACAATCTGGCCTGGTGGCGCATGGTCGACCCGGAAGGGAACTGGCTCGAAGTCACGCGCCTCGACCACAACATGGGCAAGATTCACGACATCGAAGTCGCGCGTTTCGAGCTCAAATGGTTCGACGGCAACTACGCGCCGGGCGAAAAGCTCATGCGCACCGAAGCGCTCGACATCAAGGGTCGCGTGTTCCGCAAGGAAGGTCTCGGCAAGGACGTCACGGACAAATTCCTTGCCGGTCTGCCGGGCGTGCAGAAAGAAGGCTGCGACGGGCTGATCACGTCCGCGCGCTGGGTGCTGCACAAGATGCCGGCGCATACGCGCACCGTCTGCCTCGAATTCTTCGGCCAGGCGCGCGACGCGATTCCGAGCATCGTCGAAATCAAGGATTACCTGTTCGAGACCTCGAAGCAGGGCGGCGCGATTCTCGCCGGTCTCGAGCATCTGGACGAGCGCTATCTGCGCGCGGTCGGCTATGCGACCAAGAGCAAGCGCAACGCGTTTCCGAAGATGGTGCTGATCGGCGACATCGTCGGCGATGACGCGGACGCGGTCGCGCAGGCCACGTCGGAAGTGGTGCGCATGGCCAACGGCAAGAGCGGCGAAGGCTTCGTCGCGGTCAATGCCGAGGCACGCAAGCGTTTCTGGCTCGACCGCAGCCGCACGGCGGCGATCGCGAAGCACACCAACGCCTTCAAGATCAACGAAGACGTGGTGATTCCGCTCGACCGCATGGGCGAGTACACGGACGGCATCGAGCGTATCAACATCGAGCTGTCGATCAAGAACAAGCTGCAGCTGGTCGACGCGCTCGAAGCGTTCTTCAAGGCCGGCAAGCTGCCGCTCGGCAAGAGCGACGACGCCAACGAGATTCCGAGCGCCGAACTGCTCGAAGACCGCGTGCAGCAAGCGCTCGATCTGCTCAAGCGTGTGCGCACGCGCTGGGAATTCCTGCGCGACAAGCTCGATCTGTCCTTGCGTGAAGCGCAGCACTATCTGGTCGGTCTCGGCTACGAAGCGATGGCGGAAAAATTCGCCGATCGCGTGGACGCACAGCCCGACGCCAACGTATTTCACGTCACGCAGGACCGCACGATCCGCGTGTCGTGGAAGCAGGAAATCCGCGCCGAACTGCGCCAGATTTTCAACGGCGGCGAGTTCAAGCCGATCCTCGACGAAGCCCAGGCGATCCACAAGCAGGTGCTGCGTGGCCGCGTGTTCGTCGCGCTGCACATGCACGCCGGCGACGGCAACGTGCACACGAATCTGCCGGTCAACTCCGACAACTACGAGATGCTGCAGGACGCCCACACGGCGGTCGCACGCATCATGAAGCTGGCGCGTTCGCTCGACGGCGTGATTTCGGGCGAGCACGGCATCGGCATCACCAAGCTCGAATTCCTGACCGAAGACGAGATCAGCGAATTCCGCCAGTACAAGCAGCGCGTCGATCCGCATGGCCGCTTCAACGCGGGCAAGCTGCTCGAAGGCGCCGACCTGCGCAATGCCTACACGCCGAGCTTCGGCCTGATGGGTTATGAATCGCTGATCATGCAGCAGTCCGACATCGGCGCGATTTCCGAGTCGATCAAGGACTGCTTGCGCTGCGGCAAGTGCAAGCCGGTGTGCGCGACCCACGTGCCGCGCGCGAACCTGTTGTACAGCCCGCGCAACAAGATTCTCGCCACCTCGCTGCTGGTCGAGGCGTTCCTGTACGAGGAACAGACCCGCCGCGGCGTGTCGATCAAGCACTGGGACGAGTTCAACGACGTCGCGGATCACTGCACCGTGTGTCACAAGTGCGTGACGCCGTGCCCGGTGAAGATCGACTTCGGCGACGTGACCATGAACATGCGCAACCTGTTGCGCAAGATGGGCAAGAAGAAGTTCAATCCGGGCAACGCGGCCGGCATGTTCTTCCTCAACGCGACCAACCCGCAGACCATCAATCTCGCGCGCACCGCGATGATGGGCATCGGCTACAAGGCGCAGCGCCTCGGCAACGACGTGCTGAAGAAGTTCGCGAAGAAGCAGACGGCGCACCCGCCGGCAACCGTCGGCAAGCCGCCGGTCACGCAGCAGGTGATCCACTTCATGAACAAGAAGATGCCGGGCAATCTGCCGAAGAAGACCGCGCGTGCGTTGCTCGATATCGAGGACAACAAGATCGTCCCGATCATCCGCAATCCGAAGACGACCACCGCCGACACGGAAGCGGTGTTCTACTTCCCGGGCTGCGGTTCCGAGCGGCTGTTCTCGCAGGTCGGTCTCGCCACGCAAGCCATGCTGTGGGAAGCGGGCGTGCAAACCGTGCTGCCGCCGGGCTACCTGTGCTGCGGCTATCCGCAACGCGGTTCGGGCCAGTACGACAAGGCCGAGCAGATCGTCACGGATAACCGCGTGCTGTTCCACCGCGTCGCCAATACGCTCAACTACCTCGATATCAAGACCGTGGTGGTGTCGTGCGGCACATGCTACGACCAGCTTGCCGGCTACGAATTCGAGAAGATCTTCCCGGGCTGCCGGATCATCGACATCCACGAGTTTCTGCTGGAGAAAGGCATGAAGCTCGACGGTGTGAACGGCGTGCGCTACATGTACCACGACCCGTGCCACACACCGATCAAGACGATGGACCCCGTCAAGCTCGTCAATCAGTTGATGGGCTCGGAGAAGGACGGCTACAAGATCGAGAAGAACGACCGCTGCTGTGGTGAATCCGGCACGCTCGCGGTCACGCGTCCTGACATTTCGACACAGGTCCGCTTCCGCAAGGAAGAGGAGATCCGCAAGGGTGCGGCGAAGCTGCGCGGCATTCCTTTGGTGGCCGAAGCCGGCGCGAACGGGATCAATCCGGCCAATGCCTCGGCGGGCTCGGCGGGCGCGCCGGACGGCTCCGTGCTCAAGGCTGGCGACGGCCCGCAGCCGAAGGGCGCCACTGACGTGAAGATCCTCACGAGCTGCCCGTCCTGCCTGCAAGGTCTGTCGCGCTACAACGAAGACGCGGGCATCGAGGCGGACTATATCGTCGTCGAGATGGCACGTCACGTGCTCGGTGAAGACTGGATGGTCGACTACGTGCAGCGTGCGAACAATGGCGGAATCGAGCGCGTGCTGGTTTAATGGCACGACTGACGATTTTTGCCTGAGGCCGACGATGGAATGCGTTTTTTGCCGTGAAGATGGCGGCGATGTGCTGTGGCACGACGACACCTTGCGTGTCGTTCTCGCCGATGAACACGATTACCCGGGCTTTTGCCGGGTCATCTGGAACGGGCATGTGGCCGAGTTTTCCGACCTCGACGGAGACGACCGCGATCGCGTGATGAAGGCCGTGTATGCGGTCGAGCGCGCGATCCGGCGCATCCTGCAGCCGGTCAAGGTGAACCTGGCGAGCCTTGGCAACCAGGTGCCGCACGTGCACTGGCATGTGATTCCGCGTTTTTCGAACGACGCTCATTTTCCGCTGCCCATCTGGGCGCCGCGCCAGCGCACGGTGTCCGAAGCCATGCTGTCGTCGCGCCGCGCGCAAGCCACCTTGCTGCGCGAAGCGGTGCGGCAGGAAATCGAACAGGCGCTGGCTTGAGTTCGAGCGCTCCCGAACCTGTCGCGTTCGCGCCGGGCCCCGCGAAGGGCAAGAGGCATTGAGGCGCCGTTCTCTATGAGGTCAACATGAGTGGACTAACTCCCGATACGCCAGTGCCGACCGGCGTGGTCGTGCATTCCAAATCGCGTGTGCTCGAATTGCAGTACGCAAACGGCGAATCTTATCGCTTGCCGTTCGAGCTGCTGCGCGTGTATTCGCCATCGGCGGAAGTGATGGGCCATGGGCCCGGCCAGGAAACGTTGCAGACCGGCAAGCGCGAAGTGACGATCACCATGATCGAAGGCGTCGGCAACTACGCGCTGCAGCCGACTTTCTCGGATGGACACGCCACCGGCATCTATTCGTGGGACCTGCTATACGACATGGCCGTGCGCCAGGATGAACTCTGGCGCGACTATCTCGCCAAACTTCAGGCGGCCGGCGTTGACCGCGATACGCCGATGGTTCAGGCCGGCGCTGCGCACGGCCACTGTCACTGATACGATTCGCCCCGAACGCCGCGCTGATGCGGCGCAACATTTCAGAATACGCGAAAGGACGAGCGCGATGAGCAAAACCCACTTCGGCTTTCAATCGGTCGACGAACAGGACAAGGCGCAGAAGGTGGCGGGCGTGTTCCACTCGGTTGCCGCCAACTACGACCTGATGAACGACCTGATGTCGGGCGGGTTGCACCGCGCGTGGAAGATGTTCACGATCGCCCAGGCCAACGTGCGGCCGGGCTACAAGGTGCTCGACATTGCGGGCGGCACCGGCGATCTGTCGAAGGCGTTCGCGAAGCAGGCGGGCGACACCGGTGAAGTCTGGCACACCGACATCAATGAATCGATGCTGCGCGTGGGCCGCGACCGTCTGCTGGATAAGGGCGTGATCACGCCGGCGCTGCTTTGCGACGCTGAGAAAATCCCCTTTCCGGACAACTACTTCGACGTAGTGACGGTGGCATTCGGCTTGCGCAACATGACTCACAAGGACGTGGCGCTGGCGGAAATGCGGCGCGTGCTAAAACCGGCGGGGCGTCTGCTGGTGCTGGAATTTTCGAAGGTGTGGGATCCGCTCAAGAAGGTCTACGACGTCTATTCTTTTAAGGTGTTGCCGTGGTTGGGCGAACGCTTTGCGAAAGATGCCGAGAGCTATCAATACCTCGCCGAATCGATCCGGATGCATCCGGACCAGGAAACTTTGAAAACAATGATGGAACAAGCGGGTCTCGACGGCGTCAAATATTACAATTTGTCAGCTGGCGTGGTAGCTTTACATGTGGGGACCAAATACTAGGGTTCCTAACCCATCGATTTTTAAAGGAAAGTACGAAATGTCCGATTCAGGTATGTTATCTCCCCGTAAGGTTAAGCGGTCGCTGGTGAGAAGAATCGGACTGATCGCGATGGTCGGTCTGATCATGGCCGGCTCCCTCGCTTCGCTCGATGCGGAAGCTCGCCGCATGGGCGGTGGCCGCAGCATCGGCCGTCAGTCGAATAGCGTGACGCAGCAGTCCGCGCCGTCGCAACCTTCCCAAAGCAATCAGGCCATGCAGCAGCGTGCGCAGCCCGCTCCGGCGCCCGCGCCAACTCCGGCCGCGCAGCCTAACCGGTCGCGCTGGCTCGGGCCGATCGCCGGTCTGGCGGCCGGTCTCGGCATCGCCGCGTTGCTGTCGCACTTCGGCCTGGGCGGTGCGTTCGCCGGCGCCATGGCCAACATCATCGTGATTGCGATCATCGCCATGATCGGTATCTGGCTGATCCGCCGCTTCATGGGCCGCAAGCGTGACTCCGCGCAACCGGCTTACGCGGGCAATTCGCCGTCGCTGAATTCGGGCGGCACGGGCTATTCGCAGGAACCGCGTTATAGCGCGCCGCCGTCCGGCCCGTACCTCGAACCGCAAGGCAATCCGCTCACCACGCCGACCATCAACGCCGCGCCTGTGGTGCCGGCCGGCTTCGACTCGGAAGCCTTCCTGCGCAACGCCAAGGTCTACTTCGTGCGCCTGCAAGCCGCATGGGACGCCGGCAACATGGACGACATCCGCGAATTCACCACGCCGGAAATGTTCGCCGAGGTGAAGGTCGATCTGTCTTCGCGTGGCGCCGGGAGGAATCAGACTGACGTCGTTCAACTGAATGCCGAACTGCTGGGTGTGGAAGAGCGCGCGAACGAATACTTCGCCAGCGTGCGCTTCTCGGGCCTGATTCGCGAGGCACCGGGCGCGGCGGCGGAGCCGTTCGTCGAAGTCTGGAACCTGTCGAAGGCGAATCGCCCCGGCGAAGGCTGGCTGCTGGCCGGCATCCAGCAGGTCGCGCAGCACTGAAGCGGCGGTGCGACAGGGGCCGCGTGACGCAGCAACGCCTTCTGGATTCGCACCGTACGTTGGCCGTTCGGCATAGCAGGCCGCGAAGCGAACGGACGTTACAATAGGAACCCGCGCGGGCACCTCGCTCGCGCGGGTTTTTTCTTGCCACTTTCAATGACCCTCGCCGCCAAGCCCTTCGCTGCTGCTGTCAATCATCTGCTCGCCCGCGAATCGTGGGCTCGTGAGCGCCTCGCCCCCTACGCGGGCAAGACCGCGAGACTGTCCTGTCCGCCGGTCGTGCTGATGCTGCTGGTGCAACCGGACGGCTATCTGAGCGCGGTCGCGGCCACGGAGGCGCAGCAGTTCGACGTGACCATTTCGGTGTCGTCCGACGCGCTGCCCGCCTTTGTACAAGGCGGCCAGGCGGCGGTGATGAAGCATGTGAAGATCGAAGGCGACGCCGAATTCGCCACCGTGATCGCCAAGCTCGCCGAACATCTGCGCTGGGAGCCGGAAGAAGATCTGGCCAGGTTCATCGGCGACGGTCCGGCGTGGCGTGTGGCCTCGGTGGTGCGCACGGTCGGCGAACGCGTGCAGCGCACCGGGCGCAACCTGCTCGACACCGCCGCCGAATATCTGCTCGACGAGAATCCGCAACTGGTGCGCCGTACCGCGCTGGAAGACTTCAACGTCGAACTGGCCCGCGCGCGCGACGCATTGGCGCGCGTGGAAAAACGCCTCGAGCGTCTTGAACAGAAGGTCGAAGCCCGCGGCGCCCATGCGCCGGGCGGCGCCGCCACGTCGCGCGGCACGCGCTAGTCACCGGGCACAACTATGCGTTTTCTGCGTTTCCTCAAGATTTTCTTTACGGTCATCCGCTTCGGTCTCGATGAGATGATGCTCAGCCGCGTCAACGACCGGCGCGTGCGTTTGCTGCTGCGTATCACCACGATCGGCCGCAAGTTCGACGCGCCGCCGGGCGTGCGTCTGCGGCTCGCGCTGGAAAGCCTGGGGCCGATCTTCGTCAAGTTCGGGCAGGTTTTGTCGACGCGGCGCGATCTGCTGCCGGTCGATATCGCCGACGAACTCGCCAAGCTTCAGGATCAGGTGCCGCCGTTCGAATCGGCGGTGGCGATCAGGCTGGTGGAAAATGCGCTCGGCGCGCCGGTCGACGTGCTGTTCGACGACTTCGAGCGGGTGCCGGTGGCGAGCGCCTCGATCGCGCAGGTGCACTTCGCCACGGTGAAGGCGGGGCAGCACGCCGGCAAGGCGGTGGCCGTGAAGGTACTGCGCCCGAACATGCTGCCCGTGATCGATTCCGATCTCGCCCTGCTGCGCGACATCGCCGTGTGGGCCGAGCGGTTGTGGGCCGACGGCAAGCGTCTGAAGCCGCGGGAGGTGGTCGCCGAATTCGACAAATATCTGCACGACGAACTCGACCTGATGCGCGAGGCGGCCAACGGCAGCCAGTTGCGGCGCAACTTTGCCGGGCTCGATCTGCTGTTGGTACCGGAAATGTACTGGGAGTTCTGCACGCCCACGGTGCTGGTCATGGAGCGCATGGTCGGCGTGCCGATCAGCCAGGTGGAGACGCTGCGCGCGGCCGGCGTGGACATTCCCAAGCTGGCGCGCGAAGGCGTCGAAATCTTCTTCACCCAGGTGTTTCGCGACGGCTTTTTCCACGCCGACATGCACCCAGGCAACATTCAGGTGAGTCTTGATCCGAAGCACTTCGGCCGCTATATCGCGCTCGACTTCGGCATCATCGGCGCGCTGTCGGACTTCGATAAGAACTACCTCGCGCAGAACTTCCTCGCATTCTTCAAGCGCGATTACCATCGCGTCGCCACGCTGCATCTGGAGTCGGGCTGGGTGCCGCCGACTACCCGCGTCGAAGAACTCGAGAGTGCGATCCGCGCGGTCTGCGAGCCGTACTTCGATCGCGCGCTGAAGGACATTTCGCTCGGCCAGGTGCTGATGCGCCTGTTCTCGACCTCGCGCCGCTTCAACGTCGAAATCCAGCCGCAACTGGTGCTGCTGCAAAAGACCATGCTGAACGTGGAAGGGCTCGGTCGCTCGCTCGATCCCGAACTGGATCTGTGGAAGACAGCCAAGCCTTACCTCGAACGCTGGATGAACGAACAGATCGGCCTGCGCGGCTGGTACGAGCGTCTGAAGATCGAGGCGCCGCAGTGGAGCAAGACACTGCCGCAGTTGCCGCGCCTGATTCATCATGCGCTGGCCGAGCGCCACGACAACAAGCGCGGCGCGAACGACGACATGATTCGCCAGATTCTGCTCGAGCAGAAGCGCACCAACCGGCTGTTGCAAGGCTTGCTGCTGTTCGGTGTGGCGGTCGGCGTCGGTGCGGTGCTGACGCGGGTGTTTCTGGTGCTTGCTTACGGCGGTTGATTGCGATCCCCTGCGAGGTAATTGATGAGCGACCCGACCCAACCTTCCGCGCCTGAATTCGAGAGCCGCGATCCCAACTCGCCCGAGTTCTGGGACGAGCGTTTCGAGCGCGGTTTCATGCCGTGGGATCAGGCGGGCGTGCCGTCCGCGTTTGAGTCATTCGCCGCGCGCCATCCCGGCGCCGCTGTGCTGATTCCAGGTTGCGGCAGCGCGTACGAAGCGGTCTGGCTGGCCGGGCAC
Source organism: Paraburkholderia sp. BL27I4N3 (assembly GCF_003386115.1). Lineage (NCBI taxonomy): Bacteria > Pseudomonadati > Pseudomonadota > Betaproteobacteria > Burkholderiales > Burkholderiaceae > Paraburkholderia > Paraburkholderia sp. BL27I4N3. The sequence goes on along the minus strand of NZ_QREJ01000001.1, from coordinate 3,823,566 downwards.
GGCTACCCGGTCCGGGCGATCGACTTTTCACCGGCTGCGGTTGCGGCGGCGCATGAGCAACTTGGCGCACAGCATGCGCATCTGGTGGAGCAGGCGGACTTCTTTACGTACAAGCCGCCTTTCGCACCCGCCTGGATTTACGAGCGCGCGTTTTTCTGCGCGCTGCCGCTCGCGCGCCGCATCGACTACGCACGAAGAATGGCCGAGCTGTTACCCGCTGGCGGGTTGCTCGCGGGGTTCTTTTTTATCGGCGCGACGCCGAAAGGGCCGCCGTTCGGCATCGAGCGCGCGGAACTCGACGCGCTGCTCACGCCGCACTTCGAGCTGATCGAAGACGAAGCCGTGCACGACTCGATTGCCGTCTTCGCGGGACGTGAGCGCTGGCTAACCTGGCGTCGCCGCGTTTGACCGCGCGGCTGTGGCGCCTGGCGCCTGGCGGCGGCGCCCTCCGCACTTGATTCGACTACCGCCGCCCCCATTTAACGCAACGGCGCCTGCGTCAGGCGCTGGTCCCCAAAATCCGGGGGGAAGATATCGTTTGCGGCTATAATTCAAGGCTTTGCAAGCGTTTACCAGATTTCAGTAGGGAAAAAGATCATGCCGATCTACGCTTATCGTTGCGAGTCATGCGGCTTCGGGAAGGACGTGCTTCAGAAGATCAGCGACCCGCAGTTGACGCAGTGTCCCGAGTGCGGGAAAGACACATTTCGCAAGCAGGTCACCGCTGCCGGGTTCCAGTTGAAGGGCTCCGGCTGGTACGTGACCGATTTTCGCGGCGGCAATGGCGGCGCGAGCGCGCCGGCCAAGCCCGACGGCAACGGCGCCTCGAATGGCGCCTCCGGCGAGAACGCGAGCGCCAGTAACGGCGCTACGCAAACCGACGCGGCGCCGGCCGGCAACACGGCTGCGACGCCCTCCGCGCCTGCTGCCGCACCGGCCGCTTCGGCGAGTTCGAGCGGTTCCGGCAGCACCTAGTCGCACTGCCGCCCTCCGGGGCGGCGCACACGCCGCGCCTTGGGCTTCGGCCCGCGCGGCTTTCTGGCGGTACACATGACGACGAAAAAAACGACACTCAAATCGGTGTTCGCGACTGGCCTGCTGGTGCTGGTGCCTCTGGCCATCACACTGTGGGTGCTCGGTCTGATCATCGGCACGATGGACCAGACGCTGCTTCTGCTGCCGCGCGCGTGGCAGCCGGAGCGCCTGTTCGGCTTTCGCCTGCCCGGCCTCGGTGCAGTGCTCACGCTCGCCTTCATCTTTGTCGTTGGACTGTTGACGCAAAACTTCATTGGGCAGAAGCTCGTGAAGTGGTGGGAAGTCGTGGTCGCACACATTCCGGTGGTCGGCCCGATCTACACCAGCGTCAAGCAGGTGTCCGATACCCTGCTGTCGAGCAGCGGCAATGCGTTTCGCAAGGCGCTCCTGATCGAGTACCCGCGCCGCGGCTCCTATACGATTGCGTTTCTGACCGGCATTCCGGGCGGCGACGTCATCAACCACCTGAAAGAAGATCACGTCAGCGTGTATGTGCCGACTACGCCGAATCCAACCTCCGGCTTCTTCCTGATGGTGCCCAAGAGCGAAGTGATCGAGCTCGACATGACGGTCGACGCTGCGCTCAAGTACATCGTCTCGATGGGCGTCGTGGCGCCGTCCGCGCCCCCGGCGCCGGTGCGCCGCACGACAGTCGAGCCTCCGCTGTAACGCGGCGCGTAGCGTTTCCATGCCACGCGCCGTTCAACCAATGCAAAACGAAAGACAAACATCATGTCGATGAGATCTCAATACTGCGGTCTGGTGACCGAAGAACTGCTGGGCCAATCCGTCTCGCTGTGCGGCTGGGTGAGTCGCCGCCGCGACCATGGCGGCGTCATCTTCATCGACCTGCGCGATCGCGAAGGCCTCGTCCAGGTCGTCTGCGACCCGGACCGCGCGGAGATGTTCAAGGCGGCCGAAGGCGTGCGCAACGAGTTCTGCCTGCAGATCAAGGGCGTGGTTCGCGGCCGTCCGGAAGGCACCACGAATGCTGCGCTCAAGAGCGGCAAGATCGAAGTGCTGTGCCACGAGCTGATCGTGCTGAACCCGTCGATCACGCCGCCGTTCCAGCTCGACGACGACAACCTCTCGGAAACCACGCGTCTTACGCATCGCGTGCTGGACCTGCGCCGTCCGCAGATGCAGCACAACCTGCGTCTGCGCTACCGCGTCGCGATCGAGGCGCGCAAGTACCTCGACTCGCTCGGCTTTATCGACATCGAAACGCCGATGCTGACCAAGAGCACGCCGGAAGGCGCGCGCGACTACCTCGTGCCGTCGCGCACGAACCCGGGCCAGTTCTTCGCGCTGCCGCAATCGCCGCAACTGTTCAAGCAGCTCCTGATGGTGGCGAACTTCGATCGCTACTACCAGATCGTCAAGTGCTTCCGCGACGAAGACCTGCGCGCCGACCGTCAGCCGGAATTCACGCAGATCGACTGCGAAACCTCGTTCCTGTCGGAACAGGAAATTCGCGATCTGTTCGAAGACATGATCCGTCATGTGTTCAAGGAAACGATCGGCGTCACGCTGGACGCGAAATTCCCGGTCATGCTGTATTCGGAAGCCATGCGCCGTTTTGGTTCGGACAAGCCGGACCTACGCGTGAAGCTTGAATTCACCGACCTGACCGATGCGGTCCGCGATGTCGACTTCAAGGTGTTCAGCACGCCGGCCAACACGAAAGACGGCCGTGTCGCGGCGATTCGCGTGCCGAAGGGCGGCGAACTCTCGCGTGGCGATATCGACAGCTACACGGAATTCGTGCGCATTTACGGCGCGAAGGGCCTCGCATGGATCAAGGTCAACGAAGTCGCGAAGGGCCGTGACGGTCTGCAAAGCCCGATCGTCAAGAACCTGCACGACGAAGCGGTCAAGGCGATCATCGAGCGCACCGGCGCGCAAGACGGCGACATCATTTTCTTCGCGGCGGACCGCGCGAAGGTGGTGAACGACAGCCTCGGCGCACTGCGTCTGAAGATCGGCCATTCGGAATTCGGCAAGGCCAATGGCCTCGTCGAGAGCGGTTGGAAGCCGTTGTGGGTGGTGGACTTCCCGATGTTCGAATACGACGAGGAAGACAACCGCTACGTCGCCGCGCATCACCCGTTCACGAGCCCGAAAGACGAGCACCTCGAGTATCTGGAAACGGATCCGGCGCGCTGCCTCGCGAAGGCCTACGACATGGTGCTGAACGGCTGGGAAATCGGCGGCGGCTCGGTGCGTATCCACCGTGAAGAAGTGCAGAGCAAGGTGTTCCGCGCGCTGAAGATCAACGCGGAAGAAGCGCAAGCCAAGTTCGGCTTCCTGCTCGACGCGCTGCAATACGGCGCGCCGCCGCACGGTGGTATCGCATTCGGTCTGGACCGCATCGTTACGATGATGGCCGGCGCCGACTCGATCCGCGACGTGATCGCGTTCCCGAAGACCCAACGCGCGCAGTGTCTGCTCACGCAGGCGCCGAGCGAAGTGGACGAGCGCCAGTTGCGCGAACTGCACATCCGTCTGCGTCAGCCGGAACCGAAGGTGTAATGGCTTGAGTCCAGTCAGTGCTGTCTGAAAACGACAGCAGGCGCAACCGGAAAAGGCGTGATCACCATGTGTGATGCGCCTTTTTCGTTTTTTGCGTTACAGTCGATGCAACTGCGTTCGACCGCTTCCTGGACCGATCTCCGACATGTACCGCGCAAGCATTGCGCCCAGTTTTCACGCCATGCCGAAACCGCCGAAGATTCCGCAATCCGTACTCGTCATCATCCATACGCCCGCGCTCGACGTGCTGCTGATCGAACGTGCCGATCACGCCGGGTTCTGGCAGTCGGTCACGGGCTCCAAAGACCGGCTCGATGAGCCACTCGCCGAGACGGCGGCGCGCGAAGTCGCCGAAGAGACCGGCATTGTGGTGGGCGGTGCGCAAGTGCCGCACAACGCATTGTTCGACTGGCAATATTCGATCGAATACGAGATCTACCCGGAGTTCCGCCATCGCTATGCCGAAGGCGTGATCCATAACACCGAGCATTGGTTCAGCTTGCAGGTGCCCGAGCAACTCGAGGTCACGCTCGCGCCGCGCGAGCACACCGCGTTTCTGTGGCTGCCGTATGACGAGGCGGCGTCGCGCTGTTTTTCGTCGTCGAATGCCGATGCGATCCTGCAGTTGCCTAAAAGGTTGCATGAGCGGCTCAGTGGGCGTGCTGTCGTTGGGCATCCCACGGAGCGTGGCCGGTGAGCGTCGGCGGCGCGCGCCGCTTCGCCCGACTGCGGCAATCGCTGCTCGGCCGCCGCTATTGGCAACGTTATCGGTTCACCAGCGGCAACGACGTCAAGCTGCTGCGTTCCGGCGACGAGTTCTTCAGCGCCCTGATCGCGCGTGTCGATGCCGCGCAAAGCGACGTGGTGCTCGAAACTTATATCTTTTGCCATGACAACGCCGGGAAGGCGGTGAGCGCGGCGCTGTTGCGCGCCGCTGGGCGCGGCGTGAGGGTGCGCGTGATTACCGACGGCATCGGCACCGCGCGTCTGCCGCTGTTCGACGAGTGGTCCGTCGCCGGCATCGAGCATCGCATCTACAACCCGCATCTGTTCGGCCGCTTCGGCTTTTCACGCACGCATCGCAAACTGGCGGTGATCGACGATCAGTTCGCGTACTGCGGCGGGATCAATATCGTCGACGACTACGAGAACAATGGCGAGAAGCTGCCGTACCGGCGCTGGGACTTCGCGGTCGAATTGCATGGACCGGTGGTCGCCGATATCCGCCAGGCGTTCGAAGTGCAGTGGCGGCGGATTCGGCTCGGGCATCGGCCGATCGAGTCGATGGAGCTGGATCTCGGGCCGAAGACCGCGGCCTCGCTCGGCAGTCTGCGCCGTCGCCGCCGGCGTCGTAACGAGGAATTGTGGGCGGGCGGCCAGCCCTGCGTGGCGTTCGTCGCGCGCGACAACCTGATCAACCGGCGTGCTATCGAGAAAGCGTATCTGGTCGCGATTGGCCAGGCGCGCAACGAAGTGCTGCTCGCCAATCCGTATTTCATGCCGGGCCGCAAGCTGCGGCGCGCGCTGGTGTTTGCGGCGCGACGCGGCGTCGTCGTGAAGCTGATTATCGGGCGCAAGGAATTCAAGGCGCTCGATTACGCGGTGCCGTTTCTGTATCGCGCGTTGCTCAGGGCCGGCGTGCAGATCGCCGAGTACGAGAAAACGCTGCTGCACGGTAAGGTCGCGGTGGTGGATTCGAACTGGGCGACGGTCGGCTCGTCGAACCTCGACGCGCTGAGCCTGATGCTCAACAACGAAGCCAATGTGGTGCTGGTGAACGACCCGTCGATCGACGCACTGCGCGAGGCGATTCTCGTCGCCTTCAAAGACTCGCGCCGTATCGACGAAGCGCGCTACGACGCCCGGCCGGCCGGCGAACGCGCGCTCAACTGGCTCGCCTACACGACCTATCGGGCCGTGATGAAGTTGCTGACGGTGGGCGGGTACGACTGACTCACGGCGATGCGTTCGTGACCAATGCGGCGGCACGAAGCGGCCCAGGTGCAATGCCTGGGCCGCTTTGCTCTGGTCGCCGCCGCCCGGTGCGATGATTGACCGATTGGACAGACGAAATTACTGACTTCGCGGATACCGCGTCATTGATCGACAACCTCGATCTGGTGATTTCCGTCGCGACCTCGGTTGCGGGTCTTGCGGCGGCAATGGGCAAACCGGTCTGACTGCTCAACCGTTTCGCGGGATGTTAGCGCTGGGTTGTATGGTCAGGACCACAGCCCGTGGTATCCCGGATTGCGTGTTTTCATCCAGCCGCAGATGGCTATTGGAACGACGTGCCGGCGAGCGTTGCCACGGCGTTTGAGCCAACTTTCCCGGTGCACGAGAACGCGTCCTGACCCGGTCCTCTTTCTTCCTGCCTGTTCCGATCGGACAAGCCCGAGCGGACCGCCGCATGACGTCAACGCCCTGTCGGGCTTGCATCTCGAGGACGATCGACACACGTTCCGACGAGCAATGCGCGCCTTCGCGAGCGGTCTCCCAATACCCGCGATACGCCAAACGCTTCTGCATTCGCACCGACTTGCTGCATCATGTCGGCCCGGCTGCGTGGATCAGAGAAAGCGTGTACTTGGACGAGCGAACTCTCTCAAAGGCAAACTTAAGGCAAACGCCTCTAAAAAATCTCATTCCTCCGATTGACGGATGCCGCAGAATTGAAACCAGGTTAGAAACCGGTTTCTAATAAAGTCCTTGTTTCGCGGACGGCAGCACTCAATAATAGTACGGCCGTTCGATTTTCTTTCGGTCACATTAGAACGGTAAAAAGCTATGCGAAAAGGCGAACAGACGCGAGCCGCAATTCTCGATGCAGCACTTGACCTGGCAAGCCGCGACGGACTGGAAGGTCTGACCATCGGGTTGCTGGCCGAGCGCATGCAGATGAGCAAAAGCGGAGTGTTCGCGCATTTCGGGTCGCGCGAGGACTTGCAGGTCGAAGTCGTGCGCGAATATCACCGTCGTTTCGAAGACGAGGTGTTTTTCCCGAGTTTGCGCGAGCCGCGTGGATTGCCGCGCTTGCGCGCGATGATTTCCCGCTGGATCGAGAAGCGCATTCAGGAAGTCACCACCGGCTGCATCTACATCAGCGGCGCCGTCGAATACGACGATCGCGCGGATAACCCGGTGCGTGAGCAACTGGTGTCGAGCGTGACGGTCTGGCGTGCCGCGCTCACGCGGGCGATTTCGCAGGCAATGGAAGAAGGGCATCTGCGTGCCGACACCGATCCGCAACTGATGCTGTTCGAACTGTACAGCTTCACGCTCGGTCTGCATCACGACGCGCGCTTCCTGCACTTGCCGGATGCGGTGCGTCTCACGTGGGCCGCGCTGGAAAAATTGATTGTTTCGTATCAAAGCGAAAGCCGTTAGCAGCGTCGCCGCCAATCCGGCGGATTCAGCGGCGCAGAAAGTTCCGATCCACGGACTCAGCTAACGGCCTGGCTTCTTGTCAAACTTGGAGAGAGTCATGGGACAGTACGCCGCGCCGCTGCGCGACATGCAATTCGTGTTGCACGAACTGCTTAACGTCGAAGCCGAAATCAAGCAGATGCCGAAGCACGCGGATCTCGATACCGACACGATCAACGCGGTGCTGGAAGAGGCCGGCAAGTTCTGCTCCGAAGTATTGTTCCCGCTCAATCACAGCGGCGATCAGGAAGGCTGCACGTATGTCGGCGACGGCGTCGTGACCACGCCGAAGGGTTTCAAGGAAGCCTACGCGCAATACGTCGAAGCCGGTTGGCCCGCGCTGGGCTGCGATCCGGAATACGGCGGCCAGGGCCTGCCCGCGTTCGTCAACAACGCGCTGTATGAAATGCTGAACTCGGCGAATCAGGCGTGGACCATGTACCCGGGGCTCTCGCACGGCGCGTACGAATGTCTGCATGCACATGGCACGCCGGAGTTGCAGCAACGCTATCTGCCGAAGCTGGTGGCGGGCGTCTGGACCGGCACGATGTGTCTGACGGAGCCGCATTGCGGCACCGACCTCGGCATTCTGCGCACCAAGGCCGAACCGAACAGCGACGGGTCGTACGCGATCAGCGGCACGAAGATTTTCATCTCCAGCGGCGAACACGATCTCGCGGAGAACATCGTTCACCTGGTGCTCGCGCGTCTGCCGGATGCGCCCAAGGGCACCAAGGGCATTTCGCTGTTCATCGTGCCGAAGTTCGTGCCGAACGAAGCGGGCGAACCGGGCGAGCGCAACGGCGTGAAGTGCGGCTCCATCGAACACAAGATGGGCATTCACGGCAACGCGACCTGCGTGATCAATCTCGACAACGCCAAGGGTTGGCTTGTCGGTGAGCCGAACAAAGGCTTGAACGCGATGTTCGTGATGATGAACGCCGCGCGTCTTGGCGTCGGCATGCAGAGCCTGGGCCTGACCGAAATCGGTTACCAGAACTCGCTGACGTACGCGAAAGAGCGTCTGCAGATGCGTTCGCTGACCGGCCCGAAGGCGCCCGAAAAGGCGGCCGACCCGATCATCGTGCATCCGGACGTGCGCCGCATGCTGCTCACGCAGAAGGCCTACGCCGAAGCCGCGCGCGCGTTCTCGTACTGGTCGGCGCTGCATATCGACAAGGAACTGTCGCACGCTGACGAATCCGTGCGCAAGGAAGCCGCCGACCTCGTCGCGCTGCTCACGCCGATCCTGAAGGCGTTCCTGTCAGACAACGCGTTCGAGAGCACCAATCACGCCATGCAGATCTACGGCGGCCACGGCTTCATCGCCGAGTGGGGCATGGAACAGTACGTGCGCGACGCGCGCATCAACATGATCTACGAAGGCACCAACGCGATTCAGGCGCTCGACCTGCTCGGCCGCAAGATTCTCGGCGACATGGGCGCGAAGATGAAGAAGTTCGGCAAGCTGGTGTCCGATTTCGTCGAAGCCGAAGGCGTGAAGCCGGAAATGCAGGAGTTCATCAACCCGCTCGCCGACATCGGCGAAAAGGTGCAGAAGCTGACCATGGAAATCGGCATGAAGGCCATGCAGAACCCGGACGAAGTGGGCGCCGCCGCCGTGCCGTATCTGCGCACCGTCGGCCACCTGGTGTTCTCGTACTTCTGGGCCCGCATGGCACGCGTCGCGCTGGATAAGGAAGCGTCGGGCGATCCGTTCTACAAGGCCAAGCTCGCCACGGCTCGCTTCTACTTCGCGAAGCTGTTGCCGGAAACGGCGATGACGATCCGTCAGGCGCGCGCGGGTTCGAAGTCGCTGATGGACGTCGAAGAAGCGCTGTTCTAAGCCCCGGTTTCAGGCAAACATCAAGGCAGGCGCCGCGCGTGTCGAACCTGCGGCGCTTCCCGTCAGCCACACATCGCGAAGCGTCCATGAAGCTTCGCGACATCGCATAACTCCCCGGAGGAACGACGTGAGCAATCTGATCATTCGCAAGGTAGCCGTGCTCGGCGCCGGCGTGATGGGCGCGCAGATCGCCGCGCACCTGATCAACGCCAAGGTGCCCGTGCTGCTGTTCGACTTGCCCGCCAAGGAAGGCCCGAAGAACGCGATCGCGCTGAAGGCGATCGAGAACCTGAAGAAGCTGTCGCCGGCGCCGTTCGGCGTGAAGGACGACGCGCAATACATCCACCCCGCGAATTACGACGACGACATCGAGAAGCTCGCCGAATGCGACCTCGTGATCGAAGCCATTGCCGAACGCATGGACTGGAAGCACGACCTGTACAAGAAGGTCGCGCCGCATCTCGCGCCGAACGCGATTTTCGCGACCAACACGTCGGGTCTGTCGATCACCGCGCTGTCTGAGGGTTTCTCGGATGAACTGAAAGCGCGCTTCTGCGGCGTGCACTTCTTCAATCCGCCGCGCTACATGCACCTGGTCGAGTTGATCCCGACCGCGACCACGCGTCCGGAAATCCTCGATCAACTCGAGTCGTTCCTGACCAGCGTGGTCGGCAAGGGCGTCGTGCGTGCGAAAGACACGCCGAACTTCATCGCTAACCGTGTCGGCATTTTCTCGATCCTCGCCGTCGTGACCGAAGCCGCGAAATTCGGCCTGCGTTTCGACGAAGTGGACGACCTGACCGGCGCGCGCCTGGGCCGAGCGAAGTCGGCCACGTTCCGTACCGCGGACGTGGTCGGTCTGGACACGATGGCGCACGTCATCAAGACGATGCAGGACACGCTGAAGGACGATCCCTTCTTCCCGGTCTACGAAACGCCTGCTGTGCTCGCTGAACTCGTCAAGAAGGGCGCGCTGGGTCAGAAGACCGGCGGCGGCTTCTACAAGAAAGAAGGCAAGGCGATCAAGGTGCTCGACGCGAAAACCGGCGAGTACGTCGACGGCGGCGCGAAGGCGGACGAACTGGTCGGCCGTATTCTGAAGCGCCCGCCGGCGGAGCGTCTGAAGCTGCTGCGCGAATCGCAGCATCCGCAGGCGCAATTCCTGTGGGCAATTTTCCGCGACGTGTACCACTACATCGGCGTGCATCTCGAATCGATCGCTGACAACGCGCGCGATGTCGATCTGGCGATCCGTTGGGGCTTCGGCTGGAACGAAGGTCCGTTCGAAGGCTGGCAGACGGCCGGCTGGAAACAGGTCGCCGAATGGGTGCAGGAAGATATCGCGGCGGGTAAGGCGCTCTCGAACGTGCCGCTGCCGTCGTGGGTGCTCGAAGGGCCGGTCGCCGCGCAGGGCGGCGTGCATACGAACGAAGGTTCGTGGTCGCCGGCTTCGAAGGCGTTCGTACCGCGCTCGTCGCTGTCGGTGTACGACAAGCAGGTGTTCCGTGCGCCGCTGGTCGGCGAAACCAGGGCTGATCCGAAGACCTACGGCAAGACGCTGTTCGAAACCGACGCCGTGCGTGCATGGGTCGACGACCGCGCGGGCGAGAACGATGTCCTGATCGTGTCGTTCAAGAGCAAGATGAATACGATAGGACCGTCGGTGATCGACGGCCTGACGCAGGCGATCGAGCTGGCCGAAAAGGACTACAAGGGTCTGGTGGTGTGGCAGCCGACGTCGCTGAAACTCGGCACGCCGGGTGGTCCGTTCTCCGCCGGCGCCAATCTCGAAGAAGCCATGCCCGCGTTCATGATGGGCGGCGCGAAGGGCATCGAGCCGTTCGTGAAGAAATTCCAGCAAGGCATGCTGCGCGTGAAGTACGCGAGCGTGCCGGTCATCTCGGCCGTGTCGGGCATCGCGCTCGGCGGTGGCTGCGAGCTGGCGCTGCACAGCGCGAAGCGCGTCGCGCACATCGAAAGCTATTTCGGTCTGGTGGAAGTGGGTGTGGGTCTCGTGCCGGCTGGCGGCGGCCTGAAGGAAGCGGCGCTGCGCGCGGCGGAAGCGGCGAAGCAAGTGGGCGCAACCAACGACCTGCTCAAATTCGTGCAGAAGTCGTTCGAAAACGCGGCGATGGCGAAGGTTTCGGCCTCCGCGCTCGACGCCCGCGCGATGGGCTACCTGAAGCCGTCGGACACCATTGTCTTCAACGTGTTCGAACTGCTCGACGTGGCGAAGAAGGAAGCGCGCGCGTTGTCGTCGGCGGGTTATCGTCCGCCGCTGCGCGTCACGCAAGTGCCGGTGGCCGGGCGTTCGGCGATCGCGACCATCAAGGCGTCGCTCGTCAACATGCGCGATGGCCGATTTATCAGCGAGCACGATTTCCTGATCGCGAGCCGTATCGCGGAAGCGGTGTGCGGCGGTGATGTCGAAGCGGGCAGTCTGGTCGATGAAGAATGGCTGCTGCAACTCGAGCGGCGTGCGTTCGTCGATCTGCTCGGCACGCAAAAGACGCAGGAACGGATCATGGGCATGCTGCAGACCGGCAAGCCGGTGCGCAACTAAGCGACGAGCCCGCACTATGTGCTTGGGGCGGGAGTAAGTGCTGAAGCGCTAACTGCCGCCGACCGCGATGAGACTGCATGGGACGGCAGTAAGCGCTAAAGCGCTAAATGCTGTCGACCGCGATGAGACTGCATGGGACAGCAGTAAGCGCTAAAGCGCTAACTGCCGTCGACCGCGATGAGACTGCATGGGACCAGAGTAAGCGCTGAAGCGCTAACTCTGGTCGACAAAGGAGATTCAAATGGCAAAGCAATTGCAAGACGCATACATCGTCGCCGCGAGCCGCACGCCGATCGGCAAGGCGCCGCGCGGGATGTTCAAGAACACGCGCCCCGACGAACTGCTGGTGCACGCGCTCAAGTCGGCCGTGGCGCAAGTGCCCGGCCTCGATACGAAAGTGATCGAAGACGCGATCATCGGCTGCGCGATTCCGGAAGCGGAACAAGGTCTGAACGTCGCGCGTATGGGCGCGCTGCTGGCCGGCCTGCCGAATAGCGTCGGCGGCGTGACGGTGAACCGCTTCTGCGCATCGGGACTGACCGCGCTCGCCATGGCCGCCGACCGCATCCGCGTCGGCGAGTCGGACGCAATGATCGCGGGCGGCTGCGAATCCATGAGCATGGTGCCGATGATGGGCAACAAGCCGTCCATGTCGCCGCATATCTTCGATCGCAATGAAGACATCGGCATCGCCTACGGTATGGGCCTGACGGCGGAGAAAGTCGCCGAACGCTGGAAGATCAGCCGCGAAGCGCAAGACGCGTTTTCAGTGGAATCGCATCGCCGCGCCATCGCCGCGCAGCAAGCCGGCGAGTTCAACGACGAAATCGCTGCGTACACCATCACCGAGCGCTTCCCCGATCTCGCCACCGGCGAAGTCCGCGTGAAGACCCGCGAAGTGTCGCTCGACGAAGGTCCGCGCGCGGAAACGTCGCTCGAGGGACTCGCCAAGCTGCGCGCGGTGTTCGCCAACAAGGGTTCGGTGACGGCGGGCAACAGCTCGCAGACCTCGGACGGTGCGGGCGCGCTGATCGTGGTGTCGGAAAAGATGCTGAAGGAGTTCAACCTCACGCCGCTCGCGCGTTTCGTCAGCTTTGCCGTGCGCGGTGTGCCGCCGGAAATCATGGGCATCGGTCCGAAGGAAGCGATTCCGGCCGCGCTGAAAGCCGCCGGCCTGAAGATCGACGACCTCGACTGGATCGAGTTGAACGAAGCATTCGCCGCGCAATCGCTGGCGGTGATTCAGGACCTCGGTCTCGATCCGGCGAAGATCAACCCGCTCGGCGGCGCGATCGCCCTCGGCCACCCGCTGGGTGCGACGGGCGCGATTCGTGCGTCGACCGTGGTGCATGGCTTGCGCCGCCGTAACTACAAGTACGGCATGGTGACGATGTGCGTCGGCACGGGCATGGGCGCGGCGGGCATCATCGAGCGCCTGTGACCGTGTTCACCCCGATGTTCGCTTCGGTCCTCGCGCGTACGCGTTGAGGACCACAGAACGGTTCGCAGGCCATCCGGCTTGCGAACCGTTCTTACATTCTCAGCAGGAGTACGAGGAGATGACGATGGATATTCTGGTCGAGCGTGCCGACGGCGTGCTGACGATGGCCTTCAACCGGCCCGACAAGAAAAACGCGATTACGGCCGCCATGTATCAGACGATGGCCGACGCGCTGGTCGAAGCGCAAGGCGACGCCGCCGTGCGGGCGATCCTGATTCGGGGCAGCGCCGGCATTTTCAGCGCCGGCAACGATCTCGACGATTTCATGAAGACGCCGCCGATGGGCGAACACGCGCCGGTGTTCCAGTTCCTGCGCGCGATCAGCTCGGCGGAGAAGCCGGTGGTGGCGTCGGTGGCGGGCCCGGCGGTCGGCATCGGCACGACCCTGCTGCTGCATTGCGACTTGGTCTACGCAGCCGATACCGCGAGCTTCTCGCTGCCGTTCACGCAACTCGGTTTGTGTCCGGAAGCGGCGTCGAGTCTGCTGTTGCAGCGTATCGCCGGCTATCAGGCGGCCGCGGAGAAACTGTTGCTCGGCGAAGCGTTCGACGCCGCCGAGGCGCAGCGCATGGGTTTCGTGAATCGCGTGCTGCCCGCCGCCGAAGTCGATGCGTTTGCGGCTTCGCAGGCCGCGAAGCTGGCCGCGTTGCCGGCTTCGTCGCTGCGCGTGACGAAGAGCTTGATGAAGCGCGCGAGTCACCAGGAATTGCAAACGCAAATGTCCGAAGAAGCCGTGCATTTCGGCAAGATGCTGCTCGCGCCCGAAGCACGTGAGGCGTTCAAGGCGTTCTTCGAGAAGCGCAAGCCGGACTTCCGGCAATTCGATTGAGCGGCGTGGGGGGTGTTCCAGGCGCTTCCGGCGTGCGAGCGCTCTGGCGTTGAGGGATTTGCCCACTCGCAACTTCAGGCATGAGTGCGTTGGGACGTTCGTGCGCCTGAATGCTCAGGCGCGTTGGCCGCTCAAAGCTGCGTCGACTGCAACGTATCGTAGTCAACGTAGCTTGTCTCGCGGCAGAAGCTGACCAGCCGTACGCCCGCCTTGCGCGCAATCGTGATCGCCAACGACGACGGCGCCGAGATCGTGGCGACCATCGGCACGTCGACGCGCGCGGCCTTGCGCACCAGCTCGTAGCTCGCGCGGCTCGACAGGAACACAAAACCCTCCTTGGTATCCACGCGGTCGAGCACCAACTGGCCAATCAGCTTGTCGAGCGCATTGTGACGGCCGACGTCTTCGAACGCGTAGCGGATCGCGCCCGTGGCGTCGCACCACGCGGCGGCATGCAGGCCGCCGGTCAGCCGCGTCAACGCCTGATGCTCGGGCAGATCGCGGGCGGCGCGCGCGATCGCGTCCGGCGCGAGGCGTTGCAGAAAGCCGGTATCCGGCACACGCTCCGGCTGCAGATCCAGCAAATCGATACTTTCGATGCCGCAAACACCGCATCCGGTGCGCCCGGCGAGCGCGCGGCGCTTCTCCTTCAGCGCGACGAAGGCCTGTTGCACCACTTGCAACTGCACTTCGGCATGCGGCAATTCGCCGTCGTCATGCAGTTCGACCTCGATGTCCTGAATGTCGCTGCCACGCCCCACGATCCCTTCCGAAATCGCGAATCCAACCGCGAACGCTTCCAGATCGCGCGGCGTGCACATCATCACCGCATGCGAAATGCCGTTGAAGACGAGCGCGACCGGCCATTCCTGACCGACATGGTCGATGACGGTTTCGACCGCCGCGCCGCGATGCCGGTGCACCTGGCGCTCTACCGCGCCCGGCTGCCCGGCAGTTTCCAGTTCGTTCAAGCTAGTTCGCTCCTTTGTCATGCCATGCGCGTGAGCGGTTGACGAGCCGGCAGGGTGCAGCCAGCCATGCCGCCGTCGCGCGAATAAGGTTCTAAAATACCCCAAGCTGGGCTTGCGTGTTGCCCGCCATCCAGGAGGGACTCAATCATGGGACTCAACGAAGCACCGCTTCTGTTCAACTTCGAGGTCGCGTCTTCGGAGAATTTCACTTACATCCCGATGTCCGTGCGCTTCAATCTCGACCGGTTCGGGCTGCGCATTTCGCTCGATCAATGGCAGACGCTGCCGCTCGAAGACCGCAAGCTGCTGGCGCGTTTCCCGGTCGAGGAAGACGCGGAAATCGAGCCGAATTTCGATCATGCCCTGTTCGAAATGCTGCGCACCCACGCGAACATCGAGCCGGAGTGGTTCACACCTGAGGAAGCGCCGGCCTGGCGTCGCACCGACAGCGTGCCGGAGGGTATCGCGCATCAGGCGCAACTGGCCGGTCTCGCCGCGCCGGGCGTCGCCCAGTGGGCCGAACTTGATCCGTTCAAGCGCTACGTGCTCGCCAAGCTGTCGCGCAAGCAGGAGGCCAACCACGACTTCGTCCCGGCCATGAAGGAGTTCGGCGCGGCCGGCTAGGTGCGGCCGGCCAGGTTTTTTTCACTCACTACCCTCAATCTGTTCCGAACCCTGCCGTTATCCATGGGTTGGCGCGTAAAGAGACTAGTATCGATGCGGCCCGACGCATCGGCCGCGACCGCGCGCTCCCGCCCGCAGAACGATTGACGTTCGGAACCCATGACTCCTTTTCTATCGAAGCGGCTGCTGATCAATCTGGCGGTCGTTGCCGCGGCGATCGGCGCGAACGCGTTCGTCGCCTATACGCAGATTTGCGGCCAACGCGACGTTGACGCGCGCATGCTGCGTTCGACGAGCGTGCGCCAGCACCTCGACGCCTACTATACGGCGCTCGACGGCGGGCTGGCCGCGCTCGGCCGCTTCGAGGCGTCGGGCGAGTCGGCGCCGGCCAGCGCGGCCGCCGCGGCCGCCGCCATGGCGACGACGCTCGCGGGTCTGGAGCGCGACCTGCGCAATGAACTGGCCGGCGAACCCGCCATGCTCGGCGCGCTCGCAAAGCTGAGCGCGGACAGCCACGCGCTGCAACACGACATCGACGACGCGCTGCTCAGGAGCGCCAGTGCCGGCCCGGACGCCTCGCGCGCGTGGGCGGCATCGACCTATACCCATCTCGGGCTCGGCCTGGATCGCGTCGAAGCCGGCCTCGCAACACTGCGCGGCGCGGAGAACCGCGCGGTGCAGGCGTCGCTCGCGGCATCGGCGAGCGAAACGCAGCGGGCGATGTTCCTGCTGATCGTGACCATGCTGGGCAGCAGCGTGCTGCTGATCTTCACGTTCGGCGCGCGCGAAAACAGCGCGCGCGAGAAGCTGCGCAGCGTGCGCGCGCTCGGCCGCCACGACGAACGCTTTCGCGGCCTGTTCGACGACCATCCGGTGCCGATGTATATCTTCGATCGCGAGACGCTGCGCTTTCTCGCCGTCAACGCGGCCGCGATCCAGCAATACGGCTACACCGAAAGCGAATTTCTCGGCATGACCGTTCGCGCGATCCGCCCGAGCGGCGAAATCTCGCGCCTCGAAACGCATATGCAGCGCAGCGACGCGGGCCAGCACGGCCGCACCATGGCGGGCATCTGGCATCACCGGCGCAAGGACGGCTCGACGATCAGCGCTGACATTTCGTATCACGCGCTGAACTTCATGGGCCGCGCCGCGTTCTTCGTGCTCGCCGACGACGTTACCGACCAGATCAACGCCGAAGCCGAAGCGCAGCGTTCGAACCAGATGCTCGAAGCGGTGATCGACAATATTCCGCAGCGCATTTTCTGGAAGGACATGCAGTCGCGCTATCTCGGCTGCAACATGGCGTTCGCGCGCGATGCCGGGCTCGCGTATCCGGAGCAGGTAGTCGGCAAGAGCGACGCCGACATGCCGTGGCGCGACTTCTCGACGCTGCTGAGCGACCATGACAAGGAGGTCGTGAGCACCGGCGTGCCGAAGATGAACTTCGAGCTCGATCTGGTGATAGACGGCGTGCACCGCACGACCGTCACGAGCAAGCTGCCGTTCACCGACGGCGACGGCCGCGTGATCGGCGTGCTCGGTTCCTACACGGACATCACCGAGCGCAAGCGCGCCGATCTTGCCTTGCGCCTGCAAAGCCGCGCGCTCGATGCCAGCGTCAACGCGATTCTGATCACCGCGCCGTCGCCGACCGGCAATCTGATCGAATACGTGAATCCGGCGTTCATGCGCATTACCGGCTACGATCCGGCCGAGGTAATCGGCCACGATTGCCGCGTCCTGCAACGCGACGACCGCGACCAGGAGGGCGTCGCCCTGATCCGTCAGGCGCTCGCGGCGAATCGAGAAGTCAGCGCGGTGGTGCGCAACTATCGCAAGGATGGCGCGCTGTTCTGGAATCAGCTCTTCATCGCGCCGGTGCCGAATCAGGACGGCATGATCACGCATCACATCGGCGTGATCAACGACGTGACCGATCTGATGCGCTATCAGGAACAGCTCGAATACCAGGCCAACTACGACAGCCTCACGCGTCTGCCGAACCGCAACCTGCTGCGCGACCGCTTGCAGCATGCGCTGATCGTCGCGCAACGGCATCACAAGGGCGTCGCGGTCGTGTTCATGGATCTGGACGGCTTCAAGAACGTCAACGACAGTCTCGGCCACAGCGTCGGCGACCGGCTGCTCAGCGTGGTCGCCGAACGTCTCGCGCGCTGCACGCGCACGAGCGATACGGTGGCGCGGCACGGCGGCGACGAGTTCGTGATCGTGATGACCGACACCGTCGACGAACAGTCGCTGATCGCCTGGATGGAGCGCGTGCGCGCGTCGATCTCCGAGCCGGTCTGGCTCGACGGCACCGAACTGTATGTGGGTTGCAGCATGGGCGCGAGCCTGTTCCCGCAAGACGGCGAAGACGCCGAGACGCTGATGAAGAAGGCCGACGTCGCGATGTATCGCGCCAAGGACATGGGTCGCAACACGTTCCAGTGCTATCAGCCGGAGATGAACGCGAGCGCGGGCGCGCGCCTGAATCTCGAACGGCGTCTGCGCCGCGCTTTGCGTGACAACGAGTTCCTGTTGCATTACCAGCCGCAAGTGGATATTGAGAGTGGCCAGATCGTCGGCACCGAGGCGCTGGTGCGCTGGCGCGATCCGGAAGTCGGGCTGGTGCCGCCGTCGTCGTTCATTCCGGTTGCGGAAGAAAGCGGTCTGATCGGGCCGCTTTCGGAATGGGTGCTGCGCGAAGCGTGCCGCCAGAACAAGGCCTGGCAGGACGAAGGCTTGCCGCCGGCGCGTGTGTCGGTGAATCTGTCGGCGCGCGTGTTCCAGCAGCGCGACATCGCCAAGCTGGTCATGCAGGTGCTGGCTGAGACCGGTCTCGAGCCGCGATACCTCGAACTGGAACTGACCGAAAGCACCATCATGCGCAATGCGGAAGAAGCGGTGTCGATGCTCAACGAACTGCACGCGCTCGGCATCGGTCTTGCCATCGACGACTTCGGCACCGGCTATTCGAGCCTCAGCTATCTGAAGCGCTTCCCGGTGGACCGCCTGAAGATCGACCGCTCATTTGTCTCCGACATCGGCGTGTCCGCCGACGATGAGACGATCACCTCGGCGATCATCGCGCTTGCGCATTCGCTGAAGTTGCAGGTGATCGCCGAAGGCGTGGAGACGTCCGCGCAACTCGACTTCCTCAAAGAGCGCGCGTGCGATGAGATGCAGGGGTTCTACTTTGCGAAGCCATTATCGACGGACGCGATTTCCGAACTGCTGCAAGGTGGCGTGGGGCGCGAGCTGGCGATGGTTTGAGCCGTTCGCGCCGCGGTGCTCACTGCGCCGGCGTGCTGAGGAAAACCGGCAGACCTTCAGCCAGTTCGGAGAATGACTGCAGGAACGGATGCGCCGTCTTGCTGACCGTCCCCGGCAGCATCATCTGCGTGAAGTGCCAGGCGACTGCCACGGTGACGTCGGCGGCGTCGAACTGATCGGTTTCGATGGGCAGCGCCGCTGCCGCAAGCTCGCGTTCGAGTTCTGCATACGCGGCGAACAACTGCGTGCTCACGCGATCCAGCCAGGGCTCATGCTGCTTTTCCGCCGGCCGCAGATTGCGTTCGTAGACGATCTGCACGGTCTTCTCGCACGCGGCGAGCGCAAGGCCGGTGGGGCGGGCGGCGCGCAAGGCGGTGTCGGGACGCGTCGGGAAAAGCCGCTGGTTCGGCCCGGCGAGCGTGGCGAGGTACTGGAGAATCACCGTCGAGTCCATCACGCTCTGGCCGTTGTCGGCGATCAGCGTGGGCGCCTTGACAACGGGGTTAATTTTCGGGAACCGGTCGTAGGTGCTGAACACCGAGATCGACTCGTGCTCGAATTCGAGCTTCAACAATTTGAGGCAGATAGCGACCCGGCGTACGTAGGGCGAATCCAGCATTCCGATCAGTTTCATCTCATTCCCGTTAGAACATCTATCATGGCGCACCCGACCTCCTCATGGCCGTGCAGTTCCGCTTCGGGCCTGGGCCTGGGCACATCGAACCGATAGGTTAAGCATCTCTGCGGCGCAAAAAAAGCGACAATTAACGACGACTTGCGTCAGAATTTCTTACATGAAACCGATCCCGCCTTTGACCGCGCTGCGCTGCTTCGAGGCCGTCGCCCGTTTGGGCGGCGTGACTCAGGCCGCGCGCGAATTGCATGTCACGCACTCGGCGGTGAGTCAGCAGATCAAGGTGCTGGAAGATTCGATGGGCGTCGCGCTTTTCATGCGGGAGGCGCGCGGACTGCGGTTGACCGAGGAGGGGCGGCTTTACGCGCTCGACATCCGCATGGCGTTGCGCGACATCGGCCATGCGACGCGACGCGCGCAGGCGCGCCCGCACGAAAGCGAACTGGTGATCAGCACCTTGCCGTCGTTCGCGCAGCATTGGCTCGTGCCGCGTCTCGCCAGTTTTCGCGACGCGCATCCGTACTACCGGATTCGCCTGCAGACGAGCTTGCAGATCGAGGATTTCCGCCAGGGCGCGAGCGATATCGGCATCCGCATGGGGCAGGGGCATTGGCCCGACGTCGCGCAACAGAAGCTGTTCGACGACGAGATGGTCGTGGTGGCCGCGCCGCATTTCACGCTACCGCCGCATGGCCGCTTGCCTTTGAGCGCAGCGGAAGTGCTGGCATGTCCGCTGATCTCGAGTCCCGATACGCCGTGGCACGACTGGTGTCAGGCGGCGCAGGTGGCGAAGCCGGCCGAGGGAGCCGTAGTGCTGTCGGCGAACGATTCGAATATCGTGATCGGCGCCGTGCTGCAGGGCCAGGGCGTCGCGCTCGAGCGGCGCAGCCTGGTTGCGTATGCGCTGGCGCGCGGCGAACTGGTGCAGATCACCGATATCCGCGTGCCGTACCGTTATCCCTATTGGCTGGTCTGGCCGCAACGCGAAATGCTCAATGCCTCGCAGGCGCATTTCGCACAGTGGATCGAAGGGCAGGTCGACGCCTATCTGCGCAGCAGTGGCGCGCCAGCCGCAGCGATGCGTGCGGGTTAGCCCGTATTCATTCGCATAAACCGTTTTGCGCAGGAGTTTGGGTCGGCTATATTCGTGGTTCCCATCTCAGACCGCGCTGGGAACCACGAAGCACGATTCAGTGGCGTTGCGCCCGATTTTCGCTGCTTGCACTGAGTCATGGGCGTTGCGCCGTCGACTATCCCAATCTGATTGATCCGACTGGAGAGAGCAATGACGTCGTCACCTGCAAAGAAACTGTCTGTGTTGCTGGCATCGGTTGTATTGAGCGTGGCTTGCGCCGCGCCGGCGTTCGCCCAGAGCGGCGGCGGTGGCGGTCCCGCGGGGAACGACTCTGACGCGGCGGTTCCGTCGGCCGCATCGAAAGCGGCGCCGTCCACCAAAGCTCAGCGCAAGGCCGCGCGCAAGCAGGCGCGGGCGAAGAAAAATGCCGAGTTGAAGAAGTTGGAGGCCAACGGCTATCAGCCGTCGAGCACCGATCCGAACTATCCGAACGACATTCAGAAAGCGCAGAAGAAGGCGGGAATCGGGCAGGCAGCGAGCCAGTGACCCGGTACTACGGTTGAGAACGAACGAGGCGCCGCGGCGCCTCATTTTTTTTGTGCGCAGTCAGGGCGCTCAGTCCAGCGCCGGCAGCGCGCGTGGA
Source organism: Paraburkholderia sp. BL27I4N3 (assembly GCF_003386115.1). Taxonomy (NCBI): domain Bacteria; kingdom Pseudomonadati; phylum Pseudomonadota; class Betaproteobacteria; order Burkholderiales; family Burkholderiaceae; genus Paraburkholderia; species Paraburkholderia sp. BL27I4N3. The sequence continues at coordinate 3,802,608 of NZ_QREJ01000001.1, read as the reverse complement.
CGCCGGTCGCTATCCGTGGCGACGTAGGTTAGCGTCGCTTCCGTGACCTTCACGAGATCTTCGGTCAGGCTCATGCGCTGCGCGTAGACTTCGACCGCCACGGTGACGGACGTGTTGCCCGTCTTGACGATGTCCGCGTAGAAACTCAGCAGATCGCCGACGAACACCGGCTGCTTGAACACGAACGAATTGACCGCAATGGTCGCCACCCGCCCGTTGGCGCGGCGGCTTGCCGGAATCGAGCCGGCAATGTCCACTTGCGCCATGATCCAGCCGCCGAACACGTCGCCGTGGACGTTCGCGTCCGAAGGCTGCGGCACGACGCGCAGCGCGCAGTGCTTTTGCGGGAGTTGAAGAATATCCGTCATTGGGGGCACTCTTGGGAAACGTGTTGGCTCGGTCGCCTCGACCGGCACGCGGGGCATTTCACGACAACGGTGTGGCACGCACCGCGCGGCCAACGTGCCACCCACGGCGGGCCCACCCATGAAAAGCGGCGCCAGCCGGCTTCTGCGACAATAGAAAGATCAGGAATTGTACGGGAAAGCGCCCAGCGAGGTCGCGCGACAAAAAGCAGTGTGCCGGGCAGGCATGCCGCGGTCGGCGCGCCGCTGCGAACTCCGGCATTTCCACACTCTCCCCAGTCGATCCCCATGCGCCGCACGCCCTCGTCCGAACCTTCCCCGATCTCTACCCAGCCGCGCAACGACTGGCAGACGATCCTCTCGCTGCTGCCGTATCTCGCCACGTATAAATGGCGCGTCGGCTTTGCGCTGAGCTGCCTGATCGGCGCGAAGATCGCCAACCTCGGCGTGCCGATCGTGATGAAGCGGATCGTCGACGGCCTCGCCTCGGTGCAGCATCTCACGGCGCTCGGCCGCGCGCACGATTCGCCGGGGATCGTGTTGCTGGGCGGCATCGGCCTGCTGGTGGTCGCGTATGCAGTGGTGCGGTTGTCCACGTCGCTCTTCACCGAACTGCGCGAGATTCTGTTTTCGAAGGTAACCGAAAGCGCGGTGCGGCAACTCGCGCTGAAAGTGTTCCGCCATCTGCATGCGCTGTCGTTGCGCTTTCACCTCGAACGGCAGACGGGCGGCATGTCGCGCGATATCGAACGCGGTACGCGCGGCATCACGCAACTGATCTCGTATTCGCTGTACAGCATTTTGCCGACGCTCGTCGAAGTCGGGCTCGTGCTCGGCTTTTTCGTCGTCAAATACGAGGCGTATTACGCGGTGGTCACGTTCATCGCGCTGGCCGTGTATATCGTCTTCACGGTGAAGGTCACGGAGTGGCGCACACATTTTCGCCGCACCATGAACGATCTCGATTCGAAGGCGAATTCACGCGCGATCGATTCGTTGCTCAACTACGAGACGGTCAAGTACTTCGGCAACGAAGAGTGGGAAGCGAGCCGCTACGACGAAAACCTCAAGCGCTATCGCACGGCGGCGATCAAGTCGCAGCGCTCGCTGTCGGCGCTGAACTTCGGGCAGCAGGCGATCATCGGCACAGGGCTCGTGTTCATTCTGTGGCGCGCCACGCAAGGCGTGATGGCCGGGCGTCTCACGCTCGGCGATCTGGTGCTGATCAACACCTTCATGCTGCAGCTTTATATTCCGCTGAATTTTCTCGGCGTGGTGTATCGCGAGTTGAAGCAGAGCCTCACCGATATGGACCGCATGTTCACGCTGCTCGGCGCCGCGCAGGAAGTGCCCGATCTCGAGGGTGCTCCCGCGCTGCGCGTGAGCGGCGCGCAGGTGCGCTTCGAGCGGGTGAACTTCGCGTACGAACCGGCGCGGCAGATTCTGCACGACGTGAGCTTTACGATTCCCGCCGGTACCACGACCGCGGTGGTCGGCCATAGCGGTTCGGGCAAATCGACCCTCGCGCGGTTGATGTTCCGTTTCTACGATCTGGACCGCGCGACGGGCGGTGCGATTACCATCGACGGTCAGGATATTCGCGACGTCGCGCAGGATTCGCTACGCGCGTCGATCGGCATCGTGCCGCAGGATACGGTGCTGTTCAACGATTCGATCTACTACAACATCGCTTACGGCCGGCCATCTGCGACACGCGACGAAGTGATCGCGGCGGCGCGTGCGGCGCATATTCACGAATTCATCGAAGGGCTGCCGAAGGGCTATGACACGCCGGTCGGCGAACGCGGCCTCAAGCTGTCCGGCGGTGAAAAGCAACGCGTGGCGATTGCACGGACCATCCTCAAGAACCCGCCGATCCTGTTGTTCGACGAAGCGACCTCCGCGCTCGATTCACGTTCCGAGCGCGCCATTCAGCACGAGCTCGATCAGATCGCCCGCGAGCGCACCACGTTGATCATCGCGCACCGGCTTTCGACAGTGGTGCACGCCCAGCAGATCATCGTGATGGACAAAGGGCGGATCGTCGAGCGTGGCACGCATGCGGAACTGCTGCGCGCGAACGGCCTGTTCGCGCAGATGTGGGCGTTGCAGCAGCAACGCGCAGCGGAAGCGCCGGAAGCAGTGGAAACGGTGGGTGCTGGCGGCGGGCGATAAATTTGCGCGGCGATTTTTCGCGTTGTCTCGTGCAATGCCGCGCGAAACTTTTGCGCCGAACGCCGAACGCCGAACGCCGAACGCCGAACGCCGAACGCCGAACGCCGAACGCCGAACGCCGAACTTCTAGCGCCTGCCGTCTGGCACGCGCAAACGCTGATCCAGTTCACCCAACTGCGCCGGCGTGCCGACGTTCTCCCACAAGCCCTCGTACAACTCGCCGCTGGCGAGCCTGCGTGCGATGGTGTCGCGATAGTACGGCGTGAGCGCGCGTCGCGTGCCGAGTGGCAGATCGCGGAACATGCGCGTGTCGTAGAGCCCGATATTGCCGAACGTGAAGCGCGGCTGGGCGTCGAGCGAGAGCACGCCGCCGTCCACCAGACCAAAGTCGCCGTTCGGATGAAACGCCGGGTTCGGCACCATTACCAGATGCATGCCCGGCTCGGGCAAGGCATGCAATCTTTCGGCGTGCGCATTCAGCGTCGCGTAATCGAAGTCGGCGTAAACGTCGCCGCTGACCGCGACGAACACTTCGCTCGCGCCGTCATCTTCGAGCAGCGGCAACGCCTGCACGATGCCGCCTGCGGTCTCCAGCGCCTCGCGTTCCGCCGAATAGCGCAACTGGACTTGCCAGCGCGAACCGTCGCCGAGAGAGGCTTCGATCTGCTCGCCGAGCCATGCGTGGTTGATCACAATGGTGCGAAAGCCCGCCTGCGCGAGCCGTTCGATCTGCCACACGATCAGCGGCTTGCCGCCCACGTCGAGCAAAGGCTTAGGGCATGTGTCGGTCAACGGACGCATGCGCTCGCCGCGACCGGCGGCGAAAATCATCGCTTTCTTCAGGGGCATCGTCATCGGTCAGAAGGTGTAGCCGACTTCGTTCGCGCGGCCTTCGAGATCGTCGAGGAGCTTCGCGAACGGACGCAGCGGGGCATAGCGCTCGGCGACCTTGCGCGCGTAGCCGATGAAACGCGGCAGGTCCTTCATGTAGTGCGGTTTACCGTCGCGATAGTTGATCCGGCAAAACAGGCCCAGCACCTTGATGTGCCGTTGCAGGCCCATCCATTCGATCTGGCGGTAGAACTCGCCGAAATCGGGATCGACCGGCAGGCCGGCTTTTTTCGCCCGTTCCCAGTAGTACACGAGGCAATCCAGCTCGAACTCTTCGTCCCAGCTCAGAAACGCGTCGCGCAACAGCGAGGCGACGTCGTAAGTGATCGGGCCGTACACCGCGTCCTGGAAGTCCAGCACGCCGGGGTTCACGGGATTCGCCTCGGCGGCGATCATCAGATTGCGCGGCATGAAGTCGCGCAGCATGAACACTTGCGGTTGCGCGCGGGCGCTCGCGATCAGCAGCGCAAAGGTGCGATCGAGCACGCCACGGATTTTTTCGTCCGCTTGTTCGTCCGTCCCGCGGCCCAGATGGCGGCCGAGGAACCACTCCGGCATCAACTCCATCTCGCGGCGCAGGAAGGCTTCGTCGAACGGTGGCAGCACGTCTTCGCGCGAGGTGAGTTGCCAGCGGATCAGCGCGTCGAGCGCGTCGCGCATCAGCGAGCGGGCGCGGCGCGGGTCGTCCGCGTTCTGCGCTTCGGTTAGCGCGCCGAGGTACGAAGCCGTGCCCAGATCGGTGACGAGCATGAAGCCGGCCTCGAAATCGACCTCCAGCACACGCGGCACATGCACGTCGGCGGCCGCGAGCAACTGCGCGACCTGCACGAATTCGCGGCACTTTTCGGGCGGCGGGGCATCGACGGCGATCAGCGTGCCGTTGCTTTCGCCTTCCGCCGCCTTACCGGCGAGCCGGAAATAGCGGCGAAAACTGGCGTCGGACGAAGCCGGAACAAGTGTGTCGAGCTCGAGCGAATAGCGCGCCGCGTGGCCTTTCAGCCAGGCTTTGAGCAGGTCGAGACGGGTATCGGTGGAGTCTTGGGATGGGGGCAGCGTCATGAAAACCGGCGGCAAATTCAGAGGGGCAACGTCTTGCCATATAATACCCCACGACTTTTTTGACGCGGCTCACGCCAGCTTTTCGCGTATTCCGCTTTACCGCCCGCCTCATCGTTCAACAGATTGTAAATATTGATGTGCAGCCGACTGTCACGGTCGGGATGTGCAGGCGGTGGACCGTGACTGCAGATGCTGACGGACGAGCCGATTCGCCAAACGATACATGCCGCCTAGACAGCTTTCCCAAACGACTCCCTCTTGTGCTGTTGTGCCGCGCAAAAGGCGGCTCGTCGCGGCGTTGATCGCCGTTCCGGGCCTGATGCCCGCGCTTGCGCACGCCCAGCTGGTGGGGGAAGCCGCGCAGCCGCAACCTATCGACGCGCCCTGGGGCATGCAACTCGCCCCGCAGCTCGAAGACCATCCGTTGCAGACAGGCCAGAAGCCAGCCACGTTCGTGCTCGGCGACGCGACCACCGGCACCAGCGACCAGGACATGGCCGCCAAGGGCTCGGCCGAGGTGCGCCGCAATACGGTCGTGATCAAGGCCGACGCGCTGCACTACGACCAGGACACGGACATGGCCGATGCGTACGGCCAGGTCCACGTGGTCAACAACGGCAGTTCGTTCGTCGGCCCGGAAGCGCACATGCGGGTGGATTCGAGCGAAGGTTTCATGACCGCGCCGAAGTACCACTTCAACGTGACGGGCGGCTCGGGCAGCGCGGAGCGCGTCGACCTGCTCGACAACGAGCGCTCGGTGTTCACGAAGGGCACTTACACGGCCTGCGCGTGCGCGGACGATCCGGCCTGGTACATCAGGGGCAGCGAGTTCGATTTCGATACCGGCGCGGACGAAGGCGTCGCCCACAACGGCGTGCTGTTCTTCCAGGGCGTGCCGGTGTTCGCTTCGCCCTGGCTGTCGTTTCCGCTTTCGGGCGAGCGGCGCAGCGGGATTCTGCCGCCCACGTTCTCGCTGAGTTCGTCGAACGGCTTCGAACTGTCGGTGCCGTATTACTTCAATATCGCGCCGAATCGCGATCTGACGGTGACGCCGCGTGTGATCTCCAAGCGCGGCGTGCAGTTGCAGTCCACGTTCCGTTATCTGTCGCCCACGTATTCCGGCTCGATCACCGGCGAGTTCCTGCCGGACGATCATCTGACCAAGACCAACCGCTACGCGCTGTATATCCAGCACAACCAGAACTTCGGCAACGGGTTCGGCGGCTACATTTACTACAACAAGGTTTCGGACAACACGTATCCGGAAGACCTGTCGTCGTCGGTCAGTCAGTTCATGAACGGCACCCAGCTCCTGTATCAACAGGAAGCCGGGTTGACCTACAGCAACGGCCCGTGGTCGGTGCTCGCGCGCGAACAGCATTGGCAGACGCTGGAGCCTTCAACGGCGCCGTACGGCCGCGAGCCGCAGTTGAACGTGAAGTACGCGAAGTACAACGTCGGCGGCTTCGACTACGGCGCGGAAGCCGACTACACGAATTTCACCATCACCACCGCGGACCAGACCGAAGGTCAGCGGGTGATGTTCAACCCGTACCTTGCGTATTCCGTGGTCGGGCCGGGTTACTTCGTCACGCCAAAGGTGCAGTGGCACTTTGCGTCGTACAACCTGCGCAATATTCACGACGACGTGCCGATCGGCACGCCGAAGAACTTCACCGAATCGATCCCGACGTTCACCTTCGACACGGGCCTGATCTTCGACCGTTCGGTGCGCATCTTCGGCCAGGATTACATCCAGACGCTCGAGCCGCGCCTGTATTACGTGTACACGCCGTATCGCAATCAGGAATCCGCGCCGCTGTTCGACACCGCCGACTCCGACTTCGGCCTGGCGGAAATCTTCACGCCGAACACCTTCGTCGGCAATGACCGGATCGCCGACGCGAACCGCCTGACGGCCGCTCTCACCACGCGCTTCATCGACGCGGCCACGGGCGACGAGCGGGCGCGTTTCGTGATCGCGCAGCAGTACTATTTCCAGGACCAGCGCGTCACGCTGCAGCCTACGCAGACCAGCACGCAGGCCACACATTCGGACCTGATCGCGGGCGCGTCGTTCAAGCTCGGCGCCGGTTTCGCTTCGGAAACGGCGTTCCAATATAATGCCGACAACAACCAGTTGGTGAAGACGAGCATCGGCTTCGGGTTCAGTCCCGCCACCGGCAAGGTGATCAACGTCGGGTACCGTTACACCCGCGCGAACACCACGCTGGACAACCAGCCGATCAATCAGGTGCTGATCTCGGGGCAATGGCCGCTCACGCATCGGGTGTTTGGCGTGGGCCGTTTCAATTACGACCTGGGCGGTCATCGCATCGTCGACGGTCTGGTCGGCCTGCAGTACGACGCCGATTGCTGGACGCTCGGCGCGGGGATCCAGCGCTACGCGAACGGTCTGAACACCTCGGGGCAGAATCAGTCGAGCACGCGGTTCCTCGCGCAGTTGACGTTCAAGGGCTTGTCGAGCGTCGACAACGGGCTGATGAGCGCGTTCCGCGCCAGCGTGGCGGGCTATACGCCGTTGCCGCCGCCGCCGCCGCCGGAATCGCGTTTCACCAATTACGAATGACGCTCGCCCGATCATTTATAAAGTGCGAAAAGACGGGCCAGGCGCGCCCGACATCATTGGAGTATCTGTGGCAATCATGAAAAAGCTTCGCTTGGCAACGCTTGCGGCCGGTCTGGCCGCCGCGGCGTCTTTCCTGTCGGTCGCGCCGGTGCAGGCGCAGGCGCTGGGCGGCAGTAGCGGCCAGACGGTCGACACCATTGCCGCAGTGGTCAACAACGGTGTCATCACGCGGCGCGAGCTCGACGAACGCATGAGCCTGATCACCCGCCGCCTGAACCAGCAGAACGCGCCAGTCCCGCCAATGGACCAGTTGCGTCAGCAGGTGCTCAACCAGATGGTGCTGGAACGCATCCAGTTGCAGAAGGCAAAAGAAGACAACATCAACATCGACGACGCCACCGTGCAGAAAACGCTCGAACGGCTGGCCGCGGCGAACAACCTGTCGCTCGACGTGTACCGCTCGCGCATCGAGGCGCAAGGGGTGCCCTGGAGCACGTTCACCAGTGACGCGCGCACCGAACTCACGCTCTCGCGCCTGCGCGAGAAGGAAGTGGACAGCAAGGTCACGGTGTCGGACGCCGAAGTCGCGAACTACATCGCCAGTCAGCGTGGCCCGAACGCCGGCGCGACGAGCGACCTGCATCTGCAACACATTTTCCTGAAGGCGCCGTTGAACGCGTCGGAGACGGATATCGAAGCGGCGCAGCAGAAGGCCCAGGCGTTGCTTGCCGAAGCAAAGAGCGGCGCCAATTTCGACAAGCTGGCGAAGTCGAATTCGCAGGCGCCGGATGCATCGAAAGGCGGCGATATCGGTTTCGTTTCGCCGTCGAAGCTGCCGGCTGAAGTCGTCAAGGCTGTCTCGACGATGCGTCCCGGCGAAGTCAGTCCGGATCTGATCCGCACCAACGACGGTTTCGAAATCGTGCGTCTGGTCGATCGCCGTGCGGGTCAGGGCACCAGCTCGGACGCGCCGAAGCTCGTGCAAACGCACGTGCGCCACATTCTGCTGCGCGTCGGCGACGGCATGTCGGAACCGCAAGCGCGTCAGAAGCTGCTTGAAATCAAGAAAGAAATCGCTGCAGGCGGCGACTTCGCCAAATTCGCGCATACTTACTCGCAAGACGGTTCGTCGTCGCAAGGCGGCGACCTCGGCTGGATCAGCCCGGGCGAGACGGTGCCGGAATTCGAGCGGGCCATGAACAACCTGCAGGACGGCCAGATCAGCGATCCGGTCCGCAGCGAATACGGCTATCACCTGATTCAGGTGCTGGGCCGTCGCGAATCCGAGGGTTCGGTTTCGCAGCAGATGGATCTGGCGCGCCAGGCCATCGGTCAGCGCAAGGCGGAACAGGCCTACGCCGACTGGTTGCGCGAACTGCGCGACACCGCGTATGTGGAAGTGAAGCCCACTCTGTCGAGCACGCAATAACGTCATGACAAGCGCCACCCAGTCCGCCCGCCCACCGTTGCAGATCGCGATCACGACCGGCGAGCCCGCCGGCGTCGGTCCCGAATTGACGGTGCAGGCACTGGCGGGCGCGGCGGCGCATTGGCCCCACGCGCAGTTCACCGTGCTGGGCGACGCAGACCTGCTCGCCGAACGCGCGCGCGCCGTGGGCGTGGACTGGAGCGCGCTGATGGCAGACGGCAAGCGTGTGCGCATGCAGCACCGGCCTTTGGGAGCGCCTGCCGTTGCGGGCAAGCTCAACGCGGCCAACGGCCGCTACGTGCTCGACCTGCTCGACAGCGCGATCGACGGCGCGGTAGCCGGCACGTTCGACGCGATCGTCACCGCGCCGCTGCAAAAGAGCACGATCAACGATGCCGGCGTGCCGTTCACCGGTCACACCGAATATCTGGCCGAGCGCACGCATACGCCGCGCGTGGTGATGATGCTGGCCGGCACCGGCAAGCGTCCGTTGCGCGTCGCACTGGCGACCACGCATCTGCCGCTCAAGGATGTGTCCGCGGCGTTGTCCATCGAAGGCATTGTCGAGACGCTGCGCATTATCGATCACGATTTGCGGCATCACTTCGGCTTGCCGGCGCCGCGCATCCTCGTGACGGGGCTGAACCCGCACGCGGGCGAGAACGGCTATCTGGGCCGCGAGGAAATCGAGGTCATCACGCCGGCGCTGCAGCTCGCGGAGGCTCAAGGCATCGACGCGCGCGGTCCGTACCCGGCCGACACGCTGTTCCAGCCGCGTTATCTGGACGAGGCCGATTGCGTGCTGGCCATGTTCCACGATCAGGGCTTGCCGGTGTTGAAGTACGCCACGTTCGGCGAAGGCATCAATGTCACGCTCGGATTGCCGATTATCCGCACCTCGGTCGATCACGGCACCGCGCTCGATCTGGCCGGCACCGGCCGCGCCGACGCGGGCAGCCTGATCGCGGCGATCGAGACGGCGGTGTCGATGGCGCAGCACCGCCGCGCGGGCTGATTCTCGGCGCTGCCGTGCCGCTGCTCGCGTGTATCCTGCCGCTAGCAGCCGCGTATGCGGCTTGGCGAGCGCTCCGGGCGCATTCGGCAAGTGCGCGCCGCTCAGCCAGTTCCTTTTCTTAAGCAGTTCTCTTTCTTAGCGTTTCTTCGATGTCCACCAGCAGACAGCAACAGGGCCGGCACCAAGGTCATATCGCGCGCAAGCGTTTCGGTCAGAATTTTCTGGTCGACATGGGCGTGATCGATTCGATCGTCGATGTCATCCGGCCGCAACGCGGCGAGCGCATGGTCGAGATCGGGCCGGGTCTCGGCGCGCTCACCGAACCGCTGATCGAGCGTCTGGCCACGCCGGAAGCGCCCTTGCACGCCGTCGAACTCGACCGCGATCTGATTGGCCGACTAAAGACGAAATTCGGCGGCCTGCTCGAACTGCACGCCGGCGACGCGCTCGCGTTCGACTTCGGCTCGCTGGCCGCGCCAGGCGAGAAAGCGTCGCTGCGCATTGTCGGCAATCTGCCGTACAACATTTCGAGCCCGCTGCTGTTTCATCTGACGTCGTTCGCGCATCGCGTCATCGATCAGCACTTCATGTTGCAGAACGAAGTAGTCGAGCGGATGGTGGCGGAGCCGGGCACCAAGGCGTTCAGCCGTCTCTCGGTGATGCTGCAATACCGCTACGTGATCGACAAGCAACTCGACGTGCCGCCCGAAGCATTCAACCCGCCGCCGAAAGTGGATTCGGCGATCGTGCGGATGATTCCATACGAGCTGCATGAGTTGGCGCCGGTGGATGAGCGCGTGCTCGGCGAAGTGGTGACGGCCGCGTTCTCGCAGCGTCGCAAGATGTTGCGCAACACGCTCGCCGCGTATCGTGATTCGGTGGATTTCGAGGCGCTTGGTTTCGACCTGCAACGCCGCGCCGAAGACGTGCCGGTGGACGAATACGTGCGCGTGGCGCAGATCGTGGCGGCCAAAGCCTAGGCCTTGGCGGAGTAGCGAGACTGCGATCTCGAATGACGCGATGCTCTAGCCCGTCACGCGTTTTGCCGGTGCATTGACCAGCGCAATGCCGGTCAACACCAGCACGGCGGCCATCAGAAAGCGCAGGCTGAACGACTCGCCGAGCAACAGCACGCCGAAGGTCACGCCGAACAGCGGCGTGAGAAACGAAAACACCGACAGGCGCGACGCGATATAGCGCGTCAGCAACCAGAACCACAGCAGATAGCTGACGAACGCCACGATCACCGCCTGATACGCGAGGCTCACCACGGTCAGCGGCGTGACGGTTTCGACATGTGCCTGGCCGAGTCCGAGCGCAAGCGCGAGCAGCACCACCGCCGACACCATCAGTTGATAAAACAGCGTCTTGCTGGCGCTCGATTGAGCGAGCCGCGTGGCGCGCACCACCACGGTTGTCGCGGCCCACGTGATGCCGCCCAGCACCCCAAGCGCGTCGCCCGCGACACCCGCCAGCAGCGAACCGCCGGCGGCGCGGCCGTGCAGGAACCCGTCCGCGAAGGCGAGCGAGATGCCCGCGAACGCCACGACGATACCGGCCCACTGAATCCGCCGCATGCGCTCGCCGTCGACGAACCAGTGCAGGCCGAGCGCCGTGAAGCACGGTGCGGTGTACAGAAAGACCGCCATGCGCGACGCGCTGGTCAGCGTCAGGCCGAGAAAAATGCACACGAACTCGCCCGCGAACAGCACGCCCGCGAGCAGGCCGGCGCCCAGGGTGCCGTCGTCGCGGAAGAGCGGCGTGCCGCGTGAGCGCGCCCAGGCCCACACCAGCACCGACGCAATCGCCGAACGCAGGCCGGCCTGGAAGACCGGCGGCACTGCCGCATTGGTGCTTTTGATCGCGACTTGCTGGAGGCCCCAGATCGCGCACAGGCCGATCATCAGCAGGATGGCAAAGCTATCCGGGGCGCGGCGTGCGGGCAGGGCGGAGGTGCTCATGGGCGGTGTCGAGTCGGAAACAGCTCGTACGATAGCAAACCTGCCCACGCCGGCCGCCGATGACCCCATTGGCTACGCGTGCTTCTTTCAGCCCGCAAGCGAGGCCGCAAGCGTTTTTGCCGACTTAACAACACCTGCCTCAGACTAATTTCGCACGGCCCGCGTTTCGCGCTAAGGTTCTGCCACTAACGTTTTGTCAGGGAAATTCCAAGCAGGCGAACTCGATCCGCGCGACGCGGAGCCTGTACGAGGAGAAGCTATGAAGAACGTAGGCAGGTGGGCAGCGGTCGCGGTACCCGCGGCATTGGCGTCGTTGGGGTGTCAGTGGGCACACGCGCAATCCAGCGTGACGCTGTATGGCGTGGTCGACGAAAGCGTGCGCTACCTGACTCACGTCAACAAGGCCGGCGATTCGTCGATCGGACTCGGCACGGGCGGCATGACGCAGAGCCGCTGGGGGCTGAAGGGCGTCGAGGATCTCGGCGGCGGCTGGTCTACTTTCTTCAAGCTCGAGAACCGCATCTACATCAACAGCGGCCAAAGCGATCCCACGCTGCCATTCTTCAATGAAGCACAGGTCGGCGTGCGATCGGATTCATACGGCCAGATCATCCTCGGGCGGCAGTACAACGTCGTGATCGAAGGGGTCACGGTGGCCGGCTACGGCAGCAATTGGTGGATCCCGTACGACTTCAGTTTTCAACCTGAAATCACCATGACGGGCGGCATCTGGACCAGCAACCAGGTGCAATATCAGGCGCGATACAACGGCTTCACATTCGCGGCCGGCTACGCATTCGGCGGCAACGCGGGCAATTCTTATGGCAGTCAGATCGGCGCGGCCGCGGCTTATAAGCCGGAAGGCGGTCCGTTCAGCCTCGGCGGCGCGTACGAAGTGTCGAAAGATTCGGTCAACGGCGCGGCCGCGAAGACATGGACATTCGGCGGCGCGTACACGTGGAATCTGACGCGTTTTTCCGCCGGCTACATCGTCAATCAGAACGACGCGGGCTTTTCGAATTTCGCCAACGGGCCATTTACCGCGCCCGTACTGGCGGCGCTCAAGTACACGGACTTCGCGCGGCGCCGCATGATCATGGGCGGCATCTCGCAACAGGTCAGCAATAAATGGCACTTCGCCGCGAACGTCTGGCGCACCTTGCAGGACGGCAAGTCCGCCGCGCAGGCCGGCTCGGCCTGGCAATATCAACTGGTCGCCGACTACAACCTGTCCCGCCGCACCGACGTCTACGTGGAAGGCGACTATTCGCTGTACCGCGGCGGTCTGATCGGCGCGCAACTGCAGGGCGTCAACGGCGTGGGGCTCGCGCAGAAGGGCTCGCAGATCGGCCTGATGGCAGGCTTGCGGCATCAGTTCTGAGTACTGATTTAAAGTGGCACGCCCTGCAGCGCCGCGTGATTCGGGGTAAATTGAGGGTCTCGTTACCACGCAACAGGGAGTGCACAATGCGCCTGCTTCACACCATGCTCCGGGTCGGCGACCTGGATCGTTCGATTGCCTTCTACACCGAATTGCTCGGCATGAAACTGCTGCGCCGCGAAGACTATCCGGACGGCAAATTCACGCTGGCATTCGTCGGTTACGAAGATGAGCGCGACGGCACCGTGCTCGAACTCACCCACAACTGGGACACGCCTTCGTATGACCTCGGCACCGGCTTCGGCCACCTCGCAGTCGAAGTGGAAGACGCCTACGCCGCCTGTGACAAGATCAAGGCACAAGGCGGCACGGTCGTGCGCGAAGCCGGCCCGATGAAACACGGCACGACCGTGATCGCTTTCGTCACGGACCCGGACGGCTACAAGATCGAGTTCATCCAGAAGAAGAAATAAGGCCGGCGGCAGGGCGAGGTCAAAGAATGAATAACATCAATCCCTACTTCAAAGAACTCGACGAGATCCACGTCGAAATTCAGGCCCTGTTCGACGGTTCCGCCGATGAAGGCGCGCTGCAGCGAATCATGGCGCGCTTCGCCCCGCAATTCACGCTGGTCATGACGTCGGGCGTCGCACTGGATCACGCCGGCGTGCGCGAGATTTTCTCGAAGCTGCACGGCGCGCGTCCAGGCTCGCAAATCACGATCCGCGACAGGGAGATCGTCGCCGAATATCCGTCCGGGGCGGTGGTGAAATATCGCGAGTATCAGCGCGACAGTTCCGGCAACGCGAACGTGCGGCGCTCCACGGCGGTGATGGATCTCGACGCGCACGGCAAGGTGACGTGGCGTCATCTGCAGGAAACTTTGTGCTCGGAATGAACTGAAGTGTGTGACAAACCGGCGCTTCGATTTCAAACCGAAGCGCCGGTTTTCAAGGCGTGAAAGAGGCGTTAAAGCGTTGGCAACAATTCCGGCGGATGCGACTTCAACGTCTGCCGCGCTTCGCGAAACTCCGGAAAAATCGATTCCACTGTTTGCCAGAAGCGTGGGCTGTGATTCATTTCACGCAGATGCGCGAGTTCGTGCGCGACGACGTAATCGATGATGGAAAGCGGGAAGTGGATCAGCCGCCAGTTCAGGCGAATCTTGCCGTCACTCGAACAACTGCCCCAACGCGTCGCCGCTGACGAAAGCGCGTACGCGCGATAGTTCACGCCCAGTTTCTCCGCGTAAATTGCGAGGCGCTCGCCGAACAGACGCTTCGCCTCGCCCTGCAGCCAGCCTTGCACGCGATCCTTGATCTGCTGCGGATCCGCTTGCAAGGGCAGCGGCACTTGCAGCGCCGCATCTTGCGCGCTGAACGCGAGCATGCCTTGCGGCGCGCCGAGTTTCACTCGCACGGGCTGACCGAGATACGGCACTTCGGCGCCATCTTTCCAATCGACCTTCGGCAACGCGCGTTGTTCGACACGCGTCTGCCACTCGATCAGCTTCGTGAAAATCCAGCGCTGCTTTTCGGTGATCGCGGTTTCGATATCGGCGAGCGTGACCCAGCGCGGCGCGGTGATCGTGAGACCCGTGCTGTCGATGGCGAAACCGATCGAGCGGCGCGCCGAACGCTTGAGCGCGTAGTGGAGCGTGCGTGAGCCGATCGCGAGACTGCGCAGCTTGCTGCCATCCGGCGCGAGCGGCACGGCCGGCTGCTGGCCCCCTGGCGAGTTCTGCGAAGCGCCCGGCGTCGGTGCGGAAGGTGACGGGGACGACGACGTCGACCCCGGCTCGGCGAAGAGCGGGAGATCGAGTTGCCGGTTATCGAGCGCCGCAGCGGGCTGCGGCGTAGGAAACTTCTGCATCGGATTCGGCTTCGCGCAAATACGCCTTCGAGGGCGTGGGCGCGTCAGATTGGTGCGGCGGCGGAACTGCTTTCCGCCGCGCGGTACGCAGTAGGGTCGATGCGACGCATTTCAGCTTCGATCCACTGTTCGACGCGCGTGTTCACTTCATCGGGCGTGAGCCCCGTCGTCTCGATCGGCTTGCCGATCGACACTGTGACTATACCCGCATATTTGAGAAACGAGTTGCGAGGCCACACACGTCCTGCGTTGTGCGCAATCGGCACGACCGGCGCACCGGTGGCCGTCGCGAAACGCGCACCGCCGGTTTTGTACTTGCCTTGCTTGCCGGTGGGCGTGCGCGTGCCTTCCGGAAACATGATGACCCAGGCACCCTCGGCCATGCGCGCATTGCCTTGCCTGATCACCGACTCGAACGCGTACTTGCCTTCCTTGCGATCAATATGAACCATCTTCAGCATGCCGAGCGCCCAACCGAAGAAAGGCACGTACAGCAGTTCGCGCTTGAACACGTAGCACAGCGGCCGAGGCATCAGCGCCGGAAACGCCAGCGTTTCCCAGGCCGATTGATGCTTGGAGAGCAGCACGGCGGGACCGTTGGGCAGGTTCTCGAAGCCTTCGATGTTGTAGCGGATACCGTTGAGCCAGCGCACCGTATGCAGCGTCGCGCGGCACCAGCCGGCCGCCATCCAGTAGCGGTTGTCGGCGCGCATGAACGGGAATGCGATGAAGCATGCAGTCGCGTACGGCACCGTGAACAGAACGAAATAGATCAGCAGAAGCAAAGAACGAATGAAGCGCATCGGCGTGGTCAGTGAGGGTTGGGGACGCGCGCGACGCGCGTCACTCTTGAGCGTCGGCGAGGAAGTCGAGCGCGAAGGCACGCAGGTCGTCGTGGACGATCGTACCGTCGGGCAAGCCGCCGGCATCCAGCGTTTTGCGGCCCTTGCCGGTCAGCACCAGATGAGGCGGGTGGCCGAGCGACGCGCCTGCTTGCAGATCACGCAGAGAATCGCCGACCACCGGCGTGTGCTCCGGATCGACCTCGAAACGCTCGTTGATCATCTTCAGCATGCCGGGCCTCGGCTTGCGGCACTCGCAGTGATCTTCCGACGTATGCGGGCAGAAGAACACCGCGTCGATGCGCCCGCCGACCGCCGCCGCCATGCGATGCATCTTCAGATGCATCGCGTTGAGCGCGTTCATATCGAACAGGCCGCGGCCGATGCCCGACTGGTTGGTGGCGATCGCCACGCGATAGCCGGCCTGATTCAGGCGCGCGATGGCTTCGAGCGAACCGGGCAGCGCCACCCATTCGTCCGGCGACTTGATGAACGCGTCGGAGTCGACGTTGATCACGCCGTCGCGGTCGAGGATCACCACTTTTTTGGTCGGCATGGCTGGGGGCTCAGGCGGCGAGTCGGGAAATGTCGGCGACGCAATTCATCTGCTGATGCAGTGCGCCGAGCAAGGCCAAACGGTTGGCGCGCAACGCCGGATCTTCGGCATTGACCATCACGTCGTTGAAGAATGTGTCGACCGGTTCGCGCAACGCGGCGAGCGCGGTTAGCGCGCCCGTGTAGTCGCGTGCGGCGAGCTGCGATTGCACACGCGGCGCGACCTGTTCGAGTTGCGCGTGAAGGGCTTTTTCCGCCGCTTCGACTAGCAGCGTGACCTGCACGCCGCCGGTCGCCGCGCCTTCCGACTTCTTCAAAATGTTCGAGATGCGCTTGTTGGCTGCCGCGAGCGCGGCCGCTTCCGGCAACGCCGCGAATTCACGCACGGCATCCAGGCGCGCGACGATGTCGTCGAGACGCGTGGGGTTCAGCGCCAGCACCGCGTCGATTTCGCCCGGCGCGTAGCCGCGTTCGCGCAGCAGGCCGCGCAGACGGTCCATGCTGAACTCGTAAATGGCTTGCGTCGAATCGGTCACGTTCGGCACTGCGGCGAATTGCGCATAAGCGGTGCGCAGCAGTTCGACGAGATCGACCGGCAGTTGCTTCTCCACCAGAATGCGCAGCACGCCGAGCGCGTGGCGACGCAACGCGAACGGGTCTTTCTCGCCGGTGGGTTGCAGGCCGATGCCCCAGATGCCGACCAGCGTTTCGAGCTTGTCGGCCAGCGCGACGACGGTGCCGGTCGCGGTGGCCGGCAATGCGTCGCCTGAGAAACGCGGCTGATAATGTTCCGAGCACGCGAGCGCGACTTCTTCCGGCTCGCCGTCGTGCCGGGCGTAGTACGTGCCCATGGTGCCTTGCAACTCG
Source organism: Paraburkholderia sp. BL27I4N3 (assembly GCF_003386115.1). Lineage (NCBI taxonomy): Bacteria > Pseudomonadati > Pseudomonadota > Betaproteobacteria > Burkholderiales > Burkholderiaceae > Paraburkholderia > Paraburkholderia sp. BL27I4N3. The sequence goes on along the minus strand of NZ_QREJ01000001.1, from coordinate 3,785,606 downwards.
GGGAATTCGCCCACCATGTCGGTGATCAGGTCGGCCTTGGCCAGACGCGCGGCGCGCTTCGCGAGCGCCACGTCCGCGCCGATCAGTTCGGCGATCGCGCCGGCCAGCGCTTCGACTCGCTCCACGCGTTGCAGCGCCGAACCCAGCTTGTTGTGATACACGACGTTCGCGAGCAGCGGCACGCGATCCGCGAGCGGCTTCTTCTTGTCCTGCTCGAAGAAGAACTTCGCGTCCGCCAGACGCGGACGCACCACGCGTTCGTTGCCTTCGACGATATCGCCCGGCGTGGACGTCTCGATGTTCGACACGATCAGGAAGCGCGAGCGCAGCTTGCCGTTCGCATCGGTCAGCGCGAAATATTTCTGGTTGGTCTGCATGGTGAGGATCAGGCATTCCTGCGGCACCTGCAGGAACTCGTCCTCGAAACGGCATGCGTACACCACCGGCCATTCGACCAGCGACGTCACTTCGTCCAGCAGCGATTCCGGCATCACCACCTGATCGCCGTCCGCTTGCGCGAGCAGTTGCGTGCGGATGGTTTCCTTGCGGTCGGCGAAATTCGCCACCACGTGGCCTTTGTGCAGCAGTGTTTCGGCGTACGAGTCCGCATGCTGGATCTGCACGAAACCTTCGGAGAGGAAACGATGGCCGAGCGTGGTGTCGTCGGCATCGATGCCGAGCGCGCTCACCGGCACGACCTGTTCGCCATGCAGCGCGGTCAGCCGATGCGCCGGACGCACGAATTGCACGTTGGTGCCGTCCGGACGCTGATACGTCATGACCTTCGGAATCGGCAGCTTGGCGAGCGTTTCGTCGAGCGCGCCTTGCAGGCCGTCGGCGAGCGTGGCGCCCGGCGCGGCGTAGCGCAGGAAGAAGGCCTCGGCCTTGCCGTCCTGCGCGCGCTCCAGGTCGCTCACCGAAAAATCGGGGAAGCCGAGCGCGGCGAGTTTCTTGGCGAGCGGCGCGGTGGGCTGGCCGTCTTTATCCAGCGCGACGGAAACCGGCAGCACTTTCTCCCGCACGTGTTTTTCCGGCGCGACCGCGCGCACGTTCTTGATCGTGACAGCGAGGCGGCGCGGCGTGGCATAACGTTCGAACGACAGTTCGCCTTCGACCAGGTCGCGCGCCGCGAGGCGCTGCGCAATGCCTTCCGCGAAGGCGTCGCCAAGACGCGCGAGCGCTTTCGGCGGCAGTTCTTCGGTCAGCAGTTCGACGAGCAGGGTAGCTTGATGGGGTTGAGTCATTTCTTGATGTTCTCGTCAGTCCGGGTCGATCTTGCGTTCGACTTTGAGCGGCGGCGCCCACGCGGGCATCGCGGCGTCCTGTTCGTCGGTCGTGAGGCCGGGCACGCCGTGCACCGGATTGCCGAGCATCGGGAAGCCGAGCTTTTCGCGCGAATCGTAGTAGGCCTGCGCGACCAGCTTCGACAGCGCGCGAATGCGGCCGATGTATGCCGCGCGCTCCGTGACCGAAATGGCGCCGCGTGCGTCGAGCAGGTTGAACGTGTGGCCGGCCTTTAGCACGAGCTCATAGGCGGGCAACGCGATCTGCGCTTCGATCATGCGCTTCGCTTCGGCCTCGTAGCTGTTGAAGATCGAAAACAGCAGTTCGACGTTCGCGTATTCGAAGTTATAAGTGGACTGTTCGACTTCGTTCTGGTGGTACACGTCGCCATAAGTCAGGCGACGCAGTTCCGGGCCGTTCGGGCCTTGCTCTTCCCACTCGGTCCAGACGAGGTCGTAGACGTTCTCGACCTTCTGCAGATACATGGCGAGGCGTTCGAGCCCGTACGTGATTTCGCCGAGCACCGGTTTGCAATCCAGACCGCCGACCTGCTGGAAGTACGTGAACTGGGTCACTTCCATACCGTTCAGCCACACTTCCCAACCCAGACCCCAGGCGCCGAGCGTGGGATTTTCCCAGTCGTCTTCGACGAAGCGCACGTCGTTCTGCTTCAGGTCGAAGCCGAGAGCTTCGAGCGAGCCGAGGTACAGTTCGAGGATATTTTCCGGCGCCGGCTTGAGCACCACCTGGTACTGATAGTAATGCTGCAGACGGTTCGGGTTCTCGCCATAGCGGCCGTCTTTCGGACGGCGCGACGGTTGCACGTACGCCGCGCGCCACGGCTCGGGGCCGACCGCGCGCAGGAACGTATGGACGTGGGACGTGCCCGCGCCGACTTCCATGTCGATCGGCTGGAGCAACGCGCAACCCTGCTTGTCCCAATAGGACTGCATTGTCAGGATGATTTGCTGAAACGTGAGCATGAAGTGCCTTTCGGGCATGAGGCCGCGCCGTGAGCGCCGAAGCGCGCGGGGCTGGCCGTGGAGCGAAGTGCTAAACCGTAGATTTTAACGGAAAGGGAGGGGGGTGTCCGTTTTGCGGGGTCGGACGGGAGTTCAAGTGTGCTCCAGACGGCAAAGGGCCGCGCGTGGCGGCCCTTCGTCTTCGGTCGTGCGTCTTGCAGGCCATGTCGGCCACCGGCTCAGGTCGCCGCCAACTCCACCTTCGGCGAGAACGAATCGCTCTGCGCCATCGGCCAGTACTTCTCAAATAACGAGTAGCGATGGTTGCCGTTGAGCAGATCGTTCGGTTCGAGATACTTCAGCAGTTCCGACATCAACCGCACTTCATGCGACGACACACGCCGCACGATGTGATGCGCGCGCAGTTCCGCCGGATGCTTCAGCCCCGCGGCCTGAATGATCTCCTTCAGCGCGTGCAGCGTGTTGTGATGGAAGTTGAACACGCGGTCGGACTTGTCGAGGACCGCCAGCGCGCGCTGGCGCACCGGGTCCTGCGTCGCGACGCCGGTTGGGCAGCGCCCCGTATGGCAGGTCTGCGCCTGGATGCAGCCCACCGCGAACATGAAGCCGCGCGCCGCGTTGACCCAATCCGCGCCGATCGCGAGCGTCCTGGTGATGTCGAACGCGGTGATCATCTTGCCGCTCGCGCCGATACGAATACGTTGCCGCAAGCCGATGCCGACCAGCGTGTTGTGCACCAGCAGCAGACCCTCTTGCAACGGCACGCCGACGTGATCGGTGAATTCGAGCGGCGCTGCGCCCGTGCCGCCTTCCGCGCCGTCCACGACGATGAAGTCCGGCAGGATGCCCGTCTCCAGCATCGCCTTGGCAATGCCGAAGAACTCCCACGGATGTCCGATACACAGCTTGAAGCCGGTCGGCTTGCCACCCGACAGCGTGCGCAGCCGGTCGACGAATTCGAGCAGGCCGCGCGGCGTCGAGAACTCGGAGTGCGTGGCCGGCGAGATGCAGTCGCGGCCCATCGGCACGCCGCGCGTCTCCGCGATTTCCGGGGTGATCTTGGCGGCCGGCAGCACGCCGCCGTGACCCGGCTTCGCGCCTTGCGAGAGCTTCACCTCGATCATCTTCACTTGCGGCTCGGCGGCCTGCTTCGCGAACTTCTCCGCGCTGAAGCTGCCGTCGTCGTTGCGGCAGCCGAAGTAGCCCGAAGCGATTTCCCAGATGATGTCGCCGCCGTGCTCGCGGTGATATTTCGACATCGAGCCTTCGCCGGTGTCGTGCGCAAAATTGCCTTTCTTCGCGCCGAGGTTCAGCGCCATGATCGCGTTCGCCGACAGCGAACCGAAGCTCATCGCCGAGACGTTGAAGATCGACATGGAATAAGGCTGCGCGCGATCCGGTCCGACGACGATGCGGAAGTCGTGATTTTCGAGCGTGGTCGGCGCGAGCGAGTGGCTGATCCATTCGTGCGCAGTGGCTTTGACGTCGAGTTCGGTACCGTACGGGCGGCTGTCGACATCGTTCTTGGCGCGCTGATAGACGATGCTGCGCTGGGCGCGCGAGAACGGTTTTTCGTCCGTGTCGCCTTCGACGAAATACTGGCGGATTTCCGGGCGGATGAATTCGAACAGGAAGCGGAAGTGGCCCCACAGCGGATAATTGCGCAGGATCGCGTGGCGCTGCTGCGTCAGGTCGAACAGGCCGAGCGCGACCAGCGCAAGCGGCACGATGATCCAGAACCATGAGATGTGATGCGTGTCGGCCAACGCCGCGCAGACAGCGAACAGCACGGCTGCGCACCACATGGCCAGATAACGTCGAGAAAACATGGGAACTCCAGTGCAGTGAGGACCGTCACGGCGGGATCGCCTGCGCTGCCGGCACAGACGGAATCCGCCGCGAAGGAAAACGAACGACTGCTTGTTATGGTGAAGCTGGTTGCGGCAGGAAGAGCGAGCGCGTGGATGCCACGTGCCGCGCAGGTCGAAACGTGAAGTTGCGGCGTGTGGCGCCACGCTGTGTTGCCGCACGATCGGACGCGAAGCTCAACGGGCGTTCAGCAACGCCGCTTTTTGCGGCTCGCGCGCGACCGGCTGCCCGGTGACCGCGTGTTCGATGATGCCGCCGCCGAGGCACACGTCGCCATCGTAGAGCACCGCAGATTGCCCCGGTGTGACAGCCCATTGCGCCGCGTCGAAATTCAGCTCGAAGAGACCTTCGCCGCTGCCCGCGCTGCTAAACGTGCACGGCGCGTCCGCTTGCCGGTAACGGGTCTTCGCTGCGCACGCGAAACCGTCCGCCGGCGGCTCGCCCGCCACCCAGCTCGTGTTGCCCGCGGACAGCGTATGGCTGAGCAGCCACGCATGATCGTGGCCCTGCGCGACGTACAGCGTGTTCGACGCAATGTCCTTGCCGGCGACGAACCACGGCTCGCCGCTGCCGTCCTTGCTGCCGCCGAGGCCGATGCCCTTGCGTTGGCCGAACGTGTAGAACGCGAGGCCGATATGTTCGCCGACCACTTTGCCGTCGGTGGTTTTCATCGGGCCGGGCTTGGTCGGCAGATAGCGGTTCAGAAAGTCGCGGAACGGCCGTTCGCCGATAAAGCAGATGCCGGTCGAGTCTTTCTTCTTCGCGTTAGGCAGCGCGATCTGCTCGGCAATTTCGCGTACTTTGGTTTTCGGAATCTCGCCGAGCGGAAACAGCGTCTTCGACAACTGCGCCTGATTCAACCGATGCAGGAAGTACGACTGGTCTTTCGAATGGTCGAATGCCTTCAGCAGTTCGAAGCGGCCGTTGTTCTCGCGCACGCGCGCATAGTGGCCGGTCGCGATGGTCTCCGCGCCGAGCGACATGGCGTGATCGAGGAACGCCTTGAACTTGATTTCGGCGTTGCAGAGTACGTCCGGATTCGGCGTGCGGCCGGCCGAGTACTCGCGCAGGAATTCGGCGAACACGCGGTCCTTGTATTCCGAGGCGAAGTTGACCGCTTCGACGTCGATGCCGATCAGGTCCGCCACCGAAACCACGTCGATCCAGTCCTGCCGCGTCGAGCAGTATTCGCTGTCGTCGTCGTCTTCCCAGTTTTTCATGAACAGGCCGACCACGTCGTAGCCCTGTTCCTTCAGCAGCCATGCGGTAACAGACGAATCGACGCCGCCCGACATGCCTACTACGACTTTCTGCTTGCTCATAAGATGCTCACTGGGTGCCGCGTGACTTCATGGATCGTGGGTTGGCCGCGCGTTGCGGCTATCTTTTTGGCCCGACCGAATGCGTGTGCACGAAGTCGAGCGGGAAACGCCGGCCCGCAAGATAATCTTCGAGACATTGCATGACGAGCGGCGTGCGGTGCCGTTCCGGACAGGCGCGCAATTCGTCGGCGCTCATCCACAACGCGCGGACGATGTCGGGGTCGAGGGCGCGCTGTGGATCAGCTTCGCCGCCCGCGCCGCAATAGGTGAAGCGCAGGTAGGTGACGCCCTCGCTGCCGGGCCGCTCGAAATGGGTCATATACATGCCCACCAGCGCCTCGGGCGTAAACGGATGGGCCGTTTCCTCGAGCGTTTCGCGGATCACCGCTTCCACCAGCGTCTCGCCCGCTTCCAGATGGCCGGCGGGCTGGTTCAGGCGCAGGCCGTCGGCGGTATGTTCCTCGACCACGAGAAAGCGCCCGTCACGCTCGACAATGGCCGCTACGGTGACGTGCGGCAGCCAAGTTTCCGGTTTCATGGGTGCGCATTTTACCGGTTATGGGCCTCGCCTGCCGGGAAGCGGGCGGCGCGCGGTCTGGCCGACCCCGCCCGCCGTGCAACCCCGGATTGTCCCCGATTTCTGCGCACCCCCCTCTTTCGGTTAAAGTGAGGCGTTAGCCGTTGCACCTGCAAGCCGGCGTGCCTCGTCGGCCGATCTGTCGTAAAACAGGAAGTCGAGGAGGAACAAGATGCACATCGGAGTGCCAGCCGAGACGCGCGCGCACGAAACCCGCGTCGCCGCGACGCCCGAAACGGTCAAGAAGTATGTGACCCAGGGCCACCGGGTCACGATCCAGAGCGGCGCCGGCACCGGCGCCAGCTTTCCAGACGATGCCTTTACGGCCGCCGGCGCGGAGATCGTCGACGCGGCGACCGCTTTCGGCGCCGATCTCGTCCTGAAAGTCCAGTCGCCGACCGATGCCGAGTTGCCGCTGCTTAAACGCGGCGCGACGCTGGTCGGCATGCTCGATCCGTTTAATACCGAAAACTCATCAAAGCTGGCAGCGGCGGGCGTCACGGCGTTCGCTTTAGAGGCCGCGCCGCGCACTACACGCGCACAGAGCCTCGATGTCTTGAGTTCGCAGGCAAATATCGCGGGTTACAAGGCGGTTCTACTGGCCGCCACGCTTTATCCGCGCTTCATGCCGATGCTGATGACCGCCGCCGGCACCGTGAAGGCGGCCCGCGTGCTGATTCTCGGCGCAGGTGTGGCCGGTTTGCAGGCGATTGCGACCGCCAAGCGCCTGGGCGCGGTGATCGAAGCCTCCGATGTGCGTCCTGCCGTAAAAGAGCAGATCGAATCGCTCGGCGCCAAGTTTCTCGACGTGCCCTACGAAACCGACGAGGAACGCGAAGCCGCGCAAGGCGTCGGTGGCTATGCACGGCCGATGCCGCCTTCCTGGCTCACGCGTCAGTCCGCGCTGGTCCACGAACGCGCCAAACAGGCCGACGTGGTGATTTCCACCGCACTGATCCCGGGCCGCGCCGCGCCGACGCTGATCTCGGTCGACACCGTGCAGGCAATGAAACCCGGCTCCGTGCTGGTCGACCTTGCTGCAGGCCGTGGCGCCGAGTACGAAGGCCAGCGCGGCGGCAACTGTCCGCTCACCGAGACGGACAAGGTCGTCATCAAGCACGGCGTGACCATTGTCGGTTATACGAATCTGGCCTCGATGGTGCCCGCCGACGCATCGTCGCTCTACGCACGCAACCTGCTCGACTTCCTCAAGCTGATCATCACGAAGGAAGGCGCCCTGAACATCGATCTCGCGGACGATATCGTCGCGGCCACGTTGCTGGCCCGTGACGGCGAAGTCACGCGCAAGGCCTAAGAGGAGAGTGCGGACATGGAAGTCATCAACCACACCGTCATCAACCTGATCATTTTCGTGCTGGCGATTTATGTCGGCTACCACGTGGTCTGGAACGTCACGCCCGCGCTGCACACGCCGCTGATGGCCGTGACTAATGCGATCTCGGCGATCGTGATCGTCGGCGCGATGCTCGCCGCGGGTCTCACTCTGGGCACGCCCGGCAAGTTCTTCGGCACGCTGGCGGTCGCGCTCGCGGCAGTGAACGTGTTCGGCGGCTTTCTCGTCACCCGGCGAATGCTGGAGATGTTCCGCAAGAAAGAGCCGAAGAAGCTGATTGCAGACAAGTCGGCCAAGGAGAACGCGTAATGAGTCTGAACGTCGTCACGCTGCTTTATCTGGTCGCGTCGGTCTGTTTCATTCAGGCGCTCAAGGGGCTGTCGAATCCGAAGACGGCGCGCATCGGCAATACCTTCGGCATGGCGGGGATGGCGATCGCGATCCTCACGACCATCGCGCTGATCGTCAAGCAGGCTAATGGGCTCGGTTCGAATCTCGGGTTGGGGCTGGGTCTGCTGCTGGTTGCGCTGGTGGTCGGCGGTGCGGTCGGCGCGTTCGTCGCGGCTCGCGTCGAGATGACCAAGATGCCGGAACTGGTCGCGGCCATGCACTCGCTGATCGGTCTTGCCGCTGTGTGTATTGCGTATGCGGTGGTGTCTGAGCCGGCCGCGTTCGGTCTTGTTGATCCGGAGAACACCGCGCCGGGCTTCCTGCCTTACGGCAATCGCGTCGAGCTGTTCATTGGCACGTTCGTCGGCGCGATTACGTTCTCGGGTTCGGTGATCGCGTTCGGCAAACTGTCGGGCAAATACAAGTTCCGGCTGTTCCAGGGCGCGCCGGTCGTGTACGCAGGACAGCATCTGATCAACCTGCTGCTTGCGCTCGCGATGCTCGGCTTCGGCGTGATCTTCTTCCTCACGCAATCGTGGCTGCCGTTCATCATCATGACGCTGATCGCGTTCGTGCTCGGCGTGCTGATCATCATTCCGATCGGCGGCGCGGATATGCCGGTGGTGGTGTCGATGCTGAACTCGTACTCGGGCTGGGCGGCGGCGGGCATCGGCTTCTCGCTGAACAATCCGATGCTGATCATCGCGGGCTCGCTGGTGGGGTCCTCGGGTGCGATTCTGTCGTACATCATGTGCCGTGCGATGAACCGTTCGTTCTTCAACGTGATTCTCGGCGGCTTTGGCAATGAGCCGGGCGCGGCTGCGGCGGGCGGGTCGGCGGAGCAGCGTCCGGTGAAATCCGGCTCCGCGGATGATGCGTCGTTCATGCTCGGCAATGCTGAAACCGTGGTGATCGTGCCGGGTTATGGGTTGGCGGTCGCGCGCGCACAGCATGCGTTGAAGGAGTTGACCGACAAGCTGGTCGAGAAGGGCATCGAGGTGAAGTACGCTATTCACCCTGTTGCCGGACGGATGCCGGGGCACATGAACGTGCTGCTCGCCGAAGCCGAAGTGCCGTACGACATGGTCTACGAAATGGACGACATCAACGGCGAGTTTGGTCAGGTCGACGTGGTGCTGGTGCTCGGCGCGAACGACGTGGTGAACCCGGCGGCGAAGACCGATCCGAAGTCGCCGATTGCGGGTATGCCGATCATCGAGGCGTACAAGGCGCGCACGGTGATCGTCAACAAGCGCTCGATGGCGGCGGGTTACGCCGGGCTCGACAACGACCTGTTCTATATGGACAAGACGATGATGGTGTTCGGCGATGCGAAGAAGGTGATCGAGGATATGGTGAAAGCGGTGGAATAACGGCGTGCTCGAAGTTCGCGGCCCGCTTTTCAAGCGGCCGCGAACCGCTGGGTTGTCTGCTGGAAGCCTCGTGCTCAAAGGCGGTTTTGTCTCCACCGGTTCGATACAGCGGCCCTATCGCGGCTTCGCATTCACATGCCGCAACAGGTCTGCAAGCCGCCTTCCTTCCTGATCCGGATACTGTTCGAGCACCTGAAGATTCTCCATCTTCTCCAGCCCGAAATTGCGGAAATCGCCGCGCAATTCACACCACGCTCCAAGCGTCCAGCGCGCGCCCCAATAGGCGAGGGCGAGCGGCCAGACGCGGCGCTCGGTCGCCGCGCCGTTCATATCGACGTAGGCAAAGCTCACCACATGTCGCGTGTCGATCGCGCGATGCAGCGCGTCGAGCTGCGCGGAAAAATCCCCTTTGATGTGAAACGACGGCGCGAAGACGGCGAGCCTTTCCAATGCCGCACGCTTGTCGGCGGGCATGGCCGAGGCGATCTTGGCAAGCGCCCCGCGCGCGCCGCCCGCAAAGCCGGCGCCGCCCCATGATTCGAGCATGCGCGCGCCCGCGGCGAGCGCGGCCAGTTCGTCGGCGGTGAAGGTGAGCGGCGGCAGGCTTGCCGTGCGGCTCAGCCGGTAGCCGATGCCGGCCTCGCCTTCGATCGGCACCCCTGACAGTTGCAGATCGCGCACGTCGCGATAGACCGTGCGCAGCGAGATGTGCAGCCAGTCGGCAAGTTGTTGCGCGGTGGTCAGCCGCCGTCCGCGCAGCAGTTCGGCGATCTGGAACAGGCGGTCGGCGCGGCGCGTCATCGTGGGCGTCTTGTAGAAGAGGACGGGGACAGTTCCGCGATGATAGCGCCGCATGCCGCGCTCCGGTCGGCGTTCGCGCGCGGCGCTCACCGGCCGCCGCGCGCGAGCGTTGCGTTGCGTTGGGTTTAACCGTTGGTCCGCGAATGCAGGCCGAGGCGGTTGCCTTCCGTATCGGTGAAGAACGCGATAAAGCCGATGTCTTGCGGCAGCTTGATCACCGGACCGTCGGTCTTGCCGCCGGCTTGCTCGACGCGCGCGAGCGTGGCATCGACGGTCGGTCGCGCGTTCAGATAGACGAGCACGCCGTCGCCGGTGGGCGTCATCGACGGACTATGGACGATCGCGCCGCCCGTGGCCGGTTCCTCGTAGCCGAACACGGCGATCGGCTGGCCGCCGATTTCCTGGACATTCAGTTTGACGTCGAGCGCCGCTTCATAGAAACGGACGGCACGATCGAAATCGACGGACGGAATCTCGAACCACGCAACAACTTTGGATGATGCGGACATGTCACTCTCCTGTGGATGGCGGTAAGCCGTGCAAAGCGCCGGATGGCGTGAGAAGGAGTGTGCGGGGGTGCTACTGACAGCGTGGTGTCAGTAGGAGATGGCAGGAGCCACGAACGCGGCGGTGACTAGTCCGATAGAGAAACGGATTTCTCCCCAGTAGCGCGCGCCACATCAGCAAAGCGCGGTTGTTCGTCGCGCTGCCCGCTTTTAGGACGAATGCCATGTTTTTTGTAAAAGCCTACCGGTAACCTGACTGCTTCTGTTGTCGGGCTGTGCTCTCCGATGCCGCAACCTTCCCTGGTTGCAAGCTCATCTGTTCCGCACCATTTCCAGGTGTCAACGCACCTTCGTTCAAGCCCGCGGCGTTCTGTTTTCAACCGCGAGATTCCTACGTGATGTGGTTTTTTCTACGTAACATCCTCGCGCGCGAGCAGGTCAACTCCATTGACATGAGCCGTGCGGCTCACGTCAAACGCAAATTCCCGCTGGGTGCATCCGCGAGTGCTGTCTTGCTCGGCGGCACCATGGTCGTGTTGGGCGCGCCTGTCGCGTCGGGTGCTGCGGCGAAGACGCTCCGCCAGGCCGCATCGGCCGGTACGGAAGGTTTTGCAGTGGAGCGGGACATGCTGGGCGCGCATCCGTTTTTGTCGAACCGCACCGCAGTCCCGGCGCCGCTTGCCGGCGCTCTGGTTCAATCCGGTGGCACTCAAACACGGCCTCTCATGGAAGCCGATTTGCATGCAAAGCCAGCCTTCGTGTTATCGCCAGGCGAGTCCGTTCTCGTATCGATTTGCCGCGCGAAACCGGGCATGTGCGATCCGCATGTGGCTGGTGCGGCAACGGCCACGGCACTCATACATGGATGGGCAGGGCGGGTTGTGGTGCAGCCGACGAGGCCGGGCGCTCAGCATTGCCGACGTCAGCGGCGGCACGCTTTCCGCAGCAAGCTCGCTCGTGATGCCGACTGCCGATGTCGGCACCTACACCGGCCAGATCAAGGGCAGTTTGCACGATACGTGGGTGGCAGCCGGACTGCCTCCGGATCTGATTGCACAACTGCGGCGGATCTTTGCGGGGCGCTTGGACGAGTCGACTCGCGCTCAGCCGGGTGACGGCTATCGCATCGTCTATGGACCTACGGGCAGCGCTGGAACCGCCTCACAACGCAAGCGTGTGAGTGCCGTCGAAATCACATTGGCAGGACACACGTACAGCGCGGTCTGGTTCGTGGCGCCAGGGCACACGGATGGCGATTATTTTTCGTTCGATGGCGCGCGCCTCGCGGCGCAGCCCTTCGCGATGCCGCTGAACTATGTCCGCATCAGTTCGCCTTTCGGTTATCGCATTCACCCGGTGACGGGCGAGCATTTGTTCCATACCGGCGTGGACTTGACCGCGCACGTGGGTACGCCGGTCGTTGCCGCATGTGCGGGGACGGTGCAATTCATCGGCGCCGATGGCAGCGGCTACGGCAAGCACGTGGTGTTGCGCCACGCGCAGGGTTATACGACGTACTATGCGCATCTTTCGGCCTTCTCCAGTGGTTTGCGAGTTGGCTCGCACGTGAGTGAAGGGCAGCAACTGGGTGCAGTGGGACAGACCGGCGTGACGACCGGTCCACATCTGCATTTCGAGGTGCGGCTGAACAACGAGCCGACCGATCCACTCAAGTTGACGAGCCGTTTCAGTGCGGCTCCGTTAGCGGCTCGTGATCGCGCGGCTTTCGATCGTGTTGCAGGCATTGCGCGAGAGCAGTTGGCGTCGCTGCCTGCTGCGACACGTAGTGCATCGATCGCGCCGCCTGCGCGCGGATAATGCAGAAGTGCTGATCATCCGCAGTGCCTTGTAGTGGAGATGCGTTTGCGCGCAGCGACACGCCGCTGCGTGTTCGACGCTGCCTGCTTAAAAAACGCCCGCCTACGGCGGGCGCAATTCGTTCGCGACCAATGGATAACGGCGCTCGGGGAAGCGCCTGATCGCGTTACGAGGAGCACGGTTTTCGGCTCATCCAAATTCAGAGTACTCACTGACTGATCGAAAAGCAATCAAGTGCGCAAACAGTTTGCAGACCGATCTTTGGACATTTCTTTACGGCGAATTTCATTCAGCCGCTAATCGCGTTCACCGTACTTGTGGGCTCTTCGCTATCGCACAGTCCATTCAATTTACAATCACTTCTTTTCTGCATACGATAATTACGGTAGCTTCCTATTTGCGGATTGTTTCAAACGCGAAACAGCGTGAGGTGCCGAAAATGATGAATACCCCAGCGCACGTCTTTAGATCGATTCTCACGAGCGGCGCGCAATTCGAGGAGTACGTCGACCGGATCGGACGTCCGCGATTCGCCATCAGTATTGACGGAGACGAAACCGCGGCATCCCTCGCGCAGTCGGACGAATGGTTGTTCGCCGACGATATCGATTGCCTCATGCACGCGTTCCTCGACTGCGATAAAGGCGCATGGCAGGTACTTCTCGAAACGATGTTCAATAACGCCTGGCGATACGGCTTCGTCGCCCTATGCGCGAATCGTTACGACAGCTTCACTGAAGAATGGAAGGCGGACGACGACAAGAACGCTCGCCCCGATCACTACCGCGCACAGAAATATTTCGGCGTAATCGTCGACGCCGGAGAGATCGGCTTTAGCAACGCGCCATTGCAGTACTGGGTGTTCATCGGCAGTACGAGTGGTTGTATCACCGCTGAACAGCTTCTCGGCGCAGGCCTGACCCACGAGGGATTGATTGGTCAGCTCTGCGTGATCAACGGGCTCTGCGAAGTCGAACGAATTGGCAATCATCGGATCGCGGAGCGCAGCGCCGCGTAGTCCTTCAGCGCCGAACGCGCGAGCGCGATTTCACGTCTCGCGGAACCCGCCCTGCAGGCTCGCGTGGCGGTGGAGTGCACCTCTTATAGGGTGAACGAATATGAAAACCTGCGACGGGAAGTGGGTGTGCAACTTTTGCGGATCGGATGAGTGCGAAGCCATGACGATCATCATCGGACCGAAAAATGTGGCGATCTGCGGAGCATGCATCGAAATCTGCATGAAGGCCATGGACGCACGGCAACGTCACAGTGCTGCCGCCGTCGCGTCGGTTGCCGCCGTGCTCGCCATTGCGACGGCGCGTGCTACGAAGGAACTTGCGTCGAGAGCCGAACAACGCGCCAAATCTGCTCGACGACACGGAAAATCATGACGCGGAGTCGGCACGATCGCGCGGCGATCGGTGCTCGACCACGACCCCGCGTCCACCACGTTCCAGGTTTTACGACGAGCGAGTGACCGGCCTCAAGCCGCAGGCGTATCGCTCTGCGGCCGCTGCCGCACACTGCCAGCGATCAGATCGAAGCGGAACAGCCGGCATTCGAGCGCGCCGTTAAAGAGCGGCGTCTTGGTCGATTCACGCAGACGCAACTGACCCGGCAGCTTGCGATCCGACGTCAGGATGAACGCGTGCCAACCGGTGAAACGCTGCTTGAGCGCATCGCCGAGCGACTGGAAAAATTCACTGTCCGGCGCTTCTTCCTGAACGCGGCGAAAGCCCTCGTCTTCGCGGTTCTCACGATTGCCACGGCCTTCGCGAAGCTCGCCGCGAGCATTGCGACCGCGCACTTCGATCCGTTCGCCATACGGCGGATTGGCGACGAGAATACCCGCATCGGAGGTCGGCGGCGTCATGCTGCGCGCGTCGACCTGTTTGAGCGGAATGTTCGGCAAGCCGGCGCGCTGGAAGTTGGCGCGCGCCTTGTCGAGCATGTCGCCGGAAATATCGCTGCCGAAGATTTGCAGATCGGCGCGCGAACTGCGCGCGGCGTGCTTGGCGTCGAGCGCGGCGGCCTTCAGCGTTTGCCAGGTTCTGGCTTCGAACTGTTTGAGCTTCTCGAAGCCGAAGCGCCGTTCCGCGCCCGGCGCGATATTCAACGCCACTTGCGCCGCTTCCGCGAGGAAGGTGCCGCTGCCGCACATCGGGTCGTACAGCGGCGTGCCCGCGGTCCAGCCGGTCAGACGCAGAATGCCCGCGGCCAGATTCTCACGCAGCGGCGCCGCGCCCTTGTCGAGCCGCCAGCCGCGCTTGAACAACGGATCACCCGAGGTGTCGAGGTACAGCGTGCAATCGGTGGCCGTAAGAAAGGCGAACACGCGCACGTCGGGCATGGCGGTGTCGATGTTCGGACGCGCCCCGCTCACTTCGCGCAGACGATCGCAGATCGCATCCTTGACGCGCAGCGTCGTGAATTCGAGGCTGCGCAGCGGCGATTTGATCGCGGTGACGTCCACGCGCAGCGTTTCATTTGCCGAGAACCATTGTTCCCAACGCTGCTCGACCGCAAGCGCATACACGTCCTGCTCGCTGCGATACGGGCGGTGCGCGATCTTCAGCAGCACGCGGCTCGCGAGGCGCGAATACAGGTTGGCGGCCATGCCGGCAGCCCAGCCTCCGCGGAAATGCACGCCGCCCGGCACTTGTGTGCCGGCCGTGAACGGCGCGCCATTCAGGTGTTTCGCTGCAATTTCGGCGAGTTCGGCCGCGAGCGAGGCTTCAAGGCCGCGTGGGCAAGGGAGGAAGAAATCGAAGGACATTGAGGTTGCCGGAAGGCGTTGGATAAGGCGCTATTGTACGCGGTCGGGGTGGGCCGCCATGCGCGATGTCCTGGGTGGCATGCGGCGGCGCGTCGGTCGCAGCGCATAAAGCAAAGCGCGAAGGTCAGGGGCATCGCAGCGGGCGCCCGTCATGCGCCAGAATCCACCGCCGGCGAGCAGCGGCTATTCAGGGTGAACAGGGCGACGTTGTAGAACACGGTCGGCGCGCCATAGGCAGCCGACCCGAGCGGCGTCAGACGATAGCGGCCGATCTGCAGGGTATCCCGCGCCAAGGTCTGATTTGTTGACGATGACGAATGTCATCGTGTCGCGGGCGCCTAACCAATTGAGTTTTGCCCGGCTGCCGCGGTTGTCTGGCTATCGCGTGTCTGCAAGCGTGAGCATCGATCATGGTCGGCTCGCTAACGAGGACGGCCGCGCCTTTACTAAAACCAGATGCCGGTTCACGGCGCGGTCGCGCCGCGTGCCGTTTCGCCTTCCTTCGTGTTGGAGCGTCGGTTCATCGCTCTCTATCCGCAACGAGTCGTTGCCGGACACGGACTTGATCTGGTTCGTCGCGGCAATACCCCTTCTGCGGAAGGGCCGGTCTGCGCATTCCGGGTTTGCGGGCACAGACACGCGCGCCGCGCGGGCCTGGTTCATGAGCAGGCACAGCGCCTCGGCCGGTGTCGCATTCGTCGCCGGCATTTCAATCTCCGGCAGTTGCGCGAGCCGGCGCCACGCGGACGGAAACGCACGGCTGAACAGGAAACACAATGCCCGGGTGTTGAGCGGGTGATGGCGGCCGCGCTCCCATTCCCTGCGCAGCAGCACAATCGCGCTGGTGCGCAGGGCAGTGTGCGACGCACGTTTCGCCAATAATTCACGCCGGACCGCGAGATCTTCCGCACACAGAACTGCTACGCCGACGACATCGGCATTCAGGCTTGCCCGTTCGGCCACCGTTCCGCAGCGCATGTTGAGCAGCGTATGGCCGCCGCGCGTCAGACGGATGGTCTCAAAGCGCACGTTGTCATCCAGTTGCGCCTTGAAGGGAAGGCCGGCGCATTCCGCCTGAGCATCGCACTCGCGAAGGATCACGGCGCGCACCGCGCACGCGGCGTTACTCTCCAGCAGCGCGAGATGCTGCGATAACGCCGGATGCATGCTTCGCAGCCACGCTACATGCTCGATCACGCCGAAGCCGGGCGTGCGGAGCAGACCGCTGACAAAGAAGAATCGCAAGGCACCTCGACTGTCTGAAAAGGCCAGACCGTAGACGACGATGCGAGGCGTCGGCGGCAGAGCATGTGCGCGGTGACGCATGATCGTCTCCAGCGAAATAGTTTCAAACGTCTGAATATTCCTAGATTAGGCTAAGCCACAAAACGTGGCTATTTATTCAGTAAAAAGTGCGCCTCGTAAATGTAATAAAAGTAATTAGTACCTTGACGACGGCATGAACGATCGAACTGCCCTCGGCTAGTGCTTATCGATGAGCAGAATTGACGCACTTTTTGCGCCGCTTAATGGTGCAGCGGATGGATTCGGAAAATGTGACTTGAGGCATGCTTCGCCGCCGGCGACTTCGGATAGCCGCCTGGTAGATGGTATTGGAACCACTCGCACAGGCGTGTCGGAAGCGGTCGTCGACGCGCGCGCGGCAACCGGACACGGCGTTGCTGGCGGATAAAAGCTGGAGAAGGAGAGCTACATTCGCGACGGGCGCGCAAGCCCGCAAGAGGCGCGCCGTCTACAAACCTGCGAAAGCCCGTGATCGCGCCTCGCGCGCCACGGGCAAACAGGCAACGGCGTTGCGCCGTGCCCGATCGATCAAGCGCCGGTCGCCGCGCTGCCAGCGCTCGACGGACACGGCGGCGCGGACGCAACCGCGCCCTTCGTCGTCGCATTCCCTCGGGCCTGCGCAGCCGACGCCGCCATGGCCCGCACCGCCGAAGCCACTTGCGTGGAGATCTCCTGCAACGCCTTCCGGTGCCCGTCCACCAGCGCGTCATATCCGCCGCTGACCGGCTCGCTCACCACGCTGCGGCAAGTCATCACCGTCGTGCTCCGCACGGCCCGCACGCTCCACACCGCATCGATCAACGCATGCGAACCAGGCCATGACTCGAAGCGCTGCACATTCATGCTGACGCGATACACCGGCGTCGAATCCGGATACGCCGTGCCGTACACGTCGATGGTGCCCAATTGCTCCGTCAGATTCGTCGACAGCGCGCGACGGATTTCGTCGCCGGGCAAGGAAGCCCAGCGGTCCTGTTCGAGCACCTGAACCTGCGTCGGCCCCGTTTGCACGACGAGTTGATTCTTGGTCACCTGCGGCGGCACGTCGATCGGCGCGACTTCAATCAGCCATGCCGGCGCCGCCGTGGTCTGCGCGCTGACCGGCGCAGCCGATCCGGCGGCACTGTCGGCACCGAGCGTATAGAAGCGGCTTGTCGGCGACGAGCACGCGGCCAGCGCTGCCATACCGGCCAGCGCGCCTGCAACGACAGCGCCGCGCACGAGCCCGCGCGGCGGGCTGGGGAGCCGGGCAAACATCATGGTTTATCTCCTGTTTTACCGCGCAACAGCGACTCGGGATGACGCTCCAGATAATCCGACAGCGCATTCAGCGACTGCAATGTGCGCGTCAATTCCTGCAACGCCTGATGAACATCGGACTGCAACGGCGAGTCCTGCTGCAACGTCGCTTCGGCTGAACCGAAGGTTTGCTTGGCCGCCGCGAGCGTGTCGCGAGCCTGCGGCACGACTTCCTTGTCGAGTCGCGTGAAGAGTTGATCGGCGTTCTTCAGCGCGCTGTTCAGGTTGTTGCCGATCTGATCGAACGGCACCGCGTCGAGCTTCTTCGCGATGTCGGCGACCTGGAGTTGCAACTCGTCGAGCGTGTTCGGAATCGTCGGCAGTTCGAGCGGATCCTTTGTTACGTCGACGGTTGCCGGCGGCGCCTTCGGGAAGATATCCACCGCCACGTACAACTGGCTCGTAATCAGGTTGCCCGTGCGCAACTGGCCGCGCAGACCATGTTTGACGAGCGCTTGCAGCATGGTTTGCCCCGCCATGCTGCCAGGCGCGGGCGCCGTTTCGCGGAAGCGCTTGCCGAGGCGGTCGGGGTACAGGTTCATCGTCACCGGCATGGTGAAGCTGCGCGTCTTCGGATCGTAGTCGATGCCGATATTGGTCACCTGGCCCAGCACGATGCCGCGGAAATCGACCGGTGCGCCGATCGACAAGCCACGCAGCGACTGGTTGAAGTTCATCACCACACGCAACGGCACGCCGTCCGGTTCGCGCATGGCATCCGCTTCGTCCGAGCCGAGGCGGAACGTCATGTTGTTCGGCGCCTGCGCGCCCACGCCCTGACCCGGCGGCGACTGGAACGACAAGCCGCCCACGATCACCGTCGCAAGCGATTGTGTGTTCAGCTTGAAGCCGCTGGAATCGAGCCGCAGATCGACGCCGCTCGCATGCCACCAGCGCGAATTGGTGCCGACATACTGGTCGAACGGCGCGGACACGAAGACCTGCATGGTCACGCCGGTGCCGTCCTTGTCGAGCGAGAAGCCGACCACCTGGCCGACCTGCACGCGCCGGTAAAAGATCGGCGAGCCGATGTCGATCGAGCCGAGCGAGTCGCCGTGCAGCACGAACTGGTGGCCCTTCTGGTCGCCGGTAATGGGCGGCGGCGTTTCGAGGCCGACAAAATTCTTCTCGCTATCCGGCGAGTGGCCGGCGTCTGCCCCGATGTACGCGCCCGAAAGCAGCGTGGTGAGACCCGACACGCCGCTCGCGCCGATACGCGGCCGCACCACCCAGAAACGCGAGTCCTTGACCGCGAAGTCTTCGCCTTCCTTGGTCAACTGCACCTGCACGAGCACGTGGGACAGATCTTTCGACAGCGTGATGGTCTTCACCGAGCCGACATCGACGTCCTTGTACTTCACCTTGGTCTTGCCGGGCTCGAGACCTTCGGCGCTCACGAAGCTGATCGTGATGGTCGGGCCTTTCTCGGTCACCGACTTGATCACGAGCGCGATGCCGATCAGCGCGGCGATCAGCGGAATCACCCAGACGAGCGAAGGCAGCCAGCGGCTGCGCGGCTCAATTTCAGGGTCCGGGAGTTGGGGCGGCAGCTTCGGTCCGTTCGAATCGTTGCGCGGCGCATCGGAGGCGGGCGTCGGTTCTTGCGGGCTAGTCATGTTTGAGGTCCTGAGGTTTTTGGGTACTGCCGTTCGCGCTTCCTTCCACGCTGCCTTCCACGCTATCCCAGATGAGCCGTGGATCGAATTGCATGGAGGCCATCATGGTCAGAATCACGACCGAGCCGAAGGCGATCGCGCCGGGGCCGGCCGTGATGACGGCAAGCGATTTGAAGCGCACCAGCGCCACAGTCAGTGTGACGACGAACACGTCGAGCATCGACCAGCGCCCGATCCGTTCGACCATCCGGTATAGCGTGGTGCGCTGCTCGGGCCGCCAGCGCGAACGGCGCTGCGCCGTGACGGTCAGCAGCACGAGCACGCTCAGCTTGAGCATCGGCACCATGATGCTGGCGATGAACACGATCACCGCGAGCGGCCAGTCGCCCGAGGTCCAGAAATAGACGACGCCGCTCATGATGGTGTCGTCTTCGGAACCGAGCAGCGACGAGGTGTGCATCACCGGCAGCAGATTCGCGGGAATATACAGGAGCGCCGCGGCGATCAGCAGCGCCCACGTGCGCATCAGGCTGTCAGGGTTGCGCGAGTGCAGGCGCGAGCCGCACCGTGCGCAGTGCTGCGGCGTGACGGAGCGGATGCGCGGTTCGACGCGTCCGCATGCGTGGCAACTAAGCAGACCGGCACGTCTTGCGGTGACGTATTTCATCGCGTGCTCATCCTCGACGTGGCGTCGGCGGCACCGGCGGCAAGCCGGACGGTGCAGTGTGCACGTCGGGCGCCGCGGCGGTGTGCAATTCGGCCGGCGCGGGCGGGCCGGCGACCGAACTGACGGCGGCCGCCGCGCTATCGGCGGAGGTGCGCGGCAGTGGGCGCTGGCTGCGGTCGCCAAGTTCGTCGGCGAGGTCCCACAGAATGCGCGGATCGAATGTGACCACCACCGCGAACATCAGTGTCAGCACGCCGAACGCGAACAGCGCCGCTTCGGGAATCACGCGCGCGAGACTGACCATCTTCACGATCGTGATCAGAACGCCGAGCATGAACACTTCGATCATGCCCCACGGGCGCACGAACTGAATGGCGCGCAGCACCTGATTGAAGGCGGGCGGCACATAACCCGCGCGCAGCGGGATCAGCACATAGAGCAGTGCAAGGAGCTCAGTCAGCGGAAACAGAATGGTCGAGCAGAACACCATGACCGCGACGATCTGCATGTCTTCGCCCCACAGCGCGACGAGCGCGCCGAACAACGTGGTCTGCGAGGTGATGCCATTGGTTTCGAGTTCGACGATCGGGAAGCCCTGCGCGATCAGGAAAGTGATCAGCGCGCCGAGCGTCATTGCGCTGATGGCGTCGAGCTTGCGGGCCACGCCGCTGTAAAGCGTCGCCCCGCAACGCGGACAGCGCGCGACCGTGCGCCCGACAAGCCGCGGCTTGCGGAACAGCGTATCGCATTCATGGCACGCAATCAGGTTGTCATGGTCCATAGAGCAAGGGGCCGACGGTGTGAGGGGAGGCGTGCAATGCCCGTTCTATGGCAGGTCTGATAAAAAAGGTGGAGCAATAGTACCAAAACGCGCCCGGACGTCGCACGGACCGTCGCATGGGCTGCGGACCGCGGGCGGGGCGGCCTGTTCAGCTGACGGTTGATCCTACATGCAATCGGTATAACTCTGACAGCCTCCGTCCCCAATTGTTCAATGCCGGCGACGTGGGCGAAGAAACTGCCGATCCGCGGCGCGTCAGCGGCCCGCAGCCAGTTTTTTCCGATTGGGGTAGCATGGCCGCCTTGGCGCGTGCCGCAACCGGCATGGTCCCGTAATACGCGTCGATGCCATGTGCATCGAAGGCTGGAATAGCAGTGCGGGCTGCGCCGTTAACCTCTCTTAGCTTGCGTTGACCTGTCATGGCACTCAATCCTTCGTTCGCCAGCCGCGAGTCGTACACGCGGACTGCCATCGCCCTGCATTGGCTGATCGCGCTGCTGATCGTGTGCGGCTTCGCGCTCGGCTGGGTGATGACCGATATTCCCGGCTTCACGCCCACCAAGCTGAAGTACTTCTCGTGGCACAAATGGATCGGCGTGACGGTGTTCGCGCTCGCCGTCCTGCGCATTCTGTGGCGCGCCACGCATGCGGCCCCCGTGATGCCGCGCCGCATGCCGGTCTGGCAGCGCGGCGCGGCGCATCTCGTGCACCTGCTGCTGTACCTGCTGATGATCGCGATTCCCGCCTCGGGCTATCTGTACAGCTCGGCGGCCAATATCCCGGTGGTGTACCTCGGGCTGATTCCGCTGCCGCGCCTGATCGCGCCGGATCCGCATCTCAAGGAACTGCTGAAGAACGTGCATATCACGCTGAATTACACCTTGCTCGTGCTGGTCGCGTTGCACGTTGTGGCCGCGCTCAAGCATCAATGGCTGGACCGCGACGGCCTGCTCTCACGCATGCTCCCTTTCCTCAAATAAGGACAACCATGAAGGTTTCGTTTTATCGCTACATGCTCGCCGCGTTCGCTGCGGCCTCGCTGACGGTGGCAGGCAGCGCCTTGGCGCAAGTCGACGTCGCGAAGAGTTCGGTGACGGCCACCTCGAAGCAGATGAACGTGCCGGTGGAAGGCAAGTTCGGCAAGTTCACCGCGCAGATCAAGTTCGATCCGGCAAAACCGGCCGACGGCACCGCGCAGCTCAGCATCGACGTGGCCAGCTACGATCTCGGCGACGAAAGCTACAACGACCAGGTGCGCGGCAAGGACTGGTTCGACGCGAAGACCTATCCGAGCGCCACTTTCGTCTCGAGCGCGATCGCGCCGGCCGGCGGCAACCAGTTCAAGGTGACGGGCAAGCTGACCGTCAAAGGCAAGTCGCAGACGGTGGTGGTGCCGGTGACGGTGACCCAGCAGGGCGCCGTGCAAACCTTCGACGGTTCATTGCCAATCAAGCGCTCGCAATTCGACATCGGCACCGGGGAATGGAAAGACACCTCGGTAGTCGCCGACGAAGTGGTCATCAAATTTCATATCGTTGCAGCACATAAGTGATGTCCGCGGCGCGGTTCGGGCGCGGCAGCTTTCTTCAAGAACCTAGGAGCGTGAATTGAAAACATCCATGTTGATCGCCGTCGGCGCGCTGGCTTCGACTTTTTCGTTCGGCGCGTTGGCGGCCGCCGATACCTATCAGCTCGACCCCACCCACACGTATCCGAGCTTCGAGGCGGATCACTTCGGCGGTATGTCGGTATGGCGCGGCAAATTCACCAAAAGCTCCGGCACGGTCACGCTCGACCGCGCGGCGAAAACCGGCACGGTAGACGTGACGGTCGATCCCGCGTCGATCGATACGGGCAACGGCAAGCTCGACGAGCACTTGAAGTCGAACGAGTTCTTCGACGTCGCCAAGTATCCGTCGGCGACCTATAAGGGCACCGATATCAAGTTCGACGGCGACAAGCCTGTCGAAGTGGTCGGCAGCCTGACCATGCACGGCGTCACCAAGCCGCTCAATCTGAAGATCGAGTCGTTCAAGTGCATGCAGCATCCGGTGCTCAAGCGCGAAGTGTGCGGCGTGGAAGCGAGCGCGCATTTCAGCCGCGCCGATTACGGCATGGATTTCGGCTCCAAGTACGGCTTCAGCATGGACACCAAGCTGCATATTCAATCCGAAGGCATCAAGCAATAAGCGCTTTCATGGGCGTTTGATTCAAGGTCTTCAGTCGCGTCGCCGTTGCGTCGCAACAAAAAAACCGTTTCGTTCGCTTTCGCGACGAAGCGGTTTTTTATTGCCCATTTGAAACGCTGAAAGCCTTACGCAGCGGCATCGCGCAATTCCGCACTCGCGCCGGTTTATTTTTTCGGGTACATAGAGCGCAGGCACCGTACTGGTTGTGCGCGCATCCAGTCGGGCGTTTGAGGCGTAATGCCAACATGAATAATATTTCGCGCGAATCGGAGATCTGCATGAACGCAACGACAGCAGCAAGCCTGGCGGGGAGCCGGCAGAATTCGTGGCGCGCGGTGGTCGCGGCCTCGATCGGCAACGCGCTGGAATGGTTCGATCTGGTGGTGTACGGTTTTTTCGCGGTGATCATCGCGAAGCTGTTTTTCCCGGCCGGTAACGACACGGTCTCGCTGCTCCTCACGCTCGGCACGTTCGGCGTGTCGTTCTTCATGCGGCCGCTCGGCGCGATCGTGATCGGCGCGTATGCCGACCGCGCCGGCCGCAAGGCGGCGCTCACGCTCTCGATCTTGCTGATGATGGGCGGCACGCTGATCATCGCGATTCTGCCAACCTATCAGAGTATCGGCCTCGCCGCGCCCGTGATCCTCGTGCTGGCGCGTCTGATGCAAGGTTTCTCGGCGGGCGGAGAATTCGGCAGCGCCACCGCGTTCCTCGCGGAACACGTGCCGGGGAGGCGCGGCTTTTTTGCGAGCTGGCAGGTGGCGAGCCAAGGCCTGACCACGCTGCTTGCCGCCGGTTTTGGCGTACTGCTCACCGGCAAGCTCTCGCCGGAACAGATGGGTTCCTGGGGTTGGCGCGTGCCGTTCATCTTCGGCCTGCTGATCGGTCCGGTCGCGTGGTACATCCGCACGAAGCTCGACGAGACGCCCGAGTTTCTCGCGGCCGAAACCACCGGGACGCCGCTGCGCGACACCTTCACGGGCCAGAAATTGCGCCTGCTGGTTGCGATTGGCGTGGTCGTGCTCGGCACGGTGTCGACGTATCTTGTGCTGTTCATGCCGACGTTCGGCGTCAAGCAGTTGGGACTGGCGCCTTCGGTGGCGTTCGCGGCGATTGCGCTGACCGGCCTGATTCAGATGGTGTTCTCGCCGCTGATTGGCCATCTGTCTGACCGGCACGGGCGCACCACGATCATGCTGATCTCGGCGCTGCTGCTGCTTGTGCTCATCTACCCGGCCTTCGTGTACCTGGTCGCGCATCCGACTTTCGGCACCTTGATTGCCATGCAGATCGTGTTCGGCTTTCTGATGACCGGATATTTCGCAGCGCTGCCAGGCCTGCTTTCGGAGATGTTCCCGGTGCAAACGCGTACCACCGGCATGTCGCTGGCTTATAACATTGCCGTGACGATCTTCGGCGGCTTCGGGCCGTTCATCATCGCGTGGCTGATCAGCGCGACGGGCTCGAAGGCCGCGCCGAGTTACTACCTCATTTTCGCCGCGCTCGTGAGTCTTGTCGCGTTGATGGCGGCGCGTCGCAAGCTAGGCTTTCGCTGAAGCGGGCGCTGTGCCGTCTCGCTCTGATGTAGGGCGGCGCGACGGCGAAGAAACGCGGCGGTAAACGCAAAAGGCCGGTTCATAATGAACCGGCCTTTTGCGTTGCGAGGTCTGAAACTACAACAGAATCAGACTTGCGCGCCTGCGTTCGGATCGTCCGCGTCGGTGCGGTCCTTCCTGTCCTTGATCAGATCTTCGCGCTTCACGCCGAACCACATGGCGAGCGCCGCGGCGACGAACACCGACGAGTAGATACCGAACAGAATACCGACCGTCAGCGCCAAGGCGAAGTAGTGCAGCGTCGGGCCGCCGAACAGGAACATCGACAGCACCATCATCTGCGTACAGCCGTGGGTGATGATGGTTCGCGACATCGTGCTGGTGATCGCGTGGTTGATCACCTCGATCACGGTGAGCTTGCGCTCGCGGCGGAAGGTCTCACGAATCCGGTCGAAGATAACCACCGACTCGTTCACCGAATAGCCGAGCACCGCGAGCACCGCAGCCAGCACCGACAGCGAGAACTCCCATTGGAAGAACGCGAAGAAGCCGAGAATGATGATCACGTCGTGCAAGTTCGCGATCACGCCGGCCACCGCGTACTTCCATTCGAAGCGGAACGACAGGTAGATCACGATACCGACCACCACGCAGGCCAGCGCGAGCAGGCCGTCGGTGGCGAGTTCCTTGCCGACCTGCGGGCCGACGAACTCGACGCGTTGCAATTGCACTTGCGGTGTGTCGGCCTTCAGCGCGGTCATCACCTGATCGCTCTGTTGCGCGGACGTGTAGCCCTGTTTGAGCGGCAGGCGGATCAGCACGTCGCGCGAGGTGCCGAAGTTCTGCACCTGAGCGTCGGCGTAACCGAGCTTGCCCAGCGTAGCGCGCACCGGTTCGAGCGGCGCGGCGCCCGGATACTGCACTTCGACAACCGTGCCGCCGGTGAACTCCACCGACAGATGCAGCCCGCGATGCAGCAGGAAAAACACAGCGGCAAGGAACGTCAGCAGCGAGATCGCGTTGAAAATCAACGCGCGCTGCATGAACGGAATGTCTTTGCGGAAACGGAAAAATTCCATGGTCTTGTTCTCCGGGACTCAGCGGGACGAACCCGGTTTCTGCGGCGTGCTCGATGAACCCGGCGACGAACCCGGCGCATTGCGGCGGCGCACGGTCGGCTTGCCGGCGCGTGCCTGCGCGACGGCGGCCCTGGCCTTCGACGGCTTGGCGGCGACCGCGGCAACGGCTTGCGCCGTGTCGGTCGCGGCGTCTTCGCTGCCGAGGTAAGCAGCCGAGCCTGCCGGCGCCGTCTCCGGACGCCACACCTGGCCGATAGCCAGCGACTTCAGCTTCTTCTTGCCGCCGTACCAGAGATTGACGATGCCGCGCGAGAAGAACACGGCCGAGAACATCGACGTCAGAATGCCGATACAGTGCACGATCGCGAAACCGCGCACCGGGCCGGAGCCGAATGCGAGCAGCGCAATACCGGCGATCAGTGTGGTGACGTTCGAGTCGAGAATCGTCGCCCAGGCGTGCGCGTAGCCGTTCTGGATGGCCAGTTGCGGCGGCGCGCCGTTGCGCAGTTCTTCACGCACGCGTTCGTTGATCAGCACGTTCGCGTCGATCGCCATACCGAGCGCGAGCGCGATAGCGGCGATACCCGGCAAGGTGAGCGTGGCTTGCAGCATGGACAGCACGGCGATCAGCAGCAGCAGGTTGACCGACAGGCCGATCATGGAGATCACGCCGAACAGCATGTAGTACGCGATCATGAAGACGGCGATCGCCGCGAAGCCCCACACCACCGAGTGGAAGCCCTTCTTGATGTTGTCCGCGCCGAGGCTCGGGCCGATCGTGCGTTCTTCGATGATGTCCATCGGCGCGGCCAGCGAGCCGGCGCGCAGCAGCAGTGCGAGGTCGGCGGCGCCTTGCGGCGTGGCCTGCCCGGTGATCTGGAAGCGGTCGCCCAGTTCCGACTGGATGGTTGCCACCGTCAGCACTTCGCCCTTGCCTTTTTCGAACAACACCATGGCCATCGGCTTGCCGATGTTGTCGCGCGAGATGCTGGCCACCGCGCGGCCGCCGGCCGAATCCAGACGGATGTTGACCGAAGGGCGTTGATGTTCGTCGAAGCCCGCCGACGCGTCGATAATCCGGTCGCCCGTGAAGATGATCTGCTTGCGCAGCAGCACCGGCGTCTGGTTGCCTTGCGTGAACAGTTCGTCGCCCGGCGGCACCGGATCGGACGGATTCGGATGCGTGTTGACCGGATCGGCGAGGCGCGCTTCGAGCGTTGCCGTGCGGCCGATGATGTCCTTCGCCTTCGCCGTGTCCTGCACGCCCGGCAGTTCGACCACGATGCGGTCGGCGCCTTGCTGCTGGATCACCGGCTCGGCCACGCCGAGTTCGTTCACGCGGTTATGCAGCGTGGTGATGTTCTGCTTGAGCGCGGCGTCCTGCACGGCTTTCTGCACTGCCGGCGTGAACGTGCCGACCAGTTGCACGCCACCGTCCGGGCCGGCTTGCGAGGCCCACTGGAGTTCGGCGATGCCGCGGCTCAATTGCTTCGACGCGTTGTCCGCCGTGGCCTGGTCGGCGAAATTGATCACCACCGACTGGTTCACGCGGTTCACGCCGCCGTCGCGGATATTCTTGTCACGCAGCAGCGTGCGCGCGTCCGAAGCGTCCGAATCGAGCTTTTTGTTCAGCGCGCCGGCCATGTCGACCTGCAGCAGGAAGTGGACGCCGCCGCGCAGATCGAGACCGAGGTACATCGGCAGCGCGTGCAGGGCGGTCAGCCAGCGCGGCGACGCGCTTTGCAGATTCAGCGCGACGATGTACTGCGGGTCGGTCGGATCGCTGTTCAGCGACTTCTGCAGCAGGTCTTTCACGCGCAGTTGCGTGTCGGTGTCCGGCAGACGCACGCGGATGTTCGCGTTGGTCGCCGAGTTGTCGAACGTGACGTCGTCCGGCTTGATCTGATTCGCGGCGAGCGCGGCTTCGACAGCCGACAGCGTGGTCGAGTCGAGCTTGACCGTTGCCTTGCCGCTCGACACCTGCACCGCCGGCGCTTCGCCGAACAGGTTGGGCAGCGTGTACACGAGGCCGATGACCAGAGCCACCAGCATCACGGCGTATTTCCAGAGGGGGTAACGATTCATGAGTGGTCCAACGGGAAGGTTGGCTTGGAAGCGATGCGTCCGGCGATGAGCGCGGGCGGTTCACGGTGTGCTGCGTGAACTGCCGGCGAGGCCGCGCCGGACGCGAGAGATTCGGCCTTACAGCGACTTGATCGTGCCCTTCGGGAGAATCGTCGTGACCGACGCTTTTTGCACGGTGATTTCCGTGCCTTCCGAGATTTCGACGCCGACGTAGGCTTCGCCCACCTTGGTCACCTTGCCGACGATGCCGCCATTCGTCACCACTTCATCGCCCTTGGCCATCGCGGCGAGCATGTTGCGATGTTCCTTCTGGCGCTTCATTTGCGGGCGAATCATGATGAAGTACAGCACGCCGAACATCAGGATCAGCGGCAGGAAGCTCATCAGGTTCGATTCAATGCCACCTGTTGCTGTGCCTTGGGCGAAGGCATTGGAAATGAACGACACGTTGGTCTCTCCGTTATAAGTCAAAACGATCAAAAAAATCAGCCGGTTATTCTACCACCGGCCCGACGCGCGTCAGCGCGGCGAATCGGCTTTGGGATCAACCGTTTAAAGCCTGCTTTGCCGTTTTTACCGCCGCTCGCGAAAGATAATTGTAAGGTTTTCCCGGCGAGGTGGACGGATTCTTCGGCTGAATCCGTTCTGCCGCGCCGTTACGGCGCCTCGGCGGTGCCGCGCGCGCGGTTCTCGTGAAAGCGTTTGCGGAAGGCCTCGAACATTTTCGCGTCGATTGCGTCGCGGATTTCCTGCATCAGTTCGAGGTAGTAGTGCAGGTTGTGGATCGTATTCAACTGCGCACCGAGGATTTCCCCTACTCGATGCAGATGATGCAGATAGCCGCGAGTGAAATTTCGGCAGGTGTAGCAGCCGCACTGCTCGTCGAGCGGGCGCAGCGAATTTTTATGCGCCGCGTTGCGGATCTTCACGTCGCCAAAACGCGTGAACAGCCAGCCGTTGCGTGCATTGCGGGTCGGCATCACGCAATCGAACATGTCGACGCCGGCGGCCACGCCCGCCACCAGATCTTCCGGCGTGCCCACGCCCATCAGGTAGTGCGGCTTGTTGGCCGGCAACTTGGGACCGATGTGGTTCAGCACGCGCATCATGTCTTCCTTCGGCTCGCCGACCGACAGACCGCCGATCGCGAGACCGTGGAAATCCTTTTCGGCCAAGCCTGCCAGCGACTCGTCGCGCAGGTCCTCGAACATGCCGCCTTGCACGATGCCGAACAGCGCGTTGGGATTGCCCAGCCGCCTGAATTCGTCGATGGAGCGCTGCGCCCAGCGCATCGACATGCGCATCGAATCGGCCGCTTCCTTGTGCGAGGTCGGCACGTTATTGGTCGCGTACGGCGTGCATTCGTCGAACTGCATGACGATGTCCGAGTTGAGCACTTTCTGGATCTGCATGGACACTTCGGGCGACAGAAACAGTTTGTCGCCGTTGATCGGCGACGCGAACGTGACGCCATCTTCGGTGATCTTGCGCAGATCGCCAAGCGAGAACACCTGGAAGCCGCCCGAGTCGGTGAGGATCGGCTTTTTCCAGCCCATGAAGCCGTGCAGACCGCCGTGCGCCTCGATCGTCTCCAGACCCGGGCGCAGCCACAGGTGGAAGGTGTTGCCGAGGATGATCTGCGCGTGCATTTCTTTGAGCTCGCGCGGCTGCACGGCCTTCACGGTGCCGTAGGTGCCGACGGGCATGAAGATCGGCGTTTCCACCACGCCGTGATTCAGCGTGACGCGGCCGCGGCGGGCCAGGCCGTCGACGCCGAGCAATTCGAAATTGAGGCCGTTTTCCGGGCGGACGTGATCGCCGAGGTAAGCGCCGTGATCGGCGCGCGTGCTAACGGATTGACCGTTGGTCATGAAAAAACTCCTGTGCTACCGGAAAACAGTCCGGCGCAAATGTTGAGCGCCGGCGGAAAGGTTCGCGGCGGGCTGGAACTGCGAAAATTCTCGTGGACGTCGATCAGACGTCGCGCCGCGTGAGCAGCATCGCGTCGCCGTAGCTGAAGAAGCGGTAACGCTGCTCGATCGCATGGCGATAGGTTTCGCGAATCGTCTCGACGCCCGCGAAAGCCGACACGAGCATCAGCAGCGTGGATTTCGGCAAATGGAAATTGGTGACGAGCCGGTCGACCACGCGGAATTTATAGCCCGGTGTGATGAAAATGTCGGTTTCCGTGCTGGCTGCGGCCAACGGGCGGCCTGCGGCTTCGGCGTCGCGCGCGGCGGCTTCGAGCGCGCGCATCGAGGTCGTGCCCACCGCGATCACGCGGTTGCCGCGCGCGCGCGTCGCCGCGATCTGGTCAGCGAGCGATTGCGGCAAGTGATACCACTCGCTGTGCATCTTGTGCTCGGCGAGATTCTCGACCCGTACCGGCTGGAAGGTGCCCGCGCCGACGTGCAGCGTCAGCGTCGCGCGTTCCACGCCTTTTTCGTCGAGGCGGGCCAGCAGCGTGTTGTCGAAATGCAGGCCGGCCGTGGGCGCGGCGACCGCGCCGGGATTCTGCGCGAACACCGTTTGATAGCGGGTTTCATCGGTCGAATCGGGATCGTGCTCGATGTACGGCGGCAACGGCAGCCGGCCGAACTGCTCGATCAGCGTCAGACAATCGTCGGGGAAATGCAGCGTGTAGAACGGCTCGACTCGCTCGCCGACCGTGACGTCGAATGCATCCGCCAGCCGGATCGTGGTGCCCGGCTGCGGGCTCTTGCTCGCGCGGATCTGCGCGAGCGCCGTGCGCTCGCCGGTGAGGCGCTCTACCAGCACTTCGATCTTGCCGCCACTGGCCTTTTGGCCGAGGAAGCGCGCCTTCAGGACTTTGGTATCGTTGAAGACCAGCAGATCGCCGGCCGTGATGCATTCGGGCAACTCGGCAAAACGGCGGTCGATCAGGCGCGCGGGGCCGGTGGCGTCGGCCGGGTGATCCACCTCGAGCAGGCGGCTGGCGCTGCGCTCGGGCAGCGCGACTTGCGCGATCAGCTCGGGAGGCAGATCGAAATCGAAATCGGAAAGCGTCAACATACGAACGACTGGAAGCGAAATGAACTGAATTGAGCCGAAGCCGGAGCCGGGCGGCTATGATTGCGGGACGCCAGAGCGGCCCGCGAGCCCGCGCGCTGTATGGCGCCGAACCCTTTGACAGCCGATATTGTACTTGCGAAGCAGCCCATGCCATTGTCCGACCGCCGATCGCCCTCCGTTACCGATGAAGTGAGCGCCGAACCCAGGCGCCGCGTCTCGCGCGGCAAGGCGGTGGCGGGAGTGAGCGACGCGGGCCAGGGTGTCGGCGCGGACGCCGGGTTGAACGCTGGAAAAGCTTCGCGACAGAGTGACGAGTCGGATGGCAAGCCCGTTGACGAAGTTGGCGGCAAACGCGCCGGCGAGCCCGCTGAAACATCTGTCGGCGAGCGCGTCGGCCTTGTGGATCCATCCGGTGACACACACGTCGGCAAGCCTGCCGACATATTCGGCGACAGGCCCGCCGGCAAGCCCGGCCCCAAGGTTGCCGCAAAATCCGCAGTGAAGTCCGGCGCGAAATCCGCCGCCAAACCCGCGGACAAAACCGCCGACAAGCTCGCCAAACTCGGCCTGACGCGCGACATCGACCTCGTGCTGCATTTGCCAATGCGCTACGAGGACGAAACCTCGCTGACGCCGATCGGGCATCTGCTGCCGGGCGGCGTTGCGCAAACCGAAGGCGTGGTGTTCGACAACGAGATCGCCTATCGTCCACGCCGTCAGTTGTTGGTGAAACTGCGCGACGACGCCGGCGACGAACTGGTGCTGCGTTTTCTGAATTTCTACGGCTCCCAGGTCAAGCAGATGGCGATCGGCGCGCGGCTGCGGGTGCGCGGCGACGTGCGCGGCGGTTTCTTCGGCATGGAGATGGTGCATCCGGCCGTACGCGTGGTCGACGAAGACACGCCGCTGCCGCAGGCGTTGACGCCCGTGTATCCGAGCACCGCAGGCGTAACGCAGGCGTATCTGCGCAAATCCATCGACAACGCGCTGTCGCGCACGTCGCTGCCGGAACTGCTGCCGGAGTCGGTCGCGCGGACGTTTATGGAGCCGCTCGGCGTGCCGTCGCTGATGGACGCTGTGCGCACGCTGCATCATCCGGGCGTTCAGTCCGATGAGACCGCGTTGATCGACGGCACGCATCCCGCGTGGGTGCGCATCAAGTTCGAGGAATTGCTCGCGCAGCAGATGTCGCTCAAGCGCGCGCACGACGAACGCCGCACCCGCGCGGCGCCGGCCATGCCGCGCCGCAAGCTGGGCGACGAATCAGCGCTGGTGGCGCGTCTGCTGAAAGCGCTGCCGTTTTCGCTGACGGCGGCGCAGGAGCGCGTCGGCGGCGAGATCGCGCTTGATTTGACGCAGCCTCATCCGATGCAGCGGCTTTTGCAGGGGGACGTCGGCAGCGGTAAGACGATCGTCGCCGCGCTGGCCGCGGCACAGGCCATCGACGCCGGCTACCAGGCCGCGCTCATGGCGCCGACGGAAATCCTCGCCGAACAGCACGCGCGCAAACTGCGCGGCTGGCTGGAGCCGCTCGGCGTGAGCGTTGCGTGGCTGGCCGGCAGTCTGAAGGCCAAGGAAAAGCGCGCCGCGATCGAAGCCGCCGCGCTCGGCACGGCGCAACTCGTGATCGGTACGCACGCGATCATTCAGGACGCGGTCGAGTTCGCGCGCCTCGGGCTGGTGATCGTCGACGAACAGCACCGTTTCGGCGTGGCGCAGCGGCTCGCGCTGCGCGCCAAGGCACTGAACGCCGCCGATGGCGCCCGTAACTTCCAGCCGCATCAACTGATGATGTCGGCGACGCCGATTCCGCGCACGCTCGCGATGACGTATTACGCCGATCTCGACGTCTCGACCATTGACGAATTGCCGCCCGGGCGCACGCCGATCCTGACCAAGCTGGTGTCCGATGCACGGCGCGAGGAGGTGATCGGACGCGTGCGCGAGGCTGCGTTGACGGGGCGCCAGGTGTACTGGGTGTGTCCGTTGATCGAGGAAAGCGAGACCTTGCAGTTGCAGACCGCGGTCGAGACGTATGAGACGCTGGTGGCCGCGTTGCCCGAACTGAATGTCGGTCTCGTGCATGGACGGCTTGCACCGGCTGAAAAGGCGGCCGTGATGGATGCGTTCACGCGTAACGAGGTGCAGCTGCTGGTGGCGACGACGGTGATCGAAGTGGGCGTCGATGTGCCGAACGCGTCGTTGATGGTGATCGAGCATGCGGAGCGGTTTGGGCTTGCGCAGTTGCATCAGTTACGGGGACGGGTGGGGCGCGGGAGTGCGGCTTCGGTTTGTGTGCTGCTTTATACCGGGCCTTTGTCGATGACTGCGCGGGCGCGGCTTCAGACAATGCGGGAGACCACTGATGGGTTTGAGATCGCCAGACGGGATCTCGAGATTCGTGGACCGGGGGAGTTTTTAGGGGCGCGGCAGTCGGGCGCGGCGATGTTGAGGTTTGCTGATCTTCAGAATGATCAGTGGTTGATTGAGCCTGCGCGGGAGGCTGCGGCGGTTTTGCTTGAGAAGTTTCCCGAGGTCGTGTTGCAGCATCTGGCGCGCTGGCTTGGCGCGCGGGAGCAGTTTTTGAAGGCTTGAAGGTGAGGATTTGCCTGCTCGGCGGGTTTTTTTGTGTTGGCCTTTCCTTGGCTTGTTAGTGGTCTATTAGCGTCGCCCCTGTGCGGGGCAGGCACCTACTTTCTTTGCCGCGGCAAAGAAAGTAGGCAAAGAAAGCCGCTTTACACCGCCAGCTCATAAGCGGGGCTCCTGGCTTGGAGGGGGCAGTGGTGCATCTGGAATCCGTGTTCTCGCACATTTCGCCCTGGTGACAAGGCAGTCATTCTTCCGGCGGCGCTGCGCGCGCCGTGGCGGTACTTCATCAGCCAGTGGATAGGTCCGGGCATCCACCTGCGGTCGCTTTCCACGCGGCGCCACCGCGTACCGATGCAGCCAAGCAATCCAACCATCCCGCCGGGATTCGCCGAGGCGAAGCCGACGGACCCCCTTCGCGTGATCGAAAGCCAGCTTTTCAAGCAGACCGCTCCGGCGAGCACGTAGTGCGAGGCGGGACGTATGACTGCTTTGTCACTCGCGGGGAATGTGCGAGACGACGGATTCCAGATGCACCACTGCCCCCTCCAAGCCGAGGGACCCGCTTATGAGCTGGTGGTGTGAAGCGGCTTTCTTTGCCTACTTTCTTTGCCGCGGCAAAGAAAGTAGGTGCCTGCCCCGCACAGGGGCAACGCTAATAGACCACTAACAACGCAAGGAAAGGCCAACCAGCAAGAAAGCCCCACCAAACCCCCCAGCGCCCCGCGCAAATAACCCCAAACAGTTGGCGAACCGACCCTATAGGTGTATAACTAGAACCTATCGAACTCACCGCACTGATTGGTCCCCTAATGACGCTCACCGAATTGAAATACATCGTCGCGGTCGCCCGCGAGCGGCACTTCGGCCGGGCCGCCGAAGCGTGTTTCGTTAGCCAGCCGACGCTGTCGGTCGCAATCAAAAAGCTCGAAGACGAACTGAACGTGCAGATCTTCGAGCGCGGCACCAGCGAAGTGAGCGTCACGCCGATCGGCGAACAGATCGTCACGCAAGCGCAACGCGTTCTCGAACAGACGCTCGCCATCAAGGAAATCGCGAAACAGGGCAAAGATCCGCTGGTCGGGCCACTGCGTCTTGGCGTCATCTACACGATCGGGCCGTACCTGCTTCCCACACTCGTCAAGCAGATGATCAAGCGCGTCCCGCAAATGCCCTTGATGCTGCAGGAAAACTACACGCTCAAGCTGATCGAACTGCTCAAGCAAGGCGAAATCGATGTCGCCATCATGGCGCTGCCGTTTCCGGAAACCGGCCTGATGCTGCGCCCGCTATACGACGAGCCTTTCGTGGTTGCCTTGCCGTCTGGGCATGCCTGGGAAAACCGCCCGAAAATCGATGCTGACGATCTCAAGCAGGAAACCATGCTGCTGCTCGGCAGCGGTCACTGCTTCCGCGATCATGTGCTGGGCGTCTGCCCGGAACTGATGCGCTTTTCGCAAAACGCGGACGGCATCCAGAAAACCTTTGAAGGGTCCTCGCTGGAAACCATCCGCCACATGGTGGCGAGCGGTGTCGGCATTACCGTGCTGCCGCGCATGTCGGTGCATGAAGTCAAGCCGCACGCCGGCGGCATCGATTCGGGGCTGCTGAGCTACGTCGCTTTCGACGAGCCCGTGCCGGATCGCCGCGTCGTGCTGGCCTGGCGCAAGAGCTTCACGCGCATGCCCGCGATTGAGGCCATTTGCGACGCTATCAACTCCTGCGATCTGGCGGGCGTCAAGAAGCTCGATTTGCCGGTCGCGGTCAACTAGACAGATGCCCCACGAAGGCCGGCTCGCCGCGTAAGCCCAGCGGGCGACCGGCTTGGCGCCCATATAAGGCGCCGACAGCCGCCAGGCCTATCGAATAGATAAAATTAATCAAACACGTTATTTCGATAGCATTGTTATAGTTTGCTCCATGGATCGCCCGATCCCAAAGACCCCGGAGGAAATCATGACGCAATCCAAGCCGCGACAAGTCCAAATCCTCGTCCCTCGGACGGCCGTTGCGCCGAGCCGTTTTGCCGCCTCAATGCTCAGCGCGCGCACTGTCATGTTTTCCCTGCTGGTCGATCGGGCCTTGTCCGCCTAGCGCATGAGCCTCTGGCCTCAGTGTGCCGCGCCGCTCCCCCACAATCTGTTCCGATAAAAGCCAACCAGGAGTCACGCATGTCCGAACGTAAGCTCACCAGTGCCGCCGGCGCACCCGTCGCCGACAACCAGAATTCGATGACCGCAGGCGCGCGCGGCCCGGTTGTTTTGCAAGATGTCTGGCTGCTCGAAAAACTCGCCCACTTCGATCGTGAAGTGATTCCGGAACGCCGCGTTCACGCCAAAGGTTCAGGTGCGTTCGGCACGTTGAAGGTCACGCACGACATTTCGCGCTATACGAAGGCCAAGGTGTTCGCGCAAGCCGGCAAGGAAACGCCGCTCTTCATGCGCTTTTCGACGGTCGCGGGCGAGCGCGGCGCCGCCGATGCCGAACGCGACGTGCGCGGTTTCTCGATCAAGTTCTACACGGAAGAAGGCAACTGGGACGTGGTCGGCAATAACACGCCGGTATTCTTTATCCGCGATCCGCTGAAGTTTCCGGACTTCATCCACACGCAAAAGCGCGACCCGTACACCAACATGCGCAGCAATGTGGCCGCGTGGGATTTCTGGTCGCGTCATCCGGAATCGCTGCATCAAGTGACGATTCTGATGAGCGACCGCGGCATTCCGCAGAATTACCGTCAGATGCACGGCTTCGGCTCGCACACGTATTCGTTTATCAACGCCGCCAACGAGCGTTTCTGGGTGAAGTTCCATTTCAAATCAATGCAAGGCATTGAGAACTTCACCGATGCCGAAGCGGCACAAGTCGTCGCGCAAGACCGCGAAAGCGCGCAACGCGATCTGGTCGGCAACATCGACGCGGGCAATTTCCCGAAGTGGCGCTTCGCCATTCAGGTGATGCCGGAAGCAGAGGCCGTCACGTATCGCTTCAACCCGTTCGACATCACGAAAGTGTGGTCGCAGAAGGACTATCCGTTGATCGACGTCGGCACGATCGAGTTGAATCGCAACGCACAGAATTACTTTGCCGACGTGGAGCAGGCGGCGTTCACGCCCGCCAATGTGGTGCCGGGTATCGGCTTCTCGCCGGACCGTCTGTTGCAGGGCCGTCTGTTCTCATACGGCGATACGCAGCGCTATCGGCTCGGCATCAATCACCATCAGATTCCGGTGAATGCAGCGCGCGTCCCGAGCCCGCATTCGTTCCATCGCGACGGCGCGATGCGCACCGACGGCAATCTCGGCGGCAACGTGAATTACGAGCCGAACCGCTTCGGCGACTTTGCGCAGGACGCCGACGCAGCCGAACCGCCGCTCGCGGCGGGCACGGTGGATCGCTACGAGCATCGCCTGGACGACGACTACTACACGCAGCCGGGTATGTTGTTTGCGCTCTTCGATACGGCTCAGCGCGAGCGTCTGTTCGGCAACATCGCACGCCATATCAACGGCGTGCCGCAGGAAATCGTTGCGCGTCAGATCGAGCATTTCCGTCGTGCCGATCCCGCTTACGCGCAAGGCGTGATCGCCGCGATGGCCGACCTCGCGGAACGCAGCGGGCAATAAGCAGCAATCGCACAGTTGAAGTCATGCAGTAGAGCGGGCGCATTTGCGTTCCGCTAGTACCGATACGAACCGAAGGAGCACGATCATGATGCAGATGATGACGAGCATGTCAGGCGGCACGTCAGCCGCAAACAGCGCGCAACGGCATGCATTGGTCGCGCGCAGGGCGGTAGGCTTTGCGATCTTCGCGAGCGGAGTGGCCGTGATCGTCGCGCAGGCGCTGCAACACGCGCTCGGCGGTTGATGGAAGCCGCCGCCTGGACGCGGCAAGTGGCCACGCGTCATACGAACGCAGCAGCTTTCCAGGCTAAACTGTCGAGCGTTCGAGCTGTCGAGTTTGCTATCCGCAGACCGTCACTTTGCCGACCGGTTCGTATCACTCTTCAAAGGAGT
Organism: Paraburkholderia sp. BL27I4N3; assembly: GCF_003386115.1. NCBI lineage: Bacteria > Pseudomonadati > Pseudomonadota > Betaproteobacteria > Burkholderiales > Burkholderiaceae > Paraburkholderia > Paraburkholderia sp. BL27I4N3. The sequence continues at coordinate 3,748,338 of NZ_QREJ01000001.1, read as the reverse complement.
CATCATGGCCAAAAAAGAAGCCACAGCAGCCGTACAGCACGTCAATATCGGGATCAGCGACAAAGATCGCAAGAAGATTGCAGAAGGTCTGTCGCGCCTGCTCGCCGACACCTACACGCTGTATTTGAAGACCCATAACTTCCACTGGAACGTGACGGGTCCGATGTTCAACACGCTGCACCTCATGTTCGAAACGCAATACAACGAACTGGCGTTGGCGGTCGATTCGATCGCCGAACGGATTCGCGCGCTGGGTGTGCATGCGCCGGGCAGCTACAAGGAATTCGCCAAGCTGTCGTCGATTCCGGAAGCGGACGGCGTGCCGGCCGCGGAAGAAATGATCCGCCAGCTGGTGGAAGGTCAGGAAGCTGTCGTGCGTACCGCGCGCGCAATTTTCCCGTCGACGGAAGCCGCCAACGACGAACCGACGGCCGACCTGCTGACGCAACGCATGCAAACGCACGAAAAGACCGCGTGGATGCTGCGCTCCATGCTGGCTTAAGTATCTGCGCGCAAGGCGCCTCGTTTCGGCGCCGGCGTTGAAGTTGAAGTTAAAGTTGAATGCGACTCCAACAAAGCCTCCCTGCGCGGGAGGCTTTGTTTTTTTTCAGCGTCGTCGGCTTTATTCGCCTTGACAGCCCGAAAGCGGCGCGCCGTCCGCATCCCGTAAAATAGCCGCACCGTCTTCGCACTTTCACAGAATCCGCCCATGTTCGCCCGACTTCCCCTGTATCTGCGCCTCGTGCGCATGGACAAGCCGATCGGCAGCCTGCTGCTGCTGTGGCCGACGCTCAACGCGCTGTGGATTGCTTCCGACGGTCATCCCACGTGGCCGCTGCTGGTGATTTTCACGGTGGGCACGGTGCTGATGCGCTCGGCGGGTTGCGCGATCAACGACTACGCGGATCGCGACTTCGATCGCTACGTGAAGCGCACGGAGAATCGGCCGATCACGTCGGGCAAGATCAAGGCATGGGAAGCGGTGGCGCTGGCGGCTGCGCTGTCGTTGCTGGCGTTTCTGTTGATACTGCCGCTCAATACGCTGACCAAAGAGTTGTCCGTGGCGGCGCTTTTCGTCGCCGGTTCGTATCCGTTCACCAAGCGGTTTTTTGCGATTCCGCAGGCGTATTTAGGGATCGCGTTCGGCTTCGGCATTCCGATGGCGTTCGCCGCGATTCAGGGCCACGTGCCGCTGCTCGCGTGGGTGATGCTGCTGGCCAATGTGTTCTGGTCGGTGGCGTACGACACCGAATACGCGATGGTCGACCGCGACGACGACATCAAGATCGGCATCCGCACGTCGGCGCTGACATTCGGCCGCTTCGACGTGGTCGCGATCATGCTCTGCTATGCCGCGACGCTGGGGATTTACGTCTGGATCGGCGTGCTGCTCGGCTTCGGCGTGCTGTACTGGCTCGGATGGGCGGCGGCCGCCGGCTGCGCGATCTATCACTACACGCTGATTCGCAATCGCGAACGGATGGCGTGCTTTGCCGCGTTCCGGCATAACAACTGGTTGGGCGGCGCGCTGTTTGTCGGCATCGCCGCGCATTACGCGGCGGGCTCGTTTTAAGTTTTTTCGCGTGGCGTCGAGGCCGGTTCTGCGCTGCTATTCAGCAGGCGCCACCTCTGGCTCGAATTGTGGCGCCGCCGAACACCCTCACTGCTTGCCGAACTCGTCGCCCATTTCCTTCGCGCGGGCATCCGCGGCAAGCGCACCGCGCACGATCGCATCCTTAACGCCGCTCGCGTCGAACGACGCCAGCGCCGCCGCCGTCGTCCCGCCTTTGGACGTCACACGTTCGCGCAACACACGCGGCGGCTCGTCAGAATTCGCCGCCAGTTGCGCCGCGCCGGTGAAGGTCGCCACCGCCAGCGCGCGGCCTTGCGCTTCATCCATGCCGAGTTGGCGCGCGGCTTCCTGCAACGCCTCGATGAAATAGAACACGTAGGCCGGCCCGCTCCCCGAGATCGCGGTGACGGCGTCGATCTTCGCTTCGTCGTCGAACCAGACGGTTTCGCCGACCGCGCCTAGCACTTGCGACGCGAGCGCGCGGCCCGCTTCGTCGACGCTGCCGGTCGCGACCAGCCCCGTCACGCCCATGCCGATTAGCGCCGGCGTATTCGGCATGACACGCACGATACGGTGGTGCCCGTTCAGCCAGCGCGACATGTCGTCCATGCGAATGCCGGCGACGATGCTCACGGCCAGTTGCGACGCATGCAGATGCGGCGCCACTGCCTCGGCGACGCTCTTGAGGATCTGCGGTTTCACCGCCAGCACGACGGCGTCGTACGCGCCGAGCGCGGCATCCGCGGCGGCGCCGGTCTTGATGCCGAATTGCTGCTCATTGCGCTTGCGCGCGTCTTCGTTGGGGTCGATTGCGTAGAGGTCAGCGGGCGCGACGCCACGCTTGATGAGGCCGCCGATCAACGCAGCGGCCATGTTGCCACCGCCGATAAAAGCAATTTTCATGATGTTCCGAATGAAGTGCCGAGTGCCGTGAAGAACCCAAGGAGCCTGAAAGGCCCGATAAGGTCAGTTAGAGTAATCTCGCGCGCCGAAGATGGCGGTGCCGACGCGCACGATCGTCGCGCCTTCCAGCACGGCAGCCTCGAGATCGCTCGACATGCCCATGGACAGCGTGTCGAGTTCGAGACCGTCGTTGCACAGACGCTCGAACAGTTCGCGCAAATGCCGATGCGGCACGCGCTGTTCGTCGATGCCGCCGGCCGGCTCGGGAATCGCCATCAGGCCGCGCAAATTCAGCTTCGGCAGCGCGGCGATCGCCTGCGCAACTTCCACCGCTTCGGGAATGCTCACACCGCTCTTCGACGCCTCGCCGCTGATGTTGACCTGCAGGCAGATGTTGAGCGGCGGCAGATTGTCCGGCCGCTGCTCCGAGAGCCGCTGCGCGATCTTCAACCGATCCACCGAATGCACCCAATCGAACTGCTCGGCCACCGGCCGGGTCTTGTTCGATTGCAATGGACCAATGAAATGCCACTCGAGCGTGGCGCGCAGATCGGCGAGCGTCTCGATCTTGGTGAGCGCTTCCTGCACGTAGTTTTCACCGAAGGCACGCTGGCCCGCCGCGTAGGCGGCGCGCACGTCTTCGGCGGGGAAGGTCTTGGAGACCGCGAGCAGATGGACCGAACGCGTATCGCGTCCGGCCACGTGGGCGGCCATGGCGATGCGCTGCTGCACCGCCTCGAGGTTGTGAATCAGATCGGGCATGTCGGAACTGGAAGTCCAGCGAAAGTCGATTACCCGATTATACGGACAGCATGTGCTCGACCAGTTCGATCCAATGCGCGACCGGCGTCGAGGTGCCGCTTTGCAGATGCGCAATGCAGCCGACGTTCGCCGACACGATCACCTGCGGCTCCTGCGCTTGCAGCCGATCAAGCTTCTGATCGCGCAGCGCGTACGAGAGCTTGGGTTGCGTCAGCGAGTAGGTGCCGGCCGAGCCGCAGCACAGATGACTGTCGGCGGGCAGACGCACCTCGACGCCCAGCGCGGTCAGCAAATGCTCGACCTTGCCGCGAATCTGCTGGCCATGCTGCAAGGTGCAGGGCGGATGAAACGCCACCGTATGAACCGAGCGGCGGCGCGTGACCGAGACCAAAGCTTCTTCGAACTCCGGCAGGATTTCCGCGACGTCGCGCGTCAATTCCACCACGCGGCGCGCCTTTTCCGCATACGCCGGATCATGGCGCAAGAGGTGCGCGTATTCCTTGACGGTCGCGCCGCAGCCGGACGCGTTCATCACGATCGCTTCCACGCCTTGTTCGACGTAGGGCCACCATGCGTCGATGTTGGCGCGCAGGTCGTCGAGCGCGTCGTCGTTGTAGCCTAGATGCAGACGGATCGCGCCGCAGCAGCCGGCATCCGGCGCGATCAGCGTTTCCACGCCGAGCGCGTCGAACACGCGCGCGGTGGCGATGTTCACGTTCGGCATCATCGACGGCTGCACGCAACCCGCGAGCATCAGCATCTTGCGCGGATGTTTTGCCGTCGGCCATTCGAGCGGACGCTGCCGCGCGGGCACCTTGTCGCGCAGTTTCTTGGGCAGCAACGGACGAAAATGCTGGCCGATCCGCATGGTCGGCGTGAACAGCGCGCTGTTCGGCACAAAGCTCGCGAGCATCCGGCGCACCAGCCGTTGACCGAGCGGGCGCGTGACTTTCTCTTCGGTGAGCTTGCGGCCGATTTCCACCAGCCGGCCATATTGCACGCCGGATGGGCAGGTCGATTCGCAATTGCGGCAGGTCAGGCAGCGGTCGAGATGGACTTGCGTGCTGCGCGTGACCGGCGCGCCTTCGACCATCTGCTTGATCAGATAGATGCGTCCGCGTGGGCCGTCGAGTTCGTCGCCGAGTATCTGATAGGTCGGGCAGGTGGCTGTGCAGAAACCGCAATGCACGCAATTGCGCAGGATGCCGTCGGCTTCGTCGCCATCGGGCGTGTTGCGAATGAAGTCCGCGAGGTTGGTTTGCATCGCGTCGCTCAGAAGTCGGGGTAGAGACGGCCGCGATTGAAGATGCGGGCCGGGTCGAAAGCGGTTTTCAGGCCGCGATGGATTTTCATCAGCGGCGCGGGAAGCGGGGTGAACACGCCGGCGCCGCGATCGTAGCCATGGCCGGTGCGGAAGATCGTGGCGTGGCCGCCGGCCTGTTTGGCGCTGATGCGCACGGTTTGCGCGTCGGTGTCGGTGATCCACCAGCGCTGGCCGCCGCCCCATTCCATGAGTTGCGCGCCGGGCAATTGCAACGGCTCCGTAATTGAAGGCAGAGCAAGGCGCCACAGCGCGGCCCGCGGCGGGATGGCGGCGAAGAACGAGTCGGTCTGTTCGCGCAGGCCGGCCCAGAAGCGTTCGGCTTCGACGGCATCGACCACCTCGCCGCCGAGCGCCATTTTCGCCGACTTGACCGCGGCCTCGGCGCCGGCAAGGCGCAAGACCAGCGTGCCATGACGCCACGCGCTCGCGGTAATCGGCAGCGGCCGGCCGCCCCATTCGTTGAGCTTACGGACTGCGTCGGTGCCGTTCATGTCGAATTTGAGCGTGGCTTCCGCCTGCGGCAGCGGCAACACCTTGATCGACAGTTCGAGGATCAATCCCAGCGTGCCGAGCGAGCCCGCCATCAGGCGCGAGACGTCATAGCCGGCGACGTTCTTCACCACCTGGCCGCCGAAATGCAGCTTCTGGCCCTGACCGTTCATGATCACGGCGCCGAGCACGAAGTCGCGCGCCGCGCCGGCCGACGGGCGGCGCGGACCGGCGATGCCCGCCGCGATGCAGCCGCCGAAGGTGGCCTGCGCCCCGAAGTGCGGCGGTTCGAAGGCGAGCATCTGATGATGCTCGGCGAGCGCGGCCTCGATCTCCAGCAGGGCCGTGCCCGCGCGCGCGGTGATGACCAGCTCCGCCGGGTCGTACGCAATGATGCCGCGATAAGCGCGCGTGTCGAGGATGTCGCCTTCCAGCGTCTGACCGTACCAGTCTTTGGTGCCGCCGCCACGGATGCGCAACGCGCGCCCCTCGGCGCTGGCCGAACGCACACGCTCCGACCACACGGCGACGATGTCGTCCTCTTCCATGGTGTCCTGCTTCGTTGTGTTTCGTTTGATTGTACCGGGCAGGGGCTGGCTGGCAACCAGGAGCGGACCCGCATCGGGTAATCAGGGTGAGAGCAGGAAAAACGGCGCCCACGCGGCTTATGCGCGACGCGTGGGCGGAACCTGTACTGCGTTAGAACCGCGGCAGCTCAGGATGCGGCAGCAAGCCGCCACGCACATGCATCTTGCCGTACTCGGCGCAACGCGCTCGCGTGGGAATACCTTTGTCGGGGTTGAGCAGACCGGGCGCGTCGAAGGCTCGCTTGACCGCGTGGAAGGTATCCCGCTCTTCCGGCGAAAACTGCACGCACATCGAATTGATCTTTTCGATGCCCACACCGTGCTCGCCGGTCACCGTCCCGCCCAGTTCGACGCACGCTTCGAGGATGTCGGAACCGAACGCTTCTGCCCGGTGCCACTCGTCCAGGTCGTTGCCGTTGAACAGGATCAGCGGATGCATGTTGCCGTCTCCCGCGTGGAAGACGTTAATGCAGCGCAGGTTGTAGGTCTTCTCCATCGCCTCGATGCGCGCCAGCAGCGGCCCGATACTGCGGCGCGGCACGGTGCCGTCCATGCAGTAATAGTCGGGTGAAATGCGGCCGGCGGCCGGGAATGCGTTCTTGCGCCCCGACCAGAAGCGCAGCCGTTCGTTCTCCGAGCGGGAAATCTGGATGCGGGTGGCGCCCTGTTCACGCAGCACAGCGGTCATGCGCACGATTTCATCCGCGACTTCTTCGGGCGTGCCGTCCGATTCGCACAGCAGGATCGCCGCCGCGTCGAGATCGTAGCCCGCGTGGACAAATTCCTCGACGGCGCGCGTGGCCGGCTTGTCCATCATCTCCAGACCGGCAGGGATGATGCCCGCCGCAATGATGCCGGCGACCGCGTCGCCGCCTTTCACGACGTCGTCGAAACTGGCCATGATGACCTGCGCCGTTTGCGGCTTCGGGATCAGCTTGACCGTGACTTCGGTGACGATCGCAAACATGCCTTCGCTGCCGATCAGCACGGCCAGCAGATCGAGACCGGGCGCATCGGGGCCGAGCGAGCCGAATTCGACGATGTCGCCTTCCATGGTGACGGCGCGCACGCGCAGCACGTTATGCACCGTGAGACCGTATTTGAGGCAGTGAACACCGCCGGAATTCTCCGAGACATTGCCGCCGATCGTGCAGGCGATCTGCGACGACGGGTCCGGCGCGTAATACAAACCGTAAGGTGCGGCGGCCTCGGAGATCGACAGGTTGCGCACACCCGGTTGCACCGTGGCGGTCCGCGCGTATGAATCGACTTCGACGATCTTGCGAAAGCGCGCGAGCGATACCACCACGCCGTGACGGATCGGCATGGCGCCGCCGGACAGCCCTGTGCCCGCGCCACGCGGCACGATCGGCACGTCGAGACGGTGGCAGATCTGCACGATGCGCTGCACCTGCGATTCCGTCTCCGGCAACGCGACCGCAAGCGGCAGACGCCGGTAAGCAGCGAGGCCGTCGCATTCATAGGCGACGGTGTCTTCTTCGCGAAACAGCAGACAATGGGTCGGCAGTACAGCCATCAACGCCTGCACGACTTCGCGCTGGCGCTGGGCGAGTACTTCGGCCGTCAGTTCAGCGGGTGCGTTCATGTGACTTGTCTCCTCGTGCCCTTCAAGTCCAACGCGGCTGGCTTTCTAGCGCCGCCGCGCCTGAATACGCCTCATGCCGCCCAGGTGAAGATCTTGCCCGGGTTCATCAGATTGCGCGGATCGAGTGCGTGTTTGATGGAGCGCATCGTATCGACCGCGACTTCACCGTGCTCTTCGAGCAGGAAGCCCATCTTGTGCAGGCCGACGCCATGCTCGCCCGTGCAGGTGCCGTCCATGCGCAACGCGCGCTGCACGATGCGATGGTTCAGACGTTCGGCTTCGACGAGTTCTTCCGGCTTGTTGGGATCGATCAGGATCGCGACGTGGAAGTTGCCGTCGCCCACATGGCCGACGATGGGGCAGGGCAGCGGCGACGCTTTCAGATCCTGTTCCGTTTCCTCCACGCATTCCGCGAGGCGCGAGATCGGCACGCAGACGTCGGTGGTGACCGCGCGGCAGCCGGGCTTCAGTTGCAGCATGGCGAAATAGGCGTTGTGGCGCGCGTTCCACAGACGGCTGCGATCTTCCGGACGGGTCGCCCATTCGAAGCCTTCGCCGGCATTCTGCGCGGCGATTTCCTGGACCAGTTCCGCTTGCTCTTTCACGCCGGCCTCGGTGCCATGGAATTCGAAGAACAGCGTGGGCGCTTCACGCAACGTGAGATTCGAGTGGCGATTGATCGAACGGATGGCGAGCGAATCGACGAACTCGACGCGCGCAACCGGTACACCCATCTGGATCGTTTCAATCACCGCGCGCACCGCGGCGCCCATGGACGGGAACGCGCACACCGCCGCCGACACCGCTTCGGGTTGCGGATACAGGCGCACGGTGATTTCCGTGATCACGCCGAGCGTGCCTTCCGAGCCGACGAACATGCGCGTGAGGTCGTAACCCGCGGACGATTTGCGCGCGCGCGTACCGGTTTTGATCACGCGGCCGTCGGCCAGCACCACGGTCAGCCCAAGCACGTTCTCGCGCATTGTGCCGTAACGCACGGCGTTGGTGCCCGAAGCGCGCGTGGCCGACATGCCGCCGATGCTCGCGTCCGCGCCCGGGTCGATCGGGAAGAACAGGCCGGTGTCGCGCAAAGCTTCGTTCAACTGCTTGCGCGAGATGCCGGGCTCGACCGTGACGGTCAGGTCTTCGGCGTTGATCGACAACACCCGGTTCATTTCCGACAGATCGATCGAGACGCCGCCTTGCACGGCGAGCAGATGCCCTTCGAGCGACGAACCGTTGCCGTAAGGGATGATCGGTACGTTGTACTGGCCGCACAGTTTGACGACGGTTTGCACGTCTTCGGTTGTACGCGCGAAGACGACGGCGTCTGGCAGTTGCGGGTCGAACGGCGATTCGTCGCGGCCATGATGGGTGCGCACGGCTTCGGATACGGACACGCGATCGGCAAAGACGGCTTTGAGCGCGTTCAGCAACTCGGCGGGAAACGGTCGGCGCAGCGGGGCCGACGGCACGGGATGATTCACGCATGTCTCCTAATATTTGGGGCGGTGCTGGTTTGCAGCATGTGTTTCATTTTACGCCGATCGCCCGCGGGCCGGCGCTGCAGCCGGCCCGCGCTTCTATAATGGCGGCGACTTCATGATGCGCGCAATATGGATAAACGCGGTGCTTCGATAGGCTGCTTCGGACCATGGCGGATTGCGTAGCGCATCGTCACTGAATGCATGGGAGAAAGCATGGGCAACCGTTTGAGCAAGATCGCGACCCGCACGGGCGACGACGGCACCACCGGTCTCGGCGACGGCAGCCGTGTGCGCAAAGACAGCGCGCGCATTGCCGCGATCGGCGACGTGGACGAACTCAACTCGAACCTCGGCGTGCTGCTGTGTGAAAGCTTGCCGGACAACGTGCGGGCGGCGCTCTTAGCGATCCAGCATGATCTATTCGACCTTGGCGGCGAACTGTGCATTCCTGGCCACACGATGATCACCGACCGGCACCTCGCCCAACTCGACGACTGGCTTGCCGACTACAACGCAGCTCTGCCGCCGCTGAAGGAGTTCATTCTGCCCGGCGGCTCGCGCGCGGCCTCGCTCGCGCATGTGTGCCGCACCGTATGCCGCCGTGCCGAACGGGCGATTGTTGCGTTGGGTGAGCACGAGACCATCCACGCCGCGCCGCGTCAGTATGTGAACCGGCTTTCCGATCTGCTGTTCGTGCTCGCGCGCGTACTCAATCGTGCGGACGGCGGCACCGACGTGCTTTGGCAACACGAGCGCAACGCTGGCTAAAGACCTGCCGGTGCCAATACACGTATGACCGCGCGATGACGCATGCAGCGTCACGCGCGTGACGAGCCCGACACGTTAGCCGACCGCCAGCGTGACCGGCTTGCCGATCCGGCTCATCATTTCCACCAGCGTGTCGATGGTGAACTTGGTCGTCTTCTTGTTGACCACGTCGGACACGCGCGGGCGCGACACCATCAGAATCTCAGCCGCCTCGGCCTGCTTCAGATGATGCTGCTCAATCCACGTGGACAGTTCTGTCATGAGCTGTTCCTTGAGCAGCCGCGTGTCGTTGATCTGCTTTTGCGACGCGGCGTGCAGGCGCTTTGCCTCTTCAGCGGAAAAGCCGAGTTCGAGGAACAGATTGGCGCCCGGCTTGGTGACGTGACGAATTTTGGTGTCGATCGTCATTGTTAAGTTTTCCTATCGTTAATGATGGCGCGATACCGCGTTTCGGCGATCTTCCTGTCGTGCGGACCCAGCTTTTGCGTCTTCTTCTGGAAGCAATGCAGCACGTATAGCGCTTCCACAAACTTGGTCACGTACATGACGCGAAAAATACCGTCTGCTTCCCTGAGGCGAATCTCGCGCGTTCCTGGGCCGATCGAGTCAAACGGTTTCCAGTCGTCTGGGTCGAGGCCTGCCTGAATCTTGCCGAGTTGGAACCCGGCTTGACGGCGCATCTCTTCGGGAAAGGCGAGTAAATCGTGATAGCTGGAGCCTAGCCAGCGAACTTCTTTTTCCTGCTCCATAGCCGCCTTTCATGTACAAAATCTTATACGTAACATTCACCCCGGTCAAGTCGTATTCGACCCGGCCATGAGTTGTTACGGTACAGAGGCGGTTAAAGGAGCACCATTCGTCCGTTCGGCTAACAAAAAACCCGGCTCATCCATCGAGCCGGGTTTCCGGTGTATCCACTGCTGCAATCAACGCGGGCTTTTAGTTGCCGCTGCCGCGTGCCACACGGCGTTGCTTGACCGCGTCGGCGAGGCCTTCGAGTACGGCAACGCTTTCGTCCCAGCCGATGCACGCGTCGGTGATGCTCTGGCCGTACGTCAGCGCGCAGCCTTCCTGCAGATCCTGGCGGCCCGCCACCAGATGCGATTCCACCATCACGCCGACAATCCGTTCGTCACCCGAAGCAATCTGGCGGCCGATATCCGCGCACACCGGAATCTGGTTCTCGTGCTTCTTCGAGCTGTTCGCGTGGCTCGCGTCGATCATCAGACGCGCGGCAAGTCCTGCCTTGCCGATGTCAGCGCACGCGGCGTTGACGCTGTCCGCGTCGTAGTTCGGCGTCTTGCCGCCACGCAGAATGATGTGGCAATCCTCATTGCCCGCGGTCGAGACGATCGCCGAGTGGCCGCCCTTGGTGACCGACAGGAAATGGTGCGGCTGCGAAGCGGCCTTGATTGCGTCGACGGCGATCTTGACGTTGCCGTCCGTGCCGTTCTTGAAGCCGACCGGGCACGACAGGCCCGAAGCCAGTTCGCGATGCACTTGCGATTCGGTGGTGCGCGCGCCGATCGCACCCCACGAGATCAGATCGGCAATGTACTGCGGGCTGATCATGTCGAGGTATTCGGTGCCGGCCGGCAGGCCGAGTTCGTTGATGCGCAGCAGCAGCTCGCGGGCCGTGCGCAGGCCGTCGTTGATCTTGAAGCTGTTGTCCATGTGCGGGTCGTTGATGAGACCCTTCCAGCCCACGGTAGTGCGCGGCTTTTCGAAGTACACGCGCATCACGATTTCCAGCTCGCCGGCGAAGCGCTTGCGCTGCTCGATCAGACGCCCCGCGTATTCCATCGCCGCTTTCGTGTCGTGGATCGAGCACGGTCCGATGATCACGATCAGCCGGTCTTCCATGCCATGCAGAATGCGATGCATCGCGGTGCGCGAGTTGTAGATCACGTCGGACACCGTTTCGTCGCAAGCGAATTCGCGGATCAGGTGAGCCGGCGGCGTGAGTTCTTTCAATTCGCGGATGCGGACATCGTCGGTGTTGTGCGGGGGCATCTTGTTCTCCAATCGGTTCGTAGCGTGGTCGCGCGGGCAATCAGGTTTGCGATGAAGCAGCAATACCAGAGCGGACGATCATCAAATTAAAGTTTCAAAGGCATGAGGCGAAAAAAAAACCGCCAGGCTGGCTGGCGGTTTTTCGGGAATTCTCGGTGTCCTGCGTGCACTAACACCTCTCTCGATCCGCCAGCGGTCTGAGATGCCAAAAAAAGTAAAAATAAAACTTGGCGGACATGACGAATGAGGTCGCAGGTCAAAAAGGGTGAGTGACTTTATAACCCGGGCAGGCGGCGCTTGCAAGCTGCGGGGTGCAAAAATGCGGAAAATCCGCATACTTCGCGCGATGTGTGCACGAAGTATGCGTTAGCTGCGAATTCAGGCGGTACCGCCCACGGTCATCTTCTCAATGCGCAGCGTAGGTTGGCCGACGCCCACCGGCACGCTTTGGCCTTCCTTGCCGCACACGCCGACGCCCGAATCGAGCTTCATGTCGTTGCCGATCATGGTCACGTATTTCAGCGACTCGGGGCCGCTGCCGATCAGCGTCGCGCCCTTCACCGGGTACGTGACCTTGCCGTTTTCGATCATGTACGCCTCGGAGGCCGAGAACACGAACTTGCCGTTGGTGATGTCGACCTGGCCGCCGCCGAAGTTCACCGCATACAGACCGTTCTTCACGGAGGCGAGGATTTCCTGCGGATCCTTGTCGCCGTTCAGCATGTACGTATTGGTCATACGCGGCATCGGCAACGCCGCGTAGGACTCACGGCGAGCATTGCCCGTGACCGGCATCTTCATCAGACGCGCATTCAGCGTGTCCTGGATGTAGCCCTTCAGGATGCCGTCTTCGATCAGCGTGGTGCACTGGGTCGGATTGCCTTCGTCGTCGATATTGAGCGAGCCGCGGCGATTCGGCAGCGTGCCGTCATCCACCACGGTGACGCCCTTGGCGGCGACCTGTTCGCCGATGCGCCCCGCGAATGCCGACGAACCCTTGCGGTTGAAGTCGCCTTCCAGACCGTGGCCGATCGCCTCATGCAGCAGCACGCCGGGCCAGCCCGGTCCAAGCACGACGGTCATCGCGCCAGCCGGAGCCGGCCGAGCGTCGAGGTTCACCAGCGCCGCATGGACTGCGTCGTCCACATAGCCAGACAGGATGTCGTCGGTGAAATAGCCGTAGTCGAAGCGGCCACCGCCGCCGCCGCTGCCGATTTCGCGGCGGCCGTTCTGTTCGGCGATCACGGTGACCGACACGCGCACCAGCGGACGAATATCGGCCGCGAAGCCGCCGTCGCTGCGCGCGACCAGCACCACGTCGTATTCACCGGCGAGGCCGGCCATGACTTGCTGGATGCGCGGATCGCGGCCGCGCGCCATCTTTTCGATGCGCTCCAGCAGCTTGACCTTCGCGGTTGCGTCGAGCGAATGCAGCGGATCGGCCGGCAGGTACAGATCGCGTCCCGCAATGCCGGTCAGCGACGACGCCACCTTGATCTTCTGCTTGCCGCCGCCGGCCTTGCCGATCGCGCGCGTGGCGATGGCCGCCTGGCGGATCGCTTCGGGCGACAGGTCGTCCGAATAGGCAAAAGCCGTGCGGTCGCCCGACACGGCGCGCACGCCGACGCCCTGGTCGATGCTGAAGCTGCCGGATTTCACAATGCCTTCTTCGAGACTCCACGCTTCGCTGCGCGTGTACTGGAAGTACAGGTCCGCGTAATCGATCTTGTGTGTGAAGATTTCGGCGAGCGTGCGAGTGAGCAGGGCTTCGTCAAGACCGTAGGGCGTCAGGAGGATGTCCTTGGCGGTGGCGAGATTACGGATACCGGGTTCGATGATGTTCATGCGAAGTATGTTCTGCTCGATACGAAGGATTCGGTTAGCGCCTCTGTCACACACTATATGAGTCGGGGGCGCCGCAGTTTCAATGTCACGCGAAAGGTTGGATCAACTGAGCACGCGATGACGCCAGGCGGGCAAACTCTGTCGCACTTCGTCGATCCGCGCACGCTCGAGATTGCCGGCGACCACGCCCGCGCCCTCGTCGCGCACCGCGACGATTTCGCCCCACGGGTCGATCAGCATGCTATGGCCCCACGTGCGGCGGCCATTTTCATGTTTGCCGCCTTGCGCCGCGGCCAGCATGTAACACTGGTTTTCGACCGCGCGGGCGCGCAGCAGCATCTCCCAATGCGCGCGGCCGGTGGTGTAAGTGAACGCCGACGGCACCACGATCAGCGCGCAGTCGCCCATGCGCCGGTACAGCTCCGGAAAGCGCAGATCGTAGCAGACCGACAGACCGACGCGGCCGAACGGCGCCTCGAAGGTGCGAACCTCGCCGCCGGGGCAGATGGTGCGCGCCTCGTCGAACGACTCCTCGCCCTTTTCGAAGTTGAACAGATGGATCTTGTCGTAACGCGCGGCCTCGTTGCCCTGCGGGTCGAACACCAGCGTGGTGTTCAGCACGCGCGAGGCTTCGGGCGACATCAACGGCAGCGTGCCGCCGATCACCCAGACCTGGTGGCGGCGCGCGGCGTCGGCGAGAAAGCGCTGGATGGGACCGTCCTGATAGGGCTCGCGCACGGCCAGCTTGTCCGTGTCCTTGAAGCCCATGAAGCAGAAGTATTCAGGCAGCAGGACGAGTTGCGCACCGTCGGCGGCGGCTTCGGCGATGAGGCGCCCGGCTTCGGCCAGATTGCGCTCGCGATCCGGTGTGCTCACCATTTGCAGCGCCGCGACACGGAAAGCGCTTTCCAGAGAACCGCTGGAGACGGTTGAAGAGACGTGTGTTTCGCTCATGAGCGTTTCGAAAAACTCCCGGCAAGACGGCGGCGCGAACCGCTGACGCCGCATACGTCGTTCAAGGCTGGCTAGGGCCGCCGGCGCGCCACGGCGCCCGTCCAACCAAACAAAGGGCCGGATACAGGCTCAGTTCGCCTCCACGGTCGAAGCCGGAGCGTCCATCTTACCGCGATCGCCCTTCACCCGCTCAACGTGCGGTTTCGACCACGAACCGGTGATGGCGTAGTCGCGCGCGAACGCATGCGAGACGGTCTGGCTAAAGGCAACATCGGCCACCAGCGCGCCCAGCCCGAGCAGCGGATTGATGACCGCCGCCGCGATCACGCCGGCGCCGGCGCTGATGGTCGGTACGACATGCACGCGCAGATCCTGGGTCTCCTGAGCGAGATCGACCGAGCCTTTCATCTCGGCGCGCGCCGGCGCGGTCACCAACTCGAAGTTCTCGGTGCGGCCAATGCCGTTGCGAATCTGCGCGGTGCCGGTGACATGTTCGAACGGCAAGCCTTCGCCGATCACGTCGTGGAAATTCAGCGTCGCGAAGCGAGCGAGGCTTTGCAGGCTGAGCACGCCCAGCAGCTTGGCGACGCCTGGATCGACCTTGAGAATCTGACCGTGGCGCAGATCGACGGCCAGATTTCCGTTGAAGGTCGGATAGTCGATCCTGGTCGGGCCGCCTTGCCACACCACCGTGCCCGACAGCGAGCCGGCGCCTGCCTTGAGCGTGCGCGGTTGACCGAAGCGCTCGAGCAACGCGCCGGCGTCCTTGATGTCGAGCTTGAAATCGAACACGGTGCGGCGCGGTGTGGCTTCACCGGCGCTGTTGCCGAGTTCGGTCGAAGTGCGCCAGTTCGCGGTGGCGGTGAGCGTCGCGGCGGAGTTCGTGATGTCGAGCTTGTCGAGTTGCCAGACCGGCACGCCGTCTTCGTCGAAGTTGTGCGCGTCGACTTCGAGGCGGCCGATGTTGCGGTCGCGCTCGATCAACTCGTTGACCACCAGATCGATGGACGGCATGTTCTGCGCCGGCGCCGAGATCGCCTGGCCGAGCAGGTCCTTGTCGGTGGCCGACGGAATCACCAGGCGGGCGAAGCGCGCCTGCAGCGTGCCCGGCGATTCTTTCGTCGCGCCCGGCAGCCACGACACGTGGCCCGACACCTGGTTCGAAGCGATGTTCGCCTGCCACGTGCGGTCCGCATGCGACGCGCCGACGATCACACTGTCCCAGTGGCGCTTGAGCAGCGTCAGTGTGCCGACGTGCAGCGCGAACCGGCTCGGCAGGAATTGTGTGACGGTCGGGTTCGGCGCGACCGGCGTCGCCGCAGCGGGAGCGGGCGCTTCTTTACTGCGCATCTGTGCGATCAGCGCGCGCCAGGCGTCCGCATCGAATGTGTCCAGATCGACGGCGGCGATCACGCCTTCGGACGGCAAGTCGGCCGGTTTGTTGACGCCGACCGCGCCGCGCACGACTGTCGGCGCGGTTTTCGGCTGATAACGCAGCAGATAGGTAGCGGCGACCGGGCCGAAGGTGAGATCGGCGCGCTGCAGTCCCGCTTCGCCCGGCGTGGCGGACGGGCTGACGGCGAAACGCAGCGGCATTGGCGTGCCGACCGGCTTGTTGAACGGCGCGGGGAAGTCGAGCGCGAGGCCGGTCAGATCGGAGTTCGCTCTCACTTCGGGCAGCCGTCCTTTGGCGCCGCGCACGTTGAGCGCATAAGGCGCGCTGCCGCTCATGCGCGTCAGCACCTGCGCGGCCGGGCCATGCAGGTTGAGGCCGCGCGCCGCGTCGACGGCGATATGGCCGCCCAGGTCGAGCGCATAGGTGCCGTCCTGCTTCAAGCCGCCGTTCGCATGCAAGTCGCCGCCGAGGAATTGCCCGGAGAGCCGGTCCACCTGTGCCGTGTGCTCGGTGAAATGCACCTTCCCCTTGAGTTGCGACAGCGGCGGCGCATTGTCGACGCTCAAGCGGTTGTTCTGAAAGCCGACCGCGCCCTCCACGGCAACGTGCGGCTTCGGCGTGCGCGGCACCGTGAGCTGCAGCGCCAGAGACGCCGGCCCTTCGGCGCGCACCTTTTCGGTTTCATGCTTCGCCATGATGCCGAGCGAACTGGCATTCACATAGTCGAGCATGTCGGCGAGCGGGCCGTGGGCATCGCCCTTGATGACGAGGCTCGACGCTCTGGTGCCGAGATCGTCGATCCTGCCGCTGACGCCCATCAGCGCGACCTGCTTGTAATGCGCCCGGTCGATGTCGAAGCGCAGCACGTTCTGCTTGAGCTCGAACACGCCGTCGATGCCGTCGAGCGCCGGCCACACGTTCGGCGTGCCATTCCTCATCTTGCGCGGCGGGAAGGGCGTCGGATCGAACTTGCCGCCCTTGAACGGCGCAACGATATGGAACAGCCCGGCGTCCGGATCACGCGAATAAGGGAACTTGGTCAGATCGCCGTGAATCTCGATGGTCGCGCCGTGCGACATACCGGCCTGCAAGCCGTGGCCGAGATAGATGCGCAGCTTCTCGCTAATGCTGGTGGGCAGATAGCGGACGATACGTGCCACCTGCGCGCGCTGGAAGTCGGCTTTCAGATCGAGCGAGCCGCGTCCGTGGCCGGGATTGCTGTAGTTTGCGGAGGCGGTGGCCGCGACGTCGGCGTTCGAGACGCCGAAATCGGCCAGCTTCACGGTGAAGGCCGGGCGGTTTTCGCCCGGCTTCTTCGGCGTGATGGTCCAGTCGGCGCGGCCATGCAGATGGTCGAGCTTCAACCGCGGATCGTCGAACACGCCAGGCAGGGTGATGGCCACATTGGAGGTGTCGAGCAGAGCGGTGCCGCGGGTCTCGTCGGCATCCACCTTGCCCCACAGATTCTCGATGCCGGGAATGCCTGCGCGCGGGTGGTTCCGCGGCGTCAGCCCCGGCGGCGGTTCCTGAGCGGCGACGCTGATGCCCTGTAGATCGCCCTTGAAACGATAATGCTCGATCGGTTCGGCGCCGCTCGGGTGACGGTCGCTGCCTGCTTCGCCGGATTCCGGCTTGCCGCGCTCGACTTCGATCACATAGTTGGCGACCAGACCGCGCGGACTGAAACGCACGAGATTGTTCAGCTGGCGTCGCGGCAGCGGCAACGCGCGGCTGAATTCGGCGAGGATGCCCAGGTCGACGCGGTCGCCGCTCACGCTGACGAGTTGCCCGTGCTGCTGCGAGGCGGTCCGGTAGCGCCCATTGAGCGTGGCGAACGCAAGCGTGCGGGTGAGCGGCGTGCCGTCGTCGAGCGGCGGCTGGCCGAGTTCGGCACGCAGATCGGTCAGTTGCAGTTTGTAGTCACCCTGGTCGGCTTCGAGACGCCACGAAAAATTGGCAACGGGCACCAGCAGCTTCGGCTGGGTCGGACGCACTCGCAGGGCAACGTCGTTGCCGGCAAGTTGGCCGCCCGCCGACGTCATGCGGCCGTCGGCGAAGTCGATCCAGATGGCGTTGTCGATACGGCCGGCAAACGTCTCGATCGGGAAATTGACGTAGCGCGCGAGCGTCGGCAGATCGACCGGGCCAGTCGACACGTACACCTGGCCGGTCCAGTTGATCGGCTTGCCGATCGCGGAGAGCGGCGCGTGTTTGAAGCGCGTGCGGAAATCGAGCGGCCCGTGCAGGACCTGGCCGTCGGCAGGTGCCTGCAGCGCGAGCCGGTGATCGTAGCCGTCGTTGAGGATCGCGATGCGGATGTCGCGCAGCGCCAGTTCCGGCGCGTCGTGTTGCGCATCGCGCCAGCGCAGCGCGCCGCCGCGCACTACGATCGCCTGCTGACGCAGCAGCCAGGTGGATAACGTGTCGTTGCCGCTGTGACGAGTCGGCACCGGCACGCCCGCCACCGAGAGCACGCCGTCGCTGCTGCGCGACACCAGCACGTCCGGCTGATCGACAATCAGACTGGAGAGCGCGGGATGAAACTGCCAGAGCGATCGCCACGAGAGCGTGGCGGTGGCGTGCGGGATCGTCAGCGCGGCTTTGCCTTCGTGATCGCGGATTACCAGGTCGGTGACGTCGAGGCCCGGCTGGAAGCCGCTCCAGTGGGGCGCGAGCTTGCCGATGGTGAATTGCGTACGCAGCTTTTCGGAAACGGTCGCTTCGATGCGAGGCCGGAATGAGTCCACACGCGGCAGCACCACATAGCGCAAGCCGAGCAACAGACCCATCGCAATGAAGTACAGGACGAGCGCGAGCACGAGAACCACGTGCAGGATCCGACGCAGCACGACGTGGTCGCTTCCGCTCACAGGCCGGACCTGCACGGTTTCGTGCGGGTCGGCGGATTCGTTTCGCTCGGACATGCTGCGGCGGGTGGGCGTATGGTAGTTTTGCGAATTAACGACGAAATGTAACACACGGGAAAGCGTAGGCGGACCTCCTGCAAACCCTGTCTGCATGCCGTCTTGCGACTTGCGGGAGGCGGCCGCGACCGCCGCAACCGTGTACTACTGCGAACTGAACCACGCTGATCAAGCAACGAGCGAGCCAGACCTTTGATGACTGACGCCACTCTCCTGAGTTCCAACTATTCACACTACGCGGCGCGCGCTGCGGCTGCCCGTCCGCAACTCGTGGCGCGGGTCGCGGCGCTTGCGTCCGAGCCGCTGACGCGCGAGCGTATCGATGCCCGTTTCGACGCTTTGTGCGCCGAGGCGGCCGGCGCAACCGACGCGCCGCTAAGCGAAGATGCACTCAAACGGGCCTTGCGCCAATTGCGCACCGAGGTCTTTTGCGCCGTGATGGAGCGTGATCTGGCGGGCGAGGCGGATGTTGCGGAAGTGACCGGCGCGATGACCGACCTCGCGGAGACGACGATCCAGCGCGCGCTCGCCGTCCTGTCGGCGGAACTTGAAACGCTATACGGCGAGCCGCGCGGGCCGCAAGGCGAACGGCTCTCGCTCGGCGTGGTGGGCATGGGCAAGCTCGGCGGGCGCGAACTGAACGTCTCGTCCGATATCGACCTGATCTTCATTTATGAAGAGGACGGCGAGACCGCGGGCGGCCAGCGTTCGCCGATCGCCACGCAGGACTTTTTCACACGCCTCGGCAAGCGCCTGATCGGCGCCCTCGCCGAAATAACCGGCGACGGCTACGTGTTTCGGGTCGATATGCGGCTGCGGCCGAACGGCGACTCCGGGCCGCTCGTGTGCAGTCTCGGCATGCTCGAAGAGTATTTCTACGTGCAAGGCCGAGAGTGGGAGCGCTACGCGTGGATCAAAGGGCGCCTCGTGTCCGAAGGCGCGAGCGATGCGGCGCAACGGCTGCAGAAGCAGCTCGACGCGATCGTCACGCCGTTCGTCTACCGCCGCTATCTCGACTTCGGCGTGATCAGCGCGATTCGCGCGCTGCATCTGCAGATTCGCCAGGAGGCGCAGCGGCGCGCGTCGATGCGGCCCGACAAGGCCGACGACATCAAGCTCGGGCGGGGCGGCATCCGCGAAATCGAATTCAGCGCGCAGGTGTTCCAGTTGATCCGTGGCGGCCAGGACGCGGGTTTCCGCGTGCGGCCGACACTGGCGGTGCTGCGTCACGCGGCCACGCATGGGCTGCTCGATACGTCGGTCTGCGTGAAGCTCTCGCAGGCGTATCGTTTCCTGCGCGAACTCGAGCACCGGCTGCAATACCGCAACGACGCGCAGACCCATGCGATGCCGGTCGATCCGGAGGAACGTTCGGCGCTCGCCCACGCGATGGGCTGCGACGACTACGCCTCACTAATGACGAAGCTGGACGCCCATCGCGAATTCGTCGAACAGCAGTTCGACCAGATTTTCGCCGACAAAGTGAACGGCCGCGATGGCTGTGGCGCGCCCGAAGACGGCGCCGCCGCATGGGTCTGGAGCAGCGCGCTCGCCGACGACAGCGCCGACGAAGCTCTGCGGGCGCGCCTCGTCGAACTTGGCGTGGCCGAGCCGGGCGAACTGCTCGCGCGGCTGCGCGCGATCTGGCAGTCGTCGCGTTACGCGGGGCTTGCCGAGCGCAGCCGGCAACGTTTCGACATCGTCGCGCAACGGGCGCTCGAAGCCGCTCGCACGTTGGAGCCTGCGGAGCGCCGCGCCGATACGGTGGCGCGCTTCTTCGATTTGCTGGAAGCGGTGAGCCGGCGCGGCGCGTATCTCGCCCTGCTGACCGAATATCCGCAAGCGCTGCATCGTGTGCTGTCAGTGCTCGGCGCTTCGCGTTGGGCGGCGGGCTATCTGATCCGCCATCCGCAATTGCTGGACGAATTGCTGGACGACGAAGCGATCAATAGTCCGTTCGACTGGCCCGAGTTCAAGCGCACGCTGCGCCTGCGTCTGGCCGCGGCCGACGGCGTCGAGCAGCAGATGGATCTGCTACGTCATGCCCACCAGGCCGAGGTGTTTCGCATTCTGTTAATCGATCTGGCCGGCAAGCTGAGTGTCGAGCACGTAAGCGACCGGCTGTCCGAACTCGCCGACGCCGTGCTCGACGTCACGCTCCAGGCCGTCTGGAACCAGTTGCCGAAACGCCACCGCGACGTGCCGCGTTTCGCGGTGATTGCGTACGGCAAGCTGGGCGGCAAGGAACTGGGTTACGCGTCCGACCTCGACCTTATCTTCCTCTACGACGACCCCGACGATGCCGCAGCCGACGTCTATTCAACCTACACCCGTCGCCTGATCACCTGGCTGACAACTGCGACCGGCGCCGGCACATTGTTCGACGTCGACTTGCGTTTGCGGCCGAACGGCGAGTCAGGTCTGCTCGTCACGGATCTGGACGCGTTCCGCCGTTACCAGTTGCGCGAGGGCGACGCGGCCAATACGGCGTGGGTCTGGGAGCACCAGGCGTTGAGCCGCGCGCGTTACTGCGCGGGCGACGCCGAGATCGGCGCCAAGTTCGAGGCGATCCGCGAACAGGTACTGACCACGCCGCGCGAAGCGGCGCCGCTCATGAAAGAGATCGTCGAGATGCGCGCGCGCGTCGAAGCCGGGCATCTGAACCACACGGCGCTGTTCGACCTGAAGCACGATAGCGGCGGGATGGTGGATATCGAATTCACCGTGCAGTACTGGGTGTTGTTGCACGCGGCGAGCGATCCCGAACTGATCCGCAATACCGGCAACATTGCGTTGCTGCGGGAAGTGTCGCGCTTCGGCCTGATGAGCGAGGCGGAAGCGGAGACGGTCGGCGCGGCGTATCGCACTTACCGCAAGTTGCAGCACCAGCTGCGGCTGGATGGGATGGAAAAGGCGCGGGTCGAGCCGGCGCTGGTGGCTAAGGAGCGCGAAGCGGTGCTGGGCTTGTGGAAACGCGTGTTTGGGTGACGGTTGATTCGACGTTCGCAGTTTGCGCGAGCGGATTGTGCAGCTCGATGCTTCGGATGCGGTGAGAGCGAACTCGTGGCGTTCGCTCTCCGAAACGGCATGAAGGGTGGCGAGACATCCACCCGCCAACGAACAGCTAAGCCGCCAGCATTTCCTTCGCATGCTTGCGCGTGGTCGGCGTGATCTCCAAACCGCCGAGCATGCGCGCGACTTCTTCGACGCGGCTCGCCTTGTCGAGCGAGGTCACGCTGCTGACCGTGCCGCCCTTGCCGTTGCCCGCTTTCGCAACCTGGAAGTGGTGGTCGCCGCGCGCGGCCACTTGCGGCAAGTGCGTCACACACAACACCTGGCGCTGCTGGCCGAGCTGATGCAGAAGCCGTCCGACCACTTCGGCGACGCCCCCGCCGATGCCCGTGTCCACTTCGTCGAAGATCAGCGTGGGTGTCGGGCTGGCGGCACTGGCAATGACCGCGAGCGCGAGGCTGATCCGCGCCAGTTCCCCGCCTGAGGCGACTTTCGCGAGCGGCCGCAGCGGCACGCCGGCATGACCGGCGACGAGGAACTCGACCTGTTCGAGCCCATGCGCGCCGCCTTCGGGCAGCGGCACCAATGCGACTTCGAAGCTGCCGCCTTTCATCGACAGTTCCTGCATGCCGGTTGTGACCGCCGCGCCCAGCGCCTTGCCGGCCTTGGCGCGCGCCTTCGAGAGTTTCTTCGCTTCGGTCAGGAAGGCTTCCTTGGCCCTGGCTTCGGCGGCGTGCAGGCTGTCGAGGTCGGCGGCCGCGTCGAGCGCGGCCAGTTGCGCGCGACGCGCCTCGTGTTCCTCAGGCAGCGTTTCCGGCTGCAGACGAAACTTGCGCGCTGCCGAGTGCAACGCGTCGAGACGCTTTTCGACTTGCGCCAGCCGCTCCGGATCGAGTTCGAGCTTTTGCGCGTAGTGGCTCAGCGAATAGGCCGCTTCCTGCAACTGGATTTCGGCGGGTTCCAGCGCGGCCAGCACGTCGTTCAAGGCCGGGTCGATCTCCGCCAGATCGCGCACCTTCGAGACGATCGAGGCAAGATGCGTGATCATCGCCTCGTCCGATTCGGACAGCGCGCCGAGCGCGCCTTGCACACCGTCGATCAGATTGGCCGAATGCGACAGCCGCCGGTGCTCGGCGTTGACGTCTTCCCACTCGCCCGGTTGCGGCGCGAGCTTGTCCAGTTCAGTGAGTTGCCAGGCGAGACGCTCGCGTTCGAGTTGCAGTTCACGGTCGCGCGTTTGCGCGTGCTCGACCGCCTGAATCTTCTCGCGCCACGCGCGCCATGCCCGTGTGACGCTTGCCGCGGTGTCCGACAGGCCCGCGTGGCTGTCGAACAGTTCGCGTTGTGCGTCGGGACGCATCAGTAATTGGTGCGCGTGCTGGCCATGAATATCCACCAGCATTTCGCCGACCTCACGCAACTGCGCGAGCGTCGCCGCGGTGCCGTTGATAAAGGCCCGCGAGCGGCCGTTGGCATCCACCACGCGCCGCAGCATGACCGTGCCGCCATGATGGCCGTCGTCGCCGGTCGTGCCGAGCGCCTGCTCGTCGAGCCATTGCTCGACCTGCGCATGAGTCTCGAATTCCGCGGTGATGTCGGCGCGGCTTTCGCCGGTGCGCACGACGTTCGCATCGGCGCGCGCGCCGAGCGCGAGCGCCAGTGCGTCGATCAGGATCGACTTGCCGGCGCCGGTTTCGCCGGAGAAAACAGTAAAGCCGCTGTCGAATTCGAGATCGAGCGCGGCGACGATGACGAAGTCGCGTATCGAGAGGTGGCGAAGCATGGAGGTCGTCTGGTGAGCTTGATGTTCGGGTTTCGGCCGCGGCGGCGTTCGCGTTCCGGATTTCTTGCCGCTCAGGGCTTGGGATCTTCTTCGTGCGACGGGTATTCGTTCCAGTGCAGCTTCTTGCGCAACGTGGTGAAGAAGCTGTAGCCGACCGGATGCAGCATGGGCACCGTATGACGCGAGCGGCGCACCTCGATCGTGTCGCCCAGTTCGAGCGAGGTGAACGACTGCATGTCGAAATTCACGTTCACTTCGCGCCCGGAAACAATCTGGATGCTCACCTTCGAGTCGTCCGGCAGCACGATCGGCCGGTTCGACAGCGCATGCGGCGCGATCGGCACCAGCACGATACCTTGCAATTGCGGATGCAGAATCGGCCCTTGCGACGACAGCGCATAAGCGGTCGAACCGGTGGGCGTGGCCACGATCAGACCGTCCGAGCGCTGGTTGTACATGAAGCGGCCGTCCACCGAGACATGCAGCTCCGCCATGCCCGAGAAGCCGCTGCGGTTGACCACCACGTCGTTGAAGGCGAGCGCGTGATAGATCGGATTGCCGCCGCGCATGATGCGCGCTTCGAGCAGCACGCGTTCCTCGCGCTCGAAATTGCCCGACAGCATTTGCGGCACGATCTCGCGCATGTCGGAGATCGGGATGTCGGTGATGAAGCCGAGCCGCCCGTGGTTGATGCCGATCAACGGCGTGCGGTATGGCGCCAACTGGCGGCCGATGCCGAGCATGGTGCCGTCGCCGCCCAGCACGACCGCAACGTCGGCGCGCGCGCCGATCTCGGCGGGACGCAGCGCCGGATAGTCGGTGACGCCGATCTCGGCGGCGGTGTCGGCTTCGAATACGATCTCGAAGCCGCGCTTCGCGATGCACGAGGCGAGCGCGGTCAACGGCTCGGCGATGCCCGGCGTATTGTTGCGCCCGACGAGCGCGACGGTCTTGAACTGGCTGGTCACTTGCATGCCGGCATTACACCATAGGTAGGGCCTGAAAAGAACCGCAGACAGACCCGGTAGCGGGCCGGCGCGCGCGGGCTGTCAGCGCATCTCGCGATTATCGTTAGAATGGTGAAGCCTTGATGACACGTGCGCCGGTTAAAGTGCGGCGGGGTGCCGGCAGCCGGGCCGCCCAGAAGGTGGCTCGCAAGGCGGTCGGCAAAGCGCCGGGCGGAACGCCGGCTCGCAGGCCGGACCGGAGGCAGTGCGCCGCTTTGGCAAACGGCGGCGCGTTCGTCAGGGATGGGCGCCCCTAGCGCTCGCGGTAGTCGTGCCATTGAGCTAAAATTTTCCCTCATGCTAGATCCTCGCGCACAAACCCTCCTCAAAACGCTGATCGAGCGCTACATCGCCGAAGGTCAGCCGGTCGGCTCGCGCACGTTGTCGCGCTATTCGGGCCTCGAACTTAGTCCCGCAACGATCCGCAACGTGATGTCCGACCTCGAGGACCTGGGGCTCGTGATCAGTCCGCATACTTCCGCGGGCCGCATTCCCACACCGCGTGGTTACCGCCTGTTCGTGGACACCATGCTCACCGTGGAGTCCGCCGCGGACGAAGAAGCCGTGACGCGTACCGTCAAGACTACGCTGCAGGCAGGCGAACCGCAGAAAATCGTTGCGGCGGCGGCCAGCGTGCTGTCCAACCTGTCGCAGTTCGCCGGGGTGGTGCTCACGCCGCGGCGCAGCCACGTGTTCAAGCAGATCGAGTTCATGCGTTTGTCGGACAAGCGCATTCTGCTGATCATCGTGACGCCCGAAGGCGACGTGCAGAACCGCATCATGGCGACTCAGCGCGACTTCTCGCCCTCGCAACTGGTCGAAGCCTCCAACTACATCAACGCGCACTTCGCGGGCCTTTCGTTCGACGACGTGCGGCGCCGCCTGCGCGAAGAAATCGACGCACTGCGCGGCGACATGACCACGCTGATGCACGCCGCCGTCACGGCCAGCACGGACGAATCGGACACGGGCGAAACCGTGCTGATTTCCGGCGAGCGCAATCTGCTCGAAGTGGCCGACCTTTCGTCGGACATGGCGCGCTTGCGCAAGCTGTTCGATGTGTTCGATCAAAAAACCAGTCTCCTTCAGTTGCTCGACGTGTCGAGTCACGCGGCGGGCGTGCAGATTTTCATCGGCGGCGAGTCGAATCTCGTGCCGATCGAGGAAATGAGCGTGGTGACCGCGCCGTACGAGGTGAACGGCAAGATCGTCGGCACGCTCGGCGTGATCGGGCCGACCCGCATGGCCTACAACCGCGTGATCCCGATTGTGGATATCACCGCGCGCCTGCTTTCGCTGACACTCAGCCAGCAGTAGGCGGCTTCGACTCCCGGCTGCGGTAGCGCTTGGTTCCTGCTCCTGCCGCAAATGATGCGTGACGGCGCGCGGCTTGCCAATTGGCCGAATGGCCAGGGGTGTGCGGCGGACCAGTGCATGAACCGCGCCGCTATAATGAATCCCACCTCAACCGACTCTCCGCCAACACCGGTGCCTTGCTGCCTATGCGCTTCGACCTCGAGCGGCCCTCACAGAACGCCAGTTCACACCGTGTCGCCGTGCTGCTGATCAATCTCGGCACGCCCGACGCGCCGACGCCGCGCGCGGTACGCCGCTATCTCGCGCAGTTTCTGTCCGATCCGCGCGTAGTCGAAATTCCGGCGCTGCTCTGGCAGATCATTTTGCGGTTGCTGATTTTGCCGATTCGGGGCGTCGCCTCCGCCAAGAAGTACGCTGCGGTGTGGATGCCGGAGGGCTCGCCGCTGCGCGTTCATACGGAAAAGCAGGCGGAAGGCCTGCGCCATCTGTTGCAACTGAATGACTACACAGTGCTGGTCGACTACGCGATGCGCTATGGCACACCGGGTATCCCGGCCATGCTGAACCAGCTCAAGCTGGCGGGCGCCGAGCGCGTACTGTTGATGCCCATGTATCCGCAGTACTCGTCCTCGACCACCGCCACCGCGTTCGACGACGCCTTTTCGGCGCTCAAGCGCATGCGCAATCAGCCGGAAATCCGCACGGTGCGCCAGTACGCCGATCATCCGGCCTACATTGCGGCGCTTGCCGCCCAGGTGCATCACTACTGGCATCAGCACGGCCGGCCGGATTTCGCCGCGGGCGACAAGCTGGTGCTGAGTTTCCACGGGGTGCCCAAGCGCACGCTGGATCTCGGCGACCCTTACCACGAGCAATGTCAGCAAACCGGCGCGCTGCTGATGCAGGCGCTCGAACTGACGCAGGTGGAATGCCGGATCACGTTCCAGTCGCGTTTCGGCAAGGCCGAATGGTTGCAGCCGTACACGGCGCCCACGTTGAAGGAACTGGGTGCGGCGGGCGTGCGGCGCGCCGACGTGTTCTGTCCGGGCTTCACGGCCGATTGCCTTGAAACCATTGAGGAAATCGGCATGGAAGTGCGCGACGAATTCCTCCATGCGGGCGGCAAGGATTTTCATCGGATTCCCTGCCTCAATGCCTCGCAGGCGTGGATCGCCGCACTGGGCGAAATCGTTGCGCAGAACCTGCAGGGCTGGCCGGTTCAGGCGTTGCCGGTGCCACATACGACAGGAGCTTGACCCGGCTCATGAACTACAGGATTGCAACTGACCCGGGCGCGAAGTTGCGCATCGACAAATGGCTCTGGGCGGCGCGCTTCTTCAAGACGCGCTCGCTCGCGGCGGACGCCGTCGAAAAAGGGCATGTGCGGATTGGCGGCGCCAGCGTCAAGCCGGCTAAAGATGTGCGGGTCGGCGACCTGGTCGAGATCGAGATCGAGCGGATTGTGTGGCAGGTGGAGGTGCTGGGCGTGTGCGACGTGCGCGGCCCGGCGAGCGTCGCGCAAACGCTTTATGCGGAAACCGAAGAGAGCAAGGTAAAGCGGCAGGTCGAACAGGAGCGGCGCAAGACGTATCGCGAGCCGGCGGCCGCATTGCACGGCCGGCCGACCAAACGCGACAGACGCACTATCGACAAACTTTCAGGTGGGGGTTGAACAGCTGTTCCATGGTCGCGTGCACACCGCCGTATTCGGTAGTGTGGTCGTTGACAGCCCCGGACATGCAGATGGTCGTGGTGCCCGCAATCAGAACCAATGCGACCACCGAGATTGCAAAGGTCAGTTTCACGGTACTCCCCTCGGGAAGGTTCAGGATAAAGACGGGCGAATCGGGTGGGAATTGCAATATATCGGAAAGGCTTGTGTCAGATTAGGGTTAACGCGTCTTTTCCGATGCTTTAATGGAGCATAGGCCACTTGCCGATCGCACTCAATCTCAATCTGATTGCGCAGCAAAAATGGTTGTAACCGGGCATTTCCACCACCCATCCCTGGTGCGAAAAGATCAGGGAGAACCGCTTGAAATGGCTGTTCCCGGCCTCATCTGCCGTTTTGATTTGCGGTGACTCGCGAAGTTGTCTGTCGCGATTTTGCAACGCACAAACCACGCCAGGTTGGATGTGTTGCCTGCCACCGCTGGCTTTTACCTCGCTTTCACCCATTTAACGACTTTCAGCGACATGGAAAACACGCAAGAGAACCCGACGAGCCAGAATCCCACGCCCGCCGACGAAACCGCGCGCCAGGCCGCCGAGGCCGCAGCACCCCAGCAGGAAGCGGCGGCCAACGCCGCGACCGATTCGCCGGTCAACGCAGAGCAGACGGCCCTGGCCGAAGCTGAAGCGAAGATCGCCGAGTTGCAGGAGAGTTTTCTGCGGGCCAAGGCTGAGACCGAAAACGTCCGCCGCCGCGCTCAGGAAGACGTCGCCAAGGCGCACAAGTTTGCTATCGAGAGTTTCGCTGAGCATCTGCTGCCGGTGATCGACAGTCTCGAGGCAGCGGTCGCCCACTCGTCCGACGATCTGCAGAAGGTGCGCGAAGGCGTCGAACTCACGCTGCGTCAGCTCACCGGCGCGCTCGAGAAGGGCCGCGTCGTCGCCCTGAATCCGGTTGGCGAGAAGTTCGACCCGCACCGTCATCAGGCCATTTCCATGGTGCCGGCCGAGCAGGAGCCGAACACCGTGGTGGCCGTGCTGCAGAAGGGCTTCGTGATTGCCGATCGCGTACTGCGTCCGGCGCTCGTGACCGTCGCCGCACCGAAGTAAGCGCCAGAAGGCGAGGCAAGTTGTCTCGTCCGGCAGGTGGCCGCCATGGCTGACCTTCCCGTCGACGCTGCCGCGCTCGGCCTCTAGGGGAACCACAGCAACGTTGACGGGTATCCCGGACCGGGCCGGCGCTTCATCGTGCAGTGCTTGCCCACGGGGTTCTTCTACCGCGGCAAGCGGCCCAGTTGGTGAGGCCTCAAGTCAAGGCTTAAGGAATTCGCAGTCGCGTTTCGCGGCCACACCAGAGAAGATTCGGGCGGGCAAAACGGCCGACGCCACGAGCGTCGCTCAGGCCGATGGAACAAATTCGGGCAAAAGTTCGCCCGATTGAAAAAAATTAAAGACCGCATCGTAAAAGAGGTCTTGAAAACGATGCGGACGCACTTATGTTGAGTGCAGGTATGAATTGAGAGCGGATCGCCTTACCGCCAGCAGGGCAAACAAGGCGATTCCCGCAGCGATCAAAGTTAGGAGATTGGAAAACATGGGCAAAATCATCGGCATCGACCTCGGCACGACCAACTCGTGTGTGGCGATCATGGAAGGCAATTCGGTCAAGGTGATCGAGAACTCGGAAGGCGCGCGCACCACGCCGTCGATCATCGCTTACATGGAAGACGGCGAGATTCTCGTCGGCGCGCCTGCGAAGCGTCAGTCGGTCACGAACCCGAAGAACACGCTGTACGCGGTCAAGCGCCTGATCGGCCGCCGCTTCGAAGAAAAAGAAGTTCAGAAAGACATCGCGCTGATGCCGTACAAGATCATGAAAGCCGATAACGGCGACGCATGGATCGAAGTGCGCGATCAGAAGCTCGCGCCGCCGCAAATCTCGGCGGAAACGCTGCGCAAGATGAAGAAGACCGCTGAAGATTATCTCGGCGAGCCGGTCACCGAAGCCGTGATCACGGTTCCCGCGTACTTCAACGACAGCCAGCGTCAGGCTACCAAAGATGCGGGCCGCATCGCCGGTCTGGAAGTGAAGCGCATCATCAACGAACCGACCGCAGCCGCTCTGGCATTCGGTCTGGACAAGGCCGAAAAGGGCGACCGCAAGATCGCGGTGTATGACCTGGGCGGCGGTACGTTCGACGTGTCGATCATTGAAATCGCTGACGTCGACGGTGAAATGCAGTTCGAAGTGCTCTCCACGAACGGCGATACGTTCCTGGGCGGCGAAGACTTCGACCAGCGCATCATCGATTACATCATTGCCGAGTTCAAGAAGGAACAAGGCGTCGATCTGTCGAAAGACGTGCTCGCGCTGCAACGCCTGAAGGAATCGGCTGAAAAGGCGAAGATCGAACTGTCGTCGAGCCAGCAAACCGAAATCAACCTGCCGTACATCACGGCCGACGCGTCGGGTCCGAAGCACTTGAACCTGAAAATCACGCGCGCCAAGCTGGAAGCGCTGGTTGAAGAACTGATCGAACGCACGATCGAGCCGTGCCGCGTGGCGATCAAGGACGCGGGCGTGAAGGTCGGCGAAATCGACGACGTGATTCTGGTTGGCGGTATGACCCGCATGCCGAAGGTGCAGGAAAAGGTCAAGGAGTTCTTCGGCAAGGATCCGCGCCGTGACGTGAACCCGGACGAAGCCGTGGCCGTGGGCGCCGCGATTCAAGGTCAGGTTCTGTCGGGCGACCGTAAAGACGTTCTGCTGCTCGACGTGACCCCGCTGTCGCTCGGCATCGAAACGCTCGGCGGCGTGATGACGAAGATGATCAACAAGAACACCACGATCCCGACCAAGCACGCACAGGTCTACTCGACGGCTGACGACAATCAGGGCGCCGTGACGATCAAGGTGTTCCAGGGCGAACGCGAAATGGCGGCCGGCAACAAGCTGCTGGGCGAGTTCAATCTGGAAGGCATTCCGCCGGCACCGCGCGGCACGCCGCAGATCGAAGTGAGCTTCGACATCGACGCGAACGGCATTCTGCACGTCGGCGCGAAAGACAAGGCGACCGGCAAGGAAAACCGTATCACGATCAAGGCGAACTCGGGTCTGTCCGAAGCCGAAATCGAGAAGATGGTGAAGGACGCCGAAGCGAACGCTGAAGAAGATCACAAACTGCGTGAACTGGCCGATGCCCGCAACCAGGGCGACGCGCTGGTCCACAGCACGAAGAAGGCGCTCACCGAATACGGCGACAAGCTGGAAGCTGCCGAGAAGGAAAAGATCGAAGCCGCGCTGAAGGACCTCGAAGAAACGCTGAAGAGCGGTTCGAGCGACAAGGCCGCGATCGAAGCCAAGATCGAAGTGGTTGCCACCGCCTCGCAGAAGATGGGCGAGAAGATGTACGCAGACATGCAGGCTGCGCAAGGCGCGGAAGCGGCTGCAGCGGGCGCGGCAGGCGCGGGTGCAACGGCTGGTGGCGCAAGCCAGCAGCAGGACGACGTGGTCGACGCCGAGTTCAAGGAAGTCAAGAAAGACTAAAGCCAGGTCGTCTTTCGACCGTAAAGCCGCACACAGCCTTGTGTGCGGCCCGGCTGCACCGAGACTGCGCCTGCATTGTCAAACGGCGGGACAGCAAACGTGCAAGAGCGGTTATCTCGCCTGGCGAGCCTTTTAGGCTCTCCGGGCACATTTGTTTTATGGAGGGCGTTGTTTTGAGCCGCATTCAGGCGGCGTGAAACAGCGGCCGGACGAGTCGTGAGACTCCAGCATTCAAGAGGAGCCACCGTGCGCATTGCGCGAGTGGCGTTGAACCGATATGGCGAAACGGGATTACTACGAGGTTCTGGGCGTCGCAAAGAACGCGAGCGACGACGAAATCAAGAAGGCTTATCGCAAGCTGGCGATGAAGCACCACCCCGACCGCAATCCGGGCAACAAGGATGCGGAAGGGCATTTCAAAGAGGTGAAGGAGGCCTATGAAATGCTCTCGGACTCGCAAAAGCGTGCCGCGTACGATCAGTACGGCCACGCGGGCGTCGATCCGAACATGGGCGGTGCCGGGGCGCAAGGCTTCGGCGGTTTTGCCGACGCATTCGGCGATATTTTCGGCGACATCTTCGGCCAGGCGGCCGGTGGCGCCGCACGCGGCGGCGGCGGCCGCGCCGGTCCGCAGGTGTATCGCGGCGCCGACTTGCGCTACAGCATGGAAATCACGCTGGAGCAGGCCGCACACGGTTACGACACGCAGATTCGCGTGCCGAGCTGGGTCTCGTGCGAAATCTGCCATGGTTCGGGCGCCAAACCCGGCACCAAGCCGGAAACCTGCCCGACCTGCAGCGGTTCGGGTTCGGTGCGGATGTCGCAAGGCTTTTTCAGCATTCAGCAAACCTGCCCGAAGTGTCACGGCACCGGCACCTACATTCCTGACCCGTGCGCGCACTGCCACGGCGCGGGCAAGGTGAAGGAAACCAAGACGCTGGAAGTGAAGATCCCGGCAGGTATCGACGACGGCATGCGGATCCGTTCCGCCGGCAACGGCGAGCCGGGTATCAACGGCGGTCCGTCGGGCGATCTGTACGTCGAGATCCACATCAAGCAGCACTCGGTGTTCGAGCGCGACGGCGACGATCTGCATTGCCAGATGCCGATTCCGTTCACCACTGCGGCGCTCGGCGGCGAAATCGAAGTGCCGACGCTCGCGGGCCGCGCCAGCTTTACCGTGCCGGAAGGCACGCAGTCGGGCAAGACGTTCCGTCTGCGTGGCAAGGGCATCAAGGGGCTGCGTTCGAGCATTGCCGGCGATCTGTACGTGCACGTGCAAGTCGAAACGCCGGTCAAACTCACCGAGCCGCAACGCGATCTGCTCAAGCAGTTCGAAAAGGCGCTGGTCGAGGGCGGCTCGCGGCATAGCCCGCAAAGCAAGAGCTGGTTCGACCGGGTGAAGAGCTTCTTCGATTAACGGCGGTTTGAAGTTGGCGGTAGGTATGACGGCAGATGAGCGCGGCGCGGTTTTCGCGTTGCTCGACGATTGCGACGCCACGGCGGCGCGCCGTTCGAGTCGTCTGTACACGGGTTTTGTGCATGAACGCGTATGTGCGAACGCCGCACAGCTCGAAGCCGTGTGCGAAACCGTGGCCGCGCAGACGCAGCGTGGTTTGCATGCCGTCGTGCTCGCCGACTATGAGTTCGGCCGGCATCTTCTCGACTCGGAAGCACACCGGTCTCTGAAAACGCAGCGTGGCGATGCCACGCTGCGTTTTTTATTGTTCGAACGTTGCGAGAAGCTCAGTCGTGAAGAGGTCGACGCATGGCTCATGGCGCGCGATGAAGGCGCGGCCGAGCCGTCGGTGGCGGGTACGGCCAACGTGCGCGCAAGCGTCGACCCCGAGCAGTTCAACGCTGCGATCGACGCGATTCACGCGGCCCTGCGCGCCGGCGATTCCTATCAGGTCAACTACACGTATCGGCTCGGCTTCGATGTATTCGGCTCGCCGGCCGCGCTCTATCGGCGGTTGAGGGCGCGTCAGCCGGTGCCGTTTGGCGCGCTGATCTCGCTGCCTGACGACCGGTGGGTGCTGTCGTGCTCACCGGAACTCTTCATCGAAAAGCACGGCGCGATGTTGCGTGCGCGGCCGATGAAAGGCACCGCCCCGCGCTCGGACGATCCCACGGCGGACCGGCGCGCTGCGGAATTCCTCGGCAACGATCCGAAGAATCGCGCCGAAAACGTGATGATCGTCGATCTGTTGCGCAATGATCTGTCGCGGGTGGCGCAAACGGGTTCGGTCAAGGTGCCGGCGCTATTCTCGGTCGAACCGTATGCGTCGGTGTGGCAAATGACCTCGACGGTGGAGGCGACGCTCAAGCCCGCCACGTCGTTCGCCCAGACGTTGCGCGCACTGTTCCCCTGCGGCTCGATCACCGGCGCGCCGAAGCATCGTACGATGCAGTTGATCGATGAACTCGAGAGCACGCCGCGCGGGCTCTATACCGGCGCGATTGGTTGGCTGGACGCGCCTTCAGCCGCTACCAGCAAAACTGACGCAGCCGCGTCTCATGCAAACCAGTCCGACTGCGGCGACTTCTGCCTGTCCGTCGCGATTCGCACGCTGACGTTGAGCCCGTCGGAGCAAACCAGTCAACTGGAAGGAAAGATGGGCGTCGGCGCGGGCATCGTGCTCGACAGCGTCGCCGCCGACGAATACGCGGAGTGCCAATTGAAGGCCAGCTTTCTGACCGGCGCCGAGCCGGGCTTCGAGCTATTCGAAACGATGTATGCGACGCGCGAAGAGGGCGTTCGGCATCTGTCGCGCCATCTCGCGCGACTCTCGTCGAGCGCCGCGACACTCGGCTTCAAACTCGACGACACAAACGTCATTAGCGCGGAGATCGCGGCGAAGTGCGCGTCGCTACCCGCGCGCACACCGCATCGCATGCGGCTCGCGCTGAGCAAGAACGGCACGATCCAGATCACGGCCGCGGTGTTGACGCCGTTAGCCGGATCGACCGTCGGCGTGCTGCTCGGACCCGATCACGGATTCTCGACAACCGATGCCGCCGACCCGCTGCTGCTCCACAAAACCACGCGCCGCGCCGACTACGATCGCGGCTGGCGCGAAGCTGAAGCAGCGGGCGCATTCGACACGTTGTTCTTCAACACGCAAGGCGAGCTGACCGAAGGTGGCCGCTCGAATGTGTTTGTGAAACTGGCTGGACGCTGGTGGACGCCGTCGCTTGCGTCGGGCGTGCTGCCCGGCGTGATGCGCGGCGTTCTGCTCGATGACGCTTCGGAGCTACAGGCGGGCGAACGTGTACTGACCCGAACCGATCTGCAAAATGCCGAAGCGCTAATGGTGTGCAATGCACTGCGAGGCGCAATGCCGGCGCGAATCGTGGACTGATAAAGGCGAGAGCGCGAAGCCGCTAACGGCGACAAACAGAACGCGACGTAGGGTCGCGGGCCGCGCCTCAACTATGAAATACACGCAACAACCGAGACATCAAGACGTTCAACCGCGCATGCCAAGCGGATTCGCGCACGTCATGCGGCGCGGTGGCGTGGTCGCGGATTTCCGCGACGTCGATCAGACAAAAAGGGCTCATGGTGGTCTCTCCTCGGCTCACGGTCAGGCCGCATAAACAAGAAGACGAAGATAGACCACCGGCTTTGCATGCGATATCGGAGAGGTCTCAAAACGGGCACGAAGATGCCCGTTCTACCGCATCCTCTATCGCTTGAAACTCAGAAAGTATGCTCCGGCCCGGGAAACGAACCATCCTTCACCGCCGCCACATACGCTTCCACAGCCGCCAGAATACTCGGCTGCCCTTGCATGAAATCCTTCACGAAGCGCGGCCGTTTGCCGGGGAAAATGCCCAGCATGTCGTGCAGCACCAGCACCTGACCCGAGCAGTCCAGGCCCGCGCCGATGCCGATCGTCGGAATACGCAATTGCTTCGTGACGTCGCTTGCGAGCAGTGTCGGAATCGCTTCCATCACGATCAATTGCGCGCCGGCCTGCTGCACGGCGAGCGAGTCGCGCATCAACTGGGTGGCGCCCGCTTCGGTTTTGCCCTGCACCTTGAAGCCGCCGAACGCATGCACGGATTGCGGCGTCAGACCGACGTGCGCGCACACGGGAATCGAGCGCTCCACCAGAAAGCGCACCGTGTCCGCGAGCCATTCGCCGCCCTCGAGTTTCACCATCTGTGCGCCGGCGCGCATCAACTCCACCGAGCTTCTGAACGCGTCTTCCCGCGTGCCGTAGGAGCCGAACGGCAAGTCGGCCACGATCAGCGCCGCGGGCCGCGCGCGCGCCACGCTAGCCGTGTGGTACGCGATGTCGGCGAGCGCCACGGGCAGCGTGGTGGTCTGGCCTTGCAGCACATTGCCGAGCGAATCGCCGATCAACAGCACGTCGACGCCCGCACGATCCAGCAGCGCGGCGAAGCTCGCGTCGTAGCAGGTGAGCATGGCGATTTTTTCGCCGGCATCGCGCATTGCCTGCAGTTTCGGCACGGTGACGGCGTTCCGGCTCGCTTCCTGCAAATAGGTCATGGGGTCAATCCGTTGAGAAAAGAGAG
This sequence comes from Paraburkholderia sp. BL27I4N3, assembly GCF_003386115.1. Classification (NCBI taxonomy): domain Bacteria; kingdom Pseudomonadati; phylum Pseudomonadota; class Betaproteobacteria; order Burkholderiales; family Burkholderiaceae; genus Paraburkholderia; species Paraburkholderia sp. BL27I4N3. Next base: position 3,712,825 of record NZ_QREJ01000001.1, on the reverse strand, counting down.
GTGGCCGCGCCGCTTACAGCGACGTGCCTTTGACAAAGAATTCCTTGCGGCCGCGCATGGTTTCGATGCGTTCGGCGAGTAGCGCAAGGTCCGCGTCCGAGTCGAGCGGATTCAGATGTTCGGCGTTGACCGTCAGCACCGGCGTGCGGTCGTAGTGATAGAAAAACTCGTTGTACGCGTCGCACAGGGCGTGCAGGTACGCGTCGGAAATCTGCAGTTCCATGGGCACCGCGCGCTTCTGGATGCGCGCGAACAGCACTTCCGGGCTCGCCTGCAGATAGACCACGAAGTCTGGAGCCGGCGCGCTGACATCGATCCGCGCAGCGAGCGCGCGATACAACTGCCACTCGTCTTCCTGCAGCGTCAGACGCGCGAAGATATCGTTCTTCTGCGTCATGAAATCGGCGACCAGCGGCGTGCCCGATACGTGCGCCGCGCTCACGTCCTGAGCTTGCTGCGCGCGCTGCAAGGCGAAGTGCAATTGCGTGGGCAAAGCGTACCGCGCGGTGTCGCGATAAAAGCGTTCGAGAAAGGGATTGTCCTGCGGCCGTTCGAACAGTTCCTGCATCGACCAGCGTTGCGCGAGGCGCCGTGCGAGGGAGGTCTTGCCGACGCCGATCGGCCCTTCGATCGCGAGATAGCCGAACGGAGGCCGCAGTTGCGGCGCGGTGACGGTGAGCGGCGTTGAATTCATTCGCAACGGCCTTTAGGAGCGGTGCTCTTGCCTGCGGCCAATGCATTGAGCATGGGACATTGGCAAGGCCCTTTCACTTTCTCGATGTGCTGATCGCTCACACGGCTGAGCAGCGCTTCCGCGCGGCCGTGTTGCGGGATCACGAGTGCGGGATCGATCTCGACGAGCGGCACCAGCGCGAAAGCGCGTTCGATCAAACGCGGGTGCGGCACGATCAGATCGGCTTCGTCGATCGATTGATCGCCGAATAGCAGGATGTCCAGATCGAGCGTGCGCGGTGCATTGCGAAACGGCCGCTCGCGGCCGAACTGATGCTCGATCTTGTGACAGAGCGCAAGCAGATGCCGTACGGGGAGCGTCGTCTCGATCTGCACGACGCAGTTGAAATAATCGTCGCCGCCCGCGTCGATCGGGGCAGTGCGATACAGGCTCGACTTGGCGAGCACGGTGATGGTGTGCTGTTGTGCGAGGCACACCACCGCGTCTTTCAGGGTCTGGCGCGCGTCCCCGAGATTCGCGCCGAGGCCGAGATAAGCAACCGTCATGGCATAACTTCCTGCAACTATCGTTCGACGGCAACGGCGAACGGTATATCAGTCTTCGTGCGAGCCGTCATGGCCTGCGTCGTCGGCTGTACGTTCGGCTGGCGTGCCGCCCTCCAATCCGTCCCCCGGCTTGCGGTTTCTACCGCTACTGCTGCGCCGCCGTCGTTTTCTGGGGCTTCGGTCCTTCCCGCCTTGCGTGAGCAATGCCTCACGCGCGGCGATGTCTCCTTCTATGAACTCCGTCCACCACGCACCGACCGACTCATCGAGTTCGCCCGATTCGCAGCGCAACAGGAGGAAATCATACCCCGCTCTAAATCTTTGGTGTTCCAGCAGCTTCAGCGCACTTCTTCCCGAGCGTTTTTCGAGGCGCAGCTGCAGGCCCCAGATCTCGCGCATATCCGACGAGAAGCGCTTGTGGATCGCGAGTTTCTCCGTTTGCATGTCGAGGACGTCGTCCATCGCGCGATGCAGTGCGGGGACCGGATATTCGCCGTTCGCTTCAAATTTCTGCCAGCGCTGCTGTACGTCGTGCCACAACAGCGTAGCGAACAGGAAGCCCGGCGAAACCGGCTTGCCGGCGCGCACGCGGGCATCCGTATTGTTTAGCGCGAGCGTGATGAATTTTTCGCCGATGGGCTGCTCCAGCACCACGTCGAGCAAGGGCAGCAGGCCGTGATGCAGGCCTTCCTGGCGCAGGCGTTTCAAGCATGCGAGCGCATGGCCCGACAGCATCAGCTTGAGCATCTCGTCGAACAGACGCGCGGCGGGCACGTTGTTGATCAGATCGGCCATGTTGGCGATCGGCTCGCGGGTGCTGTCCTCGATCTCGAAGTCGAGCTTCGCGGCAAAACGCACCACGCGCAGCATGCGCACCGGATCTTCACGATAACGCGTGGCCGGGTCGCCGATCATGCGCAACAGACGCGCGCGCATGTCGGCCATGCCGTTGTGATAGTCCAGCACGGTTTGCGTGGCCGGATCGTAGTACATCGCGTTGATCGTGAAGTCGCGGCGCGTGGCGTCTTCGTGCTGCTCGCCCCACACGTTGTCGCGCAGCACGCGGCCGCTTGCGTCCACCGCGTGGGTGCGGCGGTCGAGCTCGTCGCGCTTCAGGCGGCGCGCCGGAGGCGCGTCGGCCGCGGGCGGATCGACCAGTGCGCGGAATGTCGACGTCTCGATGATTTCCTGACCGAACTGCACGTGCACGATCTGAAACCGCCGGCCGATGATGCGCGCGCGGCGGAACAGCTTTTGCACCTGTTCGGGCGTGGCGTCCGTGGCGACGTCGAAGTCTTTCGGCTTGATGCCGAGCAGCAGATCGCGCACCGCGCCGCCGACGATGAACGCGCGGTGCCCCGCCTGTTGCAGACCTTCGGTCACGCGAATCGCGTTTCTCGAGATCAGCGCCTGGTCGATGCCATGCACGTCGTGCGGAATGATGACCGGTACGTCCGGATCGCGCACGGTTTTCACGGGCGCGGCGGAGCGAGCGGGCTTGCGGCGCGCTTTACTCGCGCTCGACGTTGTGCGCGCCGGTGCGCTGCCGGTTTCGTCTGCTTCGGCTTCGGCGGGCAGGCTCTCGTCAGCGGGCGCTGAATCCTGGCCGAATAGTTTGCGGATAAATTTTTTGATCACGAGGGTTGGAAGAGTTCGAGGATGCGCCAGCCTTTGGCCTGCGCATGGGCGCGCAATGTGTCGTCGGGATTCGTAGCGATTGGGTCGGTGACTTTTTCGAGCAGCGGAATGTCGTTGTGCGAGTCGCTATAGAAAAAGCTGTGCTCGAAGTCGCTCCACGTCTTGCCGAGCGAGGCGAGCCACGCTTCGGTGCGCACGATCTTGCCTTCCTTGTAGCTGGGCGTGCCGGTGGGGCGGCCGGTGTATGGCGAATGCCGCTCGCCGTCGACGGTTTCCGCTTCGCAGGCGATCAGCGCGTCGACGCCGAATGCCTGAGCGATCGGGCGGGTGATGAATTCGTTGGTGGCGGTCACCACGCAGCACAGGTCGCCGGCTTCGCGGTGCTGCTTCACCAGTTCCAGCGCGACGGGAAAAATGGCCGGCTTGATGACTTCGTGCATGTACTGCGCGTGAAAGTCGGCGAGTTGCGCGCGCGTGTACTTCGACAGCGGCGTGAGCATCGCGATCAGATAGGCGTGAATGTCGAGCTTGCCGGCTTTGTAGTCGGCGAAAAAGCGGTCGTTTTCACGGGCGAAATTTTCGGCGTCGACCATGCCGTGTTTCACCATGAAGCGGCCCCATTCGTGGTCGCTGTCGGTGGGGATGAGCGTGTGGTCGAGATCGAAGAGTGCGAGGTTAGCCATGGGGGCCTATTTTACTTGAAGCGGCGGACGACGCGGATGAGGCCGCCGAGCTCGGCCCGCCGCGCCGTTCTTCGACGTCGGGCGAAGCGAGCATGGTACGCAATAGCGGCAGCGTGACCGCGCGTTTCTGTTCGAGCGAGAAGCGGTCGAGCGCGTCGAGCAGCGCCATCAAACTGGGCATGTCGCGCCGAAAATGCGTGAGCAGGTAGGCCGGCACGTCGTCGGCCAGCATGATGCCGCGCTCGCGCGCCGCGTGCTTGAGTACCGCGGCCTTGCCTTCGTCCGGCAGCGGCGCGAGATGGAACACGAGGCCCCAGCCGAGGCGCGTGCGCAAATCCTCGCGCACCGTCATGCCGATCGGCGGCGCGTTGCCCGCGGCGACCAATGCGCTGGTGGGATGCGCGCGCACTTCGTTGAACAGGTTGAAGACAGCGATCTGCTGCGCGGCCGAAAGGCCGTCGCAATCGTCGATCGCATAGAGCGCGACGCGCGGGTCGAAGCTGAACGCGGCGAGGCTGCTTTGCGGACCGGCGAAACGCGCGTGCCCCGACGACGCTTCGTGCACGAGCGCCTGCAACAGGTGCGTGCGGCCGCTGCCGGACTCGCCCCACAGGTAGAACGTGCGATCGGCGACCGGGCCGGCTGCGAGCGCGTTTTCGAGCTCGCGCAGGCGCGTGACCAGCTCGGCGTTGGCGCCGGCGAAGAAATTGTCGAATGTCGATGGCGGCGGGGTGCCGAGATCGAGCGTCAGTTGACGAAGCACAGTAGGTGAATGCCGAAAAGGAGGCTTGGGCCGCAAATGGCCGTATGACGGGCCGAAATAGTCAAGGATCAGTCAGTTGTTATAAAGCGTGCTCGTCAGATAGCTTTGCCGCAACTCGCGCACGGCGACCGACAGAATCGCGCTGACCGGCAACGCCAGCAATACACCGAAAAAGCCGAACAGCTGCCCGAACGCGAGCAACGCGAAAATCACCGCGAGCGGGTGCAGTCCGATCCGTTCGCCCACCAGCCGCGGCGTGAGAAAAAAGCTCTCCAGGATCTGGCCGACGCCGTAAATCAGCGCGACCGCGCCGAAGCCGTACCAGTCGCCGAATTGCAGCAGTGCCGCGAGCAGCGCCAGTGCAAGGCCGGTTGCAAAACCGATGTACGGGATGAACACCGCGAGTCCCGTAAAAATACCGACCGGCAACGCGATCTCGAAGCGCGCGATAGTCAGCGCCACCGCGTAAAACACCGCCAGCACGCCCATCACGAGTAACTGGCCACGCAGGTATTGCGACAGCATCTGGTCCATGTCACGCGCCAGTTGCAGCGTCTTGTCGAGCCAGCGGCGCGGCACGACAACCTGCGCACGCGCGAGCATGCGGTTCCAGTCGTACAGCAGATAGAACAGCACGAGCGGCACCAGCACCACGTTGCCGACCACCGTCATCATCAGGTTGCTGCTTGTGCGGATGTAGGTCCACGCGTAAACCGCAACGGTTTGCGCGCTGCCTTCCAGTTGCCCCATGACGAGATCGCGCAGACTGGCGAAATCGAGCGAATCGGCGAGTCCCAGCATGGCCAGCTTGGGTTGCAGCCAGGCGTTCACGTGTGCAAAGAATACAGGCACCTGTTGTTTGAGTTGCGGCGCTTCTTTCTGGATGACCGCCAGAACCAGCAGCACGAGCAGCGTCATCACGAGCGTGAACAGCAGCATCATCAGCAAGGCGGCCAGACCGCGCGGCACGCGCCGCCGCACCATCCACGCCACGCCAGGCTGCAGAATGTACGCGAGAATCGCGCCGAGCAGAAATGGCGTGAGAACCGGACTCAGCAGCCAGAGCAAAATGCCGACGCCGAGCGCGATAGCCAGCCAGATAAAGGCGCGGCGCTGAACAGGCGTCAGTATCGAAGAGTTCTCTTGCAAGGTTTGTTTCCCAGGTGTCGTCGCGACCGGATCATTGAGGGTGATGCAAATTCCAGCCAGTCGGCCGGCAACTCTGTATGGGGCCGGAGTAAGCGCTGAAGCGCCAACTCTGGGCCGGCATCGGGTAAAATCGCATTTTACCGACCTTCGAGCTCTTCCCCATGAATCAACCGAAATCCGCCCCGAATTCAACTGATTCGGCCCAAGGTCTGTCGTATCGCGACGCCGGCGTGGACATCGACGCGGGCGACGCCCTGGTCGACGCGATCAAGCCATTTGCCAAAAAGACGATGCGCGACGGCGTGCTGGGCGGCATCGGCGGGTTCGGCGCGCTGTTCGAAGTGCCGAAGAAATACAAGGAGCCGGTGCTGGTGTCCGGCACCGACGGCGTCGGCACCAAGCTGCGTCTCGCGTTTCAACTGAACAAACACGACACCGTCGGCCAGGATCTGGTGGCGATGAGCGTGAACGACATTCTCGTTCAAGGTGCCGAGCCGCTGTTCTTCCTCGACTATTTCGCCTGCGGCAAGCTGGACGTCGGCACGGCGGCGACGGTCGTGAAGGGTATCGCGCACGGCTGCGAACTGTCGGGCTGCGCGCTGATCGGCGGCGAGACGGCGGAAATGCCGGGCATGTATCCCGACGGCGAGTACGATCTGGCCGGTTTCGCGGTCGGCGCGGTTGAAAAGAGCAAGATTATCGACGGCAGCACCATTGCCCCCGGAGACGTGGTGCTGGGCCTGGCTTCGAGCGGCATCCATTCGAATGGGTTTTCGCTGGTGCGCAAGATCATCGAGCGCGCGCAGCCGGATCTGAACGCGGATTTCGACGGCCGTTCGCTCGCCGACGCGTTGATGGCGCCCACGCATATTTATGTGAAGCCGCTGCTGGCGCTGATGCAGCAGATCGCCGTCAAGGGCATGGCGCACATCACGGGTGGCGGACTGGTCGAGAACATTCCCCGCGTGTTGCGTGAAGGCCTGACGGCTGAACTGGATCACCGTGGCTGGCCGTTGCCGCCGCTGTTCTCGTGGCTGCAAAAGCACGGCGGCGTGGCGGATGCGGAAATGCATCGCGTGTTCAACTGCGGTATCGGTATGGCGGTGGTTGTATCGGCTGCTGATGCCGATGCGGCAATCGGTCTGCTGTCGGCTGCCGGCGAGCAAGTCTGGAAGATTGGCGTGATTCGCGAAAGCGCCGCTGGTGAAGCTCAGACGGTCGTGGTCTAAAAGGCTTGTGCGACCGCGCGGCGTGGGACTAGCTGGCGCCGCGCGGTTCAAGGCTTTCACGAATCAAAGTTTCAAAGCAACGTTTCAATCGCTTCAAGCACCCGCGCCGTCGCGTGCGGATCGCAGCAATCCACCACCACCCGCTCTGGCATGCTTCGCAGCCATGTGAGCTGTCGCTTGCACAACTGGCGCGTCGCGAAGACGCCTTTGTCGCGCATGGTCGAATAGTCGATGGCGCCATCCAGATACTCCCAGACTTGCCGGTAGCCCACGCAACGCATGGACGGCATCTCGGGCAATAAGTCGCCGCGCTCGCGCAACTTCACCACTTCATCGACGAAACCGCCGGCTAGCATCGCATCGAAGCGCTTCTCAATGCGCGCATGCAGCACGCTGCGATCGGACGGCTCCAGTGCAATCGGCACGAAGCGCCACGCGGCCGCGGCGTCGTCCTGTGGGGCGGGTGCGGCCAGTAAAGCGGACATGGCCTGTCCTGTCAGCATGAAAATTTCGAGCGCACGCTGAATCCGTTGCGAATCGTTCGGCGCCAGCCGCGCGGCCGTCTCAGGATCGATCACGGCAAGCCGTGCATGCAGGGCGGGCCAGCCTTCGCGCGCGGCCTCGGCGTCGAGCGTGGCGCGCACATCCGCGTCGGCGGTGGGCAGATCGTTGAGCCCTTGCGTGAGTGCCTTGTAGTACAGCATGGTCCCGCCGACCAGCAACGGCAGCCGCCCGCGCGCGTGAATCTCGCCGGTCAGCCGTAAAGTGTCGGCGCGAAACTGCGCGGCGGAATAGGCGTCGGTGGGATCGATGATATCGATCAGATGATGCGGCGCCGCCGCGCGTTCTTCAGCGGTCGGCTTGGCCGTGCCGATATCCATCTCGCGATAGACCAGCGCCGAATCGACACTGATGATTTCCACCGGGCGCCGCGCGGCGAGCGCCAGCGCGGCAGCCGTTTTGCCGGATGCGGTCGGGCCCAGCAGACACGGCACGACCGTGGGTGTGCGCGACGTCATGTGCGCGGTCATGGGCAAGCGGTTGCGCGTCGAAATGGCGTCACGTCATTGACCACGCATGAACAGCCGATCGAGATCCGACAGCGTCAACTGATACCACGTGGGACGCCCGTGATTGCATTGATCGGCGCGCTCGGTGGCTTCCATCTGACGCAGCAGCGCGTTCATTTCATCGAGCGTCAAACGACGATTCGCGCGCACCGCGTGATGGCAGGCGAGCGTGCCGAGCATCTCGTGCTGACGTTCGGTCAACACGCGCGAGCCGCCGAACGCGTGCAGGTCGGCGAGAACCGCGCGCGCCAGCGCCTGCAGATCGGCGTCTTTCAGCAGCGCCGGCACGGCGCGGATCGCGAGCGTAGTGGGCGACAGCACGGCGAGGTCGAAACCGAGCGCATCGAGCGTCTCGCGTTCTTCTTCCACGGTGCCGATTTCGATCGGGTCCGCCTGCATCGATTGCGGGATCAGCAGTGGCTGCACGGCAATCGTGCGATCGGCCAGCGCGTTCTTGAACTGCTCGTACAGAATGCGTTCGTGCGCGGCGTGCATGTCGACGATCACCAGGCCGTGCGCGTTCTGCGCCAGCACATAGATGCCATGAATCTGGCCGAGGGCGAAGCCGAGCGGCTGCTCATCGGCGGCGTGGAACGTAGGCGCCGGATAAGGCGCGGACGCGTTGTACGGCGATGGCGATTCGCCGGCCGAATCGCGCGCCTCGAACAGCGTGGCGCCTTCAGCCGTACCGGCGTTGGTGTCTTTGCGGCCGAAGAGCGCGTCGTAAAACGCGAGCGGTTGCGCGACCGGCAGCGTGCCCTGCGTCATGCGCGCCTGGCGCGTCCACGTGTTGCCTGGCTGCTGCGACGACGAGCCGAAGCCGCCGCCCGATGCGCCACCCAAGCCGCCCACGCGGTTGCCCGCACCGAAAGCGACGCCGCCGATGCCCGCGCCACCCAACGGCGTCGCGCCAAACGAAGCCGGTCCGCCAACGGAAGGCTCGAGATGTGCCGCATGCCCGCCCGCCGTCGTTTCCGGCGATGCGCCCGCATGCCGCGCCAGCGCGCGCTGCACGGCGTGGAAGACGAACTGGTGGATCGAACGCGAATCGCGGAATCGCACTTCGATCTTCGACGGATGCACGTTCACGTCGACCGCTTCAGGCGGCAGATCGAGGAACAGCACATAGGATGGATAGCGCTCGCCGTGCAGGACATCTTCATAAGCGGCGCGCACGGCGTGCGTGAGCAGCTTGTCGCGCACAAAGCGGCCGTTGACGAAGAAATACTGCTGATCGGCGCGCCCGCGGCTCGCGGTCGGCAAACCCGCGCAACCGTACACGGCCAGCGGTCCGGCGGATTCGTCGAGCGGCAAATGGGCTGTCGCGAACGTTTCGCCGAGAATCTTCGCGACCCGCACCGGCGGCTCGCTGGCGTTCCAGTGCTCGACCGCCTTGCCGTTATGCAGCACCGAAATCGCGACATCCGGCCGCGCCAGCGCCGCGCGGCGAATCTGTTCGAGACAATGGCCGAGTTCGGTCTGCTCGCTCTTCAGAAACTTGCGGCGTGCCGGCGTGTTGAAGTACAACTCGCGGACTTCGATTGTGGTGCCCTGAGTGCCGGCTGCGGGGCTCAGCACGCCGGTTTCCGCATCCACCCGCACCGCGTGCGCCGCGTCGGCCGTGCGGCTCGTGATGGTCATCTGCGCGACCGACGCAATCGAGGCCAGCGCCTCGCCGCGAAACCCCAGCGTGGCGACCGCTTCCAGTTCGGCAAGCGAGCGGATTTTGCTGGTGGCGTGGCGCATCAGCGCGAGCACGAGTTCGTTCTCGGGGATGCCGCAGCCGTCGTCGGTGATCGAGATGCGCTTGACGCCGCCTTCGTCGAGCAGAATGCGCAGCGATTGCGCGCCCGCATCGAGGGCATTTTCCAGCAGTTCCTTGACGACCGAAGCCGGCCGCTCCACCACTTCGCCGGCGGCGATCTGGCTGATCAACTGATCGGGAAGCGGCTGGATCGCGCGTAACGGGCGTGGGGTGGGCGCGGCGGCGGAAATCGCGGCCGCGGCATCGAGGCCGGCAGGCGTTTCGGAGAATTCGGACATGGCGAAATTATAGCGATTCGGCGCGGCAAGCCCGCAACGCGCGCAAGCACACTCACGCGGGGGAGATTTTTAATTGTGGCCGGGCACTTTCTGTATCATGACGCGGTCAATTTCCGGCGGCGAGTGAGCGCTGGCCGCCATCGCTAACAGGCCTGGTCACACGGCTGTTTATTGCCATCGTCATATTCGCTTCATAAAGGATTCTCTTTGGACACGTTGCTACATTTCGTCAACCTTGTCTTGCACATCGACAAGTTCCTCGGAGACTTCATTCATGTCTACGGCGCCTGGGTCTACGCAGTGCTGTTTCTGATCGTGTTCTGCGAAACCGGGCTCGTGATCCTGCCGTTTCTGCCGGGTGATTCGCTGCTGTTCATCGGCGGCGCTTTTTGCGCGACCGGGGAGATGAACATTGGGTTGCTGATCGTGCTGCTGCTCGTGGCGGCCATTGCGGGCAATACCGTCAACTACATGATCGGACGAGCCATCGGGCCGCGGGTTTTCAATTCGCACATTCCGTTTCTCGAACGCTTTCTCGATCGCAGCGCGCTGCAGAAGACGCACAACTTCTACGAGAAGCATGGCGGCAAAACCATCGTGCTGGCGCGTTTCATTCCGGTGGTGCGGACCTTCGCGCCGTTTGTCGCGGGTGCATCGGAAATGACCGTGAGCCGGTTCCAGTTGTTCAACTTTGCCGGCGCATTCTTCTGGGTGTTGCTGCTGACGTTGCTCGGCTACTTCTTCGGCAACATTCCGTTTATCCGTCAGTATCTGAATGTGATCGTGCTGGTGGGTATCGGCGCGGCGATCGTGCCCGTCCTGCTCGGGGCGTTGTGGAAGATGATGCGCAAGAACACGTCGAATGCGAGTAACCGCTGAGGTTTTCACGCTAGAGGTATCCAGATGAAAAGCGGCGTCGCGAATTTCGTGACGCCGTTTTTTTTGGTGCTTGTGAATCTCGTCAATATAACGATTGGACGCGAGCCATTCACGCGACTCGACGATGCTCAGGTCACCGCACGCGGCGCCAGCGGCGTTTCCGGCGTCGGGTAGCCGGCTTCCTTGAACGTCTGGATGATCGCGCGATTGGTGTCGAAATAGACCTGCCAATAGTGCTCGTTGTTCGTGTAGGGCCGCACACAAAGCAGGGGGCCTTCCGGCGTGAAGGTCAATACTTCGATGTCCGGCGCGGGACTCTCGGCCACGTTCGGAATCTGCGTGACGGCCGCCTTCAACCGGTTCATCGCGTCCGTCGGATCGACGCCGTTGGCGATCTTCGCCGTCAACTCGACGCGCCGCACCGGGAGAATGCTGTAGTTCGAGATGGTGTCGGAAAAGATCTTGTTATTGCCGACAATGGTTGTCACGTTGTCCGGCGTCACGATGGTCGTGCCGAATAGACCCAACTCCGAAACCGTGCCGGTGACGCCGCCCGCCGTGACGAAATCGCCGACCTTGAACGGACGCAAAACCTGCATGAATACGCCCGCCGCGAAGTGGGCGAGCAGACCGCCCCAGGCAGTGCCGATCGCGAGACCGAGGCCGGCGAGCAGCGCGGCGAACGACGTCGTCTGGACACCGAACACCTGCAGGATCGCCAAGATCAGCAGCAGGTTCAGCAGTGCGCCCAGAATCGAGCCGAGATAATGCGCCAGCGTGGGATCGACCCGGCCGTTGCGCGCGAGCACTTTGCGCAGTAGTCCGATAATCAGACCGATGAGCCACCGGCCGACGATCCAAAGGACGATTGCTCCGACAACCTTGGTGCCGAGGTCGATGCCTCGGGTCATGATGAACACGCGTACGGTTTCGAGATCCAAGATGTTCCTCGTTGGGTGAGTTGCCTTCGACTGATTGAACTGCGGTGGTGCAATACAGCGGCAAATGCCCGGCGACGGGCGCAAACGGTAACTCAGGTAACACTCGGTCTTCGGACGTTATAGGCGACGGCGCGGGCATCCGCAAGGACCGTTCCAGTGGCTCATATGGCGTGTCAGGCGGGAAAGGCAGTCACTTCGGCGGACGCGCTTGAAGCGATGACGCTTGTCGTGCCTACATCGGCAGATTCGATTTCGAATACGGTGAAGTGTGGATGACGAGCGGCTTGTCGACGCTGACTTTCGCGCGGCGGGCAGCGCGACGCCAGGTGAGAGCCGCGATGATCGCGAGCAGGTATGCGCCGCTGCGCTCGAAAAACGCAGTCGATGTGCTGAACTGACCGTAGCGGCTCTGCGAATCGGCGAACACTAAAAAGGTCAGCGCGGCATCGAGCAGGAATGCGGCCGATGCCAGCGCGGCGAATATATGCGAGCCATTGAGTGACGCACCTGGGGCGAAGCGGTTGCACAGGTGACAGACGGCCAGCACGAAGGTAAGCAGAGCCAGGTTCGAGAACAGATCGAACAGAAAATTAGTCATATGGGTGAAATGAAAGCGCAGGGGGCTGCGGCGTTGCCAAAGCGTCTGCTCACGCAGAGTCGCAGCGTGTTTCGCTCGACCGGCGGCGATCATTGCACGTCTTTATGTCTCAATAAATGTTCAGTTCGGAGTCCGTTGTTTCCTGTCTGTGGCAATAGCGTTGGCGCGGGAAAACGCCGGTCGTGTTGTGAGAAATGGTGGTGAGTGTTGCGGGAAAAGTCCGCAGTTAGATCGGTGAATATATGTAGCTGTGTTATGAATTTTGCGAGCGGTCTTGCGGGATTGCATTGCGCAATCCGAGCCGCAAAAAGAAAAGGGCTCGCACGCTAATGCGTGCAAGCCCTTGAATCTTTTGGTAGGCCGTACGGGATTCGAACCTGTGACCAACGGATTAAAAGTCCGCTGCTCTACCAGCTGAGCTAACGACCCAAAAGAGAAGCGAAATTATAGCGATAGCTTCGGCGCGCTGTCAACCCATCGCACCGATCCGCATTTCAAATAGTGAAAAGCCCGGGCAGACCGCCCGGGCTTTTCAGCGAGAGGCGCGCGTGGCTATGGCGTCGGTCACTGCGCGTTACTGCTAACTACTCGAGCAATACTACACAACTACTTGATCTGCGACAGCTTGCTCTGTGCCGACTGCGCGACGTCGGAGCCGCCGTATTGCGCGACGATCTGCTCCAGCGTCTTCTTGGCCGCAGCCTTCTGACCTTGCTCGAGCTGATTGTTAGCAATGGCCAGCAGCGCTTCCGGCGCCCGCGGATGCTGCGGATATTTCTGCACCACACCCTGCCAGGTTGCCGTCGAACCCTTGTAGTCGCGCAGTGCATACAGCGCGTTGCCGAGCCAGTACTGCGCGGTCGGCTGGTATGGGCTGTTCGGGAACTTGGAGATGAAAGCGCGGAACGATGCCGCCGCATTCTTGAAGTCGCCGTTGCGGAATTGCTGTGAAGCCGCGTTGAACGAATCGGTCTCACCCGGCTGCACCTCGCCCTGGACGCCGTCCACCGTCTGCTGCTGCGGCTCGAATTTCTTCAGGCGCGTGTCCAGATCGGTGTAGTAGTCCTTCTGCTGCTTCTGCACGGTGGCGAGCTGGTTGGCCATATCCTCGTTCTGCCCACGCAGCGTCGCGACCTGCTGATTCAACTGGTCGAGACGGTTGGACTGATCGAGGATGGTGCGCTGCGCGGCCGACAACTGACTCGACAGGCTATCGGTCTTCGAACGCAGATCGAGAATAGCCTGACGGGCCTGGTCGTCGTCGAAGATGCCTGCATGCGCGGGCACGGCCGCGAAGGCCGTGCCCGCGACGCAGGCCGCTGCGGCAAAGCGCAGCCAGGAGAAACGATGCGTCATTCGGCTCATCACCCGTTACTTACTGTTGGTACACGAGGTCGGCGCGGCGGTTTTGTGCCCACGACGATTCGTCATGACCCGTAGCTTGCGGCTTTTCCTTGCCGAGGCTCACGGCTTCCATTTGCGAGTCCGTCACGCCCATCAGCGACAGCGAACGGCGCACAGCTTCAGCACGCTTCTGGCCGAGTGCCAGGTTGTACTCGCTGGTACCGCGTTCGTCGGTGTTGCCCTGGATCAGGACGTGGCGTTGCGGATGGCTCTTCAGGTATTGCGCGTGTTGTTGCAGCAGCGATTGATAGTCGTCCTTGACCGAGTAGCTGTCGAAGTCGAAGTAAATGCTGCGCTTGGCCAGCGGGCTGTTCGGGTCGTTCAGCGGGTCGACATTGACCGTTGCGACATCGTTCGGATTCGGCTGTGCCGAAACCGTACCACCCTTGTTAGCGTTTTCGTCGAGCTTGACGCCCGAGTGGCACGCGGCCAGTGCACCGACCATCAATACGGCAAAAGCGAAGCGAAGTTTGGACATCATTTTGATAACTCTCCTTGTGTTATTGCATCAACGTTATTGCATAAACGGGCCCCAGGATGGCTCGCGTACGCTGCCACCCTGAACGGACAGGACCTGCCGAGTGCGACCGTCGGTCGAAACTGCGGCCAACACGCCACGGCCGTTCACCTGTGTGGCGTAAAGAATGTACTGACCGTTCGCCGCAAAGCTCGGCGATTCGTCATGTGTCGTGTCCGTCAGGCCTGTGGCGGTGTTGCCTTGCAGGTCCTGGATATAAAGCTTGAACCCGCCGCCGACGCGCGAGATATAAGCGAGCTGTTTGCCGTCCGGGCTCACGCGCGGGCTGGTGTTGTAGCTGCCCGTGAACGTGACGCGTTGCGCGGCGCCAGCGTTTTCACCTTGCGCCGACATCTTGTAGATCTGCGGCTGGCCGCCACGGTCGCTGGTGAAATAGATCGACTGGCCGTCAGGCGAGAAGCACGGTTCGGTGTCGATCGAGCTGCCTTGCGTGAGACGGCGCAGGCCGCTGCCGTCCGCGTTGACGGCGAAAATCTGCGTGTTGCCGGTGCGCGAGAGCGCGACGGCCAACGTGCGTCCGTCCGGCGACCACGCCGGCGCGCTGTTGTTGCCCTTCTGGTCCGAAACGACCACGCGGCGGCCCGTAGGCAGATCGTGGATGTAGACGATCGGCTTCTTCTTTTCAAACGAGACGTAAGCGACCTTGGTGCCGTCCGGCGACCATGCCGGCGAGATGATCGGCTCGGGGCTCGACAGCGCGATATGCGCGTCCTGGCCGTCCGAATCGGAGATCTGCAATTGATAACGGCCGCCCGTTTTGATGACGTACGACAGGCGCGTGGCGAACACGCCGCGACCGCCCATCAGCTTCGCGTAGATGTAGTCCGCGACCTTGTGCGCGCTCATGCGCAAGCCGCTTTCCGGGCTCACCAGCACGAGGCCGCCGAGGCTTTCGCCCTTGACGGTGTCGTACAGCTTGAAGCGCACTTCGTACTGGCCGTTCGGCAGACGGTTCACGCTGCCCGACACGAACGCGTTAGCGCCCTTGGCCTTCCAGCTGCCGAGGTCGACGGAATCCGTTTCGGCGACCGGCGTGGAGCCCGCGTCGATGTTTGTGAATTTGCCGCTGCGTTGGAGATCCTGACGCACGATCGTGCTGACTTGCTGCGGCGAGTTCGCTTCATTGGCGAAGTTCGCCGTTGCGATTGGAAACTGGGTGGACCCGACGCCTGTCACGAGGACGTTGAGTTGTGCGTGGGCGGCGCCGCCAACGGCGATCAGGCACGACGCTACAAGTGTCCGCAGGCCTAGCTTGGTCATCAAACTCATGCTGTATGGTTTCCCCAAAAACGGTTTACTAACGCTTCAAGACAGCAGACAGACCCGAAAAGAACTAATTCGTTCCCGAGCGCGCCCCGGTGGGCTGGGCGCAGAGTCTGCTGTCAACTGACTGTCAAACTACTGTGAATCAACCGGCCGGGCGCAACGTAATCAGGAAACTCGGCGGCGTCTTGCCATTGATGTCCTGAGGCATCGGATCGGTACGCTGAACCGCTCGTAGCGCGGCGTCGTCCCACGCAGCGTTGCCACTGCTGCGCGAAATCGTGGCACCCAGCAAGGTACCCGTCGGTGAGCAGCGCACGGAGACCACCGTCTCCAGACCGCTCGTTTCGCCGCCCCACGAGATATTCGGGCGCACGGCACGCCGCACCTTGTCGGAGTACCCAGGCGATGTCGCCGTGCCACCCGAGCCGCTGCCCGTGCCGCTCTTGCCCAGCCCGTCGCTGGTGGTCGAGCCGGTGCCACCGGTCGCGAGGCCTTGCATTTGCGCGAGTCGTGCGCGACGTTCGGCATCCAGCTTCTTCGCTTGCGCCGCGGCGTCGGCTTGCGCTTTGGCCTTCGCGGCTTTCTGCGCGTCGGCTTTTTTCTGCGCTTCGGCCTCGGCCTGCTTCTGCTGTTCCTGCTGCTGCTCTTTCAACTGCTGTTCTTTCAACTGCTGCTGCTTTTGCTGCTCCGCCAATTGCTGTTGCTTCTGCTTGTCGGCCTGCTGTTGCTGCTGCTTCTGTTTGGCTGCCGCAGCTTTCTGCGCGGCGAGTTGCGCCGCCTGCTCCGCAGCAAGTTGTTGCTGACGCTTCGCCTCGGCTTCCTGCTGCGCCTGCAGTTTCTGCTGACGTTGCTGTTCAGCCAACTGCGCCTCGCGAGCCGCTTCCTGCTGCTGACGTTTCTTTTCCTGCAGCGCGATGTCGGCCTGTTCGTCTCGCACCGGCGGGGCAGGGGCCACGGGAACGGGCACTGGCGGCGGCACGGGACGCGGGATCGCCACATCCGGCACTTCGGTCCACAGCTCCGCTTCCGCGCCTTCGGGCGTACTGTTTTGCCACTGAATGCCGTGGTACAGGAAGAACCCGAGCAGCGCGTGCATCACCAGCGCGAACGCAAAGGCTCGCCCGGTGCCGCGTTCACGCGGTGGCTGGAGCGGGTATTCGGAATTCTTGCGGATCATTGCGATTTGACGAGCAATCCAACGCGCTTGACGCCGCGAGCTTTCAGTTCGGACATCACGTTCATGACGACTTCGTACTTGACGGTCTTGTCGGCGGCGATCACGACGGGCTGATCAGGATGCGATTGCGCGCGATCGGCGATGAAGCCGTTCAGATCGGCTTTCGTCATGTTCTCCTGCTGTTGCGCGCCGGAATCGTCCTTGTATTTGACGCTCATGTTGCCGTCCGCGCGAATGTTCACGATCACAGGCGGCGTTTGCTGCTGCGGCGCGGCGCCGCCGACGGTCGGCAGATTGACGATCGACGGGGCCACGAGCGGCGCGGTCACCATGAAGATCACGAGCAGCACGAGCATCACGTCGATGTACGGCACGACGTTGATGTCGGCCATCGCGCGGCGCGAGCGGCTGCCGCGCATGCTGGAGGAGCGAGAGCCTGCCATCGTGGACTCCTTACTGTGCCTGACGCTGCAGGATGTTCGAGAACTCTTCGATGAAGGTTTCGAAGCGGATTGCCAGGCGGTCGATATCGTGCGCGTAGCGGTTGTAGGCAACCACGGCCGGAATCGCGGCGAACAGGCCGATCGCGGTGGCGGTCAGCGCTTCGGCAATGCCCGGCGCGACGTTGGCGAGCGTGGCCTGCTGCACGTTGGCGAGGCCGCGGAACGCATTCATGATCCCCCACACCGTGCCGAACAGACCGATATACGGGCTGACCGAACCGACCGACGCGAGAAACGCGAGATTGGCTTCGAGCACGTCCATTTCACGCTGGAACGCGGCACGCATGGCGCGCCGTGCGCCGTCGAGAATCGCGCCCGGATCGTTCAGGCGCTTTTCCTTGCCCTTCAGGAATTCGCGCATGCCGGACTCGAAAATCCGTTCCAGTGCGCCAATGGTGTGCCGGTTGTTCGCGGCGCTTTGATAAAGCGCCTGCAAGTCGCCGCCCGACCAGAAATCGCGTTCGAAACGCTCAGTTTGCGCGCGCGCCCGGCGGATCGCAAACCACTTGCGGAAGATGAAAGTCCACGATAGCAGCGACAGCAACAGCAGCAGAGCCATGACAGCCTGCGCCAGCAGGCTTGCGTTGAGTACGAGTGAAACGATCGACAGATCTTGTGTAGTGTTCATAAAGGTTCGTTTTAACGTCCCGGAAGGGGGCGTCCGGCTGCAAGGCCACTCGAAGCTTGCCGTGAGCAAAACGGAAGCATCGGCGATATTGCAAGCCGAACCATGCTTTGTGTTGCTTGATCGTTACGAGTTCACTGGCCCCATAACAACGGGGTTCAGTCTTTATCCGTTGACACGCCGGGCTCGCTCGCGCCCGGCCCACGCCGCAAGGCAGCGAGAACCGGCGAAGGAATCGCGGTCGGCCGCAGCGCAATGCGGTCCACGCAGCCGACCCGGATGGAACCGGTAGCAAGCAGCGTGCCGTCCCGCCACGCTTCCTGCGCGAAATCGACCGACGCTCTGCCGAGCCGCTCGATCCGGCTGACCACGTTGACCATGTCGTCTAGCCGGGCCGGCGCCCGATAATCGACCGCCGTGCTGCGGACGATGAAAATCGCGCCCGCTTCGTCCGCGAGCCGATTCTGGTCGACACCGCACGCGCGCAGCCACTCGGTGCGCGCACGTTCGAAAAATTTCAGGTAATTCGCGTAAAACACGATGCCGCCGGCGTCGGTATCTTCGTAGTACACGCGGATTGGCCACATGTAGCCGATTTCCTCGCCGGGCTGGCTGGTCGACATATTCATGCGGCGCATTTTACCGGAACGCACACCCGCAGGTCTGTTTCAAGATGTGCGCCCCGTCCGGCGGGCTTCAGCCGGGATTTCAGCCGCGATGGACGGACAACGCGGAGAACGATTGCGCCACCGGCATCAGTTCGATCGTGTTGATGTTGACGTGCGCCGGGCGCGTGGCGATCCAGTAGATCGAGTCGGCGATGTCTTCAGGCGTCAGCGGCTGCACGTTTTCGTACATTTTGCCGGCCTTCGCGTCGTCGCCGCGAAAACGCACGTTCGAGAATTCGGTGCCGCCGCACAGGCCCGGCTCGACGTTCGTCACCCGCAGTGCGGTGCCGGCGACATCGGCGCGCAGATTCAGGCTGAACTGATGCACGAACGCCTTGGTGGCCCCGTAGACGTTGCCGCCCGCGTACGGCCAGCTGCCGGCTGCCGAGCCGAGATTGAAAATGTGGCCGCGATTGCGCTCCACCATGCCGGGCAGGAGGGCATGCGTGACTTGAACGAGCCCTGTGCAGTTGGTCTCGATCATGGTGTTCCATTCGTCGAGATTCGCTTTCTGCGCCGGTTCGATGCCGAGGGCAAGGCCGGCATTGTTGACCAGCACGTCGACGGCTGCGAAATCGGCCGGCAGCGAGGCCGGCACGGCTTCGACGGCGACGCGGTCGCGCACGTCGAGCTCGTACGGCAAAAGCGCGTCGCCGAGTTCGTCGGCGAGTTCTTGCAGGCGGTCCTTGCGGCGAGCAGTGGCGACGACGCGATGGCCGCCTTTGACGAAGGCGCGTGCGATGGCGGCGCCGAATCCCGCGGACGCTCCGGTGACGAACACGATCATTGCAGTGGTTCCCAGGCTGGTAGGAGAGAAAGGCCCCAAGCCTACTTCCATTGCGGCGCTGCGGCAAGGATGAACCAGCCGCACGAGAGGCTGCGGCAAGGACGCGCCGCGAGTCTCTGTGCGGTTTTCCTCAGACGTTTGCGCGCCGCATGAGACGGCTCTGGAGGCCGCCCGGCGGGCACCCGCAGGAGTGGCCGGAACCCGGTTGCCTATTCGATCCGCTTCCAATAAACTAACGCGCTCATCCCTGCGTGACTGGCGATAGAACCGGTTCAAGCAATCGGGTTCAAGGTGGAACAACCCACCGTGAAGCGCGGGGTGCCGTTTTGCCGTTCGCCTGGGCAGCCGTGATCCGCGCGCATTGATCTGCGCTGACGGTGGCTGCCCTGCCTCGCGTGTGCGGCGACTCTCCATCCGCCACGTCAGGGCTGGCCCAGCCGCCAGCAGCGCTGCGTACCCTCTACGCAAGATTCGGCGCACGATCCGGTCAACCTGAACACATTCAACGGAATCCGTATGTTTGACAGAGCCCAAAGCACCATCGCCAACGTCGATCCTGAACTCTGGAAGGTCATCGAGCAGGAAAACCGCCGTCAGGAAGAGCATATCGAACTGATCGCGTCGGAAAACTACACGAGCCCGGCTGTCATGGCTGCACAAGGCTCGCAACTCACGAACAAGTACGCTGAAGGGTATCCGGGCAAGCGCTATTACGGCGGCTGCGAGTACGTCGACGTCGCCGAGCAGCTCGCGATCGACCGCGTGAAGCAACTGTTCGGCGCCGAAGCCGCGAACGTGCAGCCGAACTCCGGCTCGCAGGCCAACCAGGGCGTGTTTTTCGCCATGCTCAAGCCGGGCGACACGATCATGGGCATGAGCCTCGCGCACGGCGGCCACCTTACGCACGGTTCGCCGGTCAACATGTCGGGCAAGTGGTTCAACGTGGTCAGCTATGGCCTGAACGAAGCCGAAGACATCGACTACGACGCCGCGGAGAAACTCGCTCAGGAACACAAGCCGAAGCTGATCGTGGCAGGGGCGTCCGCGTTCTCGCTGCGTATCGATTTCGAACGCATGTCGAAAATCGCCAAGTCGGTCGGCGCGTACTTCATGGTCGACATGGCGCATTACGCCGGTCTGATCGCCGCGGGCGTTTATCCGAACCCCGTGCCGCACGCCGATTTTGTCACCACCACCACGCACAAGAGCCTGCGTGGCCCGCGCGGCGGCGTGATTCTGATGAAGGCCGAGTTCGAAAAACAGATCAACTCGGCAATTTTCCCCGGCATTCAAGGCGGTCCGCTCATGCATGTGATCGCCGGCAAGGCTGTCGCGTTCAAGGAAGCCCTGTCGCCGGAATTCAAGGCATATCAGCAGCAAGTCGTCGAAAACGCGCGCGTGCTGGCTGAGACGCTGGTCAAGCGCGGTCTGCGCATCGTGTCGGGCCGCACCGAAAGCCACGTCATGCTCGTCGACCTGCGTGCGAAGAAGATTACCGGCAAGGCTGCGGAAGCCGCGCTGGGCGCCGCTCACATCACGGTCAACAAGAACGCGATCCCGAACGATCCGGAAAAGCCGTTCGTGACGAGCGGCGTGCGCCTCGGCTCGCCGGCCATGACCACGCGCGGTTTCGGCGTCAAGGAAGCGGAGCAGGTGGGTAACCTGATCGCCGACGTGCTCGACAATCCAGAAGACGCCGCCACGATCGAGCGCGTGCGCGGGCAAGTCGCTGAGCTGACGCAGCGCTTTCCTGTTTACCGCTAAGCCGCCATGCATTGCCCCTTCTGCCGTCACGCCGATACGCAGGTCGTCGACTCGCGCGTATCCGAAGACGGCGCGACGATTCGCCGGCGCCGCCGCTGCCCGGCCTGCGATAAACGTTTTACGACGTATGAGCGGGTCGAGCTGGCGTTGCCGTCGGTCGTCAAGAAGGATGGTAGCCGTACTGAATTCGACCGCCGCAAGATCGTCGCGAGCATGCAACTGGCGCTGCGCAAGCGCCCGGTGGCAGCGGACGCGATCGACGCCGCGGTCGCCCGCATCGAGTATCTGTTGCTCGGCAGCGGCGAGCGCGAAGTGCGCAGCGAGCGCCTCGGCGAGCTCGTGATGAATGAATTGCGTGCGCTCGATACCATTGCCTACGTTCGTTTTGCTTCTGTCTACCGGCGCTTCGAAGACGTCTCCGAATTCGAAGACGTGATCGAAGAATTTCGCCGCGCCTCTTCTCCTCCCAAGCCTTCCCGCAAGCGCTGAACGCAGTCGCATCGCGCGTTGCGTTTGAATCGCCGTTCTGCTGTTCCGCGTTGTTTCGCGCATCCGTATCTCCCGCCGCCGCAATGGTTCGTCGCGTGCATTTTTGCGCGGACTAGCGTCTGAGTGCCACCTGGCCGTTCGGCCGATTGTTGGACGATTTGCAAATCGCTAGATTGGCTGCATTCTTCGAATCGATCAGGGATGCAGATGAATCGGAACGCAGTCCGTCCGCCGCGATATCGTGGCTTCACGCTTGTCGAAACACTGGCTGTTATTGCGCTGCTGGCCGTGGTCGCTGTGATGGCCACGCCGTCATTCGTGTCGTGGCACGTGCGAGATCAGGTCGACGCCCGCGCGAAGGCGCTTGCCTCGACGCTCGCTTATGCACGCAGTGAAGCCTTACGCCGAGGCGCACGAGTCACCGTATGCCGCACCGACGCCGCGCGGCGTTGTCTTGCCGCGGGGCAACCGTGCGGCAACGGCGTCGCCGACTGGTCGTGCGGTTGGGCCGTGCTGGCCGAACGAGGCGGCACGCTATCGCTATTACGTGCGCAGCCTCTGCTGGCGGCCGTGAGCATCGCCGGCACGCAGACGAATCTCACGTTCACGCCTCCGGCGGGCCAATTGATCGGCACCTTTCGCAGTTTCGATATCGCGCCGCGTGCACCGTCGAAGGCGACACAAGGAGACAAGTGGCGACGCTGCATTCGCATTGCGGCGGGCGGCCGCGCGCGGATCGTTGAGGGCGCATGCGGAGCCGCGTCATGAGCCGACATCCGCGGAGTCCGCACTCGCGCTGCCGCGAGTCCAGGTGGGTCGGCAGTTCATTGATCGAAGTCATGCTGGCTGTCGCGTTGATTGCTGTCACGGCGCTCGGCTTGATCGCCGGCCAGTTGTGGACCGCGCGCGAGGCCCGCGCGATGTCCCTGCGCGAACATGCCGCCTGGATAGCCGATTCCGTCGCGGAGGCCATGTGCGCTCCCACTTCGGGCGACTCCGCAACCAGACAATGGAGCGCGCGTGCAGCGAAACTTTTGCCGCATGGCGAAGCCTCGGTGAGTGACATCGCGGGCGTGTCCGCTGCACGCGTGACATGGGCATCGCTGCGTGACTTGCCACATTCCGACGACGTGATCGACAAGCCCGCGCCTTGCGGCGGAGTGGATCTGCCCGTGGGCTCTTCATGCGTCGTGCTGGCGTTTGCGCAATGACGCGGCGTTCGAACCCTGCTCACGGCCATACCTTGATCGAATTCGTGATCGCGATGGCGTTGGGGCTGCTGGTGACCGCGGGTGCCGTCTCGCTCTACAGGACGCAGCGGAGCGCATTCGAACGCGCGAGCGATGCGATGCGGATTCGCGAAGCCGGTCTGACTGCGCTGACGCTGATCGGCCCGCAATTGCAAATGGCCGGCTTCGTACCCGCGGACATCGCGCGGTACAACAGTCCGCCGCCGATGTTCGGATGTTCGGGCGGCCGCCCGGTCGGCGCCGACGATAGCCTCGCCTGCGAGACCTTGCCCAGTCACTCGGATGGTGTCGCGGTCCGTTATGTCGGGGACAACGTCTCCACGTGGGCATCGACCAGCGGGCAAACGACCGACTGTCTCGGTCAGGCCGTCGCTGGCAGCAGCGCCGCGCTCGGCGACCAGGGCGTGCCGGTCGTCAACCGGTACTTCGCGAGGGTCAGCGGTTCGACCGGTGAGCCGGAACTTTACTGCGAGGGTAACGGCAAGCCGGGGTCCGCGCAGCCGCTGGTAGAAGGCATCGAGCGCTTGCGGATCAAGTACTGGCTAGCTGGCGGGCTGACCGCAATCGACGCGTCGGCGGTGACGGCCGATCAATGGGCAAAGATCGTCGCCGTCGATCTTTGCGTGCTCGTACGCGGCATGCCGCAGGGGCAACAGCGTGCGCGCTATGTCGATTGCGATGGCGTAAGTGCTCTCGGTGCGGATTCACGACCGCGCCAGGCGTACTCGCGGCGTGTTGCGATACGCAATCACGTGGAGGATTCGCTGTGACGAAACCACAAAGGGAAAAGCAGCCGTGTCGGACCGAGGGGAAGTGCATGAGACGTCACGGTCAGTTGGCCAACCCGGCAAACCTGATAGGCCTCAGCCGAATGCGGTGCACCGTGCCGAGCACCAGGCAACGGGGCGTGGTGTTGCCGATCGTCCTGCTGATTTCATCAATGATGCTGGTCACTTCAGCAGCCTGGTTCGAAACGTCACTGGCGGCTGCGCGCGGCACCATCAACGTTCGCGAGTACTTGCAGGCCTTTCATGCCGCGGATTCGGCGCTGACTTTATGCGCCCGCAGTGTCGTCGCCGCTGCAAGCACGCAGTCCGCAGCACCGCTGCCGGTCGCATCCGGCATGCCGGTGCAATGGAAACTCGCAGCAGCGTTCGAAGCAGGAGCCGTCACGCCCGTGGCGCAATGGCCAGGATCGCTGCGCGCACCGCAATGTCTGATCGAGGCCTGGCGTCTCGCCACTCGTGCCGATGCGCGGGCGTATTTATTAACTGCGCGCGGTTTCGGCCGCGCCAGCGAATCGCAGGTATGGCTGCAAATGGAACTGGTGGTCGATGGAGAGAAGATCGAACGTCATTGGCGCCGCGTTGCCGCCAGGCCATTTTGACGGAGGCGGCCTAATGAAGTCGCATGCATCCGGATTCACGCTGCTCGAGTTGATGATCACGCTGGCAATCGCCGCCACGCTGGCCGTCTTTGCCGTGCCTTCGTATCGCAGCCATGTTGCGCGAACGCATCGAATCGACGCAGCGTCCGCGCTCTATCGCGCGGCTCAATTCATTGAAGGAGCGGCAAACGACAGCGCACCGACATTGCCCCCGGGCCTCGATCAGGCGCCGCAATTCGGCACGGCTGTCTATCACCTGCACGTGCTGCCCGCGGACGATGCAAACGGTGGCTATGCGATCGAGGCAACGCCGAGTGAAGCCGGGCCGATGCACGACGACACGTGCGGCATTTTCACGCTCGATGCGACAGGACTACGTGGCAACAAACCCGCGGCAACCGGTTCGACAGCCGCCAGCGGCGACTGCTGGAATACGAGCTAGCAAACCGAACCGGGCTGAGCTGAACTGAGGCGGAACGCCGCGCGGCGTTTCCCTCAGTCTCGACTATCCGCCGACTCAACCTTGCCGCCTGATGACGCCGCCGAATCCCGCTTCATCTGCTGCCAGATCCGATAGGCCTCCCACGCGGCAAGCCCAACGCTGCCCCATTTGAGCACGGGTTTGGCGCCGGCTACGACGGTTGTGCGCAGCGGCTTGGCAAGCACGATCGAAGCGATCGAGCTGATGAGCGGATACTGTTTGAGGAGGGCGCCGACGCTGCCCGCGTTAAGAAAGCTCGCCTTCGAGCCTTTACCGACGCGCATGCCGCCGAAGCCCGGCAAAATGAATTTGAGCCAACTAAAGTGCGTGACTGCTTGTCGCAACTCGATGGTCGCCTGAGCGAGTTCCATGCGCTCGACATCCGCGCGCACCAGCAGCAACTCCTTGCGCAGTGCGCGCAAATGCGGTGCGCTCAGATCTTTGGCCTGGTGGCGCTTGTTGCGGAACGCGGTATCGGAATGGATCTGGCTCATGGCGTGTCGACGGCAGTGAAGGTTGAGCAACGGAACGGCGCTGCAATTCGCGCAAGGCTGTTAGGCAAGACGCAGAACCAAAGACGCGAGGCGCTATGTCGCACCGTGGCGTCTTCCGGGTCACGGTTTGCGGAACACGTCGCGGTCTTTTTCAAACTCTGCGAGGGTCGCTTCGAACACCATTGGCGCGTTGCGCAAACCACTGCGCGCTTTCAGCGCACAGGCTAATCCCGCGATCGCATAGACCGCGGTGATGCCTGCCAGCGCCTGCCAGCGGTAGGTGTCCCAGAACGCGATGGCGATCAGCGCAGTCAGCGCGATCAAGGCCATGGTGGCGAGCATCATCGCGGCAAGGCCGAGGAACAGTACGGCGAGCAAACGGTCCTTTTCTTCGGCGAGCTCGATGCCGACCAGTTCCAGCCGCGTCTGCAGAATGGCAAACACGGAGCCGATTATGCGGCGCAACGGACTATGTTCTCCGCGCTGCGATTGTGTTTCGATCGTCATGGCTGTGGGCGTTGCGCGTGAAGGTCTAACCGGCGCGCGCGCGCGCCAGAAGAAGCGGACCGGTAAGACGTGCGCCGGTCAACTCGGTTCGCTGGTGCGCCGGACGAAATACGCCCGGCGGCATCGCCAGTGTTACTTGCGGTTGATCAATAGCCCAAGCAGCACGCCGGCGCCGGCGGCAATGCCGATGGATGCCCACGGATGCTCGTGCACGTAGTCGTCAGTGGCGCGGGCCGCCTTCTTGCCTTTTTCGACCACCACGACCTGAACGTCGGCCGCCTTTTCCCTCGCTTGTTTCAGGCGCGTCAGCGCCGTTTCCCGCAATTCGGAAGCGCGCTCGCCGGTGGCGCTCGCGGCCTGTTTCAGCAGATCTTCAGCGTCCGCGAGGACGGTTTTGATATCCGACATCAATCTCTCCTTGTTGATTTCCGACATTGACAGCTCCCCTTCGTCTCACGCCACGCGTGAATCGTAACCAAAGAAACGGCCGCTGGCGAGCACAGGGCCCGGTTGGTTGACAAGATCGCACGAACCGTTCCCGCTTGAAGCATAGCCACAAACAACGCCGTCGCCACACAACGTGTAGACGAAGTTTGCTTGAGATGGAGTTGATCTGTCCCGCAAAGTTTCCTCCAAATCGGTGAAAATTACAAAAACGCATAAAGTAGTGACGCGATGTTGGTTCGTCATACACCGTCACTCCCGTATGCTTTATCGTTGCGGGGCGCCGCGCGTGAACGCTCGCGCGGCAATGTCCAAACCTACAGGAGATGCACAATGAGTCTACGTCTTGGCGATATCGCACCGGATTTCGAGCAGCAGTCGAGTGTCGGCCCGATCAAATTCCACAAATGGCTGGGCGATAGTTGGGGCGTGTTGTTCTCGCATCCGGCCGATTTCACACCGGTCTGCACGACCGAACTCGGCTTGACCGCCAAGCTGGCCGACGAGTTCGACAAGCGCAATGTGAAGACCATCGCATTGTCGGTCGACAGCGCCGAGTCGCACAAAGAGTGGATCAAAGACATTAACGAGACTCAAGCCGCCAGCGTCGGCTTCCCGATTCTCGCGGACGGCGATCGCAAGGTTGCCGAGCTGTACGACATGATTCATCCGAACGCCAACGAGACGCTCACGGTGCGTTCGCTGTTCGTGATCGACCCGAAGAAGAAGGTGCGCCTGATCATTACCTATCCGGCGAGCACTGGCCGCAACTTCGACGAAGTACTGCGCGTGATCGATTCGCTGCAACTCACCGACAGCCACTCGGTTGCCACGCCGGGCAACTGGAAGCAGGGCGATGACGTGGTCATCGTCCCGTCGCTGAAGGACGAGGAAGTCATCAAGCAGAAATTCCCGAAGGGCTACAAGGCGCTGCGTCCGTATCTGCGCATGACGCCGCAGCCGAACAAGTAAGCGGCTGATGCGCTACAAAGCGGGCCGCTAACCGCGGCACGCCGGGTCGAATGAAAAAAAGCCAGTTCACGAGTGAACTGGCTTTTTTATTGTGCTGCGCAAACGCGCGGCAATCGGAGCAACCCGCGCGATTCGCGCTTCAGAAAACCTTCAGAAAAAAGCCTGAATGCCGGTTTGCGCGCGCCCCAGAATCAGCGCATGAATGTCATGCGTGCCTTCATAGGTGTTCACGACTTCCAGATTCACCAGATGCCGCGCGATGCCGAACTCGTCCGAGATGCCGTTGCCGCCGAGCATGTCGCGCGCGAGCCGTGCAATGTCCAGTGCCTTGCCGCATGAATTGCGCTTCATGATCGAGGTGATCTCGACGGCCGCGGTGCCTTCATCCTTCATGCGGCCGAGACGCAGCACGCCTTGCAGACCGAGCGTGATCTCGGTCTGCATGTCAGCGAGCTTCTTCTGGATCAACTGGTTCGCGGCGAGCGGCCGGCCGAACTGCTTGCGATCCAGCACGTACTGACGCGCGGTGTGCCAGCATGATTCAGCCGCACCGAGCGCGCCCCAGGCGATGCCATAGCGCGCGGAATTCAGGCACGTGAACGGGCCGCGCAAGCCGCTGACTTCGGGGAAGCGGTTCTCCTCCGGCACGAACACTTCGTCGAGCACGATTTCGCCGGTGATCGACGCGCGCAGACCCACCTTGCTGTGGATGGTGGGCGCCGACAGTCCCTTCCAGCCCTTCTCGAGAATGAAGCCGCGGATCGCGTCCTTGCCGTCTTCCTCGAGCTTCGCCCACACGACGAACACATCGGCGATCGGCGAATTGGTGATCCACATCTTCGAGCCCGACAACGAATAGCCGCCGTCGACCTTCTTGGCCCGCGTGACCATGCTGCCCGGATCGGAGCCGTGATTCGGCTCGGTCAAGCCGAAGCAGCCGATCCATTCGCCGGTGGCGAGCTTCGGCAGGTATTTCTGCTTCTGCGCTTCCGAGCCGAATTCATAGATCGGCACCATGACCAGCGACGACTGCACGGACATCATCGACCGATAGCCCGAATCCACGCGTTCCACTTCACGCGCGATCAAACCGTACGCCACGTAGTTCAGACCGGGGCCGCCATATTGCTCAGGAATGGTCGGGCCGAGCAGGCCGAGTTCGCCCATCTCGCGAAAGATCTCGATGTCGGTCTTCTCATGACGGAACGCTTCGAGCACGCGCGGCTGCAGCTTGTCTTGCGAGTAAGCTGCGGCGGCGTCGCGCACCATGCGTTCGTCTTCGGTGAGCTGCTGATCCAGCAGCAACGGGTCTTCCCAGTGAAACTGCGCGGCCTCGGCCATGGCTTATCTCCTGATCCCTTGCTTGACGGAAACGTGTTTGCGCTTGACTTGAGTTCCGCTATGCGAAACAATGTTTTGCAAACCACGCCCGAGTGTATCACCCCATGACGCCGACATCCACTCTCTCCGAACCGCTCGACGAGCGCAAATTTGTCGTCGCGCTGGCGCGCGGGCTGGATTTGTTGCGCGCGTTCAAGCCGGGCGAAACGATGCTCGGCAATCGCGATTTCGTCGAACGCACGGGTTTGCCGAAGGCGACCGTCAACCGTCTGGCCTATACGCTGACTGTGCTCGGTTATCTGCGGCTCGACGAAACGCTGGGCAAATACGCGCTCGACGCCGGTGTGCTGTCGCTCGGCTTCGCGCTGCTCTCGGGTACGGACACGCTCGAACTCGCGCGCCCGCACATGCGCGTATTCGCACGCGACGTAGGCGCGGCAGTTTCGCTCGGCTGCCGCGACGGGCTCGACATGATTTATCTGGAGACAATCCGCAGCGAGACCGCGTTGACGCTTGGGCTGGCATCCGGTTCGAAACTGTCGATGCTGACGAGTTCGATGGGCCGCGCCTATCTGGCCGTGCAACCGCTCGACGTGCGCGCCGCGTTATTGGCGGAATTGAAAAAGGCGGCCGGCAAGGCAGGCGCCGAACTGGTCGCCGACGCCGAGCAGGAAATCGCCGCCTTCGCCGAGCAGCGTTGCTGCTACTCGTTCCGCGCGTGGCATGACGACGTCAACGCGGTCGCGGTGCCGTTTCGCGAGCCGCGCGAAGGGCGCTGGCTGGTGCTGAGTTGCAGCGGGCCGGCTTCGTCGATGGGAGAGGATGTGTTTCGTGGCAACGTCGCGCCACGGCTGAAGGCGCTTGCGCGGCGTTTGGGCGATACCGGTTGAAGTGGGCGGCGCGTGTCAATGCACCAGGCCAACCCGCTGCTCAAACGGCCCGGTCGTGATAATGCGCATTGAACAATGGCCCTTGCACGAAGCGCACGTCGTACTGCTGCAAAGCCTCGAACTGCGCTTCATCCACCACCCGGTTGAAGATCAGCGGAATTCGCAGCCGGCCTGCATAACCCACTAGCGGTTTAACGGTGGCATCGCGCAAAGCGGTCCCTGCATCCATCTTGAGAAAGTCGAGCCGCGCGGTCTCCGACACCGACAGAATCTGCCCCGCGTTGGACAGATTGCCCGCCACCTTGAAGCCGTAGTGCTGGTAGCTCTTGGTCAGATAGCCGAGAAAAGTCTTGTGCGCGACCGCCGCTGCGGGCAGTTCGATCACCACCCGCGACGGGTTCAATCCGAACGACACCAGTACGCTCGAAAAATGCCGCCCGTGGTCGTACTTCACGCTCTTGAGCAGCCGCTCGTGCACGCGCAGAAAGAGCAGCCCATGCCGCTGGGCGCCAAAGAAATTGATGGCATGCAGCGCGCGCGACATGCGGTCGAGCGCGACCAACTCCTGATCGTCGGCGATGCGGTCGAACGGATCGAACACGTCGAACGGCGCCGCGTCGACCTGGTGCGTGACGGCCTGGAAGCCGAGTTCATCGCCGAAACGGTCCACGCCCTCGACGCCCGACGAAAGCGACTGCGCCAACGCATGCACGCTGATATCGAAGATCGGCTCATACGCGCTGGCGAGTTCGAACCCGTCGAATTGCGCCAGCGCGACGTCGTGATGCAGGCCTTGCCCCATCACCAGATGCTCGCCAAGAAACGGATGGTCGGCGGAGCGGGCAATGAGGTTGGGAATGGTCGGCGGGATCATGTAGACGTATGGATGGCGATAGTGAGGCGCTCGGCGCGGGGCAACGCGACGCGATTGCCGCATTCATTGATGGTAGCAGTCCGCACCGTGCTTACATGAACAAATTGCTCATAACGTTATCCGCCGAACGCTTGTGCCCACGGGCGGTCCGGGGATTTCAGGTGACGTTGCAGGGTTTACGTTAATTTCACTATTTGTAATTCGTTTTACTATCCGTAAATTGTAATGCGGTTGTGATCGCGGCTAGGTCATGTCGTGAGCGCAGTCCATGCGCCGATCACAGACGCTTGCGGGCGGTGTTCAACCCCGCTGCAACCAACGAACAATCCATCCAGGCAGCATCAGGAGACGACGCAGTGAGCGCGAAACCGGCCGCGGCCGCCGTCAATGTGATCGAAGTCGAGCACGTGCTCGGCGAAACGTATCACCCCGCATTCCAGTTGCTGCTGCTCGCGCTGGCTGCCGCGACACGCCAACGCGGCCGGCCGTCCGAGCCGCGGACCGCGTGAAATGACGAGATCGAGTATCAACGGAGAACCTAGCATGGATACCCAAACCCGTACGCCGCACACAGGCAACTCGCGGCTCGAAATCGAGCCGGGCTATCAGTCGGGCTTCGCAAACGAATTCGCCACGGAGGCCTTGCCGGGTGCGTTGCCGCAAGGCCGCAATTCGCCGCAGCGCGCGGCATATGGCCTATACGCCGAGCAACTGTCGGGCACGGCGTTCACGGCGCCGCGCGGCCATAATCGCCGTTCGTGGTTGTACCGGATTCGGCCGGCGGCGGTGCACATGCCGTTCACCCAACTGCCTTCGGAGCGGCTCGTCGCCAACTTCGCCGAGGTGCCGCCGACGCCGCCCAATCAGTTGCGCTGGGACGCGTTGCCGATGCCGGTCGAGCCGACCGACTTCATCGACGGCTGGGCGACGATGGCGGGCAACGGCGCGGCGGAGTCCATGAGCGGCTGCGCGATCCACCTGTACGCGGCGAACCGCTCGATGCAGGACCGCTTCTTCTATACCGCCGACGGCGAATTGCTGATCGTGCCGCAGGAAGGACGTCTGCACATCGCGACCGAGCTTGGCAAGCTCGACGTCGAGCCATTCGAAATCGCGGTGATTCCGCGCGGCGTGCGCTTCGCGGTGAGCCTGCCGGATGGCGTGGCGCGCGGCTACATCTGCGAGAACTTCGGGGCGTTGCTGCGTTTGCCGGATCTTGGTCCGATCGGCTCGAACGGCCTTGCCAATCCGCGTGATTTCCTCACGCCGCATGCGGCCTATGAAGACCGTGAGGGCGAGTTCGAACTGGTCGCCAAGATGAACGGCAACCTGTGGCGCGCGGACATCGGCCACTCGCCGCTCGACGTGGTCGCGTGGCACGGCAACTACGCGCCGTACAAGTACGATCTGCGCCGCTTCAACACGGTCGGCTCGATCAGCTTTGACCATCCGGATCCGTCGATCTTCCTCGTGCTGCAATCGCAAACCGATACGCCGGGCGTCGATAGCATCGACTTTGTGATTTTCCCGCCGCGCTGGCTTGCCGCCGAAGATACGTTCCGCCCGCCCTGGTTCCATCGCAACGTGGCGAGCGAGTTCATGGGACTCGTGCACGGCGTGTACGACGCCAAGGCCGAAGGTTTCGTGCCGGGCGGCGCGAGCCTGCATAACTGCATGTCGGGTCACGGCCCGGACGCGGAGACGTTCGAGAAAGCCTCGCACAGCGATACGTCGACGCCGAAGAAAGTCGGCGACACGATGGCCTTCATGTTCGAAACCCGCACGCTGATCAAGCCGACGCGCTTCGCGCTCGAAACCGCGCAATTGCAGGCGCATTACTACGAGTGCTGGCAAGGTCTCACGAAACATTTCAACCCGGAGCAACGATGAACGCATTGAGCGATCTTCAGGCGACGCTCGATCCGTCGCGCAAGAGTTGGGTCGAGTCGGCGAACGATTCGGCCAATGACTTTTCGATTCAGAATCTGCCGTTCGGTATTTTTAGCGACGACCTGAATGCCACGCGCCGCGTAGGCGTCGCGATCGGCGGCAGCATCGTCGACCTGGCCGCGCTCGAAAGCGCGGGTCTGTTGAGCTTGCCTTCGTCGAATGCCGGCGACAGCGTGTTCGTGCGCGACGCGCTGAACGATTTCATCGCACTCGGTCGCGACGCATGGCGCGGCGTGCGCATTCAGTTGAGCAATCTGCTGTCACGCGATAACGCGACGTTGCGCGACGACGCCGAATTGCGTAGCCGCGCGCTGATCCGCCAGGCCGATGCGCGATTGCATCTGCCGGTGCAGATTCCGGGCTACACCGATTTCTATTCGTCGAAGGAGCACGCGACGAACGTCGGCTCCATGTTCCGCGATCCGAAGAATGCGCTGCTGCCGAACTGGTCGGAGATGCCGATCGGGTACAACGGGCGGGCGTCGTCGGTAGTGGTGAGCGGCACGCCGGTGCGTCGTCCTAATGGGCAGTTGAAACTGCCGGACCAGGATCGTCCGGTGTTCGGCGCGTGCCGCAAGCTGGATATCGAACTGGAAACGGGCTTCGTGATCGGCGCAGGCAATGCCTTGGGCGAGCCGGTTGCGTGCGCGGATGCGGAAGCGCATATCTTCGGCATGGTGCTGCTGAACGACTGGAGCGCGCGCGATATTCAGCAATGGGAATACGTGCCGCTCGGACCGTTCAACGCGAAGACTTTCGCGACCACGATCTCGCCGTGGATCGTGACGCTGGATGCGCTCGAACCGTTCCGCGTCGCGCAACCGGCGCAGGAACCGCAGCCGCTCGCGTACCTGCGTCATGAGGGCGAGCATGCGTTCGATATCACGCTGGAAGTGAGGCTGCGCCCGCAGCAGGCGAAAGAGGCGAGCACGATTTCGCGGACCAACTTCAAGCATATGTACTGGACGATGGCCCAGCAGCTCGCGCATCACACGGTATCGGGCTGCAATACGCGCGTGGGCGATCTGATGGGCTCGGGCACGATCAGCGGACCGACGGAAGATTCGTTCGGCAGCCTGCTGGAGTTGACGTGGAACGGCAAGAAGCCGGTGGAATTGCAGGAAGGCGGCACGCGCAGTTTCATCGAAGACGGCGATGAGTTGACGCTCGCCGGTTGGTGCCAGGGTGACGGTTATCGTGTGGGTTTCGGCGCGTGTGTCGGGGAGATTTTGCCGGCGTTGAAGTAAGGCAGAGCGAGCGGGCGAGACACGCGCAACGTGCATGACAAAAACGGGGAAGCCGCGAGCAATGGCTTCCCCGTTTTGTTTTTCACGCGTCATCTTGCGCGGCGCCAGAGTCTGTTGATCGATCTGCGATCTGCGATGCGCGACCCGCGATCCGCACTCGCGCCTCTCTCCAAGCCGCGACGACAAACGCCAAATCAGCGGGGAGCAGCACGTGCGCCGTCGCATCGCTGCCGGCGCCGCACCGTGGTCAGCAGCCGATCAACCCGCGATCCGCACCGGCGCCCGCCGTCTCTCCCACCAAACCGCCGCCAGAAATGCCAACGCTGCGACGAGCAGCACACCGACCATCGCGTCATTCCCGACGCCCTTCATCAGCGCACCAGCCACCAGCGGCCCACCGAAACTCGCCGCGCTCCACGACGCGCCCACCAGCGAACTCGCGGACACCAGCGCGACACCGCGAAAGCGTTCACCACAGGCAACCAGCGACAGCGTATAAATCGCGCCCGCCGCCGCGCCGAGCACATACAGCAGCGGCCAGCATAGCCACGGCGAGGTGATCGCCCACGGCAGCAAGGGCAGCAGTGCCACAACGATCACACCGCAACCGATATGCACGCGTTCGCGTCCAAGCCGGTCAGCCAGCCAGCCGATCGGGAATTGCATCGTCGTATCGCCGAGCAGCAGTGCCGACGCGAACAGCACGGCCACTTCGCTCGTGATGCCGTGCGACATCGCGAAGAGCGGCAGCAGCGAGAGCGCGATCGTGTCGAACAACGCGAAGAAGCCGGTGCCGATCGCGAGCGCCGGCATCAGCGGCAAAACATGACGCCAACTGCCGTGCGCCGCGTGCTCATCCTCGGACGCTTGCGGAGTCTTGCGAATCGTGGCGAGCATCGGCAGCGCCAGCAGAAAGATCGCGCCGCAAATCAGGAAGCGCCATTGCGTGAAGCCGGCGATCTGACTCACCAGCACCGGACCGGCCATCTGGAACAGGGTGAAGTTGGTCGCGTAAATGGCGATCACGCGACCGCGCGTGGCATCGTCGGCCAATTGATTGACCCAGGCTTCGCCGATCGTGAAGAGGAGCATCAGCGCGGCGCCGCACAGCACGCGCAGCACGGCCCACAGCCACAGGTTCGAGGTGAGTTGCATCAGCGCGGTGGCGAACGCCACCACCAGCACGGCCCCGACGATCACCTGGCGGCCGCCGAAACGCGCCGCGATCCATCCCGCGAGCGGCACGATGACGAGCCCACCGCCCGCTTGCGCGGCGGTCAGCAGGCCGACCACGTCGGTGCCGTAGCCGGCTTGCGTGAGCGCGAGGGCGGTGAGGGGAAGCGTCGCGCCGCTGCCGAGTCCGACGACGGCGACGCTGAGGATCAAAGCGAGGAAATCGCGAGTGAAGATGACTTTCATCGGCCGAGATGCTACTACGGCCGTGAGTCAACCGCACCTGTGCGCGGCTTGAGAGGAGTGCGGAGAAGGGCGCTTAGCTCGCCATCGCCATGCGTTGTGCGCGCCGGTCGATCGACACCGACCACAGCGTCAGCACCAGCGCGCCGATCGACGTTGCCACGCCGACCCACGGCAGCGTCGTGAGCGGAGCGCCCGCGCCGATCGCCATGCCGCCGAGCCAGGCGCCCGTCGCATTGCCGAGGTTGAAGGCGCCTTGATTCAACGTCGAAGCAAGATTCGGCGCATGGCTCGCGCGGTCGACGATCAGCATTTGCAGCGGCGGCACGATCGCGAAGGCCAGAATGCCCCACACGAAAATCGTGATCATCGCCGGAATCTCCGCATGCATGGTGCCGGCGAAGACGGTCAGGATCACGACGATCGCCAACAGGAACGCCACCAGCGAAGGCATCAGCCGCCAGTCGGCGAGCTTGCCACCGAGCGTGCTGCCCACCGTCAGGCCGAGGCCGAACAGCAGCAGTACAAGCGTGACCGCATGCGGCGTAAAGCCGGTCACGTCTTCGAGAATCGGTGTGATGTACGTGAAGGTGGAAAAGAGGCTCGCCGACGCGAGCACGCTGATGCCGAGCACCATCAGCACCTGCGGGTTCTTCAGCACGCTGAATTCGCGGACGAGGCTGGCCTTCTGCATCTCGATCTTCGCCGGTAGGCACACGGCGAGCGCGGCCGCCGCGACGACGCCGATGCCCGTCACCGCCCAGAACGTGGCACGCCAGCCCACCGCCTGGCCGAGCGCGGTGCCGAGCGGCACGCCCAGCACGTTGGCGAGCGTGAGGCCCGTGAACATCAACGCGATGGCTTGCGCACGGCGGTTCGGCGCGACGAGGCCGGCGGCCACCACGGAGCCGATGCCGAAGAACGCGCCATGGCAGAACGCCGTCACGATGCGTGCGGCCATCAGCACCGCATAGCCCGGCGCCACAGCGCACAGCAGATTGCCGACGATGAACACGCCGATCAGGCTCATCAGCGCCTTCTTGCGCGGCATGTTGGCGACCGCGATCGCGACGATCGGCGCGCCGATGGTCACGCCGAGCGCATACGCCGACACCAGCATGCCGGCCGCGGGGATCGACACAGAGAGGTCGCGCGCGACATCGGGCAACAACCCCATGATTACGAATTCGGTGGTACCGATTCCAAACGCGGCAACGGCAAGGGCAAGCAGGGGTAAAGGCATGGTGAAGGAGCGCGAATCGGCGCGACAGGAGGCGTCGCGCGGCCGGCGCGCGTTTTCGGGGCGAGAACGCGTGCGCCGTACAGGGGTAAAACAGCAGGGGATTCTACCTAAGTCAAAACCGGCTTGCTGATCGTCAATGCTGGTGTTGTTTTTTGCTGATAGGTGCGCCAGCCCTCGTCGCGTGCCTAATGTTTGCCGCTGCCGCTGCCGCTGCCGTCTCCGCTACCGCCGTCACCGCCTCGCGTCTCGCCATGACGGCCGGCGCCGCTGGTGAATTGCGCCGCGCCCGCCACGCCTTCGTCGAAAACCGCCTGGTAGCCGCCGGCGCCTTCGCGGCGCAATGCTTCGGCGAGATCGTCGAGCATGCTGTTTTCCAGCACCGAACGGCGATCGGCGAGCAACGCAGCCTGCGGAAATGCAGCCAGTTCGGCGGCCAACCGCTCGGCCGCCGCGCGTGCCGTGCCCTTCGGTACGACGCGATTGGCGAGGCCGAAGCTGAGCGCTTCCTGCGCGTTCACCGCGCGGCCGGTCAGGATCAGGTCCAGCGCACGTGACAGTCCGATCAAGCGCGGTAAGCGGATCGTACCGCCATCGATCAGCGGAATTCCGACGCGCCGGCAGAACACGCCGAGCACCGCGTCGTCCTCGACGACTCTGAGATCGCACAGCGCCGCCAGCTCTAGTCCGCCCGCCACCGCATAGCCGGCAA
This sequence comes from Paraburkholderia sp. BL27I4N3, assembly GCF_003386115.1. Lineage (NCBI taxonomy): Bacteria > Pseudomonadati > Pseudomonadota > Betaproteobacteria > Burkholderiales > Burkholderiaceae > Paraburkholderia > Paraburkholderia sp. BL27I4N3. Next base: position 3,676,167 of record NZ_QREJ01000001.1, on the reverse strand, counting down.
TCACCGGTTTGCTGAAGCTCATCCGGGTCGGTCCCATCGGACCCGGGCCGCTGCCGTCGGCGTGCAGCTCGTTGCGGCGAGTGTCGTCGGCGAGAGCGGTCAGGTCCGCGCCCGCGCAAAAGGTGCCGCCCGCGCCGAACAGCACCGCCGCGCGCCACGCGGGCTCCGCCTCGAAGCGGGCAAACGCGGCGCTGAGCGCCTCGGCGACAGGACGATCCACGGCATTTCGACGCGCGGGACGCTCAAGTACGATCGTGGCCACGCCGATATCCCGATCAGCTTCGATGCGCACGTGGTCATTGAAATTTTGCGTGGTTATCATCGTTGTCACCGTAGAAGTCATCAGCGTCTGCCCGCTTGTCGCGGGGTTGTGAGCAGTGTGCTCATGCAGAGTAATTAATACCGTGGCCTGTCATGCTTCTTACACAATCGGCTCGTAGCGTAAGCGCTCTCCTAACTCGCTGGCGCCTGTTCGCCAGCTTATCGAGCCTGCTTTTGCCCTTGTCCAATTCATCGTCAGCCGCCGCGCCGGCTTGTGCCGAAACGGTCTGGACCGTGCCTCTGCAAGAGCATCCATGGTACGACCATGTGCGCCTGAAACGCGTATTCGTCACGGACGGCACGCGGCATCAGGTCGTACTCGTCGACGTGCGCAAGCTGCTCGCGTGCGCAGATCGCGACAATACCGATTACGTGCTGAAGCCGGTCGCCGAATGGCATTCGGGCAAGGTGCGCGGCATTCGCGAGTTTCTCGATCCGGAGAATCCGCGTATTCCGCAGATGCCGTACGTGACCATCTCGACGCGTCGCGCGCCGGGTGTGTTGGGCTGGTTCGGACTGGAGCGCGAAGGCGTGGTGGCGTTTCGCAACGGCCAGCATCGTGCGCGCTATCTTGCCGATGCGGGCGCGCGCTGGTTTCCGGTCGAAGTGCACGAGCGCGAGGCGACCTTGCTGCGCGAACTCTGCGGCGCCGCGGACGACGCGCGCACCGTGGTCCGCGCGACGCCGCTGAACACCGGCGGCGTCTAGGCAGGCGCGCGCACCACGTTGCGCGGCGTGCCGGCCTGCCACGCCGCGACGTTGTCCAGCGTGGTCAGGGCGATCTCGTTCATCGCCTCGCGCGTGAAGAACGCCTGATGCGCCGTGACGATCACGTTCGGGAACATCAACAGACGCGCAAGCACATCGTCCTGCAACGGCAGGTTCGAGTGATCCTCGAAGAACAGGCCTCCTTCTTCCTCGTACACATCGAGCCCGAGGTGGCCGAGCCGGCCATCTTTCAGGGCGCCGATCAGCGCATTGCTTTCGACGAGGCCGCCACGGCCGGTATTGATCAGCATCGCGCCGCGCTTCATCTTGGCGAGCGCGGGGCCGTCGATGAGATGGTACGTGTCCGGCACCAGTGGGCAATGCAGGCTGACCACGTCGGCTTCGGCGAGCAGCGTGTCGAGCGGCACGTAGCGCGCGCCGAGCGCGAGCAGGTCGTCGGCCGGCTTGCCGGGATCGTAGGCGAGCACCTGCATGCCGAAGCCCGCCATGATGCGCCCGAATACGCGACCGATCATGCCGGTGCCGATCACACCCACGGTCTTGCCATGCAGATCGAAACCGAGCAGACCGTGCAGCGAAAAGTCGCCTTCGCGCGTACGTGCGACGGCGCGTGGCAGCCGCCGGTTCAGCGCAAGAATCAAGCCGACCGCATGTTCGGCCACCGCGTGCGGCGAATAGGCCGGCACCCGCGCAACGGGGATGCCGAGACGCTCGGCCGCGGCCAGGTCGACGTGATTGAAGCCCGCCGAGCGCAGCGCGATCATGCGCGTGCCGCCGGCATGAAGCCGCTCCAGTACCGCCGCGTCGACGTTGTCGTTGACGAACGGACACACCACGTCGTAGCCCTGCGCGAGAATGGCCGTCTCGCTGTCGAGGTGCGACTCCTGGCAGTGCAGTTCATAGCGATGCGCGGCGTTGGCTTCGGTGAACGTGTCGCGGTCGTATTGGCGGCTGCTGAACAGGATCATGCGCATGTGGACTCCGAAGAATGCGTGCCGGCGCTAATAGCGAAACAGACTCAGGGCGCGGCGGACGAGCGCTCCAGTATAGGTTAGCCATGCGGACGCACTGCATTGCAATCCATCCGCGTTTGCTAAAAATCATTCTTTTGCGAAGTCAAACGAAACGCGAGTTAAAAAATAATATTGACAGCCACACAAAATTACAATATTTATTAAAAAAGCAGTTCCAAAAATGCATGTTCACTCATGCTGTAATAAATTGGCCATCAGCAGACGATGTCTTTTTCAAGGCGCAAGGCAACTTCGCGAGGAAAGAGTGACTGTCGAGCTATCGGAAGACCGTTTCAGTGAGTGCCGCTGCAGTGCGGCAAATCAGCTCGGGCGCGACGCGCGTCATTTTACTGCCATAAATTAAATTTTCACTCAATCGCGATGCTGATTGAGTGATGCGTGCGTCAAATCGCGACGAATTAATTCACTCGATTTTTCCGGGTGGTTATTCAGTCCCCTGCTAATAAACCCGTCAATGGGCGAGTCGACATGATCGGTGAATTGCTGAGATCGCAACCGGAGATCGCGCTGTTCGCAAGTCTTGCAATTGGATATTTCATTGGTTCGTTCCGCATCGGTCCGATTCAGCTCGGCGGCGTGTGCGGCACGCTGATCGTCGCGTTGTTGTTAGGCCAGACAGGCGCACGCATCGCCCCCGATCTGAAGAACATCGCTTTCGCGCTGTTCATCTTCGCGCTGGGTTTTACCGGCGGGCCGCAGTTCTTTGCCAACATTGGCCGCGGCTGGCGCTATGGGCTGCTGTCGGTGGTCGAGATCGTGTCGGTGCTGCTGCTGATCATGATCGCGGTGGCCGTCATGCGGCTCGATGCCGGCACCGCGGCCGGCCTGCTGGCCGGCGCCGCGACGGAATCCGCCGTGATCGGTACGGCGTCCGAGGCGATCGCCAAGCTCGGCTTCGGCGACGCGGAAACGGTCCGCCTGCAGGCCAATATCGTGACCGCGTACAGCGTGAGCTACCTGTTCGGCCTGATCACCATCGTGCTTTTTACGAGCCAGTTTGCGCCGCTGCTGCTGCGCGTCAATCTGCGCGACGAAGCCGAGCGCGTGTGGCGTAAGCTCGGCGGCGAAGGCTCGTTCGGCGAGGGTCAGCGCGCGGCAGCGCCCGCGCTGGTGGGGCGGGCGTTTCTCGTCGGCGCGGCGGCTGGCGCGACGATCCGCGCGTTCGAACAGCAGTACGGCTTCAACCTGACGGTCGAGCGCGTGCGGCGCAACGGCGCGAACTTGCCGGCCGAACCGCAACTGACCCTCGCGCCCAATGACGTCATTCTGCTGGCGGGGCGGCGCGAAGCGATCGTGGCGGCCGCGGCCAGTCTCGGCGACGAAGTGGGCGGCGCGGACTTCGGCCTCGTGATCGCCGAACAGGTCGATGTGGTGCTGACGCGCCGCGATCTGCATGGCCGGACCATCGCTCAGGTGCGCGAACAGGCCACGCCGGAAAACGGCCGGGGCATCTACATCGCGGCGGTCACGCGGCTCGAAACCACGGTGCCGGCGCTGCCCGGCACCGAACTGAATCGCGGCGACGTACTGACGCTGGTGGGCGCCAAGGCCGATGTCGAACGCGGGGCGCAGCGTCTGGGCTACATGCTCGTCGCGACGCAGAAGACCGACTTCGTCTATCTGGCTCTGGGCGTGCTGGTTGGTATGGCGATCGGCCATCTTGGCGGACGGGTGGGCGGCGTCTCGGTCGCGCTCGGCACCGGTGGCGGTTGTCTGCTGTCGGGGCTGCTGTTCGGCTGGATCCGTTCGCGGTATCCGCTGATCGGTTCGCTGCCTTCGGCGGCCGCGCAAATCCTCAAGGACTTTGGTCTCGCCACTTTCATTGCGGCAGTCGGGCTGTCGGCGGGACCGGACGCCATCAAACTGGTGCGTGAATACGGTCTCGCGTTGCCGGTGGCCGGGATTCTGATGGTTCTTGTGCCGGGACTGCTGTCGTTATGGATCGGCCGCATGTTCCTCAAGCTCGAGGCGCCCATGCTGCTCGGCGCGATTGCCGGCCAGCAATGCAGCACGCCCGCGATCAGCGCACTCGTGGGCGTCACGGGAAATTCCACACCCGTGATCGGCTACACGATCACGTATGCACTCTCGAACATTCTATTGCCGCTGATGGGACCGGTCGTAGTCGGCCTCGCCGGGAAATTCCATTAGGCGGCAGATGTGCCGGACGTGGCGCGCCGTGCCACGTTCGGTCGAAGTGGCAGGCGGCGTGCGGCGCGCGGCGCGCGACTCGATGGCGCTCCCTGTGCGCAGGGTGCACCCAGTAAAGTACTCAGGATCGCAAACTATCCAGCGAGGGCACGATGGACTGGCTACATCACATCTTTCAGAAATCACCCGAGATTGCGCTGTTTCTGTCGCTCGCAGTCGGCTATTTCATCGGGCAGATCAACTTCGGCAAGTTCCAGTTGGGCGGCGTGGGCGGGTCGCTGCTGGCCGCGGTCGTGATCAGTCAGGCAGGCGTGACGATCGATAACGGCGTGAAAGCGGTCATGTTCGCCGTCTTCATCTACGCGGTCGGCTATGACTCCGGGCCCGGGTTCTTCAACTCGTTGAACCGCAAGACGCTGCGCGAGATCGCGATGGCCGTGTTTCTGGCGGTTAGCGCGCTAGCCACCGTGGTCATCTGCGCGAAGCTGTTCCACCTGAACAAGGGACTCGCCGCCGGGCTCGCGGGCGGCGCGCTGACCCAATCGGCGATTATCGGCACGGCGGGCGACGCGATCGCGCGTCTCGGCTTGCCGGCCGATCAGGTCAAGTCGCTGCAATCGGACGTGGCGATCGCGTACGCGGTGACCTACGTGTTCGGCTCGCTGGGCGCGATCATCGTGTGCGTGAATATTCTGCCTAAATTCATGGGCCAAAGTTTGCGCGACGCCTCGATCCAGGCGGAACGCGAGTTGACGTCAGGCGCGCCGTCTATCGCGCCGGGGCAGCTCTCGGCGTTGCCCGAGATGGTCGGCCGCGCGTACAAAATCGATGTCAGCGCCGGCAAAACGGTGAAGGACGTCGAAACCCAGCACCAGGACCTTTTGACGATCGAGCGGATCAAGCGCGACGGCCATCAACTCGACCCCGCGCCCGACCTCGTATTGAAGCCCGATGACGTGGTGCTGGTGGTGGGCCGCCGCGAGGGCGTGGTCGCGTTCGGCGCGAGCGGCGGCGAGGTGGCCACCGTCGAGGACGTCGGCGTCGTCATGCAGACACGTCAAGGCGTGTTCACGCGCAAGGGCATGAATCACACCACGATCGCCGCCGCGCGAGAATTGTTGGACCGCGATATGCGTCACGGTGTCTACATCCAGGGTATTTCGCGCGCCGGTCAGCCACTGCCGATCCTGCCGGAAACCCAACTCGAGCACGGCGACGTCCTCACCTTCTATGGGTCGCCGAAAGACACCAAGCGCGCCGTCGACATCGCCGGCTACGAGCTGCCCTACAGCATCAAAACCGACTTCATCTACATGGGCGTCGGCCTCGTGCTCGGTTTGCTGATCGGGCTGATCGTCATCAACGTCGGCGGCATTCCGCTCACGCTCGGCTCGGGCGGCGGCTGTCTGCTGGCCGGCCTGCTGTTCGGCTGGATGCGCGGCAAGCATCCCATGTACGGCGTGATGCCGTCGGCGGCTTCGCGGCTGCTGCAGGATTTCGGTCTCGCGGCGTTCGTGGTGGTGGTGGGCCTCAACTCCGGCTTGCAGGCCGTGGTGACGGTCAAGCAGCTCGGCATCACGATTTTCCTGCTCGGCGTGTTCGTCACGCTGTTTCCGTTGTTGCTCACCATGCTGTTCGGCCGCTATGTGCTGAAGTACAACAACGCAGCCATTCTGGCCGGCGCGCTGGCCGGCTCGCGCAGCGCGAATCCCGCATTCGGCGGCGTGCTCGACAAGGCGGAAAGCGCCGTGCCGACCGTGCCGTTCGCGATCACGTACGCCATCGCCAACGTCGCGCTGACGCTGCTCGGGCCGCTCGTGGTCGGGCTCGTCTAGCGCGGGCATCCATCGATCTCTCTTGCGCCGGCGCTCATCGGGCGATCATCGCCGCGCCGGCGTCTTTCACTTGACTCATTGGAGAACGCATCATGGCAAAAGACAAGGGCGACAAGAAGCACGCAGATATGGCACAAGCAGGCATGGCCGCGCTCAGCCCGTTCGAATTGAAGGACGAACTGATCAAGGCGGCCGGTGGCGGCGCCGTGGAGCGGCCCGCCAATGCGGCGATGCTCAACGCCGGCCGCGGCAACCCCAATTTTCTGGCGACGATTCCACGCCACGGCTTCTGGCAACTCGGCCTCTTTGCGATGCGCGAATCGGAGCGCTCGTTTGCCTACATGCCGGAAGGCGTGGGCGGCTTTCCGCGACGCGAGGGCCTCGAAGAACGCTTCGATCTGTTCTTGCGCGAAAACAGGGGCGTGCCGGGCGTCGACTTCCTGCGCGGCGCCGTGTCGTACGTGCGCGACCAGTTGGGATACTCGGCGGGTGACTTCCTGTATGAAATGTGCGAAGGCATTCTCGCGTCGAACTATCCGGTGCCGGACCGCATGCTCAAGCTGTCCGAGCTGATCGTCGGGCAGTATCTGCGCAAGGAGATGATCGGCGATCATCCTTTTGTCGGCGAGTTCGACGTGTTCGCGGTGGAGGGCGGCACGGCGGCGATGACGTACATCTTCAACTCGATGCGCGAGAACCATCTGATCAAGGAGGGCGACACGATCGCGCTCGGCATGCCGATTTTCACGCCGTACATCGAGATTCCGCGACTGAACGACTACAGGCTCAACGTGGTGAATCTCGAAGCCGACGTCGCGAACGGCTGGCAGTATTCGAAGAAGGAACTCGACAAGTTGCGCGATCCGAAGGTGAAGGCGTTCTTCCTCGTGAATCCGAGCAATCCGCCTTCGGTGAAGATCGATGACGAAAGCCTTCAATACATAGCCGACATCGTCAAAGAGCGGCCCGATCTGATCCTGCTCACCGACGACGTGTACGGCACCTTCGCCGACGACTTCGTATCGCTATTCGCGCTTGCGCCGAAGAACACCATTCTCGTGTACTCGTACTCGAAGTACTTCGGCGCGACCGGCTGGCGTCTGGGCACCATCGCGACGCACCGCGACAACGTGCTCGACAAACTGATCGCCGACTTGCCGAAGGACGCGAAGAAGCAGTTGCACGAGCGTTACGAATCGATCACGACGGAGCCGGACAAGCTCAAGTTCATCGATCGCCTCGTGGCCGACAGCCGCACCGTCGCGCTGAATCACACGGCGGGTTTGTCGACGCCGCAGCAGGTGCAGATGGTGCTGTTTTCGCTGTTCTCGCTGATGGACACGCCCGACGCATACAAGAACGCGTTGAAGCGGCTGATCCGCAAGCGCAAGCAGGCGCTTTACGAAGAGGTCGGCATTTCGTTCGCGGACGATGATCCTAACCAGGTCGATTACTACACGATTCTCGACGTCGAATTCTTCGGCGAGCGGATGTTCGGACGCGAGTTCGTCGACTGGTTGTTGAAGAATGCCGAGCCTTCCGAGTTGCTGTTCCGGCTCGCGCGCGAAGCTCGCGTCGTGCTGTTGCCGGGCCGTGGCTTCGGCACGCAACATCCGTCGGGGCGTGTGTCGCTAGCGAACCTCAACGAGTCCGACTACCGGCAGATCGGTCGCGCCGTGCGCAAGTTGATGGAAGACTATGTGGAGCGTTTCAATGCGGCGACCGGCAAGAAACTCGACAAGACGAAGGTGAAGTAACGGCGCGGCTCGCCGCGTTGCCTCGCTAACAAGCATAGTCAAAAAACTTGCGCAATCGCGCGGATCGGTGAATGATCGAACAGGCGGCCTCGTCAGCGTCCATGCTGGCGGGGCCGTTTGCTCCTTTGCGTCCTGACATTCACGTACCGATCATCATGCCGACTTCATCATTCACATCCGCATCTTCCGCAGTGCCCTGTCCGGTTGTCGAGTCGCTCGACGCCATTCTTCCCGAAGAGCCGCTCCTGATGATGGGCGCCGGCCCCGTGCCGATTCCCGCGGCGGTGGCCAAGGCCAACGCGATCGTGATCAATCACCTGGGCGGCACGATGGTGAAGGTGATCGGGCAGGTGAAGTCGATGGCGCGCTATGTGTTCCAGACGAACTCGAAATGGGTGCTGGGCGTGGCCGGACCAGGATCGGCCGCGATGGAGATGGCGATTTCGAACCTCGCGTGGGAAGGTACGCGGGTGCTTTCCATCAAGAATGGTTTTTTCAGCGAGCGGATGGCGGAGATGGGGCGGCGCGTCGGTGCGCGGGTTAGTACGCTCGATGTCGCTGATCGCGCGGTGGCCAGTCTTGAGGAGATTGCCGGGGCGATTCGGCGCGAGCGTCCCGAGATCGTAACGGTGGTGCAGGGCGAGACGTCGAATACGGTGTGGAATTATCACCTGAAGGAGATCGCCGCGTTGGCGAAGGCCGCTGGCGCGTTGGTGATCGTCGATGCGGTTTGTACGTTGAGTACGATGCCGCTGGAGATGGATGCCTGGGGGATCGATGCGGTGATTACAGGTGGGCAGAAGGGGTTGTCGTCGATTCCTGGGGTGTCGTTGATCGCGTTTTCCGATGCGGCCTGGGAACGTGTGAAAGGGCGCACGGCGCCGAATGCGCATTGGTGTCTTGATGCTTCACTCGCGGAGAATTTTTGGCATAACGCGGGGTATCACTATACGGCGCCGGTTTCTGGCGTTTTGGCTTTGCATGAAGCTTTGAGGCTTGTTTGTGCTGAGACGCTGGAGAAGCGGTTTGCACGGCATTTGAAGTGTTCGTTGGCGCTGCAGGATGGGGTCGCTGCGATGGGATTGCGGTTGTATGCGCCTGAGGCTTGCCGGTTGAATTCTGTTGTCGGGATCGAGGTGCCTGACGGGTTCAGTCCTGCTGATGTTTGTTCGCATATTTCGCGGATGCATCAGGTTGAGATTTCTGGGTCTTTTGGATTGCCAATCGTTCGTGTAGGGCAGATGGGGGAGCAGTGTCGGGAACATAATTTGTTTCGGACCGTGCATGCGCTTGGGAGGACTATGGTGGATCTTGGGGTTAGGGTTGATTTGCCTGCTGGTGTGGCGGCTTTGGAGAGAGGGTTGTCGGGGGGTAAGTAGGACGCCGACACGACTGTGACTATGGCCGAAGTCACGTACCTGACTTGACGGTTTTTTCAGGACTATGCGCGACGGCACTTGCGGACGCGGTGCCATCGTTCCGCACTTCTATAGGTTCCTCGAAGCCGACCCAATGCGCGATGCCAAGGCGCTTCGTCGTGAGCCAGATCGCTATCGGTAACGCCAACCCGGTCGCACTGCCGAGCACAAAGTGAACCACGGGCTGGCTGATGTGAAAGGCCAGCAACGCGTTCCAGACCACGGCGGTAGCGAGCACGTGCAGCAGATACACCGGCTTCCACGCTGAGCCAAGCGAGACGATCCAGCGCGACCTTCGCCATATCGGCAGGCACCTTCCGATCGAAATGGCCGCTACGATACCGAGAAAACTCGCCAGCAGCGAATACAAGTCGAGGTCGTGGCCGGCACGTTGCCCCATGAATGCGACAACTGCAAAGGCAATGGTCGTGACCCACGCAAGGTGAACGCCGGCAGCATGGCCGCCTTGCCGGTCAGGCCGGGAACCGAGCAGTACGCCGGGCAGAAAGAAGACCAGGCCCCAGCATGTCATCGTGACGATGCCCCAGCGGCTCCGCGTCGCGATTGCGGCGCATACAATGAACATCGCGACAAGCAGGCAGCGGTTCGGCACCGTCAACGCCGATCGGACCTTCGTGGACCGTGGCCATACCGTGATGCACGCGACGATCTGGCAGATGAACAGCGCGTATAGAAACCAGAATTGACCGCCGGGCACTAATGCCAAGCGAGTCAACTCAAACTGCTGGCCGGCGTAGTCTTTATAGTCGGCCACGAGCCATTCAAAAGCCATCTGCAATATCGACCAGAGCAGATATGGGTAGAGCACGCCTACGGCGATGTATTTCAGCAGGTCCGCGCGCGAGCGTTGTAAATACCCTACCGTACTCATGCCGAGGAGGAAGAAGGCAGTCGGGTAACCCGACGTGTTTGCGGCGTACCGAAGAATCTTCAGAACGCTAGACACGTGCCCGTCCTGCAGAAATCCGGCATCGCCTAGCCGGCCAATCACCTCGGCGCAAACGATCGCGATGATTGAAATGGCCAGGCCGCCTCTGATGCGCTCGTTCTTCACCATTGCCTCGTTCCGGTTCATGTTTGCGCTTGATGCCGCCGGCCGTTCACGATGTGCTAAAGCGATACATCGAAAATCACGCACCAGTTGTCGAGGCGCATCGATTCACGTCCGTCGTTGAAGCGGATCGCGTCGCCCTGCGAATCGCGCAGATTGCCGCGCGGACCATAGCGGCTGCCCGCGACGCCCGCACCATTGAATGCGTATTCGACGTGCGTACCCGCGGGGATCGGCGATTGCGCGATGATTTCCACCTCGTCGGCTCCAGTGATCGCTACTGAACGGATCGGCAGTAGAGCGCCGGAAGGTAGACGCAGCGAGAAGCCATAATCCGAATTGCCGGCAACCTGCGTCGTATCCCATTTGAGCGGCGGCGCGGGAACATTGAAGCGCAGCGTGGCCGTCGTGCCGTCGCGTTGCCAGCTCAGCGGCTCGAGAGGCTTCCATGTGGCACGGTCGATCAGAATCCGCTTCAGCACCAAGCCGTAATAAGCGCCCATCCATTCGGTGCTGCGATTGTCGGTGTGTCCGCCATCGATGTAGCGAAAGAGATACATGGGCACAGCCAGATGAATGTGCGGATCTTCGTGGCTGGCTTGCAGCAGAGCGAGCGCGATATGCGGATAGCGCTGGTCGAAACGGCGATGCGTGGCCAACTGATAGGTGATCATTTCGACGTCCTGCTTCTGTCCGGTCATCGCCTTCGCGTCCCGGTCGACGTCGGCGCGCAGCGTCCGCAGCTTCGCCACGTAAGTCGGAATGGAGGTCTGGCTGGAATCGTCAGCTTCCCCTTGCGTCCACGTGATGGCGCCGATGCCGTATGTTTTGCCTTCGGCGTCAGCAAGCCGCTTTGCCTGAGCGATGTCGCGCAGCAACTGCGAGTAATAGCGTCCAGGCTCCGACAGCGTCGCAATAGCCATCGATCCTTCACCGGGCGCAGAGCCAACGAACCGATAGGGGATGTCCGCATGATTTTGCAGGTTCTCCTGTTCGATCAGTTGCATGGCCATATTCAGCGTGCCGCTGGTCGGTGTCTCGGCCTTGTCGCCCCATTGAGTCTCGACTAACGGGACGAACTGTTTGTAGGCGACCTCGACGTTTCCGCTTTGAATGCTGTCTTGAACCCGCACGCCGCCATTGAAGCGCAACGAAGAATAGCGTTGGTGGGTGGACAGCACAGGCCGGTTATAGAAGCCCTGACTGAGCGACTGACCGTAGCTGATGACGTGGGTAATATCCCACGGCGCAGCGCCATGCGGAATCCATGCCGAGTAAGCCGGCTCGATGCGACCGTCGCCAGAGCCGGGCTGCGTAGCGTCGAAGATAGTCGTCGTAGCCAACGCGCTTACGGCCGACACCTTCTGCACTGCCCAGGTATTAGCCGACGATGTGAGCGTGAAGCGAATCTGACTACCCGGTCTTCCGTCGACGTTTTGCACGACCACGCTTGCCTGGTTGCCATCGACTTGCGTGCTGTAAGTTTCGGGCATCGCGGTCAAACGATCGCAGGCGGTGGCCGTCGATATATGTAAGAGCTGCTGGAACAGACTTTTCACAGCCGCGAGCGCGACGGCGTCGGCTCCGCAGGTCGAACGGTTATATCGCCACAGGGGATCGAAATTGTCTCTCCATGCGTGCACTGCGCTGTCGACGCGATGATCTTCTGAGGAGACGGCCGCACGATTACCTTGCTGCGAACATGCGCAGCACACGATTGCCAACAGGACGGGGTAAGCGAAACGCATTGCATCATCCTTATCGTTCATCTGCGCCGGACGATTGTAGGGGGAACGATATAAGCGTTATGTGCGACCTCGTACGAAAGCGGAGGCATCGAACATACGGAGGACGCGCAGCGAAGACGTCCAGACGTCTAATGAAGTAAACGCCAGAGAACAAGATATCAGACCGCGCCAGAAGCGACCGCGCAGCGCAAGTCGAGAGGGATGACTGTTGTGTCCACAGGAGCGGAATGTGCGAGAGCACAGATTCCAGATGCACCACTAGCGAGGGCGGCGCGGGGGCCCGCTTATGAGCTAGCAGTGTGAAACGGCTTTCTTTGCCTACTTTCTTTGCGCGGCGGCAAAGAAAGTGGGTGCCTGCCCCGCACAGGGGCGACGCTAATAAACCGCCGAGAATTCAAGGAAAGGCCAAAACCGAAAGAACCCAAACCCTCACAACGCCGCAGGCAAATTAGTCACCTTAGCATTCCGAAGATAAAGCAAAGTAGACAACCCCACCCCTGCAGCAGCCGCCACAGCGGCAAAGAGGAAAACCGACCCATACCCAAACTCCCCCGCGATATACCCGGCCAGCGGCCCAGTAATCCCAAGCGAGAGATCCAGAAACACGGAATAAGCCGACAAAGCCGCTCCCCGGCTAGCCGGCGGCACGAGCCCCACAGCCTCGACCCCGAGCGCCGGAAACACCAACGCAAATCCGAATCCGGTCAAAGCCGCGCCGGCGAGCGCAATATGAGGCTCGGGCGCCAGCCACAACATCAACAACCCGGCACACTCAAACGAAAACGAAGCAATCGCGACCCGAAACCCGCCGTAGGTCTTGATCGTATTGGCAAACAACAACCGCGCGCCAATAAACAGCGTCCCGAACACCGTCAACGACAAAGCCGCATTCGGCCAATGCCTGGCCGCATAAAACAGCGTGATAAAAGTAGCGATCGACCCAAACCCGGCCGAACCGAGCGCCAACCCAATCCCGTGCGGCAACACCCGCGTGAACACACTCCGATACGACATGCGCTCGCCATGCACAATCGGCACCGGCGCGATCGGACGAGCCAGATAAAAACCAAGCGCCGCGAGCAGAACCACCAGAATCCCCAATGCGGCAAACCCAACCGTATGCTCGATCGCCACGCCCAGCGGCGCGCCGACTGCCAGCGCGCCGTATGTCGCGATACCGTTCCACGAGATCACCCGCGCATTGTTGCTGGTGCCGACCCGGCCGATGCCCCACAGAATCGCACCCGTGCCGCACAGACTCTCACCGAAGCCCAACACAAGACGGCTGCAGACCAGAAGCCCAAGACTCACCACCGGCCATCGCCCGCACAGCACAGCCAGCAGCAACAAAACCCCGCTCGCGCCACAACCCAGCAGACCGATCGTCACAGTCCGCTTCGGCCCCAACGTATCGGCAGAACGGCCGGCCAGCGGCCGCGACGCCAATGTCGCCAGATATTGCACGCTGATCGCCGCGCCCGCCAGCACGGCGCTGTAACCGAGATCGTCGTGGACATAGCCCGGCAGCACCGCGAGCGGAATTCCGATCGTCAGATAGCAAAGAAACGTGAAAAAGACGACCGGAATGATCTGCATGGTCGTCGCGAATTCGCTACGAGGTGTCGCTGAGTCGGTGGACATGGGGAAAACGAGACTTGAAATCGGCGGGAAGGCGTGATTTTCCCATGGAACCGATTCTCTTGCAGGACTTGCTTAATAATTCATCCGACGAAAATCCGTTCCGGGACCCATATAGTGGTCCGTTTCCACATCGTCAGTGCCTAATTTTTAAGCGAAGCTAGCCAATACGCCCTCGCTGAACCTGTCCGTTATGCGGCATAAAATACAAAAACACAGCGAAACATCATGATCACCATAAGCCAACCGCCTCCCAAATCCATCTCGATATCTTTTCGCGGATATGTCCCGCATGCGATCCGAGCTATGGGTTGTATTTATTGACGGTGATAGTTTTCGAACCATCACTGCCGCACGTCCCCACGGACACAGAACATTCGAGAGTAACGAGACATGACTGAGCCGATTCGCTTCTACCACCGCAACGCGATCCGCGAGATCAAGGACGCGCCCGTCACCCGCACCGTCCTGCAATATCTGCGCGAAGACGCGCACTGCACCGGCACCAAGGAAGGCTGTGCCGAAGGCGATTGCGGCGCGTGCACGGTCGTGGTCGGCGAGCGCAACGCGGCGGGTGGCATCGACTTCAAGGCGGTCAACGCCTGCATCCAGTTCGTGCCGACGCTGGACGGCAAAGCGCTCTACACCGTCGAAGACCTGCGCCAGCCGGACGGCTCGCTGCATCCGGTGCAGGAAGCGATGGTGGAGTGCCACGGCTCGCAGTGCGGTTTCTGCACGCCGGGCTTCATCATGTCGATGTGGTCGCTGTACGAAAAGCACGGCCACGAGCATAGCTGCGCGAACAAGACCGTGCCGTCGCGCGAGACGATCAGCAACGCGCTGACCGGCAACCTGTGCCGCTGCACGGGCTATCGTCCGATCGTCGACGCCGCCGTGCGCATGTTCGAAGCGCCCGCGCCGAAAGCGCCGGTCAACATCGAAGCGCTGTCGAAAACACTCGCCACGCTCGAGCGCAAGGACACCTTCCATTATCAGCACGCCGGCCGCCAATTCGACGCGCCGCGCACGGTCGAAGCGCTCGCCAAGATCAAGGAAGCCGCACCGGCCACGCGTATTCTCGCCGGCAGCACCGACATCGGCCTGTGGGTCACCAAGATGATGCGAGATCTCGGCAACATCGTGTACGTCGGGCAGATCGCCGAGTTGCAGAAGCTCGAAACCAACGACGAATGGATCGAGATCGGCGCCGGCGTGAGCGTCGAAAAGGCCTACTCGGAAATCATCAAGCAGTACCCGGAACTGTTCGAAATGCAGCAGCGCTTCGCGTCGCTGCCGATTCGTAACGCCGGCACGCTCGGCGGCAATATCGCCAACGGTTCGCCGATCGGCGATTCGATGCCCGGCCTGATCGCCCTCGGCGCGCGCGTAATTGTGCGCGGCGGCGAGATCGAGCGCGAAATGCCGCTCGAAGACCTGTACCTCGCGTATCAGAAGAAGGACATGGCGGAGCATGAGTTCGTCGTCGGCCTGAAAGTGCCGTCACGCACCGGCGTACGGAAGAATTTGCAGTTCCGCTCTTACAAACTCTCGAAGCGTTTCGATTCGGATATCTCGGCCGTGTGCGCCGCGTTCTCATTCATCGCCGACGGCAACCTGATCCGCGAGCCGCGCATCGCGTTCGGCGGCATGGCGGCCACGTCCAAACGCGCGACGCACGCCGAAGCCGTGCTGCGCGACGCCGAGTGGCACGAAGCCACGGCACAAGCCGCGATGCTCGCGCTCGGCAACGACTACGCGCCGCTCTCGGACATGCGCGCGACCAGCAACTATCGCCTCGAATCGGCGAAGAACACGCTGTACCGCTTCTGGCTCGAAACGCGGCCGAACAATCCGCTGCCCAAGAGCGCGCTGGATGTGCGCGCGGTCGCTGCGGCGTGCGCGCCCGCAGGCGTCTAAGCCGAAGCCCAACGGATACGGAGAACACACACAATGAATCAGCATGCCGAACCGTTCCTGAAAGACCTCAAGGAGCTCGACGACTTCACGCAGGTCCACGTCTCGCGTCCGCATGAGTCCGCGCATCTGCACGTGAGCGGCCGCGCGACCTACACCGACGACATTCCGACGCTCGCCGGCACGCTGCACGCCGCGCTCGGTTTGTCGTCGAAAGCGCATGCGAAGATCGTCTCGATCTCGCTCGACAAGGTGCGCGCCACGGCGGGCGTGGTCGCGATCTTTACCGCCGACGATATCCCGGGCGTCAACGACGTCGGCCCGATCATTCACGGCGACGATCCGATTCTCGCCGATGGCCTCGTGCAATACATCGGCCAGCCGATCTTTATCGTGGTCGCGACGTCGCATGACACCGCGCGTCTCGCCGCGCGCCGCGCCGAAATCGTCTACGAGGAACTGCCCGCGATTCTCACCGCGCAACAGGCGCGCGCCGCGAACCAGCACGTCTTGCCGCCGATGAAACTCGCGCGCGGCGAAGCGGGCACGAAGATCGCTCGCGCCGCGCGTCGCCAAGCCGGCGAAATGCTGCTCGGCGGCCAGGAGCAGTTCTATCTGGAAGGCCAGATTTCGTACGCGGTGCCCAAGGACGACGACGGCATGCACGTCTACTGTTCGACGCAGCACCCGACCGAAATGCAGCACATGGTCGCGCATGCGTTGGGCGTGGCGTCGCATAACGTGCTGATCGAGTGCCGCCGCATGGGCGGCGGCTTCGGCGGCAAGGAATCGCAATCGGGTCTGTTCGCGTGCTGCGCCGCGCTCGCCGCATGGAAGCTGCTGTGCCCGGTGAAACTGCGTCCGGACCGCGACGACGACATGATGGTCACGGGCAAACGTCACGATTTCCACTACACGTATGAAGTCGGCTACGACGACCAGGGCGTGATCGACGGCGTGACGGTCGACATGACCTCGCGCTGCGGCTTCTCCGCCGACCTGTCCGGTCCGGTGATGACGCGCGCGCTGTGCCACTTCGACAACGCGTACTGGCTCTCCGACGTGACGATCGACGGCTTCTGCGGCAAGACCAACACGCAGTCGAATACGGCGTTCCGCGGCTTTGGCGGTCCGCAAGGCGCGTTCGCGATCGAATACATCATGGACAACGTCGCGCGCTCGGTGGGTGAAGATTCGCTCGACGTGCGCCGTCGCAATCTGTACGGCAAGACCGAACGCAACCAGACGCCGTACGGCCAGATCGTCGAAGATAACGTGATCCACGAATTGATCGACGAACTCGAAGCGACCAGCGAATACCGCGCGCGTCGCGCTGCGATCAACGAGTTCAACGCGAACAATGAAATCCTGAAGAAGGGCATGGCACTGACGCCGGTCAAGTTCGGCATCGCGTTCAACGTGACCCACTTCAACCAGGCTGGCGCGCTCGTGCACATCTACACCGACGGTTCGGTGCTGGTGAATCACGGCGGCACCGAAATGGGCCAGGGCTTGAACACGAAGGTTGCGCAGGTGGTCGCGCATGAACTGGGCATCGGCTTCAACCGCATTCGCGTCACGGCGACCGACACCAGCAAGATCGCCAACACGTCGGCGACGGCGGCATCCACAGGCTCCGATCTGAACGGCAAGGCCGCGCAGGACGCCGCGCGCCAGTTACGCGAGCGTCTGTCCGCGTTTGCCGCCGAGCGTTTCGGCGCGGGGAATGTGAGCGCGTCGGAAGTGCGTTTCATGCATGACCGAGTGGTGGTCGGCGACGCAATCGTGCCGTTCGAAGAATTGATCGCGAAGGCTTACATCGCGCGTATTCAACTCTGGTCGGACGGTTTCTACGCGACGCCGAAGCTCTACTGGGATCAATCGAAGCTGCAAGGCCGGCCGTTCTACTACTACTCGTACGGCGCGGCCGTGTCTGAAGTGGTGATCGATACGCTGACCGGCGAAATGCGCGTGCTGCGCGCGGACGCATTGCACGACGTGGGCGCTTCGTTGAATCCGGCGCTCGACGTCGGCCAGGTGGAAGGCGCGTTCATTCAAGGCATGGGCTGGCTCACGACCGAAGAATTGTGGTGGAACGCGGGCGGCAAGCTGATGACGCATGCGCCGTCCACCTACAAGATTCCGACCGTCAACGATACGCCACCCGACTTCCGTGTGCGCCTCTTCAAGAACCGCAATGCGGAGGACAGCATCCATCGTTCGAAGGCGACCGGCGAGCCGCCGCTGCTGCTGCCGTTCTCGGTGTTCTTCGCCGTGCGCGATGCGGTGTCGGCAGTCGGCGGCCATAAGGTCAATCCGCCGCTGAACGCGCCCGCGACCAGCGAGGAAATTCTCAAGGCGGTCGGCGCGGTGCGGGCCGCAACCGTAGCGGCGCGTCAATGAGCGTGGCCGTAGCGCAGCAATGAGCCGGGAAAGAAGCACGTGAACAACACACTCACTGGAATGATCGCCATGAACGATTTTTCATCCGTTCAGATCGGCCGACGCAGCGCTGTCCAGATGCCGCGTCCGGCACCGATGCATATCGTGCTGTTCGGCGCGGGGCACGTCGGACATGCGCTCATCAAGCTGCTCGGCAGCTTGCCGTGTGTGGTCCAGTGGGTCGACGAGCGCGACGAACTGTTCCCGGACGAAACGCCTGCCAATGTGCAAGTCGAAGCGACCGACACGCCGGACGCGATCGTCGATACGGCGCCGCCCGGCGCCTACTTTCTCGTCATGACGCATAACCACGCACTCGATTTCTCGCTCGCCGCGCGCATCATGCGGCGTCGCGATTTCACCTACTTCGGCATGATCGGCTCGAAGACGAAGCGCGTGAAATTCGAGCGTCGTTTGCTCGATCGCGGCGTGGATCTGGACCGGTTGGTGGAGATGACGTGTCCGATCGGCGTGGCCGGCATCGTCGACAAGGCGCCTTCGGCGATCGCCGTGGCGGTGTGCGCGGAGTTGCTGCAGATTCGCACGCGGCAGGTCGTGGCGCAACCCGCGACGCGGCGGCTCTGCGCGAGTGTCTGATGTCTGAGCAATAGATCGGATCAGAATGAGGCGCTCGACCGGCGTCCTTCGAACTGCAAACTCAAAAACGTCAGCCCGTTGCGGCTGACGTTTCTTTTTTGGGCGCCCGCTTCGCACGCCGCACCTTCCGCGCGACCAGCGTATCCGACACTTGAGACATCAGCGTACGCAGCCAGCCGACATCGCTCGGCCGGTCCGGCTGCGGATGCCACAACTGATAGCACTTGATGCGCGGAAATGGAATCGGCACATCGACCACGGCGAGCGGCAACATGTCCGCGTAGTGCATCGCGAAGCGGCGCGTCGTCGTGAAGATCAGATCGGATTGCAGCAGTGTCTGCGGCACCAGCCCGAAGTAGGGCAGCGTGGCGACGATGCGGCGCTCGGCGCGCGCCCGTGCGAAGCCGATGTCGATGGCGCCGCCGCTCGCGCCGCTATACGGCGTTGGCGCGAGATGCGGCGCGGCGAGATACGCTTCGCGCGTCAACGGCATGCGCGTCAACGGATGATCGGCGCGCATCATGCACACCACGGTGTCGGAGAACAGGTCGCTGCGCTCGAAACGCGGCTCGGGCTTCGGCCAGTTGCCGATTACGAGATCGAGTTCGCCGGCGTCGAGCGCGGCGGAATAATCGAGCAAAGGGCTGAGCGAACCGATCTCGAGCCGCGCATGCGGCGCCGCCTCGCGAAACTGCGCGATCACCGTCGGCATGAAGAAGTCGTTCAGATAGTCCGGCGCGGCCACGCGAAACGTGCGGCGCGAGCGGCCGGGATCGAAGTCGCCGTGCGGCGTCGCGACGAAGTCCACTTCGCGCAGCACGCGTTGGGCGGAAGCCAGCAGCGATTCGCCATATTCGGTCGGCACCATGCCCGACTTGCCGCGCACGAGGATCGGGTCGTTCAGCGTTTCGCGCAGTTTGCGCAGCGCGGTGCTGATGGCAGGCTGGGTCTGATTCAGACGCAATGCGGTCTGCGTGACGCTGCGCTCGACCAGCAGCGTGCGCAGCACGCGCACGAGCCAGATATCGAGGGAAGCGGCGGTGTCGTCCATGGTTTAAGCAAGGCGGGGCAAACGAATCGGATCCGGTGAGGCGCCGCACGCAGCCACCCGCGAGAACCCTCGCAAGCGCGCAGCGCCAACGCGCACGGCGCGAAGGTCATAACCTTAGGCCCGTTTGCGGTGTAGCGGCATAGCGGGCCCGGTATGGCCGGCATCAGCAGGGCTGTTTTGCCGGGACAAAGCCGCGCAAGCGAGTCACATCAGCGAGCCACATAAGCGCCGTGCCTTGCGCGTTTTGTCCGCTTTACGTTGACGTATCGCCTACGTTTGAATGTCCGCGAGCCCCGACGGCAGCGAACTGATCCGTTTGACTTCTTTCGATTCGAGCCAGTTCGGCGTGCGCGCGCAGTACAGCACCATGGGCAACGCGTCCTCACCCCAGAACAATTGATCGTTCAGAAAGAAGGTCGGCACGCCGTAGACGCCCAGGCCGATCGCATCCGCCGTATTGCGCTGCAATTGCTCGAGCACCGCTGCGCTTTTGATGATCTCCGGACCGTCGGGCATGCCGACGCGGTCGCACAACTCGGCAAAGGCTGTTTCTGTGGACGGATCACGGCCTTCACGCCAGATGAAACGAAAGATCTCGCGCACGAAGTTGACGTCGCCCTTCGCCGCGGTGGCGAGCAGCAACGGCTTCATGGAATCGAAGGGATGCGCCGGCGGCATCTTGTACGGAATGCCGAGTTGCTCCGCGCGAAACAGCGCGTGCCGGTACAGGAAGGTGCGTTTCGAGGGCACCCCATAAGCCGGCCGCTGTCCCCAGTGACGATACAGATCGTTCAGGACCACCGGCGTGAACACGAAGTCGAAGCCCGGCCATTTGTCGTGCTGCTCCAGCAACAGGTAGGTGAACGGCGAGACAAAGTCGTAAAACCACAGTGGTTGCCTGGCGTCGATGCCAACGGTCATAAATGTCTCCCGGATTGCCTGTTCCGCACGGCGCGTCTGCTGCACCGTCGGAATTGTAATGATCTTACGCGGTGCAGCCGCGGCTTGCACCCGTCAATATGGTTTGGCGTTGCCTTCGTCGCTGCCGTCGCGTGTTTCGCCGATTTCGGCCGCTTCGTTCGCGGCGGGCGGCGTGGGTTCCGCGCCGCGCTCGTCTGAATCGTTCTGCGTGCCTTCCGCTGCGTTGGCGGCGTCGTCGCGCTGGGCGTCGCGAGCTTGCATGAGCCGCTGGCGAACGAAGCCGATATGCTCGCGCAGCACGTAGAACTGATCGGCATAGGCAAGCGGCATCTTCAGACCGTTGACGGATTCCTCGATCGCGTCGAGCCGCTCGATCAGCGAGGCACGCTCGCTCGGCGAATGATCGCTGAGCGCGCTGCGTTCGATCGCGATCAGCGCGCCGTACCAGCGGTAAATGCGCGACTTCACC
Source organism: Paraburkholderia sp. BL27I4N3 (assembly GCF_003386115.1). NCBI lineage: Bacteria > Pseudomonadati > Pseudomonadota > Betaproteobacteria > Burkholderiales > Burkholderiaceae > Paraburkholderia > Paraburkholderia sp. BL27I4N3. Next base: position 3,655,070 of record NZ_QREJ01000001.1, on the reverse strand, counting down.
CGCCATGCATAGAGTGAAGGCACGAGGCGCAAGGCCGGCACCAGCAACACGATCAGCGGCACGACGACCACCAGCAGCCGGTCGGCGAGACTCGCGAGCCAGAACGGCAGGATGCGGTAGAGGAAGCTCTTGCCTGACTTGTAGTAGCGGGCGGCGTCGTCGCTGATCGGGAAATCGTGCGCGCGCGGCGCCGGAAATTCGCCGGCGCGCTGCATGATGTTCGCCTTGCCGTGCACCTCGCGGGCCGCTTCGATGAGCAGATCGGAAAGCGCGGGATGCAGCGAGTCGCGCGCCACCAGCTCGGCGGTCGGCGCCACCATGTGAATCGGCGCGGACGGCAGGTTCTTGCCGAGGTCGAACGCGCCCATCGGCATTTCGAGTTGCGTCAGGTAGGGAAAGCGGCGCGTGTAGGCGTCGGCCTGCGAGAAATCGTAGAACTGCACGTTCGGCGTGCGGTACAGCTTGCCCATCACCGCGGGTTGCGCCGAATCGCCGGCGAGGAAGGCTGCGTCGACCTTGCCGGAGACGAGTGCCTCGGCGGCGTCGTCGCCGGAGAGCGGCAGCAGTTTGGTCGCGCCGCCCGGCACGATGCCGTTGGCCTTGAGCAGCGCGAGCGCCAGTTCGCGCGTGCCGCTGCCTTCGGCGCCGACCGCGAGCCGCTCGCCCTTGAACTCGGAAAGCCGCGTGACGGTCGGTCCGTGATAGAAGATCGCGAGCGGCACATAGGCCACGCTGCCGAGCGACATCAGCCCGTCAGCCGCCGGGCCGGGCGCGACGCCGTCCTGCACGAAGGCGACATCGACGTTCGACTTCGGGTCCGACAGCCGCTTGAGATTCTGCAACGAGCCTTCCGACGGCAGCACGTTTAGCGTGATGCGGTTGCGCGCGAGAATCGTCTTGTACTTTTGCGCCGCGGTCCAGAAGGTGCTGCCTTCGGGGCCGGCGCTGATGGTCAGTGTGCTGGGCGGCGCGGGCTGGATCAGCCGCACGGCGACCCAGATCGCGACGGCGGCGATCAGCAGGATCGGTCCGAACGAGACGGCGAGATCGCGCCAGGAGATCGCGACGAAACGGGCGACGAGACGGGGAGGGCTTTTGCGGCCGGTGGCTGGCTTCATCGGATGACGTGACGGCTACGGTCGAAGGTGAACAAGGGCGGCGCTTTGGCGGTGCGCAAGCCGGGCGAAGCGCTCGCGCCGGCCCGCTTGCCGTGAGTGGCGCGCAAGCCGCGCGGCAGCGCGCGTCGCGCCGATGGTACCTGAGATTGACCGCCCGGCGAAACGCGTGGCGGCAGGCAGCGCCGACAAACCCGTAACAAATCGTGAACGTGGCGTGACAGCCTGCGCGCCTGACGCGATTCGCATCTTAAGCGTCTCGAGTATGACTAAACCCGTCTAAACCCTTTGCGCTTCCGGCCCGGCTAGATTAAATTGTGCATCGCTGCCGCGAACGGATGTTTGCGCGGCGCGACCCGGCACGACACACAAGAACCGGGCGCGTCGGCGGACCTCGCGGCTTGCCGGTTTTCGTACCGCACTGCATGCCCGTCATCGCGGGCGGCAACGGCAATCGGCCTCTCTCGCCTCTCGCACATCGTGTTACTGCCATAGTCGGCCGTTTGCCGGCCGCGCCTTGTCGCGCGCGCCTGGCATGGCCGCCGGAAGTCGTAACGAAGCCGCTTGTAGATGCGGTCCAATGTGAAGCAAAGGAGAAGAAAAGCTATGAAATCGGTCGGTTTTCTGAAAACGCTGGGTTCGGTTGTGGCAATGGTGGTGGCGTGCAATGTGTACGCTCAGGCAAGCGACGCAATGGCAACCGGCACGATGGCCGCGCCCGCTGCGAGCGCCAAGTCGACCAAGAAGGCGAACAGCCAACTGGGCCGCAAGGTGCGTAGCGTGCTGGCCAAGACACAAGGTGTCGACGTGTCGAACATCGCCGTGCGTGCTCGTGGCGGCGCGGTGACGCTGACGGGTTCGGTGCCTGACCAAGGCCAGATCGACGCTGCCGGCCAGGCCGCCAAGGGCGTCGCCGGCGTGACGTCGGTGTCGAACAAGCTGACCGTTGTGCAGCAGTAAGCAGGCTGCGGCAACTGGCGCGGGCGGTTCACGCCGTCATGCGCCAGTGTGAAGCAGGCGTGCACCAGGGTTCCGGCAAAAACCGGAGCCTTTTTTTATTTTATCTGGCGATTATTGACGCGGCGATGATAGGGCTCAGCCGTTTCGAACTGACCGGCGGCACGGCCGCGGTCCGTCTGTGCGCTGTGACACACTGCCGACGCACTTCAGAGCGTACTGTGAGGCGTTGGGAACCGGAGTCAACGCCATGGAAACCCCGCTTTTGCGTTATACCGATCTACCCATCGGCGATCGGGCGGCTTTCGAACTGGTGTGCGCGCGGCACGGTTTCGCGCCGGCCCATTTCGACATCAGTGCCTGTGCGGATCCGGGCGATGTGGCGCACGAGCGTCTCGTCACCGTGCGGCGCGGCGGCTGGGCGCAGTCCTATCACGATCATCACGGTCAATGGATCCGGCAGTTCGAGTCCGATCTGACCTGCCGGTTCTTCAAGTAGCCGCGGGACTTTCGCGTTGCCGCGCGTCGATTTGCTCGTTTCGGCGTCAGCCGGTTTTCAGGCCAGCACGAGGCGCACGCCGACCAGCGTGAGCGTGGCGGCGAGCAGGTTGCGCAGCAGCGCGTCCGGCGCGCGCGACGACAGATAGCTGCCGATCGCGATGCCCGGCAGCGATCCCACCAGCAACGACAGCAGCATCGACCAGTCGACCGAACCCAGCAGCCAATGGCCCGCGCCCGCCAGCAGGGTGAGCGGCACCGCGTGCGCGATGTCCGAGCCGACGATGCGCGTGGTGGGCAGCAGCGGATAGAGCAGCAGCAACACCGTCACGCCGATCGCGCCCGCCCCGACCGAAGTCAGCGACACCAGCACGCCGAGCACCGCGCCGGTCAGCATGGTGAGCGCGAGCGTGCGTCCCTGACTCGGCGTGCGCAGTTTGCGCGCGCCGAGTGCCGCGAGTTGCGGACGAAACACCAGCGCCACCGCCGTCACCAGCAATGCCACGCCGAGCACGACCTGGATCAATCGGCTGGCGCCGGGCGTGTCCATCCCATAACGATGCAGCAGGATCAGCGTGATGGTGGCCGCCGGCACGCTGCCGGCGGCGAGGCGCAGCGTGACCTGCCAGTCGACGGAGCCCTTCAGGCCGTGCACCAGCGTGCCGGTCGCCTTGGTCGCCGCCGCGTACAGCAGGTCGGTGCCGACCGCGGTGGCCGGATGCACGTTGAACAGCAGGACGAGGATCGGCGTCATCAGCGAGCCGCCGCCGACACCCGTCAATCCGACCAGAAAGCCGACAAACAGGCCGGAGACGGAGTACAGCAGATCGATGTGGGGAAGTGCCATTGAGCGGACCGCTGACGGTCGGGTGGGTTGGACGGGTTATAGGCGGCAAGGCCGGCGCGCCGGCCTTCGACAGTCGATGGAGGGCGGCGGGAGGGCCGCCGCGGCGCGGCGAAAGCCGCTATTGTCGCAAAACCGCTGCGTTTGCGTATGAAGCGATGCGTGTACGGTCGATCAACGCTGGCGAGTCGGGCCGGCTCGCGGCCTTTTGCGCAGGCGTACGGCGATGTGTTGTCGCCCGCTCAAAGCGCCCGGCGAATTTCCACGACGCCGAACGCCGCCAGCGTGAACCCGACAATCCGGTCGATGGCCACGCGCAGTTTGCTGCCGATCGCATGGCGCGCGAGCGACACCACGGTCACGAGAAAACACCACCACGCGATCGAGCCGCAAAACACGCCGCCTACCGTGGTCAGCGCAACGCTCGATGAAAACGCGCCGCGCGGGGCGAGCGTGGTGAACAGCGCGGCGAACATGATGACCGTTTGGGGATTGGTCAGCGTGAGCAGCAAGGAACTCGCGTACGCGCGCAGCGCGCCGGCGCGGCCCACTTGCGCGAGCTTGCCGTTGCCTTCGCCGTTGCCGTTGCCGTTCGGCGCATCGGCGGGCGCTTTTTGCAGCAGCGTGCGCACACCCAGATACAACAGGAACAACCCGGCCAGCAGATGCAAGGGCCGGTCGTACGCGAGCATGAATTGCGAGATGCTGACGAGGCCGAGCGCCGCGATCAGACCATAGGCGGCGTCGCCGGTTGCGATGCCGAAACCGATGGCAAGCCCGGCCTGCGGACCGCCGGTCAGCGTGCGGCGGATGCACAGCATGCCCATCGGGCCGACCGGTGCGGCAATCGCGAGGCCGACGCCCGCGGCGGTGAGGAAGAGACTGGTGGTGGACATGGCTATCTCTGGTTGATTTGTTCTGGTTCGTGCCGCGATTCGCTTGCTGCGCAAAGGTTCGCGGCCGGCAAGGCCCTCAGGATAGCCAGACCGGAAAAGCCGGGCAAGTGCGGATCTGATTGCAGGTTGAAGCGAGGCGGGTGGTCCAAGCGGCCTGCATGGCCAAGTAACCCATGTGTCGGCCCGGCTGAAACGATCCCGGCGTCCTGAGCGAACCGGGCAACTCAAGCGAACCCGGCACCCCAGGCAACTCCCGCGGTGGATACCCTGGGATGGCCTCGGCCGCCGTCATCGTCGGGCATAATTTTCCCACTTCAAACCTTGGGAGCACGCCCGCTCATGTGGCAGATCGATCAGGTGACCTTGCGCTTGTTCATTGCCGTCTGCGAGGAAGGCACGATCGCGCGCGCGGCCGAGCGCGAGTTCATCGCGCCGTCTGCGGTCAGCAAGCGGCTCGCCGATCTCGAGGCGCTGGTCGACGTCGCGTTGCTGTCGCGCAGCCAGCGCGGCGTGCGCGCGACCGCCGCGGGCGAGGCGCTGCTGCGGCATGCGCGGCTCATCATGCGCGGCCACGAACGCCTGCAGGCCGAACTCAGCGAATACGCAGCCGGCGCACGCGGCCATGTGCGCGTGCTGGCGAACGTGTCGTCAATGGTCGAGTTTCTGCCTGAGGCGCTCTCGGCGTTTCTGAAAGCGAACCCGCGAATTCGCGTGGACGTCGAAGAGCGCGTCAGCGCGGAGATTGTGCGAGGGTTGGAAGAGGGCGTCGCCGATCTCGGCATCTGCCGCGACGCGGTGCCGCTGGGCAGTCTCGACGTCGTGCCCTATCGCTCCGATCATCTCGCGCTGATCGTGCCGCGCGATCATCCGCTCGCGGGCGAGGCCGCGATCAGCTTCGAGCAGACGCTGGCGTTCGACCACCTCGGACTCTCGTCGAATGCATCGGTGAACGCGCTGATGCAGCGCATCGCGGTGGAGAAGGGCCACGAACTCAACTATCGCACCTACGTGTCGACGTTCGACGCCGCCTATCGTTTCATCCAGGCCGGCCTCGCCGTGGCGATCCTGCCGCGCGAAGCGCTGCCCCGCCATGCCGCTGACGAATACGGCATCATCGCCGTGCCCTTGCGCGAAGCCTGGGCCGAACGGCGCTTCGTGATTTGCATGCGCGACCGCCAGGCACTGACGCTCGCGGCGTCGCATCTGCTCGATCATCTGTTGAACGCGGTGTGAGGCGAAGCCCGCGGACCCAGCGGCGATCCGCGCATCAAGGCCCTCTGAAAAGCCCTTAAGGGTTTCCCCTTTGCGACGGCTCACGCCCGTCCCGCCTGCCTGAGCCGCCATCGCGAGCGGCGATGGAGTGCGTCGCCAACGCAGACTTTCGCGCACGCCGATGCGCGGGCACGCTGTCACTCAGTTGCTTCATCTCCCCGCATTCTCCGCAGCATTCAAGACCGGGATTCAAGACCATGAGTGACATCCAGGAGCGCGTCGTCGTGACCGAAGTCGGTATGCGAGACGGTCTGCAAAGCATCGCCCGCACGATGCCCACCGAGTTCAAACGACGCTGGATCGACGCCGCCTATGCGGCCGGCGTGCGCCATATGGAAGTCGCCTCGTTCGTGCCGGCGAAGCTGCTGCCGCAGATGGCCGACGCCGACGCAGTCATCGCCCACGCGCTCGCCTACGACGATCTGATCGTCACGGCGCTGGTGCCGAACGTGAAGGGTGCGCAGCGTGCGCTCGAATCCGGCGTGCACCGGATCGTCGCGCCGATTTCGGTGAGCACCGCGCATAGCCTCGCGAACGTCCGGAAGACGCCGGCCGAGATGATCGAGGCCTTCGCGGCGATGCGCGAGTTGATCGACGGCGCGTCGAAAGCGGGCGCGCGGCGCGTCGAATTGATCGCCGGGTTATCGACGGTGTTCGGTTGCACGCTGCAAGGGGCGGTGCCATACGCGGATATCGCCGCGATCGCCCGCGCCGCGGCGCAAGCGGGCGCCGATGTGATCGCGCTCGGCGACACCACCGGCGAAGCGACGCCGCGCCAGGTCGGCGAGATCATCGAACTGGTGCGCGACGTCGTGGGCGGCAAGCTGCGCTCGCTGCATTTCCACGACACGCGCGGTCTCGGTCTCGCCAACACGCTGGTCGCGCTGCAACACGGCATCCGCGAATTCGACGCGTCGCTTGCGGGGCTCGGTGGCTGTCCGCATGCGCCGGGCGCGACAGGCAACGTCAACACCGAAGACCTCGTGTTCATGCTCGACAGCATGGGCTATGAGACCGGCATTGACCTCGACCGTCTGCTCGCCTCGCGCGCCGTGCTCGCCGACGCTCTGCCCGGCGAACCGCTGTACGGCTATCTGGCGCGCGCCGGCTTGCCCAAACAGTTCAGCGCCGCCCGTCAACGTTTCGAATCCTCCGACTCGCAGGTACTGCAATGAATCCGCTTTCTTCTTCCCCTTTTTCTTCGGCGCCGCAACCGCAGTCTGGCGCGCTGCCGCTCGCGGGCATTCGCGTGGTCGAGTTGTCGCATATGGTGATGGGCCCGACCTGCGGGATGATTCTTGGCGACCTCGGCGCCGAAGTGATCAAGGTCGAACCGCCGCGCGGCGACGGCACGCGTCGTTTGCTCGGCACCGGCGCGGGCTTTTTTCGCACCTTCAATCGCAACAAGAAAAGCGTGGCGCTCGACCTCGATAGCGAAGCGGGACTGGCCGCGCTGCACAAGCTGGTCGATACGGCCGATGTGTTCGTCGAGAACTTCAAGCCCGGCCGCATGGCGAGCCTCGGTCTCGATTACGCCTCGCTGCGCGAGCGCAATCCGAAGCTTATCTACGTCTCGCACAAAGGCTTCCTGAACGGTCCATACGAACACCGTCTGGCGCTCGACGAAGTCGTGCAGATGATGGCCGGCCTCGCGTATATGACGGGACCGGTGGGCCGCCCGTTACGCGCGGGCAGTTCGGTCAACGACATCATGGGCGGCATGTTCGGCGCGATCGGCGTGCTTGCCGCCTTGCACGAACGGCACGCGAGCGGCCGCGGCAAGGAAGTGCAGAGCGCGCTGTTCGAGAACTGCGTGCTGCTCTCCGCGCAGCACATGCAGCAGTTCGCCGCGACCGGCGTGCCCGCCGCGCCGATGCCCGAGCGCATCAGCGCATGGGCCGTGTACGACGTGTTCACGCTCGCCAACGAAGAGCAGATGTTTATCGCCGCGACCGGCGACGGTCAGTGGCGCGCGCTGTGCGCGATTCTTGGCCGCGCGGATCTGCTGGCCGACCCGCGCCTCACCACCAACAACGACCGCGTGCAGGCGCGCGAATGGTTGCTGCGGACGCTCGGCGAAACGCTGAGCCAGTTCGAAGGCGCGGCACTGGTGCCGCAGTTCGAGCGTGACCACATTCCGTTCGCGTCGATCACGAAACCCGAAGAGCTGTTCGACGACCCGCATCTGAACGAGAGCGGCGGTCTCGCTCGCCTGACGCTCGACGACGGCAGCGAAACCGCCATGCCGCTGCTGCCGATTTCACTCGACGGTGCGCGTCTGCAACCGCGTCAACCGATCGCGAAGATTGGCGAGCACACCGCGCAAGTGCTACGCGATCTGGGCTACGACGAAGCGCAGATCGCGGCGTTGAACGGCGGCTCGAATCAGATGCCGCGTGAAGCCGCTGCCTGAGCGCTGTGTTCGGTGCATCGAACTTAGTCAAATCAATCTCATCCGGCGCGAGACCGGACCAAGGAGACAGACGATGAAGTCGTCGAATCAAGCGGTGTATGCAACGGCGGTCGGCGATGCCGGCGCGCTCGGCGGATTGCCCTCCGGCGCGGGTGCATCTGCGAATGGCCTTGCCGACGAAATCGCGCTGGACGGCGCGCGCATTTCCGCGCGGCTCGACCGCCTGCCGGCCACGCGGTCGATCTGGAAGCTGGTGATGCTGCTGAGCCTCGGGCTGTTCTTCGAACTGTATGACCTGATGTTCTCCGGTTATATCGCCCCGGGACTTGTGCGCAGCGGCATTCTCACCGCGACGACACACGGGTTGTTCGGCACGAGCGGCGTGGCGAGTTTCATTGCGGCGTTGTTCGCGGGTCTGTTCATCGGCACGGCCGCGTGCGGGTTTCTCGCCGATCGCTTCGGCCGTCGAGCGATCTTCACGTGGTCGCTGCTCTGGTACACGGCGGCCAACATCATCATGGCGTTCCAGGATACGGCGCTTGGGCTCAATCTGTGGCGTTTCATCGCGGGGATCGGCATTGGTGTGGAGATCGTCACGATCGGCACGTACATCTCCGAACTCGTGCCGAAGCATGTGCGCGGACGCGCGTCGGCGTGTTCGCAGGCGGTCGGGTTTTGCGCGGTGCCGATCGTCGCGTTTATGTCGTATCTGCTGGTGCCGCATCGTTACTTCGGTCTCGATGGCTGGCGTCTGGTCGTGCTGACCGGCGTGGTCGGCGCGATCGTGGTGTGGTGGATCCGTCTGCGTCTGCCGGAGAGCCCGCGCTGGCTCGCGCAAAAAGGCCGCATCGACGAAGCGGACGCGATCATGACGCGGCTCGAAGCACGCGTCGAGCGTGAGTACGGACGGCCGCTGCCGGAGCCGGCGTTGCCCGAACCAGTGCGCGCACGGGCGGCGTTTCGCGATCTGCTGGTGCCGCCGTACCGCAAACGCACGTTGATGCTGATCATCTTCCACGTGTTTCAGACGATGGGGTATTACGGTTTCGCGAACTGGATTCCGACCTTGCTGATCAAACAGGGCATTACGGTGACGACGAGTCTGATGTACGCGAGCATCATCGCGATTGCCGCGCCGCTCGGGCCGTTGCTGGGCTTGCTGATTGCCGACCGCTTCGAGCGCAAGACGGTGATCATCTGCATGGCGGCGGTGAATGTGGTGTGCGGGCTGGCGTTCAGCCAGGCGCGCGAGACGGTCCTGCTGGTGAGCCTGGGCGTGTGTCTCGTGCTAGCGGGAAATATTATTTCGTATAGCTATCACGCGTATCAGGCCGAGTTGTTTCCGACCAGTATCCGGGCGCGGGCCGTGGGATTCGTTTATTCGTGGAGCCGGATTTCGGCGATGTTCTCCGCGTTCGTGATCGCGGGATGTTTGAGCCGCTTTGGCGTGGACGGCGTGTTTGTGTTTATTTCCGGAGCGATGGCAGTGGTGATGCTGGCCATTGGAATGCTCGGGCCGAAGACACGGGACGTGGCGCTGGAGGATATTTCGAAGTAATTCGCTGACGAGAATGCCCGCCGGTGTGTGGCGGGCTTGCTTGCTTTAGTGCTTCTTCTGCGTTGCCGACACGCTCGGTGCTACGCGGATCGGCGGCGCGCCGGATGGCGAAGTGGCGGGTTGGGGTTTCTTCGCCTGCTTCGGTTTCTTGACTTCGCGGTTACTGCGCATTTGACCTTTTGCCATGATGGACTCCCCAATTGGCGGTTTTTGCTCTACATACGAGCAATACGCTAGTGTGCGCCTGTTTTAGCACTTTATGTTGGGGTTTCTGTTTTCCAGGCGCTTGCCTGACTTGGGTCGCAGCGAAACTTACATCAGGCCCAGCAGCCTGGCTGGCGCGCAAGTCACGCAAGAAATCTGGCCGGTTTTTTCCAGTGCGATGAAAGCAATTGCCAGCGCCACGAGAATAATCGACGCGACGGCGAATATCTGTTTCTTGCGCGAGCGTCGCGAAACGGCGTCGGCAGCGGCCGCCATCTCGGGCACGGCAGCCACGGTCTGCACCGCTACTGCGGGCTCCGCATGCAGCGCGTCGACATCCTTGACGAGTTCCGAGAGCACGCCCAGTTTTTTGCCCACAATCTTTCGCTTGAGATGGACGCGCTTGAGTTCGCTCTCGAGTTCGGTGAAATACGACTCCAGCGAATTCGATTCGGCTTTCAACCGTTCGAGCATCGACGATACGTCTTCGGCTGCTTCAGGTGTGGGGAGGGGAATGTTGTGATTCCAGCTTTCAGCGATCGGATTTCTGTAGTTCATCTGGTAGGTGTTGCTCACGTCTTACCTCGCCCGCTGAGATTACTGGCCTATCGACCGTTTAAAGGAATAGTGGATTGTAGGCAGCCCAAACTTGCTTAGCTATAAGACAAATCTCAAGGTATTGGTGCGATCCTGCGACATCGTGGCTCGTTTTCGATACAGACCTTGCGGTGCCTGTTTCGAACGGTCAAAAAAAGAACGTCAGCCGGCCCATGAGCCGGCTGACGTTTTCATGTCCGCCGAGTACCCGAATCCGGGTCTGTCAAACGCGCGTCTTACATAGCGGCGTAACCCACCGGCGTCGTCGCGTTGGCCTTGGCGACCGACGCATTGTTCGACACCACATACACCGGCGATTCGGTCAGATTGAGCGTCAGCACACCATTGCTGTAGTTCGCATTGGTTGCGTTGCCCATCATGTCGACCACCTTCACGGTGCCGCTCGTGCCCGGCGCGTCGACGTTGAGGCTGTACGCAACGCTATAGGTCGAGCTGAAGCCCGCGCTCGCGCTCCACACGTTATTGTTGTGCGCCCACAAGGCGGTGACGACCGCGCCGTTGCCCACTTGCTGGAACGCGTAGGCGTAGACGCCGGTAGGCGTGCCGTTCACCGGACCGAGGGTGGTGGTGCCATCGAGCGTGTGCGTCATCGCGCTGATCGCCATGGCGACCGGCTTCGGACTGATATTGGTCGCGCCGTACGCGCCTTGCGCATCGCTTAGGTCGAAGAAGGTGCCGTAGCCGACTTCATCCGGATAGTCCGCGCCGTAGAACACGTAGGTCTGATCCGCGCCTTCGCCGAGCGTGATGATGTGCATGCGCGCAGCGACCGCCGCTTGTGCGTACAACACGTTCGCGGTCGGATAGTTCGGACCGTACGACGTGCCGAGGTCGTAGCTGATGCCCGCTTCCGTCGAGAACAGATGCATGCCGGTCCGATAGTCGGTGGCCATTTCCGCGCGCAGGTTGCGCATCTGGCCGCGCAATGAACCGTCGGCGGTGGCCGGGTCGCTGTCGTAGCGCTCAGGCGGATGCGACGGCGACGTGCCCGCGTCGTAGTAACCATGCGTGGCGACCGCGTCGATGTATTGGCCAAAGCCGAGCGACGCGAGGCGCTTCAGGTGCGAAGTGGTCAGGCTCGGGAAGGCATCGGCCGGGCCCATCACCATCGCGTGCGGGTCGGTCGAATGAATGCCCTGGTAGGCCGCCTGGTACAACGCGACAAAGTTGGCGTCGGTGTCGGTCCACATCTGGTTCGGTTCCCACGTCACCTGATAGTAGTTCGCCGACTGGGTCGGGAAGTACGCGGCGCGAATCGCGTTCGATTCCGTGCCGACACGGCTCATATAGCTCTGGTAGTACGACATGTCGGTCGGCAGCCTCGTGTCGTCCTGGAAGGCGCCGGTGCTGCTCGCCCACGCGGGAATGCCGTCGAGGCGGATCAGGCGCATCACGTTGCCGCTCTTGTAGAACGAGTCGAGATTATTCGCCGACGGGTTGAACGTGTTCGGTCCGTTCGGTTCCGTGCTGGAGAGCTGGCGATCGTCGATGGTCGACGAAATGCCCAGCGCGGCGAGCAGCGGACCGTTGTCGTTCGCGCCCTGCATGCCGAAGCGATGCTGCTCCTGGCGCGCATACGTCACGGCCGGAACGACGCCGGACAGGTTCGGCGTCACGCCGAAGCTGGCGATGCCGACCGGACGCGTGCCGGCTTGCGGCAACTGGCCGCCGTTCTTGGCCAGCGTGCCCGTCGCCGCGAAATAGCCGGCAAGTGTCGAGGTGCAGTCGAACGTGATGGTTTTCGCGCCGCTCGGCACGGCGGTGCTGCCGCTCGCGGCGACGCGGCCGAGCGTGTCGGTGACGGCCCAGTTCAGCGTGTCCGCGCTCGGCGCGTTGGTGTTGAAGACGAGCTGGAAGGTGCTGCCGGACGCGAAGATGCGCGTGCCGTCGGCGCTCGGCGTATCGGCCGAGATCGTTGCGCTGCCCGAGCCGCCCGACGTGGTCGGCGAGGCGCAGCTCATCGCCGCGGTGGCGCCCGTGGCGCTCAATGCAGCGGTGCCGGTGCTGGCGTTGCCGGCGGCAGAGGTGCTGGCCGAACTGCTTGAACCGCTGGTGCCGCCGGACTGCGCTGCCGCGGTGCTGGCGGCGCCGTTACTGCCGCCGCCACCGCCGCCGCATCCGGCGAGTGCGAGAGAGAGTGTCGAGAGTAGGAGTAGTCGTGATTTCATCAATCTGTAAGCAATGCGTTAGCTGATCGTGCGTCTACGTCCTCGCGCAAAGCGCGTTGGGGAGGTCGAGCGAACAGCGGGGTTCATTTGCAAGCCAGCCGATGACCGAGGCTTCGACACTGGCGTCCTGAGTGCGCAGCGTCGTGACTGCGCGAGGGTGATGCCTTCCCGGGATGCCGGCTCCGAAGCGCTTCTGTGCAAAGAAGCGTTTGTCATACGAAACCGCACCGCTGACATGAGCGGGTTTTGGCGGAATCGGACGACCGGGGAAAGTACGACGAAAACGGCCAGCCTATTGAGGAGTAGCGCGATTCAGATCGCAGCACGTGAAGTCACCGCGCAAGCCGACGAACTTTTTACTGTCCGTAGGCTGCAACAGCCCAGTTTGGGAAGAATCGACCGCAACGATACGCATTAGTATGCTTAAAAGACGTAACTAGTCGTTACGTATGAACATTAATGCAGTACTAATTGCTTTATTCGTACGAAATATCTGTCAGGCGAGACTAGTATTTGTCCGCCACGTCGAATTAGGGTCGTAAAAAGTTGAAACGGATGCCTAACTATCTGGCGGGATCAATCGACTGAGAAATGGGCGTTAGCGCTCATTGGTCAGCCGAAAAGCTCTTAGGGTTGGCGTAAAAGTGCTGGACCTTGGGTGTAAGGTTTCTTCGCGACATGGACTTCGCAGCGGAACTGTCGCTGTTTTACGAAAGCACTGATGCGCTCCGAAAAGCGGAGCGCGCCAACCACGATGTTGGATGCCGACGTTATCTTTGCGTCTGCTATAACGGGGGCGGCATCCCTCCGCTGCGCAAAAAAGGCGGTTATGCAGAGAGATAGATCGTGAGGATTCTTCAACTGGTTCATGCACCGCGTTTGTCCGGGGCGGAAGTACTCGTAAAGGGATTGGCCATTCATCATCAGCGCGGTGGCCATGAGGTCTGCATGACATCGCTGCTGCCGGAGCAGGAGGATTTCGCCGCCATTCACGCAGAACTTCAGGCGGCCGGTGTCACGTGTCTGTTTCCCGAGGTTCGCTATGGCAGGGTGGGAAAGCTGCTGCATCTGTATCGCGTGGTGCGGCGGTTCCGGCCCGATTTCATCGTGGCTCATGCCACGCTTGCCGCGCTTTATGTGCGCCTTCTGCCGGTCCATACGCCGATCGCATGGGTCATGCATTCTGGCGTCAACGATTTCGAGAACGGTGCGCTCAAGCGCGCCGAACGCCTGCTCTCGCGACGCGCGAGAGCCGTCATCGGCGTGTCGCAGCAGAATATCGACGACTACCTTCGGGAGATTGGCCGCCATCCCTCCATGGTCGTGATTCCGAATGGTGTGGATGCGCAATTGTTCTCGGAAGACAACGACGTCGTCGCGCCAGATATCGGCGTGCACCCGAAGCAGATCGTCCAGCTCGGCCGCTATATCGAAGGCAAGAGCCAACTGGACACGATCCGCGCGTTCGAGCGCGTGTTGCAATCGGAGCCGGAGGCACGTCTGTTGTTGTGCGGCGTCGTCGAAGATCTCGACTATCACGGGGCGGTGCTGTCGCTGGTTCGTCAGCTGGGTCTGGAAAGCAAGGTGACGGTGGGCGGCCCGCGTTCCGACGTCGCCGCGATTCTGCGCGCCTCGCGCGTCTTCGCGATGCCGTCGCGTTTCGAAGCACAGAGCATTGGTTTTCTTGAGGCGCTTGCGTCGGGCATTCCAGTCGTGGCGAGCCGGATTCCCTCGTTCGGTTTTGCGAGCGCGTTTGCCGGCGTCAGTCTGGTCGACACGACCGATGCGGAAGCCTACGGCCGCGCTCTGTTGCACGCGCTCGACACGCCGCGCGCGAACCGGCAGCTGGCCGGCTACACGCTGCACGACACCGCGGATCGTTACATGACGATCGCGCGCAAGTTCGTTCACCCGCTCCGGGTTTCGGCCTGACGTCGATCGGGCCGGCCGGCTTGCGTAACGTTATTGCGCGAGCCGGTCGATTCGCACGGTCTCCGAGAAAAGCCCCGGCAGTTTGCCGAGTTCCTGCACTTCGCCCAGCGTCAGGCCGTTTCCGGATGGATAGCGCGTGATTGCCGGCGCGCCGCCGGTGAAATAGAAATCGCCGAGGGTCGCGTCGGTCCGTCGAAACAGCACGAGTGCCGCCCCCCGTTTGTCACGCACGAATTCCGGAAACACATCCGACCACGACATGCCATGCAATGTCGCCGCCTGGGCCGGCGCGCTCGCCGCGCCGCTCAGGTCGAGCGTGGCGACGTCGATCATGGCTTCTTCGCTCGATTCGTCCAGATGCGGCGTCAGCAGGATCAGCGTGTTGCCGTCGCGGCCATGCACGGCGCCCATTGTCACTTTCACGAAGGCGGGGGCAAAAGTCGCCGGCAACACGTTGCGCTCGCCGACGCTCATGCGCGTGCCCTCGTTGGCGATCGGCGTGATCGCGAGGCGTCCGTCGGCGCCGTCCACCGCGACCAGCGAGGCGCGCGAGCCGGCCGTTTCGCGTGTCAGCAGATTGACGTTCTGCGGCAGATTTCTGGCCTGCGCCCAGAGCACCGGCGGCGATCCCATTGAGATGCCCGATCCTTGCGCAGACGCCATCCATAGATCGAGCCCGCTGTCGGGCCGCTTCTGCGCGATCAGCACGCTGGCTCGTCCGGTGCCGGTAAAGTTCGCCGCCACATATTGCTGCGTCAGTTCCGGCCTGAACGCGTTGCTCGTTTGCAGCCAGAGGCGAGGAGTCTCGAACGATTCGCCGGTACTGCGAAGCAACCAGAACGCGGTCCCGCCCTGGCGCGCCGCGACGATCATCAGATCCGCCTTGCCGTCGCCGTCGAAATCGCCGAGCAGGAAGCGCACGCTGTCGAAGCACAGTTTGTCGCCGGCGCAACTCGGCGCGCTCGCCAGGGGATCGAAGGGGACGGCGCTCGCGTACCACAGCGCGGGCGCCGAAGCCTTGGTAAGCGACGCGGCATACACGTTGAATCCCGGACCGTCGTGTTGCCGCTGTACGTACACCACGGACTGTTCGCCCGAGCCCGCGATGTCGCCGACCATCGCCGCGGCGAGCCTCAGGTCGTTCGCCTGCGTGTGTTGCGTGGTGGCCCAGCGGTAGCGCGTGGTGAGCGCGGTGCAGCCGCGCATGGTGAGCTTGCCGTCGTTTTCGCCGAGACAATGCCGCATCGGCGTATAGACGAGGCCGAAGTCCCACGGCGTCCAGCTTTGCGCCACGTCCCATTGATCGCAAGTCTCCGCGACCAGGTAGCCGTCGCGCTCGGCGATACATTGCGACGTCGCGACGCTCACGAGCGCGGCGTTGCGCGTATTGCCGGGATACACGGTCAGCGGATCCCAACGCCATTGCTGCGCGGACGAGTCCGTGCAGGCGGCGAGTGTCGGCGCGCGGCCTGGTCCCGTGGAAGTCAGGCAGCGGCTCGCCGCCGCGTTGAACAGCTGGATTGGATGAGACACGAAATCCGGCACGCGGCGATCGGTGCGATCGTCAACCACATAGCGGCGCGAAATCCAGTTGCCATCCCACTGAAACTCGCCGAATACATGGGACGACTCGCTGCCGTCGATGGAAAAATAACTGGCGACGATGTCACGCTTGCGCTGCACTTCGGCAGCGGGAAGATTACCGGGCCAGCCGCCGGTCGGATAGGTGACGTGGTAGACGATCGGCACGCCTTTGCCGAGTGTCTGCGCGACGTGGCGAGTAATACGCGCGGAATAGATATGATCGGGATGCTCGATAAACGGCACGGTGTCCGGATTGAGCGTGTAGATCAGCGTCGCCGGCGCGAGCATCGCTTTTAAAGTCGCCGACAGCGAATCGCGATCGTATTTCACGCGCACGGAGCCGTCCGCGTTCATCGGATACGTGGAGATCGTGGCGTGTTGTTCCCACAACAGGCCGAGCGGTACGCGGCCGCCGCGCACGGCGCCGCCGGGCAGGCGAAGTTCGAGCAGGCGCACTTGCGGCCTGGCCTTCAGCACCATCTGATGCACGAGCTTGCCGGCAATCGTAACGTTTGATTCGAGCCACTCGTCGGGCACGCCGGCCATGCGCGCATAAGCGAGGCGTGAGGCCCGCTCGCGGGTTTGAACGTAAGCGAAATCCGCACCGTTGGCACCGCCGATCAGATGCACCGTAGTGATGCACCAGCCCGCGTCGAGACGCTCGCTGATGGCGGGGTCTACGAAGAGCAGATCGTCGTCGAGGTGCGCGACTACCGTGACCAATGTGCCGGGGCCGCACTCGGCCGCGCGCGCCGCGCCCGGCAGGAAGGCGAAGAAGAGAACCGCGAGAAAAGCAAAGAATGAATCGCGAACGAGCGGGCTTGCCGATAATCGCATGGTGATTCGAGCTCTGACGGTGAGCTCGCATCATACTGCGGCGGCCATGACCGGCACGTTGCCGAACTCACAGTCCGTCGCAAATCGCGCCTTGGCGCGGGTTCAGCCTCGTGCGACGGCCTGCGGCTGCGTTAGAGGAAGTAGGCTTTGGTGTTGTCGTGGACGTCCGCGCGCGCGAGCAGTTCCGAAGGCGCGAGCCAAAGGTATTCGCTGTGCTGCTCGGGCCGTCCGAGCGGCGCGGTGCCCGGGAGCGTGAGCGAATAGGCGAGCACGATGTAATGCGTCGACACGTCCGGCTCGCCCGCGAAATTGTCGCTGTAGTGATGCTCGAACACGCCTTCGAAGCGCGCCGTCGAGCGCGCCAGTTTCGCGATGCCCAGCTCGGCGTCAGCGATGCGGGCAAACGCGGCGTCGAGTGTTTCGTCTTTGTGGATGCGACCGCCGGGAACGAACCAGGTGCCACGGGCAGGGCGGTTGCGGCGGCGGCCTACCAGCACGCGCCCTTGCGTATCGCTGACGATCAGATCGAACGCAACCAGAGGCGTGAGGCGGACCACGTCCAGGAAATCGATCTCGGTCAACAGCATGTCATCTCCCGCGTTTCTCGCGCCGGTTGAACGCGTCATCAGCTAATAGTCGCGATGGTGATCATCGTGTCGCGTGAGCCGGCCCGACACGCTCGTCAGAAAAAGCGCGAGCACAATCGCGCCGATCGTCGCGAAGAGAAACGCGCCGATCAACGCGGCCAGTATCAGCGTCATCCATGCAAGGCCGTTCATGTCTCGGCTCCGGCGTGTTGGTAGGCATGCTAACGTGCATCCGCTTGCATACTATGTGCGCCAGTCGCCGCAGAGGCTGTCCCATCACGCCGAAGTATCGGCACATCGCGCCGCTAATGCGCCACGTAACCCTCGGGCGTGGTGACAGCGTCCTTGAAGACGTCGGCGTTGCTGGAGACGACATAGACCGGCGCGGGCGAGAGTTGCAGGTTAGCCACGCCGTCGCGGTACGGCAAGCTCGTCGCGTTGCCCATCATGTCGAACGCCGTCACTTCGCCGGCCGTGCCCGGCGCATCGACTCGCAGACGATAGTCCGCGCTGCGACTCGCGTCGAAGCCGCTTTGGGCGTTCCACCTGTCGTTGTCGTGCGTCCAAAGCGCGGTCACGATCTTGCCGCCGTTAAGCCGGCGAAACGCGTAGGCGTAGACGCCTTTGGGCAGATCCTTGAGCGGTCCGAGCGTGTCGGTGCCGTCTATGATCCGCGTCATCGCCGCTACCGCGAGCGCCGCGGGTTTCGGGCTGATGCGGGCTGGACCGTAGGTGCCTTTCGGATGATCGAGCTCGAAGAAAATCCCGTAGCCGGGCGCGGCGTCCGGCATATCCGCCAGATAGAACACGTAGGTCATGTCGGCGCCTTCGCCTAGCAGGATCAGATGCGTGCGCGCCGTCACGGCAGCTTGTGCATACAGCACGTTCGCGCCCGGATAATTCTTGCCATACGACTGCCCGATGTCGTAGCTGATGCCCGTTTCGGTCACGAAGAGCGGCGCGCCGGGCTTCAGGTACAGGCGCATTTCGTGGCGCAGCGCGCGCATTGCGGAGGGCAGCGCGCCCGGCACGGTGCCCTGATTGCCGGTATCCGCGACGCGCTCGGGCGGGTGCGAGGGCGTAGTGCCGATATCGTAGTAACCGTGAATCGTCATGCCATCCATATAGCGGCCGATGCCTTGCGGGCCGAGCTTGCGCATCCACGTGACATTACCCTGCACTGACGAATAGGTCGGACCCATGACCACCGCATGCGGATCCGTCTGATGGATGCCCTCCCAGACGGCCTTGTACATGGCGATGAAATTCGCATCCGTGTCACGCCACGGCAGACCGCCGTCCGCGTCCGGTTCCCACGTCACCTGATAGTAGTTATCGCGCTGTTTGGGAAAGTAAGTCGTGCGCACGCGATTCGACTCGGCGCCGACCTTGGCCATGTAGTCCTTCATCTGCGCGAGCGATTTCGGCGCATAGCTGTGCGTCTCCGTCTTCGTTGGACTCGCCCACTGCGGAATGCCGTCGAGCTGGATCAGCCGGAGCAGGTCGCCGCGCCGGAAGAACGGCGTGAGCTGTTTGCTGGCGGGCTCGAACGTGCCCGCTTGTTTCGGCTCCTCCATATACCAGTTGCGATTGTCGTTGACCCATGTGAGGCCGAGCGCGGTATAGACCGGCCGGTAGCCGTCGCCGTCGCAGCAGTGTTGCCCCGGCGCAAGATAAGCCGCGCCCTGACCGCCGAAGCGGTGCAGATCTTCATACGGAAAACGCACGACGGGTAACGCAGCGGACGCATCGGGCAGCACGCCGAACGTCGCGATACCCGCGGGGCGCGTGCCGCGCGATTCGAGCTGACCATGAGCACGTTCCAGCGACGCGGACACCGCGAAGTAGCCCGCCACGCTCGACGCGCAGCTCAACGTGGACAGCGTCGCACCCGCCGCGACGGGAAAGCGTCCGCTGGCGCGCACGGCATTCCACGTGTCGCGTATCTGCCAGTTGAGCGTGTCGCCTTGCGTCGGGCGCGTGGCGAAAACCAGCGCAAACGGTTTGTTCACCGCGAACAGACGCGTGCCGTCGCTGGGCGTATCGGCTTCGAGCAGATCGCCGTTCGCGGCTGCAGGTACTCGCGATGAAGGTGACGAGCAACGCAGCCCTTGTCCGGGTGGCGCCTTCAGGTCTATTGGCGTGGCAGATTGCATTGCGGCGCTCGGCGCTGCGTCCTGCTTCGCGACAGGCGCGGGTGCATTGCTCGCCGCCGCCGGCGCCATCGCGCAACGTTTCTCCACTCCGGGCGCAGGATCGCCGAATACGCCGTTATTGCACTCCGCACTGGTTGAGAA
This sequence comes from Paraburkholderia sp. BL27I4N3, assembly GCF_003386115.1. Taxonomy (NCBI): domain Bacteria; kingdom Pseudomonadati; phylum Pseudomonadota; class Betaproteobacteria; order Burkholderiales; family Burkholderiaceae; genus Paraburkholderia; species Paraburkholderia sp. BL27I4N3. The sequence goes on along the minus strand of NZ_QREJ01000001.1, from coordinate 3,635,290 downwards.
CGTTTTGACTACGTGTTGCTCCGGCGTGCCATACAGTACGTCGCGCGTACCGTTGAAACGGCACGTGCCGTACTCCGCCGCGCACGGCGTCCACTTCCTGCCGTCCGCGGTGAATGGGCCATTGCTCACACCATTCGCCTGCGGCGCAGCATCGGCGGCTACGCATCGGCCGGCCGCGAAGCCAAGCAGAATGGCGGCCACTGTCGAGATAGCGAGGGCCATTCCCTGCCGTACTCCGCCACCGATAAAGGCGCCGTTGCGGTTTCGCGGCGCGTGCTGTTCGCGTACATTCGACATGTGCTCCCCGTGTCGTTCGCTGTCCTTCCAGGCGCCACAGACGCGTCGCCCAATTACTAGTTCACCAGGTCAGAGCCGCCTCGTGTGACGCCTTCGTGCAATGTGTTGCGGAAACCGCATAGTGTATTTCCGCACACCGCTGGCGGAAATAGTCCGGTCCCGTCTCGACACATTCCGCCATTGGCCCGTCTATTGCCGTGCGACCTAAAGGTATCTTATTTGTGTGTTTCAGGTTTGAAACATTAATCGTCACGTTTATATGCGTGCGATCCAACAACAACCAAGTAAATAATTTTGTCGAACTCTCAAGTGTTTATATTGGTTGTTCGTTTTACTTATTGCCATCCCCGCGCATATATCGTCAGAAGAAACCAGAGTGGGCACGGGCTGCGGCAGACGTCGGGATTGCAAAGCCGGTTGCACTCATTCTGACGCCCTGATGGGAAAAAGTCACTTCAAATCCACTTCGCGATGGATGGATCAAATTGTAACTGCGCCGTTTTCGAGTAGTCGTAGTGTGTGCGGTGGCGTACGAAATGGCGTTTTTATTTGCATTAACATTCGCAGAATGCAAATTCATTCCTATGCGGAATCGGCAATTAATTCGTTGAAAAAGACGGCGGTTGCGGGGTTGTTCCGAAAATCCCTGGTTGGTCACCCTGTCCATACGCCAACATGTCTGCGCTTTCGGTCATGGCGGCTAAGTGCTTGAAGGGCGGTGACTATGATGCGCTGCACAGAGGATGGCCTCTCTGCGGCCTTCCAAGGTGAAAAGTAGATCCGTTTTCTGGTGAGAGGATGACTATGACCTGCGCGAGTCTCGAGTCCGCAATGCTGCGCTGGGTGCACGCTCCGAGCAAGGGTATGCGTCGCATCGCGATACTGATGTTCAACGACTGCTCGCTGCAGGGAGCAGGGGTTGTCGCCGAGGTGTTCCAGGCAGCCAACGAAATGGCTTCGTCCGGCTCGGGCGGTTGGTTATACGACGTTTCGTTCCTGTCGGCCGACGGCGGCATGGTGACTTCGTCGTCCGCGCTGCGGGTCTGGACTGACGGACTCGACGCGCGGCATTACGGCGGTTTCGACGCGTTGTATGTTGCGGGTGGCAAAGGCGCATTGGCTGCCGCCAACGACGAACGCCTGATTGCGTGGCTGCGCCGTGTGCGCCGCAATACCGGCATGATCCGGCCGATCGCGGAAGGTCGCGCGTTGCTCGAGGCGGCGTTCGTGCCCGACAACCACGAGCTTGGCGATGCGCATGCGCAGTCGGCGCCGACGCCGACGCGCCAGCCTGAGCAGACGGCCGATGCGGGCGATCGTCTCGAATCGATGCGAAGCGCGCTCGCCATGATCAAGCGCGATCTCGGCGGCGCCACCGCGCGTACCGTCGCCGAGCGCCTGCTGGCGGACTCATGCTCGAATCTCGCGCCGCTGCTCGGCGAAGACGGCGGCCTGAGTCCTGGCGACAAGGTGCGCGCGGCCGCTCGCTGGCTGCAAGAGAATTGCCAGCAGGCGATTTCGATTGCCGACGCGGCGCAGTTCGCCGCGATGAGCGAGCGCAACTTTCTGCGCCGCTTCAAGATGGAAATGGGCATTACGCCCTCGAGTTTTCTGTTGCACGAGCGCCTTGCGGTGACCTGCAGCCTGTTGACCGAATCGGAATTGCCGGTCGACAAGATAGCCCGCCGCACCGGCATGGGCAACGGCGATCGACTCGCGAAAGTGTTTCGTAAGCGGATGAGAATTTCGCCGACCGAATTTCGAATTCAAAGTCGCCGACTAGTCGGCGAATAGCGACGGGGCCAGCCGGCGGGCCGTGTGGCAACACGGCATCCGGTCCGTACTTCCATCGACTTTGGGAATTATAAGGAATGCGAATATGTTGACTCAGGGAGCTGTAGGCGCCGCGTCGGCCGGCACGCACACTGCGGGTGCCGCGACGGCGAGCGCGGGTTCCACGCGCATTGTTCCAGTCATTCTGGCGGGCGGCTCTGGCACGCGCCTGTGGCCGGTATCGCGGGAAAACTATCCGAAGCAACTGATCGACGTCGTCGGTTCCGATTCGCTGCTGCAAGCTACCGCGCGGCGCATGGACGGCTTTCCGGCCGGCTGGAGCGTGGATGCCTCGCCGATCATCGTATGCGGCGAAGAACATCGCTTCGTGATCGCAGAACAACTTCATGAAAATGGCGTCGACGCTCGTCTTATTGTCGAGCCGGCTCGTCGCGATACGGCGCCCGCATTGACGCTGGCGGCGTTGCTGGCGTGTTCGGGCGGCCGCGACGCGATTCTCGTCGTCATGCCGGCGGATCATTCGATCGCCGACGTGCCCGCCTTGCAGGCCGCGCTGGAACTCGCAGCGCGCTACGCCGAGCAGGGTTCGATCGCGACACTGGGCGTGCCGCCCACGCGCCCCGACACCGGCTTTGGTTATATCCGCGTCGGCGCCGAACTGGCGGGCGGCGGCCATGCGATCGACGGTTTCGTTGAAAAGCCCGCGGAAGAACTCGCGGCGAAGTACGTGGCGGCGGGCATGTACTGGTGGAACAGCGGCATCTTCATCGTCCGCGCCAGCGTGTGGCTGGATACGTTGAAGCGTCTGCAACCGGACATGCACTCCGCCTGCGAACGCGCATTCACGGGCGGCCGCATGGACGGTGCGTATTTCCGGCCGCTGGTCGATGCATTTCTCAGTGCGCCCGCCAACTCGATCGACTACGCGGTGATGGAGCGCCTCACCGAGACTGTCGGCCCCGAAACGCCAGACAGCGCGCCGGCGACGCCGGCAGGCGTCGTGATCGGACTGAATGCCGGCTGGTCCGACCTGGGTTCCTGGGACGCCGTGTGGGCCGCGATGGAGAAGGACGTCAACGGTAACGCAGGACGCGGCCGGGTGACCTTCGAAGGAGCGGTCTCGAGCTATGCGCATTCGGAAGGCCGGCTGGTTGCCTGTGTCGGCACCACCAATGTCGTGGTGGTCGAAACCGCGGACGCGGTGCTGGTGGTCGACCGCTCGCACGTGCAGGACGTGAAGGGGCTGGTGTCGCGCATCAAGGCGCAGCACGCGCCCGAGGCCGACGCGCACCGCAAGGTGCGCCGTCCTTGGGGTTTCTACGATTCGATCGACCATGGCGAGCGTTTCCAGGTCAAGCGCATCGTGGTGACGCCGGGCGCGCAACTGTCGTTGCAATTGCATCACCACCGCGCGGAACACTGGGTCGTCGTGCGCGGCACGGCGCTCGTCACACGCGGCGAAGAGCAGTTTCTGTTGAGCGAAAACGAATCGACCTATATCCCGCTCGGCATCAAGCACCGGCTCGAAAACCCGGGCAAGGTGCCGCTCGAAATCATTGAAATCCAGTCAGGCGCTTATCTCGGCGAAGACGACATTGTGAGGTTCAACGACAACTACGGCCGCTGCTCCTAAACAGCACGCCGGACTCAACTGCGGACAAGAACGGCAAGAACGAGGTGACCAGAATGCGCAAGTTTCAGGATTTGCTCGCGCGAGTTTTCGATGTTGCATTGGTATTGGTGGGTGCGGCGGTGGCGTCGCAGATCCGCTTTGACTACCTCGCTCAATCCGGATTCTATTGGGCCCTCGTGATGTTTTCCGCCGCTTTCGCGTTGGCTATCTTTCCGGCGTTCGGCGTGTACGAATCATGGCGCGGCCGCTCCAAGCTGGTGCTGGCCGGGCAAGTGTCGCTCGCGTGGCTGATGGTGCAGGTCAGCGCGCTCGTGCTGATGTATTCGCTGCATCGTATCGACTTCGTGTCACGGCTGTGGTTCTCATACTGGACGGCGGTGACCGGCGGCCTGCTGATCGCATACCGCCTGATGACGCACGCCGTATTGGCGAGGGCACGCAGCGCGGGACTGAATCTGCATCAGGTCGCGATTGTCGGCAGCGGCTCGCAGTGCGACGCGATCATTCGCCGGATCAACGCCGCGCCGACTACCGGCTTTCGCGCCACGGCCGTGTACAACGCGCGTCCGGATGTGTCGCCGGTCGTGAGCCCCGGAGTCCCGGTGTTCGACACGGTCGACGCGCTGGCCGGCTACATGCGGACCAACGACGTCCACGAACTGTGGCTGATGCTGTCGCTTTCCGAAGAGCCGCTGATCTGTTCGCTGGTCAGCGAATTCCGCGACGACCTGGTGAACATCCGTTTCATGCCGGACGTGCGCAGCCTCGCGCTATTCGAGGGCAGCGGCGTGATCGATCTGCTCGGCGTGCCGGCGATCAATCTGGTGGCTTCGCCGCTGTCCGCGAACTCAATGCTGAAGAAGGAAATCTTCGACCGCCTGTTCGCCTTGACCGCCTTGATCGCGCTCGCGCCGGTCATGCTCGTCATCGCGATCGCGGTGAAGCTGTCCTCGCGCGGTCCGGTTCTGTTCAAACAGAAACGCAAAGGCGCCGACGGTCACGTGTTCACGATCTATAAGTTCCGTTCTATGCGGTTGCACACGGAGCAAAAAGGCACCGTCAGGCAAGCTACGCGTAACGATCCGCGAGTCACGAGAGTGGGCGCCTTCCTGCGCCGCACGAGCCTCGACGAATTGCCTCAATTCTTTAACGTGTTGCGTGGCGACATGTCGGTCGTAGGACCGCGTCCCCATGCACTCGAGCACGACGACCTCTATCAGAAAGTGGTCGCGGGCTATATCAATCGCTACCGCATAAAACCGGGGATCACGGGGTGGGCACAGATCAACGGTTTTCGTGGCGAAACCGACCGCATCGAGAAGATGGAACGTCGCGTCGAACATGACCTGTATTACCTGGGCCATTGGTCGTTCGCGCTCGACATGCGGATTATCGGCGCGACGATAGTCGCCGGACTGGTGCATCGAAACGCTTATTAGTTGTTAACAAAACGCTGCGCGCTTCGTCCCTTGAGGAAAAACGCCGTGGCACAAGGAGGAACATCATGAGCTCGCTTGGTCTACGCACGGGAAGTCTCCTGGTTTTCGCTACGGCAACACTGCTTTCTGGATGCGGTATCGCGCCCGGCCAGCGGATGATCACACCGGCCACCATTCAGGACACCGGTGGTGATTACAGTACTGAGCCGTCGCAGCAACAGCAGATTCCGATTACCGATATCAATCTCGCGCTGCTGCGCAAGATGAACCAGGCGCAAATGGCGTCGACGCTGCCGCCGGCAACGACCGCACTGTTCGGCAAGCCGACCGCTTACAAGGTCGGCCCCGGCGACGTGCTGCAGATCGTCGTGTGGGATCACCCGGAACTCGCGGCCGCGCTCGGCCAGCCGCAGCAGAACGCGAAAACGTCGGACGCCGCAGCCGGCTTCCTGATCGACGAAAACGGCGACGTGCAGTTCCCATATGCCGGTACGGTACATGTGGCCGGCAAGGACGCCACGACGATCCAGAAGGAGCTCTACAAGCGTCTGAGCAAGGTGTACCAGAAGCCGGAAGTGACGGTGCGGGTGGCCTCGTTCCGCGCGCAGCAGGTTTATGTCGACGGCGAAGTGCGCACGCCTGGCGCATTGTCGGTCACCGACATTCCGATGTCGCTGACGAACGCGATCGGCCAGGCCGGCGGCCTCAGCGCCAATGCGGATCGCAGCCGCGTGGTGTTGCTCCGCAACGGCGTGCCGTATCAGTTGAACGTGGACGACCTGATCAAGCGCGGCCGCAATCCGTCGGACATCTACCTGCAACCGGGCGACGTGCTGCGGGTGGCATCGCGTGAAGACAGCGGTGTCTACGTGATGGGCGAAGTCAACAAGCCGGCGACCATCCTGCCGATGCGCAACGGTTCGTTGACGCTTTCGCAGGCAATCTCCGACAGCGGCAGCTTCGACTCGAACACGGCTGCGGCGCGGCAACTGTTCGTGATTCGCAACTCGACGAGCGAAACGCCTGAGGTGTACCACCTCGACGCGACCTCGCCGGTGTCGATGGTGCTAGCGAATCAGTTCGAACTGCAGCCGAAAGACGTGGTGTATGTCGGTCAAGGCGGGCTGGTCCGCTTCAACCGTGTGTTGAACCTGCTGCTGCCGGCGATCAATGCGGCTGTAACGGGCGCCGTTCTCGCGAAATAGTAACCGCACAGTGTGAACTTGAACCTCCGGACCTTGTTGGGTGAAGAAAATGGCAATCAACTTTGAAAACCGTTACACCGACGTGTCCGGTCCGGACGAGCTTCACCTGTCGGACTATCTGCGCACGATCGTGCGAGGTTGGCGCACGATCGTCGTGGTGACGCTGATCGCGCTCGCGCTGGGATGCGCGTACGCTTTCCTCGCGCCGCCCACGTATCGCGCGGATGTTCTGTTTCACGTAGAGGACAAGACGGCGAATGCCAATGCGAACGGCAAGGATTCCTTGCCGCCGCTCACCGGCATGTTCGACACCAAGCCTTCGACGGCGGCGGAGATCGAGTTGCTGAAGTCGCGGCTCGTCACGGAAGAGACCGTCAAGAAACTGCACCTCGATATCACGGCTGCGCCGCGCTATTTTCCGGTTATCGGCGGAATGATCGCGGGGTTGGTGAACGGGCAATGGGGCTTCAAGTTGCCGCAGTTCATCAACCTGTCCGGCTATGCATGGGGTGACGAGAGCATTTCGGTGTCGCAGTTCGACACGTCGAAGGAAATGTACGACACGACCTTCACGCTGATTTCCGGCAATGACGGGTCGTACGTGCTGCGGGACAAGAACGGTATTGCGATTCTGTCGGGGAAAGTCGGCGAAACCGTGGAAACGGATACGGCCGACGGCCCGATCACGCTGCGCGTCGATAAGCTGGTCGGCCCTGCCGGCTCGCGTTTCGAATTGCAGCGCGCCTCGACGTTAAGCACCGTGGACCGTTTACAAAAGGCTTTGGTGGTGCAGGAGACCACGCTGCAATCCGGTGTGATCCGCGCGAGTCTGGAAGGCGGCGACGCCGGCCTGACGGCGGCGATCGTCAACAGCATGGCGCGCGAGTTCGTGCGTCAGGATGTAGAGAGCCGTTCGACCGAAGCCGAGCATATGCTGGCCTTCCTCGATCAGCAACTGCCGGGCTTGCGCAAGGAGCTCGACGACGCCGAGCAACGCTACAACAAGTTCCGCAACACGCATGGCACGGTCGACCTGGGCGAAGAAAGCCGCCTGCTGCTGCAACAGATCGTCGATAACAAAACCAAGCTGATGGATCTGCAGCAGCAACGCGCGGAGATGTCGCAACGCTTCACGGCGAATCACCCGGCGGTGGCCGCGCTCGACGCGCAGATCGCCGCATTGCAAGGCGCGGCGGCCAACATGAACCGCAGCGTGGCGGTGATGCCGGATACGGAGCAGACCGCCTTGCGTCTGCTGCGCGACGTGCACGTCGATACGGAGTTGTACACCAATCTGCTGAACAGCGCGCAGCAACTGCGCGTGGCGAAGGCGGGACAGGTGGGCAACGTGCGCGTGGTCGATTTCGCCGAAGCGCCTGATGAACCCGTGCGGCCGAAACGCGTGATCGCGATCCTGATCGCGCTCGGCGGCGGCCTCGTGCTCGGCATTCTGCTGACCTTCTTCAAGCGCGCGATGTACGGCGGCGTGGAACGTCCGGACGAACTCGAAGGCATGCTCGGCGTGCCGGTGTTCGCCGTGGTGCCGCGCAGCCAGACCCAGTTGAAGCTGCAGGAAAACGTCATGCTGCGCCGTCGCGGACTGCATGTGCTGGCGCAGCAGGCGCCTGAAGACATCGCCGTGGAAGGCGTGCGCAATTTGCGCACCTCGCTGCAGCTCTCGCTCGATCACGCCGAGAACAACGTGGTGATGATCACCGGCTCGCGGCCCGATTCCGGCAAGTCGTTCCTCTCGGTGAATCTGGCGGCGCTGGTGGCGTCGGCGAACAAGCGCGTGCTGATTATCGACGGCGATATGCGGCGCGGCGACGTGCACTCGCATTTCGGTGTCGCGCATCAGCCGGGTCTGTCCGATGTGCTGAGCGGCGGCGACCTGAGTTCGATGATTCAGCGCGATGTGCTGCCGGGTCTCGACGTGCTTGCCAAGGGCACGCTGCCCTCGCATCCGGCCGAACTGCTGATGAGCAAGCGCTTCGAAACGATGCTCGAAGAACTGAAGTCGCACTACGACCTCGTGATTGTCGACACGCCGCCGGTTCTCGCGGTGACCGACTCGACGGTGATCGGCAAGTATGCGGGCACGACGCTGCTGGTGGTGCGCCACGGCCGCCATCCGCTCAACGAAGTCATGGAGACGGCCAAGCGGCTGCGCAATGGCGGCGTGGGGCTCAGAGGCGTTCTGTTGACCGATGTGCCGCAGGAAGGTGCGTTCCTCGGCTCGGGCTATCAGGGCGGCTACTACGGCTACGACAGCATCGCCGGTTGAGGCAGCGGCCGACGGCCGGCCGCCCGGCAAAGCCGCGCAGCCAGGCTTCCGGCAGTCGGATTGCAAAGCTTAACGAGGAGAACGCTCCATGAAACGTAAGGTCGCGCTGATCACCGGCATCACTGGACAGGACGGGTCGTATCTGGCGGAACTGCTGCTCGCCAAGGATTACGACGTACACGGCATCAAACGCAGGTCATCCCTGTTCAACACAGACCGGATCGATCATCTTTACCGCGATCCCCACGATCCGGATCAGCGCCTCTTTCTGCACCACGCGGATCTGACCGACTCGACCAGCATTTTGCGCGTGATCCAGCGCGTCGAGCCGGACGAGATTTATAACCTCGCCGCGCAGAGCCACGTTGCGGTGTCGTTTGAGGAGCCGGAATACACCGCCAACGCGGACGGCCTCGGCGCCTTGCGGATTCTCGAAGCGATCCGCATTCTCGGCTTGCAGGAGAAAACGCGCTTCTACCAGGCCTCGACCTCCGAGCTATACGGTCTCGTGCAGCAGGTGCCGCAGTCGGAGACGACGCCGTTCTATCCGCGCAGCCCATATGCCGTCGCCAAGCTGTTCGCGTACTGGACCACCGTCAACTATCGCGAAGCGTACGGTCTCTACGCGTGCAACGGGATTCTGTTCAATCACGAATCGCCCGTGCGCGGCGAGACGTTCGTGACGCGCAAGATCACGCGCGCCGTCGCGCGCATCGCGGTGGGCATGCAGAAGACCCTGTATCTCGGCAATCTGTCGGCGCTGCGCGACTGGGGCCATGCGCGTGATTACGTAGAGATGCAATGGCGCATGCTCCAACAGGAGCAGCCGGAGGATTACGTCATCGCCACCGGCGTGCAATACAGCGTGCGTCAGTTCGTGCAGCACGCCGCCGCTGAACTGGGCGTCACCGTGCGTTTCGAAGGCACCGGCGTGGACGAAATCGGCATCGTCGAAAAGGTGGAAGGGCGCGAGATCAGGATGTCGCCGGGCGACGTGATCGTGCGGGTCGATCCGCGCTACTTCCGGCCCGCCGAGGTCGAGACGCTGCTCGGCGATCCGTCGAAGGCGCATGCGAAGCTCGGCTGGCAGCCGACTACCTCGTTCGCCTCGCTCGTCAAGGAAATGGTGCGCTCTGACTATCAGATCGCGCGACGTGACGCGCTTGTCACGCTGGCCGGATTCACGGCGCTGGAACATCACGAGTAACGGCGATGAACAAACAAGCACGCATCTTCGTCGCGGGCCACCGTGGCATGGTCGGCTCCGCGCTGGTCAGGCGTCTTGCCGCCGAGGGGTACCAGAACGTGATTACCCGCTCGCGCAAGGAGCTCGATCTCACGGATCAGGCGGCCGTGAACCGCTTCTTCGAAAGCGAAAAGATCGACGTGGTGCTGCTCGCGGCCGCGCGCGTGGGCGGCATTCTCGCGAACGCGACGCAGCCGGGTGAGTTCATCTATGAAAACCTGGTGATCGAAACCAACGTGATCCACGCCGCGTATCGCGCCAAGGTCGAGCGGCTGGTGTTCTTCGGTTCGTCGTGCATCTACCCGAAGCAATGTCCGCAGCCGATCCGCGAGGAGTATCTGCTGACCTCGCCGCTGGAGCCGACCAACGACGCCTATGCGATCGCGAAGATCGCCGGCGTGAAGCTGTGCGAAGCGTATAACCGCGAGTACAACACGCAGTACGTCGCGTTGATGCCGACCAACCTGTACGGCCCGAACGACAACTACGATCTGAAGAGCAGCCACGTGTTGCCGGCGCTGCTGCGCAAGGCGCACGAAGCGAAGCTGAACGGCGACGCCACCTTGACGGTGTGGGGATCGGGCACGCCGCTGCGCGAGTTCCTGCATGTCGACGACCTTGCCGCGGCCACGCTGTTCGTGCTCGAGCACAACGTGACGGAAGGCCTATTCAACGTCGGCGTGGGTGAGGACCTGTCGATTCGCGAGCTGGCCGAATGCATCTGCAAGGTGGTCGGCTTCGAAGGCGAACTCGTGTTCGATGCTTCGAAACCCGACGGCACGCCGCGCAAGCTGCTCGACGTTTCACGCCTGACGCAAATGGGCTGGCAGGCCACGATCGGCCTCGCCGACGGCATTGCCTCCACCTATCGTGACTTCGTCGAATCACACGCTGGTTCGACGCCCGCCGCCGCCATCGAAGCGTAGGCGCGTGGATGGCCGCCACGACGCGGCTTTGGATTGACGGACCAAAGGGGACGCTGTGCCTGCGCAGAATGCGCAATGCACGCAGGACGATATTTCTAGGAGTGGCATAAAAATGACAGCGTCAGTCACGATCTTCCACAACGTCGTGTGGTCGCGCCACAAGGGTGTCGTGTTTTCCGCCTTGCATAACATTTCGGCTTCCGGAGCGATTCGCTATTCGATGGTGCAGATCGCCGATACCGAGCACGACCGCGTCGGCTTTTCCGACGTCGATTATTCGTTTCACCGCTATCCGATGCAAAAGCTGTTCGACGGCTGCTACGAAGACGTGCCGACCCTGAAGCTGATCGCGCGGCTCACATGGGAAGTGCTGCGCACCAAGTCGGATCTGATCGTGCTGCCGGGCTACCACCGCCCGGAATACTGGGCGATGCTCGCGGCGTGCATCGTGACCGGCAAACGGCGTGCGGTGTTCTGCGATTCGACCGCGCGCGACCGGCCCAAAAAGTTGCTGACGTCGATTCCGAAGCGCGTGTTTTTCGCGCTGTGCGACGGCTATTTCGGCTTCGGCGAGCGCAGCCGCGAGTATCTGCTGTCGCTCGGCGCGAAGCGCGACAAGATTTTCGTGCCTTGTCAGGCTGCGGCAATGCCCGGTTCGTTTTCGCCGGAACGTGCGCTGGTCGAGCGGGTCGCCGCTCGCGCGGGTAATCCGCCGGTGTTTCTGTTCGTGGGGCGTTTGTCCGAAGAGAAGGGCATCGGCACGCTGATCGACGCGTTCGCCGGATTGCGGCGGCGGATTCCGGCGGCGAAGCTGCGCATTGTCGGCACCGGCCCGATGTGCGACGCGCTGCATGCGAAGGTGGCCGAGCTCGAACTCGGCGACGCGGTGACGTTCGTCGGCAGTCTGCAGGACGAGCCGCTGACGCGGGAGTATTACGGCGCCACCTGCATGGTGCTGCCGAGTTACAGCGAACCTTGGGGACTCGTGGTCAACGAGGCGCTCGCGCATGGCTGCCCCGCCGTGGTCAGCGAAAGTTGCGGCTGCGTGCCGGAACTGGTGATCGACGGGGTGAGCGGCTATGCATTTACAGCGGGCGACGTCGCCGGCCTGCAGCGCACCATGCTCAAGGCCATGGAGGCGTTCGCCGACGCGGGCGGCACCGCGCGCCGCTGCATGGATGTGATTCGCCGTTTCGATCCGCCTTCCGCGGCTGCCAACATCGCCCGCGGCTGTGCATTGATGTTGAGCGACTGAGCCGCTTCGCACAACCAGGCCGCGCCACAACGCCCTTACTCGCTCCGGCAGTTACGATGAAGATACTGATCTACGGCATCAACTATGCGCCTGAGCTGACGGGAGTGGGCAAGTACACGGCGGAAATGGCCGTGCTGCTGGCGAGCCGCGGACATGACGTGCGCGTGGTGTGCGCGCCGCCGTACTACCCGGAGTGGCGTGTCGGCGAAGGCTACGCGTCGTGGCGCTATCAGCACGAAACGCGCGACGGCGTGGCGATCTGGCGCGCGCCGCTGTGGGTGCCCGCGCGTCCGAGCGGCCTGAAGCGCATGCTGCATCTGGCGAGCTTCGCGGCGACCTCGCTGCCGCTTCTCGTGCGACAGGTGCTGTGGCGCCCGCACGCTGTCATGCTGATCGCGCCGACCTTGATGTGCGCGCCGGGCGGGCTGATGCTCGCATGCATCACGCGCGCGCGCGCCTGGTTACATATTCAGGACTATGAGGTCGATGCGGCATTCGATCTGGGCTTGCTGAAAAGCTCATTCGCGGCCCGCATGGCACGCCGGGTGGAAAGCGCTTTGCTGCGGCGCTTCGACGCCGTGTCCTCGATCACGCGGCAGATGAGCGAGCGCGCGACGACCAAGGGCGTCGACGCATCAAAGGTTGTCTGTCTGCCCAATTGGGTCGACGTGTCGACGATTTTTCCGCTCACGCGGCCGAGCGAATTCCGGCGCCTGCTGGGGATTCCTGACGACCAGAAAGTGGTTCTGTACTCCGGCAACATGGGCGCGAAGCAGGGCATCGAAACGCTCGCCGATGCGGCGGTTGCGCTCGCGGCGCGCGCGGATCTCACCTTCGTGTTCTGCGGCAGCGGCGCGGCGAAAGAGGGGCTGCGCGAACGCTGCTCGGGACTGACGAATTGCGTGTTCCTGCCGCTGCAACCGTTGGACCGCCTGAACGAACTGCTCAACCTCGCCGATATTCACGTGCTGCCGCAACGCGGCGACGCGGCCGACCTTGTCATGCCGTCCAAGCTCACCGGCATGTTCGCGAGCGGACGCGCGACCGTGGCGATGGCGCGTCGCGGCACGGCGCTCTACGAAGCCGTGGCGCCGCGCGGCGTGGTCGTGCCACCGGACAACCTGAAGGCGCTGACCGCGGCGATCACGGCGCTGGCGAACGACACGGAACGACGTGCGGCGCTTGGCAAAGCGGCGCGCGCTTATGCGGAGCGCACGCTCTCGCCGGAGTCGACGATTCGCACCTTCGAGGAACGGCTCGCGATGCTGTTGCGTGAGGCAGGAGGCAAACGCGGGAAAGGCGGCACGCCGTCTTTCGGCGCGCGGCCTTCAGGTGCTGCGGCGAGGCGCCGGCGAAAACCGGCTACCGCGGAGGAAGCCGCGCCGGATTGATCCGGCCCGCGGCGGTGTCATGAAGGCGATATTACCAGGGAGAACGGTAGACGCCCTGCTTGCTGGCGTAGGGGTCGGTGTAGGTGGTTCTCGTGGCGCCTTGGGGCGTCAGACCGGCGGCCGCGTTCGGACGTCCTGGCTGGCCGGCTACACGCACCTGGCCGTCGGCCGCAAGCGGCGCTTTGCCCTTGCCTTTGCCGACCGCTGGCTGTGCCGCCTGGTCGCCGCCCAACACCGTCATGCGTTGCGTGTCGAGCAGCGCCGCGCGTTGGGCGTCGTTCGTATCGCCTTGCGCGCCGTCGGTGCTGTAGGGGTTCGGGGAGCCGAGCAGCGCCTGCTCGCTACTGCGATGCGCGGCGCGCCGGTTGGCCGGAAGCTGTGCATTGAGACCGTAGCCGTTGGCCGCCGTCGCGGCGGGCGGGAGGGCGGGCGCCGCGTTATTGGGCGCGGCGTTCTGCGCGAAGGCCGGCACCGCGCACGATGCGATCGCGAGAAGCGTCCAGGTAGCAGTGTGTCGAAGCGAGGTGATCATCTGATTCCCCAAGGAAATGCTGTCGGGATAAAGCTATCGTGCGCCAACCACTACGCGCGTAGCCGCCAAAACGCTTGCCTGCACAGCCACCGCGTGAAGCCGGGGCAGACACCGCAACATAATGTAAGAGATTTGCCTGGCATGCCTGCCTATGTTTACCACTGTTCGTGGTTCGGAGAAAGCTGATGGGTAACGTAGCCGACGATCCTCACGTCGGGCGCATGCCGCCGGCCGAGGGCGCGCGCGGGAACGGCCGCGTGATCGATCTGTCGCAGGCCGGAAAAGGAAACTATCAGGCTAAGCGCGGTGCGCTGGTCGAGCTTGTCTGGTTCGCGCTGGAAGCCTGTGTGATCAACAACAAACTACTGCCGTTCTCCGCTGTGCGCGTGGCGTTGCTGCGTCTGTTCGGCGCGAAGATCGGTACAGGTTGCCGATTCGTGCATCCGCTGCGCGTGAAGGCGCCGTGGAATCTCGAAGTGGGCGACAACTGCTGGTTCGGTGTCGATGTGTGGATCTACAACCAGACGCTGATCCGCATCGGCTCGAACGTGTGCATTTCTCAGGGCACGTTCCTCACCGCGGGATCGCACGATATGAGCACCACGATGGATCTGCATGTCGCGCCGATCATCATCGAGGACGGCGTGTGGATCACTTCGAAGTGCGTGGTGCAAATGGGCGTGACGATCGGCCGTTCGGCGGTCGTGACACCTTTGTCGGTCGTGCATCGTTCGCTGGAAGCGGAGGGCGTGTACGGCGGCAATCCTTGCCGTTTTATCAGGAAACGGTTCGACTCCGTGACCTGAACCACAGACATAAAGCCACAGCGTTTGTACGCTGAGGACGCCGAGGTCGTTTTGCCGGAATGCCGGCCGTTGCAATGGGATTGACGCACTGCGTGATGAACGGCATTCGCGGCGGCGCCCTTGCAAGTTCCGGCCGCGACGACTGCGTGGTCTGGTTGCCGGCTCCGCCTGGCGAACCGCACCGCGCCCAGGAAATGCGTGAAGCAGATGGGAGTAGCGGATGTTCATCGATACACGTACTGTTGAACAGAACACCGTCGTCGAGACGACGGTCTGCATCATCGGCGGAGGCGTCGCGGGCATCACGCTCGCGCTGGAAATGTCGAGGGCGGGTATCGACACCTGCATGCTCGAAAGCGGTGGTTTTGGACCTGACGACGCAACTCGCGACCTCTATCGCGGCGAGAACATCGGGCTTCCCTATACGTTCGCGGACGGCTCGCGCAGCCGCTATTTCGGCGGTAGCAGCAACTGCTGGGGCGGCTGGTGCCGCCCGCTCGATCCATGGGACTTCGAAAAGCGTGACTGGATTCCGCACAGCGGCTGGCCGTTCGGCCTCGATGAACTGGCGCCTTACTATGCACGCACGCATGAACTGCTGAAGCTCGGCCCGCAGAATTTCGACCCCGCTTACTGGGAGCGCGAGATCGGGCGTCAGGACGTGCGCCGTCTGCCGCTCGCCACCGGCGACATGCGCGATACCGTTGCGCAGTTCAGCCCGCCGGTTCGCTTCGGCAAGGTGTATCGCGACGAACTGTCGCATTCGACGCGGGTGCGCGTGTTCCTTCATGCGAACGTGCTCAGTATCGACGCCGATGCGCAAGGCACGACGATTTCCAGACTGAAGGTGGGCACCATCAGCGGCCGCGCGATAACGGTGACCGCGAAAATTTTCGTGCTGGCCACGGGCGGCATTGAAAACGCGCGCCTGCTGCTGGCATCGAACAACGTGCAGGCCGCCGGGCTCGGCAATGCCAACGATCTGGTCGGCCGCTATTTCATGGATCATCCGCGCATGATGTCGGGCAAGGTGCGCTTCCGTCCCGGCATCGCGCGCAACAAGCTGTACGACATCAAGTACCACTACCAGAACGTGGCTGTCTCGGCGCACGGCACGAAGATATCGTCCCAGTTCGCGCCGAAGCAGGAGTGGATGGAACGCGAAAAGCTGCTCAATTCACGCGTGTGGCTCTACTCGAAATGGTACGGCGAGGGCAGCGCGGGTTCCGAGGCATTGATCCGTTTCAAGGAAGCGCTGATGGGCAAGGACCAGCCGGGCCGCAGCGTGAAACGCGACATCGAGACCATGATCGCGCACCCGCTGCATACCGTCGGCTTTGGTTTGACGCGGCTGTTGCAATGGCCCGCGTTGATCACCGACGTCACGCTGCAGGCTATCGTCGAGGCGGTGCCCAATCCGGATAGCCGCGTGACCTTGTCGGCCGACAAGCGCGACCACTTCGGCATGCCGCGCGTGCGGGTGGAGTGGCGCCTCGGCGACCAGGTGCAGCGCACTTTCGACAAGACCTTCCAGTTGCTCGCGAAGGAGTTGCAGATGGCGAACGTCGCGGACGTCACGCTCGATGAACCGCTCGAAGGCCGCACGTGGCCGGCGAAGCTCGAAGGCACGTGGCACCACATGGGCACCACGCGCATGCACGATTCGCCTCGCGAGGGCGTGGTCGATCGCGACTGCAAGGTGCACGGCATCAGCAATCTGTACATTGGCGGCAGCTCGGTGTTTCCGACCGTCGGCGCCAATTTCCCGACCATCACGATTGCCGCGCTGTCGTTGCGTCTCGCCGGCCATCTGATGCGGCAACTCAATGTGCCGGACGCCGTCGGCAGTACGCGAGTTGATGCGGCGAACAGCCCCACCATGTCACTTCACACACCGTCTCAGGTCGATACGTTGCCGATCGCGGCCTCGACCTTGACACCCTTGATGAAAGAGCAGTGAACGTGTGATCAGGACAAGCGAAGATGGCGCGCACAAGGCGCGCCATCTTCGCTTTTGGGTTGCCGGTTCGAGAGTTTTCCGCCTGGTGAGAGACGGCGCGCGTCAGTGGGTTGGCTGAGTCGTTTCGCGCAGCGTGGTGAGCGTGCTGTCGTTGTTGCGCGCGTCGTCGTGGCTGCCCCTGGCTTCGAGCAGAGCGGTCAGGGCGCTGACCATAGTCTCGACACGGAAGCGCGCGTTGAAGGTCGCGGCCGCCTGCGCGCGCATCGCCGCGCGAGCCGCGTCGTCCAGTTCGAGCCAGCGCGTCAGATTCTTTTCCGTACCGTCGACGGTATCCGCGGCCACCATCCCCGCGCCGTCCGCTTCGATTTCGCGCCACACGTTGACTTTATCGGAGATCAGCGCCGGCAATCCGCAGCCCAGCGCCTCGGCCACCGCCACGCCGAAATTCTCCTGATGCGACGGCAGAACGAACACGTCGCTCGCATGAAAAGCGCCCCACTTGAGTTCGCCCTGAAGCATGCCCGGCAGACTCACGCGATGCGCGATGCCGGCCGCCTGCGCCTGGGTACGCAGCGTCGAGGCCCAGCCGGTTTCATCCGGACCGGCGATCACGAGGTGCAGCGCCGGGTCGCGGCCGGCAATGCGTGCGAAAGCGTCGATCAGCAGATCGCAACCTTTCTTCGCGTGGACGCGGCCGAGAAACAGCACGATGCGTTTGCCGCGCAGGCTCGGTATGGCTTGCAGGAACGCTTCGCGCAGCGGCGCCGCTTTGAGTTGCGGCACCGTCGTGCCGAACGGCACGATCCGTTCATGCACGCGGTACAGCCAGAACGACTTGCGTGCGCGCGTGCGTTCTTCCTCCGTCGTGAAGATGACAGCGCGCGCGTCGCGCAGTACGCGATACTCCGCCCACGGCCAATACAGCCATTTCTTCAGATGCTTGAGCGGGTAAGCCTCCTTGAACCACGGGTCCAGCATGCCGTGCACATACACGTAGTACGGCACCTCGCTCTTGTGCAGCGCCTTCCATGCCGCGAAGCCGTGGTATTGCCACAGGCCGTGCACGATCACCGCGTCATAGCGCTTCGCGTTGGCGGCGAGCCACGGCGCGAGGCGTTCGCTGAAGCTGTAGCGGCCTTTGGTCGGGCCGAAGACATGGACCGGAAAGGGGAAGGACGCAAGAAAGGCGTCGCGGGGCGCGTCGCAAGTCGCCACCTCGATCTCGTGGCCGGCTTCGCGCATAGCCAGGCCGCTGCGGCGAACGCCTTCAACGGGACCGCCGGCGCGTGGGTCGACGCTTGCTAGCAGGTGGAGGATCTTCATCGGGCGATATTCGGTCGGTTGGAGCGATGTCTGGGCGGCGAATGCGGGACGAGGGCGCCGAACTGGCCGGTTTCGGATGCGGAACTCGCGGTGCGCGATATGCCGAGCGTTGACGGGAGGTCGGCGCGGCCCATGCCCGGCTGGATCCGGCCGGGCAACTCCGGCATCGCTTCCGGACGCACAGACGGCGGGCTACGGAAGCGCCGTGCGCGTGCCGGCAGCGCACGCTGCAAACGCGCGTACGTGGCGATCATCAGGCCAAGCGCGACGCCGAAAATCAGCCCGGAAAATCGCGGCCCGAGCGGATTGCCGCCGATCGAGGTGGCCGGCAACGCGGCGAACAGCATGATGGCGCGCCCGAGCACCGGCAGCATCGGCGCGTCGGGCACGACCGAGCGCCAGTAGCGATATGAGAAGAAGCAGACCGCCAGCGCGGCGAGTGTGGCCAACGGCATGCCAACGCCGAACAGGAGTCCGCCCGCGAACAACTGATAGACCCAGAAGTTATGGCCAGCGGCCCATTCGTTGATCGCGTAAAAGTCTTTCTCGCTGATCTGGCCGGCAAGGTCAGGCAGATAGACCGGCGAGTAGCGGTAGTAGTGGCCGTAGCCTTCGCCGAACAGCAAGGTCGTCGGGTCCGCGGTCACCTGATCGTACTGGTCGCGCATTTCCGCGAGACGCGTGATCGTGGTCGGATCCTTGCCGGAGCGGGTTTCTTCGGAGAAGAAGATGCGCTGCGCCCAGTGTTCGGCGACGGTCGGGAAAGCCAGCGCCGCGGCGCCGGCCACGCCGGCGAGCACCGCGCCAATGATCACAGTGCGGCTCATCGCGCGCCAGATATGCCGGATCGACGGCGCGCTCAGCCCCATCGCGATCAGGAATAGCAGCACCGTGCCGACCATCACGCTGCGGGTCACGCTCAGCAATTCGATGATCACGCTCAAGGCGAAAATCGATACCGTGAAAAGCGAATAACGCTTTGCCACGATGAATTCGTGCAGCAATACGCCTTGCAGACCCAGCAATGTGACGGAGAGGATACGGAAGCGCACGTCGTCGAGATCGCCGCCCGTCGCCATGCCGTAGACCAGGGTGAACAGAAGGCTGATGACGTTGGCGACAAACAGGGCTTTCTCGAACTGGGCGATGCGAAATTCGCTCCACGGGCGGCACGCCACGAGATAGCCCAGTGTGAAGAGAATGAACGGCAGCAGCACCCGCAGATAGTTGCCGGTGTCGTTATCCTGAACGAGTTGCGCGACGATGCTGCCGACCACGCACAGAATCATGCTCCACGTGACGATCGAGCGCAGCCGCGAGCGCTCGTGAAAGCGCGGCGCGATGAGAAGCAGGGCAATCCCTGCGGCGATCGCCGGCAGGACGAAAATGAATTGCGCGAAGTGACCCGTATTCGCGTCGGTCGCCTTGTAGTCGAACGCGAGCGGCAGCAAAAAAAACCATATCCAGGGCGTTGCATACTGATGGCGCATTAACGATTCCCTCCCCGTCGCCGTAGATTCGCCGCGGTCTATAGCGGACGGTCTCGCATCGGGTTATTTTGAAGGAATCGCTACGCCTGTTAGTTGGCTGGGCCGCATTCGTCGAACAATGCCTGGGTTTAGGCGTTAGCGGAAAGCGTAAGCTCTGCAAGACGCGCGCACACTTGCGCAGGTTGTCGGTGAATGCCTTGAAGTTGGCGCGCACGCACGCTTGCCGACACCGAATATGCAAAAAGGGCCGCGTGCCTTGCGAGAGAGACGACCGAGGGGAACAGCATGAAGTTATTTGGCGGGGCGGGACCCGCAAAAGCCGGACGGGCGATCGAACTCGACTTCGTCCGCGGCATCGCCATCATCATGGTGATGGGCTTTCACTTTCATGCGGTCCATACCGGCAATTACCTCATCCAGATTATTGAGTACCCACTGAAGAGTTTCGGCCGCGAAGGCGTGAACCTGTTCTTCACGTTGAGCGGCTTTCTGGTGGGCGGCCTGCTGCTTCGGCAGTACGCCGAAACCGGCCATGTCGATGCCCGGCGCTTTATCATCCGGCGGATTTTCCGCATCTGGCCCGCGTATTACGTGCTGATCGCCTTCCATGTGCTGGCCGGACGCCACCCGTGGAATACCTTCCTCGTCCAGAACCTGACGCACTTGCAGAACTACCTGGGCACGTCGATTACGCAGACCTGGAGCCTCGCCGTCGAAGAACACTTTTATCTGGTGCTGCCGGCGCTTCTGCTGATGTTCTCGCGCTGGCGTCTCGGCGCGTGGACGATCGTCAGCGTGCTCACGGGCATCTGCGCGGTGGTGCTCACAGCGCGCTGCTTCGCGGTGGCGGGCGGCAATCTCGACGGCGCCTTCGCTTACACGCAATACCGCATCGACAGCCTGCTGGTGGGCGTGATTCTTTCCGCAATCTACTGGATGAAACCCGGCGTCTATCATCAACTCGCGAAGCGCAAGTGGCTGCTGATTTTTAGCGTCGTCCTGCTCTGTGCATGGCTCGCATTCGCCACCAAAAACCTCGCACTGGACGAAAGCATCGGCTACTCAATCCAGGCGCTCGGATTCGCCGCGCTGATCGTGCTGGTGCTCGAATACTCGGGATCGTTGCGTACGTCGTGGATTTATCGTGGCGTAGCCTGGATCGGCCTTTATTCGTACGGTATTTACTTGTGGCATTCGCTCGCGCTCGCGCCCGGCGACATGCTGATCCGGAAAACGACCGCGCTGGGTCTCACGCCGAGTCTCATCTGGGTCGTCGCGATCGCGGCGCAGTTTGCGATCGCGATCGCAATCGGCTATGTGACCACGCGCGCCATCGAGTACCCGTTCCTGCTGATGCGCAATGCGCTGTTCCCCGAAAAGCGCAGCAGCTCGGTGCGCGAGGAAGTGCCCGCCGCTGCCGCCGGTGGGCAGTTATCCTGAGCATGCAAGAGCATGCGGCTGCTTACTCGCGTATGCGGCCATAAACCGGCGCCACATGTGACGAGGCGTCCATCGCACTGATGGACGCCTCGTTTTTTTGAAAAACCCGTCGCGCAATCAAGCCATCTGCTGCAACAAGGTCTGCTTGAATTGCCCGAGCGTATGTCGTGACAGCAGGTCTTCACGCGCGGAGGGCATGGCCTGAGCGGTGTGCGGCCAGGACGTCATGGTCTCGGTGATCGCACGGCCGATCGACGCGGAACTCAGGTCGCTCAGAATCGGCCCCAGTTCGCAACGCCGGCTGAACCAGCCGATCAAACCGTCTTCAGTTGCGATCACCGGCTTGCCGAAACGGTAGGCCTGGACCAGCACGCCACTCATGCCGTAGTGCCCCTTATAGCCGAGCCAGACCGCGTCGCACGCGGAGAACAGATCGCGCTCCATATCGTTGGAAATGAAGGCGTCGAGTACCAGCGGCGCGGGATTGAGGCTGCGCACGTGATTGCGCATGAAATGACGCGTGCCCGCATCCTGCTCGCCGGCGACGATCAGCGTGGGCGCATGCTCGAGACGCGTCAGCGCATGCACCAGTTCGTAGATGCCCTTGCGTTCCGTGATCGCGCCATACACCAGCAGGTAGCGCTGCCCGGGATCGAGCCCCAGACGCTCGCGGGCCAGCACGGGGTTTTCCGCGTGCTCATCGGGAAACGGGTCGGCCACGTAGGCGATCGCCGCGCTGTGCTTCGACGGGCTGCGCGCCGACCATTCCGGCAAGGTCGGATCGATCGTCAGCAGCGTGCGCAGGCCGGTGGTGCGAATCGCGCGCTTGAAGAGCAGCGCCTTGATCGCATTGACGACCGGACGATCGGGCGCCTTGATGCCGACCTTGTGATGATGGAATGTCGAGCGCATGGTGATGCCGATCCATGGCGTCTTGCCGAAAGGCGAGCCGAGAAACGGCAGCGAATAGAAAAAGTAATCGACGTAGGGGACGACCACGAGCCGGATCGACTGCATGCGGGTGATGATCGTATGCACGCGCTTGAAATAGCGGTGGAAGCGCCAGTATTCGTTGGGGTCGGGCAGGCGGTTGCGGGGCCGCTCCTCCGGATCGACGAAAGCGATCTGCTGATCCGGGCGGTTGGCGGCCGTGATCTGTCTTGCGAGCCGGTGGTCTTCGTTGGCGCACTCGGTCACGAGCATGCACGGATAGCCGGCGTCCGCGCAGGCCTGCATGATCCACTCGGCGTATCGCCAGCGGTGGCCAGTGAGATTCGGTTCCACGATCAGGACGTAGTCTTGTTCCATTGCGTCGGTAACCATTTGCGTTGCTGAAATAAGTACTCGAGCGCCGCTTCTCGCATGGCGCTGGCTGAACAACGTTAGCATCGCCGGAATCCGTGTAACTACTAATTTGTCCGGCTTTGTGGTTCAGCGTACTAGGGGTCGTCGCCTTAGGCCGAACCGGCCTAGCTGATGGCGGTTGTGGGCGATTCTCTCGCGGTATGGTCGTGTATGAAATTCGACGAAAAAACTCGCCAGCTTGCTGGCGCAACCTAACAAATCATGCGCTGGCGGCGTTCGCAGAGCGATCCACGAAATCGTTCCGCGCGCGACGGATTCAACGGCGCTCCGATTCGACGGAGAGATAGCTTGCGGGCGATCAGGCTTCCGGCGTTCTCGGTGGCGGGCAGCTTCGGCGCGAGTGCGGCGACGTGGGTCCTGCTGCAGCAGTTCGCCGTGCGTGGACTTGTAGCGATCAAATTTCTTGCGATTGGCCGGATGCTCGGGCCGGCGGCAATCGGTAGCGTGAGCGTGGCCCTGCTCGCGGTGGCGATTGCGGAAGCGCTGTCCGATACCGGCCTCGCGCAAGCGGTCATTCAAGGCGAACATCCACCTTCGCGCTCGCAACTCGGCGCGGTGTGGACCACATTGACGGCGCGAGGCGTGCTCATCTCGCTGCTGCTGGTCGCGCTCGCCCCACTGCTGAGCAGCCAGTTCCACCTGAACGGCTCGCTGATCCTGATCCAGCTCGCTGCACTGCTGCCGTTGCTGCGCGGTCTGGCGTCGCCGGCTTATTACGTGGTGCAGCGCGAGCGGCGCTTCCAGCACATCGCGGGCGTGGAGGTGGCGGCGTCGTTCGTCGATTGCGCGGTCGGACTCGCGCTCGCGTATTTCGGCGCCGGTGCGTCGTCGGTACTGATCGGCCTCGTAGCCGGCGAGAGTCTGAAAAGCTCCTTAACCTGGGCGACCATGAAACCGCGTCCGCCGATCCGCGCCGTGTGGTCGGGGATCGGCCACTATGTCGGGTTCAGCCGCTGGATCTGGGCCAGCAGCGTGATCAATCTGCTGCTCAATCAGTTCGACAAGGTGGTGGTCGGCAAACTGCTCGGACCGGCGCAACTGGGCAGCTATCAGATGTCGTCGCGGCTCGCGCAGATGCTGCTCGCCGACGCCGCGATTGCCATGTCGCAATACCTCTTTCCGACCTTCGCGGCGCATCATCGCCACAGTCCGCAGTCGGCCTCGCGCATCATCAAGATCTATTTGCTGGTGATCGCGCTCGGGCTCGCGGCTTTCGTCACGTTGCTCAGGCTGATCGCCGAGCCGCTCTTCTCGCTGATTCTCGGCGCCGCATGGCTGCCGGCGGTGCCGCTCTTCAGGATCCTCGTGATCAACATGGCGATCGGCGCGTTGATCGCCGTGCTCGTAGCGTATCTGCGCGCAGTGGGCGACGCGAAGGCGACCGTGCATGCGTCTGCGATTCAGGTGGTGGTGCTGCTGTTGAGCGCGCCGCCCGCGGTGCACTATTGGGGCGTGACAGGCATTGCGTGGTCCATGACGCTCGGCCTTGGCTGCGCCGCCGCGTGGATGCTGTTCAGGACGTTGACAGCAAGGACGTCGTGATGCGTGTCTTTCACCTGGTTCTTGCGCCGCGTCTGTCCGGAGCAGAAGTTCTGGCGAGGGACCTTGCGCTCGATCAGTGTGCCGAGGGCATGGCGGTGTGCGTGGCTTCGCTGTTGCCGGCGCATGCCGATTTCGCACCTTTGCGGAACGAGTTGGAAAGCCACGGCGTGCAGTGCTTCTTTCCGAAGCTGCGCCATCGTTCGTTCATCAAGCTGTGCCATTTGTTCGGAGCGGTGCGGCGTTTTCGTCCGGATGTGATCTTTGCGCACGCGACCATTCCGTCGTTTTACGCGCGCGCGTTGCCGCTGCGTGTGCCGGTGGTCTACGTCATGCATTCGGCGACCAACGACTTCGAGCGCCCGCTGTTCAGGCGCATCGAACATGTTCTGTCCGGACGTGCCCGAATGGTGATAGGTGTGTCCGAGCAGGGCGTGACGGATTACGTGCAGGCCATCGGGCCGCATCCTTCGATGACCGTGGTGCCGAACGGCGTGGATCTGGCGCGCTTCGCATTCACCGACGGCGTGGAGCGCGACGGCCGCGCGCCGCAGGTGGTGCAGATTGGCCGGTACGCGGCAGTGAAGAATCAATTGCTGACGGTGCGTGCTTTCAGCGAAGTACTCAAGCGCGAGAAAGACGCGCGGCTCGTGTTGTACGGCGTGATCGAAGACACCGACTACTGGCGCGCGGTCATTGCGCTGGCGCAGACGTTGGGCATCGCGGAGCGTGTCGCGGTGGCGGGCCCGCGCACCGATGTCGCCACCGTGCTGTCGGAGTCGAACGTGTTCGTCATGCCGTCGCAATCCGAGGCGCACAGCGTGGCGTTTCTCGAGGCGCTCGCTTCCGGCGTGCCGATCGTCGCGAGCAAGATTCCGGCTTTCGCTTTCGCGAGCGGATTTCCGGGCGTCCAACTGGTCGATACCGGCAACGTGCAGTGCTATGCCGAGGCGGTGATCGTTGCGCTAGGACAGGCGCGGGCGCAACGCTCGCTGGCCGGCCTGACGCTCAGGGATACCGCCGACCGCTATCGCGCGATCGCGCATCAGGTGGGTCTGGCCGTGTCGGCCCGCTAGCGCGGCGCATGGCGCGCCTGTTCCTGTTGTCACGAACTCATTGCACGCGGCGGGCGGACGCTCGGATCAATGATGGGTGCTCACGTCACGCGTCTCGGGCGCCGGCTCGGGTGCGGGCTCCGCGGGCGGGGGAATCTGGAGTTCCGTTTCGCGCTGCGCGAGTGTCACGAGACGCTGTGCTTCCTTGCTGCTCGAATCGATCTGCAGCGCGGTGCCAGCGTTGTGCGAGACGCATGTCCATCGCGCGATATATCCGCAGCCTCTTGCGAGGCTCAATAGCGCGTCGCGCTGCTGTTCCCGCGTGCTCAGCATGGAGCGCAGGTTCAACGCGTCGCGATTGTCCGGTTGCGCGGCGATGACCGCCGCAAGGCGCGCTCGGGTCGCCGACAGGTTGTTGCGCTGCAGATTGGCCCGTGCGGCTCTGAGATGCCGCGACACGTCGGCGCGCGGTTGCTCCGGCGGGTTGCCTGACTGTCCGCCCGGATTGCGCTTCGCCTCGGGTTCCACGGATGCGACCCGGCGCGAGAGCGGCGGCGAAGCGGCCGGCGGCGCAATCGGCGGCGAACGCACGGGAGCGGACCGCACGGCGGCGACGGTCGTGGCAGTCGTGGTGCGCGGTGCGGTGACTGCCACGGCAGGTTTCTGCGCGGCCGCAGGCGGCACGTTAGCGGGCGTCTGGACGACGACCGTGGCCGGCTTCTGTGCGACGACGGTGGCCGGTTTCTGGGTGACGGCAGCGGCGGGTTTCTGCACGGTGACGGCGGCAGGCTTCTGAACGGCGACAATCGCGGACTTCTGCTGTGCGGCAGGCGTCGGCCGCTGCGCGACGGCGGCCGGCGGCTTCTGCGGAATGACGACGAGCGGCGCGACATTTTGTGTCCGCACCTTGCCCGACACCGCGATTGGCGTGCCGACATTCGAGTCGTTGCTATGGATGAAACCCAGGTACACCGCGGAGGTCACCACCAGCACCGATGCACCCAGCACGAGGGGCTGGCGCAGCCGCTGATAGGCGGATACGGCGACCTCGGGCTTCTCGACGAACTCGTAGGGATTGACCAGTGCGCGCGAGGACGGATTCCAGATTTTGCGTGCCGGCACACGGCTGTCGACGAGCGGCTGCGAGTCGTCCAATTGACCGTTCAGCGGGACTTTGAGCGAGGCAGGCGGCGCCGGACGCGCGCCGAACGAATCGGCCGGACGCCGATGGCACGAAGGACAGGGCGTGAAGCGACCGGCTAGCGGGACACCGCAGTGCCCGCATCGGAAGGGATCGTGCTGATCGGAAGTAAAGTCGCTAAGCATCGCCGTGTCGCAAAGGGGCGTCGAATGCCGGCGCCACAATCAGAAAAAACAAGGCACCGTAACGAGGCTTGCAAGCGGGGTTACTGTGCGACTACGTAACCCCGCGCTTGCATGCACGCGCCATACGCGGCCCAGTACTGTGTCATGGGCGGCTCGGGCGCCGGCAGAGGCGGCAGCTTCACGCTGGACGCCGCAGCCGTCTGCGCCGCGCTCGCGGCTGCCGTTTCCGAGGCGCTGTTGCCCGCGGTCGTCGCCGATCCCGCCGTGGCGGCCGTAGTCGTGGTGTCCGCCGATGTCGCGCTCGCCGCCGTCGGGGCCGAAGCCCCCTTCGCTGTCGCCGCCGTGGTCGCTACGGGCGCACTCGCGCCCGGCGCGGCGGCGGCCGGCATGCTCTCGCCGATCGGCGCGGACGAGAAGGTGCTGGGCGGCAACGGCGGCCGCGACGGCGCGCCGGTCGACGAAGTCTTGGTGGCAGCCGGCTTGCGCGGTGGAATCTGCGGCTCGCGGACGATGTTGACCTTGGTCTGTTTGTTCGCCGTCGCATAGCACATCGCGGAATCGATGCTGCGCTGATAAGGGCTTTGACTTCGGATTGGATAGGTGAGCGGCTGCCATGCGAAAGCAGCACTGCTAAACGCCAATAGCGTCAGTAGGGTATATGTTTTGATTTGCATCGCAGTCTCTCCCGCAGCGATGTTTCGCCTTTCGTAGGCAATGGCGCTTCGCGGTGTGTTCTATGCCTGCTAATTTTGCCGCTGGACGGCGGCTCATTACCGCGAAGGCTGCTTTGGTGAGCGTAACACCCTGTATTGTCAACGCAATACACTGGCATAGCGCGCGAAACCGCCATCCTGCAGTCGAATCAAGACAGATCGACGAGAAGTGGCGGAAAACGTAGGGGTATCCCCAGGCGATGCAGCCGTGCCGGTGTTGAATGCGCAGGCGCTTCTCCGTGCATGGCAAGGAGTCGGACATGAGGAAATGGCCGTACTGCTATCGGATGCTGTTGGCGGTGGCATCCGTGTCGCCTCCGGATGCGCCTCCGGGAAAGGGCAGGGAGGAATGGCTTGCGGATCGCGCGGCTTACGGAACCGGCGGGAAATGCCGCTTGCCGGTGTGCACCCGCAAATGCCGGAAGCGCTCTTTCTTGTGCTCTTCGTCGAAATGCGCAAGAGACGGTTTGATCAGATCGCTGCGCGACACAATCCCGATTAATTGCAATGTGGTGGAATCCGCAACCACGGGCAAACGTTCGAGACCGTGCACCGCAAGCCGTGTTGCGACGAGGCGGCACGTTTCACCGGGCAGCGCGAACGTGGCCGAACGGTGGCGCAATACATCGGCGAGTTGCGAGTCGAGCGTACTGTGCGCGTCGCCACTGCGGATTGTCTCCAGCATCGCGCGATCGACGACGCCCACCAGCGCGCCCTGATGCACGACCGGATAGGCGCGATGTGTCTGCGTCGCACCGAAGTACGTTGTTAGCGCTTCTGCCACGGACATGCTGCCATCGATCGTCTTGACCGCGCGCGACATCACCTCGTCGACATGGTGGCGCTCGAGTGGATCGACGCCGTATTCGCGGTAAATGTGATAACCGCGCCGGGCAATTTTCTCGGTCATGATGGAGCGCTTCATGACGACCGTTGCGAACCCATGCGCGATCAGTGTCGCGGCGAGCAGCGGCAACAGCGCGTTACTGTCGTGCGTGAGGCCGAATGCGAACACGATGGCGGTCAACGGCGCGCCCAACGTGGCGCCGAGCGTAGCCGCCATGCAGACGAGCGGCCACAGCGCGGGTTCGCCGCCCGGCAGCACGTGGCCGAGCAAAACACCGAGTCCCGCGCCCAACATGAGCAGCGGAGCAAGGACGCCGCCCGAGGTGCCCGAGCCGAGCGCGACGACCCAGATGACCGCCTTTACGACGAGGATCGCCAGCGCGATCTGGATGGCAATGTGCTGATGCAGCAGATCGCCGATCACGTCGTAACCGACACCCAGCGCACGCGGTTCGAGAAAGCCGCCAATGCCGACGACAAGTCCGCCGAGCGCGGGCCACCACATCCAGTGGATTGGCAGCTTGCCGAACAGGTCCTCGACTTTATAAAGTGCGGCCGACA
Source organism: Paraburkholderia sp. BL27I4N3 (assembly GCF_003386115.1). Classification (NCBI taxonomy): domain Bacteria; kingdom Pseudomonadati; phylum Pseudomonadota; class Betaproteobacteria; order Burkholderiales; family Burkholderiaceae; genus Paraburkholderia; species Paraburkholderia sp. BL27I4N3. The sequence goes on along the minus strand of NZ_QREJ01000001.1, from coordinate 3,606,864 downwards.
AGCCCGAGGCGAGCGCACCGGACAGCAAGCCGGCGATGACGCAGGACAGCAGCGATAGCGCGCCGGGCGGCGCCGTTTCAAGCGGAAAGAGCGGGCCGGTGCCGAACAACGCCGCACGCGCAAAACCGGCGACGGCACACGCAAGCGCTACCGGTAGAAAACTGCGCGGACGCCATTCGAACAGCAGCAGTTCGACCGCCAGCAGCACGGCAGCCACGGGCGTGCCGAACACCGCCGTCATGCCCGCCGCCGCGCCGGCCACCAGCAGCGTCTTGCGCTCCGCGGACGTGACCTTCACACACTGCGCGATCAGCGACCCCAGTGCGCCGCCTGTCATGATGATCGGGCCTTCCGCGCCGAACGGACCGCCGCTGCCAATCACGATGCCCGACGATAGCGGCTTGAGAATCGCCACCTTCGGCGACATGCGGCTCTTGCCGAACAGGATGGCTTCAATCGCTTCGGGAATGCCGTGACCGCGAATCTTCTCCGAGCCATAGCGCGCCATGAGACCGACGATCAGGCCGCCGATCACAGGGATGACCACCACCCAGACACCCAAGGTATTGACGGCCGGTGAACGGTCCGCAAACGAAAACTGCTGGAAGAAAAACAGATTGGTGAACAGATGAATCAGGCTCAGCAGCACGAACGCCGCGAGCGTGCTGAGCGCGCCGATTCCCGCGGCGAGCGCGGCAATGCCGGGAAGCCTCGCGTTGACGGAAAAATCGCGTTTATGGTGGTCGAGACTCATGGTGACTCAAATATCGATCTGGGGGACGCTAAACGCGCCTTTGAGCGACTTCAATTCGGCACGGTGCATCTCAGCGAGACGGGCGAGCACCTGCTCGCCGGCTTTCAGCAAATGAACCTCGACTTGGCGGCGATCCGTCTCGCTGACTTTTCTGCGGACCAGATCGAGCGCCTCGCAGCGGGACACCAGCGCAACCACGCCGTGATGCTGCGCCTGCAGCCGTTCCGCAAGTTCGCCGACGGTGGCCCAGTCGCGCTCGGGATAACCCTTGATGTGCAGAAGCAGTAGATACTGCAATGGCGTGATGCCTTCGCCCTGAGCAGCCTGCTCGGAAAAACGCTCGAAGCGCCGCATCTGATAGCGAAACTCGGACAGTTGCTCGAAGTTCGCCTTGGTCAAACCGCGCGTGAGTGTTTTCATTGAAGTGCCGTGGAGGAAGAGATAACGCGCGAATTATATCATGACGTGATATGTATGCCCGTGCTCGATCCCTGTGTCCGTGACAGTGGCTATGCCGCGGTTCGATGCCTGGCGTAAGCCTGGCGATACAGAGCCGCGATGAGGTCGGCCTGCGTGATCATGCCGGCTAGCCGCTGTTGCGAGTCCAGGACCGGAATATGGTGGTGCCCGTAGTTCGCGAACACCGGCACCAGTTCGACGATCGGGGTCGTTCCGTCGACTGTCTGAACGTCCGCGTTCATCAGTGCGCCGACGAGCGGCGCCGGAGTGACACTGCGCCTGAACCAGCGTTGCATGGGAGAAGTCAGACCGGGCGCTTTGCCGAACGCGCGTTTGCCGACGAGGTCGGCCCGGGTCACGATGCCGATTACGTGTTGCTTCTCGTCAGTGACCGGAAGTGCCTTGATATGACGCCGTTTCAGCAGACTCCATGCGGCGGAAGCACGCGTGGTCGCCGACACGGCGACGAGCGAGCGCGACATGATGTCCGCGCAGGTCAGTTCATTGAACGTGCGCGCGTAGGCCTGTAGCTGGACATCGCGCAGCAGGGATTCCAGATCGTCCGTATCGATATCGAGCAATTCGCCGCGGCGGCTCAGCACCGCTTCGAGGTCCGCCCGCGTGAAACCTTCGCTCGACGCCGAAGCCGACGCTCCCGCGCCTTTGACCGAACTCGCCTGAGCGACGTGGGGGTATCGGTGTCCGGTAGCTGCGTGATAGACGATGGCGGCGCATAGCAGCGTCACCGACTGGATCGCAATCGGCTCGGCCACGAAGCGATAGCCCAGCGCATGCACCGCCGGACCGCCAAGAACCGCAGTCAGCGCAACCGCGCCTGACGGCGGGTGAACACAGCGCAGTGCAAACATCGCGCAGATCGCGAGCGCGACGGCCAAAGCGCCGGCGCCCACCGGATCGCCGATCCAGCTTGCACAGGCCACGCCGACCGTAGCAGAGACGATATTGCCGCCGATGATCGACCACGGTTGCGCAAGCGGACTGGCCGGAACCGCGAACAGCAGCACGGCCGAAGCGCCCATTGGCGCGACGAGCAACGGAATATTTGCCGCCGGTCCGAGAAGGACGTGCATGGTCCCGCCGGTAAACGCAATCCCAAGCAGTGCGCCGAGACACGATCTCAGGCGTTCTGGCCATCGGACAGCCATGGGATGGGGGGCGAAGCTGGCGAGCCAGCGGATGAAAGCGTAGCGGGACAAGGTTCGAATAGGAAAATGGAAGGCGGTGTCACATTAGAGGAGGCCACACATTACGGCCAAATCCCCAGGAAACGAAAGAACGCATCGTCATGATTATATTTCATTGTGATATAAAACTGCGCGGCGGGGCGCCGCAACGCAGCAGAAGCAGGCGGTGGCCGAGGGTCAGGTCTGGTCCGCGGGTTCTTCCGCCGTTAGCGCGCGCTTCCTAAGGTCAAATCGGGTTCGCTGCTGCCCAGCGACTGGAATAGCGCGGCCGTATCGCTTAACCGGGCCGCCTGCGCGCGCGTCTGATCGAGAGCGGTCTGCCACGCCTGACGTTGCGTGTCGAGCAGGCTGAACTGGCTGACGCCACCCGCCGAATACTGCGCATGCGCAATGTCGAGGTTGGCTTGCGCTTGCCGGGCGGCGTCGTCGCGAGCATGCAGTTCGTGCGCGTCGTTACGCAACGCCGTCAGCGCGTCCGCAACCTGTTGCAGGGCCTGGAGCACCGTTTGCTGATAGCTCGCGAACGCAGCGTCATAGGCCGCCTGGGCAGCGCGCTTTTTCGCATGCAGCTCGCCACCACGAAAAATGGGCTGGGTGAGATTCAGGCCGATATTCCAGATATTCAGGCCATTCACAATGTCCTGGACACTCGTACGTTCAGAGCCGATTCCCGCCGACAGCGAAAACTGCGGGTACAGGTTCGCTGTCGCAACACCCACGTTCGCGCTGGCCTGGTGCAGTAGCGCCTCAGAGGCGCGAATATCAGGGCGTTGCCGTGCGAGTGACGAAGGCAGCGTGACGGGTATCTCAGTCGGCAGATGAAGCGAGTCCAGCGTGAGTCGATCGAACTCCGCTTTGGACGGCACGTCGCCCACCAGGATCGCCAGTTGATGATCCGCCTGCGCCAGCTGTGTGGCGAGCGGCGGCAGCGACGCGCGCGTTTGCGCAAGCAGCGTGCGCTGGCTGTTTACGTCGAGTTGCGACACACCACCGGCGGCGAGGCGTGCTTCCATGATGCCGAGTTGCTGCGCCTGTGCGTCGGCGAGGCGTTGTGTCAGCAAGACCTGCCGCTGCAACGAAGCGCGCTGCACCGCCGTCGATACGACATTGCCCGCAATGGACAAGCGCGCTGCGTCCAGTTGGAACGCCTCGTAGTCGACCTGCGCCAACGCGGCTTCGAGCGCCCGGCGATTGCCGCCGAAAACGTCGAATGTATACGCCACCGTCACCGACGCATTGAATAGCGAAAACGGCCCCGGGTTCTCGACATGCGGGATGCCGAACGCCGCGAGATCGACCTGTTGACGCGTTCCGGAAATCTTCGCGTCGACGCTCGGAAATCGTGTGGCGCCCGACTGCGCATTGTAGTTTTCGCGCGCCTCCATCAGCTTTGCGCGAGCTTGCGCCAGAGAGGGGCTTCGACTCAGCGCCTGATCGACGAGACGGTCTAGTTCGGCCGAATGAAATTGGCGCCACCACAGCGGCAGCGGCGCATCCGCTGTTGTGAAGGTTTGGGCGGAACCCTCGGTGCCGTCGGTCGATACTGTGCGTGCCGGCTCGGCCTTGTGCGTGTAGGTTTGCGTGTCCGGTGCCGCGGGCGCGTGAAAGTCGGGTCCCACTGCGCAGCCGCACAGCACGAGTGAACCGAGGAAAGCAAGTGGCTTCATGATCGTGTTTTCCTAGTCGAGCGTGCGCCGGTAGAAGCGCAATGCAATAGCCATGACGATCGCGGTAAACAGCGCCATTGGCCACACAGAGGGCCACAGGTCGGCCCAGCCATTGCCCTTGAGCAGGATGCCGCGAATCAGCCGGTTGAAATAGGTCAGCGGCAGGAGGTTGCCGATAAACCGCGCCCACGCCGGCATGCCCGCGAAAGGGAACATGAAGCCCGAGAGCAGGATGTTGGGCAAGAAGTAGAAGATAGTCAGCTGCATCGCCTGCAACTGGTTCTGTGCAAGCGAAGAAAGCGTGATGCCCACCGTCAGATTCGCCGCAATGAAAAGCAGAGCCGAGAGATAGATGGCCAATGCGCTGCCGACAAATGGAACGTGGAAAACGTAGCGTGTCGCGGCAAGAATGATCGACGCCTGAATGAGCCCGATGACGACATAGGGCACGATTTTGCCGGTCATCACTTCGATTGGCAGAACGGGAGTGGCGAGCAGGTTTTCCATCGTGCCGCGCTCGCGTTCGCGGGTCACGGCGAGGCCGGTCATCATGACGAGCGTCATGGTGAGGATCACGCCCATCAGCCCGGGCACCACGTTGTATTGCGTCACGCCTTCGGGGTTGTAGAGGTTGTGAACCTGCACGTCGAAGGCGTTTTGCGTGCCGTTCAGATGTGCGAGCGGACCCGTGAGATCTTTATCCGCGACCGGTTGGACGAGTTTCGGCAGCGCGCCGACGGCGGTGTTCGTTGCGGTCGGATCGGTCGCGTCGGCTTCGACCAGCAGTGACGGATGCTCGCCACGCAGCAGTTTGCGCGAGAAATCTACGGGCACATTCAGCACGAATTGCACCTTGCCTTGGGCGAGCGCGCGGCGCCCGGCCTCTTCGTCAGGCAAGATTCCGACGATATCGAAATAGGCCGAGTTCGTCATCGCCGCAACGAAGCTGCGGGAAAACTCGCTCTGGTCGTGCAGGATAACGGCTGTCGGCAGGTGCTTCGGGTCCGTATTGATCGCGAAGCCGAACAGTGCAAGCTGGACGATCGGCAGTCCGACAATCATGCCGAACGTGACGCGGTCACGCCTTAACTGAAGAAACTCCTTGAGAACGATGCTCCACCAGCGTGTCAGAGAGAAGACGGTGCGATTGCTCATGACGGCGCTCCGAAGTTGTCCTTCGAATGGCTCATCAGATAGATGAACACGTCTTCGAGTCCCGTGCCGATCGGTTCGATGCGCAGCGAGGTTCCGGCAACCGCGTGCCGCACCGCGGTTTCGAGCGCTTCGTGGTCGCGCCCGCTGACGTGCAGCGCGGAACCGAACACGACGGTCTGGTCCACGCCGGGCGTCGTGCGAAGCTGCTCGGATAGTTTGCTCAGGTGTTCGCCGTGGATGGACCACGTCGACAGAGCTTGTGATTCGATCACCTCACTCGCGGTGCCGCGCGCGAGCATCTTCCCGTAAGCGATATAAGCGAGCTTGTGACAGCGTTCCGCTTCGTCCATGTAGTGGGTGCTGACGAGCACGGATATGCCGGTGGCGGCGAGGCGATGCAATTCTTCCCAGAAGTCGCGCCGTGCGGTGGGATCCACGCCGGCGGTGGGCTCATCGAGCAGCAGCAATTTTGGCTCGTGCAACATACAGGCGGCCAGCGCGAGCCGCTGCTTCCAGCCGCCCGATAGCGAGCCGGTCAACTGGTTCGCGCGTGTCTGCAGGCCGAGCGATTCCAGCGAGCGATCCACCGCTTCTCGCCGGTTGCGCATCTGGTAGATACGCGCGACAAAGTCGAGATTCTCGCGGATGGTCAGGTCTTCCCAGTAGGAAAAGCGCTGGGTCATGTACCCGACGTTGCGTTTGATCTGCTCGCTCTCACGCACGATGTCGTAGCCGAGGCAGGTGCCGCTGCCCGAGTCCGGTGTGAGCAATCCGCACATGAGGCGGATGGAGGTCGTCTTGCCGCTGCCGTTCGGCCCGAGAAATCCGAAGATTTCACCACGGCCGACCTGCAACGAGACGTTGTTGACAACGTGCTTGTTACCGAAGCGCTTGTTCAGGTCATGCACGTCGATCACGTACTGGTGGGCGTCGTCGTTCATTGCAGCACCACTGAGACAGGTTGGCCCGGATGAAGCTTCGTTGCGTCCGCAACCGATGAGTGGGCTTCGACCATGAACACGAGCTTGGCGCGGCTCTCGTTGCTATAGATGACGGGCGGCGTGTATTCGGCCTGATTCGACACATAAGTGATCTTTGCGGGTACATCAGCCGCGCAGCCGTCGCAATGCAGCGTCACGCCGCGATTGAGCGCCAGTTGCCCGACGATCGTCTCCGGAACGAAGAATCGCACCTTGATGTTCTGCGGCGGCAGCATCTGGACGACCGGACTGCCGGCAGCCACCCATTCACCCTGGCGATAGAGCGTGTCATAGACAAGGCCTTCCGATGGGGCGGCGACGCGTTTCTGATCGAGTTTCCATTGGGCCTGCGCGACGACGGCATCGGCGGCGGCTACTTGTGCCTCCTGTCCGACGATCTGTTGTGAACGGGCGGGTAGGCGAGCCACGTCGACCTGATGGGCGAGTTCCCGAACCTGCGCGGCGGTCGAATCTGCGTTAGCGCGCGAGTCGTCGAGTTGACCTTTTGCGATGCCACCTGCGCGGTATTGGGCCTCGTCGCGCGTCAGTTGCAGCGCGGCTTTGCGGGCGTTGGCGATGGCCTCCGCCAGTTGCGCGCGATTGACGTCGACCTCGGGCACGCGCTTGCCGGTGCGGATGTCGGCGAGTTGGGCGCGGGCCGCCGCGAGTTGCTGCTGCGCCTGGACGAGTGCGTGGGCTTCGTCGTCAGACTCAAGGGAAAATAGCGAGTCATTCGCCTTGACTGTTTGTCCACGAGAGACGGATAGCGCCGTAAGCTTGCCGGCCTGTGTTGAGCCGAGATAGACGAACTCACCTTCGACATAGCCCTGATAAGTTGCCGTTTCGTGCCGTGAACAGGCTGATAGCAGGGCGAGAAGCAGCACTGAAAGCGCGGTCCCGGCAAATCGTTGCGCTCGCCTGGAGTTGGATGGAACTTCCATTGAGAGGCGTTTATTTAGTGAGTAATACATAATTAAAATCCTATGGAGCCGCGATTCGGCACACCAGGCGGATCGAGTCAGCACGACAGGAAGCGCGCGATGAGTTCGATCTGCGGTCCCCGCGAGGGCGATCCGGCTGCCTTGGTGACTCGGCCTTCCATGCCGGCGCGTCCGTTCGCGGACCGGACGCAGATGAAGTAGAATGGATACTATGCGAATTTGAATTCAAATTCAAAGTATTTTTAGGAATGTAAGCCTTCGACCATGCCGACCAGTCCGAGAAAAACAGCCGCGACGCAGCCTAAGCGGGTCTCACGCCCCGACGGCGCGGCGACCCGTCAGCACCTGCTCGCGACTGCGGGCCAGGTGTTCGCCGAACGCGGTTTCGCGGATGCCACCAGCAAGGAAATTTGCCAGCGCGCGGGCACACCGATGGCGTCGGTGAACTATCACTTTGGCAGCAGGGAGGCGCTCTACGAAGCGGCGCTCGTCGAGGCGCATCGGCAAGTCGTGGGTCTTGACGAGTTAGCGGCGCTTGCCGCGAGCCTCGACGACCCCAGGGATCAGTTGCGTGCCATCCTTTGCCGTTTCGTCGGTCTTTCAACGAGCGCGGGCACGCCTTGGGGCTTCATGCTGATGTTGCGCGAAGTGCTGTCGCCATCGAAAGCGATCCCGGCGCTCATCGAAAAAGCGGTGCGTCCCAAAGCCGCATTCCTGCTCAAGGTGATCGGCGAAGTGCTGGGGCTGGACCCGACCACGCCCGTGGTTCAGCGGGCTGTGATGTTTACGGTGTTGCCCTGCATCGCCATGATGATCGCGCCCAAGCAGATGCAGTCTGCGCTATTGCCTGCTGCCGCAAAGGACAAGGATGCGCTTGCAGAGGATTTTGTGCGATTCGTGCTGGCAGGGCTCGATGCGATCGCAGTCGCTCATCGTTCAGAAGCCAGGTGAATCCGGCATTTCAGACAGCTTTTTCCATGGGGGTAGCTTCCATGACGGTAGCCAGGATTATCGCTTCGACATTTGGTGGTGCAGGTCGAGCGCGCCTCGGTCGATGCACGGCATCGCTTCTTGCAATCCTTTGGCTGCTCAGCGCCGAGTTTGACTAGGAAGCGGAACGATCGCAACATGTCATATTCATACAGTGCGGGATGCCTTTTTCGGCGTTATTGTGTCGACTTGGTGCGCCGCCATCTGTCGGCGGGCGGACCCATGGGCTACAACCTTGCAAATGCGCCATGGGTTTTTTCAGACGGTCTTGAACGACGGCGCGCTGTTGGAGATGTAGGGCAAGCGGCGGCGCGCTAGTGCGCCCGAAGCCGTTTCCCTTGTTGCCCAACACCCGAATCCGGGGCGAGAGGCATCGGCGTATCTGCAAGGTGAGACATTGATTTCAACCACAGAGTCGACTTTGAAACGACACATGCCACCAGCCAGAGGCAGATATTCAAAGCGTGCAATCGGCGCGGCCGCGATTGCCGCGATTCCGATCACAGGGTGTACAAATTCACCGTCCATCGGCGTGCTTGGCGCGTACTTTCCCGACTGGCTGTTCTGCATTGTCGCGGGCGTCGTGCTCACGGTCGTCATCTATCTGATTCTCAAGCGGCTGCAGGCCGACCATCTGGTGGGACCTTCCGCCGTCGTGTATCCCACGCTTGTCGCTTTGCTGGCGCTCGTTGTCTGGTTGATCTTCTTCCAACATTGAATCTTTGTCGGGTGGATGAATGGCGACTCCAGCCAGCAAGACATCGAAAAGAAAATGGCCGGCCATCGTGATCGTCGTGGTGACGCTGTTGCTGCTCGTCTATGTAATCCGGCAGTGGGACCGCACCCCTCGTACCGACGACGCTTATGTCTACGCGGACACGATCGACGTCGTGCCGGAGGTCAACGGCCGCATCGTCGAACTGGCCGTACGGGACAACCAGGCGGTGAAGCAGGGCGATCTGTTGTTCCGTATCGACCCGCGCCCGTATCAGGATGCGCTCGCGCGAGGCAACGCGTCGCTCGTCGCGCTCGATCGCCAGATCGAGTTGACCCAACGTACGGTCAACGCGCAGCAGTACAACGCGCAGTCGGTGCGTGCGGCGGTCGAGCGCGCGAGAGCTGCGGCCGGGCAGGCATCCGATACGCTGCACCGCATGGAGCCGCTGCTGTCGCACGGTTATGTGTCGGCGGAAGATGTCGACCGCGCGCGCACCGGGCAACGCGCCACGCAGGCCGAACTCAGCGCCGCGCAACTGCAGGCGCAGCAGGCGGCAGCGGCTGTGAGCGGCGTCGATGCGCTGGTCGCGCAACGTGCCGTTGTCATGGCGGAAATCGCGACTGCCGAACTGAACCTCGAGTATGCAACGGTGCGCGCACCGTTCGATGGACGCATCGTGTCTTTGAAGACATCGACCGGGCAGTTTGCCACGGCGCTCAAACCGGTCTTCACCTTGATCGACACGCGCCACTGGTACGTAGTCGCGAACTTTCGCGAAACCGAACTCAAGGGCGTCAGGGCGGGCACGCCAGCCACTGTGTACCTGATGAGCGATACGGGCCAGCGTTTCCAGGGGACCGTCGATTCGATCAGCTACGGCATCGCGCCCGATGAAGCCGGCCTTGCATTGCCGGGCGGATTGCCACGCATTCAACGCACGCTCAATTGGGTGCATGTATCGCAGCGCTTCCCGGTGAAGATCCTCATCGAAAAACCGAACCCGGAACTGTTCCGCGTCGGTACGTCGGCGGTGGCCGTGCTGGAACCCGGGCGCGGCAACGACGGCGAGCGCCATTGAGGAGCCCATGACCGCCGCCGACTACCTGCCCGTTTCGCTGCGCGACGCAGGCGCCTTCCTGATGCGCGAGCTTGCGCCGTTCCCCGGGCGTCTGAACGTGATGCTGCGCTGCATGCTGACGAGCGCCATTGTGATCGTCGTGTCGAATACGCTCGAGGTGCCGGAGCTCGCGCTATCGCTGCTGGTGGTGTTCTATGTCACGCAATCGAACGTGGTGGTCACGCGGCTGGTCGGCGTGATGTTCATGATCGGATCGACGCTCGCCATCGGCCTGTCGATCCTGCTGCTGAAATTTACATTCGACTATCCGTTGCTGCGCATCGTCATCGCGAGCCTGCTATTCCTGGGCAGCGTGTACCTGCTGCGGGTGCTCAAGATTGGCATCGTGTTCTTCATCGTCGCGATCATTGTGATTTACGTGCAGAGCTTCGTCGACCGGACCGATCAGGCCGACCTGCTGATCCGCGCGGTGTTATGGGTATGGGTCGCCGTCAACTATCCGATCGCGCTGACGCTCGTGGTCAATACGCTTTTGTTGCCCGTCGAGCCGAAATTGCAGCTCAAGGCGGAAATCCATCGACAACTCGCAGCGCTGGACGCGCGCCTGACGGAACTGATCGACGGCGGCACGAGCGCCGCGCCGGTCACGCTGGCGGCCGTTCAGCAAGGCGCACTCACGCTGCAGAAGTTGCTGCGGTTCACAACAATGCGTGATGCGCACTATCGCGAACATCAGGCGTCGCAGCTTGCATGCATTGCGACCGTGTCGCGGCTTTATCGCGGAGCGAGTGAGCTTCCGCCGAGTTGGCCGCGCGCCTCAGCCGCGCAGCTGGCGATGTTGCGCGAGTTGCGTGCGAACTGCCACGCGCTCGACGAAGCGGTGGCGACAGACGAGCCATATCGCTACGTGAGCACGGCGACACCTGAAGAGCGCAACGCCGCCGACACGATTCCTGCTGCTGCCGAATCGCAGCGGGCGCTGCGCGCATTCGCCGACCTGGCTGCGAGCGACCCGGCATCCGGCAAGCCGCCCGCGAGCGAGCCGATGATTGCGTCGGACGCATGGACCAATCCCGCCTACATGCGCTTTTCGCTGAAGACCTTGCTTGCCGTTCTGGTCTGCTACGTGTTCTACAACGCCGTGGACTGGCAGGGCATCCATACGATCATGCTGACCTGTGTGATCGTCGCGCTGCCGAGCCTTGGCGCATCGGCGCAGCGCGCGTTGCTGCGGGTGGCCGGTGCTGCCATCGGAAGCGCGCTGGCGCTGTTCATGGTCGTGTTCGTCGTTCCTCATCTCGACGACATTGTCGGTCTGCTGCTGATGACGCTGCCTGTCGTCGCGTTCGGAGCATGGATCTCGGCGGGTTCGGAACGGATCGGCTACGCGGGCGTACAGCTCATCTTCACCTTCTCGCTCGCCTTGTTCGAACAGTTTGGCCCAACCGTCAATCTGACTGAAATACGCGACCGGCTGGTTGGCATTCTGCTGGGCGTCGGTGTGGCGACGTTCGTGCAGATGTCGTTCTGGCGCGAGGGCGAGGGCGACGTGCTGCGGCAGAAGCTCGCCACCCTGTTGCGCGCGATCGCCGCACAGGTGCGCCCGTCGCAGGTCGGCGAAGAGCAAGTGGATGAGTTGCCTCATGCTCAGCGGCAGTTGCAGGCGTGGGCCGTGCTGACCGATTGCGAGACGACGCTTTCGCGCGTCGCGCTCGAACCCGGCTGGCAGGAAAGCGAGCAGTCGCAACTGACACTGCGCGCGCAAACGGTCCTCGCGCAGGGGCGCGAGATCATGCTGGCGGGTGACGCGTTGCGCAACACGTTGGTGGCTCAAGCGGGCTTGTCAAGCTCACACACCATGGACGCAGTGCGCGCAGCCCAGCAACAGGCCGGCACCGAACTCAACCGGTACGCGGATGAGCTGGCGGCCAACCCACCCGATGCGCGCGCGCCGCGCCGTATCGAGACCGCTGCGCAAGCGGGCGAACCGGCTCAGCCTGCCGATCAGTCGCTCATCACCGCAGCGGACGAACTGTTGCGGCAGATCACGGGCTTGCCGGACTGGCGTGCCGAGGCACCGGTCGCGGCGCACGCATCAGCGGCGGTACGAGCATGAAGGCGCGACCGGTTTTGTGCGCTCGACGATGGCGTCGCCGCGTGTTATGCCTCGCGTGGCTAACGTCCGTGCTGTCGGGTTGCGCGCTGATTCATCACAACGGCACGCCCCGTTCCGAGATCGCGCCCGAGCAGATCAATCTTGCGGACGACATCCATCTCGCACGCGACGGCTGGCCCGCCGCGCGCTGGTGGACGCGCTATCACGACGCGCAACTTGACGCCCTGATCGATCAGGCGCTCGCCGACGCGCCGACGATGGTGATCGCGCGCACGCGCGTCGCGCAGGCGAAGTCGGACGTGGAACTGACCAAAGCAGGATCCAACCTTCAGGTGGCCGCGCTGGCGTCGCTGGATCGCGAGCATATTTCCGCGAACGGTTTTCTCGGCCCGTTCGCGAAGAACGAACCGGCTGCGGGGCTGACCGGGCCGTGGTACACCGAGGGCGTCGTCGGATTGGGTGCAAGCCTGGATATCGACATCTGGGGCAAGCAACGCGCGGAGGTCGCTGCGTCGCTGGGTGTGAGCAATGCGCGGCTCGCCGAGACATCCGCTGTCGAACTCGAAATCTCGGCGGATGTCGCGCAGCTGTACTACGGCATTCAAACGACTTATCAGCTGATCGATCTGCTGAGTGACTCGCATGAGGTAGCGGTGTTCGCAGTGCAAGCACACGAAGCGCGCGCGGCGCGCGGCCTCGAAGCCCGCACCCTGCTCGAAGAAGCACGAGCGCAGCAACTGGCCATCGAACAGCAGATCGTGTCGGCACAAGGGCAGATCAAGCAACTTCGCGAATCGATGCGGGCACTGGTCGGCGCCGGACCCGTTGGCCTGCCCACGATCGAACCCGTCGCGCTGCCACGTTCGCAGGCGGCCCTGCCGGCGACGCTGTCGTACGAACTGCTGGCCCGGCGGCCCGATCTGCAGGCAATGCGATGGTATGTCGAGGCGTCGTTCGACAAGATCGATGCGGCAAAGGCGGCGTTTTATCCGAGCTTCGACATCAAGGCATTTTTCGGCTTCAACGCTTTGCACCTCGCCGATCTCTTCACGCATGCGAGCCAGCAGATCAACCTGATTCCGGGTTTGTATCTGCCAATCTTCGACGGCGGCCGGCTCAATGCGAACCTGAGCGGCGCGCGCGAGGGGAGCAACCTGTTGATCGAGCAGTACAACCAAGCCGTTCTCAACGCTGTACGCGATGTCGCGCAGACGGGCAGCCGTCTGCAGTCTCTCGATGCGCAGAAGGCTTTGCAGAAGCAGCGGATCGAATCGGTTACATTCACGAGAGACAGTGTGGAAGCCTATTATCAACGCGGACTCACGAGCCGGCTCGCGGCGCTCGAAGCGCGCCAGCCGGTGATCGCGGAACAGGTCGCCCTGCTTACGCTCAACGGTCAAGTGCTCAGTCAGGAGATTGCTCTGGCGAAGGCGCTCGGCGGCGGTTATCTCGCCGATCCGCCTGTTGAACTGAAGCCGCGCTGAACGGCGCGGCTATGCCGCTCAGAGCTGTTGTGATCGCAGCGATGCGAATTCCGCGCGGCACACGTCGCCAAACTTGCCGAGAATGTCGATCGAGCCATCCGCGAGCATCTCGCGAATCTCGATGAAAGACTTGTCTGGCGCGAGATAGGTGTCCACGATCTTGCGTCCGATCACGTCGGCTTCGTCCGCGACTTCAAGGGACGAGCGGAGGCGCATGCGGCTGATCTCCGCGTAGAGGTTGCCCAGGCCAGCGAGATCGGGCTCGTTGTGTTGCAGCGCGTGCACATAGCAATTCGTCGCTTGCTCAATGAACGCTTTGTACAGTTCCTGCCGCCACGCGAGATCATGCGCTAGCCACTCCGCGCGAACCTGGGTGCGTTGGGTCAGCCAGGAGGCAAGAACCGAAGTCAAGCCGCCGATCGCGGCACCGACAAGGGCAGCCAGGGCAGAGATAACCGATGCGTTCATGGACTGTTCTCGCGTGGTCATTCAGCTATCCATAGTAATGCAGTGGTGTGTATTTTTGAGGGCAGTCGATCCCACGGAACGCGATGACGGCTGAAGCTGCGCAAAGGCGTGCCCTGGCAAAGGCCGACGGCCGCCGCACGCGTCGAAAGCCGGCTGCTGCGAATCCGGCGCGCTAAAATTATCCATGCACCGCGCTCGCGACAAAGGATGGCGACAGAATGACGCTCATGGCCGAACCTAATCAACCACACACCTCGTCTCCGGCACCGTTCGGCATTGACCCGTTGCAGGCGCCAGCACTGTTGCGTCGCCTGCTGCGCGCCAAAGACCGAATGGACGCTGCCTCGCACGAGGCCTGGCCTGTCGAACGATTGGCTGCGGTCAGTGGCGTCTCCGAGGCCCATTTCGCGCGCTCGTTCAAGCAGGCCTTCGGCATCCCGCCGCATCGCTATCTGTTGACGCGGCGCATCGAGCAAGCCAATACCCTGCTGCGCGACACCGCGCTCAGCATTACGGAAATTGCCTTCGCCACCGGCTGGGAGAGCCTGGGCACCTTTGGCCGCATCTTCCGCGATATTAACGGTCGGAGCCCGAGCGCCATGCGCCGGGAGGCGCAGGCCGCCATGCAGCAGATCGACCGCGTACCCGCTTGCGTTCTGAAGGCCGCTCAGCGTCCCGATCTCACCATCGCAGTTTTGGAGAAGCGCCGCCGTGCGGCCAAAGGTACATTGCGGCCATCAACCAAGGAGGTGTCATGAACCAGGGTATCAGTGTGGTGGGCGTGTACGTCGACGATCAGGACGAAGCGCTGGAATTCTACGTCGGCAAACTCGGATTCCGCGTGCATACGGACGTGGTGAACGGCGCCTACCGGTGGCTGACAGTCCAGCATCCGGACCAGCCTTCGTTCCAGCTCGGGCTGTTCAGACCCGGGCCGCCCATTCACGACGATGCCACCGCGCAGATCCTGCGCGCGATGGTCGCGAAGGGCGCCATGCCGCCACTCGTCCTGCTGGTGTCCGATTGCCGCGCGAGCTATGCCCGGCTAAAGGAAAGTGGCGTGGAATTCACCCAGGAGCCGGTGGACCGCTATGGCAGCGTCGACGCTGGTTTTCGCGACCCCGCCGGCAATGGGTGGAAGATGATTCAGGAGCCGCGGAGCACGACGTGAATAGTCGCCCCCGTCGCGCCGACGCTAGCGTCGTTCTGGTATGAGGTAGCGGGGAATTGAGCCCACTCGCCAGTGGAAGACTTGAGCACTAATCGACACAGGCGTATCGACACCTTGCCAGTCGCGCAGTATGTATTTTCCCGGCGGCAGGCTCACGACCGCGTCATGTTGCTTGCCGTCGACGGTCCAACCGGCGATAACCGGATCGTCGGTTCCGTATTGATATGCCTTGACGTTCTCCGAGTCGATTAACGCCTTCACCCACGGTCGCTTGCCAACTGTGCTGCTTAATACGGATGCCGCGACGAATGCCGGTTTCGGTGTCAGGTCGTAATGCAGCAACCCAAAGTTATGTTCGATGTTGTAAGGGTCGGTGCCGTCATCGACAAAGTCATACCAGAACAGGACGCGAACCGTGCCATAGCGGCGTGACAACAAATAGCTGCGCACCAGATTGGCCGCTTGCATGGCCTCGTCTTGCCCCGGTTCCTTGGGATTGACAGGCCAGCCCATCTCCGTCACCCAAACTTGCAGAGGTCGGCCGTCTGTTTTCACCCGGTCGGCGATAAAGTCCTTCAGATAGGGCCACACTGTGGGGATGCTCACCGCGTCGATTGGTGCGTCTACGGTTCGGTAACCCTTTTCTGGCGTATTCGGCGACATATATGGATGGACGCTAAAGCCCGTCTGGTCGTTTAGTCCTCCTTCCTTGAGCAGGCCGACCACACAGTCGCCGCCGGGGCCGCCGCCCGAGCCGCCGCCGCCGCAGGAAATCACCGATGCGTTGGGATCCACATCTTTAATCGCGCCGAACGTTTCCCACAACAGCGCAAGATAGGCGGCGTAGCTGATCTTGCTAAAGTCAGGCTCATTCCACACTTCCCAATGGCTAACTGTTCCGCCGTAGGGTTCAGCCACAGTGTCGTCGCCGTATCGCGCCACCACTGCATCGACGTATGCTGCAAAGCGCGCACGGGCATCAGGTGAAAATGGAAAGTCCGATTTCGGAAACAGGGCAGGGTAGGCATCCGCGTTACCGCCGCCAAGTACGATTACAGTCGAAATGCCGAGCCGTTTGCTCAACGCCAGGTAGGCGTCATAGCTCTTGGGAAACTTGAACACACCGGGCTTTTTCTCGATTGCCGACCAATAGAGGTCGTCCCGAATCCACGAAAACCCAGCCTGCTTGACGAGCGGCAGCAGCACCGATGCAGGTGGTGTGACGCGTTGAGCGAAGTGCGTGCCGACCCCGAAGTCGGAAGGGCCGACTTCGTCGCGTTTCGTGACGACAGCCAGCGTGCTCGTGGTCTTGCCGAGGATTTCCCCATCCGATGATTTCAAGGTTGCGTCGACACGGAATAGACCGGAACGTGGGATCAGTACTTCGACGTCGATGGCCTTGCCACCCTCCATGCTGCCGACGCTTTTCTCGTACGAGGCGAGTGGCGCGGGCGCCGCCTTGCCGTCGCTGTCGTAGGAAAAAACGCCGACTGTCATTTTCGCGGCGCGCAAACGGGCCGGCGACAAGACCTTGAACTGGAGGATCTTCTTTCCGCTTGTCAGGTTGACTTGCGAGCCGGGCGGGTTGACGAGTTGCAGCGTCACCTGCGCGTATGAGCCGCCTGAGAAAGCCAGAAACACCAGTGCGGCCAGCGCAGTGCGCCAGGGTATGCGTGATCTGAACAGGCGGCGGCGGCGATGAATCGTCGGCATCGGATCAACCCTCGTTGAATCGCTGATGAAAATGGTCCGGTCGGTTTGACGAGCGGAGAGGCGGGTGCTGCAGCAACTGGAGACAACGCGGGGCACCGCGTCTTCTGCGGCGGGCAGACCCAAGATAGGGTGCGCTGGGCCACTCGTCAGTACGACATCGAACTTTCGGAGCATTCATCGCCGGGCGTGCGTTTGAACCACAGCGTGTTGCTTGCGCGTGCCAGATCACGTCCGCGATCGGTATTTCATCTGGAGAATCAATCAAACGTCTGACGAGAAGTGGGACGCCTGCGGGCGGAATTTCGCAGTGGACTTCGGAGCGAGCGTGGTTAAAAGATTTTCTATGGGGACTAATGGAAAACCCTTCACTCGTTTAAGGGTCGGCATCTTTTTGAGACAATTGATTCAAAACGTTATTCATCAGACACCTTAACCAGCGATTAACGTATTTGTATGAATAATTAGTCTCACTATTTGATCTTTGTATTGCAATTCGTTTCTCTGGAAACAAGGCGCAGGAGCGCTAGCAGAGAGGGATTGAGCACAAAAATTAAGATTTGAGAACCCCAAATTAATAGGTAAATAATTTTTTCATCAGTGCGCGTGCACAACATCCGTATGTTCGGTGGCGCACATATGTTCTCTTTTTCGATACGCGTAATGCGGATATTTGCTTTTCGGAATTGGTCTGGAGATAGTTCGCCTTATTGCTGCGCTTTTACATCCAGTTACAACATACGAAAAAGTCGGGCACATATACTGCGATCCCCAACCGAACTGCGTAAGTTGTACTCATGACCTTACCCAACCGACCGAAAAATCAGCAACATCTTCCACTGTCCGTCCCTTCTCTGGTTCCTACTGAATCCGTCCCTCGAAGGAAGTTCCTCGCCGGTCTCATCGCGGGCGCCGGGTCGATTGCGCTTTCCGCGTGCGGCGGCGGCGGAAGCGGCGACTCGCCTGCGGCGGTGGCCAACGACGCCACCGTGGCCAACAAGGCGGGCTCAAACGGCTTCACAGTGACCGCTCCTGCGGCGAACGCGACTGTATCTGGCACCATCACGGTGAGCGGCACGGCCGGCACCACGTGGCGCAACGTCGCCGTTTATGACCACGCCACGGTTGCCAAGATCGGCCCCGACACGACACCCAGCGGCGGCAAATTTTCCGTCCAGGTTGACACGACGAAATTGTCCGTGGGATCGCACCAGATCGACGTGGTCGCATTTTCGGTGGCGGCTGGCCAGGCCGGCGGCACCAAGACCACACAGACCATCACGGTCAACGTCACTCGGGCAAGTTCCGGGTCGACTTCGGGCAATCTGTTCTACGGCATGAATGGCCACCTTGCGTGGCCCGACGGCATCTACCACACCATGTCGGCAGCTGCGCAACTGGCACTGCTCAAAGATCTCGGCGTCACGAACTATCGCGTGGACGTGGCGGATGCCGGCATGGCTCAAACGGTGGCCAACGCGCTGACCGGCGCGTTCGCCGGCAGCGGCGTGGCCATCATGCCGTGTATTAACGCGGCTTCGACTGCCTATAACCAGAACGGTTCGGAATCGGCCGCCTACACGCTGGGCTACAACCTCGGCGCCTCGATTGCCAAGCCGCTGAAAGGCCTTGTCAAGTACATCGAGTGTGGCAACGAACTCGATTCGGACGGTCTGGTTACGAACGGTGACGGCAGCAATACAAATAACTATAGTCCCGCGATCTGGCCGGCATTCCGCGGCGTCATTCGAGGCATGATCGACGGTGTGAAGGCAATCGATCCGACGATCCAGTGCGGTGTCAACGTTGGTATCCCGCTTGCCTATCGCGCCCAGCAGATGCTGTGGAGCGGTATCACGCCTGATGGCTCCGTTAACGGCGTTTCCGGTGCAACTCCGGTCCGTTGGGACTACACGACGTTCCATTGGTATCAGAGTTCAGGCGATATCACCTGCGGTTGGCGAAACAACGCCTGCGTGAATGTGCTGCAGATTCTGAAGGACTCCTTTAACCTGCCAATCTGGTTGACGGAATGGGGTTGGGAGGGGAGCCAGGTTACGCCGACGCAGCAAGCCAGTTACGTAACCCAGGCACTGACGGAGTACCGGTCGCTCAAGGATCAGTTCAACATTCAGTCGGTCCAGATGTACTGCCTGATCGATCCTGACTTCGGCCTCATACAGGCGGACGGTGTCACGAAAAACCCGTCCTACTCGGCGTTCAAGAAATTCGTGGCCGCCAATCCGGTCTGACCTGAGCCATTACACTACTGTGTTGGGGTAGCAAACCCCGCTCCCGCAGCCCGCGCGCTTCCTGCAAGCCGCGGGCTGTTTCTATTTGGCGGGCAACACCTCGGATAACGCGATTTGGGAGTCTTGTGCGGTAAAGCACAGACGCTATCGCTGCGGCGCCGCAATCTGTCAGGTGAGACCGGACTGCAAGACCCCTGCCGCCAACGAGCCCCCTGATCCCCACCAAAGCGTGATGATGCCTGATTCAATCTGATGCGCCGTTCGATCGGCGAGGCGCGTTCGGGGAGAGGATTTGCCGGTTAGTGGTTCACTCCGGCTCCAACAAACAAGGAGTTCGTCGTATGAATCCGAGTGTTTCCCGTACTCCGCCAATCGTGCTACAAAATAACGCTGATGCATTGTCAGCCCGTGAACTGGCACGTCAGATCGTAGATAACGTGTGGTTGATCGCCGGCATTGTCGCGCTGGTCACGGGACTGGCCGCGCTTTATGCATTCGCGGCGACCCCAATATATTCCGCCGATGCGTTGGTCAAAGTTGATTTCCCTCAGCCCTATGCGCTCGGTGAAGCGTCAAAGGCGCAGGAGCGGGTTATTCCGCCCACGCTACCCACCGAGGCTGAGATTCAGATTATCCAAAGCCGGAGCGTGATTGCGCCGGTGATCAGGAAATTCAAACAGGATACCTTAGTAATACCGAAGCGCGTCCCTGTTATTGGGGCGATGATTCGGCAATTCGCCACACCGGGCTCGCCGATGCCGGCTCCCATCGGCTTGAGTTCCTATGCATGGGGCGGAGAGGAGGCGACCGTCGGTTCGCTGACCGTGCCGGCCCGCCTCGAAGACCAATCATTGAAGTTGACCGCGCTTGCTGACGGCCGCTACCGTCTCGCCGATCAGAACGGGCGGACATTGCTTGTGGGCACGCCCGGCGTGCCGTCTCAAGCCAATGGCGTTGCTCTCACGATGGATCGGCTCGTTGCACGCCCCGGAACCGAATTCACGTTAGTGCGCTTAAGTGAGGCCAAGGCAATCGAACGTTTCCAGCATCAGTTGAAGGTCAGCGAATCGGGTAAGGACACCGGTGTCGTGCAGATCGTCTACGAAAACACCGATCCGGAATTGGCCCGGTCGATCGCCAACGGCATCGCGCAAGGCTATATCGCGTCTCATATCGCGCAGCACCGCGCCGAGGCCCTTACCACTCGGGACTTTATCATTGGAGAACTGCCGCAGCTTCGCGCCAACCTGACGCAGGCAGAGGCCGAACTGAGCCAGTACAGAACTGCATCGAGTTCGATGCAGGCGGGTACCGAAGCCGCGTCCTACCTGCAGGGAAGCATTGAGTTCGATCGCCAGATCGCGACACTCAAGGTACAGAAAGCAGCGTTGGAAAGTCATTTTGCGCCGAACTCGCGTGACGTCCAGACTATCGTTAGCCAACTTGCACTACTTCAAAATGCCAAGAGTGCATTCGAAGCGCGCTTCGACCAGTTACCCGCGTCAGAGCGTCGCTCGGCCGACCTCACGCGTAACGTCAAGGTGGCCGAGGACATCTATGTCGCGATGGTCAACAAATCCAACGAACTCGCGGTGACGCAGGCTGGGACGCTTGGGAACGTACACATCATCGATACCGCGTTGTTGCCCGTTGACCCTGTGAAACCCAAGCGCCCGCTGGTGATCGGCGTGGGCGCCGCCGGCGGCCTGATCGCGGCGTTCCTGTACATCTTTATCCGGCGCCTATGGTCTTCCTCGCTCGAGAATTCGCTGGTAGCCGAGCGACATCTGAACCTGCCTGTTTTTGGCCACGTGCTGTTCAGTGACGAGCAGGCCCGCCTGGACCGTGCGCAGAATTTGAACCTGCCGCCGGCAAAGAAAGGGCTTTCGGGCCGAGCACAGCAAACAGGGGACGAGAGGGTAACGGGATCGCCGCCGAGATTGACCTATGGGGGCTCTGCTCCGCAAGACCCCGTGTTGGCCGGCGGCCGCTTCCTGCTCGCCACCGACGGCTATGACGACATGCCGCTCGAAGCTTTGCGAAGCATACGTGCGTCATTGCAACGGCAGATTCAGGACGCCCCGAACAACGTGCTTGTCGTGACGGGCGCAACGCCCGGTACTGGAAAAAGCTTTATCTCGTCAAATCTGGCTGTCCTGAGCGCGGAAGCTGGCAAGCGGGTGTTGCTGATCGACGGCGATATGCGCCGAGGCCATTTGGCCGCCATCATGAAGCGGACCAACAGAGGTGGCCTCGCTGAAATTCTGAGTGGTGAGGTCGATGCCGGTGCCGTCACTCAAAACACCGACGTTCATGGACTCTCGTTCATCGCTGCGGGCCGGTATCCGTCCAATCCGTCCCGGTTGCTCTCGACACCTCGCATGCAACAACTACTTGACCGTCTTGGCGGACTGTATGACGTGGTCATCATCGACACACCGCCAGTGCTGGCAGTTAGTGATGCAAACCTGATCGCTTCTCTCGCGGGATCGACAGTGCTCGTGGTACGCCCGAACGCTCAGAGCGAACGAGAGCTGGAGGACACCGCGCAAGGTCTCGAGCGTGCGGGTGCGCGTCTGATCGGCATGATATTCAACGCGATGCCACGACGGCGCAGTGAAAAACGCAGCTACAGCTATGCGGCGGCCTACTCCGCGGCAAGTACTCCGCCACCTGCAGAGCATGGCGCTTCGTGATCGCAACCTGACGGTTGTTGCGCATCTTGCATTGAGAAAGCAATGTACTCCAGACTAGTATCCGTACTTTTCTATATGTTTTTTACCTGCGTGATTCTCAATCCACAGGTGGACGGGACCACGCTTTACTTCTATATCGTGATTCCGTTTCTGGATCCGGATTTTTCCCGCTTTCTCGCGAGTACGGCACGCCGCTGGGTCGGCCCATTGCTGATTGCGGCTTTGGCATGCGCGCTAACTTCTCCTTCGGCAGCCGTGCGGGTTCTGTCGATCGGCATCTGCATCGGTTACCTGATGTACACGGCAGAGCGCCGCATTAGTTACCTTCATCCGTGGATGGTCATCAACATTCTGTTCGCAACCGTGCAGTTTGCGATGTACTACATCGATCGTGACTTCTCGTACCAGCTCGGCCCAACGAATCTCTCGCAGCTGATCTGGGGCGACAACGCGACAATGACGTACACGAACTTCTATGAGGTCTTCTTCTTTACCCGTGTCTCGGGATTCTCGCGCGAGGCGGGGTTCTTCTCTTCGCTGCTTGCGGCGTCGCTTATCCTGCATCTTTACAGCGATTCGCCCAATAAAAAACTCATCGCTCTTTATCTCTTCGGTCTTTTCATCAGCTTCTCGAAGTCGTCGATGGTGCTTTTCCTTTTTGCAGCGGTCTATCCCTTTCGCGACAGGTTGCGCTCGATCCATCCGCTGGTGATAATGGGCGCCTACTACGTGGTGATGTCAGTGATTTCGGTGTACCTTGCATCCAACGACTTTTTCGGATCGGACACATTTGGCCACCGGTTGGCCGGCTACGCGTTCATGTTCGACGCGCGGCTGGAGGATATCGTTAAGGGCGTCACTGCAGCAGAAATCATGGCCCACTACAAATATCTTCCATACATCCGCTTAATCCAGGAAGACATGGCGCTCGGTGCGCTGTTTGGCGGTCTTCCCGCCACAATTGCGGAATTGGGGCTGTTCGGTGCACTTGTCGTTTTCGCCGTCATTGCGTTTACCGCGAGCGATGGTTTCGTCATGATGATATTCCTGTTTATAAGTGCGACTGTCAACGTGACTACTGTCACTTCCTTCATTCCGCTCGCGTATTTGATTTGTTACTGGCCGCGATTCGCGGCATATAGCGCACACCGTGTGGAAAACTTGAGTCGATACCAGCCACTTCCAAAGTATTGCAAGACAAGTTGATCGTGTCGAAACGACGAGTGCAACTTCGCTCCACCCGCGCATTTTGTTTTTTTGATCTGTGCGGGGATGTGCGCGTTGGATTCCGAAAAGTCCAGCATTTCGGGGCGCGAAAAGTGTCCGCCAGCTGCCGCTGGTGACCCGTCGTCCGGGTATGCACAGGCACCCGGCAGCTAGGACCCTCGGTGCCCTGCTATTTACCGCGGTCGCATTGGGCGCGGCGTCCAATGCAACGACGGACACGTCGGTTCGTTTGAACAGCCTGCCACGGCTCCAGGCCATTTGCCGCAGGAATGTCTGCTTGAATCCGCGGCGGTCCGATGCCATTGCAAAAGGCGTGGGGGCGGGACTGCGCGCGCACCGTTGTGGGACAACTGGGCACAGGGTAACTTTTTGTTTAAAAGCTCAGCCAACCTGAACTCGTGGTTCGTTTAAGTCTGAACTATTTGGAATTTGGCTCATTTAACTTTGAACCTCCTGAAGCGCATTCAACCCTATAAGGGCCGATATCCACGCTTCAGTCCTGCGCGGCCCCGTCAGCAGCGTCGTCCTGCACCAGTGCGCGCACGAGCAGGTACACGGCTGGCAGGTTGTCGTCGTCACGCCGCCAGTCCACGGGTTCGTCGAGATCCATCCCGGACAACCGGCTGTCCTCAAACCGGACAAACGTCGAACGTACGATCTCGTTGTGTCTCGTCACGAAGCCCCGATTCTCAAAGACCTGTTCGTCGATTACGAGCAGCGTGCGCCAGGTGGGCAATCGCGCGCTGTTTGAGTAACGGCGACGACCAGTATCGAGGTGACGACCTGCGACCGTGGCAATGATCTGCTGCAGATCGAGCGACGCGCTGCGGAGCGCGCGTTCGAGGGCGGCAGGGTTGAAGTCGTGGACTTCCATATCGGGAGCAGCGTCGTTAACCATATTGTTATTTCCCTGAGGACTCGCAGTAACTCGCAGCATTAAAGTCGATGCTTCAACAACGCCCGGTTTCGCTGTGCCAACAACTCGCGGATCTGGGCTAGATAGTTATCGCCGACCGTGCAGTCTTCAACAGGCCGGCTATGTTGATGAGGGGCAGGCGGACGCACGCCGAGATAGCGGCACACGGCGGACACGTACGGTTTGCCGTTACTCCCCAGATGCCGCGCCGCAGCGGCCACGCGCACGTCTCCAACATGCTTGCGTAACCACGCGAGCGTTTCGCGGTCGCCGTCGTTCAAGATGCGGATGAGTTGATTCATGACCGATCCTGTATATAAAAACAGTACTGTAAATTTATACAGTATTTGACTTGGATGCAAGTCAATTCGCAGGATGTCGGATTTAGCGGAGGAGAGGCTGACGATCGGAGTCGGTGCGCAGCTGGCGGTCGGGCACGCCGAGGCGGCTGACGACGCGCCTCGGCTCGATCATCTGGCGCGAGATGAGCGTTTACAAAGTCCAGCGAGCGTGATGTTGGAGGCGCAACTATTGTGGCGTTATCGCATCAGCAAATGTGGGCATGCAGGAATGCCCACACTGCCATGAGCGTTCCTACCCACGAAGATCTATCGATTAGCCCGCGTGCTCGAGCACGCGCGTCGTCTGAACTTTGCGCGGCCGGTCACGCAGCAGCAGGGGCATCAAACGTCGATTAGCTGTCTGCGCCGCCCACTCGCAATATGTGGCGCTGCCGAGCACCCAGCCCTTGAGCGTCGACTGCATCAGGTTATCGACATCGCGTTCGTCGAGGGCCTGTGCGGCGAGATCGCGGTAAGCCTGCTGGCGCTCCGACGGCGTATGACCGAGCGCCCGGTAGAGCGGATGATCCTTGATGAAGCTATCGACACGCAGCCCGACGTGGTGCGCGTAGCTCGACCACCGGTAGTTTCCCGGCTCGCCCACGACGCGGTTGCGCACCGGCGCATGATCGATGACCTGGCTCGCGAGCAGGAAATACCGGTCGGGCTCGATCACGGTCGCGCGGTACTCGCCGCGCCACACCGTGCCGCGGCGCCCATGGCGCCGGTTGAAGGTGTCGATATAGCGACGGCCGATCGCCTGCATTGCCATGGCTACGCTCGACTCGTACGAAGGCGTGACGAGCAACTGTACCGCGTCAGGCATGAGTACCCACGCGTGGACGGCCAGATCGGCGACGCGCGCCGCGTCTGCCAGGCAGGCAAGGAAGTACCGGTAGTCGCCTTCGTCCAGGAATGCAGGCCCTGTGAGCCCCTGCAGGATAACGTGCTGTGGTTGGTCTGGGACGTAGTGCCGTGCAAGCCGTGTCATGCTGAATTAAGCGGAAATCCGATGTGAGAAAACGATCCGACAGGTATCGGGCGCGTGGCATTGCGTAACGTGCGCATCGGAAGAAATTCTATCGGTCATGTGCGTGCGTTTGCGTCACGAACAGGGCTTTTTTATGGCTTCTTTTCGTTGATTTGCCGGTCGCAGCAGCATCTTTTTATGTCACCGCTGAATGCAGCGGCGCGCTTTACGTCTCCGGCCGCTCCGGTTGTGTCATCCGGCGCTAAATACGTGTCAGGCTACACAACAGTGCGGTGGTTGAGGGGATCTCCAAAGAAAAGAAGCCCGCGCGAATGGCGGGCTAAATCCACATCATGAAGACACGGAGGAGACGTTGATAAAGGTCACCTCATATCCTCGAATAACTTCGCATGACCGCTTGATTTTCTCGAGGTGGCCCGGAAGCTCGTACCTATTTGATCTTCGCTGCAGCGGCGACTTTGCGCACCGCCTCTTGCGGGTCTTCGTTCGAGTTCATGAAACCCGTCACGACGTCGGTAATCGCGCCTTCGGTGGCTGAGGACTGAACATCACCAAACGCGAACGACGGAAAGAACGTGTTGGATTTGATTGTGGTTTGCTCGTCTGCGTACGACTTCCTCGCGCAGGCGTCGAATTTGTCCATTGCAACATCCTGCCTCACCGGAATGGAACCCTTGTAAAGACTGAATTGCTCCTGGAAGGCGGGGGACATGATTGTCCTGGCCAACGCAAGCTGTCCAGGCGTCGCTTCTTTCTTGCCGTTCTGCTGGAAAAACACGAACGAATCTACTGTGTAGGTGAAAGCGTTCGACGTACCGGGCGCAGCCGCGCAGATATAGTCAACGTCGGCCTTCTTGTTCGCATTGGCGAACTCACCTTTCGCCCAGTCCCCCATGAATTGCATCCCGCCCGAGCCGTTGATGACCATGGCGGTCGCGAGATTCCAGTCGCGACCAGTCGAGCCTTTGTCGAAGTAACCCTGAATCTTCCGGACAGTCTGGAACACCTGCAACATCTGGGGCGAAGTGAGTGTTTTCTGGTCGAGATCGATCATGGCCTTGCGATAAAAATCCGCGCCCTGAGAAAGTACGACCGTCTCCCAGATGGTCATGTCTTGCCAAGGCTGGCCGCCACGCGCGACGGGCGTAATGCCCGCAGCCCGGAACCTGTCGGCTAGCGCGAAGAACTCGGGCCATGTCGTCGGCGGCTTGCCGCCCACTTTGTCGAGGGCGGCTTTGTTGATCCACAGCCAGTTGATTCGGTGGACCGAGAATGGCGCGGCCACATAGTGGCCTTTCGACATCG
The DNA here is from genome assembly GCF_003386115.1 of Paraburkholderia sp. BL27I4N3. NCBI lineage: Bacteria > Pseudomonadati > Pseudomonadota > Betaproteobacteria > Burkholderiales > Burkholderiaceae > Paraburkholderia > Paraburkholderia sp. BL27I4N3. Next base: position 3,580,240 of record NZ_QREJ01000001.1, on the reverse strand, counting down.
TGGTCTTGTTGATCTGCGCTGGAAGCTGCGCTTTCCAGTCGGTCGCGGACTTGTCTATATCGACCAGCACGCCTTGATCAGCCCAGTCCTGTATCAAGGGTCCCTTGATCTGCGCAGCCGACGGCGCGTTGCCGGACATGACCTGCGTTTTCAACGCCGTCATGGCAGCCGCACCCGCTCCTCCGGCTACGGCGAAGTCTTTCCACTCGTAACCCTGTTTATTCATGTCGTCCTTAAGCACTCTGATCGCCTTCGATTCACCGCCCGAGGTCCACCAATGCAATACCGAAAGCGACTCGGCAGCACTGGCGACCTGTGCGTTTGTGGCGAGCGCCGCTGCGACAATTGCAGCTGACATGAGTGTTCTGTTCATTGCTGTCTCCGTTTATTTTCTTTATGAATCACCAGACAGGCGCACGCCGCGAAGGCGTGCGCCAGGGTAGCGCTTACAGGTCGAAACCGAGTTGGGCTTTACCGAGCGGTGTCAGATCTCCGACGGTTGCGCGTCCCACGAAGTCGACTTCGAAATGGTCAGTGGGGAAGTCAGGCGGACTCTTGCCCTCAAGGAAGCTAGGCAACTGGCGCTTGAGGTATTCGTCGTTCTTGGCGCACGCAGGCGCCGACGCGATATACATCACGTTGCTGTAGCCTGCGCCGCGGTGCGCGTCTTCCACGGCGTGGATCACGTCGCTATGCCAGAACACGGTGTCGCCCGCCTGCATGTGGGGAATCGATGAAAGAGCGTCGAAAAGCGGCGCATGAAATTCCGGCTTGATGGAAAGCGCGCGGCCTGGCATCGCGCCGCACAGGTCGTCGTCGGCGACATCGTCCTGGAGGGCGCGCAACAGGATATAGGCCATCGAATTCGCAATCGGTACGAGTTGCAACGTCCCGTCCCCGGGACCTTGCGGCGTCAGTGCGGTCCAGCCCTGAAACGTGCGGAACATCGAACATACGGCGGGCGACGCAATCTCCTCTACGTCCGGCCGGAACGCCGCGTCGAACGGATCATATCGACGCCAGTTGCCGTCGAAAACATGCCGGTACACCTTGCGGAAGTTCGCCCCGATCCACCGCTCGACCGAGCCGCCGTCGCAGTGCGCGGACAAGCCCAATGACTCGGAACCAGGCGGCCGTCGACGCATCCGGTCCGCGTAAACCGGCACCCGCTCTGGATCGAAATGGACCCGGCCTTCACTCTCATTGCGCCATAAACGGTTCAGAAAGACACGGGCCGCAGTCAGCGATGGCGCCTGACGTGCGAGGACCTGCGGCTTTGACCAGTACACGCCGTAAATCTGTGGTTTGCTCGACGCGAGTTGGCCAAAGTATTTGTCCTCGGCGCGGTTCTGCAGGCGCGCATCCAGGTCGTTGCGTTCGACGTAGTCCGCGATGTCGCGGTCCCAACCTTCCACCAGAGCGCGGTCGAATACATTGCGGATCACACACGCGCCACGCGTTTTGACGAGCTCGATCTGCTCGGCGCTCACGCGCTGCTCCGCGATGTCGGAGAACTGGATTTCGGGGATCACGTTTTCGCCGCGATCGCGTTGCGCGGCAATTCTGCTGGCTTCGGCTCGGATTGTTTCATCCACCTCGGCGAAAACATCACGGTAGTTCGGAAGTCGCGCGCGAAGCTCCTGCTTGGCCTGCCGGATGGCTGCCGGCAGATCGTCGATGATGAGTGCCATGTCGTCTCCTTGTGGGTTCTGCTATGTCCGCAGGATAGGCCGACCGCATCCACAAAAGTGATACCATTCAGACAATTTCTTTGCGCTTTCTGCCATGAAACCAGCGTACGAACATGTCGAATTTGGCGACGACTGCTCGGTCCGGGTTTACCATCGGCGTCTGCCGCGCATTCCGTTCGAATGGCACCATCATCCCGAGTACGAACTGACTTTGACGTTGAATAGTCAGGGCAAGCGTTATATCGGGGATTCGATTGCAGACTATGTAGAGGAAGACCTGGTCCTCGTGCCGCCGAATCTTCCTCATACGTGGGCGTCGAACCGCTCGATTGACGCCGCGTCCCCTCAGGTTGCGATCGTGATCTGGTTCGGCGGCGACTGGGCGCGGCGACTGGCGGATGTCTGCCCGGAATATGCGCCTTTGCGTAATCTGCTACGGCGGGCGGCGTGCGGGCTGGCATTCGGTCCCGAGGTCGGCGTCGCCATGCACGGCCAGCTCGACAATCTGCTGTCCAGCGCGCCGCGACAACGCCTTGCGATCGTGCTGAACGTTTTGTGCGCGCTAGCGGAAGCATCCGGTGAACCGCTCGCTTCGCCTGCCGCATTCAGCGACCGGAAAGAGGGTCCTTCGGGCCACGAACCGGAGCGTATCAATCGCGTGCTTTCGATGATCGATTCGCGCTTCGCTGAGCCGCTGCGTTTATCCGAACTTTGCGAGGCTGCGAACGTGTCGGAGCGTTCGCTGGCGCGCTACTTCGAGCAGCACATTGGAGAGAGCGTCGGGCGATATATCGCGCGGGTCAGAATTGGACACGCGTGCCGGATGCTCGCGCATACCTCCACGCCTGTTTCCGTCGTTGCAGCCCGGTCTGGATTTCCGAACGTCGCCAACTTCAACCGACAGTTCAAGGCGTTGAAAGAACTCACACCCGCTGCTTACCGCAAACAGTTCGCGGCTGGCGATATCGCCGAAACAGCAACCGGTCCGCGGATCAACGAACGCTCACCTTCATTGCAACGGAACCCGCGACTGGCGAAATCCATTGCGTAACGCCGGCGAGCGGCTGGGCGCCGAAATATTCGCAAGAGAACGACGCTGCGATATTCCATTGGGTCGCGGCGGTAGGCTCGAAGGCGGCAGGAGATAGTTATGCGCCCACCGTGCAGTCCTCGACAGGCCGCCTATCTCGACGAGCCGCCAATTTGCAAACCGACGGCGTCCTACAAAGCAGCCGAGCGCAACGATGGGTGCCCGCCTGGGCCGTAAAAGCGTAAAAGGTTTACCGTTGCTGCATGGCCGACTGGTTCGCAGCCTGGCGTTGTGACGCCATCCGGTCAGCTTGCAATCGAGCTTCAGCGTTGTTCAGCCTGGTCGGGTAATCCACATCGTCAGGGATAGGGTTGTACCCAGCGCGTTCGAGGTCAGCAAGTTCCGCGCGTACTTGTGCTCGGGTTACCGGAGCGTCGGTTTGGGCAAACGAAGCTATTGGAGAAGAGGCGAGCAACGCGAGCGCGGTCGCAAGGACAATCTTTTTCATCACACACCTATTCGGGCCGTGTTCGGCCGTTACGGCAAGCACCCGAACGAGTATAGCTGCCGAAATATAGTTAGTTACCCTTGAAAAAACAAAAGTGAATTGCGAAACGCGATTTCTGCGCGCCGGATTTCAGCCCTTTAAATGGAGCGCAAAAACGCTGCGGACACGCCCCGCTGGAGGTCGGATGAAAGGTTCCGCGAACGCGCTATTTCCTTGGTGAGTTGCATGACCGTGCGGCAAGCGAGTGTCAGTTCGCCGTGGGGCGACATGGCAAGCGCAATGAAGCGAGGCACTGTAGGTTCGACCACCATCGACGCCTGCAGCCGGCACTCCTTTTCAAGGTTGGCAATCGCGTAAGGTCCGAGCAACGCATAGACGCCGCCATCGGCAACGATATGCGCCTGCAGACTCAAAGAGTCCGCTTCCGCCGCAAAGTTCAGGGAGATCCGGTGTTCACCGGCAATTTGCTCGAGTCGGTCGCGCCAGCTGTTGGGGCGGCAGAAAGAGACCAGCGGAATCCCATCGAGTTTTGAAAAAGCAATCGTAGGTTGCTTTAACAAAGGATCGCCCTCTGCGCCGACCAGGTAAGTCGCGGCCTCAACCAGATACTCGTCACCGTTTTTCGGCGTTGGACTGTTTCGAAAAAGTATTGCGATGTCGACGCTGCCGTTTTCCAACCACGTTTCCAGCAACGCACCTTGACCTTCGCGAACCTGTAGTTGCACCAGCGGATAAAGTTCTCGAAGGCGATGGTAAAGGGTGCTGACAAGCGGATGCGCGGTTGAGGGCAGGATCCCAATCCTGACCACGCCGATTGGCTCTCCCGCCGTACTGCGGATGTCGTTTGACAACTGCTCTGTACTGGCCAGCCATACCCTCACGCGCGGGGCGATACGCGCGCCCAACTCGGTCAATACCACGCCTCTTCCGGTTCGCTGAAACAAACGGCCGCCGCAGTACTGCTCAAGCTCAACAATCTGGCGACTGATGTGCGGCTGACTTGTCCCATATGCAACCGCGGCCTTGCTCAGGCTCCCGAGTTCCGCGGCGTCGATAAACAGCTTCCAGGCAGCGTAGTCCACCGCTAGGCCCCTCGATGAGATATGTCAAATGAGTATAGCTGAAATGTGCAGTTAGACAGTTCCCGCATGAGTCGTCCCTCCCTACACTGCAACGCATGCACCGTTGTTCCGGCTTGAAGCGAAACGAGCAGCGGGCTCTCCTCTGCGAAAAGAGGAGCCGAAAAGCTCAATTTGGATGGAGACGTCATGAAAGCGATCGATCTGCGCGGTTTGGTCCCGGCACCCGTTACACCCTTCACCCGCGACGGAGCGGTGGACCACGCAGCAATTCAACGGCTGGGTTCCTGGCTCGGCGGCATCGAGGGAGTTAAAGGTCTGACGGTTCTTGGCCACGCTGGCGAAGGTACGTTCCTCACACAGAAAGAACAGGCCGAAGTTATCCAAAGCTTCGTGAAGTCCGTTGACGGCAAGATCCCGGTCATCGCCGGTATCACGCTGGAAGGCACCGAAGTGGCTGTCGAAGAAGCGAAGCGTGCCGTGGAAGCCGGTGCGTCGGCCGGTCTGGTGTACCCGTCGCACGGCTGGCTGCGCTTCGGTTATCAGAAGGGCGCACCGCAAGACCGATATCGCGCCATCTACGAAGGCAGCGGCCTGCCGCTCATCCTGTTCCAGTATCCGGATGCCACCAAGGCAACCTACAACCTCGAAACACAACTGGAAATCGCCGCGCAGCCTGGCGTATTCGCGATGAAGAACGGCGTGCGCAACATGCGCCGCTGGGACGTGGAGATTCCCATCATTCGCCGCGAGCGTCCGGAACTGCAAATCCTCACCTGCCACGACGAATATCTGGTGCACACGATGTTTGATGTCGATGGCGCGCTCGTCGGCTATGGCGGCCTGGCCCCCGAGCCGCTCATCGAACTGATCAAGGCGGGCAAGGCGAAAGACTACAAGGCAGCTCGCGCGATCCATGATCGCCTGCTGCCCGTGACGCGCAATGTGTACCACCGCGGCTCGCACATGGAAGGCACCGTTGCACTCAAGCACGGCCTCGTGGCCCGCGGCATTCTCGAGCACGCGACGGTGCGCTCGCCGTTGCTGCCGCTCGCGGAAGGCGCGGACGTCGAGATCGCTGACGCGCTTCGTTCAGCCGGCCTCGTCGACTGACGGGGGAGCGGCACACCTTAGCCGCATGACGATAGCGAAGCGATGCTTCGCTTCGCTATAAGCGTTGAGCAGTAACGGCGACTCGCGAAACCTCGTTCCGCGAGTCGTCCATAACAGGATCGGGAAACGACCAAAAAAGCTCCCACGTCGCGACACAATAAGAGACAAAAGCGATCGGTGCTTCAAAAACAGGAACAAGACCGAGGGTCCATAAAATGCAGCTTTACAGGAGACAGCATGAACACCCCTTCGACCGCCTACGGCGTGGGCATTGGTCAACCACAGAGCGAAACACGCGCGGTCAGCGAGCAACTGCGTGCGGCGAACCTGCTGTTCCGCATCGAGAACGTACCGTTCTGCAGGTGGCACACCAAGGCACGCATCGTCATGGGCAGCGCGACCCTCTTTGACGCGTTTGACGCCCTCTCGCTTGCTTTCGTGCTTCCGGTGCTCGTCGGCCTCTGGCATCTTTCCCCCGGCCAGATTGGCGCGCTCATTGCCGCCGGCTATCTTGGCCAGATCGTAGGAGCGTTGGTGTTCGGTTGGCTTGCCGAGCGCATTGGCCGGGTGCCGAGCGCCACGATAACGGTCGGTGCCATGTCCGCAATGAGCATCGTATGCGCCTTCACCGGCAACTTGCCTATGCTCTTCTTGATGCGCTTCCTGCAAGGTATTGGAGTAGGCGGAGAAGTGCCCGTGGCGGCCACTTACATTAACGAACTTTCTCAAGCCCATGGCCGAGGACGTTTCTTCATCCTGTACGAACTCATTTTTCCGCTGGGTCTTCTTGCGGCCGCGCAACTCGGTGCCTTCATCGTCCCACGCTTCGGCTGGGAGTACATGTTCCTTATCGGCGGGATTCCGGGCATCGCCGTAGCGATCCTGATCGCACGCCTTCCGGAATCGCCGCGTTGGCTCATTGCAAGGGGGCGTTTCGATAAGGCGGAACGAATCATCGAGCGTCTGGAGGCAAGCACGGCGAAGCGCAGCCTCGACACACAAACGCAGCGGGCCGAAGTCGACGAGCGTGTTGTGAGCCTTCTGAACGGACTCCAGTCGAAGAAGAAAGGAACCTGGAAAGAGCTCTTCTCCCCGTTCTACAGAGGACGCACCGTTGTCGTGTGGTTGCTCTGGGCGAGCTCCTATTTTGTGGCCAATGGCATTAACAACTGGCTGCCCAGCCTCTACAGGACCGTCTACCATCTGCCGCTGCAAGAGTCGCTTCACATGGCGTCAATCTCGAATGTTCTCAGCACGTGCGGGGTGCTTGCCTGCGCGTTACTGATAGACCGTGTAGGGCGCCGCCGCTGGGCAATGGCTTGTTTCATCATCAGCGCCATACTGCTCGCCGCTCTGGGCATTCATGGAGCCGGCAGCGCATGGTCAGTGATGCTCCTGGGATCGTCGGCCTACGCCGTGATAGCAACCACGACTGTACTTCTGTACCTTTACACCCCTGAAATCTATCCGACCCGGATGCGCGCCATCGGTACTGGTCTCGCGACTTCCTGGTTGCGAGCAGCCTCTGCTGCAGCGCCAGCGATCGTCGGTGTCGTATTGACAGGGAAGGGCATCGCTGCGGTATTCGTCATGTTTGCCGTGGTCAGCGCAGTGGGTTTTTTCGTCGCCGCGCGAATGGTGGAGACGACCAATCGCGCTCTCGAAGAGATCTCCCCGTAGCTTCTTGAGTCGCTGTGACTCCTTCTCCGGATATGACTCCAGGGAAGGAGCCACCTGGCGCGTAATACCGTTAGCTTTGCCGACATGCTTGTGAAACGCGCTAGCACTACAGTCTGGCCCATAAGCAGTACTTAGTGCCGGCGCACGAAAAAGATCATTCAAAAAAATATGAATGGAGACAACCGAAATGAAAAAGGCGCAACGGGCAATGGCCAGCTCTCCCATGCGGAGAATTGTTGGTACGCTTGGACTTACAGCGATTATCTGCTCAGTTTTAGCATTGACGTCTGTCGGCGCCCGCGCAGATAGCGGCTCGCAGGTCCAGCTTTATGGCCTCATCGGCACCTATGTCGGGAGTGTCAAACGCAGCGACACGCCGCAATCTGCGGTACTGATGGGGAGCGGTGGACTCACCACTTCCTTCTGGGGAATCCGCGGCAACGAAGACCTAGGCGGCGGCGTCAGTGCCATCTTCGCCCTCGAGAGCTTTTTCCAGCCCCAAAACGGCGCGCAGGGTCGCAATGCGACGGACCCATTCTGGTCACGCAATGCGTACGTGGGATTTAAAGGCGATTTCGGTCAATTAACCTTGGGACGGCACAGAAACCCGACCTATACGGCAGAGTCCCTCGTCAATCCATTCGGATCATCTGTCGTCTTTTCTCCACTCGTTGTCCAGACATTCGTGGCCAATTATGGCGGCACGATCATCGGAGATACGGCGTGGAATAACACAGCCAAGTACACGACCCCGGACTTCAAAGGTTTCGGCGCAACGGTAATTTACGGCCTGGGTGGCGTCGCGGGTTCGCCCGGCATTGGTAACCTCGGCGTTCACTTGAATTATCAAGGTCACGGTCTCACGGCAGTGCTGTCCGGCCAGCGCGTGCGCTACACCGCAGCAGGACCGGTGGGAGCGCAGTATGCCTATCTCGCGGGCGCAGCGTACGATTTCAAAGTCGCGACGCTGTACGGGGCGTGGGCCATGACGAGTGACGTGAGTACGCCTACAGGCAGCCACACTTACGAAGCCGGCTTGTCGATCCCGTTCTCGCCCGCTGACTTCCTGCTTGCGGAGTGGGCTCGTACGCAACGGTCAGGGCCTACGCATACGACCAACACCCTTCGAAACACTGCCGCTCTCGGTTACGATCATCTGTTGTCCAAGCGGACGGACATTTACGCGATTTACTCCATTGACAAGCTGAGCGACCATCCCATCGGCAACACATTTGCCGTCGGCATTCGACACACGTTCTAGAAAGCGTTTCGCTTCTTTGTAGTCGCTTCCTGTCGCCGAAAAAGCTCGGCGGTGAAGAGGGGTTAGGCGCTTCATACGAGCGGATATCCTGGACCTGCAGAATGTCTACGCTGTACTCTTCCGCACCAGGCGGAAATTCAGGAATACTCCGGCCAGGTGCGATGCAGCCTCCGTCTGATCGGGATTCGCCGCGGCCGCATGCGCGACGGCGAATCTCGCGGGGATAGCGGCGTGAGCCCTTTCCATCGTTTCCATGGCGGGCTCCGTTGATTGTGTCGTTCAAGCAACTCAGAACGAGTCCCAGCCTTCGCTGTTGACTGCCGTTGCGCTGGCGCCTGCCAGACGAGGCACCGCGACCGGCCGGACGCGCGTTGCAGCCTTCCTCGTCGCCGGCCGCGCTGCGCGGGTTGCCGGGCCGGTTGACGGCTTGGCGGATCCGCCCGTTGCATGCGCGGCGGCCTGGGAATCCAGGCGGAAGAACGAAATCGCCTGGTTCAACTGCCGCCCCTGATCCTCGAGTGATTTCGATGCTGCTGCCGCTTCCTCCACCAGCGCGGCGTTCTGCTGCGTGACCTCGTCCATCTGCGTGATCGCCTGGTTGACCTGCTCAATGCCTCGGCTCTGTTCGGTCGACGCAGCAGCGATTTCACCCATGATGTCGGTCACCCGCGCCACGGCCTGCGTGACCTCGGACATCGTCTTGCCCGCCTCATTCGCAAGCGACGAGCCATTCTGGATCTTCTGCACAGAGGCGTTGATCAGATCCTTGATTTCCTTTGCCGCGCTGGACGAGCGCTGGGCGAGGCTGCGCACTTCGCTTGCGACCACCGCGAACCCACGTCCCTGCTCACCCGCACGGGCTGCTTCCACCGCCGCATTCAGCGCGAGGATGTTGGTCTGGAAAGCAATCCCTTCAATGATTCCCGTGATATCCGCGATCTTGGTGGAACTCGTGCTGATCTCGCCCATCGTATCGACCACCTGACTGACAACCTCATTCCCCCGTCCCGCTACTTCGGACGCATTGGCCGAGAGAGAACTCGCCTGCTGCGCGTTTTCGGCATTCTGCTTCACTGTTGATGTCAGCTCTTCCATACTCGCAGCGGTTTCCTGCAGTGAAGCCGCCTGCTGTTCCGTGCGGGAAGAAAGATCGACGTTGCCAGATGCGATCTGGCTCGAACCGGTGGCAATGCTGTCCGCGGAGGCACGAACCTGACCGATCAGACGCACGAGGCTTGCCTGCATCTCGCCCATCGAGGCCAGGACGCTCCCGGCAGGCGCATTGTTCGCCCCCGGCACGGGGCTCAGATCCCCACCAGCCACGCGCTGGGTGACTTCGCCCAGTGCGGCCGGCTCCGCGCCGAGAGCACGCGTCAAACTGCGGGTAATCAGCACACCGGCCAGCGCCCCGGCCAAGGCCGCCGCCAGGCAAATGGCGATCAGCACATTCCTTTGGCTGGCGTAGTGCTCGGCCGCTTCCTGTACCAACTGCGACTCAACGCTGTTGGCGTAGTCCGCGTAAGCCTGCGTCGCCTTGACCAATGCAGCGAGCAGTGGCCGGCATTCGTCATTCATCTTCGTGATGGCTGCGTCATGCTTGCCGTTCAAAGCAAGGTCGACGATAGCCGACGCAACCGGTCCGTAAAGCGATTCGACACGATTGATCTCGGCCACGAGCTCGCGCGCCCTAGCGGTCACGTCGCTGGCATTGGCGACCATCTCGTTGAGCTTTCGAAGGCGGTTGGCGACGGTTTCGTGGGCCTGCGCCACCGTAGCTTTTTCAATCGCCAGATCCTCCGGCTTCGTCACCAGCACCAGATTGCGAGCGGCGATAGCCCGTTGGTCAACGGCGGTCCGAACGCCCACGACCATGTCTCCGCGGGCGTTGACGCCCGAGATGTAACCTGAGAACTGGTCATTGGAATCGCTCAATGCCTTTAACGAAATGCCTGAGACCACAAGAACCAGCGCGGCTAGTACACCGAACGCCCACGTGAGTCTGGCTTTCACTGACAGCTGATTAAAGTTCATGTTTCGATTCCACTGAAAGCGTAGTAAATAAGGACGATGGCGGATCGCTGCCGCGCTAACGCCCTGGAAGATGCTGGAGTGCGGGATGTTCTTGTTCAACGGATGAATCAGTCACCCGCATCAGGTACTACGGCTATAAGGCAAAGATCCTGAAGGGCGAGGTTCCCCAGGTAGCGACTCGCAAACGTTCTCGCGCTATTGTTTTTTTTAATGAAGGAAGCATCTTGTTAGGCTCGCAGACGACAGCAAGCGGGTAGATTTTTGTCTGATGATTAATCTGAGTGACTGCAGGCCGCCATTCGTTCATAAGCTGTACCAACGAAATGAGCTATCGATTGCTTTGAATGGACGCGATCGCGGAAATGGGAAGCGTCGGGCCTCTCTTTCGAACCTGCTAACTGCCGGTCCTGTCGTGACTCGACTGACCGGATTGGATTGGTTGCGGTCCGCGCGCGATGTGCGGTTTGAGAGCTCTCGCACGCGTCGGCATCTGTGCGGATGCCGCCACAGAATTCGCCCGCGACAAGCCGCACTAACTCTCCAGCCTACAAGGAGAAGATCGAGCAGCGTTCCTTGCTGAGCTTGGCAGCAAAGCCGTCGGCCTCATTACGATTCAGGTGGTGAAGCCGATAAGCCCGTTATTGCAGCCCATCGTCGCTGGTCGCATCGGCTCCGTCGCGGTCTCAGAAAAAATCAGAGGACGCGGGGTCGGCAACTCTCTTATCAAACTCGCAGAAGAGTGGGCGCGGAACCAAGGTGCCACGGATATCAGACTAGCCGTTTGGGAATTTAACGAACAGGCAGTCAATCTGTACCAGGAACTTGGCTACGAGATTCGCGCGTTCGAGATGGGAAAGCGGATTCGGACCTTGGTGGATGTTCCGAGCGCGTGAGCCGGCGACCCCTGATGGCACCGGGTGCTTTAAGCCCACGGAAATCGAAAGGTCGGAGCGAAGGCTGCAAGACTGGTTTAACGTTCTGGAATTTGGTTGATTAGCGATGTGAGCACGTGGTCGGCCCATACTCCATTGATCCTTAGATAGGACCGAGCCAAGCCTTCACGCTCGAACCCTAGCCGTTTTAATAGTTGTTCGCTACGAAAATTTTCGGGCCTAAAATTCGCCATTATTCTGTGCAACCCAATTTCGTCAAAGATATAAGTAATGGCAGACGTCAATGCTTCGTACATCAGACCTTGTCCTTCAAACCGCTTTGCAAGCGAAAATCCAAGATGACATGCCTGAAAGGGCCCGCGCACGATGTTCGTGAAGTTGCAATCACCGACTATTTCGCCGGTTCTCGACGAAATTAGAAGTAGATGCAGCGCGACTCCAGAGCTGTTGTTATGCGCCATTGTCGACAGCCGTTGGCAAACGGATTCAGTGTCGAAGAAGCTTTCGTCTCGAAGCGGTTCCCAAGGCTGTAGGTGAGCGCGATTTTCAATGGAGTATTCCCGCAACTCATGCACGAACTGCTCACATGCCGGCACAAGTTTCAGGCGTGCCGTTGAAATTTCCCGCGGTAGTACGTCGATGTGAACACTCGTCACTGGGGCTCTCCGTTGAAAACGCGGGAGAGTATGTTTAGTCAGAAATTCTTCGTCAACAATTCGACTGGCGACAAGTGATTCAATGTCCGCTCTGGGAAAGCCAAGGGCGTTGTCTGTCAACGGCCGCGATGTATGAAGCCGACTCACGGATTGACTCCTCAAGGGATCAATCATTGACGGTCTCCGGAACGGCCACGCGTTTTACTACTCGACCGACCTCTCAATTTCCGGCCTCGAAATTCTGCCATCGAGCGATGACGAACTGGTGACGCACATGAATGAAAGGCGCGGCCACAATCTATCCCAGCTGTCTGAACTTGTGGCGATAGTGAGTTTGCCCAGCTCAACGGGGAAGCGTGATGCTGGTGAATCGTTTGAAGCCGCTATGGAAGAGGTAGTGAAGCGGGCTTGTCCAGCGACTCCTTTACGCCGTCGTTTCGCATGGCCAGGTGATGAATTGATCGAACATCTGAATCCAGAGCGGCTGCACGACGAGAGCGATAGGGTCGCGGGCTGCACGGTGTTTTTCGAATTCCCAGACCATTGCGGAAGGGGGCGATCCTTTCTGGGGGTTTACCCTTGAACGAATGTTGACCACTTGGTTTTGCGAGGCGGCTTCGCCAGAAACGGCTAGGTTTCGTAGCAGCGTTCACAACCCGTGTATCACGGCGGCCCCAGTTCTAACTCGTTGTTTCTTATGGAAAGTGTGCGCCGTTGCGGTGTCCGGGCGCACAGTCGTCGGTTCAAACTTAAGCGAACAAAGTTCAAAGCCAAGCGAATCTCGACACGAATCTTGATAACCGCACCATCCCTTCTTGAATTTGTCACCACCCGTCCATATAATTAGCACTCGCTGCACGAGAGTGCTAACAACATCGCCGGTTGGCTCCGCCAGCCGGGTTTTCTCAGCGTTCTTCAGTCTCAATCAAGAGAGGAGTATGTATGAACCTTCGTCCTTTGCATGATCGCGTGATCGTCAAACGTCTGGATCAAGAAACCAAGACCGCGTCGGGCATCGTGATCCCCGAAGCCGCAGCAGAAAAGCCGGATCAAGGCGAAATTCTGGCAGTCGGGCCGGGCAAGCGTGACGACAAGGGCGCGGCAATCGCGCTCGACGTGAAGGTGGGTGACCGCGTTCTGTTCGGTAAATACGCAGGCCAGACCGTTAAGGTCGACGGCAACGAACTGCTCGTGATGCGCGAAGAAGACATCATGGCCGTGGTGCAGAAGTAAGCGGAAAGTCGCTGCTTTTCCCGGTCGTATCTTAAAGAATTCAAGGAGTTAGAAGATGGCAGCTAAAGACGTCGTATTCGGTGATTCCGCCCGTGCCAAGATGGTTGAAGGCGTGAATATCCTCGCGAACGCTGTGAAGGTCACGCTGGGCCCGAAGGGTCGCAACGTTGTCCTGGAACGCAGCTTCGGCGGCCCGACGGTCACGAAGGACGGTGTGTCGGTCGCGAAAGAGATCGAACTGAAAGACAAGCTCCAGAACATGGGCGCGCAAATGGTCAAGGAAGTGGCTTCCAAGACCAGCGACAACGCAGGTGACGGCACCACGACCGCAACGGTCCTGGCTCAGTCGATCGTCCGCGAAGGCATGAAGTACGTTGCATCGGGCATGAACCCGATGGACCTGAAGCGCGGTATCGACAAGGCTGTGACGGCCGCAATCGAAGAACTGCGCAAGATCAGCAAGCCGTGCACGACCAACAAGGAAATCGCACAAGTCGGCGCGATTTCGGCGAACAGCGACTCGTCCATCGGCGATCGTATCGCTGAAGCGATGGACAAGGTCGGCAAGGAAGGCGTCATCACGGTTGAAGACGGCAAGTCGCTGCAAGACGAGCTGGACGTGGTCGAAGGTATGCAATTCGACCGCGGCTACCTGTCGCCGTACTTCATCAACAACCCGGACAAGCAAGTCGCCGTGCTCGAAAACCCGTTCGTGCTGCTGCACGACAAGAAGGTGTCGAACATCCGTGATCTGCTGCCGGTACTGGAACAGGTCGCCAAGGCTGGCCGTCCGCTGCTGATCATCGCGGAAGACGTCGAAGGCGAAGCGCTGGCTACGCTGGTGGTGAACAACATCCGCGGCATCCTGAAGACTGTTGCTGTCAAGGCTCCGGGCTTCGGCGATCGTCGTAAGGCCATGCTGGAAGACATCGCGATCCTGACCGGCGGTCAAGTCATCGCTGAAGAAACCGGCCTGACGCTCGAAAAGGCAACGCTGGCTGAACTGGGTCAAGCGAAGCGTATCGAAGTGGGCAAGGAAAACACCACCATCATCGACGGCGCTGGCGAAGCAGCCACCATCGAAGCACGTGTGAAGCAGGTTCGCACGCAAATCGAAGAAGCAACGTCGGACTACGACCGTGAAAAGCTGCAAGAGCGCGTTGCCAAGCTGGCAGGCGGTGTTGCGGTGATCAAGGTCGGCGCTGCGACCGAAGTCGAAATGAAGGAAAAGAAGGCACGTGTCGAAGACGCACTGCACGCAACGCGCGCAGCTGTGGAAGAAGGCATCGTGGCTGGCGGCGGCGTCGCGCTGATCCGTGCACGTACGGCAATCGCCGGCCTGAAGGGCGCTAACGCCGATCAGGACGCAGGTATCAAGATCGTGCTGCGCGCGATGGAAGAGCCGCTGCGCCAGATCGTCACGAACGGTGGCGAAGAAGCCAGCGTCGTCGTGGCAGCTGTTGCTGCTGGCCAAGGCAACTACGGCTACAACGCAGCAACCGGCGAGTACGTCGACCTGGTCGACGCTGGTGTTGTGGACCCGACGAAGGTGACGCGCACGGCGCTGCAAAACGCAGCTTCGGTCGCTGGCCTGCTGTTGACGACCGACGCAGCTGTTTGCGAACTGCCGAAGGAAGATGCTCCGATGGGCGGCGGTATGCCCGGCGGCATGGGCGGCATGGGCATGGACATGTAATTTCGATTGGGCCTCGTCTGGAGGCTCAGTTGGAAGCACATGGGGAAGTGCGCCGCAAGGCGTGCTTCCCAAACGAAAAAACCCGCAGAAATGCGGGTTTTTTTATGGGGCGCTCGCCGCGGGCAGAAGCGCCCGGATCAGAGGGCTGCCGACGCTCCGCGCCGGCTATCAGTGCCGCGCTTCGCCCGGCGCTGCGTCCTTGCCGGCTGCTGGCGGCGTTTCGTCGTCGGCACTGCGCGCCCAGAAGAACCGGTCAGGCATATACGCGCCCATGCCCGGCCGGAACGCATTGCGCACGGCCTGGTACAAATACTCCTGCGCCTCGCGCACCGCTTCGGCGGGATCCTGGCCGTTGGCCAGCAACGCGGCGATCGCCGCGCCCAGCGTATCCGTCAAGCCCATGATCCGATGGCTGCCACGGTCCCACATGTCCTGACGCAACTGGCCGTCTTCGCTGAAGAGCGTATTGACGTGCCGGTGCGTGCCGGTTTCCGTCGACAGAATGTATTCGCAGCCTTGCGACAGCAGATGCGAGATGGCGGCGTCGAGACTGGGCGCTTCGGCGTCGCCGTCCGGTTGGGCGAGCGCGAGCAGTGTTGCCGAATCGGCGACCAGCAACGTGGTTTGCGGCGCGAGCAGGTCGGCGATCGCTTCGCGCAGTTCGTCGGCGGACAGCACGTGCTCGTCGTCGAGCGTGAAATCGGGGGCGAGAATCAGTGGAATGTCGTCGTAATCGGCGACGACTTCGGCAATCGCGCTCACCACTTCCGCGCGGGTGCAGGCGCCGACCTTGAACGCGGCGATCGGCATGTCTTCGAGCAGCATCCGCGCCTGGGTCGCGACTACTTCGGGGTCGAGCCCGGTGACTTCGTCGCAGCTCGCCGAGTCGCGCACGGTGTAGCCCGTGAGCACAGAGACGCCATGGCAACCCATGCTGGCAAGAGTCATCAGGTCGGCTTGCAGGCCGGAGCCGCCGGTGGGATCGGAAAGGCCGAAGGTGAGGACGATCGGAGGCGTGTCGCTGGGCATGAAGATTTGCGGAAAGGAGCTAAATTTAGGCGCAGAGAGTGCGCAATCGACTCAATTATGCGGCCTAAACCGTCCCGAGGGCGTTTTTTCGCATCTCGCGATGCGCCGCAGCCGGCAAGCGTGGGGCCGGCGCGCGGCACGACGTCGCAACCACTGCGCGGGGCGACGCAACTGCATAACCAAAGGCCGTCGCACCCTGCGATTGCGCGTGTCTGATTGCTAGGCATTGGGGCGGCAACACGGTACCATCATGGCTCCCGTTTCCCCGGACTCTACGACGCGACACAAGAATGGAATATCAAAGCTGGATGTGCCTGATTTGCGGCTGGATTTACGACGAAGAAGCCGGTTTGCCGGACGAAGGCATTGCGCCGGGCACGCGCTGGGAAGACGTCCCCATAAACTGGACCTGCCCGGAGTGCGGCGCGCGTAAGGAAGACTTCGAGATGGTCCAGATCTGAAGTCCGGGAGCAGCCGGCAGACCGGCTACGGGCCGTGCCGCATGCCCGCGGCGCGGCGCTGGCGTGATGTTTCCCGGTCGGTGTGCCGCGCAGGATCGAACGCACACGGTACGTTCTGAAGTTTGCCCCAACGCGTCGACGCGGAACGTCCTCGGCCGCGCCGTGTCGCAACGTTAGTCTGTCATTGTCCTGTCGCCGGTTCGCGCGTTCGCCGATCAGTCTGCGTGCGGCGAGGCGACGGCCCGTCAGCTTCGTGTCGCCTGCCCATGACTCCTCAATCCGCTGCACCCGTTTCCTTCGATGCCTTGCCGAATCCGCGCGGCGGCGCCGTGCGCCCCGCCGAGCTTGCGCTGGCCGAGGCGCTGCTGGCGTTCGAACAGCACAGCGAGAGCACGTCGGCGCTGCTGCGTGCGTCGCATGCATTGCGCGGGGCCGGCTGGCTGAGCGCTCAGCGTTTCGCTGACGCATTAGTGCGGGTTTCGCCGCTGGTCGAAGGCGACCCGGTCGACGCGCTGAGCGCGCGCCCCGTGTTCGGCGCGGCGTTGCGCGACTTCCGCGCCGCGCTCGAGCGTCACAACTTGCGCGAGCTGTCCTGCTCGCCGGTCCTGTTCGATCATTACCGGGCGCTCGGCACGCATCTGTCGGAGCACACACCGGGTTCCACCATCGCCTTCGAAGATCTCGCGTTGACCGCGCGGCCGGTGCCGCCCGTCTCGCTGCACACGCAGCCCGCCGATCAACTGGCGCATCTGCGCGCGCGTTACGAACGCGCGCTGCTGCCGGTGCTGCGCTCGCAGGCCAACACCGGCAGTGCGGCGGCGCTGGCCGTCACCAACGCGGCGCTCGACGAACTGGACGCTGTCTTCGGCGAACTCGCCGGCCCGGACCCCTACGATTTCTGGCGGCTCGCCAAGGCTTGCGCCAAGGCGTTGCGGGTCAGCGGCCGCGCCACGGGCGAAACCGACGCGCGGCGTTTTTACGCGCGTTGCAACCTCGCGCTCGCCGATCACGCGCGCGGCATCGAGCTTGCGCCGCGCTCACTCGTGCGCGCAACGCTTGCGCTGCTGTGGCGCGACTATGCGTTGTTCGGCGCCGCCGCGGAAGACGCCGACCAGGTGGAAGTGCTGCACGACTACGGCTTGACGGTGGACTGGCACGTCGCGGGCACCCAGGCGTCCGAAATGCTTTGGGAAGCGGGCGCCGTGCAGGCCCAGGCGATCAGCGCCAGCCGTAGCGCCTTGACGCGCGAATTGGGCGTGCTGGCCGTGAATGTGAACGCCTACGAAGATTTTCTGCAAACGGCGGACGCATCGATCGCCGCGTTGACCGAGCATGCCCGTGCAGCCGACCAGCCGGAGAAAGCCGATCCGAGCGAAGCGCTGCAGGCGGGCGACGCCGCCTACCGGCTCGGCTCCGCCGCGTGCGCGCTGGGCCTCGGCCACGTGGCGCTGCTAGCCGATGCGCTGGGGCTCGCGTGGCGCCGTCGCGCGCATGCCGGCGTCTCGACGCCCGCGGTACGCGCGCACGTGATCGTCGGCGCTCCGGCGGCGAGCACGCTCGAGCAGGCCGCCGAAGCCCTGCGCGCCACGCTGCACAAGGTCGCCGCGGGCGTCGCGCCACCCGGCGGCGGCACCGCGCTGGCCGCCTTGACGCGCTCCATCGAGCAGGGCGGCGCGTGAGTCATCGGCGCGCCGGGTCGTGGGGCGCGCCGGTCCGTCTGTCACCGGGTCGTCACTGGCCGCGGTGAAGTGACGCGACCGCACGCCACGCAACACGCGTGCCGTGACACAGCGGGAACCTGCACGGTGGCGAGGGCCCGCGTGCGTGATAGAGTGCAACTTGATTCGCCGTCGATGGCTCGCGGCTCGCTTCATGGCACACATCGCGGTCCCACGCTCAAAGCCCCGCCATCCTGCATCGTCTTTGCTAAAATCCGAACTATGTCCAAGAGTACCGATCGCATCAATCTGACCAACCAGTTCCTGATCGCCATGCCGAACATGGCGGATCCGACGTTTTCGGGAACGGTGGTCTACCTTTGCGATCACAGCGAGCGCGGTGCGCTCGGCCTCGTGATCAACCGGCCGACCGATATCGACCTGCAAGCGCTCTTCAGTCGCATCGATCTCAAGCTCGAGATCGAACCCCTTCTCCATGTGCCCGTTTATTTCGGCGGCCCGGTGCAAACCGAGCGCGGCTTCGTGCTGCACGATCCGAAAGACGGCAACGCGTACACGTCGTCCATGTCGGTGCCGGGCGGTCTCGAGATGACCACGTCGAAAGACGTGCTCGAAGCCGTCGCGAGCGGTACGGGTCCCGAGCGTTTCCTCCTCACGCTCGGCCATGCCGGCTGGGGCGCGGGTCAGCTCGAAGAAGAGATTTCGAAGAACGGTTGGCTGACGGTCGAAGCCGACCCGAAAATCATCTTCGACGTACCCGCCGAAGAACGTCTCGAAGCCGCGTTGGCTCTTCTCGGCATCAACCTGTCGATGCTGTCCGGCGAGGCGGGTCACGCATGAGTCTGCCGGCCGGACGTGAGGCGACGCTGCTTGCGTTCGACTACGGTGAAAAACGCATCGGCGTGGCGGTCGGCAATTCGCTGACGCGTCGCGCAAGGCCGCTCGTGATCGTGCAGAACCGCAGCCGCGAATATCGGTTCGAGGCAGTCGGCAAGCTGATCGCAGAATGGAAACCGAACGCGCTTGTGGTCGGTTTGCCGTTGCATCCGGACGGCACGCCGCACGCAATGACGCAACTCGCGAAGCGCTTCGGCAATCAATTGAATGGCCGTTTCAATTTGCCCGTCACGTGGATCGACGAACGCTATTCGTCGGTCGAGGCGAAGGCGGAAATCCGCGCCGGCAACGGCCGCGCCGACATGCTCGACGCCGAAGCCGCCAGCATCATCCTCCAGCAATATCTAGACGGACTTTCCGACGATCATGAGTTCCATTGACGCCGAAGCGCTTTATCGCGCGTTGCTCGACCAGATTCGCGCGGTGTATGGCGACCAGCTCGGCGCCGGAAAAGACGGCGCCGAGGGCGCCGTGCTGGCCGGCATCTACAGCGGCGGCGCGTGGCTTGCCGAACGGCTGGCGCGCGATCTGAACCTGCCGAATTTCGGCGTGGTGAACGTCGCGCTGCATCGCGACGATTACGCGAAAAAAGGGCTGCACTCGCAGGCAAGCCCGACCTCGCTGCCGTTTTCGGTCGACGGCCGCCGTATCGTGCTGGTCGACGACGTTCTCTACACCGGCCGCACGATTCGCGCGGCGCTCAACGAGCTGTACGACTACGGCCGCCCGGCATCAGTTGAACTGGCGGTGCTGGCCGATCGCGGCGGACGTGAATTGCCGGTTGCGGCACGCTTTGTCGGCGGCGTGGTGGACATTCCCGCCGACGCCACGCTCGTGCTGGCCCGCACGGAACGCGACGAAGCAGGCGGCGCATCCGCGCAGTGTTTCACTTTTCACACTGAAGCACGCGTCGATTGAACAGGGCGCGATGTGCGAGGCGCGCCGCGCTTCCGTCGCAATCGGCGCATGGCATCGAGCCATCACGCGCCACGCAAGAGAGATTTATCGAGCCGCTCGCTGCAACTAAACGCGCGAAAGTTGGCCCGGCATCGTCACACGCAGTCCGCATCGACACCGATCACGTCGAAGTCCGTATTTGAAGCAGGTACATCATGACCATCGCCACCCAGGCTCCCAAGGATTCCGCCGACAGCGCCACCGAGCGCTTCCGTTATGGCTTCCTCAAGGGCAACCCGCAGCTCACGAAAAACGGCGAGCTCAAACATCTGTTGTCGATCGAGGGCTTGCCGAAGGCGATCGTCAATCACATTCTCGACACCGCCGATCAGTTCGTCAGCGTGACCGATCGCGAAGTGAAGAAGGTGCCGCTGTTGCGCGGCAAGTCGGTGTTCAACCTGTTCTTCGAGAACTCGACGCGCACTCGCACCACCTTCGAGATCGCCGCGACGCGTCTGTCGGCGGACGTGCTGAATCTGAATATCAACGCGTCGTCGACCAGCAAGGGCGAGTCGCTGCTCGACACGATCAACAACCTCTCGGCGATGCATGCCGATATGTTCGTCGTGCGCCATGCATCGAGCGGCGCGCCGTACCTGATCGCCCAGCATTGCGCGCCGCACGTGCACGTGATCAATGCCGGCGACGGCCGTCATGCGCACCCCACGCAGGGGCTGCTCGACATGTACACCATCCGCCACTACAAAAAGGACTTCACGAAGCTGCGCGTGGCGATCGTCGGCGACATTCTGCACTCGCGCGTCGCGCGCTCGGACATTCACGCGCTAACCACGCTCGGCGTGCCGGAAGTGCGCGCGATCGGGCCGCGCACGCTGTTGCCGGGCGGCCTGGAACAGATGGGCGTACGCGTGTTTCACAACCTCGACGAAGGCCTGAAGGACGTCGACGTGATCATCATGCTGCGTCTGCAGAACGAACGGATGAGCGGCGCATTGCTGCCGTCGGCGCAGGAGTATTTCAAGAGCTGGGGCTTGACGCCGGAGCGTCTCGCGCTCGCCGCGCCCGACGCGATCGTGATGCACCCCGGCCCGATGAATCGCGGCGTCGAAATCGATTCGCAAGTGGCCGACGGTCCGCAATCGGTGATTCTGAATCAGGTGACTTTCGGTATCGCGGTGCGCATGGCGGTGATGGGAATTGTCGCGGGTAATCACGACTGACCCTGCGGATGCGGATGCGGAGCCGCGTCACTCACGCACAGTACGAACCCGCGACACGTAACGCGGAATTAGCTGAACTCAGCTGAATATAAGGCAGCGCATGAAGATTCTTATTCAAGGCGGCACGCTGATCGATCCGGTAGCGGGCACCGAACAGCAGCAGGACATTTTTATCGCGGCGGGCAAGATCGCCGCCATTGGCGACGCGCCCGCGGATTTCCACCCGGAGAAGACGATCGACGCCCAAGGTCTCTGCGTCGCGCCGGGTCTGGTCGACCTGTCGGCGCGGTTGCGCGAGCCGGGCTACGAACACAAGGCGACGCTCGAATCCGAAATGGCCGCCGCGCTCGCGGGCGGCGTGACGAGCCTCGTCTGCCCGCCGGACACCGATCCGACGCTCGATGAACCGGGCCTCGTCGAAATGCTCAAGTTCCGTGCGCGCAATCTGGACCAGGCGCATGTGTATCCGCTCGGCGCGCTGACGGTCGGTCTCAAGGGGCAGGTCATCACGGAGATGGTCGAGCTGACCGAAGCAGGCTGCATCGGCTTTTCGCAGGCCGACGTGCCGGTGGTCGATACGCAGGTGCTAATGCGCGCGCTGCAATACGCGAACACCTACGGCTATACCGTGTGGCTGCGTCCCGTGGACGCCTATCTTGGCAAGGGCGGCGTGGCCGCGAGCGGCGCGCTGGCATCGCGGCTGGGGCTCTCGGGCGTGCCGGTGTCGGCGGAAACCATCGCGTTGCATACCATTTTCGAACTGGTGCGCGTGACAGGCGCGCGGGTGCATCTGTCGCATGTGTCGTCGGCGGCGGGCATTGCGCTGGTGCGCGCGGCGAAGGCCGAGGGTTTGCCGGTCTCATGCGACGTCACCGTGAATCACGTGCATCTGATCGACCTCGACATCGGCTATTTCGACGCGCAGTTCCGGCTCGATCCGCCGCTGCGTCAACAGCGCGACCGCGAGGCGATTCGCGCGGGCCTGATCGACGGCACGATCGACGCGATCTGCTCCGACCACACGCCGGTCGACGACGACGAAAAGCTGCTGCCGTTCGCCGAGGCTACCCCCGGTGCGACCGGGCTGGAGCTGTTCCTGTCGCTGACGGTGAAGTGGGCCGACGAAGCACGCGTGCCGCTTGCGAAGGCGCTGAACCGCATCACCACGGCGCCGGCCAACGTGCTCAAACTGGACGCGGCCGGCCGTATCGCCGTGGGCGGCGTGGCCGATCTCTGCGTGTTCGACCGCAATGCGCATTGGCGCGTCGAGCCGCGTGCGCTGAAGAGCCAAGGGCATAACACGCCGTTCCTCGGTTACGAACTGCCGGCGCGCGTGCGTGCGACCATCGTGTCCGGGCATGTCGCATTCGAACAGCGTTGATAGCCGCGGTGTTGCCACGCTCATTGTCCCGCTCATAGGCCAACCCTTACTGACCCAATCAGGAACGCTCCGACCATGAAGCTCGCGTTACGCAAGGCACGTCTCGTCGTTCATCTGCTGCACGGCATGTGGGTCGTGGCGACGCGCTTTCCCAAAGCCAGCGCCGAGGTGCGTCACACGCTCAATCGCGAATGGTCGCTGAAGATGCTGCGCCTGTGCGGTATGCGGCTCGTCGTGCATAACGACAGCGCGCGGCTCGATCGCGGCGCGCTGGTGGTCGCCAACCACATTTCGTGGATCGACATCTATGTGATCAACGCGTGGCGGCCCACGCCGTTCGTCTCGAAGGCCGAGATCCGGCAATGGCCGGTGGTCGGCTGGCTCGCGCAGCAACTGGACACGGTGTTCATCCAGCGCGAAAAGCGCAGCGACGCCAGGCGGATCATGCATGAACTGTCCGACCGCCTAAGCGCGGGCGAACTGATGTGCGTGTTTCCCGAAGGCACCACCTCCAACGGGCTTGGGCTGCTGCCGTTTCACGCGAACATGTTTCAGGCAGCCGTGTCGGCGTCGGCGCCGGTGCAGCCACTGTGCATGATGTATGAGGACGCGCAGGGCCGGCAATCCACGGCGCCCGCCTATATCGACGATCTGTCGCTCGCCGATTCGCTGAATCTGCTGCTGGGCGGCGGACCGCTCACCGCGCATATCTATGTTTGCGCACCGCTCGCGCCGGGCGCCGACCGGCGCACATTGGCGGCGGAAGCGGAAGGCGTGATCGCGGCCGCATTGCGGGAGATGCAAAGCGGCGCCGCGATGACCGGCGCGGTGATGGCGGAGCGGGCCGCTACGTCCGCCGCAGCGGCAAAGCTGATTGAAGAACCGGTTGAAGAACCGGCCGATCAGGTCGACAGGTCAGGGCGTTCGGCCTGAAATTCGGCCTACGGTCGATGCCGACATGCGACCGGGTCGCCGCGGCGGATTAATTGCCGCCGGCCGCAGCGCGGCAGTTCTCGCACTCGACCTGTGTCAGCGTACGCTCCGCGGGCTGTCGCGCGAGACGCACGGCGGACAATTGTTCGCCCCACACGCAGCCTGAATCGAGGCCGATCAGGTTGTCACGCAGAATCAGCCCGAGCGCAGCCCAATGACCGAACACCACGGTCACATCGGCGGTCTTGCGCGCTGGGACATCGAACCACGGCATGCAACCCGGCGGCGCCGCATTCAGGCCGCCGCTGCTGCTGAAATCCATGGTGCCTTCGGCGGTGCAGAAGCGGATGCGCGTCAACGCGCTGCACGTCAAACGCAGCCGCTCGATGCCTTTCAGTCCCGGTTTCCAGCGATTCGGCTCGTTGCCGTACAAGCCGGCGAGCGTCTCCTTCCAGTTCGGCGCACGCAGGGCGCGCTGCAATTCTTCGGCGAGTTCGAGCGTCAGATTCACGTCCCACTGCGGCAGTACGCCCGCGTGGACCATCAGCATGCCGTTGTCGAAATGCGCGATAGGACGGTGGCGGATCCACTCGAGCAGGTCGGCGGAATCCGGCGCGGCGAGAATCTCGTCGATCGTGTCGCCTTTCTTCGACTTGCGAATCCCCGCCGACACCGACAGCAGATGCAAATCGTGATTGCCCAGCACCGGCACTGCCTGCTCGCCGAGCGCGATGACGTCGCGCAACGTGGCCAGCGACTCGGTGCCGCGGTTGATCAGGTCGCCCGCGAACCACAGCGGCGTGCCGGCCGGCGGCGCGGCCTTGGCCAGCAGTTGCTGGAACGGCGTGCGGCAGCCTTGCAGATCGCCGAAAGCGAGCGGGAGTAGGGGCGGATCGGAAAGCGCGGAAGACGTAGTGGCGGGTGTCATCGAGGAAATGAGTGCGGTTTGATACACGCTGTTACGCACGCGGCGTGCCGCGTTGGGCAATGCAACATATTAGCGTGACATAATAGCCCGTTTGAAGGCTTGATATCGGGTCAAGGCGCCGCTGGCAAGCGGCCTGGCGCAGGGCGCCCACGATATTGCGACACAACAGGATGACTTTCATGAACGGAGAAAGCATGTCGTCTTTTCATGCAGAGCAGCCTATTCGTACGCTCGTCACCGGGGCGAGCGGCTTCACTGGCCGCTATCTGGTCGACAACCTGCTCGGGCGCGGCCACACCGTGATCGAAACGGTCGCGGGGCGCGACGTGGCGGAAACGCCGACGCGCCTGCGGCTCGACATCACGTCGCCGGACGCCTGCCGGCGCGTGATCGAGATCGCGCGGCCCGACTACATCGTCCACCTCGCTGCGATCAGTTTCGTAGGTCATAACGATCCGCTCGACTTTTACCGCGTCAACGTGATCGGCACGCTGAATTTGTTGGAGGCGTGCGCCGCTGTCGGTCATACGCCGCGCAAGCTGCTGATCGCGAGCAGCGCGAACGTGTACGGCAACGTGACGAGCGCAGCCATCGACGAGAGCTTTCCGGTCACGCCGGTCAATCACTACGCGGCCAGCAAGGCGGCGATGGAAACGATGGTGCGGACGTGGTTCGACCGCCTGCCGATCCTGATCGTGCGGCCGTTCAACTATACCGGCCGCGGCCAGGCATCCAACTTCCTCGTGCCCAAGATCGTCGAGCACTTTGCGCGCCGCGAACCGTCGATCGAACTCGGCAATATCGACGTGGCGCGCGACTTCTCCGACGTGCGCTACGTGGCAAGCGCATATGAAGCCTTGCTCGATTCCGAGGCCGCTTCGGAAACCGTCAATGTCTGCACCGGCACGCCCTTTACATTGCGCGAAATTCTTTCCGCGGCGAGTGATCTGACCGGGCATGAACTCGAGATTCAGATCAATCCCGCCTTTGTGCGGCAAACCGATGTGAAGATGCTAGCCGGTTCGCCCGCCAAGCTGCGCACGCTCGTGCCGAAAGTCGAGGCGATTCCATTCATGGATACGTTGCGCTGGATGCTGGCGGCATAATCGGCCGCAATTGCGCGGCGATCCGCCATCTATTTGGGGCATGGTGACGCGCGACTTTTCGTTCGCGTATAAACAACCATAATGCGCCGCATCGCAGGCTGATTTGATCAGACTTATACGGCGTTTGCTCCCGTTTTTCCCAGTGCATTACGCTGAATCAGACCGCTAGCCGTTTCATCGGCGCGGCGCTCCATCATGCCTGCGACCGCTCACAGCGACATGCGACATGAAAGTGACGGCCGAATTAACTGACGGAAACCAAACTTGTCAAGCTGTTTCAAGTTGTTAGGGTTCTAGTTTTTGCCTTGGGCGGCTTTATAATCGGGGCTTCATAAGATTGGCGTTTGAGTGTCCGTCCGCAGAGCGCGGGGCGGCGGCGGGCGTCGACAAGATTACGACACCACAACGCGTGGTAGCAGGTTGGTCCATTTACTTTGACCTGCCACCAACATCTGGAAGGGAATTTCATGATTCTGGTAACGGGCGGCGCCGGTTTTATCGGCGCCAATTTCGTGCTCGACTGGCTCAATGCGTCGGACGAAGCGGTACTGAACGTGGACAAGCTGACGTACGCCGGCAATCTGGGTACGCTCAAGTCGCAACAAAACAATCCGAAGCACATTTTCGTGCGCGCGGATATCTGCGATCGCGCTGCGCTCGACGCGCTCTTCGCGGAGCACAAGCCGCGTGCCGTACTGCATTTCGCCGCCGAGAGCCACGTGGACCGTTCGATTCATGGCCCGGCTGATTTCGTGCAAACGAACGTGGTGGGCACCTTCACGCTACTGGAAGCGGCCCGTCAGTACTGGACTGCGCTCGGCGAGGCCGACAAGGCCGCGTTCCGCTTTCTGCACGTTTCGACCGATGAAGTATTCGGCTCGCTCTCCGCTACCGATCCGCAATTCTCCGAGACCACGCCGTACGCGCCGAATAGCCCTTACTCGGCCACCAAGGCGGGTTCCGACCATCTTGTGCGCGCCTACCATCATACGTATGGCCTGCCGGTGCTCACCACGAACTGCTCGAACAACTACGGCCCGTACCAGTTTCCCGAGAAACTGATTCCGCTGATGATCGCCAACGCGCTCGGCGGCAAGCCGCTGCCGGTGTATGGCGACGGTCAGAACGTGCGCGACTGGCTGTATGTCGGCGACCATTGCAGCGCGATCCGTGAAGTGCTCGCGCGCGGCACGCCGGGTGAGACGTACAACATCGGCGGCTGGAACGAGAAGAAGAACCTCGACGTGGTCCACACGCTGTGCGACCTGCTCGACCAGTTGCGTCCGAAGGCAGGTGCGTCGTACCGCGACCAGATCACGTATGTGAAGGATCGTCCGGGCCACGACCGCCGTTATGCGATCGACGCGCGCAAGCTCGAACGCGAACTCGGCTGGAAGCCTGCGGAAACGTTCGAAACGGGTCTCGCGAAAACGGTCCAGTGGTATCTGGACAATCAGGAATGGTCGGACGAGGTCGCCTCCGGCGACTATCGCAAGTGGGTTGAGACCAACTACGCGCAGCGCGCGTAAGGGCACGGCAATGGCGCGCAAAGGCATTATTCTCGCGGGCGGTTCGGGCACCCGCCTGTATCCGATCACGCACGTGGTCTCCAAGCAATTGCTGCCGGTCTACGACAAGCCGATGATCTACTACCCGCTGTCAACGCTGATGGTGGCGGGCATTCGCGACGTGCTGATCATCTCCACGCCGCAGGACACGCCGCGCTTCGAAGCGATGCTGGGTGACGGCAGCCAGTGGGGCATGAATATCCAGTACGCGGTTCAGCCTTCGCCGGATGGGCTCGCGCAGGCGTTCATCATCGGCCGGGATTTTGTGGGCAATGACCCGTCGGCGCTGATTCTCGGTGACAACATTTTCTACGGCCACGATCTCGCGAAGCAGCTTGAGCGTGCCAACGAGAAAGCCGATGGCGCCACGGTCTTCGCGTACCACGTGCACGATCCTGAACGCTACGGCGTGGTCGAATTCGACAAGCAGTTCCGCGCGCTGTCGATCGAAGAGAAGCCGGTCAAGCCGCGTTCGAACTACGCGGTCACGGGTCTGTATTTCTACGACAGGCAGGTCTGCGACATTGCCGCGGACATCAAGCCGTCGTCGCGCGGCGAACTCGAAATCACCGACGTCAACTCGCGTTATCTGGCCAGCGCCGCGCTCAATGTCGAGATCATGGGCCGTGGTTTCGCGTGGCTCGACACCGGCACGCATGATTCGCTGATCGAAGCCGCGACCTTCATCGCCACGCTGCAGAAGCGCCAGGGTTTGGTGGTCGCGTGTCCGGAGGAAATCGCTTACCGGCAGCAGTGGATCGACGGCGAGCAGCTGCAGGCGCTCGCCAGACCGCTCGCGAAGAACGCCTACGGCAAGTATCTACAAAACCTTCTTACGGACCAAGTGGCATGGCCATCCAAGTAACCGCAACCGCGCTGCCTGAAGTCAAGATCATCGAGCCCAAAGTGTTTGGCGACGCGAGAGGCTTTTTCTTCGAGAGCTTCAATGCGAAGGAATTTGCCGAGCAGGTCGAGCCGGGCGTCGAATTCGTGCAGGACAACCATTCGCGCTCCGCGAAGGGCGTGCTGCGTGGGCTGCACTACCAGGTCCAGAATGCGCAGGGCAAGCTCGTGCGTGTCGTCGAAGGTGAAGTGTTCGACGTCGCGGTGGACATCCGCAAGAGTTCGCCGAATTTCGGCAAGTGGGCGGGCGTGGTTCTGTCGGTCGACAACCATCGGCAGTTGTGGGTGCCGCCCGGTTTCGCGCACGGTTTCGTGGTGCTGTCCGAGTCCGCGCAGTTCCTCTACAAGACCACCGACTACTGGTATCCCGAGCACGAGCGCAGCATCGTCTGGAACGATCCGGCCATCGGCATCGAATGGCCGATCGACGAAGAGCCGCTGCTGGCGGCGAAAGACGCGGCAGCCAGGCTTCTGGCCGATGCTGATGTCTTCGCATAAGGGGTTGTCGCATGAGCGCACATGATGCCAGGCGGACGATCCTCCTCACCGGCGTAAACGGCCAGGTCGGTTTCGAGCTCGCGCGTACGTTGCAAGGGCTCGGCACCGTGGTTGCGGTGGACCGCGCCGCGATGGACCTGTCCGATCCGGATCAGGTTCGCGCCGTGGTGCGCAACATCCGGCCGACGCTGATCGTCAATCCCGCGGCCTATACCGCGGTCGACAAAGCGGAAGAGGAGCTCGATCTCGCCATGCGCATCAACGGCGAAGTGCCGGGCGTGCTCGCTGAAGAAGCGAAAAAGCTGGGTGCGGCGCTGGTCCACTATTCGACCGACTATGTTTTCAACGGCGAGAAAAACGGCGCCTACGTCGAAGACGATCCCACCGATCCGCAAAACGCGTATGGGCACAGCAAGCTGGTTGGGGAGCAGGCCATTGCCGCAAGCGGCTGCGCGCACCTCATCTTGCGCACGAGCTGGGTGTACGGCACGCGTGGCAAGAACTTTCTGCTGACAATGCTGCGCCTCGGCGCGGAACGCGACGAATTGAGCGTGGTCGCCGACCAGATCGGCGCGCCGACCTGGTCAAAAACGATTGCCACGCTCACGGCAAACGTACTCGCACAAGCGGCGGCGCCTGGCCAGAGCGACTGGTGGCAGCAGCATTCGGGCGTTTATCACCTGACCGCGACGGGTTCGGCGTCGTGGCACGGTTTTGCCGAGGCCATTTTCGAACTGTCGGGCCTGGCGAAAACGCCGACCGTCAAGCCGATCCCGGCTGCCTCCTATCCGACGCCGGCGAAGCGGCCCGGCAACTCGCGCATGTCGAATGACAAGCTTGCACGGACGTTCGGCGTGCAGGCGCCGGATTGGCGCGACGCCTTGCAACTCTGCCTGGCCGAGCGTTGAGCAGCACGCCGCTGACATCGCGTACGGGCGCCGTCGTTGTTTTCTACAACCCCGATGCGGCCTGTATCGAGCGGGCCAACCGGCTCGCCGCAAGAATGCACTGCGTGGTGGTCGACAACACGCCAGGCGTGCGGCCGGCGAGCGAGCTGGGACTGGCCGCGACGATCGAGTACCTGCCCAACGGCGAGAACGCGGGCATCGCGACGGCGATCAATCAGGGCGTCGAAGCGCTGATTCGCGGCGGCTTCGATATGGCGATCATCTTCGATCAGGACAGCGAGCCGCCTGCGGCGTTGTTCACGGAGTTGCCGAAAGTCATCGAGGCGGCCAACGCATCGGGCGAGCGGGTCGCGCTGGTGGGTCCGGCTTATGAAGACGCGCGTCTGCGCGGCCTCGCGCCGTTCGTGCGCTTCAAGTGGGGCACGCTGGAGCGGATCGTGCCGCAGGGCGATCAGCCTATCGAGGTCGACTTCCTGATTTCGTCGGGGTCGTGCATCAATTTGCGCTGGTGGTCGAGCATCGGTCCGATGGACGACGCGCTTTTCATTGATTTCGTCGACCTGGAATGGTGTGTGCGTGCCAAGCAGAAGGGCTACCGGGTATTGGGCGTGCCGTGGGTGCACATGAGCCATGAACTTGGCGGCGAGCCGGTCCGCGTACTGGGTCGCGCGTATCCCATGCACAGCCCGTTGCGTCACTACTATCTGTTCCGCAACGCCGTCGTGCTGATTCGCCGCTCTTATGTGCCCTGGACCTGGAAGTCGTCCGAACTGGTCAAGTTTCCGGTGCGGCTCGTCATTTATTCATTGATGCCCTCGGAGCGGATGGCCCATCTGAAAATGGCCTTGCTCGGTATGTGGGACGGCATCCGCGGGCGGCTAGGTAGACTTTAGAAAGCGGTGCGACAGCAGTCGATGCCATTGACCACGAACTCCACGGGCAGCAGGCATCTCGTCGGACGCGCAGGAAGGAATTGCATGAATACGAAATTTAGCGGGCATCAGCAGGATGCAGTCAGTCAGGACGTCTCCCACGATGAGCCGTTATCGTCCGGCGCTGAAGATGCGCGCGGTCTTCAGGCGCGTGTGGCGCAGCTCGAGAAACAGCTCGGTGACGCGATCAACGACGGCGAGTCGATCGCCAAGCTTAACAATCGGATTCTGAAGCTGGAGGTTGAGCAGGCCACGTTGCTGAATTCGACTTCATGGCGTGTGACGGCACCGCTGCGCTCGGTGAGCCGTATCGCGGCGGCGGTGCGGCTCGCATTCAGCACCATTGGCCGGCAAGCCGAGGTCAGGGGCGGGCTGGGCAGCGCGCTGGGCTATTACGCGTCGGTGATCGGGCGCGAAGGCCTGCCAGGCGTCGTGGCGCGCGTGCGCCGGCTCAAAAGCGGACGCGGATTTGCCGACGGTCCGCCGCGTGACGAGGTCTACCATGAGTGGATCAGCCAGTACGATACGGTCACGCCGGACAAGCAACGTGAAATCGAAGCGGAAATTGCTCTGCTGGCGCGCAAGCCGCTGATCTCTGTCGTTGTGCCCACCTACAACAGCGACGAACGTCTGCTGCGCGAGATGGTTGCGTCGGTGCAGACGCAGATCTATCCGCATTGGGAGCTGTGCATTGCGGACGACGCTTCCACCCAGCCGCACGTCAAGGCGGTCCTGCAGGAACTCGCCGCGGCCGACAGCCGCATCAAGGTCGTCTTCCGCGAGACGAACGGTCATATTTCCGAGGCCAGCAATAGCGCACTCGCGCTTGCAACGGGCGAATACGTCGCCTTGCTGGACCACGACGATCTGCTTCCGCCGCACGCGTTGTACATGGTGGCGCGCTACATCAATCTGCATCCGCAGGGCCGGATGTTCTACAGCGACGAAGACAAGCTCAACACCGAGGGCAAGCGCACCACGCCGTACTTCAAGTCCGACTGGAACCCGCAGATGTTCCTCACGCAGAACATGTTTTCCCATCTGGGCGTGTTGGAAACCAGGCTGGTTCGCGAAGCGGGCGGTTTCAGGAAGGGCTTCGAAGGCAGCCAGGATTACGACCTGGCATTGCGCTGCGTGGAGCTTGCCGGCGACGACAGCGTGATCCACATTCCGCATGTGCTGTATCACTGGCGCATCGTGCCCGGCAGCACGGCGGGCAGCGGCAGCGAGAAGCCGTATGCGCTGATCGCCGCGATTCGCGCGCTGGAAGATCACCTGAAGCGCGCGAATATCAGCGCGACGGTCGAGCATCCGGTTGAATCACTCGGGGTGCTGCGCGTGCGTTATACGCTGCCCAGTCCGCAGCCCAAAGTGTCGATCATCATTCCGACGCGGGATGGGCTTGTGCTGCTCAAGCAATGTCTGGACAGCGTTTTTGGCTACACGCTTTATCAGAATTTCGAAATCATCATCGTCGACAACGGCAGCGTGCAGCCGGAGACAATGAAATATTTCGACGAAATATCGCAGCGTTCCAATGTGCGCGTTTTGCGCGATGAATCGCCGTTCAATTTCTCGGCATTGAATAATCACGCGGCGCGCGTTGCGACCGGTGAATTCCTGTGTCTGTTGAATAACGATATCGAGGTGATCTCTCCGGACTGGTTGAATGAAATGGTCAGTCTGGCCAATCTGCCGCGCGCCGGCGCGGTGGGCGCCTGCCTGTGGTATCCGACTGATGCGTTGCAGCACGGCGGCGTGGTGCTCGGTCTCGGCGGAATTGCCGGCCATATGCATCACATGATGAAGCGCGGTCACTTCGGGTACTTCGGACGTGCGGTGGCGACGCAGAACCTGTCGGCGGTGACCGCTGCTTGCCTCGTGGTCAGGAAGTCGGTCTACGACGAAGTGGGCGGACTGGAAGAAGACCTGGCCGTCGCCTTCAACGACGTAGACTTCTGCATGAAGCTGCTGAAGGCGGGCTACCGCAATATCTGGACGCCGTATGCCGAGATGTACCACCACGAATCGGCGACTCGCGGCTCGGACCTCGATCCGGCGAAGTACGAGCGGTTCGTGAGCGAAATCCGCCGCATGGAGGCACGTTGGGAAGGCTGGTTCGAACGCGATCCGGCGTACAACCCGAATCTGTCGCTCAGCTGCGAGGTGCGGCCATTTACGCTGGCGTCGCCGCCCCGCATCGGCCAGTTCGAATAGCGGCGCCGACGGCTTGGCGTCTGCACGAAGCCGGCTGCGGCACGCTGGCGCTTGATTTGACGGGGTTCAGTCCGCTACGGCAGAATGCCGGGTTAAGATGGCGGCGGCTGTATCCACACATATTCATGACGTTCCGGCGCGCCTGTCAACACGCCGCCGGAATTTTTAGCACCGTCTGCATCGGTATGACAATCGAAGCGCAGACGGTTTGTCGGAACCTATCAATGCAAATTTCTGTTTTGCGGCATCGGTCGCTCTTGTGGGACTTTGTCCGCCGTGACCTTGCGACTAAATTCCGCGGTTCGGCGCTCGGCTCCGTCTGGATGATCGTTACGCCAATCCTGACTTTGCTGGTCTATTTCTTTGTTTTTAGCGTCGTGTTTAAGGCGCGCTGGGCCGGCGAAGGGTTAAACAGTAAGGCGTCCGCGCTGATTCTTTTCAGCGGACTCATCACCTACACGTTCTTTTCCGAATGCTTTCTGCGCGCGCCGATGCTGATGCGCGAGAATCCGAACTTTATCAAAAAGGTCGTGTTCCCGCTCGAGGTGTTGCCGCTCGCCATTACTGTGTCCGCGGTCGTGAACGCGGCGATCGGCTATGGCCTTCTTCTCCTGTTCAACCTGGTGTTCGTCGGCCTGCCGCCGCTGTCCGCCATTGCGCTGCCGGTCGTTCTGCTGCCGATGTTCTTCGCCGTGCTGGGCGTGACGTATCTGCTGGCGTCGCTCGGCGTATATCTGCCCGATATCAAGCTGCTGGTGCCGCCCATTTCCATGGCTATCATGTATCTGAGCCCGGTGTTTTATCCGCTCGACATGGTGCCGCAAATCCTGCGATTCGCGGTCGCGATGAATCCTTTTACACCGGTGCTGGAAAACGTGCGGCACGTATTTTTCTTTGGCCAATGGCCGGATGCGGTCGGCATGATTATTCAGTTGGCCGTGTCGATTGCTTTTCTGTGCGCATGCTATTGGTTTTTTATGAAATCCAAAAAAGGATTTCCTGATGTGATTTAGGAAATTCGCTTAAAGGTATAAGTCGAATTAACGTCGGCAGGTATTGGATCAATATAATGAATAGCAAGAAGGCGCGTGTTGGCATTGTTATCGTAACCTTCAATTCAGCGGAGGTGTTCGCGCTTGCGATCGAGAGTCTGATCAAGACCCGCAGCGATACGGAATTCGTGGTGGCCGCGATCGATAACGCATCCCGGCCGGCCGAGCGTGCCGCCGTGCAGGCCACGTTCGAGCACGCCGTCGCCCAGTACGGCTTGCAAGGCAAATTCTTTCAGCAAGACAAGAACCTCGGCTTTTCCGGTGGCAACAACATCGGCATCCAGTACTGCCTCGCGGATCCGACGATCACGCATATCTGCCTGCTCAATAGCGACGTCATCGTCACCGACCACTGGCTGGACTATCTCGTCGCGGCAGGTAAGGATGCGATCGGCCCGCTGACCAACGCGTCGAACAATGAGCAGGGCATTCCCATTCCCTATCATCTCGGCGACCGCAACAGACTGGGTGAAGGCAGCGCCGCGCTCGATATGCCGGTGCTCACGGAGTTTGCGATTCGCCGCCGCGAAGGCTGGCTCGGCCTGACCGTCGACAGCGACTTCCTGAGTTACTACTGCGTGCTGTTCTCGCGCGAGTTGATCGAAAGCGTCGGCACGCTCGACGAACGCTTCTTTCCAGGCGCTTACGAAGACGACGACCACTGCGTCCGCATTTTGCAAGGCGGATTCAAAATGTACGTGGCGCGCGATGTGTATATCCATCACTGGGGCTCGGCTTCGTTCGGCAAGCTGGACGTGGTGGAGGCGCAAGGATTCGCCGCGCAGAACCGCGCGCGCTTCGAAGAGAAGCATGGCCGCGCATGGCAGGACCGCACGCGCCTGTCCGTGACCGCCTGGATGCAGGATTCGTTGTTCGCGATTGCCTCGCCGAAACGGGTTCCGATTCACCTCGAAACGCATCGCCTGTACGCACGCCAGATGCGCACGCTCGTAGAAGGCCTCGAAGCCTATTCGAAGCACTTGGGTGGCGAAACCGCGCGCTGGCAGACTGAACAGCTGAACGATCTGCGTTCGCTGGTGATGGGGCGGCATGTCGACCAACCCGCGTCGGTGGCATCACTGTTGCCCGCGATCAACAGTCTGGACACGGACATCGAGCTATACCTGTCGGCGGACGGCCAGGGTGTGTCGCCGGAAGTCGTGCAGCGCATGAAGGTTCGATTCGAGTCGTTCGCCGATGAACTGGATGCGCTGGTCGCTAGGACGTCGGGCATGGCTCGCGAGCTGACCGCGATGCAAGCCGCCAAGTCGCAGGACAAGCCGCTCAGCCTGAAGCAACGCGTGACGAACCGGCTGGCTCGCGCAGCGCAATTCCCCACCTCGAAGGTGAGCCGCCTCGTGCGCGGATACGAATTGTTGCAACTGCTGCGTCACGGCGACGGAATTCTTTTCTTCGCGCCGTATCCGACCAAGGAGCGCGAGCGTGACGGCTATTTCCAGCGCGTCAAAGCGATCGATTCGCTGTTCCCTTCGAAACACAGGGTGTATTGCGACGTGCGCGGTCATCCGGAGGCGAAGCCTTTCATCGAAAGGGCGGCGCATAACGCGTGGGTGCTGAATATTTCCCTGGCGTCGCGCAATCAGCGCCGGCTCGTCGCGTTGCTGGCGCGCCGCTTCAAACGCGTTTATTTCCACAGCGTCTTGCGCATGCCGAATGCGGCGGCGGAAGCGGCGCTTCGCGTGCCGGGTCTGAAGTGGGTGCTCGACGTGCACGGTGTCGTGCCCGAAGAGTTTCGGATGCACAATGATTTCTTCTCCGCGCGCATCCACGACGATTGCGAGCGCATGGCGGTGGAAAAAGCGAGCCGTGTGATCGTCGTGTCGCAGGCCATGGGCAACTATCTCGCGCACAAGTACCGCGAGTTGCTGCGCGCGAAAGTGATCGTGTTGCCGATCTTCGCATTGGAAGAAGGAAGCGAAGGGGCGCGGCCCTACAAGGACGGCCGGCCCACGGTCATTTATGCCGGCGGCACGCAGAAGTGGCAAAACGTACCCGCCATGATGGATGTGGTCGCACGCGCACTGGACCATGCCGACTGGTGGATGTACACGCCGGATGTCGAGGTGATGAGAAACGCGGCGGCGCCCGAGGTTCAAAACCACCCGAACTTCCATGTGGCCAGCGCGACGCGTGCCGAGCTCAACGAGGTGTACCAGCAGTGCCATTTCGGCTTCATTCTGCGCGACGACATGGTGGTGAACCACGTGTCCTGTCCGACGAAGTTGATCGAGTACCTGGCGTTCGGCATCGTACCCATCGTGGACACGCCCAACATCGGCGACTTCAACACATACGGCATGCGTTACGTGAGCGTCGAGGATTTTGCCAAGGGGCTGATTCCGGACGCGGCCACGCGCATGGAGATGGCCGCGCACAATCGGGCCATCTGCGAGCGGCTGGTCGAGCAGAAGGCCACGGGCGAGAAGGAACTCATCGAGGCGCTGACCTAGTCGGCTAACCGGGGCCGCCGCGCACGAGAGGCGGGCGGCTCCCGATCACAGCTTTGTGTAAAGCTGTTCATCAACAAAGAGAGTGGTCTTGGACGATATAGCTATCCACGTTCGCGATTTGAGCAAGCGTTACGAACTTTATGCGAAGCCTCACCATCGGCTGGCGCAGATGCTGCTTCGTGGGCGTCGGCAGTTTTTCGGCGAATTCTGGCCGCTGCGCAACATCTCCTTTAATGTGAAGAAGGGCGAAGCGGTGGGTATCGTGGGCCGTAACGGCGCCGGTAAATCGACGCTGCTGCAGATCATCGCCGGCGTCCTCTCGCCGACCCAGGGCGACGTGGAAGTGCATGGCCGGGTTGCGGCCCTGCTGGAGTTGGGCAGCGGTTTCAACCCGGAGTTTACCGGCCGCGAGAACGCCTATCTGAACGGCTCGATTCTTGGCCTGACGCGCAAGGAAATGGACGCGGCGATGCCGGAGATCATCCGCTTCGCGGCGATCGGCGATTTCTTCGACCAACCCGTCAAGCACTACTCGAGCGGGATGATGGTGCGCGTTGCCTTTGCAGTGCAGGTGCAACTGAACCCGGATGTGCTGATCGTCGACGAGGCACTGGCCGTGGGCGACGCGCTGTTCCAGAAGCGCTGCTATCAGCGCATTCGCCAGCTGCGCGATCGTGGCGTCGCGATTCTGTTCGTGTCACACGACATCGAGTCGGTTCGCACGTTTACCGACCGCGCGATTTTGCTCCACCACGGCGAGGTGATGGCCTCAGGGCCTTCCGGTGAAGTCGTGCTGGCCTATCGCAAACTGCTGCACGACGAGGAAAACCTCGCCAAGCAGAAGGAAATCGCCGAGCACAAGCAGGCGCTCAAGGCGAACACCGCACCGGTGGTCGCGGCGCCCGTCGAGTCGCCGCAATTGACGGCGCCCGCCGCGACAGCCGAACCGCTCGAAGCCGCCGCCGCCGAAGGGCATCTCGGGCAAGCCGTGTCGAACGTCGCGGACGCAACGGACCAGCTGGAAACGGAGGCGCGCAACGAAGGCGGCAAGTTCGAATTCGGCAGCCTCGAAGCGATGATTACCGACGTCTCCGTGCTGGACGGCGCGGGCGAGCAATGCACTACGTTCTATACCGGCGATACGATCAAGATCGTGGTGAAATTCTCGATCCGTGAGGACATGGACAAGCTCTATGTCAATCTGCGTATCCGCAACAAGGAAGGCATCAAGATGTACTCCTGGGGCACGTTCAACCAGGACGCCGAACTGATCGCCGGCAAGCAGGACGGCTTCATTTTCTGGAACCGCAAATTTCGCGCGGGCGAAGAGCATTCCGTCGTCTTCACGATGGACCGCTGCGCGCTGGGCGAAAACTTCTACGAAGTGCAAGCCTCGCTGATCCACCAGGAGTCGATGAACTTCTCCGATCAGGCGATCTTGCACTGGATCGACGAGGCCGCGTTCTTCATGGTCCGTGCGCGCGTCGACACGCATTTCTTCGGCGGTGTGTGCGATCTGCACATGCGCGCCGAACTTGAAGCACCCACCGGCGAAGCCTCGTGAGTCAACGCGCGTCAGTCGCAATCATCTGGACGGCTGACCTTCTTCGACAAAACGGCTCGCCGTACAAAACCTTGGTATCGACTGTATGACCGTGTTTTCAAGCCACGATGTGCGAGCATGCTTGCGCCAGTGCGTCACCTGTTTCGGACACGGCAGGATCCTGTACATCGGCGCGCATGCCGCTGATGCGCTCGACTTTCTGCTGACCGCCGGAACCGATCCGTACGCGCTTTCGCTCGACGCGGATGGCGGCGCGCAAGCCGATCATCGGTTCGTGCCCGACCGGCTCGAAGCGGCGTCCGTGACGGCGCCCGCTCTCGACATTGCCCGCCGTGAATCGTTCGACGCGGCGATCGTCGTTCTCCCGCCGGACAGCCTGGCCGCCGAAGCGGCAACGTGGCTCAGGCTGATTGCGGAAGCGGGGATCAGGAATGCCGCGCTGGTGACGCCGGTCGCGCAGAACGGGACCGACGCTGCCTCAGCCGTCGAGACCAAAAAACAGGCCTTCGAACTTGGCTTTCGCATTCACGCGCGCTTGACCTTCGCGCGGCTGACTCGTCCGCTGCCGCCGTTGGGCGGCTACGAAGTCTGCGCATTCGAGCGTGCCGCGAACGCGTCGACGGAACAAAGCTCGGCACCCGCCGAAGATATCTTGCGGCATACCGACCCGGCGTCGCAAACCGCAGTCGCTGAGTTCACGCAGATCGACGGCTTCGTTCGAGCCGGCGACGCCGTTCTCGTGCTGGACAATACGGCCGGCAGCGGCGCTTACGTCGTTGCGCAGAACTCGGCGGCGCGCCACGTGCTCGGCATTGTGCCGGAGGCGTCGCGGTGCGGTTATGCGTCGGCTCAATATGGCGAAGCCGGCCGCGTCGATTTCAAGCCGTGGGCCAGCGAGGCCTTGCATGAGCTTGCGAGCCATTCATTCGACGTGGTGATTTGCCGCGACGTTCGCCGCTTTGCGCCGCTCGACTGGCCGCGGCTTGCCGACATCGTGCGGCCCGGCGGTCGGTTGATTCTGGGCCTCCAGGCGCCGCAGAGGACGGGCGACGCGTCCGTCGAATTACAGTCGCCGGTCGAACTGCTGCGCTCCACTGCCGGTTCGACCCATGCAAGCTGGCTGCCGGAATGCGCGTTTATTTCGCCGCCAGGTGTGCCGTCGGACGTCGCCTGGCGCAAGATGGCACTCGACGAGCGCCTCGTGGCCAGCGACGGTCATGTGATCGTCGTCTCGATGCGTGATCCTGTCGGCGCGGATGCGTCGGCGTTTGTCGATACGATGTATCAGCACGCCGATTCGCCGGCGTTCAATGTATTGCCGGACGGACGCGGCATGGTCAATCCATGGCTCTTCAGGAGCATGGTGACCATCGGCACGCGCATGAACAACGATGCCGAACTGGGCAGCCTGCAAGCGCGAGTCCTGGAGCAGGCGCCGCATGACACCGCCGACTATGGCGCCGCGCTTTGTGGCCACGCGTATCGCGTGCTTGCCGCGCGAGCCTCGACGGATACGGTGCGCACTTGCGTGGCGGAAATTCAGGCGTACCTGGATACGAATAAGAAGGACGCACAACATCTGCGGTGGTCGATCTCGCAGAGTTATGTGGCCGCGAAACTGTTGCAGGCGATAGGCGATCTGGAAGGTGCCGAGGCTTGGGCTTTGAAGTGCGCCGCGATGGACCCGGTTCCGTTTAGTCCGCTGCTGGCAACCAAGACGGTTGCGGCGCTCGATCTGGCGGCCAGCTTTGCCGTAGGCCGCCGCGACTATGAGGCCGCGCGCCAGTATCTTGAGCGGGCGGTGCAGGAAGTCCAACGGGTTCTGTCGGGCGACTGGGTGAACATTCTCGGCGACACGGCGAAGCCGTTGGGTTTCGGCTTGCCGGAAGTGTCGCAACTGGCCGAATTAGGCGCACGGTGCGCTTATCTTCTGAATTATCTGGCCGATGCCGAGTATCGGCCTGGGCTGGTGTGGCGTGAACACCGGGGATTTTACGAGCGTGTGTTCGAAGTCAAGGACACTCAGATCGAAGCCTTGCTGGACCGCAACGCCTTCCTGTACGCCGAAACACAGCGTCTGGAGGATGTCGCCCGGCACATGCAAGGCGAAGCCGAGCGGCTGGAAGGCGTCATCCGGCAAGGCAAAGATGAGGAGGCTCGCCTCGAGGGCTTGATTCAGGCGGGCAGGATCGAGGCAGACCGCCTGGAAGGCGTGATTAGAGAGAAGGATCGCGACGTGGCTGCTCTCAAACAGGCTGCCGCTGCAGACGAAGCAGAAAAGGCTCGTCTCGCGGTTGCGCTCAAGGAACAGGTGCTCACCAGCGAGGCGCTGCGCGTCGCCGTTGCGCGAACCTTGAAGGCCAGGTTCCTGCGCGCGGCTCGTGCGCTTTCGCGGCGGTTTGGCATGACGGGCCGCACCCGCCAGCCCGCACCGGCCGCTTGGCCCCCGGCGCCGGTCCCGGCGCCCGTGAAGCGCTTTCCCAATGCGCCATTGTTGCTGAACGAACGGCGCGTCGCGCAATGGCTCGCGCAGTTCGACTCGGACGCGCCGCATTGGGCGTCCAGTCAGGCGCTCGCGTCTGTCTTGCCTGCAAGCGAGCGTGGTGCGGGCGACCTGAATGCAGATGACACGCAACTGAAAATCATCGCCGCCGCCGATTTGCGGTCTTTGGGACCGCAAGCGCCTGGCGTGGTGATCGTCGTCGTGTTCACGGCGGGCGACAACCCGTACGCGTTGCGCAGCGACGTCTACGACCATGTGGACTTGTGTATTGCACTCGACCATCACGTGTTCCTTGGGCTGGCGTTGCTACACCCCATGGTGATCGAAGCGACACCCGCAAACGTCGTCGACTCCGCGCGCCGTTTCTGGAAAGCGATCAATAGCACGCAGCCGTTGATCGTGCCGGACGCTGCCGCCTTCAACCCGTCGGTCGCGCCGGTCGTGATGCTGCAGGTCGACAGCTTCATGGTCGGCGGTCTGGAACGTGTCGTCTTCGACTTGCTGGACCGTTTGGGCAAGGCGGGCTTTCAACCCATGCTCGGTTTCACGAGCGAAATCGCGACCGAGGCCGAGGCCGAACTCAAGGAGCGCCAGTTCGACTACGTGCGCCTGCCAGGCGATCCCGCCGAGCTTCGCGCCGTGCTGGTCGAGCGGAAGGTGGCGCTCGTCAATGCTCACTATTCGCTGTCGCTCAGCGAGGTGTGCGCTTCGCTGAAGATACCGTTCGTCCAGACCGTGCATAACATGTACATGTGGCTCGACGCCGCGGGCAAGGAACAGTGGCGTCGCGTGGACGAGGTGACGGACGCTTATATCTGCGTGTCGGCCAATGTCGCGATGTTCGCCGATGTGAACCTGCGCCTGAGCGCGGACCGCATGATCGTCGTGCCGAACGGCTGCGACTCGGGCAGCGCGATGCCCTTGCTCGAGCCGGAGCGCGACCTCGCGCTGCGCGAGGAACTCGGATTTCCGGCGGATAGTCCGGTCTTCGTCAATGTCGCCTCGATCAATCCGGTGAAGGGTCAGGGTTTGTTGATCGACGCGTTTGCGATCGCGCATGCGAAGCGGCCCGACATCCGTCTCGTGATCCTCGGCAAGCATTCGGATGCCGGCTACGCCGCGCGGCTCCAGGAGCGCATTGCGCATCACGGCTTGCAAGGTGTGGTGTCGATGCCCGGCTATCGGTCCGACGTCTATCGATTCGTCGACCTGGCGCGCGCGGTCGTGATGCCGTCCTTTACCGAAGGCTGGAGTCTGGCGATATCGGAGACGCTTCAGCGCAACGCGCCGGTCATTGCCACCGATGTGGGCGGCGCCCGCGAACAGTTGATTGGCGAGGCAAGCACGGTGATTCGCGCCTATCGTGACGACTGGTCGACGCTGGACGGCGCCGAGTTCTATCAGGCCATCGCCAACGAGTGGGAACTGCACGCGGTTCGCGACGAACTGGCCAGAACGATGGTCGAGCACGCCGAGCGGCCGGTGCGCCAGCCGCGCGAGAGTTTGCAGCAGTCGTTCCAGTCGATGACACCGACGGAAGCCTACACGCGGCACGCCGAGATTTTCGCGGCCATCCTGACTCGCACGAACGCCGATTGCGTTCGCTACGCGTCGTATTTGCCTCAGCGTCAAAGCCGTTACTTCAAGTTGACCGATGTGCGGCCCGAAGTGGTCTGAAGCTGCCGGTTTCAAAGGATATCTACCATGGCAAAGAAAAAAGTAGTGGTGTTTGCCGGCACACGGCCGGAAGCGATCAAGGTGATCTCGGTGGTGCAGGCGCTGCGCGCGGCGCCCGACGATTTCGACGTGTGCCTGTGCTCGGTCGGACAGCATCGGGAAATGTTGATGCAGGCCTTCGCGGACTTCGGCGTGACGCCGGACGCGAGCCTGGATGTGATGTCGCAGAATCAGTCGCTGGCGGGGCTGAGCGCGCGTCTCTTCACCGCGATCGACGAATTCCTCGCCGCGCAGTCGCCCGACATCATCCTCGTGCAAGGCGACACGATGACCGTTCAGGTGGCCGCGTTGACGGCGTTCTATCGTCGCATTCGCGTCGGGCACATCGAAGCCGGGTTGCGCAGCCATGACATGGCCGCGCCGTTTCCGGAGGAACTCAATCGCCGTGTGGCGTCGCTCGTGACCGATCTCCATTTCGCACCGACGGAACTGTCGAAGAAGAATCTGCTGGCGGAGCAGGTGCCCGCGGAGCAGATCTTCGTGACCGGCAATACCGTGGTGGATGCGCTGTATCTGATGCTCGAGCGCCTGAAGAACGAGCATGTCGAATTGCCGGAGCGTGTCGAGGCCGCACTCGCCGAAGGGCGGCGCATCGTGCTGGTGACGGGGCATCGTCGCGAGAGTTTCGGGCCTGGCTTCGAGAACATCTGCACGGCGTTGCGGACAATCGCCGAGGCGCATCCGGACGTACGTATCGTCTATCCGGT
Organism: Paraburkholderia sp. BL27I4N3; assembly: GCF_003386115.1. NCBI lineage: Bacteria > Pseudomonadati > Pseudomonadota > Betaproteobacteria > Burkholderiales > Burkholderiaceae > Paraburkholderia > Paraburkholderia sp. BL27I4N3. The sequence goes on along the minus strand of NZ_QREJ01000001.1, from coordinate 3,537,757 downwards.
GCATATGAATCCAAAGGTGCGGGAAGTGGTCAACCGCGTGCTGAGCGATCAGCCGGGCGTCTATCTGGAAGAGCCGTTGACCTACAAGCCGTTCCAGCGGCTCATGGCGGCCAGCCACATCATCCTGACCGACTCGGGCGGCATTCAGGAAGAAGGGCCCGCGTTGGGCAAGCCGGTTCTCGTGATGCGCGATGTGACCGAGCGGCCGGAAGGCGTCGAGTCCGGCGTCAACAAACTCGTCGGCACGGACGTGGCCACGATCGTTCGTGAGACGGCGCGTTTGCTCGACGATCCCGCAGCTTATCAAGCAATGTCCGCCGGCAAAAACCCGTTTGGCGATGGAACCGCGGGCGCTCAGATCGTTGCCATTCTGAAATCGAAGTTCGCCCAGCTCTGATTGGCATTTCGCTGGCGGTCGCAGGCCGGGCATCCGTTGAGCTCGCCCGCTTGCGCCTGCGCTTGCGTTCAGCGCGCATTCGGCCGAGTGCTGTCAGCGTGGCCATGTGGTATTGATCGATAAAAAAATATGAAATCCAAAGACCGCACCTGGGCAGCGGGGGCGCCCATCGCGGCCGGGCCGAACGCACCGGTAATCGATGACAAGGCCTCTAACGGGATCTGGTTGCTAGCCGTCTTCGCAATCACGTTCGGGCTGACGTTCGCGCGGATGCCGCAACGCCTGACACAAGGCTTCCTATGGGCGGAGGACGCATCGATCTTTCTCAAGGGCGGCTACGAGGAAGGCTTCAGGTCGATATTTGCTCCGTACGCGGGCTATCTCCACGCGGTTCCGCGTCTGCTCGTTGCGGCGTATGCATCCGTGGGTTCACCTGTCCATGCGCCACTGGTCCTGGCGTGGGTCTGCGCGATCGTGCTGGCCGGCGCTGCGACACTGCTGTTTACTGCCGTGTATCGCCATGTCGGCCGCGTCGCGGCCATGTGTTTCGCGCTTGCGCTGATTGTCGTCCCTCAGGATGGCGAAATATGGCTGACGGTCACCAATCTCCAATGGATCCTCGGGCCCTTGCTTCTCGTTCTGCTCTGGCGGGAATTCGTAGCCGGACAGGTCTTTCCAGTGCGAGTGTTTTATCTCGACGCGGCGTTGATCGTGCTGCTGGCTCTGACCGGCCCGTTTGGGCTTGTGTTCAGTGTGTTCGTCATTGGGGCCGCTTTCATCAAGGGGCGGCACGAATGGGCACGTCGCACATGGGGCCTGTTTGTCGCGTACGGTTTGGCACTGACAGCCCAAATGGTGTGCTTGATGCACGCGAGTTCGCAAGGTGGCCTGGTCAAATTCAATCCGGCTGATTTCCACTGGATCAGTTCTTTCCTTCGTTATTTTGTTCTCGATTTTTTAAGTCCGGCTTCGTTGAACGATCAATGGAGTGGTGGCGTGCGTATTTGCCTGTCGCTAATCGCTATCGCATGTTGTGGTTTTGCGCTGTACAAGACGCCCGGCAATTACCGTTTTGCGTGTGCCGCACTTCTTTTTCTCGCTGTCCTGTTCTGGGCACTTGGCATAGCCCGGTTTGGACGCACGGATCTCGCCATGAGATGGGCGATGGGCGGATCGAGATATCTCTTCGTGCCGTTCGTATTCTGCTTCTGGACATTTGTCATTTGCCTTTCAAAGGCGAATGGCGTTGGTGCCAAATCGGCAGCCGGTGTGCTCCTGCTGCTGGTCTGCATGTCCAGCGCGACTGGTTTTGCGAGCGGAAAATGGCCTGCGACGAATATTACGTCGCTAGTGACTGGTAATGTCGTTTCGTACCGGTTATCGCCTCCGCCTGGCGATTTATTCGTGACGACAATCAAACGCGTGCGGTGAGGCCCCTCAAACCTTTGCGTGGCGTCGGAAAATCGACTCGTGGTCGCGGCAGATAGCGCTGCGCAAAAGGCTCGCTTCGTCAATTGATGTCATGCATTGGGGAGATTCCGCTCCCGCCGAATCGTGGGAAGGGAAAAATCCCGGAAAATCACTGGTAAAATCGTTGTCTCAGAAATAGGCGGCGGGAGAGGCGATTCATGGTGGATTCGGTAAATGCGGGAAAGGACCGAGCGCCGTCGCTGGACATGCTGCGGGGCTATGCGGCCTTGATCGTCGTTTTCGCGCATACCACGGTGGCAGGGCTTTACAAGGTCGAGCCGCTGTGGGGATGGCTGAAATGGACTCCCCTGCGTGTTTTATGGGCCGGCCACCAGGCAGTGATCGTGTTCTTCATGCTCAGCGGCTATGCGCTCGCGCATATGTACGGCGAACTGAGGTCGCGCCGTTACCTTACGTTTGCCGCCGCGCGGATCGTCCGGCTTTATCCTCCGTTCATTGGGTCGCTCGTGGTCGCCGTCGGTCTGTACTGGCTTGTTGGCCGCGCGGGCTATGTCTGGGAGCGCGGCTGGATGTACACGGCGCATCCCGTACTCGACAAGCAGGTGATCTTCGATCATCTGAAAATGATTGGAAGCTATGACACCGGCGCGATCAATCCGCCGATGTGGTCGATCGTGCATGAGATGAGATGGTCGTTGGCATTCCCGATCATTGCCTTTCTCGTCAACCGTTTTCGATTCAAGGCCGTCATTGCAGCGGTAGTAAGCTCGACGCTCATCGGTATTGCGGCGTTGGCTGGATCGCCTACCCATATTCCCTGGCCGCTTCAGGATGCGCTCCTGACGACGCACTACGGTACGTTCTTTGTCATAGGCGCGTGGTTTTATTCGTGTCGTTTTCAGATTGTCGACAGGGTTACTGCCTTGCCGGCCAAGTCTCGCACCATGTGGTGGATCGCGGCGTTGGTCCTGTTCTCCTATCCATTCGACAATCCGTGGAGCATTGGCGGACGCATTTTCGGCGACCTGGGCGTTTCAATCGGCGCATTCCTGCTGATGGCGCTGTCCTTCACCATCAAGGAAGGGCGTGCTTATTCGATTGGACACTGGTTGGGGAAAATCTCTTACAGCCTGTATCTCAACCACTACGTGATACTGAGCGTGTCACTGGTCGTTCTCTATACGCGCTTCGGGCCGGTTCCTGTCTGGATCGCCACGATTTGTGGCGCACTGGTTCTCGCTTTCGTGATGAACAGGCTGGTCGAAGTGCCGTCGCAAAACTGGGCGCGCGCTTTGCGCCGTCGCTTGTCGCCAAAGGCTGCCGAGCGTTCAGCAAATAGTGCGAACCTTGTTCAACGATAACGATGGCCGAGATTCAGATAGACCCCGTATCTAGCTTTGAGAATGAACAGTCACGACGCCGGTCTTTAGTCGACGGCGCTTTTGTCTTTGTTCTGGCGCTCGTCGTGCTATTTATCCGCATGCACGGCCGACTGACGCACGGTTATCTATGGGCGGAAGACGCGCCCATTTTTATCAAAGAAGGTTTCGAACTTGGCGCTCGAGCCATCATCACGTCTTATGCAGGATACCTGCATGCGGTGCCGCGCTTGCTGATATACGGCTATACGTGGTTCGGGACAGTTATTTCAACGCCGCATGCGTTTGTCTGGCTGACCACGTCCACCACTCTTGTTTCCTGCCTGTACCTGTATGTGATCGCCGCGCGCTATTTGCCGCGCACCGGCGCCTGGCTGATCGGTCTGTCGCCCGTTCTCATTCCTCACAACGGTGAAGCTTGGCTCACCGTCACGAATCTCCAATGGGTGCTCGCGCCCGTGCTTATTGCGATGATCTGGGACAGCACGCAGCGCACCGACACGAATCGGATTTTCAGCCGTTGTGTCGCTATCGGTCTCCTCTCGCTGACCGGCCCGTTCAGCATTCTGTTTTCGCCCGTTGCCGCGCTGGGCATCGTGGCTCACCTGAAGCGGTCTGGAAAGCGCCTGTGTTGGTTGCCGCTGCTGGTGGTCGTGGCCGGCGGCGCGGTTCAACTAGTGACGCTACTGACAAGCCCGCCAAACCATCCGGCAGCCCACGCAGCAAGCGAATATTTGCACTTCGGCTGGCTGGGCGCTTTTTTCCGCTATTTCGTGCTCGACTTCTTACTCGCCGACCGGTGGATCAATGGTTTGGGCAAGGGCATGTTTTATGTTTCATTCGCGCTGTTCGCCGCGGTTCTGGCGTGCGTGGCGACTTTGCCCGGCAAATGGCGCAACGTCTGCGTGATTGCGCTCGCGCTCGCTGTTGTGTTCTGGATGCTCGGCGTGGTGCGGAGTGATGCACCGGAGTTGCCTGTCCGGTGGTCGGGCGTGAGTGCACGGTACACGTTCTTTCCGCTCGTTCTGTGCATGTGGACGTTCGTGATCGTGGCCGCCAGAAACAGAATCGCGCTTGCCCGCTACGCCGCTGCGCTGCTCTTACTGCTGATGCTGGTGAATAGCGCCTTGCGATTCAGGGTTCCCTGGTATCCCTATGAAATCGTGTCGGCGCAAGGTGGCGTTTTCCTCGTTCATGCGCCACCAGGTGATGTGTTCCGGGCAGAGGTCAAGCCTGCGCGCTGATCGTATGCGCGGATAGATCGGCTACGTCGCGCTGACCTTTCAGTGCTTGAAGCTCCACCTCTTGTGCCCCACGTAGCTCGTGAACACCGGTACAGCGACGCCGACGGCATGCGCAAGATCGCGCGCATGCCAGGTCATGCCCATCCGCGGAAACACGTAGTACGCCAATCCGACGCTTACGGCCCAGGTCTGCACGACGGCAACGAGATTGACGAGCGTAAAGAAGAACACAGACCGCCCTGTCGACTGCGTGCTCTTCGTGAACACGAACAGTTTAGCGAGAATGAACGCGGTGATCATCCCGGTGATATACGCGACGACAATGGCGGCCGAGTAGGGCATCCACTTGTTGTAGACAATCCGGCTGCCCCAATTGACCGCCGCGGCAAAGCCGCCGGTCAACAGGAACAGCAGAAAGCTCTTCGAGACGAAGGTACGCTTGGCGAGTGCATGAACCCGGGTCATATCATCTTCGCCATCTTGCGCGACAGGCCGATACTCTCCGAGATGCCACGGTCTTCCGGGTAGTAGTAAGACGTATCGGCCACGAGCAGGCCTTCCACCGGCAACTGGATCGGCGGCAGGCGGTCGAGATAACCCGGCTCACAAATCGGTTGCGCAAAACGATACCGGCTCGCGCGCACGTCGATGAAATCGTCAGTCTTCAATGCCGGATTGATTTTCATCAGATAGCGTTTCACTTTGTCGATGAACGCCGAATCCGGTTCCTGGTACTTCGGATGTTCGCCCGGAATATAAAACGGCACATAGACGACGTGATGATCGAGCGGCCGCAGATTCGTGTATTCGACAATGCCCGGAATATCCATCTCCGGATCGTTGGTGTTCAGCCAGAAGTTTTCGGTTACCGGTTTCTTCAGCTTGGCGATAATGCACACCACGGCCACGTTCTTGACGCTGCGGAATGCGTCGAGAATCTCGGTGGGCAGATCCGGTATCACGCGCGGCACATAGGGCAGCGGAATCGTGCTGATGACCTTGTCGAACGGCAGGAACTCACCGCCGGCTTCGATACCCTTGACTTTCCCGTTCTCGATCACAACCTTCTGCGCGGGCGTGCCAAGACGAAACTCGCCGCCGTTGGCCTCGATATAACGGCGCATGCCTTCCAGCAGCGTATCGGAGCCGCCTTCGAGATAGCCGAGTTTCTCGTGAAAGAGGTTGTAGCGCGAACGGCCGATGCGGCGAATACGACTCCAGATCCACGCTGCGGACAGGTTGTACGCGTAGTCGTAGAACTTGTAGTCGAACAGACGCCGCCACAACACTTCCCACGCTTCTTCACCGATCCAGCGGCGAATCCAGCCCGTCGCTTCAACGTGATCGAGCGGCTTCCAGTCATTGCGCTTGGTCGACAGAAACGCGTGCAGGCCATAGCGGAATTTGGCTTGCAGGCTGAGTCCCTTGAACTTCAGGAGCGCCATGGGGTTGCCCCACGGCTGCACGCGGCCTTGATAGAAGTAACCCATCTTCGTTTCGCGCCACTGCATTTTTTCTTCGAGTCCCAACTCGCGCAGCACCTCGAAGAAAGCGTGATCGGAGATCGCGTGGAAATGGTAGTAACGTTCGATAGAGAGGCCGCCGAAGTCGAAACACGCGGCCATCCCGCCGACCCGGTCGTCTGCTTCGAATATAACCGGCTTGCGCCCGTCCTTGACGAGCTGGTAGGCGGCGCCGAGACCCATCGGCCCGGCGCCGAGTACTGCAATGCGTTGTTCGCTCATAACGTGGCTTGGCTCAAAATTCCAGTGCGATGTGGCTATACGTCGGATCGTTGAAGGTCTCGTCCATGGCCTTGGCGAACGGCGTGGCGCGGATCTTGAAGATGCCTTCCCAGTCGATCACTTCGAATTCGTCTCCAGCCGTCAATGCTTTGAGCTGGTCCGCGGTGAACGGCGGGTTTTTGTCGAAGACGGCATACACTTTCAGCAGCACATAGAAGAGACCATACGGAATTCGCACGATCGCGCACGGTGCGCGAGTGGCGCGCTTGATCTGGCGGATGATGTCGATATAGTCCACGCGTTCGAGGCCGGTGATATTGAACGACTGACCCTTGATGCGCGACTCGATGCAGCTGATGATCACATTGCAGAAGTCGCCGACATAAAGCGGCTGACGCATGTATTTGCCGCTGCCGGGAATCGGGAACACCGGCACACGATGCATGAAGCGCGACAGCCAGCCCAGGTGCTTGCGGTCGAACCAGCCGAACATCAGCGTGGGCCGCAACACGACGCATTCGATGCCCGAGGCGTGCACGATCTCTTCCTGCTCGCGTTTCGTCTCGGTATAGAAATCCTCGCCCACGGAATTCACTACCGAAGAACTAATGTGCACGGTGTACGGAATCTGGTTGCGCTTGATCACATCGAGCACGTTCCGCGTGGACGTGATGTTGTTGCGAATGAACGGTTCGATGGTCGGAGCGCCGATCTGTGCCTGCAGCATCACGACGAGATCCGCGCCTTCGAAGTGCTGCTCCCAACCGCCCGGTTCGGCCAGGTCGGCATAAATTGCCGTGACGTCAGGATGGACCTTGCGAAGCACTTCCAGGTTGGCTTTGTGCTTGTCGATCACGACCAGATTGTCGTAGCCGCGCGCCTTGAGGCGTGCAACGAGGTTCTGGCCGACAAGGCCGGCGCCGCCTGGAAGAAGGATGCGGGTTTGGTTCATGCGTTAACTCTTTGAATGGGGCGTTCAGCAACTTTGTAAGGGCTAGATGATACTAGCAAGCCGCGGCGTCTCCAGAAACGGCCTGGAAACCGCCGGCGGCCGCTGGGGGCAGTGTTTATTGAACGGTCGTTGCGGCGGGCAATACTGCGGGCATTGGTTTTTCGGCTTGCGGTGCGCAATACGCACCGGTGGCGGTTTGTCCATCGACTCGTATGCCGCCGCTCGCCGGTGCCTTGAAAAAGGCCGTCCAGCCGCTGTATCGGGCGCTTCGTCCGAATACGTTGCGAACGTCGCCTCGCTCGGCGCCGACAACGCCAGTGCCAAGCGTCATACCGGTGGCGTCGGTAACGACGATTGCGCGTGGCGTGCGCTTGTCTGCCTGATCGTAAATCCAACCCGTCGCGCGATATATGCCGGGGCTCGTCGTCGCGGAGATGTCGTCGATGCTGCCGGCGCAGGGCGAGGACGCGTTGACCTGGCTCGGTGGCACCAGATAGTCGGGCTGATCGGGCGCAAAAATGGACAGGTGTTCCGCCTCAGCTTGCCGCGCGATGTTCGGCAGAGCATCAGGAAACGGATAGACCGGACGGATGATCTCAGGATCATAGACATGAGCCCGCAGCGCGAGGCCGGCGACGAAACGTGCGTAAGTCTCGTCACGATCCGCCCGCACGAAGAAGCGTTGACCCGACGCGACGGCCAAGGTGGCGAGTGCGGCGACGAAGACGGCACGCCTCAATTGTTCCGGTGTGCGGCTGTTCAGCGCAGCAAAGAGGATCAGCGCGAGCCAGCCCATCAGCGAGGCGGTCGTATAGCGGGAAGCCAGCGCTGTCTCCAGGCCGAACCAAAGCCGCCCGCTCGCCGTCAGCAACGCATTGCCCGCGATGAACAAGGCAAAGACGAGCAGGGCCACCCCTTGCGGACGATCGGCACTGGCACGCAAGAGTCTGAAGCAGTTTGCCGCGAGCGCCGCCAACACCAGAATACCCGCGACGTAGGCGCCCGCGAGGCCGGTCCTGATCTGAAAGGCCGGCGAGCCCAGATAGAGCAGTACGTAGCGAATCGCGGCAATGGGATGTTCGCGTACGCCGGCGAGCAGATTGCCGCTGCTACCCGGCTTGTGCCAGTCGATGAAATAGGCAAGCCATACGGCAACGGTCACGATCACGATTGCCAGCAGTTCGCGCGGTTTCAGTCGCGCGTAAAGTGCCTGTACGATAAGCGCGGGAAGCACCAGCACGCCGCTCGACATTGAGTATGCCGCGAGCCACGCACTGACTAACGCCGCCGTCAGCCAGCCGAGCCGTTTGGCCTGTTCGTCGCCGGCATTGGCTTCGGCGGTACGATCGATTGAATGGAACGCGAGCAGTGCAAAGAGATAAACGGCGAACCACTGGCTTTGAAATCCCCACGCGAAGTTTTCCCGCTGCATCCACGAGAAGGCGAATACGAGGATGGCGCCCGCCAGTCCGAAACGCGTCTGCCGTGCGAGGGTGGGGCGGTAGTGGATCGTGATGCGGAAAAAAGCCGCCGCCAGTGCACCCGCGAGCACCAGGTTGGAAATGAGGGAAAAGACATTTCGGCCGCCGAAATAACGAATGTCGGCGAAAAATATCAATCGCGAGAAAGTCAGGCGATGTTCGTTATGCTGTTCGAAAAACGCGTGCCAGGGATCTTGCGCGGCGCGCATATAGAAGCCAATGGAGCCGTCCCACGAGTCGCCGTACGGCAACGGCGAAAAGTGCTGCCACACCGCGAACGCCGTCGTTGCGAACGTGATGACGCCCAGCGCGAATACCGCGTAGTTGCCAGAAGTTTCTCGCCGACTCATCGTCCCGATTTCCTTTTACAGGGACGCCCGCTTGAACAGGAAGCGCGGCACCGAGCGGATGATCAGCATGATGATCGCCCAGAACCAGCGCGTATAGAGCACGTCCTTGCGCTTCTCAACCGCGCGCACGATATCGCTCGCCACTTGATCAGGCGTCGCGACAAGCGGCCCGGGCAACGGCAAACCGGCTGTCATCGGCGTCGCCACGAAGCCCGGTTTGATGGTCAGAACGTGGACGCCGGCTTTGAACAGCCGTGCATTCAGTCCCTCGCAGAATGCGGAAAGCGCGGCCTTCGCGCTGCCGTACAGATAGTTCGAGGGCCGGCCGCGATCGCCCGCCACCGACGAGATGACCGCCAATGCACCGCGCTTCTGCGCTTCCAGGATGTTGGCAATCGGCGTCAGCAGCGCGATCACCGAAACGGCATTCGTGTTGAATTCACGCACGGCCACCGCGGGGTCCGCCTGACACGCGGCCTGGTCCGGCAAGGTGCCGGGCGCGACCAGCACGATATCGAGCGCGCCGAGTTCTCTCTGGCACTGTTCGAGCATGCCCGCATGCAGATCCAGGCGATCGATATCGAGTTGATGACAGGCCGCCAGTTGTGCGCCGCGCGCGGTCAGATCGGCGGCCACCTGCTGAAGGCGCTCGCCGTTGCGGGCGACGAGGAAAAGACGTGCGCCCTGGGTGGCCCATTGACGTGCACAGGCGATGGCGATCGCCGACGTGGCGCCGACGATAAGAATGTTTTTCATGTTCGTGTGGTCCGTTCCCAGAAACGCGAGAGTAACGCGGGGTCGCGCAGCGCTTCGAGTTGCTGCCATTGAGGGTAAGCGGCGCGAAAGTCGGCGCCGGGCATGTGCGCGTCTTTGGCCGGATAGATCCGGCCGCCGGCTTCGCGCACGATGGCATCGAGATTCGCAAAGAGCCGGGTATTCAATGCGTCGCGCTGCGGGAAATCGAGAGCGAGGGACGTGCCTTCCATCGGAAACGACAACAGGCCCGGCGAGCGCAAATCACCGCAGCGTTTCAATACGGCGAGAAATGAGCCCGTGCCGCTTTCGGCAATCGCGTCGAGAATCGCGCGGGTCGCGTCGCGCGCCGCAGCCGACGGCACCACGCATTGGTATTGCTGAAAGCCCGCGCGCCCGTAGATTCGATTCCATTCCAGCAAGCTGTCCAGCGGGTAGAAGTAGGCGTCGTAACCGACCTGCGCGACGACTTCGCCGCGCTGCTGCTTCTGATAGTAGAGCTCGTTGAACGCGCGCAACGTGAAGCGGTTGAACACCGGAATCGGCAGCGTGAAGGGGACAGTGCGCTTCTTTCGCCGCGTGACTTCGAGCGGTCCGTCCGCCGCATGGTCGCCGGCCATGAAGATGCCGCGGCCGAGCGCCGAGCCGCGACTTTGGCAATCTACCCACGCCACGCTGTATTCATGCAACGGATCGAGCTTTTCCGACAATGCGAAGAACTCGTCCAGATCGCCGAAGCGGATGCTGGTCATGTCGATCAGGCTCGAGCGGATCGGCATCAACTGAATCTCCGCCCACAGGATCAGCCCGGTCAGCCCAAGGCCGCCGATCGTGGCGGCGAAAAATTCGGCTTGCTCGTCGGGCGAGCACTCGAACTGCGAGCCGTCGCTGCGCGCCAGCGCGAAGCGGCGCACATGCCGGCCGAAGGTGCCTCGCACATGGTGATTCTTGCCGTGGACGTCGTTGGCAATCGCTCCGCCCAAAGTCGCGTATTTCGTGCCCGGTGTGACCGGCAGCATCCAGCCGCGTGGAATCGCGACGTCGAGTATTTGCTCGAGCGTCACGCCGGGTTCCGCGCGCAGCACACCGGTTTGCCAGTCGGCGGCAATCAGCCGGTCGAGCGGCAGCGTTTGCACGACATGGCCGGAGGCGGCGAGGCAACTGTCGCCGTAGCTGCGGCCATTGCCGAAGGCGAGCGTGGTGCCGTGTTCCCGGGCCGCGTCCGACCACGTGGCGCGCGCGGCATCACGCCATGCAATCGCATGCGCTTCCTGCGGTATTGGCGGGTAACGTCCCCATGACAGAACTCGACTCATCGCCTAGATCGCGGCCCAGAAAATCAGGCCGCACAGCACGACGACTGCGAGGCTGACCCGATCGCGCGCCGCGAAGACAATCGGATCGTCGTGCATCAGACCGCGATGCGCGATGATCCAGGTGCGGCTGACCCAATAGAGCAGCAGCGGACAGGCGAGCCAGATGACTTGCGGATGGCGGTACATGCCGGCGGTTTTCGCGTCCTGAATATAGAGCGCGAGCACGAGCACGGCCAGATAGCCGGACGAGGTCCCAAGCGATGAGATGAGCGACAGGTCGCTCGCCACATAGCCGCGCCCGCGCGTCTTGACGAGGCCGCGCGCTTTCATCGAATGCAGTTCGGCGTAGCGCTTGACGAGCGCGAGGCTCAGGAAGATGAACATCGAGAAGGCGAGCAGCCAGAAAGTCAGTTGCGCGTCGACCGCTGCCGTTCCGGCGATGATGCGCATCGTGTACAGCATGGCCAGCACCACCACGTCGACCATCACCTGCCGTTTCAGGAACGTGGAGTACGCCAGCGTCAATACGTAATAGCCGAACAGCGCCGCGCAGAATTGCCACGGCAGGAAAAACCATGCCGTGACGAATGCGACCACCAGCAAGACAGGAAAGAGCCCGAGTCCCCATGTGAGCGGCAGCGCGCCGGAAGCAAGCGGACGTTTGCGTTTGACGGGGTGATGACGGTCGTCTTCGAGATCGAGCAGGTCGTTGAGCAGATAGACACTCGAGGCGCACAGGCCGAACGTGAGAAACGCCAGCAGAGCAGCGAGAGTCAGTTCGGGGGAAGACAACTTATGTGCGGCCAGCAGCGGCAGGAAGATCAAAAGGTTCTTCAGCCACTGATGCAGGCGCAAGGATTTGGCCCACGTCTTCGTGGCGGGAGGGCGTGATTCGATCACCCGTTCCACATTGCCGATCTTGCGCGCCGCGCGTTCCACACCGTTGGAAGGATTCACCACGTACGCGCGGTCGGCGGATTGCCAGACCGCCAGGTCGTCGTGCGAATTCCCGGCGTAGTCGAAGCCTTTTTCGCCGTACTCGGCGACCAGCGTATCGCGCTTGTTGTGAGCGGACAGGTTGATGCTGCCGTTCGTTGCGAACGTCCTGTCGAAAATGCCGAGATGGGCCGAGATGGCCTGCGCATAACGTTCGTGGCTTGCCGTGGCCAGCACCAGCGAGCGGCCGGCGTCGCGTTCAACCTTCAGCCATTGCAGGACGGTGGCGTCGTAGGGCAGCACGGCGACGTCCACGTTCGTCGCGTCGGCGAGGCCCGCTTTCAAACCCGGCTTGCCGCCGCGCGCGAGCCACAGCAGCGGCTCGTAAAAGCGTTGCGGGGCGGCCTTCAGATAGGCAAATCCAGACTCGATCAGGATGTCTGAGCGAATCAATGTGCCGTCGAGGTCGACGACGAGTGGTCTGCTGCGCATTCATTCTGCCCTGAGGGCGGTTGTCAGATTTGTTGAGCGGACGGCTGCCGTCTGTGGCGCTGCGCTGAAGCCCGAGTCTCGTCCGGTTACACGCGGCCGGAGTTTGGCGGCGTTACTTTACTATTCTGCGATAACGCGCACAACCTTACAGGTAAAGTGATTGATTCTGAGGCGGAAGACCCGATCAAACCATGTCAAATGGCGCTTAACGGAATCGTGTCGGGCGTAACAAAGGGAAAGACGGGTTGCCGAACCGCGAAAATTTAAGCAAACTTCGGGTTTGTTGCGTCTACGCAACGTCGGCTTTCGAAGTGCCCATCCGATGTGCCCACCGAAGTGCCCACGATAAGGCACGCAGTTCTACATGAAAGAAACGCGCACTCTGCATCCCCTGTCCGACGGGTTGTCCGTATCGGTGGTGGTCTACAACCCGGATACAGAACAGTTGGTGTCCACGCTCTCGGGGCTTGCCGCCGCGTGCGATGCGCTGCACGTCAGCCGGCCGCAACTCCCGGTGACGCTATATCTGGTGGACAACGGCGGCCTGCCCGACATCCCGGCAACGCTAGAGGAACTCCGGGCTCGCGGCATCGTTTGTACGATCATCGCGGGACAGGGAAACGTGGGCTACGGCAGGGGCCACAATCTGGCAATCGAACGCAGTGCCAGCCGCTATCACCTGGTGCTGAATCCCGACATCGATCTGGCGAGCGACGCGCTTCGCGAAGCGCTCGATTTTTTCGATGTGCATCCCGAAGCCGGCCTCATCACGCCATGGATCGGCGACGAGCATGGCGAGCAACAGTTCTTGTGCCGACGCTACCCTACCTTGCTCGACCTGTTTGTACGCGGCTTTTTGCCCTCGGGAATGCGTCGGCTGTTTGTCCGTCGACTCGCGCGCTATGAGATGCGCGATCGGATCAATGCGCGTGACACAGTGTGGGATCCGCCGATCGTCAGCGGCTGTTTCATGCTGTTTCGCATGACGGTCTTGAAGCAGCTGGCAGGCTTCGACGCCCGTTATTTCCTTTACTTCGAGGACTATGATCTGAGTCTTCGCGCGCATGACGTCACCCGCGTCGTCTACGCGCCCGCGGTGCGCGTGTTGCATCACGGCGGCGGCGCAGCACGCAAGGGCTCGGTGCATATCCGCATGTTCATGTCGTCGGCGTACAAGTTCTTCGACCGGTTCGGCTGGAAGTGGCTATGAGCCGGGTGCTCGTTACCGGCGCCAACGGCTTTGTGGGCCGCGCGCTGTGCCGCGCGTTGCGGGACTCCGGCAACACGGTCACCGGCCTTGTGCGGCGTGAGATGCAGCCAGAACGCGGCGTGCACGAATGGGTCGACCCCAGCGTGAATTTCGCGGGTATCGACGCAGGCTGGCCGGCCGCATTGCAGGTGGATTGCGTCGTGCATCTGGCGGCGCGCGTGCATGTCATGCTCGAGGATGCCGCCGATCCAGAGGCTGCGTTCCAGGCGACCAACGTCGAGGGCACGCTGCGTGTCGCGCGCGCCGCGCGGCGGCACGGCGTGCGGCGCTTTGTCTTCGTCAGCAGCATCAAGGCGATGACCGAAGCCGATTCGGGCCGCCCGGTGCGCGAAGACGATCCGCCGGCGCCGCAAGATCCGTATGGTCGCTCGAAACTCGCTGCCGAAGAAGCGCTGATCCGCCTGGGTGCGGAGACCGGCCTCGAGATCGTGATCGTGCGCCCGCCGCTGGTTTATGGTCCGGACGTGCGGGCTAATTTCCTGAGCCTGATGAGCGCCGTATGGAAGGGCGTACCGCTGCCGCTCGGCGCGCTTCGCGCAAGACGCAGCCTCATCTATGTCGACAATCTCGCGGACGCTTTAGTGCATTGCGCGACCGACGCGCGCGCGGCCCAGCAGTGCTTCCACGTTGCGGACAACGACGCGTTGGCGATCGCCGAACTGGCGCGCGCGCTTGGCCGCCACCTTGGCCGGCCCGCGCGTTTACTGCCCGTGCCTGAGAGCTGGCTACGTCTCGCCGGCCGCCTGACGGGGCGCACGGCGCAAGTAGACCGGCTGGTCGGCTCATTGCAGCTCGACACCAGCCGGATTAGCACGGTGCTGGGCTGGCAGGCGCCGCATTCCACCGAAGAAGGGCTGGCCGCGACAGCCCACTGGTACCGATCCACGCATTGAGGCACGCATGCTGATGTCCCATTCCACGATGCCGGGCTGGACGACCGTGATCCTGATCGCGCTCGGCTCCGCTTGTGCCTGCGCGGCGATCCTGTGGACGCTGCTCAGGACCGGCCTCGCGTGGCGCCTGGCCACCGACATTCCCAATGACCGCTCGTTGCACACACGGCCCACGCCGCGGGTGGGCGGTTGGGGCATCGTTCCGGTGGCGGTCGTGGCGACGCTTGTCGTCGCGCCACACCTCTGGCTTGCCGCGCTGTGCGCCGCGGTGCTGGCGGCGGTCTCGCAGATCGACGACCGGCGCGGACTGCCCGCGCGGGTCAGGTTTGCGGCGCACCTGGCCGCAGTGGCGATTTTCGTCTGGGCGCACCCCGCGCCGGCGCCGCTCTGGCTGCTGGCGGCCTTGTCGTTTTTACTGCTCTGGCTGATCAATCTTTACAATTTTATGGACGGTGCGGACGGCCTGGCCGGCGGCATGACGCTGTTCGGCTTCGCGGGCTACGCTGCCGGGGCCGCGCTCACCGCGCATCCGTCGCCGGAACTCATGTGGGCCTCGGCCGCCGTGGCGGGCGCGGCCGCGGGCTTTCTGATCTTCAACTTCCACCCGGCAAAAATCTTCCTCGGCGACGCCGGGTCGATTCCGCTCGGCTTCCTGGCGGGCGCTTTCGGCTATTGGGGCTGGAGCGACGGCGTCTGGCCGATCTGGTTTCCGGCGCTGGTGTTTTCGCCGTTCATCGGCGACGCGTCGGTCACGCTGCTGCGGCGGCTCCTGCGCGGCGAGAAAATCTGGCAGGCGCACCGCGAGCACTACTACCAACGCATGGTTCAGTACGGGCTCGGGCATTCGAAGACGGCCATCCTATGGTATGCAGTAATGGCGGCTGGTATAGTACTTGCTGTCGTGTCGCTTGGCTGGCCTTCAGCGCTTCAATGGTGTAGCGTGGGTGCATGGGTGATCGTACTGGTATTGATGGGTATCGGAGTCGATTCACGCTGGCGTCGATTCCGGATAGCAGTTTCCGAACAACCTGAGGTGTGACGCCGATGCTTCGACACAAAGCCTCATGGCTATCATTTAGCGCTTTCGCCTTCGACCTTTGCGCAGTCGCGGGCACCTGGCTCGCGGCATATCTGATCCGCTTCAATGGCTACGTTCCGGTCGAGTTCTGGTCCGGCGCCGTCCGAACCCTCATTTGGGTGCTCCCCGTCTACGGTGTGATGTTCCGCATCTTCGGCCTCTATCGGGGCATGTGGGTGTTTGCGAGCCTGCCGGACCTGATGCGCATCGCCAAGGCCGTGCTGGCCGGCGCATTCGTGATGATGATGGTGGCCGTCATGGCCCAACCGCATCCCATCATTCCGCGCTCCGTACTCGCTGTTTCCCCGCTTCTGTTGTTCCTCGCCATGGGCGGCTCGCGCGCGCTCTATCGCGCTTCCAAGGAGTTCTATCTGTACGGCGGCCTCGTTGGACAGGGCAAGCCGGTAGTGGTGCTCGGCGCGGGCAACGCGGGCGCGAGCCTGGCGCGCGAACTGTCGCGTTCGAGCGAATGGCGGCTGGTGGGCCTGCTCGACGACGACCCCGCCAAGCAGGGCCGCGAAATCTACGGCTACAAGGTGTGGGGGCCGATCAGCGACCTGCAGCACTGGGCTTCGGACATGAAGGTCGAGCACGCGATCATCGCGATTCCGTCGGCGTCGGTGGATGCGCAACGCCGCGTGGCAACGCTGTGCGTGCGCGCCGGCGTGCGGGCCATGGTGCTGCCCGCGTTGACCACGCTCACGCAAGGCGAAGCGTTCCTGTCGCGCGTGCGTCAGATCGATCTCGAAGACCTGCTCGGGCGCGAACCGGTACGTATCGACATGCCGCACGTCGAAGCACTGTTGAGCGGCCGCGTGGTGATGGTGACGGGCGCGGGCGGCTCGATCGGCTCGGAACTGTGCCGCCAGATTCTGCGTTTCGAACCCGCGCAATTGATCGCGTTCGATCTGTCCGAATACGCGATGTACCGTCTCGCGGAAGAACTGCATGAGCGCTTTCCGAAGCTCTCCGTGGTGCCGGTGATCGGCGACGCCAAAGATTCCTTGCTGCTCGATCAGGTGCTCTCGCGCTACACGCCGCACATTCTCTTTCACGCCGCGGCCTACAAGCACGTGCCGTTGATGGAGGAGCTGAATGCATGGCAGGCGGTGCGCAACAACGTGCTGGGCACATACCGTGTCGCACGCGCGGCGATTCGTCACGACGTGAAGCATTTCGTGCTGATCTCCACCGACAAGGCCGTGAACCCAACCAACGTGATGGGCGCGAGCAAGCGCCTCGCGGAGATGGCCTGCCAGGCACTGCAGCAGACCAGCACGCGCACGCAGTTCGAAACGGTGCGGTTCGGCAATGTGCTCGGCAGCGCGGGCAGTGTGATTCCCAAATTTCAGCAACAGATCGCGAAGGGCGGGCCGGTCACGGTCACGCATCCGGAGATCACGCGCTTTTTCATGACGATCCCCGAGGCGTCGCAACTCGTGCTGCAAGCGTCGAGCATGGGACACGGCGGCGAGATCTTCATTCTCGATATGGGCGAGCCGGTGAAGATCGTCGATCTGGCGCGCGACCTGATCCGCCTGTACGGCTTCAGCGAGGAGCACATCCGTATTGTCTTCACGGGCCTGCGTCCCGGCGAGAAGCTCTACGAGGAACTGCTGGCCGACGACGAAGCGACCACGCGCACGCCGCATCCCAAGCTGCGCATCGCGCAGGCGCGTGAGGCGCCCGACAATCTCCTCGACGAACTGCTGCCCTGGCTGATGCAGCATCGTGTGCCAAGCGACCAGGAGGTGCGCCGCGATCTGCGGCGCTGGGTGCCGGAGTATCAGCCGGCTGCCGCACCGGCGTTGCATAGCGTAGCCTCGGCGACGCGGGCTTCGTGATCATGAGCCGGTGAAGGCTGCCTTTCACTGCGGCCTGGAATCGCGAGCCCACCGTGAAGAAACGCACAATGCAAAAGGCGCTTATTCGAGCGCCTTTTTTCGTTACCGCCGGGTCTTTCGCACCACCATCCATCGCGGCGACTTGAAGCGCACGATACTCACGTAGAGCCAGACATACGTCCCGGCGAACACCACCACGAAGCAGAACAGATGCAGCGTGTGCCGCCAGAACAACGTGGCCGGCACGACCGCGATCAGACACAGCAGCCACAAGTACGGCGACGTCAGCGAGTTACGCCGCGTCAATTCGCGCGCGGTACGCGTGCCGACCGCCCAGCGCATGAGCCGCTTATACACCAGCATATGCAGATGCACGCCGTCGGGAATTCCCGGCGACATGCCGCGAATGAATTTCTTCCGGTAGATCGAGAAGCAGGTTTCGAAGATCGGATACATGAACAGCAGCACCGGATACCACGCCGACACGTCGCGGTTGCGCATCACCAGCATGATCGACAGCTCGGCAAGCATGAAGCCGATGAAATACGCGCCGCCGTCGCCGAGAAAGATCAGCCCCGCTGGAAAATTCCAGATGAAGAAGCCGAGCACCGCGCCCATCATCATGAACGAGGCGGACAACACGATCGGATCGGACACCTGGAACGCCACGTAGGCGAGCGAGGCGAACATCATGAACGCGACCATCGACGCCAGTCCGTTGAAGCCGTCGATGATATTGATCGCGTTGGCGAGCGCGGCCACCGCCAGCACCGTGACCGCGCAGGAGATCACCGCGTACGAGAGCAGGAAGTCGAGCGGCGGCACGCTGATGCGCGTCACGGCGATGTTCAGCAGGAAATAGGCGAGCGCGGCCGCCGCCATTGTGCAGACGAGCCTTGCAAGCGGCGACACGCGCTTGGTCAGGTCCTCGACCAAGCCTGAGCCGAAGGCCGGCATGCCGCATGCAATCAGCCCGAGAATGCCGCCCGACACGGCGGGATACTGATGATGCAACTGCACGGCGGAGACGATCAGCCCAAGCAGAATGCCGGTCCCGCCGATGCGCGGCACCGGGCGCACATGGAATTTCTGCACGCCGGCCAGATCGGTGTCGGTGGAGAATTTTTCATGCAGATGCGCGTAGCGCACGATCAACAGCGTGATCAGCAGTGAAACGAGAAAGCCGAGCGCAAAACTAAGCATGAAAGTGGGCCTGAGCGAAGACGCCGAATTATACAAACGAAACGCGCCGCGCCCGGAAAAGCAGCGGCGTCGCGTGGTTGCCCGCGGATCCCAGATAGTGAGGTCAAAGCCGCTCGCAAACGCCCGCCAGTCATGGATTCCACCTATTTAGCAGTGGCCGTGCGAGGTCGTTAACCTGGATGCGGCGAAGAGTAAGTCGCGCGCAAAAAGATGGCGCGCGCGCCTGCCAACCTGTTTCGCCGCCGATCGGCAAGACGTTCCGGAGACCCAATGCTAAATAACATCACAATTCGTGGCGGCCTGACGCTGGTGATCAGCGTATTCGTCGCTTTCCTGCTGACAGTGATCGGTGTCGGCTATGGCGCGCTCAAGCTCGCCAACAGCAGTCTCGACGACACGCAACGCAGCGCCGCCGCGTTGTCGCATCTGAAGGCGAGCTCCGAGAAGCTGCTGCAAGTGCAACTCGCACTGGGTTCGTATCAGACGCTTTTTAGCGTCGGCAAGCAGACCGACGACCTGTTGCCTGCCGCGCACAAGGTGCTGGTCGAATCGAACAAAGACTTCCGCAATTACATGGCCGGCCCTTTTGCGGACGATAACGAGCAGAAGCTCGCGCAGTCCGTGGAACAGGCGCGCAGCGCGCTGGTCGATAAGGCGATCGAGCCGGAATTCAAGGCGCTTGCGGATTTTGACTTCAATACCTTCCGCAATATTCAGGGCGAGACGGCGAACAGTTTTTACGCCACGTATTCGAAAGCGATCGACGCGCTGGAACGCTCGCGTATCGACAGCCAGCATCAGCAAGCGCAAACGGCCGCGCAGCGCTTCCAGATCGCGACGCTGCTGTTCGCCGCGATCGGCGCCATCGCGCTCGTGATAGGGGTGGCTGCGCGGATCGGTTTGTCAGTCGCGTTGATCAAGCCGGTCAACGCAACCGTCAAGCATTTCGAGCGCATCGCCGCGGGTGATTTGACGGTCGCTATCAAAGTCAAGTCGCGCAACGAGATGGGCCAGTTGCTGGGCGCCTTGACGAAGATGCGCGACGGCCTCGTCGAGACCGTGTCGAAAGTACGCGGCAGCACGACGGCGATCACTCAGGGGGCCAACGAGATTGCATCGGGCAATGCGGATCTGTCCTCGCGCACCGAGCAGCAGGCTGCGGCGCTTCAGCAGACCGCGGCGAGCATGGAACAGTTGTCGGCCACGGTGAAACAGAACGCTGACAACGCGAAGCAGGCGAACCGGCTCGCCCATGGCGCGCTCGACACAGTCACGCGTGGCGGCAAAGTGGTGTCGCGTGTCACTGAAACGATGGATGGGATCAGCGAGTCGTCGCGCAAGGTGACGGAAATCATCGGCATGATCGAAGGGATTGCGTTTCAGACCAACATTCTGGCGCTGAACGCGGCGGTGGAGGCAGCGCGCGCGGGCGAGCAGGGGCGGGGGTTCGCGGTGGTGGCGTCGGAAGTGCGCAGCCTCGCTCAGCGCTCAGGCGCGGCGGCGAAAGAGATCAAGGAGTTGATCGGTGAGTCGGCCGCCAAGGTCCAGGAGGGCGCGTCCCTCGTGTCCGACGCGCAGAAGACGATTCATGAAGCGATGAGCGCCGTCGAGCGCGTGACCGGCGTGATGAATGAGATCGAGGCGTCCGCACTCGAGCAGAGCGACGGTATCGAACAGGTCAACAAGGCCGTCTCGCAGATCGACGAAGTCACGCAACACAACGCGGCGCTCGTGGAAGAAGCCGCTGCGGCGGCGAAATTGCTGGAAGAGCAGGCGATCATATTGCGCGACGCCGTGTCGGTATTCCAGATGGCGTAATGGCAGAGGGGCCGCGCTCGCGTTGTTCGCGAGTGCCGGTTTTAACAGGGCACTAACAGCAATTTAATTAAGAAATCCTAATTGTTATATTTTGTAAAATGTGCTCACATGTGTGGCATTTTATGTTTTGGTGGGACGTCGATTGCTTACTCAAAGAACAATTTCCCGACGCAACGCATGGCAGGAAATTTATTCCGTACAGCAAAATGTTGGGCTATAGATACCTTGCAGTAAGGTTTCGAAATTTTGTCCGTGCGCGAGCGCACAGAGCGATCTGTCTCGTTAAGGGATATTGTGTGTTGAATCCGATCCGAGGAATGTCCTCGACTCCGGCGACGCGCATGGGGCGCATCAATTCACAGCGGACAACTATCGAACCCAAAAGTCATGCAGAGGTCCTCAGCAGCAGATCTGGATAGTTCCGGGAGCGTACCGAGCGATTACTCGTGTGTGTTGTGCGGCGCCGGCCCAGCAGGAATGGGCTTCCTGTTCTACACGTTCAAGAGCGGCAAGCTGGCAGAGGTGGCCAGAAACGGGCTGCTGATCATCGACAAACGCGCGAGCCTCGGAGCAGGCAAGCTCGGCGACTATGTAAACGTTACAGGCAACTCGGTCGCAAAATCCTTCCTCGCGTGCCTCGAGCACGAACGCTTCGACGAGGTGTTCGGCGACATCCGCGAGTACAACGAGTTGCATAGGAAACTGGCCGCGGATCCCGACGGCGCACCGCTGCTCTCCGAGGTCGGCGAACTCCTCACGCTGGCTGCCGAACGACTCATCGCGCACCTCGTCGAACATTTCGGCGTCGATGTACTGCGCGGACACGAAATCGATGCGATTCGTCACAATCGGGACGGCCGCTTCGAAATCGCTTATCACGACACGCGCAGACCCGCGGCACGCCGCATGGTGATTAGCGACACCGTCGTGATGAATCTCGGCGGAACGCAGCGCGTCGAAGAGGTCGATGATCTGTGCCGCACGCTGGACATACCATCGCCGGGCAACGGCGTCATCACCTGCACGTCGGATGAACTGCTTCGCTTCACGACCACGCAACTGGTCGACACCTTCGCGCCCGTGTTCGCCCCTGCCGCGGCCCGGCGTACGAACCGGATCACGATCCTCGGCGGCTCGCATAGTGCGTTCACGATGACCGAGCGTCTTGCGACTGATCTCGGCGGCGCCGGACTCGATGAAATCGCCATCATTCATCGCTCGCCGATCCGGCTGTTTTTCGAAACCGAGGAGGAAGCGCGCGCATGGGGTTATACGGTCGATCCAGTCAACGATATTTGCCCGATCACGCGGCGCGTTAATCGCTCGAGCGGTCTGCGCTACCGCGCGTTCGAGATTGCATGTTCGGTGATGTCGCAAGGTCGCGTCGCGGGAACGAAGCCGCGTGTCGAATTGATCGATGCCGCCTCCGGGGAAGGCGAGCGCGCCCGTGCCGCCACCTGTCTCACGCAGTCATGTGGCGTGGTTCATAGCGCCGGCTATGGGCCCAACATGTCCGTACTGGTCGACCATCGAGGGGCGGAGATTCCTCTGCTGTTCCGCCAGGGCGGCATCGAGGTCGACAAATTCGGCCGTCCGCTCGACATGGACGGCAAAGTGGTACGCGGACTCTTCACGTTTGGGCTGGGTTCCGGCTTTCGGCCCGACCCGGAGATCGGGAGCGAGGCCGCATTCACCGGACGAATCCATGGTGTCTGGATCTTTCATCATGAAATCGGCAGGCGGATTCTGACCGGCGTTCTGAAAGCGCTGGCCGAGAAGACTGTTGCACAGGAAGCGGAAATGATCGCGACGGCGGATGACGACACACATGCCGGGGGCCGGCCCCGTCGCGGTCGAGCGGACCAACGCCGCTGACTGACGGGTGAGCATGACCGCCCAACACCACTCTGGCTCACCGACTCGAGTCGCTGAGATAGGGCGAGTTCGGCTGCTTTATCCCATAGACCTCCTTAATAAACTGGACATGTTGTGAATCCACACTACGACCTATTGACACTTCAGCTAGCATCGGGGTCCTTTCGGTCTGCAGCAAAGTGACATTGGCGTCCAGCGTTTCAACGAACGTTCAACGCAAATAAGTCCTCTTATATCCGCCGATCGTGCGGGCTATTCCGCCAGCATTATTGGCGCGACCTTCTTTGACGGCTATGCTGCACTGCGACATCGAATGCAACGCGATGACCAATGCGAAGCTTTGATCGTCTCCATTACCGCTTCTGTTTGCCGACCGCGCGAATGAGGGCAATGCATCGTCATTGGTTCCTCGATTCGAGCGAGGCCTGCCGTACCAAGGCAGGCTGCGATACTTACGTGAGGGAAATGATGACGACATTCCAGTCATACAGCCGTGGCAACCGTCTGTTCGAGGCGCTCCCAACGCATGAATGGGATGCAATACTTCCTCATCTTGAACTCGTCGAATTGAGTCCGGGGCAACTGCTGTCGAAATCCGGTGAACTCATACGAACCGTCTATTTTCCGGCCACAGCGATCGTGTCTCTGCTGCAAACCATGGAAAACGGCAGTTCGGTGGAAATTGCCGCGATCGGCAGGGATGGCACGACAGGCGTGCCGATCCTGACGGGCGGAGACACCATGCCAGCCAGCGTTCAGGCTCAATGCCGGGGTTTCGCTTATCGAATCAGCGCTACAGCACTGCGCGAAGCGTTGCGCAATTGCGCTTCGCTGCGCTCACTGATGCTGCTATACATGCAGGCCCTGCTCACGCAGGTCGCACAGACTGCGGCGTGCAACAGGCTGCATCGACTGGACGAGCAACTGTGCCGGTGGCTGCTGGTCGATATCGATCGTTCGGGCACAAGCGATTTGCAAGTCACGCAGCAACTCATTGCCGACATGCTCGGCGTGCGTCGTGAAGGCGTGACGGAGGCCTCCGGCAAGCTTTGCGAAGCCGATCTCATCCATCACAGCCGTGGCCGTGTGCGGATCCTCGATCGGACCGGACTTGAGGCGCGCTCATGCGAATGTTATGAGATCGTGAAACGCGAATTCGATCGGCTATTGCCGCGTATCAACGCGATGGAAGTCACGCGCTGAGGGTTTTGCCGTATTCACAAATCGAATTGAAGTCTGGGACGGCCAGCAATATGTTGTGTGTTCGCACAGATTGCTGGCCTTGCGGAACTATAAAATGTGGCGAGCACCTGGCTTCAGGGAGCCTGACGCCGGTATCGGAAAGAGTAGGCTTGCCGGTCACGTGTAGTGATATCGGTAAGCTCGCGATTGATCGGCCGCGGTGCTTGTAGCGCAAGAAGAAAGAAGGCCTGGAGACAAATGGTCAGGCACTGGCCAACGAAATGCCGTGCCGTGGTCCGTGTGCTCGGGATCGTGCGCGGCAGTTTCCCGCTCCTGCGGAGAGCTATTCGCGCGTGTCAGCAATCACTCTCGCGCGGAGCGCTCGCCCACGACTCGTCGGCCTACTGCCCTTGCATAGGCCGCGCGATCTGATCGGAAGTTGCCGTTCGTCGTCTGCTTTGTCTGTCAAACTGTCATTACGCGGCGGCCTGCAGTTCTTGCCTCGCGTCGCACTACATCCGCGCTTTCGCCGACTTTGCCATGCTCGTATGCGCGGCTGGCTTCACGCTGTGTCCTCCAATGGGCGCGATCATCCGCATCCGGCTGGTGCCTGATGTCGCATCCACTGCCACGCCATACGCGTGCTGCTTCAGTTGTGCCGTTTTCCGACCCGGTCGCGATTCTAGTAAAGTATGATGATTGGCGCGCTAACCGCCGCGTCATACCATTGCTGCTGCCTGTGTGTCTTTGACGTTCTACCGGCTGCGCGCGGTGACTTCCGGTGATTCGCGAAGGAGGTGAATCGTTATAAATTCAATCTCGCCTCAATTGAAAGGACCAGGTAAATGTCGAGCGTTTTGACACATTTCTTATGCTTCATATTCGGCGTGGTGATTGGCGTTTTCGTATGCGCATTATGTGTCGCACGTTCCAGAACGTCACGAGACGATAACTAACTCTTTCTTTGAGACGCGCAGGCAGCCTGCGTCCCGATGCGCATCGGCAGGGGCATCTGCCGCAAACCATGAAGGCCGCGCCGATCATCGCGACGACGCAGACGCGGCTCTCAGCTAAAGAAATGGCCGGCAATCGGCGATAAGGCCGAACCCGGGCAACGCCATGTGGTGGAGACACGGGCAACGCGAACACTGCAAGCGTTGCCCGACCGCCGAAGCTCTCCTCCTTACCCCCGTTAGTGCGGGAGAAAGCGTGTATGTTGCTTTCCGCACTGAAACAAGATTTCTAGAACCCTACACTAAGCTGGTTGCATCTGTTCGCGGCGCTGGAAGTCGCGATGGAAAGCTATATCAAAGCTGCTTACCGACGTCCCGTGGACGCATCGTTCAACGGATGTCAGCGAGACTCCAATCGACCTTCCGCGCAACTGCATGAAGGCGGCTTCCAAAGGGCTTCCATGATCTTGGTGACAGGCAGCGCCGGTTTTATCGGCGCCAACTTCGTGCTCGACTGGCTGCAAATCTTCGATGAACCCGTCGTGAATGTCGACAAGCTCACCTATGCAGGCAATCTACGCACGCTGAAATCTCTGCAGCACAATCCATTGCATATTTTCGTATGCGCCGACATATGCGATCGCGCTGCAATGGACGAGTTGCTCGCCGAATACAAGCCGCGCGCGATCATCCATCTGGCGGCCGAGACTCACGTCGACCGGTCCATTCACGGGCCGGAGAACTTCCTGCTGACCAATGTCGTAGGTACCTTTACGCTACTGGAAGCGGCTCGCTCGTATTGGAGCAGGTTGAACGACGCCGGCAAAGCGGAATTCCGCTTCCTGCACGTGTCGACCGACGAAGTGTTCGGCTCGCTCTCCGCTACGGGTGCGCAATTCTCCGAAACTACGCCGTACGCGCCGAATAGCCCTTACTCGGCCACCAAGGCGGGTTCCGACCATCTTGTGCGCGCCTACCATCATACGTATGGCCTGCCGGTGCTCACCACGAACTGCTCGAACAACTACGGTCCGTACCAGTTCCCCGAGAAACTGATTCCGCTGATGATCGCCAATGCGCTCGGCGGCAAGCCGCTGCCGGTCTATGGCGATGGTCAGAACGTGCGCGACTGGCTGTATGTCGGCGACCATTGCAGCGCGATCCGCGAAGTGCTCGCGCGCGGCACGCCGGGCGAGACGTACAACGTCGGCGGCTGGAACGAGAAGAAGAATCTCGAGGTCGTCCATACGCTGTGCGACCTGCTCGATCAGTTGCGTCCGAAGGCGGGCGCGTCGTACCGCGACCAGATCACGTATGTGAAGGATCGTCCGGGCCACGACCGCCGTTATGCGATCGACGCGCGCAAGCTCGAACGCGAACTCGGCTGGAAGCCTGCGGAAACGTTCGAAACGGGTCTCGCGAAAACGGTCCAGTGGTATCTGGACAATCAGGAATGGTCGGACGAGGTCGCCTCCGGCGACTATCGCAAATGGGTTGAGACCAACTACGCGCAGCGCGCGTAAAGGCACGGCAATGGCGCGCAAAGGCATTATTCTCGCGGGCGGCTCGGGCACACGCCTGTATCCGATCACGCACGTGGTCTCCAAGCAGTTGCTGCCCGTGTACGACAAGCCGATGATCTACTATCCGCTCTCCACGCTGATGGTGGCGGGCATTCGCGATGTGCTGATCATTTCGACGCCGCAGGACACGCCGCGCTTCGAAGCGATGCTGGGCGACGGCAGCCAGTGGGGCATGAATATCCAGTACGCGGTTCAGCCGTCGCCGGACGGGCTCGCGCAGGCGTTCATCATCGGGCGGGATTTTGTGGGTAACGATCCGTCGGCGCTGATTCTTGGCGACAACATTTTCTATGGTCACGATCTCGCCGCGCAGCTCGAGCGCGCAAATGCGCGTGACAGCGGCGCGACCGTGTTCGCGTATCACGTGCATGACCCGGAACGTTACGGCGTAGTCGAGTTCGATAAGAGTTTTCACGCGCTCTCCATCGAGGAGAAGCCCGAAAAGCCGCGTTCGAACTATGCGGTCACAGGCCTCTATTTCTACGACAACCAGGTCTGCCACATCGCTGCGGACATCAGACCGTCGCCACGTGGCGAACTCGAGATCACGGACGTCAACTCGTGCTATCTGCGGCGCAATGCGCTCGAAGTGGAAATCATGGGCCGTGGCTACGCGTGGCTCGACACAGGTACGCATGATTCACTGATCCAGGCGGCTACGTTTATCGAAACGCTGCAAAAGCGTCAGGGTTTGGTAGTGGCGTGTCCGGAAGAGATTGCATTCCGCCGACATTGGATCGACGAGGAGAAATTGCTCCAACTCGCCAAACCGCTCGCCAAGAATGCGTATGGCCAGTATCTGCTCAATCTTCCGAAGGATCAGGTGGCGTGGCCAAGCCGCTGACCCCGTCATGTTCGAATGGAGCGAAGCTGCTTCCGACTTCCATGCGATAGCTCATACGCACCTTGCTGAACGTGCGCCGCCGCACATTTAAATTGAAGCTACACAGGTACGCTTCAAGGCGTAGACCGCAGTGATGATGCGCATCGTAAGTTGGCTTGCGCATAAGTGTTCATATGCGCGTCTGTTCACGCAGTCGAGGGGCGTTTGCCGATAGTCAAAATACGCCGTGAGACCGCATCAAATACTTTCGTAATACATCAAGTTTCACAAGTAGTCATTTTTCCCTATTGTCGAAACGCGTTGTGGTCAGCGCGAATTGTCATTCCGGCATCGACCGGCCGGAATGGAGGTGGCATCTTTCGGTCGTTTGGCAGATCAAGCGCTCGCCCAAAGACACGTTCGCGATGAGTTGATATTAACGATGTCGATTCAGAATTCGCGGCGACTCTGGCGGTACCTTCAGCCCTTACCTAATTTACTGGCAGACCGCGATGTTGAGACGAACCCTGCTCGCAAATTTCGTTGGACAGATGGTGACCGCGTTGCTCGGCATCGTCATGGTCCCGATATACGTGCGTCATCTCGGGGTCGAAGCTTATGGATTGATTGCGATCAACGCGGTGGTTCTCGCATGGGTACTCGTTCTCGACTTCGGGCTTTCGCCCACGTTGTGCCGGGAGCTCGGCAGCCTGCGGGCCGGTACCGGTTCGAAAGCTGAAGTCGGGTTGTTGCTGGAATCACTGGAAAAGCTGATTCTCGGCACCAGCGCCATCCTGTTCGTCTTGTCGATCTTCATCGCGCCTTATTTCGCCGAACGATGGTTGAACGCGTCCACACTGCCTCCGAGTGTGATTCGTACGGCATTTGTGCTGATGATGCTGACTGCCATCGGGCGGTGGCTCGGTGCGCTATACCGTGGGGGTGTGGTCGGCATCGATCGACAGGTTGCACTGAACGGAATTGTCATCACCTTTGCCGTGATACGCACGGTGCTCGTTGTGCCGATCATCATGATCTGGCCGCGTATCGAGTTCTTCTTTGTTTGGCAACTTTTGGCGATTGTCGTAGAAGCGGCCGCGATGCGGACACTGCTCGGCCGTACGATTGACATACCGTTTCTGTCGACGCGTTTTTCATGGAAGGTACTGTTGTCGCGCGCGAAGCTGTCGCTGTCGATTGCATTGGCGACGGTGATCTGGGCCTGCACCACACAGATCGACAAGATCGCCCTTTCGAGAATTTTGCCGCTCGCGGATTTTGCGGTGTTCAGCCTGGCGACTCTGTTGGCGAGCGGTATCTTGTTGCTGGCCAACCCGATTCAACAGGCGTTCATTCCACGGCTGACTACCGAAAGCTTCGGCGGCGGGGAACGAATTCGCCAGATGTATGCACTGGCCACTGAACTGACGTCATTGGCGGTGATCCCGGTTGCGGCAGTGTTCATCTGTGCGCCCGAGGCCGTGCTTCGATTCTGGTCCGCAAGCGCACCGTTGAGTCCCGACGCCTTGCGAACGATGCAATGCTATGCGGCAGGAAACGCATTTTCAGCGATCGCTTCGCTGGCGTTTATCGTGCAGTACGCGAAAGGGGACCTGTCTCTGCATCTGAAAGGCAATATTGGCTTTCTTGTCCTCTATGCGCCCGCGGTCCTATTTGGCGGCATTCATCTCGGTGCGGTCGGCGCTGCCTATGCGTGGGCGGGAATGAACTCTCTGCTCCTGTTCGGCTGGGTTGCGATCGTACATCGAAAGTTTATCCCCGGTATCAACGCCAGTTGGTATCGCGGCCTCGCTGCGCGTATCGCTGCGCTCACCCCCGTCGGACTGTTGTTGAGTTTCGCGGATCTCACAAGCTGTTCGCGTATTGGTCTGTTCTTTGTTCTATCAGGAGCGTGGCTCGCTATGGCCGCATTGACCATCGCGGTCTCGCCGATTATTCAACGAAAGGCTCGCCACCTGGCCGGGCGGCTGGTCCTCAACTGAGACAACAGCATGGATACTAACCTTTACCCTCCGGTCCAGGAGCAAGCCACGCCCGTACTATCGGTCATCGTGCTCTGCTACCGGCAAGGCGAGTATGTCGGTCCGTGCCTCCAAAGCGTACTCGACCAGAAGCTCGATGTGCCATTCGAGGTGATCATAGGCGATGATAATTCGCCAGACAACTCCCTCGACGTCATCGAGTCGTTTCGATCGCGCTATCCGGATGTGATCAAGGTCATTTCGCACGACGCCAACGTCGGCTTCGCGGCGAACTTCGCCGATACCGTCGCGATGGCGAAGGGCGAATACATCGCGAACATCGACGGCGACGATGTCATGCTTCCTGGCAAGCTGCAGCGCCAACTCGATTTCTTAAGAGTGCATCCTGAATGCGGTCTCGTGGTCCATAGGATGCGCACGGTGGATCAGGATACGTTGGAGTCTGTGCCGTATCCACTACCCCAAAATAAGCCCGCAACGTTCGATGCCGAATTCCTCATCAAGAATGGACCGTACTTTTTTCATAGCTCGGAGATGTATCGGGCCCATCTGCGTCATCGCAGCCCCGTTGACGTAGGTCTGAAATCAGTCTGTGATGTGGCCCACCTGCTCCAGGTGGTGTTCGGCTGGCAAGGCTGCTACCTGGACGAAGAGTGGGGCCTTTACCGTGTCAACCGGACGGGCATGACCTCGACACGAATCAACAATCCCGAGCGTCATAGGGAATACATGGCCGACATGATCCAGACCTGCCAGATCGCGGCCGATCTCGGCATGGCGAGCGACACAGTCAACCGGGGGCGCGCAAAGTTCTATCTGACCTCGGCCATCTTCTATCTGGAGCATGGACACGAGGATAACTTCGAGGACTGCATCGAGTCGAGCTGGCGCGCGGCAAGAATCAGCACGAAACAGCTGGTTTTGTACTCGACGCGCCGGTGGCCACGTCTGTCACGCGCTGTCTATACGCGGCTCAAGCAAGTGACCGGACGACAGCGGGCCAACGCATGAGTACCACCGTACAGGAGAACGAGCGTCCTGCCACTAAAAGATTGAGGCTTCTCGATCTGTGTAACCGCGCGCTTCTCGCTTGGTACCGACTCAAGACACGCCTGTGGTACGCGCATGTGTTCAAGTCGGTCGGCGCGAAAACGACGATCTTTCGTCCCATGCTACTCGTCAACGTGCATTACGCGTCGATTGGGAAGCGTGTACTGATTCGGCCTGGTGCGCGCATCGAACTTGTCGTGACGGATTCGGCTGCGCCGCCGCGGCTCACGATCGGAAGCCGGGTCAATATCGAGCAGAACGTTCACATCGTATGCGGCTCTTCAATCGAGATCGGCGACGGCGCGACCATTACCGGCAACGTTGCCATTGTCGATGTCGAGCATCCGTATGAGAACGTCAACGACACCACTCGCATTGGCGAGCGTATTCGCACGCGAGGTAATTATGTGGTGATCGGGCAGGGCGCTTTTATTGGATTTAGCGCAGTCATTCTGCCCAACGTGAAAATTGGCCGCCACGTCGTGGTCGGCGCGCATTCGGTAGTGACCCGCGACGTTCCCGACTATTGCGTGGTCGCAGGTAATCCGGCGCAAATCATCAAGCGCTACAACTTCGAAACCAGACTTTGGGAGAGGGAGAAACAATGAAAGTCCTGATTACGGGTGGCGCCGGCTTTATCGGCTCGAGTCTGGCGCGCAAGCTCTGCGCCAACAATGCGGAAGTCACGGTCCTCGATAACCTCTCCCCGCAGATTCACGGAGAGAATCCCAGCGTCACGTCTGCGATCTTCGCATCGTTGCCGGAAAGCGTGCACTTCGTGAAGGGGTCGGTGACTGATCGAGCCATGCTCGAACGTGTCATGCAGGGGCAGGACGCGATCGTTCATCTTGCGGCCGAGACGGGTACGGGCCAATCGATGTACGAGGTCGATCGCTATGTCGACGTGAACGTGCATGGCACAGCGCTGATTCTCGACATACTGGTGAAAAATAGCCGCAATTCCGTGCGCAAATTGGTCGTTGCTTCGTCTCGCGCGATTTACGGCGAAGGCAAGTATCGTTCCCCGGCCGCCGGCATTCTGTATCCTGGTCCGCGGAAGGAAAAAGACATGCTTGAGGGCCAGTTCGAGCATCTCTGTCCGGTAAGCGGCGAAGCGATGGAATGCGTGCCCACCGACGAGGAATCGAAAATCCATCCGACCTCGCTTTATGGCATTACCAAGCAGACTCAGGAACAGATGGTGATGACGACTTGCCGTTCTATCGGCATCGATGCATCGGCGTTGCGTTATCAGAATGTCTACGGACCAGGGCAGTCGTTATCGAACCCTTACACGGGCATTCTCTCGATCTTTTCGACGCGCATCAAAAACGGCAATCCGATCAATATTTTCGAAGATGGTCTGGAAAGCCGTGACTTCGTCTACATCGATGACGTGGTGGATGCGACCTACGCAACGCTCACGAACGCGAACGCGGCGGACAACGTGTTCGGCATCGGTTCGGGCGTGCGCACTTCGGTCATGGACGTCGCCAAGACTTTGTGCGAGGTGTACGCCAGCGATGTCAGCGTCACCGTGACGGGCGCATTCCGCCTGGGCGATGTACGCCATGTCTACGCCGATTTGACCAAGGCAAGGGACATGCTCGGATTCGAGCCCAAGGTGTCGTTCAGCGAAGGCATCGCACGGTTTGCCCGGTGGGTCGACCAGCAGGAGGTGATGGCCGATACCTACGAGAAGAGCATCGCCGAGATGCGGGAGAAGGGTCTATACAAGGGCTGTGAACGAGCCGCATGACACATCGGTGACGCCCTCACGCTACGACGGAGGCGCAGCGACGGCCGCCTCCGCAACTCATTTGAAGGACGCGATATGTCAACGAGATATGGTTCGCCGCTGATCGGGATTGTCACCGTGCTGTATCGCTCCGATTCCGTGCTTCCTGATTTTTTCAAGAGTCTCGCGGCCCAGCGCGATGCGAACTTCAAACTGTACGTGATCGACAACAGCGAGAAGGATACGGGGTGTGCGATATCGCGCGAGCTTGCGGCTCTCAACAATATTCACGCGGATATCGTGTTCAATAACGACAATGTCGGCGTCGCTCGCGGCAACAATCAGGGTATAGAGATGGCGCTTGCAGACGGATGCGAATACGTTCTGCTGGCCAATAACGACACCGACTTCCCGGATCCCGACGTGATCGCGGGACTTGTGCGGCACACCGAGGAGGCGGGTGCGTTGGCCTCGGTGCCCAAGATCACCTATCACGGCACCAATCGGATATGGTGTGCGGGCGGAAGATTCTCGCCGCTTACCGCCACCACGCCGCACGTGGGCGATCGGAAGGAAGATCGCGGCCAGTTCGACGAAGAAATGTTTACAGAATACGCGCCGACCTGCTTTATGTTGCTGCACAAAAGCGTCTTTCAGACAGTCGGAATGATGGACGAAAAGTACTTCGTCTATTACGACGACAGCGACTTCGTCTGGCGCATGAAGAGTGCCAATATCCGCCTGCTATACGTGCCGACATCGAGCGTCGGTCACAAGGTAGCGGTGTCTACCGGCGGCAATGAAAGTCCCTTCAGCCTGTTCTATACGGCGCGCAATCGCGTTTATTTCAGCCGCAAGCACCTCGCACCTGCACACCGTGCAATTGCGATTGCCTATGCGGTCGTCACGTTGACGGTCAAATGTGTGAAGTTTTCGCCGGCGGCCAGGTCGAGCGTGTTCAAAGGACTTAGAGCCGGCTTCTCATTGTCAGTCGCCGATCATTGACTGAGAGACTGCGTGGCAGCGCTTCGTTACTCCAGCGTGCTGCCAATTTCCCGGCGTGCACCCCGGCATAAGCGATGGCGACGAAAGTCTACCGCGCGAGATAAGAGAACTCCGGGACGGAAGTCGGCAACATCATCACCCCCCGCACCTTCCGGTGCGTGAGCACATCCGGACCGCTGCCGACGACCATTCGTCAACGCCCGGATGCGATTCGCACAAGCACGTCCAGCGTGGGTCAGCCCTATTTCACTAGCGCGCTGAAAATGTCGACCACGCGCATTTGTTGCGTTTCGGTCAAGCCGGCCCAGAGGGGAAGGCGAATCAGGCGTTTTGACTGGTCGATGGTAACGTCCAATGGGCCGCCAGCCTTGCCGTACCGTTGCCCGGCAGGCGATGAATGAAGCGGAACATAGTGAAATACCGAACCTATTTCCTGCCTTCTATATTCATCGAGTAGACGCTGGCGCACGTGTTCGTCTTCAACCAGAACGTAATACATATGCCCATTGTGCTGGCACTCTTTCGGCACGATCGGACGACGGAGCGCGCCTCGGCGCTCGAACGGCTCGAGAAGCGCATGATATCGATCCCAGTGCGCGAGGCGCGCCTGAGTAATCTTTTCAGCACTTTCCAGTTGAGCCCATAGATAGGCAGCGATCAACTCACTTGGCAAGAATGAAGAGCCGACTTCCTGCCAGGTGTATTTGTCGACTTCTCCGCGGAGATAGCGGCTTCGATCAGTGCCCTTCTCACGGATTATTTCCGCGCGCCTCGTGAGGGCGGGATCGTTCACGAGCAACGCGCCACCTTCGCCCGAGATGATATTTTTAGTTTCGTGAAAACTGTAAGCTCCGAGGTGGCCAATGGAGCCGAGGCCACGGCCCTTATAGGTTGCCATGACGGCCTGCGCCGCGTCTTCGACGACTTTGAGTCCGTGGCGTTGAGCGATGGATACGATCGTGTCCATTTCGCAAGCCACGCCGGCGTAATGCACCGGGACGATCGCTCGAGTTCGTGGCGTGATCGCCGCTTCGATCAATCGCTCGTCGAGATTCATAGTGTCTTCGCGGACATCCACGAAGACAGGCACGCCACCGCGCAGGACGAATGCGTTCGCCGTCGAGACGAACGTGTACGACGGCATGATGATTTCGTCGCCGGGTTGGATGTCCAGCAACAGAACCGCCATCTCAAGCGCGGCTGTGCAGGAGTGAGTCAGCAATGCCCTGCCGGCACCGCTTCTTTCCTGCAGCCACTCGTTGCAACGTCCTGTGAAGGAGCCGTCGCCAGCGAGCTTTTTACTGAAGTGAGCTTCTGCGACGTACTTCAGTTCATTACCCGTCATAGCGGGCGTATTGAAGGGAATACGATTCTCGTTTACCTCGATTCCAATTTGCGGCGTAGATCGGCTCATGAATAGTTCACCCCAACATGATCGAGAATCAATAGTTCTCGCTGCGACACATATTTGGATCTCGAAGCTGCCCGGCTTCAAGGCCCCGCGTTCCGGCGAACTCGCCAGGTGTTTCAATGAGCAAGTTGCGTGAAGTCCCTTGCTGTGGATCTCAACTGGAGATTGTTCTGTAGCGTGACACTTCGTCTGTCTAACAGATGGTGCGTGTGGACTGCGCGGCCTGCTTGTAGATCAGGCAAGGCGGAGCGTCGACTGGTACGAGATCGAACTGCTCGGTCAGTTGAGCAGCGACTTTCCCGAAGTCGTGCATGACCAAAAGCTCTGACGGCCGGATAGGCGCCGCAAGAAAATAGGAGAAGCTGCGAACGTCGCAACGGCGATAAATGCCAGCAGTGTCCAGACAGGGTCTCGCAATAGATGAAGCATGTCGCGCAACGAAAAGTTACCCGCTTCGTTGTCTGCGCGAGACGATCCAAAATTGAGAATATGCGTGTTCAAAGGCGCCATCTCCAAGATTCGGGTAGCAAGCTTCTCGATGGAGCGACAAGCTTCGCCGCGTCCATCGCGACTTTGCGCAAATGTGATAGGAATACCTCCTTTGCCACGTCGGAGTCTGTGGTTTAGCGCACGTTGCGCGGCGCCGATTCAGTTTAGGTAGGTGGATAGCCGACAGGCGGGAAAAACCATTTGTTTCGCAAATAGTGGTGTGGCAGGATTGATTACAGTTGCATTAATAGATGGTATGAAGTTTCGCCCGATATGAACCACGAAAGCCTGCATAAATTACTGAAGTGGCAGTTTCCCGACCAGGCGGCGCCCCTGCACGATGCCGGGTTTAAGTCGCGTCGCCATGCCTGAATCCTCATGAGGCGGTGTCGTTGTGATTCGCATAAGCGCGGAGAAACAGATAGGAGGCTTCGCGCAGACCGAGTGTCCGTGGCGGAACAATTCTACGGACTGGATATAGAAGTAGTACTTAGTATATCGATCGACCTTCCTGTGCCGGTCGTTCTGCGGCAAAAGCTTTCCGCAATGGGTGCCCCACATGCACTCGGGCATTCGAACGTTCGGCGCCGCACAGACAGCGCGCGTTCCAGCACGGATCATGCAGTTGCATCATCGGCCATTGCAGACTTTCGGCGCTCGATGCCGCCGACTGCTGTGAACGTCTGCTTCGGAGTGTGAGCCCTCAAAGGTATCGTCGGACCCGGTGTATGGCCTGACGCGGGGCGGTCGAATGGCAGCGGCGGTAAGCCGAGCACGGTGCCTGTCGAGAGTCACGATCAGCTAACGGGAATCCACCGTCAAGGCACAAATTGACGGGATCAGCGAACAACGGTACAGCGGCGACGTTGGGTAGCCTGGATGACCTGACCCAGCGCGGTGCCTGTCAGATCATCCCCCCAGACGACCGAGGCGGAATTGGCGACATTGCTCGAACAGTACGACAACGTGAAGACTTGTGGTAACAAGCGCACGGGGGCATGCCAAGACCATTCGCCCGGGCGCACGGTCGTCACGCCTATCGCACCCCGGCCGGCGAAGGTATGCAGCCGCTCGGGTTCTAGCTCGACGTTCAACTCGATGTTGCTGGACCTGAAATGAAAAATGAGCGCGGACAGAACCTTCTCAAGCGCGTCGACCTTATTGTCGGCGGCGCTTTCTTGTACATATTAGGGGCGCTTCGCAAAAAACGACGCCTGCCGGCTGAGTGCACGACAGCAGGGATTTTTGCCTTCGCTGCGATTGGCGACTCGATCTTGTCGTCGATAATTATTTCTGAGTTGAGGAAAGTCAAAAAGATTTCCAGAATAGTGGTATTTGCATCACGAAGCAACGCGCGTATCTATGATCTGTTCGACGGGCTCGACGAAGTTGTCATAGTCCCTTTGACCAGCCCGTTGAACGCGCTCAAGGAAATAAAGAAATACGAGGTCGATGTCTTAATCGACACTTCGCAATGGCCAAGGATTTCGGCCATATTGGCAGCTTTCACGAAGACGAAGTTTACGATTGGTTTTAAAACCAGGAATCAATTCCGCCATTATGCTTATGATGCCAGCGTCGAGCATTGCGAAGGCCTTCATGAGCTCGATAATTTCAGAAGGCTATTGCGCCCCCTAGGCATCGAGTCGACGGAACATCCGAAAATCACCAAGGCTATTCGTCCTTCCAATTTGCCGTTCGTCATTGACGATAAATATGTTGTTTTTCACCCGTGGGCCTCTGGAACAAATTTCGCCATGCGCGAATGGCCCATGGAGTGCTGGCGGGATCTTGCGCATGTATTGATTGATAACGGGCACGCTATTGTCATCACGGGCGGTCCTGAAGATGCCACACGGGCTCAACAATTGATTGAGCTGATCGGCAGCCAGAAGGTCGTAAGCGTGGCAGCCAAGGTGAGCCTGACTGAAGTGGTCGGAATAGTAAGGCGGGCGGAATGCATAGTTTGTGTGAACACCGGAATCATGCATTTGTCCGCAATGCTGGATACGCCGATGATTAGTCTGCATGGTCCTACCAATCCGTTTCGATGGGGCCCTGTCGGCAAAGAGCGTGGAGTCCTTGCTGTGTCTAAGCGAGAAGGCGGAATGTTCCTGAGCCTCGGATTTGAATATCCGAGAAATGCGAAGTACGTGATGGAAAAAATAAGCGTCGCTTCTGTCGCCGACGTTCTGAGTGAAGTGTATTCGATCAATTTAGGCCGCCATGACAAGAAACCCGCCGGTGAAGCTTTCGCCTCCTGATTTCGACTGCGCTCAATTAATGGTTGTAGGCGACGTCATGCTCGATTGGTATTGGCACGGTTCGACCTCGCGGATCTCGCCGGAGGCGCCCGTTCCCGTCGTCCATGTGCAAGCTGAAGAGACGCGTGTCGGTGGGGCGGGAAACGTCGCGCTGAACGCGGCAGCACTTGGAGCTCGTGTTCGCCTTCTCGGCTTGGCCGGGCAGGATGCGCACGCCGATCGGATCGAAGAGTTGCTGCGCGAAGGCGGGGTTGATTGCGTTCTCCAACGCGTCGCGGGCAGCAAGACGATCACCAAGCTTCGGATTCTTTCCCGCCATCAGCAGATGATCAGGGCGGACTTTGAGGACCATTTTCCCGAACGCAATGGAGATGAGCTGATTTTCAGCTTTGAGCGGCAGTTGCACGAAGTCGATGCGGTGGTCTTATCCGACTACGCGAAAGGGTCACTGCACGATTCGAAGAACCTCATCTCCGCCGCTCGCCGTGCAGGAAAACCCGTCATCGTCGATCCTAAAGGAACGGATTTCGAGCGTTATCGCGGCGCCACCGTCATTACGCCCAACCTGTCCGAATTCGAGGCTGTCGTTGGGCGGTGCGAGAGTGATGCCACGATCGAGCAGAAGGGTGCCGCCCTTTGCGATGCGTTTGAATTCGAAGCGGCGCTCGTCACACGCAGCGAGAAAGGCATGACGTTAATTTCTCGCGGCCACGCCCCTTTGCATTTGCCAACGCGCGCGCGCGAGGTGTTCGATGTGACGGGGGCCGGGGACACTGTCGTTGCCACGCTTAGTGCCGCGCTCGGCGCGGGCATGCCGCTGGACGAAGCAGTCGTGCTTTCCAATGTCGCGGCAGGCATCGTCGTGGCTAAATTGGGAACCGCGACGGTCCGTCGCCCCGAACTCCAGCAGGCACTGCAGCTTGACTTGCATTCCGCACGTCGAGGCAATATTCTCGCGCGAATTTCCCTACTACCTTGGCGAGCGAAACCCCGCTCTGAAAAGCCGAGTAACGTGAGCACCTGACGCGCAGACGTGAGCGGGACGTCGAAAGCCGACACGGTGTGGACTCGTTGTGTCGGCTGGTGACCCGCTCCTTCGATGCCCACATCGATTGGCATGCCGAAATGAACGAGTTCAGTCCCGCGAACCGAACGATCGCGCGGACCTTATCCTTCTCAGGCTGCAATCACGCCGCAGCAATGCTGCGAGGAGCGTCGCGAACTTCAGCCGGTAGCGCCGCGTAAGCGGTGGCGAGATGATAGGGCGTAGTCGACGGCATGTCGGCGCGCGACACGTCGCCCGCGGCCGTCTTGCATTCGAACCAGCCTTGCGCGTGCAGAAACCGCTCGCGGAAGCGCTCGATCTGCCCGGGCAACACCGCACGGGCCGCGTCATCGTTGCGGGTGGCGAGTGCGCGCAGATATTCGCTTTGCGCCCAGATCCGCTGCGTGGCGTCCTTTACTCGACCGGCTTCATCGAGCGACGCGCACACGCCGCCCGTGACCGGGTCCACGCCATGTTGCTGCGCAAACTCAAACGCGCGCGAGAGCGAGTCGTCGAGTCCCGATCCGCCCAATAGCGTGCCCGCTTGCCTGATCAGCCAGAACCATTCGAACTGATGGCCGGGCTCCAGACGGTTGTCGTCGACACCCAACGGCAGTTCCGCGATGCAACCGGTCGGCGCATGCACGAAGGTGCGTTCGATGGCGTCGGCCAGCTTGCGCAACGCGGAATCGAACGCACTGTCCTGGGTCACCTCGCGCGCGGTGAGCCAGGCTTCGGTGAGATGCATCAACGGATTTTGCGCCGGCGTGCCGGTCACCGTCGAAAAATCTGCGTCGAGCGCTGCATTGAACAACCCATGTTGCGCGGCGAAACGCGTTTCGATTAGCGCCGAGGTGCTATGGACGAGGTCAAGTGCATAGCGATTGTCGAAGCTTGCGGCATATTCAGCGCACGCGAAGACCAGAAACGCGTGCGTATAGAGATCTTTCGTCGTATCTAGCGGCGCACCTTGTGCATCAACGCTGTAGAACCAGCCGCCGCGGTGCTTGTCCTGAAAGTAGTGCAGCAGGGCTTCGAACAGCACATGGGCATGGGCTGCTTCGCCGGCTTGCGAGAAGACGAACAACTGCCGCGCGCACGCCATCGCGCGATAGCGTTCAACCGGCATCGGAACGTGGCCCGCGTCGGCGCTGATGGCCTCGTAAGGCAGATGCATCGCGGTATTGAAGCCGGGCCCGCGCCAGATCGGCAGGACGACGCGTGCGAAGTGATCTCGTAGCGTGGCGGCAAGATCGATCGTGGAGGCGGGCGTATTCATGCTGCGAAGCTCCTTCGATTAGGTCGTAAAAAAGGTCTTGCCGCAGTGACGCGCGACGAGCTTGCAGGTCTTTGGACCGGCGCATCGCGATAGGTGTTGCGCGATCCGCGCTAAACGCGAGAAGGCGCGGATCGCGCGTGAACCGGGCGAGCCACTCCGCCCGCGAGCTCACGCTCGAGAACGTCGAGCAATTGATGTGCAGACCGCTCCCACCGGAAGCCACGGGCATGCTTCCTTCCGCGTTCGCGCCAGGTTTCGCGCACCGCGGCGTCCTCCATCATCTGCGTCACTTTGTCGACGATGTCGTCGACCGAATGCGCGTCACAATACATCGCAGCATTGCCGCATACCTCAGGAAGCGAAGCTTCACGTGACACGATGACAGGACATCCACAAGACATCGCTTCAAGCGGCGGCAATCCGAAGCCCTCATATAAGGACGGAAACAGAAAGCAGCCTGCGTTTTCGTACAGCGCTCTCAATTCGCCGTCCGATACGAATCCTGCGGGGATGATGTTTTTCGACAAGTCGTACCCTACCTTCGCCTGTGAACTGAAGACCCGCAAATCGCATCCGCCAACGACAACAAACTTCAAGTCATGGCGATCACTCAGGCGCTCCATCGCGGCAACTATGCGTGGAAGGTTCTTTCCTACCGAGAGATTTCCGACAGCGAGCACGTAACCATCGTTCTGCAGGTTCAACCGCGACAGAATCGCCGTGTCCGGTGCGATCTTTTCAAAGTGGTCCACGCCATTCAGGACCACCGAAATGCGTGACGCGTCGATGCCAAGGCGCTCCATGATTCGTGTCTTCGAGAATTCCGACACCGTCACGATGTGACTAGCGTTGCGCTTCAGCAGAGAAAACGCAACGCGATACCAGAGCCTGTACTTCCACGAGTAATTTTCCGGTAGATCGTAGATCGCAACGTCGTGCATCATCACGACCTGCCGGCGAGCGAATAAGGGGCCCATATTGCAAAGGCTGAGAAGCGTTCGGCCGCCAATCGCGAATGGCAGTGCCAGTTGCTCCCATAGAGAACCCTTCAGCCACCGCCCGATCGTTTTTGCTTTCGGCAAGGCAACGTCAGTTCGTGCGTTCGAGGGAATCAACAAAGGCAGGTCGGCTTCCTCAGGAAACAGACGCTGGAACGCCATCGCCAGTTCATAACCGACACGTTGCACTCCTGTTATGCGTTGAGACGCAAACTTGCCATTGATTGCAAACCCAGCAGACGGACCCCGCCAATGAGAGTCTCGCGCCGAGCTAGCGTCGGCTGGCAACGCAGTCTGAAC
Source organism: Paraburkholderia sp. BL27I4N3 (assembly GCF_003386115.1). NCBI lineage: Bacteria > Pseudomonadati > Pseudomonadota > Betaproteobacteria > Burkholderiales > Burkholderiaceae > Paraburkholderia > Paraburkholderia sp. BL27I4N3. The sequence goes on along the minus strand of NZ_QREJ01000001.1, from coordinate 3,497,177 downwards.
GGGGGCCTCTTCCCGGTGCACGTTGGACCGCTCCGCTAACTGTTTCATCATATATCGCTCCGGTATGCCAGTCGATGGGAGCATCGAGAAGGCGCTGTCAGCCAGCACAAACGTTCACCGCTCGGCCTTCATATGAAATTGCCGCGACAGAACGTTCGAGGGGAGAGAGAAGGTAAGTTGTCGGGTGTTTCGCTACGCCGTGCTAATTCAACGTAGTCTTCGTGACTTTCACTGGCGAGACGATTCGAGATCATGCACGCCACGGAGAGCGTGCCTGTAGAAGCCGATTCGACGACGTGAACAATTTGCATGGGCACTCCATACGGATTACTTTGCTGTGCCGGGCGTACACGATGTTCAATATGCCCCGCTTCCGTCGAAGACCACTTTGAATGTTCTCAGCAGAATGCTGATGTCGAGCAGGGTCGAGCGTTCCTTCACGTACGAGACGTCCAGTGCGACTCTCGTTGCGTAGTCAACGTTATTTCGTCCGCTGACTTGCCACAATCCTGTCACGCCGGGCCTGACCGACAGGTAATAGTGGGCGTCGGAACCATAGCGTTCCAGTTCCTTGGTGATGATGGGGCGAGGACCGACGAGACTCATGTCGCCCCGAAGAACATTCCAAAGTTGTGGCAGTTCATCCAGGCTTGTCTTGCGCAGAAACCGGCCGACGGTAGTGATGCGTACATCGTTCTTCAGTTTGAAATCGCGATTCCATTCCTCGCGCGCATTGGCGTCGGTGGCAAGGAGCTCGGCAAGAACGACGTCGGCCCTCGGCACCATGGAGCGGAATTTCAGACAGCGAAACGATCGTCCGCCTCTTCCAACGCGCGGATGGCCAAAGAAAGCCGACCCGCCGTCGCTCAGCACGACGCAAGCTATGACGAGAAAAATCGGCAGTAGCACAAGGAGCAAGGCGGATGCGCCGAGAATGTCGAAAGTGCGTTTCGTGAAGTCACCTTTTCTCGACGGGATGTCAGAGTCATTAGCCGCCGACAACGTACGGCGAGCCACGGGGCCTGCGGCGGCATCCGCGGACACGTCCGCAGAAAAGGACTCGTCGGCGCGGTTCAATTCCGAGGTGCTATCCACATGTGAAGCTGAAAAGCCGCGGCCGCCCAATTCAGGATGATCGGCGTGTGCACGACTTTCGTAGCGGGCATCGAAAGGATTGACGCCCTTTGACACTGATTCCGATACCTTGCCGACTAAAGCCATTGCTGCCCCCGGTGCGAAGTTCGTTGACGAGTACATCAGTGTTTCGGCATTGCAAGTCGTGCCGGTTATTTCAACCGTTGAGGCAAAGCGTTTGCAGCAGCAGACAAAAACGGGCCATCGGACAATTGCGGCGGACAACGCAAGATGGGAAATTAGGGGTATAGCAATATTTTATTGCTATAAAAACTACTTAAGATATTGAGAAGAAAAGCTCAAGAAAAATTAATAAGAAACTTCTCCTACGAAGCAGGGGAGCACGCTAGAAGCATGCGAAGCATCGCATTCCCCGGCAACATAAATCCTATTATTTCAGTAGAAAGCATAGCTTGGCAATTCGGCGTCCGTTTGCGGACAAGTCGTAAAATGCCGATGTCTTGGCCGACTCAGAAAGATATGCCAATGAGTGTCGCGATACATTTGACGGCCACCGTTGGCACTACGAAAATGTTGATCGTTATCAAAATTCCATTTGTCACGATCGAAGCCGGATGCGATAGGTAAACCGGTTTCTCTTGGCAGGCCGCGTCTGGCCATTCCCGCATTGACCCACGATGGCGATCAATTCAATAAATACGCGCCCGCTCCGTGTTTGGTCGAGCATGTGTAGACGTAGAGTATCTGTACGAATGTCGCTACTCCGTTCGGTACAGCACACAAAGCTCAGTTAGGGCATGCGTCAATCGCCGCGTCCATGTGTATGATGAAAGCGGCTCGCCGCGCAGATGCCGGGCTCCGACGAGATGAGTGTGGATGGCCGTCGCAACGTATTGCGCGTTCGTGTTCCGGATTCCAGCCACGCCTATGGCGAGAATTCCGTTGGCTTAAGTGTGCTGGCTAGGCCGCCAGAAGAGTGTTCGATCTCGCACGGAATATGCTAAATCTTTCATCTGGCTTGTCGAGTTGAAAGAGAAGGTTGCGCGCGCAACCTGCACGGTTCGTGCCACGCACTAGCCGATGTACCTCAGTGAGTGGCCCCCAGGTACGCCGCCTTCACCGAGGGATCGTTGCGCAACTCCGCCGCGGGCCCATGCGCCGCAATTCTGCCGTTCTCCAGTACATAGCCATAATCGGCCACATTGAGTGCCGCGGCGGCGAACTGTTCGACCAGCAACATGGTGACGCCCTGACTCTTCAGATTACCGATGATTCGAAACACCTCTTCGACCAGAATGGGCGCGAGTCCCATCGACGGTTCATCGAGCAAGACCAGCTCCGGATTCATCATGATTGCGCGCGCCATCGCCAGCATCTGTTGCTCGCCGCCGGAGAGCGTGCCGGCCAGTTGATGGCGTCGTTCCTTGAGCCGCGGAAACATCTCGATAGCGCGCTCCAGATCGGCCTTTACATCTCCGCGCGGCCGCGCCGAAGTCAGGCGCGGGAACGCGCCGAGTATCAGGTTGTCGGTCACGCTCATGGTCGCGAACACGCGCCGGCCTTCCGGCGAATGCGCGAGCCCGAGCCGCGCGATGCGATGTGAGTCCAGCGCGTCAATGCGCTTTGCGTCGGTGCCGACGCCCATCGTAATCTCACCGGCACTCGGCCGGATCATGCCGGAGATCGCGCGCATGGTCGTTGTTTTGCCCGCGCCGTTGGAGCCGATCAGCGTGACCACAGACGCCTTCGGCACATCGATTGAAATGCCGTGCAGCACTTTCACTTTGCCGTAGCCCGCATGCAGATTTCTGATCGATAACATGTCTGTTCCTGTAAGCGCGCTGGCTCGCTTCACGCCGCTTGACCGGCAGGCTGGCCGCCGAGATAGGCTTCGATGACTTTTTCGTTAGACTGAATATCGGCAGGCTTGCCCTCAGCGATCTTCTGCCCGAAGTCCAGCACCGAAACGCGGTCGCACACGCTCATCACCACGTCCATGTGATGCTCGATGAGCACGACGGTAATGCCGTGATCGCGCACTTTGCGAATGATCGCTACCAGTTCCTTGATATCCGGTGCGGTGAGCCCCGCGGCGGGTTCGTCGAGCAACAGCAATTGCGGATCGAGCGCGAGTGCCCGCGCGATTTCGAGCAGACGCTGTTTGCCGTACGGCAGGTTGCGTGCTTCCTCGGCGGCGACATTGTCGAGGCCGACGAACCGCAGCATGCCGAACGCGCGCTCACGCGCGGCGCGTTCCTCGCGCCGATAGCGCGACGACATCAGACCGACATCCGCGAGATTCGCGTTGAATGTGTGATGCAGGCCGACCAGTACATTCTCGAGCGCGGTCATCTCGCCGAACAGCTGCACGTTCTGGAAAGTGCGCGCGATTCCAGACAGCGCGATCTGTGCGGAGGTCTTGCCCGCGAGCGACGCGCCCCGATACTCGAGCGTGCCCGCGGTCGGCACATAGATGCCGGTGAGCACATTCATCATCGTGCTTTTTCCGGATCCGTTCGGGCCGATCAGTCCGTGAATCGTGCCGCGCTGCACGGTCAGATCGACGTCGTTGAGCGCCTTCAGTCCGCTGAACTGCATCAGGATGCCGCGCAACTGCAGGATGTCTTCCGTGCCGCCCGCGTGCACCGCCTGAACCGCATCGCCACCGATCGTGGCCGGTTGCGTGGCGTCGACGGTAACCGTGCGGACCCGCCCATGCATCACGATCTTGCGCACAAAGCCGACCACGCCGTCCTGCAGGTAATACACCACCAGCAGAATCATCAGCCCGAAGATCGTCAAACGCCAGTCGGCGAGCGTGTCGATCCGGTAGGAAAACGCGGCGAGACCTGCCGTGCCCAAAACCGGAATCGCGACCTTGCGCGGCGTGGACACCTTGCGCGCCAGCGCGACGCCCGCGCCGATCACGACGACCGCTGCCAGCACCGAGGCGACGGTGCGGAACATGTCGATATCGTCGAGCAGTTTGGGCAGCAGCACGATGATCGCCGAGCCGAGCAATGCGCCAGTGCGGGTCTTGCGGCCGCCCATGATGATCGCGAGCAGGAACAGGATGGTGAGTTCGAAGTTATAGGTATTCGGCGAGATGTACTGCTCCGAATACGAATAGAGGCAGCCGGCCAGGCCGGCAAACCCGGCGCTGATCACGAACGCATAGACCTTGTAGCGGTACACCGAGACACCCATGCAGTCCGATGCGATCGGACTGTCGCGCAGCGCCTCGAATGCGCGGCCCAGATGCGATCGGAGCACGCGGTGCACGACGATCAGCGAGGCGACCAGCAGCGCCGCGACGAGCCAGTAGTACTCGACTTCGTTCATCGGCCGGCCGGCGATCGAAGGTTTCGGGATCTTCACGCCCATCGGCCCGTTGGTCAGAAAATCCATCTCGTTGATGAGAATCTGGAGGATCGTGCCGAACGCCAGCGTCACCATCGCGAGGTAGGGACCGGACACGCGCAAGGCCGGCAGCGCGAGAATCGCGCCGAAGCCCGCGGTGATGAGAATCGCCAGCGGCGCGGTGACGATGAACGGCATGCCTAGCTTGAAGAACAACACACCGGCTGTGTAAGCGCCCACGCCGAACAACCCGGCATGCCCGAGCGACACTTGCCCCGTATAGCCGACCACGATGTCGAGACCGAAGAGCAGGATCGCGTAGATCATGATCGTCTCAAGCAGGTGGATGTAATACGGGTTCCCAGACAACACGGGAAACACCGCGAGCGCGATCAGCGCCAGTGCGGACGCAACGAGCTTCTTCGGATTCACGGCGGCCCTCACACTTTCTTGATCGACGTCTTGCCGAACAGGCCGGCAGGTTTCAATGCGAGCACGATCAGCAGCAGTACGAGCCCGGGCACGTCCTTATAGCCGGTGGAAATGTAGAAGCCGGTCGTGGTCTCGGCGATGCCGAGAATCACGCCGCCCACCACGATGCCTAGCCCGCTCGACAGCCCGCCGATGATCGCCACCGCGAACGCCTTGAGTCCGAGCACGGCGCCCATCGTGGCGCCGGTGAGCGTGAGCGGCGCGATCAGCACGCCGGCGAAAGCCGCGGTCAGAGACGACAATGCGTACGAAAACGTGATGACGAGACCGGTATTGATGCCCATCAACGCCGCGGCGTCGCGGTCGTTTGCGGTGGCGACCACGGCCTTGCCGAAGATCGTCTTGCGATTGAAGAACTCGACCGCCAGCATCATCACCAATGCGCCGCCGACCACCAGCAATTCCATCGGCAGCACATTGGCGCCGAATACTTTTAGCGGAGCTTCCGGAAGCGGGGAGGGGAAGCGCAGATCGTCGCGGCCCCAGAGGTTCTCCGCGACGTTCTTGAAGATGATGCCGAGCGCGATCGTCGACATGATCCAGCCGAATTCGGATTTGATCCTGATCGCGGGCCGCACGCCGATCCGTTCGACAAACGCGCCTTGCAGCAGACCGAATACGCAGACGAGCGGAATCATCAGCCAGTAATTGACGCCGAGTGTGACGAGCGTAAGACCGACCAGCGCGCCGAGCATCAGCGCGTCGCCCTGGCCGAAGTTCAGCGTGCCCGAGGTGGCGAATGTGAGTTGATAGCCGAATGCGATCACGGCGTAGATCATGCCGAGCGCAATGCCGCTATAAATGAGCTGCAGAAGAATGGCCATCGTCGACCGCCTTGGAGTTCACCGGATATGAAGCGAAGCCGCGCCCGCCTCGAGGCGGGTGCGGCTTCGTAACATGCCGCCGCGCTTGCTTAGCGCTTGTTCCGCGCTTATTCCACGCTCAGTTCGCGGAGCTCGCCTGCTTGCTGCGCAACTGGCTGCCGCCTTTCTTGTCGGCTTCGTACGCATAGACCACGCGGCCGCCCTTGACCTCGCCGACCACCGGCACATTCGGGCTGATCGCTTCGTGGTCGTCATGCGTGAACGGCTTGTCGTAGACCATCACGACGCCTTCCACCTTGGTGTTGAGGTTTTCGAGCGCGGCGCGCACTTTCGGGCCGTCGGTCGAGCCGGCCTGGGTGATCGCGGCGGCCAGCAGATAGACCGAGTCGTAACCTTGCGCGGCGGACACCGGCGAGTCGATGCGGTTGTTCTTCGGCTTGAATTCCTTCAGGTACGCGTCGATAAAGGCTTTGCGTTTGGGCGTGTTGGCTTCCTGAATGAAGGTCTGCGGCATGCGCGCGCCTTCGCCGTTGGTGCTGGCGTTGTCGATATAGTTCGCCATCGACAAGGTCCAGCTGCCGATCAGCGGTACTTTCCAGCCGAGCTTGGCCATGCCGTTGGCGATCTGCGCGAGTTCCGGTCCGATCCCATACGTCAGCACCGCTTCCGCGCCGGCCTCTTTGGCCTTGAGCAACTGCGCGGTCATGTCGACGTCCTTGATATTGAATTTCTCGACGGCGACGGGTTTCACACCTTTGGTGGCGAGCGCTTTCTCGAGGTCTTCGCGGCCGAGCTGACCGTAGTTGGTCGAGTCGGCGAGAATCGCAACCTTCTTGAAGCCACGTCTGGTCACGGCTTCTTCGACTATCATCGGCGCCTGGATGCGATCCGCGGCGGCATTGCGGAACACGTAGTTATCCGGCTGATCGGTGAACTGCTTCGTCACGATGCTGCCTGTGGCCACGTTGTTAAATACGGGAATCTTCGCTTCCTGGAAGAAGCGTTGCGAAGCGAGTGCGACGCCAGTGTTGATGTAGCCGACCACCGCGACGACCTTTTCCTTGTTGATCAGCTCTTGCGCGATCTGCACGCCGCGTTCGTTTTTCGCTTCGTCGTCGCGTTCCACCAGCACGATCTGGCGGCCCAGCACGCCGCCGGCTTTATTGATCTCGGCGGTCGCGAGGCGCACGCCATCGCGCATGCTGACGCCCATCGAAGATGAGCCACCGGTGAACGGTCCGTCGACGCCGATCTTGATCGGATCCGCCGCGTAGCTGACATTGGCGAGGGCACAAAGGGCGAGCGCACCCACAACGCTTTTCAAGCGAATTCCCATAGCTGTCTCCGTAGCATATCTTTTCTTGCATGAAGCCTCGATGCGGGCTCATGCGCGCCGATTCACACGTTCTTAGGAAGCCTGACCGTCAATCGGTAAGTCAGTATAGAAATCGTAAAGTATTAGTAATATGCGGAATTACCCGTGTGGTGCAATCCCGCAGTCGACGGCGGCGGAACCCCTGCCTGGCGGCTCCTTCGTGCCACCGTCGGCTTTCAGTCAGCTCACGCGAACCCTTGCGGATTCGTCGATTGCCAGCGCCAGTGATCCGCGCACATCCGCTCGATGCCAAACTGCGCGCGCCAGCCAATGATCTTCTCAGCCGCCGCCGGATCGGCGAAACACGAGGCGACGTCGCCGGGGCGGCGCGCCACGATTTCATATGGCACCGGCCGGCCGGCGGCCTTCTCGAACGCCTTGACCACGTCGATCACGCTATAGCCCTGGCCTGTGCCGAGGTTCACGACGAAACTCGCATCGCGCTTGACTAGCGCATCGAGCGCGGCCAGATGTCCGCGCGCCAGATCGACGACGTGGATATAGTCGCGCACGCCGGTGCCGTCAGGCGTCTCGTAGTCGCCGCCGAACACGCGCAGCTTCTCGAGCTTGCCGACCGCCACTTGCGCGACATACGGCATCAGGTTGTTCGGAATGCCGGCGGGATCTTCGCCGATCAGGCCGCTCTCATGCGCGCCGACCGGATTGAAGTAACGCAGCGTGGCAATGCGCCAGGACGGATCGGCCACTTCCAGATCGCGCAACACCTGCTCGGCGATCAGCTTCGACTGACCGTAGGGATTGGTGGCCGACAGCGGGAACGACTCGTCGATCGGCGAGCTCTTCGGCACGCCGTAGACGGTGGCCGACGAACTGAACACGAATTGCTTGACGTTACGGTCGCGCATCACGCCGAGCAAGGTCAGCAGGCTGCCGACGTTGTTGCTGTAGTACTCGATCGGCTTGGCCACGGACTCGCCCACCGCCTTCAGCGCGGCAAAGTGAATTGCGCCCGTAATCGGATGCGCGTCGAAAATACGGTTGAGCGCAGCTTCGTCGCGTGCGTCGGCTTCGTAGAAGGTCACCGCCTTGCCGGTGATCTTTTCCACGCGCCGCAGCGATTCGCGGTTGCTGTTCACGAGATTGTCGATTACCACGACGTCGTAACCGCCGTTCAACAGTTCGACACAGGTGTGCGAGCCGATAAAACCCGCACCGCCCGTTACCAGAATCGTGCCCTTCGTGGTCATGCTGTTGCTCCGTTAAAGTAAAACACCCGTCATTTTCTGCACCAGGTCCTTATACGTTTCGACGACCACCCGTTCGTCGAATTCTTCCGCGACTTTCTTCCGGCCGCGTTCAGCCATGGCCCGCCGCTCCGCGCTGCTCATGTCGAGCATGCGTGCCAGCGCGGCCGCAAGGCTTTCTGCATTGCGCACTTCGCACAGCAATCCGTTGACCCCGTCCGCCACCACCTCGCGGCAGCCGGGCACGTCGGTGGCGACGATCGGCCGGCCTATCGCCGAGGCTTCCATCAGCGTACGAGGCACGCCTTCGCGATACGACGGCAGGACCACGCAATCCGCCTCGGCGATCAAAGGCCGCACGTCGTGCGCCTCGCCAAGATACTCGATGATGCCTTCCCGCTCCCACGCCGCCACTTCCTCGCGCGTGATCGCGCTGGGATTGTCGACGCCGACCGGGCCGAGCAACTGGAACCGCGCGTGCGGGTAACGTTCACGCAAGCGCCGCGCGGCTTCGACATATTCGCCCACGCCCTTGTCCCACAGCAGCCGCCCGATCAGCACGAAGCGGTAATCGGTGCGCTCGGGCAGCGGCGTGAAGGCGAACTGCACGAGGTCGACGCCTTCGCCATGCAACAGCCGCGCACGCTCAGGATGCACTAACAAATTCTGTTCGACAAACGCCGCTTGATCGTCGCGATTCAAAAACCATATTTCGCGCGGGAAACGGAACGCAAAACGATACAGTTTTTTGGCCACCTGAGCGGCGCGGCTATGCTGGATGAACACGTAGCCCAGTCCCGTTGTGACCGCAACCGACTGCACGCCCGCCAGCTTCGCGGCGATCGAACCGTAAATATTCGGCTTGATCGTGTAGTGGAACACCACGTGCGGACGGATCGACCGATAGTGCCGGTAGAGCGCGTACAGCGTGCGCAGGTCGTCGCGTGGACTGGTGCTTTTCGAGGCGACCGGCAAGTCGATGCAGCGGCAGCCCATGGCGGTGAGCAGTTCGAACGTGCGGTCGCGCGGCGCGACGATCGTCACGTCGACGCCGCGTCCCACCAGCATACGGATCAGCCCTTGCCGATAGGTATAGATTGCCCAGGCGGTGTTACAGACGAGTGTAATGCGCAACGCGGGCGTCGACTTCAAGGCAGGCTTCATGCGGGAACGAGCTCGGCGGTGAATGGGATGGTGAATGGTTTAATGGCTCGCGCGCGGCGTGAACAGGCTGCGTTTGATCCGCTGCAGTGCGCTGTAGGGCGTCACCAGATGCAGCAGATTTTTGGCGAGGCCCAGCCAGTCGTACAGATTGGCGGCGTTGAAGTAGCGCAGTTGCAGGCGCAGCGTCGAACTCACCTGGCGACGCCGTCGGGTCGCGCTGATGCCGCCTTCGTTCAGTTCGTAGTAGAGCCCAAGCTCCGGCAGGTTCGCGCAGTCGTAGCGCTCCATCAGACGTACGAACAGATCGAGATCTTCGGCGGAACGGTACTCGGCGCGGTAGTTGCCGACTGCGCGCACGGCGTCGATGCGCAGCATCATCGAAGGATGCGCGAGGCATGAGCGGAAGAAGCGCAGGCGGCGGATCGCGTTCGGTTCGGCGGGCGGCGTCAGCATGAAGAGCGGCTTGCCTTCGCGCGTGACGACTTGCGTCCACATGCCGAGCCCTGCCACGCGTGGATGCGATTCCATGAACATGCGTTGTTTGGCGAGCCGCTGCGGCACGCTGCGGTCGCCCGCGTCAATGCGCGCCGCGTAACGAAAGCCGCGTTGCGCAAGCGCGTCGATGCCGGTTTGCAACGCCCGTTCGATCCCGCCGTTCTGCGCCATGCGCAACACTTCGATCGTCATATTGGCGATGGCCGGCGCGACGATCGGCGGCGTGCTGCCGTCGTCGACGATCAGCACGTGCACCGGCGCGCTTTCACTGAACGACGCCAGCGTGAGGTCGACATCGGCCTGGCCGTTATAGGCGGGAATCAGCACTGCGACGTCGTCGAGGGTCATTTGCGCGGTGGCGGGTGAGTTCGTCATGGGCGCAATTTGAAACGAATGTAATAAAGATTAACCGACGCGGCAGCCAGGTATCCGGCGGCGAGGCCCATGAGCGCGCCATAGGCGCCAAAGCGCGGAATCGCCAGCAGATTGACCACGAACGCAACGGCCAGCGCCAGCAGCCACTTGGCGAGCAGGACGAACTTGGCCTGATATTTCAACACAATGAGATTGCCGATCGCCTCGATGCCGGCGGGTACCGACAGCCACACGGCCCAGCGGAAGATATCGATCGCGCCTTCGAACTGCGGCCCGAACACGCGGCGGATGATCAGCCCGGCCAGCAGATCCAGTACGATCGCGCCACTCACCATCAGCACGGCGGTCATGGCCGTGAGCCGCCACATATTGCGGCGCAATTGGGCGGCATCCTGCACGCGGTAGACGAAGGCGGGCGCAATGGTCTGCGCGAGCATCAGCGCGAGTGTGATCCAGTTTTCGTTCAACTGCTGGGCGGCGGAATAGCGCCCGAGATCGGCGAAGGAAATCGTCCGTTCGAGCATCAGCCGGTCCAGTTTCAGGAACAGGTACATACCGATCAGGCCGAGCCAGAACACCGTGCCGGCGCTCGCGAAGTGCCTGAAGAGCGAACGGTCGAGATGCCAGCCGAGCTTGCCGCCGTGCCGGCGCACGTAATAGACCAGCAGGACCGCGCCGATGGCGGCCGATTCGAGCGCCCACAGCCAGCCGAAGCGCGCGGGCGCGGCTGCAGCGCGCACCAGCAGATAGACCAGCGCGGCCTTTAGCACCGCGGTGCTCATGCTGGTGAGCAATTGCGGCTTGCTATAGGTCATGCTCTGCAGCCACGCGTTCACCACGCCGACGAACGGTTCGCGAAACAGCATGGTGACGGCAAGGCCGGCGAGCATGGCGCCGACCAGCGGGTCGAAGAAATGCAAGGCGATGCCGAGCCAGGTCAGCAGCAAAGCGGCCACCGACACGGAAATGCGCAGCGCGAAAGCGCTGCCGAGCACCGTGCCGAGCTGCGCCGGCGGGCGGTTGACGATGGTAGGCACCAGAATCTCCGCGCCGCACACCCAGGTAATGGGCGAGAGCACCAGCAGCAGCGTGTTCGCGTATTGCCATTTGCCGAACGTGTCCGGCCCGAAGTAGCGCGCCAGCATGCCGCTGATCACGATCGCCACGCCGATCTGCGTGAGCCGCTCCAGCCCGAGCCAGACGATATTCGTGAAGGCGCGCGTGACGTCCGGATTGGCGAAGCGCTTGAGCGTCAGCATCCGCTGGCCGCTCGCCAGTCCACTTGCGCTGGGCGTGCCGACCATGCCCGCGGCACCGCAAGCATGAGCGGCACGCATGACCCGTGCGGCACAGTGCGCGCGTTTGCCCAACCCGCCGACGGTCGCGGCAACTTTACATTTGGAGGGCGTCTAAGCATTAGAATGGTGCTATAAGGCTGGTCTGAAAGGCGCAATTATAAGTTGGAACCGGATCGCTTCCGGCAAGGGCGCATCGCTGTGTTTTACCGATTCATCGGCGGTGCGCCGGTCAAATTTCTCCATTGCACGCAAGTGAGCCAACATGATCTCCAAATCTATTTTCAAGGCGTATGACATTCGCGGTGTAATCGGCAAGACGCTCGACGCCGATGCAGCGCGTTCGATCGGCCGCGCGTTCGGCAGCGAAGTGCGGGCCCAGGGCGGCGACGCCGTCGTGGTCGCGCGTGACGGACGCCTGTCGGGTCCCGAGTTGGTCCAGGCTTTGTCGGACGGCCTGCGTGAAGCCGGCGTCGACGTGGTCAACGTGGGCATGGTGCCCACGCCGGTCGGCTACTTCGCGGCCAGCGTGCCGTTGCAGCTCGACGGCGGCGAGCGCCGCGTCGATTCGTGCATCGTCGTGACAGGTAGCCATAATCCGCCGGACTACAACGGCTTCAAGATGGTCCTGCGCGGCGCGGCGATTTACGGCGAGCAGATTCTCGCGCTGCATCAGCGCATTGTCGACGAGAACTTCTCCGCAGGCAGCGGCACGTACACCGAGTACGACATCGCCGACGCCTATCTGGATCGCATCACGAGCGACATCAAGCTCGCGCGTCCCATGAAGATCGTGGTCGATACCGGCAACGGCGTGGCCGGCGGCCTTGCGCCCAAGTTGTTCAAGAAGCTCGGCTGTGAACTGGTCGAACTGTTCACCGAAATCGACGGCAACTTCCCGAACCATCATCCGGACCCGGCTCACCCGGAAAACCTGCAGGACGTGATCCGCGCGCTGAAGGAAACGGACGCCGAAATCGGCTTCGCGTTCGACGGCGACGGCGACCGCCTCGGCGTGGTCACCAAAGACGGCCAGATCATCTATCCGGACCGTCAGCTCATGCTGTTCGCCGAAGAAGTGCTGTCGCGCAACAAGGGCGCGCAGATCATTTACGACGTGAAGTGCACGCGTAACCTCGCCAAGTGGGTGAAGGACAAGGGCGGCGAGCCGCTCATGTGGAAGACCGGCCACTCGCTCGTCAAGGCGAAGCTGCGTGAAACCGGCGCGCCGCTGGCCGGCGAAATGAGCGGCCACGTGTTCTTCAAGGACCGCTGGTACGGTTTCGACGACGGCCTGTACACGGGAGCGCGTCTGCTCGAAATCCTCACGCGGGTGGAGGACCCGAGCAAGCTGCTGAACTCGCTGCCGAACTCGAACTCCACGCCGGAACTGCAACTGAAGCTCGAAGAAGGCGAAAACTTCGAACTCATTGCGCGTCTGCAGAAAAACGCACAATTCACCGGCGCGGACGACGTCGTGAAGATCGACGGCCTGCGCGTCGAGTATCCGGACGGTTTCGGTCTCGCGCGCTCGTCGAATACCACGCCGGTCGTGGTGATGCGCTTCGAAGCCGATAACGACGCGGCGCTCAGGCGCATCCAGGAAGACTTCCGCCGCGTGATCATGGCGGAGAAGCCGGACGCGAAGCTGCCGTTCTAAACGCATGAGCGGCACCGCGGTTCGGTTCGAACCGCGGTGGCCGTCGAACGCGGCGCGGGTTTCTCTTACCGCGCCGCGTTTTTTCATGCGGTGCGCATGCAACGCGCTAGAATTGCCGTCCTCATGAGAAACGGCGGTGTGTTTCAGGTTTTCTCATGCCCCTTGGGGCTCTCTCAACGCATCTTCGGGCCGGACAGCCGGTTTTCCCACTCTTGAGCGTGCAAAAGATACTGATCGTGAGGGTGTCGTCGCTGGGCGACGTCGTTCACAACATGCCGGTGATCGCCGATATCCGACGCCGCCATCCCGAGGCCCAGATCGACTGGCTCGTCGAAGAAAGCTTCGTCGGGCTCGTGCAACTCGTGAGCGGCGTACACCGGGCGATTCCCGTGTCGCTGCGGCGCTGGCGCAAGCGCATTCTGTCGGTCGACAACTGGCGCGAGATCGGCGCATTTCGCCGCGCGCTCGCCGCCGAACACTACGACCTCGTGATCGACTGCCAGGGGCTCATCAAGACCGCGTGGGTTGCGAGCATGGCGCGCGGCACGCTGGTCGGTCTTGCGAACCGCACGGACGGCGCGGGCTTCGAATGGCCGGTGCGCTTCTTCTACGACAAGCGCGTGCCGATCGAGCCGCGCACCCATGTGGTCGAGCGCACGCGCCAACTGGTGGCCGCGGCGCTGAACGACCCGCCGCCGCAGCCCTCCGACGACATCGACTTCGGCATCGACACCGGGCGCGCTGCGCTGGCTTTGTCGGAGGCGAATCTGAACTTGCCAGTGCCGTACGTCGTGTTCGTGCACGCTACCTCGCGCGCCGACAAGCAGTGGCCCGACACGGCATGGATCGAGTTGGGGCAGTCTCTCGTGCGGCGCGGTGCGTCGATCGTGCTGCCGTGGGGCAGCGAAGAGGAGCGCGCGACCAGCGAGCGTCTGGCGAAAGAGTTCGGCGCCGCGGCCATCGTGCCGCCCCGGCTCTCGTTGCCCGCGGTGGTCGGCCTGATCGAAGGCGCGGCCGCCACCGTCGGTGTTGACACAGGTCTGGTTCACATCGCCGCGGCGCTGAAGCGACCGACGGTCGAGTTGTACAATTTCGCCACTGCGTGGCGCACTGGCGGCTACTGGTCGCCGAACGTCGTCAATCTCGGCACGGCCGGACAGCCACCCACGCTGCAACAGGTGAAGTCGGCACTCGCGGGCTTCGGCCTGCTATGACACGTCCGGGGCGCTCCGCCTTGCGCTCCAACCGTTTTCAAGGGCGACCATGAACGAAACCCAGATCATCGAAGTAGCGAACGCCGACTGGCACGGGCGCAACCTGTCCGTGCCGCGCGAGATGCTGCTTGCCGGCGTCGAACGCGGCAAAGTGCTGTATTTCCCGAATCTGCGCTTCGCGATCGAAGGCGGCGAACAGGCGCTGCTCGACCCCGCGCTCGCCGATCCGAACCGCAAGAACATCAGCCTCGAACCGAATGGTGGCGCGCTGCACGGTGTGGCCGGCGACGCCGTCACGCAATCCGCCGTGCGTGCGTTGATCGCGCGTTATCAGACCAATGCGCGCACGCTGGTCGACGGACTCTTTCCCGAATACAACGGCAGGTTGCGCGTGGCGCCGACCAGCCTGCGGCTGCATCAGGTGGAAACGCGCGAGACGTCATGGCGCAAAGACGATAGCCGTCTGCATGTGGACGCCTTTCCTTCCCGGCCGAACTACGGCGAGCGTATTCTGCGCGTGTTCACCAACGTCAATCCGCACGGCGCGCCGCGTGTGTGGCGCGTCGGCGAACCGTTCGAGGACATGGCCAAACGTTTCCTGCCGCGCATCAAGCCGCAAATGCCGGGCGCCGCATGGCTGCTGAACCTGCTGCACGTGACCAAATCGCCGCGCAGCGAGTACGACCATTTGATGCTGCATCTGCACGACGGCATGAAGGCCGATCTCGACTATCAGAAGTCGAGCCCGCAGGAGACCATGCCGTTTCCGCCCGGCAGCGTCTGGGTGTGTTTTTCGGATCAGACCTCGCACGCGGTGATGTCCGGCCAGTTCATGCTGGAGCAGACCTTCTTCCTGCCGGTCAAGGCGATGGCGCAGCCGGAATGCGCGCCACTCGGAATTCTCGAGCGCCTGAAGGGCAGGGCGCTGGTTTGAGCGCCGCGTTCCATTTGCCGGTTTCGCTCGATGGATTGGCTCGTCGCTTCAGGCAGGCGGAGTGCCGATGCTGAGGGCGATCTATCGCGCGCTCTGGTGGATCATCGCGCCGCTGGCTGTGTTGCGCCTGTTGATCCGCTCGCGCAAGGAACGCGGCTATCGCGAGCGTATCGGTGAGCGCTTCGGTTATTCGCGCGGCCGGTTGCCCGAAGACAATGCGCCGCTAATCTGGGTGCACGCGGTGTCGGTGGGCGAGACGCGCGCCGCGCAACCGCTGATCGATGCGCTGATCAAGGCGCGTCCCGACGCGCGCATTCTGTTGACGCACATGACGCCGAGCGGGCGCGCCACCGGCGAGCAGATTTTCGGCGACCGGGTCTTGCGCAGTTATCTGCCGTACGACATGCCGCATGCCGTGCAGCGGTTTTTGCGGGCATGGCGGCCGTCGCTGGGTCTGGTGATGGAAACCGAAGTGTGGCCCACGCTGATCGACGAGTGCCGTCGCGCGGACGTGCCGCTGGTATTGACTAATGCGCGGATGTCGGCGCGCTCGTATAAGCGCGCGGCGAAGTTCGGCAGCGCGACCAAGGACGTGTTCGGCGGCTTTGCGCGTGTGCTGGCCCAGAGTCCATCGGATGCCGAGCGGCTGACCGCGCTCGGCGCGCGCAACGTGGCCGTGCTCGGCAATCTGAAATTCGACATGAGCACGCCGCCGGAACTGGCGGCGCGCGGGCATGCGTGGCGCGCGGCGATCGGCGCGCGTCCGGTGTGGGTCGCGGCGAGTACGCGCGAGGGTGAAGAGGAACTGGTGCTGCAGGCGTTCGCGGCGCTAGGCATTGATAACGCGCTGCTGATTCTGGTGCCGCGTCATCCGCAACGTTTCAACGAAGTGGCCGGGCTGGTCGAGAAGGCCGGGCTGCGGATCGCCCGACGGTCGGTGTGGGCGCCGGATGCCAAGGTGGCGTCGGCGGCAACGAGTGGTGCAGTGCCGCCACTGCCTGAGGGCGTGAACGTGCTGCTGGGCGATTCGATGGGTGAGTTGGGTGCTTACTATGCCGCGTCGGACCTGGCGTTCATCGGCGGTAGTTTGTTGCCGTTGGGTGGGCAGAATCTGATCGAGGCGTGCGCGGTCGGTGTGCCGGTGCTGATCGGACCGCATGTGTTCAACTTCACGCAGGCCACCGCGGATGCGGTCGCGGCGGGCGCCGCGGTGCAGGTTAAGGATCCTGCGGATCTGGGACGGGCGTTGCGCGAGTTGTTTGGCGATAAGGCCAGAAGGCTGGCCATGGGCGGCGCCGCGTCGGCATTCGCCGCGCGCCATCGCGGCGCGACGGCGCGTACCGTGGATGTGTTGATGGCGTTGTTGCCGGAGGGAGAGTGAGGGCGGGGTGCGGAAGCGGTGCTGCCGCTCAGCTTTGCGCGTTCATTGCTGATATGTTGCGCGAAGGTTGACATTCCGGCACTGCGCTTTCCTTCGCTTTCACCGACTGCAATGACGCTTTTCACCGACCTCGGTTTCAAATGGGATCGTGCCGCGATTCCACAAGACATCCCGACCCATTCAATTCGACGGGTGTGCTTCCGTTTTCATCGAATGCTGCCGGAATTCGTGTGGGATGCGAGCGTTGTCGAAGGTAATCCCTTCACGTTCACCGAGGTGAAGACACTGCTTGACGGTGTAACTGTGGGCAGTCGAAGAATATCCGATCAGGACCAGGTTCTGAACCTGCTTGAGACTTCGAAGTATCTGCTGGCGATTGTGCAGAACGGGCGATTCGCGCTCGATAAGGCGACGTATTGCGAGTTACACCGGCCGGCTGCGCGTCAGGAGGTCCATGAGTGGGGTGTCTTTCAAGGAGAAGGAAAGACGCGCCACACGCCGCTACCAACCCTGCCGGGCGCCCCGGAACTCAACCGCGTCTTTGCCGCAGGCACTCGTGCGCTGACTGATCAGGTCTCCAACGCCTTCGAACGCGGTTGTGCTTTTTTCCTCTTCGGCGCACTGCAGCAGTTCTTCTTCGACGGCAACAAACGCACGTCACGTTTCATGATGAATGGCGTGCTGATGGCGAACGGTATCGACGCGATCAGCGTCCCCGCTCAGCGTGCGGCCGACTTCAACGAAAAGATGGTGCGCTTTTACCTTTCGAAAGACGGCACCGAAATGATGGCATTCCTGCTGGAATGCCATCCGGGCGAGTGAAGCCTCAAACCTTCAACAACCCCTTCTCCTCAATAAACCTCACCACCACCTCCAACCCGTCGAGCGCCTTCAGATTGCACATCACGAAGGGCCGCTCGCCGCGCATCTTCTTGGCGTCCGACGCCATTACATCGAGGTTCGCGCCGACCATCGGCGCAAGGTCCGTCTTGTTGATCACCAGCAGATCAGACTTCGTAATGCCGGGGCCGCCTTTCCGCGGAATCTTTTCGCCGCCCGCCACATCGATCACGTAGATCGTCAAATCCGACAGTTCCGGACTGAACGTCGCAGCGAGGTTGTCGCCGCCCGATTCGATGAACACGATATCCGCATCGGGAAAACGCGTCAGCATGCGGTCGACCGCTTCCAGATTGATCGAGGCATCCTCGCGAATCGCCGTATGCGGACAGCCGCCCGTTTCGACGCCCATGATCCGTTCGGCCGGCAACGCGCCCGCCACGGTCAACAGACGCTGATCTTCTTTCGTATAGATGTCGTTGGTAATGGCGACGAGGTCATACTGTTCGCGCATCGCCTTGCAGAGCATTTCGAGGAGCGTGGTCTTGCCCGAGCCGACCGGGCCGCCGACGCCCACGCGCAGCGGCGGCAGTTTTTTCGTGCGGACGGACGAGTGGGCAGGCTGATGAGGTGCGTTCATGATGGATCGTTTTATGAGCGAAAGAGCCGCGAATACTGCGACTCGTGACGCGCCGAAAGAATGCCGAGTTGCGGCGCGAAAGTGTTGATGTTCTCGGGCGACGTGGCCATGGCGCGCGTGACGGCGGCATCGATCGGCTCACGCAACGCGACGATGATGCGTTGACCGGCGAGCTGTCCCAACGGCACGGCCTTCAACGCGGCGGCCGCCTGGTTTTCCACCCAGCTGAAGGCGTAGGCGGCGAGCGCGGCGTCGACGGCGGCGTCGTGCGCGTAGGCGGCGAAAGCGAACGCCGTGGGTTGAGCGAGCGGCGTCAGCGAGGCGAGGGTCGTGCGCCGCTCGGCGTCGCCCCATTCGAGCGATACGCACAACTGCCGCAACGACCAGCCCATCTGCTCTGTTTCGCGGCGCAGTTCCGCGGATTCGCGGCTCGCCAGGAATTCGCTGTTGGCCTGCGCGAGGGCCGAGGCGTCATGCGTGCGCCAGCGTTCCATCTGATGCGCGAGGAACGGCAGTTCGCCGTGCGCGAGCACGTCGCTCAAGCCGCTGGCGATCCAGTCGCGGGCGGAGTCGGCGTCGGTGATCAATTGCGCTTCGATGGCGGCTTCCAGACCCTGCGAGTAGCTGAATGCGCCGATCGGCAGCGCCGGCGACGCAAGGTGCAGCAGCGCCGTCAGTTCAGCGATGCGCATGATGGTGGTGATGCCCATGCCCGCACGATTCGTCGTGGACGTGATCGCCGTGGTCATGATCGTGCGAATGCGAATGACCGTGCGCCGCGTGGCTATGTTCATGGTCGTGACCATGCTCATGTCCATGATGCTCGCCGAACACCTGTTGCGCGAGCGCATAGTCTTCGGCGAAGGTTTCGTCATGACCGTGCTTATGGCCGCCGCCATACGCGCCGGACTCCGGCTGGAACGGCATCGAAACCTGATCGACGCTCGCGCCGATGCGCTTGAGCATGTCGGCCAGCACCGGATCGTATTCGAGCTTCAGGTAATCGGCGCCGACCTCCACTGGCGTATGGCGGTTGCCGAGGTGATAAGCGGCGCGAGTCAAAGTCAACGCGTCTTTCGCGCGCACGTAGAGCACTGTTTCCGGTGCGGCGACGACGCGTACGAGGCCGCCGTCGTCGGCGACCAGGACGTCGCCGTCGCGCAGCACGGTGCCGCGCGGCAACAGCAGCGCGACTTCTTCGCCGCTATCGAGCGTGGCCGCGAGCCGGCTCTTGCGGCGATCGTCGAACGCCAGTGTCAGCGTCGGCGCGCGCTTGACCAGCACGGGCGCGAGCTTCAGATGCGGCGCGATGAGTTTGTCGATGGTGCGCATGGGCTAGAACAGGAAGTAGCGTTGCGCCATTGGCAGCACGGTGGCCGGTTCGCAGGTCAGCAACTGACCGTCGGCAATCACCTGATAGGTTTCCGGATCGACACTGATCGCCGGACGCCACGCATTGTGGATCATGTCTGCCTTCGAAATGTTGCGGCAGTTCCTGACCGCAACGATACGCTTGTTCAGGCCGTAGCGTTCGCCGACGCCCGCATCGGCGGCCATCTGCGAGACAAAGGTCAGCGACGTGCGTCCCAGGGCGCCGCCGCGTGTCGCGAACATCTCGCGATAGTGCACCGGCTGCGGCGTCGGAATCGACGCGTTCGGGTCGCCCATTTGCGCCATGGCGATCATGCCGCCCTTGAGGATCAGCGACGGCTTGATGCCGAAAAACGCCGGCTCCCAGAACACCAGGTCGGCCCACTTGCCCGGCTCGATCGAGCCGACTTCGTGCGCGATGCCGTGCGTGATCGCCGGGTTGATCGTGTACTTGGCGACGTAGCGCTTCGCACGGAAGTTGTCGTGGCGCGCGTTGTCCTCAGGCAGCGCGCCGCGTTGCACCTTCATCTTGTGCGCGGTCTGCCAGGTGCGGATGATCACCTCGCCGACACGCCCCATCGCCTGCGAATCCGACGACAGCATCGACAGCGCGCCGAGGTCGTGCAGGATGTCTTCGGCGGCAATGGTTTCGCGGCGAATGCGCGATTCGGCGAACGCGATGTCTTCCGCAATCGACGGGTCCAGGTGGTGGCACACCATCAGCATGTCGAGATGCTCTTCAAGCGTGTTGACGGTGTACGGGCGCGTCGGATTGGTCGAGGAGGGCAGCACGTTCGCTTCGCCGCATACCTTGATGATGTCCGGTGCGTGGCCGCCGCCCGCGCCTTCCGTGTGATACGTGTGAATCGTGCGGCCCTTGAACGCGGCCACGGTGGCTTCCACGAAGCCGGCTTCGTTCAGCGTGTCCGTGTGAATCGCGACCTGCGTGTCGGTATCGTCGGCGACTGAGAGGCAGTTGTCGATCGCGGCCGGCGTCGTGCCCCAGTCCTCATGCAGCTTCAAACCGATCGCACCCGCGGCGATCTGCTCCAGTGCCGGCTGCGGCAGACTCACGTTGCCCTTGCCGAGAAAGCCGAGATTCATCGGATAACCGTCCGCCGCTTGCAGCATGCGTTCGAGATGCCACGGACCCGGCGTGCAAGTGGTCGCGTTGGTGCCCGTGGCCGGCCCGGTGCCGCCGCCGAGCATCGTGGTCACGCCGCTCGCGAGCGCCTCTTCGATCTGCTGCGGGCTGATGAAGTGAATATGCGTGTCGATGCCGCCGGCCGTCACGATCAGGCCTTCGCCCGCGATCACTTCGGTGGACGCGCCGATCGCGATCGTCACGTTCGGCTGGATGTCGGGATTGCCCGCTTTGCCGATTGCGGCGATGCGGCCGTCCTTGATGCCGATGTCGGCTTTGACGATGCCCCAGTGATCGAGAATCACGGCATTCGTCACGACGGTATCGACCACCTCGGCATGCACGCGTTGCGACTGGCCCATGCCGTCGCGAATCACTTTGCCGCCGCCGAATTTCACTTCTTCGCCGTAGGTGGTGAAGTCGCGCTCGACTTCGATCAGCAATTCGGTGTCGGCAAGGCGCACGCGGTCGCCGGCGGTGGGGCCGAACATTTCCGCGTATGCGCGGCGGCCAATGCGTAAGGTCATGGTGTGGGTCCGGAAATGAACAGGGCGATCTGGGCGTGTGCAAAGAGGCAGAGGGGCCTCACAGCTTGCCCATCACCTTGCCGTTGAAGCCGTAGACGACGCGATCGCCCGCCAGTTCGACCAGCTCGACGGTGCGCTCCTGGCCGGGCTCGAAGCGCACGGCGGTGCCCGCCGCGATGTTCAGCCGGAAGCCGCGCGCGACGTCGCGATCGAACGAGAGCGCCTCGTTGACTTCATAGAAGTGATAGTGCGAGCCGATCTGCACCGGACGGTCGCCGGTATTCGACACGACCACCGTGACGGTGGCGCGGCCCGCGTTCAGTTCGTGTTCGCCGTCGTCGATGAAGAGTTCGCCGGGAATCATCTAGCCTGCCTTATGTGATTGCAATGATCAGGGGATCGGGTGATGAACGGTGACGAGCTTGGTGCCGTCGGGGAACGTGGCTTCGACCTGAATGTCGGGGATCATTTCCGGCACGCCTTCCATGACGTCGTCGCGGGTGAGCAGCGTGGTGCCGTAGTGCATCACTTCGGCGACGGTCTTGCCATCGCGGGCTGCTTCCATCAGCGCGGCGGTGATGAAGGCGATCGCTTCCGGATAGTTCAGTTTGAGGCCGCGCGCGCGGCGCCGTTCGGCAAGCAGCGCGGCGGTGAAGATCAGCAGCTTGTCCTTCTCGCGAGGTGTCAGCTTCATCGAATGAGTGCGTAGGGTTGTGACGTTCGTTGCGACGGTCCGGGGCGGGACCGGCCACGACAATGATTGGCGCTGCGTGTCATGGCCGGGATCGCGTGCGCCGCACGGGATGCGTCCATGACGAGTGCAATGCCGGATAAGCCGGTCACGGTATCAAGTTCGGCTAACGGCGCGCTTACAGATCGGCCGGCAGCGGCGCGCTGAACCACTTCTTCGACATCGTGTTGAGCGTGCCGTCCTGCTTCGCCTGCGCGATCGCGGCGTTCACTTTCTGCTGCAGGCGTGGCTCGTTCTTGTTCATACCGACGAAGCACGGCGAATTCTTGATGACGAACTTCGGCTCCGGGCGGCGCGGCGGATTCTTCGCGAGGATCGCGGCCGCGACGATGTTGCCCGCGGCGATCAACTGCACCTGGCCCGACAGGAACGCGGCGATGGTCGCGTTGTTGTCTTCGAAGCGCTTGATGGTCGCGTTCGGCGCCATTTGCGTAAGACCGATTTCCTCGAGCGCACCGCGGGTTGCGCCGACCGTCTTGCCGGTCAGATCGGCGGGGCCGCTGACCTTGATGTCGGCGGGACCGAACACGCCCTGGTAGTACGGCGCGTAGGCGGTCGAGAAGTCGATCACCTTCTCGCGGTCCGGCGTCTTGCCGAGCGACGAGATCACCAGGTCCACCTTGCCCGTTTGCAGATACGGAATGCGGTTGGCGCTGTTGACCGGCACGAGTTCGAGCTTCACGTTCATCGACTTCGCGAGCAGGGCGGCAGTGTCGATGTCGTAGCCCTGCGGCTTCATGTCCGCGCCGACCGAGCCAAACGGCGGATAGTCTTCCGGCACGGCGACTTTGAGCACACCGGCCTTGGCGATGTTATCGAGCGTATCCGCGTGAGCGGCGGGCGCGGTGACGGCGAGGACGGGCGAGAGCAACAGTGCGGCGAGCCAGGCGCGACGCGCGGGGCGAAGAGTCGATCGGGTCATGTTGTGTGAGCGGTGGTGGCGACGAGCGGTCGGCTGCCGTCGGGACGCGGCAGTATCGTGGAGAAGATCAGAGCAAGGTGCATGCCAAAGCGTTCGGGCTTGGGCTGGCAAGGCGTGCGCAATCGCGACGCACAGACTTGATGCATTGCAATGCGCCGAATTGGTGCGTTGCTGGTTTTGCGCGGGTGACTGACTCCGCCGCGAGACACATGAAACGCACCAGATCGTTCTTCTCGTTCAGCTGCGCCGGGCGACTGGATGAATGACGTGAATGCGTTGCATGCGACCTGCGCGTTTTGAGTGGCGTTCGACTTTGCTTTGCGAATATGCATGACTGGCCGGGCGTATTCCTGGGTGTGCCGACGGCTCGCGTAGATATCAACGAGGAATGCGACCGCCCTCCGCCGCAGCGGAAACCGGCGTCGCCGAGGGCAAGCCAGGCGGCGGACCGCTGTCGGGCAGGTTGAACATCGACATTGAATTGGGGCAACGGAAAGCGGTGAGCACATCGCTGGTCAGCGGGTTGGCGACGCTGCCCGTACCGGTGATATCTAGCACCGCCTTGCGTCCGTCGAAATCGAATTCGACGCGCGTGCGCCCGGGCGTAGCCGTCTGGACGATCTGCCCCTTGCGCAACAGACGCATGAGTGCCCAAGGGCCGTCCGCCGCGACCGCCGAGGTTTCAGGGCGAATGCGCGGACTCGCGGTCATTTCGGCGTGCACCCCGCCGCGCGGCCCGGGCCAGCTCACCGCAAATGGTGCGACGGGTCCATGTTGATACAACATACTTTGACCATCTATGTCGATCGCCAGTGTCGTCACAGTCGGATCGAGTTCGGGCACGCGGATTTCGGTTTTCCAAAGAAGTTGCTTGCCCTGGTCGCCGAAGAACACGTCGCGGATTTGCCTCGCATGCCGGAATGGTTCGAGGTCGGGGCCCTGTACGGGCTCCGTGGCGCCCGGCAGCGTTCTGTAGCGCCACGGCTTCGCCGAGGTATCGACGAACGGTGCGAGGTTCTTCGTGAAGAAGTCGTCGATCACGCCGCCTTGTGCAAATACGCGTGTGAAGTCGTCGACACTCACGTCGCGCGAACTGTCCGGCGTAAAAGGATAGTTGCCCTCCACGGTCAGTCGGCAGGTATCGCTGACCACGGCCTGCATCTGCCGCGAAAGCAGTTGGCCGATGCCCTGATTGACTTCGCGCGAGCCCTGCACCGAGAGGCCGAGCAACACCTCGCGAAATGGCGCCGGCATGGTGTTGGCCGCCATTTTCAGTTTCGCCGCGGCATCGCTGGCGGGTGGCATGCTGTTGTTTGCGATCGCGTTATCCGCGACCGTCAGTGTGGTGTAGTAATCGTTGAGCAGGCTCGTCACGCCGTCGAGCCCCGTCTTGCCGGCCTGGGTATTGGCCGGCGCGTCGGCGGCCGAGGTGTCGGCGCTGCCTGTGACCATCTCGCGCAGCGCGGCGAAATGACCGTCCACCAGTTCGCGCTCGACGCGTTCTTCCGCCCGGATGCCCAGCGCCTTATCCGCTTTCTGACTGAACTGGTCGGTCGTTTTCTGCAGCAGAGAACCATTGGTGGCCGCGATCGACTGGGTGAGCGTCGTTTCATGCACGGATGCGCGAGCAAGGCGCGCCAGCGGCGAATCGGGTGCCGCGAACTGGCGCAGCACCTGCAGATTGAAGGCGAGGCTCGTACCGGCGACCGTGCGGATATCGCCGAGGAAAGCGTCCCACTGCTGCGCGTATTCGGTCAGATAGAGCCGGCGAATGGCTTCCGTCAGCGGATCGTCGGCGCCCGTTACCGTGCTTACGATTTCAGCCGTTTTTTTTTGAGCCTCGCCAAGATACGAACGTCCCATGACCCAGGCGTCGTCGTCGCGTGCAGCCTGGACGAACTCCGGCAGCCGCTTGTCGAACAGGTTCCGGTAGCCGTCGAACGTGAAAAGGCCCGGCACGCCGCGAGAGAGCGGCGCGCCGCTTGCGCGCGTGAACACCGTGCCGGCCTGCGGTCCGACCGCGCGAAGCAGCGTGAACTCGTCGGGCGCTTCTTTTTGCATGCCCGCCTTGGCGCGCTCGTAGAGCCGCTGCGTGGCGTTGCTGCTGTCGAGAAATGCGCGGGCTTGCTGGATCAAGCCGTCGTTGCGGATCAGCGGCGACCGAACGATACGCTCACCGGAAAATAACTGCTCGACGTGTTCGATCATCGAAGCCCGTCCGCCGAAGATCGACGCGCTGTCATTTTTTGCCCAGTCGTCGAGTACCCAGGCCTTGATGTCGGTCGAGTTGAACCTGGCCTTGTCATACAGCATCAAGTAGACGCGCAACGCGTCGTAGTTTGCTTTGGCATCCTTGTTCGCCATCGACTGAGCAATGACATCTTCGAGGCGATGGACGATGGATGGCAGCAGCAGGTTATCCTCGAGCGCGCGATAGGTGTCGCGGCTCGCCTCGACGACACCCGGCGCGCTGTAGAGGCCATAGCGAAAGCGGCTGTCAGGGTCGGGCAGATCCAGTCCGGTCCAGGTAGGGAGATAGCGCGCCTCGCCCAAGGTGTCGGGGACGGCTTCCGGTTTCGGTTCGCGGTAAAGCTGGCTGACCTTGGCCCCGAGCGCCTGGGTCTTGCGCGCGACCGCATCGAGATAGTCGGTGTTGTTGCCGAAGCTCACACGCATGCCCATTGCGAGCCAGACGAACAATACGAGGCCGAGCGTATGCCCGAGCAGCCGTAACAGGCGGAAACGGTACTCCCAGCGCAGATTGGGACGCACCAGATGCGCCTCGGGAAAGACGACCTTCGTGAACAGATCGTGCAAAAAGTAGCTATGGTTCGCGGCGGGCCGCGCCGCGTCCGCCGAGAACAGGCGACTGCGCCCCGCCATCAGACGCTGCACGACCGTGAGCGGTTCAGCAGTGACAGTTTGCCCTGCCTGCAACGCACTCGTGAAGTAGACGCCTCGTAGCATCGTGTGATTTTGCGTAGCGTCGTAACGCGAATCGATGAACAGTTGCCCCAGCAACTCGGCAAGCGGAGCGCAGAGCGCGGTGAACGCTTCCGGCAGTGCCGCGAGCCGCCGGCGGCGCTCGATGTCGTACTCGTCTTCCAGCCGTGTGTTCACGCCGCCGGCGAGACGCGTGACAAGCTGCCTCAGTTCTCCGTTGCACACCGCAGCGAGATTGCTCCGGGCCGATTGGCCGCCGACCGGGAGCGTGAACCCCCACATCTGCGCGCGATGCTCCTCGGTCAGCGATCCGAAATAATCGGCGAACCCGGACAAGCGGTCCATTTGCGTGATCATCAGGTACACCGGAAAGCGGATACCCAGCCGGGCGCGCAAATCGGCCAGCCGTTCGCGCAGCATGTCGGCTTCGGTCGCGCGCACCGCGGGGTCGGAGGCCGTCAGTATGTCGAGGCTGATTGCGAGCACCGCGCCGTTGATCGGCGCGCGCGGGCGGTGACGGCGAAGCAGGTCGAGAAAGCCATGCCATTCGTCTTCGTCCACACGCCGACGCCAGTCGGCATCGCCCACCGCCACGTCCGCTCTCTCGGTTGCGGCCGTGTCGCGGCCGGCGTCGTCGTCTTTGTTTTCGGCGCGTTTTTCCGCGAGCGCGGGCAATGACTGGGTCGATGCGCCATGTCGCGTGTAGTAGCCGGCGGTATCGATCAGAACGGCATCGTTCGACAGCCACCAGTCGATGTTCTTCGTGCCAACGGATGCGCCGGCCGTTCGCGGTGTCGCTCCGCCAATCGGAAACGCCAGCCCGGCGTTCAGCAATGCACTCGTCTTGCCGGAGGAGGTCGAGCCGAGCGCGATGAACCAGGGCAGTTCGTACAGATACCGCGTGCCCTGGAAGAGCCGCCCCACGCCTCGCGCGCCCGTGCGCATGGACTTCAGCCGGGCGAGCGCGGCGTTGATGCGAGCCTCGACCTCTTTGAGTCTGCCAGCGGCCGCCGGCTCCTCCTTCTTGCCGCCGAACGTCAGCGCCTTTTTTAGGAACGCTTCGTCGCTGCGCATTTTCTGCCAGAGCCAGTACAGACCGAACGCGGCCAGAAGCGCCAGCACGACGGCAATGGCGATCACGCGCGCCGCGACGGAGGTCAGCGGTACAGCATGTCCGAAGCTCAAAAGCGGTCCTGCGTACCAGATCAGCAGGCACAGCAACGCCCCGAACACCACACTGGTCGACCAGCCCTTGAGCCACAGCAGTGCGCCAACGAGCAACAGCGCAAGCACGAGGACACGCATGCCTACGCTGGAGAGAGGCTTGAGGCCGCCAAACGCAACAAACGGCCCCAAAAACCAGATCACGAGTCCGAAGACCAACAGCGCGAGGAATGCGAGGAACCAGCGCGATACCAGAAACGACAACTTCTTCATCCTTGAGTCCCGATGGGCATGTTATTGATCACGGCGTGACCGTGATTTCTACGCGGCGGTTCTGTGCACGGCCTTGTGCCGTTGCGTTATCGCCAATGGGATTCGCCTCACCGCCGCCGATGGCCTCTAGCCGCGCCGCAGCCACACCCGATGCTTGCAACATCTGCATGACCTGGGTTGCGCGCTCTTCGGAGAGCGCATCGTTCGATGCGAACTGGCGGCTCCTGATCGGCAGATTGTCGGTGTGGCCGGTGACGGTGACCTTGCCGGGCACCTTGCCGATTTCGCTCGCGATCTTCGCGATCAGTGGCCCCATCGACGCGTTGACGTTGACGCCACCCGGCGGGAACATTGCGTCGCCGCGAAACGTCACGGAGCTATGACGGGCGTCTTCGTCGACGCTGACCGTGCCGGCTGCAATCTCGTTTTTCAGCAGTTCCTTAAGGTGGGGCAGGCGCGGGGCCGGCGGCGGTGTCAGATGGCCGATATCGATAATCTGCTTTTCGACATCCGCGCCATGGTCGAGCAGATGGTATTTGAACCAGCCGAACAGGCCGAGCAGGATCAGCCCGAGAACGGCAAACGTGATCCAGACCGGAAAGTCGTAGACAGACAGGCGCCGTCCGCGGGCGTCGGATTGCACTCGCGGCGACAGCGCGATCGGCACGACCCCGCGCTGCGTCTGGATCTCGTTGTAGAGCCGTTGGCGCACGGAATCATGCTTGCGAGCGCCGTCGGCTTCATGGCGATAGCGGCCCATGAAGCCGAGGCTCAGGATCCGATAGATCACTTCGAGCAGGTCGAGACGCTCGCGCGGCTCGTTCATCAGTCGTCCGATCAGCAGATAGACCTTGTCGCCGCCTTGGCGGTCCTCGTGGAATTCGGTGGCCAAGCCTTTGCGAAGCCATTCGACGCCGGTTTCGCGTTGACCCCAAACGGTCTTTCCGGCGGCCTCGTCGAGCGCCGTGGCCAGACAGTAACGCGCGCCGATCATGTGATCGCGTCTGATATTCGCTTGCTCGCACAGTCGCTGGAAGATGCGCACCTCCTGTTTGAGCAGCAGGTGAAGCTGATCGATGGCCGTCAGATCCAGATTGTCGGGCATGTCGGCAAGCGCGCGCAGCAACGGGCGCGCGGCTTCCAGCAGCGGATTGATCGCGTCCTCCACGGCCTGCAGGCGGGCGGCCTGCGGTTCACCGGCGGGGATGCTGGCGAGCAACGTGGCCGGCAGTTTGGGCTTCGCGCCGGACGCGGAGTCGCCAGCTTTTTTCTCCATGGCGGCGGACGTAGCGCGGTCGTCGGGCGCGAACGCTGTGCCGAAAGAAGGCAGTCCTCGGTCTGGATTCACTGTGTTCCCCTGATGCGATGATGAACGGGCGCTTCTACGGAAGCGCTCCTGTTTTCCGGTGAGTCACGGCTTATCAGCGCACGCCCCACAGTTCCAGCCTGAGTGCGGGGAACTCACCCGCCACATGCAACGCAATGCCGCCATGCTGCGCAGCGGCCTCCCACAGCGGACCCGTACGCGCGAGTTCGTAGTACACATAGC
This sequence comes from Paraburkholderia sp. BL27I4N3, assembly GCF_003386115.1. Classification (NCBI taxonomy): domain Bacteria; kingdom Pseudomonadati; phylum Pseudomonadota; class Betaproteobacteria; order Burkholderiales; family Burkholderiaceae; genus Paraburkholderia; species Paraburkholderia sp. BL27I4N3. Next base: position 3,468,184 of record NZ_QREJ01000001.1, on the reverse strand, counting down.
CGGCGTTGAATGGAATCTGCCGCGGCGGCACGGGCAGTGCCTGAAGCGCAATGCCCGGCAGGTGCGAGCGCACCAGATCCGGCAGACGTTCGGACGGTCCCATCTTGGCCTGCATGGCGAATTGCTGGACCAGCGTGTCCGGCGGCATCTGGGCCGACACGGCGAGGACCAGCGAACTGAAACTGCGAATCTCCGCCGGATCGACCACCGCGTTGCGCATGCCGTATCCCGCGTCGGTAAACGGAATGCTTTGCGCACTGCGTACGAGGACCGCGTTGAGCAGCCAGTGTGTGTCGTCGACCACGGGCTTCAGGCACAGATGCGGCTCGATGTGTTGATACGGCGGATGGCTTTCGAGCGGCCGGCGCGTCTGCGGACGCACGTAGGTCGAGAGTTCTCCAGCCATGCTGAGCAGGAGCGCGTAGAGATCGACGGGGGAGGCGGTCGGAACCCGGCGCAGGTGTTGCAACAGCGGTTCGTAGCGGTTGAGCGTTTGCAGCAGCAGATAATCCGAGACTTCCGCAACCGTGCCGGCCTGGCCGTCGCTCCCGGTCAGCCGTTTGGCGAGCGCATCCGCACGCAGGCGCGTGAGGTCGTGGACCTTCGCCAACCAGCTCGTGAGCAGCGCGTTGGCGCCATAGCCCGACACCGGCGGGACCAGCGTATCGTCGAGTTCGATGCTGCCGTCAGCGCGAAGCGTCTTGACTCGCGTCAACGGTAGACCGATCCACGCGTCGGTCATCTCTTTCTGCGGCACCAGTCGCAGCCGCAGGTTGGATAGTTGAACGGCTTTCGGACCCTGTCCGATCGAGTTTGTATCGCGCAAGTCCGTGTCGAACACGGCATAGCGGGCCAGCGAATGGGAGGACTCGTCGAAGCTGGTTTCTTCCGCGTTGGGCACGCGAATCGACACGGCAAGATGGATGACCTGGTCCAGATGCTCCGGGCGTACCGTCAGCGGGGCGGGCGGCGGCGTGTTGCCTGGCGAATCGAAGGGCGTGCCGTCGGCGAATACGCCGTTGGCGGACTTCAGGATTACTTTGCCGAGCGCGAGCGCTTCATTGTCGATTGCGTAGTGAGAGAAGCCGAAGAAAAAGGGCGAAAGTGGCGCCGCGCGCTTGTGAGCGAAATGTTCGAGGTAGCGTTCCTGCTGCTGGAAAAGCTGAGGGCGCAGGAACAGACCTTCACTCCAGGTGACCTTGTTATACCAACTCATGCGTGTGGTCCATTACTTGTTTTGTTTTTGTGCGTCGGTGATCCGGATCGCACTGGTATCGAGATTGATCGTCAGCTTCAGTTTCGGCGCGGTCCGGTACCACGCAGCCGGTGGCGATGACGGCAGTGTCCAGGTGGCGCGCCACACGGAGTTCGGCAGATCGCGGTAGGCCGCGACGACACCTAGTGCGGTCGTGGCCTGATCGGCGTTGCGTTGGATAGTCCTGTTTTCTCCCGGGCGAAGCTGCAACTGCTCGCGCACGACGAGGTCGTCGGCGAGCACGGTCTTGTCCTTGTCCTGCAGCGAGAAAAAGTCGGCGGCAGTGAACGCGTCGGCGTTTTTCAATTCGTAAATGCGCACCACGATCGGCGCGGCGCGTTTCTGGTCATCGGGATTGACGCTCGATGAGGCGGTTATCGACAGCTCGAGCTTCACGGGTTCATGAACGGCTTTGGGATCGTTGCTCGCGCATGCGGTGAGTCCGAGCACGCAGATAAGTGCGACGACGTGAGTGGACGGGCGCATCGGCAGTGAACAGGGAAGTGGGGCGTTATAAGGTCCGGCGCGCACGCCGGACCTCGCAAGACAGGAGCGCTTACGCTTCCTTGTTGAGTTTGATGTCGTAGCCTGCCGTCACGGCGCCACCACTGCCGCCCTGGGCATTCTGCACGACGTATTCCTGCTTGACCTTCGCGAACGACAGGCGCACCTGTTCACGGATGCCGTTGTCAGCATTGCTGCCCGACGGATGAACCTGCGTAACGATGACGTCGTTCATCGTGATCTTCAGGTATTCGAGCGGATTGCCGCCTGCCTTGCGCACGGTCAGCACGGCTTGGTCGATGTGCTTGCCGGTCAGGCAATACTTCATCAGGTTCGGGCTTGCACGATCGACCAGGTGTTCGAACGCCAGATCTTCGACAGTTGCCTTACCCGCGCCGCCGCCCGAACCCATGTGCATGTTCGACTGCTGCAGGATTTGCCAGCCCCAGCTCGCCACTTCGATTTCATTCTTGTGCGCCGAATCCTGCGATTCGCCGTCGATGCCGTTGATCTTGATAAAAATGTCCTGTGCCATTTAAAGACTCCGTGAGTGAAAAAACAGACTGCTCTTTGTTGCGGGACTGCCGCGTCGTATGAGCGATGCTCTTTGCCAGTGAATGTCGCCGCGTATTGGCGGCGTTTCGGCTACCCACCGTTTTTTTGCGCAGACGAGGCGCGTACCGCGTGCGGACGTACGCGTGCACGTGCGCATCGCGATGGCTGTGGCGTTGGCTACGCTGCGGCGGCCGCATTACTTCATTTCGTTGACCGTTCGGTCTGCAAGACGGCGTGGGTCAGCGCCTTGCAGAACGTTTCCATGCCCGACGGACAGGATGACGTGGAAAGTCTTTTGATTTTGTCGAGGTCAGCCGTATCCAGCGTGCTGTCGATATGACGCAGCACGAAGCTTTTGAGCGATGGATTGCGTTTGATCAATTGACCAAGTCGCGGCAATGTATTCCACCGATCCACCAGTAGTCGCGCAATTGCCTCCGAGTACCCCTCGGCGATGTCGCCGTCATCGCACTGTCCGTACTTCGTGAACGCGACGTTCGCCGCGTTCCAGGTGGTGATCCTGTCAACCATCGCATCCGCACCCACTGCATCATGTTCGGTGCAAGCCTTACCGTAGGCCAATGACATTGACAGGAAACCGAGCACCGTAACGAGACATGCGATCGGCCTGAACACAGCGCCACGAATTGGAAGCCTAACCATGACTACGCCCATGAAGGCTGGCGTGACGGTTGCGCCGGGACGCGGCGTGCGCGCCCATGCTGTCGTTGCCGACAACTTCGACGGTGGTCAGCGCGTCCGTTCTCATCAGATTGCCAATAGCGTTCATTGCGTCGTCTGTCGTTCGGATGCAACCCATGGTCGGATGTTGCGGACCCGCCAAATGAGTCGCGTTGGCCCGTCCCGAATGGACGCCGATGCCGGGATGACCGGGCACGCTGAAGCGAACAATGCCGTGTAGCCCATAGGGGCCATTGGCGGACGCAGCGTGAGGGTGAGGTATCACCCTGTCCTGGACTGTGTAGACGCCGTTCTGAATATGACGAATCGTGGCATGACTGTCGACGTTGTTGTACGCAGCCCAGTTGCCGGTCGTATTGCCAGCAGAATCAACTAGCGCAATCTGGTGTGTACGCCCATCAAACCGTAGTGAAGACATCTGAGAGACACCCTTTTTGTTAATGGCCGAGGCATTGGGAATGACCTCCGGGACCGCCGGCTGGATCACGCGGCGGCCGGCGGCGTTCTGGCAACGATCGATCAGGCCGCTTCCTTCACGGTAGGCAGCCGGGCAACGAGACGCAGCGACACCGTGAGTCCCTCGAGCTGGAAGTGCGGGCGCAGGAAGAACTTCGCCTGGTAGTAGCCGGGGTTGCCTTCGACATCCTCGACGACCACTTCGGCCGCCGCCAGTGGGCGACGCGCTTTGGTTTCCTGCGATGAATTCGCCGGGTCTGCGTCGACGTAGTTCATGATCCATTCGTTGAGCCAGCGCTGCATATCCTCACGCTCGCGGAACGTCCCGATCTTGTCGCGCACAATGCACTTCAGGTAGTGCGCGAATCGAGAGCAGGCAAACAGATACGGTAGACGCGCCGACAGGTTGGCGTTGGCAGTCGCATCCGGATCGTGGTATTCGGCCGGCTTCTGCACCGACTGGGCGCCGATGAAGGTCGCGTGGTCGGTGTTTTTACGGTGCACGAGTGGAATAAAACCGTTCTTTGACAGTTCGGCTTCGCGACGGTCCGAGATTGCAATTTCCGTTGGGCACTTCATGTCGATGCCGCCGTCGTCGGTCGGGAACGTGTGGCACGGCAAGCTCTCGACCGTGCCGCCCGATTCGACGCCGCGAATCAGCGAGCACCAGCCATACAGCTTGAACGACCGGTTGATGTTCACGCCCATGGCGTACGCTGCGTTGGCCCACGCATAGTTGCGGTGATCGGGACCGTTGGTGTCTTCCTCGAAGTCGAATTCATCTACCGGGTTCGTCTGCGCGCCGTACGGCAGCCGCGACAGGAAGCGCGGCATTGCGAGCCCGATATAACGCGCATCTTCCGTATTGCGCAGAGAATTCCACGGCGCGTATTCGAGATTTTGCGCGAATATTTTCGTCAGATCGCGCGGGTTGGCGAGTTCCTGCCACGATTCCATCTGCAGCACCGAGGGCGAGGCCCCCGAGATGAACGGCGTATGCGCGGCTGCAGAGATTTTTGCAATCGAGCCGAGCAGGTCGACGTCGGGCGGTGTGTGGTCGAAGTAGTAGTCAGCAACGAGGCAGCCGTACGGTTCGCCGCCGAGCTGGCCATATTCTTCTTCGTAAATCTTGAAAAGCGGACTCTGATCCCATGCGAGACCCTTGTATCGCTTCATCGTGCGACGCAGTTCTTCTTTCGAAACGTCCATGAAGCGGATCTTCAGCCGCTCGTCCGTTTCGGTGTTCGACACCAGATGATGCAGACCGCGCCACGCCGATTCCAGTTTCTGGAAATCGTTGTGGTGGAGAATCAGGTTGATCTGCTCCGACAGCTTGTGATCGATTTGCGCGATGATCGCTTCGATGCTCTTGTACGCGTCGTCGCTGATGATGATCGACTGCTGCAGCGCCTGCTCGGCGAGCGTTTGAACCGCATATTCGACGGCGTCGCGAGCCGCGGCGGTCTTGGGGCGAAACTCCTGCGCGAGCAACTGCGAAAAGTCGGTCTGTGAGTGCGCGGCAGTTGCGGTTGCCGTCGCCTTTACCTGCTGTGTTGTCATGGTGTGTCTCTGTGGTTCTCGGGTCGTTCTTGAGTCGTTTTTGCCGGTGCGCCTTCGCCAGCAGTGGCGGTCAGTTCGACGGTTTGTCGGTATGGCTGTGTTCTGTCTCGTCGATAACCGTCGGCTTCGGCACGGCGGCGAGCGCTTTCAGCAGGGCCGGATCAGCCAGCAGCTTGTTGACGAGCGCTTCGGCGCCGGATTTGCCGTCCATATAGGTTTGCAAATTGGCCAGTTGCGTGCGCGCGTCGAGCAGGCGATGCAAGGGTTCGACCTTGCTGGCGACGGCGGCCGGCGAGAAGTCCTCCATGCTTTCGAATGTCATGTCGACCATTAATTGGCCCTCGCCCGTGAGCGTATTGGGCACTGCGAATGCGACGCGTGGCTTGAGCGCTTTCATGCGCTCGTCGAAGTTGTCGATATCGATGTCGAGGAAACGGCGATCGGCGACAGCCGGCAGCGGTTCGACCGGCTTGCCGGACAGATCGGCGAGCACACCCATCACGAATGGCAGTTCCACCTTTTTCTCGGAACCGTAGATCTCGACGTCGTACTCGATCTGGACGCGCGGCGCACGATTGCGCGCGATGAACTTCTGCGAACTGTTTGAAACGGACATGCATGACTCCGTAAGCGTGGGAAATGGCCGGCAGGTTTAATGAGTCTCGCCGACAGAAACCGGGGATATGCTCTCGGCGACCGCCGTCTTGTTGGCTGATGCAAAGACGAATGCGGCAGCGGGCGCGGCGTTGCTGTCGCCGACGTGGATTTCGATGCTCGAGAGGACTCGCTTCGACGAGAATGCGTCGAGCCAGAGAGCGGACAGTCTCGGTAGAACGTGTTGTTCGATAAACCCGATCAACACCCGAGCGCCGGTCTCCTGCACGAGGCAGCGGCTGATGATGTAGTCGATCACCTGCTCGTTGTAATGCAAAGCAATGCCATGACTGTCGGCCATACGCCGCACGACACGGTTCATATGCAGACGCACGATGCTGGCGAGCGACGCGTGGACCAGCGGGCGATACGGCACGACGGTCACGCGTCCGAGGAAGGCTGCGGGAAATACTTTCAGCAACTCCGGGACTAACGCTTCACGCAGGGCGTCCTGATCGGGCGCGAGTGTGGCGTCCGCGCATAGGCTCGCCGTCAACTCGGAACCGGCATTACTGGTCAAAAGAATCGTGGTATTGCAGAAGTCGATGTAGCGTCCGTCGCCGTCTTCCATGTAGCCCTTGTCGAACACCTGGAAGAACATTTCATGTACGTCGTGATGCGCTTTTTCGATCTCGTCGAGCAGAACAACCGCATACGGGCGCCGGCGGACGGCTTCTGTCAGCACGCCGCCTTCACCGTAGCCGACGTATCCGGGCGGTGCGCCCTTGAGTCCGGAGACCGTGTGCGCCTCCTGATACTCGCTCATGTTGATCGTGATCAGGTTCTGCTCGCCGCCATACAGGGCTTCGGCCAGTGCGAGCGCCGTTTCCGTCTTGCCGACGCCGGACGGCCCCGCCAGCAGAAACACGCCGAGTGGCTTGCGTGGGTCGGTAAGACCCGCACGCGCCGTCTGCACTCGCTCACCGATCTGGCGCAAGGCATCGCTTTGCCCGATCACGCGGGAGGCGAGTGTTTCGGGCAAGGCGCGCACAGCCGCAACTTCATTCGTTACCATGCGGCCGACGGGAATGCCGGTCCAGTCCGAGACGATTTCCGCGATGATCGTTTCGTCTACTTCCGGGAAGACTAGTGGCGTCTCACCCTGAAGGTCACGGAGGCGGTGCTCCAGCTGGCCGAGTGTCGCGAAAGACGGGACAACATCGGCGTGATCCGGATCGGGCTGGGTAAGGATGGCGTCGCGCGCGCTGGCTAATGCCTGTGCGGCTGCGAGCTGGGCCCGCCAATGTGCGTCGATTGCGCTTTCCTCCGTAGAGAGCGTACCGATGCGCGCCCTCGCGGCACTCAGCGCCTCCTCCGCATGGAGTCCGATACGCGCCTCCTGTTCGAGCAGGCGACACTCGACGCGCGCCGCCTGAAGTCGTTGACGCACGCTTTGCAGTTCGCGCGGCGGCGCATGCTGTGAGAGCGCAACGCGTGCGCATGCGGTGTCGAGCAGACCGATTGCCTTGTCGGGCAACTGCCGCGAAGGAATATAACGATGGGACAACGTAACGGCGGCGCGGATCGCTTCGTCTCGGACAATCACGCCGTGGTGCTTCGAAAACGTGTCGGCCAGTCCCCGCACCATGTCGATGGCTGCGGCTTCCTGCGGCTCGGCGACCTGCAGTACCTGAAAGCGCCGGGTGAGAGCGGGATCTTTTTCGATGTGCCGCTTGTACTCCGACCAGGTTGTCGCCCCGATCATGCGCACCGCGCCTCGCGCGAGGGCCGGCTTGAGAAGATTGGCGGCGTCGCCGGTGCCGGCCTGACCGCCCGCGCCGACGAGCGTGTGGATTTCGTCGACGAACAGAATGATGGGTGTCGTGGACCGTAAGGCGGCTTCGAGCACGCCTTTGAGCCGCGACTCGAATTCCCCTTTCATACTCGCACCAGCCAGCAATGCACCGACGTCGAGCGTCATCAGCCGCACGTCGGCCAGCGCGGGCGGTACGTCGCCATTGGCGATGGCAAGTGCGAGCCCTTCTACGACAGCAGTCTTGCCGACGCCGGCCTCGCCAGTCAGAAGCGGGTTGTTTTGACGGCGGCGCAGCAGGATATCGATGATCGTGCGAATCTCCTGCTCGCGTCCTGTCACGATGTCGATTTCACCTGCGCCGGCTCGCGCGCTCAGGTCGCTGCAGTACTGCTCGATTGGCGAGCTCTTCGAACCTGCGGGCAATGCCTGTGAAGCTTCGCCCGGCATCGCGGCGGAGAAGTCCGTGTTGTCGTACGGCGCGTCGGAAGACTCGGGCGAGCCGTCGATCCAGGCAATCAGTTCGTCGCGTGGCGTATCGGCCGGGATGCGTGCGAATGCGGGCGAAGCCGAAAGCAGTACCCGACGCAGTTCCGGCGTGCCAAGCAATGCCGCGAGCAACCACGCGCCACGTATCCGGCGGTCGCCGAAATCGAGCGTGGCAAGCACCCATGCTCGCTCGACAGCCAGTTCAATATGGTGCGAGATGTCGCTGATCGAACTGGCGCCCGCGGGCAAGGCAGCGAGCGCCCGTGCGAGATCGCGTTCCAGTGTTGCACGTTCGATTCCCGCATGCCGGGCAATGCGGTGCATGTCGCTGTCCGGCAATTGCAGCAATTGATGCAGCCAGTGGACAAGCTCCACATACGGGTTGCCGCGCAGCTTGCAAAACGCGGTAGCGGATTCGATGCTGCGGAAAAGTGTGGCCCCGAGCTTGCCAAAGAGTGCCTGGCGGGAAATCGTCATGAACTGGTCGCGTGTGGTTTATTAGGATGACTGATTGGAATCGAGCCTGAACAAGTGGAAATGCAAGCTATTTAAGCGAATTGCCTTATACGGTCAAACGCTTCGCTTTCGTTATGTAATTCGGCACTTTTCGAACCTGTCTCCGTTTAATGGTGTTTTCTGAATTATCGGACTTCAAGTTTGGATCAGTCAATGTGTGAAGGTGATTTTTATTTTTCGGTAATGCGTGAATTTTTTGATCGGCGACAAATGTGGAGTTAGCCTGTTCTGAGAGTTGTTGAGATAAAAATGTAAGTTAAATAATTGAAAATTATCGTCTTTAGCGTGGAAGTTCGGCTTGTTTTAGTGTTAGGAGATTTCCCCGCATTGGATTGAAAATTCCCTCTGTGTAGGATAAATCTGGCTTGTTGGTGCTTGATATATGTCGGACTATTTATATTTTGGATTGTCGCTTAATTTATCTCGAATTAAGTCTCTATTTTTTAAACATTGCTGCCGAAAGTTACGGTGGACATAAACTGCGTAGTCATGCGTTAATCAGTTCTGTTCGGTATAACGGATGCAGGATCGGCATAGACTGCTTGGCGTCACGCAATGACATTTCATACTTATTTCCGCAAAGTTCTTGGCAAGCCGTCGCGCGCAACCGCCGATCGGAGTGCTCTGCATCGTGACCCGTCCTGGATGCACATGGGTTCACGCGGGCAGGTTCGTGAGCAATCACGTATGGAAGGCCAGCGGCTGGCTGCGTCGGAGCGCAGCGACTGCTCACCGGAGTCGAGCGAGGCTATCTTCGAGTTGCTGGGTTCGTCGGCGAACGCCGCGTATGACACGTCGGCATACGAGCGGCCGGGCGCGTCGGCACATACCGATCGGGACGATCTTCTCGCCACGCTCAATGAACAGTATTACCAGGCGCTCAAATCGCCGTACTTCCTGCCCAACTCGGAATGGATCGGGTCGTCTGCAAACGGGATACCCGGATTGGGCAAAGAGGCGATGGGTGAACGAGCCCGCGCTGAGGATGATTTAAGTTCAATCCACAGTCTGCTATCCGACATCGACGTGCTCGAGGAAGCCTTCGATGCGTTGCACGAGGGCGGCGTGACGGATTTGGCCGGACACGACGCGGTGCCGGAAATCCTTCGCCTGTTCGCACCAGCCGAATATCACGCGTCGGCGGCGCGCCGCGTGGGAATGGCGCCGCCGCACGTCGCGCGGCGAGATCATCACACGCTCGCGATCGACAGCCCGCTAGCGGCTCTGAACACTCACATTCACCACGAGACCAACGAATGACCGCCCAACCGCTACAGGATGTCTTCGCGAGCCAGGAACGCCAGTGGTCGCCGGCAGCACAGATCGAAATGGTCGAAGCGAACATTCGTAGTCAGCCGACGTTGGCCGCGCATCGCTGGACGCTGTTCCAGTGGCTATGTATCACGTACCAGTGGACGCGGGCCATCCAGCAACTCCAGGTTTTTGCCCAACTGGAGCCGTCCCAGGCGTCCGTCGCGCAAGCATGTCGAGACCTGGTTCGCGCGGAACACTGGCGCGCAAAAGTCATGGCCGGGCAGCAGGAGCCGGGGTGGGTATTCGGCGACGCGCCCGCGTGGATACACGGCATGCTCAGTGCGCTCAAACTGTCCGCGCAGGGACAACAGGACGCGTCGGATGACGCCCGGGAGCGCGCGTTGGATCTCGCTCCGCTGGTCGCCGGGCACACCTCGAATCAGCGCTTTGAATGGATCGGTGACAGCGATTCGCGGCTAGGCCCGGTCTGTGAGCTAATTTCCGCCGGGCGCTATCGCTGGCTTTCGCTGGCGGATATCGCCAGTTGGCGGATCGAAAGGCCGTCGACGCTACTCGACCTCGTGTGGGCGCCGTGCACGCTGTCGCTGATCGACGGCGCGGTGGTGCGCGGCTTCATGCCGGCACGTTATCCGCTCGCCGCCCACGGGTTACCTGTCCTGCGCGAGACGCTGCAACTCGGGCATGAGACCGTTTGGCATGAGTCGGGGCGCACGGCCGTCATTGCGTCCGGGCGTAAGACCTGGACGACAAGCGCGGCTGATTTCGATCTGTTCGAATTGGCTGACTGTTCGTTTGGTCCCGCCGCAGTGGACGGCGCCGCGCACTCCGGTCCGGCGGCAGGAGTGCAGCGATGAGCCGCAAACGTCATGAGCCGGACCGAACGGCATCCGCGCCGCGCCAGGCCGATGCACAGCTGCTGCCCACCTTGTTCGATCGGCTGCGCGACGACGCACCGCACCGGCAGACCGAGGCGCCCGGCGACTATGCGGTCAGCCGGGCGCAGATGCGCGACATCATCCAGCGCGATCTTGCGTTTCTGCTCAACGCGACCAGCATGGAAGACCTGATCGATCGGAAGCGGCATTCATACGCGGCCGCATCGACCATCAACTTTGGCGTGCCGCCGCTCGCAGGGGCGTTCATGGCGTCGCAAAAATGGGCAAAGATCGAGGAGGTGATACGGGGCGCCATACGGGACTTCGAGCCGCGGCTGATTGCACATACGGTGCAGGTCGTGCCCCTCACGGATGTCGATAGCCAGAGTCGCTACAACCACCTCGCGTTCGAGATCCGCGGAATGATCCGCATGGACCCCTATCCGCTCGAGTTCATGGTGCAAAGCTCGCTCGACCTTGAAACGAGCCGGCTGCACGCAGCGGCTCGTTGACCACAGGACATTGTTATGGATCCGCGACTGCTCGATTACTACAGCCAGGAACTGATGTATGTACGCGAACTGGCTGGCGAGTTCGCGCAACTGCATCCGAAGATCGCACGCCGGCTCGGCATGCAGGCCGGCGAGATGACCGATCCGTACGTCGAACGGCTGATCGAATCGTTCAGCTTCATGGCGGCGCGTATGCAGCTCAAGCTCGACGCGGAATTCCCGCGCTTCACGGGACGTCTGCTCGAGGTGATCTACCCGAACTATGTGGCGCCCACGCCGTCCATGTCGGTCGCGCGTTTCTATCCGAGTCCGAGCGAAGGCAACCTTGTCGAAGGCTTCTGCGTGCCGCGCGGCAGCATGCTCACGGGCAAGAAGTCGCCGGGGGAGGACACTGTGTGCGAATTCCGCACGGGCCAGGACGTCGCGCTCTATCCCCTCGAGATTACCCATGCACAACTGACGGGGATTCCGCCGGACATTCCCATGCTCGACCGCTATGTGCCGCCCCACACGCAAGTGCGTGGCGCATTGCGGCTGCGGTTGCGTGCCACGGGCGAGGCCAAAATCGCTGAGCTGCGCGGACTCGACCGACTGCCGGTCTATCTGGCCGGAGACGAGCAGGTTGCGTCGCATCTGTTCGAACTGCTTCACGCGGCAGGCGTTGCGTCGATCACGGGCGAGCCTGGGTGTTTCGCCGACGCGGCGCGTCCCTTCTGTGCGGTCACGCATGGCGCGGTCGCACACGAGGGGCTTGGCATCGATCAGGGGTTGCTGCCGCTTACCTGGTCAAAATTCCATGGTCACAATCTTCTGCACGAATATTTCGCATGTCCGAGCCGCTTTTATTTTTTCACGCTGACCGGACTGCGCGAAGGGCTGAGCAAGGCAAAAGGCCGTGAAGTCGAGATCGTCGTGCTGCTCGACCAGTCGCCGGACCGGCTGATCGGCCTTGTCGACGCCTCGCGTTTCGCGCTGTTCTGCACGCCCGTGATCAATCTGTTTCCGCGCAAAGCGCAGCGCATCGAATTGAATGCGGCCAGCACGGAATTCCATCTGGTTCCGAAGCGCAACGCGCCGCTCGACTACGAAGTCTATTCGGTCGAAGCGCTCACGGCGCAGGTCGGCAAGAAGTCGACGGAATTCGCCTTCCGGCCGTTGTATCAAACGCTGAACAATGACGAGGGCAACCACGGGCGCTATTTTTCGCTGCGCCGCGAACGCCGGTTGTTATCGGACTCGGCCCGCCGCTACGGCACGCGCACGCCGTACATTGGAACTGAAGTGTTCGTGTCGCTGGTCGACCAGCAGGAAGCGCCGTATCACGAAGGAATGCGCTATCTGTCGATCGACGCCTGGCTGACCAATCGCGACTTGCCGAATCTGTTGCCGCGCAACGGCGTGAACGATCTGGACGCCGTTGATTCGGTGCCCGCGATCGGCGTCGGCTTGATTCGTGCGCCGAGCGCGCCTCGCGCGCCGTTTGCCGAGCGCGAAACCGCATGGCGGCTTATCCGGCAACTGAACTTCAACTATTTGCCGCTGGAAGATATGGATCACCGCCCTGGCGGGCAGGGTGTGCGCGACATGCTGCGCCTGTTCCTCACCGGCGACGACGTGGGACCGCGGCGTCAGGTGGAAAGCCTCGTCGGCGTGAAGACGCGGCCGGTCGCAAGGAAACTGCCCGGTGGCGGCCCACTGGTGTTCGGTCGCGGCATCGAATGTCAGTTGACGGTCGATGAAACCGGCTTTTCCGGTTTGAGCCCCTACCTGTTCGGGCTGATTCTCGAGCACTATCTGGCACGGCACGTATCCATCAATTCGTTCACGCAGACCGAGCTTCACTCAATGCAGCGCGGCCAATTGATGCGCTGGCCCGTGCGCATGGGCACACGCGGAGTGGCTTGATGGACCGGGCCCAATTCACGTCAACGCTGCGAGACACGGCGCTATCGGCGGATGCAGTCGAACGGTTGCAGACGCAGCCGTGGCATTTCGGATTTTTTTCGCTGATGCGCCGCATCGGTGCCGATGTGCGTATCGATGCGATCGGCAAGGCGCGGCGTCCGCGTGCCGAACCATTCCGGTTAGGCCAGAAGCCGAGCCTTGCATTCGCGCCGCGTGAGATCGCCAGTGTGGGTGAACTCGGCGGGCGCCTGCATATTCGTCTGTTCGCGCTCGGCATGCTTGGACCGAATGGGCCGTTGCCCATCCACATGACGGAGATTGCCAGGGAGCGTGAAGAAAGCCGGCGCGATCCTACGCTCGTCCATTTCCTCGATATTTTTCACCATCGCTACCTCACGCTGTTGTACCGCGCGTGGGCCGACGCACAGGCGACCGCTGGACTCGACCGTGCCGGGCCCGATAGCGAACGATTCTCCTTTTATGTCGCGAGCCTGACCGGCCAGGATACGCGCGAGATTGGGCAGCGCGCTTTGCCCGCACACGCGCAACTTGCCGCGTCTGCGAACCTCGTGCGCGAAGCCCGCAACCCGGATGGCTTGCGCATGACGCTCGAGCGGTATTTCGGCGTTCCCGTCGCGATCGAGGAGTTCGTTTTTAACTGGATCGACGTTGCTGCCGACGATCACAGCTATATCGGCAAGCCCGGCGGTGCGGCGACGATGGGCGACGGCGCGATGCTCGGTGAGCAGGTGCCGGATCGTCAGCACCGTTTCCGGATCATCATCGGCCCGGTCGATATCGACGAATACCTGCGCTTCACGCCTCGTGGCGCGGATCTGCCGCAACTGGCCGATTGGGTGCGGAGTTTCATCGGTCGCGAATTCGAATGGGAGCTGGAGTTGCGCATCCGCGCACAAAGCGCGCCGCCTGCCGTGATGGGCGGCCCGCAGCAATTGGGCTGGTCAGGATGGCTCGGTCGCTCGCCCAGCGGCGAGCCGATTACCGGCATGCGCTTCGAGCCTGAACGCTACGCCGGCACGTTCGCGAAACAAAGTATCGACGCGGCGGGCAAGCGCCGGGTCACGCCGCAAGTGAAGGGACAAGATGAGTAGCAGCAAGAGACAACCGACGGCGAAGGTGTCGGCAGCCAAGGCCGTCACACCCCTGCCTCACGACTGGATGTCACCGGTCGAGGCCGCCGCGCCGTGCGGGACCGACCTCGAATACGACCCGGAATTCGTCGTGCTGGCCGCGCAGATGGCCGTGAAAGTGGACGCGCAGTACGGCGACTTCGTGGGGATACCGGAACCGGTGAACTGGAGCGAGGTCGAGCGCGATTGCCGACGCCTGATGATGCGCAGCAAGGACATGCGTCTCGCGGTGTTGTTCACGCGCTGCCGCACGAGGCTCGCGGCAGCGGCGGGACTGGCGGAAGGGCTGGGGCTGTTGGCCGCATGGCTCGCCGCGTTCCCCGGCGCGCTCCATCCCCAACCCAGTGTCGACGACGATCAGGAAGCGGCGCTCGAAATCCGCATGAACGCTTTGCAGGCGTTGACAGATTCGGATGGGTTGCTGTCCGACCTGCGGGAGATCGCGTTGACTCGTTCCACCGCCACGCGCCTTCAGATGCGCGACGTCGAGCGCGCGTTTGCTCATCCACGGCCGAGCGATGCGCTCGCGCCCGAATCCGTTTCGCGGCAACTCGAGGATCTTCGCATCCAGCAGCCGGACATGCTTCGCGGCTTCGATGGCGCGCTCGCGAGCCTGGAGTCCATCGATACCTGGTGCAAGGCGCATCTCGGCGTCTACCTGCCGGACCTCGCTGCGCTCACGCGGTTGTTGCGGCGCGTAGTGGGAGATCGATCGCGCGTGACGATGGCGCCAGATGACGGATCGGTGGAGGCGATGCCGCTCGACGATGCTTGTGCGGCGGCATCGTCGAACGAGGAGGCGCGCGTCGAGCATGACGACATTTCGCCGCCGACCGGTTGCGCCGCGCCGGTTAGCCTCGGCGTCAATGTGGCGGCAGCGGGTCGTGAGGGCGCTTTGGAGCGTATCCGGGAAGCTCGATACTGGTTCGAACAACACGAGCCGAGCAGTCCGATCCCCGTGTTGCTGAAGCGCGCTGAACGGTTTGTGGGGAAACGGTACGTGGATGTCGTCAAAGCCATTCCCACGGAGTTGCTCGAACAATGGGATGGCGAGGAATAGTCGTGGTGCGCGATGTTTAGAGCCTTCACTGTGATTGCCATCGGAATAGCGCTTCTCGTCGCGGCGTGTTGTTGTCCACACGCCAGTTCTTGCAGGAGTCGATTGTTGTGCCAGGAAAGGTCGAGGCCTTGAACGCGGGAGGAAGCCATCCTCAAATCACCTTCGTGCAAAAAAAGGCGAAGTCATTTCGTACCCGCAAGGGGACGTGCTCTCCGGCGCTGCCGATAGCAGTCGATTTGAGCCAAGTCGGTCGCAATTTTCCAAAAAAAATGCCCCCTCAAGTCGCCCAAATCCGCAACGGCACCCCCTCAATCCCATGCACCACCGGCCGCAACTCAATCCAGCATTTCACAAACGCCCGCTGCAGCAATTCCATCGACCGCGAAACCCCCCGCACGACGAGCACTCCAGAAGTCACGCAAGAAGCCGCCATCCGCACCGAATCATCGAACGGCAATTGAGCCGTCAACGCCTCAGCAAGCGCATCATCGCAAGCATCCCCAACAGCCCAAAGCGTCCCATACGCAGGAAACCCCGCCAGCCCTTGAGCAGCATCGCGTAGCGAATCATTCGCCTCAAAAATCGCGCGCTCGAACCACAGCAACTCGCCGTCAGCCCCAACAATCCGCGAAACCGCACGCAAACGCCCATCCGACCACCGCTCACCCGCGGCCTGGCGCCCGAGCTGCGTCGCATCCCAGCCGATCGCAGTGGCGTCGCGAGCCAGCGTCAACGCAAAATCCAGCTCCGCGTCCGCACGATCAAAAACGATATTATTCTGCGGCAGCCAATCGAGCTTAGCCCGCTCACCGACACGCACCGCGATCTGCTGCTGCGCTTCACGCCCATTGGACTTGTACCACTTGGTCGCCCCCGGCGTGGTGATTACAGCATGCGCATCTGCGCCAACATCAACATCAATAGCAAGCCGATCACCACCCGCAATCCCACCCGGCGGATGCACGATCACCGCATGACAAACGCCATGTCCTTCAGGATAAAGCGGCCGCTGAACCCGCAACGGCCCGTCATGCAGCCGATGCTTGAGCGTCGTCCGCTCCCCATCCTTGACAAACCCAAGTTCCAGACGCGCGCGCCATTGCGAATGCGCGCCGTCTTGCGCGGTAGCGAGTGTGACGTGATTTTCGTGAAGCGACATGCGAAGGGAGTGCGACCAGACGAAGAAAAGCAAAGCGTGCCTGCGCACGTAAGACAGCGCTCAACAGCGCTGACACAGGATGCATCGAGAATAGCATGCACGATGTCCAACACCGTTCACACGGCGATCAGCCCCCGCACGCCATCCGCATCCATATTGGCGCCTTCGCCGCCCGCGATGATCTCGCCACGGCTCATCACCCAATACCGGTCGGCGATGTCCTTGGCGAAGTCGTAATACTGCTCGACGAGCAGTACCGTCATGCCCATTTCTTCGACCAGTTGACGCAGCGTGCGGCCGATATCCTGAATGATCGAAGGCTGAATGCCTTCGGTGGGTTCGTCGAGAATCAGCAATTGCGGATCGCTCATCAACGCGCGGCCAATCGCGAGCTGCTGCTGCTGACCACCCGACAGATCGCCGCCCCGACGGCTGCGCATATCCTTCAGCACCGGAAAGAGTTCATAGATACGATCCGGGATTTTCTTGGGCGCCTTCTTGCTAGCGGCTCCCACCAGCAGATTTTCTTCGACGGTCAAGCGCGGAAAGATATCGCGCCCCTGCGGCACATAAGCGAGGCCTTTCTCCACGCGCGAGTAAGTCGGCAGTTTGGTGATCGGCGCACCGCGCCAGGCGATCGAGCCGCTCTTCGTTTGCACGACGCCCATCAGACAACGCAGCAGCGTAGTCTTGCCCACACCGTTACGGCCGAGCAGAACAGTGAGTTTGCCGTCGGGCACGGTGAGCTTCACATCGCGCAGAATGTGGCTGCCGCCGTAGTACTGGTTCAGGTTCTCTACTTCTAGCATGTTGGTTCAACCTTTTATTACGGCAGTCCGTTTCACCGGCCCAGATAAGACTCGATGACCGTCTCGTCGCGTTTCACTTCGTCGAGTGTGCCGTGAGCGAGCACGCGCCCTTCGGCCATCACCGTGACCTTGCCGGCCGCGCCCGACAGCGCCGCCACGAACTCCATGTCGTGCTCGACGACCATCATCGAACAGGTGCCGCGCAGATGGTTGAGCAGTTCGGCGAGTTGCATGGTTTCGTCGTCGGTCATGCCGGCGGCCGGTTCGTCGAGCAACAGGAGCGCCGGTTGCTGCATCAGCAACATGCCGATTTCGAGCCGTTGCTTCTGGCCGTGCGAGAGTTCGCCGGCGAGCCGCCGCGCTTCGCTCTCCAGACCGATCAGCGCGAGTGTCTCCTCAATGCGCGCTTGCGCCTCGCGATCCAGCCGCGCGCGCAACGAAGCCCACCAGCCCTTGTCGGCCTTCATCGCCAGTTCGAGGTTTTCCCACACGGGATGCTGCTCGAACACCGTCGGCTTCTGAAACTTGCGGCCGATGCCCGCGCGCGCGATGGACGGCTCGTTCATCCGCGTCAGATCGATCGACTGGCCGAGATAGACCTTGCCGGAATCCGGCTCGGTCTTGCCGGTGATGACGTCCATCATCGTCGTCTTGCCGGCGCCGTTCGGACCGATGATGCAGCGCAATTCCCCGGCGTCGATGGTCAGCGTCAGCGCATTCAACGCGCGAAAGCCGTCGAAGCTCACGGTCACGTCTTCGAGGTACAGGATCGTGCCGTGCGACACGTCGATCTCGCCGGGCACGACCGCGCGGCCCAAGCTCGCGACGCCGCTCAACGAGGTTTCAGCCGGTTCTTCCGGTAAAGCCAGGTCAGGAACCATCGGGTTTTCGTTCATGAGCGGTTCCTCTTGCGCGTCACCATTTCGATCAGTCCCATGATGCCGTTAGGCAACAGCAACGGAACCAGCACGAAAATCAGACCAAGAAAGAACAGCCAGTATTCAGGGAAGTTCGCCGTGAAGAAGCTCTTCGCGCCATTCACCGCGAAGGCGCCGATGATCGGGCCGATCAGCGTGCCGCGTCCGCCCACGGCGACCCAGATCGCCATTTCGATCGAGTTGCCCGGCGACATTTCGCCTGGATTGATAATGCCGACCTGCGGCACATACAAGGCGCCGGCGATGCCGCACAACACGGCGGACACGGTCCAGACGAACAGCTTGTACGCAAGCGGGCTATAGCCGAGGAACATCAAACGCGTTTCGCCGTCGCGCACCGCGGTCACCACGCGGCCGAGCTTCGAGGTGACGATGGCTCGCGCGCCGATGAACGCGAGAATCAGCACGGCGAACGTAATCAGCAGCAGGGCAGTGCGCGTGCCGGGATGCGTGATCGGAAAGCCGCCTATGCGCTTGAAGTCGGTAAAGCCGTTATTGCCGCCGAAGCCCGTTTCGTTGCGATAGAACAGCAGCATCGCGGCGAAGGTCATGGCCTGCGTGATGATCGACAGATACACGCCTTTCACCCGCGAGCGGAACGTGAAGAAGCCGAATACCCACGCGACCACCGCCGGCACCAGCACCACCAGCAGCAGCGCGTAGCCGAGATGCTGCGTGCCTTGCCAGTACCACGGGAGTTGATGCCAGTCGAGAAACACCATGAAGTCGGGCAGGTCGCTGCCGTATTTGCCTTCGTGGCCGATCGAGCGCATCAGGTACATGCCGATCGCGTAGCCGCCGAGCGCGAAGAACAGCGCGTGGCCAAGGCTCAGAATGCCGCAGTAACCCCACACGAGATCGAGTGCGAGCGCGGCGATCGCGTAGCACATGAACTTGCCGGTGATCGTCATCGCGTAGGCGGACAGATGCAGCGCGCTCGTCTCCGGCACGACCAGCGTGGCGAACGGCACGCCCAGACCGAAGACGATAATCAACGCGACCAGCGCGAGCCACGCGCGCCGCGACAACAGCGCGGGGCGCGGCGGCAGGCCGAGCGCGAAGCCGGATTGAGGCTCGCGCCCGGCGCTGGCGCCACCGCTCGCTGCGCCGACATGAGCCGATGAAGTTGCCGATGTCATCTCATGCCTCCGCGCTGCGGCCCTTGAGGGCGAACATGCCCTGCGGACGCTTCTGGATGAACAACACGATCAGCACGAGCACCGCGATTTTCGCGAGCACCGCGCCCCAGAACGGTTCGATTGCCTTGCTGATGAGCCCGAGGCCGAAGCCGCCGATCACCGTGCCGGCGAGTTGTCCGACACCGCCAAGCACCACGGCCATGAACGAATCGATGATGTAGCTCTGGCCGAGGTCCGGACCGACATTGCCGATCTGCGAGAGCGCGCAGCCGCCCAGACCCGCAATGCCCGCGCCGAAGGCGAACGCATACGAATCGACCCGCGCGGTCTTTACGCCGACGCAGGCCGCCATACGGCGGTTCTGCGTGACGGCGCGCACGAAGAGGCCGAGACGCGTCTTCGTGAGCACGGCCCACGCGATGCCGACCACGATCAGCGAGAACGCGAGAATCGCGAGACGGTTGTACGGCAGGATCAGATTGGGCAAGACGGTGACGCCGCCGCTCATCCACGCCGGGTTGACCACTTGCACGTTCTGCGCGCCGAATAGCATGCGCGTCGCCTGAATCAGGATCAGGCTCACGCCGAAGGTGGTCAGCAACGTCTCGAGCGGACGGCCATAAAGATGCTTCAGTACCAGCCGCTCGAGCACGATGCCCACCAGTCCCGCGGCGACGAACGAAGCCGGAATGGCGAGTAGTGGATACCAGTCGAACGCGCCGGGCGCGAAGCGCTGAAAGAGGTTCTGCACGACGTAGGTGGCATACGCGCCGATCATCAGGAATTCGCCGTGCGCCATGTTGATCACGCCGATCAGCCCGTAGGTGATGGCGAGCCCCAGCGCGGCGAGCAGCAGCACGCTGCCGAGCGACAGGCCCGCGAACAGCGTGCCGGCGATCTGGCTGCGACGCTGGATCGCATCGAGTTCGTCGATGCCGCTTTGCGCGGCGGCGCGCACGCGATCGTCGGCTTCCACGAAGGTGCCGTCGGGCTTCTTCGCGACGAGCGGCCGCAGCAGTTCGTTCATGTCGAGGTCGTGCCGCGCGGCGACCAGTTGCACGGCTTCGAGGCGTTTGGCCGCGTCGGCGTCGTGCAGCGCCGTCATTGCCCATAGCGTGTCGAGGCGCTTCTTCAACGCGGGATCGGTTTCCTTCGCGCGTGCCGCGTCGACGAGCGGTTTAATCGACGGATCGGGGTTTTGCAGCAGCGCGGTAACGGCGGCATCGCGTGCGGCCACATCCGGCGAATCCAGTTGCAGGCCGGACAGCGCGCCCGCTACTTTGGAGCGCAGCAGATTGTTCAGCGTGACCGGTTGCGCATCGCCCGCAGCGACGGTCTTGCCGGTGACCGCGTCTTTCGCCGTATCGCCGTCCTGAAGCAGCACGGCGCCCGCGTCGGTGGCGAGCGCGCTATCTTCGGAGAGCGCTTTGAGCACCGCCATCGATTCTTTGTCGTGATTGGCGATCAGCTTGTCGATGGCCGCGGACTTCGCGTCGAAGTCGTCGCCTGCGAGCGGCGCAACATCGGCTTGGGTCAGCGCGAAGGCGGCCAGCGGTGCGCCGGCGAGCAGCACGAGTGCCGCGCCAGCGACGCCGCGTCGTGCGACCTTTCCTGCGACTTTTCGTGCGACCTTTCGTGCGGATGTCAGGAATGAAAACGCCATGGTGGCCTTTGAAGAAAATCCGGCGTAGCGGCGCGGCATGTGGGCAAGCGCCGTTGCCGCGCCGTCGGGTTGCTGCGCGCGAGGGTCGTGCCTTTCGGACGCCCGATCAAGGCACGAACGCGGGTGCGGTGGGCGCGCCCGTCGCGGGATTGCAATCGGCAAATCGAGGTGCCGCGTCGGCGAGTTTCACCGTCGCGGCACGCTTTGCCGTCAGGCGACGCGCGAGCGCTTCAGGAACGCCGGAATCGAACTGACCACGTCCGGCTTGCTCGAATTGCCGGCGATGAACGGGCTCCACGGTTGCGCGCGAATCGCGGTCTTGGTACGCCACACCACATTGAACTGGCCATCGGCACGTACTTCGCCGATCATCACCGGCTTGTGCAGGTGGTGATTGCCGTCCATCTCCAGCGTAAAGCCAGACGGCGCTGCGAAGGTCTGGCCGACCATCGCCACGCGTACCTTGTCGACTTCCGTGCTCTTGGCCTTCTCGACCGCTTGCTTCCACATATGGATGCCGACGAAGGTCGCTTCCATCGGGTCGTTGGTCACGCGCTTGGTGCCGCCCGGCAGGTTGTTCTGCGCGACCCATGCGGCCCATTGTTTCTTGAACTTTTCATTGGCCGGATTGCGCAGCGACATGAAGTAGTTCCACGCGGCCAGGTTGCCGACCAGCGGCTTCGTATCGATGCCGCGCAGTTCTTCCTCGCCGACCGAGAACGCAACGACCGGCACGTCCGACGCCTTCAGCCCCTGGTTGCCCAGTTCCTTGTAGAACGGCACGTTCGAGTCGCCGTTCACGGTCGAGATCACCGCGGTCTTGCCGCCTTGCGAGAAGGTCTTGATGTTCGCGACGATGGTCTGATAGTCGCTGTGGCCGAACGGCGTGTAGACCTCCTGGATATCGGCTTCCTGCACGCCCTTCGACTTGAGGAACGCGCGCAGGATCTTGTTGGTCGTGCGGGGGTACACATAGTCGGTGCCCAACAGGAAGAAGCGCTTGGCGCCGCCGCCTTCCGCGCTCATCAGGTACTCGGTCGCCGGAATCGCCTGCTGATTCGGCGCTGCGCCCGTGTAGAACACGTTGCGCGACATTTCCTCGCCTTCGTATTGCACGGGGTAGAACAGTAGGCCGTTCAGTTCCTCGAACACCGGCAGCACCGACTTGCGCGACACGGAAGTCCAGCAGCCGAACACTACGGCGCACTTGTCCTGCGTGATCAGCTGACGCGCTTTTTCAGCGAACAGCGGCCAGTTCGACGCCGGGTCGACCACCACCGGCTCCAGTTGACGGCCCATCACGCCGCCGTTCTTGTTGATGTCCGCAATGGTCATCAACGCAGTGTCCTTGAGCGATGTCTCCGAGATCGCCATCGTGCCCGACAGCGAATGCAGGATACCTACCTTGATCGGACCACTGGACTGCGCCTGCGCAAACGGAACCTGACCTGCAAGCGCCAGCGCGCCCGACATGGAGCCGAACTTCAACAGACTGCGACGTTTCATGTATATCCCCTTGCCATTGATGGTGACTGTTTATGGGCGTCGATTTCAGCCAGCAGGGCTTATCCCGCATGACTTGCCGCTTATGTACTGCAAGGCACATGCCATGCAGTAAATTCGACTTGTATGGCGTGGGGCGCATGCTGCGGCGCGACTGCGGCAGGGCGGCGTGTGCCTGATAGGCGCGGAATTGGTGCAGCATCGCGCGACGCGCATCGTTCGGGTGCGTGTCGCGCCGCAACGAAGCGCATGTATCCGCCAGGGGGCGTCGGCGGTGCATGGCCGCTGCGCGGTTGTGCATGCAGTGCGGTGCCTATGCTGAGGCGCAGCCCGACAAGCGCGTGGTGAGGAAGTGGAGCGGGCGGGGCTCGGTCGGTCACGGAGCGGCCGGCGTGGTGCGGCGCCGGCCGTTTACTATTTTTAGTCCCGGTTGCGGGACTTGCATCGATTGCCTTCGATCAGAACGCGACGAACGGCCCAGTCTGCTTGCCGACCTTGGCATTGCCGATCACGTTATAGATATCGCGGCCGTAGAAGAACGGCAGCCCCCACAGGAACATGTTGTTCTGGCTATTCGAGAAGGACTGGCCGAGGTTATTGAACGCGGTGTTGCCACTGGCCATCAGGCTAATGACGTTGGCCAGCGGAAATGGCATTTGCAGCGGCGGGCTCGTTCCGTTAGTCGCTTCGATTGTCGCGATCGGATTCAGCGGGCTGGCCGGCGTGTATAAACCTTCGACGGAAGAGGGAATGGTGCGGTCCGGAAACGCGTAAGCCAGGGTGCCGCTATCGATCGCGCTCTGGTTGAACACATGCCCCTGATACTGCGTCGTGAACATGCCGTATTTGTCGAGCGCGACGACGGTGGCGGTGGTCGGCAACGTATTGTTCGACTGCGTGCTGACGCCGAACACCAACTGGCCCGTCACGTTTGCCTGACCCGTAGCCGGCACGGCGGGCAGACGGATGACTGTGCCGTTGTTGTCGGTCGCGAACGCGGGGACGGGATTGGCGACCTCCTTGCTCGCCAGCATGCGCGTGCTGACACAGTTGGTCTGCGAAGCGCAATAGTAGTAGAGACCGGGCACCGCGGTGGTCAGGGCATCGAGCGAGTCGCTCGTGAAATTGTCGATGCCGAGAATGCCGTTCGCTCCCAGGGTGTCGAAGCGCGTGCTCATGTCTCCGCCGTTGTGCGCGATGCAATCGGCCGGAGTGGAGAACTCGCCGTCGGCAATCACCTGGATCGGCAGATTGCTCGCCGTCTTGCTGCCGATCGTGATGTCGGCGCGTTTGACGGAACCCCACGTAAAACCCGAGGCAAACGGCGCGCATTCGGCAATCGGCGCCGAGCCGACCTTGTCGTCTACCGCGCCGGCTTGGGTGAGCAGCAGCGGGGCCAGCGTCGGTATCGCGTTTGCTGCAATGCGCACGCCGGTCGACCCGGTGTCCACCAGCATGTTGTCGACGGTGACGCAGCGGCTCGCGTCCGAGGTTCCCGGCACACAAACCTTGATCGACACCAGCAGCCGGTTGAGCCCATTGGCGTCGCCCGTCGAGGTGCCGACGCGAACCGGCACGGTGTTGTCGCCGGTGGCTGGAGTGGATGAATTGTTCGAGCTACCGGAACCGCCAGAGCTGCCGGAGCCGTTCGGCGCTGGGGTCCAGGCCGGCGTAGCGTTCCAGCCGATGGAGTTGCTCTGGTTGCCGCTCGAACTTCCGCCGCCGCAGGCGCAAAGGGCGATCGCCGCCAGGGCCGCCGCGAGCCCGAGCGTCTTCTTCAATGTGTTCATGTTGTGTTTTTTCATAGCTCGACGCGGGTCCTATTGCAGATCGCCAGGACGCACGCCGGCGGGCATCAGGCGCGGCAACCAGGCCATGCCGCTGAAGCGCCCCAAACGGCCGGCGGATTCGATGCGAAAGTCGTCGTTGCCGTCGATAAGCGGCCCCGTGCCGGCCGCGCGGCTTTGGCCGGCATTCACGAAGTTGGGGAAGTAGCTGCCGAGCAGCGCCGTCATGTCCGGACGGATCGGCCCGTTCCATGTGACTGCGAACACGACGTTCTGCGGCAGCACATATTCATGGATGGTGACGCCGTTGGCGTCGACCGACTGGCGCATGGAGTAGGGCGCTGAGCCCGCCGGTTGAGCCGCCGCGCCGGATTGCGGCGTGGCACGCAGCAGCGCCGTGGACGATGCGCCCGTGGATGGTGCCCCGCCCAGCCTTGCGTACGACGAGAGCGGCAACAAGGTTGCGGCCAGCATCGCGATCTTTAAAAATCTCATCACATGACTCCCCAAAATATCGGGAGCATGTTGCCTGTGCGATGCTCAGGAAACCGTATGAAATTTCGGAAGCGAATGCACGAAGCGGCGCAACGGAAGCTGGCCGCAGTGTCGTGGCGAAGGAGGTGACGTCAACGCGGCGTCAATTGAAGCCAGGCTGCGTCGAGGTTGACGGCGGCCTGATCTGGGCGGCTGATCAGTACGTGGGAACGGACGGATCGACCTGACGCGACCACGCGTCGATCCCGCCTTGCAGATTGAAGACGTTGGTGTGGCCGCGCGATTCGAGGAACATCGCGACCTGGGCGCTGCGCGCGCCGTGATGGCAAACGCAGACGATCTGCGCGTCGTCGTCGAGTTCTTCGCTGCGGGCGGGGATTTCACGCATCGGAATCGATACGGCGCCGGCGATCGACGCCGTTTGAATTTCCCACGGCTCGCGCACGTCGAGCAGCACGGGCGCGGGACGGGATGTATCGGCAAGCCATTCGGCGAGCGCCGGAGCGGTCAGATTTTGCATCAGCGGAACATCCGGTTCAGAGGACGGCGGGCGTGGCCGCCGTCCGGGATCGTGCGAGTTAGAACTTGAAACGCGACGGCTGCACGGCGTTGATGAGCGGCTCGACATAGGTTTCGAACACGTCGGCAATGCGGTATTGCTTCTCGTCGATACGCGTGATGATCTGCGCCTTCATGACCGGCGCGGTGCCGACGAACGCCGCCAGACGGCCGCCGATCTTCAGATGGTCGAGCATTTCCTGCGGCAGCACCGGCAGGCCGCCCGACACGCAGATCACGTCGTACGGCGCAGCGCCGGCCCAGCCGCGCGCGGCGTCGCCGGTGGCGACTTCGGCGTTCAGCACACCGTTGGCGGTCAGATTGCTCTTCGCCAGTTCCGCCAGTTCCGGTTCGATGTCTACCGTCAGCACGTGCTGCCCGCGGTGCGCGAGCAACGCGGCCATGTAGCCCGAGCCCGCGCCGATTTCGAGCACGCTTTCGTGTTTCTTCACCGCCAGTTCCTGCAGCACGCGCGCTTCGATGCGCGGCGCCAGCATGTGCTGGCCGGCCGGCAGCGGCACTTCGAAGTCGACGAAGGCCAGTTCGCGATACACGGCGGGGACGAAGTTTTCACGCTTGACGATCGAAAGCAGATTCAGCACGTCCTGGTCGAGCACTTCCCAGGGGCGGATCTGCTGTTCGATCATGTTGAAACGCGCTTGCTCGATGTTCATGGTGGGTTCGGCTGTATGGTTTGGCGAGTCTTGCGGGGTTTGCTAGGTTTGCTATCAGCCACTGACCGCCGGCCTTGCCCGCGCAACTCGGCACGCAAAGCCTGTCAGGGTAACTGCGGGATTGTACCAAATGACGGTGACGATCCGCGCCTTGGCGGGCAACCGGCGGCGCCATCGCAAGACGAAAGTTCGCGATGCCGGGCAGTGCACGCCCCCGTGTTAATCCCTAGCGATCTTTCCTTGCGCTTCCCGCATTCATCGCCCAAGAATGTAATCGATTACATTTTCAAGGCGACTTCACTTGTCCAGATCGTCATCCAGGACGGCTCCCGCGGCGGTGTCCGCAGCGCGTTCCCAGCCCGGCGTTGCGCCATTGCGCGGCGCGGCCGAAGGCATGTCGATTGCCGGCGTGGCCGAGCAGGCGGGCGTCTCCGTGGCGACGGTGTCGCGCGTGCTGAACGGCCACGAGAACGTGCGGCCCGCCACGCGCGACAAGGTGCTGGCCGCCATCGACGCGAGCGGCTACCGCGTGAACGAACTCGCGCGCAACCTGCGCACTGCCGAGAGCCGGCTGCTGCTGACCATGGTCCCGGACGTGGGCAACCCCTTTTATGCGGAGATCGTGCGCGGCATCGACAGCGTGGCGCGTCAGCACGGCTACTTCATGCTGCTGTGCGACACCGGCGCCGATCCGGGCCGCGAGCGCAGCTACTTCGATCTGCTGCGGCGGCGCCGCGCGGACGGCGCGATCTGTCTCGATCCGGCCACCATCCAGCAGGCGTTGGGCGAGGCCTCCAGCGCGCTGCCGTGGGTCGCGTGCTGCGAGTTCGACCCGGCGATGGGTGTGCCGTACGTCGGCATCGACAACTACCGCGCCGCAGGCGACGCCGTCCGCCATCTGCTCGCGCGCGGCCACCATCGCATCGGCCTCATCAATTCCGATGTCGACTACCTGTACGCACGGCAGCGTCAACAGGGCTATCTGGACGCGTTGACAGCAGCGGGTATCGCGCCGGACGAACGCTGGCGCATGAACCTGAACAGCCTCGACTATGAAGCCGGCGCGTCGGCCGCAGCCACCCTGATGAATCAGCCGCAGGCGCCGAGCGCGATCTTCGCGGTCTCCGATACGCTCGCGATCGGCGTGATCCACGGCTTGCGCAGCGTCGGCAAGCGCGTGCCGGACGACATCGCCGTGGTCGGCTTTGACGATATCTCGCTCGCCGCGCAAATCGATCCGCCGCTCACCACCATCGCGCAACCCATGCGCGAGCTGGGCGAAACCGCCGCGCGCCTGTTGCTGCAACGGCTCGCCAATCCGTTGGCGAACGTGCCGGGCGTGCTGCTGCCGCATCGGCTCGTAATTCGCGGGAGCGCCTGAATCATGAGTCTCGCGATCCGTTTCGACGACATCCGCAAAGACTTCGGGCCCGTGCGCGTGCTGCACGGCGTGAGCTTCGAACTGGCACCGGGGCGCATCTACGGTCTGCTCGGCGAGAACGGCGCCGGCAAATCCACGCTGATGAAAATCCTCGCCGGCTACGAGACCGCGACCTCGGGCACTTTGCTGGTCGATGGGCAAGCGCACCAATTCATCGGATCGCGCGACGCCGAAGCGCAAGGCATCGTGCTGATCCACCAGGAGTTCAATCTTGCCGAGCATCTGACGATCGCGCAGAACATGTATCTCGGTCATGAAAAAAAGCGCGGCTTGTTCGTGGACGATGCCGCGATGAACACCGAAGCCGCGCGCTTTCTCGCGCAGGTCGGGCTGGAAAAAACGCCCGATACGAAAGTGCGCGAATTGATCGTCGCGGAAAAGCAGATGGTGGAGATCGCCAAGGCGCTGTCGCGCCGCGCGCGGCTGCTCATCATGGACGAACCGACCGCGACGCTCACGCCGTCCGAGACCGAGCGCCTCTTTACGCTGATGGCCAAGCTCAAGGCCGACGGCGTGACCATCATCTACATCTCGCACAAGCTGGACGAAGTGGAGCGCATCACCGACGAAGTGATCGTGATGCGCGACGGCCGCTTCGTCGCGCGCGGGGAAACTTCCGGACTCGCGCGCCAGCAGATGGCGAACCTGATGGTTGGCCGCGAGCTATCGGACATGTTTCCCGACAAGATCACCGTATCCGTCGACGCGCCGCTCGCGTTGAAGGTGGAAGGCCTGGCCGTGCCGGATTGGGTGGAAGACCTCAGCTTCGACGTGCGCGCCGGCGAAGTGCTCGGTTTCGCGGGTCTGGTGGGCGCGGGCCGCACCGAAGCGTTCGAAGCGATCATCGGTCTGCGCAAGCGCACAGCGGGCCGCATCGAAGTCGCCGGCCGTCCCGCCGATCTGAACAGCCCGCGCGACGCAATGCGCCACGGCATCACGTATCTCAGCGAGGATCGCAAGGGCAAAGGTCTGCACGTGAACCTGAGCCTGCAGGACAACGTCACGCTGATGACCCTCGAACGCTATGCGCATCCATTGCTCGACATGAAAGCGGGACGCGCCGCATTGACCAAAGCCGTGAGCGAATTCGGCATCCGCACGGGCGACCTGTCGAGCCGCGCGCGCATGCTGTCCGGCGGCAATCAGCAGAAGCTCGCGCTCGCCAAATTCCTGCAGCCCGACCCGAACGTGATCGTGCTCGACGAGCCGACGCGCGGCGTCGATGTAGGCGCGAAACGCGACATCTATTTTCTGATTCACCGTCTCGCCGCGCAGGGCCGCGCGGTAATCGTCATTTCATCCGAACTGATCGAGCTGATCGGGCTGTGCCACCGCGTCGCCGTGATGCGCGCGGGACGCCTGCAAGCCACGCTTACGCTCGAACATCTGACCGAAGAGGAGTTGATCGCCCATGCGACCGGCACCCACTGAAGCCGTGCAATCCGGCCGCGCGTTGCGCTTCGCGCATCGACTGTATGCGCTCGGGCCGCTCGTCGGACTGATCGCGCTGTGCATTGTCGGCACGTTGCTCAACCGCGATTTCGCGACCCTCGACAACATGATGAACGTGCTCACGCGCACGTCGTTCATCGGCATCATCGCGGTCGGCATGACCTTCGTGATCATTTCCGGCGGCATCGATCTGTCGGTCGGCTCGATGGCCGCGTTGATCGCGGGCAGCATGATCTGGCTGATGAACGGACTCGCCGCGGGCGTCGGCGGACACACGTTTCCGCCGCTGATGATTCTCACGCTCGGCATTGTGGGCGCGCTGATGCTCGGCGGCCTGTTCGGCTGCGCGCACGGCTTGCTGATCACCAAGGGGCGCATCGAGCCGTTCATCGTCACGCTCGGCACGTTGGGCATCTTTCGCGCGGTACTGACCTGGCTTGCGGACGGCGGCGCGCTGACTTTGGATAACTCGCTGTCCGACTTGTATGGCCCGGTGTATTACGCGAGCCTGTTCGGCGTGCCGGTGCCGATCTGGGTGTTTCTTGTGGTCGCGGCCGGCGGCGCGCTGATTCTCAACCGCACGGCATTCGGCCATCACGTGCAGGCGATCGGCTCGAACGAACAGGTCGCGCGTTATGCGGCGATTCGGGTCGACACTGTGAAGATCGTCACCTACATGCTGCTAGGCATTTGCGTGGGCGTGGCCACGGTGCTGTACGTGCCGCGGCTCGGCTCGGCCACGCCCACGACCGGTTTGCTATGGGAGCTCGAAGCGATCGCCTCGGTGGTGGTCGGCGGCACCGCGCTCAAGGGCGGCGAAGGGCGTGTGATCGGTACGGTGATCGGCGCGATCCTGCTCTCGGTAATCGCCAACATTCTGAATCTGACCAGCATCATCAGCGTGTACCTGAACGCGGCGGTGCAGGGCGTAGTGATTATCTTCGTCGCGTTCGTACAACGTGGACGGCGGTAGCGATGGCGCTTCATATTGCGCCTTGAATCTGTAATCACGGCGAGTTGAGAATCGGGGCGCACGAACGCCTCACAAACGGAGACACAACCATGAAGCAGGTCATTCGAGCGGTCGGCGCCGGCATGCTGGCGTTGGGAATACTGGGCACGGCGAACGTCGCGCGTGCCGATGAAAAAGTCACGTTGGGCGTCGCGATTCCGACGGCCGATCACGGCTTCACGGGCGGCATCGTCTGGTGGGCGAACAAGGCCAAGACCGATCTGGAGAAGGCGCATCCCGATCTGAAGGTGATCGTCAAGACCGCGGCCGGCGCGCCCGAACAGGCGAACCAGTTGCAGGATCTCGTGACGGTCAACAAGATCAATGCACTCGTGATCTTCCCGTTCGAATCGGCTTCGCTGACGCAACCGGTCGCGCAGGTGAAGAAGAAAGGCGTGTACGTGACGGTGGTGGATCGCGGCCTGACCGACACCAGCGCGCAGGACGCGTATGTGGCGGGTGACAACACGGCGTTCGGCAAGATTCCCGCCGAGTTTCTGGCGAAGGAGCTGGGCGGCAAAGGCGATATCGTCGCGCTGCGAGGCATTCCGACGACGCTCGACAACGAACGCTGGACCGCCTTTACCGGCGTGCTGAAGGCGTATCCGAACATCAAGATTCTCGACGCCAAGTACGCGAACTGGAATCGCGACGACGCCTTCAAGGTCATGCAGGATTACCTGACGCGCTTCAAGCATATCGACGCCGTCTGGGCCGCCGACGACGACATGGCCGTCGGCGTGATCAAGGCGATCGAACAGGCGAAGCGCACCGACATCAAGATCGTGTTCGGCGGCGCGGGCTCGAAGGGCATGGTGAAGAACGTGATGGACGGCGCGCCGATGATCAAGGCCGACGTGTCGTACTCGCCTAAGTTCATCTACGACGCTATCAAGCTCACTGCCGAAGCGCGTCTGAAGGGCGACAAACTGCCGGCCACCACGATCATTCCGTCGGTGCTGATCACGAAGGAGAACGCGCAGCAGTTCTATTTCCCGGACTCGCCGTTCTGACCTGGGCATCCGGGGCGCGCCGCTGGGCTTTTTTGGCGCAGTGGCACGGCGAGCGCGCCCTCCCCGTTCAAGGAGCCGTACGATGAAAACCATCCAAGGGCCGGCGATCTTTCTCGCCCAGTTCATGGGCGACGAGGTGCCGTTCGACAACCTCGCGCATCTTGCCGAGTGGGCCGCGGGTCTCGGCTTCAAGGGGATACAGGTGCCGTGCGACAGCCGCCTGATCGATCTCGAACAGGCAGCGGCGAGCCAGACGTATTGCGACGAGTTGCGCCAGATCGTGGACGACGCGGGCGTGACGATCACTGAACTGTCGACGCATCTGCAAGGGCAGCTCGTTGCCGTGCATCCGGCTTATGACGCATTGTTCGACGGCTTTGCCGCTGCCCACGTGCGCGGCGATCCGGCGGCGCGCACGCAGTGGGCGATCGAGCAGATGAAGCTTGCGGCGAAGGCTTCGCAGCGTTTGGGATTGAACACGCACGTGTCGTTTTCAGGGGCGCTGGCGTGGCCGTATCTGTACCCGTGGCCGCAGCGTCCCGCAGGTTTGGTCGAAGCCGCGTTCGACGAACTCGCGCGCCGCTGGACGCCGATTCTCGATGCGTTCGACGCGGCGGGCGTCGACGTGTGCTACGAATTGCATCCCGGTGAAGACCTGCACGACGGCGTGACCTTCGAGCGTTTTCTCGACGCGGTGAAGCAGCATACGCGCGCGAACATTCTGTACGACCCAAGTCATTTCGTTTTGCAGCAGCTCGATTACCTTGCGTTTGTCGACATCTATCACGAGCGCATCAAAGCGTTCCATGTGAAGGACGCGGAGTTTCGTCCGAACGGCAAGCAGGGCGTGTATGGCGGCTATAGCGGCTGGGTCGAGCGGGCGGGGCGCTTCAGATCGCTCGGCGACGGCCAGATCGATTTCGGCGCGATCTTCTCGAAGATGGCGCAATACGATTTTCCCGGCTGGGCCGTGCTCGAATGGGAGTGCGCGCTGAAGCATCCGCACGACGGCGCGCGCGAAGGTGCGCAGTTTATTCAGCGGCACATCATCCGCGTGGCCGAGCATGCATTCGATGATTTCGCCGGCAGCGGTGTCGACGCCGCGCAGTTAAAGCGCGTGCTCGGCATCTAAAGAGCGCGGCCAAACCGAAGGAGTAACGACGATGCCACAACGAAGGCTCAGACTGGGGATGGTCGGCGGCGGGCAGGGCGCGTTCATCGGCGCCGTGCATCGGATGGCGGCGCGGCTCGACGATCGTTTCGAACTGGTGGCGGGCGCGTTGTCGTCCGATCCGCAGCGCGCGCAGGCGAGCGCCGATGAGGCGGGAATCGCGCGCAGCTATGCGGACTGGCGCGAAATGGCGCGCGCCGAAGCCGCGCGCGACGACGGCATCGACGCGGTAGCGATCGTCACGCCGAATCATCTGCACGCGCCGGTCGCGACGGCGTTTCTCGAAGCGGGTATTCACATCGTGTGCGATAAACCGCTGGCGATTTCGCTGGCGGAAGGCGAGGCGCTGGCGAAACTGGCTCGCGAGAAGAACAAGCTGTTTGCGTTGACGCATACGTACTCCGGCTATCCGCTGGTGCGTCATGCGCGCGAGTTGATCGAAAGCGGTGAGTTGGGCGAGATACGCGTGGTGCAGGTCGAATATGCGCAGGACTGGCTGGCGGAGCCGATCGAAACGAGCGGCACGAACAAGCAGGCGGGTTGGCGCACGGACCCGGCGTTGGCGGGGCCGGCCGGATGTCTCGGCGATATCGGCACGCATGCTTATCATCTTGCTGCGTTCGTCACCGGTATGACGCCGCACGCACTTGCGGCGGAAGTGCATACGTTCGTGCCGGGCCGCCGGATCGACGACCACGTGCAGGCGATGCTGCGTTATCCGAACGGCGCGCGCGGCATGCTATGGGCGAGTCAGGTGGCGAGCGGCGCGGAAAATGCCTTGCGTTTGCGGGTGTATGGAACGAAAGCCGGTCTTGCGTTTGATCAGGAGCATCCGAATGAATTGTGGTTCACGCCATTGGGCGGCGCGGCCGAACGTCTGACACGAGGGCGCGTGAAGAGCACGATTGCGGCCCACGCGACGCGTGTTCCGTCGGGACATCCTGAAGGTTATCTGGAAGCGTTCGCGCAGTTGTACAAAGACGCGGCGTTGCAGATCGAAGCCTTGGACGCAGGCCGCGCTTTGCCCACCGAGAGCCTGTTGCTGACGACGGTGGAAGACGGTGTGGCGGGGCTACGTTTTATTGACGCGATGCTCGCGAGTAGCGCGGCGGATGGGCAGTGGCGGGAGATACAGTCAGCTTGAGCGCGGACACGTGGCGGACGGGCCCGGGCAGGCGCCGACTAGCTGCCTTTGCTCTTCTTGATCTGCTCTTCGAACGCGATATCCAGCTTGCTCGCCTTGCGCGGCTTCGGCGGCCCGAAAGCGTCGACGAATTTGACGAAGTCGTCGAGCGTCAGCGGGTCGGAGACTTTTTTATCCGTGCCGCTCGATTTGTCGACCAGATAAAACAGGCCGCCGGACAGGCTGATCGCGGCGAACTGCGGATTGCCGCTGCGGGTTTTCAACCGCTCGACGGCGTGGATGGCTCGGGTAGTGCGCATGATGGGAAGGCATCTAACTGAAGGTACGCACTTTAACAGTAATCGAGCGCGTGCCTGACTCCAGCAAGGAACGGGCGGACCACGATGACTTCAGTCGCCGCCCGATCTTGTACGATTTTTTCGTTGTGTACGATTTTATGATACATTAACAAAAATCGTACACATGCAAATTTATGCCGCGTGCCACCCATTCCTTTCTTGAAGCCCAGGTTCTCGCCGAAGCATGCGACGCCTTTGAGCGCTCTACCGGCATTTACAGGGCAGCGCCTGCTCGCAAGCATGTTTCGTATAGCGACGCCTCGATCTCTTTCGACCTTGCCGGACGGAAATTCGAAATGCCTACGCTCGTCACGACCCGGCTGGGCCTGGCGGAGATGGCAAACACTCTTCTCGCGGAAAGCCGGTCTTCTGCGATGGAGCCTCATCCGCTCTACCGCCGGCTCATGCTGGTCGCTCCTTACATCGAACCGCAACTCGCCGACCGCCTGATCAAGCAAAACGTGCCATTTCTGGACGCAGCGGGCAACGTCTTTCTGAGCGAGCCCGAAGGTATGGTCATGATCAGTGGCCGGCCCAAACCCCAGCAATTGCAAAAACCGCAGACAGGCCGCGCCACGACGCGAAAAGGTTTGCAAGTGATGTTCGCTATTGCGACACAACCGGGCCTCGTGTCGGAACCGTACAGAACTATCGCGCAGGCCGCTGGCGTCGCGTTGAGTACAGTCAACCAGGTGATCGACGATCTGCAGTTCCGTGGGCTGCTCGCCCAGAAGACCAGTGGCGAGCGCATCTTTCCGGACTGGCAGAAATTCGTTTTCGAGTGGAGCAGCCTCTATCAGACGCGCCTGCGACTGAAACTAGGGGCACGGCGCTTCGCCAGCACGGCGCCCGACTGGTGGCGCGAGTTCGACCTCGCAAGTGTCGACGCTCGCCTGGGTGGCGAGTCGGCGGCCGACATCCTGACGAATGAACTGAAGGCCGCGAACGTCACCCTCTACAGCCGCGCACCGCTGGGCAATCAGTTCATGCTGAACGCCAGGCTGCGCCCTGATCCACGCGGGGATGTCGAGATTCTTGAATCGTTCTGGCCGCAGTCGCTGGAGCTTAACTGGGTGGAATCGGGCCGCCAGCCGCTAGTCCACCCGTTCCTCATTTACGCGGACCTCGTTGCCTCGGGCGACAGCCGTAATCTTTCCGTCGCCGGGCAAATCTATGAGCAGTACCTTCCCCAACCTTAAGGTAGCCGACGAGCGGCCCGTCCACCCCGTTACCGCTGCGCTGCTTGCCCGCGTCCAGGAGACAGCGGATCAGCTAGGCACGAAGTTCGTTGTCGCCGGAGCAACCGCGCGGGATCTGGTGCTATGGCATGTGCACGGCGTGCGTGCTGAGCGCGCCACGCGTGACGTCGACGTTGCCGTTTGCGCGATCAGTTGGGAAGCGTACGGCGCCCTGATTACCGGGCTCGAACGGACAGGCCTTTTCAGGGCGAGTACCCGGGCACAGCACACTCTGGTGTTCGACGATCCGAGCGTCGGTTATTCGATACCGTTGGACCTGGTTCCGTTCGGCGAAATTGAAACTCCCGAGGGCGCGGTCGCGTGGCCGCCCAAGGGCGAAGTCGTAATGAATGTGCTGGGGTTTCGGGAGGCCGTCGACGAATCCGTCGAAATCGATCTGGGCGACGGTCTCATGGTTCCGGTTGTAACTCTGCCGGCGCTTGCGCTTCTAAAAATTCTCGCGTGGCAAGACCGGCGAGTGTCGAAGAATACTGACGCATCTGACCTGCTTCTGATCCTTCGCAACTACGGCGACGCGGGCAACGCGGCCCGCGTCTGGGACGACGGCGCAGACCTTCTCGAGCAACACGGCTTCGATGTCGATCTTGGCGCGTCCGCACTACTTGGCCGCGAATCGCGGCAGATCGCGTCTCACGCAACAGTTAATGCAGTTTCGGCAATCCTCTCGGACGAAGCCGTGTACAACACGCTGAGACGCGACATGCAGGCGCGTGCCGTCGCGCAGATGCTGGACGACTTCGCCGATGGATCCGACCGGACGTTGTCAGCCTTCCGGAACGCATTTCTGGGCATACCGGCCGCCGGCGCTTGATTGGGTCAAGAGCCGGCCATGAGTTGCCTCACTGACTCAAATAGACAAACTTGCCGTTCTTGATCGTCCCCATCACGCTAGCGCGCTGGTCCAGGCCCACGTGATCCTTCGGGCTCGTGTTGACCACGCCGTTCGGCACGACCAGCTCATGCGCATGCTCCAGCTCGTCACGCAGCGCCGTGCGGAACGCCGGCGTGCCCGGTTGCGCCGTCTTCAGCGCGCGGGCCACCGCGTCCTGCAAACGAGGATACACGCCGGCCGCGTCGCCCGCGAACTGCGTCACGCTGCCCGGGCCGTACTTCGCTTCATATTCGTTCGTGAAAGCGAGCGCCGCCTTTTTCGCCGGATGATCGGCCGGCAGCGTGCGCGCCACCACGACCGGCTGGGTCGGGAACAGCGTGCCTTCCACGTCCTTGCCGCCCAGCTTGATGAACTCCGGCGTGGCGATGCCGTGCGTCTGGTAGATCGGCCCTTTGAAGCCGCGCTCGATCAGCGTGCGTTGCGGCAGCACGGTCGGCGTGCCGGCGCCGGCGATCAGGATCGCGTCCGGCTTGGCGGCCATCAGCTTCAGAATCTGGCCGGTGACGCTCGCGTCGGTGCGGTTATAGCGCTCGGTGGCCACCAGCTGGATATGGCGCAGCGCCGCGAACTTGCTGAACTCGTTGAGCCAGCTTTCGCCGTAGCCATCCGCGAAACCGATGAAACCCACCGTCTTCACGTTGTGGTTCGACATGTAGCGCGTCATCACGTCGGCCATCGCGCTGTCGGTTTGCGCCATCTTGTAGGCCCACACCTTCTTGCCTTCCTGCGGCTCGACCACGCTTGCTGAGCCGATCAGCGTAATCATCGGCGTCTGGCTCTCGGCGACCGGATCGAGCGCGGCCATCGCGGCCGGCGTAATGTTCGGCCCGACGATCACGTCCACGTGGTCTTCGTTGATCAGTTTGCGGATGTTGCGCACGGCGGCGCCGGGGTCGGAAGCGTCGTCGAGGAAGATGTAGTCGGCTTTCTGGCCGGCGATCGTGGCCGGCCACATCAGCATCGCGTTCTTGCTGGTGATGCCGATCACGGCCGCCGGCCCGGTGCTGGACAGATCGATGCCGACCTTGATGTCGGCGTGTGCAGCGGTGGCGAGCAGGAGCGCGCCAAAACCGAAAGCGGCAGCGAGGCCGCTGATTTTTTTCTTATACGACGTCATCGAAAGGTCTCCGTAGCAGGATGCGAGGGTGTTATCAAAGTTCGTAGCTTTCGTGTTCGCCCTTGAGCGCCTGCTCGATCAGCTTGCGGTTCATGCTCGGCGACAGTAGTTCGACGAGCGTGTACACATAGCTGCGCAGATAGGCGCCCTGTTTCAGCGCGACCCGCGTCACATTGCTGCCGAACAGGTGGCCGACCGGCATGGCGCGCAAATGGCGGTCGCGCTCGGCGTTGAACGCGATATCCGCCATGATGCCGACGCCGAGGCCCAGTTCCACATAGGTCTTGATCACGTCGGCGTCGATCGCCTCCAGGACGATGTCCGGATGCAGCCCGCGCAGGCGGAACGCCTCGTTGATCTTGGTGCGGCCGGCGAACGCGTTGTCGTAGGTGATCAGCGGATACTGGGTCAGATCATCCAGCGACAAAAGTTTGCGGTCGAGCAGCGGATGATCCGGTTGCATCACCGCGACGTGGTGCCACTGGAAGCACGGCAGCGACACCAGTTCCTTATAGTTGGCGATCGCTTCGGTGGCGATGCAGAGGTCGGCCTGGTCGTGGAGCACCATTTCGGCGACCTGCGTCGGGCTGCCTTGCAGAATCGAAAGGTGGACCTTGGGAAAGCGTTTCTTGAATTCGGCGATGGCGGCCGGCAGCGAGTAGCGCGCCTGCGTGTGGGTGGCGGCGATCACCAGATTGCCCTGATCCTGCGCCGCGTAATCTTTACCGACCCGTTTGAGGCTCTCCACCTCCTGCAGAATCTTCTCGACCGACTGCAAAATGATGCGCCCCGGCTCGGTCAGCGAGCGCACGCGCTTGCCGTGGCGCGTGAAGATTTCCACGCCCAGCTCGTCTTCCAGCTCGATGATTGCCTTGGAAACGCCCGGCTGGCTTGTGAACAGCGCCTTGGCCGCTTCCGTCAGGTTGAAGTTCTGCCGCACAGCCTCGCGGACGAAGCGGAATTGGTGCAGGTTCATATATAACCTCTCCGCATATCAAAAGAATTTTTTAGTCGTTTGAAATATAAGGGCAGTTTATTACGATCTGTCCATCTTTTTCAATATGGATATCTGTATTTGTCATAAGCAAATGAGCGATGGGTCTAAACGTTCATGAGCCGAGGGTGACAAAGGGATGTATCCAGGGCGCGGCGAAACCGGATCGCCGTGCATCACTGCAAAAAATTGGGGTCCCCGAATGTACCAATACGATCAGTACGACCAGACCATCGTCGATGAACGGGTCGCGCAGTACGCCGATCAGGTTCGCCGCCGCTTGTCGGGCGAATTGAGCGAAGAGGAGTTTCGTCCGCTGCGCCTGCAGAACGGCCTGTACATGCAGCGTCACGCGTACATGCACCGCATCGCGATTCCGTACGGCAACCTGCGCAGCGACCAGATGCGCGTGCTCGCGCAGATCGCGCGCGAACACGACCGCGGTTACGGCCATTTCTCGACGCGCTCGAACATCCAGTACAACTGGATCAAGCTCGAAGAAACGCCGGAAATCCTGCGCAAGCTGGCGGCGGTGCAAATGCACGGCATTCAGACCTCGGGCAACTGTATCCGCAACATCACCGCCGACCAGTTCGCCGGCGTGGCGCCGGATGAAGTGGTCGATCCGCGTCCGTGGGCCGAAATTTTGCGTCAATGGTCCACGTTCCACCCGGAATTCGCGTGGCTGCCACGCAAGTTCAAGATCGCCGTGTCGGGTTCCAGGGAAGACCGCGCTGCCGTGCAGATTCACGACATGGGCGTGTATCTGCGCAAGAACGAGCAGGGCGAACTGGTGGCAGATATCCTGGCCGGCGGCGGCATGGGCCGTACGCCGATCATCGGCGCGATCATCCGCAAAGATCTGCCCTGGCAACATCTGTTGACGTACTGCGAAGCGGTGCTGCGCGTATACAACCGCTACGGCCGGCGCGACAACATGTACAAGGCGCGCATCAAGATTCTCGTGAAGGCGTTGAGCCCGGAGAAATTCTCGGCGCAAGTCGAAGAAGAATGGCAGCACCTGAAGGACGGTCCTTCGACGCTCACGCAAGCGGAAGTGGATCGCGTGTCGCAGTACTTCCAGCCGCCGGTGTACGAGAAGCTTGCTGATACAGACGCTTCGTTCGAAAAGCATCTGCTGGAAAATCGTGCGTTTGCCCGTTGGGTCGAGCGTAATGTGCGTCCGCATAAGGTGTCGGGCTATTCGTCGGTCACCTTGTCTTTGAAGCCGACCACGATCGCCCCCGGCGACGCCACGGACGCACAGATGGAAGCCGTCGCCGATTGGGCCGACGAGTACTCGCTCGGCGAAATCCGCGTGTCGCACGAACAGAACCTGATTCTCGCGAACGTGAAGAAGCGCGACCTGTTCGCGCTGTGGGAAAAGGCCAAGGCACAAGGTTTCGCGACGCCGAATATCGGCTTGCTGACCGACATCATCGCTTGCCCGGGCGGCGACTTCTGCTCGCTCGCGAATGCGAAGTCGATTCCGATCGCGCTGGCCATTCAGGAACGCTTCAACGATCTGGACTATGTGTACGACCTCGGCGATGTGTCGCTGAACATCTCGGGCTGCATTAACGCTTGCGGTCATCACCACGTCGGCAACATCGGCATCCTGGGCGTCGATAAGGACGGCTCGGAGTGGTATCAGGTGACGCTCGGCGGCGAGCAGGGCACGGGCGCTACCGGCGCACACCTTGGCCGTGTGATCGGCCCGTCGTTCTCGGCGGAAGAAATGCCGGACGTGATGAGCAAAGTGATCGATACGTTCGTGGAAAACCGCCACGAAGGCGAGCGCTTCATCGAAACGTACAACCGCATCGGCATCACCCCGTTCAAGGAACGTGTGTACGCCTCGCGTCAACCGGCTCACGCGTAACCGCGAAAAGGATACAGAACAGATGGCTTCTATCATCAAGAATCGCGCGATCGTCAACGATGACTGGACGGTCGTGCGCCCGGCAGAAGATGGCTCGCTGCCCGCGGTGAACGAATTGCCGGCAGGCAAGGTGCTGGTGCAGCTCGCGTTGTGGCAGGCTGAACGTGATGCGTTGACCGCCTCGCGTAGCGCCGCTGAGATCGGCGTGTGGCTCGCGCCGGACAGCGAGCCGGCGGATATCGTCGCCGACTTCGACAAGGTCGCGCTGATCGGCGTGGACTTCCCGGTGTTCCGCGACGGCCGCGGCTATAGCATCGGCCGCCTGCTGCGCGAGCGCTATGGTTACAAGGGCGAACTGCGCGCAATTGGCGACGTGCTGCGCGATCAACTGGCGTTCATGTTCCGTTGCGGCTTCGACGCGTACGCGTTGCGCGCGGACAAAGACTTCGACGACGCACTGAAAGCGTTCGACGAATTCAGCTTCAACTATCAGGGCGCGGTGAACTCGTCGCCGCTGTTCCGCCGCCGTGAAGCGGGCGAACTGGCAAAGGCATCGGCATGAGCGAAGTTCAAACCCTCACGCCGGAACTCGCCGCAAAGGTCGAGCGCCTCGATGCGCTGCTCGACTCGATCGCCGCGCGTCACGAGAACGTGAAGCTCGCCAGCAGCCTCGCAGCGGAAGACATGCTGCTCACGCATGCGATTCTGTCGCGCGGCGTGAAGATCGGCATCTTCTCGCTGAACACCGGCCGCTTGCATGCGGAAACGCTCGGCATGCTCGATCGTGTGAAAGAGCGCTATGGCTACGACATCGAACAGTTTCATCCGCAAGCCGCGGCGGTCGAGGAATACATCGGCTCGCACGGCCTGAACGCGTTCTATGAAAGCGTCGATCTGCGCAAGCGCTGCTGCGAAATCCGCAAGGTCGAACCGTTGAACCGCGCGCTGTCGAACGTTAGCGCATGGGTCACGGGCCAACGTCGCGAGCAGTCGGTAACGCGTGCCGAACTGCATGCGGAAGAGCATGACGCCGCAAGCAATATCGCCAAGTTCAATCCGCTGACCGATTGGACCGAAGCCGAAGTGTGGGACTACCTGAAAGCGTTCGACGTGCCGGTCAATCCGTTGCATGCGCGTGGTTATCCGAGCATCGGCTGCGAGCCGTGCACGCGCGCCGTGCGCCCCGGTGAAGATAGCCGCGCAGGGCGCTGGTGGTGGGAGTCGCGCGATACGAAGGAATGCGGACTGCACATCACGACGATTACGCCGATTGCAGTAGAGCGCGGCGCAGACGTCCAGGCCTGAAGTTGAGCGAGCGGGCCTTGGTTTTCGGCCCGAACACCGCACATACCGATTTGAATACCTGCGCGACGCGAGCAACCGCTTGCGACGCGAACCAACGAAGGACCCAGATATGAGCACCACGCTCGATTCCACTGTGAACGCACCGCTCGCCAACACGGCAAACCGTATGGATCACCTCGACTGGCTCGAAGCCGAGTCGATTCACATCCTGCGCGAACTGGTCGCCGAATGCAGTAAGCCCGCGTTGCTGTTTTCGGGCGGCAAGGACTCGGTCGTGGTGCTGCACCTCGCGCTGAAGGCTTTCGGCATTGGCGCGAATCGCAAGACCGTGCTGCCGTTCCCGCTCGTGCATATCGACACCGGCCACAACTACGAGGAAGTGATCGATTTCCGCGATCGTCGGGCGAAAGAGATTGGCGCTGAACTCGTGGTGGGTCATGTCGAAGATTCGATCAAGCGCGGCACGGTTCGTCTGCGTCGTGAACTGGATTCGCGCAACGCCGCGCAAGCTGTGACGCTGCTCGAAACCATCGAACAGTACGGCTACACCGCGCTGATCGGCGGCGCGCGCCGCGACGAAGAAAAGGCCCGTGCAAAAGAACGGATTTTCTCGTTCCGCGACGAATTCGGCCAATGGGATCCGAAGGCACAGCGCCCGGAACTGTGGAGCCTGTATAACGCGCGTCTGCATAACGGAGAACATCTGCGCGTGTTCCCGATTTCGAACTGGACCGAACTCGACGTGTGGCAGTACATCGCTCGCGAACAGCTCGAACTGCCGTCGATCTACTACGCGCATCAACGCGAGATCGTGCGCCGCAATGGCCTGCTGGTGCCGGTTACGCCGCTCACGCCGATGCGTGAAGGCGAAGTCAGTGAAACCGCGCTGGTGCGCTTCCGTACCGTCGGCGACATTAGCTGCACCTGCCCGGTGGAAAGCGACGCGGACGATCTCGAGAAGATCATCGCCGAAACGGCCGTGACCGAAATCACGGAACGCGGCGCGACGCGGATGGACGATCAGGTCTCCGAAGCCGCGATGGAACAGCGTAAGAAGCAAGGTTATTTCTAAGCACACGAACGAGGGTAAAGCAATCATGAGCGGTATTCACCAACCAGAAGACCTCGGCGTGCTGCGTTTCATTACCGCGGGTAGCGTCGACGATGGCAAGAGCACGTTGATCGGCCGCCTGCTGTACGACAGCAAGGCTGTGCTTTCAGACCAGCTTTCGGCACTGTCGCGCGCGAAGAATAAGCGTACCGTCGGCGACGAAATCGATCTGTCGCTGCTGACGGACGGCCTCGAAGCCGAACGCGAGCAAGGCATCACGATCGACGTCGCGTACCGTTACTTCGCGACTGCGAAGCGCAAGTTCATCATCGCCGATACGCCGGGCCACGAGCAGTACACGCGCAACATGGTGACGGGCGCGTCGACGGCACATGCGGCGATTATTCTCGTCGACGCAACGCGCGTGACGTTTGTGGATGGCGTGGCGCAACTGCTGCCGCAAACCAAGCGTCACAGCGCGATCGTCAAGTTGCTGGGGTTGCAGCACGCGATCGTCGCGATCAACAAGATGGACCTGGTCGATTACAGCGAGCAGCGCTTCAACGAGATCCGCGACGCGTATGTCGAACTCGCGCGTCAACTGGGTTTGAGCGACGTGCGTTTCGTGCCGGTGTCGGCGCTCAAGGGCGACAACATCGTGACGGCGAGCGAAAGCATGCCTTGGTACGCGGGCGAGCCGTTGCTGGACCTGCTCGAAGCGTTGCCGGTCGAAGTGCCGACGGGCCAGGCGCTGCGTTTCCCGGTGCAATGGGTGGCGCGTCAGGACGGCAGCCAGGCCGACGATTTCCGCGGCTACATGGGCCGTGTCGAAGCCGGCGAAGTGAAGCTCGGCGATACGATCGTCGTGCTGCCGGCCAATCGTGAAGCAACGGTTGCCGAGATCATTGCGCCGGTGCCGGGCGGCACAGCGGCGGTGGACCGCGCGTTCGCCGGGCAAACGGTGACGATTCGTCTCGCGGAAGACGTCGACGTATCGCGCGGCGACACCTTCGTGTTGCGTGAAGCGGCGCCGGAGCCGGCGAAGAAGCTGGAAGCCGATCTGTGCTGGTTCGATGACACGCCGCTGTCGACGCAACGCAAGTATCTGTTGAAGCAGACCACCAATACGGTGTTCGCGCGGATCGGTGCGATCAAGGAAGTGCTGGACGTGCATACGCTGTCGCAGGCGACCGATCGCAAGGATCTGACGATGAACGACATCGGCCGGGTGGCGCTGACGTTGCAGAAGCCGCTGGTGTGCGATGTGTATGACTCGCATCAGGGCACGGGTGCGTTCGTGCTGATCGACGAAGCGACGCATCATACTGTTGCGGCCGGGATGATCCGGGCGTTTTCGGCGTAAGCGGGCGAGGGCGCATGGCGACGCGACGCATCGCTCGCGCCCCAACCAACAGGTTGATTCAAATGGGTAAGGTTTATCTGATCGGCGCAGGGCCCGGCGCTGCGGACCTGATTACGGTACGCGGCGCGCGGCTGCTCGGTACCGCCGACGTGGTATTGCACGACGCGCTGGTCGAACCGGCCATGCTCGATTACGCGCCTGCGCATGCGCGGCGGATTGCGGTGGGCAAGCGCTGCGGGCAATTGTCGACAGCCCAGCAATTCATCAACAAGCAGATCGTCGACGCCGCTTTGGAGCACGACGTGGTGGTACGCCTGAAAGGCGGCGACCCGATGCTGTTCGGCCGCGCCGATGAGGAGATGCGGGCGCTGGAAGCGGCCGGTATCGACTATGAAGTGGTGCCTGGAATCACCGCTGCGCTGGCGAGCGCGGCGTCGTTGAAGCGCTCGTTGACACTGCGGGGTGTATCGCGCAGTGTCGCGCTGGCCACGTTCAGCCGTGCGCCGGGTTCCGATGAGATTCGTGAACAGGTGAACGCGGACTCGCTCGTGTTTTACATGGGCCGCGATAGCGGCGTCGAGATCGCGCAGCAGTTGATCGATGCCGGCAAGCCTGTTGCCACGCCGGTGGCGATTGTCGAAGCTTGCAGCACCGAGCGCGAGCGCATGCTGACGCTCACACTCGAAGAACTCGCAGCCGGCGACGCGCAGCGCTGGGTC
This sequence comes from Paraburkholderia sp. BL27I4N3, assembly GCF_003386115.1. Classification (NCBI taxonomy): domain Bacteria; kingdom Pseudomonadati; phylum Pseudomonadota; class Betaproteobacteria; order Burkholderiales; family Burkholderiaceae; genus Paraburkholderia; species Paraburkholderia sp. BL27I4N3. The sequence continues at coordinate 3,424,084 of NZ_QREJ01000001.1, read as the reverse complement.
GATGCATCGCAGCCGAGCCTGCTGATGATTGGGGACGCGTTTGCCGAGCGGCAGGTCGAGGTTGTTCGCTCCGCGGATGGGTTGTTGGTCGCGGCTTGAGGTTTTTGGTTGTTGCTGTGTATGTTGTTTGTTGTGCGCTTTGGGATGTTCGCATTTCTTTTGGGCACGTGAGAGCGCACGCGACCATGTCCCGCCGCGCGCCCGCGCGATTGCCTGTGTCTTCGACATCGTCAGCATGCGCCACTTCCGCCCACACTCAGGGCACCGACAACGTATGACATGCACTGATGAGAGCACATCCGCATGCTGCGTGATGTCCCTCGAGCGCAACGGGCTTGTCGTCGACCATCAATGATTCGTCACCTTCGACGATCGGATTGACGCCATGCTCCGGGCACGCCACCAGGTCACCCTTGCGCGCGATCGCCTTGCCGTCAACGACGTCCACCTGTGATCCTGTGATCACCCTTCCACCGTGGGTCGTGGTGTCGCCCACTACGATTACCTGTCTTGCCATTGCGTTTTCCTCTTCTCTAGCGGTTCGATCACAGTGCGATATTCGTCACGCCGGGCACCGCGCCGTCAACGTTCGGACTACCGAGGTAGGTCCACGTGACATCACGGCGATCAATTGCCAGAGCCCGCTCGCGCGGATCAGGGAAAGGCTGTCCTTGATCAACAAACGCCTGCTGGGTCCACGTGTTATAGAGAAACGCCTGGGGATGCGCACCGGCAACGCGGCCTTCCCAGATGCCCTGCTGCGGGCATCGCTGGTGTCCGGCGCATTGACGTATGGCGGTACTGGCGGATATTTCCCGCAGCCAGCCAGCACTGACCATGTGCGCGAGGATCATTTCGCGTGATGGTGGAAGCTGACGGGCTTCGCCCAGGTAATGCCATTGCATCGTCTCGTGCGACAGGCTGGTCATCGTCGCGGGTTCGAACCGCTCGCCGGCCTGGTAGTGTTCCGGCCGTCCGCTACGGGCCGATGTGAGCTGCGCCCTGGGCGTTCCTGGGGCATCGAACAGCGCCAGCCAGTAGCCGGTTTCGGGGACGCCCCGGCCTTCCCTGACTGCATAAGGACTCTCGGCGAGCGACGGGACATCGTAGCCATCCGGGATATGTTCGCGTCCCTGCAACATTGCGTTTGACGTTGTTCTGAGCTTTGCAGACGGAATGACAGCCTTGGCCGCATCGATCAGCGTCTGCTTGTTACCGTCCCACTTAGGCAGTGGTGCGGGAGGGAGCGGCAGCACCTTGTCCAAATTCGGCAGTCTGAGGCGGGTTCCATAATGCTCAAGTGCATCTCCGAGTACACGATATCGTTGCGAACGAGCCTGATCAACGTGTCCAACGAGGCTCTTTTCGTTCGACAAATTAAACCCGTCGAATTCGACGGACAAATTTTTGGCGCTTTTGGCGCTCCCCAATTTCACTCCTTCGTGAAATGTCTTCAACGCCAGCGCTTTTGCTTCCGGCGTGTAGCCACTTAGCTGCAAGTACCCAAGTTCATAGGCTGCATCCCCGTAACCCTGCGCCATCGCACACTTCAGCATCTCAATTGCAATTGACCTGTTTCCCCAGAAGTCCCCGTCGGGGTCATCATAGGTTCCCCCCAGTTTGTCCCCCAGAAACGTCATTGCAGACGGGCTGCCCATGTCCGCCGCGCGCTGGAAAAACGCATAGGCGCTGGTTGCATCACCGCCCCTGATCATACCGTTCTGATGGTATGTACCCATCATGTCGTAGGCATCCGGCACGCCGAGTTGCATCGCCTTCTCAACCCAGCGGATCGCAACCTCCGGATTGTGTTCCGGTACCGCGTAATCCGACAGGATCAGCGAGGCGAGATTGAGCATGGACTTCCAGTGATTGCGCTGCGCGGCTTGCTGGTAGAGCTGGTAAATCTTCGGATAGTCGCGATCCTTATAGTAGATGTCCGGGTTGTCCAGCACGAGTGCCTGCTGAAACCACAGTTCGGCCTGCGGATCAACAGGCGGCACGTGCTGGTCCTGATAAAGGCAGGTGAACAGCTTGCGATGCGGATTAAACAGTGGCAGCTTTTCGTAACGTGGCAGATCGGACATGGCGGTAGTCAGCTTGCTGGTCAAGGAAGTCAGTCTCCCGGCCTGCACAGAAGAGGTGGTCAGGAACAGGACGACGAAGACAATGCGGCAAAGGATGGTTGTGCACTTCATAGATGTCTCGTTCAAGCTAGCTCAGGAACCCTCGGTTTGACGCCATACTCCGGGCACGCCGCCAGGTCACCCTTGCGCGCGATTGCCTTGCCATTGCTTTCTTCTCTTCTCCAGCTGTTCGATCACAGAGCGATATTCGTCACGCCCGGCACCGCGCCGTCAACGTTCGGACTACCGAGGTAGGTCCACGTGACATCATGGCGATCGACGTCGAGAGACCTGTCGCGCGGATCGGGGAAAATTTGGCCGGGCTGGACAAACGCCTGCTGGGTCCACGTGTTATAGAGAAACGCCAGGGGATGCGCACCGGCAACGCGGCCTTCCCAGATGCCCTGCTGCGGGCATCGCTGGTGTCCGGCGCATTGACGTATTGCCGTACTGGCGGATATTTCCCGCAGCCAGCCAGCACTGACCATATGCGCGAGGATCATTTCGCGCGACGGTGGAAGCTGGCGGGCTTCGCCCAGGTAATGCCATCGCATCGTCTCGTGCGACAGGCTGGTCATCGTCGCGGGTTCGAACCGCTCGCCGGCCTGGTAGTGTTCTGGCCGTCCGCTACGGGCCGGTGTGAACTGCGCCCTGGGCGTTCTCGGGGTACCGAACAGCGCCAGCCAGTAGCCGGTTTCGGTTACCCGCTGGTCGCCGTGAACGGTGTAGGGGCTTTCGGCAAGCGGCATTACGCTATGCCCCTCCGGCACCTGTTCGCGGCCCTGCAGCGCTGCATGTGATGCGGATTTGGGCTTTGCGGGCGGAATGACGGTCTTGGCGGCATCGATCAGCGTCTGCTTGTTGCCGTCCCACTTCGGCAGCGGTGCGGGCGGCAGTGGCAATACCTTGTCAAGGTTAGGTAGCTTGAGGCGGCCTTGGTAATGTTCCAGCGCATTGCCGATCTGGCTATAGCGCTCGGCGCGGGCTTTGTCGATATGGCCGGGCAAGTTACGCCCGTTGGTCAAGTTGAACCCGTCAAACTCGATAAACAGCTTATTCGCGCATTCAGCGCTACCTAGTTTTACTCCTTCATGGAGAACTTTGAGAGCCCGTAACTTGTCTTCGCTTGTTCCTGGACGAGCATAGATGAAGCCCAGCTTTTCCGCAGCATCACCGGAGCCTTGAGAAAGGGCACACTCCAGCATTCGAGTGCCGATAGGCAGGTTGCCCCAGAATTCGCCCTCCGGATCGTCGTAAGTACCAGCTATTTTGTAGCCGAGGAAGGTCATTGCAGACGGACTGCCCATGTCCGCCGCGCGCTGGAAAAACGCATAGGCGCTGGTTGCATCACCGCCCCTGATCATACCGTTCTGATGGTATGTACCCATCATGTCGTAGGCATCCGGCACGCCGAGCTGCATCGCCTTCTCGACCCAGCGGATCGCAACCTCCGGATCGTGTTCCGGTACCGCGTAGTCCGACAGGATCAGCGAGGCGAGATTGAGCATGGACTTCCAGTGATTGCGCTGCGCGGCCTGCTGGTAGAGCTGGTAAATCTTCGGATAGTCGCGATCCTTATAGTAGATGTCCGGGTTGTCCAGCACGAGTGCCTGCTGAAACCACAGTTCGGCCTGCGGATCAACAGGCGGCACGTGCTGGTCCTGATAAAGGCAGGTGAACAGCTTGCGATGCGGATTAAACAGTGGCAGCTTTTCGTAACGTGGCAGATCGGACATGGCGGTAGTCAGTTTGCTGGTCGAGGAAGTCAGTCTCCCGGCCTGCACAGAAGAGGTGGTCAGGAACAGGACGACGAAGACAATGCGGCAAAGGATGGTCATGCACTTCATAGATATCTCGGTCATGCGAGGGCCGTGCTGTCAGATGAGGGTATCGTCACCGACGCATGCATGGTAGAAGTTGCGCGATGATCCTCAAATGGCAGCAGGAAGCCGAGCAAACTCGCCTTCCCCGCCAATTTGATGTCGTGGTTATCATCCATACGGCCTTTCCATTTTTCGAATTCAATTGGTACTTTTGATCTGTCTCCGCTACCGTGAATGTCGCCACCTGAATGCAGTTCAAAAACCCGCTCGCGCAGATCCGCAGCCCAGACCTGCCCGGTCGCCGCTATGTTGATCTCACTGTCCACCGACATGCTGCGCTGGTTCAGATTCGCGCTGCCGAGCGTCACGAACACATCGTCGATCAGCATCAGCTTTGAGTGGATATAGATCTCGCGATAAGCCATCTGGTTACCGATCACCCCACTAGTGCGCAGCCGGGCGACGCTCACTTTCAGACCCAGCGTGTCCTGCAACTGCTTAAGGCTCGGACGGTCCAGCACCTTGTTGCCTTTCTTGCCCTTGTGCGCATCCTTGTAATCCTGGTCGAGCTTGCCCTTGTCGACGTGTGTTGCCTGTTCGGGCATTGACGTGCTTGCACCCAGTTCGGTCAGCATGTCGAATGTACGCGGCACCATACCGTCGTCTTCGGGGTGGGGAATCACGATAAACAGATGCAGCACCGGCACATCCGTCATGGGTTTGTCCGGCAGTCTCGCCCAGGCATCGCAGAACTTTCCGCGTTCCCTTTTCAGGTGACGGGCAAACTCCGGATAGAAAAAATACTGGTTCTCGATGTAGATATAGTTGCGGGCAAAGCTGGTTGCCTGGAAGTAGAGTTCCTTGATGCTCTTGTCCAGTTCGTGCGGCTGAGTGCGTACGATCTGCACCCCATGTGCGGGATTCTTTGGCAAGACAGGAACCTTGGGCGGCAATTCCGTCAGTTCTCTCGTTTGCAGCGCGGCGGGAGCGAACAGGTTCCAGCCCCGCTCGAAATTCTCGTGCAGTCGTTTCAGCGCTGGTCCGACGACGCGACAGGCGTAATCCTGATATGGCTTGGTGTGCCCGTAGGCTGTCTTTCTGAGTGGTCCTTTCGGATCCTGCGTAGTCCGCTCATGGGTGAGTTCTACATCGACGTTACCGGCTGACCACGTTTCTCGCAACGGATCGTCGATCTCGTGTGCTGTCCGGTCCCAGAAATCCGTCACGGAATTTAGTCCCATGACGTAACCTACCGCCTTGCTGCCACCGTCATGTGCATAGTCGATCAGGACCGGTTTCTGGTGGTGGGTAGGATAATTTTCGAGCAGGCCGGTTTCATCGATCGGGTTGCCCGATTCGTAGGCAGGCTGATCCTCCTCTTTCGGCGCCGCTGCCAGCATCGCCTTGACATCGCCGGCAGCGATGCCGCGCAGAACAACCTGAAGGCGCGGATTCGAGCCTGCACCGCTTCGGCCACCAGGCAGGTGGCGCGCCCACCAATCAGCGCAGTACTTGTGGCGTTCGGGGTTGGCATACGGCGGCGATTGCCGGACGTGATTCGCAACGGCACTCCAACTTTGGTCCACGTCGCTGTAACCAGGCATGTTGTTCTGCCTGGCTGAGCCTCGCGCGTCGTACCAGATCAGTAGTCGCACCGTTACCGGATTGTCCTTTCGTGTCGTGACGGCCTCCAGCAGGCGGCCGTACCTCACGCCCCGTGGCCAGGCATTACCTTTTTTTATTTCATTGCCGAGGTCTGGGTCGAATCTTCGGCACATTGGACCACGCGTCAACTCCATGCCCGGATCGAAACCCCAGCAGACAATATCGACGGTGGATCTTGCATCCCAGATGTCCTTCGCAATCTCCGCAAAACCTTCCTCGCCGCAGACCATGAAATGCAGCCTGTTTCCGTAAGTGATGGGCATCTCCTTGCGGTTCTCGAGAAGCCATTGCACCGATCCGTTTGCCTTGCGACCCGCTTCATCGATCGCCACATCGATGGGGTTCTGCGTCTTGAGGTGGTTAGTCATGCGGTTATCCTTATCGATCAGTCGTACCGTAGCCTGAGCGGATCATCAGGCCACGCGTTCGCACCGGTTCGAATGCGTGGCCCTCTTGTCCAGCCATTCGATCACAGTGCGATATTCGTCACGCCGGGGACCGCGCCGTCAACGTTCGGACTACCGAGGTAGGTCCACGTGACATCATGACGATCAATTTCCAGAGTCCGCTCGCGTGGATCAGGGAAAGGCTGTCCTTGATCAACAAACGCCTGCTGGGTCCACGTGTTATAGAGAAACGCCTGCGGATGCGCACCGGCAATGCGGCCTTCCCAGATGCCCTGCTGCGGGCATCGCTGGTGTCCGGCGCATTGACTTATTGGCGTACTGGCGGATATTTCCCGCAGCCAGCCAGCACTGACCATATGCGCGAGGATCATTTCGCGCGATGGTGGAAGCTGACGGGCTTTGCCCAGGTAGTGCCATTGCATCGTCTCGTGCGACAGGCTGGTCATCGTCGCGGGTTCGAACCGCTCGCCGGCCTGGTAGTGTTCCGGCCGTCCGCTACGGGCAGGTGTGAGCTGCGCCCTGGGCGTTCCTGGGGCATCGAACAGCGCCAGCCAGTAGCCGGTTTCGGGTACCCGCTGGTCGCCGTGAACCGTGTAGAGGCTTTCGGCAAGCGGCATTACGCTATGACCGTCCGGCATCTGCTCGCGGCCCTGCAGCGCTGTATGTGATGCGGATGTGGGCTTTGCAGGCGGTGCGACGGCCTTGGCGGCATCAATCAGCGTCTGCTTGTTGCCGTCCCACTTCGGCAGCGGTGCGGGCGGCAGTGGCAATACCTTGTCCAAATTGGGCAGCTTGAGGCGGCCGTCATAGTGTTCAAGCGCATTCCCAAAAACTGCATAACGCTCCGCGCGCTGTATATCCACCTTTCCGGAGAGATTTCGCCCTGTCGATAGATTGAATCCTCGGAACTCTGAATCAAGCGCCTTTGCGCAGTTCGCACTACCTAGCTTGACTCCTTCGTGGAGAACTTTGAGTGCACGAAGCTTCGCTTCGTAGGTTTCCGGCCGCGAATAGATAAAGCCAAGCTTTTCGGCTGCATTCCCGTATCCTTGTGTCAAGGCGCACTCAAGCATGCGTGTTCCGACGTCCGAATTACCCCAGAATTCGCCATCTGGATCATCATATGTACCCGCCATTTTGTATCCGAGATAAGTCAGCGCCGACGGATTGCCCATGTCCGCGGCGCGCTGGAAGAAAGCGTAAGCAGTGGTGGCATCTCCACCCCGAATCAGCCCATTCTGATGATAGGTTCCCATGCGGTCCCATGCATCCGGCACGCCGAGTTGCATCGCTTTCTCCACCCAGCGTATGGCTAGTTCCGGATCGTGAACCGGCACCGCGTAGTCACTCAGAATCAACGAGGCGAGATTAAGCATGGCCTTCCAGTTGTTTCGCTCTGCAGCATTTGTGTAAAGCTGATAGACCCTCGTCCAGTCGATATCCTCGAACCAGATGTCCGGGTTATCGAGCGCCAGTGCCTGCTGGAACCACAATTCGGCCTGGGGGTCGACGGAAGGCAGGTGCTGGTCCTGATAGACGCATGCGAAGGTCTTTCTGTGCGGGTTAAACAGCGGCAGTTTGGTGTAGCGCGGCAGATCGGACATATTCGCAACGAATCGGTTGGTTACTGGCGTCATAAGGCCGCCCCATGCGGAAGCGGCAAACAGACAAGGGGCGACGAGAGCAATCAGGAATAGCTTCAGGCGTCTGGCAATACGCTTCATATGCGCGCCGCTCAGACCGTGACGTCGGCAGGAACAGTAGTGGAGGCAACCATGGTGGCGGTTGAGCGGTGGTCTTCGAATTTCAGCAGAAAGCCCTGCATGGCTTGATGCCTCATTCTCAGATCGCCGTTATCCTGCATTCGTCTATTCCAGTCCTGGAAAACAGCGGGAACCCTTTCCGGATCACCTGTGCCGTGAATACTCTTGTCGGAGTGCAGTTCAAAAATCTTCTGCCGCAGTTTGCCTACCATCTCCTGGCCAGACGCGGCAATGTTGATCTCGCTGTCTACGGCCATACTGCGCTGGTTGATGTTTGCACTACCGACAGTCACAAACACGTCGTCAATCAGCATCAGCTTCGAGTGGATGTAAATTTCGCGGTATGCCATCCTGCGCGCGGCGTCGAGACCGCTTGTGCGTAACCGCGCAATGCTCACCTCCAGTCCGTATGTACGTTCCAGTTGCTGAACACTGATCCGGTCCAGAACCTTATGCTGCTGGGGCACCGTCACGGCTCCGCCCATTCCGTCGTCTAACGTGACATCGTAGGACGCAGTCTTCGCGTCTGGATAGTTCTGGCTGAGCGAGCCATTCTTGACAAGACCGCCCTGCGCCTCCATCGCGTCACTGTGTCCGAGTTCGCTCAACATGTCGTGAGTACGTGGCACCATGCCGTCCTGCTCCGGGTGCGGGATGACGATGAACAGATGCAGCTTTGGGATGTCCGCGAGAGGCTTGCCGTACTTGCTGCACCACCATCGACAGTATTGGAGGCGTGCGTCCTTCAGGTTGCGTGCCAGTTCTGGATAGAAGAAGTACTGGTTCTCGATATAAATATAGTTACGCGCCCAGGTCGTTGCCTGCATATAGAGCGCCTTGATTGTCTTTTCTCTTTCATGCGCCTGTGTGCGTACTATCTGGACGATCTGGTTGGGGTCTGTTGGGAGAGTGAAGATTTTCGGCGGCAACGGCTGCTCTGCGATTTTCCATGCGGATGGCGCGTCCTCGTTCCACGCCGCCACAAAATTCTGGTGCAGCCGCTCCAGCGCGGGACCAACCAGACGACAGGCATAGTCCTGGTACGGTTTGGCGTGTTTGTACGACGCGGCGCTGGCCTTGTTCTCAGTCGCTGCTTCGTGCCCGATCTCTTTCTGGACGCTGCCGCTTGACCAGGATTCTCGGAACGGATCGTCGACTTCGTGAGCAGTGCGGTCCCAGAAATCGGTTACGGAATTCAGTCCCATGACGTAGCCGACTGCCTTACTCCCACCGTCGTAAGCGTAGTCAATCAGGATGGGCTTTTGATGGTGCGTGCCGAATCCATCCAGCAGTGCCAGCTCGCTCGCCGACGGCTGATCCTTTTCGTCCTGCAACCCGTGATTGGCATCGAGGAGACTGACATCACGCAAGACGATCTGCAGGTTCGTCGTTTTGCTGGGGTGTCCGTTGGCCATATAGCCGAGATTTCGGAACCACCATCCTCGACAGTAGTCTTGACGCGACTGTTCCGGATAGGGCGAAGTGAACGGGCCTATCTGAGCGGTGTCGGTGTAGCCAGGCATGTTGTTCTGCACCGCCGATGCGACTGAATTGAACCAGATCAACAGCCGCACCTTGACGCCTTGGTCCGCAAGCTGTTCGAGCAAAGAGCCATATGTATGGCCGCGTGGCCACTTGTCGTTTCTCGTGCGCTCCAGTTCCATGCCAGGATCGAAACCCCAACAGATGATGTCCGCCGATTCTTTCGCATCGTTAAGATCTTTCGCGATGGACCTGAAGCCTTCCTCGCCACAAATCTTGAAGTCCAACTGGTTGCCGTAGTACTTCTTTACCCTTGGGTCCGTCTCCAGGAAGAACTGTGCCGAACTCTGGGCCTTTCGTCCCTGCTCATCGATGGCCACCGTTGCCGCATTCTGCGTATCGAGGTGATCTGCCATGTCGTTATTCCTTGTTCAGATAGTCAGATTGGCTGGACTGGGACGGACCTACGCGAGGCGCTCGCCGCGGTTCGAACGCTGATCGGCATGCGCGGGATCGGCATGAAGCGCATCCTTGACCTTCAGCTCGAACTGCCCACCATTGCTCAGTTTCACGCGATAAGCCGATGTACCAGGCTGGTGATTCTTCACGACCACCCGGCCGGACTCGTCGGTCGCGCCTTCCGCAATCTTTGCGTCGCCCTTGTACAGCTCGTATGGCTCGTATGCGTAGTGGTGCGCTTCATCCGGCAATGCGCGCAGCGCAAAGTGCAGGTCCTGCTGCATATCCTGCGATTCAGGCAGCTTCGGTTTGCCGACGTTGTCCGGTCCGGTAAAGACCCGGCCCGCCGAATGGACTTCAAACTGACCGGATGTACCGCTGCGGATCTGGCCCGCTGTCCAGCGCGTATAGCTTCCGCCACCGCCAATTTCCACTTCCTGATCGGCGCTGATGCGAATCGTGGTAGCCGACACTGTCACGTTGAGTTTCGCGAGCAGGTTGATACTGTCCTTCAGCGCCTTGAGATCGATGTCGCCCGACATCGCCACCAGCCGCCAGCCGCATGCCTGCACCACGGTGCGGATGCCGTTCGCCACGCTGACCAGCAGTCTCCGGCCCACGGACAGTGCCGTATGGCCGCCCGAAGTCATCGCCACATGTTCGCCGGCGGCCAGATGCATCGAGCACGGCGTATTGCCGGCCAGCCCGGCTTCGCCGTTGAGCACGAGGTGCGCCTTGGACAGTTCGGGGAAATGACTCTTCTGCTGATTGGCCTTGCCGCTGCCGCGAATGTCGTCGTGCTGTGTCCGCAGGGCGCTGGCCACAGCGTCCTGATCACCGCGCTCCTGCGCCTGCTGCGCGCGCGCGAGCGTGGCGAAGGCATCATGCTGGTCACGCGCGGTTGCCAGTTGACCAGCCGTCTCGGTCATATCCTTCATGGGCGCAGACGCACCACTGCGAGGCGCCGTCGTGATCAGCATGCCCTGATTGGCGCGCAGCACGCCATGTGCGTCAGTGCCCAACTCGAACCCTTCACCGCGTTCCCTGTCCCGTCCCGCGTGTCCGTCGATGCGCGTGTTGTACCCCAGCACCAGCCGCGACTGCGCGTGGTCGCTCGCCACCTGAACCTGAAGTTTCCCGGGTGTATCGTCGGTGACCACGCTATTAGCCGACTGGCCTTTGAGATCCTGGCTCCGCCAGCCCGACAGCGCATCGTTCTTCGGCAGTTGCCACGGCGCCTGGTGGAACTCCGTCGTATGTCCGGAGATGATGTATGGCCGGTCAGGATCACTGTCGTAATAGCCCACCAGCACATGATGGCCGACGCGCGGCAGCCACATCGCGCCGTGCTCGACTCCGTGCCACGGCGATGCCACGCGCAGCCAGCAGCTCGCGTTTTCATCTTTCTCGCCGATACGGTCCCAGATGAAGTGCGCCTTCACGCGTCCGTATTCGTCGCAATAGACGGGCTCATCACCGTATCCGGTGATGAGCGCCGTTTCCGCATAGGCACGCGGCCTCTTCGCCCTCTGCGGCGTGCGATAAAACGTGTTGGCGGGCACTGCGGAAAACTTGGTCGTGCAACTGTATTGCAGCTCGATCCCGCCGCTCTGCGTAACCGTGTCATTGTTGACGAGATCGATATCAGTGGATACGACGAGGTATTCGCCATCGCCCGGTTTAAGCGGATAGCCTTCGAGCGTGAACGTATGCCCCGTCATCAGCCCACGCAGATTGCCTTTGCCGTTCGCTCGCAGGCTCTTGGCGCGATGCGCTTCGACCTTCACGCGCGCCAGATGCTCGCCTTCGAACTGCGGGTCGCCGCGCAGGCCGGCCGTGCCCATCGGCCCTTCGAACGGCTGCGAATAGTCACCCCACGCGTACTCCTCGGCGTTGTCGAAGGCGCGTTTGCTGTAGTCCTCCTGGCTGACGGCCAGATTGCCCAGCGACTGCGTATAGTCGTAGTCGGTCAGCGCAACCTTGCCCGTCGTGATCTGCCGTGCGACGTGGAATTCGTGAACATGTTCTTCATCGATGCGCTGCCCGTTGCGGTCCACATAGCGCAGCGTCTGATACGCCGGGCCATGCTTCTTGTACGCACCGGGCGAGTCGCACAGCACCAGCGTGCTGCCGGTGAAGAAGAATGTAATACCCCATTCTTGCCACAGACGATTCAGAAATGCGAAGTCGGACTCCCACCACTGCCGCTGGTACTCGCGCTTAGGATAGGGACGGCGCTGCACGCCCGGACCGGCCAGCCGCAGTTCGTACGGAAATGGATAGCGCTGAAGGGTGTCTTCCGTGATCTGAATGACTGAGCGCTCCTGCCAGAGCCTGCTGTCGCGGTTCAATGTGGCGAGCCAGAGCCAGGGACGAATCCTGAGGCGGTAATGCGCGCGCTGGTCATCTGCGCCAATGCACTTTGCCGCCACGATCAGGCCCGTGAGCTTGCGGATATCCGCGCCGATATTGGCCGTGCCAGTCGCACCTGTCGCTCTCGCCATCCAGGTGCCGTTTCCTTCAATGGCAATATGAACCGTCACTTCCTTGCCGATCAGTGCGTCCACATCCACCAGCGCTTGCGCCTCGCTGGCCGTCAGCGTTGCGTCGTCGACCGTACTAAGTTCGACCTCATAGTCATACAGATGTCCGAGTTTTTCTTTGCCGCGCAGGCGCGAAACGGCAAACAGCGGTTCGCCGCTCCATTGCGGCAACGCCTTGCCGGTAATCTCCAGCGTGCGCGGCTGTTTGAGCCACGAGTTGATCCATGACATTCGCCTGCTCTCCCTGACTGCGTTGAATACCTGACCCGGTTCAGGCCGTGCCGCGCGTACCCATGCGCGGTGGCCAGTGTGCGATCGGTCCGCGCTGCGTGGAGCGCAGCACGGTCGTTGTAAACGAGTGCGTCGATACGTGCCGCGCGACGTAACGTTCAAGCACAAGGCCCAGCGTGTAGGGACTCACGCCGCCGAATCCGCTTTCGTCAAAGGTGAATTCGCACTCGATGCCGCGTCCGAACCCAATCGGGCTGTTACCGGGCAACCTTCTGTTGACGGGCGTAGCCTGCGCACGCACGAGGCTCTCGATCTGCCGCCCCAGCATCCCCGCATCCGGCATCACGAACAGACGCAGACGACGACGCACACCTTCGCCCGGATGGGCTTCGTCGTAGTGGTCGTCAAACATCCGGTAGTCGAGCTTCAACTGGGCCATCAGCTGCCAGGCCCGATCGCCGAAAGCCAGTGGCGGCTGCGGCGCGGTGGGCGCACGCACCAGGCCGATGCGATCAGCCGGAATCGACCTGTCCAGGAACAGGTCATTGCTGCCGTCGCACGTCAGCACGCAGGGCAGGTCGCGGTTGGTCAGCCACGCCTGCAACGAGAGGTAGCGGATGCCTTCCGTATTCGGCTGCTCGTCGTGGTCGACCAGCGAAATAAATGTGCGTGTCTCGGTAAAGGAGCGGCGCGTACCGTAGTGACGGTCGTCTATCTCAGTCCGGTTCAGTTCGCGGCGGATCGTGAAGTAACGCGAATTGCGACCAGCGTACCGGTCTACTGGCATATGCAGCGGATCGAAACGGAATGTCTCCGATTCTTCGGAAACCTGTCCCCATGCCGTCTCCACCGAGTGCACATCGTAGTCATGCGGTGCGGACGGCACGGGCACGAGCCGATGCGATTGCGCCGCGGGAGCCAGGTCGAGCCGTCCGGTCCGTCGGGGAAACAGGTTGATGACAGGTGTACAGAACAGCGCGAAATGCGCGGCGTCGACGGTTTCCGCAAGCTTGTCCACGGGCCGCTCCAGCAGGATCACGACCTCGGCCTCGCTGCGGTCGATGCTGGCGAGCCCCGTCCTGAGGCCGGTCAGCGTGAAGAACCAGAAGCGCGCCGGACAGGCGAAATACTCCTGCAGCAGGTTGTGACCGTGAAACCTGTCAGGCACAGCAGGCAGCAGGCTCTGTTGTGGTTCGAGCGCGTCATGGACGACTGCCTTGCGCGTGACGGCATGCAGCGATCCGGTTGCGAACTGACCGGGAACGCCGGTGACGCTCGCCACGACGGCGGCGTGAACCAGCTCGAACAGGTGCGAAGCGTTCGCTTCGTCGCCACAGAGATACACGGGCAACCGGTCCAGCCCGTCGAGACTCGCGATGGGCGCGCCGTTCGTGGTACGCAGCCGCAGGCGCAAAGCCCCTTGCACGGCTCGACCGGCTGGAACAAAACGGTCCAGTGCGGGGATGTCGGGCGGAATCCCGGTCAGGCGCGCCTGCACGATTTCCAGCGGGTACAGCGCGACATCCTGGCTGCTGCGGAACTCACAGGCTGTGCGCTCGCCATCGGGAACGCGCGAGATGAAGATCGTGCCGCGCGGCACGACTGTTCCGTTTGCAGCGTGCTTGCCTCGCGCGCGCGGGAAGAGGCGGGCGACGGCCATCGAGGGCGTCGGACAGGTGTAGTTCGCGTAGACGGTTTGCAGCAGCGGCAGGATGAACCCGGGAAAGGCATCGTCCAGACGCATCTGCATATGCGCGGTGACGAAGGCCGAGGACTGAAGCAGGCGTTCGACGTAGGGGTCGCCGATTTCGCCTGCGTGCAGGTTCATGCGCCGTGCAATCTTTGGATGCTGTTCAGCAAACTCCAGCGCGAGTTCGTGCATGTAGAGCAACTCATGGCTGTAATAGTCCAGCAGGCGTGGGTCCATCCGGTCAGCTTTCGAAAGGTCGATCGAACATGATATTTAGCGGACGATTTGCCCGATTCATGAGAAAAACATGACAGCTTTCATCTCTTCGATTCATATGGAATCCTGAAAAAACATCATGAAAGTGTTGCCGCAGAAGAATGAGTAAACCGTATTTCGTTGTGACGCGCTATCAGATGCCGCGGAAAGCTCTGTGAGATTTTTCTGGTAACGTTAAATTTCGACTTCAAATAAAAAAGCCCGCTCGCGGCGGGCTGAAAGCGGTCTTATCCCAGAGGATGACTCTAGGCAGGGCGGAAAATGTTGGGGCGCTCTATCATCAGCGTTGGCGAGTCGGCGTGTCCAGATAAGGACACGCGACCGGGACGGCGAAAGTCCGATCGAGGCAAAAGATTCAAGCTTGGTCGCTTGGGGGACCGCACGTCGGCGAGCAGGCCAGCCGTCCTGACCGGGTGTACGCGATGGGCGCACTCAAGCCCGTCCTCGGTGGGTGCCTTCCGCGTGTCCGGCGCTGCCTGGACAATCTCACCACGGTTCTTGCGGTGATCGCCAGACTCGCTGCCGCACGCAGCGGTCACGCTTCTTTCCTCGACCACCCAGAAAAAGCCAAGCCCCATGTCCATCTCGCGTACAGGTTCGCTTGATGGAATGGGGCTTAAGTTGAGAGCGTTGCCCCGCACAGGGACAACGCTAATAGACCACTAACAAAGCAAGGAAAGGCCAAAGGCCCACGCGCTAAGCCAAAACCGCAATCAAACTTGCCGCAGACAATATTCCGCGACGGCATCGAGAACCGCTTCATCCTCGCCCACAGCAACAGCGCATTTAATGAGAACAGAAGGATGCAACGCCTGGCACTGTTCGATCACCAGAGGCAGATCTTTCCTGACATGCCCCCCTTGCCCAAAAAACACCGGCACGACGGTGACCACTTCACAGCCTTGAGCAACAAGCTCCCCCACGGCTGTAGGCAAATCCGGCTCCATCAACTCAAGAAACGCCAGCGCCACAGGTCCGGAGTCCGGAGAAGCGTCCCGCAACTTAACAGCCAAGCGCTCAAAAGGCTGGCGCCACCGCACATCCCTGGCGCCATGGCCAAACAGAACGATACCGTGCATCGCCATGAAAACCGCTCCTAATGCCGATCAACCCACTTCAACCCAACCAACCCAAGCACCAGATAAACCAACCCAGGCGTAGCCGCGGTCAAAGGAGCAGGCCAGGTATTCAACGTGCCGATATGCGAGAACAAAGTATTGAACAACTGAAAACTCATCCCCAGCATGATCCCGCCAAAAACCTTCATCCCGACGACACCAGCCCGCGTATGCAAATACGCAAACGGTAACGACAAGACCAGCATCACGAACACAGCAAACGGATACAGCAACTTGCGCCACAACGCAATTTCATACCGCTGTGTATCCTGATGATTCTCAGTCAAATGCTGGATATACCGGAACAGATTGAACATCGACATCCGATCCGGCGACACCAGCAGCACCGACAGAATCTGCGGCGTCAATTCCGAGCGCAGCGAATATTCCGGCACGGTCACTTCCTTCGCCCGATACACCGGATTCAGCGCATCGGCGGGCGTACCCGGAGGAGGCGGCACATCGATCAATTGCGTATCGGTCACGCCAGTCAACTGCCAATGACCCGGCGGCTGATACTTGCCACTCTTCGCGGTCCGCACGTTGGAGAGCCGGAACTTCGAATCGAATTCATAAATGCGCACATTGCTGATCGTCGCATCCGGCTTCAATTCGCCGACGTTCACGAAGCGCGTCACCTGCTCGCCGTCCGCGCGCGCCGTGAGCGTATCTTTCACCCACACACCGGACTCGAAGTTACTCGACACGGAAGACCCCAGCGCCTCGAGCCGCACACGCTCCGACAACTGATCCGTATAAGGCCCGACCACCTCGCCGATCAGATAAGTCAGCAAAACCAGCGGAATGCCGATCTTCAACAGCGAACGCAAAGCCTGATTCGTAGCAAGCCCGGACACGCGGAAAATCGTGTACTCGGAGTTCGCCGCCATCTGCGCGAACACATAAATCGCGCTGATCAACGCCGCGACCGGAATAATTTCGTAGAAGCGCGACGGTGTTTGCAACGCAACCCGCAACACCGCGTACTGGAATTTGTAGTTGCCGTGCCCGACCGAATTCAATTCGTTGATCAGGTCAAAGAAGAAAAACAGACCTGAAAAAGCAAACAGAATAAAGATGAACGTGAGATAGATCTGACGCGCGAAGTACCTTTCATAGATGCGCATCGGTCAGACCCCCTCCGAACGGCTGAACATCGCTCGCGTGAAGAGCGGCCGGTTGCGCACGCGCAGCCAGAAAATAAACGTGACGATCGCCGCGACGATCACGTGCAGACCCACCAGTCCGACCGGGAACGACATCTTGCCCTGCTCGATCCACGACTGCACCACGTTCAACAGATTCGAATACGTCAGATAGATCAGCACGGCCATCACGAGATTGATGGTGCGGCTGCGCCGCGGATTCTGGTGCGCGAGCGGAATGGCCAGCAGCATCAGATTGATCGCAATGAGCGGCAGCCCCGCACGCCACGCGAATTCGGCGAGATTGTCGTTGGTGGGGTTGCGCAGCAGCGTGAGCGTGGGCGTGCCGGTCGTACTGGGCGTATTGACGACCGGCTGGCTCTGGATCTTCACGCCATAGCGTTCGAACTCCATGATGCGGAAATCGGGCTGCCCCGGCTGGCCGTCGTAACGTCGGCCGTTTTCCAGCACCACGAAGCGATCGCCGTTCTTACGCGTTTCCGTATGGCCGGTCTTCGACACGACCACGTTGACCTTGCCGTTCTCCGTGCTGGTCACGAACACGTTTTCCACGCGCGCCTGGTCGGGCGACATCTTCTCGATGAAGAACACGCGGTGGCTGGTGGCCGATTCGCGGAATTGACCCGGCGCGAGCAGCGAGACCTCGTCGCGTTGCTGGAAGCGCGCGCGGATCAGCTTGCTCTGCTGGTTCGACCACGGCCAGCCGACGAACACGAAGAACATGATGAGGATGATGATCGGCGTGGCAAAAATGCCGATCGGCTTGATGAAGCGCGTCAGACTGACACCAGAAGAGAGCCACACGACCATCTCGGAGTCTTTGTACCAACGGGTCAGGACGAACAGGATCGACACGAACAGGGTCGCGACGAGCATGATCGCCAGGTAGCCGATCACGGTCAGGCCGATCAGGACCAGCACGTCGCGCGGGTCGATCTCGCCCGAGGCTGCGAAGCCGACGATGCGGATCATCATCGTCGTCAGCACGAGCGTGAGGAGAACCATGAACACGGCACCAGCCGTATACGCGAGTTCGCGCTGGAGGGAGCGTTCGAAGATCATTATTGATGATGAGAGGGGGCGCTCTCAGTGGCGCACGGGTTGCTTCCCGTCACACCTCCGGTGCAGCCGCCGCAGGAAAAATAGCGGATAATTGCGGCTTTCATCCTAAGCCCAGATTTTATCCGAGGACAAGCGCGATGGACTTTAGCATAAAAGCCTGTGATTGGACCAAAGGCTCGTCAAACGGTTTCCTGACTGGGAAATCGGATTGCATCGTAATCGGCGTGTTCGAGTCGCAGACCCTGTCGGGCGCGGCTCTCGAGATCGACGAGGCCACCCGCGGCCTGCTGACCCGCATCATCAAGGCCGGCGACATGGACGGCAAGGCCGGCACCACGCTGTTCCTGCATGAAGTGTCGGGCATCGGCGCGTCCCGCGTGCTGCTGGTCGGCCTCGGCAAGCAGGACGCTTTCAACCAGAAAGCCTACGGCGACGCCGTGCGGGCCGCCTGGCGCGCGCTGCTCGGCACCAAGATCGTCCAGGTCACCTTCACGCTGGCGCAACTGCCGATCCTCGAACGCACGGCCGATTGGGGCGTGCGCGCCGCGATCCTCGCGCTGCGCGAACTGACCTACAAGTTCACGCAGATGAAGAGCAAGCCGGAGAATTCGGTGCGCGCCTTGAAGCGCATCGTCTTCAGCGTCAATACCGGCGACGAGAAGGCCGCCAAGCTGGCCGCGAAGCAGGGCGCCGCGCTCGCCAACGGCATGGACCTGACACGCGACCTCGGCAATTTGCCGAGCAATGTCTGCACGCCGACCTACCTCGCCAACACCGCAAAGAAGCTCGCCAAAGACTGGAAGCTGAAGGTCGAAGTGCTGGGCGAAAAACAGTGCGAAGCGCTCAAGATGGGCTCGTTCCTGTCGGTCACGGCCGGCTCGGTCGAACCGGCGCAGTTCATCGTGCTGCAGTATCAGGGCGGCGCCGCGAAAGCCGCGCCGGTGGTGCTGGTCGGCAAGGGCGTGACGTTCGACACGGGCGGCATCTCGCTGAAGCCGGGCGAAGGCATGGACGAGATGAAGTACGACATGTGCGGCGCCGGTTCGGTGCTGGGCACATTGCGCGCCGTCGCCGAAATGGGCCTGAAAATCAATGTGGTCGGCATCATTCCGGCGGTTGAGAACATGCCGTCGGCCACGGCCACCAAGCCGGGCGACATCGTCACCAGCATGAAGGGCTTGACGATCGAAGTGCTCAACACGGACGCTGAAGGCCGCCTGATCCTGTGCGACGCGCTCACCTACGCTGAGCGCTTCAAGCCGGCCGCGGTGGTCGACATCGCCACGCTCACGGGCGCGTGCATCATCGCGCTGGGCCACCACAACAGCGGCCTGTTCTCGAAAGACGACGCGCTGGCGGGCGAGCTGCTCGACGCATCGCGTGAAGCGTCCGACCCGGCCTGGCGCCTGCCGCTCGACGACGAGTATCAGGATCAGCTCAAGTCGAACTTCGCGGATCTGGCCAACATCGGCGGCCGTCCGGCGGGCAGCGTGACGGCGGCGTGCTTCCTGTCGCGCTTCACCGAAGCCTATCCGTGGGCGCATCTGGATATCGCGGGCACGGCGTGGAAGAGCGGTGCGGCGAAGGGTGCGACCGGCCGTCCGGTGCCGTTGCTCGCGCAGTTCCTGATCGATAGGGCCGCTGACGGTCGCGCCTCACAATGACGCAATGCAGTAAAGGTGCGGGCGCGGCTGCGAATGCAGCCGCCAGGCGGAGCCGCCGATGACGAGAATCGACTTTCACTCGAACGTCGGCGATTCGCTGCTGTATGCATGCCGCCTGATCCGCAAGGCGTATCAGGCGGGCCAGCCGACCATCGTGCTGGCCGAGCCCGCGCGCCTGAAGGCCTTCGACGAACAGTTGTGGACCTTCGCGCCGCTCGACTTCGTGCCGCACTGCATGGCGGGCACGCCGCTCGCCGCGCAGACGCCGATCGTGCTCACTTCCAGCCTCGACGATGTGCCGCATCATCAGGTGCTGCTCAATCTGGGCGCCACGGTGCCGGCGCAGTTCGCGCGCTTCGAAAGATTGCTGGAAGTGGTCGGTAACGCACACGAGGAACTCGCGGCGGGCCGCGAACGCTATCGCTTCTATCGCGATCGCGGCTATGCTCTGAACAACTACAAGCAAGGCAGCTAGGTCCCATTCGGTCCGCGTCGCGTGTGTCGGGGTTCAGTCATTCGGCATACGCGCGGGCTGCTTCAGCTTCGACTCAAACACGGAGAGTGCACGTGTCCGATCCCAACGACGATTCGATCCCGGTTCTGCACGAGGTTCTCGTGCAGGGTCATCCTGTGCAACCGCAGCAAACGTCGACCGATGCGGCCAAACTGGACGGCCCGCGCGAACCCAGTTTCAAGGCGGAGCCCGTGCTCGCGCCGCAGCCGGTGCTGACGCCGGAGCAGGTGAGGTCGGCGGAACCGGTGCTCGCGGCGCAGCCGTTGCACGCACAGGAACCGACCTTCGCAGCGCAGCCGGCGGTGGCGCCGCAACCGGCCGAGCCGCGGCAAGCGGCCGATCATCACCATCCAAAGAAGCGTTCGCGCTCGCATCAGGCCGCCGAAACGCGGCATGCGCATGACGACGCATTCGCGACGTCGGCGGGCGTGTTCGATCGGGCCGAGCCGATTACGCCGCTCGAGGCGGGCTCGACTGTACCGCCGGATATCGCGCGCGAAGGCGCGGCCGAGCCGCCCGTGGATCTCGATCTGGATGCCGACGTCATCGCCGAACGTCTGCGCCGACGCATCGCGGGTTTCCTGGCGGGCGACGGGCGCAGCGTGATCGAGGAACGTTGCCGCGAAACCTTGCACGCGCACACGGGGTGGCTCATCGACCAGATCACGCGCGAAGTGGCGCTCACGCTGGAGAATGAGATGACAAGCTGGGTGCGGGAAGCGGTGGTGGAAGAGATCGCGCGGCGCGCCTCAGGCAGCGCGTGATCTGTGAGGTGAAGCGCGGGCGCGCCAAGCGGCGCTCGCGCGCAGTGCTCCTCGCCTGAACAGGCTTATTTGAGCGTGAGCACCCAGCTTGCGAGCGTAGCTGCCTGATCGGGCGTGAGTTGCGTATTCGCGGGCATCGGCACCTCACCCCACACGCCCGTGCTGCCATCCAGAATCTTGTGCTTCAGATAAGTGGCGGCGTCTTCGCGGCCGGCATATTTCGCCGCGACATCATGCAGCGCCGGTCCCATGAAGGAACGCGTGACCGAGTGGCAACTCATGCAGTTCTGCTGCTGGGCCAGCGCGAGGCCAGCGGCCTCGGCGTGCGCCGCCGGACTGCCGGCATTCAACGCGGCGCCCAGCACGACGGCCGCTGCAAGCGCTGTGTGCGACTTTGATTTCATTCTGGTCTCCGTCGGTGCAAGCGCCCGACTTGTGGTGCCAGCATTATAAAAGGAAAGGGGCGCACGGTTTCCCATGCGCCCCTTTCGCTTTTACGTAGCTTTAGGCCTTCTCACGGGCCAGTCGCCACGATCCCGGACGACGTGCGTTCCCCACGCCAACCGTAGCCCAGCCGTCGCTCAGCCCGTTATCGCCCCCTTGTTGGCCGGCTGTGCCAACGCGAAGTACTTCGCCATCACGCCACGCGTGTAACGCGGCTTCGGCTGCTGCCATGCGGCGCGGCGCCGCTCCAGTTCGGCGTCGTCGATGTTCAGTTGCAGCAGCAGCTTGTGCGCGTCGATCGTGATCGAGTCGCCTTCCTGCACGAACGCGATCGTGCCGCCCACGAAGGCCTCCGGCGCAACGTGCCCGACCACCATGCCCCACGTGCCGCCCGAGAAGCGGCCGTCGGTGATCAGCCCGACGCTTTCGCCAAGACCCTTGCCGATGATCGCCGAGGTCGGCGCAAGCATCTCCGGCATGCCGGGGCCGCCCTTGGGGCCGAGGTAGCGCAGCACCACGACGTCACCGGCCACGATCTTGTCGGCCAGAATCGCTTCGAGCGCGCTTTGCTCGTCGTCGAACACGCGCGCCGGGCCGGTGATAACCGGGTTCTTCAGGCCGGTGATCTTGGCGACCGCGCCGTCGATGGCCAGGTTGCCCTTCAGGATCGCGAGGTGGCCTTCCTTGTAGAGCGCCTTGTCGATCGGGAAAATCACCTGCTGATCGGCGCGCGGCTTGCCCGGCACATCCTTCAACTCTTCGGCGATGGTCCGCCCGGTGATCGTGATGCAATCGCCGTGCAGCATGCCCGCGTCGAGCAGGATCTTCATGACTTGCGGAATGCCGCCCGCCTTATGCAGGTCGGTGGCCACGAACTGGCCTGAAGGCTTCAGATTGCAGATCACCGGCACCTTCTTGCGCATGCGCTCGAAGTCGTCGATGCTCCACTCCACTTCGGCCGCGTGCGCGATCGCCAGGAAGTGCAGCACGGCGTTGGTCGAGCCGCCGGTGGCCATGATCACGGCCACGGCGTTTTCGATCGACTTCTTCGTGACGATGTCGCGCGGCTTCAGATCCTTCTTGACCGCTTCTACCAGCACGCGGGCCGATTCGGCCGCCGAGTCGACCTTTTCCTGATCCGGATTGGCCATCGTCGACGAATACAGCAGCGACATGCCGAGCGCCTCAAACGACGAGCTCATGGTGTTGGCGGTGTACATGCCGCCGCACGAGCCTGTGGACGGGCACGCGTTCTGTTCGATCCCGTCGAAATCTTCCTGTGACATCCGGCCGGCGGTGAACTCGCCCACGGCTTCGAACGACGACACGATGGTCAGGTCGGTGCCCTTCCAGTTGCCCGGACGGATCGTGCCGCCGTACACGTAGATGCTCGGCACATTGGTGCGCAGCATGCCGATCATGCCACCCGGCATGTTCTTGTCGCAGCCGCCGATCACGACCACGCCGTCCATCCACTGACCTTGCACGCAGGTCTCGATGCAGTCGGAGATGACTTCGCGCGACACGAGCGAGTACTTCATGCCTTCGGTACCCATCGACATGCCGTCCGAGATGGTCGGCGTGCCGAAGATCTGCGGATTGGCGTCGGCGCCCTTGATCGCGGCGACGGCGGCATCGGCGAGACGCTGCAGGCCGGCGTTGCACGGCGTGATGGTCGAATGGCCGTTGGCGATGCCGATCATCGGCTTGTCGAAGTCGGCCTTCTCGTAGCCGAGCGCGTAGTACATGGAGCGATTCGGCGAGCGCGCCACGCCCTGCGTGATGTTCTTCGAACGACGGTTGTATGCCATGGGAAGCTCCTGTCCTTTTGTTTTGATCCGCACCGCGCTGCGGGTTTCAGTCGCGCCGGCGTGGGCTGCCGGCGGCATCCGTCCAGTGTAGACCGGCGTGCCACGCAACGACGCAGTTTTGCGATGCGCGCGTCCAATGTATTATTCGTGGCTCACTAGGTCGTAAAACGTATCACTCATGCTGCCAGCCATTCCTGATCTGCGCCAGTTGCGCTATTTCGTGACCGTCGCCGAAGAGAAGCACTTCGGGCGCGCGGCCGTGCGCCTCTCGATGACACAGCCGCCCTTGTCGCAAGCGATTCGCGCGCTCGAAGAGACGCTTGGCGTCGAACTGTTCGCGCGCACCAAGCGTTCCGTCGAACTGACGTCAGTGGGCGCAGATTTGCTGCCCGAGGTGCAGCGCCTGCTGGCGAGTGCCGAAGGGCTGCGGCCGCTCGCGCAGAGCCTCGCGCGCGGCGAGGCGGGCGTGTTGTCGCTGGCTTTCGTGTCCACGGCGGACTACGGGCTTCTGCCGCTGTTGCTGCGCGATTTCGGCGCGCGTCATCCGCGCGTGCGGCTGGAATTGACCGAAGCCACCAGCGACATACAAGTCGACGAACTGGTGGCCGGGCGCATCGACGCGGGTCTTGTGATCGCGCCGCTGCCGTCGCGCCACGCCACCCAGCTCTCGTGGCTGCCGATCGCGCGCGAGCCGCTAGTGATCGCCATGTCGACGGAGATGGCGGCGCGCGTGGCCAGCGTCAGCGGCGACCGTGCCGACCCTCGCGCCGAATGGCTGGATACGCCGATCAGCCTGCGCGATGTCGCCGACGCGCCGCTCGTGGTCTTCCCAAGACGTCTGGCGCCGGGCTTTTATGACATCATTATGGATTGCTACGGCGTGGCGGGCCTTGCGCCCCGGGTCGGCCAGGAAGCGATCCAGATGCAAACGATCGTGAGCCTTGTGTCGGCCGGCATGGGTGTCGCACTGGTGCCGCAATCGTTACGTAATCTGCGCCGCACCGGCGTGGTGTACCGGCCGCTTTCCGAGTCGGTGCCCGCGATCGAGACGGGCCTCGTCTGGCGGACCGCGGAGGTGAGCCCGGTGCTGGCGGGTTTCATCGATATCGTGCGGGCGCATGCGGCGACCGTCGAGGCGCAACAATCCGCCGCTCCGCGCATATAGACGCGTCCGCGCGAACGCATTGCCGGCCGGACCGTCCAATGCATGCACCGCAAGCTGCGGGCAGCGCCGCCCGTTACTAGACATTTCGCTTCTGAACCTGAACTGCCCATAACAACACGATGCTTATTCACCCCAATTTCGACCCCATTGCCATTCATCTGGGGCCGCTCGCCGTGCGCTGGTATGGACTGATGTACCTCGTCGCGTTCATCGCGGCGATCGTGGTCGGCCGGTTGCGGCTGCGTTTGCCGTATGTCGCCGCGCAAGGCTGGACCGTCAAGGATATCGACGACATGCTGTTTTACGGCGTGTTGGGCACGATTCTCGGCGGCCGGCTCGGCTACGTGCTGTTCTATAAGGCGAGCTTTTATTTCGCGCATCCGCTAGACATCTTCAAGGTCTGGGAAGGCGGCATGTCGTTTCACGGCGGCTTTCTCGGCGTGACGCTGGCCATGGTGCTGTTCGCGTATCAGCGCAAACGCTCGTGGCTGCAGGTCACCGACTTCGTCGCGCCGATGGTGCCGACCGGCCTCGCGGCAGGGCGTCTCGGCAATTTCATCAACGGCGAGTTGTGGGGCCGCGTGACCGATCCGTCGGCGCCGTGGGCCATGCTGTTTCCGGGCGCCGCGCCCGACGACGCCGCGTGGCTCAGCGCGCATCCGCAACTGGCCGCGCAATGGCATCTGAACGAAGTGTTCGCGCAATATCACATGCTGCCGCGCCATCCGTCGGAGCTGTATGAAATCGCCCTGGAAGGCGTCGCGCTGTTCTTCGTGCTGTTCTTCTTCTCGCGCAAGCCAAAGCCAATGGGCGCGATTTCCGCCGTGTTTCTGATCGGCTACGGCCTCGCGCGCTTCACGGTCGAATTCGCGCGCGAGCCGGACGACTTCCTCGGCTTGCTGGCTATGGGCTTGTCCATGGGCCAATGGCTGTCGCTGCCGATGATCGTCGTCGGTATCGGCATGCTGGTGTGGTCTTATCGCCGCGCGCGCCACGAACCGGCGCAGGCGGTCAGCGCGAACTGACCGCTACGGTTTATCGTGGCGAGTGGTCAATGAGAAAAGCCGCGCGAGCGGCTTTTCTTTTACTGCGTCGAAGCAGTGCTTCTACCACCAGGAAGCGTTATTTCATCTGCACCGAGCCGGACACATTGACGGTTACCGTCGACGTTCCGCCTTCGATCGGCACCGGTGCCGCGGCCTTTGCGTCGGCGCCCATGGCGCGCGCGCTCATCATCATCACCGGACGCGGCATCACGCCGTTGTGGCCGACGTTGACCTCGCGAATCGAATAACCGCTGTAGCCGAACGCCTGCGCGGACGAAGCGGCCTGCTCGCGGAACGACTTGATCGCTTCGCCGGTGAGCTTCTGCTCCGCCGCGCGCTGCGCTTCAGGCGAGAGCGAGAACTGCACATTGCCGACCTGCATGATCGATGCCATCTGACCCGCGAGCTTGGACACCGCGGCGAAGTCGTGCGATTCGAGTACGATCTCCGTGCGGCCGCGCCATGCGGAAATGCGCCCGTCACGGTCGGTGGACGGATAGATCGAGAACGAGCCCGTGCGCGCCGTCACGCCGCTCACACCCTTGGCTCTTTGCAGCGCCGAATCGGCGCGCTGGTTCAGCGTTGACGTGAGCGCCGACGGATCGCTCGCTTCCTGCTCGTAGAACAGCGTGATATCGACGACGTCTTGCGGCACTTCAGCGCTGGCCTGCGCGTTCAACGACAGCACGCCGGCCGGCTGATATTGGCCGGTGCTTTGCGCGCGTGCCATGGCCGGCGTCAGTGCGAGCGCGGCGGGCGCGGCGCAGACGAGGGCGAAAGCGAGTGCACGTGCGGTGTTTTTCGTCATTGTTGGACTCCTTGCTTGAACAGGTTGTGCACGATTGGTGCAACCGCCGCGCCGTGGCATGGCGTTTGCGAGATCGTTAGGCGCTTGTAACCTGAGCTTGGTTCCCGGGTTTGACGTTGCTTTAACGTTTGCGTGCGCACAAATACACGCCACGCATTCATCAGGCATGCACGATCAGGCGAGCCGCTTGGTGATGAATCGCCATTCGGCCTCGGTCACCGGTGTAATCGACAGGCGGTTGCCTTTGGCGAGCACGCGCATGTCCGCGAGTTCGTCGTGCTCGCGTAACGCGGCGAGCGGGATAAGCGGAATCTTCTTCTTGAACACCACATCGACGAGCACCCAGCGGGGCGTTTCCTGCGACGACTTCGCGTCGTAGTAGGGACTCTTCTTGTCGAACTGCGTCGGGTCGGGATACGCAGTGGACGATACCTCCGCAATGCCCGCGATGCCAGGCTCCGGACAGCTCGAGTGATAGAACAGCACACCGTCGCCGACCTGCATCATGTCGCGCATGAAATTGCGCGCCTGATAGTTGCGCACGCCGGTCCACGGCAATGTGCGATGCGGTGCCTTGGCGAGATGGTCGATGCTTGCTTCGTCCGGTTCGGACTTCATTAGCCAGTAGCGCATGAATCGAATTGAACGTTAAGGGGTTGAAGATGCGGAAGAAATCGGCCAACAAAAAACAGCGCCCAAAGAAAAACGGCACCGAACCGAAGTCCGATGCCGTTCTAAATAAGGTCCCCGCCTTAGCCGCTAGGCCGGCATCCTGAACCGGGGGTTCAGAATTGGTCGCAGTTAGCAACACTTCGGGTACATCAGACAGAGTGACGCGCACACCCGTGCTACAAATTTCCGCAACCGTGCACATGGCATTGGTTCAAGGAATATATGACCTTGGCGAACCAGGCAGGGAAGCTAAACCGATGAAGCTGAAAAACGAACTACCGATTGAACTCAAACGTTTGCTGAATCTTGCACACCTTGTGCTCACACATTCCGTTTGAATCCGCCGCCGATCTCAGGACCGGCAGCACGATAACACATGTACCTTATTGCACGCTGTACTGCTCAATCACAGTACCTAGTTGTTCGTTCATTTGATGCATTGTACGCCGGATTTCTTCAGCGGGAAATGCTTCTCCGTGTCTCACGCTCGATTGCAGTCTAAGCAGTTCCGATGCCAGCGACAGCGCAGCCATGACGGCAATGCGATCCGTGCCGCGCACGTTGCTGTTATTGCGGATCTTCGACATTTCGGCGTCGACGCGTGCAACCGCTTCGAGCAGCGCCGCTTCCGTTTCCGGCGAGCAGGCGAGGCGATAGGGCACGCCGAGAATCGATACTTCGATCTGCTTGGTGGTCATGCATTTTCTCCGTGGCGGGTCACGTCGCTCCCGGCTTCGGCAACTTGCTGAGCCGGCTCGAGCAGATCGAGCTGGTTGTCCGGCTCACTGTGCGCGCGCGCACGCGGCAGCTTCTCGAGGATCGCGTTCAGGCGCACTTGTGCGTCGTCGATCTTCGCCGAAAGCGCGTCGCGTTCCGCCTGCAGCGCGTTACGTTCCTCGCGCAGCATTGCAAGTTCCGTGCGCGTGGCTTCGGCGTCGGCGCGCGATTGCGCGAGTTGCTCTTCGAGCGCGAGTCGCGCCTCATTGTGGCGCTGGCTGATCGCGATCAGCTTGCCGATATTTTGTGAAAGTGTTTCGAGTTCGGTGAGCATCTGCTGCGTCCTCTAAAGACATCGCATTTTAGCGCGGAATGTCGCAGGTTCCGACAATTGTCTCGTTTCGAGACGTAACAACATCGCTTTGTGCAGGCTTTTTATCGACCATATGATGAAAAAGTACTCACGCGTCGGACAAGAGCCTGCACTTAACAGAACACATGGCCTGCGATCTCACCATTCTTGACGGACTCCGAGGCCGCTCCTAAACTGCCCGCACTCTGGTGCCCGCGTGCGGCTTTTTTTCAACGGCCCACGCAGTTAAACGGGAAGCAGGGCGCGCGGTTCATCTGGATTCATCTAAACGCGCCAACCTGCGCTGCCCCCGCAACGGTAAGCGACCGCATTCGTCATGCAAGTCGATCCCGCTCGCGAGCTGGAAGTTCAACTCGCGAGTGTGCCACTGCGCGTCTCGCGTGGGAAGGCGGGATCGATGCGTCGCCAGCCCGGATACCGGCCAGAGGGAGAGGCACGTCCCGCGCGAAAATGTTAAATACGCGGGCGCCTCGTTACGCATCGGCCTGCGGGGAAGCGGGCCGCGCACGCTATCCACAGGACGTTCACCCCATGCTGTCCCCCTTCGCCCGCGCGGTGCTGCTCGCCTTTGCGAGCCTGCCGATCGTCGTGCACGCGCAAGACGCGTCTTCATCTTCTGCTTCATCTGCTTCGTCTCCGTCGGCGGATTCTTCGAGTTCGGTGTCCTCTTCGGCGGTGCTGTCGCCCGTGGTGGTGACCGCGGATCGCACGCCGCAAGCGCTCGCCGACACGATCCCGCAGACCTCGCTGTTCGATCAGCAGGATATCGCCGACACCACCGCGACCGATTTGCCGGGCCTCCTGCAACTCGCGCCCGGCGCGCAAATCTCGCGCACAGGTGGCCCCGGTTCGACGACGAGCCTCTTTTTGCGCGGCGCGTCGTCGACGCAATCGCTGCTGCTGATCGACGGCGTGCGCGTCGATTCGGTGAGTCTGGGTGCGTCGCAACTCGCGCAGATCCCACTCGACCAGATCGATCACGTGGAGGTGGTGAACGGCAACGTGTCGGCGTTATACGGCTCGGGCGCGATCGGCGGTGTGGTGCAGGTGTTCACGAAAAGCGGCGGCGATCACCCGCCGCGTTTCAATTTTTCGCTCAGCTACGGCAGCTATCACACGCAGACGCAGCAGGCGGGCGTGAACGGCGCATTGGACAAGGACGGCAACACGACCTTCAGCATTTCGCTCGCGCGTTCGAAGGACGACGGCTTCTCGTCGCTGAATACGAAGGAGGCGCCCAGCGCCAATCCGAACGCGAACGGCTATCTGAACGAGAGTATCTCGGCTTCGCTGCGCCACAAGTTCAACGACAAATGGGACGCCGGCGCCAGCTACTTGCAGTCGAATGGCAACAACAGCTACGACAACGCGTACGGCGTGCCGACCGATCTGAACAACCTGTATAGCAAGGTGCGCCAGGTCTCGGTGTTCGCGAACGGCAAGCTGACCGACTGGTGGACCACGCACTTCATCGTCGCAGAAGGCGACGACCGCAGCGTGTCGAACACCAACGGGGTGTACAACGGCCGCTTCGATACAGACAATCGCCAGTACACATGGCAGAACGATTTCGCGCTGGCCGCGCAGCAGAAACTGCAGGTCGGCTATGAGCATCTCGATCAAAGCCTCGATTCGGACACGTTCGCGGCGCCGGACCGTCATGTGGATTCGGGCTTCGTCGGCTATACGGGACGCTTCGGGCGCAACCAGTTTCAGGCCAACGTGCGGCGCGACCAGTATTCCGATTTCGGCGGAGCGAACAGTTACTATCTCGGCTACGGTTTCGACATCACCGGCCATTGGAAGGTGACCGCAAGCTATTCGGATTCGTTTCGCGCGCCGAGCTTCGACGATCTGTACTATCCGATCAGCGGCAATCCGGCGATCCAGCCGGAGCGCAGCCATTCGATCGAAGCCGCGCTGCAGTACGCATCGAATGCGCTCGGCGTGATGCGCCTTTCCGCATTCCAGACGCGCTATTCGAATCTGATTAACTACGAGCAGGTGACGCCCGGCATCTATCTGGCCGAGAACGTCGGGCATGCGAAGGTGCAGGGCATCGAAGGATCGTGGAGCGGCCATGTCGGCAAGACGGACGTGCGCGCGTCGCTGACGCTGCAAAATCCCGTCGACCTCGACAACGATGCCGACCTCGTGCGGCGCGCCCGGCGCTTCGGGGCGCTGACGGTGAACCGCAGCATCGCCGGGTGGCGGGTGGGCGGCGAGTGGATCGTGAGCGGCCCGAGCAACGACAGCAGCGGCAAGCTGGGCGGCTATGGCGTGGTGAATCTGTCGGCGCGCTACAACATCACGAAAGCATGGTACGTGGCCGCGCAAATCCAGAATCTGTTGGACAAGGACTATGAAACGGCCTACTCGTATAACTCGCCACGGCGTGGTGCGTATCTCACGGTTGGTTGGCAGCAGCAGTAACGCTTGCGCCTCCTCGTTGAGTTCGCGCCGATGAATCGCCACGCGAGTTCGATGCCCGCCACGTTGCGCGTGATGAGCGCGAAGCGCGCGGCCGCGATCTGGCTGGCGCTCGCCCTGATTGCGGCGGCGGTGCTGATGGCGTCGCTCGCGCTCGGCAGCGTATCGCTCGCGCCAATGCGCGTGCTGGCGGCGCTGATGCCGTCGCATGCGCCGTCTGTCGGCGCCGCCGACCTGACTGCGGAAATCGTCCGCACGTTGCGATTGCCGCGCGCGGTAGCCGGCTTTGCCTGCGGCGCGTTGCTCGCGTTGGCCGGCGCCTTGCTGCAGGTGCTGTTGCGTAATCCGCTGGCCGAGCCTTACGTATTGGGCGTATCGGGCGGTGCGGCGAGCTTCGCGCTGGTCGCGATGATCGCCGGTTGCGCATGGTGGATCGTCGACGCAAGCGCATTCGCCGGCGCGTTCGTGTCGATCCTGCTGGTGCTCGGCCTCGCGCGCCGCGAGTTGTGGCGCGGCGAACCGCAGGACACGTCGCCGCGTTTGCTGCTGACCGGCGCGGTGATCGCAGCGGGCTGGGGCGCGCTGATTACTTTGCTGCTCAACCTCGCGCCCGATAACCGCTTGCGCGGCATGCTGTTCTGGCTGACCGGTGACCTCAACGGCGGCGCGATGCCGTGGACGGCGCTCGTCGCGCTCGTCATCGTGCTGGTTGCGATCGTGCCCGCCGCGCCGCGTCTGAATGTGCTGCTGCGTGGCGACGCCGCCGCGCAGGCGTTAGGCGTCGCGGTGATGCCGCTGCGTCTGCGGGTGTATCTGGTGGCCTCGCTCGCGGCGGCCGCGGCGGTGACGACGGCGGGCACCATCGGCTTTGTCGGACTGGTCGTGCCGCACATGCTGCGGCTCGCGTTCGGCAACGATCAGCGCATGCTGCTGCCGGCCGCGGCACTCGGCGGCGGCGTCGCGGTGATGGGCGCGGACCTGATCGCGCGCACCGTGATCGCGCCGGCGCAGTTGCCGGTCGGCGTGATCACGTCGATCATCGGTGTGCCGGTGTTTCTGTGGATGCTGCTGCGCAGGCGCCGATGATGCAAACCCGTCACGCTCCTTCTCATGCGGCTACCCTCAGCGCGCAACGTCTGACCTTGCGTGTCGGCGCCCGCACTTTGCTCGACGCCTTCACGCATACCTTCTACGCCGGCGAGATCTGGTGCATCGCCGGCCCGAACGGCGCGGGCAAGACGACTTTGCTCTCCACGCTCGCCGGTTTGCTGCAACCGTCGGCGGGACATGTCGAACTCGATGGCGTGCGCCTCGCCGACTGGCCGCCAATGCCGCTCGCGCAACGCCGCGCGCTGATGCCGCAAAGCGCGCTCGATGCATTCAGCGCGAGCGTGCTCGATATCGTGATGCTGAACCGCTTCCCGCATCTCAGCGGTTGGGGCTGGGAGCGCGAAGCGGATCGCGAAGCCGCGCACGCGGCGCTGGATCTGTTGGGACTCACCGCATTCGCCGCGCGCGATGTGCTGTCGCTCTCGGGCGGCGAGCGGCAACGCGTGGCGCTGGCGGCGGTGCTGTGCCAGGACGCGCCGTTGCTGTTGCTCGACGAACCGCTGTCGCATCTCGATCTGCATCATCAGATCGACTGCCTCGAAGCGCTGGCCACGTGGACGCGCGAGCCTCGGCGTACAGTGATGTTTTCATGCCACGACCTGAACCTCGCGCGCCGCTTTGCCACGCATGCGCTGCTGCTCGACGGCGCGGGCGGCGTGTACGCCGGACCGGTGCACGACGTCCTGACGCCCACGCTGGCGAGCCGTGCATTCGGCTACCCGTTGATTCTGATTCGCGACGGCGAACACGAGGCGCTGATTCCCGCACCGCGCGCGCGTCACGAATCGCCTGCCGGTCATGACACGCCGGCAAGCTGATTGCTTTATTCCCGCTTGATTCCAACATCCTCTTTCAGACACGCTCATGACTTCATTGCCACGCTTGCCCGGATTGCCCGAAGTCGAACCGCTCGATCAAACGCTGCGTGACGAGTTGCAGCACATCATCGATACCAAGACGAAGCCGCCCGGCAGTCTCGGCCGGCTCGAAACGCTCGCGCGTCAGATGGGCCTGATCCAGCGCACCACGCATCCCACCGTGACGCGCCCGGCGATGATCGTGTTCGCCGGCGACCACGGCGTTGCCGAGGAGGGCGTGAGCCCTTATCCGCAAGCGGTGACCGCGCAGATGGTCGCCAACTTTCTCGCGGGCGGCGCGGCGATCAATGCGTTGAGCCGCCTCTCGGGCATCGAACTCGAAGTCGTCAACGCGGGCATTGCGACGCCGTTGCCATCCACCGCGGGTCTTATCGACATTCCGATTATGGCCGGCACCCGCAACTTCGCGCGCGAACCGGCCATGAGCCGCGACCAGGCAATCGCCGCGATGCAGGCGGGCGCGGCGCGCGTGCGGCATCACGCGGCGCTCGGCACCAATGTGATCGGCTTCGGCGAGATGGGGATCGCGAACACCTCGGCGGCCGCGTGTCTGATGAGCCGCTTGTGCGGCGTGCCGATCGACGAATGCGTCGGCCGCGGCACGGGGCTCGACAACGCGGGGCTCGCCAGGAAGCGCAACGTGCTGGCGTCGGCGCTCGCGCGTCACCCTGTGTCCAGCGATCCGCTCGACGTGCTCGCCACTTTCGGCGGCTTCGAGATCGCGATGATGGCAGGCGCGTACCTCGCGGCCGCCGAGGCGCGCATGACGATTCTGGTCGACGGCTTCATCGGCACCTCGGCCTTGCTGATCGCCGACGCCTTCGCGCCGAGCGTGCGCGAGTACTGTGTGTTCGCGCATGCGTCGAACGAAGCGGGGCATCGGCGCATGCTCGATCATTTCGGCGCGCTGCCGTTGCTGTCGCTCGACATGCGGCTCGGCGAAGGCACCGGCGCGGCGCTCGCGGTGCCGTTATTGCGCGCGGCAACGGCGTTCGTCAACGAAATGGCGAGCTTCGAATCGGCCGGCGTCGCGAATCGCGATGCGTGAGCCGTTCGATCTTTCAGACAGAAACGCACGCCTCGCACGATCATGAATCCGCTCGCTGAACTGCGGTACTTCTTCACAGCGCTCGGCTACTTCACGCGCGTGCCCGTGCCGCGCTGGGTCGGCTATAAGCCGCACTATCTGAACGCGGCGGCGCGTTATTTTCCTCTCGTCGGCGTATTGATCGGCGTATTGAGCGCGCTGGTCTATCTCGCCGCGCTGCGTGTATTTCCCGCGGGCGTGGCGGTGCTGTTGTCGATGGCCGCGTCACTGCTCGTGACCGGCGCGTTTCACGAAGACGGCCTCGCGGATTGCGTCGATGCGTTCGGTGGCGCCTATACGCGCGAAGACGTATTGCGAATCATGCATGATTCACGCATCGGTGCTTTCGGTGCTATCGCACTCGTCGTCGCACTTTCGTTGAAGTGGCAAACGCTCGCCGCATTGCCGCCGGTGCGCGCCGCAAGTCTGATGATTGCCGCGCACGCGGCGAGCCGCACCTGTGCGATCAGCTACCTGGCCACGCTCGATTACGTGCGTGCCGAGGGCAAGGCCAAGCCGGTTGCGCAGCGACTGAGCGTGGGGGCGTTCATGTGCGCCGCGATGTTCGGTTTGCCGTGGTTGCTGTGGCCGAATGGGCTCGCCGCGCCGGACTGGCGCTTCGCGGGTTCAGTGGTTGTGGTTCTGGTCGTACTTCGTATCGCGATGGGCCGTTATTTCGTCAGACGCATTGGCGGGTATACCGGCGACTGCCTCGGCTTCGCGCAGCAAGTTTTTGAATTGAGCATCTACCTGGTGGGGCTCGCATGGATATCGTCCTGATTCGTCATCCCGCGGTCGCGCTCGACGCGGGCGTGTGTTACGGCCACAGCGACGTGGCGCTCGCCGAAGATGCCGAGGTGTCGTCGACGACACTTGCCCTGAAGCTCGCGACCTTGCAGGTGCCCGCGCCGCGCGTGCTGATGTCGAGTCCGCTGAAGCGCTGCTCG
Organism: Paraburkholderia sp. BL27I4N3; assembly: GCF_003386115.1. Classification (NCBI taxonomy): domain Bacteria; kingdom Pseudomonadati; phylum Pseudomonadota; class Betaproteobacteria; order Burkholderiales; family Burkholderiaceae; genus Paraburkholderia; species Paraburkholderia sp. BL27I4N3. The sequence goes on along the minus strand of NZ_QREJ01000001.1, from coordinate 3,389,843 downwards.
GCCCTCGCCGCCGAGTTGGCGAACGACTTCGGCAGCGTGGTCAGTCACGACGACCGGCTGATGGAAATGGATTTCGGCAACTGGGAAGCGCAGCGCTGGGATGCCATCGATCGCGAATTGCTCGACGACTGGGCGGTCAACTTCGAACACGCGCGGGCGCATGGCGGCGAAAGCGTCGCGCAGTTCGTCGCGCGGGTGCGGGCATGGCTCGACGCGTTTGCGCTCACGCGAGAGTTGTCGCCGGCTTATGTGGTCACGCATGCGGGCGTGATGCGGGCGATTGCGTCGATCGTGCTGGACGTGCCGCTGGAGCGGTGTTTGCGATGGTCGCTCGATACGACCGGGATCGTCTGGTTGCGCAGAAACGATGAAACGCAGCAGTGGGTGTTGGTGCGGTGGAACGCGTGAGGCTTGGCTTGTAGTTCATCTTGCGTGACTTACTGCGCGCCGGGCTTCCTGCGTGAACGCGCCACTTCAAGGTCCTCGCACATTTGCTTCGCGCCTTGCGCAATGCGAGGCGCGGGGCGGTTGATCAGATCGCCGTCGATCGCGAAGAGGTTGTTGTTTGCCACGGCGGTCAGGCTCGGCCATGCGCGCCATGTGCCAAGTTGGGGCAAGGTGGTGTCCGGCCTGGTCGCGCCCGGTGCTGCGGTGACGATTGCTTCCGGATTCGCGGCGAGCACCGCTTCGGTCGACACCGTCGGCACCAGCGGCTCGAGTCCGGCGAACACGTTGCGGCCGCCGCACAGCGCGATGACGTTGCTGACCATATGCTTGCCGTTGAGCGTCATCAACGGTTGATCCCACACCTGATAGAACACGCTGACGGGCGGCCGGCTCGCGTACTCGTTGCGCAGCTTCGCGATGTCCTGACGGTATGCGGCCGCCGCCGCATCCGCGGTCGATGACGTGCCCAACAATTGTCCGAGTTTCGTCAGCGACACGGCGACGTCGTCGAGATGATGCGGCTCGCTGAAGAATAACGGAATGTGCATCTCGCGCAGGCGATCGAGCTGACGCTGCGCATTGCCATGCCGCCACACCACGATCAGATCGGGTTTGAGCGCGACGATGCGTTCGAGATCGAGTGCTTTGTTATCGCCGACGCGCGGCAACTGTTTCGCCTCGGGCGGATAGTCGCTGTACGAGACGGCGCCGACCACTTTCGCGCCAGCGCCCGCGGCGTACAGCAATTCGGTGACGTGCGGCGCGAGGCTGACGACGCGTTGCGCGGGCGCGGGCAGCGTGACGGTTGCGCCGGTGTCGTCGGTCACGGAGATGGCGGCGTGAGCGTGATGTGCGGTGATGAAGAGTGCGAAGGCGAGGGCGAGTCGGTTCATCGGGCGAGGCTGCGGGGGCGCGGAATGATGGTGGGAGCGAGTTCGACTTTCTGAATCAACGCGCTCGTTTGGGATCGATTTCTCGTACGGCTTCGCGCATGCTTTCTTCGAAGCGTGCCCATTCAGCTTCGTTCGCCGGCAAGCCGAATCGAACGCTGCCCGACGATGTGAATAGACGCGTCCACACGCCACGTCTTGCGAGGGCTTCGTGGAGAGCGGCGGCGCGCGGGTCGTCAGTCCACGCGAAGAGTGGCGTGCTGCGTGTGCTGAAGCCTTGCGCATGCAGCAGACCGAGCAGTCGCGCGCTTTCGGTATTGAGCCGGGCGCGCATATCGCGTTGCCAGGCTTCATCGGCGAATGCGGCTTTGACGGCGTGACGGGCTGGACCGCTGACCGTCCACGCGCCGAGCGCGCCGCGCAACCTTTGGAGCAAAGCAGGCACGCCGAGTACAAATCCCGCGCGCACGCCGGCGAGGCCGAAGAATTTTCCCGGCGACCGCAACACGATCAAGCCGTCGCGATGCGAGCTCGCCGCGAGCGAGGCAGCCGGCATCGTATCGGCGAAGGCTTCGTCGACCAGCAGCGTGCCGCCGCGCGCGCTCAGCTGTGCATGCCAGTGCAGCAGCCTGGCGGCGCTCAGATGTGCGGCGGTGGGATTGTTCGGATTCACGACGACTACATGCATGAGCGCTTCGGGCAACGTTTCCCACGCGACGTCGAGCGGCATCACTTCATGGCCGCTGCGCTCGAACGCGGGCGCGTATTCGCTATACGTAAGCGGCGCGATGCCGACGCATGCGCGCGGCAGCAGCGCGGGCAGCGCGCGAATCGCCGCCTGGCTGCCGGCGACCGGCAGTACATGCGTCGCGTCGGGCGCGCCGTAATAGCGCGCGGCGCACGCGGCGAAATCGTCGCCTTCGTCGGGCAGACGGCGCCAGACATCGGCGGGGACCGGCGGGACCGGATAGCCGTGCGGATTGATACCCGTCGACAGGTCGAGCCACTGTGCGTACGGAATGTCGTAGCGCCGCGCCGCTTCGTGCAGATTGCCGCCATGCACGACCGCATCTATCGCGGCGAATGCTTCGCCGCCCACGTGGACATTCACTGAATCAACCATGAAACGGTACGCTTAACAACGCCAGCACGATCAACACCGCAAGCCACAGAATCACCGTGCGCTCGACCAGCATCAACGCGGCGCTCACGTGACTGGCTTTCGCGGTATGCCCGAAGCCGAGCGTCGGCCGGTGTTCCAGCGCGCCGTGATACACCGCCGGCCCGCCGATCAGCACGTTCAGGCTGCCCGCGCCCGATGCCATCACCGGCCCGGCGTTCGGGCTGTCCCACCTTGGCGCCTGCTCGCGCCAGCAGCGCCACGCGGTGCGCGTGTCGCCGAGCAACGCGTAGCTCGCGGCGGTCAGGCGCGCGGGAATCCAGTTGAGCACGTCGTCGATACGCGCGGCGGCCCAGCCGTAGCGCACATAGCGCGGCGTGCGATAACCCCACATCGCGTCGAGCGTGTTGGCGAGGCGGAACGCGAGCGCGCCCGGACCGCCCGCAATGGCGAACCAGAACAGCGCGCCGAAGATCGCGTCGTTGCCGTTTTCGAGCGCCGATTCGACGGCGGCGCGCGATAACGCACCTTCGTCGGCGTCCGCGGTTTCGCGCGAGACGATGCGCGCGGTCAGCAAACGCGCTTGCGGGAGATCACGCTGCACCAACGCCTGCGCGATCGGCGCGATGTGCTCGTGCAGACTGCGCGCGCCGAGCGCGAACCACAGCAGCAGCACATGTACCACGCAAGCGCCGTAAAACGGCAGCACGGCGATCAGACACCACGCGATCAGCACTGGCGGCACGACGGCCAGCGACCACGCCAGCAGACCTTTGAGCCGTAAGCGCCGCCCAGTGTTGTAGCGTTTTTCCAGGCGCTTCGCCCAGTTGCCAAAGCCCACCAGCGGATGCGCCACGCGCGGCTCGCCGAACCAGCGGTCGACGGCGACGCCCGCGGTGGCCAGCGTCACGAGAAGCGGGAGCGAGAGCATCACGCGTGGCTCGCGGTTTTCAGCGCGAGCGGCAAACCGGCGACCATCATCGTGGCCTGAGTGCTCAACGCGGCGATGCGCTGGTTGAGCCGGCCGAGTTCATCGACGTAAAGACGCGTGGCCGCGCCGAGCGGCACCACGCCCAGGCCGATCTCATTGCTGACCACGATGAGCTTGCCTTTGGCGTTAAGAAGCGCTGCTTCGAGCGCGGCGACTTGCGCGTGATAGCGCTCGAGCGGCAGAGCGTCGCTATCTGGCGGACACAACAGATTGGCGAGCCACAACGTGAGGCAATCGATCAGGATGCAGTGGCCGGACGCGTCGTTTTGAGTCACGGCGCCGGCGAGATCGACGCCCGCTTCGAACAGTTGCCAATGCCCTGGACGCCGTTCGCGATGATGCGCGATGCGCGCGCGAAATTCGGCGTCGTCCGTCACGCGCGCGGTGGCGATGTAGGTGACGGGGAGAGCGCTGTCGGCGGCAAGCTGTTCGGCGTGCAGGCTTTTGCCTGAGCGGGCGCCGCCGAGTACGAAGGTGAGGTCGCGGGGAGTCATCGCGTGATTGTACCGGCGTGCAGCGCGGGCCGGCGCGATGGGATAATGCCGCGTTCGACGGGTTTGGTGCGAACGACGCGAACTACGCGACGCGAGTGGCATGCATGCGTTTAGCCGCGTTCCACACCCCGCGCGCAGTGTCGCCGCGTCGCCGCTTGCTTCACTGCTTAACCCAATCGACTCACTGTTCACCGCCAAGCCCGAGATTCCGTGACCACCACTTCGACCCCGCCTGTCGCCCTACCTGTGCCGCGCGGCACGCTGATGATTCAGGGCACCACGTCCGATGCCGGCAAGAGCACGCTAGTCGCCGGGCTGTGCCGCCTCGCGCGCCGCGCCGGAGTGCGGGTCGCGCCGTTCAAGCCGCAGAATATGGCGCTCAACAGCGCGGTGACGGTGGACGGCGGCGAGATCGGTCGCGCCCAGGCTTTGCAGGCGATCGCCGCGGGGATTGCCGCGCACACGGATCTGAACCCGGTGCTGCTCAAGCCGACCAGCGACCGCGGCGCGCAAGTGATCATCCATGGCAAGGCGCGCATGAATCTCGACGCGCGCGCGTATCACGACTACAAACCCGTCGCGTTCGAAGCGGTGCTGCAATCGTATGCGCGTCTGCAGGCGGCGTACGAGACGATATTCGTCGAAGGCGCGGGCAGTCCGGCGGAAATCAATTTGCGTGATCGCGATATCGCCAACATGGGTTTCGCGGAAGCGGTCGATTGTCCGGTCGTGCTGGTCGCCGATATCGACCGCGGCGGTGTGTTCGCCCATCTCACGGGCACGCTCGCGTGCCTGTCGGAGAGCGAGCAGGCGCGGGTGCGCGGATTCATCATCAACCGCTTTCGCGGCGACGTCAGTTTGCTGAAGCCCGGTTTGGATTGGCTCGAAGCGAAGACCGGCAAGCCGGTGCTCGGCGTCGTGCCCTACTTGCACGGCCTCACGCTCGACGCCGAAGACATGCTGCCGCCCGAGTTGCGCGCGGCACACAGCGGCGGCGCGGGACGCATGCTGAGAGTGGTCGTGCCGGTGCTGCCGCACATCAGCAATCACACGGATTTCGACGCGCTGCGCGCGCATCCGCAGGTCGATTTTCATTACGTGCGTAGCGGCACGCCACCGCCGCGGGCTGATCTGATCATTCTGCCGGGCTCGAAGAACGTGCCCGGCGATCTGGCGTTTTTGCGCGCGCAAGGTTGGGACGCGGTGCTGCAAAAGCATTTGCGTTACGGCGGCCGCGTGATCGGCATTTGCGGCGGCATGCAGATGCTTGGGCGTGAAGTGGCCGATCCGCATGGTGTCGAGAGCGCGCCGGGGATGTCGGCGGGACTCGGCTGGCTCGACTACTCGACGGTGCTCACGCGCGACAAGACGCTCAAGAATGTCACCGGACACCTCGCGTTGCCGGGCTCGCCAGAAGTGGCCGGCTACGAGATTCATATGGGCGAAACGCGCGGCCCCGCGCTCGACAGGCCCGCGTTACGCTTGGGCGATGCGCACGCCGCGCATCCCGACGGCGCGATTTCCGCCGACGGCCAGATTCTCGCGACATACGTCCACGGGTTGTTCGACACGCCGGCCGCATGCGCCGCGCTGCTCGAATGGGCGGGATTGCGCGAGGCCGAGGAAATCGACTATCCGGCGTTGCGCGAAGCGTCGCTGGAACGTCTTGCGGATACGCTTGCGGAGCATCTCGATCTGCCGAAATTGTTTGCGGCGATCGGGTGACCTGGCGTCCGGCGCGGCGGGGTGCGGGGTGGGCCAATTAAATCCTACTGAGAAATAATCAAAGCCCGCAGGGCGGTTTTTTGCCATATATGGTTCGAATAGAGTTCCGATATCGACGGCCGGTTCCAGGCTGTCCCTCTCTCAAGGATCTCGTCATGAACTCGAACCGCTCCGCCGATCTGGCCGCTTTGCTTCTTCGCGTCGCCCTGGGCGTGCTGTATCTTGCTCACAGTCTGCAGAAGATTTTCGTCTTCACGCTGCCCGGCACGGCACAGTTCTTCGTTTCGCTCGGCTTGCCGGGTTGGCTCGGCTATGTGACGGCGTTCGTCGAACTGTTCGGCGGCATCGCGCTGCTGCTCGGCGTGCAGGTTCGCTGGGTCGCGCTGGTGCTGCTGCCGTTCATGCTCGGCGCGATGTCGCAACATCTGCATAACGGCTGGGGCTTCGCGTCGCCGCATGGCGGCTGGGAGTATCCGGCGTTCTGGGCGGTGACCTTGGCGGTGCAGTCGCTGCTCGGCGGCGGGGCGCTGGCGTTCGGTGGGGCGAGGGCGCCGCGGGCGGTGGCTGCCTGACCGGCCAGGCCCGGTAGGGCCAAACCCAGTCAAAAAAAGCACGCGCCCGGAAGGCCGCGTGCTTTTTTCATGGCGCGGCGCTCGTTGCGCCGGCTTCATGCAATCAATACAACACCATCTGCGTACAACGAAACAGCGCCATCGTCTTGCCGTTCGGATCGGTGACCGTGGCGTCCCACACCTGCGTGCTGCGCCCAAGATGCACGCCCGTCGCGACCGCGCGGATCGTTCCCTCCGTCGCCGTGCCGAGAAAATTGCTTTTCAGCTCGATGGTCGTGAAATTGCGCGCCGTCTCCGGCAAATGGGCGAGGCAGGCGTAACCGCAGGCGGTATCGGCGAGACCGATCACGGTGGCGGCGTGCAAAAAGCCATTCGGCGCGAGCAATTCCGTGCGCACGGCCAATTCCGCGGTCAGGACGCCTTCTTCCAGCGACAGCACATGCACGCCCAGCAAGCCGGGCAGCGAGCCTTTCTGGCGTTCGTGGAGACGTTCGACGGTGTATTCCGGGCGGAGTTTGCTCATGAGATTCGGGTCCTCGATGGAAAAATCGGCGGGCACGGCGGCCGATTAGCCGTTTGGGGGCTTCGGCCAACGTGCATTTGTCGATATTATCAACGGCTGGATCAGCAGGTGGCACTGAACCCGGCACGAATCCGGGCACACTTGCGCATGTCAAGCAACTACGCGGCAAACCGGCTGGCGGCGCCCAGCCTTCTTTCCGGGAGAATTCATGACGGTGATCGTGGTGGCGAATCCGAAGGGCGGCGTGGGCAAAAGCACGCTGTCGACCAATCTGGCCGGCTATTTCGCCGCAGCCGGCGAATGGGTCGCACTGGCGGACCTGGACAAACAGCAGTCCGCGCACGCGTGGCTGTCGTTGCGGCCCGACACGCTGCCGCCCATCGAAACCTGGGAAGTCAATCAGGACGCGCCGGCCAAACCGCCCAAAGGGCTGGAGCACGCGGTGATCGACACGCCGGCCGGGCTCCACGGCAATCGTCTGGGTATCGCGCTGGATCTGGCGGACAAGGTGATCGTGCCGCTCCAGCCGTCCATGTTCGATATTCTGGCCACCCAGGAATTCCTCGAACGGCTGGCCAAGGAGAAGGCCGTCAGGAAAGGCGCGATCGAAATCGGCGTGGTCGGCATGCGCGTGGATGCGCGCACGCGCTCGGCGGAACAACTGCATCGTTTCGTCGAGGGTTTGAAACTGCCGGTGCTGGGCTTTTTGCGCGACACGCAGAATTACGTGCAACTGGCGGCCCACGGGCTGACCCTGTGGGACGTCGCGAAAAGCCGTGTGGAGAAGGATCTGGAGCAGTGGCAGCCGATCCTCGAATGGACTAACGGGAGCGGCAAGAAAGGATGAAGCGGGCAGGCGGGCCGAGCGGCCCGCTACACGGTGATGCAGCCCACGTTGTAAGTCTTTGGACGCTTAACGAAGGGCGCACGCCAGTGGTCTACGAGGGCTGAAAGTCCAGACTGACATTTCACGCTCACGCCTTGACCCGGCCAAAAAGAAGCGTTCAGCGCCGCGACCAGACGAGGGCTCAAGCGAACTACAGGGCGTTCAGGTCCAGTTCTGCGTCGGCACGTGATCGCGGCTGCCCTTGATCTTGTTGTTGTCGTCTACGAAAACCAGGTCCGGCTTCCAGCCGGCCTTCAGTTCCGCTTCATCCACCACCGCGAACGCCGCGATGATCACCAGATCGCCCAACTGCGCGCGCCGCGCGGCGGAACCGTTCAGCGAAATCATGCCGCTGCCGCGCTCGCCCTTGATCGCGTAGGTCGAGAAACGCTCGCCGTTGTTGATATTCCAGATGTCGATCCGCTCGTTCTCGACGATATTCGCCGCTTCCAGCAAGTCTTCGTCGATCGCGCACGAGCCTTCGTAGTGCAGCTCGCAGTGCGTGACCGCGACGCGGTGGATCTTCGACTTCAGCATATTGCGTTGCATGACCAATCCTGTGTGATTCTTATGCGTGTCTACGTTATCTGAGACGGCTTCAGATTTCGAGGTTGTCGATAAGACGAGTGGCGCCGAGCTTGGCGGCCGCCAGCACGACCAGTTCCGCGTTCGCGTCTTGCGGACCCGGCGGCAGCAGATTCGAGCGCTTGCGCACCGCGATGTAATCCGGCTGCCAGCCGCGCGCGGCCAAGGCCGCCATCGCCGTCTGTTCGACCTTCGCGAAGTCGCGCTCGCCGGAAAGCACGGCGTCGCGCACGCGATTCAATTCAGCGGCCAGCTTCGGCGCTTCGGCGCGCTCGGCGGCCTGCAGATAGCGATTGCGTGAGCTGAGCGCGAGCCCGTCGGTGTCACGCACGGTTTCGGCGGCGATGATGTCCGTAGGCAGCGCGAACTGGTTGCACATGCGGCGCACGATCATCAACTGCTGGTAATCCTTCTTGCCGAATACGGCGACGCGCGGCTGCACGCACGACATCAGCTTCATCACCACCGTGCACACGCCCTGGAAGAAGCCAGGCCGGAATTCGCCTTCGAGGATATCGCCCAGATCGTGTGGCGGATGCACGCGGTACTCCTGCGGCTCCGGATACAGATCCTTTTCCGTCGGCGCGAACAGCACGTAGACGTTTTCCTTCTGGAGCTTTTCGATATCCGCTTCCATGGTGCGCGGGTATTTGTCGAAATCCTCGTTCGGACCGAACTGCAGCCGATTGACGAAAATACTCGCCACCACCGGATCGCCGTGCTGGCGGGCGAGACGCATCAGCGACAGATGGCCCTCGTGCAGATTGCCCATGGTCGGCACAAAGGCCGTGCGATTCTGGCCGCGCAACTGGTCGCGCAATTCATGGATCGAGCTGATGACTTTCATGATCGGACAGGGATTTCCTCGCGCGGCGCGAGACTGGCTGGACGCAAATCCCTACGGAATCGCGCGGGCCGCCGCCTCACTGGTAATGACAGGTTCGGAGCGCGGGATTGTAGTGGATTTGCGTGGCCGCCGCACCGAAAAGAGGCGGCTTTCCCCATCGGGTTAAATCCTCATATGCGGGATTTCGCCCTGTTCGAGGCCGTCAGGCGGGCAGATAGGCGAGGCGCACATAAATCGGCGCGAAGGGTTCTGCCTGGGTGATTTCGACGAGCGTTTCGCGGCACAGCTCGAGCACGGCGATGAAATTCACCACCACCACCGGCACGCCCTTGCTCGTGTCGAACAGGTCGGAGAACTCGATGAAGCGCGCGTTCTGCAGCTGCCGCAGGATCGAGCTCATATGCTCGCGCACCGACAGTTCTTCGCGCGAAATCTTGTGATGCTGGACCAGCTTGGCGCGTTTGATCACGTCGGCCCACGCGGCGCGCAGGTCTTCGCTGTTCACGTCGGGAAAACGCGGCGTGATGCTTTGCTCGATGTACACCTCGGCGCGCAGGAAATCGCGCCCGAGTTGCGGCAACTGGTCGATACGCTGCGCAGCGAGTTTCATCTGCTCGTATTCGAGCAGGCGCCGCACGAGTTCCGCGCGCGGATCTTCGGCTTCCTCGCCGCTGTCGGCTTTCTTGACCGGCAGCAGCATGCGCGACTTGATCTCGATCAGCATCGCGGCCATGAGCAGATACTCGGACGCGAGTTCGAGATTGGTCTGGCGCAACTGGTCGACATAGCCGAGGTATTGCACCGTGACGTCCGCCATCGGGATGTCGAGTACGTTGAAGTTCTGCTTGCGGATCAGGTACAGCAACAGATCCAGCGGTCCTTCGAACGTTTCGAGAAAGACTTCGAGCGCGTCCGGCGGAATGTACAGGTCCGTCGGCAGCTTGAAGAGCGGCTCGCCGTACAGGCGTGCGAACGCAATGCCGTCGACGGTGTCCGGTGTCGAATCGGTGGCGGGCGCGGCGAGCGCGGCGTCGGCGGGGGCCGGCGGTGCGCCGTGGGCCTCGTCGGCGTGACTCACGCGCTTAGAAGTTTTGATAGTACGAGTAAGGCGTCTGTTCCACGCGCGAGGCTTTCTGCTCGGCGCGTTCTTCCAGGTCGATCGGCTGTTTGTCCCACAGCAGCGCGCGGCCGCGGCGTTGTTCGGCTTCCAGATTGGGTTTCTGTTGCTTGAGCTGGTTCAGGAACTGGGTGATGTCCGATTGATACATGGCTCGACGTCCGTGGTGTGGGAATTGGCGGCTGCCCGGCGCGCATTTGCGTAGCTCGCATCTGGGTTGTTTCGTCGCACGGTGCCGCTGCTATTCCATAATTTTACCGCATGCGCGGCGCGGGGTCGAAAAACCGCGGCATAGCCGGGCGGGCGGTGTATGAAAATAGCTGGAACCCGCGTGGCGCGGCGTGCGTCCAAGGCGGGCGCGTTGGCGGCTGGCGTGCCGCGGACGTTGTTTTAGAGATCTGGCGGCGTCGCGCCAATGTGGTCAAATAGCGTGCTTCGGCCGCCGCGGCGCGCCTGAGCGACAAAATTCATCAACCACGGCCGGAGGTCCTGTTTGGCGGGGTGCGCGATCGACAAGCCGCGGCTGCGGCGCGGCAAGGCCGGTTCCGGGTCTGGGCATCGCACGCCCATGCGGCACTGGCTGCGCACGTGGCTGGCATTTGGCCTCGTCATGCTGGCGCTGGCAACCGGCAACGCCCATGCAGCGAAAGCGGCAGCCAGCTACAAGGTCGACATCGAAGCCACGCCGCGCTCGCTGCGCAAGCTGTTGGAAGCGCATCTGGATATCGCGCGTTTCGCCAAACGCCCCGACATCAGCGACGACCAGTTCGAGTTTCTGATCACCGCCACGCCCCAGCAAGTGCGAGATCTGGCCTCCACACAGGGCTATTTCACGCCGATCGTGCGCACGGACGTGCGTACCGTCGATGACGCGAAGCGCGTCACGGTGAGCGTCGATCCCGGTCCGCAGACCGTCGTCTCTTCGGTTTCGCTGTCGTTTCGCGGGCCGGTGCTGACCGAAGATCCTGAGCAGGAAAACACCGCGCGCTTCGCATTTTCACTGCACGAAGGCGATCCGTTCTCGCAGGGCGGTTGGGACGATGCGAAAAACGCGTCGCTCAAGGCCTTGCAGGCGCGTCGCTATCTGGGCGCGAAGATCTACCACTCGGAGGCACGAGTCGATCCGCGCACGCACGAGGCCAAACTGTCGGTCACGTACGACAGCGGGCCGACCTTCACGATGGGCAAGCTCGACGTATCGGGCACGCGCCGCTATCCGGAACAGATCGTCGAGAACGTGAATCCGATTTCGGTGGGCGATATCTACGACGTTCAGCGCATCACCGAATTGCAGCGGCAGTTGCAGAACACGCCTTACTACGCGAGCGTTGCGATCGACGTGAACAGCGACCCCGCCAAGCCGGTCGAGACGCCGGTGCACGTGAAGGTGTCGGAATATCCGTACAACAGCATTCGAGGCGGCGTCGGCTATTCGACGGACAACGGTCCGCTGGTCCAGGGTTCCTATTCGTATCTCGACACGTTCGGCAAAGCGTGGCCGTTCACCATTCAGGGTCGCGTCGACCAGATCCAGCAATACGGGCAAATCCAGCTCGCCATGCCGCCGGGGCCGCGTGGGTGGACCAATAGCACGCTGGCGTCCTACACCACCACCGACGTATCCGACACGCGTATTTACAGTATCCGCGGCGGCGTGCAGCGAGCCCGGACCTCGCAATTTATCGACTACAACTACTCGCTCCTGTACTACCAGGACCGGCTCGATCAGAATGCGGCGGAGCCGACCACGAGCCGCGCGCTGGTACCGTCCTGGTCGTGGACCCGGCGCCATACCGACGACCCGTTGTTTCCGCGCAGCGGCAACCTGATTCACGTCGAGGCGGGTTTCGCGGTCAAAGGCGTGCTGACCGACCAGACCTTCATTCGCGGCTACGCGCGCGGTCAGCAGTATCTGCCGATCGGCAAGCAAGACCTCGTGCTGATTCGCGCCGAACTCGGCGGCGTGTTCACGAGCGGCCCTTCGAGCGGCATTCCGGCGTCGCTGCTGTTTCGCGCGGGCGGATCGAATTCGGTGCGCGGCTATGGCTATCAGAGCATCGGTAACAGCGTCGATGGTTCGGTGCTGCCCACCAAGTATCTCGTCACGGGCTCGGCCGAGTACCAGCACTGGTTCAATCACGACTGGGGCGCAGCTGCGTTCTTCGACGTCGGCACCGCCACGGACACATGGGGCGAAAAAGTCTTTTATCCCGGTGTCGGCGTCGGGGCGCGCTGGCGCAGCCCGGTTGGACCGGTCAACGTCGATCTCGCCTACGGCATTCGCAACAGGAGCGTGCGGCCGTATCTGACGCTGGGCATTGCCTTCTGATGAAAACCTGCTTCCACATGATCCACGCATGACCACCGACGTTTCCACTCAACCTCCCGTGCAGCCTCCCGGCGCTAATCCGCCAGGAGAGCCGCCGGGACAGCAGCCGCCGCCCGGGGCGCCGCCGCCCAGGCGCCGCCTCGGCCGGTTGCTGCTGAAAACGTTCGCGTGGATGGTGGCCGTGCTGGTGTTGTTGCTCGCGTTGGGAGTGGGTTTGCTGTACGGCGCGTTGACCACCGAGCGCGGCACCGCCTATGCCTGGCAGGCGGCGGTGAAGCTGCTGGGCGGCAAGCTGAGCGGCACGCTGGAGCGAGGGACGCTCGCCAATGGCGTGCAATTGCGGCAAGTACGCTGGCGCAGCCTCGACGGCAGCGGCACCGATATTCAGATCGACCGCGTGGCGGGCCGCTGGGCGCTCGCGCGTGAGCCGTGGCGATTCACGATCGACTATCTGCATATCGGCACGGTGGACGCGCGCATCGGTTCTTCGTCGTCGAGCAGCAGCGGGCCGGTGAAACTGCCGCAGGATTTGCGCTTGCCGATGCAGCTCGACGTCCGCGACGTCCAGGTCGACAAGCTGCTGCTGCATCAGGGCGCGTCGACAACCGAATTCTCGCGCTTCGTCTTTCATGGTCGCAGCGACGGGCGCCATCACGAAGCCGCGATCGAGCGGCTGGATACGCCGTTCGGCGCGGTGACGGCGGCCGCCAAACTCGACGGTGTGCGGCCGTTTCCGTTGAGCGGGGAGATCGGCTATTCGGGGAAGGTGAACGACGAAGCGGTGCAGGTGGGCGGCCATCTGAGCGGCTCGTTGGAGAATCTCATTGCGGAACTCGACGCTAGCGGCATGAAGCTCGCCGGTCATGCGCGGGTCGAGGCTACGCCCTTCGGCGACGTACCGCTGCAGCGCGCCACGCTGACTTTCGATCACATCAACCCACAGGCTTTTGCGCCCGGTGCACCGCTGGCCGATCTGGCCGTGCGGGCGGAATTGCAGCCGGTGGGGCAGGGTGCAGCGGGGGAGGTCGTGCTGGGGGCGAGTGCTGAGAGTGCCGCGAGTGCAACAGGCGCTGCGTCCGGGACAGGCGCGGCAGATGGGGCGAAGGCAGTGAGAAAGCCCGCAAGTTCGGCGAGTGCCGGTAATGCCGCGAACACCGCGAACACCGCGAACACCGCCAGCGCAGCCGACACCCGCAGCCGCGCCGCCAGCCAAAGCGCCCTCGCAAGCGCAAGCCAGGCCGCGAGCGCAGCGCCACCGCCCGTGGCGAAAAACGGAAAAAGCAACCTCCAATCCGCCGCGACATTCGCCGTCGCCGGCCACGTTTCGATCGTCAACGCCAAACCCGGCGCGATCGACCAGAACCTGCTGCCGCTAATCGACGCCAACGCGGACGTGCGGCTCGACGCCCAGGCGCAGCGCATCTCGAACCTCGCCGTGCGGATCGTGAAGAACGCTACGCTCACCGGCGGCGGTACGCTATCCGGCAAGCGCGGACAGTTCGATCTGCGCGTCGCCAATCTCGACCTGAACGCGCTGCAAGCGACGGTGCGCCCCACGCAGCTGTCCGGCCCCATCGGCGTGCGCCTGAACGACGATGTGCAGAGCCTCACGCTCGATCTCGCCGACCCGAAAGCGGCGTTGCGCGCCCAGGGCAAGGTTACATTCGATCCCGCCCGCATGAGCTTCAACGACGTGCGCATCACGTCGGGTAAAGGCCGCATCGACCTGTCCGGGGCACTCAAGCACGACGCGAATTCCACCTACAACCTGAAAGCGCAACTGACCGATTTCGATCCGTTGACGCTGACTTCGCAGATGCCGTCGCGCAAGCCGGTAGCCGAAGCAGCGCCGGCAGCGAACCAGGCCAGAAACAGCAACACCGCACAGGCCGCGGCCGCGCAAGCGGGCAGCACGGCCGGCGCAAAGTCCGCGGCGCCCGCCGATAAAGCCGCCGCCGCCGTGAAAAACACCGCCCAAGCTGCGGTCAAAACCGAAGTAGTCGAGCGCAAAACGCCGCCGCCGAAGAAACGCGGCGCTCCGCCCGCCCGCAAGATCGAAGCGCGCGTGACCGGCACGCTTACCGCCGCCGGCGTGCTCGGTCCAGTCTTCACGACCAAGGCCGAATTCAAGCTTGGTCCGAGCGTCTACGGCGGCCTGCCGCTGACCGGCGGCGGAACGATCCAGTTGGCGGGTTCGCGGATTTTGCCGAGCCGCGCGAACCTCTCGGTGGCGGGCAATCAGGTGGATCTGCAGGGCAGTTTCGGCGCACGCGGCGACCGGCTGAAGTTCCGCGTCGACGCCCCGGCGCTGGAACGCCTCGGCTTCGGTCTCGCGGGACTCATCGCGGCCGATGGCGACGTCACCGGCTCGTTCGCGCATCCGAACGTCGTGCTGAACTACAAGGCGGACAGCGTGGTGTTCAGCAGCAACCACATCGGCCATGCGGAAGGGCACGCCGAATTGCGCGACGGCGCGAACGGCGCGCTCGTCTTCACCACCGACGCGCGCAATGTCAGCGCGGGCGGCGTCGATCTGAGCACGCTCACGGCGCGTCTGTCCGGCACGCGCGCCAATCACACGCTCGAGGCCGCGGCCACCGGCAAGCTGCAGGGGCGTCCGCTGGATCTCACGCTCGCCGCCAACGGCAAGCTGACCGAAGCGCGCGACGGCACGCGCTGGGACGGCACCGTCACGCGCTTGCAGAACCGCGGCACGCCGGCGTTGAATCTCGAGTCGCCGCTCGCCGTCAGCGCCGGGCCGGACCGCCTGACGCTCGGCACGACGCGGCTGACGCTCGAAGGCGCGGTGTTGAGCCTGAAAACCTTTGCCTTCGACCACGGCAAGGTACAGTCGGCCGGCAGTCTGACCGGCATCTCGGTCGCGCGTTTGCAAGACCTGCGGCGCGAGATCACGGGCGAGCCGCCGCACGTCAAAACCGATCTCGTGTTCGATGGCGACTGGGACTTCGCGCTCGGCAGCACGGCGACCGGCCACATCCAGTTGCAGCGCCGCAGCGGCGACGTCACGGTTGAAATCGGCCGGGGGCTCGCGTCTCTCGGTATTTCGAGCCTCGCCGCGCGTGCCGAGTTCAGCGGCGGCAACCGGCTCAACGCCACCGTGCACGCGCAGGCGAGCCGCATCGGCGTGATCGACGCCGACGCGCACACCACGCTGGTGATGCGCGACGGCTTCCTGGCCCTCAACGAAGACGGCGCGCTCACCGGCAATGTGGACGCCAACGTGCCGTCGCTGAAAACGACCGGCGGCCTGTTCGGCCCGAGCTATCTGCTCGACGGCCACCTCGCGCTCAAGCTCGCGCTCGGCGGCACCGTCGCCAAGCCGAACCTGACCGGCTCGCTGCTCGGCGACGGCTTGTCCGCGACCATGGTCGATCAGGGCGTGCAGTTGAAGGAAGGCGTGGTGCGCATCGCGCTTTCGCACAATCTGGTCGACTTCCAGCAGGTTGAATTTCACGGCGCAAGCGGCACCCTGCGTGCCACCGGGCGTGTGCGTCTGGACGGCGCGGAGCCTGATCTGACCGCGAGCATCGTCGCGGACAAGCTCGAACTGTTTGCGGCGCCGGATCGTAACTTGTCGCTGTCGGGCAGCGCGAGCGTCGCGAACGCGGGCGCGCAGGGCGGCATGGCGATCAACGGCAAATTCGTGGTCGATCATGCGTTGTTCGACATGCCGGAGCAGTCCGCGCCGAAGCTCGGCGACGACGTCGTGGTGGTGCGCCCGGACGGTTCGGTGGCGGGCGAGCGGCCGCGGCCCGTGCCTGGCACCAACAAGCCGATCGGTCCGTTTGCGCCGCGCGCCAATATCGACATCAGCCTTGGCAACAACTTCCGTTTTCGCGGCCAGGGCGCCGACCTGGGCCTGACCGGCACGATCACGGCGATGAGCGCGCCGGATCTTCCGCTGCGCGCGGTGGGGAACGTGCGCGTCACGCAGGGCTCGACCTACACGGCGTTCGGCCGCAAGCTCAACATCGAGAACGGCTTCTTCACGTTCAACGGGCCGGTGGCCAATCCAGGCATCAATATCCTGGCCATGCGCCGCAACCAGCAGGTCGAGGCGGGCGTACAGGTCACGGGCACGGTTCAATTCCCGACGGCGAAGCTGGTGTCCGAGCCGAACGTGCCGGACAACGAAAAGCTCTCGTGGCTGCTGTTCGGCCACGGCACGGATCAGGGTAACAACCTCGGTCAGCAAAGCACCATGACGACGGCGCTCGCGCTGCTCGGCAGCGCGAGCGGCAAGCGGATCGCGCAGACGTTCGGGCTTGACGAATTTTCGGTCGGGCAAAGCGAAGTCGGCTTGACCGATCCGCAAGTGGTGATGGTGTCGAAGGCGATCAACGAGTGGCTCGTGATCGGCTACGAACAGGGGCTGCAGTCGGCGAGCAATGCGATCAAGGCGACGGTCAACCTGACGCGGTACTGGTCGGTCGGGGCTTACGGCGGCACGTTCACCGGCGTCGAACTGTTTTACACGCGGCGCTTCGACCGGATTCGCTGGTGATGGGTCGATTGGCTGCGCTTGAATCTTCGCGCCTAGGGTCAAAAAAACGGCACGCCTTTTTAGGGCGTGCCGTTTTTTTCATGCTTGCTTGCTGTGTGAGACGCCGCGCGCTTCTTACTTCACGCGCATGCCCGGCTTCGCGCCGCTGTGCGGCTCCAGGATGTACAGGCCCGGTTCCGCTTTCTCGTCGATGGCGGAGGCGGCCAGCACCATGCCTTCGGACAGGCCGAATTTCATCTTGCGCGGCGCGAGATTCGCGACCATCACCGTCAGCTTGCCGACCAGTTGCTCCGGCTGATACGCCGACTTGATGCCCGAAAACACGTTGCGAGTTTTCTCTTCGCCAATGTCGAGCGTAAGCTGCAGCAGCTTGTCCGATCCCTCCACCGCCTTGCACTCGACGATCTTCGCAATGCGCAAATCGATTTTCGCGAAGTCGTCGATCGAGATGATGCCGGACGTTTCGTCCTTGTCGGCGGCGGCTGCTTTCGCTGTCTTCGACTTGCCTTTGGCATCGGCCGGCGCGGTTGCTTCCGGCGTGGCTTGCAGCGAGTCGCGATTGGCGGCGATCAGCGCGTCGATCTGCTTCGAATCGACGCGCGTCATCAGATGCTTGTACGCATTGATCGGGCGCGTGGAGGTGAGCGGCACGTTGGCGTCGGCCCATACCAGCGGTTCGATGCCGAGGAAGCCTTCGACCGCTTCGGCGAGCTTCGGCAGCACCGGCTTGAGCGCCAGCGACAGGAGACGGAACGCTTCGATGCTCACGCTGCAGGTTTCATGCAGCGCGACGCCGTTTGCCGGATCTTTGGCCTGATCCCACGGCTTGGCGGTATCGACGTATGCGTTCACGGCGTCGGCCAGTTCCATGGTCTGACGCAGCGCGCGGTTGTATTCGCGCGCTTCGTAGTTCGCGGCGATTTGCGGCACGGCGGCGCGCAGCGAGGCGAGCAGCGGATGCTGCATCGCGCTGTCCTGCACGCGGCCGTCGAAGCGCTTGATCAGGAAGCCGGCGGCGCGGCTCGCGATGTTCACATACTTGCCGACCAGATCGCTGTTCACGCGCGCCTGGAAGTCGTCGAGGTTGAGGTCGAGGTCTTCCATCGTGCTGTTCAGCTTGGCCGCGAAGTAGTAGCGCAGCCATTCCGGATTCAGGCCCGTGTCGATCACGCTCTGCGCGGTGATGAAGGTGCCGCGCGACTTCGACATCTTCGCGCCGTCCACGGTCAGGAAGCCGTGCGCGAACACGTTGGTCGGCGTGCGGTGACCCGAAAACTCGAGCATGGCCGGCCAGAACAGCGTGTGGAAATACAGAATGTCTTTGCCGATGAAGTGGTACTGCTCAGCCGTCGAACCTTTGCGAACCCACGCGTCGAAGTCGAGGCCGCGTTTTTCGGCGAGGTTCTTGAAGCTCGCGTAATAGCCGACCGGTGCGTCCAGCCACACGTAGAAATACTTGCCCGGCGCACCCGGAATCTCGAAGCCGAAATATGGCGCGTCGCGCGAGATGTCCCAGTCGGCGAGCTTGGCTTCGCCGGCGTCGCCGAGCCATTCGCGCATCTTGTTGGTGGCTTCCGGCTGCGCCAGGCCGCCCACCCATGCACGCAGGAAATTCTCGCAACGCGGATCGGAGAGGCGGAAGAAATAGTGCGTCGACGTCTTGCGAATCGGCGTGGCGCCGGAGACGACCGAGTAGGGATTGATGAGCTCGGTGGGCAGGTAAGTCGAGCCGCATACTTCGCAGCTGTCGCCGTACTGGTCTTTGGCGCCGCATTTCGGGCATTCGCCCTTGATGAAGCGATCCGGCAGGAACATTTCCTTGACCGGGTCATACGCCTGTTCGATATCGCGCGCGTCGATCAGGCCCGCTTCCTTCAGAGCCAGATAGACGTTTTCGCTGAGAACGCGGTTCTCTTCGGAGTCGGTCGAGTAGTAATTGTCGAACGAAATCCCGAAGCTGTCGAAGTCGCGCTTGTGTTCCTGCCAGACGCGGTCGATCAGCTGCTTCGGCGTGAGACCTTCCTTCTCCGCGCGCAACATGACGGGCGTGCCGTGCGTGTCGTCGGCGCCCACGTAATAGACCTCGTGTCCGTGCATTCGCAACGTCCGGACCCAGATGTCCGTCTGGATATATTCGACCAGGTGGCCGATATGGATTTGCCCGTTCGCATACGGAAGGGCCGACGTGACGAGAATCTGGCGACGGCCTGACGGCGCGCCTGCGGAGAGATCGGTTACGGGTGCTGACATAAGGATGGCGGGAGCCTGCGGTGGGACGAAAGGTTGATTCTAGCAGGGCAGGCGCCCGGCGCGGGGCGGGCCGCCTAGGCGCGGCGTGAGTCGCTGCGGGCCGGACGGTGTGTAAACCGAGCGCCCAAAAAAAACCGGGGCTATTAACCCCGGAGCAACAACGACAAGAGGAGAATGGTGACGCGGCGGCTTCGCCAGCCACGTACCGTAAAGACAGACAGCGGATTTTCGGCAGAGTTCGAAATTTTTTTCGTTCCCCTGCGAGTTTCTTTTCCGCCGCCTTTCACGGCTTTCCAAAGCATAACGGTCGCCGAAGGTCCAACCCCGGCGACCGGCTTTCTCAATCTCCCTCGGTCTCGTCCTTATTGCGTGGTGTGCTGAGCCGTAGCGCGCAGATAGATTTCCACGCGGCGGTTCGCGGCACGGCCGGCTTCAGTGTTGTTGTCGGCGATCGGCTGGTTCTGGCCCATGCCTTGTGCCGACAGGCGTTGCGGCGCGACGCCACGTTGGCCCAGGTAACCCGTCACGCTTTCCGCACGGTTCACCGACAGCGTCTGGTTGTAGGCCGGCTGGCCCGTGCTGTCCGTATAGCCGATCACTTGTGCGATCAGTTCCGGATTCTGCTGCATGGTTTGCGTCAGTTGATCCAGCACCGGCGCGAACGACGGCTTGACTGCGTAGCTGTTGGTGTCGAACGTGACCGAACTCGGAATGTTCAGCTTGAGCGAACCGTCCGGCTGTTCGGTGATTTGCGTGCCGGTGCCCTTGGTGGCGCCCGACAGCTTGTTGTGAATGGCTTGCCAGTTGTAGCCGGTGATGCCGCCCACCGCCGCGCCGACGCCCGCGCCGATCGCCGCGCCCTTGCCGCCGCCGAAGATCGCGCCCAGCGCCGCGCCAGTGCCGGCACCCACACCAGTACCGACAGCCGTGTTCGTGCCCTGCTGGCTGGCGCAGCCGGCCAGCAATGAACCGGCAACCGCGAAGACTGCCAGGCGAGTCATGATTTTTGCATTCATTTTTGATTCCTTTTGAGTGAAGCGAGTCAGGCGAGCAAGGCGCGATCAAACAAATATATCTGGCGAAGATGACGGCAATGAAGCCGTCGGTTCACCAATACGAAAAGTCTTACGCCCTGTTCAGCCTCGGTCCGACAGTAAAAAAGGGTCTTCCGGCACGCCGTGGCGTCAGCCACTACAATAATGACTGAAGCACGCAGCGATGCGGCCCCATGGCGTTCCGCCTGCCCGAAGGGTGCCCGGCACGCCTGGTTTTCGCAATGCTGTCTAACAATTTCTTTCAAATTCCGGCGCGTGGCCGAGACTTCGATTCCGCTGCGCCGCAGGTGTTCCCCACGGAGTGTCAATGAGTATCGATCGGGCATTGGTCGACGCTGCCCTCGCAGCCGTCGCTGACCCCAACACCGGCCGGCCGTACGCAGCCGCCAAGAACATCAGGAACGTCGCCGTGCAGGGTGACACGGTCAGCGTCGAGGTGGTACTCGGCTATCCGGCCATGCGCCAATTCGACGCGATCCGCGCGCAATTTTCCGATGCGCTGCGCGCCGTGCCAGGCGTGGCGGACGTGCGTGTCCAGCTGTCGCAGCAGATCGCGGCGCACACCGTGCAGCGTGGCGTGAAACTGTTGCCGAACGTTAAGAATATCGTCGCGGTGGCGTCGGGCAAGGGCGGCGTCGGCAAAAGCACGACTGCCGTGAATCTTGCGTTGGCGCTGGCGAGCGAAGGCGCGTCGGTCGGTATTCTCGACGCGGACATCTACGGCCCGTCGCTGCCGATGATGCTCGGCATCGTCGGCCGCCCCGAGTCGCCGGACGAGAAGTCGATGAACCCGATGACCGGCCACGGCTTGCAGGCCAATTCGATCGGCTTTCTGATCGAGCAGGACAATCCGATGGTGTGGCGCGGTCCGATGGCCACTTCCGCGCTCGAACAACTGCTGCGACAGACGAACTGGCACGATCTGGACTACCTGATCGTGGACATGCCGCCGGGCACCGGCGACATTCAGCTCACGCTCTCGCAACGCGTCCCGGTGACGGGCGCGGTGATCGTCACCACGCCGCAGGACATCGCGCTGCTCGACGCGAAGAAGGGCCTCAAGATGTTCGAGAAGGTGGGCATTCCGATTCTCGGCATCGTCGAGAACATGGGTATGCATATCTGCTCGAATTGCGGCCACGAAGAGCATATTTTCGGCGCCGGCGGCGGCGAGCGCATGGGCGAGGAATACGGCGTCGACGTGCTCGGCAGCCTGCCGCTCGACATCGCGATCCGCGAGCAGGCCGACTCGGGCAAACCGACCGTGGTGGCCGACCCGCAGGGACGTATCGCGGAGATCTATCGGTCGATCGCGCGCAAGGTGGCGATCCATATCGCCGAACGCGCTCGCGACATGACGTCCAAGTTTCCCAATATCGTGGTCCAGAACACCTGAGGAAACGCGCGCTGCACTAAGTTTTTTGCCGCGCGGGAAGGCTCCTTGAGGATCACGCCCTCCGGCTGGCGTGACGCGCCGGGTTCGAGAGGCCGCGCTTGATCAGCCGTTCGGACAAGGGGCCAAGGCGTCTGTTTTGGCCTGGTCTCGCGGTATCATGTCGACTTCACAAGTTCGGCTCGGCGGCCGCAGGGGCGGCCACCAGGCCGGCAAGAGGATCGCATGGGAAAACGAATCGACGGGCAGGCGGTGCATGCGTTCATCGTCCTGGCTGCCAGCAGTGTGCTGTTATGCGGCTGTAGCGCATTCCTGAGACCACAGGAAAAACGTGCGGACGCGCAGTTGCTGCCCACCGTGGGCAATCAGGCGCGCGGTCTCGTCACGTTCATCGAGCGCTCGGACGGCGTGCAGGTTACCTACAATCTCGCGGGCATGCAGCCCAATAGCGACCACGCGTTGCAAGTGCACGAGCGCGGCGACTGCAATGCCGCTGACGGTTCCAGCGCCGGTCAGGTGTTTTCGCCGGCCGCGGAGCGTCTGAAATCGGGCGCGCGCGTCGAGGGCGACCTCGGCAATATTCATGCGGACGCGAACGGCGTGGCCACGGGCTTCATCGTTGCACCGGACGTCTCGCTCGACGGCATCCGCTCAGTGTTGCAGCGCGCGGTTCTGCTGCACCACGACGCGACCGATCCCTACGCCTATCCGCAACATGGCGCGGGTCCCGCGCTCGCCTGCGGACTGATTCGCCAGTGAGCGTTGGGGAAGCTGCGTGATCAAGGCCCGGGTACGGGCCGCCAGCGTCCGGTCGGGCGGTCTTGGGGCAGGCAGCGGAGCGCTCTTCAAGCCAAGCTGCGGCACCATTCTCACGATCGCGTAAAATGAGCGCCTTTCGTTCGGCGGGCTCGCCGGAAGGCCTGTTCTGCCGCATGGGCGGGACGCGCCGAAGGGCAAGCGTAGGGCGCCTGAACCGCACGCCGCCCGGGCCGCTTCCGCGGAGTCAGCGCAAAGCAGGCGCGCAGCAAGCCGAAAGTGACCCGGCAGTTGCCGGGTTGTTATCCGTCACATCTCTGTCATTCACGTCGAGCAGCGTTCACCTATGACTATCAAATCCGACAAGTGGATCCGGCGCATGGCCGCGTCGCACAACATGATCGAGCCGTTCGCGCCCGATCAGGTTCGCGTCTCCGAAGACGGCCGGAAGATTGTCAGCTACGGCACGTCGAGCTACGGCTACGACATCCGCTGCGCCGACGAATTCAAGATCTTCACGAACATCAACTCGACTATCGTCGATCCGAAGAATTTCGACGAGAAGTCGTTTGTCGACTTCAAGGGCGACGTCTGCATCATCCCGCCGAATTCGTTCGCGCTCGCGCGCACGGTGGAGTATTTCCGCATTCCGCGCAGCGTCCTGACCGTGTGTCTGGGCAAGTCCACGTATGCGCGTTGCGGGATCATCGTCAACGTGACGCCGTTCGAGCCGGAATGGGAAGGGCACGTCACGCTCGAATTCTCGAATACGACACCTTTGCCTGCGAAAATCTACGCGAACGAAGGCGTCGCTCAAGTGCTGTTTTTCGAAAGCGACGAAATTTGTGAAACGTCGTACGCGGATCGCGGCGGCAAATATCAAGGTCAGCACGGCGTCACGTTGCCGAAAACGTGACGTCGGCAGCGCACTGACCCACCAGCTATACCGGGTGACCGCTGCCATTTACAGAATGCAGCGGTCGTTCTTTTTGGAGAATCGCCCATGAAGTTTCGTTTTCCCGTCGTCATCATCGACGAAGATTTCCGCTCCGAGAATATCTCGGGTTCCGGCATCCGCGCTCTGGCCGAAGCCATCGAGAAAGAAGGCGCGGAAGTGCTCGGGTTGACGAGCTACGGCGATCTGACGTCGTTCGCGCAGCAGTCGAGCCGCGCCTCGTGCTTCATCCTCTCGATCGACGACGACGAGTTGCTGCCGTACGTCGATAATGTGGTGGTGGAAGGCGAAACGCCGGAGCTGGCCGCGGCGATCGTCGCGCTGCGGGCGTTCGTGACCGAAGTGCGCCGCCGCAACGCCGACATTCCGATCTTCCTGTACGGCGAAACGCGTACCTCGCGCCACTTGCCTAATGACATCCTGCGCGAACTGCACGGCTTCATCCACATGTTCGAGGACACGCCGGAGTTCGTGGCGCGCCACATCATCCGCGAGACCAAGGTGTATCTGGATTCGCTCGCGCCGCCGTTCTTCAAGGAACTGGTGCAGTACGCGGACGAAGGCTCGTACTCGTGGCACTGCCCGGGACACTCGGGCGGCGTCGCGTTCCTGAAGAGCCCGCTCGGCCAGATGTTCCACCAGTTCTTCGGTGAGAACATGCTGCGCGCGGACGTGTGCAATGCCGTGGACGAACTCGGCCAGTTGCTCGATCACACGGGACCGGTCGCGGCTTCGGAACGCAACGCGGCGCGCATCTTCAGCGCGGATCACGTGTTCTTCGTGACCAACGGCACGTCGACCTCGAACAAGATCGTCTGGCACGGCACGGTCGCGCCGGGTGATATCGTGCTGGTGGACCGCAACTGCCACAAATCGATCCTGCACGCGATCACGATGACCGGTGCGATTCCGGTGTTCCTCACGCCTACGCGCAACAACTTCGGCATCATCGGTCCGATTCCGCGCAGCGAGTTCGAGCCGGAAAACATCAAGAAGAAGATCCTCGCGAATCCGTTCGCTCGCGAAGCGCTCGCGAAGAATCCGGATCTCAAGCCGCGCATTCTGACGATCACGCAAAGCACGTACGACGGTGTGATCTACAACGTCGAGATGATCAAGGAAATGCTGGGCGACTGGCTCGACACCTTGCACTTCGACGAAGCCTGGCTGCCGCACGCGGAATTCCACGAGTTCTATCAGGATATGCACGCGATCGGCGCGGGGCGTCCGCGGATCGGCGCGATGGTGTTCGCCACGCACTCCACGCACAAGCTGCTGGCCGGCATTTCGCAGGCTTCGCAGATCGTCGTGCAGGATTCGAAGAACAGCCGCTTCGACAAGCATCGCTTCAATGAAGCGTATCTGATGCACACATCCACCAGCCCGCAGTACGCGATCATCGCCTCGTGCGATGTGGCCGCGGCCATGATGGAAGCGCCGGGCGGCCCCGCGCTCGTGGAAGAATCGATTGCAGAAGCGCTCGATTTCCGCCGCGCCATGATCAAGGTCGACGCCGAATACGGCGACGACTGGTTCTTCAAGGTGTGGGGCCCGGACCAGTTCGCCGAAGAAGGCATCGGTTCGCGCGAAGACTGGATGCTGCGCCCGAACGACGCGTGGCACGGCTTCGGGCCGCTCGCCGAAAACTTCAACATGCTCGACCCGATCAAGGCGACCATTGTCACGCCGGGTCTGGACATGGGCGGCGGCTTCGGCGAGACGGGCATTCCGGCTGCGATCGTCACGAAGTACCTGGCGGAACACGGCATCATCGTCGAGAAGACCGGGCTGTATTCGTTCTTCATCATGTTCACGATCGGCATTACGAAGGGCCGCTGGAATTCGATGGTCACCGAACTCCAGCAATTCAAGGACGACTACGACAACAACCAGCCGTTGTGGCGCGTGCTGCCCGAGTTCGTCTCGCATCATCCGATGTACGAGCGCATCGGCCTGCGCGATCTGTGCCAGCAGATTCATAGCGTCTACCGCGCGAACGACATCGCCCGATTGACGACGGAGATGTACCTGTCGAGCATGGAACCGGCCATGAAGCCGTCGGATGCCTTCGCCAAGCTCGCGCACCGCGAGATCGACCGCGTACCTATCGACGAGCTCGAGGGCCGCGTCACGTCGATCCTGTTGACGCCGTATCCGCCGGGTATTCCGCTGCTGATTCCGGGCGAGCGCTTCAACAAGACCATCGTCAACTATTTGCGTTTCGCGCGGGAATTCAACGAGCGCTTCCCGGGGTTCCATACGGATATCCATGGACTTGTCGGCGAAACGATCAATGGGCGGATCGAATACTTCGTCGATTGCGTTCGCGGCTGATGATGTTGCGGGTGACGTCCCTGTTGGCAACTGGCACTGGCGTTCGCGGCGCGCGGCGCGCGTTCGGTGCGCTCGCTTTGGCGGCGGTGTTCGGCGCGGCGTCGTTGCCGGCGCATGCCGAAGTCGCCGCGGCCGATCCGATCGATGCGTCGATGCGTACGTGCCTTGCGCGCGGCGACATGTCGTCGACAACGGGGCAAGTGCAGTGCATGGACAACGCGCGGATCGGCTGGAAGACCGCGCTCGATAACGCGTGGCAGCAGCTTCAACAGAAGTTGCCGCCCGCGCGGCGCAAGCAGTGGGAAAAGAGCCAGGCGAGCTGGCAGGCTTCACGCGATGCCGAGAAGCAGCTGCTCGCAGCCGTGTTTGCCACGACGCACGGCTCGATGTACGTGCTTGCCGAAGCTGACATGCAATTGCAGCCGGTGCGTGACCGCGCGCTCGCGCTGCGCAGCGCGCTGGCGAAGGCGAGCGCCGGCGGCGATCCGCCGCGCCGTGTGCGCGCGTGCCGCGCGGACGCACAGTGCGAGCATGCGATGTTCGATCTGAACCGCTATTACCGGCGTTTGCAGTCGAAGATGCCGGTGCGTACGCGTCCGACGCTGACACGCGCGCAGAAGGCGTGGACCGCATATCTGAATGCTACGACGCCGGTGGTCGATGAGCGTGGTCGGATCGATATCATCGGCGCGCGTGTGGCGACGCTCAAGCGATTGTCGGAGACGGTCGGCAATAGCTGAGCGTTGAGAGCGACCGACGCACTTTGGCCGAAGCGTGTTCAATCGAGCAGGTAGTCTTCAGCTTCCGGGCTTGGCAACTTGATGGCTGGTTCGCCGAGCAGGTCGCGCATTGAGTCCTCGATCACTACGGACATCATGTTGAGCGCGAGGTCGTTGTCGTCGGTGCCGAAAGGTTCTTCGATTTGCGATGCAATGGCTTCGTGCGCCATGAACGTGTACGCCACGAAGACCGCGAAGACGGGCGTGAAGATGCCGATACTGTCCACCAGTCCGAACGGCAGGGACGCGCAGAAGAAATACACCGTGCGGTGAATCATCACCGAATAGGCGAACGGCAGCGGCGTTGAAACGATGCGCTCGCATCCGCCGATTACATCCGAGATTCCATTCAGATTTCGATCGAAGGCGATGACGGCCATCGGGTCGATCGCGCCCGTTTTGGCCTGGCGTTGCACCCATTCGCCGAGGGAAAGCATCAAGGCGGCCGGTTTGTAGCGCGATGCTACGACGCGGGCGAACAGGGTGGGCGGCAGGCGTTCGGCGAGGTCTGCGGTTGGGTCGCTCTTGCGGAGTTGGTGACGCAGCGCGTGCGGGAGGGCGCTGAGTGCTGCTGTAAATTCTTTGAGGTCTTCTTTTTGCAA
This sequence comes from Paraburkholderia sp. BL27I4N3, assembly GCF_003386115.1. NCBI lineage: Bacteria > Pseudomonadati > Pseudomonadota > Betaproteobacteria > Burkholderiales > Burkholderiaceae > Paraburkholderia > Paraburkholderia sp. BL27I4N3. The sequence goes on along the minus strand of NZ_QREJ01000001.1, from coordinate 3,362,668 downwards.
CTGTTTTGTCGGCAGGGTGAGCGCCTGGCGGATGAGTGAGCGCGATTCGTTCAGCAGTTGACCCCACAGTTTGCGGGCTTCCCACCAGCGGTCGTAGCTGGCGTTGTTTCTGAAGCCTAGAAATACCGCTAACGCTATGCCTATTAGCGAGAAGGGCGCTGTGGTGTTGAGGTTTAGCGAGATCGGGAGCAGGTGGTCGTGGGCTGCTACGGCGACTATCGAAATGCAGAAGATCAGCGCAAGGCGCGGTAGCAATTGCGGGAGGACGGAGCCTCGCCAGGCTAGCAGCATGCGGAACCAATGGACGTGGGGGCGGATGATCATCTGGTTTTTTTGCCTGCGGCGCTTCGGGGTTTCTATTATCGCTTTTTTGGGTGTTGGGGGATGGTTGGGCTTCTTGCTTTGGCCTTTCCTTGATTTGTTAGTGGTCCATTAGTGTTGCCCCTGTGCGGGGCAATGCTCTCAACTTAAGCTCCGCTGCATCAAGCAAGTTTGTACGCGAGGTGGAAGTGGGGCTTGGCTTTTCTGGGTGGTCTTGTATAGGAGCGTGAGGGCTGTATCCGGCATCGGGTCTGTTGGATCATTTCCAGCACACCGGCGAGGCCGTCCAGGCAGCGCTGGATGCGCAGAAGACACGCGCCGAGGATGGGCTTGAGTGCGCCCAGTGCATACACCCGGTTAGGACGGCTGGCATGTCTGTCGTCGTGCGGCGCATCGAGATCGCTGAGCAGGGTGAACAGGTTGTCGGCGAGGATTTTGCGCCGAAGTCCTGCTGTAACGCCAGGTAATCGAGGCCTGTGACGGCTTCCAGCCGCAGCCGGTGCTTGAGTCGTTTGAACGCTTCCTCGACCCGCCAGCGCTGGTGATAGAGCGCGCCGAACGATGCCGCCGGATAACGCCCGCCATCGAGCAGCGAGGTCATCAGCACCCGCACGCGACCGCCCGGCGTGACGTCGCGGATCAGGCGAACAGTGGTGGGCGTACGCGCCAGTTCATAGTCGCGGGCATCCAGTTCGCCGGGCGCGTCCAGTGTCACCACACGCTCGGCTTTACCGCTGCGGGCAAAGGCGCTGACGCATTTCCAGTTACGCGCATCGACGCGCATGCAGAACGGGATTTCGCGCTGTGCGAGTGCGGCCACCATCGCGTTGCCGATATAGCCGCGATCGAGCAGCAGCAGGTCGGTATGCGGTTGCAGCACATCGAGGGCTTCGAACAGCATCTGCCGCTCGCCGCCGTCGGCGGGATGAAGTGCAGCGTGCAGGGTCAGTTCGGAACCCGGCAGGAATAGCGCAAACGCGTAGTGATCGGCGCGCAGTTCATGGCCGCGACGCGTGCCCACACGCAGGCGGCTGCCATCAGCGGCGACCAGCCTCAGGCCGTGCCAGCGCATCGAATCGATATGGGGTTGGGCCAGCGAGATCAGGCGGGCGCGGGCCAGCTCGAACAGTTCGGCAGACACGCCCCGTCGCGCCTTGCTGAAGGCCTGTGCGCTGACAGCGCGGGTGCGCCCGCCGCGGCTTCCCAGTGCGCCGAATAGCGCGTCAAGTTCGGCCTGCACACTGGCGCACATGCCCGACATCATCAGCGCGGCCATGCGCGGCAAGGTCAGTGTGCGATTGCGGGTAAAGGCGGTGGGAGAACGACGCACGCGATCGGCGAGCGCCGGATCGAACAGGAATTCGGAGAACTCAGCCAGAAGCCTTGAGGACGCTGGTATTTGAGTTCATATCGTTGATTTATCAGTGAGTTATGCGATGAAGTTTACAGGGCTAACGCCCTGTATACAAGCCCTTCGAGGCTTAAGTTGAGAGCATTGCTGTGCGGGGCGGCACCTACTTTTCTTTGCCGGCCGCAAAGAAAAGTAGGCAAAAGAAAGCGGCTCACACCGCTAATTCTTAAGCGGGTCCCCCGCGCAGTCGCGGTAGTGGTTCATCTGGAATCTGTGCTCTCGCACATTTCGCTTTCGTGACAAAGCGCTCATTCTTCCGGCGGCGCTGCGCGCGCCGTCGCGGTCGTTCATTTGCCCCGTTCGCTTCGTTTTCCTTCGGCGTTACCCTACCGCTGTAGTCCTCGTATTCGGGTGATGGTTGGGAAATTTCAGAAATCTTGCTGGCGGGCGGCTTTTAGCTCGTGCGGGTGATCACTCGTGAAGCAAGACGTTTAAACTCAATTCGCCGTCAGAACAACGACGGCCAGGCTTGGCGGCCTGCTACCAAACACGCGCCTGCATTGGCAGGGCGTGTGTCTGTCTCAGCACGTCTTATGGGCGGGCCTTGATGGGGAGGCCTTCGGGCCTGCCGGTTTGGTAACGGCCGCCAACCTTGTCACTGTGCCCGCTCACCACCTTGCAAGCGCGTGTCGGGCGATCCAGATAAGTTTCAGGGAGATCGCGCCATGAGTAAATCCGTCAAGAATTCACGCACTACGTCGCGCCCACCCGTAGACGCGCTTCAATACGAAAAACTGGCTTTGTCCGCATTCGGACTCGTTGAACGGCAGCTAGGTCAACTGGACAAGCTGGTCACGTTTGTGGCATCGATAGTTAGGAGTCCGGCGGTGATGCGGGAAGAAAGGCACCGCCAGCGGAAACTGCTGGAACTGCTGTTGGACACCGTCGAGGACTACCACCGCGAAGTCGAGATTGACCGCGAGTTATACCAGGTCATCGCACTCGACGCGAAGGGCATTCCCGAAAGCCGGATCACGGCGCGCCGCGCAGCGGACCTCCTGGCAAAGGCTACGCGGACAGCGGCGGGTAGCCGTGAGCGTATCGGCGCAACGAGGCGGACGGAGAACAAACAGATGCAATTCAAAACGGTCTCGCGTCGCACAGCGACAGCACACTGACGGCAAGCCACAAGCCACAAGCCACAAGCCACAAGCCACAAGCCACAAGCCACAAGCCACAAGCCACAAGCCACAAGCCACAAGCCACAAGCCACAAGCCACAAGCCACAAGCCACAAGCCGTGGGCCACGAGCCATGAGCCGTAAGCCGTGAGCCGTGAGCCGTACCCGTGACCCGTGACCGGTGAGCCAAGAGCCAAGAGCCAAGAGCCAAGAGCCAAGAGCCAAGAGCCAAGAGCCAAGAGCCAAGAGCCAAGAGCCACGAGCCACGAGCTACGAGCTACGAGCCACGAGCTACGAGCTACGAGCCGCGAGCCGCGAGCCGCGAGCCACGAGCCACGAGTCACGCGACGACCTGCGGCGTCGCACTGCGGCCATGAAGGAAGAGGCATGTATCTTTCGCATTCCGAGGGTACTGCGGTGCGACGGGATGCGCGTGCTGAGGTGATCGCAAATGTGGTGGCTCAACGCTGACATTTTCCCGAGCAACCCCGCTTAAAGATCCGAAAGCCTCCAACAGCACATCGCCGAGGCGAAGCCGACGGCCCGCACTGCGCACGGCGAAACCCACGGACTTCAAGCAGCCCCTTCCGGCGAGCGCGTTGCGCGAGGCGGGAAGAATGAGCGCTTTGTCACTCACGCGGAATGTGCGAGAGCACAGATTCCAGATGAACCACTACCGCGACTGCGCGGGGGACCCGCTTAAGAACTAGCGGTGTGAGCCGCTTTCTTTTGCCTACTTTTCTTTGCGGCCGGCAAAGAAAAGTAGGTGCCGCCCCGCACAGGGGCAACACTAATGGACCACTAACAAATCAAGGAAAGGCCAACACCACAAAAAAACACCCAAACCCGCGGCGCAGACCAAAAACCTCAATCCTCAATCCCTAGCCGAAGAAGCCGCCCCATGACTCAACCAATCGAGCACAGCACTAGCATCATCATCAGCCCCTTGCCTGGCCTTAGCCACAGTCTCAGCCACATCAGCGCTGGGCACAGCGCGCCGAATAGCCACCCCCACAGCAAGAATATCAATCATAACCAGATGCAAAATCCGCGAAATCATGGACAACTGCGACTCACGAATTTCAATATGATCAGTCTCAAGCGCGACAGTAGCCCGCTTAGCCAAAGGCGTATTACTCGAAGTAATAGCAATCACCTTAGCGCCAGCCTGCATAGCCACATCAAGAACGCGCAACAACTCAGGCGCGCGCCCTGACTTGGACACAGCAACGATCACATCCCCCTTCCCAAGCAAAGCAGCCGACGCCGCCTGCATATACAAATCACCGTAGGCGATAGTAGGAATGCCAAACCGGAAGAACTTGTAATGCGCATCCTGAGCGACGATATTCGAATTCCCGAGCCCATAGAACTCGATGCGCCGCGCGCCGTTCAGCAGATCAATAGCCCGCTCAACCTGATCGAAATTCAAATGCTCGCGCAACTGCAAAATCGCCGACACGGTGTTATCGAGCACCTTCGCACCGAAGTCCGTCGCCGTATCGCCGAGATGCACCTGACTATGGCTAACAGGAATAGTGCCCGTCAACCCGGTCGCCAGCTTCAGCTTGAAATCCGACAGCCCCTGGCAACCCAACGACCGGCAAAACCGGATCACAGTCGGCTGACTCACATCCGCCTTCCGCGCGATATCCACAATCGGATCATTGATAATCGAGCGCGGATGATTCAGCGCAAGGTCAGCCACACGTCGCTCGGCCGGCGTCAACGCATCGCGCATCTGTCGAATCCGCTCGAACACGGCCGATGAACTGCCCCCCGCACGATTCGACAACTGCTCGGCAAGAATCGCGGAAACACCCAGAAACGCCGGATATTCAGCGGTAATCACATAAGTGGGCACGTTCTGCAGATAAGCCTCGAACCGGCCTTTAGCCTCGAAGCGCTTGCGAAACGACGACCGCGAAAAGAACTCGCCAAGCCGCGGCACGACACCACCGCCAATATAAATCCCGCCCAACGCCCCAAGCGTCACCGCAATATTGCCCGCGAAGGTGCCGAGAATGCCGCAGAACACATCGACGGATTCCGCTGCCAGCGGCTCGCCTTCCAGCGCACGCTTGACGATCTCGATCGTGTCGACATTCGCCGCCACACGCTTCTTGTCGCGGCCCGCGAGCGCGCGATAAATCACTTCGATACCAGGCCCCGCCGCCACACGCTCGAACGACACATGCGACCACTTCTTGCGCGCGTACTGCAACACGATATCTTCGCGCTCGTCAGCCGGCGCAAAAGTCGCATGACCACCTTCACTGCCAAGCGCGATCCAGCGATCATCAGCGGGAATCAAACCGGACACACCCATGCCGGTCCCAGGCCCAAGCAAACCAATCACGCTATTCGGCCGACGCGCACCACCGCCCACCTGCACGCGCTGCGCGTCGGTGAGGCCAGGCAGCGCCATCGCCAGCGCGGTAAAGTCATTCACCACCAGCAGCGTGTCGAAACCAAGCGCGCGCCGCGTCGCCTCGATCGAAAAGCTCCAGTCGTGATTCGTCATGCTCACCTGATCGCCATCGACCGGATTTGCAATCGCGATCGCCGCATGATTCACGCGGCCGATCTTGGTGTCCTTCAGATACTTTTTGATGACTTCGGCAACGCCCGGATAGTCCGCGCACGGATAGACTTTCACCGAGCCGATTTCGCCCGGGCTCGTCTCCAGCGCGAAGCGCGCATTCGTGCCGCCGATGTCGGCCAGCAGCCTCGGTCCATCGGCGTGCTGGCCCGCGCCCGGAACAGCCTTAGTTTGCACACCAGTAGACATCGAGTCTCACTCCCTTGTCGTTTGCCAACTGCGAGATGGCATTTTTTTGTAGCGAAGCGGACGCGGCATTCAGCACGTCCATCTTGCGCGGTCCTGCGATCAGCAAAAACAGATGCTTCACTTCCTTCAACGCGGACATCGACCAGCTCACGCGCGCGTGCGGCGCGCTGCCAGGATGCACGGCAACGAAGCGATCGGTGGTGGTGATCGCATGATCCCATTCGGGCGAGTCGGCGAAGATCGACGCGGTGTGGCCGTCTTCACCCATGCCGAGAATCGCGACGTCGGGCGCGCTGCTAAAACGCGCGTCGGCGTTCAGCGCGGCGACGTGCGCATTGAGATCCTGCGTGGTGTCCACGAGCGGCCAGAACGTGGTGTCCTTCGCGGCGTTCTGCAACAGCGTGGCGTGCACCAACTGCGAGTTGCTCGCGCTGTCCGTTTCCGGCACCCAGCGGTCGTCGACCAGCGTCACGGCAATGCGCGCCCAGTCGAAGCTTTGCGTCGACAACGTCTGCAGGAACGGGCGCGGACTGCTGCCGCCGGACACTGCAAGCATTGAGGGGCGCGCGCCAGTGGTGGAACCGGCGGCCTGCGCGGCGAGCGACGCATGTAACGCGTCGCCGACCGCTTTCGCCAACGCGTCGGATTGGGCGCGTTGGTCGTCGAAAGTGTGAAGCTGGATCACTTCTCCTCCGTGCTGCTTTTTTGTGTGATCTGCGGAATGTGCCGTACTGCTCTCACGCGATGCCTGCACAGTGGATGACTTGCAGGCGCCCTCGTGATACCGGCGCCATTCCGTTCAGTTCGTCGGTGGGTCTTACGGGCGGCGCGTCGTATTCCATTCAATACGACGTGCCGCCGTGATTCAATTCTCTTCTTCGAGCCAGCAGGTGCCGTGCTGCGCCAGCATCGCGCTCGAAGCAGCCGGTCCCCATGTGCCCGAAGCATACGGTTTGGGCGGCTTGTTCGACGCCTTCCATTCGTTCAGGATCGGTTCGACCCAACGCCACGCGGCTTCCTGCTCGTCGCGCCGCACAAACAGCGCGAGGCGGCCGTTGATCACGTCGAGCAGAAGGCGCTGATACGCCTCCATCTGTCCTTCGCGGAAGAACTGGTCGAACGCGAGGTCGAGGTGAACGCTGGCCAGGTTCATGCCCTCGCCGGGCTGCTTTGCGAGACAGTACAGGCGAATGGTTTCGTTCGGCTGCAGACGGATCACCAGGCGGTTCGCGCCGGCACGCAAAGCGGAAGCCCCGAGCGCCGAATGCGGCACCGCACGAAAGTTCACGACGATCTCGGCGACGCGATCCGCCAGGCGCTTACCGGTGCGCAGGAAAAACGGCACGCCGGCCCAACGCCAGTTTTCGATCTCGACCTTCAGCGCGACGAAAGTCTCGGTCGTGCTGTCCGGCCGCACGCCGGGCTCGGTCGCGTACGCGGGCACCGCGGTGCCGCGGATCACGCCGGAATGATATTGGCCGCGCACGGCGACCTTGCCGATATCGCGCGGATCGATGGGCTTCAAAGCGCGCAGCACGCGCAGCTTTTCGTCACGTACCGAATCCGAATCCATGGAGTGCGGCGGTTCCATCGCGACGATGGAAAGCAGTTGCAGCAAATGGTTCTGCACCATGTCGCGCAACGCGCCGGTGTTGTCGTAGAAGTCGCCGCGCGCTTCCACGCCGAGTTCTTCGGCAATCGTGATCTGAATGCTCTCGACCCACTCGCGACGCCACAGCGGTTCGAACAGCGCATTGCCGAAGCGCAGCGCCAACAGGTTCTGCACCGGTTCTTTACCGAGGTAGTGGTCGATCCGGTAGATCTGTTCTTCAGCGAAGATTTCGCCGACTGCATCATTGATGGCATTGGACGACTTGAGGTCGTAGCCAAGCGGCTTTTCCAGCACGATGCGCGAATTCTCGTTCAGCCCAACCGATGCCAGCGCATGGCAGATCGGCACGAACAGCGACGGGCCGGTGGCCAGATAGAACACCCGAATGCCAGGCAAGTTCTGAATGGCGTCGCGCAAGTGCACGAAGTCTTCCGCTTTGCCCAGGTCGATGTTCACGAACTCGATGCGCTCCAGAAAGCTCGACCATGCCGCTTCGTCCACACCGTTCTTCGACACGTGCGGTTTGACGTGCTCGTTCACCCAGTGGATGTACTCGCCGCGATCCGTTGCATGCCGCGCCACCGCGACGATCTTGCCGCTGTCGGCCAGCATGCCGCCTGCACGGTGCGCTTCAAACAGTGCGGGGAGGATCTTGCGCATCGACAGATCGCCGGTTCCGCCGAAGAGAACGAAGGTGAAGCTTGAATCGGTTTGCATGAGTCTCCGTCGATGTCCTGGGGCCGCGGAAGATGAGCGAAAGCGCGACCGTAGTCCGATAAAATATTTTTTGACACTGAATTGTAGTTTAACTACAATCCAAATCAAGAGGTAGCGCTAATTCGATGAAAAAAGCGTGCGCTGTGAGTCAAGATGCGCGTTTTCCCGAATCGGCAGGCGCCCCCTGCATGTTAACGGACATTGCGTGTCGGCACGCGCCAGCATGCCCCGGCGGCCTTACGGAAAACCGGGGAGTTGAGCGGCTTTCCGTAATGGTCGGCACCAGGTTGACATGTAAGGCACCTCGAGTCTGCCGCGCGAAACGCGGGCAGGCAAAAATCAAAAGAGGAGACAGTCAGTTGCATCCCGAACCACTCATCTCTTGAGCTTCCAGCGGCCGGACATTGGTCCGCCGGCACATGCCTCGCGCATGCGCCCGACCGTGCTCGATCGCCCAGTGTTTTGCCTGTTTGAACCAACCACAGCACCCTGGCGACATCAGGGGCCATTTGTTTTTTGTTCAGGTGTCTGGAGGAGATAAGCAATGAAATTTCGCGCGATCATGGGCGCTTTGTGCGCCGCAGGTCTGATGTGTGGCGTCTCGGCCGTGCAAGCCGCCGAGTCGATCGAAGTGTTGCACTGGTGGACTTCGGGCGGTGAATCGAAAGCCGTCGGCGTCCTCAAGGACGACATGACGAAGCAGGGTTACACGTGGAAGGACTTCGCGGTTGCGGGTGGCGCCGGCGCGGCTGCCATGACGGCACTCAAGACGCAGGTCATCTCGGGCAACGCACCGAGCGCTGCGCAGATCAAGGGTCCGCTGATCCAGGACTGGGCGTCGCAAGGCGTGCTGGTGCCAATCGACTCCGTCGCGGGCGACTGGAAGAAGAATCTGCCGCCGGAAATCGACAAGATCATGCACGCGGACGGTCACTACGTGGCAGCGCCGTTCTCGGTGCACCGCGTGAACTGGCTGTACATCAACAAGGCAGCGCTGGACAAGGCAGGCGGCAAGGCGCCGACCACGTGGCCTGAATTCTTCGCGGTGGCCGACAAGATGAAAGCCGCGGGCATCCAGCCGATCGCGATGGGCGGCCAGCCGTGGCAAGACCTGACGCTGTGGGAAGACGTCGTGCTGTCGCAAGGCGCGGGCTTCTACAAGAAGGCGCTGGTCGACCTCGACGAGAAGACGCTGACGTCGGATCAGATGGTCGGCGTGTTCGACACGGTCCGCAAGATCCAGGGTTACTTCGACGCGGGCCGCACGGGCCGTGACTGGAACCTGGCAACGGCCATGGTCATCAACGGCAAGGCCGGCATGCAGTTCATGGGCGACTGGGCGAAGGGCGAATTCGCCAACGCCGGCAAGAAGTCGGGCTCGGACTACATCTGCGCCGCAGTGCCGGGCACGGAAAAGTCCTACACGTTCAACGTAGACTCGTTCGTGTTCTTCCAGCAGAAGGGCGCAAAGGCGGCCACGCCGGGTCAGCTCGCACTGGCCAAGACGATCATGTCGCCGGACTTCCAGGAGCAGTTCAGCCTGAACAAGGGTTCCATCCCGGTTCGCCTGGGCGTGTCGATGGCCAAGTTCGACGACTGCGCGAAGAAGTCGTACGCGGATGAACAAGTGGCGATCAAGTCGGGCGGCTATGTGCCTTCGCTGGCACACGGCATGGCGCAACCGGATGCAGCAGCCGGCGCGATCTCGGATGTGGTCACGAAGTTCATGAACTCGCAGCAGGATTCGAAGAGCGCGGTTGCCGCGCTCGCGAAGGCAGCGAAGACCAAGTAAGTGAAGTAAGCGAAGCGGCGCGCCCGGCGGTTCAGCAACGGGCGCCGGGCGCGCCCTTCACGTCGCTGATTGCACTGGTTGCACTGGTCACAAGCGGCTTCACCCCTGGTTTCATAGAGTCACACCTATGCCGTTGCGGCCTCGCGTCTGTCAGGCGTGAATCTCCCGGCGGTACAGTTTCAGCAGGAGTCGAGTAGTGACTGCTTCTATCAGCGGAAACGGGAAAACGGCTAGCGCCGCCCGCCGCGCGTCGCCCATGGCGGCCCTTGCCGATCGCTGGATTCCGAAGCTGGTGCTCGCACCCAGCGTCGTGATCAGCCTGATCTTCGTCTATGGCTTCATTGCAGTTACCGGCTATCTGTCGCTGTCCAATTCGCGACTGATGCCCCGTTATGAATTCGTCGGTCTCGATCGTTATCGCGAACTGTTCGATAACGATGTGTTCTGGACCTCGGCTGCGAACCTCGGCTGGTTCGGCATCCCGTTCATCGGTATCTGTATCGGTCTTGGTCTGTTTCTCGCGATCCTGCTCGATCAGCAGATCCGCAACGAAGGCGCGCTGCGCGCCGTGTTCCTGTACCCAATGGCGCTGTCGTTCATCGTGACGGGTACGGCGTGGCAATGGATCATGACGCCCAGCGTCGGCCTCGAAAAAGTGTTCCACGACTGGGGCTGGACGAGCTTTTCGTTCAGCTGGCTGGGCGATCCGGACAAGGCGATTTTCTGCGTCGTAATCGCGGCCGTGTGGCAGTCCACCGGCTTCGTGATGGCGCTGTTCCTTGCGGGCTTGCGTGGTGTCGACGGTGAAATCTTCAAGGCCGCGCAGATGGATGGCGCGGGCTTGCCCACCATCTACCGCAAGATCGTGATTCCAAGCATGCGCCCGGTGTTCTTCTCCGTGCTGCTGATTCTCTGCCACATCACGATCAAGACCTTCGACCTGGTGGTTGCGTTGACCGCGGGCGGTCCGGGCACGTCTTCGTCGCTGCCGGCTATTTTCATGTACACGTTTTCGTTCAATCGCGGGCAGCTGGGCGTCGGCGCGGCATCGTCGATGATGATGCTCGCCACTGTCGTAGCCGTGCTCGTGCCGCTCATGTATCTGGAATCGAGGAGCACCCGCAATGCAGCCTAAGATGACGATCAGCCGTGCCGTCATTTATGCGGCCCTGTTCCTGTTCGCCCTGTATTTCCTGTTCCCGCTGTACGTGATGCTGTCCACGTCGTTCAAGGACATCGATCAACTGCGCACGGGCAATCTGCTCACGCCGCCCACGCACTGGACCGTCGATCCGTGGATCAAGGCCTGGAGCGGCGCCTGCACGGGTGTGCGTTGCGACGGCATGCAGCCGTTCTTCATGAACTCGGTGCGCATGGTGATTCCCGCCGTGCTGATCTCGTCGATCATCGGCGCGTTCAACGGTTATGTGCTCACGCACTGGCGTTTCCGTGGCGCGGATCCGATCTTCACGATGATCCTGGTCGGCTGCTTCATTCCGTTCCAGGCGATCCTGCTGCCGATGGCGCGTTTCGAAGGCTTTCTCGGCCTGTCGAACACGACCACCGGTCTGGTGGTGGTGCACGTGATCTACGGTATCGCCTTCACCACGATGTTCTTCCGCAACTTCTACGTCAGCATTCCGGCTGAACTCGTCAAAGCGGCGCGTATCGACGGCGCGGGTTTCTTCACGATCTTCACGAAGATTCTGCTGCCGGTTTCGCTGCCGATTTTCATGGTGTGCCTGATCTGGCAATTCACGCAGATCTGGAACGACTTCCTGTTCGGTATCGTGTTCTCCGGCGTCGATTCCATGCCGATCACGGTGGCGCTGAACAACCTCGTGAACACCTCGACCGGCGTGAAGGAATACAACGTGGACATGGCCGGCGCGATCATCGCCGCGTTGCCCACGCTGCTGGTCTATATCATCGCCGGACGCTATTTCGTGCGCGGCCTGACGGCCGGCGCGGTGAAGGGCTAAAGGCCAGGCTAGTTCATCCGAGCGCGGCGGCTTCTGTTCGATTCGAAGCCGCCGTCACCCGACAAAGTTTTCAAGCAGTACCAGAGACAAGAGGATTCACAGCATGGCAAGCCTTTCCATCCGTGACGTGTATAAGACTTACCCGAACGGGGTGCCGGTTCTGAAGGGTGTCAATATCGACATCGAAGACGGCCAGTTCCTGATTCTGGTCGGCGGTTCGGGCTGCGGGAAGTCGACGCTGCTCAACATGATTGCCGGCCTCGAGACTGTGACCAAGGGCGAGATCCAGATCGACGGCAAGACGGTGAACAACCTGTCGCCGAAAGATCGCGACATTGCGATGGTGTTCCAGTCGTACGCGCTGTACCCGTCCATGACGGTGCGCGAGAACATCTCGTTCGGTCTGAACATCCGCAAGGTGCCGAAGAACGAGCAGACGCAGATCGTCGACCGCGTGTCGAACACGCTGCAGATCACGCACCTGCTGGACCGCAAGCCGGGTCAACTGTCCGGCGGCCAGCGTCAGCGCGTGGCCATGGGCCGTGCCTTGGCGCGCGATCCGGTCATGTTCCTGTTCGACGAGCCGCTGTCGAACCTCGACGCGAAGCTGCGTATCGAGATGCGCTCTGAAATCAAGCTGCTGCATCAACGCCTCGGCACGACGATCGTCTACGTGACGCACGATCAGATCGAAGCGATGACGCTCGGTGACCGCATCGCGGTGATGAAAGACGGTGTCGTGCAGCAGTTCGGCGCACCGCAGGACATCTACGACTCGCCGTCGAATTTGTTCGTGGCCGGCTTCATCGGTGCGCCGCCGATGAACTTCATTCAGGGCAAGCTGGTGGAGCAGGGCGCGGGTGTGGCGCTCGAACTGGATACGGGTGTTGCGCGCACGCCGCTGAACCTGCCGTTCGACTCGGCGAAGGTGAAGTCGCACGTGGGCCGTGAGGTGATTCTCGGCCTGCGTCCGGAGCGCATCACCGACGCGCGCGGCGCGCACGGCGACAACGCGAAGCTGCAGCCGATCGAAGTAAAGGTCGACGTGATCGAGCCGACCGGTCCGGACACGCTGGTGTTCGCACAGGTCAACGGCAAGCGTATTGTGAGCCGCGTGCACCCGGCGTCGAATCCGCAGCCGCTGGCGAATACGACGCTGCTGTTCGATACGTCTAAGGCGGTGCTGTTCGATCCGTCGAACGAAGAGCGGATTGCCTGATCGCGAAGTTTTACTGCTTTCAGTGCAATTGAAACAAAAACCCCATGCGTTCCACAACGCATGGGGTTTTTAGTTTTGCGCGCCTGGTTTTACTACTCCGTAATACGCAGATCCGGATTGTTGCGTGCCAGTTCGGTCACCCATTCGATGAAAGCACGCAGCCGCGAACTTAGATTGCGGCGATGCGCATACAGCACCGAAAGCGGCGTGCTGGGGCTCGTATAGCCGGTGAGGATTTCCTTCAGCGCGCCTTGCGCAATCAGATCGGCGACCATGAAGCGTGACGGCTGGATGATGCCGTGACCGAGCGCCGCCGCGCCGATATAGACGCTGCCGTCGTTGACAGCGAGCACGCTCTTTAACGACACCTTGGCAATATCGCCGTCCACCTCGTATTCGAACGGGAACGTCCTGCCGGTGCGCGCCGACACGTAGTTGACCGCGCGGTGCTCGCTCAATTCTTCGAGCGTGGTCGGCTCGCCATGTTTCTCCAGATATGCCGGCGATGCGCACGTGACAATGCGCGCCTGGCCGATGCGCCGCGCGACGAGACTCGACTCTTCCGGCGTGCCCATACGGATCACGCAATCCACGCCGTCCTGAATCAGATCGATGTTGCGGTCGGCGAGGCCGAGCCGCACGTCGATCTCGGGGTATTGCCGGTAGAAATCGTCGAGCGCGGGCAGCAGCAGTGCGCGCGCCAGCGTGCCGGACGTATCCACGCGGATCGTGCCGGCCGGATTTTCGCGCTTGTTCGACAGCGACGACTCGGCGTCGGTGACTTCGGCGAGGATGCGCACGCAGCGCTCGTAGAACAGCGCGCCGTCTTCGGTCACGCTGACCTGGCGCGTCGAACGATTCAACAGACGCACGCCGACGTGTTCCTCCAGCGCCTGGATGGTGCGGCTGACTTTGGCGCGGGGCAGGTCGAGCGACTCGGATACTTTGGTGAAGCTGTTCGCCTCGACCACACGCGTAAATATCTCCATGGCTTCGAAACGGTCCATGTTTGGCCTTAAGGTTGATTGGCGGAAGTAGGTTTCGAAGTGAAGTGTATAGGTTGGGAAATTTGTTGTCGCAAACCGTTAGGGTCGACGTGGCGCAGACGCTCGTCTTTTGCGCGACACGGCCACGCCGTAGCCCTCAATCCCGGTCCGGCGCGCCGAGCGGGAAATACGAACGATAGGGCCGCGCTTCGTCCACCGCGCGAGCGAACGACGGCCGCGCCAGCAGGCGCTTGCGGTAGGCGAGCACGTGCGGAAACGCCGGGCCGATCGCGTGCGTCCAGTCGGCGTAAAACAGGAACGGCGTGGCGCCGCAATCGGCGAGGCTGAACGTATCGCCGGCCGCCCATTCGCGCTCCGCCATCACCTTGTTCAGCCAGCCGTACGCGGTATCGAGCATGGCGCGCGCCTCGGCGACGGCTTGCCGGTCGCGCTCCGGCTCAGGGCGCATGCTGTCGTAGACGATCTTTTGCTGCGGCGTCGAGATGTAGTTGTCGAAGAAGCGATCCATGCTGCGCACTTCCAGCGCCGCGCGGGCGTCGGCCGGCAGGAGTTGAACCGGCCCGGCGTGGTAAAGGCCCAGATACTCGATGATGATGCTCGCCTCCATCACCGTCCGGTTGCCGTCCACCAGCACCGGAAAGCGCTTGATCGGCCAGAGCGCGGCGAATTCGGCCATGACTTGCGGGTCGTCGTGCGCCAGCAGGCGCAGCTCGAACGGCGTGCCGTTTTCGTAGAGCGCGGTCAGGACCTTCTGGCAGTACGAGGAGAAGGGATGGGCGTAGAGCTTCAGGGTCATCGTGGTCACCTTGGACGGTTGGTGAGTTGCTGTGGCACGAAAACGGCCGGAGCGACCGTTTTATCTCACGACGAGTGAGCGCCACGCAAATCGACAGCCACGACCCTTGGCATCACCAACATTCGCTACGTTAAAACGTCACAAAGCCGTGAAGAAAGATGGTGTAACATTTGAAAAATTTGTAAGGGACCGCGATGTGACCGGCCAGACGGCGCAGCAGCAACAAGCCCGGGGCGTCACTCAATCAAAAACGAATAATTCGACGCACGGGGAGCTTCACATGTCCAGCATCACGTCCTCGGTGAACAGCGCGACGGCCAACGCGCAGAGCCAGGTTCAGCAGGCAGCGCAATCAATCATCAGCGGTTCGACCGGCAATTCGTCGATGGACGTCTCGACCCTGGTCTCGGCACTCGTCAACGCCAAAACGGCGGGGCAGGCGGCGGCGTTACAAGCCAGGCAGACCAGCGACAACACCACCTTATCCGCCTACGGCGCGCTCAGTTCGGCGTTGTCCGCCTTGCAGGCGGCGATCAAGAACCTGTCGGACGGAACGACGTTGTCCACCTTCGCGGCCACCGCGAGCGCCAAGGGCCTCGACCCGAAAGCGGGCCCCGGCGCGGTGGCCGGCAGCTATGCGATCGACGTGACGCAGATCGCTTCGTCGCAAAGCCTGTCTTCGGCGGCGTTCGGCGCGACCACGCAACTCGGCACAGGCACGTTGAGCATCTCGGCCGGCGGCAAGTCGATGGATGTGTCCATCGACAACACCAACAACACGCTGAGCGGCATCGCCGCCGCAATCAACAAAGCGTCCAACAACCCCGGCGTCACGGCCACGATCGTGACCGGCACCGGCGGCGCTCACCTCGTGCTGCGCTCGGCGGCCACCGGTTCGGGCAATACGATCAACGTGACCACTAGCAACGTCCAGAACGACGCAGGCCTGTCGAGCCTCGGCGTGACGTCGACGCCCGGCGCGAACGGCGGAGCGTCCACGATCGTGTCGTCGGATGCCGGCAATGCGTGGCATCAGAGCGAAGTGGCGCAGGACGCGCTGCTCACCATCGGCGGAATCGCGGCGCGCAGCGCCAACAACGCCGTTACCGATGCCATTGCCGGCGTCACGCTGAATCTGTCGAGCGCGTCGGTCAACAATCCGCAGACGCTGACCATCGCGCCGGACACCACCGCGCAGAACACGGCCATCACGAATTTCGCCAACCTGTACAACACCGTTGTCACCACGGTCAGCAAGTTGTCCTCGTACGACAAATCGTCGAAGCAGGCTGGCGCGTTGCTCGGCGATTCCACGCTGTTGACGGTCAAGAACGCGCTGGCGTCGATCGTGAGCGGCGGGGTGGGTACGGGCACGTCGGTGGTGAGCCTCGGGCACATCGGCATCACCCTGAAAGGCGATCCGGCGGACGGCACGCTGGTAGTCGACAACGCGAAACTCACTACCGCGCTAAATACCAGCCCGGCGCAGGTTGCCGCGTTATTCAACTCGACCGATGGTCTCGGCGCGAAATTGAACAAGAGCATCAACGAGTTCACGCGGACGGGCGGCATCATCGACACGCGCAATACCGCGTTGAATGCCGACCTGAAGAGTGTCACCGCGCAACAGACCAGGCTCAGCGATTACTCCACGCAATTGACGAAGCAGTATCAGAGTCAGTTCACCGCGTTGAACACCTTGATGGCGACCATGAACAACAATTCGGCCTATCTGACGGCGCTGTTCGGCGGCTCGAAGAGCGCGGGGGCGTTGGCGACCAACAAGTGATTTTGAAGCGCGGCGCGTTGCAGTTTGCGGGCAATGCGCGGCGCGTCCTTGCGAGCCACGCCGCGTTAGTCAATGCGGTAGACGCACATTGAACCTGAACGTCACCAACCTCGCGAGCAGGATAAAAGCGGTGGCAATCAACACGCTATACACCGTGTCGAAATCGATGTAATCCAGCAGCACATACAGCCAGCAGCCCACGAACGCACACGTGGCGTACGGCCGCGAATCGCGCAGGATCAGCGGCACTTCGTTGCACAGCACGTCGCGAATCACGCCGCCGAAAACGCCCGTCAACACGCCCATCATCACCGAGGTGAACCACGGCATCTGCGCGTCGTGCGCGATCGATGTACCGCCTATGCTGAACAGTCCCAGCCCGATCGCATCGGCTACCAGCAGAACCCGCTCTGAAAACAGCCGCGAGGTCATCTTCAACAGCGTCGGCGCGAACAGCGACATAACGAAGATCGCGATCAGATAGCCTTGATGTTCGACCCAGTAAAAGGGCCGCCTCTCGAGCAGCACATCGCGCAACGTACCGCCGCCGAAAGCCGTGGCGATCGCCACCAGAAATGTCCCAACGGCATCGAGCCGGCGGGTTTTGGCTTCGATGAAACCGGAAATGGCGTACGCGAAAATCGCCAGCGCCTCCATGATGGTCAGCGCGAGCGTCAGCCTTGGATGGATCACCGTGGCTCCGTCAGGCTTTGGCGTGAGCCGGCGCGGCGCCCGGCTGCAACAGCACGACTACCGCGCCGGCGCCGCCGTCATGCGGACGCGCCTGGCAGAATGCGATCACTTCTGACTTCTGCACGAGCCACGCGCGTACTTTGCCCTTCAACACCGGCTCCTTGCCGATCGACCCCAAGCCCTTGCCGTGAATCACGCGCAAACACCGCAAGCCGCGCTTCACCGATTCGCGGATGAACTCGGCCAGCGCCTCGCGCGCTTCCTCGCGCCGCATGCCATGCAGATCGATTTGCGCCTGCACGATCCAGTCGCCGCGCCGCAGTTTGCGCACGACTTCCTGGCTCACGCCGGGGCGGCAGTAGTACAGCGTTTCATCCGTTTCGAGCAGAATCTCGGGATCGAACTCGTCTGAGATTGCTTCGTGCAGCACGGCTTCTTCGTCGAGTTTGGTCTGTACC
Organism: Paraburkholderia sp. BL27I4N3; assembly: GCF_003386115.1. NCBI lineage: Bacteria > Pseudomonadati > Pseudomonadota > Betaproteobacteria > Burkholderiales > Burkholderiaceae > Paraburkholderia > Paraburkholderia sp. BL27I4N3. Next base: position 3,344,960 of record NZ_QREJ01000001.1, on the reverse strand, counting down.
GGCAGCGGCGGCGGGGGATTGCGCGGCAGCGTGGCACGCGGCGGCACGGCGAGCGGCGCGACGGAGCCGATCTCGCGGCGGAACAGATCGGCGTCCGCCGAGGCTTCACGCTGCGCGGCAGCAGCGGCTACCCTTTCACGCTCGCGCCGTTGCGTGTCGACTTTGAGCGCGTCGCGCAATGCGCCGAGGCCGGCGAGACCGGCCGCCGGATCGAGCTTCGGTTTGACGGCAGGCGCAGCCGGTTCGGGCGCGGGCCGCGCGACGGCTCGCGCGCGCTTCGGTTCGCTCGGGTGAGGCTGATTCTTCGGCATATCGCTAGTAACAGGCAGAGAAAGTAGATCGGTTGCGCGACGTTTCCTGGCGACCGGAAGACCTGAATGCGAAAAGGCCGCCGGCTTTGCAGCCGCGGCCTTCTTTCAAGCGGGCGGCCGGGCGATGCCCAGCCGCCATTTTACCGTTGCACTCAGTCTGCCGACGCGGTTTGCAGACTGGCGCGGCCGCCGCCGTGAATTAACGCTCGGCTTCCTGGCTCATCGCGTGCTCGCCGGCCATCTCGTCGATGGTTTCCAGGTAGCGTTGCGCGTCGAGCGCAGCCATACAACCCGTGCCGGCGCTGGTGATCGCCTGACGGTATACGTGGTCCTGCACGTCGCCCGCGGCGAACACGCCCGGCACGCTGGTGGCGGTCGCGAACCCGTTCAGGCCGCCCTTGGTGATGATGTAGCCGTTCTTCATCTCCAGTTGGCCGGCGAAAATGTCCGTGTTCGGCTTGTGGCCAATCGCGACGAACAGACCTTGCAGCGCGATGTCTTCGGTGGCACCCGTTTTCGTGTTCTTGATACGCAGACCGGTTACGCCGGACTGGTCGCCGGTGACTTCGTCGAGCGTGCTGTCCCACTTGATCTCGACCAGGCCTTCCTTTTCCTTTGCCAGCAAACGGTCGATCAGGATCGGCTCGGCGCGGAACTTGTCGCGGCGATGGATCACCGTCACCTTCCTGGCGATGCCGGACAGATAGAGCGCTTCCTCGACAGCGGTATTGCCGCCGCCGATCACGGCCACATGTTGTTGCTTGTAGAAGAAGCCGTCGCAGGTGGCGCAAGCCGACACGCCTTTGCCCATGAACGCTTCTTCCGACGGCAGGCCGAGATACTGCGCCGAGGCGCCGGTCGAGATGATCAGCGAGTCGCAGGTGTATTCGCCCGAGTCGCCGATCAGGCGGATCGGCTTTTCATCCAGCTTGGCCGTATGAATGTGGTCGAAAATGATTTCGGTGTTGAAGCGCTCGGCGTGCTCCAGGAAGCGCCCCATCAGTTCCGGGCCTTGCACGCCGTTGGGGTCCGCAGGCCAGTTTTCGACGTCGGTCGTGGTCATGAGCTGGCCGCCTTGAGCCAGACCCGTGACGAGCACCGGCGCGAGGTTGGCGCGCGCCGCGTAGACCGCCGCCGTGTAGCCGGCGGGACCGGAACCGAGAATCAGAACCTTGGCGTGTTTCGTGGAAGTTGCAGGCATGATCGAATCCTTTTACGGCGCCCGGCTCGCCCATGCGAGGCCGCGCGACTTGAGCTGAAACTATAGATGGGTATCAGCGCGACATTATAAAGGGCGGGGCGCCGGCCTGCTCCATGAAGCTTTCCGATCACGCCGATAGCGTCGGCGGCGGGCCTCGCCACGCCTTTCTGTGGCCAAACGGCCAAGTTACCGTCATTTACAGCCTCGCGCGGGACACTGCGTTTACAATAGGCCGGATCGAAGTTCCCGGACGCCGGGATCGGGCCCGAAGCCGCGCTGGGCGAGGCTTAACCACGACTCAGGCCGGGGTCGGGCGCACACCGGGCACACACCGGGCACACACGCAACAGGATCAATGGCAAAAGCTCCCTATTCCGCGAGCGCGCAGGCATTGCCGCACCGCATGTCGCGCCTTTTCACCGAAATCCGCTGGATCCTGCAGGTGGCGCTCGGCGTCTTCCTGCTCATGGCGCTCGTCAGCTACAGCCGGCGCGATCCGAGCTGGACCCACGCCGCGCAGGTCGACCATATCGCCAACTGGGCGGGCCGCGTCGGCGCGTGGACGTCGGACATCCTGCTGCTGCTGTTCGGCCTGTCCGCCTACTGGTGGATCGTGCTGCTCGGCCGCCATATCTCTGCGAACTACAAGCGCATCACCCATCACGAGGAAGAGCAGGAAGACGTGCCGCGCGAGAGCTGGCTTGCCGACGCGTTCGCTTTCATGCTGGTCCTGCTGGCCTGCGACGGCATCGAGGCGCTGCGCATGTGGTCGCTGAAAGTGCAGTTGCCACGCGCGCCGGGTGGCGTGATCGGCGAGGCCGTCGCGCGTGGCGTGTCGCATGCGCTCGGCTTCACGGGCGGCACGCTGGCGCTCCTGATCGTGCTCGGCATCGGTTTGTCGCTGTATTTCCGTTTTTCGTGGCTGTCGGTGTCCGAGAAGGTCGGCGAATCGATCATTTCCGCAGTGACTTTCGCCAAGCTGCGCCGCGAGGCCGGCCGCGACCGCAAGCTGGGCGAAGCGGCTGCGGTTAAGCGCGAGGGCAAGGTCGAGAAGGGCCGCGTGCGGATCGAGGAGCACGAGCCGGTCATGATCGTGCCGCCGGTCGTCACGCCGGCCAAGTCGGAGCGTGTCGAGAAAGAACGGCAAGTGCCGCTCTTCACCGACCTGCCGGGCGATTCCACCTTGCCGCCCATTTCGCTGCTCGATGCCGCGCCCGTCGCGCAGGAAACTATCTCGGCGGATACGCTGGAGTTCACCTCGCGCCTGATCGAGAAAAAGCTCAAGGACTTCGGCGTCGAAGTGAGCGTGGTCGCGGCGTATCCCGGCCCGGTGGTCACGCGTTATGAGATCGAGCCGGCCACCGGTGTGAAGGGCAGCCAGATCGTCGGTCTCGCCAAGGACCTCGCGCGTTCGCTGTCGCTCGTGTCGATTCGCGTGGTCGAAACCATTCCTGGCAAGAATTTCATGGCGCTGGAGTTGCCGAACCAGCGTCGTCAGACCGTGAGCCTCTCGGAGATTCTCGGCTCGGCGGTCTATGCGGATGCCGCGTCGCCGCTGACCATGGGGCTCGGTAAAGACATCGGCGGCAAGCCGGTGTGCGCCGACCTCGCGAAGATGCCGCACTTGCTGGTGGCGGGTACGACGGGTTCGGGCAAGTCTGTCGGTATCAACGCGATGATCCTGTCGCTGCTCTACAAGGCGAGCGCCGAGCAGGTCCGCATGATCCTGATCGATCCGAAGATGCTCGAAATGAGCGTGTATGAAGGCATTCCGCATCTCTTGTGTCCGGTCGTGACGGACATGCGTCAGGCCGGTCACGCGCTCAACTGGGCAGTGGCTGAGATGGAGCGCCGCTACAAGTTGATGAGCAAGCTCGGCGTGCGTAACCTCGCCGGCTACAACAACAAGATCGACGAAGCCGCCAAACGCGAAGAAAAACTGCCAAATCCGTTCAGCCTCACGCCGGACGATCCGGAGCCGCTCACGCGTCTGCCGAACATCGTCGTGGTGATCGACGAACTGGCCGACCTGATGATGGTGGTCGGCAAAAAGGTCGAAGAACTGATCGCGCGGATCGCGCAGAAGGCGCGCGCGGCCGGCATTCACCTGATTCTGGCTACTCAGCGTCCGTCGGTGGATGTGATCACCGGCCTCATCAAGGCTAACGTGCCGACGCGGATGGCTTTTCAGGTGTCGTCGAAGATCGACTCGCGCACCATTCTCGACCAGCAGGGCGCGGAATCGCTGCTCGGCATGGGCGACATGCTGTATCTGCCGCCGGGCAGCGGGTTGCCGGTGCGCGTGCACGGCGCGTTCGTGTCGGACGAGGAAGTGCATCGCGTGGTCGACAAACTCAAGGAGCAGGGCGAGCCGAATTACATCGAGGGCATTCTCGAAGGCGGCGTGACGGGCGAGGGCGACGAAGGCTCCGCGGGCGCCGGAGGAACCGGATCGGGCGACGGCGAGTCGGACCCGTTATACGACCAGGCGGTCGACGTCGTGCTGAAGAACCGTCGTGCGTCGATCTCGCTGGTGCAGCGGCATTTGCGCATCGGCTATAACCGTGCGGCCCGGCTGCTTGAGCAGATGGAAAACTCGGGCGTGGTGTCGGCGATGTCGTCGAACGGGAATCGCGAGATTCTCGCGCCGGCGCGGGAAGCGGAGTAAACCGCGGGCAGCGAGGCGGCAAATGCGCCTTCGGCCGCGAAACGCGGCGCCTGTTTAGCGCAACCGAAAGCAAGGCAAGCCACGCCCTGCGGCGTAGAGGCGTCGCCACCGCGTCGAAGGCTCGTTTGGCGAGCCGAGCTTTGCGGCATCAAAGGGCCGGTCGCTACCCTAAGGCTCGTTTAAGGCGGGGTGGCTAAGCTGCCCATGACCCGTCAGTACGGCGCCGATGGGAAACAGGCTCGCTGGCATCGCGGCAGCCCCTCACCAAATACGGGCACCCAAGGCATTGCCCAATGCGCAAGCAAGCGGTCACGACCGCTCAACGAATTCAATCAAGGGAGAAACCACATGCAGCTATTCGCGCAGCAGCACGCTCGAGAGAATGCTCGATCCAACCGATTTGGCCAGTTCGCCCGCAGCTTCGTGCGCGGCGTCGGCAGCGTGGCGATCGGCGCGTCGGTGCTGTTCGCGTCGCAGGCGTTCGCGAGCGGGACCGAGCAACTGAAGGCGTTCGTCGCGCAAGTGCATTCGGCGCGCGGCACTTTTGTCCAGCAGGAAGTGCGGGCGCCGAGCAAAGCGCAAGGCGCAAGCGGCACGTTGTCGACCCAAGGGGCGGGCAAAACCGGCACGTCGAGCGGCACCTTCACGTTCGCGCGCCCCGGCAAGTTCATCTGGCAATACGAGAAGCCCTATGCGCAATTGTTGCAGGCAGACGGCGACAAGCTCTACGTCTACGACAAGGATCTGAATCAGGTGACGGTGCGCAGCCTCGGCGGTGCGCTCGGCGCGAGCCCGGCGGCGATCCTGTTCGGCAGCAATGATCTCGACAAGAACTTCACGCTGCGCGATGCGGGCGTGAAGGCCGGCATCGACTGGCTCGAACTCACGCCGAAAGCGAAAGACACGCAGTTTCAGCGCGTCGGCATCGGCTTCAAGGACGGCAATCTCGAAGCGATGGAATTGCACGACGTGTTCGGCAACGTGACGCTGCTGACCTTCTCGAACATTCAGAAGAATCCGCCGCTGCCGGCCGACGCGTTCAAGTTCACGGTGCCGAAGGGCGCGGACGTGATCAACGGATAAGCCATTACGCAGTTGGTGTGCGATTGGCACAAAAGCCGCGCCGTGAGCGCGGCTTTTTCATTGCGCGCGTGACTTGTCCACTATTCGCCCACTTCCAGAACCTGCACCGGATGCGCGGCCTTCATATCGTCGATAAACGCTTCGACGATATCCGTACGATGCTGCCGCGCCCGCGTGACCATGTGAAACGCGACGCGATAACGCATCTGCGCCGGGTTCAGCGCGGCGAGCAGCCCTTGCTTGACGAACGGCGCGGCGAAATGCCCCGGCAGATAGCCGAGATGATGCCCGGAGAGCACCAGCATCGCGACCGCTTCCATGTTGTCCGCGACTGCGGTGACGTTCTGCGGCGTGGTCGAACTCTCGGCTTCGGGCAGCGGGTAGCTGCGCCACGCCCATTCATGCTGCGCAGCCTCCGCGGGCGGCACGTCACCGGCCTGAGCGAACAACGGATGCCCTTTCGCGCAGTAGGCGAACTGATCTTCCGCGAACACCTCGGTGTATTCGAGCGACGGCACGCGATGCCAGAAATAGCCGATGCCGATCTGAATGCGCCCATTGAGCAGCAGTTCTTCGAGTTCGCCCGGCGAGCGCACCAGAATCGAAAATCGCACGGACTGATCGCGCGCCCGGAACCGGCCGATCGCGTCGCTGATGCGCGCGCTCGCCGACACCGGCGTGTGGCCTATCATGCCTATATCGAGCGTGCCGACCAGCTTGCGGCCGACATTGCGCGCCTGCATGCCGAAGGTATCGACGGCTGACAGCAGGGCGCGCGCCGCGTCGATGAATTGCTCGCCGCGCGCGGTCAGGCTGAAGCCGCCGCGACCGCGCTCGCACAGCCGGTAGCCAAGGCGGGTTTCCAGCGTGGCGAGTTGCGTGCTGATGGTCGACTGGCCGACGTTGAGCGTCGCCTGGGCCGGGGAGACGCCGCCCGCATCGACAATGGCGAGAAATACGCGGATCAGCCGCAGGTCGAGATCGGTGAGTTGGGAGAACATACGTCAGGATACATCGCTGAAGATCAATGTGAAGTTTATTCCGTCGGTATTTTAACTTCTGGGAAACTGCTCAAGAATCGAGATTCGCCCGGCAAGGTGCGCTTCTGATGCTTCCCCTCGGCCGGTCTGCACGATTTTGCTTGCTGCCCCTCTTTTCATTGCCGAGACACGATGAATACCTCTTCCTTCATTTCCCCAGAAGCCGGCGAACGGCCGCAACCTCTGTCCGGCAACGCGATGCCCCGCTGCGGCGGCATCGCGACGATGATGCGGCTGCCCAACGTCGGCTCGGCCGAAGGCTTCGACGCCTGCTTCGTCGGCGTGCCGTTCGATCTCGGCACCTCGAACCGCACCGGCGCGCGCTTCGGGCCGCGCCAGATCCGCAGCGAATCCGTGCTGCTGCGTCCGTACAACATGGCGACGCGCGCGGCGCCGTTCGATTCGCTGCGCGTGGCCGACCTCGGCGACGTCGCGATCAATCCGTATAACCTGCACGATTCGATCAAGCGCATCGAAACCGCCTACGACGAAATTCTTCAGCACGATTGCAAGCCGATCACGCTGGGCGGCGATCACACCATCGCGTTGCCGATCCTGCGCGCGATTCATCGCAAGCACGGCAAGGTCGGCATGATTCATGTCGACGCGCACGCCGACGTCAACGACACCATGATGGGCGAGAAGATCGCGCACGGCACGCCGTTCCGCCGCGCGGTGGAAGAGGGCTTGCTCGATTGCGACCGTGTCGTGCAGATCGGCCTGCGCGGCACGGGTTACGCAGCGGAAGACTTCGACTGGTGCCGCGATCAGGGTTTTGAAGTCGTGCAGGCCGAGGCATGCTGGAACCAGTCGCTCGTGCCGTTGATGGCGCGCATTCGCGAGCGCATGGGCGACGGTCCGGTGTACATCACGTTCGACATCGACGGGATCGATCCGGCCTTCGCGCCGGGTACGGGCACGCCGGAAATCGCCGGGTTGACGGTGCCGCAGGCGCTGGAAATCATTCGCGGCTCGCGCGGGCTGAATATCGTCGGCTGCGATCTGGTCGAGGTCGCGCCGCCCTACGATCCGTTCGGCACGACCGCGCTGCTCGGCGCGAACCTCGCGTTCGAGTTGCTGTGCGTGCTGCCGGGCGTCGAGTATCGGGCATCCACGCGCTAAAACGATTCGCGCGATAAGAAAAGGCCTGCATTTGCAGGCCTTTTTGCGCTTTATCTGACGCAGACGCTAGCTCATATGAGCCTCACGCATACGCCGTCTTACGCGCCGACACGAACACCAGATAGCACACCGCGCCGATCACCAGCGCGGGCAAGGTCGCGCCGAGATTCGGCAGCCATTGATTGATCACCTGATACGCGACGATGCCGATCGCCCACGCGAGGAACGCGCTCAGATGCCAGCCGCCCGAGAAGCCGTAGCGGCCGCGCACGTCGGCGAGCGCGGCAACTTCGATACGGCGCTTGCGCACGATGAAGTGATCCACCAGCACCACGCCGAACAGCGGCGCGAACACCGAACCGATCAGCAGCAAAAAGTTCTGATACTTCGCCATTGGCACGGCAAGGGCGATCAGCGTGCACAGCGCGCCGAACGCCGCCGACAACATGGGCACGCTGCCGCGCGTCCAGAACGTGCCGGTCGACACCGCGGCCGAGTGGATGTCAGCGAAAGCGTTGTCGACTTCGTCGATCAGGATCAGCAGCAGCGCGAGGCCGCCGCCCGCTTGCGCCAGCGCGCCGGTCAACAGCGTGTCGCCGCCGCCCGCCGCGAGGCCGTAGATCGCACCGAGCGCGTAAAACCAGATGTTGGCGATGCCGTAACCAATCAGCGTGCCGCGGAACGTTTCGCCGGGCTTCCGGCCGAAACGCGTGTAGTCCGCGATCAGCGGCAGCCATGAGAGCGGCATGGCCACCACCAGATCGATCGCGCCGCCAAACGACATCTCACCTGTGCCGGGGCGGCGCATCAGCGCGGCCAGATCGTGCTTGGCGAGCAGATTCCAGGTGAGCCACGCCGCGCCCGCGAGCAGCAACCAGATGCCCCACGTACGCAGAAAGCGCCGCACGAACGAGAGCGGGCCGCTGATCGCGAGCAGCGTCGCGAGCAAGCCGAAGATCACCGTCCAGATGAGCGGCATGGAGAGGCCGAAGGCCTGCTTGGCGAGGGCGTCGGCGGAATCGCGCATCACGATCACCTCGAACGAGCCCCAGCCGACCAGTTGCACCGCGTTCAGCACGGCGGGCACCGACGCGCCGCGCACGCCGAGCGTCGGCCGCAGCGAAGACATGGCCGCGAGCCCCGTATCCGTGCCGATCACGCCGGCCAGCGCCAGCAGCACGACGCCGATCACGCTGCCGATCACGATGGCCAGCAGCGCATGCGGCAGCGACAATCCCGGCACTAGCAGCGCGCCCGCCTGCGCGACCAGCAGGCCGATGCCGAGCGAGAACCAGAGCGCGAAGGCGTCGCCGGTGCGGAACGCGCGGCGCGCGTCGGGCACCGGCGTGAGCGGTGCGTAGGTGGAACCGGCGTCGCCGGCGAGTGGATCTTGTGCCATCTGGTCTTGTCCCTGTTGATAGTGCTTGCCGACTTATTTGCAAACCCGTTTGCCGACTCAGTTGCCAACTCAGTTGCCAATCTAGCTGCGAAGTTGTGTCGACGCTTGTGTCTGCTGTTCTGTCCGCGGTCAGGTCATGCGTTGCCTGCCCTGTCCGCTCGATCTTCCAATTGCTTCAACCGTTGCCGGATTGCGACCGCGCGAGTCGTTCCCGGCGCGCCGCGTGTGTTCGTTCGGGAGCCGGGCGATTCTTGCCCGGGCGCCGTCACTGTCATAATGCAGGACGTTGCCCGCACTTTCGCGTGCTGGCGTGGCTCACCGGCAGTACGCCGCCTTCACACGGACCGCGTCCGGAAAAGCCGAGATTATCCCCAAAACGTCATGTTTGAAGAAACCCGTGCCAATGTTCCGCTCGCCGAACGCCTGCGGCCCCGCAATATCGACGAAGTGATCGGCCAGAAGCATCTGCTCGGCCCGAACAAGCCGCTGCGGGTCGCATTCGAATCCGGCGAAGCCCATTCGATGATCCTCTGGGGCCCGCCCGGCGTCGGCAAAACCACGCTCGCCCGGCTCATGGCCGATGCGTTTCACGCGGAGTTTATCGCGCTGTCCGCCGTGCTCTCGGGAGTGAAGGATATCCGCGAGGCGGTCGAGACCGCGCAGATTCATCGCGCGAACGGGCATCAGACGCTCGTGTTCGTCGACGAAGTGCACCGCTTCAACAAGAGCCAGCAAGACGCGTTCTTGCCGCACGTCGAGTCTGGGTTGTTCGTGTTCGTCGGCGCGACGACCGAGAATCCGTCGTTCGAGGTGAATAGCGCATTGCTTTCGCGTGCCGCCGTCTACGTGCTGAAAAGCCTGACCGACGATGAGCAGCGCGAGTTGCTCGAACGCGCGCAGCTGGAGCTCGGCGGCCTCACGTTCACCGACGAAGCCCGCGACGCGCTGATCGGCTCCGCCGACGGCGACGGCCGCAAGCTCTTGAACAACCTCGAAATCGTCGCGCGGGCGGCCGCGCAGCAAAAGACCACCGAAATCGACGGCGCGTTGCTCGGCAGTGCGCTCGCCGAAAATCTGCGCCGCTTCGACAAAGGCGGCGACGCATTTTACGACCAGATCAGCGCGCTGCATAAATCGGTGCGCGGAAGCAGCCCGGACGGCGCGTTGTACTGGTTCTGCCGCATGCTCGACGGCGGCGCGGACCCGCGTTATCTGGCGCGCCGCATCGTGCGCATGGCGTGGGAAGACATCGGCCTCGCCGATCCGCGCGCCGCGCGCATCGCGCTCGACGCCGCCGAAACCTATGAGCGCCTGGGCACACCCGAGGGTGAACTGGCGTTGGCGCAGGCGATCATCTATCTGGCGGTCGCGCCGAAGTCGAACGCCGGATACAACGCGTATAACGAGGCGCGGCGCTTCGTGAGCAAGGACCAGTCGCGCGGCGTGCCGGTGCATCTGCGCAACGCGCCGACCAAGCTGATGAAGGAACTCGGCTACGGTCACGAGTACCGCTACGCGCACGATGAACCCGATGCCTACGCGGCCGGTGAAACCTACCTGCCGGACAACATGCGCGATCCACACTGGTACGAGCCGACGCCGCGCGGCCTCGAAGGCAAAATCGGCGACAAGATGGCGCGTCTGGCCGAGCTGGATGCGCAGTGGCGCAGCGAGAACAAGCCGAAGAAGGGCTGACGTTTTTTCGAGCGCCTCTCGCGCTCCGGCTCGCTTTGCGCGCGGTTTCGCGCCTCGCTTTGTGCTTCGATGTACGCGTTGTTTCATGCCTCGCCGTGCGCCTCGACCCGCTCCTCGTTCTGCTCCTTAGCGCGCGCCGTGTGGGCATTCCGCACGCGCCGGCCATCTAACGCACCGGCCGCCCGCGCCGGTGCGCTAAAATCCCACCTTCATACAACGAACACCCGCCCCATCCCATGCTCGACACTCAGCTGCTGCGCAAAGACCTCGACGGCGTCGCCAAGCGCCTCGCCGACCGCGGCTATACCCTCGACGTGGCGGCCTTCGCCGCGCTCGAAGCGGAACGCCGCGATACCCAGACCCGTACCGAAGAGATGCAGGCGCGCCGCAACAGCCTGTCGAAGCAGATCGGCGCGATGAAAGGCAAGGGCGAGGACACCTCGGCGGTGATGGCCGAAGTGGGCGGTATCGGCGACGAGATGAAGGCGTCGGCCGCGAAGCTCGACGACATCCAGAAGCGTCTGTCGGAACTGCTCCAGGGCGTGCCGAATCTGCCGCATGAAAGCGTGCCGGTGGGCGAGGACGAAACCGGCAACGTCGAAGTGCGGCGCTGGGGCACGCCGCGCCAGTTCGATTTCGAGGTGAAGGATCACGTCGATGTCGGCACACCGCTCGGGCTCGACTTCGAGACCGGCGCGAAGCTCTCGGGGGCGCGCTTTACGATGTTGCGCGGCCAGATTGCGCGGCTGCATCGCGCGCTCGCGCAGTTCATGATCGACACGCACACGCAGCAGCACGGCTATACGGAGGTCTACACGCCGTACATCGTGAATCCGGAAATTCTGTACGGCACCGGCCAGTTGCCCAAATTTGCCGACGACATGTTCCGCGTCGAAAAGGGCGGCGACGAAAACACGGTCACGCAGTATCTGATCTCCACGTCGGAGATTTCGCTGACGAACACGGTACGCGACAGCATCCTCGAAGCGGACGCGCTGCCGGTCAAGCTGACGGCGCATTCGCCGTGCTTCCGCTCGGAAGCGGGCTCGTATGGCCGCGACACGCGCGGTCTGATTCGCCAGCATCAATTCGACAAGGTCGAGATGGTGCAGATCGTCGCGCCGGAAACGTCGTATGCCGCGCTGGAAGAGATGGTCGGCCATGCTGAGACGATCCTGCAGAAGCTGGAATTGCCATATCGCGTGATCACGCTGTGCACGGGCGACATGGGCTTCTCGGCTGCCAAGACGTACGACCTTGAAGTGTGGGTGCCGGCACAGAATACCTATCGCGAAATCTCGAGCTGCTCGAACACGGAGTCGTTCCAGGCGCGTCGCATGCACGCGCGTTATCGCAATGCGCAGGGCAAGCCGGAGCTGGTGCACACGCTGAACGGCTCGGGCCTGGCCGTCGGCCGCACGCTCGTGGCGGTGCTCGAGAACTTCCAGAACGCCGATGGTTCGGTCACCGTGCCGGTCGCGTTGCGTCCGTATCTGGGCGGCATTGGAAGGCTGGAAGTGGCGGCTGGATAAGCGGTTCCATGAGCAACGGGATCGTAATCGCGTCGATACTGTGCTGATGTTGCATCGAGACATGTACCGCGTACCAGGCGCTTCTGAAGTTTTTTTGGGTCAAGGGGCTTGGCAAACCGAAATAGGCTGTTTTATAATCTTTTTCTCCCAAGCAATCGACCCGCTTGGTACTGATGAGGCGGTAGTCAACGTGATTCAGTAGACCCGGAAAGGTGGCAGAGTGGTCGAATGTACCTGACTCGAAATCAGGCGTACGGTTTTCCCGTACCGTGGGTTCGAATCCCACCCTTTCCGCCAAAATTGTTCAAAGAACCCCGTAAAGTCAATGGCTTTCGGGGTTTTTTGTTTTTCGGTTCACGAATCGACTATCAAAACGGTTTCGCGCATCTTGGGTCGTCGACTGCAGCACGTTAGCCGTTCGCGGATCACTCCGGTTCCTGCTTGGGTCAAGCGTGACGTGATTGCGCATCTTGTTGGCAATCGACTTCCGTGGTTCTTCTCCTGGATGAGAACAGGCATGCGCCCACCCAAAAAAATACGTCGTCGTCGAGTCACCTCCTCCGACCATTCGTACAATTAGAACTGCCCCATCAGTTGAAAACCTACCGAGACCCGAGCCGTTTGAAATCCCGTCGGTTTGTAAATCGGCGTGCCGGCAAAGAGGTCGTACGCGAACCCTCCTACGCGAACCGGCAGATTCCCACGCACTCCGATCACTGCTCCGGCGAGTTGCGTGCCGGCAAGAAAAACCGTGTTGGGACCGAACACGCGCCCGTAGTCGATGCCAGCGTACACAGACTGTCCCGTCTGGCCGAGCGGCAACTGTAATTCATTTCTCCAGTAGAACCCGCGCTCTGCCGCGAGAAGGTTTTCACCATCAAAGCCCCGCACCGTATAGCGACTGCCGATCGTCAGGTCGTCGATGTAGTTGAGGGTGTTGTTGGTGAACTGTCCGTGCAGGGTGGTAACGTACTTCAACGGCTGTGTCGCGATCGCAAACGGCACGGAGAGGTTTGCATCGAGCACTGCCATGTGAAAGCGGTAGGTCGGACCGTTTGCAGTATCGGGAGTCGCGCCGAGCCAGCCGATTCCCTGCCGGTAGGCGAGCGTGCCATCGAACTGCGCAGCGCCGAAATAGTGGCGGTCGGTGAATCCCGCCTCGATGAACGTGTTGTCTCGACGCTGCTGAGGAATCTCAGTGTCTTCAATGAAGCTTGCGCCCCAGCGCTTTGTCAGTTGCGCCTCAACACCAAAGATATCGTCCTGACTACGCCGCAGCACGCGTTGCAGTTTGAGTCCCGCAATCTGCGAGTTGCCGCTAGAAACAAATGTCTGGTTCACTCCGGCGATCTGCTGATAGTACGTGTTGGTGTTGCCGAATAGCGTCGCTGTCCAGTAACCCCAAGGCACCGAATACGAACCGTTCCAGCCGTGCGAGCCCAGGCGCTTGTCGCCGAATTCGAGGTCCTGACTCGCACCGACGTTGAATATGTCGTTCAGCCCTAACGGGTTGTCGATGCCTAGCGCCAGATTCCCCTGCAGTTTTCCCGTCGCGCGTTGGCCGGAGTTGTCGACCGATGCGACGACCGTCCACGGCTTCGTGCGCTTCACAGTAATCACGACATCGCTTTCGCCAGGGGTTTCGGTCGGTACGACCTGCATATCAACGTCCTGACTCGCGACGCGCTTCATCTGCTCAAGCCCCTGTTCAAGATCGCGCAGGTTGAGCAGATCACCGCCGCGTGCCGGAAATGCTGACTTCCAGGTGCCATGCGTTGCGGTATCGGCAAAGCGTAATTTTCGAATGACACCGGGCGCGAGCGAGAGACGTAACGTTCCTTTCGACAAGTCCTGCTCCGGGACAAGGACGCGCGTGGTGATGTAACCCCTGCTGAGGATTACCTGCGACAGGCCCTTGACGATCAGTTCTACCCCCTGTTTGCCGACACATTGTCCGCTGTAATGCTCAAGCCACTCGCGGCCAAATGCAAAGCGGTCCTGCGGAAGCGCCGAGGCGCCTTGCGCACGAACGACATCGGGCAACGTCGCCGGTACATCCAGGACGAATGACCGGATGCGAAAGCATGGCGTCTCAGTTGGGAGATCAGGCCAGCCTTTAACATTGGGTGTGCCTGATCGGACAGCGGGCGCATTGACGGTCTGAGCGCGTTCTTGGGCCTGACGCTGCTGCTCGATGAGTTGCTGTTGCTGTGCCGCGCTGCGTGCGGCGTTTGCGAAATCGGGCGAAGGCGGCGACGTTTGCGCCGAAGCGCCGAAAGCTGCCAGCGTCAGTCCCGCCGACAGTGCTATCGCGACGCGTGAGTGTTGCATTGGTCTTTTTCTCTACGGGTTATTGTTGGTCTGACTGCGTGGTGCTTTTTACGGACCCCGTCTCGTCGCGGTCTCTGCTTCTGACGACGGACATTTAGGTGCGTATTGCGTTTGCACAGGTTCGTCCAGTCCGGTGGCGTTGATGTGGCGAACCTCGATCGAACAGCGATGTGACTTGCGCCCTTCTTCCTGCAAGGCCAAGTACACGTCGTAATCCTGCCCAGCAATCGGCGTGAAGGTCATCGCGTGCGGTTTGCAGGACCAGGAATAGCCGCCGTACTTGCTGCTGCCTACGTCATTGGCTGTGCTCAGCGACAACGTGATCGGCTGCCCGGTCGGAATGACGTATTCCCGGATCATGTCCTTGAAACGCAGCCCCTCGACGCGCATCCATGGTCGGGGACTCTGAGGCATGCCAATCACGACGCTGCGTGACGAGTATTTGTAGCGCGCCCAGAAGCCGTCATCGACGCTGACCCGCTGCGAATCGCTCTCCCACGCATTTGAGTAGCACGCTCCCACCCTGAACGAAGCGGCTTGCAGGTCATTGCCCGATTGGATACGCATGCGAGCTGAAATTCGCGGATCGTAGTCTGGAGTCGCAGTTGTTACGTGATGCGTTGGTGCGCATCCGGCGGTGAGGGCGAAGATGCCGACTAACATCAATGCGCGCATCATCGTGCTTCCTCAATTTTCAGCAGTTGTCCCGATAGCACAGAGAAAGTAAGGTTGAAATCTAAGCCCTTAAACGGCGCGAAAACGACTATCAATTCATTGTCGTTCAAGCCGTTCACCCAGAGGAAACGTCCGCTTACGAGCGATTCCTCGGTCTGGTCTCTATGCCAAAGTCTCTGCCATTCGGGAACCGACGGCGCCCGCGCCGTCCATTCGCGGCCTGAAAGTGCATCGACCCAATTAATTGATGCGCCATCATCAGCGATGTTCAAAGTGCTCATTTCTCACCGAGAATATGTGTTGTTTATCCGGGTTCATTTTGGTAAAGGCTCCTGTGGATGCAATTGCCAGTTGTACATGCCTACTGGCTTCGGCATATTTTTATGGTGTCTCCACCATATGTCATCGCGAATCCGTAGACTTCACGCGATTGCCCGCGAGAGCTATCTACTTCAGAGACGAGACTAATTCTTGCGCGGACGCCGTTCTTGCAAAGGGAGAGGTCGCCGTCTGTCGAAGTTCGTTGCGCCCACCCACGATTCAACAGCGCAAGGCGATACCTTTCCGCGAGATCGCGACTCCATGAGCTTGCATTCACATTTACAAAGTCGACGGCTGTTTGCCCCCCAACGGAACGGTTTAATCCTCCACACACTCCGAACAGACATGTGTTTCCACCCAATGATTGGCCCTTGATAAGATTGTCGGTGGCCTCCGCTTTCTGATCGTCGGTTTTTCCAACGTTATCTGGAATCATGCCGACCACCACCCCTGCTCCTTTCTCACGAGAAGCAGAAACCGAACCACCTGCATAGACATTGCCATCGTGCATATTGATGGTAACGCTGCCACCAAGACCTGCGCCGGCCTGTAGGGTCACGTAGTCAATGGAAGCGGAACGCTGTGCCGCCATCGCGGCCTGTGCCGCATTCTGATCTGCATGCGTATCATCAGCGCTGTAGTGGAACAAGCTGCTTGCCGATGTCTGCCGGACCATTCCTCCATATGACGCCGCCGAGAATGAACTTCCGTTATAGCTGAGCAATTGTTTCTGTTCGTAGATATAACTGGCACCTTCATTTTGCAGCGGGGAGTACTTCGTATAGTCAGCGGTTCCCGGCGCAAATTCGGCTGCGCACTGTACAAGCGCACATCCCGCCGCCTCTAGACGACGTTCCTTGTCCGCGTCGCCATTCGCCAGATTTATGATGATCTGCTTCTCTTCCGGATGCAGCTGTCGGTTGTACATGTCTAGGTCTTAGGTACGGCTCCCTATGCTCTCTATTCGCTCGGATAGTGCCTCGGCAAGGCGATCAAGACTTTCGACATTACCCCACAAGACAACGCGGGTACCGTCCAGATCGACTGTCAACTTGCCACTATGCGCATGTATGTCGTCCGGCAATCGAACGTCTTTGTAGGAGTATGACCGTGCAGCCATGAAGCACACTACAAGGTGTTGCTCGTATGCGCTAAATCTATAAAATGCTCCTCCCGAGCGGAAAGCCGAGTCGCCAAACGATGCGACCGCTCGCGCTTGCGCGATCAATCGGCCGGCGTTTCTATCAACTGCTCGAGAGGCTGCTGGTAGCAGGACAAAGATCAAGAGTACGAGGGCAATCAGCAGTCCGATCACAGCCACCCCTTCTAAGGGGCTAAGAGTTGTCTGGAAGTATGGTTTCATTGTTTCGTCGGGGATTGATACGTTGGATCGACAGAAGCGTTGATGGGCGTACTAAAGCCCGCGCCGATACCAATGGAAACGCCATTGATGTAGCGTGTAGCGTCGTACCACGATTTTTCCTGCCACGCAGTTACATTGCTAGGCGTTACCTGCACGCCAAAGTACTTGCCAATACCTACCCCGATCGACGTCGGACCTGAAAATCGGGGATCGCCCGAAAAGCTGATGTTCGCGCCGAGGTCGCCCAAGCTGCCGAGCGCAATGTCTGGTTTCAGCGAGGCCAAGCCGTCGCTCGGGCTATATGAAAAATTCGGTCCCACTGCGATACCCGGAGAGAGGGGTACCCGACACGGCGAGGGCACCGTTGGTCACCACCTTGCCCGCCGTATTCGACAGATTCCCGGCGAGGGTGAGCGTGCCGGTTCCCGCATGCTGGATCGAACCTGAGTCGTTCGTGACCGATTGGCAGGAGATCGCGAAGTCCGTCGCATTCGATGCGACCGAACCTCCCGTATCATCGATCGTGCCGCCTGCGGAGATGCGCTGGTCGGCCGTGCCGGACTGCGTGATGTGGCCACCCCGGTTGACCAGGTTGCCGCTGCTGGACAACGCGAGCGTATTGCCCTCGATCGTGCCGTTCGAATTGTCGACCGACGCACCGCTCACGATCGTGGCCGCACCGGACAGCACGCCGTTCTGGTTATTGAACGCGCCGGTGCTGCTCGCGTTCAGAGTGCCGCCTGCCGTGATACTGCCCGCGTGATTATCGAGCGTCTGCGCGTGCACCGTCGCATCGCCCAGCGCATTGAACTGCCCCTGGTTCGAGATTGAGCCCGCCGATACATTCTGCGCGCCGTTGCTGCCGACCACGCCACCTGCCGCGCCTGTTGCCGTCGTACCCGTGGCGTTGACGAGCGCACCGCTTGTGGTGACGCGCTGCGTGCCATTGCCAAGCATTGCCACACGGCCTGCGGTGTTGTCTAGCGACACGGCGTTCACGGTTTCGTTTCCGGCAGACTGGATAATGCCTTGCCGGTTGTTCACGGCACCGGCAACGCTGACGTTCTGCGTCGACTGCGAGACGATCTGGCCGCCCTGATTCGACAGCGCGCCCGCCGTAACCGTTTGCGCGCCCGTGGAAGAAAGCACACCGGTGTCGTTCGTGAGCGTGCCCCGTGCGGTGGCCGACAGTGCGCCTCCGGCAATAACACTCGCGCCGAGGAGACCCATGTCGCCATTGCTGGCCAGCAATGTGAGGTTGCCATTTGCTGAGGTCTGGCTGCCGCCCAGGTTCAGTGCTGCCCCGGACAGACTCGCGTTGCCACCTGCCGCCGTGTGCCCGATCGCGGCGAGCGCGCCCGAAGTCGCGACCGTCAGGTCAGCCGCGTTCGCGATCGTGCCGTCGCTATTGATGCCCGCGCCGAGCGTGCCTGTGGAGTTCACGCTACCCGCGCTGACGTTCATGTTCTGCTGCGCGGCGAGGGTGCCGGTATTGGAAAGCGCACCCGACGTGTTGACGGACACCGACTGCTGGGCGTACGTCGTGCCACTGTTCTGGATACTGTTCGCGGTGGCTGCAAGATTGGCGCTCGCCGTGGTCTTGCCGGCAAGCACAAGCTGGCCGTTGGACTGCAGCGTCAGGTCGCCCGCCTGCGCGGCGAGCACTCCCGCATTCGATACGCCTACCCCGAATTCGTTGCTCGCCAGAAATATCCGGTTGGCGTACATACCTCCCAACTGACTGACATCGATGGCAAGCGCCGGAGCGGCTCCATTACCGGCGATGGGTGAGGCGGCCAGCGTGTCGTGATCGACGTGATTCGCGCCGGCCACCACGTTCAGCGTATTGGCATACAGTGCAGCGTTCGCCGCGACGGCTCTGGCGATCAGGTCCACCTGATCCACATTGGTCGCGTTCATGCCCGCGCCCTGAACGGTAATCTGGCCACCCTTCACATCAAAACCAGTCAGACTCCCGTTCGCGCCATAGGTCGGATTGCCGGTGGTGAGAATGGCCCGTGAAGTGTTGATAAAGCCGCCACCATCCAGAATCAGGCCCGCGGAATTCGCTATCACTACTTCTGCGCGACGGCCGGCTACTTCCACATATCCGCGTAACTGGGAGGGATTATTGCTGTTGACCTGATTAACAATAATCGAAGCCGACTGACCCGGCAGGTAATTCGGATTGCCGTTGATATAACCCGCCTGCTGTGTGTTCACAACTGTCGGCGAATTATTAAGTACGATTCCAGGCTTCTGAACGTCGAACTGGCCGTACGTATTAACTGACACGCCAGCGCCGGAAGGCCGGTTCACATTGACCTGCGGGATGCCGCTTTGCGTCTGGATCACAGACGGCGCGTGCGCGCCACCCGGCACGATCTGCGCGTGAGCGGGTGGCGTCGAAATCACGAACGCACCCGCGAGCAGCAGCGAGCCGAATGCGGCGTGGCGCAGCGCGAAGCATGACACTGCCCGGGGCGGTACCTTACCGCCCGACTGCGATTCTCCCAGGTTCGTTTTGCCTTCAGCAGTGGCGGTTTCCGATACCGCCACCAGCATTCCCCGAAGCCGGCTGTATATCAGCCTGTAGGTCTTTTTATTCATTCTGAATAATTGATATTGCGAAACTGTAACAGGATGTAATTTACATCAGAACTTCACTAGAATGCGAACCTGGAATTGTTAAATTGCATCGGGTTCGTTGGAATATTGAAAGATTATTCTTCTTGGACGGGCGAGTGCCGTGGCGAAAGTAACTCAGTCCGTGCCGCTCAGAAAAGCCCGTGGGCTGAGGCGTCCAATTGGTGGAGGGATGCGAAAAGCTGGCTGGCGGCACGGATTCGCTACTCACGACAGCATGTCTCGGAGGCAAGCGTAAGCAACCACGTGCAGCCCGTGACAGCCATCAGAGCGAACGTTCTGTGGGGTTTTTGTTTTGACGCAACGCGACTTCGGACTGTTCGTCGAACAAGGCAGTCACCTCAAACCAGTCACCTGCCAGCCTCAGCGCAATTCCCGCTTGCTGCATCCAAAGAGATCCTCGCTGCGTAAATCCCCTCAAGGACCGCAACCCCCCCCGCACACCTCTTAAATTCACCGCGTGTCCCCAGCTCGAGGAGACGCGTCCATGCCCCATTCCGCACCGACCTCACCACTACCGCGCGGCTCACGGGTCGCGGTCATCGGCGCCGGCATCTCGGGTTTGGCCAGCGCGTATCTGCTGGCGCGCAATCATCGGGTCACGCTGTTCGAATCGGCCGGCTACCTGGGTGGCCACACCAACACAGTGGATGTCACGCTCGACGGCCGCACGCATCCCGTCGACACCGGCTTCCTCGTGTTCAACGACCGCACCTATCCGAACCTGATCGCGCTGTTCGCCGAACTCGGCGTACAGTCGCATCCGAGCGACATGACCTTCTCGGTCTCGCTCGACGAAGGCCGTCTCGAGTGGGCCGGCACAAGCCTGAATACAGTGTTCGCGCAGCGCCGCAACCTGTTTTCACCGACCTTCATCGGCATGCTGCGCGACATCATGCGGTTTAACGGCAGCGCGCAAACCAACCTCGAACTGGCGATCGAAACGCGCGCGTCGATGGGCGAGTTGCTGACGGAAGGCGGCTACGGCGGCGCGTTCCAGCGACAATATTTGCTGCCGATGGCCGCCGCGATCTGGTCGAGTGCTACCGCCGACATCCTCGCGTTCCCGGCCACGACTTTCCTGCGCTTCTGCCTGAACCACGCACTGCTGCAAGTGAATCGCCGGCCGCAGTGGAGGACTGTGGTCGGCGGCGGCCGCGAGTATGTGAAGCGTCTAACCAGCACGCTCGACGACGTCCGCATGAGCACGGCAGTGCGCGGCGTGCGCCGCGACGCCGACGGCGTCGACGTGTTCACTGACCACGGCACCGAGCGCTTCGACGCGCTGGTGCTCGCCACTCACGCGCCGACCACGCTGCGCCTGCTGGAAGACGCCGATCATGACGAGCGCGGCGTGCTGGCCGCCGTGCGCTACCAACCGAACGTCGCGGTGCTGCATACGGATACGAATCTGCTGCCGCGTCGTCAGCGCGTGTGGTCAGCGTGGAATTATCTGGGCAACCGCGGTGTCGACGGCACGCATCCAGTGTGCGTCAGTTATCTGGTCAATCAGTTGCAGCCGCTGCCGTTCAGGACGCCGCTCGTCGTCACGCTCAACCCGGTCGCCCAGCCGGCGCCGGGCACCGAACTACGCCGCTTCGTCTACGACCATCCGCTGTTCGATCTGGCCGCGATCGACGCGCAGCACCGTCTGCCTTCACTGCAAGGCAAGCGCCGCACGTGGTTCGCGGGCGCGTGGACGGGCTACGGTTTTCATGAGGATGGTCTGAAATCGGCGCTGCGCGTCGCCGCCGATTTCGATGCATCGCCGGCATGGGCCAGGCTATGAGCGCGTCGAGCGACAATGCCGGCGCTGATCCAGCAGGCTGGCTGCTGACCGGCAAGGTGATGCACGAACGTCTGCGTCCCAACCATCATCGCTTCACGTATCCCGTGTTTTACGTGCGATGCGACCTGGATCGGCTGGCCTCGCTCGATAGCGGCTGGTTCGGCATCGACCGCTGGCGGCCGCTCAGTCTGTATCGACGCGACCACGGTCCGCGCGACGGCAGCGACCTCGCCACATGGATGCGCGAGCAACTATCAGCCGCGGGCATTGAAGAAGCGAACGGCCGTATCTGGCTGCAGGCTTTTCCGCGCGTGTTCGGCTACGCGTTCAACCCGATCAGTTTCTGGTACTGCCACGACCGCGACGGCCGGTTGCGCGCCCTGCTGGCTGAAGTGCGCAACACCTTCGGCGAGCGCCACAGCTATCTGCTCAGCGCAAACGGCAACGCGGCGATCACCACGAACACGCGGCTCATGTGCCGCAAAGTGCTGCACGTGTCGCCGTTTTGCCGCGTGGAAGGCGGCTACACCTTTCGCGTGAAGGAAGCGCCCGGTAGCGCGTCGGTCTCCATCGACTATCACGACGCCGACGGTCTGCTGATCCGCACCGCACTCGGCGGCCGCCTGACGCCGCTCACGCGCGCGGCCGCGTTCGCCGCGCTGCTGCGTCAGCCGCTCCTGACCGTGGGCGTCGTCGCGAGAATTCACTGGCAGGCTTTGCGCCTTGCCCTCAAGAAAACGCCGTTCCACGGCAGAAACCCCGCGCCGGCCCGCACCGACCACGCGTCCACCCACCACGCCGCAGCCGCCAAACCATCCGCCGCCGCGCGCCCCATTTCGTCCGATTGAGGAGATTCAGTCATGGCGCTTTCAAGAACCCTGAGCGGGCACCAAACCGCCCCCGCGTCAGGCCGTCTGTTTCTGTCCTTGCTCGAGCGGATCCAGGTGGGGCATCTGATCCTCATCACGCCCGATGGTCAGCAGCGCGTGTTCGGCGATCCGCACGCGGCGCCCGGCGCGCGTCTGGAGATGCGTGACTGGCGCGCGTGCGGCGCGATTCTGCGCAAAGGCGATATCGGTTTTGCGGACGCATGGCGCTCTTTCTGGGTCGATACGCCCGATCTGGCCGCGCTGCTGCGCGT
Organism: Paraburkholderia sp. BL27I4N3; assembly: GCF_003386115.1. Lineage (NCBI taxonomy): Bacteria > Pseudomonadati > Pseudomonadota > Betaproteobacteria > Burkholderiales > Burkholderiaceae > Paraburkholderia > Paraburkholderia sp. BL27I4N3. The sequence goes on along the minus strand of NZ_QREJ01000001.1, from coordinate 3,322,643 downwards.
CGCGATCCGCAACGAGCGCGCGCTGCAACGCACGGTGTATGGCGGCTGGCTCGCGCAGCTCTGGTACGGACTGCGTCATAAGCTGAGGCCGAACACGCGTTCGGGCAGCCGGCGCAACATTCACGCGCACTACGACATCGGCAACGCGTTTTACGCGCAGTGGCTCGACGCGACTTTCACCTATTCGAGTGCGGTGTTCGACGGCAATTTCCATCAATCGCTCGAGGACGCGCAGCTCGCGAAGTATCAACGCATCATCGATACGCTTGGTTTGCGCGACGGTATGCACATTCTGGAAATCGGCTGCGGGTGGGGCGCTTTTGCGCTGCACGCGGCGCGTCTGGGCATTCAGGTGCATGGCGTGACGATCTCGCCGGCGCAACTCGAATTCGCCCGGCAGCGTGTGAACGAAGCAGGCCTGAGCGAGCGCGTGCAACTCGAACTGCGCGACTATCGCAGCTTGACCGGTCAGTACGATGCCGTCGTATCGATTGAAATGTTCGAGGCCGTCGGCGAAAAATTCTGGCCGACGTACTTTCGGATTCTGCGCGAACGTCTGCGACCGGGTGCTCGCGCGCTAGTGCAAACCATCACGATCGACGACTCGCATTTTGCCGCTTATCGCGCGACGAGCGACTTCATTCGCGAGTTCATTTTTCCTGGTGGCATGTTGCCGAGCCCGCAGCGTTTCGCCGAGGCCGCGCGGCGCGGCAAGCTCACGACGCGCACCTCGCTGGCGTTCGGCCGCGATTACGCGGAGACCTTGCGTCGCTGGCGCGGCGCGTTCGAAGCGCAACTCGATACGATCCGCGTGCAGGGTTTCGATGAGATTTTCGTGCGCACGTGGCGGCTGTATCTGGCGTATTGCGAAGCCGGCTTCGACGAAGGACGCACGGATGTCATGCAGTTCGTGCTTTCGCAAGTGGACTGACGTGCGCGCCTTCGTCGCTCTCGTCCTGGCGTTGTGGGTGAGCGCCGCTTGCGCGGACTGGCGCGGCGACGTCCAGTCCGCACAACTCGTCGGCGAAGGCGATTTCAGTGTGCTGGGCTTCCGGCTCTATCGCGCGCAGATGTGGAGCGAACGCGTGCCGGTCGATTACGACGCCCGCTTCGCGCTGCACATCGTGTACGCCCGCGGCATCAAACGCGAGCGCCTTGCGGACACCGGTATCAGCGAGATCAAGCGTCTGGCGGCCGCGCCGATTCCGGCCGACACGCTGGAACGCTGGCGCGCTGACATGCTGCAGGCCTTCGTGGATGTCGGTCCCGGCGACCAGTTGAGCGCGGTGTATCTGCCGGACAAGGGCGTGCGTTTTTATGCCGGCGAGCGCATGACCGGCGAGTTCGACGATCCCGCCTTCGCGCGCGCATTCTTCGGTATCTGGCTCGATCCGTCCACGCGCGCGCCTAGTTTGCGCAAGCAATTGCTGGGTATGGAGCGGTAGCTACCGCAGGTTGCAGGGGCGCTATTCGTTGACGCCCCGGTTGCTCTGCTTCTCGCAATCGGAGCCGGTGGCGGGCGCTCCTATGGATGCCGCATTGTCACCCGGCGCAGCAGCGGCCTTCGCGCGCTGCCGACGCAATTGATAAACGTTGCCTTGCGCATCGAAAGAGGCGGGCGACGATTGCGTATCACCGCGTGCGGCGCTGCCACGCGAACGCCGCGCTTCATTGTTCGCCTGCGCGTCGATAAACGCACTCGCATCGTCGAGCACCGGCGCAAAGCTGCGCAACGGCCCGGCAAACGCGCCCACCAGCAGCGCATGCCCGACGCGCGGATAGTGCTTCACTTCGACATCCGCGTCGCCCGACGCACGCAGTTTTGCCGCGAGCCGGTCGGTGTTGCCCGGATCGACGGTCGTATCGCGCTGGCCGGCGGCGAGGAACATCGGCGGTTCGTCGCCGATGACAAAGTTGATCGGCTGACTTGCGGCACGCAATGGCCGCGGGAAAATTTCCTCGAGCGTCGCGTCGTGCAAGGGCAGAAAATCATACGGGCCAGCCAGGCCGATCACGCCGCTGATATCGCTTTTGCTCATCTGCTGCGCGGCGAGATAGCGGCCGTCGGTGGCGAGCAGCATCACGATATGCGCGCCCGCCGAGTGTCCCATCAAAAAGATTCGCGACGGGTCGCCGCCGAACTCGGCCGCGTGGTCGCGTGCCCAGCGCACGGCCGCGGCCGCGTCGTCGACGAAACCGGGGAACGCGGTGTCGGGCCACGTCCGATAGTCCGGCAGCACGGCAACGAAGCCGCGCGAGGCCAACGCCGCGCCGACGAACAGATAGTTGCCGCGCGAGCCGTTCTGCCAACTGCCGCCATAGAAGAACACCACCATCGGACGGCCATGCGAAGAACGGGTTGGCGGCGCGTCGGCGGTGGGTACGTAGACGTCGAGTTTCTGGCGCGGCGCGTTGCCGTAAGCCAAGCCGTTTTCGGCGCGGAACTGCTTGTGCGATACGGCGGCATTCAGTACGCCGGCCGCGCTGCAGCCGCCGAGAGCGGCGTGGGCCAGCGTGGCGGTCAGGGTGAGAAGGCGTCGAGGCATGAGAGAGTCGAGTCAGTCCGAAGAGATGCGTTCGAACAATGTACGCGCCAAGCCCACGAGCGGATGCAGGCCTTGCCATGATGCCGCTGGCTCACGCGGCATGAAACGGCGGCCACGGCGAAATGCCGGCCGCTTGCAGCAGCAGAATGAGATTGAGCGCCAGCACGACGACCGTGCCGAGAGTTGCCGCGAAGGTCGTCGCACGACGATTCCGGTAGCGGCCCATCAGGTCGCCGCGCGAGGTGAACCACACGAGCGCGATCATCGGCACGGGCAGGGCGATGCTGAGCACCACCTGGCTCAGCACCAGGGCGCGCGTCGCGTCGACGCCGCAGGCCACTACCGCGAAAGCCGGCGCCATCGTGATCAAGCGCCGGGCCCACACGGGAATATGAAAGCCGACGAAGCCCTGCATGATCATTTGCCCGGCCATCGTGCCGACCACTGAACTCGACACGCCCGATGCGATCAACGCGGCCAGGAAGAGTCCCGCCGCGGCGCCGCCGAGCAGTGGCGTGAGCGTGCGCCACGCGGTCTCGATGCTGGCGATCTCCGGGTGCCCCGCATGAAACGCGCTCGAGGCCATGATCACCATCGCCATGTTGATGAACCCGGCCACGCCGAGCGCGACCACCACTTCGATATTGGAAAAGCGCAGCAGCCTCGCGCGCTCGCCGTCGTTGCGCGGTTTGACGCGATTCTGCGTGAGCCCCGAATGCAGGAACAGCACATGCGGCATTACCGTGGCGCCGATAATGCCCACCGATATCGTCAACGCATTGCTATCCGGCACCCGCGGCGTGAACGTGTGCGCGATCACCGATGGCCAACGCACGGGTGCGATCAGCAACTCGGCGAGATACGACAGTCCGATTACGCCGATCAGCGCCGCGATCGCCAGTTCGAGCGGGCGGAAGCCGCGCTTCTCGAATTGCAGCAAACCGTACGTGACGGCTGCGGTGATCAGCATGCTCGGTATCATCGGCAGATGCGTGAACAACGACACACCGATCGCACCGCCGACGAACTCGGCCAGATCGGTCGCCATCGCCGCGATTTCGCTGATGCCCCACATCGCGAGCATGGATCGGCGCGGCAGCGCTTCGCGGCATAGCTCGGCGAGATTGCGCCCGGTGACGAGACCGAGCTTGGCCGACAGCGACTGGAACAGCATCGCGACGACATTCGCGACCGCCACGACCCATAGCAGCGTATAGCCGTATCCCGCGCCCGCCTGGATGTTGGTGGCGAAGTTGCCCGGGTCCATGTACGCGATCGACGCCACCACTGCCGGCCCGACGAACGGCAGCATCGCGCGCACGCCACGGCGCCGTCCCGCCAGGGTTTCGCGAATGTCGAAACAGGTCTGCTCGGTGAGAGTCTGCGGCACGGTGCCCTGGCTTATCGCTTCGTTCATAGCGGCTCCTGTACGTCGTCAAGCGTTCAACGCAATAGGCACATGACGGCCGGCCAACGGGTCCAGCGCGATCAGCGTCGCGGCGCCCCGTTGCCGGTGCAACTGACACAATCGATAACTCAGCTCACGCGCTCATGTTCAGCGAACCGTTCACGCCGTTCGGGAAGAAGCCGCCTTTGGTCGCCGCCGAACTCGTCAGATAGACGATGTTGAGGACGTTGCTGTAGTTGCGGCTGAATGCGAGCCCATTGCTGTCCAGCGGCACGATGTTGGACGTGCCGGCGGTCGCGCCGGTGATGCCCTGATCGTCGTGGCCGTTATGATCGAGGCTGTTGCGTGCAGCCGAAATCGCGTTGGCGGCGGTGACGAGACTCGTCATGTCAATGCCTTTCGAGTACAGTACCGTGCGCACCAACCCGGCGTGATACGCCTCGGCCGCGAGAATGCCGGCCGCCGCTTCGAGGAACGTCTTGTTGGTGATGAGCGGCGAGGCGCCTTTATAAGCCGTTACGCCGACGTCCTCGAAGATGTAGGCGCCGAGCAGGAAGTTGTTGTCGTTCGCATACGGATTGAACGGGGTGCCGGCAGGCACGAGGCCGGCAGCGCGCGCCGCGTTCGAAAACGCGCCGTTCGGATCCGTGCCGCCGATGTCGATTGCCGGCATGGCAACCGCAGCCGAACCCAACGCGCTGCGCAGGAACGTGACGTGCTCGCGCTCGTCGTTGGCGATCTCGTTGGCGTACGCTTTCACCACCGGATCCTGAAAGGGCACTTGCTGCCCCGGAATCACCGTGCCCATTGTGCCGACGCCGGCCGTCATGCTCGCGGCGAGCCCGGCTCCGGTCGTCGCGTACGTATAGAACTGCGATTCGAGGTACTCCAGATTCAGCGCGAAATTCAGGATTTCGGCGTCGGTCGGCGCGCTCTGGGCCGACACGTTCGAAACCGAGCCGCCCCCGCCGCACGCGCTGATCAGCGTGCCGCCGACAAGTCCCAGACTCAGGCCGCCGGCGTTGCGAAAGAACTGTCTGCGTTGCAGGCGGCGCGTGGCGCGCCGATCGAATGCATCAATAAGGGATGCTGATTTAGTGCTGGACTCCGACATGGCGATGCTCCTCAAATGGTTCGCTGCCGATACCGCGGACTCGCGGCGCACACGCGCGGACAGCCGTTGCTCTCGCGCTGCAAAGACGCAAAATCGCGGACGCAAAGAGGCCTCCGTTCTTCTGAGAAGAACTAAATGATCAAGGGAGAAGAGCGAGTCCTCATTCGCCTTTACGGGGCGAATACTCGGCTAGATGCAAACCTCGAAAAAGATTTCTGTTCGCGTGTGCAGCATGAAGTGCGCGGCATGTGAGGAGCCGGTCGAGCATGCCGCCCGACATCGCCGCGGATCGTTTCGTCCGGCAAGTTTGGCTCGGCTCGCGGAGGATCGGCTGCGATCCTCTGTACAATTGGCCGATCGATTGAACATCGACCTTCCATTCGACCCATATCGACCGAATTCATGGCTATTACCTACAAGACTCCCGACGACATCGCCAGGCTGCGCATTTCCGGCCGCCTCGCGGCCGATGTGCTGGCGATGATCGGCGAGCACGTCAAGGCCGGCGTCTCCACCGACGAGCTGGACGCATTGTGCAACGACTACATTGTCAATACGCAAAAGTCGATTCCGGCAAATGTCGGCTATCTGGGTTTTCCGAAAACGGTGTGCACCTCGGTCAACTCGGTGGTGTGCCACGGCATCCCGAATCGCGCCGAGATCCTGAAAGACGGCGACATCATCAATATCGACGTCGCGATCATCAAGGACGGCTACTTCGGCGATACGAGCCGCATGTATTGCGTCGGCCAGCCGAGCACGGTGGCGCGCCAGCTGGTCGACACGACCTATGAAGCGATGCTCGCGGGCATTCGCGAGGTGAAGCCGGGCGCCACGCTCGGCGACGTGGGCCATGCGATTCAGAAGGTGGCGCAGCGCGACGGCTTCTCGATCGTGCGCGACTATTGCGGGCACGGCATCGGCAAGGTCTACCACGAAGATCCTCAAGTGCTGCACTACGGCCAGCCGGGGCAGGGCGTGCGTCTGAAGCCGGGCATGGTCTTCACGATCGAGCCGATGATCAACGCCGGCCGCGCCGGCACCGCGGTGCAGCGCGACGGCTGGACCGTGGTCACCAAGGACCGTTCGCTGTCGGCGCAATGGGAACACATGATCGCCGTCACCGACGACGGCTATGAACTCCTGACACCGTGGCCGGACGGCACCGGTAGCTACGAAGCGCCATGACCCTGCGTGGCGCGTACCGCGTCCGGGCACTTGCGCCGGAACTGGGCGCGCAACGTGCTGCTGAGTCGGGATACGCTCCGTATGTCGCTTCCCGAGGGGAGTTCCTGCGGCGCATACCCTGTTCCGGTAAAGAATGATTTGACTCTCGCGCCGGTTCGGTTAAAGCTACGCCTTAGGGTTTCAAGGGGTTTTCGTCTGCATGAGTCCGTCATTGACCGTTCGCCGTATCGCCGCTGATCAGGGCGCTGTTTTCCGCGAACTCCGTACTGCGTCGCTGCGGGAGGCACCGTATGCCTTCGGCGCCACGCTTGAGGACGCGTTGTCGGCCGACGCCGCCAGTTTCGACGCCACCGCCGCGGATCATGCGGTTTCCTTCACCTCCACCACCTTTATTCTCTACACCGAGGGCCATCCGGCGGGACTGATCGAAGCGTACTTCGACGATACCGCGGCGCGCCGCGCATTCGTTTGCGAACTGTGGGTGGCGCCGGCCGTGCGCCATCTGCGCGGCGGCGAGTTGCTGGTCGACTCGGCCGCCGCCTGGCTCGCGAACGAAGGCGCCACGGAAATCTACGCGTGGGTCGCCGACGCCAACCGCAATGCCATGCGCTTTTACGAGGCGCTCGGCTTCGGCCCGACCGGCGAGCACCGTCGCGTCACGCGTGCGCCGGACCAGGCCGAAAGCCTGCTGGTGCGCCACGTGCCGACCACGTCCCAGGTGTTTCAGCAGTGATCTCGCGAGCGGCGCGACAGTCTGCCGCTCGATTCCCTTCCGCGTCTCTTCAGCGTCGGTCGCCAGTTTGTCGGCGCGATGCGCGGCCTGAACGTCCGCAGCAAGGCCGTCGCGTTGCCGGTGCGGGAGCGCGTCGCGATGGCGGCGGCCCGTTCTCCCGGCGAAAAAGCTGGCCGCGCGCGTCGACGCCTGTAAAATACGCAAAATTTTTTGCCGAACGCTATGTCGCCCAAGAAATCGCCCTTTTTCGAACTTCGCAGCGGCTCTGTCGACACGCTCCTGTTCGTGGTCAAGACAACCGACCTCGACGCCATGCGTGCCGAACTGACCCGGCGCTTCGAGGCGACCCCCGAGTTTTTCGCTAACGACGTCGTCGCGATCGACGTGCGCCGTCTCGCCGAAAACGAACGTGTGCCGCTCGCCGACATCGCGCAACTGCTCGACAGCGTACGCATGCGCCCCGTTGGCGTGGTCGCCAACGCGCAGCAGGCGTGGGCGGCGGAGTCGCAGCTGCCGTTGCTCGAAGCGCGTGACCGCCGCGGCGCCGCTAACGCTCCCAAATCCGCAGACGAAGACAACGCTGCCGCAGCCGCGCCGGCTGTCACCGCCGCGACGGCCACGCCGCCTTCCGATCTATTCGAACTCGCCGCCGCCGCGCCGGAGAACGGCACGCCGGCCACGGTCGCTGCCGTCGAGCCCGCTCCCGCCGCGGAGCCGGTGCGTCTCGCCACGTCGTCGCAAACCATGGTGGTCGACAAGCCGCTGCGCTCCGGTCAGCGCATTTACGCCAAGGGCGACCTGGTCGTGCTCGGCCTCGTGAGCTACGGCGCGGAAGTGATCGCGGAAGGCAACATCCATATTTACGCGCCGCTGCGCGGCCGGGCTTTGGCCGGCGTGCAGGGCAATCACGACGCGCGCATTTTCTGCACGTGTCTCGAGCCGGAACTCATCTCGATCGCAGGCATCTATCGAACGACTGAGAACCCTTTGCCGGCTGACGTGCTCGGCAAGCCGGTGCAGATCTGGCTCGAAGAAGAAAAGTTGATGATCGAACCGCTGCGGCTCACCTAAACGACGTGAAGCGCGCCGCGTCGGTCAAGCGTGATGCACGCGGCGTTTCACGGCAAATATGGCCGCACATAATTGACGAATTTGACGAACACAAGGTAAGGGTAATGGCAAAAATCATTGTGGTGACTTCGGGCAAGGGTGGCGTGGGCAAGACGACCACGAGCGCGAGTTTTGCATCAGCCCTCGCTCTGCGTGGCAGCAAAACCGCCGTGATCGACTTCGACGTCGGCCTGCGTAACCTCGACCTCATCATGGGTTGTGAACGCCGCGTGGTGTACGACCTGATCAATGTGATCCAGGGCGAAGCCAATCTGAACCAGGCGCTCATCAAGGACAAGAAGTGCGAGAACCTGTTCATCCTGCCGGCCTCGCAAACGCGTGACAAAGACGCGCTGACCATGGAAGGCGTCGAGAAGGTCATCAACGACCTGATCGCGATGGACTTCGAATTCATCGTGTGCGATTCGCCGGCCGGTATCGAATCGGGCGCGCTGCTCGCCATGCATTTCGCCGACGAAGCACTGATCGTAACGAATCCGGAAGTCTCGTCGGTGCGCGACTCGGACCGCATCCTCGGCATTCTGTCGTCGAAGACCAAGCGCGCGATCGAAGGCAAGGAGCCGATCAAGGAACATCTGCTGATCACCCGCTACAACCCGAAGCGCGTCAGCGAAGGCGAGATGCTGTCGCTGACCGATATCCAGGAAATTCTGCGCATCGACCTGATCGGCGTGATTCCGGAATCGGAAGCGGTGCTGCACGCATCGAACCAGGGCTTGCCGGCAGTGCACCTTGACGGTACGGATGTGGCCGAAGCCTATAAAGATGTCGTGTCGCGTTTCCTCGGCGAGCAGAAGTCGCTTCGCTTTACCGATTACCAGAAGCCCGGGCTGCTGCAGCGCCTCTTCGGCACCAAGTAAGGGGAGCGCACGTAATGTCGATTCTTTCGTTTTTGCTGGGCGAGAAGAAGAAGTCCGCGTCGGTAGCGAAGGAACGCCTGCAGTTGATCATCGCGCATGAGCGCGCCGGCGGCCATGCGCCTGCCGATTACCTGCCTGCGTTGCAACGCGAACTGGTGGCCGTGATCTCGAAGTACGTGAAGATTTCTCATGACGATATTCGCGTGAGCCTCGAACGTCAGGACGATCTCGAAGTGCTCGAGGTCAAGATCGAAATACCGCAGGCCTGATCGTTCAAAGGTCTGTTCCGTCTCGCGGCCGGTTTCTTATCACGTGCTGCGCGCTTCGCTGCGTTGCGTCGAGATGACGTGATGCAGGGCGGCGCGCGAGTGTGCCGCTCCGTTGTGCCTCTTTGTCATTCCTGATTCCCCTCTGTGTTCGTGCGCATGGGCATGCATGGGCTTTCTCGCGCGCGTCAGCGGCGCGTCGAAATAATCCGTTGCACTTCGGCCTGTGGCGTTACACGCCCACGGTCAGCCGCTGCGTCCCCTCGCGCATTAAATGGATAACGCCGCCTTCGGCGCCTATCTACAGAGGGATAACATGAACAAGACCTTTCGTTTGCTGCTTGCCAACACCGTATTGATCGCCGCCGGCGCAGCCGCCGTGGCATCGGCCTCGGCCGCGGAAGTCGTCGTGATCGCGCCGTCCGCGCCGCCGCCGGTGCGCTACGAAGCGGTGCCCGCGTCGCGCGTCGGCTACGTGTGGGATCAAGGTCATTGGCGCTGGGATCACGGCCGCTATGTGTGGATCGGCGGTCACTGGCAAGCCGAGCGTGTCGGCTATCACTGGGTGCCGGGCCACTGGGTCGCGCACGGCCCGAATTATCACTGGGTTGAAGGCCACTGGGCGTAACGCCATGTGCTTCGGCATGCACGGCGCGGCGAGTGCCGCGCATGCCATCCCTTCCGTTTCGACAAGCACGGACAAATGCATGCACCGCGCCGCGCGTTCGGCGTAGCGCTCGCCCGCGCGCGCTTCAGGAAACCCTGTGATGAAAAAGAATCTGCTTCTGATCGCCGTGCTGGCGGTCATGCTGGCCGGCTGCGTCGTCGTGCCTGCGCGGCCGATGTATCTGCGCGCCCCGGCCGTCGTCGTCTACCGACGCGGTGCGCCGCCGTTGGCGTCGTCGACGGGCGGCTCACCGTCGACTTGCGCAACCGGCCGGCCGGGCGCTTCGACCTCGGGCACTTCCGGCGTCGGTGCGGGCGCGGGTTGCGGCAACGGCGTCATATAGCGCGCGGCCAGCGACTCATACAGAGGCGGCGCAAAGAGACGCGACACGCGGCTCGAAATCAACGCGGTGGCCATCAGCGAAATCACCAAAGCGTGGCCGTTGATCATCTCCATCACAATCACGAACGACGTAATCGGCGACTGCGTGACGGCGGCCAGGTAGCCGACCATGCCGAGCGCGATCAGCATCGGCAGGTCCATCGAGTCGAACACTCGGTGCAGCAGATCGCCGAAGCCCGCGCCGATCGACAGCGACGGCGCGAAGATGCCGCCTGGAATGCCCGGCAAATAGGAGCCGACCATCGAAATCATCTTCATGAACGGATAAAACACCGACAACTGCGCGTGGCCGTCGAGCAAACCGCGCGCTTCGGCGTAGCCGCTGCCGAAGGTCGTGCCGCCCGAAATCAGGCCGACCACCGCGATCACGAAACCGCACACCGCGGCGAACGCGACCGGCCGCTCGCTGTGCAACTGCCGCAGCGGCGCCGGAATCCAGCGCGCGGTATTCAGCAGGAGCCAGCCGAACAAACCGCCCGCAAGGCCCGTGACGATCGCCGTAAGCAACACCGCGAGTGCCAGCACATTAGGAAAGTGCGCGCCGATCTGGATGGTGCCGAAATAGGTGTAGTTGCCATTCAAGCCGAGCGCGATTACGCCAGCGATGATAATCGCGGTAATCAGCACGCCGCTCGCGCGCGCCTCGAAGCTGCGCGTCAATTCCTCGATCGCGAACACGATACCGGCGAGCGGCGTGTTGAACGCCGCGGACAAGCCCGCCGCCGCGCCGGCCAGCACGAGTTGCCGTTCGATCAGCGCATTCGAGCGTGGATACAGCCGCCGCAAATTGAACATCAAGGCGGCGCCGACCTGCACGGTCGGTCCCTCGCGGCCGATCGTGAGGCCGCCGAGAATCGCTAGAAACGACACGACGATCTTGCCAAACAGAATCCGGAAGGTGAGCAGCCGTGACCCGTATTCGCTCGTCCGGGAGTGAAGGGCGGCGATGACCTGCGGAATGCCGCTGCCTTCGGCGCCGCGGAAGAACTTGCGCGTGAGCCAGACGGCGAGCGCCGCGACCGCGGGAGTGATGATCAGCGGTGCCCACACATGCCGTTGCTGCACGGAGCGAAATTCGTTGTAGCCCCAGTCGATCAGTCTTGCGTACAGTACCGCGGTCAACCCGACTGCAATCGCACCGAGCCAGAAGACGCCGTATTGGCGCCACAGTCGTCTCGCGCGTCGAACGATGGCGGAAGAGCGGATCGGGATGGGCCGGGACATGAGCGTGTGTGGCGCAAAAGGGTGCAGTATAAGTCGCGCCGCGCCCATCACCTGTGTGAAAGTATTCTGAAATGGTGTAAAAGGGCTGCGTGTCAGCCGCTGAACGTAACCCGCCGTAGTAATGACCGAAAGGCCGATGTCCGATTCGGCAAAGGTTATCGGATTCGTCGGCTAAAATACTGTGATGTCCGAACAACTCACAGGTCCTCAATGAAGCGCGTCCTTATCGTCAAGGTCACTTCGCTCGGCGATATCGTGCAAGCCTTGCCCGTGGTCGCCGATATCAAGCGCGCGTTTCCCGGCGTTCAGGTGGATTGGGCCGCCGACGAAGCATTCGCCGAAGTCGTGCACTGGAGCGAGAATGTAGACCGCGTGTTGTGCGCGCCATTGCGCCGCTTCAAGAAAGCGCGCCGCTGGGCCGATTTCAAATCGATCTGGGCGTCCATCGCCGAGTTGCGCGCCTATCGCTACGATTTCATCCTCGACATTCAGGGCGTGTACAAGAGCGCGATTATTGCGTTTCTGGCGCGCTCGTCGCGACGCATCGGCTACCGGGCGCCGGATCTCGGCGAGCAGGGCGCGGCGTTCGCTTATACCGGCCGATTCGGCCCGCGTCCGAAATGCAATGCGTGGCATGGCATGCGCATCAGCGCGGGCGAGGCACTGGGCTACGAAATAGAAGGCCCGGCGGTCTTCAATCTGCGCTTGCCGGAACCGGCCACGCTTCCGTTCGAGACGAACGGTGCGCCGGTCGCGGCGTTCTTTCACGCCACCTCGAAAGACGACAAAAAATGGCCGGTGAGCCATTGGGTGGCGATCGGCCGCGAACTCGCGCAGCGTGGTTTTCAACTGGTGCTGCCGTGGGGCTCAGAAGGCGAGCGGCTCGAAGCGGAGCAGATCGCATCGCAACTGCCGGGCGCGACCGTCCTGCCGAAAATGAGCGTGACGGAAATCGCGCAGATGATCGACGCGTGCTCGCTCGTGGTCGGCACCGACACGGGCTTCGTCCACCTTGCGCACGCGCTGCAGAAGCGCACCGTGATGATCTTCGTGGCGACACCGCCGTCGCATTACGGCATTGAGTCGCCATACCGCTCCGTCTCCATCGGCGACGGCCAGTCGGTGCCGCCCATCAGCGCCGCGCTCGAGGCGATCGACTACGTTCACACCGAGGCGCACGACGTGACGGCACAGCACGGGTCCGCAGCGGTCTGAACGCGGCGTCCCGACGTCTTGCGCAATCGTTTGCTCGAAAAGAAAAGAGGCGTGACGCGCAGTCCGCTCAAACAACCGAGCGCCGCCTCGTGACGCCTCCGAAAACGCCCGTGTCGGGGAACAGCGGGCGGAGAGGAATCGCTGCAATCAATACATTCGGCTACGCATTGAGCGGTGACATCGTGTACACGCTTGGTGTCGACGCGATGACCGCCGTCTGGCGACCGGCCGGGGTGCATCTCGGGTTCATCTGCGGGATAGGGTGCGAATGTCCACACGGTTTCGTGCAGCACCTCGACTTCCCCGCAGCCGCGAATTCAAAAGGCGCCGCGCATTACAGGCCTGTTAAATCTGTCGCTTTTCGTTGAGCGCCGACTTGGCCATTCACGCATTATTCGCGTGACCAAAGGCGACGGCGCGCTGGATGCATTCGTGGGTGCATTGTCCGGCAGATTCACCTTGCGCCGCGTATGCGCCGCCAGCAAGGCACGCGCCGAACCGGCACATTCAAACCAGTATAGGCGGTGATTTCCTCCGATGTGAATTCGACGTGATCGCGCCTCGCGCGCAGTGAGTTACGCGCGTCGATCATGTAACACCTTGGTGATTTTCCCTTACAAATCGCAACGCTCGCGCAGCGCGCCGTCGTGTTCAATCGAGTCATTCGGGGTTTCGGCTCGAATGACTCTGACACGATGGAGAACAACAATGAAACGCTTGATCCTCAGCCTGATCGCAGGCACGCTGCTCGCAACGGCACTTGGTGGTTGCATCGTCGCGCCCGCGCCGGGCTACTACGGCGGCGGTGGCTACTATCATCACGGCGGCTATTACTACCGGTGATCCAACTGACCGAAGCCGCGGCGCCTGCGATGGCGCTGCGGCACCCGTCCGCGTCAGGCCAACAGCATTTCGAACGCAATGACCGCGGCGATGGCCGCGGCATTCGCAGCCAGCGCTTCCACCACGATGCCTTTCCATGTCGCCGGACGAAAGCGCAATGCAAGCAATAGCGAACATAGCAACGCCAGTGCAATGATCATCACGACGTCCGCGTTGTGAAGGTGAACGTTCATCCCTGCCTCCCTGCCTCCCTGCTGCCTGAAGGGTTATTTGAGTCGAGTATAGGCATGTCAAAAAGACGCGCAAGGCAGGGAATTTACTCAGCAAATGCTCGGCTAGCGAAGGGCGCCGCTCGCGTTACATCAGCCGTGTGTCGCGTGTTTCGCGCATGCACAGCACGCCGATCATGCTGACGGCTGCGGCGATCGACACATACGCGCCCACCCATGGCAACCCGCCGCGCGCGGCGAGCATCTGCGCGATATACGGCGCGACGGACGCGCCGAGAATCCCACCGAGGTTGTACGACACACCGGCGCCGGTATAGCGCACATTGGTGGGAAACAACTCCGGCAGGAGCGCGCCCATCGGCGCGAACGTCACGCCCATCAAAAACAGTTCGATCACAAGAAACAGCAGCACCAGCGACGTCTGTCCGCTGCCAAGCAACGGCGCCATCGTGAAGCCCGACAGAATCGCCGCGATGATGCCGACGATCAGCACCGGCTTGCGTCCAAAGCGATCGGCGGCCCAGGCCGACAGCGGCGTGGCGAGTGCCATGAATACCACCGCGATACACAGCAGACCGAGGAACGTCGGCCGCGGAATATGCAACACGGAGACGCCGTACGACAGCGAAAACGTGGTGGCGTTGTAGAAGAGCGTGTAGCAGACCACCATCGCGAGCGCGCCGAGCAGGGTCGGCACCCAGTGTTGCGACAGCAGCGTGGCGATCGGCACCTTCACGCGTTCCTGACGTTCGATCGCCGCCTGGAACGCCGGCGTCTCGGCGATTTTCAGGCGCACGTATAAACCGAGCGCGACCAGCACCGCGCTCACGAGGAACGGCACGCGCCAGCCCCAACTGCGGAATTGCTCGTCGCTCAACGAGAGCGCCAGCGCGAAGAACAGGCCGTTGGACGCAAGAAAGCCGATCGACGGCCCGAGTTGCGGGAACATGCCGAACCAGCCGCGTTTGCCGGGCGGCGCATTCTCGGTGGCGAGCAGCGCGGCGCCGCCCCATTCGCCGCCGAGGCCGATGCCCTGGCCGAAGCGCAAGATGCACAACAGGATCGGCGCGAGGCTGCCGATCGAGTCGTAGCCGGGGACGAAACCGATCAGCGTGGTGGACAGGCCCATCACCAGTAGCGACGCCACCAGCGTCGATTTACGGCCGATCCGGTCACCGAAGTGGCCGAACAGGAACGAGCCGATCGGCCGCGCCACGAAGGCGATGCCGAACGTGACGAAGGCCGACAAGGCCTGCGCCGTCGCCGAGCCGTGCGGGAAAAACACCGGTCCGATGACGAGCGCCGCGGCGGTCGCATAGACGTAGAAATCGTAGAACTCGATCGCGGTGCCGATAAAGCTCGCGAAGATGATCCGCGAACTCTTGTTTTGCCCGGCCGCATTGGGCTGGGCCGCGGAAATCGGCGACGTGGACATGCAGGGTCTCCCTATATCGTGATGCCGCCGGACGCCCGGTTCGTGAGCCGGTGGTGCGTGTGGAGACGACATCTTTGTTCAAATTCGTGGGCCTCGCTTTGTCCGCGGGCCGGCGGGCGGCTCGTGTGACGCAGGCGACGCGAACAACGAAGCAACAGCTTACAACGGCAGCCGGCGAAGTTCGCCCGCGAAAGCGGCCATACCAGGGCAATAACCAGGCGGGAGGCGTGCGACGGGCGAGGTAAGGCGGGGCGGCCGGTGCGGCGCGAAGCCGGGATGCTTTCCGATCCGGGCAACGGCGGGTCGCACCATGCATCAAGCAGGCGGCGCTGGCGGATGGCGCGGCGGCGCTGCAATCGGGCTCATGCCGCGCCGGCGGATGAGCGGGCGGGGTGAGCCATGCCGGAAGGCTCCGGCGCGGGGAATCGGAAAATTATAGCGAGCGCGGCCGCGCCGCAGCAAGGCAGCGCCGGTTTTGCCGCGCGCCTGGCACGACACGAACCGTGTTCAATCGATGGTCTGCGCTTGCGGCGAGGCGAGCTCGCGGAGCTGGAATTTGCCGTTGTCGTTGAACAGCCAGTCTTCGAATAGCTCGAGCTGGCCTCGACCGTTCAGCAATTTGCCGGGCGGTTGCGGCAGCGGCGCGGCGCGCCGCAAGCTGGCGAGCGCGGTGCTCTCGGCTTCGTCGTCGCCGTTGGTGCGATACACCGCCGACTCCAGCACATGGCCATTGCCATCCACCGTGAACGACACGACCACGAGCGAGCGCAGCATCGCTTGCGGCGTGCCGCGCAGCACGTAAGACGGATTGCGTTCGATGATGCGTCTCGCCACGGCCTCACGGTACTGGTCGAGCGTCGCGCTGTTGATGGCGGCCGCGGGCGTCGGCACGCTGGCGCGTGGCGGTGGTGTGATGGTGCAGCCAGCCATGCCGATGACCAGGCCGACAGCGAGGAACATGCCGCGCACATGCGCGGGCCGTACGCCGACGCTGCAAACGCAGCGTCCGTTGCAATGGCGAAGATGACGCGTGCGAGTGAACATGATGAGGGAAACCACAAACACAGAGCCTGATTTGATGGTAGTCAAAATCCGCCAGGAAGCAATTGGCGTTCGCCCGCTCTATGTGGCCCAACCGACTGTAATAGGCGGAAATATGAGCGAATTGGTTGGCGGCGAAAACACGCCTACACTTCGATGGCCTCTTTCGAGAGGCATCGGTGTAAGTCTTTCATTTAGCCCGCTTCGCGCGGGCTTTTTCTTTTGCGGTGAGGTTCACTTGGGCACGTGCGGCGCGAAAAACAAAAGGCGAACCCGATAACGAGTCCGCCTTTCTATCCGCAAGCTGCGTGCAGTAGCCAAGCAGGAGCCAGGCAGGAGACGAGCGCAGGATGCGCGCTCACCGCATGCCGCGCGTCCGCTTACTTCAACGCTTCACGTGCCGCCTTCACCGCCGCGAGCACCTGCTCGGGCGCCGTGCCGCCCGGATGATTGCGGCTCGCCACCGAGCCTTCCAGCGTCAGATACGAGAACACGTCTTCGCCGATCAGATGTGCGACGTTCGGCAGTTCCTTGCGCATTTCATCGAGCGTCAGATCCGCCAGATCGCAGCCACGATCCGCGCAGACGCGCACGGCCAGCGCCACCGCTTCGTGCGCGTCGCGGAACGGCAGGCCACGCTTGACCAGATAGTCGGCCAGATCGGTGGCCGTGGAGAAGCCTTGCAGCGCGGCGTCGCGCATGGCTTGCGGCTTCACCGAAATACCGGCGACCATTTCAGCGAAGATGCGCAGCGTATCCGCAACCGTATCGACGGTGTCGAACAGCGGTTCCTTGTCTTCCTGATTGTCCTTGTTGTATGCGAGCGGCTGGCCTTTCATCAGCGTGAGCAGCGCGATCAGATGGCCGTTCACGCGGCCGGTCTTGCCGCGCGCGAGTTCGGGCACGTCCGGGTTCTTCTTCTGCGGCATGATCGACGAGCCGGTGCAAAACCGATCCGCCAGATCGATGAAGCCGACGCGCGGGCTCATCCACAGCACGAGTTCTTCGGAGAAGCGCGAGACGTGCGTCATGACGAGCGCCGAGGCCGCCGTGAATTCGATCGCGAAGTCGCGGTCGGACACCGCATCCAGCGAGTTCGCGCAGATGCCGTCGAAGCCCAAAGTCTTCGCCACCGCGTGACGATCGATCGGGTAGCTAGTGCCGGCGAGCGCGGCCGCGCCCAGCGGCAGGCGGTTCACACGCTTGCGGCAGTCGATCATGCGTTCGGCGTCGCGCGAAAACATTTCGACGTAGGCGAGCAGGTGATGGCCGAACGTGACCGGCTGCGCTACCTGCAAGTGCGTGAAGCCCGGCATGATGGTCGAGGCGTTCTTCTCCGCCATGTCGAGCAGGGCCGTGCGCAATTCCGTCAGCAAACCGCCGATCCGGTCGATCTCGCCGCGCAGCCACAAGCGGATATCCGTCGCCACCTGGTCGTTACGCGAGCGGCCGGTGTGCAGGCGCTTGCCGGCGTCGCCGATCAGCGCGGTCAGTCGCGCTTCGATGTTCAGGTGGACGTCTTCCAGATCGAGTTGCCAATCGAACTCGCCTCGCTCGATTTCGCCCTTGATCTGCGCCATGCCGCCTTGGATCGCGGTGAGGTCGTCGGCGGCGATGATCTTCTGCGCGGCCAGCATCGAGGCGTGCGCGAGCGACCCTTCGATGTCGACGAACGCCAGACGCTTGTCGAAGAAAACCGACGACGTGTAGCGTTTGACAAGCTCCGACATCGGCTCCGAGAAGCGAGCCGACCAGGCTTCGCCTTTTTTGTGCAGTTGGGACGTCATGGTGTTGGGCAGTTAAGCGGCAGTTGAGCGAGCGGTGAAGAGGCTGGCGACGCGAATGCACATGCCGTGCAAAAGTGACGCCGAAGCGAGGAAAGACAGGGATTTTAACACTGGCCGGGAGGCTTAAAGACGCCGTGCGCCGCGGCTGTGTCCCGTCGCCTACTCGCGCATCAGCACCACCAGTTTCAGATCTTCGCGATGCGCGGGTTTGAACGTGATCTGGTCGTACACGATGCGGCCGTCGCGCGGATGGTTGAACTCGCGCCGTCCGCCTTCGCGGCCGCCCACATCCTGCGAGGCCCAGAAGCGCGCGAACGCGTCGCTCGCGGCGGTGAGCGAGTCGATCAGCGCACGGGTGGGCGCGTCGTTCAGATGGCGGATCGAATCGGCGCGGAATTCGGCGGCGAGCCGCCGCGCGCGCGTTTCCCAATCGACGATCAACTCACGCGCGGCCGCTTCCGTGAAGGTATAGCGCAGCAGATTGCGGTCGTGCGCGCC
This sequence comes from Paraburkholderia sp. BL27I4N3, assembly GCF_003386115.1. Classification (NCBI taxonomy): domain Bacteria; kingdom Pseudomonadati; phylum Pseudomonadota; class Betaproteobacteria; order Burkholderiales; family Burkholderiaceae; genus Paraburkholderia; species Paraburkholderia sp. BL27I4N3. The sequence continues at coordinate 3,304,055 of NZ_QREJ01000001.1, read as the reverse complement.
GTCCAGCCAGCCGACGAACAGGTCCGTGGCGCGCTCGTTCCACGCGAGCGCATTCCACTGGCGGTCGAGCACATAGGCCGGCGCACTGACAAGCTGCACGGTTTGCAGCAAGGTGGCTGGCGCATCGGCGGCGGCCGGATCGGGCTCAGCCGGGTCGCGCTGGGCGGCCAGTTCGAACAGATACGCCCGTTCGGCCCGCGACAGTTGCAACGCGACGGCGATGCGCGCGAGCGCGTCGGCGGACGCGGAGACCGGGCGCCCCTGTTCGATCCATGTGTACCAGGTCGGACTCACGCCGCACAGTTGCGCGACTTCCTCGCGCCGCAATCCCGGTGTGCGGCGGCGTGGACCCGGCGGCAAGCCGACCGCTTGCGGCGAGAGCCGCTCACGGTGAGCGCGGATGAAGTCGCCGAGCGCGCGGGCCGGGGTGGCGTCGAGCGGCGGCGGGTTGTCGGCGGAAGACGGCGTGGTCATGCTGAGCGGGCGATAGGTCGACGAAGGCAGGGAGGTAATGGCGATACCAGAATAATCGCTTAACTTGTACCGGTACACAGCGGGCCCTATTGTAACGGCTGGAATCGCACAACGCGCTTCCAGCGCTGCCCCAAATACATAACCGGAGCCTTCCATGAAGCATCACGATCAGGTCGCCGACGCCTTTGGCTCGACCGCCGCCGCCTATTTGACGAGCCCGACCCATGCCACCGGCGCCGATCTGCGGACGCTGGCCGAATCGATCGCGGCGACGCCGGATGCGACGGTGCTCGACATGGGTTGTGGCGCCGGCCACGCGAGTTTCGCGGTCGCGCCGCACGCGCGAGCCGTGGTCGCCTACGACATCGCGCCGCAAATGCTGGCGACCGTGGAAGGCGCCGCGAAGGAGCGCGGTCTCGCCAATATCCGCACGCAGCAGGGCGCGGCCGAAGTGCTGCCGTTCGCCGATCATTCGTTCGACTGGGTGATCAGCCGGATGAGCGCGCATCACTGGCACGACGTGCCGCTCGCACTCGCCGAAGTACGGCGCGTGTTGAAGCCGGGCGGCAAGGTGCTGTTCATCGATATCGCCGGCAGCGATCATCCGCTGCTCGACACGCATATTCAGGCGATCGAGTTGTTGCGCGACGGCTCGCATATTCGCGATTACCGCGCCGACGAGTGGATCGTGTTATTTGCCACGGCCGGGTTCAGGGCATCGATTCGTGAGCGCTGGCGCATCGATATCGAGTTCAGCTCGTGGGTGGCGCGCATGCGCACGCCGGAAGCGCGTGTGGTGGCGATTCGTTCGATGTGGGCGAATTCGCCGGACGAAGTCCGTCAATATTTCGACGTGCAGGAAGACGGCTCTTTCAAGCTCGACGCGTTGATGATCGAAGCACAATAAAAAGCCGGGCGCGACGAACAACGTCGCGCCCGGCTTGTGTGCTCAAAGGCGTGCAATCAAGCGCTTGCGTGCTTAGCCCGTATTGCGCAAGCCCGCTGCAATCCCGTTGATGCTCAAATGAATCCCGCGCCGCACGCGCGCGTTGGTGTCGCCCGCGCGGTGACGCTTGAGCAACTCCACCTGCAAGTGATTCAACGGATCGAGATACGGGAACCGGTTCTTGATCGAACGCGCGAGCAGCGGGTTCTCCGCGAGCCGTTCGCTCTTGCCCGTGATCTCCGACAACACCTTCGACGTACGCTCCCACTCCGCGACGATCCGCTCGAACACGTGCTTGCGCAGCTTCTTGTCGGACACGAGCGCGGCGTAGCGCGAAGCGACCGCGAGGTCGGTTTTTGCCAGCACCATGTCCATGTTCGACAACAGGTTGGCGAAGAACGGCCACGTCTTGTGCATTTTCTTCAGCAGCGCGAGACGGGTCTTGCGTTCGGCGTCGGTCGGCGCGCTGTCCAGATGCGCGGCCACCGCGCTGCCGAAACCGTACCAGCCGGTCAGCAGCAACCGGCATTGGCCCCATGAGAAACCCCACGGAATCGCGCGCAGATCTTCGATCTTGCGTTGCTTCGGATCTTGCAGTTTGCGCGAGGCGGGCCGGCTGCCAATGTTCAACTCGGCGATCTCCGCGATCGGCGTGGACTCGAAGAAATACTCCTTGAAGCCGGGCGTTTCGTAGACCAGCGCGCGGTAGGACGCCATCGCCGCGTCGGACAACTGCTGCATCGTTTCCTCGAACGCGGGCAGTTGCGCCGGTGCAATGCCGTGCGGCAGCAACGACGCTTCGAGCGTGGCGGCGACCACCGTTTCCAGATTGCGCCGGCCGATTTCCGGATTGCCGAACTTGCTGGCGATCACTTCGCCTTGCTCGGTCAAACGGATCTGACCGTCGACGGTGCCCGGCGGCTGCGACAGAATCGCCTGATAGGTCGGACCACCGCCACGGCCCACGGTGCCTCCGCGTCCGTGGAACAGGCGCAGCGTCACGCCGCGTTCGTTGAAGAGCGACACCAGCGCGAGTTCGGCGCGGTACAACTCCCAGTTCGACGTGAGGAAGCCGCCGTCCTTGTTGCTGTCCGAATAGCCGAGCATCACTTCCTGCTCGTTGCCCTGATGTTCGATCAGCGCGTCGACGCCCGGCAGCGCGATCAGGTCGCGCATGATGTGCGGCGCGTTGCGCAAGTCGGGGATTGTCTCGAACAACGGGATGACCATCAGGCCCGCTTGCGCCGGATCGTTCGCGTCGCCCAGACGGCCGTGCAGCAGGCCGGTTTCCTTTTGCAGCAACATCACTTCGACCAGATCGCTCACGGTTTCCGTGTGCGAGATGATGTAGTTGCGCACTGCGCGCGCGCCGAATTTCTCGCGCGTGATGCGCGCTTCCTCGAGCACGCCGAGCTCGCTCTTCACGAGATCGGAGTAGTCCGCGTACGGCAGGCGCAACGGACGCGGCTGCGCCAGTTCGGCGAGCAGCACCTTGAGCTTGTCTTCTTCCGTGAGCGCCGCGTAGTCGTCCTCGACGCCGGCGCGCTTGAGCAGTTCGGCGATCACCGCTTCGTGAATGTCGGAGCTCTGGCGCAAGTCGATGCTCGCCAGATGGAAGCCGAACACTTCGGCGGCGCGTGCGAGCGGCGACAGACGCGGTGCGGCGAGCGGTGCGCCATGATGCTCGGCGAGCGAATCGATCAGCACGTGCAGGTCGCGCACGAATTCGGCCGAGTCGCCATACGGCGTGGCGCGGATCGGCGCTGCGCCGCGGCCCGCGCTGCGCACCGGCACGCTGCCTTCGCCGAGGCGCACGCGCGCGCTCGCGGCGAGCCGCGTGTACATGCCGATCAACGCCCGGCGATACGGCTCGTCGGTACGATGCGGCGACTGGTCGGGCGAGGCGGCGGCGAGTTCCTTCAGGGCGTCGCTGGCGCCGGCCAGCAGGTTCGACACCGACAACTCCGCGCCGAGCTTGTGCACCTGCTCCATGTAGTGCTCGAAGATCACCGCGGCCTGGCGGGTGATGGCGTTTTCGAGCGTTTCGGCCGTGACGTTCGGATTGCCGTCACGGTCGCCGCCGATCCAGCTGCCCATCTGGAAGAACGGCGGCAGGCGCGCGTCGATGCCGTGCTCGACGAGCGCTTCTTCGATATCGGCGTAGAGCGCCGGGATTTCAGTGAGGAAAGTGGCGCGGTAATACGACAGCGCGTTCTCGATTTCGTCGGCCACGGAGAGGCGCGAATCGCGCAACATGCGCGTTTGCCATAGCGACGTGACGCGGGCGCGCAGCATCGCTTCGTTGTGCGCGCGCTCGCGGTCGGTCAACTGCTGATCGCGTTCGGCGAGCAGGCGCGCGACGTCGTGCTGCGCGTCGAGAATGCTCTTGCGTTGCACTTCGGTCGGGTGCGCGGTGAGCACCGGCACGATCAACGCGTCGTTGAAGAACTGCTGCAGGACCGGCGTGGCGGCCGCATTGGCTTCGACCAGCCGTTCGAGCGCATGGGCAATCGTGCCCGGTTGCGAGGTCGAACCGGCCAGTTCGTGAATCCGGTGACGGCGATTGCGGTGGCGGTCTTCAGCAATGTTCGCGAGATGCGAAAAGTAGCTGAACGCGCGCACCACGCTGACCGTTTGCTCGGGGCTCAGCGAGCGCAGTTTCTTGTCGAGCGTTTGCGCGGCGGCGCTGTCGTCTTCGCGGCGAAAGCGCACGGCGGTCTGGCGGATCGTTTCGACGACATCGAACACCGCGTCGCCTTCCTGTTCGCGCAGCACGTCGCCGAGCAGGCGTCCGAGATAGCGGATGTCCTGGAACAGCGGATGGTCTTTGTCTTCGCGCGTGCGGCCATTGCTCTTCGGCGCGGAAGCGGAAGCCGGCGAAGACGATTCCTCCGGCACGGCCTGCAGCGCGGGCGCTTGCGGCGCCTCGGCAACCACCTTGATCTTCACGGAGCCGCCCTTGGCGGTTTTTTGCGCCTTGGCGGCGGACGCGGCTTGCGTCGTCTTATCCGTTTTGACTGCCTTCACGGGCTTGTCCGTCTTGACGGGCGCGGAGGTCTTGGCGGCCTTGCCGGCTTTGGCGGCGTGAGCAGCCTGAGCGGGTTTGCCGGCGCGTTTGGCCGATGTGGACTCAGCAGCGGTGGTGGCCGAGGCGGCGGCAGAAGCGGCGGGCTGGGCGGCGTCGGCCGCGCGAGTGTTGGGCGATGCAGTGTTGCGGCGGGCAGGGCGCGCCGATCCGGAAGACGTCACGATGGGTTTCCTCAGGGAAGCCAGGGTCTGTTGAGTGATGAACTGCTACTGCGGAACTGCACTATGAACTGCAACGTGAACTGCAACGTGAACTGCAAAGGGAACTGCGCGAAACGGTATGCGCCGACGGCGATACGCCTGAGAGGAGACTGTGCGCCACAACGGTGCCGCGCGTTCGCACGACACTCGTTCGAGGCACCTGCGGCACCTGAGCCAGGTCAGGCCGCATCGCATCATCCCGCATGCGGCGGCCCGGTGCGCGAACGACCGTGCGTGAACATGCCGGGATGGGGCAGGCGCGCACCGCGCGAAGCCCGTCTCCTCTATCGATACCGCTTCAGCACGGTGCCTGGCTGCGTCTTGGGACGCAAGGCCGCGTGCTAACATTGTTTGTTATTACATCCCGTCATTCGATCAGCAAGCTAATGAACACCGAGACGTTTTCCACGCCACCCCACACGCTTGTGATTGCGTCGCGAGAAAGCCGCCTGGCCATGTGGCAAGCGGAGCATGTGCGATGTGCGCTGCACAAATTATATCCATCTTGTGACGTAAAAATCCTCGGAATGACAACACGTGGCGATCAAATTCTCGATCGCACTTTGTCGAAGGTTGGTGGTAAGGGCCTCTTCGTGAAGGAACTGGAAGCCGCGCTCGCCGACGGCCGCGCCGACCTCGCCGTGCACTCGCTCAAAGACGTGCCGATGGAATTGCCCGCAGGCTTTGCGCTGTCCACCATCATGGAGCGCGAAGATCCGCGCGACGCGCTGGTCTCCAACGATTACGACTCGCTCGCAGAGCTGCCGGCCGGCGCCGTGGTCGGCACGTCCAGCCTGCGCCGCGAAGCCATGCTGCGCATGCGTTATCCGCACCTTGAAGTGCGGCCGCTGCGCGGCAATCTGGACACGCGTCTATCGAAACTCGATCGCGGCGATTACGCGGCGATCATTCTGGCCGCAGCCGGCCTGAAGCGTCTGGGTCTGGGCGAGCGCATCCGCGCGCTGCTCGATCCTGAAGACAGCCTGCCCGCAGCGGGCCAGGGCGCGCTCGGCATCGAGATTCGCGCCGATCGCGCCGACCTTGCTGCGTGGCTCGCACCGTTGCATCACGACCACACGGCAGCCGCCGTCGAAGCGGAGCGCATGGTCTCGCGCGCGCTCGGCGGCAGTTGCGAAGTGCCGCTCGCCGCGTATGCCATGTGGCGCGACGGCGCGCTGCATCTGCGCGGCATCGTCGCCACGCCGGACGGGCAACGCGTGCTGAGCGCGCAGGCGTCGGCGCCGGCGCCCAGCGTCGAACGCGCGGTCGCGCTCGGCCAGGAAGTGGCGAACGCGCTCGAACAGCAGGGCGCAATGGACATCGTGCGCGCGCTCAGCACCGCCAGCGGTCCCGCCGCGGCGAAGCAGGGCACGGCGGAGCACGGCGCGGCGGACAGCGCGGCGACCGGCGAGTGATGGCGGCCGATATCCCAGGCAACACTTCTTCATCCGTCGACAAGGCGGTGTTCACGGTCGTAATTACGCGACCGGCCGGTCAGTCGAACGAATTGATTGCGCTGCTGGCCGCCGCCGGCATCGCCACGCTCGACTTTCCGCTGATCGACATCGCCCCTGTCACCGACGACGCGCCCTTGCGCGCCGCCTTGGCCTCGCTCGAACGCTATGCGCTCGTCGTGTTCGTGTCTCCGAATGCCGTCGATCATGCGTTTGCCCATAGCGACGCGATCTGGCCGCATGCGCTGCCGATCGGTGTGGTCGGACCGGGCAGCGTGCAGGCGCTGGCGCGCCATGGCGTCGCGGCGCCGGCGTACAAGGTGATCAGCCCGTCGTCCGGTTCTGATGAAGACACCGCGCGCTTCGATTCCGAAGGCCTGTTCGCCGCGCTCGATGCGGCGCTCGGCGCGACCAGTCTCGAAGGCAAACGCGTGCTGATCGTGCGCGGCGACGGCGGCCGCGAATGGCTCGCCGAACGGCTGCGCGAAGCCGGCGCTGAAGTCGACACGGTCGCGGCATACCGGCGCCTCGTGCCGGAACCGTCGATCGCCGCCTGGGCGCGCGTGCACGAGTTGCTCGCGGGCGAGCCGCACGCGTGGCTGCTCACCAGCTCCGAAGGCGTGCGCAATCTGCACGAACTGGCGCAAGACCACCTCACCGCCGGCGAGATCGCGCAACTCAAACGCGCCGCGCTCGTCACGCCGCATCCCCGTATTGCGCAGACCGCGCGGGCATTGGGTTTTGATAGCATGACGGTGTCCGGCGCGGGAGATGAGCGCATTGCCCGCGCCTTGATTGCCGCCGTCCCGCCCGTCGTCCAACCGGTATCGTCCAATCCGGCTCATTCACCGGCTAAATCACGCATGACTGAAACGAACGCATCCACGAACGCTTCACCCCAGCCGGCCGCGACCACTGCGTTGCCGCCGAATCAACCCTTCACGCCCTACGAAGCGCAAAAGCGCCATAGCGCGAGCGGACCGCTGCTGTGGTTTGTCGTCGTGATCATGGCTTGTGCCGCGGGCGTGGGCGGCTATGCGCTCAATCGCAAGGTCGAGCGCACGGAGCAGCAGATCGTGCAGCGCCAGCAAGCCAACGACACGCAGACCAACGAACTGCGCATCAAGACCGAGCAGGCGCTCGCCACGGTGCATCAGTCGGAGTCGCAGGTTGCGCAACTCGAAGGCAAGCTCGCCGATGCGCAAACCTCGCAGCAGGCGCTGCAACAGCAATACGCGGATCTCGCGCGCAATCGCGACGACTGGACGCTCGCCGAAGTCGGCCAGATGCTCTCCGCCGCCAGCCAGCAGTTGCAGCTCACCGGCAACACCCAGCTCGCGCTGTTCGCGCTGCAAAGCGCCGACACGCGTCTCGCTGCATCGGACAGTCCGCAAGCGGTCGCCGTGCGCAAGGCCATCGCGCAGGACATCGACAAGCTGAAGGCCGCGCCTTCCACCGATCTCACGGGCATGGCCATCAAGCTCGACAACGCGATCGACCAGGTCGACAACCTGCCGCTTTCGGGTGAAGCGCCGATCGCCCACGCCACGCCGCGAGCCGCGACATGGGCCGACACGGCCAAGGTGGCCGCGGCCACCGGCGAGCCGCGCTGGAAGGTGTGGTGGCGTGAAGTGAGCACCGGCATTGGCCAGCAGTTGACGAGCCTCGTGCAGGTGCGCCGCATCGACAACGCCGACGCAATGCTGGTCACGCCCGATCAGGGCTACTTCGTGCGCGAGAATCTCAAGCTGCGTTTGCTGTCGGCGCGTCTCGCCTTGCTGTCGCGCAACGAGACCACGCTGAAGTCCGACCTGCAGGCGGCGCAGAATGCGCTCACGCGTTACTTCGACAACTCGTCGAAGAAAACGCAGACCGTGACCGATCTCGTCAAGCAGGTGGAGGCGGGCTCGGCCGCGGTCGAATTGCCGAATCTGAATACGAGCCTGCAGGCCGTCAATCAATACCGGAGCCGAGGTTAATCATGGCGATCCGGGGACTTCTATGGCTGGCGTTGCTGTTCGTCGTCGCGGTGGTGCTGGCGGTGGTCGGGCGCTTCGACATGGGCCAGGTGCTGCTGATCTATCCGCCGTACCGCGTCGATATATCGCTGAATCTGTTCGTGGTCGGGCTGGTGGTGCTGTTCATCCTGATCTATGCACTGCTGCGCATCTTCCGCAATATCTGGCGCATGCCACAGCGCGTGGCCGCTTATCGCGCGCGCTCGCGTGTCGCGAAAGCGCATGCCGCGTTGCGTGACGCGATCGGCAATCTGTACGCCGGGCGTTTTTCGCGTGCGGAGAAAGCCGCCAAAGACGCGCTCGCGAATGGCGACAACAAGGGCGCGGCCGGGTTGATCGCGGCCACCGCGGCGCATCGCATGCATGAATATGCGCGGCGCGACGAGTGGCTCGCGCAGATCAACGAGGCCGACTGGCAGGATGCACGCCTGATGGCCACCGCCGACATGCGCGCCGACGGCCGTGACGCGGACGGCGCGCTGACCGCGCTGACGCAAATGCAGTCACAAGGCGGGCGGCGCATTCACGCGCAGCAGATCATGTTGCGCGCGCAGCAGCAACTGAAGAACTGGGGCGAAGTGCTCAAGCTCGTCAAGACGCTGGAAAAGCGTGAGGCGATTCATCCGGCGGTGGCGGTGCGTTTGCGCCAGCTCGCGGCGGAAAACCTGCTGCGTGACCGGCGTCACAATGCCGATGCGCTGCTGGAGTTGTGGAATTCGTTGTCGGCTACTGAGCGTCATTCGCCGCGTCTCGCGGATCTTGCCGCGGAGTTGCTGGTGGCGCTGAATCGTCCGCAGGAAGCGCGCAAGATCGTCGAGGAAGCGCTCGCGCAGAACTGGGATGCGCGCTTGTTGCGTCGGTATCCGGATACGGCCGGCGGTGACGCGTTGCCGCTGATTCAGAAGGCCGAAGCGTGGCAGAAGGATCGTCCGGAAGATGCGGACTTGATGTTCGCGCTGGGGCGCTTGTGTCTGCATCAGCAGTTGTGGGGCAAGGCGCAATCGTTCCTTGAGCGCGCGCTGAAGCTCGCGGATAACGAGACGCTGAAGATTCGCTCGCATCGTGCGTTGGCGCGTTTGCACGAGCAACTCGGCGATGCGGACAAGGCGAGCCAGCATTATCGTGAAAGTGCGCTGGCGATGAATATTGTTTGAGGTTTTTTGAGCGGCGCGTTTGTTGTTGGTGCGCTGGTTTGAGAGCTTGAGATTGCTGGTTGATGAGTTGATGGCCGCAGCGGATGCTGCGGCCATTTTTTTATTCATGCTTCACGCCGTGCCTGTTCTGTGGTGTTTGATTTGATCGCTTAGTGCTGCGCAGTGGACGGTTGTTGCGCGGTGTTGGAGGACAACTTGATCATCGCGCTTTTCGTGGATGGTTTTTTGCGGGGCGAAGCGTTTGCTTCTCCGTTGGGCGCTTTTGCTCTTTGCGATGCTTCAGCTAGCAAGTTCGTCGCGTGCTGCGCTGTGATGCGGCTGCGCGGGATGCCCTTCGCGTCGAGTGCAATCACCTGGAACAACTCGCGGTCGCTTTCGAGTTCCTGCTGGTATTGCTCGGCCGTGTCTACCAGCAATTCGAGCAGTGTTCGGTGACGCTTCCTTTCGTCGTGGGTAATCGCAGGATTTCTAACTATTGAGGATGCGAGTGTGATCAAGGTGGCCAGTTGACTCACTTGGCGGTCGCATAAATCGAATGCGGAAAGGGCTAGCTTTTCGTACTGGAGTGCGTCGACTGGCGGGCGCGAAGCTGGTTGATTTTTGACGGACCTGGTCATGGTGCGATCTCCCTGTTGCTTCTTTCGATCGCCCGGACACGCATCTTTTGGGGGAGGGTGAGCGGGCACGTGGCAGGGTGACAGACCGGTGTTACGTCAAGCCGGCGAGCCTCGCGGCTCCCCTACCAAGGCCCGCCCATTGAATATAGACGTGCAGAGGTAGACGCACTCCCGCCTGAGCGGGGTGCGGACGTAACATCAGGCTGTCATTCCTGGTCGCTGGGTGTTTCCCGACGACTTGATAATTATAAGTGAGTGGGGCTGTCTCGGATTTGGTTTTGGGGGGTAAATGGTGGGGGGGCTGAGGGGATAAGGGGGAGTAGGGCGGGAGGGCGACCGCCCGTGCCTTGCCTATTTCCGATTCGATTTCCTAGTTGTGACTGCTAGCGGTCCTTACGATGGTGGGCTTGTGAGTAGCCGGAAGAGTGGGAAGCGCGGGACCGAAATCGGCCCTCAACGGCCCCTCGTATTCCCGGGAAACCGACATTAGGCACTCCGGTGCCCGTTCACCGTCTTCACGAAAGAGATGCTGCTGCTGTGCGGCCCGGAACGCGAGTCGCTGGCTGACCATTCGCGCGCGATTGCGGCAATGGAGGGTGACGCGCTGCTGACGCCCGGCAACGCCGCTACGACTACGTGCTGGGATTGTTATGAATGTGCTCTAGGAAGCAGACGTGCAACCACGTGCGAACACCACTCTACTGCGGGCCGATGAGATGATTGCTTGAACATATTTTGCCCATATGTGCATTTTGTGTTGCAATTCGTAACTTCTTGACTTTTCTGTCGCAGGCGTCAAAGCACGCGACCTATCCCGCAAGCATAAAAATGACCGAAAAACTCAATCCTCAGCAATTTAGAGCTATGGAAGTAGACATCCCCGCTCTCGTGGAGACCATTGCAGGCGGCAGAGCTATCCTTTTTGTTGGATCAGGTTTTGCGAGAAACGCTATCGCCTTGGATGGTACGAAACTTCCAACCGCACAGGCTTTGGCACAGAAGATCGGAAAACTTGGCGATTTTGACTCGGACGACGATCTCCGTTACGCATCCGAAAAGTACCTCCGCATGAATTCGGGTGACGAACTTGTCACGATGCTTTTGGATGCATTCTCGGTGAGAGAGGTACTTCCACATCAAACAGTTGGACTTGCCCCTGCATGACCGGACATGCAGTCACGCTTAGGTTGATGAATTTGCTCGTTGGCGAAACTCGCGTGGTGAGCAGTATTTCAGGGCGCTGTGCGGATGCGACTCGTTGTAGTGGTCAAACGCGATGGCCAGGTTCTGCAACGCCGTTCTCGCGTCCGGCTTGGGCATCCACGAGACGTAGTCTCTCTTCATAGTTTTGACGAAGCTCTCGGCCATCCCGTTGCTCTGCGGACTTCTGACCGGCGTCGTGATGGGTTTCAGGCCCACTTTTTTCGAGAACGTCAGCGTCTCCTCGGCAATGTAGCAGGAACCGTTGTCACTGAGCCATTCGATTTCGTTGTCGGCCTTCAGCGCACCATCGAAACGGTTTTCCACAGCCTGAAGCATGACATCACGCACCATGTCACCGGTATAGCCTCCAGTGGTCGCAGCCCAGCTCATAGCCTCCCGGTCGCAGCAGTCCAGTGCAAAGATGACGCGCAACGGCGAGCCGTCATCACAACGGAATTCGAAGCCGTCCGAGCACCAGCGCGCATTGCTCCGGTCCACCGCGACCTTGCCGTCGTGCCGGCGCGTTGACTGGGCATGGCGAGGCCGGCGTTGGAGCAGCAGACCGTGGGTATGCATAACCCGATAAACCCGTTTTGCATTAACGCGAGGCTGTCCCTGCGCGTCCCGGTTTCGCCGCAGCAGGGCCCATGCACGCCGATAGCCGTAAGTAGGCAAATCAGCAACCAGCCCCTGAAGCTCCGCGACGAGCGGCATGTCGTCACGGGCGGGCGTTTTGCGCTTGTCGACCCATTCAGCTTCGCGCTTTGATTTCACCGCTAGATTAGAGCGCGACACACCCAGGACTTCACAGACCGTCTTCATCGGTCGTCCCCCGGCAGCAATGGCGAGCGCGCAATCAATTTTTTTGCCCGGCCGTACTCCACTGCTTCGCGGAGGATTTCCACTTCCATCGTCTTCTTGCCCAGCAGTCGCTGGAGTTCACGAATCTGCTTCATCGCCTCGGCCAGGTCGGATGCCGGTACCACCTGCTCGCCGGCACTGACTGCTGACAGACTTCCGTCCTGATAGAGCTTGCGCCAGGCGAACACCTGGTTTGCATTCACCTGATGACGACGGGCAACTCCGGAAACGGTTGCGCCGGGCTCGAAGGTCTCGCGCACTATCGCGAGCTTCTCCTCGACAGAGCGCCGGCGGCGCTGTTCGGGCTGGGTCAAAACTTCAATGGGTTCCACGTTAGAGCTGGGCTTAAACATAGGCGTAAGACTACCTCAAAGTTTAAGCGTTACCTCGTGTCCGGTTTTCGCGGGGGCCGGCCCAACAGTTATCTCAACCGCGCCGTGGCGGCGAATTTACACGACGAACTATGATTTAGTCATAGAGGAGGCGGCGAAAAGCGCTGGATTGCGCATAGAGCCTGCTGATTTGACCGACTTTCCCGGGGACTATCTGGCCAAAAGAGCTACCTGCGTTCATTTGAACGGGTCTGTTCGCAACTTGCAAGTAGAAGATTTAAATGACCGCTTCAAGCTGACGTCGTCATCATATCTTTCGGCGGAAACATTCACTAATTCAGCTTGGCACTTCCCGTTCAAGCGTGATCTGGAAATGTGCACCGCCTTAGTATTTGTCGGCTACTCCTTGTATGATATAGAAATCCAAAAAATTCTCTATGAAAACCCAGATTTCGCCCAAAAGACATTTTTCATAACATCACCAGGTGTTTCGGAGCGTGAACGCTTTACACTCGCTCCTTTTGGAAATTGCCTTCCAATTGGTGCTGAGAGTTTTGCGGAGAATATATCAAATTATTTGCCGAAATTCCTGCTTGAACGAAGCGAAGACTTGCTGACCAGTCTTATGAAGTATGATCTATCTGAAAATATACAGGTAGCTAGGGATGCTGATGCTGAACGCTTCTTGATGATTGGAGATGTTAGCGATGCATTGCTGGAGACGAGCCTTCTCGTCGGGGACGGCGCTCCCTTAGCCGTTCGTCGGACGGATGTGAAAATCGCAGTAGAGGCGGCAACAAAAGGATCTCATATCGCCGTTATATCGGACTTCGGCAATGGAAAGTCCGTTTTCCTGCGCTGCTTAACGATCCTGCTGGCGCAGAAGGGCCAAGCTATCTACATCGTGGACAATCCTGATGACTATAATCGGGAGGACCTCGAGATTCTTGCAAAATCGCGTAAGCGCGCATTCTTGGTAATTGATAGTTACGATCAGCACGCCGATTTTCTCCAGCATTTTTCCGATTTATCTCCAGTAAATATCACCTTGTTGGTTGCGGCTCGCACCGCTAAGCATGAGAGAATGCAGGACACTTTGGGCAATCTGAAGATAAACTTTCACGAGTTTGTCATCGATGAGCTTGATGATATCGAGACGGAAGAGCTCGTCGAAATAATTGATAACGTTGGATTATGGGCTGATCTTGTAACTCTAGGTGGGGACAGAAAAGCGGATATAATCAAAGCGAGACATCGTGGGCAATTGCAGCAGACATTGCTGAGCATTTTGCAGGCACCTCAGATGATCACGCGAGTTGCTGAAATCGTTAAACCTATATTCGCCAAAAAAACTTACAAGGATACCATTTTTGCAATTAGCGTGCTTTCAGCACTGGATTTCCCTCTCAAGCCAAGTATTATTTCCGAAGTGGCTGGCAATGATGAAATTTATAATTCTGCATTGCGAAATAATGAGGATTTCAAAAGTCTTGTTAGGTTCGAACGGGGCTCAGTCTTTGCAAGATCGAGCGTATTCTGTCTTTCGCTTATTCGCAATCATTTCATTTCGACATATATAGTTGATCAGCTATTAGCTATTGCCAAGCGAATGGATGAACATGGGGCGAGCGGCCAGCAGAACGATATTTTAAAGGCCCTGCTGAGATTTTCCGGCGTCGAGCGCCTATTTCCTGAGCGTCAAAGAATTAATAATCTCGTTAGATATTATGAGGAAGTTAAGAGGCGTATTACGTGGCTCAAACAAGATCCTCATTATTGGCTTCAATTTGGGATGGCGCTCCTCGCGCATGACGAATATGAAAAAAGCCAGAGAATGCTGTCCCAAGCTTATGAATGGGCAGAAAAGAAGAAGAATTACCACACTATGCATATTGATATGCAACAAAGCCGTTTATACATGAAAATTTCGGCCAAAGAAACCGATGCAAGCCAAAGTTTCAAATACTTTAAAAAGGGTCTGGAGTTCTTGCGGTTGGTCCCCGACGATGTCACAAAGTTTAAGTATGTTGAAAATCTGTCGCCGATATTTTCGGCGAAATTTGAACATTACAGTCACGGTCAACAAATAGAATTTATCAAGGCGTGCCAGAAATTGAACCAAGAAATGCGTACATTCATTGGTCGCGACGGAACTTTCTATGGTGCCGAGCGGAGATTGTCCGACGCCATGACCAAGCTTGAGAACATAATAAGCAACGGCTCAAAAATAATCGAAACTGCTGCTTGAGGGTTAAGCGCGGACTTTGTTTATGTATATACTTCTGCGCCGATAGATGCCCGGCCCGCGTGAGCAGCAAGCACATCGGGCCGGATTCGAACGTTACTGGCCGATTAGGCGGTTATATTCCGCTTCGGTCCGTACGTCTACCATCGCTGAGGACTGCCCAGCTCGATGAGGAACTCCGCCATTCATGGCCAACATCGCATCGTCAAATAGTACGACTGCGATGCGCCCATTGATCGTGTCGTGCAAAAGCAGCTGACGGATCGAGCGGACCTGCACCGTGTTGAGCTGCGCTTGCGCGACGGCCCGGAGTCGACCCCGAGCGGCCGTCCAATCCAGATGCCTCCGACTGACTGTTTCTGATGGCACAAGGGCCGCTCGCAAGTCACTGGCGCCTTACCACGGATTTGCGGTAAGGCGCCGTAGAGCAGGAGTCGCTCGCGAAATGTTTCTCGCCCTCGATGCGTCTACCAGTCGACCCTCTTCATGTCATCGGGTTTCCAGGTCTTATCGAAGAACGCCTGCTTCGGGCTATACAGACGCAATAAAATGAAATAGCCCTTGTTGGGTACTGTCTGAACCCAATTGCCTTGCTTGCCCGCCGGCGCGCTGGGACCAAAATAGATGTCGTAAGAGCCGTCGGAGTTTGGGGTCGGCTTGTCCATGGAATTTAACGATGGCAATGGCTGACCGTTCTCCAGCCCAGACGCCGTGATCGGGTCGTAGACCGTCACCGACCAGAAATTCGCTGCTGGTACATTTGGTGGCAAGTGCAGTTGATAGGTCCTTCCTCCTTCGAGGAAGTTGCCGTCGGCGTCGCGCCAGGTTGAAGGATACTTCGCGCCTTTCTCGACCATATCGACAACCATGCCCGGGCTCGCTGCATAGGCGGACGTGAAGTAGGCAATGCGCTGGACCAGATTCGTAAAGGTGCCGCTTGCCTGGAAGGAGGGATTCTGCCCTGCAAAGACGTTCTCCCATTGGCGGTCCGGATAGTATTTGCCGCCGGGCTGACTGGCGAGTCCATTCCAGATCTCGACCTTGCTCATTCTGAACGCCGTCCTTGCCGCCTTGTCGAGCAACTCACGCTGGTGATCCGTCGGCTGGAATGGCTTGTCCTTCTCGATGCCAATGGCAGCCATCATTCCTCGCCAGTCCATGTCGGCGGGATCGACCGTCTCGTCATTAACGAAGCGCGCGAGCATGTCAAAGTAGGTGCCGTCGTGCGGGAATAACATGTTCGCGGGAGTCGTCGAACCATCGGGAAACTTCATCGCGGTTGCGGAATCCTTCTTGCCCAGCGGATAAATCCGTGTGCCCGCCACCAGCGCGTTTGCGGGGGCCAGGTTTTTTGGATCGCTAAAGAACGCGCGGAAGAAAACAAGAACATTGTTGGTCCTTGACCGATAGATGTAGTAGCCCTTTGGCGTCGGTCCGTTGTAGTTCCACGGCACGATCAGATATTTGCCGCCCTTGCCGCCGTCCGGCCCAACAAAACCGAAATCTCCAAGGTAAGCCTTCCCGTTGATCGTAGGACCAGTAAGTGGACGCTGGAAGAAATCGTCGAGAATGCCCTGATTATTGGGCGGCACTTCGACAACAATTGGGCCGTCTTTCGCAAGGTTGACGTAGCCCATTGCGTAGAGGCAATCGGAATTGGGCGTCGTCACCTTCGTTTTCGCGTTCAACCGCTCCTTCCACACCGGCAGGACGTTGTATCCGGCGCCGTAAGTTTTTTCAGATCCCTCCTTCATTGCAAATATGTTGACCGCAGGCAGAGACCACAGGTACACCTGCACCGCGCGCTGGAAAAACAGCTCGTCGCTGAGGAGATCAGCGGAACCGGCAGTGGGGTAATCGCCGGAAAATGGCGCGTTAGCCAGCGCGCTGCGGCTCGCGGCGATTGTCTGTGCCGACGATGTCTGCGCAGAAACGTTATGCGCGAACGCCGTCAGGAGTGACATCCAAATCGGCGTCATTACCCGGAAGGCAACGGCCGTACGGTGGGTTTTCATCGGGCTCATCCATTCACCTCCTCGAAGTCCAGCATTGTGGATTGTTCAGCGTTAATACGTCGATCGCCCTGTGGAAGCGGAAAGTAGGCATCGGTTTCCCCTTTCGCGGTTCCAATTCATTGCGGGAAAAGAAAAGTGACGATGAGTCGCCCACCCCACCCATGCGGTCCTGAGTCGGGACCCGTTGCCCAATAACGCACGCCGCCGCCAATGCTCACCGGTTGCTTGCCGAATTTCAGCAGCTTGCTGACGGTCGCATTGATCGGTGTCGACCACTGATGATTTTTCCAGTCGTAAGTCGATTCGGTGTTCAAACCAAACGTCCATGCGTCCGTCGTCGTATAACTTAGAAACGGCTGAAAGAACGTGGAGTTGACTCCTTGCCGGTTGCCATCGCCAGCGAACGACCAGATGTGGTTCGCAAGCGCGCCATAGGTCCATCCGTTGGCCTGCCATAGCAGGACAGCCGTTGGGCCGGCGCCCCATTTTTCTGCGCCTAGTAGCCCGTTTGTCTCCGTCGGCAGGAGAAACACCGGGCCGACACCCCAGATCAAGCCACTGTCAGTCGGTTTCTGCGGTGAGAGGAAAAAACTCTGGACGACATCGCCGAGCCCGGTTTGTGATCCGGATCCTGGTGCGATGTTGTCCTGAGATACGACGGGCAGGATGGTTCTTGAAATTAGATTCCAGGTGTCGTTGAGGTGAAACGGAATGACCGGCTGCAAGTTCAGGTAGTACTTGTCGCCGTCGTGGTGAGGACCGACGTTGCCGTCGTAATTGAACTGGAACGGGACGCTGATCAACGCCGCAACCGGATTACTGAGTTGCTTGGCCAGATCAGTGTCGTCTTGAGAATGGACAGGCGGCGATGGCAGGAAGAACCCAAGAGAGCAAGCAGACACCATCGCAAGCCTGCGGATGCTTGTCATCGCCTAGATCCTCGGATTGGCTATGAGTGCGCTAACTACGCGCCGGGCTGTGTAATAGTCTCTTTTTGCGCAAGAGGTTGGGACGCCGGCAATGTGCCGACCAGATTGGGTATATAAAGTCCAGAGAGAAAACGCAAGAAGAATTGTAAGAAGGACAGCTGAAAAGCAATTAGTGCCGAGTCGAATCTCTGCGATGCCGGACTATCGGCAAAAACACCACGTAAATTTTGTTTTCCGATGCATTCTTCGAGGGCGCGCACTCATGATTTCTTAAAATGCCATTTGATGCACACGCGATTGCTGTCTACGCAAGCTCGCGGTCGGGTTTGAAGCGGAAGCCGTCATGCGAGGCGTAAGCGGCTGACGCCTCGAAAGCGAACCATCTATCCAGAGGAGCGATCCATGCAGCAGCTGGTGAGACATCCAATTGTCCTCTTTGTCATCTCTTTCGCGCTGATGTCAATTGCGGCCCGGCTTGGTAGCCGCACTCTGCGTTCGCGGATACAAATCGACGAAGACGCCCGTGACGACTTCAAAATCGTCCAATCGGCGACCCTGACTCTGCTCGCACTGGTCATCGGCTTTGGTCTGTCCATGGCGGTGGGCCGCTATGACCAGCGAAAAAACCTTGAGGAGGAAGAAGCCAACGCTATCGGAACTGAGTTCATTCGCGCTGACCTATTGGCCGAGGGCGAAGCAGCCATGATCCGCTCGCTTCTCGTGCAGCATCTCGCATTGCGTGGCTGCGGCGTATGGCCCTTCATCGAACAGGCGCTTCAACTCCATCCGCGCCTAATCATCGACCCGAAGGTCAACTCGCATACTCGTTCCGTGGGAGGCAGTCACGCCAACGGAACTACCCTACCGCTGTGAAAGTTACATTGCGAGCCGGCTGATGTCGAATGCAAAACTGCCATTCGAGGGACCGCAACTCCTATCAATCGAACGACCACAACTGGCCGACCTGAGCCCACGGCGTGCAGCTCAGATCCTCGTTTGACTGATGATGACGTGCAAGGGACGCAACCGTTGAACCGTCGCGCCTCGGCTACGTGAGATTCAATCCCCCATCCGAGAGCAGGATTTCGCCCGTCAGATAATCCGAAGCGACTAACAAGGCAACTGCTTGAGCAATATCCTCGGGGTTAGCGGCCCGTCGCATAGGCGAACGCTCTTTCCAAAGCTTCTGGGCCTGCGTCCACTCTGCGGTGAGAGGCGTGTCGACCAGGCCAGGGGCGACAGCATTCACGCGGATGTCGGGGGCAAGCGAAAGCGCGAGCAAGCGCGTCACGTGGTTTAGCGCCGCCTTTGTCGCCGCGTAGGGAATGGATGCCCCTTTAGGCCGGACCCCCGCATGCGAACTGACGTTCACGACGCAGCCCGACCTTCCTCGTGTGGCGGCTTCACGCAGTGCGGACTGTGCCTCGGTTACAAGGCGAAACGGCGCGACGACATTGACTTCATGCAACTCGTGCCACACGTCCGGCGTGGCCGCCGCCAGATCGCTATGGGGGATAACTCGACTGATGCCGGCGTTATTGACCAGAACGTCGAGTCGGCCCCAAACGCCGATTGCCTCGCGGATGAGATTAACTCTCTCTGCGTCGTTGACTAGATCGGCTTGCACGTAGGCGGCAGAACCGAGGTCCCGGGCCAACGCGAGGCCCGCATCGACGGAACTGCGCGAGTGCAGAACAACGGAAAATCCATCCTTTGAAAGTCGGCGCGCGATCGCGGCGCCAATTCCGGAGGTCGAGCCGGTTACAAGAGCAACAGGGCTTGAGGTCTTCACAGTGGCCATGCGGGCCCTCTAAAGGCCAATCGTTGGTCGCCGATTGTCGGCGATTCAAGGCCGTGTGTCGAATGGCTCAAAGTGCCCCGACTACAACCGCTCGCCCTCGGCAGTCGTTGGCCAGCATCCGTCGAATTCAACATGCCCGACGGCACAGAGGTCGCTTCTTGGCACGCGCGAAAAGCCTCGGCAGTGCATGATTGCCGAGGCTCGCTCGTCGCTCCTTACTTATTCACCATCTTCGCCGGCACACTGATCGCCAGCAAGCCCCCAAGCACCATGAAAGCCGCAAGCATATACATGCCCGAATCATTCGCCGCCGTAGCCTGCTTGAGCCACCCCACCGCATACGGGCTCAAAAACCCCGCCAGATTCCCGATCGAATTGATCATGGCGATGCCGGCAGCCGCTCCCGTCCCCGCCAGAATCGCCGTAGGCAAACTCCAAAACAGCGGCAAGGTCGTAAGAATGCCCATCGTCGCAAGCGTCAGCGACGCCATGGCCAGCACGGTGTTATGCGCCCAAACCACGGAAAGCACCAGCCCGATCGCCCCCGCAAACGCAGGCAGCGCAATATGCCAGCGCCGCTCGCGCTTACGGTCGGCGCTGCGCGACACGAACACCATCGCAACCACAGCACCCGCGAACGGAATCGCCGAAAGCAATCCGATCATGAACGCATCCGTCACACCGGTCGCCTTAATGATGGTAGGCAACCAGAAGCTCACGCCGTACAAGCCCATCACAAACGAAAAGTACGTAAGACTGAGCATCAACACACGCCCACTCGTGAACACCTGGCGAATCGGCATGTCATGTTTGGTCGCTTCTTCCGCGGAAACATGCCGCTCAAGCAACTGCTGCTCTTCCTTGGTCAGCCACTTCGCCTTCGAAATCCGATCGTCCAGCATGGCGAACACCATGATCCCGACGATCACCGAAGGAATTCCTTCGAGCAGAAACAGCCACTGCCAGCCATGCCAGCCGTTCAAGCCGTTAAAGGTCTTCAGGATATAACCCGACACCGGCCCGCCGATCACGCCCGACAACGCGATTGCCGTCATGAACCACGTTGTCATGCGGCCGCGCCTATGCGCAGGATACCAGTAGGTGAGATACAGAATGATGCCTGGGAAGAACCCCGCCTCAGCAAGACCAAGCAAAAACCGCATCACATAGAACATGGTCGGCGTAGTAACGAACATGGTCAGCATGGAGATTACGCCCCACGACACCATGATCCGCGCAATCCACACTCGCGCGCCGACCTTATGCAAAATCACGTTGCTCGGAATCTCGAAGATGAAATAGCCGACAAAGAAAATCCCGGCGCCGAAACCATACACCGCATCGCTCAGCCCAAGATCGCTGGTCATTTGCAGCTTGGCGAAACCGACGTTGACGCGATCCAGATACGCGACCACGTAACAGAGCATGAGAAGCGGCGCGAGCCGCCAACTGACCTTGCGGTAGGTGGCCTCTTCGAAAGTGGAAGGCGGCGCACCCGCGCCGGGATGGTGGAGCGGATTTGCGGGACTAGCCATGGTGTCTCCTCTTTTCTTGTGGAATTGAAGTACCGCCGTCGATCGATTCTATCCGCGCTGCGTGCTCTGCATGACGAATCGATACCCGGGGAAAACACTGACTGCGGCGAGGGCCGCTGCACACGAAACCCTCGCGGGCCAGATGCGGCGCGGCGCTACACGCAGCGCCCGCCGTCCACTTCCAGACACACGCCGGTGACGAACTCCGCCTCGTCCGAAGCCAGGTAAAGCGCGGCGTTGGCAATGTCCTGCGGCGTCGAGAAACGCCCGAGCGGAATGCCGGCGAGAAAGCGCTGGCGGTTTTCCGGCGTATCTTCGACGCCCATGAATTCGGACAGCAGCGCCGTTTCTCCGATCACCGGATTCACGCAGTTCACGCGTATGCGGTCCGGACCGAGTTCAACCGCCAGCGACTTGCTCGCGATAATCACCGCGCCTTTGCTGCCGTTGTACCAGACGAGCCCAGGCCGCGGCCGCACACCTGCCGTGGACGCAATATTGATGAAGCAGCCGCCGCCTTGCTCGCGGAAATACGGCACGAATTCCTGCACGCTCCAATAGATGCTTTTCACATTCACCGCATAGACGCGGTCGAATTCGGCTTCCGTCACATCCATCACCGGCTTGTTGCGATGCGTGGTGCCCGCGTTGTTGACGACGATCTGCACGCTGCCGAAGTCTTCGAGCGCGGCCTTTCGCAGCTTTTGCCAGTCTTCACGCTGGGCGACGTTGCCCGCCACCGCGATCGCCTTGCCGCCGGCCAACGCGATTTCGCTCGCCACGCGCTCGGCGGCGGGGCCATTCAAATCGTTGACCACCACGTTCGCACCTTCGCGCGCGTAGGTCTTCGCAATGCCTTCACCGAAACCCGAGCCGCCACCCGTGACGATGGCTGTTTTACCTGTCAACCGCATGATGTCTCCGTTGTTTGTTGTGGATGGTGATGCGTGTGTCTGACTAACCGTGCTTGATCGCGATGGTCTTGAGCACCGTGAAGCCGTACAGCGCTTCAAAGCCCTTTTCGCGTCCGTGCCCGGAATGCTTGACGCCGCCGAACGGCAGTTCGACGCCGCCGCCCGCGCCATAGTTGTTGATGAACACCTGGCCGGAGCGCAAACGTCGGGCGAGCCGCATCTGCCGTGCGCCGTCGCGCGTCCAGATGCCGGCGACGAGGCCGAACGGCGTGCCGTTGGCGAGCTTCAATGCTTCGTCTTCGTCGCTGAACGACATGGCGGCGAGTACGGGGCCGAACACTTCGTCGCGAGCGAGGCGGTGTCTCGCGGGCACGTCGCGCAGCAGCGTGGGCGCCTGATAGAAGCCGCTTTCCGGTGCTTCGGGAATCACCTCGCCGTGCGCCGCCATGGCGATGCCGTCGTGTTGCGCATCCGAAAGGAAATCCCACACGCGCCGCTGCTGTTTCGCGTTGATCAGCGGCCCGCAGTCGAGGTCGGCCTGCGAAGGGCCGACGCGCAACGCGTGAAACGCGCCGCTTAGCCGGTCGAGCAAGGGTTCGTAAATGGCCCTGTCGATCAGCACGCGGCTACCCGCCGAGCAGGTCTGCCCGGCGTTTTGCACGATCGCCGACACCAGCACGGGCAGCGCCGCGTCGAGGTCCGCGTCGGCGAAAACGATTTGCGGCGACTTGCCGCCGAGTTCCAGCGTGACCGGCACGTGATTCTCAGCAGCCATTTGCGTGACGAGCTTGCCGGTATCCGGCGAGCCGGTGAACGAAATGTGATCGATGCCCGGATGACGCGCGAGCGCCGCGCCCGCTTCATGGCCGAAGCCGGTCACTATATTCAGCGCGCCGGCCGGCAAACCCGCTTCAGCAGCCAGTTCGGCGACGCGCAACACGGTCAGGCACGCATCCTCGGCCGGTTTGACGACGCATGCGTTGCCGGCGGCAAGCGCCGCGCCCACGCTGCGCCCGAAAATCTGCATGGGGTAATTCCACGGCACGATATGGCCGGTCACGCCGTGCGGCTCACGGATGGTCAGCACCGTATAGCCGGCCTGGTAGGGCAGCGTTTCGCCGTGCAGCTTGTCCGCCGCGCCGGCGTAAAACTCGAAATAGCGGGCGAGGGCGGCCGAATCGGCGCGCGCCTGCTTGAGCGGCTTGCCGGTGTCGCGCGCTTCGAGTTGAGCGAGTTCTTCCTGGCGCGCGGCGACCAGGATGGACAGCCGGTACAGGATGCGGCCGCGTTCGGCGGCGCTGGCTTGACCCCAAGGGCCTTCGAACGCGCGGCGCGCGGCGTGCACGGCGGCGTCGATATCCGCCGCGGTGCCGCGCGCGAGTTGGGTGAAGGGCTGGCCGTCCGAGGGATCGAGTACGGAGATCGTCTCGCCGCCTGAGGCGGCGGACCATTCGCCGCCGATGAAATGCCGGGCTTCTTCCATGCATGCTCCTTGAGGTGTCACGAGCACCGCGCTGCGGTGACGTGGTGTTCACAAACCAGAGGCACAATCGAGAGACGCCAGACGATTATCGCCCCGATCCAACGAGGGATGCCATCGGCCGATTGGCTATAATGGTGTATTCCTCACTGTCCGGCCGCAGCGCCGCCGCTCGAGGCGAGTTTCACGTTGCATCCCGTTCGAGCGAGCGCGCCGCACGCCGTGTTCCGAATTCCATCCCGACCAGAGAGCGCTCATGAGCTTCAATAACGTCCCCGCAGGCAAAGACCTTCCGCAAGATTTCAACGTCATCATCGAAATCCCGGCGCAAAGCGATCCGGTGAAGTACGAGGCGGATAAGGAAACGGGCCTGCTCCACGTCGATCGTTTCATCAGCACGGGCATGCGCTATCCGGCGAACTACGGCTACATTCCGCAAACGCTGTCGGGCGACGGCGACCCGGTCGACGTGCTGGTGATCACGCCGTTCCCGCTGCTGGCCGGCTCGGTGGTGCGTGCCCGCGCACTCGGCATGCTGCAAATGACCGACGAATCCGGCGTGGACGCAAAGCTGGTCGCCGTCCCGCACGACAAGGTCTGCCCGATGACCGCCAACCTGAAGTCGATCGAGGACGTCCCGGCGTACCTGAAAGACCAGATCAAGCACTTCTTCGAGCAATACAAGGCACTCGAGAAGGGCAAGTGGGTGAAGGTCGAGGGCTGGGCGGACATCGAAGCCGCGCACAAGGAAATCACCGAAGGCGCCGCGAACTACAAGAAGTAAGCTGCGTCGCACCTGGTGAATAGAAAGAACCGCGCGAGCCTGCAAAGGCCGCGCGGTTTTTTTCATGGCTAGTCGAAACACGTGGCCGGTGCGCGCCGCGTAGTCCTGGAGGGGGGACATAGACGCAGTGCATCGACAGGATGAACCGAAGCCATTTTTATATCTACGTGTAAACCCGTATTATTGGCCGCCTGCATGCGCGTGCCCTGGCGTCAGCCCTCACGCTGCGCCGACGCAGCGTCAATCCGCGTTTCCTGGAGCCCATCTTTCGGATGCTGAATCGCAAGTCCAACCCGTCGTCTTCGTCGCAACGCTGGTCGAACTGGCTGTATGCCGTCGCCAGCGCGATCTACCGCAAGCGGCCGGTATGGATGGTGTCGTTTTCGACCAGCGAAGCCAGCCTCTCCGAAGGCTTGCGAGCGGCCTGTGCGTCGACGGCCATGCTCGCGCTCGGCAACGTGCTGCACGAACCGTTATTCGCGTGGGCGGCGATCGGCGCGTTCTGGACCTGCCTCGCCGATGCGGCCGGCTCCAATCGCGCCCGCTTTGCATCGATGATGGGCTTCGCGGTGCTGTCCACGCTGTGCGGCGGCCTGACGGCTTACGCTTCCGGAGCGGGGGCCGTGTTCGCCGCGCTCGCGGTGCTGGTGTTCACGACACTCGGCGCGTTCGGCAGGATCTGGGGCGCGGCCACGTCACAGGTGACGATTCTCGCGGCCACCGCATGCGTCGTGATGGTCGACCGGCCGATGCATAGCGTTCGGCAAGGCATGGCGTTTCTCGGCATCTATCTGGTCGGGTGTCTGTTTGCCGTGGCGCTCAGTCTGACGGTCTGGCGCATCCATCCGTTCGGCACGAGCCGCTCGTCGCTGCGCGCCGTGTACCTGCGTCTCGCCGATCTCGCGGTGGACAGCGCGCGGCTGCTCGAACGGCGCGCGGCACGCGGCGAGTGGGCCACGCACGCCGCGAAATTTCGCGCCGATGCGCGCGCCGCGCTGGAGCGCTCGCGCAAAGTGCTGGCGCGTGTGCCGGCGTCGAGAACGGGTGGCCGCGAAACCTACGACACGCTGCTCGACTTGCTGACCGACAGCGAAGCGTTGTTCGCGTATCTGATCGCCGTCTCCGGCGCATGTGAACGAGTTCCGGACCACGCATGGCGCGCGCAACGCGCGGCCCGGCTGCTGACGGTCATGGGCGACGTGCTGCGCGGCATCGGCGCGGCCGCCAACGATGCACAGTGGGAACGTCTCGCCGATTTGCAACTGCGCTTGCGGCGTTTTGCACGGCGGCTCGAAACCGCCTTGATGGAACCGGTAACGCTCAAGTCCGATTTCGAACTGGCCGACTTCGCGCCGGTGCACGCGCAGCCGGAAGGCTGGCGCGACAGCACCGCGCGGCTTTTCACGCGCATCTGGTCCACCTTCAAGGCCAACCTGTCCGTCGAGTCCGTGGGCCTGCGGCATGCGGCCCGCGTCGGCGTGACGACCACCACCGGCTTTCTCGTGATCCGCGCGCTCGGTTTGCCGTTCGGCTACTGGGCCACCATGGCGACGCTGCTGATTCTGCAACCATCGATTGCCGCGACCTGGCCGCGGAGTATCGAGCGCGCGGCGGGCAGCATTGTCGGCGGCGTGCTGGCGGCGGCGATCGGTTACGCGATCCATTCGCCGCTCGGCATTTCGCTCGCGGTGTTTCCGCTGGTGATGGCGACCATGGCGCTGCGTCCGGTGAGCTACAGCCTCTTCGTGCTGTTCCTCACGCCGACCTTCGTGCTGGTCGCCGACTTCGCGACGCCGGGCGCCAGCGAATTCGCCTATGCGCTCACGCGGCTCGGCAACAACGTGCTTGGTTGCGTATTGGCGCTGCTGGCTACGTTCTATCTCTGGCCGACGCGCGAAAAGATCGACTATCGCGCGTATCTGGGCGAGGCGGTGCGCGCCAATCTCGCCTATCTGAGAGCCGCGCTGGAATCGCCTCGCCGCAGCGAGAAAGAGATGGAGCGCTTGCGACGTGCCGCGGGTCTGGGCAGCAATAACGCAGAGGAAGCCATCGGGCGCATGCGCCTCGAAAAACTCGAGGACACGATGGTGGACACGGTCACGCTGACCGTGTTGAGCCTCTTGCGAAGAATGGCCGGCACCGCCACGCAACTGCGCTTGAGTACAAACCGGCGCGACATGCACGATGAACTCGGCGCGTGGATCGCGACCGTGAGCGCGGACATCGACGCCGCGTTGAGTCGCACCTTGCGACCGGTGCGTATTGGGCTCCCGGCGCGAGAAGGGCTCACTTCACTGGAAGCCGATGCGGTGGGCGAGCTTGCGCTGATGCATCGGCTTCTCAACGAGCGGATGCGTGAGGCGAGGGGATAGCCCGCGGCGGTGCCAGAAAGAAGGGCAAACCTGAGGCGCTGTCAGGACGCGCCGGTTTTTTCTTCGGCTTGTTCTTCGTCGACAGCCGGTTCGGGTTCGGGCAACGGCATCACAGATTCGAGCGTGCGCAGTCCCGCTGCGAGCGCCCGCTTCTCGGAAGGCGACAACCGCTTGACCCAATACTCCGCGCGCGAAGCAGTAGACCGATCCATCAATTCGAACGACGCCAGCACCTGCACCGGCTTGCGCGAACGCGTATAACGCGCGCCTTCGCCGCTGACGTGTTTCTCGAAGCGCGCCTGCACATCGACGGCGATGCCTGTGTAGACGCTGCCGTCCGAGCATTCGAGCAGATAAAGAAACCAGGCCATGAATGCGCTTCAGCCTTTGAACGGATTGTGTTCGCGCAACTCGTCCACATACGCGTGGATGCTGTTCTTTTC
Organism: Paraburkholderia sp. BL27I4N3; assembly: GCF_003386115.1. Lineage (NCBI taxonomy): Bacteria > Pseudomonadati > Pseudomonadota > Betaproteobacteria > Burkholderiales > Burkholderiaceae > Paraburkholderia > Paraburkholderia sp. BL27I4N3. Next base: position 3,277,190 of record NZ_QREJ01000001.1, on the reverse strand, counting down.
GTTGTCGAGAAAGTGGCCGACCGCATCGGCGAACGCGGGATGCGCGAGCCAGTGTGCCGAGCGCGTGACCGTGGGCAGAAAGCCGCGCGCCATCTTGTGCTCGCCCTGGGCGCCGCCTTCGAACGCGCCGAGCTTTTCCTCGATGCAGAATTCGAGCGGCTGGTAATACGCGGTTTCGAAGTGCAGGCACGGCACGTGTTCGAGCGCGCCCCAGTAGCGGCCATACAACGTGCCGCCGGTTTTCGCGTCGCGCTGATACACCACCAGCGAACTCGCGATCGGCTTGCCTTCGTATTCGGCGATCACGAGCAGCAAGTTCTCCGGCATCGACGCGCCGATCATGCGGAAGAAATCGAGGTTCAGATACGGACTCGAAAAGTGCTCGCGGTACGTCTGCCGATAGCACTTGCTGAAGAAGCGCCAGTCCGCGTCCTGAATGTCCTCGCCGCGAATCCGGCGCATCGTCACGCCGGCCTCGTGCACTTTACGACGCTCGGCGCGAATGTTCTTGCGCTTCTTCTGTTCGAGCGTGGAGAGGAAATCGTCGAAGTCGCGATAGCCGTCGTTGAGCCAATGAAACTGCACGCCTTCGCGTTGCATCATGCCCATGTCGGTCAACGCTGTCGCTTCCGTTTCGGTGGGAAACAGCACGTGCAGCGACGACACGTCGGCCTGCTCGGCGAAGGCCATCAGCGTCGCGGCCAGGTGCCTGAGCGCATGCGTATCCGCCGACAACAACCGGTTGCCTTGCACCGGCGTGAACGGCACCGCGCACAGCAGCTTCGGGTAATACGGCAAACCGTTGCGCTTGTAGGCGTCGGCCCATGCCCAGTCGAACACGTACTCGCCGTATGAGTGCCCTTTCAGATACACGGGCGCGGCGGCCACGAGCTTGTCCGTGCGCGGGTCGCTCAACGTGACGAATTGCGGCGCCCAGCCGGTATCAGCGACCGCACAGCGGGTCGCATGCAAGGCGCTCAAAAACTCATGCCGCAGAAACGGCGTCGGCTGAGACTGCTGCGCGAGCAGGGCATTCCACTCGGCGGCGTCTACCTCGGAGGGCGACGCCAGAATGCCCGTGCGATAATCAAAGCGTTCCTGGTTCAATCTGTGTGACTGTTCCCAATGAGCGGCGCGGCGCGCTAGTGGTAATCAGGCGCCACGCCGTTCGTTTATCCGATTTGTCCATTCCGTCGAGCTAACCAGCCGCGGTACTCGCAAGCCACGTCGGCTTGCCTGTCGATCCTGCCATGAAGACCCGAATCGCTCTTGCTCAAATCAATGTCACCGTCGGCGACTTCGCCGGCAACGTCGCGAAAATCGTCGCTGCCGCGCGTGCCGCGCACAACGATGGTGCGAAGCTGCTGATCGCCCCTGAACTCGCGCTGTCCGGCTATCCGCCCGAAGATCTGCTGCTGCGTCCCGCGTTCTATGCGGCGAGCGCGGCGGCGCTGGCCGACCTCGCCGTGCAACTGAAGCCGTTCGCCGGCCTGCATGTGATCGTCGGCCATCCGCTGCGCGACATCGCGCATAACGCGGCGCACGGCCATGGTAATGCAAACGCGCCGATCGAGCGCGGCCTGCCGCCGGTCGATACGTTCAACGCGGCCTCGCTGATCGTCGACGGAGAAGTGCGCGGCACTTATCGCAAGCAGGATTTGCCGAACACCGAGGTGTTCGACGAGAAACGCTACTTCGCGTCGGATCCGCAGCCGTTCGTGTTCGAACTCGATGGCGTGAAGTACGGCGTGGTGATCTGCGAGGACGCTTGGCATGCGTCGGCTGCGCAAATGGCGAAGGCGGCGGGCGCGCAAGTGGTGCTGATTCCGAACGGCTCGCCGTATCACCTGAACAAGGAAGCGGTGCGCTTCGACATTCTGCGCGCGCGGATTCGCGAGACCGGACTGCCGATGGTCTACGTGAACATGGTCGGCGCGCAGGACGAACTGGTGTTCGACGGCGGCTCGTTCGTGCTCGACGCGCAAGGCGAACTGGTCGCGAAGATGGCGCAGTTCGAGGAAGCGACCGCGATCGTCGAATTCGAAGACGGCAAGCCGCTGCGCGCGCCGATCGCGCCGGAGCAGTCGATCGAAGCGCAGGTTTACGCCGCGCTCGTGATGGGCGTGCGCGACTACATCAACAAGAACGGTTTCCCGGGCGCGCTGATCGGCCTGTCGGGCGGCGTGGATTCGGCGCTGGTGCTGGCCGTCGCATGCGACGCGCTCGGCGCGGACCGCGTGCGCGCGGTGATGATGCCGTCGCGCTACACCGCGGATATTTCCACTACTGATGCCGCCGACATGGCGCGCCGCGTCGGCGTGCGCTACGACGAAATCGCGATCGCGCCGATGTTCGACGCGTTCCGCAGCTCGCTCGCGGAAGAATTTGCCGGCCGCGCCGAAGACGCCACCGAGGAAAACATTCAGGCGCGCATTCGCGGCACCTTGCTGATGGCGCTGTCCAACAAGTTCGGCTCGATCGTGCTGACTACTGGCAACAAGAGCGAAATGGCCGTGGGCTACTGCACGTTATACGGCGACATGGCCGGCGGCTTCGCGGTCATCAAGGACATTGCGAAAACGCTGGTTTACCGGTTGTGCCACTACCGCAACCAGGCTACTGCCTTCGACAAGCAAGACGTCATTCCCGAGCGGATTCTGACGCGCGCGCCGTCGGCGGAACTGCGCGAGAACCAGACCGATCAGGACAGCTTGCCGGAGTACGACGTACTCGACGCGATCATGCGCATGTACATGGAGGAGGACCGCTCGCTCGCCGAAATCGTCGCGGCGGGCTATGCGGTCGACGACGTCAAACGCGTCACGCGCCTGATCAAGATCAACGAATACAAGCGGCGTCAGGCGCCGATCGGCATTCGCGTCACGCATCGCGCGTTCGGGCGCGACTGGCGTTACCCGATCACGTCACGCTACACCGAACCGGTGGAGTGAGCTTTAAGCGAACCGCTGCGGACTTACCCGTAGCACGCGCCGGATTGCCGCAATGCATCCGGCGCGGCGTAGAATAAAAATCATCCTTTTCCTTTTCACTCTTCCAGACACGAGACGAGGTTCGCCATGAAGCGCATCACTGCAGTCATCAAACCGTTCAAACTCGACGAAGTGCGCGAGGCGCTCGCTGAAGTCGGCCTCACTGGGCTGACCGTGACCGAGGTCAAAGGCTTCGGCCGCCAGAAAGGCCACACCGAGCTCTATCGTGGTGCAGAGTATGTGGTCGACTTTCTGCCGAAAGTGAAGATCGAAGTAGTGGTGGCGGACAACCAGTGCGATCAGGTGATCGATGCGATCATCGGCGCGGCACGCACCGGCAAGATCGGCGACGGCAAGATTTTCGTTGCGGACGTGGAGCGCGTGATCCGCATTCGTACCGGCGAAGAAAACGAAGCAGCGGTTTGACGCAGCCGGGTTCGTTGTCTTAGGCAGGAATCGAGCGGCGGAATTTGCCAACGTAGTCAGCTGTACGACCTCAGCCATGAATGCACCGCGCCGGTGCGCTCAGGCAGTGGTAAAACCGTGCGCTCAAATAAAAAACGGTGCGATACCCTTGCGGACATCGCACCGATACGCGCCTCTCGCAGCAGCGTGAAAAAGATTCTCTTGAAGAACTCTTGATTACACCCCGAAGGAAATTCCTTCGGGGAACACCGTTCGATTAGAACGAATGTTGAATACCTGCGTACACGCCAGATTGGCTATGACCCGGCAGCGGGTTGTCCGTGGCGGTCGACGTACCTGCGTTGTTTGCATTCAGGCCGTAGTTAGCCGTCTTGCTGTTTTGCGTCGTCGCGATCTGGATGTCCAGCAGCGTGCGCTTGGACAGGTTGTACGAGCCGCCGATCGTGTAGATCGTCGCGTTGCCTGCGCCATTGTTGCCGTTCACGTGGTAGACCGCTGCAATCAGCGCCGCTGCCGGCGTTGCTTGCCACGTCACACCGCCCCATTCGTGATCCAGAGTTGTCGGCTGGCCCGGCAGAACGCCTTGGGCACCTGCCGAGCGGACCGCCTGGTAAGCCGCCTGAACCTTGAACTGGCCGAGGAACACGTTCACGAGAGCCGAGTATTCACGCGATGCCGCGAATACGCCGTTGCCGATGTTGCCCGGGTTGACCGTGCTTGCGTTCGGGCCGTACAGGACGCCGTTAGCCGGGTTGCGGATTTCGTCGTACAGACCGCGAATCTGGAACAGCGAGCTCGTGTAGGTGATCTGCGCGCCAGCTTCGCGACCTTGAGCGGTCGTGCCGTTGCCGTTCCAGCTCGTTGCGTTCGACAGCGCGTATTGACCGTAGAAGTCAAAGCCGGCGATCTTCGGCGACTGGTACGCGAAGTTGTTGCTCGATTGCGGCCAGTTGCGGCCACGCACCAGCGACGCCGACGACCAGTTCGATTGACCGAACGGGTCGAAGTCCCACACGCCGTTCGAGATGTACAGCATGCGGCCCATCGTGAACGTACCGTACTGGTCGTTCGACAGGCCAACAGTTGCCCAACGATTGAAGAGACCGCCGCCGCCAGGGCCTGCACCCGTCATGGTGTTGAAGGAGCCTTCCAACTGGAACAGGACCTTGTTGCCACCACCGATGTCCTCAACGCCCTTCAAGCCCCACAGGCTGGTACCCCAGTCACCGCTTTCCGCGCGCCAACGGTTCGTGCTGCCCGTTGCCGAGCCAGCTGCGTTCGAGCCTTGCGGAACGCCCGTCATGTATTCGATACCGGCGTCAAGGCGGCCGTACAGCGTCACGCTGCTTTGGGCGTGCGCAACAACACCGGCTGTCATCAGCGCAGCGGCGAGCAAAGCTTTCTTCATCTTCTCCTCCATACCCTGTCAAAAAGTGAAACCCAGTACTGCGAATGGTGCTCGGCCGCGATTGCGCCGAACAGAAATCGGTACCAGGGAGATTAGCGGGTGGATTGGGTCTCCTGCCGTGACGTGTAGCCTTGGGGCTATCTGGTCGCCATGCCGATCCCTCGCCGACCGGTTCTCCTCTGTGCTTTGAAGTGAAACTACTTTTAATGAACTTTGTTTTGCTACTTTGGTTACTAATTTATCAAAAATACCCTGAACTGGGAGAAGAAATTAGTACCTGCCTTGATCGATGTCTCCAAATTGCAATAACAATGTGCGCGACGACCTGCTGCAAGCGCTTCGAAAAACGCGGAAACCCTTGCGTGACAAGGGAATCACGGATCGGCGAGGGTAAGGTTAAGGATTGCCACTATTGACGCTTGAAATGCGGCAGAGTAGGGCGAAAGAGCGGGAGCGGACGGCTCGCGGAGAGCGGTTTTGGCGGCGGAAATCGCCGGAATGCACAGGTGAGCGAAACAAAAAAGGCGCTAGAAAGCGCCTTGTAATACTACTTTGACTACAACCCAAATAGCGGGCTGCGTTCAAGTCACTATTTGAGCTTCTATTTAAGGCTGCCGGAGAGGAACTGCTTGAGCCGGTCGCTCTTCGTGTTCCTGAATACTTCGTCGGGGTGGCCTTCTTCTTCTACCCGGCCTTGATGCAGAAACATCACGTGATTCGACACGTTGCGCGCGAAGGCCATCTCGTGCGTGACGACGATCATCGTGCGGCCTTCTTCGGCGAGCGTCTGCATGACCTTGAGCACTTCGCCGACCAGTTCGGGGTCGAGCGCGGAAGTCGGCTCGTCGAACAGCATCACATCCGGATGCATGGCCAGCGCGCGGGCAATCGCCACACGCTGCTGCTGGCCGCCCGACAGATGCGACGGATACTGTTTCTCCAGGCGCGGCGCGAGCCCGACCTTTTCCAGATATTCGCGTGCGCGGTCTTCGGCTTCCTTGCGCTTCAGACCCAGCACGTTGACCGGCGCCTCGATAATGTTCTCGAGCACGTTCATGTGCGACCACAGGTTGAAGTGCTGGAACACCATCGATAGCCTGGTGCGCACCCGCTGCAATTGCTTCGGGTCCGACACGCGCAGCGCGCCGTTCTTGCCGATCTGCGTGCGCACCTCTTCACCATCGACGAAGATGCGTCCCGAGTTCGGCTGCTCGAGAAAGTTGATGCAGCGAAGCATCGTGCTCTTGCCAGAACCGGACGAGCCGATCACGCTGATCACGTCGCCGGCGTTGGCCTTGAGCGACACGCCCTTGAGCACTTCGTTGTCGCCATACTGTTTGTGAAGCTCATCGACGAATAGCTTCTGCTTTTTGGTGGTCATCAGGATCCTTGGGCGTGCTTACTTGCTGAGGGCGCGGTGCCTCGGGTTACTTGCCTTGCGGCCGCAGGTAAGCGAGCCAGCGGCGCTCGGCGCGGCGGAACAGCCACACGAGCGCGAATGAAATGCACAGATAGAGCAGGGCGGCAATGCCGAACGCGTTGAACGACTGATACGTCGCGGAGTTCACATCGCGCGCGATCTTGAGGATGTCCGGCACGGTCGCGGTGAACGCGACGGTGGTGGCGTGCAGCATCAGGATCACTTCATTGCTGTAGTAGGGCAGTGCGCGGCGCAGGGCCGACGGCAGAATCACGCGCCGGTACAGCGTGAACGACGACATGCCGTACGCACGCGCCGCTTCGATCTCGCCGTACGGCGTCGCCTTGATCGCGCCGGCGAAAATCTCGGTGGTGTATGCGCAGGTGTTCAGCGTGAAAGCGAGCAGCGTGCAGTGCATGCCGTCGCGGAAGAACGCATTGGTGAGTTCGTTATTGCGAATGATCTCGAGACTGTACAAGCCGGTGTAGCAGAGCAGTAGTTGCACATACAACGGCGTGCCGCGAAAGATGTACGTATACAGCCACACCAGCGTGGAGAGCCACTTCTTCTTCGACACGCGGGCCACCGCGAGCGGAATCGACAGACAGAAGCCGAGTCCGATCGACACCACCAGCAGCCACAGCGTGATCGCGACGCCGGTGATGCGGTAGCCGTCGGTGTACAGATAATTGCGCCAGTATTCCTGAATGATCTCGATCATAGATCCGCCTTTCGCACGCCGGTCGAGTAACGCTTTTCGAGGTACATCAGCACGAAGTTGGACACTGTGGTGATGACGAGATAGATCGCCCCCGCGAACAGGGTGAAGAAGAAGAACCGCAACGTGCCCTTGCCCGCGTCCTGCGAAGCCTTGACCACGTCGGCGAGGCCGATGATCGACACCAGCGCGGTGGCCTTGACCATCACCTGCCAGTTATTGCCGATGCCGGGCAGCGCGAAGCGCATCATCTGCGGGAACATCACGCGCGAGAACACCTGCCAGCCGGTCATGCCGTATGCGGCGCCGGCTTCGAGCTGGCCGCGCGGCACCGCGAGGAACGCGCCGCGGAAGGTCTCGGTGAAGTACGCGCCGTAAATGAAGCCGAGCACAGCGACGCCGGCCACGAAAGGATCGATGTCGATCTGGTCCCAGCCGAGCAAATCGGTCAGGTTGTTCAGCCAGATCTGGATGCTATAGAACAGCAGCAGCATCAGCACCAGGTCGGGCACGCCGCGCACGAGTGTGGTGTAGACGGTGCCGACGCCGTAGGAGAAACGGTTTTTCGACAGCTTTGCCGCCGCGCCGAGCAGGCCCAGCACGAAAGCGAACGCCAGCGACAACACCGCCAGTTTGACGGTCTGCCAGGTGCCGTTGAGGAGCAGCGGGCCGTAGCCTTGAAGGAACATAGGGGGTCCTTGACGATGTGTTTGCGACACACCGCGAAAGACGCGGCCAACTCTGCGCCGCGTTTGCCGCGAGCTTTGGGCTCGCTGTGACCTGCGGCGCACAGCGCACCGCTGTGCAAATCATGACTGCATGACCGTTGCCGGTCTTGCAGCGCGCTTTTCGACTCTTGTTGTGAAACTGCGGGTAAATCTACTGCCGACTGTATTACGAAGCCTCGCGAAAGCCCATGCGGGCGAGCCCCGAGTTTCGTGCGTGCTGCGTGTGTTTCCTCGACTCAGCGTCTGGCCTTAATTGGCCGTCGCTATTCTAGGCGGTCAAAATTGTCGCGCCGCCCGGGGTTGCGGCTTCGCAGCGCGACGCGTCCATTCGACGCAACGAGACAGTCTGACGCGGGTCTGAAACCGGCCGCCGACTCGTCGCGGCCCGCCATGCCGGACCCACCGGCGCACGTTCGGCGCCAACGCGATCGCGAAAAGGGCGGTATTTTACCCGAACAGGGACGAGGCGCCAGTCCGGGACGCCGCCGGCGGCAAACTGGCGTGCGCGGCCGTTGTGCGAGCGCGACGTTATCGCGTTCCTTCACCACGCCTGATTGCGCGGATTTATGAAACGATCCGGTGCACCCGCGCGGATTGTTTAGTGGAGGCCGTGCCGATACATTCCCGGCATCACTGTTTACTCACCAGGAGTCCTTCCATGTTCGAGATTCGCCGCTCCGAAGAACGCGGTCACGCCAACCACGGCTGGCTCGACTCGTATCACAGCTTCTCGTTTGCCGACTATCGCGATCCTCAGCACGTGCATTTCGGCCCGCTGCGGGTCATCAACGAAGACCGTATCGCCGGCGGCGAGGGCTTCGGCACGCACGGCCATCGCGACATGGAAATCGTCACCTATGTGCTCGAAGGCGCGCTGGCCCACCGCGACAGCATGGGCAACGGCTCGACAATCCGTCCCGGCGACGTGCAGCGCATGAGCGCGGGGACCGGCGTGCAGCACAGCGAGTTCAACGCGTCGCAGGACGAGTCCGCGCATCTGCTGCAGATCTGGGTGATTCCGCAACGCGCGGGCGACCAGCCGAGCTACGAGGAAAAGCGTTTCGACGCCGCCGACAAGCGTGGCCGCCTGCGCGTGGTCGCTTCGCCCGACGGCCGCGACGGTTCGGTGACGATCCATGCGGACGCGTCGATTTACGCGGCGCTGATCGATGGCGAAGAAACGGCGACGTTCGCGCTGCCCAAAGGACGCCTCGCCTATGTGCACGTGGCGCGCGGCGCGCTGACGGTGAATGGAAAAGCGCTCCATGCAGGGGACGCCGCCAAGCTCAGCGACACGGAGACGGTTACCCTGGAGAAGGGCGAGAACGCTGAAGTGCTGCTGTTCGATCTTGGGCAGCTCAACGGCTAAGCCGTTATCGCTCGGTGACGCTTTCACTGAAGGAATAGTTGAAGGCGCAACGAGCACGCCTCACGCATGCATCACGGTAGTCCGCGCGCACCGCGCCGCACCGTGTCGCGCCGTAGTAAAAAAACGCCACGGAGGGCAAGCCTCCGTGGCGTTTTTGCATTCAGCAGCACAGACGGCCGACGGCCGCGCGAGCCGCCTGCGCATCCACACTGAGCCGCTTACTGATTGGCCGCCGGCGCCGAAGCCGCGCCCTTACGCTGCTCCCAGTGCTCGCGCATTTTTTCATGACGCGACTCCATCTTCGCAAAGCGCTGTTTGAGCGCCGTGCTGACGGTGGTCTTTTGCTGGTCGTTCAGGCCGTTGTAGAACTTGAGCCAGGCATCCGAAGTTTGCTGACGCAGTTGCGCGTCTTTCTGTTCGACCTGCTGGTGCGTGGCGGCCATGGCGTTCAGATCCAGGATCGGCTGCTGCTGCGCGGCCTTGAACTGGTTCTTGATCTGCTCATGGTTGGCGCGCATGGCTTCGTGGTTCTGCTTCATGGTGTCGAGCGCGGCCTGCCACTGCTTTTCCTGATCCGCGTTCAGCTTCAGCTGATCGTGGAGCTGCGTCAGTTCCTTCATGAAGTGGCCGTGCCAGCCGCCAGGGCCGCCATGGTCGGCGGTGGGTTGTGCAGCATAGGCAGCGCCCGCGCCGATGGCGAGAGCAGTGGCGGCGACGGCGAGAACGCGCGAGATCTTTTTGGTAGACATGTGAGACTCCCTGTAATGGAATAGCCGACGATGCAACCGGTTAAAGTGGACGGCGTGCATCCGGTAAGACAGAGCGTAGAGAACTGCGCAGGTCGCTGTGTTACGTGGCAGGATGCGGCTGTTACGGGTGATTACGCACAGCTTTCACCGTAACACCCGGTAACCCTTGGGGCCGGTTTGAAATCCAAAACCCTTCCTGCCGCGCGTTAAACTTCATCCCATGGCTACTCAAATACTTGTTGTCGACGACGACGTCGAATTGCGCGATCTGCTCCGCGACTATCTGGCCCGCCAGGGCATCGAGGTTTCGGTGCTGCACGACGCGGGCTCGCTCGAGCGCCGGCTCGAACGCGAGCGTCCGGATTTGATCGTGCTCGACCTGATGATGCCGGGCGTCGACGGGCTCACCGCCCTGCGCAAGCTGCGCGCGTCGGGCGACGACATCCCCGTGATCATGCTCACGGCGCGGGCGGACGACGTCGACCGGATCGTCGGGCTGGAACTCGGCGCGGACGACTACCTCGGCAAGCCGTTCAATCCGCGCGAGCTGCTGGCGCGCGTGCAGGCCGTGCTGCGCCGGCGCCGCACGCTGCCGTCGGCGGCGGCGCCGGAACAGCGCGAGCCGTTCAACTTCGGGCGCTTCAAGCTCGACTTCCAGTCGCGCACGCTGTATCTGGAAGACAAGCCGCTCACGTTGTCGGGCAGCGAATTCGCGCTGCTGAAGATTTTCGTCAATCACCCCATGCGCACGCTCACGCGCGAGCGCCTGCTCGAACTGCTGCACGGTCCGGAATACGACGGCACCGACCGCGGTATCGACGTGCAGGTCTGGCGTCTGCGCCGCATTCTCGAAACCGACCCGTCCACGCCGCGCTTCATTCAAACGGTGCGCGGCCGCGGCTACGTGTTCGTACCCGACGGCGAACAGAATGCGCCGGCCCATTGATTCGCTGTTCGGGCGGCTAGCGCTGCTGGTCGTCGCCGTGCTGCTGCTGTCGCATTTCGCGTGGTACGCGCTCATGCGCCTCGAGCGCAGTCAGCTGCAAACACGCTACGCGGTCGAGGAAGCCACCTTCCTCGTCGACGCGGTGCGTCAGCACGTCGCCCGAACGCCGGATCAGCCCTTGCCGTCGCGCGTCAAACTGGTCGACCCGGCGAGCCCGGAAGTGCCGCCGGAGGTCGCGGACATGCCGCCGCCGCTCGAACGTTTCGTCGAAGACGTGCGCGATCGCATGCCGTCCGGCACGCAGGTGCGCATCGGCCAGCCGGGCCGCCCGCCCACGCTATGGGTGCGCGCGCCCTCCGACCGCAGCTGGATCGTCGTGCCGGTGCAGCCGTTGCGCACGCCGCGCTCGCTCGACCGCACGGTGCTGTGGCTTGCCATCATTTTCTCGTTCGCAGTGATGGCGGCGCTGTTCGCCGCCTGGGCGCTGCAGCAGCCGTTGCGCTCGCTGGCCCAGGCGGTCGCGCGTTTCGGCCGCGGTCAGCCGGTGCCGCCGGTGCCGGAGCGCGGGCCGCGCGAGTTGCGTCAACTCACGCACGGTTTTAATCAGATGGTCCAGGAAGTGGCGCGCACGGAGAACGACCGCGCGGTGATGCTGGCGGGCGTGGCGCACGATCTGAAGACGCCGCTCGCGCGTTTGCGGCTGCGCGCCGAAATGATGGACGAAGCGAAGATGCGCGACGGCGTGGTGCGCGACGTCGACTCCATGACGCATATCGTCGAACAGTTTCTGGTGTTCGCTCACGACGGCGCTGATCGCAGCGAGGCGGTCGAAGTGGACGCGCAGTGCGAGCGGATCGTGCGCAGCTATCGCGCGGTGGCCTCCGGTACACCCACCGTGCAGACCGAACTCAACGCGGGGCCGGCGTTCCTGCTGCCGGCCGCCACGCTCGACCGGATTCTGTCGAATCTGCTCGACAACGCGCATGCGTATGGCGCGCCGCCGGTCGTCGTCGCCACGGCGCGTACTGCACAAGGCTTCACTTTGTCGGTGAGCGACAACGGCAGCGGTATCGCGGCCCAGGATCTGATCAATGCGAGCCGGCCGTTCGTACGGCTCGATCCGGCGCGCGGCGGCAACGGCCATAGCGGTCTCGGGCTTGCCATTGTCGAGCGGCTGGTGCGGCGTGCCGGTGGCGAGTGGGAGATCGGCAACCACGGCGGTCGTGGGTTGCGAGTCTTGATGAGCTTTCCGCTCGAAGTGTTGCCGCGGGCCGCGGCAACTTCGGAGAGTGCCTGGGGTTAGTCGGTGCGCGGCGTGGGGCTCGGCAGCCCGTGCCGCGTCTTGAGATCCGGGCGCAAGGTTCAAAAGGCGCGGCCGGAAACCGTTGTGCTAATCCGAAAACAACGTATTCAGCGCATTTGCCGCGTCGCTATCCACCGTATTCCACGTGACCGTTTCCGCTTCGAAAATATAGTGGGTGGTGTATTTGCCGAGACGTGCCAGGATCTCCTCCTGAATCAGTTCCGGCGCGACGGCCAGTTTCAGATACCACGCGGTGGACGACAGGCGCGTCTGGAACGCGCCGTATTCAGCCAGCAGATGGTCGAACGCGTCAGCATCCTGATCGCGGCAGACGATGACCAAATTTCCCTTCATGCGAATCTCCCGTTAAAGCGGTAGCGGCAACCTCGATATCAGGGTTGATGATACCTGCTTCGTCGGAGATGCCCGAGGTCGCGTCTTGCCTTGCGTCAGATTGCGGACTGATTGAGACGCCGGTGTCCGGCCTTTGCCGGACGCATCACCAGACGTTGGCCATTGTGCGGGTAGGCGGCGCGGTGTCGTCGGGCGGCAGGGCCTCGGTGCGGTCGCGGCCGCCCGATTTCGCCGCGTAAAGCGCCATGTCGGCGCGGCTCATGATCCGCTCGGGCAGATCGTCGAGCGAGAGTTCGGTGATGCCGATACTCACGCTCAAGCCCACCGAAGGCGGCAACTTCGGCGAAGGTATCGCTTTCAGGCGCAGCCGCAAGCGTTCGACGACTTCGTGGCCGCCGGCCAGGTCCGTGGCCGGCAGCAGCAGACCGAACTCCTCGCCGCCCAGGCGGCCGATCGCGTCGGCGCCGCGCAGTTCGGCGCGGCAGGTATCGACGAAATGTTCGAGCGCGCGGTCGCCGGCGGCATGGCCGAAGCGGTCGTTGATCTGCTTGAAGTGGTCGAGGTCGGCGATCGCCATGCACAACGGTTCGTTGCCCGCATGCGCGCGTTCGATCTCGTGGCGCAGCAGGTCGAGAAAGTAGCGCCGCGACAGCGCGCCGGTCAGCGCGTCGTGGCGCGCCTCGGCCGACAGCAGCGTGTTGGCGGATTGCAATTGTTCAGCGAGGTCGCGCGTGGCGCGATGGTGGCGCCGCTCGCGCACATACGACACCGTGATCACCCACGCCAGCGCGACCGTGCCGGCCAGCGTCAGAAACACCAGCAAATGATCGCGCTTGTGATTGCGCAGCAGTTCCGGCCAGGCCACGAGCGGATCGACCAGATGTGCCGACAGTCCCGAGTTCAGACCGCCGCGCGTCTGATAGAGCGACGGCATGGGTCGCTCGGACAGGCCGAATAATTGCGCGGCCACGGCGGACGGCACCCACGGCGCCTGTTCGCGTACTTGCGAGTCCACGCTGATCTGGATGTCGGGAATCGTGTCGCGCAGATACGTGGTCTTGCGCTCGGCCGGCGTCATGTGCGTGACGCGCGAGTTCGGCAGTGCGCGGCCTTCGAGCTCGCTGTTGTGCGCCATGATAATGACGCCGTTGTCGTCGGCGACGAAGGTGCCGGCGTGCGCGACCCAGTGGCGCAGCCGCGCGATGCCGACCTTCGCGACGACCACGCCGACCAGCAGGCCGTCCGCGTATGCGGGCGCGGCAATGAAGATGCCGGGCTCGCCGCTCGAGCGGCCGACGCCATAGGCTTCGGAGAATGCGCCGAGCAGCGCGTTCGTCAGATAGCCGCGCACCCGCATGTCGGTGCCGACGAAAGAGCGCTCGGCCGCGAGCGGATTGTCGATGGAGTTGCTCGAGGCGACGCAGACTCCGTTGGCGTTGACGAGCCAGATCTGGTCGAGCCCCGAGAAGCCTTGCGCGTCGTGCAGGAAGTTGCTCACGGCGTTCATCTGCGCGTCTTTGAGCAAGGCGGCGCGCAGGACGGGTTCCGTCACTCCACTCTTCACGGCATAATTCTGGGATTGCACCAGAGCGCGCTGGACCACGTCCATTTCGGCCATGGTGGCGGGGATGGCGCGAGACATCGCAAGGTCGCTGGCGATCACCTCCGCCATGTTGTCCACGACCGAGGTGGACATCTGCCGCTGCGCACGCAGGGCTGCGTCCAGCTCTTGCTGTACCATCCGGTCCGCAACCATGCCGGCCACGAACCAGCAAACCAGGACGATCAGCATGAAGCTGACCGGTCCGGCTGCCTGGCGCAAGGTTGTCCTGTTCATCGACCCTCTGATCCGTCTGGCTGTGGCATGCAACTAGCTCATTCGTGGCAGCGCGCTCGCGCAGTTTCACCGCTGTGGAAGCGGTCGGCAATACGCCGTCGCTGTGGCCCGGGATAAACCGATAACAGGCGTCGTCTTCTGATTTTAACCGTCATGGGGCCAGACGCCACCGTTATTGCGGGAATGCGAAGTGCGTCCACCGCGTCCATCGGGTTCTTAACGGCAGCCCGGCCGGATTCTTGACGGTTGTTCGGGTTTGTCCGGTGAGTTCCAGGCCATCGAGGCAGCGCCGCGAGGGTCGACGATGTGGCCGGTGCGCCACGATAAAAGATCGGCAGCAGGGTCGGCGCATGCTGACTTAAAGGGCGGTGAAAGCAGGTTCTCCGCTATTTATCGCTATTTGCCGCGAAAGGTTGTGCCTGAAACATAGGATGGTGTAGTGTCGTGCCGTCCAAAACAAGGAAAGCTCGCCAGCCCTTACGGGCGGCGCCTGCGGCGACAGGAGTCTGGCTTGACGGCTGAGGTCCTGGGCGGTTCGTCCACGACACATTCGTCACCGGTTCACGTGTCTCCAACGCTAACGATTTACCGCGCTTACGCGTTTTGCCATGCCTGATTTCCGCTTTCCGGACCGTCCTTCAGATTGCCGCGCCGAAGCCGCGTCCTCCTTGCTAGGCTTGAACGCCTGGTTCGTCGGGGAGGGTCTCTGATGGACTTCAGCTTCAATCTGAAGCGCACCGCCAATGCATCGGCATGGCGGGTGCTGCCCAATCGCTGGGACTTCGTCGCCTTCCCGCTGATCATCTGTGTGATCGCCATGGCGGCGATCGGCTTTCACGAGACCTTGGCGCCCATGTCGACGCTCAAGACTCAAGCCATCTCGCTCGATCCGGCGAACCTGCCTGAATATGCGATGCGCACCACGCTGCGCATGCTCGCCGCCATGGTCGCCTCGCTGATCTTCACGCTGGCGTATGGCACGCTGGCCGCCAAGAGCCGCCGCGCCGGCCTCGTGCTGGTGCCGATTCTCGACATCCTGCAGTCGGTGCC
Source organism: Paraburkholderia sp. BL27I4N3 (assembly GCF_003386115.1). Lineage (NCBI taxonomy): Bacteria > Pseudomonadati > Pseudomonadota > Betaproteobacteria > Burkholderiales > Burkholderiaceae > Paraburkholderia > Paraburkholderia sp. BL27I4N3. Next base: position 3,261,892 of record NZ_QREJ01000001.1, on the reverse strand, counting down.
GGTGCTGGGCTACATTTCGTTTACGGTCACCTTTTTCCTGGCGATGTTTCCAGGCCGCGTGCTCGGCGCCGAACTCGCGGCGATCTTCGCGATCTTCACGAGCCAGGCGTGGAACATGACGTTCAGCTTCTATCAGTCGCTGCGCACGGTGCCGCGCGATCTGGACGAAGTCTCGCGCGGCTTTCACCTGACTTCATGGCAGCGCTTCTGGAAGCTGGAAGTCCCGTTCTCGATGCCGGGCCTCATCTGGAACATGATGATGTCGATGTCCGGCGGCTGGTTCTTCGTGGTCGCCTCCGAGGCGATCACGGTCGGCAACAGAACGATCATCCTGCCGGGCATCGGCGCCTACCTCGCGCAGGCGATCTCGGACAAGAACCTGCACGCGATCGGCTGGGTGATCCTCGCCATGACGGTCGTGATTCTCGCCTACGACCAGTTGCTGTTCCGCCCGCTCGTCGCGTGGGCCGACAAGTTCCGCATGGAAAACACCAGTTCGGGCGACGCGCCGGAATCGTGGCTGCTCGATCTGATTCGCCGCACCCGCCTGATCCACCGCTTGCTGGTGCCGCTCGGCTGGATGTTTGCCAAGGCCGCGCGCGTGCCGTTCCGGCTGCCGGCGTTCCAGGGGCCGCGCTTCCAGATTCCGCAGATGCAGAAGAGTTCGCGCGTCGGCGATATCGTGTGGGCAGCGCTGGTGCTGCTCACGACCGTCTACGTGGTGTATCGCGTCGTGATCTATGTGCGCACCGGCGTGTCGCTGGACGAAGTCTGGCACGTGTTCGTGCTCGGGCTGATCACGCTGCTGCGGGTGGTGGTGCTGATCGCGATCGCCTCCGTGATCTGGGTGCCGGTGGGTGTGCTGATCGGTTTGCGCCCGGCGCTTGCCGAGAAGATCCAGCCGCTCGCGCAGTTCCTCGCCGCGTTCCCGGCCAATCTGCTGTTCCCGGTGTTCGTGATCGCGATCGTGCGCTTCCATCTGAACCCGGATATCTGGTTGTCGCCGCTGATCGTGCTCGGCACCCAGTGGTATATCCTGTTCAACGTGATTGCCGGCGCGACCTCGTATCCGAACGACTATCGCGAGGCGGCCAAGAACTTCCACATTCGCGGCTGGCAGTGGTGGCGCCAGGCGATTCTGCCGGGCATTTTCCCGTACTACGTCACGGGCGCGATCACTGCGTCGGGCGGCGCGTGGAATGCGAGCATCGTTGCGGAATTCGTGCAGTGGGGCGACACCAAGGTGGCCGCGCACGGACTCGGCGCCTATATCGCGCAGTCCACCGCCGCGGGCGATTATCCGAAGATCATCGTGGGTATCGCCGTGATGTCCCTGTTCGTGACTCTGTTCAACCGCCTGCTGTGGCGTCCGATGTACGCCTACGCCGAAGCCAAGCTCCGGCTCGATTGAAGAAATAAAGGCAAAACGCGATGCAAAATCCTAAAGCTGCTATGACCGCCGCGCCGATCCAGATTCCGCCGAAGCCGCCGCGCCTTGGCGAAGAGATCCTGCGCGTCAAGGACGTGTGCCGCGGGTTCAACAAGTCGCAGGGCGAACTGCTCGTCCTCGACGACGCAAACCTGTCGCTGCGCGAAGGCGAGATCGTGGGATTGCTGGGCCGTTCGGGGTCGGGCAAGTCGACGCTGTTGCGCATCATCGCCGGTCTGATCGAGCCGACCGACGGCGAAGTCACCTATATGGGCAAGCCGCTCGACGGCCCCGCCAAGGGTGTCGCGATGGTGTTCCAGACGTTCGCGCTGTTCCCCTGGCTGACCGTGCTGCAAAACGTGGAAGCGGGTCTCGAAGCGCAAGGCGTCGGCGCGAGCGAACGGCGTACGCGCGCGCTGGCGGCGATCGACCTGATCGGTCTGGACGGTTTCGAAAACGCCTATCCGCGCGAGCTGTCGGGCGGCATGCGCCAGCGCGTCGGTTTTGCCCGCGCACTGGTGGTCGATCCCACGCTGCTGCTGATGGACGAGCCGTTTTCCGCGCTCGACGTGCTGACCGCCGAAACGCTGCGTACCGACCTGCTCGATCTGTGGACGCAAGGCCGCATGCCGATCAAGGCCGTGCTGATCGTCACGCACAACATCGAGGAGGCGGTGTTCATGTGCGACCGCATTCTGGTGTTGTCGTCGAATCCGGGCCGCGTGATCGCCGAGATCAAGGTGCCGTTCAAGCATCCGCGCAACCGTCTCGATCCGGCGTTCCGCAAGCTGGTGGACGACATCTACGCGAAGATGACCGCGCGTCAGACCGACGAAAAGACCCGGAAGGGGCTCGAGCTGCACAGCTGGCTGCCGCATGTGTCGACCAACCTGATGGCCGGTCTGATCGAAACGCTGGCCGCCGCGCCGTACCACGGCCGCGCCGACATGCCGGAAATCGCGCGCTCGCTGCACCTCGAGGTCGACGATCTGTTCCCGGTCGCTGAAGTGCTACAGCATCTCGGTTTCGCGGATATCCGCGAAGGCGACATTTTCCTGACACCGCCGGCGCGCGTGTTCTCCGAGTTCGGCACTCAGGAACGCAAGATGATGTTCGCCGAACATCTGCTGCGTCACGTGCCGCTCGCCGCGCGAATCAAGACGGTGCTCAACGAACGGCCGGGGCATCGCGCGCCGCGCGTGCGCTTCGAGCAGGAGCTGGAGGATTTTCTGTCGGACAGCGCCGCGGAAGAGACGCTCGACGCGGTCATCAACTGGGGCCGTTATGGCGAGATCTTCTCGTACAACGACCAGACCGAAATCTTCAGTCTGGAAGACGTGGAGTCTTGAGCGCGTCCGCGTTGCGCGTTTGAGTCGATCAAGACGCGTGAGGCCGGTTCGAAGCAAAAACGGCAGGGGCGACCCTGCCGTTTTTTCATTGCCGTGCGGTTATTGCAGACTGCCCCAGCGCGTGACGGCCGGTTCCGCGGACGCCCACTTCCAGCCCTTTTCCTGCTGACACGCGCTCGCCGTATACCAGTCCTCATGCGCGCTCGGTCCGTCGCCGTCCTGTACCGAGAAGACGAATTCCTTGCAGAGCGCGAGGGCCGAACCGAACGCGCGCGTCACGCGCACCTGGCCGTGGCCATTCTCGATCGGCAACGTGTGCTTGACCGCCCACGGCCTTGTCTCACCGACCGGCATGGCACCCGCCAACGCGGCGATCATGTTCTGCTGATCGGTGTGCATGACGCGCATGTAGTGGCCGACGGCCTCGTCGGTTGCAGCCTGCACGGCAATGCCGACACCGATGGCGATGGCCGGATTGGATGTCACCAGCCCGGACGCGACGCCCGCCGCCGCGCCGCTTGCCGCGCCGACCGACGAGCAGCCGCTCGTCAGCACACTTGCGCCGACGCACAGCGCGCCGGCCAGCACCAGCCGCAGCCGGCTGCCGGACCAGGCGGCGAGGCGCGGGCGGCGCGCTGTGAAGGCAGCCGTTTGCGAACGCGCCGTCATTGCAACGCGCCCCAACGTTCGGTAGCGGGTTCGGCCGACGCCCATTTCCAGTTGTCGCCGTCGCGGCAAATCGAAGCGACGTAAAACGCGCTGCTTGCCGGCACGTTCTTGGTGGCCGTCTGATCGACCGAGAAGACGATTTCCTTGCAGTCGAGCGCGCCCGCGCTGATCGTGCGGCTGACAGTAACGCGGCCGTGCTCGTCGTCTTCGATCGGCATCGAATGGGTCACACTCCACGGGGCGATTGCGCCGACGTCGAGCGGCCCGGCGATTTTGGCGATGCCGTCCTGGGTATTCTTGTGAACCACGCGTTCCGAGTACTGGACACCCGCACGCGCCGCGGCCACTGCGCCGAGACCGATGCCGGTCGCGACGGCCGCGTTGCTGGTGACTTTCGCCGCGAGCGCGGCGCCTGCGATACCGGCGCCGGCGGTCGCGCCTTCCGAATAGAGCGAGCTACAGCCGCTCAGCGCCGACGAGATCACCACGGCTAGAGCGACGAGCGCCGTTGCATTGGGACGTCCGCGCCCGGCTGTTCTTTTTGCCCATTCGGCCCACACCACACTTTTTTGCATTTCCCTGTCTCTGCTCCTGCAAGTGCCTTTCGTCCGCGCTCGATAACAGCTGCGCGAACGAGCAACACGCGTTCCCCACCTAGCAATGCGTGTGCCGCATTTTGCAGGATGCTATTTGTAATTGGCAGAGGGAAAATGCAAGCAATTGCAAAAGATGGTGCGAGACAAAAGGGTTTCTGTTTGGGCAGGCCCCATTTTGATTGGCGGTGCGAACGGATTTGACTTGCTTTTCAAGGCGCACGAAGCGCGCTTTCTGGCAGCGGTTGGCCAGCCGTTGAAGTCCGCGCGCAGCCAATCAATCCGGCACGCGAGGCACGCACTCACGCCGCTTCACTCCATGAGTGCTGCGGCATAAGTTTATTGGTCGGGGTCTTCTTCGGCGCTTTCGTCGCCGTAAGCGCTCAAGCGGTTGTACAAGGTTTTAAGACTCACGCCGAGCGCTTTGGCCGCGCGCCGTTTGTCGCCGCCGCAATATTTGAGCGTGCCGAGAATGATCTGCTTTTGCGCGTCGGCGAGCGGCGTGCCGATCCATACGCTCATCGCGTCGCCCTGCGTCGTCGGCTTTTTCACGCGCGACGCGAGATGCGGGTGCGGCAACTCCACGATCTTTTCCGCAAGAATGAATGCGCGATAGACCGCGTTCTTCAACTCGCGCACGTTGCCCGGCCATGACCAGGTGCGCAGCGTTTCAATCGAGCGCTTGCTGAAACTTTTGCTCGTGCCTTCCTGCTGATTCAGCAGCGCGAGGAAGTGTTGCGCGAGCAGTTCGCGGTCGTTCTCGCGCTCGCGCAGCGGCGGCGCGCGCAGCGGAAATACCGCGAGCCGGTACATGAGGTCTTCACGCAGACCGTTTTCCTTGACGGCCACCGCGGGGTCGCGATTGGTCGCGGCGATCACGCGCACGTTGCCGCTGATCAGGTCATTGCCGCCGACCCGATAGAAGGTGCCGGTTTCCAGCGCGCGCAGCAGCTTGACCTGACGGACCGGCGCCATCTCGGTAATTTCGTCGAGGAACAGCGTGCCGCCGTTCGCGTGTTCAAAGTAGCCGACGCGGCCCTGGACGGCGCCCGTGAAGCTGCCTTTCTCGTGGCCGAACAGTTCGGCCTCGATGAGTTCGTCGGGAATCGCGCCGCAATTCACCGCGACGAACGGTGCATCCTTGCGGTTGCTTTGATCGTGAATCGTGCGGGCGATCAGCTCCTTGCCGGTGCCCGATTCGCCGATGATCAACGCGGTCGCGTCAGTGCCCGCGACGCGCTCGATCTGCTGGTATAGATCCAGCATCACCGGCGACGAGCCATACAGCAAGCCGTACGATTTGAGTCCCACGATGCCGTCCGCGACGCGCTGCTTCGCCATTGCCGAAGCATTGCCTCCGCCGGTGACGGTGGGCGAGGCGAGGTCGATTGACGCCATAAACGGGGGTCCTGTGCAAATGAATGTGTTGTTACGGCGCGCAGGCCTGGAACGAGATTAACCAGCGAGGCCGCTATCTCTCAAACATTGATTTAACCACTTTGGCACCGTTTTCGGCAAACGATCTGAGGGTTGGAAAACTGCATGGACGTCCGATCGGTCGAAAGTGCCCGACTTGGGGTTTGCTTGCTACGAGCAAGGCGAACTTACCGGGCACGGCGTTTGCGAGACCGATCCGACACGCGTGTGCTTTTTCATGCGATCGCATGGCATATGTTGCGCTACGGCGGCGATCGGCATTCGCCAATTTGCAGCGTTATGCGCACTCGCCGGAACGCACACGCAACGCTGAACTCAGACCAGGAGTGAATGATGACTGACACCACGCAACAGCTTGCACTCGGCGGCCAGAAGATTGTCGAGGATCTGCGAGTGCTGCTGAAGGACTCGGAAGAAATGCTGCGCCTTGCCGCCAATGTGCCGGGCGAAGGCGTCGGCGTGTTGCGCGACAAACTCGGCACGCATGTCGAGACGCTGCAATCGGCGCTTGGCGACGCACAGCAGAATGCGCAACGGCGTTATCGAGCCGCCACCATCAATACCGAACGCTACGTGCGGCACAACCCGTGGCGTTCGATCGGCATTGCCGCGGGCGTCGGCTTTGTACTCGGCGTGCTCACCGCGCGCTAAGGCGCTTCCCAGTTTTAATCCGCTTCATGACGACAAGGAGTTCACGATGGCACGACCCAAGATCGGCATCTTCGGCGCACTGATGGCGCTCGGCGGCTTTCTGGCAGTGCGCTACGTGCAGCAGCGCAACCGCGCCGCGCAAGTCCCGGTGGGGCGCGAGTTGAATCGTTGGGAAAACGAGGGCGGTACGGTCGCGGCGCCGACCGCCAATCAGGCAACTACGGCGGGTAGCGCAAGCCCGAGCGCGCATGGCGCCAACGGCTCCGCTTACCCGAACGGCAACGGCGGCCCTTGGCCGTTCCCGCGTAGTTGAGCCACTTGTCCGCACTGCATCGCCGGCTCGCCGCAAGGACGGGCGGCGCCCGGTATGCATTGCTAATTTGTCTCCGTAAAGCCGTATAATAGGTAAATAAACAACAATGACGGTTTGGGCAGGCGGGTTTGCCCTCATATTGTTGCAAGATTGAATCAAGTCGTCCGGCTTGGCACGTTGGGTTGGAGTTGGTGGGTGCTCACATTAGCGCCCGCGGCAACGGCCAGGCGACAGGTCGGCGGCACGCATTTCAACATGCGCCTTTGCATGTTTTCCCACACCCACGCTTGCAGGCTTTCGAGACGCGATGCCACATGTACTGATTGTCGATGACGATGCCGGTACCCGCGAGGCACTTTCCGCCATCATCGGGGAAGACGGCCTGACCACCGCCACCGCGGGCGATTTGCGCGAAGCGCGCATTCAACTGGTCCGGCAGATGCCGGACGTCGTTTTTACGGACCTGAAGCTGCCGGACGGCAGCGGGGTCGACCTGTTCGAAGATCTGGATCCGCGCTCCGGCGTGGAAGTGATCGTGATTACCGGCCATGCCACGGTGGAGTCGGCCGTCAACGCGCTAAAGATGGGCGCGACCGATTATCTGGTCAAGCCGATCAACATGCAGCGCGTCAAGGCGATTCTTTCGCGCTTGCCGCGCGCCGGCGACCTGAAGGCGGAAATCGGCACGTTGCGCGGGGAACTGCGCCGCATGGGCCGCTTCGGCCTGATGCTCGGCAATTCGCCGGCCATGCAGGAGGTGTACGACCAGATCGGCCGCGTCGCGCCGACGGCGGCCTCGGTCATGCTGGTGGGCGAGTCGGGCACCGGCAAGGAAGTCGCCGCGCAGACGCTGCACCAGCTCAGCTTGCGTCGCAAGCACGCGTTCCTTGCGGTTAACTGCGGCGCGATTTCGCCGAACCTGATCGAATCGGAAATGTTCGGCCACGAGCGCGGCTCGTTCACCGGCGCGGATCGTCAGCACAAGGGCTATTTCGAGCGCGCGAACGGCGGCACGCTGTTCCTCGACGAAATCACCGAGATGCCGATCGAGTTGCAGGTGAAGTTGTTGCGCGTGCTGGAAACCGGCATGTTCATGCGGGTCGGCACGACCAAGGAAATCGAAACGGACGTGCGCCTGATTGCGGCGACCAACCGCGATCCCGAGCAGGCCGTGCTGGAAGGCAAGCTGCGGCTCGACTTGTACCACCGGTTGAACGTGTTTCCGATCAGCCTGCCGCCGTTGCGCGAGCGGGGCAAGGACGTGGAGCTGCTGGCCCAGGCTTTCCTCGACGAACTCAACGAACGCCACAGCACGAAGAAGCATTTCCCCGCAGCCGTGAAGGACATGCTGATGTCCTATCCGTGGCCGGGCAATGTGCGCGAATTGAAGAACTACGTGCAGCGCGCGCACATCATGTCCGGTACGGATTCGGACAGCACGGCAACGGTGCCGCTGCAGATCACGCTGTCGAAGCCCGCGGCCGGTACGGCGATCACGATTCCATTCGGCACGTCGCTCGCCGAAGCGGATCGTCAACTGATCCTGGCCACGCTTGAGCAGTGCGGCGGCGTGAAGACGCGAGCCGCCGAGATTCTCGGCATCAGCTTGAAGACGCTGTATAACCGCCTCGTCGAATACGGCAACGACGCACGTGAGGACGGCGACGCCGCCGACGAGTCGCGCGCACTGGGCGGCGCGGACGCTTAACGCGGCCAGCGCTGCTGGCACACCCGGCGCAGCCAGCCGGGGGCGCAACCGTAACGGCACAAGCCTTGCTGCGAACCAGTGAAACGCAAACGAGGATAAACAATATGCCGGACTACGCTGCCGCCCCCGCGCTTCCCCTGCCGATTCAGGCTCATCGTCCCGAGCCGATCGAGCCGCCGTCGCCGCCTCCGATTGCGCCGCCGAGTCCGGGCGAACCCGACACCATTCCGGTTCCAGGTCCCAGTCCCGATCCGAGTCCGCAACCGATCGAACCGATCGAGCCTGTCGCTCCGCCGATCGGCGATCCGCCGCCGCAGCCGACGCAAACGCCACAAGCCGGCCAGCGTCAGCCTTCGCAGCCGCCACGTATGCAACTCTGACACGTTCTTCGGTTGCGCCGCAGTACGGCGCGCCGAATTTATGTATTTGTTACAAAGCCGGCGCATCTTTTACCGGCAATTTACCCTCGCGACCCCTAGACTGTATTGGTGCCGCCGATCTGGCGGCGGGCTTCCCGTGGAGGCATGGATCATGAGACATCCAGCATTGCGACGTTCAGCGCGCCATTCGAAGCGCGACTCCCGGCCGGGCGGCAGCAAGGATAGTCCGCCGGAATTGCACGATCCGGCAGGACAGAACCGCGTCGCGCCCGATGCGCCGCCAGACGGCGAGCACAACCAGGGCGGCGTGCGTCAGGAAGGGCTGGAGTATCAGCGCGACCTCGGCTCGGAGCAGGACGCCTGAGCCGACTGACGGCCGGTAAGAGCGTTTCGGTTTCGTCATACAAAGCAGAACAAATTTCTTCGCGGCCGGGCGGCGTCGCGTGTTTTTGCTCGTCCGTCACATTTGCATACATTTTTATTTCTACGATTGTTAAAAACGGCACGCGACTTGCATGCACCTTTTCGACACATATCCGTATGCAACGAAACAACTGAACTAGGTGGAGCACCAATGAGCAGACTGATCGTGGTATCGAATCGTGTCGCGCCGACCCAGGAAGGCCGTCCCGCAGCGGGCGGTCTCGCGATCGGCGTGCTGGACGCGCTGAAGGAAAGCGGCGGGGTCTGGTTCGGCTGGAGCGGCGAGACGGTGAGTGAGCCCAGCGCTCCGGTGATAGAAAAACAAGGCAATGTGACGTACGCAACGGTGGGCCTGACCAAGCGCGACTACGACCAGTATTACCGCGGTTTTTCCAATGCGACGCTGTGGCCGACGTTCCACTATCGCAATGACCTGTCGCGCTACGACCGGCAGGAATACGCAGGCTATCAACGCGTCAACGCGACGCTCGCCAAGCAGCTCAAGGCACTGCTCAAGCCCGACGACATCATCTGGGTTCACGATTATCATCTGCTGCCGTTCGCGCGCTGCCTGCGCGAACTCGGCGTGAAGAATCCAATCGGCTTCTTCCTGCATATTCCGTTTCCGGTGCCGGAAGTGCTGCGCACGATTCCGCCGCACGAAGAACTGGTCAAGGCCATGTGCAGCTACGACGTGATCGGCTTCCAGACCGATGCGGATCGCCAGTCGTTCGTCGACTTTATCGAGCGCGGCCAGCATGGCACCTCGAGCGAGGACGGCATGGTGCACGCGTATAACCGCTTCCTGAAGGTGGGCGCGTATCCGATCGGGATCTATCCGGACGCGATCGCGAAGGCCGCCGAGCAGTTCACCGACCGTAAGCCGGTGCGCAGCCTGCGCGACGGCATGCGCGGACGCAAGCTGATCATGAGCGTCGACCGCCTCGATTATTCGAAGGGTCTGGTGGAGCGCTTCCAGGCGTTCGAGCGGTTGTTGCTGAACGCGCCGGGTTGGCACGGTCGCGTGTCGCTCGTGCAGATCGCGCCGCCAACGCGCGCCGACGTGACGACCTACCAGCGGATTCGTCAGACGCTCGAGGGCGAAGCGGGCCGCATCAACGGTCGCTTTGCGCAACTCGACTGGACGCCAATCCAGTACCTGAACCGCAAATACGAACGCAATCTTTTGATGGCGCTTTTCCGCCAGTCCCAGGTCGGCTATGTAACGCCGCTGCGCGACGGTATGAATCTCGTCGCAAAGGAGTACGTGGCGTCACAGGATCCGGCTGACCCGGGCGTATTGGTACTGTCGCAGTTTGCCGGCGCGGCCGAGCAGTTGCCTGGCGCACTCGTCGTCAATCCGTTCGATCTGTCGCAAATGGCCGAGGCGTTGGAACGCGCGCTCTCCATGCCGCTCGCCGAGCGTCAGGCACGTCATGCCGACATGATGGCGCCAATGCGCGAGAATAATCTGTCGGTGTGGCGCGACACCTTCCTCGCGGATTTGCGCAACGTCGCGACGGCATCGTCGGTGGCGGCCAAAGCGGTAAAGCGCGCTGACGTGACCGCGTCGTCGTTGCCGGAGTAACGGTCGCGCGGCTAGCGTTAGAGCCGCGCGTGCTGGTCACGTCATCTGATTGACGGTGTGAAAGTAGGAGCGCAGGGCGTGGCTCGCACAACGTGAGCCGCGCCCTTTTTGCGTTCGTGCGGCTGAGAAAATCCCTTGCGCTGGTCTCAGTCAGGCCGGTTGGACATTGGCACGATGCATGACGCGCATCGTGCTGATCACTGCGGCGACCGCCGAAAAACACGCGGCCACGTAGAGCGCAATGGTCGGTCCATGCTGTGGCGCGATGCCGAAGATCAGCGCGACCAGTGCCGCGCCGAGCGTCTGGCCGGTCAGGCGCGCGGTGCCGAGCATGCCGCTCGCGCCGCCGCTGCGCTCGCGCGGCGCGGCGGACAGCATGGTGCGATTGTTCGGCGACTGGAAGATGCCGAAGCCGGCGCCGCACAAGGCCATGCGCCAGGCGATTTGCATGGCGTCCGGATGCGCGCCGAGTGTGGCGAGCAGCAGCAACCCGGCGGTCATCGCGGCAAGTCCGACGCCGCCTAGCCATCCCGACGACACCTTGTCCGACAGTACGCCCGCAATCGGCGCCGCGATGATGATCACGGCAGGCCACGGCGTCATGAGCAGACCGGTTTCCACCTGCGACAAACCCAGCGAGTCCTGCAGCATGAACGGCAGCGACACGAAGGCGAGCATCTGCGCGCAGAACGAACAGACCGACGTGCCGATCGAGAGCGCGAAGATGGGAATCCTGAGCAAATCGATAGGCAGCAAGGGCGCGGGCTGCGTCAACTGACGGCGCACGAAGAAATAGCCGATCACCAGCGCGCCGAGCGCTTCCAGCGCGACGTAGCCGAATCCCTCGCCGTGGCCGAGTCCGTCGACGGCGAAGATCAGCAGGCCGAAGACGAACGCGTTCATCACCGCGCTCAAATAGTCGTACGGCGATTCGTGGCCGGGGTTCATCGGCAGCGCCTTGAAGCCGCCGACGATCGCCGCGATGCCGATCGGCACGTTGATGGCGAACAGCCACGGCCATGAGGCGACCGCGAGCACGCCGGACGCCACGGTCGGTCCCACCGCCGACGACACCGCGACCACCATCGCGTTGATGGAGACGCCACGTCCGAGCTGCGCGGGCGGATAGATCATGCGCACCAGCGCCGTATTCACGCTCATGATGCCTGCTGCGCCGAACCCCTGAATCACGCGAGCGAGCGCGAGAGTCGGCAGCGAAGTCGACAACGCGCAACCGAATGACGCCACCGTGAACAGGATCAGCCCGGCCAGATAAATGCGCCGGTAGCCGATGCGGTCGCCGAGCGAGGCGAGCGGCAACAGCGAGATGGTGATCGCGAGCTGATAGGCATTGACGACCCAGATCGAGCCGGCCGCGCTGGCGTGCAGGTTGCGCGCGATAGTCGGCAGCGCCACGTTGGCAATCGCGCTGTCGAGCACCGCGAGTGTGAGGGAGAGCGCGATAACCAGCATCGCCCAGTAGCGCTGCGGAATCGGCAAACCTTGTTCGGTGTCTTTGCGCAGCGATGTGTCGGGGGCGAGGGTGTCGGCCGCTTCGGCGGCGATGGTGCCGTCGGTGCTGTCCTTGCGCGGTGGTTGTGCGTGCATCGATTGTTCGAGTTGTAGTGGGGCGGTCCGCCGCTCGCGCGCGCCGCGTGCCGTCGTCGAGGAGCCGGCCGGCGCCGCCTGAGCGCGCCGGCCGGCGCGTCTTCCGCGTTATTTGAGTTCGTACAGGCCGGTGTGAGTGGTCGAGTCGAGTTCGTTCAGATGCGTCATGAAGCGCGCCACCGCGTTGGTGGTGTCCGCGTTGATCGGCAGATTCGGCACCCGCAGCGCGTGCAGACGGAAGATGTAGCGATGCGCCTTGTCGCCACGCGGCGGCGCGGCGCCGCCGAAGCCGACCGTGCCGTAGTCGTTGCGCACCTGCAGCGCGCCTTGCGGCAGCAGCGAGCCGTCCGCCTTGCCGGCGTTGCGCGGCAGCGAACGGGCGTCGCCCGGAATATTCACCACGACCCAGTGCCAGAACCCGCTGCCGGTGGGTGCGTCGGGATCGTGAACGGTGAGCGCGAAGCTTTGCGTGTCGGGGGGCGGCGCCTCCCAATGCAACGCAGGCGAGATGTTCTCGCCGTCCACGCCGAAGGCCTTGTCGTGATATTCGTGGGCTTTCGGCATGAAGCCGTTGGTGGGAAATTCGTCGGACCAGAGACGGAAATCTGCCATGGTGTGCCTCCCTTCTTGAGTGGTTCTGGGATGGTCGGGGCGTGCGGTCTTGCGGCCGGTTTGCAGGGCAGGGCGCCGTGCGGAAGTACCCCGAGTTAGCCAATCGAGTGTATCACCAGCGGCCTGAAGATTCGTGCGGGCCGGGCGGACTACAAGCGGCTTTCAGCCGCGTTCCTCGAAACTCGGCGCGTCGCTCTTCAGCCACTCGACGAGCCGCTGCAAGACACCTTCGATATCGCGATTGGCGCCACGCAAAGCGCATTCCCATATCACCGCGACGCGCCAGCCGCTGGCGAGCAGCGCCGCGCAAACCTTGTCGTCGTTGCTGCGATTGCGGCCGATCTTGTCGCGCCAGAATTCCGGCCGCGTTTGCGGCCATTTGAAAAGATGACAGTCGTGGCCGTGCCAGAAACAGCCGTGCACCAACACCACGGCGCGGTAGCGCGGTAAGACGATGTCCGGGCGTCCGGGCAGATCGCGCGCATCCAGCCGGAACCGAAAGCCCTGTCGATGCAACAGGCTGCGGATCAGAATTTCCGGTTTGGTGTTGCGACCGCGAATGCCGGACATCATCCGGCTGCGGGTGGCGCTATCGACGATGTCGACCATCTCTCTTCTAGCGCTTGAAGAGCGGGTCGGCGGGCCGGCTATTCACACCGACTGACCGTTCACGCGTAGAGCGAGAGGGTTTGCTTCGAAGCATGGCGAGTGTCCTCGGCGAGCAGGGCTTGCACGTGCGGCAGCATGATGCGCGCCACTTCGCGCATTACCGGCATCACGACGCTGTTGCCGAACTGCCGGTAGGCTTGCGTATCGCTCACCGGGATTCTGAAGGTATCGGGAAAGCCCATCAGCCGCGCGCATTCACGCGGCGTGAGACGGCGCGGGCGCAGCGACTCGCCCTGATAGACCAGGATCTCGGAGCCGTCCTTGTGATAACGCGCCGACAGCGTGCGCGTCACGCTGGTCGGATAAGCCATGCCGAAGCCGAAGCCGTTGCCCGCCGCACGATGTTTCTCCGCGTAGTTCTGCAGGTAAGTCCAGAGATTCGGCGTGAGGGTGTACTTGGGTTGCACGCGTCGGCCGGCGTGGTCGAAGAAACGGTCGTGGTCCCACGGCAGCACCGGCTCGCTGCCATCCGTGCGATGCAGAATCGAGCCGAGACGCGGGCCTTCTTCCGGCAGGCGCAGGTCGTCCCACGAAAACGAAGTCTTGCCGCGAAAGCCGACGATGATGATCCGCTCCCGATGCTGCGGCGTGAAATGCTGGCCGTCGACCACGCGATAGTGCACTTCGTAGCCGAGTTCGTCGCGCAAGGTTCGCAGGATCACGTCGAAGGTGCGGCCCTTGTCGTGCGAGAGCAGGTTCTTCACGTTCTCCAACAGGAACGCGGCGGGTCGTTTGGCGGCGATGATGCGCGCGACATCGAAAAAGAGCGTGCCCTGGGTCGTGCATTCGAAGCCGTGCGGCCGGCCCAGCGCATTCTTCTTGCTCACACCCGCGATCGAAAACGGCTGGCACGGGAAGCCGCCGAGCAACACGTCGTGGCTCGGCACGTCTTCAGCCGGAAACGAGACGATGTCGCCGATCAGCGCATGCTCGGCGCCGCCGGGGTAATTCTCGCGGTAGGTTCTGGTAGAAAAGTCGTTCCACTCGCTCGTAAAGACGCAGTCGCCGCCATGCGCCTCGAAACCCATGCGAATTCCGCCGATGCCGGCGAACAGGTCGATAAAGCGGAACTGAGCGTCGCCGCCCACGCTGCCGCGGGTTCGCACGCGGTTTCGCAGCAGATCGCGCAAGGCCGGTTCAAGCATCGCCGGGCACTGCGTTTCGCCTTTTTCCCAGCGACGTACCGTCTTGATGTCCTTGCCGACATGCGCGGCGATTTCGCGTTGAGTGAAGCGGGCGCGCGCTTGCTTGAGCAGTGCGAGCGGTGCGGCGACGGTCACGGGTGTCCTTGCTGGGAATTTTTGCGGACATTATGACCTAAGGTCGTCCCATTTCCCTATTTTTTGCGTAGCTTGGGCAGAAAATTTCGCGCGTTTGAAACACTGCACAGGCGAGTCCACGGCTAAATGCGGCTGTCACAGTTGCGCGTGTACGCTTATAACGTGACGCGAATTCCCCGCGTTGCGACGTGTTGAGGCCGCGACATGGTTCGCGGCCTTTTTTTAATCGCGCAAACGGAATGCCGCCGGCCCGGAACGAACCGGAGTTCAGGCGCTCAGCCGGTCAGACCCGGTGGCTGGTGCCGGCCGGGTAGGGCGGCGGGAACAACGCGGCGGAGGCCGGCGCCAATGCGTCCCAGGCCAGTTGAGGTTCAGCTTCGTACTGATCGAGCTGGAGCAGGAGGCTGTCGACCGTGCACAGTTGCGCGTGGGAAAGATTGCCGGCGTCGAGCAATTGGTACAGACGCTTGCGCCAATACCCGGCGGGCAGGATCGGGCCGCCCAGATCGCCGTGTAAAGACGGCCGCATCACCCGCGCAATATGGGTAATGTCGCGATCGATCAAAGCGGCTTGGGATGATCCCGAAACGGTGATGGCTGTGCGATCCATGGCGCCTCCTTGGCAGCTTTACGGCACGCCGCAGCGGGACTTTAGGCCTGTTTGAAAATATTTTCTTGCGATACGGTCTGAGGAAACCAAACCATGCGCGGGCACGGGCACACCCGTTGCTCACTACGGATACTGGCGTAATGTCGCGCCGGCATTCCAAATAGTGGAGCCGAACATGAACAAGGACCAGGTGAAGGGTGTGGCTGAGCAGGTTAAGGGCAAGGTCAACGAAGCAGTCGGCAAGGCCACGGACAACCCGGGCAAGGAAATCAAGGGCGATCTGCAACAAGGCGCGGGCAAGGTGCAAAAAGCCTATGGCGACGCGAAGGAAGACGCCAAGGACAATGCCAAGCGCAACGCGCCGTAATTTGGTTTGCGACGAGGGTCGACGGAAAAGGCGCTGCGGCGCCTTTTCCTTTTGCCGATGCCTTTGCGTCGCACACCGGACTTTTCTGCCGATGGCGGATTTTGCCTGGGAGTAACCCGGGGTTGGGGTCGGGAGCATTCCGCATGCCGTGCGCCGCCTTTAGACTTGGCGCATCCAAATACGGAGACGGCGCCCATGACACCCGAAAAAGTTCTTTCGATGTTCGAACGGCAATACCTCGAGGGCAAAACGCCCGTCGACCTGGAACAGACCTGTGCGAGCTTCGCCAGTTGGCTCGCGGCCGCCTGGGACTTGCTCGACGGCGAGCAGAAGACGCTGTTGCTGAGCGTCGGCGCGTCCTTGTGGCGCGAAGGTTATAACTCGCGCGCCGGCACCGCGACCAAGGATCTGTGGTGAATGCCGGTTAGCGTGCACGTTTTGCGTTCGCGAGCCGCCGGTTACGTCGGCTGTAAAACCTTGAGTGTCGATATACGCGTTGGGCCGCGCCCGCACGCGTTGCGCCGAGTCGGTTTATATTTGGCGATCCTGGGTTGGGATCTTCGCCACCGGTCGTCCGGCCGGCAGCGGACGCCCGATTCTCTTTTCAGCCGCCGCATTCGCACAAGGGTTACACCGTCAGATGACCGACCTATCCGCTTTTCCGATCACGAAGAAATGGCCTGCCGAGCATCCGGACCGGATTCAGCTTTACTCGCTGCCCACGCCCAACGGCGTGAAGGTGTCGATCATGCTCGAAGAAACGGGCTTGTCGTACGAGCCGCATCTCGTGCGCTTCGATACCAACGATCAGATGACGCCGGAGTTTCTGTCGCTCAGTCCGAACAACAAGATTCCGGCGATCATCGATCCGAATGGGCCTGACGGCAAGCCGTTGCCGCTGTTCGAATCCGGAGCGATCCTGATTTATCTCGCGGACAAGAGCGGCCAGTTGATTCCACAGAATGCCGCCGGCCGCTATGAGGCGATCCAGTGGGTGATGTTCCAGATGGGCGGCATCGGGCCGATGTTCGGCCAGGTGGGTTTCTTCCACAAGTTTGCCGGCAAAGAGTACGAAGACAAGCGTCCGCGCGACCGCTATATCGGCGAAGCGAAACGCTTGCTCGGCGTGTTGGACCGGCAACTCGAAGGACGTGACTGGATTCTGGGAGACGCGTACTCGATCGCCGATATCGCCACGTTTCCTTGGGTACGCAATCTGATCGGCTTCTATGAAGCAGGCGATCTCGTCGGCATTCAGGACTTCTCTAACGTGACGCGTGTGTTGGCCGCGTTCGTCGCACGTCCGGCCGTGGCGAAGGGACTGGATATTCCTAAGCGTCCGTCGTAATCGATTCATGCGGCCGGGCTGCGAGCTTCGTCGGTCGGCCGCCGTTAGCCTAAATCCGCCACGAGTTCTTTTGCGTGGATCTTGCGTTGCCTCTCTGTCTTCTGTCGTTCGCGTGGCGGCGCGTCGACCAAGTCATCATTGTCCGCGAAGTCCTCAACCATGTGATCGACGAATGCCCGCACTTTGTTTGCGGCGGGAGATAACGGTTTTGTCGATTGGGCAATAGAAAGTCTGTGCGTCATTTGCACTGATCGCCCGGCGCTCGTTGCATCCTCGAGTGGCTTTACGTAGAGCAGGTAGCTTTTACGACTATTGCCCAGCGAGAACGAAAACATTTCCGCGCCGTGGAGAAGCGAGATGATTTGTTGAACTTCTCATAGCCGAATCCTTACCAACCGTTTCAGAGCTTATGGGCTATCAATACCCGCGCGGCGAGCTATCCGCCCCGTCTTCTCCAAACAGGCATGAGTCACATTCAACACACCCGGATTGCCGGTCTCGACGGCTTGCGCGCGCTTTCCGTCATTGCCGTATTTCTTGCGCATACGGGTCTCGCAGGCGTCGTGGGCGGCGGGTATGTCGGCGTCGACGTATTCTTCGTCTTGAGCGGCTATCTGATCACGAGCCGGCTGATCGCGGAGCATCACCGTAACGGCCGCATCGATTTGCCGAGATTCTATTGGCGGCGCGCTCGCCGGCTTTACCCGGCCTTGTTACTGATGCTTGCCGGAGTCGCGCTCTATTGTCTGGTGTTTCCCGGTTCTTTGAGAGTGGAGTTTGAAGTCCTGCCCGCTTTCTTCTATGTAATGAACTGGGTCCGCGCGTTCGGCATTTACGACGCGCATCTCACGGGACATACGTGGACGCTCGCGATTGAAGAGCAGTTTTACCTCGTCTGGCCGCTCATCCTGTTGGGCGTGTTGAAATTCTGGCCACGTCGGCTCGTGCTCGCAGTCGCACTCCTCGCGGTTGCAGTGATCGCGTGGCGCTCGTTTCTGATGTCGCAGCACCTTTCGATGGCGCGCATTTACTGTGGCTTCGATACGCATTCCGACGGACTGCTGATGGGGGCTTTGCTGGCGGTGATGCCGCGCCAATGGACGGCTCGGGCCGGCAAGTTATGGCCCCTTGCCGTAGCCATTCTGTTGATCGTGACGTTGAGCGAAAACGCACTCGATTTTTCGTTGCTGGCGTGGGGTTACCCACTTACGCCGTTAGCCGCGGCGCTCATTATTGCGAAGGTCGTCACGGCGCAGCAGGCCGCGCTGGTGCGCTCGCTCGATATCGCACCTTTGGCTGGGCTCGGTCGAGTTTCGTACGGGTTTTACCTGTGGCACTACGTTGTCCTGCAGTCGATGCTTTACGGTGGGCATGAGAGGATGGGCGCATTTTTCGGTCGTTTCTCTCACCCGAATATCGCCATGGTGACGATCACTTTTGTCATATCAATGGCGCTCACGTTGGTCTCCTGGTTTGCCGTCGAAAAACCGGCGATGCGATTGCGGTTTCCGTGGCGGAGAAGCGCGGCGATGGCCTGAGTCGCCGCCGCGTCGAGAAACGGAGTCAGCCGCGAGTTGATTGCTTAAGCGGCGGTGTACGACGTGCCAAGTTGCACTGTTGCCTGTTCTAACGCCGAGAGGTGGTTCATGAATCTGGTTACGACGCTGCGCCGCGGGCATCTGCTGAAACATACCGATCTATCGGGAGTCGGTCTTGAGATAGGACCGTATGATCAGCCGACCGTGTTCAAGTCGGAAGCAGACGTGCGATATCTGGACTGGAAAGACAGGGAGCAACTGGTCCGGGAGTGCACGCACCCGGACATGATCGCCGACATACCCGAAATCGACTACGTGGTTCATTCGAATCGGTACGGCGAGTACATCAGCGATAAGTTCGACTACGTTATCGCGAATCATGTGATGGAGCACGCGCCCAACATGATTCAATGGCTGTCCGATCTATGCGACATGATGCGGCCTGGCGCAGTGCTGTTTCTTGCCCTGCCCGACAAGAAGTTCAGTTTCGACAAATACAGGCAGGACACGGCGTTAAGTCATTTCGTGGCCGAGTATGTCGCGAGTGTCGAGGACATCCCGCGTGAACATCAAATCGAATGCGAGATCTATTACGACGAAGCATTCGTCAACAAGCCGATGCACGTGGCCGATAAACTCGATATGAACCGTATCAGGCACAAGCTGCAGGCGCCTCCGCATGTGGGCATTCACAGCCACGTTTTCGAGAGCAGCACGATTGTTTCCAAAGTCCTGAAGCCGATCCTGATGATGGGTTTCTTCGAATTCAATCTCATCGATTTTGTGCCGGCGCGCGGTGAAACCGGCGGAGAGATGATCATTGTGCTTCGCAAGGAACCGCCTCGCGTTGAACTCACTACTGCGGAGTTCTACAGCGCCCCAGTGGATGCTGAGACAGCGGAGCGCCTCGCCGAGGCCGAGACAGCGCTTGCGGAAACGCGGCAGAAGTTTGTGGCGACACAGGAGCAGGTTGTGACGATGCAAGAGGCGGCTGCTGTTATGCAGGAGAAAGTTGTCGCGATGCAGGAGGAGATTGCTTCGAAGGATTCGACGATCAGGGCGCTGGAGTCGTCGACGTCGTGGCGGATCACGGCGCCGTTGCGCGCCGCGGTAACCAGGCTTCGAGGGCGTGGCTCGAAAGGGCGAAACATATCGTATTGAATGCGCGCGTGGGCTTGCTTTTCAATTCTCCACGTCTCCTGGCCGTCCCGCGATTGACTCGGATCGCCTTCGCTGGAGATGCTGGCACTGGCAATACCGCTTCTTTGTGTGATATTTGCTGAGACATCCTTCACCATTTATCGGAGAGGCCATGAAACCGATCAAATTGCGTGTGCCGCGCGAGGAAGCGGCCGATCTGCCGGACGATCTCACCGCGTGGGCGAGCGTGTCCGGTATCGATCCCGGACTGACCGTGTTGAGCGAGCCTGGGTCCGCGACCGACCGTAGTTCGCCGGTCTTGTATCAGATATACGTGAGTCAAAGCTTCTTCGAGCAGTTTCCGGAATGGCGCATGTATATCGAGCAGTAGCGGATGACGGTCCCAGGAAGTATGCGTTGCCGCCATGCGGGCAGAAATGCCGCGACCGTATGGCCGGCCGATTGCAACCATCATACGAAATCCCTGGTTATATTTGCCGATAGGTGTATGTAAGATAACAGTTCACATCAGCGCCCCGAGCGCGGTGTGTGTGTTTTGAGCCGCAGCATTGCTGCGGCTTTTTTTTGCCCGCGTTTTTGCGCAGTGGCTTGAGCGCGAATGGTGTTTTCCCTGGCGTTCGATTCTGGGGCACGGCGGTTGCGCGACCTTGGCTGCATACGCGGACCGCCGCGTCGGGAGAGTGATCATGCCTTGCCAATCCTATGCACCGTATCGCGGGTTCGAAATTGACGTTCAGGTCACGACCGGGAAGACGTTGTGTTTGCACAATGTCGGACGCCGGTACAAGGTGTCCTGGACTATCAGTTCGTCCAGTCAGCCCGCACAAAAGGTTGCAAGTTTTCCAGAGCAACTGGAATTCATGTCTGAGGTCGATGCGTTCAGGTATGCCGAGAAGCGTGCGCGGACGTTCATCGACTGCATGCTTTCGGGGAATTCGGCTGTTGCGTCCGGTCGTGATTGGGAGGGCGTTCGCGAGGACGCGCCGCGCGTTTGACGTTGATGTCTGCGTTTGGGCCGACGCGAGCGTTCGGCGGTGGCGTCTTGGCGATCGGCCGAGCTGGCCGGAAGGTCCTCGGGATTCTGTTTCCCTTGCGCGCCTCTGGCCGGCGGCGAAACGCGATGCCGGATGCCGCGTTCACGCATGTTACGATCTCCGCCGTCAGGCCGTCAGGCCGTCCGACGGACGGTACGCACACGCGGCACAACTGAGCGTTCAGCATGCCCATCAACTATCTTCGTGGCTTTACTGCACCGGAACGGACCGATGTGACCAACCGTCGTTTGGGGCGGTCGCTGGCATTTGTCGCCGGAGCGGCGAATGCGGGCGGATTTCTGGCCGTTGGTCAATACACTTCGCACATGTCCGGGATCGTCTCGTCGCTGGCCGATAATGCGGTGCTCGGGGAGGCAAGCCTTTTCGTTTCGGGGCTCAGTTCGCTTTTTTCGTTTCTTGTTGGCGCGGCTGCATCTGCCATCCTGATCAATTGGGGGCGTCGGCGGGATTTGCACAGCATCTACGCGACACCGCTTGCGATCGAGGCAATTCTGCTGCTGTGCTTCGGGTTGCTGGGCTCCAACCTTGAACACCATCGGGTTCTTTTCGTGCCTGCGACCGTCTGCGTCCTGTGCTTTGTCATGGGTCTACAGAATGCGATGATCACGAAAATTTCGCGATCGGAGATCCGTACGACCCACGTCACCGGCCTGGTTACGGATGTCGGCATCGAACTGGGCAAAATGCTCTACTGGAATACACGGTCGATTGCAGGGGAAGAGGCCGTTAGGGCGGACAAGCAGAAGCTCGCGCTGCTCGGTTCGCTGCTTCTTTCGTTTATTGCCGGCGGTCTGGCGGGGGCCATCGGTTTCAAATATCTCGGATTTATATCGAGCGTGCCGCTCGCTATCGTTCTGCTCACGCTAGCCGTTGTGCCTCTGGTCGATGACGTGCGTGGTACGCGCTGCTAGTGCGCACTTAGCGACGGTGCCCATGGCTCACGCGTAAGTCCGAACGTCTCCATTAGCTGCGCCCAGCTCACCCGCTATCTGCCCGAGCGCGATCCGCTGCTGCCAATCGAAGCGTGCTCCATTTGCCTTGCACCAGATGCGCCCTGATTCAACCAGGTGATCGGTGCGCAGCCAGTCGCCGGCGCGGGCCATCGCCACGAGTTGCGCGACGACGAGGTAGCAAAGTAGCTCGGCGCGTGAGTCGTCACCGAGGTTATTCGCTGGCGAAATCAAGTTCTTGTTGGCCACCGAAACGAGTGGTGATCTTCGATTCGCGAACTTGAGAGATGCTGGGACGCTATCTGGTCCCCCTGACAGGAATCGAACCTGTATCTAGCGCTTAGGAGGCACTTGTTCTATCCATTGAACTACAGGGAGATGGATATCTGCAATGGGACGACTGAGCCCTTGCTGCTACTGGCTGCGGCCTTGTCCCGTGGGCGTTTCCGGCCTTTTCTGCTTCTTCCTAAATGAAGCGCCGCGACAGCCCGCGAAGCCAGTTTACAGCAGTCTTTGCTACCGTTTCGCTACTGCGTGACCCTGTAGCCACGAAACGAGGCTTGGCACTGCAACAGTTCGGAACGAGGTAAAACATGGCTTCAGTCCTGCCAGTCGGCAGTTGTTGGCGTGCTCAAGTACGCCAGCGAGGGCAGAGTATAACAAAATGCGATTAAATCTAGAGACGCCGCAATAGCCCGGACGCGGCGAGCGAGGTCGAGACCGGTGCTCACGGAACAGGGCGGCCACTTCTTCAGATCTAGCCCCGACAAAGCCGTCCCACAAAGCAAACGGCCCAGCAGTCAACGCCTGCTGGGCCGCACGAACCTCCAACGCCTGCAACGAACCAAAACAGTAAAGCAGCGTGCCGGCAATCCGACAAATCCGCCTCAGAACTCCACCACGGCGAACTCAGCCTTGCCCACGTCGCACAGCGGGCATCGCCAGTCTTCGGGAATCGCGGCGAAGCGCGTGCCCGGTGCGATGCCTTCCTCGGGCAGGCCTTCTTCCTCGTTGTAGATCCAGCCGCAAATCAGACAGACCCAGCTCTTATATTCAGTCACTTCAATTACTTCGCTCACGACGCACTCTTCTCTAGTTCAATGCAAAACCCGCTCAGTCTGCCCCTTTTTTGGGCACGGCGGCGACCCGCAATATTACCGGAATTCGTCAATCCGGCAGAAAACTCCCGATGCGGCAACGCCACAGAGCGCCCGCGTCACGGCCGTACACGCTTGACGAACCCGGTCATACACAGCGTGTATGCTCTGATCCGCAGCTGATCTTTTGGACCGGCGCGCCGGCGCGCTTGACATGAACTGCGACGATCGGCCTCAGGCCACTCAGGCCAATCGAGGCGCCGTCGTCGCCGGCATATCCCGCGCGTGACTCTCGTTTCCCAAAAAGGAGAAAAACGATGTTCAAGCACAAATGGTTGGTCGGTGCGGCATTGGCCGGATTGCTCGCGGTATCCGCCGCGGCGCAGGCCGCCGGCGTGTCGTTCGTGCAGCCGGCGGACGGCGCGACCGTCAGCAATCCCGTCCACGTGGTGTTCGGCGTCGACGGCATGAAGATCGCGCCGGCCGGCACGATGACGGAAGGCACGGGCCATCATCATCTGCTGGTGGACGGCAAGCCGCTGCCCAAGGGCGAGGTCATTCCCGCGAACGACAAGTCGCTGCACTTCGGCAAGGGCCAGACCGAAACCGATCTGACGTTGCCGCCGGGCGACCACACGCTGACGCTGCAGTTCGGCGACGGCGCCCATCGGTCGTACGGTCCGGAAATGAGCAAGACCATCACGGTGCATGTGAAGTAAGCCGCTGCACCGGACAGCCGGGCGCGTGCCGACGTGCTCCGGCTTCTGGACCCTGCGCACCGGGCTTGTTCGCGGTCCGCAAGCCGGCCATTCGATCTATCTCTTCCGGCATACGGGCACCCGCTCGCGCGCCCGGTACAATGGGCAGTTCCGACCCATCGCTGTCTTCTCCAATTCTCCATGTCGCTTTACACCATTACCGGGGCCCAACTGGCGTTCGGTCACGTCGCGTTGCTCGATCACGCGGATTTCTCTCTCGAAGCGGGCGAACGCGTCGGCCTGATCGGCCGCAACGGCGCGGGCAAGTCGTCGCTGCTGAAGATCGTCGCCGACCTGAGCAAACCTGACGACGGCCTCGTCACGCGTCAGCAGGGCCTGACTTCGGTCTACGTGCCGCAGGAGCCGGAGTTCGATACCGACGACACAGTGTTCGACGCGGTCGCCGCCGGCCTCACGCACGCCCGCGCGCTGCTGGACGAATACGACGCGGTCGCCAACCAGCTCGCCGACGAGCCGGAAGGCGCGGAGCACGACGCGCTCATGTCGCGCATGAACACGCTGCAATCGTCGCTTGATCATTCGGACGCCTGGAACTGGAGCACGCGCGTGGCCACCACGCTGCAACAGATCGGCCTGAACGGCGAGGCGCGCGTGGGCTCGCTGTCGGGCGGAATGCAAAAGCGCGTGGCGTTGGCGCGCGCGCTGGTCGTACAGCCCGACGTGCTGCTGCTGGACGAGCCGACCAATCACCTCGACTTCGACGGCATCCGCTGGCTTGAGGACCTGCTGGTCTCGCTGCGCGCAGGTCTGCTCTTCATTACCCACGATCGCGCGTTTCTCGATCGCGTCGCCACGCGCATCGTCGAACTGGATCGCGGGCGTCTGCTCTCGTATCCGGGCAATTTCTCGGCATACCAAACGCGCAAGGCGCAACAGCTCGAAATCGAGCAAGTGGAAGCTGCCAAGTTCGACAAGCTGCTCGCGCAGGAAGAAGTGTGGATCCGCAAGGGCGTCGAGGCGCGCCGCACGCGCAGCGTCGGCCGGATCGCGCGGCTTGTGGAGATGCGCAACGAGCGCGCGGAACGCCGCAACGTGCTGGGCAACGTCAAGCTCGATGTCGGTCAGGGCGAGAAGTCCGGCAAGATCGTCGCCGAATTGACCGACGTGACCAAGCGCTACGGTGCGCGCACGGTGGTCGACAGCTTTACGGCCACGGTCATGCGCGGCGACAAGATCGGCTTTGTCGGTCCGAACGGCGCGGGCAAGACCACGCTGCTCAAGATGATCCTCGGCGAATTGGCGCCGGACGAAGGCACAGTGCGCATCGGCACGAATCTGCAGGTCGCGTATTTCGACCAGATGCGCGCGCAGCTCGATCTGGAAAAAAGCCTCGCCGACACCATCAGCCCGGGCAGCGAGTGGGTCGAAGTCAACGGCCAGAAGAAGCACGTCATGAGCTACCTCGGCGACTTCCTGTTCGCGCCGGAGCGCGCGCGTTCGCCGGTCAAGTCGCTGTCGGGCGGCGAGCGTAACCGCCTGCTGCTCGCGCGTCTGTTCGCGCGTCCGGCCAATGTGCTGGTGCTCGACGAACCGACCAACGACCTCGACATTCCCACGCTCGAACTGCTCGAAGAGCTGCTCACGGAATACGACGGCACGGTGCTGCTGGTCAGCCACGACCGCGCGTTTCTCGACAACGTCGCGACCTCGGTGATCGCGTCGGAAGGCGGCGGCAAGTGGCGCGAGTACGTGGGCGGCTTCACCGATTGGCAGATCCAGCGCGACCGTTCGCAGCAGATGGCGCTGGACGCACAGAAAGAAGCGGGCAAAGACACGGCCGTGGCCAAAGACAGTTCCGCGGGCCGCAATGCGCCGCAACGCGCCGTGAAGCTGTCGTTCAAGGAGCAGCGCGAACTGGATGCGCTGCCGGAAAAAATCGCCGCGCTCGAAGCCGAGCAGAAAGCGATAGGCGCACAACTCGAAGACGGCTCCGTGTTCGCCAAAGACGCGCAGGAAGGGACGCGTTTGACGGAGCGCTATGCGGCGATCGACGAAGAACTGCTGGTCGCGCTCGAACGCTGGGACGAGCTGGAAAAGCGGCGCAAATGAGGTGCGGGGGCGGCGCGGGATTGCACCGCGCCACCGCCGTCCCTTATCCAGACGGCCAATCCCGTGCATCGTGAATTGCCGCGCGGATCGAAATCAGTAAAATACCCCGCGAACAGGCTTCCCCGGCGTTCGCACCGGCGTCGACGTTGCCCGCCCTGCTATATGCGGGACAGGCTTCGAGCCGCCGTCGAGCGCGCCAACGGGAAGCCATGCGACAAACAGTTTGCCCGCACGGCGGGCACCCCACCTAACCCCGTTGTTTCGTTTCGCTTTTTTTGAAAACTCAACGCATTGTCCACAGCTTTCTGAACAGGACCTGTGGACAACGATGAACCGACGCATCCGAGTCAACCATGTCTACGAAAAAGCCAAACGCCGCGTATAGCGAAGCGTCGATCAAGGTGTTGAAGGGCCTGGAGCCGGTCAAGCAACGGCCCGGGATGTATACCCGCACCGAGAATCCGCTGCACATCATTCAGGAAGTCATCGACAACGCATCGGACGAGGCCCTCGGCGGCCACGGCCGGCAAATCACCGTGACGCTGCACGCGGACCATTCGGTCTCCGTCGAAGACGACGGCCGCGGCATTCCGTTCGGTCTGCATCCGGAAGAAGGCGTGCCGGTCGTGGAAATCGTGTTCACGCGCCTGCACGCGGGCGGCAAGTTCGATAAAGCCGCCGGCGGCGCATACACGTTCTCGGGCGGCTTGCACGGTGTCGGCGTGTCCGTCACCAACGCGCTGTCCACGCGCCTCGACGTCACCGTGTGGCGCGACGGCAAGATCGCCGAATTGAGTTTCGCCAACGGCGACGTCGCCAAGGAACTCGAAGTGCGGCCCGCCACGAAGGGCGACAAGAAGTCCGGCACACGCGTCACCGCGTGGGCCAATCCCAAGTACTTCGATTCGCCGAACCTGCCGCTCGGCGAACTGCAACGTCTGCTGCGCTCGAAGGCGGTGCTGCTGCCGGGCGTTGAAGTCACGCTGATCAACGAGAAAACCGGCGAACAGCAAACCTGGAAATACGAAGACGGTCTGCGCGGCTATCTGCTCGAAGGCATGAACGGCAGCGATCTGCTGATTCCGCTGTTCGAGGGCGAGCGTTATGCCGAAAACTCGCGCGCGAGCGAAGAGACGTTCGCCGAAGGCGAGGGCGCCGCATGGGTCGTCGCATGGAGCGAGGAAGGCACGCTCATGCGCGAGTCGTACGTGAACCTGATTCCCACGCCCGCGGGCGGCACGCACGAATCCGGCTTGCGCGACGGTCTGTATCAGGCGGTGAAGAGCTTCGTCGAACTGCATAACCTGCAGCCGAAGGGCGTCAAACTTTTGGCGGAAGACGTGTTCGCGCGCGTGTCGTTCGTGCTGTCGGCGAAAGTGCTCGATCCGCAATTCCAAGGGCAGATCAAGGAACGCCTGAACAGCCGCGACGCGGTCAAGCTGGTGTCGTCGTTCGCGCGGCCGGCGCTGGAATTGTGGCTGAATCAGCACGTCGAGCTCGGCAAGAAACTCGCCGACCTCGTCATCAAGCAGGCGCAGGCGCGCACGCGTGCTGGGCAGAAGGTCGAGAAGCGCAAGAGCTCGGGCGTCGCGGTGTTGCCGGGCAAGCTGACCGATTGCGAATCGACGGAAATCGGCCGCAACGAACTGTTCCTCGTCGAGGGCGACTCGGCGGGCGGCTCCGCGAAGATGGGCCGCGACAAGGAATACCAGGCCATCCTGCCGCTGCGCGGCAAGGTGCTGAACACGTGGGAAACCGAACGTGACCGGCTGTTTGCCAATAATGAGGTGCACGACATCTCGGTGGCGATCGGCGTCGATCCGCACAGCCCGGACGACAAGGTCGATCTGTCGAACCTGCGCTACGGCAAGATCTGCATTCTGTCGGACGCTGACGTCGACGGCTCGCACATTCAGGTTCTGCTGCTCACGTTGTTCTTCAAGCATTTCCCTCAACTGATCGAACGCGGACATGTGTGTGTGGCGCGGCCGCCGCTGTTCCGGGTCGACGCGCCCGCGCGCGGCAAGAAGCCGGCGCAGAAGCTGTACGCGCTCGACGAAGGCGAACTCGAAGCGATCCTCGACAAGCTCCGCAAGGACGGCGTGCGCGACACGCAGTGGTCGATCAGCCGCTTCAAGGGCCTCGGCGAAATGAGCGCGGAACAGTTGTGGGACACCACGATGAACCCCGACACGCGGCGCTTGAGCCCGGTGGCGCTCGGCGCACTCGACTACGACGCCACAGTCGCGCGCATGACGATGCTGATGGGCAAGGGCGAAGCGGCATCGCGCCGCAGCTGGCTGGAAGAAAAGGGCAACGAAGTGGAAGCGGATATCTGAGCGAGCGCTTTTGTGGGCATTTTTGCCCGCGCTCTGACTTCGCCTGACAACTTCACGCCAAACACGGATACGGAATCTAGATGGACGACGATAACACTCTCGACCTTTTCACCGAGCCGCCGCCCCCCGAAGGCGACTTTCTCACGCTCGGCAATTACGCGGAACGCGCGTACCTCGACTATGCGGTGAGCGTGGTCAAGGGCCGCGCGCTGCCGGATGTGTGCGACGGCCAGAAGCCGGTGCAGCGCCGCATCCTGTTCGCGATGAACGACATGGGGCTGTCTGACAACGCGAAGCCGGTCAAGTCGGCGCGCGTGGTCGGCGACGTGCTCGGTAAGTATCACCCGCACGGCGACCAGTCCGCGTACGACGCGCTGGTGCGTCTTGCGCAAGACTTCTCGATGCGCTATCCGCTGATCGACGGTCAGGGCAACTTCGGTTCGCGCGACGGCGACGGCGCGGCGGCCATGCGCTACACGGAAGCGCGCCTCACGCCGATCGCGAAACTGCTGCTCGATGAAATCAACCAGGGCACGGTCGATTTCATGCCCAACTACGACGGCTCTTCCGAGGAGCCGAGGCTGTTGCCCGCGCGCCTGCCGTTCGTGTTGCTGAACGGCGCATCGGGTATTGCGGTCGGGTTGGCCACGGAAATTCCGTCGCACAATCTGCGCGAAGTCGCGGCCGCGACGGTCGCGATGATTCGCAATCCGAAAATCGAACACGCGGAGTTGATGCGGCACATCGCCGGGCCGGATTTCCCGGGCGGCGCGCAAATCATTTCGAGCGACGCCGAGATTTCCGCCGCGTACGAAAGCGGCCGGGGCAGTTTGAAGGTGCGGGCGCGCTGGAAGATCGAGGAACTCGCGCGTGGTCAGTGGCAACTGGTGATCACCGAATTGCCGCCGAACACGGCCGCGCAGAAGGTGCTCGAAGAAATCGAAGAGCAGACCAACCCGAAGATCAAGCTCGGCAAGAAAGCGCTCACGCCCGAACAACTGCAAACCAAGCAGACCATGCTGGCGCTGCTCGATGCCGTGCGCGACGAATCGGGCCGCGACGCGCCGGTGCGTCTCGTGTTCGAGCCGAAGTCGAGCCGCATCGATCAAACCGATTTCGTCAACACGCTGCTTGCGCATACGAGCCTTGAATCGAATGCGTCGCTCAATATGGTCATGGTCGGCGGCGACGGCCGTCCGCGTCAGAAGGGCTTGAGCGAAATCCTGCACGAGTGGATCGCGTTCCGCTTCGCCACGGTGACGCGCCGCACGCGGCATCGTTTGAGCAAGGTCGACGACCGGATTCATATTCTCGAAGGCCGGATGATCGTCTTTTTGAATATCGATGAAGTCATCCGCATCATTCGCGAATCCGATGAACCGAAGGTCGCGTTAATGGCCGCGTTCGGTTTGTCCGATCGCCAAGCCGAGGACATCCTTGAAATCCGGCTGCGTCAGTTGGCGCGGCTTGAGAAGATCAAGATCGAGAAGGAACTCGCCGAACTGAAGGACGAGAAGGCCAAGCTCGAAGAATTGCTCGGCAGCGAATCGGCGATGAAGCGTCTGCTCATCAAGGAAATCGAAGGCGACGCCAAGCAGTATGGCGACGAGCGCCGCACGCTGATCCAGCAGGAAAAACGCGCGACGTTCGAAGCGCGCGTGGTCGACGAGCCGGTGACGGTCGTGGTGTCGCAGAAGGGTTGGGTGCGCGCGTTGAAGGGTCACGGACTCGACGTCGCGGGCTTCACGTTCAAGGCCGGCGACGGGCTCTATGCGGCGTTCCAGTGCCGCACGCCGGACACGCTGGTCGCGTGGGGCAGCAACGGCCGCGTCTATTCGGTCGCAGTGGCGATGCTGCCGGGTGGCCGCGGCGACGGTGTGCCGGTCACGTCGCTGATCGAGCTGGAGTCGGGCAGCCATCTGATGCATTACTACGCGGCGTCCGCGGATCAGGCGTTGCTGCTGGCGTCGAGCAACGGCTTCGGCTTCGTCGCGAAGGTCGGCGACATGGTGAGCCGCGTTAAGGCCGGCAAGTCGTTCATGACGATCGACGCCGGCGCCGTGCCGCTCGCGCCAATGCCGATGCTGCCGGACGCGACGCACATTGCGTGTCTCTCCTCTGGCGGACGTTTGCTGGTGTTCGGCCTCGACGAGATGAAGACGCTCTCGGGCGGCGGCCGCGGCGTCACGCTGATGGCGCTCGACGACAAGGAAACGCTGGTACAGGCGCTCTCTATCAACAACGCGGGCGTCGTGTTGATCGGCACGCGCCGCGGCGGCCGTGTCGATGAAGAGAAGGTGAGTGGCGCCGCGCTCGCGCCGCATATCGGCAAACGGGCGCGCAAGGGCCGCGCGCCTGAGAGCAAGATGAAGCTCGAAGGTATGCGTCCGGTGCTGGCCGCTTAACGAAGATTGACGTTGGAACATGGCAAGCGTCTGCTAGCATTCGAGACGCTTGTCGTGCGTAGTTCGTGCGTAGTGAGAGTACAAAACCGGGGAGCAGCATGGCCATTACGGTCGACATGCTGCGATAACAACTACAAAAACGGCGCGAAAGCCACGGGCGTCATGGAACTGCGTGCATTGCACGCGGTCGAATGCGCTCAATAGCCGCTTGCTAATAGCACTCGTTATAAGCGGCGTGGCGTCGTCGGGAGAGGAAAACAACATGAACAAGGCTATCGAACTCGCGCTCTTTCTCCATTTGCTCGCGGTTGCTGTGTGGGTAGGTGGGATGGTGTTCGCGCATTTCTGTCTGCGCCCGGCCATTGCCGATCTCTCGCCGCAATTACGCTTGCCGTTGTGGGAATCGGTGTTCGGCCGCTTCTTCAATTGGGTCGCGGCCTCGGTGCTGGTGATTCTCCTCACCGGCGGCTTCCTGCTCATGCAATTCGGCGGCGGCCATGCCACCTGGCCGCTGCATGCCATGGCCGGCCTCGGCATCGTGATGATGCTGATCTTCGGGCATATCCGTTTTGCCGTATTCCCGCGCATCCGCCGCGCGGTGCAGGCGCAAAAATGGCCGGATGGCGCACGCGCCGTCGGCACGATCCGCCGTCTGGTGCTGATCAATATCGTGCTCGGCGTGGTGACGATCGGCGTTGCGGTGCTGTCGCGCGGTTTTTAAGGCGTCTAGATCAGCGAGCCATACGCGAGCCACAGCCCGCACACCACCGCTACCGTCCCGTACACCAGGTACACCGGCACCTTCAGCTTGGCGAAGCACATGGCGGAGAACAGTGCGGTCAACAGATAGATCGGTTTGAACGGCACATGCGCGGCAATGCGTAGCACGGCCACCGCGAGAAATGCGGTGGTGACCGCGCGCAGAATCCGCATGCCGTGCTCGAAGCGCGGATTGGCCTTCAACTGATGCAGATGCCGCTGTGCCAGCACGACGAGGCACCCCGACGGCACGAACAGCGCGAGGGTGGCAATCAGCGCGCCCACCCAGCCATCCACCAGATAGCCGAAGAACGGCACCACGTTCAACAGCGGTCCGGGCGACAGCGGCGACAGCGAAAACGCCAGCGTGAAGTCGTTATCGGAGACGCCGATCGCCGGCGTGACGAACAGCGTCTTGAGCACCGGCAGCGCCGAGAAGCCGCCGCCGAACAACGTCATGCCGGCGCCCGCCAGCCGTGGCCACAGCAGCGCCAGCTCATAGCGATGCGGCAACGGCATCGCGAACAACGCAAGGAAGATGGACAGAGCGCTCAGCATCTGCCAGTCGCCGCGCGCGAACGACACGACGACGCGCGCATTGCGCACCGGGCTAACGAACCAGCCGGTACCGAAGGCGGCCCCGAGCATGACGACATAAGCGGCCGGACTGCGCGCATAGAACAGCGCGATGCATCCCAGCACCGTCGCGCCCCATTCGAGCTTGCCGCGCACGAGCGCACGCGTCTGTTTGTACCAGGTGATCGCGATCAGTGTGGCCAGCACGACGCTGAAGTGAGCGAGCAAGGTTTGCGAGGCGGCGGCGCGCACGAACGGCGTGCGGTAGAAGATCGCGAACAGCGTCATCAGCATGAAGAAGGGCAGGACGCTGGCAATGCCCGCGACCCAGGCGCCGGCGCGTCCGCGCAGCGCATGTCCGAGTTGCACGGCGACGTTGCAGCCCACCGGGCCGGGGACCATCCAGGCGAGCGCGATCAGATCGGAGAAGGCGATACGTGAGAGGCGTCCTTCGCGTTCGACATAATGGTTTTCAAGTTGCGCCATGAGCGCGAGGCCGCCCCATGACAACGCGGACAGGCCGAACACGACCCGGAACAGCGTCCATAGCGGTTCCCGTTCGCCTCGTCTGGCAGCATCGTGGCTCGTGATCGTCTGCATGGCGCCAAGAGCGCCCGGTACGCGGGCGCTAGTCCTTTGAGATCATCGTTGAGTGGTCCGACGCGGCCGGCGGGCGGCATCGCGCTGTGATGCGGTACAGCGAAAATGTAGCCGGTTTTGCGGCGCTGCGGGTGACGACCCGCGACGACGCGCAACGGGCGCCGCGCTCAGGTGTTGGTGCTGGATACGCTGCTGGTGCTGTCGGCCTCGTGCGCGATGCGGCGGCCCGTCATGCCGCACACGCCGAAGCGGTCCAGCAGCGCCGCAATGGCGTCCACCGGCACGGGGCGCGAGAACAGGAAGCCCTGCGCCTCGATATGACCGAGCGCGGCGAGCCAGGCAATCTGCTCTTCGGTCTCCGTGCCTTCGACCACCACCGTGAGACCGAGCGAACGGGCCAGATTGACGATCGCGGTGACCATCACGCAGACGCTGCGGTCGCCCGGAATTGCCTGGATGAACGAACGGTCCACCTTCAGCGTGTCCACCGAGAAGCGGTTCAGATAGGACAGCGACGAATAGCCGGTGCCGAAATCGTCGAGCGCGATGCGCACGCCGAGGCGCTTCAACGCGAAGATTTTCTCGGAGACCAGTTCGGGATATTCCATCATCGCCGTTTCGGTGATTTCGAGTTCGAGGCGGCGCGCGGAGATGCCGCTCTCTTCGATGGCGTGCGAGATCGTTTCGTACAGGTCGCCGCGCCAGAATTGCACCGCCGAAATGTTCACCGCGAGCGACAGCGTGTCGTAGCCCTGTTGTTGCCACAGCGCGAGTTGCCGGCAGGCGGTCTCGATCACGAAGTCGCCGATCGGCACAATCAGTCCGGTCGATTCCGCAACCGGAATGAACTCGTTGGCCGGAATCAAACCGTGTTGCGGATGATTCCAACGCACCAATGCCTCGAAGCCGGTAATGCAGCGGCGCGTCAGATCGATCTTCGGCTGATAGGCGAGGAACAGTTGCCCTTCGGCGAGCGCCACGCGCAATTGCTGTTCCCACTTCATCAAGTGATCCGCGCGGTGCGACAGTTGCGGCGAATAAAACTGATAGCAGTTCTTGCCCGCGTCTTTCGCGCTGTACATGGCGAGGTCGGCTTTCTTCAGCAGGTCGATCTCGCTTTCGTTGGCGACCGAGTAGAGCGCAATGCCGATGCTCGCATGCAGCACGAACGAACTGCCGCGCACGTCGAACGGCTTGGCGAACGCTTCGGCCGCGGCTTCGGCAAGCGCGACGGCGCGCTTCTCGACGTCGTCGCCCTTGATCACGACGACGAACTCGTCGCCGCCGATGCGGCTCAGCGCACCGCCTTCGCCGACCGCGGCGGCGAGCCGCGAGGCCGTCATTTGCAGCACGATGTCGCCGGCATTGTGGCCGAGCGTGTCGTTGACGGTCTTGAAGTTGTCGAGGTCGATAAAGAGAATCGCGAGGCGGCCGAGGTTGGTCTGCTGCGCCACGTCGTGACGCAGTGTCTGCAACGTCGCGTAGCGATTACGCAGACCGGTGAGCAGATCGTATTCGACCAGATGCGTCATCTCGCGCTCGCGGCCGAGCAGCTTGCCGATCAGGCCGGTGGCCACGGCGAAGAAGCTCAGCATGGCGAACGAGATGAAACCCGCCATCATCAGATAGACGTTGCGCGTGTGGTTGTAGTCGGCGAATTCCTCGGCTTGCGAGAGACCCACCAGCACGCCGAGCGGATAACCGTCGATATGCCGGTACGACACGATGCGCGTGACGTTGTCGATCGAATCGACGTAGGTGCCCGACACATGTTCCGAGTTCGGATACGAACCGCTCGCCGAGAACACGCCGTTGGCGGTTTCGGTGCTGCCGGTGCGCCGCGCGAGCACGGTGCCGTTGTCCGAGATCACCGCGATCACGCCTTCACGGCCGATCGCCGCGTTGTTGTAGAAGTCGGTGGTGAAGTAGCTGGGATCTTCCGAGACCACCACCACGCCCGCGAACGAGCCGTCTGGATGATTCAGACGCCGCGTCATCTGCAGGGTCCAGTGGCCGGACACACGGCCGAGCACGGGCTTGCTGATAAACAACTGGTCGTCGTTCTCGTGTTCGTGGACCTTGAAGTGTTCGCGGTCGGACAGGTCGATGCGCTTGGGGTTGAGTTCCGCCGTGTTGGCGATCAGCGTGCCGTGTTCGTCGATCAAGGACACCTGCACCAGCGTCTCGCTTTGCACGACGCCTTTTTCCACCGTGCTCGCCAGATCGAAATGATTCGGCGTTTTCTCGAACTCGAATTTGACGAAGCGGGTGATCTGATCGACCTGGTGAATCGCCTTGACCGTGTGCTGCTCCAGCGCCGCGGAGAGTATTGCAGCAGAGGCCATGGCCTCGCGATACGTGGCTTCTTTCTCGACCGACAGGCGCGCGAAGATCACGGTCCAAAGCAGGATCAGGACCAATACGCCGAGCGCGGGAATGGCGAGCAACGCACGCCGGCGCGACACTGCGGGGTCGCGGCGGGCTTTGGCATCGCGCTGGTCGGAGAAGCGGGATTGGCTCATCGGGCGGCCCGTGCCTGGGTGCCGGCCGGTTGCAAACGAGCGAGCGTCGACTGCGCTGAATTCATGGGTGGCTGCATGGTGACCAAGGTGCCGGAACTGCTGCGCAGAAGAAATAAGCGTGGCGCCGTGCCTGACCATCCGCAGGTCATCGGGTACGTCTTGATATTACTTAATGCCACTGGATTAAGGAAGAGGCGGGGCATCGGGTATACGAGGGCGCGGCCAGATGCCCGTTGCGACGAATTTGGCATCCTGTGCAACCGCTCTCGAGGCCGCCGCATCGCGGTCATATTCGGATATTTCATCGGGATTCGGCGGCGAGGCGCGCCAGCATTCAGGTGTGCCAGGCCTTTAACAGGCCTCTCCCGATGCGAGGTGCATTTAATAGTGCAAACGATGCGGCGTTTTGTGGTCAGGCGCGGCCAGGCGGGGCGAACCCTATGCCGCTTCCTGTTGCGTGCCCGGCGCATAAGCAAGGCAAGGGGCGTGCCGGTCAGGGCAGGCGAAACGTGCCGTCGACAATCGTCACCGACGAGCCGCCAATCCATGTCTTCCCGCGCGCGTCGTCGTAGTGCACCGAGACCTGGCCGGCCCGGCCCAGGGCGGTGCCTTGACGGGCTGAATAGTGCGTGCCCGGGCGCAACTGCTGGGCGCTCAGCAGGCCTGCAAGCGCGGCATTGGCGCTGCCTGTCACCGGGTCTTCCCCGACGCCGAAACCGCCACCGGCCATCAGGCAGCGCACCTCGAAGGTCGCCGGCCCGTCAGCCTCGTGCGGACCATACACGGCGAGGCCGTGCGTACCCACCGAATGCGCAATGTCGGCGAGCGCGCCCGCATCGGGTGCTAACGCGAGGCATTCGCGCGCCGATTTGACGCGAACCACGAGCCACGGCGCACCATTGTCGACCGCGCAGGGCGGCGCGCTGAAATCGATTGCATTGCTACGTAAAGCCGTAGACAGTGCCGCGTAGCGATCCTCTGCAAGCGGCGTGACGCGCGCGGGCGGCGCGGCGAAAGCCCACGCGCCGTCCGATCCCGGCAGCGCCTCCAGTTCGACGAGTCCCACGCCGCATTGCTGCACGAGCTTGCCGGCCTGCTTCGGCTGATAACCGCTTTCGAGCAACGCGTGCGCGGTGCCGAGCGTCGGATGACCCGCGAACGGCATTTCGCCGAGCTTACTGAAGATGCGCACACGATAGTCGGCGGCCGGGTCGGTCGGCTTTACCAGGAACGTCGTTTCGGACAGATTGGTCCAGTGAGCGATGGCCTGCATCTGAGTCGTATCGAGTGCGTCGGCATCGAACACGACGGCAAGCGGATTGCCTTTGAACGGCACCGACGTGAACACGTCGACTTGTTTGAAACGGACAGTGTGGGCGGGCATCGGGCGCAGTCCAGCGAATCAAACGAATGGATAGGATGGGCGGATTCTATCCGTTGACGACGTAACGATCCACCTCTCACAAATGCAAAACGCGCCGCGGGTGGCTGACACCTCGCGACGCGTTGCTGTCTCGCTGCGCCGGACGGCCGGCGGCTCTGACTGCGTTACTGCGTTACCGCATTACTCGACTTCGGCGATCATCTCGATCTCGACGCACGCGCCGAGCGGAATCTGCGCGACGCCGAATGCCGAGCGCGCATGCTTGCCGCGTTCGCCGAACACGTCCGCGACCAGTTCGGACGCGCCGTTGGTGACCAGATGCTGTTCGGTGAATTCGAGCGTCGAGTTGACGAGACTCATCAGCTTGACGATGCGCGTGACGCGGTTCAGATCGCCGACATGCGCGTGCAGCGTGGCGAGCAGGTCGATGGCGATCGAGCGCGCGGCGGCCTTGCCTTCCTCGGTGGTGAGCGTGGCGCCGAGCTTGCCGGTCCACACCTTGCCGTCCTTCTTGGCGATATGTCCGGAGAGATACACCGTGTTGCCGCTTTGCGCGCTCATCACATACGCGGCAGCCGGCGCGCCGGCGGTCGGCAGTTCGATGCCCAGTTCCTTGAGCTTGTCGTACACATTCGTTTGAGCCATGGTGTGTCCTTGGTCAGTAATGGAATTCCGTGGGCGCGCGCCGGGCGAAAATCATGCAAACGGCGCGCATGAAAAACGCCCTTAGCGCGCGGCGGCGTTCAGAGCTTCGCGCGGATCAGCGCGCCGAGACGCGACACGCCTTCGTCGATTTTTGCCGGCGGCACCGTCACGAACGACAGGCGCAGCGTGTTGTGTTGCGGCTCGTTCGCGAAGAACGGACCGCCCGGCACGAACGCGACGTTCTGCGCGACCGCTTCTTCCAGCAGCTTCATGCTGTCGATCTGCGCGGGCAGATTCACCCACACGAACATGCCGCCTTCCGGGCGATTCCAGCTCACGCCTTCCGGCATGTAGCGTTCGAGCGAAGCCAGCATCGCCGCGCATTGATCACGATACAGTTCGCGAATGGTCGGCACGTGCGTGTCGAGGAAGCCGTCCTTGATCACTTCGTACACGATGCGCTGCGTGAAGCTCGGCGTGTGCAGATCGGTCGCTTGCTTGGCTTGCACGAGTTTGAAAATCAACTCTTCGGGCGCGATGATGTAGCCGACCCGCAGGCCCGGCGCCAGCACCTTCGAGAACGAACCGAGATGGACGATGTGGTCCGGCGCCATCGACAGCATGGTGGGCAGCGGTTCGCCGGCGTAGTCGAGCGCGCCGTACGGGTCGTCTTCGATCACCGGGAACGGTGCGGTCTTCGCGAACTCGGCGAGCGCGCGGCGGCGTTCGACCGGCAGACGGCGGCCCGTGGGATTCTGGAAATTGGGTTGCGCGTACAGCAGGCGCGCGCCGGCGGTTAGCTCGGGCGTGAGGCCTTCGGGAACGAGGCCATGTTCGTCGGTCGGCACTTGCACGTAACGCGGCTCGTACATGGAGAACGATTGCAGCGCGCCGAGGTAGGTCGGCGTTTCGACCAGCACCGGGCTGCCCGGGCACACCAGCACCTTGCCGAGCAGGTCGAGCGCCTGCTGCGAGCCGGTCGTGATCAGCACCTGAGTCGGACGGATCTGCGCGCCGTTCACCGAATAGCGCTTCGCGATCCATTCACGCAGCGGCAGGAAACCTTCGGTCGCGCTGTATTGCAGCGCCGCGGCGGGTTCGTCGCGCAGAATGCGGTCGGACGCGGCGCGCATGCGTTCGGCCGGAAAGGTAGCCGGCGAGGGCAGGCCGCCCGCGAACGAAATGACTTCGGGCCGCTCCGTGACCTTCAGAATCTCGCGAATCGCCGAGCTCGTGAGCTTGCGTGCGCGTTCGGACAACTGCCACGTGGGGGCTTTCAAGTCGCTTTGGTCCATGGTCTCCTCTGCTGGTACTGGAACCGGTCAAAACTTCGATTATCGCGCGAGTCGGCGACCCGCGCGCGCTGCTTATTTAAGGGTCCGTAGACCGTCGGGCGTTTCAAATTCGGCGATGAGCGCCGGCGCGCCTTCCGTGGGCTGCAACGCGATCAGATGCGTCGCGCCGAGCCAGCGCAGCTGCGCCGCCACCGTGTCGGCTTGCGGATGCAGGCCTTTCAAGGCTTTCAGCGAAATCCCGGTTTCCGGCAAGGACGTCGACGGATGCTTCGTCGTGTCCCACTGAATCAGCGAGGGCAGTACGCCGTCGCCGATGCCTTGCCAGGCGGGAAACGCGCCGTCGTCCGGCACGGTGAGGCCCCACGTGAAATCGCCGCGCGTCAGCGGCACGACTGGAGCAATGCGCTGCGGATACTGCGCTTGCCATGTCGGCAGGTGTTTCGGCCGCTCGACCCGGGCAACCCAGTGCGATAGATACGGCCCGTTTTCGAGCCGCGCGTGTGTTGCCGGGTCGTCGAGCGCGAACAGTCGGGGGCGCGGCGCGCTGCCGTCGGCGGGCGCGTTGTCCTGGGACACGGCTTGCGGATCGATCGCGATCACTTCCAGATACACGCCGCCCCACAGGTTCAGCAGGCGGTTATGCGTGCGCATCAGCGGATGCGAGCCGCCGCCGGACGGGGCGACGCCGAGCGTATCGGCGACGTACTGCGTGCCTTCGTCGAGGGTGCGGGCGGAAATGACGAGGTGATCGAGGCGGAGCGGATGAGCAGTCATGACGGAGCGGGGAAACGGTTTTCTGCGGTAAACCGGGGCGGGCCGGGTGTCGCGGCAACGCCGCCGGGGCCGTTAGCATAACCGTTTGCCGGATCGGCGGGCCATGCGGATGGTGTTTGGCAGGGTTTTGCCGGAGAGCGTAGGCGGCGTCGTAAAACCCGCTGTGCCGCCATCCCATCCTTTACTTGTCTCAAATGTAGCGACGCCGACCGGCACAGTAACGGTACAATCAATTCGATACTGTTCGGTACAGTTGGAGCCCGTCATGTCCGTCCCGCTTGCCCAGATTCCCACCCCGCACGACACCGCGTCGCTCACGCTCGTCGAGCAACTCGTCCAGTGGGCGCGCCGCCGCATCGAGGAGCGCGTGTTCCGCCCCGGCATGCGCATGCCGTCGATCCGCAAGCTGGCGCTCGACAAGGGCGTGTCGCGCTTCACCGTGGTCGAGGCGTACGAACGGCTCGTGGCGCAGGGTTTTCTGGAGTCGCGGCGCGGCTCCGGGTTTTACGTGCGCGAGCGGCTGGGCGGCGCGGCCAGCGCTACCGCCGAGATTCATCCGCACGCCGCGGCGCCGGCGCCGGCCACGATCGACGTGGTCTGGCTGCTGCGCAACATGCTGCACACCGGCGCGCGGCCCGAGCGCAGTCCCGGGCTGGGTTATCTGCCGGCGCGCTGGCTCGACGGCGACCTGATCACCAACGCGCTGCGCACGCTCGGCCGGCAGAGCGGGGCGCAGATGCTCGGCATCGGCACGCCGCAGGGTTTTCTGCCGCTGCGCCAGCAGTTGCAGACGCGGCTCGAGGAACTGGAGATCGGCGCGTCGCCGGATCAGATCGTGATGGTGTCCGGCATCACGCAGGCCATCGACCTGATCTCGCGCATTTACGTGAAGCCGGGCGATGCGGTGATCGTCGGCGATCCGGCGTGGTTTCAGATGTTCGGGCGTTTCGCGTCGCAGGGCGCGCGACTGGTGGGCATGCCATACACGCCGGACGGCCCGGATCTCGACGCGCTCGAGTCGCTGGTGCAAACCTGGCGGCCGAAAATGCTGGTGATCAATTCGGTGTTGCAGAACCCGACCGGCACGTCGCTCACGGCGGCCCAGGCGTTCCGCATTCTGCGCCTTGCCGAAGCGTACGATTTCATCGTCGTCGAGGATGATATTTACGGCGATCTGTGTCCGCCGAGCTATCCGGGCACGCGCCTCGCGAGTCTCGACCAGTTGAAACGCGTGATCTATCTCGGCAGCTTCTCGAAGACGCTCGCGCCGAATCTGCGCGTCGGTTTCATTGCCTGCGCGCCTGAAGTGGCGACCGCGGTCAGCGACCAGAAAATGCTGGTCGGCATGACGAGCCCGGAACTGAACGAGCGTGTGCTGTACAAGATTTTGACCGAAGGCCATTATCGGCGGCATGTCGAACGGCTACGCGTGCGGCTCGACGGCGTGCGCGAAAAGTCCGTGCGGATGCTGGAGAAGACCGGCCTGAAGCTGTTCCTGACGCCCATGGCCGGGATGTTTCTGTGGGCCGACACGGGCGTCGACGCCGACGCGCTGGCGGCCGCCGGTCACGAAGCCGGCTTTCTGCTGACGCCCGGCAGTCTGTTTTCCCCGCAACAGTCGTCGACCACCTGGATGCGCTTCAATATTTCCAACTGCGGCGATCCGGAACTGGCCACTTTTTTGTGCCGCTATCTCGACAGCGTGGCGCGCCGCGCCTCTTGAAACCGCGCCGGCTTGCCCCCAATTAGGCGGACAATCCGGCGGGCCGCGCATTCAGCGGCCGACACATCGGCCTAGTGCCGGCCCAGCGGCCTGCAGACAGCAGGCCGACGGCAGGCCGAGGTCGCCGGCGAACCGCAACGCACGGCGCCACGCCCGACTTGAACCCCCATTCGCAACAGAGAGGAAGTCCGACCATGGCACAAGAAACCATGAGCTTTCAGGCAGAAGTGAAACAGCTTCTGCACCTGATGATCCATTCGCTGTACAGCAACAAGGAAATTTTCCTGCGCGAGCTGATTTCGAACGCCTCCGACGCGGCCGACAAGCTGCGCTTCGAAGCAATCGAAAACAGTGCGCTGTACGAAAACGATCCGAACCTGCGGATTCGCGTGTCGTACGACAAGGCCGCGCGCACCATCACGCTCGACGACAACGGCATCGGCATGAGCCGCGACGAAGCGATCGCCAACCTCGGCACGATCGCCCGCTCGGGCACCAAGGAATTCTTCGGCAAGCTCTCCGGCGACCAGCAGAAAGATGCGGCGCTGATCGGCCAGTTCGGCGTGGGCTTCTATTCGGGCTTCATCGTCGCGGACAAGATCACGGTCGAAACGCGCCGCGCCGGTTTGCCGGCCTCGGAAGGCGTGCGCTGGGAAAGCGCGGGCGAGGGCGATTTCGCGGTCGAGCAGATCGAGCGCGCCGCGCGCGGCACGACCATCACGCTGCATCTGCGTGCGGATGAAGATGAGCTGCTGTCGTCGCATCGTCTGAAATCGATCATCCAGAAGTACTCCGACCACGTTGCGCTGCCGATCCTGATGCAGAAGGAAGAGTGGGACGCGGAAAAGAGCGAGATGGTCACGAAGGACGAGGACGAGACCGTCAATCAGGCCAGCGCGCTGTGGACGCGCTCGAAGAACGAGATCACCGACGAGCAGTACAAGCAGTTCTATCAGCACCTCTCGCACGATCATCAGGATCCGCTCACGTGGACGCATAACCGCGTGGAAGGCCGCAGCGAGTACACGCAATTGCTGTACGTGCCGACCCACGCGCCGTTCGACATGTTCAATCGCGATTATCGCGGCGGCCTGAAGCTGTACGTGAAGCGTGTGTTCATCATGGACGACGCCGAGCAACTGCTGCCCGCGTATCTGCGCTTCGTAAAGGGCGTGGTCGATTCGGCGGATCTGCCGCTGAACGTGTCGCGCGAAATCCTGCAGGAAAGCCGCGACGTGAAGGCGATCCGCGAAGGCGTAACCAAGCGTTCGCTGTCCATGCTCGAAGAGCTGGCCAATTCGGATAACGAGGCCGACAAGGAAAAGTACGCCGGCTTCTGGAAGGAATTCGGCCAGGTGCTGAAGGAAGGCATCGGCGAAGACTTTGCCAACCGCGAGCGGATCGCGAAACTCGTGCGCTTCGCGTCGACGCATACGGAGACGCCGGAGCAGACCGTGTCGCTGGCCGACTACGTGGCGCGCATGAAGCCCGAGCAGACCAAGATCTACTATGTGACCGCCGACACTTGGCAGGCCGCGACCCACAGCCCGCACCTCGAAGTGTTCCGCAAGAAGGGCGTGGAAGTGCTGCTGCTGACCGATCGCGTGGACGAGTGGATTCTGTCGTTCCTGAACGAATTCGAAGGCAAGCCGCTGCAAAGCGTGGCGCGCGGCGATCTCGATCTGGGCGCGTTGAACGACGAAGAAAAACAGGCACAGGAAAAGGTCGGCGAAGAGTTCAAGCCGCTCGTCGAGAAGATGAAGGAAGCGCTGAAGGACAAGGCCAAGGACGTGCGTCTCACGTTCCGCCTGACCGATTCGCCGTCTTGCCTCGTTGCCGACGACGGTGAAATGAGCGGCTATCTGCAGCGCATGCTCAAGGCCGCGGGTCAGACGGCGCCGTCGTTCCATCCGATTCTCGAAGTGAATCCGGAGCACGCGCTGGTGAAGGGCCTGCACGCGGACAGCGCGAACTTCGACGACTGGTGCCATCTGCTGTTCGATCAGGCATTGCTCGCCGAAGGTGGCGCGCTGGACGATCCGGCGAGCTTCGTGAAGCGCACCAATGCGCTGCTGCTGGCGCGCGCGAATTGAGCGTGGGTCGAGTTTGATGCCGCGGCGTCGTTCTGACGCTTGAGGTTGAAAAATGCGCTGCTTCGGCAGCGCATTTTTTTTGCCCACGGCGTGTGACTGGACGTGAGTTGGCGAAGCGAGGTTGGCTCCGCCTCCGCCGCTTCAGGGCGAGCGTTCAACGCGCGGGCGCCGGCCCCTCGAGATGACGTACTTGCGAGAGCACGCTACCGGCCAATTCCTTGGCCTCGTGACATGAAGTGTGATCGGCCAATACTTTCGCAGCAAGACTGCCGATAGCCCTGCTGGTCTGTTTCGACGTGTGATGTTGAGCCAGCGCTGAGCCCGCCAGTTCTTTCTCCAGTTGCGCGACGCCCGCGCGCCGTAAAACGACCGCAGCGAGATGAGCAATGCTGTCGGATGTTTCCTTCGATTTTCCAGTATTCAAAGCTTGCTCCATGTTGTAGTTGATCGATCGGATCGACTTACGGCGGCTACTCATAGTCGACTTGAATTAATTATGGTTAACTAACTAAACACAATCAATGGAATTAAATCGAGATTGGTTTATGAGATGTAAAAGCGCGGTTTTGTCTTATGCTCGCGCGATTTTCATTCGGAGACTTGAAGGGTTATTTCCAGTCTTTAAGCATTGAAAGCACCAAGTCCTATTTTTGTGATTACGCCTTCGCATGCCAACCACAACACACTGAAATCTCATGTCCGATTCCGCTCTGGCAGTCCCTCTCGATTCCGTTCATCTCCTGTGGTCCATCTTGCGCGAGCAAGGTTTCGATGCCGCCGCACGGCACGCAGTCGAAATGGCCGTGGCAGGCGCGACGGCGCAGTTGCACGCCGACCTGTGCGCGAGCGCCGGGCGTTTCGAAGAGGCGTATCACAGCGCGTCGCAGGCGCAGGCGTGCGCTAACGGAGCGCGCCATGGGCGGGTCGCGTTGTTCGCCGACGCGCTCGGCTATGCCGCCGCCGCGCAGCGAAACAGCGAGCGAGCGGTGGCCGCGCAGCCGGTCGAGACGACGATCGACTGGGTCGCCTGGCTGATGTCCACGTGCGGCGCGCACTCGGCGGCCGCGCGAATCTTGCGTGCCTATGAGCGTCGCGCACCGCAGGAGGCGCGCGCGCCGTGGTGGTTGTCGATCGCGTTGGCGGCGCTGCCGGAGACGAGCGCGCGGGACGAGCGTCGTGCGGCGTTGTTGCGGGCGTATGCGCTCGACCCCGCGATCGATCCGGCGTTGCCCTTGCAACTCGTGCTGGCGTTGCGCGAGATTCGCGATTGGCCGATGGTCGAGCGTATCTGCCGCGAATGTCTTGCGCGCAATCCCGCCGATGCGGAGATGGCGTGGCAGCTCAGTCACGCGCAATGGCAGTGCAACGACGCTGCGGCAGCGGAGACCACCATGCGCGCCGTGGACGCCGTCGCGCCCGGCAATGCGGACGTGCTGGCGGCCGTCGGCATGTATCTGAACGAGCAGGCGCGCTATGAGGACAGCGAGACGGCGCTGCGTGCGGCGCTCGCAATCGATCCGTCAGCGGTGCAGGCAGCGGTCGATCTGGCGGACCTGGAACTGCGGCGCGGCGATTGGTCGAGCGCGTGGCCGCGTTTCGAGGCGCGTCTTGCGCGCGAAGACCGCGAACAGAACAATGTCGTCAGCGTCATGACGCGCTTGTGCCCGCGTTGGCATGGCGAAGCGCTCGCCGGCAAGACCCTGGTCGTGCACAGCGAGCAGGGCAACGGCGACGACATCCAGATGGTGCGCTTCGTTCCGCAACTGGCGGCACGCGTGCGTGACGAAGGCGGACGGCTGGTGCTGGCCGTGCGTCGCGCGCTGCAACCGCTGTTCGCGCGTTGCTACGCGAATTGCGTGT
Source organism: Paraburkholderia sp. BL27I4N3 (assembly GCF_003386115.1). Lineage (NCBI taxonomy): Bacteria > Pseudomonadati > Pseudomonadota > Betaproteobacteria > Burkholderiales > Burkholderiaceae > Paraburkholderia > Paraburkholderia sp. BL27I4N3. The sequence continues at coordinate 3,217,254 of NZ_QREJ01000001.1, read as the reverse complement.
CGATCGAAGAGGGCCCGCTCGGCGCACCGGATTACGCATTGCCGCTCATGAGCCTGCCGCTCATGCTCGGTCTCGAACCGGAACAGGTTCGCGGCGCGCCCTACCTGCAAGCCGATACAACGAAGGCGGCGGCCTGGCGCGAACGGATCAGCGCGCACGCACCCGACGCGATGTGGCACGTCGGTCTCGTCTGGTCGGGCAGCCCGACGCATCGGCGCGACGCCATGCGGTCGATTCCGCTTGCGGCGCTGACGCCGCTGCTGGCGCTTCCGGATGTCGTCTTCCATCCGCTCACGCCCGGACGTCACGCCGATGTGACGGCGCTCGCCGCGCAGGGATATCGGCTGTGCGATCTGACCGGCGACTACATAGACGGCTTCGACGACGTGGCGGCGCATCTCACCGCGCTGGACGCGCTGGTGACGATCGACAGCGCGCCGTTGCATCTCGGTGGCGCATTAGGGCATCGCGTGCTGGCGATGCTCGATCACGTCTCGCATTGGTCGTGGGGCAACGACGAGGCGCAGCCCTGGTATGACTCGGTCGAGTTGTTCCGGCAGCCGCAGCCTGCGCAATGGGCGCCGGTGGTCGAGCGGGCCGCAGCGCGTCTGAAGACGCTGATGGCGGCGAACCGGACGGCCCGAACGGCGCAATCCACGCCAGCTTGAGTCACACACGCAACTGATCCACGTCGATGCACGAACCCGATTTCTCTCTCCCCACCAGCGTCTCCAACGATATCTGTGCAATCGCCGCGCACGCCGACGCCTGCTTCGCGGCAGGGCGTCATGACATGGCGATTGCCGACTACGAACGCGTTCTCGCGGCGCAGCCGCACAATGTGCACGCGCTCCATCGCCTTGGCCTTGCCCTGTTTCGCGTCGATCGGCTCGACCGTTCGCGCGTGTATTTCGATCAGGCATTGAATGTCGCACCTGAGCGCGCGGACATCTGGGAGCATCGCGGCTTGATCGCCGCGCTGGGCGGCGACTTGATCGCGGCCGAAGCGTTCTACCATCGCGCTGTGGCTTTGAGTGGCGGCACCGCGAGCCTGCATCGCAATCTGGGCGATTGCCTGAAGCTTTCGAAGCGTCTCGTCGAAGCACGCGGACATTATCTCGAAGCGCTTGAACTCGAACCGACCTTACATCATGCCGTTCGCTCGCTCGCGCGAGTCAGTACCGAGCTGGAACGCTATCAGGACGCAGCGGACTACTGGCTGCACGCGTGGTCGCTCGAGTCGACGCATCTGCCGGACGCGCTCGAATTGATCGCGGCGTTGTCGAAAGCGCGGCGCGGCGCGGAGATCGACAGCGTGCTCGCTGACCTGCGCATTCGCTTCGCCTCAGATGCGTCCGCGTTGCAACAGTTGGCCTTTGCATTGAACGAGGCAGAGCGTTTCAGGGACGCGATCAGCGTCGCCATTGAGGCGCTCGCCGTCGATCCTCTCAATGGCTGGCTGCACCACAACGTGTCGTTTGCGTTCAACATGCTGGGCGACTTCCCGGCCATGCATGCGCATGCCGTCGAAGCCGCGCGGCGGCTGCCCGATCATCCGCTGATGCAATTCAACCTCGCAGCCGCGCAACTGCGCGCGGGCGACTACGAAAACGGCTGGAAGCAATATCGATGGGGTGAAGCCCTGCCGGAAAATCACGATCTGGTTCGCCCCGCTTACCCAGAATGGCAAGGCGAGCGGGTAACGGGCCGCCGCTTTCTGCTGGTCGGCGAGCAGGGGCTGGGCGATCAATTGCAGTTCTTGCGTATGGCCGACTGGTTGCATCGGCGCGGCGCACAGGTCGATGTCTGGGTCGAGGCTCCGCTCGGCGAAGTGGCGCGAAGCGCGGCCGGCGTGCGTGCCGCGTGGACGAGCGCGCCGCCCGGACCGTACGACTACTGGTGCCGCATGCTGAGCATGCCGGAGTCCATGAAGCTGGAGCTGCCGATGTTGCCGCTCGCGACGTCTTATCTGCGAGCGGAACCGGCGCAGGTGCAACGCTGGCTGGCCCGGCTCGACTCAATCGGTGCAGCCGATGCGCGCGATCCGCCCGGAAAACGCGTCGGCATTGTCTGGGCCGGCAATCCGGCGTACGAGCTCGACCGTTATCGGTCGATTCCGTTGCGCCAATGGCTGCCGGTTTTGCAGCAGACCGGCGTGCAATGGTTCGCGCTGCAAAAGGGCGAGACGCAGAACGACGCCGTGGCGTCGCGTGCGGATAGCAGCATGCACAGACTCGGGCCGGAAATCGGCACGTTTGCCGACACGCTGGCGATCGTGCAGTCGCTCGATCTGGTGATTACGGTGGACACGGCGGTTGCTCATCTGGCCGGCGCCTGCGGCACGCCTGTCTGGGTGCTGGTGCCCACGTTCACCGACTGGCGGTGGCTGACGGCGCGCGACGATAGTCCGTGGTATCCGTCCGCGCGACTGTTCAGGCAGCGCGAGTTGGGGCGTTGGGATACGGTGCTTGACGAGGTGGCGCAAGCATTGCGCGATTTTGTCGCTGGCTGAAAACCGGGCGGTCTGACAGCGCCCGGTTTTTCAGTTGAAGATGGCCGCGAAATAGCTTCGCTTACTTCTTGCCCATCAAGGTATCCATCGTCTCGCCACGCACGACGATCTCGGTACGGCGGTTCAGCGCGCGGCCTTCCGGGGTATCGTTGGCCGCTACCGGGTTGTTGTACGCGTTACCCTTCGTGCGAATGCGGTCCATTGCGACGCCGCGCGCCACGAGCGCGTAACCCACCGCGGTCGCGCGCGCTTCGGACAGTTGCTGGTTGTATTCGAGCGTGCCGACATTGTCGGTGTAGCCCTCGACCACAATCGGTTTCTTGCTGCGCTTGAGCAGCACGGCCGAACGATCGACGACCGTGGCCGCGTCGCCGCGCACGTCGGATTTGTTGAAATCGAACAGGGCGGTTTCGGGCAGCTTGACCGCGACACCGCCGGCGACCGGCGCCACCTCGATACCGACAGCCTTGTTCAACGACGTCTCGGTGTCGCGGTTCAGTTGCGCCGCGCAGCCTGTCACCAGCAGGACCGAGATCGCGCATGCGGTTGTGCTCAGAATATTCTTCATCTTCGTGTCTTTTCCTTGGTTGTGCGTTCATGTGGCGCGCCGTTCGATTGCGGGCGGCCGGCTTTGCAAAGCACGGAGGTTTTATCGCGCGACGCAAGTCGTGGAGAATCGGAACTATCTGAAATCGACACGCCGGTGAGAGCGCTTCGCTACCTCTGTCGTAATGGATGAAATCTGCTGAAGGGCAAGGCCTGGGTGTTGGCGAATGGTCCGACAGCCGCGCCGTTATAATCCGACACCATGTCCATCCGTTTCGATGCCGCCGACGCCCACTGGCGCGTCGCGCCCTTACCCGGCTTCAGCGCCGCCCAGAAAGACTGGCTGACCCGTGGCGGTTCACTGACCGCGCATCTGCGTGCGCTCGGTGCCGTCGCGGTACGCGTCACGCACGAAGGCGTCGCGCTGCCGTGGGCCGACGAGCGCGCGGCGCTCGGCCTCGTGTCGCGTGCGCCGGTCTGGGTTCGGGAAGTCGCGCTGTCGGTCGACGGCATACCGTTTGTCGCCGCGCATAGCGTCGCGCCGCTCGCCGCCAGCGCCGGTGTTTGGCAGGCCATGCGGCGTCTGCGCACGCGGCCGCTGGCTGAGTTGCTGTATAGCGATAGCAGCGTGGCGCGTTCGTCGCTGGTGAGCCGCAGGTTGACCGCGCGGCATCCGCTTTATCGTCTGGCCGCGCGTGAAATTGAAGGGTTGCCGCCGCACGCGTTGGTCGCGCGCCGCTCGGTATTCGAGCGCCATGGCGCGCCGTTGATGGTCACCGAATGCATGTTGCCCGCGTTATGGACGCATCTGGCGACCTTGTCCGGCGCGAGCCGATCGGACGAGCGGCTCGCGCATCCGCGGGTGCGCGAACACGGCCGTCCGCTCGAGCACACCGCATCGCGCGCGCATCCCGCGATGCGCGCGTCCGACGAAGGGAGCCGCTGATGCTGCGCGGTTTTCCTCCGGTCGCCGCCGCGGATACGCATACGCTGATTCTCGGCAGTTTTCCCGGCGAGGCGTCGCTCGCCGCGACACAGTACTACGCGCATCCTCGTAACCAGTTCTGGCGCCTGCTCGGTGCCGTGCTCGACGAACCGCTCACCGAACTCACTTACGAGGAGCGTTTGCGCCGCCTGCTCGCGCACGGCATCGGCGTGTGGGACGTGCTCGCCGCCTGCACGCGCGAAGGCAGTCTCGATGCCGCGATCCGCAACGCCAGTCCGAATGATTTTGCCTCGCTGCGCGCGCACGCGCCGAAGCTCGCCAAAGTCTGCTTCAACGGCAAGACGGCGGGCCGCTTTGCGCCGGTGATCGGCGCGGCGGGCTATGCCACCCTCGTATTGCCTTCGTCGAGTCCGGCGAATGCTATGCTCTCGTTCGACCAGAAATTGCGTCTTTGGCGCGACATCCTTACATGACGAAATTGATCAGGCGCGCTTCGGCTGAAGCGCGTGCCTTCCGCAACCGCGACGCTGACGCCGCCGGTGGAAAACAGAAAACGCAGAAACCGCAGAAATCGCAGAACCCCGCGCGCAACAAAACGCGCGTTTCGCACGACGACGATCTGCACGACGCGCCGCAAATCGAAGCGCCGCGCAAACCGCGCTTCGCGCCAGTGACGTTCTCCGAAGAAGGCGGCGTGCGCTTTCTGCATTTCGGCACGGAGTGGGTGCAAGGCGCGATGCGTCTGCGTAAGCCGGATCACATCGAACTCGAATACGCGCAGCAGATGATGGCCTGGCTGCTGTTTATCGAAACGCCCAAGCGCATCGTCCAGCTCGGTCTGGGCGCCGCGGCGCTGACCAAGTTCGCGCATCGCTTCCTGAAACGCGCGAAGGTCGAGGCGGTGGAGGTGAACCCGGCGGTCGTCGTGGCCGCGCGCACGATGTTCGAGCTGCCGCACGACGACGCCCGTCTGACCGTGCATGAAGCCGACGCATGGGATTTCGTCAACGACCGCGCCAACCACGGCACAATCGGCGCGTTGCAGATCGATGTCTACGACGCAACGGCGCGCGGTCCGGTGCTCGACAGCGTCGGCTTCTATCGCGCGGTGCGTGCGTGCCTGACCGACGCGGGCGTGGTGACGGTGAACCTGTTCGGCGATCACCCGAGCTTCGTGCGCAACATGAAGCGTCTGAACGAAGCCTTCGACGGCCGCGTGGTCGCGCTGCCGGAAGTGCACGACGGCAACCGCATCGCGATCGCGTTTTCGGGCCCGGCGCTCGAGGTGCCGTTCGCGGCGCTGCAGGCGCGCGCCAGGCTGATCGAAGCGGAACTCGGTCTGCCTGCGCGCAAATGGATCAAGGGCCTGCAGGAATCGACCGGGCAAAACGGCGCCGCGTTCTCGATCTGATTGCAACGACCCATCCGGTCGGGCCGCGCAAGCCGGTCCGATCCAAAGCAGTGCATGGGCTAAGTGTCGCAGCCGGTGCGCCGCGCGCCGTTGCGTCCACGCGACGTTCGCGGCCCTCATCCATCGCGCATTGAACGGCCGGTCCTCTTCCTCGCGATGCGGGCCGGCCTGTCAGACCCAAGCGGCACGGCTTGATGCGCCTCGCCGCAGCGCTTTCACTCCTCTTGCAGAAACACCTTCGCGCCGACCTCGAAAGCGCGATCGTGCTGGGGTCGCCCCTGCTTGACCGCGCTCTCGCCGCTCCTATACTCTTTCGAAGCTTTCGGGGCACCCGTGGGCATTCGCGGGGCCACCCCTCGCAGCGGGATCCACCACCCGTCAAACACGGGCCAACATTTCAATAATAGGGAAGAGGAGACGTCATGGCTCACGACGCCGACGCGAACAAAGCCAGCAAGCACTGGCTCTGGTTGCTGCTGTTGCCCTGGATCGCGATGATCTGGGTGCCGTCATATAACAAGGTCGAACCGGTGCTGTTCGACTTTCCGTTCTTCTACTGGTATCAGCTCCTGTGGGTGCTGATCAGCGCAATCATCACGGCGCTCGTGTACTTCAAGACCAAGACGCGCTCCAGCGGCCGTCCGCAGGGGGGCGCACGATAATGAACGCCATCGCAACTTTCGTCTTCGTTCTGTTTTTCATCGGCGTCACGATTCTCGGCTTTATCGCGGCCCACTGGCGGCGCGGCGATCTGGCGCATCTGGAAGAGTGGGGCCTCGGCGGCCGGCGCTTCGGCACCATCGTTACGTGGTTCCTGCTGGGCGGCGACCTGTACACCGCGTACACCTTCATCGCCGTGCCGGCGCTGGTGTTCGGTGCGGGCGCAACGGGTTTCTTCGCGCTGCCTTACACGATCCTGATCTATCCGTTCGCGTTCGTGGTGTTCCCGAAACTGTGGAGCATCGCCAAACGTCAGGGCTATGTGACGTCGGCGGACTTCGTGTCGGCGCGTTATGGCAGCCGCATGCTCGCTCTGGCGATCGCCGTGACCGGCATCGTCGCGACCATGCCGTACATCGCGTTGCAACTGGTCGGTATCGAAGTGGTGATCGGCGCGCTCGGTTTCGACACCAAGGGCTTCGTCGGCGATCTGCCGCTGATCATTGCGTTCGCGATCCTGGCGGCGTACACGTACACCTCGGGTCTGCGCGCGCCGGCCATGATCGCGGTGGTCAAGGACGTGCTGATCTACATCACGATCTTCGCCGCGATCATCGTGATTCCGCCGCAACTGGGCGGCTTCGGTCACATTTTCAGCGCGGTGCCGCCGGCCAAGCTGCTGCTGAAGGCGCCGGACGTCTCGAGTCTGAACGGTTACAGCGCGTACGCGACGCTCGCGGTGGGTTCGGCGCTCGCGCTGTTCCTGTACCCGCACTCAATCACGGCGGTGCTGTCGTCGAAGTCGGGTAACACGATCCGCCGCAATATGGCGATGCTGCCGGCTTACTCGCTGGTGCTCGGCCTGCTCGCGCTGCTCGGCTTCATGGCGTTGGCTTCGGGCGTGAAGGACATGCCTGAGTTCGCGCCTTACTTCAAGGCGTTCGGTCCGAACTTCGCAGTGCCGGCGCTGTTCCTGCATTACTTCCCGTCGTGGTTCGTGGGCGTGGCGTTCGCGGCGATCGGCATCGGCGCGCTGGTGCCGGCGGCGATCATGTCGATTGCGGCGGCGAACCTGTACACGCGCAACATCCACAAGGAGTTCGTCAACCGCAACATGACGCATGAGCAGGAGACCAATGTCGCGAAGCTGGTCTCGCTGATCGTCAAGGTCGGCGCGGTGGCGTTCATTCTCGGCCTGCCGCTCACGTACGCGATCCAGTTGCAGTTGCTCGGCGGTATCTGGATCATCCAGACGTTGCCGGCCATCGTGCTCGGTCTGTACACGCGCGTGCTCGACTATCGCGGCTTGCTGGCGGGCTGGGCGGTCGGTATCGCAACCGGCACGTGGATGGCGATTTCACTGAAGCTGGCCGGCTCGATCTTCACGATCCACCTGTTCGGCATGGCGATTCCGGGCTACGCCGCGGTGTGGTCGCTGATCGTGAATCTGGTGGTGTCGGTGGTGGTGAGCTTGCTGGTGCGCGCGGTCGGCATGCAGCGCGCTGAAGACCGTACCCGTCCGGAAGACTATCTGGACGTGGTCGAAAGCTGATCGAGGCATGCTTCATGTCGTACCGCTCTACGCGGGCGGCAGCCTGAAAACAGCAACGCCCGCACACGAAAGTGTGCGGGCGTTTGTCTTGATGAGGCACTCTAGGGCAGGATAGCGGAACCGTCCTTCACCGTATCGAGCGCGCCGCCATGGCTTCTGCCGATTCCCACACTGTGATTCCACGCCGCTCGGCGCTCAGCCGGATGGTTCGCGCGGTTACGTCGCCTTACTACCGCTATCGCCACGCCAGGGTGCTGCACAGTCTGCGTGTCGGGCTGGCCATGCTGGTGTCGATTCTGGCGACCACCGGCATCGACATTCCGCACGGAATCTGGTCGTCGGTCACTTTGCTGGTGGTGATCGGCGGCTTGCAGCATCACGGCAACATCCGCAAGAAGGCGGCGGAGCGGGCGGCGGGCACGCTGCTCGGGGCGTCGATCGGGCTCGCGCTGATCGTGTTGCAGAACCTGACCGACTCGCCGCCGCTCACTTATGTGCTGATGTCGATCGTCGCGGGCATCTGCGCGTGGTTTGCGATCGGCTCGTCGGGCTATATCGGGCTGTTGACGGCGATCACCATGTGCATCGTCGCGGGTCACGGCGACAACCAGATCGACGTCGGCCTGTGGCGTACGGCGAATGTGCTGATCGGCATTGTGATTGCGCTGGCGTTTTCGTTTGCGCTGCCGCTGCATGCCACCTATTCGTGGCGCTATGGGCTCGCGACCAATCTGCGCGAATGCGCGCGAATCTACACGCGGCTGCTGGAGGGCGAGACCATCAACGAGGAAGAGCAGGTCAAGCGCTTTCTGGCGATCAACAAGCGGCTCGTGCAATTGCGTTCGCTGATGCCTTCGGTGGCGAAGGAAATCGAGGTGCCGCAGTCGAAGCTCGAAGAGATTCAGCGGCTGCACCGCTCGGTGCTCAGTTCGCTGGAGTTGCTCGCCACTGGTCCGCTGATGCACGCCGACGCTACGGCGCGCGCCGCGTACGCCGAGCAATGCGGCGTCGAGGTGCGCACCGTGCGGGCGATTCTGCTGGGGATGGCGCGCGGCCTGCGTTTTGGCCGGGCGACGCACTTCGGCATTCCGTCCGCGTCGGCGCTCGCGCAGACGCACGGCGACGCGGCGCTGAGGCTGCCGCCCGAATTTCAGGGGCCGTACTGGCTTGGACAACGGCTTGCCGAACAGGTGGACCGCCTGCGCGAGCGGTTGCTGGAAACCGAGCCGAACTGGAACATCGAACGGCGTGCGTGGCCTTTGTTGAAGGCTTGATGGGGCGGCGCCCGCTCCTGGGCGGCGCGGCGGGCTGACCGAATCGAGAGCAGTGACGAGCGCAATCGCGGCCGCCTTCGCGAGCGCCGCTGCGCTGCTGCGAACGCGGCACCGCGGCAACCGCGGCAACCGCCACAATCGTCGTAACCGCCGCTGGTGTGCACGCTCACTGTGGTCTGCGGCGCCGTCGCGCTTAACTATCGGGCGCTGTCACCATCCACATGAGACCGAAGCGATCGACCACCATGCCGAAGCCTTTGCTCCAGAAGGTTGGCTGAAACGGGAGCGTTACCTGACCGCCGTCGGCGAGCGCATTGAAGAACTGTTTGGCGGACCCGTCGTCGTCGGCGGTTAGCGAGAGGCTGAAGCCGTTCATGGTGGCGGCGGGATCGCAATGACCGTCGGAGGCCATCCAGTCGGTTGAACCCATGCGCACATTGGCGTGCATGATTTTTTCTTCGAGACCGGGTCGCGCCTGATTTTGCGGATCGGGCGGCGCCTCTTTGTAGCGCATCTTGAAGGTGACTTGAGCGCCGAGCTTAGCGCAATAATAGTCGAGCGCTTCCTCGCACCGTCCATTGAAAAATACGTAAGGTTGAACAACCATGACCGTCTCCGGAAGGGGTGAGCAGCGCGACATCCCGCAAGAGCCCACGGATTGAAGAAGTACCGCGCCGCCGCGCGCAGCGCCGCCGGAAGAATGAGTGCCTTGTCACGAAAGCGGAATGTGCGAGAACACAGATTCCAGATGCACCACTACCGCGACTGTGCGGGGGCTCCGCTTATGAGCTGGCGGTGTGAAGCGGCTTTCTTTGCCTACTTTCTTTGCCGCGGCAAAGAAAGTAGGTGCCGCCCCGCACAGCAATGCTCTCAACTTAAGCCTCGAAGGGCTTGTATACAGGGCGTTAGCCCTGTAAACTTCATCGCATAACTCACTGATAAATCAACGATATGAACTCAAATACCAGCGTCCTCAAGGCTTCTGGCTGAGTTCTCCGAATTCCTGTTCGATCCGGCGCTCGCCGATCGCGTGCGTCGTTCTCCCACCGCCTTTACCCGCAATCGCACACTGACCTTGCCGCGCATGGCCGCGCTGATGATGTCGGGCATGTGCGCCAGTGTGCAGGCCGAACTTGACGCGCTATTCGGCGCACTGGGAAGCCGCGGCGGGCGCACCCGCGCTGTCAGCGCACAGGCCTTCAGCAAGGCGCGACGGGGCGTGTCTGCCGAACTGTTCGAGCTGGCCCGCGCCCGCCTGATCTCGCTGGCCCAACCCCATATCGATTCGATGCGCTGGCACGGCCTGAGGCTGGTCGCCGCTGATGGCAGCCGCCTGCGTGTGGGCACGCGTCGCGGCCATGAACTGCGCGCCGATCACTACGCGTTTGCGCTATTCCTGCCGGGTTCCGAACTGACCCTGCACGCTGCACTTCATCCCGCCGACGGCGGCGAGCGGCAGATGCTGTTCGAAGCCCTCGATGTGCTGCAACCGCATACCGACCTGCTGCTGCTCGATCGCGGCTATATCGGCAACGCGATGGTGGCCGCGCTCGCACAGCGCGAAATCCCGTTCTGCATGCGCGTCGATGCGCGTAACTGGAAATGCGTCAGCGCCTTTGCCCGCAGCGGTAAAGCCGAGCGTGTGGTGACACTGGACGCGCCCAGCGAACTGGATGCCCGCGACTATGAACTGGCGCGTACGCCCACCACTGTGCGCCTGATCCGCGACGTCACGCCGGGCGGTCGCGTGCGGGTGCTGATGACCTCGCTGCTCGATGGCGGGCGTTATCCGGCGGCATCGTTCGGCGCGCTCTATCATCAGCGCTGGCGGGTCGAGGAAGCGTTCAAACGACTCAAGCACCGGCTGCGGCTGGAAGCCGTCACAGGCCTCGATTACCTGGCGTTACAGCAGGACTTCGGCGCAAAAATCCTCGCCGACAACCTGTTCACCCTGCTCAGCGATCTCGATGCGCCGCACGACGACAGACATGCCAGCCGTCCCAACCGGGTGTATGCACTGGGCGCACTCAAGCCCATCCTCGGCGCGTGTCTTCTGCGCATCCAGCGCTGCCTGGACGGCCTCGCCGGTGTGCTGGAACTGATCCGCCAGACCCGATGCCGGATACAGCCCTCACGCTCCTATACAAGACCACCCAGAAAGGCCAAGCCCCACTTCCATCTCGCGTACAAACTCGCATGATCCAGCGGAGCTTAAGTTGAGAGCATTGCCCCGCACAGGGGCGACGCCAATAGACCACCGAGAAAGGCCCTTGCAAAAAGATTCTAGTCGTCGATCAGGCGTCAATTGTGACTAAATGTCGTAGACGCGACGGCGCGCGACGCGGTTCAAACGCAGCAGCAAACAGGTGCTTCAGGGGAGTAAACGGCACACGGCCCTGAACCGTGGAGTCCAGGGCCGTGTATGTCGCGCAGCGGCTAAAAGAAGCGCAAGCGACTCTTACCGCAAAGCTTCGATCAACTTCTCCAACTTAACCGCATCAGCGGCAAACGCCCGAATCCCTTCCGCGAGCTTCTCAGTCGCCATAGCCTCATCATTGACGAGAAACCGGAACGACGCTTCATCAACCGGCACGCGTTCAATATCCGCATCTTTAGCGCTATCCGGCGACAGCTTCCGCTCCACCTTCTCCGTGCTCTCCTGCAGCTTCTGCAGCAAATCCGGACTGATAGTCAGCAGATCGCACCCAGCCAGTTCGAGAATCTGCCCCGGCGTGCGAAAACTCGCGCCCATCACCTCGGTCTTGTAGCCGAACTTCTTGTAGTACGCGTAAATGCGGCGCACCGATTTGACGCCGGGGTCATTGGCGCCGCCGTCTTTCGCTTCGTCCCACGCGCTGCCGGCGTTCTTCTTGTACCAGTCGTAAATCCGCCCGACGAACGGCGAGATCAACTGCGCGCCAGCCTCAGCACAGGCCGCCGCCTGAGCGAGCGAGAACAGCAGCGTCATGTTGCAGTGAATGCCTTCCTTCTGCAGCACTTCCGCCGCGCGGACACCTTCCCACGTGGAAGCCAGCTTGATCAGCACGCGTTCGCGGCCGATACCGTGCTCCTTGTACAGCGAGATCAGTTCGCGGCCCTTGGCGATCGACGCTTCGGTGTCGAACGAGAGGCGCGCGTCCACTTCCGTCGACACGCGGCCCGGAATGATCTTGAGAATTTCGGTGCCGAAGGCGATCAGCAACTGGTCGATGATCGCGCCGACCGGCTTCGACGCGTGAGCCTTCACTGTCTTTTCGAGCAGCGGCTTATAGTCGTCTTTCTGCACCGCTTTCAGAATCAGCGACGGATTGGTGGTCGCGTCCTGCGGCTTGTACTGGGCAAGCTGCTGGAAGTCGCCGGTATCGGCCACGACGGTGGTGTATTGCTTGAGTTGATCGAGTGCGGTTGTCATGTTCGAGCCTTCAAGGCGCGTGCGCGCCGTGGTTCAGGAGAAATGAGGTTGCCACCGGTCTGAAACGCAAACCAGTTCCGGCGGCCGCGGGTCACGCTGCAGCGCTGCCCGTCATCGTGCCGGGAAATTTTGACGGAAAGCGCTGCCGGATGCTTCTATTCTATGGCGGATCGGCTGATGCAGTGTTGACACTTGCCCATGGCGATCCGTTCACATCGATATCACGCGGCATTTTCCGCCGATCGATCCAGCGCTGACCGATTCTGCCGAGCGGATTTTACCGACTGATTATTGCCAACCGATTTTGCCGGCAACAGGCAACAGGCGAAAGGCGGCTGGACGTCGAGCCGTCGCCTCGCGCAGCGGACGCATCAAGCGCGCAGGGCGTTCAACACCCGCTCCGCGGCAGCGCGGCTGTCGCCCGCCGCCAGATCACCAGGCCGCCGCCTCGCGCCGCAGGCGCATCAAGCGCGCCGCGCATTCAACACGACTTGCGTCAGCACACCCGCCACCAGGCCCCAGAAAGCCGAGCCGATGGACAGCAAAGTCAGCCCCGACGCCGTCACCATGAACGTGACCAGCGCCGCCTCGCGCTGCTTCAGGTCCTGCATCGCGTTGGCGAGGCCACTCATGATCGAGCCGAACAACGCCAGCGCCGCGACGGACACCACCAGCGCCTTTGGCAAGGCCGCAAACAGTGCGGCGATGGTCGCGCCGAAAACCCCGGCGATCAGATAGAAGATGCCGCACCACACCGCCGCCATATAGCGCTTGTTGCGGTTTTCGTGCGCTTCGGGGCCGGTGCAGATCGCCGCGGTGATCGCCGCAAGATTGATGCCGTGCGAACCGAACGGCGCGAGCAGCAACGAGGCGATGCCGGTGGTCGAAATCAGCGGCGCCGAGGGCGTGGTGTAGCCGTCCGCGCGCAGCACGGCGATGCCCGGCACGTTCTGCGATGCCATCGCCACGACGAACAGCGGAATTCCGATGCTGACGCCGGCCGCTACCGAAAACGCCGGCATCGTGAACACCGGATGCGCCAGCGCGACGTGAAAGCGGCTGAAGTCGAGCAGCCCGAGCCCGCCGGCAGCCGCGGTGCCGACGATCAGCGTCGTGACGATCGCGTAGCGCGGCGCGAGCCGTTTGACGATCAGATAGGTGAAAAACATCGTCAGCACGAGCGCGGTCTGGAATTGCGCGGCGCGGAAAATCTCGATGCCGATCTCGAACAGGATGCCCGCCAGCAAAGCCGAGGCGATGCCCGCCGGAATCTTCTTCATCAGCGTGTCGAACCAGCCGGTCAGGCCGACCAACGTGAGCAGCAGCGCGCAGACGATAAACGCGCCGATCGCTTCCGCATACGCCACATGCGGCAGCGAGGACACCAGCAGCGCCGCGCCGGGCGTCGACCAGGCGATCACGATCGGTGCGCGAAAGCGCAGCGACAGGCCGATCGTGCAGACCGCCATGCCGATCGACAAGGCCCAGATCCACGACGAAATCTGCGCGTCGGATAGATGCGCGGCCTGGCCGGCCTGGAACATCAGCACGAGCGAACTGGTGTAGCCGGTCATCATCGCGACAAAACCGGCGACGATGGCGGACAGCGACGTGTCGGCGAAAGGATTGAGGCGCCCGGGCGGCGCGGCGGCCGGGGACAAATGGGGCGTGCTAGACGGACTCATGCAGATGCTTTCTTATCGAAGATGGTAAGGCGAAGGTAGAACGTGCCCTGCTATTTGCTCAGCATGCGCATGGCGGCCTCGAGGCCGGCGAGCGTGAGCGGGTACATGCGATGGCCGAGCACTTCGCGGATCGCGCTGACCGACTGCCGGTACGCCCACAAGCCTTCCGGTTCGGGATTGAGCCACGCGTGATGCGGGAAATGATCGGCGAGCCGGCGCAGCCAGACCGCGCCGGCTTCGGCGTTGTTGTACTCCACCGAGCCGCCCGGCTGCAGGACTTCGTACGGGCTCATGGTCGCGTCGCCGACGAAGATCAGCTTGTAGTCCGAGGTGAATTTGTGCAGCACGTCCCACGTCGGCATGCGCTCGGCGTGACGGCGGCGGTTGTTTTTCCACAGAAAGTCGTACACGCAGTTGTGGAAATAGTAGAACTCCAGGTGCTTGAACTCGGCTTTGGCGGCGGAGAACAGCTCCTCGGTGCGCTTGATGTGATCGTCCATCGAGCCGCCCACGTCCAGCAGCATCAGTACTTTCACCTTGTTGTGCCGCTCTGGCACCATCTTCAGATCGAGCCAGCCGGCGTTCGCGGCCGTGCTGCGGATCGTGTCGGGCAGATCGAGCTCTTCGGCGGCGCCTTCGCGAGCGAAGCGGCGCAGGCGCCGCAGCGCGATCTTGATGTTGCGCGTGCCGATTTCCACCTGGTCGTCGTAATCGCGATAGGCGCGCGCTTCCCAGACCTTGACGGCGGTGCGGTTGCCCGCCGCGTCGCCGCCGATGCGCACGCCCTCCGGGTTGTAGCCGCCATTGCCGAACGGCGACGTGCCGCCCGTGCCGATCCACTTGCTGCCGCCTTCGTGGCGCTCCTTCTGCTCTTCGAACAGTTCCTTCAGGCGCTCCATGAGCTTGTCGAGGCCGCCCATCGCCTCGATCTGCGCTTTTTCCTCCGGCGACAGGTCGCGTTGCAGCTTCTTTTTCAGCCAGTCGAGCGGGATGTCGAAGGCGAGTTCCGAAGCTTGCGCGACGCCTTGGAAATACGCGCCGAACGCCTGGTCGAACTTGTCGAAGTACTGCTCGTCCTTGACCAGCGTGATGCGCGCGAGATAGTAGAACTCGTCGAGCGACGGCGCGATCACGTTGGCCTTGAGCGCCTCGAGCAGCGTCAGGTATTCCTTCACCGACACCGGCAGTTTGGCGGCGCGCAGCGAGTAGAAGAAGTCGATCAGCATGCTGGGTCCTCTGCGGCGGCGGGTGGTCGGGGCGGCGCGCTTTTCAGTGGCGGCCTCGCGACCATCCGGCTCCTGGTCACGATCATCGGCGCTCGTTGAACGCTCGATCAACGGTTATTGCGGTTCATGAAGATCAGCCGCTCGAACAGGCTCACGTCCTGCTCGTTTTTCAGCAGCGCGCCGTGCAGCGGCGGAATGATCTGCTTCTGGTCGGACGAGCGCAGCGCTTCCGGCGGAATGTCTTCGGCGAGCAGCAGTTTGAGCCAGTCGAGCAGTTCCGAGGTGGACGGCTTCTTCTTCAATCCGGCGACGTTGCGCAGTTCGAAAAAACTCTGCATGGCGGCCGCGAGCAGTTCCTTCTTGATGCCGGGGTAGTGCACCTCGACGATCTGCTGCATGGTGACCGGATCGGGGAACTTGATGTAGTGGAAGAAGCAGCGGCGCAGGAACGCGTCCGGTAGCTCCTTCTCGTTGTTCGACGTGATGATCACGAGCGGGCGCTGTTTCGCGCGGATCAGCTCGTGCGTTTCGTACACGTAGAACTCCATGCGGTCGAGTTCACGCAGCAAATCGTTCGGAAATTCGATGTCGGCCTTGTCGATCTCGTCGATCAGCAGCACGGTTTGCTCGTCCGACTCGAACGCCTGCCACAGCACGCCCTTGACGATGTAGTTGCGGATGTCCTTGACGCGCTCGTCGCCGAGTTGCGAATCGCGCAGGCGCGACACCGCGTCGTATTCGTACAGACCTTGCTGCGCCTTGGTGGTGGACTTGATGTGCCATTGCAGCAGCGGCATGCCGAGCGCGGCGGCGACTTCTTCGGCGAGCATGGTTTTGCCCGTGCCGGGCTCGCCCTTGATCAGCAGCGGGCGCTTGAGCGTCATCGCGGCGTTGACCGCGAGCTTGAGGTCGTCGGTGGCGACGTACTGCGATGAGCCTTCGAAACGCATGGCGAGCTGCTCTTTTTTGGGAAAAAACCCAGTATAAGTCAGAAGGCCTGTTGGCCTGAAACCGCCTCGCGTAAGGTGTCTTCCGCGGTGCCGTGGCGTAAAAGAGTGCGCACGCGGCGTCCGCGAGCGGGCCGAATGCTCGCCCGGCGCGCCCGGTGGGCGGGCGAGCCGGGCGAGAGCGGGCTGGGCGGGGCGTCGGTTGCCGTGCTGGCCGCGGTATCGAACGGGTGCGCACCAGCGTGAGCAGCCCATATGCGACGGTGGCCGCCATGCCCCGCGGATCGGCTGCGGCGAAGCAAAGCGGCGCTAGCCGTGGCTTTGCGGCGGCTGGACGCGCCGCCGCCCCGCGCGGTGGACGTTCGGCGCGGCGTCGCGGTACAATTAGCCCGATTTTTTTGGCCTGCGTGGCTACCCTATAAGAATGACGGCGCGGGCCGTTGCCTTCTGGTCGCCCGTTTCCCCTCAAGCCAGGTTACATGCTATGAACAAATTCGTTGGCAAAAACGTCGTGATCGCAGCGCTGTCGGTGCTCGCGGGCTATACGGCCAGTGCGCAGGCAGCGGATGTCGTCGGCAACGCGAAGGCGGGCCAGGGCAAGGTCGCGATGTGTATTGGCTGCCACGGCATCCCTGAATACCGCACGGCTTACCCTGAGGTCTACCGCGTGCCAATGCTCGGCGGGCAGAACCAGGCGTACCTCGAGAACGCCCTGCATGGCTACAAGAAGGGCGACCGCCATTTCGAAACCATGCGCGCCATTACCGCGTCGCTGTCGGATCAGGACATCGCCGACATCGCGGCCTACTACGCAGCGCAAAATTCCTCTTCGAAGAGCAATCCCGACAAGTGACCGGCTGCGGCTCGTCCATCCAGTCACTCGGCTAATAAATTCGCGGGATAGGAGAATTCATGAATAAGCCCCAACAGGCACTCCACACGGTGTTCAAGGCTGCATGCGCGTCGGCGGCAGTGATCGGTCTGGTTGCAGCGAACCTCGCGCACGCGGCCGACGCAGGCAACGGCAAGGTGCTGTCCGACAGCCACAACTGCGCGGCGTGCCACGGCGTGAACCTGAACAAGCCGGTGAGCCCGGAATATCCGAAGCTCGCGGGTCAGCACTCCGACTATGTCTACTTTGCGCTGCGTCAGTATCAGATGGGCAACGGCAACCCGCATTTCGGCCGCAACAACCCGATCATGCAGGCCCAAGTGCAAAGCCTGTCGCAAAGCGATATGAAAGACATTGCGGCTTATGTCGAATCGCTGAACGGCGATCTGGTGCAGAAGAAGTAAGCGCGTCGCACCATCTTCGCGCTGCTTTCGGATTGAACGACACCCCGCTTCGGCGGGGTGTTGTGTTTTTGGAGCCGCGGTCTTTGCCCGCTCGCCCCCGCTCGCCCTTGTACGCGCGACGCCGGCCTCAATCGCGCGTGGCGCGCCGCTCGATGCGCTGCAGATACGCGTCCGTGTCCGGCGGCGTGCCGGTGCGCTGCGCTTCCCAGATGGTTTCGCCAAGGCAGTCCATGATCGCGTGCTGCGCTTCGTGGGTCGAGCCGAGGCGTGCGGCAAGCCGTTCATGCGCCGCGCGAATGCCGGGCGGCTGGTCGATCGAGAGCTGTTCGGTGATCGCCAGATGCATCGACAGATGCAGAAACGGGTTGGTCTGGCCGCGTTCGGGCGAGTAGTCCTGAGCCTGGGCGGCGTCGCCGTCGGTCAGGTCGGCGTGGTATTCGGGGTGTTCGACGATCCAGTCGGCGGCAATGGCCTCCAGCGGCGTCAGAATTTCGCCTTTGCGCTGCTTGCGCCAGGTGTCGGTGAAGAAGAGACGGACTTCGTCGCGGCTGGGATTGAACATCGTGAGACCGTGCGTTGAGTGGGCGTGGGACGTGAGCCTGTGAAGGCGTCGGTTCGCGAAGCGGACGAGCCGACGAGGCAGGGCGTCATTTTACGCCGGGGCGGCGCGGGCTGCTGGCGGCGCTCCGGCGCTGAGCGAGGCGCCGGTTGCGCTTACAGATCCGGCGGCGGCGTTTTCGGCCGGAACTCGCACAGCGGCTCGATCACGCAATGCCAGCATTCAGGCCGGCGCGCCTTGCACACATAGCGGCCGTGCAGGATCAACCAGTGGTGCGCGTCCTGTTTGAACTCGGCGGGCGTGAATTTCTCCAGCGCCACTTCGACCGCGCGAACGTCCTTGCCGGGCGCGAGGCCGGTTCGATTCGCAACCCGAAAGATGTGCGTATCGACCGCAATGGTCGGATGACCGAACGCCGTGTTCAGAATCACATTGGCCGTTTTCCGGCCGACGCCCGGCAGACTTTCGAGCGCTTTGCGATCCTCGGGCACTTCGCCGCCGTACTGGTCGAGCAAAATGCGGCACGTCGCGATGACGTTCTTCGCCTTGGTGCGATAGAGGCCGATAGTCTTGATGTAGCCGGTCACGCCTTCCTCGCCCAGATCGAAAACCTTCTGCGGCGTGTTCGCGACCGGGAACATCTTGCGCATGGCCTTGTTGACCGACACGTCGGTGGCCTGTGCGGACAGCAACACGGCGATCAGCAGTTCGAACGGAGTGGTGTACTCGAGTTCGGTTGTCGGATGAGGATTGAGACTCTGAAGCGTCTCGTAGATGGCGCGGCGTTTGTTCGCGTTCATGCTGGGCGTGACGGTGCGGTTAGCGCTTGTCGGACGGCGTGCTGGTGTCGTCCGCGGCGAGGCCGAGACGGCGGCGGCGTGCTTCGGCGGCGTCGATCTGCGCCTGCACATCCGCGCTCACGCGCTCGGTGTTGAGCGGGCCCTGGCCTTTGGCGGCCAGTTCCTCTTTCTTCTTGCGAGCACGTTCGAGCGCGGCCTGGATAATCGCGCGTTTCTTTGCATCGGCGTCGTCCGCGGCGGGCGCAGCCGATGGCGTCGCCTCGCTGGCCGCAGTTGTTTCGGTAACCTGAGCAGTGGGAGTGCTGCCTGCTCGCCGCGCTGCAGCACGTGCTTCGGCAGCCTCGCGCTCGCGTGCGAGACGCGCTTCGCGCCGGTCGTGGCGCGCGCGCGCGGCGTCGGCCTGCGCCTGGCTCCATGCATTCCAACCGGTCGCTTCACCCGTGACCGGCGGCAAGGCGATGCAGTCGACGGGGCAGGGCGGCACGCACAGGTCGCAACCCGTGCAAAGCTCGACGATCACCGTATGCATCTGTTTCGGTGCGCCAACTATTGCATCGACTGGACAGGCCTGCATGCACAACGTGCAACCGATGCAAACTTGCTCGTCGATAACCGCCAACGGGCGCGGCCTTTCGACGCCATTGGCGGAATTGAGCGGAATCACCGGCTTGCCGAGCAACGCGGCAAGCCGCGCGATGCCTTCGGCGCCGCCCGGCGGGCACTGGTTGTAATTGGCCTCGCCGCTTGCAACGGCTTCGGCATAGGGACGGCATGCGGGGTAACCGCACTTGGTGCATTGCGTCTGGGGGAGCAGATCTTCGATGCGGTCTGCGAGGGTTCTGGTATCTGTCACGGTCACGGCGTGGGGCTCTGACTGGTGCTTTGGCTTGCGGCCGCACAGCTTGAACTAAATAGCACATTATCGCCGATTTCCCCAATTGCCATCCGCAATCCATGTGCCATAATCGAAGCGCTTTTTCGAAAGACCGCAGAAGGGTATTCCCCCAACCAGCCCGTTCAGTGCTGTCGGTGCAAGGCCCGAGGAGAGGCCGGCGGCGCGATCCGGATAACGCGGCTCACGAAGACGATGCCACCATGAATCAGCCGAAAATCAAAAGAGATCCTGAAGGCACACGGCGCCGCATTCTGCTCGCGGCGGCCGAAGAGTTTGCAAATGGTGGGCTATTCGGCGCGCGCGTCGATCAGATCGCTCGCCGCGCGGAAACGAATGAGCGCATGCTCTATTACTACTTCGGTAGCAAGGAGCAACTGTTTACCGCGGTACTCGAGCACGCGTTCAGCGCGCTCAACGAAGCGGAGCGCACGCTCGAACTCAATGGCATTGCCCCGGTCGAGGCCATCACGCGTCTCGCGCATTTTGTTTGGGATTACTACCGCGATCATCCCGAGTTGCTGCGTCTCATCAATAACGAGAATCTGCACGAAGCACGCTATATGCAGAAGTCCACGCGCATCCGCGAAATGATCTCGCCGATCGTCGCCACGCTCGGCGGCATTCTCGAACGCGGTCAACGCGCGGGGCTGTTTCGCACCAATGTCGATCCGCTGCGCTTCTATGTCACGCTGTCCGGCATGGGCTATTACATCGTGTCGAACCGCTTCACGCTCGAAGCCACGCTCGGCCGCGATTTCAGCAGCGCGAGCGAGCGCAGTGAAGTGATTCAGATGAACACCGAGTTGCTGCTCGCCTATCTGTTGCGGAAGTAACGTCGCGCCGCGCACCGAGGCTTCGGGATCCTCAGAAACGACAACGGCCTCCGAAGAGGCCGTTGTTTATCGACTATGCGTGCGACGCTCAGGCTTCGACTTTTTCCTTCGCAACCTTCGGCGCCTTGTTGTGCTCGAGGATGAAGTCGCGCAACTGCGGATAGATGATGGTGCGCCAGCGGCGCCCTGAGAAAATGCCGTAGTGCCCGCACTTTTCCGCGGTGAAGTGACGCTTGTTCGCTTCCGGAATGCCCGTGCACAGATCGTGTGCGGCATAGGTCTGGCCGTCGCCGGAAATATCGTCCAGTTCGCCTTCGATCGTGAAGAGCGCGGTCTTCGTGATGTCCTGCGGTTTCACCCGTTCGCCGGAGACGTCCCACGTGCCTTCGGCAAGGCTGAATTCCTGGAAGACCACGCGGATCGTGTCGAGATAATAGTCAGCGTCCATGTCGAGCACGGCGTTGTACTCGTCGTAGAAGCGGCGATGCGCTTCCGCGTCGTCTTCGTCGCCGCGCAGCAGGCTCTGGTAGTAATCCCAGTGCGACGCCGCGTGGCGTTCCGGATTCATGGCCACAAAGCCGGTGTGCTGCAAAAAGCCCGGGTAAACCTTACGGCCCACGCCCGGATAATTCGGCGGCACCGTGAAGATCACGTTGTTCTCGAACCATTCGTACGAGTGCTGTGTGGCGAGCGAGTTGACCGAGGTCGGGCTTTTGCGCGCGTCGATCGGGCCGCCCATCATCGTCATGGTGCGCGGCGTGTCTTCGCCGCGGCTCGCCAGCAGCGAGATGGCAGCGAGCACCGGCACGGTCGGCTGACACACCGAGATCACGTGCAGATTCTTCGCGCCGATGTGACGGATGAATTCCTGAATGTAGGCGACATAGTCGTCCAGACCAAACTCGCCGGCTTCGAGCGGCACCATGCGCGCGTCGATCCAGTCGGTCAGGTAGACCTTGTGATCCTGCAGCAGCGTTTTAACGGTGTCGCGCAGCAGCGTGGCGTGGTGTCCTGACAACGGTGCGCACACCAGCACGACCGGTTCATCTTTCAATTGGATGACAGCGTCGCTGTCGTCCGCGAAACGCTTGAAGCGCATCAGGCGGCAGAACGGCTTCTCGATGATCGTCTGTTCGATGATCGGGATGTTATGGCCGTCTTTGACAATCTGATGAAGATTGAACTCGGGCTTTTCGTAATCTTTACCAAGCCGGTAGAGCAGTTCGTAACCGGCTGAGAGGCGCGTGGCGCCAGGCACGTAGGCCAAAGGGCTGGCGGGATTCGCAAAGGATTTCGATGCGGCCTGAGCCCAGGCGGTGAGGGGGCTCAACATCGCCCGTTGGAATTCGTGCAGTTGGTAGAGCATGGGTGCTCCGTTTTAAGCGGTTCGCATGGGGCTTCGCAAACACGCCTGTGGCGTTGCAGCGGGCCAAATTGTTTGTAGGCACATTGTTTTTCGGCCGACAGTCTCGTCGATCATATCGAACAAAGCGTACTTGTGCAATGCAGCATTTTACGCGCACATGGCACGCAAACTGTCATTAAATCATGCTACTGGCGATGTTGCCGCGCCGCTATCCGGAGTTGCAGCAGCATCAAGTTCCGTGTCTCCGGTGCCGTTACGGGAGGGGTGCCCGGTTGCCTGCGCCATGGCCTGTTCATGTTTCATCAGGTTCAGGCCGGTGTGGACCAGCGCCACGTGCGAAAACGCCTGCGGAAAATTGCCGACAAGACGCTTCGCAGCCGGGTCGTATTCCTCCGCGAGCAAACCGACATCGTTGCAGAGCGCGAGCAGCCGTTCGTACATCGCGATCGCTTCGTCGATACGGCCTTGCAGCGCCAGGTTGTCCACCATCCAGAACGAACACGCTAGAAACGTGCCTTCTCCCGGCGGCAGGCCGTCGTCGTATTCGGTCGTGCGATAGCGCATCACGAAGCCGTCGTGCATCAGGTCGCGTTCGATCGCCGCCACGGTGCCTTTTACGCGCGGATCGTTCGGCGGCAAGAAGGCGACTAGCGGCATCAGCAGCACGCTCGCATCGAGCTGGTCGGTGCCGTAGCACTGCGAGAACGCGTTGAGCACGGGATTCCAGGCCTTCTCGCAGACTTCCGCATGAATTTTCGCGCGGGTGGCGCGCCATTCGTCGAGCGGCCCGTCGAGCTTGAACATTTCCGCCGACTTGATGGCGCGGTCGTAGGCGACCCACGCCATGACCTTCGAGAAGGTGAAATGCTGCCGGCCGCCGCGCGTTTCCCAGATGCCTTCGTCGGGTTCCTGCCAGATCGTGTCGAGGTGCTTCAGCAGCGCGCGCTGCACGTTCCATGCGGTGTCGTCCGCCTGCAGGCCGCCGACGCGCGCCAGATGCAGCGCATTCATCACTTCGCCATAGACGTCGAGCTGGCGCTGGCCGACCGCGTTATTGCCGATCCGCACCGGTTTCGCGTCCTGATAGCCCGGCAGCCAGTCGACTTCGAATTCGGGCAGGCGCCGCTCGCCGGCGATGCCGTACATGATCTGCAACTGGTCCGGCGCACCGGCCATCACGCGGCCGAGCCAACTGCGCCATGCGCGTGCTTCGTCGTAGTAGCCGCCGCGCATCATCGCGAGCAGCGTGATGGTGGCGTCGCGCAGCCAGCAGTAGCGGTAGTCCCAGTTGCGCGTGCCGCCGAGTTGCTCCGGCAGCGACGTAGTGGGCGCGGCGACGATGCCGCCGGTCGGCTCGTAAGCGAGCGCCTTCAGCGTGATCAGCGAGCGGCGGATCGGTTCGGCCCAGCGTCCTTTGACCGTGCTGCGCGCCGACCATTCGAGCCAGTGATTCTCGGTGCGTGCCAGCGAGGTGTGCGCATCGCGCGCCGGCGGAATGCGCAGATGCGAGGCCGCATAAGCCAGCGAGAACGGCACCCGTTCGCCTTCGCTGATGGTGAATTCGGCGACTGTCTTCATGTCTTCGCCGCGCAAGTCGACCGGCGTGCGCAGCACGGCGGTGTCCGGTCCGACGATCGCCTTGATGCCGCTGTCGTGCTTCAGGCGGTCAACCCACGGAACCGAGAAGCCGTAATCGAAGCGCAGCACCAGTTCCATTTTCATGGGCACCCTGCCGCGTCTGCCGACCACGAGCCGCACCATTTCCGACCAGCCGTTACCCGGCGGCATGAAATCGATCAGCGTGACGGCGCCCTCGGGCGTCTCGAAGTCGGTTTCGAGGATCAGTGTCTCGCCACGATAGCGACGCGTGATGGTCGGCGGCGTGTCCGAGACCGGCGAGATCAGCCAGCGGCCGTTTTCGGGCGTGCCGAGCAGGGCGGCGAAACAGGCGCCGGAATCGAAGCGCGGCCAGCAGAGCCAGTCGACGGATCCCTCGCGGGAAACTAGCGCGGCCGTATGGCCGTCGCCGATGAGCGCATAGTCTTCGATAAGTGCGGGCATGGGGAGCGAGTCAGTAGTGCGCGCGGCGAGTCGCGCCCGCGCGAGGTGTCGTTGAAGTGTCGTTGCCTTTACCCGACTGGCTGGATGCGTTTTGGTTCATCGCCAACGCAGCGAAACGCGGGTTGGTAATTGTCAAATCAATGCCTACAATCAGATTTCATACCGACGCCCGGAGCTTTCCGGATTATGACCCAGCCCCGCCCATGGCGCATACAGACGCCGTTTCCGAGGACTAAAGCTATGCTGAACCCGTCGAAATCTGATTGCATCACGATTCTCTCGGCCGCCAGCGAACTTGCCGACGATTCGATGCTGCCACTCGATCATGGCCGCCTGGGCCTGACCCGCAACGGCTTGATGACCGCCGCCGCCTTTCTGGTCGAACGGGCCTGCTTCCGCCGCTATCAGACAGGCGACGGCCATTATGCCGTCGGCGCGCTGTCGCTGCAGGGACGCCTGCGTCTCGACCAGCTTTCGAACGGTTGACTGACGGCGCTTCATGCACACCGGATGGTGACTTCGCCGCACTGGCCGCAAACTCTCTATGCTTCGGCCGAACGAACGGTGCTTCGCCATGCCGTCCGGGTTCATCGCTTGCATCGAGCTTCACGGCCAGTCGGCGCGTGAAGCTTTCGCACATCTCATGTCCTGACTCGATGCGGGGCGCAGCCGGGCCGGCGCTGCGCCCGGTCGCGCGTTGCATGCTTGCGTAACCCTTGCGTAAGCGCTTGCCGCCGTTCAGAAGTGCGACGACCCCACGCCGAAGATCCCAATGATGCCGATGATGATCAGATAGAGCGCGACGATGTAGTTCAACAGGCGCGGCATGACGAGAATCAGAATACCGGCGATCAACGAAACCAGCGGGCCCAGGCTGAGTGTGACGTTCATGAAGACTCCGTAGTGTGAGACGCGATTAAAAAAACGCCCCGTCAGGCGGGACAATTGCTACTCATGCTGCCGATTGCCGTTGGACCGGATGCCGGTCGGCGGATTCGCTGCATGATCCGACACAACGCTTTTATACTTCTTTCGATAAGAACAACGCTCGACCGATCGCGCGGCAGACCAGCGACACCATGACAACCGATTCAACCAATAACCGCTGTCCGAGGAGGTCATATGCTTCGTCGTCACCGAGCCGCCGCGATGCGTGCCGTTGCGGATTTCCACTTGCCTTCTGCTGCTGATCCCACTTCACGGCGCGTAACGCATGGTCCACTGCGCTCCGCCCGCTCGATAATAAAAGGTTTCGTGCTCATGGTCTCGATTGTTGCTTCGCATGCGTTTGCGCAAGATTCCGGCCCGGCTCCCGCCGACGGCGTCTATGACATGCTGGTCGGCACCTATACCGGCCCAAAGAGCGAAGGCCTGTACGTCTATCGCTTCGACACGAAGACGGGTGAAGCGACACGCCTCTCGGTCGCGCAGACGGTCAATCCGTCCTACCTCGTGGTGAGCCGCGACCGCCGCTTCGTCTACGCGGTCAACGAAATGCCCGGCGACAATGGCCCGGCCACGCAACGCGGCGGTATCAGCGCGTTTCGTTTCGACGCCGCGAGCGGCCAGCTGACCTTTCTCAACAAAGTCTCCTCGGACGGCAACGATCCGTGCTATCTGAGCCTTTCGCCGGACGGCAAGTATTTGCTGACCGCGAACTATTCGGTGGCCGCGGATCCCGGCGGCAGCTTCGCAGTTTTCCCATTGCAGGCCGACGGCCAGGTCGGCGCGTCGGTGCTCACCGTGCATCACGAAGGCGGCGGCCCGGTGAAGGGACGTCAGGACAATTCGCACGTTCACTCCACGGTGTTCTCGCCGGATGGCCACTATCTGTTCGCGCAGGATCTCGGCGCGGACAAGCTGTACTCGTATCGCTACACGCCTGACGGCAGCCGCGGCCTGTTCGGCCCGACCGACTGGCGTTACAACCAGGAAAAAGCCGGCTCGGGTCCGCGCCATTTGGTGTTCGGTGCCGACGGCAAACACGCATATCTGACGAGCGAAATGGCCGCCACGGTCAGCACGTTCAATTACAACGACGGCAAGCTCACGCAGGTGCAAACGTTGCCGCTGACCGAACCCGGCTTCAAGGGCGCGGTGGGCGCGGCGGCGATTCATCTGTCGCCGGACGGGCGCTTTCTGTATGCCACCAATCGCGGCGACGCGAACGACATCGTGATCTTTTCGGTCGATCCCACCAACGGGCACCTGAAGAAAATCGGTCATCAATCGAGCATGGGCAAGTCGCCGCGTGAATTCGCGATCGACCCGACCGGCAACTGGCTGATCGTCGGCAATCAGAACAGCGATACCGTGTATGTGTTCAAGCGCGATCAGCAGAGCGGTTTGCTCGAAGCGAATCCGAAGCATTTCGAACTCGGCGCGCCGGTCGATTTCAAGCTGGTCTCGCCGTCTTAAGACGAGATGCCGACGACGCGGTGAAAGACGAGGCGGGTGATGTCGACGCGCCGCGCGCGGGATGAAAAAACGGGCCGCTGTTATGAAGCGGCCCGATTTCTTTTTTTGTGGTCGATTTCGCGGCGAGGTTGTTTGCGCTTGCGTCTTCGGCCCTCGGAAGCGCCGGCGATCAACTGCAATCAGCGGCGTTCACCGGCCATTCGCCGCTCATTCCGCCTGCCCCGGCGCCAGCACTTCGCGGCTGCCGTTGATGCCCATCGCCGACACGAGGCCCGCGGTTTCCATCTGCTCGACGAGCCGCGCCGCGCGGTTATAACCGATGCGCAACTGCCGCTGCACCGACGAGATCGACGCGCGCCGCGTGCGCACCACGAAGGCGACCGCTTCGTCGTAAAGCGGATCGGCTTCCGCATCCGGCGACTCGCCGAACAGGTCTTGCGCCGCGCCGCCGTCGGTGGCCGGGCCGTCGAGAATACCTTCCTCGTACTGCGGCTCGCCGAACTGCTTCAGATATTCGACGATCCGATGCACTTCCTCGTCAGCGACGAACGCGCCGTGCACACGTTGTGGATAGCCGGTGCCGGGCGGCAGGAACAGCATGTCGCCCTGGCCGAGCAGCGACTCCGCGCCCATCTGATCGAGAATCGTGCGCGAGTCGATTTTTGACGATACCTGGAAGGCCACCCGCGTCGGAATATTCGCTTTGATTAGGCCGGTGATCACATCCACCGAAGGACGCTGCGTCGCCAGAATCAAATGTATGCCGGCAGCGCGAGCCTTCTGCGCGAGGCGCGCGATCAGTTCTTCGATCTTCTTGCCGGCCACCATCATCAGGTCGGCGAGTTCGTCGATTACGACCACGATCAGCGGCAACGGCGCGAGCGGTTCCGGCGCTTCCGGCGTCAGCGAGAACGGGTTGCCGAGCTTCTTGCCCTTGGCCTCGATATCGCGGATTTTCTGGTTGAAGCCGGCCAGGTTGCGCACGCCGACTGCGGACATCAGGCGGTAGCGCTTTTCCATTTCGCCGACGCACCAGTTGAGCGCGTTGGCCGCCAGCTTCATGTCCGTGACCACGGGTGCGAGCAGATGCGGAATGCCTTC
The DNA here is from genome assembly GCF_003386115.1 of Paraburkholderia sp. BL27I4N3. Classification (NCBI taxonomy): domain Bacteria; kingdom Pseudomonadati; phylum Pseudomonadota; class Betaproteobacteria; order Burkholderiales; family Burkholderiaceae; genus Paraburkholderia; species Paraburkholderia sp. BL27I4N3. Next base: position 3,189,754 of record NZ_QREJ01000001.1, on the reverse strand, counting down.
GTAGACCGACAGCTCCAGCATCTTCGGATCGATCATGATCAGGCGCACTTCTTCCGGCGTCGCCTTGTAGAGCAGCGAGCAGATCATCGCGTTGATCGCCACCGATTTGCCCGAACCGGTCGTGCCGGCCACCAGCATGTGCGGCGCCTTCGCCAGATCGGCGACGACCGGATGGCCGGTGATGTCCTTGCCCATGGCGAGCGTCAACTGCGAATGCGAGTTCTGATAGACGCTGGCTTCGAGGATTTCAGAGAGGCGGATCGTCTGGCGCCGGGCGTTCGGCAATTCGAGGCCCATGCAGGTCTTGCCGGGAATCGTCTCGACCACGCGGATGGACGTGAGCCCGAGGCCGCGTGACAGATCCTTCATCAAGCCGACGATCTGACTGCCGCGCACGCCGAGCGCCGGCTCGACTTCGAAGCGCGTGATGACCGGGCCGGCCGACGCGCCGACGACGGTGACCGGTACCTTGAATTCCTGCAGGCGCTGTTCGATCAGCAGGCCGGTTTCGATGAGTTTTTCTTCGGAGACCGGTTCGACGTCGATGTCCGCGGGAGCAAGCAGGTCGAGCGTGGGCAATTCGACCATCGATGCCGCGGGCGCGCGGAACTCGAAGCCGTTGGCGGGGCTGTGGCCGCGCAGGGGAGGGCGTGGTTGGACGGCGGGTTCGGTGGGCTCTGTGGCCTCGGTTGCTTCGGTTGCTTCTACGGATGGGGCCGCGTTTGTGAATGGCGCCGCGAGCGATGCCGATGCTGCCGGCGCTTGCGGTGGGATAGCGGCGTTGTCAGGACGTTCTTCAACGGCGAAAGATTCGTAGTCAGCGACATCGGATGCCACGGGCGCGGTCTGAACCGCGAAGCCCGGAAAGCGAACCACGTTCGATGCTTGCGGCGCGAGGTCCTGCGGTGGCACCGCCGTAGGCAGGTTCGACGCATGCGCGTTAGCCGACGAGCCTGAAACCTGCGGCGCGATGCTTTGCGGCGCCGCTGCGGTGCTCATGTTCGCCGCGTGTGCTGCGGTCGGTGTCTCCGAGACGTGCGGCATGACATTCTGCGGCGGCGTTGCGGCGGTTATGTTCGCCTCGTGCCCAACGGTCGACGAGTCCGATGCTTCAGGTACGCCTGACAGGGCAGGGGCGTGCGCCGTTTCGGTTTCGACGGGCGTGGCGGACTCGACAGCGCGCGCCATGTTCAGCGATGGCATGGCGTCATGCGTCGGGCCGGCTCCGCTCGACACACCGACGCGGCTGACACCCGGCACGCTCGATGACGAAGCCGTGTGCTGCGCGAGTACCGCATCGAGTTCGGCTTCCCAAGGCGCGAGCGTTTTTTCGATCACCACTTCAGCAGCCGACGCAGGCGCGGCGAGCTGCGGCTCGACGCGCGGTGCGATGACTTCTGAATGGTCCGCAGCCTGGCTGAGCGTCGGTGCGGTTTCAACGCTCGGGCTCGTGTGATGGTCGGCGTATGTTGTCGATACAGTCGGATCGTCTTCGAACGACGTTTCATCCTCGTGCGCTTCGCTTGCTTGCAACTGCGCAGCGAAAACCTGGAACGGCGTCGGTGTAGCGGCCGGCGGCACATGCTGCGATCCAGGTGCAGGTGCAGGTGCAGGTGCAGGTGCAGGTGCAGGCGAAACAATCGACACGTGCTCAACCACTGGCGCAGTTATTGGCGCAGGCGTAGACGTAGACACAGACACTGGCGCAGACGTCGGCGCTGGCGTAGCAACCAGCCCGTGCTCACCCACTGGCGCCGCCGTCAACGACGGTCGAATAATCGGCGGCTCGATTGGCCACTGCACGACGGGCTCGTGGCTCACTTCGGGCGGCACCTCGACCACTGCTTCCATGCGCGGCGTGTCGGGCGGGGCGTCTGACGCGTGATCGGCCGGGGCGCTGTCTGCAGCTTCAAGCGAAGGGCGATGCGCATCCGGCGTCAAAGCCGCTTCAGCCGCATCCGTTCGTGGCACATCGACAATCGACTGCTCAGGCTCGAACGACGGCGCCGCGTTCGGCGCGTCCGTCACTTTCGCATTTTCCGAGCCGGTGCTGCGCGCGAGGCTCACGCCCGCAATATCGGTCCAGCGTGCGGCGTTTTCCGCGATGCTGCGAAGGGTCTCCTGGACGCTGGCAGGTGGCGTGACTTTCTGCGTCACCGGCATTGGACGCGTGTAGCTCGGTGCCGGCCGGCTCGCTGCTCGCGTCGGCGTGACTTCGTTCGAACGCGGGGCGCGCGAGAAAGCTTGCCGGGGCGCCGACGTGCGGTTGACGGAAGCCGCCGAGGCCGCTGTGTCATGGGCCATCGTCGAAGGACGGCCCGCGCCGGCCGCCGCATTTCCAACTGAACCTGCGGCGGAATGAGAGCCCACGCTGCCCGACACGGCCCGCGCCGTTGCTGATGACGTATGCACCGCTGCCTGAGTTACCTTGGCGGCAGCACCCGCAGCTCCCGCAGCTCCCGCAGCGAAAGCGCTCCCGGCTACCGATCCCACGTGCCGTTGCTCGCCGGCAGAACGACGTCCAACCTGCGACGCGCCAACGCGAGCGGAAGCTCCGGAAGCTCCAGACACCCCCGACCCTGCTGCCGCACCCGAGACTGATCCCGCCATCGATCCTGCTCCCGGCAGAGCCGCCCGCGTCCCCGACTCGCGCAACCAGCCGGCCGGCGCAACCGGTTCAGCCGGCATCCAGGCAGCCTTGTCCGCTTTGAGTGGTTGCGTTTGCATCGGCCCATGTCGCGGCGGTGTCGCCGCGGCGCCCGTGCGCAGCACCGGCTCGGTCTGCGTCGCCTGGCCGCGCGGCGCGGCCGCGCCAGTGCGCCAACTCGCTGCACCGCTACGCGCCGCTGCATCCTTGCCCGCCACGCTCGCTGCGGCACCAACCGCAGCCGCGTCGCGTCCACGCGCCGGCGGACGCCAGACCGTCGGGCGCGCGTAACGACCATTGGTTTTAGGGGCCATCGTATTGGTGGCCGGCGAAACATGCGACGGCAAACCGTCATCGACGCTGCGATGGCGGCGCGCTTCCTCGTCGCGTTTCGCGAGGCCGCGCGACAGGCCGAGGCCGAACGCGCCGTCGGCCCAGGCAGCGAAATCGCGCCAGCGGAAGTCGATCAGCCAGGGCAGGCTGATGAAAAGCAGCGCGAGCGCTGCGAGAGGCGTGCCGATATGCCCGAGCAGATGGCCGAAGCCCGTGGCCAGCGCATGGCCGAAGCCGTTCACGCCGGCCATGCCGATCAGCGACGCCTCGAGTGTGCAGCTCGCCACCAGCACGCAGACGAAGCCGAGCCACAGCCGGATCGTGCCGGGGCCGCGCAGACCCGCGCCGCCCGGCAGAACCGACTTCACGAGACGCCACAAAAGAGGAATGAACCAGACGGCTGACCCGCCGAACCAGCCGAAAACTACCGTGTGCATACTAGACATCAACGAATGACGGACGCGCAAAAACGCAATCCGACGAGTTTAACCGGCGAAGCCCGATGCTTCGAAGGCAGACGCAAGTATGCTGGCGTCCAATTGAAAAACAGACCGGCGCGCGGCGTGCCGTCGGTGAAAAACAACGGCTGTCGGGACAGCCTTCACCCGTCATATGGACCGTCTGGCGCGCGGCGCCGCTGTGCAGCCCGCTTCGGTCAGCAGCGCGCCGAGGCGTCGACGGGAGGATCCGCGACGCGTTCATTTCGCGCTGCTGTCGAAGGTCAGCGTGTCGCCGTTGTCGAGCACCAGTTGCATCTGCTGCGGCGCGCGCATCTGCACGCCGGTGCGGTCGATGTGCGTGAGCGCATTGAGATAGGCGCCTTCGATCTGTCCGCCCGGCGTCATGCATGCCATGCGCGTGCCGCCGAGCGTGCCGAAGCTCAGCTTGCCGTCTTTCAGCGCGTACGAGCCCATGTAACGGTTGCAGCCGGAAAAGCCGCTGGCGTGGCGCTGGCCGGTCGAGGTCGAAAGCGTGAGGGTAATCGGCGCGCCCTGGTCGGCGGACGGAATCGCGCGCGCCGTGCCGTCGGCCTGTTTCCAGGCGCTCAACACCCAACTGGTGTCGTCGAGCAGTTGCGCGGCGGCGGGATTGAATGGATCGGGCGCGGCGGCTTGCTCGTCGGGATGTTTCGGGATCGCACAGGCGCCCAACAGCGCGGCGACGCTCAACGCGGCAATGGCGGTGCGCAGATACGGGGTGAAGCGCGCAATACGTCGCGCGGAGGAGCTTTGGAGCATGGCGTCGTTCCTCTTCAAACTGGCGAAGGCGTAAGGGTAACGCACTAAGCTCGCCGCACGCGAGAGCAACGGCACGCGAAAGCGCTGATTCGGAGCGCCGCGGCGCCCTTGCGCGCCGCCTGCTTGCTACGCCGTTGCCCTGCACGCGTGAAGCATGGTGCGGCCGCCGCGAGCAAGGCGCGGCGAGGGGCCCGCATGTTAACATCGTGCTCTACCCAATCCCACCCTCATCCGACTTTTATCTGGAGACCTCATGCAGATCGGCCAACGGATCGGCACACCCCTTTCTGAATCCGCCACGCGCGTCATGCTGCTCGGCGCCGGCGAGCTCGGCAAGGAAGTGATCATCGCGCTGCAGCGGCTGGGCGTCGAAGTGATCGCCGTCGACCGTTACCCGAATGCGCCGGGTCACCAGGTGGCGCACCGCGCGCACGTGATCGACATGACCGACCGCGCCGCGTTGCGCGCGCTGGTCGAACAGGAGCGCCCGCACCTGATCGTCCCCGAGATCGAGGCAATCGCGACCGACGCGCTCGCCGCTATTGAAAGCGACGGTCTCGCCGAAGTGATCCCGACCGCGCGCGCCACGCAGCTCACCATGAACCGCGAAGGCATCCGCCGTCTCGCCGCCGAGGAACTCGGCTTGCCGACCTCGCCGTATGCCTTCGCCGATTCGCTCGACGAGCTGCGCGCGGGCATCGCCAAAGTCGGCTATCCGTGTGTGGTGAAGCCGGTCATGTCGTCGTCGGGCAAGGGGCAGTCGGTGCTGCGCAGCGACGCCGACGTCGAACCCGCATGGCAATACGCGCTGGCCGGCGGCCGCGTGAATCACGGCCGCGTGATCGTCGAAGGCTTTATCGACTTTGAATACGAAATCACGCAATTGACCGTGCGCGCCATCGATCCGGCAAGCGGCGAAGTCAGCACGTATTTCTGCGACCCGATCGGCCACGTGCAAGTGGCGGGCGACTACGTCGAATCGTGGCAGCCGCAGCCCATGAGCCCGCTCGCGCTGGAACGCTCGCGCGAGGTCGCGCACAAGGTGACGGCCGCGCTCGGCGGCCGCGGCCTGTTCGGGGTGGAACTTTTCGTGCGCGGCGATGACGTATGGTTTTCGGAAGTGAGTCCGCGTCCGCACGACACGGGTCTCGTCACGCTGTGCTCGCAACGCTTTTCGGAATTCGAATTGCATGCGCGCGCGATTCTCGGTTTGCCAGTGGATACGTCGTTGCGGGCGCCGGGTGCGTCGGCGGTGATTTACGGCGGGCTCGACGAGGCAGGCATTGCCTTCGAAGGCGTCGCCGCGGCATTGGCGGTGCCGAACTCGGACTTGCGTCTATTCGGCAAGCCGGAGAGTTTCATCAAGCGCCGCATGGGCGTGGCGCTCGCCACCGGCGAGAACACGGACGAAGCCCGTTCGCGCGCGAAGCAGGCCGCAGCGGCCGTGCGGCCGGTGTCGGCAAAGTAAGTCGCGGCGCAACGCATGGCGAATCGCTGTAATGAGGCGATTTGCCATGCGCTGCCCGACCCGCGTGCCCGGCACCATTGCCGCGCGCGCAATCTGAATGATTGGGCTCGTCGGGCTCATCGGAGTAAAGGTACGTATGGCGCTGGAAATCCGCAACACCACGCGGCGCGCTTGGACCGGCCGTCTCTGCGCACTCGGCGTGCTGCTCGCGCTGTGCGCGGGATTGTCGGGGTGCGGCCTCGCGGCGGCGCCGTGCCGGGTCGCCTCGGCAGGCTTGAAGATCGTGCCGCTGGTGGGGCATGTCGCCGCCGCGCCGACCGACGCGTGCGCCGACGTGATCGATCCATAACCGATCCGTCGTCGGACGTTTAGCCGCAGCGCGAGGCGCAATGGGCGGCGCGTCACCCGTGTTAGATTGGTAGCAACGATCGAGGCATCCAATGAAGAAATGGCTTGTTGCAGTCGCCACAGCGGCGGGTCTCGCGGCGCTATACAGCGAGGCGTGGGCCGCGCCGTTGCAGTTCTCCGAGATTCAGACCAAAAACCGTCAGACGCACAAATACACCTGCGCGACCGGCAAGATCCTGCAAGTCACTTACTGGAACACGGCGAACGGCCAAAGCTTCGCGCTCGTGCCGGTGAAGGGCAAGCAACTGCTGTTCGTCAACACGCTGTCGGCGTCCGGCGCGAAATATCAGGCCGGCAGCTACACGTGGTGGACCAAGGGCCCGCGCGCCGACCTGTATGACGCCATGGCCGGCCAAGACGCGCCGCCCATGCTTTCCGACTGCATCGCCATCAATCGCTGAGTGCGAGATATGGCGGCATTCTCCACCCATGCCGCCGTTTCTTCTTTCCCCCTGCCTTGCGGCGCTGTCCGCCGGCGCACACCGTTTCCATTCGAGTAGTAAGCTGTCCCGCATGGCATTGCCGCCGTGCCGCCGCGTCATGCCGTCGTAGTCATGCCGGGCATTGCCGGCGTCGTTTTCGATCGCCAGTTTCCGGGCCCCGGCGACGGGGTCGCGGCCCGCGTCCGTATCATCAAGCGAGACCCTCAATGAAAGCATCGGACCTGTTCGTCAAATCGCTGGAAGCCGAAGGTGTCGAGTACGTGTTCGGCATTCCCGGTGAAGAAAATCTCGATCTGCTCGAATCGCTGCGCCGCTCGAAAATCCGTCTGATCCTCACGCGCCACGAACAGGCGGCCGGCTTTATGGCCGCCACGTACGGCCGTCTCACCGGGCGCACGGGAGTGTGTCTGGCCACCCTCGGACCGGGCGCGACCAACTTCGTGACCGCCGCGGCCTACGCGCAACTCGGCGGCATGCCGATGCTGATGGTCACCGGGCAAAAGCCGATCAAGTCGAGCAAGCAAGGACATTTTCAGATTGTCGACGTGGTGCGCATGATGGAGCCGCTCACCAAGTACACGCGGCAGATCGTGTCGATCGCCAATATTCCGGCGATGGTGCGCGAGGCGGTTCGTCAGGCGGAGGAAGAGCGGCCGGGCGCCACGCACCTTGAATTGCCCGAAGACGTCGCGCATGAAGAAGGCGACGGCAAGCCGATTCCGAAGAGCTACAGCCGCCGTCCCGTCGCCGAGGAAAAAGCCGTGGCGCGCGCGGTCGAGGCGATCACCAGCGCGAAGCATCCGTTGCTGATGATCGGCGCGGGCGGCAATCGCAAGACCACCACCAAGATGCTGCGCGAGTTCGTCGACCAGATCGGCATTCCGTTCTTCACGACGCAGATGGGCAAGGGCGTGATCGACGAATCGCACCCCATGTGGCTCGGCAATGCGACGCTCTCCGACGGCGACTTCGTGCACCGCGCGATCGACCACGCGGACTGCATCATCAACGTCGGTCACGACGTGATCGAGAAGCCGCCGTTTTTCATGCGCAGCGGCGACGCGGGCGAGAAAACGGTGATTCACGTCAACTTTCTCGGCGCGGAAGTGGACACCGTGTACTTCCCGCAGATCGAAGTGGTCGGCGATATCGCCAACGCGGTGTGGCAACTCAAGGAAAGCCTCAAGGAGCGGCAGGAGCATTGGGACTTCACGCGCTTCAAGGAAATCAAGGAGCACTTCGAGGCGCATCTGGCCAAAGGCCAGCACGACGACCGCTTTCCCATGTATCCGGTGCGCGTCGTCAACGACGTGTACGAGACCACGCCGGTGGACGGCATCGTGTGTCTGGATAACGGCATGTACAAGATCTGGTTCGCCCGCTACTACCGCGCGCACGAACCGAATTCGCTGCTGCTCGACAACGCGCTGGCGTCGATGGGCGCGGGCTTGCCGTCCGCGATCGCCACCAAGATCGTGCACCCGGACCGCAAGGTCATGGCCGTGTGCGGCGACGGCGGCTTCATGATGAACTCGCAGGAACTGGAAACGGCCGTGCGTCTGAAACTGGATCTGGTGATTCTGATCGTGCGCGACGACGCCTTCGGCATGATCCGCTGGAAGCAGGAAAACATGAACTTCCCGGACTACGGCATGACGCTGAGCAATCCGGATTTCGTCGCGTATGCCGAGAGCTACGGGGCGAAGGGGCACCGCATCGAAACGGCGGGGGAATTCGCGCCGCTGCTGCGCGAATGTTTCGCAACGCCCGGCGTGCATGTGATCGATCTGCCGATCGACTATTCGGACAACGAGCGCGTGCTGAATCGCGAAATCAAGCGGCTTTCGGCGCAACTGTGAAGGCATCGGATCAAGGAGACGCGTCATGTTGCAGAAGACTTACCCGTACTACCTGGCGAACGTTGCGGTGGCCGCCAACACCGACCTCGAAGTCACCGATAAATTCAGCAGCGAAGTCGCGACCCGCGTCGCGATGGCCGACGCCGCCGCGATCGACAAAGCGATCGGCCATGCCGTCGACGCCATGCCCGCGTTGCGCGCCTTTCCCCCGTTCAAGCGCCAGGCGGTGCTCGAACATTGCGTGAAGCGCTTTCGCGAGCGCTACGACGAGCTGGCGCTGGCGCTGTGCATCGAAGCCGGCAAGCCGATCAACGACTCGAGAGGCGAGGTCACGCGCCTGATCGATACGTTCAAGGTGGCGGCGGAGGAATCGGTGCGCATCGACGGCGAGATCGTCAATCTGGAGATATCGCCGCGCGCCAAGGGCTATCACGGTTATGTGAAGCGTGTGCCGATCGGCCCGTGTTCGTTTATCTCGCCATTCAATTTCCCGCTGAACCTGACCGCGCACAAAGTCGCGCCGGCTATCGCGGCGGGGGTGCCGTTCGTGTTGAAGCCGGCGAGCCGCACGCCGGTCGGCGCGCTCATCATGGGCGAGATTCTGGCGGAGACCGGCCTGCCGAAAGGTGCATTCTCGATTCTGCCCGCGCATCGCGACGGTGCGGATCTCTTCACCACCGACGAGCGCTTCAAATTGCTGTCCTTCACCGGCTCGCCGGCGGTGGGCTGGGACCTCAAAAAGAAAGCCGGCAAGAAGAAGGTGATTCTGGAGTTGGGCGGCAACGCGGCGGCGATCGTCGACGGCGATCAGGGCGAGAAGCTCGACTACGTGGTCGAGCGGCTCGCGTTCGGTGCGTTCTATCAATCGGGGCAGAGCTGTATCGGCGTGCAGCGGATTCTGGTCCACACGAAAATCTACGATGCGCTGCGCGAGAAGCTGATCGCGAAGACGAAGTCGCTGGTGATGGGCGATCCGAAAGACGAAAAGACCTTCGTCGGGCCGATGATCTCCGAATCCGAGTCCAAACGCCTCGCCGGCTGGATGGACAGCGCGGTGCAGGCGGGCGCGAAAATCGTCGCGGGCGGCAAGGTGGACGGCGCGATGTTCGAAGCCACGCTGCTCGAAGGCGTGAAACGCGACACGGATCTGTATCGCAAGGAAGCTTTCGGGCCGGTGGCGATCCTGGAGCGCTTCGACGATTTCGGCGCCGCGCTCGCAACCGTCAACGACAGCGATTTCGGGCTGCAAGCGGGCGTGTTCACGGATTCGCTCGCGCATGCGCATCGCGCGTGGGACGAACTCGACGTGGGCGGCGTGGTGATCAACGACGTGCCCTCGTTCCGGGTCGACAACATGCCTTATGGCGGTGTGAAGGATTCCGGGCTGGGGCGCGAAGGCGTGCGCTACGCGATCGAGGACATGACCGAACTGCGCTTGATGGTGATGCGCGAGACGTGGTGAGGCGGTCAAGTGGTAATGCGTGAGCGGTGAGGCGGGACACGACCTAGCCGCAAAGACGGCTGAGACGCGCCGGCGCCGAACCCACATGCTGTCACACAACTGTCGTCCCCACGAACTACGCTGCGAGCGGGGCGCGCCACGGCTTTGCCGCGATTCTCCGGCGGCGGCGGAGCGTCTCGGCGGCTGGCTTTCACGGGCGTAAGCAGAAAGCCGCCGCATGCGCCATGAGTGTTTTTGCTGAAGTGCTACAATACCGGCCTTTCCGGCGGGTGTTTCCGCCGGCCGGAGCCGGCCGCAATTTTTCCCGCCGTACCGACAGTACCAACGGGTCCCGTGCGGAACGCCGTGGCTCCGCCTTCATCACAATGCCCTCTGCGGTTCCGACCGCTACCGCGCGCACGCGCGAAGCGCATTTTTAGCGAAAGCCACCATGTCCGACACAGCCGTCACGCCCAGTACTGCGACTTTTGATCAATTCGGCCTCGCGCCCGACATCCTGAAAGCCGTCAAAGAGTCGGGCTACACCATCCCCACGCCGATCCAGGAGCAGGCGATCCCTGTCGTGCTGGCCGGCCGTGACATGATGGGCGCCGCGCAAACCGGCACCGGCAAGACCGCGAGCTTCTCGCTGCCGATCATCCAGCGTTTGCTGCCGCAGGCCAGCACGAGCGCTTCGCCCGCGCGCCATCCGGTGCGCGCGCTGATCCTCACGCCGACTCGTGAACTGGCCGACCAGGTCGCCGCGAACGTGCAGGCGTATGCGAAACACACCGCGCTGCGCAGCGCGGTGGTGTTCGGCGGCGTGGATATGAATCCGCAATCCGAGCAACTGCGCCGCGGTGTCGAGATTCTGATCGCCACGCCGGGCCGTCTGCTCGATCACGTGCAACAGAAAACGGCCAATCTCGGCCAGGTGCAGATCCTCGTGCTCGACGAAGCCGACCGCATGCTCGACATGGGCTTCCTGCCGGATTTGCAGCGCATCCTGAACCTGCTGCCGAAAGAACGTCAAACCCTGCTGTTTTCGGCCACGTTCTCGGGCGAAATCAAGAAGCTTGCCGCCACGTATCTGCGTGACCCGCAGACCATCGAAGTCGCGCGCAGCAACTCGACCGCAACCAACGTGACGCAGGTCGTGTACGAAGTCGCCGAGGGCGACAAGACCGGTGCGGTCGTGCAACTGATTCGCGAACGCGGTCTCAAGCAGGTGATCGTGTTCTGCAACAGCAAGATCGGCGCGAGCCGTCTCGCGCGCAGCCTCGAGCGCGACGGCGTGGTTGCGACCGCGATTCACGGCGACCGCACGCAGAATGAGCGGATGCAGGCGCTCGACGCGTTCAAGCGCGGCGAGATCGAAGCGCTGGTGGCTACGGACGTCGCCGCGCGCGGCCTGGATATCGCCGAATTGCCGGCGGTGATCAACTTCGATCTGCCGTTCAATGCGGAAGACTACGTGCACCGGATCGGCCGTACCGGCCGCGCGGGTGCTTCGGGCGATGCGCTGTCGCTGTGCAGCCCGAACGAGCGCAAGCAGTTGGCCGATATCGAGAAGCTGATCAAGCGTCCGCTAGACGTGCAACGCCTGACGGTGGAAGCGCCGGTGCGGCATCACCATGAAGAACGCGCGCCGCGTCGCGAGCGCAGCAGCGACGGCCGTGAGGATCGCGGCAGCCGTCGTCGCACGGGTGCGTCGTCGTCGGGTTCGTACGACCGGCCGCATCATCATCGCGCGCAGCCCGTGGATGATTTCTTCCTGAAGCCTTATGAGCCGTCGCCTTCTTCGGTTCGCAAGATCGAGGAGGCCGCTGCTTCCGCCGCGCCGCAGAAGGCGGCGTCCAAGCAGCCGCTGGCAGCGCTGCTGGGCGGGTTTGGGATGCCGCGGAAGTCGTCCTCGTCTACCTGATTTGTAGTTCGCTGCTTGCGGCTCGGTTTATCTCAAGGGACCGGGCTCGGGCGCAAGCAGGGCGCCGTTTGAAGCGCGGCAAAATTTGAAGCGTGTCGAATACTTACGCCGCACCGCACGCCGTGCCGGTTGCCGCAGCCGGTTTGCGCAATGCGGGCCGCGCACGGCAAGATTTTCAGACGCGAATCGCGCTCACGCTTTCGGTAAGCCCATCCGTTTTGACCATGCTGCCGTGGCGGCAGCATAAAAGCCGTCTAGCGTCGTATAGGTCGCAGCGTTTCCCAGATCGAGCCCAAGATGCCGTGCCGCGGCGCTCAGCGCTTCAAGCGGCTTGTCATGGTCCAGTGCTGTGGCTCCGTTCTGCTTGCTGAGTTTTTCGCCCTCTTCATTCGTGACGACGGGCACATGCAGATATTCGGGTGTCGGCACGCCCAGGCAGCGCTGCAAATAGATCTGCCTAGCCGTTGAATCCATCAAATCCGCGCCGCGCACGATGTGCGTGATGCCCGCGTCCGCGTCGTCGACGACCACCGCCAGTTGATACGCCCATTGGTCGTCCGCGCGCTTCAGCACGAAGTCGCCGACCTCGGTGGCCAGATTTTGAGTCTGTTTGCCTTGCCAGCGGTCTTCGAACGTGATGATCGCCGGGTTGCCGTCCGGCACGCGCAAGCGCCATGCGCGCGCCGGTTTGCCGTGCAGGCCGTTGCGGCAGGTGCCGGGATAGGCGAGCGTCGTATTGCGCGTGTGCGCGTTGAGCAGCGAGTCGGCGATTTCCTTGCGCGTGCAGCCACATGGATAAATCACGCCCGTCGCTTTCAATTGCTCCAGCGCTTCCTGATAGCGCGCCATCCGCGTGCTTTGCCAGGCAGGCGGTTCATCCGCATGCATGCCGAAGCGTTGGAGCGTGGCGAGGATGTCTTCCGCGGCGCCGGGCACTGTGCGCGGGCCGTCGATGTCTTCAACGCGAACGAGCCATGCGCCGCGATGAGCACGTGCGTCCAGCCAGCTTGCGAGCGCGCTGACCAGCGAGCCGAAGTGCAATGGCCCGGTGGGCGAGGGCGCGAAACGTCCGCGATAGGTCATGGGCCAGTGGTGGCGTGGTACGCCGCCGCCATCACGCGGCGCGCGCCGCCTTGCCGTCCGGATGGCATTCCGGACACGTCTTGCCCGCCACGTACAGCGGCGATTCTTGCGCTTGCGGCGGGACCACCGCGCGGCAGCCGAAGCATTGCGTGGTCTTGCTAGGCTCGAGCTGCGGATTGAGCGCGGTGCGGTAGTCGAATACGAAGCAGTCGCCGTGATAATGCGCGCCGCCCACTTCCTCGAAGTACTTCAGAATGCCGCCTTCGAGTTGGTATACGTTCTCGATGCCGACTTCCTTCATGTGGATCGCGGCCTTCTCGCAGCGAATCCCGCCCGTGCAGAACGACACGACCGTCTTGCCTTCCAGGTCCGCGCGATTGTGCTCGATCACTTCGGGAAACTCGCTGAATTTCGTAATGCGGTAATCGAGCGCGTTGTCGAATGTGCCGACGTCGACCTCGAACGCGTTGCGCGTGTCGAGCATCACGACTGGACGGCCCTGGTCGTCGTGACCGCGGTCCAGCCAGTTTTTCAGCGTGGGCGCGTCGACGAACGGCGCGCGGCCGAGTTCCGGCCGGATGGCCGGCTTCTTCATCGTGATGATCTCGCGCTTGAGCTTGACCAGCATACGGGTGAACGGCTGCTTGTCCGACAGGCTTTCCTTGAACTGCAGATTCACGAACTTGCCTTCGAACAGCGCGTCGTGGCGAATGTAGTGGATGAAGGCGTCGGTGTTTTCGCGCGTGCCGGCGACGAACAGGTTAATGCCTTCCGGCGCGAGCAGAATGGTGCCCTTCAGGCCGAGCGCATTGCAGCGTTCCGTGACGAACGGGCGCCATGCAGCGGTGTCTTCGATAGTCGCGAAATGATACGAAGAGAGATTAACGATACTCATGAGTGTCCAGCGGTAAGAAGTGACCGGCCTCGCGGAAAACGGGGGCGCATTGGGCTGCCCGCCTTCAAACGCCATGCGGCGCGGCCACGTCGAATAGGGCGAAACCCGTATTATCCCTCAACCCGGCGCTTTACCCGACTCGGCCGAATGGGCAAGGGTTTGCGGTAGCGCAAATCGTTCGTCAACTTGCTGTCGATTTGCTCTGCGCGAGCGTCCGCTCGCGTGCCCGGCCAACGTAGAAGCGCCTGTGCAAGCGGCTCGCCTATTTGTGTCCTAAGCCGATCGGCTAACGCGCTGCTTTGGCCTGAAAACTCCGGAAGGGTGGAGTTACAATGTCGCCCATGTCAGATCCCCGCTTCGTTCATCTCCGCGTTCACTCCGAATTCTCGATTGCCGACGGCATCGTGCGTCTTGACGACATCGTCAAGGCCGCTGCCAAAGACGGTCAGGGCGCGCTCGCCCTCACCGATCTCGGCAACGCCTTCGGCCTCGTCCGTTTCTACAAGGAAGCCCGCGGCAAAGGGGTCAAACCCATTGCCGGCTGCGACGTCTGGATCACCAATCCGGACGACCGTGACAAGCCTTCCCGATTACTGCTGCTAGTGAAAGACCGGCGCGGCTATCTGAATCTGTGCGAACTGCTCAGCAAGGCCTCGCTCACGAATCAGTATCGCGGCCGCGCAGAGGTCGAGGCGAGCTGGCTGGAATCCGGTCTCGGCGAAGGGCTGCTTGCTTTGTCCGGCGCGCAGCAGGGCGACATCGGTCTCGCGCTCGCGGCGGGCAACGAAGAAGCGGCAAAGCGCAACGCGTTGCATTGGGCCAAAGTGTTCCCGGGCGGCTTCTATATCGAGTTGCAGCGCTGTGGTCTGCCCGGCGGCGAGCAGTATGTGCAGCAGGCGGTCGCGCTCGCGGCGTCGCTGAAATTGCCGGTGGTCGCCACGCACCCCATGCAGTTCATGACGCCGGACGACTTCACCGCGCACGAAGCGCGCGTGTGCATTTCCGAGGGCGATATTCTGGCGAATCCGCGCCGCTCGAAGCGCTTTACGTCCGAGCAGTACTTCCGCACACAGGAAGAGATGGCGGCGCTGTTCGCGGACATTCCGTCGGCGCTCGCCAACTCGGTTGAAATCGCCAAGCGTTGCAACCTCACGCTCGAACTCGGCAAGCCCAAGCTGCCGCTGTTCCCGACACCCGACGGCATGTCGCTCGACGACTACCTCGTGCAGCTGTCGAAAGAGGGGCTCGAAAAGCGTCTCGAGCAGTTGTATCCCGACGCGGCCGAGCGCGAAGCGCAACGCGAAACGTATTACGCGCGCCTCGAATTCGAGTGCGGCACGATCATCAAGATGGGCTTTCCCGGCTACTTCCTGATTGTGGCGGACTTCATCAACTGGGCCAAGAACAACGGCGTGCCGGTCGGACCGGGCCGCGGTTCGGGCGCGGGTTCGCTGGTCGCGTACGCGCTCGGCGTGACCGACCTCGATCCGCTGCGCTACAACCTGCTGTTCGAACGTTTCCTGAATCCGGAGCGGGTGTCCATGCCCGACTTCGACATCGACTTCTGCCAGCACGGCCGCGATCGCGTGATCCAGTACGTGAAGGAAAAGTACGGTGCGGACGCCGTGTCGCAGATCGCCACCTTCGGCACGATGGCGGCAAAGGCGGCGGTGCGCGACATCGGGCGGGTGCTCGACCTCGGCTACATGTTCACGGACGGCATTGCCAAGCTGATTCCGTTCAAGCCGGGCAAGCACGTCACCATCGCCGACGCGATGAAGGAAGAGCCGCTCCTGCAGGAGCGCTTCGACAACGAAGACGAAGTGCATCAGCTACTCGAACTCGCGCAGCGCGTGGAAGGGCTGACGCGTAACGTCGGCATGCACGCGGGCGGCGTGCTGATCGCGCCCGGCAAGTTGACTGATTTCTGCCCGCTATATACGCAGGGCGATGAAAGCGGCGTCGTGAGCCAGTACGACAAGGACGACGTCGAAGCCGTCGGCCTCGTGAAGTTCGACTTTTTGGGTCTGACCACGCTCACGATTCTCGACTGGGCCGAGCGCTATATCCGCCGTCTCGATCCGTCGAAGCAGGACTGGTCGCTCGGGCAGGTGCCGCTCGACGATCCAGCGTCGTTCTCGATCCTGAAGAAAGCGAATACGGTCGCCGTGTTCCAGCTGGAAAGCCGCGGCATGCAAGGCATGCTGAAAGACGCGCAGCCTGACCGCTTCGAGGACATCATCGCGCTGGTCGCGTTGTACCGTCCGGGCCCAATGGATCTGATCCCGAGCTTCTGCGCGCGTAAGCACGGCCGGGAAGTGGTGGAGTATCCGGATCCGCGCGTCGAATCTGTTCTGAAAGAGACCTACGGCATCATGGTCTACCAGGAGCAGGTGATGCAGATGGCGCAGATCATCGGCGGCTACTCGCTGGGTGGCGCCGACTTGCTGCGTCGCGCGATGGGTAAGAAGAAGGCCGAGGAAATGGCCGAGCATCGCGAGTTGTTCCGTCAGGGCGCCGCGAAGAACGGTCTGACCGCGGAAAAAGCGGACGAAATCTTCGACTTGATGGAGAAGTTCGCGGGCTACGGCTTCAACAAGTCGCACGCTGCCGCATATGCGCTGCTCGCGTACTACACCGCGTGGCTGAAGGCGCACCATCCGGCGGAATTCATGGCGGCGAATATGTCGCTCGCCATGGACGACACGGACAAGGTCAAGATCCTGTTCGAAGACTGTCTCACGAACAAGATGGCGGTGCTGCCGCCGGACGTGAATCTGTCCGCGTACCGCTTCGAGCCGGTTGCCGAGCCTGACGGCAAGCGTTCGAAAACGATCCGTTACGGCCTCGGCGCAATCAAGGGCAGCGGCCAGAACGCCATCGAGGAAATCCTGCGCGCGCGTGAAGAAGGTCCGTTCATCGACATCTTCGATTTCTGCAACCGGGTCGACCGCCGCATCGTCAATCGCCGCACGGTCGAAGCTTTGATCCGCGCCGGCGCGTTCGACACCTTGCATGCGAATCGCGCGCAACTGATCGCGTCCGTGTCGCTCGCCATGGAAGCCGCCGAGCAGGCGAGCGCCAATGCCTTGCAGGCGGGTCTGTTCGACATGGGCGACGCGCCCTCGCAAGGTCATGAGCTCGTGGACGAAGCGGAGTGGCCGGAAAAGAAGAAGCTGCAGGAAGAGAAGGCCGCGCTCGGCTTCTACCTGTCGGGCCATCTGTTCGACGCCTACAAGGGCGAAGTGCGCCGCTTCGTGCGCCAGAAGATCGGCGAGCTGAAGGAAGGACGCGACAAGCTGATCGCGGGCGTGATCGCCTCGCTGCGCACGCAGATGACCCAGCGGGGCAAGATGCTGATCGCGTTGCTCGACGACGGCACCGGCCAGTGCGAAGTCACGGTGTTCAACGAAACGTTCGAGGCGCACAAGCAGCTGTTCAAGGAAGACGAACTGCTGGTCGTGCAAGGCCAGGCGCGTAACGACGCGTTCACGGGCGGTATCCGCTTCACCGTCGACACGGTCATGGACCTCGGCCGTGCGCGCTGCCGTTATGCGGAGGCGGTCAAGGTGCAGATGAACGGCAATGCGGACGCGCTGGCGTTGCGTCGCGTGCTCGAAGCGCACAGCGCGGGTAAGGACGAACCGCAAGCTGTCGCGGCGCCGGCGGCATCATCGCGTGGTGGAAATGGCGGCGGCAACAGCGGCGGCCGTAATGGCGGCGGCTATGGCGGAGGTGGCCAGCGTCAGGCGGTACAGATTCCGAACGGGCTCGCCGTGCAGGTGGTCTATCGCAGCCAGAATGCGGAAGGTGAAATGCGCCTGGGCGACGCATGGCGCGTGAAGCCGACCGACGAACTGCTCGCAGCGTTGCGCGGCGAGTTCGCGGGAAGCTCGATCGAGATCGTCTATTGATCGGTGATGCTGCCGGCGCGGCTTACGTCCCAGAACCTACCGCCGCGCCTTCTCCCCCAGCCGCGCCAGCTTCAAAAACCGGTAATACACCGTCTCCGCATTGAACACCGCGATCATAAAACCGGCGCGGCCGTCCAGGAAACCGCGGCGCAGCAGGTAAGTCCGCACGAACGCCCACGCGCCGCGCCCGAGCGCCTTGCCAAAGCTGCCGCGTTGCCCCGCCGCGTGACGTTGCTGGGCACCCGCCGTCGAATATGCGTCGAGCTTGCGCAACACGCCTTCGAAGTCCTCGTAGGAGTAATGCATCAGCTTGCCGTCGAGTCGCTGCGCGGGCGTGTCGAACACCAGTCGCTCATGCACCAGGTCGTCGGAGAATCGCGCGGCGCCGCGTTTGAAGAGGCGCGGAATCCAGTCCGGATACCAGCCGCTGTGATGAATCCAGTGGCCGCAAAAGCTCGACAGCCGGTCTACCGCGTAGACCTCGGCAGTGGGAGTCGTCATCGCGGCGCGAATCGCGGAGGCCAGTTCCGGTGAGACGATCTCGTCGGCATCGATCGAAAGAATCCAGCTTGTGCTGAGCGCGTCGACCGCGCGATTCTTTTGCGGGCCGAAGCCCGGCCAATCGGTTTGCTCGATCACGCGTGCGCCGTGCGCGCGGGCGATCTCGGCTGTGCCGTCGGTGCTGCCGCCGTCGATCACGACGATCTGATCGGCGAAGGCCACGGCTTGCAGACATTCTGCCAGCCGCGCCGCCGCGTTTTTGGTGATGATGGCGACGCCGAGGGTGGTTTCTTGCATACCTGAAGTAGCGTGGTGGGCGGAATGACGGAACGGGTCGCGCAAGCGGAATGCGCCAGGCGAGTTGCACGAGGAGTATACACAGCCGGTTCTCAACCTTCGACGCTCACCCCCAAGCGTTTACAATGCTCTTTTTCGATATTCCGCCCGGCCGGCCTTCCGTCCGCCGCGCGGCTGCCGTTCCGCCTTCTCAGAGGATTCCTTGAGCGCGAAGCCAACGTTAAGCAAACCCATCGGTTCAGGCGAGGCGTCGTCGGCCGCCGTCGTCTTTAAACGGCTGTGGCCGTATATCCAGCCGCTGATCTGGGTTCTCCTAGGCGCAATCGTCGCAATGGCCGTCAGCGCCGCCACCGACGCGGCGATCCCAGCCTTGCTCAAGCCTCTGCTGGACAAGGGCTTCGGCGCGCACGCCAACGACAAGACCAAGTGGTTCGTGCCCGCCGCGGTGATCGGCCTCGCCCTGGTTCGCAGCCTGTCGCAATACGCGTCCGGCTATCTGCTCGCCTACGTGACGAACAAGATCCTGCTCGACCTGCGCCTGAAGATGTTCAGCCGCATGATTCACACGAGCGTCGCCTTCTTCCAGCGCGAAACCGCGAGTACGGTCATCAATGCGATCGTCTTCGAAGTGAACCAGATTCTCAACGTGCTGCTGAGCGTGCTGGTCACGCTGGTGCGCGATTCGCTCACCGTTGTCTTTCTGCTCGGCTATCTGTTCTATCTGAACTGGCGTTTGACGCTGATCGTCGCGGTGCTGCTGCCGGCCATCGGCTGGCTGGTCGGCAAGATCAACCGCCGTTTGCGCCGTCTGAACCGCGAGCATCAGTTGCTGACCAACGAGCTTTCGTACATCGTCGAAGAGTCGGTGGGTGGCTACAAGGTCGTCAAGGTGCACAACGGCGAGCAGTACGAGATGGACCGCTTCGAGGCAATGAGCAAGCGTCTGCGCGGCTACGCCATGCGCATGACCGTGTCCGGCGGCCTCGCGCAGCCGTTGACGCAGTTCCTTGCGTCGATCGCGCTTGCTGTAGTGATTACGATCGCGGTGGTGCAGTCGTCGTCGGATCAGACCACCGTCGGCGGCTTCGTCGCCTTCGTCACGTCGATGCTGCTGATCATCTCGCCGCTCAAGCATCTGATGGACGTGAACCAGCCGCTGCAACGCGGCATGACGGCGTGCGAACTGATCTTCGGTCTGATCGACGAGCCGTCTGAACCGGCAGGCGGCGGCAAGCCGCTCGATCGAGCGCGTGGCGAAGTGGAATTCCGCGACGTCTCGTTCAACTACAGCGCTAACGCGACACACAACCGCCACACGCTCGACCAGGTGTCGTTCAAGGTGGCGCCGGGCGAAATGGTCGCGCTCGCGGGCCCGTCGGGCAGCGGCAAGACCACGCTGGTGAATCTGCTGCCGCGCTTTTTCGATCCGACCGCCGGCCAGATTCTGGTCGACGGCGTGGCGATCCCCGAATACGATTTGCACGCGTTGCGCAGTCAGATCGCGATGGTGAGCCAGGACGTGGTGCTGTTCAACGATACGGTCGCCAATAACGTCGCCTACGGCCAGACCGCGGATCCCGAGAAGGTCAAGGCGGCGCTGCGCGCTGCCAATTTGTGGGACACCGTCGAGGCCATGCCGAAAGGCATCGACACATTGGTCGGCGACAACGGCTTGATGCTCTCGGGCGGCCAGCGGCAGCGTCTGGCAATCGCGCGCGCGATCTACAAGGACGCGCCGATCCTGATTCTCGACGAGGCGACCTCGGCGCTGGATTCCGAGTCCGAGCGGCACGTCCAAGCCGCGCTGGAAACCTTGATGAAGGGCCGCACGACGCTCGTCATCGCGCACCGCCTCTCGACCATCGAGCGCGCCAACCGGATTCTCGTCATGGAAGCGGGGCGCATCGTCGAGAGCGGCAGCCATCGTGAACTGCTGGCGCGAGACGGGCTGTACGCGCATCTGCACCGCATCCAGTTCCAGCAGACCACGGCCTGACGCGCGCGACACGTCGTTCCGCCATTCGGCTTTCCATTCACGCGGTCCGCTGGCCCGGACCGCGCATGACTTCCCCTTAACATTTGACGAGGCGCAGGCGCGCGCGGTCTGAATGAAGAAACTTGGACTCTCCAGTAACGCCCTGCGGCATAGCGGCGGGCTCGAGCGCTACGCCATGGATCTGGTGCGGGGCTTCGCCGCGCTCGGCGTCGAACCGGCTTTCTTCGCGCGCCGCTTCGACGCGTCGTTGCCCGAATTCAAACTGGTCGAGCCGCACCGTATCAACGTCTCGTTCCTGCCGGGCAAACTGCGCGATCGCTGGTTTTCGTGGCGCTTGCGCGCGGCGCGGCGCGCGGCGCAGGTTGATGTGCTGATCGGCTGCAACCGCGTGGATTCGTCGGAGCTGGCGATCTGTGGCGGCACGCATCTTGGTTTTCTGCGGGCGACGGGGCGCGCGCAGAAGCCTTCGGACGGCTGGCAGATCGCGCTCGAGCGCCGTCAGTACGAGCGCTCGAAAGTGGTCGTGGCGCATTCACAGTTGATGCACGACGAACTGCGCGAACTATACGGGGTCGACGAAGCGAAGATCCGCGTGCTGTTTCCGCCCGTCGATGCCACACGTTTCGCGCCGACCGACGCCGCCACGCGCGCCGCGTTGCGCCACAAATATGGTTTCGCCGACAACGAAATCGTCCTGCTGTTTCCGTCGAGCAGCCATGAGCGCAAGGGCTTGCCGCTCATCGAAGCCGCGCTGCGTGACACGTCGCTGCCCGTGGTTGTGGCCGTGGCGGGGCGGCCGCCCGCGCGCGCATCCGAACGGCTGCGCTATATCGGCTACGTGAAAGAGCTCGCGGAGTGCTATCAGGCCGCGGACTTCACAATCCTCGCATCGACGTATGAGCCGTTCGGCCTGGTCGGCATTGAATCGGTGATGTGCGGCACGCCGGTCATTTTCCCGTCGAGCATCGGCTGCTGCGATGCGATCGCGCCGCACGCGAAGTTCGTTTTCGCGCCGGACGACCTCGCCGACCTGCGTGCCACTCTCGAGCGGGCAGTGCGCGCGCATCGCGATGGCACGCGTCGCGCGCCGTCCGAACTTGCCCGCGACGCGGTGCTTTACGACGCAAGTGTGGCCGCTCACGCCAGCGAGCTGTTGACGCTGGCGCGGCAGATCGACGCCGCGCGTTAGGACTCGCCGCTGCCTTGCCGTGTAAGGCGCGGGCGGCCCTGCTGGCGCGGTGTTGCGTCGTTCGGCGGCAGGGCCACATGTTATAATTTCGAACTACCAACGCTCGAACTCAAATCGAGCGGAACGCCCCATTTTATTTCATCGAGCTTTCCATGCCGGCCTGGACAGGCGGCGGGCCAAAGGCGCCGCGTCCCGAGCCGCGCCAGCCCGCCGTGACGGGACCGTCGCCGCTGCGCTGGAGGCCTTCGGGAAGAATACCGCTGGAGATTGTGCATGGCGAACGCGACCTCACGCCGGGTATCGGCGTACTGCAAGATCGCGGCGGGAACCCACGCGCCGATGAGCCTATGAGTCGGCTTGCCGGGCGTCTTCGTATTTTTGCGCGGGCTATCCCGCGACTGCTGATCAAGCCACTGCGCCGCGAGTCGCGGCATCCGCGCCGTATCCTGATTGCGCATCATCTGTTGCTGGGCGACACGCTGCTGCTCACGCCGTTGCTCGCCAAGCTGCGCGAGCAATACCCTCAGTCGCAGATCGTTCTCGCCTGTCCGAAGGCGATCGTGCCGCTGTACGCCGGCCGGCCCTTCGACGTCACGGCCTTGCCGTTCGATCCGCGGGATTCGAAGTCCGTGCGCGACGTTCTGCTTTCCGGCCCTTACGACCTCGGCATGGTGCTCGGCGACAATCGTCATAGCTGGCTCGCGCTGGGCGCGGGTTGCCGCTGGATCGTCGGACACTCGGGCGATCGGCCGGCCTGGAAAAACTGGCCGCTCAACCGCAGCGTGCCGTATCCCGACACGGCGGCGGCCTGGGCCGACCTCGCCACGGAACTGATCGACGGGCCGCCGCCGCGCGCTTATCGCCCCGCCGACTGGCGCGCGCCGCAACATGCGGCGCTGCCCGAGCCGTCGCTGCTGACCCAGCCTTACGTCGTGCTGCATCCGGGCGCGAGCACCAGCGTCAAACGCTGGCCCAACGCGCGCTGGCGCGATCTGGCGCAACGCGTGGAAGCACTCGGCTATCTGCCGGTATGGACCGGCGGTCCGGGCGAGGCCGAACTGATTCGCGCGATCGATCCGGACCCGCATCATCCGAACCTGGCGGCGCGGCTCGGCCTCGGCGAGTTGTGGCATCTGTTTGCCGGCGCGCAAGCCGTGGTTTGTCCCGATACCGGCGTCGCGCATCTGGGGCGTCTGATTGGGGTGCCCACGCTCGCGCTGTTCGGGCCTGGCAACGCGCTGATTCACGGCGCGGGCCGCTATTGGCGCGAGGTGCCCTTCGTGCCGATTACGATCGCCGACATGCCGTGCCGCGATCAGCCTTTTATTTTCCGCCGAGAGGTAGCATGGGTGCGACGCTGTGATCGCAACGAGACAACCTGCGTCGCGTGGCGCGGCGACCATGCCGACTGCATGGGCCGGCTGTCGGTCGAGTCGGTATATAACGCATTGCAAAATGTTCTGGTGAAAGTGTAATGACTCACACGGCTGCGCGAGTGGAGCGCGTGTTCTGGGTTGCCTGTCCGGTCATTCTGTTCGTGGTGATGTTCGGCCACATGACGGCGATCGTCTTCAACGCGCTCGCCCTGATGGCGCTCGGTGTGGCGGCGGCGGCCTGGTCGCCCGAGCGGCCCTCGCCGCGGCACTGGCCGCTGGCGCTGCCCATCGCGGGCTGGGCCGGCTGGAGCCTCGCCTCGGTTGCGTGGTCCATGTATCCGATGATCAGTCTGCACGCCTGGTGCGACGAAGTGCTCTATCCGCTGGTGTCGTTCTGGGGCTTCTGGCTATTCGGCACCCAACTGCGGCGGCCCGAGCCCGTGGTGGCCGTCAACTGGATCGCCTGCGTGGCGGTCGCCGTGATCAGCGCGCTCAACTGGGGGCATTTGCAACCGCCCACCGCCAATACCTTCCCCATGCATTTCTATAACCGCGTCGGCCACACCAGCACGCTCGCGGTATTTGCCATGGCGCTGTTCGCGGGCTTCATGCTGCGGCCTCGTTGGCGCGTGATCGGCGCGAGCGGCATCGTGCTGTGCCTCTTCATTGGCCTCGCAACGCTCAACCGGTTCTTCTGGCCGGCGGCTGCCGCGACGCTGCTGGTCGCGCTGTTTCCGCTGTACCGGCGGCGCCTGCCGCTGGCGTTGCTGGTCATTGCCGTGGTGGGCGCGGCCGGCGTCGGCACGCTCGAACTTAGCTCCCGCCTGCGCACGGCTGCTCTGCCTCCTTCCGTGCAGCAGCCGCACGACCTGGCGATCGACGGTCATCCGGTCTATGTGCCGGGTTCGCTTTCCGCGATCGGCGACACGGTGTCGGCCGACACGCGTCCGAAGCTATGGGCGTTCTATATCCACGAGGCCGAGCGCCACCGGTGGATCGGCGTGGGTTTCGGCAAGCCGCTGCCGGGTATCGTCTATCGCAGCGAGATGCCGGCCAGTTTGCTGGCGGTCGAACCGCAAGCGCTGACGCATGCGCACAACCTGTTCATCAACACGTGGTTGCAGACGGGATTCGTCGGCGTGGTGCTGCAGACCGTGCTGTTGCTGTGCCTCGTTTTTCGTTTCTGGCGGCTGCGGCGAGTCAAGCCGTGGCAGTGCGCCGCGGGCGTTGCGCTGGTGGCCGGTATGATCGCGAAAAATTCGACCGACGACTTCATGTGGCAGACCACCATGCTGGCATTCTGGGCTTTTGCGGGCCTGCTGCTAGGTTGCGCGGAACAGGCGCGCGCGCCGGGCGCAGCGTCGAGCGGGACCGCACGTGGGCAATCCACGGCGGCGCGCAGTGAACAGCGGCGCGAAGCGCCAACGGCCGAGTTGGGCGAATAACCAGGATGACAAACGTGAACACCCGCTCTATCGAAGCCGACCGCACCCCGCTGCGCATCCTGTTTCATATCAACGATTTCGGCAAAGGCGGCACCGAGACCGCGTTGCTCGCCTGGCTGAAGACGCTCGACCGGCGCCTGTTCGCGCCGAGCCTGTCGGTGGCGTATCCGACCGACGACCTGGCGTTCTGGCGCGCGCAGTCCATTCCCGAAGACGTTCCCGTTCACGTGCTCGCCTCGTCGAAATGGATGTACGCGCTGCATGACGCGGCGCGCCGGCGCAAGCTGGGCACCGGCGAGAAGTTACTGCACAAGCTGTCGACCTACGGCGCGATCCGGCCGCTGCTGGCGCTGCGTATGCGGCATCTGGTCAAGCAACACGATCTGGTTTGCGATTTCGACTTTTCGCTGCGCCATATGGCGGGCAGTGGCAACGTGCCCTGGTTCGGCGTCAATCATTTCAGCCTGGCGGCACGGCTCGGCGGCAAGAGCGCGCGGTACATCGCCCGGCGCGTGCGGCATTACGCGCGTTACTCGGCGATCACCGTGCTGATCCCCGCCATGCTGCACGAGGCGCGGGAACTCTTTTCGACAACCGGCGTGGAGATGGACATTGTCGAGTTGCCGAATGTGATCGACGTCGACTCGCTGCGGCAGGCCGCGCGCGCGGAGATCGAACGTCCGGCTGAGTCGTTCATCGTTTCCGTGGCGCGTCTGGACGAAGGTCAGAAGGACCACAAGACCTTGTTGCGAGCCTACGCCCAGTTGCGCGAGCGCGGCCGCTGCGAGGCGGCGCTCGTTCTGATCGGCGAAGGGCGGGACCGGCGCGAACTGGAGCAACTCGCCGACCAACTGGGGATCGGTGCATCGGTACAGTTTCTTGGCTTCTGCGCCAATCCGTTGCCCTATATCCGGCAGGCAGAAATGCTCGTGCTGAGCAGCCGCTATGAGGGTTGCGCCGTGGTGCTCGGCGAGGCGATGGCGCTCGGCACGCCGGTGCTGTCGACGGATTGCCCGACCGGTCCGCGAGATATGCTGGAAGGTGGCAAGGCCGGTCTGCTGGTGCCGATCGGCGACGTGGACGCCATGGCGCTCGCCATCGAACGCCTGCTGACGGACACCGAGCTGCGCCGCAGCGTCGCGCAAGCCGCGCTGCAAAAAGTCGAGACGTTCACGCCGCCACGCGCCAATCAGCGGATGCTGGAACTGGCGGTGCGCCTGCTGGCGAAGCAGGGCTCGCCGTCGGGCGTGCTGGAGCCTCGCTGAAGCGCAAGCCCGAGATTCACACGCCGCCAGTCACTAGCGGCAACACCGTCAGGTCTGGATGCGTGCCATCTACGATACTGCGGCCCACGTGCACGGCTTCATACACGGCTTCGTCCTCGCCGGCAAAACTCTCTTCGCCGTCGGGGTGAAACGGCACCGCATGGCCGGGAATGGCCGGGTCCGCGCCCGGATGGCAAACGTAGCCGATATACGTGTAGCGCAGATTCGCCGCGCTCGGCGTGTGCCCTTCGCTGGGCGGGTTCTTCAGGAACGGCGCTACGTGAATCTCGAATCCCTCGTACTCCACCATCTGCCAGGCTGCGGTTTGATCGGCCATGGCCGCCTCCGTCTAGTCACGCGCTTGTCAAAAAGTCTAGGTGATTTAAACGTAACGCGCGCTCAAAACGGCTACGGCTAAACCGTTACGGCTTGATGGCGCCGAGTTGCTTGAGCAGCGTCAGGTTGTCTTCGAGGTGCCAGTTTTCGACAATGTGGCCGTCTTTCACGCGATATAGATCGAAGGCCTGGAAATCGACGGTCTGGCCGTTGCCTTTGAGGTTCTGGAACTGCCCGGTGAAATGACCATGGAAATGCAGATGAACCGAGGCGCGATCGCCGGCCACCACGAGGTCGTCGATTTCCGCGTGCAGGTCGGGCACCGCCGCGCGAAAACCTTTCGACGCCTGCAGCGGACCGTCAGGACCTTGCGGGCGTCCATCCGGCAAGGTGCGGTCGATGAAGGCGGGCGAGAGTGCGAGCTTCGCGTAGGCCTCGTCGCCGGTATTCCAGAAGGCGGCATATCGGCGGGCGGTTCGCACGACTTCGGCGCTTTGCGCCGAGTTCGACGCGACGGCGACGTGGTGCGGCACGGGCAGGTCTGCGTCGCTGGCGGCGTGGGCGCTCAAGGCGCCGGCGAGGCTCGCGGCGATCAGCACGTGGCGGCCGATTCGCGAGAGGGAAGAGGTGGACATGGTGCGCTCCCGAGAGAGTTGAAGTGGATGAAGCGTATTCTCCGGAGTAAGGCCGTGTTTGATAATCAGTCTGTCGCTTAAAGGATTATCTGTTTTTATTTGAAAATGACCGCGACGCCGTGAACGCCCGGGCGACGAAGTAACAGAGTCCTTCCAGCCGACCGCGCGACATCTATCGTCAGATAGAATGGTGCGCTTTGCCCGTACACGACTCCGCCCATGTGGTTCAAAAACCTTCAGCTTCACCGTCTTCCCGCTCCGTGGTCCGTCACTCCGGAACAGATGCAGAAGTGGCTCGCGCCGCACGCGTTCGCGCCCGGCAACAGCGTCGAGATGCAAAGCCATGGCTGGGCATCGCCGCGCGATAACGACTCGCTGGTCTATTCGCTCAATGGCCAGATGTTGCTGGTGTTTCGCGCCGAAAAGAAACTGCTGCCGGCGTCGGTCGTCACGCAGGTGACCAAGGAACGCGCGCTCGAACTCGAAGATCAGCAGGGCTTCAAACCCGGCCGCAAGCAGATGCGCGAACTCAAGGAACAGGTCACCGACGAACTGTTGCCGCGCGCTTTCAGCATTCGCCGCGACACGCGCGTGTGGATCGATTGCAAGAACGGCTGGCTCGTGATCGACGCGGCTTCGCAAGCGGTCGCCGATGAAGTGCGCGGCCTGCTGGTCAAGTCGATCGATCAATTGCCGCTCGGCACGGTGCGCGTCACGCACTCGCCGGTCGCCGCCATGACCGAATGGCTGCTGTCAGGCGAGGGCCCCGCCGGCTTCACGCTCGACCAGGACACCGAGTTGCGTTCGCCCACCGAAGGCAACGCGACCGTGCGCTATGTGGGACATACTTTGGATGCCGAAGATATGCGCCGTCATATCGAAGCCGGCAAGCAATGCATGCGGCTCGCAATGACGTGGAACGACCGCGTGTCGTTCGTGCTGACGCCCTCGCTGACGATCAAGCGCATCGCGCCGCTCGACGTGCTGAAGGAAGCGAGCGACCCCACCGCGCAAAACGATGACGAACGCTTCGACTCCGACGTCACGTTAATGACCGCCGAACTCGACCGCATGCTGAGCAATCTGCTCTATGCGTTGGGTGGCGAGCAGGGCGGCGAAGCCATGCCGCAAGCCAAGGCGGCGTAAGCAGCTTCTGGTTTCATGGTTCGTTGCAGGCCGGCGCGTTGAAGTCATTTCCGCGCCGGCCTTTTTTGTGGCCAATCGATCTGGGCGCGAAAGCGCATCGGCGTGAGCGGCACAAAAATACGCGAGCGAGGCGTGGCAAATGTGCGCTGTCGCTTCGTGGATCACTCCCGGGCCACGCGCGCCCGCGCCGCCAAACTGGTTAAGATGGCGATCAGCAGAACGCATCAGTCACGGAGGACTCGCAATGGTTCGTCTGGTCATGATTCTGTTGGGCGTCGATTATCTGCGCACGCGCTGGCGATCGTTGCGGATTGCCGGTTGCATCAGTTTTCTGCTCGGCGTGTTCGTGTTCATCGACGCGCTCGATAGCGCGCTCTATTTTCCCATCACCCCGTTTGTCTCGTTGCTGTTGCTCGAAGGCCTTGCCACGCTAGCCGTCGCCTGGACCGGCATGGGCGGGCAACGCACGCTGCGCTACGTGAAAGGCATCGCGTTCACCACTGCCGCGGCGCTGATTCTGATCGGCCACGAGCACGGCAATTTCATTCTGTCGATGATCTTCGGCACGCTCTTTTTCGCCGATGGCCTCCTGCAGATCGTCGCGGCAAGAGTGGTCCGCTTTCGCACATGGCGGCTCGCGATGATCGGCGGCGCCGTCGAAATTGCGCTGGCGATTTTCTTCTATCAACCCTATCCGACCCACTACGTGGGCACGGTGCCGTACTGTGTCGGACTCGGGCTGATCTTTGGCGGATGGAACATGATCCTGCTGAGCACGCGGGTGCGGCGGCTCGCGTCGAACCCCGCGGTCGCCGCCGGCGACTCCGCGGCCGACGCCGGCATTGCCGCCGCGAGCGCGCTGGCCGCCTGCCGTCTGATCGCGCACGAATGGGACGGCCCGCCGGCCGCCGACGAAGCCGCGTTGACCGTGCATGTGTGGACGCCGGTCGGTTCGGCCAAGGGCGAGGCGCGCCGGCAATTGATCGTGGATCGCTATATCGCGGCGGTGGATCGCAACGGCGTGATATCGACCGGCCATGCCGCGCTCGAATCGCCCGAGGGCGTCTATATCAGCCTGTATCCCGGCGTCGAGATCGATCGTTCGCCGGACGACTTCGCGCGGCTTCTGCGTGCCACGCGCGAGAACGACATGCCGGGACTATTCCAGCCCGATTACCCGACCGAAGCGAAAGCGTGGTGTCCGTCGACGGTTCAGGTGCGCATCCGCAACTACGATCCGGTTCGCCTGAGCCGCTTCTGGGAGACGTATCGACAGGACACGACTTACAACCTCACGCATCGCAACTGCTCGAGCAGTGTCTCGCGGGCACTGGAAGCCGCGATCGAAGGCGCCTCGTCGCGCGTGTGGGGTAATCTTGGCGGCTGGCAGCCGTTTTTGCGCGTGATCTCGACGCCGGAATTGTGGGTCGCCGCGCAAGTGCGCAAGCGAGCCGCGACGATGGCGTGGACACCCGGCCTCACGCTCGACTACGCGCGTGCGCTGAGCATGCTGGCCGACCCGCGGCCTTCGGGCTGGGTCAAGATGGCACGGCTCGCGGTGCGCAGAATGGTTCGCTCGCGTCAGCGGTGGCGCGAAGAGGCCCGTCACGCGCACGTTGCCGACGACGCGGCGCGCGGCACGGTGCGCGAATGACGCGCGCCGGGTGCATGCGCTGCCTAACTTCGGCGTCGCGGCAGAAACGGCAATCGCATCAACGGCTTGCAGTTTTTGCCGGATAGTTATGCACAGATTTGCGAACAGATTCTGTGGATAAATCTGTCCCGCGGAGCACATGGTTCACGAACTTCCGTTCCGTTTGAATTCAATAGGTTAGTTGTTGGCACGCTGGCTCCGGTTGTTCATCTCATCGTGGCACCGCAGTGTGTTGCGAGGAATATCGTGGGGAAAAATCGTTCGCAAGCGTTAGCGAAGGGACGCTCCTTAAACCTGGCGACGCCGATCGCGGCCGCATCGTGAACGATGGCAGTCGACTGTCTGGCCGAGTGAACGCAAGGCGAAAGGAATCAACGTCCACTCCCGACTCACGAATCAATGCGCTCTCACTCCGTGGGCACTGACAAGACGCTGTTCAAAAGTTGTATCTGGCAGGTGGATGACTGGCGTGGAGCTGTTTTCCTAAGTCGCGTGTAGGTGTAGATGAAGGCCAGCATATCCTTGCGAAAAGTAAGCGCAATCTTGGGAGATTTCGGATTTTCTGGTCACTGCGGTCCGGATAGAGTGCTTGGTCCTGAGCCGAGTGCTACTAATGCGGATAACTACGAAAAGAAACAGAATTAAAGAGAGTCCAGCGGGAATGGTGGCCCGCCTGCTGACCGCACTCGTGCTGCTCACGATCGCGTTCGGGGCCAACGCGGAGGCAGGAGATGGCGTGTGCGCCCCTCTTTATGTCAGATCGGGAGCGATACAGGGAACGCCGACCTGTTTCGCAAACGCATGGGGTAATACTCCAATCAATCTGTCGAATCATTATTGCGTCAACGAGCCGTCGCGAATCACGAGGTGGTGTGGAACGCCGCCAGACGATACTAGTGCCGATAACAGTTGTTCGGTAGCCGACCCGGTCTACGCGAGTTCAGGCGCAACCACGGTCAGGGAAGTTGATTTTCATAGCGGTGACGATCGGCCTTTTGTATTCAGCCGCACCTACCGCGGCCGCCCGGTTGCACGGCCGGATTCCGGCTTGGGGTCACTTTGGTTTCACAACTGGCAGCGCCAGCTTAATCTTGCGAGCGTAAATGGCATCCCGGCACGGGTAACGGCTTACCGTGAAGATGGCCATCCAGCGACTTTTAATAAGGCTTCTGGCGGATGGCGTCCTGCGGACGGAGCGCCACTGTTGCTGACGCAAGCCTCTTCATCGTGGACGCTCGATGACTTAACCAACGGCAGCAGGGAAGCCTATTCCGCACAAGGCGTTCTGTTGTCTGTTACTGAACACGATGGTCGGGTGGCTACGCTCACATACAGCGATGCGAATACCCCAGCTTCCGTGGCGCCAGCAGCGGGACTGCTCGTCGCGGTTACCGACCACGCGGCAGGATCGAACCCGTACTACGACTTAAGTATCCGTCTGACCTACGATGCCAGGCAGCGCATTACCCAACTGACGGATTCAATCGGGAACGTTACGCAGTACGCCTACGACGGATACAACAACCTCGTTTCCGTTACCTGGCCAGATGGAAACGTCCGCCGTTATGCCTATGAGGACGCCCGCTTCACCGGTGCTTTAACTGGTGTGATTGACGAAGCAGGGACTCGCATAGCGACTTGGGCATACGACGCAGTGGGGCGTGCCACGGCAGTAACCCATCCGAATGCACAGCAGAATGTGGCGTTTGCCTATGGCGTTAACACATCGACCATAACCAGTAGCCAGCGCGCAACGACCGTGAACTTCGCCCCGTTCGGAGGAATGTTGCGCGCGACGGGAAGCGATGCTGGCTACAGCATGGGTTGGGACGCGGGGGGCAAACTCACGAGCGAGGTCGCACCGTACGGGAAGAACGTCCAGTACGAGTATGACGATAGCAATCGCCCCATCCGGGCAATTTCGATCAGTAGTTCCGGCGCGACAGCGATCACGTCGGTGCGCTACGCTGACTCCGCGAGCCTGCGCCCATATATGGTCGCGACACCAGGATGGCTCCGTACGTATGTTTATGACGCGAATGGCAATCCGACCGGCATCAGTGAACGACGGACAACGGATACGACAGGTGCGGACGGATTGGCGGCGACCCTGGCCGATGGCCCAACCCGTGCTTATGGGATGGTGTTCGACTCATCGAACCGGCTGACGTTCGCCCAGATGTACGACGACGGTCAGTTAACCGGCGAATGGGGAATAACGCAAGACGCGACTGGCAACCTCCGCTCGATCAATGACAGGAAGTCTGGCAAGGTACTTTTTATAGGTCTTCGAGATTCAGCGCACCGGGCAATCCAGTTCAGTAGTCCGGGCTTCACTGCGAATCCCTATTACGATGCACGTGGACGCCTGATTGGTTTTCAGTACTTTGAAGACGCGAGCCCACTCAATGGCAACGTTAAACGCGCTCTCAAAGTCAGTTATACCTACGCGGCTGACGGAACTCTGGCTGCGCGTGCGGGTACCGTGTCGACAAATCTTGGCCCGGACCTGTCCATCTCCGATGGCGAGATTGATAAGTGGCTTGAGAATATCGAGTCTGGAGTCTTGCCCGCAGGGCCATCGCTGAACCTGCTCGGTATGGTTAAGGCATTGCAGTTCGCGCAGGAACCGGGGCTGGAGCCGGTGTGTCCCGAATGCGCAATTGCTGCGGGCGCTCGATTTGCGTGGCTCGTGTTCCAGCTTGCCAAAGATCCGATGTGGGCAACGAAAAATGGAATTCAGCAAGCGACAGAAGCGAAACAGTGCAAACCTACGGGCGGTAACAATGCTGCAGACATTGTCTTCAAAAGGGACCACTATATAAACCGAGCGGTGCGCGACGGTCTTAATCTCGATCACGCGGAGCCGCAGGTGGCTGATGAGATTAATGCAATGAGGTCGGATATGCTTCCCAACACAAACACGATCAAACAGATTACCGTGGATGGACTTCCTGTGGAATTCCGGGCATATGTGCACGCGGACGGACAGGTGAGTGTTGGCACAATTTTCGTGGTCAAATGATGCTTCGTGAACTAACTGATGGCGAAAGAGCCTTTATTCGCAGTATTGCATTCCGGCTTGATGACAAGGAGAGGGGCGAACTCCTGTCTGACCTTGAACGGGCCCGTGCAGAACCGACACTTGACGATGGGTCGTTGATTCTTTTCCACATCGAGGGTTACCAGCGGCCCCACCATGTCGGGCAGCACACATTTCCATTTGAGGGACGGGTACTGGATGCGGACGGCGCAGAAGTTTGTGTTCTGTTATTCGCTGACCCGGGCAACCGACTATTGGAACTCGAGTTCCTACGTTGGGCAGACGGGGGGCTGCAGGGACCGGATTGGGCTACATTACAAATAGTCCCAAAACCGTCACCCATCCAATAGCGCCGGGCCGTACTCCAAAGAGCGCGCCCGTGCCGCCTTTTTACGGCGGGATTCAGGACAGTCCTTCTGTCGGGGACGAAGCTTTTCCCGCACGCCGCCCCGCCAAGCTTCGTGCGGCGGGGCTGTTTATCGCAGAGTGTGATTTGTCCACAGCCCCGCGAACAGATTCTGTTGATAACTTCCCCGCGCGATGCCGCGGCCAAATGAGTACTTTCAACCAATATGGCGGGTGTATGCTCAACCCGTCAGTTTCTGTTTGAGAGCACTCGACCACACCGCAACCCGGCCGTGGCTCATTGAAGATCAAAACCGCGCCGCGCGCTTTTTTGTCCGCAGCGGCAGCGGCTTTTTACAAGCGCGAACGCGATGGACACGATGAACCCGGCGGCATCCATCGGGCGGTCGGATGAATGAGCCGCAGCGTTTCACGGTGCGCCACGTCAGCGTCTACCGTTACTCGGAGCCCGTGCGCTTCGGCGAACATCGCATGATGTTCCGGCCGCGCGCGAGCCACGATTTGCGGCTCGTCACGAACAAGCTGGTGATTACGCCCGAGCCGTCGCGGCTGCATTGGCTGCACGACGTGTTCGACAACTCGGTGGCGGTCGCGAGTTTCGCGGGCAAGGCGAGCGAATTGCGCTTCGACAGCGAAGTGACACTCGAGCACTTCGAAGCGCCCATGCCCGATTATGCGCTCGAGCCGTATGCGGTGAACTGGCCGTTCGCGTACACCAACGAGGAAGCTTCAGATCTCGTGAACGCGCGCAGCCGCCAGTATCCGGACAGCGACGTGGACGAATGGGCGCGCCGCTTCGTGCCGATCCTGGGCAGTTCTGCGAAGACCGGCGGCAAAGGTGGCAAAAGCAGCGCGGGTAGTGGCGGCACGATGGCGCTGCTACGTGCCATGACGCTCGAAATCAAGAGCACGTTTTTCTATGTGCGCCGCACGGAAAAAGGCGTGAACCGTCCCGGCGACACATTGCGCAGCCGCAGCGGCAGTTGTCGCGATTTTGCCGTGCTGATGATTGACGCGGTGCGCTCGCTCGGCCTCGCGGCGCGCTTCGTGAGCGGCTATCTGTTCGTGCCCGAGCATGACGCCACGCAAGGCGGCGGCGCGACGCACGCGTGGCTGCAGATCTATTTGCCCGGCGCCGGCTGGGTCGATTTCGACCCGACCAATAGCATCGTCGGCAATCGCCATCTGATTCGCGTGGCGGTGGCGTGGAACGCCTATCAGGCGCTGCCGTTGTGGGGCACGTGGCATGGCGCGCCGCATTCGTTTCGCGGCTTGCAGGTGGACGTGAGCGTGACCGAAGGCGAATGACGGCCAGCCAGCGCGAATAAGGCGAATGAACGCGCGCCGAAAATCACGGCGCGTCGAATCGAAAAGTGTTTGCGGGAGTGACGCTGCGGGCGGCTCGCCGTCCGGGTCAATTGAATGTTTCAACTGGAAAAGGGCGCTGCGATGAAATTGCGCGTTGGCTACGAGCTGGTCTATGAGTGCGTGCAACCGACGCCGATGATGCTGATGTTGAACACCCACTATTCGCACGCGAAAGAGGTGCTGAATCCTGATGTGCTGGTGGTCGATCCGCCGGTGCCGATCCGCCAGTATCGCGACTCGTTCGGCAATCTGTGCAGCCGGCTGGTGGCGCCGCCGGGAAAAATCTCTTTTTCGACGAGTGCGGTGCTGGAGGTGTCGTCCGAGCCGGAGATGCGGCCGCCGTACACCGAACAGCATCCGGTGGAAATGCTGCCCGACGATACGCTGGTCTTTCTGCTCGGCAGCCGCTATTGCGAAACCGATCTGCTCTCCGAATTCGCGTGGCAGACCTTCGGCAAGCTGCCGCTCGGCCGCGGGCGCGTGGATGCGATCTGCGACTACGTGCACAACCACATCGTGTTCGGCTACGACTTTGCACGGCCGACCAAGACCGCCTGGCAGGCGTGGCAGGAGCGCAAAGGCGTGTGCCGCGACTTCGCGCATCTGGCCGTGGCGCTATGCCGGGCCATGAATATTCCAGCGCGTTATTGCACGGGCTATATCAGCGACGTCGGCCTGCCGCCGCCGTACGCGACGATGGACTTCGCCGCGTGGTTCGAGGCCTACATCGGCGGATGCTGGCAAACCTTCGACCCGCGCAACAACGCGCCGCGCACGGGACGTGTGCTGATGGCACGCGGCCGCGACGCCGCCGACGTGGCGCTCAGCAATGCATTTGGGCCCACGCAGTTGTTGAAGTTCGCGGTGGTATGCGAGGCGGTCTAGCTGTGTTGCGGATAACGACCTCAAGCCACCCGGGCGCAGCGTAGCCCGCGCCCGAGATTGATCACGACATTCGGGCAAGCCGCTGCGGCTTCATTCCCCGAGCGCCAGTGCGCGCTTCCGGCTTCGCACCAGCGCCGCGCCGATCGACACCGCCGCGCCGATGCCGCCCATCGTCAGTGAAAGAATGACGATCAGCGGCCCGGTTTGCGTGCGCGCCGAGAATACGCTGACCAGCAAGCCGGCGAGCGGCTGAGTCATGTTGTTCAGAAGGATCACCACGCCGGTCGTCTTGCCGTAGTCTTGCGCTGGAATGATTTGTTGCCGCGCGCTGCGGATGTAGACGTTGAACATCTTGTCGAAGCCGACGATCAGCAGGAAGCCGAGCGCATAGCCCCACGGTGCCGCGCTCGCGCCGGCGATCACGCCGCCCGCGCAAATCGAGACGAAGGCGACCAGTCCCAGCGTGCGCGCCGGCCATGCGGCGCGTGCGATCGTCAACAGGATCAGCACCGTGGCGACAGCGCCGGCGGTTTGCAGTCCGGCATAGTAGCGATTCGATTGCGCGTGAAGGCCGGTCACCATGGCCGCGGACGTGGCGAGCGTCACGCCGATCACCAGATTTTCGGCCGCGGCGAGCAGCACGACTTTCTTCAGGCCCGGCAGCACCAGCACATGACGCAGCGCGATGCGCAGCGGCAGCGTCCAGTGGCCCGGCGCCAGAGGCGGCGGCTCGGCGGCGCGAAAACCGCTGGTGCGCTGCCACAGCAGCAGGGCGGCATCGGCGAGAAGAAACAGCATGCCGGTTACGCCGACCACCCATTCCCAACGCCACAGGCCGAGCAGCAGCGCGGCGAGCATCGGACCGAGCACGAAGCCCAACTGGTCGGCCAACTGCGAGTAGGCGAGCACGCGCTGGAACTGCTGCGTGCTGAAGATCTGCGGCAGCATGACTTCACGTGCGACGAGGCCTTGGCTCGTCAATACGCCGCACACCGCCGAGAGTGCGATCAACCAGCCGATGCCACCAAACAACGCATAAGCGAATATGCCGCCGAAGCAGGCCAGCGCCCGCACCGCCTGGCTGACGCGCATCAATCTGAGCGGCGAGATGCGATCGCACAACGCGCCGAAGAAAGGAAACACCAGATAGCGCGGCAGCGTTTCGATAAAGAACGCGAGGCCCGACCACGAGACTTGATGCGTGGTCTGGAAGACGACGAGCGGCACGAGAAACAGCAGGACCTGATCGGCGAGACGCGCGACAAACAGCGAGCAGAAGAAAGCCTGATGGTTGACGCGCACCGTTCATGTCCCGCCGTTAATGGGTCGAGACCGATCCTATCAAAGATGGAGCTGTCGCGCCCTTCGTCCGCTCGCTGCGCTGTGAATGCACAACGCATGCAAGCGGCCCGCGCGCCGACGCCAGCGCGCGGTCAGGGGCGCACTTCAATCGCCGCGATAAGCCGCTTCGAGCGGCGCGATATCGAGCTTGACCATGCTCATCATCTGTTTCATCACGCGGCTCGCCTTGACGGTGTCCGGGTCGCGCAGCATCTCGCCGAGTACGTCGGGCGCGATCTGCCACGAGACGCCGAAGCGGTCCTGAAGCCAGCCGCATTGCCACTCCTTGCCGCCGTCCAGGAGTTTCGTCCAGTAACGGTCGATTTCCTCTTGCGACTCGCAGTGCACGAACAGCGAAATCGCCGGTGTGAAGGGGAACTGCGGGCCGCCGTTCAGGGCCATGAACTCCTGGCCCTCGATCTCGAACGTGATGGCCAGCACGTCGCCCGCCGGCCCGGGTCCGGCGTCCGTGTAATGCATCGTGGTGGCAATGCGGGAATCGGAAAACACGGACGTATAGAAGCGGGCCGCCTCTTCGGCATTGCCGTCGAACCACAGGCACGGCGCAATCTTTTGCATGACGTTTCTCCTCCTTCTCACCGAACGGACCGCGCTTTACTTCATGCAGTCCATCATGGCTTTCTGGATTTCTTCCGGGCTCAGGTCGCGCTTGTGCGTGGCCAACGACCAGCTATGGCCGAACGGGTCTTTCACCTGACCGTACCGGTCGCCCCAGAACATGTCGGTGACAGGCATGACGACGGTCGCGCCGGCGTCGACGGCCTGTTTGAAGCTGGCGTCGACATCTTCCACATAGTAGTGAATCGTAACCGGCGTGCCTTTCAGCGTGTTCGGGCCGAACGACTGGTGCTCGGGCCATTCGTCGGTCAGCATCAGCATGGAATCGCCGATCTTCAGCGTGGCGTGCATGACCTTGCCGCCAGGGCCCGGCAGGCGGACCTGTTCGACGGCGTTGAAGGCTTTCGTGTAGAACGCGATGGCTTCGGCGGCATTGGCGCAGATCAGATACGGGGTGAGCGAATGCATTCCCTCGGGGATCGGTTTGACAGCGTTGCTGGACATGACGGCGACTCCTTTAAGTAACAGGTTCGTGAGTTGAAAGACCGACTCGGTCGAGTCAGGTCTTCAACGTTACGACGGTTACGTGACCGGTGAATCGACACTCCGGGAAAAATATTTTTCAGGCGCGCGTCTCAACCGGCCGGATTGTCCTCGTCGGGCGGCGCGGCGGACGGCGCCGGCGCGCCACCACGCGGCGCGCCGAGGATGCTGATCTGGAACGTCGGCGTCGCCGCGAGCGATTGCAACGTGGCGTCTTCGGGAATGTGTTCGAACAGCGGCAGAATCACCGAGCCGCCGATCACCGCGCGCCGGCTGTCGTCGGCGGGCCGCAAGCCCCATACGTCCTGATAGACGACCGGCACCGCGCTGCCGTTGCGGGTGGTGTTGCCGATATACAGCATCACATGCCCACCGATGTAGATCAGCGTGCGCAACGGCTCGCCGTGCTGCGCCAGATAGTCGAGCCGCTGCGCGGGCGTGGACGACGACAGGTCGATCATGCGGCCGGCGCTCATCTGCGTGGACGAATGGCGCGGCAGCCAGACGCCGAACGCGGCGAAGATGCTTTGCAGTTCCGACGAACAGTCGTTGTAGAGCCCGCTATTGCCCCAGCCGTACGGGCGGCCGATCAGCGTTTTCATCAGCATCGCCAGATGGCGCGGCGTGGCGGCGAGCGGCGCCGGCGCGATTTGCGCGTCGCTCAGGGCGGCGGTGCGGATCAGCGCCTGGCCGTCCGCGTCGCGGGCCGGGACGAGTATTTGACGCGCCGCTGCCGGCTCGGCTGCGGCGCCAATGTCGCTCGCGGCAGGTTTCGCTTGCGCCGGTCGCGCGGCGTTGGCGGGCACGATCGGCAGCAGCGTGCCGGCCGGCGCGTCGAAGCGGAACACGCCGCGGCTGTCGCGCACTGGCGCCGACGCCACGATCACCGCACCGAGCGCTTTGCCCGTTGCGGCGCGCCATGTATCGACGAAGCGATCGTCGGCCATGCCGACGCCGTCGCTGCGCACCCAGCCTTGCACGTCGGGCGTCTGCACGTAATGCCACGCGCCGTCGACGCTGCCGCCGAGCACGTAAAGCGGCGTGCCGGGACGCACGGCCGAGATCTGCAGGTTGTCGAACGGATAGCCTTCGCCGGCCAGGCGGTGGTCGTAGAACGACGGGTCGGTGGTCGGCAGTTCGCGCACCATCAGATTGCTGGTGGCGATTGCGCGGCGCTGCGGCTGATAGACGGCCGTCTGCGTGAACTGCGCGACATTCATGTTTTGCGCGATGGCGTCGATCCACGCCTTGTCATGCGGCCGAAAATTTTCGCCGTAGCCGATGTCCGCGCCGCTCTTGCCGGTGTTATCGAACCTGGCGATGCGCCGCTGCTGCAACGCGGCAATGTCCGCGCCTTGCTGGCGATAGACGCGCATCGTCACGAAACTGGCATTCCACGGTGAAGGCGCCGCGGTGCCAGTGCCGAAGTAGCGTGCGTAGAGCGCCTTGAAGTGCGCCTGCTGTTCCGCCGCGCTCAGGAACGGCTGGTCGTAGCCTGGACTGTCCGGTTCGAGCCAGTGATCGACGTTCTGGTCGTAATGCGCGATGGGGAACAGCGTGACGGTGTCGAGTTGGGTGTGCGTGTCATGCGTCGGCGACGGGTTGCTGCACGCGGTGATCGCGGCGAGCATGGCGCATAGCGCGGCGCCGCGACGGGCGCTCGGCCAGGCGGCGGCAAGGCGGGATGGAACGGCAACGGGCATAGGTTTCGGCGAAGAAGGTCCAGGGCACGATGATACGGTGTCGGCGCATTGTGCGGCACGTTCGACCGGCGCCGCGCTGTGCACGCCCATGCATAATGCTTATGTGGTTTCATTGGGCGTTCGCATTGTTCATGGCGGCTGCGCGATACCGCGCTTTACGCGCAGCTTTCCGCAGCCGGCGAGCATTTCACGACGCTCACCGCTCAACCCGACAGATGGCTTCCAACCAACGTTCGTACGAGGTCGCCTAACCAGGGAGAACAACATGCAAACCAGCGCGCGCAATCAATTCGCCGGCGAAATCACCGAACTCAAGCATGGCGCCGTGAACGACGAAGTCACGCTGCGCACTCAGGACGGCCTGGAGATCGTCTCGATCATCACCCATGGCAGCGCAACGTCGCTCGGTCTCGCGGTGGGCAAACAAGCCTTTGCGCTGGTCAAGGCGTCGTCGGTGATCGTGATGGTCGATGCCGCGAAGAATCAGGTGTCGGCGCGCAATTGCATCGCCGGTACGGTGTCGGCGCTCACGAAGGGCGCGGTGAATTCCGAAGTGTCGATCAGCGCCGGCGGCGCGCAGATCGCGGCGATCATCACCAATGAAAGCGTCGATCGCCTGGGTCTCGCGAACGGCAAAGCGGCGACGGCGATCTTCAAGGCATCGAGCGTGATCATCGGCGTCGATCAGTAATGGTCGTGTGGTTGTTCCGTTGGTTTCCGCCTTGCGCGGAGGCCGACGGGTCTGCCGGAACCGGAAGGAGAACGGGCTTTGCTGTGTGGCCGTCGCCGTGCGCGTGCGCGCCGTGAAGGAAATGGCGGCTTGCTTTAAACTGCACGACTCGCTGTTCCTCCTTCCGCTTTCATCACGGACGCCGTCATGTTCGAAGTCTCCTCTGCCTCGCATCTGCCCAAAGCCGCGCACTACGAAGAACTCGTCGCGCAGGCGCGCTCGCTGCTCGCCGGCGAAACCGACTGGATCGCCAACGCCGCGAATTTTTCCGCCTTCGTGTTTCATTCGCTCAGCGATCTGAACTGGGCCGGCTTCTATTTCCACGACGGTCGGGAACTGGTCGTCGGACCGTTCCAGGGCAAGCCCGCGTGCGTGCGAATTCCGCTCGGCAAGGGCGTCTGCGGCACGGCCGCGCAGACCCGCGAGACACAGGTGGTGCGCGATGTGCACGAGTTTCCCGGCCATATCGCCTGCGATTCGGCCTCGCAATCGGAAATCGTCGTGCCGCTCGTCGCGCCGGACGGCACGCTGATCGGCGTGTGGGATGTGGACAGCCCGAGCGTCGCGCGCTTCGACGAAGAAGACGCGAAGGGCATGGAAGCACTGTGCGCGGTGTTCATCGAAGCAGCGCTTCCGCGCGCCGCGTAAAAAACGGAACGGCGGCGCCTTCTGCTTTTCCGTATATAGAGTCAATGCAGTTCCGGGATCGGTCGGCGGATCTCATCCCGCCATAGTTCTCTCCAACGCGCTCGAGGCAGCTCGCGAGCGCGACGAACCGCCTCCAGGTTCTGGCGACACGCATGCGTTCCGCCACCACTGCCACCGCCAGCCCGCTGACATTTCAACGTCCGCCGCCGCGGCCAATTCGGCGGGGGCGCGAAAGCCGTTATCATACGCACGGTTGCCCGCAACATCGGACCGGAATTTCGGGGCTACTGGTTGCGCCCACGCGTCAAAAAACGCTCGATCGCTTTCACTACTCAGGAAAATCAAAGGCCGGCGCGATGCACGTCCCCCTCTACGCTGAAACGCGTACGCGCGATGCCGCGCTTGCGTCGGCGCCTTATGGCATGTTTACCTGCACCGCGGACGGCACGTTCGACTCCATCAACGCCGCTTTCGAGAAGCTGACGGGATGGGCGGCTGAAGAACTGATCGGTCGGCGCACCTTCGAGTCTTTGTTCGATCCCGCCGAACTGGCCAAACGCCGCGCCGAATTGCCGCCGCTTGCCATGGTGACGTCGCGCTATGAAGGCGAGTGGAGCTTTTTGCGGCGCAACGGTACGCCGGTTCGCGTGGTGCTGGCGTTGGCGCCGCTCGTCAACGAGCCCGCCCAGGCCGCTTGCGCGGCGCTGTATGTGGGCATCGCCATCGACATGACGCGTTACGCGCAATCGGAAGCGCGCCTCTGGTACGTCGCGCATCACGACGGCGTGACCCGCCTGCCGAATCAAACGCTATTCACCGAACGGCTGGAACTGACGATTGCGCGTTGCGAGCGTAGCGGCAGCGGTTTTACCGTGCTGATCGCCGAGCTCGATCATCTGCGCAAACTGCGCGACGCGCTCGGCTTGCATGCGGCTGAACTCGTGCTGCAGATTGTTGGTGAACGCTTGCGCGGTCTCTTTCCGAACGACGGCACCATCGCTTCGATCGGCGGCACGCAGTTCGCGTTGCTGGTCAACGAAACCGGCCCGGCGGCCGATGCGTTCGCCGCCGAAGCGCTAGGCCGCATCGCCGAGGCGATCGACTACGCCGGCACCGCGTTGACCATTACCGCAAGCATCGGCATCGTGGCTTATCCGGCCGACGGCGGCGATGCGCCTACGCTGATGCGTCGCGCGGGCGTGGCGCTGTCGGCGGCTTCGGCGGTGAACGGTAACGCGGTGCGGCGGTTTTCCACCGCGCTCGAAGGCCAGGCCGCGCGCCGCTTCGAACTGCAGACCATGTTGCGCGACGCAATCGAGCGTCAGCAACTGCATCTCGTGTATCAGCCGCAGGTTACGCTGTCCAACGGCCACATCGCGCAAGTGGAGGCGCTGCTGCGCTGGAACCATCCGCAACGCGGCCTGATCAGTCCCGTCGAATTCGTGCCGGTTGCGGAGGAGGCGGGTTTGATCGAGCAGATCGGCGAGTGGGTGATCCGGACCGCGTGCCGCGACGCCGGCAAGTTGCTGCGGCTGACGGGCCACTTGCCGCGCTTCGCGGTGAACGTCTCGCCGCAGCAGTTCCAGCGGCACAATCTGTTCGAAACGATCCGCGAGGCATTGGAAGATGCCGCGCTCGACCCCTCGTATCTCGAAGTGGAAATCACCGAGGGCGTGCTGCTCGGTGACACCGAACAGGCTTTGCAGACGCTTTTTGCCCTGCGCGATCTAGGCGTTGAGGTCGCAGTGGACGACTTCGGCACCGGCTATTCGAGCCTGGCTTATCTGACGCGTTTTCCGCTGAACCGTTTGAAAATCGACCGCTCGTTTGTGATGCGCATGAGCACCGATCCGCAGTGCGCGGCCCTGGTGGGCGCCATCATCGCGATGGCGCACGCGCTCAAACTGCGCGTGACGGCCGAAGGTGTCGAAACGGCCGAGCAGGCCGCGCAACTCGAAGCGCTCGGTTGCGATGAAGCGCAAGGCTTCTGGTTCTCGCGACCGGTTACTGTTGCGGCACTGCGTAATCTGCTGAGGCCTTTGGGCACTCTTTGAAGCCGGGTTGCCGCAAGCATGGATCGCCGTGCGCGTGGTGTGTTTAGCCATCCGTATCAATTCTTCAATCGATGCAACGCGTCGCCGCGATGAACGGCATGCTTGCCACTCTTCTCGCTTTGTACCTCGTAGTGTGGGTCGGATGTCGAGGCATCGACGGTTCTGCCGTCCACGGTCGTATGAGTTGAAATGACACGCACGACTTTGCCGTGCGTGACGCCTTGCGGCGTGTTCCAACTGACACGGTCGCCAGACTTCAGATGTTGGGACATGTGGCGCTCCTTTTTGCCGGACCAAGGGCAGCAGTGAAACTGCCTCGCTCATCAGGCTTCGCATGATTCGCACAGGTACTGTTCGCATTGGCCAGCAAGCCGCGTGCCTTCGCACGTGAAATGTAAGGGGTGGGAACGTATCCTGCTTCGGTGCGTCAGGGCACTTACACCGTAACGGAGCGAAGACTCGAGATGAACGATCTCTTAACCCGACTCTTTCACTTCCAGCCGTCGTTGCTCGTCATGCTGACGCACGACGCCCTTCATATCGTGCTGGCCGTGCTGATCCTCGCGGTCGGCTGGTGGCTGTCGAACCGCATCGGCTCCATGTTCGCCCGCACGCTCGCGCGCACGCATGCTGACCCGACGCTCGCACCGATGCTGGCTGCCATGAGCACCTGGGCCGTGCGGGTGCTCGTATTCATCGCGGCGCTCAGCGAAGTCGGCATCGCCACTGCGAGCGTGCTCGCGGTGCTCGGCGCCGCCGGTCTCGCGATCGGACTCGCGCTGCAAGGCACGCTGCAAAATATCGCGGCCGGCATGATGCTGCTGATGCTGCGTCCGTTTCGAGTCGGCGACGTGATCGAGGGCAGCGGCGCGGCAGCGGGCATCGTGCGCGAAGTGGGGCTCTTCACCACGCGCATCGAACGCGGCGACGGCAATGCCGTGTTCGTGCCGAACAGCCAGATCTGGAGCAATCCGGTGATCAACTACAGCAGCGGTGGCACGCAGCGCATCGAGGTCGAAGTGGGCCTTGCGCAGCGCAAGGACGTCGACGCCGCGATCGGCGAATTGAAGAAACTCGTCGCCGACGAACCGCGCGTACTGAGCGGCGCCACGCTCGCGCCGGTCGTCACCGTCGCCGACTATCCGGACGACGGCGGCGCGACACTGCGCATCGCGGCGTGGGTGCGCACGCCGGACGCGTCGCTGACCAGCGGCGACCTGCACGAGCACGCGCAGGCTGCGCTCGAACAGGCCGGTTGCCCGGTTGCGGCTTAGGTCGCGGCGCTGTCTTTAGCGGAGCCTTTTACTGTCCGTCGGCGCCGGTATAGAGCGAGGCGTCTCGTATCATCAGGCCACCGTCTCTACAGCCAGGCAGCGGTCACTCATGTTGAACGCGATCGATCTGGCTCGACGCCGCGGTGCAGGCTCAATGCATACGCGGATGGGCGAGAAAGAATCGCACCATTTCCGCGGCGGCGTCGGGGCCGGACGGGTCCGTGTACGAACCGCGCTGACTGCCGCCTGCCCACGCGTGGCCCGCGCCGTGAATCGACCACGACTCCGCTTCCACGCCGTTCGCCGCGACATGCCGTTGCCGCGTATACGCGCGCCGTCCGCTTGCGGCGCCTGATTGCTCGCTGACGGTAGTGGTGCCCGCGTCGAAGGCCGCGACGATCTCGGCCGCATTCGACGGATGGACGGTGGTGTCAGCGTCGCCATGAAACACGATCAACGGACGTTGCGGTGTGCCATGCGCGCGTTT
Organism: Paraburkholderia sp. BL27I4N3; assembly: GCF_003386115.1. Taxonomy (NCBI): domain Bacteria; kingdom Pseudomonadati; phylum Pseudomonadota; class Betaproteobacteria; order Burkholderiales; family Burkholderiaceae; genus Paraburkholderia; species Paraburkholderia sp. BL27I4N3. The sequence goes on along the minus strand of NZ_QREJ01000001.1, from coordinate 3,145,240 downwards.
GCGTTGCGCCTTGCCGCCCTTCATCGCGCCGAGCGCCGAAGGCAAGTCCTTCGCGCAACCGTAGGCGAGGCCCGAATGCACGCCAGCCGCGGCGTAGAGATCGGGCGACGTCTTCAGCATGATGTCCGCCATCGCGCCGCCCGCCGACAGGCCCGCGACATACACGCGCGCCGGATCCACGCGATAGCGGCTCATCACTTCTCGCGTGATGCCGGCGATCAACGACGGCTCGCCCTGGTCGCGTAGTTGATCGGCGGGCTTGAACCAGTTCCAGCATTTCGAATGATTCACCGCTTGCGCCTGATTCGGATACACGACGATAAAGCCATGACGCTCGGCCATTTCGTTCATGCGCGTGCCGGCGGCGAAATCGTCCGCGTTCTGCGTGCAGCCGTGCAGCATGACGATCAGCGGCAATGGTTCGCTGTTGTAGACAGCCGGCACGTAAAGTTTGTACTGGCGTTGTCCGGCTGCGTTGCTGAACGTGTGCGTGCTGAAGGTGCCCGGCGAGTCGGCGTCGAAAGCCGGCGCGGCAGGGGCGTGCGGAGCGGGGCGCGCCTGGGTCTGCGCTTGGCTTTGCATCTGCGACCACGCTTGCGCCCATTCGCTCGCATTCGACGGCGTGTTCGACGCTGGTACGTGGTCCACGCGGGCCTCGTTCGCTTTGCCGCCCGCGAGCGCGCGCTGAACCGCCGCGGTGGCTTCCTGCGGGCCCTTCGTGCGCAATAGCTCGAAGGCGTCTGTCATCGATTTCAGGAAATCTTCGTTCATTTTCATGATGGTTGCAGTGACCTGTGTGGGCCGTGGATGAGCGAGTCGACTGATGAGCCGCTGCTTCAGCCACGGTAATGAGTCGAGCGCCGCGCCTAGCTGATGCGGCCGGCGAGCGCCGCCTTGACCGCGGGCGACGCGTGAAAGGCGCCGAGCACCACCACCGATGCAATCGTGGCCGCCGCGAGTTCGGGCGGCACATCGGCTGCGATGCTGGCGAGGCCTAGCACGTGAATGTCGAGTTGCTCGTGCGCGGCTTGAGCCGCCTCGAGGTCCTGCCGCGAGAAGTGCTGCATGCCCAGCACCATGGCGCGCCGGATCACCGTCTCCGCGACGACCTGGGCATGCACCGCGATCTGGTTGCGGATCGCCGTGCGGATCAGGTCGGTGCGGTTCGAGTAAAAGCCTTCTTCGACCAGCAGGTCGATCTGGCCGAGGTCGATCGGACCCAGGTTGATGGTGATTTTTTCGGTCTCGCCGCCTTTGGGGCGTGAGGCGTCGACGAGCTTGAGTTTCGGCATTTGCACTCCGGGTGGCATCCGTAGACCATCCAAATAACATCCAATGGGATGGTTATACGCTTGTCGACGGAGTACGGTCAAGGAGGAAATTGGGGGCTCGTTCGGGAGTTACCCGGCAGTTGGCCGATGAATTGGCGTGAGACGACAGCATTCTTTTTTATCAGTAGAATGCTGCAATCGCAAAGGGCCGTATTGTCCCGAAGCCGGCCTTCAGGGCCACCGGGCTAACAAGTCTCGTTGAAGCCGTGATGCCATTAGCACGCGCGCTGCCGCGAGATGAGCGGACAGGTCGAATGCATAACTTGTCCGGCCGATGCAGTTCGGGAGGAAGGGGTACGCAGCCGGAAAATGAGTTGCTGCTGCGACAACTGAAATATCCATGGCGACGCTTCGTCACCGGGACCTGAGGAAACCATCGACGCTGAACCGGCCGGTCTGCTGGCCTGGTATCGCACCAGATTCCAAACCAACTTCTCGTGGTACTTTCCTGGCCGCCATACTGTGTATTCCAAAACGCAAATCGATCCGGTAGTGAGCTTCCTCAACTCGCAGGGCGAGCAGGTGCGGGGCACGATCATCAATCTCCAGCGAAAGTCCCTGGTGATGGAGGTCTATAACCCGTACTCGATCGTCCAGGTCAGTGAGGTACTGAGCGACCTGTCGGTCAAGATGGGCGTGGAGCACGCCTATTCGGGCAAGGCGGTCGTGATCAGCATGGTTAACACGGGCCTGACAGCCATTGTCTCAGTCACGCTGATCGCCGAGTGGCGGGAACTGAGCGGCGGCGTGCTGGAGGCGCGCGCGGTCGGGGAAGAAGCGCGCCGGTTCTCGCAGGACTGGGCCGAGCGCTTCAAGATCCGCCGTGACTACCAGATCGCGGTCAACCAGATCCGGGCTTTTCTCTCGGACATGTCCCGCTGGGTCGAGCAGGCGGATCTGGCCGACACCATGCCGAAGGATGGCAAAAGCCTGCGCGAGGATTTCTTCCTCGAACTGGCATCGCCGCTGATGGAAAGGACCAAGGTCTACTTCGACGAATTCGAAGGCGAGGCGCGTCTGGTCGACGAAGAACTGGCGCCGGCACACCGTGCCTTTGCCCAGGCCGCGCTCCATCCGCTGCTGCTGCGTTCGCCCTTCGTCTTCCGCACCTTCACCAAGCCGCTGGGCTATGCCGGCGACTACCAGATGGTCAACCAGATGCTCGACGATCCCCGCCAGGGCCCGAGCACCTATTTCCAGATCGTCAACGCGGCCTTCCTGCAGACGGCCGTGGCACGCGCGCACCGCAATCGCGTCGAGTTGCTGGTGGACTACCTGACCCGGCTGGCCAATGAGGCGCGTGCCGCGCGGCGGCCGTTCCGGGTCCTGAACGTGGGCTGCGGCCCCGCTCAGGAGATTCAGCGATTCATGCGTGAATACGACGAACCGGAGTGGCTGACGTTCGAACTGCTCGACTTCAGCCAGGAGACACTGGACTGGACGCGCGACCGCCTCGCGGCGATTGCACAGGAAACGGCCAGGCCCATGACCATCAGCTACACGCATGACTCGGTCCACCACCTGCTCAAGCGCCGGATGGATGCGGACGCACCGGACGTCCGCGAGTTCGACGCTGTCTATTGCGCCGGCCTGTTCGACTACCTCTCGGACAAGGTCTGCGCCCGGCTGAACCAGCATTTCGCCAGCCGCACCCGACCGGGCGGCCGCCTGCTGGTCACCAATGTCCACGCCGACAACCCGGAGCGCCTCAGCATGGAGCACGTGCTGGAGTGGTACCTGATCTATCGCAACGAGGCACAGATGGCCGAAATCATGCCGGAAAACTGTGGCGAGCCGCGCCTGTACACGGATGCGACCGGGGTGAACGTATTCGCCGAGGTAATGATCGGCCGGCAACAAGTAGCCTGAGATGACGACATCCCTGGCTGGGCTGCGTTCGAACTATCGTGAAGAACTGCGCGACTACCGGTTGCTGTGCAGCAAGGCTGGCGGCCTGACCGTGATCGTGCTGGTGCTGATGGGCGTGGCGCTGGACTATGTCGTGTATCCGGCCGAGCAGAAGCGCTTTGCCATCATTCGGGTGCTGACCAGCGCGGCCATCGGCCTGGCGTTGCTCTCGCTGTACACGGAAACGGGCAAACGCCAGGTGCAGGTCATCACTTTCTTCTGGCTGCTGCTGCCGCAGGCCATGATCTCGTGGATGATTTATGTCACGCAGGGCGGGGAGTCGCTGTTCTATGCCGGGCTTATGCTGACGATCTTCGCGGTCGGGATTCTGTTCCCCTCCGGCTACTGGCAGACGCTGGCATTCGGCCTCGCCACCGTCTTGCTCTACTACATTGCCTGCGCGGCGCATCCGGGCGGCATACAGAACCCAAGCAAGTTTCAGTTCCAGCTCATCCTGATCTTCTTCTGCGCGTTGGCCAGTTCCATTTACACCTACTTCAACGAGAAAGGCCGCTTCCAGCTTTTCCGGCTGAAGGACGAGGTGGCGCACAAAAACGACCAGCTCGCGCTGACCAATGAAAGCCTGTCGCAGATTAAAGGCCAGTTGCTGCAGCAGGAGAAGATGGCTGCAATCGGTACGTTGTCCGCAGGGCTGCTCCACGAGGTCAACAACCCGGTGAATTTCTGCCTGATGGCCATTGAAATAGCCATGGAAGAACCGGAGGTCAAGGACAGCCCGTCGCTGCAGGAGTGCCTGACGGACGTCAAGCAGGGCATGCACCGCATCCAGCATATCGTGTCGGACCTGAAAACCTTTGCCTACCGCAAGCCCGGTGCGGCGGCAGACGACGTGCCGTTCCTGTTCGAGAAGGCACTTGACTCGTCGATCCGGCTGAGCGCGCATGAACTGCGCGGCGTGAGCGTCACGCGCGAGCTGCCCGGCGATACCCTCGTGCTGGGCGACGAAGCCGCCATCATCGGCGTGCTCATCAACCTGTTTTCGAATGCCGCGCTGGCCATGCACAAGGCCGGCACCGCATCGCCGAAAGTCCATGTCACGGCGCAATGGCGGGACGACCGGCTGCACGTAAATGTGCGCGACAACGGCCCGGGGATCGCCGCGGAGAATCTGGCACGGGTGTTCGAACCATTCTTCACTACGCGCGAAGTCGGCCAGGGCTTAGGCCTTGGTCTGTCCATCAGCTATGCGGTGGTGGAGCGGCACGGCGGCACACTGTTTGCGGAAAGCCAGTTGGGCGAGTGGACGGCGTTCAACTTCGACCTGCCGCGTCTGGAGTGATGTGGAAATGAGAGAGACCCAACAAGCGCGGCAGACTGTCGTTTATGTCGATGACGAGGAGTTGGCTCGCAAGTACTTTGCGCGCTCGGCGGGTCGCGATTATGACGTGCTGCTCGCCGGCAACGCGGACGAGGCCATGTCGATCCTGCGCCGCGAAGGTGCGCGGGTGACGATTTTGGTGACCGACTTCCGCATGCCTGGCCGGCACGGCGACGACCTGCTGCGGCAGGTCTCCCAGGAGTATCCGCATATCGTCCGGATCCTGGTGACGGCCTACGCGGACAGCAACGCGCTCCTGGGCGCGGTCAATTCCGGCGAAGTGTTTCGAATCCTGGAGAAGCCGCTAGGCGTGGCCACGGTCCGCGAGGTGCTGGCATCCGCGGCTACGGCCGCGGTGTCGCGCCCGAAGTGATGCAGCGCATGCCGGTCGACCCGTTATCACGAACGCGGGCGTGAGCGGCCGGGACATGATTTTCTGCAACCGCGTCATGCAGTGCTGCGGCGAGCGTATCAGGATCGCGTCCGCGTCCGGCGCCGGCATGACCGTGACGCTGGAATTCCCAAATTTCAAGGATCGAATCAGGAGTTACCCATGAGCGATACGATTGCCAACCAGACGCCGCCACCGGCGATTCTGTTCGTCGATGACGAAGCCACCGCGGTCAAATATTTCGAGCGTGCCATCGGTGCAATCGCGCCGGTGGTGACGGGCGCCTCCGTGGAGGACGGCAAGGCAATGCTGGATGCCCACGCCGGCAGCCTGGCTGTGCTGGTGTCCGATCAGCGTATGCCGGGTGAATATGGCAACGAACTTCTGCGCTATGCGCGCGAGCGCTATCCCCACATCGTCCGAATTCTGACGACGGCTTATTCGGAGCTGGACCAGACCGTCGAGGCCGTCAACCAGGGCCAGATACATCGCTATATCAAGAAGCCGTGGGACATCAGCGCGCTGCGCATGGAGATGAAGCAGGCGCTGGAGTTGTCGGGACTGCGCAAGGAACGCGACCAGCTCGTGCGCGAGAAGCTGAGCGTCCTGCAGACGCAGACCGTGGCTACTCGCATCGGCATCGTGCAGACGTTGTGCGTCAGCCTGATCGGGCCAAGGCGCTTTCAGCCGGTGGAGACCTATCTGGCCGGTGCCGATCTGGCCGGTACGCGCAACGTGGAGCCGGACTGGCAGCGTATGGATTACGCCGATCTGGTACGGGTCGAGAGCGAATGCAGCGGCAGTTTTGGCCATGCGGTTGGCACGCGCCTGGCGGAACTGCGTACGCGGAATGCGGGGCGCAGCGCTGTCGATGCGGTGCAGGTTTTCGCTGACGTTCTCGGCGCCACTGTACGCGGCGATGGCGATGCGCTGATCTGGACTTCGCCGGCCACGTTGAGTGAGTTCCTCACCCGACCCGTGGCGCAGGCCGTATCGGCCGAGCACGCCGCCTGGCTCGCCTGCCTGCTGTGGCTGGAAGAAGCTGGCGGCGCCCTGCGGTTTGCGCGTGAAGGCGACACCATCGTCTGCCGCGCCGGCACACGCGCCGCCAGTTTTGCGGCCGACCGCCTGGCGCTCTGGATCGAGCGCTTCTCGGAGCGGGCGTTCGACTAGGCGAAGGAGACGATCCGCTGTGCGAGAACCCACGCATGACCGGCTGCGGCAATCAGTGCTTAGGCGCCCGCGCGCCCTTGACGCCGTAGGACCATGTGCGTGGCTTTCTCCGACGCTACGAATTCGACGCATTCGTATCCCAGAGCCCGCAAGTCAACCCCTTCGAACAGCCGTTCTCCTCCGCCGAGCAGGACGGGCGCGATAGCAATGTGCAGTTCGTCAATGAGGCTCTCGCGAAGATACTGCTGAATCGTTTTCGCTCCACCGCCGATGCGCACGTCCATTCCGCCGGCCGCCTCGCGTGCCCTTTCAAGCGCTTCGCGAATGCCACCCGTGACGAAATGGAACGTCGTGCCGCCTTCCATCTCGATGGGTGGACGTGCATGATGCGTCACGATGAAGACCGGAACGTGATACGGCGGATTGTCTCCCCACCAGCCTTTCCAGTTCATGTCCGGCCAGGGCCCGCGAACGGGGCTGAACATGTTTCTGCCGAGAATCCAGGCCCCGACATTCTCAAAGCCGCGAGCCGCGAAGTCGTCGTCTGCCCCGGTCGTGCCGCCGTCCTTGCCGAACAAGGCCCGCTGGAACGTGCGTGTTGGAATCAGCCAATGGTGCAGATCCATCCCGCCAATGCCGAGCGGATTGTCGATGTCCTGGTTTGGGCCTGCTCCGTATCCGTCGAGCGAGATGGTAAAGCCGTTAACGCGAACTCGTGTCATCTTGTGTCTCCGCCTGGACGCCTAACTATTCGTTCTGGGACAGTGCCGTGTAGGAACTCTACAAGTGGCGCGTCTGGACGTGTTCGTTTGCAGGCGTTGAAGTGTTCAAGTACGACGGGTATTGCATTCGGGAAGGGAAGAACGGCAGCCAGAGGAGAAGCTGGCTGCCGATCTCTTTACAGATGTTTGTTTCTAAACAAAAAGCACTTTCACATCAGCACAATATCGTACTGCTCCTGGCTCAAATTCGACTCCACCTGCAGCGACACCGGCTTGCCGATGAAATCAATCAGCATTGCCAGATGCTGCGACTCTTCCTCGAGAAACAGGTCGATCACCTGCTGCGACGCCACCACGCGAAACTCGCGTGGATTGAACTGGCGCGACTCGCGCAGAATCTCGCGCAGCACGTCATAACACACCGTGCGGGGCGTCTTGACCTGCCCCTTGCCCTGGCAAACCGGACAAGGCTCGCACAGCACATGAGCAAGAGATTCACGCGTACGCTTGCGCGTCATCTCCACAAGGCCGAGTTGCGAGAACCCATTCACCGTCACACGCGTGCGATCGCGCGACAACGCTTTCTTCAGTTCGCCCAACACCTGATCGCGATGCTCGACGTTCTCCATGTCGATGAAGTCGATAATGATCACGCCGCCCAGATTGCGCAGACGTAATTGCCGCGCAATGGTGTGCGCGGCTTCGAGGTTGGTCTTGAAGATCGTATCGTCGAAATTGCGCGCGCCGACGTAGCCGCCGGTATTCACGTCGATGGTCGTCATCGCTTCGGTCTGGTCGATCACGAGATAACCGCCCGACTTCAGATCCACCCGGCGCGACAACGCGCGCTGAATTTCCGCCTCGATGTTGTACAGATCAAAGAGCGGCCGCTCGCCGGTGTAGTGGTGCAGCTTCGACGACACCGCCGGCGTGAACTCGGCCGCGAAATCCGCCAGCATCTGATACGTCTCGCGCGAGTCGACCTGAATGCGCGACGACTCGTCGTTGACGAAATCGCGCAGCACGCGTTGCGCGAGATTCAGATCCTGATACAGCAGGCTGGTGGGCGGCATGCGCTGACCTTGCGACAGAATCGTCGCCCACGTCTTGCGCAGATACGCGACGTCGCCGGCCAGTTCCTCGCTAGTCGCATCTTCGGCGATAGTGCGCACGATGTAGCCGCCTTTCTCGTCGGCGGGCAGCACGGCGGTCAGACGCGCACGCACGGCTTCGCGCTCGGCTTCGCTCTCGATCTTCTGCGAGATGCCGATATGCGGCTCCTGCGGCAGATACACGAGCGTGCGCCCGGCGATGCTCACTTGCGTGGACAGTCGCGCGCCCTTGGTGCCGATCGGATCCTTCACGACCTGCACCATCAACGTTTGCCCCTCGAAGACGATTTTTTCGATCGGCTGATGCGGTGTCTGATGCTGGGGCTCGCCGGCAATGCGCGGGTGCCAGATGTCGGCTACATGAAGGAACGCGGCGCGTTCGAGACCGATGTCGATGAAGGCGGACTGCATGCCCGGCAACACGCGTACGACCTTGCCGAGATAGACGTTGCCGACGCGGCCGCGCGACAGCGTTCGTTCGACGTGAAGTTCCTGGACGGCGCCTTGCTGGACCAGCGCGACGCGCGTTTCCTGCGGCGTGACATTGATCAGGATTTCTTCATTCATGGTGTTATTTTAGAAGTCGATGCGCGCTGCACGCAGGAGGGCAGCGGATTCAAAAAGCGGCAAACCCATGATACCTGAATAGGACCCGTCGATATGCTCGATAAACTCCGCGGCGCGCCCCTGCACACCGTACGCGCCCGCCTTGCCGAGCGGCTCGCCGCTCGCGGCATAGCGGCGGATCGCGTCTGCGTGCAGTGCAGCAAAACGTACCTTCGACACGGATAGCGCAGCCGGCAGTAGCGTGCCTTCGGCATCGACCACGGCCACGGCCGTCAGCACTTCATGGTCGCGGCCGGCGAGGCGCTTGAGCATCGCGACGGCGTCGTCAGCATCGACCGGCTTGCCGAGAATCGCGTCGTCGATCGTGACGGTTGTATCCGCAACCAGAATCGGCCGCGCGGCATGGCCGCCGGCCACGAGGCGCGCGCGCGCCGCATGCGCCTTGGCGACGCACACCCGCTGCACGTAGTCGTGCGCGCGTTCGCCGGGCAGTTCGGCTTCGAGTGCTTCGGCGTCTTCATCGGGACGCGGCAGCAGCAGTTCGAAACGCACGCCGAGCTGTTGCAACAACTCCTGGCGGCGTGGACTCTGCGAAGCGAGGTAGACGAACGGATGCAGCGAAGCGGCGGACGTGGACATGAACAGGTCTCGATGAAGCGGATTGCGTGAGGGCGCGACGGGTGTCGAGCGTCGATCGGTGCGGTGGGAAACCAGCGGTGCGAGCATGACGACGCGTGCTACGCGCACGTTGTTGTGCACGCCAGCATGCACGTCGGTCAGCGCCGCAAATGCGAGCCGAAAAACACGGCGAAGGCGCGACTGCAACATGCGACTACGACACGCAACCTGGCGTCGCGCCCGCCAACCGCACCTGCGCATTCTCAGCGCCGCCTCATTCGCTCACACGCGATGATAGGGGTGATTTTGCGTGATGGTCCACGCGCGGTAAAGCTGTTCGGCAAGCAGCACGCGGACCATCGCGTGCGGCAAGGTCAGGCTGGAGACGCGCAGCAGCATATCGGCACGCGCTTTCAACTGAGGATCGAGTCCATCGGCGCCGCCGATCAGGAACGCCACGTCGCGGCCGTCCTGCTGCCAGCCGGGCAGGGCGCCGGCGAGCTGCATGGTGGTCCAGTCCTTGCCGCGTTCGTCGAGCGCGACAATGCGCGCGTTCTTCGGCAACGCGGCTTCGATTTTCAACCGCTCGGCGGCCATCACGCTTTCCGCGGGCCGTCCCGACGAACGCTGCTCGGGTTTGATTTCGCGCAACTCGATGCGCAGCTCGGGCGGCATGCGCTTCGCGTATTCGTCGAAGCCGGTGGCGATCCAGTCCGGCATCTTGTGGCCGACGGCGAGGATATGCAGTTTCATGACGGATCGAAGATCGCGAATGTCATCGCGGACCGGAACGGTGTGAGTCGCCCAAAGCCCGCCGGCTGACTTACTTGCGGCGCGCGGCCGTCTTGCGCGCGGGCTTCTTCACGGCCGGCGCTGCTTCGTCTTCGTCTTCGTCCTCATCGGGTTCGCTCGAACGCGCGCCGCCAAACGGGTCCGGCGTGGACAGCTTGATGCGCACCGGCTTGTCGCCCCAGATTTCCTCGAGGTTGTAGTACTGGCGCAGCGCCGGTTGCAGGATGTGCACGATCGCGTCGCCGCAATCCACCAGCACCCATTCGCCGATGTCCTCGCCTTCGGTACTGATGATGTCGCCGCCGTTTTCCTTGACGCTCTCGCGCACGCTCGAAGCGAGCGCCTTGGTCTGGCGATTGGAGGTGCCGCTCGCGACGATCACGCGATCGAACAGCGCGGTCAGGTGGCTGGTGTTGAACACCTTGATGTCTTGCGCCTTGACGTCTTCGAGAGCGTCGACGATCACGCGTTGCAGTTTGCGAATATCCATAGGGTTACCGGTGGTACAGATGATGTTGAAGAATATAGTCCCACACTGCGGTGGGGACATGGCTCGCCGCCTGGTCTTGCTGTTCGTCGCCCGCGAGGGCGAGCCGCTGGCTCACCTGTTCGCGCAGATGCGCGCGAATGTCGGTGGCCGAAACGTTGAACGCAAGCGTCGTATCGATCAGCAAGTGGCCGCAGGGCGTGGCTTGCAGAACGTCGGCGCGGGCACGGCGCGCGTCGATTTCTTTTGCGACCACGGGCGGAATCGACGCGAGGTCGAAGCCTGGCCGCGTGGCCGCGCAAATATGCGCAAAGTCGAACAGGCGCCGCCAGTCGTGCCATGTATCGAGATGCACCAGTTGATCCGCGCCGATCAGGAGCGCAATCGAGGCGTCCTGACCTTCGCGTTCACGCCAGCGTTGCAGCGTGTCGACCGTGTAGGTCGGGCCGTCGTGCTCGATCTCGTCGGTCGCGACACGCACGGTCGCGCCCGGCAGCGCCAGCTCGCTGGCCGCCGCGCGCGTCATGGCCAGCCGATGCACGGCCGGCGAGACGTCGGCTTTCTGCCAGGGCTGGCCGGCCGGCAACAGCACGAGTTCGGTCAGATGCAGCACGTGCGCGAAACGCCGCGCGAGCGCGAGGTGGCCGTCGTGGATCGGATCGAAAGTGCCGCCGAGCAGTCCGATCCGGCGAGGCAGGGCAACAGGATGAGCGTTCGGCTTCAGGTGAAGATCCTTTGTCGTGACGATGCGCGGCGCGGTGCGGGCCTGATGAGCCTCACACCCACTCGCGCGGCACGAGAAAATCGCTATAAAGACGCGCTTCCGGCGTGCCCGGTTCGGGGTGCCAGTTGTAGCGCCAGTTCACCACAGGCGGCATGGACATCAGGATCGATTCCGTGCGCCCGCCGCTCTGCAGCCCGAACAGTGTGCCACGGTCGAAGACCAGATTGAACTCGACGTAGCGCCCGCGCCGGTATGCCTGGAAATCGCGCTCGGCCTGGCCGTATGGAATGCTGCGGCGCTTTTCGATGATCGGCAGGTACGCTTTGAGGAATGCGTCGCCCACGCTTCTGAGCATCGCGAACGATTGGTCGAAGCCCGGCGCCGAGAAATCGTCGAAGAAAATCCCGCCGATGCCGCGCGCTTCGTTGCGGTGCTTAAGGAAGAAATACTCGTCGCACCAGCGCTTGAAACTCGGGTAGAGGTCCGCGCCATAAGGTTGCAGCGCGTCGCGGCAAGTGCGATGAAAATGCTGCGCGTCTTCCTCGTAGCCGTAGTACGGCGTCAGATCCATGCCGCCGCCGAACCAGAACACCGGCTCTTCGCCGGCCTTGGTCGCGATCAGCAGACGCACATTCATATGCACGGTCGGGCAATGCGGATTGTGCGGATGCAGCACGAGCGATACGCCCATTGCTTCGAAACCGCGGCCGGCCAGTTGCGGACGCGCGGCGCTCGCCGAACCCGGCAAGGCGTCGCCGGCCACGTCCGAAAAACCGATGCCGGCCCGCTCGAAGAAGTTGCCGCCTTCCAGAATCCGCGTGTAGCCGCCGCCGCGCAGCTTCTCGCCGGGCGCGCGCTGCCATGCGTCGGTGGCGAACGGCGTGCCGTCGAACGCGCCGAGCGTGTCCGCGATATGCGTTTGCAGGCCTTGCAGCCAGCTGCGCACGGCCTGTGCGTCGTAGCTCGAGTCGGTCATGAATGCAGATGCTGAGGGCGGCACGCTCGTCGTGCCGCGGGTTCATCGTGAAGGGCGACGGCCGGGCCGGCGTCAGGGGGAACCTGCGAAGGCGCGGCCATACGGTTTTTCGCTGCGGGCGGGATACTGCCGCCGCGGCGGGCTTCGGTCAGGCCACGTTGGGCCTGCGTCGGTTCATATCGCCCCAGGTCATGCCGCGGGCGCGGATAGCGAAGCGAAACCCGCCGCGAAAACCCGCAGTGTAGCGCCGTTGGCGCCGCACGCGGGCGAGTGGGGTCGTGGCTTAGTGCTTGCCGTCGGTCTTGACGTCGTGCTTGCGATTCAACGCACGGTAGCCGATGTCGCGGCGATACTGCATGCCGTCGAACGAGATCTGGTTGATCGTTTCGTACGCGACCGACTGCGCGCTGCGTACCGAATCCGCCAGTCCCACCACGCACAGCACGCGGCCGCCCGAGGTGGTCAGCTTGCTGTCCGCCAGCGTAGTGCCGGCGTGGAACGTGACCGAATCCGCGGTTTCAGCCGGAATGTCGTTGATGCGGTCACCCTTGCGCGGTGTGTCCGGATAGTTGTACGCGGCGAGCACGACGCCGAGCGCGGTGCGGCGATCCCACTCCAGTTCCACCGTATCCAGCGTGCCGGCAATCGCCTGCTCGACCACCTTCGAATAGTCGCCCTTCAGACGCGCCATGATCGGCTGCGTTTCCGGGTCGCCCATGCGGCAGTTGAATTCGAGCGTTTTCGGGTTGCCTTGCGCGTCGATCATCAGACCGGCGTACAGGAAACCCGTGTAACGGATGCCTTCCTTCTCCATGCCGCGCACTGTGGGCAGGATGATTTCGCGCATCACGCGGGCGTGCAGTTGCGGCGTGACGATCGGCGCGGGCGAGTAGGCGCCCATGCCGCCCGTGTTCGGACCCTGGTCGCCGTCGAGCAGACGCTTGTGATCCTGGCTCGACGCGAGCGCCAGCACATGCTTGCCGTCCACCATCACGATGAAGCTCGCTTCCTCGCCGGTGAGGAATTCCTCGATCACGACACGCGCGCCGGCGTCGCCGAGCTTGTTGTCCGACAGCATCATGTCGACGGCGGCGTGCGCTTCTTCCAGCGTTTGCGCGACCACCACGCCCTTACCCGCGGCGAGGCCATCGGCCTTGATGACGATCGGTGCGCCTTTGGCGTCGAGATACGCGTGCGCGGCGGCGACGTCGGCGAAGGTTTCGTATTCGGCCGTCGGGATCGCGTGGCGCTTCATGAACGCCTTGGCGAAGTCCTTCGAGCTTTCGAGCTGAGCGGCTTCCTTCGTCGGCCCGAAAATCTTCAGACCGCGCGAGCGGAACAGATTGACGATGCCGGCTGCCAGCGGCGCCTCCGGCCCGACCAGCGTGAAGGCGATCTGTTCCTGTTCGACGAAATCGGCGAGCGCAGCCGGCTCGGTGATGTTGACGTTGCGCAGACGCTCGTCCTGGGCGGTGCCGCCGTTGCCCGGAGCAACGTAGACGAGCTGAACCCGCGGCGATTGCGCGAGCTTCCATGCGAGTGCATGTTCGCGACCGCCGGAACCGACGACGAGTAACTTCATGTGAATCCCCGAGACTTAAAAACCATAAACGGCTGACGCAGCACGCTCAGCCGTGGAATGACAGCAAGGTTCGCAAGGAGCCCGCAGCAGCCGGTGGCGGCGCGCAGGGCACAGTACGAACGCGGGTGGTCGCGCGATGTGAGGTCACACGCCCGCCCGCTCAGCAACGACACGAGGGCCAGCCGGCGGCGCGGACGTGGGTGCATGCAAGTGCAAGTGCCACTGCAAGTGCATGCGCCACGCGCTGCCGTGGCACGCTCATTCGTCGGCGATCGCGGCGTTTGTATAGACTTCCTGCACGTCGTCCAGATTCTCCAGCGCGTCGAGCAGCTTCTGCATTTTCACGGCGTCTTCGCCGGTGAACTCGACTTCCGTCTGAGGTTTCATCGTCACCTCGGCCAGTTCGGCCTTGAAGCCGGCGGCTTCCAGCGCCGACTTCACCTTCGGGAAATCGTTCGGCGGGCACAGCACTTCGATACTGCCGTCTTCATTCGTGACGACGTCGTCGGCGCCGGCTTCGAGCGCGGCTTCCATCAGCTTGTCTTCCGCCGTGCCGGGCGCGAACAGGAACTGGCCGACGTGATCGAACATGAACGACACCGAGCCGTCCGTGCCCATGTTGCCGCCGTTCTTCGAGAACGCGTGACGCACTTCCGCCACCGTACGCGTGCGGTTGTCGGTCATGGTGTCCACGATCACCGCCGCGCCGCCGATGCCGTAGCCTTCGTAGCGGATTTCTTCGTAGCTTGCGCCGTCCACGCCGCCCACGCCACGCTGGATCGCGCGGTTGACGTTATCTTTCGGCATGTTGGCGTCGTACGCCTTTTCGACGGCGAGCCGCAGGCGCGGGTTCGAGTCGATGTCGCCGCCGCCCATGCGCGCCGCGACCTGGATTTCCTTGATGAGCCGCGTCCAGACCTTGCCGCGCTTGGCGTCGGCCGCTGCTTTCTTATGCTTGATGTTGGCCCATTTCGAATGACCCGCCATACCTGTTCTCCATCGCGCGCGCCGGTGGGGCGCACGCATTGTGCAATTGTCGTTGCGATGTCGGGCGCTTGCTCGTGTTCGCGCGCCTGTGCGCGCGTTCGCGGTATTGTGCGCCTCGCTGTCAAACCGCCCGCTGCCTGACTGTCCGGCTCAACTGTTCGTGGCCAACCCGCCGTGGCTGAGCGTCTCGAGCCTGCTCGCGGTCCGCCGGGCCCCGCTGGCGGGACCGCGAGTCGGCAGCGCGATTGGGACGGGGCGGTGCGGCTGGCATGCGGCAAACGCCGCGCCGGCCTGCCAGGCCCCGCGAAAGGCGCGATGCGCCAGGCGGTGTGGTCGACGGTAATGCGAGTTGAGCCGCTCTTTGAGCGGATTCGAATTTTATCACGCCGCAGGGGCGCGGCAGAGGACGAGATAGCGGCGAACGCCGCGAAAAGTGCGTGATGACGGCGGCCGGCGCGCGCCGTCACGCGCTTTTCAGGCCGCTTTCAGTTTTTCGTGCCGAACAGGCGGTCGCCGGCGTCGCCGAGACCCGGCACGATGTACGCGTGCTCGTTCAGATGCGAATCGAGCGAGGCGACATACAGCTTGACGTCCGGATGGGCGTCCTGGAACACCTGCACGCCTTCGGGCGCGGCGACCAGCGCGAGGAACATGATGTTCTCGCCGGCCACGTTGCGGCGCTTGAGCACGTCGACCGCGTGCACGGCGGAGTAGCCGGTGGCGACCATCGGATCACACAGGATGAACACGCGGTCTTCGAGGTCGGGCAGACGCACCAGATATTCCACCGGCCGATGGTCTTCGGCACGATACACGCCGATGTGGCCCACCCGCGCCGACGGCACCAGTTCCAGCAGGCCGTCCGACATGCCGATGCCGGCCCGCAGCACCGGTACGATCGCCAGCTTCTTGCCGGCGATCACCGGCGCGTCGATTTCGACGAGCGGCGTGGTCAGGCGGCGCGTGGTCATGGGCAGATTGCGGGTGATCTCGTAGCCCATCAGCAGCGTGATTTCACGCAGCAGTTCGCGGAACGTGCGAGTCGAGGTATCCCGGTCGCGCATATGCGACAGCTTGTGCTGGATCAGCGGGTGATCGAGGATGAAGAGATTGGGAAAACGGCTGTCCTGGGTCATGGCGGGTGCGCACGGGGCGGCTAGAGGGATCGGTTCGGCGCGCCGCGCGGCCGGGAAACCGGCAGGCTGGCGGACGCGCCACGGCGCAAGTTTACCGAAAGAGTGCCGCCGGAAGATACCGGAGATTGCAGCGGCCCGCCGCAGTCCGGCACCGATTCTTCTAGAATCGGGGAAACTTGCCGCGCGAGGGTCCGGGATATCTCGCCGGGGCCGAGGCCGAGGGGAGAGCGCGCGAGGCGGTCCGGGGTTATCGCGAGAATGCGGCCCCGGACCTGTCGCTTTACGCCAGGCCTCTGAGGAACGTAAGAAAACTTGCGGCGGCCCGGTGTCTGGCACGCGGCACAACTTCACGAGGAGCACACATATGGACATGGGAATCGCAGGACGCACCGCGCTGGTGTGCGCGGCCAGCAAAGGCCTGGGGCGCGGCTGCGCGGAAGCGCTCGCCGCCGAAGGCGTCAACCTGACGATCGTCGCGCGCACCGCCGAGACGCTGGAAGCGACCGCGGCGGAGATTCGCAAGCAAAGCGGTGTGGAAGTGAAGACGGTGGCATGCGACATCACCACGCCGGAAGGCCGGGCCGCGGCGCTCGCCGTCTGTCCGCAGCCGGACATTCTGGTCAACAACGCGGGCGGCCCGCCGCCGGGCGACTTCCGCGACTTTACGCACGAAGACTGGATCCGTGCGCTCGAAAGCAACATGCTCACGCCGATCGAGCTGATACGCGCGACCATCGACTCGATGAGCGCGAAAGGTTACGGGCGCATCGTCAATATCACGAGTTCGGCGGTGAAGGCGCCGATCGACGTGCTCGGGCTGTCCAATGGCGCGCGCTCGGGGCTGACCGGCTTCGTCGCGGGACTCGCGCGCAAGGTCGCGCCCACCGGTGTGACCATCAACAACCTGCTGCCGGGGCTGTTCGACACCGACCGCATCGGCGTCACGTTCGCGGCGCAAGCCAAGGCGCAGAACATTTCGGTCGACGAGGGGCGCAGGCAGCGCACGAAGACGATTCCCGCCGACCGTTTCGGCACCCGCGAGGAATTCGGCGCTGCCTGCGCGTTCCTGTGCAGCGTGCATGCCGGCTATATCACCGGACAGAACTGGCTGATCGACGGCGGCGCCTATCCCGGGACGTTCTGAACGGCACGTCCTAAAGCATCACCACAAGCACCACCACAAGCATCACCACAACAACGACAATCACAACGGTTTCAGGAGTCTTACGTCATGACCACCCGCATCGCGCTGATCGCGCACGATCACAAAAAGGACGACATCGTCAAACTGGCCGGCGAATACGTCGATACGCTCAGGCGCTGCGACATCGTGGCGACCGGCACGACCGGCGGGCGCATCGCCGACGCGCACGGCCTCGTGGTCGAGCGGATGCTGTCGGGCCCGCACGGCGGTGATCTGCAGATCGGCGCGCAGCTCGCGGAAGGGCGCGTGGACATGGTGATCTTCCTGCGCGACCCGATGACGCCGCAGCCGCACGAGCCCGACATCAACGCGCTGGTGCGCGCGTGCGACGTGCACAACATTCCCTGCGCCACCAACATTTCGACGGCGCGCATGGTGCTCGACTCGCTGACCTTGCGACTCACGCAACAGGTTTGAGCTTTCGCTCCCGGCACGCCTGAATCAAAACCAACCTCAAGGAGACGAGATGACCAAAGCAATCCGATTCGATAAAACCGGCGGTCCCGAAGTGATGAAGTGGGTCGACGTCGAAGTCGGTGAGCCGGGCACGGGCGAGATCCGCGTCAGGCAGACGGCGGTCGGGCTGAACTATATCGACGTGTACTTCCGCACCGGTCTCTATCCGTTGCCGTTGCCCGGCGGTCTCGGCATGGAAGCGGCCGGCGAAGTGACGGCGCTCGGCCCGGGCGTCAGCGGTCTGAAGGTGGGCGATCGCATCGCATACGTGGGACGTCCGCCCGGCGCGTATGCGCAGGAGCGTGTGCTGCAGGCGGCGCAGGCGGTGAAAGTACCCGACGCGTTGAGCGACGAGCAGGCCGCCTCGGTGATGCTGCAAGGCCTCACCGCGCAATATCTGCTGCGCCGCACGTATCCCGTGAAAGCCGGCGACACGATCCTGATCCAGGCCGCGGCGGGCGGCGTCGGTCTGCTGGCGTGCCAGTGGGCGAAGGCGCTTGGCGCGACGGTGATCGGCACAGTCGGCTCGGATGAGAAAGCGGAGATCGCCAAGGCGCACGGTTGCGATCACGCGATCGTCTACACGCGCGAGAACTTCACCAAACGCGTGCGCGAGATCACCAACGGCGCGGGCGTGCCGGTGGTGTACGACTCAATCGGTAAAGACACGTTTACGGGCTCGCTCGATTGCCTCGCGCCGCTCGGCATGTTCGTGAGCTTCGGCAACGCGTCGGGGCCGTTGCCGCCGATCGATTCGTCGGAATTCGCCGGACGTGGCTCACTGTTTTTCACGCGGCCAACGCTCTTTACCTACATCGCCAAACGCAGCGACTACGAGGCAATGTCCACCGAGTTGTTCGACGTGCTGGTGTCGGGCAAGGTCAAGACGAGCATCAATCAGCGTTACGCTTTGTCGGACGTTGGCCGGGCGCATGCGGATCTCGAAGGGCGCCGCACAACGGGCTCGACGGTGCTCCTGCCGTAACGCACGACGATGACCCGAGCGCGATAGTAACGGCCGTATAAAAACGAAGCTCATTGAAGGACTCGCCCAAGCCGTAGTGAAACCGGCGCCGCACGCGGCAACACCAGGCCCAGCCCACCCAAGGCTGTTCCATCGCAGGATGGAACAGCCTTGTTCGTTTACGCGATTTTTATACACGCCACTCCATCTTTGACCAGGCCTTTACACGGATCGGCATAACGTTGCGGCTATCCAAAGTCCGTGTAATGGAGAACAAAAATGGATGTGCTGTATGTCGGAGGGCTGGTGCTGTTTGCCGCGCTGACCTTCGCGTTGATTGCCGGCTGCGAGAAGTTGATGCAGTTCCGCCGTGGGCAGGGAGCGCGCTCATGAACTGGATTCTGTGGTTATCGGGCGCGGCGACCGCGCTGCTGTTCGCCTATCTGGTCTATGCGCTGTTGCGCGCGGAGGACATTGAATGAACTCGAACAATGTCCTGCAAGCGGGCCTCTTCATCGTGGTGCTGCTGGCAGCCGCTGTGCCGATGGCCCGCTATCTGAGCGCCGTGATGGACGGCAGTTCTCGCGTGGTCCGCTTCGGCGGTCCCGTCGAGCGTCTGCTATATCGCATCGCGGGCGTCGATCCGTCGAAGGAAATGAGCTGGAAGCACTACGCGATCGCCACGATCGCCTTCAACGTGCTCGGCGTCGCGTTTCTCTACGTGCTGTTGCGCGTGCAAGGCTGGCTGCCGGGCAACCCGCAGCAGTTCGGCCCGATGACGGTCGACGGCGCGTTCAACACGGCGATCAGTTTTGTGACCAACACGAACTGGCAGGATTACACGCCCGAGCAGACGGTGGGTTATCTAACGCAGATGCTCGGTTTCACCGTGCAGAACTTCTTCTCGGCGGCCACCGGCATCGTGGTGGTGATTGCGCTGATTCGCGGCTTTGCGCGTCACACGGCACAAACCATCGGCAACTTCTGGGTTGATCTGACCCGCGTGACGCTGTACGTGTTGCTGCCGATGTCGGCGATCGTCGCGGCGCTGTTGATGAGCCAAGGGGTGATTCAGAACTTCAAGGCCTATCAGGACGTGCCGACGCTGCAAACCACCACCTATGCCGCGCCGAAACTCGACGCGCAAGGCAACCCGGTGAAGGACGCCAAGGGCAATCCGGTCACGGTCGATACGCCTGTGAAGACGCAAACCCTTGCAATGGGCCCGGTCGCGTCGCAGGAAGCGATCAAGATGCTCGGCACCAACGGCGGCGGCTTCTTCAACGGCAACTCGGCGCATCCGTTCGAGAACCCGACGCCGTTCTCGAACTTCCTGCAGATCTTCTCGATCCTGATTATCCCCGCGTCGCTCGCGCTGGTGTTCGGCCGCATGATTGCGGACCGCAAGCAGGGCGTGGCCGTGCTCGCCGCCATGACGATCGCGTTTGCGGTCTGCGTGTTCGGCGAGATCAGCGCGGAGCAGGCCGGCAATCCGGCCATTGCCGCCTTGCATGTCGACCAGTCGGCTAACGCGCTGCAATCGGGCGGCAATGCGGAAGGCAAGGAGACGCGTTTCGGCATCGCGCAGTCGGGCATCTTCACGGTCGCAACTACCGCGGCTTCGTGCGGCGCGGTCACCAACACGCACGACTCGCTGACGCCGATCGGCGGCCTCTATCCGATGCTGCTGATGCAGCTCGGCGAAGTGATCTTCGGCGGCGTGGGTTCCGGCATGTACGGGATGCTCGTGTTCGCGATGCTGGCCGTGTTCGTGGCCGGCCTGATGATCGGCCGCACGCCGGAATACGTGGGCAAGAAGATCGAAGCGTACGAGATGAAGATGGTGTCGATCGTCGTGCTGCTCACGCCGCTGCTGGTGCTGGTCGGCACGTCGATCGCGGTATTGAGCGACGCGGGCAAGGCGGGCATCGCCAACCCCGGCGCGCACGGTTTCTCCGAAATCCTCTACGCGTTCAGTTCGGCGGCCAATAACAACGGCAGCGCATTCGCGGGCCTCACCGTGAGCACGCCGTTCTACAACTGGCTCACCGCAATCGCGATGTGGTTCGGCCGCTTCGGCACGATCATTCCGGTGCTCGCGATTGCCGGTTCGCTGGCCGCGAAAAAGCGTATTGGCGTGACGGGCGGCACGCTGCCCACGCACGGTCCGCTGTTCGTCGTGCTGTTGCTCGGCACGGTGCTGCTGGTCGGCGCGCTGACTTATGTGCCCGCGCTCGCGCTCGGTCCTGGTGTCGAACATCTGATCATGATGGGCGCCCATTGAGGCGGCCCGTCGGGATGGCACAAGCGGCCAACGACTGAACAGGCGCAAACGGGAAATTCGAGGATTCAATGACTGAACATAATGCAACCCGGTCCATGTTCGACCCAGCGCTGCTGCGCCCGGCGATCGTGGACTCCTTCAAGAAGCTGACGCCGCGCACGCAGTTCCGCAATCCGGTGATGTTCTGCGTGTACGTGGGCAGCATTCTCACGACCATTCTCTGGATCGCCGCGCTCGGCGGCCAGGCCGAGGCGCCTGCGGGCTTCATTCTCGCGGTCACCTTGTGGCTGTGGTTCACGGTGCTGTTCGCCAACTTCGCGGAAGCGCTCGCCGAAGGCCGTTCGAAGGCCCAGGCGGCGTCGCTGCGCAGCGCGAAGAAAGACGTGATGGCCAAGAAGTTGAACGAGCCGCATCCGAAGTCGCCGATCCGCATTCTGACGGCTTCCGATCTGCGCAAGGGCGACGTCGTGCTGGTCGAAACCGGCGACGTGATTCCTGCCGACGGCGAAGTAATCGACGGTGTCGCGTCGGTCGACGAATCCGCGATCACGGGCGAATCCGCGCCGGTGATCCGCGAGTCGGGCGGCGACTTTTCGTCGGTGACGGGCGGCACGCGCGTGCTGTCGGACTGGATCGTGGTGCGCGTCACGGCGAATCCGGGCGAAGCGTTCCTCGACCGCATGATCGCGATGGTGGAAGGCGCGAAGCGTCAGAAGACGCCGAATGAAATCGCGCTGACCATTTTGCTCGTCGCGTTGACGATCGTGATGCTGCTCGCCACCGCCACGCTGCTGCCGTTCTCGATGTTCTCGGTCGAAGCCGCGAAAGCGGGCCACGTGGTGACGATTACCGCGCTGGTCGCGCTGCTGGTGTGTCTGATTCCGACGACCATCGGCGGTTTGTTGTCGGCGATCGGCGTGGCCGGCATGAGCCGCATGATGCAGGCGAACGTGATCGCAACCTCGGGTCGCGCCGTGGAAGCGGCCGGCGACGTCGATGTGCTGTTGCTCGACAAGACCGGCACCATCACGCTCGGCAATCGCCAGGCTTCGCAATTCGTGCCCGCGCCGGGCTTGACGGAAGAAGCGCTCGCGGATGCCGCGCAACTGTCGTCGCTTGCTGACGAAACGCCGGAAGGCCGCAGCATCGTCGTGCTGGCGAAGCAGCGCTTCAACATCCGTCAACGCGATATGGCCTCGCTGCATGCCACGTTCCTTGCGTTCACCGCGCAAACGCGCATGAGCGGCGTCGACCTGCCGGGGCGTGAAATTCGCAAGGGCGCGGCCGACGCGGTGAAGAACTACGTCGAAGCCAACGGCGGCCGTTTCCCGAATGAAGTCAGCAACGCCGTGGCCGACGTCGCGCGGCGCGGCAGCACGCCGCTGGTGGTCGCCGAGAAAGGCGAGCAGGGCGCGCGCGTGCTCGGCGTGATCGAGTTGAAGGACGTGGTGAAGGGCGGCATCAAGGAACGTTTCGCCGAACTGCGCAAGATGGGCATCAAGACCATCATGGTGACGGGCGACAACCGCCTGACGGCGGCGGCGATTGCCGCGGAAGCCGGGGTCGACGATTTCCTCGCCGAAGCCACGCCGGAAGCGAAACTCGCCACGATCCGCGCGCACCAGGCCGAAGGGCGCCTCGTCGCGATGACCGGCGACGGCACCAACGACGCCCCGGCGCTCGCGCAGGCCGACGTCGCGGTGGCGATGAACACCGGCACGCAGGCCGCGAAGGAAGCGGGCAACATGGTCGACCTCGATTCGAATCCGACCAAGCTGATCGAGATCGTGGAGATCGGCAAGCAGATGCTGATGACGCGCGGTTCGCTCACCACGTTCTCGATTGCCAACGACGTCGCCAAATACTTCGCGATCATTCCGGCCGCGTTCGCCACGACCTATCCGGCGCTGAATGCGCTCAACGTGATGCATCTGGCCACGCCGACCTCGGCGATCATGTCGGCGGTGATTTTCAACGCGCTGATCATCGTGCTGCTGATTCCGCTGGCGCTCAAGGGCGTGCGTTATCGCGCGCTGGGCGCGGCGATCCTGCTGCGCCGCAATCTGCTGATCTACGGTTTGGGCGGGATCATCGTGCCGTTTATCGGCATCAAGCTGATCGATATGGTGCTGGCCGCATTCGGTTGGGTCTAAGCGTTAGTGCGCCAGTGCGCCAGTTCGCCAGTTCACAAGGAATCATTCATCATGAAAAATCTGTTGCGTCCGTTGATCGTGATCTTCGCGGTGCTCGCCGCCGTCACCGGACTTGCTTATCCCGCCGTGATGACCGCGGTCGGTCAGGCGGCCTTCCACGATCAGGCCAACGGCAGCATGCTCGAACAGGACGGCAAGGTGGTCGGCTCGAAGCTGATCGGCCAGCAGTTCGATGCGCCGCAATACTTCTGGGGCCGCCTGTCGGCCACCAGTCCGATGCCGTACAACGCGCAGGGTTCGGGCGGCTCGAACCTCGGCCCGACCAATCCGGCGTTGCTCGATGAAATCAAAGGCCGCCTCGACGCATTGAAAGCCGCCGGCACCGATATGTCGAAGCCGGTGCCGGTTGATCTGGTGACGTCGTCGGGCAGCGGTCTCGACCCGGAGATCAGCCCCGCCGCAGCGGCTTATCAGATCGAACGCGTCGCCAAGGCACGCAAGCTCGCAGCGAATGACGTGCAGGCGCTGGTGGATCGTTATACGAGCGGCCGTCAGTTCGGTATTCTCGGCGAGCCGCGCGTGAACGTGCTGCAACTGAACCTGGCGCTGGACGAGATGAAGCACGGCTGATCGACGTAACGCAACAGCGCTTCGCTTCACAAAGGCGGCGTCCGCGCGACTCCGCCTTTACCTTTTGACGGCGCCACGCAATAGACGCGACAGTGCCCGTTATTTGCGGCCGCGCCGACGCCGTGCCACCATGCATACACCGACGCTCGTCCAACGATGAAAACCATTGAGCATGAACCGCCCCGATCCCGATGAGTTGCTCGACAAGCTGCAACGCGACGAAGAAAAACGTCAGCGAGGCAGGCTGAAGATTTTTTTCGGCGCGTCGGCGGGCGTCGGCAAAACCTATGCGATGTTGCAGGCCGCGCGCCGCCGTCATGACGAAGGCGCGGACGTGGTGGTCGGTATCGCCGAAACGCATGGCCGCACTGAAACCGCGGCGCTGCTCGACGGTCTCGACGTGCTGCCGCTCGCGCATATCGAATATCGCGGCCGCAAGCTCAACGAGTTCGATCTCGACGCCGCGCTGGCCCGCAAGCCGGCGCTGATTCTCGTCGACGAACTCGCGCATTCGAATGTGCAAGGCGCGCGGCATCTGAAGCGCTGGCAGGATGTGTATGAGCTGCTCGACGCGGGCATCGACGTCTATACGACGGTCAATGTCCAGCACCTCGAAAGTCTGAACGACGTGGTCGGCCAGATCACCGGCATTCGGGTCTGGGAGACGGTGCCGGACCGCGTGTTCGACCGTGCCGACGAAGTCACGCTGGTCGACCTGCCCGCCGAGGAACTGCTCGACCGGATGCGCGACGGCAAGGTGTATATGCCGCAGCAGGCCGAGCGCGCGGTGCGCAACTTCTTTCGCAAAGGCAATCTGATCGCGCTGCGGGAGCTGGCGTTGCGCCGCACCGCGGATCGCGTCGATGCGCAAATGCACGAGTACCGCGCTGACCGTTCGATCCAGCGCATCTGGCAGGCGCGCGAGCGCTTGCTGGTGTGCGTCGGCCCCGGCCCGGAAGCGCCAATGCTGGTGCGCGCGGCGGCGCGTCTGGCTGCCAGCCTGAAGGCCGACTGGATTGCCGTCTATGTGGAGACGCCGGCCTTGCAGCGTTTGCCGGATGCGCGCCGCGAACGCACGCTCAACGCGTTGAAGCTCGCCGCGGAACTCGGCGCCGAAACCGCCACGCTCGCGGCCGCCGACGCGGCTGTCGCGTTGATCGGCTACGCGCAGGCGCGCAACGTGTCGAAGCTGGTGGCCGGCGCGTCGGCACGCACGGGCTTGAGGCGCTGGCTGCGTCGTCCGCTCGGCGAACGGATCGCCGAAAACGCGGGCGATCTCGATCTCACGTTGATTCGCGCCTCGTCCGAGCGCGACGGCGGCGAGCATCGGCATCTGTTGAACACCACCGCGAACGCATGGCGCGAGGCGCTGAGCGCGGCGCGCGAGCGCCGCTCGCCGCCGCGCGCCTACGGTTTCGCGCTGTTGATCTGCGCGGCCATCACGTTGCTGGCCAGCCAGTTGATCGACCATATCGATCTGACCAATCTCGTCATGCTGTATCTGCTCGGCGTGATCTTCGCGGCGGTGAAGCTGGGGCGCGGGCCCGGCGTGCTGCTGTCGTTCATGAGCGTGGCCGCGTTCGATTTCTTCTTCGTGCCGCCGCGCATGTCGCTGTCGGTCTCCGATACGCAATATCTGCTGACCTTCTTCGGCATGCTGCTGACCTCGCTGGTGATCAGCCATCTCACCTCGAGCCTGCGCCACGAGGCGAGCGTGGCGCGGCGCCGCGAGCAGCGCACCGGCGCGATGTACGCGATGGCGCGCGAACTGGCCGCGGCGCTGACCACGGAACAGATCGTCGGTATCGGCAGCCGTCATGTCAGCGAGGTGTTCGGCGCGCGCGTGGCGATTCTGTTGCCGGACAGCGCCGATCAGGTGAAGCAGAAGATCGAGGATCCCGACGCGGCGATCACGCTCGAAGGCGAGATGCTCGATAGCGATGTCGGCCAATGGGTCTACGATCAGCAGAAGCCGGCCGGCCACGGCACCGACACGCTGCCGGCCGCCGCCGCGCTTTACCTGCCGTTGAAGGCGCCGATGCGCACGCGCGGCGTGCTCGCTGTCGTGATGCGCAACGAAGGCGAGCTCGACGTGCCCGAGCAGCAGCGCATGCTCGACGCGTTCGCCGCGCAGATCGCACTGGCGCTTGAGCGGGTGCATTACGTCGACATCGCGCGCGATGCGCTCGTCAACATGGAATCGGAGCGCTTGCGCAACTCGTTGCTGTCGGCGATCTCGCACGATCTGCGCACACCGTTGACGACCATCGTCGGCTTTTCGTCGATGCTGGAGCAAGCGCCCGAGTCGCAGCCCAACCGTGAGTTGGTCGAAGCGATTCACGAGGAAGCGCTGCGCATGACCGGCATCGTTACGAATCTGCTCGACATGGCGCGGTTGCAGGCGGGCAGTCTGCAACTGAACCAGCAATGGACGCTGCTGGAAGAGACGGTAGGCGCCGCGCTGCGCGCGTGCAAACGCGTGCTGGCGGATCATCCGGTGCAGGTGAAACTGCCCGCCGATCTGCCGCTCTTGCACCTCGACGCCGTGCTGATGGAGCGCCTCTTCTCCAACCTGTTCGAGAACGCCGCCAAATACACCGCACCGGCCACGCCGCTGACGATCGGCGCGCAGCGTCTCGATACGGACGGCAAGTCGTTCGTGCGCGTGACTGTGGACGATAGCGGCCCGGGCCTGCCGGCCGGCATGGAAGCGCGCGTGTTCGAGAAATTCACGCGCGGCGAGAAGGAGTCGGCCAAGCCGGGCATCGGCCTGGGACTCGCAATCTGCCGCGCGATCGTGGAAGCGCACGGCGGTACAATCGGCGCGCTCAATCGCGTTGCGGCGGACGGCCGTGTCGAGGGCGCGCGCTTCTGGTTCACGCTGCCGGTGGACACACAGCCCGACGCACCGGATGCATTGGAAAACGAAGGCGCCGATTCCTTGACCCGCGCCGACACCGCCAGCGATTCAACTCTTAATTCGCTTTCCAAGCCTAGTCATGAGTGACCCGAGCATCACCGTCGTCCTGATTGAAGACGAAAAGCAGATTCGCCGCTTTGTGCGAACCGCGCTGGAAGGCGAGGGCATCGTCGTGCACGATGCCGAAACCGGCAAGCAGGGTCTTGTCGAAGCCGCGACGCGCAAGCCGGATCTGGTGATCGTCGATCTCGGCCTGCCCGACACCGACGGTCTCGACGTGATCCGCGAACTGCGCGGCTGGAGCGAGCTGCCGGTGATCGTGCTGTCGGCGCGCACCCAGGAAAGCGAGAAAGTCGCCGCGCTCGATGCCGGCGCGGACGACTATCTCACCAAGCCGTTCGGCGTGTCCGAATTGCTGGCACGGATTCGCGCGCACATGCGGCGGCGCAATCAGGGCGGCGCGAACGAGACGCCGCAAGTGCGCTTCGGCACGGTCATGGTCGATCTGGCCTTGCGGCAGGTGAGCCGCGATGGCGCGGCGGTCCATCTGACGCCGATCGAATACCGGCTGCTGGCGACGCTCGTGCGCCACGCCGGCCGGGTGCTGACGCATCGCCAGTTGCTGCGCGACGTGTGGGGGCCGTCGCATGTCGAGAGCCATCACTATTTGCGCATCTATATGGCGCATCTGCGCGGCAAGCTGGAGCGCGACCCGGCGCAGCCGGAACACATCGTCACGGAGACGGGTGTCGGATACCGGCTGGTGGGCGCGATTTGAGCGTGTCGGGGCACTTTGCGGCGACAGGGGCTTTTCCGGCAGGGCGGCTGCCGGCCGGCCTCCAGCAAGTTTGGTATGATTACAGACCGTAAGGACGACCTTGCGGTTTCACAAACGGGGACGGCCCCATCTGACCATGGAGCTGTCTCATGTCCTGGATTCTTCTGTTGATTGCCGGTTTGCTCGAAGTCGCGTGGGCAGCCGGTCTCAAAACCTCCGAAGGTTTTACCCGGCTCTGGCCGTCCGTGTTCACGATCGTGACGGCGCTCGGCAGCTTTGTGCTGCTCGCCATGGCCATGCGTCAGTTGCCGCTCGGCACCGCGTACGCGGTATGGACGGGGATCGGCGCGGTTGGTGCGTTCATCTTCGGAATCGTGATGATGGGCGAGGCGCTGAGCGTCGCGCGAGTCGCGAGCGCGGCGCTGATCGTGATCGGATTGATCGGCCTGAAGCTGTCTTCCGGGCACTGAGTCTTGCACTTCAAACCGCCGCCGGGCGTCGTCAGCCATCTGTCTGCGCCCGGCCCGCACCTCCATTAAAGCCGCCCATTTATTCGCCGCTCTGCGTTCTGCGAATTAACGTGGCTATAATGAGATCGAATCCAACCTGAAATTGTCCGCGGCCCATTTGGCGCGACCGGCTTGGCGCGGGTCTGACGACTTCGATGCTCGGCCCCATTTGTGGCCCGTCGAAACGCCCGGCACGCACAGCGCGCCTGGAGGCGGCCATGCTTGAATCACTTTCGCTCGCGGCGGGGCTCTCATGGGGCAGCGGCCTGCGCCTCTATCTGACAGTCCTGCTGGCCGGCGTGTTCGCCCGTCTCGGCCTCGTCCATCTTCCCGATACGCTGTCCGCGCTGTCCTCGCCGTGGGTCATCGGCGTGGCGGGCGTGCTCACCGTCACCGAATTCCTCGCCGACAAAATCCCCGCGTTCGATTCGCTGTGGGACGCGGTCCATACTTTCATTCGTATTCCGGCGGGCGCTGTGCTTGCGGCCGGCGCGCTCGGCCATGCCGATCCGGCGCTGCTGACCGTGGCCGCGCTCGCGGGCGGCACGCTCGCCGGCACGGCGCACCTCGCCAAGGCCGGCACGCGCGCGTTGATCAATCTGTCGCCGGAACCGGTGTCGAATGTGGTGACCTCCACCGCTGAAGACGGGCTCGTGTTCGGCGGCATGCTGCTCGCGCTGTTCGTGCCGCTGGTGTTTCTGGTGCTGATGATCGGTTTCCTGATGCTGGCCGGCTGGGCGTTGCCGCGTCTCTGGCGCGGGGTGCAGGGCGGTTTTCGCGGTATGGCGACGCACATGGTGTCGCGCTTGGCCAGGAGCAGGCACGATTGAGCGATACGGTACGGGGTTCCGCCGCGCGCAGAGCGTTACCGACGACGACGCGCCGGTTCGGTGGCATGGATCTGGTGCGCCAGTCCATTCGCATGACGTCGCGCGACTGGCGCGCGGGCGAGTTGACGATGCTTCTGCTGGCGCTGGTGCTGGCCGTCGCGGCGCTGTCGAGCGTCGGCTTTCTGGCCGACCGCTTGCACCAGGGGCTCGAGCGCGACGCGCGGCGCATGATCGCCGCCGACTTCATCGTGCGGGCGGATCATCCAGTCGATCCGCAATTCGCCGGGCAAGCCAGGGCGCTCGGCCTGAATTCCGCCAGCACCGCGATCTTTCCCAGCATGATCAATTCGACCGGTGCGCAGCCGGTCTCGCGGCTCGCCGCCATCAAGGCGGTGTCGCCGGGTTATCCGCTGCGCGGCGCGTTGCGCATTGCGTCGGCGCCGGGCGCGGCGGACCATCCTGCGCACTCGATTCCGCCGCCGGGCGTTGTGTGGGTCGATCAGGCGCTGCTCGACGCGTTGAAGGTGCATGTCGGCGATAGCGTGAAAGTCGGCGGCCGCAACTTCACGATCGGCGCGGTGATCACGCGCGAACTCGACCGCGGCTTCTCGTTCGTCAATTTCTCGCCGCGCCTGATGCTGCGCGCCGACGACGTGCCGTCCACCGGTCTCGTCACCTACGGCAGCCGCGTAACTTACCGCCTGCTGGTCGCGGGCGCGGACGAGTCCGTCAAGCGTTTCGCGCAGTTTGCGCATGAGCGAGTGGACGGCGGCAAGATGCGCGGCGTCGCGCTCGAATCGTTGCAGGACGGTCAGCCGCAAGTGCGCCAGACGCTCGATCGCGCGAGCCACTTCCTCACGCTCGTCTCGCTGCTCACCGCGTTGCTGGCGGCGGTGGCGATCGCGATGGCCGCGCACAGGTATATGCGCCGGCACCTGGACGGCTGCGCGGCGATGCGTTGCCTCGGCGTCAGCCAGTCGACTTTGCGTGCGCTCTTCACGCTCGAATTCGTCGGGCTCGGGTTGATCGGCGGCGCGCTTGGCGTGGCGCTCGGTTTTCTGGGGCATCTCGCGCTGCTCACGTGGCTCGGCAGTCTGATCGACGTCGCGCTTCCCTATCCGACGGCATGGCCGGCGCTCGAAGGCATCGCGGCCGGCCTCGTGCTGCTGCTGGGCTTCGCATTGCCGCCATTGTTGCCGCTCACGCGCGTGCCGCCGGTGCGCGTGCTGCGCCGTGAGTGGGGCGAAGCAGGGCGCACGGCGTGGGCGGCTTACGCGCTCGGCATCGCGCTGTTCGCCGCGCTGCTGATCATTGCGGCGGGCGAGTTGAAGCTCGGCGGAATCGTCGCGGGCGGCTTCGCGGGCGGGATGCTGGTGTTCGCGTGCATCGCGCGGCTGGCGCTGTGGGGCGCGGCGCGTGTCGTGCGCAGCGAGCGCGTGAATGCGAGCATCGGCTGGCGTTATGCGCTGGCGTCGCTCGAACGGCGCAGCAGCGCCAGCGCATTGCAGATCACCGCGCTCGGCATCGGCCTGATGTGCCTGTTGCTGATCGCGATGACGCGCAACGACCTCGTGGCCGGCTGGCGCAAATCGACGCCGCCCGATGCGCCGAACGAATTTATCATCGACATCCAGCCCGACCAGCGCGACGCCGTCACGCAGTATCTGAGCACGCACGGCGTGCCCGGCACGGTGCTCGCGCCGATGGTGCGCGGACGGCTCACGGCGATCAACGGCAAGCCGGTCAACCCGGATTCATTCAAGGGCGACGACGCCAAGCGTCTGGTGGATCGCGAATTCAATCTGTCGTACACCACCGAGCTGCCCGACGACAACCGCCTCGCCGCCGGCACCTGGTACGGCGACACGAAAACGCCGCAGATTTCGATCGAGCAGGGCCTCGCCAAACTCATCAACGTGAAGCCCGGCGACATGCTGCGTTTCGACGTGACCGGCTTGCAGATCGACGCGCCGGTCACGAGTGTGCGCAAGCTCGACTGGGGCTCGTTCAAGGTCAACTTTTTCGTGCTGATGCCGCCCGCCGCGCTGCAGGATTTCCCGGCGACGTTCATCACGAGCTTCCATTTGCCGCATGAAAAACAGTCGACCATCGACGGCCTGATCGGCGCCTATCCGAACCTCACTGCCATCGACACCGGTCCGATTCTCGCGCAGGTGCAGCGCGTGTTGCAGCAGGTGATCGGCGCGGTGCAATTCCTGTTCGCGTTCACGCTCGCGGCGGGCGTGCTCGTGCTGTACGCGGCGCTCGCGGGCACGCGCGATGAGCGTATGCGAGAATCCGCGCTGCTGCGCGCGCTGGGCGCGTCGCATCGCCAGGTGCGGGCGGTGCAGATCGCCGAGTTCGTCGCGATGGGCGCATTGGCGGGCGCGATGGCGGCGGCCGGCGCGCAGGCCATCGGCTACGTGCTGGCGACGCGCGTGTTCGAGTTCTATCTGAGTTTCAATCCCTGGTTGTTGCCGGCGGGCGTTGCCGCCGGCATCGCGTGCGCCGGTGTGGGCGGCTGGCTGAGCCTGCGGCATGTGCTGGCGCGGCCCGCGTTGCAATCGTTGCGGGACGCGTGAATTTTCTTATCGGTTGGTGAGCAGGTATGAGTGATTTGAACGACGAGGTGTCCGCGGCGCAGCCGACGGCCTTCGAACTGGTGGGCGGCGAAGCGCGTGTGCGCGAACTGGTCGACCGCTTTTACGATCTGATGGATCTCGAAGCGGACTTCGCCGGAATCCGTGCGCTGCATCCCGAATCGCTCGACGGTTCGCGCGACAAGTTCTTCTGGTTTCTGTGCGGCTGGTTAGGCGGACCCGATCACTACATTAGCCGCTTTGGGCACCCGCGTTTGCGCGCGCGGCATCTGCCGTTCGCGATCGCCTCCAGCGAGCGCGATCAGTGGCTCAGGTGCATGGCGTGGGCAATGGAAGATGTCGGTCTCGACGAGCCGCTGAGAGAGCGCCTGCTCGGCTCGTTCTTCGAAACGGCTGACTGGATGCGCAACCGGAATGGCTAACGCGTCGAGCTCGGCATCCGGCGCGGCATCGCCGCACTACGCTGACTTGCCTCAGGAAGCGCGCGAGGTCCTCGACTGCTGGTTTGGCGTACCGGGCGCGCCGGAATACGGCACCGAGCGCAAAATCTGGTTTTCACGCAATGCGGCTTTCGACGCGATGCTGCGCGAGCGCTTCGGTGCGTTGATCGACGCGGCGCGTGAATCCGCGCTCGATAGCTGGACGCAAACGCCACTCGGCGCGCTGGCGCTTGTCATCGTGCTGGATCAGTTCTCGCGCAATTGTCATCGCGGCACAGCGCGCGCGTTTGCTGCCGATCAGAAGGCATTGCTCGTCACGCGGCAAATCGTCGTCAGTGGCGCCGACCGCGAGTTGCCCACCGTGCACCATCGCGCGTTCGCCTGTCTGCCGTTCGAGCACGATGAAACGCTCGAGGGCCAGCGCGAGTCGCTGCGTCTTTTCAGGCAACTGGAAGCGGAGCCGGGTGGCAAATCGTACTACCGGTCCGCGGTGCGGCACGCGGAAATCGTCGAGCGCTTCGGGCGCTTTCCGCATCGCAATGCGACGCTCGGGCGTCCCTCGACGGCTGAGGAAATAGCCTTTCTGGGTACGCCCGGTTCATCGTTCTAGGCGCGCGGCGCCGGTACTATTCGTCGATCACCGCTCTCGCGGCCCTCGGGGTAAGCACGCAAATCACGCCAGTTCGCTCGCGTCACGCCCGAAAGGCAAAGCGGGCGCTCGTGCATGCATGCGGCCGGTTATAACGGGAAAAGCGGGAAGCGGGCGGGCGCCTAGCGGCCCCCGGACACGTCGAGCAGCGCGCCCGTCACATACGAGGCGGCATCGCTCAACAACCAGACGATGGTCTCGGCCACTTCATCAGCCGTGCCGGGGCGGCCCAGCGGCGTGGTCGCGCCGAGCTGCGCGGCGCGCTCGGGTTTGCCGCCGCTCGCATGAATCTCGGTGTCGATCAGGCCGGGGCGCACCGCGTTCACGCGCACGCCGCGCGGGCCGAGTTCCTTGGCGAGTCCGAGCGTCATTGTGTCGACGGCGCCTTTCGAGCCGGCGTAGTCGACGTATTCGTTCGGTGAACCGAGACGCGCCGCCGCCGACGACACGTTGACGATCACGCCGCCCGCGCCGCCGCGGTCCGTCGACATGCGCCGTGCGGCTTCGCGCGCGCAGAGATACGCGCCCAGCACGTTGACGTCGAACATGCGCTTCAGGCGCGCGAGGTCCATGTCGGCAAGCTGGCTGGACGGCGCGACGATCCCGGCGTTATTGACGAGCGCGTCGATCCGCCCGAACTTCTGCTGAAGCGCGTCGAACATGGCGAGCACATCGGCTTCATTCGCGACGTCGCCGGCGATGGTCAACGCGCGGCCGCCGGCGCGCTCCACTTCAGCGGCAGTATCTTGCGCGGCAGCGAGATTGCGCGCGTAATTCACGCCGACGGACCAGCCGCGCGCACCCAGCAAACGCGCCGTCGCGCGGCCAATGCCGCGGCTGCCACCGGTGATCAGAACGGCTTTCGTCATCGCAACCTCGACGTTAAGGGGAAGTCAGACCGCGTCGCGCTTGATCGCCCACTTGTCGGCGACGGGCGGTTGATAGCGTTGCAGCTTGCCGATCAAGGCGACAGGATCGGCGTCGATCTGCAGGATGTCGAAATAGGTCTGGCGCATGAAGCCTTCGTCGACCGTGTGCTGAAGCATGTTGATCAACGGATCGTAGAAGCCGTCGATATTCAGCACTGCCACCGCTTTCTGGTGATAGCCGAGTTGCGCCCACGTGTAGACCTCGAACAGCTCTTCGAGCGTGCCCGCGCCGCCCGGCATCGCGACGAACGCGTCGGACAGGTCGGCCATCATCTTCTTGCGATGATGCATGTCGGGCACCACGTGCAATTCGGTCAGGCCGTTATGGCCGACTTCCTTGTTGACCAGCAGCTCGGGAATCACGCCGATCGCGCGGCCGCCTTCGGCCATCACCGTGTCGGCGATCACGCCCATCAGGCCGACCTTGCCGCCGCCGTACACCAGTGCAAGATCGGCTTGCACCAGCGCGCGGCCGAAGGCGCGCGCCGCTTCCGCATACAACGGTTTGGCTCCGTTGGAAGAGCCGCAATACACGCACACCGACTTCATGCTCAGACGTCCTTCGGTTCGTTGCGGGGCGCGGCGCCTTCCTTGGGCGGCAGGTAGTCGTAAAACTCGCGCTTGGGCAGCTTGCCCGACACGAGGTCGTCGAAAATCTGCCGCGAGCGGCCGCGCAGATAAGGCGCCATCAGCGACACGATCTGCACGCTCACCTGATGCAGTTCCGCGCGAATCGCTTCCTGCTCGTTGTATTTGCGCGGATTCATCACGAACTGATACGAGAGCCAGTACGTGCCGATCACGCCGACGTTGGTAGCGATCACATGAAGCTCTTCCGGCGTGACGACCATTTCGCCGTCGGCCACGAGCTGCTCGCAGAACTGGCTTGCAAAGCGCACCTTGTGGCTGATGATCTGCTTGAAGTGCGTTTCGAGCGTGCGATTGCGCGCCAGCAGATCGTTCAGATCGCGATACAGGAAACGATAGCGCCACGTGAAATCGACCATGTACTGCAGATACGACCACATTTCGTCGATGGTCGCGCGGTGGTCTTCGGGGAAACGCAGACGCTTTTCGATCTCCTGCTCGAACTGGCTGAAGATGCTGTTGATGATGTCGTCTTTGTTGCGGAAGTGGTAGTACAGGTTGCCTGGACTGATTTCCATTTCCTCGGCGATCGTCGTCGTCGTGACGTTCGGCTCGCCGATTTCGTTGAACAGTTTCAGCGACAGTTCGAGAATCCGTTCGCGCGTGCGGCGGGGAGGTTTGGCTTCCATGTCGTCCGGCCCTGGTTACGCCGGGGGGCACACGGCGGCGTGCCGCTCTTCGCGTGATCCGCCCGGACGCGGTTGGTGTATCGGACGATTATAAACCGAGCGTTCTAATCTCAAACGGATAGTCAGGGTTTTCATTCCCGCGACCATTTCGCGCGTCGCTCGAACGCGCTTCCACGGCGCTAAAACAGCGTGCGGCGCGCCTTCACAGCCATGCCTGAACCCAATGCACGACGAGCGGCCCGACGATCAACAGCCACGTCATCAGGCACATGCCCAGCGCGGCCATCACGGCCGCGCTGCCGAGATCCTTCGCGCGGCGCGACAGTTCGTGGCGTTCGAGCGAAATCCGGTCGATGGCCGCTTCCACGCTCGAATTCAGCAACTCGACGATCAACACGAGCAGCACGGAGCCGAGCAGCAACACGCGCGACACCGGCTCGACCGGCACCAGCACGCCGCAGGGAATCAGGATCGCGGCGAGCGTGAGCTCCTGGCGAAACGCGCTTTCCTCGCGAATCGCGACGCGAAAGCCGGCGAGCGAATTTTTCATCGCGTGCCAGGCGCGGGTGAGGCCGCGATTTCCTTTGTAGGGATTGAAAGGCAGCGGCGCGAGCGGATCGTCGGGACTGAGCGGTTCGTTCTGCGTGTCGTGTTGCGTGCCGTTCGCAATGCTCGCGCCGTTCGAACCATGCGCGTGATCTGCATGATTCGGCGTGCCTGGCTCGCTCACGTCGTCGAACGGTTCGATGCTCGCGGTGTCGTTGTCGTTACGGTTGCCGGTTTCGACGGCACGCAGCGCGCCGTTCGACGCGCGCCCCACGGTGGATGGTCTGGTTCGCATGGACGGCTCGGCGCGCCGCATCACGCGGCGGCGCTTTCCTCGCGATACGAGGCGCGCGGCAGCGGTTTCAGATGCGCGGCGAATTGCTCGGAGGCCGCCGCCCACGAGAAGCGTTCGGCCCACGCGCGCGCATGGTTGCGATCGATCTTCAAGGCTTCGAGGCAGGCTTCGCGCAGGTCTTCATGCATTGCGCCCGCGCCGCCGTCGCCGAGTACATCGATCGGACCGGTGACGGGATATGCCGCGACCGGCGTGCCGCAGGCGAGCGCTTCGAGCAGCACCAGCCCGAATGTGTCGGTGCGGCTCGGGAAGACGAAGACGTCCGCCGCCGCATAGACCTTCGCCAACTCGGCCTGGGTCAGCACGCCCAGATAGTTCGCTTGCGGATAGCGCGACTTCAGTTCGGCGAGTGCCGGACCTTCACCGGCAACCCATTTCGAACCGGGCAGATCGAGCTTCAGAAATGCCTCGACGTTTTTCTCGACGGCCACGCGTCCCACGTACAGGAAGATCGGCCGCGCGCTATTGAGCACCTTCGAATCCATCTGGTGAAAGATGTCCAGGTCGACGCCGCGCGTCCACAGCACGACGTTGGTGAAACCGAATTTTTCGAGGTCGCTCTTGACGACCGGCGTAGGCGCCATCACAGCCAGCGACGGCTTGTGAAACCAGTGCAGGAACTTGTAGGTCGCGGCGAGCGGAATGCCGAAACGCGCCTGCACGTACTCCGGAAAACGCGTGTGATACGCGGTGGTGAACGGCAGCTTGTGCTGGATTGCGTAGGCGCGCGCGGCCATGCCGAGCGGACCTTCGGTGGCGATGTGCAACGCGTCGGGCGAGAAGGCGTCGATACGCTCGCGCAGTTTGCGGCGCGGCAGCAGCGAGAGGCGGATCTCCGGATAAGTCGGGCAAGGGATCGTCTTGAATTCGAGCGGCGTCAGCAGATCGACGTGATGGCCGAGCGCGCTGAGTTCGCGCGTCGTGTTTTTCAGTGTGCGCACGACGCCATTGACCTGCGGTTCCCATGCGTCGGTGACGATCATGATCTTCATCGGTTTCGGCCCATTAGAGGAGTTGACAAGCAGGGACTACGCGGTCGCCCGGGCTTTTTGCACGCCCATTTCCGGGGAGCGCATCACGGTCCAGTAGATCACCTTGAGTTCGCCTTCATACGTCTCGACGAGAGCCGACAGGCTTTCGACCCAGTCGCCGTCGTTGCAATACAGGACGCCGTCGATATCGCGTATCTCGGCTTTATGAATATGCCCGCAGACCACGCCGTCGCAGCCGCGGCGGCGCGCTTCGTCGGTCATCACGCGTTCGAACGAGGAGATGAAATTCACCGCGTTCTTCACCTGATGCTTGAGGTACTGGGACAGCGACCAGTACGGAAAACCGAGCCGGCTGCGGATCCGGTTGAACCAGCGGTTCAGGATCAGGATCATCGTGTAGAGCGTGTCGCCGAGATAGGCGAGCCACTTGGCGTGCTGGATCACGCCGTCGAACAGATCGCCATGCACGATCCACAGACGCTTGCCGGCGAGCGTGGTATGGAACGCCTCGCCGCGCACGTGGATGTCGCCGAACGCGAGGTCGCAGAACTGGCGCGCGGCTTCGTCGTGATTGCCGGGCACGTAGATCACTTGCGTGCCTTTGCGTGCCTTGCGCAGGACCTTCTGCACGACGTCGTTGTGAGCCTGCGGCCAGTACCAGCCTTTCTTCAACTGCCAGCCGTCGATGATGTCGCCCACCAGGTACAGATACTCCGACTCGTTGTGACGCAGGAAGTCGAGCAGATAGGGCGCCTGGCAGCCGCTCGAGCCGAGATGGATGTCGGACAGCCAGATGGTGCGGTAGCGATGCGGCTCGGCGTGATCATCGTCGTGCAGGCCGGTGCGGGCGTCGAGCGGCAGTGGCGCCACGGGCAACGGCAAGCCGTGACTGGGGTTGGGTTCCGGGCGGAACGCGACGGGGTCGACGCTCGGGCCGGTCTGGCGGAACAGGGAAGTCGCGGACGTTTTGGGGTCCATGGCTCACGCGTCGAGTTGCGGTGCCCGTATTGGGCCGGGTGTGCGTGACTGTGCCGTGACAGTCATGAGAAGTTCTTATTACTGCGGGGCGGGGAGGCGGGGAGCGGGAAGAGTGATGGCCGCGCTGGGCTTAACTCGCGCGGCGTGGTGACTGGCTATGGGGTGGTGATCGAGAGATCGACACGACTGCGACCGGCGCCGCGCCCAGTGTTGTGGCGGCCCGACAGCAAAGCGCATTCGCGTCCGGTCGGCACGGCCGCGAACGGCATGATGTGCGCGGCGTGACGGCGGCCCGACAGGCGGGCGACATCCCGACCGGCAACCCGGCGCGGGTCAGCGCGAGACGCTGACGACTCGCGTGCCGGCGAGGCGGTCGTGCAGGAATCGGCGCTGCGGATCGAAACGGCCGGTGGCCGCCCACAGCAGGAACCAGATGCCGGCGATCATCAGCGTCTGCGGCAGCTTGAGTCCGAGCAGCGGATGCAGCGCCAGCGGCGGCAAAAACCACAGCCACGCAAGCGCGTAGCGGGCAATGGCGCGGCCGGTGGAAAGCGGCGCGCCGTCGGCGGCGACCACGCGCAGACGCCAGGTTTTCATGGGTAAGGTCTGGCCGCTATGAGTCCAGAACCAGACGAAATACAAGCCGAGCACGAGGCCGATCCACGCCGCCAGCAGGTTGTGGTGGGTCAGGCCGTTGCGCTGCTGCGTCAGCGTGCTGAACAGATAGCCAGCGACGAACACTACGCCGAACAGGATCAGCGCTTCGTAGAGCAACGCCGCGAGGCGTCGGCGGACGGTAGGTGCGTTGCCGTTGCTGCTGTCGGCGGCGATGGCCTGGCTCGCGAACGGTTCGGACACGGCGGCGCCTGGGCTCAGGAGCCGTTGAAAATCGACGGCGCTTCGGCTGGCGAAACCGGCAGCGGCGTGGCAGGCACGAAGCTGCCGGCGGCGGGAATCGGCGGCACGACGACGGGGCTCGGCAGCGAAGCCGCGGCGGCGCTGGCCGCTGTCACGTGGCTTGCGCCGTGCTCACGCGCGTTGACGAGCCGATCGATCCCCTTGATCTCCGTGCGGCCCGAGGGCGGCGCGCTGACCACGCTGGGGCGCCGCTTGCGCTCGCTGGCGGCAAGGCGTTCTTTCTGCTCTTCCGGTAACTGCTGATAGGCTTTCCACGCGTTCTGGCGGGTTTCGCGCGGCAATTCCTTCGATACCTGATAGTTTTCACGCGCGACGCGCCGCTGGTCGGGCGTCATGCGGGTCCATTCAGTCATGCGGTCATGCAGGCGTTTTTGCGCATCGACCGACATTTTCGGGTAACGCGACGCGATCTTGATCCATTTTCGCTTGCGTTCTTCACTGAAGGAGTCCCATTGGGCTTCGAACGGCGCCAGCGCGATGTGCTCGGCCGAAGTCAGCCGCGACCACGCCATCGGGCTGTTGCTGCCGGGCAGGCTGGGCAATTCGACGGCGAGCGTGGGCGCGGGCGCCTTGGCGGTGACGTTGCCGCCCGCAACAGGCGCGCTGGCCGGAGACGGGCTCGGATAAAAGCGCGGATAAGTCGCGGCAAACGACACCAGGGCCGCGATCGTGCATCCGAAAACAACGGCCAGGCCGCGCTTGTAACTCACCCGAAGAATCTCCCGCTCAGTGGGCGCGTGAAAGGTACGCGTTGAAACCGTGGTCGAGATAGGCATTGAGCGGCAGGTCGTCGCTTAACATGGCGGCATCGATATCGGCGAGTTCGGCGGTGCGTTGCTGATCTTCCCAATAGGCAATGCCCACGAGGCTGATCACCAGCGCGGCCAGCGGCCACGCAAGCGCGAAGCGGCGCAGCGGCGAACGGCGGCGCTGCGGCAGTTCGACCGGCGGCAGGCCGGCTGCCATGCCCGCGCCGGCAAAGGCCGGCACGAACACCGGCGCGCTCACGGTTTCGGGCTTCTTGCGGGCGAGCGCGGCATGGCGCGCCGCAGCGAGCCGATCGGCGGTGGCGGACGGAATGCTGGCAGCGTTTTCGTCGAGCGCGCGGCGCACCTGGCGGGCGAACTCGAGTTCTTTAGTTTCTAGGGAGCTCATAGCGTGATTCCTTTGGCCTTGAGCGCTTGCGCCAGCGTGTGGGTGGCCCGCGAGCAGTGCGTTTTCACACTGCCTTCGGAGCAGCCCATAGCGGCGGCAGTCTCGGCGACATCCATATCTTCCCAATAACGCATGAGAAACGCCTCCCGTTGACGTGCCGGTAACTTTTGGATCTCGTCGTCGATTAACTGCAGGACCTGTTCGCGCTCGAGTTTCTGTTCGTTGCTCTCCGAGCCCGCCGAGCCCTGCTGGGCTTCGAAGGTTTCGAGCGGGTCGAAATCTTCGTCGTCGGCGTTGCCGAGCGACGAGAAGAGACTCACCCAAGTATTGCGTACTTTGGCACGACGGAAATAGTCGTGCATCGCATTCTGCAGAATACGCTGAAACAGCAGCGGAAGTTCGGCTGCCGGACGGTCGCCGTATTTTTCGGCGAGCTTGATCATCGCGTCCTGCACGATATCCAGCGAGGCGTCGTCGTCCCGCACGGCGTAGACCGTCTGCTTGAATGCGCGCCTTTCGACGCCCGCCAGAAAATCGGCGAGTTCCTTGTCTGATGCCATCCGTTGGGGGTCGGCGCAGCGAGCGTGCGCGTAATCGGTCGAAAAATGTCGTAAAACTCGCGGATGCTAACAAACTTTTGCGCTGCTGGGGCGAAACGTGATGCACCTTGCATCTCTATAACAAGGTTTCGGTCGCTTTTGGTTAGTTGGCGAGTTTCGGTTGATGGCGCCACGGCAAGATTTGCTTGACCGCGCGGGCGTCTGCAGATATCGTCGCTGGTTCGCAACATAAGTGACTTGTCTCAATTGAGGTGTGGCCCAAGAAGCTCACCTGTCAACTGGACGCGCCGCTTGAACCCGAGCCACAAGCCCGGCAGAGAGCACCCGATCAAATTTTTGCCGAAATTTCGAAAGGTGAATTAATGAATATGCCCAGCGCGGAATTCTCCACGTCGGATACGACACCCCATCCTGAAGCTGACTCTATCGGCGCCACCGTGCTCATGAAGGCACTGGCTGACGAAGACGTCGAGTTTGTGTGGGGCTATCCCGGCGGCTCGGTACTCTACATTTACGACGAGCTGTACAAGCAGGACAAGTTCCAGCATATCCTCGTACGCCACGAGCAGGCCGCGGTCCACGCCGCCGACGCTTACTCGCGTTCCACCGGCAAGGTCGGTGTGTGCCTCGTGACCTCCGGCCCCGGCGTCACCAATGCGGTGACCGGCATCGCCACGGCATACATGGATTCGATTCCGATGGTCGTGATCAGCGGTCAGGTGCCCACTGCCGCGATCGGCCAGGATGCGTTCCAGGAGTGCGACACGGTCGGCATCACGCGTCCTTGCGTGAAGCACAACTTCCTTGTGAAGGACGTGCGCGACCTCGCCGCCACCGTCAAGAAAGCCTTCTTTATCGCCCGTACCGGCCGTCCCGGCCCGGTGCTGATCGACATTCCGAAAGACGTGTCGAAAGCGCCTTGCCAGTACGAACCGCTCAAGACTGTTTCGCTGCGCTCGTATAACCCGGTTACCAAAGGCCACTCCGGGCAGATTCGCAAGGCCGTGTCCTTGCTGCTGTCGGCCAAGCGTCCGTATATCTACACCGGCGGCGGCATCATTCTCGCGGATGCATCGCGCGAGTTGAACCAGTTCGCCGATCTGCTCGGTTATCCCGTCACCAACACGTTGATGGGTCTGGGCGGCTACCGCGCGAGCGACAAGAAATTCCTCGGCATGCTCGGCATGCACGGCACGTACGAAGCCAACATGGCGATGCAGCACTGCGACGTGCTGATCGCGATCGGCGCGCGTTTCGACGACCGTGTGATCGGCGACCCGGCGCACTTCTCGTCGCGTCCGCGCAAGATCATCCATATCGACATCGATCCTTCGTCCATCTCCAAGCGCGTCAAGGTTGACATTCCGATCGTCGGCGACGTGAAGGAAGTGCTGAAGGAACTGATCGAGCAGTTGCAAACGGCCGAGCATGGCCCGGACACCGCGGCGCTCGCCGACTGGTGGAAGGACATCGAAGCCTGGCGCGCGAAAGACTGCCTCAAGTTCGACCGCAAGAGCGATATCATCAAGCCGCAGTACGTGGTGGAAAAGGCGTGGGAACTGACCGACGGCAATGCCTTCGTGTGTTCCGATGTCGGCCAGCACCAGATGTGGGCGGCGCAGTTCTATCGCTTCAACAAGCCGCGCCGCTGGATCAACTCGGGCGGTCTCGGCACGATGGGCTTCGGCCTGCCGGCGGCGATGGGCGTGAAGATGGCGCACCCGGACGACGACGTGCTCTGCATCACGGGCGAAGGCTCGATCCAGATGTGCATTCAGGAGCTCTCCACCTGCAAGCAATACGAGACGCCGGTGAAGATCATTTCGCTGAATAACCGCTATCTGGGCATGGTGCGCCAGTGGCAGCAGATCGAATACAGCAAGCGCTATTCGCATTCCTACATGGATGCACTGCCGGATTTCGTGAAGCTCGCCGAAGCGTACGGCCACGTCGGCATGCGTATCGAACGCACGGCAGATGTCGAGCCGGCGCTGAAGGAAGCGCTGCGCCTGAAGGATCGCACGGTGTTTCTCGATTTCCAGACCGATCCGACCGAAAACGTCTGGCCGATGGTTCAGGCCGGCAAGGGCATCACCGAGATGCTCATGGGTTCGGAAGATCTATAACGACGGCGCGTTGAGTTAAACGCAGCGCCGGCTTCGTCATGCGCGCCTTCATGAAAGGCGACAAGCGGACGAAGCGGCGCGAACCGTTCGCAGACATCGACAAAACATCTGGAAGAAGCGAATCATGAGACACATCATTTCCGTCCTGCTGGAAAACGAACCGGGCGCGTTATCACGCGTGGTGGGTCTGTTCTCGGCACGCGGCTACAACATTGAAACCTTGACGGTGGCTCCGACCGAAGACCGTTCGCTGTCGCGCATGACCATCGTCTCCATTGGCTCGGACGACGTGATCGAACAGATCACGAAGCATCTGAACCGCCTGATCGAGGTGGTGAAAGTGGTCGACCTTACCGAGGGCGCCCACATCGAACGCGAGCTGATGCTGATCAAGGTGAGGGCGGTCGGCAAGGAACGTGAGGAGATGAAACGGATGTCGGATATTTTCCGCGGCCGCATCATCGACGTCACCGAAAAGACCTACACGATCGAACTGACGGGCGCGAGCGACAAGCTCGATGCCTTTATCGAAGGGCTCGACGCCACGGCGATTCTCGAAACGGTCCGCACGGGCGGCTCGGGGATCGGTCGCGGCGAGCGCATTCTGAAGGTGTAACGCGCGAGCGTTCAACCGTCTCGATCCAGGCCGGGCCGTGCCTGCACCAACCCGGCCACGCAACACACTATTTGCAGCATTTGATTTTCACTGAATCATCGAATTTAGCCAAGGAACCGACATGAAAGTTTTCTACGACAAGGACGCTGACCTCTCCCTCATCAAGGGCAAGCAAGTCACCATCATCGGCTATGGCTCGCAAGGCCATGCGCACGCGCTGAACCTGAAGGAAAGCGGCGTGAACATCACGGTCGGTCTGCGCAAGGGCGGCGCATCGTGGAGCAAGGCTGAGAACGCCGGCCTGCAAGTCAAGGAAGTGGCGGAAGCCGTCAAGGGCGCGGACGTGGTCATGATGCTGCTGCCGGACGAGCAGATCGCCGAAGTCTATGCGAAGGAAGTGCACGCCAATGCCAAGCAAGGCGCGGCGCTGGCATTCGCGCACGGCTTCAACGTTCACTACGGTCAAGTGATTCCGCGTGCCGACCTCGACGTCATCATGATCGCGCCGAAGGCACCGGGCCACACGGTTCGCGGCACCTATTCGCAAGGTGGCGGCGTGCCGCACCTGATCGCTGTCGCGCAGGACAAGTCGGGCGCAGCACGTGACATCGCTCTGTCGTACGCTGCGGCGAACGGCGGCGGCCGTGCCGGCATCATCGAAACGAACTTCCGCGAAGAAACGGAAACCGACCTGTTCGGCGAACAAGCCGTGCTGTGCGGCGGTACCGTCGACCTGATCAAGGCCGGCTTCGAAACGCTGGTGGAAGCGGGTTATGCGCCGGAAATGGCGTACTTCGAATGCCTGCACGAACTGAAGCTGATCGTCGACCTGATCTATGAAGGCGGCATCGCGAACATGAACTACTCGATCTCGAACAACGCCGAATACGGCGAGTATGTGACGGGTCCGCGTATCGTGACGGCTGAGACGAAGAAGGCGATGAAGGCTGTGCTGACCGACATTCAGACGGGCGAGTATGCGAAGAGCTTCATCATCGAAAACAAGGCTGGCGCACCGACGCTGCAATCGCGCCGCCGTCTGACGGCTGAACACCAGATCGAAACGGTCGGCGCCAAGCTGCGTTCGATGATGCCGTGGATCGCCGCGAACAAGCTGGTCGACCAGTCGAAGAACTAAGCTGCTTTTCCAGCTGATGTCCGGTGCGGCGCTATGCCGTAACAGCCGGACAGATCAAAAAGCCGTCCAAGGGTGCTGAACCCTGGGCGGCTTTTGCTATCCTACGGTTTTACGTGCGACACGCACGCTCGTGTCCGTCAGCCCCACGTTACGGGGCATCGACTAGAGGGTTATTGAGGAAGGTCTCGACTGGACTCACCATGCCCTCCGCAGGCGGCTCCCTTGTGAGCCGCACTTTAAGCAGTAGATGTGTCCTTAGGGGCACACCTTAGTAGTGAACACGGGACACGGTGCATTCCGCCGTCAACCGTATTGCATTGACCTGATTATCGTCAGGTCCCGCCCAGTCAGCGGCTTCATCTCCGCCGACAGGGCGGGGTGATGTTTGCAATTCCTGCGCCTCAGGGCAACGGAGTCGCTAAACGATACGAGCGAAAAGCTCGGCGTGTCATTGTTCGGCCTCGCTGGCTACATTGGCGAGGGTAGTGAACCTGCTGTACGACCAGCAGTAGCCTAGGAAGACATGCGTCACTG
This sequence comes from Paraburkholderia sp. BL27I4N3, assembly GCF_003386115.1. Taxonomy (NCBI): domain Bacteria; kingdom Pseudomonadati; phylum Pseudomonadota; class Betaproteobacteria; order Burkholderiales; family Burkholderiaceae; genus Paraburkholderia; species Paraburkholderia sp. BL27I4N3. Next base: position 3,100,854 of record NZ_QREJ01000001.1, on the reverse strand, counting down.
GCAACGGTGGGGTGTGAAGCTCTTCTAACAATGTATCCCCCCGGAAGTTCGGGCGGATGGTGGTTGCGAAATGACCATCCGGAGACTCCCAGCAGCAACGGGGTTGAGGGGCTAGGCTGGCTGATACGGTTAACGCAAGTGAACTGCTGATAAACCTCGTAAGTAGGACGGTGCCAAAGCTGCTGACAGGCATCAACCAAACAGGTGTGCGGTCGGATAACCCGCTGTAAATTCGGGTTACGTCGTCATCGGACCGCCGGGGAATAGGCAGAACCTAAGTCAGTCGTGTGACATGCCGGGAACGTGGTAAGCCTGTATGGTTGCCGGTCGTAGTTTGACTGGCAGGCGAACCGTGAGGGACGCTGTTGATTGTGCAGGTATGGGATGACGGAGAAAGCGAAAGCCGGTCTGTAATGGGTCGGATAGGGGTTGGGACATTACCCCACGCGAAAGCGGGCAGACTTCCGTCTGGTCTACCGTCGCAAGATGGCTGATTAACCCTTTAGCTGGAAGATGATTGCTGTCGGACTTCTGGACCGTCAGCATATGTTTTAACCCCCTTGCGGGAGCAGATCGCTCCCGCAAGGGGCGATCTGTTCTCCGCTCGGGATTCACTTCTTCGAGTAGGAGAGCAGCATGAGAGTATCTGTCCGAAAGGACGGATCTGCGCTTTCCCACGCGCCGGACAACTGGTATGCCGTAGATTGGCGGCGGGTTGAACGGAACGTGAGAGGGATGCAGATTCGAATTGCGAAGGCGACGCGGGAAGGCAACTGGCGCAGGGGGAGAGCCCTGCAACGGATGTTGACTCGCACGTTGTCCGCGAAGCTGTATGCGGTACGACGTGTTACGCAGAATCAGGGTGCGCGAACGGCTGGAGTCGATCGCGAACTTTGGGACTCGCCTGAGAGCCGATGGCTTGCTGTCGGCAAGTTGAAGCGGCGTGGATACAAGCCTCTGCCTTTACGGAGAGTCTTTATCCCCAAGGCCAATGGGAAGGAGCGCCCTCTGGGTATTCCGACCATGCGGGACAGGGCGATGCAAGCCCTGTATCTGCTGGCCTTGGAGCCGGTGTCGGAATCGACGAGCGACCCGAACTCTTACGGGTTCAGGCTAAACCGCTCGACGGCCGACGCTATGTCACAGATTTTCGTTGCCATGTCCCAGAAGGGCTCTGCTCGCTGGGTACTGGAAGCGGATATCAAGGGCTGCTTTGACCACATCAACCATGACTGGTTGGAAACCCATGTCCCAATGGACAAGGAAATCCTCCGGAAATGGCTGAAAGCTGGCCTGGTTTACAAGGGGCAGCTTCAGGCGACAGAGGCCGGTACGCCGCAAGGAGGGATCATTTCTCCGACGCTGGCGAATGTGACGTTGAACGGGCTAGAGCGAGAACTGCTGGCGCACCTCAGTGCGAAGTTTGGGATCGCAAAAGCCAACAAGCTTAAAGTCAATGTAGTGCGGTACGCGGACGACTTCGTGATCACCGGTGACTCGCCAGAGTTGCTGGAGCAGGAAGTCCGACCTTGGGTGGAAGCATTCCTTGCCGTTCGAGGTCTGCAGCTGTCCGAGGAGAAAACGCGTATCACACACATCGATTCGGGCTTCGACTTCCTGGGGTGGAATTTCCGTAAATACTCGGGGACCCTACTCATCAAGCCGAGCAAGAAGAACGTGAAAACGTTCTATCGCAAGGTGGCGGATACGATCAGCGGTCACAAGACGGTAAAGCAGGAGAATTTGATTCGACTGTTGAACCCGATGCTACGGGGCTGGGCGCAGTATCACAGTCCCGTGGTCGCCAAAGAGGCATACAGCCGTATGGAGTCTTTGATTTTTCGAAGACTTTGGCGGTGGTCGACGAGGCGGCACCTGAACAAGAATGCCGACTGGGTGAAGAAGAAATACTTTCACTCGGAGGGCAATCGAAATTGGGTGTTCGCTGTTCCTGTAGCTCGTGACGACGGTAGTAAGGGGTTGCTTAGCCTGTACCAACTTAGCGGTACGGAAATTAAGCGACACAGGAAGGTCAAAGGAGCATTCAATCCCTTTGATCCTGAGTGGGAGCAGTATGGCGAACAGTTGCGACAGGCGCGCATGGAGCACTCAATGCGTTACCGGAAACAATGGGTCTCGTTGTACATGTCGCAAGACGGGCTTTGCTCGCATTGCGGCTGTGCCTTGACGAAGGAGACCGGCTGGCATGACCATCATCTGGAGTATCGGATGCATGGTGGTACGGACGCTCTCTCGAACAGGGTTCTGCTTCACCCGCACTGCCATCAGCAGGTGCACGCAGGTAAAATTGCGGTAACTAAGCCGGCCCGGTCCTAAGACCGGGCTTTGTTTGTAGATTTGAGCCGTATGCGGGGAAACTCGCACGTACGGTTCTTAGGGGGCCCTTCTTCCGCGAGGAAGGGGGGCTACCCTCCAAAAACACAGAAGCCATTCATGAATTACCCTCATCCGATCATCGCGCGAGAAGGCTGGCCGTTCATCGCCATCGCGGCCGTCGTTGCATTGCTGGTTCACTTCATCGCGGGGTTCGGCTTTTCATGGCTGTTCTGGCTCCTCCTGATCTTCGTCGTGCAGTTCTTCCGCGATCCGGCGCGTCCCATCCCCACGCAGGCGAATGCCGTGCTGTGCCCGGCCGACGGCCGTATCGTCGCGGTCGAAACCGCGCATGATCCGTATGCCAATCGTGAAGCGCTGAAGATCAGCGTGTTCATGAACGTCTTCAACGTCCACTCGCAACGCTCGCCGGTGGATGGCGCGATCTCCAAGGTCGAATATTTCCCGGGCGCGTACCTGAATGCCGCGGTGGACAAGGCTTCGACCGAAAACGAGCGCAATGCGGTGGTGATCGAAATGGCCGGCGGCCAGACGGTGACTTCGGTGCAGATCGCCGGTTTGATCGCGCGGCGCATTCTTTGCTACGTACGGGCAGGTGAGCCGCTCACCCGTGGTCAACGTTACGGATTTATCCGCTTCGGTTCGCGCGTCGACGTGTATCTGCCGGTGGGCAGCCGTCCGCGTGTGTCGATCGGCGAGAAGGTTTCGGCGTCGTCCACGATCCTCGCTGAACTATAAAGCGGCACCAAGGAGGTTTCCGAATGGCCGCATTCAAACCGCGTCGACCCCGTAACAGCGGACCGCTTCCGCGTCCGTTCCGCCGTAACAAGCCGATGGTGACCGAGGCGGCGGTCGACAGCCGGCGCGCCCAGCGTCAGCAGTTCCTGAGAAAGCGCGGCATTTATCTGCTGCCGAACGCCTTCACCACGGCGGCGCTGTTCTGCGGCTTCTTTGCCGTGGTGCAGGCCATGAACGTGCGTTTCGAGGTCGCGGCCATCGCGATCTTCGTGGCGATGGTGCTCGACGGCATGGACGGCCGCGTCGCCCGCATGACGCATACGCAAAGTGCGTTCGGCGAGCAGTTCGACAGCCTCTCGGACATGGTGTCGTTCGGCGTGGCGCCGGCGCTGGTCATGTACGAGTGGATTCTGAAAGACCTCGGCCGCTGGGGCTGGCTCGCGGCGTTCGTCTACTGTTCGGGCGCGGCATTGCGTCTCGCGCGGTTCAACACGAACATCGGCGTGGTCGACAAGCGTTTCTTCCAGGGCATGCCGAGCCCGGCCGCGGCGGCGCTGATCGCCGGTTTCGTGTGGCTCGCTACGGACAACCGCGTGCCGCTCAAGCTGGTGTGGTTGCCGTGGGTTGCTTTCGTGCTGACGATTTACGCCGGCGTGACAATGGTGTCGAACGCGCCGTTCTACAGCGGCAAGGCGCTCGACGTGCGGCATCGCGTGCCGTTCGGAGTGATTCTGCTGGTGGTGGTCGCGTTCGTGCTGGTGTCCTCCGACCCGCCGCTGATGCTGTTCGGCCTGTTCGTGCTGTACGGCCTGTCCGGTTACGTATTCTGGGGTTATCAGGCGGTGCGGGGCAGGGCGAATCCGGCCCGGTCGGTGTCAGTCGACCGGTAGCACCGGTGGCGACGGATTTGCGTGCGCTGCCAGGCATGGCATGGAAAACGGCAGCCTTCGGGCCGCCGTTTTGCTTTCGGCGAGGTCGCCCCGCGGCGCTCCGCGGGCCCTCTCACGCAGGTCCGGCGCTAATTGCACGGCAGCGGGAATGTCGCTATAGTCGTTGGATCAATGCGTCTACATTTCTTGCCGAGCCGCGCAACGAGTCTCGACACGCGGCGTACCGCTGACCGTGCTTGTGCCGGAGTGTGCGCCGCGCGGACCGTCACGCCGAACGTCACGCTTTTGGTCACGCTGATCGTGTTTATCCCCGGTTCGCTTCGTCCGTGATCGAGCGTCGCCAGTGGTAGCGCAAACAGCCAATTCCAATATCCCCTCCCCATAATTGAACGACTCCGCAGGAGACTCGACATGTCCGACAAACTGATCATATTCGACACCACGTTGCGAGACGGCGAACAATCGCCCGGCGCGTCGATGACGAAAGAAGAGAAAATCCGTATCGCGAAGCAACTCGAGCGGATGAAAGTGGACGTGATCGAAGCAGGCTTCGCGGCAAGCTCGAACGGCGACTTCGATTCGATTCACACCATCGCGAGCCTGATCAAGGACAGCACGGTCTGCTCGCTCGCGCGTGCGAACGACAAAGACATTCAACGCGCGGCCGACGCGCTCAAACCCGCCGATCACTTCCGCATCCACACGTTCATTGCAACCTCGCCGTTGCACATGGAAAAGAAGCTGCGCATGACACCGGACCAGGTGTTCGAGCAGGCGAAGCTGGCCGTGCGTTTCGCCCGCAAGTTCACCGACGACGTCGAGTTCTCGCCCGAAGACGGCAGCCGCTCGGATATGGACTTCCTGTGCCGCGTGCTGGAAGCGGTGATCGCCGAAGGCGCGACCACGATCAATATCGCCGACACAGTGGGTTATGGCGTGCCGGAGTTGTACGGTCAGCTCGTCAAAACGCTGCGCGAGCGCATTCCGAACTCGCACAAGGCGGTGTTCTCGGTGCATTGCCACAACGACCTCGGCATGGCGGTGGCGAATTCGCTGGCCGGCGTGCAGATCGGCGGCGCGCGTCAGGTCGAGTGCACGATCAATGGCCTCGGCGAGCGCGCGGGTAACACGTCGCTCGAAGAAATCGTCATGGCGGTGAAGACCCGCAAGGATTACTTCGGCCTCGACATCGGTCTCGATACCACGCAGATCGTGCCGGCCTCGAAGCTGGTGTCGCAGATCACGGGTTTCGTCGTGCAGCCGAACAAAGCCGTGGTCGGCGCGAACGCGTTCGCGCACGCATCCGGTATCCATCAGGACGGCGTGCTGAAGGCACGCGATACCTACGAAATCATGCGCGCCGAAGACGTAGGCTGGAGCGCGAACAAGATCGTTCTCGGCAAGCTGTCAGGCCGTAACGCGTTCAAGCAACGTCTGCAGGAACTGGGTATCGCGCTGGACAGCGAAGCGGAATTGAACACGGCATTCGCGCGCTTCAAGGAACTGGCCGATCGCAAGTCGGAAATCTTCGACGAAGACATCATCGCGATCGTCACGGAAGAATCCGCCGAGGCGCAGGAGAGGGAGCACTACAAGTTCCTGTCGCTGTCGCAACATTCGGAAACCGGCGAGCAGCCGCACGCGAAGATCGTGTTCACCATGGAAGGCAAGGAAGTGACCGGCGAAGCGCGCGGCAATGGCCCGGTCGACGCCACCCTGAACGCGATCGAAACGGAAGTGGGCAGCGGCTCCGAACTGCTGCTGTACTCGGTGAATGCGATCACCACCGGCACGCAGGCGCAAGGCGAAGTGACCGTGCGCCTGTCGAAGAGCGGACGCATCGTCAATGGCGTCGGCACCGATCCGGATATCGTCGCGGCGTCGGCGAAGGCGTATATCTCGGCGCTCAACAAGCTGTATTCGAACGCGGACAGGTTGAATCCGCAGCGTTCGGAGTGAGCGGCGTGGCAGCCGCGCGCTAACGGCGTGACGGCGTAGATAGCGTTGTCGTTGTCGTTATCGTCGGCCTATGAATCGGAACAGCCCCGTGCCTTGATTGGCACGGGGCTTTGTTCATTGCGAGCCGCGTTACTCCGTCGCCGCGCGCCGCATCGACCAGCCGCGTGACGCGCGCGCCTGTGCCTGCACCTGATGCCGCACTTCGACGGCGATGCCGCGGCGCGGCGCATCGGCCACGAACGTGTCGAGCAGTTCGCGTACATCGTGATCGACGAAATCGGCGCGCGTCGCATCGACGATCACGGTGGCGCCGTCGGGAATCTGTTGCAGGTAGTGCTTGAGCGGCACCTTGCCGAGAAACGACACGTCCTTGCGAAACGACAGCAGATAGTGGTCGCCATGTTGCGCGAGCACGATCGGACTGCGCAGATTCGCATACAGCGCGAGCAGCACGCTGCACAGAATGCCGAGCACGATGCCGATCAGCAGATCCGTCGCGAGCACGCCGACGAGGGTGACGATAAACGGCGCGAACGGCGCAAAGCCCTGTTTCGCGATGGCGACGAACAGCGACGGCTTGGCGAGCTTTATCCCCGTGAAGATCAGAATCGCCGCGAGACAGGCGAGCGGAATCAGGTTGATGACACTGGTGAGCGCAAACACGCTGACGAGCAGCAGCATGCCGTGAATGATCGCCGAGAGCCGGCTTTGCGCGCCCGCATGCACATTGGCTGAACTGCGCACGATCACCGACGTGATCGGCAATCCACCGATCGCGCCGGCAATCAGGTTGCCGATACCTTGCGCCTTCAGTTCGCGATCCGGCGGCGCGGCGCGTCGCTCGGGATCGATCTGCTCGACGGCTTCAAGGCTCAGCAGCGTTTCCAGGCTCGCGACGATCGCCAGCGTGATGGCGACGCGCCAGACATCCGGATTGATCAGCTGCGCGAAGTGTGGCCCGAAGTCGGCCCATTCGAGAGCGACCCGCAACGCGGCGAACGATTCCAGCGGCGGCAGCGCCACGCGATGTTCAGCGGGCGGCGCGAGCGACGGCGCCAGCACGCCGAGCAGCAACGTCGCGCCGATCCCCAGCAGAACGACGGCGAGCGGCGCCGGTACGCGGCGCACCAGTGCGAAGCGGCGAAATGCGCGAGTTTCCCAGCCGATCAGAATCGCCAGCGACAGCACGGTGATCACGCAAGCCGCCAGCGAGATCGAACCGAACGGCGTGGCAATCGCCGCTGCTGTCTGCGCGGTGGCTTGCGCACCGGATGCGGCATCCACGCTGGACAGCCCCAGCGCGAGCGGAAACTGCTTGACGATCAGCAGCACGCCAATCGCCGCAAGCATGCCCTTGATTACCGGCGACGGCACATAGGCCGCAAAACGGCCGGCCTTGAGCATGCCGAAACCGAACTGGATCGCGCCGGACAGCAGCACGGCCGCCAGGAACGCGGAGAAGCTGCCGAGCTGCGCGATCCCATCGACAACGATCACGACAAGGCCCGCCGCTGGCCCGCTCACGCTCAGACGTGAGCCGCTCAGCACGGCCACCACCAGCCCGCCTACGATGCCCGAGACGAGCCCGGCAAACGGTTCGACGCCCGATGCGTTGGCGATGCCCAGACAGAGCGGCAGAGCCACCAGAAAAACGACCGTGCCCGCCAGCAGGTCGCGCTGAAATGTGGAGAAAAAAGCTCGAAGGTTCATGGTGTCGGTGCAGTAAGGAGTGGCGCCTGGTATGCGGCGAAAGCTGAACCGGATCGGATTCGCAGAAAGTCTCGCGCGGCTATCGCGCTAGGCGGCCGCGCTGTGGGCGGCGGTCGCGCAGGTCATGGCGTCGTCGGCGTCGTAGCCCGACGTGAGGACCTTGAGGCGGCCGTCTTCGAGCGCGAAGATCCAGCCGTGCACGAGCGGCGCCGGATCGGCGTCCCGCACGACGGGGTGCGCGCGCAACCCGCGCACCTGTTCGAGCACGTTCAGCTCGGCGAGGTGATTGACACGCTCACGTTCGCTCTCGAGGTCCCGCAGTTCTTCGCGATGCGCGCTGGCGAGCGAGCAAAGCGGCGCGATCCGCCGATTCACATGCGGCAGGCTCGGTTCGGGCGGCAGCAGTGCGGCGCGCACACCGCCGCATCCGTAGTGGCCGCAGACGATCACGTGGCCGACCTTCAGCACCTTCACCGCATACTCGAGAACGCTCGCCGAATTGTCGTCGTCGGGCTGAAAGAGGTTGGCGATGTTGCGGTGGACGAACAGGTCGCCCGGCTCACAATGCGTAATGGTCTCGGCGGGCACGCGGCTGTCCGAGCAGCCGATCCACAGTACGTGGGGATTCTGACCTCGCGCCAGATCACGGAAAAACTGGGGGTTGCGCACGGCGGTTTCATGCGCCCACGCAACATTGGCAACTAGCAGGCGTTTGGGACGGTTCATCGAGAGCGGCTCCGTAAATGGGGCGTATTCATTCGGCGCCGAAAATCACGGCTAAACCGTGCGGCCTCATGTGAGGCCCGCGCCGAATCAATTCTTACGAAAGCCTTTCTATCAAAAAATAAATCCTCTGTGCACGAAATAATATTCGCCGTGATGCGCAATAAATAAAAAAAAGCCGCCCGGGAAGGCGGCTTCGTAGATTCATGCGGATTGGTTCGCGAGGCGCTCAGAACAGGCTGCGACGATCCGGATCGTGCAATGGATCGGGTGTTTTCTGCGTAAGCCGCACGATGCCCTGCTCGTCGAAATAAAAGCTGTACATCATGTACCAGACGTTGTCTTCCAGGTAGCGATAGGTCCAGACTTCGCGTTTCATCAGCGGGAAGTAAGAGGTTTCGACCGGGCGGCCAAAGTTCACCAGCACGTCGCTCTTGGTCCATTTGCCGATTTCGGCGCGATAGAACTCGTTCGGTTGCAGCACCTGGCGCACGTTGACGATCTTGCCGGCCGCGTCGATGTCGGCTGCGGTGGTGGTTTCGCCCATCGGCTGGGTCGGCCACATCAGCCGCTTGCCGCCGTCCGGCAGGTCGTAGCTTTCGCGCGGCGGGCCGAGGCGCGCGACGATCGTCGATTCGTCCGCGCCCTGGGTGTATTGCTGCCACGGCTGCACGCAGCCGGCGAGCGCCAGCGCGCTCAGGCAAACAAGCGCCGCGCGGCGCAGGCGCCCAGCGGCAGGCGCTCCGATCGAGGCCGCCGTGCCGTGATGGCGGTTGAACATGTATTCCTCCGATGGCGTTTGAGTAGCGGTTTTTATCATCGAGACGCATTATTTTGACACGCGCTGCGGCAAAAGATTGCGCTGCGTGCAGAGCCGGCCCGGCAATACGACAACGCTTGCGCCAGCTTGCTTATTCCATGCTGAACGACCTATGATCCGCGCTTTCACCAGGCAGGCGGGGCGATGACGATGGCGAAGTGGCAACGGAGCGCGGCAGCGGCGCTGGCGGCAATGTCGATGGCCGTGGCGGCAGCGGTTGCGTATGCAGCAAGCGAGCCGGGCGCGACGGCGACTAACGCGGCGGCTAACGCGGCGGCCGGCCCAGCGGCTAGCCTGGCGGCTAACGCGGCGGCTAAACCCGCGAGCAAACCCGCCGGCGCGCCGATCCAGTTGGCGCTTATCGAAGGCATGTCGGGCCCGTTCGCCAACGCGGGTGCGGCGGTGGAGCGCAACCTGCGCTTCGGCGTCGAACAGGTCAATGCGCATGGCGGCGTAAAGCTCGCCGACGGTGCGCATCTGTTCGAACTGGTCGTGCTCGACAGCAAAGGCGGCACCGAAGAAGCGCTCACGCAACTGCGCGCGGCCGCCGACCGCCGTATCGGCTACATCATGCAGGGCAACAGCTCGGCGGTTGCCGCCGCGCTGATCGGCGCGATCGACAAGCAGAACAGCCGCGAACCGGGCAACCGCGAACTGTTTCTCAACTATTCCGCCGACGACCCGGCGCTGACCAACGCCAACTGCAGCTTCTGGCATTTCCGCTTCGACGCGCACGCGGGCATGCGCATGGATGCGCTGGCCGACGTGATCCAGCGCGACAAGGCGGTGAAGAAGGTCTATCTGCTGAACCAGGATTACAGCTTCGGGCACGACGTCAGCAGCCTCGCGCGCTCGACGCTGGCGACGAAGCGTCCGGACATCGCGGTGGTCGGCGACGAATTTCATCCGATTGGCCGCGTGAAGGACTTCGCGCCGTATATCGCCAAGATCCGCGCGAGTGGGGCGGACGCCGTGATCACGGGCAACTGGGGCAACGATCTGACGCTGCTGGTCAAGGCCGCGCGCGAGCAGGGGCTGGACACGAAGTTCTACACGTTCTACGGCAACAGCCTCGGCGCGCCGGCAGCGTTGGGCGACGCCGGTGTCGGTCACGTGATTGCGGTGGCTGACTGGCATCCGAACGCCGGCGGTGCGGCGTCCGATGCCTGGTACGCCGCCTTCCGGACCCGTTTCCCGGCCGCGCAGGACGATTACCCCGTGCTGCGCATGCCGCTCATGATCGAAACCCTGGCCGCGGCGATGACCCGCGCCGGCAGCGCCGACCCGACGGCAGTGGCGAAAGCGCTGGAAGGAATCCGCTTCGACAACGGCTTTCACGCCTCGCGGATGCGCGCCGACGACCATCAACTGATTCAGCCCCTTTACGTGATGGAGATGGACAAGGCCGGCACGCCGGGCGTGCATTTCGATAACGAAGGCTCCGGCTACGGGTTTCGCACGGTGCTGGCGTTGCCGCCCGAGCGCACCGTCTTGCCGACCGTCTGCAAGATGAAGCGGCCGTAACGCGGATCGGGCGCGCGCCATCGCCCGGCACAGCCGGGTTCGCGGCCGGAATCGGCTGTGCTACAATACGCGTCCCGTTATGAGGCAAGCCTGTATCCAGGGCGTGTCAAATACGGGTAACCCACGGCACGGCCTTTCTTCCGTGACCGCCTGTCTAGTTCTTAAGGAAATCGACATGTCCGCAGTTGAAACAAGCAAGAAGTCCGAAGTCGTTGCGCAATTCGCACGCGCAGCCAACGACACCGGCTCCCCCGAAGTTCAGGTCGCGCTGCTCACGACCCGCATCAACGAACTGACCGTTCACTTCAAGGCACACACGAAAGATCACCACAGCCGCCGCGGTCTGCTGCGCATGGTGAGCCGCCGTCGTAAGCTGCTCGACTACCTGAAGGGTAAGGACGCGGATCGTTACCGCGCACTGATCGAGAAGCTGGGTCTGCGTAAGTAATCGGCCAGTCGTTCAGCAAGATGCCTGTGTCAGTTCCACTGATACAGGCATTTTGTTTTTGCACGGTGCGCTTCATGTGATGCGCGCCGGCTGTTCTCCGCAGTAGCGTGCCGGTTCATGCGGCGGGAGCAGCGAAGCAGTAATCAGGCAGTAGAGCAGGCAGTAAAGAAGGGATTCACGGCCGGGCTTCAGGGGCGGAGCTTTGTGTCATTCCAGCGGTTCGCGCGTACTCATCGTAAGGCGTGGTTCTCTGGAATGGCATAACACTACTCTTCCCATGTGGCGCCGGTCCTGGCGTTGCCGCGCCGCTTCTGGTCCGCGCGGCATTACGAAGAGGAAAAGCAATGACTATGTTCAATAAGATCGTCAAAGAATTTCAGTGGGGACAACACAAGGTTCGCCTCGAAACCGGCGAAATCGCTCGCCAGGCGAGCGGTGCCGTGATCGTCGACGTCGAAGATACCGTGGTGCTGGCCACCGTGGTCGGCGCCAAGACCGCCAAGCCGGGTCAGGACTTCTTCCCGCTGACCGTCGACTACCTCGAAAAGACCTACGCCGCCGGTAAGATCCCGGGTGGCTTCTTCCGCCGTGAAGGCCGTCCGTCGGAAGGCGAAACGCTGATCTCGCGCCTGATCGATCGCCCGCTGCGTCCGCTGTTCCCGGAAGGCTTCTACAACGAAGTCCAGGTCGTGATCCACGTCCTGTCGCTGAACCCCGAAATCCCCGCCGACATCCCCGCGCTGATCGGCGCGTCGGCGGCGCTCGCCGTGTCCGGTCTGCCGTTCAATGGCCCGGTCGGCGCAGCACGCGTGGCCTACATCAACAATGAATACGTGTTGAACCCGACGCGTCCGCAAATGAAGGAATCGGCGCTCGACCTGATCGTCGCCGGTACGGAACGCGCGGTGCTGATGGTGGAATCGGAAGCGCAGCAACTGAGCGAAGAAGTGATGCTCGGCGGTGTGGTGTTCGGTCATGAGCAAATGCAGATCGCGATCGACGCGATCCACGATCTGGTCCGTGAAGGCGGCAAGCCGGAATGGGATTGGCAACCGGCGGCGAAGAACGAGCCGTTGATCGCACGCGTGACGGAACTGGCGCAAGCCGACCTGCTGGCTGCGTATCAACTGCGCGACAAGCAAGCCCGTTCGACCAAGCTCAAGGAAGTCTACGCGGCGACGTCGAAGAAGCTGGAAGAAGAAGCTGCAGCGGGCGGCACGGTGGCGGCCGACAAGGCAACCGTCGGCAATGTGCTGTTCGACATCGAAGCGAAGATCGTCCGTACGCAGATCCTGAACGGCGAACCGCGTATCGACGGCCGCGACACGCGTACCGTGCGCCCGATCGAAATCCGTACCGGCGTGCTGCCGCGTACCCACGGTTCGGCACTGTTCACGCGCGGCGAAACGCAAGCGATGGTGGTGGCCACGTTGGGCACCAAGGGCGACGAGCAGAACATCGACGCGCTCGAAGGTGAGTACCGCGAACGCTTCATGCTTCACTACAACATGCCTCCGTTCGCGACCGGCGAAACGGGCCGCGTCGGTTCGCCGAAGCGCCGTGAAATCGGTCACGGCCGTCTGGCCAAGCGCGCGCTCGCTGCATGCCTGCCGAGCGCCGACGAATTCGGCTACTCGATTCGCGTCGTGTCGGAAATCACGGAATCGAACGGTTCCTCGTCGATGGCTTCGGTGTGCGGCGGTTGCCTCGCGCTGATGGACGCCGGCGTGCCGATGAAGGCGCACGTCGCCGGCATCGCCATGGGCCTGATCCTGGAAGGCAACAAGTTTGCCGTGCTGACCGACATCCTCGGCGACGAAGATCACCTCGGCGACATGGACTTCAAGGTGGCGGGCACGGAACAAGGCGTGACCGCGCTGCAGATGGACATCAAGATCCAGGGCATCACCAAGGAAATCATGCAGGTCGCCCTCGCGCAAGCGAAGGAAGGCCGTATGCACATCCTGAGCAAGATGACCTCGGCGGTGTCGGGCGCGAACACGGTGCTGTCGGACTACGCACCGCGCATGATCACCATCAAGATCAATCCGGAAAAGATCCGCGACGTGATCGGCAAGGGTGGTTCGGTGATCCGCGCGCTGACCGAAGAAACCGGCACGACGATCGATATTTCGGACGACGGCGTCGTCACCATCGCCAGCACGAGCAGCGAAGGGATGGCCGAAGCGAAGAAGCGTATCGAGAACATCACGCTGGAAGTCGAAGTGGGCCAGGTGTACGAAGGCACCGTGCTCAAGCTGCTCGATTTCGGCGCGATCGTGAACATCCTGCCGGGCAAGGACGGTCTGCTGCATATTTCCGAAATCGCCAACGAGCGTATCAAGGACATCAACGACTACCTGAAGGATGGCCAGCAAGTGAAGGTCAAGGTCATCCAGACGGACGAAAAGGGCCGCGTGCGTTTGTCGGCCAAGGCGTTGCTGAACGAAGGCGCGAATGGCGCAAGCGGCGCGCCGCAAGGCGAGCCGACGCCGCAGTAATGCGGTAGCGGAACAACGGCCGGCAGCGCGAATGCGCGCCGGCCGTTTTTTATGAAGGCTGCAGGGTGGATTGCGTTGCAGGTAATTAGAAACGGGTACTCTACCTGTTCATTCCGGCATGCAACGCAATCCAATCTTGGAGTTGACGCAGATGAAAGCGATCGAAATCACCGAATTCGGAGCGCCGGAAGTCCTGAAGCTGGCTGAGCGGCCCACGCCGCAGCCTAAAGCAGGCGAGGTGCTGATCAAGGTGGCCGCATCCGGCATCAACCGTCCGGACGTGTTCCAGCGCAAGGGCGGCTATGCGCCGCCGCCGGGCGCATCGGATCTGCCGGGGCTGGAAGTGGCGGGCGAAATCGTCGAAGGAAACATCGACGAGAAGAACAACCCGTTCGGTCTGAAGGTAGGCGATCGCGTGTGCGCGTTGCTGGCCGGCGGCGGCTACGCGGAATACGCGGTTGCGCCATTGTTGCAATGCCTGCCGGTGCCGGCCGGTTTGTCCGATGTCGAAGCTGCTTCGCTGCCCGAAACATTCTTCACGGTGTGGAGCAATGTGTTCGACCGTGCGCAACTCGGCAAGGGCGAAGGCGCGCCGAACGAAACGCTGCTGGTGCAGGGCGGTTCGAGCGGCATCGGCGTGACGGCGATCCAGATTGCGCATGCGCTCGGCTTTCGCGTGTTCGCAACCGCCGGCTCGGACGAAAAGTGCCGCGCATGTGAAGCGCTCGGCGCCGAGCGCGCGATCAACTACAAGACTGAAGATTTCGTCGAAGTGATCAAGTCGCTGACCAACGATCGCGGTGTCGACGTGGTGCTCGACATGGTGGCCGGCAGTTATGTGCCGCGCGAGCTGACGGCGTTGGCGGATGGCGGCCGCATCGTGCTGATCGCGTTGCTGGGCGGCGCGAAAGCGGAGCTGAACCTGAACGAAGTGTTGCGCCGCCGTTTGACGGTGACGGGTTCGACGCTGCGTCCGCGGCCGATCGAATTCAAGGCGAAGATTGCCGCGCAGTTGAAAGAGCACGTCTGGCCGCATCTCGAAGATGGGCGCATCAAGCCCGTGGTGCATCGCGTATTTCCAGCCGCGCAGGCTGCTGACGCGCACACGCTGATGGAGAGCAGCACGCACGTCGGCAAGATCGTACTGTCTTGGGGTCAGGACGCTTGACAGGTCGGTTTGACCCGATCCACCCCACGCAGTAAAATTGCGCGTTTTGCGCACGCCGCATGAAACCGAAAGGCGGACTGTAAGCGCAAACGAAGTCCGCCGCCAAGACAAGACGAGACGATGTCGAAACAACGAGCCAAGCTGGTAGTCGGTAACTGGAAGATGCACGGGCGCCTCGCCGAGAATGCCGCGTTGTTGCAGGCGGTGGCACAAGGCGCGGGCGAATTGCCGGCCGACGTGCGCGTCGGCGTCTGTGTGCCGAGTCCGTATCTCGCGCAGTCTCAATCGTTGCTGGACGGCAGCCGGGTCGTGTGGGGCGTGCAGGACGTGTCGGCGTTCACGCACGGCGCCTATACCGGCGAAGTGGCCGCGCCGATGGTGGCGGAGTTCGGCGCCACGCTCGCGATCGTCGGGCACTCGGAGCGCCGTGCCTATCATCGCGAAAGCGCTGAGCTGGTCGCGGTCAAAACGCAGCGCGCGCTGGAAGCGGGTCTGACGCCGGTCGTTTGCGTCGGCGAAACGCTTGAAGAGCGCGAAGCCGGTTCGACCGAGCAGGTGGTCGGCACGCAGCTGGACGAAGTGCTGGCGAAATTGTCGGTGCAAGAGGCGGCGAAGCTTGTCGTCGCGTATGAGCCGGTTTGGGCTATCGGCACCGGCAAGAGCGCGAGCGCGGAGCAGGCGCAGGCGGTTCATGCGTTCCTGCGTGCGCGTCTGGCGGCAAAGGGCGCGGCGGTGGCGGATGTACCGTTGCTGTACGGCGGCAGTGTGAAACCGGAGAACGCGGAAGAACTGTTCCGCCAGCCGGATATCGACGGTGGCCTGATCGGCGGCGCGTCGTTGAAAGACCAGGATTTCCTGGCGATCTGCAAGGCGGCGGCCGCAACGAGCGTCGCCGGTTAAGCAGGGCGCCTTGGCGAGGATGACCCCATCCCGTGCAACACGCAGTGTGTGGCGCGGTTAAATAAAGACTCAGGTGAGTGTGATGCTGTATTTGAAAACATTGATTATCGTCGTTCAGCTGTTGTCGGCACTTGGGGTGATTGGCCTCGTTTTGCTGCAACACGGCAAAGGCGCCGATATGGGCGCGGCTTTTGGTAGCGGCGCGTCCGGCAGCCTGTTCGGCGCGACCGGTTCGGCGAACTTTTTGTCGCGTACAACGGCGGTTCTCGCAGCGGTGTTTTTTGTCACCACGCTGACGCTCACTTACCTCGGCGCGTATCGTGCGAAACCTTCCGCAGGCGTGCTGGGCGCGGCTGTCACCGCACCGGTCGCGGCCTCGGCTGCTTCGGCGCCGGCAGGTGGCTCGGCTGTTTTGCCGGCGTCGGCTGCGTCGGTCCCGGCGACCGACGTGCCGAAATAAATTTTCGTTCAAACGTGCTTTTGTGCGTTGAACAATCTGTTTAGACCAGTTACAATCTAAGTCTTGAAGCGATTCGCGGGTTTTATAAGTTGTTTTCCCGGATTGCATGCAGTGCCGACGTGGTGAAATTGGTAGACACGCTATCTTGAGGGGGTAGTGGCGAAAGCTGTGCGAGTTCGAGTCTCGCCGTCGGCACCAAAATGTTATCTAAATGCCAGCCGCTTGCTTCGCTTCGGCTGGCATTTTCACTTCTGGCGTGCGGCTTGCGTTGGGCTTGCGGCATGTGCGTTTCGGAAGTGATTTCGCGTCAGGAGTGCTATGCTCCTGACGGCACTCAGAACCAACCGATTGAGGATAGTCTTGAACCTCGCAGCCTATTTCCCCGTCTTGTTGTTCCTCGTTGTGGGCACCGGTTTAGGCGTAGCACTGGTCAGTATCGGCAAGATCCTCGGTCCCAACAAGCCTGATACCGAGAAAAACGCACCGTACGAGTGCGGCTTCGAAGCATTCGAAGACGCGCGCATGAAGTTCGATGTGCGCTATTACCTCGTCGCCATTCTCTTCATCATTTTCGATCTTGAAACCGCGTTCCTGTTTCCGTGGGGCGTCGCCCTGCGCGACATCGGCTGGCCCGGTTTCATGGCAATGATGATTTTCCTGCTCGAATTCCTGTTGGGCTTCGCCTATATCTGGAAGAAAGGCGGCCTCGACTGGGAATGATGGATTAATCGCCGGTTTGCGTGGGTGGCCAAGGCTTGCCACCCCGTCTGGAGTGGAGAGCAAATGAGTATCGAAGGGGTCTTGAAGGAAGGGTTTGTCACCACCACAGCTGACAAACTGATCAACTGGACGCGCACCGGCTCGCTGTGGCCGATGACGTTCGGTCTTGCGTGCTGTGCGGTCGAGATGATGCATGCGGGCGCTGCCCGTTATGACCTCGACCGTTTCGGCGTGGTGTTTCGTCCGAGTCCGCGTCAGTCGGACGTGATGATCGTCGCCGGCACGCTGTGCAACAAGATGGCGCCGGCTCTGCGCAAGGTCTACGACCAGATGGCCGAGCCGCGTTGGGTGATCTCGATGGGCTCGTGCGCGAACGGCGGCGGCTATTACCACTACTCGTATTCGGTGGTGCGCGGCTGTGACCGGATCGTGCCCGTGGACGTCTACGTGCCGGGTTGTCCGCCCACGGCGGAAGCGCTGGTGTACGGCGTGATCCAGCTGCAGGCCAAGATTCGCCGCACCAACACAATCGCCCGTCAATAAGGCCAACGCCTCCCCCACAATATGGCAAGCAAACTCGAGACCCTGAAAGCGAACCTCGAGGCGGCCTTTGGCGGCCTCCTGCTGAACCTCAGCGAAGCAATCGGTGAGTTGACGATCGTCGTGAAGGCTGGCGACTACCTCAACGTGGCAACGCGTCTGCGCGACGACCGCTCGCTCGGTTTCGAGCAATGCGTGGATCTGTGCGGCGTCGACTATCAGACTTACGCCGAAGGCGCTTACGACGGTCCGCGTTTCGCGGCCGTGCTGCATTTGTTGTCGGTGCAGAACAACTGGCGTCTGCGCCTGCGCGTGTTCGCACCGGACGACGAAGTGCCGATCCTGCCGTCTGTCGTCGAAGTCTGGAATTCGGTCAACTGGTACGAGCGCGAAGCATTCGACCTGTACGGCATCGTATTCGAAGGTCACCCGGATCTGCGCCGCATCCTCACTGACTACGGTTTCATCGGTCACCCGTTCCGCAAAGATTTCCCTGTCTCCGGTTATGTCGAAATGCGTTACGACCCGGAAGAGAAGCGCGTCGTCTATCAGCCTGTGACGATCGAGCCGCGAGAAATCACGCCGCGCGTGATCCGCGAAGATCGCTATGGCGGTCTGAAACACTAAGAGAACGCCATGGCAGAGATCAAGAACTACACGCTCAACTTCGGCCCTCAGCACCCGGCAGCGCACGGTGTGCTGCGCCTCGTGCTCGAGCTCGACGGCGAAGTCATTCAGCGCGCCGATCCGCACATCGGTCTGCTGCATCGCGCGACTGAAAAGCTCGCCGAAACCAAAACATTCATCCAGTCGGTGCCGTACATGGACCGTCTCGACTACGTGTCGATGATGGTCAACGAGCACGGCTACGTGATGGCGATCGAAAAGCTGCTCGGCATCGAGGTGCCGGTGCGCGCGCAATACATTCGCGTGATGTTCGACGAAGTCACGCGCGTGCTGAACCACCTGATGTGGATCGGCGCGCACGCGCTCGACGTCGGCGCAATGGCGGTGTTCCTGTACGCGTTCCGTGAACGCGAAGACCTGATGGACGTGTACGAAGCGGTGTCCGGCGCACGGATGCATGCGGCTTACTATCGTCCGGGCGGCGTCTATCGCGATCTGCCTGACGCAATGCCGCAATATAAAGCGTCGAAGATCCGCAATGCCAAGGCATTGTCGAAGATGAACGAGAACCGTCAGGGTTCGCTCCTCGACTTCATCGACGATTTCTTCACGCGTTTCCCAAAGTGCGTCGACGAATACGAAACGCTGCTTACCGACAACCGGATCTGGAAGCAACGTCTGGTCGGTATCGGCGTGGTCAGCCCGGAACGCGCGCTGAACCTCGGCATGACCGGCGCGATGCTGCGTGGTTCGGGTATCGAATGGGATTTGCGCAAGAAGCAGCCGTACGAGGTCTATGACAAGCTCGATTTTGACATCCCGGTGGGGGTCAACGGTGATTGTTATGACCGATATCTGGTACGCGTCGAAGAAATGCGCCAGTCCACACGCATTGTGAAACAGTGCATTGAGTGGCTGCGTAAGAATCCCGGCCCCGTGATGATCGACAATCACAAGGTTGCGCCGCCGTCGCGCGTGGGCATGAAGTCGAACATGGAAGAGTTGATTCACCACTTCAAGCTCTTCACAGAAGGCTTCCATGTGCCGGAAGGCGAGGCATACGCCGCGGTCGAGCATCCGAAGGGCGAGTTCGGCATCTATCTGATCTCCGACGGCGCCAACAAGCCGTATCGCCTGAAGATCCGCGCACCGGGCTACGCACACCTGTCCACGCTCGATGAAATGGCGCGCGGTCACATGATCGCCGACGCCGTGACGATCATCGGCACGCAGGACATCGTGTTCGGCGAAGTGGATCGCTAGGACGTATTCATCAGAGCGCGCCTTCAGATTGCACCGAAGCGCGCGTCAAGCAAAGGAACGCCGGGTCTGTCGCATCATGCAGCGCGCGACAGGTTTTCGTTCGGTAGGAATTGAAAGAGTCGTGTCTGAAAATGATCTCAGCTGAAGGCCTGAAAGAAATCGATCGCGCGATCGCGAAGTATCCCGCCGATCAGAAACAGTCCGCCGTGATGTCGGCGTTGGCCACTGCTCAGGAAGAGCATGGCTGGCTGACGCCCGAACTCATGCAGTTCGTCGCGGACTATCTCGGCATGCCGGCAGTCGCCGTGCAGGAGGTGGCTACCTTCTACACGATGTACGAGACCTCGCCGGTCGGCAAATACAAGATCACGCTCTGCACCAACCTGCCGTGCCAGCTCGGCCCGGACGGCGGCTCGGACAGCGCTGCTGAATATCTGAAGCAGAAGCTCGGCATCGACTTCGGCGAAACCACGCCCGACGGCAAGTTCACCCTGAAAGAAGGTGAGTGCATGGGTTCGTGCGGCGACGCGCCGGTGATGCTGGTGAACAACCATCGCATGTGCAGCTTCATGAGCCGCGCGAAGATCGACCAGCTGCTCGAGGAACTTTCGAAATGACGTCTTTACACGATCGTCACATCAAACCGCTGATTCTCGCCGGCCTGAACGGTGACAACTGGCATCTCGAAGACTACGTGGCGCGCGGCGGTTACGCCCAGCTGCGCCGTATTCTTGAAGAGAAGATTCCGCCGGAGCAGGTGATCGCCGACGTCAAGGCGTCGGGTCTGCGTGGCCGCGGCGGTGCAGGCTTCCCGACCGGTCTGAAGTGGAGCTTCATGCCGCGTCAGTTCCCTGGCCAGAAGTACCTCGTCTGCAATTCGGACGAAGGCGAACCGGGCACGTTCAAAGACCGCGACATCCTGCGCTTCAATCCGCATTCGCTGATCGAAGGCATGGCCATCGGCGCGTACGCGATGGGCATTACGGTCGGCTACAACTATATTCACGGCGAGATTTGGGAAGTCTACAAACGCTTTGAACAGGCGTTGGACGAAGCTCGCCGCGCCGGGTTCCTCGGCGAAAACATCATGGGTTCGGGCTTCTCGTTCGAGCTGCATGCGCACCACGGTTACGGCGCCTATATCTGCGGCGAAGAAACCGCGCTGCTCGAATCGCTGGAAGGCAAGAAAGGCCAGCCGCGCTTCAAGCCGCCGTTCCCGGCGAGCTTCGGCGTGTACGGCAAGCCGACCACGATCAACAACACCGAGACGTTCGCCGCAGTGCCGTTCCTCCTCGCAATCGGCCCGCAGAATTACCTCGAAATCGGCAAGCCGAATAACGGCGGCACGAAGATTTTCTCGGTCGCCGGCGACGTCGAACGTCCGGGCAATTACGAAATTCCGCTCGGCACGCCGTTTTCCACGCTGATGGAACTCGCCGGCGGCATGCGCGGCGGCAAGAAGATCAAGGCCGTGATTCCTGGCGGCTCGTCGGCACCGGTGATTCCGGGCGACATGATGATGCAGACCGACATGGACTACGACTCGATCGCCAAGGCCGGCTCGATGCTCGGTTCAGGCGCGGTCATCGTCATGGACGAGACGCGTTGCATGGTGCGCTCGTTGTTGCGGCTGTCGTATTTCTATTACGAAGAATCGTGTGGTCAATGCACGCCTTGCCGCGAAGGCACGGGCTGGCTGTACCGCGTCGTGCATCGTATCGAGCATGGGCTCGGCCGTCCGGAAGATCTGGATCTGCTGAACTCGGTTGCTGAAAACATCATGGGCCGCACGATCTGCGCGCTCGGCGATGCAGCGGCCATGCCGGTTCGCGGCATGCTCAAGCACTACTGGGACGAGTTCGAATATCACGTTGCCCACAAGCATTGCCTTGTCGGCGGTCATGCCGGCGCAGCGGCGGCGTCGGAAACCGTAGCGGCTTGAGTCTGCGGATCGATAAGCAGATAAGTACGCAGAAGAACACGTCATCCGCGGGATTCATCGCCTGAAACGGGCGATGAACGGGCGAACGATTGAGCGGTAACAGGTTAAGGAAGATTGACCATCATGGTTGAACTTGAAATAGACGGCAAGAAAGTAGAGGTGCCTGAAGGCAGCATGGTGATCCAGGCTGCGCATAAGGTCGACACGTACATTCCTCACTTCTGCTATCACAAGAAGCTGTCGATTGCGGCCAACTGCCGGATGTGTCTGGTCGATGTCGAAAAGATGCCGAAGGCGGTGCCCGCATGCGCCACGCCGGTATCGGCCGGCATGATCGTGCGCACCAAGTCGGACAAAGCGGTGAAGGGCCAGCAAGCCGTGATGGAATTCCTGCTGATCAATCACCCGCTGGATTGCCCGATCTGCGATCAGGGCGGCGAGTGCCAGTTGCAGGATCTGGCCGTGGGCTATGGCAAGTCGGGATCGCGCTATAGCGAAGAAAAGCGCGTGGTGTTCCACAAGAACGTCGGCCCGCTGATCTCAATGGAAGAAATGTCGCGCTGCATTCACTGCACGCGTTGCGTCCGTTTCGGTCAGGAAGTGGCCGGCGTGATGGAACTCGGCATGCTGGGCCGCGGCGAGCATTCGGAAATCACATCGTTCGTCGGCAAGACGGTGGATTCGGAACTGTCGGGCAACATGATCGATCTGTGCCCGGTCGGCGCGCTGACCAGCAAGCCGTTCCGCTACAGCGCCCGTACGTGGGAACTGTCGCGCCGCAAGTCGGTGAGCCCGCATGATTCCGTCGGCGCGAACCTCGTGGTGCAGGTGAAGAACAATCGCGTGATGCGCGTTCTGCCGTTCGAAAACGAATCCATCAACGAATGCTGGATTTCGGATAAAGACCGCTTCTCGTACGAAGGCCTGAACAGCCCCGAGCGTCTGACCCAGCCTATGCTCAAGCAAGGTGGCAAATGGGTCGAGACCGACTGGCAAACCGCGCTCGAATATGTGGTGAAGGGACTGAAGGGCATCAAGGGCGACCACGGCGCGAATGCGCTGGCCGCGCTCGGCAGCGCCCACAGCACCGTCGAGGAATTGTTCCTGTTGAAGCAACTCGCGCAAGCGGTCGGCACGCCTAACGTCGACTTCCGTCTGCGTCAGTCGGATTTCTCCGCACCGGTCAGCGGCACGCCGTGGCTCGGCACGGCGATCGCCGATCTGTCGAACGTCGACGCCGCACTGGTGGTCGGCTCGGATCTGCGTCGCGATCATCCGCTGTTCGCCGCGCGTCTGCGTCAGGCCGCCAAGGGCGGCGCGAAGCTTACGCTCGTGCAATCCACTAACGACGATGCGCTGATTCCGCAAGCGGAGCGCGTCGTGGCAGCGCCGTCCGCATGGCTCGAGGCGCTGGCTGGGATCGCCGGCGCGGTGTCGGAAGCGAACGGCGTGGCACTGCCGGAAGCCTTCGCCGGCACGCAACCCTCGGATGCGCACAAGAAAGTCGCGAAGTCGCTCGCCACGGGCGAACGTCGCCTGGTGTTGCTGGGCAACAGCGCGGTTCGTCATCCGGACTTCGCTGTCATTCACGCAGCCGCCCAATGGATCGCGGACGCGACCGGCGCAACGCTCGGCTTCCTGACGGAAGCGGCCAACACGGTCGGCGCGCATCTCGTGAACGCGTTGCCGGGCGAGGGCGGTCTGAACGCTCGCGAAGTATTCGAGCAACCGCGCAAGGGTTATGTGCTGCTGAACGTCGAACCGGAGTTCGACACGGCCAATCCGGCGCAGGCTTTGGCCGCGCTGAAGCAGGCTGAAATGGTTGTCGTGATGTCGCCGTTCCAGACCGGCGCGGAATACGCCGACGTGCTGCTACCGATCGCTCCGTACACGGAAACGGCCGGCACGTTCGTCAACGCCGAAGGTACGGTGCAGACGTTCAACGGCGTCGTGCGTCCGCTCGGTGACACGCGTCCGGCATGGAAGGTGTTGCGCGTGCTGGGCAGCCTGCTGGGCCTGCCCGGCTTCGAATTCGACACCTCGGAAGAAGTGCGCGCGGCCGCTCTCGGCGACGGCGAACTGAACTCGCGTCTGTCGAACAAGACGGGCGCCACGGTTGCACGCGGCAAGGCGGCGAAGGCAGCGGAAGGCAAGTTCGAACGTATCGCGAACGTGCCGATCTATCACGCCGATGCGCTGGTGCGTCGCGCCGAGTCGTTGCATTTGACCGCTGCAGCACGTGCGGCGAATACGGTCGGTCTGCCCGCTGGGCTGTTCGACAAACTGGGTTTGAAGGAAGGCGACGCGGTGCGCGTGCGCCAGGGCGAGCAATCGGTGCAGTTGCCGGCCGTGCGTGACGCTAATCTTGCGGAGACGGTCGTCCGCGTATCGGCGGCTACGCCTGCCGGTGCAGCGCTGGGCAGCCTGTTCGGTGAACTGGTGGTGGAGAAGGCGTAAATGAGCTTGTTCGATACGATCAACTCGGGCGGCACCCAGCTTCTCGGTGTGGCATGGCCCACGGTGTGGGCACTGGTGCGCATCCTGGTGGTGGCCGTCGTGATCCTGCTGTGCGTGGCTTACCTGATTCTGTGGGAGCGTAAGCTGATCGGCTGGATGCACGTGCGTCTCGGCCCGAACCGCGTCGGCCCCGCAGGTTTGCTGCAGCCGATCGCCGACGTGCTGAAGCTGTTGCTGAAAGAAGTGATTCAGCCTGCGCAAGCGAGCCGCTGGATCTACCTGATCGCGCCGATCATGGTGGTGGTGCCGGCGTTCGCGGTCTGGGCGGTGATTCCGTTCCAGGCGGGCGCGGTGCTCGGCGACATCAACGCCGGACTGCTGTACGCAATGGCGATCTCGTCGATTGGCGTGTACGGCGTGATCTTGGCCGGCTGGGCGTCGAACTCGAAGTATGCGTTCCTCGGCGCAATGCGCGCCGCGGCGCAGATGGTCTCGTACGAAATCTCGATGGGCTTCGCGCTCGTCGTCGTGCTCATGACCGCCGGCACGCTGAACCTGTCGGGCATCGTCGCTTCGCAGGAACATGGCATCTTCGCGTCGTACGGCTTGAACTTCCTGTCGTGGAACTGGCTGCCGCTGCTGCCCATGTTCGTCGTGTACTTCATCTCGGGCATCGCCGAAACGAACCGTCACCCGTTCGATGTGGTGGAAGGGGAGTCGGAAATCGTCGCGGGCCACATGATCGATTACTCGGGTATGGCGTTCGCGCTGTTCTTCCTTGCCGAGTACATCAACATGATCGTGATCTCGGCATTGGCTGCAACGCTGTTCCTTGGTGGCTGGAGCGCTCCGTTCGGGTTTCTGTCGTTCATCCCGGGCATCTTCTGGCTGGTCCTCAAGGTTTTCTTCCTGTTGTCGGTGTTCATCTGGGCGCGTGCCACATTCCCGCGCTATCGCTATGACCAGATCATGCGTCTGGGCTGGAAGATCTTCATTCCGGTCTGCGTGGTGTGGCTGGTGGTGGTCGGCTTCTGGATCATGTCGCCGTTGAACATCTGGAAATAAAGGGCGGATGAACCCATGACCGCAATCCAAAACTTTTTCAAGACCTTCTTCCTCACGGAACTGCTCAAAGGCCTCGCGCTGACCGGACGTTATACGTTCCAACGCAAGGTGACCGTGCAGTTCCCGGAAGAGAAGACCCCGATTTCGCCGCGTTTCCGCGGCCTGCACGCGCTGCGCCGTTATGAAAACGGCGAAGAGCGCTGCATCGCCTGCAAGCTGTGCGAAGCGGTGTGCCCGGCGCTCGCCATTACGATCGAGTCGGAAACGCGCGCGGACAACACCCGTCGCACCACGCGTTACGACATCGACCTGACCAAGTGCATCTTCTGCGGTTTCTGTGAAGAAAGCTGCCCGGTCGATTCGATCGTCGAAACGCACATTCTCGAGTATCACGGCGAGAAGCGTGGCGACCTGTACTTCACGAAAGACATGCTGCTGGCCGTGGGCGATCGCTATGAAGCGGAGATCGCGGCGAACAAGGCAGCCGACGCACCGTATCGTTGAAGCGCTTTATCCAGTTAAAGCAGTAAATGCAGCAATCACGGCCTGTTGTCGGGCCGGGCGCCGCAGCCCGAACGCCGCGGCACGGCGCACCTGTGCGGCTGTTCTGGCGGTATGCCAGCGGTATGTCAACCACAAGTGCCAAAGAACAATGCCTGACGATGGCCTAACGATGAACCGGTAATCATGGAATTCACGACCGTACTGTTCTACATCTTCGCGCTGCTCCTGGTGGTTTCAGGGCTGAAGGTGATCACCTCGCGCAACCCGGTGTCGTCCGCACTGTTTCTGGTGCTGGCGTTCTTCAACGCAGCCGCGATCTGGATGCTGCTGCAGGCCGAGTTCCTTGCGATCCTGCTGGTGCTGGTCTACGTCGGCGCGGTGATGGTGCTGTTCCTGTTCGTCGTGATGATGCTGGACATCAACATCGACGTGCTGCGTAAAGACTTCAAACGCTTCGTGCCAATGGCCACGCTGGTGGGCGCGATCATCGTGATCGAAACCGCGCTGATTCTCTGGCACGGTTACGGCGCGACCGCCACGGCGCTGCGTGACACCACGGCCGCCGCGAATGGCATGGGCGACTGGTCGAACACGCGCCTGATCGGCAAGGTCATCTACACCGACTATATCTTCGCGTTCGAAGTGGCCGGTCTGGTGCTGCTGGTGGCGATCATCGCGGCGATTGCGCTGACCACGAGTCATAAGAAAGACAGCAAACGTCAGAACGTCAGCGAACAGGTCAAGGTACGGGCTCAAGACCGCGTGCGCGTCGTGAAGATGAAATCGGAAAAGACCGCGGCAACCGTCGCGGCGGAAGAAGCCGCGGCAGCGGCAGCGGCAGCGGCCGACTCGGCACCAGCCAAGAACAGCTGAGCGGACAGGAGATAGAAATCATGTTGACCCTTGCCCATTACCTTGTCCTCGGCGCGATCCTGTTTGCGATCAGCGTCGTCGGCATTTTCCTGAACCGTCGCAACGTCATCATCATTTTGATGGCGATCGAATTGATGCTGCTCGCGGTGAACACCAACTTCGTCGCGTTCTCGCATTACCTCGGCGACGTGCACGGCCAGATCTTCGTCTTCTTCGTGCTGACGGTTGCGGCAGCGGAGGCGGCAATCGGCCTCGCGATTCTGGTGACCCTGTTCCGTAGTCTCGACACGATCAATGTCGAGGATCTCGATCAGCTCAAAGGTTAATTTCAGGAAAAGCGGTTATGTCCACGATACTCAATGAAAACCTGCTGCTGGCGATCCCGCTGGCACCGCTGGCCGGCTGTCTGGTTGCCGGTCTGGCCGGAAAAGCGGTAGGGCGAGCCGGTGCGCATTCGGTCACGATCCTCGGCGTCGCGATCTCGTTCATCCTGTCGGCGATCGTCTTCTTCCAGGTACTGGACGGTGCGAGCTTCAACGCGACCATCTACGAATGGATGTCGATCGGCAAGACGAAGTTCGAGATCGGCTTTCTGGTCGACTCGCTGACGGCCATGATGATGTGCGTGGTGACCTTCGTGTCGCTCATGGTGCACATCTACACGATCGGCTACATGGCCGGCGAGGACGGCTACCAGCGCTTCTTCTCGTACATCTCGCTGTTCACGTTCTCGATGTTGATGCTCGTGATGAGCAACAACTTCCTGCAGCTGTTCTTCGGCTGGGAAGCGGTGGGTCTGGTGTCGTATCTGCTGATCGGCTTCTACTTCACGCGTCCCACGGCGATCTACGCGAACATGAAGGCGTTCATCGTGAACCGCATCGGCGACTTCGGCTTTCTGCTGGGTATCGGCCTGCTGTTCGCGTTCGCCGGTTCGATGAACTACGGCGACGTGTTCGCGAAGCGCACCGAACTCGCGGCACTGACCTTTCCCGGTACGGACTGGGGTCTGCTGACGGTGGCGTGTATTTGCCTCTTCATCGGCGCAATGGGTAAGTCGGCGCAGTTCCCGCTGCACGTCTGGCTGCCGGATTCGATGGAAGGCCCGACGCCGATTTCCGCACTGATTCACGCGGCAACCATGGTGACGGCCGGTATCTTCATGGTCACGCGCATGTCGCCGCTGTTCGAACTGTCGGATACGGCGCTCTCGTTCGTGATGGTCATCGGGGCGATTACCGCGCTGTTCATGGGCTTCCTCGGGATCATCCAGAACGACATCAAGCGCGTGGTGGCGTATTCCACGCTGTCGCAACTGGGGTACATGACGGTCGCGCTGGGCGCGTCGGCCTACTCGGTCGCCGTGTTCCACCTGATGACGCACGCGTTCTTCAAGGCGCTGCTGTTCCTCGGCGCGGGTTCGGTGATCATCGGCATGCATCACGATCAGGACATCCGCAACATGGGCGGCCTGCGCAAGTACATGCCGATCACGTGGATTACGTCGCTGGTCGGTTCGCTGGCGCTGATCGGCACGCCGTTCTTCTCAGGCTTCTACTCGAAAGACTCGATCATCGACGCAGTGAAGCTGTCGCATCTGCCGGGTGCGGGCTTCGCGTACTTCGCGGTGGTGGCGAGCGTCTTCGTGACCGCGTTGTATTCGTTCCGTATGTACTTCCTGGTGTTCCACGGCGAGGAGCGCTTCCGCGGTCCGAAGCATCCGGAATCGCCGATGGGCATCGAAGCCGCGGCGCATGCGCATGACGCACACGGCCACGACGCGCACGGCCATGGTCACGACGACCACGCTCACGAGCCGCACGAAACGCCGTGGGTGGTCTGGCTGCCGCTGGTGCTGCTGGCGATTCCGTCGGTGGTGATCGGCGCGATCGGCATCGGCCCGATGCTGTTCGGCGACTTCTTCCAGCACGGCGTGGCGTTCGACAAGGTGATCTTCATCGGCGAAAACCATCCGGCGTTGCATGAGATGGCCGAAGAGTTCCAGGGCTGGGCGTCGATGGGCCTGCACTCGGTTGCGGGTCTGCCGGTCTGGCTGGCGCTCGCGGGTGTGGTGGTCGCGTGGTTCCTGTACCTGGTTCGTCCGGACCTGCCGGCTGTCATCAAGCGCGCGTTCGGCCCGATCTACACGCTGCTCGATAACAAGTACTACATGGACAAGATCAACGAAGTCGTGTTCGCGCGGGGCGCCGTGGCAATTGGCCGTGGTCTCTGGAAGGAAGGCGACGTCGTGGTGATCGACGGCATCGTCAACGGCAGCGCACGCTTTATCGGCTGGTTCGCCGGCGTGATCCGCTTCCTCCAATCCGGCTACATCTATCACTACGCGTTCGCCATGATTATCGGCATGCTGGGGCTCCTGACCCTGTTTGTAACGCTCGGCGGCAAATAAGGCGAGGGACACTAATGCACGCTTATCCGATTCTCAGTATTGCGATCTGGTTGCCGATCCTCGTCGGCCTCCTGGTCCTGGCCATCGGTTCCGACCAGAACCCGGCTCCCGCGCGCTGGATTGCGCTGATCGGTTCGGTCGTCAGCTTCCTCGTGACGATTCCGCTGATTACCGGTTTTGATTCGAGCACCGCCGATCTGCAGTTCGTCGAAAAGGCGAACTGGATTGAGCGCTTCAATATCACGTATCACCTGGGTGTCGACGGCATCTCGATGTGGTTCGTCGTGTTGACTGCATTGATTACGGTGATCGTCGTGATCGCCGCGTGGGAAGTGATCACGAAGAACGTGGGCCAGTACCTCGCCGCGTTCCTGATCCTCTCGGGCATCATGGTCGGCGTGTTCAGCGCGGCCGACGGCATGCTGTTCTACGTATTCTTCGAAGCGACGCTGATTCCGATGTACATCATCATCGGCGTGTGGGGTGGGGCGAACCGCGTGTACGCGGCGTTCAAGTTCTTCCTGTACACGCTGATGGGCTCGCTGTTGATGCTGGTCGCGTTGCTGTACCTGTACATCGAGACCGGCACGTTCGACCTCGCCACGTGGCAGCATGCGCAGATCGCCATGACGCCACAGGTGCTGATATTCATAGCGTTCTTCATGGCCTTCGCCGTGAAGGTGCCGATGTGGCCGGTTCACACGTGGTTGCCTGACGCCCACGTGGAAGCGCCGACCGGCGGCTCGGTGGTGCTGGCCGCGATCATGCTGAAGCTGGGCGCATACGGTTTCCTGCGCTTTTCCCTGCCGATCACGCCTGACGCGAGCCACTTTCTGGCGCCGGTCGTGATCACGTTGTCGCTGATCGCGGTGATCTACATTGGCCTCGTCGCGATGGTGCAGGCCGACATGAAGAAGCTGGTCGCGTATTCGTCGATCGCGCACATGGGTTTCGTCACGCTCGGCTTCTTTATCTTCAACCAGCTCGGCGTGGAAGGCGCGATCGTGCAGATGATCTCGCACGGCTTCGTGTCGGGAGCGATGTTCCTGAGCATCGGCGTGCTGTACGACCGTATGCATTCGCGTCAGATCGCCGATTACGGCGGTGTCGTCAACGTGATGCCGAAGTTCGCGGCGTTCGTAATGCTGTTCTCCATGGCGAATTGCGGCCTGCCGGGCACCTCCGGTTTCGTCGGCGAATTCATGGTGATTCTGGCGGCTGTCCAGTACAACTTCTGGATCGCGGGTGGCGCGGCAGTCACGCTGATTCTCGGCGCGGCCTACACGCTGTGGATGTACAAGCGCGTGTACTTCGGCGCGATCGCCAACGATCACGTGAAGGGTCTGCTCGACATCAACCGTCGCGAATTTTTCATGCTGGCAGTGCTTGCCGCACTGACGCTGTTCATGGGCCTGTATCCGAAGCCCTTTACCGATGTGATGCACGTATCCGTGGAAAACCTCCTCGCCCACGTTGCGCAGTCAAAGCTGCCGTTGCCTCAGTAACGCCGAGCGAGGAATTTAGAGACCATGCAAAACGCCCCTATGACTGCTCTGTTGCCCGACGCGCTGGTGATGCTCGCCGTTGTCGTCGCGTGGCTCAACGACACGTTCGTCGGCCAGGCCGGTCGCCGTACCACGTACTTCATCGCGTTCTTCTCGACGCTGGTTGCCGGCGTCTGGTTCGCGATGAACGCGTTCGACCCGCAAGTGCGCTACTACTTCGGCCATATGTACGTGGTGGATTCGTTCGCCAACGTGATGAAAGCCGTGGTGACGCTCGGCTACGCGGTGTCGATCGTGTATTCGCGCCGTTACCTCGAAGATCGCGGCCTGTTCCGCGGCGAGTTCTTCCTGTTGGGTATGTTCTCGCTGCTCGGCCAGCTCGTCATGATCTCCGGCAACAACTTCCTGACGCTGTATCTCGGCCTGGAACTGATGTCGCTGTCGCTGTATGGTGCGATCGCCCTGCGTCGTGACGCGGCGCCTTCGAACGAAGCGGCCATGAAGTATTACGTGCTGGGCGCGCTGGCTTCCGGTTTCCTGCTGTACGGCATCTCCATGCTGTACGGCGCGACCGGTTCGCTCGACCTGAACGAGGTATTCAAGGCGATCGGCACGAGCCACTACGACCCGAGCGTGCTGCTGTTCGGCGTGATCTTCATCGTGGCGGGCGTGGCGTTCAAGATGGGCGCGGTGCCGTTCCACATGTGGGTGCCCGACGTGTACCAGGGCGCGCCGACGGCGATGACGCTGATGGTCGGCGGTGGCCCTAAGGTTGCCGCGTTCGCCTGGGGTCTGCGTTTCCTGGTGATGGG
Source organism: Paraburkholderia sp. BL27I4N3 (assembly GCF_003386115.1). Classification (NCBI taxonomy): domain Bacteria; kingdom Pseudomonadati; phylum Pseudomonadota; class Betaproteobacteria; order Burkholderiales; family Burkholderiaceae; genus Paraburkholderia; species Paraburkholderia sp. BL27I4N3. The sequence goes on along the minus strand of NZ_QREJ01000001.1, from coordinate 3,069,940 downwards.
CCTGTTGCCGCTGGCGGTGGAATGGCAGCAAATGCTGGTGATTCTCGCGGCGCTGTCGCTGATCGTCGGCAACATTACCGGTATCGTGCAACGCAACGTCAAGCGGATGCTCGCGTATTCGGCGATCTCGAATATGGGCTTCGTGCTGCTGGGTCTGCTGGCCGGTGTGGTCGACAGCAAGACCACGGGCGCCGCCAATGCATACGGCTCGGCGATGTACTACAGCATCGTCTACCTGATCACGACGATGGGCACGTTCGGCGTCATCATGCTGTTGGCTCGCCGCGATTTCGAGGCGGACACGCTCGAGGACTTCAAGGGTTTGAATCAACGCAGCCCGGTGTTCGCGTTCGTGATGATGATCATGATGTTCTCGCTCGCCGGCATTCCGCCCGCGGTCGGCTTCTACGCGAAGCTCGCGGTGCTGCAGGCCACCATGAACGCCGGCTTGACCTGGCTGACGGTGCTGGCCGTGATCACGTCGCTGTTCGGCGCGTTCTACTACCTGCGTATCGTCAAGCTGATGTATTTCGACGATCCGCAAGACAAGTCGCCCATTCTCGCTGACACCAGCACGCGTGCCTTGCTCGCGTTCAACGGTGTGGCAGTATTGGTGCTCGGTATCGTGCCGGATCCGTTGTTGAAGGCCTGCCTGCAGGCTATCCAGCACACGCTGCTGCTCTGATGTCGGCAGCGGGTTGGTTTATCGTGCTGTTGGCGCTGGTCGGCGCCAACCTGCCGTTCCTGAATCAGCGCCTCTTCGCCGCCGTGCCGTTGAAAGCGGCGAAGAAAAGCGCCTGGATCCGGATTGCCGAATTGATCGTGCTGTACTTCGTGGTTGGCGCGCTTGGTTTTCTGCTGGAAGCGCGCGCGGGTAACCGCTTTGAACAGGGGTGGCAATTCTACGCGATCACGTTCGCACTCTTCGTGGTGTTCGCATTCCCTGGCTTCACCTTCCAGTATCTCGTCAAACGCCGCTGACGGCGTCTCGCCGTCGGCGCACCCTGTCCTAAGGTCCGCATATGGCTGAACTTCCCGATCACGACGCCGCGCTCAAAGAGACCTGCATTGAGAGCAAAACGATCCATCAGGGACCGTTTCTGACGCTCAAATGCGACACCGTTCGCCTGCCGGATGGTAAGCACGCCACGCGCGAATATGTTCAGCATTCCGGCGCCGTCATGGTGATTCCATTGTTCGACGACGGCCGCGTGCTGCTCGAAAGCCAGTATCGCTATCCGATGGGCAAGGTCATGGTCGAGTATCCGGCCGGCAAGCTCGATCCGAACGAAGGCGCACTGGCCTGCGCGATACGTGAACTGCGGGAAGAGACCGGTTATAGCGCGCGCGAGTATGTTTATCTGACGCGCATTCACCCGATCATTTCCTATTCGACCGAATTCATCGATATCTATCTTGCGCGCGGTTTGACCGCCGGCGAGCGCAAGCTCGATGAAGGCGAGTTTCTCGAACTGTTCACGGCAACCGTGCCGGAGATGTCCGAGTGGGTGCGTACCGGCAAGGTGACTGATGTCAAGACGGTGATCGGCACGTTCTGGCTGGAGAAAGTGTTGTCGGGTGCGTGGCCATTGGCGGAGCCCGAATAACGCTGTAGCGAAGAATACGCGCGCGCCGCTAGCCGCTTCGGAAGTCTGAGAAAGCCCTTGTTGGTCTAAGACCGGCAGGGGCTTTTCTCATTGCGACGCGCGCGAAATTGCGCAATTGCCGGCATGTTGGCCGGCGTCTTAAAAGTGTGTCGTTTGCCTTATGCCATTCGACAGTCTCGTCCCGCGGCCTTTGTCCCTCTAGTATCGACCTTCGAGATCGACTTCCACTGTTCGTTTTATTTCGGATGACGAAGTGGTGGCGGGCGCATTTGATTTTGGGTGTGGATCAGGTTGTCACTTGACAACCTGATCCACACCCGCTAAATTGGAGGACATCAGATGGTTCGAGGAACCCATTCCAAGAAAGAGGTTGAGGCCGCGTTGGTGTACGCCGAGAAAAACGGCTGGCGTGTTCAGGGTGGTGGCAAAGGTCACGCTTGGGGACGAATGTACTGTCCTGATAAAGACGCGGAGTGTCGGTGTGGCGAGTTCTGCATATCGAGCGTCTGGAGCACGCCGAAGAATCCGGGCAACCACGCCAGACATCTGAGGCGCATCGTCGACAACTGCACGGCTCGCCGGTAGCAAATCCGTTCTTTGGGTGAAAGCTTTGGGACTGAATGAAGGCAGGAGTAACTTATGGAATACGTATTCACGCTGAAGTACCGTCTCGCGGTTGAAGACTGCGATCTTGACGCGATCGTCGAGCGTCTGGGCGAAGCCGGGTGCGACGACGCCACCGTGGGTATCGGGCAACCGGGCCGCATCGCGCTGTTTTTCACTCGCGAAGGCGAGTCCGCATTCGAGGCGGTGGTCAGCGCTCTCCAGGACATCAAGCGGGTGGTGCCGTCCGCGCGTCTTATCGAGGCCGGCCCCGATTTCGTAGGCCTGACTGACGTCGCAGAAGTCGCCGGCGTGTCGCGGCAAAACATGCGCAAGCTGATGCTGAGCCACGCAATCGACTTTCCGCCGCCGGTCCACGAGGGCAGTGCGTCAGTATGGCATCTGTCGGACATCCTTGACTGGCTCGCTGCGCGCGGCGGCTATGAAATCAAGCCAGACGTGTTCGACATTGCGAGAGCGGTCAAGCAGATCAACCTCGCAAAAGAGGCACGCGAGCTTGAGCCCCGGCTTGGCCGTCAACTGGAATGTCTCGTCGCGTAAAAGCGCTAGGGCAGGCAGCGTGCGAAGCTTCGCAAGCGTAGGTGATCGGCACGCCTGTTTGCCTTCCGGAGCACCTTCGGCAGTCCTTTGCGCAAAGCGTTAAAATCGCCCACCGCGTTCGGATTGTCCGCAACTTCCGGCGCCGGTACCCTTGTCCGTAAAAATTTACGAACGACCGTTCACAAATTTACGTTTTGCGCTAAACTGGCACGCAAGCCCTGATTCCACATGAAGGTCCTCGATTTACAGTGTCCGCATGGCCATCGGTTCGAAGGCTGGTTCGCTTCGACTGATGACTTCGAATCGCAGCAGTCTCGCAAGCTCGTCGAATGTCCGATCTGCGGTGCGAACGAGGTGAGCCGTTTGCCGTCGGCCCCGCGCCTGAACCTGTCGGGTGCGACCGAAACGAAAGCGCCAGCGGGCGCGGGGGAAATGCAGGCGCGTGTCATGCGCGCCCTGCGCGAGGTACTGGAAAAGACCGAGAACGTGGGCGACCGCTTCGCCGAGGAAGCACGGCGCATTCACTACAATGAAGCGCCCGCACGCAATATTCGCGGTGTCACGACACCGGAAGACGCGAAAGCCTTGGTCGAAGAAGGCATTGAAGTGATGCCGCTGCCGGTCCCAGCTGCCTTGAAGGAACCGCTGCAATAGCGCAGTGGCTCACTGGCGGCGGATGGTGGCGGCCAGGAGACACGACGCATGGATCTGGACTATTCCGCTGCTGATAACGCGTTCCGCGCAGACATCCGCGCCTGGCTCGAAGCGAATCTGCCTCGTGAGCTGAGCGACAAGGTACTCAATCACAAGCGTCTTGCCCGCGAGGACTTCGCAGGCTGGCATAAGCTGCTCGGCACGCGCGGCTGGTCGGCAATCGCGTGGCCAAAAGAGTATGGCGGCCCGGGCTGGGACGCGACCCAGCGGCACATCTGGGACGAAGAGTGCGCGCGCATCGGCGCGCCGTCCGTGCTACCTTTCGGCGTCTCCATGGTGGCGCCGGTACTGATGAAGTACGGTAACGAGGCGCAGAAGCGTCACTATTTGCCGCGCATTCTCGACGGTACGGACTGGTGGTGTCAGGGTTATTCCGAGCCGGGCTCGGGTTCGGATCTGGCCTCGCTGCGCACACGCGCCGAGCGCGTCGGCGACCATTACGTGGTTAACGGTCAGAAAACGTGGACCACGCTCGGCCAGTACGCCGACATGATGTTCTGCCTGGTGCGCACGGACAGCGGCGCCAAAAAGCAGGAGGGCATCTCGTTCCTGCTGATCGACATGAAAACGCCTGGCATCACCGTCCGGCCGATCATTACGCTCGACGAGGACCACGAAGTCAACGAAGTCTTTTTCGAAGACGTGAAGGTGCCGGTCGAGAATCTGGTTGGTGAAGAGAATCGCGGCTGGACTTACGCGAAATATCTGCTCGGCCACGAGCGCACCGGCATTGCGCGGGTCGGCCAATCGAAGCGCGAACTCGTTTTTCTGAAACGCCTTGCGCTGAATCAGAGAAAGAACGGCAAGCCGCTTCTGCAAGACCCGGTGTTCGCCGCGAAAGTCGCGAGCCTCGAGATCGAGTTGATGGCGCTCGAAGTCACCGTGCAACGCGTCGTCGCAAATGAAACGGGCGGACGCGGACCGGGACCGGAAGCGTCGATGCTGAAGATCAAGGGCACGGAAGTGCAGCAAGCACTGACCGAACTGATGTTCGAAGCAGTCGGGCCGCTCGCCGCACCATTCGACGTTCCGTTCCTCGAAGGCGAACGCGAACACAGCCTGGCCGGCGACGACGATGCCGCGCCTCTCGCCGCGTACTACTTCAACTTCCGCAAGACGTCGATTTACGGCGGCTCGAACGAAATTCAAAAGAACATCATCGCGCAGATGATTCTCGGACTCTGAGGAGCGACGCATGGACTTCACTTTCAACGACGAACAGCAGCAATTTGCCGATGCGCTGCGCCGGTATCTGGACAAGAACTACGGGTTCGAGGCGCGCCAGGCGATCGTGCGATCGGAAACCGGCGTGTCGGACGCGCATTGGGCCGCGTTTGCCGAACTGGGTCTGACAGCGTTGCCGGTGCCGGAAGCGCAAGGCGGTTTTAACGGCGGCCCGATCGACATGCTGGTCGTGATGCAGGAACTCGGCCGTGCGCTAGTCGTCGAGCCTTATTGGGCGACTGCGGTCGGTATCGAGGCGTTGCGCCTTGCAGGTAGCGACCAGGGCGAAGACGCGTCGCTGCTCGAACGTGCTGCTCAAGGCGAGATCAAGCTGGCCGTGGCATTTCACGAACCGCATGCGCGCTACGATCTGTTCGCGGTCGAGACAGGCGTAAGCGGGCAGGGCGAGCAGCAGACATTGAGCGGCACGAAGTCTGTGGTGCAACACGGCGGCCAGGCGGATCACTGGATCGTCCCGGCCCGGCTGAATGGCGAGATCGCGCTCTTCGTCGTGGCGCGCACTGCGGCCGGCGTCAGGATCACCGACTATCGCACGATCGACGGCCAACGCGCCGCCACACTCGAGTTCAACAACACGCCCGCGCGCCGGCTTGCCGGCAAGCACGCCGGCGCGGCGGCGCTCGAACATATCGCTGACTACGGCACGGTGCTGTTGTGCGCCGAGGCGATCGGCGCGCTCGACGCCCTGAATCTCGCCACCGTCGACTACACCAAGACACGTCAGCAGTTCGGCCAGCCGATCGCGCGGTTTCAGGCTTTGCAGCATCGCATGGTCGAGATGCTGATTCACGCCGAGCAGGCGCGCTCGGTCACGTATCTGGCCGCGATGCGCTACACGAGCTCGGATGCGGACGAACGTCGCCGCGCGGTTTCCGCCGCGAAGGCGAGGGTCGGTCAAGCCGCGCGTTTCGTCGGCCAGCAGGCGGTTCAGTTGCATGGCGGCATGGGCGTCACGAATGAGGTGGCCGCGGCGCATCTGTTCAAGCGGCTTGCTATCATCGAAACCACACTGGGCGATGTCGATCACCATCTCGCGCGGTTCGCCGCGCTACCTGGCTTCGTGACTGCCGAAGCCTGATCGGACATTCGAATTGGATACACGGAGGTGCGAGGATGGGCTTGAGTTACGAAGACTTCATAGTCGGCACGAGCATCGAGATCGGCAAGCACACGTTCACGCGCGAAGAGATCGTCGAGTTTGCACAGAAGTTCGATCCGCAACCGTTTCATCTGGATGAGGTCGCCGCCGCCGAGTCGCCATTTCGCGGCTTGGTCGCGAGTGGCTGGCATACCTGCTCGGTCATGATGGGCATGCTGGTGCGCAACGCGTTCGCGGGTTCCACGTCGATGGGCTCGCCCGGTATCGACGATATCCGCTGGTTGAAGCCGGTGCGTGTCGGTGACACGATCACCATGATGAACGCCGTGCTCGACAAACGCGTCTCGGAGAGCAAGCCGGATCGCGGCATCGTGTCGACGCAGTGGGAAGGCATCAATCAGCATGGCGAAACGGTGATCACGGTGCGCTCGAAGGGACTATTCGGCCTGCGTAATCCAGGCGCCGCGTCATGACGGGCAGCGCGGCGCCCGCCGCAACCTTCGGCAGCGCGGCGGCATTGCGCGCGTTGGTGGGCGGCGAGCCGCTCGTGAGCGAATGGCTGACGGTGGATCAGGCGAGCGTCGATCGTTTCGCCGAAGCGACCGGTGACCATCAATGGATTCACGTCGACCCCGAGCGGGCGCGGCGCGAGTCGCCGTTCGGCGGTCCCGTGGCGCACGGCTTCCTGACGCTATCGTTGATTCCGGCGCTGCTCGGCAAGACAGTGGCGCTCGAGCAGCGCATGGGCGTCAATTACGGATTGAATCGCGTGAGGTTTACCGCGCCGGTGCCTGTCGGCTCACAGTTGCGCGCTAAATTCGCGATCGAGTCCGTTACGGAAGTCGATAACAATGGCGTGCAAGTGGTGTGGAACGTGAAGCTGGAGCGGCAAGGCAGTGAACGGCCGGTGTGTGTCGCGGAGTTCATTACGCTGCATTATTTTTAGCGTTTCGGCGGCACATGCGAGTTAGAAAAAGCGCGAGCCGGCATGAATGCCGTTCGCGCTTTTTCACAGAGGCAAAACGCAGATTCAGACGTGGCTGCGCATTCAATGTTTCGCGTATTGCGTCGCACCGAACAGTATTTCCTTCGCCTTGTCGTCCATGAGCGGTTGACGCGCGGACGCCAGCACTTCGACCCCGCGCACGACCGCTGGACGTGCGGCGATCTCTTCATGCCAGCGCTTCACATTCGGAAACGCATCGAGTTCCAAGCCCTGGTTTTGCCACGAGCGAGTCCACGGGAACGAGGCGATATCCGCGATCGTATAGTCGTTGCCCGCGAGATACTTCGTCTTGCCGAGTTGCGTGTCCATTACGCCATAAAGGCGCTTCGTTTCGTTCGTGTAACGGTTGACCGCGTATTCAATCTGCTCCGGCGCGTAGTTGCGGAAGTGGTGCGTTTGACCGAGCATCGGACCGAGACCGCCCATCTGAAACATCAGCCACTGCAGCGTGGAATAACGCGCGGCCGGATCGGTCGGCAGAAACTTGCCGGTTTTCTCGGCGAGGTAAATCAGGATCGCGCCCGATTCGAACAAGGCGAACGGCTGACCGTCGGCGCCCTTGGGGCCCTCGGAATCGACGATTGCCGGGATCTTGTTGTTCGGGCTGATGGCGAGAAACTCGGGTTTGAACTGGTCGCCCGTGCCGATATTTACGCCGTGAACGTTGTACGCGAGACCCGTCTCTTCGAGCATGATGTGAATCTTGTGGCCGTTCGGGGTTGCCCAGCTATAAACGTCGATCATCGTAGTTCCTTTGTCTCGTGAAAGCGGCGCCTCGAAGGGCGCCGCTGTTGACGAAAATTAGAGCATAGATCGCGCGATGCTGCTGGCGGCGCTGCAAGTCAGTCGCGGCTTCGCGGCGCCGGGCTGAACTTCCGGGCTGGGCAGGGCTCGGCTCAGCTCAGCATCAAACCCGCGTGATCGGCGTCTCCACACGAGCCGCCGCGCCCGCATCCATATAACGCGCGAGTTCAAGCTTGGCGATCGCGTTGCGGTGCACCTCGTCGGGGCCGTCAGCGAAACGCAGCGTTCGTGCCGACGCGTAGGCATACGCGAGCGGAAAATCGTCGCTGACGCCGCCGCCGCCGTGCGCCTGAATCGCCCAGTCGATCACCTGACACGCCATGTTCGGCGCAACGACCTTGATCATCGCGATCTCGCCGCGCGCGCCTTTGTTGCCGACAGTGTCCATCATGTAGGCCGTTTTCAGCGTGAGGAGACGCGCCTGCTCGATCATGCAGCGCGCTTCGGCGATACGTTCCTGCGTGACGCCTTGCGCGGCGACCGGTTTGCCGAACGCGACACGGTGCAGCGAACGTTTCGACATGAGTTCGAGCGCGCGTTCAGCAAGACCGATCAGACGCATGCAGTGATGGATGCGTCCCGGCCCGAGTCGGCCTTGCGCGATCTCGAAGCCGCGGCCTTCGCCGAGCAGCATGTTGCCGACCGGCACGCGCACATTCTCGAGCGTGATTTCCATGTGCCCGTGCGGCGCGTCGTCGTAACCGAACACGGTGAGCGGACGATGCACGGTGATGCCGGTGGCGTCGGCGGGAATCAGTATCATCGACTGCTGCTGGTGACGCGGCGCTTCCGGATCGGTCTTGCCCATGACGATATAGATCTTGCAGCGCGGATCGCCCGCGCCGGACGACCACCACTTGTGGCCGTTGACCACGTAGTAATCGCCGTCGCGCACGATGCTGGTCTGGATATTGGTCGCATCCGACGATGCCACTTCAGGCTCCGTCATCAGAAACGCCGAACGGATCTGACCTTGTAGCAGCGGTTCGAGCCACGCGCGCTTGTTGTCGTCGCTGCCGTAGCGCTCGATCGTTTCCATATTGCCGGTGTCGGGCGCGTTGCAGTTGAATACTTCAGGCGCCCAGGGCACGCGGCCCATGATCTCGCACAGCGGCGCGTATTCGAGATTCGTCAAACCGGCGCCGCGCACGGAGTCGGGCAGGAATAGATTCCACAAGCCGGCGTCGCGCGCTTTGTGCTTGAGTTGTTCGATCAGTTCGGTTGGCAGCCACGCGTTACCGCTTTGGCGATTGCCTGCAATCTCTGCATAGAATGCCTGCTCGTTCGGATAGATGTGCTCGTCGAAGAATGCGAGCAGTTTTTCGCGCAACGCCTGAACCTTTGGGGTGTAATCGAAATTCATGTAAGACCTCGCGAATGACAGGTAACGGACGACGTTTTGTTCAGAGCGCAGCAGAACGCGCAACCAGACGCGCGATTCAGCACGCGGTGCCAGTCAGCGCACTTTCTGCGCGTAGCGCCAGGCGAGTTCGGCCATCGGCTTCGCGCGGCGGCCGGCATCGAGCGCCTGAGCGCTGGCTGCCGTACCGTCGACGACGCGTTTCATGATCCCTTGCAGGATCGCGGCGATGCGAAACATGTTGTACGCCAGATAGAAATTCCAGTCGCCGTGAATCTCGAAGCCGGTGCGTTGGCAATAGCGCTCGACATACTGTTGCTCGTCAGGAATGCCGAGGGTCGCCCAATCGAGGCCCGCAATGCCGCGAAATTGCGCCGGGTCGACGTGCCACGCCATGCAGTGATACGCGAAATCGGCGAGCGGATCGCCGAGCGTCGACAACTCCCAGTCGAGCACGGCGAGCACGCGTGGTTCCTCGGGATGAAAGATCAGATTGTCGAGCCGGTAGTCGCCATGCACGACCGATGCGCGCTCGCCCGTTTCGGCCGGCATATGCTGCGGCAGCCATTCGATCAGGCGCTGCATCGCATCGATCGGTTCGGTCTCGGATGCGATGTACTGCTTGCTCCACCGACCGATCTGGCGTGCGAAGTAATTGCCTGGCTTGCCGTAGTCGGCGAGACCCACGGCCGGGACGTCGACGCTGTGCAGCGCCGCGATCACGCGGTTCATTTCGTCGTAGATGGCGGCGCGTTCGGCGGGCGTCATGCCGGGCAACGATTGATCCCACAGCACGCGGCCCTCGACGAACTCCATGACATAAAACGCGCGGCCGATCACGCTTTCGTCCTCGCACAAGGCGAGCATCTTCGCGACCGGCACGTCGGTGTCGGCGAGTGCGTGCATCACGCGATATTCACGTTCGACGGCGTGCGCCGAAGGTAGTAATTTCGCCGCCGGCCCTGGTTTGGCGCGCATCACATACGAGCGTGACGGCGTGAGCAGCTTGAACGTCGGATTGGACTGACCTCCGGCGAATTGCTCCTGTGTGAGGGGGCCGGAAAATCCGTCGACATGTTGGGTCAGCCAGGCGGCGAGCGCGCCGGTGTCAAAGCGTTGCCGCTCGCTGACAGGGCGCGTGCCTTCGAAATCCGAATAATCCGGTTGGTGTTCTGGTTCGCCGGTCTGTGTGGCTTGCACCATCTGTCTCCTCCAGTTCGGGGTTCAGCTACGCTTGTATTGAATGAATTGTGCGTAGAGCATTTCCATCGTGGTGTTGCGGACGTCGCGATGCAGCGGCGACGGCGGTGAATAGTTGATCGTGCGCAGCACCCAGTCACGCGGCGCGGCGCCCACGTCGAGCGCGTTGATGCAGCCGGTGGCTTGCGCCAGATGGCCGAAAAACGTGCGGCCGCCGGCCGTAAGAGCATGCGACAGGATTGCCCGGTTCACGCCGCCATGCAGAACGAGCAGCACGGTGTCCCACGACCTGTCTTCGCGCAGCGCCGCGACCGCCGGCAAGACGCGATCGAACAGCGCGCCGATGGTCTCGCCGTTAAGAAACTGTGTGCTTTCCGGCACGATACCGTCGAACACGCCAAGAAACGCCGCTTCTATGTCTTGCAGCGGAATATTGCTGAGCTTGCCGCCGCGAATCTCTTCCCAGGCGGGTTCGATTTCGAGTTCGATCTGCTGGCCGGTCTCGGCCAACACGCGCCGCGCGGTTTCGATGGTGCGCGGCAAACCGCTGACGATCACCCGGTCGAAATGGACCTGCTGTTGCGCGAACACGCGGCCCGCCGCGCTGGCCTGCTCGCGGCCGTTAGCGTTCAGCGGCACGGTTTCGGGACCGATCGCGCGGCCGGAGTCGTCGAAGTACGTGACGTCGCCGTGACGCATCAAAAAGATGCGGCGGCGCTTGGGCAGTTGATAGTCGGGCATCGTTCCTTCGTTCACTTATAGACCGGCGCGCGTTTCTCGAGGAACGCGGAAATCCCTTCAAGCCCGTCACGGTGATGCAGCGAGGCGACAAAACTGTCGCGCTCCGCCACCAGATGATCGGCGAGCGGCTGCGTGCCGGCTGCGCCGATCAACCCCTTGATGCGCGCGACCGAGTTGGGCGAAATCTTGCCGAGCTCGTCGGCCCATGCGACCGCGGCGTCGCGCACGGTGCCGGTCTTGACCAGCTTGTTGACGACACCGAGTTCATGCAGGCGTGTCGCCCCGATCGGTTTGCCTTCGATCAACACTTCCGTGGCCAATTGACGCGGCAGGGCTTGAGCGAGAAACCACGACCCGCCGCCGTCGGGCGTCAGGCCGACGCGTGCATACGACATGACGAATTTGGCTTCGTCCGCGGCCACGATCAGGTCGCAGGCCAGCGCGAGCGAGAATCCCGCGCCGGCCGCGGCGCCATCGACTGCGGCGATCACAGGCTTCGACGAAAGACGCACCGCCGAGATCCATTCGCCGAGCAGATCGATGCTCTCCGCTTGCACGGACGGATCTTTCGCGCGGTTCTCCAGCAAGCGGTTCAGATTGCCGCCCGCGCAGAAGAAGTTGTCGGCGCCGGTGATCACGACGGCGCGAATCGACGGATCGCGTTCCACCGAGCCGAGCGCCTCGATGCCGGCGGCGTACATGTCCGGGTGTAGCGCGTTGCGTGCGCCCGGGTTCGAGAGCGTGAGGACTAGTGTCGATTCGCTTTCGGTGGGGCGCGAAGTCAGCAGTTCGGCGCTCATTGTTGTGTCTCCTGAGTCTTCGTTTCGATGTCGGCCGCGTCGCGCTGGGTCAACGACATGCCAAGTTGCGCTCGCCGCGCGAGCCATGGCGACGGACGATAGCGCGGATCGCCGAGCACACTGAACATGTTGCGCAGGATTGCCAGGATCGTTGTCGAGCCGAGCGCGTCGCCGAGGGCTAGCGGGCCGCGCGGGTAACCGAGGCCGAGCGTCACGGCGAGATCGATGTCTTCCGGCGTGGCGATCTGTTTTTGTGCGATGTCGCAGCCGATGTTGACAATGGTCGCCACCACGCGTTGCGCGACGAAGCCGGTCGAATCGCGGATCACGGTGACGGGCACGCCGTCGGCGGCAAAGAGCGCGTGCGCCGCGTCACGCGCGCTGCGCGCGGTGGCGGGCGTTGTCATCAGCGTGCGGCGTTGCGCGCCGACGAGCGGGAAGAGCGCATCGATCGCGACGACGCGGGTTGCGTCCAGCGCTTCATCGACCGCGGCCGTGGTCGCATCGTGACCGAACGGTGTGACGACGATCAGCGAATTCGCTGCGGGCATGGCGCCGTCGTCGAGCTTCACGCCGGCTTTCTCGATGAGTTGCACGACCGCGTCGCGGGCTTGCGGATAACGCTTGCTGACCCAGACGCTTGCCGGCAGTCCGGTCGGTATGGGCGCTTCGGCGGCCACTTGCTGCTTGCCGTCTTCGTAGCGATAAAAGCCTTCGCCGGTCTTGCGGCCGAGCAGTCCGCCGGCGAGCCGCGTGCCGGTAATCGGCGACGGCGTGAAGCGCGGCTCTTCATAGAACTGATGGTAGATCGACTCCATCACCGGATGCGAGACGTCCAGCGCCGTCAAATCGAGCAACTCGAATGGGCCGAGGCGAAAGCCGGCCTGCTCGCGCATGATGCGGTCGATGTCGGCGAAACTCGCCACACCTTCACCGGCCACGCGCAAGCCTTCGGTATTCATGCCGCGGCCCGCGTGATTCACGATGAAGCCGGGCATATCCTTCGCACGCACCGGCGTGTGACCCATGCGGCGCGCGAGATCCATCAGCGCATTGCCTGCCGCGGGGTCGCTGCGCAGACCGTCGATCACCTCGACGACCTTCATCAACGGCACGGGATTGAAGAAGTGATAGCCGACCACGCGCGACGGGTCACTGCAGCCGGCGGCAATTGCCGTAATGGACAGCGAAGACGTGTTGGACGCCAACACGCAGCGGCCGCTCACGACGGTCTCGAGTTCGCGGAATAGCGCCTGCTTCACGTCGAGTTTCTCGACGATCGCCTCGACGACCAGATCGCAGCCGGCCAGTTCGCCGATGCTCTGCGCGCCGCTCACGTTCGCGAGCGCCGCAAGCGAGCGGGCCTGATCGAGCTTGCCTTTAGCGGTCAATTTGGCGAAAGTCTCGGCGAGGTAGTCGCGCGCGGCGCCGATCGCAGCAGGGTTAGTGTCGTACAGACGCACACTGAGACCGGCCAGTGCGGCGATCTGGGCGATACCGCGGCCCATTGCTCCGGTTCCGACAATGCCGATAGTCTCGATGCTGAAATTGCGAGAGGTCATTGGAAACTCGACTCCATGGTTATTTTAGAATAGCACGATCGTGCAATTTACTGGATGATTGATCGAAGGCCGCTGTTGTGACGTCGATGAGCGGTCGCAGACAACTCAAGGGAAGGAGACACCCAATGATCAAGCTGTGCGGTTTCGCGCTGTCTAACTACTACAACAAAGTGAAGTTCGTGCTGCTCGAACACGACATTCCTTTTGAAGAAGTGTCCGTAAAGCCGAGCCAGGACGAGGCCATGCTTGAGCATTCGCCGCTCGGCAAAGTGCCTTATCTGCAGACTGAAGACGGTGATCTGAGTGAATCGCAATGCATTGTCGAGTATCTGGCCGCGCGCTTTCCCGACAAGGCGATTTTCTCCGCCGACCCATGGGAAGCGGCCAAGGAGCGCGAACTGATCATGTTCGTCGACGTGCATCTCGAACTGACGGTGCGCAATCTCTACAAGGAAGCATTCTTTGGCGGCACCGTGACCGAGGCGACCAAAGGGCGTGTCGAGAAACTGCTCAGGCATCACATTGCCGGCTTCAAACGGATCGCGAAGTTCGGGCCGTATCTGAGAGGCGAGCGTTTCAGCGTCGCGGATACGGCCGGTTATGTGAGTTTGCCGCTGGTGGGCATGGCGACGCAGACCATCTACGGCAGCGATTTTCTGCTCGACGCTGGGATCGACTGGAAGAGCTATATGAAAGCGATCAACGTGAGACCTGCCGCGCAGCGTGTGACCGAGGACCGCAAGGCGTATGTCGCGGCGTCGCGCCCGGTTTGACGGGCGCGGCCCGGAACCAGGCGAACCGGGGCGTGCCGCGCACGCCCGGGCCGCTACGCGCGATGGCGAGGAACGTTGGTTCGTTCTCAGCATCGCGCGCCACATGCTAGAGGCGCGCCAGCCGCTCGAGTGCGGTGGCCAGCGTGCTTTCCTGCTTGGCAAAGCAGAAGCGCACGACGCCCGATTCATGGGCCTCGTGATAGAAGGCCGAGACCGGAATGGCCGCTACGCCGATTTCGCCGGTCAGCCATTGCGCGAATTCGGCTTCGGGCAAGTCGCTGATCGCCGAATAGTCGACGCACTGAAAGTACGTGCCCGTGCACGGCAACAGTTTGAAGCGTGAGTTCGCGAGGCCGGCGCGGAAGAAGTCGCGCTTCTTCTGATAAAACGCGGGCAGGCCGAGATATGGCGCGGGGTCGTTCATGTAATCGGCGAGGCCGATCTGCATTGGCGTGTTGACCGTGAACACGTTGAACTGGTGCACCTTGCGGAACTCGGCGGTGAGCGCGGCGGGCGCGGCCACATAGCCAACCTTCCAGCCCGTTACGTGATACGTCTTGCCGAAGCTCGACACCACGAAACTGCGTTGCGCAAGTTCGGGATAGCGCGCCACGCTCTCGTGCGGCGCGCCGTCGTAGACCATGTGCTCATACACTTCGTCGGACAGGATCAGCACGTTGGTGCCGCGCACGATCTCTTCGAGCTTGCGCATGTCTTCCGCGCGCCACACCGTGCCGGTCGGATTGTGCGGCGTGTTGATCAGCAGGAGCCGTGTTTTCGGCGTGATCGCGGCGGCGAGCTTGTCGAACGGGATCGCGTAGTCGGGCGCGTCGAGCGTGACGAACACCGGCTTGCCGCCGGCCAGTTCGATGGATGGCAGGTAGCTGTCGTAGGTCGGCTCGACCACGATCACCTCGTCGCCCGGGTGGACCGTGCAGAGAATCGCGGTCAGCAACGCTTGCGTCGCGCCCGCTGTCACGGTGATCTCGGTGGTGGCGTTGTAGCGGCGGCCGTACAGCTTTTCGATCTTGTCCGAGATCGCCTGACGCAGCGGCGCGACGCCCGCCATGGGCGGATACTGGTTGTGGCCGTCGCGCATGGCGTTCGCGACCGCATCGACGATGCGCGGATCGCAGTTGAAATCGGGAAAGCCCTGGCCCAGATTGACCGCGCCTTTTTCGGCGGCGAGCGCGCTCATCACAGTGAAAATCGTCGTGCCGACGTCCGGCAGCCGAGACGGAAACGTGGGGCTCGAAGGCGTGTCGTGCGGTGCATTCATGGCGCTGTCCGGAGCGTGGGCAAAAGGGTTAGACAAAGGCGTCGGGTGAAACGGGCGAAGCCTGATTGTAGGGAATCGCGGCGCGCTGTGCGCACCATGGAACTCACGTTAGCCGTCTGGCCAGGGCCATGCGGCTGGCGGGTCATGCGGTTAAAGGCTCGCCGGCCGCGTTCAGCGACATGCCGATGGCGGCGACGAACGGCGCCGGTTGGGCGATCTGAAACCCGAAGTCGCGTGCAATCCGCTTGGCCAGCTTCAACACGGCGCGATCCTTCGAGACCAGCCAGTCGGCCTGCGCGGCGTGCGCAAGCTCGAGAAACTTCTGGTCGTCGCGGTCTTTGCATTTGGGCAAGGGCCTTGCATCTTCCGCTTGCGCTTCGGGTTCGACCAACTGCGCGAGCCGTGAAACGACCGCCAGCGCCACGGCCTTGTCCACATTCCGATGCACGAATTGCGGATAGTCGAGCACGTAGGTAAGTTCGGCGAGGCAGCGTGCGTCGATCAGCGCGATCAGCGCGCCGCTTTCGAGCGCGGCCGCGATCGGCCGCGTGTGCGGGTCGTCGAACACGAGAATGTCGATCCACACGTTGGAATCGAGGACGACGCGCAAAGCGTCGGGTGAGGCATGGGAACCGGGCATTCGTTACAATCTGGCTTTCGTCTTTGACCGCCAGGCACGGCGTGCCTGCAAGCCTCTATGATAATCGTTCTGTCGCCGGCGAAATCGCTCGACTACGAAACCCCGCCTCACGTCAAAAAGCACACGATCCCCGATTTTGTCGACGACGCGGCCGAATTGATTGGCGGATTGCGTCGTTTGTCGCCGCAGCAGATCGCCTCCCTGATGGACATTTCGGATCAACTCGCGCACCTCAATTTCCAGCGTTACGCGGAGTGGTCGCCCAAGTTCGGCACGCACAACGCCAAGCAGGCGGTACTGGCGTTCAACGGCGACGTGTACGAGGGCTTCAATGCGAAGACGCTGTCGTCGGCGGATCTGGACTATGCGCAGAATCACGTGCGCGTGCTGTCCGGCCTGTACGGTTTGCTGCGGCCGCTTGATCTGCTGCAGCCGTACCGGCTCGAGATGGGTACGCGTTTCGCCAACCCGCGCGGCAAGGATCTGTACGCGTTCTGGGGCGAGCGGATTACGCAGGCGTTGAATGCGCAACTGAAGAAGAATGCCGTGGCGTCGCGAGTGCTGGTGAACTGCGCATCGGGCGAATACTTCAAGTCGGTCAAGCCGAAGCTGCTTGAAGCGCCGATCATCACGCCCGTTTTCGAAGACTGGAAGGGCGGCCGCTACAAGATCATCAGCTTCCATGCAAAGCGCGCGCGCGGCCTGATGGCGCGCTATGCCGTGGAGAATCGCCTCGACCGGCCTGAGCAACTGAAGGACTTCGACGCCGACGGCTACGCGTTCGACGCCGAAGCCTCGAACGATTCCACTTACGTATTCCGCCGTCGCGTTGCTGAATAAGCGTCGCCGCGCGGACAAGCAGGGAAGAACATCATGACGTTATCGATTACAAGCAACTTCGACGCGGGTGCGATCGAAGTGCTCTCCTGCGAAGAAGCAGGCAACATCCGCTTGCGCGTGCGGCCGGACAGCCATGCCGAGTTCGCGCAATGGTTTTATTTCCGCTTGTCGGGCGCGGCGGGCCAACGCTGCGTGATGACTTTCGAGAATGCGGCAGCGTGTGCCTTTGCCGAAGGCTGGCGCGACTATCAGGCGGTGGCGAGCTATGACCGCGTGAACTGGTTTCGCGTGCCTAGCTCGTACGACGGCCGCGTGCTGACGATCGATCACACGCCGGATTTCGACCGTATTTACTACGCGTACTTCGAGCCGTACAGCGAAGAGCGCCACTCGGAGTTTCTCGGCGCGGTGCAGCAGATGCCGCAGGCCACGCTCACCGAGTTGGGCACGACCGTCGAAGGGCGGCCCATGTCGCTGCTTACGCTCGGTACGCCGCAAACCGGCGACACGCCCAAGAAGAAGATCTGGCTGATCGCGCGCCAGCATCCGGGCGAAACGATGGCCGAATGGTTTATCGAGGGTCTCGTGAAGCGGCTCGCGGGTTGGGGCGATTGGGCGGGCGACCCGGTCGCGCGCAAGCTCTATGATCACGCGGTCTTTTACATTGTGCCGAACATGAATCCGGACGGCAGCGTGCACGGCAATCTGCGCACGAATGCGGCCGGCGCGAATCTGAATCGCGAGTGGATGGCGCCGGATGCCGCGCGCAGCCCCGAGGTGCTGGTGGTGCGCGACGCGATTCACGCCACTGGTTGCGATCTGTTCTTCGATATCCATGGCGACGAGGCGCTGCCTTACGTTTTCGTGGCCGGCTCCGAAATGCTGCCGGGTTTCACGGAGCGGCAAGGGCAGGAGCAGAAGGCGTTCATCGAAGCGTTCAAGCAGGCGAGCCCTGATTTTCAGGACAAGTATGGCTATGCCGCGAGCAAGTATCGCGAGGACGCACTGAAGCTGGCGTCGAAGTATATCGGCAACGAATTCGGCTGCCTGTCGCTGACTTTGGAGATGCCGTTCAAGGACAACGCCAATCTGCCCGACGAACGAGTGGGCTGGAACGGCGAGCGCAGCGCCGCGCTCGGCGCTGCAATGCTGCAGGCGATCTTGCGGCACGTGGAAACATTTGCCTGAACGTCGCCGCACATAAAACGAGGCACACACTTCACAGTGTGTGCCTCGTTTTTCATTAGGGCGCGTGGTTCACTTGGCGCACTGGCAGGCGGACGCCGCCAGCGTGACCCGTTAATGAGTTTTCTTCTTCGCCACTGCCTTCTTCGAAGCTGCTTTGTTCGAGCTTGCTTTCGATGATTTGCCCGAGCTTGGCTTGGACGACTTGGTGGTGGCTTTCTTCGTAGTCTTGCCGCTCGCCGAGTGCTTGCCTTTGGCGCTCTTGTGCTTGCCCGACGATGCATGCGACCCCGACGGTTCCGAACTGCGCGCGCGGGCCGGCGGCACCGGATCGTTCCAGCTGAACGCGAGCATCTGCGCGCCGACGTAGCCGCAGCGGAACTTGAGATCCGCGGGATCGCCGCTGCCGCTCTGGCGGATGCCGAGCCCTTCGACGGTGACGATATTGTCTACCTTGACGCGCTGCTTGCCCTCGTCGAACGAATCGTTCCACGGCGTGACCGACGCATGCGCGCTGTCGAACGAACTAGGAGGAAATTCGACGTGGTCGAAGGCGGTCGACGTGCTGGCGACAAAGTTGCCATGGGCCGCGCAGTCCGCAACGAGCGGGTCCGCGTGGAGGTCATTGACAAATTTGTTGACGAGATCGTTGTGCTGTTCGAGTTGATCGGCGAGTGCGGGAGCAGAGCATATGAGCGAGAGACTCGCCGCACATGTTGCCAACCGGCCGACCAGCCGCAGCAATCGGCGCGGTACGTTGGTGCGATCCATCTAGTTAGTTAGACGCTAATGAGACATGAGGCACGTAAGATGCCCGGCAAGAGGGTGGAGTTCAATCCTGACACAAATATTTTCCTGTTGGGAGTGTGTGGACCCGGGCGGCTCGACGAAGCCGAGTCGCTGTTCGCCGTCAATATGCGTTCGGTGCCCGCGCGAGTGTCAGGTGCGTGGTCCGCCCAGTCGGTATCTCCGCACATCATAGGTGGTGACCCACGCCGGACGGTAGACCGAGATCAACGCCGTGGACATGCCAGTGAACCACGATTCCCCGATGGCAAGCAGGAACACGCTGAATGCGTAGCCGGCGGGCACCACGGCCATCGAACCGTCGGCGAGTGCGATATGAATGCCGAGGGCGGCGGCCGCCGTGAGCGACACGGCGATGGCAGGCGAAACAAAGCCCTGGCCGAGAATGAACATGAAGAGATTGCGTGGCAGCCACGCGATGCTGATGCGCTGGAGCAAAGTGGAAATGCCGACCGGCAGTGCACCGTACACGAGGAACGTGAGTGCGATGCCCTGCCATGGCGCATCGAAGACGACGGCGGCAAGACCCGTGACCACCGCCATGGCGATCAGCGCCAACGCCCAGTCGAACAACGTGACGACTAGCGTGGCGCCGAGCAGATGCATGACCGTGCCGTCGTCGAGCCACGCATTACTTGCCCACAGCACCGACACTGCGACGATGATCGCAAGCCAGACATGCTGCAGTGTGCCGTCCTGAAGTCGTTTGAAAGGATTTTTCCACAGCGCGAGCGCGACCACTATCGCAGTGGCGATCCAGCCACCGACAGCGACCCAGAACGGAAGCGGTGTGTAGAGGAAACCCATGAGTCTCATATTACTCGTTGGACGAGAAAAGGTGTGAGCGGATTCCATGCCAGCAGGCGCAAACGCTGTCGGAAAGTGCTCGCCCGGATTCCATTGCGCGCGCCGGCCGCGTTCATCCAGGGCCTGGTGCGAGCGGGTCCAGTGCGGGCCCAACGCACGGCGCGTCTCCATACGGTGCACCTGGTTCTGCCGCCATGGGCAACAATGCGGCGGTGTCGTTAGCCGGCAACGGATACTGGAAGCGCCGCCGCGCGCGACGCCGTAGCGGCACCATGCCGGGCTGGCCCATGATCGGGCGCACCGGGCCGTCGCCGCCATTACGCAGCACCTGCAAATGGTTCGACAGCCAGCCGTTATAGAGCGCGACCGCGGCCGCGCGATTGGGCGCGCCGAGCTGCTGGAATATGCTGGTCAGATGGATCTTGACTGTGCCTTCGCTGATGCCGAGCGTGCGTGCGATCATCTTGTTGGTGCTTCCCATATGGACGCAGCGCATGATCTGCTGCTGACGGGGCGACAGTACGTTGGCCAGTCTGGCGCGTCGCGGCGGCGGGCTCTTTTCGTCGAACGGCCGGATGGTGATGTCCGGTGGCAGCGGGGGATCGAGCGCCAGCGCGCCGGGCGGCACGTAGTGACCGCCCAGCAACACCATTTCGAACGCGCGCACGATCAAGCAAGGATCGGTGTCGCGCGGCACGACGCCGAGCACGCCTTCGTCCATGAGATCTCGCACGGCGGTCGGCGAGATCTGATCGGACAGCACGGCAATGCGCAGATCGGGGTAATGGCTGAGCAGATGGCGAATATCGGCGATCGACATCCAGTCCTGCCAATCGACCAGCAGCAGGTCGGGCCGCTGACGCTTGAGCGTGCGTTCGACCTGACGCCAGTCTTGTGCTTCGTTGAAACGCGCCAGGCGGTCGATTTGCCGCAGCAGTGCTTTGAGCCCGTCACGTCGTTCCGCGTCTGAGTTGAGTATCGAGAATCGCATGCATGTCTCCAGATGAGTCGGGCGAAGTGGCGCGATGCGTGCGCACGGCGCGTGAGAGCCGGATGCGTTCGCGATGCGTCGCCATGCCTATGATGACAAATTCCCTTCTGTTTGACGGCCTGTCCAAAAGGCATAAGAGGAATGACGTAAAACCGGGCGAGCACAAAAAAGCCCCGCGCGCGGCGGGGCTTTTTAATGTCGACTCCGACACGCAAAAATGCGCCGGCGAAGAGGGTCAATGGAAGTGCGGCTGCGCGGGTTCCGCGTCCTCCGGCATTTCGGCGTGGACGATTTCGCCGAGCGGATCGGCATACAGCGGTACGCCGCAATCGTCGCAATATTCCGGCTCGAAGCGGCCGGCGTGGCGGCGCACTTCGGTCACCCCGGTTTCCTTGAGCAACGCGACGATCTCTTCGAGCGGGTCGTCCGAAGCGGCGGTTTCCTGCGGTTCTTCGTCGATGCCGGGTTCGCCGTTCTCACGGCCGTACAGCGGCCACACGACGCCGTAGATCACGTCATTGCTGCCGCGGCGCGTGAAGCCGACGCGGTATTCGTCGATGCGGCGCTCGCCGAAGCCTGCGACAACGGCGCGCAACTCCTGCGGCGCCGCGCCGATCGTGTCGAACAGATAGCGCACGGCAGTGCGCACCGTGTGAGGACGCACGCGTTCGTCGGCGTCGCGGCAGGCCGAGTAATAGGCGTCCGGCAGCAGGCATTCGAATTCGCAGCCCGGCAACACCAGCGACAGATTGGCGCCGCCTTGCGTAGCCCATTGTTCAAGGCACTGCCCGCGTTCGATCCGGTTGCCGTGCTCTTCTTCCTGCCAGCGGAATGTCGGTTCGCCGACCGGCGCCGCGACCACGGCCAGCAGGAAGCGCGGGTCGGCCAGTATCGGCGAGGTTTCCGGCAACTCGCCGAAATTCAGTTTGACGTTGCCGCCAGCCATGGCTGCCTGCGCGAGTTGCTGGGCGATGCGCCAGGTTTCGACATGATGACGCGGCAATTGATCGATGCTGTACAGGAACGGCGCAAGGGCGACCCGCGTGTTGGTCGCGAGCACGTGCGCTTGCAGATGTGCGCGCAGGGCGTCGGCGGCGTCGGCCTTGAGCGGGCCGGACGGGATCATGTAGCGCGTCCATGCGAGCACCGGCGCGGCGATCAGCAGCGCCTCGTAAGGCACGCCTTCATGTTCGACGATGAACGACTCGCTATGGGTTTCCGCCATATCGGCGAGCGCCCCGTAGGCATCGGGATGATTTTGCTGCAGATGGTCGAGCGCGGCATCCAGCGTAGTCTGGTTGGCGTTGCGAACGATTTTGGCCAGCAGCGCATCGAGTTTCGCTTCCCAGAAGCGGTCCTCGGTGCGGCTGCCCGACGCGAAAAGCGCGAGCGAGAGACCGACAAGCTTGTCGGCATCGGGGGGGAGACGTTTGGCGATTCGCGAGCGCATAAATCCGGAAATTGGGGTGCACAGAACCTTATATTCTAGTCTTTTCTATGCCGCCATATTGTTTGGCCGGCAATGCCGGATGAATTAAGACGTTTCTACACTAAAAATCAGAGCTGCCGAGCGGACCTAGAGGGGCCTTTGCATGACGAACTGACCTGATGATATAAGACGCCCCGGGCGCATGACTCGCTCCTATACTGACCCTTTCAGGGCGCTCGATAAACCTACGTCCGCTCGTCACTGGAGCTTGGCGCAACAGGAGATTCATCGTGAAATCGGACCAACTGATCGAACGTCTTGCCGCGGTTTTCGCGCTGATTATTCTGGTAGGCGGCTCGCTGCTGGTGCTGGCGCCCTTTACGACCGCGCTGCTGTGGGGCGCGATTCTCAGCTATAGCTCGTGGGGCTTGTACCGGCGGCTGACCGCTGCTCTGGGCGGCCGTCGCAAAGGGGCCGCCACGTTGATCGTGTTGATCATTCTGGTTGTGGTGCTTGGCCCGTTTGTGTACGCGGGCTTTGCCTTTGGGGCGCACGTGCACGAGATCGTCGCGCTGGTGCAGCGGCTCTTCGAGGCCGGCTTGCCGGATTTGCCACCGTGGGTTGCCCGGATTCCGCTGGTGGGTTCTAACATCGAGGCATTCTGGGAGCGGCTCACAAGTAGCAATTCGGAACTGATCGCGCAATTGCGTACGCTCGCGGCGCCCGCCGGCAAGTGGATTCTGGCGGCCGCGATTGCTATTACGCACGGTCTCGGGCTGCTGGCGTTGAGCATCGTGCTGGCTTTCTTTTTCTACACAGGGGGGGAGGGCGCGGCCGCCTGGCTGACTGCGGGCATGCGGCGTATTGCCGGCGAGCGCGCCGATTATCTGTTGGCACTCGCCGGCAGCACGGTGAAAGGCGTTGTCTACGGAATTCTCGGTACGGCGCTCGTGCAAGGTATTCTGGCTGGTTTTGGATGCTGGATCGCCGGTGTGCCGGCGCCGGCGTTGCTCGGGTTGGCCACATTCTTCCTGTCGGTGATACCGGGCGGCCCGGTTGTCGTCTGGTTGCCCGCGGCAATCTGGCTGTACCACGGCGGCGCGACTGGGTGGGCGATCTTTTTGGTGGTGTGGGGCGTGCTGGCCGTCGGCATGTCCGACAATGTCATCAAGCCGATCCTGATCGGCAAGAATAGCGACATGCCTCTGATTCTGGTGATGCTAGGTATCTTGGGCGGTGCATTTGCTTTTGGATTCCTTGGGGTTTTCATCGGACCGACTTTGCTGGCGGTCGCGTATACCGTGCTTCACGACTGGACGATCGGCGCGCCCGCTGCGCGCGCCTCGACGCCCGACGTAAAGGCGCTCGTTGTCGATGAGTCAGGCGCCGTAAAAAAGGCGCCCTGAATAAATTCCAGATAACGCTTGCAAGGCGGAGTCCGGCTCGCTAGAATCTCGCTCTTTCGTGCTTCGGACAACGGAGCGCGGGAGGCGGGAGAGCCAGCAGTGGCAAGGCTTTCGGCGAAGCGGGCAGGTTCAGAAAGTTAGAAAAACCTGTTGACGGCGTAGCGGAAATTCTTCATAATCTCGTTTCTCTGCTGCTGATGCAGCGACGCAGAACGAAGTGGTGCCGGGTGGTTGTGATGTTGACGACTGGCGGTGCGGGTTCGGTAGTGAATGCGTAATCGATCTTTAAAAATTAACAGCCGATAAGTGTGGGCGCTTGATGCGCGACGCGCCGGCGGGTCCTTCGGGATCTGCCGGAAGAAGCGAAAGTATCAAGTCTCACACAGTAATGAAAGGAAGGTTTTTCCATTGAAAGATGGAGAGATCATTCGTCAGTACGTTGAGTGAGCGACCGGTTCTTAACTGAACCGAAAAACAGTAACAGGTTTGAACTGAAGAGTTTGATCCTGGCTCAGATTGAACGCTGGCGGCATGCCTTACACATGCAAGTCGAACGGCAGCACGGGAGCAATCCTGGTGGCGAGTGGCGAACGGGTGAGTAATACATCGGAACGTGTCCTGTAGTGGGGGATAGCCCGGCGAAAGCCGGATTAATACCGCATACGATCTGTGGATGAAAGCGGGGGATCTTAGGACCTCGCGCTACAGGGGCGGCCGATGGCAGATTAGCTAGTTGGTGGGGTAAAGGCCTACCAAGGCGACGATCTGTAGCTGGTCTGAGAGGACGACCAGCCACACTGGGACTGAGACACGGCCCAGACTCCTACGGGAGGCAGCAGTGGGGAATTTTGGACAATGGGCGCAAGCCTGATCCAGCAATGCCGCGTGTGTGAAGAAGGCCTTCGGGTTGTAAAGCACTTTTGTCCGGAAAGAAAACCTCTGGGTTAATACCCTGGGGGGATGACGGTACCGGAAGAATAAGCACCGGCTAACTACGTGCCAGCAGCCGCGGTAATACGTAGGGTGCAAGCGTTAATCGGAATTACTGGGCGTAAAGCGTGCGCAGGCGGTCCGCTAAGACAGATGTGAAATCCCCGGGCTTAACCTGGGAACTGCATTTGTGACTGGCGGGCTAGAGTATGGCAGAGGGGGGTAGAATTCCACGTGTAGCAGTGAAATGCGTAGAGATGTGGAGGAATACCGATGGCGAAGGCAGCCCCCTGGGCCAATACTGACGCTCATGCACGAAAGCGTGGGGAGCAAACAGGATTAGATACCCTGGTAGTCCACGCCCTAAACGATGTCAACTAGTTGTCGGGTCTTCATTGACTTGGTAACGTAGCTAACGCGTGAAGTTGACCGCCTGGGGAGTACGGTCGCAAGATTAAAACTCAAAGGAATTGACGGGGACCCGCACAAGCGGTGGATGATGTGGATTAATTCGATGCAACGCGAAAAACCTTACCTACCCTTGACATGTATGGAATCCTGCTGAGAGGTGGGAGTGCCCGAAAGGGAGCCATAACACAGGTGCTGCATGGCTGTCGTCAGCTCGTGTCGTGAGATGTTGGGTTAAGTCCCGCAACGAGCGCAACCCTTGTCCCTAGTTGCTACGCAAGAGCACTCTAGGGAGACTGCCGGTGACAAACCGGAGGAAGGTGGGGATGACGTCAAGTCCTCATGGCCCTTATGGGTAGGGCTTCACACGTCATACAATGGTCGGAACAGAGGGTCGCCAACCCGCGAGGGGGAGCCAATCCCAGAAAACCGATCGTAGTCCGGATCGCACTCTGCAACTCGAGTGCGTGAAGCTGGAATCGCTAGTAATCGCGGATCAGCATGCCGCGGTGAATACGTTCCCGGGTCTTGTACACACCGCCCGTCACACCATGGGAGTGGGTTTTACCAGAAGTGGCTAGTCTAACCGCAAGGAGGACGGTCACCACGGTAGGATTCATGACTGGGGTGAAGTCGTAACAAGGTAGCCGTATCGGAAGGTGCGGCTGGATCACCTCCTTTCTCGAGCTAAACGCGTCAGTTGTGTAAAAGCAATGCGTTGAGCGCTCACGCTTATCGGCTGTGAAATCAGGACAGACTCAGGGGTCTGTAGCTCAGTCGGTTAGAGCACCGTCTTGATAAGGCGGGGGTCGATGGTTCGAATCCATCCAGACCCACCAAAGTCTTGTCTGGTGTGCTGATCGTCTGAAACCTCTGGGGTAGCTGTATGACTGGGGGATTAGCTCAGCTGGGAGAGCACCTGCTTTGCAAGCAGGGGGTCGTCGGTTCGATCCCGTCATCCTCCACCAATCCTCAATGCGTAGCGTTCTGCGGGCAGTAAAAGGCAGAGCGTTGTGCATTGGCGATTGAGCCAGTCAGAGTGATATGAAGCAGAGCTTTATATCGGCTGTCGTTCTTTAACAATCAGGAAGAAGTAGTAAAGAGATTCACGAAAGATCACTTAGAGATGGGTGGTTGAGTAGGTGAATCAGGGTTGTGATTGTATCAATGTATGAAAAGAGAGATCGAAAGATCGCTTTTGGAATACGGCGCAACACGAATACTCAACCTGTAGCGAGGGTGGCGAGCGTGTGATTCCCCGTGGATCATGCAGGAGACACACCCGTTATAGGGTCAAGCGAACAAGTGCATGTGGTGGATGCCTTGGCGATCACAGGCGATGAAGGACGCGGTAGCCTGCGAAAAGCGGTGGGGAGCTGGCAAACGAGCTTTGATCCACCGATATCCGAATGGGGAAACCCGGCCCGTATGGGTCATCCGTAGCTGAATACATAGGCTACGTGAAGCGAACGCGGTGAACTGAAACATCTAAGTAACCGCAGGAAAAGAAATCAACCGAGATTCCCAGAGTAGTGGCGAGCGAAATGGGACCAGCCTGTACTCTTTATCTTCATTGTTAGTCGAAGGCTCTGGAAAGTGCCGCCATAGCAGGTGATAGCCCTGTAGACGAAAACAGCGAGGAAGAACTAGGTGTACGACAAGTAGGGCGGGACACGTGAAATCCTGTCTGAAGATGGGGGGACCATCCTCCAAGGCTAAATACTCGTGATCGACCGATAGTGAACCAGTACCGTGAGGGAAAGGCGAAAAGAACCCCGGGAGGGGAGTGAAACAGATCCTGAAACCGCATGCATACAAACAGTCGGAGCCTCTGCGAAGGGGTGACGGCGTACCTTTTGTATAATGGGTCAGCGACTTACATTCAGTGGCAAGCTTAACCGATTAGGGCAGGCGTAGCGAAAGCGAGTCCGAACAGGGCGATTCAGTCGCTGGGTGTAGACCCGAAACCAGGTGATCTATCCATGGCCAGGATGAAGGTGCGGTAACACGTACTGGAGGTCCGAACCCACTAACGTTGAAAAGTTAGGGGATGAGCTGTGGATAGGGGTGAAAGGCTAAACAAACCTGGAAATAGCTGGTTCTCTCCGAAAACTATTTAGGTAGTGCCTCGTGTATCACCTTCGGGGGTAGAGCACTGTCATGGTTGTGGGGTCCATTGCGGATTACTACGCCATAGCAAACTCCGAATACCGAAGAGTGCAATCACGGGAGACAGACATCGGGTGCTAACGTCCGGTGTCAAGAGGGAAACAACCCAGACCGCCAGCTAAGGTCCCCAAATATTGCTAAGTGGGAAACGAAGTGGGAAGGCTAAAACAGTCAGGAGGTTGGCTTAGAAGCAGCCATCCTTTAAAGAAAGCGTAATAGCTCACTGATCGAGTCGTCCTGCGCGGAAGATGTAACGGGGCTAAGCAATATACCGAAGCTGCGGATGCACATTTATGTGCATGGTAGGAGAGCGTTCCGTAAGCCTGCGAAGGTGCACTGGAAAGTGTGCTGGAGGTATCGGAAGTGCGAATGCTGACATGAGTAGCGATAAAGGGGGTGAAAAGCCCCCTCGCCGTAAGCCCAAGGTTTCCTACGCAACGTTCATCGGCGTAGGGTGAGTCGGCCCCTAAGGCGAGGCAGAAATGCGTAGCTGATGGGAAGCAGGTTAATATTCCTGCACCATTGTTAAATGCGATGGGGGGACGGATCGCGGAAGGTTGTCCGGGTGTTGGAAGTCCCGGTCCTTGCATTGGAGAAGGCGCTTTGGCAAATCCGGGCGCAGGATTCAAGGGTGCGAGGCCATTCACTTCGGTGAAGAAGCAATCGGAAGTGGTTCCAAGAAAAGCCTCTAAGCTTCAGTTTAACAAGACCGTACCGCAAACCGACACAGGTGGGCGAGATGAGTATTCTAAGGCGCTTGAGAGAACTCGGGAGAAGGAACTCGGCAAATTGGTACCGTAACTTCGGGATAAGGTACGCCCCTGTAGCCTGATGCGCCTGCGCGCAGAGGGTGAAGGGGTTGCAATAAACTGGTGGCTGCGACTGTTTAATAAAAACACAGCACTCTGCAAACACGAAAGTGGACGTATAGGGTGTGACGCCTGCCCGGTGCCGGAAGATTAAATGATGGGGTGCAAGCTCTTGATTGAAGTCCCGGTAAACGGCGGCCGTAACTATAACGGTCCTAAGGTAGCGAAATTCCTTGTCGGGTAAGTTCCGACCTGCACGAATGGCGTAACGATGGCCACACTGTCTCCTCCCGAGACTCAGCGAAGTTGAAGTGTTTGTGATGATGCAATCTCCCCGCGGCTAGACGGAAAGACCCCATGAACCTTTACTGTAGCTTTGCATTGGACTTTGAACCGGTCTGTGTAGGATAGGTGGGAGGCTTTGAAGCGTGGACGCCAGTCTGCGTGGAGCCGCCCTTGAAATACCACCCTGGTTTGTTTGAGGTTCTAACCTTGGTCCGTAATCCGGATCGGGGACAGTGCATGGTAGGCAGTTTGACTGGGGCGGTCTCCTCCCAAAGTGTAACGGAGGAGTACGAAGGTACGCTAGGTACGGTCGGAAATCGTGCTGATAGTGCAATGGCATAAGCGTGCTTAACTGCGAGACCGACAAGTCGAGCAGGTGCGAAAGCAGGTCATAGTGATCCGGTGGTTCTGTATGGAAGGGCCATCGCTCAACGGATAAAAGGTACTCTGGGGATAACAGGCTGATACCGCCCAAGAGTTCATATCGACGGCGGTGTTTGGCACCTCGATGTCGGCTCATCTCATCCTGGGGCTGTAGCCGGTCCCAAGGGTATGGCTGTTCGCCATTTAAAGAGGTACGTGAGCTGGGTTTAAAACGTCGTGAGACAGTTTGGTCCCTATCTGCCGTGGGCGCTGGATATTTGAAGGGGGCTGCTCCTAGTACGAGAGGACCGGAGTGGACGAACCTCTGGTGTACCGGTTGTCACGCCAGTGGCATCGCCGGGTAGCTATGTTCGGAAGAGATAACCGCTGAAAGCATCTAAGCGGGAAACTCGCCTTAAGATGAGATATCCCCGGGGCTTCGAGCCCCTTGAAGGGTCGTTCAAGACCAGGACGTTGATAGGTCAGGTGTGGAAGCGCAGTAATGCGTTAAGCTAACTGATACTAATTGCCCGTAAGGCTTGATCCTATAACAGGTGTGTTTCGCGATGATCGTCAGTGCTTCAGCACTGGACGGGCATCCCACCCCCGAAGGGGGCAAGGCCACTCAGGTTAAGTGATCGTGTTGTGCCAGAAACAACACAACCCCAACAGCTTTACCCCTGGTGAGCATCACCAGAAACTACTTCTTCCCGATTGGCTGTATTGCTCCACAAGCAGTGCAGCAACAAGTCATGCCTGATGACCATAGCGAGTCGGTCCCACCCCTTCCCATCCCGAACAGGACCGTGAAACGACTCCACGCCGATGATAGTGCGGATTACCCGTGTGAAAGTAGGTAATCGTCAGGCTCCCCAGCAGCAAACAGAAACCCCACCCCGCAAAGGTGGGGTTTCTGCGTTTAGCCCGCCGCCATACGCGGAAAAACCCGCCGCATAACCCCACCGCAGAACCCGCCTTCACTCCCGCCCCATCCGCCGCGCATCCGCGTAACCCGTCAGTTCCAGATACGCCCGTCCGGCATCCACATCTTCACGCCGCAGGATTCGTCGATTGCGAGGTAAGGCGTCGGCAAACCCGTCTTGACGGATGGAGGCTAGCCGACGATCGCAGTCGGTTGCCAGCGCCTCTCCCCGCGCCAACTTGCCAGCATCCCTCCGTCTTAACATTCATCCCAAAATACTGTATAAATATACAGTGAAAACTCGTCACCTCTGCTTGCTCGATGCCGGGCAGGGCGGAGCATTCCCTAATTCAAGAGCGTGTCTATGGCAGCAGCGATTCAGCTTGCGACGACCGCCCTGACGTCTCAATTACGGCGTCAGGTATGGCAGGGCAATGAACTTGCCGAGGCAGATTCGCGTGTGATTTCCAGCGGCTATGCCGCGCTGGATCGGGTGTTGCCGGGACAAGGCTGGTCAGCAGGCGGTCTGACGGAGTTGTTGATCGAGCATGGTGGAGTGGGTGAAGTACGTCTGCTAGCCCATGCACTGTGTCATCTGACGAAACACGCCAAGCGGCATGTCATGCTCGTGGCGCCTCCGTATCAGCCGTGCGCCGCCGCATTGAGAGCTTGGGGTGTCGATGTCGAGCGAGTCTTATGGGTCCGCTCGAGTGAAGACCAGGCCTTGTGGGCCGCCGCTCAGGCCTTGAAGCAGGACGGCATCGGCGCGGTCCTGGTTTGGCTGCCGAATGCTCGTGCCGACAAAGTCAGGCGTCTGCAAGTGGCGGCTCAAGAATCGGCATCGCTGGCATTTTTGATTCGGCCTGTCGAGGCCGCCACGCAATCTTCCCCGGCGCCATTGCGAATGATCTGCGAGCCGCTGCTGCCGGCCAATGCGCAGACGATCAACCGTCGTCAATGGCTGCAGGAGATTGGTTTGTCGATCGACATCTTCAAGCGTCGCGGGCCGCCGCTAGCCGAGCCTCTTCGTCTCGTTTTACCTTTACAAAGCGTCTTGTTGCCGGAAAACGGAGTCGGTGGCCATCAAGGGCCAGAGATCAAACATGCTGTGGATCGCAGTCACATTGCCACTCTTGTCGCTGGAAGCGGTGAAGTCTCTCGCGCCGCTCCCGGATGGTTCGCTCGCGAAGCCGAATCGGCGTGAATCGAGCGACGAGACAAGCCAACTTCACGATGCCGACAACATCGTCGAAGAGCGTTGTTACGCGCTAGCCGACCACGCGCACATCCTGATGCCGGATCTCGACGCACTGCGTGCCGGCGTGCACGCGGGGCATTCGCGTTCGTACGCCTTGGCGTTGGCGCCGGGGCTTGAACTGCTTGCTGCCGATCTCGCCCGCGAAACTCAGGCATTCGAAGCCATAGCGCTTGCCTTGCTGACGTACACACCCAAAGTGTCGCTTGCCGACGCGCACACCCTGTTGCTGGAAGTCGGCTCCGGTTTGAGGTTGTTTGGCGGCTTGCGCGCGTTGTTGTCGCGGATGTCTGCCACGGTGGCGGAATTCGGCTATACGGCACGCATCGCCTGTGCGCCGACTGCCTGGGGCGCGTGGCTATTGGCGCAGGCCCGCGCCGCTCGGCAGAAGAATCGTTGGCACGTGGTCAAGGAGACCTCACTCGCGCGTGTCCTCGATGGCTTATCCGTATCGCTGCTGCCGGTCACGCAAACGCATCGCGAGGCGTTTGCGCATGTCGGCTGCGCGACGCTGGCCGATTTGCGTCAATTGCCACGCTCCGGTGTCGTGCGACGTTTCGGCGGCGGCATTCTTGATTTGCTGGCACAGGCGTACGGCACGCGCCCGGATCCACGCGAATCGTTTCGTGCGCCGGCGTCGTTTCATGCGCAACTGGAGTTGCCCTCCCGGGTCGATAACGCGGATGCGTTGCTGTTCGCCGCGCGTCGACTGATCGTGCAGTTGGCCGGCTGGCTGAGCGCGCATCATGCGGCGCTCAGCGGCTATACGTTGCTGCTCGAGCATGAATTGGCGTCGCGTCATGCACCGAAGACATCAAGCCTGAAGGTCGCGTGGGCCATACCGTCACGCGATGCCGAGCATCTGATCTGGTTGCTGCGGGAAAAATTGAATCAGACCGTGCTGGCGGCACCGGTTATCGAATTGAAGCTGGTAGCGGATCAAATCGGCGAATATGCCGGCCAGTCGGATACTTTGTTTCCCATGCCCGAATCCGATGGTGATTCGATTGCGCGTCTGCTCGAACGCCTGAGCGCGCGATTGGGACCGGAGAATGTGCTGCAGATGTCGGTGCAGGACGATCATCGTCCCGAGCGGACAATGCGCGTCGAAGCCTACGAGGCGCGAGCGTTTTCGCGCAAGAAGCGTTCGCCGGCGAAAGCCCGGACAAAAATTAAAGCAGACAACGCCTGGTTGACCGATGCATTGCAGCACGCCGCATCGGCGGAGGAAGGGGACGCGGACGGAGATGCGCTTGCGCGAGTGGCACAAGCAACACAAGCGACACAAGCGACACAAGCGACACAAGCGACACAAGCGACACAAGCAGTCCAACAGCCCAACGAAACCGCCAACGCAAAAAGACATCACCAATCCGGCGCGCAACCGGCCAGTACCCAAACTTCGCTTGATCTACCCGACAGTGCGCTGCCGTCGCAGCCTCGACCGCTCTGGATGCTCGACAAACCGCTGCGCCTGATGATGCGCGACCAGCGGCCGATCTATCGTCGGCCATTGAAAATGCTCACGCGCACCGAGCGGATCGAAGCGGGATGGTGGGACGGCAACCGGGTGGAGCGCGATTACTATGTCGCGGCCGACGACCGGGGCCACATGTTCTGGGTATACCGCGAACGCCTTAGCGGCGAGTGGTATCTGCAGGGTTTGTTCGGCTGATTATCATGCCACTAACCCAGCCGTCGTTCCTCTCGCAACAGCCACTCGCCTCTCAGTTGCCGGCGTATGCGGAATTGCATTGTCTGACTAATTTCTCGTTTCTGCGGGGCGCATCGCATCCCTATGAACTCGTCGAACGGGCGATGTCGCGCGGCTACAGCGCGCTCGCCATTACCGACGAATGCTCGTTGGCCGGCGTCGTGCGCGCTCACACGGCGTTGAAGGAAATCAAAGAGGAGCGGGACCGTCAGCGGAAAGAGCGCGAGGACAGGGCCAAAGCTGCGCAATCGGAAGCGCCTTCGGAAGACGCGACAAAAATCGAAGCGTCGCAGCAGGAACCCACGGAAGCTGCGGAAACTGAGGCACTAAAACCCCTCCCTCACCTGATCATCGGCAGCGAACTCAATCTGACCGACGAAACCGGCGAACCCTTCTGCACCCTGGTTGCGCTTGCAACCAACCGCAACGGTTACGGCAATCTTTCCGAACTGATCACGCTGGCTCGATCACGAGCGGACAAGGGCAGCTATCGCCTTAGCCCATCCGACTTCACCGATTCACTCCCCCATCTTGAGCATCTAAAAACCTTACCCGATTGCGTCCTGATGCTCGTGCCGCAGCGCGCGGCGACGCTCTCGCATACGCTGCGTTGCGCGCATTGGCTCGCCTCGTTCGCTGCACAACGGGCGTGGATCGCGCTCGAACTCTGGCAAACGGGCAGCGACGATCTTCAGATCGACGCCTTGCGCATGATTTCAAAAGCGAGCGGTTTGCCGCTGGTCGCGGCAGGCGGCGTTCTCATGCATGCCCGATCGCGCAAGCCGTTGCAGGACACGATGACCGCCATCGGCCTCGTCACGCCGCTATCGCAATGCGGCCATGCGCTCGAGGCGAACGCGGAGCGGCACATGCGTACACGTGTGCGGCTTGGCAAACTGTATCCGCGCGACACGCTGGAAGAAACGCTGCGTATCGCCGCGCTATGCCGTTTCTCTCTCGACGAACTCAAGTACGAGTATCCCGAGGAACTGGTGCCCGCCGGCGAGTCGCCAGCGAGTTATCTGCGCAAGCTGGTCATGGCCGGCGCGATGGAGCGCTGGCCCAAGGGCATGGACCTGAAGCGAATCGGTCAGATCGAAAAAGAGTTGGGGCTGATCGCCGATCTGAAATACGAAAAGTATTTTCTGACGGTGCACGATATCGTGAGTTTCGCGCGCTCCAGAAACATTCTCTGCCAGGGGCGAGGTTCAGCGGCGAATTCGATCGTTTGTTATTGCCTGCACGTCACGGAAATCGATCCGGTGCACATGAACATGCTGATCGAGCGTTTCATCTCGCGCGCACGCAACGAGCCACCTGATATCGACGTCGATTTCGAGCATCAGCGGCGCGAAGAGGTGATTCAATATATTTATACGAAGTACGGCCGTCATCGGGCGGCGCTGACCGCATCGCTGATTACGTATCACGCACGCAGTGCGCTGAAAGACGTCGGCAAGGCGCTGGGTCTCGAGGTGTCCTTGATCGAGCGGATCAGCAAGTCGCAACAATGGTGGGACGGCACGGATGCGGTTGCCAAATATCTGGCCGAAGCGGGCTTCGACGCCAACTCGCACATCACGCAGAATCTGATTCGCCTCACGAAGGAGTTGCGCGCATTTCCGCGTCATCTGTCGCAACATGTCGGCGGGTTTGTGATTGCGAAAGACAAGCTGTCGCGACTCGTGCCGATCGAGAACGCGACGATGAAAGACCGCAGCGTGATCGAGTGGGACAAGGACGATATCGACGCGCTCAAACTGCTGAAAGTCGACGTGCTGGCGCTCGGCATGTTGTCGGCGATCCGGCGCGCGTTGGAATTCGTCGCGTTGAGGCGCGGCTTTCCGAAGTTCAGGGTGCAGGATATTCCGCGCGAGGATCGAGCCGTCTACGAAATGTGCGGCCATGCCGATACGATCGGCGTATTCCAGATCGAATCGCGGGCGCAGCAAAGCATGTTGCCGCGTCTGAAGCCCAACAAGTACTACGATCTCGTAATCGAAGTGGCGATCGTGCGGCCCGGGCCGATTCAGGGCGGCATGGTGCATCCCTATCTGCGCCGCAAGCAGGGGCTCGAGGCGGTCGACTACGCGAAGGATGAATTGCGTCCCGTGCTCGAACGCACGCTCGGCGTGCCGATTTTCCAGGAACAGGTCATGCATCTGGCGATGGTTGCGGCGAAATATACCGGTGAGCAGGCCGATCAGTTGCGGCGCGCGATGGCCGCATGGCGGCGCAGCGGCAACCTCGCGAAGTATCAGAAGGATTTGAACGAGCGGATGCTCAAGCGCGGCTACGAACAGGAGTTCATCGACCGCATCTGCAAACAGATCGAAGGCTTCGGCGAATATGGTTTTCCGGAGAGCCATGCGGCGAGCTTCGCGCTGCTCGTCTACCTCAGCGCGTGGTTGAAGCGCTATGAACCGGCTGCTTTTCTGGCGGGTTTGCTGAACAGTCAGCCGTTGGGGTTTTATTCGCCGTCGCAACTCGTCCAGGACGCGAAGCGTCACGGCGTCCAGGTATTGCCGCCCGACGTGACGCTGAGCGATTGGGAATCGACATTCGAGAGACGTGGTCATGAAGGACAGCGGATCTCAGCGGACGAAACCTGTTTGCATCGTCAGCAGGCCGTACTATCCGCGCAGCAATTGCGCGATCTTTCGCTGCGGCGTCTGACGGTGAGCAGGACGGTCCGGCGCGCGGCACAGCGATTGACTGCCCGCGTGTTTCAACCGTCGAACACCTATGGCGCGCGCGGCCCCGCTGTGCGCATCGGCATGCATCTGATCAAAGGCTTCTCGCAAGCGGCCGCTGAACGCATCATGGCCGCACGGAACGAGGCGCCATTTACCGATGTCGACGATCTGGGCCGCCGCGCGGCCCTGACGCGGCGTGATCTCGAAGCGCTGGCCGCGGCGAATGCGCTGGTCAGTATCGCGGGACATCGGCGCGAGGCATGGTGGGCCGTGACGGCGCAGCACACGGTGCCCAAACTGCTGCGCGATGCGCCGATCGCCGAAGCGCCGCTGACATTGCCGCAGGCAGCCGAAAGCCGCGAAATCGTCGACGACTACGCGAGTATTGGCCTCACGCTCAATCGACATCCGCTTGCGCTATTGCGTGCACGCCTTGCAAAGCATCGTTTTCGCACGGCCGCGGAACTCGCCGCATGTCAGCACGGCACGCTGGCGCGAGCGTGCGGCATTGTCACCGTGCGGCAGCGGCCGGGCACGGCAAACGGCACGGTGTTCGTTTCCATCGAAGACGAGACCGGTTCGATCAACGTGATCGTCTGGCCGTCGCTGGTGGAAAAGCAGCGCAAGGTTTTGCTGGGCGCATCGTTGCTGGCGGTCTACGGTGTTTTGCAGCGCGACGACGGCGTAGCGACCGGTGGAGACAATGCCGGCAACCCGATGAGCGCGAATCAGGCTAAGGCGAAACGGAAAAACAAGGGCGAGGTGATCCATCTCGTCGCTCATCGCCTCGAGGACCACAGCGAATGGCTGGGTGAATTGGCCACGGCGAGCCGCGATTTTCATTGAGGGCGGTTCGCGGTGGCCACGCGCGCCGGCTCGACGTACGGCCGTCGTGCCGGCGCGCATCGACCGAATAACGACACGGGCGACTTGCCGCGTTCAGCTCTGGCTGCCAGACAAAACGTTCTACGCTTGTGCGGCGCCGCGCCACGGAAACGCCGCTAACACTTGCCGAATCGCCGTATCGAACGGCGTGCGCCGGCCTATGCCAAGCGCTTCGAGGCGGGTCGATGCCAGGTGGCAGTTATGCGGCCGAGGCGTCGAATCGGTCGGCACAGGTTGCGGCGTCAGATGCGCGTCGAGTTGCAGCGCTTCGGCGAGGCGCAAGGCGATCTCATACTTGTTCATCGGTTCGTCGCCGGACCATTGCACGACGCCGCGGATCGCATCGCCTTGCGCGTGCCGTTCGAGCATCTGCCGGATCACGAACGCGACGTCCGGCGTGAAGGTGGGGTAGCGGATCGCCCACGCATCCATGACAGCGGGTTTGCTCCCGGTCGCGGCCGACCCGGCGATCGCCGGCACGAGACTCGTCACCGCTGACTCCGCCCAACTGACGATGGGGCCGTACAGCAGCGGCAAACGCAGCACGCAGCCGAGGTCGGTCGATTCCGTCAGCGCTCGCTCGCCCTCAAGCTTGCTGTGCCCATAGGCGTTGAGCGGCGCGGGCACGGAATCGTGCTGGTAGGGCGGGTGCGTGCCGTCGAACACGTAATCGGTCGAGATCGATAGCGTCCATGCGCCGCGCCGGTTCGCCGACGTGGCAAGGGTGCGCACCGCATCGACATTCAGCGCGCGGGCCAGCGCGGGGTCATGCTCGCACACGTCCGGTCGACGCTCCGCCGCGGCAATCACGAGCGCGTCCGGCGCTTCGCGTTCGACGAACTGCTCGACCGCCCGCGTGTCGCGGATATCCAGCGCGACCTTGCCCGGCACCGGCCGGCTGAACGCTGTGGCGACGACTTGCCAACCGGTCTGCTGCGCCAGTTCGGCGACGAGCGCGCGGCCGAGCAGCCCGGATGCACCAATGACGGCAATTTTGAACATGACGTGAACTCGCTTAACGGGCCGCGCCGGGCGAACTGCTGGTCGTGCCGTTTGCGACGCCCGTCACGGTGTAGCCGGCTTCGTCGATGGCAGCCTTCAGCGTCTCGGCCGGTTGCGCCGATTCCACGGCGACGCGCCCGGACGCCAGATCCACGTGGACTTGCGCGGTGTCGTCAAGTTCGCGGATTGCATTCGTGACCGCCGTCACACAATGCTGGCAACTCATGCCTTCAACCTGAAATTCGATCGTCATTGGGATTGCCTCGAAAAAATGGATAGTGCGACCGTTGAATTATGCCTGCCGATACGCAATTCCGTGGATGACCTTCCCACCATGGGAAGGTGTACGATCGACGCACACACTGGAGAAACGGCCATGAATATCGGTGAAGCGGCCCGCGCGTCGGGCCTCACGGCGAAAATGATCCGCTACTACGAGAGCGTCGGTTTGCTGGCGGCGAAATCGCGTACCAGCGCCAACTACCGCGTATACGGTCGGCAAGAGGTTCACTCGCTGCGCTTCATCCGCCAGGCGCGCCGGCTTGGCTTTCTGATCGAAGACATTCGACGGCTGCTGGCACTGTGGCACGATCGCTCGCGGGCCAGCGCCGAGGTGAAAGCCATCGCCCTGGAGCACGTCGCGGAACTTGATCGCCGCATCGCCGAACTGACCGACATGCGCGACACGTTAGCGCACCTCGCCGACCATTGTCACGGCGACGAGCGTCCTGATTGCCCGATCATCGAACGTCTTGCCGACACCGATCTGGTTTCGGGGCAGGGTTGTCATCCTGTTTGAGATTGTGTTTTGCGGAAGGTGCAACCTTTTGCTGTGATTTATCGCAACCGCGACCGTATTTGCACCGCAATCGTGCATAAAAATATGGGGCGGCATGAGCTAGAGCGACAAATTGAAGTCAACCCGAGTTAAATCAATCACTTGACCGCACCACGCGCGTGCACCATTCCAAAACGGAATGCACGTCATGCGGGCATTTCACTAGTCAGGTTGCACTATAGGGCTATAATCCGGGTTAACCCTTTTACGGGAAATCCCTGATGCCCAATCCACCGGGGATTCAATCTGATCCTTGGAGAACATCATGTTTGCATACGTACTGGAAAAGCTGAGCACCTGGTTTGAAACCGCTGAACGCACCCGTCGTGAAGCCTACCTCGCATCGTCGTCGGATATCGTCCAGCTCGAACAACGCATCCGTTCGCTCGAAACCAACGGCTACTCGCTGTAAGTTTCATCGGCATCGCGTTTGATCCGGCAGCGCTCATTGCGCAGCCACGGCAGTAAAAGCGTCAAGCCCCGTCTATACGGGGCTTTGTCACATCTGGACTACGAGAATTGCAGTCGGGCGGCGTTTGAATGCTACGCGTGGCGAATATCGACTAGCCTCGCGGCGACCGTCGCGGTAAGGTAAAGC
This sequence comes from Paraburkholderia sp. BL27I4N3, assembly GCF_003386115.1. Lineage (NCBI taxonomy): Bacteria > Pseudomonadati > Pseudomonadota > Betaproteobacteria > Burkholderiales > Burkholderiaceae > Paraburkholderia > Paraburkholderia sp. BL27I4N3. Next base: position 3,031,607 of record NZ_QREJ01000001.1, on the reverse strand, counting down.
GTTTTCCGCGAAATCCGGCTTTCCCAAACTCAACCGGTCCGCCCATGCCATCTGTCCGCCCGCTCAAATCCATTCTGGCCGTGACCATTGCAGCCTCGCTGACCTCGATCTTCGCCGGGTCGGCTGCTTATGCTGCGTCGACCAGCGCGCGTAAGCCGGTGATTCTCGACTCGCAGAACGGCATCAACGACGGACAGAGCGGAACCGTTTTGCAGACCGCGCCGTTTTCGCATCAGCCGATCGTCGAAGCGCCGCCCATTGCGACGCCGGCCGAACTGGCACCGAATTCGTCGATCCCGATCGTCGTTGCGCCTTATATCCAGTTGCCAGCAGGCGGAGGTACGCCGCCGCCACGACCGCAGCCGCAGCCCCGCCCGGTGCCTCGGCCGCAATAGGCGCTCGCTTTCAGTTTCAGACCCAGCCGGCGTACGCGGCGGACCGCTACCGCCGCCGTATCGTCCAGTGCGTGGACCTTGGCAAGAGCTGGAGACGCGAGCGCTTCCGGCAGTGCTTTTCCATTTCAGTCAATGCCTGGCCGCGCATGGACAGATCGTCGACGCACGTGCGCGCATCTGATTGACCCAATTTCCCCTTTTTGATCAACGATCACAATGCGCTCCTGGGCGCGAGCGCAGACACGACTCATACGCCGACGCATCGCGTGCGCCATTGGGGTTTGGGCGCATGGCGCACGCGCAGCCGTCCGACGACAATCATCGCGCGCGGTCTCTCGCCAGCGACTCGGGCGAGACATCGAGCCCAGCCCGACCGCATCGAACGAAAAACAGAACAAGGAGACATCGAATGCCGACTAATCAATGGATGCGGCAGGCCGCCTGCGCCTGCGTCACGCTGCTAGCACTGGCCGCGCTGCCTGGCGCCGCGCTTGCCAAAGACACTCCGGAAAAACCCGCGCTGACCATGGCAGTCGGCGGTCTGCCTGGCCTCTACTATCTGCCGGTGCTCGCCGCGCAACAGTTGGGCTATTTCAAGGACGAAGGCCTCGACGTCACGCTAGAGGATTTCGCGGGCGGATCGAAAGCATTGGAAGCAGTCGTAGGCGGCAGCGCCGACGTGGGCGCCGGCGCATTCGAGCACACGCTGTTCATGCAGGAGAAAGGGCAGCATTACCGGGCGTTTGCGTTGATGGGGCGCGCGCCGCAAATCGTCGTTGCCGTGCTGAAATCGAAGGCCGATCAGTTCAAGACGCTCGCGGACTTCAAAGGCGCGAAAGTCGGCGTGAGCGCGCCGGGTTCGTCGACGGATCTCGTGCTCACCGTGGCTTTGCGCAAAGCCGGCGTGCAGCGCAACGAAATTTCGGCGATCGGCGTGGGGAGCGGCGCCTCCGTGCTCGCGGCGGTAAGCGGCGGTCAGATCGACGCGCTCTCCAACGTCGATCCGATGATGACCAAGCTGGCGCGCAGCGGCGCAATCAAGGTGCTGGTCGATACGCGCACCGTGAAGGGCACGCAGGAGGTATTCGGCGGGACGATGCCGGCGGCGACGCTGTATGCCTCGGACAATTTCATTCAGAAGTATCCGAAGACGACGCAAGCGCTCGCCAACGCAATCGTGCGCGCGGATCACTGGCTGCAGTCCGCGAGCGATGCCGATCTGCTGAAGATGGTGCCGCCGGCCTATCTGCTCAACGACTCTGCGCTTTATGTCGAGGCCTTTCACAACGTGCGCGACGCTTATTCGCCTGACGGCTTGATGCCCGCGGACGGCCCGGCGACCTCGTTGCGCGCATTGTCCTCGTTCGATAACCGGCTCGATCCGAAAAAGATCGACCTGAACGCGACATATACCAACGACTTCGCCCGTAAGGCCGCGGCCCAGTTCAAGTAGTCGGCGGCTTGGGCTGACCGAGCAACCGGACCGGCCGCGCGCGTCGGGCGCGCGTGGCGGGCGAAAACAACGCTAAGCCCGGCTCCGCCAACTGCGTGCGGCTCAGTGGCCGCAAAAACGTGAAGGCTGCAGAAAGCTCGCGGCCAACAAAATCTCGTAGCCCAACACAAAACTCAGTCGCCGCGATACTCCACCTTAAACTGCGCAGCCTTATCTTCGCCAAGCGCCTGGACGAGCCAGGGCATCTGGTCCTTCAGCGTTTTTGCCAACGTATACGGCGGGTTCAGAATGAACATGCCGCTGCCGAAGAGCCCGAAACCATCCTCTGGCGGATTGCTGACAGTCAGGCTCACGTGCAGCCAGTTCTTATCCTGCAGTTTCTTCAACTGCTCGGGGAAGCGCTGCGACTCCGGGCGCCTCACCTGTGGATACCACACGGCATACGTGCCGGTCGGAAAACGCTTCAGGCTTTCTTCGACGCAGCGCAGCGTGCGAATGTAGTCACGCTTGTCCTCATACGACGGATCGAGCAGCACCAACGCGCGACGCGGAGCCGGCGGCAGCAAGGCAAGAATGCCGTCGAAGCCGTCGCCCGCATACAGCATGGCGCGACGGCCCGCGTCGCGGAAATTGTGGCGCAACACGTCAATTTCGGTGGTGTGTAGTTCGAACAGGCGCATGCGGTCCTGTTCGCGCATCTGCCGCCACGCGATATACGGAGAGCCGGGATAGAAGCGCAACTGGCCGTCCGGATTGAGCGCGCCCACTTCGTCGACATAGTCCGCGAAGATCGGCGGCAGGTCGTCGCGTCCCCACAGTTTGCCGATGCCGGTCCGGAACTCGCCGGTCTTGGTCGAGTAACCTTCCTTCAGCGAATAGACGCCGGCGCCTGCATGCGTGTCGATATACCAGTAGGACTTGTCCTTCTGGCCGAGGTAGCGCAGGAGCTGCAACACGACGGCGTGTTTCAGAACGTCGGCGTGATTGCCTGCATGAAAGGCGTGGCGGTAGCTGAGCATGATGAGGAGACGCTGAAAGAGGGCATGCCGCTCCAGGGCGGATTCGGCGATGCGGATGCAATGCGGCTGCACAATGGGCATGCGGCGCCGGTGTGCAGCGCGGTCGCGTATTGTACGCGACGCCGCGTTGCGCACCGTGCATGACAGCGGATTGCACGCGTGACGCGACCATGGCCGCGAGGCTGCCACGGCCATGTTACGCGCTCACGCGAGTCCGGTCAGTCGTGCGCGTCGCCGATAATTTCCTCGATTCGCGTTTTGATCTCCGGCGTGATGCGCTCGGCCACCTCGGCGGACTTCATGTTCTCGCCGATCTGTTCGACCCGCGATGCCCCCGTGATCACCGTGCTGACATTCGGGTTCTTCAGAATCCAGCCGATCGCAAGCTGGCCGATCGTGCAGCCCAACTCGTCCGCCACTTTGCCGAGCTTGCCGACTACGTTGTTCTTGCCCGCGTCGGTGACCTGCGTGCGCAGCCAGTCGTAGCCCTGCAATTGCGCGCGGCTGTCGGGCGGCACGCCGTCACGGTATTTGCCGGTCAGCAAGCCGGATGCAAGCGGGCTCCAGGTGGTCAGACCGAGGCCGATATCCTCGTAAAGCCGCTTGTATTCCTGCTCGACGCGGTTGCGATGGAACAGGTTGTACTGCGGCTGCTCCATGACCGGCTTATGCAGATGATGCCGCTCCGCGATGTCGTAAGCGGCGCGGATTTCATCGGCGCTCCATTCGGACGTGCCCCAGTACAGCGCCTTGCCGCGGGTGATCATGTCGCTCATGGCCCAGACGGTTTCCTCCACCGGCGTGTTCGGGTCCGGACGATGACAGAACACGAGATCGACATAGTCGAGTTGCAGCCGTTTGAGCGACGCGTCGATTGCGTTCAGCAGATATTTGCGGTTCAGCGTGTGGTACTGGTTCGGCGCTTCCGCGAGTCCCCAGAAGAATTTCGTCGACACCACGTAGCTCACGCGCGGCCACGCCAGTTCCTTGAGCGCCTGGCCCATGATTTCTTCGGATTTGCCGCCGGCATACACCTCGGCGTTGTCGAAGAAGTTGACACCCGCGTCGCGCGCGGCCGCGAGCGATTCGCGCGCCGCGTGGGTGTCCACCTGATTGCCGTAGGTGACCCACGAGCCGATGGACAGTTCGCTGACCTGCAGGCCGGAACGGCCCAGACGTCGATAATTCATGCATGCCTCCTTGTTGGTGATGCCACCGGAATCCCGCCGAAAACGTCCAGTTTAAAGAGATACGTTTCGACGTGCTTTTAACCGGTGGAGTTCACACGGTTCATGCACAATAGCAGCGTCGGCCGCAGTGCAGCATTCAGCCGAACGGTCTATGCCGTTTGGCTGACTTCACGCCGCCCGCGGCCCGTGGTCTCATTGTCATCAACTGCATGGAGGTTCTGGATGTCGTCAACGAACACGAATCTGAGTGGCAAAGTCGCCGTGGTTACCGGCGCCGCAAGCGGCATCGGCAAGCAGATTGCGCTGACTCTTTCCGCAGCAGGCGCGGCTGTCGCGATCGCCGACCTGAATCAGGACGGCGCGAACGCCGTCGCTGAGGAAATCAAAAAGGGCGGCGGCAAGGCAATCGGCGTGGCGATGGACGTCACGAACGAAGACGCCGTCAATCAGGGCATCGACAAAGTGGCCGCGGAACTTGGCTCGGTCGATATTCTTATTTCCAACGCCGGCATTCAGATCGTCAATCCGATCGAAAATTACTCGTTTTCGGATTGGAAGAAGATGCAGGCAATCCACGTGGACGGCGCGTTCCTGACCACCAAGGCGGCGCTCAAGCACATGTACAAGGACGATCGCGGCGGCATCGTGATCTACATGGGCTCGGTCCACTCGCACGAAGCGTCACCGCTCAAATCGGCTTATGTCACGGCCAAGCATGCACTGCTGGGACTCTCGCGCGTGCTCGCCAAAGAAGGCGCCAAGCACAACGTGCGCTCACATGTGGTGTGTCCGGGTTTCGTGCGCACGCCGCTCGTCGACAAGCAGATTCCAGAACAGGCCAAAGAACTGGGCATTAGCGAGGAAGACGTGATCAAGCGCGTCATGCTGGGCGGCACGGTCGACGGCGTCTTCACCACGGTGGAAGACGTCGCGCAAACGGTGCTGTTCCTGTCTACCTTCCCGACGGCGGCGCTGACCGGCCAGTCCTTTATTGTGAGCCACGGCTGGTACATGCAATAAGGAGGTGCCTATGGCGCAACGCAATCTCAAGCGGGCGCGCGTCGGCGCGCCCGGCGACGGGGAAGGCGAGGGCGCCGGTCCGGCGCCCTCCGCGCATCCCGGCCGGCATCTCCACTTGCCCAAGTACGAAACCGTCGCCTTGATGCTGCAAGGGGGCGGCGCATTAGGCGCCTATCAGGCGGGTGTTTTTCAGGGACTTTACGAAGCGGGGATCGAGCCGAACTGGCTGGCGGGCATTTCGATCGGCGCGTTGAATACGGCGATTATCGCCGGCAATCCGCCCGAAAAGCGGGTTGAACGGCTGCTGCAATTCTGGGAAACGATTTGCCAGCCCGCCTTCGGGCCGCCGTTGCCTGCGTTTATCGAGCACGCGCTCTTCAATTCCAGCGACGCCATACGCAAGGCCTTTACGGCAACGCAAGCCGTGGGCGCCATCGTCGAAGGGCAGAAGGGCTTTTTCGTGCCGCGCTTTCCGCCGCCGTTGCCCACGGTGTCCGGGCCGCCGCAATTGGCCAGCTACTACGACACCACGCCGTTGAAGGCCACGCTCGAAGCGTTCTGCGATTTCGACCGGATCAATTCGAAAGAAATGCGCGTCTCGGTGGGGGCGGTCAATTGCGGCACGGGGAATTTTGCGTACTTCGATAACACCCATACAACGCTGAGGCCCGAGCATTTCATGGCGTCAGGCGCGTTGCCGCCCGGCTTCGCGGCGGTCGAGATCGACGGTCAGTACTACTGGGACGGCGGCTTGATGTCGAACACGCCGCTCTATGAGGTGATCCAGTCCACGCCGCGTCGCGACACGCTGGCCTTTCAGGTCGATCTCTGGAGCGCGATCGGACCGGTGCCGGACAATATCACCGACGTCCAAGGGCGCATGAAAGACATTCAGTATTCGAGCCGCACGCGTCTCGTGACCGATATGCTGCAGCGGTCGCAGCGTTTCCGGCACGTGTTGCGCGAAGTGCTGGATCGCGTGCCGTCCGATCAGCGTGACGATCCGTGGTGCAAGTTAGCCGAGGATCTGTCGTGTTCGAAGCGCTACAACGTGGTCCATCTGATCTACCGGCACAAGGAATACGAAGGGCACTACAAGGACTTTCAGTTCGGCCTGTCGACGATGCGCGAACATTGGCAAAGCGGTTTGGAAGACATCCGCCATTCGCTCGCGCAACCCGAGTGGCTCGACATGCCGGATAACGATGCGGGCTTTGTCACGCACGATATCCATCGGGATGCGCGCTGAAAGAGCGACGAGCCTAAGCGCCGCGTGACCGAAGCGCGGCGCGGCAATTGTGGCAGTCCTTGCGGTATCGAAAGCGGCTTTGTTCGAGCAACAAGCAACAAGCAGCAGGCACGTTGCAAACTGCAATCGGGCCACAAATAGAAACGGCGCCCTGAAAAGGGCGCCGTTTCCGCAATCATTCGCAGCAGAGCGCGTGCAATGAATGCCCGCGCCCGCCAGCACCTTACTTCAACACGTGAGCGACCGCATTGGCCACCACGTCGAGATTGCGCGTATTGAGCGCGGCCACGCAGATGCGACCCGTGCTCACGGCGTAGATGCCGAACTCTTCGCGCAGACGGTCCACTTGCGGCGCCGTCAGACCCGAGTACGAGAACATGCCGCGTTGCGCGTTCACGAAGCTGAAATCGCGATCCACTCCGCTAGCCTTCAGGCGTTCAACCAGACCGTTACGCATGGCGCGAATACGGTCACGCATTTCAGCCAGTTCGGTTTCCCACGTGGCGCGCAGTTCCGGCGAGGCCAGCACGGCCGCGACCACCGAGCCGCCATGCGTTGGCGGGTTCGAGTAGTTCGTGCGGATCACGCGCTTGAGTTGCGACAGCACGCGAGCGGCTTCTTCCTTGCTCGCCGTGATGACCGACAGCGCGCCGACGCGCTCGCCGTACAGCGAGAACGACTTCGAGAACGACGACGACACGAACACGTTCAGTTCCGACGCGGCGAAGAGACGCACGGCTGCAGCGTCTGCTTCGATGTTGTCGCCGAAACCTTGGTAAGCGATGTCGAGGAACGGCACCAGGTTGCGCGCCTTGACCACTTCGACAATCTGCTTCCATTGCTCGACGCTCAGGTCCACGCCGGTCGGGTTGTGGCAGCACGCGTGCAGCACGACGACGGTGCCCGCTGCGTAGCTGTTCAGCGCGCTCAACATGGCGTCGAAATTCACGCCGTGGGTTTGCGCGTCGTAGTACGGATACGACACGACTTCGAAGCCTGCGCTTTCGAACAGCGCACGGTGGTTTTCCCAGCTCGGATCGCTGATCGCGACCTTCGCGTTCGGATTCAGGCGCTTCAGGAAGTCCGCGCCGATCTTCAACGCGCCCGTGCCGCCCAATGCCTGCGCGGTCACGACGCGGCCCGCTGCGATCAGCGGCGAGTCGTTGCCGAGCAGCAGTTTCTGCACGGCGGCGTCGTAAGCGGCAATGCCTTCGATCGGCAGATACCCGCGCGGCAGCGCAGCTTCGACGCGAGCCTTTTCGGCGTCGCGCACGGCGCGCAGCAGCGGAATCTTGCCTTCTTCGTTGAAATACACGCCGACGCCAAGGTTGACCTTGGTGGTGCGCGCATCGGCGTTGAAGGCTTCGTTCAGGCCCAGAATCGGGTCGCGGGGAGCAAGTTCGACGGCGGAGAACAGAGACATGATGGGTGGCAGCAGTAGTGAGAAGAGGGCGGCTCCGATCGCGGACGGCCGGCCCAGCGGCGTCCGGCGCAAAACGTGGACGCGCTGCGGGCGGCGGCGACCGAGCGCAACTTCGCATTGTAACGAATTCGCGGCCGTTTTTCGGACGGCAACGCCGCTCGTAGGGAATTTTTTGCTTGAAAAACAGGCACTCCGGCGCCACTTGGCAACAACGGGGCTCCCCGCCAAGCCGCCTGGAGAAAGCCGGAAAGCGGCCCGCAGCCGGCGAAATCAAGGCTCGTGGCGGCAGTTCCGTCGTCGTGAGCCAATGTCGTGCAACTGCGCCCAAAGGGCCACACCATTGCGTCCGCATCTGCCCGCGCAACTCCCCAAAACCCTACGCAGACCCGCTCGATCTTCGATTCACGCAACCCGTTAGAATAGTTCTTTGCCCCCAAGGCCCGGTACCGCCCCCATGTCCGAACAACATCTGACTGAAGCCGACGAAACGCTGGACGAATCCAAATTTGTCCGATTCGAAGGCTCGCCGTTCCAGCTCTACCAGCCGTATCCGCCCGCCGGCGACCAGCCCACGGCGATCGACACGCTCGTCGAAGGCGTCGAAGATGGCCTCTCGTTCCAGACGCTGCTCGGTGTGACCGGTTCCGGCAAGACCTTCACGATGGCCAATACGATCGCGCGGCTCGGCCGCCCGGCCATTGTGTTCGCGCCGAACAAGACGCTCGCCGCGCAGCTCTACTCCGAGTTCCGCGAGTTCTTCCCGCGCAATGCGGTCGAGTACTTCGTCTCGTACTACGACTACTACCAGCCGGAAGCGTACGTGCCGCAGCGCGATCTGTTCATCGAAAAGGATTCGTCGATCAACGAGCACATCGAGCAGATGCGGCTGTCGGCCACCAAGAGTCTGATGGAGCGGCGCGACGTGGTGATCGTCGCCACCGTGTCGGCCATTTACGGTATCGGCAACCCGTCTGAATATCACAAGATGATTCTGACGCTGCGCACCGGCGACAAGCTCGGCCAGCGCGACATCATCGCGCGTCTGATCGCCATGCAGTACAACCGCAACGAGGCCGACTTCCAGCGCGGCTCGTTCCGCGTGCGCGGCGACACGATCGATATCTTCCCGGCCGAGCATGCCGAGATGGCGGTGCGCATCGAGTTGTTCGACGACGAAATCGAAACCCTGCAACTATTCGATCCGCTCACGGGCCGCGTGCGCCAGAAGATTCCGCGCTTCACGGTGTATCCGTCGTCGCACTATGTGACGCCGCGCGATACCGTGGTGCGCGCGGTCGAAACGATCAAGGCCGAACTGCGCGAGCGGCTCGAATTCTTCTATAGCGGCGGCAAGCTCGTCGAAGCGCAGCGGCTCGAACAGCGCACGCGCTTCGACCTGGAAATGCTGCAGGAACTCGGCTTCTGCAAGGGCATCGAGAACTACTCGCGGCACTTCTCCGGCGCGGCGCCGGGCGAGCCGCCGCCTACGCTGGTCGACTATCTGCCCTCGGACGCGCTCATGCTGCTCGACGAATCGCACGTGCTGATCGGCCAGCTGAACGGCATGTACAACGGCGACCGCGCGCGCAAGGAAAATCTGGTCGACTACGGTTTCCGATTGCCGTCGGCGCTCGACAACCGGCCTCTTAAGTTCAACGAGTTCGAACGCAAGATGCGTCAGGTTGTGTTCGTATCGGCCACGCCGGCGGACTACGAGCAGAAGACAGCAGGTCAGGTGGCCGAGCAACTGGTGCGTCCGACTGGCCTCGTCGATCCGGAAATCGAGGTGCGCCCGGCGCGCAGCCAGGTCGACGATGTGCTCGGCGAGATCAACGAGCGCGTCAAGGTGGGTGACCGCGTGCTGGTCACGGTGCTGACCAAGCGCATGGCCGAACAGTTGACCGAGTTTCTGGCCGACCACGGGGTCAAGGTGCGTTATCTGCACAGCGACATCGACACCGTGGAGCGGGTGGAAATCATCCGCGATCTGCGTCTGGGCACCTTCGACGTGCTGGTCGGGATCAACCTGTTGCGCGAAGGGCTGGATATTCCGGAAGTGTCGCTGGTCGCGATTCTCGACGCGGACAAGGAAGGCTTTCTGCGCGCCGAGCGCTCGCTGATCCAGACCATCGGCCGGGCGGCGCGGAACGTGAACGGCAAGGCGATTCTCTATGGAGACAAGATCACGGACTCGATGCGCCGCGCCATCGACGAAACCGAACGGCGGCGCAACAAGCAGATTGCCTTCAACCTGGAGAACGGCATTACGCCGCGCGGCGTGGTCAAGCGCATTCGCGACATTATCGACGGGGTGTACAACGTCGACGACGCCCGCGCCGAACTGAAGGAACAGCAGGCGCGCGCGAAATTCGAGGACATGTCCGAGAAGCAGCTTGCCAAGGAACTCAAGCGTCTCGAAAAGCAGATGATGGAGCACGCCAAGAACCTCGAATTCGAGAAGGCCGCGCAGACCCGCGACCAGCTCGCGTTGCTGCGCCAGCGCGTGTTCGGCGCGAACGTCGGCGATCACGTGTCGGGCGTCGATTAAGTCGTCCGCGCGCCTGGGGCGCGGCAATGCGCCGCGCCCGGTTAATCCATGCCGGGCACTCGCCCGCCATCGCCTCACTTCCTCCCCAGCGCTTCCTTAAGTCTGCCTTAAGACCCTGCTGCCACAAGGCTTGCCGCGCGCTCTCATTTGTTCTCCCTCGCGATCAATGATAAACTCGACCAATATTGAGAATGGTTCGCATTAACGTTCGTAACGGCCAGCCCGCCGGCGATCGATCGGGGCGCTCATGCGCCGCTGCATCGCAAGGCGTGCGCGACGCACTGTTCCAATGGGTTCGATTCCAGTCTGATAAAAACAAGGAGTTTCAATGCGGATTTCTTCATTTGTACGTGGCGGCGCGGCAGCGGTGGCCGCGGTCGCGGCTTTCTCGGCAGCGGCGGCGGAATATCCCATCGGCAAACAGCAGATTCACGGCGGCATGGAAATCAACGCGGTCTATCTGCAGCCGATCACGATGGAACCCGAAGGCATGATGCGCAAAGCCTCGGATTCGGACATCCACCTCGAAGCTGACATTCACGCGGTCAAGAACAATCCGACCGGTTTCGCGGAAGGCGACTGGATGCCGTATCTGCAAGTGCACTATGAACTGACGAAGGCCGGTTCGACTCAGACGCAAAAGGGCGACCTGATGGCGATGGTCGCCAACGACGGCCCGCACTACGGCGACAACGTCAAGCTGCAAGGCCCGGGCAAGTACCACCTGAAGATGATCGTCGAAGCGCCGATGCAAACAGGTCATATGGCGTTCGGCCGCCACGTCGACAAGGAAACCGGCGTGGGTCCGTGGTTCAAGCCGATCACCCTCGAATACGACTTCGCCTATGCCGGCATCGGCAAGAAGGGCGGCTACTGATCGCCGCGCATCATCGCGCGCGAGCACGCGTGGCCGCGCGTGCGCGGGTGATCAGCGAGTGTCAATGAGTGACCGAACGAGGCTGAACGAGCCAGTGCAGCAGACGGCGCGTCGGCGGTCGACCGCCAACGCGCTGCGTTTTCCGGAAGGGCTAATGAGAATCAACCGAAAGATCGCGACCTTCGCCGCCACGATTTTGCTGGCAAGCGCGGCCCATGCAGCCGACCTGCCGACCTTCAAGCTGGAAATGAACGACGGCAAGCTGAACCCGGCCCGCATCGAAGTGCCGGCGGGGCAGCGCATCAAGATCGAAGTGCGCAACACGGGCAAAGGCGCGGCCGAATTCGAAAGCGTGCAGTTGCGTAAAGAAAAGGTGTTGGCGCCGGGCGCGGATTCGTTCGTTGTGATCGCGCCGCTCGAACCGGGCGAGTACAAGTTTTTCGACGATTTCCACCAGCAGGCGCAGGGCGTCATCGTCGCGAAGTAAGGGCTTGGAACGCGAGTGCAGGCCGTGAACGGCCCGTCGTTCGCACAAGCAGTAGAAGGGCAGAGGGAGAGCTTGATGGGGCAGATTCTATTCATCGTGTGGCGGGAAAGTGTCGAGGCGTTGCTGGTCGTCGGCATCCTGTACGCGTGGCTGAAAAATGGCGACGACGACGCGCGCCGCGGTTTGCCGTACCTGTGGGGCGGCGTGGCGGCCGGTTTGATTGCGGCGGTAGCGCTCGGCGCCGCGCTGGTCGGTTTCACCGAAGTGCTCTCCGGCGACGCGCAGGATTATTTCCAGACCGCGATGGTGCTGGTCGCCTGCGTGCTGATCGTGCAGATGGTGCTGTGGATGAAGCAGCACGGCCGCACGCTCAAGCGCGACATGGAACAGTCGCTGCAGAAAAGCCAGCGCGATTCGAACTGGTGGGGTGTCGCGTTGCTGGTGGCCCTGGCGATCGCGCGTGAAGGCAGCGAGACGGTGATCTTTCTGTACGGACTCGGCTTCGGCCAGTCGGGTCACGTGGGCGCCAGCCAGATGCTCGCGGTCGTGATCGGTCTGGCGCTGGCGTTCCTGACCTTCTATATCCTGCAGTTGGGCGGCAAGATCTTCTCGTGGCGGCTCTTTTTCCGCATCACGGAAATCATGCTGCTGTTCCTCGGCGCGGGTCTGTTTCAGACCGGTGTGGACAAGCTGATCGACAAGGAAATCCTGCCGACCATCGTCGGCCAGATCTGGAATTCGTCGGCGATCCTCGACGATTCGAGCACCTTCGGTTCGCTGGTCGCCACGCTCACCGGCTATCGCGCTCACCCGGCGCTGATGAATCTGATCGCTTATGCGGCTTACTGGGGCGTGGTCTACCTGCTGCTGCGCCGCGCGAATCGCAAGCCGGCACGACAAGCCGCTGGGCGCACGGCATGAGTACGGTAATGACCCGCCCGGGCCGCCTCGCCGCGGCCGGGCAGTGGATGCAGCGTCACGGTGCCGCGATTCGCGGCATTCAGTGGGTCGTGGTGGCGGTGTACGCGTTTCTCATTCTGGTGCCGGCAGTGATGCCGCTGCCGGACGACTCGGCGCACTTGTGGAACAACCTGACGCTCGCGGCGCAGTTCGTGTTCTGGGGTATATGGTGGCCGTTCGTGTTGCTCTCGATGGTCATGCTCGGCCGCGTCTGGTGCGGCGTGCTGTGCCCCGAAGGCGCGCTCGCCGAATTCGCCAGCAAGTACGGGCGAGGCTGGGCGATCCCACGCTGGATGCGCTGGGGCGGCTGGCCGTTCGTCGCCTTCGGCATCACCACCATCTACGGACAGATGGTGAGCGTCTACCAGTATCCGAAAGCCGTGCTGCTGGTGTTAGGCGGCTCGACCTTCGCGGCGATGATCATCGGCTTGCTCTACGGGCGTGAGAAGCGTGTCTGGTGCAAGTATCTCTGCCCCGTCAACGGGGTTTTTTCGCTTCTGGCGCGGCTCGCGCCGTTTCACTACAAAGTCGATGAAGAGGCATGGCGCCGTTCGTACAAGAACGGCGAGCATGGGCATCGCGTGATTCCGATCAATTGCGCGCCGCTCGTGCCATTGCGCAACATGAAGGGCGCATCGGATTGCCATATGTGCGGCCGTTGCAGCGGCCACCGCGACGCGATTGCGTTGACGTGGCGCGCGCCGTCGTCGGAAGTGGTGCAGTTGGGCGACAAGCAGGCCAACCCGTGGGACACCGCGTTGATCCTGTACGGCCTGCTCGGCATCGCGATCGGCGCGTTCCACTGGACCGCGTCGCGCTGGTTCGTCGATCTGAAGATTTTCCTCGCGAACTGGCTGGTCGATCACGACATCACATGGCCGCTCGACACCAACGCGCCGTGGTTCCTGTTCACGCATTACCCCGAGCAGAACGACGTCTTCTCGTGGCTCGACGGCACCATGCTGATCGGCTACATCCTTGCCACGGCGCTGGTGTACGGCACCGTGCTGCTAGTGCTGCTGATGGGCGCGACGCGCATGCTGGGGCGCTTCGATGGCGTGCGTCTGCATCATTTGACGCAAGGACTGATTCCGATTGCCGGCGCGGGCGTGTTTCTCGGCCTGTCCGCGACCACGCTGTCGCTGCTGCGCGCGGAGCATCTGTCGTTGTGGTGGGCGTCGGATATGCGTATCGCGATTCTGGCGATTGCCAACCTGTGGAGCGCATGGCTCGCCTGGCTCGTAACGCGCCGCTACAGCGAGCGTTTCGTTCAACGCGGCCTCGCGATGGTGTGGTTCGCCGCGGCACTGGCCGTGGTCGACAGCGCGTGGTGGCTGATGTTCTGGGGCTGGGCTTCCAAGTAACTCATTCGACGCATTAGCGCGCTTGCAGTAGTCCGCGCCTGCCCAAACAAAAAGCCGTGGAGATGAAATCATCCCACGGCTTTTTCATTTTTCGCATGATCGACGCACGTTCAAGCGTGTCGCCGTATCGAGTGAGAACCAAAAAAGCGGCCTGGCTTGCTGCGACGGCTGGCTTGGTGTCTGCACGAAGGGGTCTAGTTCTCACGTGCAAGCCGTCGTGGCTGGCTACTGCCCAACACCTCTCTGGGAGGTGGTCCCCACAATACCCGGTACTAACTGCTGTTCGTTCCTACTTCGTCAGGATCAGCTTGCCTAAGCGCGTTGCCCGCAGCTGGTAGGTCTCGCCGTTATGGACGATGCTGACGTGGCTATGTCCTTGCAGCAAAGCGTCGCTGTGAACGACCCGCTGCGACGTCTCGCCCGAACCGTTGGTGCGATCCGACGCGCCGGGTTTCTGACCGGTCACCGTTGCCGTCGACGTTTTCGGACGGCTGGTCAGCGCGGCAGCCGGGCGGCGCAGGCTGAGTGTGGAAGGGCGCGTGAGATCGGTCATTCGTTTTAGCTGTTAGTCGATTCGATGGACTAATTCTAAATGATAACTATTCCTATTTACAAGAAAGAGAAATTGATCGGATTTGAGTTTCGATAGTGAGAGAGGCTTTAGGGCGGAACAGGGTCGGGAAAACGACCGCCAGGTCGTTCGGCGGTCTTGCGCTCGATGGCGGGCAGCGGTGCCCGCGCGATGTTCAATGCAACGTGCCGGGCTCCTGCTTCGCCTGCACGTATTGACGAATCAGCCGAACGGTGTCGATATCGTTCTCCCGATACGCCGACTTCACGATCTCCTGCGTCTGATGCGCATCCGGATCGGTCGATTCGGGCAGCGTGGTCGCGTATTCGAAGCGCAGGAACAACTGCAACTCGTCCGGCTGCTCGATGGTCATGGTGAGCGAGCCGCCCACGTAGTCGGCCGTCGGCAGAATGTCGTAGCGCACGCTCTGGCTTTCCTCGAGCGTGACGCGGTCGCGCACCGTGGCCTGGCCGTAGTGCAATTCCCGTTCGAGTACGTTGCCTTCGCGCGAAAGGATCGTGCAACTGTCGAGCCCCATCACGAACAACTGCGGCTGTTCGGCGCGCAGCACGAGACCTTCCCACAATTGCGCGCGGGTCATCGATTCGACAAACGGATTCAACGGGTCGTTGATCTGGATAAGGTGTTCGAAATTCAAAACGACAGCTTCCTATGAAAGCGTTTAAGCGACGGCGAGCCCCGAACGGATCGTGATCGAATGCGTGAGGATCTTGTGAACCGGGCACTGGTTGGCTATCTGCAAAAGCCGTTCCCGCTGCTCGTCGGACAGATCGCCTTCGAGCACGATCTTACGGTCGATGGTCGTGCCCGCGTCGCCGGTTTCGAGCGACAGCGTCACGCGCACGTCGGCGAGCGGCCAGTCCTTGCGCTGGGCGTACATCTTCAGCGTAATCGACGTGCATGCGCCGAGGCTCGACAGCAGCAGCGAAACGGGCGTCGGCCCGCGATCACCGCCGCCGAGCGACTCGGGTTCGTCGGCTAGCCATGTGTGCTTGCCGTCGTCGAAATGAACCTGGAAATTCGTCGAGCCGATGTGGGCGGTGACGGTGGACTCTGCCATGCGCGCTCCTGAACAGGGACGGAAATTGCCGCGCGCCACGGCCCGTTATCAGTGAACGGCGTGGCGCGCGGCCTGAATTGCTATTGTGAACGAATTTACCGGCCTTCGCGCCTTAGCTGCGACACGCTCGCTGGCGATTCAATGCGTGATCGCGCCCATGCGCCCAGCCTGGTAGTCGACGACGGCTTGGCGGATCTCGTCTTCCGTGTTCATCACAAACGGTCCGTAGCGCACCACGGGCTCCTTCAGCGGCACGCCGCCTAGCAGCAGCACCTCGAGCGGCTCCGCGCCCGCGGTGAGCGTCACCGAGTCTCCGTCGTTCTGAAACACGACCATTTTCTGCGCGTCGATTTCCTGACGCGCTTCGCCTTCGCCGTAAAAGCCCTTACCGGACAGGCTGTACGCAAACACGCGATAGTCGTCCGGCACTGGCTGCCGGATCGTCGCTCCAGGTTGCAGCGAGAAATGCTGGTACAGGATCGGTGTACGCGTTTCGATTGCTGCTTTAACGCCGAGCGCTTCGCCGGCGATCACCTTGACGCGCACCTTGCCGTCCGCGGAGGTCGCCACGGGAATGCTCGCTGACGGCATCTCCTGGTAGCGCGGCGCGATCATCTTGTCGCGACGCGGCAGATTCACCCAGAGCTGCAGGCCGTGCACGCGTCCGCCCGTGCGCACGAACGACGGGTCCGGCATCTCGCTGTGCACGACGCCCGCGCCCGCGGTCATCCATTGCACGTCGCCGGCGTGCAGGGTGCCGGAGTGGCCGGCAGAATCCTTATGGCCGAACTGGCCCTCGAGCACATACGTGACCGTCTCGAAGCCGCGATGCGGATGGTCCGGTGCGCCTTTTGCCTCGCCCGGCGCGTAGTCGATCGGCCCCATTTCGTCGAGCAGCAGGAACGGATCGAAGTCCATCAACAGGCGGGTCGGAAACGGGCGGTGGACGATAAAGCCGCCACCCTCGGTCGTGCGAACGGCCGGAAAGGTACGTTCGATCGTGCGGGTCGTGCTCATCAAAGTCACCTCAAAAAATCGGGAATAGCGTTATTTTTGAAACATGGAGCTATTATAGGGACCGTTTTAGGGGGTGCCAGCCGTCCTCACGCAATGGATTGTTCTATTACTGGAACGATGAGATGAAGATCGATTCACACAATCTGAATGACCTGATGTATTTTTCGCAGGTCGTCGAACACGGCGGTTTTTCCGCCGCCGAACGCGTGCTGGGAATTTCCAAGTCGCGCCTGTCGCGCCGGCTGACCGAACTGGAGGCGTCGCTCGGCGTGCGGCTGCTGCAGCGATCCACCCGCAAGCTGGCGTTGACCGAAGCTGGTCAACTGTTCTACCAGCATTGTCAGGCGATGCTGAGCGAGGCGCAGGCGGCCGTCAACGTCGTCCAGCAACTGCGCTCGTCGCCGCGCGGTACGGTGCGCGTCAGCGTGCCGGTCACGGTTTCGCAGACCATCCTGTCGCAGATTCTGCCCGAATTCATGCATCGCTACCCGGAAGTGCGCGTGGTGATGCGCGTCACGAACCGCGTGGTCGATCTGTTCGAGGATTCGATCGACGTCGCGCTGCGCGTGCGCTCCGATCCGCCCGAAAATGCCAACATCGTCGTGCGGCCGCTGTGGCGAACGGAACAGATGCTCGTCGGCGCGCCGAGCCTGTTGCAACAGAACGCGCCGCCGTTGCTGCCGGCCGACCTGAACGGTTTCGAAACGCTCGACGTGCCGACCGGCGACGGGCGCCACGTCTACAACCTGATCGCGCCCGACGGCACGCGTCACGCGCACGAACACGAACCGCGCCTCGTGACCGCCGATCTGATGACGATTCGTGAAGCGGTGCTCGCCGGCGTCGGTATCGCGGCGTTGCCGGAGATGATGTACGGCGCTGCGCTGCGAGCCGGGCAATTGTCGCCGGTGATGCCGGGCTGGACCTTTCCGACGCCGCAGTTGTACGCTGTATTCGTGTCGCGCCAGGGAATGGTGCCGGCCGTGCGCGCCTTTGTCGATTATCTGGTCGAGATGCTCGATCCCGACGAGGGTAAGCACATCATGGGCGAGTGTCCGACGCGCGAGGAAAAGGTCGTGCTTGCGCAGCCGATGTTCGCGATCGCGTCATAGCAGTTCTCACGGGCCGTGGCATCGCTTTTAGCATTTAAGCGTGGCCTGTCATGAGTACTTTCAATGGCTGTTTGCTTGATTGCGCGGGCTCGCGGGCATATAGTGAAATCCCTTCGCTAAGGAGTCTCTTATGCGGAAACTCATGGCCGCTATGATAGCCGGCCTGATAGGGCTGACCGCGCTGTCCGTGTCGATCACGGCTGTCGCATGCGGTGATTCGAGTAGCTATCAATCTTCGACCGATGGCAAATGATCCCGCCGCCCGAAGGCGCCGAGTGCGCACAAAAAAGGCCTTCATCTGACGATGAAGGCCTTTTACTTTTTGGCCCTTGTTTCAAGGGCTTTTCACCACATTACCTGCTTTTCGGCTGGGTCACGAAGCCGATCTTCGTGAGGCCGCCGGCCTGTGCGGCCGCCATCACCTGCGCCACTTTCTCGTACGGGACCTTGCGGTCCGCGTCCAGATGCAGCTCAGGCTGCGGGTTCGCTTGCGCGGCTTCCGCGATCTTCGCGCTCAGCGCGGCTTCGTCGACCTTCTTGTCGTCCCACGTGACGTTGCCGTCGGCGTCGACTGTGACCGTGACTTGCGCGGGCTTGGTGTCTTCCTTCTGACTGCTTGCGTGCGGCAGATCGATTTTCACCGCGTGACGGATCACCGGAATTGTCACCATGAAGACGATCAGGAGAACCAACATCACGTCGACGAGCGGCGTCATGTTGATTTCGTTCATCAGGCCGTCGTCATCGTCGCCGGCGAAGGGGCTCATTGCCATCGGAGTGCCTCGTCGATCAGTTCGTGCGTGCGGCCAGACGCAGGCCGTCGCCGCGCTTGGACGACGACAGGCGCGCGCCCGTCACGAAGAATGCATGCAGGCCATGCGCAAAGCGGCTCAGTTTGGCGACCAAGGCCTTGTTGGCGCGCGTCAGTGCGTTATAGCCGAGCACGGCCGGAATCGCGACGAACAGGCCGAACGCGGTCATGATCAACGCTTCGCCGACCGGACCCGCGACCTGATCGATCGACGACTGACCGCTCGCGCCGATGGCCAGCAGCGCGTGATAGATGCCCCACACCGTGCCGAACAGGCCGACGAACGGCGCCGTGCTGCCGATCGACGCGAGAATCGCGAGACCGCTCTGCATGCGCGCGACGCTTTCGTCCATCGTGTCTTTCAGGCAGCGCGTGACCCAGTCCGACACGTCCATGCGGTCATGCAGATGGGGCTGCGTCTGATGATGATGATCGGCCGCTTCCTGGCCCGACAGCGCCAGCGCGAGGAACGGATTGTCCTGCGGCGTCGACGAACCTGCGCCGAGCTTCTTCACGCCGTCGGCGAGATCATCCGAATGCCAGAACGCCTGTTCGGCATTCTTCGTGAGGCGGTTCAGGCGCATCACATTCCAGCCTTTGATGACGATCACGCTCCACGACATCACCGACATGATCAACAGCGCGAGCGCGATGCCGCGCGTCACGAAATCCCCTTGCGCCCAGACGTGCGCCAGTCCGTAGTTTTGCATTGCAATTCCTTTTTTTAAAAGCTGCCTCAATCGTTCAGATTGAAGTCGTAACGCTGGGTGGTCGGGACCCGTACTGGCTGCCCGTTCTCAAGATAGGGTTGGCAGGCGCTCGCGCGCACCGCTTCGAGCGCGGCGTCGTCGAGGCGGCTGAAACCGCTGCTCTTTTTCAGAGCGACGTTTTCGAACTTGCCGGTCACGCCGACCACTAGACTCACGATCACCGCGCCAGTCTCGCCGCGGCGCCTGGACAGCGCCGGGTAATCCGGCTTGACGATATTGCACGTGAGGTGCGATATGTCTTTGGGCGCGCTGATCTCCATCGTCTGACGGCCGATCGCCGGAGCAGCAGGCGCGGGCGGTGCAACCGGTGCGGCAGGCGCGGGTGGCGCGGGTGGCGTGGGATCGGGCGCGGCGACGGGCGTGGGTGACGGCGCGGCGGCCACCGGTAGAGGCGTGGGCGTCGGTTTGAGCGTCGGGGCCGGTTTAGGCTGAACCTTCGGCTTGGTGCGAACCGGCGGCGTCGGCGTGGGGGGCGGCGGCGCGATCGACTGAATCGCGACCGGCGCGGCAACCGGCGCCGGCGGCAGCAACTGCGCGGTCATGACGCGCGACTCGAGCACGGGCTGCACGGGCTCATGACGCAAGGTCATGACCACCGCAAGCAGCGCGACGTGAATCGCTGCAACCACGGCGGTTGCGGTCAGGACGCGGGAGTTCAGTCGGGTGGACGAAGCCGGCACGGCGCCGGCTGAAACGATAGGCGAGGCCGGCATGTTAACGTGGCGGCGCGCTGTCGATGCAGCGCGTCAGACAGGACATCGTCATGTTCGAAAAATCAGCAGCGAAATGAACAAAGTAGTCACGAAACCAATCAGCAATTCCATCTCGAACTCCTGTGACGGGTGAGCGGGTAGCTGGCTGGTACGAATACTGGCTTGCTGACGGCAGTGGGATAACGCTGGAACAGCGAGAACGGCATTGGGCGCGAGGCGCCCGAGGCGCGGAGCGAGCCGCGCCTTAATGGCTGGCTTAGGCCGCTTTGCGTTCGTAAAACGTCAGCGGTACAGCTTGCGGGTGATGCTCGAAACCACAGCGGCTCGCACAGACGCCGCTTTTCATCATGACGTCGCGCACGGAATCGGCGCACTTGCCACAGCAGGATGCGACGCCGAGCTCGAACTGGAGCTCGTCGAACGAATCCATGCCTTCCTCGATCGAAGCACGGATCTTTCGGTCAGAAACAGACTTGCAGACACAGACAATCATGGCAGGCGTCATAGCTAACGTTAATGCGAATTATTATCATTTTGTTTGGGCCGTTTGGCAAGCGTCCTGCGTGATTTTTTGTAACAAAACCAGACTCTTAGAAGGGTTTCGTCTATGGAGCGGTGACGCGCGTTGTTGGCGGGCGGCGCGCGAAATGGCCTAAAAGCCGTCGAAAAGCCGCTCGGTGCCCCGAAAAAACGCGCTTGGGCGGCAGTTATGCGGCTTGGGAATCAGGCGCTGCCGTGCGGCGCGAGGGAATCGACACCTGTTCGACCGTGGCGTCGATATGCAGCAGGGTAGCGGCCAATTGCTGCTGATGTGTGCCGTCGCCCGTGGAAAAAAAACGGGGCAGAACGGTGGCCGCACTTTGCGGCGCCGCGCGCAAACCATGCTGGTCGAGCACGCGTTCGAGCTGCCGCGCAATGGCGACGCTCGTGTCGATCAGCATCAGCCGGTCGCCGACGATATCGCGAATCGCCGCATCGAGAAACGGGTAGTGCGTGCAGCCGAGCACCAGCGTGTCCGCGCCAGCGTCGAGCATCGGCTGCAGGTAGCCGCGCAGCAGCGCACGCAATTCCGCGGAGCCGACGTCGCAGCGTTCCACGGCCTGCACGAGCCCGTGGCCCGGCTGGCAGAGAAAGCGGCAATCCGCCGCGTAGCGTTCGAGCAGCGCCTGAAAGCGGGCGCTGCGCAGCGTCACTTGTGTGGCGAGGACGCCGGCGACACGGGTTTTCGATTGCAGCGCCGCGGGTTTGACGCCAGGTTCGACGCCGACCAAAGGAATAGGCAGCTTTTCGCGAACCAGCGCGATCGACTGCGCGGTGGCGGTATTGCAGGCAACCACCAGCGCTTTCGCGCCTTGCTTGACGAGCCATTCGCCGATCGCGAGCGTGCGGTCGGCGATGAAGTCGTCGTCGCGCTCGCCGTAGGGGGCGTAGAGCGAGTCGGCGACATACAGGATCGCTTCGTCAGGCAGTTGTGCCCGGACCGCCCGCAACACCGACAGACCACCCAGCCCCGAATCGAAAATGCCGACCGGTGTGCGCGTTCCGGCGCCAGACGTGAACATTCCTGTATTCGCGGTGGAGGATTCTGCGGGCATAGACGGCGAGGACGCGTGCGGCACGGCGCTCAAGGGACACTCGGAAAAACGGGACGGTGCGCAAGTATATCGCCCGCGCGGCGTGGATCATCGCAAATAAACTGAGCCATGAACGGCGCGCGGGTGGGTGCGGCGTGGGCCGATCACGACTCGACCGAGCCCATTGCGGATTGCTGGTAGTTCTGGATGCCGATCTTGTCGATCAGGTCGATTTGCGTTTCGAGCCAGTCGATATGTTCTTCGGTGTCGTCGAGAATCTTCGTGAAGATTTCACGGGAGATGAAATCGCGCACCGTTTCGCAATACGCGATAGCTTCTTTACAGGTGCTCTGCGAAATCTGTTCGAGCTTCAAATCGCATTCGAGGATTTCTTTCGTTTCCTCACCGATCAGCAATTTGTGCAGGTCTTGCAGATTCGGCAGACCGTCGAGCATGAAAATGCGTTCGATGAGCCAGTCGGCGTGCTTCATTTCACCGATCGATTCGTCGTATTCGTGCTTGCCGAGTTTCTCGAGACCCCAGTGCTTATACATCCGCGCATGCAGGAAGTACTGATTGATGGCGGTCAGTTCGTTCTTCAACTGCGAGTTGAGATATTCGATGACCTTCTTGTCGCCTTGCATGGTGTGTCCTTATAGGGGCTTTGAATTTCCCAGAACAATAAACGGCGAAACGCAAAAAGCCAAGGCAAAAAATCAGATTTTCGCCTGATTTCAGAGGGTTTTTCGCGTGATGCGTACCGTTCTCATTTCATCATAAAAAAGCCGGGGTTTGAGGCCCCGGCTTTGAATTATTCAGCGGATGTCAATAGTTCAAACCGTCGCGACCGGAATCTTGCCGATCTTTGCTTGCCATTCCTTCGGCCCGGTTTGATGAACGGAAGTGCCGTTCGAATCGACGGCCACGGTCACCGGCATGTCCTGCACGTCGAACTCGTAGATCGCTTCCATGCCGAGGTCTTCGAACGCGAGAACCTTCGCGCTGCGAATCGCTTTCGACACGAGGTACGCCGCGCCACCCACCGCCATCAGATACGCGGCCTTGTGCTTCTTGATCGCCTCGATGGCGACCGGACCGCGTTCCGCCTTGCCGATCATCGAGATCAGGCCGGTTTGCGACAGCATCGTCTCGGTGAACTTGTCCATGCGCGTTGCCGTGGTCGGGCCTGCGGGACCGACGGCTTCGTCGCGCACCGGATCGACCGGGCCGACGTAATAAATCACGCGGTTCGTGAAGTCGACCGGCAGCTTCTCGCCCTTCGCGAGCATGTCGGCGATGCGCTTGTGAGCGGCGTCGCGGCCCGTCAGCATCTTGCCCGACAGCAGCAACGTCTGGCCCGGCGTCCACGCAGCGACTTCTTCAGGCGTCAGCGTGTTCAGATCGACGCGCTTGCTCTTCTCGGTGTCCGGTTCCCACTGCACCTTCGGCCATGCGTCGAGCGACGGCGCTTCGAGCTTGGCAACGCCCGAACCATCCAGCGTGAAGTGCGCGTGACGCGTAGCCGCGCAGTTCGGGATGATCGCGACCGGCTTGGACGCGGCGTGCGTCGGCGCGGCCATGATCTTCACGTCGAGTACGGTGGCGAGGCCGCCGAGACCTTGCGCGCCGATCCCGAGCGCGTTGACCTTCTCGTGCAGTTCAACACGCAACTCTTCGATCCAGTCCTTGGGGCCGCGTGCGATCACGTCCTGAATGTCGATCGGGTCCATCAGTGATTCTTTCGCCATCACCATCGCTTTCTCAGCAGTGCCGCCGATGCCGATGCCGAGCATGCCCGGCGGGCACCAGCCCGCGCCCATGGTCGGCACGGTCTTGAGAATCCAGTCGACGATCGAATCCGACGGATTCAGCATCGCGAACTTCGACTTGTTTTCCGAGCCGCCGCCCTTGGCCGCGACCTGCACGTCGACGGTATTGCCCGGCACGATCTCGTAGTGGATCACGGCCGGCGTGTTGTCTTTCGTGTTCTTGCGGCCACCTTCCGGCGGGCTCACGATCGACGCGCGCAGCACGTTGTCCGGGTTCAGGTAACCGCGGCGCACGCCTTCGTTGATCATGTCGGTGACGCCCATCGTCGCGCCGTCCCAACGCACGTCCATGCCGACCTTCACGAACACCGTGACGATGCCGGTGTCCTGGCAGATCGGGCGCTTGCCTTCGGCGCACATGCGGCTGTTGGTGAGAATCTGCGCGATGGCGTCTTTCGCGGCGGGGCTCTGTTCGAGCTCGTAGGCGCGGCCGAGCGCCTGGATGTAGTCGAGCGGATGGTAATAGCTGATGTACTGAAGCGAATCAGCAATGCTCTGAATCAGATCTTCCTGTTTGATGACGGTCATGGCTAGCTCAGTGGGGACGGTGGCGCTTGTTGTCAGTCGCGCGCCTTCAGGGGAGTGGAACCTTTAGCGGAGCCCACGGCGTGCAAGACGGCGGGCTCTTCGAAATGCTTTGGATGCGTGTGCGTGGTGAGGCGGTCGACCAGCGCCATTACGAGCGCAGACACAAGGAATGCGACGTGGATGATCACTCGCCACATGATCGTATGCGTCGAATTCTGGTCCGGGCTGATGAAGGTCTTCAGCAGATGGATGGACGAAATGCTGATCAGCGCCATCGACAATTTGACTTTGAGGACGCCGGCGTTCACGTGATCGAGCCATTCCGGTTCGTCTGGATGACCCTCGACGCCGAGGCGCGACACGAACGTTTCATATCCCCCGATGATCACCATGATCAGCAGGTTCGAGATCATGACCACGTCGATCAGGCCGAGCACGACGAGCATGATGTTGGTTTCGTCGAGCGTCATGGAAGCCGTGACGAGATGCCAGACTTCCTTGAGGAACAGCACGACGTAGACGGCCTGGGCCACGATCAGGCCCAGATAGAGCGGCAACTGCAGCCAGCGGCTCATGAAGATGATGGAAGGGATCGGGCGCATCGGGCGGCGCTGATGGGCGAAGTCGGATCGCGGAGCGGTCATGGGCAAGAGTCAGACGAAACGCAGGTGACGGAACATGGACTAAATGCGCGGACTAAATGCGCCGGCGCGGCATGCACGGTATGCGGCACATACATGACAAACACGCGGCCTATACGCGGCCTGTGCGCGGCGGACCAGGCGCGCAAACCACGGAGTGGACGGCGCGACCCACGGCCGGAGAAGACCGGACAAGCTCGCATCAGGCGCGCTATTGTACAGCGCCGGGTGAATTTGCTGCGTTGCGGCGGGCAGGATGGCGGCGCTGCGACAGGCGGCGCGCTTGACCGAGTACCTTGCGGACGGCGGCCGAGGGCTGGCGGCCGCGCCTTAAACAGTCACGACACCACGGGCGGCACCCGTCTGGCCTTCAGGCTCGCCAGCCCGATCCCCGTGACCACGCAGGCAAGCGCGATGCCGTGCGCCAAGGTGGGCCGCTCGCCGAGAAACGCGATGCCGTAGATCGCGGCCGCCACGGGCAGCACGGCGCTGAACACGCCCGCGAGACTGCCCGGCACATGACGGATGCCCTTCATCCACAACCAGAACGAAAAGATGCTCGCCGACAGTCCGTACCACAGCACCAGCGTCCAGACGCTGAGCGGCACAGCGCGATAGTCGAAGTCGAGCAGCGCGCTCGCGCCGAGCGGCAGCATCAGCAGAAGGCCGAAGAGATGCGTGTACGCGCAGATGTCGATCGGTGCGAGCGTTTGCGTGAGACGTCGTGACAGGATGATGTAAAGCGATTCGCAGCACACCGCGCCGAGCACCATCAGGTTGCCCGCGAACGACGTCTCGCCGCCCGAACTCCGATCCACGTGCGCGAGATTGATGACAACCACGCCGACGATCGCCAGTGCGATCGACGCAAGCGCCCGACCGTTCGGACGCTCTTTGAGGATGAGCCACGCGAGCAGCGCGACCACCGCGGGGATCGTGCTCATGATGACGCCGGCCGCGAGCGCGCTCGTGCGTTGCACGCCGCCGAGCATCAGCAGCGTAAACCCGAAGGTGCCGAACAGGGCCTGCAGGAAAAGGTTGAACCACTCGTCACGCTTCACGCGGCGCAGTCTGGACACGCGCAGAAGCGGCCACAGCACGACTATCGCGATCACGAAGCGCAGTAGCGCGAACAGAGGGACGGGGAGGAACTCGACGATCGATTTACCGATTCCGACATTGCTGCCGACCAGCAGCATCGAGGTGATGAGAAGCAGGGAGTAACGATTCAAGCTGGAATCCGGACGGCTAGTTCAGTTAGCATTGTAAGAGGCCGTGCGAGCCAGCGTAAAGGCGCGTCACGGGTATGCGACGCTCGCACGGCGTCACGGCATGCGGCGTGTTCGTCCGCGGCGGGTCTATGCGCGGGCTCGGGTACATGATTGTCGTGGAACGCGTAGCATGCGTTGCTTCGCGCTGCATTCATCATTCGACGCTGGAGTCACAGGAGCGGCGTTAGGGTTTTCGCTGGCTATCCGGCGCGTTGCGCGTAAGTGGCTGGTAAGTTGCAGCGCTTATGTTTGAGCGTGAGGGCGGAACGTCGTCTGACATGCACTCATGCTGCGGTGCCGCATGAGTGTTACATGCAGACGGATGCACCGTGGCGCAATGATCGGTGATCGGCGCGCGAGGGTTGGAGACAGCGCCGCTCGTTGCGGCGTCAACAAGACAGAGGGCGCGCAACCGGCGCGCCGGCACAGGTTTTACGTTTCATCTTCACCAAGGGGTTGTCGATGTCAGCGATTGAATCGGTTCTTCACGAACGCCGTGTTTTCCCTCCCTCCGCTGAAGCAGCGGCAGGTGCCGCGATCTCCGGCATGGACGCGTACCGCGCGTTGGCCGCCGAGGCGGAACGCGATTACGAAGGTTTCTGGGGACGCCTCGCTCGCGAGACGCTAAGCTGGAATACGCCCTTCACCAAAGTGCTCGACGAATCGAACGCGCCGTTCTACACGTGGTTCGAGGACGGCCAGATCAACGCGTCGTATAACAGCATCGACCGTCACGTCGAGGCCGGCAACGGCGAGCGCGTCGCAATCATTTTCGAAGCCGACGACGGCACCGTTACCAACGTCACGTATCAGGATCTGCTGCAGCGTGTATCGCGCTTCGCGAACGCGCTGAAGAAGCGCGGCGTGAAGAAGGGCGACCGCGTGGTGATCTATATGCCGATGTCGATCGAAGGCATTGTCGCGATGCAGGCATGCGCGCGGATCGGTGCGACGCATTCGGTGGTGTTCGGCGGCTTCTCGTCGAAGTCGCTCAACGAACGGCTGGTGGACGTGGGCGCGGTCGCGCTCGTCACCTCCGACGAACAGATGCGCGGCGGCAAAGCCTTGCCGCTGAAGAACATCGCCGACGAAGCGCTGGCAATGGGCGGTTGCGAAGCAGTCACGAGCGTGATCGTCTATCAGCGCACCGGCGGCAAGGTCGCATGGAACGAAGGCCGCGATCTGTGGATGCACGAACTCACGCAGGCTGAATCGGATCAATGCGCGCCCGAATGGGTCGGCGCCGAGCATCCGTTGTTCATCCTGTACACGTCCGGTTCGACGGGCAAGCCGAAGGGCGTGCAGCACAGCACCGGCGGTTATCTGCTGTGGGCCGCGCAGACGCTGAAGTGGACCTTCGACTGGAAGGCGTCCGATGTGTTCTGGTGTACTGCTGACATCGGCTGGATCACCGGCCATAGTTACATCACGTATGGTCCCTTGACGCTCGGCGGCACGCAGGTCGTGTTCGAAGGCGTGCCGACCTATCCGAACGCCGGCCGCTTCTGGGACATGATTGCGAGGCATAAGGTCTCGCTGTTCTACACGGCGCCGACCGCGATCCGCTCGCTGATCAAGGCCGCTGACGCTGACGAGAAAGTGCATCCGAAGAGCTACGACCTGTCCACGTTGCGCATCATCGGCACGGTCGGCGAGCCGATCAACCCGGAAGCGTGGATCTGGTATTACGAGAACGTCGGCGGTAGCCGTTGTCCGATCGTCGATACGTGGTGGCAAACTGAAACCGGCGGCCACATGATCACGCCGCTGCCGGGCGCGACACCCCTGGTGCCGGGTTCATGCACCTTGCCGCTGCCGGGCATCATGGCCGCGGTCGTCGACGAAACCGGCCAGGACGTGCCGGACGGGCAGGGCGGCATTCTGGTGGTGAAGCGCCCGTGGCCGTCCATGTTGCGCAACGTGTGGGGCGACCCGGACCGCTACAAGAAGAGCTACTTCCCCGAGGAACTCGGCGGCAAGCTGTATCTTGCGGGCGACGGCGCGGTGCGTGACAAAGATACGGGCTACTTCACGATCATGGGCCGTATCGACGACGTGCTCAACGTGTCGGGCCACCGGCTCGGCACGATGGAGATCGAGTCGGCGCTGGTGTCGAACCCGCTCGTCGCGGAAGCCGCTGTGGTGGGGCGCCCCGATGCAACGACCGGGGAAGCCGTGTGCGCGTTCGTCGTGCTGAAGCGCGCGCGTCCGGATGGCGAGGAAGCGGTGAAACTCGCCAACGAACTGCGCAACTGGGTTGGCAAGGAGATCGGTCCGATCGCCAAGCCGAAGGACATCCGCTTCGGCGAGAACCTGCCGAAGACACGTTCGGGCAAGATCATGCGCCGCCTGTTGCGCTCGCTCGCAAAGGGCGAGGAAATCACGCAAGACGTATCGACGCTGGAGAACCCGGCGATTCTCGATCAACTGGGCGAGTCGCTTTAAGCTTGTATGGGTCTGTGTGAAGGGCAAGGGTTTGTCGACGGCATACCCTTGGTCCCACGCAGATTGCTGGTCATGAAGCCGCGTTGTTGAAGCCACTGGGCGGACAATCCCGATTGCCTGGCCGGTGGCTTTTTGATACATAGGCGCATGGCCGCGCCGCACCACTCCTCTCATGCCACGCTCAATCCCCTGCCTGAACCGCCCGCGGTCTCGGCAGCGATGGCGCGCGCGCATCAAAAGTATTGGCGCTTCAACCTCGCATTGATTGCGACGTTGATGACCTTGGGCTTCATCGTGTCGTTCGTGTTGCCGCTGATGGCGCCCGCTCTCGCGCAGGTGCGGGTCGGCGGCTTCAGGTTGCCGTTCTACTTCGGCGCGCAGGGTGCGATCCTGATCTATCTCGCGCTCATCGTCGTGTATATCGTGCTGATGCAGCGCGCCGACCGCCAGTTGAAACGCGCCTTTGACGCGGATGCCAGCGCCAGCGCTAGCGTCGGCACCGACGCTTCGGTCGCGCGCGGAAACTGAGCCGATGAAGCTCACGAACCGGCTGATCAGCTCCTACGCCCTTTACACGCTCGGCTTCCTGCTTTTCATCTATGT
This sequence comes from Paraburkholderia sp. BL27I4N3, assembly GCF_003386115.1. NCBI lineage: Bacteria > Pseudomonadati > Pseudomonadota > Betaproteobacteria > Burkholderiales > Burkholderiaceae > Paraburkholderia > Paraburkholderia sp. BL27I4N3. The sequence continues at coordinate 3,002,656 of NZ_QREJ01000001.1, read as the reverse complement.
GATGTGGCGCATCGAGCGCACCACCGGCCCCGGCGTGTGGATCGGCTATGTGTTCCTGTTCGTGCCGATCGCGGTCTATGCGGTGATCGGCCTGCTGTCGCGCACGTCCGATCTGGTCGAATACTACGTGGCCGGGCGGCGCGTGCCGTCCGTCTTCAACGGCATGGCGACAGCGGCCGACTGGCTTTCAGCAGCCTCGTTCATCGGCCTTGCCGGGTCGATCTATGCGACCGGATATGACGGTCTCGCTTATCTGATGGGTTGGACCGGCGGCTATTGTCTCGTCGCGTTCCTGCTCGCGCCGTATGTGCGCAAGCTCGCGCGCTACACGATTCCCGATTTTCTCGGCACGCGGTTTTCGAGCAACGCCGTGCGCGGCCTTGCCGCGCTGGCGGCGATTCTATGTTCGTTCGTTTATCTGGTCGCGCAGATCCAGGGCGTCGGCCTGATTGCGACGCGCTTTATCGGCGTGGATTTCGCCGTCGGCATCTTCTGCGGACTGGCGGGCATTCTGGTGTGTTCGTTTCTTGGCGGCATGCGCGCCGTGACGTGGACGCAGGTCGCGCAGTACGTCATCCTGATCGCGGCGATCCTGATTCCCGTGTCGATGATCGCGCACAAGGACGGCCTCGGCTGGGTGCCGCAATTCAACTACGGCCGCTTGATGGTGCGTGTCGAAGGCCTCGAGAAGCAGGTGCGCGACGCGCCGCTCGAGCAGACCGTGCGCGACGATTATCGCCGCCGTGCCGCGTTGATGCAGATGCGGCTCGACACCTTGCCGCAATCGTTCGTCGACGAGAAACTGCGTCTCACGCAGGAAGTCGCCGATCTACGCCGTCATAACGGCCCGCTGCGCGAGATCAAGGAGCGCGAGCGGTCGCTCGAACAGTTTCCACGCGACGCCGCCGCCGCGCAGATCGTCTGGGCCCAGCGACGCGATGAAATGCTGATGCGCGCGGCCGCGCCGGTGCCGATGCATGAGCCGTTCCCCGCCGTGAGTGATGAAGACCGGCGCATTCATGAACGCAATTTTCTTTCGCTGCTGCTGTGCCTGTCGCTCGGCACGGCGAGCTTGCCGCATATTCTGACGCGCTATAACACGACGACCTCGGTGGCCTCGGCGCGACGCTCCGTCGGATGGACGCTGTTCTTCGTCGCGCTGTTCTATCTGACGGTGCCGGTGTTGGCGGTGCTGATCAAGTACGAGATATTGACCAGCCTGGTCGGCCATCACTTCTCCGACTTGCCGCAGTGGCTCATGCAATGGCGCAAGGTGGAGCCGAGCCTGATCAGCCTTGCCGATACGAACGGCGACGGCATCGTGCGCTGGAGCGAGATTCAGATGCAGCCCGACATGGTCGTGCTTGCCGCGCCGGAGGTTGCGGGGCTGCCGTATGTGATGTCGGGGCTGATCGCGGCGGGCGCGCTGGCCGCGGCGCTCTCCACCGCGGACGGTTTGCTGCTCACCATCGCCAATGCCTTGTCGCACGATGTGTACTACCACATGGTCGATCCGAATGCGTCGAGTCAGCGGCGCGTGACGATCTCGAAGATTCTGTTGCTGGGGGTGGCGCTGTTCGCGTCGTATGTGGCGTCGCTGAATACGGGGAACATTCTGTTTCTGGTGGGCGCGGCGTTTTCGCTGGCGGCTTCGAGTCTGTTTCCGGTGCTGGTGCTCGGCGTGTTCTGGAAGCGCACCACGCGGCTCGGCGCGGTGGCGGGCATGGTGGCGGGGCTGGTGGTGTGCATCTATTACATTGTCTCCACGTACCCGTTCTTCACGCAGATGACGGGTTTCGCCGGCGCGCGGTGGTTCGGGATCGAGCCGATCAGCTCAGGCGTATTCGGCGTGCCGGCGGGGTTTCTGGTGGCGATCGGCGTGAGCCTGATCGACCGGAAACCGGACGCTTACACGCGGGCGCTGGTGGACTATATCCGGCATCCTTAGGCCGGTTCGCGCATGGGTATGGCGCGGCGCGCGAAGTTTGCTATAATTCGGCTCCCCGCCGGAGAGATGGATGAGCGGTTTAAGTCGCACGCCTGGAAAGCGTGTATAGGTTAATAACCTATCCGGGGTTCGAATCCCCGTCTCTCCGCCAGGAACGAATGATAAGCCGTTGAATCCGTAAGGATTCAACGGCTTTTTGTTTTCTCGCCAGCCTTTCTGGCATCTCGCCGCCGCAAAGATTCTGTAATCTGTAGAATGCGCGGATGGAGACACATAGCATCCGAGACGCAAGCTCTTTGCGCTACGTGACCGGCCTCGATGGACTCCGAGCCATTTCGATGATGCTGGTCGTTCTATTCCACTACACGAGCTATTTTTCCAGCAGCCTCTCGGAGTCGGGTGGCGCATGGTCCGGCATCGTGCGTATCGCGTCGACCGGCTGGATAGGCGTGGACGTGTTTTTCGTGATCTCGGGCTTTCTCATCACCACGACGCTACTAAAGCGGCCCGTCAATTCAGTCGCGTCCTACGCAAAATTCATCCAACGCCGGGCCATCCGGTTGCTGCCGGCCTACGTCGCGAGCTTGCTGATATTCACGCTTGTCGCGCTGCTGATCGACCCGCATAGCAAGGTGTTGAAAAACGAGTACCTGCTATGGACATTCACGGCCAGTCTGCAGTCGCTGTTCGGCGATCGGGTCGCGCTGGCCGATCAACATTTCACCATGGCGCATTTCTGGACGCTGGCCGTGGAATGGCATTTCTATATTGTCTTCCCGATTCTCGTCGCCCGTTTCCATTCGTACTTTCGCCCGGCCTTGGCGCTCCTGCTGGTGGCGATATCGTTCAGAGTGGCGTGCCATTTTGCCGGAATTTCCGATAACGGCATCTATACTTTCACGCTTTGCCGGATCGACTCGATTGCAGTAGGCTGCCTGCTCGCGCTCGTGCCTTCCCACCTTCGTTCCAGGCAGTCCGCAGCGGCAGGCGTACTCGGTGCGGCGATGTTCATGGCGATCTGGATTGCGTTGGCATGTTCAAATGTCCCGTTCAAAACCCTGGCGTGGCTTCAGACGTTCGGATATACGCTGCTAGCCGTGTCAGTCGCATTGATGATTTACCGGGTCATCCATTCCTCTCCGCGTTCGCCGATCGTGCGAGCGCTGGAATTCAAGCCGCTTGCCTCAATAGGGCGCGCGAGCTATAGCCTGTACATCTGGCACGTGCCTTTTTATCCCGCCATTGCGCTGCTGGCGCAACGCAATTTCGCGGACATCCGGCTTGCGTATCTGGTCGCGGTAGCGGCCGGCGTCGTGGTGACGGCGGCGCTCGGCGGCCTCTCGTATCTGCTCGTCGAATCCCGATTCACCCGGGCGCGTCCGCCGGTTCTCGCCTGAAGGCACCGAGCCGTTTTGTCGCTGCCGGCGCCGCGCGCCGCGCGAGGCCGTAAACCAAAACAAATCATCTTGCTCTAAACTGGCGGCCGTCCAAGCCCGCCCAGTCAACAGCACGAACACCATGCCTCCAGCGCCCGCCGAACCGCCCGGCTCTTCATCCGTTAGTTTGCCGAAACACCCCGCCTTTCAACGTTTCTGGTGCACTCGCATCCTCTCGTCGCTGTCGTTCCAGATGCTTGCGGTGGCAATGGGTTGGCACATTTACGCGCTCACGCATAGCGCCTTCGCACTCGGCCTCGTCGGCCTCGCGCAATTTCTGCCGATGTTCGTGCTGACGCTCGTCGTCGGCCAGGTCGCCGACCGTTACGACCGCCGCCGTATCGCGGCCATCTGCCAAAGCCTCGAAAGCGTCGCTGCGTTTTTATTCGCTGTCGGCACCTTCGGCGGCTGGATCAGCGCACCCATGATTTATGTGCTGGCCGCATGCGTCGGCGCGGCGCGCGCCTTCGAATCGCCCGCGGTCGCTTCGCTATTGCCGGGCGTCGTGCCGCGCGGGCAGTTGCCCAAAGCGACGGCATGGGCCACTTCGGCGAATCAGACTGCGCAGATCGCGGGCCCGGCGTTGGGTGGTCTGCTCTACGGCATCGGCCCCGGCGCGGCCTATCTCGCCTGTACGCTGTCATTCGCGGCTGCGGCCGCAGCCGTGTCGGGCATCTCGCTACAGGCGAAGCCGGCAAACCGCGCACCCGTCACGCTCGAATCGGTGTTCTCGGGCATTGCCTTCATTCGTCGCGAACCGGTGATTCTCGGCGCGTTGTCGCTCGATCTGTTCGCCGTGCTGTTCGGCGGTGCGACCGCGCTGTTGCCGATCTTCGCGCGCGATATCCTGCACACGGGGCCGCTCGGACTCGGCCTGCTGCGTTCGGGCACCGCCATCGGCGCACTCGCGGGCACTATCTGGCTCGCGCATTTCCCGCTGCGCAACCGGCCGGGCGCGGCGATGTTCGGCGGCGTGATCGCGTTCGGCGCGGCCACGGTCGTATTCGGTCTATCGCATCAATTTCTCGCGTCGCTCGTCGCGCTGATGGTGCTCGGCGCCTCCGACACCATCAGCGTGGTCGTGCGTCTTTCGCTCGTGCAACTGCGCACACCGGAAGAAATGCTGGGACGCGTCAGTGCGGTCAACTCGCTTTTCATCGGGACGTCGAATCAATTGGGCGAATTTGAATCCGGCGTGACGGCGGGGTGGTGGGGCGCGCAACCGGCCGTGCTGGTGGGCGGCGTGGCGACCATCGCGGTCGCCTTGCTCTGGATGCGCTTCTTCCCGGAACTCAGACGCACGCGCTCGCTGGAGCGCGAAGAGGATCTGGCGCCGAGCCGTTGACCGACGCAACACCCTGCTTCAGGCCTGCGCGGCGCTCACGCGCAGCGCGGTCCATCGCACCGTCGCCAGAATCGATGCCGCGACGATCAATGCCCCGCCGACCCACGCGGTCACCGAAATTCGCTCGCCCAACCAGATGCAGGCAAACAATGCCCCGAACGCCGGTTCGCTGCCCATCAGCAGCGAGACGCGCGTCGGGCTGCTGCGCTTGATCGCGAAGTTCTGCGCGAAGAACGCGAACAGCGTGCACGCGATCACCAGATAGCCGACATAGCCCCAGAACGCCGCATGATCCGCAACCGAGGGCACGGGTTGCCACTGCTGCGGCGCGAACAGCCAGGCGGCCGCGGCGCTGCCGAATGCCACCACGCCAGACTGAACCGCTGTCACCGACAGCGCCGGCAGCGCCGTATCGCGCATCACGCGTTTGGTCACACACACCGTCAACGCGCGCAACAGCGCCGCAAGCAGAATCAGCGCGTCGCCGGGATTGAGGCTCAGTTCACCGTCGCCGGCGAGCAGCCACGCGCCCAGCAGCGAAAGCGCCACCGCCAGCCATTCGATGCGGCTCGGCTTGCGCTTGAGCAGCAACCATTCGACGAGCGGCGTCAACACCACGCACAAGCTGATCAGAAACGCGGCGTTGGCCGCACGCGTCATCAGGATGCCGAAGGTTTCGCACAGAAAGATGCCGAGCAGCAGCGCGCCGGCGACCAGCACGCCGCGCAGTGTGCGGGCGTCGGCCGCGCGCAGGTGGCGCAGGGCAGGCGACAGGATCACGAAAGTGATACCGAAGCGCAGCGCGAGCAAACCGAGCACCGGATAAAACACCAGTGCGCTTTTGACGACGCCGTAACTGGTGCCCCACACGACGGCGACGGCGAGCAGCATCAGATCGGACAACATGAGCAGGCGTTCTTGTTTCGACATGGACGACCTCGAGCTAATAAGATCGTATTGTCGAACTTTGCGCCACGCGTGATAATCGGGTCTCGGCGCATAGCATTTGTGTCGAAAACGCATCAATGCATGACCACACTCACGGACCCGGAACGATGACCCCAAGCGAGCTTTTCGCCTTGCTGCCGGACATGGCGGTTTTTGCACGCGTCGTCGACGCCGGCAACTTCTCGGTGGCGGCGCGGCAACTCGGCAGCACGCCGTCCACGGTCAGCCGTCAGATCAAGCGGCTCGAAGACGCGCTGGCAAGCCGGTTGCTGGAGCGTTCCACGCGCACGGTGCGGGTGACGGAATCGGGCGCTCAGGTGGTGCGATTCTGTCGCGACATGGTGAGCGCCGCGTCGGGCGCGGTCGACGCCGCCGGGCAATTGGCGGGCAGGCCGCAAGGCAAGGTGAGCGTGAGCGCGCCGACCCAGTTCGCGAGGTCGGTGATCCACCCGCTGATTGCCGGCTTCTTGCGCGCTTTTGACGAAGTGGATCTGCAACTCCTGTTCACCGATCACGACGTCGACCCGCTCGCCGACGATGTCGATCTGGTGATCCGCCTGACCGAGCATCCGCCGCAGGGACTCGCGGGGCGCCGGTTGGGCGCGGTGCGCTGGCTGCTGGTGGCGACGCCGGCGTATTTGCGTGAGCGAGGCACACCGGCGCAGCCACGCGATCTGCAGAAGCACGCCTGCATTTACCTGGGCGAGACCGCCGACGACAACCGCTGGCGCTTTCGTCGCGGCACGGAGACACAAAGCGTCGACGTGAAGGGTCGCTACATTGCCAATCATGCCGGCGCGCGACTCGAAGCCGCGCTGCAGGACTTCGGCATAGCGTGTGTACCGGAATTTGCAGCCGTCGAATCGCTGCAGAGCGGCGAACTCGTGCAGGTGCTGCCCGACTGGAATCTCGAAGCGCGCGCCTACGTGGGCTCGGTGTGGCTGCTGTATCCACCAAATCGTTTTCTGCCGCCGAAGGTGAGGGCATTGATCGACTACCTCGTCGAGCATCTTCACGACACGCTCGATACCGCATGAGAACCACCGCGCGCGCGACGAAAGTGGAATCGCCCGCGTAATTCATGATTCAATGCAGTCCCAGTGATTCGATCGATGACGAGGAGAACCAGCATGAGCACGCGCGATACCGGGCCGATTGCGGCCACTGTCTACCGTGGCGCTTCGATTGAGAACACGCATGTGGCGCACGTCGCGGTGGTCGATGCGAGCGGCCGCGTATTGGCGTCATTCGGCGATCCGTCACGCGTGACGCTGGCGCGTTCCGCGGCGAAGCCTGCGCAAGCGTTGGCGGTGTTGGAGACCGGCGCACTGGAGCGTTTCGGTTTCGACGAAGCCGACCTTGCGCTGATGTGCGGCTCGCATAGTAGCGAAGCGCGCCATATCGAACGGACACGACAGATGCTGGCCAAGGCGCAGGCGAGCGAAGCCGATTTGCGCTGCGGCGGCCATCCGCCGTTATCCGACGCCGTCTACATTGACTGGATCAAACGCGACTTCAAACCGGGCGGCGTATGCAGCAACTGCTCCGGCAAACACGCGGGCATGCTGGCCGGCGCGCAATCGATCGGCGCATCGATGGAGGGGTACGAACGACCCGATCACCCGATGCAGGTGCGAGTCAAACATACGGTCGCAGACGTCTGCGATTTACCCGACGAAGCGGTGCAATGGGCGACAGACGGCTGCAATCTACCGACACCGGCTTTTCCGCTCGATCGCCTTGCACGCCTGTTTGCGAAACTGGCCGCCGCACAAGACGACGTATAGTCGAACGTACAGTCCGTCACAGCGCGCACGACGGCGCTCGCCCGAATCTATCGCGCGATGACAACGCATCCTGAGTGGGTAGCGGGCGAGGGGCGTTTCTGCACGCAACTGATGCGGGCTTTCGACGGCGCGCTGGTCGGCAAGGTTGGCGCGGACGGAAGCTACGCGATAGGCGTCCGTGCATCGGAGCAGACAAAGAAGGCGGGGGCGCAAGGCGCGCTGGGCCTCGCGATAAAAATCGAGGACGGCAACGTCGGCATACTGTACGCGATAGCCGCGGAAGTACTCGCGTTACTAGACATTGGAACGCGGAAGCAACGAGCGAAACTCGCGGCGTTCCACGCCCCAAAGATGTTGAACACAATGGGCATCCAAACGAGCCGAATAACATACTCGATCGCACTCACCCGCGCACCGAACGCCGCCGCGCGCTGAACGACCGCATCGGCGCGCGCAGCGCCGCCGGAAGAATGACGCCCTTGTCACCGAGGCGGAATGTGCGAGAGCACAGATTCCAGATGCACCACTACCGCGGCTGCGCGGGGGACCCGCTTATGGGCTGGCGGTGTAAAGCCGCTTTCTTTGCCTACTTTCTTTGCGGCAGGCAAAGAAAGTAGGTGCCGCCCCGCACAGGGGCAACGCCAATAGACCAAAAAGAACTCAAGGAAAGGCCAAAAAACTTAGGAAAACAGACAAAAAAGCTCACTCAAGCCGCAACCCCACACCCCACAACCCCAACCGCATTCCGAATAGCATCCGCCAACTCCGCCGCAGCAAACTTCGCCACATACCCGTTAGCCCCAGCATTCTTCACATGCGCCTCATTCGCAGCACCAGTAAGAGAAGAATGAATAATGACTGGAATATCCCTCATCCGCTCATCAGCCTTGATCTGCCGCGTGAGCATAAACCCATCCATCTCAGGCATCTCAAGATCTGTCAAAACAAGCGCAATGCTATCCTTGACACGAGTCCCATTAGCCTGCGCCTCACGCGCGACCTGCTGCAAGGTATCCCAAGCCTCTTCCCCGGTCTTGGTCATCACATAATCCGCGCCAATAGCACTCAAAGCCTGCTCAATAAGCTTCCGGGCAAACCCGGAATCATCCGCAGCAAGAATCTTCGCTCCCTGCGGAATCCCCAACGCATCTCCAACTGAAGTCGGATCCACACTAGGATGCTGTGACGGAAACACATCCCGCAAAACCTGCTCGACATCGATCACTTGCGCCAAGCGTGAATCCCCGGTATTCCCATCGATCCGCGCAATGCTGGTAACCAGGTTGCCCCCAGCCGCACCTTCGGCGGACAACACCTGATTCCACTCCAGCCGCACGATATCGTCGACCTCTTCAACCGCAAACGCCTGGGTCGATCGCGCAAACTCCGTCACCAGCAAAATATTCAGCCCGCGCGTGGGCTCACACCCCATCAGTCGCGGCAAGTCGATTACGGGAATGATCTGGCCGCGAATATCCACCGCGCCCATCACGAACGGCGACGAACCGGCGATCGGCGTAACCGTCGGCATCGTCGAGATTTCCCGCACCTTGAAGACGTTGATGCCATAAAGCTCGTGCGCGTCGCTACCGGGCACCGAGCCCAGGCGGTACAGCAACAACTCGAACTTGTTGGAACTCGTCAGATTGCTGCGTTCATCGTTCGCGCGGTTTTCTACTGCCATCGAATCTCTCCAGGATTGCGGTGCGTGTGATGCGCCATCCAACCGTGTCGTTCGATGCTGGCGCGCGCCCTACCTTTCTGTTATCGGCGCGGCGCACGGAAAGTTCAGCGATTCCGCACGGTTTTCCTCACATCCTCTGGTTAACACGCAACCGATATCGAGGACGAGGCGACACGAACACATTGGCCGCAATACAGGCCTGTCAAGGCATTGATATGAAGGTTACCTGCCGTTACAGAAGCGACAGCGTCGTATCACATGCCGCACGGCGCGCCTCATAGAATTCACAGCGATTAAAGCGTGGTGCCGTCAGCGGCCCGCAAGCCGACTGCAAGGAAAGCACGTAGTCGGCCCGACGCCTGAGGCGCACACGCATCGCCGTCGTTTCGCTTCCACCCCAAGGAGAACGTATGATCCGCTTGCCTCTCGCCACTATCACCAGCGCCTGCATGGCTGGACTGCTCGTCGTCGCCGGCGCGGCCAACGCTCAAACAACGCCGGCGGCACCGGCAGCGGCCGCGGCAGACGCCGGCCGTCTGCATGCCGCCGACCAGACGTTCATCGCGGACGGCACCAAGGCCATCGCGACGCAACGCGACGCCGCGCGCATCGCGACCTCGCGCTCTACCGACCGCGACGTCAAGGCCTTCGCGGAGCGCGTCTCCACTGACAACGCGAAAATCTCCGACGCACTGCGCGCGGCAAGCCCACGCGGCGTCGACGTGCCGAAGAACGATCCCGACGCAGCCGTGCTCGCGAGCATCAACAATCTGCGTGGCGCCGATTTCGACAAGGCGTATATCGAACAGGTCGCGCTCGCCGGCGAACAGAAAGCGCTGTCGGCATTCCAGGCGGAAATCGCGTCGGGCCGCGACGAGCAGTTGAAGGATGCGGCGAAGAAGGCATTGCCGACGATCCAGGAACACTACGCCATGGCGCAGGATCTCGCCAAGCGTAAGCACCTGCCGACCGCGCAGTAAGCGGTTGAACGCGCGTCACGTTGCGGCGTGACGCGCGGCCGTCCGGATGCGTGGTTTTCGGCGATAATCGGCTTCGCTCTTTCGAGTCCGCTGCGCGCCTGGTCTTGCGGCGCCCGCAACCCGAAAGCTCTCACGATTTTCTCGCGCATTCGATCGAAGCTCTCCGCATGAGCAAGCCCGCCAATCTGCCGCAACAGCTGGACCATATGCTTCGGCAAGCCGTCGCGCTTCAGCAGAACGGCGCATTCGCCGAGGCCGAAGAACTCTATCGCGAGATTCTCGAACTCAAGCCCCGTCATTTCGACGCGCTGCAATTGCTCGGCGCGTTGGCGCTGCAAGCGGGCCGCTTGCAAGAGGGTGTCGAGTTGCTCAGAAAAGCGCTTGCCATCAATGCGAAACAGGCGCCGCTTCATTCGAATCTCGCCTATGCGTTGAACGCCTTGCAGCGGTTCGATGAAGCTCTCGCGAGCGCCGATCGCGCACTGGCTTTACAGCCGCAATTCCCCGACGCCCTGAATAACCGCGGCAACGCGCAAGCCGGTCTGAATCGCCCGCTCGATGCGCTCGGCAGTTTCGATCGCGCGATTGCACTGACGCCGGATTTCGCGCAGGCCTGGAACAATCGCGCGTGCGTGCTGCGCGATCTGGGCCGTCCCGCCGATGCGCTCGCAAGCTGCGATCACGCGCTGGCGCTGCAACCGAACTATCCCGACGCGTGGAGCAATCGCGGCAATGCGTTCAGCGACCTGAATCAGCCGGAGGAAGCGGAACGCTGCTACCGTCGCGCACTCGAGTTGTCGCCGGCATTCGCCGATGCCTGGAACAACCTCGGCCTCACGCAGATCGATCTCAACCAGCACGCGCTCGCGCTCGTGAGTTACGAACGCGCACTGGCCGTGAATCCTGATGCTGCGGAAACGCATTGGAACGAAGCACTGTGCCTGCTGCAAATGGGACAGTTCGAAGCCGGCTGGCAGAAATATGAATGGCGCTGGGAGCGCAGCCGCATCAAGGCGAGCCGGCGCAGTTTTGCGCAGCCGCTGTGGCTGGGCGATTTTTCGATCGACGGCAAGACGATTCTGTTGCACGCGGAGCAGGGTCTCGGCGACACGCTGCAGTTCTGCCGCTATGCCGCGCAAGTGTCGAAACTCGGCGCGAAGGTCGTGCTCGAAGTGCCGCGCGAGTTGATGCGTCTCATGGCCACGCTCGACGGTGTGGACCAGTTGATCGAAGCCGGCCAAACGCTGCCGTCGTTCGATTGTCACTGCCCGCTGCTGAGTCTGCCGCTCGCATTCAGAACCGGCCTCGACAGCATTCCATCGGCAACGCCCTATCTTTTCGCTGACGCCGAAGCGGCTCGCCAATGGCGCGACCGCCTTCACGCAAAAGCAGACGCGCGCCTCAAAGTCGGACTTGTGTGGGCCGGCGGAAACCGTCCGCATGTCGCGGAACTGCGCAAGAACGATGCGCGCCGTTCGATCGCTTTCGCGCAACTCACGCCGCTTCTCGACGTGCCGAACGTGCAGTTCTTCAGCCTGCAAAAAGGACCGGCGGCGCGGCAACTCGACAGCGCCGCGCGGGGCGAACATGTGATCGACTACACAGAAGAACTCGACGACTTCGCGGACACCGCGGCATTGGTGGCGAACCTCGGCCTGGTGATTTCCGTGGACACGTCCACCGCGCATCTGGCTGGCGCACTCGACAAACCGGTCTGGATTCTGAACCGTTTCGACACCTGCTGGCGGTGGATGCTGGAGCGCACGGATACGCCCTGGTATCCGCGTGCCCGGTTGTTCAGACAACCGGCGCTCGGCGATTGGGGCAGCGTGACGCAAGCCGCGCGTGACGCGCTGAACGCATGGGCAGCGGGTACGGCGCATTCACGATAAGGACCCCGTTCGCACCCGCCACGATCCCTGCTCGCTGGCCGACGCAATTGCTCTGACGCGCGTAGACTGAACGTCCGCTTATCGACGGCTAAGCCATGGGGAGTCATCAATGGAATACAGACATCTGGGTGCGTCCGGTTTCAAGGTGCCGGTACTGAGTTTCGGCACGGGCACGTTCGGCGGCAAGGGCGAGTTCTTCCAGGCGTGGGGCGCGACCGACGTCGCCGAAGCGCGGCGTCTGCTCGACATCTGCTTCGATGCTGGCGTCACCATGTTCGACACCGCGGACATCTATTCGACCGGCGCTTCCGAGTCGGTGCTCGGCGAGGCGCTCAAAGGTAAGCGCGACAAGGCGATCATCTCGACCAAGGCGACCTTCCGTTTCGACGACGGCCCGAACAGCGTCGGCTCGTCGCGTTTCCATCTGATCCGGGCCGTGGACTCGGCGCTCAAGCGCCTGCAGACAGATTACATCGATCTGTTCCAGTTGCACGGCTTCGACGCCAGAACGCCGATCGCCGAAGTCATGTCCACATTCGACGATCTGGTGCGCGCGGGCAAGATCCGCTACACCGGCGTGTCGAATTTTTCCGGCTGGCATCTGATGAAATCGCAGGACGTGGCGGACCGCTACGGCTATCCGCGCTATGTCGCGAATCAGACCTACTACTCGCTGGTCGGCCGCGATTACGAGTGGGAGTTGATGCCGCTCGGCATCGATCAGGGCGTGGGCGCGGTGGTGTGGAGTCCGCTCGGTTGGGGGCGTCTCACCGGCAAGATCAAGCGCGGCCAGCCGCTGCCCGATTCGAGCCGCCTGCATAAAACTGCCGGCATGGGGCCGCCGGTGCCGGACGAATATCTGTTCCGCGTGCTCGATGCAATCGATGAGATCGCGGCGGAAACCGGCAAGACCGTGCCGCAGATCGCGCTGAACTGGCTGCTGCAGCGGCCGACAGTGTCGACGGTGCTGATCGGCGCGCGCAACGAGGAACAGTTGCGGCAGAACCTCGGCGCGGTGGGTTGGAATCTGACGCCCGAGCAGGTGGCGAAGCTCGACGAGGCGAGCGCCGTGCGTCCCGCGTATCCATACTGGCATCAGGAAGGATTCGTGGAGCGCAATCCGAAGGCGGTGTAAGCGGGCCTTCGCCCGAAGGCACGCTGATTGAACATGCCGAGTTCGAGCGGATGCAACGGGACGCCCTGCGCTTTCGCGAACTCGCGCATCGTCGCGTAGCCGATGTGTCCGGCTTCGGCGAGAGACTGTGCGCTGAGTTTGCCGATACCCGTAGCGGCGCCCGTCGCGAAGATGATCTGCGTCTGCGTTTTTCTTCTCCGATCGACGAGAGTGGGGCGGCTCGTCGGAGCCCGCCCAGACAAAAAACGTATCGAGCGCGTCAGGCAATGCCGCCGTTGGCGCGCAGAATCTGGCCGTTGACCCAGCCCGCGTCCGGACCTGCGAGGAACGCCACCACCGACGCGATGTCGTCCGGCTGGCCGAGGCGTTGCAGCGGCGGCATCTTCGCGAAAGTCTGAATCTGTTCTTCGGTCTTGCCGTCGAGAAACAGTGACGTCGCGATCGGACCCGGCGCCACGGCATTGACGGTGATGCCGCGGCCGCGCAGCTCCTTGGCGAACACATGCGTGAACGCCTCGACCGCTGCTTTCGTCGCGTTGTAGATCGCATAGCCCGGCATGTTGAGCGCCAGCGTGGTGCTCGAAAAATTGACGATGCGGCCGCCGTCGTTCAGGCGCGCCGCAGCTTCGCGCAAGGTGTTGAAGGTGCCGCGCACGTTGATGTCGAAGGTCTGGTCGAAGAGGGCGTCGCTGGTGTCGGCGAGCGGCACGGTCTTGAGCACGCCGGCGTTGTTGATCAGCACGTCCACCTTGCCGAGCTGCTGTTCAGTGAGTTCGAACAGGCGGCGCACGTCGTCCGCGTTCGATACGTCGGCTTTCACCGCGATGGCTTTGGTGCTGGCCGCCGTGAGTTCGGCGACGAGCCGATCGGCTTCGGCCGAGCTGGATGCGTAATTGACCGCAACGGCGAAACCGTCCTTGGCCAGACGTTGAGCAACCGCTGCGCCGATGCCGCGCGACGCGCCGGTGACGATTGCGACCCGAGCGTTGTTGAGCATGTTCACGATTCGCTTCCTTGAGTCCGATGAGTGGGTGAGATAAATCATGGACGTTTTCGACACCTAGATAATCGGGGTAGACTTGGTATTACCATTCCATTTGCTTTAACAATAGCCCGTGCCGACCTCCCTACCGGCGCCACACACAGGCAACAACAGGCACCGACCATGGATCGTTTCGAGGAAATGCGGGTTTTCATCCGGATCGCCGAGCGGCAAAGCTTCACGCGCGCCTCGGACGATCTGCAGATCCCGCGCGCCACCGTCACCAACCTGATGAAGCGCATGGAGCAGCGGCTCGGCGCGCGGCTGCTTGAACGCACCACGCGCACCGTGCGTCTCACGCACGACGGCGAGGCGTATTACCGCCGCTGTGTGCGTCTGATCGCCGACATGGAGGAGGCCGAGGGCTCGTTTTCGAACCTCGCGCCGAAGGGTCTGTTGCGGGTGAATTTGCAGGGCACGCTGGCGCGGCATTTCGTGGTGCCCGCGCTGCCGGCGTTTCTCGCGCGCTTTCCGGGCATCGAACTGAGCATCGGCGAAGACGACCGGCTCGTCGATCTGGTGCGGGAAGGCGTGGACTGCGTGTTGCGCGCGGGCAATCTGCAGGATTCGTCGATGGTGGGGCGCCGCGTCGCGCAACTGGCGCAAGTGACGGTCGCGAGTCCGGCGTATCTCGCCGCGTTTGGCGAGCCGGCCGAGCCGTCGGCGCTGTCCACGCATCGGGCGGTCAACTACGTGTCGAGTGCGACCGGCAAGGCCGTGCCGCTCGAATTCAGCGTGGCGGGCCGCGAGGTGGCGATGGTCCTGCCGTCGGCGGTATCGGTGAGCGGCACCGAGCTCTACACCGGCTCGGCGCTCGCCGGGCTCGGCATCGTGCAGGTGCCGCAATACCGGGTGGCGGCCGAACTGGCGGCGGGGCGGCTGAAAATCATCCTTGCGGACTTTCCGCCGCCGCCCATGCCGGTGTCCGTGCTGTATCCGCAGAACCGTCAGTTGTCGTCGCGGGTGAGGGTATTCGCGCAGTGGCTGCGCGATATTTTCGAAGCGGCTGCGGCGACGTCGGACGGCGCGCTGTGAACGCGCTCGCTTAGGCGGCCGTGCGGCGCGGAGAAATCCTGAACCGGGCCGAGCGGCACGATGCCGGTCGGGTTGATGCCGCGATGGCTCTCGTAGTAATGCTGTTTGATATGCGCGAAATCGACGGTCTTCGCAATGCCGGGCAACTGGTAGATGTCGCGCGTATAGGCGGACAGATTCGGGTAATCGGCGATGCGGCGCAGATTGCACTTGAAGTGGCCGACATACACGGCGTCGAAGCGGATCAGTGTTGTGAACAGCCGGATATCGGCTTCGGTGAGTTGCGCGCCGGTCAGATAGCGCTGTGTCGCGAGTTGCGCTTCGAGCCAGTCGAGCGTTTCGAACAGCGGTGTAACGGCTTCTTCGTAGGCTTGCTGCGTGGTGGAAAAGCCGGCCTTGTAGACGCCATTGTTCAGCGTGTCGTAAACGCGCGCATTGATCGCGTCGATTTGCGGACGCAACGGCGCCGGATAAAAATCGCCGGGTTTCGCGCCGATGCCGTCGAACGCCGAATTCAGCATGCGAATGATTTCCGACGATTCGTTGCTGACGATCGTGGCCCGCTGCTTGTCCCACAGGATCGGCACCGTGACGCGGCCGCTGTAGTGAGGATCGGCGGCGGTATAGACCTGGTGGAGCAGCTTTGCGTGATTGACGCTGTCGGGCACGACGCCGGGGCCGTCCGCGAAGGTCCAGCCGTTCTCCAACATCAGCCAGTGCACGACCGAGACATCGATCATTGCTTCGAGGCCCTTGAGCGCCCGCATGATCAAGGTGCGATGCGCCCACGGGCAGGCGAGGCTCACGTACAGGTGGTAGCGTCCCGCTTGCGCTTCGAAGCCGCCGCTGCCGCTCGGACCCGGCGAGCCGTCGGCGGTGACCCAGTTGCGGAACGCCGCGTCCTTGCGCACGAAACGGCCTCCGGTCGAGTGGGTGTCGTACCAGCGGTCCTGCCATTTCCCGTCCACTAAAAGTCCCATGTCGCTGCTCCTTGTGCGTGCGCGTCGGCGTGCTACGGCCGTGCGCAATGAATGTTCCAGACGCGGCGCCGGCGGCGTTTGCAGTGACGCGTCGGCGGCTCGTGCGGCTTTTCCGAAAGCTTACGCGAACTGTGCTCGCCGCCGACGTTGCCGTCATATCACCATAGTGGACTGGCGTCGACGCTTTGCCGTACCATCGTTTCGTCGAACTCGTTCGAAGGAATGGAACATGTTGTCGGAAGACGAACTGGCTTTGCTCGACGCGATTCGCGAGACCGGCAGCCTGTCGCGCGCGGCGGCGCGCCTCGGCAAGGCGCCGTCCACGGTCTCGCACGCCGCCCGGCAACTGGAGACGCGCTTCGACGCGCTGCTGTTCGACCGGCGTCGCTACCGCTTGCAACTCACGCCCGCCGGCCAGCTTCTCGCGGATGAAGCCGCGCGATTGATGCTCGACATGTCGCGCATGACGCAGCGCGTGAAGCAGATTGCGAGCGGCTGGGAAGACCGTCTCTGGATCGTCACGGACGAGATCATCGAATTCGAACTGCTGATGCCGGTGGTGCGCACATTCGATGCGCTCGACTCCGGCGTCAAGCTGCGCTTTACGCACGAAGTATTGAGCGGCACCTGGGAGGCGCTGCGCGACGGCCGCGCGGATCTGATCGTGGGCGCGACCAATGAGCCGCCGGCGATTCCCGGCCTGCGCTGGTTCGAACTCGGCGTGATGGAATGGGTGTTCGCGGTGTCGCCGCGGCATCCGTTAGCGGCCGTCGAGGGACCGCTCGGCCGTGAGCGAATCCTCGAACATCGCGCGGTGGTGGTAGCGGATTCATCGCGTGCGACGGCGGGGCGTGCTTATGGTGTGATCGGCGGACAGGCGTCGCTGGCCGTGCCGTCGATGCGCGCAAAAATCCTGGCGCAGCGCGACGGCCTCGGCGTGGGCTGGTTGCCGCGTCAGCGCGTCGCGTCGCTATTGAAGCAGGGCGAGCTGGTCGAAAAGGCCACGGCCGATCCGCGCGAACCGAACGTGCTGTACGTTGCGTGGCGCGGTGATCATGAAGGGCGCGCATTGCAGTGGTGGCTCGAACAGTTGCGGCAACCGCGACTGGCGAAGCGCCTTGTGCGCGGCGTCGATATGTCGATCGGCGCGTGACGCCCACGCCGTTGGTTCGCGCCTGAGCGGCGTTTTTTATGCAGCCATTAGCCGCGTCTCGTGGGATCATACGCGCCGTGCTGGGCGATTCTGCTTTCCGCACGGTACGCAACAAGAGGAGCAGGGCGATGATCGATGGACTGGTGGGCGGGCGGTTGTACGGCGAGGCGCAGATTCGCACGGGGCAGAACGGCAGGCGTTTCGTGACCTGCAAGGTGCGCGCGGCCACCAACGACGGCGACACGATTTTCGTCAACGTAATCGCTTTCGACGACGACGTGCAAACCGCGCTGCTCGCGTTGAGCGACGCGGACAGCGTCGCGCTGAGCGGCACCTTGACGCCGAAAGTCTGGACCGACAAGAACGGACTCGTCAAACCGGCCGTGGACATGGTCGCCCACAAGCTGTTGACGGCTTACGCAGGCCGCCGCGAAGCGGACGAATGAGCGCTGCCCGGCGGCTTGCCGCCGGCGTCCCTGAGATACTCGACGAAGCGGTCCGCCACAGGTTCCGCGTCGCCGCTCCTGCGCACTGCGCACTGCGCGATGATCAGATCGGGAACACGAGGTAATTCGTCGGTCGTGGTTAACCCCACGTCATAGTCGGCCCACATAATGTCATCCTCAACCGCGCAAAAGCCGCCTACCATCAGGGCGGGCGGCAAAAAAAACGTCGGGGGGAAGTCATCATGAATCGCTATCGTTCGCTGGGCGTAGTGACGGGCGCGGCGCAGCTCGCCAGCGCCGATGTTCTGTGCCGCTTGACCGCTGCCTGGGACCGGCCAGGCGCGGCGCGGTCCTACGATCTGATTCTCGAGCAGCGGTCCTGGCAAGGGCCGGCCTCGCAGAGCGAGGCGAACAGTCAGTTCAAGATTCACGTGTTCGACACCATGCGCGCGTTTGAAAAGCGCGGCGTCGAGGCAATCGTGCTGCCGTGTTTCCTGAGCCATACCTTCATCGATGAACTCTCGGCGAACGTCGCCGTGCCGGTCGCCAACATCATGACGGCGCTGTCGGCGCACGTGCTCCACGCGTTTCCGTCGGTGCGGCGGATCGGCGTGCTGACTTCGGACGCCATCCGCAATAACGGTCTCTTCGAGCGTTATTTCGACGCCACGCGGTTCGACGTTCTGCATCCGCGCAACGAAGCGGGCGTCGATTGCGTGACGAGCGCCGTCTATAGCGATGAAGGCATCCGCAACGGCCGTCTCCATGGACGCCCGGTCGAGTTGTTGCGCGCGGCGTGCGCGGACCTCATCGCACAGGGCGCGGAAATCATTCTGCCGGGCCTCGCTGAAATCGCGCTGGTCGCGCGCGCGCTCGGCCGGCTCGACGTGCCGCTCGTCGACGCCAATCTGGTCTACGCGCGCTACGTCGCGGCAGCTCAGTTTTCGCAGCACGAGCGGCGCTTCAAGGTGGGCGTGCTCGGCGGCGTCGGGCCGGCGGCGACGGTCGACTTTCTGGGCAAGCTGGTGCGCAATACGCCCGCCGCGTGCGATCAGGACCACATCAAGATCATGGTCGAGCAGAATCCGCAGATTCCGGATCGCACCGCCGCGCTGCTCGGTAACGGCGACGATCCGACGCTCGCACTGTATGCCGCCTGCAAGACGCTCGAGGACGGCGGCGCGGATCTCATCGCGATTCCGTGCAATACGGCGCATGCGTTCGTCGAGCGGATCCAGCCGTCGCTCAGCATTCCGATTGTCAATATGCTGACCTGTACCGTCGATTATCTGCACGAGAGCTTTCCGGGGCTGCGTGAAATCGGCGTGCTCGCCACTTCAGGGACGCTGGCGAGCCGCGTCTATGAACGGTCGCTTGAAGCGCGGGGGCTCGTGCAGGTTGCGCCTGGCGAGGCGGCGCAGGCGCGGCTGATGAGTGCCGTCTATGGGCCGAAAGGCGCGAAGGCGGGCTTCACGTCGGGCGAGTGCTGCGACGATCTCGCCGCTGCCGTCGACGATCTGGTTGCGCAAGGCGTGCAGGTGATCGTGCTGGGCTGTACCGAGTTGCCGCTGTTGCTGCGCGACGCGACGCTGGCGTGCGCGGGCGGCCTGGTCGTCAGGCTGGTCGATCCTACCGAGGTGCTGGCCAGGCGGTGCGTGGCGTATGCGCTTGGGGAAAGCGGCGCGCTGGATGCGACGCCGCCGGCTGCGATGCCGTCAGTGGGCCGATCAGCGCGGAAAGCCTTTGGCGTCAACCGCGACGCGCTCGTGCCGACCTCTCGCCGGCTTGCAAAAGCCTAGCGCGACAGCGGCTCTCATTCCCGCGCCGCTTCGAACGGCTTTAAACCCTTCTCATCCCGATCGGCACAACGCTTGCTGCCGTGCTCAGCGGCGCGCGTTTTTCGCCGCCGGCCACCGCCTGACGCGCCTCCCAGGCACCGCTTTGCCGCGTCGTGGAAAACTGTATAAATATACAGTATAGTATCCCGTTGCGAGCAGGGCTTCGGCGTGCGTCTCCGCCGGCCAGCCGCACCGAACTTGCGCGGTCGCGAGGCGTCCGTGAGAGGTGGTCCACTCATTCAGACGGTCGGAAAAATTGGCATCTAACGGCAAACACGGCACAAACGGCACTATCAGGATTCGCGGCGCACGCCAGCACAACCTCAAGAACGTCGACCTCGACGTACGAACCGGCGAAATGACGGTCGTCACCGGCCCGTCCGGTTCCGGCAAGTCGAGCCTCGTGTTCGACACGCTGTATGCGGAAGGGCAGCGGCGTTACGTCGAAACATTCAGCGCTTACGCCCGGCAGTTTCTTGACCGTATGGACCGGCCGCAAGTCGACCGTGTCGACGGCGTGCCGCCGGCCATCGCGATCGACCAGACCAATCCGGTGCGCAGTTCGCGTTCCACCGTCGGCACCATGACGGAGCTCAACGATCACCTGAAGCTGCTCTACGCGCGTGCCGCCGAACTGTTCGACCGCAAGACGGCTCATCAGGTGCGTCACGACACGCCGGAAACGATCCACGCGGAGTTGCTCGAACGCACGGCGGAGAACGAACCGAGACTCGTCGTCACATTCCCGGTCGAGTTGCCGGAATCCGCGTCGGAGCAGGAAGTCGAGCAATGGCTATCGGCCAGCGGCTATACGCGCGTCCAAGCGCAGCGCGAAGTCGATTCGCCTACCGGCAAACGCAAGCTGCTCGACGTGGTGGCCGACCGCTTCCGGCTTCGTTCGGTGGACAAGCAGCGGGTGGTCGAGGCAATCGAGGCCTCGCTCAAGCGCGGCGGCGGGCGCGTCAATATTTATGTGCTGCCGGCCTCGCCGGAAGGGCCGGAAAGTCAGGAAACCGAACCGAAAATCTGGCGTTTCTCCACCGGCTTGCACAGTCCGGAAAGCGATCTGCGCTACGCCGACCCGCAGCCCGCGCTGTTCTCGTTCAACTCGGCGTACGGCGCGTGTGAAGTCTGCCGCGGCTTCGGGCGCGTGATCGGCGTCGACCTCGGGCTGGTGATTCCGGACGCGCGCAAGACGCTGCGCGACGGCGCGATCAAGCCCATGCAAACACCCGCGTGGAAGGAGTGCCAGGACGATCTGATGCGCTACGCGGCGAAAGCCGATATCCGTCGCGGCACGCCGTGGGGCGAGTTGACGGACGCCGAGCGCGACTGGGTCATCAACGGTTCGCCGGACTGGAACGGCAAGTGGCAAAGCCACTGGTACGGCGTCAAACGCTTTTTCGAGTATCTCGAATCGAAAGCGTACAAGATGCATATTCGCGTGCTGCTGTCCAAGTACCGCAGCTATACGCCGTGCGAAACATGCGGCGGCGCGCGCCTGAAAACGGAATCGCTGTTGTGGCGCCTCGGCAGCAAGGCGAACGCGGACGAGGTGCTGCCGCCCGGCAAGCGTTTCCTGCCGCGCGGCGTCGACTGGACGCGCGGGCAACTCGAAGCGTTGCCCGGTCTGACCGTGCACGATCTGATGCTGATGCCGATCGAACGCATCCGGCGCTTCTTCGACGAAATCAGCTTGCCGAGCGCCTTGCTCGACGACGCACTCAAACTGCTGCTCGCCGAAGTGCGCACGCGCCTCAAATATCTGTGCGACGTGGGCCTCGGTTATCTGACGCTCGACCGGCAAAGCCGCACTTTGTCGGGCGGCGAGGTGCAGCGGATCAACCTGACCACGGCGCTCGGCACCTCGCTCACCAAGACGCTCTTCGTGCTCGACGAACCGAGTATCGGCTTGCATCCGCGCGATCTGAACCGCATCGTCGAAGCCATGCACCGGTTGCGCGATGCGGGCAATACGCTGGTGGTGGTCGAACACGATCCCTCCGTGATGCTCGCGGCGGATCGGTTGATCGACATGGGTCCGGGGCCGGGCGAGCGCGGCGGCTCGATCATTTACGACGGCGTGCCCGAGGCGATCCGTTCGTCAGGCACGCTCACTGGCGAGTACCTCGGCGGCCGGCGGCATGTGGCCGACGCGGCGCATTGGTCGCAGCGGCCGGTGGATGCCACCACGCCGCGCATCGTGCTCGAAGGCGCGACCGAACACAATCTGCGCGATGTCACCGTGGAGATTCCATTGGAGCGGCTCGTCTGCGTGACGGGGGTGTCGGGTTCCGGTAAATCCACACTGCTGCAAGACGTGCTGTATCCGGCCATGGCGCGGCACTTCGGACTCGCCACTGAATCGCCCGGCTCTTTCAGAAGCCTGAGCGGCGCCGATCAGGTCACCGACGTCGTGTTCGTCGACCAGTCGCCGATCGGCAAGACCGCGCGCTCGAATCCGGCGAGTTACGTCGGGGCGTTCGACGAAATCCGCAAATTGTTCGCCAAGGCGCCGCTTGCACAGCAGCGCGGCTACGGCCCTGGCATGTTCAGTTTCAATTCGGGCGAAGGCCGTTGCCCGACCTGCGGCGGCTCGGGTTTCGAACATATCGAAATGCAGTTTTTGAGCGACGTGTACCTGCGCTGCCCCGATTGCGACGGGCGGCGTTATCGCGCTGAACTGCTCGAAGTGAAGATCGAACGCGGCGAACCGGCGCGCGCGCTGAGCATTGCCGACGTGCTGGAATTGACGGTGAGCGAAGCCACCGCGTACTTCGCTAAAGATGCCGAAGTATTGCGTGTGCTGCAGCCGATCGTCGACGTGGGCCTTGAATATGTGAAGCTCGGCCAGCCGGTGCCCACGCTGTCGGGCGGCGAAGCGCAGCGGCTCAAGCTCGCCGGTTTTCTCGCGGAATCGGCCCAGGCGCGGACCGCACGCAGCGCGAAGCAAGCGGTCGCGAAACGTTTGTTCATGTTCGACGAACCAACCACCGGCCTGCATTTCGACGACATCGCCAAGCTGATGCAGGCGTTCGGCAAGCTGCTCGCAAGCGGCCATTCGCTAATCGTGATCGAACACAATCTCGACGTGATCCGTGCGGCCGACTGGTTGATCGACCTCGGTCCCGAAGGCGGCGACGGCGGCGGGCGCGTGCTGTGCGCCGGCACGCCGGAAGACGTCAAAACATGTCCGGAGTCGCATACCGGCGAAGCGCTGCTGCAATACGACCGCGCCATGGGCGCGGCGGCCGAACCGGCGTCGCAAGGCATTCCGCTGCAAAAGGCGCTGAGCGCCGCGCGCGCGCGCCGGGCGATCGAAGGCGAAGACGTGGTGCGCATCGTCAACGCGCGCGAGCACAATCTGAAATCGCTGGACGTGGACATTCCGCACGGCAAATTCAACGTGATTACCGGCGTGTCCGGTTCGGGCAAGTCCACGCTCGCCTTCGACATTCTGTTCCACGAAGGGCAGCGCCGTTACCTCGAATCGCTGAACGCCTACGCGCGTTCCATCGTGCAGCCGGCCGGGCGTCCCGAGGTCGACGCCGTGTACGGCATTCCACCGACCGTCGCGATCGAACAGCGGCTCTCGCGTGGCGGCCGCAAGAGTACGGTCGCGACCACGTCCGAGGTGTGGCACTTCCTGCGTCTGCTGTATGTGAAGCTCGGTTTGCAGCATTGCATTCACGACGGTACGCCGGTCACGTCGCAGAGCGTCGAATCGATCGCGGCGCAGTTGCTGCGCGATCACAAGGGGCAGCATGTCGGTTTCCTTGCGCCGCTGGTCGTAAATCGCAAGGGCGTCTACACGGATCTGGCGAAGTGGGCGAAAGCGCGAGGCAATACCCATCTGCGCGTGGATGGCGAATTCGTGCCGGTGGACCCGTGGCCGAAGCTCGACCGTTTCCGCGAACATACGATCGAATTGCCGGTGGCCGACCTCGTCGTGTCGCCGGACAATGAAACCGAACTGCGTCGGGCGCTCGATCAGACGTTGGAAGTCGGCAAGGGCGTGATGCATCTGCTGGCGCCGTTGGACGGTTTGCACGACGCGATCAGCGGTGGCCGCGCCACGGCGAAACTCGGCGCGGTGAAGGTGTTGTCCACCAAGCGCGCGTGTCCGACGTGCGGCACGAGTTATCCAGAACTCGATCCGCGCATGTTCTCGTACAACAGCAAGCATGGCTGGTGTACGACCTGCGTCGGCACGGGCCTCGCGCTCACGCGCGAACAGCGCGCAGTGTACGACGATACGATCGTCGTCGAGGACAATCGTGGTCGCGAACAAAGCCTGCCGTCGGAAGAACAGGAGCCCGAAGGGCTTGTCGACGAACCGTGTCCGGATTGCGCCGGTACGCGTTTGAATCCCACCGCGCGCGCGGTCACGTTCGGCGCGCAGGCGATTGTCGATGTCGCGCAATGGACCGTGTCCGACACGCGCGCCTGGATCGACACGCTGGAGATGACCGGTCGCGATGCGGAAATCGCGCGTGACGTGGTGAGCGAAATCGGCAGCCGTCTGCAGTTTCTCGAAGAAGTGGGCCTCGGCTATCTGAGTCTCGATCGCGCGGCGCCGAGCCTGTCGGGCGGCGAAGCGCAGCGCATCCGGCTTGCCGCGCAGCTCGGCAGCAACCTGCAAGGCGTCTGCTATGTGCTAGACGAACCGACCATCGGTCTGCATCCGCGTGACAACCAGATTCTGCTGAACGCGTTACGCAAGCTCGGTGACAAGGGCAATACGCTGGTGGTCGTCGAGCACGACGAGGACACGATCCGCCGTGCCGATCACATCATCGACATCGGGCCGGGCGCCGGCAAACGCGGCGGCACGCTGGTCGCGCAGGGCAGTGTGGCGGATCTGTCGGCGCAGCCCGATTCGCTGACCGGACAGTTTCTTGCACAACCGATCGTGCATCCGCTGCAGCCGCGTCGCGAAGTGGTCGCGCCGGGCAAGCGCGCGGCCGCGGTGCCGGAGAACTGGCTGACCGTGCATGGCGGCAAGCTGCATAACCTGCGCAACGTTACGGTCGGCATTCCTTTGTCGCGACTCGTCGCGGTCACTGGCGTCAGCGGTTCCGGCAAGTCCACGCTCGCACGCGACGTGCTGATGACCAATCTGCTGGATGCCGTGGGGCGTTCGGTGTTGTCATCGCCGGCCACGCGGCGCGCGCGCGCCGCGGCCGAAGAAAAACCGGCAACGAACCGGCGCTCCAGCGTGCTGGCGCGCACGGCGCCGCGCGCGCCCTTGAACGTGACGCATGCGTGGCAGGGCTGCGATTCGATCAACGGCTGGGAAACCATCGACCGTGTACTCGAGGTCGATCAAACGCCGATCGGCAAGACGCCGCGTTCGTGTCCGGCCACCTACATCGGCGTGTGGGACGCGATCCGCAAGCTGTTCGCCGGCACGCTCGAAGCGCGCGCGCGTGGCTACACGGCCTCGCGTTTCTCGTTCAATACCGGCGAAGGCCGTTGCCCGGCTTGCGAGGGGCAGGGCGTGCGCACCATCGGCATGAGCTTCCTGCCCGACGTGAAAGTGCCTTGCGATGTGTGTCACGGGCAGCGCTTCAATCCGGAGACACTCGCGGTCACGTGGCGCGGCAAGAATATCGGCGACGTACTGACCATGGAAATCGACGAAGCCGTCGAATTCTTTGCGCCCATCACGAACATTGCTCATCCATTGCAGTTGATGAAAGACGTCGGGCTCGGCTATCTCACGCTGGGTCAACCGTCACCCACGTTGTCCGGCGGCGAGGCGCAACGCATCAAGCTCGTCACCGAATTGAGCAAGGTGCGCGACGACATCACGCGGCGCGGGCAGAAACCGCCGCATACCTTGTATGTGCTGGACGAACCGACCGTGGGCCTGCATATGGCCGACGTCGCCAAGCTGATTCGCGTGCTGCATCGTCTCGCGGACGGCGGCCATAGCGTTGTCGTCATCGAGCACGATCTGGATGTGATCGCCGAGGCGGACTGGATCATCGACCTCGGTCCGGAAGGCGGCGTAGGCGGCGGCTCGATCGTCGCTGCTACCGATCCCGAAGGCTTGTCGCGCATTGCGGCGAGTCACACGGGCGCCGCGTTGCGGCCGGTTCTCGCGCGATCGCGTGACAACAACACTGTCGCGGCGGGAGAGGGCACGAACGGCTAATGCAGCAGAGCGGCGCGATCGAGGGAGCGCCGCTTCTCCCTGCTCGTTTATTTGTTTGTTGAACCCGCGAGAGTTTGCCGACGCGTGATTCATGTCGCTCTGGCGAGGCCATTCGGTCCGCGCGGAATTGCTCTGCTTGTGACGTTCACGTCGCGCGGACGTCACTCGTGTCCGGCATTGCCCGCTTTGTTGGCGTAATGTAATTTGTTGGAATTGTTTTGTAATTCAATTCAACGTGTAATTGGGATGCGTATAAAGAGTGTCGTAAATACCGCTAAAAATATTTTTAAAGACTTCTTTCCTTCTGCTATCGTCTCGCCGTCGGCGGCGGTCATAGCCCGGCGCCCGATTACCACGACAACGTCATGCCCACCATCCACGCAAGTCACGCTGCGAGGGCGTCTAAACGCCTGCCCAGTGGGACCTCCGCATTCCGGTTTAGACGTTCGTCGGGTAGTTTTTCGTGCATCGATGCACGCCGAAAGTGCAGTAAATTCCCAATTGTCGGGCAGAAACATCCGAATGCTTATCTGCTCCACAAACGCTTATTCTTTTAAAGCGGCGCGAATTTGGCATGAGTTAGAGTTACCTCTCTAAACTAAGTATGCCGCCATCAAAAAAAGTTTGACCGTACATTTTTTGTCCTGCTATTGTTGCCTCCCATGAAACGCGTGTGACGTTTGCGCAAAAAGTTCCAGGCGCTACGAGTTATAGAGATCAGGTTCTCTCCAGCGTTCATGCAAGGCAGAAGCGAACGGCTCAAATTTAATCTATTAGTAGTTCTACTTAGATCGGTTGTTCGGCTCACATGACGCACGGCCACCGTCTTCCAGAGAGGCGTCCGTGTCGTCGGATCGGAGCCGGGTAGTGTCACGTCCGTTTTGGACTCCGAATCAAAGGCCACTGGTTGCCAGATGGTTGAAGTGAATGCTGTTTGTGGCAGGTAAGCGCACTGCAGTTACAGAAATGGACGGTTCACGCCGGAGGAGTAAAGGTGGGTACGAAAGTCGAAGGGCATTTTCCGGCAGCAGCGGCCCGTATGGAGAGGCCAGGGCGCCCGCGCGAGTTTGGGCGCAAGCAGCAAAACCCAGTACGCCGCTTTGGCGGCATCGCAGTTGTTCTGCTTTTGCACATCGTGCTGATTTATGCGCTGATCAACGGCCTCGCCACCAAGGTCGTGCAGGTCATTCAGCATCCGATCGAAACGAAAATCATCGAACCGGTGAAGCCGCCGCCTCCGCCGCCGTTGCCCACGGTGCAATTGCCGCCGCCGAAGTTTGCGCCGCCGCCGCCGCCGTTCGTGCCGCCGCCGGAAGTGCAGGTGCAGACGCCGCCGCAGCAGCCGACTATTACGCATCAGGCCGCACCGGTCGTCTCGGCGCCCGCCGTGGCGCCACCCGCACCGCCGGCGCCGCCCGCGCCGACGAAGCCTGTGAGCACCGAAGTCGGCGTGGTGTGTCCGAACTCGGATCAGATCCGTTCGTCGATCCGCTACCCGAAGGAAGCGCAGGAAAACAACGTGACGGGTGATGTTGTTGTTGAATTCGTCGTCGACCCGCAGGGCCATATTACGAATGAACGCGTTGCCAAATCCTCGGACGACTCCTCACTGGATCGTGCCGCATTCAACGCAGTCAAGCAGTTCACGTGCGTTTCCCAAGGCCAGGCTGTCCGTGTGCAAGTTCCGTTCTCGTTTAACCTGAACTGAATTCACAGGCTGTTCGGTACCGGTAGCGATTTATCAGTCTTAGTTTAGAAGTTGTACTAATGAACTTGGAGCAGGCATGAAGAAGCGTACTCTCGCCGCACTGGCGGCAAGCATGTTGATCGCCGTGACCACGGTGGATTTCGTTGCACCGCAGATGGCCCACGCGCAGGCCAGCGACGCCACGGCGTCGGCTGCCGCGGCACCGGCCACCGCCGCGCCGCAAACCGCCAGCGCGGCCGCTGACGAAGCAGTGCCGCCGCCGGCACCGGCTACATCTGAAACGGTCAGCAACCCTTACGGGCTCAGCGCCCTCTGGAATAACGGCGACTTCGTCGCTCGCTTCGTGCTGATTCTGCTGGTGCTCATGTCGATGGGCAGCTGGTACATCATGATCACCAAGTTCGTCGAACAGTTCCGCGCGAACCGCCGCGCGAAGAGCGCGGACGAACAGTTGTGGACCGCACCGTCGCTGGTGGAAGGCGCGAAGCTGCTCGACGAAACATCGCCGTTCCGCTTCATCGCCGAAACGGCTATCGAAGCGGGCGAGCATCACGAAGAAGCATTGCTTGAGGCCGTGGACCGCAACACGTGGATCGATACCTCGGTCGAGCGTGCGATCACCAATGTGTCGAACCGGCTGCAAGACGGCTTGGCGTTTCTCGGCACGGTGGGTTCGACGGCGCCGTTCGTCGGCCTGTTCGGTACGGTGTGGGGGATCTATCACGCGCTGACGGCCATCGGCATTGCCGGCCAGGCATCGATCGACAAGGTCGCGGGTCCGGTGGGCGAGGCGCTGATCATGACGGCGATCGGTCTTGCGGTGGCAGTGCCCGCGGTGCTCGGCTACAACTTCCTGGTTCGTCGCAATAAATCGGTGATGGAGCGTGTCCGGGCATTCGGCGCGCAACTGCATACCGTGTTGCTGGCCGGCAGCCGTCGCCCGGCGCGTGCTACGGCTCGCGAAGCGTCGCTGGTTCAATAAGCGGAGTCCGTCATGGCAATGAGCGTTGGGCAGGACGACAACGACGAGGTCATCTCCAGTATCAACACCACGCCGCTCGTCGACGTGATGCTGGTTCTGCTGATCATCTTTCTGATCACGATTCCGGTCGTGACGCATACGGTGCCGGTGCAATTGCCGAAGGAGACGATTCAGCCGCTGCAGACCACGCCGAAGAGTATCGTCATCGCGGTGAATCGTGACGGCGACTTCTTCTGGAACGAGAAGCAGGTCGATGCTCCGACGCTGCTGGCGCGTTTGAAGACCGTGTCGGTCATGACACCGCAACCGGAAGTGCACGTTCGCGGCGACCAGAGCGCGCGTTATGAGTTTATCGGCCGGGTCATCACCGAGTGCGAGCGTGCCGGTATCGCCAAGGTTTCGTTTATCACTGAGCCGCCCGCACGCGGCGGCTGATTTTGAGCCCGACAGGAGCCAAAAATGGGAATGAACGTATCGTCAGGCGGCGGCAGCGAACCGGATGTGATGGTCGACATCAACACCACGCCGCTAATCGACGTGATGCTGGTGTTGCTGATCATGCTGATCATCACGATCCCGATTCAGACGCACGCCATCAAGATGAATCTGCCGGTCGGCAATCCACCGCCGCCGATCACGCAGCCTGAAGTGGTGCAGATCGATATCGACTTCGACGGCACCACGACCTGGAACGGCCAGCCGGTGCCGAATCGCGCGGCGCTCGAATCCAGGCTCGCGCAAGTGGCCGCCGAACCGGTTCAAGCCGAGATCCATCTGCGGCCGAACAAGCTGGTGCCGTACAAAGATGTCGCGGAAGTCATGGCGTCCGCGCAACGGCTGGGCGCGACCAAGATCGGCCTGATCGGCAATGAGCAGTACATGCAATAGGGAAGGGCAATGCAAACGATTCACCACCGCTTCAAGCGCGCCGTCATCGCGGCCGCTCTCGTGCTGCCGCTCGCCGCTCATGCCGCCGACACCTTGCGGCCGGACGTGGCGAAGCCGCTGAATGCCGCGCAGGATCTGTATCGCGCGCACAAGTACAAGGACGCGTTGACAAAGATCGATCAGGCGGCGGCCGTGCCCGGCAAGACGCCGTACGAAAGCACCATGATCGAGCAGATGCGTGGCGCGGCCGCGGCGGCGGCGGGCGAAACCGGCGTGGCTGCTCAGGCCTACGAAACGTTGCTGGGTTCCGGCAAGCTGAGCGGCGCTGACGAACAGCGCACGACGGCGGCATTGGCGGGCATCTACTTCCAGCAGAAGAACTATGCGCAGGCGGCGAAAGTCGCGCAGCGCTATCTGAAGACCGGCGGCAGCGATCCGGACATGCGCACGCTGCTGGTTCAGTCTTACTACCTGTCGAACGATTGCGCGAGCGTGGTGAGCCTGCTCAAGCCCGGCATCGATGCACAGGTGCGTGCGGGTCACGCGCCTGACGAATCGCAACTGCAATTGCTCGGCACGTGTGCGCAACGCGTGAAGGACGATGCCACGTACCGCAGCACGCTCGAGAAGCTGGTTGCCTATCATCCGAAGCAGTCTTACTGGGAGGATCTGTTCTCGGCGATTCGCAATAAGCCGGGCTATTCGTCGAAGCTCGATATCGACACGTATCGCCTGCGCCGCGCTACCGGATCGCTCTCGACCGCCGACGACTATATGGAAATGACCCAGCTGGCGATCGTGGCGGGCACCACCGCGGAAGGCAAGCAGATCATCGATCAGGGCTTTGCGTCGGGTGTTCTGGGACGTGACGCGCAAGCGGACCGCGAAAAACGTCTGCAGGCACTCGCGGCCAAACGCGCGCAAGCGCCCGCCGATCCGGCAAATCCCGTTGCCCCCGTCGACGTGGGTTTCAACCAGGTTTTCGCGGGGCAGGCGAAGCAGGGGCTGGCGGCGATGGATGCCGCGATCGCCAAGGGTGGACTCGACCATCCGGACCAGGCGCAGCTGCATCTCGGCGAGGCGTACTACATCGCGGGCGACAAGGCTCGCGCGGTGCAAACCTTCCGTGCGGTGAAAGGCACCGATGGTTCAGCCGACCTCGCGCGTTTGTGGGTTCTGGTGGCGTCGAAATAAGAGCACCCCCGCTCCCTTCAGGTTTTCTCAGTTAAGGCGCGTCCCCTCGCGGCGGACGCGAGGGAGTGCGCGCGTTCCAATTAACGTGGGCTCGTCTTCGATGTCGATGTGTGGTTGCAGCCGCAACTATCAAAAGGATTGTTGGGAGCGGGCAAAGTCTTCTGGATAACAGATTGATGCGGTTATCCATGGCGGACTGTCAGCAGGGCTATCAGGGACGTTTTAGGGAGAACGTTGCGCTAGACGAAACATAATTTGTATATATCAAACTATTTTTGACTACGGGATTCTGTCTTGCTATGGTCTTGCCACTCAATAACAAGGCACATGTTGCAATCTCTATAGGAAGCAAAATCCGCGCGCTGCGCCAACGGCTCAGTCGCACGCTGGATGAAGTGGCAACGACCGCGGGTATTTCCAAGCCCTTTTTATCGCAGGTGGAGCGGGGTCATGCAACACCTTCGATTACCTCGCTAGTCGGTATTGCGCGAGCTTTGGGTGTCACGGTGCAGTACTTCGTCGACACGCCGACCGAAGACAAGTCGGTGCGTAGAGGAAGCGAGCTGAAGTACTTCGGATTTGACGGAACCGCCAATCTGTTTGGAAGGCTGACGAACCTGTCGGTCGGCGGCAAGCTGGAAGTGATCCTCGTCAGGATGCCGGTGGGGCAGAACCCGTCGGAAGTCACCACGCATGCCGGCGAAGAATTTTTGTATGTGATGAGCGGCCAGATCTCGCTCACGCTGGAAGGCACAACGTTCGTATTGCAGGCAGGCGACACCGCGCATTACGAGTCAACCGTGCCGCACTCCTGGTCCAATACCGCGCGTGAAGAAGCGGTGGTCGTGTGGGTCGGGACGCCGAGATTGTTTTAGTGTCGCAGGCCGTGCTTTAGAAAAAAGCAGTCACTCGATATTTGTAAGCATTACTTAAGTGTGTGCCCGCGATTTGGGAAGCCGGACCGACGCATGGCGGAACCCACTCGCGCGGCAGTAGATATGTAATCGATTGGAAAGCGCTGCGCATTCCGATTGCAATAAATTAGTAGTCCGACGCTGACTTATTTGAAGTTGCTTTAACGGAACGCGGCGCAAGATCGCCGTATATCGAGTAGAGCGGTTCACGAGACCACTCTTCACATACTGCTGTGGCCTTACTGACGAGCGAGAAGGGGAAAAATGAAACAAAGGGCATTGGCGCTGGCCATTAGAAGAATAGTCTGGGCTGAACTGGCGTTGTCGGCCGCAATCGCCGTACCGGCGTTTGCGCAAAGCCAGCCGGCGACCACCGGCACCGCGGCAGGCGCGACGACGACGGAAAGCACCCCGGCAACGGGCACGGCCGCCACACCGTCTGCGGACAACACCACCGCGACGCCGGCGGGCAAAGGCGTCCAGCAACTCAAGAAATTCGAGGTGACCGGGTCGCTGATCCGCACGGCGGACAAGGTCGGCAACACGGAAGTTCAGACCATCACGACCAAGGATATCCAGCAAAGCGGCTACACGACCGTGGCCGATTTCCTGCGCGGCACGTCCGCGAATTCGGGGAGCAGCTGGGGTCAAACGACAATGAATAGCTCCGCGCAAGGCGGCGGCGGTATTGCATTGCGCGGTCTGAGCGAGAAGTACACCCTGGTGCTGGTGGACGGGCAACGGGTGGCGAATTACGGCAAGGCGGTGAACTTCACCGACACGTTCTTCGACGTGAATTCGATCCCGCTCAACATGATCGACCACATCGACATCGTGAAGACCGGTGCGGTCTCGGTGTATGGTTCGGATGCCATTGCGGGCGTGGTCAACATCATCACCAAGAAAGACTTCCAGGGCTTGCAGATCGATGGCCAGCTCGGCAAGGCGCAGCACCCGGGCGACGCGCAGGGCAACTTCAGCGTGCTCGGCGGTATCGGCGACCTGAATGGCGACCGCTTCAACGTGACAGCCGCCGCGAGCTATTACCGCGACACCGGCTCGTCGCTCGGCGATCGCGACATGACTGCGGGTCAGGACTTCAGCCAGTTCCCGGGTGGTCTCGCGGGCCCGCTCGGTCCGAACCAGCAGTCGTACTGGACCACGGCCGACGGCACCAACATGGCGCTCAATCCCTGTCCTCCGGGCAGCGTGTCGGCGAACGGCGCATCCACGTGTAAATCCAATCCGGCCAGTACCACCTCGCTGGTGCCGGCGATCACGCGCCTGAACGCGAAAGTGCGCGGCACGTTCAAGATCAATGACGACATGCAGGCTTACGCCGATTTGTGGGTGAGCCGCAACGAAACCGTGCAGAACGAAGGTCCGGCCGTGCTGAGCAGCCAGACCAACGCGTTCAACCCGGCCACCGGTTCCGCGTTGCCGATCTCGCGCACGGTCTCGGGCACCAATCCGTACAACCCGTTCGGCGTGCCCACGCTGATCAACTATACGTTCCCGAATACCGTCTCGGCGGATACGGTGTCGACGTTCTGGCGCGCATCGACCGGCGTGAAGGGCTCGTTCACCACCCCGAAATTCGGCGATTGGGATTGGTCCGCGGATTACGGCCATTCGCAGAGCACGGTCGACACGACCTACGGCAACGCGATGAATGTTGCAGGCCTCGAGAACATTCTGCAGAACGGCGTATTCAACTTTTCGAACCCGTCGGCCACGCCGAACGGTTTGAACGGCGTCTTCCAGAACGACTATGAGCAGGCGATCTCGAAGCTCGACAGCGTCACGGCGAAGACCTCGACGACCAACCTGTTCACGCTGCCGGGCGGTCCGGTCGGTGTCGGTTTTGGTACGGAATTCCGTCACGAAAGCAACATCATCAACTCGCGTACGTATAGCGCGCTCGGCATTACGGCGCCGGCCAACGTGCAAACGGTCGACGGTGAGCGCAATGTGGCCGCCGTGTACTATCAGGTGGATATTCCGATCATCCACAACCTGACGTTCACGCAGGCGGGCCGTTACGACCACTACAGCGATTTCGGTGGTGCGTTCTCGCCGAGTTTCGCGTTGCGCTTCCAGCCGGTCCGGGCTCTCACGGCTTTCGCCTCGTATAGCCGCGGCTTCCGCGCGCCGACGCTGGTCGAAAACTCGCAGGCAACCTATCTGGCTCACCAGAACCTGGTGGACCCGAACGACCCGAGCGGCACGCCGACCAAGCACTTCACGACGGAGCAGGTCAACGGCAATCCGGCGCTGCAGCCTGAGCGCACCAAGAACTACAACATCGGCTTCCAGCTTTCGCCGGACTCGTCGACGGATATCGGTGCGGCGTTCTACAAGATCCACATTGACGGTGTGATCGGCACGGACGATCCGAACGCGGTGATGGATGCGAACAACCCGTCGAACGTGATCCGCAATCCGGACGGCACGGTGGCGTACATCAAGGAACAGTTCGTCAACCTCGGTTCGCTCGACACCGACGGCTTCGACATGAACTTCCGCAAGTCGGTGGGCACGAAGTACGGCACGTTCACGCTGGCGGGCGACTGGGCCTATGTGTGGCACTTCAAGCTGAACAGCCCGGGTGCGCCGACGCAGGACTTCGCCGGCAACAACCTCGCGCTGTTGCAACCGTTTGGTGCGTCCAATCCGCGCTGGAAGGGTAATACCAGCCTCTCCTGGGATTACCGCAAGCTGACCACCACGCTGACGTGGCAGTACACCGGCCCGTACACCAACGCGGTGGCGTCCGAGTTCGGCGACGGCGGCACGCTGTCGGTGGCATCGTATAGCCAGTTCAACCTGATGGCCACGTATCGCGGCTTCAAGAACTGGACGATCTACGGCGGCATCAACAACATCTTCGATCGCAAGCCGCCGTTCGACGTCGAGTGGCAGGCCACCCCGGATATCACGGGCTACGACCAGTCGCTTTACACTAACATCGGCCGCTTCTTCCAGGTCGGCGCGTCGTACCGCTTCTGAAGTCCTCGATGTTTGTGATGCACCCGCTGTCTGTCCAGGCGGTTGGCCGCTCCGGCTCCCATTGTTGGTGCCGGAGCGGCGCAAAATTGTTAGCGATGTACCGAGGCATGCCCGCGTGCACAATGCTCGTTCAGAATCACGGCGAGCGGCGGCGGGCGGCAACGAGTTAGCGCGCAGAGCAGCGCTGGCGGGGCAAAGCTACAGGAGCGAAGGCGTCATGCCGGCACTCTTGCCGATTCGATTTACCGCGCGCCGGCCTGAAGCCGGCGCGCGTTCTTACGCATTCCGAAGATGAGACTTGTGAAGTTTCACTGGTCGCGCGCCGTGCGAACTGCAGCGGCCGCGGTGCGCCTGCCTGGCACTGCCGCGCGGATCGCGCTGTGCGCAGGGGCGTGTCTGGCATTGGGCGCGGTCGGCGCGCAGGCACGACCCTCGATCGCGCAGTACGACGAACCCAAATATCCCGCCGGCTTCACGCACTTCGACTACGCGGATCCCACGGCGCCGAACGACGGCAAGCTCAGCTTCCAGAACTTCGACGAACTGCAGAGCTACGATTCGCTGAATCCGTTTCTCGTACGCGGTGCGCCCGCGCCGGACATTCTGCATCTGATGTTCGATACGCTGATGCAGCGCAGTTGGGACGAGCTCGCCTCTGAGTACTCGCTGATCGCCGACGATGTCGAGGTCGCGCCGGACCTCGGTTCGGCCACTTTCCACATCAATCCCGCCGCGCGCTTTTCGAACGGCGATCCGATCACCGCGGCCGACGTCAAATACTCGTTCGACACATTGACGAGCCCAAAGGCCTCGCCGCTCTTCAATGCGCAGTTCTCGGTCATCAAGAGCGCGACCGTGATCGACAAAAACACGATTCGCTTCGAATTCAAGCACGCCGAACGCGACGCAGCGCTGATCGCCGGCGATTTACCGATCTTCTCGCCGAAGTGGGGCATGCGCGCGGACGGCATACGTCTGCCGTTCGACCAGATCGCGAACGAACCGCCGATCGCGAGCGGCCCGTATCTGATCGAGTCACGCAAGAACGACAAGCAGATCACTTATCGCCGCAACCCCGATTACTGGGCCGCGAATCTGCCGTCGCGGCGCGGCATGTTTCGTTTCGCGAGCATCACCTTCAAACTGTATCGCGACCATTACACGCAACTGGAAGCGTTCAAGGCCGGCGACACCGACGTGCTTGTCGAATACAGCGCAACGCAATGGGCGCGCAAGTACGTCGGCAAGAACTTCGACAACGGACTACTGAAGAAAGGCGAATTCGCCGACGGACCCGCGCAAATGCAGGGCTTGCTGATGAACCTGCGCAAGCCGATGTTTCAGGACCCGCGCGTGCGTCACGCGCTGACGATGGCATTCGACTACGACTGGATGAACCGCATGATGTTCTACGGTCAATACCGGCGCACCAGCAGCTATTTTGCGGCGAGTCCGTTCGGTGCGACCGGCATGCCCGGTCCGAAGGAACTGGCCTTGCTTGAGCCGTTGAGGGCCGACGTGCCGCCGGAAGTATTCGGCCCCATGCTCAAGCAGCCCACGACGATCGCGCCAGATTCCTTGCGCGGCAACTTGCGCGTGGCGCGCGATCTGTTGGCGCAAGCGGGCTGGCACTATCGCGACGGCGCCTTGCGCGACGCCAACGGCACGCCGATGACGATCGAGATCATGGACGATCAGCCCGGTATGGATCGACTGATCCTGCCGTACATGCAGGCGCTCGGCATGCTCGGCATTCAGGCGCATATGCGCGAGATCGACAGCGCGCTGTACCAGAAGAGGCTGGATAACTTCGAGTACGACATGACCACGTTCATCTATCCGCCGGTGACGATTCCCGGCGCGGAATTGACGCGCCGTTTCGGCAGCGCGGCGGCGTCGGAAGTCGGCTCGGAAAACTATCCGGGCATCCGCTCCAAAGCGGTCGACTCGCTGATTCACTCGGCGCTCTCCGCCGACAATCTCGACGACCTCGA
This sequence comes from Paraburkholderia sp. BL27I4N3, assembly GCF_003386115.1. Lineage (NCBI taxonomy): Bacteria > Pseudomonadati > Pseudomonadota > Betaproteobacteria > Burkholderiales > Burkholderiaceae > Paraburkholderia > Paraburkholderia sp. BL27I4N3. Next base: position 2,966,158 of record NZ_QREJ01000001.1, on the reverse strand, counting down.
AGCGGCAACCCGTGCACTCGACCGCGTGCTGATCTATTCGTTCTACATCGTGCCGGAGTATTACGCGCCGGGCGCGCGGATCGGATACAAGTCGACGCTCGGTCATCCGGACAAAGTGCCGACGTCGTATGTATACGAAGACTGGGTGATCGACTACTGGTACAGGAAAACGCCGGGCGCCCAGACCGCATCCTCCACCGCGGCTACGGCCGCTACGGCTCACTGAGGCACAGCATGCTTGCCTACATTCTCAGACGCTTGTTATTGATGGTGCCGACGCTGCTCGGCGTGGTCACGCTGACCTTTGTCGTCACACAGTTCGTGCCGGGTGGGCCGGTCGAGCAGGTGATGACGCAACTCCGCCACGGCGCTGGCCGTGGCGGAGAGGCGGGGGCGGGCGGCGGCGGTTATCACGGCAGCCAGGGCGTCGATCCGCAGCAGATCGAGCAGATCAAGAAACAGTTCGGCTTCGACAAGCCGCCGCTCGAACGCTATGTGCTGATGCTCAAGCACTACGCGACGTTCGATCTCGGCCAGTCCTACTATCAGCACGACAGCGTGTGGGACGTCATCAAATCGAAGCTGCCGGTGTCGATCACACTCGGCTTATGGACGGTGCTGCTCACGTATCTGATATCGGTGCCGTTGGGGATCGCGAAAGCGGTGCGCAACGGCTCGCGCTTCGATACCGTCACGAGCGTGCTGGTGCTCGCCGGCTATGCCATTCCGGGTTTCGTGCTGGGCGTACTGCTGCTGATGTTATTCGGCGGCGGCACGTTCTGGCAGGTGTTTCCGATGCGCGGCCTCACGTCGGATAACTTCAACGATCTCAGTGCGTTCGGCAAAGTGCTCGACTATCTGTGGCACATCGTGCTGCCGGTCACGGCCTCGGTGGTGGGCAACTTCGCGATCGTCACGATTCTGACCAAGAACACGTTCCTCGAGGAAATCGGCCGACAGTATGTGCTGACCGCGCGCGCGAAAGGCGCGCCGGAGCGCGACGTGCTGTGGAAACACGTGCTGCGCAATGCCGCGATTCCGCTGCTTACCGGTTTGCCGGCGGCCTTCGTCGGCGCGTTTCTGAACGGCAATCTGCTGATCGAAACGCTGTTCTCGCTCGACGGCATGGGCCAACTGTCGTACGACTCCGTGATTCGCCGTGACTATCCGGTCGTACTCGGTTCGCTGTTTCTGTTCACGCTGATTGCCCTCGTAACCAAACTCATTGCTGACGTCTGCTATGTCCTCGTCGACCCCCGCATCCAATTCAACCGCCTGGACCGCTGACGCGGCCGGCGCGGCGCACGCGGCGTCGCCGTCTCCGTGGCGGCGTACGTGGCTGCGCTTCAGGCGGCAGCGTCTCGGTTACTGGAGCCTCGTGATTTTCGTGTCGCTGTTCGCCATCAGCCTGCTCGGCGAGGTGTTGTCCAACGACCGCCCGTTGCTCGTCCGTTACGACGGGCACTACTACTTCCCGATCGTGAAGGACTACCCGGAGACGCTGTTTGGCGGCGACTTTCCGGCGCGTACCAATTACCTCGATCCGTATATCCGCTCGCGACTCGAATCGAATGGCAACTTTGCGATCTATCCGCCAAATCATTTCCACTACGACACGATCGACTATTTCGCCGCGCATCCATATCCGGCGCCGCCCACCGCAAACAACTGGCTCGGCACGGACCAGTTCGGTCGCGACGTGCTGGCGCGGCTGCTGTACGGCTTCCGCTTGTCGGTGCTGATGGCGCTGGCGCTCACGGTGTCCGGGGTGGTGGTCGGCGTGCTGACTGGCGCGGTGCAGGGCTTTTACGGCGGACGCACCGATCTGGTCGGTCAGCGCCTGATCGAAATCTGGAGTTCGATGCCCGACTTGTACCTGTTGATCATCTTCGCGTCGATCTTCGAGCCCACGTTGTGGCTGCTCTTCATTTTGCTGTCGATGTTTGGCTGGCTCGTCCTGTCCGACTACGTGCGCGCCGAATTCCTGCGCAACCGTTCGCTCGATTACGTGAAGGCGGCACGTACCATGGGTCTCAGCAACTGGCAGATCATGTGGCGTCATGTTCTGCCGAATAGTTTGACGCCGGTGATTACCTTCCTGCCGTTCCGCATGAGCGCCGCGATTCTCTCGCTGACCAGCCTCGACTTTCTTGGCCTCGGCGTGCCGCCGCCGACACCTAGCCTCGGCGAACTGCTGCAGGAAGGCAAAAACAATCTCGACGCATGGTGGATATCCATGTCGGCGTTTGCCGCGCTGGTGATCACGTTGCTGTTGCTGACCTTCATGGGAGACGCATTGCGCAATGCGCTCGACACGCGTTCGCGCGGTTCGGCTTTCGGCGGAGGTCCGCGATGATTGCCACTCAGGCGCCGATCGCTCGGCCGTTGCTGGAAATCGATCGCTTCTCCGTGCGCTTCGGCGACAAGGTCGCTGTGCATGAACTCAGCCTCTCCATTGCACGCGGCGAGCGCGTGGCGCTGGTCGGCGAATCGGGCTCGGGCAAGAGCGTCACCGCACTGTCCATTCTGCGGCTTGTCGAGCATGCAGAATTGAGCGGCCGCATGTTGCTCGACGGCGAGGACCTGCTGCAAAAAACCGAGCAGCAGATGCGCGGTCTGCGCGGCGCCGACGTCGCAATGGTGTTTCAGGAGCCCATGACGGCGCTTAATCCGCTCTTCACGATCGGCAAGCAGATCGCCGAGAGCCTGCGTCTGCATGAAGGTTTGAGGCCGAATGCGGCGCGCGAGCGCGGCATCGAGTTGCTCAGGCGCACGGGCATTCCCGAGCCGGAGCGGCGCATCGACAGCTTTCCGCATCAGTTGTCCGGCGGCCAGCGGCAGCGCGCGATGATCGCCATGGCGCTCGCCTGCCGTCCGCGCTTGCTGCTCGCCGACGAACCGACCACGGCGCTCGACGTCACCGTGCGCCAGCAGATTGTCGATTTGCTGATTTCGTTGCAGGAACAGGAGGCGGCCGAACGCGGCATGGCCGTGCTGTTGATTACGCACGACCTGAATCTGGTGAAACGTTTTGCGCAGCGCGTCGCGGTGATGGAGAAGGGCGTGCTGGTCGAAACCAATACGACCGACGCGCTATTCGCGAGCCCACAGCATCCGTATACTCGGCGGCTGCTCGACAGCGATCCGCAACGCGCGGTCGAACCGGTCGAGGCGGGCGCGCGCCGGCTGCTCGAAGTGCAAGGACTGGCCGTCGATTACCGCACGTCGGCGAAAGGCTGGCGGTCCATGTTCGGGCGCTCCACGTTCCGCGCGGTGCACGATGTCGACCTGAGCGTGCGGCGCGGCGAAACGCTCGGCATTGTCGGTGAATCGGGTTCGGGGAAATCGACTTTGGCCGCGACCGTCCTCGGTCTGCAACAGCCGGCCGCCGGCCATATTCATATCGACGGTTTGCCGCTGTCCGCGCTCAAGACGGCGAGCTCGCGCCGCGCGCTGTATTCGCGCATGCAAGTCGTGTTTCAGGACCCGTTCGGCTCGCTGTCGCCACGCATGACGGTGGAGCAGATCATCGGCGAGGGTTTGGCCGTGCATCGGCCGGAAGTGGATGCGAAGGCGCGGCGCGCGCGCGTCGGCAGCCTGCTCGAAGAAGTCGGCATGCCAGCCGACGCGATGCTGCGCTACCCGCACGAATTCTCCGGCGGCCAGCGTCAACGTATTGCGATTGCACGCGCACTGGCCGTCGAACCGGAATTGATCGTGCTCGACGAGCCGACCAGCGCGCTCGACGTGTCGATCCAGAAACAGGTGCTGAATCTGCTGACAAATCTGCAGAAAAAGTACAAGCTAAGCTATCTGTTCATTACGCACGATCTGGCGGTGATGCGAGCCATGGCGCATCGCGTGATCGTGATGAAGTCCGGACGCATTGTGGAGGCGGGCGACACACTCGATGTGCTGCATGCGCCGTCGCATCCTTATACCCAGTCGCTGCTCGCCTCGTCGCTCAATGTGCCGGAGCCCGGCACGGCCGCGACTCATACGGGACCTGCCAATGATTGACGAACGTTGGGCGCAAGCCGCCCAAACGCTGAAGAGCCGCGCCGCGTTCTGGTCGCTGCGCATTGTGGACGAACAGATCGACGACCACGAGATTCGCAACGACATCGCGCAACCGCTGCGCACCGTGCGCGATCGCGGTGCGATGCTGATCGCGTGGGTGGGCGCGGGGGCGGGTTATGCCGCGACCGCGAATCTCTCGGCGGCCGGTTTGCAGGCCGCGCTCGATTTAGCCACCGCACGCGCTGAGGCGAGCGCGGCCTTGTCGCTGATCGACCATCGGGAAGTCGCGCGACCCGCGGCGAGCGGCCAGTACGTGTCGCCGAATGCGCAACGCGCGTTGCCGAACCGTGCCGAATGGCTCGAGCTTCTCGGCGCGGAATGCGCGGGCGCGAACCTGGATGCAAAAATCGTCGAACGTGTGGCGGCAGTGCAGATCACGCACACCGATCAACTCTACGTCACCGGCGACGGTGTACGCATCGACCAGCAGTTCCGTTTCGTGATGCCGCAATTGAGCGTCGCCGCGCACGCGAACGGCGATACGCAAGTGCGCACGCTGGGCGGCAACTACGGCACGCTCGGACAGGGCGGCATGGAAGTGCTGACGCGTTTCGGCTTCGAAGGCTCGGGCGCGCGCGTCGCAAATGAAGCGCTGCAATTGCTGGCCGCGCCGAATTGCCCATCGGGCAAGCGCGATCTTTTGCTGATGCCCGACCAGATGATGCTGCAGATTCACGAATCGATCGGCCATCCGCTCGAACTGGATCGCATTCTCGGCGATGAACGCAACTTCGCGGGCTGGAGCTTCGTCAAGCAGGACATGTTCGGTTCGTATCGCTACGGCTCGGAACTGCTGAACGTCACCTTCGATCCGTCGCTGCGCGAAGAAGCCGCAGCCTACGCATTCGACGACGACGGCACCGAAGCGCACAAGCAATATCTGATTCGCAACGGCGTGCTGGAGCGTCCGCTCGGCGGCGCGTTGTCGCAACAGCGCGCACGCATGCCGGGCGTCGCGAACTCGCGTGCTTCGAACTGGAACCGGCCACCGATCGACCGCATGGCGAATCTGAATATCGAGCCGGGCGAGAGTTCGCTGGAGGCGATGATCGGCAATATCGAACATGGCATTCTGATGCGCACCAACACGTCCTGGTCGATCGACGACCATCGCAACAAATTCCAGTTCGGCTGCGAGTTTGGCCAGTTGATCGAAAACGGCAAGCTCACGCAGGTCGTCAAACAGCCGAATTACCGCGGTATTTCCGCGAATTTCTGGCGCAGCCTGAGTGCGGTGGGCAACGCGAGCACGCGCGAAGTGTATGGCACGTCCATGTGCGGCAAGGGCGAGCCGGCGCAGATCATTCGCGTCGGCCATGCGTCGCCGGCTTGCGTGTTCAGCAACATCGACGTATTCGGAGGCGCATGATGAGCCAGTTCATCTCTTCGCGCGCTGCCACGTCGGTGGATTGGGAGCGCCATTTCACTTTGCTCGCCGATGCGATCGAGCGTCTGCAGCAAGGCGGCGAAACTACGCTCAGTTCATTTGCCGGCGAGCAGTCCGACTTCATCCGTTTCAATTCGGGCAAGGTGCGGCAGACCGGCAGCGTGTCGCAAGGCAAGCTGACCTTGCGTCTGATCGACGGTGCGCGTCAGGCCTATTCCACGCTGACCGTATGCGGCGATCTGCAGCAGGATCTCGACGAAGTGAGCGCCGCCCTCGCCACCTTGCGCGAAGGTCTGCGCGGTGCGGCGGACGATCCGCATCTACTGTTCGACACGTCGAAATGGCAGCGCACCACGCAGCGCTCCGGCAAGCTGCCGAACCCCGACGGGCTCGCGCACATCGTCGCGGAATGCGCGCGAGGGCTCGACTTCGTGGGCTTCTATGCGGGCGGCACCATCGTGCGCGGTTTCGCATCGACGAACGGCAGCCGCGGCTGGTATGAAGTGGACAACTTCAATTTCAGCTGGTCGCTGTACGACCCGAGCGGCCGCGCGATCAAAACCACCTACGCCGGCGACGACTGGAGCGATGCCGTGTTCGCGGGCAAAGTGGAACAGGCCGCGACACGTCTTGCCGTTCTGGCGCGCACGCCGCGCACGTTGGCGCCGGGACGTTACCGTTCCTATCTGGCGCCCGCCGCGCTCGCGGAGCTGCTCGGCGTCACCGCATGGAGCGGCTTCTCCGCTCGCGCTCAGGCGAGCTCGCGCAGCGAGTTGTACAAGCTGCATGTGGGAGAAGTCGTAGTCGACCCGCGCGTGACGATCAGCGAAGATCTCGGTCTCGGCATCACGCCAGGATTCAATGACGACGGTTACCTGCGTGACAGCGTCCCGTTGATCGAGGCCGGCCGCAGCGCCGAACGCCTGACCAACGCACGCAGCGCACGCGAATACGGTTTGACGCCGAACGGCGCGTTGGCCAGCGAATCACCGGCCGCGCTCTCGATGCAAGCGGGCGACCTGCTGGAAGAAGAGGTGCTAGCAAAGATCGACACGGGTCTCTACATCGGCAACCTCTGGTACGTGAACTTCTCGGACCGCATGAATTGCCGCCTCACCGGCATGACGCGCTTCGCGACGTTCTGGGTCGAGAACGGAGAAATCGTCGCACCGCTGGAAGCCATGCGTTTCGACGACAGCCTGTACCGTTTGCTCGGCAGCGAACTCGAACAACTCGGCGCGCAAGCGGAACTGCTATTGAGCGATTCGACATGGGGCGAGCGCGCCACGGGCGGCATGCAATTGCCGGGCATTCTGGTGAGGTCATTCGAATTGACGTTATAAGCCTATGGATCAACACGAAAAAACAAAATCAAAACCTGAGAGCTTGCCGGAGGGCCTGACGCTGCGCGCACGGCGCGTGGCCGACGCGGAACAATTTCACGCCATGCTGCAATTGCCCGTGGCGATGAACGGCAATCCGCAGGTGCCGTTTCGGACCGTTGCCAGCACACGCGAGCACCTGGAAAAATTCGAGGCCCCTGGCGTCGCGATCGCGGCGACGGTCGGCGACACGCTGGTCGGTCAGGCCAGCCTCAGTCCTTTCAAGGGACGCCGCGCGCATGCCGCCTCGCTCGGCATTGGCGTGCACGACGCATGGCAGCGGCGCGGCATCGGTCATGCGCTGATGGCGGAGCTGCTCGATCTGGCCGACAACTGGCTCGGCCTGCGCCGCGTCGAGTTGCATGTCTACACCGATAACCACGCGGCACTCGCGCTATACCGCAAGTTCGGCTTCGAGATCGAAGCGCATCAGCGCGGTGCCATATTGCGTCGCGGCGTACTGATCGACTGTTACTTCATGGCGCGGCTGCGCGAACCGGCGCCGTGGATGTCGCCGCCATCTGTCGCCCATCTAGCAACGGAATAAAACCATGAACGAAACAAGGTTGCCGGACGACGCCGAACATTACAAATGTATTATGGTGCGCGCGTTCGAATCGTCGGACATGGATGCGTTCGCCGAAATCATGAGCTTGCCTGGCGTGCGGCGCGGCACGCTGTCGGTCGGCTATCGCAGTCCTGAACAACTCGCGGCGTGGTACGAGCGGAGCCTCAAAGGCGGCGTGAACGTGTGCGCGCTTATCGACGGACGCGTGGTCGGCCACGCGGGCCTGGAGGTCCACCGGTCGAGCCGCGCGCACTGCGCGCATTTAGGCCTCGCCGTGCACGACGCATATCATGGCCGCGGTGTCGGCACCGCGCTTTTGCAAGGCTTGATCGATTGCGCGGACGCGTCGCTCGGTTTGCGCCGCATCGACCTCACGGTGTTTGCCGACAACGCGCCGGCCATCGCGCTGTATCGCAAGTTCGGCTTTGTCGAAGAAGGCCGTTCGCGCGGTTTTGCCGTGCGTGACGGTGTGCTGGCCGACGCGCTGCATATGGCTCGCCTCGTCGACGCACCGCGCCTCCAGACAATCTGAACGGATTCATTGAGTGCCATTTTTCTTCATCGACCGCCCGGTCTTCGCATGGATCGTCGCGCTCGCCATTGTCGTGGCGGGCGCGCTAGCTATTCCGCAACTGCCGGTGGCGCAGTATCCGCGCCTTGCGCCGCCGCGCATTGTGATATCCGCCATGTATCCGGGGGCGTCGACTGAAGTCGTGGACGAGAGCGTCGGCAGCATCATCGAGGAGAGTCTCGATGGCGCCGACAATATGCTTTACTACCAAACGACCAGCGACAACCTGGGCGAACTCGAAATCGACGCGACCTTCGCGCCCGGCACCAATCCGGATCTCGCGCTGGTCGACATCCAGAACCGGCTCAAGCAGGTCGAGCCGCGTCTGCCGCAGCAGGTGGTGCAGCAGGGCATCAGCGTGTTCAAGGCGGCCAACACGTTCCTGATGCTGGTCGCGCTGAGTTCCACCGACGGCACGCGCGACTCCGTGCAATTGAGCGACTATCTGAGCCGCTACGTGTTGCGCGAGTTGAAGCGCGCACCCGGCGTGGGCTCAGCCCAACTCTGGGACGCCGACGAAGCGCTGCGTATCTGGCTCGATCCCATGAAGCTGCGCGAATACGGCCTCGGCGCCGCCGAAGTCAACGCCGCCATCGCCGCGCAGAACGCGACCGTGACGGCGGGCACGCTCGGCGACGCGCCATTCGTGCCGGGCCAGCAATTGACCGCCTCGGTGAGCGTGAAAGGCCAGTTGATCTCGCCGGCCGAATTCGGCCAGATCGTGCTGAAGGCGCGGCCGGACGGCTCGGCTGTGCGCCTGCGCGACGTCGCGCGCGTCGAACTCGGGCGTGACAACTACTCGTACTATTCGCGCCTGAATGGCAAGGCCGCTGCAACGGTCGGGATTCAACTCGGGCCGCGCGGCAACGCGCTCGAAACGTCGAACGCGATTCGCGCGCGGCTTGCCGAACTGGCGAAAGGCTTGCCTTCGGGCGTCGCCATCGAAATCCCGTTCGACAACGCGCACTTCGTGAAGATCGCCATTCACGAGGTGCTCGTCACGCTCGCGGAAGCGGTCGTGCTGGTGTTCTTCGTGATGTGGCTGTTCCTGCGCAATCTGCGCTATACGCTGGTGCCGACCGTCGTGATTCCGGTCACGCTGATGGGCGCGTTTCTCGCCATGTATGCGTGCGGTCTGTCGATCAACGTATTCACGATGTTCGGCCTCGTGCTCGCCATCGGCATTCTGGTCGACGACGCGATCGTGGTGGTGGAGAGCGTGCATCGCGTGATGGAAGAAGAGGGCTTGTCGCCACGCGAGGCCACGCGCAAAGCCATGTCGCAGATCGGTGGCGCGATTGTCGGCGTGACGGCGGTGTTGACGGCGGTGTTCGTGCCGATGGCGTTCTTTCCCGGCGGCGTTGGCGGAATCTACCGGCAATTCGCGGTGGCGATGATCGCGTCGATGCTGGTGTCGTCGTTCATGGCCTTGTCGCTGACGCCCGCGTTGTGCGCGAATCTGCTGAAGGCGCACACGCAGTCGGTGCGTCAACGCGATGCGCGCCGCGGCATTCGCGGTTTCGCGGCGCGTGCGGCGAGCCGCTTCACGTCCGGCTTCGATCGCGCCGCGCGTGGTTATCGCGGGTTGACCGCGCGCACGTTGCGCCGTATCGGCCCCATGCTGGCCATCTACGCGGTGCTGGTCGGCGTGTGCGGCGTGCTCTACTGGCAGATGCCCGGCGGTTTCCTGCCGAGCGAGGACGAAGGCCAGTTGCAGGTCATGATTCAATTGCCCGCCGGCGCCACCCAGGCGCGCACGCTGGCCGTGGTGCAACGCGCGGGAACGATTCTCCATGCCGAGCCCGCAGTCGCGAACGTTACGAGTGTGATCGGCTGGAGCTTTTCGGGCAGTGGTCAGAACGTGGCGATGGGATTCGTCGAACTCAAGGACTGGGGCAAGCGCGATATCGATGCACTGGCCCTGCGCGACCGGCTCAACGCAAAGTTCGACCAGATTCTGGACGGTAGCGTCGAGGCTCAATTGCCGCCTTCGGTGCCGGGACTCGGGCATTCGGACGGGTTCGTGTTCCGCCTCGAGGATCGCGGCGGCGTGGGGCTCGACGCGCTGAAGGCCGCGCGCGAGCAACTGTTCACGCAGGCCAAGGCGAGTCCGGTGCTGGCCTCGGTGCACTCGGAAGATCTGCCTGACGCGCCGCGCGTCGAGCTCATCGTCGATCGCGCGAAGGCTTATGCGCTCGGCGTGTCGTTCGACCGCATCGCGGACGTGCTGGGCAGCACCTTCGGCTCGACCTATATCGACGATTTCCCGGCCGGCGGCCGCATGCGCCGCGTCATGATCGCCGCGGACGCCGCCGCGCGCATGACCGAAGACGATTTGCTCGCGCTCTCCGTGCCCAACTCGACGGGCGGCATGGTGCCGCTCTCGGCTATCGCAACGCGTCAGTGGACGATCGGCCCGGTGATGCTGACGCGCTACAACGGCTACCCGTCGCTCGACGTGAGCGGCCACGCGGCGCCAGGCTACAGTTCCGGCGCGGCCATGGCGGAGCTGGAGCGGCTTGCGGCTTCCCTGCCGGTCGGCGTGAGCTACGACTGGGTCGATGCGGCACGCGAGGAAACCGCGGCCGCGAGACTCACGCCGCTGTTGATCGGCCTGTCATTGCTGGCGGTGTTCATGGCGCTGGCCGCGCTCTACGAAAGCTGGACGATTCCGCTTGCCGTGCTCATGGTCGTGCCGCTCGGCGTGATCGGCGCGGTTGCGGCGGTGCTGTTGCGTGGCATGCCTAACGATGTGTACTTCAAGGTCGGCATGATCACGGTGATCGGCCTCGCGGCGAAAAACGCGATTCTGATCGTGCAATTCGCACGCGATCTGTACCAGGGCGGCATGCCGTTGACGCGTGCGGTGACCGAGGCCGCGGGCGCCCGGTTCCGGCCGATCGTGATGACCTCGGCGGCGTTTCTGCTGGGCGTTGTGCCGCTCGTGGTGTCGAGCGGCGCGGGTGCCGAAAGCCGCCGCTCGATCGGCACAGGCGTCTTCGGCGGGGTGCTGGCTGCCACGCTGTTCGGGCTGGTGTTCGCGCCGGTCGCGTTCCATGCGGTCGCTTCGCTCACGCACGGACGGCGGCGGCTGGCGGCATTGCATCGCAGGCGCGCCGAACGGCAGGGCCGCCGTGCCGCGACCGCGATCGAACGCGAGTCGCTCGACGAGTCGCCGACGGCCTGAGCGTTCAGATAGCTGCGTCGTGACCGGCGTGGTGCGCTGGCCGGCGCCGTCAGGCGCCGCAGCGCAACTTCCAACGCGCCCGATTCTTCGGGCGCGGCAAGCCTTCAATCCTCCGATGTTTATAGTTATTGTGCACTGCAAGCACGAATTGTTCATACGTATAAAACCGCCAATGTTTCAATATAGAAACGTTTTAGGACGTTCGAAAAATGCGTTTGGAAACGATTAATAGATATCGATTGGTTAAATACAGGCCGATTGCACCCGGTGGTCAACAAATTCCCGATTTGCGAATAAATCGGCTATTGAATGGTCATTATTTGCGAGGTTTGCATTTCAAGTTTGAAACACTTTTGGATACCGCTTTGCCATACGCAGGTCATAATCAGGAGGCGTTGCGGAGCCCCGGCACGCGCTCCGTCAGTGCCTCGAAAGCCTTGCTGGCGGTGGTTTGGCGGCAAGCTGCCGAAATCGCCGGGTGTGCCCGGCTGAGGCGCGGACTCATCACGCCGTTGTCATATCAAACGCGAGATAACGGTTTTCTTCATACGTTCTACTTCTCGACAGTAATTTGTTTTTCAAATTTACTATAGCGAGCCATTCCGCTACCATCACGCTTAATCCGTTAAGCGGCCAGCTGCGATTTCCGCTGGCAATAATCATTCCGTCATAACGGCGGCTAACGGCGATCGGGGTCCACAATGTACGACAGTTTGGGGAAATATCATGCCGCACATGCACCTTGATACTGCGAGGATCACCTGGTTACATACGCCGACGCTGAACGTGCGTGGTGCGACGCGGCGCATCGGCGTGTTGCTGTTTGACGGCTTCTGGCTGCTCGGCCCAGGCACGGTGGTGGAGATGTTCCAGACGGCGAACGAACTCTCGGGTTCGCGCGCCGGTGAGGAGCAGCCTTACGAAGTGCAATTCCTTTCCATGGACGGCGGCAGCGTCGCCAGTTCTTCTTCCGCGCGCATCTGGACGGACCGTATCGACGCGCGCTTCGCCAGCGGTTTCGACGTGCTGTTCATCGCAGGCGGCTACGGCGCGCATGTGGCCGCGCGCGACGAGCGGGTGCTCGGCTGGCTGCGCGCGGTGCAATCGCGCACGCGTGCGATCGAAACGATCGGTGAAGGACGGCTCGTGCTGGAAGCGGCTGGCCCGACGGATAGCGACGGACCGCAAGTGAACCGCTATCTCGGCAGTGTCACGGGCGAGTCCGCGCTCAACGCGTCCAATGACCGTAACGACTGTGCCCGCAGCGCGCTCATGTTTATCAAACGCGATCTCGGTGCGGAGCTTGCCCGCAGCGTCGCCGACCGCGTGATGCCCGGCATGGCTGCCACCTGGGTGCCGCTACCGGCGGAGGGCGGCACGCTCAGCGTGGCCGAGAAGATCCGCGCGGCGGCCCGCTGGATGGAGGCCAACTGCGACCGTCCGGTTTCAGTGGCCGACGCCGCGCAGGTCGCGGCGATGAGCGAGCGCAATTTCCTGCGGCGTTTCAAGCATGAAATGCAGGTCACGCCGTCGGACTATCTGTTGCAGGTTCGCCTGCGCATTGCCTGCAACTTCCTCACCGAGACTGAACTGCCTGTCGACAAGATCGCGCGGCGCAGCGGTACGGGCAACGGCGATCGTCTCGCGAAGATTTTCCGCAAGCGCATGGCGCTGTCTCCAACCGAATATCGCGCGCGCAGCCGCGTGGCGAGCGAGGCGTAACATCATGCAGGCGCCCGAGCCGGCGGCGGGGCGCCTTACGACACTTGGACGCGTTCTCCGTCGTGGCGGCAGCGTTTTCGCCGGTCAGGCTTCTTACGAGCACAGCGGCAATGGGCAACAAGGTGATCGCGACGGCATTGCCGGAGGTGAAACTCATCGAGCCCGAGGTGTTTTGCGACGAGTTCGGCTTCTGCTTCGAGAGCTTTAGCTCGGACGAGTTTAGCGACGACGTCTCGCAAGCTTTTCAATGGGTGCAGGACCGGCATTCGCGCGCGGTGCGTGGCGTGTTGCGGGGCTTGCACTACCAGGTGCAACGCCCTCAGGGCCGGCTCATGCGGGTCGTGGTGGGCGAAGTGTTCGCCGTCGCCGTCGACGTGCGGCTCAATTCGCCGAACTTCGGCAAGTGGTGCGGGGAATATCTGAGCGCGTCCAATTACCGGCAAATCTGGGTGCCTCCTGGCTTCGCGCACGGTTTCGTGGTGCTGTCCAATACCGCCGAGTGTTTGTGGAAGACCACGGAATACTGGTTTCCCGAACTGGAGCGCTGCATTCTGTGGCGCGATCCCGACATCGGCATCGAGTGGCCGATCGATTTCGAGCCGACCCTTGGCGCGAAGGATGCCGCGGGCCGGCGTCTTTACGAAGCGGAAAACATCGCCTGAGCCAGGCGCACGGTCTTGCGCGCGCTCCGGCGCGCGCCGAGGTGTGCGCCGAGGTGCGCACTCGACCGTGCCGCGGATTTTCAGCGCGCCACCATCACCGCGCCGACGCTTGCGGTCACCACCAGCAGCGTGCCCATGATTTGCAGAATTCCCATCGGCTGATGCAGTACGACGAAGCCGGCCAATGCGCCGATCGCCGGCTCGACGCTCATCAGGATGCCGAATGAAGCGGCCGGCATGTGCCGCAACGCCACCATTTCCAGCGCGTACGGCAGAAGGGGGACCAGCAGCGCGAGGCCCGCTGTCGCCATGACCTGGGCCGCCGCCACATGCAGACCGCTTTGCGCCAATCCGAATGGCGTGGCCACGAGCGCCGCAGCGATCAGCGACACGGACAGTCCTTCGAGTCCCGCGAACAGGGTGCCGGTCTTCTTCATCAACACGATATAGGTGCCCCATCCGAGCGCCGCGCCGCAGGCGAGCAGCACGCCGAGCGGTTCACCGATCCAGCCGGCCCGATCGCGCGAGAGCAGGATCACGCCGGCGATCGCCAGCACAGGCCAGAGCAATGCGCGGGCGCGACGCACCGCGAAAGTCGCGACGGCGAGCGGTCCGAGAAAGTCGATCGCGACGGCGAGTCCCAACGGAATGCGCTGAAGCGCCGCGAAAAAGCACAGTGTCATGCCCGCCATCGCGGCGCCGAGCACACCCGCGGCAGTCCAGTGAGCGCGCGAGTAACTCAGAAGGCGCGGACGCACCAGCAAGGCGAGTACCAATGCAGCCCAGCACAGGCGCAGCCAGGTGGTGCTGAGTGAACCGTACGTGGCCATCGTCGGTGCGGAAAGTGCGGCGCCGAACTGCACGCACGACATCGACAGCACGCACAGCAGGGCCGCACCGGCCGCGCTGCGAGCGGGTTTCACGCTGGTTTGCGCGGGATTCAACGCGGGTTGGAGAGTGGTGTCCTGCATGGTTGTCGGCGAGTTGGCGTTCGTTCGGGGGTTCGTCATTGCTATCTTATCGGTGCTCGCGGTATTAAGATAAGTTGATATTTCTTATGCCGACTTCAAGAACCTTTATGACCCGAGATCTCGACAGCAGCCTGCTGCGCGCCTTTGTCACCGTGGCGGAGACGGGCGCGGTGGGCGTGGCGGCGACGCGCCTCGCGCGCACCCAGGCCGCGGTGAGCATGCAACTGCGCCGGCTCGAAGACGAACTCGGGCAGCGTTTGCTCGACCGCTCGCCGCGCGGTGTGCAACTCACCGAAGCGGGACATCTGCTGTTGCCCTATGCCCACACGATACTCGGCGCGGGCGCCGATGCGCGCCGCGCGTTGAGCGCGGGGCAGGTGTCCGGCACCGTGCGGCTCGGCATGCTGGAGGACATTGCCGTCGGCCGATTGCCGCGGGCGTTGCGGCGCTTTTCGATTGCTTATCCGCAAGTGGCGTTGGAGATCGTCGTTGACAGCAGTGCGGCGCTGTCGAACCGGCTCGCGGATGGCAGCCTCGATGTAGTGGTCGGCGATCCCGCGCTGGTCGACGCGGCGCCGCATCTCACGTGGAAGCAGCCGCTCTTCTGGGTCGGCGCGCGCGGCTTCAACCGCGACGCGCAGGCGGCGTTGCCGGTGGTGGCGTTCGGCGACGCGTGCCTGTGGCAGCAGCAGGTGTTGACGGCGTTGCGGCGCGCGGGGATCGCGTGGCGCATCGTGTGCACGAGCACGAGTCTGCCGGCCGTGCAATCCGCGGTTGAAGCGGGGCTCGGTGTGTCCGTGCTGCTCGACGGCAACATTCGCTCGGAGTCCATGCGCGTGCTCGGCCAGGCCGATGGTTTGCCCGACGCGCCCACCGCGGACTTCGGTCTCTTCATGCGCGAGGTTGCCGGCGCGCAGGCGGCCGCCGTGCAAACCTTGCAAACGTTCCTCTGCGAGGAATTGCATCTCGGTCTGCGCGAAGGCGAACCGCAGCTTGCGCCGGCTTTTGGCTAATACGTCCGCAGCGGCTTTCATGTGAGTTTTTACGACATTTTTTCTTGAGACGCACCCACGCGAAATCTACACTTCGGGCATCTTGATACCGCGAGGTGCTCAACGTGAAGCGACGTGCAGCGAAGCAACAATCCGTTCGTATCGACTACGTGTGTCACGGCGTGGGTCGTGTCGAGTTGCGCCGCTTCGATCCGGCTCGCGATTCGTTCGTGGCATTGACGGCGCTGTTGCATCGGGCCTTTACGCAACTCGGCGCGATGGGCCTCAATTGCACGTGCGCGGATCAGACCGTCGAGACGACACGCATGCGCGCAACGCGCGGTGATTGCTACGTGGCGGTGTGCGACGGGCGCATTGTCGGCACGATGACCCTCTACGCGACAGAGCGTGGATCGGCGTGCGAGCTATACCGGCGCGACGGTATCGCGAGCTTGCGCCAGTTCGCGGTCGAGCCCGCGTGGCAGGCGCGCGGTATCGGTACGTTGCTGATTGCCTTCGCCGATCATTGGGCCGCGGCGCGCGGTTATGCGGAGCTTGCACTCGATACGCCACAAGCGGCCGCGCATCTGATTGCGTTTTATCGTGGGCAGGGGTTTCGCATCGTCGATTTCGTACGCTTCGATGGCAAGAATTACGACAGCGCGATCTTGAGCAAGCCGTCGGTGGCGACGCGGACGCTCGCTAACTGGTCGCATCGGTTGAGTGCGCGTGCGCCGATTGCGCGGGCGGCGTGAAGACAAGGAAGGTCAAACGAAGCGATAAAGAAAACGAACAAGTGGTGCAGTGCAATGCGTGGGTGAAAACGTCTGGATGCAGGGCTAGCCTGAAGTGAGAACCCGGCGCGGTCAGCAACAATTGCAATACGGTGCGGCAAGTATTGCAACGGAGTGCCGGTTTGCGCGCCGGGGCAAGTGTGATTCAACCTATACAGTCGACGCGTTCATCAGCGTCGCATCACGCCCATCAGCAAGGTAACGAGGAAGATCACCACGAAGATGAAGAACAGGACCTTGGCGATTTCAGTCGCGCCTGCGGCAATGCCGCCAAAGCCGAATACCGCGGCGATGATCGCGATGATGAAGAAGATTGCAGCGTATCGAAGCATGGGGCCTCCCACCGATGGATTGCTGGATTAAATGGAAAACGGCGACTCGTTGTGGGCACTGCGTGCTTTGACGGGTTATTTGCCGGCGAGCGGAATAGAGCAATAGGTGTGCCCAGACCGAACGCACCAGAGGGAGACCGTGCGATTGTGGCGGCAGCTTCGCGTTTCTGCCTGGCCGCGTGATGCACGGCGTCAAGATCGATCTGCCGCTGCGGAGACAACCCGATCAGGTGGAAAGCGATCCGCTATATCGCGAGTACGTTCTGCGGTTGTCGAAAGGGAGGGTGTGTTCTGGTCACGATCGCGATCACGACGCGGCGGCTGCGTCGTTCACGAACTGCCGCGGCCGGCCACGCCGGCCGCGGCAAACGTCATGTCGATGTCGATATAAGTCAGCTCATCAACGCGCGGCGGCGTCCGTGACTTCATCGTTCCAGTAGGGCGGTAATGCCTTATACGGATTGCCGCCGGAGAGCGACGTGACATACACGCCACCCGCGCCATGTGTCTTCGCGTATTGCACGACACCCGGCAACTGGGCAGCGGTCGCGCCGTACACCATGTGCACGAAGCGGCTCTTCGGATAGGCGGCCTGCCAGCTCATCGGCTGATATTTCGCGTAGCTCTTCGCGGTACTTTCGAATACGACGAACTGGTCGGCCGTCGGCAAGCTCGCGTAAAGCTCGGGAATGTTGGTGCCCGGATTGGCCGTCACGGAGTAGGTGGCGTTCAAGCCTTTGATGTAGTTGTAGATCGACTGATAGAACTGGATGTGCGACATCTGGCTGTCGGACGTCATCTCGTCGATGAAGAAGCCGTCCACCTTATACATCGCCACGTAGGCGTTGATGTCGGTCACGACCGCGGAAAGCGAGCGCTTGCCGTACGAGGTGGAGATATAGCCCAGCACCTTGCCGCCGGCGGCGCGAAGCTTGGCGGCGGCCGCCGCGTAGTTGGGATCTTCCTTGGCGCCAGGGCCGCTGTTGGGATTCAGGATGGCCGTGGTCGGCACCTTGCGCGCCGAGGTCACGAGGCTGTTCCAGTTCGCGACGCTGCTGGTGGCATTGAAGTAGGAAGGTACGACGAGACTAGTGGTTGTCGTGGTCGTCGTGGTGGCCGCGAAGGCGGTGCCATTCAGGCATCCCACAACTAGCAGGCCCGCGATCAGTCCGGCCCGTTTCAGACTTCTACCTGTGCGGCCCAAAAGACGGACTGCTTCCGCCGATTCCGAAGCCACAAACGCAACTGCACCCATTCCCCGATTTTCCAGCATGTAGCCTCCTGACGCGGCGTGGTCACCGCTGTCGATTGGCCCGCCGTGGATACGGCGGGCAACTGGCAAACTCCCGCAAGGGAGTCCCTGTAGCTTTGCGTCGCCGGATCGCTCCGGGTTTGCCCAAACTGCGCTTACGGCATCTCCTGAATTTTCTTTAGGGTGCCGATTTATTTATTCGCAGCGTTTGAATCGAATGCCCGTGAAGGATATCGGAAAATTAATTCCTGTCTATGCGTTTCGGTACTTATTGCTGGGTGCGGTGCCCGAGCCGAGACGGCGAGCAGTCAAATGCGCGTGTTAGACATGTCTTAAAAAGATTTGGCGATTTCGACGAAGTACTGGGGCACATCTGATTTAATGATCAGAAGAATTAAGCGCCGCGAGCGTGATCGGGACTGTCTGAGGTGATTTTCCAACACACCGTCGATTCGCTTGACGAATTAGTTTCAGGCAGTGCCGCCTTTACTGTCCGGCTTTTAGAGCCGCGCAATCGTTTGCCTTTGAATTCAAGCGGATGCATTTGCCTTTATTTAACTATCTGGATTCACGCGATGGCATAAGCGAGCTTGAGACACCCCATGTCATGTGATATCTTCCACCGCCTTACCAGTAAACAAACAAAAAGTCGGTATCGCATCCGCCGCAACGCTGCTTTTGCGCGATGTAAATAATGCCGACGGGCCGGCTAGAAAATCCGCAAGCGGAAACTTTCTCCCCATAGGGAGAACGCCGCTCGCGTTCAGACTGAACGGGGAAAAGATTTTGGCGATGAAGAAGCGGACCCGGGCATGCGCCGGCGGGGACTCTTGCGGGGTTGTGGAACGTGCGGGCGAAAGATTTCTTACGCGAACCTTGATTGCGGTAGTGCTTGGCGCGGCCGGTATTGCACCGCTTGCGGCACACGCAGTGACTCAAGCAGCGACGCAGGCTGAAGCTGCACCGTTGCAGTCCGCTGCGGCGGCTCACTCCGCCGCGTCTCAACCGAACCTCGCTTTCTTCTATGCAGCCAATCCGCCTGTCGGCGAATTGCAAGCATTCGACGCCGTCGTGATCGACCCCGCCACGGGTTTCGAACCGGCGGCTCATCTGCTGGCGCACACCACGTGGATCGCGCGCACCAGTGGCGCCGAGTCCGCGGGTTCAGTCGAGGCGTTTTTCACCAGCCAGATCGAGCCGTTGTGGCAGCGCGGCTATCGTGGCTTCCTGCTCGACACGCCCCTCGCTGTGGCCGCAGCCAGCCGCATTCATCAAGCTCATCCGGACGCGCGCCTCGTAGCGGGTGGCGCCGATGTCATGCGCAACGCGCTGCCGGTGGCGAAGTCGCTTTACGCGGTAGTCGGCGATTCGCTGGTGCGCGGTATCAACGATAGCGGCCAGCTTCTGGAAGTCCCCGAAGCGTTGCGCGCACAACGCATCGCGGATGCACGCGCGTTCACGCAACAAAGCGGTGTGCCGGTGGTGTCCGTCGAATATTGCGCGCGCAACGACCGCGAATGCGCCCGCGAGACCGCCGCGCGCGTCGTGTCGGCCGGCATGCTGCCTTATGTGACGAGCACGGCACGCGACGTGGTCGGCATCGGCAAGATCGAGGTCCTGCCGCGCAAGATTCTCGTCGTGCAGGACCGCGATACCAAAGATCCGCTCGACCTGAGCGCCGGCGTGCGCGATCTGGCCACGCCGCTCAACTATATGGGTTACGACGTCGAGTACGCCGACTTCTCGTCGCGTCTGCCCGACGCCATTACGCCGGACCGTTACGCCGGTGTCGTCGCGTGGATCCAGCGCGGCGCGGTGCCGGATCCCGAGGCGTGGCAGCGCTGGGTCGCGGCTCGCATGGCGGATCACGTGCCTGTCGCCTTCCTCGGCGCGTTCGGTTTCGACGCGGCCGGTTCGGCAGGCGCGGCGCTCGATCTGCAAGCCGTGGGCGGCACGCTGGCCGCACCGGTCACGGTGGTCAGGAGCGACCCGATGGTCGGCTTCGAAATCAGCCCGAAGCCCGAACCGCGCGATCTGCAAGGCGTGCGCGTGGGCTCGCACAGCCAGTCGTTGCTGCGTGTTTCGGCCAACGGCGTGCTGGTCGATCAGGTCGCGCTCACACCGTGGGGCGGCTACGCGCTCAGTCCGTACACGGTGGCCTCGCTCGACAGCATCGAGCAGGAACGCTGGGCGATCCAGCCTATGGCGTTCATGAAAGCCGCACTGCATTTGCAGGACATGCCGTCGCCGAGCGTCACGACTGAAAACGGCCGGCGTCTGCTCATGTCCCACGTGGACGGCGACGGTTTCGCCTCGCGTGCCGAATTCCCCGGACCCGACTATTCCGGCGAAGCGCTATACCAGCAGATCTTCACTCGCTATCAGGTGCCGATGACGCTCTCGGTGATCGAAGGCGAAGTGGGTCCCAAAGGGCTGCATCCGGATATCTCGCCGCGTCTCGAAGAGATCGCGCGCAAGATGTTCGCGCTGCCGAACGTCGAGATCGGCACGCACACGTACTCGCATCCGTTCCAGTGGGAGCAGGTGGACAGCAAGACCGGCGCACAGGTGGATCGCGGAGGCGGCGACGCGGCGTTCTCGCTGAACATTCCGGGGTATCACTTCAATATCGACCGCGAGATCACCGGTTCGATCGACTACATCAACACGCGCCTCGCGCCGCCCGGAAAGAAGACCGTGCTGCTGCAATGGTCGGGCGACTGCCGCCCGCCGGGTTTCGTCGTGCGCAAGGTGTACGAAGCCGGGGTCTACAACTTCAACGGCGGCGACACGGTCATCACCCGATCAGCCAATAGCTGGACCAATATCGCGCCGATCGGCGTGGACAAGGGGCCGGGCGCTTATCAGGTGTATGCGCCGAATCAGGACGAGAACGTTTATACGAACGACTGGCAGGGGCCGTTCTATGGCTTCACGCGCGTGCTCGAAACTTTCTCGATGACCGACAAGCCGCTGCGCTTCAAGCCAATCGACATCTACTACCACATGTATAGCGGCACGAAAGTGGCCTCGCTGCGCGCGCTCGACCAGATTTTTTCGACGGTGCTCAAGCAGCCGGTCATGCCGGTCTACGTGAGCGAGTACATCCGCAAGGTGCTCGACTGGCACACATTCGCGGTGGCGAGAGAAGTGGGTCCGCAAGCCGGCGAGTGGCTCGTGCGCGGCAATGGCGAGGTGCGCGAATTGCACTGGCCGCAAGCAACCAAACCGGTGCTGGCCGACGCATCGGGTGTGACCGGTTTTGCAACAGGCCCCGACGGCACCTATGTCCATATCGACGGCGGCAGCGCCCGCTTTGCGATCGGCGCTGTCGCGAACGCGGCGCCGTATATCGGCGAAGCCAACGGTTTCGTACGCAATTTCCAGCGCACGGCACAGGGCATGCGTTTCGAGTTCGCCGGTCACTACCAGCCATTCGTCAAGCTGGCCAACGCGCAGCAGTGCAGGGTCAGCGTCGACAGGCAGGCTGTCGCCACGCGTCGTGAAGGCGATTTCCTGCGTTTCGATACGCGGGCTGACCTCGGACCCAAGTTGAACTACCAGTCGATCGAGGTCGCTTGTGGTCGATAATCGCCCTCGCATCGCGCCCACGTGGCTCGTCCTTCTGCTCGCGGGCGTCGTGTTGATCACGCTCTATCTCGTGCATCCGCGCGGCGGTCTGCGCAGCCGGATGACGTCGACCGACGCGCCGAGCGATCTCAGCATCGCGTATCTGGAAGCATGGCTGCGCGTGCAGCCTGGCAACCCGGAAATTCTCTCGGTGCTCGGCACGCAGTACGTGCGTCTGGGCCGCAACGAGGACGCGCGCCGTATCGCTGCCCGCATGGAGGCGATTCCGGACGATCACCTGCGCCGCGCGGCGCAGTTGCTGCGTCTGACCGTCGACACGCGCGAGACGTTCGCGCTGCCCGCCAACGATCCGGGCCGCGAGGCCGCGCTCGGCCGTTTGCGCACGCAGCTCACGAATGCGGCTGCGCTGACGTGGTCGAATGCCGATCTGCAGATGCTGGCTGAAGCAGCCGCTTCGGTGAATGCGCAACAGCTTGCCGGGCAGCTCTATGCTCGCCTCGCCGAACAGGATCCGGCGCAGCAAACGCGCTGGAACCGCGAAGTCGTGCGCTTCGCCATGTATGGCGGCGACTATCGCGGCGCGGCGAACGGCTGGTTCCGTTTGCAAGCCAGCGCGGCGACGTTCGATGCGAGACGTCAGTGCTTTATCGAAGGCATCAAGGCCTTGCAGTCGGGCAGTCTGCTCGATGACGCGCTTGCTGCCGCCGATCAACACGGTGCCGAATTCAGGCACGATCACGACACGCTCGTGGTGCTGCTGAATCTTGCGCGCGCGGCGCATCGTCCGGATCTCGTGGACCGTTACGCGAAGGCGCTGGCCGGCTACGCGCAGGCTCAGCCTGAAGAGGACGGCGCGCTGCGGCTCGTCGACCTTATCCGCGAGCGTGCAAGTGAAGAGGGCGCGCAGGGGCAGTACGCCTATATGGATGGTCCGCAAGTTCGGGCCGGTTTTGCCATGCGCGCGAGTACCCATGGTTCGCGCGAGGTGCATGTCGTGCGCGTCGCTGCGTCCATCGCTGCACCGGCGTCGGCGAAACCCGCTGCTGCGGCGTCCGCCGCAACGGCATCAGGCGCTGCGGCTGCGCCGGCTGCCGCGTCGAACTCCGCCGCTTCCAACGACGTGCCGGGCCTCCTCTATCAGTCGTTCCTCGAATCGAGCGATCTGCCGAACGCTCAGCGCGTGGCGGCGGAGCAGGTCAGCAAGAACCCGGGTTCGCCGGTCTGGACCAGGCGCCTCGCTCAGGTCGCCGAATGGAATCACGCGTCGCCGCTCGCCTTGCAGATGTGGCTCGCCTACGCGCAAGCCACGCACGATCCAGAAGGCTGGAAAAACGTAATGCGCCTCGCGCCGATGCTTAACGACGACAACGCCTATCTGGCCGCGTTGATCCAAGCATCGAATGCTTCGCCCGGCGACCTGAAGCTCGTCGACTCCGTAGTCGCGGCTTACGAACGCCTCGGCCGTCCTGACGACGCGCTGGCGTTCCTGCGCGGCCGCCAGCGCAATTCGCCGGCGGAAGCGATCGACGCGCGTTTGGGTCAGCTCGCCGAGCGCTCGGGTCACGACGACGAAGCGCTGAGTTATTACCGCAAGCTGAACCAGCTTTATCCGTCGAACACGCAATACGCGCTGCGCACGGCAAGCCTTCTGTATCGTCACGGCGACTACAAGGGCGCGCTCGACACGCTGCTCGCCGCGCGCCGCGGCGCCAAGGACGACGACGTGCTGTTCTGGCGCAACGCCGCGCAGCTCGCGCGCCTGCTGCAGCGTGACGACATCGCGAACGACGCCTACAAGCATTTGCTGGCAAGCGGCCAGGCGGCGCCTGAGGACCTGAGCGCGATGACGTACTTCTACGACGCCTATCCGGTCGACGCGGCGCGTACGTCCGAGCTGCAGTTCCGTCGCGATCACTCGCAGCGCGCGCTGCAGAGCGCGATTCACTGTTACACCGATGCCGGGCAATACGACCGCGTCGACGCTTTGCTAAAGAGCCTGACACCCGAAC
The DNA here is from genome assembly GCF_003386115.1 of Paraburkholderia sp. BL27I4N3. Classification (NCBI taxonomy): domain Bacteria; kingdom Pseudomonadati; phylum Pseudomonadota; class Betaproteobacteria; order Burkholderiales; family Burkholderiaceae; genus Paraburkholderia; species Paraburkholderia sp. BL27I4N3. The sequence continues at coordinate 2,942,658 of NZ_QREJ01000001.1, read as the reverse complement.
AATTGACGGCTGGCGAAGCCGACCCGGCATTCCTGCGCGTGCGGGCCGAATACTATCGCCAGATCGATCGTCCGTTCGACGCGCTGCACGATTTGCAGCACGCTGTGTCCCTGCCCGGCACGACGCTCGACTTGCGCGCCGCACTGCTCTGGACGCTGGTGGACTACGGCAGCGAAACGCAATTGCGCGAGGCGGTCGCCGAATGGCGCGATGCGCCCGCCCAGGCGCCCGTTTTGTGGGGGCCGCTCGCCGCCGCGCAGATGCGTTTGAACCGGCCGGAAGCGGCGCTCAAGTATCTGCGCCTGCAGTCGGCGTCGATGTCGCGCGATCCGTTGTGGCAACTCGCCTACGCCGAAGCGCAGGAAATGGCGGGGCGCAGCGATCTCGCCTGGTCGATCCGCCGCAACGTCTGGCGTCAGATGCAGCAGGAAGAGGCCGAGATTCGCGCCAACAGCGCGCAAGGTCAGATCGTGCTGCGCACGCGCGCCTCGCAGGGCGGCGAAGTGCGTGAGCAGATGCTCGGTCGTCGCGTCACGCTTGCGTCGATCTTCGAAAACGCGGACGTGTCGAAGGCTTTCCTCATCGATCTGCTCGCGAGCGACGCGGGCCGCAACGACAACGCCGATGCGCGCCGCACGTTGCTCGGCGACGCGGCCGGCCTGCCGCCCGCGCAACCGGTGAAGGCACCCGCCGCGGCGAAGTCGCCGGATCAGGCGCAATTGACTTCGTCGGTGGCGCGCGACGTGGCGCTCGCCTGGGCGATGTCGCATGAAGCGAGTCCGCTGGCGAAGCGCTGGCTGGCTCGCCAGTACGCCGACGTGCTGATGCAGCCTTCGGAACAGTTGATCGCGATCGCACTCGCTGAAAACGACAAGCCCGCGATGGAGCGTCTGCTCGACCAGCAAGGTGCGCGCTTGCCGCTCTACAACCGCATCGATGCTTCGATCGCGGTGGATCGTCCGGGCGCGGCGGAAAACCTCGCGTTTCAGGGCCTGGAAGGCGCGCCCTACGATTCGGAGTTGCACAGCCGCCTGCAGCAAACCGCGCTGACCTGGCCGCAATCGCTCGACGCGACCGTGACGAGCTTCGTCGAACATCCGCTCGACTATATCGAGCAGACGTTGGCGGGCAGCATCAAGGTCGCCGATCTCTACATGGTCGGCGTGAACGGTGTCCAACGCTTTCAGCACTCGACGGATGAGTCGCAACTGACCAACGTGCCGTCGGTGGATCGTTCGGTGGAGTTTTACGCGCGCCGTCAAACGTACGACACCGCCTTCATGGTGACCGCCGGCCGCCGCGAAGCACTCGACAGTTTCTATAGCGTGTCGGTGGGCGCGGAGTGGGGCAGGAACTCGCCGCTGTCGATCGCGCTGAAAGCGGGCCGCAATCAGACGGCACGCGAATCGCAGGCACTGCTGGTCGGCGGCATGAAGGACAACGTGGTCGGCACGATCACGTATCGCGCGACGCAGCATCTGTATGCGACGGGCACGGTCGAAGCCGATCGTTTCTATAGCCAGGCGCGCAACTACCTCGGCAGCGGCGTGCTCTCGACGGGTGAGATCGGTTATCGGATCCGCACGAACTATCCGGACTTTACGGTACGTCTGATCGGTACGCATGGCGACTACGGTGCGAGCGGCTCCGCCGACGGTCTGATTTCGCGGCTGATTCCGGCGAGCGCCGGGCCGGTCGATGCATCGACCTTCGTCCCGCAGACGTACTCGCAATACGGGGCGTTCTTCGGTTTCGGTAACGATCTGATCGACCAGTACACGCGCGCATGGCGGCCGTTTCTCGACGTCGGCGTGCTGCACGACTCGTTCCAGGGTTGGGGGCCATCGATCAGTCTGGGCCTCGCGGGCACCGTGTTCGGCGGCGATCACGCGGCACTCTTTTTCTCGCATCAGCGCGTCTCGCGTCTCGGCACGCCGGTGACCCAGATCGGCGCGCGCTATAGCTGGTTTTATTGAACCGGATTTCGCATAGTTATCCCAAGGAGAATTCTTCATGTACGGCATTAAACGATTGGCTCGTACGAGCGCCTGGTGTGTCGCGGCAGCCGCGCTGGCCCTGATGGTGAGCGCCTGCGGCACGGTGCGCCAGACCTCGGGCCCCGCGCTCGCGCGCGGCGACAAGGTGGCGGTGGTGTCGATCGCCAACTACACTGAAACGCCGGATGCCGGTCACAGCGCCGAGTCGATCGCGGCCAACACGCTGCGCGCGGGCGGGATCGCCGATGTGCGCATCGCGCCGGCCGATTCGAACCGCAACTCGCTGTTCGACACGACGCAGCGCGCCGACAGCGACAAGGCGCTCGAATGGGCGCGTTCGCAGAACGCCCGCTATGTGCTGTCGGGCGCGGTCGAGGAATGGCGCTACAAAACAGGCGTGGACGGCGAGCCGGTGGTCGGCGTCACGTTCGAACTGATCGACGTGTCGAACGGCGCCGTGGTGTGGAGCGCGACGGGCACGCGTACGGGCTGGAGCCGTTCGGGTCTGTCGAGCGTGGCGACCTCGCTGATCGCCAAGGTTCTGTCGCCATTGCAAGCGCGTCAGTAAAAGCATCACCAAGCATATCCCCAAGGTTGCGGTTTGCGCCCGAAGTGCGGGCCGCCGGCCGCAACCCGACATGTGAAAAGGAAATGGCCGTGAATACCGCAGCCGTGGAAAACAACCCAGGCGCCTCGAAGCCGCGCCATGCGCATCCGTTCGGCAATCTTGGACGCGTGCGCCGCTTTCTGGCGCCCGCGGTGGCGCGGCCGTTCGCGATCGTGGAGACTGTCGTGCTCGCGCTGGCCGTATTGGCCGTGGCCCGCTGGCTTCATCCTGAAGACCCGTTGCTGCTGCACAATGGGTTTCCGTGGCTATGGCTGGCATCGCTGCTCGTGGCCTTGCGCTACGGCAGCCTGCTCGGCCTGCTGAGCGGAGCGTTGATGCTCGGCGCGTGGGCGCTCTTTTATCCGCACGGCGGCCCGTTCCCCACGCTGTATTTCGCGGGCGGTTTGATCCAGACGATTCTCGCGGGGCACTTCGGCGATACGTGGGGCAGCCGCGCCGAGCGCGCGTCCTCGCTGAACGATTACCTGAACGACCGTCTCGTCGCGTTGACCAACAGTCACTATCTGATGCGGCTCTCGCACGAGCGGCTCGAAAAGGATTTGTTGTCGCGTCCGACCACGTTGCGCGATTCGATTACCGAGCTGCGCCGTCTGTCGGTCGCTACCGATACTGCACTCGCCGTGCCGGCCGCGGGCAAGGAAAACGATCCGCCGGGCGGCGATCCGCAGGGCGGCGATCCGCTCGGCGGCGCGAGCGGTCTGCTCGAATTTGTCGCGCAAGCCTGCCAGATCGAAGTCGCCGCGTTGTATCCGGTGCATCACGGCAAGCTCGGCGCGCAGGCCATCGCGCGGATCGGCGATCCGTTCGAACTCGCCGTGCATGACGAACTCGTCACGCATGCGCTGAATACGCTGAGCGTCGCGCATCTGAAGAACGAAGACACCGTCGTGCCGGTCAGCCAGTACCTGGTGTGCGCGCCGCTCGTATCGGCGGACGGTGAACTGCGCGCGCTGCTCGTCGTCAAGCGCATGCCGTTCCTGTCGCTCAACTTCGACAACCTGCAGTTGCTGCTGGTGTTGCTCGGCTATTACGCGGACGGTGTCGAGCATTCCGCATTCGTACAGCGCATTCTCGACCGTGTGCCGAACTGCCCGTACGAATTCGCGCTCGACCTGAGCCGCCTCACGCGTCTTCAACAGAAGGCGGGCGTGGCGTCGTCGCTCGTCGCGCTCGCGTTTCCGCGCGATGAAGAGGGCGACTCGCTGTTCGAGCACGTCATGCGCCGCCGCCGTTCACTCGACGTGATGTGGCCGGTGCAGACCGCGAAGCAGTCGGTGCTGGTGAATCTGATGCCGGCCACCGATACGACCGGCATCGACGGTTATCTCGCGCGAATCGAAGCCAGCCTGACGGCCCAGTTCAACACCGACCTCGAACGCGCGCGCGTCGGCGTTCATACGCTCCACCTCGAGGGCGACGAGCCGGGCGCGGCGCTGATGCGTCTTCTCAAACGAAGCGGCCTCGATGTCTAAGACCCTTTCTCTCATCGTCGGCGCGCTCGCGGCCGTGGTGGCCGTGATCGTGCAATATCTGGCGATCGCGAGCCTGCTGCAACCGGCCGGCGCGATCGATCCGCTGCTGCGCTTTTTCGCGTTGCAGGCGTTGGCGGGACTCGCGGAGGCGGTCGCGTTCCGCTCGTGGCTACCGTTGAACTATCGCGAGCCGCGCGGCATTACGTTGCTGTTCCTGTGGCTCGCCTGCACCGTCGTGCCGCTGTTCGGCGGCCTCGTGGTGCTGATCAGTTGCGTGTGGGCGGCGCTCTTTCCGGGCAGCAAGGAGAGCGATCAACTCGCCGATGTGCCGCGCCCGGAATTCGTCACTTACCTGGTGTCGCGCGTATCGCACGGCGGCGGCGCGCGTCTGCAGGCGCGCCTCGCCAACACTCAGGTATCGCCCACCGACCGGCTGTCCGCGCTGGTGGCGATCCAGAGCATGCCGACCCGCACCACGGGCACGTTGCTGCGCGAGTTGCTTGCCGATCCGCTCGAAGACATTCGGCTGATCGCTTACGGCACGCTGGACCACGCCGAAAACGAGATCATGCAGAAGATCTTCCGCACCAGCAAGGCGCTGGAAGCGACGGACAACGACGTTGAGCGCCACGCACTGAACCGCCTGCTCGCCGAGCTGTACTTCGAACTTGTGTACCAGAACCTGGTGCAAGGCGCGGTTTACCGCCATACGCTGCAACAGGCCGACCGCTACGCCCAGGCGGCGCTCGAAACCGATCCGGGCGACGCCGCGCTGTGGCTGATTCGCGGCCGTCTCGCGCTGGCGAACGGCTTGCCCAATGCCGCGCATGAATACATTGGCCAGGCGCTCGCACTCGGTTTCCCGCGCGAACGGCTGGTGCCGTGGCTCGCGGAAGCCGACTTCCTGCGCGGCGACTACGCTCGCGTCAAGCAGCTTCTCGCATCGCTGGGCAATGCCGCCGCGTTGCCCACACTCAAACCGGTTGTGAAGTACTGGTCATGATGAAAGAACTCCCGATCCGCCGTGCCGCCGATGCCGATGTCTGCCTGCTGCTCGAAGGCACGTTCCCGTTCGTGCGTGGCGGCGTGTCGAGCTGGGTCAATGAAATGATCCGCTCCTACCCGGAGACCCGCTTCGCGATTGTGTTCATCGGTAGCCGGGAACAGGACTACAACGGCGCTGCGTATGCGCTGCCGGACAACGTGGTGCATATCGAAACGCACTTCCTGTACGAGCAGGTCGTGGCGGATTTTCAGCCGCGTGCCGTCGCCGGCGACACCGCGGCGTTCGCGCGCTCGCAGAGATTGCACGACGCCTTGCGCGATCCGCGCAGCGGGCTGGATGTCGGCGCTCTGATGGCGAGCATGATTCCGATGCTCGGGGCGAATGGCGCGTTGAACGAAGAGCAGTTCCTGTCCAGCCGCGCGGCCTGGGACACGATCGTCGATCAGTATCAGAAGTACTGTACCGATCCGTCGTTCACCGATTACTTCTGGACCGTGCGCATCATGCACAAGCCGCTGTGGCAACTCGCGCGCGTCGCCGAGAAGCTGTTGCCGGCGAAGGTCTATCACACGGTATCGACGGGATACGGCGGCTTTCTCGGCGCATTGATGCATTACCGCACGGGCCGTCCGCTGCTGATCTCCGAGCACGGCATTTACACGAAAGAGCGCAAGATCGACCTGTTGCAGAGCCAGTGGATTCGCGACAACCGCGGCGTGTTCGAACGCGATATTTCTCGCGTCAGCTATTTCCGCGAATTGTGGGTGCGTTTCTTCGAAGCGATCGGCAAGCTCGCGTACGACGCCGCTGACGATATCGTCGCGCTGTACGAAGCGAACCGCCAGCGCCAGATCACGGACGGCGCGCGCGTCGAGCGCACGCAATGCATTCCGAACGGCATCGACGTCGACGCGCTCGCGCCGCTAATAGCCGAACGCAAGCCGCGCTCGCACCGCGTGGTCGCGTTGATCGGCCGCGTGGTGCCGATCAAGGACATCAAGACCTTCATTCGCGCGATCTTCATTGCGTCGCGCACCATGCCGGATCTCGAAGGCTGGATCATCGGGCCGGAAGAGGAGGATCCCGCTTACGCGCTCGAATGCCGCGCGCTCGTGGAGAGTCTCGGCTTGAGCCGCAATGTGAAATTCCTCGGCTTCCAGCGCATCGACGACATGATGCCGCAGATCGACGTGATCGCGCTGACCTCGATCAGCGAGGCGCTGCCGCTGGTGGTGCTGGAAGGTTTCGCGGCCGGCGTGCCGGCCATCACGACGGACGTGGGCTCGTGCCGTCAACTGATCGAAGGCGCGGACGACGAAGATCGCGCGCTCGGCTCGGCGGGCATGGTGGTTCAACTCGCCGATCCGGCGGCCTTCGCGCAAGCCGTGCTGGCGCTGCTCGCCGATGAAACCCGCTGGCAGGCCGCGCAACAGGCCGGCCTCGCACGCGTGCGCCGCTATTACACCAGGAAGCAGATGATCGACAGCTATCGCACGCTGTATGAGCGTCTCGCCGCCATGCCGGATCGCGAGCGCAACTATACGGCCGCCGATGCGGCGCGCTGCCCGATGCATCACGGCACCCAATCAAAGGCGGAGCCGCACGCGAGTTCGGCGCAGCCCGTTCAATCGCAGGAGACACGCTGATGGCGGGTATCGGCTTCGAATTACGCAAGATCATGCGCCGCGACACGCTGGTGGGCGTGGCGCGCGCTTACGCCTACGCGGGCCTGATCAGCTCGGGACCGTTGATCCTGTCGATCTTCGGCATCCTGATCATCGGGCTGATCAGTCTGACCTCGGTGATTCCGAGTTTCGCGATCGTGCAGTTTCAGGTGTCGGTCACGTATCTGATCGCGCTCAGCCTGATTCTGACCGGGCCGCTGCAACTGTCGTTCACGCGCTTCATCTCCGACCGGCTGTTCGAAAAGCGCGACGACCTCGTGCTGTCGAACTATAACGGCGTGGTGCTGGTGTCGTCGGTGCTGGCGAGCGTGGTCGCGCTGGTCGCGATGCTGGTCGGCTTTCGCGAGGAGCCGCTGATCTACCGCTTGCTGATGATTACGGGCTTCGTGGTGGTCAGCAATATCTGGATCGCTGTGATCTTCCTGTCGAGCGTGAAGCAGTACCGGCAGATACTGATGGTGTTCGCAGTCGGTTATGCATGCGTGGTGTGCCTCGCGCTCGCGTTGAACGGCTATGGACTGGTCGGCCTGCTCGGCGGCTTCGTGGCGGGGCACATCGTGCTGCTCGCCGGTCTGTCGGGTCTGATTTACCGCAACTACCGCAGCGAGCGTTTCGTTTCATTCGAAATGTTCGAGCGGCGCTTCGCCTATCCGAGCCTCGCGCTCGTCGGTCTGCTATTCAATATCGGCGTGTGGCTCGACAAGTTCATGTTCTGGTACGCGCCGGGCACGGGCACGCACGTGATCGGACCGCTGAACGCGTCGGTGATTTACGACATTCCGATTTTTATCGCCTACGTGTGCGTGATGCCTGGCATGGCGACGTTCCTCGTGCGCATCGAGGCGGATTTCGTCGAGTACTACGACGCCTTCTACGACGCCGTGCGCAGCGGCGCGACGCTGCGCCATATCAACGAAATGCGCGACATGATGGTGGGCAGCGTGCGGGCCGGCCTGTATGAAATCATCAAGGTGCAGACAGTCGTGCTGCTGCTGATCATTGCTTTCGGTGAGCGCGTGCTCGGCTCGCTCGGCATTTCGCCGCTGTATATGCCGCTGCTTGTCGTCGACGTGGTGTCGGCGAGTCTGCAGGTGTTGCTGCTCGGTCTGCTCAACGTGTTCTTCTATCTCGACGGACGGCGTATGGTGCTGCGGCTCACGGGCGCATTCGTCGTGCTGAATGGACTCTTCACCGGTATCACGCTCAGGCTCGGGCCGGATTTCTACGGCTATGGATTTGCGCTGGCGTTGCTGGTCGTGGTGATGGCAGCCGTGAAGGTGCTGGACCGCAAATTCATGTCATTGGAATACGAAACGTATATGTTGCGGGGTTGAAGGGCGGTATATCGTTTCCGTGGCCGATCGGCGGCATGATCGCGGGACAGGTCTTCTTGCCGTCGACGGCGTTGCCTGAATAACATGACAGGGGAGCCGGATTTGTCAGAGCACGATCACGACCGACGTTTCAGCCTGCGTGCGCTGCTGCGTCATGTCAGCCGGTTCGCGCGCATGGCCGCGCTCGGCGCGCTGGCTTCGGTGGCGCACGCGCAGAGCGCGGCGCACGCGCCAGCGGGACCGTCGGTAGCGCTGTACTACGGCACGAATCCGCCCGTCGAGGAACTGGCCGCATTCGATATCGTGGTGGTCGACCCCGACGCGCACTTCGATCCGCGCGCTCACGCGAGTGCGCATCCGGCGTGGTTCGCGTATGTGAGCGTGGGCGAGGTGAACCCGCATCGTGCGTATTACCGCGCCATGCCGCGGCAGTGGCTGCCGGGCGTCAACGAGGCATGGGCCTCCCATGTGGTCGATCAGACGGCCGCGCAATGGCCGGCGTTTTTCGTCGACAAGGTGATCGCGCCGTTATGGAAAAAGGGCTATCGCGGCTTCTTCCTCGACACGCTCGACTCCTACCACCTGATCGCCAAGACTGATGCCACGCGCGCCGCGCAGGAAGCGGGGCTGGTGCGGGTCGTCCGCGCGATCAAGAAGCGTTATCCCGACGCGAAGCTGATTTTCAACCGCGGCTTCGAGATCTTGCCGCAGGTCCATGATCTCGCCTGCATGGTGGCGTTCGAATCGCTGTACCGCGGTTGGGATGCCGGCAAGCAGCGTTATACGGAAGTGCCGCAAGTAGATCGCGACTGGCTGCTGATGCAGGCGGCAACGATCCGCGATCAATACAGGCTGCCGGTGCTGTCCATCGACTATTGCCCGCCCGCCGACGGCGCCTGCGCGGCCGCCACCGCCGCACGGATTAAGGAGGCCGGCTTCGTGCCCTACGTCACCGATGGCGGACTCGCGACCGTCGGCGTGGGTGCGGCCGGAACCGGCAACGCACGGCCGTGACAACCGGATTGAATCAAGACGGCTTCTCTGCCTGCCAAAGCCCCACTCATAGTTTGCTAGTCGCTCGCAATCCAAACGGCGGCTAGGTTCTCATCCTCAGTACGCATGGGCGTCATGCCCGGAGCGCAAACTGCTCCGCGACGATCATTGGATTGCGCAAAAACCTGTATGAATGTACAGTACCCTGCATGAAATCTCGTCGCGCTGCTGCAACGGCGGCGGCGCGTGCGGCGGAGCATAGGGAGAGAACATGTTTCGATTTTTGGGCTTGGGCATCATGCTGTGCGCGGCGGCTTCAACGGCAATGGCCGGCGAGCACTATGTCGAGGCCTGGAACCCACCGGAAGCGCGAGTTGGCAAGCCGCATTGCGCAGTCGTCGCCCGTCGGCCTGTCGCGAGTCGGCACATCGTTCCCCACGCAATGAAAGCTCGCACGCGCACCGCGCCGGCGCCGGTTGGGAGACTCGTCGCGAAATCGGATCGGCGGGAAAGCGTGCCTGCACACGCACCGGACATGTCCGAGATTCCGCGGCAGATCACGCCCGAGGGCAATGTGCTGCGAGTCAGCTCGCGAGGTGTCACGCCTGAGGTGACACGTTAATGGAGTCCCAGACTTATCACGGCTACACCGTCTGGGGTCACGCCATCTTGCAGCAGGAGGACATTTTGCAGCCCGAGCGATACGGCGCTAGCGGGACCATCACGCTCGCCGGCAAGCTGGTCGAAGCGTCGGGCATTCTCGCCTACTTCGATACCGAAGACGAAGCGCAACGTGCGGGTCTCGAATGGGCGCGTGCATGGATCGACGGTCACGGGTGAGCAGCGCGAATCCGATGCGCGGACTTCTGACTCGGCGAGCGCGACCACCGGCCGTGATAAGGCGTTCATCGCACGCATGCGGAAAGCGTTTTTCGTAATCTCGAATGTTCAACGCGCGCCGCGGCTGCGTTGAAGGCGTCCGCGCTCCGCTGCATCCAGGCGGGAACGCTATAGACGGTTCGCCGTGGCGCAAGGCGCTCCGTACTGTGGGGCGTGCTGTGTGCTCGCCGACATCGTGCAACGACGACCGCGCCCACGCCGCTTACCGCAACTGCGTCACCGCGAGCAGGAGCACCATGCTGCCGATCGCGCCATCCAGCACGCGCCATGCCGTCGCCCGCTTGAAGAGCGGCGCGAGAGCGCGCGCACCGTAACCCAGACCGATAAACCAGATTCCGCTGACGGCCATCGCACCCAGCGCAAAGGCGACCCGCGCGCCTTCGGGTTCGCGTGCGCCGGCCGTGCCGATCAGCAGGAATGTGTCGAGGTACACGTGCGGATTGAGCCATGTGAACGCGAGCGTCATCAGAATGATCGGCACGGCGCGCTGCACGGGCGCCGCGCTGACGTTCTCGCCATCCAGCACCGCATGCTCCGGCCGCACCGCGCGTCGCAATGCGTTGATGCCGAACCACGCCAGATAGGCGAGCCCGACATACAGCATCGCGTGGACGAACAGGGGATAGCGCTCGACCAGCACCGATGCGCCGCCCACGCCCGCGCCGATCAGAATGAAATCCGACAACGCGCACAGCACGACGATCTTGCCGACATGCGAGCGCATGATGCCCTGACGCAGCACGAAGGCGTTCTGCGCGCCGATGGTCACGATCAGGGATGCGCACAAGGCGGCGCCGTGGGAAAAAGACAGCCAGTTCATAATCGATCCAGTAGACGGGAGCCGGGAACGAAGCTAGTCTGCGGGTTTGCCGATCATAAGAGAAGCTAATTCACTTAATGCCGATTAAGGAACGCTAATGCTCGACTATGCGTTGCTCGACGCGCTGGCCGCCGTGGTGCGCCACGGCTCGTTCGACCGTGCCGCCGGCGAACTGAATGTGACGCCGTCCGCGGTATCGCAGCGGGTCAAACTGTTGGAGGAGCGCGTGGGCAGCGTGCTGGTGAAGCGCGGCCAGCCCTGCGTCGCGACCACCTCGGGCGCGCTGCTGTGCCGCCACACCGAACGCGTGCAATTGCTCGAAGCGGAACTGACCGGCCGGCTGCCGGCGCTGCCCGGCGCGCTGGTCGAACCATGGCCGGCGCTGCGCATCGCCGTCAACGACGACAGCGTGGGCACCTGGTTCATCGACGCGGTCGCGCCATTCTGCGTCGAGCGGGAGATGCTGCTCGATCTGGTGATCGACGATCAGGACCACACCGCGCAGCGGATTCGCGACGGCAGCGTGCAGGGCGCGGTCACCACGCAAGCCGAGCCGGTGCAGGGTTGCCGCTCCACGCGTCTCGGCCGGATGCGTTATCTGGCGGTCTGTTCACCGGACTTTCTCGCGCGTCACTTTGCCGACGGCGTGACGCGCGAGAGCTTGCGGCGCACGCCCTGTGTCGATTTCAATCCGAAGGACCAGTTGCAAAAGCGCTTCATGCGCCGCATCACGCGCGCGGAAGTCGATCCGCCGTTGCACTGGATTCCGCACGTCGCCGGTTTCTTGCGTGCCTGTGTCACGGGCCTCGGCTGGGGCATGTGCCCGGAGCGCATGATCGCCTCGCATCTGACTAGCGGCGAACTGGTGGAGATCGCGCCGGGCAAGCATATCGACGTCGATCTCTACTGGCAGAGCTGGCGTTTGTCGATCGGCTGGCTCGACGACTTCGGCGCGATGCTGCGCAAGCGGGCGACCGAGTTTCTGGACTGACCTGCAGGGACGCCGACCGGTTGGCGCAGAAGCAATCAGCCCGCTGCGGTCTCGGCATTCGTGTCGTAGTTCGCGGGCCAGGGCGTGTCCGTCAATGTCTTCAAACGTCCTTCGTGCATGGAGAAGATCCAGCCGTGAATCCGCACCGGGCGCGGTGCGCGCTGAATCAGCGACATGGCTTGCAGCGCCTGCACTTGCGCCAGCACGTTGAGCTCGGCGAGTCGATCCGCGCGCGCCTCGAAGCTCGGCAGCTCGCGCAATTCGGCGGTGTGCAGCGCGCACAACCGGCGAATTCCTCCTATGCGGCGATTGACGTTCGGCAACTCGGGCGCGGGCGGTCGCAATGCCGCCTGCACGCCGCCACAGCAGTGATGCCCGCAGACAATTACATGTTCCACCTGCAGCACGGTGACCGCGTATTCGAGCACGCTCGACAGGCTCTCGTCGTTATCGGCGACGAGATTCGCGATGTTGCGATGTACGAAAATCTCGCCGGGCTTCGCCCGTGTAATGGCTTCCGGCACGCGGCTGTCGGAGCAGCCGATCCACAGCACATTCGGTTGCTGATTGCCGGCGAGGCGCCGGAAATAAGCGGGATCGCGGGTAATGATTTCGTCGGACCAGGCGAGGTTTTCGACGAGCATGTGTTTCGGAGATGTCATGAATGGGCTTCCGTTGATGCAATATTCGCGTTGGGGAGTGCGCTTGCGCAATGTTTCATCGACCCCTCTGCAGGTTGATCGGGATGGCTGAGCAATATCGAACAGGCACGGACATTGTGCGGGACTCGGGATGAGACCGTAGTGATCACCGCATGATAGTTTTGTCATCGTGCGGGCGCGTGCTTCGCCTAGCTGATCGGCGGATGCTTCGGAAAGCGCAGGCTGAAGGTGGTGCGCAAGTGCGGTACGCTTTCCACGCTGCATTCGCCGTCATGTTCGTCCATGATCGACTTGACGATGGCGAGTCCGAGGCCGGTGCCGCTCGCCGAGTTATGCCGCGATGGATCGACCCGGTAGAAACGGTCGAAGATGCGCTCCAGATGCGGCGTCGCAATGCCGGCGCCGGTGTCCGACACCGATATGTGCGCATGGCGCCGGCGTTCCGCGCATCGCACGTCGACAATGCTGCCGCGCGGCGCGTGGGTCAATGCATTTGAAATCAGGTTGCTGAGCGCCCGCTGCACCATCAGCACATCGCCTTCGAAGCGCGCGTTGCCCGAGACGACGATCTCGACGCCGGCGTCGGCGGCCATCACTTCGTAATAGCCGGCAATGCGCAGCGCTTCGGCGCGTGCGTCGACACACTGCAGCGTCAGCCGGTGGCGAACGCTGTCCGCGCGCGCGAGAAACAGCATGCTGTCGATCAGGCGCGCGAGGCGCTGGCATTCGTCCACGCTCGATTCGATCACGCTGCGATATTCGTCGGCGGAACGGGGTTGAGAGAGTGCCACTTGCGCTTCAGCCAGTAGATTGGTGAGCGGAGTGCGCATGTCGTGCGCAAGGTCGGAGGAAAATTGCGTGAGACGCGTGAACGACTCATGCAGGCGCGCGAGCATCCGGTTGAACGCCCGGCTCAGTTCCTTTAGTTCGCCGGGCATCTCGTGTTCGGGCAAGGGCTCCGCAAGATGGCGGCTGGAGATCTGCTCGGCGCGCGCCGTCAAACGGGCCAGCGGCCGCAGTCCGAAGCGCGCGATCGACCATGCAAGCAGCGCATTCGCCAGCGTCCCCGTCACGATGACGACCAGAACGTTGAGCGCATAGGCGCGCAGCAGCGCGCGTTCGCCGCTTGCGTCGTATTGGACGACCACTCGCACCTGCGTGCCGGCGCCATCGCCGAGCGGCGCCATCGCCACCAGAAAGCGCAGCGGCAGGTTTGCGATCGACACGCGCACCGGCGCCAGGTCGGTGCTGACGGTCATCGTCTGCGCATTCGGCCAGTAGCCGTTGGTGCGGATGAGCGGTGCGCTGTGCGCGTCGAATAGCGCGATATCGAGGTTCTGATGACCGTATAACTGGTTGTGCCACGTCTCGCGATCCGCGCTGACCGCCTGGATGCTGGGCATGGTGTGGAGACGCAATTGCAGCGCGGCGAGGGTCGTGGTCATCTCGCGAGCCGACGCCGCTTCGATACGCGTTTTCAGGCCGTGATACAGCAATACGCCATTGAATATGAGTAGCACCGAGGTCGAAAGCGCGAACAGGATCGACAGCCTCGCACGCAAAGTCCGCGGCACGAGCAGCGCCGCGAGTAGACGTCGAATCATGGCTGCGCCGGGCCGCGCTCTTCCAATACGTAGCCCATGCCTCGCACGGTGTGGATCAGCTTGGGTTCATAGTTGTCGTCGACCTTTGCGCGCAGGCGGCGGATCGCGGCGTCGACGACATTGGTGTCGCTGTCGAAGTTCATGTCCCACACCTGGGAAGCGATCGTCGAACGCGGCAGGATTTCGCCCTGACGGCGCATCAGCAGCCATAGCAATGCGAATTCCTTGGCCGTAAGCAGAATCATGTCGCCGTGGCGTGTGGCCTTGCGGCGCGTCAGGTCGAGCACCAGGTTGGATACTTGCAGCGAAGCAGCGTCGCGGGTTTGGCCACGTCGCAGAATGGAGCGGACACGGGCCAGCAGTTCGGCGAAGTCGAACGGCTTGACGAGATAGTCGTCGCCGCCCATGTTGAGGCCACGCACCTTGTCGTCCACCTCGTCGCGTGCGGTGAGCAGCAGGACCGAAGTCGAATGAGTGCGGCGCAGGTTTTTCAGCAACGTCCAGCCGTCCTGGCCGGGCAGCATGACGTCGAGCACGATCAGATCGTAGTCCTCCGTCAACGCCCGGTGCTGGCCGGTCACGCCGTCTTCCACCCAATCGACGATAAAGCCCGCTTCGGTCAAGCCTTTCCGAAGATACGTGCCGGTTTTGATTTCGTCCTCGACGATCAGGATGCGCATGATTTTCTTTCAGTGCTGCTGGTCAGCGGCCGGCGCGAGTGGGCGCGCATGACGCGGACGCATTGGGTGCATCGAGTTCGTGATGCGCTGCGGCGGGCGGACCGGAGGGCCGCGGCATGGTGCGGGTCATCGTGGAAAATACCTCGAGCGAAAGCAGGCCTCGCTCGATGAACGGCTCCTGCGGACCAGCCGGCGGTCCATATGCCGAAGGACAGGCGGGGTCGCCGCCGTCGAACAGCCCGTCAGGTTGATTCCACCAGAACGCCAGCGAACTGAGTGCAATGACGAGCAGCGCGGCCCCGAGCGAGACCGGATGATCGATACGCAGTCGCTCCCAGCGCTCCGGGACGTTTGCGCCGAAGTGCGTGATGCGCGTCGTCAGGCTTCGCATTCGTTGAAAGTGGCGCATACGGTTCACTTTGAGGACGGGACGAACCTATCGTACGGATACCTGATCGCTGCCAGCATGAGATAAACATGACAATTCCGTCATATATGTCGTGTGCATCTTTTATGGCGGCGCATGGCACGCATGACAGGATCGTCATGACGATCGCGTTCGGCGAGTCGCTCCGATCTGGCATGAGGACTCGATCGGACGGAAACGGAGGTTGGATTGTGCGGAATGCGAGGGAGTTGGCAAGAGTCGCCGATACAGCGCCGAGGACGTGAAGCGCGAGCGGGCCGTGGTGCGCGCGTTCCACGGCGGACGCGTTTCAGATGCGGTGGATTGAAGCAGGGAACAGGCCGCTCACTTGCCGAACCGATCGCATCGGTCGGCCCATGAGCAGCGAAGTGTTATCTAGTGCAGACGAATCACCGGGTGCACGCGTCTGCGCAACCAGTGGCTCGCCGAATCGAGCGCCATGCGCGCGAAGCCGGTCAGTGTCATCACGTGCCGCCGATAGATGAGCTTGTAGACCGCGGTGGCCAGCCATCCGTCGACGAACACCGGCTGCGTCAGCAAGCTGCTGCTGAGGCTGCCTATGGTGCCCTCACGCCCGAAGCCGACCAGCGTGCCGGCGTCGCGGTACACGAACTCGGGCAGCGCTTCGCCCGCAATCCGGCACTTCAACACACGCGCAAGAAACAGCGCCTGCTGATGCGCGACCTGCGCGCGCGGCGCGAGGAACGCGCCGGCGTCGTCGGCGGGACAGGCCGCGCAGTCGCCGAGGCCGAATACGTTTGCGTCGTTCGTGCACTGCAAGGTGCGATTCACTTGAATCTGCGCGTTGCGATTCACCGCGATGCCGTCCAGCGTGCGCAATACAGGCGGTCCCGAGATGCCCGCCGTCCAGATCGCGATGTCGCTCGCGAGCGGAGCGCCGCCGTCGGTCAGCACGGCGTCGGCGCGCACTTCGGTGACGCGTGTTGCGCTCAGCACGTCCACGCCGAGGCTGGCGAGCATGCGCTGCGCGCGCGCTGAAATCGTTTCGGACAAAGCGGGCAGCACGCGCCCGCTGCTTTCGATCAAACGGATGCGGAAGTCACGTACCGGATCGAGCGAGAACGGCGTGTAGCGATTCAGCAGACGTACCGTGTCGCGCACCGCGGCGGCGAGTTCGACACCGGTTGCGCCCGCACCGATGATGTTGATCGACACCGGCGTGTCCGCCTGCGCGGTCCGCGCCCGGCGTGCGTGATTCGCACGCAGACAGGCATCGAGCAGCTTGCGGCGGAATGCTTCCGCATGCGCGACCGATTCGAGGGGCAACGCATGTTCGGCGGCACCTGGCACGCCGAAATATTGCGTCACGCTGCCCATGGCCAGCACCAGCGTATCGAAAGCGATCTGTCGCGACGGCAGAATTTCGCGGCCGTCGGCGTCATGCAACGCACTCAGCGTGATATGCCGCTCCGCGCGATCGAGCGCGGTGAGTTCGCCCTGTTCGAATTCGAAGCCATGGCGTTGCGCCTGCACTGCGTATTGCAGTTGATGGGTCGCGGGATCGAGTTGGCCTGAAGCGGCTTCGTGCAGCATGGGCTTCCAGAAATGCGTGGGCCAGCGGTCGACCAGCACGATTTGCGCGAGACCCGCACGCCCGAGCGATTCGGACAGACGCGTGGCCAGACCGAGCCCACCCACGCCACCGCCGACGATCACGACGCGATGCGCCGCCATCCTGTCCATGCGTTGCGCGGACTGCGCGTGGTGCGCCCGTTGCGCCTGTTGCGTTGTCGTGCCTACCGGCTGATCGATTGCGGCCATGATCGCTATCCTCCTGAGGTTGTTCGTGCCGGGCCGGTGCTGGCGCCGCGTTGCGTGCGATTCCATACATTTCCCGGCTCATCTGTGAGGCCAGTATAGAATCGGCGGAAACCGCAGCACAATTTAATGTTTATACAAAACATATAGGTTTTCACTTATGTTAAAAGCCGCGACGTTTCGTCAGTTGAAGACCTTGCATACGATTGCGAAGCTCGGCAGCGTGTCGCGCGCGGCCGAGGAATTGCGGCTCACGCAACCGGCTGTTTCGCTACAGGTGCGGCTGCTAGAAGAGGCGGCGGGCGCACCGCTCCTGCAGCGTGTGGGCCGCGGGGTGCAACTGACCGCGGCCGGTGAGATCCTCGCCCGCTATGCGCTGGAGATTCTCGACCTGTGGAACGGCGCGGCCGACGATCTGGCCGCGTTGCACGGCGAGCAGGGCGGCACGCTGCGCATCGGCGCGATTACCACCGCCGAGTATCTGATCCCGCCGTTTCTGGTGCGATTCACCGAATCGCGTCCGCAAGTGAAGGTGCAGTTCAAGGTCGGCAATCGTGCCGACATCATCCGTATGCTGGCGACGCATGAAATCGATCTCGCGGTGATGGGTAGCGCGCCGCGCGAATTGCGCACGGCTGCGACCGCGTTCGCCAAACATCCAATGGCATTCGTCGCCTCGCCCGCGCATGCGTTGATGAAGAAAAAACGGTTGTCGCTCGACGATCTGCAAAGCGCGAATCTGTTCGTGCGGGAACGCGGTTCGGGCACGCGTTCGACCGTCGAGAATCTGTTTCGCCTTGCGGGCCTCAAGCTTCATATCGGCTCTGAACTATCGAGCAATGAGGCGATCAAGCAGCTGGTCGAAGCGGGACTCGGTATCGCATTCCTGTCGCTGCACGCCTGTTCGCTGGAGTTTCAGGCGGGCTTGCTCGCGCTGTTGCCCATGTCCGCCAACCCGATCGAACGCGACTGGTATGTGATGCACGTCTCGGACAAACGTCTGCCGCATGTGGCTGGGCTGTTCCGCGATTTTCTGATCGAGCATGGCATGTCGGGCGCGGTGCCGGTGCCGCTGCCTGCTGTGGCCGCCGCCAAAAAACGCCGCCAGGCGCGCCAGGCGGGCGGTGCGGACGCGGCGTAGAGCCGCCAAAAAAGCGTGGGGCTTCTCGCGATTCGCTTCGACGTTTGCGCTTCGCCAGCGCTGCGGGAAGTCCCTATACGGCCTTTCCGTTGCCCACGGAGCCTTACCGGACGGGACTTGCGACTTACATCGCCGGAGATCGAAGTAAAGGTTGGGCAGACGATATTTTTGCCCGCGCCGATTGTCTTTACAGTGGCGTCCAGACATCTGAGAAAAGTGGACGCCACATCCCCGTGGCGAGCCATTGTGATTGACCTGGCCGTTACAGGAGTCGGAGACAATGAGCAGCAACAGCATCACTCAAGTCGAAACGTTCGGTTTCGAACGCATTCCGGATCGCTCGCGCTATGCGCGGCCGATCGATCTGTTCCGCTTGCTGTTCGGCGGGTGCAACACCTTTTCCACCTCCGTGCTCGGCAGCTTTCCGGTGCTGCTCGGTTTGTCGTTCAAGGCGGGGGTCTGGTCGATTGTGCTCGGCGTGCTGATCGGCTCATGCATTCTCGCGCCGATGAGCCTGTTCGGTCCGCGCAACGGCACGAGCGACCCGGTCTCGTCGGGCGCGCATTTCGGCATTCACGGGCGGATCGTCGGCTCGTTTCTGGCGGTACTGACAGCAGTGGCGTTTTTCTCGCTGGCGGTGTGGAGTTCGGGCGATGCGCTCGTGGGCGGCGCGAATCATCTGCTCGGCTTGCCGGTCAACTGGATGACGCTGAGCTTTGCGTACGGCCTGTTCGCGGTGCTGGTGCTGACCGTATGCGTGTATGGCTTCCGCTTCATGCTGTGGGTCAACAAGATCGCGGTGTGGGCGGCGAGCATTCTCTTCGTGGTCGGTCTGTTCGCCTTCACCAAGTCGTTCGATGGCGCATACGCCGGCAAGGTCGCGCTCGGCTCGGTGGGTTTCTGGCCTGCCTTCGTGAGCGCCGTGCTGGTCGCGATGAGCAATCCCGTATCGTTCGCCTGCACGCTCGGCGATTGGGCCCGCTATATTCCGGAGAACACGCCGAGAAAGCGCACGATCCTCGCGGTGATGCTGGCGCAACTGGCCACCTTCGTGCCGTTCTTCTTCGGTCTTGCCACGGCGACGATCATCGCCAGCAAGGCGCCGGATTTCATCGCGTCGAATAACTACGTGGGCGGTTTGCTGGCCATCTCGCCGAACTGGTTCTTCCTGCCGGTGTGCCTGATCGCAATCATCGGCGGCATGTCGACGGGCACGACCGCGCTGTATGGCACCGGCCTCGATATGTCGAGCATGTTTCCGAAATTCCTGAACCGCGTGCGCGCCACGTTGCTGATTGGCAGCCTCGCGATCGGCTTCATTTTCGCCGGCCGCTTCGCCTTCAATCTGGTCGAAAGCGTGTCGACGTTCTCGGTGCTGATCAATGTGTGCAGCTGCCCGTGGATGGTGATCATGATCATCGGCTTCGTCACGCGGCGCGGTTTCTATTTATCCGACGACTTGCAGGTGTTCAATCGCGGCGGCCGCGGCGGTCACTACTGGTTCACGCACGGCTGGAACTGGCGCGCGATGGGCGCGTGGATTCCGAGCGCGGCGATCAGCCTGTGCTTCGTCAATCTGCCGGATCAGTTCGTCGGCCCGCTTGGTCAGCTCGCCGGTGGTCTCGACATCAGCATGCCGGTTTCGCTGACGCTCGCGGCCGCACTGTATATCGCTTTGTTGCAGTGCTTTCCGGAACCGGACGGCGTGTATGGACCGCAAGGCCGACGTTGGCTGCGTGGTGGTTCGCAGCACAATGTGACCGTGCATCCCGTGGTGCCGGCGACTAAGCTTAAGGCAGTCGCTCAGTCGCGGGCGCGGGCGGAACGCGAGCGTGAGGCAGAACTGGATATGCAGGACGCGGGTTGAAGCGCACGCCAATGTGCGCGGCTTCGCGCAGTACAAGCAATGGTATTTAATTTGAGTAGGCAAACAGCATGAGCGAGTCAGTAAAGCGCGCGTTTGAAGGGGTAAAACTGTTTCCGTTCTGGCTGGACAATCCGCGCGCGCCGGCTGTCGAACGGGAATTGATCGGTCCGACCACCGCCGATCTGGTCGTGGTGGGTGGTGGCTTCACCGGCCTCTGGGCCGCGATTCAGGCGAAAGAAGCCGACCCGTCACTCGACGTCGTGCTGGTCGAGGCGGGCAAGGTGGCCTATGGCGCCTCGGGACGTCCGGGCGGCATCATCTCGACTTCGGTGATGCACGGCCTGCCGAATGCGACGCGCGTCTTTCCGCAAGACCTGGATGTACTCGAAAAGCTCGGGCAGGAGAATCTCGACGGCTTCAAGGAATCGTTGACGCGCTACGGTATCGAGGCGGACGTCGAATGGAACGGCGAGATGACGGTCGCGGTCGATCCGGGCCACCTTGGTCATCTGAAGGGCGATTACGAGCTGCACGTCGCCCATGGACACGACGTGGTTTTACTCGACAGCAAAGGCGCACGAGAGCAACTCGATTCGCCGCTATTTGCCGGGGCGATGTGGTCGCGTAATCGCAGCGGCACGATTCATCCGGCGAAGCTCGCATGGGGTTTGAAGGCCACCGCACTGAAGCTCGGCGTGCGTCTGCATGAACATTCGCCGATCACGCGTCTCGAAGATTGCGGCGCGAAGATGATCGTGCACACGCAGGCGGGCCGCATCGAAACGCCGCGCGTGCTGCTCGGCACGGGCACCGCGGACGTCGGCGTGACCGACATCAAGCGCCGCGTGATGCAGGTGCGCGATCACATCATCGCGACGGCGCCGTTGAGCGAAGAACAGATGGCGCGCATCGGCTGGAAGAACCGCCAGGGGATTTACGACACACGTACGCAGCTTAATTACTTCCGGCTCACCAAGGACAACCGCATTATCTTCGGCGGACGGGTGAGTTATCACTTCGGCGGCAATCCGAACCCTGCGGAAGATCGCGACGAAAGCACCTATTACAAGCTCGCCGAAGCGTTCTATCGCACCTTCCCGCAACTCGACGACGTGCGCTTCACGCATGCGTGGGGCGGCCCGATCGACTACTGCTCGCGCGGCGCGGTGTTCGCGCGGCGCTATCACGGCGGCAAGAGCGTGTTCGTCGCCGGTTATACGGGCTTTGGCGTGGCGGGCAGCCGCTTCGGTGCGAAGATGGGCCTCGATATGCTGTGGAATCGCGAGACGATCATCACGTCGCTCGATATTTCACGCAAGGGACCGTCGTACATTCCGCCGGAACCCGTGCGCTGGATCGCCGCGAAGATCACCTTCAACGCCTTCGACGGCGCGGATGATCGTGGTGGCTGGCGTCGTCTGTGGATCAATTCGATCAAGGCGCTCGGTTTTCCGATGTAATGCGAAGGCGTCCGCGCAGTGTGCGTGGACGCAGTTTTTTCTGGGGCATAAAAAACCGCATCTTGAAGAATGCGGTTTTCGACGAAGCGGCAATGCAATGCAGTACTCGAATCAACCGCAGTACACGATGCTGTACTTCTTGGTCGCCACCGGCATATGCCACGTGCCCGAGAAGCCTTTGTGCAGGATGAAGGCGTCGCCGGCGGCATAGCGTTCGCTGCGGCCGTCGTCGCTGGTGATCACGACTTCGCCTTCGATCAGCACGCACACTTCGTGAATGGGCAGGTCGGCCAGCTTCAGCGTGCCCGCATCGCATTGCCATACGCCGGCGGACAACATGTTGGTGGCGTCGGAGTAAGCGTTGAGGGCGTGCGGTGCCTTGGCGCCGTCGAGAATGACGTCGGCCGGATCGTGCAGCGCCGGGTTCAGACCGGAAGCGCCAGGGCCTTTAGCGTCGATGCGGGTGAAAGTAATGTTGCTCATGTGTCTCTCCTGGTTGATTGGATCGAAGTCGCACTCGTTGAGACGAGGCGAAAAATGGATTCGAAGCCGGAGTCTGAGCCAAAGCTGCGTAGCGATGAATTTCGATTTGAAGACATTCAGATTGAGCGGCGTCGATGTATAGCAGGCGATGCCGCCGCGGGTGCGATTTGCTCCGCGTCTGACCTGAAACTTTCATATAGAGGACAAGCCCCATGCAACACGCCAAGCAGTTTTATATCGACGGTCAGTGGGTCGACCAGGCCAACGCGGCCACGCTCGATGTAATCGATCCGTCCGCCGCTGCCGCGTTTGCGCAGATTTCGCTCGGCAGTGCGGCGGATGTCGATCGCGCCGTCGCGGCGGCGAAGCGCGCGTTTCCCGCCTACAGCGAGACGACGATCGCGCAACGCATCGACTTGCTGCAAGCGATCCTCGACGTCTATCGCAAGCGCTATGACGACATGGTGCATGCAATCAGCCGCGAGATGGGCGCACCGCTGCAGTACGCGAACGACGCGCAAGCCTGGACCGGCGTCGCGCATCTGGAAACCATGATCCGCACGCTCGATACCTTCGAGTTCGAGTACGTGAAGAGCGGCATTCTGATCCGCAAGGAAGCGGTCGGCGTGTGCGGGCTGATTACGCCGTGGAACTGGCCGGCCTTGCAGATCACCACCAAGGTCGCGCCCGCGCTCGCGGCCGGCTGCACGATGGTGCTCAAGCCTTCGGAACTGGCGCCGCTGTCGGCCATTATCTTCGCCGAGATTCTCGACGAAGCGGGCGTGCCGGCCGGCGTGTTCAACCTCGTGAACGGCGAAGGCCGCACCGTGGGCGAAGCGATGTCGTCGCATCCGGATATCGACATGATGTCGTTCACCGGTTCCACGCGCGCGGGCGTGCAAGTCGCGAAGGCCGCGGCGGATACGGTCAAGCGCGTGCATCAGGAACTGGGCGGCAAATCGGCCAACCTGATTCTCGAAGACGCCGATCTGAAAGAAGCCGTGATGCGCGGCACGCGCGCGTGTTTCGACAACAGCGGCCAGTCGTGCGATGCGCCCACGCGGATGTTCGTGCCGCGTGCGCGCGAAGCCGAAGCACTCGCCTATGCGAAAGAAGCCGCGCAAGCGCTGACCGTCGGTCCCGCGGATGCGAAGGGCACGGACCTCGGCCCCGTGATCAGCGAACAGCAGTTCGACAAGATCCAGCGGCTGATCGGCGTCGGCATCGAAGAGGGCGCGGCGCTGGTGGCCGGCGGCGCGGGCCGCCCCGAAGGATTGAAGGACGGCTACTTCGTGCGTCCGACGGTATTCGGCAAGGTCACGCCCGACATGACGATCGCGCGCGAGGAAATCTTCGGGCCGGTGCTGTCGATCCTCGCCTACGACTCCGAAGACGAAGCGATCGCCATGGCCAACGACAGTCTCTACGGTCTCGCAGGCTACATCCAATCCGGCTCGATCGAGCACGCGCGTGCGGTGGCGAAGCGCCTGCGCACCGGCACGATCTATCTGAACTACGCGGACTACAACCCCGAGGCGCCGTTCGGCGGCTTCAAGCAATCGGGCAATGGCCGCGAGTATGGTGAGTTCGGTCTGGAGGACTTTCTGGAGATCAAGGGCGTGGTCGGTTACGAGGCTTGAATCTCTACCGCGCGGCGAAATAACTAAAGCAGCAGCTCGATCGAATGAAACAGCCGGCGCTGCTCGGGCTCTTGCGAGCGCGCCCCTTCGTCGATCACTTCACGCAGGCATTCGAGAAAGCACGCGGCCGCCGGACTCGTCGGCGCGCCGCGGCGTGAGGTGATGCTGACGATGGTTTCATCGACCGTCTCGCGCAGCGGCAGCGCCCACAACTGCTCCTTCGCGAGCGTCACTTCGACGAGCGGCCACGGAAAAATGCTGAGCATGTCCGTGTGTGCAAGCAAACCGAGTACGACCGCCAGCGAATGCGCGAGCAGAATGGTATGCGGCACCTGCATGCCGCGCTTGCGGAACACATTGTCCGAAATCGACTCGCGACTCGCCGGGTCCCAGTTCAATATCCACTCCGCGTCTTCCAGTTCGAGCAGCGTGCGGCAACCGGCCTTGGGATGATCGCGCCGCGCGACCACGGCCGAATGCGTGGAAAACAGCGGTACGTTGTGAAACTCCGATTGCGGCGACGCCGGTGGCGGGCGGCCGATTGAAAAGTCCAGGCTGCCGTCGCGCAAACGCGGCTGAACGACCGCCAGCAAACCTTCGAAGAACTCCAGTTGCACTTCCGGCATGCGCTGCCGGAAGCGCTGCACTGCGGGCGGCAGAAACGTCAACGCGACCCATGGCGTGACGCCGATCGACAGTTTGCCGGCCGCTGCGCCGCGAAGTGCTTCGATCTCCGCTTGCGCCCGCTGCAGTTGCCCCAACACCAGGCGCGCATGCACGACCAGCGCGCGACCGAACTCGGTAAACGCGACGCCGCTCGCGCTGCGTACCACCAGCGGCGCTTGCAGATCGGCTTCCAGTTCGCGCATCGCCTTGGTCACGGCGGCGGGCGACAGGTCGAGCGAACGGGCCGCGGCCCGGATACTTCCAGTATCGGCAATGGCCGCTAAGGTGCTGAGCTGATGCAGTTTCATCTGACAAGGCGGGCGGTGAGGTGGCAACCACGAGTTGCTGCCGCAACGATTCTACGCCTGCCACTGGAATTTCGGCATCGTTATGCTGGGTTCACGCTTTCAATGACGGAGACACGACGTGAACACCATGGCCATTCCGGCGGGCATCGCCGAACTCGAAGACGAAATGATCGCGCTGCGCCGCCAGATCCACGCGCATCCCGAGTTGGCTTACGAAGAGTTCGCCACCGGCGACCTGGTCGCCGAACGTCTGCAGGAGTGGGGCTACACCGTGCATCGCGGGCTGGGTCAGACAGGCGTTGTCGGTCAGTTGAAAGTCGGCGATGGCGCACGCAAGCTAGGGCTGCGCGCCGACATGGACGCATTGCCGATTCACGAAACCACCGGTCTGCCGTACGCGAGCAAGCTGCCCGGCAAGATGCACGCATGCGGACACGACGGCCACACGGCCATGCTGCTTGCCGCCGCCAAACACCTGGCGCAGGAAAAGTGCTTCAACGGTACGTTGAATCTGATTTTTCAGCCTGCCGAAGAGGGCTTGGCCGGCGCGAAGAAAATGCTCGAGGACGGCCTGTTCGACAAGTTTCCGTGCGACGCGGTGTTCGCGATGCACAACATGCCGGGCTATCCGACCGGCAAGTTCGGTTTCCTGCCGGGCTCGTTCATGGCTTCGTCGGATACGGTGATCATCAAGGTGACCGGGCGTGGCGGTCATGGCGCGGTGCCGCATAAGGCCGTCGATCCGGTGGTGGTGTGCGCGCAGATCGTGCTGGCCTTGCAGTCCATCGTGTCGCGCAATATCGCGCCGCTCGACATGGCGATCATCACCGTCGGCGCGATTCACGCGGGCGAAGCGCCGAACGTGATTCCAGAAACCGCCGAGATGCGCCTTTCCGTGCGCGCATTGAAACCCGAGGTTCGCGATTATCTGCAGGAACGCATCACGGCGGTGGCTTGCGCTCAGGCGGCCGTGTTCGGCGCGCAGGCGCACGTGGACTATCAGCGTCGCTATCCAGTGCTCGTCAACGATATGGCCATGACCGGGCTCGCGCGGCAAGTCGCGCTCGACTGGCTCGGCGACGACGGCCTGATTGCCGACATGCAACCGCTCACCGGCAGCGAAGACTTTGCGTTTCTGCTCGAGCGTTGCCCCGGCAGCTACCTGATCATCGGCAATGGCGACGGCGAGGGCGGTTGCATGGTCCACAACCCTGGCTACGATTTCAACGACGCTTGCCTCGCCACCGGCGCCGCCTACTGGGTGAGGCTCGCGCAGACGTTTCTGGCCTGAGGCCGCAGCGTTTGCATAAGCGGGCAAAACCGCCGCGCATTAGCAGGAAGACATCAAGGAGACACAGATGGACTATTCCGCCGCACCGCAATCCGCCGGCACCGACGCGTTGAGCATGCAGAGCACGCCGGCCGCGCAGCCTGTCGAACGTACGAGCCACGCCAAGGCGATTGCCGCGATCACGCTCGGCAACGGCCTCGAGTTTTTCGACTTCACGATTTACAGCTTCTTCGCGACGATCATCGGCAAACTGTATTTCCCGGTGGAAGGGCAACTCGCGCAACTGATGCTGGCGGTCGGCACGTTCGGCGTCGGTTTCATCATGCGGCCGGTGGGCGGCATCGTGCTTGGCGCGTATGCGGACCGCGCGGGCCGCAAGGCCGCGATGAGTCTCACGCTGTGGCTGATGACGCTGGGCTCCGCGATCATCGCGTTTGCGCCGACGTATGCGGCGATCGGGGTTGCCGCGCCGTTGCTCGTGATTCTCGCGCGATTGATTCAGGGATTTGCTTTGGGGGGTGAGGTCGGTGCGTCGACGTCGTTGTTGCTGGAGTATGGAAGCAATAAGACGCGTGGGTTCTACGGCAGTTGGCAGTTCGTGAGCCAAGGTTTGAATACGGTGTGCGGGTCGTTGTTGGGCGTCGCGTTGGCGGCGGCGCTCTCGACCGCGGCGCTGGAGAGTTGGGGGTGGCGTGTGCCGTTCGTGATCGGCATGGCCATGGGGCCGATTGGGATCTATATCCGGCGGCATCTGAATGAGACGCTGCCTGGTGTGGAAGATGGCGCGGCGGGTTCGCAGCCAGGTTCACAGCCTGCCTCGCAGCCGGTGCGCAAGTTGTTTCGCGACCATTCGCGCGTGATCACGACGGGTGTGTTGACGACGATCGGTGGGACCGCGGCTAACTACATCGTGCTGTTTTATCTGTCGACCTACGCGATCAGGATTTTGCATTTGCCGATGTCGTCGGCGCTCTGGGCTGCGTGGACCGCTGCCGTGGTGACGGTGATCTGTTCGCCGTTCGCCGGCGCGTTGTCCGATCGCGTTGGGCGCAAGCGTGTCTTGTGGATTTCGCGCGTGTTGCTGATTGTGGCGGTGTATCCGGCGTTCATGATGATCAATGCTTCGCCTACGGTGCCGGTTCTGTTGTCCGTGGTCGCCGGATTGGCCGTGCTTGTTGCTTTTACTGCTGTGCCTAATATCGTTATGTTGCCGGAGATGTTTCCTCGCGAGATTCGTGCTACCGGGATGTCGATTGTCTATTGCCTCGGGGTTTCTATCTTTGGTGGGTTTGCACAGTTTTTCGCTACGTGGTTGATCCAGATTTCTGGCAGCAACCTCGCGCCGGCTTGGTATCTGATTGGGTGCGGGGTGGTTTCTTTGTTGCCGTTGCCGTTTATGCGGGAGACCGCGGGGCAGGATATTGGTTAGGTTTTTTGCCGGCGTGGCGGGTTGGGGTGTGTTCTCGCTGGTGTTGGCCTTTCCGTGCTTTGTTAGCGGTCTATTAGCGTTGCCCCTGTGCGGGGCGGCACTTACTTCTCTTTGCCGACCGCAAAGAGAAGTAAGCAAGAGAAAGCGGCTCACACCGCTAATTCTTAAGCGGGTCCCCCGCACAGATGCGGTAGTGGCACATCTGGAATCTGTGTTCTCGCACATTCCGCTTTCGTGACAAAGCGCTCATTCTTCCGGCGGCGCTGCGCGCGCCGTCGCGGTCGTTCAGTACCGTTGACGGCTTTGCGGTTGAGCGTCTCGTCGAGACGTTGGCAGTTTTCTCGCGGGCAACTCTTAGGGCGCGCGGTCGGAATGTCTATTTGTGCGTGACCCTTCAAACTGCCATTTTTTGCTGCCTCGTCTACTCTTTCAACGTGGTACCGGCCGCCCCCCGCGCGGATAATGCAGGAATCCATACAAACCGATCACGCGTCATCGGATGCAAACACCGCGCCGATCGAAAAACAGTGGACCAACCTCGAGCGGCTCGCAGCTGAAGCACCGCGACGGCGCGCGTAGCGCCGCCGGAAGAATGAGCGCCTTGTCACTGACGCGGAGTGCGCGAGAACACGGATTCCAGATGCTCCACTACCGCGACTGTGCGGAGGACCCGCTTAAGAATTAGCGGTGTGAGCCGCTTTCTCTTGCTTACTTCTCTTTGCGGCCGGCAAAGAGAAGTAAGTGCCGCCCCGCACAGGGGCAACGCTAATAGGCCACTAACAAAGCAAGGAAAGGCCAACACCCGCGAGAACACAACCAACCCGCCACGCCGGCAAAAAACCTAACCCCATTCACCGCACCGCCGACTCCCCCCCATCTGCCACCGGCGCTTCATCCTCGGCCGCGGCATCGCGGGTTTCGGGCATGGCCGCCCACACCAGCAAAACAGCCAACGCGCCAGCCGCAGCCAACCCAAAAAAACTGACAGCATTGCCGAAGCGATCGGCGATGAAACCCGCAGCGGTAGTACTCAACGTAGCCCCAATCCCGGCCGCCAGCCCAAACAACCCGATACAGAGGTTATAACGCCCCTTGCCGCCAGCCACATCGGCGGCAATCAACGGCAGCATCACGCCGAACACCGCGGCGCTCAACCCGTCGAGCATCTGCACCGGCACCAGCAAATAAGGGCTGCTGATTCCAGCAAACAACAACGCCCGTATCGGCAACGCTGAGAACCCGAGCAGCAGAATCGGCCGACGCCCCCATCGCTCGGCCGAACGTCCGACCCACGGCGACATCATCGCCACGATCGCCTGCGGCACGATGATGCACGCCGCGATCACGAGTTGCACGTTATCGCCCATGCCGGCCGTCACTTCGCCGGCCGCGAGATTCAGCATCGCCGCATTCGACAAATGAAACAGCACGATGCACGCCGCGAACAACAGCATCCGCTTGTCGCGCAGCAACTCGCGCAGACTCTCGCGCCGCTCGATCTGCTGCGGCGTCGGTCCGGCCTTGGGCAGCTCGACGGTGTCGGTGCGTTGAATCATCGTCAGCGCGAACAGCGCGGGCACGGCGAGCGCGGCGGTCAGCCAGAACACCGCGCGCGGCGAATAGTATTCGCCGAAGACGCCCATCAGCCCGGCCGCGACCGCGCTGCCGATCGACGCCCAGCGCGCGTTGCGCCCCAGCCGGTCGCCGAGATTCGCCCGTCCCACCAGCGCGAACGAGATCGCGGCGAGCGCCGGCGTCAGCATGCAACTCGCGAAGCCGTGAAAGACTTCGGCGGCGATCACCGGCAGCACCGTCGGACTGACGGCGAGCAGCACCGCGCTCAGGATGATCGCGACGATCGCCCAGGCCGCGGCGCCTTTCTTGTTGCGCAAGGCATCGACAGCGGCGCCGCCGGGCACCTGGCTCACCATCGCGCTGATGGTGCCTACGGAGAGCGCCATGCCGATCTCGCCCTGCGTCCATTTATGCGAGGCGAGATAGGAGGCGATGAACGGTCCAAATCCCGTTTGCACGTTGGCGACGAAAAAATTCAGCCAATCGAGCGCGCGCAAGCTGCGCGCCGTTACCAGAGTGCGGCCTGTCATCGGGCCGCCCGTGCGTTGGACACCGCCGTGGACGTAGCCGCGGCGGCCGGCGCCACCGCAGCGGCGGGCACGGAAGCAGGAGCGGGCGACGGTGGTGGCGCCGGCGACACCGCGCGTATCGGTTTGTCGCTCGCGTAAGGCGGTGTCGCGTTGATCTGCGCATCGCTCAGATCGATGAGCGGATGCAATTCCTTGTCCTTCGTGACGAAACGCAGCGCCGACCAGTTGGCGGCAATCGTGCGCCGTTCGGTGCTGACCATGCCGTTGACGTCGAGCACGACCGCCTGCGGTTGCGCGTTGGCGTCGATCAGCACGTCGATCACGCGGCCGACCTTGGCGCCGTTCGAGCGCTCGACAGTGGCGTCGATCAGCGGCAATTGCACGGCAGCCGCGGCCGCCTTGGCCGCGTTCGCCGGAACCGCGGCGGCATTGAGCGTAATGGGAGCGGTTTTCGCCGCTGGCGTGAAGCGGAATGCGTTCCACGGAAAGGTCACCTTGCGGTCGCCGACACCCAGGAAGCCTTGCAGGTTCACGACCATCTCGCGCGGCTTGCCGCCGGCGTCCGCGATCAGATCGACCGCGCGCCCGACCACCTTGCCATCTGGCTTTCGCACTTCGCTATCGAGCAGCGCGTGCGCCTCATTGCGCTCGATGGTGCGCAGCACGATCAGCGGCGGGGGCGGCGGTGGAGGCGGCGGAGGCGTCGTGACAACAGGCGGCGGGGGCTCGACTTTGTGCGGCTTGACGACCGGCTTCTTCGGCCTTTTCGATTGCTCGGGTTCGGCCGCCTCGGTCTCGACAGGCTCGGGCGCGGAGGCGGCCACGGGCGCGCTGGCGGGCTCGACGGGCATCACCGTGGCTTCGACAATCGGCGCCTGCTGCGGGCCCCACAGCAGGCTGCAACCGGACAGCGCGAACAGCGCGAACACAGCGAGAAGCAAGAGACGCCAGGCAGGACGCGAAAAACCGCCGCTCATCAAGAAAGACTCCATGGGCCGGTGCGGTCGGGCGCAGTGGGCCGCCGCAGTTAGACAGGTACGGGCCAGAGTGTAACCCGCGGCGTCGGGCGGCCCCGGTTTGCAGGCGATCTGACAGGTTGCCCCAAGCACGGTTTGTGCCGCGGCTGGCCGATTGACCGGCTCGTCGAACTCCGTTTTCAGGCGTGAAAACCCTCAAAAGCCTTTCAGATCTATGTGACCCACCGTAGGTGTAAACGAGCGGGCCGCGAAGCTGCTTTGGCGTCCGCTAAAGGATATAAGCATCGCGACATGTCAGGCATGCCATCCATGCGATGGGAGATATATTTGTGTTGCCCTACATTTCGAGACAGCAGAGAGACTCACCCACATTAAACCAACGCAACGAGACGACCCTGATGGCGGCCGCACCGCGACCGCTTCAGCACGCTGATAAAGGAGGCACTCATCATGATGGAACCCCACGCCCAACCGATTTCTGACGTCGGCGCCGAATCATTCGACGGAAAGGGCTTTCTCGACCGCTACTTTGAAATCTCTTCACGCGGCAGTTCGCAGCGCCAGGAAATCGTCGCGGGTATCACGACCTTCCTCGCGATGGTCTATTCCGTGTTCGTCGTGCCGGGCATGTTCGGCAAAGCGGGCTTCGACACCAGCGCGGTGTTCGTCGCCGTGTGTCTGACCACGGCGTTCGGCTCGCTGCTGATGGGCGTATGGGCGCGCCTGCCGATCGCGATCGGCTGTGCGATTTCGCTGACCGCGTTCACCGCGTTCGGCCTCGTGCTTGGCAAGGGTCTGCATCCGAACGTCGCGCTCGGCGCGGTGTTTCTGATGGGCGTGGTGTTCACCGCGATTTCGGTGACGGGTGTGCGTTCGTGGATTCTGCGCAATCTGCCGACGGGCATTGCGCACGGCACGGGGATCGGCATCGGCTTGTTTCTGTTGCTGATCGCCGCCAACGACGTGGGTCTCGTGGTGAAGAATCCGGGCGCGGGTTTGCCGGTTGCGCTCGGCAATATCACGGCGCTGCCGGCCATCATGTCGGTGGCGGGTCTCGCGGCCATCTTCGGTCTGGTGCGCCGCCGCGTGCCGGGCTCGATCCTGATCGTGATCGTGGCGATTTCGGCGATCGCCTTCGTGATCGATCCGGCCATGTCGTTTCACGGCGTGTTCGCGGTGCCGTCGCTGAGCGCGCCGGGTCACGCTTCGCTGATCGGTGCGATGGACATCAAGGGCGCGTTGTCCATGGCCGTGCTGCCTAGCGTGCTGGCCCTCGTGATGACCGCGGTGTTCGACGCTACGGGCACGATCCGCGCCGTTGCAGGACAAGCGGGGCAACTCGATGAAAACGGCCGCATCATCAACGGTGGCCGCGCCTTGACGGCCGACTCGCTGAGCTCGATTTTCTCGGGCCTGCTCGGCGGCGCGCCGGCTGCCGCGTATATCGAATCGACGGTCGGCGTGGCGGCAGGCGCGAAGACCGGCATGGCCGCGGCGGTGGTCGGTCTGCTGTTCCTCGTGGTGATGTTCTTCTCGCCGCTCGCCGCCCTCGTGCCTTCGTATGCAACGGCGCCCGCGCTGATGTACGTGGGTCTGCTGATGCTTTCGAACGTCAGCAAGCTGCATATGGACGACATGGTCGACGCCATGTCGGGCCTGATGTGCGCGGTGTTCATCGTGCTGACCGCCAACATCGTGACGGGCATCATGCTCGGCTTCGCGACGCTGGTGATCGGCCGCGTGGTCAGCGGCGAATATCGCAAGCTGAACGTGGGCACGGTTGTCATCGCGATCGTGCTGGTCGGTTTCTATCTCGGCGGCTGGGCGATCTGATCGTTATGTCGTGAACTCGGGTGCTGCCCGGGTCTCGCCGGGTGCAGTATCGGACTGTTGAATCTGTGCTGGAAAGCGAGAGCAGGGCGGTGCGTTTCTGGCTGCTTTGCTTGAGCCCGTAGTCGTTTGTTCTCCACCTTTGACGCGGCGCGTTGCAGGCTTGATCTGCGGCGCGCCGCGTATCTTTTTGCCGTGCTCCCCACTTTACGTTTCGCGGGTTTTACGAAGACGCGCACCTGTCCTTGACTTTACTTGCTTCGTTTCTATACTTAACCTCATGGTTAAGTTTAACGAAGCGCTACTGGATCGCACCTTTGCCGCGCTGTCCGACCCGACACGGCGTGCGTTGCTCGCGCGTCTGTCGTCGAAAGATCTGTCGGTCAGCGAACTCGCCGAGCCGTTTGCGATGTCCTTGCCCGCTGTGATGAAACACCTCGACGTGTTGAGCGAGGCGGGTCTCATCACGCGCAGCAAAACCGGCCGCACAGTGGCGTGCCGCCTGTCCGCCGGGCCCATGGAAGAAGCCATGGAATGGCTCGGCCGCTATCAACGCTTCTGGTCCGAATCACTCGATCGTCTTGCCGCTTTCGTCGAAGAGGAACAAGCTCCATGTCCACCCAGCCCAGCCTCACCCTCCAGCGGCGGCTCAACGCCGCGCCCGCCAAAGTCTTCCGCGCCTGGACGGAACCGGCGCAATTCATGACGTGGATGCATCCGGGCGGAGCGGACGTGGTGCGCGTGGAAATGGATGTGCGCGTCGACGGACGTTACGCGATCGTCTATCGCAAGCCGGACGGTAACGAGGTCGAGGTCGGCGGTGTGTATCTGGAGGTGGTGCAAGACCGCAAACTCGTTTTCACATGGGTGTGGCGCTACAACCCGGAGCATGAATCGCAGGTCACGCTGCTGCTGGAACCGGACGGCGACGCCACATGGCTCACGCTCACGCACGAACGTCTCGCCGACGACGCGCAGTGCGACGATCATCGCCGCGGCTGGGCCGATGGGATCGATTCGCTGGAACGCTACGTGGCGTGAGTTCGTTTGTTGTCGTTAGTCTGCTCGATGCAGCAAAGGAGACGCATATGGAACCGCAACACCGTACGGGATCGAGAGAGGAATGGCTGAGCGCCAGCAAGGCATTGTTAGCCGAAGAGAAAGCGCACATGCGCGCGGGCGACGAACTCGCGCGCAAACGCCGCGCGCTGCCTTGGGTCAAGGTCGACAAGACGTATACGTTCGATACGCCGCAGGGCCGCAAGACGCTAGCCGATCTGTTCGATGGACGCAGCCAGTTGATCATTTATCACTTCATGTTTGGCGCGGACTGGGAAGAGGGCTGCGTCGGCTGCTCGTTCCTGTCGGATCACATGACGGGGATCGTCACGCATCTGGAGCATCACGATGTATCGTACGTGACGGTGTCGCATGCGCCGCTCGCGAAGATCGAGGGTTTCAAAAAACGCATGGGCTGGACCTTCCCGTGGGTGTCATCGGCCGGCAGCGATTTCAATTTCGACTATCACGTGTCGTTCACGCCCGAACAGTTGGAGAGCAAGAATGCGTTCTACAACTTCACCGAGCAGGACGTCGGCATCGACGAGCAACACGGCCATAGCGTGTTCTACAAAGACGGAAAGGGCGACGTATATCACACGTATTCCGTCTACGGACGCGGCGACGAACGCTTCATCAACACGTACGCGCATCTGGATGTCACGCCGAAGGGCCGCAATGAAGATCACAGTCTGACCGATTCGGTCAGACATCACGACCGCTATGAAGAGAAGCCGCAACGCGGCTGCGCCGCATGTGGTTCTTGATGGGGTGCAACGCCAGCCTCGATCTGCGCGGTTAGAGGGGGCCGTCAAACACCCTGGCGTCCCGCTTCGTAAAACAGCGCGAACATTTGTCGTGCCTTGATGGAACGGCTAGCGTCCAGTTTCAAAGCGACATGTCGAAGGCGGGCCTGAAAAACAGTTCGATCGCCATCACGACGAGTCCCATCGCGGCCGCTGACAACGTCAGTGTGCCGTATTCGTCGTAGCGTGCATCGTAGAGACACGCCACGACGAAGAGAATCGCCAGCAGATTAGTTAGCCAATCGAAATTCAGCGCCAAAGTCATCGATCAAATCCGGGCTCATGTGCGGCTCGGATTGTCGAATCGCACCATCAGGTGAGCGCGATTCTATCGAGTGGAGCTTACGGATTCGCAACGACAACGCTTACACTAATTACGCCCTGGCCATCATGTCGTGTTCGATCCAGTCGATCACCGACGTGCGCTTCGGTTCCCACCCGAGTAGCTTGCGGGCGCGTTCACCGCGCACGCGGCTATTCGAGCCGAGGCCGTACGAGGCCATTTCGTAGCCCCATTCCTTTTGCGCGTCTTCGAGCGGCCAGTCTTGCGGCTCGCCGAGCTTCATCGCGCGCGCAATCGCAGCGCTCATGTCGCGGAACGACGCCTCGCCGCTTTCGACGAAGTAGAAGGTACCCGCCGGCGTTTTGTCCAACGCGAGGCGATACAGTTCGGCGACATCGTCGATAAACACGTTCGACCAGATATTGCCGCCGCTGCCCACATGACGCACCACGCCGCTTTTCCGCGCCTGACGCACGAGGCGCGGCAGTTGCACGCTCGCGCTGCCCGGCACCGCGCCGTGGCCGTAGATCAGCGTGTTGCACAACACGGCCGAGCGGATATTCAGCTTGGCCGAATTGAGCACCAGCAGGTCGATCGCGACGCGCGCCACTTTGTCGGGAGTCGGCTCGGGCAGCGCGTCTTCGTGATAGATGCGCGCCTGACCCGCCTCGCCGCCCGACGCATCGCCGACGATGCTCGAACCGCTCGTATGCAGAAACGTTTTGCCGGAGCCGGCGAGTCCGTCGATCAGCGCCTTCACCGCGCCTTCATGATCGCTGCTCGCGGCGTTGATGACGGCGTCGGCGGCTTGCGCTTCGGCGATCAGCAACGCGCGGTCGTCGAGCGTGCCGATCACGGGTTCGATGCCGAGGCGTTGCAGCTCGGCGCTATGTTCGGGGTTGCGGATCAAACCGTGCACGGAATGGCCGGCGCGCACCAGATGCGCTGCAATCGAACCACCGATAAAACCGCTTGCACCTGTGATGAAAATCTTCAAGACGTTCTCCTTGATGAGAAACACGATGACATGCACGCAGTATCCGCCGACTTGATTCTCGCAAAAACCGTGTTAGTCTCAAATCAATCTTGATTTCAAATCAACAATGAAAACTTCGACGGACGAGTTGCTGGTGTTCGTCACGGTGATCGACAGCGGCTCGATCACCGCGGCCGCGGAGAAATTGAATCAAACCGTCTCCGGCGTGAGCCGCGCGCTCACGCGCCTCGAAAGGAAACTCGACACCGCGCTGGTGCGGCGCACGACGCGCCGTCTGCAACTCACCGAGGAGGGCGAGACCTTCCTGCAGCGCGCGCGAGCGATTCTGGACGCGATGGAAGAGGCCGAGGAGTCCGTCACGCGCGGACGCGCGCGGCCGTCGGGGCGGCTGCGTGTCGATGCGGCGTCGCCCTTCATGCTGCATTGCGTGGCGCCGCATATGACGGCGTTTTCGGCGCTGTATCCCGAGATCAGACTGGAGTTGACCAGTAACGAACGGATCGTGGACCTGCTGGAGCAGAAGGTGGATATCGCGATCCGCATCGGCGAATTGCAGGATTCGACCTTGCATGCGCGCGCGCTCGGCACCAGCAAGCTGCGCGTGCTCGCAAGTCCGGTGTATCTGGCCGAATACGGCGAGCCGAAATCGGTGGAAGCGCTGCGCGAACATCGGCTGATCGGCTTTACGGCGCCGGAGCATCTGAATCGCTGGCCGTTGCGGGAGGGGCGCAAGGGCGGCGCGGATTCGCTGAAGATCGAGCCGGCGATCACCGCCTCGAGCGGCGAGACATTGCGGCAACTGGCGCTATCGGGCTGGGGCATTGCCTGTCTCGCCGATTTCATGAGCGCGGCCGACGTGCGCGAAAAGCGTCTCGTGCCGATTCTCGGCAACGTGCTGGCGGACGAGCGGCAACGGGTGAGCGCGGTGTATTACCAGAGCGCGTCGCTGGCGGGGCGCGTGCAGTGCTTTCTGGATTTCATCGCGGCGCGCGTGAAGCTTTAGCGATGCTGTTTCATCACTAGTTCAATCAGCGAAAGCCTGCGGCTCGCCTGAGCGCGCGGGCTTTTTGCGTCGTCTCCAGTCGTCGCTTCTACAACGCTTTTATAGGCCCCGAAACGCGCGGTTTCTGGGCGAGATCTTTTTGTCCGCCTCGCGCCTGCCATTTTGAACGTGTATATACAAGCAGAAACGCGCGGGCGGTGGGAGCGCCATCCGCAATGCGCGGCGGCGGGAAATTACGGCAGGGGCAAGATCCACGCCAAGCTTGCGTTTCGCCCTAATGGAAACCCCTAGGCGAAATCCTCAAAAAACAAGTTGTATATACAAGCCGACGCCGCTAGACTTCTCTCAAATTGTATAGACAGGACGACAACCATGATGACTCTGAAGCCCGGCTACCTGACCCTCCCGCAACTGCGCCAGATCGCTCGCGAACATGTCGCGTTGCAGCTCGATCCCGCCAGCCACGCCGCGATCGACGCGTGCGCGAAAGCCGTGGCCGATATCGCCGCGAAGGGCGAGCCGGCCTACGGCATCAACACGGGCTTTGGGCGCCTCGCCAGCACGCACATCCCGCACGATCAACTCGAACTGCTGCAGCGGAATCTGGTGCTCTCGCATGCGGTCGGCGTGGGCGAGCCGATGTCGCGTCCGGTTGTGCGTCTGCTGATCGCGCAGAAGCTGTCGAGCCTCGGCCGCGGTCACTCGGGCATCCGCCGGGAAGTGATGGAAGCGCTGATCACGCTGTACAACGCCGACGTGCTGCCGGTCATTCCGGTGAAGGGGTCGGTCGGCGCATCGGGCGACCTCGCGCCGCTCGCGCATATGTCGGCCACGCTGCTCGGCGTCGGCGAAGTGTTCGCCAAGGGCGAGCGCATGCCGGCCACCGAAGGCCTCGCGCTCGTCGGCCTCAAGCCGCTCACGCTGCAAGCCAAGGAAGGTCTGGCGCTGCTGAACGGCACGCAAGCTTCGACCGCGCTCGCGCTCTACAACATGTTTGCGATCGAAGACCTGTACCGCACCGCGCTGGTGTCGGGCGCGTTGTCGGTGGACGCGGCCATGGGTTCGGTCAAGCCGTTCGACGCGCGCATTCACGAACTGCGCGGCCATCAAGGCCAGATCGATGCGGCCGGAGCCTACCGTTCGCTGCTGCAAGGCTCGGGCATCAACGTCTCGCACGCCGATTGCGACAAGGTGCAAGATCCGTACAGCCTGCGCTGCCAGCCGCAAGTGATGGGTGCGTGTCTGGATCAGATGCGCCACGCCGCCAACGTGCTGCTGCTGGAAGCGAACGCCGTCTCCGACAATCCGCTGATTTTCCCCGACACCGGTGAAGTGCTGTCGGGCGGTAACTTCCACGCAGAGCCGGTCGCGTTCGCCGCCGACAATCTCGCGCTCGCCGCCGCCGAAATCGGCGCACTGGCCGAACGCCGCATCGCGCTGCTGATCGACGCGACGCTGTCAGGTCTGCCGCCGTTCCTCGTGCGCGATGGCGGTGTGAATTCGGGCTTCATGATCGCTCACGTCACGGCGGCCGCGCTCGCTTCGGAGAACAAGACGCTGGCACATCCGGCATCGGTCGACTCGCTGCCTACGTCGGCGAACCAGGAAGACCACGTGTCGATGGCCACGTTCGCTGCGCGCAAGCTCGGCGACATTGCTGAAAACACCGCGAACATTCTGTCGATCGAACTGCTCGCCGCCGCGCAAGGCGTCGATCTGCGCGCGCCGCACAAGACCAGCCCGAACCTGCAGAAAGTGATGGACGCAGTGCGCAAGGATGTCGCGCATTACGAACTCGACCACTACTTCGCACCGGACATCGCGGCGGTCACGCGTCTCGTGCAGGACGGCACGATCGCGAAGCTGAGCCCGCTCTCCTTCGCGTCCGAACAGTAAGCAGCCAGCGAGGCACAGCAAGCCAATGAACGCACCGGCCTATCAGGGCATCAAGGACTTCATCCTCGCGCGCATTCATGCGGGTGAATGGGGTGAAGGCGACCAGGTGCCCTCCGAAAACGAGCTCGCGCGCGAATTCAACGTGGCGCGCATGACGGTCAACCGCGCGTTGCGCGAGCTGACCTCGGAGCAGGTGCTTACGCGCGTGCAAGGTTCGGGCACTTTCGTGGCCCGTCCCAAGTACGAATCGACGCTGGTGGCGATCCGCAGCATTTCCGACGAAATCGTCGCGCGCGGTCATCGCTATCAGGCCAACGTGCTGCACATCGGCGCGAGTATCGCCGACGAAGCGCTCGCCGAGGAAATGCAGGTGAGCGCGGGCAGTCCGGTGTTTCATTCGCGCGTGTTGCATTTCGAAAACGACGAGCCGGTGCAACTCGAAGAGCGCTGGGTCAATCCCGCGGTCGCTCCCGAGTACGCTTTGCAGGACTTCACGAACACCACGCCGAATCAGTATCTCGTGCGCGTCGCGCCGTTGCAGCGGGTCGAGTACCGCATCGAGGCATTGGCCGCCGATGGCGACACGCGCGAGTTGCTGACCATGGACGAACTCGAACCGTGCCTCGTGCTGCATCGGCGCACGTGGTCGCAAAGCCAGGTCGCTTCGATCGCGAATCTCTGGCACCCCGGCAGCCGTTATCGCTTCACCGGACATTTCTGACATCGCCGCTTTTGCCGTACCTGAATCTTTTTCGACCATCTTCAAGCATTCCGAGGGCCATCATGAACAACCCGAAACACATCGACCCGCGTCTCGATCCCACCCGCACGATCCGCGCACCGCGCGGCGCGGAGAAGACCTGCAAGACCTGGATTGCGGAAGCCGCGTACCGGATGATCCAGAACAATCTGGATCCGGAAGTCGCCGAGCATCCGCATGCGCTGGTCGTGTACGGCGGTATTGGACGTGCCGCGCGCAACTGGGATTGCTTCGATCAGATTCTCAAGTCGCTGAAGGATCTCGAAGAAAACGAAACGCTGCTGATTCAGTCGGGCAAGCCGGTCGGCGTGTTCCGCACGCATGCCGACGCGCCGCGCGTGCTGCTGGCGAATTCGAACCTGGTGCCGCATTGGGCAACGTGGGAACACTTCCACGAACTCGATCGCAAGGGCCTGATGATGTACGGCCAGATGACGGCGGGCAGCTGGATCTATATCGGCAGCCAGGGGATCGTGCAGGGCACCTACGAGACGTTCTTCTCGGTGGCGAACCAGCATTTCAACGGCGATCCTTCGGGCCGCTGGATTCTGACGGGCGGCCTGGGCGGCATGGGCGGCGCGCAACCGCTGGCGGCGACCATGGCCGGCTTCTCGATGATCGCGGTGGAATGCGACGAGACGCGCATCGACTTCCGTCTGAAGACGCGTTACGTGGACAAGAAAGCAGCCACCCTCGACGAGGCGCTCGCCATGCTCGAGGAAGCGAAGAAAGCAGGCAAGCCGGTGTCGATCGGCCTGCTCGGCAACGCAGCCGATGTGTTCGCTGAATGCGTGACCCGTGGCATCACGCCGGATTGCGTGACCGACCAGACCAGCGCGCACGATCCGATTCACGGTTATCTGCCGCAAGGCTGGAATGTCGAAGACTGGCGCGAGCGTCAGAAGACCGTGCCGGACAGCATCGTATTGCCGGCCAAGCAGTCGATGGCCAAGCAGGTGCAAGCCATGTTGACGCTGCAGGAACGCGGCGCCGCCACGCTCGACTACGGCAACAACATCCGTCAGATGGCGCTGGAAATGGGCGTGGAAAACGCGTTCGATTTCCCGGGTTTCGTGCCGGCGTATATCCGGCCGCTGTTCTGCGAAGGCAAGGGCCCGTTCCGCTGGGTCGCGCTGTCGGGCGATCCGGAAGACATCTACAAGACCGATGCGAAGGTCAAGGAACTGATCCCCGACGATCCGCATCTGCACAACTGGCTCGACATGGCGCGCGAACGGATCGCGTTCCAGGGCTTGCCGGCGCGGATCTGCTGGGTCGGCGTGAAGGACCGCTATCGTCTGGGCCAGGCGTTCAACGAAATGGTGAAGAACGGCGAACTGAAGGCGCCGATCGTGATCGGCCGCGATCACCTCGACACCGGTTCGGTGGCGAGCCCCAATCGCGAAACCGAATCGATGAAGGACGGCTCGGACGCGGTCAGCGACTGGCCGTTGCTCAACGCACTGCTGAATACGGCCGGTGGCGCTTCGTGGGTGTCGCTGCATCACGGCGGCGGTGTGGGCATGGGCTTCAGTCAGCACTCGGGCGTCGTGATCGTCGCTGACGGCACGGATGCGGCGAAGGAACGCCTTGGCCGCGTGCTGTTCAACGATCCGGCGACGGGCGTGATGCGTCACGCGGATGCGGGCTATGAGCTGGCGCAGGAAACGGCGCGCGAGGCAGGGCTGAATCTGCCGATGCTGGGCCGTTGAGCGTGGTGTTTCAAAGCATGCCTGCCGGCAACGGCGCAAGCCTCACGCTGATTCGCGGCGCCGACCTCGTGGCGGCGCCGTGGAAGAACGGCGGCGGCGTCACGCGTGAAGTGGCGGCGTTTCCCGCAGGCGCGGGACTCGATGCCTTCGTGTGGCGGGTGAGCGTGGCCGATGTGGCGCAAGCCGGGCCGTTCTCGCGCTTTGCCGGCATCGATCGCACGCTTGTGCTGTTGTCCGGCGCGGGCATGTTGCTCGATGAAGCGGGCGGCGCGCAGGGCATGCAAGGTGTGAAAACGCACGCGTTGACGCAAACGCTCGACATGGCTCGCTTCGCCGGCGAGGCGCAAATCGACGCGCGTCTGGTCGACGGCGCGACTCGCGACTTCAACCTGATGGTGCGGCGTGACGCGGCGCAGGGTGAGGTAGAAGTGTGGCGCGGCGCAACGCAACGCACGCTTTCCGCCGACGCGGTCCTGCTGTATTGCGCGGAAGGTTCAGTCTCGGTCACAGCAGGCGACGCTCAACCGCTGCCGCTCGCAGCCGGCGACACGCTGCGCATCGACACGCCGGGCGCGCTGTCATGCGCGGTTGAAGGCAAAGGCGCATTGCTCGCAATCAGCATCCGGTACACGCAACGATGACGACGATTCGCGTGCGTGCTCGCCGCCGCTTATGTCATGGCAGCCGCAGCTCGCGCACGCGAACCACCACAGACACGCAACAAGCTGCAAAGAGCACGCGATGAAGCAAACCGTCTGGCATCACCTGAAACTTTGCCCGCAGGGCGATCCCCAACACACGCTGCCCGAAGCCGCGATCGCCGTTGAAAACGGCACGATCGTGTGGCTCGGCGCGGCTTCCGCATTACCCGCCGACTACGCCGCATGGCCGCACGAAGATCTGCACGGCGCGTGGGTGACGCCGGGTCTCGTCGATTGCCATACGCATCTCGTGTACGGCGGGCAGCGCGCGGACGAATTCGCGCAACGCCTCGCGGGCGTCAGCTACGAAGAGATCGCGCGGCAGGGCGGCGGCATCGTCTCCACGGTGCGCGCCACGCGTGCCGCGGACGAAGCCACG
Source organism: Paraburkholderia sp. BL27I4N3 (assembly GCF_003386115.1). NCBI lineage: Bacteria > Pseudomonadati > Pseudomonadota > Betaproteobacteria > Burkholderiales > Burkholderiaceae > Paraburkholderia > Paraburkholderia sp. BL27I4N3. The sequence continues at coordinate 2,900,887 of NZ_QREJ01000001.1, read as the reverse complement.
CTGTTCCGCCAGTCGGCCGCGCGCCTCGAACCGTTGCTCGCGGAAGGCGTGACCACGGTCGAGATCAAATCCGGCTACGGCCTCGACCTCGTCAGCGAGCGCAAGATGTTGCGCGTCGCGCGGCAATTGGGCGAACGTTATCCCGTGACCGTCTACACGACGTTTCTCGGCGCGCACGCGCTGCCGCCCGAGTTCGCCGGCCGCGCCGACGCGTACATCGATGAAGTCTGCAACACCATGCTGCCCACGCTCGCCGATGAAGGCCTCGTCGACGCCGTCGACGTGTTCTGCGAGCGAATCGGTTTTTCGCTGGAACAGAGTGAGCGCGTCTTTGAGGCAGCGGAACGTTACAGGCTGCCGGTGAAAATGCATGCCGAGCAATTGTCGAACGGCGGCGGCACGGCACTCGCGGCGCGCCATCATGCGCTGTCCGCCGACCACCTCGAATTTCTCGACGAAGCCGGCGTCGCCGCGATGAAGGAAGCGGGCACGGTGGCCGTGTTGCTGCCGGGCGCGTACTACTTCATCCGCGAGACGCAGTTGCCGCCTTTGGAATTGCTGCGGCGCTATCAGGTGCCGATCGCGATTTCGACCGACAGCAACCCCGGCACATCGCCCGCCACGTCGCTGCTGCTGATGATGAATATGGCCACTACGCTGTTCCGCATGACAGTGCCGGAAGTGCTGCAAGGCGTGACGTCGCACGCGGCGCACGCGCTCGGCAAGGCGGATCGCCACGGCTCGCTGGAGGCGGGACGCGCTGCAGATTTCGCGGTGTGGTCGGTCGACTCGCTGGCCGAGCTGGCTTACTGGATTGGACGTCCGCTATGCGCGCGAGTCGTGCGCGCGGGCGAGACCGTTTATACGCGGCGTGAATTGAGCCAGGGCCTGAAATGACTGAACCGCACAAGCAAACGAATCAATCGCTGTTCGCCGAGTACGCATACCTGCCGGATGGCTGGCGCCGCAACGTGCTGCTGGAGTGGGACGCAACCGGCACGCTCACCGCCGTCACGCCCGATACGCCGACGCCGCCCGCCGGTGTGCAGAAGGCCGCGGGTCCGGTACTGCCTGGCATGCCGAACCTTCATTCGCACGCGTTTCAGCGCGCGATGGCCGGCCTCACCGAATATCGCGCATCCGGCGCGGGCGCCACGGATAACTTCTGGAGCTGGCGCGATCTGATGTATCGCTTCGCCGCGCGCATCACACCGGAAGGCCTGGCGAGCGTCGCGCAATGGCTGTACATCGAAATGCTGAAAGCGGGCTATACGTCGGTGTGCGAATTCCATTACGTGCATCACACGCCGCAAGGCAGCCGCTATGCGAATCAGGCGGAACTCGCGCAACGCGTAGTGGATGCGGCGTCGGCGAGTGGCATCGGCATGACCATGCTGCCGGTGCTGTATCAGTACAGCGGCTTTGGTTCGCGTGCGCCGCGTGAAGATCAGCAGCGCTTCATCAATACGCCGGAGAGTCTGCTCGATCTGCTCAGCACGTTGCGCGCGGCGCGCCCCGAGACTGGCGCGTTGCGTTATGGCGTGGCGCCGCATTCGCTGCGCGCCGTCTCCGCTGAGTCGTTGCATACGCTGCTCGGTGGTATCGAGGGCACGGCGCCCGTTCATATCCATATCGCCGAGCAGACCGGCGAAGTCGATGCCTGCCTCGAAACCGAAGGCGCGCGTCCGGTGCAATGGCTGCTCGATCGTTTCGATGTCGACAGCCGCTGGTGTCTCGTGCACGCCACGCACGTCGATGCGAACGAAACCCTGGCGCTCGCGAAGAGCGGCGCGGTCGCCGGTTTGTGCCTGACCACCGAAGCCAATCTCGGCGACGGCATTTTTCCGGCGCAGGAATATCTCGATGCGCACGGGCGCATCGGCGTGGGCTCGGATAGTCATATCGGCGTCGATTGGCGCGCGGAACTGCGCTTGCTCGAATATGGCCAGCGTCTCACGCGCCGGCAACGCAACGTGCTGGCGTCGGCGCAGGCCACGCATGTCGCCGATCGTCTGTTCGACGCCTCGCTCGAAGGCGGCGCCCACGCAACGGGTCGCGCGGTCGGCGCGCTGCAGGCGGGCCGCCGCGCCGATTGGCTCGTGCTCGACGCGGATCATTCAAGCATCGCCGAGCATGCGCCGAACGCCTGGCTCTCGGGCGTTGTATTCTGCGAGCATGGCGAAACGCCGATTCGCGACGTCTACGCGGGCGGCGACAAGGTCGTCGACAATCGCAGGCATCGCGATGAAGAGGGCGCTTACGCGCGCTATCGCGTGGCGCTGGCGGACCTGCTCAAATGAATGGCGTGCCAACGTTCCGCGCATTGACTCGCTGAACCGGCCCTTCGACTCTATCGATTCCGGACTGACATGACTGCTTCGAACACTCCGCCGGTCTTCTCGCTGCATCAGGGAAGCCTGCCACTGCTCATTTCGATTCCGCATCTGGGTACGCAAATTCCGGCCGACATCGCCGCAACGATGACGCCCGCCGCGCAGCGCACCGACGATTGCGACTGGCATCTGGACCGTCTCTATGCGTTCGCAAAACGCATGGGCGCGTCGATTCTCGCGCCGACCTACGCGCGATATGTGATCGACCTGAACCGTCCGCCCGACGGCGCGAATCTGTACCCGGGCCAGGACACCACCGGACTTTTGCCCGTCGATACGTTCGACAAGGAACTGTTGTATCTGGACGGCCATCTGCCCAACGAGGCCGAAGTCGCGCGTCGTCGCGAGGCTTACTGGAAGCCTTACCATGAGGCGCTGCAAGGCGAACTCGCGGCGCTGAAAGCAAAACACGGCAAGGTGCTGCTGTGGGAAGCGCATTCGATCCGCTCGCACGTGCCGCGTTTTTTCGAGGGACGCCTGCCCGATTTCAATTTCGGCACCTCGAACGGCGCGAGCGCGGCGACGGGACTGGCCGAGGAGATGGCCGCTACTGTCGAGCGACACGACGGCGGCTATACGGCTGTCGCCAACGGGCGCTTCAAGGGCGGTTATATCACGCGCGAGTATGGCCGGCCGTCGCAAGGCGTGCATGCACTGCAGCTCGAACTTTCGCAGATCACGTATATGGAAGAGCACTTGCCGTATGCGTATGACGAATCGCTCGCCGCGAGAGTGGAACCTCTGCTGGAAGCGCTCGTCGTGAAAGCATTGGAACGCGTCAGAACGGCGTGACGCGCCGCTCGTTTTCTCTTCCTTTCCACGCGCTTCACGATCGCCACGCAAGCTGCGCGGCACGGTGAGGCGCGTCGGCTGACACCGCAAAGGTGTAACAGCATGTGTCCGTGATTGCATGCTGCCGTTTTCGCGCAGAACGTATAGAGCGCGTTGAAGCAATCTGCCTGCTCCGCATCGACTCGATGGCAAAAAAAGCCCCGCATTGAGCGGGGCTTTACGATGTGCCGTGCCGGTCAGAGCGTGGCACCGCCATTAATGGCAGCGTTTTTCCCAGTGATGATGAACGCGCACCTTGTGGCACTCAGGATGATGATGATGCTCATAAGCTTGTGCGGGAGCGATGGCGCTCAGGGCTGCGACGGCTGCGGCGATGGCGAGGACGATCTTCTTCATTACAGAATCCTTAAATCGGTGTTGGGGTACGAACGGTTCAGCACGGGGCGTGCCGCGACCGCTCGCAAGCATGCCACATCGCGCGCGTGGAGCGGAGGAACGCTGAGCAAACGCAGGTGTCAATTCAGCACGACGATCGTTGCGAGCCGCCACCGGCAATGGATGACGGCCAACGCCGCGCAATCGCGCAGTGGCGTGTATTTACGACAGATCGGCGCTCACGCAACGGCATTCCGGGATTGCGCGCCATGCGGTGAAGCGTCTACCCTTTCAAAACGATAACGCGCGCAAGCGTGCGATCTCTACAGCGGGCAAAAGATGGAAGACCCAGCGATGGAAGATTCCGACGAATTGCTGCTCCCGGTCTGGCGAGCAAACCTGGTGCTGTTGACTCGCGAAGTCGGCGCGGCGACACGACTCGCGCGCATGATGACCTTCTCCGCGAGCTATCTGAAACTGATGTTGTCGGGCCAGCGCGAATTCAGCGAGGAATTCGTGCGCGGCATCGAAGCGGTCACGGGACTGCCGGGCGGCTGGATGAACGTGCCCCATACCGAGCAGGACGTCCCGCTCAAGGCGCGTGAAGCGATCGACAATGAACAGCCGCTCGCGCGGTTTCGGGGCACGGCGCATCCGGTGCGCAAGAAGTCGGTGCTGCGGCCGCCCGAACCGATTTTCGGCCAGCCGGGGCCGGCCAGGCGCGTCGAGGAAGAAATCCTCGACGCGGAAGCGCATCGACGTCAGGCGTATTTTCGCAAGGTCCGCGATCTGGCGATTCAGGACGTGCGGCGTTTCGAGCGGCATCTGACGCACGCGCCGGTCGAACTGGCAACGATGCGCGCCAAGGTGGAGGACGTGATCGCCGCCGCCGATCTCGACGACCCGATCCAGGCCGACCTCGCGGGACGGCTGGAGCAGATCGAAAAGCATCGGCATCTGCTGCTCAGGCACGTCGAGCGATTGCAGGCATTGCTTGGGCAACTCGGCGAGACGGAATGAGGCGGCGCGCCGCGAGCCAGTACTCGCTTACGCCGGCTGATAGGCACTCCTGCGGCGGCCGTGAAGCTCGGCTGCGAATGTCCACATACGCGATCCTGCGCGAGCGCCACGCCGGTCCGACGGAACGAATCCCGAGTGATGCCGATAGAGGTTCATCGAATCGGCGTGCCGTCGCATCGATCGGCGTCTGCGCAGCGAGGCCGGATCGCGCAGGCCATCATGTGCTAAAACCACGATACGGACTCAGCCGAGGTGCATCTTGGGGAAAATTGCCGTCACGCTGCAGCGGGCGCTTGCCCGTAGTCGACAGGATGGCGCGCGGGGCAGGGCGCGGCGCACATGACGCGGTGCATGGCGTTTGTTCTCAGGCTGGCCAGTGGGTCGGCGCTGGGCGCGTGCGTCGCGTTCAGCGCGTTCGCCGACGACGGCGCGTCGACCGCATCCGGCGACGATCGCGCGCCTTCCACGATCGAGCGCGACGTCCATCTCTTCACGATCCAGAAAGACGGCTCCGTCGAGGAGCATGACGACACCGTTCTGCGCGCCAATACGACGAGCGGCGTCGACGATATCGCGCAACGCTACGTGTGGTTCAACAAGGACATCGAGCAGGTGCAGTTGCTGGCCGCCGAAACGATCGACGTGAACGGCGTGGCGCATCCGGTCGGTCCCGAGGCGATCCGCGACGTGCAGGAGCCGCGCTCGGCAGGCGCGCCGAGTTTCGAGGACGGCGTGTTGCGCACGGTGATCTTCCCAGGCGTGGAGCCGGGCTCGCGCGTGCATCTGGCGTTTCGCAAGACGCGCACGAAGCCCTTGCAGGCGGGCACCTTCGCGTACCTCGTCGAGCCGACGCGCGACCCGGTCGAACTGCAGCGCCTGATCTTCGATCTGCCCGCCGACGTGCCGCTTTACGCCGACGCGCGCGGCTACGTCGCCGTGCCGCCGGTCACGGCAAACGGCCGTACCCGCTACGAGTTCGACTACCAGCACGGAGCGTATGCGCCGCTCGAAGCGGGCGCGGTTGGCTACGCGAACTGGGGCGATCGCCTGATGGTATCGACAGTGCCGGACTTCGCGAATTTTGCCGCGCGCTATCGCGGCCCCGCAACCGACGCGACGACTGGCGATCCGGCGATTGTCCGCCTCGCGCAAGCGCTGAGCGCCGGCACCGACGATCCGCGCGTGAAGGCCCAACGGCTCTACGACTGGATGCGTCTGAATATCCGCTACGTCGCGTTGTTTCTTGGCGAAACGGCGGCGATCCCGCACAAGGCGACCGACATCCTGCGCAACCGCTATGGCGACTGCAAGGACCACGTCGCGCTCTACGGTGCGTTGCTGGCCGCGGTCGGCATCCGTAGCGAGGCGGTGCTGCTCAACCTCGGGCCGTACTACAGTTTGCCGGACGTGCCCGGCTACGGATCGAGCGCGATCAACCATGCGATCGTCTGGATTCCTGAGTTGTCGTTGTATGCGGACACGACGGCGGGCGGCACGGCGTTCGGCTATCTGCCTCCGGGCGTGATGGACCGGCCGGTATTGCTGGTCGGCGAGGGCGTGCTGTCGCGCACGCCGGCCACGCAGTCGCGCGAACGCAGCGCGCGCGTGCAGATCGACATCGATGAAAGCGGCGCGGCGAATTACGCTTACCGGGTCGAGGACGCGGGTTTTACCGCCGAAATCGAGCGCAATACCTTTCGGCGCTCGACGCGGCAACGCACGCAGCAGATCGCCGCGAACCGTCTATTGCAGACGGGTTTGCACGGCACGACGCAATTGCGCACGGCGGATCTCGGCGCCACGACCGGACCATTCGCCACGTCGATGCAAGGGAAGGTGGAACACTTCGTCTGGACTGACGGCACCACGGCCGTACCCGCGTTGACGAGTTTCTCCGGCGGCATGGGCTCGCAGGTGCAGGCGTGGCTCGCGGAGCCTGCGAGAACTCAGCCCTGGACGTGCATCGGCGGAGAGTTCGACGAGACCCTGGAAATGACGCTGCCGCGCTTCGTACGAGTGACGGATTTGCCGTCCGACACGGCGGTGCAAGACCGCTTTCTGATCTTTTCATCCAGCTACGTCTACGATCCGGCCGCGCGGGTCTTGCAGGTCAGGCGGCACCTGCGCGCCGCCTTTGATCATCAGATGTGTTCAGCGAGTGAATTCGCCGGGATGCACGACGATCTCGTGCGAATCCAGAGAGACCTGGATGCCGAACTGGTGGTCAAGGTCGCCAATTCCAGGAAGCCACAGTGATTCCACCGGCACGGCGCAAACGAGCAAACCGTGCCGGAATCGGAACCTGGCTTAACTTCCGCTCTTGGTCACGATGGGCACCCACGCTCCATTCTTGACCTGATAAAGCGTCGATGCGCCGCTCTTCAACGCGCCGGTGTTGTCGAAGGAAATCCTGCCGGTTACGCCTTCGAAATCGATGGCCTTGAGCGCGGGCCTGTAGTCGTTCGGCGAGCTGGACTTGGCCTTCTGCATCGCCTTGATCGCGGCCCACGCGCCGTCATAGCCGAACGGCGCATAGGACAGGATATCCACGCCGAAACGCTTCTTGAACTTCGCGGAGAAATCCTTGCCGCCCGGCAACTGTGCGAGGGGCCGTCCATATTCCCAGGCCATCACGCCTTCAGCGGAATCGCCCGCAAGCTTGATGAAGTCCTGATCCATCACGCCGCCGCCGCCCACCAGTTGCGCGTTCATGCCCAGCTGCTTCATGCGCTTGGCGAAGCCCGCGGCCTGCGTGTCCAGGCCGCCGAAGAAGATCAGGTCGGCATTGGTCGATTTGATCTTGGTGATCTGCGTGCTGAAGTCGACCGCTTTGTTGTCGGTGTACTCACGCGCCACGAGATTGCCGCCGTGCGCTTTGACGGCTTTCTCGAACTCGTCGGCCTCGCCCTGGCCGAACGCGGTGCGGTCGTCGATGATCGCGATGCGCTTGGCCTTGGTCACTTCCACGGCATAGACGCCTGCGTTGCCGGCGTTCTGCGCGTCGGTGGAAATCACCATGAAGGTGTTCGCGAAGCCGCGTCCGGTGATGATCGGATTGGTGGCGGCCGGGTCGATCACCGGAATGCCGGCTTGCTCGTAGACCTGCGAAGCGGGAATCGTCGTGCCCGAGTTGAAGTGGCCCACCACGGCCGACACGCCCGCGTCGACCAGTTTCTGCGCGGCTTGCACGCCGATGCGCGGGTCGGCCTGGTCGTCTTCGGAGACGATCTGGAATTGCGCCACCTTGTCGCCGATCTTGATCTTTTGCGCGTTGGCTTCCTCGATTGCGAGCCGGACACCGTTTTCGAGGTCCTTGCCGTAGCCGGCGTTGGCGCCGGTCAGCGGGGCGGCGAAGCCGATCTTCACCGGCAGGTCGTCGGCGAAGCTGGCCGGCGGCGCGATGGCGAAGATAGCACCAACGAACAGGGCAAGCGGTTTCAGCGTGTAGCGAAGACTCATGGTCTCTCCTTCCATCGACAGTTTCAGGTAGTGAAAGCGGCAAGGCGGTAACGCTGGATCGACGCGCGCGCATGGACTTCGCATGGCGCGCATCGAGAGACTACGAATGATCGGTCGCTTTGAACAATGCGGGAATGCGCGCACTTGCGCGCATTCGCGTTCAAGCGGCGATCAATCTGGCGCGAATATAGAAAGCCAATTTGCCACCGTCTTGGCAGTTCGAGGCGCTTTGAATGAGCATTTCGGCATAACCCGCGCAGCGCGTTGGCTGGCGGCGTCCCGGCGCGGGCGCGCGGGTGCGGATTGCTGCATATGAACAATGCGCGGGCAGCGTGGCCGCCGCGGTTTAGCGGAGCAAGGTTGCTGCCGCCTGTCAGAATGGAAACTCGTAACGGCTTCGAAACCGGCCGCTCAACGCTCGCCTTGCTGGCGCAACAACTCCTCGCGCAGACGCAGGAGCGGCGCCTTGGTGTCTTCGTCGGCCCATGTGTCGAGATCGTCGAGGGCGCGCTGGCAGCCGTCGAGCACAAGGTCGATATCCACCGGCACGCCGTTGTTCAGCGCGAATTCGATGGTCTCGGCGAACTGCTGGCATTCGTCTTCGCCGTACGAGATGTCGAGGTTGTCGGCGATCACTTCGGCGATATTGCTGCGCGCCTTGTCGTCCGGCGTCACCATGTCGACGATGCCGCGCGCCACCGCCGGCGAATAGTACAGAGCGATGTCGAGCCACTGCGCGGGATCGAAGTCGGCCTGGTCGAACTGGCTCTCGAAGAGCTCGATCGCTTCCTGTTCGTGGGCCTCGTCGGCGTCGACGCTGATGCACAACTGCTCAAAAAATTCTTCCCGCTCGCTGCGGATATAACCGTCCATCGATGCCTCGTCTGCTGAAAACTGAATGCCGGATGCCTGAAAAATGCGCTGCGGGCGGTCAGGCAGGTGCCTTGTCCACGCGGCACGCATTATAGGACGGCCGGCTGACAGTCGAGAGACGCGGCAAGAATCGATTGCCACGACGCGCACCAGAGACGGTTTGCGTGGGCTGCTCGAATCTGCGCTTTGCTAACGCTGAGGATTGCCTGAAACGTCGTGCGCGCCCGCCACCTACGCCACCTACGCCACCTACGCCGTATCCGCCACCCACGCATCGAACCACTCGCGCGGCTGCGCGATTTCATTCTGTGCGGCCACCAGTTCGAGCTCATAGCGCCCAGCCTGCCAAGTCGTCTTGACCACCGCGTTCACGGCGGCGAGCGTGTGCTCGAAGGCCGCGCGAATCGAATCGCCGAGCAGCGTGCGCGCGACGAACACCGCGCTCGTCAGATCGCCCACGCCCACCGGTTGCCGCGCGAACGGATAGAGCGGGCGTTGCGCCATCCACGATTCGCGCTCGGTGACGACCAGCATGTTGAAGCGGTCGGCGGGACTGTTTCGATCGAGCAGATGCTTGACCAGCACGAGCTTCGGCCCGCGTGCGATAAGCTCGCGGCATGCCGTCACGGCTTCTTCCAGCGTATCGATCTCGCGCCCCACGAGGCGCTGCAATTCTGTGTGGTTCGGCGCCATGGCGTCGGCCATCTCGGGCATGGTGCGCACGAGAAACTCCTGGATGCCCGGTTCCACCTTGCAGCCGCTCGCCGCGCCCATCACCGGGTCGCAGAAGTACCAGGCGCGCGGATTGACGGCCTTCACGGCCTTGACGATCTCCAGCACCGACTGCGCCTGTTCGGGCGTGCCCAGATAGCCGGATAGCACGGCGTCGCAACGCGGCAGCATGCCGATCGCGCCGATGCCGTCGACCAGATCTTCCATTTGCGAGCCGTCGATCGCGCTGCCTGTCCAATGGCCGTATTGCGTGTGGTTCGAGAACTGCACGGTGTTGAGCGGCCAGACGTTGACGCCGAGCCGACGCATCGGAAACACCGCCGCGCTGTTGCCGGCGTGACCGAAGACGACATGTGACTGGATGCTCAGAACGCTTTTGGTCATGGTATGGCCCGCGCAACGGGTCTGCGCGATCAATGAAAACGGGAAGGGTGCACCGCGGCGGCGATCCGGCAAGCACCGGACGCCTCATGCGGCAGGAATGCTTCAGATGGTGCAGGAAACCCGCACGCGCTGCATTGTCAGGAAACAATACATGACTTTGCCGCGCGCGAGTCGATCCGTCCCCGAGTTGTTGCGCCGAACCATCACACGCGCACGCGGCGGAGGACGGCTGCGAAGTCAGCCCCGGCTCCCGAAATGCTGCGGGGCTGCTTGCTCAACGGCTTTTTTCAACTCACGCGAGCTCGCGGTACAACGCCAGATAACGCTCCGCCGAGGCGCCCCAGCCGAAGTCCTGGCGCATCGCGCGCCGCTGGGCCGCCTTCCATTCGGTACGGCGCCCATAGAGCGCGAAGGCGCGGCGGATGGCTGCGCCGATCCCCTTCGGTTCGAATCGTTCGAACACGAAACCGGTGGCGAGGTCGTCGGCGAGATTTTCGAGCGACGCATCCACCACCGTGTCCGCGAGACCGCCCACGCAATGCACGAGCGGCAGCGATCCATACGCCAGCGCATACAGTTGCGTGAGGCCGCACGGCTCGAAACGCGAGGGCACCGCTATCACGTCGCTGCCCGCGACGATCGTATGCGCGAGCGTTTCATCGAATCCCAGCTCCACCGCCACAGACTCAGGGTGCGACTGCGCGACGCGTTTCAAACCGTTCTCCAACGCCGGGTCGCCGGTGCCGAACACGACCAGCTGCCCGCCGTGTTTGATGATTTCCGGCACGGCTTCGAGCAGCAGGTCGAGGCCTTTCTGCTCGGTCAGCCGGCTCACCACGCCGAATAGCAGCGCGTCGCTTTTCTGCGCGAGGCCGAAGCGTTTTTGCAGCGCGTCCTTGCACGCGAGCTTGCCGGCGAGCCGCGTCGCGCTGTAGTGGTTCTCGAGCAGCGTATCGGTGCCGGGACACCAGACCGTGTAGTCGACGCCGTTCAGAATGCCGCTCAGATCGTGTGCGCGATGGCGCAGCAAACCGTCGAGGCCGCCACCCTGGGCGAGCGTCTGGATTTCGCGTGCATAGGTCGGGCTGACCGTGGTGATGCGGTCGCTGTAGTAGAGGCCCGCCTTGAGAAAGGACATTTGCCCGTAGAACTCGACGCCATGCACGCTGAAAAAATCGTCCGGCAGGCCGAGCTGACCGAACTGGTGCGCGGGAAATACGCCTTGATACGCGAGGTTGTGCACCGTGAAGACGCTGCGGGCGAAGGGCCTGCCATGCTGGCGTTCGGCCGCCTTCAGATAGGCCGGCGCGAGCCCCGCGTGCCAGTCGTGCGCGTGAACGATCTGCGGCGACCACGCCGGGTCCAGTTGCTGCGCAAGTTGCGCGGCGACCCAGCCGAGCAGCGCAAAGCGCTGCGCGTTGTCGCCGTAGGGCACGTGCTCGTCATTCAGATACGGATTGCCGCGCCGGTCGTACAGCGTGGCCGCGCGGATCACATAGACGACCAGGCCGTTCGACGCCAGCGTGCCCCGTTCGAGCGTGACGCCCGGCGCGTCGAAGCGGCGGCCCAGTTGCGCGACCGGCGTCAGGTCGGTCAAGCCGGCGACTACCGCCGGAAAGCCTGGCAACAGGACCCGCACATCGGCGCCGCGCTCGATCAGCGCAGGCGGCAACGCGCCCGCGACGTCGGCGAGACCGCCCGTTTTGAGGAGGGGATACAGCTCGCTTGCGACGTGCAGGGCGCGAATCGTCATAGGCTCAGTCTCTGTCCTGTTGGTTCGGGTTGGGCGCGGCTGAGCCGGCGGCAGCCGGCCCTGGCTAGATCTTCTGCTTCAGCGCCTCCGGCGTGACCAGCACGACGCCGTCCTCGGTACGGTAGAAGCGCTCGGCGTCGCTCACCGGATCTTCGCCGATCACCGTGCCCTCCGGTATCGCACAGCCGCGGTCTATCACCACTTTCTGCAGCCGGCAGCTCGCGCCGACGGTGACCTGCGGCAACAAGACTGCCTCATTGATGTTACAGAATGAACTCACTTTGACATTCGACGAGAGCACCGAGCGCGAAATCTGCGAGCCCGAGATTACGCAGCCGCCGCACACGATCAGATTATTGCCCGAGCCTTGCAGCCCCTTCATGTCGCGCACGAACTTGGCGGGTGGCAACTGTTCCTGGTACGTCCAGATCGGCCAGTTGCGGTCGTAGAGATCGAGCGTCGGGATGGTGGAGGCGAGGTCGAGATTGGCGGCCCAGTAAGCGTCGATCGTGCCGACGTCGCGCCAGTACGGCTCCACGTTCGGATCCGACGACACGCACGACATGCTGAACGGATGCGCGATCGCCATGCCTTGCGTAACGACGCGCGGCAGGATGTCCTTGCCGAAGTCGTGATCGGTGTCGATCGTGGAGATGTTCTCTTCGAGCAACGAATACAGGTAATCCGCGCTGAACACGTAGATGCCCATGCTGGCCAGCGCCTTGTCCGGGCGGCCGGGAATGCAAGGCGGGTCGGCGGGCTTCTCCAGGAAGGCGGTCACGCGGCGGTTTTCATCCACGTGCATCACGCCGAAGGCCACCGCCTCCATGCGCGGCACCTCGATACAGCCGACCGTGCAATCCGCGCCGCTTTCGGCGTGGTCGGCGATCATGCGCGTGTAGTCCATCTTGTAGATGTGGTCGCCCGCCAGCACCACCACGTACTTCGGCCGGATCGAGCGGATGATGTCGAGGTTCTGGAACACCGCGTCCGCGGTGCCGCGATACCAGTGCGCGCCTTCCACACGCTGCTGCGCGGGCCACAAGTCGATGAATTCGCCCATCTCGCCGCGCAGGAAACTCCAGCCGCGCTGCAAGTGGCGCAACAGCGAGTGCGCCTTGTATTGCGTGACGACCGCGATGCGGCGGATGCCGGAATTCAGACAGTTGGAGAGTGCGAAATCGATGATCCGGTACTTGCCGCCGAAGTGCACCGCCGGCTTGACGCGTTTGTTGGTAAGCGGCCCGAGCCGCGTACCTCGTCCGCCCGCAAGGACGATGGCGAGGGTGGTGCGTTGCAGATCGTTCAGCCGTGCCGGAGTGTCCATGTCTGTCTCCTGATTAGTATGCCCCGGATGCGTGGGTCGCTTGCTCTCCACTGATGAATCGTGCTGCGCGCCGGCTCCGTCTTCGCGGACCCGTCTGCTAGTTCTAGCACTGATTTGCCGCGGACGAGTAGTCTGAATTGTGCCGATGCCGCGCGAGCGCCCACCTTGCGCACGATCACCTGTTGCACCGCGGCGATCCGTGCGCCACGACACATATAAAGCGTGCGGTGCCGAGCCGCAATATGCGTGCCACGACCGCCGTGCCGCTGTCAGCCGGCGCCGGCGGCAGCAGAGTCGGGCGGCGCGTCGTAGAATCGTGCGCTCCCGGCCGGGGTGTCGGCGATGCTCGCGCCGTGCGTTTGCCCCGCATGCCTCTTGTGCTTTCCCTTTAGAAAAAACTTCGATGAGTTTTCGCCGCCTGTCCTTGTTCGCCACGTTGAGCGTTTGTGCGCTATTTGCCGCTTCCGCGCCCGCCGTTTTTGCGGCTTCCGCCGCCACGCCTGCGAGTGCCGCCGCGTCCGCGGGCGTTGACGCACGGAGTCCGGGCAGCCCCGCCGCTTCAGTCGCCACGAACATCGCGAGCGATACCGGCCCCGCGTATGGACCCGAGTTGCAGGGCTTCAACTATCCGGCACCGGTCAGCCAGTACGACTTCACCTCGCAAGGGGTGGCCCTGCATATGGCGTACATGGATATCAAGCCGGCCAAGGCGAACGGCCGCACAGCGGTGCTGCTGCACGGCAAGAACTTCTGCGCGGCGACGTGGGACGCGACCATTCATCGGCTGAGCGACGCCGGCTATCGCGTGATCGCGCCGGACCAGATCGGCTTTTGCAAGTCGAGCAAGCCTGAGCACTATCAGTACAGTTTTCAACAGCTCGCGCGCAATACGCATGCGTTGCTGGAATCGCTCGGCGTGACCGACGCGACGGTGATCGGGCATTCCACCGGCGGCATGCTGGCGATCCGCTACGCGCTGATGTATCCGCGCGAGACGCAGCAACTGGTGCTGGTCAATCCGATCGGTCTGGAAGACTGGAAGGCGAAGGGCGTGCCCTCGTTGTCAGTGGATCAGTGGTACGAGCGCGAGTTGAAGACGACCGCCGAAAGCATTCGCCGCTACGAGCAGTCCACCTATTACGTGGGGCAGTGGCGCGCCAACTACGAACCGTGGGTGCAGATGCTGGCCGGCATGTATCGCGGTCCGGGCAAGCAAATCGTCGCGTGGAATTCGGCGTTGCTGTACGACATGATCTATACGCAGCCGGTGGTGTATGAGCTGGGACAGTTGAGCATGCCGACGCTGTTGCTGATCGGTCAGAAGGACACCACGGCGATCGGCAAGGACGCTGCGCCTCCCGACGTACGCGCGAAAATCGGCCATTACCCGGAACTCGGCAAAGCCGCCGCCAAGGCAATTCCGCACGCGACGCTAGTCGAATTCGCCGGGCTGGGGCATGCGCCGCAGATGCAGGATCCGCAGGCGTTTCATCAAGCACTGCTGGACGGTCTCGCGGCGGTGCCGGCGAACCATTGAATTGATGACGCGGTCGAGTCGCGCCGATCGACAAACAAGGGCGGCCACCGGCTACCCTTTTTGCATTCGTCGACGAAGTTACCGGTCTTATTTGCCGCCCGCCAACTCCTCACGCACTTGCGCGCCGATCTCGAATGAGCGCAGCCGCGCCTTGTGATCGTAGATCTGCGCGGTGAGCATCAACTCATCCGCACCGGTTTGCTCGATGATCGACTTCAAGCCTTCGCGCACCGTATCGCGATCGCCCAGCGCCGTGCAGGCGAGCGAGTGCGCCACGCCATTCAATTCCATCTCCGACGCCTCGAGCCGTTCGACCGGCGGTTGCAGCTCACCCGGCGTGCCACGTCGCAGATTGATGAACTGCTGCTGCAGTGAGGTGAAGAGACGCTGCGCTTCTTCATTCGTATCCGCGGCGAACAGATTCACGCCGACCATCGCATGCGGCTTGTCGAGCGTAGCCGACGGACGGAATTGCGAGCGATACACCTGCAACGCCGTGAGCATGTAATCCGGCGCGAAATGCGAGGCGAAGGCGAACGGCAAACCGAGCGCCGCCGCGAGTTGCGCGCTGAAGAGCGACGAACCGAGCAGCCACAGCGGCACGTTCAGGCCTGCGCCCGGCACGGCGCGAATGCGCTGCCCCGGCACGGGGTCGGCGAAATAACGCTGCAATTCGACGACGTCGTCAGGGAACGAGTCCGCGCTGTTTTGCAAGTCGCGGCGTAACGCGCGCGCGGTGCTCTGATCGGTGCCGGGCGCGCGGCCGAGGCCCAGGTCGATACGGTCGGGATAAAGCGACGCGAGCGTGCCGAACTGTTCGGCGATGACGAGCGGCGCATGGTTCGGCAGCATGATGCCGCCCGAGCCGACGCGGATCGTTTTCGTACCGCCCGCGACATAGCCGATCACCACCGCAGTCGCGGCGCTGGCAATGCCCGTCATGTTGTGATGTTCCGCGAGCCAGAAGCGGCGATAGTTCCAGTTTTCCGCGTGCTGGGCGAGGTCGAGCGTATTCCTGAACGCGTCGGCCGGCGTGGCGCCCGCGGTGACCGGCGAAAGGTCGAGGACCGAGAAGGGGATCATTGTCTGTTCACTTGTTGTTTCCGGCGCTGTCGCGCGATGGGGCATTCTCCCAAAGCTTGCGCTTTTCTGCTGACGGCGTCGCGATGTCCACGTTCTTGAAAGGGGGTTTGCTCGCGCAGGCGTGGCAAGGGCGAAACGGCGAACTGGAGACGATTAGGCGTTACATGCAAACCCGCATCGCAGCGCGAGCGAGCAGCAGGTGGCCGATATCTTCGCACGTGGCGCCGTGATCGAAGGGCGTGCCGATGTGTCGCACTGTTGTTGACCGACACCTTCAACGCCGCACTCGCTCGTGGTGCGTGAGCGCCGTCGATCAGCGCCATCCAAACCTGTCTTCTCAACTATCGATGACCCAGGCCCTGATGGCCGGACCGCCTACGCGAGTTCGCCGGCCGGATTACGGCGCTCGTCGATCACACCGTGTGGGCTTGATCCACGCGCCGCGTGGCGCGGAAATTGCGCAGCATCTCCGTACCGCCGAAGACAGCACACTGCGAAAAACAGCCGCAGCCAGGCAGTTCGACGCCGGCGCCGTGGATGCGGTGTCGCCTTGCACCGGTGATGTTCATCGTGTGAGCGACGCGTTTAGTGACCGTACGTCGATCAGCATTCACGTGTACGGTGCAAATATCGGTGCGGTGACACGCGGTCCGTCTATCCGGGCGGTGCGCCCGCAAGCCGCTCATCTCCGGCTACGCGAACGACGTGTTGCCGAACATCTGGAATGTGGCAAAGGAGTCCTTCATCTCATGAGTTTCGTTCAGGCATTTCGTACCCGATCATTCGAAGACGTGCGCCGCACACTGCTCGATCGCGAGGAAATCGCGCTCGTGGACGTGCGCGAGGAAGATCCGCACGCTCGCAGTCATCCGCTGTTTGCCGCCAATCTGCCACTGTCGCGGCTCGAACTCGACGCGCCCGTGCGCTTGCCGCGCCAGGCCGTGCCGATCGTCGTATTCGACTCTGGCGAAGGACTCGCAGAACGTGCCGCGCGCCGTCTGGACCAGTTGGGCTATACCGACGTTGCCTTGCTCGAAGGTGGTTTGCAAGGTTGGCGCGAGGCCGGCGGCGAGCTGTTCCAGGACGTCAACGTGCCGAGCAAGGCGTTCGGCGAACTGGTGGAAAGCGTGCGGCATACGCCGTCGCTCACGGCGCCGCAGGTGCAGGCGCTGCTCGATCAGGAAGCGGACGTGGTGGTGCTCGACGCACGCCCCTTCGACGAATATCAAACCATGAATATTCCCGGCAGCATCAGCGTGCCCGGCGCGGAGCTGGTGCTGCGCGCGCGTCAGCTTGCGCCGAATCCGGCGACGCGGATCATCGTCAATTGCGCAGGGCGCACGCGCAGCATCGTCGGGGCGCAGTCGTTGATCAACGCGGGCGTGCCGAATCCGGTCGCGGCGCTGCGCAACGGCACGATCGGCTGGACGCTGGCCGGCCAGGCGCTGGCGCACGGCAGTTCGCGCCGCTTCGAACCGATTGCCGACGATCAGCTGCGTCTGGCGGCTGCCGATTCCGCACGCGCGGTGGCGGATCGCGCGAGGGTGGGCCGCACGTCACGCGACGAAGCACGCCGCTGGGCCGGCGAAGCGGTACGCACCGTATATCGCTTCGACGTGCGTACGCCGGAAGAATACGAAGCGGGCCACGTGCCGGGGTTTCGCAGCGCGCCGGGCGGCCAGCTCGTGCAGGAAACCGACATGTTCGCGCCAGTGCGCGGCGCGCGCGTGATCCTCGCGGACAATGACGGCGTGCGCGCGAACATGACCGCGTCGTGGCTCGCGCAGATGAACGTCGAGGTATATGTCGTCGATGGTTTGATGGCCGCGGACTTCGGCGAGAAGGGATCGGCGCCCGCGGTCCGCCATGCTCCGACGCCGCCCGACGCCGATGAGCTCACGCCGGCCGGCTTGGTGACGCTGCTGCAATCGCGCGGCACCGCCGTGCTCGATTTCACCAGCAGCGCGAACTATGTGAAGCGTCATATTCCCGGTGCGTGGTTCGTGATTCGCAGCGAACTCGCGAAGGCGCTGCACAAGCTGCCGGATGCGCAGCGTTATGTGGTCACCTGCGGCAGCAGCCGGCTCGCGCGCTTCGCCGCGCCCGACGTTGCGGCATTGACCGGCAAACCGGTGCAGGTGCTGAGCGGCGGCACGGCGGCGTGGATCGAAGCGGGCTTGCCGGTCGAGAGCGGCGAGACACGCATGGCATCGGCGCGCATCGATCGTTACCGGCGGCCTTATGAGGGCACCGACAACGCGCGCGAAGCGATGAACGCGTATCTGGAATGGGAGTACGGTCTCGTCGCGCAACTCGGACGCGATGGCACGCATGGGTTTTGCGTGATCTGAGCGCATCAGCCGCGCGCGGCGCGCTTGCTTGCTTGAACCGCCGCGCGTGAGCGCGTCGCGCCGCGCGAGAAAATCTCGCATATTTGCTTGGCAGAATAACGCGTTTGTCTTATACAAAGGCCTGCCTTATCGTCGATGGCAAATCCACTCGTTGCCACGACGTACGCGCTGCCCATGACCACCTCCCGTTTTTGTTTCGCAATCCGATCTGTTCTGAAGCGCGCGTTGTTTGCAACGCCCGGCATTGCGGCGCTCGCAGCGTCGGCCTTGCCGTGCGCGGCGGAATCAAACATCGCAGAATGACTCGCTGCTGCAGGCGGTCGGACGCACTGCCTTTACGTCGATTTCGCGCCCTTGAAACGCACCGTCGAAAAGCGCTGAGAACCTCGCGGCCCAACGCAAATCATCTGCCGATTCGGTGTAAACGCGCTCTCGTCTAAACCCGCCAATGCGTTTAGATTAGTCACACTTGGAAGGCTTATCGAGGGACCAGGGCGGCCAATCAAGCAGCGGTTTGCCATTCCGGCGATGGCGCAAGGTGAGCAGCCAAGGTTGCTCACCGCTTCGTCCGGAACCAGACCGCTGCGCGTCGTCCGCGGTGCTTCGTTGTCAGGCGGCCGAAACGGCCGCTTCCATTTTCCGGTTGACCGTATCGACCGACCCGGCGACGCTTTGCACAGCGTCGCCTTTTTGCTTGTGGCGACGGTTTTCAACGTGCTTCGCCGCGTGAACCCCCGCCATCGCCGCCGCCTCCCTCCGCCATCGTGTACGACGGTGCACACCGCCTTGCCGCGCCCGCTCGCGGTTTTCCTCATGCGCGGTTATCCTGTAGCAGACACTACACAACGGGATGCGCGCCTTCGCGGCCCGCGTCCGTACAGGAAAAACTCGCTGTGAGCCTCAAACTGCTGACTGTCGCCATGCTGGCCGCGTGCGTCGCGTTGACCGGTTGCGACGACCAATCGAGCGACCGCGCCGTGCAAAAACTCAAGGAATTCTTCAACGCCGTCAAACCGGATGCGTTGCTGCTCAAGGACATGACGCCGGGCGTCACGACCGAAGCGCAAATCCGCGACCAGATGGGCAAGCCGGAAACGGAGCGCACGTTCACCGACGGTTCCAAACGCTTCGAATATCCGCGCGGCCCGCAAGGCCTGAATACGTACATGGTCGACATCGATCGTGACGGCAAATTGCAGGCGATCACCCAGGTGCTCACGGCGGCCAACTTCGCAAAGATCCGCATGGGCATGAGCGAGGACGAAGTGCGCCGGCTGCTCGGCAAGCCCGGTCAGGTCGCGGTGTTTCCGCTCAAACCGGAAACCGTCTGGAGCTGGAAGTGGCGCGAAGGCGGCGTGACCGAAGAGGGTATCTTCAACGTGCATTTCGACCAGTATCAGAAGGTGTACACGACATCGCGCTCGGACGTGATCCGGGGACGATAGAAGTGAGAAGACACAAGCGGGGAAGAAGATGATTCGTCGACGTCGATACAGCCGGATCGGGCTGGTGTTAGGGGGCGGCGCCGCGCGCGGCTGGGCGCATATCGGCGCGATTCGCGCGCTGCACGATGCGGGCATCAAGCCCGATGTGATCTGCGGCACGTCGATCGGCGCGCTGGTGGGCGCGGTATACGCGAACGGCGACCTCGACTGGCTCGAGGAGTGGGTCTCGCGGCTCACGTGGCAGACGGTGGTGCGCCTGCTCGATCTGCGGCTCTCGGGCGGCCTGCTCGGCGGCCGCAAAGTGATCCAGCTCTTCGCCGACAAATTCAATGGCCGCTCGATCGCGCAACTGAACATGCCGTTCGCGGCCGTCGCCACCGAACTCGATTCGGGCCGCGAGAGCTGGTTGCAGGACGGCAGCGTGGTCGACGCGGTGCGCGCCTCGATTGCGATTCCCGGCATTTTCACGCCGGTGTGGCACAACGGCGTCTGGCTGGTGGACGGCGGCCTGAGCAATCCGGTGCCGGTTTCCGTGGCGCGGGGCATGCGCGCGGACTGCGTGATCGCCGTCGATCTGAACAACGACATTCTGAATGGCCGCGATTTCGGCGGCGCGGTGGTCGATACGCCCGCCATCGATCCGACGGCGCCGCCGCCACTCGCGCTGCGCCGCAACGGCAAACCCTGGCCGAAGTGGCTCGCGCCCGCCGACGCTCGCACCACCGACGACGTGCGCGTGCCGCCCGCGCCGAGCGCCCGCGTGCCGTCCATGCTGAGTTCGATCGCGCAGAGCATCGACATCATGCAGGTGCGGATCACGCGCAGCCGCCTCGCGGGCGAGCCGGCGGATATCCTGATCCAGCCGCGTCTGGGCGGCATGGGGATTTTCGACTTTCACCGCGCGGCGCCGGCCATCGAGGAAGGGCGCGCTGCGGTCGAATATATGCTGCCGGCGATCCGCGCGAGGCTGGGGATCGATTAGGGAGATGCGGCGCCGTGGCCGAGTCTAATGGAGCAAGGCCGCGAGCGTCGGCGGCGCATTTTCAAATACGAATGGATTGAGGAACTGGCGCCGCCACATCAGATTACGATCCACTTCGCTCAGCTGAGCCTCGGTGCAAACCGGGTTCCATCGATCGCAGATCACCTCGATCTGATGCTCGGCCAGCGCAGCGGCTTCGTCGGCGGAGAGCAGAAATAGCGGCGCTGCCTTCAGGCAGGTTTCAATTCTGCTGAAGCGCTCGTTGCCGACGATCAGCATGGCCTGGGTGGCTTCATTGCCGGCTCGCGCCTGTGGACAGATGTCGTACGCCGGCGTGAGCGCCAACTCCTTTCCATTCCAGTAGGCTGCGTGGTTGCGCGCATGGTCGTCGGTATTGCCGCACAGCACGTTGAAGAGCATGCGCGCGAACAGTTCTTTGAGCGTCGCTTTCGGGGCGCTGAAGCGATGGCGGATCAGCGTGGCGAAGTCCTCATAGCTTGCATAGCGCGCCATCATTTCGTCGAGCCCGAATAGCGTCAGCGCCGACACCATCGCGCGGCGTTGCCAGCCGTCTGCTGCGCGCACGCGGTCGAACCGTTCCACGAGCAATACATCCTTGCCGCCGACGTGCTTGAGCGTGACCGGCGCGGCATGAATGCCGACTTCGGACGCAAGGCGCATGGCAATGTATTCGGCTTTCACGACGCTGTAGACGTCGCTTTGGGAAGAAAACTTCGCGATGAATTTCCGGTTGTGCGTGGTGATCAGCGCTTTGGGGCGCGCGCCGCCGATCGAACTTCCATGAAACAGCGCGCGCTCGAGATCGGGACTCAGCGGCACGCCACGTTCGACACTTGCAACTGCGTTCAATAGATCGCTGAAGGATGCAGTGGCCGTTTCCCGAGGTACGTACTCGGTTGGCGACAACTGGAAGTCCAGGGCCCCGATTCGATCCGAGCCCGACTCGAGCAGATACGTCAACTCGTCGAGGTCGGCGGTGCCGATCTGGGAACCCCGCACGCCAAGCTTGCGACTGATGATGACCCGCCGGCCCCACGCGTCCGGGGCTCCGTCGCGGATGCTTCCCGGAATCGATAAACCGTCGGACAGAGGGATCGTCCCGCGTTGCAGCGGCAACTCGGGCGCATAGAGCGGGATGGCGTCGTCGCGTCCGAGGTAACTTTGGCCGTAGTTGAAGAGAATCCGGTCGCCGACAACGGCCAGTCGCCCAGCGACCACGGGTTCGGCTGCGCCCGGGAGCCAGAACCAGACAAAGGCTTCCTTATACGAGGCTTCAGAAATCATCTTTTGTTTCGATGCGAGGTGCGCGCGCGGCGCGTGGCAACAGCGTCAACATGTCTGCGTTGGCCTGAATAGCATTTGCCAGACTCGTGCGGTCGGCATCGAAAAGACGTACGCCGACCACGGCGGCTGCTTCGAACACCGCACCGATCGAGCAGGATGGATCGCCTTTCTCGATCCGCTGTATGAGGCTGCGGGACAATCCTGTGCGCTCGGCTAACTGGACCAGGGGGATTTTTCGTTCGAGGCGCGCGCGGCGAATCAATTGCCCGAGCAGCAAGGCAGCTTCCAGACTGTAGCGCGAGGCGGGACGTGTCACCGAGTTAGGCATAAGAGCGGTATGGTTCATATATGAGTCACAAAGGGCCTTCGTGACTCGTTTGTGAACCATTATGGGTCAGTTCAAAGCGAAAAACAACGAATGACTTGTATATGAATCACGAAGGCCCTTCGTGATTCATATACGAGTCGCCGAAGCCATTTCCGAGCGGCTTATCGCCTCGCGCCGACGCCCTTGATCTATCGAAAAAGCGACCCGAAACTTGCTAATTCGCAGCGGCGCTCGGCGCGCGCGTCCCGCTTGACCAACGCCAATTCCCTGCAAAACCAAGCCCTGCAAGCCTCGCCGCGCGCCACAGCCCGTCTTGTTGCGTCGCAACAAAGCTTCCGCCCGCCTTTGAGAAATTAATTTTCGCTTGCGAGACTGCGCGCCATGCTGGACGAGTGGGGCAGAGACAAGCCGACGCCGTCCGAGACATCCTCAAACAACCTGGATGGAGACACGCGTGTTCCTATACGGCTTTGGTCCGGTGTTGCTGGCCGGCACGATCCAGACGATCGAGCTGTCCGTCCTGTCGCTGGCGGCCGCCGTGCTGCTCGGCCTCGCGGGCGCGGCGGCGAAACTCTCGTTCAACCGCCCGCTGCGGGCAATCGCGACCGGCTACACGACACTGATCCGCTCGGTGCCCGACCTCGTGCTGATGCTGCTGCTGTTCTACAGCATCCAGATCGCGGTCAACAATCTCACCGACGCGCTGAATCTGCCGCAGTTCGATATCGATCCGTTCGTGGCCGGCGTGCTGACGCTCGGCTTCATCTACGGTGCGTACTTCACCGAGACCTTCCGCGGCGCCTTTCTGGCGGTGCCGCGCGGCCAGCTCGAAGCGGGCAGCGCCTACGGCATGAGCGGCGCGCGCGTGTTCACGCGCATCCTGTTCCCGCAGATGATGCGTTTCGCGCTGCCGGGCATCGGCAACAACTGGCAGGTGCTGGTGAAGGCGACGGCGCTGGTGTCGATCATCGGTCTCGCCGACGTGGTCAAAGCCGCGCAGGACGCCGGCAAAAGCACCTTCAACATGTTCTTCTTCATCCTGGTCGCCGCGTTGATCTATCTGGCGATCACCACCGCGTCGAATCTCGTGCTGATCTGGCTGGAAAAGCGCTATTCGATCGGCGTGCGGCACGCGGAACTCTAAGACCATGATCGACATCCTCAATCAATTCTGGCGCGCGTTCCTGTACTGGGACGGCCAGCGCATGTCCGGGCTCGCCGTCACGCTGTGGCTGCTGGTGGCGTCGATCGGCATCGGCTTCGTGCTGGCGATTCCGCTGGCGGTGGCGCGTGTATCGAAGAAGCGCTGGCTCTCCACGCCGGTGCGTCTTTACACTTACGTGTTTCGCGGCACGCCGCTGTACGTGCAACTGCTGCTGATCTATACCGGCCTGTACAGCCTTGAATTCGTACGCTCGCATCAGGTGCTGGACGCGTTTTTCCGCAGCGGTTTTCATTGCGCGATTCTTGCCTTCGCACTGAACACCTGCGCGTACACCACGGAGATTTTCGCCGGCGCGATCCGCTCGACCTCGCACGGTGAAGTGGAAGCGGCGCGCGCCTACGGCATGAGCTGGTTCACGATGTACCGGCGCATTGTGATACCGTCCGCGCTGCGCCGGGCCTTGCCGTTGTACAGTAACGAAGTGATCCTGATGCTGCACGCCACCACGGTCGCGTTTACAGCCACGGTGCCGGACATCCTTAAGGTGGCGCGCGACGCGAATTCGGCCACTTACCAGTCGTTCGACGCGTTCGGCCTCGCGGCGCTGATTTACCTCGTGGTGTCGTTCGCGCTGGTGGCTTTGTTCCGCCGCGCCGAGCGTCATTGGCTGGGTTACCTGGCGGTGCGCACGCATTGAAACGCGCCGTGTTTGCACAGGACGGCGCGCGCAATGCGTGCCGTCACGAAGATTGATCCGTATTTTCAAAGGGAGAGCATCTTGCTCCACACGACGCAAACCGAAGCTTGCAAGCTCGCCGTACAGGACATCCACAAGCGCTACGGCGACAACGAAGTGCTCAAGGGCGTGTCGCTCAATGCGAACAAGGGCGACGTGATCAGCATCATCGGCGCGAGCGGGTCGGGTAAGAGCACCTTCTTGCGCTGCATCAATTTCCTCGAGCGGCCGAACGCCGGGCAGATCGTCGTCGACGGCGAGATGGTGAAGACGAAAACCGATCGCGCCGGCAATCTCGAAGTCGCCGATCACAAGCAGTTGCAGCGCATCCGCACGAAGCTCGCCATGGTGTTCCAGCACTTCAACCTGTGGGCGCACATGAATGTGCTCGAGAACATCGTCGAAGCGCCGATTCATGTGCTGGGTCTGAAGCGCAAGGAAGCCGAAGACCGTGCGCGCGAATATCTCGAGAAGGTCGGTCTCGCGCCGCGCCTCGAAAAGCAGTATCCGTCGCATCTGTCGGGCGGGCAACAGCAGCGTGTGGCGATTGCCCGCGCCCTGGCCATGAACCCCGACGTGATGCTGTTCGACGAGCCGACTTCCGCGCTCGATCCCGAACTGGTCGGTGAAGTGCTGAAGGTCATGCAGAAGCTCGCCGAAGAAGGCCGCACCATGATCGTCGTCACGCACGAAATGGGTTTCGCGCGCAACGTGTCGAACCATGTGATGTTCCTGCATCAAGGACGTACCGAAGAAGAGGGCTTGCCCGCCGAAGTGCTCAGCGCGCCGCGCAGCGAGCGGCTCAAGCAGTTCCTGTCCGGCAGCCTGAAGTAACGCGCGGGTCGCGCGGATTCACTCGATGCCTCGCACGTCCAGCCCGGCTCGCACCACGCAGGTCGCCATTGTCGCCTTGCCGCCCGTGTCGATGTCGGGCGTCGGGCCGATTGTCGACGCGCTCAATCTCGCCAATGAAATCGACGGCCGCGCGCTGTACCGCCTGCAGGTGTGCTCGTGGGACGGCCGCGCGGTGCCGCTCGCGGGCGGCGCCCAGTGGCCCGCGGACGCCGCCTTCGGCGACGCGATTGCGTGCGACTGGCTGATCATCGTCAGCGAGCGCTTTCAGCAATTTGCCGACTATCGCCTCTTTCTCGCCAGCCTTTCGCGCGTCGGCCAGCGCACGCCGCTCGTCACCGGCATTCATCACGGCGTCTGGTGGCTCGCCATGGCAGGGCAGTTGTCCGGCTATCGCGTGAGCGTCAACTGGGAAACCTATCAGCAGTTCTCGGAGCAGTTCGAGCGCTCCATCGTCACGCAGCAGATCTTCGAAATCGACCGCGATCGCGCCACTTGCGCGGGGGGCCAGGCGACCGTCGACTTCATGCTGGCGATGATCGGCCGCGAGCACGGCCCCGAACTCGCGGACCGGATTGCCGACACGCTCGGCGTCGGCGTATTGCGCGCGGGCGAGGAGCGTCAGCGCATTCCGTTCGTGACCGCGCCGGGCGAGCGTCATCCGCGCCTGAACGACGCGCTGCTGCTGATGGAAGCGAATATCGAAGACCCGCTCACCACCGACGAGATCGCCGGTCTGGTCGGCGTGTCGCGGCGGCAGTTGGAGCGCCTGTTTCGCCAGTATCTCGGCTCGATGCCGTCCAAATACTATCTGGGACTGCGGCTTTCGAAAGCGCGCACGCAATTGCAGCGCACCAGTAAGTCGGTGGTGCAGATCAGTCTCGCTTGCGGGTTTTCGTCGGCGGCGCACTTTTCGAATGCGTACCGCGAACGCTTTGGTGTCACACCGCGAGAGGATCGTCGTAACTGGATCGACAAGCAGACGGGCGCAAGCGGTGCGGCGGCCAGCGAGCCGCGGCCGGGTGCGCTGATCGAGCGGCCGGATCAGGCGGATTGATCCGAACGAGCGCGTGGCCAAGGCTCAAGCCCGGCCGATTCGCGTGGAACCTCATAGAAAGCGTCGCGTATGCGCAAGACGTATTGCGTGCGGTTTCCTACACTACCTGTATTACCTCTCACCTGTAACGAGGATTTGCCATGAACGACCTGACAGTGACACGCCAGACCTTCGACGAAGTCATGGTGCCGGTGTTTTCGCCCGCCGCCTTCGTGCCGGATCGCGGTCTCGGCTCACGCGTCTGGGATACGCAAGGCCGCGACTATATCGACTTCGCCGGCGGCATCGCCGTCACCGCTCTCGGTCATGCGCATCCCGAACTGCTGAACGTGCTGCACGAGCAGGGCGGCAAGCTGTGGCACATCGGCAATGGCTATACCAACGAACCGGTGCTGCGCCTCGCCAGACGGCTCGAAGACCTGACGTTCGCCGACCGCGCATTCTTCGCCAACTCGGGCGCGGAAGCGAACGAGGCCGCGCTGAAGCTGGCACGCCGCGTCGCGTTCGACCGCCACGGCGCGGATAAATACGAAATTATCTCGTTCACGCAGTCGTTCCATGGCCGTACGTTCTTCACGGTCAGCGTCGGCGGCCAGCCGAAGTATTCGGAAGGCTTCGGCCCGGTGCCGGCCGGCATCACCCACTTGCCGTACAACGACATCGAAGCGGCAAAGAAAGCCATCGGCGCGCAAACCTGCGCGGTGATCGTCGAGCCGATTCAGGGCGAAGGCGGCGTGATCCCGGCGGATCCGGCGTTCCTGAAAGCACTGCGCGAAGCCTGCGATCAGCACGGCGCACTGCTGATTTTTGACGAGGTACAAACGGGTGTGGGCCGCAGCGGCTATTTCTACGCGTACGAAGAAACCGGCGTGACGCCGGACATTCTCACCACCGCGAAGGCGCTGGGCAATGGTTTCCCGATCGGCGCGATGCTGACCACCAATGAACTGGCCGCGTATTTCAAGGTCGGCGTGCATGGCACGACGTACGGCGGCAATCCGTTGGGCGCGGCGATCGCTGAGAAGGTGGTCGAGCTGGTCAGCGACCCGAAGCTGCTGGAAGGCGTGCGCTCGCGCAGTGAAGCGTTGAAAGGCCACCTCGCGAAGTTGAACGAACGCTTCGGCCTGTTCACGGAAGTGCGCGGCCGGGGTCTTCTGATCGGTGCGGAATTGACCGATGCCTTCAAGGGCCGAGCGAAAGATTTCGTCACGGCGGCAGGCCAGCACGGCGTGATCATGCTGATGGCCGGTCCTGACGTACTGCGTTTCGTGCCGTCGCTGATCATGCCGCTCGACGACATGAACGAAGGCTTCGAACGACTCGCCAAGGCCATCGAAAGCATTGTCGGCGCGAAGGCCGAAGCGGCGTCGAACTGAGCCACGGCATTGATCATGCGTCACATTCAACAGGAACGATGATGCTCTTCGTACGCCCAGGCCGCCTCGCCGATCTCGACGCGCTCGAACATATGGCGCGCACCGCGCAACCGGTGCTGCATTCCCTGCCGCACGACCGGCGTGCGCTCGAAGCGCGCGTCGCGTTATCGGAAGACTCGTTTCGCGCGGAAGTCGATTTTCCGGGCGAGGAGTTCTATCTGTTCGTGCTCGAAGATGCGCAGAGCGGCAAGCTGATGGGCACGGCGAGCATTGTCGCCGCGGCCGGTTATTCGGACCCGTTCTACGCATTTCGCAACGACGCGCTGATTCATGCGTCGCGCGAACTGCACGTGAACCGCAAGATTCACGCGCTGACCATGTCGCATGAGTTGACCGGCAAGAGCCGCCTTGCGGGGTATTACATCGATCCGTCGCTGCGTGGCGACGCTGCCGCGCATCTCATGTCGCGTGCGCGAATGATGTACATCGCCGCCAATCGCAAGCGCTTCACGCCCGAGGTGTTTTCGCTGCTGCTCGGCGTGACCGACGAAAACGGCGTGTCGCCGTTCTGGGAAGCGGTGGGGCGCAAGTTCTTCGGCCGCAACTTCGCCGACATCGAGATCGAATCGGGCGGCCGCAGCCGCACGTTCATCGCTGAAGTAATGCCCACGTATCCCATCTATGTGCCGTTGCTGCCCGAGGCGGCGCAGCGCGTGCTCGGCGAGCCGGATTCGAAGGCCTTGCTCGCGTATGACATTCACCTTGAAGAAGGCTTCGAGACGGATCGCTATATCGACATTTTCGACGCGGGTCCGGTGTTGACCGCGCAGGTGGATCGCAGCGCCTGCGTCACGCGCAACGAAACGCGTGTGGTGCACGAGAACGATGCCCCCGCCGACGGTTCGACGTATCTGATCGCATATAACGGCGCCGATGGCGAGTTCCGCTGTGTACTCGGCGAATTGACGGCAGCTAAAGAAGCCGGCGCCTCGATGCCGCACGCGGCGCGAGCGGCGCTCGGCGTCGAAGAAGGCGACACGGTGCGCTGCGTGCCCCTGCACCAGCCGCATCAGGATGAACAATCGGGAGAGGCACGATGATCGTCGTTCGCGTTGTGCAACGAGGCGATGTGGACGCGCTCATGCGGCTCGCGCAGGAAACCGGCCCGGGTCTCACCACCTTCAAGCCGGACCGCGACGCACTCGCGGCACGCGTGGAACGCGCGCGCCGTACGATGGAAGACAAGGCCGAGCCGCATGAAGCCGGCTACTTCTTCGTGATGGAAGACACGGACACGGGCGACGTCGCCGGTGTGTGCGGCATCGAAACCGCGGTCGGCCTGCAACAGCCGTTCTACAACTACCGCGTGAGCACCGTGGTGCACGCAAGCCAGGACCTCGGCATCTGGACGCGCATGCGCGCGCTGAACATTTCGCACGACCTGACGGGTTATGCCGAAGTGTGCTCGCTGTTCCTCAGCCCGCGTTATCGCACGAGCGGCGTGGGCGGCTTGCTGTCGCGCTCGCGCTTCATGTTTCTCGCGCAGTTTCGCGAGCGTTTTCCGCAGCGTCTGTGCGCGGAATTGCGCGGCCATTTCGACACCGAAGGCACCTCGCCGTTCTGGCGCGCGGTCGGCTCGCATTTCTACCAGATCGATTTCAATGCGGCGGACTATCTGAGTTCGCATGGCCGCAAGGCGTTCCTCGCCGAGTTGATGCCGCGCTACCCGGTGTATGTCGAGCTGTTGCCGGAAGAGGCGCAGGAGTGCGTCGGCCTTACGCATAACGACACGATTCCGGCGCGCCGCATGCTCGAATCGGAAGGGCTGCGCTACGAGAATCACGTCGATATCTTCGACGCGGGTCCGGTGCTCGAATGCCATATCGCCGACTTGCGCACCGTGCGCGAGAGCGTGGTGGTGCCGGTCGAGATCGCCGCGTCGAACACCTCGGGCGCGCCGCAGGATGGACCGAAATCGATGGTGTCGAATACCTCGTTGGGCGATTTTCGCGTCGGCGTGGTGGCGGGCGTGCCGCAGGACGGCGTATTCCGTCTGAGCGCGATTGAAGCCGCGGCACTCGACGTCAAGGCAGGCGACCTCGTGCGCGTGCTGCCGCAGAAACACAAACAGGGATGATCATGAGCGAGCTTTTCATCGACGGCGAATGGGCCGCCGGCACAGGACCCGCATTCGCGTCGCGCAACCCGGGCACGGGCGCGACGGTGTGGGAAGGCAACAGCGCCTCGGCGGACGACGTCGACCATGCGGTGCGCAGCGCGCGCCGCGCCTTCGCCGCGTGGTCGGCGTCGAGCCTCGACGAGCGTTGCGGCGTGGTGCGCCGCTTCGCCGCGCTCGTGACCGAACGCAAGGAAGCGCTGGCTGAAGCGATCGGCCGCGAAACCGGCAAGCCGTTGTGGGAAGCGCGCACGGAAGCGGCTTCGATGGCGGCCAAGGTCGAGATCTCGATTCAGGCTTATAACGAGCGCACGGGCGAAAAGCGTTCGGCGATGGCGGATGGCACAGCGGTGCTGCGGCATCGTCCGCATGGCGTGGTGGCTGTGTTCGGGCCGTACAACTTTCCGGGGCATTTGCCGAACGGGCATATTGTGCCGGCGCTGATCGCGGGCAATGCGGTTGTCTTCAAGCCGTCGGAACTCGCGCCCGGCGTGGCCGCGCTCACCGTGCAGATCTGGCGCGACGCCGGCTTGCCCGCGGGCGTGCTGAATCTCGTGCAAGGCGAGAAGGACACCGGCATTGCGCTGGCGAATCATCGGCAGATCGACGGTTTGTTCTTCACGGGTAGTTCGGATACCGGAACATTGCTGCACAAACAGTTTGGCGGCCGCCCGGAAATCGTGCTGGCGCTCGAAATGGGCGGCAACAATCCGCTCGTGATCGGCCCGGTGGCCGACGTGGATGCCGCCGTGCATCACACGATTCAGTCGGCGTTTCTGTCGGCAGGGCAGCGCTGCACCTGCGCGCGCCGCATTTTCGTGCCGAACGACGCGGGCGGCGATCGCTTCATGGAACGCTTGACCGAGGTCACGTCGCGCATCACGGTCGGCGAATACAACGCCGATCCGCAACCGTTCATGGGCGCGGTGATCTCGGCGCGCGCGGCGTCGCGGCTCGTTGCCGCGCAGGAACGTTTGCTGGCTGACGGCGCAAGCGCTTTGCTGAAGATGGAACAGCGCGACCCGAAGCTCGGCTTCGTCACGCCCGCGATTCTCGACGTCACGAGCGTGAAGAATCTGCCCGACGAAGAACACTTCGGTCCTTTGGCACAAATCATTCGCTACGGCAGCTTCAACGAAGCGCTGGAGCAGGCCAACGACACCGAGTTCGGTCTCTCCGCCGGCTTGCTCGCCGACGACGAAACGCTCTGGACGCATTTCCAGCGCACCATCCGCGCGGGCATTGTCAACTGGAACCGGCCGACCAACGGCGCCTCGTCGGGCGCGCCGTTCGGCGGGCCGGGCCGCTCGGGCAATCACCGGCCGAGCGCGTACTACGCAGCCGACTACTGCGCGTTCCCGATGGCATCCGTCGAAAGCGCGCAACTGCAAATGCCCGCGAGCGTCTCGCCGGGCCTTCAATTCTAAGGATCGACGATGCAAGCCACTGAAGCCAATTTCGACGGCCTGGTCGGCCCGACCCACAACTATGCGGGGCTCTCGTTCGGCAACGTCGCGTCGCAGAACAACGAGAAGTCGGTTGCGAATCCGAAGGCGGCGGCGCGGCAAGGCCTGCGCAAGATGAAGCAATTGGCCGACCTCGGCTTTCATCAGGGCGTGTTGCCGCCGCAGGAGCGTCCGTCGATGCGCCTGTTGCGCGAACTCGGTTTCTCCGGCGACGACGCCACCGTAATCGCGCGTGTGGCCAAAGACGCGCCCGAGTTGCTGGCCGCGGCGAGTTCGGCGTCGGCGATGTGGACCGCGAATGCGGCGACCGTGAGCCCATCCGCGGATACGCACGACGGCCGCGTGCATTTCACGCCGGCCAATCTGTGCAGCAAGCTGCATCGCGCGATCGAACACGAGTCGACGCGCCGCACGCTGCGCGCGATCTTCAACGACGCCGACCGCTTCGTGGTGCACGAGGCGCTGCCCGGCACGCCCGCGCTCGGCGACGAAGGCGCGGCGAATCACACGCGCTTCTGCGCGGACTATGCGGCGCGAGGCGTCGAATTCTTCGTGTATGGCCGCAGCGAGTATCGGCGCGGGCCGGAGCCGAAGCGCTTCCCGGCGCGTCAAACCTTCGAGGCGAGCCGCGCGGTCGCGCATCGTCATGGCCTTGCCGAAGCGGCTACGGTGTACGCGCAGCAGAACCCTGACGTGATCGACGCGGGCGTGTTTCATAACGACGTGATCGCAGTCGGCAATCGCAATACGCTGTTCTGTCATCAACTGGCGTTCGTCGAACAGAACGCGGTGTACGACGAACTGCGTTCGAAGCTCACCGGCCTGAAGGCGGACTTCAACGTGATCGAAGTGCCGGACGCGCAGGTGAGCGTGGCCGACGCCGTCACCTCGTATCTGTTCAACAGCCAGTTGCTGACGCGTCCGGACGGCAAGCAGGTACTGGTGGTGCCGCAGGAATGCCGCGAAAACCCGCGCGTGGCGGCATATCTCGACGATCTGGCATCGCATGCGGGCCCGATCGACGACGTGCTGGTGTTCGATCTGCGCGAAAGCATGAAGAACGGCGGCGGTCCGGCGTGTCTGCGTCTGCGTGTCGTCCTCGACGACGCGGAACGCGCGGCGGTGACGCAAGGCGTGTGGATCAACGACACCTTGTTCGGCCGACTCGATACGTGGATCGAAAAGCATTATCGTGATCGCCTCGCGCCCGCCGATTTGACCGATCCGCAATTGCTCGCCGAATCGCGCACCGCGCTCGACGAACTGACGCAGATTCTCGGTTTGGGCTCGCTGTATGACTTCCAGCGCTGAGCGCGATATGCCGGTTCCGATGCTCGACGATTTTCTGGCCTATACGCTGGCGGGCACGCGACCGGCCGCGAATGAAGTCCAGGGCACGTGTGCCGGCGGCGTGCGCTGGTCGTGGCTGGACGACGGCGTGTTGTTGATGGAGCCGGCGGCGCAGGAAGAGGGCGTGCGCAGCGTGCTCGTCTCCGCCGGCGTGCACGGCGACGAGACCGCGCCGATCGAACTGCTGGGTTTTCTGGTGCGTGACATCGCGCAAGGCACGGCCGCGCTGACTTGCCGCCTGCTGGTGGTTCTCGGCAACGTCGACGCCATGCGCGACGCGTGCCGCTATCGCGACGACGATCTGAA
The DNA here is from genome assembly GCF_003386115.1 of Paraburkholderia sp. BL27I4N3. Classification (NCBI taxonomy): domain Bacteria; kingdom Pseudomonadati; phylum Pseudomonadota; class Betaproteobacteria; order Burkholderiales; family Burkholderiaceae; genus Paraburkholderia; species Paraburkholderia sp. BL27I4N3. Next base: position 2,868,264 of record NZ_QREJ01000001.1, on the reverse strand, counting down.
CCGGCTCTTCAGCGGGCGTCATCTGCAAGTGCCGCAGAGTTATGAAGCACCGCGTGCCGCCGCGCTCGAACAGGCGGCGACGCAATTCTTCGCGGCAGCATCGAGCGAGCCGGGCGCGCGCTGGCATATCGACATGCATACGGCGATCCGCGCATCCGCTTTCGAGCGGTTCGCGTTGCTGCCGCATACCGGCAAGCCGTTTTCGCGCGCGATGTTTGAATGGCTCGGCGAGGCGCGTATCAGTGCGGTGCTGTTGCATACCACCAAGGGCAATACGTATTCGCATTTCACCGCGCAGGCGTGCGGCGCCGAAGCGTGCACGCTGGAACTCGGCAAGGTGCGTCCGTTCGGTCAGAACGATCTGACGCGTTTCGCCGGCGCCGATCACGCGGTGCGTCATCTGCTGGCGGGCATGCGCGGCGAGGTTCGTGCGGAACTGCCGCGCGCATTCACGGTGATCGATCAGATCACCAAGCAAAGCGACGCGTTCGAATTGCTGGTCGCCGCCGATGTCGCGAATTTCACGCCGTTCGCGAAAGGCACCGTTCTCGCGCGCGATGGCGAGTACCGCTATGTCGTGCGGCACGAAGAGGAACGGCTCGTGTTTCCGAACGCGACGGTCAAGCCCGGTTTGCGCGCCGGCTTGATGGTTGTCGAGACGACGCACGACACGTTATCGAAACTCGTGTAGTCCACGACTACGCAAGCCACTAACGTTGCGCGCCAGGGCGCGCAACGTTTCTCACGTGCGCCGCCGTTTAAGCCGCGTTCGCGCGGATCAGACCTTCCGCTACCATCGCTTGCCGCACCTTCGGCCGTGCCGCAACGCGCTCCAGATACGCCTCCAGCTTCGGATAAGCGCCAAGATCGATCGACAGCATGCGCGCCCAACTCAGCACGGTGAACGCATACGCATCGGCGGCTGAGAACCGTCCCGTCAGATAGTCGCGTGCCGCGAGCACCTTGTCGAGTTCGCTAAAACGCGTGGCGAGTTTCGCGCGGCATTCAGCCTTCGTCGACTCGGCCGTCTCCTGATGCCAGAGCCACGGGCTGAACGTCTTGTGCAATTCCGTGCTGATATACGTGAGCCAGCCGAGCGCTTCGAGCCGTTGCGGCGATTCCGCGGGCGGCAGCAGATCCGACTCGGGCGCAAGATCGGCGACGTATTGGAGCAGCGCGGCGCCTTCGGTGTGGCGCGAGCCATCGGCGAATTCGAGCAGCGGCACATAGCCGCGCGGCGAGATTGTGTAATAGTCGTCGCCGTTGGCGAGCTTGTGCGTTTGCAGATTGACCTTGATGCCTTCGAAGTCGAGATCCGCTTCGCGCAATGCAACGTGAACCGCCAACGAACAGGCGCCCGGCGAGTAATAGAGTTTCATGGTTTCACCGCTATAGATGAGGATAAAGTCCCGGCAGGTGCCGGTGGCAAAGCTCGTCGGCCGACAAGTCCATGTGGTAAAAGTAGCCCGGATCGCATTCCGGATAAACAGGCGGCTTGCCAAACCATGCGTGCAAAAACGCAATACGAACTGACCTCGGCGGATACGCAGACCATTCTCGCGCTCGTGCGCGCCGGCACGCTCGCGGAAGCCGCGCAGCGTTTGGGTATCGACGCCTCGACCATCTTTCGCTCGGTGCAGCGGATCGAACGCGGGCTGGGGCAGCGTTTGTTCGAGCGCTCACGCAGCGGCTATCGCGCCACGCCGCTCGGCGCGCAACTGGCGCGTCACGCCGAGCGCATTGAAAGCGAACTCGCGGCGGCGCGCTCGACGGTGCAGGCGAGCAGCGATCGCGTGTCCGGCAGCGTCCACGTGACGACCACCGATACCGTGCTATACGGCCTGCTGTTGCCCGCGCTGCATGATTTCGTGGCGCTGCATCCGGCGTTGTCGTTCGAGCTGACGGCGACCAACAGTCTCGCGAGTCTCACCAAACGCGACGCCGATATCGCCGTGCGCGCCACGCGCCGCGCGCCGGATCATCTGGTCGGCAAGCACGTGGGCCCGCTGCGTATCGCGGTGTTCGCCGCCAGCAGCAGCGGCATCCAGGCGAGTGATGTCGATGCGCTGGCGCGCTGCGACTGGGCGGCCCCGGACGCCTCGCTCGGCGATCATCCTTCCGTGCTCTGGCGCAAGCGTCATTGCCCGACAGTTGAGCCGCGCTACAAGACCAACAGCGTGATGGCGGTGTTCGAACTCGTGGTGCGCGGTTTTGGCGTCGGCATCTTGCCGACCTTTCTCGCGCGCGGCCGCGACGATCTCGTGCAATTGACGCCGCCGCTCGACGAAGCCGAGTCGCAGGTGTGGGTGCTTGCGCATCCGGAGTCGCGTCATTTGCCGCACGTGGCTGCCGTCTATACGCATCTGTCGCAACAACTCAGCGGCGCTTTCGCAGCCGGCGACGGTGCGCTCTAACACGTTCGGCTTTGCCTGAACGCGACAGCTATTTACACCTTTACGCGTGAGCCCAAGGCGCGTGCGCAGCGACGCGTCACACGGCGCGCCCGCAGGCGCGGCAAACGCAGCCTGTACAATCGCGGCCTCGCGGCTGTTGCGCTGCACCACAGCGGCCGCACGAGTTTGAAGCGCAATTTTGGCCCGGCAATCATGCTTGCCCGGAGTCGGCTCTGTCTTATTCAATACCGTAGAGGAACACCCGTAATGAAGATGAATTGGCGAAACATGGCTGCGCTCGCGCTGTTCGCAGCGGCTTCGGTCACGGCCGGCACCGCAGCGGCGGCCGATATCAAGGAAGTGCATTTCGGCGTCGAGGCGTCGTATGCGCCGTTCGAATCGAAGTCGCCGTCGGGCGAGCTGCAGGGTTTCGACATCGACGTCGGCAATGCCGTGTGCGCGAAGCTGAAGGCCAAATGCGTGTGGGTGGAGAACTCGTTCGACGGTCTGATCCCGGCCTTGCAAGCGCGCAAGTTCAACGCCATCAACTCGGACATGACGATCACGGATCAGCGCCGCCAGGCGATCGACTTCACGGATCCGATCTATACGATCCCGAATCAGATGATTGCAAAGAAGGGCAGCGGTCTGCTGCCGACGCCGGCGTCGCTCAAGAGTAAGCATGTCGGCGTGCTGCAAGGCACGATTCAGGAAACCTACGCGAAGGCGCGTTGGGCGCCGGCCGGCGTCGACGTGGTGCCCTATCAGACGCAGGATCAGATTTACGCCGACCTCGCGTCGGGGCGTCTCGACGCCGCGTTCCAGGACGCGGAAGCCGCGTCGAAAGGCTTCCTGAAGAAGCCGCAAGGCGCGGGCTTCGAGTTCGCCGGTCCGGCCGTCACCGATGAGAAGCTGCTCGGCGCGGGCGTCGGCTTCGGCATCCGCAAGGGCGATAAGGCTCTGAAGGACGCGCTGAACCAGGCGCTCAAGGAACTGAAGGCGGACGGCACGATCGACCGTTTCGCAGCGAAGTACTTCGATGTGAAGGTGGTGTTGAAGTAACGCGCGTCTTAAGTGATTCGTTGTAGCTGATGCAGACGGCCGCTAATCGCGGCCGTCTGCATTTGAGGCGTTGCGAAAGGCGACCGCTAATCGATCAACGCACGTTTGCTTCCGGCTGATCGAGATAGTCGAACACGACTTCGCCGAGACCGAGCGTGAGATCGGCAAGCAGATGGCGTGCTTCGACGATCTCCAGCACCGGCAATTCCGCGACCGGCGCGAGCGCGTGCGGCGCCAGTTCGAGTGCGGCCGGACCGGTCCATGCGCCTTTCAGATCGATGTCCTGCAGGTAGTAGCGCACCAGTTCGCAGATACGCGGCGTGCCGTCCACATGCGGAATCACCTTGAGCAAGAAGTTCGGCGTTTCGAGGCGCTTTTTTTGCTGCGCCAGATCGAGTTGCCGATGCTTGTAGCCCATGGTGCCGGTGGCGATGCGCACCGGGCCGTAGTCGAGCGTGCCGACAAGCGTGTCGGTATGCACGGCGAGCACCGGGTTCGCGAGCTTCTTCGGAAAGCCCCACAGTTCTCGGCCGCCGGCGATGGGCGGATGGTCGTCCAGATACATGGCCAGCGTGTAGCCGCCGGCCACGCCCTTGTACGACACGGGGATCACCTGGCCGCTTTCCGTGTAATCGCCAAAACCCGTCGAATCCGGCATGCGGATGAACTCGTAGTGCACCAGCGGCTCGCCGATCTCGAGCGGCTCGGGCACCACGGCGCGCAGTTTGTCCGGATCGGTGCGGTAGGTGATGATCAGAAATTCGCGGTTGATGAACCGGTACGGACCCATGGGGAATGCCGGGCTCGTGATCGGCATGGCGAAGGCATTTGACAGCACGCTTTTGACGTCCATGTTTTTCCTTGGTGGTTAAACGCGGGTGGAACGCTTCTGCACTGCACAAGAGTATCGGCGATTTTGCGTCGCCTCGCTTTCAGACTGATCTCCAATTATTTCCAGATATTGCTTCACGGACGTGTCCACGCATGGCGGCCTGCGCTAAAATTGCCGAGCCCATCGCGGGCGCTACAGCCTTGATGGCTTGAGACGCGCGCTAGCGGTACGGCGAAAATCAAAATACAGCAGTCAGCGCCGGGGCGGCGCTTAGCGGGGGAGTGCAATGACCACCATCGCAGTCGAGAATCCGGGCCACGCGGGTGCAACGGACAATGCGCAATTGAATGCCAGTTTCGCGCGGCAGCCTATTCTCAATCGGGACGGCATGCTGTGCGGCTACGAGATCAAGGTGCGCGCACCGGAATGGTCCGCGCAGACGGCGGACACCGCACATGCCGCGGGGCATGAGAGCAGCGATGCCGGCGCATCATCGCACCGCGCGCCCGATCCGGCGCAACGTGTGGCGCAAGCCATCCTTCACGGCCTGCTTCAGGGCAATGTGCGCGGTGCGCTGACCGGACATCCTGCATATGTCGACGTCAGCCGCGAGATGCTTTTCGACGACGCGATTCTGAGCTTGCCCGCCGAGCGCTTCATGCTCGAACTGGTGCCCACCATCGAGATCGACGAGGCGCTGGTGGCGCGTATCGTCCATTTGCATGGGCGGCGCTATCGCTTCGTGCTCGACGAGGTGACCCAGCCCAACGAAGGCTTCGCCAGACTGCTGCCTTACGCCGAAGTCGTCAAGATCGATTTCATGCACGCGCCGCGCGCGCTGCTGCCGAAACTGGCGAGCGTGCTCAAGTCGGCGGGCAAGCTGCTGGTCGCCTCGGGCATCGACGCGCAGGCCGATTTCGAAACGGCGCATGGACTCGGCTTCGACCGCTTTCAGGGCTACTTCTTCGCGCGCGCGCAGAACTCGGCGACGCGCCGTGTCAGCGCGCCGCGCCATGCGCTGCTGAACCTGCTGCAACTGCTCTCGGGCGATCCGACCGTCGCGCAGCTCGAAGCCGAACTCAAGCTGAACCCCGTGCTGGTGATGCACCTGATGAAGCTCGCCAATTCGAGCGGGCTGGCGGTCGGCCACAAGGTCACGACACTGCGCGAAGCGATCAACGCGACCGGCACCAACCGCATCGCGCGCTGGACCCAGCTGCTGCTCTACGCCGACGGCCGCAAGGTCGCGCTCGAGGACGACCCCTTGCTGCAACTCGCCGCGACCCGCGCGCGCTTCATGGAGCTGGCAATCGAGCGTCTGCCCGAAGCCGGCCGCGACGAAGCCGACGCGGCGTTCCTGACCGGCGTATTTTCATTTGTCGACGCGGTGTTCGGCGGCTCGCTCGAAAGCACCCTGAACGTGCTGACGTTGTCGCGTCCGATCCAGGCGGGCATTCTGCATCGGCAGGGCGTGCTGGGGTTGCTGCTGAGCGCGGTCGAAGCGCTCGAATGCGGCGCGTGGGATGAGATCGGCGCGCTGTGTGAACGCTTGCAGCCGTTGACGGTGGAAGAGGTGGCGGAACTGGGTCTGGTGGCCGGCGCGTGGGCCGGTGTCGCGGACCGCAGCGCGCAAGGTCTGGAAAGAATCGAGGATTGAGTTCAGCGATTCAGCCGGAGACCGCTGCATGTCAGGCGCGGCGGTCCCGGCGGGACTGGCTCAATTTCAACTTGGCGTCGGGCAAACACAGAACAGGTGAGAGTGAAGCGTCGTGATCAACGATCACGCCAGGTCTTCACATCATCTCCATTTCCCGCATCTGCCCCAGGCCGAAAAAACGGCCTAACTCCTTGGCCAGTTCATTCAACACGCTCATCTCTTTCTGTGAGATGCGCCGTGGCTCCTGACTATGCGACCAGTCGCCATAGAGCAAAGCCACGGTGGTGTCGCTTTCATCGACAACTGGCAGCAGCACGAAGGCCCGGGCGTCGTCGAAGGAGCGGCGGAACCATTCGGGCAGCCGCGCGACCATCTTTGGATCGCGTGCGTTTTCGATGAATATGCCCACCGAGTTCGCGATCGCCAGATGAAACACGTCGGGCTCGAAGGCGGTATTGAACGTTAGTTTTGGCAACGCGGCGTCGATCTTCGGGCCGAGACCGAGGCGCGCCTTGAAGGTGCCGTTGCTGTGCTTGACGAACACCACGGTGCGCGCAAAGCCGAGGCCGGCCAGCAGCGTTTCCGCTGCCATCGCCAGCGCCGGCGCGAGCGGACTGCCGGCCGGCAGCCCGCGCAGATCTTCGACGCCCACCGCGATACGCGCCTCGGGATTGAGCGCCTCGCGCGCGATCGCATCCGCATTCGCGCGCAACTCGACGATTTCGCGCATCACGCCGTCGCCGCCTTCTTCGCGGGCGAGCGCCACGCTCATTTCGAGCAGCACTTCGGGATCAGTGTTCAGCGCGCCGCAATATTCCTGGGCCAGTTCGGCGATGCGTTCCTCGCGCTCCCAGTCCGGCATGTTCTGCTGGGTGAGCACGTCGGCGACCGCCGTCGAGTAATTGGTGATGGCGCGCAGCCATTGCACCTGGCGCGGCTGTGTGACGTCTTGCGGGTCGAACTCGCCCATGCCGGAGCGGATCATGTCGGGCAGCCGCCAGCGCACAGCGGCTTCGGCGCCGATTTCGTCGAACGTGACGCCGAGCACCAGCACGCAGGCATCGGCTTCGAGCGCGCCGTCGTCGATATGGCGGCGAATCTGGTCCCATTCGGCGTCGAGATAGAACACCACCAGCAGTTTGCCGATCTGCCGCATCAGCGTGCAGACCACGGCTTCTTCGCCGGCGCGCAGATCGCCGCGCTCGGTCAGCTTGCGCGCGACGCAGCCCGAGAGCAGCGTGCGGTTCAGTTCGAGTTTCGCGTCGATGCGGCGCGGCGCGCTGTGATGAAAGTGATCGACGATCTTCAGGCCGACCACGAGATGGCCGACCGCGTCCATGCCGAGCACCATCAGCGCGCGCGACACAGTCGTGATGTTGCCGCCAAACGCCATGTACATCGCGGAGTTGGCGAGCCGCAGCACTTTTTGCGTGAGGGCGAAGTCGGACAACACCACCTGCACGAGGCCGGTGAAGTCGAGGTCGTCATTGTTCATCGCCGCCATGGTGGAGCGCAGCGACTGCGACAGCATGGGGAAATCGCCGCGCTCGCTCATTCGTGTCCAGAGCCGGTCGAGCACCGCCGCCTTTACCATGTGAGTCCCGCCAAAGCCATACATGTTCCAATGAGTGCCACGCCGGCCAGGGACCGGCTTGTTCCGCTGCATGATTCACGACATGAGCGCTTCGCCTGCATGGCTAGGCGCTATGCAAATGAAGCGTGCGCGCTTCGAAACGCTGCGCGAGTTCGTCGGAGGGCAGCGCCTTGCAGACGAGCCACCCCTGAATGTGGTCGCATCCCATCTCGGTGAGCAGGGCGCGCTGCGCTTCCGTTTCGACGCCCTCGGCCACCAGCTCGAGATCCAGTGTCTGAGCGAGGCCCACGACGGCGCTAACGATTGCCTGATCGTTCCGGGAGGTTAGCAGATTCTCGACAAAACTCCTGTCGATCTTGAGCTTGGCCAGCGGGAAGCGTTGCAGGTAAGCCAGGCTCGAATAGCCGGTGCCGAAGTCGTCGACCGCGAAGCGAATGCCCATGGCGGTCAGTTCTTCGAGCAGACCCTTGGCATGCGCGGGGTCGTGCATCAGCAGGCTTTCGGTGATCTCGAACACGAGCCGGCGCGGATCGATGCCGGTCAACTCGATCGCCTCGCGCACCGAGTCCTTGAAGCGCGGATCGCGGAACTGCTGCGGCGACACGTTCACGGCCACGTATTGCAGGGAGATGCCCTTCGCATCCCACTGGATCAATTGCATGCAGGCCACCTTCAACACCCAGTTGCCGAGGAAGTTGATCAGGCCGATCGACTCAGCAAGTGGGATGAACATGGACGGCGGCACCAGCCCATGCACCGGATGCAGCCAGCGGATCAGCGCTTCCACGCCGACCACGCCGTGCGTGCGGCTGCTCGTGATCGGCTGGAAGTGTAGCGAGAACTCGCCGTTGCGCACGCCGTCGTAAAGGTCGGCCTCCAGCTTCAGGCGTTCGGCGTCGGCGGGGTTGTCGTCGGGGACGTAGAAGGCGAGCGTGTTGCCGCCGGCCGCCTTGGCCTGCAGGAGGGCGTGGTCGGCCCAGCGCAGCAGATGGGTGTCGTGGGCGGCGGTGTCGTTGGCGTGGCGCACGTCCGGATAGAGCGCGATGCCGATGCTCGCCGACAGATGCACCTGCTGGCCGTTGAACACATACGGCTGCTGGATCGCGGTCAACAGGCGCCGCGCCAGCGTTTCGGCGGCGGCCGCCGCGTCGGTGCGGCTGGCGGCGGGCTTCACGAGAATCGCGAACTCGTCGCTGGCCACGCGCGCCACGGTCTCGCTCGGGCTCGTCATGTTCAGGATGCGGCGCGAGGTGTCGCGCAGCATTTCGTCGCCGGCATCGTAGCCGAGCGCGCGGTTCACGCGCTGATAGTCGTCGAGGTCGAGCAGCAGCAGCGCCGCCGGCGTGCCGTGCGCGTCGGCTTGCTGCTGGGCGTCGAGGAGCGCCGGAATCAGCGCCGACTGGTTGGCCAGATTGGTCAGGCGGTCCAGATGCAGCGCCTGGGTCAGACGTTCTTCGGTGGCGCGCCAGGCCGACACGTCGAAGCCGGCGATCGCATAGCCCGCGGTGCCGTCGTGACTGCTGCGCACCACGCGCAGCTCGACTGTGATCGGATAAGTCAGCGACTTGATGAGGCTGAGCGTGGCCTTCTCGACGTTGCCCGAGACGGCGGCGCGCGTCAGCAGCGTGTCGAGGCGCGGCACGTCGGCCGGCGCCACGAGGTCGTGCAGCGTGATGGTCTCGAGATACTCGCGGTGATAGCCGATGAAGCGCAGGCTGGCTTCGGACACATAGATGAAGCGCAGTTCGTCGTCGACGTGCGCCAGCAGGTCGACGGCGCCGACCACCTGTTCCAGTTGCGCAGCGCGGCTTGCGGCCGTCTGCGGCTTGCCGTCCACGCGCCGGCCGAACGCACGAAGCCGGTCCATGACCGTGCGCAAGGAGCCCCGGCGGGGCGCGGTGATCCTGTTCGCTTCCATGTTTATCGCTGGCAACCTGTATTCGTCTGCAGGCGGGCGGCCCACCTGCCCGCCAATCAGGGCGGTCGGGAGGTATCACGCCGCCCCATCAGAACGAGATAACGACCTTTGCGGCGAAATCTTTAGCGCCCGGCGCAAAAAACATCCGGTAAGGAAACGCTTGCACGGCCTGGCGGCGGCGCGGGAACGATTCAGTTAAAGTGCGGCTGTGCGACGTCCGTTAATAGGACAAACCTGTTGTGCAGTACCGGCTGAGACGTCGCTGCTGCGTAGCTTACCGAAGACTTCCCCCGATGCTCCATGTCTGAACGCCATCAAGCCAAGGCCACTGCCCGGCATAACGAGGTGCTCGACGCAGCTGCCGACGGCGCCGAACCGTGGCCCGGCGCGCAATTCGTGTATCTGGGCCGTCAACCGATCCTCGATCGCGACGGCGCGCTGAATGCTTATGAATTGTTGTTTCGAGCCGGCGCGCATAACTACGCCGAAGTCACCGACGACGCCCAGGCGACCGCGCAGGTGGTGGCGCGCGCGATCGGCGGGATCGGCGTGCCGACGGTGTTGGGCCCGCATCGCGGTTTCGTCAATATCGACCGCGCGCTGCTGTTCAACGACATCGTCCATCTGATGCCGCCCGAGCGCTTCGTGCTCGAAATCCTCGAGACCGTGAAATTCGACGCGCAACTGGTCCGCCGTCTGGGCGAGTTGCGCCGCGCCGGCTTTCAGGTGGCGCTCGACGACGTGAGCGAACTGTCCGACGAGCTGAGCGGCGCGCTGCCGCATGCCGACATCGTCAAGATCGACTTTCTGCAGACCGACCGCGCCGTGCTGCCGAAGCTGGCGTCGCTGGTGCGCGGGCAGGGCAAGACGCTGATCGCGGAGAAGGTCGAGACGCGCGAGGATTTCGCGCTCGCGCGGGACCTCGGCTTCGATCTGTTTCAGGGCTACTTCTTCGCGCGGCCGCAGGTGCTGGCCGCGCCGCGCAACCGTTCGCTGCGGCCGGGCCTGATGCGCCTGCTGGCGTTGCTGTCGCGCGATGCCGGTATCGTCGAACTCGAAGCGGAACTCAAGCTGAACCCGAGCGTGGTGGTGCAGCTGCTGCGCCTCGTCAATTCGGGTGCATTCGGGCTGGGACGCAATATCGCGTCGTTGCGCGAGGCGATCATTGCCACCGGCACACGGCAGATCGCGCGCTGGGCGCAACTGCTGTTGTACGCCGACAGCGGCGAGCTGCCGTGGCGCGCCGATCCTCTGGTGCAACTGGCGGGCACGCGCTCGCGTTTCATGGAACTGGCCGCGGCGTGGCTGCGTCCCGCCGACGACGAATTCGCCGATGCCGCCTTCATGACCGGAATTTTTTCGCTGATCCACGTGGTGCTGGGCAGCACGCCCGGTGCGGTGCTGGAGAAGCTCAGCCTCGCGCCGCAGATTCGCGAGGCGATCGTGTCGAGGCGCGGCGAACTCGGCACCTTGCTGCGGCTGGCCGAGGCGGCGGGCGAGGGCGTCGACGCGGCATCGATCGCACTGGGCCCGGATGCGCCGGCCGGCTTCGTGGCCTTTACGCCCGACGTGCTGGCCGAGCTGAACCTGTCGGCCGCGGCCTGGTTCGGCGCGCATATCGAGGAAGCGGTCGTCTGACGGGCGGGGCGGCGCCGTCGCGGGCTTTCAGTGTGCATGCCGTGGCGCGTTCATGTCAGCGACTTCTGCATCCTTCAGGCCGGTTCTTACGTACCTTGTGAGTACGTGGGCCAATAGCGGAGTTGGCCGGCGTTCTCATGAACGCGGCGGCCCTGGGTTCTTTGGACGAACCGCGTGCATCCACGCCTGGAGAAAAGCAGATGAAGAAGAAATTCATATCGGCGGCACTGGCCGCCGCCGTGTCGGTGGGATTCGCCATGCATTCGCTAACCGCCTCGGCGACTCTCAAGCCGGGCGACGTGGCGCCGTCGTTCACCACGCAGGCTTCGTTGGGCGGCAAGACTTACACCTATTTGCTTGCCGACGAGTTGAAGAAGGGACCGGTGGTGGTGTATTTCTATCCGGCGGCCTTCACCACGGGCTGCACGATCGAAGCCCACGAGTTCGCCGAAGCGGTCGACGAATACAAGAAGTATGGCGCGACGGTGATCGGCGTGTCGCACGACGACATCGACACACTGACGAAGTTTTCGGTAAGCGAGTGCCGCAGCAAATTCCCGGTGGCAGCCGATGCCGATTCGAAGGTGATCGGCCAATACGACGCTGGCATGCCGATGCATGCGTCGATGGCGAATCGCGTGTCGTATGTGATCGCGCCGGATGGCAAGATCATTTACGAGTACACGAGCCTCTCGCCGGAGAAGCACGTCGAGAATACGCTGAAGGCCGTGAAGGATTGGGCGGCGGCGCATAAGCAGCCTTGAGGTCAAGCGGCGCGTCCGCGCAATTTTCGCAATGGTTCTTTGCGGTGTTCCTGCGGCGAGCGGCGAGCACCGCTCGTGCTAGGCTGCGTTTTTTCTTGTGAGCTTGCGATGCCGATTGTCGTTGCGTTGATTGCGCTGATCGCGCTGGGGTATGGGGCGGTGCGGGCGTTTGATGCCTTGCAGGCGGATTTTGGGTTGGGTGTTGCTGTTGGCGTTGCTGTGCTGGTGGGTTTGTTGCTGATTGCCGCTTTCGCTTATTGGTTGCGGCGTCGCAAGGAAGTGGCTTCCAACGTCCGTGACGGAGATTGGACTCATGAACTCAAGGGGAGTTGGGGGGGCGTGCGGCTCGCTGCCGATAAGCGGCTTTGTGAGATCCGGTTGGGCCAGGAGCAGGGGGCCTATATTTTTGCCGACCTGCTAGGGGCGGAGGTGCAGCGGCCTGGCGCGCAGTGGCAGGTTGTCTTGAAAGTCAAGGATCCTAAGCATCAGGTTTGGGTTTTGCCCATGCGGGATGAGAGGCAGGCTCGGCAATGGGTGAGGGTTTTTGAGCTTGCTGTGGGGCAGAGGCTTTAGGGTTTTGGTTTTTTTTTTGGTCTCTGGAGTTGGCCTTTTCTTGATTTGTTTGTGGTCTATTAGCGTTGCCCCTGTGCGGGGCGGCACTTACTTCTCTTTGCCGGCCGCAAAGAGAAGTAAGCAAGAGAAAGCGGCTCACACCGCTAGTTCTTAAGCGGGTCCCTCGCGCAGTTGCGGTAGTGGTGCATCTGGAATCAGTGTTTTCGCACACTCCGCGCCAGTGACCAAGGGCTCATCAGCTCCCGCTTCGCACTGCGTGCGTCGCGGACGGGTATGCCTGGGAAACCTAAGGTTTTGATGAGCGCAGCGCGTCAGCAGCGGCAGTAAAAGTGTCGGGGGTACTGGCGATTTGAACGTACGGGAGGCGTTATGAACGGCGCTTCGGCGCGCGCAGCGCCGCCGGAAAAATGACTGCTGTGTCACTCACGCCGAATGTGCGAGAGCACAGATTCCAGATGCACCACTACCGTGGCTGTGCGGGGGACCCGCTTAAGAATTAGCGGTGTGAGCCGCTTTCTCTTGCTTACTTCTCTTTGCGGCCGGCAAAGAGAAGTAAGTGCCGCCCCGCACAGGGGCAACGCTAATAGACCACAAACAAAGCAAGGAAAGGCCAAAAAAAAACCGCGCACTACAACAAACATCAACTAGCCGCCGCCCCAGCCCGCCGACCCTTCCGACCCTCCCACCTAACCCGAACCCGATCCATATAAAGATACACAACCGGCGTCGTATAAAGCGTGAGCATCTGACTAACAATCAACCCACCCACAATAGCAATCCCCAGCGGCGCCCGAAGCTCAGCCCCTTCCCCGCGCCCGAACGCCAGCGGCAAAGCCCCCAACAAAGCAGCAAACGTCGTCATCATGATCGGCCGGAACCGCAGCAAACAGGCCTGGTGAATCGCATCCCGCGACGACAGTCCATGCCGTGACGCTTCAATAGCAAAGTCCACCATCATGATCGCGTTCTTCTTCACGATCCCGATCAGCAGAATCACCCCGATCAACGCAATGATGCTGAACTCCGTCTTGAACAACAGCAATGCCAGCAACGCGCCCACGCCCGCCGAAGGCAGCGTCGACAGAATCGTCAGCGGATGGATATAGCTCTCATACAGCATCCCCAGCACGATATACACCGCGGCCAGCGCGGCCAGAATCAGAATCGGCTGATCGGACATCGACTGCTGGAACGCCTGCGCGGTCCCCTGGAAACTGCCGTGGATAGTCCCCGGCATGCCGATCTGCGCCATCGTGTCGTAAATCGCCTGCGTTGCCGTCGACAGCGAAACGCCCGGCGGTAAATTGAACGAAATCGTCGAGGCCACGAACTGGCTCTGGTGGTTCACGGAAAGCGGCGTGCTACCCGGCCCGAAGCTCGCGATCGCCGACAGCGGCACCATCGTTTCCTTCGCCGTCGATACCGCCGCGCCCGACGACGCGCTCGACTTGCCGCTCGCCGCAATCGAATTGATCGCCTGATTGCGCGCGGAGTCGGCGGCAATGCTCGCCGCGCTCGAAGCGGTCGTGCCCGCCGTGCCGCCCGTCGTCGCGCTCGTGGACGTGGTTGTCGCGGCGGCGGTCTCCTTCGTCACCGTGCCTGCCGGAGCGTTGGTGGTCTGCGCGCCGCTCGCGCTGCCGCCCGACGTGCTGATGTAAATCTGCTTCAGCATGTCCGGACTCTGCCAGTACTTCGGCGCGACTTCCATCACAACGTGATACTGATTCAACGGGTTATAGATCGTCGACACCTGGCGCTGGCCGAACGCGTCGTACAAGGTGTTGTCGATCTGCGCCGGCTTGATGCCGAGGCGCGCCGCGGTGGCGCGGTCGATCGTCACCATCGCTTCGAGGCCGCCTTGCTGCTGGTCGGAATTCACGTCCGCGAGTTCGGGGCGCGCCTGCAGCGCTTCGGTGAGCTTCGGGCCCCACAGGTACAGGTCGGGCGTCGAATCGGCCAGCAGCGTGAACTGGTACTGCGCGTTCGATTGCCGTCCGCCGACGCGAATGTCCTGCACCGCCTGCAGGAATGTCCGCGCGCCGGCCACGTCGCCGAGCGGCGCGCGCAGTTGCTGGATCACCTGATCGGCGGAGGCCTTGCGCTCGGACTTCGATTTCAGCGTCACGAACATGAAGCCGGAATTGGTCTGCCGTCCGCCGGTAAAGCCGGCCACGCTTTCCACCGCCGGATTCTTGCCGACGATCTCCATCATCTGCGCGAACTTGCCTTTCATGGACTGGAACGAGGTGGACTGATCGGCCTGAATGCCGCCGATCAGCCGGCCCGTGTCCTGCTGCGGAAAGAAACCCTTCGGCACGATGATGTACAGCCACACGTTCAGGCCGATGGTGAGCAGCAGGATCGTCACGATCAGGCGCGGATGCAGCAGCGCCCAGCCGAGCGTGCGCTCATAGCCGCGCTGCATCGACGCGAAGCCGCGTTCCAGCCAGCGGCCGAAACGTCCTTCTTCGTTCTGCTCGTGCGGCTCGCGCAGGAGGCGCGAGCACATCATCGGCGTGAGCGTGAGGGAGACGATCAGCGACACGCCGATCGCGAGCGAGAGCGTCAGCGCGAATTCGCGGAACAGGCGGCCGACAATGCCGCCCATCAGCAGAATCGGCAGGAACACGGCGACCAGCGAAATGCTGATCGACAGCACGGTGAAGCCGACTTCACGTGCGCCGAGGAAAGCCGCTTTCATGCGCGGCACGCCATTCTCGATGTGCCGCGAGATGTTCTCCAGCACCACGATCGCGTCGTCGACCACGAAGCCGGTCGCGATGGTCAAGGCCATCAGCGAGAGATTGTCGATCGAGAACCCGAGCATGTACATCGCGCCGAACGTGCCGATGATGGAGATCGGCACGGCCACGCTGGGGATCAGCGTGGCGCGCCAGTTGCGCAGGAACAGGAACACCACCATCACCACCAGCGCGACCGCGACCACCAGCGTGAGCTCGGTGTCTTTCAGCGAGGCGCGGATCGTGGTGGAGCGGTCGGCGGCTGGCGCGATGTCCACGTCCGCAGGTAGCGACGCGTGCAGTTGCGGCAGCATTGCCGTGACACGGTCGATGGTGTCGATGATGTTCGCGCCCGGCTGGCGGTACAGGATCACCAGCACCGAACGCTTGCCGTTGAAGAGGCCGAGGTTGCGCAGATCTTCGACCGAATCGACCACCTCGGCCACGTCGGAGAGCTTCACCGCCGCGCCGTTGCGATAGGCGATGACCAGGTCCCTGTATTGCGACGCCTTGCTGGCCTGGTCGTTGGTATAGATTTGCACGCGGTTCGGGCCGAATTCGATCGAGCCTTTCGGGCTGTTCGCGTTGGCCGCGGCGAGCGCCGCGCGCACGTCTTCGAGACCGATGCCGTAGTGCGAGAGCGCATTCGGCTCCAGCTCGACGCGCACGGCCGGGTTGGCCGAGCCGCTCACATCCACTTCGCCGACGCCGTCCACCTGCGACAGCGACTGTTGCAGCACGGTGGCCGCAGAGTCGTACAACTGGCCGGCCGTGAGCGTTTTCGACGTGAGCGCGAGAATCAGGATCGGCGCGTCGGCCGGATTGACCTTGTGGTACGTCGGATTGCTGCGCAAGCTCGCCGGCAAGTCGGCGCGCGCCGCGTTGATGGCGGCCTGCACGTCGCGCGCGGCGCCGTCGATGTCACGATTCAGGCCGAACTGCATGGTGATGCGCGTCGAGCCGACCGAACTCGACGAGGTCATTTCGGTGACGTCGGCGATCGAACCGAGATGCCGTTCGAGCGGACTGGCGACGCTGGTCGCCACGGTATCCGGACTCGCGCCAGGCAGCGAGGCCTGCACCGAAATGGTCGGGAAATCGACCTGCGGCAGCGGCGCGACCGGCAGCTTGGTGAACGCGAAAATGCCGGCCAGCGCGATGCCGATCGCCAGCAGCGTGGTGGCGACCGGGCGGGAGATAAACGGACGCGACAGATTCATCGCTCAGTTCCCTGCATCGCTGACGGGCGGCGTGGCGCCTTTGGACGGCCCGCCGCGATTGAAGCGCTCACGCGCGCGGCGGCCGAGCGAGTCGAATGCGAGGTAGATCACCGGCGTGGTGAACAGCGTCAGCAACTGGCTGACGATCAGGCCGCCGGCAATCGCGATACCGAGCGGACGGCGCAGTTCCGAGCCTGCGCCGGTGCCGAGCATCAGCGGCAGCGCGCCGAGCAGGGCGGCGAGCGTGGTCATCAGAATCGGCCGGAAGCGCAGCAGGCACGCCTGGTAGATCGCTTCGCGCGGCGGCTTGCCTTCCTCGCGCTCGGCGTAGAGCGCGAAGTCGATCATCATGATCGCGTTCTTCTTCACGATACCGATCAGCAGCACGATCCCGATGATGCCGATGATATCGAGATCATGTCCGGTGATCAGCAGCGCCAGCAATGCGCCGACACCGGCCGAAGGCAGCGTCGAGAGAATCGTGATCGGATGGATGAAGCTCTCATACAGCACGCCCAGCACGATATACATCGTGACGATCGCCGCGAGAATCAGGAACAGCTCGTTCGACAGCGACGCCTGGAACGCCAGCGCCGCGCCCTGGTAGCGCGTCTGGAACGACGCGGGCAAGCCGATGTCCTTCTCCGCCTGATCGATCGCCTTGACCGCCGCGCCGAGCGACGAACCCGGCGCGAGGTTGAACGACACCGTGGTGGCCGGGAACTGGCTCAGATGCGTGACGAGCAGCGGCGCGGGCTTTTCGATGAAGCGCGCGATCGACGACAGCGGCACCTGGCCGCCCGTGGAGGTGGAAGAGGGCAGATAGATCGACTTCAGCGATTCGGTGTAATGCTGCATCGCCGGTTGCGCTTCCAGAATCACGCGGTACTGGTTCGACTGCGTGAAGATGGTGGAGATGATGCGTTGGCCGAACGCGTCGTACAGCGCACTGTCCACAGTGGCCGGCGTGATGCCGTAACGCGATGCGGTGGCGCGGTCGATTTCGATGTAGACCGACTGGCCGTTGTCCTGCAAGTCGGTGGCGACGTCGGCGAGTTCGGGCGATTGCTTCAGCCGTTCGACCAGCTTGGGAACCCACGTAGTGAATTCGCCGATGTTCGCATCGGTCAGCATGAACTGGTACTGCGTCGGGCTGACGGTCGAGTCGATCGTCAGATCCTGCACCGGTTGCATGTACAGCGACGCGCCGGCGATATGCGCCACGTCCTGCTGCAACTGGCGGATCACTTCGCTCGCGGTGTTGCTACGGTCGTCGCGCGGCTTCAGATTGATCAGCATGCGGCCGCTGTTCAGCGTGATATTGCTGCCGTCCACGCCGATGAACGAGGTCAGGCTCTCCACATCCGGATTCTTCAGGATCCGCGCGGCAAGTTCCTGCTGACGCTCGGCCATCGACGCATACGACACCGACTGCGGCGCCTGCGTGATCGCCTGGATCACACCGGTGTCCTGCACCGGAAAGAAGCCCTTCGGAATGAACACGTACAGCACGCCGGTCAGCACCAGCGTGAGCACCGCAACGACCAGCGTGGAGCGTTGCCGGTTCAGCACCCACGTGAGCGCGACCGCGTAACGCGCGATCACCCAGTCGATCGCGCGGTGCGCCTTGGCTTCGAAACGATGGCTCTCATGCGGCGGCGCGTGACGCAGCAGTTTGGCGCACATCATCGGCACGAGAGTGAGCGACACGACCGCCGAAATCACGATCGTCACGGCAAGCGTAATGGCGAATTCGTGGAACAGGCGGCCGACCACGTCGCCCATGAAGAGTAGCGGAATCAGCACGGCGATCAGCGAGACCGTCAGCGAAATGATCGTGAAGCCGATCTGTTTCGAGCCCTTCAACGCGGCTTCGAGCGGCGCTTCGCCTTCTTCCACGTAACGCGCGATGTTCTCGATCATCACGATCGCGTCGTCCACCACGAAGCCGGTCGCGATGGTCAGCGCCATCAACGATAAGTTGTCGAGTGAGAAGCCGCACAGGTACATCACCGCGAGCGTGCCGATCAGCGAGAGCGGCACCGAGAGGCTCGGAATGATGGTCGCGTAGACGTTGGCGAGGAACAGGTACATCACCAGCACGACCAGCACGACCGACATGGCCAGTTCGAACTGCACGTCGCGCACGGATGCGCGGATCGTGGTGGTGCGGTCGGTGACGACTTCCACGTCGAGCGCGGCGGGCAGCGCCTGTTGCAACTGCGGCAGCAGCTTCTTGATACTGTCCACCACCTGGATCACGTTCGCGCCCGGCTGGCGCTGCACGTTCAGAATGATCGCGGGCGTGCCGTCGACCCACGCGCCGAGCTTGGTGTTCTCCGCACCCTGCACGATGTTGGCGACGTCGGTCAGCATCACCGCGCGGCCGTTCTTGTACGCGACCACGGCGCTCTTGTAGGCGTCGGCGTCGGTCAACTGGTCGTTCGCGTTGATCGTGTAGTTGCGCGTGGGACCGTCGAAGTTACCCTTCGGCGTGTTGACGTTCAAATTCGAAATCGTGGTGCGGAGGTCGTCCAGGTTCAGACCGTACGCAGCAAGCGCGCGCGGGTTCGCCTGAATCCGCACGGCCGGGCGCTGACCACCCGACAGGCTCACCAGACCCACGCCCGCCACCTGCGAGATTTTCTGCGCGAGCCGCGTGTCGGCCAGATCCTGCACCTGCGTGAGCGGCAGCGTCTTCGAGGTGATCGCGAGCGTGATGATCGGCGCGTCGGCTGGATTGACCTTGGCGTAGATCGGCGGCGCGGGCAGGTCCGACGGCAGCAGATTGCCGGCCGCGTTGATGGCGGCCTGGACTTCCTGCTCGGCGATATCGAGCGGCAGGTCGAGGCTGAACTGCAGCGTGATGATCGACGAGCCGGCCGAGCTTTGCGACGACATCTGATTGAGCGACGGCATCTGCCCGAACTGACGCTCGAGCGGCGCGGTGACCGACGACGTCATCACGTCCGGGCTCGCGCCCGGATAGAAGGTCTGCACCTGGATGGTCGGATAGTCGACCTGGGGCAGCGCCGAGAGCGGCAAGAAGCGCAGCGCGACGAGACCGACCAGCATGATCGCCGCCATCAGCAGCGCGGTGCCGACGGGACGCAGGATAAAGGCGCGAGATGGATTCATGCGGTAAGTGCCGTGCCTTTATTGCGAGGCTTGCGCCGCGTGTTTGCCATGATGCGCGTGGGCGCCGGATGCGCCCGACGCAGCGGCCGCGCCACGGGCGCCCGAGGCACCTGAGGCACCTGAGGCACCGCGAGGCTTGTCGGCCGGAATCGTGATTTTCGCGCCTTCCTTCAGACGGTCCGAACCGTCGATCACGACGCGCTCGCCGACGGCCAGGCCGGACTTGATGCTGGTGCGCTCGCCATCCACGGGGCCGAGCTTGACCGGGCGCACCGTCACGGTGTTATCGGCCTTCACGACGTACACGAACGGGCCCATCGAACCGTTGAGCACGGCTGGCGTCGGCACGATCACCGCGTCCTTGATCGTATCGACCAGCAGGCGCGCATTCACGAACTGATTCGGGAACAGCAGGTTCTTGCTGTTCTGGAAGATCGCGCGCAGCTTGACCGTGCCGGTGGTGGTGTCGATCTGGTTGTCCAGCGTTTCGAGCATGCCGCCTTCGAGCGAGGTGGTGTTGCTGCGGTCATACGCGGTCACCGAGAGCTTCGCGCCCGACTGGGTCTGCTGGATGATCTGCTGAAGGTTGTCTTCAGAGGTCGTGAAGATCACGCTGATCGGCTGTAACTGCGTAATCACGACGATGCCGTTGGTCAGGCTCGGCGTGACGTAATTGCCCGGATCGACCTGGCGCAGACCGACGCGTCCCGACACCGGCGCGGTGATGCGCGCGTAGACGAGGTCGAGCTTGTAGGTGTCGATATTGGCTTTGTCGGACTTCACCGTGCCTTCGTATTGACGCACCAGTGAGGCCTGCGTATCCACCTGCTGGCTGGCGATGGAGTCTTGCGAGAGCAGCGTCTGATAACGCTTCAGGTCGAGGCGGGCGGTTTGCAGCAGAGCCTCGTCGCGGGCGAGCGTGCCTTGCGCGTTATCCAGCGAGATTTGATAGGGGCGGGGGTCGATCTGGGCCAGCACGTCGCCCTTCCTGACCATCTGGCCTTCCTTGAAATACACGTCCTGCAACACGCCGCTCAATTGCGGCAGCACGGTGACGTTAGCCAGCGGCGTGACCGTGCCGAGTGCGGTCAGCACCACCGGCATTTCGCCCTGCGTCGCGGCCGCCACGTGAACGGGCTGCGGCATATTGCCCATCGCTGCACCGCGTCCAGCGCGGCCGGCGCGGGCACCGCTCGCATCGCCCGCGCTCGCTGCGCCGCCGGGACTGCCCCACGGGTGCCAGCGCCACAGCACCACCCCGAGGATGACCAGTGCGGCGATGATCAGCGCGATATTGCGGCCGCGATGCCGCTTCACCATGCCTGGCGGCGGGTTCGGTGTGCCGGTGGGGCCGCTGCGGGAGGACGGTTGGGAAGCCGGAGGAACAGGGCGTGTGGTTTCCGAATGCTGTTGTTGTTCGTCCATCGGTTCGGTCAGGTGACTGGCTTGGATGTGAGCCGCGTGCGCGTTCGCGCCGTTTCGACAGTTCGGCGGAGCGGCACGCGAATGGCATGACAGGCGGTTTCGACAACGGGTGCACCGCGCTCGTTCCGCGCGATCCTACCCAAGGCGCGGGACAGCGATGTTAGCGCAATGCGGCGTCGGAACAGGCGGCCGGAACGTTATCGAAGGAGAAAACCGCAAGCCGGGCGCGCGTCCCGCGACAGGAAGGCATGATCCTACGTCGCGGGCTCTGTAACAGTCCACCCGCGTATTTTTCTGTTGATTACGAAGGTTACAGGATTGCTTGCACAAACCTCCACTGCTCGCCGGCGAACGCCGCGGTCGGTTCAGGTATCCAGGCGGCGCCCCGGCGTGCCGCCGATCTCCAGCACGATTCTCGCGACGCACTCGAGCAGCGCCGGGGCGGCACGCGAGATCAGCCAGTCGCGTGGGCATTGGTCGGCTGAACCGCCGCAATTGACCGCATAGCGTTCGCCCGACGGTCCTGTGAAACCGAGTGCGATCGCGTTGAGCCCGTCGTGCCATTCGCCCGTTGCAATCGCGAAGCCGCGCTCGACGGTTTCCTGCAATGCACTGTCGAGCCTGCTGCTGAGATGGCCCCAGTCATCGCCTTCAGCCGCCTGCAAGCCGATCAGCAATTTTTCCCGCTCCGGTGCTTCGAGCGCGGCCAGATAGGCGCGGCCGACGGCGGTGCGGCTCAGATTCATGCGCGAGCCAATCTCAAGGCGTGACACCAGCACTGCCGAACGCGGCCGGATCGCGTCGATCACCACCATGTCGAGGCGGTCGCGCACGGCCAGATGAACGGACAACGCCGTGCGTTCGGCCAGCTCGATCAGGAACGGCCGCGCGCGAGCGCGGATATCGAAGTTGCGCAGGAAGCCGTTGCTCAGCTCGAGCACCGACGAGGTCAGCACGAAACGCTCGCTGTCGGGCAGCCGGAACAGAAAGCCCGCGCTGACCAGCGTCGCGGTGATGCGCGACACGGTGGGCTTGGGAATGCCGGTCAACTCGGTCAGTTCGCGGTTGCTGAGCGGCGCGTCCGCGGCGGCGACCGAGCGCAGCACGGTCAGGCCGCGCGCGAGGGCGGTGACTTCGTCGCCGGAGCCGTCTTTGTCTCTGGTCGGGTCCGCGGCAGCTTGGGAGCGCGTGGGTCGGTTCATATGTTTTTTTGGAACTTTATTTCAATTTCTTTCTTCGCGGCCCAAGCTGGAGCCCTCTCTCAAAGCGCCGGCGGCGGCCCCAACATGGGGCATCGAAGTGATTTTTCATCGGAAGATTCATTGTATCGGAATATTTTTCCGCCACGAACGAAGCGTCTTTAGATTTTGCTTGACTTAGTCAGCATAACCATAAAAAATGGAATCTCATTTCGAAAGACGGTTTCAGGTTCCGCGTTTTGAAGTTCTGAACCTGCCGTGGCCCGCACAGTGTCTGTGCCGAGTGTCTTCTCATAGTCCACCGTAACGATCTACGGCGCTCTGTACAGGCGCCGCATCGCAGGCCCAACTTTCGAATACCGTCTCTCAGGTTCTAGCACGGCCCTCGGAATGGCTAGAACTTTTTAAGGCGTCACGGCAACGTGACGTCTTTTTTTTTGTGCGTATGAGCGCACAAAAAAGTTTGCTTCCGGAATCTCTTCCAATTCTCTACCACGCATCCTTCCAGTGGGCGCTGGTGAACTTCAACTACACAGCGCCGCCGCCGGTCTAGGTCCGTGAGCGTGTTCATGTCTCGCGCGACTCCCTGAGCGTGTCGTAATCAACCTCGAAAACCGGCGAGATTTCCCGATTACCGCCTGTTACAGAATTGACAATCCGGCTGCACCTGCTACGGATTGGCCCCCCTACAATCCGCCTCGTTCGTCGTTGTCTGGCATCCGCCAGAACCGGGCAGGACTGGAGAACTTCATGAAGCGCGCTACCCTTTTTCTCGCGGTGGGAATTCCCGCTGCCTGTGCGTCCAGCGCGGCTTTCGCTCACGCGGACATCGGCGTTTATCTGGGCGTTCCTGGTCCCATGTATGTCGCGCCACCCCCGGTCGTGTACGAGGCGCCGCCGCCAGTGGTCTACGCGCCGGCCCCGGTCTATGGCTACGGATATCGCTATGAAGGCGACTACGGCGACGAGCGCCGGTGGCATGACCACGGCCGGCACCGTGGATGGGAACACCATCGCCATGAAGACGACGACTGATTTGTCACGCGCGGCTCGTCAAGTAGCCGCCAGGTCATGTCCTGCTGTCGCGTGTCAATGGCCGGGTCGCCAGCGCGAACAGCGTTGCGATACAGAATCCCGCCCCGGCATAGAACGTCGTACTCGCTCCGAAGCGGTCCCAGAGTTGACCGGCAACGACACTGGCGACAAGCATCGCCAGCCCGCTCATCAGGCTGAAGAAGCCGAATGCGGTGCCCTTCAGCTCGGGCGGTGCCGATTGCGCGACCATGGTCGCCAGCAGACCTTGAGTCAACCCCATATGCAGCCCCCAAAGGGCTACCCCGATTATCACAACTGGCCATGAGTTGCCATGAGCCAGCACGATGTCAGATGCGACGAGCACCAGAATGCCGGCGGCCAACAGCCTGGTGTGACTCATCGAGTCAGCCAGTTTTCCGAATGGGTACGCCGACAGCGAGTACACGACATTCATTGCCACCATGGCGAGAGGCACGAGGGCTATCGGGATACCACCCTGCATCGCACGCAACACCAGGAAGGCTTCGCTGAAGCGTGCGAGCGTGAAGACTGCACCGACGCCGACGACCCACCAATAAGGCCCGCTCAGTTTCTTCAGGCTGTCGAGCTCAATCGGGTTGACGCGCTTTGCTCCCGGCTGCCGTGCAGGTTCCCTGATACCGAAAACGAGTAACGCAACGGCAACAAGTCCCGGCCCGACTGCGACCCAAAATACCCGACGGAAGTTGTCCGCCCACAGCAGCATCAGGGCGACCGCGAGCAACGGTCCAACAAAGGCGCCGATTGTGTCGAGCGATTGCCGCAGGCCATAGGCCGCGCCACGCAGATGGGCGGGAGTGATGTCAGCCACGAGCGCGTCGCGCGGTGCACCCCGAATGCCTTTTCCTACCCGGTCGACCACACGTGCCGTCAATACGATGCCTGCGGTGGGCGCCAGTGCAAACAGTGGCTTGCTCAACGCCCCCATGCCGTATCCGATGACCGCGAGCCACTTCCGGTTACCAAGGTAGTCGCTCAGCGCGCCCGAAAACACCTTGACGATGGGCGAAGCCGCCTCCGCCGCGCCTTCAATCAGGCCGACCATCGTGGCGCTCGCACCGAGACTTGTCACGAGGAACATCGGCAGAAGGCTATGGATGATTTCCGACGAGATGTCCATGAACAGGCTCACGAAGCCCAGCATCCAGATGCCGCGGGGGATCTGGCTGAGCGTACTGGCACGCTGGGGGGAATCTGTCTGCACGTGTCCTCGGATTGGTAATGGACTGTGTCAATCCCAGTATTGTCACACCGCCGAGCAATGGTGATAAACGCAATCAGCCCGGGAGACACACGGCGCAGTCAGGGCGGGAGTTCTCGGACTCTGACCCACCCGCTGTGTCATGATGGCAAGTGTGACAATGCAAACGCGTGGTCACTTGCCCCATGCAAAGGGGAGGTCAAAGTGCCGGTTGACAGTGGATTCGCCGACGACCCGGAGCATGCCCCGGAATTACTGAGAACACTCGCCGAATATCTGGAGCGGTCGCTCGATAAATCCACAAGCGTAGCAATGATGCGACACACGGCCAGTGCGGATTTTCCAGGCGCCCCTGCGGGTCCGACCGAAAGCCCTGAAACAGATTGGCACGATTGCAACTTCGCTCGCAAACGACAAGCTCGAATGGACCGTTTCGGGTGCGAATCAACTGCATATCGGCGGCAGGGTTTTTTCCGTAGATTAGCCGCAGATCATCACTAGCAAGTTGAACCTGCAGCGGTTGTGAGTCGTAGACGATGAGATATCCTCCCAAGGTCGCCTGCTGAGGAACGTCTGTGAAATATCCACTGATTCTGGGATTCGGTATCGTCGCTCTCGACATCATCGTGTGGCGTTTCCGACTCCCCGCGCATGAATTCGCTCGGCTCCTGATACGGCTTACGCTTTTTTCGGTGTTGAGCTGGGTACTTTTCGCGTCCGGCCTGAGCCCATTCACCCAGGCGCCCTACGCGGACGCCGTCGAATTGCACTGGGTCGGGCAGGTGCTTGAAATAATCTGGTGGCTGATGGCAGCGCGTCTGCTTACGCTTTCGCTCGATACGCTGCTACTACCAAGCGCCTGGCGACGGCAGCGGCTATTCTCGGACGTGTTCGGCGCGGTGGTATTCCTCGCCGCGGTCGTGGCCGCCCTTGGGTTTGTCCTCGAGCTGCCGGTGCGCGGACTCGTTGCTACTTCGGGTGCCCTCGCCATTGTGCTTGGCCTCGCAATCCAGAGCACACTCAGCGACGTCTTTGCGGGAATCGTACTCAATACCACGGAGCCGTATTCTGTCGGCGACTGGGTGGAGATTGACGATGTCGAAGGCAAGGTCGTCGAGATGAACTGGCGCGCCACGCATCTGCTGACCGGTCAGGGCAACACTCTTATTGTTCCCAATGCCGTCGCCGCAAAGGCAAAAATATCCAACAACAGCAGGCCGACGAATGTTCACGGCCTCTCGCTGGTCCTGGAGATTGAGCCGGAGGCACGGCCGAAGACCGTGCTCGACGCCTTAAGCCGCGCCCTGACCGGGTGCAACGCCATCCTTGACGTTCCCGCTCCCTCCGCTCGCATGAAACGCACCACATTGAACTCGGTGCAATACGAGGTGGTTGGCTTTGTCGACGATATGTCCAAAAAACTATCTGCATCCAACGAGCTTTTCGATCTCTGTTATCGGCATCTCGCGGCATCAGGTGTGGCACTGCGTGCACTAGGGATGCCCGCGCCAATCGCTACCGCGCATGACGCCAAGGAAGCACTTCTAAAACGAGTGAATCTATTCGAAAGCCTGACTAGCGATGAAGTCACACGGCTTGCAGCGCGACTTTCCAGACACGAATACCAGGCTAATCAGCAGGTTCTGGCGTCTGAAACGGTCCCGGATAGTCTGTCAATTGTCCACTCCGGCGTACTGGCCGTTACCTATGCTGAATCGTCCGGCGCCCGTGAAATTGCCCGTATCGGGCCGGATGAAACATTTGGCGAAACGGGGCTGCTCGCCGGACTTCCTATGCACGTTTCCATTGCGACGCTTACCCCTTGCCTGCTATATCAGGTAAGCAAGGAGGATAT
Organism: Paraburkholderia sp. BL27I4N3; assembly: GCF_003386115.1. Classification (NCBI taxonomy): domain Bacteria; kingdom Pseudomonadati; phylum Pseudomonadota; class Betaproteobacteria; order Burkholderiales; family Burkholderiaceae; genus Paraburkholderia; species Paraburkholderia sp. BL27I4N3. The sequence continues at coordinate 2,841,980 of NZ_QREJ01000001.1, read as the reverse complement.
GACTTCGTTCCTGAAAGAGCATCCGCAGGTGGCGAAGCAGATGTGTCAACTGCTGGCCTATCGCCAGAATGCAATCAGCAAGCTGATGACGCCGATTCCTGCGGAGCAGGAGACAGACCATTCAGTTTTCCAGTGGCTTTTCGACAAGGTTCGGCAACTGCACTCTCTGCGTAACGATTCGTGAGTCCCTTCGTCGCACACGGAAAATAGGTATCCACTTCAGGAAGCTGCGCTACAGGCACAGTCGACCAACCGCCGCAGGCATTTCGTCGCAACGCGCGCATATTGGAGTGAAGGGGTTGCTGAAGTATCGCGTGCCCGATAACCGGCTGTCCAACACCGTCGACGTCCTGTGCCAAACCCCGAGATATGACGGATATCACCGCCCCGAATCGTTACGGGGTGCAAAGCTTATCTTCTCCTCCTCGTACAGCCGATAGATGAGTTCAAGCATTTCCCGAATGTCGCGCGACTCGTCGAGCGCACGCATGCTCATGATGATTGGCGATACCAGAGTAGGGTCGTCCAGTTCCTTGTAGCTCACATCGTCGCGCTTCAGGCCGTACACGCTACTTGGAACGACGGAAATGCCTTCCCCCGCTGCTACGAGGCCTAGCGCAATCTGCAACTCCCGCACTTCGTAGATCCGGCGCGGCTTGAGACCGCGGTCTTCGAATGCCGACAGCACCTGGTCTGCATAACTGGGGCGCGGCGCCTTAGGGAAAATAATCAGCGTTTCGTTGACCAGGTCGCTGAGACCAAGGACGGGTTTCGCTAGTGAGAGTGGATGGCCCTCCGGGAATGCAACGATCATCTTCTCCTCGCGAAGAATCACCCGGCGGATGTTGGTGTCCTCGTGCCGAATACGACCGAACCCGACATCGATCTGACCGTCTTTTAGCGCTCGGATCTGGTCCATTGTCGACATCTCGTGAAGGCTGAGTTCGACGGTAGTGTTCTCGTCGCGGAAGCGCCGGATGATTTTGGGCAGCATTCCATATAATGTCGAACCCACGAAACCGACAGAGAGGCTGCGCTCGATGTTGCCCACGCGCCGCGTCATGGATTCGAGTTCGGACGTCTGGGCCAGCAACTGGACGGCGTGAGCATAGAAGAACTTACCCGTCTCGGTGAGCTTCAACGGACGCGAATCACGCTGGAATAGCTGCACCTCGAGCAGCTCTTCGAGCTGCTGGATCTGCCGGCTCAAAGGCGGTTGCGCCATGTTCAGCCGCTGTGCCGCGCGCGTGAAATTGCGTTCCTCGGCTACGGCGACGAAATAGCGAAGATGCCGCAGTTCCATGTCAATACCTCACAGATATAGACCGATACCAAATCAGTGTTGGACGGCGCCTTGCCGGGTCAATTATTCTGCATTCACACTCTGTTTCAGCACTCATTATACCTCTCAGGCATATTCTGGAGGGCGCTAAACCGAGGGTTTACCCGATCAGAAAATAGAGATTCAGGAGAAGACATGAGCGTCAAAGTGTTCGATACGAAGGAGGTGCAAGACCTGCTGAAGGCCGCTACCAACGTCGGTAGTCAGGACGGCGGTGCTCGCGCGAAGCAGATAGTCAATCGACTGCTCGGCGACCTGTTCAAGGCCATCGACGACCTCGACATGACGCCCGACGAAATCTGGGCCGGCGTCCACTACTTCAACAAGCTCGGCCAGGACGGTGAAGCAGCGCTGCTGGCTGCCGGCCTCGGTCTGGAGAAATACCTCGACATCCGCATGGACGCGGAGGATAAGGCGGCTGAAATTACCGGCGGCACGCCGCGTACCATCGAAGGTCCGCTGTATGTGGCCGGCGCGCCGGTGCGCGATGGCGTGGCGAAAATCGATATCGATCCGGACGACGACGCCGGCCCGCTGGTTATCCGCGGCACGGTAACCGGCCCGGATGGCGAGCCCGTGGCGGGCGCGTTGGTCGAATGCTGGCACGCGAACTCGAAAGGCTTCTATTCGCACTTCGACCCGACCGGTGCGCAGAGCGACTTCAATCTGCGCGGCGCGGTCGGCACCGGCTCCGACGGCAAGTACGAGTTCCGTACGCTCATGCCGGTCGGCTATGGTTGTCCGCCGCACGGTGCGACTCAGCAACTGCTGGACGTGCTCGGCCGCCATGGCAACCGCCCCGCGCATGTGCATTTCTTCGTCACCTCCAACAACTCCCGCAAGCTGACGACGCAAATCAACATCGAGGGTGATCCGTTGATCTGGGACGACTTCGCTTACGCCACTCGCGAAGATCTGATTCCCCACGTGGTTGAAAAGACCGGCGGCACTGCGCTGGGAATGAAGACCGATGCGTATAAGGAAATCCAGTTCGACATCGAGTTGACTCCGCTGATTCAGGGCAAGGATAACCAGCTCGTGCATCGTCTGCGGGCGTCTGCTAGCGCCTGAGCGCTGAACGCGGCCGCTGCGTCGTACCACTGCTGCCGCTCAATCCTTCGCAAGAATCTTTCGACACTGATGCGCGTGCGCCATGAGCTGAAGCACGCGTAGGAGAGCACTCATGTCCGCAACTTTCGATAAAGCCTCGCAACTCGATGAACTGCTGCACACAGCGGTTCAGGACGACAAACAAAACGGCGTATTCCGTTGCCGCCGCGACATCTTCACGAACGCTGAATTGTTCGAGCTCGAAATGAAGCACATTTTCGAGAGCAACTGGGTCTATCTCGCGCATGAAAGCCAGATTCCCAATAGCAACGACTACTACACCGCCTGGATTGGCCGTCAGCCTGTTGTGGTAACCCGCGACAAAAGCGGCGAACTGCACGCGGTCATCAATGCCTGCGCGCACAAGGGCGCGATGCTGTGCCGTAAAAAGCACGGCAACAAAGGCACTTTCACGTGTCCTTTCCACGGCTGGAGCTTCGCCAACACCGGCAAGCTGCTGAAAGTGAAAGACGTAAAGACCACCGAATATCCGGTGCAATTCAATACCAACGGTTCGCATGATCTGAAAAAAGTCGCACGTTTCCAGAGCTATCGCGGCTTCCTGTTCGGCACGCTCAACGCGGACGCGATTCCGCTCGAGGATTACCTCGGCGAGACACGGGTCATCATCGATCAGATCGTCGACCAGGCTCCGGACGGGCTGGAAGTGTTGCGCGGCAATTCCTCGTATATCTACGACGGCAACTGGAAGATGCAGATGGAGAACGGCTGCGACGGCTACCACGTCAGCACTGTGCACTGGAATTACGCCGCCACGATGGACCGGCGCAAGGTCGAGGGCACCAAGGCCGTGGATGCAAACAGCTGGAGCAAGTCGGTAGCGGGCGTGTACGGGTTCGAGCATGGCCACATCCTGCTGTGGACCAGGACGATGAACCCGGAAGTGCGGCCCGTCTATCAATACCGCGACGAAATCAAGGCACGCGTGGGCGAGGTGAAGGCGGACTTCATCGTCAACCAGACGCGCAATCTTTGTCTGTATCCGAACGTGTTCCTGATGGACCAGTTCAGCACGCAGATTCGCGTCGTACGTCCGATCAGCGTGGACAAGACCGAAGTCAGCATCTTCTGTTTCGCACCGAAGGGCGAGAGCGCATCCGACCGGGCTACCCGCATTCGCCAATACGAAGACTTCTTCAACGTCTCGGGCATGGGCACCGCGGATGACCTCGAAGAATTCCGTGCCTGCCAGGCGGGTTATGCCGGCACCGCTGCAATGTGGAACGACCTGTCGCGCGGCGCGCCGCTGTGGGTCGAAGGGGCCGACACAAATGCAAAAAATATGGGTCTGAAACCACGCATTTCAGGCGAGCGAAGCGAAGACGAAGGCCTGTTTGTGTGTCAGCACGAGTACTGGGTCCATGTGATGCGCGACGCACTCAGGAAGGAACGAGGGGAGGCTTTGGCATGAGCTTCGATCACCAGAAAATTTGCGCCGCGCTGTTCCGCGAAGCGCGCCTGCTCGACGACCGTCAATGGGACGACTGGCTTGCCTGCTATACCGAGGACGTCACGTACTGGATGCCCGCATGGGATGACGATGACCAACTCACCGACGACCACGAGAGTCAGATTTCGCTGATGTATTACCCGGACCGTGGCGGCCTGGAAGACCGCGTGTTCCGCATCAAGACCGAGCGCAGCAGTGCCTCGATGCCAGAACCGCGAACCAGTCACAACGTCACCAATGTGGAAGTGCTGGCCGAGCGCGAGAACGAAGTGGACGTGCGCTACAACTTCAACACGCTCAGCCACCGTTATAAAGCCACCGACCAGTTTTTCGGCGCGATGTTCGTCACTCTGCGCAAGGTCAACAATGAACTGTTGATCTGCTACAAGCGCATCGTATTGAAGGACGACTACATCCGCCAGGTACTCGACGTCTATCACGTTTGAGCGCAAACACCGCGGAACAGAGAAGTACAGGAGGCAAGATGTCCAGCTACAACATTGCACTGAATTTTGAAGACGGCGTGACCCGCTTCGTGACATGCAAGGCGGGCGAGAAAGTGCTCGACGCCGCCTTTCGCGCAAAAATCAATCTGCCGATGGATTGCTCCGACGGCGTGTGCGGCACCTGCAAGTGCCGGGCGGAGAGTGGAAGCTACGACCTGGGCGACGACTACATTGAAGACGCGCTGAGCGACGATGAAAAGGAAGGTGGTCTCGTGCTCACCTGCCAGATGGTGCCGCAAAGCGATTGCGTCATTGCGGTGCCGGCCTCTTCCACTGCATGCAAGACCGAGCAGAGCAAGTTCGCCGCGACCGTATCGAAGGTCGAAGCGCACAACGATGCGGCCATCGTGCTTGAACTGGATGTGGATGCAACCGCCCCGGTGTTTCTGCCGGGCCAGTATGTCAACATCGACGTGCCTGGCAGCGGTCAGCACCGTTCGTATTCTTTTTCGTCGGCACCGGGCGAATCGAAAATCAGTTTTCTGATCAAGAAAATTTCCGGTGGCGTGATGAGCACGTGGCTCGAATCCGCCCAGGCAGGCAACAAAGTGGAGCTGACCGGACCGCTGGGCAGCTTCTATCTGCGCGCTGTCGAGAGACCCTTGCTGTTCCTCGCCGGCGGCACGGGCCTGGCACCGTTCCTGTCGATGCTTGAAGTGCTGGCTCGCGCGAATTCGCAGCAGAAAGTCCATCTGATTTACGGCGTAACGCGAGACCTCGACCTCGTGCAGGTCGATGCAATCGAAACCTACGTGGCGAAGTTGCCGAACTTCACCTACAGCACGGTCGTCGCCGACACGGAGTCGACCCATCCTCGCAAAGGTTGGGTGACGCAGCATATGCCGGCGGAGGCCGTCAATGACGGCGACGTGGACGTGTACCTGTGCGGACCCCCGCCGATGGTCGACGCAGTGCGCAAGCATTTCGACGACAACGGTGTGAAGCCCAACAGCTTCCACTACGAGAAGTTCACGCCTAACGCCGCCCCGAGGACCGCATGAACACGCAACGATTCGCCGGCAAGGTCGTGGTGGTCACCGGCGCCGCGCAGGGCATCGGTCGCGCGGTGGCGCTTCGCGCAGCAGCCGAAGGCGGCAAGGTGCTGTTCGTGGATCGCGCCGGGTTCGTGGCGGAAGTCGCCGCCGAAGCGCATGGCGCGGAAACAGCCGGGTTTGTCGCCGATCTCGAGGCGTACGAAGGCGCCGCGTCGGCGATGGCCTTCGCCGCGCGCGCGTTCGGCGGCATCGACATTCTGATTAACGGCGTGGGGGGCGCGATTCGCATGCGTCCCTTCGCCGAGTTCGAGCCTGCGCAGATCGATGCGGAAATCCGCCGCTCGCTTATGCCGACGCTGTACGCATGCCATGCAGTCTTGCCGTACCTGCTCAAGCGCGGAGGCGGGATCATCGTGAACGTGTCGTCGAACGCCACGCGCGGGATTCGCCGCGTTCCGTATTCGGCGGCCAAGGGTGGCGTCAACGCGATCACGCAGTCGCTGGCGATGGAATACGCGGAGCACAACATCCGCGTAGTCGCTACTGCGCCTGGCGGGACCGATGCGCCGCCGCGACGTGTCCCGCGCAATGCTGTCGGCGACAGCGAGCAGGAAAAAATCTGGATGGGCGAAGCGGTGAAGCAGGTCACTGAATCGACTTTCCTGAAGCGCTACGGCAGCATCGACGAACAGGCCGCGCCGATCCTGTTCCTCGCCTCAGACGAGGCGGGTTATATCACCGGCACGGTGTTGCCAGTAGCGGGCGGCGACACGGGTTGATTCGTCACGCTTATCGGTCAACGGGCTCGCGCAATCAGCAGGGCTGGCGGCGGCACGCACCTCGCGTTGTTCGCGGGTGCATCGTTTAGCGTGCCTCGTGAGACGAAGCCTCCTCGGGGCTCTCGTTAATATACGTAGCGACACTGTGCCGCTGCAGCGCGTCCCTCCGTTCCATGCGAAAGAAGCTGCCGGTCGTGTAACGCGTCACGTCCGAGCAATATCGGGCGACCAAGCCGTTCACCATTTCAGAATACGCATCGACGACTTCGGGCGCTATCGTCGGCGGCCGAGTCCAGGCACAGCTGTTCCAGTGCCACGGCGATTTCGCTCAGTCGTAAGAGTACACGTCTCGCGCGGTCTCTTTTCGAACCTTGTGGGAGTCGGCCGCGGGATGCGCGAGGACATCGCGTTACCTTTCCGCAGCGCGCTGTTCAGCACAGAACAGGTGCCTCGCAGTTCACTTCCGTGCATCCGACAAACCCCATCGCCCTCCAACCAGGCGGCCCGTAAATGCGCGCCGGGCAAAAGCTCGACTATCGGGCGTTTGCTCAGTCCGGCATGCAACTTGCGTATCAAATGCGCAGCGTCATCAGGAAAACCTCGGTCTTCGTCGCTGACTCGGCGGGTGGATGCAAACGTCCCGGCTAGGTTCGTTTTCTTCGGGAGAGCCAGTTCAACAGCATCCGCTTTTAGCTGCCAGAAATCGCAGGAGGGCTTCATGCTTCGGTCCACGCCAGTCATCGCCAGCAAAACCGTCGGCGATGAGGAGATTCACGCTGAGTTCCTCAGCGATACGGGACGACTGCGAATCATGGGCGGCGTGACAGTGCGAGCAGAATGGTTTCCGCCGCATTCCTGGTTCGCCATTGCGTCGGTTGCGGGATACAGCCGATGGGGTACGCGGCCGGATGAGGCGGACTTGCTGCGGCTCATCGAAAACTTCATGCGCTTGCCAGGGCAATTGGCGAAATGAAGAGGCGACGAGCGCCATCGGCTATTACGTCTTCCGGCTGGCCCGAGGGACGTTTTTTTGACCCGGCAGCGGTGCGAATTGTCGGTATGTGAAGCCGGCCGCGGGCAGCGGCATTCCCACCTGAGGCAGCGCGTCATTGCGAACATTTTGCCGGGCGCGCAGACGATGAACCGTCTCGCGCCGGCAAGCTTTCAGGCATTCATTGCACTGTTTTATCCGGCACAGTGTTGTAGTTGGGAGTCATGCCGGGCATGTCCTGATGCGCCGTGTCCGCGCTCTTGCTCAGGTCGCCAGGAACCCGGTTCCAGGGGCTCGAGACGGGCTCGCTGTGGTACGTCATGCCTGCGGTCGCGGCACCGTGAGCACCGCCGCCGCCAGACCCGCCATTGCCATTCCCGCCAGCCTGCGCAAGCGTCGCGGCGCACGCGCAAAGCGACACGACAGCGACACGCGCGAACAGAAGTTTCGCCGCCAACTTTTCCATGGTGTTTCTCCTTTGATGCAGACGCGTGCGTCAGCCGCGCCAAAGTCTCGTATGCCGCTAAAAGCTGACCGGTTGCGCAGCGGCGATTCGCAAGCAGCTTCCCCCCGCATCAGGGCAGACATTGGCTGCGTCCCGATGCGAGGCATGCAGGTGAGTCGTGGCCCAGCACCGAAAATGACAGCGCTACGCCGAATTCGAACGCCTGAGGTCGATTGCCTGTCCTGTTACTTCGGCATCGGCAGACGGCGCAACAGCGCGATAGCGACGAACATAGTCCCGTATTTCATGGTGTATACCTCCAGAGGCGCCACGCGTCATCGCGCGGATCTGATTGCATATACGAGGAATACTCGCGACTGGATTCGAAAAAGGGTGTGCGCCTGTTCACACTGCGTTGCTGCGTGCCAATTGTCCTGGGCGGTTACCGCGCCGCAGCGCGACCGTCATGCTCGCGCGAGTCGAGTCGAATCGTTGGCGGGACAACGCGATGTATTGTCATATTCGGTTGCTATACAGGATGGGCAATCCACGAAGGAGGTTGATTTGGACGTTCGAAAGTCAGCGTTACACGTCGAGAGCATAACGAAGCATCCATTTGAGAGCTGCTTCGTCGACCTGGGTGGGCACTCCGCAGAACGAGCCCTCACTGTGCTTACCGCGGCGGTGCATGCCGCTCAACGTGAAATGAATGCCTTTGATTGGATTACTCACGCACTTCCCGGTGCCACTCTCAAACCGGCCCTGGCATTCGGCACGGTTGGCGAGTTGTACCGGTCATACACGAGACCCGCTGAACTGGGGCGCTTGAAAGGCGTACTGCGCTCCTGATAGCTGATTGGGATCGGCGTCGCGGTAGCTCACACGTAAACGAGCAGCGCAAGGCTGCGGCGTTCGCGCTTGCTTTACGGCTGGCGGTTCAATACGCACTTGCGACACGCTTCACATAAGCGTCGACTTGCATGTCGATTAACGGCGTCGCCGTCACTGCGACCGCCACGTCATCCGACTCGGGCAGCAACCCGACAAATGCTGCGGTGCCGGCGCCGCAGACCACCACGACAGAGATGGCAGCGGCGGCGACAAGTGAAGACGCACGCAGCGGAATGGCATTAACGAAACCCTGCAAGACGCACATGATGGCAACCTCCGTTGAGGCAGCCATATTTGCAACGATCGTGCCGACGGAGAGGTCGTTTCCGCAGAGCCATTCGAGTCGGGGCTGCAAGCCTTGTTGATGCCGATTTAGCCGGGCGAAGGCGTGATCCGATGTTGGGTTTAGGCGAACATTTCAGCTTGTCCGCCGCCGTCGAGGCCAACACTTACGCGAACCGCATGCCCTGGACAGGGCGGCAATCGTCAGTTCAGAGGTGATGTACGTTAGAACTCAGTCGCGTCGTCTGGCCGCCGTTGTCGGCAGCGTTGGAAAGTCTTGCGCTAAACTCTTCGAACAATCGACCACGGTGACCAATCGACCACGGTGACTCATGGGGCATGTTTCATGGACCGTACTGAATTCCTCCAGGCCACTCGACAGCTAGCAGCAGCCGCCGAGATTCTAGCCAGGGCGGGTCCTAAGGATTCGCGATTGGATGCGTCGCAAATGCTCGAATTCTTTCGCCGGTACGACCGTCCCGGTCCCGAGGCGAGTGCCGTCGTAACATCTGACGACGATCTGTTCGTTCGCACAGGCAAAGCGGCGCTGACGATGGCAGGGCGCAATGAGTTCGCCGCGTCGCAAGCTCTCCTCGAACAGGCGAGGTCTCTTTTAACCCTGACATGAAATCAGCGACTGCGAGCCAGATTCGGTAAGCTGCTTCGAGTGCCGCCTCATGCGGCGGCACTGTGAACGGTCTCGTGACCCTGCCGCAGGCATAGGGAATTTCGCTCGCGAGCGACCGCACTTTTAACAAGGCAACGACATTCGAGGAGGGCCGGTGCATTTAAAGCGATTTCTGCCAATGCTGCTGTCAATGGCGGCTTTGGGTCCAACCGGAGCATGGGCAAGCGATATTCAATGTGCAACCACGCGACAACCGGCTGAACGCGTCATATGCGACCACGCCATCCTGAACAACGAATACGACGATATCTCCGCGCAACAACAGGCTCTGTTGAGCAGCGGCAAGCTTTCGCGCGAACAGGTCGCTCAGTGGCGGCAATCGCGCAACGCATGCAGCGACGTTCATTGCATTGATACGGTATTCGCCAGGTGGAAGGCGCTGGCCAGATCGGCCGAAGCGAGTTCTAACGCCGCACAGGCTCCGGCCATGGCTTCATCCACTGAAAGTGCTCCTGTTGGTCCGATTGGGGATACCGTTCCTGCGGTCGCATCTCAGGCGTCCCCGACGTCGGAGGCCTCTCTCGTGCGCCAGGGAAGTGCCGCCGGTGTGGCGCTCCCGAAGCCGGTTGAAACGCCGAGCTCTTCGCCTGCTGCCGCTTCCGCTGCTTCCAGTCCGGATGAAAGGCGCGGCACGACGGGCATGAGCGCCGGTCTGATAGTGGCCTTGCTTGTCGCGCTTGGATTCGCTGTGCTCTTCAGGCGCCGGGCGAAGAGTGGTGGAAAATCGAGGGTTCGCTAAAGAGCTCAAGGCGCAAGCTCGCAGACGGTCTCAACCGTCGGCAAGGAGCGCTTCCACTCAAATTTTGATGGACCGAAACCGGCGTCGCTATGAGCGTCGATTTGTCGCCAGCCCACTCGCAGTACGGTGCCAATAGCGGCCGGGTCTTCGGATTCGGCCGTGCGCGCGTCGCTGACCGGTTGAACATCGCGCAACCCGCGCTGAGTCAGGCGCTCACGCGCAGGGAAAAGGCGCTGGGCGTCAAGCTGTTCAATCGGACGCGGCGTGGCGCGGACCTGCACGCCGCCGGACTGGCGAGCGTCGAAGACGTGCGGATGAGCGAATCGAGAAGAGTGCGACTTCAGCGAGACAGCAGCGACACCGTCGCAACGCCAAGCATGGTCATCAGAAGCGACGCGGCCACGTGAATCACGATCTCGCCCGCCGCCCAGCCGAGCCGGCCGTCTTGCAGGCGCTGCACCACTTCCGCTGAAAAAGTCGAGAAAGTCGACAGACCGCCCATCAAGCCGGTGATGACGAAGAGCCGCCATTCGGGCGCGATCTGCGGCGCCCGCGCGAAGCCTGCGACCGCGAGGCCGATCACATATCCGGCAATGACGTTGGCGGCGAAAGTGCCGAGCGGCAAGTCGCTGAAGACGCCGTTCAGGCGAATGCCCAGAAACCAGCGGAATAACGAACCGAGCGCGCCGCCGATGCCGACAGCGAGTATGGACCAATACATGAGAGGAGGCCTGGCAAAACCGGAGTGTCGACAAACCGGGCAGAGCGAGGAGCACGACGCCGACTCCGCGTTCATCCGGACGAAGCAGGCATCATCAGCCACGAGGGCGGTTAAGGGAGAATGCCATCTCCAGCGCGGAAGTCTAACAGCGGCGCGCGCATGCGGGGACAGGTCGGGGCGTTCGCAAACGGGTTGCTGCCGAGTACGGCCCGAAGGAATGCCGCTGATTCGGCTCCGGCGCGATCCGTGCGCCGGAGCTGAAAAGCCACCGGCGCGACGCGTACGCGAGACGAAAGCGCCGACCGGCGCTCCCGGTCGCATTTCACTCCGAGGTCGCGGAAATCTTATGGATCGACAGATCGGCGCCGTTGTATTCGTCTTCCTGATCGAGCCTTAGCCCCACCGTCAACCGGATCGCGCCGTACACGAGCGTGCCGCCGAGCGTCGCGACCACGATTCCGCCGAGCGTGCCCACCAGTTGCGCGCCGAACGAAACGCCGCCCAGGCCGCCGAGCGCGCGCAGGCCGAAAATGCCTGCGGCGATGCCGCCCCACGCGCCGCACAAGCCGTGCAACGGCCACACCCCGAGCACGTCGTCGATGCGCCAGCGGTTCTGCACGCAGGTGAACATATAAACGAACAGCACCCCGGCGATGCCGCCTGTCACCAGCGCGCCGAGCGGATGCATCACGTCGGAGCCCGCACAGACCGCCACCAGTCCGGCGAGCGGCCCGTTGTACGTGAAGCCGGGGTCGTTGCGGCCCGCGAGCCACGCGGTGAGCGTGCCGCCGACCATCGCCATCAGCGAATTGACGGCGACGAGGCCGCTGATTTTGTCGATGGTCTGCGCGCTCATCACGTTAAAGCCGAACCAGCCGACCGCCAGCACCCAGGCGCCGAGTGCGAGGAACGGAATATTCGAAGGCGGATGCGCGGCGATCCCACCGTCGCGATGATAGCGGCCGTGACGGGCGCCGAGCAGCAGCACGGCCGGCAACGCGACCCAGCCGCCGAACGCATGCACGACGACCGAGCCGGCGAAGTCGTGGAACGGCACACCGAACAGGTGGGCGAGCCAGTCCTGGACGCCGAAGCGGTTGTTCCACGCCATCCCTTCGAAGAATGGATAGATGAAGCCGACCAGCACGAACGTCGCGAAGAGTTGCGGGTTGAACTTCGAACGTTCGGCGATGCCGCCGGACACGATCGCCGGAATCGCGGCGGCGAATGTCAGCAGGAAGAAGAAGCGCACCAGTGCATAGCCGTTGTGCGCGGCCAGCGACTCGGCGCTGCCGAAGAACTGTACGCCGTACGCGATGGTGTAGCCGATGAAGAAATACGCGACTGTCGAGACCGAAAAGTCCACCAGAATCTTGACCAACGCGTTGACCTGATTCTTTTTGCGCACCGTCCCAAGTTCGAGAAACGCGAACCCCGCGTGCATGGCGAGCACCATCGCGGCACCGAGCAAAAGAAAGAGCGTGTCGGTGCCGGTTTTCAGACTTTCCATCGATATGTCCCGCGTATGCCAAAAAAGCGGGCAGTGAATGCAAGAAGTGGGCCAAATTTATGCGCGAGCCGCGTCGAGAAGGTGCACATCGGCACCGGTGAAGGGATTGCGCGTGCATTCTGAGCAACACGCACACCGTCGTGGTTGCACCTCGACTCACACAAAAACGCACAATTTATGTGCATATGCTCTCCGCCGCGAAAGATGCGAACCAAATCGGGGCGAATTATTCGATTTTGTTTACGTTTAGTTCAGAACGCTGACGTTTTGCGTACGACTGTGGTGCGCGCTGGCCGCGCAGGCCTGGCCGATGGCGGGCGCGCTTTGTTTTCCCGCACAACGCCGACATAATGTCCCGTCCCCGAGCATGATCTGTCGGGCTACCGACCCCCAATGCGCACGCATGAGACTGACCACTAAAGGCCTGTTGCTGATCGCGATTCCGGCCCTCTTCGAGTTGTCGCTATTGTCCGGACTGGTCAAGGCGCAAGCGGATGCGACACAGGCGGAGCGCTGGGCTATCCATAGCCAGGACGTGCTGCGCCAGACCACCGCGATTCTCGAACCGGTACTGGGCGAGTCGGTTGCGCTGCGCGGAGCGGTGCTTGCCAACGACGCCCGCTTTTCCACGCCCGTGTCGGTGTGGATGGACGTCGACCGGCGTATCGATCAATTGGCCGAACTGGTCGCCGACAATCCGGCGCAAGTCGAGCGCGTGGTTCAGGTGCGCCAGTCGGTGCAGGCTTACCGGCAATGGTCGGATCGCATCCAGGACCTGCTGCATTCGGGCCGGCGGCGCGACGTGCTCGCGCGCTTCCGCGACCTTGCGCCGTCCGATGTGCTCGACCGCTTTCGTCAGCAAATCGCGGCGTTCCAGACGGAAGAGCGGCGTCTCGACACATTGCGTTCGAATGCCGCCGACGCCGCCCGCGAGTGGCAGCAGACCCTGGTGGTCGCGGCCGTGTTGGGCTCCCTGCTGTTCGTCGCGCTGGCCGTCTGGTTGTTCACGCGCGGCGTGCGCGGCCGGCTTGCGGTCCTCGCCGACAACGCCGGGCGCCTCGCGGGCAATGAACCGCTGGCGCCGATCGGCCCCGGCCGCGACGAGATCGCGCGCCTCGATCTGACCTTGCACGAGACCAGCCGGCGCCTGCTCGAAGCCGAGCGCATAGAGGCGCGCTTCCGGGCCGATCTTGCGCGCCGCACTGGCGAACTGGCGCGGATCAACGAGACCTTGCGTCAGCAGACCCAGGAAAACGAAATGTTCATCTACAGCGTGTCGCACGACCTGCGTGCGCCGCTGGTGAATCTGCAAGGCTTCTCGAAGGAGTTGATTCGTTCGTGCGACGAACTGCGCGCCGCCGTGCGCGAGTCGTCGCTCGCGGCCGAGACGCGGCAGCGCATCGAGCGGGTGGTCGACGAGGACATCGGCGAAGCGTTGCACTATCTGCAGACGGCGGTGCTGCGCGCTTCGCACATCATCGACGCGTTGTTGCGGCTGTCGCGCGTCGGCCGGGTCGAGTATCGGCAGCAGAAGGTCGAGGTGCGCGATATCGTGCCGCGCGTCATCGACGCGATGCAAGCCTCGATCCGCGCGCGCCGCGCTCCGGTCAGCGTGGGCGAACTGCCCGCCGTGTGGGGCGATCCCACTGCGCTGGAACAGGTGTTCGCGAATCTGATCGGCAACGCGGTGAATTATCTCGACCCTTCGCGGGAAGGCCGGATCGAGATCGGTACGACGCCCGCGCCGCCGGGTGTGCACTCGCTGCGGATCTTTTACGTGCGGGACAACGGCCTGGGGATTCCGGCGGTCGCCTTGCCGCGGCTATTCAACGCGTTTCAGCGCTTGCATGGCAATGTGGCGGCGGGCGAGGGCATCGGCCTCGCGCTCGTGCGCCGCGTGGTGGAGCGGCACGGCGGACGTGTGTGGGCGGAGTCGAAAGAAGGCGTGGGCACGACGTTCTATCTGTCGCTGCCTGAAGCCGAGGCGCGGATCGCGCAGCAGGCGGTCGGCACGTCGGCGCCACCGGTGGTGACGAGTGCTCAAGCTATTCGCGAGGCCCGTCCGGGCGTGGAAGATCGCGATCGAAGGAGTGGAAGTGATGGCGCCGCCGCACACGCGGCGGACGCGCGGCCCGGCATCAGCACGCCGTAGCCGTTACGCGGTAAAGAGACGGCGTGGCTTGAGCATTTTTCTACCGCGAATCGACCAGTAGCAGCCGCACGCTATCAGGATCGTAACGCCTGTCAGGGCTTCCAGCGGCGCCGGATGCAGACCCGGCAACCCGTCCAGGGCAAAGAGGCCGCGCGCGGCGAGCAACAGCGCAGCCCATACCGAACACGCGGCCTGAACCAGCATGCGCGTGCCCGCCAGACGGCGCGCGCGGTTTTCGCGCGACCAGTTGGCCGGCGTGCGTCCGTAAAAAAACGCAATTGCCATCAACACGACGGCGAGAATGACGATCCAGTCGGTCAGTTCCATTGAAAAAGCTCTCCCAAGTCAGCCGGCGACTATAGAAAAGCCTTGCGTTACGAACTATCGGACGAGTCTCAATTACGGGAAGTTTTGGCGTGCGCGCGTTGTCGCAAGGACAACGCGCGCGCCGATGAATCAGGCAGACAGATCAGAGTTCGATGCGCGTGCCGAGCAGCACGAGGAATTGGCGCAGCCATTCGGGATGCGCGGGCCACGCCGGTGCGGTGACGAAATTGGCGTCGGTGATCGCGGCGTCGACGGGAATGTCGGCGTATTCACCGCCCGCCAGCTTTACTTCGGGCGCGCAGGCCGGGTAGGCGGAAATGCGTTTGCCGCGGATCACGTCGGCGGCGGCCAGCAGTTGCGCGGCGTGGCAAACGGCCGCGATCGGCTTGCCGGCTTCAGCGAATTGCCGCACGAGCTCGATCACCTTGTGATTGAGCCGCAGATACTCGGGCGCGCGGCCGCCGGCGATCGCGAGCGCGTCGTATTGGCGCGGGTCGGCATCGTCGAAGGTGGCGTTGAGTGTGAATTGATGGCCGGGCTTTTCAGTGTAGGTCTGATCGCCTTCGAAATCGTGAATCGCGGTCTTGATCCGGTCGCCCGCCTTCTTGTTCGGGCAGACCGCGTCGACTACATGGCCGACTGCCTGCAGCGCCTGGAACGGCACCATCGTTTCGTAATCCTCGGCGAAGTCGCCGGTTAGAAACAGAATCTTCTTTGCCGCCATCGTATGCCTCCAATTGATCAACGGAACACAGCGAACGAGCTGTGACGCTCACTCGTCGACGCACATAAGCTCAGGCAGTCTACTCCACTACGTTTGACAGAACCGCGACGGATCATGCGATGGACGCGACCGGACGCGTGCGTCCGGGCCGCGGAACTCCGCGCCGGCGGAAGGCCTGGCGCGCGGCGCTGCTTCGAGCGAACCGCCTTGCAGGCGCTCGTTAAGGCGCGCGTGCAGCGCAACGGCGTATCATTGGCGCGTTTTCGCATGCGGAAGCCGCTCGACGCGGCTCACACACAATCATGATTTTATCCATCCGTTCAACCTTGCTGCGCCGTGCCGCGTTCGTTGCCGTCGTGTTCGGCGGCCTCGCTGCCTGTCAGAAGAACGACGCGTCCGCCGGCCAGGTTGCCGGCAAGCTCAACGACGCGGCCCAGGTCGCCGGCCAGAAGCTCGATCAGGCGGCCAGCTACGTCGGCCAGCAGGTCGACGCGACCAAGTCCGCCGCGCAGCAGAACCTCGACTCGGCCTCGGCGCCCACGATCAAGATCGACCCCAACGCGTTGGCTTCGACGGCGCAAGCGAACCTGCAAAGCGCGGCGAGCGCCACCAATGCGCAACTCGGCAAGGCGGCCTCGCTGACCGGGCAGGGGCTCGAATCGGCGGGGCGCAAGCTCCAGGAATGGTCGGCGCAAAGCTCGGCGTCGTCGACGAATGCGGCGGCTTCGTCGTCATCGGGCGATTCGGGCGATGCGCAAAAGCAGATGGACAAGTGACATGCCGGCTGGATCGCCATATCGTTTGACAGTCGGATTAAATGTAATTACTATGGTTACACATTGTCGTCGCCGGGCGGGTTTGTTGTGAACACGAGTAGCCGGTTTGCATTCGCGGTGCATGTGCTCGCGCTGCTGTCGTTGCAGGAGGGCGCGCCGTTGTCGTCGGACATGATCGCGGGGAGCGTGAATACGAATCCCGCGCTGATCCGGCGGCTTCTGAGCATGCTGGCGGAAGCGGGCCTCACCACCTCGCAGCTCGGCGCGGGCGGCGGCGCGCTGCTGGCCCGGGCGCCTGAGCAGATCACGCTGCTCGACGTGTATCGTGCGGTAGACGACGCGCAATTGTTCGCGTTGCATCGCGAGGAGCCGAATCCGGCGTGCATGGTCGGGCGCAACATCCAGGGCGTACTGCGCGGCATTATCGACGAAGCGCAGCAAGCCATGGAAGCCTCGCTCGGCGCGCGCACGCTGGCCGACGCCACAGCCGACGTGGTGCGTGCCGAAAAGCAGCGCGAACGCAAGAAGCGCTCGCACGGGTGACGTAGCAAAAAAGCAGTACGGAAGGGCGCGTGGCGGTCAATCGCAACATGCGCCTCTCAACGAACGGGGGCTCAAGCCCCTCTTTTTTCCGCGTTATATGTAATCGATACAGTTACATATATGCTAACGATAGGAGCAGTGAAAATGAGCAAACAGTTGAAGATCGCATTGTTCGGCGCCACCGGCATGATTGGTTCGCGGATCGCCGCCGAAGCGGCCCGCCGCGGACATCAGGTGACGGCCCTGGCGCGCAATCCGGCGCGCGTGCCGACCAACGTGGCAAATCTGAAAGCAGCGCAAGCGGATCTGCTCGATGCCGCGAGCGTCGGCGCGGCGGTGCGCGGCCACGACGTGGTGGCGAGCGCCTATGCGCCGCCGCAAGACGATCTCGCGGCGCTCGGCAAAGCGACTCGCGCGCTTATCGAAGGCGTGCGCGCGGCGGGCCTGAAGCGCCTCGTCGTGGTGGGCGGCGCGGGTTCGCTCGAAGTGGCGCCGGGCAAGCAACTGGTCGATTCGGAAGGCTTTCCTGACGCCTACAAGGCCATCGCGCTCGAGCATCGGAAGGTGCTCGACGACTACCGCAGCGCGACCGACCTCGACTGGACCTTCTTTGCTCCAGCTGCGATCATCGCGCCGGGCGAGCGCACGGGCAAATTCCGCACTGGCGCGAACACGTTGCTGGCCGACGCCGAGGGCAACAGCCGCATTTCCGTGGAAGACTACGCCGTTGCTTTCGTCGATGAACTGGAGCAGGGCCGTTTCATCCGTCAGGTCGCAACGGTCGCTTATTGAGCCGGAAACGAGGCTGAACGGGCCGCGCGCGGGAACTGCCAACGCCGACGCGACGTCAGGACTCGCGCGCGGTCCTCACAACGGTTGAGGCCGCGCAAGCGTCCTAACATTCGGTTACGCAAGTTCGGTCGCTCCCGATAAAAGTGCGGATACACTGGCGTCTCCCGTTTTCTTACGGATTGCCATGCAGTCATGCCCGTCGCGGCGTGAGTTCGAGGCTGCGCCGTCCAACGGCGGGCAGCCGGCGACCCACGCCGCCTTTCATTTTTCTTCTGACCGTAGCGCATGGGAGGCCCGCCGTGGCGCGCGCCCGCCACTCGCCGCACGGTTCAGCGCATGGGCGGCCGCAGTTTTTGTCGCGCTGATCCTGAGTGCCGTCGGCTGGTTGCCCGCGAACGCGTTTGCCGCGGGCGCGGCCACCGGCACGCCCGTCATCCCGGCCTTGCAGAGCCTGATCAACAGCGCGACGGTCTCGGCGACCCCCGCGTCCTCCGCTTCAGGCGCATCGGCCGCGGAGGAGGCGTCCGCGCCGTCGCCGGCCAGCCAGGCGGAATTGGCGCGCTCGCTCGACAGCGTAATCTCCACGCTCGACAACGACCGCCAGCGCACCGCGCTCGTCGCCCAGCTCAAAAAATTGCGCGACGTCTCGCAAAACGTCGCGCCGCCCGCGCCTGCGCAGCCGAGCGCCGGCCTGCTCGGCGCGATCGCGTCGGGCATCGCGTCGTTCGAATCGGACGTGCATCAAGGCCGTACGCCGGTCCGCTATTGGGGCGGCCGCTTCAACGCGGCGGGCAATGAGCTCTACACGATCGTCTCCGGGCAGGGGCACGAGAGCTTCGGCCGGATTCTGTTTTCGATGGCGGCAATGCTGGCCGGCTGGGGCGCCTGCGCCGGCGCGCTGATCTATGTGCAGCATCGCCTGTACCGGCGCTTCGGCATTGTCATGGGATTGCAGCCGAATCCCACCACGCGCGAACTGCTGATCTTCGCGCTGCGCCGCGTCGGCCCCTGGATCATCGCCTTCGTGGCCGCGCTGCTGTTCGTGCGCGCCATGCCCGACGCGCTCGGCCGTACGCTCGGCATGGTGGTCGCGTATGCGATCGTCGCGGGCGCGGTGTTTTCGGCGATCTGTCTGATCATGTTTTCGCTGTTCGGCTCGGGGCACCGGCGGATCGCCGTGCGCCTGCTGATCGATCATGCGCGGCGCGTGCTGTTCGTGGTCGGCGTGTGCGGCGCGCTAGGCGACGCCGCCGTCAATTACGACGTCGCGCATCAACTCGGCTCGAACCTCGCCGCCTTGATTTCGACGGCGGCCAACATGACGGCCGCTGTGCTGACCGGCTATTTCGCGCTCGCGTTTCGCCGGCCGGTCGCGCATCTGATCCGCAACCGGCCTTACGAGCAGCGCACCAATCACAAGGCCGCGACCGATGCCTTCGAGGTGCTCGCCGCGCTCTGGCACGTGCCCGTGCTGGTGCTGGCCACCGCTTCGGTGGTGGCGACGCTCGGCGGGTCGGGCTCCAGCGAGAACGTGCTGCAGATTTCGGTGGTGACCGCGGCCCTGCTGGTGCTGGCGTTTTTCCTGTCGGCCATCGTGCTGCGTCTGACGCGCCCGCGCAGTGCGCGCGCGCGTCGCCGCTCGCCCTATCTGACACGCTTGCTGCGCTTCTTCGGCACGCTGCTGACGCTCTTCATCTGGCTGTTCTTCTTCGAGCTCGCCGCGCGTTTGTGGGGCGTGTCGCTCGCCGCGGTGGTGGAGGAAAACGTTGCCGCGCGCGGGATCGCGCATGCGGTGACGGCGATCGTCGCCACCGTGTTCATTGCCTGGCTGTTGTGGATTCTGGTCGACACGGCGATCACGGAAGCGCTCAATCCCGCCGGGCCGCGCAACAAGGCGCGTGCGCCGAGCATGCGCGCCCGCACGATGCTGCCGCTGGTGCGCAACGTGCTGCTGGTCTCGATCATGACGATCGCCGGCATCGTGACGGCGGCGAATCTCGGCATCAATGTCACGCCGCTGCTGGCGGGCGCCGGCGTGATCGGCCTCGCGATCGGCTTCGGCGCACAGTCGCTCGTGACCGACCTGATCACGGGGCTGTTCATCATCATCGAGGATACGATTTCGGTGGGCGACTGGATCGACGTGGACGGCGGCCATGCGGGCACGGTCGAGCACCTGTCGATCCGTACCGTGCGGTTGCGGGACGGTCAGGGCGCCATTCACGCGATCCCGTTCTCGCAGATCAAGATCGTCAAGAACCTCTCGCGCGACTTCGCGTATGCCGTGTTCGAAGTGCGCATGTCGTTCACCACCGACGTCGATCAGATCACGCAGCTGATTCGCGAAGTCGGCGCGGATCTGATGGCCGACTTCCGCTACCGGCGCGAGATGCTGGGGCCGATCGAGGTGTGGGGGCTGGACCGATTCGATCCGAACTGGATGGTCGTGAAAGGGCAGATCAAGACGCGGCCGTTGCAGCAGTGGAGCGTGGCGCGCGCCTTCAATCTGCGTCTGAAGCGCAAGATGGACGAAGCGGGCATCGAGATTCCGGTGCCGCAGATGCGTGTGTACACGTCGTCGAAAGATAGCGAAGGGCAGCCTTTGCAGGACGACGAAGTGTCGGGAATCGCTGCGCATGCGCATGAGCAGGTCGGAGCGGCGTCGGCGGCGCGCGCGGTGCATGCGCCGCTTGCTGTCGCACGCGATGTGTCGCACGAACCGCGGCCGGCGCCGCCGCCGACCGGGCAAACCGCGCCGATTCCGCCACAGATTCCGACGGCAGGCGAGGCGGGTGGGAAGAGTTGATAGCTGCCGGGAGCGCGAAGTTGGTCTTTCGTGCCCGCGTCGTGTCCATGCGAGCGTACCGAGGTCACACGCTACTTCTGGATGTCCGGCTTGCGACGAGGCCGCGCGGCTCAAGCTGTACGTGAGTTTCAGCAGGCACGGCATGCGTGCCCGTTTTGCGTATCACAAGGGTCGGGGGCGCCCGTGCCGCGTGCCGTTTCAGGCTAGCGCCGACACATCCGCCGTACGCACGATGTCATTGACGTGTGTCGCGATCTGCGCGCCCGCGACGCCGTAAATATGCAGCGAAACGGCCGGCGCTTCGCTGCGATTACCCAGCTGATGAATCCCGCCGCGGCCACCGCGCACGAACGACACCGCGCCCGCTTTGCGCGCTTGTGTGCGCGTGGCGCTCGCGCAATGCTGCGCGCCGTTCCATTCGAATACTGTTTCGCTCAGCGTGCCGTCCACCACGGCGTAGCCGCACCACGTGTGATGCGCATGCACGGGGCTCGCCTGTTGCGGCAGCCACACCAGCGCGGCGATCGCGTAACGGCCGTGCGGATCGGCAGCCAGCAGATGACGCCGGTATTTCTCGACCGCGCCTTCGCGTTGTGCCGCCGTGAGCAATTCCGGGTTCGCCGCCGCCTCGGCGAGCGCGATGCGCATGCCGCGCGCGAAAAAGGTCGAATCTGAAGGTTCGGGGAAATGGGCGCAGGCGTCGAATATCGCATCCAGGGTGTCGCAGAGGCGCGCGAGCGGCGCGTTGCGCACGGCGCGCAACAACATGTCCACCTGCTCGCACGAGGCCGCCTGAGCCGCGTTGACGGGTAGCAAGCGTTGGGCTTGGAGGCATTCGAGGGATGCGGAGCGAAGGTCTTGACTCATGATGATCAGGCAGCGGCTGGGCTGCTCATCGGTTGTTTTCGGATAGGGATATTTATACCGGTTTGCCTGGAGAAAGAGTTTCCATATAATTCCCTCTGGAATCTGAAAAGTAGAATAATTTCCTATGGGGATGTCATGACGGGAATGGATATCATCGACCGGAAACTGCTGGAGTTGCTGCAAGCGGACGCGACCATGCCGATCGCCGAACTGGCGCAACGCGTGAATCTGTCGCAAACGCCGTGCTGGAAGCGGCTGCAGCGTCTGAAAGAGGCGGGCGTGATCCGCGCGCAGGTCGCGCTGTGCGACGCGCGCAAACTCGGCGTGGGCACGACGGTGTTCGTCGCGGTGCGCACCAATCAGCACACGGAGGAGTGGGCGCGAACCTTCACGCATGCGGTGCAGGAGATTCCGGAGGTGGTGGAGGTGTACCGGATGAGCGGCGAAACCGATTACCTGCTGCGCGTCGTGGTGTCCGATATAGACGACTATGACCGTGTGTACAAGCAACTGATCGCCGCAGTGCCGCTATACGACGTGAGTTCGAGTTTTGCGATGGAGCAGATCAAGTATTCGACGGCGTTGCCGGTGAGACCGGCCATGGTGAGGTAGGTGGGGCAGCGGGTGCGTCGTTTGCTGCTTTTCAGGCAGCGAATCGTACGAGCGCGTGGCGGCAGTCGAGGCTTTCCGGCAAGCTCACATGTCATGCCATTGAGCCCGTCCGCTGCAAGCTGTGTGCAAGCTCAGTGGGCGTAGAATGCCGCCTTCCCAGACACCATCCGCGACTGCTTCGCGAACCGAGCCCGCCTCATGAACAAACCGCCGCGCAAGAAGAACCCGACCTTTGGCATTGCTGCGTTCATCGTGGTCGCGGTGTTGCTGGTGATCGCCACGCTCTTCTATAACGCCATCAAGGAAAAGCACGACTTCGACCGCCAGAATGCGGAGGCGCCGTCGATTTCATCGGGTGCGGCCGCAGCGGCGACTGCCGCCAAGCCGGCAAGCGGCGTTGCTCAATAGGGCGACGCGCACGTCGACGCCATTTTTCACTCGTCCGGCAGACGAATCACGCTCGCATCCTTGCGAATCTGCGCCGCCGCCGACAGCATTTGCTTGCACTGATGCGCAAGCAATTTCATGTCATGCACGGCATCCGCCGAATAGTCCGGTGACTTCTCCGTTTCGACCACCATCGCATCGAGTTCGCGGCCCAGCAGTTTGATCTGCTCGCTTTGATCGGCGGCCGGCGCGGTGCCGGTTTCAGCCTCGGTGAGATTGTCGCGCACGACGCTCAGCGCGCGCTGCAGCGGCTGCAGCGAGACGCCGTCGACCTGCTGTTGCGCCGAAGTGCGCAGCAGTGGCGCGGCCGCGGTGATCTGCGAGGCGAGCACGTGGCTGCGCACCAGCAGGCCGTTCAACTCCGGCACGAACTTCTGCGCGGACTTCGGTTCGAGCATCATGCGCTGAAATGCCTGGCCCAGATTGGCGAACGCTACGTGAACGTTCTTGCGGGCGAGCCGGTAGCGGTAGTCGCGATCGAGCGCAGTCGCCGCCGCAGCAGCGGCAGCGGAGGCGCCGGAGACGGGCTTCGCGGTCGGGATGCTGACCGTGGTCGTGCCCGCACTGGCGCTGGCGTCGGCGATTGGTTTTGCCGTTGCGCCAATGGACGCTGTCGCCGCCGCATTAGCGACACCGTTAGCGACACCGTTTGCGCCAGCGTTCGCGCTGCCGCCCGCACCAGCGCTGGCGTGACCGTTTGCAACGCTGCTGCCGCCGCGTGCCCCACCACCGGCCGCTGCCAACACCGGCTTGCCGAAGTCGATCGCCGGATCGGCCATCGCCGCCGCCGGCGCACGCGCCCCGGCTTCGGTCACGGTAGCGACCACCGCGGCGGCCGGCTTGCCGCTCCACCACCAGCTCGCTTCCAGATACTGCCGCGTCGCGTTGATCATGTTGTTGACCAGCTTGCCCATCAAGCGATATTCCCAGTACGGGAACAGATGGCTCGCCGCGATCGCGATCGCGCAGCCCACCACGGTGTCGATCGCGCGCTCGCCGATGATGCGCATGCTGCCCGGCGCGAGCAGATGGAACATGAGCAGCACATATGACGAGGTGAACACCACGCTCGCCGTGTAATTGAACAGCAGCAGGCTGTAGCTCATCACCATCGACGCGAACATCACGACCAGCAGGATGTGCGGTTCCTTGACGAAAATCATTAGCGCGATACTCGCCGCGCAGCCGATCAGCGTGCCGACAATCCGCTGTCCGTTGCGCTGTTTGGTCAGCGAATAGCCGGGCTTCAGAATGATGACGGTGGTCATCACGATCCAGTAGGCGTTGGTGAGCGGCAGCAGCCGCCCGAGCCAGAAGCCCACGGCGACGGCAATCGTCACGCGCAGCGCATGACGGAAGCTCGGCGAGGCCATGGTCAGATTCGAGAAGATCTGCCCGAACGGCACGCGCCGGCTGGATACGAAACGCGTGAGCGCCTGATCGAGCCGCAGTTCGGTCTCGCTCGTGCTGGGCTCGCTGGAGAGACTTTTGCGCATCTTGTCGATCAGACGCGTGGCGCTCCAGACGCGCCGGAAAGTCGACGAGATCGCCGAATAAGCCTCGTGGTTTTTTGCCGGCAGATCCTGCTTGCGCATCAGCTCGATTTCGAACTCGATGGCGCGCAATTCCGCCTTCACGTTCACGCGCCCACGCGGCGCCTGGTTCTGCAGCACCGCGAGGCCGATCTCTTCCAGATCGGCAGCCGCCTTGCGAATCAGATCGCGGTAAAACACCAGCAGATCCGAGCCGCCGAAGGTGGTGCGCACCAACGGGTAATCGGTATGGGCGCCGACGAACAGCTCGTGAAGATCGACCGTGTTGATGAACAGATTGAACAGCATGGCGCGGCGTGGTTCGAGCTTGCCGCTCTTGAATCTGGGCAGATTGCGCAGCACGATGTCGCGCGCGGCGTCCTGGCGCTCCACCGCGGTGATCTGCTTGTCGACGAGGTTGCGATAGCACTCGTCGAGATCGTTATCGAGGTCGTAGAACTCGGCGCGCGCCAGCAGATAGTCGGCGCACGCGAACACGCTTTCGGCCAGCGCCTGCTGTTCGATGCGATGCATCATCCAGCGGCTCACGAAGGTCGACCAGTAGGTGTACCAGAGGCCGCCCACCAGAATCCACGAAGCGTTGACGAGCGCCTGCATGGGCGTGAAGTGCTCTTCCAGCGTCATGATCATCATGAACAGCGTGGCAAAGCTGATCTGAGGCCAGCGGTTGCCGTACACGACGATCAGGGACAGCAGGAAGGTGAGCGGCACGACCGTGCACCACAGCGCCACCGCGTTCACCGTGGCGAGCCCGGTGGCAAGCGCGGACAGGAAGCCGATCACCGTGCACGCCAGCATCTCGTTGTGCTTGTACTTGAGCGGCCCCGGCATATCCACCACGCACGCGCCGAGCGCGCCGGTCGCGATCGTGAAGCCGAGCTCGCGATCGTGAAATACGATCAGACACAGAACCGCCGGTAACGACACGCCGACTGCGATGCGCAGGCCGCCATAAAAGTACTGGCTGTAGAGGAATTTTTTTATTTCAACCGAATAACGCATCGACTGCCTGGATTCCATTCACTGAGAAAACCGCGGTTGATGGGGCGGACCCGGGCAAACCCGGGCAGCCCCGGGGCAGCCCCGAACTGCCGTCGAGTCTAACTGATTTTATGGCTGATCTGACCTCGTCCGTTCGGCCAGGTTCTGCCCTGGGGATGCGTTTGTTATGCTGTCGCTTCAATGTCTGTCGCGGCTTGTGGCGTTCCGCCCGTGCCGCCCGCAAGCCCCAGGATCCATGCTCCAGCTCTTCTACTCGAATCGCTACGAAACCCTTGTCGGCGCGCTGCTCGACGACCTGGCACAAGCGCCGTCCGATCCGTGGACTGCGCAGCCCGTGATCGTCCCAAGCGCGGCGGTGCGGCGCCGGCTCGAACTGGATATCGCCGCGCGCCAGGGCATCTGCGCGAATGTCAACTTTGGTTATCTCGCGCAATGGCTATGGGCGCAGATCGGCGGCGTGATCGAGGTGCCGAAGCATTCGCCGTTCGCGCCGGACCGGCTCGTGTGGCGTTGCTACCGGCTGTTGGGCGAGGCTGACGAAGCGCTACCGTGGAATGCGTCGCCGCGTCTACGCACGTATCTCGATGCAGCGGACGCGTCGATGCGCTATGAACTCGCGCGCCGGGTGGCGACCGTGCTCGACCACTATCTGACCTATCGCCCGGAATGGCTGCTGCAATGGCAGAAGGGCGGCTCGATCTTCGCAAGCGGCGCGGCTGACGACACCGGTCCGCGCCTTGTCGGCGCGAGTGAAGCGGCGCGCGAGGACGAGCGTTGGCAAGCGGCACTGTGGCGCGCTGTGCTGACGGAACTCTCAGGCGACGCGCAAACGCCCGCGGCTGCGTTGCCGCCCGCTTATCGTTTTCTCGACGAAATCGGCACGCTCGACCTCGAGGCGATCTCAAATGCGCAGTGGCCCGAGGCGGTCAGCGTATTCGCGCTGCCGACCATGCCGCCGTTGCATGTGGCGTTGCTGCGCGCGCTCTCGCGTTGGATCGACGTGCGGCTGTACGTAATGAATCCGTGCCGCGAGTTCTGGTTCGACGTCGTCAGCGCGGGGCGCGTCGAGGCGCTCGACGCCGCCGGCCAGCTCGACTATCAAGAAGTCGGCCATCCACTGCTTGCCGAGTGGGGCCGCCAGACCCAGGCGCAGTTGCACATGCTGCACGAGTTGACCGAGAGCGCTGCTTCTGGCGAGGCCGGCGATTTCGCTGAGAACCCGGAGCCGAGTTGGCTTGCCGCCGTGCAGAACGGCATTCTCAATCTGCAGGACGAGACTGAGGCTGACGAATTGCCGATCGAGAGCGGCATCGAAGTCCACGTCTGCCACAGCCTGTCGCGCCAACTCGAAGTGCTGCACGATCGTCTGCTCGGCTGGTTCGACGAGTTCGACGACCTCCAGCCGTCCGACGTGCTGGTCGCCGTGTCCGACCTCGCGGCGGCCGGTCCTCTGATCGACGCCGTGTTCGGCACCTCGCCGCCCGGCGACACGCGCCGCATTCCGTATCGGATTACCGGCTTGCCACCCTCGCAGGCCAATCCGGTTGCACGGTTGCTGCTCGATTGGCTGGCCTTGCCCGAGCGCAGCGTGGGGGCGCCGGATCTGATCGAATGGCTGCGCGTCGACGCGATTGCCGTGCGTTACGGAATCGACGCCAGCTCGCTCGAAGCCGCGCAGGAATGGCTGGCGGCGGCAGGGGCGCGTCGCGGGCTCGCACCGGTCGAGCCGTCCGGCGAGCACGTGCCGATCGCCCGTCATACGTTCGCGGATGCGCTCACGCGTCTCTATCTCGGCTACGCAATGCCGGATGGCGGCGAACCGGTCGATGCCTGGCTGCCAGTCGAAGGCGCCGACGGTTCGGAAGCAGAATTGCTCGGCCGCCTGTCGCGTTTCGTCGACGACATCGACAGCTTCGCGGCGAATTGCGCGATCGAGCGCACGCCCTCCGAATGGACGCAACTGCTGCTCGAAACGCTGGCGCAATGTTTCGACGGCGGCGTCGAGTTCGCCGACTCGCTCGCCGCCGTGCGCGACGCGATCGACAAGATGGGCGACGCGATGCAGGCCGGCGCGCAGGAAGTCGCCATGCCCGCCGCGGTGGTGCGCGGCGCACTCACCGAGGCACTCGACGACCCTGCGCGCGGCGGCGTGCCTTGGGGCAGCGTGACGTTTTCATCGCTGACGAGTTTGCGCGGCTTGCCGTATCGCGTCGTCTGCCTGCTCGGCATGGACGACGGCGTGTTGCCGAGTCTTGCGCGCGCCGACGAGTTCGATCTGATGGCCGCCTTCGGCAAAGCCGGCGACCGTCAACGGCGTGACGATGAGCGCAATCTGTTCCTCGACCTTCTGCTCGCGGCGCGAGATCGTCTCTTCATCGCTTATACGGGCCGCAGCATTCGCGACAACGCGCCGTTGCCGCCGGCCGCGCTGGTCGACGAATTGCTCGACCATCTCGCGCAGGTGTCGGCGGGCGAGGGCGCGAGTCCCGCGGAAGTCGAGAGCGCGCGGCAAGCGTTTATCGTCGATCATCCGTTGCAGGCGTTCGCGTCGGACTATTTCTCGTCGCAATCCGGGTTGTTTAGCTACGACGCGGACCGCGCCGAGCTGGCCACGTTACTGGCCGCGCCTACACATCCGGCTGCTGCGCCGTTCTTCGATCGGCCGTTGCCTCCCGAAGAACCCGCACCGATTGCCTTCGACGAATTCGTGCGTTTCTGGCGGCATCCTGCGCGCGCGCTGTTGCGCGACCGTCTGGGTATCGTGCTGTCGGAAGCGCAAGGCGAACTGCTCGATACCGAGCCGTTCGATCTGGATTACGCGGGGCGCGATGCATTGGCGGACCGTCTGTTGCCCGTGCTCCTCGACCTCGATACGGACGACGACGTCGTGTTCGAACGCGTGCGCCGCGTGGCGGCAGCGAGCCCGGAATTGCCGGGCGGTGCTACCGGCGCGGTGTGGAGAGCGCGCGAACTCGGCGCGTTGCGTCAACTCGCCGACAGCGTGCGCCGCGAGGTGGCTTCGGGTGTCGAGCGATTGCCATTCGTGCTCGACATCGTGCCGCGTTGGCCCGACAGCGCCGGGACGGCCGGTGCGCTGTTCGGCCCGTATGACGCGCAGCTTCGTCAAGCCGCCGAAACGCCGCTGGAACTGCACGTCAGTCTGAACCTGCTCACCGAAACAGGACAAGTGATTTTCCGCTACGCCAAACCTACCGCCCGCGACTATCTCTCGGCATGGCTCGCGCATCTGGTCTATTGCGCCGCGCAGCCAAATGGTCCGCGCCGTACCGTTTGGCATGGCAGCGGCGAGAGCTTCGAACTCGCGCCGGTCGCCGCACCGCTCGACGAACTGGCGCCGCTTGCCGCGTTGTTCAAGGCAGGCCGCATGCTGCCACTGCGCTTCTTCCCGAAGAGCGCATGGGCCAAGGTCAGCGAAAGCGATTCCGCGGCGCAGGGCGTGTGGATCAACGACCGCGTGCGCGGCGAGTCCGACGACCCCGCCCTGCGCATTGCCTTGCGCGGCACGCCGCTCACGCTCGACGAACCGTTCGGCAGCCTAGCCGCGATCGTGTTCAAGCCGCTCCTGCAACATCTGCGGAGCGCATCATGAGCGGCGCCACGAAGCATCACGCGCTGGTCGCCGAAGAACTTGATGTCTTCGCCTGTTCGCTCGACGGCGTGAATCAGATCGAGGCGTCGGCGGGCACCGGCAAGACCTGGAATATTTGCGCGCTGTACGTACGGCTGCTGCTCGAAAAGAACCTGAACGCGGATCAGATTCTCGTCGTCACGTTCACGAAGGCGGCGACCGCGGAATTGCACGAACGCATACGCGGGCGTCTCGCGGAATTGGACCGCGCCATCGACCTGGACGACGACGGCGGCGATCCATTCATCCGCCGTCTCTTTGAAACGACGCTGGCGCCGGAGCGGGGCATCGCGCGCGAGAACGCATTGAAAGTGGTGCGGCGCGCGCTGCGCACCTTCGACCAGGCGGCGATCCACACCATCCACGCGTTCTGTCAGCGCGCGTTGCAGGAAGCGCCGTTCGCTGCAGCCATGCCGTTCGCCTTCGAAATGGAAGCCGACGACGCGGCCTTGCGCTTCGAAATGGCGGCTGACTTCTGGCGTGAGCAGGTGGAACCGGTGGCGCATGCGCATCCTGCGTTCGCCGCGTGGCTGGTGGCCAAACGCGCCGGTCCCGCGTCACTCGACGAACAACTCGCGCGTCGCCTGAAAAAGCCGCTGGCGCAATTGCGCTGGGGCAAGGTCGATGCGAGCGGCGCAGGTGCCGACCCGCAAGCCGGCTTCGACGCTGCCTGCGAGCTCTGGCATGCGGAGCGCGACGCGATTGTCAGTTTGCTGACGCAGGCGCAAGACCGACTGAGCAAGACATCGCACAAGCCCGACCATGTGTGCGCCGCGATCGCCGCATGGACCGAGTACTTCGCGCAGGGCGATTGTCATGCGCCGCCGCCGAAGGCCGCGTTGAAGCTGACGGCTTCGGCGTTGAAGAAGGCTACCAAGGTCAAGTTCGAGGCGCCCGAACATGCGTTCTTCGAGCATGCCGAAGCGCTGGCGGCGGCCGTGGTCGCGGCCGAGGCCGCGCAACGCGCGCGCTGGCTCTCGCTCGTGCAGACCTGGCTCGGCTACGCGCCCGCCGAACTGGTGGCGCGCAAGCGCACGCGCCGCGTGGTGTCGTTCGACGATCTGCTGTCCAACCTGTATCGCGCGCTCGCGGCGCATCCATGGCTTGCCGATGCGTTGCGCACGCGTTATCCCGCCGCGCTGATCGACGAGTTCCAGGACACCGATCCGCTGCAGTTCGCGATCTTCAGCCGCATCTTCGCGCCGGCCGGCCCGCTGTTTCTGGTCGGCGATCCGAAGCAGGCGATCTATAGTTTTCGCGCGGCGGATCTGCATACCTATCTTGCGGCGCGCG
The DNA here is from genome assembly GCF_003386115.1 of Paraburkholderia sp. BL27I4N3. Lineage (NCBI taxonomy): Bacteria > Pseudomonadati > Pseudomonadota > Betaproteobacteria > Burkholderiales > Burkholderiaceae > Paraburkholderia > Paraburkholderia sp. BL27I4N3. The sequence continues at coordinate 2,811,967 of NZ_QREJ01000001.1, read as the reverse complement.
AGGCGGCTTCCGCGTGCTATACGCTGGCCGTCAATCAGCGCTCGACCGCGCCTATCGTCGAGGCGTGCAACCGGCTCTTCGAAGCCAACCAGCAAGCGTTCGTGCTGGAAGGTCTCGACTATCAGCCGGTGCGCGCGGGCGATCGGCGCAGGCCGCCGTTCTCCGATCCGGACGCGAGCGCCGGCGACTTCCGTATCTGGACCTTGCCGCAAGGCGACGCCGCGTTGACCAAACGCGAGGCCCAGCGCGAAGCGAGCGAAGCGTGTGCCGCCGAGATCGTGCGTCTGCTGCGCGGCGCGCGCGAAGGCGCGGTGACGATCGGCGATGAGCCGCTCGCGCCTGGCAACATCGCGGTGCTGGTGCAAACGCATAAGCAGGGCAGTTTGATCAAACGCGTACTGGCCGCCTGGGGTGTCGGCAGCGTGGAGTTGGCGCAGGCGTCCGTGTTCGCGACGCTCGACGCCGAGCAGATCGAGCGCGTGCTGGCCGCCGTCGATACGCCCGGCGATCTGCGCCGTCTGCGCGCCGCTCTGGCCACCGACTGGCTGGGTCTCGACGCCGCCGCGTTGTGGCGACTCGAGCAGGTCGCCGACGCGCCATCGGTCGCCGACGATCCCGCGCACGCCGCCGACGCGATGGGCTGGGTCGAGCGTTTCTTGCGCTATCGCACGCTGTGGCATGAGCGCGGTTTCGCGGTGATGTGGCGCACGCTGATGCGTGAGCTGCGCGTCGCGCAACGGCTGGTTGCCGCGGCGGATGGCGAACGCCGTCTGACGAACGTGAACCATCTGGCCGAACTCGTTCAGGCGCGCGCCGCAACGCAGCCCGGCATCGCGCCGACCTTGCGCTGGCTCGCCGCGCAACGCACGCAGGGCGGCGGCGAAGACGCGCAGTTGCGGCTTGAGTCCGATCGCAACCTCGTGCAGATCGTCACGGTCCATAAATCGAAAGGGCTCGAATACGCGGTGGTGTTCTGCCCGTTCCTGAACGACGGCGGCTTGCGCGAGCCGCCGTCGTCCGGTTTGCCGGATGCGCGCGAGTATCACGACGACATGGGCGACGCGGTGCTGCACTACGGTTGCGACGACGTTGAAGCGGAGCACGCGTCGCGCTACGCGGTGCGCGAACAGGCGGCGGAACGGGCGCGGCTCGTTTACGTGGCGTTGACGCGCGCGGTGTACCGCTGCTATCTGGTGGCCGGTACGTACCAGTCCTCGCGCTCCACCAAGGAGTCGCGCCGCAGCGTGTTGAACTGGCTCGTGGCCGGCGAGGGTCATGAGTTCGGCGACTGGCTCGCCGAGCCGCCCGACGAAGCCGCATTGTCGGCGCGCTGGCAGGCGCTGGCGGGCGGCCCGATCACGCTCGCCGCACTGCCGAGGCCGGAGCGCCGCGTGCCGCTCGAAAGCCTTCAGGACCGCAGCGCGCGCATGCAGGCGCGAGCCAATCGCAGGCCGTTGCGCGATCAGTGGCGCATGGCGAGTTTTAGCGGGCTGATCGCCGCCGGCAGTAAGAGCGAAGAGACGCACGCGCCGGTGGAAGAGGTGCGTCCCGATCACGACGAGATCGCCGATGCGCTCGTCGTCGCAACCGCGCCCACGCCTCAGGCTCCGGCCTACGCCGAGGACGACATCCTCGCGTTTCCGCGCGGCGCCGCTGCGGGCGACTGTCTGCACCGCATGTTCGAACTCGCTGATTTCACCGAGCCGCATACATGGACCGACGCCATTCGCGGCGCGTTGCGCGAGCGTCCGGCGCCGGCTGTGCCCGAACTCGCCGCACGCTTGCCGGCGATGATGCACAACCTGCTCAGGGACGTGGTCACCACCGAGCTACAGCCCGGCATGACGCTCGCCAGGCTGAACCCGCGCCGGCGCCTGAACGAGCTCGAGTTTCTGTTCGCCGCGCCGTCGCTGGACTTCCCCGCGTTGCGCGAACTGTTGATCGAACATGGCTATCCCGACGTCGCGCTGGAACCCGGCGTGTTGCGTGGATTTGTCAAAGGATTTATCGACATGATCGTCGAGTACGACGGGCGTTTCTGGATCGTCGACTGGAAGTCGAACCATCTGGGCGACACCGCTGCCGACTACGCCGCGGCTCCGCTCGAAGCGGCCATGGCGAGCCACGCGTATCACCTGCAGGCGCTGCTTTATACGGTTGCGCTGCATCGTTATCTGAGAACGCGAGTGCGCGATTATTCGTACGACACGCATATCGGCGGCTATCTGTATCTGTTTGTGCGCGGCGTGCGCCCGCATTGGCGCGACGCCGATGGTCCAGCAGGCGTGCATATGCGGCGTCCCGCATTCGAGCTGGTCGCGCTGCTCGATGCGGCCATGATCGGAGGTGCTCAATGAGCACATTCGAACAGAGCGCATCGGCGCCGCCCGAGCTCGACGACATTGGCGTGAGTCTGCCCGCGCCGGCGGATTTCAGTATTGCGCTCGCCGAAGGTTTCGCGCGCCGCATCGGTGCGCTGGCGCGGCGCGGCGGCGCGCCGGCCGAGGCGGTCAAGTGGGCGGCGCGGAGCGCGTTTGCCGCGAGCCGCGCGACAGCCGAAGGCCACGTATGCGTGCCGCTCGCGGTGCTGGCGCGACGCTTCGAGGCGTCGAGCGCTGAAGTGCGTGCCGCGCTCTTCGCAAGCGGCATGGCGAGCGATGGTTCGCAAAGCTCGGCGGCGTTGCGGCCACTGGTGGTCGATGGGCAAGGGCGACTGTATCTGGCTCGCTATTACGACTACGAGCGGCGGCTTGCGCGCGCGTTGGTGGCGCATGCGCGGGCGGGAGAGGGTGTCGGGCGATTGGCCGACGCCGGGACACTCCACCAACGTCTCCTGCGCTACTTCGGTCCGCCGAAGGACGACCAGGTCGACTGGCAACGCGTCGCGGCGGTCATGGCGCTGTCCGGGCAACTCACCATTGTCAGCGGTGGACCGGGCACCGGCAAGACCACGACCGTGGTCGGCGTGCTCGCCTGCCTGCTCGATACACGCGCGGATCTGCGCGTCGCACTCGCGGCCCCCACCGGCAAAGCCGCGCAGCGCATGCAGGAGGCCTTGCTCGCGCGCGCCGGCGATTTGCCGCCTGAACTCGCCGCGCGTTTGCCGCAGACGTCGTACACGTTGCACCGTCTGCTCGGCTCCGGGCCGGGAGGACGTTTCCGGCATCATCGGGACAATCCACTGCCTTACGACGTCGTCGTGATCGACGAGGCGTCGATGATCGACGTCGCCATGGCCGCGCATCTGCTCGACGCCATCGCCCCGCAGACTCGTCTCGTGATGCTCGGCGACAAGGACCAGCTCGCCGCCGTCGAAGCCGGCGCGGTGTTCGCCGAACTCAGCGCGCGCCCGGCTTTCACGCAGGGTGGCTTGCGGCGCATCGCCGACGCGCTCGGCATCGACGAAACGCAACTCGCGCAGGCATTGCCCGGCGCATCGCGAGGCTTCGGCGGAGAGCCGGCGGATTTTTTCGCGCAGCCTGATGCACCCGACGACGATCTGTTTGCACACACGAATTCGCCTGGTGCTTTCAACGAACTGCCCGTTGGCGACCTTTTCGAAAGCGTCGCGCCACCACCTTCGCACATGGCCGGCGCGTCGCCCATGCAGAACCCGCTCGCCGATTGTGTCGTCTGGCTCGAGCGCAACTATCGGTTCGGCCTGGAATCGCCCATCGGTCGTCTGTCGCTCGCGATTCGCAATGGCTCGGCGAGCGCGGCGCTCGATGTCCTGCGGACCGATCCGACAGAAACGTGCGCAGCGGCGCTTTACGAAGACACGCACGCGACGCTTGCCGAGCGCACCGTCGCACGGCTCGCCACAGGTTTCGCGCCGTACGCCGACGCGCTTGCTACAGCGCTGGCAGCCGAAACGCCCGACCCATTGCCACTGTTCGACGCGTTGAACCGTTTTCGCATTTTGTGCGCGACCCGTTCCGGACCGCGCGGCGTCGATCAGGTGAATGCGGCGATAGCGGCGCAGGTGCGGCGCGCGGCGGGCGTGACGCTGGCAGTGGGCGCGCAGTGGTTCGCCGGCCGGCCCGTCATGGTGACGCGCAACGATTACGCGCTCGGTCTCTTCAACGGCGACATCGGTATTGCGCTGCCGGGCGCGAACGGCGCGTTGCGCGTGTATTTCCGGACCGGCGACGCCGGCTTGCGAGCGGTATCGCCGGCGGCGCTGCCGCCGCACGACACAGCGTTCGCGCTCACGGTTCACAAATCGCAGGGCTCCGAGTTCGAGCACGCGGTGCTGATGCTGCCTTCCGTATTTAGCCGGGTGTTATCGCGCGAACTGGTGTACACGGCGATCACGCGCGCGCGCGAACGGGTCGAAGTGATCGGCGCGCGCGCCGTGCTGGCGCAAGCGATTGCGACGCCGACACAGCGCGACTCGGGGTTGGCGGCGCGGATAGTGGAGGTGTGGCGCGGCGTTGAATAGCGCCCATTTCACACCAAACCCGCTCAACCAGCTGCGCCGCCCGACTGCACGCCAACGTCGACGCGGCCACGCATGGTCTTCCGATACCAGAACGTCCACAACGCGAGGCCGCCATAAATGCCGTAGCCGATAAACGGCGATACGACCAGGAAGCGCTCGATCGGCCACGTGAGCGCCATCCACGCACGCAACGCCGTCTCGCCCGTCAGGCCGACGCCCCACACCAGCGTCATCAAGCGCATCGCGCTGACGAGAGCCGGTCGCTCCTGCCACAGGGCCTCGAAGCGCTCGGCGCCGCCTTCCATTTCGCGCGCGACGGTGGCGCGCGCGAGATAAAAGATCAGCGGGCGGCGCATCGGCAACGAGAGCAGAAACACCACGCCGATCGCGCCGGACACCATCGACTCGCGCAACAGCAGCATGCGCGGACTGCCACCGAGCGCCATCGCCGCGACCGAGAGTACGATGCCGGCCACCACCATCACGCTGAGCGCGTCCACGCGCCGGAAACGCGCGAGTTCGATCAGGCTCCACACGATCGGCGGCACGGCTGACGCGATCAACGCGCCGGTCTCGCCCAGATGCGGCAGCGCAAGCCGGTAGGCGAGCCACGGCAACAGAAAGTTGACAGCCAGTTCCAGCACAAACCCGGGGCGGAGCTTCATGTGAATTTACGCTGTAAGCGAAAAACGCAGTATCGGTGAACTGCCCGCGTCGACGCAAATAGTTTTTCGCATCGACGCGCGCGCTCGATAGTCCGTAGTCGGTGATCGGTCGCGCGCTGTGTACACTCATGTTTTCCGACTCAAGCTCGTGTCATGACATCCCGTTATCCGATCCCGCCGAACGAAATCGAACTGACCGCGGTGCGCGCGCAAGGAGCGGGTGGTCAGAACGTCAACAAGGTGTCGAGCGCCATTCACCTGCGCTTCGATGTGCAGGCATCGTCGTTGCCGGAAGTGTTGAAAATGCGCCTGCTCGCGCTGTCCGATCACCGGCTCACGCGCGACGGCGTGGTGATCATCAAGGCGCAGGAGCATCGGACGCAGGAGATGAACCGGGTGGCCGCGCTGGCGCGGCTCGATGAACTGATTGAAAGCGTCAGCGTGACGCGCAAGCCGCGCGTCGCGACCCGGCCGACGCGCGCGTCGAACCTGCGGCGTCTCGACGGCAAAGCCAAACGCAGCGAGATCAAATCCGGCCGCGGCCGGGTCGACGACTAGCGCTTGCCGCCGCGTCCCGAAGGACCGGGTCCGGAAGGGCGCGCCACGGTGGTCGTGGCGGTCGGCACGAAATCGACGCACAACACATGCGGGCCGTCATGCTCGAAGGCGAGGGCCGCGGTGTAGCAGTCCTGACCGTCGGCGAGCGAATAATGCGGACCCATCATCGCGACGCGCCCCGGCGCGGCGAGCGCGTGCTTGAAGTAGGCACGCCGCGACCAGTTGCTGCGCGTATCGGTGTAGAGCGGCGCGAGCCGTAGCGGAGGCGGCGGCACCGAGGCGGCCGTCACCGAAGGCAGGGTTTGCTCACCCAGCCCGTTGGTGATGAATACGCGGCGTGCCTCGCGCAGATGCCAGACCTTTTGCGCCGCCTGGCGCAGATCGCCGGTGGCCTTGTAGGTCTCGGCGGCGCTCAGCACCGCTTCTGCGAACCCTTCAAAACCGAGCCGCTGGTGGCCGGCATGCTCGCGTTCGTACTCCGCGAACTTGCTCCACATCGATTCGATCACCTCCGGCACCTTGGCGCAGGCTGCCTTCACGGAACTCTTCGGCTGGCCGAGCCAGAAACCCTGCACGAAATCGACATCGGCTTCCATCAGGATCATCAGCTCTTCATCGGTTTCGACGCCTTCGGCCAGCACCAGCGTGCCGGATTGATGCAGCATCGAGACCAGATGGCCGATCATCGAGTCGTCGCCTTCGCGCCTGCCGGCGCGCGCGACCAGTGAACGGTCGAGTTTGACGATGTCCGGGCGGAAGCGCCACACGCGGTCGAAATTCGAGAAGCCGGTGCCGAAGTCGTCGATCGCGATCAGGAAATCGCGCGGCTGCGACGCGGCGAGCATGCTGGCGACAGCGGATTCGTCGTCGGCGGGCTGCTCAAGCACTTCGATCACAATGCGTTCCTGCGGCAGACCGAAATGCGACGACAGTTCGTCGATGAACGCGCGTTGCGGCCAGCCGGTTTCAAACACCTGCGGGCGCGTGTTCAAAAACAGCCAGCCGGTGCTGATGCCTTGCTCCATGAAATTCGCCACATGCAGGCAGCGCGCGATGCGGTCGAGTTCGCGGGCGTCCGCGGCCGAGCGGGTGCCGGAAAACAGCACGTCGGGCGAGACCGGCAAACCGACCGGATCGAAGGCACGCAGCAAGCCCTCATAGCCGACCACGCGCTGGTGCGTGACCGACAAGACCGGCTGGAACACGCTATGCAAAGTCAGCGCGCGCCAGGTCGCGGTCCAGCCGGACTCGTCCCGGACCAGATGCGGAAGCAGGCCGCTCAGGGTCAATTCGCTGACGGATGGCATAAAGGCGGGTAAGAGAGCGGACATGGCGACATCGCGGCAAACGGGTGACGGGACGCGCCAGGCAATGCGACGCGCAACGAATGCACGGCCCACGCGCGCGCAGGGCAACTCGGATACAGCCCGGGAACGCGGAGAGCGATGCCAGCCATGCTGGACTCCGGCGAATTAGTCAAAACCAGTCTATCAGTTTGCAATTCGCGTGAATGTGCGGGTAATCACAGACGCAGGGTCATATCCGCGGTGATGCCGGTCTCCACGCCGACCGGCCGTCCGGCGTGAGTTTTGCGCGCGTTCGCCGCGCGAACCCGGTTGCGCCTCGCGTAATCAATCGCCTGTATGAAACCGAGCGTAACAGGGCGGCAAGCGGACACCCGCCAAACTCCAGGCAAGGACGGTACTCGGACGGAAGGATGTTGAACCGGTTATGAGTCAGTGCAGGCGATGCCTGAACACGCGCGCCGCTCATTTGCGCGCGGCCGCCTGCAGCTTTGACGAGCGCCCGGTATGCTGCTGCCTTTCGTGAAAAGAGAGGTCAGGCATGTCGGAAATCGCGGTGGTCGCAATCTCGGTGGCGAAGCCGGGCTATGAAGAGCAACTGCGGCAGGCGCTCGAAGGGCTGGTCGGGCCGACGCGCAACGAGCAGGGAGCGCTTCAATACGATCTGCACCGCGACCTGCAGGAGCCGCGCCGGTTCGTATTTGTCGAGCGTTGGGAAAGCCAGGAAGCGCTCGCGGTGCATGCGAAATCGGCACACATCGAGGCGTACAGGAAAGCGGTGGCAGACTGGGTGGAACACGCGGAGATTCGCGTCGTGTCGAAAATCGCCTGAACCTTCAGGCGAATCGCACAACGACGAGCGCGCTGCCGGGCACGAGCGGCCCGGTGCGGCGCTCGCCGTTTGTGCTGTTTGTGCTTTTAATGCGTGGCTTGCGGAACGTCGAGAATCAGGATGATGGTCCAGTCTGCGTCGCCGTCATGGTGATACTGGCGTTCCGCGACGATGAACGGCTGCTGCTTGCCGTCCGGGCCGAGAAACAGCACGTCGCCTTCCATCGGCAGGCATTCGACGGGCGGCAGCGCCAGAAACGCTTCCTGACCGCCGCGCGGCATCAGTTTTTCGATTTTGCGAGATGCTGCTTCAGTCCATTCGATATCAAGCTGAATGTTGCTCATGCTGTCCTCCGCACCAAGGTGCGCACGGGTTAGGGGATTCCGGCCAGGCGCCGGTCGGTGCGCGACTTTAGCACACCGCCCGCCGGGCGCCGCAAGGCTCGAGCCGCCGGCGCGGGCCGGCTCGGCGCGCCGCGCTGCTCCGCGTCTGGCGAGTCTTTCGCCAGCCCATTAAACAACAAAAAGCCGAAGCCGGCGGCGCCGGCTTCGGCTTTTGCTCGCTCGCGGCGTGGCCGCGGGTGAGTTGGGTGGCTATGCTTACGATCCGGCGTCGGCCTTGGGCGCTTTCTTGTGATGCATGCTTCCCTTGTGGTGCTTCATCGGCATGGCCGGTGCGCTGTCCATTGCTTGCTGGCGGTTTTGCAAATCTTGCGCACGCTGCTCGACGTCGGCGGCCTTGGCCGGATCGGTGCTCATCATGACGCCGTTGTCCTGCGCATAGGCCGCGCCCGCTACGGCACTGAGGGAAACCAGGATCGCCAGGGACACTTTCTTCATTGCTACCTCCGCAGAGTGGTTGTGACCTGAGTACTTGCCTGTCCAAACGGAAAGACAATGCATTCTAGCCAGCAATATCCGCTCCAACAGAGGGTTTTGTAACTCCAATGACAATTCGTTACATCTGGTTACGTTCGGGTCCCAATTGCGATGCGTGTTGACTGACGCGAGAGGTCATGACGACGTATCACCACTCAAGCACATGGTTGGCATCTCTAAATAATCGTTTTGTCATGCGACTCGAATTTCAGAACCAGCCAATCGCGCGATAGACGTGAAATTGCGCGATGCCAATCAATTCGTGCAACGCGATCTCCGCGCTCGCCAGATTGTCATATCGCGGGAGTACACCAAGACGTGCGCCGATCGCGTTCGAGATCATCGGCTGCGGCGCGAGGCCGAAGCGGTGGAAGTCGAGCAGAGCGCGCGGCATCTGATAGGCCGAGGTGATAAGGATCAGCGAATCGTAACGCGAGCCCTGCAGAATGCTGGAGACGTTGCGTGCATTCTCGTAGGTCGTGCGGCTGCTGTTTTCCAGCACGATGTCGGCGCGTGGCACTTGCCGACGCAGCAGGTAAGGCAGATACGTGTCGGCTTCGGTCGCGCGATGCCGCTGCGGATTGCCGCCGCTCACGATCACATGGCACGTATCGGCCGCGCGTTTGCAGGCGGCGTAGTACTCGGCGCTCGCCGCAATGCGCGCCAGCACGTCGCGTGGAGGCATGAGGACGTGGTCGTCGCCGTAGATCGTGCCGCCGCCCAGCATGATGATCGCGGTGCGCGGCGCGAACGTGGCCGGCGTCTCCGTCCGCCAGTGCGGCTGTGCCAACCGTAGCAAGGGCGCGGTGAGCCAGCCTGCGGCGAGCAGCCAGAAGAAGGCGACCATGCAGATGGCGAGAGGGCGGCGGGCGCCTTTCCATAGCACGATTGCTGCAAAAAAAAGCGCTAATAAAGTGAATAGAATCAATTTAAATGGGGTAACGTATGTCTTTCGGGACAAATCCATGGGCTTGCTATCGCGCCGCAGCGGTTGCATCGCCGGCTCGTGGACAGAACGCTAACATGCCGTTCAGACGGGGGTTCCGAAAACGAGACCAGGCAGCACCTGGCGGAATTCGACTGCACACGTTGCAGTCAGCTTCCAGCCAAGGGCGGGTGCTAAGCGCGTCACTGGTGGCGCGGTGACGTGTTGGGCATAAATGTGTCATAGCTGCACTTTAAGAAAGAAGTGAGATGACCACGTATTCCAACGAAGCGGTACTTGAAGCGCTGCGGCGGGCGCAATATCGCCAGGTCCCATGGGCTAGAAGGCCGGGTGTTTTCCAATATCTTCGCGCACTAGGCTTGATGGACACCGTTCGGCAGCGCACTGTCGCGCCGGCTCCGGGCTTTCACGCACCTGTCGATATCGCCGTGCTCACGGAGCGCGGCAGAGCCGAGTTTGCACGGCTCGCCCATGACGAACGTCTGCTCAGCTGGACAGCGCAGCGCATGAACGACTACGTCGTCGCCACCGCCGACACGCGGCCTACCGCCGCGCTCGAAGTCCGGCCTTAGGTCCGGCGGGCGGCAGGCGTTGTTTCCCGGCCGCTTCGAGCGGCTGGCGGCGTCCCCATTGCTCGGTCTTCGCTTCATTGCGCTTGCGTTACGTCGTGTGTCTTACGCGCCCGCAGGCGGTGCGATTTGCTTAAGGACAGCGCAAAAAAAAGCCCGTATCGCGAGGATACGGGCGTACCGGAATTACTACTGCCACGCTGTGCTAATGGCGTTAAATCAGACCGGCACGACGCGCGGTGGTTCCCCCAATTACTTAATATGCGCTGCGGAACTTCGCCGGCACGGCGCATGGCCGCTGCTCATGTCCGGCCCCGCCTAACGCCGGCGTGTCGCATCCGGCCGAGGCGGCTCCGGCCGCGTACGCACATTGCTGGCGATATCGCCGCGCAAATCCCCACGCGGCGCCGGCGGTGTGAAGTCGCGAGCGCGTGTATCGCTTTGCTGCCAGGCTTCGATGGTAGCCGGACGATCCGGCCTCCAGTTCCAGGCCTGTTGGCGCTCTTGAGCGAGCACCGGTGCGGCCATTGATGAAACGACAATGCCGCACAGAAGCAGTGACATTGGTTTCATGCTGAGCTCCCGTCAAGCCGATCAACAAGGCCTGTTTGCATACATATAAGGTATGCCCAGTCGCGAAAGCACGCTGTAAGTAATAGTAAATGGATGTTTCACCCGCAACGATGGCGCCGCTTCAGACCTCTGAAGCAGCGCGCAGGCTGGGTGTGGCGGGAAGGGACGACTGTGGTGGGCGCGCCGGCAGCGGTGCCCATATCAGGCAGGGCGTGCATGAAGACGCGTCGACCTGGGTTCGATACATGCCGGGCGCCAGCAGGCGCCCGGGGGAAAACAGTATGCGTCAGGCCATCTTGACCGGCGCGCGCCACGATTCCGGATTGGTCCAGAATGCGCCGCGCAGACGGTCACGGCTCGGCGGTGCCGGCGGTTTCGCGGCGGTCGCGCCAATCCGGCCGCGCAGCGAAATTTCACGGCCGCTCGTGCCGAGTCGCTTAACTATTTCGGCGAGCGTACCATCGGCTTGCCACTCGTCGAAACGGCGGCGGCAAGTCGGCGGCGACGGATAGCGGCCCGGCAGTTTGGACCAGCCTTCGCCTGTCGATAGCACCCACAGCACGGCGTTGACAACCGCGCGCGCTTCCACGCGTGGCCGACCGCGCCGTTCGCTCCGTGCGGGCTCCGCACAGAACAACGCCTCGACCAGCGCCCACTCGTTGTCTCTCAAATCGTCGAACAGCATCATGTTTCACCTCAGCGAAGCTAACTCCGGTGCGCTGCCCCGCGCCGCGCACTCTCCATGCACTCGATAGGCGAGTGCCAAGGAGGGTCGGGCTTGCCACGGTCTGCTATGCAGTCAGAATCATGGCGCCGACCCTTGTGTGCATCTAAATGCAGGAAGTGTGCCAAGTTGAGTCCAACCGCCTGAAAGCCCTGTGACAGCGGGCCAGCGCGGGCGCTAGCTAGGGCCGTATAAGAATCCAAAAAACCCATCTCGCAAATCGGGACAATCACCAATCTTGTGCAATCAGGCCCGACCAGCGTGCGTTTGCGCCTTATTGCTGCATTGCAGCGAAATGGCGAAAAGGAGGTGAGGTGCTGTCTTTAGCCTTACAATGCGCATCAAATGATGCAATTGATGAGGTCGGTAAATGAATGTCACGCTGCGCCAGCTAAGGGTTTTCATCGAGGTCGCCCGTTTGCAGAGCTTCAGCCGCGCCGGCGATGAAATCGGCCTGACGCAGTCAGCAGTCAGCCGCTGCGTGCGGGAACTGGAGAGCGAGATCGGCCTCAAGCTGATCGACCGCACCACCCGGGAAGTGCAACTCACGGACGTCGGCGGCAACCTGGTGTCGAGCGTGTCGCGTCTGCTGACCGACCTTGACGACGCGCTGCGCGAGATCCGCGAAATCGGTGAACAGCGCCGCGGACGCGTGGTGGTGGCCGCCAGCCCGACAGTGGCATGCCGGCTCATGCCGCGCGTGGTGGCCTCGTGCGGACAGCAATTCCCCTATATCGCGCTCGGCTTGCGCGACGACGTGCAGAGCGACGTGGTGCGCAAGGTCAAGTCGGGCGAGGTGGACTTCGGCGTGATCATCGGCCCGTTTTCCGCCGATGACCTGCTAAGCGAATCGCTGATGACGGATTCGTTCTGCGTCGTCTCGCGCGACGATCATCCATTAGCGGCGCAGGAGCAGGTGGCGTGGACTGACCTGGACGGCCAGCAGCTCGTAATGCTCGATTACGCATCGGGCAGCCGGCCGATCATCGACGCCGCGATGCAGGAATACGGCGTGAGCGCCACGGTGGTGCAGGAGCTGGGGCACTCCGCGACCGTTTTTGGGCTGGTCGAGGCGGGTGTCGGCGTGAGCGTGCTGCCCTGGCTGGCCTTGCCGCTACCTGCGGGCGCGGCGCTGGTAGCCCGGCCGCTCGAGCCGCGCGCGGAGCGTACGGTCGAGCTGGTGCGGCGGCGCGACCGCTCCCTGTCGCCGGCGGCGGAGGCGGTGTGGGGACTGATTCGCCAATTGCCGGGGAGGGCGGAGGACTTGAACTAGTTCGTGGTTGTCGAAGGTGCGCGATGTTCCAGGGAATGGCGAATGCGCGGCCGCCTAGGGAGTGCAATGTTCCCGTGGGCAGAAGGCGCGGCGGCGCGACGAGTGCGATACCCTGGGCTCGGGCGGTGCGACGGGGCGATCGGCGCGGCTCTCGAGGCATGGCGCCTGGCCGCGCCCCATCCGCGACCAATCGTCCGCCACGCATTCTCATCCGGCGGTTTCGCGGTCCCGAAAGACGCACCAAGCTAAACTAACTCCTCTGCTGAAGTTCAACCCATACCCTTCACCCGTCTGGAAGCCTCGATGAGCGAATCGGACCTGCCTGTGCCATCCATCCCGAACGCGCGCGATGCCGTGCGCGCACTGCGTCCTTCGCAGATCCGCGAAGTCGCCAACGCCGGTTTCGGCGTCGCCGACGTGCTGCCGTTCTGGTTCGGCGAATCCGACCGCGTCACGCCCGCCTTCATCCGCGACGCTGCTAGCGCGTCGCTCGCGGCCGGTGCGACGTTCTACACGCACAACCTCGGCATCGCGCCGCTGCGCGCCGCGCTGGCGGGCTATGTCAGCGACCTGCACGGCGCGACGTTGGCGCAGCACGTCGCGGTGACGAGCGCGGGCGTGAATGCGCTGATGCTCGCGGCGCAACTCGTGGTGGGCGCGGGCGACCGCGTCGTCGCGGTTACGCCGCTCTGGCCGAATCTGGTCGAGATTCCGAAGATTCTCGGCGCGCATGTCGAAACAGTCGCGCTGGGGTACGGCGAGCGTGGCTGGCAACTCGACCTCGGCCAACTGCTGGCAGCGCTGACGCCCGACACGAAAATGCTGCTGATCAACTCGCCGAACAATCCGACGGGCTGGGTGATGAGCCGCGACGAGCAGCGTGCCGTGCTGGCGCATTGCCGGCGCCACGGCATCTGGATCGTCGCGGACGAGGTCTACGAACGCCTTTACTATGCGGACGCCGAGCCCGGCGCGGCCGGGGCGCCCTCGCGCACGGCGCCGTCATTCCTCTATCTGGCCACCCGGGACGAACGCGTGATCTGCGTCAATTCGTTTTCGAAGGCATGGTTGATGACAGGCTGGCGGCTCGGCTGGATCGTCGCGCCGGCCGCGTTGATGGACGATCTGGGCAAGCTCGTCGAGTACAACACTTCGTGCGCGCCGGCCTTCGTGCAGCAGGCGGGCATCGCGGCCATCGAGCAAGGCGAGCGCTTTACGCAGGAACTGGTGCGCGACCTGAAGGCGTCACGCGACCATCTGGTGAGCGCGCTCGCCTCGGTGCCCGGCGTCGACGTCAAGGCGCCGCCCGGCGCGATGTATCTGTTTTTCTCGATGCCGGGCGCCTCGCGCAGTCTGGAGCTTTGCAAGGCGATGGTGCGTGACGTCGGGCTGGGCGTGGCGCCGGGCAGCGCGTTCGGTCCGCAAGGCGAGGGCTTCGTGCGCTGGTGCTACGCCTGCGACACGGCGCGCTTGGACGCGGGCGTCGAGCGCCTGAAACGGTTCTTGAGGGAACATGCAGCGGCACAATGAACTCGTGGCGGAAAAGGTGGCTGCCTGAAGCTATTGAGCCAACCAGGCGAAGATCAGCGGAAAAAAAGCGGGTTTTTATCAAATTAGGCCCGCTTTTTCACTAAAGTACGTCCGTGAAGCCGGGGTTGGAAAATGCGCGGGGGATTTCGTCTTTACGCACTGATTGTTTTTGCGTAATATGGCGCTCAGTCACGCGGTTCCCTTCAGGAATATCGCTGCTCCGTCCGGCTGGGTTTGGTTCGATTGTCTGTTTCGCCTCCCCCCGGTGCGTGCTCCCATCAATATGACCGATCAGAATCGGGCGAGCGCGTCTTCAGTTCCACATCGTCTGTTTGATCCGGTTCTTTGACCACAGGGTCTGACCTAGCTGCATGAATACCCAAGAGGCGAAGATCGTCCTCGAGACTGCCTTGATCTGCGCGCAGGAGCCGTTAAAGCTCGGCGAGTTGCGCAAGCTCTTTGCCGACGGCGTGTCGGCAGACACCGTTCGGACGTTGCTCGAAGACCTCAAGCAGGACTGGTCTGGGCGCGGTGTGGAGTTGGTCGGGCTGGCGTCGGGCTGGCGATTTCAAAGCAAGCCCGCGATGCGCTCGTATCTGGATCGTTTGCATCCTGAGAAACCGCCGAAATATTCGCGCGCGGTACTCGAAACGCTCGCGATCATTGCATACCGGCAACCGGTGACGCGCGGCGACATTGAAGAGATTCGCGGCGTCACGGTGAATACGCAGGTCGTCAAGCAACTCGAAGATCGCGGCTGGATCGAAGTGATCGGTCATCGTGACGTGCCGGGTCGCCCGGCACTGTACGCGACCACGCGGCAATTCCTCGACGACCTCGGGCTGACGGCGTTGGACGAATTGCCGCCGCTCGCCGATCCGTCGGCACAGTTGAACGCGGATCTGCTCGGCCAGCACGCAATCGAGTTCGCCGAGGCCGATGTCGCGCAGGTTTCGGCTCCGGAAGAAGAGCAGGTGGATTCCGGCGTGGTAGTTGAAGCAGGCGCTGTTGCTGATGAGCTTGTGAGCGCAACTGCCGATGGCGAGGCGGAGAATATTCCGCAAGCCACGAGCGAAGCGCCGCAATGCGACTCCGCCGACGCAGTTGGCCATGCCGCTGACAGCCCGTTTGGAGCACTGAACGAGGCGTCAGGAACAGAAATCGCTGACGAGCTTGCTGAAGCGCACGAGACGCAGCACGCTGAGCCGGTGGAATCGGCGCAGGCGGCCGACGCGGCGGTAGAAGTTGCCGCGCAAAACGCATCGGCATCATCCGGAGCGCATACGGACGCCGCTGCCACGCTGGCCGCGCAGGAGCAGGCTGAGGTTGCGCACCCGGCGAACGTTGTACCGCAGACCGGCGTCGCCGAGTCCGCACAGAATCACGATCCGGTCTCCCAGGCCGATCCGGCAATACCCGCGCACGACTCGGGCGTACTCCGCAATACGGAGCACGCCGCCGAGTCGAACCCGACCAAGGCGGCGCACGGCGATCCTCTGGATCGTCGCGATGCGGCGCAGGACGCAGGCATTCTGACCGACGACGAACCCGAGTCGCGCAGCGCCTGACGTAACCGAACTTTTTTTGCCACGCCCGCAACGGGCGTGCGCGACCTGACATTTTGAGGTTGTTTTGACACATACCCACGACACCGATTCGTCCGAATCCGAGCGCGCCGTGCCATCGGCGCGCGCTGACGAAACGCGCACCAAGCAAGCGTCGGCAGGCGAGGGCGAGCGCCCGGCGCAGACCACGGAAGCAGACGGCGAAGACCGTCCGCGCCGCGGCCTGCGTCGCGGCCCGCGCAGCCTGATCGCCCGGCGCCGCGCCGGCGCGAAGACGAAGGGCGCCGAAGGCGCGCCCGCGCAAGGGGCGCCGGTCGTCACCGAGGCGCCGCCGGACGGCGAAGTCGTCGCGCAAGTGCGCATGCCGCGCAAGGACGCGGGCGCCAAGGGTCAAGGGCCGCGCCGCAATGCGGGCGGCGCGAAGCGCGAGGGCGCACCGCGTGACGGCGCGCCGCGCGAAGGTCAGCGTGAGGGTCAACGCGAGCGTCAGCCGCGCGAAGGCGGCCAGCGTCAGAACAGCCGCCGCGGCGGTGAAGCGCCGGCGGCCGCGGCAGTCGCGGGTCAGGACGATCTGTTCTCGTATGTCACATCGCCCGCGTTCGACGCGGACAACAGCACCAGCGGCGGCGTGCGCGCGCCGATGCTGCGCCGTGGCAAGCCGGCCGCGCCCAAGCGCGTGCTCGCCGCTGACGACGACGCGCCGAAGCTGCACAAGGTGCTGGCCGAAGCCGGCATGGGTTCGCGCCGCGACATGGAAGAACTGATCGTCGCCGGCCGCGTGTCGGTGAACGGCGAGCCGGCTCACATCGGCCAGCGCATCATGCCGACCGACCAGGTTCGCATCAACGGCAAGCCGGTCAAGCGCAAGCTGGCCAACAAGCCGCCGCGCGTGCTGTTGTATCACAAACCGACCGGCGAAATCGTCAGCCACGCGGATCCGGAAGGTCGTGCGTCGGTATTCGACAATCTGCCGCCGATGAAAACCGCCAAGTGGCTCGCGGTCGGCCGTCTCGACTTCAACACTGAAGGTCTGCTGATGCTGACCACGTCGGGCGATCTGGCGAACCGTTTCATGCACCCACGTTATAGCGTGGAGCGTGAATACGCGGTGCGCGTGGTCGGCGAACTGGCCGAAGGCATGCGTCAGAAGCTGCTGAACGGCGTCGAGCTGGAAGACGGCCCCGCGAACTTCCTGCGTATCCGCGACGGCGGCGGCGAAGGCACGAATCACTGGTATCACGTCGCGCTCGCCGAAGGGCGTAACCGCGAAGTGCGTCGTATGTTCGAAGCGGCCGGCCTGATGGTCAGCCGCCTGATTCGTACCCGTCACGGCCCGATCTCGCTGCCCAAGGGCCTCAAGCGCGGCCGCTGGGAAGAGCTCGAGGACAACCAGGTGCGCGCGCTGATGGCGTCGGTCGGCCTGAAGGCGCCGGCGGAAGACAAGGGCGGTCGCCGGGAAGCGCCGGAGCGCAAGCAGCCGGATCCGATGCAGACGTCGATGGGCTTCATCGGCCGCGAACCCGTGCTGATGTCGCATGGCCGCTTCGACCAGCAACAACCGCGTGGCCAGGGCCAGGGACGGCGAGGTGCGGCGGGCGGTGGCTTCGGCGGTGGTGCGGGCGCAGGTTTCGGCGGTGGCTACGGCAATCGCGGCGGCGCGCGTGGCGCCGGTGGGTTCAGCGGCCCGATGGGCGGCGGCGCGGGCGGCCCGCGTGGCGGCCGTGAAGTCGATGGCAATCGCGCACCGTCCGGCAGCGGCAACCGTGCGGCCGGCGGCGGCAAGCGCGCCGGCGGCAGCGGCGCTCCCAATCCGGGTAGCGGCGGTGGCAATCGCGGGCCGGGCGGTAATCGCGGCGGTGCCGGCAACCGTGCGGGCGGCGGCAACGCCGGCGGCGCCAATCGTGGTGGCGGCGCTCCTCGTGGCCGTTCGCGCGGTCGCTAAGCACCACGCCGGTCATGCAATGGCGGTCAGCCGCGGATCTTTTTCAAGGATCTATTGCCGGCGACTGGCAGAGTCGATCGACGAAAGGCATTAGCCCGGCGCCGCTCACATTTCATGTGACGCATAAAACCGCGGCGTAGGGGGAAGTGGGGGCGGATTTCATCTGCCCCGCTTGTCCGGTGCGGGTGCGGGGGCGGCGTCAGCCGCCTTGCAAAAGCCCCGAAGCGCCGTCATATCGTTGAAAGATTCCCATGAAATCAAGCGGAAAAGCGCGTTGGGCGGCGTTCTGCGGTTTGCGTTTGTCCCGAAAAATGGCTACAATCGCGAAGTCGCTGGGCGTGCGGCTTTTTATGTGCGGCTCAGGTGCGACCACCGGCAATAAGATGATGGGCGTTTAGCCCATTTTTTTTTGCCGCGCAGTTCTCAGTGGTTCGGCATCTCGGGTAGCACGAACGTGCGCCGGCTTGGCGCGCGGCCCGCATTGGTTGTTTGCAAAACAAGCGGCAGGCTCGCTGCGCGAACATCTAAGAGGGCACTGTGCAACTGACGGAACTGATTGAAACCACGGTCGTGGGACTCGGCTACGAGCTCGTCGATCTCGAGCGCACCGGGCGCGGCATGTTGTGTATCTATATCGACCAGCCGGCCGGCATCGCGATCGAAGACTGCGAGAAAGTCACGCGTCAGCTCCAGCACGTTTTGACGGTCGAAAATATCGATTACGAGCGGCTTGAAGTATCGTCGCCGGGGCTCGACCGCCCGCTGAAAAAACTGGCGGATTTTGAACGCTTCGCAGGCAGCGAAGTGGTAATCACATTGAAAAAGCCATTGGACGGACGGAAATCGTACCGGGGCATCCTGCATGCTCCGCAAGACGAGACGATCGGTCTGGAATTTGAAGGGAAGGAAGGCGCCGCGATGCTCGATTTCACGCTCGCGGATATCGATAAGGCACGCCTCGTTCCGAAGTTTGACTTTAGGAGCCGCAAACAATGAGTCGCGAAGTGTTGATGCTGGTGGATGCGCTGGCACGCGAGAAGAACGTCGACAAAGACGTGGTATTTGCCGCGCTCGAGGCGGCCCTCGCTTCGGCCTCCAAGAAACTCTTCGAAGAAGACGCGGATATTCGCGTCCAGATCGATCGTGAAAGCGGCGAACACGAAACGTTTCGACGCTGGAAAGTGGTGCCGGACGAAGCCGGTTTGCAGGAGCCGGATCAGGAAATCCTGTTGTTCGAAGCACGTGAACAGAAGCCCGAGATTCAACTCGACGAGTTCATCGAGGAACCGGTGCCGTCGATCGAATTCGGCCGTATCGGCGCGCAGGCCGCCAAGCAGGTGATCCTGCAGAAGGTGCGCGACGCCGAACGCGAACAGATCCTGAACGACTTCCTCGAGCGCGGCGAGCACATCATGACCGGCTCGGTGAAGCGTCTCGACAAGGGCAACTTCATCGTTGAAACCGGCCGTGTCGAAGCGCTGCTGCGCCGCGACCAGCTTATTCCGAAGGAAAACCTGCGCGTGGGCGACCGCGTGCGCGCCTACATCGCGAAGGTCGATCGCACCGCGCGCGGTCCGCAGATCGAACTGTCGCGTACGGCGCCCGAGTTCCTGATGAAGCTGTTCGAGATGGAAGTGCCGGAAATCGAACAAGGCCTGCTGGAAATCAAGGCGGCCGCGCGCGATCCGGGCGTGCGCGCAAAGATCGGTGTGGTCGCGTACGACAAGCGCATCGATCCGATCGGCACCTGCGTCGGCATTCGTGGTTCGCGCGTGCAGGCGGTGCGTAACGAGCTCGGTGGCGAAAACGTCGACATCGTGCTATGGTCGGAGGATCCCGCACAGTTTGTGATCGGCGCGCTCGCGCCGGCAGCCGTCCAGTCGATCGTCGTCGATGAAGAAAAACATTCGATGGACGTCGTCGTAGACGAAAACGAACTGGCGGTCGCGATCGGCCGCAGCGGCCAGAACGTGCGTCTTGCCAGCGAACTCACCGGCTGGCAGATCAACATCATGACGCCGGACGAATCTGCGCAAAAGCAGAATCAGGAACGTGGCGTTTTGCGTGACCTGTTCATGGCGCGTCTCGATGTCGACGAAGAAGTCGCTGACATCCTGATCGACGAAGGCTTTACGAGCCTCGAAGAGATTGCCTATGTGCCGCTCAACGAAATGCTCGAAATCGAAGCGTTCGACGAAGACACCGTCCACGAACTGCGTAACCGCTCGCGCGACGCGCTGTTGACGCAGGCAATCGCGAATGAAGAAAAGGTCGAAAATGTAGCGCTCGACCTGAAGAGCCTGGACGGCATGGACGCCGACCTGCTCGCCAAGCTGGCCGAACATCAGATCCAGACGCGCGACGAACTCGCCGAGCTGGCTGTGGATGAACTGGTCGAGATGACCGGAATGGAAGAGGATGCCGCTAAGGCGTTGATCATGAAAGCACGTGAACACTGGTTCCAGTGAGAAATGACCATGGCGCACTAAATTGAAGCGGCCGTCAGGCCGCATGACCCGATGCTAACCGCAAGGAATCGGTCCTTGCATTAAGAGGAATGAATGGCGAGTAACAACGTAGCCCAATTTGCCGCGGAACTGAAAATGCCTGCAGGCGTGCTGCTTGAGCAGCTGCAGGCGGCGGGCGTCACAAAAGCGAGCGAAGACGATAGCTTGTCCGAAACGGACAAGGCGCGTCTGCTCGACCACTTGCGCAAGTCTCACGGCTCGACTGATGCTGACAAGCGCAAGATCACGCTGACGAAACGGCATACGTCGGAAATCAAGCAATCCGATGCGACGGGCAAAGCTCGCACCATTCAGGTCGAGGTGCGTAAGAAGCGCACTTTCGTCCGCCGCGACGAAACCTCCGCTGAAAACGGAGATGCATCGAATCATGTGGCTGAGGCCGACATCGACGATCTGGAACTCCAGCGTCGTGAAGAGGAAGCTCGTCACGAAGCCGAGTTGCTCGAAAAGCAGGCTCAGGAGCTGAAGGCGCGTCAGGAACAACTCGAGCGCGAAGAAGCGGAACGTCAGGCGCGCGAAGCGGCTGCTGAAGCCGAGCGTCGCCGCGCCGAAGAAGAAGCCGCGAAGAAGCGTGCTGCGGCCGAGGCGGCAGCTCGCGAGCAGGCGCAGGCTACCAAGCCGGCACAAGCTGCGCAACCTGCGGCCGCGAAAGCTGAACCGGTCGCCGCCAAGACAGCGGAGCCGGCGGTCGCCAAGCAAAGCGAGCAGGACGACGAGCGTGCCGCAGCGGAGCGCGCCGCGCAACGCGAAGCCGCAAAGAAAGCAGAAGACGCAGCGCGTCAGGCTGCTGAAAAAGCGCGTGCCGAGCAGGAACAGATCGCCAAGCGCCGTGCCGCGGCTGAAGCCGAAGCGCGCGCGATTCGCGAAATGATGAACACGCCGCGCAAGGCGCAGGTCAAGGCGCCGGAACCGGCACCGAAGCCCGCTGAGCCGGCCAAGGCCGCGGAAGCGAAGGGCACGCTGCACAAGCCGGCGCGTCCGGCTGGTGAAGCACCGGCGCGTCCGGCAGCCAAGAAGCCGGCAGCTGCGGCTCCGGCTGCCACGACCACGCCTTCCGCCGGCGACAAGAAGAAGCCGGGCGGCGGCAAGGGCGGCTGGCAGGACGACGCCGCGAAGCGCCGCGGCATCAAGACGCGTGGCGATACGAGCGGCGGTGTCGATCGCGGCTGGCGCGGTGGCCCGAAGGGTCGCGGCAAGCATCAGGATCAGAACACCACGTTCCAGGCGCCGACCGAACCGATCGTGCGTGAAGTGCACGTGCCGGAAACTATCACGGTCGCCGATCTGGCGCACAAGATGGCGGTGAAGGCGTCGGAAGTCATCAAGTCGATGATGAAGCTCGGCCAGATGGTCACGATCAACCAGATGCTGGACCAGGAAACGGCGATGATCATCGTCGAGGAACTGGGTCACCACGCGGTTGCGGCCAAGCTGGACGATCCGGAAGCCATGCTGGTCGAAGGCGAGATTTCCGATGCGGAATCGTTGCCGCGTCCGCCGGTCGTCACGGTCATGGGTCACGTCGACCACGGCAAGACGTCGCTGCTCGACTACATCCGCCGCGCCAAGGTTGCGGCGGGCGAAGCGGGCGGGATTACGCAGCACATCGGCGCTTACCACGTCGAAACGCCGCGCGGCGTCATCACGTTCCTCGACACGCCGGGTCACGAGGCCTTTACGGCCATGCGTGCCCGTGGTGCGAAGGCAACGGACATCGTGATTCTGGTGGTTGCAGCCGACGACGGCGTGATGCCGCAAACGAAGGAAGCAATCGCTCACGCGAAGGCAGGCGGCGTGCCGCTCGTCGTCGCGATCAACAAGATCGACAAACCGGATGCCAATCTGGAACGCGTGAAGCAGGAACTCGTCGCGGAAGGCGTCGTGCCGGAAGAGTACGGCGGCGAATCGCCGTTCGTGCCGGTGTCGGCCAAGACCGGCGCGGGCATCGACGATCTGCTCGAAAACGTGCTGTTGCAAGCCGAAGTGCTGGAATTGAAGGCACCGGTCGAAGCGCCGGCCAAGGGTCTCGTTATCGAAGCGAAGCTCGACAAGGGTAAGGGTCCGGTTGCAACGATCCTGGTCCAGTCGGGTACGCTGAACCGCGGCGACGTGGTGCTGGCAGGTAGCGCCTACGGTCGCGTGCGAGCCATGCTCGACGAAACCGGCAAGCCGACCAAGTCGGCGGGCCCGTCGATCCCGGTCGAAATTCAGGGTCTGTCGGAAGTCCCGCAGGCAGGCGAAGAAGTCATCGTCATGCCGGACGACCGCAAGGCGCGTGAAGTCGCACTGTTCCGTCAAGGCAAGTTCCGCGACGTCAAGCTGGCCAAGCAACAGGCCGCGAAGCTCGAGAACATGCTGGAGCAGATGGGCGAAGGCGAAGTGGCGTACATGCCGCTCATCGTCAAGGCCGACGTGCAAGGTTCGCAGGAAGCGTTGGTGCAGTCGCTGCTCAAGCTTTCCACCGACGAAGTGCGCGTGCAGATCGTGCACGGCGCCGTGGGTGGCATCAGCGAGTCCGACGTCAACCTGGCAACGGCCTCGAAGGCGGTCATCATCGGCTTCAACACCCGTGCGGACGCGCAGGCGCGCAAGCTGGCGGAAGCCAACGGCGTCGATATTCGCTACTACAACATCATCTATGACGCAGTGGATGAGGTGAAGGCCGCGATGTCGGGCATGCTGGCACCGGAGAAGCGCGAAATCGTCACGGGTACGGTCGAAGTGCGTCAGGTCTTCAAGGTACCGAAGATCGGCGCGGTGGCCGGCTGTATGGTCACGGACGGTTTCGTCAAGCGCTCGTCGTCGGTGCGCGTGCTGCGCAACAACGTCGTCATCTTCACGGGCGAGCTCGATTCGCTCAAGCGCTTCAAGGACGACGTGAAGGAAGTCCGTCAGGGCTTCGAGTGCGGTATGTCGATCAAGAACTTCAACGACATCGTCGAAGGCGATCAGTTCGAAGTCTTCGAGATCACCGAAGTCGCGCGTACGCTGTAATTCACGCGGCACGGCTCTAGGGGCGGAGCGGGCTTTAACGCCCGCTCCGCCCGTTGTTTTTGGGGCCACACTTTTTGTTCGTGTCCGTCGCGCAGAGCGCCTGCGCGCGAGTTTCTTCCGGTCATCCTGGGCCGTTTGAATGCCGCGAGGATAAAGCCCAAAACGCAGCGGCGCGAACCACTTTTTTGCATCCGTCAGAACGGATCACATCACACCATGCCTAAAAAACGTTCTTCACCCAATCGCAACGTGCAGATCGCCGATCAGATCCAGCGCGATCTGTCCGAACTGCTTCGCGAGGTCAAAGATCCGCGCATCGGCATCGTCACGATTCAAAGCGTCGAACTGACGCCGGACTACGCGCACGCCAAGATCTATTTCACGACGCTCACCGGCGATCCGCAGCAGACGCTCGAGGCGCTCACGCACGCGGCCGGCCATCTGCATAATCAGTTGTTCAAGCGCCTGCATATCCACACCGTGCCGACGCTGCATTTCCATTACGACAAAACGATCGAGCGCGCCGTCGAGATGTCGCGTTTGATCGACGAAGCCAACGCCAATCGCGCGAAAGAAGACTGAACGCGCTGTTTGCCGCGGCGCTCGCTGCCATGCCTGAGCCGCCATGCGCTCAGTGCTGTTTTCCGCACCCTTCGAAGACTTTCGTCTTTCTGACATGACCGCACCTCAACGCCCCCGCGTGCCGCGTCGCGCGCTCGACGGCGTGCTGCTGCTCGACAAGCCGCTCGGCCTGTCGAGCAACGACGCGCTGATTCGCGCGAAGCGTCTCTATCTGGCGAAAAAGGCGGGCCACACCGGCACGCTCGATCCCTTGGCCACAGGCTTGCTGCCGCTCTGTTTCGGCGAAGCCACCAAGTTTTCGCAAGACCTGCTCGAAGCCGACAAGACCTATGAGGCCACCATGCGTCTCGGTGTCCGCACGACCACCGGCGACGCCGAAGGCGAAGCGATCGACACGCGTGAAGTCACGTGCGACGAAGCGGCGGTTCAGGCGGTTCTACCGAAGTTCGTCGGCGAAATCACGCAAGTCCCGCCGATGTATTCGGCGCTCAAGCGCGACGGCAAGCCGTTATACGAATACGCGCGCGCGGGCCAGACGGTCGAGCGGGAAGGGCGTCAGGTGACGATCCTCGCGCTCGAGATGCTCGCCTGCGCATTGCCGGACGTAACGTTTCGCGTGACGTGCAGCAAGGGCACGTATGTGCGCACATTGGCCGAGGATATTGGCGAAGCGTTGGGCTGTGGCGCGCATCTGGTGGCGCTGCGGCGCACCGGCGTCGGCGCACTGACGCTCGACAATTCGGTGACGCTCGACGCGTTGTCCGACGCAGCCGAAAGCGAACGCGATGCATGGCTGCAACCTGTCGATGCGTTGCTGTCGACATTCCCGCTGGTGCACTTGAACGAAGACGAGACGCGCCGCTTCCTGCACGGCCAGCGGTTGAAACTGTCCGAACTGACCATCACGGGCGATGCGGTGAATGCGCCGCGCGTCCGGGTGTACGCGGCGCAAGGGCGTCTGCTTGGCGTCGCCAGACAAGGCGAGGGTGTGCTGGCACCCGAACGGCTGGTCATCACGACGGCAAGCTGAAAACCATGCAGGTGGCAAGCGCGCGATAAACGCGCTGGAAAGAAAAAGGCGGGACCGCTCAGAAGAATCGGTCCCGCCTTTTTTATATCGTTCTGCCGGATACGGACTTGCGCCAACAGCTCAGTGCGCCGCCGCGGCCGCCGCGCCCGCGTCGCCGCCGGCACGTTCAGGTCTGGTGATCCAGATCAACGCGATCAGCGCGATAAAGATGCCGGCGGACACGAAGAACAGGTCGTTCACACCGAGTTGTGCGGCCTGCTGCGTCGCCATCGTATTGAACAGTCCGTATGCCTGCGGTTGACTGAAGCCCACCGCGCCCATCTGCCGGATCGACTGGTCGAACACCGGGTTGTACGCGTTAGCCTGTTCGGCCAGTTGCGCGTGATGCATGATCGTGCGGTGATCCCATGCCGTCTGGAAAATCGATGTTCCGATGCCGCCGCACATGATCCGCACGAAATTCGACAGGCCCGACGCCGCCGGAATCCGGTTGCCCGGCAGTCCCGACAGGGTGATCGACACCAGTGGGATGAAGAACCCGGCCATGCCGATCCCTTGAATCAAGGTAGGCACCAGCAGCGAAAACGTATCGACGCCGGTCGTATAACGCGAGCGCATCCAGAAACATAGTGCGAACACGAGGAACGACAGGGTCGCGATATAGCGCGGATCGGTGCGCGGCAATATCTTGCCGGTGATCGGCGACAGCAGCACGGCGAACAGGCCGACCGGCGCCATCACCAAACCGGCTTCGGTCGCGGTGTAGCCGATGTCGGTTTGCAGCCACAACGGCAGCAGCACCAGATTGCCGAAGTAAAGCCCGTAGCCGATCGACAACGCGACGGTGCCGCCCGTGAAATTGCGCCGGCTGAACAGCGACAGGTCCACCACCGGGTGCTCGGCCGTCAACTCCCACACGATAAAGAATGCGAGCGCGATCACCGCCACCAGCGCCAGGACGACGACGGTCGTCGACGAAAACCAGTCCAGATCCTTGCCCTTGTCGAGCATGACCTGCAGCGAGCCAACCCAGACGATCAGCAGGCCGAGACCGACGCCGTCGATCGGCGCTTTTCTGATGACCGAATCGCGATTGCGGAAGATCGTCCACGTGGCCACGGCGGCAATCGCGCCGACCGGAATGTTGACGTAGAAAATCCACGGCCACGAAATGTTGTCCGAGATCCACCCGCCGAGAATCGGGCCGGCCACCGGCGCGATCAGCGTGGTCATCGCCCACATGGATAACGCCATGGGCGCCTTGGCGCGTGGATAGCTCGCGAGCAGCAGCGTTTGCGACAGCGGAATCATCGGACCGGCCACCGCCCCTTGCAACACGCGCGAAGCGAGCAGAAAGGGCAGGGTCGGCGCAAGGCCGCACATCCACGACGAGATCACGAACAGGATGATCGACGCCATGAACAGCCGCACCTGGCCGACGCGTTCGGTCAGCCAGCCGGTGAGCGGCACGGAGATCGCGTTGGCGACCGCGAACGAGGTGATCACCCACGTGCCCTGATCCGACGACACGCCCAGGTCGCCCGAAATCGAGGGAATCGACACATTGGCGATCGACGTGTCGAGCACGTTCATAAAAACGGCGAGCGACACCGCGATGGTGCCGATCACCAGTTGCGCGCCCTCGAGCGGCGGATGAGGGACTTGCGCCTGAGCCTGAGCCATTAAAGAAGCCTTGTGTGAATCGTCGCGTGCCTTACATCACTTTCGCTGCGACAGGCTTCGCGCCGTCGGCCTGGGTCGACTTTTGCGAGCCGCCGTTCGGACCTGCGTTTTGCGAAATGATGCGGGCGATTTCCGCGTCAGCCTGGTCGCCGTACTTCTCGAACACGTTGGTCTGATAGACCGTGTTCGGCGCCTGGCCGAGCTGGCCGCCGTTGTCGTCCTTGATGCTGACGTCGGCTTGCATGGACAGGCCGATCCGCAGCGGATGCTGTTCCAGTTCCTTCGGATCGAGCGCGATCCGCACCGGCAGACGCTGCACCACTTTGATCCAGTTGCCGGTCGCGTTCTGCGCGGGCAACAGCGAGAACGCCGAACCCGTGCCCGCTGAGAAGCCGACCACCTTGCCGTGGTACACCACCGACGAACCGTACACGTCGGCCGTCAGTTCGACCGGCTGGCCGATGCGCATGTGCTTGAGTTGCACTTCCTTGAAGTTCGCGTCGACCCACACGCCGCCGAGCGGCACGATCGCCATCAACGGGGTGCCCGGTGAGACGCGCTGGCCGACCTGCACCGAGCGCTTCGCCACGTAGCCGGTGACCGGCGCCGGCAGGTTGTTACGCGCGTTGTTCAGGTACGCGTCGCGGACCTTCGCGGCGGCGGCCTGCACGTTCGGGTGATTCGCGATCGTGGTGTTGGCGGTCAGCGCGCGGTTCGAGTTCAACTGCTGCTGGGCGGCATCGACGGCGGCTTGCGCACTCTTCACGGCGTCGCGGGCATGCGAGATTTCTTCCTGCGACACGGCGCCGGTTTGCGCGACCGTCATACGGCGCTTCAGGTCGTCCTGGGCGCGCGACAGGTCGGCCTGGCGCTGGGCTACTTGCGCCTGGTATTGATTGTCGTCGGCGAACAGGCCGCGCACCTGGCGCACCGTCTGCGCGAGGTTCGCTTCGGCCTGATCGAGCGCGACGCGGGCGTCGGCCGGATCGAGCACGACGAGCGGGTCGCCCGCCTTCACCGTTTGCGTGTCGTCCGCGTTCACGGCGACGACCGTGCCGGTAACTTGCGGCGTGATCTGCACGACGTTGCCGTTCACGTACGCGTCGTCGGTGTCTTCATGGAAGCGCGCGACGAGGAAGTAGTAAAAGCCGTAGGCGATCGCGGCGATCAGGATCACGATGACGAGCAGCGTCATCATGAGTTTGCGTTTGCCGTTGTTAGCCGGCGGTTGTGCCGGCGGTTGCGTCGGCTGCTGGGCCGACTGGGTCGGCTGGGTCGGCTGAGTCGTAGCCGCGGGCTGTTGGGTGGTGCTCATTAATGTGCTCCGGGTTCTTTCAGACGTCGTCGTTTATTCGGATGTTCGTGCGTGTGTTCGATCTGGCCGTGGTTCGCGCGCTCAGTTCGCAGCGGTGGTCGCGGCGGAGGCCGATGCCGGAGCATCGGTCGGCACCACGAGGCCGGTCTGCGTCGCGTCGAAGCCGCCGCCGAGCGCCTTGATGAGCCCGATCTGCATGTCGCGGCGGCGCATCTTGAGGCCGGTCACCGTCTGGTCGGCGGCGAGTCGGTTCTGGTCGGCGGTCAGCACCTGCAACTGCGGCGACAAACCGGCCTTGTAGCGGATCACAGCCAGCTCATATGCCTTGGTCGACGCGTCGAGCGCGCGTTGTGCGTCGCCTTGCTGCTGGTCGATCGAACGGATCGACGACACTTGCGTCGCGACGTCAGAGAGGGCGCTGATCAGCGTCTGGTTGTAGTTCGCCACGTCCAGGTCGAAGTCGGCGAAGCGGCCCTTCAGCTGCGAGCGCAGCGCGCCGGCGTCGAAGATCGGCAGGTGAATGGCCGGGCCGAATTGCATCTGACGGCTGCTGGATTTAAGGAAGCGGCCCCAGCCGAACGCGTCGAAACCGAAGCCGGCCGCGAGGTTCACGTCCGGGAAGAATTCCGCTTTGGCTTCCTTCACGTCGTGCATCGAGGCTTCGACTTGCCAGCGCGCGGCGACGATATCCGCGCGGCGCGCGACGAGGTCGGCGGGCAGGTTGTCCGGCAGCGCCACGACGTTGCCGTTGGTCAGCGCGGGCTGCGCGATCTGCAGGCCGCGATCCGGACCCTTGCCGAGCAGTGCGCCCAGTTGATAGCGCACGACCGTGATCTGACCGTCGAGGTCGGTCAAATTGGACTGGCTGGTCGCAATGTTGCCGTTCGCGGTTTGCCGTTCGACATTGGTGTCGAGGCCGGCCGTCACGCGGCCATTCGTGATGCGGCCGATATCCTGGCGGTTGGCGATTTCGCGCGCAGCGATGTCGCGGAACGCGTACAACTGCGCGAGCTGGTTATACGTGCTCGCCACCGACGCCGCGAGCGTCACGCGCGCCTGCTGCATGTCGGCCTCGGCGGCCTTTTCCTGCGACACCGCCTGACCCAGCCGCTCACGATTCTTGCCCCACAGATCCAGATCCCACGACGCACTGGCCAGCACGTTGTTCTCGCTATACCAGGTGCCGCCGTACGGAGGCGGGTAGAGCGCGTTGGCCGAGAACAGTTCGCGGGTCCACGAATAGCTGCCGTTCACCTTCGGGTACAGCGCCGCGCGCGAACTCTCGATATACGACGAGGCCTTGGCAAGACGCGCTTGCGCCTGCGCGATCGACGGGCTGCCTTCCAGCGCTTCGGCGATCAGCTTAGGCAGTTGCGGGTCGCCGAACTGGTTGGCCCAGTCGAGCGACGGCCACTGGCCGCCCTGACCAGCGAGGCTCTGGGCGGACTCGTACTGAGCGGGCGACGAGATCTGCTTGTCGCTTTTCATGCCGAAGTAGTTCGCGCACCCCGTGAGGGCGAGCGCCGTCACCACTGCGGCGACGGCGGCCCGGCTCGAAAGCGCGGGCGCGGACAGGGAAAGGGATTTCATCGCTCGACTCTTTGAGTGGAATGTAATGATGGACACTGCAAGCAATTTCTTACGATTTGCTGTCAAAATTGCTTGCTGCATCACGGGTTAGTCCCGTTTGATCGCCGGAGTTGACGAGCACGCGACGCAGCATGCTCTTCAGAAAACCCACTTCTTCCGCGGTGAAGCCGCCTAGCAAACTGTCCAGCACGCCGGTGAAAATAGCCGGCATTTTGGCGGCGATGGCGTGACCTTCCGGCGTCAGCGCGAGGCGCACGACTCGTCGGTCCTCATTGCTGCGAACCCGCGTCAGCAGACCGCGTTTCTCCAAGCGGTCGATCAACCGCGTGACGGCGCTCGCGTCGATGCCGTATTCGCGGGCCAGTTCGGCCGCCAGCAGGCATTTGCCGCTCGCCACCATAAACAGGATGCTGCCTTGCTGGCTCGTAATGCCCAACTCGGCCATGCTGCGCTGGGTGACCAGGTTCGACAGGGTCGATTTCACTCGCGAGATCAGATAGCCGACGCTTTCGCCTAGCTGGTATTCGCTGATCTCCGGCGGGGGTGTAGCGGACGGCTCCGTCATGATTCTCGTGCGAATGCAATGGTTGACTAGGCAGGATTATAGGGGCCGGTTGGTTGACGCGGCAAGTGTTATTACAGCTTAGGCAAGGAACTTTCTCCGCTCAAGTCATAATCCGCGTGATTTTGCGTAGGATTTCGCCCACCTGCTTACGTTTCGTTTCTGACGGCCGCTGCGCAGCCGACCCCGGCCCTATCAGGGAATACCAGAAAGCTTCATTTGCACGTGCTACAATATTGGGTTCCCAAAAGTGCGCTTTGGGCTTTGTTGGTTTCGTTCACACAATGCTGCTGCTGGCGCACTCAACTGTCTCCAGGTTCCTATGACTCGCGCCCTACGCAACATCGCCATCATTGCTCACGTCGACCACGGCAAGACCACGCTCGTCGACCAGCTCCTCCGCCAGACCGCCACGTTCCGTGACAACCAGCAGATCGCTGAGCGCGTGATGGACTCGAACGACATCGAAAAAGAACGTGGCATCACGATCCTTTCGAAGAACTGCGCGGTCGAGTACGAAGGCACGCACATCAACATCGTCGACACGCCGGGCCACGCCGACTTCGGCGGCGAAGTGGAGCGCGTGCTGTCGATGGTCGACTCGGTGCTGCTGCTGGTCGACGCCGTCGAAGGCCCGATGCCGCAAACGCGCTTCGTGACCAAGAAGGCGCTGGCGCTCGGTTTGAAGCCGATCGTCGTGATCAACAAGGTGGACCGTCCGGGCGCGCGTATCGACTGGGTGATCAACCAGACGTTCGACCTGTTCGACAAACTCGGCGCCACCGACGAACAACTCGACTTCCCGATCGTCTACGCATCGGGCTTGAACGGCTACGCGGGCTTGACCCCGGACGTGCGTGAAGGCGACATGCGCCCGCTGTTCGAAGCCGTGCTGCAACACGTGCCGGTTCGCCCGGCCGATCCGACGGCTCCGCTGCAACTGCAGATCACGTCGCTGGACTACTCGTCGTATGTCGGCCGTATCGGCGTGGGCCGCATCACGCGCGGCACGATCAAGCCGGGCATGTCGGTCGCCGTGCGTTCGGGTCCTGACGGCGCGATTCTGAATCGCAAGATCAACCAGGTGCTGTCGTTCAAGGGTCTCGAGCGCGTGCAGGTCGACTCGGCTGAAGCCGGCGACATCGTGCTGATCAACGGTATCGAAGAAATCGGCATCGGCGTGACTATCTGCGCACCGGAACAGCCGGAAGCGCTGCCCATGATCACTGTCGACGAACCGACGCTGACCATGAACTTCCTCGTCAATTCGTCGCCGCTGGCCGGCCGCGAAGGCAAGTTCGTCACGAGCCGTCAGATCCGTGACCGCCTGATGAAGGAACTGAATCACAACGTCGCGCTGCGCGTGAAGGAAACCGGCGACGAAACCACGTTCGAAGTGGCAGGCCGCGGTGAACTGCACCTGACCATTCTGGTGGAAAACATGCGCCGCGAAGGCTACGAGCTGGCCGTGTCGCGTCCGCGCGTGGTGATGACAGAAGTCGACGGCGTGAAGCACGAGCCGTACGAAAACCTGACGGTCGACATGGAAGACGGCCACCAGGGCGGCGTGATGGAAGAACTGGGCCGCCGCAAGGGCGAGATGCTCGACATGGCGTCGGACGGTCGTGGCCGTACGCGCCTCGAGTACCGTATTTCGGCGCGTGGCCTGATCGGCTTCCAGTCGGAATTCCTCACGCTCACGCGCGGCACGGGCCTGATGAGCCACACGTTCGACTCGTATCAGCCGGTCAAGGAAGGCGCGGTCGGCGAGCGCCGCAATGGCGTGCTGATTTCGCAGGACGACGGCGCGGCAGTCGCGTACGCACTGTGGAAGCTGCAGGATCGCGGCCGTATGTTCGTGTCGCCGGGCGAGCCGCTGTACGAAGGCATGATCATCGGCATTCACAGCCGTGACAACGACCTGGTCGTGAACCCGATCAAGGGCAAGCAGCTGACCAACGTACGTTCGTCGGGTACGGACGAAGCGGTGCGCCTCGTGCCGCCGATCCAGATGTCGCTGGAATACGCAGTCGAGTTCATCGACGACGACGAACTGGTCGAAGTTACGCCGCAGTCCATCCGTCTGCGCAAGCGCTACCTCAAGGAACACGAGCGTCGCAGCGCAAGCCGCAAGGGCGCGGTGGACTAAGCAGGCGGACATCGGCCTTGGCCGGTGCAGCGCACCCTGGCAGTCAGGCAAAAGCCGCCTTCGGGTGGCTTTTGTCGTTTCCGGCCTTCCAGTCGCAGCCGATATGCCGCGCCTGGCGCCGCTTTGACCGTTTGTCCCCGATTTCCGCAGAAGACTGTTGCGACTCCCGAAAGTGGCCCGAAAGCCCGTCGCGACGGGCTTCAGCGGCAATCCGTCTGCTATCTGCACTATCCGTTCTGTGATATGCTCCCCGGGTGCAAAGTTTTAGGTCCTTCCAAGCAAGACTTGATTCGCGCAATCCGCTAAACGGTCAGGCCGTGTCGCGGAAGGTTCTGTAACCCGCTATTTCTCGAGAAACTCGAAGAAAGGTGAGCGTAAAAATGATGAAGCAATTCCAGTCGAACTCTTATCTGTTCGGCGGCAATGCTCCGTACGTAGAAGAAATGTACGAAGCGTATCTCGATAATCCGGCGTCAGTGCCCGAGAACTGGCGCAGCTATTTCGACGCGTTGCAGAACGTTCCTGCATCGGATGGCAGCAATGCCAACGACGTGGCCCACGGCCCGATCGTCGAATCGTTTGCACAACGGGCCAAGGCTAATGCCTTCATCCCGCGCACGGCAGCCGGCGGCGAAGATCTCGCTACCGCTCGCAAGCAGGTCTATGTGCAGTCCCTCATCGGCGCATATCGCTTCCTCGGCTCGCAATGGGCCAATCTCGATCCCCTGAAGCGCCGCGAACGTCCCGCTATTCCCGAACTCGAACCCGCGTTCTACGACTTCACCGAAGCCGACATGGACCAGGAGTTCAGCGCCACGAATCTGTATTTCGGATTCGAGCGCGCGTCGCTGCGTGAGATCGTCAAGGCTCTGCGCGACACGTACTGCGGCACGATCGGCGCCGAGTACATGTACATCAGCGATCCGGAACAGAAGCGCTGGTGGAAAGAGCGGCTCGAATCGATCCGCTCCACGCCGAACTTTTCGAACGAAAAGAAAAAGCACATTCTGAATCGCCTGACGGCCGCTGAAGGCCTCGAGCGCTTCCTGCACACCAAGTACGTCGGCCAGAAACGCTTCTCGCTCGAAGGCGGCGAAAGCTTCATCGCGTCGATGGACGAAGTGGTGCGTCACGGCGGCGCCAACGGCGTTCAGGAAATCGTCATCGGCATGGCTCACCGTGGCCGTTTGAACGTGCTGGTCAATACGCTCGGCAAGATGCCGGCTGACCTGTTCGCCGAATTCGAAGGCAAGCACCACGACGACCTGCCGGCCGGCGACGTGAAGTACCACAAGGGTTTCTCGTCGGACGTCTCGACCGAAGGCGGCCCGGTTCACCTGTCGCTCGCATTCAATCCGTCGCACCTCGAAATCGTCAACCCGGTGGTCGAAGGTTCGGCGAAAGCCCGTATGGACCGTCGCGGCGACGACAGCGGCCTGCAAGTGCTGCCGGTGCAGATCCACGGCGACGCGGCTTTCGCGGGCCAGGGCGTGGTGATGGAAACGCTGAACCTCGCGCAAACGCGCGGTTACGGCACGCACGGCACGCTGCATATCGTCATCAACAACCAGATCGGCTTCACGACGTCGGACCCGCGCGACTCGCGCTCCACGCTGTATTGCTCGGACGTCGTCAAGATGATCGAAGCGCCGGTGCTGCACGTGAACGGCGACGATCCCGAAGCGGTCGTGCTGGCTACGCAACTGGCGATCGACTTCCGGATGCAGTTCCACAAGGACGTCGTCGTCGACATCGTCTGCTTCCGCAAGCTGGGCCACAACGAGCAGGACACGCCGGCAGTCACGCAGCCGCTGATGTACAAGACGATCGCCAAGCACCCGGGCACGCGCGCACTCTACGCTGAAAAGCTGGTGCAGCAAGGCGTGATCACCGCGGAGGAAGGCGAGGAGTTCGTCAAGGCCTACCGCAAGGCCATGGACGAAGGCCACCACACGGTCGACCCGGTGCTCTCGAACTACAAGAGCAAGTACGCGGTGGACTGGGTGCCGTTCCTGAACCGCAAGTGGACCGACGCTGCGGACACTGCGGTGCCGCTCGCGGAACTGAAGCGTCTGGCCGAGCGCGTCACCACGGTGCCGGAAAACTTCAAGGTTCACCCGCTGGTCGAGCGCGTTCTCAACGACCGCCGCGCGATGGGCCGTGGCGAAGCGAAGCTCGACTGGGGCATGGGCGAACACCTGGCTTTCGCGTCGCTGGTTGCGTCGGGTTATGCAGTGCGCCTGACGGGTCAGGATTCGGGCCGCGGCACGTTCACGCACCGTCACGCGGTGCTGCACGATCAGAACCGCGAACGCTGGAACGACGGCACGTATGTGCCGCTGCAGAACATCGCCGAAGGTCAGGCGAAGTTCACGGTGATCGACTCGGTGCTGTCGGAAGAAGCGGTGCTGGGCTTCGAATACGGTTACTCGACCGCTGAACCGAATACGTTCGTCGCGTGGGAAGCGCAGTTCGGCGACTTCGTGAACGGCGCGCAAGTTGTGATCGACCAGTTCATCTCGTCGGGCGAAGTGAAGTGGGGCCGTGTTTCGGGTCTCACCATGCTGCTGCCGCACGGCTACGAAGGTCAGGGTCCGGAGCACTCGTCGGCACGTATCGAACGTTTCCTGCAATTGTGCGCAGACCACAACATGCAGGTCGTTCAACCGACCACGCCGGCGCAGATTTTCCACCTGTTGCGCCGTCAGATGATCCGCCTGTTCCGCAAGCCGCTGATCGTCGCCACGCCGAAGTCGCTGCTGCGCCACAAGGAAGCCGTGTCCGATCTGTCGGAACTGGCAAAGGGCGCGTTCCAGCCGATCCTCGGCGAAGTCGACGAAGCCATCGACGCGAAGAAGGTCAAGCGCGTGATCGCCTGCTCGGGCCGCGTGTATTACGACCTGCTGGCGCATCGCCGCGAATCGAAGTCGAACGACGTCGCGATCATCCGTATCGAACAGCTCTATCCGTTCGCGCACAAGCAGTTCGAAGCGGAAATGAGGAAGTACGACAACGCGACCGAAGTGGTCTGGGTGCAGGACGAGCCGCAGAATCAGGGTCCGTGGTTCTACATCGAGCACCACCTGAAGGACGGCATGAAGGAAGGGCAGAAGCTGGCATACAGCGGACGTCCGGCTTCGGCCTCGCCGGCAGTCGGCTACTACGCGAAGCACTACGAGCAGCAGAAGGCGCTGGTCGAAGGCGCTTTCGGCCGCCTCAAGAGCGCGTCGATCGCTAAATAATCACAAGAGCTGAACCGGGAAAGCGCAGGGCGCTTTCCCGTGCCGCATCTGAAAGATCAGCGCGGCAGTCAAGGTTCGCAGGCGGTGACGGGTCCATGGATCGCGCGCCGTCACCCGATACGTATTCAGGATATTCATAATGGCTATTGTTGAAGTCAAGGTTCCCCAGCTTTCCGAGTCGGTCTCGGAAGCCACGATGCTCCAGTGGAAGAAGAAGCCGGGCGAAGCGGTTGCTCAAGACGAAATTCTCATCGAAATCGAGACCGACAAGGTCGTGCTCGAAGTGCCGGCACCCTCGGCCGGCGTGCTCGCGCAAGTCATCGCGAACGACGGCGACACCGTCACGGCGGATCAGGTCATCGCCAAGATCGACACCGAAGGCAAGGCAGGCGCCGCCGCTGTCGAAGCCGAAGTGAAGCCCGCTCCGGAAGCCGCACCGGCACCCGCCGCTGCACCGGCTCCGGCGGCTCAAGCTGCATCCGCAACGGGTGCGAACACCGCTGCTTCGCCGGCTGCCGGCAAGCTGATGGCCGAAAAGGGCCTGGGCGCGGGCGATGTGTCCGGCACGGGCCGCGACGGCCGCATCACCAAGGGTGACGTGCTGACCGCGGGCGCTCCTGCTGCCAAGGCCGCACCGGCACCGGCACCGGCCGCCGCACCGAAGGCTGCGAAGCCGTCGCTGCCGGACGTCAAGGCGCCGGCTTCGGCTGACCAATGGCTGAAGGACCGTCCGGAACAACGCGTGCCGATGTCGCGTCTGCGCGCGCGTATTGCCGAGCGTCTGCTCGAGTCGCAGCAAACCAACGCCATCCTGACCACGTTCAACGAAGTGAACATGGCGCCGGTGATGGACCTGCGCAACAAGTACAAAGACCGCTTCGAAAAGGAACACGGCGTGAAGCTCGGCTTCATGTCGTTCTTCGTGAAAGCCGCGGTCCATGCGCTGAAGAAATTCCCGCTGGTGAACGCGTCGATCGACGGTAACGATATCGTCTATCACGGCTACTTCGACATCGGTATCGCAGTCGGTTCGCCGCGCGGTCTGGTGGTGCCGATCCTGCGCAATGCGGACCAGCTGAGCCTCGCCGAAATCGAGAAGAAGATTGCTGAATTCGGCCAGAAGGCCAAAGACGGCAAGCTGTCGATCGAAGAAATGACCGGCGGTACGTTCTCCATCTCGAACGGCGGTGTGTTCGGTTCGATGCTGTCCACCCCGATCATCAACCCGCCGCAATCCGCGATTCTGGGCGTGCACGCCACCAAGGAACGCGCTGTGGTCGAGAACGGCCAGATCGTAATCCGCCCGATGAACTACCTGGCGCTGTCGTACGACCACCGCATCATCGACGGTCGCGAAGCGGTGCTGTCGCTGGTCGCCATGAAGGATGCGCTGGAAGATCCGGCGCGCCTGCTGCTCGACCTGTAAGCGCGGCTCGGCTGGCGTCGGCTTGCCTTAGCGCAAACCGACGCCATATAAGCATCACGTCTTTCGCATTCCGCAGTACAGGAACGCCGTGCGCCACGAAGCGTGGCCGCGCGCCGTTCCGCCATCAAAAGGATTGTCATGTCCAAAGAATTTGACGTCGTCGTGATCGGCGCAGGTCCTGGCGGTTACATCGCCGCCATCCGCGCAGCGCAGCTCGGCAAGACCGTCGCATGTATCGAAAAATGGAAGAACCCGGCCGGCACGCTGAAGCTCGGCGGCACGTGCCTGAACGTGGGTTGCATTCCGTCGAAGGCGCTGCTCGCGTCGTCGGAAGAATTTGAAAACGCATCGCATCACCTCTCTGACCACGGTATTTCCGTGGAGAACGTGCAGGTCGATATCTCGAAGATGATGGCCCGTAAAGAAGGCATCGTCGAAAAGATGACCAAGGGCATCGAATTCCTGTTCCGCAAGAACAAGATCACGTGGCTCAAGGGCCACGGCAAGTTCACCGGCAAGACAGACGCCGGCGTGCAGATCGAAGTGAGCGGCGAAGGCGAAACCGAAGTGGTCACGGCTAAGAACGTGATCATCGCCACGGGTTCGAAGGCACGTCATCTGTCGAATATTCCGGTCGACAACAAGATCGTCGCGGACAACGAAGGCGCGCTGAGCTTCGACTCCACGCCGAAGAAACTCGCCGTGATCGGCGCGGGCGTGATCGGTCTGGAACTGGGCTCGGTGTGGCGCCGTCTGGGCGCGGACGTGACCGTGCTCGAAGCGCTGCCGGAATTCCTCGGCGCGGCTGACCAGGCGCTCGCGAAAGAAGCGGCCAAGCAGTTCAAGAAGCAGGGTCTGGACATCCACGTCGGCGTGAAGGTCGGCGAAGTGACAACGACCGATAACAGCGTGACGATCAACTACACGGACAAGGACGGCAACGCGCAAAAGCTCGAAGCCGACCGCCTGATCGTGTCGATCGGCCGCGTGCCGAACACGGACAACCTCGGTCTCGAAGCGATCGGCCTGAAGGCCAACGAGCGCGGTTTCATCGACGTCGACGACCACTGCGCGACCTCGGTGCCCAACGTGTACGCGATCGGCGACGTGGTGCGCGGCCCGATGCTCGCGCACAAGGCGGAAGACGAAGGCGTGCTGGTCGCTGAAATCATCGACGGTCAGAAGCCGCATATCGACTACAACTGCGTTCCGTGGGTGATCTACACCGAACCGGAAATCGCGTGGGTCGGCAAGACGGAACAGCAGCTCAAGGCCGAAGGCCGCGAGATCAAGACGGGCCAGTTCCCGATGATGGCGAACGGCCGCGCACTCGGCATCAACAAGGCGGAAGGCTTCGTCAAGATGATCGCCGACGCGAAGACCGACGAAATTCTCGGCGTGCACATCATCGCCGCGGATGCATCGGACCTGATCGCGGAAGCCGTGGTGGCGATGGAATTCAAGGCGGCGTCGGAAGACATCGGCCGTATTTGCCATCCGCACCCGTCGCTGTCGGAAGTCATGCGCGAAGCGGCACTCGCCGTGGACAAGCGCGCGCTGAACATGTAATTCCGCGCACGCCTGACTGACAGTACTCCGGCATTACCACGAAGGCGGGCGGGTTCACTCCCTCCCGCCTTTCTATTTGCAGCAACACGATGAACGTCACCGAATACTACGAAAAAGAACTGCAGACGCGCGGCTACCAATCGGATCCGGCGCAGCGCGCGGCGGTCGACCGTCTGCAGCGGTGCTATGAAGAGTGGGTCGAATACAAGTCGCGCCGCTCGAACGCGTTCAAGAAGCTGATCATCCACCCGGACCTGCCGCGCGGCGTGTACATGTGGGGCGGCGTAGGGCGCGGCAAGAGCTTTCTGATGGACAGCTTCTACATGATCGTGCCGGTGCAGCGCAAAACGCGTCTGCATTTCCACGAATTCATGCGCGAAGTGCATCGCGAACTGGAAGATCTGAAAGGCCAGGCCGATCCGCTCGACGAACTCGCGCGCCGCATTGCCAAACGCTACCGGCTGATCTGTTTCGACGAATTCCACGTGTCGGATATTGCCGACGCGATGATCCTGTACCGCCTGCTCGACAAGCTGTTCGAAAACGGCGTGCAGTTCGTGATGACCTCGAATTACGATCCGGACACGCTGTATCCGGACGGCCTGCATCGCGACCGCATGTTGCCGGCGATCGAACTCATCAAGCAGAAGCTCGACGTGATCAACGTCGATGCGGGCATCGACTACCGGCAACGCACGCTGGCGCAGGTCGAGGTGTATCACACGCCGCTCGGCGCCGCCGCCGACAAAGCCTTGCGCGACGCATTCGCGCGTCTTGCCGCGGTGCCCGACGAAAGCCCGATCCTGCACATCGAAAAGCGCGAGTTGAAGGCGCTGCGCCGCGCTGACGGCGTGGTGTGGTTCGACTTCGCGACCTTGTGCGGCGGACCGCGCTCGCAGAACGACTATCTGGAACTGGCGAGCCGCTTTCACGCGGTGGTCCTCTCCGGCGTGCCGCAGATGTCCGCGCGCATGGCCTCGGAAGCACGCCGCTTCACGTGGCTGATCGACGTGTTCTACGATCACAAGGTGAAGCTGCTGATGTCCGCCGCGGTGCCGCCCGATCAACTGTATACGGATGGTCCGATGGCTAACGAGTTCGCGCGCACGGTGTCGCGCATCGTCGAAATGCAATCGAAGGAATATCTCGACACGCCCCGGCGGATCGTCGACACGTCGCTGACCTGAGGCGCCGCAGGCCGTGGCCGGCGGCGCTTTTGCGATAGATCACGCGCCGTTCACCGACAGCGCGGCGTCGTCCGGCGTAATTTCAAGATTCGGATTGGTCTTATATTCCGTGCGCGGACGACTGGATATCTTTTGTCAAGGTTTTGACAAAGGAGAAACCATGAATCCTTACCGTGATATCAACGACGAAGAATGGCAACGTGTCGCACCGTTGCTTCCCGAATTGCGTCCGCGCTCCGAACTGCGTGGCCGGCCGCTCGCCAATACGCGCTCGGTGCTCAACGGCGTGCTGTGGGTCATGTACAGCGGCGCCACCTGGTCCGCCATGCCGCGCAAGTACCCGTCCTACCAGACCTGCCATCGCCGCTTCAAGGCGGCTGCAATCGGTGGGGCCATTGTACAGCAAGGGTTTGCGACGAAGGCCGATGCCACTTCGGGACCGGCGTTGGTACAGAATTGGTACGGAGCGGGTCGCAATTACTAGCGAGCCGAATCCGTACCAAGCGTGAGTAACGAGCCAATCCAAAGATGCCACACAGATACCTACTAGGAGGCTTACGCCTTCCAGTAAGGGCTTCCAACCGCCAACGGCAGCGCTTTCAGAACTTCGTGGAATGCACTGAGATGAGTCGCTGGTTCTTTGTACACGTACCGTTTCAGCAATTCAGGAACTGCGCCGGTCTTTCCGTTCTCGGAAAACACCAAGGTGATGATTTGGAACTGATCGCCCTTCTTTCGCTTTTCTTGTATTGCGTAGTCCACCTCTGAAGCCAAATAGTTCTCATCTTTGTAGTTCGGTGTTATGAAGAACACCGCTGCGCATGAGTCAGAGAATCCCTTGAGCAATGCGCGCTCCAATTCCGCTCCCGCACTCATAGCATCCTCATCCAACCACGGATCGAATCCCAATTGATCGAGAAGTTGTTTGAATTGCCGCACCAGCGGCTTGTCCGCAGACTTGTGGCTCAGGAAGATCTTCATTGGTATTAATCCGCGTGCCGTCTCATGCCGAAGCATCATAACGTCGAGTTCGATAGGGTCAAATCCCTCCGGGGGCCAGAAAATCAGCGCATCTTCCGGCGCTAACCCGTGCATCTCAACCATCCGCCGCCTGACGAATTCAACATTGTCACGCGTGATGGCTTCGGCCCCGACGATCTCGGGCGTAAGCAGTCCCATGCCATCGTTTGACCGGAACGCCTTAACGCCGGTGTGTTTGAAAAGCAAAATCATCCAGCCTTTGAAATGCCCCACTTGCAGGTTGCACCCCGACACCACCGGCCACCGCGCTGCCAGCTTCGAATGCTTACCGCGCACGCGCTCCGCATAAGGCTCTTCAACGGTTTCACGAATTTGTCGAATAAGTTTCTGATTCTCGTTTTCCGGCATGTTCATCTCTAGGTGATTCCAAGTTAGTCCGTCGCCGGAACAGCGGCCCGCAAAGCCATTAGGGCGTCAATAAAGTTCTCCGCATCCTTACGGTCGGACACATACACATCGGCAAGTTTCCGCCCCTGCGCAGTGCGCGGCTCTACGATGTACCAATGGCCCTTCAACGAAGCACGATCGAGAAGCTTCGCCTCGACCATCGTCCGGTAGTACAGCCGCGTTACATCCTTCTTGGACGAATGGTTGTACCCGGTCAGCGTCTCACGGGACGAGCCTTTGCTGCCTGCCCCATACTCCACATAGTCGTCTGTTACTTCGACGTATTCAGGGCGTTTGCTCTCGGGCTGCTCGTACATGATGCGTTCTACGATTTTCTTCGGGTCGCCATGCACCGGACCAGCCGTGTAATCAGCCGGAACATAGACACAGGCCGTGAGGGCAAGTGCGGGCAGTGCTATGGAAAGGGTGATTTTCATTTGGTCCCTGTGGTTGTAATCGTATTTGTGCGGCCGCTATTTCGCCCCGTCCCGCCTCTCGATCCCTTTCAGCGCCCGCTCAGGTAGCGTCCCGAATAGTTCGGCAATCTTTTTGGGCTGTGTGACCTGCTGTTCCACAATAATGTTGACCAGCCCGAACAGTTGATTGACTGTGGCCTCTACGTCGGCTTGATCCATCTTCCCCGCGTGGACCGCATTATTTCCGATCACGCGTACCGTGTCGAGCGCCTGCTGCACCTGAACGGGCAAGCCTTTAGACACTAGATCGCCAATCATTCTGTCGATGGTGTCGCCCTGCGCGCCAAGCTCTCTAGCCAGCTTTTCGATAACCAGTCGCAGCAGCGCCGCAGCACCGCGAGGGGAAGCCCGCGAGATTGATCGCGCTTCCTCAAAGTCGGCCTGAAGGTCAGGGTATAGATCGGGATGTGCGCGAGGGGCAGTAACGTCAGCAGGCCACATCATGCGGCCGGTTGTGCCTAGACCATCTGCGCGGGCCTCCTCTAGCCACCAACTAGGTTTGTGACAGGCACCACAAGCTGCCCTAAAGACTGGAGTGGCGGTTCGGTTGTACCCACACTGATCCCACGTCATTTGGGCAAAAGCCCCGCATGTCGGGCAATTAAACGCTTCAAGCCTTAATTGTGGTGTGACTTGGTTTTGCATGTGATGACCCTTGGACGAATGGCTGAGTGTATCGTCCGACCCAAAAATGATCCAGATGGGTGCGAGCACTTACGCCGCGCACGCGCTTGCGCGCTCCCCCGTACGCGTGCGCGGGCGCATTTCATTAGCAGGCGGAGGGTGTCACGGTGCCCGGTCGATGACCAACGCTTGCAGTCAAGCAGCGTAGCGGACACACATGCGGCTGGCGTACACCGCCCACAGCGGGCTGCGTCTGCCTCGAACAAGCCAGCACATACAGGCGACCGCCGCCTCGCTGTTGGCCGGTACGTTAGGGCATGCGATAACGGAACTATCGAACGGTATCGAATAGCGGTTACGTAATTAGTGTATTGACAGCTTATTCGTTACTGGTTACGATTCAAGTTCCTAAACGTTACCGAGCCAACATCATGGCCATTCGCGCATACCTTCGAGCATCCACAGCAGATCAAGACGCAGACCGGGCACGCGACAGCCTTACCAGCTTCGCAGCCGAGCACGGTGCGCGTATCACAGCCTTTTATGTTGAGAACGCATCCGGTACGAAGCTGGACAGGCCAGCGCTGGATGATCTGTTGACCGAGGCGCATGCAGGTGATGTGCTGCTGGTGGAGGGCATCGACCGATTGACGCGTCTCACACAGGACGACTGGGAAGCCCTGAAAGAGCGTATCCGGTCGAAGCGAGTGCTGATCGTCGCCAAGTACGTGCCGATGACTTGGAAGCTGCTGAAGGCTACGCAGGCGCAACGTAATGACTGGGCACACGATGCGACCGAGGCCGCGCTACGTGACCTTATGGTTGAACTGGCCGCAGCCAAGGCACGCGAGGACTACGAGGTGCGGCGCGAACGCGCTGCGCAGGGAGTCGAGCGCCGGAGGGGCAGGGATGCCGCTGGATTGACTGACACGAAGGGCTACGCGGGCCGCAAAGCAGATGCCGACATGCACCGCAGGATCGTTGACCTACGACAGCGGGGAATGAGCTACAGCCAGATCGCGGACACGCTTAAGACCACGCGCCCGACTATCGCACGAGCGCTGCGAGCAGCGGGCCTCTTGCAGGAGGGCAAGGCCGAATAAGACGCGCTGGCACCGCACACCGTAGCAACCCGGACAGTCTTGGCGGATAGACCGGGCAACCAACTCACACGCGGGCCAGTGCGCCTGCACATTATCGCAAACATCATGAACCAGAACATCGCACTGAACATCGAAGCCGACCCTATCGCCGCTGACATCGACGGCACGGAACTGCACGACGAGGCGTACAACGATGGTGCGTTCTACGCCGAGACGGATTGGCAGCACTGCCGG
This sequence comes from Paraburkholderia sp. BL27I4N3, assembly GCF_003386115.1. NCBI lineage: Bacteria > Pseudomonadati > Pseudomonadota > Betaproteobacteria > Burkholderiales > Burkholderiaceae > Paraburkholderia > Paraburkholderia sp. BL27I4N3. The sequence continues at coordinate 2,768,445 of NZ_QREJ01000001.1, read as the reverse complement.
AAGCGTCCTGGCTTCTTGTGGGGGCCGAATAGCATGGCCGAACATTGCGCCGTGGTGTGGGCTGAAGTGGCAGCGAACATCTGCCCGGAGTGGAATAACGAGCACGCACGCCTCGCGTTCTTTATCGGCTATGAGGATCGGGCCACCGAACTTGCATACGCTGGTGAGGCCGGATACGAGGCGCTGGTCGAGGCAGGGACGTTGGCTGACACCGAGGGATGGGTGCTCCAGTGCGAGCCGTGGGCCGCGAAGGCTACGGACAGCGAGAAGGCGCTGCGCGCGGTGCGTGCTGCTTGGGCAGGTGCGGCGAGATGGCAGGCAGTGGCCGAGGCGAGCGGCGAGCAGTCCGACGCGATTCAGGCATTGGACGCGGTGATCCGGGCCGAGGCCGCAGGCGAGCTTCTGCTGCATAGCGGATACGTGGCGGGAGCCTTGACGCACGCCCACTGATCGGCGGCGCTGGCCGCTGGATAACCGAACGAGGCCCGCCGCTGCGCGGGCTTCTGTCATTTCGGGACGCTCGCCGGACACAGTGATTCCCGATTATGTAGGGCTCTCCAGACACAGAAGCGCGCTCCTGGAATCCGCCCCGCGAGTGTGAGTCAATTCGAACGACTTAGCAGACACAGAGCAGCCGACTTCAATGGCACGCGTTGCTAGCCGATCCAGAAGCCGACGCAGGAGCGCGGGCAGCCGACCCTATCCCGCATGTCATTAAGCGTACGAGAGGCGTGCGATCCGGTCAGGTAAGCACGCGACTAGCCGAGCGGCGGCATGACCAATGGCTCACTTTTGAGAGGTGCGATCCCTTATCAATCAATGGGTTACATAGCACCCTTTAAAGATACATAGGGCCGCTGCTCGGAGCGCGCGAATCATTTGCCGCCGCCATGGGCAGGCAGCACAGAGCCGACAGATCACTTTCCTGCATTGCGATTCCTTACGAATCAGTCACTTAGCTGACACTCCATAAAGATACATAGCGCCATGCTGCGAACGCGGCAGGCCGAGCAGCACCCGCAGTAATCCCACATCCCACCGTCTGAGGTATCCAATGCAACCAACGAATACGCTGTACAAGAACGGCCTGTGCTTTGCTGAACTGATCCGCAGTACGAGCCAGCGCGACTCGGTGGATGACTGGGCGGTGTACGAGGTAGATGCACGCTGGCGTCGCATGTCGAAGCCTTTGAAGGTGAACGGCCACACTGTCACGCGCTACAAGTCCGTCACGGTGAAAAGCTACGTGCACCTTCCGACCGGAGAAGTCATCCCGGCTTCGGCCGCCGCGACTCATGGCATTAGTATCGCCGGTGACGTGGGCGAGAAGGCATGCCGACGCATCAACATTCTGGCCGAGCTTCGCCCGGAGGTGCGGGCATTCGCCCAGTTCTGCCTGAAGTTCCTGAACAAACGTCGGGGCGTTACTCCGGGCTTCGAGAAGCTATGTCACTGGTACGCGCTGCTGACTGGGAAGCAGGCTAAGAACGTGCGCCGGATGCTGCCGAAGTTGCGAGAGGTGGGCATCATGGCCGGGGAATCGCTGGCCGGTCCTGACTGGCAGGTAGCTGGCAAGAACACCACAGCAGCGGATCATCTGAACGAAGACGATACCGCCCTTGCGACCTTCGGGGAGATGCTGATGAATAACGGCGCGGCAACCACATTGACATGTCAGCAGTTGTTGGCCGAGATCACAGGTCGCCTACCTAGTACGCCGCATTGGGCCGAGGTGATGGACGCAGAGTACGAGATGTACCTCGCATCAGGCGGTAAGCCCGACAGAGTCCATCCCGAGCCGATCACGGCGGCGAACATCACGCCCACACAGGAGACCGCGCTACTCCGAGCTATGGCATTTCTCACTGCGCATCAGCAGGTCTTGCACGGTGCCCATTTGACGGCAGGCCAGCAATGAGCCGCGACCACCGAGAAAAGCGCGAACCTATCGCCACCATGCTCGCCCGCCAGCGTGCGGACCTTGACCGGGTGTGGAATGAGGCGAAGCGGCGTCGATCCGGGGCAGCCGTCTTGCGCGATCCCGACCAACTGCGGCGCATCCGAGAGGCGCGCGAAGCCGAAGCAACCTTCACCCTTGACCTAAACGAATGACGCCCGCAGCGGCGTCCTATGGAGTACAGCATGAAGAACATCGCACACCCACTGGAACACAACGCCGATGCGCGCGCCTACTATGAATCGCTCACCAAGCGTGCTTCACGCGGCGGCGTGTGCATCTGGCGGGAAGTAGTCGAGCAATGTCACGGCAGTTTGCCGACGTGGGCCGCGCGCAAGCAGCGCGCCCGCGAAAAGGCAGCAATGAAGCAGGCCGCAGAATCGGCTAACTGACCGACCCACAAACACGCGCCGTAAGCGCGTGCGAATCACAGGCCCGCTATGCGCCTTCGAGCATGGCATCGTCACAACCTCGCGGCATTTAAATAAGGAGTACACATTATGGCAGGTGGAGCATACATCGTTCGTCGTGGTGCTAATGGCGTAGCACCTTCGCAGTTCAACGGCCAACTTCCCGGCAGCGGTAGTGGCGTGAAGCAATCCAACCGTTTCGGGGCCGCTGGCTCCCCGGTCCAATACGACCGTAACGTTGAGGACTGGATTAGGGCAGGCGCAATGCCCGAATCGTTGCGCGATGGCACCGGCGCAAGCTGGAGCTACCAGACACATCCGTTCGAGTACGCGGCGGCAGCGGGGCTTGTTCCGGCAACTGATCAGGACGCAGAGAACCTGCGGAAGTATCCCGAGCTTGCATTGCACGGACTGGCGGGCACGACGAATCAGGACGTGGGCCGCTTTCATTCAAGCGCGGTCATCGTAGGGCCGCGAACGATTCACGCCGTTGGCGGCACCAATACGCCGGCAGATTGCCGCTGCACCTTCCGCATGATCGCGGGCCGACTCTAATTAAGGAACTACTATGACGATTCAAACCGTAACCAGCATTACCACCACCCACGAAGGCGAGACGCACCTGCTGCGCTCGCGTACCGTCAGCTACACAGACGTGGAGGGCGCTGCCCGCACGCTTCGCCTCGAAGGTGTTGATCCGCGAGATAGCGCCACGGTCGCACTGGTAGCCGCGAAGTTGCCTGCCGACATCGTGGCCGCTGCAAGCGGCTTGGGATGGACCACGGCAGCAGCACAGGCCGCAGCATGGATCAGTGGAGCAAGGCGAGGCGCTATGCACGGCCCTGTGGACCCGACCTTGCACAATCCGTTCGGTAATCCGTCGAACGTAAGCGACTGGTAATGGCAACGCTCTCCCGCGATCAGGTGCTAGCTGGCCTCGAATTGCTGACTGACCCGGAACACCGCGCAGTGCGTGCGACATCCACTGTACTGGCCGTACGCATGGCCGAAGAACGCGCAGCGTATCACGCGATGGTTTTCCGACGCGGCCAATTAGGCCAGCCTCGTCCCGAAGGCGAGACGCCACTGTGCAAGTGTGGCCGCTGTATCGGCGCATAGCGCAGGCCCAGTAACACGCCAGCCGCGAGCGACATCGCGGCACTACCAACTCACAGACCAAAACAGGAGCATCACATGGCAACAAAGAGATTAGAACAGTTCGCACTCCATACCACTATCGCAGGGGCACAGTCCCGCATGCACGAGCTTTCGGCATTAATCCGCGACGCCAAGCCCCTTGTCGAACAGCTTGAGAAACTTCTCGCGTCCAAGGACGTGCTTCGCGCAGCAGAGGCCGAAATGGCGTTCATCAATGAAAACCTCGAAGGCATCCGGCGCGCGGACTTTGAGCGGCAGGTGGACGACTACGAGATCACTGCCATCGAAGATACGTTCGCCGGTGACGAGACACACGGGCGCGCGGGCTTCCCGACCTACAACGTATTCGGCACGTACCGTGGCGCATCGTTCAAGGCACCATTGGCTAACCAGTCCCGCGTTCTACTCGCCGCCGTGACACGCCGCTCGGAGCTTATCCCGTTCGATGTCTTGCAGCGCGCGGATAACCCGATGGATGCACTGCTGCGCAATGTGGCCGACGTGAATCGCGGCTATCGCAACTAATGCATGAGAGGGCCGCTGCGCCGCTGGCGTGGCGAGCCGCTACGTTCGCATCACCGAACACTAACCAAGCCGCTGCGAGCGCCGCACATGCGCCGCAGGGCAACTACTGAACGAGAGAACAATGAAACTCCTGACCGCACAAGAAATTCGCGCTGCACGCATCGGCTTCGATGGGGAGCGTTTCACCGACACCGCGAAGCGTATGGGATGCCATCCCGCCGACGTGCACCGCGCGGTGGCCTACGAAAGTCTGACACCTGAGGAACGAGACAACATCATCAGCGCCTTTCTAAGCGCCGAGCGTGTGGGCGACATTGCGAACCGCCTCGGTACTTCGCAGACGGCCGTACTCAAGGCAGTGCGCGGCGCACTTATTCACGCTCGTGTGGAGGCCGCGATGACGGGCAACGCATGCTCATCGACCGCACAATTGTCATGATGCAGCGGCGAGCGCGCCGCGAAGGAATGCGTCTCGTGCAATACCACTCCACACCGCCAGCGCTGGCCCACATGTACGAAATCGAAACCGATTGGTGGTACGGGCGCTGGAGTCGCAATGGGCGACGGCGCGAGCGATTCCATGAAGCCGCGAGGAAGTAAGAACGTTAGGACGCGCGGGCTGTGGCAAGTCGCGCCGTACGCATCCAAGCTGACGCGAGCACACCGCGACGCAGCGCGCACAGACGACGCATTCGCGCGGGCGCTTCGTGAGCAGACATTGTACCCCGCGCGTATTGATGCGCTCATTGCAGGCCGCACATGGTTCGAAGGCCGCGAATGTGCGAAGTGCGGCGGCACGCGCAGGCGCGTCTACAACCTGTCTTGCTATGACTGCACAAAGCGGGATGGCTTCAAGACGGACGCCAAGGGCCGCTGCATCGCGCTGCCGCCCGCCAAGCTTTCGCGCGATGGGTGGCTGGCGCGCAATGATGAGCGCAAGCGGGAAGCCGCTGGAGACTACATTGAGTACCGCAGCGGTGAATGGATGGCCCGTCAATACCCGACGGGACGCCTCCTCGTGCGGTGTATTCGTTACCACATCGACAACCCGGACTTTGGCAAATTGCCCGGCCCGCGCATCATCCAACTGTGCGGACAGCATTCGGACCTAGTTATTCTGCTGCGACAGGCAGGCTGGTCAATCTAACCAACAGACAATAAGGAATACGAATGAGCATCAATTTCAGCCTCGACAGCGACGGCGGCGTAGTAGTCCAGCAAGGCCAAGCAGCGAGCGGAAGCTCCACCACCTTCAACGGCGGTGTGAGTGGCGGCTCGCAGTCCAGCGGCAACATCGCGCAGGGTGGTACGGACATCAACGCCTTCGCTAACGCAGAACGCGCACAGGGTGTATTCGGCTCTGGCGTAAGCCTCGACAGTTTCAACAAGCTGACGCAGGGCATGATCCAGCCGTACATCGACCGCGCGAAGAAGGAGCAGTACGCGGACGGTATGGCGCAGGCAGCACAGGGGAAGTCGCTCATCAGCATTGAGAACGACCAGCCGTGGTACACGAAGATTTACGGCCCGGATGCATCGGTGCAGGGCGCTCAGATGTTCAACGTGAACGCCGCGATGAACGACGCGCAGACCAGCTTCATGCAGGCCATGCCGCAGTTGCGCGAGCGCTTGCCCGATCAGGTGCGCTCGTACCTCGTGGATAAGATGTCGCAAGTGCAGAGTACCGGCGATCAGTACACCGACGCAATGGTGCAGCAGAAGCTCTCGGAGCAGCTTCCGCAGATGCTCAATCAGCACATGCAGCAGTACTCGCAGTTCACGCAGGAGCAGAACTACCTCGGCTTCACGAACATGGGCACCAGCGCGGCTCGCAGCATGCAGGCAACGCTCGCGGCCAGCCCGGATAACTCGGACGAGGAGATCGCCAAGGCGCACGCCAGCTACACGGCGAACCTCGCCAAGCCCGACAACATGACGACCGAGGCGTACCAGCGCGGGCTGAAGGACATCACGGTCTCCAACGCCATGACCGGGAACTGGCAGGCCGTGCGAGCCGTGAAGCAGATGCCCGAATTCCAGCAGCTTGACCCGGAGATTCGCGCGCAGTTGGATGACAAGATTCCTCTCCTCGAAGCGCAGGCGGCAGCCAAGAACCCGGAGTACGCACAGTCACTCGACAATGCAGCTACGCTGGAGTTCGCCATTACGAAAGGCGGTGGTGCTTTCCCGACCTCGCCAGCAGGCCACGCGGCAGCGATGCAGAAGATGGAAGATGTCAACGCCGCGTACAAGGCGCAGTGGGGCGATGCAACCGTGCCGTTCCCGCCCGCGAAGCAGAAGCAGGTACTTGAGCAAATGGACGCGAACAACCAGCGCCAGCACCTCGCGGCCCTGAAGGCGCAAAACAGACAGTTGAACTACAACGAAGCCGCCACGCTGGTGCAAACGAAGTGGGCAGCCGACCGCCCGGAAGATTTAAAGGGTATCCCGATTCCCGAAGGCGCGCAGGTGACGGCACTGAATGCGGTGTATCAGGATGCCACGGCGGCAGGGCCGGATAGCCCGCAGGCGAACACCTTCTGGCAGCACGCGTCGGCCAACGCACGCGACCCGCAGATGCACCCGCAGATGCTCGACGGCTACATCAAGTCCACGCTCGGCAGCTTCTTCGACGGCGCGGGGCCAGCCACGCCGCAGCAGATGAACGTGGTTGACATGGCTCAGAAGCTCCGCAGCGGGCCGGGTGGAGTCGATGCCGTGAAGTCCTACTTCGGAGATCACGCGGAGGCCACACTGGCGATTCTGGACAGCGGCGCGAACATCAGTGACCCGCAGCAGTTCGACATGATCCGCACTCAGTGGCAGCGAGGCAAGCTCGCCACGGCCTCGGCGCAGGACAAGAAGGATGCGCTCGACTACGTGACGCGGCAGGACACGGCGTGGTGGAACCCGTTCCGCAAAGGCGACCTGTCTGGATGGGACATCAGCGACGGCGCGAAGCAGCAGCTTGCGCAGCAGGTGGCACCGCTCATGGCGCAGAAGCAGCGCGCCTTCGGGCTGTCGCCGGATGACGCAGCGCGAGCAGCGTACACGCAGGTGATGGGCAATGCGGACCTAGTGCCCGGAACCGTCGTGCCCGAAGACAAGGGCAAGTGGGGCAAGGGGCAGGGCTGGATGGATTACGTTGGCAAGGTGCCCGGTGCGGTGTCGAGCCAGAACTCTGCGCTGTATCAGGACACGATGCGCTCGTACATCAACGAGCTAGCCACGGACTCGGTTAAGGCCGCAGGCGGTGACATGTCGAACTTCAAGCCCGACGACTACAAGGTGCAGTACGGCCAGTACCTCGGTGGCGGCTTGATGCACCTGTACCTGTCCAAGGGCGACGGCGCATTCCTGCCAGTCACCATGAAGGCCGACGACTTCGGCAAGCGCGTATCAGACGCAGTGCAGTCACACAGCTACGGGGCCAACGGCTCCAAGGCACCACAAGGTATGCCCGAAAAGAACGCCTTCGGGTGGGGTTACTAAGCGCAGTGCGGCAGCGGCTTCACACGAGGCTGTTGCCTCAACTGCGTTTGACGCCATTGACCTACCCGAGCTTGCGGGCGAGGTCGCTGACTTGCAGGTGAGTGTACCGCCGCAGCATTCTCACATCCTGATGGCCGGTGATGCTTGCCACTTCCATAATTGACAAGCCCTTCTCGAATAGCCGCGATGTCGCTTCGTGTCGAAGATCATGGAATCGGAAGTCCGCGATCCCGGCTCGCTCGACGGCGCGGCGAAAGGCCAGCTTCAAGGCGTTCGGAGTGAGGCCGGGGAAGACGTGGCCTTTCGGTTCACCGCCGCTTGCCAGTCGGAGTGCGGACAGGGCTGTCACTGCGCGGCTTGACAGAGCCACGCCCCTTGGCCTTCCTGTCTTTGTCTGCGTAAGTTGCACTGACGGCTCGTGCAAATGCACGCGCTCCCATTCCAGCCCGACTATCTCGCTTCGACGCATCGCCGTTTCCAACGCAAGAACGATGATGGGGCGGACATACGGGTTTTGCGTGACGGTGCATGCGCGCATCAGCGCGGCTTCTTCAGCAGGAAACAAGCGTCGCTCGCGCGAATAGCCCTGCGGAGGTCTCCGAACAAGCTGGAATGGGTTCACCTCGAAGTCCACCTCCCACTCACGGCGACCTATCTCTATAACGTGCCCGAGCAGGTTCATGTCCCGGTTGACCGTTGCACCGCTTACCCGGTTCATTCGCTCGTTGCGCCATTCAGCAACGCGGGCGGCACTCAAACCTTCTAGTGGACAAGCGGCTAGGGGATGCTTGAGCAACCCGCGCAGACGAACGGCTTCCTCGCTGGCGGCTCTCTTGCTCGGCGTCACTTCGTCAAGATAACGGCGCATCAGATCACCGAACACGCGGTACTGGGGCGCGCACTCCGCAGCTATGCGCTGTTGGTCTTCAATGGCTTGTGTCGCAGTAACGCGGGCCGTAATCGCCGCTTCTTGCGCGGCCATCCACGCTTCGGCTTCACTTCGCGCAGGGAATGTGCGGGAAAGCGATGGAAAGCCCTTGCGGCGGATTTTGGCTGTGTACGTCCCGTTCGCTCGTTTCTGCATGGTGCCCATACCTGTCTCCAATTGAAAGGATGTGCAGGTGCAGGCCGGTCATTGCCGCCGCCACTCGGCGGAGCCAGTATGCCATAGCGAATTCCACATCTGTTGCGCGCGGGCGTCAGCCGAGCGAGGCGAAGCCGACGCGAGCCGCGCAAACCTATTTAGTGTCAAGCCCGGATAGCAGTACACTGGCCATAACTCGGTTAGCGGAGAACAGCATGAGCAACACACAAGAAGAACCAGCGGATTACGAACATCCGTGTCGTGGCTGCGTCCCGGCCGGTGGTTTGCCGGATGACGGAGCGGACGACGACACGGACGATTGATTCCTGGCTCAGTCAAGCTTGGAAAGCAGGTGATCCATGGACAGGTGGGAATAGCGGCGCAGCATCGAGAGCGTTTTGTGGCCGGTGATCGAGGCGACTTCCATCGTATTCAGTCCCTTCTCGAATAGCCGCGATGTCGCTTCATGGCGCAGATCGTGAAACCGGAGATCGGGCATTCCGGCCTTGTCTCTGGCGCGCATGAAGGCATGGCGTATCACAGTGGCTCCGACCCAACGGAACGGGCCGTCCGTGTTGTGTTTCGTCCACTCGTACACTCGTACCAGCTTCATAGCCGCTAGGGCAGCAACGGCACGGCGGGTAAGCGGCACTGGCCGTGGTTCTCCGTTCTTCGTGGCCGCGAGTCGTACCACACGCTTCTCCAAGTCGATCCGATCCCACGTAAGCGCCAGCATCTCCGATTGCCGCATGGCCGTTTCAATGGCGACGATAACGGCGTGCTCCAAATAGGGCGCTCTGGCGGCGCGGCACTCGGTGAGCAGGACGGCTTCCTCGCCGGGGCGTAGCCGCCGCTCGCGTGCCGCGTTCTCCTTCGGGAGACGCACCATGCGTACCGGGTTCTCAGCCAGATAGACGCCCCAATCGCGCCTCGCATGGTCGATTACCAGCGCCATGACCTGCATCTCCTTCCGGGCTGTCGATCCCGACACCGCTTGCAGCCGTTGCTCCCGATACTCGGTGAGGGCGTTGCGCGTGAGGTTCGCCAGTGAGTAGGCGCAGATCGGGTGATGGAGTAGCTGGCGGATGCGATAGCCTTCGGTCTTAGCGCCCTTGTGCAGCGGCGTGACTTCTGCTAGGTAGCGACGAAGGGCATTGCCTAGCGACATCTCGCGGGCGTCCCGCTGGTCGATGGCGTGGCCCTTGTCGTACTCGGCCTCCACGTCGCGCGCCCATGCCTCCGCTTCTGTCTTCGTCGGGAATGAGCGGGTCTGTGCCGGGAATCCGCTCCGCCGCACTCGGGCCTGCCAGCGGCGCTCGGCGCGCTGCTCGTCTCTCTTCGTAATGGTTGCCATTCGATCTCCAATTGGTACAGGATTGGTACAGAGACCGATTGCAGACCTTTTCAACGTCGCGTGCTGTGGGTCATAGAGGAGGGCGCGGGACGCTGTAACCCGCGCCCGACGTAGCGGCGCCACCTGGTCCGCCATGCCGCGCAAGTACCCGTCCTACCAGACCTGCCATCGCCGCTTCAAGGCGTGGTACGAATCCGGTGTGCTCAACCGCGTCATGGAGCAACTGTTCGGCGCGGCGAGCGAAGAGCTTTGCGGCCTGATGGAAGCGCGTATGCGTACGCACGTAAACGAGAAACCGAAGAGCGGCGAAGCTGAAAAGGCGCCGGTTGTCGCACCAGCGGTGTACAGCCCGCCCACCAGCCAGCCACTGCCGTCCTCGCCGTTCCCGTTCCATTCGCCCTTCAAACACGCTGCATGACCCACACAGCGCAGCGTCTTCCAATAAAAGAAACGGCCGAACGATTGCGATCGTCGGCCGTTTTTTTTCGTTCCATGCGGGCTCTGTAACGAGCCCCGAGCTACCCGCGCATCATTGCTGACGAATCCACGTCTGCGAGCGGCCCAGCAGCGACACGCCGATATACCCTCGCACGACCAGTTTGTTCCCACCGTCTTCCAGGTGCATCTTGCACTTGTAGAGCTTGCCATTTTCCGGGTCGAGAATCTGCCCGTGATCCCAGGCGTCGCCATCCTTCTTCAAATCGCTGAGGATCGTCATGCCGAGAATCGGCTGATCCTTGCGCGCGTCGGTACAGGCCGTGCAGCGGCGATCCGGCTGGTCGTTCGCGCCGAGACCCTTGATGACCTTGCCGCTGAGCGCGCCGCTGCCGTCCTGCGAGATCTGCACGAGCGCTTTGGGCTGGCCCGTATGATCGTCGATGGTTTGCCAGGTGCCGACCGGACTGTCGGCTTGCGCCATGGCCGTCACGGCGCTGGCGAGCAGGACGCCGGCGAGCGCCGCATGTCGGGCTGTGCGAAGCGCGACTGCGCGCGCGCGGTGGGTGAATTGCATCATTGTCTTCCTCCTTGATTAAAGACGGCGCGATCATGGTCGCGCGGCGTTATTGACATCTCGGGCGGTTCTCAGATCACGGCCGCCGTGATGCCTTGCATGGCCCCTCAGGTTCGACTTCTGCTGCCCTCGTGTGCCGCCCGCGGCCTGTGGATTGCTGCTTGCCCGCCGCCGGCGACACGTCATCAGCGCAGAATACGTGAAAGTGCGCGCGTCGTTTGATAGTGGATACTCTAATCAGGACGCGGCACTTCCACCGATCAATTCAGCTGATACGAGAACGTCGCGTTGATGCGCGGACTACGCGACGCGTTTTCCACCGGCGCATCGCCGATCGCTTTGGCCACCGAGAGATCCAGGCTGTAGTACTTCGCATCCGAGATGCGGAAGCCGAACGCGATCGACGAAAGCTTCGAAGGCGAGGGCGTGCCCGCATGCAGATAGACGCGCGCCATATCGAACGAAACGTAAGGTGTGAGCGTGCGCAGATAGGTGAAGCCCGGCGTGAACGCACGGTTGACTTCCAGTATCGCGCCCCAGCCCGAATCGCCTGATGCCTCGCCCGGCTGATAGCCCTGCGCGAAACGCTGCGCGCCGAACGAGATCTGCTCGGAGGTCGGCAGCGATACTCCGCTGTATTGGCCTGTCAGCGAGACCGCCGTGCCGATCTTCAACGGCCACTCGTTGGTTTGCGAGAAGCTCGCGCCGGTGCGCACGAAGTTGATCGACGCCGGATTGGTGACGGGCGAGCCCGGCACATTCGAGTCGCCGGACTTGGACGCACCGAGAATGTCGAACGCTTTCGCCACGTTGACGCTCGCGCGGCGCACCTGGCTCGTCTGCACGCTGGTGTAATCGGCCTGCAACTGCATGACTCGCACTTGCGAGCGAAAGCCGATCTGGGCGCCGGTGTCGTGGTTGTGGTAGCGATCCTCGTCGTGCGACGCATAGACCGACGCCGTGCCGATCACGCTTTGCGTGTTGCTCAAGAGGATCGGATACGCCAGCGAACCGCCGATCTTGTCATTGATGACCGTGCGTTCGATGGAAGAGGGCAGGCCGGGATTGTCGGTCGGATTGCCGCGATAGTGCGAGGCGTCGATCTTCGCGATCAGCCCGTTACTGCCGATCGGCACCGCGCCGTGCGCGGCGAGATAGGTGACATTGTCACGCCCCTTCGGCAGCAAGGCCGACACGCTCAGCTGTTCGCCGAACGAGGTCAGCCCGTTTTCAGTGGCGGTCAGAAGCCCCTGCACGCCGGGGTGATTGAAGTCGATCCCGGTGCTGACGTCGAACGGTTTGCGCTCCACGTTCAGTTCAAGCGTGGTGGCGCCGTCGGTGTTCTGGGGCGGCGGCACGTTGGCCGCAACCTTTACGCCCGGCAGCAGGCCGAGCACGTTGATGTAGCGCTCGAACGTAGCGCGCCGCAACGGCCGGTCGGCGGTGATGTGATCGGCAATCGCGCGGATCTTGTCTTCCACGGCGCCGGCCTTGCCCGTCACCTTGACCGCGGACACGTAGCCTTCCACCACCGTCACGCGTACCACACCGTCTGCGAATGTCTGCGCCGGAATGAAGGCGAACGAGAGCGCGAAACCGCGGTCCTGATAGAGCTTCGTGACGCCGTTGGCGACCTGGATCAGATCGCCGATCGTCGTGTTCTTGCCGACGAGCGGCGTGAAGCGCTGCGCGACATCGTCGAAGGGAATGGACTTCACACCCTCCACCTGCACGCGCGAAGGCGTGATATGACGCGCAAGCAATTCTTCGAGTTGAGGGGCTTGCGGCGCGACCTGCACGGTCACGTTCGGGCCTTTGTCGGGCGCCTTGATCTGCGGCAGCGAGTCCAGCGGATTGCCGCCGACCGCCGAGCCGCCAGGGCGGGACTGCGCATGCGCTTGCATTGGCAGAGTGCCCGCCGCAAATGCTGCGAGTACCACGCTCCCTAGGCTGCTGTACCCGAGTTTCATCGGATGTTCCTCGTATATCGTTCTTGTGTGTAGCGGACGCACCGCCTGGCCGGGCGGGTCGCGAGCCCTTATGTGCGGCTCGACGTATAGTGCGGCTTACGTGTATTACGTCACGTACCAAGTGGGGCTTGAGCGCTCTGGGCAACCGCGCGAAGCACGTGACGAGTCGGACTGTTAGTGCGCATTGCGTCACTCGCTGCGGCTTGCATCATTCAATGAACAGCCGCACGGGAGTTCTCACCGGATGGCTGATGCACGCCGCAGCGAATGAATAGTTAGGCTAACTACTTATGGTTCGCTGGCGTCAGACCGCCTAGCAGGGTCGTCAGGCCGCTCGTCGCCGTGCCCGAGCCGCTCGTCGAACCTGCGGCCGAGCTGAGCGTGCCGGTCAACTGGCCGACCAGCGCGGTCACTGGCGCGAGCGCCTGGCCGCTGCCGCCCGAACCCGAGCCGCCGTTCGTGACGCCGGACAGCGCGCCCGTCAACGTCGACAACGGATTCGATGCGTTACCCGAGCCAGCGAATGCCGAACTCAACGAACTCAACGGCGAACCGCTCAAGCCCGAGGAAGTCAGCGAACCCAGCGGCGTGCCGCCGAGCGCCGAGGTCAGTCCGGCCAGCGGCGTGCCGCCGAGCAGCGTCGACAGCGAGCCGAGCGGATCGCTGCCGAGCCCAAGACTCGCCAGCGAACTTTGCAGCGGGCCGAACGGATTGCTGCTGGCGGGCGGCCCATTGGCGACGCTCACGCTCGTGGCGCCGACGAGGCTCGTCAGCAGTCCGGGAATCGGTAGCGCGCCATTCGGGCCATTCGGATTGACCAGGCCGCCTGCGTTGGTGACGGTGTTGCCGAACGAGCCGGCCAGCGTGCCGAGATCGCCGCCGACCGGATTCTTCGTGGCACCGCCCACTTGCGAGCCCGCGGAACTCAATGCGCCGCCCACTTTCGCGAGCACGCCGCCGAGCGGCGCACCGAGGCCGGTCTGCGTACCGACTGCTTGCGTGACGAGTCCTGCCGTCGTCACGATCGGCGTGATGGCGGTGCTGATCGGTTGAGCGATCTGCTGCACGGGCACCGAGCCGAGCGCGCTGCCGAGCGTCGCGCCACCGGCGTTGAGTGCGCCGGCAGCGGTGGAGAGCGTGCTGGCCAACGGTGTCGTGAGCGGCGCCAGCGGCGCGAGCTTGCCGCTGCCGAGGCCGCCGACGACCGTGCTCAGCCCTTGCACGACGCCGCTCGTCGAACCGACCACCGAGCCGAGTCCGGCGACCGTGGTGCCGACCGGATTGGCCGTCGTGCCGGTCTGGCCGACGCCGTTGCTGACGGCATCCGCCAGCGAGTTCAGCGTGCCGCTCGTGCTCGACACTGCGTTGCCGAGCCCTTGCGTGACTTGCGGGCTGAGGCCAGGAATGGTCTGCGAGGCGATCGCCGTGCCCAGGTCGCTGGTGGTCTGCGCGGCCGCGGTGGCGACGCCGGTCGTGCCCGTCTTCGCGGTGGTGCCGCTGCCGGTATCGGTCGAACCCGAGCCGCTGCCGGTGCTTGAGGTGGCGGGCGGCGCGCTGACGGTGCTGCCACCGCACGCCGCGAGCAAGCCGGCGGCCGCCACGGCAATCAATGGCGCGCGCAACGACGACACCGTCGCGCACGTCGCAGGGAGAGAGAAAAAACGTTGAGTGGACATGTGTGCTCCTCTGTGTCTTCTGGATGTCGTGTGCGTTGGTTTCAGTGCGCCGTTGCAACAGATGTCTGAGCGGCGCGGCCCAGTTCAGCCAGGTTTCGCGAAGCGTAGGGGCGCAGCTGGCGGGCCGCGCTCCGGCTGGGTCTCGCTCAACGTTTTTCGCTGTTCCCGAGAGGGCCGCTTACTTCTTGCCCAACCCGCCGAGCAGGCCGCCGACGAGCGACGTCACCGGTGCGAGCGGATTGTTCGCGGTGCCTTTGCCCGTGCTGGTCGACAGCGACGGACCCGCGCCCGAGTTGGTGGATGCGGCGGCGGTCGTGGTGGTCGGCGCGGCGCTCGCCGTGCTGGTGACGCCGCCGAGTGTGCCGGTGACACCGGACAGCAAGCCGGTGACCGGTGCGAGCGGGCCGCTGCTGCCGCCGGCCGCGCCGGAGAGGCTGCCTGTCACGGTAGAGAGCAAGCCGGTGACGGGCGCGAGCGGGCTGCCGCCGCTCGATGCGCCGCCGGTGCCGCCAGTCAATCCACCGAGCGCGCTGGTGAGCGGCGCGAGTGGCCCGCTGCCGGTGCCGCCGGTCAAGCCGCCAAGTGCGCTGGTGAGCGGCGCGAGCGGGCCGCTGCCGGTGCCGCCGGTCAATCCACCGAGCGCGCTGGCGAGCGGTGCAAGCGGGCCGCTGCCGGTGCCGCCGGTCAATCCACCGAGTGCGCTGGCGAGCGGCGCGAGCGGATTGCCGCCGCTGCCGCCCGTGAGCAAGCCGCCCACCGAAGCGACCGTCGTGCCGGTGTCGGTGACCGTATGGCCGAGGGCGGCCGTGACCGGGTTGCCGCCGGTCGCCGTCAACAGGGCGCCGGCCTTGCCGAGTCCGCCGCCGACCGTCGAGAGCAGGCCGTTGAGCGGCGCGCCAAGACCCGTGGTATTGCCGACCGTTTGCGTGGTCGCGGCGACCATCGACGTGATCGGCGTGATCGCCGTGCTGAGGGTTTGCGTGACTTGCTGGACCGGACCCGTCGAGAGGGCGGTGGCGAGCGCGCTGCCGCCGTTGGCGACCGCGCCGCCGAGCGTGTTGACGACGCCGCCGAGCGGCGTGGTGATCGCCGACAGCGGAGCGAGCGGACCGCTGCCGAGACTCGTCACGAGGTTGCCCGTGTCGGTCACTGCGCCGCCGACATGATTCAGGACACCGCCCACGCTCGAGACTGTCGTGCCGACCGCGTTGCCGCCGGTGCCGAGTTGGCCGAGCCCTTGCGACACGCCATTGCCGAGCGTCGAAACGGCCGAGCCGACTTGTTGCACGATGCCGCCGGCGGACTGGGTGGTTTGCGAGCTGACGCCGGGCAACGTCTGCGAACCGATCACGGTACCGATGCCGGTGACCGCCGAGCCGGCGTCGCTCACCACACCGCCCGTGTTGCCGACTACCGCGCCGAGCGCGTTGGTGACGGGCGTCGTGCCTGTACCCGTCCCTGTGCCTGTGCCCGTACCGGTGCCTGTTCCCGAACCGTTGCTACCCGTGGCCGTGTTCGTACCTGCGCCCGCACCCGAGCCCGAGCCGCCCGCACCCGTCGAGCCGCTGCCGGTCGTGGAAAGTGTGCCGCCGGCGGAGCCGCTGCCGCTGCTGCCGGTGCCGGAACTCAGGCTGCCGGAGCCTCCGCAAGCACCAAGAGAAAGCATCGCAGCCACGCCGGCTGCAATCAGGGTTGCCCGTACTGTCGTGTTGGTCGTTTGAATGTTCATGTCGCCCTCGCATCGCATGTGTTATTGGATGTTGCTGCGTGCCTGTCTCTGCACGAGCCGTGCCATTTCGGCTGAACAATGCGAGGACTTTTTCGGCGCGAGCCGCGGCGCTATATGCGATAAGGCTTTGCGAGGAATTGACGGAGCGTGCGCTAAACGAGATTGCGCTCACATAAGGCACTGCGCGGCGCGTTCGCACGGCCGGCGTAACGTAACGAGCCCCGCGCGCCGTTACGATGTACGGCGTAACGCGGGCGGCCGAAACTGGTGGGTGCGCTTGAAACGTTCTGTTCAAACGAATAATTAGTGGAGCGAATCTAACTCATGGTTATTCCTATGTGCTGCAACGCACGAACTGCCGTTAACTAGAGTGAGTGGTAAAAATGCCTACGGGATGAGATTCGGCGCAGCGGACAATTGCTTAAAAATGATTGTTCGGCTATAAAACCCGAAAGCATTGAAGATTGATGACGGAGGTGGGTTATCGAACAGACAACTCATGCGTCAGTGTTTTAATGAAGGGCGGCTGCAGGGCATGGCACTGCGATGCAATAAACGAGACTGGGAATGAGAGCTCAACGGTCCGCGCATCCAAGGCACATGGTCGAGAATTGCAGAACGTATACGAACGAAATAAATGAAGTTCGAGGGTTCAAATGAAAAAATTCGCACAACGCTTTCTGGCCGATAACAAAGGCGTAACGGCTATCGAATATGGCCTTATCGCAGGCCTCGTCGTGCTCGTGATCGCTACCGCGGTGACGAATGTCGGCACGAACGTCTCCAATGTTTTGCAGCAAGTCGCGGATAAAATCTCGCCGTCCACCGCGAAGACCGGACCGTAAAGGCAAACGGTAAGCGCTGCGCGAAGCAGCCGGCGTTTCGACGTCCGCCCGCTTCGTGGGCGTAATAACGCATCGCTGAATCGTTAATGTGGATTGCATTGCAATCCACATGGCGCAGCTTCGCCTGTCGAGTTCGAGATGAATGTTTCCGTGGGCATGTTGTTATTTATCGCGTGGGCAATGACTGTCGCAATTAGCGATTGCCGTTGGCGGCGTATATCCAATTCAGTAGTTGTCGCCGGCCTGGCGGCGGCATTTTGCTGCGCGTTTTTTCAATGCGGGCCTTTCGGCATTTCGCTGACTCAGGCAGGCATTGGCGCAGTAATCGGTCTTGCTGCATTGCTGCCGTTTTTCGCGCTTGGCGTGATGGGTGCTGCGGATGTCAAAGTCTTCGCCGTTCTCGGCGCATGGTGCGGCATGCACGCGTTGCCCGGTCTATGGATGGCCGCGAGTCTCGCGGCCGGTCTGCACGCAGCGTGGCTTCTGATTACCACCCGCACGCGGCTCGCCGGCCTGGCCCGTCGATCCGGCGCCACGTTCGAACTCGCCGGCAAAGCAGCCACGCCTTACGCTGCGTGTCTCACCGTGGCCGCGAGCGGCTGGCTCGTTCTGCACGGCATGGCGGGAAGCGTTCGATGAAAACCGTCATGACACCACGCGCGCGCTCGCCGCATCGGCGCATCAACGTGCGCCGCGCGCGCGCGCAACGCGGCGCCACGGCCGTCGAATTCGCGCTGGTGTTCCCGCTGTTCTTCACGATCCTGTACGCGATCGTCACGTTCAGTCTGATTCTCGTCGCACAGCAGAATCTGACAATGGCCGCGGAAGAGGGCGCACGCGCCGCGCTGAACTGGCAGAGCAACACCTCGATGCAAAGCGCGTTGACCAATCGCGGCAACGCGGCCTGCGCGGCGGCGAAGCTGGTAGCCGCGACGCTCGTGCAGTCGATGCAATGCACGCCGTCTTCCAAGGCATGCGGGCCGAACAGCGCGATGCAATGCGTGAATGTCCTGGTGAGCTACGACTACCAAACCAATCCGCTGGTACCGAGCTTGCCATTGCTGGGATTCGCGCTGCCGAACACGCTCACGAGCAGCGCCACGGTCCAGCTCAATCCGGAGAACATACAGTGACGCACGCGCCGGCACCCAGCTCGCTCGACCTCCCGGTCCGTCCACGTGTGATCGAACGCGCGCACGGCATGGCATCGTTTAACCGAAGCAGTCAACCTTCATGCCGAATCTGACCAAAATTCTTGCCGGCGTCCTGATCGCGGTCGCGCTCGTGCTCGGCCTGTTCGCGTGGTCGCTGTCGCGCCGCCCGGCGCCGGTGGCCGTCACGCCCGCCACGCAAGCAAGCTTCCCAGTCGTGGTGGCGACTCACACGCTGCCGGCGGGCAAAGCCATCACCGTCAACGATGTGCGTGTGCAGTCGCTGCCGATCAATCCGAACGGCGCCTTCACGGACCCGGCGCAACTGGCCGGCCGCGTGCCGAACGCGGAGATCGGCGCGCAATCGCCGGTGCTGGAAAGCCAGTTGTCCTCGGGACTCGCCGAGCGCGTCGAACCGGGCGAGCGCGCGCTTGCTGTCCGGGTAGACGAAGGCAACGCGGTCGGCAACCGCTTGCGGCCGGGCAATTTCGTCGATGTGTTTTTCACGCTCAAGCGCGACGGCAGCCTGGGTAACGGCGGAGAAATCGATCGGACCCAGGCGCGTTTGCTGATGTCGAAGGTGCGCGTGCTCGCGTTCGGCAATGCGACCGCGAGCGGCGACAGCGCGGGCGATCCGAACGGCATGGTCCGCACCGCGGTGCTGGCGGTGCCTGTCGCCGATATCGACCGTTTGACGCTCGCCGAGAGCGCCGGCCGTCTGATCTTCGCGTTGCGCAATCCCAAGGATCCCGAAGTAATCGATCAAACCGTGCTGCCCGCCTATCCTGGCGTGCTGAAGACGGCGGCGCATGCGGGCGCGGCCGAGCCGCTGAGGGACTCGACGCGCGCCGCAGCCGGCGTCGCGCTCGACACGCTGTCGGGCACCGCCAATGCGAATGGCGCGGGTGCCGCCGCGAGGCCGTCATTGCCGCATATACCGCTGCCGCCCACGCGCGTGGCGGGCACTACAAACAGTACAAAGAGCGGTATCGAAGTGATACGGGGTGGGCGCGCCGAAACGGTCGCCTGGTAAGCCGTGGTTTCAGGAGCGGACGGCCAGTCGCGTCCAATAACTACATGACAGAACGGATTTTTGTTTTCAGGAAGGCGGCGTGCCTCGGCCTGGCTTTGCTGGCCGTATCGGCGGCGACCGATGCAGCCGGTCCGGCGCAGCGGGGCCAAGCGGCGCCAGCGGCGCAGCCGGCTCAGGCCGAGTTTGCCGCGCCGGCGCAAAGCATCGACCTGACGGTGGGCGCGCAGCGGCAACTCGCAGTCGGCCACACGTTGCAGCGGATTGCGATCGGCGATCCGTCGGTGGCCGACGTGCTGATCATCAAGGGCGACAAGCGCGGCGGCGTGCTGCTGGTCGGCAAGGCCGCGGGCACCACCAACCTGATGCTGTGGGCGCGCGATCGTGACGCGCCGCTGCAATACACCGTCAACGTGACCACGCCGGCGGCTGCGTCGCTGCTCGGCGCCGATACGCCGGCCGTCAAGGTGCTCGGCGGCACGGCGATCGTGTCCGGCACGTCGGCGACGATGGAGGCGCACCAGCGCGCCGTGGTCGCGGCGGAGGGCTCGCTCGGCAAGGACGGTGCGGTATTCGATACGTCGACGGTCGCAAGCCGCGCGGTCGTGCAGGTGGATGTGCGGGTCGTCGAGTTCAGCCGTTCGGTGCTCAAGGAAGTGGGCTTCAACTTCTTCAAGCAGAACAACGGCTTCACGTTCGGCTCGTTCGCGCCGTCGGCATTGAGCTCGGTCTCGGCGACGGCGGGACAGGCGCCGAGTATGACGGCTGTGACGCCGATCTCGTCGGCGTTCAACCTGATCTTCAACTCCGCCACGCACGGCCTGTTCGCCAATCTGAGCCTGCTGGAAAGCAACAACCTCGCGCGGGTGCTGGCCGAGCCGACGCTCGTGGCCTTGTCCGGCCAGAGCGCGAGCTTCCTCGCCGGCGGCGAGGTGCCGATTCCGGTGCCGCAGGCGCTCGGATCGACGTCGATCGAATTCAAACCTTATGGGGTAGGGCTTACGCTCACGCCGACCGTGCTGAGCCCGCAGCGCATCGCGCTCAAAGTCGCGCCGGAGGCGAGCCAGTTGGACTTCGCCAACGCCGTGACGATCAGCGGCGTGTCGGTGCCCGCGTTCACCACGCGGCGTGCCGATACCACCGTCGAACTCGGCGATGGCGAGAGCTTCGTGATCGGCGGGCTGATCGATCGCGAGACGGCGTCGAATGTCTCGAAGGTGCCGTTGCTCGGCGATTTGCCGGTGATCGGCACGTTCTTCAAGCAGCTGAACTATCAGCAGAACGAGAAGGAACTGGTGATCATCGTGACGCCGCATCTGGTCTCGCCGCTCGCCAGGGGCGCGACCTTGCCGTCGACGCCGGGCGAGCAGTCCGAGCAGCGCAACGGGCCGGTGTGGCGTTCGCTGATCGGCGGCGTGGTGGCGCGCGATTCGTCGCCGGGATTTTCCAGGTGAAGCCGGCAGGCGCCGTCGCGGCGCGGCGGCTGACTACAGGTGTGAGCCGGCGCGCGCGCGAACTGCGTGCGCCCACGGGCAAGCAGTACGACGTGGGAGCTTTGCCGCCTATGCGGCATAAGGACGTGCAACATGAACGCGAGAACGCATTCATTGACTGAAAGGGCGGTCACCGATTATTTCGTGTTTGCGTCGCTGGCCGACGAGCACGTGCATTGGCTCGCCGATACGCTGGCGGGCGCCGGCGTGGTCGAAGCGGCCACGCTCGATCCGTCGATGCTGATGCAGCGCATCGCGACGCTCAATCCGTCGCTGGTATTCGTCGATTTTTCCAGCGGCCGCGCCGCGGCGGCGAGTGCTGCCGCGAGCGCGGTGCGCACCGCTTATCCGGGCATGCAGATCGTCGCACTGGGCTCGCTCGCCGAACCCGAAAGCGCGTTGGCGGCGTTGCGCGCCGGCGTGCGCGATTTCATCGATCTGTCGGCGCCGGCCGGAGACGCGTTGCGCATCACGCGCCAGGTGCTCGACAATCTCGTCGAGCCGGTCAGCCGCCATGGCCATGTCACCGCGCTGCTGGGCGCACGCATCGGCATGGGCGTGAGCACGCTGGCCGCGAATCTCGCGGTGCTGCTGCAGCGGCGCGACATCGCGCAGGGCCGGCAAGCCGCCTTGCTCGATCTCGGCCTGCCGGCCGCCGACGGATCGCTGCTGCTGAACACGCGCAGCGAATTCAATTTCGTCGAAGCGGTGCGCAATCTGCGCCGCTTCGATCAGACCTTCGTGCATACCGCGCTGTCGCATCACACGAGCGGCCTCGCGCTCACCACGTTGCCGCCGAACCTCGCCGACATGCGCGAGGTGTCGTATTCGTCGTCGATCGGTTTGCTGAACCGTCTGCGCGCGTTCTTCGACCAGCAGATCGTCGACCTCGGCGGCTTCACCAATAGCGAGTTCATCGCCCATGTCGTGCAGGCCGCCGATGAAACCTGGCTGCTGTGCGACCAGGGCGTGGCCTCGATCGTGTCGGCCGTCGGCGTGCTCGACGCGTTGCGCGAAGAGGGCGTGGATACCGCGAACGTGCGGTTGATCGTCAACAAGTTCGACGCCGATCTCGGCCTTGCCGCCGCGCAGATCGCGCAGCGTCTGGATATCGCGCTGCTGACCACCTTGCCGGAGCGGCGCATCGCGCTCGGGCAGGCGGTCAATCAGGGACATCTGCTGGTCGATGCCGCCGCGCGCGATCCGTATGTGCGCGCGCTCGAGCCGTTGATCGAGCGGCTCGGCGGCGGCGAGCGCGCGGCGGCGCAGGCACGTGGCAAATCGGCACTCGGCGCGCTCAGGCGCTTCATTCCAACTACTCAAAAGCGGTCATAGACGATGGCAAAAGAGATCGAATTTGCCGACGACGCGGCTTCGTTCGCGCATAGCCAGCAGTTCCAGGACATCAAGAACGCGGCGCACGAACATCTGCTCACGCGTATCGAAGAACTCGGTTCCGAGTTCGGCCGCTGGTCGCGTAACGCGATCAACCAGTTCGTCGATCTGGAGATGGACAGCTTCGTCAGGCTGCGCCGGATACCGATCAACGAAAGCGAGGTGCGCCTGATTGCCGAGGCGTTGACCAAGGAGCTCGCGGGCTTCGGTCCGATCGAGGATCTGCTCGCCGATCCGGCCGTCGAAGACATTCTGATCAACGGCTACAACGACGTGTACGTGTCGCGCCACGGCATTCTCACGCGCATCCAGGTGCGCTTCGCGGACAATGCGCATCTGCTGCGGATCGTGCGGCGCATTCTCGCGCCGATCGGCCGGCGTCTGGACGAATCGAATCCGATGGTCGATGCGCGTTTGCCGAACGGCGGCCGCGTGAACGTGGTGATCGAACCGCTCTCGATCGACGGGCCGATCGTCTCGATCCGCAAATTCCGCAAGGATCCGATGCGGCCCGACGATCTGCTCGGCAACGGCACCTATAGCCCGGAAATCGGCGCGCTGCTCGAAGCGGCGGTGGCGGCGCGCTGCAACGTGCTGGTGTCGGGCGGCACGAGTTCGGGCAAGACCTCGCTGCTCAATGCGCTGGCCTTTCACATTCCCGAGCCGGAACGCGTCGTGACGATCGAGGACACCGCGGAACTGTCGCTGAACCATCCGCATGTGGTGCGGCTCGAAAGCCGGCCGGGCGGTTTCGACGGCTCGGGCATCGTGACGATTCGCGACTTGCTGCGCAATACGTTGCGGATGCGGCCGGACCGCATCATCGTCGGTGAAGTGCGCGGCGGCGAAGTGCTCGAAATGCTCCAGGCGATGAACACCGGCCACGACGGCTCGATGGGCACCGTGCACGCCAGCTCGCCGCGCGAATGTCTGTACCGGCTTGAAATGCTGGCCGGTTTCGCGGGCTTCCAGGGTACCGAGTCGAGTCTGCGCCGCCAGATCGCCAACGCGATCGACTTCATCGTGCAGATCGGGCGGCTTTCCAACGGACGTCGGCGGATTCTTTCGATCACGGAAGTGACGGGGCTGTCCGACAACATCATCGCGACGCAGGAGTTGTATCGCTATGAGCCGATCCTGACGGCCGAAGGCGACGAACTCGACAACTGGGTGTCGCTCGGCATTCACCCGCACTCGCCGAAGCTGGCGCGTTTCCGTCAGGCGCTGGGCGGCGGCGAGGCAAGTCACGCGTTCGGCAATGCGGGCTTCGGCGGATCGGGCGGCGGCGGTTTCGGTGGCGGCGGCAGTGGCGGCTTTGGTGGCGGCGGTGGGTTCGGCGGAGGCTTCAATGTCTAGCGCGGTTCTGGTCTTCGCGGCGCTTGCGCTGCTCTGCGCAGCACTTGCCTTGCTGCTCTGGCAGCGCGGCGCGCAACGCAAAGGCCAGGCGAGCGCGGAACGTTATCTCGACAGCCGCATGGCGATGCCGGCCGGCGCGGCCGTGGGCGGCATGGGCGGCGGCGCGGCAAGCACGGCGCGCAGCGCCCCCTCGCGCGTCACGGCCCAGCACGCCGTGATCGCGCCGCAGGCGCCGCCGGCCGATGCGGGCTGGCTCGCGCGCTGGCGCTACTGCCAGGCACGCGTGCGCTTTATGGTGCAGCACGCGATGGCGCGCGCCGGTATTGTCAATGCGAAAGGGCCCGCCGCGATCGCCGGCACGATCGTGGTGCTGCTGTGCGGCTCGGCCGCCATGGTGGGTGGCGCGCTCGCGGCCTGCGTCGCGTTGCTCGCCTGCGTGATGTTCTTCTATTTTCTGCTGACGATGCGAGTGAACAAACGCCGTCAGCAGATCGTGCGGCAACTGCCGCTTTTTCTCGACGGCATCGTGCGGCTGATTACGCTCGGCAACAGTGTGCCGGCCGCCTTCCAGGCCGCGCTGCAAACCACCGAGGCGCCGCTGCGCGAATGCCTCGACTACGTGTCGCGGATGCTGCGCACCGGCGTCGAAATCGATCGCGCGCTCTCGCAGGTGGCCATGATCTACGGCGTGCGCGAACTCGAACTGGTCGGCGCCGTGCTGCGTCTGTCGGTCAAATACGGCGGCCGCGCCGACGTGATGCTCGAGCGGATGGCCTCGTTCATGCGCGATCTCGAGCACGCCGAGCGCGAGCTGGTGGCGATGTCGTCGGAAACGCGGCTGTCGTCGTGGGTGCTGGCCATGTTGCCGATCGGCATCGGCGGTTTTCTGATTCTCTCCAATCCTAAGTATTTCGCTTCGATGTGGTTCGACCCGATGGGGCGACAGCTCGTCTATCTGGCGTTCGTGCTGCAGGTGGTCGGGGCGTATCTGCTGTACCGCCTCGCGAATCTGAGGAATTGACGATGCAGACCCAACAACTCGCCGCGCTTGCACTGGCTCTGGCCGCGCTCGCTTTGCTGCTGATCGCCGGCCTGGTGCTGGCGCGAGTGGCGGCAGCACGGCGCAGCGAACGCACGTTGCGCAACGCACTCGACGAGCGCGCGTTGCAAAGCGCGGCGCTCGCGGCCGCCGCGGCGCGTGGGGCAGAGGGCGTGCAGGGTGGCGCGAAGGGTGGCGCAAACGCTGCCGTGCGCAGCGCGCCGCCGGCGGGTTCCAAGGGCCTGTTCGAACGCTTCGTGCATACCGGGATTCGCTGGCTCGACACGCCTTTCGGCCGCCAGGTCGTCGCTGAAGAAGACCGCCGGCTGCTGGAGCAATGCGGCTTCGTGGATACGCGCACGCGCGGCCTGTTTCTGCTAGCGCGGCTGCTCGGCGCTCTGGTGCTGCCGGTGCTCGCCGGCACGCTGGCGAGCGCCCATCTGGACGGGTCCCGTTATGTGGCGCTGGTGATCATCGCCGTGATGGCGGGCTTCATGTTGCCGAAGTTCGTGTTGCAGCGGCGTGCCGGCAAGCGCCGTCGCGCGGTGGTCGACGAATTGCCTTTGCTGGTCGACTTGCTGCGTCTTCTGCAAGGCGTGGGTCTGTCGCTAGATCAGAGCTTGCAGGTGGTGGTCAACGATTTTCGCGGCATGCTGCCGGTGCTCGCCGGCGAACTCGAAATCGCGCAGCGCCAGTTCGCTGCCGGCCGCACGCGTGAGCAGTCGCTGAACCGGCTCGCGTCGAGTTACGACAACGAAGATCTGCGCGCCGTGGTGCGTTTGCTGGTGCAGGTCGACCGGCACGGCGGCGCCGTGCAGGAACCGCTCAAGCAGTTCGGCGACCGCCTGCGCGAGGCGCGCCGCGCGATGCTGCGCGAACGCATCGGCCGGCTCGCCGTGAAGATGACGGGCGTGATGATCGTCACGCTGCTGCCCGCGCTGATGATCGTCACGGCTGGTCCCGGCGTGCTGGCTGTTCAGCATTCGCTGGGCAAGGTGAAGCACTAAGGATTTGCCATGACTCACAGTCTCTCATTCGATTCCGTCAAACCGGGCACGCGCTGCGTGGCGGCGCTGGCCGCGTTGTCACTGCTCGGCGCGTGCGCGTCCAAAGACGTCGTGGGCTATGGCGTCGGGCCGCAGGCGGAACGCGCCGTGATGACGCAGCAGGCCAGCAAGGATCCCGCGCCGGACACGCCGGGCATGTACCTCGGCCTGATCGATCAGATGCAATCGCAAGGGCTGTACTTCGCGTCGCTCGCGCATATCGACGCGTACGACAAGCAGTACGGCGCAAGCCCCGACTCGATTCTGCTGCGCGCCGACGCGCTGCGCATGACCGATCAGCCGGCCGCCGCCGCGAATGCATACGGACAACTGCTGAAGACGCCGCTCGCCACGCGCGGCCACCGCGGCCTCGGTCTGATCGCGGGCGCGGCCGGCGACTTCGGGCGCGCCGCGCAGGAATTGCAGCAGGCCGCCCAGCTCGCGCCGACCGATGCCACGACGCTCTCGGACCTCGGCTATGCCCGATTGCGCGACGGCGATGTGGACGGCGCGCGCGTCCCGCTTATGAAGGCGGCGGAACTCGACCAGACCAATCCGAAGATCGTCAGCAACGTCGCGCTTTATCTGCTTGCCAATGGCAACCAGGCGCAGGCGCTGGCGGTCATGAACCAGCAGAAGCTCGCACCAGACGTGCGCGCCGCGATCCGCAGCGATGCGGCGAAGGTGGCCGCGGCGGCGCGCGCACAAACACGCGGCGCGCTGCCGCAACAAGACTCGGGCGCGCTCGGCGCGGGCGCGCGCACGGTCGCGAGCGCGCAGGGCATCGAGCCCGCGCCGCGTCTGTTGCAGCGCTTCGCGCAATGAGCGCGCGGCGACCTCGTGGTGATGCATCAGGGAATCAGGGAATCAGGGAGCAGCAATGAGAAACACAACAACGAAGCGGGGCTGGAGCGCGTCGATGCCGTGCCGGTGGTTGGCAACAGCTGCGGCGGCCGGTGCGCTGCTGGGCGCGTCCGTCTCGGCCATGGCGCAGACGAGCGAAATGACCCCGGCCGATCAGAGCGCGCCGCCGGCAGTGCAAGCAAGCGAAGTGGGTCACGCGACCCGCGCATGGCGCGATCTGCAAAGCAGCAACAAGGAAGCCGCGCCGGCGCTCCCGATGCTCGGCGCCGAAGCCGGGCTGGCCTACCGCCGCTACATGGAATCGTTCAAGAGCAAGATTCCCGATCTGTACGGCTCCGCGTTGAACGCGGGCAGCGGCGGCAATGGTGCGATGGCAGTCAACAGCGGTCTCGGCGGAAGCAGCGGCGGATCGAACTGACATGCGCCAATTGCCTTGCGCCATGACCCGTGCCGCGCGCCACGCGCATCCTCTGTGGATGCGGCGCGCGGGCGCGCGCCGTCAGCATGGCTCGGTCGCGGTGGTCGCGGTGATCTGGCTGAGCGTGGCGATCGCGGCGCTCGGCGCGCTCGACGTCGGCAACGTGTTTTTCGCGCGCCGGCAGTTGCAGCGCACGGCCGATCTGGCGGCGCTGGCGGCGGTCCAGATGATCGGCTCCACGGGCGGCTGCGCGACCGCTACCACGGCCGCGCAGCAGAACGCGGCGGCCAACGGTTTCACGGCCGGCACCACCACGACGATCAACACGACCTGCGGCCGCTGGGATACCAGCAAGAGCACCTATTTCGGCACTAGCGGCAATCCGCTGAATGCCGTGCAGGTGACGACGACGCAGATCGTGCCGTACTTCTTCCTCGGACCAAGCCGTAATGTCTCGGCGACGGCCACCGCGTTCGCTTCCAACATCGACGCGTTCTCGCTGGGCACCGGCATTGCGTCGATCAATACGCAGCAGTCGGCGCTGTTGGATGCGATTCTCGGCGGCTTGCTGAATGCGAACGTGTCGCTGAGCGTGGGGGATGTGCAGAGCCTCGCGAGCGCGCACATCAAACTCGACGATCTGCGTGTGGCGCTGGGTGCGGCGACGATGAAGCAGTTGCTCGGCACCTCGGTGAGCGTTCATGACCTGATGGTCGCGATGGCCACCGCCTTGACTGCGGGCGGCAACACAATCAGCGCCGGCATTTTGAATGCGCTGGCGCTCGCCGTTCCCGGCGGCCAGAACATCGCGTTGGGCAACGGCGTTTCGTCCGCGCCGGGGCTGCTTGCGCTTGGACTTGCCAATCCGGAGTCCGCGGCAAGCGCTAGCATCAATGCCCTTGATGCATTGCTGGTGGCCGCGCAGATCGCGCAGAGCCCGCATGTCAATCCGGACGGCACCACCACGCAGCCTCCGGCGATCAACGTCGCGGCAGCGTTACCCGGTGTGGCGGCCCTGTCGCTACAGGTCGTCAATCCGCCGGTGCTCGCAGTGGGAGAGGGCGGCACGGACGCCAGTGGCCAGCCGCGCACCGGCGCACGAGCAGCGTCGATCCTGCTCAATGTGACACTGCCGCCATTGCTGCCGCAGCCGCTGAACCTCGGCATTGCGACGATCTCGGCGCTCAGTACGCCCATCGTATTGACTCTCGCGATCGCACCGGCTACTGCGACGTTGAGCGCGGTCGACTGTGAAAGCTCCAAAGCAGCGACCCGCGCCACGATGCAGGTTACGCCGGGTATCGCTTTGCTTTGTCTCGGAGCGGACTCGAACTGCAGCCTGGCCGCGAATCCGGCTCCCATGAAGGTGGCATCTATTTCCCTGGCGCTTCTGGGACAGGTCGCGGAAGTGCAATTAGCCGGCATCAAGGGGCAAGCTATGCCCGGACAGGCGTCACTGGTTTTTGACGGTTCGTCGGGTAGCTTCGACGTCACCCAAAGCACAAACTCGAATGCCATCGGCAGCGACCTGTCCACGTTGACGACTGGACTGCTGGCGAACCTGGGCGCGCCCGGTGCGCTGTCCATCAAGCTACTGGGTTCCACCGACCTGGGCGCGCTTCTGCAGCCGATTCTTAGCGCAGTCGGCACCGCTCTGTCGGGGTTGCTGCAGCCGGTGTTCGACCTGCTGAATGTCCTGATCATCCCCACACTGTCACTGCTCGGCGTTCAGGTCGGCACCGCCACGGTCCACAACATGTCGCTGACGTGCGGCGTTTCGCAACTGGTCAACTAGCCAATCCAAGATGAGAACCACCACCAAAATCGAGGAACTCGATATCTACGTCTGGGAGGGCAAGGCCGACATCGTCGACCGGGTCGCGCGCTGCATGGCGAGCTTCGATGTCGAAGTGATCCGTGCGGACGACGTCGCGATCTCGCCCGAGCGGACCGCGCTGCGGCCGTCGCTTGCGATCATCAGCGTGTCGGTGATCGACAGCGGCGCGCTGATCCTGCGCGACTGGCAGGCCGCGCACGGCATTCCGGTGGTCTGGGTCGGCGCCGCGCCGCGCGAGCACGATCCGGCCGCCTATCCGTCCGAGTACTCGCATATTCTGCCGCTCGACTTCACCTGCGCCGAACTGCGCGGCATGGTCATGAAGCTCGTGCTGCAAATGCGCGCGCACAGCGCCAAGACGCACGAGTCCGATGCGATGATCGCCAACTCGGAGTGCATGCAGGCGTTGTTGCACGAAGTCGACACCTTCGCCGATTGCGACACAAGTGTGCTGGTGCACGGCGAAACCGGCGTCGGCAAGGAGCGCATCGCGCAACTGCTGCACGAAAAACATAGCCGCTACGGACAAGGCCCGTTCGTCGCGGTGAACTGCGGCGCGATTCCCGACGGTCTGTTCGAATCGCTGTTCTTCGGTCACTCGAAAGGCTCGTTCACCGGCGCGGTGGTTGCGCACAAAGGCTACTTCGAGCAGGCCGACGGCGGTACGCTGTTTCTCGACGAAATCGGCGATCTGCCGCTCTATCAGCAGGTCAAGCTGTTGCGCGTGCTCGAAGACAGCGCGGTCACGCGCATCGGTTCGGCGACGCCGGTCAAGCTCGATTTCCGGCTGGTGGCGGCGACCAACAAACTGCTGCCGCAACTGGTGAAGGACGGCACGTTTCGCGCCGACCTTTACTACCGGCTCGCCGTGATCGAATTGAAGATTCCGTCGCTGGAGGAGCGGGGCGCCGTCGACAAGATTGCGATCTTCAAGGCGTTCATCGCGCAGATCGTCGGCGCGGAGCGTCTCGCCGCGTTGCCCGATCTGCCGTACTGGCTCGCGGACGCTGTCGCCGACACGTATTTCCCGGGCAATGTGCGTGAGCTGCGCAATCTGGCCGAACGCATCGGCGTGACCGTGCGGCAAATCGGCGCGTGGGATGCGGCGCGCCTGCAACGGCTTCTCGCGCTCGCGCGCACCACTCAGCCGGTGCCGGCGGAGAGCGTCGCCGAGGTGCTGGTGGACCGCAGCAAATGGGACATGGCCGAGCGGAATCGCGTGCTCGCCGCGCTCGACGCAAACGGTTGGCGCCGCCAGGATACGGCGCTCTATCTCGGCATTAGCCGCAAGGTGTTATGGGAGAAAATGCGCAAGTATCAAATTTTCGACGAGGAGCCCGAAACGCGGGAAAGTGAGTAATAATGGGATGGTTGTACTAAAACAAAAAACTGTTCGAGCATAAATTACATGGACCGAAAGTCGAAACTGCGACAGATTGCGCTTGCCGCATTGATCGCGATGGGCACGGCGCAAGGCGTCAATGCGCAAGCTCTGCAGAACAGCGGCGCGGGCACCGGCGCCATCGGCGGTGTCGTTTCCCAGCCAGGCACGACGGCCGCCTTGCCGGCTACCTCGCAGACAGGCCAGGCGCAGACTTCCGCCCTCACGTCGGACGAAGCGAAGCAGTCCGCGGCAGGCAACGTGGCGGAATTGCAGCAGATGATCCACGGGTCGGATCTAAGCGAATTGCGCACCACGTATAACGGCAGTTACGGCGCGAGCTTGCTGTTTTACGGCAAGGAAATGACGTACTACGTGGCGCTGTTCCAGCAGAAAAATTTCTGGCGTGTCATCAAGACGCAGGACGCGACACGTGCGGACATGATCTACAAGGATTTCGTGCGTCAGACGGTGCAACTGTCGGACGTCGAGATTCGCCGCACGCAACTCGAAGCGCAAAAAGCGTTCACGGAACGGATGATCGCGTTGCAGCAGGACAATGCGAACCGCTTGCAGGCGGACCTCGATGTCGCGCGTCAGCAGCAGAGCATCGTGGCGACCCAGCAGCAGCAAACTCGCGCCGAAGCGACGTCGCTGGCTCAGCAGAAGGCTTCCGCGCAGGATCAGCTGCGTGCCGCGCAGCGCCAGGTGCGCGATCTGCAACGCCAGTTGGAAAGCGGGTTGCCCTCGCGCTGAGCGTGACGGTCTAAAGGGCATCCGGTGGCGGGGCGGCGCGGTGTTGACCGTGTCGCTCGGCTTCACCGCAACGATGGCTCGTTGTTCAACTGCATTCGTGCAATGCGCATCGTTCGCGAGGCCCGCGCGAACGCCGTTGCCGGTTCACGCACTCGCCCGATTTTCCAATTCCTGCAGCAGTAATAGCCGCCCGCGTTTATTTCACGCGTGTTCGCGTGAAGTCTCACGCGCGGCGGGCGAGTGGCTCGGCGCAAATTCTCCCAATTATTTTGCACGCGCACTAGCGGCAGCGCTTAACGCACCGCGTACGTGATGGCGATAGCGGCGGCCATGCTTTGGCTGCTGCTTCGTTTTCGCTGTGCTCCGCCAGCCGATAACGCGGCCAGCTCTAATGCCGCTTCTTTCCCTCCGAAGCCCCCTCCTTGTCCGACGCGTGATGCGGGTCTCCCACGTCGACGGCGATCGGATCGCTGGCGGGGAAGCTTTCCTGGAGCGCCTCGTCAAGACGGCTGTCGTCGGATTCGGCGGGTGCTTGCGTTGCCGCGGGAGGGGATTCGTGTTGCTTCTTGCTGGTCATGACGTGCTCCGTGAGAAGAGAGTCTGCAAGTCAGCATAGCGCAAAGCAGGCCTCGACGAACATCGGCTGAACGGTCCAGGACCGTGCGCCGTAAGTGCCCGCTGCAAACCCCCGAGCCGAACGATGCGCGAACCGGTGCGGGTTTATCAGCCGAAACTTAAAAACCATTGCGCATCAACTCGTTTTCCGTGTGTCGACACAGGGCGGCGCGCGAAAGAAAAGCAGGCACCGGCTGCGTGGGCCGGTAGACCGCAGCGCATGCCGCGAACCGGCGATATCGCGCTCGGGAGGGGCGCAACCAGAACCCGTGAACAACAAGGCAGCGAATAACATGAACCGGAAAAAAACCGCGTGCGCGTCGCAGCGCCTCAACGCGTCGCACGTCGTGGAAGCTGAGCTGGAACACCTGGATTGGGCAACGAAGCAACCGGCGCAGCGCTGGCTGGACGCCGTGTATTGGCGCCGCCGCGTGCTGGCGGTCAAATGCGGATTTGAACTGACAGACCTGCAGGTAATGCGTCTGGAGAAGATATTGCAGCGGCTCGGCCATTCGCCGGAGTAGCCGAGCGCCGCCGCGGCGGCTTACTCGCTGCCGCCATTACCGCCGTGATTGCCGCCACCGTGGTTACCGCCACCGTGGTTGCCACCGTCGCCGCCCGTGCCGAACAGACGCCGGCGGCGCGTAACGACCACGGGGCCGTCCGACGTGCCGCTGCTTCGATCCGACGCAGGCCGGTCCGAAGACGGCGCGCCATACGACTCGCGCGGTTCACGCGGTTCGCGCGGCTCGCGATGATCGCGCGGTTCACGCGAGCCGTGCGGGCCGCGCGTGGTGTGCTCGCCGTGCGCGGGACGCCCCGCGCGCGGAGCCGGACGCGTGCCGGTGTCGAGCTGGATCGTCGAGATCGCGCGCTTGTAGATGCCTTGCAGGCCGACAGGCGTGCGCAGCATCACCAGATACTGATCGAACGACTCGATGCACCCGGTCAGGCGGATGCCGTTGACAAGGTAAATCTCGACGCGCTTTCGTTCTTTGCGCGCAGCGTTCATGAAGTCGTTTTGCGGATGCGATTCTGCGGAAGCCATGGACAATTCAGGTTAGAAAGACGGTTGTTCGCCGCGATTCTACCCTGTGTGGGGGCGGAACGCGTCGGCGGGCGAACTGCGTCCACTATAACGGCTTGTGGGCGCATAAGCATCTGATAACTATTGACTGTAACGTTGAGTTACGAATCTGCGGATGAATGCCGCGTTCTTCCGCCACGCGCGGCCCTGCGCGGCGCGGATGGCGGAAAAAGATGGCGGGCGCGGTGTATCGGATGGAATAAAGCGCCGCCCGACCGCGTTATATCAGGCATGGCGACACTGCATCGTGCGCGTCGCCGATCGGCTTGTGCCGGCCGCACCGGATATTCGGGCGCTCATCCGCAAGCTTCTCGCATGAGAGCCGAGTCAGGCGCGAAAGCGCCAGCTCTGGCCGACAGGAGACTCACCATGAAAGTATCGCGCATCCTTTCCGCTGTTTTCGTTCTGCTGGCACTGGCGGGGGGAACCCTCGCGACGAGCGCGTGCACGTCCGCGACCGATAGCGGCGCCTCGAGTTCGAGCGGCGGCGGCAGCGGCGGCTACTGAGCGCCGCTCGCCGGGTGAATTTCGAAGCCGAAGTGATTTCGTGGCTCCCGCAGCTGCGCCGCTACGCGCGCGCACTGACGGGCGACCGCGCATGGGCCGACGACCTCGTACAGGATACGGCGGAGCGCGCGCTCGCCCGTTGGGCGGCGTTCCGGCCGGACAGCAATTTGCGCGCATGGCTCCTGACGATCCTGCGGCATCTCTACATCGATCAGCTGCGCGGCCGCCGCGAGATTGCCGTCGATGAAGAGAGCGCGCCCTGGCGCAATCTCGAAGCGCCGCAAGGCGAGGTCGACGGCCTCGTACTGCGCGATCTGCAGCGCGCGTTGTATTGTCTGCCCGTCGAACAGCGTGAAGTGCTGTTGCTGGTCTGCGTGGAGGAGCTGTCTTACCAGGAAGCGTCGCGCGCGCTCGGCGTGCCGATCGGCACGGTGATGTCGCGGCTCTCCCGCGCGCGCGAACACATGCGCGCGTTGCTGACGGAGGAACCGGCGCAGGGACCAGCGCGTAAAAGTCCACCGTTGAAAGTAGTGAGAAACCCGTGATGAACAGCGACGACTACGATTCCAGCTTGCCCGAAGGGCTCGATCTGCGAGCGCTGTCGGCGTATGTCGACGGTGAATTGCCAGGCGCGGAGCGTGCCGCGATCGAGGCCCAGCTGGCGCAGCATCCGCAGGCCGCCGCGCGCGTGGCCGCGTGGCGCGCGCAGAAAGCCGCGTTGCGCGTGCTATGCGGCGCGCCGCAGCGCAGCGAGCGCGATGAGCGCAACGAGCGTCATGAACGCGAGGCGGCCGATGAACCGGCCTTCATCGTGCTGCGGCGGCGCACGCCGTGGTGGCAACGCGCGGGCGTCGCGGCCTGCTGGCTCGCGGCCGGCGCCGGGCTCGCGCTCGCCCTCGGGCCGCTCGCGCCGCGTCTGACCGGCGGCGCGTGGGGCGGTCTCGGCGGCAGTCCGCCGAGCTTCGCCGAGCGCGCGGACATCGCTTATGCGGTGTACACGCCGGAGCGGCGTCATCCGGTGGAAGTCGCCGCGAACGAAGAAGAGCATCTGATCAACTGGCTCTCCAAACGGCTGAACCGGCCGCTCTCGGTGCCGTCCTTGCAGGAATACGGCTACTCGCTGGTGGGCGGCCGGCTGTTGCCGGGCGAAGCGGGTCCGGCGGCCCAGTTCATGTACGAGAACACCAGTGGCGCGCGGCTCACGCTCTACGTCACCGGCATCTCGCGCGACGAAACCGCGTTCCGCCTGTTTCGCGACGGCAACCGCCGCACCTTCTACTGGGTCAGCGACGGCATGGGCTACGCGCTCTCCGGGCCGATCGCGGAAGGCAAGCTGCGCACGATCGCCATCGACGTGTGCAGCGCGCTCGGCGGCAAACCGGAGTCGTGGCAGTAGGGGCATGTGCGAGTTCGCGCCGCGCGACTGTCGTGTCGGTCGGCAGAGGCCGTGCAACACCCGGTAACAGAAACGGCGTGCGCTTGCGCCGCGCGCACGGAATAGCGTCGCGCGGCGCTGCGTTTACTTGTTGCTGGATCGTGCCGTTCCCGCGTGCGTACATGGGTACATGGCAAGGTCTTCAGCGAGGCAAACGACGGTGTCTTCACAGTGCCGACACGGTTCTTGCGGTCGCAACGGCGGTGCGCGTCGGACAGCATAAAGGCAGCAAAATCATGCTCACATTTCATCAATTCGGCAGCGGGCTGTATTGCGGCTTAGCCTGTGTGTGCCTGTGCGCCGCGTGCGCGGCGCCGGTCGAGGCGCAGGCGGATGCGTCGGTGTGCCGGTTCGTGGCGGGGCAGGCGGAAATCGACGGCGTCATGCAGCAGATCACCGGCCGCGCGTGCCTGCAACCCGACGGCACGTGGCAGATCGTCGAGGACGATGCCGCCGCGCAGGCCTTGGCGGATGGCCCGGTCTACTACTACGATCCATGGTATTGGGGGCCGCCGGTGGTGTTCGGCGTCGGCGTGTCGTTCGTGTTCGTCGACCGCTTTCATCATTTCCACCATATGGATCATGTGCGCTATGTGCATGGCGTGCACGGATCGTTCGGCGCGGGCGGACGCGGCGGTTGGCACGGTGCGGCGCCCATGCACACGTGGGGCGGCATGTCGCACGGCGGCGGAGGAATGCGCCGCTGACTCGTGTCGATGACTCGTGCCGCTGACTCGTGCGAATGACTCGCCGCCAATGACTCGTGCCGCTGACTTACCGCCGCGGATTCGCGCGGCGGCCAGGGAGACGCTTTGATTCGCAACTTGCCGCCAAAAGTGTCCGCCGCGCAGTTCGACCGCGCGCTCGCCGGTTGGCGTTCGATTGTCGGCGAGCCGCAGGTGGTGACCTCGGCGGACGGCCTCGCCGCGTATCTCGATCCGTTCGCGCCCGGCGAGCGCGAAGCGTTTTCGGCAAGTGCCGCCGTCTTGCCCGGCTCCGTCGATGAAATCCGCGCGGTGCTGCGCATTGCCAATCAATTTCGCATTCCGCTGTGGACCGTTTCGACCGGACGCAACTTCGCGTATGGCGGCGCCGCGCCGCGTCTCGCCGGTTCGGTCGTGCTCGATCTGCACAGGATGAACCGCATCATCGAAGTGAACGAGGCCATGGCGTACGCGCTGGTCGAGCCGGGCGTCAGCTACTTCGATCTGTATGCGCATCTGCGCGACAAGGGCTACAAGCTGTGGGTCGATCCGCCCGCGGCCGGTTGGGGCAGCGTGGTCGGCAATACGCTCGAACGCGGCTTCGGCTATACCGCGTACGGCGATCACGCGGCGTCGCAGTGCGG
Organism: Paraburkholderia sp. BL27I4N3; assembly: GCF_003386115.1. Classification (NCBI taxonomy): domain Bacteria; kingdom Pseudomonadati; phylum Pseudomonadota; class Betaproteobacteria; order Burkholderiales; family Burkholderiaceae; genus Paraburkholderia; species Paraburkholderia sp. BL27I4N3. The sequence continues at coordinate 2,732,475 of NZ_QREJ01000001.1, read as the reverse complement.
CATGGAAGTGGTGCTCGCCAACGGCGATGTGTTGCGCACTGGCATGGGCGGCATTGAAATCGGCACCGCGTGGCAGTTGTACCAGCCGGGCTACGGGCCGTCGTTCGACGCGATGTTCATGCAGTCGAATTACGGCATCGTCACCAAGCTCGGCGTCTGGCTGATGCCCGCGCCGCCCGCTTATCTGCTCGGCGAAATCCAGTTTCAGCATGAAGCGGATCTTGAAGCGATCGTGGAGACTTTGCGGCCGCTGCGGCTCGATGAAACGATCCGCAATCACGCGGTGATCGAAGGCGGTTTGCGCCGCGCGGCGGGCTTGTCGGCGCGCGCGCAGTGGTATGACGGACCGGGCGCGATGCCCGGGAGTGCGGTGGACGCGATGCTCGAGAAGCTGAATGTGGGCCGCTGGAATCTGCATTACGCGCTTTACGGTACGCCTGAATCGATCGACGCGCGCCATGCGATCTTGCAGCGCGCGTTTGCGCGCATACCGCAGGCGCGCTTTCTGGCGGCGCGCTACGCGGGCGACGCGCAGCCCACGGCCGGCGGCGACCGCAACCTCGCCGGCATTCCGGCGATGAGCGCGTTTCGCATGCTCGACTGGCGCGGCGGCGCGGGCGCGCATGTGGACTTCGCGCCGGTGTGTCCCGCGACCGGGCGCGACGCGTTGCGTCAATATACGATGGTCAAGGCGCGCGCCGCGGAATACGGCTTCGATTACTACGGCGGTTTTACGGCGGGCGTGCGCCATCTGCATCACATTTTCGCGGCGATCTTCGACCGCGACGACGCGAACCAGGTCGAGCAGGCCGGCGCGCTCTTGCGCTCGCTGATGAGCGACGCGCGCGCGGCGGGCTACGGCGAATACCGCGCGCATCTCGCGTATATGGATTTTGCCGCGGCCCAGTACAGCTTCAACGACGGCGCGTTGCTGCGGTTCTCGGAAACGATCAAGGACGCGCTCGATCCGAACGGCATTCTCGCGCCCGGCAAGCAGGGCATCTGGCCGGCGGCGTGGCGCGATCGGCGCGGCTATACCTGAGGGCGCGGCCGCAAACGAGGCATGACGACAGGAGCAATGCATGGACCGGCGCACTTTCATGATGACCGGCGCTTGCCTCTCGACCGCGGCAGGCAGCGCGTGGCCGTGGCTCGCGCATGCGGCGGCGCGTAGCAATACGGTGGCGGTGGTCGACTCCACGTTGGCGTATGGCGCCGCATTCGCCGGCTATGCAGCACACCGGCAGTTGCCCGTGTTCGAAACCGGCGACGATATCGGCGCGCTCTGGTACACGACCCTGGCACCATTGCTTTGCGCAACGCCGACACCTAAGTCCACGCCCACGTTCCTGTCGATTTCGCTAATCGGCCTCACGCGCGCTTCCGATTACTTCGTGCTGAACCAACTCGCTAAAAGCGCGGGACGGGTGATCGAACACAGTCACGAGCAAAACGCCGGCTCGGACAGGCAGCATGGTCACGTCGCATTTGCCTTCGCCTTCGCGCCGCGCGTATTGCACGAGAGCTAGAAGCTGTACGCCTTGTTCTTCGGATCGAAGGTCGAGTCGTCGAATGTTTTCGGCGTGATGGTTTCGAACACGATCTTCTCGAACATCTTGCCGTCGTTGTCATAAGACTCGACGGTGCGGAAATATGGATGCCGCAGGTCGAGGCCGAGCGTTTCTTTCTTCGCGTAGAACTGCGGCTGGCCAGTCGGCGTTTCGAAGGTGAAGGCCACCACGCGCACGCCGTCGACCGTTTTGACTTCCACCTGGGTCGAACGCGGCAAACCGGCCTCGATGTATTTCTTGCCTTCGCTGAGGTACTGGTTCGCGATGTATTCCGTGCCGAGATCGCGCACCTGATGGTTCGATTGCGCGCGGGCGAGGGCGCCGGTCAGCGAGGTCCACACCGGCATCACGTTCATGATGCCGCCCAGATGCCCGTACATCTCATCGGTCCGTTTGGATTCGTCGTAGATGATTTCCTGGCCGGCGTGCGCGCCGTCGGGCAGCCACTTCGCGTAGATGCGCAACGGGTCGTGCGCGACGCGCACCAGCATGTGATCGGGCTTGTCGGGCCATTGGCCGTGAATGCGTTCCGAACGCGCCATGGTGAACTCGTACGACGGATAACCGTTCGGCCCTTCCTTGATATAGCGCGGCAACGCGAGTGGGTCGAGCGACTGGAACAGCGCGACCAGTTGCGCGTCACTGAGCTTTTCCATCGCGCCGCTTTGTTGCGCGGCGCGCAGCCACTTGACCTGTTGATCCAGCGTGAGCTTGCCGACCTGCGAGGAGGGGGTGGACGGCGCCTTGACGGCACTGGCGCTGTCGAGCGCGGGCGGTGTGTCGTCGTTTTGCGCGAACGCCACCGGCGTGGCAAGTGCGGCCACTCCCGTTACGAGCGCCGCGATCAGGAGCTTGCGCGACCGCACGCTTTGCAACGACGCACGCAACCGTGCGAATAAGTCCGCACGCAAACCAGCTGTCCGCGGCGACGAAAGCGACGAAAGCGACGAAAGCGACGAAAGCGACGAAAGCGACGACAGCGACGAAAGCGACGACAGCGACGACAGCGACGACAGCGACGACAGCGACGACAGCGACGACAGCGACAAACCGGCGAGGCGCATGAAGACGGGCGTGCGGCGTGATCGTGCGGACAGGCGGTGCTTCATGAATCTCTCCGAAAGGTGACGCGAGGCGCCGTCCCTGTCAGGCAGGCTTTTGCTTCGCGAGTTCCTCGTCGCGCAGGGCGCGGCGCAGAATCTTGCCGACATTGGTTTGCGGCAGCTCGTCGCGGAACTCGACAAGCTTCGGCACCTTGTAGCCGGTCAGGTTCTTGCGGCAGTGGGCGATCACCTGTTCCGCCGTCAGGGAAGGATTGCGCTTGACGATGAATACCTTCACCCGTTCGCCCTGCGCGGCGTCGGGCACGCCGATTGCGGCGACTTCGCGCACGTCCGGAAGCGCCGCGATCACGTCTTCCACTTCATTCGGATAGACGTTGAAGCCCGACACCAGAATCATGTCCTTCTTGCGGTCGATCAGCCGGATAAAGCCGCGCGAATCCATGACGCCGATGTCGCCGGTGGCGAGCCAGCCGTCGTCGTCGATCACCTTGGCGGTTTCTTCCGGACGATTCCAGTAGCCTTTCATCACCTGCGGTCCCTTCACGCACAGTTCACCCGCCTCGCCGATGTTCGCCCAATGGCCGTCGTCCTTCCTGAAACGGACCTGCGTGGACGGCGCGGGCAAACCGATCGAGCCTTCGAAGTCACGCATATTGGAGAGGTCGACCGGATTCATCGACACGATCGGCGAGCATTCCGTGAGCCCATAGCCTTCGATGATCGGCTTGCCGGTCACCGCCTTGAAGCGCTCGGCCACCGACTTCTGGGTGGCCATGCCGCCCGCCATCGCCAGCTTGAGATCGGAGAAGTCGCGCTTGCAGAATTCCTCGTTGTCGAGGAACGCGTTATAGAGCGTGTTCACGGCGGTCATGCCGGTGAATTTCTCGTGACGGATGATCATCATCACGCGCTTCATGTCGCGCGGATTGGCGATCAGAATGTTGCGCCCGCCCAATCCCATGAAGATCAGCGCGTTCACCGTCAATGAATAGATGTGATAGAGCGGCAACGGTGTGAGCACCGTTTCGACCTCGCCGGTCAGTTGACCTTCTGACCACGCCTTGGCCTGCAGTAGATTCGCAATGACGTTCCTGTGCGTGAGCATCGCGCCCTTGGCGACGCCGGTCGTGCCGCCGGTGTACTGCAGAAACGCGATATCGTCGTGGGTGGGGCGCACGGGCGTCAACGGCCGCGAGTAGCCGGTGGAAAGCGCGTCGAGCAGCTGCACCGCCTTGGGCAGGTCGTACGGGGGCACCATTTTCTTCACGTGCCGCAGCATGAAATTGAGCAGACGTCCCTTCAGATTCAGGCCATCGGCGAGCAGATCGCCGAGTCCGGTCACGATGACGTTCTGCACTTTGGTGCCGGGTAGCGCGTCTTCGACCGTCTTCGCGAAGTTCTCGAACACGATGATGGTTTGCGCGCCGCTGTCCTTCAACTGATGCGCGAGTTCGCGCACCGTATAGAGCGGATTCACGTTGACCACCACGCCGCCGGCCTTCAGTACGCCGAACAGCGAGACCGGATACTGGAACGTATTCGGCAACATGATCGCGACGCGTTCGCCCGGCTTCACGCCGAGGCTCTGCAGATACGCGGCGAACGCGGTTGCCTTGCGGCCGAGTTCACCGTAGGTCATGCTCGCGCCCACGCTCACATACGCGACACGCTCGCGGAACTGCGCGATGCATTCGTCGAAGAACTGTACGACCGACTCGTATTTCGACACGTCGATTTCACGCGGCACATCCGCCGGATAGGACGCGTACCAGATGCCGTCGGTGTTGGGCGCGTGGTGCGGCGCGTGAGCCTGCGCCGACGCGAAGGCGGGGGCCGGATCCGCTGCGTTCGGCGCCGCCGGTTCGCCGCCAGGCGCAAGCGTGGTTTGAGTGGGCTGGGTCATGGTCGTCTCCTGAAGCTGTGGCTTCATCTCTTTTGTGTGCCGGCCCGGTGGCCGGTCATCGAAGCAATCCGCGCGAGTGTGGCAGCGCGTGAAACAAAAGCATGCGGCGAAGCAAACACTGAAACGCATCTCGTTCTCAGCGCTCCAGAATCGCGACCACCCCCTGGCCGCCCGCCGCGCAGATTGAAATCAGCCCACGCGCGGCGCCGGCCGGTTTGTCGAGTTGCGCAAGCATTTTCGCGAGGCCGGCGACGATGCGTCCACCCGTCGCCGCGAATGGATGGCCTGTGGCCAGCGAGCTGCCGTTCACATTCAATTTTGTCCGATCGATCGCGCCGAGCGGGCCCGATAAGCCGAGCTGCGTGCGGCAATACTCGTCATCCTGCCATGCCGCGAGCGTGCACAACACCTGGGCGGCGAACGCTTCGTGGATTTCGTACAGATCGAAGTCCTGCAACGTGAGCCCGGCGCGCGCCAGCATGCGCGGCACGGCGTAGGCGGGCGCCATCAGCAGGCCTTCTTTCTTGTCGAAGAAGTCGACGGCGGCGGTTTCGGACCAACTCAGGTACGCGAGCACCGGCAGTCCATGACGCGCGGCCCATTCTTCACTCGCGAGCAGCACGGCGGAAGCGCCGTCGGTGAGCGGCGTCGAATTGCCCGCGGTCAGCGTGCCGGCGTCGCGATCGAATACCGGTTTCAGGCTCGCGAGTTTTTCGAGCGTGAGGTCGGAGCGCAGATTGTTGTCGCGCGCGAGACCGCGGTACGGCGTCATCAGATCGTTGACGAAGCCGCGCGCGTACGCCTCCGTGAGCTTGCGGTGGCTGTCGTAGGCGAGCACGTCCTGGGCCTCGCGGGAGATGTTCCAGCGCTTGGCCATCAGTTCGCAATGCTCGCCCATCGAAAGGCCCGTGCGCGGTTCGCCGTTGCGCGGCAGAAGCGGCTTGAAAAACATGCCGGGCCGCAGCTTGCTCAGCGCGCTGACGCGTTGCCCGGTGCTCCTGCCGCGATTGGCTTCGAGCAGGATCTTGCGCATCCGCTCGTTGACGCCGATCGGCGCATCGGAGGTCGTATCGACACCGCCCGCGATGCCCGCTTCGATCTGCCCCAAGGCGATCTTGTTGGCGACGAGAATGGCCGCCTCGAGTCCGGTGCCGCAGGCCTGTTGCACATCGTAAGCGGGCGTTTCCTTGGCAAGCGTGGTGGACAGCACGGATTCGCGCGTCAGATTGAAGTCGCGCGAATGCTTGATGACGGCGCCCGCGGCGACTTCACCCAAGCGTTCGCCGTGCAGGTTATAGCGGTCGATCAGCCCTTGCAGCGTGAAGGTCAGCATGTCCTGATTCGACGCGGTCGCGTAGGCGGTGTTCGAGCGGGCAAACGGAATCCGGTTGCCCCCGACGATGGCGACTCGGCGTACGGCTGGCAGCGGGTTGGACATGCTCGGCTCCTTCGGGTCATTCCCTGAGTATTGAATGGTGCGAATGGTCTAACAATGGTCTGACGGCCGGTCGCGACGGTCCTGATTCAACAACGATTCAGCCGCCCGCAATTCCACGATTCCACGACTCGACGCACGACGCGCGCACCTCATTGCAACCTCCATTGCATGCGGCCGCGCAAATGCGGTTTCTGCCCCGCGATATCGCGCACCTCGATGTCGCGTTCGATCAGCGAAGGCGACGCGCTCCACAGCGACGCCTCGCCGGGCAGCAGCATCGGCAGTTTGAATTCGGCGCTGAGGCTGGCTTCCGCAAGCGGCTTCGGCGGTTGCAACGCGGAGGCGGCGCGCGCCAGCGTCCACATGCCATGCGCGATCGCGCGCGGAAAGCCGAAGGCCTTCGCGGACAGCGCGCTCAGATGGATCGGGTTGTAGTCGCCGGACACGCTCGCGTAGTCGCGGCCCAGCTGCGACGCGAGTTGCCAGCGTGCGATGCGTTGCAACGCAACGGCGCCGGGTTCGAGCGGATCGAGCACGCTGCCGCTCGCCGGCACGCCGCGTTTCAGATAGACGCTATCGCCGTCCCAGACCGCTTCGCCGCGCCGGTACATGCGCGTATGCAGCACGAACGCCTGGCCTTTGTCGTGGCGCAGCAGCGCGCCGAACTCCACCTCGACGCGCAGCATCTCCTTGTAGGCGAGCGGCCGGCGCAGACGCACATGGTTGGCCAGATGCACGAGCCCGAGCGCCGGCCATGGAAACGCCGGGTCGGTCAGCATCAGCAGATGCAAGGGAAAGGCGAGCAGATGCGGATACGTGAGCGGCACGCCGTGCTCGGGAATAAAGCCGCACACGCGCGCATAACGCCAGATCGGCCCGGGGTCGAGGGCGACGGCGGGGCGCACCAGCCGCAGCGGCGGCAGATGCGTCTCGCGCCCGCGTTTGACGAGGCCGGACAACGCGCGCGCATAGAGCTTGGCGGGCGCGGGCAAGGTCTCGATCACGACGGTCTTGGGCCGCACCGCATCCGGCCGCGCCGGGTTCGATAGAGGACTGCCTTCGAACGGATCGCCGGGCTCAGCCATGGTCACGCTCCGATCAGGCTTTGTCCGCACACGCGCACGATCTGGCCGCTCACGGCGGCCGATCCCGGATGCGCGAGCCACGCGATGGTCTGCGCGACGTCGACCGGCTGGCCGCCCTGGCTCATCGAATTCATGCGGCGTCCGGCTTCGCGGATGGTCAGCGGAATCTTCGCGGTCATCTGCGTTTCGATGAAGCCGGGCGCGACCGCGTTGATCGTGATGCCGCGCGCGCGCAAATGCGGCGCCATGCTCTGTACGCGGCCGATCACGCCGGCCTTCGACGCGGCGTAGTTGGTCTGGCCGAGATTGCCGGCAATGCCGCTGATCGACGACACGCCGATGATCCGGCCGCCGTCGCGCAGAATGCCGGCGGCGAGCAGGGCGTCGTCGATCCGCTCCTGCGCGGACAGGTTGATGTCGATCACGCTTTGCCACGCGGCCTCGGTCATCTTCGCGATTGTTTTGTCCTTTGTGATGCCGGCGTTATGCACGACGATATCCACGCCCTGTTCGTCGAGCGCGGCCGCGATCTGCGCGGGCGCTTCAGGTGCGGCGATATCGAAGGCGAGGGCGGTGCCGTTCAACTGGCGCATGGTCGCATCGAGCGCGTCGCGGGCCGTCGGGATGTCGATGCCGATCACGTGCGCGCCTTCGGCGGCGAGCACGCTCGCAATCGAGGCGCCGATGCCGCGTGCCGCGCCGGTCACGACGGCGCGCCGGCCCGCGAGCGGTTGGTGCCAATCGAAGGCGGGTGCCGTCTCGCCGCCCGCGCCGGCGGCGACGCGCACGACCTGGCCCGACACATAGGCCGAGCGCGGCGACAGAAAGAACCGCAAGGTCGCTTCCACCCGGTTTTCCGCGCCTCGCTCCACGTACACGAGATTCGCGGTGATGCCGCGCCGCGCTTCCTTGCCGAGCGAACGCGTGAAGCCTTCGAGCGCCCGTTGCGCGGTCCATTGACGCGGCGTCGCGCAGCTCTCCGGCGGCCGTCCCAGCACGATGATGCGGCCGCACTTGCCGAGCGAGCGCAGCGTGTCGTGAAAGAAGCCGTGCAAGGGTTCGAGCTGGGTGCTGTCTTCGATGCCGCTTGCGTCGAACAGCAGGGCCGCGAGTTTGCCTTGCGAACCGGCGTCGGCCGCTTCGAAGCGGCCCGTCATGAGGCCGTGGCGGTTGGCGAGCGGCACCCACAAGCCGGCGCTTTCATGCGCGACGCTCGTTACGCCGATGCTCGCCACGAGGCTCGCGAGCGCGTCGAGCAGATGCGGTTCGCGGCCCGCGCCGAGCGCGACCAGTCCGCCGAACTCGGGCTGATCCGCGCGATAGCGGCGCAGCACCTCGGGCTTCGGCAGGCCGACCGAGCGCGCGAGGCGCGCGCCGAACGGCGAGTTGACGAAGTTCAGATAAGAGTCGTTCATATTATTAGTCGCTCCGCTGGCCACGCCCGAGGGAAGTGCCCTTGAGAGACGCCCCGCAGGAAGTCTCTCTGAGGGACGTCGAACGTGTGTCAGTGTGCACCGAGTTCGACGCTCGCGGCGCGCCTTCCCCGGATGTTTTTTTAAGCCGGCGCCAAACTCAGGTCGCGAGCTCCAGCGCCTTTTCCAGCGCCTCCTTGCGCTTTTGCAGGTTGGCGAGCATCTCGAAGTCGGCGGGGAAATCGTCCACCTTCACGACTTGCGCGCCGTAACGCGCGTAGTCGTCGAGCACGCGCCGGTCGTCGGCGTCGAGCAGGCCTTTTTTCTGTGCGGTGTCGGTCCAGGCGGCGAGTTGCGGCAGGCTTTGCGGCATCGGTTCGAGCAGTCCTTGCTTGACGGCGTCGCGCAGCTTCTGCTCGATCTGCGTGAAGCGCGGGTTCAGCTCGAACACCAGCTCGCCGTAGCCGAGCGCGTCGACATCCGGGTGCGGCACGTACGAATCGGATACCAGACGTTCGCGCGCGGCGCCTGGCGTTTGCATCAATGCGGCGATCTCGCTGCCGAGCTGGTCGGACGGCTCGCGGTGCGGCAGTCCGAACGGAAACGCGAGCACGCGCACGAGGCCGGCGGCGAGCCGGTTCGGATAGTTGGCGAGCACGCCGTCGAGCGCGTGTTGCGCCTTGTATAGCGAATCCTCGACACCCCAGCGCACCAGCGGCAGGTCTTCTTCCTGACGGCCTTCGTCCTCGAAACGCTTGAGCGTGGCGGAGATCAGGTAGAGCTGCGATAGCACGTCGCCCAGACGCGCGGAGATGCGCTCGCGGCGTTTCAGATCGCCGCCGAGCACGAACATGGAGACATCGGCGAGCAGCGCGAACGCGGTGGAGAGCCGCGTGGCCGCGCGATAGTACGCATGCAATGGCGCATGCGCCGTGCGCGGTTTGGCGATGAATGCGCCGCCCGTCACGCCATAGACGAAACTGCGCACCACGTTGGATAGGGTGAAGCTGACGTGGCCGAAGAACGCCTCGTCGAAATCGCGCAGCGCCTTGGCGCGATCCGTTTCGCGTGTGGCGGCCATTTCCTTCAGCACATACGGATGACACCGAATCGCCCCTTGCCCGAAGATGATCAGGCAACGCGTGAGAATGTTCGCGCCTTCCACGGTGATCGCGATCGGCACCTGCTGATAGGCGCGCGCGAGAAAGTTCGACGGCCCCATGCAGATGCCCTTGCCGGCGGCGATATCCATGCCGTCGTTGATGACCATGCGGGCGCGCTCGGTGATGTGATATTTGGCGATCGCCGAGATCACCGAAGGCTTTTCGCCGAGGTCCACCGCGTGCGCCGACAGGCGGCGCGCGGCGTCCATCACGTACAGGTTGCCGCCCATGCGGCCGAGCGCTTCCTGCACGCCTTCGAACTTGCCGACGGCGGTGCGGAACTGGCGGCGAACCGCGGCGTAGGCGCCGGTGCCGCGTACGGCGATCTTTGCCATGCCCACGTTCGACGACGGCAGCGAAATCGCCCGGCCCGCCGCGAGACATTCCATCAGCATGCGCCAGCCGTTGCCGACCTGGGCGCGGCCGCCGATCACCCAGTCGAGCGGAATGAACACGTCCTTGCCCGAGTTCGGGCCATTCTGAAATACCGCGTTCAACGGCCAGTGACGGCGGCCGATGTTCACGCCCGGATGGTCGGTCGGAATCAGTGCGCAGGTGATGCCGGGTTCGTCGTCATTGCCGAGCAGATGCTCGGGATCCAGCGCGCGAAACGCGAGGCCGAGCACGGTAGCTATCGGGCCGAGCGTGATGTAGCGCTTGTCCCAGGTGACGCGAAAGCCCAGCGTCTCGCGGCCTTCGAACCGACCCTTGCACACGATGCCGACGTCAGGAATCGCCGCTGCATCGGAACCTGCATACGGGCTGGTCAATGCGAAGCACGGTATTTCCTCGCCGCGTGCGAGGCGCGGCAGGTAGTGGTTTTTCTGCTCTTCGGTGCCGTAGTGCATCAGCAGTTCGGCGGGGCCGAGCGAGTTCGGCACCATCACCGAAACGGCGGCGGCCGAGCAGCGCGTGGCGAGCTTCATGATGACCTGCGAATGCGCGTAGGCGGAGAACTGTTTGCCGCCGTACTGCTTCGGAATGATCATGCCGAGAAAGCCGTGCTCCTTGATGTACTGCCAGGTTTGCGGCGAGAGGTCCTGCCAGACCATGGTGGTTTCCCAGTCGTTCGCGAGGTCGCACAGCTTTTCGCATTCGACGTCGAGGAACGACTGTTCTTCCGCCGTCAGCGTGGCCGGGCCGTAGCCGAGCAGCTTGTCCCAGTGCGGACGTCCCGAGAACAGTTCGGCGTCCCACCAGACCGTGCCGGCTTCGATCGCATCGCGCTCGGTCGGCGACATCTCCGGCAGGATGTTGCGGAAAATGTCGAGCACGGGCTTGGCGAACCATGTGCGCCGCAGCGGTTTGAGCGCAAGCACGAGGGCGGGGAGGACGAAGACGATGGCGAGCAGCGTGGTGGCCACCGGACCCGCCACGCCGCTGACATGCGCGGCCGCCACCCAGACGATCATGAAGGCAAGCCACCATGCCGCGCGCGCCTGAACATAGACGAGCGCGAAGGCGGCAATCACTAACACCAGGATGAACCACGGCATGACGTTTCCTCCTCTTTCGATGGTGCGTGCGGACGCATCCACGCAGCGCGGATGGTTCGCGTTCTATTGATTTTCTGCTTCACGCTCGCGTTGCCTCGTTGCGCGTACTGCATTTGCGCGGCGTGTGTGCAGTTCGACAGCGCGGCGTTGCTTAGGTGCGGAACTTAGACGTGCTGCTCAGGTATGCGGCGTTCATCGTGTTCGGCTGCCTTTCTGCTGAGTGTTGACTGAGTACTTGTTGCCTGTTTCGCGCTGACCGGCGGCGTAGGGATTGCCGGCTGGCTACGGGTTCGATACTGCGGCATGCTAACCATCTTGTGGCATGTCCGCATGACGCGGTACTGATTCGCTCGCCTGCTCGCGCAGGCGCCGCATGCGGGCAACGGCTGATGACGGCGCGTTGCCCGCAGCGTCAGATCGTCAAGCCGCGCCGTGCAATGCGTGCTGGCGCGAACCTGCTTCCATGTTGCCGCCGCGATGCTCGCCGTCCGATACGGCCGGCGATGTCGGCTCCGATCCACCCTCTGTGCGTGCCGCGCTCGCAGCTTCAGCACCGCCGATGCCGGCGCACTCCGAGCCGCCTTCGCTGGCGTCGCCAAGGACGGCGGCGAATGCGGCCAGTTGCGTGCCGTCAGGCAACGGTGCCTTGAGCGCGGCCACCATCAGCGAAGCGAGGCGGGCAATGAGTTGCAGGTCGTTCATCGACTTGCCTTGCGAGAACTCGGAAAGCAGGCTGTCCGTGTCGGTGCCGGCCAGCACGCCCGACAGCGCGCCGATCGCGAAGTGCAGACGCCAGCCCAGTTCCTCGCGCGGCAGATGCGGCAGCGCGCGCTGAAAGGCATCGAAAAAACGCACCGCCACTGAGGCGTAGTGTCCGTTGAGAAAATCACGAATGAACGACGACGGATCGGTATAAGCGCGGCCGAGCAAACGCAGAAACGCCTTGCCGCCTACCCGCGGATCGCGCGACAGGCGCAGCGCCGGAATGAACATCGCGCCGAGCACGTGCTCACAGGTCAGGCGCTCGCCGAGCAGGGTATCGAAGCGGTCGAGCAGCTTGAGCCGCTCCTGGTTGAGATGGTCGAGGCGGCGCGACAGCATCGAGTGAATCAGCGATTCCTTGCTGCCGAAGTGATAGTTCACTGCCGCGAGATTCACTTCGGCACGCGAAGTAATCTGGCGCAACGACATGGCCTCATAACCGCAGTCGATAAAGAGCGTTTCGGCGGCGTCGAGGATGCGGGACTTCGTATCGCCGGCATGCCGGCCTGTTGTGCGAACTGCCATGTTGCGTCTCCCAGTTGCCGGGCGTCCGGCCCGCAAACAAGCGATTCAAATATTGATTTGAAACGGCCGTTTTTTTCAGGATAAGAAGAAATGATGCGTGCGATCAAGGGGTCACAGTCGACTAACTCCTCTAGAAGACCTGACGAAGGTCCGTCTTTCCATGCGCGCGGCACGTCAAACCGCGCGGAAATAAAAAAGGCCGTTCCGATGGAAATCGGAACGGCCTCGTATTGCTTGCTAACTTGTTTGGCCCTGCGTTTGCTGGCTGACGCGTGCTCTGCGTCGCGGCGGTTCAAGCCGCCTTTGGCGTCTATTGTGCCCGATAACGCGCCGGCAAAATAGCTGTTTGGTTCGAACGCTTAAAGCTGCGCCGCGACCTGTTTCGCCGACTGCGTCATATCGATGCCGCGGCGCTCGCGGCTGAACGGAATCAGCACGGCGATCACCACGGCCACGATGCCGATCACGACGGCCATGATGAGCGCGTAGTTGTTGCCGTGCGCTTCGGCGGCGCTCGCCTGCAACGGACCGTTCACCGACGCGATCAGATTGCCGAGCTGGTACACGAGGCCGGGGAAGGTCGCGCGAATTTCATCGGGCGAGATTTCGTTCAGGTGTACTGGAATCACACCCCACGCGCCCTGCACGGAGATCTGCATCAGGAAGGCGCCCACCGCAAGCAGCACCGGCGTGGTCGAGAAAGCCCACAGCGGCAGCACCGGCAACGCGATCAACGCCGCAATGAAGATCGCGCGCTTGCGGCCGATCTTCTCCGACAAGGCGCCGAAGAACAGTCCGCCGCAAATCGCGCCGATGTTCAGCGTGATCGTGATCCACGAGACGGTGTGCGCGTCGAACTGATGCTGCACGCGCAGGAAGGTCGGGTACAGATCCTGCGAGCCGTGCGAGAAGAAGTTGAACGCGGTCATCAGAATGATCGCGTATAGCGACAGCTTGACGTTCTGCCTGAGCGTGGCGACGAGACCCGGACGCGCTTTCTTTTCGAGTGTCTTGAAGGCGGGCGACTCCGGCACGTGCGCGCGCACGTACAGCACGAGCAAGGCCGGCAACACGCCGACGAAGAACATGCCGCGCCAGCCGATGTATTGATAGAACACGCCGAACACGACCGAAGCGAGCAGATAGCCGCTCGGATAGCCGGCTTGCAGCAGACCCGAGACAATGCCGCGCGATTTCGGCGGCACGGTTTCCATGGTCAGTGCGCCGCCGACGCCCCATTCGCCGCCCATCGCGATGCCGAACAGCGCGCGCAGCACGAGCAGAGTGGCAAGATTCGGCGAGAAGCCGGACAGCAATTCCAGCAATGAGAAGCACGCGATGTTGACCATCAGCGTGGGACGGCGGCCGTACTTGTCGGCGAGCCAGCCGAAAATCAATGCGCCGAGCGGACGCATCACCAGGGTCAACATAATGCCGAAGGCGACTTCGGGGATTTTGGTATTGAACTCCGCCGCAATATCTTTCAATACGAACACCATTAGAAAGAAATCGAATGCGTCGAGTGTCCAACCCAGATAGGCAGCGATCGTGACGTTTCTCTGTTCCCGTGTCCAACTCATTGATTGTTCTCCTGGTTCTCCATTCACCCATATTCAACGACCGGTGGCTCCGCAGCCCCGCACGCCCCCGGGCGTAGGCTCCGAGCGAGTGTACGCCGACTGTTAAACGCTTGCATGGATGAAGGCGCGTTTATCCGTATTAATCCCTGGGGCGGAGTTCACGCAGAATAGCGGCGTGTGCGTCGTGTCGGGTAAATGTAATTATCGTATTAGCGGGCGTGCAATTTCGTTTGTTATTTGTAATCCATTTAGAGTTTGATTTCGCGCTAATCCGGTCACTTTTACGCGGACGGATCTGTGCCTATCGGATCGAACGAGGCCACGCAGGTTGAAATGCAAGCTTTGCCAGTGCCCGGAAAGGCTGTCTGTTCGATATATGCGGTACACGCATCAGTCAAGCCGAAAAATCAATTTGATTCATGTTGCGCCGCGGAATAAGATCGTCGCCATCCTACTCATTCCGCTTTTGTCGACGCACCATGTCAGTCAAACCAATCACTTCCGAGCCTGTACGCCGCGAGCGGAGTCCATTTGCCGTGGTCGCCGCTGTCACGCTGCTTACGGGCCTCGGTGCCGGCCTCGGCGGCATGCTGCTCGCGCTGCTGCTGCACGGCATCCAGCATCTTGCCTACGGCTACAGTGTGACGCACGTGATCAGCGCCGAGAGTTTTCTGCAGGGCGTCAGCGCTGCCGCGCCCGAGCGCCGCCTGCTCGTGCTGACCATCTGCGGCCTGGTTGCGGGAATCGGCTGGTGGGCCCTGTATCGGTTCGGCCGGCCGCTCGTGAGCATTCGCCAGGCCGTCAAGTCCGACGATCCGCAAATGCCCGTCATGAGCACGACGATTCACGCGGTGCTGCAGATCGTCACCGTGGCGCTCGGCTCGCCGCTCGGCCGCGAAGTCGCGCCGCGCGAAATCGGCTCGGCATTGGCCGGCTGGCTGTCGCGCCGGGCGGGTCTGTCCGTCGCGCAGAGCCGGATCATGGTGGCATGCGGCGCGGGCGCCGGTTTGGCCGCTGTCTACAACGTGCCGCTCGGCGGCGCGGTGTTCGTGCTCGAAGTGCTGCTGGGCACGTTCGGCTGGCCCGCCTTGGTGCCGGCCGTCGTGACCTCGTCGGTGGCCGCGCTGGTTGCGCAACTGGGATTGGGCAACGAGCATCAATACCTCGTCCCGTCGATGACGTTGAGCCCCACGCTTGTGGTCTGGTCCGTGGTGTGCGGTCCGATTTTCGGCGTGGCGGCGTGGAGCTTCGCGGAACTGATGAAGCGCTCGCGCGCGGCGGCGCCGAAGAACTGGCGCTTGCCGGTGTTGTCGCTGCTGAACTTCGCGATGATCGGGGTCCTCGCGATGCATTTCCCGCAGTTGCTCGGCAACGGCAAGGGACCTGCGGGGCTGGCATTCGACGGAGGCCTGACCATCCGTCTCGCCGCGATGCTGCTGGTGTTGAAAGTGGTGATTTCAGCGAGCAGTTTGCGCGCGGGCGCCGAAGGCGGGCTGCTCACGCCGGGGCTCGCTAATGGCGCGTTGCTGGCGATCGTGCTTGGCGGCTTGTGGAGCCTCGTGTGGCCGGGGGCGTCGCTGGGCGCATTCGCGGTGGTCGGCGCAACGGCGTTTCTCGCTGCCTCGATGCAGATGCCGATCACGGCCGTGGTGCTCATGTTCGAATTCACCCGCGTGAGCCAGGACTTTCTGATTCCCGTGTTGTTTGCCGTGGGCGGCGCGCTGTTGGGTTTTCGTACGTGCGCGAAGTGGGCGCCCGCGTTGCAGTCGAGCTTCGGGTTTGGCTGGAGTGATGCAAGCAGCGCGCGATAAGGCATGGTCGGCTGATCGTGACGCGGACGGCGAAAAACGAAAGGAGAGCGAAAGGAAAGCCGGCGTGCGCCCCGCATTGATATACGCCAACGAGAACGACGGCAGGAGCGGTACGTTCTCGAAGCTCGCGACTCGGCGTGCTTCGTCCCGAGCGACAAGCCCGCGCGTCGGCTAATCGCGAACGCACAGTTACAGCAGATTAATGCGCACCTTCTGATATGCTTTTTCCCGTGCTCCGGCGCGTGAATTCGGCGTCGGTACCGACGGCAGGCGGTATCCACTCAAGAGGGTTGCGATCATCATGACCAGTCAGTCGAATTCCCGGGGCGTCATCGGCGTCATCACCTTGCTCTTTACCGTGCTCACCGCGCTTTATTTGTTGATAGGTGGCGCGTGGCTTCTTGCGGTCGGCGGCTCCGCTTACTATCTCATCACGGGCATTGTGCTGCTGGGCGTGGCGTGGCTGCTGTGGCGGCGCAGTCCCGCCGCGCTCGTGCTGTATGCGCTGGTGCTGATCGGCACGGCGATCTGGGCATTGATGGAGTCGGGTCCCGACTTCTGGGCACTCGCGCCGCGCTCCGGCGTGCTCGTCATCTTCGGCGTGTGGTTGCTGCTGTTCGTGAGTTGGCGGCTCGTCGGCGAGCGCAAGCTGGGTGTGGTGTCACTCGTCGTCGCGCTCGTGGCATGGGCGGGCGTGCTGGTGTACGCGAACTTCAACGATCCGCAACAGGTCAACGGCACCTTGAGTGCTTCCGCGCCCGCGAGCGGCGCGGGCGCCGGCAGCGCAATCGACGCCGCCGACTGGCCCGCCTATGGGCGCACCCAGGAAGGGACGCGCTACTCGCCTTTGCAGCAGATTACCCCTGAGAATGTGAAGGATCTCCAGGTGGCCTGGACCTTCCGCACGGGCGACATGAAGGGGCCCAACGATCCTGTCGAGATCACCGACGAAGTCACGCCGATCAAGATCGGCGATCTGCTTTACCTATGTTCGCCCCATCAGATTCTGTTCGCGCTCGACGCGAAGACGGGCACGCTCAAATGGAAGTTCGATCCGAGGCTGAAGTCCGATCCGTCGTTCCAGCATGTGACTTGCCGCGGCGTGTCGTATGTCGATTTGTCGGCCAGTGGAGCGGCGGCCGCGCCCGCTGCTGCTCCGGCGAGCAATGCCACCGCGGCAGCAGCGGCGCCGGCGAGCGATGCCACCGCAGCCACTGCCACGCCTGCAAGCGATGCCGCCAAAACCGCCGCCATGCCGGCGAGCGACACCACCGCAGCCTGCACACGCCGCATCTACCTGCCGGTCAACGACGGCCACCTCTACGCGCTCGACGCGCTCACAGGCCAACGTTGCGACGGCTTCGCGAACCACGGCGACCTCGACCTCCAACACGCCCAGCCGGTCACGACAGCGGGCATGTACGAGCCCACCTCGCCGTCGATCATCACCAGCAAGGTGATCATCGTGGCAGGCTCGGTCGAGGACAACTTCTCGAACCGCGAGCCGTCGGGTGTCATTCGCGGCTTCGACGTGCGCACGGGCGAACTGCTCTGGGCATTCGATCCGGGCGCGAAGGACCCGAATCATATTCCGGGCGCGGGCGAGCATTACACGTGGAACTCGCCCAACTCGTGGGCACCCGCTGCCTACGACGCGAAACTCGACATCGTCTATCTGCCGATGGGCGTCACGACGCCGGACATCTGGGGCGGCACCCGCACGCCGGAGCAGGAGCGTTACGCCAGCGGCCTGCTCGCACTGAACGCCTCGACCGGCAAGCTCGCCTGGTTCTACCAGACCGCGCACCACGATCTGTGGGACATGGATCAGCCGTCGCAGCCCACGCTCGCCGACATCACCGGCAAGGATGGCCAGACCGTACCGGTGGTCTACGCGCCTGCTAAAACCGGCAACCTGTTCGTGCTCGACCGCCGCACCGGTGTGCCCGTCGTGCCGGCGCCCGAAACGCCCGTGCCGCAAGGCGCCGCCCCCGGCGACCACGTATCGCCGACGCAGCCGTTCTCGCAGCTCACCTATCGCCCGTCGAAGAAGCTGACCGACGCCGACATGTGGGGCGCGACGATGTACGACCAACTCATCTGCCGTGTGATGTTCCACAAGCTGCGGTATGAGGGCACGTTCACGCCGCCGTCGCTGCAGGGCACGCTCGTGTTTCCGGGCAACCTCGGCATGTTCGAGTGGGGCGGCATTGCCGTCGACACCGATCGCCAGATCGCCATTGCGAACCCGATCGCGCTGCCGTTCGTCTCGCGTCTGATTCCGCGCGGCCCCGGCAACCCAATGGAGCCGGTGCCGGGCGCCAAGGGCAGCGGCACGGAGTCGGGCATTCAGCCGCAGTATGGTGTGCCGTACGGCGTGGTGATCAACCCGTTCCTCTCGCCGCTCGACTTGCCGTGCAAGCAGCCGGCGTGGGGCTACATCTCCGCGATCGATCTGAAGACCAATGAGATCGTGTGGAAGAAGCGTATCGGCACGACGCGCGACAGTTCACCGATTCCGCTGCCGTTCAGGATGGGCATGCCGATGCTGGGCGGTCCGATAGTCACCGCGGGCGGCGTCGCGTTTATCGGCGCGACCGCGGACAACTACATCCGCGGGTTCGACGTCAACAACGGCAAGCAGGTCTGGGAGGCCCGCCTGCCCGCGGGCGGCCAGGCCACGCCGATGAGTTATTCGATCGACGGCCGTCAGTACGTCGTGATCGCGGCGGGCGGGCATGGCTCGTTCGGCACGAAGCTCGGCGACTATGTGATTGCCTACGCGTTGCCACAGCAGTAAGGGGTATGTGCCGCCGCGGTTGATGCAGTGCGGCGCGCCCGAAGGCACCTGCCTCATACAACGGCATGCCGCGCGCGCGGGAAGCGCGCCGCGCATGCCGTTTTTCTTGCGATCCTTTTTTGCTTCGCGCCGGCTGCTGTTCAATAACTGGGACGACCGCGCACGCAATAGCCGGGAAGCCGCGAAGCGCGGACAATAATTTCTAAATGGAATTCGCAGCCTTACAGCAACCTCTTTGCGTGGGATCGAAGTGAACGCTATGCGCTAAGCTCCGGTCGACCGCGTTCTGCGTGGGACCGGAGCCAGTGCCGAAGCACTCGTTCCGCTCGACAGTGGAGTCCGCCGTGGATCTCACCGGATACGAGTTGGAGCCGCTGCACGACGACGGCGACTTCTCTCTCTATCGCGCCAGGAGACCCCGCCATGCCATCTCGGTGCTTGCGCTGGTCGTTACGCGCCCGGCCGCGCAGAGCATCACCCGGCTCGAGCACGAATACGGATTAGCCCCGCTGCTCGATGCCAGCTGGGCGGCTCGGCCGCTCGCGCTATACCGCCGCAGAGAGCCGCCCATGCTGGTTCTCGACGACGACGGCGGCGAGCCTCTGTATCGCTTGCTGGGCCGTCCGCTGGAGCTCACGCGCTGGTTGCGCATCGCCGTCAATCTGGCGCGGGTCATCGGCCACGTTCACCGATGCGGGCTCGTTCACAAAGACATCAAGCCGGCGAATGTGCTCGTCGACGGGAACGGCAACGTACGGCTCACCGGCTTCGGCATCGCCTCGCAACTGCCGCACGAACATCAGCCGCCCGCGCCGCCGGAGATTGTGGCCGGGACCTTCGCGTACATGGCGCCGGAACAGACCGGCCGCATGAACCGCTCGATCGACACGCGCAGCGATCTCTACTCGCTCGGCGTCACCTTGTACGAGATGCTCACCGGCGCGCTGCCGTTCACCGCATCGGACGCGATGGAGTGGATTCATTGCCACATCGCGCGCAGGCCGACACCGCCAGGCGAGCGCGTCGACGCTCTGCCGAAGCCGATCGAAGGGATCGTGCTGAAGCTCCTCGCCAAAGCCGCCGAGGACCGTTACCAGACCGCGGCGGGTGTCGAAGCCGACCTGCGGTCGTGCCTCGTGGCATGGGAGGCGCACCATCGCATCGAAGCGTTCCCGCTCGGTGCGCACGACGCGTCCGACCGCTTGCTGGTGCCCGAAAAACTGTACGGACGCGAGGCGCAGATCGAAGCGCTCGTGACCGCTTTCGATCGCGTCGTGGGCAGCGGCGCGGTCGAACTGGTGCTGATCTCGGGCTATCCGGGCATCGGCAAGTCGTCGGTCGTCAATGAGTTGCACGGGGTGCTGGTGCCGCCGCGCGGCCTGTTCGCGTCCGGCAAGTTCGACCAGTACAAACGCGACATCCCTTATGTGCCATTTGCTCAAGCCTTCCAGACGCTCGTACGCAACCTGCTGAGCCAGAGCGACGCGGAGGTCGAGCCGTGGCGGCACGCGCTGATGGAGGCGCTCGGGCCCAACGCTCAGTTGATGGTGAATCTGATTCCCGAGCTTGCGCTGATTATCGGCGAGCAGCCGCCGGCGCCCGTGCTGCCGCCGCAGGATGCGCAAAACCGCTTCCAGATCGTATTTCGGCGTTTTCTCGGCGTCTTTGCGCGGCCTGAGCATCCGCTCGCGCTGTTTATCGACGACCTGCAATGGGTCGATACGGCGACGCTCGATCTGCTCGCGCATCTGGTCACGCATCCGGACGTGAAGCACGTTCTGCTGGTCGGCGCGTACCGCGACAACGAGGTGGACGCATCGCACCCGTTTGCGCGCACGCTCGAGTCGATCAGCCACGCCGAAGGGAAGGTGCGGCAGATAGAACTCGCGCCGCTCGCAGCGGAGAACGTCACGCAACTCGTCGCTGATTCGCTTCATTGCGACAGCGCGACCGCCGGCCCGCTTGCGCAACTGGTGCACGAGAAGACGGGCGGCAATCCATTCTTCGCCATCCAGTTTCTGACCGCACTCGCCGATGAAGACCTGCTCACCTTCGATCAGCGCGCCGCGGCGTGGCGCTGGGATCTGCCGCGCATCCGCGCGAAGGGCTTTACCGAGAACGTCGCCGATCTGATGGCGACGAAGCTGAGCCGCTTGCCTGCGCCCACGCGCGACGCATTGGGGCAACTGGCGTGCCTCGGCAACATTGCCGAAGTGATCGCACTGACGTGGGTTCAGGGCGGTTCCGAAGAGACGATGCACGCGAACCTGTGGGAAGCCGTGCGAATGGGGCTCGTTTTTCGCGTGGGCAACGCCTATGCATTCGCACACGACCGCGTGCAGGAGGCCGCTTATGCGCTAATCCCCGCCGACGAGCGTGCCGCCGCCCATCTGCGGATCGGCCGGGCGCTGGTGTCGCGGACCCCGGCAGAAGCGCTGGAAGATGCCATCTTCGACATCGTCAACCATCTCAATCGCGGCGCTGCGCTAATCGTGACGGAGCCGGAGCGCGAACAGGCCGTTGCGTTGAATCTCATCGCGGGGCGGCGCGCGATGAATTCGACCGCCTACGCGGCCGCGCGCAGCTATCTGGCGCAGGGCGTGGCGCTGCTGTCGCCCGATGCATGGACGCAGCGCTACGACAGCACGTTCGATCTCTATCTCGCGTTTTCGGAGTGCGAATATCTGGTCGGCGATTTTGCGAAAGCCGACGCGCTGGCCGACATGATGCTCGCGAGAGCGCGCTCGAATCTCGATCGTGCGAAGGTCTTCAGCCTGCGGATCGAGTTGTATCAGCTCGCCGGGAGATATGACGAGAGCTTCACGGTCGCGCTGGTTGCGCTGCGCGATTTCGGCATTCTCTTTCCTGAGACCGATCAGGACATCCAGGCGGCCCTCGACCATGCATTGCGGGACGTTCACGTGAATCAGGCCGGGCGCGCCATCGGCGAACTGGTTGAAGTGCCGGTGGCGACGGATCCTTCGATCCGTGCGATCGTCAACCTTCTCCTTCAGGCGATGAACTGCGCTTTCGCCGCGCGGCCCGCGTTCTATCCGCTCATTACCCTCAAGGCGGTCAACCTTTCCTTGCAGCACGGCAATACCGAGAACTCCAGTTTTGCTTACGGCAATTACGCGTTGATGCTGGTGTCCCTGATCGGCGATATCCCCACCGCGGTGCAATTTTCAGAGATGTCGCTCAAGCTCAACGAGAAGTTCGGCAATCGGCGCCTGAAAGGCAAGCTGCTGCATCTGTACGGCGCCCATGTCAATTTCTGGCGCTGCCACATTGCAGCTAATCTGCCGGTTCTCGAACGGGCCACCGCGGCGTGCCTGGAAGCGGGCGACCTGGTTTTCGCGGGCAATGTCGCCTTCAACGCGGTTTGGCAGACGATCGAGAAAGGAGTTGCTCTCGAAGATGTGCAGACGCTCGCGGAAAAGTACGCGGCGCTCGCGCGCGAGAGTCACAACGACGCGGTGTATGAGTTGATCCGGGTCGAGCGGCAATTCGTCACCAGTCTTCGCGGCAAGACGACCGAACCGTTGAACCTGAACGACGAGACGTTCGACGAAGCAGCCTGCTTCGAGGCTATCATCAAATCGAATTTCGGCTGCGCGATCGGCGTGTATCGCATCATCAAGGTCATGCTCGCTTTTCTCGATGGCCGGTACGCCGAGGCATTGGAGGCGGCCGGCCGGGCGGAGGCGGTCCTCAGTTCCGTCATGGCATTGGCGATCGAACCGACCTTTCACTTCTTCCATGCGCTCATCCTGACGGCGCTCTTTCCGCAGGCATCCCCGGAGCAGCAGCAAGTCTACAAGCACATTCTTGCAGCAAAGCTGAGGAAGCTCGAAAGATGGGCTGAGCACTGCCCGGAGAACTATCAGAACCGCTACGCGCTCGTTTGCGCGGAGCTCGCGCGCGTGGAGGGCCGCGATCTCGACGCCATGCGCCTTTATGAACAGGCTGTCCACTCCGCTCACGAGAATGGCTTTCCACAGCACGAAGGCATCGCCAACGAACTCGCCGGTCGCTTTTATCTAGGCAGCGGTCTCAGGACGAATGCCGATGCGTATTTGCGCAACGCGCGTCATTGCTTTGCCTTTTGGGGCGCGGAGGGCAAAGTCGCGCAACTCGACGCGGAGTTTCCCCGCCTTGCCAATCAGGACGGGAGCACGGCGACGTCGACGCTCAGCTTCGATTGGCGGCAGTTCGACGCCGCGACGCTGCTCAAGGCGTCGCAAGCCCTTTCCAGCGAGATCGAACTGGATGGCCTGATCGAGCGCCTGATGACGATCGCGCTGCAGACCTCAGGCGCCGACCGGGGCCTGCTAGTCGTGCCGCAGCAGCCGGACGGCTACCTGATCGAGGCGGAGGCGCGTATCGATGGGCGCGGGATCGCGTTGAACCGGCCGCCGCTTGCCCATTGCGCCGTTCCCGCCGCCATTTTGCGTTACGTGATGCACACGCAAAAGAGCGTCATCATCGACGATGCCTTGACACCCAATATGTTCTCGCAGGACAGCTACCTGGCAAGTGGCGCGACGCGCTCCCTGTTCTGCCTGCCGCTGGTCAGACAGGGCACACTCAGCGGCCTGCTGTATCTGGAGAACACGGCCACGTCGCACGTTTTTACGGCACGCCGCTCCTCGCTGCTCGATTTGCTGGCGTCACAGGCGGCCATTTCGCTCGAGAACACGCGTCTTTATGCCGATCTTCAGGAGCGCGAGGCAAAGGTTCGGCGGCTGGTGGATTCCAACATCATCGGGATCCACATCTGGGATTTCGAAGGCAATGTTGTCGAAGCCAACGACGCTTTTCTGCGCATCGTGCATTACAGCCGGGACGATCTTGTCTCAGCGCGTATCCGCTGGCCCGATCTGACTCCGCCTGAGTGGCGTGAGCTCGATGAACGGGTGAGGGCGGAATTGACGACCACGGGAAGCGCCAAGCCGTTCGAGAAAGAATACATCCGCAAGGATGGCAGCCGCGTGCCCGTGCTGGTCGGCGCGGCAGCGTTCGGCGACCGCGAGGGGCAGGGCGTCGCTTTCATACTCGACCTGACTGACCAGAAGCAGGCGCAACAGGACGTGCGCGACAGCGAACGACGATATGTCGGACTCCAGATGGAGCTGGCGCATTCCAATCGCGTGGCGACGATGGGCCAGTTATCGGCGTCGATTGCCCACGAGGTGAAGCAACCCGTTACCGCAACCATCGCCTACGCCAGCGCGGCCTTGCGCTGGCTGGCGGCGCGCCCGCCGAATCTGGACGAAGTGCGTGAGGCGCTCAACCGGATCGTCGCGGATGGCGGCCGCGCCAATAACATCGTCGACCGCACGCGCGCTTTCTTTAAAAAGGAGCCGCAGCGAAAAGACGGCCTCGACATCAACGAAACCATTCTCGAGTTGATCGCGTTCATGCGCAGCGAAGCTCGCAAGCATGGTGTCGAGCTGACCGCGCAACTGGCCGACGGGTTGCCGCAGATTCAGGGCGACCGGGTACAGTTGCAGCAAGTCATGCTGAATCTGATGATCAACGCCCTTGAAGCGATGAGCGCCACGGATGTCGGCGAGCGAGTACTTCTGATCCGATCCGGCAGGTCCGGCGTCGACGAACTCTGCATTAGCGTGGAGGACTCCGGACCGGGTCTCGACGCCGAGCATCTGGACGGCGTTTTCGAAGCATTCTTTACGACCAAACCCAACGGGCTGGGGATGGGACTGCCGATCTGCCGCTCGATCGTGGAAAGTCACGGTGGACGGCTATGGGTAACATCGAACGCAGCGGGAGGCGCCACGTTTCAGTTCACATTGCCCGCGCAAGGCAACGTAGCGCACCCAGGCAATGCCTAGCGCGCGACGCGACCGCCACCGCGACGCGCACGCTGAAGAACCGACGGATTGTTAGCCGACTCACTTCTGCAATATCTCGCCGATCAGCGCGAGTAGCCGCGCATCATCCACTGGCTTCGAGAAGAAGCCGGAGGCTCCGCTAGCTTCAGCTCGTTCGAGAAGCGCTTGCGTCGCGTAGGCGGTAATGAAAATAACAGGAACAGGCCGCTTCCATAGCTTGATCGATTCAAGCAGCGCAAAGCCGTCCATGCCAGGCATGTGAATATCCGCGACAACAAGTTTCAGTGCCGCGCGGCGCGTATCACCTAGAAGATGGCTGGCGGACTCATAAACCATCACCTTCCAGTTTGCCGAACGGAGCAGACTGGACGTCGCCATCCGGACGAATTCGTCGTCGTCCACTACCCCAATAACTGCAGGAGAGCGCTTTGTTCTCATCTCGAGTCCGCAGGGCGTCGAAAGGATTCAGAAAGGCTGAATTCTCTAGGCAAATTACAGGCCCACGGAACCGGCGACAATAAGACCTTGGAATGATTTTAGTGACAGTTCGTATTAGATGCGGCTCGACCTGGCGCGGAAAGCGCGCGGTGAATCTGCATCTTGCCGACGCCTCAGTGCAACGGCAGAACCTGTTGCAACTTCCTGACGACATCTGGCACTGAGCGCGCCTGCAGCTTATGCATCGCTTGCGCGCGATGGATCTTGACCGTCACTTCGCTCAGGCACAGGAGGTCGGCAATCTGCTTGTTCAACAGTCCGTCGGCGACCAACCTGATGACTTCCCGCTCGCGCGCTGTCAGCGAGTCATAGGTTTGACGGATGCCCGCCACGATCCTCTCCTGGCGTTTCAATTCGCCATCCCTTTTGAGCGCTGCGGCAATCGTGTCGATCAGATCCTGATCCCTGAATGGCTTGGTCATGAAATCGAAAGCGCCTGCTTTCATTGCCTTGACGGACATCTCGATGTCGCCATGCCCGGTCAGAAATATGACAGGAAAGCGAATACTTTCCTTGAAGGGATCCTGCTGCAACGTCAGGCCGCTCGTGCCGCGCAGACGCACATCGAGAATGAGACAACTCGGCACGTCCGGCATGTCCGCGGCGAGAAAATCGTCGGCCGATTCGAATGCTCTCACGTGAATGCCAACCGACATGAGCAGGGAGGTTAGGGCGCCGCGAATGGACTCGTCGTCGTCGACCACATAAACAAGCGAGTCCGGCAATGATTCTCTTCCCGCCCCAACGTTGTCATGTTTCATCGCTCGATCTTCGAAAAGTTCGTCACGCTAAGCTGACGCCGATACTTTTCGTATAGTAAGCAATGCTCGCGCTTATCGCTACCCGTTGCGCATGGTCTTCGCTGGTTTCATTCCGTCGCTGTTATTTCGTTGCCGGGAAGCGCGAGCGGTTATCCGCAACGACGCTGTTTCTTCTGACGAATCGAGTGATGCTCGTGAAAGAAACACCCCGGATTGCCGGGTTGAATCACTGCAGGCAGACGCGGCTCAGATCCACTGTCCGCCGGTACACGTTTTTGTTGAGCCACGGCACGAAGGTGTACTCGTCGTAGGCGTGAGTGCCGACAAAAATCCAGTTGTGCAATACGCGGGACATATTCACCTCCTCAATCAAGTGCGTCGACGCCGCAACCGCATTCCTGTCGAGGACGCTATCGCTCGCGTGAAAGTCTGTCTCGCGACGATGCGACGGCGAATGCCAATATGCACGCGGCCTTGCTGAAGCATTCGATCGAAGAAAAGATTGCTATCGCGAAGGAATGGTGGAATTCCATCGGTAGTGCGGGTGCGATGGCCAACACGCTCGCACCGCAGAGAAACACAAACGTTCCGCGAGCGAAGCGTGCTTTGGCAACGGCAGCGAGACCAGTGCCGACCACGAGGAGCTTCGACAGGAGCAGGGCAAGCAGCCCGGTGTGAGCGTCGGCACCGTTTAACTCCAGCGGCGCTTCAATGAGGGACCATCCACATACAACAAGCACGAGTATTTTGAATACCCGCTCGGAGAGCGCATTCACTGTGGCGCTGTCGCTATGTATTTGGAGTGCTGTCGACTGGAGTGCACCGCGGCGCAAGCCGATCCCTGAATCTGCTGTTTCTCTTGCATTCACGACTCGCCCTCCAGGTGACGGCGCGCGAGACAGCCGTCTTGCCATGAAATTAAGGTACACGGCCTTGCAGGTGAAAACCATTGTGCGAAAGGGTGGAGTTGCCTCTGAAAAAGCGTGGGGAACTCATACGGCCGTATATCCGATGGGAGCGAAATCCGGTCTCGCGGATATCGACACGGGCAGACCGCGCGCCATCCCTGCGCAACAACGAAGGCGGGGAAAGAATCGGGCCAAAGCCGGAAACATTGCCGAGGAAAAAGAAAAAAGCCCTTTTCCTGAACGCGCGTTCTGTCCAGGCTTCAATAGCCGTATCATGGCTTCAGAGCAAACACGCAGACGGATGGATTGAGAGATGGACAAGCGGTAACCGTCCTTGGGCGTTTGAGTCACCGACCGTCTGTGCGGGCGCTTACCGTGTTGCTGCCGGCGGTGGCGTCCTATTCAACGAAAGTGAAACATTACGTTTCGATTCATAAGGAGCGCGGCCATGCTGGTTAGTCGAATCGACCCGTGGAGTCAAACGATACGACTGTTGTCGTCCGGATTTCGACGCGCCAATGTGGACGCTGGTACGCAACTCGTGCCGGAACGCGCGACATCCTGTGGTTTCGAGGCGACGCCAGATACGAGTCACTTACCTCATCTGAAGGTAAGTCTGATCGAGCGGACTACCTCGCTCACCGTGACCATTGCGTGGCGCGATTCCACGAGTTGCTTTTACGGCGCACAGGTCTGGCGGGTCGCGAACGCCAAGGTGTCAGGGACATGCGTGTTGAGCGGGCAACGGATCAGGCGCGGGAACCGCATATTCCATCCGCAGCGCTCGAAACCCTCGCCGGTCAATGCCCGCGCGATGATCCTCGAATCGGCCCTCAATGCGCTCGAGCCGTTGCAGATAAGCCCGATCTAGATTCTTTCATTTGCCAGTCGATTTCGCCCCTGTATTTTCGCCCTCCCGAAGCATCACGACATCTCGTCATCACATGAAGCGTTGCGATCGCCGCGTCCTGAGACCGTGCATAAGTTGCCGGACGAGCATTCAGGCCGGATAGGTGCGCGCATCCGAACGTATTAGGCGGGCACGCGAGTGCACGATGCGTGACACCATATCGAACGATGGTGCCCCGCAGCGTTCGCGCTTACGCTTCATCCGTTCTCCGGCTGTTTGAATTGTCTCCCCGGTGACGATTCGCGGCATCTGGATTCTCTGCTCTACATCTCTACATTGACTAGTGAGGTGCGAGATGGACCAGCTTTACATGTTGCGTGCATTCGTCGCGGCCGCGCGGTATCAAAGCTTCAGCAAGGCTGCGGAGTCGTTGAACGTGACCACGGGGTCGGTCTCGAAAGCGATCGCCAAGCTCGAGGGGTGCATTCAGACGAGGGTCTTGCTCAGGACGACAAGGTCCGTTTCCTTGACTGAAGCGGCGCAACCCTACTATCAGAGTTGCTGCCGCTTGCTCGAAGAACTCGACGAAGCGAATCGTCGCATTACACGCTCGCGTGAAGTCGATAGCGGAAAGCTGCGGCTGATCGTGCATCCGATGCTGATGAGCGAAACGTTTTCGCGCCTGGTGCGGGGCTATCACGCCATTGCCCCCAATGTGAATCTGATCGTCTCCGTTCAGGAGGGGGCCGCCAACCTGTACGACGGCCGGTTCGATATGGCGATCCTTCCGCCGCATCTTGTCGAGCAGTCTGCCGTGATTCGCCGTACGTTGTCGAAGTCGCTGCGCATCTTCGTCGCAGCGCCTGCCTATCTCGAGCAATATGGAACTCCCAAAGTGGCCGCCGAGTTGAGCCGCCATTTTCTCCTGCTGGACATGGATTCACGGAAGAAGGGCGTGGACGTAGTGGAACTGCTCGAGAACGACACACGGGTGAGCGTGTCTCCCATGTCGTCGATGGACGGGAACGAAATCTTGCTCAGGGCAGCGGCCCTCATGGGGACAGGCATTGCCGCATTGCCTGAAACGATGGTGCGTGAGGATATCGAAGCCGAGCGGCTTACGCATATCTTGCCGCTGTGCACGACATTCGACAGCAAGGTTGAAATCTGTCTGTTCTACTCGCACAGGGAACTGCTTCCGGCGCGGCTCAGGACATTCGTCGATTATTGCACCCAGTTCTTCAGGTCATCGGCTCGATACGACGTCAAGGATGCAGCGACTGTTTTGCCGTTGAATGACTACCGGGAAGATTACAGCCGGCGGCCGGCTGAGGCTCGGCATGCGCGGCCATCACCGTTCGAATCGGTAGGCCGGTGAGCCGGGCAGCGTTGGAATGAAGGTTCTTCTGCGCTGACTGGATCGACGTAAGCACGCAGCCGCCGAAATAGAACCAGGCGGCTGATGGCACCACCAGCTACGAGGCGCGTGAAATTATCTGTCCGGTTGATTGACCTGGCCGGTGTACCGGTCGAGATGAATCTCCACGTCAGGATTCTTCTGCAGTCCGAGTTCCATCAGCTTGCTGATATCCCGCTGTGCAGCAGGACGTTGTACGGAGGCAATGAACGCGTCCCACTGTGGCCCAACCTCGCTATCGGGAGGGAGAGTGGCAATGTTCACGAAGTGCTTGATTTCCCCGATGGTTTGCTTGTCGAAGGATGCGATGCGGCGAGCCAGCGTATCGACGAACTCATCCAGTTCGGCATCCGGAAGGGAGCGGTTGACATAGCCGTAGCGTTCCGCAAGTTCGCCGTTGATGTCGTTACCGCTCAGCAGTATTTCCAGTGCGCGGCCTCGCCCCATCAGACGGGGAAGGCGGGACATCGGTCCGCCGCCGGGAACGAATCCGGCGCCCACTTCGAATTGCGAGAGCACGGCTTTCTCACGGCTCGCGAAGCGCATGTCGGACGCAAGGGACAATTCACTGCCAACGCCCGTAGCCCTGCCCCGGATAGACACGATCGACACCACGGAAGAGCGGCTCAGACGCGTGAGCATATCGGGTAGCGGGGGCATGCCTGTGGGACCGGGCGGCATGCGCGTCGTGACTTCGAGAGGCGGTACGAAGTCGTAGTGAGTCAGGAAGAAACCCGGTACTGCGCTATCGAACACCACGACCTTCAGTTCGGGATCGTTCTCTATCTGCGTGATCACGCTATTCAACTGCGGTATGGATTCCGGACCAAAGATATTGAAAGGAGGGTGGTCGATGGTGACGCGCCAGTATGCCGGTGTCACGCGCTTGATTCTGAACTCCGGCTTCGCGCCGGCTTCCGGTTGCGCATTTCGATTCGCAGCGGTGCTTGGCTGGTCGCTCTGCGTTATTGTCGATTGGGTCTGTTTCATGTTGCTTCCTTTTAGGGCTGAGGAAAGTCGCGGAAGAGAGAGTGCACGGGGCATCCGTCCACACGAATTAGTGTAGGCAGCCGTTCGGCAGATACCAATGAGCATGACTGCACAATCAATCAAGAATCAGGGCGAGATATTGAGCGATGCGAAGGAATGCTGGATTTGTTCGCGGCCGACACAACTGTTGTTCTAACCTGATCGTTTACCCGGCGGGCGTGCTTCCACACAATCGGAACAACTTCCGCGAACTACGGTTTGCGGTTGGTCGAAGCGATAACGATGCGAGGCTTGCCAACCGGCTGCCTCTACAGGCGGCTCAATTGGACAATCGTGAAGGTGCCTGCCCAAAATATTGCGTTGCTGCCGTACTCATCGCTTCGCCTCATTGGACTCTTTGCCAACAGGAGCTTGTATGGCAGACACTATTCTTCCCCAGACCCCGTCGCGCCGCCGGTTTATCGGCGTGGCCGCGGCGGCCGCTGTTGCGGGCTCGTTAAGTCGACTCGCGTTCGCGCAGACGAGTCAACCAATCACGGAAGTCACGAAGTCGAGTGGGGGTGACAAGGCCGCCATTCGTCCACTTCGTGTGCACGCGCCGGAATCGCAACTCATCGAATTGAAGCGGCGCATCAAGGCAACCAGGTGGCCCGACCGCGAGACGGTAACTGATGCGTCACAAGGCGTGCAGCTTGCGACCATGCAGAAGCTCGCACGGTATTGGGCGACCGACTATGACTGGCGCAAAGTCGAAGCGAGGCTGAACGCGCTGCCGCAGTTCGTCACCGAGATCGATGGGGTCGACATTCATTTCATCCACGTTCGTTCGAAGGATGCCAATGCGTTGCCGATTTTCGTCACGCACGGGTGGCCCGGTTCGATCATCGAGCAGTTGAAGATCATCGGTCCGCTGACCAATCCGGCCGCCCATGGCGGAGCGGCGTCGGACGCATTCGATGTGGTGATTCCGTCGCTCCCCGGTTACGGGTTCTCGGGCAAACCGACGGCGACCGGCTGGGATCCCGTTCGGATTGCACGCGCCTGGGTCGTACTGATGAAACGGCTCGGCTACACGCGATATGTGGCGCAAGGCGGCGATTGGGGCAATGCTGTCACGGAGCAGATGGCTCTGCTGGCACCGCCGGAACTGCTCGGCATTCACACCAATATGCCGGCAACGGTGCCGGACAACGTCGCACAGGCACTCAAGCTCGGAGAGCCGGCGCCAGCAGGTCTCTCGCCCGATGAAAAGCACGCGTTCGATCAGCTCGACTATTTCTACAAACACGGCTTGGGGTACGCATTGGAGATGGCGAACCGCCCGCAGACGCTGTACGGCATCGAGGATTCGCCGGTCGGTCTCGCCGCGTGGATGCTCGACCACGATTCGGCCAGCCAGGCTTTGATCGCGCGCGTGTTCGACGGCCAGCCCGAAGGGCTCACGCGAGACGACGTGCTCGACAACGTGACGCTCTATTGGCTCACGAACACGGCAATCTCGTCAGGCCGGTTGTATTGGGAAAACAAGCTCAACTTCTTCGCGCCCAAACACGTTGCCATCCCGGTTGCCGTCAGCGTCTTTCCGGATGAAATCTACGCTGCCCCGCAGAGCTGGACAGTGAGCGCGTATCCGAAGCTGATTCACTATAATCGCCTTCCCAAAGGCGGACATTTTGCGGCCTGGGAGCAGCCGCAAGTTTTCTCGGAAGAGGTTCGCGTGAGTTTCCGGTCGTTGCGTTGAAAACAGGAATATAGGTGATGCTGCAACGGTTGGCGGGGTCGTAAAGATGCATGTTCGCCGGCCTCCTGTTTGCGGAGGCCGGCGACGGGAACATGGGCTTCATAGAGACATCTTGTTGTACGCGGCAGGGCACGGTTTCAACGAGCACTGTCCTGCCCGGCATACGTCGATTCCCATCCACCACCCAGCACCTTGCACAGCGTGATGAGGTTCGCGTCGGCTTCAGCCCTGCTTTGCTCCAGATTGCTCTGCGCTTCAAGCAGTTGTCTCTGCACATTCAGCACGTCGAGGAAATCGACTGCACCCGCCTTGTACCGTTGCTGCGCAATCGACAGCGCGCGCTGGTTCAGACCCACAACCGTTTTCAACCGGTCGCGCCGCCGCTGTTCGGCGTCATAGACGACCAGCGCGTCGTCCACCTCACGCCATGCCTGAAGCACGGTATGCTGGTAGACAATCGCCGCCTCCTGCTGCTGTGCCTCGCGCAGATGAAGCGTGCCCTTGAGACGTCCGCCTTCGAAGATCGGCAGCGTGATCGAGGGTCCCACGACAAACTGGCCCGACGCCCAGTCGGCGAGATTCGACAGTTGCAGGCTCTGGAATCCGGCGCTGCCGTTCAGCGAGATGCGCGGATAGAAGTCGGCCTTCGCCATGCCGATCGTCGCGGTGGCCGCATGCAGCTGGGCCTCGGCTTTGCGGATGTCGGGCCGGCGCTGCACCAGTTCCGACGGAACGCCGATCGGCACCTGATCGGGCAGTGCCGGCACATCGCGCGGCTCGGCGAGCACCGCTTGCAACGCGCCCGGTTCCTTCGCCAGCAGCACGCCTATCGCGTTGATGGTGGTCGTGCTGCGCGATTCGAGTGTCGGGATCAGGCTTTCGATCGACTCCGCCTGGGCCATCGCGTTGGCCACGTCCAGGTCCGTCGTGACGCCTTCATGCACGCGGTTCTGCGTGAGCTTCGTGGCGTCGTGGGCGATGTCGAGGTTCTGTTTGGCGATCTGCAGCAGCGCCTGCGTGTCGCGCAACTGGATGTAGTCGCGCGCGAGTTCGGCGCGGGCGGACAGCAGGATCGCGTTACGGTCCTCGTACGAGGCATCGGAGAGCGCCGAGGCGGCCTCGACACCGCGTCGCACGCGGCCCCAGAAGTCGAGTTCCCATGACGCGTCGAAGCCGAACTGGTATAGATCGTAAGCGGGCGAGCCCTTGGCGCCCGGCAGCGGCGCGACACCGAGCGGCGCGCTGCCCGAGGCCGACTGCGTCTGACTTGCCGTCGGCGTGACGCCAAGCAGCGACAGGATGCCGTTCGGACTGCCGCGCTCGCGGTTGTAGGAGGCGGCACCGGTCAGCGTCGGATATTCGTCGGCACCCGCGATGCGCTGTTGCGCCCGGCTTTGCCGCAGACGCGCCGAGGCCGCCGCGACATCCAGGTTTGCGTCGGTCAGCTGCTGTTCCAGCGAGTCCAGTACCGGATCGTTGAACAGCGTCCACCATTGCGGCGTGAATCCGGATTCGACGGCCTTGCTCGCGGCCTGCGCGGTCTGGGTGCGGTTGAACACATCGGGCGTGGCCGTCTGCGGAGCTTCGAAGTTCGGACCGACCAGGCAGCCCGTGAGCAGGGAGCACAGCAGCAACGCGAGCGCCGGCGTGCGCAGGGAGAAGTCGCTCGCGTTCATTTCGCGTCGGCTCCCGCGATCCGCGCGATCCGTGCATCGGCATGCCTGCCGACGGCGACCTCCGTTTCCACCGACAACCCGACGCTCAACGCGGACGCGGCCTGCTGTCCGTGATCGATGGTGATCCTGACTGGCACGCGCTGCACGATCTTGGTGAAGTTGCCCGTTGCGTTGTCGGGTGCGATAGGCGCGAAGCTCACACCTGTAGCAGGCGCAAGACTATCGACGTGTCCGCGGATCGTCACATCAGGCATGCTGTCGACCTTGATACGCACGCTGTCGCCGGGGCGCATCCGGGCGAGCTGGTTCTCCTGGTAGTTGGCGACGATATAGGCGTTCGACAGCGGGACGATCGCAAGCAGCGGCGCACCGGTCGTCACGAATGCGCCGACACGTGCCGAGCGCCGTCCGACCTTGCCGTCGATGGGCGCATGAATCTCCGTGTACGACAGGTTGAGTTTCGCCTGTTCAAGCATGGCTTCGGCATGCGCCAATGCACCCGTCGCCTTGTCGCGCTGTGTCTTCAGAACGTCGAGGTTCTGCCCGGTCGCCACGAGTGCGGCGCGGTTGCGCGCCTGCTGCGCGAGTTCCTCGGCCAGCGCGCTCGCGGCATGCTGCTGCTCCTGTGTCGTTCCCGCACCGGTCTCCGAAAGATTGCGATAACGCGCGGCGTTGGCGCGCGCGAATTCGAGCGTCGCGTCATCCGCGCGCAGCGTGGCACGCGCCTGATCGACGAGCGCGGGCTGCCGTGCGATTTCGGCTTCATAGTTCGCCACCGATGCTTTGGCGGCCACCACGTCCGCCTCGGCACTCATCAATGCGGCGCGAAAGTCGCGATCGTCGATGCGAACCAGCAATTGCCCGGCCTTGACCTGCTGGTTGTCTTCGACGAGCACCTCCGAAACCTGACCCGCGACACGCGGCGCGACCAGCGTGAAATCGGCCGTCACATACGCATCGTTCGTGGTCTCGGTAGATGAACTGGAAAATAGCGCTATACAGGCCAGCACGGCAGCGCCGAGTATGACCGCATACGCGGCAAGACGAATCGTTCCGGGAGAAAATCGGGTAGCGGATGACATGGATAGCGTCGCTTAACGGGAGGAGGGCTGCGTCGTGCTCCAGGGCGGATAGACCCGCACGGGCAACACCGGGATAACGAAAAGAAAGGCGACGGCGATGCCCGCCATCACGCGATAGAGATCCGCCGATGTGAGCACGACGGCCTGCTCGTGGATCCGGTGTGCGAGTTCGCCGAGACCGTGAGTGGCATCGAGGCTCTGGCTCGTGACTAGCGCGTTATCGCCCAGGTGGTCGACCAGCATGCCCGAATGAAAATGCTCGCGCGCCGTGCCGAGACCTTCAATGAGGCCGGTTGCCGCGGCGCCGGTAAACGTCTTGAGCGTGTTGAACATGGCCGAGGCAAACGGGCCCTCCGTTGGCGGCAAGCCGGTCGTGACGCCCATCAGGATTCCCATGATGACCATCGGTTGCGCGAGGATCTGTAACGACTGAAGCCAGTAGAAATTATTGCGAATCCAGTCGGAGGTGACGAAGCTCCCCAGAAAGCACGAGATGGCCATCAGGCAAAGTCCAGTGGCCATGACCCAGCGGTGGTCGACCTGCTGGAGATTGAGCAGCGCGGCGGTCGCGGGCAGCGCAATCAGAAGGGGAAGGGCCACCAGCAAAAACAGCGGCGTGGTTTGCAGCGGCCTGTAACCGTGAATCTGCGCGAGATACTGACTGGGTATGGCGGCAACGCTCACCAGCAGGATCACCGCACCCACCAGGGTCAGCAGCCCATGCGCGAAGTTCCTGCGGGCAAGCAGCTGAAGCTTGAAAAACGGCACAGGATGAAACCACTCGTTGACCAGAAACGCCGCGAACAACAGCGTCCCGCCGCAAAACATGGTGGAGATGAAGGTGGAGTGCAGCCAGTCGAGGCGATCACCCTGCAGCAGGCCGATCACGAGCATGGCGATGGCGGGATATCCGAGCAGGAATCCGGTCCAGTTGAATGAACGCAGCCGTTCGAGTCTGGCGGGATCCGCCGGCAGTCCCTGATGGATTGCCACGCAGCTGACGAGTCCCAGCGGCACGATCTGCCAGAAGGCCATTTGCCAGCCGACATATTCCGTCCACAACGCGGCGAGCGGCGTGCCGAGCGCCGGTCCGAAGGTCGCGGTCAGCGCATAGCCCGCGAGCCCGTATAACTTGACCTTCGGTGGCAGATAACGCAGCGCGACGATGATCAGCATCGGCGGCAGACATCCACCGGCGACGCCCTGCAGCGCACGCAATACATAGAGCGTCAGCAGGTTCGGTGCAAACGGGCAGAGCAATCCAAGGATCATCACGGCGAGCACGGCGCCGATCGTGAAGCGCTTGAGCGTGAACGTCACGCCGAACCATGGCGCGAATACCATGGTGGCGACGTTGGTCGCTTCGAACAGGGTGGTCAGCCAGGTTCCGTCGTCCCGTCCGATCGAGAACGCGCCGCGAATATCCGCGAGCGCAACTGCGGTGACCTGTTCGTTCAATATCGCCAGCAGAGAGGCCAGCAACATGCCGAGCAGGCCGATCGCGAGGCGTGGGGGCAGTGTCGCCTGGGTCGGCGCTTGCTGTACTGGAGTTGCCGAGGCGGAGGCCGACGTCGACGATGGCGCGAGCTTCGTTTCTCCTGTTCCAGTTATCGGTGGGTTGGCGATGTTCATAAGGGTCCGGCTACCAGTGTTCATTGCGGCATGTCGTTGGGAAATCTCCGTGTTGCGCCCGGCGCTCGCAAAGCATTGCTGCCGCGCATCGGGTTTATGAATTCTAGGAGGAGGCCCGGCTTTCTAACAGCCGATACAGGTCGCGTATCAGGCCATTTCATGCGCGAATCTGGCCAATGTCAGCGTCGCTGAAAAGACCAGGACAACACACTCGCCCCGAGTTGATGAATCTGCTCTTTGGACGGAACAGATTTCATCAGCCTGGGGCAGCGCGAGCAGTGGCCTCGTGACGGGATGCCGGTATTGCGCTACGCCCGGCTCATGCCTTGGGCTGCACCTCTGCGAAGTATTGAGGCGCTTCGCGGCGATCGAACATTCCGTACTCCCGGACAACGCGAATGTGCCGCAAGCGCACGGACTTCGGCAGCGTCGTATTGCGCTCGAAGGCTTCAGCGGCCGCAAGGTTGTCCCACGTCGCTACCGCAATGACGTCGCCCGGCGTTATCAGCGCGTCGAAAGCGTCCCAGGCGACGAGGCCGGCTGCCGTCGTATCGAGTCCGAGCGCATGGGCAACCGCCTCCGCACCCGCCTGCTTGACCCAGTCCGGCGCGTGTTGCGCGTCGAGTAGCGTGACCGCCTTGCCAAGTCCCGTTTCGGTTGCATCTAGGCGTTGCTCGACCAATGTCTGCCCGGCCGGCACGCACGTATCCGCGACGGTCTGGCCAATGCGCAGCCGATAGTCGGCAAACACGCGGTCGCGCGCCGCCTGCTGCACCTTGTGATGGTTCGTCGTCACTCGCCAGCGAACCAGCGACTTCTCATCGCGCCAGCTTGATAGCGAGAGCAGCCATCCCTGGCGTGTCAGGCTCGCGTAGCGGGTGTTGTCGACGAAACCATCGATCGCATCGAGTTCCGGGCGCAGCATCCTGGCCATGCCGAGATAGGCGTCGAATTGTTCGGATAACGGATTGACTTCGAGCATTGCAGAAAACATGGATTCCTTGGTCTGATTGAGGACGCCTGGCCGTGTGGCAGGACATGGAATCGCAGCGATGCAGTCGATTCATCACCATGTGACTGTCGCGCGATGGGTGAGCTGATTGTCGGAGAAGCAGAGGGTTTCTTGAAGCGCCAGCAGGCCGCATATTGGGCCATTCCATGTGCGAATTCTGCCAGGCTGTCATGGATAACCACGCGCCGCGCCGATCCGGAAACAGTCACTTTCCGTTTGCTCAACAAAGCTAATGCCAGCGGGAAGGAATATCGCAAAGGCCGTTTTCGTTTGCTGGATTAAAGAGTTCGAAATTGGGCCATTTGTGGTCTTCTTCGTGCCAACCACACAAAGAGCGCGTCTCCATGCAAGGCATGGCGCTTAATATCGCGGCATCTCCCTGGCGTCCGATGACGCGACGTCCCTATAACGAGGGCGCAGGTCTAGCGGCAAGCTGCAAACACATTGAAGTTGGAATCAGGATGGACAGATTACGTGAGATGGAGGTATTCGTAGCCATCGTCGACGGAGGCAGTTTTACCAGCGCGGCGGACAAACTTGGCATGTCCGCCCCCGCGGTGTCGCGGGCGCTTACGTCGCTCGAAGCCCGCTTGGGTGCGCAACTGCTTGCGCGAACAACCCGTTCAGTCAGGCCGACCGAGGCGGGTATGTCGTACCTCGATGCCTGCCGCAAGGTGTTGGATGCGGTCACGGACGCCGAAGCCGATGTCGCGGCCTGTCAGGACAACCCGGTGGGCACGCTGACTATTTCCGCGCCGGTGCTGTTCGGCCAGCGCTTTATCGCTCCGTTAATCGACGCATACGCCCAGCGGTATCCGGACGTCAGCATCAACGCGGTGTATGTCGATCGCACCACGCGGCTTCTCGAGGAGGGCGTGGATGTCGCCATCCGCATCGGCCACCTGGGCGATTCGTCGATCTATGCCATTCCGCTGGGTTTTGTACGACGTCGAACCTATGCCGCTCCGGCTTATCTCGCAGCGCATGGCGAACCGGTTCATCCGAGGGAGCTTGCGGATCACCACTGCGTGTCCCTGACGGGCGTGACGAATCCGCTGGAATGGACGTTTTACGAAAACGGCTCGCGGCTGTCGGTCCGGGTTCAGCCGCGAATGACCGTCAATCTGGCGCCCGCGGCCGTGATGGCCGCCGTCGATCGGGTGGGAATAACGCAACTGTTTTCCTATCAGGCGGCCCCCGAGGTGCTCAATGGAACGTTGCTGCCGGTCTTGACGGCATTCGAACCCGAGTCGACGCCTGTCAACTTGCTGCATGTGGAGCGGCGCGGCGCGAGCGGTAAGATTCGGGCCTTCGTGGAGTTCGTCACCGAGACCCTGCGCAGAAACGTGCATCTTCAACAACACATGGAGACCGCGACGGCTCTAAATGAGACCGCTGGAATTTTGCGTTCGGTGTGACAGGGTGTGCCGGGGGCGCGAGTCTTTCTATGCGAGCTCGCCGATACTGCGAATCTTTCAAGCCGACCTGACCGACCCCGCGGGCGCGACGGCAAGACGAAGTTCGCGGTAGGCAGTCACCAGCGCATCGAGGCTGAATGTCCGGTTCAGGCCGCTGGGATTGGGCAGCACCCACGCGCGGGCGCCGCCGAATGCAGTGGGCTGCTGCCCCCACTCGATGTCGCGGCTGCCCGACATTGCGCTGAGCGCCATCTTGCCGAGGAAGGCCACGCATTGCGGCGCGTAGCCTTCAATCTTCCGCTCGAACTCCGTCGCGGCCGCCTTGAATTCCCATGAGGACAGCTGGTCCGCTCGCGCGGTCGGACGCGAGACTACCGTGGTGAGACCACAACCGTACTGGAGAAGCGTGTAGTCGTCGTCGGGCCCGATCTGTTCGGGAGTGAAACCCGCAAGATGAATGGTCCGCCAGAACCGGTTGCCTCGGCCGGCAAAATGGTGGCCAGTCGACGCCGCTTGCACGCCGGGATTGATACCGCAAAATACAACGGATAAACCCGGCTCAAGGAGATCAGGAAGAGATTGAGGTGAATCGGCGCGAGTCACGGAGGGTGCAAGTCGATTCATTGCATAAAGTACATTCGAGGCATTGGGCGGCAACAAACCTGCGTAGATGCGCGATCTAGTCGACCGTTTCCAGTTTCGCAGTTTCGATCAGCTCTTTCACGTCGCTCGCTACCCGCGGCTGGCTGGCCACCGTACCACGGAATCGTTGGCGATACTGTCTGGGCGTGACGTTGAGGCGTCGGAAGAAAGTGGCTCGCATATGCGTGGCGCTGTGAAAACCACAATTGAACGCCACGGTCTTCAGAGGGGCATCGGTCTCTTCGAGCAGTTTCCTCGCGGTGTCGACGCGAACCTGTTCGACAAACGCCGACGGCGTCACCTTCGCATACTTCGCGAACAGGCGCGAAAAGGTACGGCGGCTGACCGACACAGCACTGGCAAGCTGTTCGATCGACAGTGCGTCGGTTATGTGCTCGGTCACGTAGCGCAGCACCTTGCCGACTATCGGATCCTGGTCCTTGCGCACTCCCATATAAGGACTGTACTGAGACTGTCCACCTTCCCGCTGGATGTAGACCACCAGACGTTTCGCAACCCGCACCGCCAATTCGTGCCCCCAGTCTTCGGCCACGAGCGCAAGACACAGGTCGATGCCCGCCGTCACGCCGGCTGAGGTGAACAGGCGTCCATCGCGGATGAAGATCCGGTCGGGCTGCACGGACGCCTGCGGAAACTCGTCGGCGAGCCGGCTTGCATCGGCCCAGTGCGTGGTCACTTCCTTGCCGTCGAGCAGCCCGGCGCGCGCGAGCACGAATGCGCCGTTGCAAACGGAACCGAACCGGCTTGCGCCGTCTGCCTGGTCTTTCAGCCACTTCAGGAATTCGGGCCGTGGCTCGACATCGGGCAAGCGCGGTCCGCCTGCCACCAGCAGCAAGTCGAATGGCGTGTCGAA
The DNA here is from genome assembly GCF_003386115.1 of Paraburkholderia sp. BL27I4N3. Lineage (NCBI taxonomy): Bacteria > Pseudomonadati > Pseudomonadota > Betaproteobacteria > Burkholderiales > Burkholderiaceae > Paraburkholderia > Paraburkholderia sp. BL27I4N3. The sequence continues at coordinate 2,692,509 of NZ_QREJ01000001.1, read as the reverse complement.
GTCCGCATAGGCGTGGGGAACCGTGAGTTGCATCCCGTTCGAGCAGGCCACAGTGCCGGCCTCGTTTGCCATGAGAACGACTTCGTATTGCTGGTGCTCGGGCAAAAATGTGTTTGCTTCCGCGAATACGTCCAGCGGGCCAGCGACATCCAGTGCCTGCACATCATCGAATATAACAATGGCGACTTTCATGGCGTGACCCTCGTTCCTCGTTGCTGGCGTTCATGCGCGCGTCCGGTGAGCGGCTTGCCCGCCGGTTCGCGACACAGGTGTCTCTTCGCTGCGCCTACTATAAGAGCGAAGCGCCACGGGATAAATGCGCTGGCCCGAAATTCACTTGTTACACCAGGTGAGGGTATATAGACCGCGCAATATTGCCAGGCAGCGCGCAGACACGTTCGTTCGCCGTCGCGCATGGCGCCACCGGCTACGTGGCCCAAACCTCATCTTTATTGGCCAGCGACGGCGCTAACCATGCACACAGTCGCTGCGCCGACTACCTATGCTTGTTCTCATCAATGCGGCTGGGAACGTTAAGCCCTGGCGCACCAGAGAATCTGTCGCCGGCGAAATGCACGTCCGTCCCTGGCCCCTGGTTGCGCGCCGGACTGGCCACGATGGGGCGACAGCCGCCTCACACATGTCACGGTCGAAGTTCGGACCTGACGCGAATGGAGGACAGATTCATCATGCTGACGGAAAAAATTCAAAGCTCTTTTCTGTTCGGGGGCAATGCGCCCTACGTCGAGGAGCAATATGAACTCTATCTGGCCGACCCGGCATCGGTCGCGCACGAGTGGCGCGCGTATTTCGATGCGTTGCGCGAAACACCCGCCATCGACGGCAGCGACCGCGACGACGAGCCGCACGCGCCCGTGGTTTCGAACTTCGTCGATCTGGCCAAGCGCTCGCGCGCCACCGAGATCAGGCTCGACGACGGCCTGGCGATCGCCAGAAAACAGGTGGCCGTGCAGTCGCTGATTGCCGCGTTCCGCCTGGTCGGCACCCGCAAGGCGAAACTGGACCCGCTGCTGTGGACGCCGCCACGGGCTTCGGTCGAACTGACGCCGGCGTTCTACGGTTTGTCGGCAGCCGATATGTCCACGCGATTCAGCACCGCCGACACGTTTCTATTCGACGAAGACGCCACGTTGCAAGACATCGTGACGGCACTCGAACAGACCTATACGGGCACACTCGGCGCCGAGTTCATGCATTTGACGGATGCGGGCGAACGCCGTTGGTGGCAGATGCAACTCGAGTCGACCCGCGCAAAACCTTCGTTTTCGGTAGCGGAGAAAAACCGCTTTCTCGAACGTCTGACCGCTGCTGAAGGACTGGAGAAGTACTTGCATACGCGCTATGTCGGGCAAAAGCGCTTCTCGCTGGAAGGCGGTGAATCGTTGATCGTGTTGCTGGATGAACTCGTCCGCTATGGCGCATCGAAGAAGGTCGACACGGTGGTGATGGGCATGGCGCACCGTGGGCGTTTGAACGTGCTGGTGAACATTGTCGGCAAGCCTTTGCGCGCGCTCTTCGACGAGTTCGAGGGCAGGAGCGGCGACCCTTTGCCGGCCGGCGACGTCAAGTATCACAAAGGCTACAGTAGTGTCACGCAGACGGACGACGGACCCGTCGACGTCGTGCTTGCGTTCAATCCCTCGCATCTGGAAATCGTCAACCCGGTCGTGCAAGGCATGGCTCGCGCGAAGGCAGACGCTTCGGATGAAGGCGACAGCAGCGGTGTGCTGCCCGTCGAAATTCACGGCGACGCGGCGATGTCCGGGCAGGGCGTCGTGATGGAGACGTTGAGCCTGACTTACACACGCGGACACGGCACGGGCGGAACCGTCCACGTGGTCGTCAACAACCAGATCGGCTTTACGACCTCGGATCCGCGCGATACGCGCTCGTCGTTCTACACCACCGACATCGCGAAGATGATCGAGGCGCCGGTTCTGCATGTCAACGCGGACGACCCGGAAGCGGTGGCCATGGCGGTGCGCCTCGCGCTCGACTATCGCACGGCCTTCAGGCGCAGCGTGGTGATCGATCTCGTCTGCTTTCGCAAGTACGGACATCAGGAACAGGACACGCCCGCCATCACGCAGCCTCTCATGTACCGTGCAATTGCCAGCCATCCGGGCGTGAGGACCGTGTATGCCCAACGGTTGATCAAGGAAGGCGTGGTGACGCCGGACCAGGTCAAGGACTACTTCGACGCGCAGCGCGAAAGTCTCGAACACGCGAGAGAGAGCAACGCGGTCGAGCTGGCCGTTCAGGCGGACGACATACCCGCATGGCCGACGTTTCTCGAAGACTATGCCGGCCCGGTGCAGTATGGCCCGCCGTTGGCTGACCAGGTGCGTGCGCTGGCGCAGCAGGTCTCGACCGTTCCGGACGGCTATGAATTGCATCCGCTGGTCGGCAAGATGATCGCCGCACGCCGCGAGATGGCCGCCGGCAAAAAGCCGCTGGATTGGGGCATGGGCGAGCACCTGGCATTCGCCTCATTGCTGGACGCCGGGATCGATGTCCGCCTGAGCGGGCAGGATAGCGCGCGAGGCACCTTCAATCACCGACACGCCGTTCTGCACAATCAGACGCGCACGTGCCGCTCGGAGGGCGTCTACATTCCGCTGGAGCATATCGGCGAGGAGCAAGGCCGGTTTACCGTGACGAACTCCATTTTGTCGGAGGCGGCCGTGCTGGCTTTCGAGTATGGCTATTCGACGGTGAACCGCAATGCGCTCGTCGTATGGGAAGCGCAGTTCGGGGACTTCGCGAATGGTGCGCAGGTCGTGATCGATCAGTTCATCGCGGCGGGCGCCGCAAAGTGGGGGCAACTCAGCGGGTTGACGCTGTTCCTGCCACACGGACAGGACGGGCAGGGACCGGAACACGCGTCGGCGAGGCTCGAGCGATATCTGCAACTTTGCGCGCAGGACAACATGCGGGTCGTCCAGCCGACCACGCCCGCGCAACTGTTCCACTTGCTGAGAATGCAGGCGGCTGTCTTCGATCGCCGGCCGCTCGTCGTGATGACGCCCAAGTCGCTCTTGCGTCATCCGGAAGCCGTCAGCACACTCGACGATCTGGCCACGGGTGCGTTCCGCGAGATCCTGGCGGATACGCAAGCCGAGGCGTCGCGGGCGTCGAGTGTGGAGCGCGTGATCGTGTCTTCAGGCAAGGTCTATTTCGATCTGCTGGAACATCGCCGCTCGTCTGGTGCTGGCGATACGCCGCTCATCCGCGTCGAACAACTCTATCCGTTTCCGTCCCGGCAACTCGCAGCGGAGTTCGCGCGTTATCCGAATCTGAAGACGGTGGTCTGGTGTCAGGAGGAGTCGCGCAACCAGGGCGCGTGGAGCTTCGTCGAACCGCAGTTGCGTGAGATCCTGCCTTCGGCCGCGCAACTGCTGTATGCGGGGCCGGCGGCTTCCGCGTCGACCGCACCCGGTTATCACGCGGTCCACGCGGCGAGGCAGGCAGCGCTGATTTCGAGTGCATTCGCGGGCTGACGGCGCATACGTATTGCGGTGATGCCGGTGCATCGCCGCAATGGCCCAAATCCGGCCTATCCTGGCCCGGATCCAAGCTCCTTTATGCGTGTGCGCAGCCTCGATCGTTGTCAGAATGAATAAAGCCGTTTCTCACGATACTTCCAGACGCACATCATAAAAGTGCTAGATGGGTTGCGCTTTGTACGGAGAACCCGTCGAAACAATCGCCCATAAGCTGGTAAGGAACATACGCTGTTCTCGAGTTGGAAGGGAAATCGTCCTTAATTTGGCCGCTGATATTTTCAGCGCCCGTTTCCTTGCGAGTCAGCCATGACCCAAAATCCAAATGTTGCTTTAGACGTTCTCATGAAACCGCCGGCTGCCGGCGAATCGATGTCGGGCGCCGACATCATCCTGCGCGTACTCAGCGAACAGGGCGTCGATACCGTATTCGGCTATAGCGGCGGCGCAATTTTGCCGACGTACGACGCCGTGTTTCGCTTCAACGAAATGCACGCGCAAACGCCCGAGCGCCAGATCAAACTCGTCGTGCCCGCCAATGAACAGGCCGCCGGCTTCATGGCCGCCGGTTACGCGCGCGCGAGTGGAAAGGTCGGTGTATTCATGGTGACGTCCGGCCCCGGCGCGACGAACGCGGTGACGCCGATCGCCGACTGCAACGGCGATTCGATCCCCATCGTCCTCTTATGCGGACAGGTGCCTCGGGCCATGATCGGCACGGATGCATTTCAGGAAGCGCCTGTCTTCAACATCATGTCGGCGTGCGCGAAACAGGTGTTTCTGGTGACCGACCCGGCGAAGCTCGAACAGACGCTGCGGACTGCGTTCGAAGTCGCGCGCACTGGCCGTCCAGGTCCGGTCGTCGTGGATGTGCCGAAGGACATCCAGAACTGGACGGGCACTTACCGCGGGCAAGGTACGCTGGAATTCAGAGGCTATTCCGACCGTCTTCGAATGGTGGCGAATGGCGCTCGCCTCGACGAGGACAAGCGCACCCGCTTCTTCGATCTGCTGGCGCAAAGCAGGCGGCCGCTGCTGTATGCCGGCGGCGGCATTATCACGGCCGGCGCGACGGCTGAACTGCGTCAGTTTGCCGAGCGTTTCGGCATCCCCGTGGTGACCACGTTGATGGGTCTTGGCGCCATATCCGTAAAACACGAACTGGGGCTCGGCATGCTGGGCATGCACGGCGCCGCGTGTGCGAACTACGCGGTGGAAGACTGTGACTTCCTGATCGCGGTGGGCGCCCGCTTCGACGACCGGGTGGCCGGTGGCCGGCCTGATGCCTTTGCGCCCAGAGCGCGGTATGTCGCGCACATCGACATCGACGAGGCGGAAATCAACAAGGTGAAACGCGCGCAGTGGACGCACGTCGGCGACGCTAAGGATACCTTGCTGTCATTGATGAAGCATGGCCCGGCGGCGCCGCGGACGATGGAATGGCTCGATCGTATCGAGGAATTGAAGCGAGTCTACGGGATGAACTACGACCGCAATAGTCCGGCAATTCAGCCGCAATTCGTCGTCGAAAAGCTGAGTGACCTGACCGGCGGCCGAGCGATCGTTACCACGGGCGTCGGCCAGCATCAAATGTGGGCGGCGCAATTTTTCGACTTTGTGGAACCGCGCAGTTTCCTGACTTCAGGCAGCATGGGGACCATGGGTTTCGGACTGCCTGCGGCTATCGGCGCTCAATTGGCGCGGCCGGATGCGCTTGTCATCGATATCGACGGTGACGGCAGCATCCGCATGAATATTGGCGACCTGGAAACGGCCACCACTTATGGCGTGCCGGTCAAAGTCCTGTTGCTCAACAATCTCGGTGACGGGATGATCCGGCAATGGCAGCGTCTCTTTTACGACGGGCGCCTGTGCGTGAGCGACAAGTCGCTGCATCGCAAGGATTTTGTCATGGCGGCACAGGCCGACGGATTTGAGTTTGCGCGTCGCGTTGCAACCATGAGCGAACTCGAGGAGCAGCTCAAGGCCTTTGTGGAATTCGACGGACCAGCCTTCCTCGAAGTGATGGTCGACGAGAACGCCGATGTGTTTCCGATGGTGGGGCCGGGGCAAAGCTACGCGAACATGGTCACCGGGCCGTTCATTCCGTCCCGGGCGGAGCCTGAAGCCAAAGGGAAGGGCACGGAGCGTCAGGCGGCCGCGGATATGTTCTAGCCATGCGAGACGCACACCGTCGCTGTCACGCAAGCCAGGCAGAGGAGGGCCGCGAGGAATTCATGGCTTCTCTCCTGGTTTGCCGCGCACCAGCGACTCCGGATGGCGCTCCAGATAGTCGGCCAGCGCGTTCAGCGATTGCAGCGTGCGGGTCAACTCCTGCAGCGCCTGATGCACATCCGACTGCATGGGCGAGTCCTGCTGCAAAGTCGCCTCGGCGGAGCCGAAGGTTTGCCGCGCGGCGGCGAGTGTGTCGCGCGCCTGCGGCAGGACCTCGTTGTTCAGCCGGTTGAACAGCGCGTCGGCGTTTTTCAGCGACGTGTTCAGATTCGAGCCGATCTGATCGAACGGAATCCGATTGAGCTTCTTCGCAATGTCGGCCACCTGCGTCTGCAACGCGTCGAGCGTGTTCGGAATGGTCGGCAGCCGGATCGGCTCGCTGTTGGTGTCGAACTTGACGGGCGCGGCGTTGGGGAAGATGTCGAGCGCGATATACAACTGGCCCGTCAGCAGGTTGCCGGTGCGCAATTGCCCACGCAGGCCGCGCTCGACGAGCCGGCGCAATAGTTCGTGGCTGGCCGCGCTACCCGCCTCGGGCATCGTCGCGCCACGGGAGCGCCGGCGCAGCCGGTCGGGGTACAGATCCAGCGTTACCGGCATGACAAAGCTGCGCGCGTCCGGATCGTATTCGACGCCGATGTCCGTCACCTGGCCGAGCACGATGCCCCGGAAGTCGACCGTCGCGCCAACCGACAGCCCACGCAGCGACTGATTGAAGATCATCACGGCACGTACCGGCGCGCCGTCCGGCGCGCGCATGGCATCCACTTCGTCGGCGGCAAGCCGGAAGCCGGTTTTCTCCGCGGCGAGTGTACCCATCGGCTGGCCTGGCGGCGTCTGGAATGCGAGGCCGCCGACCAGAATCGCCGCGAGCGACTGCGTGTTGACGACGAAGCCGTCCGAATCGAGCCGCACATTGACGCCGCTCGCATGCCACCAGCGCGAATTGGTGCCGACGTACTGATCGTACGGCGCGGCGACGAACACCTGCATCGTCACGCCCGTGCCGTCCTTGTCGAGCGAAATACCGTAGACCTGGCCCACCTGCACGCGCCGGTAGAAAATCGGCGAGCCGATGTCGATCGAGCCGAGCGAATCGCCATGCAGCGTGAAGCGATGGCCTTTCTGGTTTGCGGTGATGGGCGGCGGCGCCTCCAGTCCGACGAACTCGGTTTGCGTTTGCGTGGAGCGGCCGACGTCCACGCCGATATATGCGCCCGAGAGCAGCGTGCCGATACCCGATACACCGGCGGCGCCCACGCGGGGGCGAACCACCCAGAAGCGGGTGTCCTTGACCGCGAAGCGCTCCGCCTGCTTGGTGAGTTGCACGGCGATCTGCACGTGGGTCCGATCCTGCGACAGCGTGATCGACTTCACCGAACCGATTTCGACGTCCTTGTACTTGACCTGGGTCTTGCCGGGTTCGATGCCTTCGGCGTTGTCGAAGACGATCGTGATCGCCGGACCGCGCTCCGTGACCGCCTTGATGACGAGCGCGAGACCGATCAGCGCCGCGATCAGCGGCACGACCCAGACGAGCGAGGGCAGCCAGCTGCGCCGTGGCGTGATGTCGGGATCGGGCAGCTCGGGCGGCAGGGCGGGTCCTTGTTGGCTACTCATGGCGAGGTACCGAAGCATGGCTGCGGCTTGCCGCGCGGGTCGGCGAGCGGACGCGGGGCGGGCATGGATCGAACCGCCTCGTCATGCCTGGCCTGGTCCCCGGCGCCGCGCACCTGGTGCCGCCTGCGGGTGGCACCGATGCCGCGCTCAGGGCTGCACGGCCTCCCACGACGAGTCCGGATCAAACGATTTGAGCGCGGCAGCGGCGCGCGCCGACTGCGGGCCGAGGTTCTTCTGGTAGATCTGCCCATCCTGATTGACGATAAAGCTCATCACGCCCGTCTTGCCATAGTCGGCGGGCCACGCGACGAGGCCATAGCCTTTCGTCAGCGTGCCGTTCTCGACGTAGTCCTGACTACCGCCTTTGGCATGCGGTCCTTGCGCGGTCAGGATGCGGAAGTGATAGCCATGATAACCGTCTTTCGAGACAGACTCGGTGTGCGGCATCGTCGCGGCGAGCGGGCCAAGCGGGCTCTCCGCTTCACCCGGCGCGCTCGGCCAGTACAAGCCGTCGCGCTTTCCCGGCGTGCTGAGAATGCGCTGCGCGTAATGCTGCGTCAAGCCTTGATAGGCGCGTTGCGCGTCGAGATAGGCGAGCGACGTCTGCATCGCCGCGCGCTCGTTGCGGCCGATGCGGCGCGTCGCGATTTCGTCGCGGCCGGCTACGGGATCGAAGCGCCAGCCTTTGGAAGTCTGCACGAGCGGAATCGGCAGCGACCAGCCACTGGTGCCGACCGTCAGATGCTTGCTCGCGTGACCGCCGGCCGGCGCGGGATCGTCGACGATCTGGTGTCCTGCCGACCACGCGCCGAGAAAGTCGTAGATGTCCTCTTCGCCGACGTCTTTGGTTGGGATAAAGCGGGTGAAGTCGTTGCCGAGCACGTGCTGCATCGCGCCGTGATCGTTGCTGGCGAGCGCGTCGACAAACGCGTTGGCCGCGGCTTCGGGCGTGGGGTAGACAGCTTGCGCATGCGCCGCGGACGCGCCGAACACAAGCATGGCAAGCGCGAGCGCGGCAGCGACGAGGCGCCGGGTTAGCGCGGGGGCGCCGGCATGAGGTGCGCCGGCGGTATGGAACATGCGGATGCGGATCATGAGCGGCTCCTGTGAGATCGGTTTCAACGTTGCCGGCCGAAGTGACGCTGACCGCCGCCTGCGCCCAGCCCACCGCCGGTGCGTTGGCCGCCGCCGCCCGCGCCGAAACCGCCGCCGCGCTCGCCCGCGCCGCCCGCGCCCAGATTGCCACCACGTTGCTGAGCGCCGCCATTCGCGCCGAGGCCGCCGCCGCGGTTGTTCGCCTGCGCTTGCCGGCTGGCTTGGCCGCGCTGCATGTCCCGCTGCGCGTCGCCGCCATTGCCCGCGCCGCGCAAGGCGTTGTCGCGGTTCACGTGCTGCGCGCTGTCGCGCAGGCTGGCGGGCGAGTTGCCGCCCTGGTGGATGCCCTCCACGCGCTGGCTGGCGGTGCCGCCCAGATTCTGGCCAGTGCGGTTCTGCAAGGTCTGCTGTGCCTGCGCGCGCGATGTTGCCGCTGCCGACGTATCGCGCCCGCGATATGCATCGCGTTGCGCGCTGCCCACGTTGGTCGAGGTATTGCGGTTGAAGGTCGAATTCCGGTTCCAGTTGGTCGTGCTGCTATTCACGTCGAGCCGCCGGTTCACATTGATGTTGTTGTATTGATTCACGTTGATGTTGACGCTGTGATTGTTCCAGTTGACATTGCTCCACAGCGAACTGGTGATGGCGACGCCGACGCCGAACGCGAGGCCCGCGGCAAGACCGTTGGCCACGGCATAGCCGGGTGGGGGCGGCACGTATACGGGCGGGTAGGCCGGATAGGGCCACGCGCCGTAGACGACCGTGGGGTTGTACGTCGGCACATAGACGACCTGCGGGTTGACCGGCACGATCTGGATCGTGCTCTGCTCGACCACCACTTTCTGCTGCGGGTTGGTCTGCAGGTTGCCGGCCTTCTGCGCCTGCTTGCGCAGCCGTTGCACGGAGTCCATCACGTCGTCCGGCTGCGCGAGGAAGGCGTTGCCGAGTTGCGTGACCCAGTCGGGTTTGGACGCCATGGTGGCGAGCACCTGCGGAAACGCCACCAGCGATTGGACGCTCGGGTCCCACGGCTCCGACGCGACCGCCTTCACGGCGTCGTCGCCCTGGAGTTTCGGATTGGCTTTCGACCACGCCGCCGCCGACGGCACCTCCTGCGGAAAGGTGGAAGCCATCAGCACTTGCGCGAGGAGGGCGTCGGGGTAGAGCGCGATCGGCGCGGTCAGCGAGTCCAGTTGTTGATTCGAGATCTTCGCCGGCGTCTGCGCGGCAGTTTGTGCATGAGCGACCGGCGCCGCCACCTCGGGCAAAAGCGGCGAGCCGGCCAGTGCGGTCAATGCGGCCAGAAGAATTCGCGATCTTCTCTGGTATGCCCTGGAGCGTTTCACGATCAGGTCTCCCTTGTTGGAAGTTGTTTGCGGCGCAATGCTGCGCTGTATGAGACGTCGACGCCGTGACCGTGCCGCGAAGCGGCCGGTCGCTTGAGACGGGGCCGATCACCCGTGCGGCAACCGGTGATGCAAGGACCCGCGAAAATCGGACTTCAAATGGACTCCGAATTGTGTGCCTGGCAGCGTGTGTCTGATCGTCCGCGCCATGCATTCGTGGCACGTTCGCGACGACACTAAACCGCGCCCCGCGCAGAGAGCGTGATGCGTGCGTGCGAGATACCGTGCATCTTACGCAATGGCGACTACTAATAAACCTTTTCCGCGAACATGTGCAAACTTTTGCTCAAATAAATTCTAGTTGAATTTCTTTCGTTCATGGATTAACGGCGCGATGCTTGCTGGGTTTTTTCGACGGTTGGCGCTTCTCAGAAGCTCCTTGCCTTGCGCGCAAGATCCATCGGGATCGCTGCAGTCGCGGTGCATGGATTAAGTCTTTCGCATAAGTTGCGTAAGTTAGTTATGCGTTGGGTCATAACGTCCTCGAAAAACGCGCGTGCGTGCGACCGGACATTAAAACGGACTAGCGTCATTCGATCCAGCCGAACATGCGTTTTTGTTGACGCGTGATGCCGGCGTCTCGCTCAGCCCGGTTGATCGGCGACGTGGCTCCGGTGCTACAGGTCGTCGCCGACGAATCGGCGGAGTAGGGGTTGTCCGGCTGCGCCTGCAACGCATCGCGAATCTCGCTAGACCACGCCTCACGCTCGCCGCGATATGCGTCGAGACCTGCAGCATAGAAACTTTGCAGCGCGCCGCGCAGCGCTAGCAGATGCGTGAACGTATCCGCGAAACTGTTTCGCCGCACCCACGCCGCATATTCGATGCGCGGCGCGATCCGCGGCCCATCCAGTTCGATCGACTGCATCGAACCATGCGTCCGACCGGGTGCAGGTCGACAAGAAGAAGGGCTGTTGCACAACCGAGGTGATTGAAGCGGCGCCACAACCGGGCGAGGATGCATGGCTGCGTAACTGGAACACGTCGGCCGCCGTGTTTCTGCAACAACGCTTTCAACAGGAATGCTTAGGGAAGTCGGGTCGCGCGCCGTGAAGCGATTTCTATCCGGCGTTGCAATGCTGGTTGCTTTATTCGCGGCTGCATCCGCGCCGGCCGATCCCGCGCCGCGCATCATGGCGCGCGCATCTCGAACGTTCTGCGTGTCGAGCGTGCGCTAACTCGCGCGTGGCAGCGCTGGTTGGCAAGCGACGCGCTCGCTTGGCGAAACTTCGCGGCGGCCGCGCGCAAAGGAGAGTGGCGGCAGACCATTCCGGCCTTGAATGCGTGGATAGACAGAGCAGGCGACTTCGGTCGTCCCGCGCGGTACCCGCTGGACTGCGGCTCGGACGCGGACCAAGCGCAAGAACGACAGCTTGCCGGGACCGCTGAACCGGTACCAGGCGGCCGTCGATTCCCACGCGCACAGTCGCGCGCTGCATCGTTTCTGGAACGATATGAACCGTCCCTTAAAGGCTCAGGATTACCCACTTCTTGCAAGCGAAAGGTTTCCTCTGCCCATTCGTCGCGTTTGAAGTCGAGCCAGCGTTGGGCCATGCGATGAAGGGCGCATTCGGCCGCGCGAAAATCGTCGATGTCAGCGGAGTTCAAGGAATCTGTAGAAACAAAAAACCCCGTAAGACGTTGATCTTACGGGGTTTCTCGAACTGCTTCGGCTTGCGCCGTAACTGCTAATGGTGCCAGGAGAGGACTCGAATGATAAATATAACTATTTGATTGTAAATAAAAAAATATCGTTGTTCGTGTTGCATATACGTATGCGTATACGCAAAATCATTGGATTCCCCGGGATGTTGTCTCATGGCCGAGGTTTCGAATACCGCGACGCTGGGCAGGCTCTTCAGGTTGGGGAAATTTGCTCCTTTTATGGGGTGCAGGTGGTCGGAGGTTCAAATCCTCTCGCCCCGACCAATAGATATAAGGCTCTCATGGCTTCGGCTCTGAGAGCCTTTTTCGTTTGGGGCGATTTTGCCCCCACGTTTGCCCCCACAGGACGGACGGTTCTCCCGGGAACAAAGCGGAATTTTGGGTCGCGTCGAGGGGCCGGCGCGCATTCGCTGCTCACGAGATTGAGACTCGTATATCAATGCGCGAACTGTGCTCGCGACAACCTGTTTACTGGTAACGCAGTCCCATTTCTGACGGCTCGGGGGCTGCCAGCGCTCCAACTGTAGGGCGGCGGAGCAGCAGTTCATTCGCTCAGGAAAACCAGGAATGCGCGTTGGATACTAGTACGGCCTATCGATAACAGCCTGAGGGAATCTCTATGAGGACACTGCAAGGTGGTGGATCGCTGCTCAGATCGAAACATCGATTAGGCTCCTATAGGTTTATCACTCCGCAGAGCGCAGCGCTGTTCGATCACTCCCTCTCCGCCAGAAGCGGCGGCAAACCCCGCAGAGTCTGGGCCTAGTCGCATTTTGATTTTGCGCGATCCACACAACGACATCAAGTCATAGCCGGATTCCGGCGGACCTTCTTGTATGTCGGTCCAATGCATGGACCGAACTTATGTCCAGTCGCCGACAAGACGTTGATGACGTGTGCTTTATTAGCCACCATCGCCAACTCCAACGCAGCGACGATGCCGTACAACTCGCCCTTAATGTTGACGTCGACCATGCGATCGCAGTCCCCTACGTGCAAGCGTTCAAGCGTCGAGCGAGCGAGGCGTGAGTTTCGTATAGTTGAGCATGACATCGATGCGGGCATGCGTCTTGATGGCGTGGTCCACGAGGTGTTAAGCCTAGTGGTGGTGGGGTTGTCGTCCCTCAACCTCACGGAGTGGCTTGTCTCTAGTCTTCGTCGTACTGTGGGATCCCGGCCAACGGTTGCGCAGAGGATGCGGGCGGCATATCTCGTCGCATGGAATTCAACGCCAAGGCGCCCGCCGTTGAGCAAGTGACCGACACCGCGCCCGCCAAGAATCCTGGCCCAATTCCCGCATGTCCGGTCAGCAAGCCAAGAAGCGGCTTGTCACGCCAAGCGTCGTGTCGAAGTACGGGGTGGACGCACCATCGCAGCGCCATTGCTCGCGGCGGCGCGCCACGCACGGCCTCGACGCCGAAACCCGCGTAGACGAGTGCATAGCTGATCGCCGTCAATGCCGCCGTGCGATGGCGATTGAAAGCAAGTATCGGCACGGAGTTGCGGCGACAGGCTGAAATCGTTGGCCGTACAGGCGAAGATCACCAAGGAGGACGACTGTTTGACGCGGGCAGCGCAATTTGTGCAGTTGAAATAGGACAGTGCTAAGCTAAGCTATTACTTGTCGGAACGCGAATTGTTTCATAAAGCTTTCGAACATGACAAATGTAATATCCGAACTAGGTTTTGTTTGCCCTAAGTGCGGCGTCCCGATGGAAGACTGTTGGGAAGTCCTCGCCGCGGGGGAGATTCACCGCCTTACTTGCCAGTGCTGCGGCACCGAGTATGACGGTTTGATTGTCGAATGTCTCGCCTGTGGATCTGAAGACTTTATCACGAGCGTCTCGATGATCGATCTTGAAGGGATCGCCTGCTCTTCGTGTGGTCATCGCAATCGCCCTGCCGGAGCCGATGATGAAGAGTCTTGTTTTTGAGCGCGGGCTCAATCTCGGTGGGGAACACGTCGTGCTCAGCCTTTTCCAAACGGCGCGCGGTTTTTCGCTTGAACGGCGGCTTATTGAAAGGGATCAAACAGCATCTGTCCAAGTGCTGCCGATTTCTGCGCTAGGCGATCTACACCGATTTGCAGACGCGGACCCGTATTCGGAGGAACTGGCTCCGTTGTATTACGAAGTTCGGCGTCACCTCGTGGAAAATCGCGTGGCCGAATAGCTACGCAAGCGCCTGAAGGGGTTGAGGAGGGTGAGGAAATGATTGCCCAACAGGCGCCCCCTGAAGTTGGCGGTCTCTTCGAAGAGCTCATGGTCGCCAAGGACGACTCTGAACTGGCAAGTTGCGTCAAATCAATCGTCACCGCGCTTGGCGGTGAGTCGTACGTGTTCGTTTCACTCCATCCCAGCGCGACAACGGCTACCCGTGCGACGCATCGTTTTCTCATTGGCTGCCGCCCGGAATGGTGTCAGATGTATAACGCCAATAAATGGTACATGACTGACCCGTTTCTAGAGTATGCGCGAAGCAACACCGCTCCAATAACGGGGTCCGAGATTGTCGCCGAAACACAGGGCCAGCGCGAAATGCTCGTCGCGGCAAGCAAACACGGCTTCAGAAGCGGGATCGTGGTGCCAGTCCACGCCAGCGCCACAGAGCGTATGGGTGTTCTGTACATCGGATCAGACGATAGCCAGGCTGTCGGGGAAAAGAGGCTGACCGTGCACCGATTGTATTTCAGAGCACTTGCCATGGAATTGCTCGATTGGTCCATCCGAATGACAAAACGCGAGATCCTTGAGGCGCATGGTATTACTGAAATGGATCTCCGCGTAGTGGGCTACCTTAAAAATGGATTTACCGCGGAAGACATTGCTCGCGAGATGGACATCTCCGTTCAGACCGTCTACGTAAACTATAGAAAAATAAAAGACAAGATTGGTGTTTCGCATATCTCGGAAGCGGTTAAGTTCGCGGAAATGAATGACCTTCTGGCGTAACTCGGGTAGAGCGTTTTGGCTCTCGCTCACTTTACCCACGGCTGCAGGCGCCCTGTTCCTTGTCGGACGCCCTTGGACATTTGTGGCTGTGGTCCTGTTCGTTGTTCCTGCGCTGGACGCAACGATAGGGCGAGGAGCCCCCAAGTCGGGGCAAGCCATCGAGAAAACAGATGAAGATCAGGTACCTGGCTGGTTTGCTTGCTCTTGGGCCTTGGCACTCGGAATCGGTGCATACCGTGCGTCAACTGCATCAGGGGTGGAACTGATCGGACTTGTTGTCGCGTGCGGAGTGTTAAGCGCTACCGCAATGGCACACCTGCATGAGCTTACGCACCGACCAGCCAGAATATGGCAGCACGTTAGTGACCTGGCATTCGTCATTGCCGGCTATCCGCATTACCGAGTTGCGCACCAATTGCATCATCGACATGTTGGAAATCCGCAATTCGGTTCGACTGCTTCATTAGGCACGACGGTATGGTGTCATGTTGGACGCTCCTATGCAGCGGGGTTGGTCTCGTCGTTTTCGCGGCGTTCCCATCCGGGGGGAAAGGTACCGTATAGCCTTTTTCGAAATGCACTGTTCGCAATATTGTTGCTGGGCTTCGCCGCGCTTCTGCAATGGAAGATTGCGCTTTTCTACATCGGATACGCTGTTGTGAGCGTGTTTGTCGTTGAGGCAGTCGGGTACATGCAGCACTACGGATTCGACGCGGACATTTCTCGCACTGCGCTTACGTCGTGGGATGTTGACTTTTGGTTGTCGAACTGCCTACTCGTGAACAACGGCTTCCATAACGCTCATCATCAGGACGGTGAAACGCCATATCTGGGTCTCACCGCGCAACGAACCACTTTGCCGGGTGGCTACTTTCAAATGCTTTGGTTGACGCTTCTCTCGCCGTTCTGGTTTTCGATAATGAATCGACGAACGAAGGTCTTACTCAGGCGGCGGCGACGTCAGAGCGTCACTGTCAGAAATCAAACGTCTTGCGACGTTTGCGAGATACGATGAGTCAAGCGTTTCAAGTTGGATCTTTATGGCGTGCTCCGTATGCAAATAATTTTTCTTCGTCGAGCGAGTGTACGCAGGGTCGTAATAGTCGACCATGATGCTCTCGAAGAGAGCTTCGATCTCGCAGCGTTCAGCCATCGACGCCCACTTCTGTAGTGTCGCCCCGCTTACGAGTGCTTTTAGGTGTCCAAGTTGTGTGACTAGGCCCGTGGGGTCTCTTTCGAAGTGGGGATACTCGCGACGCCACATTGCAATTCTTTCGCGCATCGGGGTCTCGACAGCGAATAAACGTCCGCCATGCATTCTATGGAACAGCGCAGTCGGTAATTGGACGTGACCGATTCGCTTGCTTTCACTTTCGATCCAAATCCGCTTTGCCGAGTCCAGACGACTTATCTCGGCAAGCAACAGGCTGTCAAAAAATTTCTGGCTTGGTTGGGCTCGCCCTGGAATTGCCCCAATGATCGAGCCGCGGTGCGAGGCAAGCTCCTCTAGATCGATGACCTGTGCACCTGCCGTCCGTAGCGCGAGTAGCAGTCGAGTTTTTCCGCATCCGGTGGGGCCAGAGAGCACATTGAACTGCAAGTGCGCGGGGACCTCTTCGAGAGTTTGACGCACCCAATTTCGATATCCTTTCCAACCAGTCGGCAGCCTGTCGACCTTGTAGCCGATCGTTTCCAGAGCGTCTGTCCAAAGCTTGCTTCGCTTCCCACCACGGAAGCAATAAACCAGGACTGACATTCGTCGATCGCTCCGAAAAAACGGAAGCTCGAGGTGCCGGGCGATGTTCTTTAGGGAGTAGGCGACACCGATCTGATACGCGCGCATCGGATTGGTGCGATGAGTAGTACCGACTTCCGCATACTCATCGTCGAAGACGACCGGAAGGTTTATGGCCCCAGGCAGATGGTCTTCGGCAAATTCGCGCGGGCTTCGTGCGTCGATAATCAGGTCAAATTTCTTGAGAGCATCCAAATCATACATATTTCGCCCTCTCTAGCATGGTGTACTGGAAAAGTCAATGCAAAATGGCGTTGCCCCGATCCTAGGTGTGTCGGACTAAACTTTCGCTTAGTGACCGGCTAAGGGGCTGTAGCCCCGTTTTGAGTCGGCAATAGCTTCTGCGCTGACCGAACGATCGTTGTGATTTCGACGCCTCGCTTCAGCATAAGCTCTCTGGCGTCGGCCGTCAGAAGAGCGATGGATATTTTTCTTTTAATGTTGGGCGCGTCATCGCGCGATGCGATGGGCCGCGGGACCAGGCGATTAAGGCCGATGGCCGACGCGACCACTCCTTGATGTCGCAGAGAGCAGCCGAAGGCTGAGGGTGACGCGGCATAACGCCGCAAGCAATGAGGACGTATGATGGATCACTCACCTAACCCGTGTCAGCCACCGGACGCTCGCGACGGAACCGTTTCAGCGTCTACCCTGAACACATTGCAGCGGCGCGTAGATCAGGCTGAAGCTGATGTTCGTCGGTTAACGGAGCGGTTAAAAGGAAAGGATCGACAGTTAGCCGAGATGGGGAAGGCACTCCTGCGCACCGTGGCTATGTATCATGCGATCGAGGAAAAGCAGGAAGAAGAGATCGAGTCTTTGCGTGCGATGATTCCCGCTTGGAAGACCTGCCAGTGCTTAAGCGACCGTCCGTCGGAGCATTCCGACGGGGTTACGGTTCACCTGCCTTTCATTACCGAGATTCTTTCGGGGTTGTTCGACGTTATGCACACTTTCTGGTCTGATTATGATGAGAACAAGCCGCCTAAATCGTCTGCGGTCGCGCGCGCAATCGACGAACGATTAAACTTCAAAGCGCAACCCGACGGCGAAGCGTCGCGCAGCGGACAAACGTACGCTTCAGCGATTCGGCCCGACTGGCTGAAGGATGCCGACAATCGGCATCCCATGCGACCGCGATCCTGACGGGGCATCCTGACGGCGAAACGGGTTGCCCGTCGCTTGATCCCATTGCTTGAATGACCCCAGTATCTCGTTAGCCGCTAGCGACAACACCCAGTCTAGTCATGAGCAGAAAAATACGCGATGCGCTTTCAGTTCTTCGGTGCAAGCAGAGCACGTGGGAAGCGAGCTATCGCGGTCGACGATCTACCAGCCGTCAGCAAACTTGACGGACGATGCACTTTGACTCGACGAGTGTCTGCGCAAAGCGGTTCAGCTTCCTCACCTAACAGACACTCTCGAAGCTCTTTTCTTTTGTAATTCCAAAGGATTAGTCGTAGTGGGATGAGGATCCTCTATCCAGATCCTCGGCCGTTGCCCGCGATTGACGAAAGACGTGGCCTCAATGAGCACGCCGATGCGGACGCCCGCGCAGTATGCAGAACTTTGCTGCCGCTCCAAGGCTGGACTCAGTCTTTGAATCCAGTGGCCGTCTGAGCTGCCCCTGACTACCGGACGGGACGTTCCGACGATATGACGGGCTTGCCCGTCAGGCTCTCCCGCTGCTTGAATGGAGCCCATGCAGGAACTGATTCGGGCGATACAGAGGGAGGTCGATCATGTCCGATAGATTGCGCGGAGTGGGGGCGATTTTGCGGCGCGGCCAGGTCGAACTGGAAGTTGGTCTAAAGCGATCGACAATCTACCAGCGCATGCAGGAGGGGACGTTTCCGCGCCCGATCCGTCTTGGCGAGCGAGCTGTTGGATGGCGTGCGTCTGATATCGAACTGTTTCTCGAAGATCCCGCTGGGTATCGCGTTGCGCCGTCAGATGACGAGGTCCGCGGTGGATGATCTTCCGAAAACGCCTTCCCTCGATGCCCGGCTGGATAACTGGGCGAGTGCGAATCGCGGTTCGTATGACCCGGCGGATGCAGATCTGATAGAAGAGGCGTGGAGGCGGCTTGCAACTCGTCAGCGGGACTTGCTACGCATGGTTTATCTGTGGCGCGCCGGTCGTGAAGTGATTTGTCGTCGACTAGGGATTCCACGACATCCGTGGTGCCGGTTTGAACTCGAATTGAGCTCTGCCAAGCAGTCGTTAGCAAGGTTGCTGGTGAAGCAGGCATGAGGTAGCACCGCCCGGCCGTATGCCGGGAGTCGGAGCAGATGGCTCATTGAGATTCAATTAACGTGCCTCCGGTAGAGCTCCGTTCGAAATTTCGACAACCTGTTCCGGTCAACGTGCAATGCGCACGACCGAGTACGCGTGAGCGATCCCGACGTATCGACGGATGCGTGTGTGCATAGTGGTTAGGCCATGCCCGAAAGCCTGCGTTTGCGGGCTTCTCTGCTTTGATCCCCCTTGAGCTTGCGGCGAGTTTCCCGTCGCCGCAGGTTTCTTTTTCCTCGCTTCCGGTTCCGTACGTCGGCGTCGCACTGATGGAAGGGAAGCGGATTATGAAAATGTCGCGATCAGTAGTGAGCGGGCGGAGGCCGGGGATGGTGCGCCGTGCATCGCGCGGATGGTCGCTTGCCCTGGTAGTATTCGCTGGCGCGTCCATGTTCGCCCCCAGCATGGCTCGCGCGGATGACTGGGGCTGCCAGGTGCTGCTGTGCCTGTCCAATCCGGGCGGCCCGGAGCAATACAGCGCGTGCGTGCCGCCTATCGAGAAACTGTGGCGTGCGCTGCGTCACAGCGATCCGTTCCCGACCTGTGATTTCGGCGCGGGCGGTTCGCAGGGGACGTTTGCGACCAACACTTTCGCGAGTGGCAGCTACTGCCGTGAGGATCTCCTGCACTGGGGCGGTTCCGAACAGAGCGAGTTGCTATGCGGCGCCACCGCTGCGATCAATGTCGACATCGATAACCAACTCTATAGCCGTGTCTGGTGGGGTGTGGCAGGTGCGGGTTCAACGATTACCGAATTCTACGGCGCGGGCAGCGTGCAGGTACCCTACGACCCGTCGCAGTCCGCTGCGGTTTTCCTGCAACGGACCGAACAGCAGAGCCGCTTCGGCGATGGGGGGCAATGATGCTGCCGCTCGATTTCACCACGCTCGCGCAGCAGTGTGCGCCTCAGGTCTCACCGGTCACGATGACTGCCATTGTGCGGACGGAGTCGGGGTTCAATCCGTATGCGATCGGCGTCGCGCACGGCCGGTTGGTGCGTCAACCGGTGAGCGAGGCCGAAGCGGTGGCCACCGCCCATGTGCTTGCCGCCAATGGCTGGAATTTCAGTGTCGGCCTTGCGCAGGTGAACCGCGCCAACTGGGCCGCGTACGGACTGACTGAGCGGAGCGCATTCGATACCTGCCGCAATCTGGCTGCGGGCGCCGCGATTCTGCAGGGCTGCTTTACGGCAGCGCGCTACGCACAGACGGATGTCCGGCGTGATCCGCAGGCTGCACTTCGCGCGAGCCTGTCGTGCTACGCAAGCGGCAATTTCTCGGCAGGGTACCGCACCGGCTATGTACAGCGGGTGGTCGATAACGCGCGGCTGCCAGTGCCACCGTTCTCTCATGCAGTCGTACCGGCGATTGAGCCCATTACGGTTATTCCGGTTGATCCCGCCGTGCCTTCGAATCCGGTGCGATCCCGATCTCCTGGTCACCCGGTATCGGAGCTACCCGCCACCGCACCGGGCACAGATGTTCGCGAGCCAGGCAGCAGCGCCGTGGTGTTCTAGTCCACTGGCCAGACGATAGCAGATCCATCGAAAGCAGGAAGGAGTCAATGATGAATTCAGGAATACTTAGTGTAAATCGGTGTTATCGGAATATGCCGGGCAGGACTCAGCCCGATCGAAAGATGGCGCGTCAAATCGCCGCTGCAGTCGTGTCGCTGCTGCTCGCCTCTCCTGCCTGGGCACAGCTCTCGCAGGTCAACACCCTCCTGAGCACGATCCAGACGACGCTGCTCGGCGTGGGCGGTGTGATCTGCTCGATTTCCATCATCTGGGCGGGCTTCCGGATGATGTTCCAGCATGCCCGGTTTGGTGATATCGCAAACGTGTTTATCGGCGGTCTCTTTGTCGGTTGCGCGACGGTGATCGCCGGCATGCTGATTCCGACGAGCTGATCCGAGGCGGCGAATCATGAACTCGCTCAAGGATCTGGTTTTCAAGGGATGCACGCGGCCCGCAATGATCTGGGGTGTACCGCTCGTGCCATTCCTCATGATTGGCGGCGGCATGCTGATTCCGGCTATCTGGGCGCTGCTGGCCAGTCCGCCGCTCGGCGTCGGACTGTTGTTCCTGATGATCCCGGTGTTCGTTGCCATGCGCGTCATCACGCGCCGCGACGACCAGCGCCTGGCGCAGTACGCACTGCGCTTGCGCATGGTCCTGCGTCAGGGTAACCGCCGCTCCTGGGGCGTACACGCTTACGTGCCGGTCCGCCTCAAAAGGAGGGCGTGACATGCCAGCTACCGCGAAACACGTCGCCGTCGCGAACCGCGAAGTGGCACTCGCCGACACCATCCCGTATTCGACGCACGTGACGGATCAGGTGATCAGCACGCGCGAGGGCGACTACCTGCGGATCTGGAAGCTTGCGGGCATCGCATTCGAGGCCACCGATCCGGCCGACATCCTCGTGCGTCACGACGGATTCAACCAGCTGGTGCGTGGGCTACCCGGGGGCCACGTGGCACTCTGGTCGCACCGTCTGCGTCGGCGCGTGTCGGATCACTTTGCCACCCCATACGGCAACCGATTCTGCCAGGAACTGGCGACACGCTATTACGCGGGCTTCGCAGGCTACCGGATGATGGCAAACGAGCTTTATCTGACGCTCGTCTACCGGCCGAACCGCACGAAGCTGGGGCGCGTATTCAGTCGGGCTGCGCGTCGCACGCGTGACGATATCCGGCACGACCAGCATGAAGCACTCAAGGCAATGGACGAGCTGGCAGCTCAACTCGAATCAAGCCTGAAATCCTATGATCCGGTGGCGCTCGGGGCCTATCGAAAGCCAGGCCTTCATACCCGGCGTCCTCGCCGGTATTCGTCGGCGCTGGAACTGCTTGGCTATCTCGTCAATGCCGTCTGGGAGCCGCAGCCGGTTCCCTCGGGGTCAATCCGTGAGGCGCTGCCGACCTCCCGCCTGTTCGTCGGAGTGGAGAAGGTCGAGATCCGCATGCCAGCCGCGACACGGTATGCCGCGTTACTCGACCTGAAGGATTACCCCGAAGACACCGAGCCCGGCATGCTCAACGGCCTGCTGTACGGCGACTTCGAATATATCGAAACGCAGAGCTTCACCGTCCTCGACAAGCCTGGCGCAAAGGAAGCGCTCGAGCGGCAGCGCAACCAGCTCATTGCCGGCGAAGATGTGGCGCTCTCCCAGATAGGGGCGATGGATCAGGCATTGGATGACCTGATCAACGGCGATTTCGTGCTTGGCGAGTATCACTATTCGCTTGCCGTACTGGCCGATACGCCTGGAGACGTGTCGAAGCACGTCGCGAAGGCGCGCACGCAGCTCGCCGACGCTGGATTCCAGACGGCGCTGATCGATCTCGTGGCCGATGCCGCGTGGTTTGCGCAGCTGCCGGGCAACTGGCGCTACCGGCCGCGTGAGGCAAAGCTCACGTCCCGGAATTTCTGTGGACTGTCCAGCCTGCACAACTTTGCGACCGGTAAACGCGACGGCAATCCATGGGGCGAGGCGATCACGATCGTCAGGACGCCGAGCGGTCAGCCGCTGTATCTGAATTTCCACGTCACACCGGAGAAGCAGGATTCGGCCGATGCAAAGGCGCTCGCCAACACCCAGATCGTCGGCCAGGCCGGTGCGGGCAAAACGGTGCTTGAGCTGTTCCTGCTCGCAATGGCGATGAAGTACGGCGTCACGGCCGTGCTGTATGACAAGGACCGTGGTACCGAGATCGCGATTCGCGCGATGGGCGGCACTTACACCGTGTTTCGCCGTGGCGTGCCGACCGGGCTCAACCCGTTCCAGATGACACCCGATGAATCCGTGCTCGATTTCTGGGAGCGGCTCGTGCGCAAGCTCGTTGACACGGGTTGGCCGCTGTCCGCGAAAGACGAGCTCGACATCTCGCGCGCGGTGCGGGAAGTCGCCCGCATGGACAAGCCGTTGCGACGCCTTTCGATGCTGCGGCAACTGCTGCCAAACGTGGGCGAGAACAGCCTGCATGCGCGCCTCGCGAAATGGTGCATGGGCGGGCGGCTCGGCTGGGTGCTTGACAACCCGACCGACCGAATTGATCTTGCGCGCTCGGGTCTTTTCGGGTTCGACGATACCGAGCTGCTCGATGACGCAGAAGTCTCAACGCCCGTCACGATGTACCTGCTGCATCTGACGGAAAGCCTGATCGATGGCCGGCGCTTCATCTATGTGATGACGGAGTTCTGGAAACGGCTCTCCGACCCCGTCTTCACGGATTTCGCGAAGAACAAGCAGAAGACGATCCGCAAGCAGAACGGCCTGGGCATTTTCGATACGCAGTCGCCGGCCGATGTGCTGCGCAGCGATATTGCGCGTGCACTGGTCGAGCAGAGCGCGACCTTCTTCTTTCTGCCGAACCCCCGGGCGGATTACGATGATTATGTGCACGGTTTCAAGCTGACCGAAGCCGAGTTCAACATTGTGCGCAATCTCGGCGAGAACAGCCGCATGTTCCTGGTCAAGCAGGGCCACCGCTCGGCCGTCGGGCGGCTTGATCTTGCGGGCGTGGGCGATGTGCTCGATGTGCTGTCTGGCACCACCGATAACGTCGAACTGCTCGACACGATCCGCGCACAGGTTGGCAACGACCCCGACGTGTGGCTGCCGGTTTTCCACGCGCAACTGGCGAAGCGCCGCGCAGCGCAGCGGGGAGGCGTGTAATGAGTGGCCTCTTCACCGCGATCGGCGGCACGCTCGAGAACGGCATGTCGACCTACGTGACGAACGTGTCGTCCGCGCTGTCCGGCGCGCTTGTCCCCGTTGTGACCACCGCCGTCACGATCTGGGTCATCGCCTATGGTCTGGCGATCGTGCGGGGCGAGGCGCAGGAAGCCGTGCCCGCGTTCGCGTGGCGCGGGCTCAAGGTTGCCGCGATTCTCACCTTCGCGCTCGGCAGCGGCATCTATCAGCAGCAGGTCGTGACGGCCATCAGTGGTGCGACGGCGGGCCTCGCCCAGGCGATCCAGAACGCGGCGAACACGACGGGCGGTGGCAATCCCGGATGCGGATCAGTCAGCGGCAGCAGCGTGACGGCAACTAGCGCCACCAGTATCTACCAGACCCTCGACTGCTACGACCAGCAGATCGATCTCGTGCTGGATGCCTATTCTGAAAAGGCCACGCATGAAGGGCTCAGCCCGAGCGGACTTGCCGCGGCTATTGGCGACATCGTGTGCGGGTTCGTGGCCGCCGTGGGTGGCTCGATTTTCCTGATCGTGCTCGCGTTCGAGGTCCTGATGGGCCGCATGCTGCTTGACCTTGTGCTCGGCATCGGACCGATGTTCATAGCGTGCGCCGCGTTTGCACCGACTGCCCGCTTCTTCGAAGCGTGGACCGCCAAAGTCGCGAATTACGCCCTGCTGCAGGTGCTGGTTGCGGCTTTCCTAGGTATGGCCCTGACAGCATTCTCGACCGAGCTTGCACCGTTCCAGGTGACAACGTCGGCGCCCGGTACCAACCCGGCGGCCCTTGTTGCAGCGGGTCAGGCGGCGCTGGAGGCGTCGGCCGCGTGGGGCGCGGCACTCGGCATGTTTGCGACCGCGATTTTCCTGGCGATGGTTGGCTGGCAGTTGCCCTCTGTGGCATCCGGCCTGTCCGGCGGCGCCACGGTATCCGGATTCGGTGCGTTCGTCGCCGGTGTCGCGTCGCGCCGCATTGTGACCGCGATCGGACAGGCACTCAATCGCAGCGGAAACGGTCCGCGCCCAGGCGGCACGATCCGCGACCGGACGGGCCCAGACGGCGGATCGCGAAATTCAGGAGGTGGTTCGATGCCCGCGTATCAACGCGCGGCGCGCGCCAACCTCGGACAGCAGGGTAGTTGAGTGAGGTGATCATCATGACAGGACGATTCAGGGTAGCCGGTATCGCCGCCATATGGGCGGGGCTTTCTTCCGCGGGTCATGCGCAGGGTATTCCGGTATTCGACGCGCAGAACGTGGCACAGGCCATTGCGACAGTGCTCCAGCTTGAGCAGCAGGTCCAGCAGGAAATCCAGATCTATCAGTCGACGGTCGGCACGCGCGGCTTTGGTGCGCTTCTGGCTAATCCCGTGGTTGCCAGCTCGCTGCCGTCGAACTGGCAGAGCGTCTATACCGCGGTTCAGAACGGAGGTTACGACGGGCTGACGGGGAGCGCTCAGTCCCTGCGCTCGGCGAGTGAGATTTACAACTGCCAGGACCAGGCGGGTATCGACCAGCAGGTGTGCCAGCGCGCGCTGAACAAGCCGTTTCAGGACAAGGCGTTCGGCCTGCAGGCGTATCAGACCGAGTTGCAGGAACTGAACCAGATCCAGAGCCTAATGCAGCAGATCGACGTGACGCAGGACCCGAAGGGCGTGGCGGAGCTGCAGGCGCGCATCCAGACTGAGACCACGACGGTCGGCAGCGAAATGACGAAACTGCAGCTTTTCCGGATGCTGGCTGAGACGGAAGACAGGCTGGTCGCCGAGCAGCAGAGCGAGCTGGTACTGAGCCGTGCAGGGAACACTACCCGGCTGCAGGACCAGATGGTGCCGGCCTCGTTTGGGAACTGAGGGGACGGCCATGTACAGAATTCTGATTGGATCATTTTTGGTAAATTTCGTTATCCTGATCAGTGGGTGTTCGTCAGGCTCACCGAAGCCCGTCCTGCCGGATGGATCACATCGCGTGCCGATCAACCGCGTGTTCCCCGTTCCTGCGTCATCCGTTCCGTTGAAACCGCCCGCCGCATCGACCGTCGGAGCCGGATCATGAGCGCGCACGGAGACTATGGGCGGGTACTTGACATCGAGGCGTCGCTGACGCATCTGCAGGAGCGCTCCGAACGGCGGGCATGGCATGTTGCCTACGCCGCAGTCTGCGTTGCGGCGCTCAGTGCGGCGGCACTTGCTGTGATGGTGCCGTTCTACCGGGTTGTGCCGTTACCGATCGAGGTTGATCGCCTGACAGGCGAGTCGCAGGTGATCGACGTGCTCGATGCGCGTCATGTGCACACGAAGGAAATCCAGGACAAGCATTGGGTCGAGGCGTACGTGCGTGCTCGTGAGCGCTTCGACTGGGGCCTGCTGCAGATGGATTACGACAGCGTGCTGGCCATGAGCGATGACGTGGTCGCACGTGATTACCGGGGTATTTATAGCGGACCGGATGCGCTGGACCGGCAGCTTGGTCCGGGCACCGAACGGCGTGTGCGGATTCTCTCGACCACGCTGCCGCCCGACGAACCAGGGCATGCGGTGGTGCATCTCGAGCGCACGACGTTTAAAAACGGCCAGGCGAACGCCGAGCCCACGCAGCGTTTTGTGATCACGCTCGCTTACACCTACCGCCCACCGGTATTCACGCGCGAAAGCGTTGCGGTCGCGAATCCGTTCGGT
Organism: Paraburkholderia sp. BL27I4N3; assembly: GCF_003386115.1. Taxonomy (NCBI): domain Bacteria; kingdom Pseudomonadati; phylum Pseudomonadota; class Betaproteobacteria; order Burkholderiales; family Burkholderiaceae; genus Paraburkholderia; species Paraburkholderia sp. BL27I4N3. The sequence continues at coordinate 2,666,543 of NZ_QREJ01000001.1, read as the reverse complement.
TTCAGGGTGACGGCTTACAGCCGCGATCCCGAATATACGCCGCCGGCTTCGACCGCGGCAGCGGGAGGTACGCCATGAGAGCAGTTTCTGTCCCGGTGCTCTGGTTTGCTTGCCTGCTGGTCGTGAGCCTGTCCGCCCGCGCGTATGACGTGCCTGGCTGGTCCAACGATTCGCGGGTCCGGCAGATCGTGTATGCGTCTGACGCCGTTGTGCGTATCGAAGCGCAGCGCGGCTTTGCCACCCATATTGCGCTTGATCCGCACGAACAGATCCAGGTGGTGGCGCCCGGTGACCGCGACGGCTGGCAGGTGGTGGCGAACAGGGGGGAACACGACGTGTACCTGAAGCCGCAGCTTGCCGCGCATGACTCGAATCTCGAAATCCGTACGGACAAACGCAGCTACAGCTTCGATCTGGTGGTGCTGCCGCTGAAGGCGAGGTTCGCAAACGGCGACGAGATGTATCGCGTGACGTTCGTGTACCCGGGGGAGATGAAGGCTCAGGCGCAGGCTGAAACCGATGCTGAAGTCGTTTCCCGGCGCCTCGCCCAGTCGCCCGCGATACGCAACACGCGTTATTCGATGCAGGCCATGCTGCATTCGGACGATATCGCGCCGACTGCGGCCTGGGATGATGGCCGGTTCACGTACATCCGCATTCCCAGCAACCGGCGCATCCCGGCGACGTTCCGGGTGGCGGACGACGGTACGGAAAGCGTGGTCGACAAACATATGGAAGGCGACACGATCGTCGTTCACGAGGTGGCGAAGCGCTTCGTGTTACGTCTCGGTGAGGAGGTTGTCGGTATCTGGAACGACGCGTATGACATGGATGGCGTGCCGCCCAGTAATGGCACGACGGTTAGCGGCGTGAAACGCGTGTTGCGGAGTCGCGATGATGAATGACGATACCCGCAACACGATCGAACCGGATGACCCCACTGATCGAGGCCGGGAGGCGCGTGACAGGGATTCCGCCGGTGAACCCGGAGCGTCTGCTGATCGCGGTATGCCGGTGCTCGGGCAGTACCGGGGCACGCGCCCGCGCGCCTGGTGGCTGACGCCGCTTGTCATCGTCCTCGTAGCCGGTGCCGGCGCGGTCTGGACGATTCACACGTTCCTTGCGCGTCACGACGCAGAAGCGAAAGCGCATCGCGATGCCGTGGCGGAAACATCGACTCAGGGGCGCGTGTTCAAGGACACGCCGGCTGCGGCGAGCGCGGCATCCGCGCCACCCGTGGCAAGCGCACCTGTCCCGGGGTCGGTGCCAGTCGTGGGCCGTCCACCTGTTTCGGTTCAGCATCGGGCACCTGCTCGCAGCTACTACGATGCACCGTTACTCGCGGCGGGCAGCACGTCCGGGGCGGGGGGCCAGGAAGGTGGCGCGACGGGGACGCTCCCGGCGGCGGGTATATCTGGCGGAGTCGCGGAAGCAGCCTCGTCGGTGGCGGCAACCGTCTCTGCCGGGTCGGCTGCCGCACCCGGTCAGAGCGGGACCGGAGCACTTGCCCAGGCGTTGACCCCGACCGCCACGCCGCGGGTGCGCGCGGACATGCTGGGTAACCGCAGCCTCATCCTTGCGCAGGGTGCCAAGATCGACTGCGCAGGCGACACGGCTTTTGATTCGACCGAGGCAGGGCTGTCGAGCTGCACGGTGACAAAGAACGTCTATTCCGATGACGGGCGGGTGGTGCTGATCGAGCGCGGGTCCCAGATCAACAGCCAATATCGCTCGAACCTGGCACCTGGGCAGAAGCGGACCTTTATCCTCTCGGCCCGCATCGAGACGCCTCACGGTGTGACCGTCGAGATCGATTCGCCAGCGGCTGACTCGCTCGGGCGCATGGGGATTGACGGGTACGTGGATAACCACTGGCGTGCGCGTATCGGCGCGGCCATGCTGCTCGGCTTCACCCAGGACGCGATCGGCTATCTCGCCACGCGCGGCGGCAACAGCAATGGGTCCGTCGTTTACGAGAACACGCAGCAGCAGGGCAACGACATGGCCACGCGGGTGCTCGACAGAACGATCAACATCCCGCCGACGCTGACGCAGAAGCAGGGAGCCGAATTTACGATTGTCGTGGCTCGCGACCTGGATTTCGGATCGGTCTATGCGCTCCAGCCGGGGAGCACGCCATGATCGCCCGCGCTGCCATTCAGGATCGTTCCGGCGATGCGGTGCTCGCGCGCCTTCCCGATGACGCATCCGTTCGGGAGTTGATGCGGCCGTTCGCGCCACTGCTCGACGATGCCGATGTGACTGAACTGGTCATCAATCGGCCGCAGCGCGTGCTGACAGAGACACACCTCGGCTGGCACGGCCACGACTATACCGATCTTGACTACGAGCGTCTGATGTCGTTCGCGGTGGCGGTCGCGACACTCACAAACCAGGAGGTGTCGGCCCAGCATCCCGTTCTGTCCGCGCTGTTGCCCGGCGACGCGCGTATCCAGATTGTGGTACCGCCCGTCGTGCCACCGCGTACGGTCTCGGTCACGATCCGCCGGCCGTCCGCACGCGAAAAGGGCCTCGACATGTATCGCGACGAAGGGTTGTTCGACGACACCGTGTGGCATCGTCCGGATGGCCTCGACGCGGCGCTGCCGGCGCTGCGCCCTGAGGATCGCAAGCTCGTCCAGTGCCTGGAGGCGCGGGACTGGGGCACGTTCTTCCGGCTGGCTGTGACCGGGAGGCTCAATATCGTCATCGTCGGCAATACGGGCTCCGGCAAGACCAGCTTCATGAAAACCTTGTGCCGGTCGATTCCGTCAACCGAGAGGATCGTGACGATCGAAGATGTCCGGGAACTGTTTATCCGACACATCGAGAACTGCGTCCACCTTCTGTACAGCAAGGGTGGGCACGGGCAGGCGCGCGTAACGCCGGCCGATCTGATCGCGAGCACGATGCGCATGCGGCCCGATCGCGTGCTGCTTGCCGAACTGCGCGGTGCTGAAGCCTATGACTTCCTGAAGTTGCTGACAACCGGACACGCAGGCTCGATCACCAGCTATCACGCATCGAGTGCAACGGTTGCGATCGAACGCTTTGCCCTGATGGCGAAAGAGCATCCCGAAGCCGCCGCATACGACGATGCCGCGCTGAAGCGCCTGCTGTTTCTGACCATCGACGTGATCGCGCACATGGAAGCGCACGCCCGTTACAACGGCGCGGGTAAGCAGATCGGCAAGCGCTGGGGCATGACGGAAATCTGGTTCGATCCTGTGCGCAAGGTGCGCACGGCGTTCGCGTGAGAACGGCATGAACACGAACCATCGATCCCTGACTCACGTGGAAGCCGCCGACACGGTAGCGCATCACGCGCGGACCGCCCTGGTCACGCTCGTGATATTGGTGGTGGTAACGGGCGCTCTGGTGGCTTCGCTGTGGCTCGCGTCCTTCTTCCTGTACGCGAGCCTGCGACTCAATCCCTTCCATGCGGAGCTATGGGGTTGGCGCGATGCGCTGCTTGCCTGGCATGACGGCCGGATGCCGCACGGCGGCCGGCGCCTGGCGGGTGCCGCGCTTCTGGGCTTACTCGTTGCGGTGGGAGGGCCCTTGATGGGGCTTTACACACTACGGGAGCACTCTGGGCGTCGGCGCGTCTATGGCAGTGCCCGGTTTGCAAGCGAAGCGGAAATCCGTGCCGCGGGGTTGCTATGAACGCGCGACCCAATGTGGATGCACCAGCCATTGTCGTCGGCGTATGGCGCGGGCGTTATCTGCGCTTCACCGGTCAGCAGTTCGTGCTGCTTGCTGCCCCCGCACGCTCGGGCAAGGGTGTGGGTATCGTGATCCCGAACCTGTTGAGCTACCCCGATTCAGTTGTGGTACTCGACGTCAAGCGCGAAAACTATGCGCTGACCGCTGGGTTCAGGCGCGCACACGGGCAGGAGGTGTACCTGTTCGATCCATTCGCCGAGGACGGCCGCACACATCGATACAACCCGCTATCGGCAATCTCCGACGGGCTTTTCCGAGTAGGCGACATCCTCGCGATCGGTTATGCCCTGTATCCGCCGGGTGGGCACGATGATTTCTGGAAGGACCAGGCGCGCAACCTGTTTCTCGGCATCGTGCTGCTGCTCTGCGAATGGCGCGATGCGCGGCGGGCGGGCAAGGGCGAGTCGATTACCGATTACCCGGTCACGATCGGAGAGGTGCTGCGGCAGTCGTCGGGCAACGGCATGCCGGTCAAGGCGTACCTGCAGCGTGCGCTTGTCCAGCATCGCGGTTTGCTGACCGGGCCATGTGTCGATGCGCTGAACCGATTCCTGTCGAACGACGACAAGGTACTTGCGAGCATTCTCGCGACGTTCCACGCGCCGCTCACAGTCTGGGCCAATCCGATTGTCGATGCGGCCACGAGCGCCAACGACTTTGATCCGCGCGACCTGCGGCGCCGTCGGATGTCAGTCTATATCGGGATCACACCCGATCACCTGTCGGAAGCAGCCCTGATCGTGAATCTGCTGTTTTCGCAGGTCGTCAATCTCAACACGAAGCAGTTGCCCGAGGCCGATCCCGCACTCCGGTTCCAGTGCCTGTTGCTGCTCGACGAGATGACGGCGATTGGCAAGATCCACATCATCGCCCGCGCAGTCGCTTACATGGCTGGCTACAACCTGCGCCTGCTTTCCATTGTGCAGTCGGTTGCGCAACTCGAATCCGTCTACGGCCGGGCCGACGCACGTACCTTCCTGACGAACCACGCGATGCAGATCCTGTATGCACCGCGCGAGCAGAAAGATGCGAACGACTACTCCGAAATGCTCGGCACCTTCACAGATCAGTCCCGTAGCATCAGCCGTTCGAACGCGATCTTCGGTGGCCGGGGCGGATCGAGCGAGAGCATATCGGAGCAGCGTAGGCCGCTACTGTTGCCGCAGGAGATCAAGGAGCTCGGGCGCGACAAGGAAATCATCGTGCTGGAGAACACCAAGCCGATCCTCGCCGACAGGATCTCCTACTGGCGTGACCCCGTCTTTGCCTCGCGGGTGTTAAGCGCACCATCGGTGCCTGCGATGAATCTCGCGCGTTTCAGTGCCCAGGTCGAGCGGCGGCTGCGCGAGGTGCAGCCCGAGGAGATCGATCCGGAAGGCGCCGGCCTCGTTCATCTGCCGGCTGAGTATCTGGAAGTGCTGCAGGCCTGGGATCCGCGCGACCTGCCGCCGCGTCTGGCTGATCTCAGTGAGGACGAAGTGACAGCCTATGTCGAACGGCACTTCATGCTGCTGGGTGTCCCGGCCGCACGGCTTGCGCAGGCGAAGCGTCGCTTGTCGGTGGCGGACCTCGACGTCGCGGATCTGGTGCCAGCTAAACCCATTCGTGCGAAGCGCAGACCTGTGCCCGCCGCCAGATCGGGTGTTGTGCAGATACAGGGAGGCCGGAAATGAGTGCACCGCATGTTGACGAGACCGCACGCGCGCGTGCTGCGCTCGCTGTAATTCCCGCGGACGAATACGGTACGTGGGTAGACATGGCATTTGCGCTCAAGAACGGCTTTGGTGACGCTGGTTTCGAGATCTGGGACGAATGGAGCCGTACGGCCGGCAATTACAACGAGCGTGCTGCGCGCACCACGTGGCACTCGGTGAAGGAGTCGGGTGGCAAGACGCTCGCCTCGCTGTTCTGGCTCGCGCGGCAGCACGGTTTCGATCTGAAGCGCACGCATTATCCCGACCGGATGGCGACAACATTTGCGGTGAGTCCCGAAGTGCTTGAACGGCGGGTACGTGAAGAGGCACGGCAGCAGGCCCGTCATGAGGCGGTAGCCAGCGAAGCGCAGGCAATCTGGCAGTGGGCGCGACCAGTCGGTCCGGAACACCCGTATCTCGTACGCAAGCACCTCCAGCCGGTGCCGGCACTGCGTGAGCTGGAGGCCGTTGAACTGCACGCGTTGCTGGGCTATGCGCCAGCGAGCGAAGAGCAGCCGCTCACGGGACGCGTGCTGGTGGTGCCATTCTGGATCGGCGAGGCGATCTCTACGCTGGAGCTGATCGACGAACATGGCCTCAAATCTTCACTGGCAGGTGGCCTCAAGAAGGGTGGGTACTGGATTGCCGGGCCGGCACCGGCTGCCGGAGACCCCTCCGCACCGATCCTGATCGGCGAGGGCATGGCCACCGTACTGTCCGCCTACCGGGCGACGGACTGGCCGTCACTCGCGACGCTGTCGAGCGGGACGCTGCCTCAGGTCGCCGCAATCCTGCGCGAACGATATCCCGACGTCGGGCTGGTTGTGCTTGGGGATCTCGGGCCGGGCGAGAGCAGAGCCCGTCAGGCGGTGGAAGAGTCGCAGGCTCGTCTGGCACTGCCGGTATTCGCCGGCGGCGCGCGTATCAACGACAAGGTGCCGACCGATTTTAACGACATGGCGGTGCTGTCGGGCTTTGGGGATGTGGGCGATTGCCTGCGGGAAATCGCGTACCGGGATGTTGGGCTGGCGGCTGTGGGTATGGAGTCGACAGTAGGTATTGCAACCGGCGGAAAGCTGGACGACCTGAAGGAGGAAATCATGAGCCGCGTGAAAGAAACCTTGGTGAACGATGCAGAGGATGTTTCTCGTCGTCGCTCGTCGAAGCGTACCGAGCCAAAGCAGCACAACATGCCGGAATCCTCTGCGCCGACGAGCGAATCAGCGACTCCAGAGCGCCCGCCAACCGAGCCTTCCGTGGTACCTCCGGTTGGTGGTTCTCCTGCGGTCGAGTCGCGACGTCTGGCGCCGATACGCCCACCGGTGGGTGAGCCGCTGTTCGAAGTGGCCGATGTGCCCAACGAGATCCGGGCGCTGGCCGAACATCGTTTCGGCACACCGTTGCGCATGGGGACACCCCGTGAGAACGGCGGCCCCTACCGCGGCGAGGTGTTCAACACTGAGCACTACCTGATCCAGGAGGTGGCGGCGCGCAGTGTCGTCTTTCATCCAAAGGCGCAGATGGAGTTCGCCTCCGACCGGCTCAGATGGATGGATCAGAACGCCCGGCTGAATGGCTCGGAATTGCAGGTCGGTTATGACGGTGACCGGCCGAAGGTCTATCCGTGGGATCGGGCGCGTGACCTGCTGGAGCGCACCGTCGGCTCACTCAAGAAATCCGCGCGTGAGTTGAATTTCAGTCCGAACCTCGAGGGAATGCTCGACCAGTTGCAGGCGCGATCGTGGGCACGAATACGCGAAGCACGCGCGGCGGCGCTGGAGCAGTCAAAGGAGCGGGCGGCGTCGCAGGATCCTCCCGGGCCGGACCGCTAAACCGTCTCACGTGTCGCCGGTTGTGGCGAGTCGTACCTGATCAGGAAGAGATCGCATCATGACTGAAACATCACCTTTTACCGCTCCGGTCATCAACGTGATCGAGCAGGATATTCCCGGGCGTCCGGGCTTTGCGGAGCAGTCCGGTAACGATGGTCGGAGCCGTCAACTGGACGCCGCCGCGGTGGACGCTGTATCAGTCCGGCGCCGCCGCGAATTTGACGCGGCGCGGGCACGTCTGCGTGATCAGACGATCCGCGATGACGCCGGGGTGGTACGGCAGCCCGGTATGCGTCCGACCGCAGATGCGCCGCCGGGGACTAATGACACAGCGCGCGTGCCACTCGATCAGCCGCCCGAACGGGTTCGTAAGCGATATCTGCGTGCGGGTCACCAGTATTTCCTCAAAGATGCGCCGTATCAGCTCGCGTTCGATGATGTGGGACCGTACCTCGTCACGGAACACAATCGGCCGGATGTGGTGGAGTCGATGATGGACATCGTGGCGGCAAAATCGTGGCGTCGGGTTCGAGTGTCGGGACATGAGGTATTCCGAAGCGAAGTGTGGCTGCGGGGGACATTGCTCGGCATCGAGGTAAGTGGCTACGAGCCGAAAGCAGCAGACCTCGCGCGTCTGGCGGATGCCCGGCAGTCGCGCATGAACAACCGGCTCGAGGCCGATGCGTCGATGCACGCGGCCACGTCGCAAGCGCGTGCCGAAGAGACCAGCACGTCGGCGCCCGCATCCGCGTCCACAGCCGGAATACCTAAGGAGGTGAGCGACGCATTTCGCGCGGCGCCGTCCCGCACCGGAGAACATGTGGGATCGCGCCGGGTTGGACGACAGCTGGCGAGTAGCGACGAGCCCGATGCTCCGCGGCGGTATGCCGGCGAACTGCGCGAACATGGCCGCGCACCCTATCAGAACAACCCGGCTCGCAGCGACTCGTATTACGCGGTGTTCCGCGATGCGACGGGTGCCGATCACGTTGTCTGGGGTGTGGATCTCGAACGGGCGGTGCTGGAGTCGCATGCTGAACCCGGGCAGCAAGTCGCGCTGGAAAACCTGGGTCGGCGGCTCGTCACTGTCAATGTGCCGATCCTTGATGACCGCGGCATGGTGGTGGGCGAGGAAGAGAAGGACGCTTACCGCAATACCTGGCAGGTCGAAGTGGTGGAGCGCGAACGCTCGGCGGCCGGGTCTGTTTCCCGCTCCGGGCGCGCACTCGATCGTGCCACCGCTCCTATTGGCAACCCGACTAACGAGGACAGGCAGGAGCGTCAGCCTTCCACGATATCCGACGAGGATAAGGTTCTTCACCTAGCGGTTCTGGTCGGCGCCATGCGGGAGCAGGGGTTTAGCGCGCGGTCGATTTCACGCGTGCAGCGGCGTGCCGAACAGATGCTGGACGCGTTTGGCAGGGAGGGTATCCCATTGCCGCGGCCGAAGGTCTTTGATCCGAAAGCACCTTCGGAGCGGGACCGCCGGGCACGGCCGGGTGACGGGCGTGCATCGGTCCGCGAGATCGAGCGGACACCTACCGAACCCTCACCTGCGCGCTAGAGGGAGCCATGCCTCAGCGCGAACGCCTGTGCGTCGAACTTGGTGAAATGCGGCCGGGTTGGGATCAATGGTGCGCGCGCAGGGGCATGACGGTTGGTGAAGGCGTGCGGCAACTGATGGCATCCGCACTGCGTGCCGATGCTGACGACACGGACATCCGTGCCGAAGCAAATCCCCGATGGAGTGCTGTCGGCGTTTCTCGCACTCGAATCGAGATCAGGCTGACGCTCGCTGAACAGGAGGCGGTCGAGCGGCGTGCAGTGGTGTCGGGCCTGACCAGCAACCGCTGGATTGTGGCGTTGATCCGAGCGCAGTTCTTGAAGGAACCTCAGTTCGGCGTGCAGGAGATGCAGGTGCTGACGGATTCGAACCGGCACCTTGCTGCGATCAACCGGTGGCTTGGACAGATTGCGCGTGACGGAAGTTTGGCGGATATCGGACGAAACGGGGGTGGGAATATGGACGCAATCCGGGACGTGATAGATCTTCATCTGCGCGCCGTGGCAGCCATAATTCGCGCGAATCTTGATCGATGGAGTCGGTGACATGCCTTATCCGAAGGTCTACATTGATGCGATGCTTTTGAACTGGGGCGACCGTCTGTTTCAGGAACCGTTCAGGCATGCCCGCGCGCAGCGGCTTTCGGGTGCAGGCATGCGTGATGAAGCCACGCGCACGCGCGATCAATTGGCCCGGACACTCAGGCGCTCGCCTGAAGTCATGGTCAAAATCACCAACAAGGCGTCGAGTGCTCAGGGTATGGGCGCGGTGCGTCGGCACTTGCGCTACATCTCCCGCAACGGGCAGGTCGAACTTGAAGACCAGAACGGGGACTCGATTGCTGGTGCCGACGCTGTACGTGACCTTATGCGGACCTGGCAACTTGGAGGGTGGGGGATTCCGGAGACGAATACCCGTCGTGAGGTATTCAATATTCTGCTGTCGATGCCGCCGGGGACGAACCGACAGGCCGTGCGCGATGCTGCACGGAATTTCGCAGCGCTCGAGTTCGGGGATGGGCGCGCTTATGTGTTTGCGGCGCACGACGACGAGGCTCATCCGCATATCCATCTTAGCGTGCAAGTGCGTGGGCCGGATGGTCGGCGTCTCAATCCGCGTAAGCAGGATCTTTGGCGCTGGCGTGAACGGTTCGCAGAGCAGCTTCGCGAGCACGGCGTCGAGGCGAATGCGACACCCCGGCGCACGCGCGGTATTACGCAGCGTTATCCCAGTCAGGGTGTGGCGCACATGCTGGCGCGTGGAGAAGTGCCGATGTACTGGCGGGCGGGCGCGAGCATGGAGCAGAGGCAGGCAGGCTGGAAGTCTCACGATGGAGTATTTGCTGCGTGGCGGGAGGTAGCGCAGATGATGGCAGCCTCGCCCACAAGAGCGGATCGAGCGATGGCTGTCGACATTGTGGATTTCGTGAAAGCAATGCCAGTGCAGCGGGATGCGCCAGCTATTGAACCGCGTCCGGAAAGGGAGCCCGTCGGTGGAAGTCCCATAGTGCCGGAGCGTGACGCCCAACCCGATAAAACAGGACCGGACGTCGAGCGTTGATGCGGAGATGCCAGATTGCCTCGGATCGGCGGCAAGCGGCGTCTCGCCGATATCCTGCTTTTGCGCTTTCCGCCGCATCTCTGACATATGGAGATATTTGCCGACGACGCGGCACTGTTCGTCATGCGGCCGTGAGCGGGCGCCGACTGATGAGCCCATATTCAACGATTATGGATCGACAAACCATGCAGGGCCGCCCTTATAAGTCGCGAAAAGCAGGAAAAACATCACGATCACGAGAAGCGGAATACCGTAGAGGGCAACAGGGAAAAACAGTACGAACTGGAGTAACGAGCCGCCGATGCCGTGAAGAAAGTCGGTGTCACGAACGTTTTCAACTACCAGCCAGATCGCCATAGCGAGGCCCATCGCCATGAGGACAAGTCCGCCGGACGGCTGCGTATGGCGAAGCGGGGCAGTTACCCAGAAATAGTATCCCCACCAGAGGAAATTGATGCCGATTGCCTCGAGCCAGAAGCCACGCACCGAAAAGAAACTGTAAGCGAAGCGACGCTGGCAATGGCGACTGAATAGCTGGATTCCCTTTGCAACTCCGCACAGGATAGCCACGACTATGGCGAGCTTCAGGATGTCCATGCGACATTCTCCTTTGCGAGGTGCTCCTTTCAGCGGTGGATTCGCGGGAAAGACATGTCTCGCTATCTTCTCCCCAATATAGACGGTCGTCAGACGAATGCAACTTGGCTTTCGTAGGGCGGTCAAGAATGGTGTGGTTGGACACACGGCGTGGCACATCACTATGCCGGTCACTGATTGTCAGAGAACGCGACAGGATGATCGCTGTCTCCGTGCGTCCACAGCAAAACTGTGGTCGGGTCCTTGCCACTGATCATGTGGGTGCTTCACCGGTTTAACGGAGAGGAGTACATTGAGTGCGGGAACGCTGTCGTTGTCTGCGAATCGCTGAAAAGGAGTAGTTGAAATACTTAGCCAACCGAAATATTTCATGCCAGATCGCAGCGCCCATTGCAGACTCGAACTTGCGACAAGCGGTTTGCAAGACGGCGGACGGTCAAGGATCAGTCGAGTCTTGCGGGGCTTGGTTTGCGTCAGGCGACTTAGTGGCCGAAATACAGCTATTACGGTAAGAAAACTTATCTTAATAGAGTGCTATGCGTACACGATTTTGGGACGACCGAGGTTTCGGGGAACCGCCCACGGGGCGAACGTCAATCTCAAGCGCCACGTTGATCGGGCTTGCAATCAGATGGCCCGGTGCGGAAATCGAAATGAGGGAGTTCGTAGTGGCCACTTGTGTGCCTTGACGTGGCCGAAACTGCGAATCTCGTCAGGCAGATTCGCGAGCTCGAGCGCCGCATCGAAACGCGCGATATCCAGCGTCGCGCAGAATTCGTCGACCAGTGCGAAGTACTGCTCCGATCAGATCACGTTCGTTGCGCCGTTCCTCCGTCTTGGCAAATACGTCGGACTTCGTACCGCTCAGGAATCTGAATTTTTCGAGCACGCGAAATATCTTGAGCGTCCATTGCCCGAATCGTTGCTTTTTCAGCTGGCCCTGTTCGTCGCGTTCGGCGAGCAATGGCGGCGCGAGATGGAACGCCGAGCTTGTAATCGCGAACCGGCTCGCCTTCGAACTGAGCGCACAGCTTGTCCATATAGGCCGGGTCCGCATAGGGACGGGCCACTTCGTACTCGTCCTTATAGGTCATCAGTTTCGCCAGATTGCGCGCGACCACCGGCGTGAGGCGAAGCTTCGACCCGGGCACAGCAGCCGCTTCCTTCTCGCGCAGCCGTTCGACGGCTCCAACATAGCGCGCGGCATAGCGCGGATTCTGATAGACGCTCAGCCGTGCGACATTGCGCTGGATCAGTCGGTCCAGCGATTCGGGCATCTGCACGACAATGGCTTGCTACTTGCCGACCAGCGGCGTAAAGCCATCCGCGGCGGCTTCACCGTGCTGCGCGAGATAGCGGCCCCATTCGAACGCCGGACGATTCTTTTCGACGGCTATGCCATTCAGTTCGATCGCGCGACCGAGACTGTCGTAGCTGAGCGGCCGCCAGCCGCGTTGCTAGGCAAAGCCGAGCAACAGGGGATTGGCATAGAGCGTGTCGCCTAACAGCGCGAGCGCGAGGAACGGCGGAAGCATCTCCAATGTGACTATCCATGGAAAGGCCCCGGTGGCGAAGTTCTTCGCGAAAATCCCGAGTTACTCGATGCGAGACTCCGCAATATTTCGTCCGGGGGGCGAGCTTTTCATGACGAAGAGGCCATCGTATTCACTCGCCGGTTTGAAAGCGATGTGTAAGTCCGTCGATTGCCTGCAAGCGTTGGCCAGGCATCAACGCTGCGAGCAGCATGTTTATATACGAGTCGTATCGTGTCGATAAGTCGGGTTTTTCCTACGTTCAGAAGCGCTATAGCCAGGGGTAATCCGCTTGTTATGCAAGAGGCAAAGGCATATTATGAGTCTTATCGTATCGATATTGACGTGATAACTTGCAGGTGGTCCGCTAGTCGAAGCCAACCGCCCGCAGAACCTGATGAACGTTCAAGTCCGTCCTGGCAGCGGTGGACGCGGACGGCCGGAGCGTCGCATTCGCTGGCAACGTTATGGCGTTTGGGCGTGTGAGAGCCTCGTAGGGCTCGCACGGCGCCCAGTCTGTGTCGGAAAGCTGTTATCTGACGGGCGCTATGTATCGATCCGATATTGTGTAATCCAAACTAAGTTGCGAAAGCGGCAAATAAATCAAGGAGACAGTCATGGATCGGAGGTGCGTTGTCGGGACGGCGGCCGCAGTAGCGTCGAGTTTTCTGCTTGCGGTATCGGCTCATGCGCAAGGCAGCGTCACGCTGTATGGTATTGCGGACACTGGCGTCCTCTATCTGAGCAAGACGCTGAATATGGCAACCGGGGGTGACGGCGGCAAATTTGTGGGTTTCCAGAACGGCGGGGTTGCACCAGCCATATTCGGCCTGACGGGTACGGAGGATCTCGGCGGTGGGCTCAAGGCGATATTCAAGCTCGAGAGCGGCATTGGCTTCTCCAACGGCGGATTTAACAACGGCAATGGCAACCTGTTCGGCCGCGAGGCCTACGTCGGGCTGAAGGGCGGCTTCGGCGAGGTCAAGGCAGGCCTGCAGTTTTCGCCATTTTTCCTGTCTGCCTGGGCGCTCGATCCGCGTGTCTTTTCGGAGTTCGGCAGCATCCTGGCCATTTATTCCAACAACGTCAGCGTGACGGGCTCGTTCAGCTCGAATGCGATCTCCTATACGAGCCCGGAACTGTACGGTCTCCAGGCGAGCGCGATGTACTCATTCGGCGGCGTAGCCGGGAACTTCCAGTCGGGCCGTCAGTATTCCGCACGTCTTAAGTACGAGTTGGGCGGCTTGACGCTCGACGCTGCCTTTTTCGACAGCAACGCCGGCGGGTCGGTGGTCACCGTTCCCCCCGGCAATGTGCCGTTTGTGGGACGGGTGATCGGCGCGGCCTACAAGTTCGGCCCCGTCACCGCGAAGGCTTCTTTCGAAAGTTTCAAGGTCCAGGGCGGCGCGACCAACAACGTGTACGGCGGTGGCGTCGATTACTTCGCGTTGCCTCAACTGGACCTCAATGCCGGTGTCTGGTACGTCAGCGATCGCAACGACTCATCAAGCCACTCGCTGATGGGTGCCATGGGCGCGACTTATTTCCTGTCGAAACGCACGGGCGTGTATGCGCAAGTCGGCGTGGTGAACAATCACGGGAAGGCGAACCTGGGCCTGACGCCCGGAGTCGGGACGACGTCGCTCTTTGCGCCTGCGGGAACCACCACCGGTGCCACGATCGGGATCATGCACATGTTCTGATCGCACTCGTCAATGGCCGGTCGCGCAGTGAGCGCGGTCGGTCATTGCCAGCCACTTTACCCCAAATGTAATATGGATAACGAAGCATAATGAACATGCTTTCCTGGAGGATCGGTGCCCGGCTCGCTGCGGGGTTCGGAATTGTCCTCGTTCTGAACAGTATTGCGGTGTGCATGGGCCTGTCAGGTCTCAATGCGCAGCGGCGCAGCGCCGGATATGCCACTGGGCAGGTCTATGCGGCCCTGGCCGCTGTTCACGCGGACGCGCTGCTCGACCTCGATAGCGCGCGCCTCATCCGCAACCTGATCCTGCGCACTGACGTCCAGTCGATGGCGGGCGACCTGAAAGGACTCGAGGAGGACCGGAAGCGATCCGACGCGCATCTGGCCCAGCTCTCAACCTTGCTCGACACAGGAGAAGGCAAACAGCTTTATGAGCATGTCGTCGCCGCACGCGAGCGCTATGGCCGTTATGTTGGCACAGTTATCCAGCTTGCCATGCAAGGTCGGAAAGCCGAAGCCACCGTGGCGCTTTATGGATCGGATTCAACGGTGCAGGACACCTATCTGTTGGCGCAGCACAGGCTCGCGGCGTATGCCGAGTCACAGATGTCGGCGGCGCGCGCCAGGATAGATGCGGCCTACCGGCAAGCGCTGCTGTGGCTGGTCGTGTGTGGACTCGGCGCGCTGCTTTTCGGTATGGGTCTGGCATTGGCTGTTACCCGTTCGATCGTGCGCCCACTGTCTGACGCGGTTCGTGTATCCGAGGCAATCGGTTCGGGCCACCTCACCAGTGCCATTGAAACGCCGCACGACGACGAGCCGGCGCAGGTCATCAAAGCGTTGGGGCGCATGAATCTGAACCTCGCTCAAATGGTGGGATCGGTGCGCGATGGCTCCGATCAGATAGCCATCGCGTCGAGAGAAATCGCGGCGGGCAATCAGGACCTGTCGGCGCGCACTGAACAGCAGGCTGCGTCGCTGGAAGAGACGGCTGCCAGCATGACGCAGCTCACGCAGACGGTGAGGCAGAACGCCGACAACGCGAGACATGCCGACCACCTTGCCTCTAACGCGAGCGATCTCGCGCACGCCGGCAACGAGGCGGTCGAGCGCATGCTTGAATCCATCGGCAGGATCAGCGCGAGCTCGGGCAGGATTTCGGAGATTACCGGCGTTATCGAGGGCATTGCGTTCCAGACGAACATACTGGCGCTGAACGCAGCCGTCGAGGCGGCGCGCGCCGGCGATCAGGGACGCGGCTTTGCTGTGGTGGCTAGCGAGGTGCGCGGCCTGGCGCAACGTTCGGCGTCTGCAGCCCGCGAAATCAAGGATCTCATCGGTTCATCCGTCGCGACGGTCCGCGGCGGCGCGCAAGAGGCTGCGCAGGTAAGTCAGACGATGGCCCGCGTGAAGCAGGCAATCGGCGACGTTTCCACCATCGTTGGCGAGATCATGACGGCCTCTGATGAGCAGAGCCGCGGTATCGAAGGAATCTGTCGGGCCTTGACGAGCATGGACGAGATAACGCAACGCAATGCGTCGCTCGTTGAGCAGGGGGCTGCAGCGGCAAGCGCGCTGGAAGAGCAGGCGAGCCGGCTCAGCGCCAGCGTGGCGGTATTCAGGCTGGCCGCACGGCCGCTGCGCGGGGAGGCGGGCCTCGTCGGGATCCGGAACGGTCCATCCACCGCACCGCTCGGGGCCTGAGCAAGGCGTCATCGGCTGACGCCGCTCCCAGGTTCTAGCGCAGACCAAACAGCCGGGTTCTCACCGAGCGCAGATGTTCACGCATCAACTGCTCGGCCAGCGCCGGGTTGTGCGTCCGGATCGCATCGACCATTTGCCGGTGTTCGCTATCGGTATCGTGTCGAGGTCCCGTCTGGGACGTAAATACCTCTTCCATGCGCGTGTCCAGATTAAGACGCACCTGCAACCGCATCGTGTCGTACAGCATGAGCAGCAGGGCATTATGCGTCGATTCCGCAATGATCCGATGCAGGTGCTCGTCCAGGCGCTTCCACGGTATGAATGGCGCTGTATCCGCCATGTCGGCCAGGCACTGGTCCATCGCCGCGAGGTCGGCGGCCGTGGAGTGGACTGCCGCCTGCGCGGCCAGTTGGGGTTCCAGAACGAGCCGGGCGTCCATGATGTCGTCGACGCTGATCGAGGATGACCAGGTCTCGTCGTCGGGCTTCACATGTCTGGGACCGACGAACGTGCCCTTGCCGACGTGTCGCCAGATGAGTCCCTCGTCTTCCAGCCTTTTAAGCACCGTACGCAGCCGCCCCCGCGAGACACCGAGCGTCTCGCTAAGCTTGGGTTCTGGTGGCAGACGCAGGTCTGCGCTGCCGGCCACGTGGCCCTCGATGTACTCGCGTAGTCGCAGCACATCCTGATCGATCATGTTCGCTTGTTCCGACATATTCCTTGACCTCCAGCGCCGGGAGGCTCTCCTGCCCGATTATGGCATCCGCTTGTAAAGACGAACCGCACAGGCCGCGCGCCCCGCAGTCCCGTTCGTGGGAATCGGGCGGCACCGCGCCGGTCACGGTTAATTGATGCGCGATCGAACGCATCAATGCGTGGGTCATTATGCACGATTCCGCCATTGAATTCGACCGTTACGCCCCGGCGATATGGTTTAGACGTGCATCAATAACTAAAGAGATACGTTTCAATGCTTGCATTGATGCGTTCTGGCGGTTAGCATTCGGTTCATAAGAACGGTCCCAAGGGTGGGATTGGAGACACTGCATGCTGAACATCCTGTTGCCATTGCTATGGACTTCGTTGCCGAAGGCCGCCGTCATCGAGCCGGGTACGGCGTCGGCGCGCGCGCCGTGGACGTTCGAGCCGGCACATACCCACATCAGCTTTTCGGTCCGTCATCTGGGGCTTACGCGCACGCCCGGGATCTTCGGGCGTTTTGATGCGCAGCTGGCGTTCGACGACCAGCGTATCGAGGCCTCGAGCGTGTCGTTCGAAATCGACGCCGCGTCGATCGACACGGCCTTCGACATGCGCGACGAACACCTGCGCGGCGCCGACTGGCTGGATGCGCAGACACATCCGAAGATCGTCTTCGGGTCCCGCGCCGTGCGGCGGGCAGAGGAGCGCCAGTATGTGATCGACGGAGATCTCACCATTCGCGGCATCACGCTGCCGGCCACCTTCGATGCGGCGCTGATCGATCGCGCAGTGAACCCCTGGACGCTGGGCCCGGTGATCGGGTTCGAGGCGACGGCCAGCATCAGTCGCAGTGCTTACGGGATGGATGCGATCCCTCATGCACTGTCGGACAACGTCCGTCTGAAGATCGCGGCGGAAGTGACCCGCCAGGCCTCATCTGGCGTGCCACACGTGCATTCGTAAAAACACGCATCAATTCCGTATCCCGACAACTGCGTCCGCCTTATCGCTCTCGAGTCCTTCGCCAGCTGGCCACACAGGCCGTGCGACTGGCCGAGCCCTTCAAGTCACTCCCTGTTTCCGCCCATGACCACTTCCCCGTTTGCCCCCGTGTTTGTCTCCAGCGAGGCCGCCAGTACCGTCTTTGTCTGGAAGGACGCCATCCGCGCGCTCCAGACGGCGTACGCCCGTCCCATCCCGCCTAAAAGCACTCCGCCGCGCACCGTCGCAGTCGCGGGCAAGACGTGGCTGCGTACGCTGCCGGCCGTGCCCGTGGGCAGCCGTTACTACGGTGCCAAGGTCATGGGCATGGCAATGGGTTCGAAGGCACCGGGTGTGGAGTATGTGATCGTGCTGTTCGATCAGGAAACCAGCCGCATCGCGGCGTTTGTCGACGGCAATCTGGTGACAGGCTTTCGCACGGCCGCCACGTCGGCAGCCGCGCTCGACCGGCTGGCACCCGCGAAAGCGGCCCGCCTGGCCGTACTGGGCAGCGGCCTCGAAGCGTCGATGCACACGCGGGCCATTGCCAGCGTGCGGGATCTGACGGAGGTCGTCGTGTTCAGTCCGACGCCCGAGCGTCGGGCCGCGTTTGCGGACGCCGTGACGCGCGACCTGGGCGTTCCCGCCCGCGGTGTTGCGTCCGCGCAGGAAGCAGTGGAGGCAGCCGATCTCGTGCTTGCGGCGGCCCGCTCCCGGGATGAGCAGCCGATTCTTTTCGGCGACTGGCTCAAACCCGGTGCGACTGTCGTGTCAATCGGTTCGACGATTCCCGAGCAGCGTGAGATCGACGTCTCGGTGGTTGCCCGAAGCGACATCATCGTCTGCGACATGCTGGAGGAAGTACTGGAGGAGACGGGTGACATGCTCGCTGCTCACAGGGCCGGCGTCGCGTTCCACGACAAATCATTCAGCCTGGCCGATCTGATGACGGGTGCGCTCGACGAGCGCCTGAAGGACACCAGGGCCCGAATGTACAAGTCGGTCGGAGGAGGTCTGCAGGACATCGTGGTGGCCGAGCTGATCCTCAACAAGGCGATCGAGGCTGGTCTGGCCACGACGCTACCGATCGAATTCGAAACCAAGCGCTAATGCGCGCGACGTTGAACATCAACGCAGACTAAAGGAGCATTGCATGGCTCGCTATATCAAAAAGGAAGCCCGCGAATGGGCGCGTGAACATCTTGTTGGCGTCGCCAACGTGACCATTCCGACCATGACGTCGGACTTCAGGCGTATTAACGAAAAAGCAGTTCGCCACGACGTCGAACTGGCTATCAGGCACGGCTTCGTCGGCTCCCTCTCGTGCTCGGAAGTGGCCATCACGCAGGAGCAGTATGGCGAGTTCTGCGGCATCATGGCCGACCAGGCCGCGGGCCGCCTTGTGATAGTGCATCACGCGGTGTTTAATACGCTCGAGGACAACATCGAGGCGATCAGACTGGCAGAGGCGGGCGGTGCCGACCTGGTGTTACTTGGCTATCCCCCGTACTTCTACCCACAGTCCTACGACGAGGTGTTCGAGTACACCAGGGCGATCTGCGAGTCGACGAGTCTCGGCGTGATGGTATTCCCGCTGCCGGCGTGGGGCTTCTCCCGCCTGCATCCTGCCGACATCCCGCTGCCGGTACTGCGCCGGATGGTCGACGAGATTCCCAACGTCGTCGCGATCAAGGCCGAGGGCGGTCTGCCCTACATCATGTCGGCGATCGAGGTGCACCGCGAATTCCACAAGGAAGTTGTCATCTCGTCCCCGCTGGAATACGAATACGTGCCGCTGGCGCAGGTCATGGACATCCCTTTTTGCGGCACCAACTATTCGGCCTACTACGGCCCGCTGCTGCCGCAGATCCACAAGCTGATCCGCGCGGGCGAATACGATCAGGCGACACAGCTCTGGTACAAGATGGATCCCGCACGCAAGGCTTTCGCGAGCCTGCCCATCGCGGCCAACGGGCTGCTCAACCGCATGCTGTGGAAGTACCAGGCATGGCTGCAGGGCTATAACGGCGGCCCCATGCCGCATCCGACCCAACGTGTGTACCAGCGCGACATGACCGTCCTGCGCAAAGGCCTGGAAGCAGCAGGCCTGCACCCGACCAGCGATCCCGACGAGGCCTTCTTTGTCGGCCGTAACCCGGTGTGAGGCCGACTGACATGAGTGAACTCATCACGCTTCCCCTGAAGGACCCGAGCCTGCTGCGTCAGGCGATGCTAATCGATGGCGAATGGGTACAGGCTGATAGCGGCAACACACTGGAAGTGCGCAACCCCGCCACGGGCGAACTGGTTGCGCGCGTGCCTGACGGTGGCGCGAATGAGACGCGGCGTGCGATCGCGGCGGCTGAGCGGGCGATGCGGGGCTGGCGCAAGACCTTGCCGAAGGAACGCGCCAGGGTGTTGCGCACCCTGTATGACCTGATGCTGGCACACATTGATGACCTCGCTGTCATCATGACGGCAGAGCAGGGCAAGCCGCTGGTCGAGTCGCGCGGCGAAATCCTGTACGCCGCAGGCTTCATCGAGTGGTTCTCGGAGGAAGCGAAGCGGGTCTATGGCGACATCATCCCGCAGAACGTCGACGGCCGTCGAATCCTGGTGCAGAAGGGGCCGATCGGTGTTTTTGCGGCGATCACGCCGTGGAATTTTCCGTCTGCCATGATTACCCGCAAGGCGGGCCCTGGCTGGGCCGTCGGCTGTGCCGGTGTCATCAAGCCGGCGAGCCAGACGCCGCTGTCTGCTCTCGCGCTGGCCGTCCTTGCAGAGCGCGCTGGTCTGCCGCCGGGCGTATGCAACGTCGTCACCGGCTCGGCTCGCGCGATTGGCGGTGAGCTCACCGCCAATCCGGTGGTGCGCAAGCTGTCGTTCACGGGTTCGACCGAGGTCGGGGCGCAGCTGCTGGCGCAGTGCGCACCCACCATCAAGAAGACCAGCATGGAACTGGGTGGCAACGCACCGCTCATCGTATTCGACGACGCCGATCTCGACGCTGCTGTAAAGGGTGCGCTCGCCGCGAAATACCGCAATGCAGGTCAGGCCTGCGTCGCGGCGAATCGCATACTGGTGCAGTCGGGCGTCTACGACGCTTTCGCAAGGAAACTGGCCGACGCATCCGCCGCGCTCAAGGTTGGCAATGGTATGGAGGCGGGCGTGGTGCAGGGGCCGCTGATCAATGAAGATGCCGTTCAGAAGGTGGAAGAGCATATCTCCGATGCGCTGTCCAGAGGCGCCCGTGTGCTCGCGGGTGGCAAGCGCCACGCACTGGGAGGGTTCTTCTTCGAGCCCACTGTGCTGGCCGACGTTCCCGTGGACGCCCTGATCTTCCATGAGGAGACGTTCGGTCCGATAGCGCCGCTGTTCCGGTTCGAGACGGAAGAAGAGGCGATTGCGCTCGCCAACGACACGCCCTTCGGTCTGGCATCCTATGTGTTCGCGCGTGATGTGGGCCGGATCTTCCGTGTGGTCGATCAGCTTGAATTTGGCATGGTGGGCGTCAATGAGGGGTTGATCTCGACCGAGGTTGCGCCGTTCGGAGGTGTCAAGACGTCCGGACTGGGTCGCGAGGGATCCCGATATGGTGTCGACGACTACCTCGAGATCAAATACGTGGCGTTGGGGGGGCTCTGAGCGACACGTCAGGCGCAGCGCGGGACGCCGCGTGTGATGGCCGGTCCCGATGACCGGACCGGTCAGCCCGCTACCCATCGGTCGGCGAGCCCGCGGCGAACAGGTGTCCTTCCAACTGGCAGGTAATTAAGGCACGATGTGTCTTATAATTCCGTGATACCGTTCGGGACACCCCTCAACACGGCTGTCCAGCTTCCCACAAGGGAAGTGGGAGCACTTGCCGGTCGACCTTCCGTTACGCCAATGAAGACAAAAGCTCAGCTTCCCGTTCCTGGACCTGCCGCCGAGCGAGGTGTCGGCAGGCCGCGCAGTGAGGAGACCCGTACGCAGATTCTCGCTGCGACGGTTCGGCTGCTCCACACCAGCACCATACAGTCGATCTCCATCGAAGCAATCGCCAGGGAGGCGGGCGTTGGAAAGGCGACGATCTACCGCTGGTGGGACTCAAAAGCGCTCGTCGTGATCGATGCGTTTATGGAGCACCACATAGTCAAAACCCCGATGCCGCACAACCTGCCGCCAGGTGAAGCCATTGCAGTGCATCTGATGGCGCTGATTCGCGAATATGCGGGATGGTCTGGCCGGATCGTCGCACAGATTATTGCCGAGGGGCAGGCCGATCCGGCCGTTCTGCGCGAATTCCGCGAGCGGTTCCACTATGGGCGTCGGGCGCTTGTACGGGAAATGCTCGAGGCCTGGCGGAGTACGGCGCGCATTCCCGTCCCACCCAACATTGAGACCCTGAGTGAGCTGTTGTATGCGCCGGTCTATATGCGTCTGATGGTCGGAAACGGACCACTCGACGATCATTTCGCGCGGGAACATATCAGCTACATCTACACCCTGCTGGGTGTCGAGGTGCCTGATGTGCTGAAGGCGGGCGAACCGCCGAAAAAGCAGAAAGCACCCACGAGGAAGACGGCGGTTGCCGCACGTTGAGCCGTGGCGGTGGGTCCCCCCGATCGCCAGGCAGGCAGTGACGTTCCGAGAAAATAAGCGCGAGGCCGCCCGGCCATATCAGTCGGGCGGCGGCAAATCATGCGGCGGCGAGCAGCCTCGCGATCCTGCAGGTCGAAAACGAGAGATTGAGGTGGAGCGGGAGGATGAAGAACGTTGATCAGCTCCCGGTGGGTAATCCTGGTGATGTGCTGGCTGAGAATTGGCTCATCCGTCGCTTCGTTGAAGTGGACCGGGCAATTTCTCGATCCACTGATCAACAGCTGAATTCGCTGGTTGGGATTTCGTCTACACAGGCTAAAACCATCGCATGTCTGGCTCATCAACCATGCCTGACGCAGGCCCAGCTCGCACATCGATTGAATTACGACGTGGGGGCGGTATCGAGGCTCATATCACATCTTGTCGCATCGGGGATTGCAACGAAGAGGCGGCAACCTCAAGATCGCCGGTCATGGAGCATCTCGCTGACCGGGCGGGGTGCGGACATGTTGGCGGACATTGCGGCGATCCTTAAAGCAGTCGACGACAGGTCGACCGGTGCCTTGACCAACGACGAAGAATATTTTCTCGTGGCTTTGCTCAAGCGCCTGCTCGTCAACGCCGCGCGCCACATGGAGAGGGTCACAAAATCCGCCTGACGCGGGTTTCGGTGATGCATGCGCTTTCCGTCGCACTGTTCGCGTTACTGATCGTGCCGCACCGAGAACACCAGCGCGAGAGTCAGAGGATACCGAAGTCACGCTATTCGACTTTCATGATCGCGGGTTCGGTCTTCAACTGAGCGATGTAGCGACCGTTGCGTTCTGGCTGAAAGTTGCTGATCAGGAGGCGCTGGCAACGTCGTGGCGAGCGTTTCTGCAGGGCTATGGTATCGAGCCAGATTCGTCGCGCGCGAACCACCCGCTGGTTCGTGCTTGCGCGGCTGTTAGCGGCGGTGTAAAAGCGCCATTAGATGGCGGCGCAAAGTTGAGTAGAAGCGTCAACAACAGAGGCGGTTATGGGCCGCTGTTGTTGGGTGATGGTCATCAGAATGGATCGTCGATGTCACGAGGGTGAGGATTGTCGGGAGGCGCGCGTTGTTCGTGCAGCAGGTCATTGAGCGGAATCTGATAGTGCGCGGCGATACGCTCGCGTAGATCGTCGATGAGTTCCACGACGGCGAGCGCCTGATCTGCGGACCAGTTGTCTGGGATCAGGAAGTCCAGCCCGTGAGTGATGCCCGAAGGCAGGTGAAGGCGCTTCATGATTTCTTCTTCTCCATACGTGCTGCGCTGCGTTTCTTTGCGCGCTGCTCCGCCCGTTCACGCGCCTCCTTCACCCGGTAGGACTCGCCTTCGATCGCGACGACTTCGGCGCGATGCACCAGCCGGTCAACCAGCGAGACGACGCAGGCGGCGTTCGGAAACACCTCCGACCATTCTGCGAACGGCCGGTTTGTGGTGACCACGGTGCTCGCTGCGCCATACCGGCGGCTGATCAGCTCGAACAGCAGGTCGGCGTGGCGATTCGAGTAGGACAGGTATCCGACCTCGTCAATTACGAGCACGTCAGGCGTGGCGTACCGGTGCAGCCGCCGGCGTAACGCTGAGTCACTGTCAAGCGCGGCGAGCTCGCCGAGCATCTGGCCAGCAGTTGTGAACAGCGCCGTGTGCCCGTTGACGAGCGCCTGGTAGGCGAGGTTCAGCGCCAGGGTCGACTTGCCCACGCCGTTCGGGCCGATCAGTACGACGTTGGCGGTGTCTCTGACGAACTCGAGCGACATCAGTTCTTCGACGGCGGCCCGGTCGCAGCGCGTGGGCCAGGTCCAGTCAAAGTCGCACAGCGGTTTGAAGCTGCCCAGATGGGCGTCCCGGATGCGTCGCTCAAGCGAACGGCGGGCACGCTCGTCTTCTTCCCACTGCAACAGCGGCGCAACCCAGCCGGCGTCAGTGAGTTCCGGCCAATGCGCCAGCAGCCCGTACAGGCGCAGGGCGTTCGCGCGTTCCTGCAGGTTCTCAGGCGAGCTCATCAGTACCTCCCGTTATCTGGTCGTAGATGTCGAGCCGGTGCGGGGTCACCAGCGTGTCCTTGCTACGCACGTGCTCGGGCAGGTTCACCGTCACTGGCGGCGGTACCTGACGCGACTCGCGCCGACGCTCCAGCGCCAGACGCACCGGATTCTGGTGAGGCGCGGCATCGCTGGCGAGCGTTTCCTCGATCGCTGCCTGCAGTTCGGCTGCACCATAACGGTCGAGCAGCCGCAGCAGGTGGGCGGTGATATTACCCAGATTGGCGCCGCGTTCAGCCGCGCGCAGCATGAGTGTGTGACTGGCCGGCGCTGCGCGGGCGAGATGGTCGAGGCCGCGATGGTGACGGGCTTCGCGTTTGCGTGCAACGAGGGCGTCGATGTGTGCGGGAATCTCGATTTGCGCGCCGCGATCGTAACTGCGCACATGAGTTGCAAGCAGATCGGCGCCGTCGAGAATGCGCACCTGCCGGGGATCAGCCCGGACCGTAAGTACGCGCCGCACGTGGGTATGCGGGATCGTGTAGTCGTTCAGATCGAAGCGCACATACGGCTGCTTGCCGACCTTCACGGCCAGTTGCAGTTCGCAGGGGTACGGATTCTCCGGCAACGCAAGCAGGCTGGGCTGCTCGCGGGCGAAGGCTTCGCGCACCGTGATCGTGGGTTCTTCCCGGCAGGGACGATCCGCCGCCATGCCCGCGCACCATTGCGCGGCCTGGATGTTCAGATCGTCGAGATCGGTGAACTTGCGCGCGGCAAAGAAATTCTCGCGTACATACCTGATAGCTCTTTCGACGCGTCCCTTCTCGTTTCCTCTGGCCACTGCCACGGGACGCGGCTCGAAGCGATGATGAGCGGCGAACGCGAGAAGCGTGGGGTTGAAGCGGATCGCATCACCCTGACGCTCGAGCACAGCGCTCCTGAGATTGTCGTAGAGGAGGATTCGTGGCAATCCGGACCACGCCGCGAACGCGCCGGCGTGGCCCGCCAGGAAGCTGTCCATGCGGGCATCGAGGAAGAAGCGCAGATAGATCTGCCGAGACCATGACAGCACCATGACGAAGGCCATGAGTGGCCGGCGCGCGCGCCCGATCTGCAGGTGATCGAAATGGGCCCAGTCAACCTGGCCCTGCTCTCCAGGCAAGGTGCGCAGCCGCAGATAAGCCTCTGGTGCAGGACGCGGACGGTGTACCGCGATCAGGTGCCGGAAATGATGAGGGTTGCCACGGTAGCCGCGCTCGGTGACCATCGCATACAGCCGGCTGGCCGTGAGCGACGGAAACCTCTTGAGCGTGTCATGGATAAACGGCAGGTAGGCATCGATCTGCGAAGGTCTGAGCATCCCGCCGATGCGGGGCAGACCGGCCTGCGCCAGCACGCGCTGGACCGTGCCACGGTGCACGTGCAACTGCCGTGCGATGGTGCCGCAGCGCCACTTCTCGACGTGGTAGTAGCGCAGGATCTGCGCCTCAAGTTCAACTCCAATGGTCATGGGTCACTTCCTGTGCAGTAGGTAGTAGTACGAACATCACGGAAGACCCGACGGCGTAGTGGCCCCAGGCGCACGAAGCCCGGGCAGACGCAGTGGCAGAAATGGCACTGCTCAGGCACAGCTGGGGCGGTGGCGGATACCGCCGCTGTTGCCGCCGACGTCGTCGAAGTCGGTGCCAGTAGAGCATCGGCGGCAGGCGCAGAGGAACCCTGATGCGTCACTTTATTCCGGCGGCTGCGATAGCGGCGCATCCGTTCGGCATGCGCGAAGCGGCCGTGACGACTGCGCTGATAGCGCTGGCCGGCCACGCGCATGCTGGCCTGACGTGCGACCTCCGAACAGTCGCCGTCGCAATAGATCTGGCCGCGGTCGCAACGGCGGCAAACGATGACCTGCGCCCGGCA
This sequence comes from Paraburkholderia sp. BL27I4N3, assembly GCF_003386115.1. Lineage (NCBI taxonomy): Bacteria > Pseudomonadati > Pseudomonadota > Betaproteobacteria > Burkholderiales > Burkholderiaceae > Paraburkholderia > Paraburkholderia sp. BL27I4N3. The sequence goes on along the minus strand of NZ_QREJ01000001.1, from coordinate 2,640,440 downwards.
GCGGGCGCACACAAACAGGCGGCCGGTGGCCGGCATCGGCAATCCCCGTCAATGCCGAAACGCTATCGACGGGACTGGTGGACCGTGCCATACTGGGCCGGCACCCGTGCCCATGCGCGTGTGGGGCTCGACATCGGAGTGAACTTGGCGGTTTGAGCCGGTGTCGGGCCTGTTTCTTCGGCGGTATTCCTTCTTCTACCGCATCTTGACCTGAGCGTCACCACTTCCTGAAATGAACCGCGTCGGGTGCGTCTGCACTCGCCCTACGGGCTCCTTCCGACGCACCGGGTAGCGCCTCTCGCTCTCCGCGCAAACCATTCCCAAACCGTTTAGCAGAGCATGACCATTCCGCATCTCTGATTGACGCCGCCGTTTAGTGTCGGATTCTCACAGCCGTTCACAGCGGCAGATCCGCGTGACGGAATGGCTGATTGACTATTGTGCTCTTTCTGACCATGTGTGGAAGACGCGAGGCATGGCTATGTGCGATACAACCGGCGGTCCCAAGGCTCTGGGACCCTCCTGAGCCGATAGTCGCCAGATGGAAGGCGGAGATTCGCGCTCGCATGAAGCCAGTAACCGTATCGGGAATCCGAACGCTTTTGCGACCAACGTGATTCGGTAGCCTGAACAACGGACTATCAGCAATCGTAAGCGGGCGGCCTGAACCTTCACCGGTTGGCCACCCTCGATCAGCGCAAAGCTGCTCGGTAATTGCGCGAGATCCGGTTAGTGGGCTGCCTCCGCGGCGGGGGCGTGCACGGACTGGGTGCGGCGGCCCGCTTGCCAGAAACAGATAACGCTGATCGTCGCTGCGACGAGGATGGCCCAGCCGATGCTTTCGTATCCGAAATGTCGAGCCACTGCGCCGCCCAGAATGGGGCCAATTGCGGATCCCGTCATCGCCATGACGGGGGTCGCCGCCACCGCTCTTGTTGACGGATCGTTCCGCGCGAGGAAGGCAAACACGAACGTGTGAGTGAAGATTATGACCGTCGGGAAGATGACTCCCGCAACGGCGTATGGCGCAAAGTACGTCGAACGGGTCAGTGCAAAGCCTAGCGCACCCTGTAGCACCGGACCGGCAACCATGACCGCGCGGGCCGACACCTTGCGTTCGAGGAGCGCGGCCAGCAGTCCCGGCAACATATTCACCATCCCCATGACGAGCAGTACGTTCATAACCTGCCCCACGCTGAATCCGCGTGCGAGACCGATGGGTTCAAGGAAGCTGAGCATCATCGAATGACTCAGGGTGAGCAGACCTGTTCCCACCATCGCAAACCAGACGCCATGAGACAGGCGTTCCCGCTGACGTGGCACGCCGTCACGCGATGCCAATGTCGGGCGATCTGGAAAGCCAAGCAGCCCAAAGAGTGCGGCAGTGAGCATAATGGCGCCAAGGACTAGAAATACAACCTGGCCACCCAGCGCGGACACCATTCGCGGCACACCTCCCAGAAATCCCAGTGACAGGATGCTGAGCGCGGTGAATCCGATGGCGATCAGGCGATGTGGATTCGGGCTTGCGCCGATGGCTGAATGCGTGAGGGAAAGGGCGCATCCGACCGCGAGTCCACCGACGATGTGCAACCCGACCAGTACGGTGTAGTCGCGTGTCAGTGCCATGCAGAAAAACGCAACCGCCGCAAGTGCGAATCCCGCAGGCGCTGCGATCGTCCCGCGGATACGGTCTATCCGCGAAGAGATGAACAGGCTGCTTACCACCGCCGCTCCGAGGAATGAAGTGGCCAGCGCACCGGCACTTTGTGGATCCAGTCCATAGTATCGGATCAGGACGATACCTACCCATACGGGGAGTGCGACGACATCAATCATGCCGGCACAGTGACCCAGCACAAGCGACGTCCGGCCTTTCGGTCCGCCAATAGATCTGTTCATCGTGTCTCCATGGGGCAACGCCCGCCATTTATATACGAAACGGTGTGTCTCGATTTGGCACATGATAGCTGCGTGCTCCGTTACGGATATTGGGTCAAACCCGTGGACCCGAAGCATGTCGCTGAACGCTGCTGAGACTAATGCATCTTCCGCTATCGTAGCCCCCGCTACGTCTGTTTTTGTGCGAAAGCTTGTGCGCAGTATCCTGACCCGGCGATATGCCCGGAGCCCGGTTCGCCCGATGCGGATCTGGATTCCAGAACGGCAGACAGTAGGTAAATTAGAATACGGAGTGTATTATAATTGAACGCTCCGTTTTTGAATGTGTATCGCTGAGTGGCATTGCAACGTAAAGTCGTGATGACGTTGTTCACTATCCAACTCTCCTGCCAATGAAAACAGATATTCAGGGTTCCGCCGGGTTGGTCGTCCCAAGAGGGGTCGGTCGGCCCCGCAGTGAGGGCACACGCACCCAGATTCTCGCGGCGACCGTTCGCCTGCTTGAGACCCGCACGGTCCAGTCGATTTCGATCGAAGCGATCGCGAGGGAGGCTGGTGTGGGAAAGGCGACCATATATCGCTGGTGGAACTCGAAGGCGCTCGTCGTGATAGATGCCTTCATGGAGCACCACATAGTCAAAACCCCGATGCCGCGCAATCTGCCTCCTGGGAAGGCTATCGCATCGCATCTGGTGTCGCTGATTCACGAATACGCGGGATGGTCAGGCCGGATCGTTGCGCAGATCATCGCCGAAGGTCAGGCCGATCCTGCCGTGCTCAGGAAATTCCGCGAGCGCTTCCACTACGGCCGCCGTGCACTTGTGCGGGAAATGCTGGAAGAGTGGCGTGTTGCCGAGCCCATACGTGCCCCGGAGAATGTGGAGACATTGGCGGAGCTCCTGTATGCGCCCGTATATATGCGGTTGCTGGCGGGCAGTGGACCGCTCGACGACCGGTTCGCGCAGGACCACATCAACTACATCTATACGCTGCTAGGTGTTGAGCCACCGAGCATTGCGGAACTCGACGTGGTGAAGCGGAGCGCCCCTGCGGAGAAGACGGCTGCCACGCGCTGAGGTGTGGCAGCCGATGCAGGACGGGGTTGCGCCCGGCGTGGATTGGGTCCGTTCAGGCTAGAAATTCACCTGGTCAGCACCCTTCAGGTTGAGTATCTGCCTCGCTTCATCTGGCGAGGCGATCTCAATGCCCAGTTCGTCGAGAATCCGGCGGATCTTGCGGACCTGATCGGCGTTGCTCTGTGCGAGCTGTCCGCGTCCGATGTAGAGGCTGTCTTCGAGACCGACACGGACATTACCGCCCATCAGGCTTGCCATGGTCGCCATCGGCATCTGGTGTTTGCCAGCAGCGAGTACGGACCAGTGGTAGTCATTGCCGAACAGCCGGTCGGCGGTACGCTTCTGGTGCAGCAGATCCTCGACGTGTGCGCCTATCCCGCCGCGCAGTCCGAATACCGTTTGCACGAACAGTGGAGGCTTGACAAGCCCCTTCTCCAGGAAGTACTGAAGTGTGTAGAGGTGGCTGACGTCGTAGCATTCGAATTCAAACCGCGTGCCCCCGGCCTTGCCGATGTGCTCCAGAATCCATTCGATATCGTCGTAGGTGTTGCGGAAGATCAGCCCGCGCGTGCCTTCCAGAAAGGGCACTTCCCAGTCATATTTCCATTCACGCCTGCGCTCGGCCATCTCTGCCAGGACCAGGTTGAGTGATCCCATATTCAGCGAGCACATCTCCGGCTTGAGCGCACGTCCTGCCGCCGCGCGGTCCTCGATCGACATGTGCGGCCCTCCGCCGCCCGTCGAGATGTTGATGATTGCGTTGCTCGACGACTTGATGGCGGTCACGAAGCGCCGGAAGATGTCGGGGTCGCCCGAGGGACGACCATCCTCGGGATGACGGGCGTGCAGGTGAATGATGGCGGCACCTGCCTCAGCCGCTACGATCGACTCGGCCGCGATTTCTTCCGGCGTGACGGGAAGGAACTGCGACATCGAGGGGGTATGGGCGCCGCCTGTTACGGCGCACGTAATGATCGCTTTGCTCACAGCGGCTCTCCTTCGGCGAGGTCAAGCAGTACGAATGCCATGCGGCACGGCTTGCCGGAGCGGTTCGCCCAGCTGTGGTTGGTTGCGCGCTGGATCAGTACGTCGCCGGCGCGCATGAGCTTTTCGCCTTCGTCCAGCAGGGCCCAGATTTCTCCCTCAAGGACAAAGGCATAGTCGAGCGATTCTGTCTTGTGGAACCAGAAATGCCGGGGGTTGCTCCTGTCGCGGACGCCATTCGCGTCGAGAAACTGTTTCAGCTGGGATTCATCGTAGGTTTCATCGGGCGGAAAATCGACAATGCGCAGCAGCGATCCGCCTCGCGAATGGAACTCGAACGCGTGACCGGCCGGCGCGGGTTCTGCGCCGGGCGCGCGCGCTTCACCCGTTGCCCACAGCACATGGGCGACGGGCAGGCCGGGGCGGGCCGTCCTGTTCGGTGCTGGCTGGTCAGACAGAAAATACGACTTTCCATCCGAATTGGTGTCTGTGATGATCCGTCTCACCGGCCGATAGCCATCAGCCTGCGCATGCTGCACATTGTCCGTGTCTGCCGTCGTTTCCATTTTTTCTCCATTAACGAGTCGATTCGTTTCGTATTGAATCGTTAACCACGGCGGTGACCCTGTCAATAGGGACAATCATCGCGGATGCAGGCGCGTCGCACAAAATCCAGGCTTGACAAAACAGAACGATCCGTTCTGTAATTGAAAAGGGCTGACTCAGACAGGATGACACCATGGATAAACAGACGATCCGGGTGATGTGGTTCGTACCGCCACTGCTTGCAATGGTCGCTGCTCAGGAGCGGCGCTCCGTGGTGACGCAGGCAATCCGCAACCGCTCGTCCGACGAGCAGTTCAATGCGCTTGTAGCGGGTGAAGTCGATGCTGTGGTGACGTCGATGGACAACATTATTGGATGGAACCGGAGGGTGGGGCCTCAGGACTTCCGCGTTGTCGCACAGATCGAGCGGACCACCCCGTTAATACTCGTTGCGCGCGCCGGCCGGTCGAACATGAGCTCGCTTCGCGGCGCCGATATCCTCGTCGACGCACCCGATAACGGCTTTGTCACGGCGCTACGGGTAATGCTCGACGATGCGGGTATCGGCCGTGACGAATATCGTCTCGTGCCGGCGGGAGGGGTGCAGGAGCGCCTGGATGCACTGATGGCCGGGCAGGGCGTTGCCACTCTTCTGGGACCTCCATTCGACGCGATGGCTGTCAAGGCGGGTTTTGTCCGGAATGCCAGCGTCCAGGAACACTATTCCGACTTCCCTGGTCAAGGGATCGTCATGCGTACGGGAAGCCGCGTGCGTGCGTTGGTGGGTGCCTGGCTGGAGGACCTGGAGCGGGCGCGACAGGTGGTCCAGGAGCGTCCCGCCCTGGCCCGGCAGGCGGTTCTTTCCGCTGGTCTGCCCGTTGCTGCCGCCGACGGGATGATCGCGCTGAACCCACAGTCGTTGCGGCCGACATCCGAAGGTGTGGCGCTTCTCATTGCACATCGTCGGGTACTTGGTCTGGCAGGCGCGGACAGTGATTACCCGGCAATCGTTGACGATTCGCTGGTCCAGAAACCTATCGGAGAAAAGGCGTGAAGCCATATTCACTTGGGACATTTTCTGCGCGCGACGGTGTGCGTTTCACTGGTCTCGTCATGAACGATCGGGTCGCGTCTCTTGCGAAGCTCGCAGCGAAGCATGGCGACAGCATGCTTGCGGGCGCAACGACGGTGCTCGCGCTGCTCGAGAACTGGGGCGTGAGCCAGCAGGCGCTGGCGCGCCTCGCGGCCGAGGTTTCCCCCGAGCGGAGCGAATGGCAAGACGTTGCCGACCTCCACACGCATCCGGCCATCGATCTGCCGCGCCAGATCTTCTGCACCGGCGCCAACTACCGCAAGCATGTGGTCGACCTCACGGTCGATTCGAAAGTCGGCCCCGAAGGGATGGATGAAGCGCAGTTGCGGCAATGGGCAGAAAACATGCTCGACGAACGTGTGGCGCACGGCGAGCCGTATGCGTTCACCAAACCGGTGTCGGCAGTCTCCGGCGCATTCGATCCGCTGGTGCTGCCCGACACGACGACTCAGCCGGACTGGGAGCTCGAACTGGCCGTGGTGATCGGCCGCGGCGGTTATCGGATCTCACGCGAGGACGCGCTCGATCACGTGGCGGGGTACACCATCGTCAATGACATATCCGCTCGCGACCTGATTCCACGAACCGACTACAAAATGCTCGGCACCGACTGGCTGCGCTCCAAAGGCCAGCCAGGATTTCTGCCGCTCGGTCCGTACTTCGTGCCGGGTGCGTTCGTGCCAGATCCGCATCGTTTGAAGATGCGGCTCACTGTGTCGGGCCGCGTCATGCAGGATGAAACGACGGCCGACATGCTGTTCGGCATCGAGCGGCAGATCGAATATATCTCGCGCTACACGAGGCTGCTGCCTGGCGACGTCATCTGTACGGGATCGCCGGCCGGCAACGGCACGCACTACAACCGCTTTTTGCGCGAAGGCGACGTGATGGAGGCGGAGATCGAAGGTCTGGGCCGTCAACGGCAGGTTTGTACGAGGGGCGGAAATGACTGAAGGATTTTCGACGACGGGTAGTTCGATCAACGCTGACAATCCAGACCGCGCCTTTATCGAGCAGGCTCTGGCCACCGGTGCGCGCAACGTCGCACTCGAGATGAACCCGGCATTGATATGGCTTGGCGCTTTGCTACTGGGAGGCGAGAAAGGCGCGCTGTCGGTCGGGTTCACCGCGCCTCGCGAGTCGATTCAGGGCAATGGCGTCGTGTCTGGCGGCGCGCTCACATCGATGCTCGATCATGCGATGGCGCTTGCGTTGCTCTCCCGACTTCAGAGCGGCCGCACGTGCGCGACCATCAGTCTGACCGTCAACATGCTCGAACCGGGCCGTATCGGCAAATTCACCGTGGAGGCACGCGTAAAGCGGCTAGGCGGCCGCATCGCGTTCCTCGATGCGGATCTTTACGACAGCGCCACCCGGACGCGTTGCGTCGCCAATGCGACGGCCTCGTTCGCCGTATTCGATGTGCGCGGCCAGGCACACGCTCTCGCGCCTCGCGCGGGCATGAACGAGAGGTAGGGCGCGTTCAAGGTTGTGCACAGGACTTGAATAATGTCACTGGGAGATACCCCTACCTTCCGGTTCGTTGACAAAACGATACGTTCAGTTTCATTATGAGCGTCATTCTATTCTTACAGTGGAGAAGCAAATGAAACTCGGGCGATTCGTGGTCGAAGGTCTGGACGGGCCGGTACAGCGCATCTGCGCAGTGCAGCCGGAGCAGGGCCGCGTCATCGATCTGCGCGCGGCCGAAGCGCTGCGCCTGCAGGCGCAAGGCGCAACCCGCGAGGCCGCGCTGCGTTATGCGTCGGTCGTATTTCCGCAAAGCATGTCCGCCGCCATCGCCCTCGGGCAGCGTTTTCTCGACACCGCGACGGAGGCGATCGCAAAGTATGGCGACGACGCGTCCCTCGCAATCGACGGCCTGCGCTGGGGCGCCGCCTGCGATCCGTCCGTCGTGCGCGACGGGCTGACCTTTACGAAGCACATTCGCCAGTTCCATGAGCGGATGAACATCAGCCCGACGCCGGCACTGCTCGAAGTGCCCGGCTATTTCAAGGGCTCGCCGTGGACCGTGATTGGACACGAGGCGGAAGTGCCTTGGCCTGCCCGCTCCGAGCGGCTCGACTACGAGCTGGAGCTCGGCTGGGTAGTCGGCCGGCAGGCGCATAACATCACTCCCGACGTCGCCCGCTCATACCTCTTCGGCGTGACGATCTTCAACGACTTCAGCGCCCGCGATCTGCAGGGCAGTGAGTTTGCGATTGGCATGGGACCCACCAAGAGCAAGGACTTCGCGTACGGCATCGGGCCGTGGATTACCACTATCGACGAGTTTCCGCGGCTCGACAACATTCGCATGTCTGTGCGCGTTAACGGCGAGACGTGGGGCGAGGGCGACACGTCGGAAATGCTTTGGACGCCGGAAGAACTGATTGCGTACGTATCGCTAGGCGATCACGCGCAGCCCGGCGACGTGATCGGATCGGGAACGATGGGCAACGGCTCGGCGCTGGAGCTTGGGCGAAGCGTCAAGCCTGGTGACGTTATCGAGCTCGACGTATCGGGCATCGGTGTGCTACGCAATCGCATCGCCCAGCATCCTCAAAAAACGTGGTGGCCCGAGCGGCGCGCACCTTTCATGTAAGCCGCTCGCGCGGAGCGCAGGAGTTTGCGGCGTAGGCATGGAATCGGCTGGACACGCATCGACTGGCGCAGGTTCAGCGGTTTCAGCGATGGTCAAATCGATCGTATCCACCGCTGAAATAAAAAATAGGAGACAGGGAATGAAAGCCAAACGCGTGCTCATCGTCGGCACCGGAATCGGTGGCGCCACGGCGGCGATTACACTCGCCCGGCAGGGGCTCGACGTTCACTGCATCGATATCAAGCCCGAGCGGCCCGCTACAGGCGCCGGCATCTGTCTGCTTCACAACACGATGCGCGCGCTATCGACGATTGGCCTCGCCGAAGCCTGCCAGGAAAGCGGCATGCCGTTCGCGGTATTCAAGGAGTTCGACGACTCTGGCCGTCTGCTGCACGCGCACCCCGCGCCTCCGAGTTGCGGCATCCGCAGGCCGGAGCTTGCCCGCATCCTCGAAACGGCCGCGCAGGAAAGTGGTGCAGTGCTTGAAAAGGGCATGACGGTGCAGGATCTGACGGACCGCGGCGAGTACGTTGACGTGCGGCTCTCTGATGGCCGCGAGGTTTCGTATGACCTCGTCGTCGCCGCGGATGGCGTCTATTCAGGCCTGCGAAAGCGCGTGTTCGGTACGGATTACGAACCGCGCTTCGCCGGCCAGAGTGTGTGGCGCTTCAATGCACCGCGTCCTGCGGAGGCGGACGGGTTCTGTCTCTATCGGGCCCCGTCCGGCAAGGTATTGGGCATTTTTCCGACCTCGCGGGAAAGCTGCTATATGTTCTACCTGGAAAGCAGCCGGGAGCCAATGCGCATTACTGAAGACCGCTCGCATGTGCTGATCCGCGATCGTCTAGCCGAATTCGAGGCGCCGGTCATACGCAATGCGCTCGACCTGATCACCGAGCCCTCGCAGGTGATTTTCCGGCCTCTCGACATCACGCTGGTGCCGACCTCGTGGCACCGTGGGCGTGTCGTGCTGTTGGGCGATGCCGCGCACGCGCCGACGCCACAAATGACCTCGGGCGCCGGCATGGCGGTGGAGGATGCCATCGTGCTCGCGGAATGTTTTGCCGGCAGCGATTCCGTGAATGAGGCGCTGGCGGCTTATGACACACGGCGGTTCCACAGGGTAAAAAGAATCTACGACGCCTCGCTGCAGTTATGCGTGAACGAACAGCAGGATGCGGCCGGCAGGAAGGACCGCTCGGCTGCGCTGTTGCTCGAGACTTATCAGTATTTGGGCGAACCTATCTGATTGCACGACGGCAGGAGCGTTGCCTGCATTTCGTTTCGGACTGAGCGAGACCGCTTCACCAACTGGACAACTACGATGAAAATCCTCGGACCTGACACACTGGTCTTCGGTGTCGAAGACCTCGACGGCTGCACGCAGTTTCTTGTCGATTACGGACTGACGCCGCGAGGCGACGGTCACTTCGAAGCTCTGGACGGCACGGGTGTCGTCATTCGCGCGAAGGACGACCCGCGCCTGCCGGCATGGCCATTTCCCACCGCTAACCAGTTACGCAAGACTGTTTACGGCGTAGCGGATCAAGCGGCGCTGGATGAAATCGCGAGCGAACTGCATAAGGACCGCGAGGTGAAACTGTTAGCCGACGGCTCGCTCGAATCCGTCGACGACACCGGTTTCGTGCTCGGCTTTCAGGTGACGGTACGACGCGGACCCGCGCTTCCCGCCGAGCAGATCAACGCGCCCGGGGACGCGCGGCGCGGCGTGAACGTCACCGGATCGGTCACTGGTCAGTGCGAAGCGCCGCCGCGTCCGAGGACGTTGTCGCATGTCGTCTATTTCGTTCCGGACACGGAGAAGGCCGAAGCATTCTATGTGAACCGGCTTAAATTCCGGCTGAGCGACAAGTTTATCGGCATGGGCCCGTTCCTGCGGCCCGCCGGTACGCTCGATCACCACACGCTGTTCCTTATCCAGACACCGCCTTTCATGCAAGGCTGCGAACATTTCACGTTCCACCTGGGCGGCCCGACTGAGGTATTGCGTGCGGGCAGCGCGTTTGCCGCTAAAGGCTACGAATCGTACTGGGGACCGGGCCGCCACCAGTTCGGTTCGAACTGGTTCTGGTACTTCAACTCGCCGTTTGGATGCCACGTCGAATACGATGCCGACATGGATCTGCACGACGACTCCTGGGTGCCGCGCGTTGCCCCCGCCCATGCCGATCTCGCGCAGGAGTTCCTGCTGCAATGGCGCGAGAAATGGGCGCCGGGCGGGCCGCCGCCGCCGCCGCCCTCAGGGAAACATGAGGCGTGACGTGATGTGCGCAGACGGCGTTCCGCAGTGGGTCCGCCTGTGCGAACTCAGCGCGCTCCCCACGGTGGGGGCGCGCGGTTTCGATCTTCGGGCCCAAGGGGTTGATGATATATTTGTTGTCCGCCAGTACGACCTGCTGCGTGGCTACAGAAATTCGTGCCCGCACTGGCCTGGGGCAACACTGCCGTGGTGCAAGCACGGCTACCTCGATCCTACGATGCAGTACATCGTATGCCATGGACACGGAGCCAGATTCACGCTCGATGATGGACTGTGCGTACTGGGTCCGTGCCTTGGCCAAACGCTCGAAGCCATTCCACTACGAATCGAAGAAGACGCATATCTGAGCGCGTATCTTCCGCTCGATGATCCGGCGCTTTAAACCGAATAGCAGCCCCATCCTGCTCATATGACGAACAGTTGATCCGGCTTTTCATTCCCGCGTTGCTCAACATCCGATCGCGGCGCGGCGGGAACCTGCAAAGGGTTGGCTTTCCGGAACGGTGGAATCGCAGCCGTGACATAAGGGCAAGAGGTTCTGGAAGCGCCACTATCCGTGGCGCTTTTTCGCTGACGGGCGACTCGCGGAGTCAATTCGCTGACAGGCCGAGTCCAACGTTCGGGTGAGCCGACGTGAGAATAGAACCGGCTCTGCTGTCGCGTGATAGGGAAACTGGAATGCGGCTTGTCGAATGCAAAGAGTCTTTTTACTAAGGGGTCGCTTGAGAAATCGGAAAATAGTTTATGATCGCCCCGTTTTTGCGATGTTGAAGTGGTGAGGCGGTTGGCTTGCGTAAATCTATTCGGCGTCGTTGTGGGGATCGCTCCCCGTGCCACGATGGGATTCGCGCCTGACGGTCCCAAAAAGCACGACGGCTTCTGGAAGCGGATATTTTCCACAGGTTGTCCGTCAGGCCGGTGGGCCGTTCACGTCATCAGAGTCCAACAGTCGCAAAACCGGGAAGGTGGATCCAGATGAGGCACGATTCGAACTTAAGGCATCACGTTTCCAGCGCGCTTCCAGTCCGGTTGAACAAGGCGTCCCGCGCCGATAGCGCCCACGCGATGCGCGCGTTTTGTTCGCTAATGACTACTCTTGCCGGATTGTCCTGCACGATGCAGTCATCGACACATTCGGGAAGTAGTGCGACCTGCTTGCGGTCATCGCTTTCGACGAATCGCTTCATGAGTCACCCGGTCTCAGGGCGTTGACTCAGTTTAGGCGATCAATGTGTTTCACACAGCCTAGACCCCTTGCTGTCCGTCACTCGCTCATTCTGAGAGGCCGAAGACAGGCAGTGAGCGGCCGATCAAACGTCTTGTTCAGTCGTCCAGGCTTTGCTAACAAACGTCGGCGTGCTGCTTGTTTCGGTAGCGGTGCGTCGACGGAACTGACGCACCGTTCCCGCTCAAGCTAGCGGACGACCCATTTCACAAGCAGGCCGAGCGATGTCCGCCGTGCTGCAGCGTCTGGATGACAGCGTGGGCTCAGCCAAGCCAGCCCTTGATGGTATCTGCCATGACGGTGGTCGAGATGCCATAGCGATCGTGCAAAGTCGGCAGCGCGCCCGCACCAAGAAATTCATCGGGCAGGGCGATCTGGCGGTAGATCGGCGTGACGCCCGCCGTGAGCAGCGTGGTCGCGACCGCTTCGCCAAGACCGCCGATCACCGAGTGATTCTCGGCGACCACCACCATGCGACCCGTACGTCGGGCTTCGCGCAGGATGGTCTCTGTGTCGAGCGGCTTGATGGTCGGCACATGCAACACCGCGACGCCGACGTTGTCCGCTTCCAGAGCCTTCGCGACTTCCAGCGAGCGCATGGTCATGATGCCCGACGAGATGATCAGCACCTCGGCGCCGTCGCGAAGCAGCTTCGCCTTGCCCAGTTCGAACTGATAGTCGTATTCATCGAGCACGGCCGGAACATTGCCACGCAGCAGACGCGCATACACCGGGCCGTTATGCGCGGCGATGGCGGGGACCATCTGCTCGGTATCGAGCGCATCGCACGGATCGATGACCGTCATGTTCGGCATCGCGCGCATGAGTGCGAGATCCTCGGCTGCCTGGTGGCTCGGACCATAGCCGGTCGTGAGACCTGGCAGCGCGCAGATGATCTTCACGTCGAGGTTGTCCTCCGCGATGGCCTGGTGCATGAAGTCATACGCACGGCGGGTCGCGAACACCGCGTAGGTCGTCACGAAAGGCTGGGCGCCTTCATGCGCAATACCGGCGGCCGCGCCCATCAGCAGTTGCTCCGCCATGCCCATCTGGTAGTAACGTTCGGGGAACTCCTTACCGAAGATGTGCAAGTCGGTGTATTTGCCGAGGTCGGCGGTCATCCCGACCACGTTCTGCTTCTCGCGAGCCAGTTGAGCCAGCGCATGGCCGAACGGAGCAGAACGGGTGATCTGTCCTTCGCCAGCGATCGACGCAATCATCGCCGAAGTCTTCAGACGCGGCTTTTGGGTGGTGGTGTCGCTCATGCTTGTCTCCCTGCTTCGAGTGCTGCGAGCGCCAGTTGCCACTCATGGGCATCGACGCGGATGAAATGATTCTTTTCCCGTTCTTCGAGGAACGGTACGCCGCAGCCCATGCGGGTATCGCAAACGATAATCCGGGGCTGCTCTTTCGGATGATTGCGTGCAGCATCGAACGCCGCCTTCACTGCGTCAATGTCGTTGCCGTCCACGCGCTGTGTGAACCAGCCAAATGCTTCCAGCTTCTCGACGAGCGGCTCGAACGCCATGATCTTCGAGGAGGGGCCGTCGGCTTGCTGGTTGTTGACGTCGATCATGGCGATCAGGTTGTCGAGCTTCCAGTGAGCGGCCGACATAAGACCCTCCCAGATCGCGCCTTCGTCGAGTTCGCCGTCTGAGAAGAGCGTGTAGACGAACGCATTTGAGCCCTTGCGCTTCAGTCCCAGACAGCGACCCACCGCGATCGTGAGACCGTGGCCGAGCGAGCCGCCGGACATCTCCATGCCGGGCGTGTAGCTCGCCATGCCGGACATCGGCAACCGGCTGTCGTCGCTGCCGTAGGTTTCGAGTTCTTCCGGTGGCAGGAAGCCGGCTTCGAAAAGCGCGGCGTAAAGCGCGATCGCATAGTGGCCGTTAGACAACAGGAAGCGGTCGCGGCCTTCCCATTCTGGATCGTCGGCCCTATAGCTCATTGCGCCGAAGTAGGAAACCGCGAGTACATCGGCGATATCGAGTGCCTGGCCGATATAGCCCTGGCCCTGTACTTCGCCCATCAGCAAGGCGTTTCTACGAATCCGATAGGCGCGCTCAGCGAGCGTCACCGCGTCTGATGACAGACTGTTCATGATGTCTCCTTGAATCAAAAAGTGAGTCTTTGCTGCGAACGGTGTCAGCGATTGACGGTTTTGGCTGGCACGAGGAAAACAAGCCCGGCACCGATGACGATAGCGACCGAGATAAAGATGAGCCCAGCTGTCGATTTACCGGTCAGGTCGTTCAACCAGCCCACGATGGCCGGCGAGAAGAAGCCTGCGAGATTGGCGAAACAGTTCACCGCGGCGATTCCCGCTGCGGCGGACATGCCGCCAAGGAGCGCGGTCGGCAGCGACCAGAACTGCGACGATGAAGCGAGGATGCCGGCGGCGGCCACACTGACACAGACCAGCGACGCACCTACACCGCCCAGCATCGGAAGCGTGGCAAAGCCTGCCGCCGACACCAGCATCGGAATTGCAAGATGCAGACGCCGTTCGCGATGGCGGTCGGCACTTGCGCCCACCAGCGGCAGCGCAATGATCGCGCAGAGGTACGGAATGGCCGTGAAGATGCCTACCCACAGCGGGTCGGCGACGCCCGACTTGCGGATGATCGTCGGAAGCCAGAACGTCAGGCCGTACTGCCCGAGCACCACGCAGAAGTAGATGGCAGCCATCAACCACAGGCGACGGTCGCCGATGAAAGACCTGATCGAGACGTGGGCGACCTTCTGGGCGTTGTCATTCGCCACGTTGCGTGCGAGAAGCGCCTTCTCCGCATCATTGAGCCATTTAGCGGCAGCGATCCCATTGTCGAGATACATCAGGATGGCGCAGCCAAGAAACAACGACGGCAGTGCTTCGAGGATGAACAGCCACTTCCAGCCAGCGAGACCCTGCACCCCATGGAAGGCATGCAGGATGTAACCAGACAGCGGACCGCCGACAATACCGGCAAGCGGAATCGCCATGAAGAATAGGGAAAGCGCCTTGGCGCGCCGCGCCGAAGGAAACCAGTAGGTCAGGTACAGGATGACGCCTGGCGCGAACCCGGCCTCGGCCACGCCCAATAGAAAGCGTAGAACATAGAAGGAGGTGGGCGACTTGACAAAGACGAAGCAGGCCGAGATCACAGCCCACGTCAGCATGATGCGGGCGAGCCAGTTTCGTGCGCCCACTTTGTGCAACATGAGATTACTCGGTACTTCGAAAAGGAAATACCCGAGGAAGAAAATGCCGGCCCCGAAGCCATACACGGTTTCGCTGAATCGCAGGTCATTGAGCATCTGCAGTTTCGCGAAGCCCACGTTGACACGATCGAGATAGGCGCCCAGGTAGCACAGCATCAGGAACGGTATCAGGCGCCGGCCGACTTTCGCATACGTTTTTGATTCGAAGCTCGCCGGATCGGCGAACGACGTGACATCGCCCGTCATTGACGGCGCAGTGGACTTCGTTTTCATGCTTGTCTCCTGCCATATCGCCCCGGCTTTTCCCCGGGTGCGTTGACTCATCCGCCGCGATCGCGGCGAATGTCTTTCTTAGTGAATCAACATGCCGCCGTTGACGTCGAGCGTGATGCCCGTCAGGTAGGTCGACAGGTCGCTCGCGAGGAACAGGCAGGCGTTCGCCACGTCCGCAGCATCGCCGAGGCGGCCGAGCGGAATGCCCTTGATGACTTCGGCGCGCATCTCCGTCGTGAGCTTGTCCCCGGTGATGTCGGTCTGAATGAGACCGGGGGTGATCGAGTTGACGCGGATGTTGTCCGGGCCGAGCTCACGCGCCATCGCGCGAGCGAGACCGAGCACACCTGCTTTGGCGGCGCTGTAGTGCGGGCCGCCGAAGATGCCGCCGCCGCGTTGCGCGGAAACGGACGACATACAGACAATGCTGCCGCTTTTCTGCTCTCTCATTTGCGGAATGACCGCTTGCGACATGTAGAGCGTGCCGCGCAGGTTCACGTCGATGATTGCATCGAAGTTGGCTGCTTCGATGTCCATCGTCTTTAGAGGCTGGGTAATACCTGCGTTGTTGATCAATCCATCGACGCGGCCGTATTTCTCGACGACCGCCGTGGCGGCAGCAACGCATGCAGCCTTGTCGGTCACATCGCAGGCCAGGCCGAGGTGTCCTTCGCCGAGATCGCGCGCGGCGCTTTCGGCATCTTCCTTTTTAAGGTCCAGGATCACCACTCGCGCGCCCTGTGCAGCTAGTGCTTTTGCGGTCGCCTTGCCGATACCGCGCGGCGAAGCTGCACCCGTGACGATTACCACTTTGCTGTCAAGCAACATGTTTGTCTCCATTGATCGTGTTAGTTGGTAGACGAAGTTTCAGCGCCTTAACCATCTCGATCAATGCGGTCCTGCTCAACTATCGCTGACGAATTTTCAGGTGTCGCGGTGGCGCTGGGTCGCTGGTTGAAAGGAGGTCACCATTTGGGATCGAACGCCCGGCTCCGGCGTCTGACAGGCATGGCCTAGCGCGCCGTCGAGTCCCCGCTGACTTCGTGCTCGACCCAGGCGAGAAACCTGGCGACACGCGGCAGATCCCCGTTCTGGGAAGGGAAAACGAGATGATGAGCGCTGACCTCGACCGCATACGTGCGATCGAAGACCGGGACCAGCGACCCCCGTTTGAGATGGACCGATGCGAGCATCGTGCTTTCGAGCGCGATGCCGTGTCCCAGCGCCGGGGCTTCCAGCGACATGTACGAACGGTCGAATGCGAAATCGTATGCCTTGTGGGACACCCGCGACGCCGAACTTTCCGAACCATTGCTTCCACTGCACGAGCGGAGTCTCCGAGAAGATCAGGCGACGCTCGTGCAGGTCGTCGGGAGTGCGCACCGGAAATTTTCTCAGGTATTCCTCCGATGCAAGAGGCGCGATGAATTCGTTGCGAAGGGTTTTGATCTCGCCGTCGGTCCAATGCGCATAGCCGTGTCGCACGTCGACATCGTAGTAGCCGGACGTGAATGAAACATCTTCATATGAGCACGCCAGATTCAACTGAATGTCGCCGTTCGCTTCCTGAAATGAAGCGAGGCGTGGCAGCAACCACATCAGTCCGAAGCTGGGACTCGAACGAATGCGAAGGATCTCCACGCCCGACTCGCTCGATGCGCGCTCGGTTGCGCGGCTCAGATCGGCGAGCGATCCGGTGACGTCGGCCAGATATTGCTGACCGGTCGGCGTCAGGACGAGTCCCCGCCCCAGTCTCGTGAACAGGGCCCTTCCGACCATGGATTCGAGGTTGGCAATCTGATGGCTGACCGCCGATGGCGTTAACCCTAATTAATCAGCCGCCCGATTCACACTTTTTGTGCGGGCGACACTCTCGAACGCGATGATGGATTTTAGTGGTGGGATGCGCATGGTTCCTGGATGAAGAGGTTGCGAACCGTTCTGGGTCAAGGTCTACTGCTTCGCTACTGGCAATTCCAGAAATGTCGCGTACACAGGAGCTAAAGGCAAGCCGGGGTTCCGCCGATAGGCGATCGGCTCACCGAGGCGCGAGACGTTGTGCGAGTACGGGAGCCAGGCGACCGAACGCATCCGGCAGTCAGAACGTGGCAGGTCCCGGACCGACAGCCGACGCTCAGACCGTCTGACCTCTGGCGGCTTGGGGGCCGGGCAGCGACCCACTATTGCCGTCTGTGATCTACCGCTCAAGCCTCGGTCTGTTCAGCCATTTCTAGCGCGTCGTCGACTTCAATGCCGAGGTATCTGACTTTGCTTTCAGGTTTGGTGTGGCCGAGCAGCAACGGTACGGCCCGGAGATCTAGTACGGCGGTAGATCAAGGACGCTTTCGTTCGACGCATCGTGTGCGTGCCATAGGCTGTGTCGTCGAGCCCGATCGATTTAATCCAACGATGAACAATCCTTGCGTACTGGCGGGTCGAAAGATGGGGCGACGAATGAATCCGGCCCGGGAACAGGAAATCTGAAGCGGACAGCCCCGCTGCCTCGATCCAGCGTTCAACACTATCCCGCATTTGCTCGGTGATCTCGAAGTGCAACGGTCGCTGCGTCTTCTGCTGCATCACAGTCGTCCGAGCCGCTACGCGCGTGCCCAGGCAAACATCGCGCGCCCGCAGTTCGTCAGGTTGCTCGCTCGCAGCTTGCTGTCGATCGCCAGATTGAACATCGCAAGTTCGCGGGTTTTCGCCCCCAGTTGCAGGCGAACTCGGATGGCCCAATTTACCTTAAGCTTCAGCGGCCGACTTCTGCCCGGTTTGGTTGTCTTTGTTCCACGCCACGTGCGACGCGCCGGTGCTGATAGTTGCTTTCATGACGATTCTCCTTTCAAAGAAGAGAGAATCAGTCTGCGCCAATCGCCGATGGGCGCTACGCGATCCGATCCAGCCAACCGCCAGGGCGGCCTGTATGACCCGTCACCGCCCGCAAGCGGTGCCCATATCCGGCAACCGCTCGGATCGTCCAGAGCAACACCTGGCAGAGTGGGCGCCGTCTGCCATCAGAATTTATGACGGATGCCAACGCGAAACGAAGCCTGCCTGGCGTTTGTTGACGGCGTTAGGCCGGTAATCTGCGCCACAGCGCTCTGCCCCAACGAGTCAGTGCCACTTACCTTCTCATAGACCGCGATGGTGTAGACGTCGGTGCGCTTCGACAGGAAGTAGTCCAGTCCCGCGCTAAACAGGTCGTAGTTCGCCCCCTCTTTACCACCCGCCCCGCCGTTACGCGTGTGATCGTAGGCAACGCCTGCAAGAAGAGACGGCGTGAATTGATACTTCGCGTTCACTTCTACGTTGTTAAATGCCGCCGTACCTTTGTAGTGCAGCGTGTTCGGTCCAGACGCGGTACCCATATCTTCGAACCGTGTGTTCGAATAGGCGAGGTTGACATTGAGCGAACCCAGCGTCAGACCAGCGCCGACGCCTGCGATTTCTAGCCGATTCGCAGAGGCGTATCCGGCAAAGACCGGGTTACTCTGGGGACTCGTCGCGCTTCCGAAACTACCCAGATTGTTGGTCGTAGCCGGTCCCGCATTTGGATTGGCCCCGAAGAACGACGTGTTCGGGTTCCGAATGTTGAGGTAGCCTGCGCCGATTGAAAACGGACCATTCGCGTAAGCAGCGCCGCCGCCCCAGATCCAGCTATTCGAAAACGAACCCGGCGTACCACCCAACGTCATCATGGCCTCGACGGTCAGCCCGCGGTAGCTGTTACTGCGGAACTTGATCGAGTTGTTGATCCGACGTGTGTTGAGCGCGTTATCGAGATCGCTTGGGTGCGAGGACATGTATCCGCCCCATTGCGGCGCCGCGAGAAACGGTCCGTACAGATCTACGACGGGATCATACTGACGACCCAACGTCACCGTGCCAACCGGATTGCCCAAACCGACGTAAGCCTGTCGGCCGAACATCGCGCCCCCCTGATTCAGCACGCCGTTGTTGCTGTAGAAGCCGCTTTCGAGCACGAAGAGCGCCTTGAGACCGCCGCCCAGATCTTCAGTCCCCTTCAGCCCCCAGCGGCTGCCCTGCAAGCCAGCCGAGCCGCCTTCAATCATTGCAATCTGGTGTCCGCCTTTTAGACCTGTAGCGGCCTTCGCCGTTTGGACGTTGTTCGTGTAGTTCACGCCGCTGTCAATGATGCCATAGAGCGTGACGTTACTTTGTGCGTGTGCAATCTCGGCCGAACAGCTAAGTATAACTAATAGAATAAAAGACTTTTTCATTGGGAATTCTTCTCCAGAATTTAGTTCTTGTCTCGCTGGGAGGCGTCGGGCGTTGACCTGACGCCCGGGCGCGCACTCATTGTCTAGTGGCTGTGATTGGCGACAGCTCCGGGGGCATCAACCGCGTTCTGCTCATTGATCCGGATGAAGAAGGTCATCAGGAACGACAACACGAGCAATGCCGAAAGGAACAAAAGACCCGGTGTCGCACTCTGCCCAGACCCCTTGATATATCCAATCGCAAACGGTCCCACAAAGCCACCGAGATTACCGACTGAGTTAATCACGGCAATCGATACCGCAGCGGTCGAACGCGTGAGGAACAGCGTCGGCAAGGCCCAGAACGGCGACTTGAAAGCGTAAAGGCCAGCAAGACTCAGGCTAATCATCGTGATCGACACATACGGATTAGTCGTGAGCCCGGCGCCAAGCAGCGCCAATGCGGCGACCGCCAGCGGTATGGCTGAATGCAGGCGCCGCTCACTGTGACGGTCCGAACTGCGCGACCACAACACCATGACGATGGTCGCAAAGATATAGGGAATCATCGCGATGAGCCCAACCTGGGTGTGGCTCAATGCCTTCGAAAATCCCCTGATGATCTGCGGCATCCAGTAACCAACGCCCAGACTGCCACACTGATACACGAAATAGATGAACGACAGGTACAACACCTTCGGGTTGGTCATCGCCTTGAGCGAGCCGAAGTGTTTCGCGTCCGGACGCGCTTTCCGGTCATTGGCCAGTTCGTTAAGCAGCCAGTCCCGCTCTTCGGGTGTGAGCCACTTTGCGTCGGCAGGTCGATCGGTTAGATAGAGAAAGCACATGACGCCGCCAATCAAGGCCGGAATGCCTTCAAGAACGAGCATCCACCGCCACCCGCTCCAGTTCAACCAGTCGACGGTATCCATGATCCAGGTGCTCAGCGGCGCACCGATGATGTACGACACCGGGATAGCCGCGGTAAAGAGCGCAACTGTCGTGGCGAGTTCTTTAGCACGGAACCAATAGGTAAGGTAGACGATGATGCCGGGGAAGAAGCCTGCCTCTGCCACCCCCAGCAAAAAGCGAAGAACATACAGCTGCGTGGCGTTCTGCACGAAAGCGGAGATAACCGAGACGATCCCCCACGTAACAAGGATACGTGCGATCCATACGCGCGCCCCGAACCTGTTGAGCATGACATTGCTGGGCACCTCGAACAGAAAATAGCCGATGAAAAAGATGCCCGATGCGAAGCCGAACGCCTCGCTCGTCAAGGCCAGATCCCGGTTCATCTGTAACGCGGCATAGCCAATGTTTGCGCGGTCAAGGTAAGAGATGATGTACAGGATGAAAACGAACGGAATGATGCGCCAGGCTATCTTGCGAACAAGGGCACGCTCGTCGATTGCGGTTGTAGCTTGCATGTGGACCTCCATCTACGGGCGCGCCCGCTGGATTTCTTGAAATCTAAATTGCGGGTTACGCCTGATGCTGCGAGAACACCATGCACACAGGGCTGCCTGATTCGACAGAAAAACCCGTGGGCTTCAGTTGTCCCATGGACGGATCGACGGCGAACGCAACAATACTGTCGCTTTCCTCGTTCAGTGCGTACATGAAGCGACCGTCGGGTGTGCAGGTCATGAAGCGCGGCGTGCGTCCCAGTGTCGGCACCGCGTCGACAAAGGTCAGGTGTCCGCTTGTCTGGTCGATACGGAACAGTGCGATGCTGTCGTAGCCACGATTCGATGCGTACACGAAGCGGCCCGTGCGATCGACTTCGATCTCCGACGCCCGGCTATTGCCCGTGAAGGTATCGGGCAACGAAGACACGATCTGCACTGGCGTCAAGGCGCCGTTGGTGGCTGAATACCGGTAGGTCGTCACCGTCGAGTCAAGCTCGTTCACGACATACGCATAGGCGCCATTGGGGTGAAAAGCCAGGTGGCGCGGGCCCGACGTCTCACGTGCAACGACGAACGCCGGGGATGCGGGCGTCAATTGGCCATCCCTGAAGCGGAACGTGAAGATACGGTCAAGTCCCTTGTCCGGAACGATGACAAACTGGCCGGTCGGATCGAACGGATTGAAGTGGGGTTTGGACTGCTTCTGCTCGATACGATGTGGACCGATCGGGCCTTCGAGATGAACCAGTTGACTCAGTTCCTGCAGCGAGCCGTCTGCGGCAATTGGCAGAACGGCGAGGCTCGAGCCAATGTGATTCGACACCACGATGTAACGTCCCGAAGGATCGATCGCAAGATGCACCGGATTCTTGCCCTGGGTGCTCTGCCGGTTCATAAACGTGAGCTTGCCCGACGTCTTGTCCACCTTGAACGCGCTGATGTCGCTCATGTCACCGTGAACGGTGTAAAGACGTTCGCCGTTGCCGCTCAGAGCGAGGAACGATGGGTTGACCAGGTCTTTGACGAGTTGGACGAATTCGAGCGCGCCCGTTTCCGTATTGACCTGATACACGCTGATCCCGTCGCCGTGAGCGTTGCGTTCGCGGGTCGTCCGCGATCCGACATAAGCAAACATGGGTTTCTTTCCTTTGAAATCTGAATAAGGTGCCGCCGTTTCCCCCGCAGAAACCGAGCGGGCGATAGGACCTAATGCGGCCAACGCGCCGAGCGCCGTAGCGCCTTGAACGAGACGTCGTCTGGCATGGTTCGGGCCCTCTTTACGCCGGTCGCGACTGTTTTTTTCCACGTGGTGTCTCCAGATTGTTGTATTTGGGGTTTGCACTAGATTGCATTTTTACCTGGCAAAGTGCAAAAATACAGTCATGGAAAACACTTACTCCCCCACCGAGGCCCGGCTGAACGTCGATGGCACGTCGTATCGCTACGTCGACCTGCCCGGGCTGTTCGGCGACAAGCTCCGCGAATTGCCCGTCGTGCTGCGTCTGCTGCTGGAAAACGTCATCAGGAACACCGAAGGCGAAGAACGCCAGCAGGCCGTGGACGGCATCCTCGGGTGGGCTGTGCACGCGACCAGCGAAGCTGAGATCGCGTTCCAGCCCAACCGGGTGTTGATGCACGACACGACGAGCACACCCGCGCTGGTAGACATTGCCGGTATGAGGGACGCATTGGCGGAGGCGGGAGCAGACCCTGCAACCCTCAATCCGGTACTGCCTGTCGATTCGTCGGTCGATCATTCGCTGGCCGTCGAATACTTTGCGCAGCCAGATGCGGCGCCGCTGAATCTGCAGCTCGAACTGCGTCGCAATGCAGAGCGCTACCGGTTTTTGCGGTGGGCATCGAAAGCGCTGAAGGGTGTGCGCATTCATCCGCCGGGCACCGGGATCATGCATACGATCAATCTGGAGCAACTCGCCACCGTCGTGACAGCGGTGGAGCGTGACGGAGAGCAGTGGGCGGTGCCGGATACGCTGATTGGCACGGACAGTCACACGCCAATGATCAATGGCATTGGCGTTCTTGGCTGGGGCGTGGGTGGACTCGAGGCGCAAACCGTCATGTTTGGCATGCCGGTGATGCAACGCATCCCCGATGTGATCGGCGTGCGGCTGACGCAGGCCATGCGCCCCGGCGTGCTGGCCACTGATCTGGCGCTGACCGTCACGCAGCGCCTTCGCGCCATCGGTGTGTCAGGCGAGTTCGTCGAATTCTTCGGGCCCGGTGTCGCGACGCTCAGCGCGGGCGACAGGGCCGTGGTTGCCAACATGGCCCCGGAATACGGCGCATCGACCGGGTTCTTCCCAGTCGATCAGCACACGCTCGACTATCTGCGCGCGACAAACCGTCGGGAACCGTCAATCAGGCTGGTCGAAGCGTTCACGCAAAGAGCCGGTTTGTGGTTCGATCCGCAGGCCGAGCCGCGTTACACGCGCACCATTGACATTGATTTGGCCAGCATCGGCATGCACGTCGCTGGTCCTCGCCGACCGCAGGACCTGCTCGATTACACGCAGACCGCAGAAGCGCTCGCAAGGCTCGACTTCCATCCAGCGGAATCACATCCGTTGATGCCCAAGCATCCAGTTGCGATTGCCGCGATAACAAGTTGCACGAACACGTCCGATCCTGCGCTACTCATCGCCGCCGGTCTGCTTGCTCGCAAGGCGCGGGCATCAGGCCTGAAAGTGCCGTCGTGGATCAAGACCTCTCTTGGTCCCGGGTCGCCCGCTGCCGCCGACTACCTCAAGCGGGCCGATCTGATTGACGATCTGTCAGCTGTCGGATTCGACATCGTCGGCTACGGCTGCACGACCTGCATTGGAAATTCAGGGCCGTTGACTGCCCCGGTCCGTGATGGGATGGCTCAGAGAAGCATCTATCCTGTAGCGATGCTGTCGGGAAACCGGAACTTTCCAGGCCGCATCCATCCGGATCTTGATCTTGGCTTCATCATGTCGCCACCGCTCGTAATTGCCTTTGCGCTTGCGGGTGACGCGCAAATCGACCTGAGCCGTGACCCGATCCAGCGGACTGTCGACGGCAAACCCGTCTATCTAAGCGACCTCTGGCCCAGCCGCGAAGAAGTCGCCGAGCTCGTTGCCTTAGCCGCCGATCCGCGTGATTATCCGCGTGCCTTCGCGCTCGCCAGCGAAAATCCGGCCTGGCACAAGCTCGACGCACCCGATAGCGCGCAGTTCCCCTGGAATCCGGCGTCGACCGCCCTGCGCAGACCGCCTTTCGCCTCCGCGACCCAGGGCAGCCAGCTCGGAGAATACAGCGCGTATCCGCTGCTTGTGCTCGGCGACGACGTAACGACCGATCACATCTCGCCTGCCAGCGCGATCCCGAAAGACAGCTATGTTGCCGATTTTCTCGTCTCGCGAGGCGACGATCGCGACGACCTTAACGTCTTTGCGTCACGTCGCGGCAACTGGGAAGTGATGGTGCGCGCGGCCTTCTACAACAGGACGCTCGTCAACCACCTGCATGCTGGCATGCCCGTCGCGCATACGCTGCACGTACCGAGCGGTGATGTGCTGCCGATTTTCGAAGTCGCCCAGCGCTACCAGCGGGATGGCGACTCTGTCGTGCTCGTCGCGGGTGAACGTTACGGCACCGGCTCGTCGCGCGACTGGGCAGCCAAGGGTCAGCGGTTGCTCGGCATCCGCGCGGTGCTGGCTGCCAGCTTCGAGCGTATTCATCGCTCGAACCTGATTGGCATGGGCATTCTGCCGCTTCGGTTCGCGTCCGGCTCGGGCCCGGATTCCCTTGATCTTGGGCCGGGTGATAAGCTCGAAGTCGACGCACCGGCCGATATGCTGTCACCCCGCTGCAGGATCCCCGTGCGTATCGTGCGAGCGAACGGAAAGGTGCAAGCCGTCGAGGCGACGGCGGCGGTTGAAACCCGGCTCGAATGTACGTTGTTGCGTTCGGGAGGCGTCATCCCGCTGATATTGCAAAGAAGTCTGGCGAAGCAGGAGGTTTGAGACATAGCCACTGCTGCGTTTGCGTTTAAAGCAGAAGGCAAAACTCACATGATTGACAGATCCATTGCGACCCAGATTGTTGAACTGATCAGGACAGAAGAACTTGACGCAGGCGCGCATCTGCCGGCGCAGATGCTCGCGGACCGCTTGCGTGTCTCCCGTTCGCCCGTCAATGAGGCGCTTGCCCTGTTACATGAAAAAGGCATCCTGACGCGCGAGAAGAATCGGGGGTTCTTCGTCGCAAAGCCTGTCATCGAACCGCTATCGGATCTCGTGGGAGAACTGGGGCTGGCCGAAACCGACCTCGTGACAAGTGCGTATTTCCAGATCGCGGATGATCGCCTGAAAGGCGAATTGCCTGACGAGTTCTCCGAACAGCTGATTCGCAACCGGTACGGATTGACCAGCGCACAGCTGACGACCGTGCTGGGACGTATCGCACAGGAGGGCTGGGCCGAGCGCAAGCCCGGTTACGGATGGCAGTTCTCATCGATGCTGACAACGCCCGACAGTCTCTTGAAATCATACCGGCTGCGTCTTGCGCTCGAACCGGCCGCGCTGCTGGAGCCTGGATACCGGCTCGAGCGCAAGGTGCTCGAACGATGTCGCGATGTGGAAAAGCATCTGCTTGCAGGCGGCATCGAAACCGACACCGCGGACCAACTGCACGAGCGGGGTGTGCGGTTTCACGAGTCGCTGGTCGAGGCTTCCGGAAACGGTTTTTTTATTGACACGATCCGGCGGGTCAACCGCGTACGCCGCCTGCTGTCGTATCGCTCCATGCAGCATCGGGAGCGCTATGTCGAACACGCGAAGCAACATCTGCATGTCCTTGATCTGCTCGAACGTGAGCGAAACGAGGAAGCGTCCGAGGCAATGCGGGAGCACCTGCTTCACACGCTCGATGCGTTGTCCCGTATCAGCGAAATTCTTGAACCTTAGACCGCGTGCTCAAAAATGCGGTCACAACGAAAGCATCCATGAACATCGATCAATCCGTTGTCGCCGCGTTCACGCCAACTGGCAAGCTCCGCGCATCTATCAATCTCGGCAATCCGATTCTTGCGAATAAAAGTCCGGAAACCGGCGAGCCCTTCGGCGTCTCGGTCGATCTTGCGCGGGCGTTCGCCGGGAGGCTCAACGTCGAACTGGAGCTGGTGGTCTTTGACGCGGCCGGGAAATCAGTTCAGGCAGTGAGTGAGGAGCGCGCTGATTTCGGCTTCTTTGCCGTCGATCCACTGCGTGGAGAGACAATTGCATTCACGGCACCCTACGTATTGATCGAAGGCTTCTATCTCGTGCGCGATGAATCACCCATCAAAACCAATCAGGATGTTGATCACAGGAAGAACCGCGTCGCGGTTGGCCTGGGAAGCGCCTATGACCTGTTCCTGACCCGTGAGCTGAAGGCGGCCCAAATCGTTCGCGCGCCGACTTCACCGAGCGTCGTAGCGACTTTCCTCGAACAGAAACTGGAAGTGGCAGCGGGAGTGAAGCAGCAACTCGAGGCCGATGCACGAAAGGCCGTTGGTCTGCGATTGCTCGACGAGCGGTTCATGGTGATCCAGCAGGCGATGGGTACGCCGAAGAGTCGAGGCAGTGCCGCGGCCGAGGTGCTGGGCACTTTTGTCGAGGACATGAAGGCGTCGGGATTCGTGGGTGATTCGCTGAGGCGCCATGGAATCGTCGGCGCGACCGTGGCGCCGGAAGCATAGTTGCGCTGGTGTGGATCAGTGACTGCTTTGAGCTGGATGCTGTTGGAGAAGTCGCTGACCACCTTTCCCACAAGGTTTTCAGGGGTCTTCTTACCCTCAGCCGACATTCGCGTGCGGTTTGTAGAGCGATCTAAGCGGCACTCTTGCCTCGGACCGCCGATGTTCTGAACAATCTTGATCAGCCGAGATTGACGGGCAAGTCGTCGTAGCGCCTGTGCTTGTAGAACAGTACAGAAGCCAACCAGCTGACGACGAAGATGCCAATCACCGCGTAGCCGAGCAAGCCAAAATTGTCCGACGCGGCGCCGACGAGTTCCCAGAAACCACCCTTCAGATCCAGCTTGTCGGCGATCAGTGCCAGCGCTTCGATGCCGCCGATCAACACGGCCACGACCACCGACACGAACGTGATGGTGATGTTGTAGTACAGCTTGCGAACCGGCTTCATGAACGCCCAGCCATAGGCGCCGAGCATCAGTACGCCGTCGATAGTATCAATCAGGCATATGCCAGCGGTAAAAAGCGCCGGAAAAATCAGGATCGTCGCGAGCGACATGCCGTTAGCGGCCTGAGCAGCGGAAATGCCGAATAGCGCGACTTCCGTGGCGGTATCGAAGCCGAGCCCGAACAGGAAGCCGATCGGATACAAATGCCAGCTACGCGAGACGAGCCGGAACAGCGGACGAAAGACTCGCGACAGAAAACCGCGCTTGTTGAGCAGCATGTCGAGATCTTCCTCGACAAGGCGCTCGCCGCGTTGGACACGACGGAAAGTCTTCACGACCGATACGAGAATCATCACGTTCACGATTGCCAGTACCAGAAGGAAGCCTGCTGAAACGGAGGTGCTGATCACGCTGCCGATCGATTTTGGGCAAGCTCGGTGAAACGATGCCATGCGGCAAAGCGCTCAGCGAGCTCTTTGCGGTAGAGCGAAGCGCGCAACAGATGCCGCTTGAGTGCGAAGTGCTGCCGGATCGGCCCGAAGCTCGAGAGGAACGCCTGAGTCCGTTTGGGCGCACGGAAGCCGCGCATGCGCCTCTCACGTTCACGCGTAGGTTGATGGCTATTCTCGGCCCGATTATTCACGCGGGCTGCTGCTTTGACGAACACATGTTTGACGTTCGCCAGTTCGGGAATGTCGGCCTTCGCTGCCGGATAACTGCGAAGCTGATCGGTGACGATCTTGCGCGGCACCGGGCATGAACGAAGCACGCGCCTGAAGAACCGCTCGGCGGCCGCCTTGTCCCGCCGTTTCTGCACCAGGATGTCGAGTTCGGCGCCATGTTCATCAACCGCACGCCATAGCAGGTAAGGCTCACCACGCAACGATACAAACACTTCATCAAGATGCCAGGTAGTGCCCGGCGTCCGGCGAGCCGCCTTGACGCGTCGTGCGAAGCCTGCGCCAAACTTCTCGCACCACCGGCGGACCGTCTCGTAGCTCACGACCACGCCACGTTCAAACAGCAGCTCTTCGATGTCGCGCAGACTCAACTGAAACCGAAAGTACCAGCGAACCGCGCAGCTGATGACGACTGCAGGAAAGCGATGGCCGTGATAGAGCGATTTCGTCTTTTTCATCGCCACATGTTACGCGACCAGCTCCGCAACGTGACAACGCCCACGCAACACATAGGGAACGGTACGCATCGGCGCGTCATACACAGTGATGGGATACTTCCTCCCGGAAATACTGGCGAGATTCAGGGCCAGTTACCCACATTCATTTCGAATTGCAGGATCTTGACCGTCTCACGCTGGAGCAGGCCGTTCTGTCGGGCGAGATTAAAATCGGAGTTGCGCTACTGTCCAATGTGATTGAAATCGGTCGCTTTGAGCACCGCAGCCTGACCCGCTCGCAACGTAAGCTATGGGTGGCGCCGTCACATCCGCTTGCGCAATTGCAAAACCCTTCGCTCCGCGAGATTGCCGAGCATCCGTACATCATGCTGACAGTTGACGAAGGCGAACAGTCGTCTATGCGATACTGGAAAAAGGAACGGTTGACCCGCAATGTCATCCTCCGCACGGGCTCCGTGGAGGCGCTCCGTGGACTTGTTTCACATGGATTCGGGGTGACGATTCTTTCCGAAATGGTATTTCGGCCGAGGTCACTCGAAGGAAAACGGATTGAGGCGCGCGACGTGGCGAACGCCATTCCGCAGATGGACGTCGGTATGCTGTGGCGCAAAAATTCATCCCCATCACCTGCCGCCCGGGCATTTATCGACTTCCTCGGCTATACCCGGCAGAACTAATACATTCGCCGCTTCTAAGGAGACCCCGATGTGGCAACCGGACCCAACATCACTGCGGCTATTCGTCGCAATATGTGAGGAGGGCAGTATTGCACGCGCGAGCGAGCGGGAAGCCATCGCCGCAGCAGCTGTGAGCAAGCGGATTACGGATATGGAGCAGTTGCTGGGTACCCCCCTGCTGTCCAGACGCGCGCGTGGAGTGAGCCCAACGGCCGCCGGCGAGATACTCTTACGTCATGCCCGGCACCTCATGCATAGCGTGGAGGTCCTTCAGGCAGATCTCAGCGAATTTTCGACGGGCGTTCGGGGCCTTGTGCGCGTGATGGCAAACGTCTCCTCCATTGTGGAATTTGTTCCCGACTTGATCGCGTCCTTCTTGCAGTCGAACGAAAAAATTGGCGTCGTCCTGGACGAGCGGGTCAGTACCGAGATTGTGCGGGGCGTTGCCGACGGTATCGCAGACATTGGCATTTGTCGCGACTTTGTAGGAGGCACAGAAGTGCAGATGCTACCGTTCCGCGATGATCACTTTGGTGTCGTGGTACACAAGGACCACCCTCTTTCTGGTATGTCCATACTTGCGTTCGCTGACACCTTCGAGTACGAGCAAATCGGCCTTTCTGTGAACGCAGCTCTCAACTCGTTGATGAAGCGTGTCGCCTCCGAGCACGACCGTCCGCTCCGATACCGCGCCAACGTCTCAACGTTCGACGCAGCGCTCCGTCTCATCCAGCTAAACCTCGGGCTCGCTGTACTTCCGATTGAGGCCGTTGCAAGGTATCGCCAGACATACGATATTTGCACGATACCGCTATCCGATGACTGGGCGACCAGGCAATTCGTGATATGTGTGCAGCACGTTGATAGACTGTCGGTTGCGGCCCGTCGCTTCTTCGGCCACCTCATGAGTTCCGATTCGCACCGTTCACGCCCCCCCAAGTTACCCTTACAGGGATTGCCCGTACTCCCTCTACCCCCCGTCCAGTGAGGTTTTGGAGCCATCGCGATCAACGATGGAAGCCATCGCACCACGCTGATTGTTGTATATGGTTGAAACCGGCACTCTCGGATCTCATTGCATGAGCAGAGGGTTGCAACGTGACAACTAAGAAAGTAGTCGTGCAGGAAGTGGGGCTTCGGGATGGCCTACAAAGCATTCCCCAAATCATGCCTACGGAAGCCAAGAAGGCATGGATCGATGCTGCATATAGCGCCGGCATCCGACACATTGAGGTCGCGTCTTTCGTCCCGCCGAGGCTCCTTCCTCAAATGGCGGACGCCGAGCAGGTTGTTGCACATGCGCTGACACTGCCGGGACTCCGCGTCACGGCGCTTGTGCCGAATGTGAAGGGTGCCGAGAACGCTCTGAAAGCCGGCGTACATCGCGTCGTCGCGCCAATCTCGATCAGCGAGCAGCATAGCCTTGCCAACGTCCGCAAGACGCCCGATGCAATGCTCGAGGAGTTTCAGCGAATACGTGAACTCCGGGACAGCGAGTTGGCATGGGCGGAAACCACCGTGGTCGCCGGCCTCTCAACAGTCTTCGGATGTTCCTTTCAGGGATATGTCCCGGAACAGGACGTATGCAGAATCGTTCTGAAGGCGCTTGATGCCGGTGCTGACGTCATCGCACTCGGAGATACCACAGGCCACGCCACACCCCGGCATGTTCGCCGTCTCCTCCAACTTCTCTCTTCTGTAATCGAGGGTAAGGTCACCAGCCTTCACTTTCACGACACGCGGGGGATGGCTCTCGCAAACACGGTGGTCGCGCTGGACCATGGCATTCGGGAGTTCGACTCGTCGCTCGCCGGCCTGGGAGGTTGCCCGAACGCTCCAGGCGCAACCGGTAACGTCGCAACCGAAGACCTCGTCTACATGTTGCAAAGCATGGGTTTTGAGACTGACATTGATCTTCAGAGACTCGTGGAAAGTCGCGACATTTTGAGGCGCGCGGTACCTGACGCCCCGCTCTACGGTTATATCGCCCGTGAGGGAATTCTTGAGGGCTCTGTTCCACCGCAACTGAGCTCGCACGGGGTGCAATCATGAGCAGTCTAAAGCCTGAAAATCGTGCCTCTGCTTCGGGGCTGCCCCTTGCAGGCATCCGCGTAGTCGAGCTCTCACATATGGTTATGGGCCCTACATGCGGCATGGTCCTTGGCGACCTTGGAGCGGAAGTAATCAAGGTTGAGCCTCCGAAGGGAGACAACACCCGCCGTCTTCTCGGAGCCGGCGCTGGCTTCTTTCGGACATTTAACCGGAACAAAAAAAGTGTCGCCCTCGACCTTGGCAACGCCAACGGGCCTGAGGCGTTGTTGAAACTTATTGAGACCGCAGACGTCTTCGTGGAAAACTTCAAGCCCGGGAGGATGAAGGAACTCGGGCTCGACTATGACACCCTTAGCAAACTCAACCCCTCCCTCGTCTATGTATCCCATAAGGGTTTTCTGAGCGGCCCGTATGACAAGCGACTCGCCCTCGACGAAGTAGTACAAATGATGGCCGGCCTGGCCTACATGACCGGCCCGGTAGGGCGTCCGCTTCGAGCCGGCAGCTCAGTCAATGACATTATGGGCGGCATGTTCGGGGCGATCGGCGTGTTGGCTGCGCTGTATGACCGCAAGACAACCGGCAAGGGCAAAGAGGTCCAATCGGCCTTGTTCGAGAACTGTGTGCTGCTTTCCGCGCAGCACATGCAACAGTATGTTGTGACAGGGCAGCCTGCCGCGCCAATGCCAGAGCGCATTAACGCGTGGGCTGTTTATGACGTGTTCGAGTTGGCCGACGGGCATCAGATGTTCATCGCCGCCACTGGTGACGCACAATGGGCAGCACTATGCAATATTACCGACCGGCAGGATCTGCTGGGAGATGTCCAGCTGCAATCGAATAACGACCGCGTGCACGCGCGGGAATGGATTATCCCGACTCTCGCGGAGACCCTCCGAACCCTCAGTCCATCGAAACTCGCCACGGCTTTTGAGTCGAATAACGTGCCGTTCGCGAACATTACGCGTCCCGAAGAATTGTTCGATGATCCACATCTCAAGGCCAGTGGGGGGCTCGCAAAGCTACAACTGGATGACGGATCGGAAACCGAAATGCCACTATTGCCGCTGTCCATAGGCGGTGCCCGCCTACAGCCTCGCTTACCTATTGCCTCGATCGGCCAACATACTCGGGAAGTACTCGAATCACTCGGTTACACGTCTCAGCAGATCAGCGACATCTCGCGTGTCGCACCATTGAAGGCTCCCAACAACGCCGCCGACGCAAGGTAGCGCCGGTATCCATTTCCCGACCGGCGCACGCCTGTCGTCGCAAGAAAGAGGACAATCTTATGCCAATTTTACGGTTGGGTGAGCTTCTTCCCGCCATCGCGGAATCCGCCTTTGTCGCAGAAGATTCAACTGTTATTGGTCAGGTCACCATCAGCCCGGGCGCCAGTATCTGGACTAACGCCGTATTGCGAGGTGATAACGAGCCAATTTTCGTCGGCGAGAACACTAACGTTCAAGAGGGGGCCGTACTCCATGCCGACCCGGGGTTCCCGCTCGTAGTTGAGGACAATGTAAGCATTGGTCACCAGGCGATGCTGCACGGCTGCACGATTGGCGCCGGAAGTCTCGTGGGAATCCAGGCGGTCGTCCTGAATGGTGCGGTGGTCGGAAAAAACAGCCTGGTCGGTGCTGGCGCGCTTATCACGGAAGGAAAGGTCTTTCCTGACAATGTGCTGATCGTCGGCGCACCTGCGAAGGTTGCAAGAGAGCTGACGGCCGACGAGATTAAGAACATCGGCGCAAATGCGACGGCGTACGCCGACAAGGGCAAGGAATACAAGCAGACGCTAAGCAGGGTTGGATAGGGAGACGCCCCCAATTTGAGACAGCCAGTTCTCGGGGGTTAGTACACCTATCAGAGTCAGCTTTATATCAAATCAAGGAGACACAAAAATGAAACTGTCCAGGGCGATGAGCTATCCCGACGATGATATATCGTCGCGAGATAGAGCGCGGGAACGTGACCGGCTTGAGGATAGAGACAATTTATCTGTGGGCCGCATTGGTGCGAGACTCGATCGCCTTCCTCCCACGATGGCGGTTTGGAAGATGGTGATCATGCTGAGCCTCGGAATGTTTTTCGAGATCTACGACCTCATGTACACCGGCTATATCGCCCCTGGGCTCGTCAAGAGCGGTGTTCTCACGCAGACAACCCACGGTCTTTTCGGGACATCCGGCATCGCCAGTTTCATTGCTGCATTGTTCTCTGGCCTGTTCCTCGGAACCCTCACGTGCGGGTTCCTTGCTGACAAGTTTGGGCGCCGCGCCGTCTTTACATACGCGCTTCTCGGCTACGTCCTCGCAAACACCGTAATGGCTTTCCAGGATACATCGCTGGGCCTGAATCTTTGGCGTTTTCTCGCGGGCGTTGGCTTGGGTGTCGAGCTGATAACGATTGGTGCGTATATCTCGGAACTGGTTCCTAAGCAAATCCGGGGGCGCGCCTTCGCGACATCGCAAGCGATTGGATTCTCTGCGGTACCCGTCGCCGCGTTTCTATCCTATCTGCTTGTCCCCCAGTCGTTTCTGGGACTCGAGGGGTGGCGATGGGTCGTTTTACTTGGAGCGCAAGGGGCAATCTTTGTGTGGTGGATCCGATTGTCGCTCCCCGAAAGCCCACGGTGGCTCGCCCAAAAAGGACGGTTGGCCGAAGCCGACGCGATCCTTAAGACACTCGAATCGAAAGTCGAGCGGGAGTACGGCCAGGCTCTCCCACCTCCTGCTGAACCTGGGCCGGTCTCGTTGCGCGCCAGCTTTCGCGATATGTGGGTCAATCCCTTTGGCAAACGAACTGTGATGTTGATATTGTTCCACGTCTCTCAAACCATCGGTTATTACGGGTTCGCCAGCTGGGTCCCTACCTTGCTAATGAAACAGGGAATCACGGTTACGCACAGCCTGATGTATTCCAGCATCATTGCACTCGCCGCGCCGATCGGCCCATTGATTGGACTGCTGATCGCAGACCGCTTTGAGCGAAAGACGGTCATTGTTTTTATGAGCGTAGTGAACGTCGTATGCGGCTTGCTGTTCAGTCAATTCCGCGACACATCGCTATTGGTCGCCATGGGAGTGTGTCTCACACTTTCCGGAAACATTATCTCTTACACCTACCACGCTTACCAGACTGAGTTATATCCAACCAGAATTCGCGCACGTGCAGTTGGTTTCGTCTATTCATGGAGCCGGCTGTCCGCAATTTTTTCAGCCTTTGTGATCGCAGACATACTCAAGCACTTTGGTGTAAGCGGCGTCTTCGTTTTTATCGCCGGTGCCATGGCGGTTGTCATGCTTTCAATCGGTATCCTGGGTCCGCGCACTCGCAATGTCGGGCTCGAAGAACTTTCAAGATAGTCACACGCAACCGGATGTGCGTGGACCTTTTGTTAATTAAATAAGTATAACTAACGGAGGCAATAATGAAGAAAGCTACTACGATCTGGATCGTGGGTTCGTCTTTGTTTAACGTAGCGGCACACGCCCAGAGCAGTGTCACCCTCTACGGGGTAATCGACGAAGGATTCAATTACACAAGCAACGTAGCCACGCCTACAGGCGGGAAACAGCTTTACAACCTGTCAAGCGGAGTGCTTCAAGGAAGCAGGTTTGGATTTAGGGGAACCGAGGACCTAGGTTCTGGCCTCAAGGCAATCTTCATTCTTGAGAACGGATTCGACGTCAATAACGGCCGCTTGAGCCAGGGAGGCTTGCTGTTCGGACGGCAGGCAAACGTAGGTCTGTCCAGTTCCAAATTCGGGACGGTCACCTTGGGCCGGCAATATGACTCGGTGGTGGACTATGCTTCTCCGATGGCTATCAGTCACCAGTGGGCCGGCTATATTGGCGCGCATCCTGGCGATATCGACAATTTCAACAATGGTCAGCGAACCAATAACGCCATCAAGTACACAAGTCCGAACATTGCAGGCGTTACTTTTGGCGGACTATATAGTCTCGGCGGCATTGCCGGAAACGTTACGCAGAATCAGGTGTGGTCTCTGGGTGCAAGCTACGCCGGCGCCGGACTTACCGCTGGCGTGGGGTATTTGAATGTTCGCAACGCGAACGCCGGTTTCTTTGGAAGCAGCTCATCGACGACGCTGACTTCCGCCACGGCAAATTCGACTACGCCCGTTATCAGTGGATTCATGTCCGCGCACACCTATCAGGTTTTCGGAGCCGGGGCCGCGTATACGGTCGGGTCCGCAACAGTTGGCGCAACCTATTCCTACACTCAGTTTGCCGGCTTGGGTGACACTGCTACTTCCGGACCGAATCCGAGTCGTTACCGAGGGTCGGCCGACTTCAACAACGCTGAAGTGAATTTTCGATATCAGGTAACTCCAGCATTACTGCTGGGTGTCGCATACGATTACACCAAAGGTGGCAGCACGGCAACGCCAGCAGGTTCCAACCCTGGCGCGACCTACCATCAGGGTTCGATTGGCGCCGACTATTTACTCTCCAAACGCACCGATGTGTATTTCATTGGGGTTTTGCAAAAGGCGTCCGGAACCGATTCGACAAACAAACCGGCGGTTGCTGCCATCAACGGCTTGACCGCATCGACCAGTGACCGCCAGACAGCTTTGCGCATTGGCATACGACACAAGTTCTAATCGGCCCGACTGGGACAGTCAAAAAGTGCTATTGCATACTGAACTTTAACTGTCCCTTTTTCTTAAGAACACCGCGTTGAACTTTCTATGCTAAATCGAAGCTAAAGGCGATCCCGATTTTTCGGATCCCGCGTTTCTGAGAGAGCGTGGTCACGACAGCCGTTTTCCGGCGGTTGACACCTCGACCCGCGCGGTGCAACGAAGAACTCACAACCGAAGTATGCGTCGCGCCAGGGCCGTTGAGAATTATTTGGACAAGCGTCGGAGAATGCGGCAGGCTAAGCCTACCGCAGGCAGGGGGGATCAACCCGATGAAGGTGCAGATGGAAGCAGGTGCTGGTTCTGTCGCAATAAGGAAGGTGGCCAGCGAGAGCGCCGAAATACAAAGGAGTGCTTATGCAGAGAGCGAATAGAATTGCTGGACGGGAGGGCGTTGTCACGTTGCGGAGCTGGTCGCGTAACATGTGGCGATGAAAAAGACGAAATCGCTCTATCACGGCCATCGCTTTCCTGCAGTCGTCATCAGCTGCGCGGTTCGCTGGTACTTTCGGTTTCAGTTGAGTCTGCGCGACATCGAAGAGCTGCTGTTTGAACGTGGCGTGGTCGTGAGCTACGAGACGGTCCGCCGGTGGTGCGAGAAGTTTGGCGCAGGCTTCGCACGACGCGTCAAGGCGGCTCGCCGGACGCCGGGCACTACCTGGCATCTTGATGAAGTGTTTGTATCGTTGCGTGGTGAGCCTTACCTGCTATGGCGTGCGGTTGATGAACATGGCGCCGAACTCGACATCCTGGTGCAGAAACGGCGGGACAAGGCGGCCGCCGAGCGGTTCTTCAGGCGCGTGCTTCGTTCATGCCCGGTGCCGCGCAAGATCGTCACCGATCAGCTTCGCAGTTATCCGGCAGCGAAGGCCGACATTCCCGAACTGGCGAACGTCAAACATGTGTTCGTCAAAGCAGCAGCCCGCGTGAATAATCGGGCCGAGAATAGCCATCAACCTACGCGTGAACGTGAGAGGCGCATGCGCGGCTTCCGTGCGCCCAAACGGACTCAGGCGTTCCTCTCGAGCTTCGGGCCGATCCGGCAGCACTTCGCACTCAAGCGGCATCTGTTGCGCGCTTCGCTCTACCGCAAAGAGCTCGCTGAGCGCTTTGCCGCATGGCATCGTTTCACCGAGCTTGCCCAAAATCCGTCACCTGCCTGAGCAAACACATGCCTTGTGCAGGTGTTGTGTCGTCGACGAGTCAACGTGACAACGCCCTCATCGCACAGCATCAGCTGACGGCGTTGACCGTTTTCGGTGATCGTGATCTGCGAAGTTGCGGGCTTCCCACAAACACTGCACTCGGCCATGATGATCTCCTGTTCGTCGTGAGCGCATCGCTTCCCGGGCGGGTAATGGGTAGGTGGAAAATATTTGTTCCGCTGCTTATTCCGACGCCGCCTTGTTCGCGCGCTGGGCTCGCGCTGCACCCGAAACAAGCAAATCAGTCGACGGCACGTGGGTTGATCGGTTGTTCCCGCGCCTCCCAGTTCCTCCAGCCGTGCGCAGGAACGCATCGGCACATTGTCCACTTGCACTAGCACCACCGCGTGCCGCCACGCGTCGGGTAATTGGCTCACCAGCCCGCCCGGGAGCGAGTGCACTTCAAGCCCGCTCGCTGCCTCTTTGGGTTCTTCGTCGCTGCCGGGCCGCACGTCTTCGACCTTGAGCGTTTTGTCCGGTTGCGAGAATTCGAAAATCTGCTGATCGCCCCGCCGATTTCGTCTGGGGTCCGAACGAGCCTCGCGGCGCCGCGAGGTTCAAGCGGAAACCCATCGTCCCCTGTCGCGTTTTGTCGATCATGTCAACCAGCGTCGGGTAGTCGCTCGAAAGCTGACGGGCTGTTTCACGATCGGCCTGACCGCGGAGTGCGGATTGCGTTATTTGATCTCGATGCGCCGCTTCGCTGCCGGTTCTCCGGCCGCTTTGGGGACACGCAGCGTCAGCACGCCATTTTCAAATCTGGCCTCTGCCCGATCGAGATCGATGCCCGCGGGCAGCGGAATCGCGCGCTGAAAGTGTCCAAACGACCGCTCGACCCGATAGCATCCCTGTTCTTCGCTCGTCGATTCGAAGCGCTTTTCGCCGCTGATGATCAGCATGTCTTCAATCACTTCGAGTTCGACGTCGTCGCGGGTCATGCCGGGCAATTCGGCGACAATACGCAGTGCGTCGCCCTCGTCGGTGACGTCGATCCGCGGTTGAAACTGGCTGGCGCTGAAGTCGCCGAACCAGCTTCCGAGCGGTCCACGGCCGCCGAACGGATCACGGATCAATTCGGAAAACAGATGAATCGGATCGGGCGGCGGCCAGCTGGCAGGCGCAAGTGCTACCGGCGCAGCAGCGCCTGCCATCGGTGCCCCGTCACCCGTTTGCGTGCCGCCAGTCTGCTGCGCATTTTGCCGCGCGCTTTGCTGGCTGGTGCGCGGCGCACCGGCGTGGCCGGATGCGTTTTCCTGCGCGGAGTGCGAGCGCAAAAACCGGAATGGATTCCATTTGTCGAGATCGAGAAGCATGTGATTCTCCTTACGTCAGGTACGCCAGAGCCAGACCCGAGGCTGGACCACTGGAGACGACGGATAGTCCATTCGACCTCTGGATGCGAGGGGCGCGGCTGCTGTCGTGGCCGGGTGACTACGCATCCCCGCGAGCGGTGCGTTTACGGATGCAATGACGCGTGTGGCTCGCCGGTCAGGCCGTCATGGTGCCAGGCGCGCGCAGTGATGCCGAGTACGAACAGCAGCGCGCCCGTGAACAACGCATACACGCCGATCAGCCAGACGAGCGCGAGTGCGCCGGCGCCGGGAAAGAGCACCACGAGGATGCCGAACAGCACGGATAGCACTCCGGTTAGCACCAGCATCCACGCATTGCGCAGGCGCCTATGCAGGCGCGTTGCTGCGATCAGATCGAGTACGCCGGTGATAATTGCGTTTGCGCCGATGACGGCGACCAGCACGAGCGTGGTGATGCCCGGCACCAGCGCGGCAATCACACCGGCGCCGATACTGCAGACGCCGAGCAGCAAGGGCACCCACCAGCCGCTGTGCGTCGCGCGGTAGCGGATGGCCGCCACAATCGCGACAATGCCGCCAGCGATTGCGTAGACGCTAAAGAGGGTGATGAGCAGCAGCAGAGTGGGACCGGGCCAGAATAGCGCCAGAGTGCCGAACAGCAGCGCGACCGTGCCACGCAGAATGAGCATCCACCAGGCGCGTCCAAGCAGTTCATCCATGTGGGACTCCAGGCTGTGCCGTCAGGTGATGGACTTCAGTCTACGCTCCACGCATCGGCGATTCTTTCGCGTTTCTGCCATGTGTTTCGCAATTCTGCGTTCATTCATGAGGCGTGCTGAATGGCATCCAGATTGGCATCCCGGATGCACCAAAATAAGCTGATCCGTCTCCGCTTTTTTACAGCGGCTTGCCGTGAGGCGTTCTAACATGAACTTATGCTGCGCACGGTCCGGCATTAGCGTGATCATTGTCGGCCCGGTGTCGCGCCGTCAACACCATCACGAAGGGAATCTCATGAAAACGAATCTGCTTGTATGGCTGCTCGCGTCGTCGCTCGGACTCCCGCTAGACGTGCACGCCCAGGTGGCCGGCGCCCAGCCGCTTGGTGTCAGCGTGGAAGAGTCGGCCGCGATCGTGGCAGGCTGGAGCGTGAGAAAGTCGGTCATGGACAAGCCGGTCTTCAACGAGAAGGGTGAGCGCGTCGGCGTCATTCATGACATTATCGTGGCACCCGACCGGTCGGTATCGTTTGCAATCGTCGCCGCAAACCAGTTTCTGGGGGTGTCGCATCACGACGTGGCCATTCCGATCGAGCAGCTCGATTTCAACAACGGCAAACTGGTGCTGGCCGGTGCGACGAAAGATGCGATCAAGGCGCTGCCCGAGTTTCAATACGCAAAGGTACGCGCGACACCCAAGGCAAGGTCCGACTACAACAGCGAGCATCACTGACATATGTCTCGCATCGTCCGTGATCGATGCATTTGGCGCGCGGCACATTCGTTCCATGGGCAGTACGCCGATGAGTGCGCCGCCGCGTGACTATTCGTCGTGCCGCATGATCGCCGCCTGCTCTTCAGGCGACTTTCCTAACCAGCGCCGGTGCAACGCACGCTCGATGCTCCCGCCCACCGAGAGCAACAGCAGGAGCAGGGCGGTGGCAATACCCGCAATCTGCCATGCGCCGATGCCGCACACAATGCCGAGCGCGGCGGTGACCCAGATCGAAGCCGCCGTCGTCAAGCCGCTGATCCTGCCGGTCGCGCGGTTCTGCAGGATCACCCCGGCGCCGAGAAAGCCGATGCCTGTAATGACGCCTTGAATCGCACGGCCGGCGTCGCTGCCGTCGGTGAAACCGTGTAGTTCGAAGGACATACCGGCCATCGTGACGAGACAGGAGCCAAGCGCAACGAGGCCTAGCGTCTTGACGCCGGTTGGCTTGCCATGCAGGTTTCGATCGAGCCCGACGATACAACCCAGCAGCACTGCTGCGACCATGCGCAAGATCGCCTCAAGCAATTGCACGTGTGAAATCATCGGCTGCCCCGCTAAGGTTTCCTGGTACCGTCGCGTACGGCAAGCACCTGGCTGCTCACTACAATCTAGCGTCGAGGCGAGGTCAAGTTCCTGCATGCCAGTCTCGCGCAAGCCAGATGGAACGCCGAGCCCTCGTCGAGGCATCGAAGACACCATGCGCAGCGCTCCCGCCGCCTGGCGCGTGCCAGATTCGTGTCATGGCCTCACGCGACGCAGTGCTGTTGTATGCCAGTGCGTAAGGCAATATGATCGCGTGTGCTTACGCACGCCGCAGCCTGATGCTTCCGCCAAGAGTATGACAAAGCTTGTGATGCTGCGCCATTCCCACGTGCCCCAGCACACAGCCGCATAGTCATGCGCCGAAGAAACAATCGCTGCGCGCTAACAGGCTTTGGAGTCCGTTCCTGATGCCGCGCACTCCGGTCGCCAACGCACGTATTCCTCCTTCAGCCATCATCGACATGACTGGTTTGCCGTCATGGGCATACATCCCCTCCGCCGCATGCGCAATGGCATTGAGGCCGCTCACGAAAGACAAGCCGGGCGGCAATTAACGTGACAGCTCGGCGTCGTAGATCACTGCCTTGGGCAAGACACGCACGCCGCGTCCCCTACCTTTCAGACCGCCTTCGGTCAGGCCATAGATCGGTGTCATCTCTGAGCCTGCATACGTGGTCGGTATCGCGATGAACGGTCGGCTCGACTCGAGCGCGATCGCCTTACCCAAGCCAAATCCGATCGATGTTCCCAGATCGCGGACGCGCGTGCGGTGCGCATGACATGCCGTTTCGCGAACCCGACCGCTTTCGAACGCTGCGCAATACCCGACGTAAGCGTTGACTTGCAAAAAGCCTTCACGAGTTATGGATTGCTTCGAATCCCGGCTAACAGCGTGTCGAGCGTCGTCCCGAGTTGCCCAGCAACATAGCTCAGCAGCAACTCCACCAACGAAGTCGGGTTGTTTCCGCCCATATTACGAATCCGCCTTAAGCGGCCTTGAATTCGACGTAAGCTTAGCTATGCGACGAGGCAGCAAGAAGACTACTGCTGATCATGAAGCCAGTAGCAAGATCGACCCGGGATCACGGGTTACGCTGCCAACCGATGAATGGCGCTTTCACCAACGGCGGGCTGAATTCGGTGCAGGGATTTCGGCTCGTTATACCGACGGGTAGCACTGTTGTGCAGGCTGCGGGCTGCGACGACGGCGGCATGAGTCGCTCGATCCTGATAAGTGCACCATTTGTCGCGGTTATTCCTGCCGGGGCGCAATTGGCCACCATCGCTGACAACGATCCCAGGGGATGGGTTATCGCACTCAGACCGGGCGTTCTAGGGCAAGTCTCGAAAGAAGCGTTTGGCGCGGTCCCGAAATGGTCCAAGTCCTGGGATCCGTTCCTGCGCGAGGCCGCGGATACATTGGGTGCCTTGCATAACGCGGATCTGATCGACGCTGCCTGCGCCGACGCCTTTGCCGATGTCATCTCGGTGCACATCGCTCTGCGCTACGGGCACTGTGCGGGCGCGGTCGAGCCGGACTTGCCTCTTACGCGCCAGATGTTGACTCGCATTCAAGCCTTCGTTCATGAGCACATCGCCGAAACCATTCTGGTCAAGCAACTCGCAGTTCTGGTGCACATGAGCGCATCAAGCTTTGCACGCGGTTTCAAAACGGCGACAGGTAACCCGCCCCACCTGTATGTGACACTCGAACGAGTGAATTTTGCCAGGACGATGTTGTGCGAGGAGACCATTCCCCTTGTTGACGTTGGCGCGCGCGAAGGGTTTCAGACTCAGCAGCGTTTCACCGTAAGCGCCAAATCTGCCACACATCGTTAGGTCTCGCGTTACCGGGTAACATGTTTCACATCGATAGTTACCGGGTAACGACAGTGAGGAGGTGGGAGATGACGCAAACGACGGCGCAGCGGCAAGCGGCTTATCGGGCAAGGCGCGAGACGGCAGGCAAGGACGGCAACGGTGATCGACGTCTGGATATGTGGGTGAGTACAGAAGCCTATCTTGCTTTAACACGGTTGGCTTGCCGTTACTCGGTAACGAAGCGTCAGATGCTGGAACGACTGATCACGCGGGCAGACGACGCGATCGTGCGCCGACTCGATCCCGACTCGGAACAGTGGGACCAATACTTCGGCCAAGCGCGGTAGCGACGTGCGTTACCCGGTAACGGGCTGCTGCTTGGCGAAGTTGAACGGTAGTAGGTCGCTAATATTGGCGTCCGGAGCACGCTGCGGCAGTTCGGTCAGCACGTGCAGCAGATAGGCATGCGGCTCGACGCCACAGGCTCGACACGTGAGCATCAAGCTGTAGATCATCGCGCTCGCTTTCGCGCCGTCGACCGTATCGCTGAAGAGCCACGATTTTCTCGCGGTGGCAAACGGCCTGATGTCCCGCTCGATGACGTTGTTGTCGATTGGGGACCGGCCATCGTCCACATAGCGGCTCAGATACGGCCATTGCCTGCGACAGTAGCCAATCGCCTCGCCGAGCAGACTCTTGGGCAGAACCTTTGGCGCGAGCTCGTCGAGCCAACTCTTGAAGGCGCTTAGCAACGGCACACTGTGCTGCTGCCGCAGGCGGTGCCGGTAATCGGCTAGCGTCTCGCCTTCGGGCAACGTCTGTTTGGCGAGCGCCTCGACCTGGTATAGCGCTTGGAAGAATTCGAGCGCCTTCGTGATACGGGGGCTTGGTTTGTTCTTCTGCCCCTTGAGCGCGTCCGTAAACAGGCGGCGACCATGGGCAAGGCATCCGAGGTGCGTGGCCGATTTGAGCGTCCGCCACGCGGGCCAGCCGTCCGTCATCAGCGTGCCCGCGTAGTCTCCGAGGAAGTCTTTCGGGTACTGCTGGCCACGCCCCGGCTGGTACTCGAACAGCACCACCGGTTGCTCACTATCCTCGGCGCTTCGGTAGACCCACATATATGACGTGTCCTGTGCGTTTCGGCCTTTTTCCTTCAGGACCTGGACGGTGGTCTCGTCGCCGTGAATCAGCCACTGGCGCAGCAGAATCTTCTTGAGCGCGTCAAACAGGCGCTTGTAGTGACGCTCGGCGGGACGGATGATCCAGTTCGCCAGCGTACCGCGACTGACCCGGATGTTCGAGCGGGCGAGCACGTCCTCCATTCGGTACAGCGGCGTGCCGTCGACATATTTGCCGGCCGTGACGGCGGCGATCATCGACGCACTTGCATGGCTGCCCGGCAAGGGTTGCGCCGGCATCGGCGCGACCACGATCGGCGTGCGCATGCCGTGATGCTCGCAGTGGCGACACGCGTACTTGAAGCGCGCGTGCTGCAGCACCGTCACCTTGACCTCCATGTGCAACTGCTCGCTGACTTCCTCGCCCATCCGATGCATTGCCTTGCTGCAGCACGGGCAAATCTTCTGGTCCTCGGGCAGGTCGTACTCGATACGCTCGCGCGGCAGATTCGCTGGCAGCGGCTTGCGGCCACGCTTGCGCAGTTCGGGCTTGTCGACCTCAGGCAACCCGGTGTCTGGCATCGTGGGCAAGTCGCCGTCGTCCTCCCCGGCCGGCTCCGCTTGGGCCGCCTCTTCCGCCTCGTTGAACACGCGGTCACGACGCTTCTCGCTCTTGGGAGCGTACTGTCGGGCCAACGCGAGACGATATTGCTCTTCAAGCGCATCCAGACGCCTGGTCAGGTCATCGATCCTGGCGTCGCGCTCGGCCAGACCGGTTTCGAGTTCGTTGATGTAGGCCTTGGCGGCCCGAGGCAATCGCGAGAGATCGGCGGCTTTCATGTGCTCCACGGTAGCGAAGCTCAGCGCCGGATGGGTTTACCGAAATGTGTAACAGCCGAGCCGGCCGTTGTTTACTCGCGACACCCCGAAGGACGGCCCTTGGCGGGGGCATCGGCGATACTGCAATTCAGCTCGCGTGGCAGTACTGTCGCGCAGGATGACGGCGCAGCGCGTCGACATCGACGCCGTCGAGCAGCAGGTGAAGCTGTTCGGCCGTGAGCTCGATCACGGCCTGCTGACGACGGGGCCAAACGAAACGGTCCGCCTCGAGGCGTTTCAACAGGAGCCAGAATCCGGCCCGGTCATAAAGCAGAAGCTTCACGCGATCGCGTTTGCGGTTGTGGAACGCGAAGACGGCTCGTGCGAGTGGGCCAAGCTGCATCGAC
This sequence comes from Paraburkholderia sp. BL27I4N3, assembly GCF_003386115.1. Taxonomy (NCBI): domain Bacteria; kingdom Pseudomonadati; phylum Pseudomonadota; class Betaproteobacteria; order Burkholderiales; family Burkholderiaceae; genus Paraburkholderia; species Paraburkholderia sp. BL27I4N3. The sequence continues at coordinate 2,596,192 of NZ_QREJ01000001.1, read as the reverse complement.
TGCTCGACCAGCGTGACCAGGCTGTTGATTCCGGCCCGGAAGTCGATCGGCTCGCGATGCAGGTAGATCCGAAGATCGGCGTCGAAGCGGAACATCAGTGCGCCCCCAGCGCAGCAATCATCGCCGTCAGGAGCGAACCGTCTTGCCCCGAGCATTCGAGTTCAACCATGACGCCGTTGGGCAGTGTCGCCGACAAACGCGCCGACGGCGCCGAGCACAGTGACACACGAGATGCCTCGCCACGATCCGGAGCTAACGACGCAGCAGGCGCACGGGAGAACACTGACGCCGTGTCGCCAACCGCAACGACCGGCACGAACGTTGACGGTGACGTCTGCGCGCTATCAGGCCCGGCGAGCGCAGCTTCGTTCGCCCGTGTGCGTGCGCAAATCCATTTGCGCAACTGGTTCGCGTTTACACCGGCCTTGAGCGCCATGCCCGATACCGATACTCCAGGCCGCCGGCATGCATCGATCAGTCGCCGCTTATCCTGAGGGTCAAACACCCGCCTGCCGCCCCGATCTATATGCGTTACCTTCAGCGGCAAAAAAGCCAAGTCATCTTCAGTCATGTTGCGTCCGCAAGTCGTGGTTGCGGACCCAAGCCTGCGCTCGTTCAGATGCGAATTCTAGGTGCGCTTAAATTCGCGCTTACGTTTCACCGACGTGTTTCATCGATATACCGGAGTGACGCCGCGCGCATTCAGAATTGCCCACCGGAACGTCGGTAGCTGATTCATTTAGCGACGTTGCGGACAAAACAATAACCGCGGGACTCCAGCGCTCGCGCTTAAACCAGAGCGACAAGAGTTTCTCGAAGTAGCTTATCTGTTTTCTGCCTTGGCAGTGGACGTGTCAGCGTTGATCGGGGCCGTGGCCCGGCGTTTTCGCGTGGTACAAAATAAAGTTGCAAGCTCAGGCACATGTATCACGTCGCTGGATTGGTTTCGGCTTTCGGACCTGCTGGCCCCGGTCGTCTTTGCCATGACTCGCTCCTTCAACTCAAGCGTCGTCTGAGGCGATGCTCAGCCTCGAGAGCAGCGCTTTTGCTGCTGCTTCCGACGACGCGGGATTCTGGCCAGTAATCAGGTTTGCCGCGACAACCACATGTGATTGCCAGTCTGGCCCCTTCGAATACCTGCCTCCATTCTTCTTCAACATCTCCTCGACGAGGAAAGGCACTACGTCCGTAAGACCGACGGCCGCTTCTTCCGAATTGGCAAATCCGGTGACGGGCATATTGCGCACGAGTGGAAAGCCATCGGGCAGCTTTGCATGACGGAGTGCACCGGGAGCATGGCAACCCGCGGCGACTGGCTTTCCCGCCGCATACATGGCTTCGATCAATGCGATCGACTGCGGATCTTCTGCCAGATCCCACAGCGGTCCGTGCCCGCCGGGATAGAACACGGCGTCATAGTCCGCAGCCGAGACAGTTGAAAGCTTCGCTGTACTTGCCAAGTTCGCTTGCACTTCGTTGTCCTTCTTGAGACGCTGGGTCGCTTCGGTTTGCGAATCCGGATCGTCACTCCTGGGGTCGAGGGGCGGCTGCCCGCCTTTGGGCGAAGCGAGCATCATCTCGACGCCTGCCTCCTTGAACACGTAATAAGGCGCGGCAAACTCTTCGAGCCAGAATCCGGTTTTCCGGCCGGTATCGCCAAGCTGGTCGTGTGAAGTCAGTACCACCAGGATTTTCATGACAACCTCGCGAGCCGGTTCAATTCAAGTTGCAACGAGCCGACGAGCGGTGTCATCGACCCAGGTCATTCTGGCAGAATGCGGCTGTCAGGAGCGCCGAGGGCGTTTCCGGTTTTGGCGCGTGTCCTTTCCCGCCCCTCGGCCATTCGGTACGCAAGCGAGCCGCGCGGTCTCCAGCGGCCTGTCAGTAATCGATGGTGATCCGGTTGTCGACCCGCATCACACCGGGGGCAAGCCATGCGACCCGCTCGGCCTCCTCGCGCTCGGCCCACGAGCGGACCGTACCACGCAGGACGACCTTATTGCCTTCGGCCTCCACCGTAATGTGCTGAGCGTCGACTTCCGCGTTGCGCTTGAACGCGTCCTCGATCTTGCGCTTGAGATCCTCGGGCTTGACCTTCGGCTTGATCTCGATCTCGTTGGTCACGCCGGTCACGCCGCTCACCCGCAGCGCCGTGTCGGCCGCGCGGCGGCGCTGGTAGTCCCATTCGACTTCGCCCTTCAGCGTCACGTCTCCGTCCTTGACGACCGCCTTGATGGTGTCCGCCGCATAAGGCAGCTCGGCCTTCAGTTGGGCAATGATCTCGCGCGCGATCTCCGGGTCGGGTCGTTTGTCGATCAGCGGCACTCGCACTTCCACGTCATTGGCGACCCCCCTCACGCCGCGCACACGCGTCGCGTCCTCTTCGGCCTTGCGCCTTTGCCGGAAGCTGCGCGCGAACCCGGACAATGTGACCGCACCGTCATTGACCGCAACCCCAATATCTGATGGATCGATGTCCGGATCCCACTTCAGTTCGTACTCCACGTCTCGCTTGATGTCTTCGTCGGTTCTCATCGCCGCTCCTCGTCGGTTTGTTGATGGACTAACGCGGGCACGCGGGCCACGCCCAGCGCCACACGCATCCGTCCACGGTAGGGCAACGGTAGGGCGCGCCGGGCCGATTTTCTTCCCTACGCCTGCGCCGTTTTTGCACAATGCTGCCGTACGTTGACACCGGAAAGCCCGCGCAGCAGAAGCGCAGAGATCCGACACGTCTTGCAGGAATGAGGAAGAAGTGCAACCGGCAAGAATCTAGTCTTGATGTCATCGTCATCGGACTAATGGCCCTGTCAACATCCGACGGTACGCGCCGGGCGGGACATGCATGGCTGGCTGGCACCGCCGCTGCTTCGCGGCGCGGTCGATGGCTTGCGCGCTGAGCTGAGCTCAGCATGGATTCAACCGTCTTGCGGCGAAACGGTCTCGTTTTATTTTCCAGAGCAAAGGAGCAAATCGATGAGCGATCTGGTCGTTGTAAGCTTCAAAGGCGAAGAGACGGCCGACCAGGTGTTGGCCAAACTCCAGCAGATGCAAAAGGAACACCTGATCGACCTTGAGGATGCCTGCATCGTGGTCCGTAGCGCGAAGGGCAAGGTACACCTCAAGCAAGCCGTCGATCTCGTCAAGATCGGCGCGCTCAGCGGCGCGGCCTGGGGTGGTCTGTTTGGTGCGCTGGTTGGGCTGATGTTGCTCAATCCGCTCGTCGGGCTGGCAACAGGCATGGCCGTCGGCGCTGGCACGGGCGCGTTGTCGGGCGCGCTCTCGGACTATGGAATCGATGACGATTTCATGCGTTCGACAGGCCAGAACATTGAGCCGGGTTCGTCGGCGCTCTTCATCCTCGTGCGTCGCGTGAATTTCGACAAGGTTCTGCCGGAACTGAAACCCTTCGGGGGAAAGGTATTGAAGACGTCTCTGACGAACGATCAGGAGGAACGCCTGAGGAAGGCGCTAGAGAGCCTGAACAGCAGTGGCGCGACAGCATGAGCTTCCCTGTGCTGCATCAGGGTTGTGATCTTGAATTCTGTTGAAGTTCACATTTGGGCCGGATCGACACCCCGACAAGTTATGCGGATTATTCCGCGTGGACGTCCATCACATCGACGCGCAGTTCGAATTGGAGAGTGCTTACGCTTAAACTTGCGAAGACTGATACGACCGAATCTAAGGGCCGAAAAATCGAAATCGAGCAGTTGCGCGAACTGAGCGTCGGCCGACCGTGCTGTAGCGGACGCTTCGTCACTGGATGTGCTTCCTGGAGCAACGAGGTCGTTGAGAACACATGTGCACGCGGGACAAGCGGCCGGGCAAGGTCTCTTTCGGGTGTGCGCCGTGAAAAGGCGGCGTTTTCCAGCGGGTGCAAGCCCCGCCCGGCAACCGCTCCAGCCGGAAGCAACTGGAGCAGTCATGGAGGTAACGAAGTGGCTGAAGCCTCTGGTAATGCGTGTCACGAATAGGTGACAGCGCGAGTGTGCAGGCCGTAACGCGAGTGAACGCCGAGCAAACCTCGAAAAGGACGATGCGCAGGCCGACCCGGCAACCCTATCGGGGAAGGCTGATACGACTGGGTGAATGAGCAGGCTGGACGCCCAGTCGCTGCGCCGGGGTAGTGGCGACAGCATGTACACAAGGAAAGCGTACGCAACACGGGAAGTCCCTCGGCGTGGTCAGGGATGACCAACCGGACGCCCGCGAGGGACAGGCCGGGCGCCTTGGGATGACGGAGAGGCCCGTAGTACCGGTGAAGCCGGGTAATGCCGGTGGAGGGAAGGGGCCTCAGTTCAAGACAGACGCAATACGTAGTGAGGACGTGGAGATTGGGCAACCTATCAACTCCGATTCGTGTTCAGAAGCTGCAGATGGCGTTACACGCGAAAGCGAAGGCAGAAGCCGGGTATCGCTTTTACGCGCTGTACGACAAGATCTATCGCGAGGATGTGCTGGCGCATGCGTACGCACAGTGTCGATCGAACAAGGGCGCACCGGGTGTCGATCGACAGGACTTCGCGGAGGTCGAAACGTACGGGGTGCAGAAGTGGCTCGGCGAACTGGCGCTTGCGCTCAGGCAGGAGACTTACCGGCCGGACCCTATCAGAAGAGTGTTTATCCCGAAGGCCAACGGCAAGCTGAGGCCATTGGGTATCTCGACCCTGCGGGATCGGGTGTGCATGACAGCAGCGATGCTGGTGCTCGAACCGATCTTCGAAGCGGACCTTCCACCGGAGCAGTACGCTTATCGTGCGGGCCGCAATGCCCAGCAGGCGGTGATCGAGGTGGAGGAGCGGTTGCATCGAGGGCAAACGGACGTTGTTGACGCTGATCTCGCGGACTACTTTGGAAGTATTCCGCACGCCGATTTGATGTTGTCGCTCGCGCGACGCATCGTTGATCGGCGTGTGCTGCATCTGATCAGGATGTGGCTGGAATGCCCCGTTGAAGAAACCGAGGACCGAGGTCGGCAGAAACGGACGACGGAGGCTCGAGACAATCGGCGCGGGATTCCACAGGGCTCCCCCATCTCACCACTGCTGGCGAATGTTTACATGCGCCGGTTCGTGCTGGCGTGGAAGAAGCTCGGGCTTCAGCGCAGTCTTGGCAGTCGAATAGTGACCTACGCAGACGATCTCGTGATCCTGTGCAAGCGAGGCAAGGCTGAAGAGGCGTTGCTGAAACTGCGCGAGATCATGAGCAAGCTGAAGCTGACGGTCAACGAGGAGAAGACGCGAATCTGCAAGGTGCCAGAAGGTGAGTTCGACTTCCTGGGTTTTACGTTTGGGCGGATGTACTCGGCAACGACTGGTCAGGCCCGTATGGGCATGAAGCCGTCGAAGAAGAGTATCCGGCGCATGGTCGAAAAGATTCATGCAATGACCGCCCTCAGGACGGTATGGCAAGAGACCACGGAGTTGGTGGGCAAGTTGAACCGCACGTTGCGCGGCTGGGCGAATTACTTCCAGGTAGGAAGCGTCAGCCGGGCATACCGAGCAATCGACAGCTACACCGCGACGCGGTTGCGCCGGTGGCTACGCAACAAGTACAAGCTCAGACGTCGCAGGGGCGGGACTTATCCATCCCCGCATCTCTACGGGTACTTCGGTCTCGTACGTCTGAGCGCACGTGGGGGCGTAGCCTGGCGTGTGTGAAGGCGTGATGTCTTGTCCGAGAGCCCAGTGCGGGAGATCTGCACGCTGGGTTCGATGAGCGGGATGTGGAAACGGGGTTACGGCGAGGTTATTGGGGCACCGCCAGACGAAAGCGGCGGTAACAGACAAACCGAGCCTACCGCTACCGCGCCACATCTCGACTCTACCGTGAGTTCCGGAGGTAGAGCAACGGACTTCGAATCCGTTGGTCACCGGCTCCAATCCCGTACGGCGCGTCCGGTGGAGGCGGCATGAAAGCAGGAAGCACCACTATAGCGGCGCTCGCAGCGGTCGTCCTGTCAGGGCTCGTCTATGTGAATTGCCCACAGATAAGATCGCTGTGCGCCGAAGGCAAAACACTCGACCTAGCCCTCTGCGCTGCGTCTAAGATCCAGGTCGCTTGTAAGACGGAAGGGTCCAACTCAGGACCGACCTTCGCGAGCAGCTTGTTCGACGCAGTGCCAGTCGAGCGCGCGGGACCTGTGGTGTCGAGCCTCTCCTGCTTCACGCAGGCGATGGTCTCTCGCGCTACCCGGCAGACCGGTGACGTCGATTTCGATGCCGTCGATGCCGCGATTTTCGATCTGAGTAGGAAGGTGGCGATCTCCGCCTGCAATAACCGTGATTGCATGCAGACAACGCCGCTGCAATAGCGAAATGCCGCTGGTTCTCTTATGGAGATCAACATGACAAAGGAAAGTCGCGTCGACATCCCGAAGTCGAAAGCCGGGGCGCAGGAAGCGCCGATGACCCCGGACGAGCAACTGGACGAAGCGCTCGAAGAGACCTTTCCTGCGAGCGATCCAATTGCCGTTCACCCCGAGCCCGAGCCCCCGCCTGCGTGTGGTCGATGCCGTACGCTGCAATGATTGCGGGGATTGCCAGGGTAAACATCTGCACATCGAGAGCATCGAGGCCCCAACCCGCAAAACATCCCCAGAAGGTGCTGCGTTCGACAGGTGTGCCTTGCTTGTACCAGGTGAACATCGCCGACTCCAGATAAATTCATATATTCATGTATATGACTGTATGTTTAGTTTAAGCGCCTCGACGAAGAAGTCATTGGGGATTTACCCTTGTCCCTGCAGATGTTGTACAGTGACTACTCCTGTGAACAACTATATGAATCATGGATATGCAGTCGTTCTCGGCCAAGCCAGACGGTCGTTTGCCGCGCTACCAGCAGCTACGCGATGACCTGGTGCGCCGCATCGCGGAGGGCGAGTGGGCGCCGGAAAAGGCAATCGACACAGAGGCGGAACTCAGCCTGTTTTATAACGTTTCGACCGGCACACTTCGGAAAGCCATTGATTTGCTGGTAGCCGACGGAGTGCTCACCCGCACCCAGGGAAAGGGGACGTTTGTGCGGCGCCCGCGCTTTGATTCGTCGTTGTTCCGCTTCTTCCGATTCAAGTCAGCTGACGGGAAGCCGGTCCGACCGACGGCGAAGGTGCTCAGCCGCGACGTCGTCAAGCCAAACGAGACGGTTCGCTCGACCTTGCGGATGAAGGCGACGGAGAAGGCTGTTCATCTCTCACGGGTACGACTGATTGACGGACAACCCGTTTTGTCGGAAGAAATATGGCTACCTCGAAGCCGTTTCGAAGCGCTGGCGACGCTGCCCCTTGGTCGCTTCGAGGATTTGCTTTATCCGCTTTACGAGCGGCTTTGCCGCCAAATCGTCGCATCCGCAACCGAGATCCTGAACGTCGAACAGGCGACGGACGCTGATGCAGCGCTCTTGCATATCGACGTTGGCAGCCCGGTAATCCTTGTGCACCGTGTGGCATCCGATTTCGCCGGGACGCCTATTGAATGGCGCACCACGCGTGGTGCTGCTGCAGCGTTCCAGTATCAGGTCGATATTCGCTGACAACGCGACTCCCTCGCCGCGTTCGGTGCCGTCAAAGGGACCGACAACGCGAACTGACTTTCTGTCACCCGGCAAGTCGCATTTTTCCGCGACTTTCAGGCTCTACACCTCGTTCGCCGAATACGTCAATGGCCGCCAGTTGCGGCCGCAGCTCGCTTGCGTGCGCTCGTCCGGGTTATACCTCATTGCAGCCCGACCTCAAACATACAAACATATATATGACTATATCAATCTGCCTGTTTTCGTCAGACTGACGGTTTTCGAAACGCCAGTCGAGCGGCAGCGGGCATGGAACCGGAACGAACATGTCTACGTCCGTAACACGTGAGCAGCAGGTAATGAAGAAAATGGCATGGCGGCTGATGCCGCTGCTGATTGTCATGTTTCTCATCGCATTCATCGACCGGCAGAACGTCGGCTTCGCGAAACTGGAAATGGTTCAGGCACTCGGCATGACGGAAGCCGCGTATGGCCTTGGAGCGTCGCTGTTTTTCATTGGCTACCTCCTGTTCGAGGTGCCCAGCACACTGGCGCTTCATCGTTTCGGGGCCCGGACGTGGCTCGCTCGCATCATGATTACGTGGGGCATCGTTACAGTGCTAATGGCATTCACACGGTCCCTGCCAGTTTTTTATTCGTTCCGGTTTGCACTTGGCGTTGCTGAAGCGGGGTTCTATCCAGGCGTCATTTACTACCTGACGCAGTGGTTTCCTCAAAGCTACCGGACACGTGTGCTTGGCCTTTTTACCCTTGGTAGTTCGCTGGCAAACATGCTTGGCGCGCTGGTCGGAGGGCTGCTCCTTTCCTTGGGCGGAACACTGGGACTGGCGGGTTGGCAATGGGTCTTCCTTGCCACCGGTCTTCCGGCAATACTGATTGCCTTCGTAGCACTTAGATATCTCCCGAGCTCCGTCAAGGAAGCGAACTTCCTTTCTCAGGATGAGAAGGACATTGTGGTCGCAGCGCTTGTGCGCGAAGCGTCCGCGGAAGCAAAGGAGTCCCGGCCATGGGCGGCATTGCTTGACCCGAAGGTTCTCATGTTCGCAGCAACCTACATGCTGATGTCGACGTCGCTGTACGGTGTGACGTACTGGTTGCCTACGCTGGTCAAGAGCTGGGGCGTTTCGTCGAGCGTCAACGGCCTGCTCAACATGATTCCGTGGGCACTCGCGACACTTCTTCTCCTTTGGCTTCCCGGGAAGCTCAAACGTGAACAGGTGGTGTTAAAAGCAATGGTCGTGGTCGCAGGCATCGGCGTTGTATGTTTTGCCTCCAGCCTCGTATTGCCGACCGTCTCGTTGCGCTTCATCGCCCTGTGTGTGGGTGGCGCCTGTATTCCTCTGCTGTACCCTTGTTTCTGGTCGCTTCCCCCGCGCTTCTTTTCCGGCGCTCGAGCCGCGGCAAGTGTCGCCGCCATCAACTGCATCGGCAATCTCGGCGGGTTTTTCGCACAGAACCTGATGCCGTACGTCGGCAAAGTTAGTCATAGCCATGTCGCACCCATGCTTGTTCCGACTGCATGCCTGTTAGCTCTCGCAATCGGGACCGCGATTGCGTGGACAGTCGGTGGGCATCGCAAGGCGGCGCTTGCATCGTCGACGGTTCCGCTTTGACGAGAGCGCTGACACGCCTGAGCTCTTTGCACAGATGCAACGTGCACTTCTTCGAGCCGCACTTTTCGTGCTGGTTGCAGGCTGAGTGCGGTTCAACATCGCGAACGGTTAAAGCCATCCGGGCTGGCTGGAGGCAGTTCCGTAGCGAGGCTCAAATTTGAAAGCACAGTGCGGTACCTTGGCATCGAGGTCGACGATGCGCTCGAGATGGCACAGCAGACTGAAGTTTGAACCGAGGTACCTCCGGACGGTGGTCTGCATCGGGCGCTGTCCAGCCAACGTCTGCCGCTCACAGTGCACTCAAAGTGGTCATTCGAGCGACCGGTTCGCGCCCCAACTCGCCGGATAGCTAACTCCACTGCTCTACGTCAGTTTGATGTGCAGCGCGGCCGCCTTGTTTTTGTCCCTCGATACCCTCGGATGGTAGCCGGCGTAACAGGGCACGCTGCCGGGGTTCCGCAAATGGCCTGACGAATATTGCAATTCAAAAACCAAGTGCAAGCACGTAGATTGCGATGCGTCAGTTGGCGGTATACTCGCAAAAGCCGTCCAAGGGATCGACTTCAGGTAGAGATGCCAGGAAGAGGTGGCCGATCATGAACTGAATTCGTCGCTGTTCGCGCTATACCGATTCGCGCAGGAAGTAGGCAAGGTGAAGGGATGCAGGAGAAATAACGCTCTGGAAGTATTCCGGAAATCAGGCGACGGACACGGAGATCGTGTCTGACTGTTTGCCGCTGACTCGGCCACGACGATGCACATTGACGATCAGTTTCTCGAGCGCAAAATGATCGAGATCGAGCAGGCGAGGTCATGGAGTCCGCGTGTCATTTCCAAGCTCGAGACTCTGATCAGGAGCGGCGACGATCTGTCGGTTTACCGGGTCAACCCGCTGGCGTTTGCGCGTGATCGCGGCATAGGCGAGGGTGAGTGCATCGACCTCTTTCTTCATGCGGCGCGATACGGACTGTTCGGGATGAACTGGAACGTTCTTTGTCCGCAGTCAGGAATGGTCCTCAATAGCTTCGGATCGTTGCGCACGCTCAAGACCCACTATGTCTGTGGACTATGCGACGTTACGGGCGAAACCGACCTGGACGATTTCATCGAAGTCACCTTTTCTATATCTCCCGAACTCCGGAGGCTGACCTTCCACGATCCCGAGTCGCTTTCCGTGGATGATTTCCATTGGAAGCTACGATTTAACGGTGACGGTCGTTTCGCTGGCCAACAAGTTCGGTTTCTCGACTTTTTACGGGGTCTGGTGCGCGGCCTGACGTTTCTGCCGCCAGGCTCGACAACGACTCTGCAGGCGGACCTTGGCCCCGGCGCCTTGTCGGGCGTGAATGTCGAAACACAGGCCGCTCTCGTGGTTGCGATTGCCGGCGAACCGGTCACGTCGCCGACGCTGTTGCAGGTGGGATATGACGGGCAGCGGTTTGCCCCGGCGCTCTCCGTTGTGCCGCCCGGCCCTGTAGTCGTTGAGGTGAGGAATACGGGAAGCAAGCGCGGGTCTCTGCTCCTGATCAATTGGCCTCCTGAGGTTGTCGCCCAAGTCATCAAGCCGCCGCTCGAATTCGAACCGTATCTCTCCGGGGGGACGCTAGTGGCGCGACAAACCTTCCGGCGCCTGTTCCGCTCGGAACGCGTCGACGAGAAGGAGGGGCTCGGGATCCGGCAAGTGACATTTGTTTTCACCGATCTCAAGGGTTCGACGGCCATGTACGAACGCCTCGGCGATCTGAATGCGTACGGGCTAGTCAGACAGCATTTCGCATTGCTCGAGGTGGTCGCACAACGGTATTCCGGCGCGATCGTAAAGACGATTGGGGATGCTGTGATGGTCGTCTTCTGTCGACCAACGGACGCTGTTTCCGCGTCGTTAAGGATTGTCGATGAAATCGGACGCTTCAATCGCGAGCGTGGAGAACCGGCGATCATTCTGAAGATCGGGGCGCATTGCGGGCCATCGTTAGCAGTGACGCTGAACGACAATCTCGATTATTTCGGCCAGACCGTCAACGTCGCCGCGCGCGTGCAGTCTCTCGCTGAGGCCGGAGAGATTTGCATCTCGGAAGCGCTCTATAGCTCACCTGGCGTCCGCGACCTTCTTGCTGGCCGCACTGTCGTCGAATTCGAAACTCCACTTCGCGGCGTCCAAGGCAGGGCAAGCGCATATCGCATCGCGTCCGGGTGATGACGATCACCGCATTGGTCTCGCCACTGAGTTGGAAGACGGGAAGAACGTCATTGAGTCGAGCAACTGTGCGTGAAGTCACGAAATGGTCCCAAGGGATTGAATACGTGCAGAGCACAATCTGCCGGCTTGGCGCATAGCCATCGGCCGTGTGGCTGCGCACCCCATTGGAGCTCCGCGAAATCTGGGCGATTCGGACGAGACTTCAGATGTCGTCCAATGTTCGTGAGTTGGCACTGTTCAGCCTGGCGGTTGATAGCTGGCTTCACACGTGCGACCTGACGCGGCTGCGAGTGCAGGACATCTGCATAGGAGACCACGTGGTCTCGCGTGCGACGTCCTTGCAGCAGAAAACTCAACGGCGGGTGCAGTTCGAAATTACGGAGCAGACTCGGTGGAGTATCGCGGGGTGGATTTTGCGCGAGGACTGAAAAAAACCCGCCGACCATCACCTTTTCGAGCCGGTGCATGCCTTAGGGCAGCAAGATGAAAAAGCACGATCCGATGGGCATCGATCATCCCGCATCGGGCGCGATGCCGCAGTATGCGGGCGTGGGTGGCGAGGCCGCGCACGCGGCGGCAGGGCTCGTTTCATGCGTCGATCACCAGGCAGCGCGCAGTGCTTCATCGGCGACTGCGAGTCGCGACGCGATCGTCTTGATCAGAAAGCGATGAAACTGCTGCGCGGTGACCGGGTCATCGCGTTCGAGCGTGAGAAGCGCGGGCACCGACAGACGGTGAACGCGTGTCGGCGCTTCGGCGATCACGTCGGCGCTTCGCGCCGTCTGGGTGTACACGGCCATTTCGCCGACGATCGTGCCCGGACCGAACGAGCGCAGCCGCACCGGCCGGCCATCGAGCAGCGGCAACGAAACGGCGACGCGTCCGCGCTCGACGATATAAATCGCATCGCCCGGCTCGCCACACGAGAACAGCGGCTGCCCGGCATCGAGATCGCACGCTTCGAGACATGCACACAGCTTCTCCAGCGCGCACGGCGTGAAGTGCGGCGCGAGCGTCGCATAAAAATCGTGCTCGCCGGAGCGATCCGTGTCTGCATCGGATGCGAGCAGTTGATCTTCGATCCATTCGAGACCGGCATCGAGCGTTGGGAACTCGCGTATCCGTAAGTGCAGCGTCCCTGTCTTCACGAGCAGATTGCGCGAGCGTACGGGCAACGCGGTCAGCACGAGATCCGCACCCGACGTTGCGCAGAGTTGCCGCAGCTTCACGAATGCAATCGATACCGACGCGTCCATGCCATTGGTGGACGCGAAATCGAGTACGACATAGCGCACGGGCAATGCGTCGAGTACTTCGAGGCGTTCGCGCACGCGTTGCAGGATCGAGTTGGCGGTGCCGAAGAACAGGAAGCCTTGCAGGCACACGCCGAATAGCTGCGCGCCGACTTCGCGCAGACGCGCGGCGTTTTCGATACTGCGCTCGACTGTCGAGGTACGCGTAGTAGCATCGAATTCCATTCGCACGCAACTGACGCGTCCATACAGCAGCGCGAACATCACGCACGCGGCGATCACGCCCGCAATCACACCCGCAACGACGCCATAAAACGCGACTACGGCGAGTATGCCCGGCACGAGCGCGTACTCATACCAGTTCAGCCGCGCATACGCGCCAACCAGCCATTGCAGCATCAGGCGCAATCCCATGAAGAGTTGCAGCCCGACCAGCACGGGCACGGGAAACAGCGCGACCAGATCGGGTGACGCAGCGAGCGCAACGAGGCATGCGATCGCTGCGAACACGCCCGCCATCCGGCTCGTCGCGCCGGCGCGCGCGTTGAGCATCGAGCGATTGTACGACTGATAGCCGACCATGCCGCCCAGCAATCCGCTCGCGATGTTTGCGAGTCCCGCCGCGCGCATTTCGCGGTTCAGGTCGATGTCTTCGCCCGTTACCGCGCCGATGGCCGTCGAGTTCATCAGGATCGTGATCGCCGATGCAGATGTCACGACGAGCGTCTCAGGCAGATGTGCGCCGATCGCGGCCCAGTCGATCACGCCGCGCGCGAGCGGCGCAGGGATATGGAGATCGGGGAATAATTGCAGTTTCACACGCGGCAGTAGCAGGCCCATGTTGCGCGCATCGTCGAGCGACAGTCCGGCGAGATGCAGCAGCAAATAGAACAGCGCGATTCCGCACAGGAGTACGATCGGCAGTGCGGCAATGTGCTGCCAGCCGCGCGTAAGCGCGGTTGTGAGCACGCCGATGAAGAGCGCGGGTGTCCATGCGAGCCAGTGCAGATGCGCTAGCAGCCCGAGGCTATGCCATTGAGGCGACGCGCCCGTCAGCACGCGAAACGCGCCCGCGAGCAGCAGATAACCCGTGCCGGCGAGAAACCCTCCGACCACGGGGTACGGCAGGAACTGCAATGAACGGCTGCGCTTCGACGAACCGATTGAGAACAGCACAATGCCCGTCAGCACCGAACACAGCGCGATCGAAATCAGTACGGTCAGCAGAATGGTTGGTGGCGAGCCGCCGTCGGCGCGTGCGCTGCTGGCGACGCCCGCCGCTACACCCGCGAGAAACGCCGTCGCGTTACTGTCCGGCCCGGCGATATTCAGACGCATCGAACTGGTCAGCGCGATCACGAGCGCAGTGACGATACAACTGACGAGCGCTGTAGGCACGCCGAGTTGGGCATAGCGCGCGAGGTCCGCGCTGAAGACCAGCGTGCCCAGGCTCATTGCGTAGCAGAGCATGACGAGCGTCGAGACGGCGCCCGCCGCCAGGTCGCCGAGCAGCCCGGTGACGTTCGACGCGAATTCCGACGCAGACCCGGACGCAGAACCTGTGGCACCTTCCTTCACGGCGCTCTCCCGCAACGCGCGGCGCCGAGACATGCCAGCGCGCCGCGCGACCCAGTATCCGCCGTCGTCCTTGCGCGTGTCAAACGGCCTTCATACACCCGTCGGTGCGCGCAACGCCTACACTGAAACAGGCGAGCGCCGTCGTATTTCTTAAGCGCTCAACGGGAAACAGGTTCCGGCGGTGACGCGATGGACATCGAACTGTGGCTGCGCGAGCTCGGGCTCGAGCAGTACATGCAGGTATTTGCCGACAACGACATCGATGGCGCGACGCTGCGCGAGCTCAGCGATGCGGACCTGAAGGAGCTCGGCGTGCGCTCGCTAGGGCATCGCAAGCGGCTGCTGACTGCGATAGCGGAGAAACCGTCGTCCACGGTACAGGCTTCTGTCGACCAGCCTGTCGCGCGAGCGGACGAGCGCAGGCAAGTCGCAGTGCTCTTCGCCGACATCTGCGGCTATACGGATCTCAGCCGGGCGCTCGATCCGGAAGAATTGCTCGTTGTGCTCGGCGGCTATTTCGAGCAGGTGGATGACATCGTCGTTCGCCATGGCGGGCACATCGACAAGCATGTCGGCGATTGCGTCATGGCGGTGTTCGGCGCGCCGCGTTCGTACGGAAACGATCGGGAGCGCGCAGCGCGGGCCGCACTCGCGATCATCGACGCGATGCCGAATCTGTCTCGAACGCTGGTGCGCCCGCTCTCCAGTCACATCGGTATTGCGGTCGGCCAGGTCGTCGCAAGCGACACGGGCAGCGCGGCGCATCGCGAGTACACCGTGACGGGCGAAACAGTCAACCTCGCGTCGCGTCTGACCGACGCGGCCGGACCGGGCGAAATCCTGGTCTCGGAAACTTTGTGGCGCCCGCTGGCTGACCGCATCGCGTGCGAAGCCCGCGGCGCACTTGCCGTGAAAGGCTTCGCCGAGCCCGTTCCCGTGTGGCGTCTCACCGGCTTTCGACGTCCGTCTGCCAGTCGACCACTCTTTGGCCGTCGCGACGAACTGCGCCATTTTCGGGCGATCCTCGAATCATGCCGGGAGACGAGACGCGGCTGCGTCGTTCGTCTGCGGGGTGAGCCTGGTATCGGAAAGACGCGTCTGGTCGAGGAATTTCAGCGCGAGGCAAACGGACTAGGCTTCGTGTGTCACACGGCGTTCGTGCTCGACTTCGGTTCAAGAGCCGGTCGCGACGCGATCCGATCACTTATGCGTGGGCTCCTGGCGTTCGACGACGCGAGCCATGAGGAAGCCGCCAAGTCCGCCATGACGCGAGCCATCGCCGACGGTTTGGCGGACGCCGGCGATGCGCTTTTCCTCAACGATCTGATCGAGGTGCCGCAGCCGCCCGAACACCGGGCGGTCTACGAAGCCATGAACAACGCGATGCGCGTTCGAGGCCGGCAGGACGTGATGGCCAGACTCGTGCAACGCGCGAGCCGCGTGCAGCCTCGATTGCTCGTCGTTGAAGACATTCATTGGGCGGACCCATCGACGCTGCAGGACCTCGTCGAACTCAGCTTGGCAGCGGCGGATTGCGCGGCCGTGCTGGTCCTGACAACGCGACCGCAAGGCGATCCGCTCGACTCGTCATCGGGCGCAGCGGCGAACGCGCCGTGCTCGCTATTCGATCTGGGCCCTTTGAACAACGGCGACTCCCGCCTGATGGCCGAGTCGTTTTCCTGTGCAACCGAGGTGGTGGCGCGCTGCATCAAGCGGGCCGCGGGTAATCCGCTCTTTCTCGAACAACTGCTCAGCAGCACAGATAAAACGGCAGAAACGGGCGTGCCAGGTTCGGTGCAAAGTTTGGTGCAAGCGCGGCTGGATGGACTCGATCCCGTCGACAAGACCGTCTTGCGTGCGGCGTCGGTGTTTGGCCAATTCTTCGAGCCGCAGGCCATCAGCCACATTCTCGAACGCACGGATGTGACGTTTGAACCGATGGTGACGGCGCGCCTGCTGCGTCGACAGGGCAGCGGACTCGTCTTCCATCACGCGCTCATTCGCGACGCCATCTATGATGGATTGCTGAAGAGCCAACGCCGCGAGTTACATCGGCGCGCCGCGCAGTGGTTTGCGCAGCGCGATACCGTACTGCGCGCTGAACATCTCGATCGGGCAGGCGATCGTGACGCGGCTCGTGCTTATTGCGACGCGGCGCGCTCGCAGGCGGCCGGCTATCGCCATGAATTTGCGCTTCAGCTTGTCGAACGCGGGCTTGCATTAGCGGATACCTGTGCCGACCGCGTCGCACTCGAATTGCTCCGCGGCAACATCCTGCATGACATCGGCGCCATGACGTCGGCACTCGGTGCGTTCGAAACGGCGCTCACGGCGGCGACGACCGATGCTGAACGTTGTCACGCATGGATTGGACGCGCTACGGTGAAGCGGGTCATCGACGATCTCGACGGCGCGTGGACCGATCTCGACTGCGCGGCCGCAGTGGCCGCAGCCGAGCGGCTCTCGCGCGAACAGGCACGCATTCACTTTCTGCGCGGCAATCTCTGTTTTCCGCGCGGCGACAGCGACAGCTGCGTGCGAGAGCATGAACGCAGCCTTGCGCTCGCGCGCGAGGCGTGCGACTACGAACAGGAGGCGGCCGCGCTCGGCGGGCTTGGCGACGGTGAGTACATGCGTGGACGGATGATCAGTGCACATGACGCATTTAGCCTTTGCATCGAGCTGTGTCAGCGCCACGGCTTCGGACGAATAGAGGTCGCCAATCTGCCAATGCGCGCGATTACCGCGTGGTTTGCCGGCAAGGCGAGCACCGCGCTCGACGCGGCCCTGGCAAGCGTGGCGGCGGCGGAAAAGGTCGGGCATCTGCGGGCGCTGGCCGTCTCTCATCATGCCGCGTGGCATTGCCTGCACGATCTCGCGCAGTGGGAGCGCGCGTGGGAGCATGCCGGTTCGGCGCTGAACTGTGCGCGCGAACTGAAATCGAGGCGCTTTGAAGGCGAGGCGCTTGCGTTTCGCGCGGAACTGCATCGGGTCGCCGGGCGCCGGCAGGAGGCGCTCGACGATATCGCACAGGCGCTGGCGATCAGCCGCGAGACGGGCATGGCCTACCTCGGCGCGTCGTATCTGGGCACGCTCGCGCGCGCGACCGACGATGTCACCATCTTCAAGCAGGCTATCGAGGAGGGCGAGGCTCTGCTTGCCGCCGGGGCGGTGAGCCACAATCACTATCTGTTTCGACGTGACGCGATCGAAGCCTGTCTCGAGCGCGGATGGTGGGACGCGGCTGCAGCACATGCTGCGGCCCTTGAGGCGTACGCCCGTCGCGAGCCGTCGCCGTTTTCCGCATTCGTCGTCGCACGGGCGCGCGCGCTACTCGCCTGCGGGCAGGGAAACCAGGTCGCGGCATCGCACGACGAACTTCTGCGCCTGAAAAAAGAAGCACGAAGGCTTGGAGCGCTGCACTCTCTTCCCGCAATAGACGATGCGCTGTCGCACTGTGAGTTCAGGTGACGAGGTACACGAGGTCAATCCCGCTCGCATTGGGTCGCGGGTGTTTCCGGAGGTGCTCATTTCCCGGTTGGTGGCGACAGTCGTGACCACGTTGAAGGCGCTGATTCATCGACGCAGCGGTGCGCTCGTTGCCGCGCCGACTACCTCGTTGCCCGAAGCTTCCGGCGGCGAGATGAACGGGGACTACCGTTACTGCCGGCTGCGCGATGCGAGTTTCACGATGACCGCGTTGCTCAACGCCGGCTGTCACGAAGAGGTGGGGCGGCCCGTATGTCATCTTCTGGAAACGTCGTATGCACAAAGCTGGCCGCCACAGGCATTGCCGTTACTCCTTTACGCTTACTGCAGCGCGCGCGTGGTGATGCCGCGTGTATGAGTATCTTGCTCGGCATGACCATGTGTGCGCTCCGGCCTCACTGATTGACGTCGATGAATTTGTGCTCAAGCGGGACCACGATACTTCTATAGCCTACCGAGAGGTGCGTGAGATTCTTTCGGCATCGCGTTTAAACGAGCTTTCCTCGCGTGATACCTTGCAGATCGTCGATAATCTGATGCCTAGTTCGTCGAACTGGCGTGGCTCGCTGCGGGTGGCCCGCTGGACGGCCATCCAGCAACTGCCGTTCGGGGAGACGCTGCCTATGGTGCATGTTGGCAATCCGCTGCAAAGAGGACGAACACCGAGCCCGTATCGTTACTTCTGCCAAATCAACATGACTTCTTCGCTATCTTCTCTCGTCATTTCCAATGTCCGGCTGGCCGACGGCCAGCCGGTGGTCGTGTCGATTGCCGGCGGGCGCATCGCCGCTCTCGGCCCGGACCTCGTGCCGCAACCGGGCGTCGCTGTGGAAGACGGCGGCGGCGCGTTGCTGCTGCCTGGTTTCGTCGAAGGGCACACGCATATCGACAAAACCAACTGGGGCAGGCCGTGGTATCGCAACGAGGTCGGCGCGACGTTGCTCGATCGCATCAACAACGAGCGCCGCTGGCGCAAGGAATCGGGCCACGACGCGGGCGCGCAGTCGCTCGCGCTTGCGCGTGCCTTCGTAGAGGCGGGCACCACGCGCCTGCGTACGCATGTGGACGTCGATACCGACGCGGGTTTGCGCTACCTCGAAGGCGTGCTCCAGACCCGCAAGGCGATGCGCGATCTGCTCGACATCCAGATTGTGGCGTTTCCGCAGTCCGGTCTGTTGGGCCGTCCGGGAACGGACGAACTGTTGGGCCGCGCGCTCGCCGACGGCGCGGACGTGCTCGGCGCGCTCGATCCGGCATTGATCGACGGCGATCCGGTCGCGTCGCTGAATCTGACGTTCGCGCTTGCCGGGCGCTATCACAAGCCGATCGATATCCATCTGCACGAACCCGGCGAGGTGGGCGCATTCACCTTCAAACTGCTGCTCGATCGTGTCAAGGCGCTCGGAATGCAAGGGCAAGTCGTGGTCAGCCACGCGTTCTGTCTGGGCGCACTGCCGGAGCGCGAACGCGATGTGCTGCTCGAACGGATTGCCCAGTTGAACGTGGCGCTCCTGACTTCGGCGCCGCCGTCGCGTCCGGTTCCGCCATTGAAGGCTTGCAGGGAAAAAGGCATCACTATCTTTGGCGGAAACGACGGCATTCGCGATACCTGGTCGCCGTATGGCTCGCCTGACATGCTCGAACGCGCGATGTTGATCGGCCTGCGTTACGACATGCGCCGTGACGACGAACTGGCCGTCGCTTTCGATTGCGTCAGCGCAGCGGCGGCACGCGGCTGCGGGTTCCGCGACTATGGGCTGCATGCCGGTGCAAGGGCCGACCTCGTGCTGGTCGACGCGGAAACCGTTGCGCAAGCGGTGGTCGCCCGGCCCAGGCGCAAGCTGGTGGTGGCCAACGGGCGCATCGTCGCGCGCAACGGCGAACTGGTCGGTGCGGCGTAATGTGACGGCTTCAGAAGGATCATGCTCGGCGAGGGCAATCCGGGTAGGAACAATCGGGCACGGATCGATGTACTGATCAAACACCGCTGTGTGATCACGGTCGATTCACAGCGCCGTGTGATCGAAGATGGCGCACTCGCGGTGTAGGGCGAGCGCGCCGTCGCTGTCTGCGAGACGCCCGCGCTGGCGTCGCATTACTGCGCGGATCGGGTGATCGATGCGCGCCTTGCTTCATTTGCGGGCGCGAAACGAATTCGCTCAAACCCTCACGAGCAACTTGCCGACATTACCGCCTTCGAACAGGCTATTCAGCGCAGCAGGCAGTTGTTCGAATCCATCGACGAAAGTCTCCTTGAATACGATCTCGCCGCTCTTAACCCACGGCGCCACTTGCGCGACCATTTCGTCCATACGATTGGTATAGTCTCTCGCCAGCACGCCCTGGATGGTGGCGCGTTGAAAGAGCATGTGCTGGAGAAATCGTGGGCCCACGTCCGGCGTGTCCAAGCCACCGTCGTATTGACTGATCGCTCCGCAAATCACAATGCGAGCCCGGCGCTTGATAAGCGGAATCACGGCATCCGTGATCGGGCCGCCGACGTTGTCGAAATAAACGTCCACCCCTCCTGTGGCCTCGAGCAGCGCGCTCGTCAAGCCTTCGTGCGTCTTGTGTTCCCGATAGTCGACCGCGCGATCCAGTTTCAGTTCTTCGAGCAGGAATCGGCACTTGTCTGGACCACCGGCAATGCCCACGACCTTGCAGCCCGCCTTCTTGCCGAACTGTGCAACCAGCGAGCCGACGGCCCCGGCCGCACCGGATACAACCAGCGTATCACCAGGGCGCGGCCGGCCGGCTTCCGTGAGGCCAAACCAGGCGATACGCCCCGGCATGCCCAGCACACCGAGTGCCGTGGAAACTGGCGCGCTTGCCGGATCGAGTCTGGTCAGTTCGCTGTGATGGCAACGTGCATACAACTGCCAACCCGAATAGGCCGACACCCAGTCGCCTTTGGCGAACAGCGGGCTGGCTGACTCGACCACTTCTCCCACTACGCCGGAGCGTTGCACGATGCCGAGAGGATGAGGCACGTCGTACGTGTTGCGCTCGTGCTGCTGGATGCGAATGTACGGGTCCACGCTGATATAGCGCGCGCGGACGATGACTTCGTTCTCCGCCAATGGTCCCGAGATTTCGCTTTCACGAAGCTCGTAGTGTTCCGATCCAACGCGACTCGTGGGACGTTTTACATAGAACCATTGGCGATTCGAATAGGGTGCGTTCATGGATTGGTTTTCCGGTGTGACTTGCGATGCCGTGGGAACGATTCAATTGAGTTGCGCGAGGCGTTTGCAATGTTGGTATGACGGATTCAACAAGGCAAGACAGCGATCTTCGGCGGCTGGTTTCGTGCGCCAATATTTTAATTTTATGGACAGCCGCCGTCGACTCATTATTTATCCCGCCGCGAGATCCCCTTCCACGTGTTGTTCGCTGGACAGAGCGACGCCTGGGCCCAATCGCGGCATCGATTGCACGGGCGGGATGGCCGGCAGCGCGGTTTGCTCAAAACGGAAACTGCCGGCGGTTGGTTGTCCATCCGGACGGAAGGCAAGAACGATCTGTCTGGAAGTGTCTATTTTCTCATGGCGAATATCCGCTTCGTCAGGACACTCGCCCGTCAGATCCCGGAGGATCTACTGCAATACCGAAGCACATAATTTCGCCAGCCTGTCGTCGAGCGAGCGGCCTTGTACGTCGATCTGGGCGCTGTGGAACTGGCTGAGTTGGGTCGACGGCTTATCGTACTCGATCGTCGTGCCACCCTGTGCGTTTTCGTAGACCATGATACGCAACGGCGCATAGAGTCCCGCCGCCATATTGACGCTGGTCATCTCTGTCGCGGTGAGAACATTGCCGGTGAAATACTCGGTGCCGTTCCTGCGCTGTCCTTTCAGCACGAGCCAATCTCCATGCAGCCCGATGTAGTGAATCACAAGACCGTCGTTGCCGGCGGCTTTCTGAAGGGCCACACGCAATTCGTCGACCTTGTCCTGCTTCAGCAGCGTGCGGATATGATCGTCGAGTCGGCCGAGGCGGCTCTCCAGATCCTGTTTGACGGAAGCGTAGGGTTTGCTGGAAGAGACGGTCACGTGATCGATAATCGTCTTTGTTTCCGATACCTCGACGGTCGCCGCCGTCGCGGACGCACAGAACATGTTCATGCTGATCGCAGCAATGGCGGCCATTGGCAATGCAACTCGTGAAGCGGTAATACGTAGGTTAATCACTGTTGTCTCCTTGTTGGACAGATAAGTAGGGCGCTCTCTCGCCTCAGTGTTCCGACGCGGCTTCCGCTCCGAGGCCGCTTAGCATTCGAAGTTGCTGCGCATCGAAGGAGGCGTCGGCGGCGTTTTGGCGTGTCGTGACCGATCCGATCCAGCCCGCGATAAAGCCCACCGGAATGCTGAACAGGCCGGGATTCGAGAGCCAGAAAGGCGGGGTGGAATCCTTGAAGATGATGCCTTTCGCTCCGATAACGGCCGGCCCCAACAGCACGAGCCCGATCGAGGAAAGGGTGCCGGCGAGCACGGCGGCCGCTGCGCCTCGATCCGTGAAACGCCGCCAGTACATCGAGAAAAGAATCACGGGCAAGTTTGCGCTGGCAGCAATGGCGAACGCGAGACCGACAAGAAAAGCGACATTGAACGTCTTGACGAGCAGTGCGAGTCCCATCGCGGCGATACCAAAGACTATCGTGGCGATCTTCGCGATCACGACCTGCCGGCGTTCCTTGTCGCGAGACGCCGAGAAGAGTTGGCCGAAGATGTCGTGAGAGATGGTCGAGGCCGAGGAAATCATGATGCCGGAGACGACCGCAAGAATCGTCGCGAAGGCGATTGCCGAAACGCAGGCGAGCAGCAGTTCACCGCCGGCAGAACCCGCACCGCCGCCGAGTGCCGTGGCGAGCAGGGTGATGGCGCTGTTTCCCGAACTGTGTGTGGCGAGAATCGCCGCCGGCCCCACGATGGCGGTGGCGGAAAATCCGAGCACGATCATCATTACCGCGAAAGACGTCATGACGATCAGGCCGATTTTCGCGGACTTTCTTGCCGCGACGGCGGACGGCACCGTGTAAAACCGGGTCATGACGTGCGGCAGTCCTGCTGTGCCCAACGCCAGAGCGAGGGTGAGCGACAGCGTATCCAGCGGATCCTTGAAGTAGCCGCCCGGCACAAAGTACTGCGCCGGATGCAGCGAAGAAAGGCGTGCCTTACTGAATAGCGCACCCACGTCGAAGGAAAAGTGGGCGAGAGCGAGCAGCACAAGCACCGCGCCGGCAGTCCAGACGAGAACAGCCTTGACGATCTGCACGTAAGTCGCGGCCACCATTCCGCCGAACAGCACATACGCGATCATGAGTACGCCGATCAGCACGATCGCGGCGTTGGTGCCGATCGGCAGTAGCAGACTGGCCAGTGCGCCGCCGCCGACGAGTTGCGCGAGTAGATAGGCTAACGAAATGATCAGCGAAGAAACCGATGTGGCCGCTCGAACGCCGCGGCTGCGCAAACGCAGTGCGACCACATCGGAGAGCGTGTATTTGCCGCAGTTCCTGACCGGCTCCGCGACGATCAGCATGATCATGATCCATCCGGCAATAAAGCCGACCTGATACACGATCCCGTCGAATCCGAACAGGGAAACGAGTCCCGTCACACCGAGAAACGAACCGGCGGACATGAAGTCTCCCGCCAGCGCGAGGCCGTTCTGAAACGGCGACAGATTGCGTCCGGCCACGAAAAATCCGGAGGTTCCGCGCGATCGGCGAGCGCTCCATCCGGTCAGAATGAGGCTGAGTCCGATAAATCCCACGAAGGCGATGATTCTGAGGCCGCCATGACTGATCAGATTATTCATGTCGATCACCGTTCGATTGTGCAAACGCGCTTTTAAGCAGTTCGGCCGCTATCGGGTCGTAGAC
Source organism: Paraburkholderia sp. BL27I4N3 (assembly GCF_003386115.1). Taxonomy (NCBI): domain Bacteria; kingdom Pseudomonadati; phylum Pseudomonadota; class Betaproteobacteria; order Burkholderiales; family Burkholderiaceae; genus Paraburkholderia; species Paraburkholderia sp. BL27I4N3. The sequence continues at coordinate 2,572,639 of NZ_QREJ01000001.1, read as the reverse complement.
TCGCTCGGCCCATGCGCAGTAGCCCCAGAAGGTAGCGATCGTGAGCGCAAACTGAGCGACTACCGCGAGCAGTCCGAGGTTGAGTTCGCCATAGACGGATAGGGACATCGCGCCGGGAAACTCCAGCACCGCGATCAACAGGCCGAAATAGATTCCCAGTGAGGTATAAAGCAATGACCACACGAAGCGGTTCCTGAACTTTGCGAGCGCTCGCGTCTTCTCGACGAGCGATAAGCCGGATGATCTGACTTTCGTCACGTTTTGCCTCTCGAACTCCGCGTTGATTGATTCCATCGATTGCATGTCGGGTCTCCTCCGTTATGGTGTTCATGACAGACATTTGAAGAGGTTGGGTCGCTAGAGTTTTGCGGGCAGAACTTCGCCGCGGCTTTCGCCAAATCCGATTCGCGCAAAGCCTGCTTTCTCACAGTAGCCGCGCAGGATAATGGCGTCGCCATCCTCCACGTAGCTGCGCTTTTCGCCTGTATTCAGCGTGACCGGCTCGCTTGCGTTGCGTGCAAGTTCCATCAGCGCGCCCGCTTCTGATTTCTCGGGACCTGAAATGGTGCCGCTGCCAAGCAGGTCTCCAGCACGCAGATTGCAGCCACCCACGGTGTGATGCGCGACCATCTGTGCGATGCTCCAGTACTGATGCCTGAAACTCGTGAGTGAGAGTTGCGCCGCAGGAACATTCGCGGCTTGATGGCGAGAAGTCTCCATGCAGACTTCCAGTTGGATATCGATGGCGCCCGCCGTGCTATTGCGGTCGGAATCCAGATAAGGCAGTGGCTTTCCATCCGTGTGCGGGCGCGGCAGAGGTAGCCTGAACGGCGCCAGTGCCTCCATGGTCACGATCCATGGCGAGATCGTGGTGGCGAAATTCTTCGCCAGAAAGGGGCCTAATGGCTGCATCTCCCAGGCCTGAATATCGCGAGCGGACCAGTCGTTGAGCAGACACAGCCCGAATACATGACTGTCGGCTTGATCCAGGTCGATCGGCTCGCCGGCCGCATTGCCTTGTCCAATGTAGATGCCAAGTTCGAGTTCGTAATCCAGCTTGCGCGACGGCGAGAAGATCGGCGCATCTTCGCCCGGAAGCATGATTTGGCCCGCTGGGCGCCGGAAGCGCTGACCGCTGAGCCCGATGCTCGAGACGCGGCCGTGGTAGGCAATGGGTATCGATTTGAAATTGGCGCTCACACCGCTCAGGCCGAGTAGCTTGCTGATGTTGGTCGCGTGATGAATCGACGTGTAGAAATCCGTGTAATCGCCGATCTGCGCAGGCAGGCCGTATTCCACTTCCGATTGCGGGACCAGACACGCTTCGATGGCCGCGCGATCGTTCGAAAAGACTCGCTCGTGAAGCGCCGCAAATAGCGCGTGTCGTACAGCGCGCCATGCGGGCGGACCCAGTGAGAAGAACTCGTTGAGCACGGGCTGCGCGCACGCCCGCGCGGCCTCGCCCGCGATTCCATTCAGGCCGGCACGAGCCGCCCAGGCGGCCATATCGACGACCTGATCGCCGATTGCGACCGCGCCTCGGAACGCCGCACCGGAATGCTTTCTGCGGAAAACCGAAAACGGCAGATTCTGGATTGGAAAGTCACACGCCGGTGCATTGGCCGATTCGACCCAGCTGCGCGCAGCGGGGTCATGCGTCTGATTCAGAGTGTGTTGCATGTTCGTCCCGATTCATTCGGTTAAGGCGCGAGCGGCTCGCGTCATAGCAGCGACGTTCAGTCGAACGGGCGCGTGGGGCTGTGCCTGCTGAGAAGAATTCCGCGCTCCTGCAAATCCCGAATGAACGCTGCGCTAAGTTTGCGTTTCGAGAGAACCTCGGCGTTATGCTCGCCCTGGAAAGCAGGGCTGCCCGGCTGCGGCAACTCGGACTGGCTGAAATGCCAGGGCGCGCCGGGCATGCGTGTCGTGCCGCCGGATCTGTCGTCGACATCGACTAGCGCGCCCCATTCCTGCACCCACTCGGAATCGGCGAACTCGTTGACGCTGCGGACCACGCCAATGGCCAATCCCGCTTCGCTGACCTGCGTCTGGAGCTGATCCAGGTCATTGAACGTGAGAAGCCATGCGCGCACTTCCGCCAGCAAATCAGCAATGTTTTGCCGGCGCAACAGCGCCGTGCCGAAGCGGGGATCGCTCAGCAAATCGTTGCGGCGCATCATCGCGCAGTAACGCGAAAACATTGGCGTGTAAATCGGGCTGCCTGCAATGGTGAGTCGACGTCCATCGGGCAAATCGAAGATGTGCGAATCGGGCGCGGAGAGAATAATCGGTTCGCCCTCCGTATCGATTTCCGACAGTTGGGCACCCACGCGTTCGTTCACCGATAGCATGGTCGCCGCCATCGAGACGTCCACGTGTTGTCCCTCGCCGGTTCGCGCGCGATGCTGAAGCGCGGCCAGAATACCGATTACGCCGTGAAGGCCGGTGTACATGTCGGCGTGGCTGCATGCGTCGTTACGAACTTCGGTGAGCGCAGAGCCGAAATGGTGCTGGACGATGTCGGTCAGTCCCGACTCGGCTTGCACGGTCGGCGCGAAGGCGGGGCGGTTGCGCCATGAGGTCGATTGTCCATAGCCGCTCAAAGAAGCGTAGATCACGGACGGGTTGAAAGCGCGTACCTGCTCATAGCCGAGCCCGAACCTGTCCAACGTGCCGGGGCGAAAATTCTCAACGATGATGTCCGCGTCCCGGCACATGTCGATCATGATCGAGCGTGCCTCCGGGAAGTTGAGGTCGAGGCTCACGTTGCGCTTGCCGGCGTTCTGTTGCACGTAATACAGCGACATGTCGCCGATATGCGGCATGCTCACGCGGCCGATATCGCCGGAGGGTGGTTCGATCTTGGTCACGGTGGCGCCGAGATCGAGGAGCGTTTTGGTGCAATGCGGTCCGGCCAGCACTCGCGTGAAATCGATCACACGAATACCTTCGAGCGGTGCTGACATGATCAATCTCCCTTGAATTCGGCGGTGGCGGGCCCGGTGGAAAAGAACGAAGCGAAACCTCGTTCGCGATCGCCCGTCTGCCAGATCATGTTGTTGAGGTTGATCTGTTCGAGGTCGGCGCTGCGCACGCCGCCGTTTGCGGCGAGATTGGCCTGCTGTTTGATGCCGTAGAGAACCTTGGTCGGACCTGCCGCCAGTTGCCGGGCGAACGACATGGCGGCGCTCTGGAGTTCGGCTTCGGGCACGACGTGATTGATGATGCCCCAGCGCTCGAATGCTTCCGCTGCGTGCCGCCGTCCGATTAGCGCGATTTCCTTGGCGCGCACGACGCCCGCTCGCTGTACGAGTCGTTGCGTGCCACCGAGCAGGGGAATCAGACCAACGATGTTCTCGACCTGGCCGAAGTAGGCCGTGTCCGCGGCGACGATCATGTCGCATGTCAACGCCAGTTCGAGGCCGCCGCCGAGCGCGGCGCCGTGAACGGCGGCGAGTGTCGGAACCGGCGCGTTTTCCAGCACGTCGAGGAACTCGAGGAATTGATCGGCGTTGTGCTGGATCACTGTCTTGCCGTCGGTAAATGAACTCATTTCCGCCCCGGCGGAGAAGTGCCGCATGTCGCTTTTGAGCACGATCGCGCGCGCGCCTTCAGCGACCACGCCGCGATACGCGGCGAGCAGATCCGCAATCATCGCGTCGTCGATCAGGTTGTGCGGCGGCTTGGCTAATGAAACGATTCCGACGGCGCCATCCATTTCAATCTTTACTGTGGTCATGGTTCTCTCTGCAAGGTGATCGCAATATGGCCTGTGTGTGGGAGTGCCGGCTGACGGGTCTGTTATCGGTGTATTAAACCGATGCGGCAGCGGTGCTTATCAGCGGAGCGTGTTGCGTCGCCGCATTGACGGGACCGATTGCGCCAACCACGGTCTCAGGATGCGCGCCGATCAGGGTTGTCACTAGTGTCCGCGCGGGGTCAACTGAGGGCTTCATAGCTTGTCTCCATCTGTTTTTCGGCATGCGCCGTTGATGGTTACTATCTCAGCGAGCTCATTGAGCGGCAACGTCCAACCCTGCCAATTGCCGTGTCAAACTGTGCCAAACGCGCCCAACGAAGATCGAGAAAATGTGCGAGCATGTCCGCAATTGCAGTGAGGCATATCGTGCGACCACCGAAAATCATCACGCCATTGCATCCGGATCTCGACGCGCCAACGCAGAGTCTTCTGGGCTTGGCCGCGCTCGCCGCCGAACTGGCCGCCGAGGGCGTTTCCGTCAACAAACTGTTTGCGAATACGGGCGTCCATGCGAACCAGTTGGAGGATTCGCAGGCGAGAATTTCGCATCGTCAGCGCCTCGCCATTTATCGAAACGCTCAACGGCTAGCGACACGAGCCGATGTTGGATTGCTCGCCGGCGCACGTCAGAGGATCAGTGACTTCGGCATCTATGGCTACGCCATGGTCAGCAGTACAACCTTTGGTGACGCGCTGAAATTCAGCGTCGAAAATGTCAGGATGGCCGGCGCGGTTCTGCAGATCAGCTATTCCACCAAGGGGGACACCGGCATTCTGAGCAGCCACGGACTCGCATCGCTTGGCGACATGTTGCCGTTTGTCGCCGAGTTCTGGCGCAGTTCGATGACAGTGTTATTCAGCCGCGTGCTGGAAGCGCCTTTTCCGTCGAAGCGCATGGTCATGGCGTATCCGGCGCCGCCGCATTGGCGGAATTACGAAAGGATGTTCGACTGTCCCGTGGAATTCGGCGCCGATACGATGGAGTGGCATTTCGACGTGCATGTACTGGACCGTCCGTGTCCGAATGCGAATCCGATTACCGCGCAAATCTGCCAGCAACTGTGTGATCGCATTCTCGAAGAACGCGATGGCATTCCCGAACTTCCGCGGCAAATCCGCATGGCGTGCCTGAACGCACCAGGCGTGTTCCCATCCGCGGAGAAGATGGCCGCGCAGCTCGGCATGTCACTGCGAACCTTGCATAGACGGCTCGCCGACGATAACTACTCGTATCAAACCTTGTTGAACGATGTGCGCCGGTCGCTCGCCATTGAATTTCTCGAGAACACGCGACTTCCTATCGAACAGGTCGCCGAGCGTATTGGATTTTCGGACGCGGCGAGCTTTCGGCGGTCGTTCAGGAAGTGGACCGGAAACTCACCCAGTCTTTATCGGAAGGGAACGGGCCAGGATGGGTGACAGGCGCGGCGCGCCTGCATAGGTCTGCGCACGGTGCGATGGCGAGCGCAGATGATCATTCAGTTGCAGACCTTCAACGTGTCGGTCAGAATTGACGACCGTGTTCCCAAGGGCCGATTGCAAGTCACACTCCGCCGTCGGAACCACCCCTGAATCCAAAGGAAACATGAGACGACTATTCTTCGCTTCACTCGCGGCCATCTCTTTGGCGACCTCCGTTCATGCGCAGAGCAACGCGCCCGGCCCGCTCGCCACGCCTTCGGGCGCACTGGAATTCGCTCGCGCCGAGCGCGATTTCGTGGGGATGCTCGATAAGGAAGTTTTCGATCGCTTCGGCGCCGACACACTCACGCATTTCGATGAGGTCGGTAATGCAAGCGACACCGTCACGCGCACGCTGGTGCAGACCGATTCCGGTCCGGTGCTGTACGACTTTCGCCGTCGTCCGCCGCTTGTGCAGCGCTCGGGTAAACGCATGACGGTCAGGCGCGTGTTCTGGCAAGGCGATGAAGTCGTGATGCAGAGCTCGCAAGGCTGGTTCAGATTCAAGGGCGGTGTACTGACCAAGCTGCAATCGTCGACGACGACTTACCATTGATTTCGCGGCGCATCCCGAAGCGAGGAGGGCGAGCGGCTTGCGTCGACGATAGATATCGCGGGGCAGCAAGCTCCGTCATTCCTTACTGCCGTCCCGGCTCCCATGCAGCCAGTTGATGCTCGCGAAGAGCAGCACGGCGAACACGATCAGCATCGTGGCCACGGCGAGGATCGACGGATCGATCGAGTCGCGAATCCCACTCCACATCTGCCGCGGTACGGTTTTTTGATCCGGGCCGCCAATGAACAGAATAACGATGACTTCGTCGAACGAGGTCGCGAAAGCGAAGACGCTGCCGGTCGCGACCGCCGGCGTGATGAGCGGTAAGGTCACGCGCCTGAACGTGATCCAGGGCGTCGCCCCGAGTCCGGACGCGGCGCGCAACAGACTCTGATCGAATGAAAGCAGCGACGCCGTCACGGTGATCACCACGAACGGCGTGCCGAGCGCCGCATGCGCCAGCACCACGCCGGGATACGAGTTCACGAGGCCGAGCGGCGCGAAGATCAGATAGAAACCCGCGGCCACAACGACAATCGGCACGATCATCGGCGAGATGAGGATCGGCATGATCAGCGAGCGCAGCGGAAACTGCGTGCGTGAAATGCCCAGCGCGGCCAGCGTGCCGAGACACGTGGCGATCAGCGTGGACGCCGCGCCTATGCCGATGCTGTTCAAAAGCGATCGCTGCCAGTCCGCGCTCGTGAGCGCCTGCTCATACCAGCGCAGCGAAAAGCCCTGCAACGGGTAGGAGAAGTACGAACCCGAATTGAACGAGAGCGGAATGATCGCGAGAATCGGCGCAATCAGGAAGAACAGCACAAGCGCTGTATGTAGCCGCACCCAGCGCGCGGCGACGCGTTCCGTCAGCACCTTGTTGCGTTGTTCTTGCATGTCGATCTCTCGTCGTGTCAGCGTGTTTAACCGAAGCGCAAACGGTCGATGCCGACGATCCGGTTGAACAGGAAATAGAAAATCGCCGTGAAAATCACGAGATACGCCGATAGCGCACCGGCGAGGCCCCAGTTGAGTTGCGTGTTGGTCTGTATGGCAATGAGCTGGCTGATCATCTCGTCGCCGGCGCCGCCGAGCAGCGCGGGTGTGATGTAGTAGCCGAGCGCGAGCACGAACACGAGGAAGCAGCCCGCTCCCACGCCGGGCAGCGTTTGCGGAATGTAGATCCGCACGAACGCGGTGAACGGGTGCGCGCCGAGCGATTGTGCGGCGCGTACGTACACGGGCGATACGCTCTTCATCACCGAATAGATCGCGAGAATCATGTACGGCAGGAGCACATGCGTCATGCCGATGAGCACGCCCGCGCGGTTGAAGATGAGCGGCAGTGGATGGGTGGTGAGGCCGAGACCCATCAGCAGGCTGTTGATGACGCCACCCGGTTGCAGCAAAACGTACCACGCGGTCGTGCGCACGAGCAGCGAGGTCCAGAACGGTACGATTACGAAGAGCATCAGGCGGTTGCTGCTTCTCGCGGGCAGATTCGCGAGCAGCCATGCGACCGGATAGCCGAGCAGGAGGCACAGCAGCGTGACCGTGGCGCTGATCGAGATCGTGCGCACGAACGCCTGCCGATAGATCGAAGCGTTATCCGGCACGAAGGCGACCGCGCCTTGCGGTGTCACATGCGCATCGACGGCCGCGAGCAGATAGTCGGGCGTCGGCGAGGAGGCGGCGCGCTTCAGCAAGCGCCAGATCTCGGGCGAATTCCAGCGTGGGTCGAGTTCGATGAGCGCCGCTTTCCATGCGGGCGGCGCGTCGGCTGGCAACTGGCGCGCGGTACGCATCAACAGGCTGCGGAACTCGGCCTGATCGAAGTTCAGCCGCCGCGCGACCGTGCCGAGCTGGCCGCTTTGCTGCGCTTCCCTGAGCCCCGCGGCGAGCAGGGTGAACATGCGCTCTTCCGGCACGCCGCGCCCGTCCCATGCATCGAGCGCGCGCGTGAGCGCGGGCATGCTGTCGGGCAATTCATGGTTCTGTACGCTGCGGGCAAGGAGCAGCGCGATCGGCGCAATGAACGTCGACAGCAGAAACACGATCAGCGGCAGCGCGAGCAACAGCGCTTGCACCGAGGCACGGCGGCGCGCCTTTTGAAACGACGCGCGGCCGTCGGCTCTCGTCGGAGAGCCCGGGGCCGGGGCGCGGGCCGAAGCGGGCATGTGAGTAGTCAAGTCGGGCTCTCGTCGGACGGTTGTGTTACTGCGTCAGCCACACCTGGAAGCGCTTGTTGATCTGGTCCGCGTTGTCGGCCCAGAAGTTCGCGTTGATCTGCAAGGCACGCTTGAAGTTCTCGGGCGCGGTCGGCAGATCGGCGAGACGTTGCTTGTCGATCAGCGCGATCGCGTCCTTGCGCGGCGGCGCGTAGGCGATGTACTTCGACAAGTCCGCGTACGCCTTCGGCTGCGAAGCGGAGGCGATGAACTTCGCGGCGGCGTCGGCGTGCTTCGCGCCCGTCGGCACGGCCCACCAGTCGAAGTCGTAGACCTGCGCGTCCCACACGGTCTTGAAAGGCTTGTTGTCCTTCTTCGCGGCGTCGGATATGCGGCCGTTGTAGGCCTGGGTCATCACGACGGCGCCGTCGGCGAGCAACTGCGGCGCCTGCGCGCCTGACTCCCACCACACGATGTTCGGCTTGATCGTGTCGAGCTTCTTGAACGCGCGATCCACGCCGGCAGGTGTCCCGAGTACTTTGTAGACATCCTTCGGATCGACGCCGTCGGCAATCAACGCCCATTCCATCGTGACCTTCGGCGATTTGCGCAGGCCGCGCTTGCCCGGGAATTTCTGCAGATCGAAGAAGTCGTTGACGGTGGTCGGCGCGGTCTTAAGCTTGCTCGCGTCGTACGCGTCGTACGCGTAGACCGTGGACCAGACCATGCTCGCGACCGCGCAATCGCTGATCGTGCCGGGAATGAAGTCGCTCGTCTTGCCGATCGTCTTCTTGTCGAACTTCTGCAGCAGGCCTTCGTCGCAGGCGGTGATCGCGTCGTTCGTTTCGAGGTCGATCAGATCCCACGTGGTGTTCTTCGCCTGCTCCATCGCGGAGAGCTTCGCGAGGCCGCCGTCATACGATTCGGTCGAGAAGCCGATGCCGGTGGCCTGGGTGAACGGTTCGAAATAGGCCTTCTTTGCCGCCGCTTCGTATGCACCGCCGAAGGTCACGACGGAAAGCGTCTCCGCGGCCTGGGTGGTCACGGTGGTCAAAGCGGCTGCGGCGAGTACTGCGAGTGCGACGTTTTGTGTTTTGATGAGAGTGCGCATTTTAGTTGGCTCCTGCAGGTGCGGTCGTGATGATGGAGGGTGAGAGCGGGGTGGATGCGGGGATCACGGGCGCGCTGCGCGGCACGCTTATCGCGAGAATCTTGCAGTCGTCGTGGCGCCATGCGATTTCGATCTCGCTGCCGGGCAAAGGCAGCGCATGGCGCTGCGTATTAGGTACTTTCACGACAAAGGAATCGCGTGAACCGAGCGTGAGGTGCACGCGGTGATGATCGCCGCAATACACCAGTTCCTGGACCTGTGCGCGCACCACGTTGCTGTGTTCGTCGATCTGCACGCCTTCGGCGCTGGGAATATGCGCGCGTTCAGGGCGCAGCGCGAGCATCGCTTCGTCGCCCGCGCGCAGGCCGGGCTCGCTGCGGCCGCGAATGACGCTGCCGTCCGAGAGCGCGAGCGTCGCCCAGTCCTCGCCCACACTGACGACGCGCCCAGTCAGACCATTGTTCTCGCCGACGAAGTTCGCGACGAAGGCGTTCTGCGCGTTCTCGTACAGTTCGCTCGGCGTGGCGGCCTGCTGAATCCGGCCATCGGAAAACACGGCAACGCGGTCCGACATGGTCAGCGCTTCGGCCTGATCGTGCGTCACGTAGACGATCGTGAGCGACAACTCGCGATGCAGGCGCATGATTTCGTATTGCATGGTTTCGCGCAGGCGTTTGTCGAGTGCGCCGAGCGGCTCGTCCATCAGCACGACGCTCGGCTCGAACACGAGCGCGCGCGCGAGCGCCACGCGCTGCTGCTGTCCGCCGGAGAGTTGCGCGGGACGCCGGTTCGCCAGATGCGGCAGCTCGATCATCTCCAGCGCGCGCTGCACACGCGTTTTCTGCTCGGCGCGGCTCACGCGCCGCACGGAGAGCGGAAACGCAACGTTCTCCGCAATCGTCAGATGGGGAAAGAGCGCGTAGTTCTGGAACACCATGCCGATGTCGCGCTGATGCGGCGGCTTGTCGTCGAGCCGGCGGCCGTCGAGGCGAATCTCGCCGTGCGTGGGCGATTCGAATCCCGCGAGCATCATGAGCGTGGTCGTTTTGCCCGAGCCGGACGGGCCGAGCAGCGACAGGAATTCTCCCTTGCGCACGTCGAGGTTCAAATCGTCGACGACGTATTGGGCGCCGTCGTACGATTTGCTCACGCCCGAGAACGAAATGAAGGAAGGGTTTGACATCGTGATCGCGTCCTGTCGATGGTGCGTCGTAATCAATGCGTGCCGGTCTGCGTCGCGCCGATTTTGCCGACGATATAGCGCGCGAAGTCATAGTTGGGACGCTCGAGCGGGCTCAGGTGACCGGGCTTTGCGAGCGGCGCATGCACGCCGCGAAACACGGCTTCCACGCCGCGTTTGTCTTCCGCGTTCACTTCGTCGAGCAGCTTCTTCAGCGTCGTCATATGGGCGTTGGCCTCGGGATCGGCGATGAACTCCGGTGCAAGGCCGCCGCCGAAGCGGATATGCACGTGCTCCACGCCTTGCGGCTGCAGCACGAGATACCAGAAATAACCCGGCGTGAGCGTGACGAGATGCGTGGGGTAGATCGCGAGCAGCGCCGTGGTCTTGCGCCAGTGTCCCGCGAGGCGCGTGTTGTCCGGATGCGCGTTGCCGATGGGCAAGGACGCTTCCTTCGTGATCCAGTGATAGTTGAAGGCGGGATAGCCCGGCGGGCATTCCATTTCCTCGAGCCGCGAATGCGGTCCTACCGTCGCGCGATGCAACATGGGCAGGTGATAGCTTTCCATGAAGTTTTCCGCGAGGATCTTCCAGTTCGTGTTCCACACGTGTTCTTCATGGAAGGTCTCGACGTAGTCCGACATGCCGTATGCGCCGATGAGTTCGCTCAGTTCGTCGAGTTGGGCATGAACGGGCGGCGCGTGTTCGTCGAGCGTCACGTAAATCCAGCCTTGCCATTCTTCGCAACGCAAGGTGGGCAGCCGGTAGCTTTCCTTGCAGAAGCTTTCCTGCCGATCCATGAGCGGCGCGCCTTGCAGCGCGCCGTCCAGTGAATAGTTCCACGCGTGATAAGGGCAGACGATGCGGCGCACGTTGCCGCGTCCTTCGAGCAGCACAGACATGCGATGCAGGCACACGTTCGACATCGCCTTGAGTTGCATCTGTTCGTCGCGCAATACGACGACAGGTTGCGCGCCGATCCGCGCCGTCATGTAGTCTCCAGGCACCTTGAGCGCACTGGCGCGGCCGATGCATTGCCATTCCCGCTCGAATATAGCGCGCTCTTCCAGTGCGAGGAATTCGGGCAACGTATAGACGCCGGGCGGCATTGCGTGCGCGTCGCCGAATGGACGTTCACAACCCGCGCGCAGTTCGTCGACAAGTGCTTGCACTGCGATCGTCCTTGCCGGGTTGGCCATGGTGTCCCCCTTGATTCGTCACGGTGAGAGCGCGTCAACGCGAGGCTTTACGGCGTAGCGCTCAACATGGACACCAATCTAACAAGCCAAATTGCAAGCCAAAATATTGTTTTCAGATACAAAGCAAAGCTTTTGTCTATGCAGCGCGCGTGGCACTGAAGTAGAGAATCGCGCATTTCTCATCATGCGTCGAAATGCAGCCTCTGGATATAGGTCTCGCAGAACGAGGCGAAGCGATGCACCACTTGGCGCGGCTTCATGGTGCGCGATTGCGCGATGCCGAGCATCGTTGCATTGACATTGTCTTTGAAACGCTTAATGACGAACTCTTCGCCGTCCACGGTGCGGTTCGATTTGAGCGGAAAGTTCAGGAGGCTATAGCCGAGACCGTTGGCCACCATGCCGCGCACGACCTCCGGCTGCGACGAACGGAATGCGGGTACGGGACGGCTGCCCACCGCATCGAAGAGCGCGGCGAAATACTCGCGGCTGTGCGGCAGGTCGAGCATCACATAAGGTTCGGGAAGGAGGTCGGCGAGCGATACCTTGCGCGCGCGTGCCAGACGATGCGTCCGCGGCAGGATCGCATAAGGCGGCAGCGAGAGCAGCGGCGTGAAGGCAATGTCTTCAGCCAGGTCGAGACTGTAGGTGAGGGCAATGTCGAGCGAGCCGTCGTGCAGGCCGCGCAAGAGACCGTCCTGATGCGCCTCCACCGTGCGAAACGAGATGCCCGCGTGCTCGTCGATGAATCGGCTGATCAGTCGTGGCATCAGCGGCGGCGCGAGCGAGACCATGCAGCCGAGCGTGATGGCGCCGGTCATGCCGCCGTCCATTTCCTTCGCGGTTGTCTGCAACTCCTCCGCAAACTTCAGGAGATTGCGCGCTTGCCCGAGCAGATCGCGTCCGGCTTGCGTGAGCGAGAGGCCGCTTGCGTGATGCCGGATGAACAGTTGCACGCCGAACGACACTTCGAGATCCGCGAGCGCTGTCGAGATCGACGGCTGGGAGATGTGCAGGCGTTTCGCGGCGGCGGTGAAAGACAGCACTTCCGCGGTAACCACGAAATAGCGCAACTGGCGCAACGAGTAACGCAACGGTTGACTCTCCATCGACGACGCTCCGTGTTTTAGATCTGTCATGCGCGGCATTGTGAGGCGATCAAAAAGCCTTGCATAGGCAAATCCGATGCGATGCATTTTTTAAATATATTTTTCAAATTCTGAAGGGACGCGTAGATTTTGAAGAGAGACAAACGGACCGGGTGGCAACGCATAGTCGGAAGACACTGCCTGGTCCGAAACGATCGCGAGCGCTTAAAGGCCGTGACGCCGCGATCGAATCGAAATATTCCGCTTTTTTAGAAGGACTCAGCCATGACAGTGGAAGCAACGTCAATCGACACGCTCGTAGTCGGCGCCGGTCAGGCCGGCGTCGCCATCAGCGAACATCTGGGCAAGCTTGGCGTGCCGCATCTCGTGCTGGAACGCGCCCGTATCGCCGAGCGCTGGCGCACGGGACGCTGGGATTCGCTGGTTGCCAATGGCCCCGCGTGGCACGATCGTTTTCCCAATCTCGAGTTCGCGGACTTCGATCCCAACGCATTCGCTTCGAAGGAGCAGGTCGCGGATTATTTCGTCGCCTATGCGAAGAAATTCGACGCCCCGATCCGCACGGGTGTGGAAGTGAAGAAGGTCGTGCGCAATGCGGGGCGCCAGGGCTTCACCGTCGAAACCTCAGAAGGCACAATCGAGGCCAATCGTGTAGTGGTCGCAACCGGGCCCTTTCAGCGCCCTGTCATTCCGCCAAACGCCCCGCAAGATTCAGGTCTTACGCAGATTCATTCCGCCGACTATCGCAATCCCGCTCAATTGCCCGAAGGCGGCGTGCTGGTGGTCGGCGCGGGTTCGTCGGGCGTGCAGATCGCGGACGAGTTGCAACGCGCGGGCAAGCGCGTCTATCTGTCGGTCGGCGCGCACAATCGTCCGCCGCGCGCCTATCGCGGCCGCGACTTCTGCTGGTGGCTCGGCGTACTCGGCGAATGGGATGCCGAGGTCATGAAGCCGGGCAGGGAGCACGTCACGATTGCGGTGAGCGGTGCGCGTGGCGGCCATACGGTGGACTTCCGGCGTCTCGCGAATCAGGGCATCACGCTCGTGGGTCTGACGAAATCGTTCGATGAAGGTGTGGTGACCTTCGAAGCGGATCTCGCGGAGAACATCGCGCGCGGCGACGAAAACTATCTGTCGCTGCTCGACGCCGCCGACGCCTACGCCGTGCGCAACGGCCTCGATCTTCCCGAAGAACCCGAAGCGCGCGTCATTCCCGCGGATCCGGAATGCGTGACGCACCCGCTGCACGATCTCGATCTGGCGAAAGCCGGCGTGACGTCGATTATCTGGGCGACTGGTTATGCGGTCGATTTCAGCTGGTTGAACGTCGACGCGTTCGATGAAAAGGGCAAACCGAAACATCAGCGCGGCGTATCGAAGGAGCCCGGCGTCTATTTCCTCGGTCTGCCGTGGCTATCGCGCCGCGGTTCCGCATTCATCTGGGGCGTGTGGCACGACGCGAAGCACATCGCCGATCACATCGTCACGCAGCGCAAATACGCGGCCTATTACGGCGACGCGCAACAGCAGGCACTGAGCCACGGCGAGGAAAGCGTTGAAAACCTATCCGCCGGTTCACGCGTTCACAAAGTCAGCGAGATGGGCGTGAATTGATGCGTACGCCTCTCTCATCCGCGATCCATTCCTAACATTGAGGTGCATTGATGAACCAGCCTACGCATACCCGTATCCGCATGTTCAACACGAAGGACACATATCCGAACCAGACGCTCGACAACGATCTTTGCCAGGCCGTGCGCGCCGGCAACACGGTCTATGTGCGCGGTCAGGTAGGCACGGATTTCGATGGGCGCCTCGTCGGCATCGGCGATCCGCGCGCCCAGGCCGAGCAGGCCATGAAAAACGTCAAGCAGTTGCTGGAAGAAGCAGGCAGCGACCTGTCCCACATCGTCAAGACGACGACGTTCCTGACCGACGTCCGCTACCGCGAGCCGGTCTACCAGGAAGTCGGAAAGTGGTTGAAGGGTGTGTTTCCGATTTCGACAGGACTGGTGGTGGTCGCGTTGGGTCAGCCACAGTGGTTGATGGAGATCGACGTTGTCGCGGTGATTCCGGACGGATGGACGCCGCCGCAAGCCTAAGGAGCGGGACATGACATTCTCAATCGTCGGACATTGCCCGCAATCCGGGCAGCTTGGCATCGCGATCAGTTCGTCCAGTATTGCGGTGGGCGCGCGCTGCCCATGGGTCCGCGCAGGCGTGGGCGCGGTGGCGACGCAGAACGTCACGCTGCCCGCGCTTGGGCCGCAGATTCTCAACCTTCTGGAGCACGAACAACTCGACCCCACCGCGGCATTGGACCGAATGCTCGGCGCGAGCGAGTGGAGCGAGTACCGCCAGGTCACCGTGATCGATGCGCAGGGCCGCACGGCGTTCTTTAGCGGCAAGGAAGCGCTGGGCACGTATCACGCCGTCGCCGGCAAGCAGTGTGTGGCGGCAGGCAACATGCTCGCTAGCGTCGATGTGATCGAGGCGATGCTTCCGGCGTTCGAGCAGGCGACTGGCACGCTTGCCGATCGGCTGCTCGCGGGCATGCATGCCGCGATAGCCGCTGGCGGCGAAGCAGGACCCGTGCATTCGGCCGCGCTCAAGATCGTGGGCGACGTGAGCTGGCCGATCGTCGACTTGCGGGTCGATTGGGCGGATGACGACCCCATCGGCCAGCTCGCCGCTCTGTGGCAAGCATACCGGCCGCAGATGCAGGACTACCTGACCCGGGCGTTGAATCCGACCGCCGCGCCGAGCTACGGCGTGCCCGGCAATGAATGAGCGCTCCAGCCGCGCGCTGCTCGAACGGCTGATCGGCTTCGCCACGGTCAGCCGCGACTCCAATCTCGACATGATCGAATTCATCCGAAGTTACCTCGATGAACTCGGTGTGGACAGCGAACTGTTTTACAACGCCGAGCGCACCAAGGCGAATCTGTTTGCGACCATCGGCCCGCGTGAGCGCGGCGGCATCGTGCTGTCGGGCCATACCGACGTGGTGCCCGTCGATGGCCAGGCATGGACCGTCGATCCATTCCGTCTCACCGAGCGCGACGGACGGTTATATGGCCGCGGCACTGCCGACATGAAGGGATATATCGCTTCGGTGCTGGCAACGGTGCCCGGCTTGCTCGAACGCGAGTTGAAGCTGCCGGTGCACCTCGCTTTTTCGTACGACGAAGAAGTCGGATGCCTCGGCGTGCGGCCGATGCTGGCGGAATTGGCGCGGCGCGCGCACAAGCCGGCGCTGTGCCTGATCGGCGAACCGACGGAACTCATGCCGGTGCTGGGCCACAAGGGCAAGCTGGCGATGCGCTGTCAGGTGAAAGGCGCGCCTTGTCATTCGGCTTATGCGCCGTATGGCGTCAACGCCATTCAATACGCGGCGCGCATGATCGGCCGCCTGGAAGAGATCGGCGAGCAACTGGCGCAGCCCGAACATCACGACGAGCGCTTCGATCCGCCATTCTCGACTGTGCAAACCGGGCTGATCAAGGGCGGCCGTGCGCTCAACATCGTGCCGGCCGAATGCGAGTTCGACTTCGAAGTGCGCGCGCTGCCCGGCTTCGACGCCAACCGGGTGGCCGACGAGTTGCAGACCTACGCCGAGGCCGAGTTGCTACCGAAGATGCGCGCGGTCAAGCCGGACACCGAGATCCGCTTTGAACCGCTGTCTGCCTATCCGGGATTGGCCACCTCTCCCGACAGCGAAGCGGCGCGTCTTGTGGCGCTGCTGAGCGGTTCCGTTGAGTTCGGCACCGTCGCATTCGGCACCGAGGGCGGGCTATTCAATCAGGCGGGCATTCCGGCCGTGGTGTGCGGACCCGGCAGCATGGACCAAGGGCATAAGCCGGACGAATTTGTCACCGTCGAGCAACTGCGTGAATGCGACGCGATGCTGGCTCGCCTGGCGGAATACGTTTCGGCCGCGTCCTGAGACGACACAACAGAAGGAGACGAACTTGAATACTTCCGAACACAATGCCCCGGCATTGATCGAAAAACACACCATTGGCTATGTGCCGCCCGAGGATCGCCATGGCAAGGTACGCGATCTGTTCACGCTATGGTTCGGCGGCAATATCGCGCCATTGCCCATCGTCACCGGCGCGCTCGGCGTGCAGATTTTCCACTTGAACTTGCTGTGGGGCATCGTCGCGATCGTCGTCGGTCAGGCGGTCGGCGGCGTGCTGATGGCGCTGCATTCGGCGCAGGGTCCGCAAATGGGCATCCCGCAGATGATCCAAAGCCGCGCGCAGTTCGGTTCATGGGGCGCGCTGCTGGTCACCGTGATCGCAGGCGTGATGTACGTGGGTTTCTTCGCGTCCAATATCGTGCTTGCCGGGAAGTCTCTTCACGGCATCGAGAAGGCTATTCCGGTTCCTGTCGGCATCGTGATCGGCGCGCTGGGTTCCGGGCTGATCGGCATCATCGGTTACCGGATCATCCATATCCTGAACCGCATCGGAACCTGGGTGCTCGGGATCGGCATCGTGATCGGATTCGGCTATATCCTCACGCATATCGCCACGGACGACTTTCTCACGCGCGGCGGATTCAACATCGCCGGATGGCTCGCGACGGTTTCGCTGTCGGCGCTCTGGCAAATCGCTTTCGCTCCGTACGTGTCCGACTATTCGCGCTATCTGCCGGCGAATGTGCGTGTTGCATCGACGTTCTGGGCGACCTACCTCGGCTGCACGATCGGCTCGACGCTCGCGTTCGTCTTCGGCGGGGTAGCCGTGCTCGCAGTCGCGCCCGGCGCCGACGCGATGGATGCCGTCAAGCAGGCCACCGGACCGCTCGGGCTGCCGATGCTCGTCCTCTTCCTGCTGAGCGTGATCAGCCACAACGCGCTGAACCTGTACGGCGCGGTGCTTGCTGCCATCACGTCGCTGCAGACCTTCGCCTATCGCTGGATTCCCACGGCGAAAGCGCGGGCCGTGCTGTCGATTGCGATTCTTCTGGCATGCTGCTATGGCGCGATCGGCGCGTCGACGAATTTCGTCGGCAATCTGGTCGATCTCGTGCTCGCGCTGCTGGTCGTGCTGGTGCCGTGGACCGCAATCAATCTGATCGACTTCTATGTGATCCACAAGGGCAAATACGACATCCAGTCGATTTTCCAGGTGGACGGCGGCATCTACGGCCGCTTCAACCCACAGGCGCTGATTGCCTATGGAATCGGCATCGTCGTGCAGATTCCGTTCATGAACACGCCGATGTATGCGGGTCCAGTGCCGAAGTATCTCGACGGCGCGGATCTCTCCTGGGTTATCGGACTGCTTCTGACGTCGCCGCTGTATTACTGGCTCGCCTCGCGCGACTCCAGCTATCGGCGCAGACAAACGGCTGCCGGTGTTACAGCTTGCGCGGCGAGACAGTCGTAACTGTCGGCGTGCTTGCGCGCGAGAGTATGGAGATATTCCGCCAGCTTGACAGTCGTCCGGATCGGCTCCATCGAAGAATGCGATCCATCGTCAGCGCGAGCTGGCTGGAGAGGTGAGTAAGATCAGGACGCCGGGATAGATCGGCATCCTGATCGATTCTTATCGGCCTTGAATCAAAAACGGGCGCAGTTAATCTTGCACGGCAGCGGTCTTGGCCTCGACGCCATCGCGGCCGAGGTTGATTACGTCCCCGGAGCGACGTTACGAACGCTTTTGCGCCAGCGCTTCGGACGAGGAGTCCGCGATCTTCGAGCCGACCTGCGCTGACGGCGCTTGCGTCGTTAGACGAGAGATATGGCCGCGATTTCAGGCAGCCGCGCCCCGTCTCCGGTCAGGGTCTGCTGTCGGTGCGGTAACGGTGCCCAGGCCGGCGACGTCGCGCGCTCTGGCACTACGCCGGCGATGAGGTGAATGACGCCATTCTTCGGGCCTGATATTGCAAGCGGAATTATTCGGAAATCCTATCGCCGCGTGGTTGCAACTGCGATGTACACTTTCCTGCAGGGACATTCCACGGTTCAAGGACCGGGCAGAACATGCAGGATCGGCGATGAAAAGAATCTACGGGTACAAAGGCTTTGAGGTCACCGTGGAGCTAGAACCCGTTTGGGAGACTGCGGGCAGCGTGACGCTGCTGCCGCCGCGAGGCTTTGTCGCCGTCGTGCACGTCAGAACGATGGGCGCGGTGGGCGCCACGCGCCCCGTGATTGCGCCGATCCGCCTTGGGGCGGCCATCCAGCAGCCGTTCCCGACACAAGCCGAGGCGCTCATGGCGGGGTACAGCGCCGGGCAGCGGGTAGTGGACGACACGTTCGCGCGCTGACCCTATTCTCCGGACGAAAAAAAGCCGCAGCGATCGCCACGGCCCGAGCACAGCCGGAACGCATGAGACGCTGGCGCCGGTATCCGGTTATCTGGCCGGGACCTTCGCCGGTCTTTCGTTCTGCCGGGCCAACGAACCAGGGTTCGTCATCGTGGGATGATCGTCACGCGCATCGATCCACTCAATTGCCCATTGCCGCGCGAGCTCGATAGCCTCGTCTTCGGTTTCGAACCAGGCAAGATTGCGCTCGATGTGCATTTCAGTATCCACATCGTCGTCAGGGGAAGTTCGGATGATCCGCGCATGCGCGAAGAACTGACCCAGCGAAAAATCCGCGGTTGCGTCGATGACCCAGCCGCCGTACTCGTACTTCATGTTGCCTCCGATACCTGCTAATCGAAATTCGAACAGACAAAGCATGGATCCATCAGGCTGCCTTCGCTAAGCCTCCACCGTTGAATGGCCGACTTGGGGGCGGCCGGACAGCACGCAGCCGTCCACTCCGCAGCGCCTTATTGTTATAGATCATTCGTGGTTGAACGGTTGTGCGGAGCGGGGGCACGCAGTGTCAGCAAACACGCAGGCGGTTCAATTGTCGTCCGATCTGCTCGGCAGATGCTCGTGCGGCACCGGTTCTGCTTCCGCGGCGTCGGGAACATCGGGCTTGGTGCGTGGTGCAGATTTGGCGGTCGCCGACCGGGTGCCCGGCGTAACGCCGCGGACTGGATGGTCCGGAATTCCTGGCCGGTGAATGCGGCGTGTGGGCGGTGTTGAAGGCATGATTTCCTCCTGCGCGGACGTGACTTGCAACATCCATCATACCTCTGTCGAAGAGGCACAACATACCGGCGGAGGCCGGTATCTGGCCAGCTTTCGTCGAATCGGAGATGAGCGATATGGTCCGCCGGCCTTTCAGCCGACGCCGTGCGACAAATACGACCACCGTAATAAATATTTCGCAATTTTGCGATAATCGTAACGGGTGGGGCTTAACGTATAAATATACGATTCAAATATAAACTGGGTATTAGACTCGCGGCCGATAAGTTGCGGTAAGTAAGTGAGCTATTAAAACAATAATATGTAATAGGGATGGATGAAAGCCGCGCTGGTAAAGCGTTTCGGATATTTCTCAGACAAATTAAAAATCTTCGAGTTGCGCTTCACATAAAAAGAAAACGCATCGACGCAAAAAAAGCATTCCACATATTGCGTTCAAAAATTGAGCGGTTATGATGGCGTCTCCGTGATTCGATTTCTCGCACGATTGCTTCGCGGAGCGAGTGGCAGGAAATTTGCCGGCAGTTATGCAGGAGACGTAATCCATACGCTTGGCGTAGAGAGACTAAATCGAGGAGACGCTATGTTGAGTCCCCATGAGTTCGCTACCTTGATGCTCATCAAGAGCGCACCGGACCAGATCGAACTGGGCCGCGCCGAACTCGACACGCTGCTGGAGCGGCAGCTCATCTCGCTGGAAAATTTTGCGTCAGGAAGCCCGCGTGCTCATCTTACGAGCGACGGCGATTCTATTCTCAGGGCGGTCGCCCGGATGCGCTAAATATTCGCGGCGCTCGCCTCCCGGCGAGCACGGCGAAGACACAGTCATGAACGCAGTGTTCTGGCTGCGGGCTGGTTTGTAGTGCCTGTTGATGTAACGACCGTCGAAGTTCTGGCGACGCATTCTGCCTGACAGGCGTCCTTGCGCTTCGATTTATCCACCATCACGATCCGTCGCAACACTCCCGTCCGATCGGGGGTTTCGTGCACCGGATCGAATTTTGAGGAATTCAACCATGGCTCTATCGAGTCCCGACCAGACCGTTGCCGTGAAGGCCAGCCTCGACGCATTTTTCGGGTTGACAGGGAAGGTCTTTGAAGGCGCGGAGAAACTGGTTGCGCTGAATCTGCAGGCCGTCAGGTCCACGCTTGCTGAGGCGCAGGAGAATATAACGAAGTCGCCCGGCACGACAGACCCGCTGCAATGGTTCGCGCTGCAATCAGGCCTCACCGGGCCTTTCGCGGAGAAATCGCTGTCATACGGCCGGCAAGTGTTCGACATCGCATCGGCCACGCAGGCTGAACTCACGCAGTTCGCACAGGCGCAGTACGAGCGGCACAACGCGCGCGTGCAGGCGTTCGTCGAGGAAACGGCGAAGAATGCGCCGGCAGGTTCCGAAGCGGCGATCGCCGCGTGGAAGTCCGCGATCAGCGCCACGACCACACTGTACGAAACTCTGCAGAAAACCGGGCAACAGGCCGTGCAGGCCGCCGGGAGCAATTTCGACGCTGTCACAGCCACAGCCTCGAAGGCCGCGCGACGCGCCGAACAGGTTCCCGTAGCCGTCGGCGCGAAGGGATAAGACCAAACGCGGGCAGCGATGCCCGCGTTGCCGTTCCTGTTTTATCTGAAGGAATACTGAAGGAGCGGCGCAGGCCGGTTTCCAGTACATCAAGTTCTTGACTGAATGCAGCGTGGCTCCAGGTATTTACGAGGCCGATTTTTTGCGAGGACGATTCGATGGCAAAGCAGATCGCGGTGGTGACGGGTGGAATGGGCGGACTTGGTGAAGCAATCAGCATCAAGCTGCATGACGCCGGGTATGCGGTCGTGGTTACCTGTTCGCCGGCCAACACCGGCGCGAACGAGTGGCTCGCACGGATGGAAGCGAAGGGACGACAGTTCCGCGCATACGCGGTCGATGTCGCCGACTACGACTCGTGCAGCCGATGCGCGGCGCAGATCGGAGCTGAAGTCGGCCCGGTCGATATCCTGATCAATAACGCCGGCATCACGCGCGACGCGAGCTTCAAGAAGCTGGACAAGGTCAATTGGGACGCGGTAATCCGAACCAACCTCGATTCGGTATTCAACATGACGAAGCCGGTGTGCGACAGCATGGTCGAGCGAGGCTGGGGCCGCATCATCAACGTGTCGTCGATCATCGGCTCGAAGGGCGGCTTCGGTCAGACCAACTATGCGGCGGCCAAGGCGGGCGTGCATGGCTTCACGAAATCGCTGGCGCTCGAGGTGGCGAAGAGAGGCGTGACCGTCAACACGATCTCGCCAGGTTATATCGCAACGAAGATGGTGATGGCGGTGCCCGAGGAAATCCGCGAGACGAAGATCATTCCGCAGATTCCGGTCGGCCGGCTCGGACAGCCCGACGAAGTCGCCGCATTGGTGCTCTACCTATGTTCGCGCGAAGCCGGTTTCGTGACGGGAGCCAACATTGCGATCAATGGCGGGCAGCACCTGCAATGAAGCGGATAGTCAGCAACGGAGGTTCCGATGAATGAAGCAGTGGCAATCGTCGTAGGTTCGTTCGTGATGGCGACCGCAGCCGTGTTCGTCGCCGCTCACTATCACCAGGAGCAAATGCGTCGAAAGCGGCTTAGGCAGATGGGGCACCATCACTACTGGCCGCATTGGCGCAGCGCACGGCATTGAGCCGGTTACCGCGCTCCAGGGCGCGGTGAATTGTCGATGGAAAGAGGACTTGTTGCCGCGCTCGACGGCCAACTGTTCTTCGTGATGAGCGCGATGACGATTGTCGTGACGCTTTAAGCGGACCACGAATGTTGCGCGGGCGCACGGCGCGTGACATTGCCCCTTTATATCAAGCGTTTTTCGCACTCTTCGCCCGATGTCGACGGGCGCTGTCATCGGCGTAGCCGGGCGTGATGAGCTGCCTGCATACCCGGTCCCGAGGCACGTCAGTTGCTAAAAAAGATAAGCGGCTCCGCGTACATAACGGCCTTCGTTCTCAGGCCATGTCAACCGGTATTTTTCGCGCTATGGTGAAGTATGTTCAGGCAGCCCCGGGACAGTGTGCCGCTGCACAATAAGGGGAGAAGCACGGTGCATGAAGATCTTGCAACGTCGCGCGAAAGGATGGTCGAGCGGCAACTGATCGCGCGCGGCATCGCGGATTCGCTCATTCTGAACGCAATGCGGCGCGTGCCGCGCGAGGTGTTTCTAAGCCCTGATTTGCGCGCGTGGGCTTATGCGGACGCAGCCCTGCCGATCGATGCCGGCCAGACCATCACGCAACCGTTCATGGTCGCGCGCATGCTGCAGGCGGCGCGCCTCGAGCCGGAAGACCGTGTGCTCGAGATCGGCACGGGTTCCGGCTACGCGGCGGCCGTGCTCGCGGAAATGGTCGCGCGCGTCGACACGATCGAGCGTCATCGGCAGTTGGCTGAGAGCGCCATGGATCGGCTCCGCGCGCTCGGTTACGGCAACGTGAACGTCTACACCGCGGACGGCACGCTCGGGTTGCCGGCGCGTGCCCCGTTCGATGCCATCGTCGCCACCGCATCCGGTCCGGGCGTGCCACCGGCGTGGAGCGCGCAACTCGAGATCGACGGCCGGATTGTGATGCCCGTGGGCCCGGATCCGGACCATCAGCGGCTGATCCGCCTCACTCGGGTCAGCAGCACAACCTACCACGAAGAAATACTCGATCTCGTGCGTTTTGTGCCGTTGATCGGTGCCCAGGGCTGGGGCGACATGGACGGGTGGTAGGTCGATGCGGGCGCGTGAGGCATTCGTCGGACAGCGGACGCGGAAAGGATGCTGTTACCCCGATGACAATGCGCAGGGACAAAAATACGCGTCTAGCGCCCACGGGAGCGCGACCAACCGGCCCACCATCGCCGCGAGCGTGTCGGGCGACACCGCCGTGAATGTCACGGTCATTTCTTCGTAGCAGTGACGCCGATCCACACGGATGCGCACGTGGTCCGCCTGCGGTGCTTCGCAACCGAGAACCTGCCACGCGGCAACGACCCTCAGATGCCCCGCCTTTGCGCGCACGGTGAGCCGGTAACGATCTCGCTGATCCGCTGTGCTGTTTTCAGCCGCCATCTTTTTCGCGGCGGGATCATCCGGTGGCACTGCGACTTGCTCGTCAGTCGATTGCATTCTGAACTCCGAATGGCCAGTCACGCGGGCAGGAGCGGGAGCCGATCGGCCGCTCGCAGGAGGTTCACTGTATGAGTACCGTTATAGTCCGCCCGTTCACCGAACGTGAGGACTGTGCACCGTAATCGGCGACGTTTGCGTGCGGAAACCCGCTGAATCACTCGTCGATACTATGGTGTGGCGTGTCGTTGCGATGGGGCGACTGGTCGGTCACGAAGAGCGGCGAATTGCGATCCATTAGCGGTTTATAGAAGAAGCACGCATAGACGCGAATTTTTTGCACTGCATTGCAAGCCGAGCGAAGCAATGTAAGCCGTGTGGCGACCGGCCAGTTTCAGAACCGTGCGGGTATAGCCTTTGCTCAAGCTCATACGGCCATTCTCACTTCCCATGCAACGTGAGATCCGCACTTGGGGACGACACTGTCCGGCTTCTGTTATCCGGCGCGCTCTGCATCTTCATGCTTCGTCCGTGCGCGTACCGATCAGCGAACGACAGTAGGGCGCCGGACTCGCCGCGACACCGGCTCGCATCGCCGCATGCACTTTTTTAGGAGAAACGCAGCATGGACAACGATCTCGAAGCCCGCATTCGTACGCGGGCATATCATCTCTGGGAAAACGATCCGTCACCCGACAACAACGCGGAAAGGCACTGGGAGGAAGCGCGCCGGCAGATCGAAGCCGAGGGTGACGATGCGCGGGACAGTCCTGAACCCAGCGCCGATCAGTCAGCCGAACGGGAGCGGGGCGGCCGTATCGCGCCGGAAGAGCAATTGCAGGACGTGTCTGGCGACGGTGTGGATGCGGGGACTGGAGAAAACCGGTAGCGTCGGCGCCGCCGTGGCGTTGGGAGCGCACGGCTCGCAGATGCTGGGCGCGACTGATCGGACTATCCGAACTGCGTTGCGGGCGTCGGCAGGATCGCCTCACACTGCCGCGCCTCGCCTGCGTGGATTGAGGCCGCATACTCGCCGCCTCGGATGTCCAGGTTTGAAACGCCCGCTCTTTTAGGGCGCTTCAATGCGCCGCGTTCAAACGAGCCTTGACGTCCGCGGCGTTATCGTCTTTCGGCGTTTGAGACAACGAAGCAGTGACCTCCGCGCCGAAAAGAAAAACGATGCCGCAAAAATATAACCACATCATCAACACAGCGAGCGAACCTGCTGCACCGAATGCGCCCGCGGTTCCAGCATGCGCGAGATATAAACCAAACAGGTGTCGGCCCACGGTGAACAGCAGCGCCGCGACGGCCCCGCCGATCAACGCGGAACGGAAATTGACCCGCTTGTCGGGGAGCCACTTGATCAGAGCGCCGAGTCCGAACGTCAGTATCACGAGGCCGAAAATGGACTGCGCGACGTCGGCAACGACGCTAAGCGTCGAGCTACCGAAAACGGCGCTGCCGGCCGTCTGTATCGCGGCGTCGAGTACCAGCGAGACCACCAGCAGAAAGCTGAGTCCCATGAGCAGGCCGAGCGAGACGAGTCGCGCCCGTATGACCCACGCGAGGCCCGCAAGGCCTTTAGGCGATTTCGCCGCGAACACGACATCGAGTGCTGTATTCAGGCAGGAAAACGTCGCCGAAGCCCCGACGAGAAGCAGCACGACAGAGAACGCCGCCGCCACGCCGCTACCATTGGAACGATGCGCGTGCTCGACGACAGCCTGCATCGCACTGGCGGCGTCATTGCCAAGCAACTGCCTGATCTGACCGAAGAATTGCCCCTGCGCGATGTCGCGGCCGACGAACCAGCCTGTAATGGCGAGGACGATCACTAAAGTCGGAGCCAGCGAAAACGCGGAGTAGAAGCCGATGCTCGCGCCCATCATCGCGCAACGGTCCGACGAAAATCGCTCGACGGCGTCCCTCATGACGGCCACTGCGCCGCCTGCCCGGCTGGATCGGGAGCCTGCATCGCGTCGCTGATATTCCATACTGTTCTCCGGCCGGCTGGTTGTCTTCCGTGTTCTCGATCAGAGCAATTTCCGAGCCGCCGCGACGTCAGCGATTGTTCTTTATCGACGCCTAGCGCAGTTCGAGCCACATCGGCTGATGGTCCGAGGCCTCGCTATCCTGATCGACCTCGCAAGCTGCGATGCGCGATGTCAGATCCTCCGTTACGAAAATGAAATCGCAGGCGAAGGGCCCCTCCGGCCACTGGTCGTGATCATATAAACCCACTGTAGGGGCACGCGGCGCGCGAGGGTGCGAACTGGCCCACGCATCGATAAAACGGGGAGCGTCGGCAATCGGTTCGAGCATCCGGCAATACGCGCTGCTTTCGAACGCACTGTTAAAGTCACCACAGACAATCGCGTCCACGGGTCGCGCGGTGTCGTAAAACGGGCTGTCGATTTTCTCCGCCTTGGCGGGCGCTTGCGCGTGAGCGCACGCTTCTCTGTGCAGTTCCCGCAAACTGGCGACCTGCGCGAGCCGCTGCTTCTCCGAATAGAACTCGAGGTGCGTGGAGACCACCCGAATCGCGCCGATATCGGTTTCGATCACGGCTTCGAGCGCGACTCTCATCATCGACGGCTTGGCGGGGTCCGCAGGCCACGGCAGCGAATGACGCAGTACTTGCCTGACGGGCAGGCGCGTGACGATCGCGTTGCCAAACTGACGCCGGTGCCGGCTCGCGCCGAGCGCCGGAAGATCGGAGCCCACTGCGTCGAGCACCGTGAACTGCGGAAGCAGTGCGGCCAGCTCGACGAATTGGTCGGCGGATGGGCCGCCGGCCAAACCGCCCGACGCCGGGCCTTCATGAAAACCGCGCGTGACTTCCTGCACGCAGAGAATTTCGAAATCGCACAGCGCGCGCGCTTCGCGCACGATTCGGGCGAGGTCGACCCGGCCGTCCACGCCGCGTCCCCATTGAACATTCCAATCGACGAGTTTCATGGCGGTTTAAACTCCATTCGGCTTGCGCCGCCCGGTTGTCCGGGGCAGAGCTAGCCCACTGTGTCCGGACCGAGGTAGCCGGGCAGTCCCAGCGCCGCCTTGGTCTTTGCCAGGCCGATCGCTTCGTCCACTAGCGCGGCGAATGTCTCGTCACTGTCCGGTCTTGGCAGATTCGAGCGAAAGAAGTCGGCCCAGCGGAATTCTTCCAGCGGGACATTGGTTTTCTCATAACCGCCGGCATCGCGCACTGCCGCTGCGAGGCTGCGGTACTCGTCATCGGGCAGCGCCCAGATGTGTTCCGGCAAATCGGAAAACGGCCGACGTTTGCCTTCAGCGTCGAACGGATACGCCCACCGTTCGTTTTCCATGCTCAGCCAGAAAGACGCCTGCGAATAAGAGGAAAGATCCCTGACCAGAACGACCGGCAGGGACTTGACGCCCACGTGCCAGAGCGCGGCAGCGACGTGATGATGGTCGATCGCAAACGGCATGTTGCCCGGGCCGTAGACGACGGGTATCGGTTTCTCAGCGATCGCCATTTCCAGATCGTGCCCGCTCAGCGCTTTATATTGGCTGATTTTATTGCGGACCTCCCGCGCGCCGTGTGTCAGTTGAGTGGGACGCAGGCGTTCGATTTTTAGTGTGATCATGCCGTCTCCCTTGCAAAAAGCGGTCGACCAGAGTCCGCCTGTTGAGTCCTCGCGCAAGATGCATGCCGCTGCGAATAGAAGCAGCGCGCGTGTCTGGCAGTCGTCATGACGGACCCTCATTCTCGCGCCGGGCCTGCACCTTGCTCCACGTCAAGCCGGCGCGGCAACGCGTGTATGACGCGATTGTCGCTGCCCTTCAACACGCGGACAAGCTGAGCGGCAAGCGCAAACAATCGAGGTAATGCTTGTGGTCCGCGCCGAAATCCTGCCTTCCGTTTACGCCACCGAATGCACGGCTTCTAAGCTGAGCCGTTCGATCAACCGCTGCGCGTCGAAGGGCGCATGTGTTTTGGCATCGTTGTCGAAATAGCAGTACACGTCGCGGTGCGCCCGACGCGGAGGATGAAGATTCGGCGCGATCAACCGCGCGTCGGCGGGCTGCGAACCGCGGCGCCATGCGTCGATCCGGGCGGCCCAGTCGTCTAGCGCTTCGTCCGCGTAGGCGCCGGAATAACGCGATTCGGTGCCATGCAGTCGGATGTAAACGAAGTCAGCGGTGACGTCTTCCGCCAACGGCCACGGTTCGGTCGAATCGGAGACGACCAGCGCGGTGTCGTATTGCCTGAGCATTTCGATGAAGGCGGCGTCCATAAAACTGGCGTGACGCACCTCGACGGCGTGGCGCAGTTTGCGCTTGCGGTCCATCGCGACATAGGGCGTCTTGACCCGCGCATCGTGTTGCTCCGCCAAAGAGAGCGCGGCCGCGGTGTCGCGAGGCAGGAAACGTAAAAAGCGTTCCATGGCCGCCGGCTCGAAGCGGAACGAAGGCGGGAACTGCCACAGAATGGGGCCCAGCTTTTCATTCAGGGCGAGCAGGCCCTGCGCGAAAAAGTTGGCGCTGGCGACTTGCGCGCTGTCGTCGCGGAAACGCAGTAGATGCGTCAGATACCGCGCGCCTTTCACACTGAAGACGAAGTCGGCGGGCGTCTCGGCATACCAACGCCGCCAACTGTCGAGCGACTGAAGGCTGTAATGCGTACCATTGATTTCAATGCTCTGAAAAAGCGACGACGCAAACTGCAGTTCGGCGGCCTGTTTCAGCCCACGGGGGTAGAACGCATCTCTCCATCCCTTGTAGCGCCAACCCGAAATGCCGATACGTACGTCGCCGATCTGTTTCATGGGTCTATCGCGCGATTGCATGTGTGAACCAAATGCAGACGACGCGAGCAACCGGTGTTCCCGCAGTGTCGCGGCGTCCGGGGTTCAGTTCACGGGGTACGGATCGCCTGACTGCAGGGCGCTTAACAACGGACTATCAAGGAGTAAGAAGTCGTGCCGAAAGCTTCTCCATCAACTGCGTTTGGAATTTTCGAGCGCGTGGTCGTTAGCCTCTACGACGGTGGCGTTCTGTCGCCGGCGGTGCTGGAGCGCGTCATTGGCGCGTTCGCGCAAGCGGATGTCGACTGGCATGGCAGCCCACGAGTCCGTTCCGTCGATGGCCGCTCGCTGCATGAAATCGTCGTTCAGACGATGCTTCCGGGCGCTGACCAGCAGG
Source organism: Paraburkholderia sp. BL27I4N3 (assembly GCF_003386115.1). Taxonomy (NCBI): domain Bacteria; kingdom Pseudomonadati; phylum Pseudomonadota; class Betaproteobacteria; order Burkholderiales; family Burkholderiaceae; genus Paraburkholderia; species Paraburkholderia sp. BL27I4N3. The sequence goes on along the minus strand of NZ_QREJ01000001.1, from coordinate 2,543,780 downwards.
CGGCGGCGACCTCGTTTATGACGGTGGTCGAACACATCGCGGAAACCGCACTTTCGGCTGGCGCTGCGAGTGAAACTGCCAAGGAAGCCGAACCGCGGCGCGCCAGAAGCAGAAAACCAGCCGACGCGAACGAAGAATCCGCTGCGGATGAACTGCTGGCGCAATTGTCGGGCAGTGCACCCTCAGCCAAGCGGCGTCGCTCGAAAAAAGCCGATACGCCGGCCGGGTCGAGCACCTTCAATCCGTTTCTGAATGCGGCGCTACCGCGTACGAAGAAGTCCTGACAGCCGTCCGCTTCACTGCGAATTGGCCCACGCAATAGCGTCCTCACCGGCGGCGATGCGCAGCGGGGCCGATGGGTCGTTCGCCGCGCGCCACACGGCCTGCGCTACGTCGAGCGAGCGTGTGATCGCCGACTCCTGCTGCCATTGGGCGAAGACGCGTTGCGCCAGATCCGAATACGCTTCGGGAACGCCGCCCTGCATGCGGGACTGCGCGTTCTCGCCGAAGCGGGTTTCCGGCGCGCGTCCCGGCAGGACGAGGCGCACGCGTACATTGAACGGCTCCAGTTCCAGCGCCACGGATTCGCTGAACGCGTTGATCGCCGCCTTGCTGGCGGTGTAGACGGAGAGCAGAGGGAGCGGCCTCAAGGTCACACTCGAAGTGACGTTGACGACGACGCCTCCTCTGCGTTCCCGAAACTGCGGCAGAACCGCCTGGGTCATCGCTATCGTGCCGAGCGTGTTCGTTTCGAAGACTTCGCGAGCGATGTCCATCGAGGTGCCTTCTAGGGCGTTCAGCACGCCAATCCCCGCGTTATTGACGAGCACGTCGAGCGGCCCGGCAGCCTCCACGGCATCACGGATGCTCTGCGGATCCGTCACATCGAGGGCAAGTACGTGCAGACGTTCGGAGCGCGGCAGAACATCCTCGCGCGGCGTGCGCATGGTGGCGATGACGCGCCAGTCACGATCGAGGAAATAGCGGGCGGTGTCGAGGCCGAATCCGGACGAGCATCCGGTGATCAGGACGGTTTTCATGGCGAGTCCAATAGAGGGTGGCGAGATCCACACAATAAGTCGCCACCGCCGGACTTGCTACAATCGAGCGTCCGGTTTTCATTCGAAGGAGTCCGGTTATGGTGGACCCTCTTGCCGAGATCGTCACGCTGCTGCAGCCGCTCGCCACGTTCTCGAAGGTGGTCAGCGGCGCCGGTCGCTGGCGCGTTCGCCGCTCAGAAGCCGGGCAGCCGTTCTACTGCGTGATCCTCGCCGGTTCGTGCCGCCTCGCGGCGAATGGGCACGAGCCGATCATTCTTCAGGCAGATGATTTCGTTCTGATCCCTGAGGTATGCGGCTTCACGATGTCCAGTCTCGAGCCACCCGAACAGGAAGACGCCGACACTTCGCCCGTCGCGCTGCTCGACGGCGGATTCAGGCTCGGCGTCGAGAGCGACCCGGCTGACGTACAGCTGCTTGTCGGCCACTGCGTGTTCGGTTCACCGGACGCGGCCTTGCTGGTGTCACTTCTTCCTGATCTCGTGCATGTTCGCGGCGAGCCCAGGCTGGCCACCCTGGTGAAACTCGTGAGAGACGAATCTCGCGAGCAGCGGCCCGCGCGGGAGGTCGTGCTCGCGCGGCTGCTCGAGGTTCTTTTCATCGAAGCGCTCCGGTCGACGGGAACGGCAGCATCGCCCGGCCTTGTGCGCGGACTCGCCGACGGACGTCTTGCGCTGGCCATACGTCAGATGCACGAAAGTCCTGGCAAGTCCTGGACGGTTGCGCAACTGGCGGCAGCCGCCGCGCTGTCCCGCTCGGCATTTTTCGAACGCTTCAGCCGCGCAGTCGGCGTCGCGCCGATGGAATACCTGTTGTCCTGGCGCATGGCCTTGGCGAAGAACCTGCTGCGGCAGAATGGCAGCGGCGTCGCGAAAGTAGCGGAGCGCGTCGGCTACAGTTCGGCAAGTGCGTTCAGCGTCGCGTTCACTCGCCATGTCGGACTACCGCCGACTCAGTACGCGCACGAGCAAAGCGACACGTCACGCCTGTGATGTGCGCCGGAATGGAGCCGAGTTGCCTGCATATTTTCAGGTAGTATTTGTTCGCGGTGAACTGCAACGTCGATTAGAACAAGTCATGCATTCGGCCCGAGACGCTCTTGCCAATCAAAGCTGTGCCAGCCGGCTTTGAGTTTCTCCAGCATCGCTGCAGAGCGAGGCCGCTCCAGGAGGATCTGCCATGAATACGAAGCAGGGTAAAAAAGTGCATCTCGATGCTGCCGCATCGCATCACGAGCAGGCGGCGCGCTTTCATCGCGAGGCATCGCAGTACTACGAGGCGGCCAAGAATTACGATCACGCTGCTCATCAGGCCGTATTGGCGCAAGGCCATGCGCTGTATGCCATCGAGGAATCCAATCTCGCCGCCAGGCATTCAGGCGCTCCGTTGCCGGCAGGGTCCGTCGATAGCGGCCTGACTGCCGCGCAACATCATGCAGCGGCGTCGGAACTTCATGGGCAGGCGGCGCAACATCTTCGGCGCGCGGCAAAAGTCTTCGACGAAGACCGCAGCGCAGTCGCCCATGAAACTCAGGTGGGATTCTCTCTGGCGTCACGGGCGCTCGCGCATGGCAACGAAGCCGCCAAACAATATGTCGCATCGCTGCGGGAAAAATAGGAAACCGGTGCATGGACGACAACGCACGTGCCTTTAACGGGCTGCGCCCGCGCTTGCAGAAGATTGCTTATCGAATGCTGGGGTCGGTTGCCGAGGCCGAAGATATCGTGCAGGACGTCTGGCTGCGTTGGCATGCAACAGCCCGTGATGCCATCGACAACGCGGAGGCGTGGCTGGTCGCGGTCACGACACGGATGTCCATCGACCGTCTGCGCGCGGCGAAGATTCAACGCGAACACTACACGGGCATCTGGTTGCCCGAACCGCTGATGAGCGATTTGCCGGCAACGCCGGAGGAGGCCACGGAGCGCGCCGACGACATCTCCGTGGCTTTTCTGGTGCTGCTCGAGCGGCTGACGCCTGAAGCCCGCGCGGCGTTCCTGCTGCGCGAAATATTCGACGCCGACTATGACGAGGTCGCCCAGGCCATGGGCAAGACGGAGGCGGCGTGCCGTCAGCTGGTAAGCCGTGCGAAAGCGCAACTGCGCGACGAACGTCCACGCTACGAAGTACCGCGCGAAACGCATCTGCGCTTGCTGAGCACATTCGTGCAGGCGCTGCAGCGCGGCGACTTTCACGCGATCAACGCATTGCTGGCCGAAGACGCAAAGCTGATCGGCGACGGCGGCGGCAAAGTCCAGAGCTTCCCGAAACCAATGGTTGGCGGCCAGCGCATCGCGCAGCTGTTCTACGCGTCGTCCCGGCGTTATGGCGACGAACTCAGCGTCAAGCTCGTGGTGCTCAACGGCCAATGGGCGATGCTGCGGTTTATCGAAGGCAAACTCGAATCGGCGCAGTCGTTCGAAACCGACGGCGAACGCATCGTTCGTATTCATGTGCAGCGCAACCCTGACAAGCTCGCGCGCATCGCGGCAGCACACGCCAACGACTGAAGGCCGGTTTCTCCGCGGCGCGGGCGCGCGTCGACGACTCGATTGGTGCCGCGCGGACAACATGGTGAGCGCGTCTCCAGGCCTACCGTGACACGCCGCGCCCACCTACGATGACTTTGTGCGGCTCATTGCCGCTAACGCCACCCGCAAGGCAGGGTGGCCACTCATCGTCGCCAGGAGAAATCATGACGCAGCGTATCAACTATGTGCAGCAATCGCCGGAACTGTTCAAGAAGTTTTTCGAACTCAGCAATCTGCTGAAGGACAGCACGATCGAAGAATCGATCCGTGACCTGGTGTCGATCCGGGCGTCGCAACTCAATGGCTGTGGATTCTGTCTGGACATGCACGTGAAGGAAGCGCGCATGCACGGCGAGCGCGAGTTGCGCGTCCATCACCTCGCGACGTGGCGCGAGTCGACGCTTTTCGCGCCGCGCGAACGCGCCGCGCTGGCATGGACGGAAGTGTTGACCCGGATTCCCGAGCACGGCGTGCCCGACGAGCTCTACGAGCGCGTGCGTGGCCAATTTTCCGAAAAGGAACTCTCGGACCTGACGTTCGAAGTGATGGCGATCAACGGATGGAACCGTGCGAACGTCGCGTTCAAGACGGTGCCGGGTTCGTCCGACAAGGCATTCGGTCTGGACAAGGCGAACCTCGTCTGAGCAGACGGGTTTCGCTTTTGTCCAGTTCAGGCCCGCGCGGGCGGGCCGCGTTATTCATGGACACACTTATCATGCCTCGTTTGAGAAATACGGCACTGGCCGCGCTCGTCGTCGTGAGCGCGTCGTGGAGCGTGGCGCGCGCCGAGGCGCCCGCCGCAGTCGTCACGCCGTTGATGACGCAGCCTCTTGACGACTATCCGGGCAAGGAAGCCTTGATGATCGCCGTCGAGTATCCGCCGGGTGCGGCGGACCCAGTCCATCGGCATCATGCGCACGGTTTTATCTATGTGCTGGAGGGATCGATCGTGATGCAGGTCAAGGGCGGCAAGGAAGTCACGCTGACACCCGGGCAGACCTTCTATGAAGGCCCAGGCGATGTTCACACGGTCGGGCGCAACGCCAGCCAGACGAAGCCGGCCAGGTTCCTCGTGCTACTGCTGAAGGATAAGGGCGCACCGGTTCTCGTTCCGGAGAAATAGCCGCCTCTGCGCCGCATCCGGTTTCAAAAAAGGGCGGACGGTGTCACAAATGGCAGTGCTGATACGTCTAGTCGCTATGGACTTTACGAACAGCGCTTCCATGTCAGACGACCCCTCACGCCGCCGTATCGCCGGCGCCGCCGATCCGTTCGCCAGCAGTTTCGCGACCAGCTACGCCGGCGTCGTTTCCTTTCTCGCCGTTGCCAACGAAGGCAGCTTTGCCCGCGCGGGCGATCGCCTCGGCATCGGGCGTTCCTCCGTTAGCCGCAACGTGCAGAAGCTCGAGGCCCAGCTCGACGCGCGCCTCTTTCTGCGCACCACGCGCAGCACGTCGTTGACGCGCGAGGGTGAGCTGTTCTACGAGAACTGTCAGCCTGGCATCGAGCGCATCGCCCAGGCGCTGGAAGACATGCGGGAGCTGCGCAACGGGCCGCCGCGCGGCCATCTGCGCATCGTCTCTCCACCGGGCTTCGGCCGCAAGATCGTCGCGCCGTTGCTGCGGGGCTTTCATGCGCGCTATCCCGAGATCGCCCTCGAACTGCTGCTGAACGATCGACCCGCCGATTTCACGGCCGACCGTGTCGACGTATCGTTTCACGACGGGCGTCTGGCGGACAGCGGAATCGTGGCGCGCCGGCTGATTCCGATGCAGATGCTCGTCTGCGCGTCGCCCGCTTATGCGCGAAGACACGGGCTGCCACGGCATGTCGATGAACTGGCGGAGCATCGTTGCATCAACTTCCTCGCCGCGTCCGGCCGCATCAGTGAATGGGAGTTCAAGGTGGACGGTCTCCCGCAGCGCCACCAGCCCGTTGCGCAGCACACATTCAACGACCCCGACCTGATCGTGCAGTCGGTGCTGGACGGGCTGGGAATTGCGCAGTTGCCCGCCTATCAGGTGTGCGACCTGCTGGCCGACGGGCAGTTGCTCAGTTGTCTCGGGCAGCACGCGCCGGAAGATGGCGGCCATTACCTCTGCTATCTCAGCCGCAAGCAGCTTCCCGCACGGGTCCGCGTGTTCGTCGACTACATGACCGAGCACACGCGCGCGCTCGACCTCCAGTGCCTGACGTCGATGACGACGCGGTCCTCGTTATCGACGGTCGAGTGACGGCGTCTGAGCGACCTTGCGTTGATTGAGGCTCTTCATGCGACACGGTGCGTTTCGCCGCGGCTCTACCGCATGAGGCGGTGTGTCGCTGCCATGTTTTCTGTACGCATGGCACGTGCGGGGTGTCGTGGCGTTGCGTGAGTTTTTGTTGTGAACTGATTGTCTAACAGCAGGGAAGAGGGCTTCGCCGTGTCATTCGTTTTTTACTGCTGCTCTTTCGTTGTAGTCGGCGTGGCGGATTCAGCCAGCTCACGTGCCCGGATGAGCGCGTTGCTGATCTCGACCAATATTTTGTCGCGGTCCGCGTCGGTCTGCTGCCGTAACGCGAACGACGGATGATAGGTGGCGATGCCCCAGCCGCCGTCCACGTTGAATGGTGCATCGAGATAATCTTTCAGGCTGACCTTCCCGCGCAGCAAGGCAGTCAGCGCCGTGGCGCCAAGCGCGACAATCACCGCCGGGCGCACCGCGTGCAACTCGCTCTCGAGCCAGTAAGAACACGCTTCGATCTCACGCTGTCCCGGCGTTTTGTGCAGCCTGCGCTTGCCGCGCGGTTCCCACTTGAAATGCTTCACCGCGTTGGTCAGATAGACCTGCTCGCGCGACAAGCCGGCGCGCGTGATCGCAGTCTCCAGCAATTGCCCCGCCGGCCCGACAAACGGCTGGCCGCTCAGATCTTCCTGGTCGCCGGGCTGCTCGCCGATCAGCATGATGCGCGCGTCGCCTGGCCCCGAACTCCCGACAGCTTGCGTCGCATTGCGCCACAGGTCGCAACGCCGGCAGGTATCGAGCGACGAGGGCTGGACGCGAATCGGTTGCGCCATGTCCGCTTCGATCGGAATGATTTTGCCGCCCAGCGCGCCGACGCCGCTCGCCTGCGCCACACGGCGTGCGCCGCTTTTCGCTTCGCTGATCATGGCGGGGATCAGATGACCTTCGGGCAAGCCTTTCCAGAAGCGTACCGGCATGTGCTGTTCGAGCGCCGCCTCGTTCAGCCGCGCCGGATTGAACGTGCTGCGGTAGTAGGCGAGCCATAGCGCCTCGGCTTCGTCGGCGGTATCGCAACGATGGTCACGAGGCAGGGCGCGGCGCTGCTTCAGATGCAGTTGCTGACCGTCCCAGAAAGCGGCGCCGCGCGGCGTGGTGATCATCCAGGTCGCGCGCCCCATGCGTTGCGCAAAATGTTCCGCGGCCCACGCCAATACATCATGCTCGGGTTCGTACCGGGCGATGTATTCGGGCGTCTGCACCGCCGCCGTTGACGCCGACGCCTGCTTGCGAAACCGCACGTAGGCAATCATGTCGTGCTTGGCGCGCCGCACGCTTTTGGCCATGCGATAAAGGCGTGCGCCATCCGCGTCCGCCGGCGAGGCGGCCGCGCGGTCGCCGTGATGCCAGCGCCACAGGACCTTGTACAGAAACGCCCAACGCTGTGATTCGCGGCACAGGGCGGCGTCTTGCAATAGCGCCGCCAGCTCCTTCGAAACATGCACGGCGGTGGATCGAGCCTCGGCTTCCTCTGACGTCGTGCCATAGTCGAACAGCGCCTGCTCCTGCGATAACTCAGGTTCCTGCTTGATGCGCCATTCAATCGTCTCCGGCGCGAGGCCATCAGCTAAAGCGCCGAGCGATGCGGCGCGCCAGGCGGCGAAATGATCTTCGATAACAATGCAACGCATTGCGACGCTTCACAACAACGCCAGTTGCACCGGCGGCGCCAATACCCGGCGCAAGCGGGCCGACGACGCGTCGTGCAGCGCCGCGCGATAGTCTTGCGTCACGACAAATGGCTTGATCTTTTCCAGCGGACAACGCAGCCGCACGAGGTCCTCGTAGCGCACCCGGCGCGAACGCCGTAACTCCACCAAACGTTTTGCGTTGCGCATGCCGATGCCCGGCACGCGCGCGATCATGCGCAGCGGCGCGCGGTTCAGGTCGACCGGAAACTGCTCGCGATGCGCCAACGCCCACGCGAGCTTCGGATCGATGTCGAGCGACAGGTTGCCAGGCTGTTCGAACAGTTCGTCCGCACTGAAGCCGTAGCCGCGCATCAGGAAATCCGCCTGATACAGCCGGTGTTCGCGTAACAACGGCGGCGCCTGAGCCGGCAATGCGGAAGGACTGTCGGGAATCGGACTGAAGGCGGAGTAGTAGACGCGCTTGAGCTTGTATGACCCGTAGAGCGTCGCGGCGGTCTGCAAGATCGTGCTGTCGTTCGTCTGATCCGCGCCGACGATCATCTGCGTGCTTTGGCCCGCGGGCGTGAACTTTGGCGCTCCGGCGTCGCTATGCGCTTCTTCCTGCGCAAGGCGGATCGAGCCCATGGCGAGCTTGATGGTGCGGACGTTCTTTTCCGGCGCGAGCAGCGCGAGGCTGCTGTCCGTAGGCAGTTCGATGTTCACGCTCAAACGGTCGGCATAACGCCCGGCTTGCGCAATCAGCTGCGGATCGGCGTCGGGAATCGTCTTCAGATGAAGATAGCCGCGAAACTGATGATCCTCACGCAACGACTGGGCGACGCGCACGAGCTGTTCCATCGTGTAGTTCGACGACCGAATGATTCCGGAACTCAGAAACAGTCCGTCGATGTAATTGCGCCGATAAAAATCCAGCGTCAGGTCGACGACTTCCTCGGGCGTGAAGCGCGCGCGCGGCACGTTGCTCGAGCGCCGGTTGACGCAGTATTGACAGTCATACAAACAGAAATTGGTGAGCAGGATTTTCAGCAGCGAGACGCAGCGCCCGTCTGGCGTGAAACTGTGGCAGATGCCCGCGCCGGTGCTGGCGCCGAGGCCCGCAATGCCGCGCGAGCCGCGTTTGGGCGCGCCGCTGCTTGCGCATGACGCGTCGTACTTCGCGGCGTCGGCCAATACTTCCAGCTTTTTGAGCAGTTCCACGTTGCCACCAATACTGTATGGATGTACAGTATTGTACGTGGGGAGGCGGTGAGTGCAAGCGGTTTTTTATGGGAAACGGCTGTGGGCGGAATTGTGCTGCCTTTGCCTGCAACGGGGAGCTATCTCATGAGTAACGACCGGGTTTGATAAAGGCGATCGCGGAACCTCGCACAGTCGAGCGGTCTGAATAGAGCAGGTACCGCGGGTGAGCCCGCACAATGAACGGAGATTCATCCACATGCCGGCTTTATCCGGTCAGGAACGCCATGCCTGAACAACTTTGGCTGCCTGGGCTCGAGGCGCCGCCAACGCCGACAGACGGCCTGTTCTTCGCCGTTTTTCCCGATACCGCCACAGCGGCCGGCATCTCGAAGCTCGCGCAACAGCTTTGCGGGGAGTCGCGTGCACGGAGCAAGCCGCTTGCGGCGGGTCGTCTGCATGTCACTTTGCATCACCTGGGAAATTTCGCCGGTGGTTTGCCCCAGAAGCGAGTCGATGCGGCGATCCAGGCGGCTGCGTCGATCAGAATGGAGCCGTTTAGCGTCGAATTCGACACGGCGGTCAGCTTTGCCTTGAAGCCAAGGCCCGGCCCGCTGGTGTTGGGCGGAGGCGAAGGCGTCGCAGGCTTGCACGTACTGCACGACGCCTTGGGCCGTGCGTTGCAGAGCGCCGGGTTGGGTGAGCACGCGGTCTCGTCCGCGGCGCAGTACACACCGCACGTCACGCTGGCGTATGGGATGCCATGGGCCGCGGCACGCCCCGTCGAGCCGGTCTGCTGGAACGTGCGCGAGTTTGCGTTGATGCACAGTTTGCTCGGGCGTACGCGGCATGTCGCATTGGCGCGCTGGACTTTGACTGGCGCCGAATCCTAGCGCGCGTTGCCCTGGGTGACGGTGGCGTATTGTAGGACGCCGAGCTAGAACCGCATGCCGGTCGCGCAACCGCCGGCGAAACCGGCACCGCTTCCGCCCGCGCCACCGCAGAACACGCCGCAACCGGAGAGCGCGAACACCATGGTGACGCCGGCCAGCGTCGCGCATAGCCACGGTTTTCGAGTGCGCTTGCCTGGATTGATGAGATCCACGGCCGGCTGCGGACTGATGCGGGCATGGAGAGCGATGGAGGTGTGACTGCGGCTTGAAGTGATCATTCGGGGTTTCATGGCGTGGATGACTGTGGGAGCGGTAAGGGAAGGCGTGCAGGGCGCCGTCTGTTGAAAGTGTTTTGTCAGATTTGGCCGTGGAAAATGGGGCGGCAAGTGCCGTGGTAACGAATCGCCGAGGCTAGCGCACGACCGTGTGCCCTCAAATACGCGGAATCTGAAAACGTAGGAGGTTTCGTCGGTTCGAGAAGCGGAACGATCGTGCGCGCCCTGATAGAATGCTTGGGCCGCAACGTAGTGGATTGCAGATGAAATTGCTTGATGCGTTAGTCGAACAGCGTATTGCCGCCGCCGCCGCGCGAGGCGAATTCGACGAGTTACCGGGCGCCGGCGCGCCGCTGTCGCTGGACGACGATACTTTGGTCCCCGAAGAAGTGCGCGTCGCCAACCGGATTTTGAAGAATGCAGGCTTTGTGCCGCCCGCTATCGAGCAGTTGCGCGCGTTGCGCGACCTGCAAGCGGAGTTGAATGCCGTGAGCGACCGGGCTACCCGTTGCCGTCTCCAGGCGCGCATGCTCGCGCTCGATATGGCACTTGAATCGTTGCGTGGCGGCCCGCTGGTTCTGCCGCGCGAATACTGCCGGCGTATCGCCGAGCGGCTATCCGAGCGCGCGGGCAACCTCGATACGGCAGACGCGGGTTCGCAGTGAGCGAGCCGCTTGCCCAGTCCACCGCGCCGGATTCAGACTCTGTCGAATCTCACGGAGCGCTGAATGTGCCGGGTTCCGAACGCTCGGTGAGCGATGTCGCTGAATCGGCAGCGACCGAGTCGGGCGCCGCCGTCTCGGCGGGTTCAGAGGCCGCCCTTGGCGAACCGCCCACCTGTTCCACCGTCCCCGAAGTCACGGAGCGCGATCGCCGTTTCATGGCGCTGGCGCAAGCCGCCGCCGAAAAAGCGCGCGCCGCCGGTGAAGTGCCCGTGGGCGCAGTCCTCGTCCGAGGCGACGAAGTCATTGGCACAGGTTTCAATCATCCGATCGGTGGGCACGACCCGTCCGCGCATGCGGAAATGGCCGCTTTGCGCGCCGCGGCGCAAGCCGTCGAGAACTATCGTTTGCCGGGCTGCGAACTCTACGTCACGCTGGAGCCGTGCCTGATGTGCGCGGGCGCGATCATGCATGCGCGCATCGCGCGAGTCGTATTCGGGGCGCGCGATCCGAAAACGGGGGCGTGCGGCAGCGTCGTCAATGCGTTCGCGAATCCTCAGTTGAATCATCACACCACGGTGATCGGCGGCGTGCTCGAAAATGAATGCGGGGCCGCCCTCAAGTCGTTCTTTGCCGCGCGGCGGCGCGCGAGCCGCGAAGCGCGTGCGGCGGCACGGGGCGACGCAGCTGCGGCAGCCAGCGCACCGGGCATCGCACCGGGGCCGGCCCAGTCGCTCTAAAACAACAACGTCCAGCAAGGTCCTGCCAATGACCGTCCATCGCACCATTGAACTGATCGCGCCGTCCGGGTATCCGCACGACCCCGAGGTGCTGCATCGCGCGTTGGCGCGCTTCCATGCGCAGGGGCATCACGTCGAGGGCGTGGAAGCGACGAAGCGTCGCTTCCAGCGCTTTGCCGGCACCGATGGCGAGCGCGCGGCCGAGCTGAACCGCCTCGCCGATCCTTCGCGTAAGTTGCCGGACATCGTGCTGGCCGTGCGCGGCGGCTACGGCGCGGTGCGCATCCTGCACGGCCTCGACTACGAAGGCTTGCAACGGCGGCTCACCGATCAACCGATCGCACTGGTCGGACACAGTGATTTCACCGCGATCCAGCTTGCGCTGCTGGCGCGCGCCGGCGTGAAGAGCTTCGGCGGCCCGATGGTGATGAGCGACTTCGGCGCGGAGGAACTGAGCGAGTTCACCATGCAGCGCTTCTGGTCGGCGGTGACGAAGCCGACCATGACGATCTCGAACAACACGCCGCAAGCGCAGCCGGTCGACGTCTCTGGCATGTTGTGGGGCGGCAATCTGGCGGTTCTGACGTCGCTGATCGGCACGCCGTACATGCCGCCGGTGCGGGGCGGCATCCTCTTTATCGAGGACGTCAACGAGCAGCCGTTCCGGGTCGAGCGGATGATCTACCAGTTGCACCTGTCCGGCATTCTTGCGCAGCAACAGGCGCTCGTGCTGGGCGATTTCTCCGGCGCCAAGCCCTACGAATACGACAACGGCTACGATCTGCACGCAATGATCGAGCAGGTGAGGTCGGTGATCGGCATTCCGGTCGTCACCGGCCTGCAATTCGGGCATGTCCGCAACATGGTGACGCTGCCCGTGGGCGCGGACGCGCATCTCGTCGCGAATGCGCACGGGTTCAAACTGAGTTTGTCGGGCTATCCGTACCTCGCATGAGTTAGCTGGAAGGGGACGCGGGCGATTGTCCGCTTTCTTTTTGACTCGATTAACGCAACTAACGGTCGATTTCTACGGCCTGCCACCAGCAGAACAGCTCCCGGAAGGTCCGCCGATTTTGTTGACAAAATTAGCCACCAAAGAACGATCCCAGCCAAGCCAAATTAAACCTGTACTGAGATCCCACCGGATACGCATGCCGGGCCGGCAGTCCGTCAGCTCAACCTCGCCGCCAGGATTGTCGAAATTCAAGACAAAAATTGTTGACAATTTTTATGTCCATCCTATGATGACCAACATACCGAGACGAACATCATGTCCGACACAGACTCCGCTGCTGCGAATAGTTTGAAACCCGAAGCGATCACCGAGCGCATCCGCGCCGCGATCCTCGAGCATCGGCTCGCGCCTGGCGCCAAGTTGACAGAAGCACAGTTGTGCGAAGTATTCGGTGTGAAGCGAGGTCCGATCCGGCAGGCGCTGGCGCAGTTGGCAACCGACCACCTCGTCGATCTCGAACCGAATCGCGGGGCGTTCGTGGCAAGTCCGTCGCTGCAGGAAGTGCACGAAGTGTTCGAGATGCGCCGCATCATCGAACTGGCGGTGGTCGAAAAGATCTGCAGCGGCCACGGCATGCGCCGTTTGAAGAGCATCGGCAGCATGATCGGCCGGGAACGCAAAGCATTTGAAACACGTGATTTTCCGGCGTGGATTCGCCTGTCGGGCGAGTTTCACACCGAGTTGGCCGGACTCACCGGCAACGCTGTGTTGTGCGACTGCCTGAACGGTCTGGTGGCGCGCTCCACACTGATTTCCGCGCTGTACGAGTCGCTCGGACGCAGCCCATGCTCGTTCGAGGACCACGAAGCCATTCTCGCCGCACTCGACGCCGGCGATGCAAAAGAGGCGGCGGCCCTGATGTCGCGCCATCTGCAAAGCGTCGAGTTGAAGATGCTGGACCGCCCCGCACGTGGCGCGGCCGATCTGCATGAAGTGTTCGGCGCCCTCAACGGCGCAGCCAGAGATTCATCGAAGACCAAGTCCGCGCCAGGCTGAGGCAGGCGGCCGGCGTGCGCCCGTTCCCGGTGCGCGCCGCACTGAATTGAACTGAACGAATCAAGCGTTGCAAGGCGGCTCGGCGTGAGCGCTGCCGGCTTGTGCACGCGTGTCCGCCGTCGGGCGACGGACCTCGGGTAATAACGCATCGCCGGACTTCGCGGCTGCTGGCGGTGCGATAACCACAAGTACTTCAAGTACGGAGACATCCGCGGCACGGCCGGACAGACGCGCCAGGACCCTCGATTCAGACGGACGAGGAGGGCGCGACTGGCATGGCCGATGCAACGTCCTTCGATTCGCTATCGACGGTCCCTATTCCAAGGAGGAATCATGGCTCAGTTCAGTGCAGCGCCCGGCAATCCCGCAATTCCCACTTATGCAGGCGACGGCGCATCCAGCGAACCGTCGATGCCCGCAGGCTACAGCGACCGCCTCTACAATGAGGATCTCGCGCCGTTACGGCATCAAACCTGGGGCGCCTACAACATCTTCGCGTTCTGGATGTCGGACGTGCACAGCGTCGGCGGCTACGTGTTCGCGGGCAGTCTGTTCGCGCTCGGCCTGACGAGTTGGCAGGTGCTGATCGCGCTGCTGGTCGGCATTACGATCGTCAACCTGTTGTGCAACCTGATCGCCAAGCCGAGCCAGGCGAACGGCGTGCCGTATCCGGTGGCGTGCCGCGCCACCTTCGGCGTGCTCGGCGCGAATATTCCCGCGGTGATTCGCGGCCTGATCGCGGTCGCGTGGTACGGCATCCAGACCTATCTGGCGTCGAGCGCGCTCGTGATCGTCGTGTTGAAATTTGTTCCGCAATTGCTGCCTTATGCGGATGTTCATCATCACGGCTTCCTGGGGCTTTCGATGCTTGGCTGGACCGGCTTCATGGTGCTCTGGGTGTTGCAGGCGCTGGTGTTCTGGCACGGCATGGAGACCATCAAGAAGTTCATCGACTTCGCCGGTCCCGCGGTCTACGTGGTGATGTTCATCCTCGCGGGCTACATGGTGTATCGCGCGGGGTGGCGCAACATCGGCATCAACCTGGGCGGCGTCAAATATCACGGCATGCAGGTCGTGCCGGTGATGATCACGGCCATCTCGCTGGTGGTGTCGTATTTCTCCGGCCCAATGCTGAATTTCGGCGACTTCTCGCGCTATGGCAAGAGTTTCCGCAGCGTGCAGCGCGGCAACTTCTGGGGCCTGCCGGTCAACTTCCTGGCCTTCTCGCTGGTGACGGTCATCACGACCGCGGCCACGCTCCCGGTGTTCGGCGAACTGATCACGGACCCGGTCGAAACCGTAGGCCGTATCGACTATCCGACCGCGGTGATTCTCGGCGCGCTGACCTTCACGATCGCGACCATCGGCATCAACATCGTCGCCAACTTCGTCTCGCCGGCTTTCGACTTCTCCAACGTCGCGCCGCGCCTCATTAGCTGGCGCATGGGCGGCATGCTCGCGGCGGTGGCGTCGATTTTCATTACGCCGTGGAATCTGTTCAACAACCCGGCTGTGATCCATTACACGCTCGACGTGCTAGGCAGTTTCATCGGACCGTTGTACGGTGTCCTGATCGTCGATTACTTTCTGGTGAAGCGTCAGAAGATCGTTCTCGACGATCTGTACACGGTCTCGCCGACAGGTTCGTACTGGTATCGCAACGGCGTCAACTACCGGGCGGTCGCCGCGTTGCTGCCGGCTGCCGTGATCGCGGTGGCCTGCGTGATGGTGCCCGCGCTCGATGGCATGGCGAATTTCTCGTGGTTTATCGGCGCAGGCCTCGCTGCGTTGTTCTATCGTGTTCTTGCACGCTGAATTTTGCGGAAGCACCAGGAGTCGATATGCGTATCAAACTGATCAACCCGAACACGACCCAACGCATGACGGAAGCCATGGGCCGCTGCGCGCGCGACGTCGCCGCGCCGGGCACCGAAGTCATCGCGGTGAATCCGACCATGGGGCCGCCGTCGATCGAAGGGTATTACGACGAAGCGCTCGCCACGCCGGGTTTGCTGGCCGAAGTCGCCGCCGGCGAACGTGAAGGCTGCGACGGCTACGTGATCGCCTGCTTTGGCGACCCCGGTCTGTACGCCGCGCGCGAACTGGCGCGCGGCCCGGTGATCGGCATTGCCGAGGCGGCGATGCACGCCGCCAGCGTGCTGGCGCCGGGCTTCTCGGTGGTGACCACACTGGCGCGCACGTGCGGCATGGCGTGGCACCTTGCCGAGCGTTACGGCATGAAGCGGTTTTGCCGCAACGTGCGCGCTACCGACGTCGCCGTGCTCGACCTCGACAAGCCAGGCTCGGCGGCGCGCCGCATCATCCTCGACGAATGCCGGCGTGCGCTCGCGGAAGACGGTTCGGACGCGATCGTGCTCGGCTGCGCGGGTATGGCCGAACTGTGCGCGGAAATCGAAGACGCGCTCGGCGCACCGGTGATCGAGGGCGTGACGGCAGCGGTGAAGTGGACCGAGGCGCTGGTCGCGCTGCGTCTGTCGACGGCCAAACGTGGCGATTACGCGCGGCCGCTGGCCAAGCGCTACGACGGCGCGCTGGCGTCCTTCAGCCCCACCGACGCCGACCCGAATCCGCTCGCCCCGCGCGGCTCTACCGGCATTTCCGCCGCAAAGTCGCCGGAAAACGAAAGAACGGCCGATTTATCGCGGGTAAACACTACAGAACCGGGACCGCACATACATTCAGTCTGACACGCACTATCTGCCCGGGTGTATGGGCGCACCCGGGTGTTTTCGCTACACTGGTCCAACTCGGCGCGGGCTGCCTGAAAGGCTTTTTTCTGCTGCTTTCGGTACTGCTTCTGATGTTTTTCCACCCGCGCCGGCGTGAGTCGTTTGCACTCAGCGCGCGAGTCCGCGCAACCTCATGTGCATGCCACGTGAGTTCCACGCGAATTTTACGTACCGTCACCACGCATTCGTCAAACCATGCCACTCGACCCGAACTACCCACGCGATCTGATCGGCTACGGCCGCCACCCGGTGCAGGCAAACTGGCCGGGTCGAGCGCGTGTCGCAGTGCAATTCGTCCTGAATTACGAAGAGGGCGGTGAAAACTGCGTGCTGCACGGCGATCCGGGCTCGGAACAGTTTCTGTCGGAAATCGTCGGCGCCGCCTCTTTTCCGGCACGTCACATGAGCATGGAGTCGATCTACGAATACGGTTCGCGTGCGGGCGTCTGGCGTATCCTGCGTGAATTCGAAAAGCGCAAGCTGCCGCTCACGGTGTTCGGCGTCGGCATGGCGGTTGAACGGCATCCGGAATTGGCGCGGGCTTTCGTCGAACTCGGGCATGAGATTGCCTGCCACGGGTATCGCTGGATCCACTATCAGGACATGGCGCCGGAGAAAGAAGCGGAACACATGCGCCTCGGCATGGAAGCGATCGAGCGCGTGACGGGCGAGCGTCCGCTCGGCTGGTACACCGGGCGCGACAGTCCCAATACGCGGCGCCTCGTCGCTGAATATGGCGGATTCCTGTACGACTCGGATTACTACGGCGACGATCTGCCGTTCTGGATGGACGTCGATGTGACCGGCGGCGCGAAAGTGCCGCAACTGATCGTGCCGTACACGCTCGACACCAACGACATGCGCTTTGCGAGCCCGCAAGGCTTCAACACCGCGGACCACTTCTTCACGTACCTGCGCGACGCCTTCGACGTGCTCTACGAAGAAGGCGACGAAGCGCCGAAGATGCTGTCCATCGGCATGCACTGCCGTCTGCTCGGACGCCCTGGGCGTTTCCGCGCGCTGCAACGTTTCCTCGACCATATCGAACAGCACGATCGCGTGTGGGTCACGCGGCGCGTCGATATTGCGCGCCACTGGCGGGAACATCATCCTTATCAACAAAACGACCGCGGGGCTGCGGCATGAAGGCGATGCAATACACTCTGGACCAACTCAACAGCATCTCGACCGACGCGTTCGTGGCAGCGCTGTCGGGCATTTTCGAGCACTCGCCGTGGGTCGCGGAAATCGCCGCGCAGCAACGGCCTTTCGCCAGCATCGACGAGGTGCATCGCAAGATGTCGAATATCGTCGAGACGGCGGGCGAAGAGAAGCAACTGGCGTTGATCAACGCCCACCCGGAGCTCGCCGGCAAGGCCGCGGTGCGCGGTGAACTGACCGCCGAATCCACGCGTGAGCAGAGCGGCGCCGGCCTCGCGCAATGCACGCAGGAAGAATTCGACAGACTGCTCGCGCTCAACGCCGCATATCGCGAAAAATTCGGTTTTCCGTTCATCCTTGCCGTGCGCGGGTATGACCGTCACGGCATCATCGCGAACTTCGAGGCGCGCGTGAACAACAGCCGCGCCGACGAACTGCGCGCGAGTCTCGATCAGATCTATCGCATCGCACGTTTCCGGCTCGACGACCTGATCGACGCGTAAGGTTTTGCCACGCGTCGCTGGACTCGAACCAAAACGTTTTTTGAGCACTGACTAACACTAAGGAAGACAAAGATGGCACTCCCGATTCTCGACCCCAACGCACCGGAATTCACGCGCCGCTATGTGAATCTGGCGGACCCGCGCCTGGGCGCGCAGGCGCTCGAGGCCAGCGACGATTTCTTCGCACCGAAGGAACGCATGCTGAATCCGGAGCCGGCCGTCTTCATTCCGGGCAAGTACGACGACAACGGCAAGTGGATGGACGGCTGGGAAACGCGCCGCAAGCGCGCCAACGGCTACGACTGGTGCGTCGTGAAGCTGGCGCGGCCGGGCGTGATCAAGGGCCTCGATCTCGATACCAGCCACTTCACCGGCAACTTCCCGCCGGCGGCGTCGGTGGAAGCCGCGCGCGTGGTGGATGGCACGCCTAATCAGTCGACGCAATGGACCGAAATCGTGCCGTCGACCACCTTGCAAGGCAATAGTCACCACTACCACGAAGTCAGCGACGCGAATGCGTACACGCACCTGCGCGTGAACATCTATCCGGACGGCGGCATCGCGCGTCTGCGTGTATATGGTCAGCCGCAAGTCGATTGGGCCGGCGCGAGCCGCACCGAGCAGTTCGATCTGGCGGCGATGGAAAACGGCGCATATCTTGTCGCGGCGAACAACCAGCATTTCGGCGCGGCGTCGACAATTTTGATGCCGGGCCGTGGCGTGAACATGGGCGACGGCTGGGAAACGCGCCGCCGTCGCGAACCGGGCAACGACTGGGCGATCGTCGCACTGGCGCAGCCGGGCGTGATCAAAAAGATCGAAGTCGATACGGCGCATTTCAAGGGCAACTTTCCGGACCGCTGCTCGATTCAGGCCGCGTATGTCACGGGCGGCACCGACAGCTCGCTGATCACGCAGGCCATGTTCTGGCCGGTGCTGCTCGGCGAACAAAAGCTGAAGATGGACAACCAGCACTATTTCGAAAGCGAAATCGCGGCACTGGGTCCGGTGACGCACGTGCGCTTTAACATCATTCCGGACGGCGGCGTGTCGCGTCTGCGTTTGTGGGGCACACTCGCATCATGAAAACGCTCGCGATCGAACCGTTGACGAAGGAAGCGTTCGCCGTGTTCGGCGACGTGATCGAACTCGAAGGCGCGAAGCAGATTCCGATCAACCTCGGCACGACGATCCGCTTTCACGATCTCGCGAAAGTGGACGTCGCCGACGAGAACGGCCGCACGCTCGTCAACCTGTTTCGCGGACAGCCGCGCACGCTGCCGTTCGAAGTGAAGATGCTCGAACGGCATCCGCTTGGCAGCCAGGCATTCGTGCCGCTGAACGACAAGCCGTATCTGGTGGTCGTGGCGCCGGCGGGCGAGTTGGACGCGTCGAAGATTCGCGCGTTCGTGACGAGCGGCTGGCAGGGCGTGAACTATGCGAAGGGCGTGTGGCACCATCCGCTGATCGCGTTGGGCGACGTGAGCGACTTCATCGTTGTCGATCGTGGCGGGGATGGACTCAACCTCAATGAGCAGGATCTCGCGGAGTCGCTGTGGCTCACGGAAGATGCGTTGAGCGCGGTGGCTGTTTGAGTTTGATCGCTTTCATGTAGCACGCAGGTCGCTTAAAAGAACCCACAGCATCACACCGATGCTGTGGGTTCTTTGCTTTGGTGGCGAAACATAAAAGGAGCAGCGCGACGCCGTCGTTGCGCGTCTAGCCACGCTTGCCAAGAAGCGGCGAGCGTCCAATCACCTCGCGAGCGCGTTCCGCCGGCTCCGGCATGGAAAAACCTGCGGCTTCGATCGCCGGTTTGAGTCCTTTGAATTGCAGACTCTTCTTCGGTGAGCGCAAGGACGCCATGCCGTCGTCCCAGGCGTGAAGCATGTGCTTCGCGACGGTGTGCCATTGCGGTTCGTTGCGCGCTGCTTCGATCAACTCCTGACCGACGGCGACGGCCGAATCGCACAACGCCTCGACCATCTGCGCGTATTGCCGCGGCGCGATGCCCATGCGCGTGTTGAAGAAGCGCTCCAGCGTTTTGCCGGCTGCCCAGGTTTTGCGGCCGTCGATCGGCAAGCCCGGAGGATTCGCCGCGAAACGCGGGTACGCCTGCGTCGTGACGATGTCGTAGACGGGCGTGAACGCGACATCGTCGACCGATGTATAGAACAACGCCACGTTCTTCGTATGGCAATCCGCGTTGCGTACGACGTAGTTCGTCAACATATGCCAGCCGAGATGTTCCAGCTGCTCGCGCATGGTGTCGCGATCGAGCAGATAGGCTCGCGCGGCGTTGAGCATTTTCTCGCTGGTCGAATTGTATTTTTCGTGCGGCGGCAAACCAAGAAGACCGCACAGGTCCTCGACGCCATAGGCCGGCTTTCCCTGTGCGTCGACGTCGAAGCGCTCGACGATCAGCGCCCGGCCATCGTCCGACATCTTCGTGCGCGCGACCGGCGCGACGCGGAGCCGCTCCAGTACGCGCATGGAATAGAACTCGTTGAAGCCGAGAAACGGCGTGCTGTCGTCCGAGCCTTTGATGATGTGGCGGCTCGTCCGGATGGTGGGTTTGCCGAGCGGCATCGACGCGAATGGCTGCGAGACATCGTCCTGTGGCGCGATGAACTTGGGCACGGCGCCCGAGATGGCCGCCCGCGCATATTCGCGCACGAGTTGCGCGAAATGTTCGGCCGTGTTGTCGCCGTGCAAAATGTCCTGCACGTCGAGCGCTCGCAGTTCCGTTCCAGGTGCGACGCCTTCCGGCGTCACGGTGACACGGCCGATCCCCATCGCGCCGACCACCGCGAGCAGCGACAGGTCGGTGCCGTCGAGCAACGGTCCGAACTGCTCGCGAATCAGATTCAGCAGATAACCCTCCGGCAGGTTTTGCCGGAAAAACGGATGCAGATCGCGCGGCCAGCGCCAGGGTTCTTCACGCACCGGCATGGTCAGGCTGACGAAATCCGCCGCGCTCGCGTCGCGGTTGTATTTGAGGACGTAGTCGTCGCGCTCGCGAAATAGCGTGGCGACGTTTTTGCCCAGTACCTGGACGTCGAGCCTCATTGGTTGGCGTCCGGATTGCGTTGTTCGGCGAGGATGTCTTCGAGCGTGCGCCCGTGGCCATGCGCGACAAACTTGAGGTCGTAGCCTGCCGCTTCGAGCAGGCGCACGAGCACGGACACGCTCATGTCGTTTTTGGCGAGCGTTTCCATACGCGCGACGGTGGTGCGCGCGACGCCCGCCCGGCGCGCCAACTCCTCTTGCGACAGATGGCTTTCGTGGCGAACGGCCTTCAGCATCTCAGATACATCGGCGAGATTGGTCATTTGTAGCCCCGGGGCGTCAATTTCGACGAATTCACGCCTTATTGTAGCCTATCGAGCACAACGAGGTCTCTGGAATTTGTGCCTCATGGGCTACATTTCAACGGAATTCGTGAGAAATTGTAGCTCATAGGCTACAAGTCGGCCACGCCCCGCCTTGGAGACGCCGACACCAGTGCGGCCAAAGAAAAGCGGGCTTCCCGCTAGCGCGAAAAGCCCGCTCCGTATTGCTTCATCCATCGCCACGCCGGGCAGGATGCCCGGCTCGACTATCACTTCACTGCGCCACCCTGGAACCAGGCGGCGATTTTCATCCGCTCGTCGTCGGTCATGTGCGTCACGTTGCCGAGCGGCATGGCCTTCAGCGTCACGGCCTGCTGGTAGATCCGCTGCGCGTTCTGCGAGATTTCATCCGGCGTATCCAGCAGCACGCCGGCGGGGGCGCTGCCCATCATCGTCGGATGCGCGGAGTGGCAGGCCACGCAGCGCTGTTGCAGCACCGGTGCGATGTCAGCCACTTTGATCGTCGGCGCGTTGGCCGCTTGCGCTTGCGGCACCATCGGTTTCGGCATGGTCCAGAAGAGGGCGCCGAACATCAGGGCAATGCCCGCCAGCGGCAAGTACCACAACACCTGGCCACGGTGACGCATCACGAAGAACTGACGGATCAGCGCGCCGGCCAGCATGATGACAAGCAGCACGGCCCAGTTGTACGGATGCGTGTAGGTCATCGCGTAGTGGTTCGACAGCATCGCGAACACCACCGGCAGCGTGAAATACGTGTTGTGCACCGAGCGTTGCTTGCCGCGCTTGCCATAAATCGGGTTCGGTGTCTCGCCTTTGAGCATGGCGTCGACCATCTTGCGCTGGCCCGGAATGATCACGAAGAACACGTTGGCCGACATGATCGTGGCCAGCATCGCGCCCATGATCAGGTAAGCCGCGCGGCCCGCAAAGATATGACACGCGAGCCACGCCGCGATCAGCACGTACACGCCGACGCAGATGCCGAGCACCTTGTCCTTGTTGCCGAGAATGCGGCACAGCGAGTCGTACACGATCCAGCCGGCGGCGAGGAAGCCGAGCGCCGAGGCGACGGCGACCACCGGGCCCATATCCAGCACGTTCTTGTCGATCAGGTAAGTGCTCGGCGAGAACAGATACAGCACGGTGAAGAGACCGAAGCCCGACAGCCACGTGGTGTACGACGGCCACTTCGACCAGTGCAGATCGTCCGGCATTTCCGGCGGCGCGACAGTGTACTTCTGCATGTTGTAGAAGCCGCCGCCGTGCACGTGCCACAGTTCGCCGAACACGCCGCGCCTGCGCTGGTTCGGGTCCGTCGGCGGTTTCAGGCTGTTGTCGAGCGCGACGAAATAAAATGATTCGCCGATCCATGCAATCGCGGCGATGACGTGAAACCAGCGAATCGCCAGATTCAACCAGTCTGTGATAAAGCCTTCCATGAAACTCCTCCACTTCTGATTCGTTGTACTCGCAGCGACGTCATGTGCCTTTTGAAACCCGGCTGACGGGTCGTTGGCAGGGCAGCACGTCGCTGCGCAGACTGCGGGGTGAAGACGCGATGCGCTCAGTTCGCACAGCGCCATTTTTTATTGGCTAGTCGGGCTGGCCGCGGTCGGTTCGAAGTGGGTCGAGTCGCGTGCGTTCGATTGCGTTTCGCGGGTGCTCGCCGGTGTGTCCCTGAGCATCTGCGCAATGCAATCGAGCGCGGTGGTTCTGCTGCGCGAACTCGACCTCGCTTCGTCCAACCTCTTTCCAACACTTCGCGGCAGATGTCTCCTTAGCTGCCGCGATAGGTGCTATACGACCACGGCGACACGAGCAGCGGCACGTGATAGTGCGCGCCGGCATCGGCCACGCCGAAGCGCAACACGACGCGATCGACGAAGCGTGGTTCCGGCACCTTCGTGCCGATCGACGCGAAGTAGTCGCCTGCGCCGAACACGAGTTCGTATTCGCCGGCGACTAGCGCATCGCCTTCGAGCAGCGGCTGGTCGCAACGGCCGTCGTCATTGGTGGTGGTGGTTTTGAGCGCGCGGCGCGTGTCGCCCGAGAGCGCGAAGAGTTCGACCGTGATGCCCGCGCCTGGACGGCCGTTGGCGGTGTCGAGCACATGGGTAGTGAGCTTTCCCATTCGCAATTTTCCTTATGTGAATGCGAGGTTTCGGCGGCAGCCCGATCCAGATACGTTTGCGGCGGATCGAGGCTCCACGTCAGTGGCTACATACCCGTCGGCGAATTGAAGCGAGCGCCGTGACAGCCATTGTAAAAAGGTTGTTCCGTCCAGCGCGCGCGAGATAGGAAAGATAATAGCTGGCGCATGACGGACAGCCTGTTGAAAGCCGCAACGACCCGATTCCTTCGACTATTACAGCGCATTTGCCTTACCGGCGGATCGTACCGGCGCCAAAAAAGGCCCACTATATCGGCAGCGTGAAGTTGGGTATCGCATTGGCGTGAGTTGTCAGCATTATTTTGGCCGTCGAAGGTTACGTCCGTGCATTGCGGCAAACACGAAGACGATTCAGCCGCGACGCACCCCGAAGACGGCGGAAAACACGCTGGGTAACCGGGCCAACGGCGTTCGACGGGACGCGGCGGCACGGTGGCGTGCCGTCACATCGCGTTCGAACGGCTTTGCACGGAAGCAATGAAGCGGAGAAACGAATGACGATGGAACAAGCGGCTAACAAGCCTAAGAAGACGATGTTGGTGAAGCACGCGGACGTGCTGGTCACGATGGACGGCGCCCGGCGCGAACTGCGCGACGGCGGCATGTTTATCGAGGACAACCGCATCGTCGCGGTTGGACCGACGGTGGAATTGCCGCAAACGGCCGACGAAGTGCTGGATATGCGCGGGCATCTGGTGATTCCGGGGCTCGTCAACACGCACCACCACATGTATCAGAGCCTGACGCGCGCGATTCCCGCCGCGCAGAACGCCGAACTGTTCGGCTGGCTGACGAGCCTCTACAAGGTGTGGGCGAACCTCACGCCGGAGATGATCGAAGTCTCGACGCTGACGGCAATGGCGGAGTTGCTGCTGTCCGGCTGCACGACGTCGAGCGACCATCTGTATATCTATCCGAACGGCAGCCGGCTCGACGACAGCATCGCCGCGGCGCACCGGATCGGCATGCGCTTTCACGCGGCGCGCGGCAGCATGAGCGTCGGGCAGAAAGACGGCGGCTTGCCGCCGGATTCAGTGGTCGAGCGTGAAGCCGACATTCTGAAGGACACCCAGCGCCTGATCGAGACGTATCACGACGAAGGACGTTACGCGATGCTGCGCGTGGTGGTCGCGCCATGCTCGCCGTTCTCGGTGAGCCGCGATCTGATGCGCGAATCCGCGGTGATGGCGCGGCAATATGGCGTGTCGATGCACACGCACCTGGCGGAGAACGTCAACGACATCGCGTACAGCCGCGAGAAGTTTGGCATGACGCCGGCGGAGTACGCGGAAGACCTCGGTTGGGTCGGCCATGATGTGTGGCATGCGCACTGCGTGCAACTCGACGACGCCGGCATCGACCTGTTCGCGCGCACCGGCACCGGAGTCGCGCATTGCCCGTGTTCGAACATGCGGCTCGCGTCGGGTATCGCGCCGGTGAAGCGCATGCGTCTGGCGGGCGTGCCGGTGGGCTTGGGCGTCGACGGATCGGCGTCGAACGACGGCGCGCAGATGATTGCCGAAGTGCGTCAGGCTTTGTTGCTGCAACGAGTCGGTTTCGGACCCGATGCGATGACCGCACGCGAGGCATTGGAGATTGCGACGCTAGGCGGCGCGAAGGTGCTCAATCGCGACGATATCGGTGCGCTGGCGCCAGGCATGGCGGCGGATTTTGTGTCATTCGATCTGCGTCAGCCGCTTTTCGCGGGCGCGTTGCACGACCCGGTCGCGGCGCTCGTGTTCTGCGCGCCGTCGCAAGTGAGCTTTAGCGTGATCGGCGGCAAGGTGGTCGTGAAGGACGGGAAGTTGATGACGCTGGAACTCGGGCCGGTCATCGAGCAGCACAACCGGTTGGCGAAGACGCTTTACGAAGCTGCGGCGTAAAAGAAGGAACGGGTTATCGGCGACGCCGATAACCCGCGCAAAGCAAAGCAAAAACTCAAGGCTTGTCGATCAACGTCTTGGTCGCCTCGGCGACCAGACTGCGCAGCCAGCGCACTTCATCGGAGTAATGCACGCGCTCGTGCCACAGCTGGTAGTACTGCATCGGCGGGAAATCGAGCGGTGCGGGCACGACCGTGAGCGGCAGGAACTTGGCGTAGTAATCGGCAAAGAGGCGCGTCGTCGTGAAGATCAGATCGGACTTGATCAGCACGTACGGCGCCAGATTGAAGTACGGCAGCGTCACGACTACATGGCGCTTGAGCCGCTCGCGCGCGAGATGCACGTCGATCGCGCCGCGCTGGCCCACTGAATAGGGAGTAGGCGCGAGATGCGGCGCATTCAGGTACTGATCGAGCGTGAGACCGCCGCGTTTGGCAAACGGATGCGTGTTGCTCATCAGGCAGACGATCTGATCGACGAACAGGTTCGACAGGTGCAACTGTTCCGGCGGCTCCGGCCAGTTTCCGACCACGATGTCGAGCTTGCCGTCTTCGAGCGCGAGTTCGTAGTCGAAGGCCGGCCCGAGCGAGTGAAACTCGAGCGTCGCGTTCGGCGCGGCCTGACGAAAGCGTTCGACCACCGTCGGCACGAACAGCACGTTCAGGTAGTCCGGACAGCCGATCCGATAGCAACGGATGGACGTGGCCGGATCGAAGTTGTGCTGCTGGAACTTGATGCGTTCGATCTCGCGCAGCGCGTTCTGCACCGGTTCGAGCAGGCGCAGGCCGTATTCCGTGGGCACCATGCCGGACTTGCCGCGCACCAGCAGCGGGTCGCCGGTGATGTCGCGCAAACGGCGCAGCGCCGCGCTGATGGCGGGTTGCGATTGATTCAGTTTGACGGCCGCGCGCGTGACGCTGCGTTCCATCAACAGGGTATGCAAGACGCGTAACAGGTACGTATCGATCGCCTCGCGTTGCTGACTCATGACTTCTCCGAAATATATGTTCTGGCTGATCGAGCGGGCGTGGGTGTATATGACTTTTAATATGAACGTAAAGCCGCGTCAAGAGTGGGATACCCGCAGAGCTCGCTGCGACGCGGGTTTGCGGGGAATTTTGGCGGCTCGACTGACTGGGTCGAATTAGGTATTGTCATCCGGTTGTGGTGACGGATCGCCTGCCGGCAAGGTGGACGGACGCGCTGTAACCGGCAGTCACTGACGTACTACGGAATCACATGAGCGACTCTTCTTATAGCGACGGCGCCGCCGCGCAGCCGGCAGACAGGCCGGAACAGGCGGCGCCCCGGTTGATGCTTCAGGGCATCACCAAACAATATCCGGCCGTGCGAGCCAACGACGACGTCACGTTGATCGTCGCGCCGGGAGAAATCCATGCGGTGCTCGGCGAGAACGGCGCCGGCAAAAGCACGCTGATGAAAATCATCTACGGCGCGGTGCGGCCCGACGCCGGCGAGATTCGCTGGGAAGGCCAGACGGTCGAGATCGCCAACCCGGCGGCGGCGCGCAAGTTGGGCATCGGCATGGTGTTCCAGCACTTTTCGCTGTTCGAGACGCTCACGGTCGGCGAAAACATCGCGCTTGCGCTCGACGAACCCTTCGATCTGAAGGCGCTTTCGAGGCGCATCCGCGAAGTCTCCGCCGACTACGGCCTCGATATCGATCCGCAGCGCCACGTGCATAGTCTGACGGTGGGCGAGCGGCAACGCGTGGAGATCGTGCGCTGTCTGCTGCAGAATCCGCGTTTGCTGATCATGGACGAGCCGACTTCGGTGCTGACGCCGCAAGCGGTCCGCAAGCTGTTCGAGACGCTGCGGCGGCTCGCTGCCGAAGGCTGCAGCATCCTCTATATCAGCCACAAGCTCGACGAAATCCAGGAGTTGTGCGATACCGCGACGGTGATGCGCGGCGGCCGCGTGACCGGCCATGTGAAGCCGAAGGGCGAAACGCATGCGTCGCTCGCGCAATTGATGGTCGGCCATTCGCTGCCCGATTACACGCGGCGCGAACACAATCCGGGCGCGGTGCTGCTCGACGTGAAGCAACTCTCGGTGGAAAGCGACGACCCGTTCGGCACTTCGCTGCGCGACGTGTCGTTCGGCGTGCATGCGGGGGAAATCTTCGGCATCGCGGGTGTCTCGGGTAACGGCCAGGCGGAACTGCTGTCGGCGCTGTCGGGCGAAAAACGCGGCGTGCGCGCCGACGCGGTCACCATTTGCGGCAAGGCGGCCGGGCGCCTCGGCGCGGGCGGCAGACGTGCGCTCGGCTTTGGCTTCGTGCCGGAAGAGCGCCTCGGACGCGGCGCGGTGCCGGCTATGACGCTGTCGGAAAATGCGCTGCTCACCGCCCATCGTCAGCAGATGGTGAACTCGGGCTGGATCAAGGCCGGCGCGATGCGCGCATTCGCGAAACGCTGCATCGAGGCCTTCGACGTGCGCTGCGGCGGCTCCGAAGCGCTCGCGCAAAGTCTGTCGGGCGGCAATCTGCAGAAATACATCATGGGCCGCGAGATTCTGCAGGCGCCGAAGGTGCTGGTGGTCGCGCAACCTACGTGGGGCGTGGACGTCGGCGCGGCGTCCTTTATTCGCCAGCAGTTGCTCGATCTGTCGGCGCGCGGCGTGGCGATTCTGGTGATCTCGGAGGAGCTGGAAGAGTTGTTCGACATCTGCGATCGCATCGCGGTGCTCGCAGGCGGCAGACTCTCGCCGGTGCGCGCCACGGGGGCGACCAACGCCGAGGAAATCGGCCGCTGGATGGCGGGCCTGTTCGGCGACCGCGAGGGCGCGGCGCCCTCGGCGGAACAGCCGGCGCATGCCTGAGCCGGCGTCTGTCTCGCGAATACGTGTGACGTCGCCCGGCATCATCAGAACCATATAAATCACACACTACCCATGATTCTTCCGTATCGACTCGAAGCCCGCACGACGCCCTCGCGCACCATGCAGCTCGCCGTGCCGCTGATCGCCGC
This sequence comes from Paraburkholderia sp. BL27I4N3, assembly GCF_003386115.1. NCBI lineage: Bacteria > Pseudomonadati > Pseudomonadota > Betaproteobacteria > Burkholderiales > Burkholderiaceae > Paraburkholderia > Paraburkholderia sp. BL27I4N3. The sequence goes on along the minus strand of NZ_QREJ01000001.1, from coordinate 2,515,687 downwards.
GTTGCTCACGCTCGCGATCGGCTTTCTGATCTTCAGCCTCGTCGGCCGCGATCCGTTGCAAGCCATGCACGCGTTTTTCATCGAGCCGCTGTCCAGCGTGAACGGCTGGTCCGAGCTGCTGCTGAAGGCGTCGCCGTTGTGCCTGATCGGCCTCGGTCTTGCTATCGGCTATCGCGCCAACGTATGGAACATCGGCGCGGAAGGGCAGATGCTGCTCGGCGGCATCGCCGCGAGCGGCGTCGCGATCTATTTCGACCAGGCCACCGGCTGGTGGATTCTGCCGACCATGATGATCGCCGGCGTGCTCGGCGGCATGGCGTGGGCGGCGATTCCGGCGCTGCTCAAAAGCCGCTTCAACACCAACGAGATTCTCGTCAGCCTGATGCTCACGTATGTGGCCACGCAGTTGCTGATCTACCTGGTGAGCGGGCCGTGGCGCGACCCGCAGGGTATGAACTTCCCGCTCTCGGAGATGTTCAGCGGCGACGCGCTCTATCCGACTTTCTCCGGCGACTGGCACATCAAATGGCTGCGCGGCACGCGTCTGAACGCTTCGGTGTTCGTCACGCTGATCGCGATTCCGCTCGTGTGGGTTTTCATGCGCAAGAGTTTCGCGGGCTATCGCATGAACGTCGGCGGTCTCGCGCCGCTTGCCGCGCGCTACGCCGGTTTTTCCGACAAGAAGACCATCTGGACGTCGCTTCTGATCAGCGGCGGCCTCGCGGGTCTCGCCGGCATGGGCGAGATCTCCGGCCCGATCGGTCAGTTGCAGGCCACGTGGTCACCGGGTTACGGCTTCACGGCCATCATCGTCGTGTTCGTGGGACGGCTGCATCCGCTCGGCATCGTGCTCGCGAGCCTGCTGATGGCACTGCTGTATCTCGGCGGCGAAGCCGTGCAAACCTCGATGCAACTGCCGCAGGCGCTTTCCGGCGTGTTCCAGGGGCTGTTGCTGTTCTGCCTGCTGGGCGCCGACCTGTTCGTGAACTACCGCGTGCGCCGACGCACGCTAGCCGCCCAGGCTCACTGACTCGCCCACTGCTCACCGTTCACTGATTTTTGCGCCGGATCCAAATGGACATTCAACAAGCCAGCTCGCTCACGTCGAGCGCCGTCACCGCCGCGATTCCGCTGATGTTCGCGGGCGCGGGCGAACTCGTCACCGAAAAATCGGGCGTTCTCAACCTTGGCGTCGAAGGCATGATGCTGATGGGCGCGGTGACCGGCTACGCGGTCACCGCGATCACCGGCAGCCCGTGGCTCGGCGTGCTCGCCGCGATCGGCGCCGGTCTCGCCATGTCGCTGCTGTTCGCGTTTCTCACGCTCACCATGCTCGCCAATCAGGTCGCCACCGGCCTCTCGCTGACGATCTTCGGCATCGGTCTGTCGGCGTATGTCGGCAAGCCGTACACATCGGCGGCGGTGCGCGCGACCATCGACACGTGGACCATTCCCGGTCTCTCCAAGATCCCGGTGCTCGGCCCCGCGTTCTTCAGCCTCACGCCGCTCGATTACCTCGCGTTCCTGATGTTCGCGGTGATCGGCTGGTTCCTGTACCGCACGCGCGCGGGACTCGTGTTGCGCTCGGTCGGCGAATCGCCGCAGGTGGCGCACTCGGTCGGCTTTCCGGTGATCGGCGTGCGCTACGGCGCGGTGGCGTTCGGCGGCGGCATGGCCGGGCTTGCGGGCGGTTACTACTCGATCGTCAATCTGCACTTGTGGCAGGAGCAGCTCACCTCAGGGCGCGGCTGGATCGCGCTCGCACTGGTCGTGTTCGCGACCTGGCGCCCAGGACGCCTGCTGATCGGCGCGCTGCTGTTCGGCGCAGTGACAGGCCTGCAGTTTTACGCGCAGGCGATCGGCGTGCCGGTGCCGACGCAATTCCTCGCGATGCTGCCATACGTCGCGACAGTCGTCGTGCTGGTGCTCATCTCGCGCAATCCGAACACGATCCGTCTGAATGCGCCGGCCTCGCTGGGCAAACCGTTTTTCTCGGCGGGCTGACCGACCATCGACTCCGCTTTTCACATCATTCGATAAACATGACAGGAGAAAACATGAAGAGAAGAAATCTGCTGACCGCTTTCGCTTGGGGCGCGGCCTCGCTGGCGCTTGGTGCTGCGGTGACCGCGCCGCTCGCGCAAAGCGCGCAGGCCGCCGATGCGCCGGGCGTGGCCTTCGTCTACCTGGGCAATCCGGGCGATGCCGGCTGGACCTTCGCGCACGATCAGGGTTCGAAGGAAGCGGAAGCGAAGTTCGGCAGCAAGATCAAGATCACGCGCATCGAAAACGTGCCGGAATCGGCCGACTCCGAGCGCGTGTTCCGCGATCTGGCGAACAAGGGCAACAAGATCATCATCGGTTCGAGCTTCGGCTATCAGGACTTCGAACTGAAAGTTGCGAAGGATTTCCCGGACACCGTGTTCCTGCACGCAACCGGCTACAAGAAGGCGCCGAACTTCGGCACCTATGACGTGCGCATGTACCAGGGCGCGTATCTCGCTGGCGTCGCCGCGGGCTACGTGACGAAGACCAACACGCTCGGCTTCGTCGCATCGGTGCCGATTCCCGAAGTGATCCGCAACATCAACGCATACACGCTCGGGGCGCGCTCGGTGAATCCCAAGGTGCATACCAAGGTTATCTGGATCAACAGCTGGTTCGATCCGGGCAAGGAGAAGCAGGCGGCTGAAACGCTGATCGGCCAGGGCGCCGACGTGCTGCTGCAAAACACCGATTCAAGCGCCACGCTCGCCACGGCGTCGGCCAAGCATGTGCATGCGTTCGGCTGGGATTCGGACATGAAGAAGTTCGGTCCCGATGCGCACCTCGGTTCGGTGGTCGCGCACTGGGGCGTGTATTACAACGCGGCGATCCAGCAGGTGCTGGACGGCAAGTGGAAGAACGATCCGGTGTGGTGGGGTATTCCGCAGAAGGCCGTCAACCTGGAAGATCTGAACACGTCTGCAATTTCGGCTGACGCGCAGAAGCAAGTCGCGGCCAAGCGCGACGAATTGGCGGGCGGCAAGTGGGACGTCTTCACGGGTCCGATCAAGGATCAGTCCGGCGCGGTGAAGGTGCCGGCCGGCAAGACGCTGACCGATCCGGAATTGCAACGCCTTAACTGGTATGTGGAAGGCGTGGACGGTTCGCTGCCGAAGTAACGCCGACGCCAAATCGACCAGGCGGAGGTTTCAGCAACCGCTGTTTTAAGAGGCTGCGTCCGGTGCGGACGCAGCTTTTTTTCGTCGGAGTTTTAGAGCGCTGACGGCCAGGCCGTCGGCGCGTCAGTCGATGCGCAGGCCGACCTTGATGGTCACCTGCCAGTAAGCCACCTTGTCGTTTTCGATCTGGCCTCGCGTTTCCGTCACTTCGAACCAGTGCAGATTGCGCAGCGTCTTCGACGCTTTCGCGATTGCCGTGCTGATGGCGTCATCGATCGATTTCGTCGACGAGCCGGTCAGTTCGATCTGTTTGTAGACGTGTTCGGACATGGACTTCCTCCTTTGATCTTCGTTGGTGTTCAAAAAGTATAGGCAACGCAAGCGCCGCGAACGGCCTCGTGTGAGCGAGTCATGTCGCACATGCCGTGCCCGGTATGCCGTGGCGGGACGCCGCCGTTATGATGTCCGCGCAACTCAATCTGATAGCCGACGAGGTTCGAAGTGGAAATTGGTTTTTGCGGTCCTGGTTTGATGGGCGCGCCGATGATCCGGCATCTGCTGCGCGCGGGACATACGGTGCATGTCTGGAATCGCACGCGGGCCAAGGCCGAAGTGTTAGTGCCGGACGGCGCCCGGGTGGTCGACACGCCGCGAGAACTTGCGACACGATGTGAAGCCGTGCTGCTATGCGTCGCGGATGCGGCGGCGGTGGAAGAGACCGTGTTCGGCGCCGCGGGCCTTCTTGGCGCCGATGCGCCCGTATCGGGCCGGTTGCGCTGGATCGTCGATCACTCCAGCATCCCGCCGGCCGCGACGCGCGTATTCGCGCAGCGCGCGGCGGTGCTGACGGCGGTTCGCGCGGACGGCGCGGGCGGCGCGCACGCCGGCGAAGGCGCGGGTGTGCGAGCCGCCGAGGGCGCTGGCGTGGACGTGAACGTGAACGTGAACGCAGGCGCGGACAAGCCGGCCGGCAGCATCGGCTGGATCGACGCGCCGGTTTCAGGCGGCGTGGCCGGCGCCACCGCCGGCACGCTGGCAGTCATGGCGGGCGGCGCCGCTGCGGACGTCGAAGCCGTCAAGCCGTTGCTTAGCGCCTACGCGTCGCGTGTCACGCACATGGGCGAGGTCGGCGCGGGCCAGACCGCCAAGCTGTGCAATCAAACCATCGTCACGGCGACGCTCGCGGCGATTGCCGAAGCGGTGAGCCTCGCGCAGCGCAGCGGCCTCGACGCTTCCCGGCTGACCGAAGGTCTGGCCGGCGGCTGGGCCGATTCGGTGCTGCTGCAAACATTCGTGCCGCGCATGACGCAAACCGGCCTCGCGCCGATCGGCGCGTTCCGGACCTTTCAGAAGGACATCGACACGGTGGCGGCGACCGCCTACGAGACCGGCACGCCCATGCCGGTCTCGTCGACGGTTCAGCAATTGCTGCGGCTCGGCGCGGCGATGGGGCTGGGCGAGGCCGACCTGTCGGCGTTCATCGACGTTCTGCAGACACCGCGAGGCATTCAAAGCCGGTAGCGCGACGGGCGTGCGGGTTGAATTCGCGATAACCTGCTAAAATATTGGGTTTTTCGCCGATATCACATTAAAGGGACGCGCCGTGCTGTCTACCGCCAATATCACCATGCAATTCGGGCCAAAGCCCCTCTTCGAGAATATCTCGGTCAAATTCGGGGGAGGGAACCGCTATGGCCTGATTGGTGCGAACGGCTGCGGCAAGTCCACTTTCATGAAGATCCTGGGCAGCGACCTGGAGCCGAGTTCGGGCAACGTCATGCTCGAACCGAACATCCGCCTCGGTAAATTGCGCCAGGATCAGTTCGCCTACGAAGACGTGCGCGTGCTCGACGTCGTGATGATGGGCCACGCCGAAATGTGGGCCGCCATGACCGAGCGCGACGCGATCTACGCGAACCCCGACGCGACGGACGACGACTACATGCACGCCGCCGAACTCGAAGCGAAGTTCGCCGAGTACGACGGCTACACCGCCGAAGCGCGCGCGGGCGAGCTGCTGCTCGGCATCGGCATCGCGATCGAGGACCACAACGGCCCGATGAGCAACGTCGCACCGGGCTGGAAACTGCGCGTGCTGCTCGCGCAGGCGCTGTTCTCGAAGCCGGACGTGCTGCTGCTCGACGAGCCGACCAACAACCTGGACATCAACTCGATCCGTTGGCTGGAAGACGTGCTCAACCAGTACAACTCGACGATGATCATCATCTCGCACGATCGGCACTTCCTGAACCAGGTCTGCACGCACATGGCCGACATGGACTACGGCACGCTGAAGGTCTATCCGGGCAACTACGACGACTACATGCTGGCAAGCACGCAGGCGCGCGAGCGTCAGCAGAACGCCAACGCGAAGGCGAAGGAACGTGTGGCCGACCTGCAGGACTTCGTGCGTCGCTTCTCGGCGAACAAGTCGAAGGCGCGCCAGGCCACCAGCCGTCTGAAAATGATCGACAAGATCAAGATCGAGGAATTCAAGCCGTCGTCGCGGCAGAACCCGTTCATCCGCTTCGAGTACGAGAAGAAGCTGCACAACATCGCGGTGGTGGCCGAGAAGATTTCGAAGAAGTACGAGCGTCAGATTTTCAACGACTTCAGCATTAGCGTGCAGCCGGGCGAGCGGATCGCGATCATCGGCGAGAACGGCGCGGGCAAGACCACGCTGTTGCGCTCGCTGCTGGGCAAGCTTACGCTCGATCACGGCACGGTGAAGTGGGCTGAGAACGCGAACGTCGGCTACATGCCGCAGGACACGTACGAAGAGTTTCCGGACGACGTCACGCTGATGGACTGGATCGACGGCTATCGGCAGGAAGGTGACGACGAGCAAATGGTGCGCGGCACGCTCGGCCGGCTGCTGTTCAATGCCGACGACATTCGCAAGTCGGTCAAGGTGCTCTCCGGCGGCGAGAAGGGCCGCATGATCTGGGGCAAGCTGATGCTGGGCCGCCACAACGTGCTGCTGATGGACGAGCCGACCAACCACATGGACATGGAATCGATCGAATCGCTGCAGATCGCGCTCGACAAGTTCGAAGGCACGCTGATTTTCGTGTCGCACGACCGCGAGTTCGTGAGCGGCCTGGCGAATCGGATTATCGAAGTGAAGACCAATGGCACGTTGAACGACTTCGGTGGCAACTACGAAGACTTCCTGTTGAGCCAGGGCGTGCAGTAATCAGGACTGAACCGCTCGTTGCGCCGCAGAGCCCGCTTCTCCGAAGCGGGCTTTTTTCATGGCGCGCGCGTCGCCACGTGCTTCCTGAACTCCGGGCAAACCTGTTCGGCGCACACGCGCATCGAGGAGAGCGCCGAACTGGTGACGGGCGGCACGTGGAACATAGCCGCGCCGTTCGGCGGTTTCAAAAAGTCGGGCTTCGGCCGCGAAAACGAGGTCCATGGACTCGAAGAGTATCTCGAACTCAAGTCCATGCAGTTCAAGGTTTGATCCGGCTGACCGATATCAAATGATCGACACAATGACTAAAGCTTTGGCTCACCCATTGACCTGAAGCAACCCAGGCTGCGCCCGACCGACGATTATCAGCGTTTCGATAATCCGCCATCGGGCCAGTCATGCTCACCTCTCACTCCCTCCCACCGCTCGTCATTCGCGGCCGCTCGTTACTGCCGATCGTGCAAGGCGGCATGGGCGTCGGCATCTCGGCGCACCGGCTGGCCGGCAGCGTCGCTCGCGAAGGCGCGCTGGGCACCATCGCCAGTATCGACCTGCGGCATCATCATCGCGATCTGATGGACCGCTGCCGCGAGTCGCCCGAGCGTGCCACGCTGGAAGAAGCCAATCTCACCGCGCTGGCCCGCGAAATTCACTCCGCTAAAGCACTCAGCGAAGGCCGCGGCATGATCGCCGTCAATGTGATGAAAGCAGTCAGCGCGCAAGCCGACTACGTGCGCGTCGCATGCGAAAGCGGCGCCGATGCGATTGTCATGGGCGCCGGCCTGCCGCTCGATTTGCCCGACATGACCCAAGGCCACGACATCGCGCTGATTCCAATTCTGTCGGATAGCCGCGGTGTCGCGCTCGTGCTGAAGAAGTGGATGAAAAAAGGCCGTTTGCCCGACGCGGTGGTGATCGAACATCCGGCGCATGCGGGCGGCCATCTCGGCGTCAGCAACCTGACCGATCAACACGATGGACGCTTCGATTTCTTCCGCATCCTCGAAGAACTCGACACGGTATTCGTCTCGCTCGGTGTGAACCGGCAGGACGTGCCCTTGATCGTCGCGGGCGGCATCAATAGTCACGAGGCCGTCTGTAAGCTGCTGAGCGCGGGCGCCAGCGGCGTGCAACTCGGCACGCCGTTCGCCGTTACCGAAGAAGGCGACGCGCATCCGAATTTCAAGCGGGTACTGGCTGAAGCCACGCCGGAGGACATCGTCGAATTCGTCAGCGTAACGGGACTGCCCGCGCGCGCCGTGAAAACGCCCTGGCTGATGCGCTATCTGCGGCATGAAACGAAAATCCGCGAGAAAGTCGGCGCGCTCAAACATATCTGCCCGACCGCGCTGGAATGTCTCAGCGCGTGCGGCTGGCGCGACGGTATCGAGAAGTTCGGCCACTTCTGTATCGACACGCGGCTCGCGGCGGCATTGCGCGGCGACGTGGCGAACGGTCTGTTCTTCCGCGGCCGCGAAGCGTTGCCGTTCGGCACGGCGATTCGCAGCGTGCACGATCTGCTCGAACTGCTGTTGACGGGCGCGACGCGACCGGCTGTCGCAGGTCGCTGGGCATTCTCGCTGGGTTGATACGCGTCAACCCGCCGCGCGACGAGAACTTCGACAATCCCCGCATCCAAACAAACCAAGCGGGGAAGCACATGAAGCACTCGTTCAGAAACAGGAACAGAATCCGAACCGCCGCCATCGCAGCGAGCCTGCTGTTCACGGGCGCGCTCGCGCCGCTGGCGCATGCGGCCGGCGACGACGCGATGAGCGGTATTCACGCCGGCGACGTGCTGGTGCGCTTGCGCGCCATCAGCATCATGCCGAACGTGAGCACGACGCAATCGCTGAGCGCGCTCAACGTCGGCGTCAATAACGCGACCGTGCCGGAACTGGATCTGACCTACATGATTCGCGACAACCTCGGCGTCGAGTTGATTCTCGGCACGTCGCGGCATCAAGTGACTTCGAACCTCGGCGGCCTGGGCGGAGTGAACGTATTGCCGCCCACGCTGCTGTTGCAGTATCACTTCAATCACGCGGGCCGCATTCGCCCATATGTCGGCGCGGGTCTCAACTACACACTGTTCTATAACAGCGGCCTGAGCGCGGGCGGCCAGCCGATCTCGATCAACAATCACAGCTGGGGACCGGCGTTGCAGGCCGGCGTCGACGTGCAGGTCACCAAGTCCCTGTTCGTCAACGCGGATATCAAGAAGATCTGGATGCACACGGACGCTTCACTCGGCGGGCAGCCGCTTGGCCGCTTGAGCATCGATCCGGTGGTGGTTGGTCTGGGTGTCGGGATGCGGTTCTGATTGTCACGCATCGCATGCGCGCTTGACCAACATGCGTTGCCATGTGAAAACGCCGGGTGCAATTTCGTCCCGGCGTTCTCTTTTGACATTGAATCTGAGCGGCCAGCGCCGCAAGCATCGGGCGACCGGAGCCGCCAGGCCAATCTACAGCTTGTCGTTCGCAAACCGCATGGCCGTGCCTTCCTGCTCGATGCGAACCCACACGGCGCGCTTTTCCTCGTCGCTCAGGAAAACCCAGTTGGACACTTCGACGGCAGTACGACCGCAGCCTTTGCAGATGTCGTCAAACAGCGTGGAACAGACGCCGATGCACGGGCTGTCGGGGAGATCGTGGAGATTCGAAGCCATCGGAAACCTTGGGGCGGAGAAGCGAAGTTCCGCTATGTTAACCGATGCGCGCCATGCGCCTCGCCGCGTGCCGCCGGCATGGCCGCGGTTTGCGCATTGTTGGCAGCATCTGCCGCATGTTTCGACGCCTTCGACGCGCGATATCGCCCGCTCGCATCAACGCGCGATGCTGTAGCCGATCCGCGCGATCCAGTGCTGGCGGTTGTTGTAGTCGAGCAGGTCTTCGCCGTAGCCGTTGAAATAGCCCACCCACACATAGCCGCCCCACGCGCTGCCCAATAGCTTGGCGAGCGGATAGGTGAATTGCGAATCCACGCTGCCGTACCAGTGCTTGGTGCCCTTGCGCAGCGTGGTCGCCAGTTGCCAGCCATCGGGGCTGCCGTATTTGACGAGCAGGTCGACGTAGCCGCGATAGTCGGCGATATCGGGGTTGCTGCTCGTGCCGAGGTAGTAATAGATCTTCGGCGACACGGTCAGGTGGTTGGCCGTCAGATCGCCGAATTCCCAGGTGGGCCGGATAAACGGCATGTTGATGCTGCGCGAGTCCGCGCCGGCTTTGCCGTTCGACTCATGCGCAACGCCGGCCGCGAAACCCATGCGCGTGTACAGCGGGCTCTGCCAGCCGGTGTCCGGCACGTAGTAGAACAACTGCGGCGAATAGGTCGTGTCGTGGAACGGCCGCGAATCGGCGGACAGATCCCAGATCGAGGTCTGCGTATATGCGAAGTACAGGTTGTCGAGGAAGGCTTTGGAGCGCAAATCGTCCGGGATCAGGATGCGGTATTTGAAGCTCAGTTGCAGCCGCGCGTTCGTGTCGCCGTTGTGGCCGAACGCGATGTACATCGGATCGTAATAGGAAAGGTGCGAGAGCACGCCGCGTCCGGTGGTCGCGAGCGAATCGCCGGGCGGCGCAATGGCGTCGCCGGTCGGGCCGCCGACCACGGCTGCCGTCGCCGCAACTTGAGCGGGCGTGGTCGCCTGGCTTTCCGCGCGTTCGGCCTGGGCAATCGCGTCCTGCTGCGGCCCGCGATTGATCGCCACGAGCGCCGGCGACGCATCGAAGCCCACCGGGTCGATGCGGACCTCGCCGCGCGCCGACTGCGGCCAGGGCGCCGAGAAACGCACCTTGCGGAACTGGCCCGGCCGCAGATGCAGCGTGTCGGGCACGCCTGCTTCGCGTTTTAAATCGAGCGGCTGCGGCGACTGTTCGCCTGCGCTCAACGTTACGCGGATGGTCGGCGGGACGGTGATGGTCAGGGGCTTGGCGTCGTCGGCGGAGTAGAGCAGTGTGATCTGCAACGGCTCGTTGGCGGCGGCCACGCGGGCGGGTTGCAGCATCGCGACCGTCGCGCGTGCCTCGCCGCTGAGGAGGGCGCAGGCGGCGCAGACGGCGAGCGTGGCGAGCAGCGTGACGCGGGAGAAGCGCGCCGTGAGTTGACGGGACTGAGGGGAGGCGTTGCGGGCAAGGCAGTCGATTGAGGCGTCAAAACGCATGAGGCTGTCGTCCTGGAGCAAGGGCGGCGAGCGAAACGGACATGCTAGGCATCGAAAGACGACACCCGCAACGCTCACCGGATCGGTCGCGCGGAAGCGCTGAAGGGCGCAAAAATGGGCACAAAAATGGCTGCCGCAAACAACCCGGCAGCCGGGATGAAACAGGCCGCACAGCCGGCGCGCCGCGCAAGCAGACAGCGTCGCCGGTGATGGCGAGATACTCAGAGAATACTTACAAAGTCACTTGATTGACAGGCCGGTCGAAAAACGGCCTCTCAGACACCGAACGCGAGTTGCCACAACAACGCGCCGTTGAGCATGATGATGAACGCCGCCGATAGCCACGCGAGCACGAGCGGCACGCCGCGCACGCGCCAGCCGCGCATCAGCGCGGCGTCCGACGTAAAGCGGATCAACGGCACGACCGCGAGCGGCAATTGCAGGCTCAGCACCACCTGGCTTGCCACCAGCAACTGATTGGAACCGTGCTGGCCGAACAGCGCGACCGCGAAGAGCGCCGGTCCGATCGCCAGCGCGCGGGTCAGCAGGGCGCGTTTCCAGCGCGGCAGGCGGATGCGCAGAAAGCCTTCCATGACCGCCTGGCCCGCCAGCGTGCCGGTGACGGTCGCGCTCAGTCCACAGGCGAGCAGCGCCGCAGCGAACAGAATGCCCGCCCAATGCGTGCCGACGAGCGGTGCGATCAGACGGTGGGCATCCGCGAGATCGGTCACGTCGCGATGACCGCTCACATAGAACACGGCGGCGGCTACGATCAGCAGCGCCGCATTGATCACGAAAGCAAACGACAGCGAACCGAAAGTGTCCAGATTGACCACGTGCAGCGCGACCTTGATCTGCGCGTCGCTGCCGTCGGGCGCGTGATGCTTGACGAGCGCCGAGTGCAGATAGAGGTTGTGCGGCATCACCGTCGCGCCGACGATGCCTGCCGCGAGCCACACCATGCCCGCGTTGCGCAGCAGTTCGACGCTCGGCACGGTGCCGGCGAGCGCCGCGTGCCAGTCCGGCCGTGCCAGCGCGAGCTGGACCACGAAGCACAGGCCGACGAAACCGATCAGCACCGCGATCACCGCTTCCAGTTTGCGGCCTTTCTGCTGGAGCGCGAGCAGCGCGAAGGTGCAGACCGCCGACATCAACACCCCGACCGTGAGCGACACGCCGAGTAGCATTTGCAATGCGACGGCGCTGCCGACCACTTCGGCGACATCGCACGCGATGATCGCGACCTCGCTGGTCAGCCACAGGAACAGGGTGCCGCGGCGGCCCGTGCGTTCGCGGCAGACCTGCGCGAGATCGCGCCCGGTCACGACGCCCAGGCGCGAGGACAGCCACTGCAGCAGCATCGCCATCAGGCTCGACAGCAGCACCATGCCGAGCAGGCGGTAGCCGTAGCCCGCGCCGGCGCCGAGCGCGGTCGCCCAGTTGCCCGGATCGATATAGCCGACCGCGATCAACGCGCCCGCGCCGACGAACGAGAACCAGTGCGGCGGACGTGCGCCCTCATCGGCCGGTAGACGCCGGCGGCGGTTGGGACGCAAGGCGAACGGATTCGTGTTCATCGATGCCTGAGGGTTAAGACTGCATCCTCTTGCAAGCCACGTGCCCGCCATGCGGACGGCGGGCGGCGCGTCGAGGCCGGGACGCGGCAACGCGATGGGCGGCGTGCCGTCGCTCGGCCTGTGAGAGCTATTGTGCACCGTCGAACGCTTCGCGGCTTGAGTGCACTCCGACCTTGGCCGTTCGGCCTCGAAGTCACGGAATACGGCCGCGCGCCACCGCCGTTTGCCCGAACGAAGCGCGCCCTGCGCAGCGTCAACTTGACAACCAGATAACGGCGCGCCGGTACGGGTGTTTTTTTCGGGTGGACACGCGCGCATAACCCGCTAAAATTGCGGCCAATTTTCCAGCGGTGCGGCTGACGCTGTACCGTTTGCGCGACAGCCTGGCAATTTTTTTGGTCCGCGCAATAATTGATGGTACTTTTCGGTTTTTTCAGGGGAGCCGTGGGCGCAGTGCCGCGGCGCGGGTGAGGACGGCCGGCAACGGGCCGGTCAGGATCGGAGAACGGAATGAAAAGACGGGTTGTGGGGCAAGTGGCGGCGCTGGTGTTGTGCGCGGCGCCGTGGTTGACGGCCGCTGCGAAAGACACGCAGCTCAACGTGTATAACTGGTCCGATTACATCGCCAAGGACACCATTCCGAACTTCACCAAACAGACCGGCGTTCAGGTCAAATACGACAACTACGACAGCGACGACACGCTGCAAGCCAAGCTCCTCACCGGCAATTCCGGCTACGACATCGTCGTGCCGACCAGCAATTACGCCGGCAAGCAGATCGCCGCCGGCATTTTCGCGCCGCTCGACAAATCGAAGCTGCCGAACCTGAAGTACCTCGATCCCTCGCTGATGGCGCTCGTCGCCGGCGCCGATCCGGGCAACAAGTTCACGGTGCCCTGGGCATACGGCACGACCGGCCTCGGCTACAACGTCACCAAAGCGCAGCAGATTCTCGGCAAGAACGTGCCGCTCGATAGCTGGGACGTCCTCTTCAAGCCGGAAAACATTTCAAAGCTGAAGGCGTGCGGCGTGTCCGTGCTCGACGCGCCGGACCAGATGTTCGCCGCCGCGCTGCATTACATCGGCAAGGATCCGATGAGCACGAACCCGGCCGATTACCGCGCCGCGCTCGAAATGATGAAGAAGATCCGCCCGTACATCACGCAGTTCAATTCGTCGGGCTATATCAACGACCTGGTTGGCGGCGACGTGTGTTTTGCGTACGGCTGGTCGGGCGACGTCGTGATCGCCAAGCATCGCGCGGTCGAAGCGAAGAAGCCCTACAAGGTCGAGTATTACATTCCGAAGGGCGGTGCGCCGGTGTGGTTCGACGTGATGGCGATTCCGAAAGACGCGAAGAACAAGGAAGCCGCGCTCGAATGGATCAACTACATCGAAACGCCCCAGGTTCACGCCGCGATCACCAATGCCGTCTACTACCCGAGCGCCAACCTCGAAGCGCGCAAGTACGTGGACAAGGACGTGGCGAACGACCCGGCCGTGTATCCGCCGCCTGAAGTCATCAAGACTCTGTTCCTGCTGAAGCCGTTGCCGCCGGAAATCCAGCGGCTGCAAACGCGGCTGTGGACTGAATTCAAGTCCGGCCGCTGACCAGCGGCCAGAATGAACGGGTAAGCATCATCAAGAAGCCCTCGGTGTTCACCGGGGGCTTTGTTCGTCAAACGCCGGAGTCAAGCATTGTGATGAGTAGTGACCAGTCGGGCGCGCTGGCAGGGGCCGTCGCGCCGTCCCCGGGCCAGAACGCCGTTGCAGGCGACGCCACGGACAACTTCGTCCAGGTCGTCGATGTCGTGAAGAAGTTCGGCGAGACCGTGGCGGTCAAGGGCGTCAACCTCTCGGTGAAGAAGGGCGAGCTGTTCGCGCTGCTCGGCAGTTCCGGCTGCGGCAAGTCGACCTTGCTGCGCATGATGGCCGGACTCGAAAGCGTGAGCTCGGGCAAGATCCTGATCGACGGCGAAGACCTCGCGCAATTGCCGCCGTACCGCCGGCCGGTCAACATGATGTTCCAGTCGTACGCGCTGTTTCCGCACATGACTGTGGAGGGCAATGTTGCCTTCGGGCTGAAGCAGGAAGGCGTGCCGAAGGCCGAACTGAAGGACCGCGTGCAGACCGCGCTCGAACTCGTGCAGATGGGCCGCTTCGCGAAGCGCAAACCCAATCAGCTTTCCGGCGGTCAACAACAGCGCGTGGCGCTCGCGCGTTCGCTGGTCAAGCGGCCCAAGCTGCTGCTGCTCGACGAGCCGATGTCCGCGCTCGACAAGCAGATCCGCCAACGCACGCAAATCGAACTGGTCAACATTCTCGACAAGGTCGGCGTAACCTGCATGATGGTGACGCACGATCAGGAAGAGGCGATGACCATGGCGGGCCGCCTTGCCGTGATGAGCGAAGGCGAGATCGTGCAGCTCGGCACGCCGCACGAAGTGTACGAATATCCGAATAGCCGTTTTTCGGCCGAATTCATCGGCTCGACGAATCTGTTCGAAGGCCATACGGTTGAAGACGAGCCCGATCACGTGTTCATCGAAACGCCGGATCTGTCTTGCCGTTTGTATGTGAGCCACGGCATTACCGGTCCGCTCGGCATGCCGGTGACGATTTCGGTGCGTCCCGAGCGGATCGCATTGACGCGCAAACCGCCTGAGGGCGCATACAACTGGGGCAAGGGCGTCGTCACGAATATCGCCTATATGGGCGGCTATTCGCTTTACCACGTGAAGCTCGACGCCGGCAAAACCGTGATCGCGAACGTGACGAGCCTCGCGCTGACCGAGATCGATCCGCCTACCTGGGGCGACGAAGTGTACGTGCGCTGGAGCGCATCGGCCGGCGTGGTGCTGACGTCATGAAGCGCTCGTTCAATTCCTTCGCCACGTGGCCGGTGCGGCGTTTCAACCTGACCGGGCGTACCGCGGTGGTGGCCGGTCCGTTCATCTGGCTGCTGCTGTTTTTTCTGGTGCCGTTCCTGCTGGTCGTCAAGATCAGTTTCGCCGATCTGCAGCTCGGCATTCCGCCTTACACAGAGTTGACCCAATTCGCGGACGGCGCGATTCACGTCACTCTGGATCTGTCGCATTACGCGTTTCTGCTGACCGACAGCCTCTATTTCGCGACCTACGTGAATTCCGTGGTGGTCGCGGCGATCTCGACGCTGTTGTGTCTGCTGATCGGCTATCCGATGGCGTATTACATCGCGCGTTCGAATCCGGGCAGCCGCAATCTGCTGATGATGGCCGTGATGCTGCCGTTCTGGACGTCGTTTCTGATTCGCGTGTATGCGTGGATCGGGATTCTGAAGAACAACGGCTTGCTGAATAACTTTTTGATGTCGATCGGGTTGATTCACTCGCCGATCGAGTTGTATCACACGAACACCGCCGTTTATATCGGCATGGTCTATTCGTATCTGCCGTTCCTTGTGATGCCGCTGTATGCGCACCTCGTGAAGATGGACATGACGCTGCTGGAAGCCGCCTACGACCTCGGCGCGAAGCCGTGGAAGGCGTTCTGGCAGATCACGTTGCCGCTCTCGAAGAACGGCATTATCGCCGGTTGTTTGCTGGTGTTCATCCCGGCGGTGGGCGAGTACGTGATTCCCGAATTGCTAGGCGGCGCGAACACGCTAATGATCGGCCGCGTGATGTGGAATGAGTTCTTCGACAATGCCGATTGGCCGATGGCGTCTGCCGTGACGTGCGCAATGGTGTTGTTGTTATTGGTGCCGATGGCGTTTTTCCAGTACGCGCAGGCGAAGGCGATGGAGGAAAGGCGCTGATGAAACCGAACCGGATTTTGCAGTTGATTGCCTTGGGGATCGGGTTTCTGTTTCTGTACATTCCGATCGTGAGTCTGATTGTGTATTCGTTCAACGAATCGCAACTGGTCACCGTGTGGACGCGCTTTTCGACGCGCTGGTATGCGGCGTTGCTGCAGGATGACGAGTTGATCGCGGCGGCGTGGTTGTCGTTGCGGGTGGCTTTGTTGACGGCGTTTGCTTCCGTTGTCATTGGCACGTGGGCCGGTTTCGTGCTCGCACGCATGGGGCGGTTTCGCGGTTTTACGCTGTATACCGGGATGATCAATGCGCCGTTGGTGATCCCCGAGGTGATTCAGGGGATTTCGCTGCTGCTGCTGTTCATTGAAATGGCCAAGTGGTTGGGTTGGCCTGCCGGGCGCGGCATTTTCACGATCTGGATCGGGCATGTGATGCTGTGTATTTCTTATGTGGCGATCATCGTGCAGTCGCGGGTGAAGGAGTTGCATCCCTCGCTCGAAGAGGCGGCGCTGGATCTTGGGGCCACGCCGTTGCGAGTGTTTTTCTTTATTACGTTGCCGCTGATTTCTCAAGCGCTCGTTTCCGGGTGGCTGTTGTCGTTCACTTTGTCGATTGATGATCTGGTGCTGTCGGCGTTTTTGTCTGGGCCTGGGTCGACTACTTTGCCGCTCGTTGTTTTCTCGCGTGTTCGGTTGGGGTTGAATCCGGAGATGAATGCGTTGGCTACTCTCTTTATTGCTGTGGTTACTGTTGGGGTGGTGGCGGCTAATTATTTTATGCAGCGGGCGGAGAGGAGACGGGCTGGGATGGCGGTTTGAGTTTTTGAGTTCTGTTGCGTCCAGCGCTTTCGCCTAGAACTGCGCAGTCATCTGAAACCCGACCGTCCAGCGCGCGGTCGGGAATCCTTCAGGCTTGCAGATCGGCGTCCCTGCAAACAGGTCATACGAGACGCCAACAACCTTCGCCGGCACGCCGCCGCGAATGCCAATCACTGCCCCCGCCAGTTGCGTCCCCGCCAATACCGCCGTGTTAGGTCCGAACACGCGCCCGTAGTCGATCCCCGCATACAATGTCTGTCCCGTCTGCAAGATCGGCCATTGCAATTCGTTGCGCCAGTAGAAGCCGCGTTCGGCCGCGAGCATCGTTTCGCCGTCGAAGCCGCGCACGGTGTACCGGCTGCCGATGGTCAGGTCGTCGATATAGAAAAGCGTGTCGTTCGTGAACTGGCCGTGGAATGTGGTCACATACCTGAACGGCTGGTTCGCGATGGCGAACGGAACCGATAGATTCGCGTCGAGCACGGCCATATGGAAGCGGTACGTCGGGCCGTCGATGTAAGGATCCGGCGTCGCGCCAAGCCCGCCGATGCCCTGACGGTAGGCGAGCGTGCCGTCGAACTGCGCCGCGCCGAAGTAATGCCGGTCGGTCGCGCCGAGTTCGAGAAACGTGTTGTTGCGCGCCTGTGTCGGAATCGTTGTGTCGTCGATGAAACTGTCGCCGAAGCGCTTCGATAAGTGCACGTATCCGCCAAGCACGTCGTTCTGGCCGCGCGACAGCACGCGCGCGATGCGTAGTGCGGCCGTCTGTGAATTGCCGCTCGACACGAGCGTCTGGTTCACGCCCGCGATGTTCTGGTAGTAGGTGTTGGTGTTGCCCGACAGGGTCGCCGTCCAGTAGCCGAACGGAATGGAATACGAACTATTGAACCCGTGCGAACCAAGTGACTTGTTGCCGAACGACAAATCCTGATTCGCGCCAACTGTGAACACGTCATTGAGCCCAAGCGGGTTATCAATGCCAAGGCTGACGTTGCCTTGCCACTTGCCCGTCGACGACGTGCCCGAGTTATCGACCGAAGCGACGAACGTCCAGGGCTTCGCGCGCCTCACTGTCACGACGACATCGCTGCCGCCTGGGATGTCGATCGGTTCAATCTTCATGTCCACGTCCTGACTTGCGACGCGCTTCATCTGCTCCAGACCTTGCTCCAGATCGCGCATGTTCAGCGGGTCACCGCCGCTGACCGGAAACGCGTTTTTCCACGTTCCCCACATGGAAGGATCGGCCAGCCGGACCTGCCGAACCAGACCCGGCACGAGCGCAAACGACAGCGTGCCCGTCGTCAAATCCTGCTGCGGCACAAGTACGCGGGTGGTCACGTAGCCTCGGCCAAGAACCGCTTGCTGCAATCCCTTTGTGAGCGCGTCGATGCCTGCCTTGCCTATACATTGCCCTTTGTAGTGGGCGAGCCATTCGCGAGCAAATGCGAAAGGGTCGAGAGGCAAAGCGGACGCGCCTTTCGCGTGCGCCGCGGCCGACAGCGTGTCGGGCACGTCAAGCGCGAACCGGTCGATGCGAAAGCACGGCGTTTCAGCCGGAAGGGCGGGAAAGCCTTCGACCTTCTGCAAGGTCGAGCGCACGGCCGGCGCTTCGACTGCGGCTTGGCGCTGTTGGGCGTCGCGCCGCTGCTGCTGGTTCTGTTCTGTTTCCAGTCCGCCGAGGCTTTGCCCCTGCACATTGGGCGCGAGCGCGACCAAAGCCGATAGCGGCAGCGCCGCCAGGCTCTTTCTGATTTTCATAGGAGATGCGAGATAGAGCCGGCCCCCTGTCAGGAGTTCGGCGTGCTGATTAACGTGCGTACGGGTCGTTAGAGATCTTTATCTTCTGTTCCGTACCCAGGCCACGGTCGCGAGTACGGAAAATACAAGCCCCATCAATGTGCCGTTCACAATCACGAACTTCGTGTCGCGAATATCCCAACCAAAGCCACCGCCGTAAAAAATTGCGACATAGACTTTCACGAACAACTCGACGGCCACAAAGCCTAGAAACGCAAGAAAAAAAGCTATGAAATATAGAAGTATGAGTCGAATCATGTTATTCACTTGCCAATCCGGGCTTTCGCATCGTTGATCGCTTTAGTTCCCGCTTCCGAGCCAGCCGCACCAAAAGTGCCGGAACCGATAACCGGAAGATTATTCGGAATAAACAGATTTTGACCTGACGAGCCCGCCCAAACGTCCGTACCCGACCAGTTAAAGCTATTGGTCGCAACCTTCGACAAGCCAGCAAGCGAATTCTGCACCGCAAGACCAATGCCGTAGCCAATCGCCGACGCGCCAGCATTCACCGCCGCGCCAGTGGCGACGCTGTCATGCTTCCCTGAAATCGCGTTATTGGTCACCGTATCGAGGGCCCCGGTCACAGCGTTTATTGCAACATTCCCGATGAGTTTCGTATAGGTTCCGGCGCCTGCCGCCAACGAGGCATAACCAACATCCACGAGGTTAATTGTGCCGTTCTGTATGTACTGCGATGTCGCATTTACACCACCGGTAATGGCCGCGATTCCAAGAGGCGAGGCCAGTGTGCCAGACCCCAGCGCACCAGTGGAACCGAAGACAGGTGTGCCCGGTATCGACGCAATTCCAGCAGCAATCTCTGGAGCGAAACCCGCCGTCGCCAGACCAGCCGCAATCGCAAGACCGGTCTTTGGACTCGCGACCGCGCCCGGTAATGCTTTCTGTTCCGGCGACAACGAATGATCGCCATTGCCATAGAGGAACGGGCTGTTGTATTCGGCCGTAGTCGCGCGGAACATATTGCCCGCGTTCTGGCTAATGAACGCTGTCGCGTATCTGCTGCCGTCCGGCGCCGGTCCCGCGCCCGCTGCCGCGTCGACCAGCCGATATCCGCTCGCGAGCAACATCTGTTGAGCCTGGTCCGCAGTGATGGTCTGTCCGGTCTGGTCTTTGTAGAACTGCGCGAACTTGCTCGCATTGTCCTTCGCAAATTGCCGCTCGTCAGGGTGCAACTGCCGGTTAAAGCGGTCGACGTTGTAGCCCGAAACCGCTCCTGCGTTACCGCCGATTGCGCCGCCCGCACCGGTCGCGATTGCGTTCGCGACGATGTTCCCGAGTGCGGTATTCACGTCGCCGCTGCCGGTCGGATTCGCGCCCGCAATCGCGCCGCCAAGTTCGTTCAGTTTGCCCGCAGCGATAGAAGCGATAGCAGCGCCAGCCGCGCCACCCACGGCGTTGCCGCCCGCGAGACCGGTCACGATAGCCGCGCCTGCCGCCTGCATGTCCGCTCGCGCAATGCCGCCTACCTTCCAGGCATCCATGCCGGCCTGGTCGCCATTGGCCTTCGCCTCGTCATACTTCGACTGCGCAAAGTCGCCCACACGGCGGGAGACCGCTTCGCCCGCGGCACTTGCTGCCGCCATCATGTCGGACTGCCTGTCGAGCAGGTTATTCACGTCTGGCAGTTTAGCGACCGTGCCGTTCGTATTCGTCGTATCGCGCGACAGGCTTGCAACGGCCTGCGTCTGGTGAGTCGCGTCCGTCACGTTGACCGTGCCTGCGCTGATCGCGCTGCGTGTCGTCGCACTATCACTGCCGCTGTCGTTCTGGCTCAACATCGGCGCCGCACCGCCCGTGTTCGTACCCGACGTACTGCCGTGCGTTGCGTAGTTCGAGCCACCGTCACCCAATGTCACGCCGCCGCCGATGCCACCCGAATGTGCGTTGTAGCTTGAACTGTTCTGGATGTCGCTGAACGTGAGCGTACCGGTCGAGAGGGTATTGTTTGCTGCGTCTGCCGTGCTCGCAATCGTTCCGCCTTTCAGGTCCGTGTTGCCTTTGACGTTGACGTTAAACCCACCGTCTCCAGCTTGGATTCCGCCCTGTTCGTTCACTCCCGCATAGTTTCCTGTAGCGTCGCCATGCTGCGAACTGAAATTGCCGCTCGCACCGCCTTGACTGACGGAGAAGCCGCCGCCCGAGCTTTCCTGATGAGCGGCGCTATTCATGGTGTCCTGCACACTGGCGATGTTCAGGTTGCCGCCGACATCGGCATTGACCTGCTTCCCGCTCACGTTCGCGCCGGTGATGTTGGTGTCGCCGCCCGAGAGAATCGTCGCCGAGTTACCCGCATTGATGTGCGTGTTGTTCACGATTGCGGAATCGCTGTTGGTGTTGCCGTATGCCTTTGACATGGAAGCATCAACACCGAAGCCACTCGTGCCGTATGAAATCCCCACGCTCCCACTGCTGGATTCGTTTGTGCTGCGCGTCGAATCCGTGTCGGTTGTGTTAAGCAGATTGACCTTGTCATTGGCGGCGAGAATCACGTCGTTAGCGTTGACGTTCGAACCGGCAATCGTCAGGTTGCCACTTCCCGGCGTCCCGTCACCCGTCGCCGCGAATGCGGCTGTGCCGCCCGCCGCAACGCTCGAACCCCGGTTCGCAGTGCTGTCTTCGGTATAGGTGTTCTTGCTGTGGCTGCTGCCGTAGCTAAGTTCGATCTTGGCTTCTGGCGTGCCGCCGCTCGCAAGACTGCCGAGGGCTCCGCCTGCCGCACCAATCGAATCAATCGCGCCGCTTGCGGCTGCCATGCCGTGAAGCGCCGCCGCACGGTCGTCCTGACTGCGGCTGGCCGCGCGCGACTGGTCAACCGTGTTCGAAATTGCGTCGATGACCGGTGCTTTGATCGCGAGCGTAAAGCCGGATTGTTTGACTTCGTGCGTCTCGTCGTGGTGCATTGTGTCGACAGCCGAGTCTATCATCACGTTCTGGCCCGTGCCCGTGACGTTCTGCGCCGCAATCAGGTTGCTATCCATTACGTGAAGGTCTTTGCCGGCCGTAACGTTCACGCTGCCATTCAGCGAGCCGACCGTGCTTGCATTGTTGATTGCGGTCGTGTCGTTGGCCGTGTCTGTTTGCGCTCTGGTGCCGTAGGAAATGCCGATGCCGCCACCCGCACCGAAGCCCGTGCTGCGCTCGCTATAAGACGATTGCGAGGTTTGAGTATCCTGTGACGTCGTGATCGTCACATTGCCTACAGCGGCAAGGTTCACGTCGTTCGTGGCGGCAATAGTGCTGCCCTTGACGTTGATGTCGTTTCCGCTCGCGATTGACACGGCGTCCGCAGACACGAGACTGCCTTGCGAGAGCGTAGTGGTCGTGTTGCTCGAACTCGCCACTTCCTTGCCGCTCACGACATTACTGTGCTTGTGCTGCTCCTGCGTATTCTCGACGTGCGTTTCCGTTGCCGCGCCGATGTTGACGTTGCCTGCTGCCGCGAGCGTCGCAGTTCCCGTGTCCAGACCGATTGCGCTGCCCGTGACGTTGATATCCTTGCCCGATGCCATGGTCAGCGAGTTGCCCGCGTTGAACGTGGTTGCGGTAAGCGTATCGTCGGAGCGGTGCAGAGATTCCGAGTAGCTGCCGTGGCTGTCGCTGCCCGAACTGTTGCTATCCGTGGTCGACGTGGCTTTTGCAGCCTGCAAGGTCACATTGCCGTTCGCGGCGAGCGTTCCACCGCCCGCTAGATTGATGTTCGCACCGGTCGGTGTCAGATCGCCGCCGACGCCAATCACCGACATGCCACCGACCTTGATCGAACTGCCGTTCGTCTGGTTGATGTCCGTATTCGACACGCCGTTCGCGCGCTCGACGACCTTGTGTTCGCCGGTCTGCACCGAGCCGATATCGTAGTTGCCGCCTACGGCCATACCGAGATTGCCGCCGACATTCAGATTGCCCGCGTTCTGCTCGAAATTGCCGCCTGTGACGATAGCCGCGTTACCGGCGACGTTCAGGTTCGCAATGGGCCCGAGCGTGGTCGTGGTGCGTGTCGCGCCGGTCGCGCTGACCTGGTCGACAGTTTTGACCGCCGTATTCAGCAGCAGGTCGCCGCCTGCGTTCAGCGCGAGACTGCCGGCGTTCACGGTCGCTGAAGTCAGGTCGACGTTGCCCTTCGTCGTCAGCGACATCAGGCCGCCGCTTTGCAGCGTGCCGAATGCATTGCTGATCTGGTTGCCCTGGATCGACAGCGCATTGCCTGCCTGCACCGTGCCGCTATTCGTGAAGGTCTGGGCGTTCCGGATGTCGATGTCGGTTGCCGCAATCAGCGGGCCGTTCATGTTCTGCTGGCTGGCCTTCGCGAGATAGACGACTGGCACGAGCACCTGCTGCCCGTTGACGATCTCCGTCTGCATGATGACGACATTGCTGGTCAGCGCCGCCACCTGTTCCGGCGACAGGCTCATGCCAAGCGGCAGATCGAGCGACTTCGACAGCGACGCGCCCGCCTCCAGCAGGGACTGATACATCCCCTGAAGGTCGGTGTATGGACCGAGTACCGCCTTGCCGGTCAGCGACGTAATCTGGTTGCGTACAATCTGCTGCTCGTAGAAGCCGTCGCCAAGACGCTTCTCGGTCGTCTGCGGGTTCAGGCCAAGCTGTTGCAGGTAGTAGTCGCTCGAAAGAAACGTCTTCTGGTTGGTGAATGCCGGGGTTGTTTCGATCAGGTACGTGACGCGCGGCGTAGTCGCGGGGCTGAACAGTCCGCCTTGGGGAACTGAGAGGTTTTGCAGCACGTTCTGCGCTGTGGCGCTCGCAATCGCCGGGTCGACCGTGCTGCTGCCGCCATTGACCGACGCCGCGCCAGATTTCCCGCCGCTCGCGTTGCCGCTGATACCGTTGATGTTCACGCCCGACATGGCCTGACCCGGTGCGAGACCGAGCGAAGGAATACCGGCGTTGCCCGCCGTGTTGTCGATGCTGATGCCGTTGCCCGAGAGCGTGCCGCCCGCGACAAAGCTCGACTCATGGGATGGTAGTGCGTAGTTGCGGATATCGGCGGGTGCTGCCTGCGTGTAGCCGCCCGGGGTGGGGCCCGTGAACGGCGCATCGCCAAACGGCAATGTCCAGTCCGCAATGCTGTGGTCGTAGTTCGTATAGTGGTAGTAGCCTGAATACGTGACCTGCACACCCGGTGCCGCCTGGCCCTGCCAGCTATTCTGGTCGAGCGAGACGGGCGCTGCGATGCTGCCGACCGCTGCGACCGCGCTCCAGTAGTTCTGCAACAGACCGACCGACGAGGCATCGAGATTGCCCCCGGCGATGATCTGCCCTTGCGGGCTGATGCCTGCAATCAGGTTCGCGACCGCTACACCGGTATAGGTCGTGTACTGGTAGCCGCTGTTCCACTGGCCGCCGTGCGGCGGATCCGTATCGACACCGCCGATCATGTCCGGAGTTGCGTTGGACCAGCCGACATTCTGCCCCGAGCACGCGGCCATCGTTACTGCCGTGCATCCGGACAGGCTGATGCCCAGTTGCTCCAGCAGCGCCGGATCGACCGGCTGGTTGAAGCCGGTTGTTGTCATCCTCGTGCGCGTGTTCGTGACCTGGGCGGCGTGCAGTTCCATGTCGCCGGCCGATTCGATCAGCCCCGACTGGTTGCGGATCAGGCCCGCGTTCGTGTAACTGCCGTCCGCATTTTTTCCGCCTGCGAGCACCACCTTGCCAAGACCGTAAATCGCCGTCGTCGCCTGGGTGTCGGTCGCCGTGGTGTCGTCGCGATTCTCAATGTCGTTCGACAGCAGTTCTAGCGTCCCGCTACTGTCGGTTGCGCCAATCAGCGCGGTCGGCCCCGTGTTCGACAGCGATTGCGTCGCGTTGAGCGCGACGCTGCCGCCGACCAGCGTTCCGGTGTTCTGTAGCGTGTTCGAGTGGGTCGCGAGCGTGCCGCCCGCCATCATGACGCCGCTGTTCTGGACATCGCCGGCATTGATGTTCAGGTTATTCGCCGCCTGAACCAGCGCGTTATTGCTGAATGTTCCCGGCAGGGTAAAGGACAGGTCGTGGCCCGCGTTGAACTGGAGATCGGGTGTCGGCGCGAAGTCGCCCTGAACGCTGACCGCGACATCGTTGGCCGCGCTGTACGCGCCGCCGCCCGTGAGCGTCGCGGCAGTCACGGCGAGGTTATGTGTCGCGCCGATCTGGCCGTTTGCGTTCGTCAGCGCGCCGGTCGTCGTAATCGACACGTCGCCGTTCGAACCGGCGAAGGTGCCGATCTGGCCGCCGCTGTTGTCGACGGTGTCGCCTTGCACGGTGACGCCCGCACCGCTGATCTGGCCACCGCGCTGGCCGTTCTGCGTATTCACGAGTGACGAAGTATTGACGGCAACATTGCCGTTGCCTGTTATCACGCCGCCGCTGTTGACGGTCTGGCTGCCGCCTTGCACGGTCATGTCGCCCGAGCCGAGATTGCCGACGAGGCCGTTCGTGTTGTTGACCGACGAGGCCTGAATGCCGAGCGTGCTCACGTCGCCGGCCGCGCCTGTGCCGGACTGGATCTGTCCGTTCGTGTTCGTCAGCGCGCCGCCGCTCGCGAGTGACAGCGACGAGAGCGAACGAACGGAGCCTTGTGTATTGTTCAGGTCGCCGGCGATATTCGCTGCGATATTGCCATGCGCCGCGAGCACGCCGTTGGCGTTGTCCAGGCTTGCGGCGCGTGCTGCTATCTGTCCCGCTGCGATGATCTTGCCGCCGACGTTCGAGAAGTTGCCCGCGCCATTGCCGGGAGCAATCGTCAGCGTGCCCGTACCGGCGTCGATGATTGACCCGCCATCGTTGACCAGCGCGCCGGGGGCAAGCGTCAGATCGGTGCTGCTGGTCTGGAATGTGCCGCCGTTCGAATTGTCGAACGTGCCGCCGATGGTAAAGCCCATTGACGACGTGCCATACTGCGTGATGGTGCCGCCGTGGTTCAGCAGGTCCGTCGCTTTCAGTGTGAGCTGGTTTGCCTCGATGTCGCCGCCGCTGTTATCGAGCGTCGCGCCAGTCGTCAGCGTAAGGTCAGGCGCGACCATCGAGCCGCCGCTGTTCGTCAGCGAACCCGTGCTGATCGTTTCCTTTGTGCCCGCACCGATCTGGCCGCCATTGTTATTGAGCGTGCCGCTCGCAATGCTTGTATCCGTGTTCGAAAGCAGCTTGCCATTCGTGTTGTCCAGCGCGCCGCCGAATATCGCCGTCAGGCCGTTCTGTCCAATGATCGAACCCGATGCGTTATTGAGCGCGCCGCCCTGAATCAAGCCCTGGCCGTTCGTGGCAATCCTGCCGCCGACGTTCGAGATTGCGCCCGCGCCGTTACCCGAATTGATCGACAGCTTGCCGGTCCCGGCGTGCGTGATCGTGCCACCGTCGTTATCGAGTGCGGCCGGTGCGAGCGTCAGGTCCGTGCTGTTGGTCTGGAGTGTGCCGCCTGCCGAGTTGTCGAGCGTGCCGGTCACGGCGAGCGTCGTCGCGCCGGTTCCCGTCTGCGTGATGGTGCCGCCGTGATTCAGCAGGTTCGCGGCGTGCAGCGTGAACTGGCTGGCGCTCGCAGTGCCGCTGCTGTTGTCGAACGTCGCGGCTGATAGCGCGAGCACACGCGTCGCGCCGAACTGACCGGCGTTCGTGAGCGTCGTACCGGCCGACAGCGTCATGTCCGCATTGGTCGCAAGCGTGCCGCTGTTGAACAGGGCCTGCACGGCGCGCGCAATCAGCGACTGCACCGCCGTTATCGAACCCGCGTTCGCAATCTGCGCACCTTGCAATGTAACCGCGCCATTGCCGCCGATGCTGCCGCCCGCGCCGTTATTGAGCAGGCCGGTCGTCGAAATGGAAACGCCGTCTGCATTCAGCGACGCGATGGTGCCGCCAGAATTGTTGAGCGTTCCGCTCGACGAGGCGAGCGCGCCCGCGGCCTGCATCGTGCCGCCCTGGTTGTTCGTCGCGCCAGAGACGTTTTCGGTCAGTGTGCTACCCGCAACGATCTGGCCACTTCGGTTCGAGAGTGCGCCCGCCGTGATGGTCTGCGCGCCGCCTGACGACATCGCGCCGTTATCGTTCGTGAGCGTACCGCTTGCGCGCGTGTCGAGTGTGCCGCCTGCGGTCGTCGTCGCGCCCGACAGGTTCAGGTCGCCGCTGTTTGCCGCCAGCGCAAGCGCACCGTTCGCGGAATTCGTTGCGCCCGCGAGATTGGCCGACGCGCCGCTTATGCGCGCATTGCCGCCCGCCACATTTCGGCCCGTCGCCATGACTGCGCCAGACGCGTTCACATTAAGGTCGCCTGACTGCGCCAGCGAGCCGTCGCCGTTCACGCCCGCCGCGAGCGTGCCGGTCGAACTCACCGAACCCGCGCTTGCGGTCGTGTTCTGCTGCGCGGCAACCATGCCGCTGTTCGTCAGCGCGCCAGACGTGGTCAGGCTGACATTCTGCTGCGCGTAGGTCGTGCCTGTGTTGTCGATGTCCGGTGCGTTCGCAACGATATTGCCGCTTGCGTTCGTCTGGCCTGCAAGCACCAGCCTGCCCGCCGATGTCAGCACGAGGTCGCCCGATTGCGCAGCCGCGATGCCCTTGAGCGAAACTCCTACGCCCAATTCTGTCCCGACCAGCTGGATGCGGTTCGCGTACATGCCGCCGAGATTGCTGACGTCAATCGAAACGCCAGGCGCGGGGCCGTTGCCCACAATCGGCGTCGCGTTGAGCGTGTTGTAGTCGACGCTGTTCGCGCCGGTTACGACGTTCAGGTTTGTCTTCGCGTAAACCGCGGCATTGGCCTGCACGGCACGGGACAGCAAGTCCACCTGATCGACGTTCGACGCATTCAGGCCCGCGCCGCTGAACGCGATGTTGCCGCCCGTGACATTGAAGCCTGACACGGAGCCGTCCGCGGCGTAATTCGGCGTGCCGGTTGTTAGCGTCGCGCGGCTCGTGTTGATGAATGTCCCACCGTTGACAGAAATTCCTGACGGATTTGCCAGAATCACGTTCGCGCGTTGGCCCGCGACTTCGAGCGCGCCGTTAAATTGCGATGCGCTAGCACTGTTGACCTGGTTGACGATGACCCTTGCGGCTTGTCCCGGCGCGAAGTTCGGATTGCCGTTAATCATGCCGCCGAGTTGCGACTGCACCATCGTCGGCGAGTTGTTCAGGATGGCGCCGCGCTGCTGTACGTCGAACTGGTTGTAGGTATTGACCGACACGCCCGCACCAGACGGACGGTTAATGTTCACCTGGTCGAGCCCGCTCGGCGTCTGGATGACGTTCGGGGCGTGCGCGCCGCCCGGTACGATCTGTGCCGCGCCGATCTCCGGAGCCACCCCGAGCAGAACGAGCGCCGCGAGCGCGATGCTGCGCAGCGCGAAACGAAGCGATACGCTGGATGGCCGCGTCCACGCGCGGCGCGTTGCCGCAGTCTCGCCATCGCCTTTTCCCGATGCCGTGGCCGTTTCCTCGACGGCGACCAGCATGCCTCTCAGTCGGCTGAATACCAGCCGGTAGTTGTTCCTGTTCATCTGGCCCGTTCGGTATGCTAATTTTTAACGACCTGTAAACTAGCGCCAGATGAAACGATCAGGGTCTGAGTTTTTACCTCACTTGAGCCAGATACAACGCTTCGAAGTAAATCAGACTCGTCCTATCGATCGTTGAGTGGATATGAAGTAGCGAAAAAAAGCCCGCACGATATCGTCCGCGACTCGTTGTGCGCTGCTCGAGCAAGAGCGGCGCCTACATCAGACAGGGCAGCTTCGAACAGGGCGAATGGGGGCGAAAATTCCCGACCGTGGTCGACGCCAAAAATCAAAAACCAAAAACCAAAAACCAAAAACCAAAAACCAAAAACCCTCAAACCCGATACCCAACCCGAACCCCACCCCAATGCCGCCCACCGACAAAAACCGGCGCCGACGCATCCTTCATCAGCACAAACTCCCCACCCCCCATATCCCGCCGATACGTCTGCAACAAAAACCGTTTGGTATGTGAAGCGGCGGCAATCCCGGTCCGATCATCGAACATCCGGCGGTTCCGGCAATTCGCAGTATTCCAGACCACATCACCATCACGCTGCGGCATAGAAAACTTCAGATTGTGCGTCGGCAAATACCCCCGCGAATCGACCGCGGCACAAAAGGCGACACGCGGGTCGAGATCGAGCAAAGGCTCCTGAATAGCCGGCAAAACACGATCGGTCAACGCGGTAAACCGCGTCAAAAACTGCGGCGGATTACTCCCAACCACCGGCACATAATGCCGGTCAAACAGATCCTCAATCGACACTTCACCACGCGCCACCGCCGTTTCGAATACTTTGCTCACGGCGGCCGCCGCCCGCTGCACGGCCTCGATAAAACGCGTATCCGCCGTTTCCACACCCGTCGCGGCGGTCAGTTCGATCAGGGTTTCAGACACGCCAAGCAAATTCCCCAGCCGGTCCTTCGCCTGCACGAAATTCTCGCTCGAATCCTCGACGCCGCTCGCCATTTCCAGCACCTGCGCCTCGAGTCCGCCGCACTGCGATTCGATCTCGCCGGTCAACACGGCGATCTGCCCGGCCTCGTCATTCAGATGCGCGATCGCATCGCCCGTTGCATGCACGACGTCGCCGATCTTGCGCGTGCCTTCGCGCACGCGGTGCGCCCGCGCGGTGTTGACGGATCCCTCGCTGATCAGCTGCTCGGTCTGTTGCGTGAGCTGCGCCAAGGTGGTCTCGATCTGCCCGGTGGCCTGCGCGGTCTTCGCCGAGAGGTTCTTCACTTCGGCCGCGACCACCGCGAAACTCTTGCCGGAGTCGCCGGCGCGCGCGGCTTCGATCGCGGCATTGAGCGCCAGCAGATGAGTCTGACGCGCGATCAGCGAAATCTCCTCGGAGACTCGGCTCACATGCGCCAGCGCGCTGCGCAACGCGCCGATCTGGCTTTCGATGACGGTCACGCCTTCCACGAGTCCATGAATGTCGGCCAGCGACGCTTCGAGCGTTTGCTGCGATGCCTGCACGCCGGTCGCGGCTTCGGCGGATACGTCGCTCATTTTTCGCGCGGCAGCGGCAATGCGATGATTGCCCGCGAGCGTCTGCGCGGCCGATTCGCGCAGCGCGCGGCATACTTGCGCCTGGTGTTGCACGCGCGCGGCTACTTCCTCGACGTGGCCCGATACGTCGCAGATTTCAATGCCCAGTTTGCCGGCTTGCGCGGCAATATCGCCGACCACCGTGTGCGAACGGGCCGAACGGCGAAAGCTGAAACGCGTCATGGTGGTCTCCTTCCCATGCAATATGTTCTCCGCCGCCGCGCCCCGGCGCATTCAATCGGCGCAATCACCCAACGCGTTTTCAGCGCCTCCTCGACGCGTTTACGGCAGTCTTTCATGCGACTTGATCCGGGGTATCCCGCAGTCGCTATGATGTGCGGTCCAACTGCGATCCACACGCTTATCCGTAGACCTTTCCGTTTATTACCGGTAACTCATGATCGACTCTTTCGCGCGCGTTTCGGGCTGGCAACAGCTCTATCATCTGTGGGAGCTGATCGTCATGCTCTGCAAGTTTCTCTGGGGACTGTTGCGTTTGCTGGGCGGCGGCTGAACGCGTCGCGCGAGGCGAGGGAAGGGCGCGCGGACTCGCGCGCCATATGCACGCGCGAGCCCGCGCGAAGCATCGATTGATTGACTTGCGGGGACGAAGCAGTCGGGTCAGGCCGGTGCGCGACGTGTGCCTTCGTCAACCGGAACACGTGCGCCACGCGTGCCGAGAAAGGCGCGCAGATCGGCCATCACGCGCTCGGGCGCTTCTTCCATCGGAATATGGCCGAGCCCCGGATACATGATCGACTTCGCGCCCGGAATGCGGCTGGCGAATTCGGCGGCGTGCGCAGTCGGAATCCAGCGATCCTTCGCACCCCATAGCACGAGCGTCGGCACGTGGAGTGTCTTCAGCACGTCGGTGTCGACTTCCTTGAAGTCGAGCGTGGGCACCATCTTGCCGATCGCGGCGCGCGTGCCTTCGCCGTGAAAGAACTCGACGTAGCGCCGTAGCGTCACCGCATCGATCTTGCGCGGATCGCCATACACGTTGCGCACGGCGCTTTTGACGATGACCTCAGGCAGCCACCACGGCGAACTGACCCGCACCAGCGCGCTGTTGAACAGGCCGATGTAAATCGGCAGTTTCATCGGAAAGCCCGCCGAGTCGATCAGCACGAGCCGTTCAACCGCTTCGCGATGCCGCACCGCATAGTCCCACGCAATCAGGCCGCCAAGCGAATTGCCCATGAAGGTCGCGCGCGAGATGCCGAGCGCCTGCATGAATGTGTCGATGAAACGCCGGTAGGTCGGCAGATTCATCGTTTCGATCGCGCCGCTGCTGGAGCGCAGCGGTCCTGTCACGCCGAACGGCGGCAGGTCGAGGCGGATCACGCGATGCTCGCGCTTGAGTTCGTCGGCGACGCGATTCCAGGTATGCAGCGAAGACGCGAAGCCATGGATCATCACGATGATGTCGCCAGTGCCTTCGTCGACGTAATGCACGTCGGCACCCATGATCTTCACGAAACTGGAACCGCTTTGCGTATAGCGCCGGCGCAATTCGTCGCGCGGCAGGCTGGTGATGCCGAGGCGCGCGGCGAGCGAGCGCGGCGGTAACGGGGATGTCGAGGCGGGCGTGCCGGAGTCGATGCTTGCCATGTTTGTTATCTCCCTTGTAGTTCGATTTCTGGTTCGCGTGGCTTCGAATTGGATCGCATGGGCGGTGTCGTGTTCTCCCGGGTTGTCAGCCGCCGCTCACTGCGTCACGGCGTCAGGGCGCGAAACGATAGTCGTGCGGTCGCGCGCGGCGAGTGCGTTTGCGAAAGCTGAAGCTGAAGCCCGGCCACAACGCGGTCACTTTGCCGCTGCGGGTCTGGTAGTAGCTACGACATCCGCTCGCCCATACCGAGTGCTGCATGTCTTTCTGCAAACGCGTGTTGAAATCGCGCTGCACGTCGGGCCGCAGATTCATCGTGCGTGCCTTGCGGCGACGCAGTACGCGCAGGCAATCGGCGATGTATTGCACTTGCGACTCGATCATGTAGAGCAGCGAGTTGTGGCCAAGGCCCGTATTCGGCCCGACGATCATGAAGAAGTTCGGAAAGTTCGCGACGCTCACGCCGAGGTAGGCTTCCGGGCCGTCCCGCAGCCACTGAGCGCTGAGATCCGCGCCGTCGAGACCGGTCACTTC
Source organism: Paraburkholderia sp. BL27I4N3 (assembly GCF_003386115.1). Classification (NCBI taxonomy): domain Bacteria; kingdom Pseudomonadati; phylum Pseudomonadota; class Betaproteobacteria; order Burkholderiales; family Burkholderiaceae; genus Paraburkholderia; species Paraburkholderia sp. BL27I4N3. The sequence continues at coordinate 2,483,961 of NZ_QREJ01000001.1, read as the reverse complement.
GAACGGCGCGCCGACGTCGTTGACCTGGAAACCCGTACCGCAAATGATGGCGTCGGCGGGGCGATGCACGCCGTCTTCCGTCACGATCCCGTCGGCGACGATCTCGCGGATGCCGCTCGTCACCACATTGACGTTCGGCTGACTGAGCGCGGGATAGTAGTCGCTCGAGAGCACCACGCGCTTGCAGCCGAACCGGTAGTTCGGTGTCAGCTTGGCGCGCAGCTCCGGATCCTTGACGCGTCGTTCCAGGTAGCTCAGGCCGAATTTCATCGGCACCTTCAGCAGCTCAGGATTGACGACGAACGCGATGGCGCGCGATTCGAGCTGCCAGTAGATCGCGCTGCGCAAGAAGCGCTGCGTGAACGGCAGATGCTCGAACAGCCAGCGGGCGCGCGCGTCGACCGGTTTGTCGGGCTTGGGCATGACCCACGGCGCGGTGCGCTGGAATAGATCGAGATGCGCGACACGTGGCTGGATTTTCGGCACGAACTGCGCCGCACTCGCGCCCGTGCCGATCACCGCGACGCGCTTGCCTTCGAGCGGATACGCATGGTCCCAGCGCGCCGAATGAAACAGCTTGCCTTCGAAGCGTTCGAGCCCCGCGATTTGCGGCATGGCCGGCCGCGATAGTGGACCGCTTGCGGCGATCACCACATCGGCCTCGATGGTTTCGCGCGCGCCGTTCACGTCGATGTCGACATGCCAGACCTGGCGCGCTTCGTCGAACCGCGCCGCGGCCACGCGCGCATTGCAACGCACGTAACGCTCCACATCGTATTTGCGCGCGCAGCGTTTCAGATAGGCGAAGATTTCCGCCTGGCCGCCGAACGCGCGCGACCACGCCGGATTCGGTTCGAACGAAAACGAGTAGAGGTGCGAGGGCACGTCGCAGGCCGCGCCCGGATAGGTGTTGTCGCGCCAGGTGCCGCCGATATCGCCGGCCGCCTCGTAGATCGTGAACGACGTGATGCCCATTCGCTGCAGACGAATCGCCATGCCGATCCCGGCAAAACCGCCTCCGACAATGACGATGCGCGGCGCGGCGGGCGGGGCGGATGAGGCAGGCGTCACGGCGGTCTCCGGCATGGGGCGAATTTCAGGCGTCTACAGATGCATGCTGCGGCATAACGCGCAGGGTAGACAACTGTGCACCTGGCGTCAAGATCGTTTAGAGTACTGCTATTAAACGCGCATGGCGCGCATCGATTGAAAACACATGACATTCGTAGCCGAAGCGGCGCCCGTCGCCGAACACGGCGCAACCGTCGGGCAGGAATTGCCGGCCGGCAAGCGCAAACTGATCGAAGCCGCGTTGCGACTGACGGCGGGCGGCCGCAGTTTCACGAGCCTGGGTTTGCGCGAACTGGCGCGCGAGGCCGGACTCAATCCCAACACCTTCTATCGTCATTTCGACACGCTCGACGAGCTGGCGCGCGAAGCTCTCGAATCGGTGAGCCGCCGGTTGCGGCCGATGCTGCGGCGTGAGCGCTGGCTCGCCGCGCACGACGAACCGCATAGCGTGCCGCGCCGCGCCTGCGTCGCGTTCTTTGCCTTCGCGCTGAACAACCGCGCGGCGTTTCTGAGCGCGCTCGCCGAATATCATGGTACGTCGCCGGCATTGCGCGAAGCCGTGCGCGCGAACCTGCACGAGGTATCGGCGGAAATGGCCGACGACGTCGTTCAGCTGGAATTGATGCCGACACTTTCCCGTGAGACCGTCGACGAAATCTGTACGCAGATCGTGCTGCAGCTCTTTCATCTCTCAGCCGAATATATCGACGCGGACGACGCGCGCCGCGATGCGCTGATCGCCTATGCGGAGCGCTTCATCATCCGACTGTTCGCGGGTTCGGTGGTGCTGGCGCAGCATGCATCGGCCAGTGAACGGGTGACGATGCGGACGTGAAGCCTCGGAAACGGATCGCCATAACGAAACAGGCTCCGTAAAGGAGCCTGTTTCAATGACGCGCGCTTGTGCAGCCTGATTCGATTTCAGCCGCGCGGCGAACCTCAGGTGTTGTCGTTCCAGCCGCCGGAGTCGTCGCTGCTGCCCAGATCGACACCGCCACCGTTGTCGTTCCAGTCGTTCGAACCCTGACCGAAGTCGAGGCCGCCGCCATTGCCGCCATTGCCGCCGTCGGTGCCACGACGGCGCGCTTCGTCGTCGACGATCACGTCGCGCTCCACCACGCGCTCGCGCCCGGAATTCAGCGCTTCGCCGAGCAGCACGCCGGTCAGCAGACCGCCCATGCCGCCGCCGAAACCACCGCCGCCTTGCTGCACGATAACCGGCGGCTGTTGCTGATACGGACCTTGCTGCGGATAAGGCGCTTGCGGCGGGTTGCCGAAACGTTCGGCTTCCCGCGCATATGGCGACTGTTGCTGCGCGCTGGCGGCCGGTGCGGCATACGGATCGGGCCGGCCCTCGAGGCGCGCGCGCATGCTGCCGAGTCGTTGCTCGAGTTCGTCGAGCTGATACGGCGGCAGCGGATTCTTGCTGTTCGACAACGTTTCGACGAGGCCGCGCAACTGGTCTTCAGTGGCTTCGACTTCCTTCTCCAGCGCCTCATGACCTTGCACGGTGGAGAGCTTCACATCGAGCTTGAGCGCGCGCACGGTGTTGAGCATCTCCGTGGCGCGCTTGAGCTGCACGCGACGCTCGTCGTCGGCACGCGTATCGCCTTGAGTGCGGGCGCGGCGCAAGGTCCAGCGCAGCACCAGCGCGATCACGCCGACGAGGACAAGAATGCCGATCCACATGCCCATGCCCGGACCATGCCGCTGCGGCGCCTGCGGCACGATCGCCGACTGTTGCTGCACGGACGGCGCCGTCTGCTGCTGCGCGAACGGGTTGGGCGCACGGCTGGTCGTGTTGCCGCCCATGGCGCCTGCCCGTTCCGCGTCCTTGCGAATGCGCGCTTCGGTCTGCGCAAAGCGGGTCGGGTCGGTGAAGCGGATTTGCGGGTCGAGTGTCTTGGCTTGCTGCACCTGGGCGAGCGCGTCGGCGGAACGGCCTTCGCGATCGAGCACCTGGGCATACAGATAGTGCGCGCGCGCATTGTTCGGATGCGCCTGCAACACTTCGCTCAGGCCGGCGTCGGCCTGTTGCCAGTTGCCTTGCGACATGGCCGATTCGATCTGCTGAACGGTGGGCACTGCGAACGCCGCGGCCGACACGAACAGCAGTGAGGCAAACGCGGTTGCGAGAAATTTTTTCATTTACGGACCGGGCGCGTTGCGCCCGTCTCCTTCAGTCGATTCCGGCGGCTCACACGAAGGCCGCCGGTATGTACTGCTGCCGACGCAATTACTGGGCCGGCGTATTGATCTGCTTCTTCAATGCTTCGAGACGATCTTCGACGGACGGGCCGCGGTTCAGATCCGCAAGCTTGTCGTCGAGCGCCTTGCCGCTCTTCACGTCGGCCGAATTCAGGCGTGCGTCCGAACGGGCATTCGACAGCGCGACCTTGTCTTCGAGTTTCTGGAAATCTTCGGACAGATTCTTTCCGCCGATGCCGCCCAATGCCGTGGCCGCCACGTCTTTCGCCTGGGCGATCTGCTGCTTGGCTTGCAGAATGTTGGAGCGCGCGTTCAGGTCGTTGCGACGCGTGCGCATGTCTTCGATCTGGCTCTTGAGCTGCGCCACCGACGGCTCCAGCGTAGTCAGTTCCTTCGCGAGCGCATCGCGTTCGGCTTCGGCCGTGGCTTGCGCGCCGAGGGCTTCGCGCGCGAGCGCTTCGTCGCCGGATTGCAGCGCGCGCTTCGCGCCGTCTTCGTATTTCTTCGCCTTGTCCCCGGCAACATCGCGCTTGCTTTGCTGCGTGGCCACTTGCGCCTGAATCTCGATCAGCGAGTTCTCGGCTTTGGCGATGCTCTCGTCGAGTTCGCGCACGATCTGGCGCGAGTCGCGCGACGGATCCTGCACGGAGTCGGCTGCGTCGTTCAGGAGACCTTTAAGCGTGCGGGAAATGCTGTCAAAAAGCGACATGAAAACCTCCAAAGAATGTAAACGGCGCTGAATAGTCCCGCGCGCTCAACTGCATTCAACTGCTACTTTACGCCGCTGCACGCGAAGCTGCGCGACGTTCGGACCGGAGTTCGGGGCGCGCTCGCTGATTGCATTAGCGGCAACGTAAATTGTTCGATTCGAATATCGAGGGGCAAACAGCTCGAAGGTTAAATCGCGCGATGCGTCATTCAGCCGCTCGCGGATATTACACCACGCGCTCTCTTAAAACCCCCTTAAAGGGCGCGATGACAGATTAGCCAACTTTGCGCGCAACACGTGTCGTGGGCGTGAATAGGCGCGGTGCGAGCGGGCGGTGTTTGCGTCGATAGTCGTCGTGCGCGAGCAGGGTCGACGATGTCCAATAGTCGTGCATGCAACCACACAAAAGACGCCAACGTCGAAGCTGCTTTCAATATGCAAACGCCGCTTCTGATCGCCGGAGAATGCCAGGCGTGCGGTGCCGAAAGCTCACGCATTTTGAATGGCGCCGACGTAATGATGTGCAACGCGCCGACGCAATCAGCGCGCCAAGCATCGCACCAACCCATCACGCGAAACGGCCGCCTTTCGTGGTGGGATCGCCCAGTGGATCGTCGTCGTCGCGCGGAGTGTCGACGCGAGGGTGTTTAAGCACGCTGCGCAGTTGCGTTTCCGTATCGGTCTGCGCTGGGAGTCCTCCCGCCGATGCCGCTTCAGCTGCTGCCACGCGCGCGACGGCTTCGGCGGTTGCCGCGGCTTCCTCGTCTATGCCGGCGGCGAGCGCGGCGGCGAGGCCCGCCGGCAACAACGGCGCGGGCTCCGCCTGTCCGGATGCATAGTCCGGCAGTCCGCCCGGTGCAGGCGCGTTGGAACCCGCCGCGCCCTCCGTAGGCGCGGCGCTTGTGCTGTCGCCGTGCGTTTGCAAAACCGGCGGCAATGCGGCGCGCGCGTGCCGTGTGCCGCGCGCGACCCGTTGCAGCGCGGCGTCGAGCGCGTCCGGCGCGCGGGGCGCGCGCAGGCGGTCGACGATGCTGGCCGCTTTCACCTGTTCGCTGGTCGCGCCGAAGCTCAGGACCGCGCGCCGCATCAGTTCGCTGACGCTGATGCCCATATTTTCGGCGGTGGTGGTGATCGCGCGCTTCTGCGCGGTCGTGACGAATACGACGATGCGTTCGCTGGGCTTATTCATGGTCGGCTCGCATACTTGTTGGCATGGGCGGTTCAAAGCGGCCATTTGGCGGACGCCGCGGCGCGAGGCCGTGTTAGCGCGCGCCGAGTCCATCATATGACGAGTTGCCCCGATGCGGAACGGGCGCGACATGAAAATCCCATGGCATCAACGAGTTGTAACGTTTGCGGGCAGCTTGTCCACAGGCCTGCGAACATTTTCTGTGAATAACTCCGGCAGCGCGTGAAAGCGCTCGTGGGTTCATCCGAAACTACAGACTCCTTTCGCGCGAAGGGAATTCTTACAAAAAAACTAACTTGGACCGTGCTCGATTTCTTTTAAAATGCGCTGTTACGTTGCGCCGGACTCGACCCGGCGCGCGCCGTGCGGCCTGCCGGGGGCAAAGGGCCGTGCGGTGGTTTGCGCCTCAGGCTACGATTCTCGATCACGATTCATGTGCGCGCCATGCGCGCGTGCAGAAAGGCGTTCAGTCATGCGCCCACTATTCCAGTCATGCCAATCATCAAACGACCGCATTCATCCAATTCTCCGTCTGGTGAAGACCGGGATTCCTACCAACGCACTCCAGGACGCAACGCAGCTTCGCGCGACGCCGAGGCCGGCCGCCGTTCCCTCGGCGCGACCCTCGTCATCTGGTTCGCCAGCCTGCTCGCGACCCTCGCGGTGGTGGGCGCGCTGATCGTCGGCTATGCGCTGGTGGTGATGGGGCCGCAACTGCCGTCGCTCGACGCGCTGACCGACTATCGTCCGAAGGTGCCGTTGCGTGTCTATACGGCGGACCATGTGCTGATCGGCGAGTTCGGCGAGGAGCGGCGCTCCCTCGTGCGCTTCCAGGACATTCCCGATCAGATGAAGAAAGCGGTGCTCGCGATCGAAGACTATCGCTTCTACGAGCACGGCGGCGTCGACTTCATCGGCATTCTGCGGGCGGGTATCTCCGACCTCTCGCACGGCGGCGCCTCGCAGGGCGCGAGCACGATCACCATGCAGGTGGCGCGCAACTTCTTCCTCTCGAGCGAGAAGACCTATACGCGCAAGATTTACGAAATGCTGCTCGCGTACAAGATCGAGCGCGCGCTGACCAAAGATCAGATTCTCGAGCTGTACATGAACCAGATCTATCTGGGCGAACGCGCCTATGGTTTCGCCGCGGCCGCGCGCGTGTACTTCGGCAAGGATCTGAAAGACATCACGCTGGCGGAGTCGGCGATGCTGGCCGGCTTGCCGAAGGCGCCGTCCGCGTATAACCCGGTGGTCAATCCGAAGCGCGCGAAGATCCGTCAGGAGTACATTCTGCGGCGCATGCTGGAGCTGAAATACATCAGCCAGGATCAGTACGATCAGGCCGTGAAGGAAGAGATTCACACCAAGAATCCGGGCAACGAATATAGCGTGCACGCCGAGTACATCGCCGAAATGGTCCGGCAGATGATGTACGCGCAGTACAAGGACGAAACCTATACACGCGGCCTGAATGTCACCACCACGATCGACTCCGCCGACCAGGACGCCGCTTATCGCGCGGTGCGCAAGGGCGTGATGGATTACGAGCGGCGCCACGGCTATCGCGGGCCGGAAGGTTTCGTGCAGCTGCCCGCTCCGGGCGACGACCGCGACCAGACTATCGACGACGCGCTCACCGATCACCCCGACAACGGCGAGATCATCGCCGCCGTGGTGACGGACGCGGGTCCGAAGCAGGTCAAGGCGCAACTCGTGGACGGCACGCAGGTGACGATCAGCGGCGACGGTTTGCGTTTCGCTGCCGCCGCATTGAGCGCGCGCGCCACGGCCGCCACGAAGATCAAGGCCGGCTCGATCGTGCGCCTGATCGCGGACGACAAGGGCAACTGGCAGATCACGCAACTGCCGCAAGTGGAGGGCGCGCTGGTGTCGCTCACGCCGCAGGACGGCGCGATTCGCGCGCTGGTGGGCGGCTTCGACTTCAACAAGAACAAGTTCAACCACGTCACGCAGGCGTGGCGTCAGCCGGGCTCCAGCTTCAAGCCGTTCATCTATTCGGCTGCGCTCGACAAGGGTCTCGGACCGGCCACCATCATCAACGACGCGCCGTTGTACTTTCCGTCGAGCACACCGGGCGGCGACGCGTGGGAGCCGAAGGACGATGACCAGCCGGACGGTCCGATGCCGTTGCGTCTCGCGTTGCAGAAGTCGAAGAACCTCGTGTCGATCCGCATTCTGTCGTTCATCGGCACCAAGTACGCGCAAGACTTCGTCACGCAGCGCTTCGGTTTCGACGCCGACAAGACCCCGCCCTATCTGCCGATGGCGCTCGGCGCGGGCCTCGTCACGCCATTGCAGTCTGCGGGTGCGTATTCGGTGTTCGCGAACGGCGGCTTCCGGATCAATCCGTATCTGATCAACGAGGTGACGGATGCGCGCGGTCAGCCGCTCTCCAAGGCGCAGCCGCTCACGGCCGGTCGCGATGCGCCGCGCACGCTGGAACCGCGCAACGCATACATCATGAACAGCCTGCTGCACTCTGTGGCAACGGCCGGCACGGGCGCGGGCACCAACGTGCTGCATCGCACGGACCTGCAGGGCAAGACGGGGACGACCAACGACGCGAAAGACGGCTGGTTTGCCGGTTATCAGCAGTCGCTCGTCGCGGTGGCGTGGATGGGTTACGACCAGCCGAAGAGTCTCGGCAGCCGCGAATTCGGCGCGCAACTGGCGTTGCCGATCTGGGTGGAGTACATGCAGCGCGCGCTGCGCGGCGTGCCGCAAAGCGAACCGGCCCAGCCTGACGGCGTGACTTCGGTCGACGGCGAACTGTTCTATACGGATATGACGCCGGGCAACGGCTTCGTCGCCAGCATCGGTCTGGACTCGGCGAATCCGACCGCCGGCGTGAGCGATGCGGTCGGTGGCGTCGGCCCGGCCGGTATGACGCCGCCGACGGTGCCGCCGCCGAGTGTCTCGTCGAACGAGAAGAAGCAGATTATGGATCTGTTCGAGTCGAACAAGCCGTGATGTTTTCCGGGGGAATTCCCTTGGGGCGCGGCGGGCGTGTGCGGACCGTTTGAATCTGGCGGCCGCGCACGCAGGCAAGTTTTTGAAAGAGCAGGAAAGCGCCGCCCGGCAATGCTTTCTTGCCGTTCGCCGGGTGGTCTGCCCGGTGGATTGTGTATCCGGCACGCGCGGTGTGTTTTAATCACGCCGGCGGTGCCTTTCTCAAGGGTCCTAAACGACGCCTGATCCCTGCACGGGATCGGCTTCCGGCACCGCGGCATTTCGCCACAAGCGAGACGTCCATTCTCGAATCCGCGCCGCGCGAGACCCGTTAAGACGCGCGCGTATGTCACTTCGTCCGCCGGCAATGTTGTGGTTGCCGCGGCCGGCGTGTTTGCCATCCAGCATCCACCGGGTCCCGCCTTGTGAAAAGTCGAATCCTGATCTGTCTGATGACGGGTCTGCTGCGCGCGTTTGCTTTTTTGCCGTATAGCGTCGTCGCGCGAATCGGCACCGGTATCGGCGCCTTGCTGTACCGGATTCCCAGCACGCGCCGGCGCGTCGTGCATACCAATCTGAAGCTGTGTTTCCCGGACATGAGCGACGAGGCGCGCGAACGTCTGGCGCGCGCGCACTTTTGTCACGTGATCCGCAGTTACGTCGAACGCGGGCCGCAATGGTTCGGCAATGCGCAGGCGCTGGCTCGCCTCGTCGAAGTGGAGAGCGCGATTGATCTGTCTGACATGGAAGGGAAGCCGACGATTTTTGTCGGCTTCCATTTCGTCGGCATCGAGGCGGGCTGCATGATGTATTCGACGCGGCATCCGGTCGCGTCTCTCTATACGCCGATGTCAAACCTCCTGCTCGATGCGATGGCCAAGCGACAGCGCGGCCGCTTCGGCACCGAGATGATTCCGCGCAGCGACAGTGTGCGACGCGCGTTGCGCGCGCTGCGCGACGGCAAGCCGGTGATGCTCGCCGCGGATATGGATTTCGGCTTGCGCGATTCGGTGTTCGTGCCGTTCTTCGGCGTGCCGGCCTGCACGCTCACATCCGTCTCGCGGATGGCGCGCGCGGCGAATGCGCGGGTGGTGCCGTTCGTGACGGAAGTGCTGCCGGATTATCGCGGCTACAAACTGAGCATTTTCGAACCGCTAAGCGATTTTCCGTCCGACGATGTGGCCGTCGACGCGCGGCGCATCACCGAGTTTCTCGAGACGCAGGTGAGGCGGATTCCTGACCAGTACTATTGGGTGCACAAGCGGTTCAAGAATCGGCCGGCGGGTGAGGCGAGTGTTTATTGAGGCGGGGCGGCGTTAACTGCGTCTGGGGATGAATGTCGTGTGGGGTCAAGTACTTAGGTAGGATCTCCTGGTGTTATCAACAAGCTTGCGAACAATTTCTGTGGATAAATTCGCCCGCGACGCTCAAGAGCTACAAACATCTGTTCCGTTCGAATTTAACAACCTGGTTGCGGGCACACGGACTCCGGTTGTCCGCATCATCGGGACACGGCAGGTGTTTTGCGTGACCATTTAGGGCGACTCCGGTCGCCCTTTTTCATCTTGTCGCTTGCTGCGCGTTCCCGGATTTGTCCGATGTCGGGGCTGCGTACACGACCCGCGCATTGATTCTGCATGTCGGCACAATTCCCATCCTGATCTGCAGACACTCTCTCGTTGCCTGCGCCGACGCCAGCCCGGTGGCCCGTGTTGACGCATGATGCATAACATGCTCAGGACGGGTAGATAACCGTCAATGCAACTGGACGCCGCTGACATTTCCCAGCGTTATTGCGAAATAGTCCTGCTGACTATCCAACGACTATCCCCGATGATTGAAAGAACTCGGGGAAGAGGTCAAACGATGAAAGCTGTACGCTGCGACAGGTATCCACGTCTTACGTATCCACGCCTCACGGCTCCTGTCTTTCCCGTGCGGGCCGCATTAGGCGCGTCGTGATTGATGGAGCGCGCCCGCTTCGATCTGCCCATGCCCAGCGTGGCGTTTTCACCGGAAAGCGTTGAACGTCTGATGGCCGAACCCTGGCGCTACGGGTCTATTTCCCCGCTGCGCCGTATCGGCGCCGATCCCCGCATTGACCCGGTCGGCACCGCGCGGCGTCCACAGGCGGAGCCGTTCCGCCTCGGCCAGGCACCGAGCCTCGCATTCGCGCCGCGCGAGATTGCCGACGTGCATGAGGTCAACGGGCGTCTGAAGATACGGCTTCTCAGTCTGGGCATGTTCGGGCCGAACGGGCCACTGCCGATTCACATGACCGAGATTGCGCGCGAGCGTGAGCAGAACCGGCGGGATGCAACGCTCGTCAACTTCCTCGACATCTTTCACCACCGCTACCTGACTCTGCTGTACCGGGCGTGGGCCTCCGCCCAGGCCGCAGCGGGCCTCGACCGGAAGGACGACGAAACATTCTCCTTTTTTGTCACGAGCCTCGCCGGCCACGATCCCGCCGAGATTGCCAGCCAGCCGTTTCCTGCCCATGCGCGCCACGTCCCGATGCATACCTTCGTGCAGACCTCGATGCGCTCGGTACAGCGCGGCCCCGTCGCGCTCTGGCCGCCCCGCATGGGCACCCGTAGCACGGCCTGAGCGGCCTGAGTGGCCGTCAACCACATTCATTCTGGAGGAAGGACACTCATGCTGGATTTTTCGACCCGCCGCACCATCACCGTGAGCGGCGCGGCGCTGCCGGAATCGCCGTCAGGCGAGCCCGCACTGGTGCTCAGATCAATCCGTGGCGAGGAAGCCCTGTCGGAAATCTACGCCTACACGCTGGACATGGTGACGCCGCAAGACCTCGACATGTTCGGCGACGACGCGGCGAACCTCGACCTGCGTGCGATGATCGGCAGGCCGCTGACCGTGGCTATCCAGCTTGAAGGAATGAGCGGGGTTTCCGGCCCTTCGTGGATGTCGAACATCGGCTGCGGCATGCGTGAGATCAGCGGCATCGTGACCAGCGCGCGCTTTGTCGAACAGCAGGACCGGCAGAGCCATTACCGGCTCACGCTGCAACCCGGCCTCTGGCTTGCCGGGCAGCGCTCGGACTACCGGATATTTCAGCGTAAGAATGTTATCGACATCATTCGTGAAGTGCTGCGGATCTATCCGTTTTCCTGCGCCTGGCGCACCAGCCGGATATACCCGCGACTGGACTATCAGGTCCAGTATGGCGAAACGGATTTGAATTTCGTGCAGCGGCTGATGGCTGAGAACGGCATCTACTGGTTTTTCGAGCACTCGAAGGGCTTTCACCGGATGGTGTTCGTGGACCACGTGGGCGCGCACAAGCCGGTGCAGAGCGAGGCGTATCACACGCTCGCGTACTACCCGCCGGGGCACAGGATCGACGCGGAGTATATCGACGCGTTCGATATCGCCCAGACGTTGCAGTCGGGCGTCTGGACGGCCGGCGACTATGACTTCAAGCAGCCCGAAGCCAATCTCGGGGTGCGCAAGGTCCAGCCGCAGAAGACGATTCACAATGATCTGACGCGCTACGAGTGGCCGGGCGACTTCACCAGCACGGCCGAGGGCGAGAAGTTCGCGCAGATCCGCATCGAGGAACTGTTCGCGCGCGGCGAGCGCGCCGAAGGCCGGGGCGCGCTGCGCAATGTCGTATGCGGGACGACCTTCCATCTGGAGAACCATCCGTATCGCAAGGCGAACCAGGAATACATGGTGATCCGCGCGAAGCTCGATGCCGAAGAGACGATGGAATCGACCGGTCCGGGCGTCTACCGGTTCGACACCGACTTCACCGTGCAACCGGCGACCAATGTATTCCGTCCGGCGCGCACGGTCCCCAAGCCGCGCACGACCGGACCGCAGAGCGCCGTGGTGACGGGCTTCGATAGAAACGTCGTGTCCACCGAGCCGTATGGCCGCGTGACGCTTAAATTCCGCTGGGACCGTTCGCCGAACCGGGACGAGAATTCGTCGTGCTGGGCGCGGGTCATGTCACCGTGGGCGGGCAATAGTCACGGGGCCATCAGCCTGCCTCGCATCGGCACGGAAGTGATCGTCGATTTCATCGACGGCGACCCGGACCGGCCGTTCGTCATCGGGCAGGCCTACAACGCGGACAACATGCCGCCGTGGCCGCTGCAGGACAACCATGCCCTGTCAGGCCTGCTCAGTCGCAATCTGGAAGGGAGCGGGTCGAACCAGTTCGTTGCGGACGACACGCCGGACCGGTTACAGGCGCAGGTGACGAGCGATCAGGCGAACTCGCGGCTGGTGGTGGGTTACAACACGCGCATCGTGCCCGGCGAGGGGCGCAAACAGGCGCGCGGCATCGGCTGGGAACTCGCCACCGATTCATGGGGCGTGGTCCGCGCAAACCGGGGCATGCTGGTGACCACCGAGACGCGCAGCGGCGCGCAGTCGCCCGCCAAGGACATGGGCGAGACGGTGCAGCGCCTGACGCAGGCGCGCGCGCAACACGAGGACATGGCGCAGCTCGCGCAGCAGCACAACGCGCAGTCGTCCGACGCGAGCCAGCACGACGCCGCGAAAGCCATCAAGGCGCAGAACGACGCGATCCGGGGCGACACCGCCCACTGGCGTGAAAATCCGTTCCCCGAAATGACGCGACCCGATCTTGTCGTTGCGAGCGCGGCGGGCATCGGAATGACCGCCACGCAGGGAACGCACATCGTGAGCGGACAGGATCATGCGGTGACAGCAGGTCGCGACGTGAGCGTGTCGTCGGGGCGCTCACTGTTCGCGTCGGTGCGCGGCGCTATCTCGATGTTCGCCTACCAGCTTGGGCTGAAACTGGTCGCCGCGAAAGGCAAGGTCGATATCCAGGCGCAGAGCGACCAGATGGCGCTCGCGGCCCTGAAGGACATCACGATCAGCAGCTCGGACGGCAAGGTCGTCATCACCGCGTCGAAGGAAGTCTGGATCGGCGCGGGCGGGTCGTATGTCCAGATCAACGGCAGCGGGATTATTAACGGCTCGCCGGGGGTGATTCTGGAGAAGGGGCGTTGGGATGTGCAGAATCCAGATTCGAAGCGCATGCCGTTGCCCGATCTGCCTGGCGAGAAACCTTTCAGTGCGCAGTTCACGCTTCGGGACCGTAGCGGCGCCATCCTGCGCAACTACCCGTACCGATTGGACGCAGAGAACGGGCCAACCTGGTATGGCATAACGGACGAAAACGGCCTGACCCAGCGCGTCTGGACTGCCAGCGAGCAGAATCTCACGGCGCATCCGCACGATGCGCAGCAACCGGACGATGCCCCGCCTGACGACGATCCCCACGATTGCTGAGCATTCCTTATTCAGAAAAAAGGACGATAGATGACTGGCCCGAATCAAACCCCGATCGGCAGCATGACGTGCGGACCGAACATGCCGACACAGACTGCGCAATGCATGACGCGCAAGGTGAGCTTTACTTTTTATTGCGCGCCACGAGACGATTCCGGCCTCAATCCTCTGTATAACGCTGCGTATCCTAATGACGACACGCACAAAGGTGTCACCGACTCCGCGCCGTACCTAAACGGAATGCCGTACGTGGTGGTCGATGCCGATACGCACGCGGTGATCTATCCGTACAACAGTACAGATGGCAGGACCGCAACTTTTCCGGCCAAGGTGTCGACAAACACCCTGCATGATGGACAGCGTTTCAAACATTCACTGCCCCCGATCAATATTCCCGATCACGTCGTCCGCATTGCACTGCACATTGCTAACGATGCGTATGCACAGCACCGCAACTTCCAGCTTTTTGCCTGGACGGTGCCGGATGTCGCGCACAGCAAGGTCCATGTTTACGAGGTCAGATCCGACTTGGAGGAGCGGTTCTCAATAGAAAACCATTTTGGTGCCCCGCCCGCCGAAAATACATTTGGACTCAAACCCGGAACAACTGACGAATATCAGGGGTATCTGAACGGTGATCTGTGGCTGCGAATTAGCCATGAATTCACGGATGACGAAATTGCCCGGCTTTGCCCACCGGAAACGCTGACGCGTTCCCTACTTCCCGGACAACATCCGGCGGCACCGCAGGGCAATGCGAGAAGCACCATTCCGCCAGTGGCCCCAGCAGCCGCGCCGGGAACACAAGGCGTGCAACCGAACCCGCAGACCTACGCCGGACCCGTCACCGGCGCACCACATCCCGCTTCTCCATTACCGCAGGCGCAGCCACAAACGTCGCCCCACGCGGCTGGCAACACCCAGTCACTGAATGTTAACTGGCGAGAGGTGCTTCAGCCTATTTATGGCGCGGGAGCGGATTCCCGCTCAATGGCCGCTTTCAGCGTCCGGGTGGACGCGCTGGGCATCACTGTGACGTTCGCCGCGCGGGCCGTTGCTAATGCTGTGAATACCAGCAATCGTACAACCGTCCAACAGGCGTTGCGCCGGACCTCCCCGCGTGCATTTGCAGTCGTTCTGAAGGCGGCGTGGCGCCTTCACATCAGCTCGGTTGATTTTTCCAGTTCATGGCGACCCATGCTGGGTTCCAAATTGCACAGGATGGGCGTTGCGCTGGATGTCACGCACTTTGACGATGCCGATGAGAACATTCATTTTACGGTTCACAATCACGACCATCACGATAGAAATCATCCGTTCCCGACTGGTCCTGGAGGCCAGAAACTTGCAGCCCTGTACGGTGAGTTGAGAACGGACCACCAAGTGACGCCAGCAGCGGTTTATACGCCATGGCTTAACTGGGTTATTCCGCATGACACGCATATGCATGTCACAGTTAAAGAATAATTAATGTTCTCGAATAGGGAAACGGGATTTTTATGACTATAAAAAAGATAGGGATTCTTCTTGCGGCATGTATCTTTTTGGGAATCTATCGCATTGGCGTAGCAGCGGAAAGAACAGTATTTTTTAACGGAACAAAGATACATTACGATAATGAGGCCGCTTATTTGCAACCCCGATGTGCGTTGTTCCTCCGGCATCAACCTGCGGACTTGAAGAGTCGTTATGCAATGGTATCTAACGATGTATGTAGGAAATATCAAGCAACACAAGATGAAAACTATTCCTTTCCCGGCGCCCAAGGCGAGGCGCCCGTAAAGACTCCAAAGAGAGACTTCGTTACACTTGATGAAATTCCATTGTGGAAAGGAAAGCCCCCCGTCCGAGCTAAATTTAATATCAGTTTTGCAGTTGACGATCCCGATCCTGATATTAACCCATCCTACCTGCCATATATTCGGAAGAACAAAATCAGTGATTATCTGTTGATAGACGAAGAAAATTATGAAACAAGCCTCGCAACGGGGAAGCGAACCGGCTACCGGTTTTATCGATTCGAGGACATGTGCTTTCTGGCAACAGAAAAGAAGCCACGGTCATTTAAATTTGAAACCGCATGCGTGCATGCCGGAAATCCTAACTACGCGTTTCCAAAAGCCGTGGATACGATCAGTCATCCATGGATCAACATCATGGAGCGTAACACGATCGATCTGGATGAACGTATGCCGAATGCGGTCGAAATTGACGGTTCGTCACCGGTCAAGCCACTGATCTATTCCGATTTTCCGATCGACAACAGCGGTCGGGTGACTCAAGGGCGTGCAATGTGCATGGCTGACTGCGCGCCGGGCATGCTGTTTCGGGTACTTCACAAACACCAAAGTATCTGGGGCGCTTCAGGTAAACCGCCGGCTACCGTACGGTGAGGTAAAAATCTCATGACCGATCTCATCCGGCTCGGTGACATCACCGACCACGGCGCGAAGTTATCACCGCCTCAGAAGTGATGCGCTATGGCGGCGTGCGCGTGGCCCGCAAGGGCGACGAAGTGACCGGTCCGCTCCACCCTGAGGTCGTGCCCAACGTCATCGTCGAGGGCGACGACAGGATCACGGACCACGGTGTGCCCATCGCGCGTCAGGGCCATCATGCCACATGCGGTTGCAGCCTTGTATCCAGCATCGCCTGATCTCACGTGCT
Organism: Paraburkholderia sp. BL27I4N3; assembly: GCF_003386115.1. Classification (NCBI taxonomy): domain Bacteria; kingdom Pseudomonadati; phylum Pseudomonadota; class Betaproteobacteria; order Burkholderiales; family Burkholderiaceae; genus Paraburkholderia; species Paraburkholderia sp. BL27I4N3. The sequence goes on along the minus strand of NZ_QREJ01000001.1, from coordinate 2,467,846 downwards.
CAGGTCGCTTCCACGACATGGGAACTTGCGTGTGATGAGAAATCGAGCCATGAAAGGACGGGGCGACTGTGTGGTGGTCGAAGCCGAAGCAAAAAAAGCCCGCCAGGCTGCTGATAAACAATCGAAGGGAAAAAAGAAAAAGCTCGGCAATCCTTACCCGGGATACCCCGATCTGTGTTTCCCAGTGCTCGGTCGGTACGGCCTCGAAGGGCTGCATCAATATAAAAAGGTTGTGCGTGCGTCGACGTTAGACTTTGAAGCAGCGCTGAAATCTTGCTCTTGGGGAGGATTCCAGATACTTGGCGAATATTTTTTAAAATGTGGATGTTCGAGCGTATTTGAATTTGCCAATAAATTCATGTCGGGTATGAACGGCCAAGTTGAGATTTTTGTTGCCTTTATGAAAAACATCAAGCCCGACGCCATTGATGGTCTACGAGAGCGCAAGTGGGAAAAAGTAGCGGCTTCATATAACGGTAGTAACTGGAAAAAGTATAACCCTCACTATGTCGAACATCTCGGTAAATATTATGAAAAATTTAAATAAGGGACTTTTATTATTCTTTGCTTCATTTGTGGCTTCGCATGCCTGGGCGGCAAATGTTTTAATATTTGATAGCCCCAACCTCATAGGAGTTGATGATAATGGGTTTTTATCAGGATTTTATTCTGCCAACAACGGAAAAACTTCATGCTTCTATCTGTTTGTGCAACGTCATACAGAGAGGAATTTACCGGATTCCGGAGAATATTCGGCTAGAGAGATACTGACGTTTACTCCGCAAGACAGGTCTTTTTTGTTTGGCGACAGAAATAAGGATTATGACATAGGGGGATATCTATATGGACGGGGCGACACTATGATAATTAGGACGTCCAAGACACAGGCTGGATGCGGAAATGCTATGGGTGCATTTGAATTTGGACCAGAGGAGTCCGGGGCATTTCCCTACACAGTAGAAAAGAGAATTCCTGCAATTGGCATTCGACTTATAAAAAATCGGTCGCTTTTTTACGACTATAAAGACGGAAAATTTGTCGCAAGAAAGGGGTATTTAACCAAATGGGATGGCGTCGTTGTACTTCGAACGCGCGATCGGTTTTCTTATGTGCGGTTTGCAGACCCCGGAGCGAACGTTGCCGATCCGGGGCGCGTGACGACCGGCTGGATACATTCGGCTGACCTTGTGAACCCGTTTCCCCCATCCACCAATAAGGACCAATCGCATGATTGATCTCATCCGACTCGGTGACACCACCGACCACGGCGGCGAAGTTATCACCGCCTCAGAAGTCATGCGCTATGGCGGCGTGCGCGTGGCCCGCAAGGGCGACGAAGTGACCCTGTCCGCTCCACCCTGAGGTGGTGCCCAACGTAATCGTTGAGGGCGACGACAGGATCACGGACCACGGTGTCTCCGTCGCGCGTCAGGGCCACCATGCCACATGCGGTTGCAGCCTTATATCCAGCATCGCCTGATCTCACGTTCTCAGGTCGCGTCCACGACATGGGCATTTGCTGGGCGTACCGCACAACCACGGCATGCTGGTGACCACCGAGACGCGCAGCGGTGCGCTGTCACCCGCCAAGGACATGGGCGAGACGGTGCAGCGCCTGACGCAGGCGCGCGCGCAACACGAGGACATGGCGCAGCTCGCGCGGCAGCACAACGCGCAGTCGTCGGACGCGAGCCAGCACGACGCCGCGAAAGCCATCAGGGCGCAGAACGACGCGATCCGGGGCGACACCGCCCACTGGCGTGAAAATCCGTTCCCCGAAATGACGCGGCCCGATCTTGTCGTTGCGAGCGCGGCGGGCATCGGCATGACCGCCGCGCAGGGAACGCACATCGTGAGTGGACAGGATCATGCGGTGACAGCGGGTCGCGACGTGAGCGTGTCGTCCGGGCGCTCACTGTTCGCGTCGGTGCGCGGTGCGATCTCGATGTTCGCTTACCAGCTTGGGATGAAACTGGTCGCCGCGAAAGGCCGCGTCGATATCCAGGCGCAGAGCGACCAGATGGCGCTCGCGGCCCTGAAGGACATCACGATCAGCAGCACGGACGGCAAGGTCGTCATTACCGCGTCGAAGGAAGTCTGGATCGGCGCGGGTGGGTCGTATATCCAGATCAACGGCAGCGGGATTATTAACGGCTCGCCGGGGGTGATTCTGGAGAAGGGGGCGAACTGGGATGTGCCGGGCCCGGATTCGAAGCGGATGCCGTTATCCACCATGCCTCAAGGCAACCTGAAAACGACAAGTCTGTACCCTAAATCTCGCTAAGGCTACACTGAACAAGCCGCGAAATTGGCGACGCGTTAGCAATTTGAACGTCGTCAAGTCATGAGGCCGAGCTTGCGCCGTTGCTTTGCGGCCCTCGCGGGCCTTGTGGGCGGGCACTTTGCCCGCCTTTGGCCCACTATGGGCGTACCGATGCCGTCAGTTGCCTGCGCGACAGGTAGACGTTGGCCAGCGCGAGCGCGACGAACGCCCGGTTGGCGTTCTTTGCCAACCCGCGATAGCGCACCTTCGTAAATCCCCATAGTCGCTTCACGACCGCAAAGACATGCTCGACCCGGGCCCGGATCTTCGACTTGTTGCGATTCCTGCCGCGCTGCACCTCGTCGACTTCTCCGCCCGCACGACGCGTCCGCTGATTGGTGAAGTCGCGTGCCTTCGGCGCCTTGCCGTGAATCAGGTCTTTCTGGCTCGCATAGGCGCTGTCGCCGTAGACGCGCTGCTCCTGGCCGTGCAGCAATTGCGGCAGCGGGTGCTTGTCATGCACGTTGGCCGGAGTGAGCACTGCGCTGTGCGCCAGCCCGCTTTGGCTATCGACACCAATGTGCAGCTTCATGCCGAAGTACCACTGCTTACCCTTGCGGGTCTGATGCATCTCGGGGTCGCGCGCCTTCTGTTCATTCTTTGTCGAGCTCGGCGCACCGATGATCGTGGCGTCCACGATGGTGCCGCTCCTGAGCTTCATGCCGCTGGCCTGAAGTACCCGGCCCACTTCGGCGAAGAGCTGCTCACCCAGTTGGTGGGTCTCCAGCAGGCGCCGGAATTTGAGCAGCGTCGTCGCGTCCGGCACGGCTTCGCAGCCCAGATCAATACCCACAAAGCGACGCAGGCTAGCACTGTCGTACAGTGCCTCTTCGCAGGCGAAGTCGGCCAGATTGAACCAGTGCTGGATGAAGTGAATCCGCAACATGCGCTCCAGACCAATTGGCGGGCGGCCATTGCCGCGTTTCGGATAGTGCGGCTCGATCACCGCGCACAACTGCGCCCATGGCACGATCGCATTCATCGTGTCGAGAAACTCGTCGCGCCGCGTGCGTTTGCGGTGCGTCTCAAAACCCGCACCTTGATCGGCTGCCATCGCCAGCGTCTGCTGCTTCATCCTGGTTCGCCTTCCTCATTCAATCCGATCTCTATAACGCTTGACGTACCGGATCGGCGGACTTAATCAGCGTTGCCCTAACTTATGATTATCAGCCCACCCTTCCTGCCGCAGTCGGCGCTCAATTCCGGCGACGATACCGACACTGATGCGATGATGACCGCGGTCGAAGCATACGAACCGGGCTATCACGGTGTCTTCCCTGTGACATTCGATCGTCGCTGGCACGGTGGCATCCATCTTGTGCCAGGTACCCGCGATGAACCTGTGCGGGCCATCGCAGATGGCGAAGTGATCGCCTATCGCGTTAGCCAGAATCCCATTTCCGACGGACATATAGATGACGCGACAGGCCAGGAGGCACTGAATACTAACAATGGATTCGTGCTACTTCGTCATGTCACCGACACGGGAGACGGGCGCACAATAACCTTTTATTCGCTGTATATGCACTTGTTGGATCTTACGGCGCAGCATGCGCTAATCGCACCGCTATCAGCGAATCCGTCGTCGCACGCTTCGCCCTTCGCGCTCGCGGCGTGGCTGCTTGAAGCTGGCGATGGTGTCAAAGAGGGCAATGGCAGGAAGGTCTATCGCAAGGATATCCTCGGTCATTGGGGGCAATCGCAAGGGCTATGGCATTTGCACTTCGAAATCTTTATGAGCGGGGATGATTTCACTGCCTGGTTTCAGCAGACTGGTCATACAGTCCAGCTTGGGGAAAATACTCCGGTTCAGCCCAGTTCGAAAGACTGGTGGGGTCATGCCTATTATGTGATCCCTGCCACAGTAGAATTTCTGGACCGGCCAGGCACACCGCATGACGAAGCCTGGTTTCCAAGGCTGAATGCGGGAAGGCTTCCAAAGGAAAGCAGCAAACTGTATGTGGAGGCCTATTTCCACAAGGGGCAGCGTTACACGCGCGCCTGGATGGATGAAAACGGCGACGGCCGATGCGTACAACTGACAGCCCAGCCCTTAAGGGAGCGATACAACGACTATGAGTACAAGCTCTATGAGCGTGCGATGGCATTGTATCCAACATGTCCGAGCGACGGGTACGAACTGCTGCGCTTCGGGCGCATTCTGGCCGATTCTCCGACGCTTGTCTCCGCCTCGGATAGAACAACATGGGTCGCGGTGCCCTTCGACGCAAACGGTACGCAAGGCTACGTGGATATCAACAGGACATCCATCGTCAAACTTTCGGATGCGGACTTTCCATTCTTCACCGGCTGGCAGAAGATAAGTAGTGAAAACGCGCCGCTCGATGCGGATGGTCTGTTCAGTTACCGCAAGCTGCGGCAGCTTGTTGGCGACGCAACCGCAACCGCGTTTGATGCTTCTCAGAGTGATTCAACCTTCAGCCTCGATGAACAGCTCTCTTCCTACGTGCAGGGCAACGATAGTGTGCAAACTGGTCTCTCCGGCCTGGTGTGCCATACAAAAAGCGAGTGGGATTCAGCCAACAATGACCAGCGTTATAGGGATCTGAACAAGCCCGATGGTTATTTTGGCAAGTGCAAGGATACGGACCCCGACGGCTACGACAGGTTTTTAGGTTTTTTGAATAAAATCCAGTTCATGGATCACGTGCCATCGCTGGCAGGCGGAAAGGAATTCTGTTTTTTTCATCCACTTGCATTCATTCGACATTTCAGAAAATGCGGATGGCTGTCCGCATCTGAGCTGGCCCAATGTATACCGCGTCAAATTATTGACGAGACTAAAAACGCCTCGCATCATCGAACATATCCAACTGGGACGATACCCTGGACCAGAGCACTGCAACGGGCAAACCTTTTTGTGCGGCATTTAAATTCGACTTTAAGAAAATACTCAATTTCGACCAACGGATTAAGGGTGGCGTATTTCTTGGGAAATGCGATTCAAGAAACGATTTACCTTTCCACAACTGCCGAGGTCGGCGGAGCTCATGCCACCTACGCCCCATGGTATGGTCGCGGGGTTATCCAACTTACTTTTGAGGCGAATTATACGAAGTATGGGCGCTACAAGGGCTGGAGCGGTCCAGCAACGGCATATCGCGATAGACTTGAAACGGATAGAGATGTCGCCTGCGATTCGGCCGGATTTTACTGGGTTACTTGCGCGAAGGAAGTGCAGTCGGCACATAATATAAATGTCGAATCCGACATTGTTCCAGTCGTTTCCAACTCAAGACTCGAAAATGTTTGCGACAATTATGATTACCATCAAAAATCTTGCAGATCTCATCCCGAGAGCATTGATTTTCGTGTGTGCCCTCAATTTGAAAGGGCGGCCCGCGCAGTCAATACTGGAAATCCAAATAGTACCGGACCTATGAACGGACTTGTGCCGCGAACAAATGTCTTTCTTTCTGCGCTTGCGAAGACTACTGATACTATCATTGACTATGAAAAAGCATACACTCAAAAAAGCAATTGATCTCTTTAAAGTTTCGCGACAGCGTTCTTTAAAAATAATTTTTTTGATCGTAACGCAAGTCGTTCTTCTTCAAAACGGGCTAGTGTTAGCGAAGGAAGTTGCTGCTTCGGAAATAACATTGTCGGGACGGGAACTCCGCGTGATCACAGCAGAAACAAAGCAGACCATTTGGTTAAATCATGATGTGAACAAGAAAGATATATCCTGGGAGGACCTTAACTTCGATGGTCATCCTGATTTAAAAATACTTTCATCCAGAGGGGCGAGTCAAGAGTTCTATGATGTGTATTTATTCAATTTTTCGGTGAAAAAGTATGTTTATTCAAAGCGATTAAGTGCTTTGCCGTGCATTCAGGCAGACTTGAAGAGGCACCAGATTGTCGGTACTTGTTTTCATGAAAATGCTTGTGAAAACTGGAGTGAACGGTATTCCATAAATAAGAGCGGGAAGCTTAATTTATTAGAGCGCGTTGGAACGTATTGCGATACGGCAACAGGTGAGGCATTTTCTTATGTTGATCGTTTTAGCAACGGCAAGCGCATATCGTCTAAAGTTGCTCCGATGAAGAATGAGTCCATGGTTCAGTAATAAGGGCTGCCGGAGAACTTGGAGTTCCGCAATGAGTGAGTCTGCGTCCAATCCCAGTGTATTGTCCAAGTAAAACGGCAAGCACAAAAATGTTGAGCAATGTGCAAGGAACAAATCCATGACCGATCTCATCAGTCTCGGTGACATCACCGACCACGGCGGCGAAGTTATCGCCGCCTCAGAAGTCATGCGCTATGGCGGGGTGCGCGTGGCCCGCAAGGGCGACGAAGTGACCTGTCCGCTTCACCCCGAGGTGGTGCCCAACGTCATTGTTGAGGGCGACGACAGGATAACGGATCACGGCGTCCCCGTTGCGCGTCAGGGCCATCACGCAACGTGCGGTTGCAGCCTTATATCCAGCGTCGTGTAGCAGGTGTATCCACGCCGTTTCCTGCGGCGTGGATACACGACGAAGGAATCACAGGACGTGATTGTGACGAACCCGGACACTATCAGGTTGTTGCGCCTGTGGATTGCGAAGGAGCCCTATCACCAGACTCCGTGAGGAAAATCCATGTCGTCCCCCATACGCCCACACCGCAGCATGGACAACTCACCTGTCCGAATGTAAACAAGTCACTTGCCGTGTTAGCTCCCGTTAGGGATCGCCGTTAGCGCGAATGCTTTACAAAACACATGTCTAATATGTCGGCCCTTTCCCATTCAGGGGAAAGGCAGTTTCCCCGCGCCGTAGCGTATGGAGAAACGTGGGGGAACGATGTTTGGCGGCCTGTGGGGAATGCTCAATTTTCCCTCACATGGCCCGCAAAGCATTATGGCGTGGGGTTCAGCGCTGTGGGGAGAGACTTATCCACGGACTTGCGAACACAAACTGTGGATAAGCTGCAGCGCCGCCAGTCATCCCCACGGCGCGCGACGTTGCTGCATCCACCGGCACCTCAAGTAACAAAACCATTCGGGTCAAGCACTTAAGCGGGTAGCCCCGGAGTTATCAACAACGCTGTCAACACAAACTGGGGATAACGTCGAGGCCTCCCAAGGTCTTCGTTTCGTGAAAGAGCCATTGTTCAACGCCGGCTGGTTGATTCCGTACCGCACACACAAATCCCCATGCGTTCAAGCAGTTAGCCTGCTTGTCAGATAGTTTTCAACAGGCTCTTCAACAAAAAGTGGGGATAAGTTTGCAGCGATCAGTACGGAATCCCAGGTTTAGCTATTCGACAACATCCGGATTCGCTGCCGGAGCGGCCGAAGCCGACGCCGAAGCCGAAGCCGCGCTCGCTGCATTTGCGGAAGATGCCGCCGATCCCTCCGGCGGATTCCCCATCGCCTGAAACAACGCCGCTGTATCCGTCAAACGCGCGCTCGTATAGCGGATCTCATCGAGTTGCGCGTTGCGGAACTGCTGCTCGCTCGAGCGCGCCGACGCAATAGGCAACGCACCCAGCCGATAGCGCCCGGAAGTCTCGTCGAAGATGCCTTGCGCGGAGCGCGCGGCAACATTCGCCGCGTCCAACGCCTGCGAATCGTGCTCCAGCGCGGCGAGCGTATCGGCGACATTCTGGAACGCGGCCAACACCGTCTGTTTGTAGTGCGAGACCGTGGCATCGTAGGTATCGACCGCCGCGCGCCGTTGCGCGAACAGGGCGCCGCCGTGGAACAGCGGCTGCGACAGCGACGCACCGATGCTCCAGATCGCCCCCGCGCCGGAAAGCGCGACCGGCCAGCTAAAGCCGCCTTGTCCCATCGACGCGCTCAGCGACAGGCTCGGGAACATCTGCGCGGTGGCCACGCCGACATCGGCCGCCGCGGCTTTCAAGGCGGCGTCGGCGGCCTGGATGTCGGGACGCGAGCGCAGCAGTTCCGACGGCACCACCACGGGCACCTGCTCAGGCACATGCAACCGCGCGAGTTCGAGATCGTCCGGTGCGGCATCCGGCGTGCGGCCGAGCAGCACCGCCAACGCGTGGCGCGTTGTGAGCCACTGCTGCTTCAGGCCCGGCAAACTCGCGGACAGACTCGCGGCGCTTTGTTGCGCGCTCAACTGATCGGCGTGCGAGACGGCCCCCAATGCATAACGCCGCTGCGTGTCGCGCGCCTGATCGTTGGCGATCGTCACAAGCCTTTCCGTCGTCTCGATCTGCCCGCGCAACGCGGCACTGGTGATGGCCGCGCTCACGATGTTGGCGGCCAGCGCCCGCCGCGCGGCGTCGAACTGATACGCCTGCACGTTGACGCGTGCGGCGAGCGCCGCGTCGGCGAGGCGCGCCGCACCGAACAGGTCGAACGTATAGTGCGCCTGCAACTGACCGACGAAGATGTTGTACAGAAACGTGTTCGGTCCGATCTCGGGGATCGCCAGCGCGCGATTACGCGTGACCTGGCCGCCGGCGTCGATGGTCGGCAGCATCGAACTGCCGATCTGCGCGCGCAATTGCTCGCGCGCGGCGGCGAGGCTCTTGTCGGTCGCGGCGAGCGTCGGACTGTTGCGCAGGCCTTCATCGACCAGCGCGTTCAGCGCGTCGGATCGGTACAGCTTCCACCATTCGGGCACCGGCTTCGCGCCGACGACGAACTCCTGCGTGATGCCTTGCGCGGGCACGGTTTGCGTCGGCTGCGCTTCGGCGCCGTAGTGCGCCGGCTGCGGCATGGCGGGCGGTTCGCCGCTCGGCCCGAACGAACAGGCGGCGAGCGCGCATGCCATGCCGGTGAGCGCCGAGATACGCGCGGATCGGGAAAGTGCGAAAGTAATCATGCTCAATTCCCCGTATGCGTCGTGCCGGACGCGGACGGCGCCTGCGGCTCGCGTTCATCGGCACGCACGCGGAACGACACGGCGTAGAGCGCGGGCAGATAGAACAGCGTGAGGATCGTGGCGCTCGTAATGCCGCCCATCAGCGCGGTGGCCATCGGTCCGAAGAAATTCGAGCGCAGCAGCGGAATCAGCGCAAGCACGGCGGCCGCCGCGGTCAGCGTGATCGGCCGGAAGCGCCGCACGGTCGCGCCGACAATCGCGTCGAAACGCTTATGTCCCGACGCAATGTCCTGTTCGATCTGATCGACCAGAATCACCGAGTTGCGCATGATGATGCCGAACATCGCGATCACGCCGAGCATCGCGACAAAACCGAACGGCTGGCCGAACAGCAGCAGCGTGAGCACCACGCCGATCAAGCCGAGCGGCGCGGTCAGCACGACCATCAGCACGCGCGCAAAACTTTGCAGCTGGATCATCAGGAGCGTCAGGACGGCGATGATCATGATCGGCATCTGCGCATTGATCGAGGTCTGACCTTTGCCGCTTTCCTCAACCGAGCCGCCGATTTCGATCCGGTAGCCGACCGGCAGTGTCGCGCGAATCGGGCCCAGCGCTTTGTCCACCGCATGCGTGACGTCGATGCCTTGCGCGCCGGGCGCGACGTCGGACTGAACGGTGAGGGTCGGCTGACGGTCGCGTTCCCAGATCACGCCGTATTCCAGGTCGTTGCGCAAATGGCCGAGCGTGCCGAGCGGCACGGGACCATTAGGCGTGGGAATGGCCAGTGTGACGAGTTGCGCGGGGTCGACACGCTCGGCCTTCGGCGCGCGCAGATCGACGCTGATCAGCTTGTCGCGTTCGCGATACTGCGTGACGGTGTAGCCGGAGAGCGTCATCGCGAGGAAGCTCGAAATGTCGTCGGAGCTGACGCCGAGTTCGCGTGTTTTTTTCTGATCGACTTCGAAGCGCACCGAGCGCTCGGCGGGTTCGTCCCAGTCGAACTGGACGTTGCTGGTGCCGCGATCCGCGCGCATGGTCGCGGCGACGCGCTCGGCGATCGAGCGCACGGTGGCGATGTCGTCGCCGCTCACGCGGAACTGCACCGGATAGCCGACGGGCGGTCCATTTTCGAGGCGCGACAGGCGCGTGCGAATCGCCGGAAAGTTGTTGCGCAATTCCGGTTCGAGCCATTGCGCGAGTTTCTCGCGATCCTTCACCGACTTCGCCGTGATCACGAACTGCGCGAAATTGGGCTGTGGCAATTGCTGATCGAGCGGCAGATAGAAACGCGGCGCGCCGGTGCCGACGAAGTCGACCGTATGATCGATTTCCGGGCGGCCCACCAGCGCTTTTTCGAGCCGCTGGGCCTGGCGCAGCGTAGCTTCGAACGACGCGCCTTCGGGCAGGCGCACGTCCACCAGCAACTCGGGACGGTCCGAACTCGGGAAAAACTGTTGCGGCACCAGCGTGAAACCCGCCATGGCCAGCACGAACAGCGCGACGGTGATGGCCAGCACGACGAAGCGCCGCTCGATGCACCAGCCGATCCAGCCGCGCAGCCGCCGGTAGAAACGCGTGTCGTAAATATCGTGCTCGTGATCGTCGGGCAAATGCGCTTCGTGCGCCTCGCGTTTGCGCTCGGGCAGCAGATGATAGCCGAGCAGCGGAATCAGCACCACCGCGGCGAGCCACGAGGCGATCAGCGCGATCGCCGATACTTCGAAAATCGAGCGCGTGTATTCACCGGTGCTCGACTTGGCCAGCGCGATCGGCAGAAAACCGGAGACCGTGACGAGCGTGCCGGTCAGCATCGGAAACGCGGTGCTGGTGTACGCATACGCTGCCGCGCGCGCGCGGTTCCAGCCTTGCTCCAGTTTCACCGACATCATCTCGACTGCGATGATCGCGTCGTCGACGAGCAGTCCGAGCGCGAGCACCAGCGTGCCGAGCGACACCTTGTGCAGACCGATATCGAACAGATACATGCACAACGCGGTGACGGCGAGCACGACCGGGATCGAGATCACGACCACCATGCCGGTGCGCACACCTAGCGAAACCAGACTCACCACCAGTACGATCGCCACCGCTTCGGCGACGGCTTCGAGAAAGTCGTCGACCGAATGCGCGACCGCATCCGGCATGCTCGACACTTCGACCAGTTGCAAGCCGGCGGGCAGCGCTTTGCGCAACTGTGCTATCTGCTGATCGAGCGCCTTGCCGAGGCGGATCACGTCGCCACCCGGCTGCATCGTCACGCCGATGCCGAGCACGGCCTTGCCGCCGGCGCGCATTTGCGTGGCGACGGGGTCGTCGTAGCCGCGCTTGATCGTGGCGATATCGCCGAGACGGAACGAGCGGTTGTTGATGCGGATCAGCGTGTCGGCGAGCGCGTTGATGTCTTTGAACTGCCCGGTGGGACGGACGAACACGCGGTCGTCGGCGGTGGTCAGCGTGCCGGCTTGCGACACGCTGTTCTGCGAGTTGATCGCCTGGCCGAGTTGCTGCGGCGAGATGCCGAGACGCGTGAGTTGCGTGTTGGCGATTTCGATGTAGATGTGCTGGTCCGGATCGCCGAAATAATCCACTTTGCCGACGCCCGGCACGCGCAGCAGCACTGTGCGCAACTGGTCCGCGTAGTCGTGCAGTTGCGCGGCAGAGAAGCCGTCGCCTTCCAGAGTGTAGATGTTGGTGTAGACGTCGCCGAACTCGTCGTTGAAGAACGGTCCCTGAATGCCTTGCGGCAGCGTCGCCGCGATATCGCCGACTTTCTTGCGCACCTGATACCAGGTCTCGGGCACGTCCTTGACCGGCGCCGAGTCCTTCATCGAGAAGAACATCAGCGATTCGCCGGGGCGCGAGTAGCTGCGCACGAAATCGATGGCGGGCGTCTCCTGCAATTTGCGGCCGATGCGGTCCGTGACCTGTTCCTGCATTTGGCGCGCGGTGGCGCCGGGCCAGAAGGTGCGGATCACCATCACGCGGAAGGTGAAAGGCGGATCTTCGGACTGCGCGAGCCGCGTATAAGCGAGGATGCCGAAAGCGGTCGCGAGCGCGATCAGGAAAACCACCAGCGCCTGATGGCGCAGCGCCCAGGCGGACAGGTTGAAGCGTCCTTCTTCATGCGTGGTGCTCATGAAGCGAAGTCCTCGGGATGCAGCGGCGCGATCGCCCGGACTTTTTCGCCGGCGGTCACCGTATGCACGCCTTGCAGCACGACGCGTTCGCCGTCCTTGAGACCTTGGCCGATCACGACGGTGCGTTCGTTGTAACGCGTAACCGTCACGCGGCGCAGTTCCAGCGCGTTATCCGCGGCGCGCACGATCCACACGGCGGGCTGCGTGCCGTCATGGAACAGCGCCGTGGCGGGCACGGTGAACGAGCCGTGCTGATTGGCCGACGCGTTAGCTGGTGTGGCGAGTTCGATATCCGCGGTCATGCCGAGGCGCACGTCCGGACCGGGATTGTCGAGCGTGAGTTTGGCGCGATAGGTGCGGCTTTGCGGGTCGGCGGCGGGCGACAGTTCGCGCACGCGCGCGGTGAATTTGCGCCCCGGCAGCGCGGCGAGCGTGACGTGGGCGGTTTGCCCGACCGAGAGCGCGGCGAGCGCGCTTTCCGGCACGTCGCACACCACGTCGATGTCGCCGCTCCACGCGAGGTTGTAGACGGCCTGACCCGCGGAGACGTTCTGGCCCGTGTCGGCCTGTTCGGCGGTAATCACGCCGGCGTGATCGGCGGCGAGCGTGGTGTATTGCAACTGGTCTTTCGACAACGCCGCCTGCTGCGCGGCCTGATCGCGCTGCGCGAGCGCGGATGCGTATGCATTGGTGGTCTGTTCGAGCTGCGCGGGCGCGATCAGGTTTTCCTTGGCCTGCGCCTGATCGCGATCGAGTTGCTGCTTCGCATACACGAGAGCATGCTGCGCGGCGGCGAGTTGCGCCTGCGCGCTCGCGGCGTTCTTCTGCTGATCGGCCGGATCGAGGCGGGCGACGATCTGCCCGTTCTTCACCACATCGCCGAGACGCACGCGCCGCTCGACGATCTTGCCGCCGACGCGAAACGACAGCGGCGTCGAATAGCGCGCCTGCACCTCGCCGGGTAAGGATGGCGCCTGCGTGGCGCTGCCGTCCGCATGCACGGCGACGGCCACCACCGGACGCGGCTCGGGCGCCACGGCTTGCTGCTTCGAACACGCGGCCAGCGTGACGGCGCCGGCCAGAACCAGCACGAATGCGGCGCGCCGCAGGCGCGCTCGCTGACGATGCCGACGGGACTGCGGACGCATCGCGGACGATGCGTGAAGACCGGGACGCTTCACAATTACCCCAACTGGAGACAGCGAACGAACAGGGCAAGCCGCAGCGGCCCGCCAACGAAGACGCGCCGGCCGTTCATGCAATTGGCATACGCGACTGATTCGGAATGACGAGATGCATTCTAATACACACATGTATTTGAATGTTGGAGTGAATTCGAATTCTTTTCGGTGCTAGACTTGCGCCCATGAAACGGCAACGACTGACACGCGAGCAGAGCAAGGACCAGACGCGCGAGCGTCTGCTCGACGCTGCGCAAGCAATTTTTATGAAGAAAGGGTTTGTCGCGGCGAGTGTCGAAGACATCGCGGCGGCGGCGGGCTATACGCGTGGCGCGTTCTATTCGAACTTCGGCAGCAAGAGCGAGTTGTTTCTCGAACTATTGCGGCGCGATCACGAGGTCATGCAGGCAGGGCTGCAGGCCATCTTCGCGAACGCGGCATCGCGTGAGGAAATGGAAGAGCGCGTGCTGCGCTACTACAGCAACCTGCATCGCGAGAACAAGTGTTTCCTGCTGTGGGCGGAGGCGAAGCTGCTCGCGGTGCGCGACGGCCGGTTCCGGATTCGCTTTAACGCGTTCATGCACGACAAGCTCGAGCAACTGGGCGCGTATATTCGCGAGTTTTCGGCGCGGGTCGGCACGCCAATGCTGATGCCGCCGGAGACGCTGGCGATCGGCTTGATGAGCTTGTGCGACGGCTTGCAGTTCTTCTACACGGTCGACCCGCAGAACGTGCCGGCGGAGAGAGTTGAAGCGGTGCTGGCGGGATTTTTCGCGCGCGTGGTGTTCGGGCGCGACGCGTAAGCGCGTTGAAGCGCGCGATCAGTTGGTCGGCAATTGCGCGCAGGTGTCCGCCACCGGCGTGGCGCATACATACGAATACTGACCGCTGTAGCGCAGCACTTCTTCGCCTACGTGCAGCACCACCTTGATGTCCGGGCAACGCTCATAAGCGATGAAAGCCGAGCAGGCCGCGGCGGACCAGCAGACCAGCGAGAACGCGATTTTTTCGAGAAGCTGAAAACGGTGTGTCATGGCGGCTTGATTGCAATTGATTTCCATTCGGACGCTATGGTACCAGAATACTAGGGTTTATACCTAGTCGAAATCCGCAATAAAGCGCTCAATCAAAGCGCGTTATGAGCCTGCAGGCGTGACGCAAGCGTCTCGGAAACCTGTCCGGATTGTCATGTTCAGGTCAGGGTTGGGACATGATCGGGTCGATACAATCGGAACGTTGGGCAAGCCCGCGCGCGCCTTGCCGCGCGGGTCGACACAGGCGCGAGGCGTGCGCCGGCCCGGCTTTACCGAGGCAGGAGTCGTCCCATGAACCAATTGCAGTCGATGCGCGTATTCGTCAAAGTGGCCGACCTCGGCAGTTTCGTCGGCGCGGCCGGCGCGCTGGATCTTTCCACGGCGGTCGTCACGCGCCACGTCGCCGATCTGGAAGCGCGTCTCGGCACGCGCCTGCTCAATCGCACCACGCGCCGGCTGTCGCTGACCGAGTCCGGCACGACCTATCTGGAGCGCGTGCGTCACATTCTCGACGACCTGGAAGGCGTGGAGCAGATGGTGGTGGCGCGCAATCACGAGCCGGTGGGCACCTTGCGCATCGTCGCGCCGGTGGTGTTCGGGCTGCACAGCCTCGCCCCCGTGGTGCAGTCTTATGCCGCGCGTTATCCGGATGTCGTTCCCGACGTCACGCTCGCGGATCGTCATGTCGACCTGGTGGAAGAGGGCTTCGACGTCGGCATTTTCGTGGCGCGGCACATGCGCAGCGCGAGCATCGTCACGCGACGGCTCACGACCGGCTATCTGACGGTGTGCGCGACGCCCGCTTATCTGGCGCAGCACGGCACGCCGACGCGGCCCGAGCATCTGCTCTCGCATCCTTGTCTGAGCCGGCCGTCCGAGCAGGGCGGCGAGGAGCGTGTGTTCACCGGACCGGATGGCGAAGTCCGCCTGCGCCCGCCGAATGCGATCGTCGCGAACAATACGGAGATGCTCAGGCAGTTCGCGCTGCTGGGCATGGGCGTGGCGATCCTGCCGAGCTATCTGATCGGCCGCGACCTCGCGTCCGGACGGCTGGTGCCGCTGCTACGCGAATACCGTTTGCCGCAGATCGAAGTCTCGATCGCCTATCCGAGCCGGCTGCATTTGCCGGCGAAGGTGCGCACCTTCATCGATCACCTCGTCGAGTATTTCCAGCAGCCGGGGCAGCAGACACGTGATCCGCGTGCTGTGACGCCAGTGCGTTCCGCGAACGGGGTGACGGACGTTGCAGCGGATATCGACGACCTGTCGGTGCCGGAATTGACTGCCGACGCAGCGCGCCCTTTGCACAAGACTGCGCGCTCGCGAATCGCGGCTTCATCGCCGTTTTGATGCCGTTTTGACGACGTTTTGACGCCGGGCGCGGCAGGCGTCGGCTTTTGACGCACGGCGTCAGTTGGGATGGCGGGCTAGCCGGCATGCCTGTCGGCGCTGTGTGCTGCGTCTCGCTTCGCAGCGCCGCCCTGAAACCGCGCTAACGCTTCAAATCCACACGTCGTTTGCCGCCGTCCGTTCGCTGACTTCCTCGCCGGTATTCTTCACGCCGCGCGGCTCGATCAGCAGCAGCTTCACTTCGTGCTCGGCGTACGGCTTGTGCTCGATGCCCTTCGGGACCACGAACATTTCCCCCGCCGAAATCAGCACGGAACCATAGCGCATGTCGATGCGCAATTGCCCCTCGAGCACGATGAACGTCTCGTCGGTGTCGGCGTGCTCGTGCCAGATGAAATCCCCTTCGATTTTTACCAGCTTGAACTGATAGTCGTTCATTTCGGCGACCACGCGTGCTTGCCACTGGTCGTTGAAGAGCCGCAATTTTTCCGCGAGATTGATGGCCTGATACGGCCGTTGAGTGACCTGTGCGTCGGACATCGCAGTGCTCCTCCTGAGCGGTTATGTCAGGCAGGAGCGTACGACGCCGCGGGTGGCCGGGTCTTGAACGTTTGTGCGCACGGGCTGTGCGTCGAAAACACCTTCGCTCAGCGCGCTCCGGCTCCCGACGATCCGAGCATCTTCAGCCATTGCGCCGGTGCGACGCCCCAAGTGTGCTTGAAGTGCCGCGTCATGTGACTCTGATCGGCGAAGCCGCTTGCCGCCGAGGCGTCGGCGAGCGACATGCCCGCGAGCACCCGTTGCCGCACGAGATCGAGTCGCCGCATGGTCAGATAGCGGTGCGGACTGGTGCCGAACAGTGCGCGAAAATCCCGCGACAAACTCCAGCGGTCGCGGCCCGCTGCGGCCGCGAGTTCATCGAGCGTGACGGCGTGATCGAGCGAGGCCAGCAGGTAGTCGCGCGCAAGCGTTGCCGCGCGGTAATCCATCGGACGCGGTGTATCCGGCGCGCCTGCCACCGTGTCGAGTGCGACCGCAAGATCGTAGAGCGCGCTGTCCTGTTCGAGCGGATCGATGGCGCTGTCCATCGCGCGCAGCAGGCTTTCGGTGGCGGCGAACAGGCGCGGATCGTTCGACAGCCCGCCTTCCAGGAACGGCAGCGGCTTGCCGCCGAGCGCGTGCTGGAACAGCGCCGGATCGACATAGATCATGCGGTAGTGGAAGCCGTCGCCGGTGCCGGCCTGGCCGTCGTGCGGTTCGTCGGGATGCAGCACCATCGTGCCGCCCGGCAAGCTGTTGCGGGTGCTGCCGCGATAGCGAAAGCTCTGCACGCCGGACAGCGTGCGGCCGATCGCATACGTATCGTGGCGATGCATCGCGTAGCCGGCCTGGTGAAAGAACGCCTCGATCCGCTCGATGCCGCTCGCGCCGGCCGTCTGCGGCGAGCGATGAATCCAGTCGGAACCGCGCCCGTTGCGCGTAGACGAAAGCGGCAGGGAACGCGCCGGCGATGAAGCCGGTTCCTCGCTCATCCGCCGAGCCCCGGGCCGTAATTGCCGCTGATGTAGCGCGTCACGGAGGCCACGTCCGCGTAATCCTGTTCCGGCAGGCCGTCGAGCATCGACAGCACTTCGTTGCTCGCGCCGGCTTCGCGCGCGGCATCGACCAGCGCGTCCTTGTAGGTGGGAAATTGGACTTCGCTCAGAAGATCGGTGATCTGCAGGTCAATCGATTCGCCGGGAATAGCCGAGGCGGTCATGCAAACGCTCCTGTTGATACGGTTGGACGTGACGAGGACGTGATTGTTGCCGCTGAAAGAAACGCCAGAGGCCGCGCTAGTTGCCGTATGCCGCATGAGAAAAAGAGCCCGGCCGCGCACGCCGTCGTCACCGCTGACGGGCCGCGACGTCTCACGCATGCAACCGGCGCGCGCTTCCGTACATGCCGGTGTCAGGTCTGCAAATGCTCGTTCTGTCCGGTGAAGCTTCGATCGAGATGCCGTGACTTGGGCAGCGCGATATGTTGCCATTGTTGCGGACGAGTGTTGTCCGTGGCGGCAACATCCGGTGCCGCCGGGGCGACGGGTGCTGCGTTGGCGCGTTCGGCAAGACTATTGGCGTTCGTGCTGTCCGGCGCGGTGTGAACCGGTGCGGCGAAACACGAGGCTGACAGCGTCACCATGGTCAACAGCGTCGAGGTTTTCATCCCGACCTCCTAAGCTCATGCGGCGCTGACAGTGGAGCAAGTGCTGTGCCGCAAGCGCTGTGCCGTCCCCGCGTCGAAAGGACGGCGCATGCTCTGCGCGGCGTGGCCGAGGTGTATGTCGGCGGCTACCGCGCACCTTTCCATCTTACGCGCGCAAATTCTGCACCGCGCGCACGTTTGCGGCAAAACGGTATTGTGATTTTAGATAATGGCAGAGACGCGGCGACAACGCAGCAGCGCCATCGCGAACGGCCGTGCGGCGTGAATGTTGCGATGCGGCAGGTGCCGTGAACGCGGCCTCTAGCGCAGCACGTCGAAGCGCGTCCACGGCCACGAAGGCCGGTCGCGCATGTAGCCGTTGAGCCAGTTCCACTGCGGATGCCGCTTCATGAACGCCTGCGCGTCGAACGGCCGGCCGCAAGGGTGGCCCCAGCGCGCGCTGAACGCCATCTCGCGCGCCATTTCACTGTCGACCACCTTGCCGTCGTTGGCGCCCCAAGGATTGAACGGCCCGTGATCGGTGCCGCCGAAGCGCGCGTCGTCCAGTTCCAGATGCCCGCAGATGGTGCGCGAGCAGGGGTTGTCGTTGCGGTCGAGATAGACGTCGTGATGATCGGCGATCATCTCCTTGGCCAGTTCCACGTCGATCTTGCCGCGATGCATTTCCTCGAGCTGCATGAAGCGCAGGCGCCGTGCGCCGTTCTTGCGAACGTCCGTATAGTCTTCGCCTTCGCCGAGGCATTCCTGGTTGCGGATCTTCAGGTCGGTCGCGGTGTTGTAGCCGCTGTAGAAACCGTCCCTGGTGCTCTCGAAACCGGAGAAGTGCAGGCCCAGTTCGTAGCGCGCGATCTCGCCGGTCTTGGCGTCGCCCAGCAGCCAGCTGTTCGCATAGCCGCCGTTATTGGCGATCGCGAACATTTCGCACCATTCGCCGATGCTGTTCGCGTACTGCGACGCGCGCCGCGAGCGATAGAACTCGGGCGCGCCCGCCGCGTTGTAGCCGGCGAAGTTGGAGATGGTGGTTTCCGTCACCATCAGCCCCGCAGCGGTGACCCAGAAATCCGTCAGACTGGAAATGCAGCCGGGCAGCCCTTGCATCAGGATGCGGTTGCCCTCGTCGGGCACGATGTCGAAGATCACGTTGAACGCGTCGCCGGCGGCATAGCGGTCCCACGAGTTGTGTGCCATCACGATGCGGCCGTCGCGCGTTGCCCGGCCGGTGGCAATGAATGCGCTGCAGTGGTGCCCGCGCCGTCCGCGCCAGGGCTTCACGCCGAGGTTCGGCTGCTTCTGCGAAGCGTGGGTCGGCCACCAGCTTTGCAGCAGATCCATGTAGCCGTTCCATGCCAGCACTTCGGCGAACGGCAGCTTCGCGCCGTCGGCGATGCCCTGGATTTCGTCGGCGAATTCGGTGTCGAGTTTGTTGGCGAACTGGGAGACCGCGGCGTTGACGAAGGTGTCGAAATCTTCGCCGGTGTCCCATTTCGCGAGATAGCGGGCGGTGTGGATCGCGTTGCGGATTTCGCTGGCGAGCAACTGGCCGTGCTGCTCGCCGCGATCGTACGGCTCGCCTTCGATATGCAGGAAAATCCAGCCCGCCTGGTCGCGGCGCACGGCATCGAGGGACGGTTCGCTCATCTTCGCTCCGATCGAAGGACGGGCGTCTCGGCTCGCCCGTTCTGGCGTAACGCGCGCTGCCGGCGTTCGCCGCAGCGGTCTGTCCATTGTAGAGAATTTGCCGCGCTTTGCACGGGCCCCAAAGAGACCGCGAGCGCGGCCTTCAGGCGGATCGCGCGCGGTGTCTAACGCGTCGGATTCATGCGGAAATACGCGTCGAGCAGCGAGCTTTTGTAGACCACGCCGGCGAGCGTGGGATGCGCGGCGCTTTCGATCACCGGCAGGCGTTCACCCTGAAACGCGAGGAAGTGCTGCAACGCTACGCCGAGCGGCATGTCCGGCGTCAGCACGTCGAAATGCGGCTGCAAATAGTTCGCCGCGGTCTTCGCGGACGTGTCGCTGCCGTCGAGCAGATCGGAGGTGATGTCCTTCAGAGCGACCACGCCTAGAAACGCGCCAGACTCGTTCGCCACGTAGAGATACTTCACTGGATATTCGAGGAATACGCGTGTCATGTCGTGCACGGTGGCGTTGGGCGGCACGACGGTTTCGGCGGGGCGGATCAGCTCGCGCATCTGCGTGGCGCGCAGTCGCGAGCGCTCCTGTTCCTCGTGATTGCGGCGCAGCGTGATTTCGTACATGGAGTTCTTGCCGATCGCGCGCGACACGAAATAGGCGACCACGCACGAGAGCATCAGCGGCAGCACGACCTGATAGCTGAGCGTCATCTCGAAGATCATCAGGATCGCCATCAGCGGCGCCTGGGTCGCGCCCGCCAGAAACGCGCCCATGCCGACCATCGCGTACGCGAACGGCGCCGACGTGCCGTGCGGCCACAGCGCGTGCATGCCCTGGCCGAACAGCGAGCCGACTACCGCGCCGACGAACAGCGTCGGCGTGAACACCCCGCCGACCGCGCCCGAACCCGCCGTAGCCGCCGTGGCGACGACCTTGAACGCCAGCACGAGGACGAGTGCGGTCCACGTCCACGGCGAATGCAGGATCGCGTTGACGACGCTGTAGCCGTTGCCCCACACCTCGGGCGTCCAGACCGACAGAATGCCGACCACCAGGCCGCCGAGCGCGAGCCTCACGGGCAGCGGCACCGGCAGTTTGCGAAAGCTTTGCTTCGACAGGTCGAGGAGCCGCAGAAACTGCGGCGCGGCCGCGCCGCACAGCGCGCCGAGCGCGACGAACAGCAGCACCTCAAGGCCGGCCACCGGCGGAAACACCGGCATTTCGTACGGCGGCTTGTAGCCGGCGAATTCACGCATCGTGATGTTGGCGACCACCGCCGACACCACCACGGGCCCGAAGCTTTCCATCGCGATCGAGCCGAGCACGATCTCGGTGACGAAAAATGCGCCCGCGATCGGCGCGCTGTACGCGGAGGTGATCCCGGCCGCCGCGCCGCAGGCCACCAGCAGGCGCAGCCGCGGCGGATCGAAATGCACCCAGCGTCCGATCAGCGAACCGGCGAGCGCCGCGAGTTGCACCATCGGACCTTCGCGGCCAATCGACCCGCCGCTCGAAATCGTGAACAGCGACGACACGCTGCGCCACATGCTCAGCTTGACCGGCACCACGCCGTCGCCGATCGCGACCGCTTCCATGTAGTCGATGTGATTGCATTTGTCCTCGTAACGCCGTGCGATCAGCAGAAAGAACCCGGCGATCAGGCCGCCTGCCGCGGGCAGCCAGATCCGCACGGTCCACGGCAAGCCGCGCGCCATTTCGACGAAACTGCCGGACTTGCCGACGATCGCGAATTGCAGCAGCGCGATGCCCTCGCGAAAGCCGATGGTCGCGAAGGCGCCCGCCACGCCGACCACGACCGACCAGATCAGCATGGTGTGAGCGTCGGAAAGGCGGAACAGATCTTGGGCGCGGGTGCGCAGCTTCAGCAGGAATGAAAGCACGTCGGCGGTACAGGGCGTGAAAGTGGGTTGGACAGCGCGCACGGTAACAGCATCGCGCCCGCTTTGGACGGCGGGCGCGCAACGTTGAGCGAACGAGTGAAGAAGGGGCGGCTCAAGTCGCCGCCTTGTCGAGTTCCGGGTAGTGCCGGAAGATGCAGGCCTCGTTGTGTTCGATGCGCCGCTCGGACTGCAAATACGCGGCGATGTTCGGCCGCTCGATCACCGCATCGTGCAACGCGGCGAGCCGCGGGTAGTGTTCGCCGAATCGCCTGAGCGCGCGGGGAAACGCGTACAGCAGGCCGTCGATCAACTGGAACATCGACAGGTCGACGTAAGTGAGCGCGTCGCCCACCATGAACTGATCGCCGGCCGGATTCTGTTTGAGCACGCGCTCGAAGTACGACATGAACTTCGGAATACGGTTGTCGATGAAGTCATGCGCGCGCGCCTTGGCGGCGTCTTTCTGGTCTTCGTAGTACAGCGCGCTGGCGAGCGGGTGATGCGTGTCGTGCGCCTCGGTGACCATGTCCGCGATGGTCAGTTGCAGGCCGTTGGCCACATAGCGCAAGCTCTCCACCGAGGGCGCGAGGTTCAGCCGCGGGCCGAGATAGAACAGGATGTTGGCCGTCTGCGCGATCACCAGGTCGCCGTCTTTCAGAAACGGCGGCGCGAACGGCGGATAAGGCTCGTCCTTGCTCTTCATCACCGACATCATCGCCTTGGTGCCGAGACCGTCAGACGGTTCGCCGCGCGCCACTTCCACGTAGTCGGCGCCGGCTTCTTCCAGCGCGAGCCGCACGAATTCTCCGCGGCCTTGCAGGCCGTCCCAATAGTAAAGTTCCAGGCTCATCGATCGATCCTCATTTCGGTTGCATTGACACTGACGCGAAGACGGGGCGCGAAGCGAAGCGCGGAAGCGGCCCACCTTGGCATGCTGCATGAGCTGACAACGTCGGCAGCCAGTATGCCGCGTGAGCGGGCAGATTGGGTCTCCAGAATGCGCAAAACCCCGCACGCGGCGGGGTGGGTTTGAAGGCGAGGGCGGCTTAGCCGAACAGGTGCTGGACAGTCCATGTAATTCCGAGTCCGCCGGCAATCAGCCACACATACAGGATGAAACCGGTGGTCAGCGCGCGGGGCCCGGCCTGACGGATCTGCGCAATTCGCGTTTCGATGCCGAGCGCGGTCATGGCCATGGTCAGCGCGAAGGTGTCCAGCGTGTTGAGCGTGCTGGTCGCGGCTTCCGGCAGCACATGCAGCGAGTTGATCACGACGAAGGCGAGAAAGCCGAGCGCGAACCAGGGAATCGCCAGCTTGCGCGGCGCGTTGCCGTGGGCGTCGTCGTGCGCGCCGGCTGCGGCCGAATCGCGACGCGCCGAGCGGTTCACCCACATGCCGACCACCAGCAGCACCGGCACCAGCAACATCACGCGGGTCATCTTCACGATGGTGGCAATGTGTGCCGCTTCCGGGCTCACGTTGCTGGCCGCGCCGACCACCTGCGCCACTTCATGGATCGTGCCGCCGAAGAAGAGGCCCGCGCCGACCGTGTCCAGATGCAGCCAGCCTGCCTTGAACAGAATCGGGTAGAGGAACATCGAGAGCGTGCCGAACAGCACCACGCTGCCTACCGCCATCGCGCTTTTATGCGGCTTCGATTGCAGCGTCGATTCGAAGGCGAGCACGGCGGCGGCGCCGCAGATCGCGCTGCCCGCGGCGGTCAGCAAGGCCGTGTCGCGGTCGAGCTTCATGATTTTCATGCCGGCCCACGTGCCGATCACGAGCGTGCTGACCACGATCAGGACGGATTCCGCGAGACCGGGCACGCCGACCTGAGCGATTTCCTGGAGGCTCACGCGCAGTCCGAAGAAGGCCACCGCGATCCGCAACAACTTGCGCGCCGAGAAATTGACGCCGGCCGCCCAACTGGCGGGCATGCCATCGCGCAAGGCGTTGCCGTAAATGGCGCCGGCCACGATGCCGACGATCAGCGGGCTCAAGCCCAAGCCGGCGATGGCGGGAATCGCGGCGATGCGCGTGACGGCAGCGGCGAAAAGCGCGACGAACAGAACGCCGTTGAGCTGCCCGCGGGTGGAAAACCCGGCGGGCGTCGTGCTGGAGGCGGTGAGATGAGCGGTGGACATGAAGCAGCCCTTTTCTGTAACTGACGGAAGATTCGATGGGGCTAATCCTAAATTAGATATATCGATATGAAAAATCATGATTTAGAATGTAAGGTATCGCCTCAGCCGATACTTCGCCCTCCATGACCCCCGATCAACTTATAACTTTCGCTGCCGTCGCCGAGCATCGCAACATTAGCCGGGCGGCTGTGGCGCTGCACTTGTCGCAGCCCGCCGTGTCCGGCCAGTTGCGGCAGTTGCAGGACGAATTCGGCGAGCCGCTGTATCAGCGCGACGGCCGCGGCGTGCGTCTCACGCCCGCGGGCGAACAGCTCGCCAGCTACGCCACGCGGCTGCGCGACACCTGGCGGCAGGCGCATGCGTACCGTGATGCCTTGCGCGGGCTCGAGCAGGGCACCTTGCGGATCGGTGCGAGCACCACGCCCGCGAGCTACCTGCTGCCGTATCTGATCGCCGACTTCCATCGCCGCTATCCGGACGTCACGCTGCATACGGCGGACGGCAATACCACGGAGATCGTCGCTGCGCTCGATTCGGTGGACATCGCGATGATCGAGGGGCCGGTCGGCGTGGATCTGCCGCCGGACACCGCGGTGCATTCGTGGCGCGAAGACGAGATCGTCGCGATCATGCCGCGCGCGCATCCGTTGGCGCAGACGGCGGAGTCGGCGCAGTCAGGCAGAGGCGGCCCGGCCGGGCTGGCGGCTTTCGGCGACTATCCACTGGTGTTGCGCGAAGCGGGCTCGGGCGTGCGGCAGATCGTCGAGCGCGCGTTTGCGCGGGCCGGTGTGCCGATGCGCGTCGCCTTGGAGATCGCCGGCGTCGAAGGCGTGAAGGAAGCGGTGCGCGCGGGCATGGGCATTGGTTTCGTGTCGGCCATGTCGATGCGGCACGAAGACCACGCGCTGTGTCTGCTGTCGCTCAGTCCGGAGCCGCTCACGCGGCGGCTGTCGATTCTGGTGCCGCATGCGAGCGCGCCGTCGCGGGTGGTGGAGCAATTTCTCGCGCTGTGTCTCGCGGAACAGCGTTGAGTCTTTGGCGCGGCTGCCAGCACGTCGATCGCACACCATGCCAACCGACGCCTGGGGATTTCCACTATGGTGCATAACGGCGCCCTCGGCGCACTATTCGGGCATCGGAAGCGCCTCGGCGCTTTTTTTCGAAGCGTGTTTGGAACCGGTTCCAAATGCCGATCGCGAGACAGATTTGAGTAAATTCGACATGGCTGACGCAGTGGAAGTGGTGATCGTCGCAAGCGCATTCGGGATGGACGCGGTCCGCACGGACGGTCATCTGAAGTGGGCGCAGGCGAGCAAACAGGCCGGCGCGGCGGGTTTCGAAGTGCGCCGCGAACTGTTCGCTGACGAAACAGACGCCGCGCCGCACAAGCTGCGCGCGCTCGGCGAGCAGATCGCAGAGCTGGGACTATGGTCCGTGTACTCCACGCCGGCTGCGCTGTACACGGCGCAGGGCAAACTCGACGCCGAAGCATTGCGCCTTTCGACGGAAGAAGCGCGCGCGCTCGGTGCGCGCTTCGTGAAGTTGCAACTCGGCGGGTTCGCCGCCGACGCCAATGCTGCGGTGATCGCCGATCACATGCGCTGCGCGGAGTTGCGCCTCGTCGTCGAAAACGGGCAGTTGGCCGAGGGCGGTTCGCTCGCGCAATTCACCGGCCTGTTCGACGCGCTGGCGCGCGAAGGCCACGCCGACGTGCTCGGCATGACCTTCGACATCGGCAACTGGGCCTGGCGCGAGGTGATGCCGCTCGACGCCGCCCTGCCGCTGGCTGCGCATGTGGACTACATCCATTGCAAGACGACGGTGGGTGAGGGCGCACGACGCTTCCCCGCGGCCCCGGCCGCCGACGACGCCCAGTTCGCCGCCGTGCTGGACAAGCTGCCGCGTCATGTGCCGCGCGGCATCGAGTTTCCGTTCGATACGAGCCATACCGAAGCAGACGCGGCGCATTACGTCGCATGGCTGGCCGCCGCGTGAGCGGCATGTGGAACCTGAGAGAAGCAGCGACACCGGGAAAAGCACGCGGCAACAGGCACGCGGCAAATGGGTCGTGGCAAAGGAAAGCAGCAAGCGGTGGACGCAAAGCGGCAGACCCAAACGGCACGCAGCAAATCTGACGCTGCAAACCGTAAGCGATAACCACCCACGCAAACACGCGAAACACGCAGCAAAAAGGATCACGCAGGAGCGAAGCATGAGCAAGCCAACCGCAGCACTCGATGTCATCACCTACGGCGAAGCGATGGCCATGTTCGTGGCCGCCGAAACCGGCCCGCTCGCGGGAGTCGGCCAGTTCACGAAGCGTGTCGCCGGCGCCGATCTGAACGTGGCGATCGGTTTGTCGCGCCTCGGCTTCAAGGTGGGCTGGATGAGCCGCGTCGGCAACGATTCGTTCGGCCAGTACGTGCGCGACACGCTGACGAAAGAGGGCATCGACCAGGGCTGCGTCACGACCGACGAGCGCTATCCGACCGGCTTCCAGCTGAAGTCGAAAAACGACGATGGCAGCGACCCGGCGGTCGAGTATTTCCGCAAGGGTTCGGCGGCGAGTCATCTGTCGCTGGCCGACTATGCGGCCGACTACGTCTTGCAAGCGCGCCACCTGCATCTGACCGGCGTGGCGCCCGCGATTTCGGCCAGCTCGCGCGAACTCGCGTTCCATCTGGCGCGCGAGATGCGTGCCGCCGGCAAGACGATTTCGTTCGACCCGAACCTGCGCCCGACGCTGTGGCCGTCGCGCGCCGCGATGATCGACGGCCTGAACGCGCTTGCCGCGCTGGCCGACTGGGTGCTGCCCGGCATCGGCGAGGGCGAGATTCTGACCGGCTACACACAGCCGGAGGACATCGCGAAGTTCTATCTGGATCACGGCGCGCGCGGCGTGATCATCAAGTTGGGCGCGCAGGGCGCGTACTTCCGCACCGCCGGCGATGCCGCCGTGATCGCCGGTCAGCCGGTTGCGAAAGTCGTGGACACGGTCGGCGCGGGTGATGGTTTCGCCGTCGGCGTGGTCAGCGCTTTGCTCGAAGGCAAGTCTTTGCCGCAAGCGGTGGCGCGCGGCAACCGCATCGGCGCGCTGGCGATTCAGGTGATCGGCGATTCGGAAGGGCTGCCGAGCCGGGCCGAACTCGACGCGCTGGAAGAGGCCGACACAGCTTCCGTGGCCGCTGCGGCCTGACGACCGAGGGACCTCGCGGCTCGCAAGACCGCAAGCCGCGTTGAACCCGACCGCCTCGATAACAGCAAGAGCGCTCGAACAGAGCGCCCCATGACCGTCCATCATTGTTTCGGGAAGCCGTCCAAGGAGACACCCTATGACTTCATCGCTTGCGATTCGCCGTTGGTGGACGATCATGCCGATCGTTTTCATCACCTACAGCCTCGCTTATCTGGATCGCGCGAACTACGGTTTCGCGTCGGCCGCCGGCATCAACCAGGACCTTGGCATTAGCAAGGGACTGTCGTCGCTGATCGGCGCGCTGTTCTTCCTCGGTTATTTCTTCTTCCAGATTCCCGGCGCGATCTACGCGGAACGCCGCAGCGTCAAGAAGCTCGTGTTCTGGAGCCTGATTCTGTGGGGCGGGTGCGCGTCGCTCACCGGCATGGTCAGCAACATTCCGTCGCTGATGGTGATCCGCTTCGTGCTCGGCGTGGTCGAAGCCGCGGTGATGCCGGCCATGCTGATTTTCATCAGCAACTGGTTCACCAAAAGCGAGCGCTCGCGTGCCAACACTTTCCTGATTCTCGGCAATCCGGTGACGGTGCTGTGGATGTCGGTGGTATCCGGCTATCTGGTGCATTCGTTCGGCTGGCGTCACATGTTCATCGCCGAAGGCGCGCCCGCAATTCTTTGGGCCGTGTGCTGGTGGTTCATCGTGAAGGACAAGCCGCAACAGGTGTCATGGCTCACGCAGCAGCAGAAGGACGACCTCGCCGAAACGCTGCGTGCCGAGCAGGCCGCGATCAAGCCGGTGCGCAACTATAGCGACGCGTTCAAAACGCCCGCGGTGATCAAGCTGTGCGCGCAATATTTCTGCTGGAGCATCGGCGTGTATGGTTTCGTGCTGTGGCTGCCGTCTATCTTGAAGAACGGTTCGACGCTCGGCATGGTCGAAACCGGCTGGCTCTCGGCGCTGCCTTATCTTGCCGCGACCATCGCGATGCTTGCAGCTTCGTGGGCATCGGATAAACTCAACCGCCGCAAGGTATTCGTGTGGCCGTTCCTGCTGATTGGCGCGGTCGCGTTCGCGGCTTCGTATGCGCTCGGTTCCACGCATTTCTGGCTCTCGTATGCCTTGCTGGTGATCGCCGGCGCCGCGATGTACGCGCCGTATGGCCCGTTCTTCGCGATCGTGCCGGAACTGCTGCCGAAGAACGTCGCGGGCGGCGCGATGGCGCTGATCAACAGCATGGGCGCGCTCGGTTCGTTCGTCGGCTCATATGTGGTCGGCTATCTGAACGGCGCGACCGGTTCGCCCGCCGCGTCGTATGCATTCATGAGCGTGGCGCTCGTCGCCGCCGTGATTCTGACGCTGATCGTCAAACCGCAGCAGCAGGAAACCGGCAACGCGGCCGCCGTTCGTCATACCGTTGCAAGGAAAATAAGCTGATGAACAAGATCGTCGCCTGGAAGTCGTTGCCCGAAGATGTGCTCGCGTATCTGCAGCAGCATGCGCAAGTCGTGCAGGTCGACGCCGCGCAGCACGACACCTTCGTGGCCGCGCTGAAAGACGCGGACGGCGGCATCGGTTCGAGCGTGAAGATCACGCCGGCGATGCTCGAAGGCGCGACGCGGCTCAAGGCGCTCTCGACCATCTCGGTGGGCTTCGACCAGTTCGACGTGGCCGATCTCACGCGCCGCGGCATCGTGCTCGCGCACACGCCCGACGTGCTGACCGAGTCCACCGCGGACACGGTGTTTTCGCTGATTCTCGCCTCGGCGCGGCGCGTGGTCGAACTCGCCGAATGGGTGAAGGCAGGGCATTGGCAGCACAGCATCGGCCCGGCTTTGTTCGGCGTCGACGTGCAGGGCAAGACGCTCGGCATTGTCGGGCTCGGGCGGATCGGCGGCGCGGTGGCGCGGCGCGCGGCACTAGGTTTCAACATGAAGGTGCTGTACACCAACCGCAGCGCGAACCCGCAGGCGGAAGCGGCGTATGGCGCGCGGCGCGTCGAGTTGGCGGAACTGCTTGCCGTGTCCGACTTCGTTTGCCTGCAAGTCCCTTTGACGCCGGAAACGAAGCATCTGATCGGCGCGGCCGAGTTGAAGTCGATGAAGAAAAGCGCGATCCTGATCAATGCCTCGCGCGGCGCGACCGTCGACGAAAAGGCGCTGATCGAGGCGTTGCAAAACGGCACGATTCACGGCGCGGGTCTCGACGTGTTCGAGACCGAACCGCTGCCGGCCGACTCGCCGCTGCTGAAGCTGGCGAACGTGGTCGCGCTGCCGCATATCGGTTCGGCGACTCACGAAACCCGTCACGCCATGGCGCGTAATGCGGCGGAAAACCTGGTCGCCGCACTCGACGGCACGCTGACCAACAATATCGTCAACCGCGACGTTCTTTCGAAATGAGCCCGTTCCGCTCGATGAGCAGCCGATGAGCACGACGCCGCAGTCCACGCCGCGCCGCGCGACGATCACCGACGTCGCGCGCGAAGCCGGCACCGGCAAAACCAGCATCTCGCGCTATCTGAACGGCGAGATGAGCGTGCTGTCGCCGGAACTGCGCGCGCGCATCGAGGCCGCGATCGCGCGCCTCGACTATCAGCCGAACCAGATGGCGCGTGGCCTCAAGCGTGGCCGCAACCGTCTGATCGGCATGCTGCTCGCCGACCTCACGAACCCCTACACGGTCGAAGTGCTGCAAGGCGTGGAAGCGGCATGCCACGCGCTCGGGTTGATGCCGCTGATCTGTCACGCGGCGAACGAAGTCGAGATGGAGCGGCGCTATCTGCAACTGCTCACCACGTACCGGGTGGAGGGCGTGATCGTCAACGCGCTCGGCGTGCGCGAGGAAACATTGCGGCCGGTGGGCGGCGGCGGAATTCCGGCGGTGCTGGTCGATCGTTCGGTGGATGGGCTCGTCACGGATATGGTCGGTCTCGACAACCGGGCGGCGGCTGAACTCGGCACGCGGCATCTGCTGGACAATGGCTTCGACGATATCTGGTTCGTGGTTCAGCCTTTCGAGCAGGTCAGCTCGCGGCAACTGCGCGAAGCGGCGTTTCGTGAGGCGATCAGCGCTCAAGGCGGGCAACGCGGCAAGCGCGCCGCGCGCGGGCACACGTTGGTGTTGAACCTCGCGGACGCGGACGAGGTGGCGCGCGGCCTCGCCGAACTGGACCGCGCGATCGACGCAGCCGCCCACGCGCTCGACGCCGCCACGAGCAACGCGGCGCGCATCGCCCTGTTTGCGGCCAATGCGCCCGTCGCGCTGTGTCTCGCCTTGCATCTGAAAGCGCGCTACGGCGCCGACTGGCAAGCCCGCGTCGCGCTGCTCTCCATCGACGACCCCGACTGGGCCGAACTGACCGGCGTCACCACGATCCGCCAGCCGACCTACCAGATCGGCTACCGCGCGGTCGAGTTCCTGCACGAACGCATCGAAGGCGTTCAGACCGCCGCGCGCGACTGTCTTCTGCCGGGCGAACTGATCGTCCGCGCCTCCACTTTGCGCTGAATTCCCGCCGATCTGCGATCATTCGGGCTGCGGCGCGCAGCGGGTGCGCGCCGGACATCGCAAGGAAACTCATGGTTGTTGCACCGCTTACCCTCTCGAGCCTCGCCCTCGCGACGCTGCTCGTCGCCGCTTTACCCTTCCTGATCTACCGCCGTCTGCGCCGGCCGCTCGCGCTCAAGCCGCGTGACGCCATCACCGGCATCGCCGTGTTCGCGCTGTTCGCCATGGTGATCGAGCGCGCGCTGAACGACTACGTGCTGCATCGGAACGAAGCGACCGCGAACTTCCTGTCGAATCCGCTCGCCTTCGTGGTGTACGGCGCGCTGGCCGCGGGTATTTGCGAAGAAGTGGGGCGGTTCATCGGCATGCGGCTGCTGCTCAAACGGGCGGCGGCGAAGGCTGGCTCCACGTCGCTCGCGGCAGGC
Source organism: Paraburkholderia sp. BL27I4N3 (assembly GCF_003386115.1). Lineage (NCBI taxonomy): Bacteria > Pseudomonadati > Pseudomonadota > Betaproteobacteria > Burkholderiales > Burkholderiaceae > Paraburkholderia > Paraburkholderia sp. BL27I4N3. The sequence continues at coordinate 2,436,997 of NZ_QREJ01000001.1, read as the reverse complement.
ACGAACGACGGCACCGCGCTGACCTACGGCCTCGGACACGGCGGCGCGGAAGCCTGGCTCGTCGGCGTGCTGGTGCAGATTCAATGGATCCTGTTCGCGGTCTTCGAAAACCGCGGCCAGCTCGACAGCTATCTGAGCAATCTGCCGACCGATTCGTTGATGCGCATCCACCTGATTCTCGCCAGCCTGACGCCGCAGACGGCCGGCATTTTCGCGCTCGAACGGGTGGCCGCGCTGGTGTTCCAGATCGGCTTGTCGGTGCTGATGTGGCGCGGCTTGCGGGCCGGCTGGCGCGGCATCCTGCCGCTCGCGATCGTATTGCATGCGCTGGTGGACGTGCCCGCCGCGTTGTTCCAGGCGCAACTCGTGCCGCTGGCGGCGGTGGACGCCTTGTATGCAGTCGGAGCGGTGATCGTGGCGGGGTTGCTGTTCCGGGCGTACAGGCGTCCTGTCGTGGCCGCTTGATGCGCGCTTCGTACTACACGTTCGACAATCGCGTGACCACCACGAGATAGCCACGCAATGGGCGCGTGACGGTCGCTCGATGGCGCGCATCAGACGCGCTCCGTCTTGAGCCGTCAACCGTTCTCTACAATTGGCCTCTTTTCGAGGCCACCCTTTCGGCACACTTCAATGGAAGAAGCTTACCAATACGACTGCGCCAATCCCGAGTTCGAGGAACTGGCGCGCGTGATCAGCGATCTGTTTCCCGAGCAGACGCAGTTCATCCAGCGCGCCGCGGAAGACGGCACGCCGACGCTGGCCATTCACTGGGTAGCGATGCGTTTCGGTTCCACCGCGCGCCGTATCGTGATGACCGTGGTGATCGCACCGGCCGCGTTGGCGCGTTATCGCGCAATGCCGGCGCGGCTGCGCGGCCGCAGTTTCGCGGTGCTGCGCGCGTATGTCGAAGCGAGTATCGGCTCGCTCGAAGAACAGTATGCGAATGGCGAAGCGGTGCCGCGCGACGTCACCGTGGATCTGGGTGACGAGTTCGCTTGATGCACATGCGGAGCCGGCTCAATCGGCGAGCCGGTAGACCTTCGCGAAGCGGGCGGCCTGCACCACGCCGTAGTCGCCTGGCGCGTATTGCATGACCCAGTCGCCGGCGACGCCGCGCAGCACGTCGCCGCCGTTTGCCGAGCGCGCGAGCGTGAACGCCTCATGCATCTGTTTGGCCAGCACGACGGCGGGCCGGTTGCGGTACGCGCCGGCTTCGCCGTGCGAGACGGCTGCGTCGGCGGGAACGTATTTGGCGTCGAAGCGTTCGCGCGAGACAACCCAGCGGTCGCCCGTCGAACCGGTGATCAGCGCGTCGCCGCGGACATAGCGGTTGGGGCCTTCGAGGCTCATCAGTTCGCCTTCGGCGGCGGCGAATTCAACGCTGACCGTTTCGTCTTTGACGACGCGGCAGGCGTCGGCGTCTTGGCTCAGGTCGAGATTTTTCAGTTCGGTCATGAAGCGGGCAAGTATGGAGAGTTTGGCAGCGGTGCCGGACTTGAAGTCTTCGGGCCGCGTACGACTCACATCATGCCAGATGCATCTGGCGACCGGTTTCTTTTGCGAAGGATGGCGGGCGCGGATCGTCTGTTTGTCGCGCGGAATCGCTAAGGCGGGAAGAGCCGGATCGGCGTGTGGACCGCAGGAAAGTTCGACGTGCGGCAAGCGTAAGGGCGCCCCCCCCGCCGCCGCGCACGGCAAAAAAATCCGCCGCGCGCAGCGTGCACAAGCGACACTGCGCGCAAGCGGTTTTTTTACACTTACGGCTTTACCGTGGCGTCGCTTGCGGGCGCGGCAGCGGCCTTGCCGCCTTTACCCTTGCCACGATGACCATGGCCTTCCACGCCGCCCGGCTGATGGAAGGTCACGTCAGCCAGCTTCTTCTGTTCCGGCGAGAAGCTGTTGTACAGCGGGTCGAACGCGTCGACGAGCTTCTTCATGCCGTCCGCGTGCGCTTGCGCGATCGTCGCGTATTGCTTCATGTCGTCGAGCGCCGACAGGTTGGTGGCGGCCCGGCGTTGCTGGAACAATTGACCCATCGTCTGGCCGTTGCCGCGCATCACGTCGGCGAACGCGTTCCACTGCGATTCCTGCGCCGAGGTGATCTTCAGTTGCGAGTGCAGGTAGGCGATGCGGTCTTCGACGTTGCGCTCATGACCGGCCTTGCCGGCGGGTGCGGAAGCGGCGCTCACCGGTGCCGACGCCGACGCCGGCGCGGAAGTTTGTGCGAACGCGCCGCTCATGGCGACTGCGGTGGCCAGCATTACCAGTGCTTTTTTCATCGAAACTCCTGATGTCTATTCGAATTGGGACAAGGCTCGCGAGCGAGCGGCCCGTGGTGCGTCAGTCATGCACGAGTCAAGACGACGCACGGCGGCCGGCTGCCCACTTTGCCGTCGCCGCTATTAGTATCACGATATCCCTACAATGCGGCTCTTATGCGACAAACGCTTACAACCGAAACGAACAGGAAATAGCGGGTGGACAAATTCGTCAGCATGGAAATCTTCGTCGCCGTGGTCGAGGCGGGCAGCCTGACGGCGGCCGCCGAGCGCTTCGACATTTCGTCGGCGATGGTGGGCAAGCATATCCGTTCGCTCGAAACGCGGCTCGCCACGCGGCTATTGACGCGCACCACCCGACGGCAAAGTCTGACGGAGATCGGCCGGCAGTATTACGAGCAATGCCGGCGCATTCTGGCCGAGGTGAAAGAAGCCGAGTCGCTCGCCGAGGCAATGGCCGCCGCACCGCGCGGCGTGCTCAAGGTGACGGTGCCGCTCACTTACGGCGTGGAAGTCTTCGCCCCGGCGATGACCGAGTACCTCACCGCATGGCCGGACATCACGCTCGAACTCGATCTGTCGAACCGCTTGATCGATCTGGTGGAAGAGGGCTTCGACGCGTCGGTGCGCATCGGCCGGTTGCCGGATTCGAGTCTCGTGGCGCGGCCGTTGAAGCCCTACCGGATGCGCGCGTGCGCGTCGCCCGCGTACCTCGCGCGCGCCGGCACGCCGCGCACGCCAGAAGATCTGTTGCATCACGAATGTCTGGGGTTTCTGCATTGGGGCCGCGAAGGTTTGTGGCGTCTCGGCGGCGACCACGCGGAGGAATGCATAGGCGCTCAAGGTCGCCGCGCTGCACGGCTTCGGCCCCGTGTTGCAGCCGGAGGCGCTGCTGGCGAGAGAAATTGCCAGCGGCGAACTGGTGTCGGTGCTGGAAGATTATTTGCCCGATGGCGCACCGGTGCATCTGCTGTATCCACGCGATCGCCGCGCCACGCCCAAGCTCACCAGCTTTATCGATTTCGTGGTCGAACGGTTCGGCGTATGAGCCTGGCGGCGCACGTTTCGTGACCTCTCGTGCGACTCACACAATGTGTTCATCGCGATAGCCCCGGTGACTGCTCCATTTGCCGATGAAGACGCGCGATAATCCGCCTCACCTGAGCCACTTCCTTTTCCCTCCATGAGACCTCCGCGCCTCGACCAACTCGATGATCTCGATCGCAACCTCGTTGCGCTGCTGCAGGCGAACGCGCGCGAGAGCGTCGCCAACCTCGCTCGCCAACTGGGCGTGGCGCGCACTACGGTGATCGCGCGCATCGCGCGGCTCGAGCGCAGCAACGTGATCGCGGGGTACAGCGTGCGGCTCGGCCAGGACGTGCTCGATTCGAGCATCGTGGCTTATGTCGGCATCATCCTTGCGCCGAAGCATGGGCCTGCCGTGCAGAAACGCCTCGGCAAGATGCCCGAGGTGCAGTTGCTATGCGCCGTGAGCGGCGAGTTCGATTACGTTGCGTGGCTGCGTGCCGATTCGCCTGATCGCCTGAACGATCTGCTCGATCAGATCGGCGAACTGGAAGGTGTGGAGCGGACCACGACTTCGATCATTCTGGCGCGCAAGATCGATCGCGGCATGGTGTGAGCACCGTCTGGCGTTTACACCGTTTTAACACCTTTTCGACATATTGAATGATTGGTTCGTCATAACGTCGAACCTCATGGTCATACCGCAGCATTTTGCACGTATGAACTGTTTTTGCTTCTCCCTAAACTGTTGCTGAAGGGTACAGCCCGCCGGGCGCCGCGCCACAAGCGCAGCGCACTTCCCAAAGCTGGAGACAGCACACAATAATCAGGAGAAGCGCATGAAAGTAGCCATCGTTGGCGCAGGTTTGATCGGTCACACTATCGCCCACATGTTGCGCGAAACCGGCGACTACGACGTCGTCGCATTCGACCGCGACCAGCACGCGCTCGACAAACTCGCCGCCCAGGGCATTCCGACCCACCGCGTGGATTCCGCCGATGCCGCCGCGCTGCGCGCCGCCGTGCAAGGCTTCGACGCGCTCGTCAACGCGCTGCCGTACTACCTCGCGGTGAACGTGGCCTCGGCGGCCAAGGGCGCGGGCGTGCATTACTTCGATCTCACGGAAGACGTGCGCGCCACCCATGCGATCCGCGCGATCGCCGACGACGCCGATCACGCTTTCATGCCGCAGTGCGGTCTCGCGCCGGGCTTCATCGGCATTGCCGCGCACGAACTGGCGAACCGCTTCACGGAAATCCGCGACGTCAAGATGCGGGTGGGCGCGCTGCCGGAATTCCCGACCAACGCGTTGAAGTACAACCTGACGTGGAGCGTCGACGGTCTGATCAACGAGTACTGCCAGCCGTGCGAAGCGATTCGCGATAGCCGCACGCAGTGGGTGCAGCCGCTCGAAGGCCTCGAACATTTCTCGCTCGACGGCACCGAATACGAAGCCTTCAACACTTCCGGCGGTCTCGGCACGCTGTGCGAGACGCTGTCGGGCCGGGTCGAGTCGCTCGACTACAAGTCGGTGCGCTATCCGGGCCACCGCAACCTGATGCAATTCCTGCTCGAAGACCTGCGCCTTGCCAGCGACCGCGACACGCTCAAGACCATCATGCGCCGTTCGGTGCCTTCCACCGCGCAAGACGTGGTGCTGGTGTTCATCACGGTGAGCGGCATGCGCGACGGTCAACTGGTGCAGGAAGTCTTTACCCGCAAGATCTTCGCGAAGACCGTCTGCGGCGTGCCGATGAGCGCGATCCAGATCACCACGGCCGGCGCGATGTGCGCGGTGCTCGATCTGTTCCGCGAACAGAAGCTGCCGCAAAAGGGCTTCGTGCGCCAGGAGCAGGTGTCGCTGCGCGATTTCCTCGCGAACCGCTTCGGCCAGCTGTATGAGGGGCAGGCGCTGGAGACCATGGCTACGGTCTGAAGGATCGGCGCCGAGGGCCGTGCGACAACGCGGCAACACGCATGAAATGTCTGCCGCGAGCAGCTAGGAAGGCTTCGTAGAGAGCCGAGGAAGCGCCCCGTTATTCGGGGCGTTTTTATTGATGCCGACGTTACGCTACACAGGCATCGGCGGCATGAGCGTCGCCGCCCGCGGCTCGCCGACGATGCGCGCGAGCAGGGCTTCATAATCCGCCGACGTTGGCGCGGTATTGTCGAACATCAACAGGTCGTCGCGGATATCGCCGCTGGGCTCGAAACGGCGCTGCCGATACTCGTCCCAGTGCGCAAGCTTGTAGGCATCGTCCGGATTGGCGCGCTCCACGATGCGCCGATGCGCCGTCTCTTCCGACGTATGGACCCACACGACCCGGAGCGCCACGTCCGCATCCACCCCCAGCCACGCGCGATCAAACAAACGCCGCTCACGTACTTCGCGCGAGAGCGGCCCGACCACGATCGCGCTAATGCCGAGTTCGAGATTGTCGCGGGCGGTGTCGAGCAGGCCGCGATACTCGGGGTTGCGCAGATGCTCAAGGAACAGCGGGCTGTCGCGGTCGTTCGAATCGCCGGTCAGCATGGCCATGGCGGCCGCGCTGTAGCCGCCGTAGAGCGTGTCTTTATCGAGCAGGCAGAAGGGCGTGGCGCACGCTTTCATCAGCGGGCCGACGAGTTTTTTCGCGAGCGTGGTCTTGCCGGTGCCCGCGTGACCGCAGAAGAAAACCAGATGAGTCACGAAGGGCGGTCCTCGGGCGTGGCAGGTACGGCGCCGGCGCGTTGCGGGTCACGCGCGAACTTGTCGCCGGCCTCCAGCCACATCACGTTGATGATGCCGAAGCCCAACGCCACGCCGATACCGAGAATCCAGGTGAAATACCACATTGCAGTCTCCTTGATCTTATGTCGGACGAGGCCGGACCTGAAGCGTTGCGCGTTGTCGTCAGAGCGATGGCGAGCTGCCGGCGGGCGAAGGTATGCGCTGGAACCGAGGGTAAATCCGCAACGCGGACCTCGCACGCGGTAGCACACGGAACCGCCCTTTGCAGCGATCATGAAGAAGAACGCGGCGCCGTGCAAGAGGTCGCGGGGTCGGCCGTTCGGCCAGGCTGGCGGAACGGGTGGCCGTTGCTATGATGCATGGCAAAGGTTGGGCGGCAGCAGCGGTCAGCAATCAGGACGGCCAGGCATTGTCCCGCATACCGATCAGAAAGAATACGCACACGAGCGGGACCGTAATTAACAACATGGGAGACCAGCATGCCGACGCGTCCCGGCCACCACCGGCAGGCCGCACTGGTCGCATTGGCGCGGCTGGGCGCGCTTAGTCTCGCGTGCTCGCCGGCTGCGCCTCGACACCCGCCGAGCCGGTTCCGTTCAAGCCGGTGCCGGCCGCGCGCGTCGTAGGCTGCGAGGCTTAACAATTCGATACATGGCCTTCACGCGTAGCCCTTAACATGGCGGCTAAAGCAAATTCGTTCATGCAGAGCGCCGCCAAGCTTACGTATCGTAAGCGTGCGGCCGGTCTGTTCCGTTTTCAAGGTAACTCAACATGCTGATCAATTGCGCCGCGTATCAGGACGGCCGGAAGCTGGCAGACATCGACATCGATAGCATCAGCGACTACGTGGCTCGGCCCGAGTGTTTCGTCTGGGTAGCGCTGAAAGACCCGGGGCCGGGCGAGCTGGCCGTGATGAAACACGAGTTCGGCCTGCACGAGCTCGCGATCGAAGATGCGCAGAATGGCCACCAGCGTCCCAAGATCGAGGAGTATGGCGAGTCGCTGTTCGCCGTGATGCACACGGTGGAAATGGATGAAGAGGGCGAACTGCTGATCGGCGAAGTCGACGTGTTCGTCGGCGCCAATTACGTGCTCTCCGTGCGGCGCGGCACCCGCGCCGGCTTCCAGAACGTGCGTGCCCGCTGCGAGCGCGAGCCGCAACTGCTCAAGGAAGGCTCGGCGTTCGTGCTGTATGCGCTTGCCGACGATATCGTCGATCGCTATTTCCCGATTGTCGAGACCATGAACACCGAGATCGAAGCGCTCGAAGACCGCATTTTCGACCGCAACAATTCGGCGGCTTCGCGCGCGATCATCCAGGATCTGTACTCGCTCAAGCGCCGCCTCGTGATCCTGCAGCACCATATCGCGCCGTTGCAGGAAGCCCTCAGCAAACTGACGGGCGGCCGCATTCCGAGCATCTGCGAAGGCATGCAGGCTTACTTCCGCGATGTCTACGACCATCTCGACCGGATCGTCAGAATCATCGACGGCCGGCGCGAAATGGTCGTCACCGCCGTGCAGGTCAATCTCGGCATGATCTCGCTGGCGGAGAGCGAGGTGACCAAACGGCTCGGCTCGTTCGCGGCGCTGTTCGCGGTGCCGACCATGATCGCCGGCATCTACGGGATGAACTTCCAGAGCATTCCCGAGTTGCATTACCAGTACGGCTATCCGATCTGTCTGCTGGTCATGCTGAGCGTCGACCTCGTGCTGTATTGGCGCTTTCGCAAGGCCGGCTGGCTCTGATGTGAGGCGGTGCGGCGTTCGTCCGCGCCGCTCCGTGCTTGCACCGCGCGCAATAAAAGTCCAGCATAGGCGGCCCGCCGGCTTGCGATCTTGCAACCGGCGGTCAATCCGACACGCACGGACCAAGCGAGGAACCCTTTGCCACACGCCGTCTGCCGGCGCGCCGACGCGGCGCGCCGCTTCGATTCGACCATATGTAGTGCATCGCCGTGCGTCCCGCATGCCGATGCACTGCAACACCGCGCATCGTTGACAATCAGAATAGACTGCGCTGAGAATGGGCTTCGCAAACGTTTGCGCACTAATTAAAAATAAGGCTCCGCCGCGAGCCTGCCAGACCCTGGAGATATGCATGAGCCAACGCATTCGCCGCCGCATCCTGACGGCCGCCGTCCTCGCCACCGCCACCGCCGCGTTGCCGTTTTCCTCCGCGTACGCGCAAAGCGCGCCCGCTCATAAACCGAAGGTCGCGCTCGTGATGAAGTCGCTCGCCAACGAGTTCTTCCTCACGATGGAGACCGGCGCGAAGGACTATCAGAAGCACAATCCGTCGCAGTTCGACCTGATCACCAACGGCATCAAGGACGAGACCGATACGGCGAACCAGATCCGCATCGTCGAGCAGATGATCGTCTCGAAGGTCGACGCCATCGTGCTGGCGCCGGCCGATTCGAAGGCGCTGGTGCCGGTCGTCAAGAAAGCGATCGACGCGGGCATCATCGTCGTGAACATCGACAATCGGCTCGACCCCGACGTGCTCAAGTCGAAAAACCTGAACGTGCCGTTCGTCGGCCCGGACAACCGCAAGGGGGCGCAGAAGGTCGGCGACTATCTGGCGAAGAAGCTGAAGTCGGGCGACGAGGTCGGCATTATCGAAGGCGTGTCGACCACCACCAACGCGCAGCAGCGCACCGCGGGTTTCAAGGATGCGATGCAGACGGTCGGCGCCAAGGTCGTCTCGGTGCAGTCGGGTGAATGGGAAATCGACAAGGGCAACGCAGTGGCGTCGGCCATGCTCAACGAATACCCGAACCTGAAGGCGCTGCTCGCCGGCAACGACAACATGGCGATCGGCGCGGTCTCGGCGGTGCGCGCGGCGGGCAAGCAAGGCAAGGTGCTGGTGGTCGGCTACGACAACATCAATGCGATCAAGCCGATGCTCAAAGATGGCCGCGTGCTCGCCACCGCGGATCAGTACGCGGCCAAGCAGGCCGTGTTCGGTATCGACACCGCGTTGAAGGCGCTCAGCGAGCACAAGAAGCAGGCGGATCTGTCCGGCGTGGTGGAAACGCCATGCGATCTGGTCACGAAGTAAGCATTGCCCGGTCAGTCCCGGGGTAAGTCGGGTACGCGGGTTCGCGCCGGCGCCGTTTCATGCTTGATGCTCGACCTGCGCCCGCCAAACCCGCGTCTTTTCAATAAACGCTCAAGAAACCTGCCGCGCCGCCGTTAATTCCAGAGGTAAGCGTCATGACGGTGCCGCGCGACGGGAGGGTGCGTGGCTGTTAGCGCCGGCGCATTCCGCGCATTGGGCCGGCATGACATGGGGCGCAAGGGCTGCTACTTCACCCGGTCGAATCGGATGAGGCCGCGGCTGCTGCCCTGGAACCAGGATTGCGATGGATTCAACCGATCACGACGCCGTGCCTGCCGTCCTGTCTGTCAGCGGCATCGGCAAGACCTACGCCGAACCGGTGCTCGCCGACATTTCGTTGTCGCTGCGCGCCGGCGAGGTATTGGCGCTGACGGGCGAGAACGGCGCGGGCAAGAGTACGCTGTCCAAGATCATCGGCGGGCTGGTCGATCCGACCGCCGGCACGATGCAGCTCGGCGGCGTGCCGTATGCACCGGCGAGCCGTACCCAGGCCGAGGCGCTCGGCGTGCGCATGGTGATGCAGGAACTGAATCTGCTGCCGACCTTGTCCGTGGCCGAAAACCTGTTCCTTAACCGCTTGCCGCGCGCCGGCGCGTTCAGCTTCGGCTGGATCGACCGGCGCAAGCTGCGCGAGGACGCGCGTCACGCCATGGCGCAGGTCGGGCTCGACGCGATCGATCCGGACACGCTGGTCGGCGAGCTCGGCATCGGCCATCAGCAGATGGTGGAGATCGCACGCAATCTGATCGACGATTGCCGCGTGCTGATCCTCGACGAACCGACCGCGATGCTGACCGCGCGCGAAGTCGATCTGCTGTTCGAACAGATCGACCGGCTCAAGGCGCGCGGCGTGGCGCTGATCTACATCTCGCACCGGCTGGAGGAACTCGCGCGGGTGGCCGAGCAGATCGCCATTTTGCGCGACGGGCGGCTGGTGCATGTCGACGCGATGGCCAACCTGACCAGCGACGAAATCGTCACATGGATGGTCGGCCGCGAACTCGGCGAGCGGATCGAACTGGGCGTGCGCAACATCGGCGCGCCGCTGTTGAAAGTGGACCGGCTGACGCGCGGCAAGGTAGTCCGCGAGGTGTCGTTCGAAGTGCGCGCGGGCGAGATTTTCGGCATCAGTGGGCTGATCGGCGCGGGCCGCACGGAGTTGATGCGGCTGATCTACGGCGCGGATCCGAAGGACAGCGGCACTGTCTCGCTGGCCGCAACGCCGGGCGCGCCGCCCACGCCGGTGCAGATTGCTTCGCCGTCGGACGCGGTGCGCGCGGGCATCGCGCTGATCACCGAGGACCGCAAAGGCGAAGGCCTGCTGTTGCCGCAGCCGATCGCGGCCAACGTATCGCTCGGCAATATCGGCAGCGTGGCGCGGCACGGCATCGTCGATGCGAAGCGGGAGAACGCGCTGGCGCAGACGCAGATCGCGGCGATGCGGATCCGCACTTCGGGGCCGGGGCAGATTGTCGGCGAGCTGTCGGGCGGCAACCAGCAGAAGGTCGTGATCGGCCGCTGGCTGGCGCGCGACTGCCGCGTGCTGTTATTCGACGAACCGACGCGCGGCATCGACGTCGGCGCGAAGTTCGATATTTATGGCCTGATGGGCGCGCTGGCCCGTGAAGGGCGCGCGCTCGTCGTGGTGTCGAGCGACCTGCGCGAGCTCATGCTGATCTGCGACCGGATCGGCGTGATGTCCGCGGGTAGCATGACGGGTGTGTTCGAGCGCGATAACTGGTCGCAGGACGCGTTGCTGGCCGCGGCTTTCGCCGGCTACCGCAGCCGCGAAGCGTTGCTGCACGCCGCCCCCGACACCAGCGAAGCAGGGAGTGTGTGATGAACGATCAACCGTTGCGGGAAGCATCGGGCGACAAGCCAGGCACGGCGAGCGGCACAGGCACGGTGACACCGCCGCCCGATCCGTCGGCGCCGCTCGCGAGCGGCAAGCCGGCCGGCACGCGGCTGGGCTTTTCGAATTACCTGGGGCTCGCCGGCGCGTTGCTCGGGATGATCGTGCTGTTCTCGCTGCTGAGTTCCCACTTTCTGACCTACGACACGTTCAGCACGATCGCCAATCAGATTCCGGATCTGGTGGTGATGTCGGTCGGCATGACCTTTGTGCTGATCATCGCCGGCATCGATCTGTCGGTGGGATCGGTGCTGGCGCTCGGTGCGTCGGTGGTGAGCGTGGCCGCGCTGAAGTGGGGCTGGGGGGCGTTGCCGTCGGCGCTGCTCGGCGTCGCGGCGGCGGCGCTGACCGGCACCATCACCGGCGCGGTGACGGTGGGTTGGCGGATTCCGTCGTTCATCGTTTCGCTCGGTGTGCTGGAAGCGGCGCGCGGCATGGCGTATCAGATGACGAATTCGCGCACCGCCTATATCGGCGACGCGTTCGACTTCCTGTCGAACCCGATCGCGCTCGGCATCTCGCCGGCGTTCCTGATCGCGGTGGCGGTGATGGTCATCGCGCAGCTGGTGCTCACGCGCACGGTATTCGGCCGCTATCTGGTCGGCATCGGCACCAACGAGGAAGCGGTGCGGCTCGCGGGCGTCAATCCGCGGCCCTACAAGGTCATCGTATTCGCGCTGATGGGCGCGCTCTCGGGGCTGGCCGCGCTATTCCAGATTTCGCGTCTGGAAGCGGCCGATCCGAACGCGGGCCAGGGCGTGGAACTGCAAGTGATCGCGGCCGTGGTGATCGGCGGCACGAGCCTGATGGGCGGACGCGGCTCGGTGATCAGCACTTTTTTCGGCGTGTTGATCATTTCCGTGCTGGCGGCCGGCCTCGCGCAGATCGGCGCCAACGAGCCGACCAAGCGGATGATCACCGGCGCGGTGATCGTGGTGGCGGTGGTGCTGGATACATATCGCAGCCGCCGCAAGCGGGCCTGACCGGTGAAGGTCGACGCAAGCCGGCAGAGTAACGCGACCTGGGCAGTCACAGCGTCATGAGCGGTAAAGCGTAAGAATTCACGGATTGAGTCGATCTTCGATGAAGAGTCCGGCGGGTCGCCAGGTGGCGCGGCCGGCGGTAAAACAGGCGGGAGAGCAACAGGTTATGGCGACGATCAAGGATGTAGCGGCTGCGGCAGGCGTGTCGTTCACGACGGTATCGCACGTGGTGAACAATTCGCGGCCGGTGTCGGCGGACGTGCGCGCGAAGGTCGAGCACGCGATCCGTCAACTCCACTATGTTCCGTCGGCGGTGGCCCGCTCGCTGAAGGCGCGGGCGACGGCGACCATCGGGCTGGTCGTGCCGAACGCGACGAACCCATATTTCGCGGAACTGGCGCGCGGCATCGAGGACGGTTGTTCGCGCAACGGCTACTGCGTGTTCTTCTGCAATTCCGACGACGATCCGGCCAAGCAGCGTAACTATCTGCGCGTGCTGCAGGAAAAGCGCATCGACGGCCTGATCGTCGCGTCCGCCGGCGACGACGCCGTGCTCGCGCAGACGCTCGCCGACTCGCACGAGCCGCTGGTCATTCTGGATCGCAACATCGAAGGGCTGAACGCGGATCTGGTGCAGATCGATCACGAGAAGGGCGGCTATCTGGCGACCCGGCATCTGCTCGAACTGGGGCATGTGCGGATCGGCTGCATCACCGGGCCGGTTCAGACGGCGGTCAGCGCGATGCGCGTGCACGGCTTTATCCGCGCGATGACGGAGCGTGGCATCGAGATTCCGCCCGACGCGATCGTGGAAAGCGATTTCTCGGGCACCGGCGGCCACCGTGCGGCCGCGCAACTGTTCGACACGCTCAGGCCAACGGCGATTTTTGCCGGCAACGACATGATGGGCATCGGCGCGCTGCGCGCCGCCGCGGAACGCAATATCAGCGTGCCGCGCGATTGCTCGATCATCGGTTTCGACGATATCGAACTGGGGCGTTTCACCTATCCGGCGCTCTCGACCGTCGGGCAATCGGTCCGCGCGCTCGGCGATATGGCCGCACAGACGCTGATCGAACGGATCGCCGGGACCTCGTCGGGCACGCCACGCGCGCCGGGTCGCCGGCGCGTGGTGTCGCCGCGGCTGATCGTGCGCGAATCCACCGCGACATGGGCCGGCGCGGCCAGGCGCGATCTGGCGGCGTGACCGCAGACGGATGCGCGGATTTCAAACGCGCATTTGTGGTTAGCGGAGCGGTTGCTCGCGCGAGGCGATTTCTTTCGCGCAACGCGTAAGCCTTCGAGTTTCACTCGCAGTGACCAGCGGCGGGCTGCTGAACAGTTCGGCGACCCCGCGGACGCTGTCGGATGCGGCGCTGGAAACGCGCGTATGTCCCGGCGCTAAACAGTATTTCTACGCTTGTCTTGTCACATCGGGATCAGGCAGTCGGACGGATTCAACCATGCGGCGCTCGCTATCGTCGCGCAATCCAGCACCTTCGCGGCGACGCCGCGAGCACACCGCCAGCCGCCGCAACGGTGCGCCGCCTCGCTCTGCCGGCCCTCAGCCACAGTCGCACCGGTTCCACATCGGCTGCCTGCCAACCCGCAGGCTGTCAGCCTTTTGTAATTTATTCCGTTGCTTACGGCGTCTTTCCTCCTACCATATAAATCCTTCAAGTACGCGGTCACCTTGCCGTAAACAGGCTTATTAGAGCGCAGCATCGAAAGAGCGCCACTACGCAGACGCCACACCCCAAACCGCGTTGCGGACGCAGCCTCTCATTTTGTCAAGCACAGGAACAAGCATGTTGAACAAGGGCATTACGATCAAGGCGCGGATAGGCCTCACGATGGCTTTTCTCGCCGCGCTGCTCGTCGCCATCGGCGTATTCGGTCTGATCGGCATGAGCCGTTCGAATGACGCCTATAAGGACACGTTCACCAACGCCATGCCGAGCGCGGTCAATATCGGCAACGCCGAGCTGTTTGCGGCGCGCGAACGGCTCGCGCTCGACCGCGCGGCGTTCATGATCGGCACACCGGAAGCGCCGCCGACGCTCGAGCGCGCGCGCACCATGCGCGCCACGTCCGATACGTGGTGGAAGAAGTACATGGACCTGCCGCGCGATGCGGATGAAGACCGCCTCGCGCAAGACGTCGTCTCCAAACGTGAAGCGCTGCATCAGCAGATGGACGCCTTCGCGACGATCGTCGCCGCGAACGACTCGCCGAAGCTGGTCGACGGCGCCAAGCGTCTGCAAGCCGCCTACAACGATCTCGCCAATTCCGACGACGCGCTGCGCAAATACCAGTTCACGTCGGCGAAAGAGGGCTACGACACGGCGCAAGGCAGCTTCGAGGTGTTCCGCATGGTCAGCGCGGGTGCGTTGCTGATCGGCGTGCTGGCGGCGGTGATTTCGTACCTGACGCTCAGCCGCGCGATCGCCCGGCCGCTCGATGCCGCCCTCGGTCATTTCGACGCGATTGCTGCCGGCGATCTGCGCCGCCCGGTCGTCGTGACCTCGCGCGACGAAATGGGGCAGTTGCTCGAAGGCATCGCCAAAATGCAGCGCAGCCTCACCGAAACGGTGCGTACCGTGCGCAGCGGCAGTGAATCGATTGCGACGGCCACGCGCCAGATCGCGGCCGGCAACATCGACCTGTCCTCGCGTACCGAAGAGCAGGCGTCGGCGCTGCAGGAAACCGCGTCGAGCATGGAAGAGCTGACCGGCACGGTCAAGCAGAACGCCGACAACGCCCGCCAGGCGAGTTCGCTGGCGGCCAATGCGTCGGAGATCGCCAACAAGGGCAGCGCGGTGGTCGGCCAGGTGGTCGGCACGATGGGCGACATCAATCAAAGCTCGGCCAAAATCGCCGACATTATTTCGATCATCGAAGGCATTGCGTTCCAGACCAACATCCTCGCCTTGAACGCGGCCGTGGAAGCGGCGCGGGCCGGCGAGGAAGGGCGCGGCTTCGCGGTCGTGGCCGGTGAAGTGCGCAGCCTCGCGCAGCGCTCGTCGGCGGCGGCGAAGGAAATCAAGGAACTGATCGACACCTCGGTGGAGCGCGTGCAGTCGGGCTCGGCGCTGGTCGACGAAGCCGGCCGCACCATGACCGAGATCATCGGCGCGGTGCAGCGCGTGACCGACATCATGGGCGAAATCGCCGCGGCATCGGAAGAGCAGAGCAGCGGCATCGATCAGGTGGCGCGCGCCGTCACGCAGATGGACGAGGTCACGCAGCAGAACGCCGCGCTAGTCGAAGAAGCTGCGGCCGCAGCGTCGTCGCTCGAAGATCAGGCCGGCAAGCTGCGTACCGCGGTGGCCGTGTTCCACCTCGAAGAAAGCGGGTACAAGGCGCCCGTCGGTACGCCACCGAAGCGCGTCGCCACGCCGCAGCGCTCAGTCGTCGCGCGCAAGGTCTCGCATACTCGCGCCGAGCAACCCGCGCCGCACGCCGCTGTTGCGACGAAGGCGTCGGCCGCGACGGCACAGGCCGCTGCCGCACCGGCACGCGCGCCTGCTAAAGCCCCGGCATCCGCCGGTGCAGGGAGCGATCAGGACTGGGAAACGTTCTAAGCGGAAGTCAGTCGCAACATTCATTCCCGGTGCTGCGGTCAATCCCATTAGATGGGTACGCGCTGTGGAAAGAAAACGCCGACTGGCTTCGAAAGACCGCGATTGCGCAGGCATTCGCGGTCTTTTTTTATGGCGTGCGCATTAAGTAACGTTTGCGGCGTCGGCCGACCCCCTGGCGGGCGTCATGATCCGGTACATTGACGGACGCACCGAAGCAACCGTGCCTGGGCAATGCGGCCCGGCATTGTGCGGCAAGAGCCGACCGCCCGTTAGCCCACGCGCGTGGTTCCGCCGCCCGCGACTACCGCAATGCACCACCCAAACGCATGGCCCGACGCACGGCCACCACCCACCAGCACGCCACTCCCAATCGCTCAATGCGCCAGCCCCAAAGGACCGACATGACGCCATACGACTTCGCGAACCGCCTCGTCGAAGCACGCCGGCAACATCGCCCGATCGATGCGCCCGCACCCGACAGCCTGCCGCCCGACGCGGCAACCGCATACGCGATCCAGCAGGCGGTTATCGCAGGTCTCGGCGACTCGACCGGCGCCTGGAAGATCGGCGCCAAAGCGCCGGGCGCGGCCGCCGCGGGCGCGCCGATTCCGGCTTCGCTGGTGCTGCGATCGCCGGCGCGCGTCGCGCATGACGGCTTCTTCAGAGTGCTGGTCGAGCTGGAGATCGCCTTCCGTTTCGTGGAGGCGATCGAACCGCGCGGCCGCGCCTATGCGCGCGACGAGGTGCTCTCGAAGGTCGGCGTCGTTTTGCCGGCCATCGAGATCGTGGACAGCCGCTTCACTGAGTGGCCGAATGTCGCGCCGCTCGCTCAACTGGCCGACGCCCAGAACAACGGTGCGTTGATCACGGGCCATCCGGTCGCGTATGCGGGTCTCGCGCGCGGCTTCGACTTCGTCTCGCCGGAACTGGAGCTGAGCTTCGAGGGCGCTTCGCTGCTACCCGAAGCCACCGGCAATCCGGCTGGCGACCCGCGCGAACTGCTGGTGTGGTTCGTCAACCATTGCGCCGCCATGGGCATTACGATCGAGCCCGAGTGGACCATCACTACCGGTTCGTATGTCGGTGCCCACAGGCTGGATAAAGCGGGCGTCGTGCGCGGCCGCATCGACGGCCTCGGGGAAGTGGAGATTGAACTGACCTGAGGTATCGCACGCTTGTAACAGTGCATTACGAAGCTTCGTTCAAACGGCTGCCTGAGGGTGGCCGTTTTACATTCTTCGCATCTGTGAGGGCGGTCTCGCCGTATACACCTATTGAAGCGATGCGGGCTGATGTCGTCATCCAGTTATACATGCGGCTAACCATGCTCTCGACGCGGTTAATGCGCGCATGTCGCACGGGGCGATTCATGAAGAGCTGTGTAAATGACGCGGAACAAAACCGTTCATCAGTTGACGAAGCGCATGAAACCGCACGGACTTTGCTTAAGCTTGAGACGGCCTACGAGGCGCGCACGAAGCGCGCATGAACATGTAACAGTCTGGTGTCGGTGTCGACCGAACGCTCGTGTCGCGCGTTGAAGAAAAAGTACCCGGACATAGAAAGCGGGCAGACGTCCGCGCTTTTAGCAACAAAGTGTGCGTGTGCAGACATGCCGTCTCATATTGCGGTGGGATCGTTCGATGAACGTAACGGCTGGTGCAAGAGAATATTGCGGGACACTTCGAACAGCACGAGCAGCATTGCAGCAGGCTGCTGATAAGGCGGCAAGGCAGCAGTAGAAGGGCAACGACGGAAGGGCAACGACGAGTGACCGCAATCGCTGCGATATGAGCGCAAGATTGTAGGTGGTCGAAACTTTGTTTCCAAGTGACGAGTGTTGGGAGACGAATACGGCGCGATTTTCGCAACGTAGTTCGTGAAAAAAAATTTAAAAGGGTTTAGGATGAATTCGAGCGATGTCGTTTCCGAATAGCGCGCCGCGCACGACATCGGTCTAGACTTCGGCGAGGAGGTAGCATGGATATCTACAGCAGTTTCGCGACCCGCTTCGAGAAAACGCGAGAAGATGAGCTCTCGCTCGAGGAGTATCTCGCGCTCTGCAAAGACAATCCCGCCGCGTACGCCACGGCTGGCGAACGCATGTTAACGGCGATCGGGGAGCCGGAACAGATCGACACTCGTAACGATCCGCGCATGTCGCGCATCTTCGCGAACAAGGTCATCAAGGTATACCCCGCATTCCGTGAGTTCTACGGAATGGAAGAGGTGATCGAGCAGGTGGTCGCCTACTTCCGCCACTCGGCCCAGGGGCTCGAAGAAAAGAAGCAGATCCTGTATCTGTTGGGCCCGGTCGGCGGCGGCAAATCGTCGATCGCGGAACGTCTCAAGCAGCTCATGGAACGCGTGCCGTTCTACTCGATCAAGGGCTCGCCCGTGAACGAGTCGCCTCTCGGTCTGTTCGACTACGAGGAAGATGGCCCGATTCTCGAAGAACAATACGGTATTCCACGCCGCTACCTGAAAAGCATTCTGAGCCCGTGGGCGGTCAAGCGCCTGCACGAATTCAACGGCGACATCCGCAAGTTCCGCGTGGTGCGCCGCTACCCGTCGATCCTTCGCCAGATCGGTATAGCCAAAACCGAGCCGGGCGACGAAAACAATCAGGACATTTCGTCGCTGGTCGGTAAGGTCGACATCCGCAAACTCGAACAGTACGCACAAGATGACGCGGACGCATACAGCTACTCCGGCGGCTTGTGTCTCGCCAATCAGGGGCTGCTCGAGTTCGTCGAAATGTTCAAGGCGCCGATCAAGGTGTTGCACCCGTTGCTCACGGCAACCCAGGAAGGCAACTTCAAGGGCACGGAAGGCTTCGGCGCGATTCCATTCGATGGCGTGATTCTGGCTCACTCGAACGAGTCCGAATGGAAGGCATTCCGCAACAACCGCAACAACGAAGCACTGCTCGACCGGATCTTCGTCGTGAAGGTGCCGTACTGCCTGCGCTACGGTGAAGAGATCAAGATCTACGAGAAGCTGCTGCGCAATTCGTCGCTGGCCAATGCGGTGTGCGCGCCGGGCACCTTGAAGATGATGGCGCAGATGTCCGTGCTCACGCGCTTGCAGGAGCCGGAGAATTCGAGCCTCTTCTCGAAGATGCAGGTGTACGACGGCGAGAACCTGAAGGACACCGATCCGAAGGCCAAGTCTTATCAGGAGTACCGTGATTTCGCGGGCGTGGATGAAGGGATGACCGGCGTGTCGACCCGCTTCGCGTTCAAGATTCTTTCGCGCGTGTTCAACTTCGACTCGACCGAGGTCGCGGCCAATCCGGTGCATCTGATGTACGTGCTCGAACAGCAGATCGAACGCGAGCAGTTCCCGCCGGAAACGGAACAGAAGTACCTGTCGTTCATCAAAGACGTGCTCGCCTCGCGCTACGCGGAGTTCATCGGCAAGGAAATTCAGACCGCTTATCTGGAGTCGTATTCCGAGTACGGCCAGAACATCTTCGATCGCTATGTGACGTACGCGGACTTCTGGATTCAGGATCAGGAGTTCCGCGACCACGACACCGGCGAGAGTTTCGACCGCGCGGCGCTGAACGCCGAACTGGAGAAGATCGAAAAACCGGCGGGCATCAGCAACCCGAAGGACTTCCGCAACGAGATCGTGAACTTCGTGCTGCGTGCGCGTGCTGCCAATGGCGGGAAGAATCCGGCATGGGTCAGCTACGAGAAGCTGCGCGTGGTGATCGAAAAGAAAATGTTCTCGAACACGGAGGAACTGCTGCCGGTGATTTCGTTCAACGCCAAGGGCTCGGCGGAAGAACAACGCAAGCACGAAGACTTCGTCAATCGCATGGTGACGAAGGGCTATACGCCGAAGCAGGTGCGCTTGCTGTGTGACTGGTATCTGCGCGTGCGCAAGTCGTCATGATGCGCATTGCGTGCCGCCCGCGCGGTCCGACCGCGTGGGCACCCTGCGAGGCGCAAGCTGCATGGACATAACGTTGCCTTGGGCAGCTACGTCTCGCAAACGCGATATTACAGCGGGAGACCGGGCGTGCTTCATCAAATCATCGACCGCAGGTTAGCAGGCAAGAACAAAAGCATTGCGAATCGCGAACGTTTTTTGCGTCGCGTTAAGAACTATATTCGTCGCGCCGTTTCGGAAGCCGTGCGCGACCGCAGCATCAAGGACATTCAGAACACCCAGAGCATCACCATCCCGCGCAAGGACATTGCGGAGCCGTCGTTCCGGCATGGCCCAGGCGGCAAGCGGGAAATGGTGCATCCGGGCAATTCCGACTACATCCGCGGCGACAAGATCCAGCGCCCGCAAGGGGGTGGCGGCGGAGGCGGGGGCAATCAGGCCAGCAATGAAGGCGAGGGTCAGGACGACTTCGTGTTTGAGCTGAGCCGTGAAGAGTTCATGCAGTATTTCTTCGACGATCTCGAACTGCCGCGCCTCGTCAAAACCCATCTGCTTGCCGTGCCGACGTGGAAAAGCATCCGCGCGGGTTGGGCTGCCGAAGGCACGCCGAACAACATCGACGTGGTCCGTTCGCTGCGCAGCGCGCTCGGCCGCCGCATCGCGCTCGGGGCGCCGCTCGTCAACCAGTTGCACGAGATGGAGCGGCAACTGGAGGTCATGAAAGCCGATCCCGACGACCGGCGCGAGGACATCAAACTGCTCGAAGAAGAGATTCACCATTTGCGCGGTCGTATCTGGCGGATTCCGTTCATCGATCCGTTCGATCTGCGCTACGTGAACCGCGTGAAGCAGCCCACGCCGTCCAGCCAGGCCGTGATGTTCTGTCTGATGGATGTGTCCGGTTCCATGGACGAGCAGCGCAAGGACCTCGCCAAGCGCTTCTTTATCCTGTTGTATCTGTTCCTCAAGCGAAACTACGAGAAGATCGAAGTGGTGTTCATTCGCCACCACACGCGCGCCGAAGAGGTCGACGAAGACACGTTCTTCCATTCGACCGAAAGCGGCGGCACGGTGGTGTCGAGCGCGCTGGAATTGATGCAGAAGGTAATGGACGAGCGTTATTCGCCGACTGAATGGAATATTTACGGCGCTCAGGCGTCGGACGGCGACAACTGGACCGACGACTCGCCGAAGTGCCGCAAGATACTCTCGGATGACATCCTGGAGAAGGTGCGCTATTTTGCGTATATTCAGGTGACGCCGGAAGAGCAGAATCTGTGGCTGGAATATGCGCAGCTGGCGTTGAGCCAGCCGCACATGGCGATGAAGAAAGTCGAGACCGCGGCTGACATTTATCCGGTGTTTCGCGAGTTGTTCGAAAAGCAGGCGGCGAATTCATGACGAACAAGCCCCTGCACAACGAAGTGCGCGGCGAGCCGGCGAACGGCGCGCCGGAGCACGGAAAAGGCGTGCCGCAGCAGCAACAGTCGGGGCATGCCGAGGCGAGGGCGGACGATACCGGAACCGCCGCAGCCGGAGCAGTCGACACCGCTGCAGCACGGGGACACACCGGAACGCCCACTCAGGGGCAAAGGGAAGTCCGTATGAACGTAGCCGATAGACGGCCTCTGCCGTGCCCGTCCGACTGGACCTTCGAATTGATCGAAGAGTACGACTCGCATATTGCCCGTGTTGCAGAGCAATATGAACTCGACGTGTATCCGATCCAGCTCGAACTCATCAGCGCCGAACAGATGATGGATGCGTACGCGTCCGTCGGTATGCCGGTGAACTACCGCCACTGGTCGTTCGGCAAACACTTTCTCTCCACCGAAAAAAGCTACCGTCGCGGGCAGATGGGGCTGGCGTACGAGATCGTCATCAATTCGAACCCCTGCATCGCGTATCTGATGGAAGAGAACACGATGACGATGCAGGCGCTCGTCATCGCCCATGCGGCCTATGGGCACAACTCGTTCTTCAAGGGCAACTATCTGTTCAGGCTGTGGACGGATGCGCACGCGATCATCGACTACCTTGTGTACGCGAAGAATTACATCGCGGAGTGCGAGGAGCGTTTCGGGCTCGACCGGGTCGAGGAACTGCTCGATTCCTGCCACGCGTTGATGAACTATGGCGTGGACCGTTACAAACGTCCGCAGAAGCTGTCGCTGCAAAAGGAGTTTGCGGCGCGCCGCGAACGCGAAGCCTATCTGCAGTCGCAGGTGAATGAACTGTGGCGCACCTTGCCGACCCGGCATACGCCGCTGCCCGAGGAAGTCGAGGAGCGCTATCCGCCGGAGCCGCAGGAAAACCTGCTGTATTTCGCGGAGAAAAACGCGCCGCTGCTCGAACCGTGGGAGCGGGAAGTGATCCGCATCGTGCGCAAGGTCGGCCAGTATTTTTATCCGCAACGGCAGACCCAGGTGATGAACGAGGGCTGGGCGACATTCTGGCACTACACCCTGCTCAACACCATGTACAACCAGGGCAAGCTGGAAGACGGCTTCATGATGGAGTTTCTCCATTCGCACAGCAACGTGGTCTACCAGCCGCCGGTCACGAAACCGTACTACAGCGGGATCAATCCGTACGCGCTGGGTTTTTCGATGATGAGCGACATTCGCCGCATCTGCGAATCGCCCACGGAAGAAGACCGCAAGTGGTTCCCGGAACTGGCGGGCAGTCCGTGGCTCCCGGCCATGCACTACGCGATGCGCAACTTCAAGGACGAGAGTTTCGTCGCGCAGTATCTGTCGCCGCATCTGATCCGCGAAATGCGCCTCTTCTCCGTGCTCGACGACGACATGCGCGATGCGCTCGAAGTCTCGGCCATTCACGACGACAGCGGCTATCAGTACGTGCGCCAGGCGTTGTCGCGACAGTACGACATGCATCACCGCGAGCCGAATATTCAGGTGTGGGCGGTGAACACGCGCGGCGACCGGAGTTTGACGCTGCGGCACTTCATGAGCGACAACCGGCATCTTTCCGGCGATAGCGACGAAGTGCTCAAGCACATGGCGCGGCTGTGGCAATTCGACGTGTATCTGGAAAGCGTCGATGAGAATGGCACGGTTCGCAAGCGTTACGAGTGTCGTTATGTGCCGCCGGCGGTGAGAGTGTGACCGGCTGCCGCAGTGCAACGCAGCGTGATTGATGTGTCGTGACCCAAAGAAGCCAGCTTTCGAGCTGGCTTTTTTCTTGGCTGCCCGACCGCGATCAGGCCGGTTCTCAACACTGCCGCGCCGCAACAAGACGGACGGCGCGCATTCGCCGGGCCCTAACAAACTCCCATCTTTGCCTTGCGGTTCTGTAAAATTCGCGCACGCGTGCGACGACGTGCCGGCAGGGCACTTCGCCGCGCGTGATGAAGGCGGCGCCAAGACCACTACCTCCGTTCAAAGATAAGGAAAGAGACCAGCATGACCGACCTAACCGACCAAACCGTGGCCTCGGCTCACGATACCCGGCGCCGCATCTTCGCGATTGTTGGCGCTTCATCAGGCAATCTCGTCGAGTGGTTCGACTTTTACGTGTATTCGTTCTGCGCGCTGTACTTTGCGCCGGCGTTCTTCCCGAGCGGCAATACCACCACGCAGTTGCTCAACACGGCGGGCGTGTTCGCCGCCGGCTTCCTGATGCGTCCGATCGGCGGCTGGTTCTTCGGCCGCCTCGCCGACAAGCACGGCCGCCGCACCGCGATGATGGTGTCGGTATTCATGATGTGCGGCGGCTCGCTCGTGATCGCCGTACTGCCCACCTACGCGCAGATCGGTGCGCTAGCGCCGGCGCTGCTGCTGGTCGCGCGGCTGTTCCAGGGCCTGTCGGTGGGCGGTGAGTACGGCACCAGCGCGACCTACATGAGTGAAGTCGCGCTCAAGGGCCGGCGCGGTTTCTTCGCGTCGTTCCAGTATGTCACGCTGATCGGCGGGCAATTGTGCGCGCTGCTGGTGCTGGTGGTGCTGCAACAGACCCTTTCCACCGAAGAGCTGAAGGCGTGGGGCTGGCGCGTGCCATTCGCAATCGGCGCGGTCGCGGCACTGGTCGCGCTGTATCTGCGTAAATCGCTCGACGAAACCACCACCGCCGAAACGCGTCGACGCAAGGAAGCCGGCACGCTGCGCGGCCTGTGGCTGCACAAGGGCGCGTTCATGACGGTGCTCGGTTTCACGGCTGGCGGCTCGCTGATTTTCTACACGTTCACCACCTACATGCAGAAGTACCTGGTCAACACGGCGGGCATGCATGCGAAGACAGCCAGCAACGTGATGACCGCGGCGCTCTTTGTCTACATGGTGATGCAGCCGGCGTTCGGCGCGTTGTCGGACCGCATCGGCCGCCGTCGTTCCATGCTGTTCTTCGGCTTCTTCGCGACCATCGGCACCGTGCCGCTGTTGCACGCGCTGAAAGACGTGACGAGCCCGTATGCGGCCTTCGGTCTGGTCGTGGTGGCACTCGCGATCGTCAGTTTCTACACGTCGATCAGCGGTCTGATCAAGGCGGAAATGTTCCCGCCGGAAGTGCGGGCGCTCGGCGTGGGGCTTTCGTATGCAGTGGCGAACGCGATCTTCGGCGGCTCGGCGGAGTATGTGGCACTGTGGCTGAAGTCGGTCGGCAACGAGTCGATGTTCTACTGGTACGTGACCGCGTTGTGCGCGGTCGCCGGTCTCGTTTCGCTGCGCATGCGCGATCCGTCGAAAGAAGGGTATCTGCGTCTCGAGCCCTGAATCTTTGAAACGCGGTCCGCTCGCGCGAAAAGTATGTTCGGGCGATGCGTGAGAACGGCGGTCAGCGGTTAACCCTGGCCGCCGTTTTTTATGCGCGTGAGCAGTCGGAGCAATCCGACTGCGCATCGAAAGCAGATCGCAGGCTCACGCCACGACGATCTCCGTGCCCAACGCATGCAGCAGATCGCGCAGCGTCTCGGCCTGCGCCATTTTTGCGTCGCTGCGTAGATGAATCTGCAGCGCCCGCCCCGCAATTCCGTCGACGGGTTGCGCGAGCCATAACTCCACTGCGAGGCCCAATCCTTCAGGCTGGTTGACGACGACAGGTTCGATCACACGCGGCTTGAAACAGGCACTGTCGGACATGCGAGTTACCTCGAGACGGGTGTAGGTTCGCTCTCATCGTAATCAGTGCGCCACACCGCACCAAGCAACAAATCCGCGATTGCTTAGCATTGGATGCTTAGCACAAAACACGCTTATTGCCCGGCGCTTGCAGGTGTTCCGCGCCCGATGGCGTCGCGTCAGACCGGTTCCGAACGGTCGCTGACCAGTTCGGAGACGAGTTCCTTCACCACGCCGGCCGGATCCGCGGCCACAATGGGTGCGGCCGCCACCGCGGCGCCCGCGGCCGCCGCGACGGCCTGCTGAGGCGCGCTGAGCGCGGCACGCGCGAGCATCAGAAGATGATAGTAAAGCCGTGCGCTCAAGCCGTAGTTGTACGCGAACAGATGCGTGAAGGCGACCTTGAACCCTGCGAGCACCTGACGATTCCTGGCGTGGATAGACACCACGATCGGCGCGAGCCGGCGCAATGCCAGCTTGCGCGACGGCTCCAGTTGCACCGGCAGCCGCAACGCCTTGACGTACGCATACGCGCTGACCGTTGCCGCGACCGCTGTGCCGCGCGTGCTATGCGAGATCGAGCTTGCCGTCTTTCGATACACCGAAACGTAGTCGTGCAGATAGAACACCTCGCGCGCGGCGAGACAGAGTTCGGTGCCGAACACGAAGTCGCAGCACACGCCGTACTTTTCCGGGTAGCCGATCCGCTTCACCAGTTCGGCGTTGGCCATCCAGCCGTTATTCGGAAACATCTGGACCAGACCGGTTCGGCCCGTCAGGGACTGCAGGCCTTCGGCGTCCTTCGTACGCCGAAATGCGGCGTTCAGGTCCGCGCTCGCCTGGAAGTCGATGGCGCCGCCGTGATCGGCTTCATACTGATCGCCGAATGCCACCTCGAGCAGCGGGTAAAGCGTCCATAGCGACACGAGCTTGTCGACGCCGTCCGTGGTGAGCAGGTCGTCGTCGTGGATCAGCAGGATTTTGTCGCCGCGTGCGCGCTCGAACAGGCTCGCGACATTGCCCGCCTGGCCGAGCGGCGGCTGATTTTTCATGTAGCGCACGCGCGGTTCGCGCGCGTAGCGCGCTGCGATCAACCGCTCAGTGCGCGCGTCTTTCGAGTCATCGCCGATCACGATCTCCAGATTGTCGTAACTCTGCGCAAGGCACGAATCGATGCACGTCGCGATCAGCTCAGGACGATTGCAGGTCGGCAGACAGATCGAGACTTTCGGGCGGTGGGAGAGAGTCGGGGAGATGGACATAAGCGTCGCCTTTGTTATCTGATGAGGGGCGGCAGCGGGTCCGCCTGGCGCACACGTCGCTGCAAGCAGAAAAATAGTCCATCACGCGGGAAAAATAATCGGTAAAAAACAGGAAGAAATGTTTGGCTTATGAAAGCCGTCAGAAGGGAAAAATTTATGCGGCATCGCTGTTTAAATACAGCAAAGCCGCTCCTGGATTGATGCTAACTATTTCAGCCAACCGGCGGCTCACCCTCGCCGGGCTTTTTGCCGGGCCGGTCCGACGGCGCTTGATCGCGGCTTGCGTCGTCGCGTTCGGGCAGCTTGCTCTTTTCGTTGTCGCTGTGCGCGGCGGGTTGCGGATGTTCGACGTCGGCCGGTTTGTCTTTGGCGCTTTGTTTGGTTTCGCTCATGATCCTCTCCTGGGTGGATGACATGAGCATTGCAGCAAGCGGCAGACCTGGGCTCGTGCCTGGCGTTGCGGTCGGCTCTCGCCATCGCTGCGCGGAATTACAAACAAGCCCTTGACCCGTGCCCCCATTCAGCGCAACGTGGAACGAGAATCCTATAGTGCGGGAGTACGACATGTCCCTCAACTTCCCGAATCCCAGCCGCAGCTACGACGCCTCGCATCACTGCGTGAATTTCTGGGGCTACGACAACGCGCGCGAAATCGCTTTCGCCGTCAACCGTTCGGTGATTTCCAATCTGAGCCCGAGCGTGGGCTCAGACGAACCGGCGGTGCTCGCTGCGTTCGACCAGCATCGCGAGCAGATCCTCACGCTCGCGCGCGGCCTCTACCTCGGCGGCCCGCAGAACCGTTACACGATCTCCTGACGCGGCGCAGCACGTGGTGCCGACGCGCGGGGCGCGAGCGAATACGGGCTCAAGCCGCTGTTTCGCGCGGCGCGCCGCCTGTCAGCGAGACGACGAAATCGTAAAACGCCCGGACCTTGGCCGGCGGATGATGCCGCGAAGGATAGAGCGCATACAGCGGATAAACCTCGTCGCCCCAATCGGGAAATAGCTCGACGAGTTTTCCGCTCGCCATCAACGACTCGGCGCCGAGCGAGAGAATTTGCGCGACGCCCTGGCCGGTCGTGCAAGCGCTATGCAGGGTGCCCACGTCGTTCACGGTCAAACGGCCCTGCGGCGTGATCACGATTTTCTTGCGGCCGCGATGAAATTCCCAACTGAACGGGTAGCCCGTGAGCGGATCGCGGAACTTGATGCAGACATGCTTGCCGCTTTCGAGTTCGGCCGGATTCGCCGGGTGCCCGTGCTTCTTCAGATACGCCGGCGCGGCCACGGTGAGGATCCGCGTCTCCAGCAGTTTGCGCGCGATCAGCGTCGACACCGGCGGATCGCCGAAACGGATCGCGAGATCGAATCCGTCGCCGACCAGATCGCCCATCTGGTCGCGGGTGATCAGTTCGAGCTGCAGATCGGGATGCCTGTCGATGAAGCCGCCCAACCGTGGCCCGAGCACGAGGCGCGAAAAGAACGGGTCCATGTTCACACGCAAACGTCCGCGCACGGCGGTCGCGCCCTGCGCGGCGGAAGCCGCCGCTTCTTCGAGGCCGCCCAGCAACGGCACGATCTGCTCGTAGAAGCGCCGCCCTTCGTCGGTCAGCGTGACCGAACGCGTGGTGCGGTCGAAAAGCCGGATGCCCAGACGCGCTTCGAGCCGCGCGACCGAACGGCTCACCCCGGATTGCGACATGTCGAGCGCAACGCCAGCCGCCGCAAAACTCCCGGAATCGACAATCGCCGTCAAGACGCCCATGCCGTTCAGCATGCGCTCGTCAAATGGCATGTGATAGTCCTTTGTTATTTACTAATGCGTGACATGCTAACGCGAAAGTCCGTTTGAATTCACATGCCGGCTCGGGCAAACGCCGCCTGGTAAGGCGGACGAATGATGTCATGTCATGAGTGGAATGACAGTCAGGCTATCGCGTCAATTGAGCGGCGGGAGTTAGTCTGTTGATGTTCGCCCGAAGCACCGAGTCATGCGATTCTCGTCATGCATCAGGCATATTCGGATTCAGTTGGACTGAACAACGGAGAACACGCCATGTCGCGCATTTTTATTACCGGTTCCGCCGATGGTCTCGGTCAAATGGCCGCGCGTCTGCTCGTCGAGGCCGGCCACCAGGTGGTGTTGCATGCGCGCACTGCCGCGCGCGCGGACCAGGCACTGCAAGCCGTACCGCAAGCGGAAGCAGCGCTGATCGGCGACCTGTCGGGCATCGCGGCCACGATCGCGCTCGCCGGGCAAGTCAACCGGCTAGGCCGTTTCGATGCGGTGATCCATAACGCGGCGGTCGGCTATCAGGAACCGCGCCGGATTGCCACTGTCGACGGCTTGCCGCATGTCTTCGCGGTGAATACGCTGGCGCCTTACATTCTCACCGCCTTGATCCAGAAGCCGCGGCGGCTCGTTTATCTGAGCTCCGGGCTGCATCGCAGCGGCGACGCGAGCCTCGACGATCTTGCCTGGGAGCGGCGTCCCTGGCGGGGCACGGCGGCGTACTCGGACTCGAAACTGCACGACGCGTTGCTGGCGTTCGCGATGGCGCGGCGCTGGCCGCAGGTAATGTCGAATGCGCTGGAGCCGGGTTGGGTGGCGACGAAAATGGGCGGTCCGGGCGCGCCGGACGATTTGCAGGCCGCGCCGAAAACCCAGGTATGGCTTGCCGTCAGCGACGAGCCGGAGGCCACCGTCAGCGGCGCGTACTTCTATCACATGAAGCGCTGCGAGACACATCCGGCGGTTCACGACGTTGCCGTTCAGGAGCGTTTGATCGAGGCGTGTGCGGGGTTTTCCGGCATCCGCTTGCCGGACTGACGCAAGCGCCGAATCAGCGGCCCGCGCCCTGCGTCGCTTGCCGGCCCACCGGGCGCGAGGCAGGCGCTTCGTCGAGGTGACGAAACACCCACGCCGACACCAGCGTGATGATGCCGACGCACACGAAGGCGAGCCGAAAACCGAGCGCGGCCGATCCGACTTGCGCCGAGAAGAGATTCACCAACCCGCCGCCGATCGACACGCCCAGCCCGATAGCCAGCATCTGCACCATCGAAAAGAGGCTGTTGCCGCTGCCGGCGTCTTCATGCGAGAGGCCTTTGAGCGTGACGCTGTTCATCGCTGCGAATTGCATGGAGTTGGCCGCGCCGAACACCGCCAGGATCGCGATCTCGACCACGAGCGGCGTGCCGCGCGTAATCAGTGCGAACGCAACGATCGACGAACCGACGATGATCGTGTTGACCAGCAGGAAGGCATCGTAGCCATAGCGGTGCACGAGCGGCGCGATCCAGCGTTTGGCGACGGTGCCGGCGAGCGCCGCGGGCAGCATCATCAGACCGGAATGCAGCGGCGAGTAGCCCAGTTGCAATTGCAGCAGCAAGGGCACGAGAAAGGGCACGGCACTCGAACCGATGCGGCACACCAGGTTGCCGATCAGGCCCACGCTGAAATTCGGCTCGCGAAAGAGCGACAGTTTGAAGAGCGGATTGACGCGGCGTCTCGCATGCGGAATGTAGGCGAGCGCGCTGGCGACGGCAAGGGCGAATAGCGCCACCGACCATGCCGCGCGATGCGTTGGCATCGGCGAGTCCACGGCGAGCGAGAACGCGATCATGCACAACGAGAGCAACCCGCAGCCGACGAAGTCGAACGGCGGCGCCTTTGCTTCGCCATGCGATGGCAAGAAGCGCTGCACCGCATATAGACCCACGGCGCCGATCGGCACGTTGATGAGGAAAATCCAGTGCCACGTGATCGCCTGAACGAACCAGCCGCCGAGCGTCGGCCCGGCGATCGGGCCCAGTTGCCCCGCCACCGAAATGAACGCGAGCGCCGCGACATACTGGTCGCCCGTGACGCTGCGCAGGACGGCGAGCCGCCCGATCGGCAGCAGCATCGACCCACCCACGCCTTGCAGCACGCGCGCCATCACCAGTTGACCGAGCGTGTGCGCGCTCGCGCAGCAGATCGAGCCGAGCACGAAAACGAGAATGGCGGCGAAGTAGACGCGCCGCGTGCCGAAGCGGTCGGCGAGCCAGCCCGAGGCGGGCGTGAGCATCGCCATGGTCAGCGTGTAGGCGACCACGATCGGCTGCATCGCGAGCGGTGCGACGTGCAGGCTTTTGGCAATCGACGGCAATGCGGTGTTGACGATCGTCGTGTCGAGCGACTGCATGAAAAAGCCGGCGGCGACGATCCAGAGCAAAGCGGTCTGGGAAGAATCCTTGGTCATCTTTTCACCGGGCAGCGGGGCGGCGGCATGGGGCGGCCGTCTCGACGCCGAGTATTCAGTGGGGGCGACCCAGTCATCATATTGACATCCTCGTCAATCGGGAACCCCACTAAGGGCATTGACTGTTATCGACTTTGCCGATGAGCGGCGCGACAATGCCCCATGCTCAATCCCATCTGGCTCAAAACTTTTTCGACCGTCGCGGCCTGCCACAGCTTCACCGAGGCGGGGCGGCGACTCGACTTGACGCAATCGAGCGTCAGCGAACACATCCGGCGGCTCGAGCAGAGCGTGGGCCGGCGCCTGTTCGTGCGCGACACCCATTCGCTCGCGATGACGCCGGACGGTGAAGCCATGCTCGCGCACGCCAGCGTGATTCTGCAGGCGCTGGCGCGGGCCGAATCGCAGTTTCGCGCGCCGCGTCTGAAAGGCCGCGTGCGGCTCGGTTCCTCGGACGACGTCGCGCTCGGTCCGCTGCCCACCGTACTCGCCGCGTTTCGCGACGCGCATCCGGATGTCGAACTGGAAATCACCATCGGCATGACCGGCAAGCTGTATGAGTTGCTCGATGCGGGGGCGATCGATCTGCTGGTCGGCAAGCGCCGTCTCGGCGACAGGCGCGGCGTGCCGCTCTTCACCGGGCGGCTGGAGTGGCTGGCGCGCGCCGGTACGCTGGTCGACTTGAGTCAGCCCTTGCCGCTGATTCTGGTCGCCGAACCGAGCGTGACACGCGCCGTCGTGCTCGACGCGCTCGCCGAGGCGGGATTCAGTTGGCAGTTGGTGTGCACGAGCAGCAGCCACGCCGGTTGCATCGCGGCCGCGCGCGGCGGCCTCGGCATTACGGTTCGTCCGCAGTATCTGGCGGCACGCGGCCTTGCGGCGCCCCTGAACACGGCGAGTCTGCCGACGCTGCCATCGGTGGAATTCATCGCGCTGGCGGCGAAGCGGCTTAGCCGGCCGGCGGGCACGCTGCTGCAATTGCTGCACGACAGCGATTTGCGCGGATCGTGGATCGGGGAATAGCGGCGAGGCGTGCGACGCAAGGATCGACGCCATGCATTGACATGACGGCGAAGGATCGCGCACCGGCATAGCGAATCCGCGTGGTGCGTGCCGCCGCTTTCCAACCGAAGCGGACTGAACTGAATTGTTTGTGAGCGCGTGCCGCTTAGGCGGGCAGCTTGCGGAACGAAATCGCGAAGCGGTTCCATGCGTTGATCGCGGAAACCAGCAGCGTCAAATCGACCAGTTCTTCGTCGCTGAAGTGCGGGCGCACCGCTTCCCAAACGGCGTCGGGCACGTGCTCTTGCGATACCAGCGTCAGCGCTTCCGTCCATTCGAGCGCGGCGCGTTCCCGGTCCGTGAAGAACGGCGTTTCGCGCCAGACCACCACGGTCGCCAGACGACGGTCGGTTTCGCCGCCCTTGCGGGCGTCGGCAGTGTGCATGTCGACGCAGTATGCGCAGCCGTTGATCTGCGAGGCGCGCAGACGAACCAGTTCGGTCAGCGATTTTTCGAGCGCCGATTTGCCGATGCGTTCTTCAACGCCGATCATGGCCTTGATCGCGGCGGGGTTGGCTTTGTAGAAGTCGAGACGTTGTTCCATGATTTGCTCCTGAGTTGGGTTGGACGCATTCCGCGATGCGATGGGGGAAGATTAGGCGCATGACTGGCTTCGGGAAATGACCGATTATGGTTATTTTCAGGTAACCACTTTGACGCGGTGAGCGGGCGCGCACGCGGCCCGCCGAGCGTCCTTACCGACCGTAATGGCATCGTTGCCGCGCATCGGCCGATTCGGTATGGTGGGTCATTCACCCATCTACCCATCCGAAGAGATCGCGCATGACTTCCGCCGCAGACCAGCAACCGCCGCCGATCCGTACCGACGTCCTGATCGTCGGCGCCGGCCCGGTGGGGCTTTTCGCCGCTTTCGAGGCGGGCGTGATCGGCCTGTCCTGCCAGATCGTCGACGGGCTCGACAAGATCGGCGGCCAATGCATCGAGCTTTATCCCGACAAGCCGATCTACGACATTCCCGCCATTGCTTCGTGCACCGCGCGCGAACTGGTCGAGCGACTGCTGGCGCAATGCAAGCCGTTCGATCCGCCTATCCATCTCGAACAACGGGTCGAGTCGGTCGAGCAGGGCAGCGACGGACGCTGGACGGTACGTACCGGGCGTGGCCTCGTGTTCGATGTCGCGGCGATCCTGCTGGCCGCCGGCAACGGCGCGTTCGTGCCGCAAAAGCTGGCCTTGGCCGAGGCCGTACCGCTGGAGTCGCGTCATGTGCACTACAGCGTGCCGCGTCTCGCGGACTTCACCGACAAGGTCGTGGTCGTGGCGGGCGGCGGCGATTCCGCGCTCGACTGGGCGCTGGCGCTGCGCAAGGTCGCGCGCCGGGTGACGCTCGTGCATCGGCGCAGCGGTTTCAGCGCGGCTGATTCGAGCGTCGCGTCGATGCGGCGCGCGGTCGAGGCGGGCGAGATGGACTTTATCGTCGGCGCGATTGCGGGGCTCGACGTCGAAGGCGATGCATTGAAGTCGATCACGTTGCGACATATCGACGGAGAGACGCAACTCGCGGCCGAGCATCTCGTCGCGCTCTATGGACTCGTTGCCGATCTTGGGCCGATCGCGAAGTGGGGGCTATCGATTCACGCGGGGCGCGTCGATGTCGATACGTCGAACTATGAGAGTTCGCGGCCCGGCATCTTCGCGGTGGGCGACATCGCCAATTATCCGAACAAGCAGAAGCTGATTCTGTCGGGCTTTCATGAGGCATCGCTGGCGCTGCGCCGAGCGTACTCGTACGCTTACCCGGACAAAAAGCGTGTGCACGTGCATTCGAGCTACGACGCGAAGCTGGCGGCAAAGGTCAGTGCCGCCGGGTGACCATCTCGCCGAGATAGCGGTTTCCTGATTGATCCAGCCGGCAGTAACCGCAGGCCACTACCGGCTCTTTTCCACACGCCGCTTATTTCCCGGCGGGTTGACTCGCGGCCGCGGCCGCGCTGGCTTCCTTGTCCTTCTTCTTGGCCTCGTGATGGCCGATCGCGCAGCCGGCCGCCGCGCCCGCTACGCCATGGTCACCCGCGACGTGGCCGGCCACGCCGCCCACTACCGCGCCTTTCGTACAGCCTTCGGCTTGCACGGCAGTGCAGGTGAGTGCCAGCGCGGCACTGAGAGCGAGGGTAATGAATGCCTGTTTCAATTGCGACTCCTGTTGTTTGATGATGGTGCGATCACGGAGTAGCAATTGCGGGGCCCGGCGATCCCGCCAGCGCTTTTCTCGACGCGGACTCTGGCGCCGGGCCGTTCGCGCGGACCTCAGGTGAAACCATAGGCCAAGCGGGCGATGATTGGCGGTGTATGCTTTTGGCCGTAGCCCTTATTTCCGACCACAATGAAACCGCTTGATGTCCCTTCCGCCAGCGAAAACGGCCAGCCCGTCACCGTCCCGGCCGCGGTCCGCCCGGGCGCGGCTGTCGAGGTCGACTACTGGGCGCTGCTGCAGGCAATCGAAGACTATGCGATCTTCCTGCTCGACCCGACCGGGCTGATCATGAGTTACAATGCGGGGGGGCACAAGCTGACGGGTTACTCGGAGCAGGAGATCGTCGGCGAGCACTTTTCGCGTTTCTATACCGAGGAAGCCGTGGCGCGCGGCTGGCCCGCCTACGAACTGCAACAGGCGTCGCTGACCGGCCGTTTCGAAGACGAAGGCTGGCGCAAGCGCAAGGACGGCACGACCTTCTGGTCGAATGTCGTGATCACGTCGATGCGCAACGACGCGGGCATACTCACCGGCTTTGCCAAGATCACGCGCGATTTGAGCGCGCAACGCGAGTACGTGGAGGCGCTGCGGCAAAGCGAGGAGCGTTTCCGTTTGCTGGTCGACTGCGTGAAGGATTACGCGATCTTCATGCTCGACCCGCAAGGCTACGTGGTGAGCTGGAATTCGGGCGCCGCGCGCATCAAAGGTTATACGCGCGAGGAAATCGTCGGCCGGCATTTCTCGACCTTCTACTTACCTGAGGAAGCGGCGGCCGGCAAGCCCGCGCGCGAACTGGCGATTGCCCGGCAGCTCGGCCACGTCGAGGACGAAGGCTGGCGCGTGCGCAAGGACGGCACGACTTTCTGGGCCAACGTCGTCATCACGGCGGTGCATGACGAATCGAACCGGCTGCGCGGCTTCGCCAAGGTCACGCGCGATCTGACCGAGCGGCGTCAGCGCGAAGAACTGGAACGTTCGGGCGAGCGCATGCGCCAGTTTCTCGCGACCCTCGCCCATGAGTTGCGCAATCCGCTCGCGCCGGTACGCAACGCGATCGGCGTGATGCAACTCGAAACCGGTGTGAGCCCCACAGTGGCACGTTCGCGCGACCTGATCGACCGGCAGGTCGCGCACCTCACGCGGCTCGTCGACGATCTGCTCGACGTTGGCCGGATCATGTCGAACAAGGTCGAGTTGCGCTTCGGCCGTGTCGATCTGGCCGAGGTCATGGCGCGCGCGATCGAGGCGGCCCGGCCGTTCACCGATGCGCACGAGCAGCGGGTCGTCCAGCATATGCCCGACGAGCCGGTGTTCGTGCGCGGCGACATGACGCGCCTCGTGCAGGTGTTGCAGAACCTCTTGCACAACTCGGCAAAATTCTCGCCGGTCGGCAGTGCCATCGATGTCGCGGCGCGAGTCGACTACCAGATGGCCGTGCTCGAAGTGCGCGATGCGGGTTGCGGCATTCCTGTGCGCTCACTCGACAAGATCTTCGAACTGTTTGCTCAGGAAAAGGACGGGCAGAATACGGGCGAGGGCGGTCTCGGCATCGGCCTCACGTTGTGCAAGTCGCTCGTCGAGATGCACGGTGGCAGCATTATCGCGAGCAGCGAAGGGCCGGGCTGCGGCAGCACCTTCACGCTGAGTCTGCCGCTGGCTGCCGCGCTACCCGAAGCAACGGGCGATGAAGCGAACGCGGCGAACACCGAAGTCGCGCCGCTGCGCATTCTGCTGGTCGATGACAATCGCGATTCGGCCGACAGTCTCGCCATGCTGCTCGAACTCAAAGGCCACGAGGTGCGCATCGCCTACGAGGGCGAGCAGGCGGTGCTGATCGCGCCGCGTTTCGCGCCTCATCTCGCGGTGATCGACATCGCGATGCCGAAGATGGACGGCTACGAGACGATTGCGGCACTGCGCGTCATGCCCGCGCTTGCCAACACGCGGTACGCCGCCATGACTGGCTTTGGCCACGCGAGCGATCGCGAGCGTACCCGCGAAGCCGGTTTCCATGCGCATCTCGTGAAGCCGGTCGGACTCGAACTGTTCGATGCCCTGCTGGCCGACGTGGAAGCGCGGCGCAGCGAACGCGGTCCCGACTAGCCGTTCAGGCAGGGCGCGCTTCCCTCATACCAGAGCGGTGTGACGGCTTGCGCGCCTGGGCATTCCCGATTCCTGAAGAAAGGTGTTGCGCGTTCGGGCGTCCGGCGTTCGACTTCCGATGTTCGAGGCACGCCACTTGCTGTGGGTCTTCTGTGCGCGGCGGCCCTTGAGAGTCCGCCGGCAGTCGATGAACAGCTTCAGGGAGGCACGATGCTCGATACGCGTGGCCGTACGGCGGGCGCCAACGCGCGGCCGCCGCAAAACGCCGGCATGATCGCATCTCGCGATTGCCATGTCGGGGCGGGCGGAACGCCCAAGGACGCGAAACCCGCCGCGTCGCTCGACAATTTTCTGCGTGATACGCGTTTCGATTCCGGCGACCCCGTCGCGCTCGGCGGCGTGTTGCGCGCGCTGGTCGAGCGCGGCTACGACCGTGCGCCTGACATGCCCTTGCCCGGGCACGGCGAAACGCTGGTGCGCTGGCGTACCTTGGCCGCAGTAGCCGCGTGCGATCTCGGGCTCGTCAAGCTGTTTGAAGGACACACCGATGCGCTCGCGATTCTCGCCGAGCTGCGAGGCCCCACGCCGCCCGCGGGAAGCCGCTGGGGCGTCTGGGCCGCCGAGCCGCCCGATGCGCGCGTGCAAGCGCTCAAGGTAGGAATCCGAAGCGATGGCGAAAACCTTCGCCTCACCGGCACGAAAGCGTGGTGCTCGGGCGCGGGTGTGGTCACGTATGCGCTCGTTACCGCATGGTTGGACGATGAGCCGGTGCTGGCGGCCGTCGCAATGAATCAGCCGTCCATCTCGATCGACACGTCGAAGTGGCAGGCGGTCGGCATGCAGGCCACCGCAAGCGCGGACGTGAGCTTCGACCAGGCATCGGCGACACTCGTGGGCGGCGCGCATGCCTATGTACGGCGCCCCGGCTTCTGGCACGGCGGCGCCGGCATCGCCGCGTGCTGGTACGGGGCCGCCGCGCAGATCGCGCGCATGCTGCGCGCCGCGTGCACACGGCGCGCGGATCCGCATTGGCTTGCCCACCTCGGTGCGGTCGAGGTGGCATTGGCCGGCGCGGCCGCGGTATTGCGCGAGACCGCCGCGCACATCGACGCGAATCCGTTAGCCGACTCGCAGCGCGAGACCCTGCGCGCGCGCCTGGTGGTGGAAGAGGCCTCGACGGCCGTGATGAATCACGCTACGCGTGCGCTTGGCGCCGGCCCGTTGTGCCGCGACGCGCGCTTCGCACGTGCGCTGGCGGATCTGCCGGTGTTCCTGCGGCAGAGCCACGCGGAGCGCGATCTCGCTGCGCTCGGTGAGCTGATCGCCGCAGCGGAACCCGCCGACGGTCGTGACGGTCCTGATGCCGGAGGTGCCCCGTGGATGCTGTGACGTCATACACGGAGGGCCGCTGACATGAGCTCACCGGCTACCTACTTCGACGAACTCTATCGACACAGCGACGATCCGTGGAAGTTGCGCGAAGGCTGGTACGAGAGCCGCAAGCGGTCGTTGACGCTCGCGTTGCTGCCGCGCCCGCGCTACCGGAGTGCGTTCGAACCCGGCTGCGCGAACGGCGAACTGACCGTCGAGCTGGCGAAGCGTTGCGACATGCTGCTCGCGGCGGATCTGCATGAGCGCGCGGTGCAGCTTGCACGCGAGCGCGTTGCCGACGCGCCGCACGTCCGCATCGAACAGCGCACGGTGCCGCGCGAGTGGCCGACCGAGGCCGGGCCGTTCGATCTGATCGTGATCAGCGAATTCGCCTATTACCTCGATTCGGCGGAGCTGGAAACGCTGGCTGCTCGCATCGCCGCCTCGCTGACCACGGACGGCACGCTGCTCGCCTGTCACTGGCGCCGGCCCTTCGCCGAAGCGCTCGAATCCGCCGATGCCGCGCATGCGCTGTTCGACGCACGCTGCGGCCTCACGCGTCTCGCGCATCACGATGAAGCCGACCTGCTGATCGATGTCTGGTCGCGCGACGCACGCTCGGTCGCGCAACGCGAGGGGCTCCTATGATCGGCGTGATCGTTCCGGCGCATAACGAAGAGGCGTTGCTGGCGCCGTGCCTCGCTGCCTTGATCGCGGCCTCGCGCCACGAGGATCTGGCGGGCGAAACGGTGCGCATCGTGGTCGTGCTCGACGCATGCGACGACTTCAGCGGGGCGATCGCACGGGCCTACGGCGTCGAGACGCTGACGCTGAAGGCGCGCAATGTCGGCATTGCGCGCGCGGCGGGCGCGGACTTCCTGCTGGCGGACGGCGCGCGCTGGCTCGCGTTCACCGACGCCGACAGCCGCGTCTCGTCAGGCTGGCTGGTGGCGCAGCTTTCGCTGGAAGCTGACGCGGTGTGCGGCTCGATTGCCGTCGACGACTGGACCGCGCATCCGCACAGCGTGCGCGAATACTTCCGCAAAACTTACGTGGATGCCGACGGTCATCGTCATATTCACGGTGCGAACCTCGGCGTGTCGGCCGACGCCTACCGGCGCGCGGGCGGCTTTCCGCCGCTCAAGTGCAGCGAGGACGTGGCGCTGGTCGACCGGCTGATCGCGATCGGCGCGCGCATCGCGTGGAGCGCGGCGCCGCGCGTGATTACGAGCGCGCGCGCAGCGGCTCGCGCTCGCGGCGGCTTCGGCGATACGCTTGCGGCGTGGGCGGCCGCCGGATAAAGGCGCCGCCTGCTACAACAGGAGGGCGACAGCATGGAAGCGTTCTTGCTGCTGTTCGGTCAAGGCAGGATGCTCGACCCGCTGCAGATGGCCATGCGCTCGATCGTCGTGTTTCTGATCGCGCTGGTGCTGATCCGCATTTCGGGCCGACGCTCGTTCGGACAACGCTCGCCATTCGACTCGGTGGTGGTGATCCTGCTCGGCGCGATGTTGAGCCGGGCCATCGTCGGTGCGTCGCCGTTTATCGCCACCGTCGTGGCGTCGTTCGCAATCGTCGTCTGCCACCGGGCGTTGGCGTGGGTATGCATGCGCTCGCGCGCGCTGGAGCGGCTGGTGGGCGGCGTCGAACGCGAGGTGTTCAGCAACGGCGAATTCAACGCGCGCGAGATGGACGCGGCGTTGATCAGCCGAACCGACTTCAGGAAAGCGTGCGGCAGAAAACCGGCTCACGTTCAATGGAAAACGTGGCCGCGGCGATTCTCGAGCGCAACGGCGAAGTGAGCGTGATCCGCAAGAAGGCGTGAGTCGAACCGGTCAGCCCCGGCCACCGCGCGAGATTTCTTCGCCGGCTCCGCGCGGCATGCGCAGCGTGACCGGAATCGACGCGAACGAGCATAGTCCAACCACCAGAAACGCCGGCCAGAAATCCGACCATGTGATGCCAGGATGCCCATGCAACACGCGTGAGATCTGCAGCACGATGCCGCCGATCGTGACGCCGAGGCCGAGCGACATCTGCTGCACGACGCTGCCGAGACTCGTGGCGCGGCCCACATCGCGGCTCGCGATTTCCGCGTAAGTGAGCGAGTTCAGACTCGTGAATTGCAGCGCCGGGAAGAAGCCACCGAGCAGCACGATCACCCAGATGATCCAGGTCGGCGTGCCGGGGAAAAACAGTCCGCACGCAGCGATTGAAAGTCCGGACAACGCGGCGTTCACTACCAGCACCGAACGGAAACCGAAACGATGCAGCACGCTCGAGGCGACCGTGCGCATGAACATGCCGCCGAATGCGGACGCGCAGGTGATCAGGCCGGATTCGAACGCGCTCATGCCGTGGCCTTCCTGCAGCATCAGCGGCAACAGGAACGGCAGCGCGCCGAGGCCGATCCGGAACAACGAACCGCCCAGCACGCTCGCCTGGAACGTGGGCACCTTGAAAAAGCGCAGGTCCAGCAGCGGCAGCGGGACGCGCTGCGCGTAGGCGACATAGGCCGCGAGCAGAACCGCGCCGCACGCGCACATGCCGAACGCGTCGCCGTTGGAAATCAGTTCGCCGCCGACCAGCGACAGCCCGAGCAGAAGCAGCACCGCGCCCGCCGCCGACAGAAAAAAACCGATCCAGTCGAGCGGGCCCGGGTCCGGTTCGCGCGTGTTGGCGATGTGCTTGTTGGTCAGATAGATGCCGAGGATGCCGATCGGCACGTTGATGAAGAAAATCAGGCGCCAGTGCAGATAGGTGGTGATGAAGCCGCCGAGCAGCGGCCCCGCGGCCGGGCCGAGCATCGCGGGAACGCTCAGATAGTTCATCGCGCGGATGAAGTCGGCCTTGTGCACCACGCGAAAGATAATGATCCGCCCGACCGGCACCATCATCGCGCCGCCCACGCCTTGCACGAAGCGCGCGAGCGTGAAGGTGGCGAGAGAATTCGACGCGGCGCACAGCAGCGAACCCGTCACGAAGATACCGATCGCCGTGCGGAAGATCGTGCGTGCGCCGAACCGGTCGGCGAGCCAGCCGCACACGGGGATAAACACGCCCAGTCCCAGCACGTAGCTCGTCACCGCGATTTTCAGCGTGACCGGATCGCGCCCGAAGTCGCGCGCCATGGCGGGTAGCGCGGTCACGATCACGTTCGCGTCGACGCTTTCCATGAACATCGCGCAGGCGACGATAAGGGGCGCAATCAGGGCTTTCTGGACGGCGGTCATGAAGGCGGGCTGCGGCGAACGGTCGCAGGCAAAGGGGCCATTATTGCACCTGTACGGTGCGGTTTGTTAATAGCGCGGCGGCCGATGCCACCCTTTTTAAGTCGGGCGACCGGGCATGTGACCGTCATGCAACAGTCGGTCGTTTTATTGATATTTGTTGCAGTGCGGCAGGAGGCGGTTATAATCGGGTTATTGCCTAGGTATAAACCCTATACAGGAGTCCGCCATGAACACCGCTTCCAACGCTTCCGCCGTCCGCGCTACCGTCGCCGCCAACAGCACTTTCTTCGGCAAGCTGCGCGCCTTGGCCCTGCATGCCCTGAACCTGCATCTGCAAAACTGCGCCGTGATCGCCGAGGCGCATCGCCGTCCGGAGTAAGACAAAGGCCGCGCGCCGCATGCGCTGACTGATAGAGCAGGGCGCTGACATGCGCCCCGTCTGTCATGCGCACGTCGCCACGGCTTAGCATTATTTCTGCGTCATTCATGCCAGCCAGGCCGCGATGTCACCGCGGCTTGGCTGGCATGCGCAGCGAGCGCTGAGCGAACCGATTCCCCATTATTCGAAAATCGTTGCAGCGGCGGCACGCGCATATCGCGCGCTGTGTGCGGTCCTTTCGTCACGCCGGTCGTGTTTGATCTCGTACGGCATCTGGGCCGTACATCGTGGCCTGAGTCAGTCGCGGGCGCGGCGCGACACCTTCGCTACGGTCTTGCGTTCCATGGTCGCTCGCGTGGCGAGCGCGCTCATCAACAGCGCCATGGACACCAATCCGACCAGATACACGCCTGCCATCATCCAATCCTGTTCCGCCATCTTCTTTCTCCTTCAAGTACCGAATTTCACCCGGCAAATGTGCCGCGTTTCACTGAGCTATTGCTCTCGATTACGGCACGCGAAGAGAAAATCTTGATGCTGCGCTTCCATGGTTCGAGCGATACAGCGTGCGCGCACGCTCGGCGCCATGTCGAATCTTCATTCGCGGCGCGTAAATAGCGTTTAAACTTCAGCCCCCTGTCAGCTACCGGGCGCGTCCCGTCACAGCCCAATCGGCAATATCGACCGTTTTATTCGCGCATATCGCCGCAGCGCGCCGCGCGGCGCTTTCAGCTCCGAAGGCCGGCTAAGGTTAAACCCCGCAATCCGGCTGACGCTGTCAACCTTTTCACCCCAATGCCGTTATCCATTTGTAATCGCCAATAACCGGCGATGCCGCGGCAGACGATCCGTCGTCGCAACAGTTCCACGCAAGGCCCAGCATTGACCATGTTCCATCGATATAACTATAAATTCGACCGGCTAGGCGCGATGTTCGACCGTGCATCGAAAACGCTTGGCAACCGGGGACTTCTCTCGCCCCTGCTCGCACTCGTGATTGGCGCGTTGCTGCTGGTCGTCTTGCAACATCTCTCGCAAGCAGTCGACTATCGCTCGGTGATGCATGAGTTGCGTCGGCTGACGGCCGGCGAATGGAGCGCCGCGCTCGGCGCCACCGCGCTCAGCTATGTGGCGCTGGTCGGCCGCGATGCCGTCGGTTTGCGCTATCTGGGTGCGCTCGTGCCGCGTGTGGCGCTGTGGATCGGCGCAACGGCGGGCTCGGCGCTCGGCAACGCCACCGGTTTCGGCGCGCTGACGGGCGGCGCCGTGCGCGCGCGCGTCTACGGCGTGGCGAGCGTCACGCCCGCGCAGATCGGCCGCATGACCGTGTTCACGAGCGTGTCGCTCGCGCTCGCACTGGTGTTGATGACGGCGCTCGGCATGGTCGGCGTGGCCGGCACGCTCGCACCGATGCTGCATCTCGAACCCGTCACGCTGCGTTGGATCGGCATGGCGCTGCTCGCCGTGCTCGCATCGGCCGCCGCCGCGTGTCGCCGCGACACGCGCCCGGTTCGCACGCGGTGGCAGTGGCTCTCGTTCGATATCCCCGCGCGCCGCGACCTGCTCGCGCAAGTGGCGCTCGCAGTGCTCGACGTGGTGGCCGCCGGCCTCGCCTTGTGGGCGCTGCTGCCGCATGCGGATGTGAGCTTCGTGACCTTCATCACGGTCTACGCCGCGGCCATGCTGCTCGGCATGATCGGCCACACGCCCGGCGGCGTCGGCGTGTTCGAAGCGGCGATGGTGTTCACGCTGAACGGCAGCGTGCAAACGCATCAGATGGTTGCCGCCTTGCTCGCGTATCGCGCGATTTACTTCGGTGTCCCGTTGATCGTTTCGGCCGCGCTGCTCGCCGGTTTCGAAGGGCGCGCGCTGAAAAGCCGTTTGCCGCTGCAATATGCCGCTGCGGCGTCCAGGCTCGCGCCGCTGTTTCTGAGTCTCGTCACCTTCGTGGTCGGCGGCATGCTGGTCATTTCCAGCGCGACGCCCGCGTTCTGGCAACGCATTTACATACTGCGCGACGTGCTGCCGCTGTGGGTGCTCGAAAGTTCGCAGATGCTTTGCAGCGTGCTCGGTGTGCTGCTGCTGTTCGTCGCGCGTGGTTTGATGCGCCGGCTGGACGCCGCATGGTGGATGACGCTGCTGCTCGCGGTGCTGAGTCTCGCGTTGTCGCTGACCAAGGGTCTGGCGTTCGTGGAAGCCGGGGTGCTCGGCATGCTCGTCGTGTTGCTGCTGTCCACGCGCCGGCGTTTCAACCGTCATTCGTCGCTGTTCGCCGAGCGCTTTACGGCGGGCTGGCTGGTGTCCGTCGCGATGGTGCTGATGCTGGCCACGTGGGTCATGCTGTTTGCTTTCCGCGACGTGCCGTATACCCGCGACCTGTGGTGGCAATTCGCTTTCGACGAACGCGCGCCGCGTGCGCTGCGCGCGACGCTCGCCGCAAGTGTGTTCGCCGCGACATTCTCGTTCTGGCAGCTGCTGCGTCCCGCGCCGGGGCGCTTCGTCAAACCGGCGCCGGCAGATCTGCACGACGCGGCGCGCATCGTGCGCGCGCAGGAACGCAGCGACGCCGGTCTCGCGCTGATGGGCGACAAGAGCTTCCTGTTCTCCGAGTCGCGCGAGGCTTTCCTGATGTACGCGAAATACGGCCGCACGTGGGCCGCTTTGCACGATCCGGTGGGTCCGCGCGAAGAGTGGGCCGGCCTGATCAGCAAGTTCGTCGCGCTTGCTCACGCGCACGGCGGGCGCGCGGCGTTCTATCAGGTGCGCGCCAACGCCTTGCCGCTTTACCTCGACGCCGGTCTCACGCTGATGAAGCTCGGCGAGGAAGCGCACGTCGTGCTGGACGATTTCGACCTGAAGGGCTCGCATCGCGCGCACCTTCGCTATGCGCTAAAGCGCGGCGAGCGTGATGGCTTCACCGTCGAAGTGATCGATCAGGCGAACGTACCCGCATCGCTCGAGACGCTGCGCGAGATTTCCGACGGCTGGCTCGACAGTCGCGACGCGCGCGAAAAGAGCTTCTCAGTGGCGGCCTTTACGGACGAATATCTCGCTGCGCAATCGGTGATGCTGGTGCGCCAGAACGGTGAGCCCGCTGCCTTCGTCACCTTCATGACGACCGACCTGAACACCGAAGCGACCGTCGGCGTGATGCGTCATGTGGAAAGCGCGTCGCCATATGCCATGGAATATCTGTTCACGCAGTTGGCGCTGCATCTGAAACAGGCGGGTTTCCGCTCGCTCAGTCTCGGCATCGCGCCGCTTTCCGGCATGCAACCCACGCCGCTCGCGTCGCGCTGGCATCGCCTCGCCGGCATCGTATGGCGCTTCGGCGGCCGTTTCTATAACTTCCGCGGACTGCGTGCTTTCAAGAGCAAGTTCCAGCCGCATTGGGAGCCGCGCTATCTCGCGGCGTCGGGTTCGGTCGGCGTGTTCTTCACGCTCGCGGACCTGTCATTGCTGGCAGGAGGCCGGCGTTCATGACATTGCATTCGTTGTTCAAGCTCGTTCTCGCAACGAGCCTCGTGACCGGTGGCGCACTCGCGCACGCGGCAACCACTACGACTACCACGGTGCCCGGCGGCCGCTATGGCGACGTCACGGTCACGCAACGGGCCGGTCCGTTGCGCGGCTTCGTGGTGCTGTACTCGCAGGCGAGCGGCTGGAGCGCGGCGGACCAGCAGAGCGCCGACGCGCTCGCCAAGGCCGGTGCGTTGACTGTCGGTGTCGACACGGCTCGCTACGCCGCCAATCTGGTCGCGAAGAAAGAGGCCTGCCATCAACTGGTGGGCGATGCGGAAGCGTTGAGCCATCAGCTCGAACGTCAATCGCGATCGAGCCATTATTTCGCGCCGATTGTCGCGGGCACGGGCCAGGGCGCGACGCTAGCCATGCACGTGCTCGAACAGGCGCCGTCGAACACGATTGCCGGCGCGGTCGCGGTGGACGCCGAGCACACGCTCGATGCACGCTTTCAGCCATGCCCACCGGACCCGACGATTATCCGCGACAAGGTGCCGGGTTTCGTCGAAAAGGCGGCCACGGGTAACGCCGATCGCGCGCGCCTCGTCGCGTTGCTCACGCCGCATTTGCAGGCCGTGTCGACGAGCGACGACGACGTCTCCGATCTGCCGCTCATCGAACTGCCGGCGGCGCATCCGAACGGCCTGATGGCCATCGTGATTTCCGGCGACGGCGGCTGGCGCGATCTCGACAAGACGATCGCGCAGGCTTTGCAGAAAGACGGCGTCTCCGTGATCGGTTGGGACAGCCTTCGCTATTTCTGGAGCGAGAAGCCGCCCGCGCAAACCAGCCGCGACCTCGCGCGCGTGATGCAAACCTACGGCGCGCGCTGGAACGCGCAGCATATCGCGCTCGTCGGCTATTCGTTCGGCGCGGATGTGATGCCGTTCGCCTATAACCGTCTGCCCGAAGCGTTGCGCGCGAA
The DNA here is from genome assembly GCF_003386115.1 of Paraburkholderia sp. BL27I4N3. Lineage (NCBI taxonomy): Bacteria > Pseudomonadati > Pseudomonadota > Betaproteobacteria > Burkholderiales > Burkholderiaceae > Paraburkholderia > Paraburkholderia sp. BL27I4N3. The sequence goes on along the minus strand of NZ_QREJ01000001.1, from coordinate 2,392,063 downwards.
GGTAGCGCTGATCGCGCTGCTCGGCTTCGCGCCCGATGCCGATTTTCAGATTCGCGTGGGCGGCTGGCTCGGCATGCCGGCCAGCGACAAGGCGTTGAAGGTCCAACCTGAATTGACGCGCGTGCCGCCCGCCATCGTGCAGTGCTTTTACGGCGAGAGCGAGAAGGACACCTTGTGTCCGGCGCTGACCAAAAGCGGCATCGAGGTGATCCGCACTTCGGGCGATCACCACTTTGGCGGCGATTACAACTCGCTTGAAAAGCGCATTCTCGGCGCCTTCAGGAAGCAGAGCGGCGTGCATTGACCGTCGCATCGCGCATGGCAATCAGCAGGATTGACAAAGCGCCTCAAGTCAACGAAGATGCAACGCATGAACTGCCTCGACATCCGTATTGCGCTGATTATTAGCATCATTCATCGAATGGTGGGTTAGCGCGCGTCTGATAGCAGTGACACATAACCCGCCCCACGAGGCGGGTTTTTTTATGTCCGCTTGCAGCCTGCCTCCTGGTGAACTCTCCGATGATTCGTCCTTGCCGCACAGGAGCTTGCCTTGTCGTTACACCAATTCAAACAGGTGGCCGTTACCGCCGATAGCGTCGCGCTTCGTCACGACTACCTGAAGAAAACCCTGACCGCGCGCGTGTACGACGTGGCCCGCGAGACCGAACTCGAACGCGCGCCGAATCTGTCGGCACGTCTGCGCAATCCGGTCTATCTGAAGCGCGAGGACAACCAGCCGGTGTTCTCGTTCAAGGTGCGCGGCGCGTACAACAAGATGGCGCATATTCCTTCTGAAGCGCTGGAGCGCGGGGTGATTACGGCGTCGGCGGGCAATCATGCGCAGGGCGTAGCGTTGTCGGCGGCGCGCATGGGCGTGAAGGCGATCATCGTGGTGCCGGTCACCACGCCGCAAGTGAAGGTCGATGCCGTGCGCGCGCACGGCGGTCCGACCGTCGAAGTGGTGCAGTTCGGCGAGTCGTATAGCGATGCGTATGAGCACGCAGTCGAACTGCAGGAAGAACGCGGCCTGACCTTCGTGCATCCGTTCGACGATCCGTATGTGATCGCCGGACAGGGCACCGTCGCAATGGAGATTCTCAGCCAGCACCAGGGGCCGATTCACGCGATCTTCGTGCCGATCGGCGGCGGTGGACTGGCGGCGGGCGTGGCCGCGTACGTCAAATCGGTGCGCCCGGAGATCAAGGTGATCGGTGTGCAGACCGATGATTCGTGCGCGATGGCCGCGTCTCTGAAGGCCGGTGAGCGTGTCACCCTGAACGAAGTCGGTCTGTTCTCGGACGGCACGGCTGTGAAGCTGGTCGGTGAAGAAACCTTCCGCCTGTGCAGCGAATATCTTGACGACGTGCTGCTCGTGAATACCGACGCGCTATGCGCCGCGATCAAGGACGTCTTCCAGGATACCCGCAGCGTGCTCGAACCCGCTGGCTCGCTGGCCGTGGCCGGCGCGAAGCAGTATGCGGAGCGCGAAGGCATCGAGAACCAGACGCTGATCGCAATCACGTCGGGGGCGAACATGAACTTCGACCGCATGCGCTTCGTGGCCGAACGCGCCGAAGTCGGCGAAGCGCGCGAAGCAGTGTTCGCCGTGACAATCCCCGAAGAGCGCGGCAGTTTCCGCCGCTTCTGCGAACTGGTCGGCACGCGCAGCGTCACCGAATTCAATTACCGGATTGCGGATGCGAACTCCGCCCATATCTTCGTGGGCGTGCAGATCAGGAATCGCAGCGAGTCGGCGCAGATCGCGGGCGCGTTTGAGGCGCACGGCTTCGCCACCGTCGATCTGACGTTCGATGAACTCTCCAAGCAGCACATCCGCTACATGGTCGGCGGCCGATCGCCTCTGGCACATGACGAACGTCTGTTCCGTTTCGAGTTTCCCGAGCGGCCGGGTGCGCTGATGAAATTCCTTTCGTCGATGGCGCCGAACTGGAATATCAGCCTGTTCCACTATCGCAACCAGGGCGCGGACTACAGCTCGATTCTGGTCGGCATTCAGGTGCCCGAGAGCGAGAACGAGGCGTTCACCCTGTTCCTCGCCACGCTCGGCTATCCGAACTGGGAAGAGACGCAAAATCCGGTCTACCGACTGTTTTTGGCGTCGTAATTTAGCTCGGGGTTTACCTTGATCTGGCGAAACGCTGCGCGAAAGGTGAGCCGTCGAGCGAATGGGCCACAAGCCTCGTCTGGACGGCGTTAAGGCTCAATTCCGCCTACCGGCGGCATGCGGCTGATCAAAGCTTCTATCTCTAAATTAAATACCGTCTATCCACCATATCGCGTTGCGCGATACCGTGCGTGATCGTCAAACTGAGTGCAAATCTAATGTCGCATTCAGGAGACGACTCATGCGTACTCAAGTTGGCATCATCGGTGCCGGGCCTGCGGGCCTGCTGCTTTCCCATCTTCTCCATCTGCGCGGCATCGACTCCGTCGTGCTCGAGTCGCGCAGCCGCGATCAGATCGAATCCACCATCCGCGCCGGGGTGCTCGAACAAGGCACGATGGATCTGCTGACCGAAGCCGGTGTCGGCGCACGGATGAAAGCGGAAGGCGCACTGCATCACGGCTTTGAACTCGCTTTCGAAGGCAAGCGGCGCCGCATCGATCTGACCGGACTCACGGGGCATTCGATTACGGTCTACGCACAGCACGAAGTGATCAAGGATCTCGTCGCGGCGCGTGTGTCCGACGACGGCAAGCTGCGCTTCGGCGTCTCGGAGACGTCGATTAACGGCATCGATACCGATAAGCCATCGATCCGTTATCGTCAGGATGGCGAAGCTTATGAATTGCAGTGCGACTTCGTGATCGGCTGCGACGGTTCGCAAGGCGTGTCGCGCGCAGCGATTCCGCAGGCGTTGCGCAAGGATTTCGAACGTGTGTACCCGTTCGGTTGGTTCGGTATCCTGTGCGAAGGGCCGCCGTCGTCGGACGAATTGATCTACGCGCGTCACGAGCGCGGTTTCGCGCTGATCAGCACGCGCTCGCCGAACGTGCAGCGCATGTATTTCCAGTGCGATCCGAAGGATTCCGTCGAGAACTGGTCCGACGACCGCATCTGGGCGGAACTGCATGCACGAGTCGACTCGCACGACGGTCAGAAGATTGTCGACGGCAAGATTTTTCAGAAGAACATTGTCGGCATGCGCAGTTTCGTATCGAACACCATGCAACATGGCCGGCTGTTTCTCGCGGGCGACGCGGCGCATATCGTGCCGCCCACCGGCGCGAAAGGAATGAATCTGGCGGTAGCCGATGTGCGCGTGCTGACCGAGGCGCTGAATGCGTTCTACGTGGAGAATCGCGCGGATCTGCTCGACAGCTACAGCGCGACAGCGCTCAAACGCATCTGGCGCGCCGAGCATTTCTCGTACTGGATGACCAGCATGATGCACCGTATCGAAGGGGCATCGCCTTTCGAACAGCAGCTTCAGGTGGCCGAGCTCGAATACGTGACGACGTCGCGCGCGGCGGCCACGGCAATGGCTGAAAACTACGTCGGCATCGCGGGCGCGCAGGCGTGAGCGGGCAGGGCGCGCATTGAGTCATGTGCGGAGTGGCGTGCCTGTCATTTGCGCGGGCTGAACATCGCGGCGGCTTCTCGCTGAAAGACCAGCCGGTCGACGGATACGCTAATCTCGCGATACGTCACGCTTGGGGGAATTGACCTGGCCGGATTCGACGCAGGTGAAGATCTTCGAAAACTATTCATAGGGACGCACCTCGCGCTGTCATTTTGCCAGGGTAAGCTGTGCCTTCGGTGCGTTCTCAAAATAGGGGCAGAGGTCGATGCGGCGTGTGATATTCAACCAGAAGGGCGGTGTGGGCAAATCGACCATCGTATGCAACCTGGCGGCTATCAACGCCAGCGAGAACTTGCGCACGCTGGTCATCGATCTGGACCCGCAAGGCAACTCGAGTCAGTATCTTCTTGGCAAGCAGGCCAGCGATCTCAAGCCCAACGTCGCGGACTTCTTCGAAACGGCCTTGAGTTTCAGTTTCAGGCCGACGCCTGTCTCGACGTTCATTCACCCCACGCCTTTCGAGAATCTCGATGTGATGCCTTCGCATCCCGACCTCGACACGCTGCACGGCAAGCTCGAGTCGCGCTACAAGATCTACAAGCTGCGTGACGCGCTGAACGAACTGGACGAGTACGACGCGATCTACATCGACACGCCGCCGGCGCTGAATTTCTATACGCGCTCCGCACTGATCGCAGTGGAACGCTGCCTGATTCCGTTCGATTGCGACGACTTCTCCCGTCGCGCGCTTTACACGCTGCTCGACAACGTCAAGGAGATTCAGCAGGATCACAACGCAGGGCTCGAAGTCGAGGGAATCGTGATCAACCAGTTTCAGCCGCGCGCGACTCTGCCGCTTCAACTGGTCGAGGAACTGATCAGCGAAGGCTTGCCTGTGTTGGAGTCGCGGCTGTCGACGTCCGTGAAGATTCGCGAGTCGCACCAGTACGCGAAGCCGATGATTCACTTCGATCCCCGTCACAAGCTCGCTCAGGAATTTGTGGCGTTGCATCGGGAATTGATTGGATAGCGAACGCCGCGGGTTGTGAATGTGATAATCCGCCACGTTCTCTAGCTAACGAGGTATGGCAATGCAGGTCTACGGCAGACGCAATTCGATCAACGTGCAGAAAGTGCTGTGGTGTCTCGCTGAACTGGGTTTCGAAGAAGGCCGGGAGTTTTCGCGGATCGACGCGGGACTGGAGTACGGTGTGATCGACACGCCGCAATATCGTGCGCTCAATCCGAATGGCCTGGTGCCGACGCTCGTCGACGGAGAGAGCGTGTTGTGGGAGTCGAATACGATTGTCCGTTATCTGGCCGCGAAATATGACGCGCAGACGCTCTTGCCTTCCGAACCGGCTGCCCGTGCCGACGTCGAGCGCTGGATGGACTGGCAGCTCGGTACGCTGTGGGCGACGTTGCGGGTCACGTTCCTGGGATTGACGCGCGTGCCGGAGGCGCAACGCGACTACGACGCCATCACGCGATCGTATCGTGAAGCAACGCGGCTTCTGGGCATCGTCGACGCGATCCTCGAAAAACACGACTTTCTCGCGCAGGATCGCTTTACCGTGGCCGATATCGGCGTCGGCCTCGCGGCGCATCGCTGGGTGCAACTGACTGAACGGTTTCCGGATACGCTGGGGGCGCAGCAGCCGTTGCCTTCGCTGGATCGATGGCTGCGGGCGATCAAGGCGAGGCCGGCGTTTTCCGCGGCGGTCGCTTCGTAAGTAGCTATCTGGCCGACGAATTGTGACGCGTGGTTCGCCGCCGGTCACCGGCATCAAACTCCCTTCAAGACGGGCGCACGTGCAGGCTTCTGTGCCCACACTCATTCCACCTCCGCCTTGATCGCCAAATAACCTGATCATTGCCGCCGGAATCCGAACCCGGCCGCCTCCCTGCGTCGTCTCCTTCCATTCCCCACTGACTCCGGGTCAACCCGCATTGCCAGGGCATGCTCTCGCGCCTATCTTTCTACATCATACGTATGACTTAGAGAGTATATCGTGGCAACCTTGCACAGGCAGGTCCTGAACCAGATGGGCGAGCAGATCTGTTCAGGCAAGTTCATGCCCGGCGACATTCTTCCCGCCGAGCCCGTGCTTGCCGAGCAGATGCAGGTAAGCCGCATCACTATCCGCGAGACGATGAAGTCGCTGTCCGCCAAGGGCATGCTTCAGGTGCGCCGCCGCTATGGGACGGTCGTGCTGCCGCGTTCGCAATGGCAGTTGTTCGACCCGGACGTGATCACGTGGCGGGCTCGGGCGGGCGCAGTCGAGCCGGGCCTCGTCGAAGATCTGATGGAGTTGCGCCTGATCATCGAGCCGAACGCGGCGCGGCTCGCCGCGAAACGCGCGACCGCGGAAGACCGCGTCGCGGTCCGGCGCGCGTTCAAGCTGATGGAGCGCGCGGTCGCCGGGCATGGCGAATACGTTCCCGCCGACCTGGCGTTTCACGGCGCCATTCTCACGGCCTGCCACAACCAGTTTGTCCAGCAGATGCAGAACGCGCTGTCGGCGATCCTGCGTACCAGCTTCGAACTCAGCTCGGAGATCGAGGGTGGGCCCGCCCGTTCGCTGCCCATGCACGAGGCGCTGTGCGTCGCGATCGAGCAGGGCGACCCCGTGGCGGCGGAGCAAGCGGTGCTGACGCTGATCCAGCGCGCCGAGCAGGACTTCGAGGACCGCGCCGCGCTCGATCGCAGGGCTAACGAGAAGCCCGTTTGACGAGTCGCCTTAGCCACGCAACACGGCCATGCGAGGCGTCCTATTAGGCGGACCGTCGAGCAGCGGCGCCGTTGCATCCCCAACCCATTTGTCGCGACTGTCATGACGGCACGCGAGGGGCGCACTCGCGCCTTGTTATCGAACATCGAGAGGACACGTGCATGACACAGCTATTCGATTTGAGCGGGCGCACGGCGCTCATCACCGGCTCGGCGCGCGGCATCGGCTTCGCGTTGGCAGAAGGTCTCGCTGACGCCGGCGCCGGCGTGGTCCTGAACGGCACGCGCGCCGATACCGTGGCTGAAGCTGTCGAGCGGCTCCGCGCGAAAGGCTTGAACGCTCAAGGCCGCGCGTTCGACGTGACCGACGAAGCCGCCGTCGCCGAAGCCTTCGCGCAATGGGACAAGGACGGCGTGCAGATCGACATCTTGATCAACAACGCCGGCATCCAGTTTCGCAAACCGCTCGTCGATCTGGAACTGCGCGACTGGCAGCGTGTGATCGACACCAACCTCACGAGTGCATTCATTGTCGCGAAGCAGGCTGCGCGCCGCATGATCGCGCGCGGCACGGGCGGCAAGATCATCAACATCGGTTCGCTGACGAGCGAGGCCGGGCGCGCGACGGTCGGCGCCTATACGGCGGCGAAAGGCGGCATCAAGATGCTGACCCGCGCCATGAGCGCCGAGTGGGGGGGCGCGAACATTCAGGCCAATGCGATCGGTCCGGGCTACATCCTGACCGATATGAACAAGCCGCTGATCGAAAACGCCGCGTTCGATGCGTGGGTCAAGAGCGGCAATCCTTCGCAACGCTGGGGCAAGCCTGAAGAACTGGTCGGCACGGCGGTGTACCTGGCGTCGCCGGCATCAAGCTATGTGAACGGCCAGATCATTTACGTGGACGGCGGCTGGCTGGCCGTGCTGTAAAGACAGATTCGCGCGGGCAGAGCACAACAAAAACACCGCGTTCGCCAGATAGTAAGTATGCCGTACCGATCCGGAGACATCATGGAAAGCGTCAAAGCCATAGCGCCCCAAAGATGGTGGTATCTGATGCCCATCATCTTCATCACCTATAGCCTTGCCTATCTCGATCGCGCGAACTACGGCTTCGCCGCCGCAGCGGGCATCGATCGCGATCTCGGTATCACGCACGGCACGTCGTCGCTGATCGGTTCGTTGTTCTTTCTCGGTTACTGCCTGTTTCAGGTGCCCGGCGCGATCTACGCGCAGCGCAATAGCGTGAAGAAGCTGATCTTTTTCAGCCTGATTCTCTGGGGGCTGTGCGCGGCGGCCACCGGCTTGGTCAGCAACATTCCGATGCTGATGGTGCTGCGCTTTGTGCTCGGCGTGGTGGAGGCGGCCGTCATGCCGTCGATGCTGATGTACATCAGCCGCTGGTTCACCAGGAGTGAACGCTCGCGTGCCAATACTTTCCTGATTCTCGGCAATCCGGTGACGGTGTTGTGGATGTCGGTGGTGTCGGGCTATCTGGTGCGCAGCTTCGGCTGGCGTGAAATGTTTGTTATCGAAGGTGTGCCGGCGCTCATCTGGGCGGTCGTGTGGTGGTTCACGGTAAAGGACCGCCCGGCCGACGCGATCGGTCTGATCAACGCGTGCGGCGCGCTCGGTGCGTTCGCCGGTTCGTGGGTGGTGGGCTATCTGAACGGCGCGACCGGCAGCCCGGCGGCTTCCTATATTTTCATGGCGGGCGGCCTGCTGTCGTCTGTGATCCTGATGATGACCGTGCCGGCGAATTCCCAAGAACATGCGAAGCGCGAAGCATCGCTGTCGCTACAGCGCACGCAACAGTAGTCGATCGAATTCATTGGCTGAGACCTGGCAGATAGAGCATGGCAACCCTGATTACCGATGTAAAAGTCATCCTGACCGCGCCGGAAGGCATCAACCTCATCGTCGTCAAGGTGGAGACGAACCAGCCCGGTCTGTATGGCCTCGGATGCGCGACTTTCGCTTACCGGCATGTGGCGGTGCAGTGTCTGATCGAGGAATATCTGCGACCGCTGCTGATCGGCCGCGATGCGGACGCGATCGAGGAACTCTGGCAACTGATGCATCAGAACGCGTACTGGCGCAACGGACCGATCGAGAACAATGCGATCTCCGGTGTCGACATGGCGCTGTGGGACATCAAGGGCAAACTGGCGAACATGCCGCTCTACCAGCTGTTCGGCGGCAAGTGCCGCGAAGGCGTGCCGATCTATCGCCACGCGGATGGCCGCGATCTGACCGAATTGTGCGAGAACATCCAGAAGTATCGCGAGCAGGGCATCACGCACATTCGCTGTCAGAGCGGCGGCTATGGCGGAGCCGGTTTCGGCAAGGCACCGGCGAGCGCGCCGCAAGGCGCGGCGGACGGCGTCTATCTCGACAGCCGTAAATACATGCGCGACACGCTCAAACTGTTTGACGGCATTCGCAGCAAGATCGGTTTCGACGTCGCGCTGTGTCACGACGTGCATGAACGTTTGAAGCCGGTCGAAGCGATCCGCTTTGCGTGCGAACTGGAGCGGTACGAACTGTTCTTTCTCGAAGACGCGATCGCGCTGGAGGAGGGAGAATGGATGCGTCAGTTGCGCGCCAAAACGACCACGCCGCTGGCGCAGGGCGAGCTATTCAACAACCCGTACGAATGGCGCTTCCTGATTACCGAGCGTCTGATCGACTTTATCCGCGTGCATCTCAGCCAGATCGGCGGGATTACCGCGGGACGCAAGCTGCAGATATTTGCCGAGCAATTCGGCGTTCGAACGGCATGGCACGGCCCCGGTGACATGTCGCCGTTGGCGCATGCGGCGAATATTCATATCGATCTGGCCGCGCGCAATTTCGGCGTCCAGGAATGGTCGGGCATCGAGCCGCCGAATTTCGTGATCCAGGATCTGAAGGGTCCGCGAGCAGCGCTGCTCGATGTGTTCCCCGGCCTGCCCGAGTTCAGGCGGGGTCACGTCTACGCCAACGACAAGCCGGGTCTCGGTGTCGATATCGACGAAGCGGAGGCCGCGAAATATCCCTGCGAAAATAGCGTAACGACGTGGACCCAAACGCGCCTGAAAGACGGCACGCTGCAAACGCCGTGAAATCCCCACTTTGACGTAATGGTGTGCATGGACCCTGGTTTGGCAACAGGATTCGTGCGTGGACGCGCTCAACGTTGCGCCGCAAAACGCAACTATGCGGGCGATGCAGAACAGTCTCTCCACTGCTGCACGACAAACGGCGAATTCCGAGCAAATGAATTTGAAAATCACTCGCTGAACAGCCGTTTTTCATTGTAGTGGCAGCAGCAACAGTGAATTCAGGATTGGCGGATTTATCCCGCCGCGCTGGCCACCTACACTCGATGTACCGCTGCAACGATAGCCCTTGCCGCAGCGCGTAGAAAGACAATCTCTGGAGGTGGTTTCATGAAGTCGCTCATTCAAGCCGTTGCGATCGCCGTTGTTCTTGCCGCGCCGGTAGCTTCGTTCGCTCAGTCGTCCAATGAACCTGTATCGCAAGGCGCGCAAACGCAAGCCTCGGGTCATCAAGACCCGGCTCAGGCCGGCAACAGCGGATATGGTTCAGCCAGCGCAGGCACGTGGCAGGCAGGTCAAGGCAGCGATACGACGGTTAGCTCCTACTCGCCGCCGATTCACAACGCGCGTTAAGCATTTCACGAAGCGCGCGGCGAGCCCATCACCGCGCGCGAAACTGAATCTCTTCTTTTATGGCGCGCGCAACAGAGTCATCTCGTTGTGCAGCAGCGCCAGCAAATCATCATCGCTAGGCCGCGTGCCCCAATGCCGCGCGCCCGCTACCGACGCAATTGCGATCCACGAGTGAGGTGGAAACCATTCGCGCAAGAGTGTGCCGTTCTGACGCAAACACAATTGGCCGGTCTGTTCGCTGTATTCGGCGCAGATCAGCGTGTCGTCGATGCGCGCGGTGACTCGTCGTGGATCGCTGCGTAGCAAGTCGTCGCTCCTGCAGAACGTGTGACGCGAATGCGTGCGCGGCACGGCCGCGTCATCGACGCGGCCGCGGCTTTTGCATCAATGATCGCCGTGGCCATGGCCGTGATCGTGATCATCGCCATGGCCGTGATCGTCGCCATGACCATGCCAGCCGTTGTCGTGACCGCGCCAGTCGCCGTGCGGACCGCGCGCTTCATACCAATCGCGTCCGCCGTGATGACGCTCTTCCCATTCGCGCCGTTCCCAGTAGCGGTGACCGTCGTAATACCGTTCGCCGTACCAGCCCGGACTCACCACGACCACCGGCGGAGCCGGAGCGTAGACCGGCGGTGGCGGGGCATACACGGGTTCGGGCGCATAAACGACGCCTGGAACGCCGATGTTCACGCCCACATCGACGTGGGCCAGCGCGACCGACGACGCACCGATTCCGAGACCCGCGACGATCGCCATGGACAGCCAGCGGTTTTGTGATTGCTTCATATTTTAGTTCCGGCCTCTACGATGATGAGTGGAAAGTCTTGCGCGTGTCGTGCTCAATAACGATCGTGATAGTGGTTGTGGTAGCCGCCTTCCGGAACCACGATGCAGCCGCCCAATGCACTGCCGAGCGTGACGGCCAGAATGACCAGCGCGAAAATTCTTTTCATGACATTGCTCCCGTTTCCTTGTGACCCGAACTCTACTGAGCCGCGGCATTACCGGTGTGTTTGTGTGTAACAGGACGTGTCGATTGCGATATATGCGGGCAACCCGTGCGTCGCGTGAATAGCGTGCGTCGAGACGCAATGAGCAGAGGGGGCTCAGCGCGCAGTCTGACGCGCAAGCCATTGAACGCATTGTGGAAAGGTCGGCATGGCCGGGCGTTTCGCGTTTGCCGCGCTTCGAACCGCGCGTGTATCGACGGCCATTGGCTATGCCGCGGCGCATGTCGTAACGGCTATGCCGTGCGGATACATTCGGTTGCAGACTGCACTGTGCAGACCCGCGTTCTCGGCCGATTTATCGGACCAGCAGTGCGCACCTGTGCGTTGGCGCGATACCCGAGCCTCGATAGCAAACATGAGCGACAGCATCGTGACGATACCGGCGCCATCGCGTCCACGCGCGATCCTCATTCCGTCGAGTGTGATAAGGACATGAAAAACAAGTGTTTTACGCGGGCCGCCGGGACTGGTTAGATCGCTGGATGGGCTGACCGTCAGCCACTTCAGTTCGATCGCAATCTTGCGGTCAGCGCTGAGCTTTCTCGTCCTCAATCGTCCTCACACCGGGAGTGGCATAGCATGTCGAATCTGAGTCTCGCGACGTCCAACGCACTGGACATTCATCCCGTCACTGGCCGCATCGGCGCGGAAATTCGCGGCGTGCGGCTGTCGAGCCAACTCGAAGTGGCCACCGTCGAAGCGATTCGCGCGGCGCTGGTACGTCACAAGGTGATATTTTTCCGCGGCCAGACACACTTGCAGGACGCCGATCAGGAAGGCTTCGCCAGGCTGCTCGGCGAGCCGGTTTCGCATCCCACGGTGCCGGTGGTGGACGGCACGGACTATCTGCTCGAACTCGACTCACATCGCGGTGGCCGCGCCAATTCATGGCACACGGACGTGACGTTCGTCGACGCTTATCCGCAGGCGTCGATCCTGCGTGGCGTGACGATTCCGGAGGTGGGTGGCGACACGGTGTGGGCCAACACGGCCACGGCTTACGACGATCTGCCGCCGCCGCTCAAAGCGCTCGCCGATCAGCTCTGGGCCGTGCACAGCAACGATTACGACTACGCGAATCACACCAGCGTCGGCGAGCGTGGCCGCGATGCCGAGGCGATCAGACGTCACCGCGAGGCGTTCGTCTCGACGCGTTACGAGACCGAGCATCCGGTCGTGCGCGTGCATCCGGAATCCGGCGAAAAGACGCTGATTCTCGGGCACTTCGTGAAGAGTTTCGTGGGTCTCGCGCCGAGCGCGTCCGCGCATCTGCTGGAACTGCTGCAAGGTTACGTGACGCGTCTCGAGAACGTCGTGCGCTGGCGCTGGCAGGCCGGCGACGTCGCGATCTGGGACAACCGCGCGACCCAGCACTACGCGGTCAACGACTACGGCGACGCGCACCGCGTGGTGCGTCGCGTGACGCTGAAGGGCGATGTGCCTGTGAGTGTGGACGGCCGCCGCAGTTTCACGCGCAGCGTGCAGCCGAATCCGACGGCCAAGGCGGCCTGACGGCCCGTCGATCTAACGTTCAGCCCGGCTCGGCGGCGATCTGTTGCGGCGCGGCCGCTTGCCGATAACCGAGCCGCGCCGAGATCGCGAGGCCCGCCTTCCTGAGCAGCGCGACATAGTGCGACTTCGTGTCGGCGCCGCAGCGCATGGTCGGAAACGAAATCGACAGGCCGGCGATCACGCGGCCGAAGCGGTCGAACACCGGCACCGCGAGGCACCGCAGACCTTCTTCCTGTTCCTCGTTGTCCTCGCCGTAACCTTGCTCGCGCACGTGCGGCAGAATGTTCAGCACGGCCTCGGCGGAGGAGAGCGTCTTCTGCGTCGACTTGCGGAATTCGACGTGCGAGAGCACTTCGCGCGCATCGGCCGGATCCATCCACGCCAGCAGCACCTTGCCGATCGCCGTGCTGTGCAACGGATTGCGCCGGCCAATGCGCGACTGCATGCGCAGCCCGTAGTCGGCATCGATCTTGTGAATGTAGATGATGGCGTCTTCGTCGAACGCGCCGAGATGCACCGCCTCGCGCGTCGCTTCACCGATGCGGCGCATTTCCACGTCCGCCTCGCGCACCAGATCGACACTTTCCAACGCCTTCGCGCCGAGTTCGAACAGGCGGATGGTCAGCCGGTAGCGCTCCGTTTCCGCTTCCTGCGTGACGTAGCCGAGCGCTTTTAGCGTCTGGATCACGCGGTGCACGGTGGTCTTCGACATGCCGAGCCGCTGCGACAGTTCGCTGATGCCGATCTGTCCGCTGTCGCCAATCGCGCCGAGAATCGCGAAGACGCGGCCGATCGACGAGGCCGATTCGCCCTTGTCGCCGCAGTCGGCGTTCTCCGCGTCTTGCGCTTGTGGGGCGCCGTCGTCCTTGCGCTGTTTGCCTGCTGATGCCATTTCCGTCTTCCCTGTCTATCCGTTCCAGTGCCGTTCCCGCAAGTCGCTGCTATTTTCCCGGCGCATGCGCCCGCGCGGCGGCCGGGAGCATACCGCATCCTGCGCCCGCTGCCGGGTCAGCGAGCGAGCCAGCCGCCGTCCACTGCCAGTGTATGCCCATGCACGTAGTCCGAAGCCGCCGACGCGAGGAATACCACCGGCCCCGCGAGATCGTCGGGCGTGCCCCAGCGGGCGACGGGGATGCGGCTCAGAATCTCGTCGTTGCGCTGTGCGTCGTCGCGCAGCGCGGCCGTGTTCGCGGTCGCCATGTAGCCCGGCGCGATCGCATTGACGTTGATGCCTTGCGCGGCCCATTCGTTCGCGAGCAGCCGCGTGAGACCAAGCACGCCGCTTTTCGACGCCGTGTATGACGCAACGCGGATGCCGCCCTGAAACGACAGCATCGACGCGACGTTGATGATCTTGCCGCCGCTTTGCTGCTTCACGAATTGCCGCGCGGCAGCCTGCGAGAGAAAGAACAGGCTCTTCAGATTGACGTCCACCACGGCGTCCCAGTCGGCTTCGGTGAAATCGAGCGCGTCTTCGCGGCGAATGATGCCGGCGTTGTTCACCAGCACGTCGATGCGGCCGAACGCTTCCACAGCGGCGCGCACGATGTCCTCGACCGGCGCGATCGAGCCGAGGTCGGCGCGCACGTCCGCGAAACGTCGTCCGCAGGCTTGCACACGCGCGGCGGTGTCGCCGGCGTCGGCGCGGCTCACGCCGACGATGTCGCAACCGGCCGCGGCAAGCGCGACCGCCATGCCGGCGCCGAGCCCCGTATTGCTGCCGGTGACGATGGCGACGCGGCCGCTGAGATCAAAGGGATTCACGGTGTTAGAGCCCATGTCGCGCGGTCGTGGTTGCTGATGTGAAAAGGGCGATCCATCAACGCAAATCCCGCACCGCGATGTGATCCATATCGCTGAACACCTGGTTTTCGCCGACCATGCCCCAGATGAACGTGTACGCCCGCGTGCCGACGCCGGAGTGAATCGACCAGCTCGGCGAGATCACCGCCTGTTCGTTGTGCACGAGAATATGCCGCGTCTCGTTCGGCTCGCCCATCATGTGAAAAACGGCGGCGTCGTCGGCGACGTTGAAGTAGAAATACACCTCCATGCGGCGTTCGTGCGTATGGCACGGCATGGTATTCCACAGGCTGCCCGGTTCGAGTTTCGTCATGCCCATGGAAAGCTGGCAGGTGGGCAGCACTTCGGGAACGATGAACTTGTAGATGGTGCGGCGGTTGCTCGTGGCGGGGTCGCCGAGCGTTTGCGGCGAGGCTTGCGCGAGCGAGATGGTGCGGGTCGGATACGACGTGTGAGCGGGCGCGCAGTTCAGATAGAACTTCGCCGGGCGCGCGGCGTCGTCGCTGCCGAAGGCGATGGACTGCGTGCCCTGGCCGATGTAGATCGCCTCTTCATTGCGCACCTCGTGGCGCGTGCCGTCCACGTCGACCCAGCCGTCGCCGCCGATATTGATCGCGCCGAGTTCGCGCCGCTCCAGCAGATAGCTCACGCCTATAGCCTTGCCGACGGAACCGGGCACCTCGACCGCGCGCGCCACCGGCATCGCGCCGCCGACGATGATCCGGTCGATATGGCTATAGGTCAGCTTCAGCGCATCGCGCTCAAACACCTGATCGACCAGAAATGCCTTGCGCAGCCCCTCGGTATCCAGCGTCTTCGCGTATTCGCTGTTGATGGCCTGTCTCACTTCCATTGTTCCGTCTCCGCTGGGGTTGTGGGCTCGACTGTAGCGCAGAAATACAGTTTCGGAACAGCGGTCCGAAAATATTGCGATGCCGCATTATGACTGGCAAGGCTTCGAGAGAACGCACGGGTAAACGATGAGCTAGATTTATCAAGGAAACGGAACAGCGTTCCTTTCGCGGTGCTATATTGCGCCGAAAGGGAGCAGCCCGGCGCGAGAGCGGGACATTACCCAGGGTGAATTACCCGATAACTGGACGCGAAGTCCATGGAGGAGGCATGAAGCTCAAGAAGGCCATCGACCGCATTCCTGGCGGCCTGATGTTGGTGCCGTTGCTGCTCGGCGCCTGCGTCCACACATTTGCGCCAGGCGCGGGCAAATACTTCGGCTCGTTCACCAATGGCTTGATCTCCGGCACCGTGCCCATTCTGGCGGTGTGGTTCTTCTGCATGGGCGCGACCATCGATCTGCGGGCGACCGGCACGGTGCTGCGCAAGTCCGGCACGCTGCTGGTGACGAAAATGCTCGTGGCGTGGATCGCGACCATCATCGCCTCGCACTTCATTCCAATCGACGGCGTCAAGGCCGGACTGTTCGCCGGCCTCTCGGTGCTGGCGATCACGACGCCGATGGACATGACGAACGGCGGTCTCTACGCGGCCGTGATGCAGCAATACGGCACCAAGGAAGAGGCGGGCGCGTTCGTGCTGATGTCGATCGAATCCGGCCCGCTCGTCAGCATGATCATTCTCGGCGCAACCGGTGTGGCGTTCTTCGAGCCGCGCCTGTTCGTCGGCGCGGTATTGCCGTTTCTGGTCGGCTTCACGCTGGGTAACCTGGATGGCGAGCTGCGCGAGTTCTTCGGCCGTTGCGTGCATCCGCTGATTCCGTTCTTCGGCTTTGCGCTCGGTAACGGCATCGACCTCAGCGTGATCGTGAAGAGCGGCTTGCCGGGCATCGTGCTGGGTCTCGGCGTGATCGTCGTGACGGGCATTCCGCTGATTCTCGCGGACCGCTGGATCGCGGGCGGCAATGGCGCGGCGGGACTGGCGGCTTCGTCGACGGCAGGGGCCGCGGTGGCGAATCCGGCGATCATCGGCGAGATGATACCGAGCTTCAAGCCGCTGGTGCCGGCCGCGACGGCGATGGTCGCAACGGCCTGTCTGGTGACTGCGATTCTGGTGCCGATCCTCACGGCGATGTGGGTACGCCGGCATCATGCGCGCGATGCGTTACGCGAGGAGTTCGCAAGGGCAGCGGCTGGCAACGCGCCGCCCCTGAATGAACGGGACGTCCATGTGTAGCGTAGCAAAAGCGGCTCGCTTTCGCTCTAGTCGAGAAGCGTAAGCGGGCCGCGCGCTGGTGGCTTTGTTATCGCGCCAGCTTTGCTCCGCGCGTGTTCCCGCTGAAGGAGTCGCAGTTCCACGGTCTTGCCGGTCAGCGTGGGTTGCATGAGTCCTGAAGTCGTATCGTTCATGA
Organism: Paraburkholderia sp. BL27I4N3; assembly: GCF_003386115.1. Classification (NCBI taxonomy): domain Bacteria; kingdom Pseudomonadati; phylum Pseudomonadota; class Betaproteobacteria; order Burkholderiales; family Burkholderiaceae; genus Paraburkholderia; species Paraburkholderia sp. BL27I4N3. The sequence goes on along the minus strand of NZ_QREJ01000001.1, from coordinate 2,375,459 downwards.
CAATAAAAAAAGTCCGCGAGCAACGACTCGCGGACCCGGTACGGTGGTGTAAAAACAGGCGGCGATAACGCCGCCTGGTTCCGCCTTAAACCGACATCACCGATACCGCCTTGGTGACCAGATAGCCTTCCATCGCTTCCGGACCGCCTTCCGAACCGTAGCCCGAATCCTTCACGCCGCCGAACGGCATTTCCGGCGACGGCGTGGCCGGCTGGTTGATCCACAGCATGCCGACTTCCAGTTGCTGCGACAGCAGATGCACGTTGGTGAACGACTTCGTGAACGCGTAACCGGCCAGACCGTATGGCAGACGGTTGGCTTCGGCGATTGCTTCCTCGAGCTTGTCGAAGCCGCGGATCGCGGCGATCGGGCCGAACGGCTCGTTATTGAACACGTCCGATTCGAGCGACACGTTGGTCAGCACGGTCGGCGCAAAGAAATTGCCTTCCGAGCCCACGCGCTCGCCACCCGTCTCGACCTTGGCGCCCGTCTTGCGCGCGTCGTCGAGCACCTTGCTCATCGCCGTCAGACGACGTGCGTTGGCGAGCGGGCCGAGTGTGGTGCCTTCGGCGAGGCCGTCGCCCAGCTTGAGGCCTTCAGCATGCTTCACCAGCGCCGCGGCGAATTCTTCGCGAATGCTGTTGTGCACCAGGAAGCGCGTCGGCGAGATGCAGACCTGGCCGGCATTGCGGAACTTCGCGCCGCCCGCGGCCTTCACGGCGAGCGCCACGTCGGCGTCTTCGGCCACGATCACCGGCGCGTGACCGCCGAGTTCCATGGTGGCGCGCTTCATATGCGCGCCGGCCAGTGCCGCCAGTTGCTTGCCGACCGGCGTCGAGCCGGTGAACGTCACCTTGCGGATCACCGGATGCGGGATCAGGTAGCCCGAAATTTCAGCGGGATCGCCGAACACCAGGCCGACCGTGCCCGCCGGCACACCGGCTTCGACGAAAGCCTGCAGCAGTGCGGCCGGCGACGCCGGGGTTTCTTCCGGCGCCTTGACGAGGAACGAGCAGCCGCATGCGAGCGCCGCGCTCAGCTTGCGCACGACCTGGTTGACCGGAAAATTCCACGGCGTGAAGGCGGCGACCGGGCCGATCGGTTCCTTCAGCACCAGTTGCTGCGCCGCGAGGTTGCGCGACGGCACGATGCGGCCGTAGACACGGCGGCCTTCGTCGGCGAACCATTCGATGATGTCCGCGGCCGCCAGCACTTCGACGCGTGCTTCGGCAAATGGCTTGCCTTGCTCCAGCGTCATCAGGCGGCCGATGTCCGAGGCCCGCTCGCGCACCAGCGCGGCGGCTTTGCGCATGGTCGTGGCGCGCTCGTTGGCCGGCACCTTGCGCCAGGCTTCGAAGCCGCGTTGCGCGGCGGCCAGCGCGCGGTCCAGATCGGCGATGCCGGCATGCGCCACTTTGCCGATGGCCTTGCCGGTAGCAGGATTGATGACGTCGAGGGTCTTGCCGCTGGCGGCGTCGCACCACTCGCCGTTGATCAGAAGTCGGGTATCGGTGTAGTTCGAGGTTGCCATGCTGAAGTTCCTATGTAGGGGAAAACGACAAGGCCGCGCGGTCGTGAAATATTGGGCTGAACCTGCGCGGGCCCTGGATGGACTGCCGATAACCAGACAGTTTATCTGATTGCATCGAATCGCACCGGCGGGCCGCCGGCTATGGCGCGCGGCACGCGTCTTGCGACGGCGTTGTCGCGGCGTCGAAAAAACGGGCAAAGCAACGCCGCGCAAAGAAGCGTAGAGTCGAGCGGCGGAGGCAGAATCCGGCGCACCCGCGGCGGCGGGCGAAGCTCGGCGAAAGCAGCCCAATCAACCCAGATGCACAGAGGAATCGACATGCCAACCGGTACAGTGAAATGGTTTAACGACGCGAAAGGTTTTGGTTTTATCACCCCCGACGACGGCGGCGAAGATCTGTTCGCGCACTTCTCGGAGATTCGTTCCGAAGGTTTCAAGTCCTTGCAGGAAAACCAGAAGGTCAGCTTTGAAATCAAGCAGGGGCCGAAAGGCAAGCAGGCGGCGGATATCAAGCCGGTCTGAGGTCATGGCCGGTGCACACGCGCAATGCGTGCGCGCCGGCCATCATGGCGCGTCACCCACACATAAAAAAGCGCCTCGTTCACACGCGTGACATGAAGCGCGGCGAGCGGGATCGCCCGCACGATCCTCTCTAGCACATCTAATCCGACGCCTGTTTCGAAGCACATGAAACAGCGCCGCCGGCATCGTCAGCGGCCATATTTTCCTTAAGGTTTCCTTCAGCTTTGCTCCGTAGTATTTGCGCGACTCCCGCCTCCCGGCGGGCAATAGTTCCGATAGTTTGTCGACAGAGAACTGAAAGCGCCAACTCAAGGCTTGCTGGAGCATCCATGAAAACCCTGTTCTTGCAGGCGCCGTCGTATGACGGCTTCGATGGTGGCGCGGGTTCGCGCTATCAGGCCAAGCGTGAAGTCCGCTCGTTCTGGTATCCGACGTGGCTCGCGCAGCCCGCGGCACTCGTGCCCGATAGCCGCGTGCTCGACGCGCCCGCCGACGGCGTTTCGGTCGAGGCCACGCTCGACATCGCGCAGCACTACGATCTGGTGGTGATCCACACCAGCACGCCGTCCTTTCCCACCGACGCGCTATTCGCCGAAGACCTGAAAAAGCGCAAGCCGTCGCTGCTGATCGGCATGGTCGGCGCCAAGGTGGCGGTCGATCCGCACAATTCGCTGACCGCGAGCGAAGCGATCGATTTCGTATGCCGCGAGGAATTCGACTTCACCTGCCAGGAAGTCGCCGAGGGCAAACCGCTCGCGCAGATCAAAGGCCTCAGCTACCGCAACCGCGACGGTTCGATCGAGCACAACGAAGCGCGCCCGATTCTCGAAGACATGGACGAACTGCCGTTCGTGGCGCCCGTGTACAAGCGCGATCTGAAGATCGAAAACTATTTCATCGGCTATCTGAAGCATCCGTACGTATCGATCTACACGGGCCGCGGCTGCCGTTCGAAATGCACCTTCTGTCTATGGCCGCAAACCGTGGGCGGGCATCGCTACCGCACGCGTTCGGTCGAGAACGTGCTGGAAGAAGTGAAGTGGATTCGCGACAACATGCCTGAAGTCAAGGAGATCATGTTCGACGACGACACCTTCACCGACTTCAAGCCGCGCGTCGAGGAAATCGCTCGCGGCCTCGGCAAGCTCGGCGTGACGTGGTCGTGCAATGCCAAGGCGAACGTGCCCTACGCGACGCTCAAAATCATGAAGGAAAATGGCCTGCGCCTGCTGCTGGTTGGCTACGAATCCGGCGACGACCAGATCCTGCTGAACATCAAGAAGGGCTTGCGCACCGACATCGCGCGCCGTTTCAGTGACGATTGCCGCAAGCTCGGCATCAAGATTCACGGCACCTTCATTCTCGGCTTGCCGGGCGAAACGCAGGACACGATCCAGAAGACGATCGAGTACGCCAAGGAAATCAATCCGCACACGATCCAGGTGTCGCTCGCCGCGCCGTATCCGGGCACGACGCTCTACAACCAGGCGGTCGAGAACGGCTGGCTCGAAGAGAACAAGGTGATCAATCTCGTGAGCAAGGAGGGCGTGCAGCTCGCGGCGATCGGCTATCCGCATCTGTCGCGCGAGGAGATCTACCATCAGCTCGAAAACTTCTATAAGCGTTTCTATTTCCGCCCGTCGAAGATCTGGGAAATCCTGCGTGAAATGCTGACGAGCTGGGACATGATGAAACGGCGCTTGCGCGAGGGCGTCGAATTCTTCCGTTTCCTGCGCGCCCACGAGGCGTGAGCGCCGCGCACCTGCTCGCCGTCACGCTGGCCTATGCGTGCGCGGCGTGCGCGGTTTTCGGCGTCGGCTATACCGTGCTCGCCGGTGCGTTGATCGGACGGTTCTTCGCGCGGGCGGTATCCGAGCCGACTGCCTTTCCGCCGGTCACGATCGTCAAGCCGCTGCACGGCAACGAGTGGGCGTTGCTCGCCAATCTGTCGAGCTTCTGCCGCCAGGATTATCCCGGACCCGTGCAATTCCTGTTCGGCGTTCACGACTCCGCCGACCCCGCGCTGCAAACCGTCGACGACCTGCGCCGCCTCTATCCCGACGCGGACATCACCGTCGTGGCCGACGCGCGCCTGTACGGCCCGAACCGCAAGATCAGCAACATCCTCAACATGCTGCCGCAAGCGCGGCATGACGTGCTCGTGTTCGCCGACAGCGACGTCAGCGTTGGTCCGGACTATCTGCGCAATGTGATCGGCGAGCTGGAGATGCCGGGCGTAGGTCTCGTCACCTGCGCGTATCGCGGACAGCCCGATCCCGGCTTCTGGCCGCGCCTGTCGGCCAAGGCAACCAACTATCAGTTCCTGCCGGGTGTCGTGACCGGTCTCGCGCTCGGGCTTGCGCGCCCGTGCTTCGGGCAGACCATCGTGATGCGCCGCGATACGCTCGAAAAAATCGGTGGCTTTACGCCGTTCGTGCGGCATCTGGCCGAGGATCATGCGATCGGCGAGGCGGTGCGACTGCTCGGAGAGAAGGTGGTGATTCCGCCGTTCACGATCTCGCATGCGTGCGTCGAATCGAGCGCGGCGCAACTCATCGCGCATGAACTGCGCTGGAGCCGCACCATTCGCCGCATCGATCCGCTCGGCCATCTAGGCTCCGCTCTGGTTCATCCGTTCGCGTTCGCGTTGCTCGCGGTGCTGTGCTCGGCCGGCGCGTGGTGGGCGTGGTCGCTCGCGCTCGCCGCCATGAGCGCGCGGCTCGCCTTGAAACTGCTGTCGGATCGCGCGTTGAAGCAGGCGTATCGCGACCTGTGGCTGCTGCCGTTCTGGGATATCGTATCGTTTGCGATTTTCGTCGCGAGCTTCTGGTCTTCGCGCGTGATCTGGCGAGGCATCAGCTTCAAGGTGGACGGCGACGGCCTGTTGTCGGCGGCCCAGGACGAATGAACGGCGGTACGGATCGGCAATGATGCAGAAGGTTTTTAAAGCAGTGGCTAAAAGCAGGGCAACGCGCCTGAAGCGCGCGCACGAGGTGCGCGCTCGATGAAACATCTCGGCCGTATCGCCGCGTTAGCCGGCTTGCTGGCGTCACTCTGGCTCGTCTGGCACGATAACCCCGGCGCCGTGCTCGGCGCGCTGCGCGCGGCCGGCGCGGGACTGCTGCTGGCCGCGCTCGCGCACGTGCTGCCCATGCTGGCCAATGCCTGCGACTGGCGTTCGCTGATTCGCGGCGCGAATCGTCCCGGTCTCATCAATATGCTGCACCTCGTGTGGGTGCGCGAATCGGTGAATAGCATGCTGCCGGTGGCGCGCATCGGCGGCGAGGTCGTGTCGTTTCGCATGCTCAGACGTTGGGGCGTGCGGCCGTCCACGGCGGTGGGCAGCATCGTCGTCGATATGCAGCTTACGGTGATCAGCCAGCTGCTGTTCACGATGGTCGGCATCGGCTTTCTGTTCGCCCATGCGCATTCCGACACGCTGCGGCTCGCCGGACAGCTGGCGTGGGGCGTGGTGGTGCTCACGCCGCTGCTGGTGCTGTTCGCACTGGTGCAGCACGCGAGCCCGTTCGAGCGCATCACGCGCGCGCTCAATCATCTGACGAGCGGCAAGCTCGCCGCGCTGGTCGGGCAGTCGGCGCAGATCGATCAGGCCATCAGGCTGATCTGGCGCCGGCGTGGCGTGGTGCTGCGCTATCTGTTCTTCTGGCAACCGCTGCAGTGCTTCCTCACATCGCTGGAAATCTGGCTGGCGCTGCACTTTCTCGGCGTGCAGGTCACGCTCGTGGAAGCCGTGGTGATCGAATCGCTGATCCAGGCGATCAGCAGCGCGGTGTTCTTCGTGCCGGGCGGGCTGGGCGTGCAGGAGGGCGGCTTCATCCTGATCGGCGGCGCGCTGGGCCTCGATCCTTCCACCTGTCTTGCGCTGGCCGGCGCGCGCCGGATTCGCGATCTGGTGATGTTCGTGCCCGGCCTGATTGCGTGGCAGTTCGCGGAGTCGTCGAACCGGGCACCGGAGCGCGCGTTCGAGCGCGCGCCTTAAAGGCGCACGTCGCGCGGCGCAGCAGCACCCGGACGAGGGCGCCACAGTTCGCGGCTCGCGTGGCGCGTGGACGCAAGCAAGCACACCCTTGCAAGCCGGGCGCGTCGATGCGAGACCGCTTCTGCATTCTCCTCAACTCGCCTGCGCATAAGCCGGAAACGACACCTCGACGGCGAGCCCGCGCTCGCCGATGCCTTTGCCCAGACGCAGGCTCGCGCCAAAATGCTCCGCGATGCGCGCGACGATCGAAAGACCCAGTCCGCTGCCGGTGGCCTGATTACCCGTCGCGCGAAAAAAGCGATTCGTCAGACGGTCGAGGTCGCTTGCCTCGACTCCGGGGCCGTCGTCGCGCACGGTCACCTGCACGCGGTCTTGCGCGTGCTGCACCGCCACTTCGATGCTGCCGCCGGCGTGCCCGTACTTGATCGCGTTATCGAGCAGATTGTCGAGCAGGATGCCGATCAGCACAGGCTCCGCGTCGATCTCGGCGCGCAGGTCGCCGAGCAGCGTCACGTGAATGTCTTTCTGTTGCGCGTTGCGCTCGTTGGCGAGCAGCGCGTCTTTCGCCACCGTTGCCGGTTTGAGCGGCGCGGTCGAAATTTTTTCGTGCACGTCCAGACGCGCGAGCAGCAGCAACTGCTCCGCGAGCCGCGCGCTGCGATCGACGCCTTGCACCACGCGTTCCATGGCCAGCCGCTGCCGCGCCATGTCCGTTTCCGCCAGCGCGACTTGCGCCTGCACCTTGATCGCGGCCAGCGGCGTTTTCAGTTCGTGCGCGGCGTCGGCGGTAAACGCGCGTTCGCGCTCCAGCGAATGCAGCAGACGCGACAACAGCAGATTGATCGCATCGACGAGCGGGCGCACCTCGGTCGGCGCGCGGCCGATGTCGACCGGCTCCAGCCGGTTGACATCGCGCGAACGGATGGCCCGCGAGAGCAGCCTGAGCGGCGCCAGACTCCAGCCGATGCTGAACCACACCATAACCGCCAGCACCGGCAGCGCGACCAGCGTAGGGCGGGCAATGCGGCTCGCAACGCCGCTCACCAGATCGCTGCGCGTATTGGCCGGTTCGAACACGCGCACCGTATGGCCGAGCGCGGTGTCGCGCAAGGTGAACGAGTGATACATCTGGCCGCCGAGCGTGATGTCCCGCGTGCCGCTCACCCCAGGGACCGGCAGATCCCAAGCCTTGAGTTCGCGCAGTTGCGGGCTACCCGCCAGCACCTCGCCGTTCGCGCCGCGCACCTGGAAGAGCGCGTCGCGCGGCAGCGCGTCGTCGTCGTCGCGGTCGTTGGCGCCCGGCTCGCCGCCTTTTTCTTCCTCGCGCACGTCGATGCGCGCATTGGCGAGCGTGGTGAGATTGCGCTGATCGAGCAGGGCGAGAATCTGCGCGAGTTCCGCGAGACGCGCCTCTTCCCATTCGGCGACCTCGCGGGTGGCCTGACGATAACTCGACACCAGCGCCACGCCCCAGACCAGCGCGATGCTGGTGAGAACCAGCAGCACGAGACGCCGGCGGATCGACGCGCCCATCATTCTTTCTCCACCACGTAGCCGATATTGCGCACCGTCTTGATCAGCTTGGCGCCGAGTTTCTTGCGCAGATTGGACACGTGCACCTCGATCGCGTTGCTCTCGATTTCTTCCTGCCAGCCGTACAGGCTTTCTTCGAGACGCGAGCGCGACTGGGGAATCCCCTGGTTGGTCAGCAACTGCATCAGGATCGCCCATTCGCGCGAGGTGAGCGGCACGCGCGTCGTGCCCACTTCGACAGTTTGCGCAGCCGGGTTGACCGTCAAATGCTGATAGCGGATCTGCTCGACGCTGCGACCCTGCGCGCGGCGCAACAAGGCCCGGCAACGGGCGACCAGTTCGGTCAGATCGAAGGGCTTGCCCAGATAGTCGTCGGCGCCCGCTTCGAGGCCGCCGACACGGTCGACCACCGTGCCCCGCGCGGTCAGCACCAGCACCGGCACGTCCTTGCCCGAATCGCGCAGCCGTTTCAGCAGTTCCATACCCGACACGCGGGGCAGGCCGAGATCGAGCAGCACGAGGGCGTAGGCGGTGGTGTCGAGCGCGAGACCGGCCTTGTGGCCGTCGCGTGCCCAGTCGACCGTGAAGCCGGCCTGACGCAGTCCCGCTTCGATGCCGCAGCCGATCAGATCGTCGTCTTCTACGAGGAGTACGCGCATGTGTCGGTTTTTTCCATTCGATGTTTCATTGCACGGCAACCGCGATATTTCAGCAAGCCTGCAACTGTAATCCGAAGTTTAACCATGTTGTCATTACTCGCTTTATACGCTTACTTGCTTAAGGTTTCCTTCAGCTTGGATCGCTACTATCGCCCCTCAACAGGTCACGAGACCCAGCCATGAAGCCAGCCACCGTCGACATGCTGCGCGCCCACCTGATGGTGGCCTCGCTCACCGCCATGGGCGCCGAAGTGCTCGCCTGCGTCGCGCTGCTGGTGCTGCCGGTTTCGCAGAGCGCCTTCAACTCCATGTCGTTCCGCCTGCTCGCCATTGCCGTGATTTTCAGCGGCGTGATCGTGACACGCCAGTTCGCGCATGCCGCCTTCGAACTCGCGTTGCAGGGGCGTTTCGCCACGGGCGTGAGCCGACCTTCGCGGCCGGTCGCGATCGCCGCGAATTGTCCGCGCCGCTGGCTCGTGATTCTTCATCTGCGCCTGACCGGCAGGGCGTTCGTGCTGGCCGAGCACTGACGGAAGCGGACGATGGCGCCGCACGCAGTGACGGCATGTCAATGGGTTCTGCTGGCCGTCTGCTTGAGCGCGTCCCTGTACGCGCTGCTGGCGGCGGTCGCGATGCCGTTCTTCAGTTCGCGCCGCGGTGCGGCGGGTCGCACCGCTCATTCTTCCTCGCACGTTTCGCAACCGCAGCGGCGCTTCGCGCAGGTCGGCGTCAGCGTGCTCAAGCCACTGTGCGGCGCGGAGCCGCGTCTGTACGACAATCTGCGGACCTTTTGCGAGCAGCGTCATGCGCGTTTCCAGCTCGTGCTCGGCGTGTCCTCGCCGGACGATTCCGCGATTGCCGTGGTGCGCCGTCTGCAGGCCGCCTATCCGTCGCACGATATCGAACTCGCGATCGACGCGCGCGTCCACGGCAGCAATCTCAAGGTCAGCAATCTGATCAACATGGCCGCGCGGGCACGCCATGAGGTCATCGTGATCGCCGACAGCGACATCGCCGTCGAAGCCGGTTATCTCGACAGCGTGGCCGCGCCGCTCGCGGATCCGTGCGTGGGCGTGGTCACGTGCCTCTACGTGGCGCGCGGCATCGGCGGCTTCTGGCCGCGGGTGGGCGCGCTGTTCATCAACGAATGGTTCGCGCCGTCGGTGCGGGTCGCGCACGCGGCCGGCTCGCGCCGCTTCGGCTTCGGTGCGACGCTTGCGTTGCGGCGCGCGACGCTCGAACGCATCGGCGGTTTCGAGGCGCTGAAAAACTGTCTCGCGGACGACTACTGGCTGGCCGAACACGTGCGCGCGCTTGGCCTGCAAACCGTGCTCTCGCGCGTGATGGTGGCCACCGACGTGATCGAGCCGACGTTTTCCGCCTTGTGGCAGCGCGAAACGCGCTGGCTGCGCACGATTCGCTCGGTGAATGCGCCGGGTTTCGCGTTCCTCTTCATCACCTTTCCGACGCCCTGGCTATTGGCCGGCGCGTGGCTGAGTGCCGGCCTCGCGGCCGCTTCGCCGGATGCGGTGCACGCGTGGGCCGCGTTCATGAGCGGGGCCGGGGCGGCTGCGGGTCTCGCCGCGCGTCTGTTGATGCATCTGCGCTCGGCGCGTCGTGAGCGCACCTTCTGGCGCGATTTGCCGCTCGTGCCGCTGCGTGATACGTTGCTGGCGTTGCAGTGGTGCGCCGCCGTGTTCGGCTCGCATGTGATGTGGCGCGGTGCGCGCGTGCCGATCGAGGCTGCGGCGTCGAAGGCCGCGCGCAACGGCGCGTTGAATGTGATGGACGTGATGGAGGCGTCGGATGGCGGCTAAGCCACGCGCATTGATCGTGACCGCCGACGATTTCGGCCTGCACGCGCGAGTGAATCTGGCAGTGGAGCGAGCGCATCGCGACGGCGTGCTGAGCGCCGCCAGCCTGATGATCGGCGCGCCGGCCGCGAGCGACGCGGTGGCGCGCGCCCGCGCGTTGCCGCGCTTGCGTGTCGGCCTGCATCTGGTGCTGGCCGACGGCGACCCGCTCGCGCCGCGCGCGGCGATTGCGGCCTTGCTCGACGAGCATGGCCGCTTCGGCGACAACATGGTGCGCGACGGCGTGCGGTTCTTCTTTTTACCGCACGTGCGCAAGCAGCTTGCGCGAGAACTTCGCGCGCAGTTCGATGCCTTCGCGCAGACCGGTCTGACGCTCGATCATGTCAACACGCACAAGCATTTTCATTTGCATCCGACGGTGCTCGAACTGATTCTGGAGATCGGCCGGGAGTATGGGATGAAGGCGATGCGCTTGCCGTTCGAAGCGAACGCGCCGCTATGGTTGCGGCCGTGGATCGCGCGGGTCAAGACGCGTCTGGATCGCGCCGGCATTGCGCATAACGATTATGTGGTGGGGATCGCGGACAGCGGCCGGATGGATGAGGCGGCGTGGCTGGCGGCGCTAGCCGACCTGCCGCATGGGGTAGGGGAGATTTACTGCCATCCAGCGGTGGCGGGGGAGCGGGCGTTGAGCGACGGAATGAAGACGTACCGGCACGAGGATGAACTGCGCGCGTTGTTGTCGCCGAAAGTGGCGATGGCGATCCGGGCGGCGGGGGTGCAGGTTGGCGGGTTCGGGGATGTGCTGAAGGTAGGTTCGGTCCAGTTCACCGACTGATCTGACTGTGCGCCCGCCGCGAGCCGCGGGCGCACAGAAGCGAAATGCGGCGTAGGCCGCCGATCGCCGGCTTAAATCGCCGCCTTTTTCATCAACAACTTCAACAGCACTGGCAGCAACAGCAACACCAGCGGCAACTGCACGATCAACCCGGAAATAATCGCAATCGCCAGCGGCTGCTGCATCGCCGAACCTTGCCCAAGTGCAAAAGCCAGCGGCAGCAGCGCCAGAATCGCGGCGATCGTCGTCATCGCGATGGGACGCAGACGATTGCGCCCGGCGCTCAGCAACGCGTCCTCAAATGGCATTTCGTCGTCGCGCACGAGTCCCTGCAACTCCGACACATAAAAAATCGCCACCTCGGTCACGATGCCGATGATCATTGTCATCCCCATCATCGCGGAGATGTTCAATTCGATGCCGGTGACCCATAAGCCGATAAACACCGCGCCCGCCGCCAGCAACGGCATCGCCATGACCGCCAGCGCGACGCGAAAGCGCTCGTAGAGAAACAGCAGCAAGCCGAACACGAGCGCGATCGCCGCGCCGAATACGCTCAACAGTCCTTTGAACGCAATCTGCTGCTGCTGATACAGGCCGCCCAACTCGTAATACACGCCGGTGGGCAACAGGCTCTTATCGCCGAGCGTCTTCTGCACGTCGGCGATCGTCGAGCCCAGATCGCGGCCGTCGATGCGCGCGGTCACCGCCACCATCCGTTTCAGATTGTCGCGGCTGATCTCCGGCTGGCCGGTCACCGTCACCTGATCGGCGACGCGATCGAGCGCGAACAGATGGCCGTCGGGCGCGCGAATCTGCAACTGTCCCAGTTGCGTATCCGTGAGCTTCATCGCGCCGGCCACGCGTACGCGCACGCCGACCGTTTTCGGGCCGCTCTGGAATTGCGTGGCCACATTGCCTTCCACCATATCGGACACGGCCTGCGCGATCGATTGCGGGTCCATGCCCTCGGCCGCTGCCGCTTCGGGGCGGATGTGCAGTTCGAGCGCGTCGCCGGCGGGATCGATGCCGTCGTTCACGTCCACCACGCCCTGAATCTTGCCGATCTGCGCCGCTACCTTGCGCGCGGTCGTCTCGAGCGTGTTCGGGTCGTCGGAATAGATCTTGATCTGGACCGGTTGCGGCACCGCCGTCAGGTCGCCGATCAGATCCTCCATCAACTGCGCGAGTTCGACACTCACGCCGGGCACCTGAGTCTCGACCTTCGAGCGGATTTCCTCCATGACGGTGGCGATCGGCTCGCGATTGCCGGACTTCAGCCGCACGAAGAAGTCACCCTTGTTCGGCTCGTTCAGATCGCCGCCGAGACCGGCGCCGGTACGGCGCGAATAGGTCGCGACATTCGGGTTCGCGCGAATAATGCCTTCGATCTGCTTCATCAAGCGATCAGTCTCGCTCACCGACGTGCCCGGTTCCGTGTGGTAATCGAGCACGAAACCGCCTTCGTCCATGCTCGGCATGAAACCGCTGCCCACGCGCGTGAACGCGAACGCGGCCACCACGATCAGCGGCAGCAGGCCGAGCAGCACAAGCACTGGCCGCGCGGTGACGCGCTCCACCAGAAACGCGTAGCGCCGGTTCATCCACGAGGCGAAGCGGGTTTCCTGGTGTTCCTCGGCGTCTTTCGGTTTCAGCCAGCGGTCGCACAGAATCGGCACCGCGAGCCACGTGACGAGAAAGGAAATGAACAGCGCGCTCGCCATGGTGACGGAGAGCGCCTTGAAGAACGCACCCGTCACGCCGGATAGAAACGCCAACGGCACGAAAATGATCAGCGTCGCCGCCGAAGAACCCGCCAGCGGTCGCGTGAATTCGAGCGCCGCCGCCATCACTCGCCCATGAAAAGCGCGTGCGCCACCTTCGCGCATGCGCCGCACGATGTGCTCGATCATCACGATCGCGTCGTCGATGACGAGACCGACGGCGGCGGCCATGCCGCCGAGCGTCATGATGTTGAAGCCCATGCCGAACACGTCGAGCAACAGGATGGTCGCGGCCATCACCACCGGCACCAGCGCGACGGCGATCGCGGTGATCTTCCAGTTGCGCAGGAACGCGAACAACGTCAGCGCCGCCAGCACCACGCCGATCATGATCGCGTCGCGCACGCTGGTGGCCGAGGCAATCACCAGTTCGCTCTGGTCGTACCAGTTCGACAGATGCACGCCGGCCGGCATCTGATGCTGGAAGTCGGCGAGCTTCGCGCGGATCGCCCTGGCCATCGCCACGCTGTTCGCGCCCGGCTGTTGGTACACGTTGATGAGCACCGCGTCCTGGCCGTCGGCGGTGACGCGCATCCATTGCGGCACCACGCCCCGGCGTACGATCGCGACGTCGCCGAGGCGGATCTGCGTCGCGCCGCTGGCCGACACCACGACGTTGCGCAATTCGTCGAGCCGCGTAATGGTGGTGTTGGCAATCACGAGGTAGAGCTTGTAGTGATCCTCGATGCGGCCGTTCGCCATCAGCACATTGCTCGCGCCGATCGCCTTCGACACATCGGAGAGCGAGAGCTTGTACGCGGCGAGCCGCGCGGGATCGATCGCGACTTCGAACTCGTCCTGCGCGCCGCCTGTCACGTCGACCCGCGCCACGCCTTCCACCGAAGACAGCAACGGCCGCATCTGGAACTGCGCGAGGTCGTGCAGCGCGGAGAGCGACTGCTGCTGCGAAGTGAGGCTATACGCCAGCACCGGAAACACGGTCGGGTCCATGCGCCGCACCTGCATCGAGGTGCCTTGCGGCAGCGTCGCGAGAATCTCGCTGATGGCCGACTGTGCCTGCAAGGTGGCTTGCGCCATGTCGGTGCCCCAGTCGAAATTGATCGAGATTTCGGCCGCGCCACGGCTTGTTTTCGATTCCACGTCGCGCACGTTCGGCACGCGCCGCAGCGCTTCTTCGACCGGCATCGTGACGAGCGTGGCCATCTGTTCGGCGGGGCGGTCGCCCGCGTCGAGCGAAACGACCGCGCGCGGAAACGCGACGTTCGGAAACAGCGAGATCGGCAGGCGGAACGCGGTCAGTGCGCCCGCGATCGCCAGCAACGCGATCACGAACAGCAGCGAGCGGCGGTGCTTCTGCATCCATTGACCGAAATTCATCGCGGCGCGCCTGCACTGGTTCGCACCGCCATGCCGTCCTTCAACTCATAGTTGCCGCTGACCACGAGGCCTTGCGCGGCGTCGAGCGGGCCATCCACGCCGTAACGGTCGCCGTTCTCGACCTGGGTGGTCACCGCCACGCGGCGCGCCTTGTTCTGCGGCGTGATCTGGAACACGTACGCGCCTTGGCCGTCTTTCAGCACAGCGGCACGCGGCACGATCCAGTGCGTGCCGCTGCGGGTCGCGATGTCCGCGCTCACGCGCGTGCCGGGAATGAAGGCCGTCTGACCGAGCGGCACGTTCGCGCCGACATCGACGAGCTGGCTCTGCTGATCGATCGAGGCGCCCACGAGTGCCACGTGGCCGTTCGCCGAAGTCTTCGCGAGCGACGTGGACAGACCGTGCAGCGCGACGATGTCGCCGGCGTGGATCGCGGCGGCATCGGCGGGCTCGACGCCGAGCATCACGTTGGCGCGCGCGTCCTTGCCGCTGCCGCCCGCGAGTTGCAGGATCGCCGTGCCGGCTTGCACCTGATCGCCTTGAGCGGCCGAAACCTGCAGCACGACGCCGTCGTTCGGCGCGGTGATGATTTTGTTGCCGCTTGCCACGCCGGTCTGGTTCTGTGCGGCGAGCGCCTGCAGCGCGTCGTCGGCGGCCTTGCGGGCGCTGGCGAGTTGCGACTGCGTGGCGAGTCCTTTGTCGTACAGCGATTGCGTGCGCGCCAGCTCGCCTTGCGCGAGCGTCACGGCGCTTTTCGCCTGGGTTGCGGCAAGCACGGCGGCCGGGTCGGCCTGCACGAGGAAGAGCGGCGCGCCACGCGTCACCGTTTGCCCAGACTGCACGCGCATCTGCACGATGCGCGCGGTGTACGGCAGATTGACGGTGGTGAGGTTCGACGCGGACGCCGCGACGACGCCATACGCGCGTACCGGCTGCGCGATCTCGGCGCGCTGCACGCGCACGGTTTGCACGGCGACCACGGGTTGCTCGGCGGTGTCGCCAGCGCTTGCCGCGCGGGCCGTATGAACGCCCGCGCACAGCAGCGTGGCGCAGGCGATCGAAATCGCACCGGCGGCAATGCGCGGCCGCAGCGCTGAAGTCAGGCTATTTCGCATGAGTGTCGGTGAAGGTGAGAGCGGTGGAGTAGGCGTCGGGAATCGCGCTGCCGAGCAGCGCCTGCAAGCCGACGCGTTGTTCGGCGAGCGACTCGCGCAAGGTCGCGACGTCGATCTGTTTGGTGAGCGCGGCGCTTTGCGCGTCGGTGTAAGCGCCGAGCGCCAGGTTGTGTTCCGCGTAGGCCGCGGCTGCGTGCTGGGCGGCGACGTCGACCTCGGGCAACGCGGCTTCGGTTTGCTGCAATTGCCGCGTGAGGACCGCGTTGTCCGCACGCAGATGCGCGACGTCGCCGTAAGCGCTGTTCAGCCGTGTTTGATATTCGTCGCGCAAACGCTGGCGGCTGGCCTGCTCGATTGCGACGTTGCCTTGATTGCGGTTGAAGATCGGCAGGCTGAGGTTGATCTGGAAGCCGCTCGTGTAGATGTTCGACGTATCGCGCGCCCGCACGAAGCCCACCGACAGACTCGGGAACTGGCTGAGGATCGCGGCGCGATATTTCTGTTCCTGCGCCTCGTAGCCTGCTTGCAGCGCAATCAGATCCGGGCGGCGCCGAGGCAGCCCGGCGAGCGCGGCATCGAGCGTCGTGTCGGCGAGCGGCTCGATGTTGTCGCCGCCTGTGAGTTGCAGTTGCACCTCCGGCGAGATGCCGAGCAGCGCGTTCAGATCATGGTGCGTTTGCTCGGCTGCGCGTTCGGCGTCCGTGTATTGCTTGCGGGCGTCGCCATAGGCGAGGAGCGCGGCCGTCAACGTGTCGTCGGTGAGGTTGCCGTTGCGGCGCGCTTCGGCCATGCGTTCATAGCGCGTGCGCGTAAGCTCACGCTGGCGCTGCAAGAGGGGCAGCGTGTCCTGCTGGAAACGCGTCTTGATGAACAACTGCCGCGCTTGCGCGACGATCTGCCATTCCTGCCACAGCAGACCGAGGTCGGTTTTCGCCACCGTGGCGTCGGCGGATTGTTTGTTGGCGCTGCGCAGCACGATCGCCATCACGTCCATGCTCAGGCCGTAATTGAACGCGCGCACGGTGCCGATCTGGCCGGGATAATCGCTCGCTATGCTCAGTTGCGGGTCCGGCAGCAGGCCCGCTGAATAGGCCTGAGCGCGGGCAATGCCGAGGTCGTCGCGGGCCAGCCTCAGGTCTGGGTTGTTGGCGACCGCAAGCATCGCCACCTCGTCGATATCGAGTCCGTCGGACGGATCGAAACGATGCGCGGCCAGTTCCGGCAACGGCATGCTCGCCGGATCGATGCGGATGCGTTCGAGCGAATGGGCGGAGGTGGACGTATCCTGTGGCGCGAGCGGCTCGCGGTGATACCACGTGCAGCCGCCCATCAGCAGCGCGCAGAGCGGCATCAGCGCGCGCAACCGTTCGTAAAAGCGCGGTGTGTGTCCGGCCACGGGCCCGGCCGCGGCGAACACAGACACGGCCGCCGATATCGCCGCGGACGCGGCATTGAGAACGGGCAAAATGCGGCTCCTGAACAAAAAAACGGGGGCATCCGCGCGGGAAGGCCACGAAAAAGAAGAGATTTTGCTGATGGACTGCTTAAGACATGCTTAACGCCGATTTAAGCGGCCCTTCAGCCTTCCTTCAGTGTCCCTTCAGCAAAACATAAGCAAGCCATAAGGAAGCGTTAAGCTACCGAGCGGGACAATGCCGGAGCCAATAAGGGAGAGGAGAGGCCATGCGTCTGCTACTGGTCGAAGACGACGAGATGATTGCGGAAACGGTTCTGGGCGCGATGCGCCGCTCCGGATACGCGATCGACTGGGCCGAAGACGGCCGCGCGGCGGAGCTGTCGCTCGGCAACGGCGTGTATGACCTCGTGCTGCTCGATCTCGGCCTGCCGAAGAAGGACGGCATCGACGTCCTCAATGCCTATCGCAAGAACGGCGGCGCCGCACCGGTCATCATCCTGACGGCACGCGACGCCGTCGACGAACGGATTCGCGGCCTCGACGCCGGCGCCGACGATTATCTGATCAAGCCATTCGATCTCGACGAATTGGCCGCGCGCGTGCGCGCACTGCTCAGGCGCCGCACCGGCCAGAAGCAGCCGGTCTACGCGCACGGCGAGATAACCCTCGACCCCGCGGCGCACGAGGTCAGCAAGTCCGGCGAGCCAGTACCGCTCGTACCGCGCGAATTCGCATTGCTGCAAGCGCTGATCGAAGAGCCGACGCGCGTGTTCACCAAGACCGAGCTCGAAGAAAAACTGTACGGCTGGGGCGAGGAAGTGGGCAGCAATACCATCGAAGTGCACGTGCACAGCTTGCGGCGCAAGATCGGCGCGGACCAGGTGGTAACCGTGCGCGGCGTGGGCTACCGTCTGAAGAGGTGCTGATGACGTCGATTCGCCGCTGGCTGCTGGGCTGGCTGATCTTCGGTCTGGCGGCCGCCTCGGGCGTGGCCGGCTACGGCATCTTTCATACGGCGCGCGAGGAAGCGAGCGAACTCTTCGACTATGAGTTGCGCACGATCGCCCTGTCGCTGCCGTTGAATCTCGCCGGCACGGGCGACCGCGAACATCGCGACCCCGACCTTGGTGGTCTGTCCGACGACCGGGTCGTCATCGAAATCTGGGACGGCGCGGGCAAGCTGATCTATCACTCGCTGCAGGCGCCGGTGTTCGCGCGCCAGCCGCCGGGCTACGACACGGTGGAGCGCGGCGAGTATCACTGGCGCACGTTCGCCGTGCAGCAGGGGGAACGCTATATTCAGGTGGCGCAGCCCATCTCCGTGCGCGAGGACCTCGCGATGCGCCTCGCGCTGCATACGCTCTGGCCGCTCGGCGTGCTGGTGCCGGTGACGATCGTGCTGGTCCTGCTGGTGGTGGCGCGCGGGCTGGCGCCGATTGGCGGGCTGTCGCGCGCATTGTCCACCCGTACGATCGATTCGCTGGAACCGCTGCGCCTGGACAGCAGCATGCCGGTCGAGATCAGGCCGCTGGTCGAAGCGCTCAACGATCTGCTGCAGCGGCTGCACACGGCGTCGCAAGCGCAACGCACCTTCATCGCCGACGCCGCGCACGAGTTGCGCTCACCGCTCGCCGCATTGAAGCTGCAATTGCAGGCCGCGTCGCGCGATGGTTCGTTAAAGGGCGAAGGCCAAACGCTCGAACGCGTCGAGGGGCGCGTCAACCGCATCATTCACCTGGTGCAGCAACTGCTGGCGCTCGCGCGTGAAGACACACATCCGGTCACGGCGATGGTGCCGGTCAGCCTGCGGCGCATCGGCGAGCAGGCGGTGGGCGATTTTTCGCTGCTGGCGGAAACCAGGGAGATCGACATCGGCCTGGAGTGCGAAGGCGCGCGCACGGAGGGGGATGCTTATACCGTGCTGGCCGAGCCGCACGGCATGAGCGTGCTGCTGGGCAATCTGATCAACAACGCGATCCGGCATACGCCGCGCGGCGGACGCGTCGACGTGATCCTCAAGCGTGACGGCAGGCGCGTTGGCTTCGAAGTTGCCGATACCGGCTCGGGGATTCCGGAGGCCGAACGCGAACGGGTCTTCGACCGTTTCTATCGCGGCGAAGGGGCGCAAGGCGAAGGCAGCGGCCTTGGGCTTGCGATCGTGTCGCGCATTGCCGCGCGGCATCAGCTGGATCTGTCTCTGCGCAACAACGAAGGCCGGCCCGGCTTGCGGGTGTCCGTGTCCGGTCTGAAGGCGCATGAGGTCGGCGCGCCAGTGGCGCTTAAAATCTGACGGTGTTCGATTCACGCCGCCACGTTCAAGCGCCGCGTTCGTTGCTGGAGGAAAGCGCGGGAGGTGGATCATTCGACGCATCGCCGGACTCGGTGCTCAGCGTCGCGTCCAGTTCCGACGCGCTCGACACCTGGCGCAACTCGTCAGCGATGATCGACACCAGCGCATCCGCCGCGGCGCTTAACGGGCGTCGCGGATGGCTCACGCACACGATATGCCGCACGATGCGCGGCGCGAGAATCGGATAGGCGCGCAGGCTGCCCCGGCGCACCGCGCGCTGCACGGCGATCCGCGGCAGAATGGTCGCGAAGTGGGTGCTCTCCACCAGCTTCACGATCGTGCTCAACACGTCGATTTCGAAGCGCGGCGCGAGCAGCACGTCTTCATGCTGTGCCGCCGTATCGAGCACGCCACGCAAGCCGTGACGCTTGGTCGGCAGCACCAGTTCCAGTTCCGGCAGTTGCGCGAGTTCAATGGCGTGCGGCAGCTCGGGGCCGTGCTCGGCGCTCGTCACCAGCACCATTTCCTCGTCGAGCAAGGGCTGCGCGTCGAGTGAGAAGCGCGCGCGCGGTTTGTTGATCAAGGCCGCGTCGAGCTGGCCGCCCGTTACCCAGTCTATGAAGGTCGCGCTGTAGCCGTCGGCCACGGTTACTTCCACATGCGGATAACGCGCGTGAAAACGCGACAGTGCATCGGCCAGCACGCTTTCCGTGACCGATGCGATCAGCCCGATCGACACGTGGCCGGTCACCACCTCGTCGCGCTGCACGAGTTGCTGACGCGCGTGCGCGAGATCGCGCATGATCGGCAGAAACAGCCGGTACATGAGCCGGCCGGCGGCGGTCGGCGCCATGCCGTGCGCGTTGCGCTCGAAGAGCTGCTGGTGCAGTTCGTCCTCGAGTTTGGCGATCTGCATGCTGAGCGCGGGCTGCACGATGTTCAGGCGTTTCGCCGCCCGCGTGACCGAACCGTCCTCGAAGAGCGCGATGAAATACTGGATTTGCCTGAGGTCCATGTTGGTATGAATAAAACATCAGCAAACGTAATGAGAAAGACGCGCGGTATCAGATAAAGACAGGAACCGCGTTCCACGGATGCTCCTAAACCCTGGCTCCAGCTCCGCAGAATGCGCCGCGAGCCGCGCGGTGTCTATTGATATCCTGCCTACAATTGGCTGTCATTGGTGCTAACGCGCATATCATCGGGAATGATTCAATGCATCAATAATCAATATTAGAAGTTATACGCCGATCTCGTTACGCTTCCATCATCAACTGGCAGTCCGGTTCGGACATGAAGCCGGGGCACGGATGGAGACGTAGATGAATACTCGCGAAGCCGCATCGCACGGTACTTTCCAACTGACGTGGGGCCGCCCGTCCGGCGTGCTTACGCTGCGCGACTGGCTGGCGCATCTGGCGCGCACGGGCCGGCTGGCCACGATCGACAGGCCGGTGGCGCTCGAACACGAACTTGCCGCGATTGCCAAGCGCCTCGACGCCACGCAAGCCGCGTTCTTCACGAAACCGGGCGGTCACGACGTGCCGGTGGTCAGCGGTTTCATGTCGCGCCGCGCCTGGATCGCCGAAGCGATGGGTGTGGCCGAGGCCGATCTGCTGAAGCGCTTTCGCGACGCAGCCGATCAGCCGATTCCCTCGAAAGAAATTTCACGCGCCGAAGCGGCCTGCCAGCAGGTCGTGCATACCGGCGGCATCGACCTTCACAAGCTGCTGCCGATTCCCACGCACAGCGAGCACGACAACGGGCCATATATCACCGCGGGTCTCGTGATCGCGCGCAATCCGCGTACCGGCGTGCAGAACGTGTCGATCAACCGCATTCAGGTGCATGGGCCCGATCGCATGGCGATCCTGCTGCTGCCGCGCCACTTGTACGCATTCCAGAAAGCCGCGGAAGAGGCCGGCGATGCGCTCGACGTCGCCATCGCGATCGGCGTCGATCCGCTGACGATGCTCGCCTCGCAAGCCATTTCCCCAATCGATTCAGACGAACTGGAAATCGCCGGCGCGCTGCACGGCGCGCCGCTGCCGGTCGTCAAATGCGTGAGCAACGGCGTCAATGTACCGGCCTTCGCCGAGATCGTGATCGAAGGGCGCATTCTGCCCAATGTGCGCGAACCGGAAGGTCCGTTCGGCGAATTCCCGAAGTACTACAGCGCGCAGGAAGCGCGTGAAGTGATCGAAGTCACCGCGCTCACGCATCGCGAGAAGCCGATCTTTCATACGATCGTGCCGGCGGAAATGGAGCATCTGCTGCTCGGCGCGATTCCGCGCGAGGCGACGCTGCTCGCCCATCTGCAACGTAGTCATCCTAACGTGAAGGACGTGCATCTCTCCGTGGGCGGCGTGTGCCGCTATCACCTGTGGGTGCAGTTCGATAAGAAGCGCGAAGGCGAAGCGAAGAACGTGATTCTGTGCGCGTTCGGCGCGCACTACGACATCAAGCAGGTGGTCGTGGTCGACACCGATGTGGACGTGCACGATCCGGCCGAAATCGAATGGGCCGTCGCCACGCGCTTCCAGGCCGACCGCGACCTGGTCGTGATCGGGGGCGCGCAGGGTTCGCCGCTCGATCCGTCCACCACCGTCGGTCAGCCCGAAGACGCGCCGCCGCATCTGCAAGGTGTGAGCGCGAAGATGGGACTCGACGCCACGCGGCCGGTGGTGTATGCGTCGCACGTTTTCACGCGGGTGCGCATTCCGGGCCAGGACACGGTAAATCTGGACGAACTCATCGCCGCCGACAACGCCGCGTTCGATACCTATCTGGGTGGCGCGCATGGCTGAGCTCGCACATAAGCCGCAGCGCATCGTTGTCGGCATTTCCGGCGCGAGCGGCGCGTCGATCGGCGTGCGTCTGCTTGCGGCCTTGCGCCGTCTCGGCACGCACGAAACGCATCTGATCGTGTCGGCCTCCGGCGCTGTCACGGCGGCGCAGGAACTCGGCATGACGCGCGGCGATCTGGACAGTCTCGCCGACGTGGTCTACAACGTGCGCGACATCGGCGCGGCGGTGGCTAGCGGTTCGTTCATCACGGCAGGCATGGTGATCGCGCCGTGCTCGATGAAGACGCTCGCGGGCGTGGCCAACGGTTTCGCCGACAACCTGCTCACGCGCGCCGCCGATGTGATGCTCAAGGAGCGTCGCCGGCTCGTGCTGGTCGCGCGCGAAACGCCGCTCAATCTCGCGCATCTGCGCAACATGACTTCCGTGACGGAGATGGGTGGGATCGTGATGCCGCCGGTGCCCGCTTTCTACGCGCATCCCAAGACTATCGAGGACGTGGTCGATCACACGGTGGGGCGCATTCTCGATCTGTTCGGTATCGAGCATCGCGAGATCGCGCAGCGCTGGAGCGGGCTTGCCGACGAATTCACGGAGCGCCGCTCGGGAGTGGACGAATGAATCAGCGCGACTTGCTTCACGCAGGCGACACCGCGACGCGTGAACGCGAACCAGAACTGGATAAACGCCCGCGACGTCATCTCGGCCGCCCGATGGAGCGTCTGGAAGATCCCGCGATTCTCACCGGTCGCGGCCGTTACGGCGACGACATCGGCATTCGTCCGGGCACGTTGCACGCCGCGATCCTGCGCTCGCCGCACGCGCATGCAGAGTTGGTGTCGATCGACACCGATGCCGCGTCGAAACTGCCTGGTGTGCACGCGATCCTGACACGCGACGACCTGCGCGCCTGGTCTCGGCCTTTCGTGGTCGGCGTGAAATCGCCGATGGAACAGTGGGCGCTGGCGATGGACCGCGTGCGCTATGTCGGCGAACCGGTGGCGGTGGTGCTCGCGCAATCGCGAGCCATCGCCGAAGACGGGCTCGATCTGCTCAAGGTCGAATACGCCACGCTCGTTCCGGTCACCTCGATCGAGCAGGCGGCGAGCGATGCATCGCCGGTGTTGCACGAGAAAGTGGGCAGCAACGTGATCAGCGACCGGCATTTCCGCTACGGCGAGCCGGAAGCCGCGTTCGACAAGGCGCCGCATCGCGTGAAACTGGTGGCGCATTATCCGCGCAATACCTGCGCGCCGATCGAATGCGGCGTGGTGATCGCCGAATACCTGGCAGGCGACGAAGGCTACGACGTCACGTCGAATTTCATGGGGCCGTTCTCGCTGCACGCGGTGATGGCGATGGCGCTGAACGTGCCCGCCAACCGTTTGCGTCACAAGGCGCCGCGCGATTCGGGCGGCAGCTTCGGCGTGAAGCAGGCGGTGTTTCCGTACGTGGTGCTGATGTGCCTCGCTTCGCGCAAGGCGGGCGCGCCGGTGAAATGGGTCGAGGACCGGCTCGAGCATCTGAGTGCGGCGACCTCCGCGACCGCGCGCCTCTCGACGCTCGAAGCCGCCGTGGAAAGCGACGGCCGCATCACGGCGCTCTCCTACGATCAACTCGAAGATTGCGGCGGCTATCTGCGCGCGCCGGAACCGGCCACGTTCTATCGCATGCACGGCTGCCTGACTGGCGCGTACGCAATCGACAATCTGCTCGTGCGCAACCGCGTCGTGCTGACCAACAAGACACCGACGGGTCTGGTGCGTGGCTTCGGCGGTCCGCAGGTGTACTTCGCGCTCGAACGGCTGATGCAGCGCATCGCGCTCGAACTGAACCTCGATGTGCTCGACGTGTACCGCCGCAATTTCGTCGCCGCCGATGCGTTCCCGTATCGCGCCGCGGCGGGTGCGCTGCTCGACTCGGGCAACTATCCGGAAGCGCTGCGCCGTGCGCTGAGCGAAGGCGGGTATGACGAGCTGCTTGCACGTCGCGCGGCGGCACGCAAGGAAGGGCGGCTGTACGGGATCGGCTTCGCGGCGATCGTCGAGCCGTCGGTGTCGAACATGGGCTACATCACGACCGTGATGCCCGCCGAGGCGCGCAAGAAAGCCGGGCCGAAGAGCGGCGCGATAGCGAGCGCGACCGTGAGCGTCGATCTGCTCGGCGGCGTGGTGGTCACGATTGCATCGACGCCCGCGGGCCAGGGGCATATGACGGTGTGCGCGCAAGTGGTCGCGGACGTGCTCGGCGTGTCGCCGGATGACGTCATTGTCAATGTCGAATTCGATACGCACAAGGACGCGTGGTCGGTGGCGGCGGGTAATTATTCCAGCCGTTTCGCCGGCGCGGTGGCGGGCACGGTGCATCTCGCGGCCGTGCGCGTGCGCGAGAAGATTGCGCGCATCGTGTCGAAGCAGATGGGCTGCGCGCCGGACGATATCCGTTTCGAAGAAGGCAGGATTTTTGCAAAGGGTGCCGAGGATCGCGCGCAGCCGTTCGGCCGCGTCGCCGCCAATGCGCCGCATTGGGCGCCCGCGCTGCTGCCCGAAGGCGAAGAGCCCGGCTTGCGCGAGACGGTGTTCTGGAATCCGCCGAACATGGCCGCGCCGGATGAGAACGATCGCGTCAACACATCGGCCGCCTACGGTTTTGCTTTCGACATGTGCGGCGTCGAAGTGGATCACGCCACCGGCCGCGTGCGGATCGACCGCTACGTCACCGCGCACGACGCCGGCACGCTGCTGAACCCGGCGCTCGCCGACGGGCAGATTCGAGGCGCGTTCGCGCAAGGACTCGGCGCGGCGTTGATGGAGGAATTCCGCTACGGCGCGGACGGCAGCTTCCAGTCGGGCACGCTCGCCGACTATCTGATGCCGACCACCTGCGAAGTGCCCGATCCGCTGATCGTGCATCTGGAAACGCCGTCGCCGTTCACGCCGCTCGGCGCGAAAGGACTCGGCGAGGGCAACAACATGAGTACGCCGCCGTGCATCGCGAATGCGGTGGCGGACGCGCTCGGCGTCGACGATATCCGTTTGCCGCTGACGCCTTCGAAGGTCATGGCGCTGATCGGCATCGACGATCCGGAGCCGTCGCGACCCGAGTTGCGTGAAGCGCCCGCCGCCAAACCGGCGGCGCCGGGTGGCGGCAAGGCGCTCACCGCGCAGGGCAGCGTCGATTTGCCGGCGTCGCCGGAAGCGATTTTTGCCGTGCTGCTCGATCCGAACGCGCTCGCCAGGGTGATACCCGGCTGCCATGCGCTCGAAGCCGAAGGCACGAACCAGTATCGCGCCGACGTGACGGCAGGCGTCGGCATGATCAAGGCGCGTTTCGAAGCGAAGATCGGCTTGTCGGAGATCGACGCGCCGCGTCGGCTGCGTCTGGCGGGCGCGGGCATATCGTCGCTCGGCAGCGCGCGTGGCAGCGGCCTCGTCGAACTGACGCCGATCGAAAACGGCACGCGTCTTTCCTACGACTACGAAGCGCAGGTCTCGGGCAAGGTCGCGGCAGTGGGCGGACGCATGCTCGAAGGCGCGGCCAAGGTCGTGTTGCGCCAACTGTTCGAATCGCTCGGCCGTCAGGCGGCGGGCAAACCAGTTCACACCGGCGGCTCATGGCTTTCGCGCCTGCTGGGCCGTTTCAGGAGACAGCCATGAAGCCCGCGCCGTTCGATTATCTGCGGGCCATGACGACGCAGCATGCGCTCGACGCCCTCGCGCAACACGGCGAGGACGCCCGCGTGCTGGCCGGCGGCCAGTCGCTGATGGCGGTTCTGAACATGCGCCTCGCGCAGCCGCGCATGTTGATCGATATCTCGCGCACCGACGAGCTGAACTCGGTGCGTGTCGATCACAAGGCCGGCTTGCTGGCGGTGGGCGCGGCGGCGACGCAAGGCAGCGTCGAGTGGCGCGAATCGCTGCGCGACGAAGTGCCGTTACTGGCGATGGCGTTCCCGCATATCTCGCACTTTCAGATCCGCAATCGCGGCACGGTGTGCGGCTCGATAGCGCATGCCGACCCGAGCGCGGAATTGCCGCTGGTGCTCGCCGCGCTCGGCGGCGACGTGATGCTGCGCTCGAAAAAGAAACACCGCGTGGTGCCTGCCGGCGAGTTTTTCCAAGGCATGTTGATGACTGCGCGCGAGCCGGACGAACTGGTCGAAGCCGTGCGCTTCCCGTTGAAGCGGCCGGGCGAGCGCTATGGCTTCACGGAGTTCTCCGCGCGCCACGGCGACTTCGCGATGGCCGCGTGCGCGGCTGTCGTGACGAGCGATTCGATCCGCCTCGCGGTGGGTGGCGTCGCGGACCGGCCGGTGGTCGAGCAATGGCCGCGTCTGCGTGACGAGGATCTGCGCAGCGCACTGAACGATTTGAGCTGGAAACTAGGCGCACAGGACGACGCGCATATCAGCGCGGCGTATCGCCGGCATCTGGTCCGGCAACTGGGATGGCGCGTGATCGAGGAGGCGAAGTGAGCAACACATCGAACGGCAACGTCGTGCACATAGTGCGGCAGGGCGAACGGCAATGCGTCACGCTGACGCTCAACGGCCGTGAACGCAGCGGCTATTGCGAGCCGCGCGAACTGCTGTCGGATTTCATCCGTCATGAACTGGGCGCGACCGGCACGCACGTCGGCTGCGAGCATGGCGTGTGCGGCGCGTGCACGGTGCACGTGGACGGCGTGGCGGGACGCTCGTGCCTGATGCTGGCGGTGCAGGCCGATGGCCGCCGCATCGACACGGTGGAGGGACTCGCACCCGACCTGAAGCTCGGCGATCTGCAGCAGGCGTTCCAGCGTCATCACGCGTTGCAGTGCGGTTTCTGTACGGCCGGGATACTGATGTCGTGCGCGGACTATCTGCAGCGCGTGCCCGATCCGAGCGAAGCCCAGGTGCGCGACATGCTCTCGGGCCATCTGTGCCGCTGTACGGGCTATACGCCGATCGTCGCCGCGGTGCTCGACGTGGCGGCACGGCGCCGGCAAGGCAAGGCGGCTAGTGAAACCGTGGAGGCCGCTCATGCTTGACCTCGGCCGAACTTTTTTGCAGAGCGTGGAACGCAGCCCCAATGCGCTCGCTCTCGTCGACGGTGAACTGGCGCTGACGTACGCGCAGTGGCATCCCCTCATCGTGAAGGTGGCCGAAGGTCTGCGCGGTCTGGGTCTCGGGCATGGCGACCGCTTGCTGGTGGTACTGCAAAACCGCTGGGAAATGGCGACCCTGCATTGGGCCTGCCAGTTCGCGGGCGTGGTGATCGTGCCGCTGAACTGGCGCGCGAAACCCGATGAACTCGAATACTGCGTAACCGATGCCGGTGTGAAGGCCATCGTGTACGAACCGGTCTGCGCCGATGCCGTGGCGCAAAGTCCCGCCGCGCAGCGCTTGCCGCGTATCGGTCTCGACGACGTGCAAGGCTGCACCGCGAGCTTCGACACACTGCTGGCGCAAGCCGCGCCGGACACGTCGAACGACGCGCAAGCGCGCGCGGATGCCAACGACTACTCGCTGATGCTCTACACATCAGGCACCACCGGCAAGGCCAAAGGCGTGCCGCGCCGTCATCGCCATGAACGCGCCGCGGCGCTCGCGCATGTCGCGCAGAACCAGTACGGCCACGGCGAACGCACGCTCGGCGTGATGCCGCTTTATCACACCATGGGCGTGCGCTCGCTGCTCTCGATGGCGCTGGTGGATGGCCTGTTCGTCTGTGTGCGCCGCTGGAATGCGCGCTTCGCACTCGCTGCGATCGAGCAACACAAGCTCACCTGCCTCTATCTGGTGCCGACGCTGTACCACGATCTGCTGGCCGATCCGGCTTTCGCGTCGACGGATACATCGACGGTGAGCAAGCTCGGTTTCGCCGGCGCGCCGATGAACGACGGTCTGCTCAAGCGCCTCTCAGCGGCGTTCGAACCGGACCTGTTCGTCAATCACTACGGCTCGTCCGAGGTCTACACCTTCAGCATCGATCAGGACGCCACGCGCAAGCCAGGCAGTGCGGGGCGCGCGGGCATCAACACGCGCTTGCGCGTCGTCAGGCTCGACGCCCTCACGCCCGAAGACCTGGCGCAAGCGGGCGAGGAAGGCCAGATCATCGCCGACCTGCTCGGCGACGAAGCCTTCGAAGGCTACTGGAATCGTCCCGATGCGAACGCCAAATCGTTGCGTGAGGGCTGGTACTTCACGGGCGACACGGGTTTCTTCGACGCCGACGGCGACCTGTACGTCTCCGGCCGCGTCGACGACATGATCATCAGCGGCGGTGAGAACATCTCGCCGGTCGATATCGAGTCGGTGCTGTCGCTGCATCCCGCGGTCGACGAGGTCGCGGTGGCCGGCGTGAAGGACGAGCGCTGGGGACAGCGTGTGGTCGCCTTCGTGAAACGCCGCGAGTACGTCGACGCCGACGCACTCGACGCGCACTGCCGCACCTCCGACCTCGTCAACTTCAAGCGTCCGCGCGAATACGTATTCGTGGACGACATACCGAAGTCGCCGGTCGGCAAGATTCTGCGCCGCAAGCTGTCCGCGGGCGAGTACGAGCCCGACACCCGCGGCGAAGCTATTGCATCTCACACGCAAACTACCAAGGAGTGAACCCATGACCGAATTGACTCACCGCGGCCAGAGCCTGTTGCAGGATCTCGACGGCTTTTCCATCGAGATCGACGCAGAGCGCGAGCGTGCCGACATCGTCCTGCACCGGCCGCCGTTCAACGTGATTTCGATGCATGCGCGCGATCAGTTGCGCGCCGCCTTCGAGGCGCTCGACGACGACCCGCGTGTGCGCGTGATCGTGGTGCGCGCCCAGGGGGAGCACTTTTCGAGTGGCGGCGACATCAAGGGATTTCTGGAAGCATCGCCGGAAACCGTGTCGAAGCTCGCCTGGAATATCGCGGCGCCCGCGCGTTGTTCGAAGCCGGTGATCGCGGCCAATCGCGGCTTCTGTTTCGGCGTGGGTTTCGAACTGTCGCTCGCGTGCGATTTCCGCATTGCCACCGACACCAGTTTCTACGCGCTGCCGGAACAGAAACTCGGGCAGATTCCGGGCTCCGGCGGCTCGGCGCGGTTGCAGCAGATGGTCGGCATCGGCCGCACCAAGGACATCGTGATGCGCTCGCGCCGCATTCCGGGCAAGCAGGCTTACGAGTGGGGCATCGCAGTCGAATGCGTGGCCGACTCGGAACTCGAGGCGACGACCGACGCGCTGGTGGATGAACTGCGCGCGTTCTCACCGCTCGCGCAACGCACCGCGAAGAAGCTGCTCAACGATACCGAGGACGCACCGCTGTCGATCGCGATCGAACTCGAAGGGCACTGCTATAGCCGGTTGCGCGCCTCGGACGATTTCCGCGAAGGCGTCGAGGCGTTTCACGGTAAGCGCAAGCCGGTGTTTCGCGGCAGTTGAGGCGAACGCTGGGCAAAGGGAAATCGGAAGATGCTTCGCATGGGACCGGAGTAAGCGCTGAAGCGCTAACTCCGGTCGACAAGGGAGACAGGTAGATGGAACGCTTCGATTACGTGATCGTCGGCGGCGGATCGGCAGGGTGCGTGCTCGCGCATCGTCTGTCGGCAGTCGCGTCGCTGCGCGTCGCGCTGATCGAAGCCGGCGCGGATACGCCGCCCGGCAAGGTGCCCGCGGCGATTCTCGACAGCTATCCGATGCCGGTTTTCTGCGGCGACAAATACATCTGGCCGGAACTGAAGGCAAGCGCCTCACGCACCGCCGCGCCTCGCGTCTACGAGCAGGGCCGGGTGATGGGCGGCGGGTCGAGCATCAACGTGCAGTCAGCCAATCGCGGCCTGCCGCGCGACTACGACGACTGGGCCGCCAACGGTGCGAGCGGCTGGGCATGGCAGGACGTACTGCCGTATTTCCGCAAACTCGAACGCGATGTAGATTTTCCGGCCGGTGAGTTGCACGGCAGAGATGGTCCGGTGCCGATCCGCCGCATTCTGCCGGCGTACTGGCCGGCGTTCTGCGATGCCTTCGCCGACGGCATGCGGAAAAATGGTTTCGCGGCCTTGCAGGATCAGAACGCCGAGTTCGGCGACGGTTATTTTCCCGGCGCGTTTTCGAATCTCGACGACCGGCGCGTATCGACCGCAACGGCCTATCTGGACGAAGCGACGCGTCAGCGCCGCAATCTGCGCATCTATGCGGACTTGCGCGTCGAGTCGATCCTCATGGAAGGGCGTGTGGCGCGCGGCGTGGTCGCGGTAGAGCGCAGCGGCGCGCGCATCCGTTTCGACGCCAACGAAGTCATAGTGAGCGCGGGCGCGTTGCAATCCCCCGCGTTGCTGATGCGCGCCGGCATCGGCGCGAAGGCGGAACTGGACGCGCTCGGCATCGAGTGCAGAGTCGATCTGCCGGGCGTGGGACGCAATCTCCAGGATCATCCGTCGCTCACGTTCTGTCATTTTCTCGAGCGGCGTTTTCGCATGCCGCTCTCGCGCCGCCGCGCGAGCATGACGGCCGCGCGTTTTACCTCGGGCATAGCGGGCTGCGACGAGTCCGATCTGTATCTGTCGAGTGCGACGCGCGCCGCCTGGCATGCGCTCGGCAACCGGCTCGGCCTGTTTTTCCTCTGGTGCAACCGGCCTTATTCGCGCGGCCGCGTGCAACTCGTGTCCGCCGATCCAGCGGTGGCGCCGCGCGTCGATCTGAATCTGCTCGATGATCCGCGCGATCTCGCGCGCCTCGTCCACGGCGTGCGGATACTCGCGAAGATCGTCGAGGCGTCGGGTCTCGGCGACAATCCGCGCGACTTTTTCCCGGCCGCGTTTTCACCGCGTGTGAAAGCGCTAAGCCGCGTCGGCAAGGGCAATGCGGCGCTAACCTCGCTGCTCGGCATGCTGCTCGATACGCCCGCGCCGTTGCGGCGTCTGCTGATCGAGCGTTTCTTCACGCGAGGCCAGCGCATGTCGGCGCTGCTGGCCGAGCCGGGCGCGCTCGAAGACTTTGTCCGCGCGAATGTGTTCGGCGTCTGGCACGCGAGCGGTACTTGCCGGATGGGCGACGCGCACGACGCCACGGCGGTAACCGACACTTCCGGCCGTGTGCACGGCGCGCACGGCCTGCGGGTCGTCGACGCCTCGCTGATGCCGCGCCTGCCCGCGGCGAATACGAATATCCCGACCATCATGATGGCCGAAAAGATTGCCGACGCGATGCTCGCGCGACGCGAGGCAAATGCTGGATCGAAGACGGCGCCGCTCACCGCGGCCTCGCCATAAGGTTTCTTAACACCACCAAGAGCACGCGCAAGAGAACGTGCCTACAAACGGGGACGATCGAGAGACGGCCCGCTGATAGTCAAGGAGATGACGATGTCTGTAGCAGCGCAAAATGGCGCCGCCTTGCCCGCGGTAGACCAGCGGCAAGTGATGGGTGCGGTAATGGCCTCGTGCCTGGGCTGGGCACTGGATCTGTTCGATCTGTTCGTATTGCTGTTCGTCGCGCCGGTGGTCGGGCGGCTGTTCTTTCCGTCCGAGCACGCGATGCTCTCGCTCGCGGCGGTGTATGCGTCGTTTGCCGTGACATTGCTGATGCGCCCGCTGGGTTCGGCATGGTTCGGCTCCTACGCGGACCGCCACGGACGCAAGGGCGCGATGATCATCGCGGTGGTCGGCGTGGGACTTTCCACGGCCGCGTTCGGCGTGCTGCCGACCGTCGCGCAGGTGGGTCTCGTCGCGCCGATCCTGTTCCTCATGCTGCGGCTCGTGCAGGGCGTGTTCGTGGGCGGCGTGGTGGCATCGACGCATACCATCGGCACCGAATCGGTCGCGCCGAAATATCGCGGCGCGGTGTCGGGGCTGATCGGCGGCGGCGGAGCGGGGCTCGGCGCGTTGCTCGCCTCGCTCACGTATCTGGCGATGTCGGCGCTATTCCCCGGCGCGGCGTTCGAGGTGTGGGGCTGGCGCTGCATGTTTTTCACCGGCATCATCAGTTCGGTGCTCGGACTGTTCGTCTTCAGCAGTCTCGAAGAGTCGCCGCTGTGGAAAAAGCTCGCCGCCGAAAAGGCCGCCAAGGCCGCGGCACAGAAGCACGACACGCCGGTCGAAATCGCGCGCTCGCCCGTGCGCACGCTGTTTTCCCGCGACTATCGGTCGATTCTGTTCGTCAACCTGCTGCTGACTATCGGCGGCGGCAGCGGCTATTACCTGACCTCGGGCTATCTGCCCACCTTCCTCAAGGTGGTCAGCCACGCGCCGAACGGTGCCGCGGCGGCGATCCTGCTGATCTGCAGCGTGGCGGTGGTTATCGCGTCGGTGGCGGCGGGGCATCTGAGCACTTTCATTGGCCGCAAGTCCACTTTCATCTGGCTCGGCCTGATCCGGCTCTTCGCGTTGCCCGCGCTGTTCCTGCTGCTGCCCACGGCGCAAAGCGTCACCATGATCGGCGTGTACGCGGTGATTCTCAGCGCGCTCGGCAGCGCGGGCTATGCGCCGATCCTGATCTTCCTGAACGAACGGTTCCCGACCGCGATTCGCGCGACCGGCACCGGGCTTTCATGGAACATCGGCTTTGCCATTGGCGGGATGATGCCGACCGCCGTCTCGCTGGTGGCGAAAGATGCGAGCGAGTTGCCGATGACGCTGGCGATCTTCGTCGGCGCGATCAGCGTGATTTTCCTGATCGGCGCGTTCGTCGTGCCGGAAACGCGCGGGCGGCTCGAACAGGCCGCGGCGCGCGAACCGGCTTAGCTCGCGGAGGGGTCGACGGGTGCGCCCGTCGTCACGCGCCGGATCTCTTCGCCGATGATCTCGATCAGCGCGTGCGCCGCGGGCCCGATCGGCCGCTTCGGATGGCTCACGCGGATGATGTGCCGCACGATCGGCGGCGACGTGATGGTGCGCGCGCACAGCACCCCCTCGTCGACCTTGCGCTGAACCACCACGCGCGGCAGGATCGTCGCGACACTGCTCTGTTCGACGAACTGCACGATGGTGTTCAGCAGGTCGATCTCGAACTTCGGCTTGATGACCACGTCTTCGGCCAGCAGCGCCGCGTCCAGTACGCCGCGCAGGCCGTTGCGGCGGGTCGGCAGCACCAGCTCGATGCCGGCCAGCTGCGCGAGATCGACGGCCGGCGGCAACTCGGGGCCGAGCGCGGCGCTCGTCACCAGCACCATTTCCTCGTCGACCAGCGGCACCACGTCGAGCGTGAGACGCCCGCGCGGCTTGTTGATGATGGCTGCATCCAGCCGGCCCGCTTCGACCGCGTCGATCAACTGCGCGCTGAACCCGTCGGCGACCGATACTTCGACTTGCGGGAACATTGCGTTGAACCTGGCGAGCGACTCCGGCAGCACGCTTTCCGCCTCGGACGACACCATGCCGAGCGACACTCGCCCGGTCACGATCGCGTCCTGGCGGCTCAACTGGTCGCGCGCCCGCTCGATATCGCGCATGATCGGTGTGTACAGGCGGAACATCTGGCGCGCCGCGTCGGTCGGCGTCATGCCGTGCGGGCCGCGCTCGAAGAGTTTCTGGCGCAATTCGGTTTCGAGCTTCGAAATCTGCATGCTGAGCGCGGGCTGGACAATATTGAGCCGCTTCGCCGCGCGCGTGACGGAGCCGTCTTCGAACAGCGTGATGAAATACTGGATTTGCTTGAGGTCCATGAAACGCGGGAGCGGGTCGGAAACCGATGTAAAAAACGCGGGGAAACAGGGCGGGAAGGACCGGAAGCTCCGAGTTTAACCGTGCCGCGCCGCGCCTGCTTGCAAGCCCGCGCGGCGCGGCGTGCGCGTCGTCACGAACCTGTTTCCTTACACTGCTACAATCTCGTCTTTCTCGATCGACTGTGCGCTATGGGTTTCGAACAACTCGCTGAACTGAAGAAGCAATTGGCCGCGGCTCGCCGCGAGGCTGCGCCTGCCGCGAAGTCCGGCGCCAGGCCTGCTTCGAAGGACGCATCCAAGCCGGCCAAGGACGCTTCCAAGCCCGCTTCCAAGCCCGCCGCCAAAGACGCCGCCAAAGACGCCGCCAAGCCGGGCGCGAGGCCTGCCCGCAAGCCGGCGCCGCCGCGCCGTGCCTCACCTGCAGCCGCGTCCGACGCCAAACCGGCGGTGGAGGCGAAGCCGGTGGACCCGGTGGTGAAATCGAT
Source organism: Paraburkholderia sp. BL27I4N3 (assembly GCF_003386115.1). NCBI lineage: Bacteria > Pseudomonadati > Pseudomonadota > Betaproteobacteria > Burkholderiales > Burkholderiaceae > Paraburkholderia > Paraburkholderia sp. BL27I4N3. The sequence goes on along the minus strand of NZ_QREJ01000001.1, from coordinate 2,341,700 downwards.
CGGGCGGCTGCAGAAACGCTTCCCCATTGCTTTCCCCAAGAATCCGGCGCCCAAGCTGCCGCTCAAGGTCGGTATTTTCGAAGACCTCGTGGTGCACGCCAAGGAACTGTCGCTGAGCGAAGCCGAATTGCGCGACGCCATCAAGACCTGGTGCCGTGGCAGCCGCTATTGGAAATGTCTCGTGGAAGGCGCGGCGCGCGTCGATCTGACGGGCGCCGAGGCGGGCAAGGTCACGGCGCAGGAAGCCGCCGGTGCGCAGCGTCTGCAGGCGCATCGCGCGGGCAGGGGTGCGGCGAAGGCGGCAGCCGGCGCGGCGAACGCAAACGCGGCCGGCGAGGCAGGCACGGAAGCGGGCGCTCAAGCCGCTGCCGAAACGCCGAATGCGCCAGCCGACACAACCATTGCGCCGGCCGAAGCCGCTGCGGACTCGCAAGCCGCCGAAGCAGGCACGCCGCAGGCCGATTCGACGGCTACGCCGGTCGCCCACGAAGCGGCCGCCGAACCGGCCGACTCGCCGGCCACCCGCGAAGCGTAAAACCCGCCACCCCGCCTAAGGGTGGCTGCCTTGCCGCGACGCAGCCGCCAGCCGGCTGCGCACGAAGCCGACGTGTTCACGCAGTACATAGAACGCGTCGGCGTAAGCGAGCGGCATGCGCAGCCGATTCAACGAATCCTCGATCTGGTCCAGTTCCGCGAAGAGCCGCTTGCGCTCCTCGTCGGTCGAACCGATGAGCGCGCCGCGTTCGATCGCAATCAGCGAACCATAGTAGCGATAGATGCGCGAGCGCACCCGCCAGCGATACAGCGCCGGAATCAGGCGCATGGCCGGGAACAGCAGCACGGCCAACGGCAGCAGCAGAACCAGCGTACGGTCGCCGATGCTGGCCAGCCAGAACGGCAGCGTGCGGTACAGAAAGCTCTTGCCGGTTTTGTAGTAGCGCTGCGCGTCCTCGCTGATCTGATATTCACGCGCGACCGGACTCGGAAATTCTCCCGCCCGCTGCAACAGCCCCGGCATGCCGTGCACTTCCTGCGCCGCTTCGATCAGCAGGTCGGAAATGGCCGGATGCAGCGTGGTGCGCGCCACCAGTTCGCCGGTCGGGCTGATCAGATGCACCGTTTCCGGCGGAATCCGGCGCTTCAGATCCAGCACGCCGGCGGGCAGGTCGATCTGGTCCAGATAGGGAAAAAGACGCGTATAGGCGCCCGCTTCGTCGAAGTTCATCACCGACACGCCGGGCACCTTGAGCAGGCGCAGCATCAGGCCGCGCGTGGCAGAGTCGCCGTTCAGGATCGCCGCGTCCACCTTGCCGGCCACCAGTTGGGTGGCGGCCTGCAGGCCGTCGCTCGGCACCAGCGTGGTGTCGCCGCCCGGCTCGATGCCGTTCGCTTCCAGCAGTTTCAGTGCGAGCAGGCGCGTGCCGCTGCCTTCGCGACCCACCGCGATGCGCTTGCCTTCCAGTTGAGAAAGCTGGCTCAAGCCCGTGCCGCGATAGAACACCACCACCGGAATATAGAAAACGCTGCCGAGCGACATGAGCGACGAGGTGTCGAGCCCGTTGGCCACGCCGCCTTGCACGAGCGCGACGTCGACGTGCTGCTTCGGGTCCAGCAGCCGTTGCAGATTCTGCACGGAGCCATCGGACTCCAGCACGTTCAGCTTGATGCCGTTGCGGGCGAGAATTTTCCGGTACTGCTCGGCGGCGATGAAAAACGAGCTGTCGCGCGGGCCGGCGCTCAAGGTGATCGTTTTGGGCGGCGCCGGATCGATCAGCCAGACGACCAGCGTGACCGTCAGAATGATGGCCGTCGCCACGACGGCATAGAGCAGGGTATGGTCGCGCCACTCGGCATGCGGTTCTTCGCCGGGAAAGTGCGGGGGACGCGGGCGCTGCGCTTTCATGGACACTCCGTGCCGGGAGCCGGGATGATCGCATTGTCCACTGTCCGTGGCGGCTTTGCCGTCGGCAGTTTGCTCTATTGACCGTGGCATAATCCGCGACAGCTTCCCCATTGTGGCGCCGGGCGCATCGTGAGTCGTTTCTATCGGAAGATCGGCAGTTGGCTGGGATTGTTCGCGATCCTGATGGCCACGCTCGCGCCGACGATCTCGCACACGCTCGCCGCTCGCGCCGATGAAGGCGCCATGTCGGACGAGCATTGCGATATGCCGTCGATGGCGTCCATGGGGTCGATGGACGCCATGCGAAAGGACATGCCGGACGCGTCGTCGGTCGTGTCGGGCACATCCGGTCAGGCCGCCGGCAAAGACACCGACCATACCGGCCATACCGGCCACACCGCCATGTCCGACGGCGACGCCTGCGGTTATTGCAGCCTGCTCGCCCACATGCCGGCCGTGCCGAGCGTCGAGGCACTGTTCGTCGTTGCCATCCGCGCTCTGCAGCACACCGTCGCGACCCGCTTCGAAAGCGTGCGTCGCGTCGAGCCGCTTACGTTCGCTCAACCCCGCGCCCCTCCGTTCGCATCCTGATTCGAGTCACCACGGCGCGATGCATCGACTGCATCGCGGCTGCCGCCGCACGTCCCTGTCGACTGTGCGCGCCGGCATTGTCACGACCCATGAAACAGGATGAATCATGCTTATCCCCTCGACGCCCCGCGCGCAGCCGCTGCGCTCGGCGGCGCTGCTCGTCACTATTGCCGCCATTGCCGGCGCCTTGCTGTGCGCGCCAACGCTCGCCGGCGCCCACGCCATTGCGGGCAACCGGGTTTTCCCAGCGACGCTGGCCGTCGACGACCCCGGCGTCGGCGACGAAGCCAACCTCCAGTTCGGCCATCAACGCGTGCCTGGCGAGAACGGCGACCAGAGCATCAATACCTTCGACTTCGAGTACGACAAGCTGATCACGTCGCGGCTCGCGGTGTCCGTCGACGGCACGTATGCGATGCAGAACAACCCGCGGGCGAGCGGTTTCGACAACTTCGGCGTCGGCTTGAAGTACCTGCTGTACGTCAACGACGCGCACGAGTTCATGACCTCGATCGGCGTGGATGCCGAACTCGGCGGCACGGGCAGCCGCGCGATCGCGGATAACTTCTCGACCATCTCGCCCACCGTCTACGTCGGCAAGGGCATGGGCGATCTGCCCGAGTCGCTCGCGTATCTGCGGCCGATCGCGATCACGGGCGAAGCGGGGCCGGCGCTGACCACCGGTGCGGGACAGCCGAACGCGTTCAACTACGGGTTCACCGTGCAGTACAGCTTGCCGTATTTGCAGCAGCACGTGCGCGATGTCGGCCTGCCGCAACCGTTCGCCAATCTGATTCCGCTGGTGGAAATTCCATTGTCGCGCAGCCAGGGGCAGACGACCGGCACGGTCAATCCGGGCTTCATCTGGATCAACCGTTATGGACAGTTCGGCGTAGAGGCGCAAATCCCGATCAATCGCGCAAGCGGCTCGCATGTGGGCATCCTGGTGCAGGCGCATATCTTCTTCGACGATGTCGCGCCGACCACGATCGGCAAACCGCTGTTTCAGTGACGCAGGAGAGTAACGATGAATGACACGATGAAACATCCACGTTTGCGTGGCACACGTACCGTGGCGAAACTGGCGTCGTTGTTCGCCGGACTTGCATTGGCAAGCGCGGCTTTCGCGCATGTCTTTCCGCAGAAGCAGGAGCCGGGCGCGGGCGCAACGGTGACGTCACCCGCGCAGGTGCGCGTGATGTTCGACGGCCCGCTCGAAGCCGCGTTCAGTTCGCTGACGGTGACCGACGCGAGCGGCAAGCAGGTCAACACGGAGAAGGCCACGGTCGATGAGCATCAGCGGGCCTTGATCACCGTGCCGTTGCCGGCGCTCGCGGCCGGTCACTACACGGTGCACTGGGTGGCCGTGGCGTCGGACGGACATCGCACCCACGGCGACTATGCGTTCAATGTGAAGTAGCTGAAGCGGTGATGCGCTGCGTCATCCATCGGGCGATGGCGCAGCGTCTGAAAAGGTCTATTATCGAAAAGACGCTTTGAGCGCCAGGCTGTGCAAAGCAGCCGTCTTCGCCTTCGCTCTGAGGAGAAGAACACATGACGGAGTCCGTGAAGGCGTTTCCGACAGCGGCGCCGGGCCACCAGCGCCGGCGGATCGCCTGGCTCTACGCGTCGCTATTGACCTTCAATCTCGCCGCATGGCTTGCGGCCCTCGCGGCGTTTCGCGGCTATCCGCTGCTGATGGGTTCCTGCCTGCTGGCTTATTCGCTCGGCTTGCGGCACGCCGTGGACGCGGACCACATCGCCGCCATCGACAACGTCACGCGCAAGCTCATGCAGTCCGGCCAGCGTCCGCTGAGCGCAGGGCTGATGTTCTCGCTCGGCCATTCCACCATCGTCGTACTGGCGACGCTCGGCATTGCCGTCACCGCGATGGCCCTGCAAACCCGGCTGGGCGGATTCAGGGAAACGGGCGCGATGATCGGCACGCTCGTGTCGACGTTTTTCCTGTTTGCCATCGCGCTGCTGAACCTCATCGTGCTGCGTTCCGTGCTGCGCGCGTTTCGGCGCGTGCGCCGCGGCGAGCCGTATGTCGACGAAGATCTCGACATGCTGCTCGCCAATCGCGGCTTTCTCGCGCGCTTCTTCCGTCCGCTGTTTCGCCTGATCACACGAAGCTGGCATATGTACCCGCTCGGCTTTCTGTTCGGCCTTGGTTTCGATACCGCGACCGAAGTCGGCTTGCTCGGCATTTCCGCGGCGGGCGCCGCGCAAGGCATGTCGATCTGGTCGATCCTCGTGTTCCCGATGCTGTTTACGGCGGGCATGACGCTGATCGATACCACCGACAGCATCCTCATGCTGGGCGCCTACGGCTGGGCCTTCGTGAAGCCGGTCCGCAAGCTCTACTACAACCTCACCATCACGACGATTTCGGTGCTGGTGACACTGCTGGTCGGCAGCATCGAAGGACTTGGGCTCGCGGCCGACAAGCTGCATTTAAATGGCGGATTCTGGCAGACGGTGGCGCTTCTTAACGATCACGTCGGCATGCTCGGCTATGCGATCGTTTGCGTCTTCGCGGCCGCCTGGTTATTGTCCGCCGCGGTTTATAAGTGGCGGCGAATCGGCGAAATGGAAATCCGTTCCTGATGACCGCGCATGAAAAATAAGCGTGGCCCGAACCCTTAAGGGCTATCGTCAGAGAATTGCACAGGCGCACGGATGCGGTTATCGCCGCACGCGAAGTTTCACGAAAAGCTATGAAAATTGGGGTATTTCGTATCGCTGAACTATACTCGAACAAGTTTTTCGGGCTCATTGCGATGAGCACCATTCAAACGAAAACATGCAGCAAATCCGATCTTTTTAACCGCTCCCCACGCGGAAATGACCCCTGATCGATTGCTGGACACGTGACTGCCGTGCGGCGCTCGCCACGTATCTTTGCTTGTCCAAAAAGAACGTGAACGTAGTGGAGACACATCATGGCGGAAGCAGACAACGTCCCCTATGGGCGCAAGACTCAGCACGCGCCGGCCCTCAAGGAAGTGCACATCATCTGGATTACCGCGGGCCTCGGCTGCGACGGCGATTCGGTATCCATCACCGCGGCCACCCAACCGAGTATCGAGGACGTGATTCTCGGCGCGATTCCCGGCTTGCCGAAGGTCCATCTCCACAATCCCGTACTGGCGTACGAAAACGGCGACGAGTTTCTCAAGCCGTTTCATCAGGCGGCGCGTGGCGAACTGGATAACTTCGTGCTGGTGATGGAAGGCTCGATTCCCAATGAGCGTATCAATCGCGAGGGCTATTGGGCCGCCCTGGGCACCGACCCGGACACGGGCGACCCGATCACGATTCCGCAATGGCTCGACCGGCTCGCGCCGCGCGCGCTGGCGGTGGTCGGCGCGGGAACCTGCGCGACGTATGGCGGCATTCACGCGATGCAAGGCAACCCCACCGGCTGTATGGGCCTCGCCGATTATCTCGGCTGGGACTGGAAGTCGAAAGCAGGCCTGCCGATCGTCAACGTGCCGGGCTGTCCGGTGCAGCCGGATAACTTCATGGAGACGCTGCTGTATCTGCTGTATCAGCTCGCGGGCCTCGCACCCATGATTCCACTCGACGACGCATTGCGGCCGAAGTGGTTGTTCACGCGCACCGTGCACGACGGGTGCGACCGGGCCGGTTCGTACGAGCAGGCGATCTTCGCGACCGAATACGGCAGCCCGAATTGCATCGTCAAGCTCGGTTGCTGGGGACCGGTCGTGCAATGCAACGTGCCCAAACGCGGCTGGATGGCGGGCATAGGCGGCTGTCCGAACGTGGGCGGCATCTGCATCGGCTGCACGATGCCGGGCTTTCCTGACAAGTTCATGCCGTTCATGGACGAGCCGCCCGGCGCGGTGCTGTCGTCGAATCTGATCAGGAGCTATGGCCCGCTGATCCGCAGCTTGCGCAAACTGACCAGAAACACGCTCAACGATGAGCCGAAATGGCGTCACAACCGTTCGGAACTCACCACCGGTTACCGTCGCTGAGCAGGCGGATTTCGCGCAGTCAGTGTCGTCAGCATAGTCAGCAGGAGAAGGTCATGGCCGTCAGCACCGCACCTGAAGCGACCAGCACCACCCAGGCAGCGCCGGGCAAGCTGGTCGAAATGAACTGGGATCCGATTACGCGGATCGTCGGCAGTCTGGGGATTTACACCAAGATCGATTTTGCGAACCGTCGGGTGGCGGAATGCTACAGCACGTCGTCGATCTTTCGCGGCTATAGCATTTTCATGAAGGGCAAGGACCCGCGCGACGCGCATTTCATTACGAGCCGGATCTGCGGCATTTGCGGCGACAATCACGCGACCTGCTCGGTCTACGCGCAGAACATGGCCTACGGCGTGAAGCCGCCGATGATCGCCGAGTGGATCGTCAACCTCGGCGAAGCGGCCGAATACATGTTCGACCACAACATCTTCCAGGACAACCTGGTGGGCGTGGACTTCTGCGAGACGATGGTCAAGGAAACGAATCCGGGCGTGTGGGCCAAGGCGCAAAAAACACCCGCTGCGCATGCGGACAAGCACGGCTATAAAACCATCGCGGAGATCATGACCGCGCTCAATCCGTTTACCGGCGAGTTCTACCGCGAGACGCTGATGGTGAGCCGCTACACGCGCGAAATGTTCTGCCTGATGGAAGGGCGCCACGTGCATCCGTCGACGCTATATCCCGGCGGTGTGGGCACCGTGCCGACCATTCAGCTCTTCACCGACTACATCACGCGCCTGATGAAATACGTGGAGTTCATGAAGAAGGTCGTGCCGCTGCACGACGATCTGTTCGACTTCTTCTACGAGGCATTGCCCGGTTATGAAGAAGTGGGCCGGCGCCGTGTTCTGCTCGGCTGCTGGGGCTCGTTCCAGGACCCGAACGTGTGCGACTACAACTACAACACCATGACGCAATGGGGTCGCGGCATGTTCGTCACGCCGGGCGTGGTGGTGGACGGAGAACTGGTCACGACCGATCTCGTCGACATCAACCTGAACATTCGCATTCTGCTCGGCAGTTCCTATTACGACGACTGGGATCACGAAGAAACCTTCGTGAAGAACGACCCGCTGGGCAATCCGGTGGACCGCAAGCATCCGTGGAATCAGACCACGCTGCCGCATCCGCAGAAGCGCAAATTCGACGGCAACTATACGTGGGTAATGTCGCCGCGCTGGCTCGACAAGCGCACGGGCGACCACCTCGCGCTCGATACCGGTGGCGGTCCGATTGCGCGACTGTGGTCCACGGCGTTGGCGGGACTGGTGGATATCGGCTATATCAAGGCGACCGGTCACAGCGTGAAGATCTATTTGCCGAAGACCGCGCTCAAGCCCGAGGTCGAATTCGAATGGAAGATTCCGAAGTGGAGCAATGCGCTCGAACGCGATCGCGCCCGGACGTATTTTCAGGCTTATTCGGCAGCCGCGGCGCTGTATTTCGCCGAGCAGGCGCTCGCCGAATTGCACGCGGGCCGCACCCGCACGTTCAGCGACTTCACGGTGCCGGAAGAAGGGCTCGGCTGCGGCTTCCATGAGGCGGTGCGCGGCGTGCTCTCGCATCACCTGGTGATCCGCGAGGGCAAGATCGCCAACTACCATCCGTATCCGCCCACGCCATGGAACGCCAATCCGCGCGATATCTACGGCACGCCCGGACCTTATGAAGACGCCGTGCAGAACACGCCGATCTTCGAAGAGAACGGCCCCGACAAGTTCAAGGGCATCGACATCATGCGCGCGGTGCGCAGCTTCGATCCATGCCTGCCGTGCGGCGTGCATATGTACGTGGGCAACGGCAAGACCATCGACACCTCGCACTCGCCGACCTTCGGTGTGATGCAGGGAGCGCATACGTGAGCACCCGCACGAGCGACCAAAGCCCGGTCGCCGCCCAGCAACGCCGCATCGAGGAACTGATTGCGGCGCTGGAGACGCTCGACGATCCGGCGGCGCGCGAGAGCGCTCAGGAACTGCTGCAGGTGGTGCTCGATCTGCATGCGAACGGGCTCGCGCGTCTGCTGGAAATCGTTTCGTCCGTCGGGGCGATGGACGACGCCATGCTCGAAGCATTCGAACGCGACGCCGGCGTATCGGCGCTGCTGCTGTTGCACGGTTTGCATCCGCAAGACCTGCCGACGCGCGTGTCGCGAGCGGTGGAGAAGATGCGGCCGTTGCTCGGCGTGCAGGGCATCCAGATCGAATTGCTCGACGCCGCCGAAGAAGCGGTACGCGTGAAAGTGGCCGGGCGTCTGCAAGGCAAGCACAATTCGATCGGCGAATTGCGGCAGGAAATCGAGCTTGCGATTTTCGAAGCCGCGCCGGAGGCGACGCGTGTCGACATTGCGGGTTTGCAGGACGTCAACGTGCATGAACTGCGCTTCATGCCTAATACGCGCACTGAGACGCAAACCAGGGTAGCCGGCCGGACCGAGGCCGGCGCGCAATGACGTCCGCCGTCGCCACGACGCGCGGCTGGGTCGCGGCCGTGCGCCATTTCGTGCGCAAAGCCGACGACACGCACTGCGAGTTGTGCGGCGCGCTGCTGCTGGCCGACCATCCTCATCTGTTCGAGATCGCCAAACGGCAACTGCATTGCTGCTGCCGTGCCTGCGCATTGTTGTTCGGCAATCAGCAGAACGCGCGCTATCGTCCGGTGCCGCGCGACGCGCGTTATCTCGACGGCTTTCGCATGAGCGACGCGCAGTGGGACGCGCTGGCGATTCCCATCGACATGGCTTTCTTCTTTCACGACAGTTCGGCGCAACATATCGTCGCGCTGTATCCCGGACCGGCGGGCGGCACGCAGTCGCTGCTGGATCTGCAGGCGTGGACCGAACTCGTTGCCGACAACCCGTGGCTCGCGCAACTGGAGCCCGACGTCGAAGCGCTGCTCGTGAACCGCAGCGAAGGCGCGCGCGAGTATTACCGTGTGCCGATCGACCAATGTTATGCGCTGACCGGCGTGATTCGCGCGCGATGGCGCGGCGTCTCGGGCGGCCGGCAGGCCTGGGATGCGATCCATCGTTTCTTCGCCGCGTTGAAAACTCATGGCCGCGTACCGGAGGGCTTGCTTCATGCCTGATCTCGCATTCACCGTCGAGTCGGCGGAAGTGGTGCCGTTTGCGGTGGCGCCGCTGCTGATGTTTAAGCTGCATATCGTCGATACGGCGGCTGACCCATCGGCGCAGCTCGAGATCGCCAGCATCATGCTGCAATGCCAGATCCAGATCGAGGCCGCGAAACGTCGCTACGCATCCTCCGAGCAGTACGGGCTCGAAGACCTGTTCGGTATTCCACCGCGCTGGGGCGATACGTTGCGCACGATGCTGTGGACGCATGCGTCGGCGGTCGCGCCACCGTTCACCGGCGAATGCACGCTCGATCTGACCGTGCCGTGCAGCTACGACTTCAATGTGGCCGCCACCAAATACTTTCACGGTCTGGAAGAGGGCGAGATTCCGCTGATGCTGCAGTTCAGCGGCACCGTATTCTATCGCGAGCCCGACGGCGCATTGCAGGCCGCGCCGATTCCATGGCACAAGGAGGCGGCGTACCGTCTTCCGGTGGCGTTATGGCGCGACATGATGGCTCGCTATTACCCGAACGGCGCGTGGCTATGCCTGCATCGTGACGTGTTCGATCGCCTCTCCCGTTTTAAAACCCGTGGCGGTCTGACGAGTTGGGAGCAGGCGGTGACGAGTCTGCTCGACAAGCTCGAGGAGGACATATCGTGAACGCGGTCGAGAGCGTGGTGCAGGCGGTGCTGTACGAAGGCTACATGCTGTATCCGTACCGGCCGACTTCGGTGAAGAACCGGCAACGCTGGACCTTCGGCGGCGTTTATCCGCGCGCCTATGCGGAGGCATCCGGCAGCGATCCGTGGGTGACGCAAAGCGAGTGTCTGCTGCGCGGCGGCGAGCACACGCGCGTGGCCGTGCGGCCCGGCTTTTTGCAGGTGATCGAGCGGACGGTGCTGGACGTCTCGGAGAGCGCCGCGGTGCGGCCGGAGTCGGGCGAGCCGGCATGGCGCACGGTATCCCGGCTCGATATCGACGAACAGCGCTACACGCCGTGGCAGGAAGCGGCGGAACAGCATCTCGCGCTGCCCGTGCTGGTGCTCGGCGAGTTGCTGAACGCCCCACGTGAGATTCCCTTTTCATTCGATGCCGGCCATGAACTCGAACCGCTGGCGGACTGGCATGGCACGCTGCGTGGCGCGTTGCGCCGCACGCGTGCGGCGCTGCAAGGCCGCGTCGAAATCAGTGCGGCGAGCGTGGCGGCGGGCGTCTATCGGCTGAAGGTGCGCATCGTCAATGAAACGCCGCTCGAGCAGGCGCGCAACCTCACGCGCGATGCCGCGTCGCTGTATGCACTGGTCTCGTGCCATACCGTGCTGAACATCGAGCGCGGCACATGGATCTCGTCGATCGATCCGCCCGACGACCTCGCGGCGGCCTCGGCCGCGTGCCGCAATATCGGCGTGTGGCCGGTGCTGGTCGGCGATGAAAAGCGGCCCGACACGATGCTCGCCTCGCCGATCATCCTCTACGATTTCCCGCAGATCGCGCCCGAAAGCGCAGGCGATCTGTTCGACGCTACGGAGATCGACGAGATTCTCACGCTGCGCATTCTCACCATGACCGACGATGAAAAGCGCGAAATGGTCGCCACCGACGAGCGCGCTCGCGCCTTGCTCGCGCGCACCGAAGGTCTGGGCGCCGAGCAGATGCAGAAGCTGCACGGCACCTTGCGGCAGGTGCGCGCGCTCGATGCGGCGAGCGTGGACGCGCCGGTTTCTCCGGCACGGAGCGCCGTGCCGGCTTCGCCGTGGGCCGAACTCGATGCGCGACCGCATCTTGCCTGCGTGCGGGTCGCGGGCGTGGAGATTCGCATCGGCGATCAGGTGCGTCTGCGCCCGCGCGGCCGCGCGGACATCTTCGATATCGCGCTGAGCGGCATGGTCGCGACGATCGAATCGATCGAGCGCGATTTCGACGACCACGTGCACGTTGCCGTGACCATCGACGACGATCCGGGCAAGGACTTCGGCGTGCAGCGCATGCCGGGCCACCGGTTCTTCTTCGGGCCGGACGAAATCGAGCCGCTCGGCCAGGCCGCCGGCGCACGGCGGGGGCTCGTATGAGCGCGATTCTGGTGGCCGGCATCGGCAACGTGTTTCTCGGCGACGACGGCTTCGGCGTCGAAGTGGTGCGCCGTTTGCAGCAGCAGTTGGCCGCGGGCGACTTGCCGGGATTCGCGGCGGACGTGGACGTCGCGGACTTCGGCATTCGCGGCGTCGATCTGTGTTACGCGCTTCTCGACGGCGTGGACAGCGCGATCCTGATCGACGCCACGCAGCGCGGCGGCGCGCCGGGCACGCTGTACGTGATCGAGCCGTCCATCGACGAGTCGGGCAGTACAGCGAGCGAAGATCCGTACGCGCTGCCGATCCTGATGTCGCCGCATGAGATGGTCCCCGCCAAGGTATTGCATACCGTGCGCATGCTCGGCGGCGGCTGCGAGGACATTGTCGTGCTCGGCTGCGAGCCGCAGGATTTCGGTTGCGAACAAGGCGAAGAAGGGCGAATGAGTTTGAGCCGCCCCGTGGCGGCTGCGGTGGAACTGGCCGCTGACGTAGTGGTGCGGCTCGTGACGGCGAGGCTCGCGCAGCGCGCCGCGCGCGTGGCCTGATATGCGGGGTGTGCGGACACGTCATGCATACGGCGTGGAATAACTGAAGCGGGAGACATCATGAAAGGTTTTTTCAAGTACCTCTTATTGCCGGCATTGGTGGTGAGCGTGTTGGCAAATATGAAGGACATCAAGCGCTATATCCGAATTCGCAACATGTAGGCGGCGTCGGTCAGGGAGATGGCGATGAGCACGCATGCACAGCCCGCCGGGCCGGGTTCGACGCAGCATCCGGCGGTCGCGGGACCGGTGGGTGAAGAGATCCGCGTGCGCGGGCTGGTGCAGGGCGTCGGCTTCCGGCCGACCGTGTGGCGGCTGGCGCATGCCTGCGGCGTGGTGGGCGACGTGTGCAACGACAGCGACGGCGTGCTGATTCACGCATGGGGCGACGCGTGGATGCTGCAGCGTTTCATCGACAGCCTGAGCGCCGAGTGTCCGCCGCTCGCGCGGATCGACGCGATCGAGCGGCATGAGTTGAACGAGGCGGCCGGAGCAAGCGACTTTCGTATCGTGCCGAGCGTGCGCGGCCCGGTGCAAACCGGCGTCACGCCCGACGCGGTCATCTGCGCCGACTGCGCGGCGGATACCGCCGACCCGGCGAACCGCCGCTATCGCTACCCCTTTACGAACTGCACGCACTGCGGCCCCCGGCTGTCGATCGTGCAGGCCATTCCCTACGATCGCGCCAATACGACCATGGCGGCCTTCGTCATGTGCGACGCGTGCCGTGCGGAATACGACGATCCCGCCAACCGGCGCTTTCACGCGCAACCGGTCGCGTGCCCCGCATGCGGCCCGCGTGTCTGGCTGGAGAGCCGCGATGGCGCGCGCGTGCGCGGCGACGATCCGTGCCGCGCGGCAAGCCAGTTGCTGCGGCATGGCGCGATCGTCGCGATCAAGGGCTTAGGCGGTTTTCAACTGGCCTGCCGCGCGAACGATGAAACCGCGGTCGCGCGTCTGCGGCGGCTGAAACGGCGCGAGTGCAAACCCTTTGCGCTGATGGCGCGCGACCTGCAAGCCGTGCACCGGTATTGCACACCGAATCAAGCCGAATGCGCGCTGCTCGCGAGCGCCGGCGGACCTATCGTGATTCTGTCAGCCGATGGCGCCGAATGCGTCGCGCCGAGTGTTGCACCGGGCGTCGGCACATTGGGCTTCATGCTGCCGACCACGCCGCTGCATCGGCTGCTGATGGAGTCGATCGATTCCGCGCTGGTCGTGACGAGCGGCAACACCAGCGACGAGCCGCCGTGCATCGATAATGCGGACGCCCGCGCGCGTCTCGGCCGTATCGCCGATGTCTTCCTGATGCACGACCGCGACATTTCGCGCCGGGTCGACGATTCGGTCGCGCGCGTGGTGCGGGGAACGGCGCGGATCGTGCGGCGCGCGCGCGGCTATGCGCCGGCGCCGCTGCTGTTGCCTAAAGGTTTCGCCGATACGCCGGCCGTGCTGGCGACGGGCGGCGAACTCAAGAACACCTTCTGCCTTGCGCGAGATGCGCAGGCGATCGTCTCGCATCACATCGGCGATCTGGAAGACGCGCTGACGTATGCGGACTATCGCCGCGCGGTGGCGCAGTATCTGCGTCTGTTCGAGCATGAGCCGCGGGCAATCGCGCTCGACCTTCATCCTGAGTATCTGTCGCGCAAGATCGGCTACGAGCTCGCGCAAGCCTCGCAGATTCCAGTGGTCGAAGTGCAGCATCATCACGCCCATCTCGCCGCGTGCATGGCCGAAAACGGCGTGCCCTTCGATGCGTCGCCGATGCTGGGCGTCGCGCTCGACGGTCTCGGTTACGGCGACGACGGCACGCTGTGGGGCGGCGAATTCATGCTGGCCGACTATCGCGGCTATACGCGGCTCGGCCGCTTCAAACCGGTGGCGATGCCGGGCGGCACGCGCGCCATCGACGAGCCGTGGCGCAATGCCTACGCGCATCTGCGGGCGGCTTTCGACTGGTACGGATTCACGCGGCACTACAGCGGTCTGGAGATGCAGCAATTCCTGAGCAGCCGCCCGCGCGCGGCGCTCGACTCGATGATCGCGCAGCGCGTGAACAGCCCGCTCGCGAGTTCGGCGGGCCGTTTGTTCGACGCGGTGGCCGCCACGCTCGGCGTGTGCCGTGAGCGCGTGCTTTACGAAGGTCAGGCCGCGATCGAACTGGAGGCGCTGGTCGATCAGCACACACTGCGCAACGACAGCGACGCGCATGCGTATCCGTTCGAGCTGACCAACACCATGCCAGGAGGGTTGCGCTGCATCGAACCCCGGCCAATGTGGGAAGCCTTGCTCGACGATCTGCTGCGCTGCACGCCCGTGCCGGTGATCGCGGCGCGTTTTCACAAGGGCATGGCGATCGCGATCGTGCGCATGGTGGAGTGTCTTGCCGATCTGCTGACGGGCCCGGCCGACACGCGCAGCGTCGCGCTGTCGGGCGGCGTGTTCCAGAACCGCATCCTGTTCGAACAGGTCGCCACGCGCCTCAACGAAGGGGGTTTTCGCGTGCTGACGCATCGCCAGGTGCCGGCTAACGACGGCGGATTGTCGCTCGGGCAGGCGGTGATCGCGGCGGCACGGACGCGCGATGAGGGTTGATAGTTTGCACGGGGTAGAGGGGAGAGCGACATGTGTCTGGGCATTCCAGGGCAGATCGTCGAAGTGACGGATGCGGCGAACGATCTCGCGCTCGTCAATGTCGGCGGTGTGCGGCGCGTGATCAACATCGCCTTCGTGATCGACGAAGACCGGCCGGCTAGCGCGTGCGTCGGCGAATGGGTGCTGGTGCATGTCGGCTTTGCGATGAGCCGCGTCGACGAGCGGGAGGCGGCGCGCACGCTTGCGCTGCTGCATGAACTGGGCGTCGCGCAGGGCGAGATGGATGAGTTGCGCGGCGCGCCGTGAGCGCGCCGGCACCCGCACACGGAGACCGGTCATGCCCGAACACGAATCGCTGCAAGCGCTGTATCCGTTCCTGCATGGCGCGCATCAGGACGCGGAGCGGCTCGACGCCGCCCTGCTCGAATCGGTGCGTCGCAAGGCGCAGGACAGCGTGGACGCGAAAACGCGTTTCTTCGAGGAAAGCGCGCCCGAGGTCGTGCGCGTGGCTCACGCGATTGCCGATGTGTATCGCCGTGGCGGACGGCTCTTCGCGATGGGCAATGGCGGTTCGAGTTGCGACGCGGCGCATATCGCGGTCGAGTTTCTTCATCCGGTCACGACAGGACGCCCCGCGCTCACCGCCGTCAATCTCGTCGCCGACATGGCCATGTTGACGGCGGTCGGCAACGACGTCGGCTTCAATCATATTTTCGTCCGGCAACTGGTGGCACAGGCACGGCGCGGCGATGCGCTGATCGGCGTGTCGACGAGCGGCAATTCGGAGAACCTGCTGGCGGCATTCGCGAAGGCGAAAGAGATGGAACTGCTGACCATCGGACTCTCCGGTCACGACGGCGGACGCATGGCCACGAGCGCCGCGCTCGATCATTGCCTCGTGGTGAGAAGCGACAGCATTCATCGCGTGCAGGAGACGCATGTCGCGATTTATCACATTCTGTGGGATCTCGTGCATACGCTGCTCGCCGACGATCGCGGCGGTCTCGGCGCTTCGGCCACGGTTGCTGCGGGAGGCACGCCATGAAATACGTCGATGAGTTTCGCGACCCGGACAAGGCGAAAACGCTCGCGAAAGAAATCCGCGCGCTGGTGTCGCGCATCGAGCGCGCGAAGCAAAGGCCGCTGCAAATCATGGAAGTGTGCGGCGGCCACACTCACACGATTTTCCGCTACGGCATCCAGCAACTGCTGCCCGACACCGTAGAGTTCGTTCACGGTCCCGGCTGTCCCGTGTGCGTGCTGCCGATGGGTCGTGTCGACGATTGTGTCGCGCTGGCGGAGCGTCCGGAAGTGATTTTCACGACATTCGGCGACGCGATGCGCGTGCCCGGTTCGAAGAAAAGCCTGCTCAAGGCGAAAGCCGACGGTGCCGACGTGCGCATGGTCTATTCGCCGCTCGACGCATTGAAGATCGCGCAACTCAATCCGCACCGCGAGGTGATCTTCTTCGGCCTTGGCTTCGAGACGACCATGCCGAGCACCGCGATGACCGTCTTGCGGGCGCATGCGCAAAAGGTCGCGAATTTCTCGCTGTTCTGCAATCACATCACCATCATTCCGACCATCAAGGCGATTCTCGATTCGCCGGACTTGCACCTCGACGGCTTTCTCGGCCCCGGACATGTCAGCATGGTGATCGGCACGCGCCCGTACGACTTCATCGCACGGCACTATCGCAAGCCGATCACGGTGGCCGGCTTCGAGCCGCTCGACGTGCTGCAGTCGATGTGGATGGTGCTCAGGCAGATCGCGGACGGCCGCTGCGAGGTCGAGAACCAGTATGGACGCATCGTGCCGGAGGATGGCAACGCGCAGGCGCTGTCGGCGGTGGCGCGGGTGTTTGAGACGCGTGAGTTTTTCGAATGGCGTGGACTCGGCTCGATCGATCATTCCGGCGTGCGGATGCGCGAGACATTCGCGGCATTCGACGCCGAGCGCAAGTTCGCGGTGCCGAATCTGAAGATCGCCGATCCGAAAGCCTGTCAATGTGGCGAGGTGCTCAAGGGCGTGATCAAGCCGCATCAATGCAAGGTGTTCGGCACAGCGTGTACGCCCGAGTCGCCGCTCGGCGCGCTGATGGTCTCGAGCGAAGGGGCGTGCGCGGCGTATTACAACTATGGGCGCATCGATACGTCGCGGATCGATGAACGGCGCGCGGCGCGGCAAGCGGCGGCTGAGTTGGCGACTCAGGTAGCGCCGTGTCTCGGCGCGGGCGGCGTGGCCGATGCGGCTGCGGCGATGCTCGCCACCTCCACCGTGCGAGGCGGCCCATGAATGACCGCGCTGCCACCTCGATCAAATCCAGCGCGCCACGCCGCGTGCGGGACGCATCCGTCAATCTCGCGCACGGTGGCGGTGGCCGCGCAATGCGCGATCTGATCGAAGACGTGTTCGTGTCGGCGTTCGACAATCCCACGCTCGCGGCGCTGGAAGATCAGGCCGTCTTCGCGCTTGCCGATCTCGCCGCGCACGGCGACCGGCTTGCCTTTACGACCGATAGCTATGTGGTCGATCCGCTGTTCTTTCCGGGCGGCGACATCGGCACGCTGGCGGTGTCCGGTACGGTGAACGACCTGGCGGTGTGCGGCGCGACGCCTTTATATTTGTCGTGCGCGGTGGTGATCGAAGAGGGATTCTCCGTCGATCTTCTGCGCCGCGTGGCGGCGAGCATGCAGCGTGTCGCGCTCGAAGCCGGCGTCGCGATCGTCACGGGCGACACGAAAGTGGTGGAGCGCGGTTGCGCCGACAAACTGTTCATCAACACCGCGGGAATTGGTGTGGTGCGCCGCGATGTCGCGATCTCGGCGCGCCACGCGCGTCCCGGCGACGTGGTGATCGTCAACGGGTATCTCGGCGATCACGGCGCGGCGATTCTGGTGGCGCGTCAGCAGCTTGCCCTCGAAGCCGACATGGGAAGCGACTGCTGTCCGCTCAACGGCCTGATCGCGGCGATGCTCGACGCGTGCCCGCAGATCCACTGTCTGCGCGATGCGACGCGCGGCGGCGTCGCGACCGTGCTCAATGAATTCGCGCAAAGTTCGAACGTGACGATACGGCTCGTTGAAGCCGCGCTGCCCTTGCGTGAACAGGTGAAGGGCGCGTGCGAGATTCTCGGCCTGGACCCGCTGTATCTCGCCAATGAAGGCAAGCTGGTGGCCGTCGTGCCGGCCGATGCCGCCGAACGCGTGCTGGCGGCCATGCGTGCGCATCCTGAGGGACGCGAGGCGGCGGTGATCGGCACGGTCGAACGCAGCGAGGCGGAGGCGAGCGGACTTGTCGTCATGCAGACGGTGTGCGGCGGACAACGCATCGTCGATATGCTGGTGGGCGAGCAACTGCCGCGCATCTGCTGAGCGGTCAAAGGGAGCGCGGCGTGCACGAGTTGAGCATTGCGAACAGCGTCGTCGAGATTTGCGCGGAACAGGCACACGGCGCGCGCGTGCGGCGCGTGACGCTGGAGATCGGGCAACTGTCGGCGGTGATGCCGGAGGCGATCCGGTTCTGCTTCGACGTGTGCGCGAAGGATACGTCGGTGGAAGGCGCGGCGCTCGAGATCGTCGTGATGCCGGGCGAGGCGCGCTGTCTCACGTGCGGTGCAACGGTCGCGCTCGAGGTGCCGTACGGGCAGTGCGCCTGCGGGAGCGAGAGTCTCGAACTGATTTCCGGTCAGCAGTTGAAGATCCGGCAGATGGAGGTGGTGTGATGTGTACGACATGCGGATGTTCGAATACGCAGAGCGCGGCAGTGACCGATCTGGATGAGACGGTGGAGGGTGGTGCACAGACGCGGCCGGAAAGCAGCAGCGCGGGTTCAGCTGCAAACGCTTATCGGCGAGTCGGCGCGCATCCGCATGCGGGTGTCGGTGGCCATTTGCATTCACACTCACACTCACACTCACACAGCCAACGCGATGATCACGAGCATGAGCACGGAGATGTCCCACACCATCATCACGAACATGAACACAGCACCTCGATCGACCTCGAACGCGACATCCTGGCAAAAAACCAGCTACTGGCCGAACGCAATCGCGGCTGGCTCGCCGGCCGTTCGATACTCGCGCTGAACCTGATGAGTTCGCCGGGCGCCGGCAAGACGACCTTACTCGAACGGACGATCCGCGATCTGGGTAACGCGTTCCCGCTGACAGTGATCGAAGGCGATCAGGCTACGCTCAATGACGCCGAGCGGATTCGCGCAACCGGCGCGCGAGTGGTGCAGATCAACACCGGCACTGGGTGCCATCTCGACGCGGAGATGGCGTCGAGGGCGCTGACACAACTCGACCCGCCGTTGCATTCGGTGGTGATGATCGAAAACGTCGGCAATCTGGTGTGCCCGGCGTTATTCGATCTCGGTGAAGCGGCCAAGGTTTTGATTCTTTCGGTGACTGAAGGCGAGGATAAGCCGATCAAGTATCCGCATATGTTCCGGGCGTGTTCGCTGCTGTTGCTGAACAAGATCGACTTGCTGCCGCATTTGCGCTTCGATGTAGAGCGCTGTGTCGCGTATGCGAAGCGTGTCAATCCGCAAATGGAGATTCTTCAGGTGTCGGCGCAGAGCGGGGAGGGGATGGATGGGTGGTATGGGTGGTTGCGGACGAGAGCAACCTCGATTCACGCGTAGAGTGAGGAGCGAGGCCACCGCATATACACGGTGAGCCACCGCTTCTGCGAGCCAGAGTCAGAATTTATGGCGCATGCCAATCCGCACCACCGCCTGCTTATCATCCGCCGAAGCAGATGGCCCGTTGATCGCGGCAACCGCCTGTTTCATGCCGACCTACGGGCAAATCGGTCGGCCTGCGATTATCTGATCGACTGTTTCGTCGAAGCCGTCGCGTCGGCACCGGTTTTCCAGTTCGATACCGTTCGCGCTGATGCGCTCTGACTGCCACACACACCGCCACTGTGCGTGATCAATGCGATGCCACGCGTTTGATGCGATGGAAGTTGCGATCGAAGTAGATCAACCCGTCGCCATCGCTGCGCACGCTGATGCGTGTGGTCTTCACGAACATCACCGAGTGCGAGCCGACTTCCTTCAGGTCGACGATCTCGCCTTGCAAACTCGCCAGCGCGTCGCGCAGGACCGGCACGCCGTGCGCGCCTTCATCCCAGATCGGCCAGCCGAAGCGTTCTTCCATCGGCACCTGGGTCATGCCCGCGAAGTGGCGTGCGAGCAGTTCGTGTTCGCCGGGCAGCACATTGACGCAAACCTGCCGGTTGCTCTGGAAGGCCGCATGCATCGCGCTCGACCGGTTCAGGCAGACCAGCAGTGTGGGCGGCGTATCGGTGACGGAGCACACGGCGCTGGCGGTCACGCCGCAACGTCCGTGCGGGCCGGCTGTCGTGATGACGTTCACGGCGGCACTGAGGTGCGCCATGGCTTGACGGAACTGCTGTTTGACGTCGATAAGAGCGTCGGCGTCGGGCATCGCGTGTTGGGTCGGCGTCATCGTTTGGATTCCTCGGGCAGGTGTCGAGTGATTGGATTCAAGCGTACCCAATCGCCATGCAGAAAAAAATCCGCGCGAGCGGCAGGCGGGCAGGCGTGTTTCCCAGTGCATCTAAAGCTTTCCCCAATGTGTGGTTGAACACTGGACACACGCACCACGATTAATGAGTCTTTCAGGGTAACTATCGCTTTGCAGCGCTTTTCTCGCTGGTTATGATGAACCGGGTATTACGCTTCGAATCGCATCTACAACGACCACCATGCCCCAACCCTCGCCATCCGCCACGCCCCTCGCACCGATCGTCTATATCGTCGATGACGACAGCGGCATGCGCACGTCGCTCGCGTGGCTGCTCGAATCGGTTGGCGTGAAGTCGGCGGGTTTCGCCAATGCGAGCGAGTTTCTCGGCGCATTCAATGCGGACGTGCCCGCCTGTCTCGTGCTCGACGTGCGCATGCCGGAGCAAAGCGGCTTCGACGTGCAAGCGGAATTGAATCGCCAGGGCGTCACGTTGCCGATCATTTTCGTGAGCGGCCACGGCGATATTCCGATGTCGGTGCGCGCGCTGCAAAACGGCGCGATCGATTTCGTCGAGAAACCGTATAACTCGCAGCAGATGCTCGACCGCGTGCAAAGCGCACTGAAGCTCGCGGCGCATCGTCATGCGGCCGGCCAGAAGCAGCGCGAGTTGCGCAAGCGGATCGAGTCGCTGACCGCGCGTGAAAAAGAAGTCTTGCGTGGCGTGATCGACGGCAAAGGTAGCAAGCGCATCGCCAGCGATCTGTCGATCAGCGTCAAGACCGTCGACGTGCATCGCGCGAGCATCAAGGACAAGCTCGGCGCGGCGTCGATTGCGATGCTGGTGCGCGAGGTGATGGCGGTGTGGGATCAGGACGCGAACGTGGGTGCCATTCCGCGTTGATGCATGCATGCCGCTGTGGCGTTCGCGCGCGACCGCAACTGAATCAGCATCAACATCAGCGCATGAAGAGTCCGCCGTTCACATCCCAGCACGCGCCGTTCGCGAAGTAGGCATGTTCCGCGGCGAGCATCACCGCGACATCGGCGATATAGTCCGCGGAGCCCAGACGTCCCGCTGGAATGTTCGCGATCACCGCCTTCAGTTTGTCGGGCGCCACGCTTTCATGCACGATCGGCAGATCCATAGGTCCGGGCGAAATGGCGTTGACGGTCACGCCCGCCGCGCCGAGATCGCGCGCGAAGACCTTGGTGAGCGTAATCACACCGCCTTTCGCGGCCGCATAATGCGCGCCGGTTGCGGAGCCGCCGTTCTGTCCCGCAAGCGACGCGATATTGACGATACGGCCCGCGCCGACGTCGGCGAAGTGCTGGCCGAAAACCTGGCAGCCGAACAGCACGCTGCGCAAGTTGACGTTGATGACCTGATCGAATTGCTCGGCCGTTATTTCCATCACGGAGACGACTTTGGAGGCCCCCGCGTTATTCACCAACGCGTCGATACGCCCCCAGCGCTGCAGGATCGCGTCGCGCGCCGTCGTGAAGGCGGCTTTCGCGGTGACGTCGAGATTCAGCGCGAACGCAGTGGAACCGTCGGCGCTGAGATCACGCGCGAGCGCTTGTGCGGCATCGAACGCGATATCGCCGATGGCGACCGCGTAACCCGCCGCATGAAAGCGCGTGGCGATCGCGGCGCCCAGACCGCGCGCGGCGCCGGTGACAAGAACGACTCTCTTCTGCATTGCATCCACTCCACTTCGAAATAGCGGCCGCTGTTCGAGCGGCCCGAGGCATCGCCGAAGCGAATCAAGCGGCGAGGGCGGCTTCGAAACGCGCCGCGATCGCGCATACCTGCTCATCCTGGCCTTTGCGTCCGACGATCTGCAAACCTGCCTTGAGCGACGAGCCGCGGATCGGCAACGGCAAACTCAGCGCGGGATGGCCGCTCAGATTGAACGGCCGGATCAGCGACGACATGGCGATCACCGACGTGCCGCTGCGCGCCTGTTCAAGTGTGATCGGCAGCGCAGGAAGCGTGGGCAGAATCAGCACGTCGACATTGTCGAGCGCGTGGTCGACCGCCGCGGTGAAGTCGCGGCGCACCTGTTCCGCCGCGTCGAGTTGCGCGGCGGTGGTGTTGGCCGCGGCGCGCAGGCGCGCGTCGAGATCCGCGCCGAGTTTGCCGCTCGCCACCAGATGCCCGAACGCGCGCGAGGTCTCGACGTTGATCACGGCGACGCCCGCGTCGAAGGCGGCGGCGAGACCTGCAAGCGCCAGCGTATGCGCGACACAATCCGCCTTGTCGGCCACGCGCGTGACGGCGTCGAGGATTTCGGCCGTGGCCTCCGCCTGCACGATGCCGACCTTGCACGCACCTTGCCGCGCGTGCGCGGCATTCGTATCGAAGTTAGCGGTGATGGCCTGCATCGCGGCAACGAGCGTGCGCATGTCGCGTGCAAACGGTCCGACACAATCGAGCGTGGATTCTCGGGGCGCCACGCCGAGCCGCGACACGCGCCCGAAGGTGGGCTTCAATCCGATCACGCCGCAGCAGGCGGCGGGTCCGCGAATCGAGCCGCCGGCGTCGGTGCCGAGCGCGGCGTCGGCGAGTTTCAGGCCGACTGCCGCCGCCGATCCGCTCGACGATCCGCCCGGGATGCGCGCAGCGTCCTGCGGATTCTGCGGCGTGCCGGTGTAGTCGTTGATACCGGTCATGCCGAACGCCAGCTCATGCATGTTCGCCTTGCCGACAATGTGCCAGCCGGCGGAAAGCAAACGTTCGACGACTTCCGCATGCCGTTGCGCGGGCGGCGTATCGGCGAGCGCGCGGCTCGCGGCGGTGGTGGCGTAACCGGCGATATCGATCGTGTCCTTGATCGCGATGCTCGGACCGGTGCCGCCTAACGACAGCGTCTGGATAAACTCGTTCATGGGTGCGGTTTCCTTGCATTGACTTGCCACGGCGCGTCGAACAGGCGCTCCGTGCGAAAGTGCGTGATGAGCCAGTCGCGGCCGTTATCGGCAGGCGCGAAATCCACTTCGAGACGCGCCGAGATCAGTTCGGCCGGCGCATCGACATAGCCCGATGCCTGCAGCATGATCCAGCGGCCTTTCGCGCTCGCCGCCTGAACGTCGATGGTTTCCGACGTGAGGAAGTGCACGTTCACCGAGAAATGCGGCGAGGGCGGCAGGTAGCGTGTGAGCATAGCGAGAATTTCAGCGTGGCCAGTCAGGCGGCCGAACTTGTTCGCGTACTGTGGGCCGATGCCTTCCCAGATCGCGTCGGCGCGGAAGAGAGCGGCGAGCGTTTCGCCTTCGACCACACCGGACGGAACGTCGCATAGCGCCATATAGCGCGCCATGGTGCGGCGCACGGCCGATTCGGCTTCGAGCGCGGCAAGCCGTTCGGTCAACTTGGCAAGCGTATCCTGGTTCGCGTTCATTGCAGTGCGCTCCGATACACTTAAGCGGCGTTGGCATGTTGCGGCGGCACTTGCAGCGCGCGTCCGACACGCGCTTCGATCTTGCCATAGCGCCACAGGTTGTATTCACCCACCGGCGTGGTGCGATACAGATTGCACACGGCGACAGTCGTGTCGAAATCGCGCACGTCCGCCATGATGTAGAAGGTCCACGGCGAGTTGTCGGCATGGCCCACGGTGAGGCGGTCGTCGTCCATGATGCCGAGCACCTTGACGCCTTCCATCGACTCGATCGCGGCCAGCATCTTGCCGTAAGCCTGCCAGACTTCGCCGATCTGTTCGCGCGGCAGGTCGAAGAAATTCTGCGTGACGCCGCAGCAGAACAGAACACGCAGTGGCAGCGTTGAGGTATCGGACATGAGAGGTTGCTCCTTGCAATCTGGTTGTGCGGATAGTGACGGATCAGAAAATGGCTTACAGGTAGCCCGGAATCGGCGGCACGCCGACAAACACCGCGCCTGCGCCGTCATAGTTGCCTTCGCCGAGAAACGCGTGCTGGGTCACGACCATCGAATCGCGCATCAGGCGTTGCAGCGGATGCGAGCGATATATCGCCATCGTGCCGCCGAGCCGGTAAGCGCGCTGCACGACGTCGGCGCCTTCGCGGGCGATCTGCGTCGCCGAAAGACGCAGCAGGCTCACCTGATCCGCGGTGACGGGATTGCCGGCGAGGATCGATTGCCAGACCTGGTGAGTGGTGTCGTAGAAAAATGCGCGCGCCGAGCGCAATTGGGCCTCGGCTTTCGCGAGTTCGATGCGGTAGTACGCGCGGTCGGCGTGTTGCGGCGCGCCTGTGGTCGTCTTGCGGCCGCCGGCCATGTGGTTGGCGACGTCGAGCGCGGCGCGGGCGAGTCCGAGGTTGACCACGGCGAGCACTTGCGCGGCGTAGGCGATGGTTGGATAGCGATACAACGGCTCGTCCACGCACGGTTCGCCGCCACGCACGAAGGTCCAGTCATCCGCGACGAACTGGTCGGAGACGCGCAGATCGTGACTGCCGGTGCCCTGCATGCCGACCACCTCCCAGTTCTCGACGATCTCCACCTGATGCGCACGGAACACGGCCGTGCGCGGTTTGCCGCCCGCACCTGGAGCACCGACACCGATGCCCACGCCGAGCCAGTCCGCGCCTTTGCAGCCGCTCGCGAACTTCCATGTGCCGTTCACACGCCAGCCGCCTTCAGCGGGCTGCGCAGGCTGCACCGGGAAGAGGCCGCCCGCGAACACCTGGTCGGGGCCGTCGGCATAGATTTCCGCTTGCGTATGCAACGGCAGCGCCGCCAGATAGACGTTGGCCGAGCCGAAGCTCGCGACCCAAGCCGCCGAACCGTCCGCGACCGCGATGCGCTCGATCATGTCGAGAAACAGGGCAGGCGCCAGCGCGTCGCCGCCGAACCGCCTCGGCGTGGCCGCGCGATACACACCCGCACGCTTGAGCTTCGCGATCACGTCACGCGGCACATGCGAAAGGCGGTCGAATTCATCGCGGCGCGCGACGATCTCGGCGATCACTTCGTCGAGCGGCAGGCGGGCGGTATTCGACGTGTTCGATGTATTCGATGTATTCGATGTATTCGACTGTTCGGCAGCAACGGTGGCGGTGGCGGACATGGTGGGGCTTCTCCTTGATTCGTTATTGACTGAAACGCACGACGTTGGGCCCGAAACGACGAGCCGCGCAGATTCAGACCAGTCTAGAAATGCAAAAAGAACGCTTCAATTGGGACGCGGCGCGCAGTTTTAGGTAATGCTCCGGGGTCGTCTAAAGAAATCTTCAGAGGCGCAACACGCGCACTGGTGTTATGTTTCCGTCCATACGTAATCGAACCTGCGTGCCGTACTCCCCGATGAATTTCCCCGCCGAAGAAGACTTCCACCGCCTGCTCGACGCGCTCACGCTGTGCGTGCTGCTGCACGACGCCGACACCAAGGCGATCGTGTGGGCCAATCGCGCGGCCTGCGAGGCGCTCGGCTTCACGCTCGCCGAATTGCTGCCGCTCAAGGCGAAGGACATGACGCGGCCGGTGCCGAAATACCGCCGCGAGATCGGCGTCGGCGCGATGGACCGTTCGATCACCGAAGGCCCGCAGGTCTACGAGTGGTGTTACCGCTCGCGCACCGGTGCCGACATGTTGTCCGAGGCAATCGCCACTTACGTGCCGCTGCGCGAGCGCGCGGTGGTGATGGTGCAGTTCCGCGACATCAGCGTCGAAGACACGCTCAAGCAAACGCTGCGCCGTTACGAATCGCGGCTGCGCGAATTCATGCAGGATCTCGGCGAAGGCGTCGCGGTGCTGACGCCCGTGGGCGAAGTGGAATTCGTCAGCGAATCCGGCCGGCGCGTGCTCGGCCTGGAAGAGGGCGCGCCGATGGGCGCCGTGCTCGACTATTGCAGCGAGCCGGACCGCGAGCGTCTGCTGGAACAGCTCGCGAACGCGCCGCGGATTCAGCCGTCGGTGCCGCAGCGTTACCGCATCACACGCCGCGACGGCAAGCCGCGCTGGCTGCGTATTACGTGCCGCCGTATCGAGATCGAAAACGACCTGAACGGAAGGCTGCTGCACTTTCGCGACGTGACGGACGAAGTCGCCGTCGAAGACGCGCGACGCAACGAAGCGCGTTTGCTGGAATATGCGGGACGTTACAACGCGATGGGGGAAATGGCGACCGCCATCGCTCATGAATTGAGCCAGCCGCTTGCCGCCGTGCGCAACTTCATCGAAGGCTCGATCCGGCGGCTCGCGCAACCCGCTTCGATCGACGACGCCGTATGGGGTTTGCGCAGCGCCGATCGTCAGGCTGAGCATGCTGCATTGATCATCAAGAGTGTGCGCGATTACATCGTCAAGCGCGAGCCGAGCGAGACGCATGCGGATCTGCGCGAGGTGCTCGCGGACGTTGCGTACTTTATCGAGTTGCGCGCGCGCGAGGCGGGCGTGACGCTCACGATCGAGCAGGCGACGCAGCCGCTGCCCGTGTACGTTGAGCGTGTATTGATCGGTCAGGTGGTGTTGAATCTGGCCTTCAACGCGATCGAAGCGCTGGGAGAAGGGACAAACAAAAGCGTAACCCCGGAGAGCCGTGAGCTTCGCCTCGTCACGCACCTGCGCGGCAAATACGCGATTGCCCAGGTCATCGACAACGGCCCAGGCGTTCCCGCCGATGCTCACGGCCGTCTGTTCGACGGCTTCTCTTCGTCGAAAGCGGGCGGCAACGGCATCGGGCTTTCGCTGTGCAAGAACATCGTCACGCGACACGGCGGCGAGATCTGGGCAAAACCGGCTAGGCATGGCGGGCTCGAATGCAGCTTCTCGCTGCCGCTCGCCGCCGCGCCGGCCGGTTGAGTGCAACAGATCAATCATGCGTGGTGCTGGTGTTGCGCGGAATCGTCACGAGCGTGAGCGCGGTAATTACGCCGAAGCCGATCAGCATCAGCGCGACCGGCCACGGTGCGCGCACTTGTGCGTACAGCGCGGTAGCGACGAGCGGCGCGAGTCCGCCCGAAAACACCGAAGCGATTTCGTGGCCGAGCGCCATGCCCGAGTAGCGCACTTCGGTAGGGAACAGTTCGCCCATCAACGCGGGTTGTGTGCCGATCATGGCCGCGTGGCAGAAGGGCAGGCCGAGCACCAGCGAGAGGAACACCAGCATCGGTTGATGCGTGTCGATCAGCCAGAAGGCGGGAAATGCAATCACCACCAGCCCGAGCGCGCCGATCATATACACGGGCCGCCGTCCGATTACATCCGATAGACGTCCCCACAACACGATCGTCACGAGTTCGAGCAGCATGGCGGCCATCACGCCGCCGAGCATCACCGAAACCGGCACGCCGATCGTCTTGCCGTACACCAGCACGAACGACAGAAAGATATACGTTCCGCCGTTTTCGGCGACGCGCAGCCCCATCGCTTGCAAGACCTGCTTCGGATGATTGCGCAGCACCGTCAGCACAGGCATGTGTTTCGGTTTGGCGGCGGTGAAGTCGCGGCTCTCCGGCAAGCGCCGGCGAATGTACACGCCGACGCCGAAGATCAGCACGCTGGCCAGAAACGGCACACGCCAGCCCCACGACATGAAGCTTTCCACCGGCAAGCGCTGCACCAGATAAAACGCAGCCGCCGACAACACGAAGCCACCCGCCACGCCCAACTGGCTGAACGCCGCATAGTAGCCGCGACGATTGGCCGGCGCGCTCTCGCTGATCAGCAGCACGCCGCCGCCCCATTCGCCGCCTGATGCGATGCCCTGCACGACTCGCAAACACACGAGCGCGGCGGGCGCAAGAAAGCCGACTTGCGAGAATGTGGGCAACAGGCCGATACCGAAGGTGGCCACGCCCATCATCATCAGCGTGATGACGAGCGCGCGCTTGCGGCCATGCCGGTCGCCGATATGGCCGAACACGACACCGCCCAGCGGCCGCGCGAGGAAACCGATCGCGAAGCCCGCGAAAGCGGCCAGCGTGCCGAGTAGCGGATCGCCGTGCAGCGGGAAGAACAATGGTCCGAAGATCAGCGCGGCGGCCGTGCCGTACAGAAAAAAGTCGTACCACTCGAGCGCATTGCCGAGCACGGAGGCGACGATGATCCGCCGCAAGGTTTGCGAGGTGGCCGGTGCCGTGGTTGCAGGTGGTGATCCGGCCGTGGGAGAAAGCGTGTCGTTTTGCATCTGCGTGCCCGTTGGTTCGCGTCGACTAAAAGGAAAGGCGCTAGCGCCCCAGTGATTTCGCGGTCTGCCCGCCGATGCCGAAATCGGTATTCGGAATGTCCTTGATCATCACGCGGGCGGCGTCGAGCGGCGTGTCGAGCACGTCCGCGCCGGTCCGGCTGAGCGCGGAGATCAGGGCTTCCTTCTGCGCGGGCGTGCGGCCCGCGATCAGGATGGCCACGATGGTCAGCAGCGGCGCCCGACCATTCGCGTTGCTCACGCCGCCAGAACCGAAATCGTGCGACGGCAGTTCACTCAGCAGAATCCGCACCGATTCGGCGGGCGCGCCGATGGCCTTCACGGTCGCCTGAGTGAGGCCCGCGATCAATTGCGCCTTGCGCGCGGGCCAGTGACCATCGGGCAAATAAACTTCTAGTGTAGGCATGGCTGCGCTCGCGGTTTTTGAAGACCAGAAGATCAGAGCAGGAAGCCGATCGCGCTCAACGCTTCGGTCGAATCGATCAGACGGATCACCTTCTCCACGATGCGCGGCTCGCCGCTCGTGAAACTGATGCGATGCGTGAGGTCCGCAGCGAACAGCGTCGACTTGCCGCGTTTATAAGCGACGATCACTTGCGCCGAATTCACCGTCACTTCATCGTTGGCGTCGCTCGTGAGCGTGAAGCGCGACACGGTGCGAACGGTACGGGCGGCGTCGGTGGCCGATGCAGAATAGCCAGACGTCATGCGTTGCACGCGCTTTTCGCGCATGTCCTGGTCGTCGTACGCGTAGTTCAGCGTGGCGGCGAAGTCGGTGGTGTCGTGCTCGATCGGCACCACGTAGAAGCCGGCCGGGTCCCACAGCGTGAGCCACTCGCGATAGTCCTTGCGGTCCAGCAACTCGGCTTCGCGCCAGATGAGTTCGATTGCGCCGGCAAAAGTCTTCTGCGAAAACAGTGTGTTCCTGTCGTCCATCATGCCTGCTCCATCATCGTGCGCCATTGCGCGTACGCTTCGCGCATGCCGGTTTCGTCGGTGGCGTGCGCGGTCTTTTCGCCGTTCGGCGCGGTGCTCTCGCGATTCAGGCCTCGGTTGACGAGAATCGGCAGATCGGGGCCGGCATGCGAGCCGCGCTGCACGCGCTCCCATGCTTCGGCGTCGTCCGGGCTGCCGAAACCGAACGGGCCCTGGAAGTGCTCGTGAATGCGCAGGCGCACGCGGTTCGCTTCTTCGGGGCCGCCGTCCATGGCGAGCGCGACGTGACGGATCTCGGTCTCGTTCGCGGAAATGGGCCGCAGTACGCGGAAAAACGCCATCGACAGCGCGAGGTTCGGAAACAGATTCAGGTTGAAGCCGACGCCCATCAGCGAGCGCACGATGCGGCGCACCTGTTCCGGCGTGTGGTCCTTCGCGAGCGAGGCGGCGAGTTCTTCGAAGCGCTCGGGAATCGGCGCACCGTCGTCCTTGTCGAGATCGACGATTTCCGGCACCAGCACGGCGAGGCTGTGACCGTTGCCGAGCGAGCGGCAAAAGGCCTGGTCGCTCGTCATGAAGCTGGTGATCGCGGCGGCGGTTTCGTCGTCGATCGATTTCATCCACGATTTGTGGACCACGGGGAAGTGATACAGGTCGGTGGTGTTCTCGAGCTGGATCTTCCAGTTGCCGTTAAAGCGGAAGCGGTGTTCGCCGTTGGCCTTGATCGGATAGCCCGCGCCTTGCTTCATGAACAGATCGATCCACGGCCTGGCGCCGCCGAGGAAATCTTCCAGCGGCTCGATCTCCTGATTGAAGCTCGCGAAGATCAGGCCTTGATAGATGCCCACGCGCAGACTGGCGAGCGGCAGTTCGGTCTTGTCGATCACGCCTTCGTAACCGTCGCCGTACGGCAGCGCGCGCAAGGCGCCGTCCAGGCCGTAGGTCCAGCTGTGATACGGGCACGTGAAGCCTTTCGCGTTGCCCTTGTGCTGTTCGCAGACGGTCGCGCCGCGATGACGGCAACGGTTCTGCAAGACGTTGACCGCGCCGCTCTTGTCGCGCACCACGATCACCGGCTGGCGGCCGATCGTGGTGGTGCGGAAGTCGCCCGGATTCGGCAGTTCGCTTTCGTGCGCGACCCAGATCCACGTCTTGTAGAAAATGCGCTCGAGTTCCGCTTCGAAGACAGCCGGGTCGTAGTACAGCGAAGGGGCCACGCGGTCGGGCTGCGCGCGCTGATACAACGCGCTCGTATCGACGGTCTGATATGAGGATTCGCTCATGGCTTGTGTAAGTGGGGTGGTCGATGAAGGCAAGTTTCGTCGACTACTTGATATGCGTCAAATTGATCTAAAATGAAATATAAAATCAACCGCATGGATATCTCGATGAACTCGCTGGATCACGTCGACCTCAATTTGCTGCGCGTTTTTCAGGCGATCGTCGAAGAGCGCAGCCTGACTCGGGCGGGCGAGCGGCTGGCGCTGTCGCAGCCTGCCATCAGCTATTCGCTGGGTCGTTTGCGCACGCTGTTCGACGATCCGCTTTTCATCCGCACGCGCGCCGGCATGCAGCCCACGCCGATCGCGCTGGAACTGTCGACCATCGTGTCCCGCGCGCTCGACACCGTGCGCGAAGCGCTGCGTTACGCGGAGCATTTCGACCCGGCGGTGAGCACGCGGACCTTCCGGCTGTCACTGTCGGACGCGGGCGAACTGGCCTATCTGCCGCCGATCTGCGAGGCGTTGCATCGGCAGGCGCCGCGTGTGAGGCTGCGTATCGAGCCGCTGCCGGTCGAGGAAATGGAAGATGCACTGCGCGCGAGCCGGCTCGATTTCGCCATCGGCAATCTGCCCACGCTGACCGCGCGCACGCGGCATCAGGCGCTGTTCGAAGAGACGTACGTGTGTATGACGAGGAAGCGGCGCGGCTTGCCGCGCACAAGGGAACTGAGTTTGAAGGCGTTTCTGGACGCTTCGCACGTGCAGATCACGTCGGTCGAGCACAGCCATCACGCGCTCGACGACGAATTCCGCACGCAAGGTGTCGGGCGTCATATCGCGCTGGAACTACCGCATTTCGTGGCGTTGCCGAGCGTATTGGCCGTGACCGATCTGTTCGCTACGCTGCCGCGCCGCCTCGCGCACATTTTCAATCGCGACGGCGGTTTTCAGATCTATGATTTGCCCGTGACCTTGCCGATCGCGGCGGTCACGATGCATTGGCACGAGCATTTCGATCAGGACGAAGGCAACGTGTGGCTGCGCAATCTGATGGCGGATATCGTGAAGCGCTTCGACGAGAAGTGAAGGCCAGGCTCTCAGTACTTCAGACCTTTTTGAACAGGTCTCGCGCGATCGAACACAGCAACGTGGTGGTCGGCGATTCGTCCTGCAAGCGGCGGCTCATGATGATCGGCGAAGCGACGTTGGCCGCCGGAATGGGACGGTACACCACACCGTGCGCGCGCAAACCTTCCACGCTTTCCGGCACGAGACACACGCCCACTTGCGCCGCCACCAGGCCCAACGCGGTCTGCAATTCGCGCACTTCATGAATCGCCTTCGGCTCCAACGCATGATCGTGCAAGGCCGATAGCTGCTGATCGGCGTAGCTCGGCCGCGGCGTGCTCGGGTAGACGATCAAGGTTTCCTGCGCTAACGCTGCCAGCGTGAGCGGCTTCTTTTGTCGGGCGAGCGGATGGTCTTGCGGCAATGCGGCAATCATTCTTTCTTCTAAAAGAACCTCGCGCGCGAGTTGCGCGTCGTCGAAACGCAGGCGGCCGAAGCCCACGTCGATGCGGCCGCCCTTGAGCGCGCCGAGTTGTTCGATGGTGAACATTTCGATCAGCGACAGCTCGATATGCGGCGCGGCCTCGCGAAAGGCGCGGATCACGGCGGGGAGCGCGCCATACAGCGTCGAGGGCACGAAGCCGATCACCACGCGCTCAGCCAGCTGCGCAAGACGGCGCGTGAGCGGCGCGAGTTCGTCCGCTTCGTCGACGAGCCGCCTGGCCTGGGTATAGAAAATCCGCCCGGCTTCGGTTAGCCGCAGCGGCCGCGAGCCGCGCTCGAACAGCGCCAGGC
Source organism: Paraburkholderia sp. BL27I4N3 (assembly GCF_003386115.1). Taxonomy (NCBI): domain Bacteria; kingdom Pseudomonadati; phylum Pseudomonadota; class Betaproteobacteria; order Burkholderiales; family Burkholderiaceae; genus Paraburkholderia; species Paraburkholderia sp. BL27I4N3. The sequence continues at coordinate 2,309,251 of NZ_QREJ01000001.1, read as the reverse complement.
CGACGCTTTCCTCGATCTGCTGGATCTGGCGGCTGAGCGGCGGCTGGGTCATATGCAGGCGTTGGGCGGCCCGCGTGATGTTCATTTCTTCGGCGACCGCGATGAAATAGCGGAGTTGGCGAAGTTCCATGCATACCCCTACGGTATGGAAGTAGTCGGAATCGGTGTTGGACTGCTTCGCGGGTTGTTTCTACTATTGGGGCTCCCGGTTCAGCAGTTCAGGAGGGCAACGAATGATAGCAACACCCGTGAAGATCGAGAGCGTGGAGACGATTCTCGTCGACGTACCGACGATCCGTCCGCACCGTCTCTCGGTCGCAACGATGAACTGCCAGACGCTGGTGCTGGTGCGCATCCGTTGCGCCGACGGGTTGGTCGGCGTGGGCGAGGGCACCACGATCGGCGGCCTCGCGTATGGCGAGGAAAGCCCGGAAAGTATCAAGGTCAATATCGACACCTATTTCGCGCCATTGCTCAAAGGCATGGACGCGACGCGTCCAGGCGCCGCGATGGCGAAACTGCGCGAGCTGTTCCAGGGCAACCGCTTTGCGAAGTCCGCGCTGGAAACGGCGTTGTTCGATGCGCAGGCACAGCGCCTCGGCATGCCGCTGTCGGAACTGTTCGGCGGCCGTGTGCGCGATTCCGTGGACGTGGCGTGGACGCTCGCGAGCGGCGACACGCAACGCGATATCGACGAAGCCGAACAGGTGTACGAGACGAAGCGCCATCGCGTGTTCAAGCTGAAGATTGGCACGCGCGCCGTGGCCGAGGACGTGGCGCATGTCGTCGCGATCCAGAAAGCGGTGCAAGGACGCGGCGAAGTGCGCGTCGACGTGAACCAGGCGTGGAGCGAATCCGACGCGATCTGGGCCGCGCGGCGTTTTGCCGATGCGGGCGTGACGCTGATCGAGCAACCCATCGCGGCGGAGAATCGCGCGGGCCTCAAGCGTCTGACCGACCTCGCTCTCGTACCGATCATGGCCGACGAAGCGCTGCACGGTCCGGCCGATGCATTTGCGGTGGCCAGCGCGCGCGCCGCCGATGTGTTCGCCGTGAAGATCGCGCAATCGGGCGGCCTGGTGGGCGCCGCGCACGTGGCGGCCATAGCGTCGGCCGCGAACATCGATCTGTACGGCGGCACGATGCTCGAAGGCGCGGTGGGCACGATCGCTTCCGCGCAACTCTTCAGCACCTTTGGCGAGTTGAAGTGGGGCACGGAACTGTTCGGCCCCTTGCTGCTGACCGAGGAGATTCTCACCGAACCGCTGTGCTACGAGAATTTCGCGCTGCATCTGCCGCAAGGTCCGGGTCTTGGCATCACGCTCGACTGGGACAAGATCGACCGCCTGCGGCGCGATACGCGCAAAGGCGCCAGCGTAAGCACGAACTGAAGCAGTGAAGCACTGAAGGCTCATCCGTTAGCCATCCAGAACATCAATCGAAGGAGATACCCCATGAACAAGCAAGCTATCGACGCGCTGCTCAATAAGATCAACGACAGCGCCACCAGCGAAGGCAACCCGCGCACCAGGCAGATCGTCAACCGGATCGTGCAGGATCTGTTCTATACGATCGAAGACCTCGACGTGCAGCCCGCCGAATTCTGGACCGCGCTGAATTATCTCGGCGACGCCGGCAAGAGCGGCGAACTCGGTTTGCTGGCCGCGGGTCTGGGTTTCGAGCATTTTCTCGATCTGCGTCTGGATGAAGCGGAGGCGAAGGCCGGCATCGAAGGCGGCACGCCGCGCACGATCGAAGGCCCGTTGTACGTGGCCGGTGCGCCGGTCTCCGACGGACATGCACGACTGGACGACGGCACCGATCCGGGCCAGACGCTGATCATGCGAGGCCGCGTGCTCGGCGAAGACGGCAAGCCGCTCGCTCACGCACTCGTCGAAGTGTGGCACGCGAACCATCTGGGCAACTACTCGTACTTCGACAAATCGCAACCGGCCTTCAATCTGCGCCGCTCGATCCGTACCGACGCCGAAGGCAAATACAGCTTCCGCAGCGTCGTGCCGGTCGGCTATAGCGTGCCGCCGCAAGGGCAGACCCAACTGCTGCTCGATCAGCTCGGCCGGCATGGGCATCGTCCGGCACATATTCACTTCTTCGTGTCCGCGCCGGGGTTCCGCAAGCTGACCACGCAGATCAACATCGACGGCGATCCGTATCTGTGGGACGACTTCGCCTTCGCCACGCGCGACGGTCTCGTGCCGGCGGTCAAGCAGGCTGAAGGCGCCGAAGGCAAACCGTATGGCGTGGACGGCAATTTCGCGCTGATCGATTTCGACTTCACGCTGTTCAAGGAGCGCGACAACCTGCCGGACGCTGAAGTGGAGCGTCTGCGCGCTGAAGCCTGATGTCGCTTTTGCAGCGCTGAAGCAGGGCGTTTGAGAGAAAAGGCCCGCACGTATCGCACGAATCTGTCGGCCCTGGTTGCGCGGCGCGATTGGCCGGGCCGCCAGGGCTTTTAAGTTACCGATCAGAGAGGAGAGCAAGCATGCTGTTTCACGTTGAGATGACCGTCCACCTTCCGGCCGATATGGATGCCGAACGCGCCGCGCGCCTGAAGGCCGATGAGAAAGCGATGTCGCAAAGGCTGCAACAGGAGGGCGTGTGGCGGCACCTGTGGCGCATTGCCGGCCGCTACGCGAATGTCAGCGTGTTCGACGTGCAGAGCCCCGCGCATCTGCACGACGTGCTGAGCCAGTTGCCGCTGTTTCCGTATATGGATGTCAAAGTGCGCGCGCTGTGCCGGCATGCGTCGTCGATTCGCGATGACGACCGGTAATAGAAGGCGTTTGAGAAAGGTGCTGTCAATGCAGCACCTTGTTGATGCATTAAAGATCCAGCACCAGCACCGGCGACGTAGCGCGTGAAATGCAGCAGCAGATCACCTTGCCGCTCGCGCGTTCCGCTTTGCTCAGGCAATGGTCGCGATGCTCGGGCGTGCCGCTGACCACGTCGACCATGCACGTGCCGCACACCCCTTCGCCGCACGACGTATCCACCTCGATGCCGATCGACGCCAGCGCCGCGACGATGGTCGTGTCCTTGTCCACCCGAACGGTCGCGCCGCTGCTCGCGATCCGCACGTCGAAGGTATCGAGCGCGGCCAATTCGGCGCTCGTAGTCGACGCCGGCTCAGCAGCGAAGCGTTCGAGATGGATCGCTTCAGAGGCAAGGCGCGATTCACCGATCGCCACCACGCGTTCCATGAAAGGTGCCGGCCCGCAGGTATAAACGTGCGTGCCTTCGCGCGCATCCGCGAGACAATCGCCGAGCACCGCATCGAGTTGCTCGCGAGCGACGCCGAAGTGCAGCTTCACATACTCACTGAACGGCGCGCGTGAGAGCAGCGGCAAAAACGCGGCGTGTTCCGCGCTGCGCGCGAAATAATGCAGCACGAAGCGCTGTTGCTGTTTGAGCAGGCGATACGCCATGCTCAGCAGCGGTGTCACACCGATCCCTGCGGCGATCAGCACATGTTCTTCGGCGCCCGGCGCGAGCTGGAAAAGATTGCGCGGCGCGCCGATGGTCAATTCGCTGCCGACTGTGACATCGTCATGCAGCGAACGCGAGCCGCCGCGTGACGTGTCTTCGCGCTTCACGGCGAACAGATGCGCGTCCCGCTGGTCCGGGTCGCCACACAACGAATATTGCCGCGTGACGCCCGATGGTCCGGTCACGTCGATGTGCGCGCCGGGTTCGTAGTGATCGAACAGTTGCCCGTCCAGTCGCGACACGCTGAACGAGCGCACGCCATGCGCTTCGTCGCGGACGCTATCGACACGCACGTTGAAGGTGGTTCTTTCCATGATCTTGCCGGCAAAAAAGTGGCGGACGGCGCATGCATCGAAGTGCACGCGGTTGTGCGTCAAGGATAAGAAACCACGCTACATCAGGCAAATCGATTAAAAATAGTTAGTTGGATAAGCCGGACTGATAATAGCGCGGCGCGCGCATTCCAGACGGAACATTCAGATTCCGGCCAGATGACGCACCAGCGCCTTTTCCGGCCGCGCCATTGCGTTCAGCTCGCGCATGCAGATCAGCAACTGGCGCGCGGCCCAGCTATCGGTCAGCTCGATCGTACGGATGCCGGGCGTGCCGCGATAGCGCTTCGCCGCAGTAGCCGGCACGATACCGAGGCCGGCGCCTTGTTCGACCATGCAGCAGATGGCGTCGAAGGTCCGCACGTGGGTGCGGAAGCTGAGCGGCTGACCGGCCAGCAGCGCGCGCTCGCCGAGGTAGGCCTGCAATGCGCTGTCCGCGCTCAGTCCGATGAATTCCCGCTCCGCCACTTCCGCCAGCGTCGTGCGGCGCAGTGCGGCAAGCGGATCGTCGCGGCTCGCAATCAGCACGAGTTTGTCGATGGCGAAGGGGAAGGTCTGCAGCGCGCCGTGATCGACCGCATCGGAAATGATGCCGATTTCAGCCGCGCCGGTCAGCACCGCCTTGACCGTTTCGCTGCTTTGACGCTCCTTCAGATCGATCTGCACGTTGGGATGATCGCGCAGAAACAGACCGATCGCGGAGGGCAGGAACTCGGTGATGGCCGCCGTGTTGGTCCACAGCCTGATGCACGCTTTGCGGCCTTCCTGATGCTCGCCCAGTTCACCCTGCATGCGTTCGATCTGCCCGAGCACGAGCCGCGCGTGATGCGCGAGCGTGTCCCCGGTCGGCGTGGATTCGACACCGCGGCGGCCGCGTTCGAGCAGCGGCATGCCGAGCGCGTCTTCCATGCCGCGCAGCCGCGCGCTCGCCGATGGCAGCGACATGTTCGCGCGCGCGGCGCCGTGGGTGATGCTGCCGGTTTCGAGGATGAGCAGAAACAGGCGGAGGTCGATGAGGTCGAAGCGCATGGAAGACGGATCGTTATGGGGAAGCGGTGGGATTCAGCCCGGGTCACAGCCTTAGCCCCAGCCTAAGTCACGCTAAGTATCTTACGCATTGTGGCCGGCCTTGCGGCGATTGAAAATTGCCGGCATCACTTCAATAACAAGCTTCCAATGATCTCTTCGTTTGCGATGCGTGCGGGCGTGGTCGCCGCGACTTTCGTGGTCGCCGGCTTCGTCAAGGGAGTGACCGGCATGGGACTGCCGACCGTCGCCATGGGCGTGCTCGGCACGCTGATGCTGCCGGCCCAGGCCGCCGCGATGCTGCTGTTGCCGTCGTTCGTGACGAACGTCTGGCAACTGTTCGCGGGGCCGAGCGTGCGGGCGCTGCTCAAACGCTTGTGGCCGATGCTGCTCGGCATCGTCGCCGGCACGGTCGCGGCCGCGTCGTTCATCGCGGGCGGGGGCGGGGAATGGACCGTGGTCGGACTCGGTGCCGCGTTGACGTTGTACGCCGCGGCCGGTTTGCTGGCGTGGCGCTTTTCAGTGCCGGCGCGGTACGAGCGCTGGTTGTCGCCGGCGATCGGCGCGGTGACGGGCCTCGTCACCGGCGGCACTGGTGTGTTCGTCGTGCCGGCAGTACCGTATCTGCAAGGGCTGGCGTTGAAGAAAGAGGATCTGGTGCAGGCGCTCGGCTTGTCGTTCACGGTGTCGACCATCGCGCTGGCGATCGGCCTCACCAGAGAGCACGCGTTTGCCGCCGGCGATCTGGGCGAGTCGCTATTTGCCGTGGTGCCGGCGCTGTTCGGCATGTGGATCGGACAGCGCGTGCGCGGACGCATCGGCGCGGACACGTTCAGACGCTGGTTCTTTATCTGTCTGCTCGGGCTGGGTATTCAATTAATGGCACGAGCATTCGTTTAATCAGGCAATGGTGAAACGAGTGTGGAAGGAGCGATATCGTGTGGCACGTTATTCTGGATACACTCGGCGCGCTGGCGGTGCTGGCCAGCGTGGCCGCGCAAATCATGTTGCTGCGTAAGTGCTGAATTCATTGCGTGGCACGCTGCGTCACAGTTTTTTGACGGAGCCGTTGCTGATAGAACGACTCCGCTGTCGGCTCAGAAAGGTTTGGTCGGCAGATACTTTCCGTCGAGTGTGATCACGGCACGCTGACCGCCTTCCGGATCGTCGACCTTCTTGATGTCGAGCTTGAAGTTGATCGCGCTGATAATGCCGTCGCCGAACTGCTCGTGCACCAGTGCCTTTAGCGTCGAACCGTAGATCTGCACCATTTCGTAGAAGCGGTAGATGGTCGGATCGGTCGGCACGCCGCCCGGAATGCTGCCGCGTAACGGGATGGTTTGCAGCAGGCGCACCGCATCTTCGCCGAGTTCGAGTTTGTCCGCCACGACCTTCGCGGCGTCTGCGGGCAGCGGATGCTGGCCGAGCAAGGCGGCGGTGACGAATGCAAGACTCAGGCCGGTGCCTTCGTTGATCTGCTCGAACGTGAGATTCTTGCGAACCTTCGCGTCGATGATTGCGTCGGTCAGTGCTTCACGCGGGGCCTGGCTGTATTGGGACTGCGTCATGATGAATTTCCTCAGAGTAAGTAAATAAAATAAGTGCGGTCAGGCCGCGACGTCGAGTCGAGCCGGGGTGGCACACGTATGCGGATGTTCCGCAAGAGAAACGAAGCGATTCGTCGAGCCGTCGAGCGCATCGATCGAGCCGGTTTCGATGTCGTACACCCAGCCGTGCAGCGCGAGATGTCCCTGTTCGAGGGCGAGCCGCACGGAAGGATGAGTCTTGATATTAGCGAGTTGCGCGATCACGTTTTCGCGGACCATCGAGTCGACCCGGTCGCGTTCGCTCTTGTGCTCGCGCGCCTCGTTGACGACTTTCGCGGAGTCCGCGTAGTGCAGCCAGTTGCGCACGGCGGGCATATGGTCCATGCATTTGCAGGTCGCGATGGCCGTCATCGCGCCGCAGTCGGAATGACCGCAGATCACCACATCGGTGACGCCGAGCGCGGCGACTGCGTACTCGACCGTGGCGGTCACGCCGCCCGGCTCCGGACCGTACGAAGGCACGATGTTGCCCGCGTTGCGGATCACGAACAGATCGCCCGGTTCGCGCTGCGTGACGAGTTCCGGCACGAGCCGGCTGTCTGAGCACGAAATGAACAACGTGCGCGGGTTCTGGGTCGTGGCCAGTTTCCTGAAAAGCTCGGAGCGCTGCGGGAAGGCGTCGCGCTGAAACTTCAGGAAGCCGTCGATGATGTCTTGCATGTTTCGCTCCATCAGGTTGTTCGTGGGGAATCGATGGATGAACAATGCGCCGATCGAGCTATAGCGTCCAAGACCGGTTTATTATTCTCTCGATAGGAAACACCAATAGTTCGAGAGGACGCCATGCTACTCAGGCACATCCGTTACTTTCTTGCAGTCGCCGAGCACCGCAATTTCACGCGCGCGGCCGAGGCGCTGCACGTATCGCAGCCGACGCTGTCGCAACAGATCAAGCAGCTGGAAGACACCTTGCGAGTGCAGTTGCTCGACCGGTCCGGCCGCACGATCCAGCTGACCGATGCCGGCACCGCCTATGTGCATTACGCTCAGCGCGCGCTGCAAGACCTCGAGGCGGGCAAGCGGGCGATACACGACGTGGAGGAGTTGAGCCGCGGCTCGCTGCGTCTTGCGATGACACCGACCTTCACGGCCTACCTGATCGGCCCGCTTCTGGAGAAGTACAACCGCCGCTATCCGAACATCACGCTGAACATCCTCGAAATGCCGCAGGACCGGATGGAAGCGTTGCTGAGCGAAGACGCGCTCGACGTCGGCATCGCATTCGACGACACGAACACGCCGGACATCGAGACGCAAACCCTATTCGTCGAGGCGCTGGCGATGGTGGTCGGCAAGGCGCATCCGTACGCGAAGCGTCGTTCCGCGTTAAAGCTGAGCCAGTTCCAGAACGAAGCGCTCGTTCTGCTCAACGAAGAGTTCGCAACGCGTCAGTACATCGATCGTTATTGCAAGCTGCATGGCGTGTCGCCGCGCATCGCGATGGAGGTGAATTCGATTGGCGCGATCGTCCAGATCGTGCGCCGCAGTGCGCTCGCCACGCTGCTGCCGGCCGCGATCGCGCGCGAGCAGAGCGAACTGTTTCTCGTGCAGTTGGAGCCGGCCCTGCCGCAGCGTACGGCTGCGCTGCTATTGCGCAAAGGCGCGTACCGGAACGCGGCAACGCGCGCGTTCATCGAACTCGCGATGGAGGAGCATGCGGCTGATACAGGCGGGCGGCGTACCAAGGCTGTTTTATAGAAACGCCGAGGCTTCGAACCGCCTACACTGACAGGGGGAAGTGCTGTTCGCTCTTATGTGCGTGCTTACTCGTGCTTTCCCATTCGCACTGGCGGGTTGCACCGCCGGTCACATCGAGCCTTCGGGCCATCCGCGTCACCTGTCTTCCGATTGTTCGTCTCAACCGACGTATCTATTCGCCTTCAGCCGCTTTATCCGCGCGGCCGACGTAACTACATTGTCACCAGTGTCAGCGCCAGTGCATTTCCACCGCTGCCCGCGAATCTTCGCGATAGCGTCGGCGCCAATCCCATCTACAGGAATCGATCATGAGCAAACTCACAGGTAAGGTTGCAGTCGTAACCGGTGCATCGAAAGGTATCGGCGCGGCAATTGCCAAGGCTTTGGCCGCGCAAGGCGCTTCAGTGGTGGTGAACTACGCGTCGAGCAAGGCCGGCGCGGAAAGCGTGGTCGAGGCGATCACCGCTGCCGGCGGCAAGGCCGTGGCCGTCGCGGGCGATGTGTCGAAAGCGGCGGACGCGCAAGGCATCATCGATACGGCGGTGGAAACGTATGGCCGTCTCGACATTCTCGTCAACAACTCGGGCGTGTATGAATTCGCGCCGATCGAAGAGATCACCGAAGAGCATTTCCATAAGCACTTCAACGTGAACGTGCTGGGTCTGCTGTTGACCACGCAGGCAGCGGTCAAGCATCTCGGCGAAGGCGCGAGCATCGTCAATATCAGTTCGGTGGTGAGCCGCATCACGCCGCCGGGCAGCGCGGTCTATACCGCTACCAAGGGTGCAGTCGACGGTATCACCGGCGTGCTTGCACGTGAGCTCGGCCCGCGCAAGATTCGCGTCAATTCGGTGAACCCGGGCATGGTCGCCACCGAAGGCACGCACACCGGCGGCATCCTCGGCTCCGACTTCGAAACGTGGGCGGTCAGCACGACGCCGCTCGGCCGTATCGGCCAGCCTGACGATATCGCCGATGTGGTCGCCTTCCTCGCTTCCGACGACGCCCGCTGGCTGACTGGTGAAAGCCTGATTGCCAGCGGTGGCTCGCGTTAAGCAGTTCGACGTGAACGGATAAAGCGTGGCCGCATAGCGCCACGCCATATCGCAGCACGAGGAAGAAAAGCCGCCCGCAGGCAGCGCCTGCCGGGCGGCTTGTCGTTTCATTCAGCCGGAGCGGCGTGAACTGGCTCGTCGTGTAATGCCGCAGCCGGCTTTCCCAACTCCACCGCGAACAACGCGTCCAGCAGATTCGACCCCGGCCGCTCGGCGAGCCGCGTCAGCGATTCGGTCATCTGCACCCGGCAGTCCTGCAGCGGAATCATCCTGATCCGCCGAGATTCGTTGAATTCGGCGCGCGCGATGACGCCGACGCCCATGCCTTGCGCGACTGCTTCTTCGAGCGCCTCGCGGCCGTCCACGTACATGACCGGTTCTACCTGCAGCGACTCGCGAACCAGTTCGATTTCGAGCAACTGCTGCGTGACGGATTGCGACTCGCGGAAAATCATCGGCTGCTGCACCAGTTCGGCGTAGCTCAGCCTGCGTTTCTTCGCCACCGGATAGCTCGCCGGCACCATCGCCACCAGCGGATCGCGCCGCAATACGCGCGCCTCCAGACGGCTGTGCACTTGCGGCGCGGCGGTAATGGCCGCGTCGACGACGCTGGAGAGCACGCGCTGCATGCAGTCCGCGGCGTTCGCGATAGACAGCGTCACGACGATGCCCGGATGCAGCTTGTGAAACGCGCTGATCAGCGCGACCGCCAGGTCGGGCGCGTCCGCGGCCAGCGACAGCGAGCCGGATTCGAGCCCGCCCGCCGATTCGAGCAATTGCCGCGCGTCGCGCTCGCAACTGAGCATCTGCCTTGTCACGCTGAAGAGGCGCAGGCCGAGCTCGGTAGTCTCGACGCCGCGCGGCCCGCGTTCGAACAGTTTGACGCCGTAATCCTGTTCCAGCCGTCGCACGTGATCCGACACGGCCGGCTGCGTGAGCGAGAGCGCCTGCGCCGCTTTGGAAAACCCGCCATGTTCCGCGACCGCATGAAACGCCCGCAATTGCGCGTATTGCACGTGTGCCTTGCCAACCTATAAGTTATTACGATACCCACATCAATTATATCGATTTTACCGATGGCGCGCGTTTCTGTACTGTGTCATTCACCAAACCAGCGATATCGGAGATTCCGAACATGGACAGCGTGCTCGACCGTTCCCCAGCCGTGAACGCCGCAGGATCGTCCGCCGTCACGTGCGCGGCACCGGCTAGGGGCGAGCCGTATCTGCTGACGCCCGGGCCGCTCACCACGGCGTTCTCGACCAAGGAAGCGATGCTGCGCGACTGGGGTTCGTGGGACGGCGATTTCCGCGCAATGACAGCGCTGTTGCGTAGCAGCTTGCTGGAGATTGCCGGAGACACAGCGGGAGAATACGACTGCGTCCCGCTGCAAGGCAGCGGCAGCTATTGCGTCGAAGCGATGCTCGGCAGTCTGATTCCGCGCGACGGCCACGCGCTCGTGCTGGCCAACGGCGCGTACGGCAAGCGCATCGCGACCACGCTCGGTTATCTCGGCCGCGCCTTTACGCTGCTCGACAAAGGCGACTACCTGCCGCCGCGCGGCGCGGAAGTGGAGCGCATGCTGGACGCCGAGCCACGCATCACGCACGTGGTCGCCGTGCATTGCGAAACCAGTTCGGGGATTCTGAACCCGCTCGCGGAAATCGCCGCCGCCACCGCGAAGAAGGGCCGCAAGCTGCTGATCGATTCGATGAGCGCCTTCGGCGCGGTGCCGCTCGACGTGCGCGAGATTGCCTGCGAGGCCTTCGTGTCGTCGGCGAATAAATGTATCGAGGGGGTGCCGGGTTTCGGATTCGTGATCGCCCGCAAGGGTGCGTTGCAGGAAGCGAAGGGACGCAGTCACTCGCTCGCGCTCGACGTCCATGATCAATGGGACGTGATGAACCGCACCGGCCAGTGGCGTTTCACGCCGCCCACGCACACCGTGGCCGCGTTTATCGAGGCACTGCGGTTGCATAAGATGGAAGGCGGCCAGCCCGGACGTCTCACGCGCTACGCGAACAACCGCGACGTGCTGGTGGCCGGCATGCACGACCTTGGCTTCGAGCCGCTGCTGAATGCGCGCTGGCGCTCGCCGATCATCGTGACGTTTTTCTCGCCGGCGCATGCGTCATTCAAATTCGAGCGCTTCTACGAATTGATGAAGCAGCAGGGTTTCATCATCTATCCGGGCAAATTGACGGTGGCGGACAGCTTCCGGATCGGCTGCATCGGTCAGGTGGACGAGCACGTGATGCGCCGCGTCGTGGCGGCGTGCGGCAACGCGCTCGAATCGATGGGCGTCGAACAGGCCGCTCCGCCGGCGGCTGCGCTCGAAGAGCGCAAGAGATTGGCCGACGCGGCCTGAAGCACACAGTTCGGGCATACCGCGCGAGCTTTCGGAATTCCATGGGGTCGAAGTAAATGAAACACGTAAAAGCAGTGATTTTCGATTGGGCCGGCACAGTGGTCGATTACGGTTCACTGGCGCCGATGGGCGCCTTCGTCGAGACCTTCGATCAGTTCGGCGTGCCGATCACGATCGATGAAGCGCGCGGTCCGATGGGCATGGCCAAGCGTCCGCATATCGCGGCGCTGATGGCGTTGCCGCGTGTCGCGCAGGCTTGGGCCGACAAGTACGGCCACGCGCCGGGCGAAGCGGATATCGACGCCGTGTACGACGTGTTCGTGCCGAAGAACATCGCCGTGGCGGCGAGCTACAGCTCGGTGATTCCGGGCGTGGCCGACGTGGCGAGCGCGCTGCGCAGCGACGACATCCGGATCGGCACGACCACCGGCTATACGCGCGAGATCATGGCCGAGATCGTGCCGGGTGCGGCCGCGCAGGGGTTCTCGCCGGACAGCATCGTGTGCACCGGCGATACGCCGGAAGGCCGCCCGTCGCCGTACATGATCTACAAGACGCTGCCGGAACTGGGCGTGTGGCGTGCGAAGGATGCGATCAAGGTGGACGACACCGAAGTCGGCATCGAAGAGGGCATCAACGGCGGCACGTGGGCGGTCGGCGTCGCGGTGAGCGGCAACGCGTTCGGCATGGCCGAAGACGACGTCAAGGCGCTGGCGCCAGATGAGTTCGCATGGCGTCGCAAGGCGGCAATCGAGAAGCTGCAGGCGGCGGGCGCGCACTATGTGATCGACAGCGTCGCGGATCTGATGCCGGTGGTGTATGACATCGAAGCGCGTTTGGCGCGAGGCGAGCGGCCTTGACGACGTGAGGGCGCGAAAAGCCTCTCTATTCCGGCGGAATCACTCGAAGAACCCCACCGCCAGATCGATAAACTCGCGGATCTTGCGCGGCACGAACTCCCGGCTCGGATACACGAGCGACACCGCCACGTCTCCGTTGAGCACGGCGTGATCTTCAAGGATCCGCACCAGCGTGCCCGCGCGCAATTCGTCGTCGACCATTTCGAGCGGCAGTAGCGCGATGCCCATCGCGCCGAGCGCCGCCTGTTTCTGCATGATCATGCTGTTGACGGTGAACGACGCATCGAGCGCGATGCTGTCTTCGCCGCCTTCGCCGTTGTCGAACACCCAGGTCTGCGGGCTGGTGTCGAGCGGTGCGGTGATTACGCGGTGCCGCGTGAGATCGGCGGGCGTTTTCGGATGACCGGCCTGCGCGAGGTAAGCCGCCGACGCCACCGGCACCGCGTGCGAGTTGATCAGCCGGCGCACCACCAGCGACTCCGAGCGGATCATATGCTCGGTCACGATCCCCACGTCGAAGCCGCCTTCGAGCAGATCGACGCGTTTCTCCGTCAACGTGACGCGCAGATTCACACGCGGAAACTTTGCCTGATACTCGGCGAACAGCGGCGTGAGGCGAAATAACGAAAAGCTGCCCAGCGCGACGATGCGCAGATCGCCGGCGACTTCCTTCGACGCGGTGGTTGCGCGCGATTCGACTTCTTCGAGTTCGGTTATCAGGAGGCGGCAGCCGTCGGCGTACTCGGCGCCGGTTTCGGTCAGCACGACCTTACGCGTGGTGCGCTGGAACAGGCGAATGCCGAGATGCTTTTCAAGGCTCGACACGTGGCGCGTGACCACCGAGGTCGAGACGCCGAGTTGCTCGGCGGCCTGCGCGAAGCTGCCCGCGTCGGCGACCTTGACGAACGCCTGCATGGCCTGAAAGAGATTGATCATGTGAATGCGAAATACGCGCGGCGAGAGCGGGTGCAAATGTCTGTTGAAAGGGACGCACTGCCCGTTTCTTGAGCAGACGCAAGCGGTATGAGACCGGCGCTGAATTGTACTTCCTGGCGCCACGCGTCGATCCGCGCCGCCATGCCTGACTTTGCGCGCCGACAAGCTTCACCGCTGCTCAAGTTTCGCGTGATTGTGCCGTTGACACGAGCTAATCACATTCTGGAACCCAGCCGTGCAACTCGCCTTCAGTAACGACCGTCTGTCCAGCCGCATGCAGTTCGATTCGTCCTGCGCCGGTGAACCCGAGGTGGAGTCGTCGGTCATTGAATGGCTGTTGCACGACGATCAGGTGATGCGCGAATGCTTCACCCACGCGGCGGAAATTCTCAAGAGCGTGACCGGCGCGGCGATCACCGCGATCACGCTGCTCGACGAGGAATACCAGCATTACCGCGCCGAGGTCGGCATGGCGATGCCGCTCGTCACGCGAGCCCGCTCGCTCGCCGACTATGCGGTGCGCGACGAAGAGTTGTTCGTCATCGAGGATGCGCACGACGACACCCGTTTCGGCGAATGCATGCTGGTGCAGCGGCATCCGTTCGTGCGCTTCTACGCGGCGATCGCGCTGCGCGCGCCCAATGGCGAGATCGTCGGCGCCTTGTGCGCGATGGACCCTGCGCCCGGCCGCCTCGACGCCGGGCAGCGCGGCGTGTTCTACCACCTGCGCGCGATGATCGAGAACGATCTGAAGATGCGCACGGCCACCGCGATCGATCCGCTCACGCAGTTGTACAACCGTCGTTTCCTGCTGGAGAGCATCACGCGCCGCTGGAAGGAGGCACGGGACGGCGACGTGATGGGTTCGGTCGTGGTCGACGTGGACTGGTTCAAGCAATACAACGACACCTACGGCCACCAGGCGGGCGATCAATGCCTGCGCAAAGTGGCCTCGGTGATGCAGGCCGCGGCCGATGGCGAACGCATCATCGTTGGGCGCATGGGCGGCGAGGAGTTCGGTCTGCTGGTGCTGCACGCGGAGCGCGCGGCGCTCGAAGACACGCTCGCCACGCTGCGCCAGGGCGTGGAGGATCTGGCGATCGAGCATCGCGCGTCGCCGCTCGGCAGGGTGACGGTGAGCGTGGGCGCGTCGTTGACGCGTATCAGCGAGGCGTCACGGCCGGCGCATCGCGACGGTTTCGCGAGCGCGGATCGCGCGCTGTATCGATCGAAACATGGCGGTCGAAACCGGGTGACGATGGCGTAACGCGCCTGCGCGTTCAGGCGGTCTCAAGCTCCGCGTAGAGCTGGCTCACCCAGTCGGCGAACACGCGGAGTTTGGCGCTGTAACGGCGGCTCGGCGGATAGACGAGATAAACCTGCAGCGGCTCCGGCCGCCAGTCCGTCAGAATCGGCACGAGCTCGCCGCGCTGCACGGCCGGCCCCACCATGAAATCCAGCGTATGAACGATGCCGAGTCCCGCTAGCGCCGTGGCCAGATGCGCATTGCTTTCGCTCACCATCACCGTATTGCGAACCTTGTCGAGCACGATGCGCTCGCCGTCCTTGAGGAAATGCAAGGGCTGCGCGAGTCCGCTGCTCGCTGAAAAATAGCCGGCCACCGCGTGCCGATCATCAACGATCTGGCGCGGATGCATAGGCGTGCCATGTTCGGCCAGGTACGCCGGGCTCGCACATGTGGTCCAGCGCAGCGTGCCGATGGCGTGCGTCACCAGATTGGGATCGTCTCCCGTGCTGCGAATCGCGCAGTCGATGTTCTCCGCGATCAGATCGGCGGTCCGGTCGGTCACGCTCAGGCGCACCTGAATGTCCGGGTAGCGCGCGCAAAATTCGGGCAGCGCGGGAATCAGGATGCCGCTCGCGGTCGAGCCGCCGCTGTCGACCCGCAGCACGCCGCGCGGATTCGCGTGGTCGCGGCCCAAGGTCGCCTCGATATCGTCGA
Source organism: Paraburkholderia sp. BL27I4N3 (assembly GCF_003386115.1). Classification (NCBI taxonomy): domain Bacteria; kingdom Pseudomonadati; phylum Pseudomonadota; class Betaproteobacteria; order Burkholderiales; family Burkholderiaceae; genus Paraburkholderia; species Paraburkholderia sp. BL27I4N3. The sequence continues at coordinate 2,293,899 of NZ_QREJ01000001.1, read as the reverse complement.
GTTCACTGAGCAAATGCCGCGTACGCTCGTAATACGCCGCGCCGTCCGTCGTGACGCTGACGCTGCGCGTGCTGCGTTCGAGCAGTTTCACGCCCAGATGATCTTCCAGCGACTTCACCCACTTGCTGACCGTTGCGTTCGGCATCTGCAGCGACTGCGCCGCCCGGCCGAAGCCGCCGGTCTCCACCACCCGCGCAAAGATGCGGATGGCCTGCAAATGATCCATATCGACTCCATTTCCCGATGATTATCCATGCACGTGGATAAAGAAGTCACAGAATACCTATTTATCTCTATTCGTGCATGGCATAAGCTCGTCGTCATGGTCAACCGACCTCACAAACCCAGGAGCAGATGATGAACACGTGCACACTCAATAACGTCAATCCCCGCAAACACGCCGGCAAGATCGTGCTGGTGACCGGCGGCAGCAGCGGCATCGGCTTCGCCGCCGCCACGCGTTTCGCTCAGGAAGGCGCGACTGTTTATATCACCGGCCGGCGTCAGGCCGAACTCGACGACGCCGTGGCGCGCATCGGCCACGGCGCCATGGCGATTCGCGCGGACGTTTCTTCAGCCGACGACCTCGACCGGATGTTCAGCACGGTGCAGGCCGCCCATGACCGGCTCGACATTCTGTTCGCGAACGCGGGCGGCGGCGAGTTCTCGCCGCTCGGCGCGATCACCGAGGCGCAGTTCGACAAGTACTTCGGCATCAACGTCAAAGGCACGCTGTTCACGGTGCAGAAAGCCTTGCCGTTGATGCGTCCCGGCAGCGCGATCGTCATTACCGGTTCGATCGCCGGGAACAAGGGCATGCCTGCCTTCGGCGTCTATGCGGCGACCAAGGCCGCGCTGCGCTCGTTCGCGCGCACATGGGCGACCGATCTCAAAGGCCGCGGGATTCGCGTCAACGTGGTATCGCCCGGCGTGGTGGTGACGCCGGCCTACAAGTCCGAACTGGGCATGAGCGACGAGCAGATCGCCGCTTTCACCCAGCAGGCCAGCGAAACGACGCCGCTTGGCCGCGTGGGCGAACCGGACGAGATCGCCAAGGCCGTCTCCTTCCTGGCATCCGACGACGCGAGCTACATCACGGGGATCGAAATGGCTGTCGACGGCGGCATGGCGCAGGTGTAGCACTACCAGGCAATCGTCGGGTCCTCAGGTGAAAAGGCCGGTTTTTCCGGCCTTTTTTGCATGTGAAGCGCCAAACGCCACGACGCATGCAGCAAAACATTCCGATTGCCATCGCGCGAATGGATTGCGTTTCTCAGGCGTGCGTCCGCGTGAGCTTTTATCCGCTACGCATAAGGTTCTCTTAAGCTTGAACTGTTCAGATAGAAGGAGATGGTTGCGTCAGAGCGGAGCATGAGAGCGCTTCGCCTCGCCAGCGGAAGGAGCCGCTGGTTGCACGCGCAACGAAAAAAACAACTGAGAAAGACAACGATGCGTAACGGACGAAAATCCGCTCGAGAGGCAGACAAGGCGCTGTGCAGATCCACCTACATGATGGAGTTGGCGCGCGGCAGTTCGTATATTGCCAGCACGTTGACGCCCATTACGCAACGAACCGCCATTGCTGAAGTGCTGAACGGATTTCGCGAGCAGCACGGCGCCGACACCGCGCTCATCTTCCGTGATCTGCTGGCCGAGAGCCTCAAGAATCGCAAGGACGCGCTCGCGGCTGAAGCGGTGCTTAATTTCGAGCTGCACTAGTCGCGCGAGCCACCGCCCGCGATCAGCTTCAGTCCCGCCGGCAGCGACTCGCCGAACACGCGGCCTTCGTCGGCGTCATCGAGTTCGACGCTCTCGCTCACCATGGTGATCCACGCGCGCGGCGCGTTGGCCGCTTCGAGGCGGCGCACTACCGCAAGACGCAGGTCTTCGGGCAGGTCGCGCGAGCGGTCGCCGGTCAGGCGGGCGATCTGCACGGCGGCGAACGCGGCGGGATCGACCTTCTTCCAGTCGAGCGCGAGGATCGCGTTGAGCCATGCGCCGGCAGTCTGCGGCGGCACGACGCTGTGCGCACTGCCGTAGAACGGCCGCCGCGCACCGATACGGCCGACCGCCCACCAGCTTTGATGATTTTCAGCAGGCTTCTTCAGACGCGTCAGCACCGATTCGCCGAGCTCGATCTTGCGCTCCACCGGAATGCGTTCGAGCGATGCGCTGAGCCGAACCATGTCGGTGAAGCCGGTTTTCGCCACGTCGAACGGCAGCTTGTGGCGCGATTGCGCGGCGCCTTGCAGATAGGCCATGGCGTCGAGCACGCGCAGTTGCGCGCTTTCGTCGAGGCCGCCGGCGGCGCGCCGCCAGAGCGTCCACCATTCCGACCAGACCTGGCTTTCGTTGACGTACTGGATGCCGTCATCGAACAGCGACCAGAGTTGTTCGACGCGCCATTCGTCGAGTGGGTAGCCGAAGCCGGGCCGCACGCAATAGCCGGCCAGATTCAGCCAGAGGCGTTCATGATCCGCCGAGCGGCGCCGGCGGCGCGCGCGTTCCCACAGTGCGCCGAACAGTTCGCGTAGCAATGCGCTGTTCCAGCTTTCGCGCGCGCCCAGTAGTTGTTCAAGTTGCGAGCGCAACCGTTTGACTTCTTTCGGATCGACTTTCTGCGCGCGCGAGCCGAAGCAGCGGTCGATGTGGTCGATCGCCTGGTCGAGCGCCGGATGGCGAGCCGGCGCGGTATCGTCCGCCAGGTTTGCTTGCGCGTCTTCACGGCGCAACTGGAATTCGAGCAGCCATCGTTGCGCGGGATTGTCGAGTTCAATGCAGTGGACGTCGAGCGTGCCCACTTCGGTGAGCGACGTCGCGATCCGCACCGCGGTCTCGCGCGCGCTCTTCGCGCCGCGCGGCTGCACGATGGTCGCGAGCGGCGGCAGGCGGACGAAATCGCCGCCGGCCAGATCGATCAGTTCGCCGGGCCGATACACCGTATCCGCGATCGACGAGACAAGGTGAAACCGCACCGGATGCCCGAGACGCAGCGCGAAGGTGCGATCCGCGATCAGAATCTCGTGGCCTTCTTCCGTGCCGCGCGGCAGCAGGCAGATGCCGCGTTGCACGGGCTCGCCATTGGTTTTGCCGTCGCCGGTTTCGTCGAGCACGAGGAAGTAGCTGCGCGGCGAGCCGCCGCCGATTTTCGGCGCGTTGCCCGAGCGCGCGAGCGAATAGGCGACCGCGCCGCGCGCCACGGCCACGTCGGGATTGTCGTTGTGCAGCACGTTGAGCGCTGCGCCGCGCCACGTGCCCAAGGTGCTGGCCAGACGCTGCGTAAGCGCCTCGGCGCGGAACACGCCGCCGTTGAGCAGCAATGTGTCGGGCACTGGCAGCGCTGCTTCGTCCGATGAACCGGCGGACTCGACGATGCCCAGCGCCTTGCGCGACTGCGCCGCGAAGCGGCTCAGAAACGCCGCGATATGACGCGTGACGGCGGCATCGGTCGCATAGGGCAGGCCGAATTCGACGATCGCGCCACGCGGCCGCCCAGGCCGTTCATGCGACGCCACCGCCGGAAAGAACCCGTCGACGATGATCCGTTCGACCTCGTCGCGCGTGACTTGCGCCGTGCGCGCGCCGCCGATCAGCTTCGAGCCCGCGCCGAGCAGTGTGATCGACGTGGAGTCGGGCGCCTGCGCGCCGAGCAGCTGTTCCTTGGCGTTGCGGCAACGCTCGACCAGTTGCGACAGGCTCGCCGCCGACAAACGCGCGCGCTCGCCCGGCTGGTTCGAGCCGCCCGGCAGCCGCGCTTCCACCAGATGCGCGAGCGCCAGATCCATGTTGTCGCCGCCGAGCATCAGATGATTGCCCACGCCGATCCGCGTGAGCTGCGGCTCGCCGTCGCGCAGGCCGACTTCGATCAGCGTGAGGTCGGTGGTGCCGCCGCCCACGTCGCAGATCAGCACGAGACGGGTGTCCGCGAGTTCGCTTGCCAGTTGCTCGCGGTGATGAAACAGCCAGTCATAAAACGCCGCTTGCGGCTCCTCCAGCAGCCTCAAAGCAGGCAAGCCGGCCATGCGGGCGGCTTCCACGGTCAACGCTCGCGCGCCTTCGTCGAACGACGCCGGCACTGTCAGCACTACATCCTGGTGTTCGAGCGGCGCGTCTGGAAAACGCTGGTTCCAGGCCGCGCGCACGTGCGCCAGATAGCTCGCGCTGGCTTCGACCGGCGAGACTTTGCGGACGTCGTCGGCGGCGCCCCACGGCAGGATCGGCGCGGTGCGATCCACCGACGCATGCGAGAGCCAGCTCTTCGCGCTCGACACCAGCCGGCCCGGCACCTGAGCGCCCAGCACGCGCGCGAGCCGGCCGATCACGACCGGTTGCGCGTCCTGCTGTGGATCTTTGCGCGCGCCGCTCTGATCCGCACCGGACCACGGCAATTGCAGATCGCCGGGGTTCAGTTCGCCTTGCGCGGCCTGATAGCGCACCGAGGGCAGAAGCGGCCGCGCGGCCACTTCGCCGGGACTCACCAGCTGCTCGATCTCGAAGACGCGGATAAGCGGCGACCCACCCGGCGATCCCGCCTGCGCATAGGCGAGCACCGTGTTGCTGGTGCCGAGATCGATACCGACGCTATACCGCTTCATCTCATTCACGCATTCGCGTTGCCGCGCACGTCGAACTCGACTTTCCAGCGCTCGTCGGTGCCACGCGGCACCGCTTCGAGTTCGAGCGTGCCCGCTTCGGTGACGCGCGCGTGCAGCTTCACCGGCACGACTTCACCGGCGTTGCGGCCGGAGGCGGGCAATGTCGCCTGAATCTCTTCGAGTTCCTGCAATTCCTCCGGACCCCAGAAGTCGAGCAGCGTGCCGACCTGATCCTGCCGACGCACCGACGACCCGAAGAAGCGGAAGTGCACCGGCTCGCCGACCACGAGGCCGAATTCCTGCGCGGGCAGTTCGGCCTCGGTGCCTTCCTCCATGCCGAAGGGCGCCACGCACAGCGCCTGGATTGGCGGTTCGAGGCCGGGCACGGCGGGCATCGCCGATTCGATCGCGATGTAGTACGCGCGCGCCGTGCCGCCGCGGATCCGCACGCCGCGGCCGCGTCGCACATAGCCGTAATAGGCCGCGCCGCGCGCCACGGCGAGGTCGAGATCGGCGCCTTCGAGCAGCCGTGCCGGCGCCGCGCCTTCGGCGGCGAGCCAGTTGTTCAGCGTGCCCATGATGCGTTCGACCAGCAGCGGCGACTTGAACACGCCGCCGTTGAACAGCACCGCCGTGGGATGCAGGAAGCTCGCATGCTCCGCAGCCGCGATGCCGCTCGTTCCCGCCAGTTCAGCGAGGGCGCCCACCTGCCGGCCGAGGAACGCCGCCAGATGACGCGTAATGCCGGCGTCCTGCGCATACGGCAGGCCGAGCTGCGTCAGACCGGCACGCGCGCGGCTCACCGGACGCGCGGCGCTGTCCACCTGCGGGAAGAAGCCTTCGAGAATCGTCTGGGTCAATTCGGCGCGCGTGAGTTCGGTGCGGATCGAGCCGCCGATCAGCTTCGAGCCGCGGCTCGGCACGACGAGCGGCACGGTATCGGTGGCCGGATCGCTGAGCAGCGTTTCCTTGGCCGAGCGGCACGCGTAGGTGAGGGCGCGCAACTGCCACGCGTCGGCCTGGGTGCCGGCTGCCGCCAGCTTGCGCGCCACCACGTGCGCGAGCGCGAGGTCCATGTTGTCGCCGCCGAGCAGAATGTGTTCGCCGACCGCCACGCGATGCAGTTCGAGATTGCCTTCGCGTTCGATCACGGCGATCAGCGAGAGGTCGGTCGTGCCGCCGCCCACATCGACCACGAGGATGATGTCGCCGATCTTGACCTGCTTGCGCCAGTCGCCGCCGCTCTTCTGGATCCAGCTATACAGCGCGGCCTGCGGTTCTTCGAGCAGCGTCATGCGGCCGAAGCCGGCGGCCTCGGCGGCTTCGGCGGTCAGTTCGCGCGCGGCCGGATCGAACGATGCGGGGATCGTCACTGTGATGTCCTGCTCGCTGAACGGCGCGTCGGGATGCGCGTGGTCCCAGGCTTCGCGCAAGTGCGTCAGGTAACGCACCGAGCTTTCGAGCGGCGAGACGCGCGCGACTTCGGGCGGCGCGTCGTTGGGCAGAATCGCCGCGCGCCGGTCGACGCCCGGATGGCACAGCCAGCTCTTCGCGCTCGATACAAGCCGGATCGGCGTGGCCGCGCCGCGGCTGCGGGCGAATTCGCCGACCGCGAATTCGCGCTGGCCGGTCCACGGCAGATAGAGGTCGCCCGAGGCGAGTTCGTCCGGGTGCGGCAGATAGAGGAACGAGGGCAGCAGATCGAGGTTGTCGATTGCGCCGGGGCCCGTGAGCTGCGCGATCGGCAGCACGCCTTGCGAGGTCTTTTCGCCGTCGCTGGCGCTGGTGTCCACATAGGACAGCGCGCAGTGCGTGGTGCCCAGATCGATGCCGATGGCGTAGCGTGACTGGCGTGCGTCGCTCATAGCTCCACCTCGGCCGGTGCGATCACTTTCGCGTTGTGGCTGTCCGCGAGCTTCGGCAGACGCACTTCGTCGACGCGCCAGCCGCGATGGCTGATGCTGCCGGTGAACGGCGCCTTGCCGACGACATTGCCGGTCAGGCGAATCGAAGCCGCGTCGAAACCTTCGGCCAGCGTGACGCGGCTGCCTTCGGCTTCGTCGCGCACCGGACGGATCGTGAAGTGCTCGCGCAGCGTCGCGCGGCAACCGTCGTGCACGAGGCGCGCGGCCGCGCCGATATCGGCGTCGCTATAGTTCTTGATGTCTTCCTCGACGAAATCGATGAAGCGCGCGTCGCGTTGCAGCAGGCCGAGCAGTTGCAAGGCGGCGTCGGGGCTTGCTTCCTTCAGCATGGGCGCGGGTTGCGGCGCGGGTGCTGGCGCCGGCGTGGGAGCCGGGGCAGGCGCGGCGCTGGCGGCAACGCCACCGTCACGCAGACGCAGCACTCCGGCGGCGAATTCGCCATCGCCGAGGATGCGGAAGAACGTGCCCACGGCCAGGGAAATCCTGCCGAGGAAGGATGGGTTCGAATCGGTCATAAATGCTCCTGAGGTGCTCTGTTAAAGGACGAGCTGTCCTGACTGCGCCGCACGCGGCCGGCCGCTGAAGTCCGGTTGGGCTTGAGCGGGCGATCGTCGTGCGAGATTGCGAAGGCCGTCGGCAGTCGTGCCGCCGGCGTCTGATTTACCGGGCCGCGCGGCGCGGTCGGCGCGCGCAAAACCCGTATTTTGCCTTGCGGCGAGCCCGAAGCGGGCAAAGGCGGCCATTCTAGCGGGCAATGCGGCGAGATTGGCGGCTTGTCACGGGCGTGTGATGAGCATTTCCGTGCGGCTCGTTCGCGCGAAGTTCACGTAGAGTTCACGCCTTGTGCGGGCCGAATTCGGCCACGACCTGGTCGATGAACGCACGCAACTTCGGCGTGACGCGGCTGGCGGGGAATACCAGATGCATCGGCCGCGCGGTCGCCTCGTAGCCGGTCAGCAGGCGCACGAGGCGGCCCGCCGCGAGTTCGTCTTTCACGGCCACTTCGGGAGCGAGCATCACGCCGCCGCCGTTGAGCGCGGCGGCCAGCAGCGCCTTCACGTCGTTGGCCTCGAAGCGGCCGGCAATCGGCACCGCCTGTTCGCCTTGTGCATCGGCGAAACGCCATTCGGTATCGGCCGGCATGCTCGTGTAGGCGAAGCTCAGACACTCGTGGGCCGTCAGTTCCCGCGGCGTGCGCGGTTCGCCGCGTTCCGCCAGATAGCCGGGCGATGCGCACGCGACCAGCCGGTACGGCATCAACGGCCGCGCGATCAGCGACGAATCCGACAGCGCGCCAAGGCGGATCGCGGCCTCGTAACCCTCGTCGATCAGATCGACGAAGCGGTCCGTCAATGTCAACTCGACGCGCACCTCGGGATGCGCTTTCAGATAGCGCGTGATAAGCGGCGCTAGGCAGCAGGCGCCGAACGTGACGGGCGCGGTAATGCGCAGGCGTCCGCGCGGCGACGCCGACAGTTCCTGAGCGACCGACTCCGCCGCCGCCGCGTCGGCGAGCAGCGCCTTGCAGCGCTCATAGAAGATCTGGCCGATTTCGGTGAGGCTCTGGCGGCGCGTGGTGCGGTTCAGCAGCCGGGCGCCGACACGCTCTTCGAGCGTGCTCACGTGCTTGCCGGCCATCTGCGACGAGATGCCGAACGCGAGCGCGGCCGCGGCGAACGAGCCGCTGTCGGCGGTTTTGACGAAGATTGCCATGCTGGTCAGTCGATCCATGGTTTCCCCATTCCTGCTTTCGACAGTCGTCGAATTTCGCGTATTTATCCCATTCAAGTTTTGAATCATAGTGGTTCTCACCGGCGAGCGTGGCTCGTCGGAGCGATCCTCGGACATGCATGGAGTGTGAAACATGAAGATAGGCATTCTCGGCGCCGGATTTATCGGCCGCGCGATGGCGACGTTGGCGAAGCAAAATGGTCACGAAGTCATGATCAGCAATTCCCGCGATCCGCGGACCTTGATCAGCACCGCCGCGGCGCTCGGTTGCGCGGTGGGCACCGCGCAGGAGGCGGCGAGCTTCGGCGAAGTGGTCGTGGTCGCCGTGCCGTTCAGCAGCATCGGCGCGTTGCCGGCGGCGGCGCTCGACGGCAAGATCGTGATCGACACTTGCAATCATTATCCCGAGCGCGACGGCGAGATCGAGGCGCTCGCCAGCCACGCCACGACCACCAGCCAATTGCTCGCGGCTGCGTTGCCCGGCGCTCGCGTGGTGAAAGCCTTCAACGCGATTCTGGCGAGGGACCTCGAAACCGACGGCTCGGCGCCGCATACAGCGAAGCGTCGCGCGCTGCCGTTCGCCGGTGACGACGAATCGGCCAAACGCGTCGTAAGCGAACTGCTGGATCAGTTCGGTTTCGATCCCGTCGATGCCGGCGCGCTGGCGGACAGTTGGCGCTTTGAGCGTGCCAAGCCGGTGTATTGCATTGCGCTCGATCGAGCCGGCATGCTGGAAGGATTAGCCGCGGCACAGCGGGATGTGGAGATGGCGCATGGGTCGTGGCGGCATTGAGTGACGGGCGAATAGCGCCACATTCGAGCCGACGGCACATGAGTGGGCCGCCATCGTCCGTGACATAGGACCCTGCGTGACTTTCGTGTTGAATACAGCGGACGACTGCTACGGACCTGGCATCGTCACTGTGCAAGTGCAGCCCGCTTCGAAAACGGTCCCGGGAGACGATAGATGCGCCGGACCATGCCGCTCTCTGCGCGAGCGAGTGAGGAAGAATTTGCGGAGCACCAGGCCGCGAGTTTTGTCCGGCCAGAGGCCGGACAAAACAAGCTGTTCACCTTCGACGGACTCGGACCCCGATCCGCCGTGCACCGTCTCCCGAAAGTCGCTTCAAACCTTGACGACGGAGGCCTGATAGATTTCGTCGACGGCCTTCTCGAGCGCCGCGTCGAACTCGCTGTCGCTCATCGATTCCTTGAGCTCATTGATCAATGCCCTCGAAAAGCTGGCGATCATGCCGTGATTCGAAGCGAGCCGTTTGCACGCGTCGGCTCGCGAGTAGCCGCCGGACAGCGCCACCACCCGTGCGACCCGCGGGTGCTCGATCAGCGGACGATAGAAGTCGGCCGCATCGGGTATGGTCAGCTTGAGCATCACGCGGCGGTTATCCGGCAACGCGTCGAGACCCTTGGTCAGTTCCGCGCGGAGGGTGGCTTCCGCGCCGGGCTTGTCCGGACTCTTGATCGAAATCTCGGGTTCGAGGATCGGCAGGAGGCCGTGCGCATCGATCTGCGCCGCCAGTTCGAACTGTTGCTTGACGATCGCGGCGATCCCGCTTTGCGAGTTCAGATTGATGACCGATCGCATCTTGGTGCCGCAGATGCCGAGCTTCACGGCCCGGGCGAGCAGATCGTCGAGGCTAGGAATCGGCTTCATCAACTGGACACCGTCCGCTTCGGCTTGCAGGCCCTTGTCGATCTTCAGGAAGGGCACGACGCCGCGCTCTTCCCACAGAAAGCGTGGAACGGGTTTGCCCTGAGCCTGTCCGTCCATGGTCGCCTCGAACAGGATGGCGCCGATGATTTTGTCCCCCGTAAAGGCGGGCGCCGTGATGATGCGCACACGCATCTCGTGTATCAGCTTGAACATTTCGGCGTCACCGTTGTAGGCGCTCTCCGGAATGCCGTAGAGCCGCAGTGCGCCAGGGGTCGAACCGCCGCTCTGGTCCAGGGCGGCAAAAAATCCCTGCTTCTCACAAACTTGCGCCAGCATCTTCTCATCAGCCACGATCGTCTCCCTCTCTTTCACAGTGGAATATCGAACCAGCACGTCCGGTCGCGACGCGTCGAGTTGCATACATTCAGTGTCACGATGTTAATGCAAATGTCGGATTTGGCGAAAAAACGGTGGCCGGCGCGGCTAGTCGCCTGGTGCGGGCATTCTTTGGCTACGGCATTCAGGTGTCGCCGCGAGTGCGTCAGCGGATCGGCGTGAACGGGACTACGCGCTCATTCGATCGCGACAGGTGCAGTCAATGAGCACCGTCCTGCCCGGCATACGTCGATTCCCATCCGCCACCCAGCACCTTGCACAGCGTGATGAGGTTCGCGTCGGCTTCAGCCCTGCTTTGCTCCAGATTGCTCTGCGCTTCAAGCAGTTGTCTCTGCACGTTCAGCACCTCGAGGAAATCGACCGCACCCGCCTTGTACCGTTGCTGCGCAATCGACAGCGCACGCTGGTTCAGACCGACAACCGTTTTCAACCGGTCGCGCCGCCGCTGTTCGGCGTCATAGACGACCAGCGCGTCGTCCACCTCACGCCATGCCTGAAGCACGGTATGCTGGTAGACAATCGCCGCCTCCTGCTGCTGTGCCTCGCGCAGATGAAGCGTGCCCTTGAGACGTCCGCCTTCGAAGATCGGCAGCGTGATCGAGGGTCCCACGACAAACTGGCCCGACGCCCAGTCGGCGAGATTCGACAGTTGCAGGCTCTGGAATCCGGCGCTGCCGTTCAGAGAGATGCGCGGATAGAAGTCGGCCTTCGCCATGCCGATCGTCGCGGTGGCCGCATGCAGCTGGGCCTCGGCTTTGCGGATGTCGGGCCGGCGCTGCACCAGTTCCGACGGAACGCCGATCGGCACCTGATCGGGCAGTGCCGGCACATCGCGCGGCTCGGCGAGCACCGCTTGCAACGCGCCCGGTTCCTTCGCCAGCAGCACGCCTATCGCGTTGATGGTGGTCGTGCTGCGCGATTCGAGTGTCGGGATCAGGCTTTCGATCGACTCCGCCTGGGCCATCGCGTTGGCCACGTCCAGGTCCGTCGTGACGCCTTCATGCACGCGGTTCTGCGTGAGCTTCGTGGCGTCGTGGGCGATGTCGAGGTTCTGTTTGGCGATCTGCAGCAGCGCCTGCGTGTCGCGCAACTGGATGTAGTCGCGCGCGAGTTCGGCGCGGGCGGACAGCAGGATCGCGTTACGGTCTTCGTACGAGGCATCGGAGAGCGCCGAGGCGGCCTCGACACCGCGTCGCACGCGGCCCCAGAAGTCGAGCTCCCATGACGCGTCGAAGCCGAACTGGTACAGATCGTAAGCGGGCGAGCCCTTGGCGCCCGGCAGCGGCGCGACACCGAGCGGCGCGCTGCCCGAGGCCGACTGCGTCTGACTTGCCGTCGGCGTGACGCCAAGCAGCGACAGGATGCCGTTCGGACTGCCGCGCTCGCGGTTGTAGGAGGCGGCACCGGTCAGCGTCGGATATTCGTCGGCACCCGCGATGCGCTGTTGCGCCCGGCTTTGCCGCAGACGCGCCGAGGCCGCCGCGACATCCAGGTTTGCGTCGGTCAGCTGCTGTTCCAGCGAGTCCAGTACCGGATCGTTGAACAGCGTCCACCATTGCGGCGTGAATCCGGATTCGACGGCCTTGCTCGCGGCCTGCGCGGTCTGGGTGCGGTTGAACACATCGGGCGTGGCCGTCTGCGGAGCTTCGAAGTTCGGACCGACCAGGCAGCCCGTGAGCAGGGAGCACAGCAGCAACGCGAGCGCCGGCGTGCGCAGGGAGAAGTCGCTCGCGTTCATTTCGCGTCGGCTCCCGCGATCCGCGCGATCCGTGCATCGGCATGCCTGCCGACGGCGACCTCCGTTTCCACCGACAACCCGACGCTCAACGCGGACGCGGCCTGCTGTCCGTGATCGATGGTGATCCTGACTGGCACGCGCTGCACGATCTTGGTGAAGTTGCCCGTTGCGTTGTCGGGTGCGATAGGCGCGAAGCTCACACCTGTAGCAGGCGCAAGACTATCGACGTGTCCGCGGATCGTCACATCAGGCATGCTGTCGACCTTGATACGCACGCTGTCGCCGGGGCGCATCCGGGCGAGCTGGTTCTCCTGGTAGTTGGCGACGATATAGGCGTTCGACAGCGGGACGATCGCAAGCAGCGGCGCACCGGTCGTCACGAATGCGCCGACACGTGCCGAGCGCCGTCCGACCTTGCCGTCGATGGGCGCATGAATCTCCGTGTACGACAGGTTGAGTTTCGCCTGTTCAAGCATGGCTTCGGCATGCGCCAATGCACCCGCCGCCTTGTCGCGCTGTGTCTTCAGAACGTCGAGGTTCTGCCCGGTCGCCACGAGTGCGGCGCGGTTGCGCGCCTGCTGCGCGAGTTCCTCGGCCAGCGCGCTCGCGGCATGCTGCTGCTCCTGTGTCGTTCCCGCACCGGTCTCCGAAAGATTGCGATAACGCGCGGCGTTGGCGCGCGCGAATTCGAGCGTCGCGTCATCCGCGCGCAGCGTGGCACGCGCCTGATCGACGAGCGCGGGCTGCCGTGCGATTTCGGCTTCATAGTTCGCCACCGATGCTTTGGCGGCCACCACGTCCGCCTCGGCACTCATCAATGCGGCGCGAAAGTCGCGATCGTCGATGCGAACCAGCAATTGCCCGGCCTTGACCTGCTGGTTGTCTTCGACGAGCACCTTCGAAACCTGACCCGCGACACGCGGCGCGACCAGCGTGAAATCGGCCGTCACATACGCATCGTTCGTGGTCTCGGTGGATGAACTGGAAAATAGCGCTATACAGGCCAGCACGGCAGCGCCGAGTATGACCGCGAACGCGGCAAGACGAATCGTTCCGGGAGAAAATCGGGTAGCGGATGACATGGATAGCGTCGCTTAACGGGAGGAGGGCTGCGTCGTGCTCCAGGGCGGATAGACCCGCACGGGCAACACCGGGATAACGAAAAGAAAGGCGACGGCGATGCCCGCCATCACGCGATAGAGATCCGCCGATGTGAGCACGACGGCCTGCTCGTGGATCCGGTGTGCGAGTTCGCCGAGACCGTGAGCGGCATCGAGGCTCTGGCTCGTGACCAGCGCGTTGTTGCCCAGGTGGTCCACCAGCATGCCCGAATGAAAATGCTCGCGCGCCGTGCCGAGACCTTCAATGAGGCCGGTTGCCGCGGCGCCGGTAAACGTCTTGAGCGTGTTGAACATGGCCGAGGCAAACGGGCCCTCCGTTGGCGGCAAGCCGGTCGTGACGCCCATCAGGATTCCCATGATGACCATCGGTTGCGCGAGGATCTGTAGCGACTGAAGCCAGTAGAAATTATTGCGAATCCAGTCGGAGGTGACGAAGCTCCCCAGAAAGCACGAGACGGCCATCAGGCAAAGTCCGGCGGCCATGACCCAGCGGTGGTCGACCTGCTGGAGATTGAGCAGCGCGGCGGTCGCGGGCAGCGCAATCAGAAGGGGAAGGGCCACCAGCAAAAACAGCGGCGTGGTTTGCAGCGGCCTGTAACCGTGAATCTGCGCGAGATACTGACTGGGTATGGCGGCAACGCTCACCAGCAGGATCACCGCACCCACGAGGGTCAGCAGCCCATGCGCGAAGTTCCTGCGGGCAAGCAGCTGAAGCTTGAAAAACGGCACAGGATGAAACCACTCGTTGACCAGAAACGCCGCGAACAACAGCGTCCCGCCGCAAAACATGGTGGAGATGAAGGTGGAGTGCAGCCAGTCGAGGCGATCACCCTGCAGCAGGCCGATCACGAGCATGGCGATGGCGGGATATCCGAGCAGGAATCCGGTCCAGTTGAATGAACGCAGCCGTTCGAGTCTGGCGGGATCCGTCGGCAGTCCCTGATGGATTGCCACGCAGCTGACGAGTCCCAGCGGCACGATCTGCCAGAAGGCCATTTGCCAGCCGACATATTCCGTCCACAACGCGGCGAGCGGCGTGCCGAGCGCCGGTCCGAAGGTCGCGGTCAGCGCATAGCCCGCGAGCCCGTATAACTTGACCTTCGGTGGCAGATAACGCAGCGCGACGATGATCAGCATCGGCGGCAGACATCCACCGGCGACGCCCTGCAGCGCACGCAATACATAGAGCGTCAGCAGGTTCGGTGCAAACGGGCAGAGCAATCCAAGGATCATCACGGCGAGCACGGCGCCGATCGTGAAGCGCTTGAGCGTGAACGTCACGCCGAACCATGGCGCGAATACCATGGTGGCGACGTTGGTCGCTTCGAACACGGTGGTCAGCCAGGTTCCGTCGTCCCGTCCGATCGAGAACGCGCCGCGAATATCCGCGAGCGCAACTGCGGTGACCTGTTCGTTCAATATCGCCAGCAGAGAGGCCAGCAACATGCCGAGCAGGCCGATCGCGAGGCGAAGGGGCAACTGCGCTTCTGTGGGCGTTTGCTGTGCCGGCGTCCATGTGGCGGGTACGGAGGCAGGCGCCGATGGAGAAATTTTCGGCTCTCCCGTTCCAGTCAGCGGTGAGTTGGCGCTATTCATAAGAGTCCGGCCACCCGTATTTAATGGGGTATTACGTCGGATATCTCTCTGCCACGCCCGACGCCTGAAAAGATCCCGGATGCTCCGCAAAGAGGTTCGATTCGCTAACCTTATCGTTTTTTCTGCGCTAGTTCCAGCCGGTCCGCTCACGTCTTATTGCCACGCTACGAGTTCATTTCATTCCAGGAGACAGGTCTGCTCTCCGGAGGTCAAAAAAGTCCGCACATCGGTCCATTCCACTCTCAAATCCAGCCAATGTCACCACAGTGACAAGGACAACACACTCGCCTGGAAATGATCTTTTTCCATTCGGCTACAGAACAGAACTCAGTAAAAGGTGCAGCGACTTATGATGGCGGCGCCCAGCGCTCCATGGGTTTTCCGGAGACTGCATCGGCATCCTAATGATCGCAGAGCGACGGCATTCAAGCGAATACCTTTTCTCGCCTACCCGATTGCCGGTGACTTCGTGGCGGCGTTCAAACCACCGCCCTTCGTCAGAGCTTTTCCGCAGTCCCATCATTCGCACGGTGGAGTGGCCTCGCGGCACGCGCGTGCCTTGCAGACTTTGATCACGCAACAGTTGACCAGCAGTGAACAGTACCTACGTGTTGTTGCATGGCGGGTAATGACGCAGGGTGCAAGCCGTACTCTGCTGGAATCCAACGCTGTCGCCCGGTGATTCCTTTGCTACACTTGATCACGACGCGGCCCTGTATGGCATTTGGTTGACGCTGACTACCGCGACTGAGTTGCGGATCCTCGCCACTCGATTCGATCGCTTCACCTTCAGCACATTCAACACCATTACGGCCTGAAAGAGAGAAGGGTGTTAGCGCCACCGTTGTGCTCCCTTGTGTTGCCGAGCGACGCCAACTTCTCTGCCAAAGCCACAACGTCGCGCCCTGTCGCTGAAGCGGCACTTCACAACCGGCTGAGTCAAGAACCCGGTGTAAGCAGTTCACGAATTCGCCGGCCGGGAATCAGGATCAAGCGGTGATCCGACACGGGTACGTTGACGTTGTTGCGTTCATGGACCCGGCGCCGCGATTGCGGGCCCTGACGTCGGTCCTTATCACAGAGCATGCAATAGTGCAGAGGTGTCGCCATGAGTGAGTCTTCCGATTTCCGGAGCAGAACGCTAGCGCTTAATCACGGAGGCGGCCGCATGCCCGCGCTCGGATTCGGCACCCTGATTCCCGATGCAGCTACGACGATCAGTGCTACCGCAGCCGCGCTGGAAGCCGGCTATCGGCACTTCGATTGTGCCGAACGATATCGAAACGAGCGCGAAGTGGGCGAAGCTCTGCGGACAGGGATTGCTGCGGGAGGGATCGCGCGCGAAGACATCTTTGTGACGACGAAACTATGGAATTCGAATCATCGGCCCGAACGCGTCGAACCGGCGTTCGATGCAAGCCTTGAAAGACTCGGACTCGACTATCTCGATCTCTATCTGATCCATACACCGTTCGCGTTTCAGGCGGGCGACGAGCAGGATCCGCGCGACGAAAACGGCGACGTCATCTACGATAAGGGCGTGACTTTGCAAGACACGTGGAAGGCGATGGAGGATCTCGTCGACGGTGGAAGATGCCGGGCTATCGGATTGTCCGATATTGGCCTGGACGAATTGCGGCCTCTCTATGAATCGGCGCGAATCAAGCCGGCGGTGGTGCAGGTCGAAGCACATCCGTATCTTCCGGAAACGGAGCTCCTGGAGTTCTGCAAGGAGAAAGGAATCGTGTTTCTGGCCTTTGCGCCACTGGGTCACGGAATCAGGCCGGGGCCGCTCGAAGATCCGGTCATCGTGCGGATTGCCGAACAAACTGGAAAGACATCGGCCCAGGTACTGCTTGCGTGGGCGATACAGCGTGGCGGAGCGTTGCTTACCACACCCAGGACGGCGCTCCGCGCGCGCGAGAGTTTCGATGTCTCCGCGCTTCCTGCAGAGGCATTCGACGAGATCAACCGGATCGAGACGAGGCAGAGGTACAACGAAGTCGTCAAGACAGGCAGCCCCGGGTTTATTCCGCGGCGTCCGCAATAGATAGACCTTAACGTTATCGGAGGCACCCCATGCAGGAAGACAGGATACGTGAAGCACTGAACGCGCACTGGCAAGCGTCGGCGGTCGGCGATCTCGACGCGGAACACGCCATTTACGATGATGATGCCATCTGCGACTATCCCCAATCAGGGGAACGGATCATGGGGCGAAGCAATTTGCAGGCGCTGCGGAGTCATCATCCGGAGAAGCCATCCGGCTTCAATGTCAGGCGAATCCAGGGTGAAGGCAATCTCTGGGTCACGGAGTACACCATCAATTACCAGGGGCGGGCGGCTTACACGGTAAGCATCATGGAGTTCTGTGACGACAAGGTCATTCACGAGACCCAGTATTTTTCGGATCCGTTCGAGGCGCCGGCCTGGCGGAGTCGCTGGGTTCAGCAGATCGCGTGACGCCGCCTGGTGGACTCACGGCGCAGCAGCAAAAAGAAGGCAGCAACATGCGTAATCATCAGTGCCGGCACGTAGATGATCGGAATCGCGTACGTAGCGCCCAACTCCCCCGCGCGCGCGGGAAGATCGGACTTGATAGCGTGATAGTAGTCGACGATGAGGTCGGTCGCCCCCACAAGATTGAAGGCTACGACGAACAACCAGAACAGTGGGCGTACCCGTGCTGTGAGTAGTGCCAGCATCGCCAGAACGCCGGTTGCGAAGTCACCGTATGCGGCGAACGCTGCGAAGCCGGCAGGCAGATCGGGACTAACCACACCCGGCAGAATAAAGACCAGCCCGAAGAAACGGAAGCTGTGCAACATGGCGATGGCGCGTTGCGCTTCAAATGGGTCCATCGGCCTTAGCCTCGGCCAGACGTATGCACGGAAGACAAGCAGCCACGCGACATATCCCAGCGCGAGCTGCAATTGAAAGACAAGTTCCGGTGACATGTTGCCTCCTGACAGATGTTGTCTGGCGCATTAAAGGCCATGATGAAGATCGCCAACTTCAACCGCGATGGGGACGGCGGTCATCAGCGGTTCTCCCGGTGATTCCCAGCCATCGGGGACGCGTTCTCGAACACCGCTGTCAAGATGCCGAGTCTGTCTTCCAGGAGATTTCGGCCCAGGTTGGTCGTGAGCTGGGCGAAGTCCGGGCCCATCACCACGCCGAGATTAGGCGAGGGCGGCGGTCCTGACACACGCATCTGCGCAAACCAGGCCTTTGCGCTCTCGGTGTCGTCTTGCGATACCAGCGTGCGGAAACCTGCCTGTTCGATCGCCGCGTGCGTCGCATCGGCCGTGAGCAGAAAGCTGGTTGTCGGCGTCCGCGCCCAGGGAACGGGATAGTGCGGTTCGCCGCCGTTTGCGACGACGTCGAACGTCGCAAACCTACCGCCCGGCTTCAGCACGCGTTGGATCTCCCGGTAAAGCCGAGTGCGCTCGGCGATGTTCATTGCCACATGCTGCAGAAATACGGCGTCGAAATGGTCGTCGGCGAACGGAATTTCCAGCGCGCTGGCGGCACGGAACGACACCTGTTCACTCTGCCCCGTGCGCTGGGTGAGATAGCGCGCGGCATCCACGAACGGCTCGCTGAGGTCGATACCCGTCACCCGGCAGCCATAGGTTGCTGCCAGAAAACGGGCCGGGCCGCCAACACCGGAACCGACGTCCAGCACCTGCGTGTCAGCGGTGATTCCGGCCAATCCGGCAAGCTCGGCCGTGGCAGCAAGCCCACGGGTGTGAAACTGGTCGAGGGCGCCCAGTTGCTGGGGTGTGAGCGGCTCGTTCTCCGGTCCGAAAACCGTGAGCGCGCTCTTCAGCCGCTCGGTCAGTCCGGTCGCACGATAGTGATCGCGCACGTCGTCAAGCGCATCGTTCATTGCAAGGTTCCTCCACGGTTCTGGCGGATGGTTCAGGGCTTGCGCGCCGACATCGGCGCGAATCCTCGTCCACAGGCATAGGTGTACCATCGTCTCTCGCGAGCGACTATTCATCACAATGTTGACGGGTTATGAAGCAGATCTTCACAGTGAGGCAGGGCGCGCTCGATGGCGTGGAGGCGTTCCTGTGCGTTGCCCGGCATCGCAGTTTTCGCAGGGCAGCCGCGGAACTCGGCGTGACGCCGTCGGCGATCAGCCAGGCGGTGCGTGTGCTGGAAGAGCGCATTGGCGCAACGCTCTTCATACGCACCACGCGTAGCGTGGGTCTGACCGAAGCCGGCGAACAGTTTCTTTCGCGCGCGAAGCCTGCCTTCGAGGAACTCGTCGCTGCCAGCGACGTTGCGCGCGGTCTCGGCCAGAGGCCCAGCGGATTGTTGCGTCTTTCAGTGCCGCGCGCGGTGGTGCCACTCCTGCTGGATCCCCTGATTGCATCGTTCCACCAGGCTTATCCCGAGGTCGAAGTGGAGATCGCCGCCAGCAACCAGCTGATCGACCTTGCGACTGAAGGGTTCGACGCCGGTATCCGGCTGGGTCAGTTCGTCGACGCCGACATGGTCGCGGTGCCGTTGACGCCACCGCTTCGTTTCGTCGTCGTCGGCACGCCGGCCTACTTCGCAGGGCGCAGCCAGCCGGAGCGTACAGACGATCTGCGGCAACACGCGTGCTTGCGATGGCGCAAATCCAGCGGCGCGCTCGCGCTATGGTCATTCGACAACGGCGGCAATACGATCGAGATCGCCGTAAGCGGTCCTTTCATCGCCCATGATTTTCCCACCATGCTGGGTGCGGCAATGGAAGGTATGGGCCTTGCCCAGTTACCTGAGCCGATGGTCGCTGAAGGACTGCGGACCGGAAAACTCATAGAAGTCCTGAAGCCGTTAGCGCCGGTGATACCGGGCGTGTTTCTGTACTACCCAAGCCGCCGGCAAGTCATGCCGAAGCTGCGCGCCTTCATCGATCATGTGAAGACCCGCCAGGCAAGCCAGGCCAAAGTGCCGCGTACAGAATGACGTTGCCCTGGTGCTATACACCCCACCTTAGCGCCGGCGTGTGCACCGCGCTGTCCCAATGCTTCGTCATCTCATCGTCGAGCATGCAAAGTGTGATCGAAGCGCCTGCCATCTCGAGTGAAGTGGTCAGCGCGCCCACCTGCACGCGCGCAATTTTCAGATCGCGCTTTTCAAGCCAGACGCGCGTCGAGTTGAAGAGCAGATAAAGCTCGCCAAGCGGCGTACCGCCAAGGCCGTTCACGAGCACCAGCAAGCCGGCCCCCGCAGGCGGCTTGAGGTCGTCGACGATAGCCGTTAGCAGCTCCCCCGCAATCGTATCGGCCGACGCAAATTTCGCGCGCCGCCTGCCCGGTTCGCCATGAATGCCGACGCCGACTTCGATCTCATCATCGCCGATCTTGAAGGTCCGCGTGCCGGCTGCCGGCACCGTGCAACTGGAAAAAGCAACACCCATCGAAGCCGTGTGCTTGTTGACCCGGTCACCAAACATCTTGCATTCATCGAGGTTCGCCCCGCTTTCGGCCATGCTGCCCACCAGCTTCTCGACGATCACCGCGCCCGCAACGCCGCGCCGTCCGGTCGTATAGCTGGAGTTTTCCACCGCGACGTCATCATTGATGAGGACCATCGCATTCGGCGCCTCGGACATCTCCGACGCCATTTCGAAGTTCATCAGATCGCCCGAATAGTTCTTCACGATGAAGAGCACGCCCGCACCGGTATCGACGGCCTTGGCGGCGGCCATCATCTGGTCCGGCGTCGGCGACGTGAAGATCTGGCCGGGGCAAGCGGCGTCCAGCATGCCATAGCCGACAAACCCTGAATGGAGCGGTTCATGCCCCGAGCCGCCGCCCGATATCAGCGCAACCTTGCCAGGCTTCAGGTGCTTGCGCCGCACGAACACCGGTTCCCGATTGAGCACGATCAGATCGGCATGGGCTGCGGCGAATCCCGCCAGACTCTCGGCGAGAAAGTCGTCCACGTGATTGATGAATTTTTTCATGGTCTCCCGCTCCTTTATCCGTTGTCTCGCGCAAGCCGCGCGCATACCGAAGCAATCATGATCTGGCTGGAGCGCGCGCCGGGATCGATATGTCCGCGCGAACGCTCGCCGAGAAACGACGCCCGTCCCTTGGTCGCCAGCATGTCGCGGGTCGCCAGCATGTTTTCCTCGGCGATCTGCGGCAGCGTGTCGAGCACCACGCGCGCCGCAGCGCTTTCGGCGGCCAGTTCCTCGAAGCGCTTCGCGACCGGAATCAACACGTCCATCATGGTCTTGCTGCCGAGGCCGGTCTTGCCGCGTTGCCCGACGGCCTCGACACCCGCCGCGAAGATATGGGCGAAGCCGGCCACATCCATTCCATTGATCGCGGACGCTTTCGCCATGCCGTTCAACAACGAGAAGAATAAAGGCCCGGACGATCCGCCCACCGTCGACAGCACCTTGGATGCAGCGATGTCCAGCGCGGGGCCGAAAGCTTCGGCCTCGATCTCCGCGCGCACGGCGAGCAGGGCGTCCATGCCGCGCAGCAGATTGAAGATGTGATCGCCATCGCCGATCTGCTGGTCGAGTGACGCGATCTCGTCGGTATGCTCCTTCAACGCCGCATAGGCAGAGTCGATGCACGCCATGACCGTTTTGCCGTTCATGTCGGGATCCTCCTGCCGTCGGCACGGAAATATAAAAGGCTGCGCGCCGGCAGCGACACGCCGACCGATTGCCCCGGCGAAAAATTGCGCTCCGCAATGGTCGTTGCCACGACGGCGGTTCCCGCCCGATCGAGAATCAGCAGATGGCGCAGCGGCGAATATTCGAGCACCGTCAGATTCAGTGCGTCCTGTGCGCCACGCGCATCGCCCACGTCAGGGTCATGCAGCACGATATCCTCGGGACGGATGGCGACAGTCGCCGTTCCCGCCGGCATGTGAGCCGAATCGAACAGCGTGGGCGGCAGCAGGTTGATCGGCGGAGAGCCGAGCCGCTGCGCGGCGCTCAGCGACACCGGATTTCCATACACCTCGCGCGGCGTGCCGATCTGCACGAGACGCCCATGATCGAGAATGCCGATTCGATCCGCGAGCGTGGTCGCTTCGACCTGATCGTGGGTGACGTAGATGATCGTCGCGCCGATCGTACGATGCAGGCGCTTGAGTTCGATGCGTAATTCTTCACGCAGCTTCGCATCGAGCGACGACAGCGGCTCGTCCATCAGAAACACCTTGGGTTGCCGCACGAGCGCGCGCCCGATCGCCACCCGCTGCATTTCGCCGCCGGACAGATGCGTCGCCATGTTGTCGAGCTTTGATTCCATATGCAGCATCTCCGCGACCGCGTGAACGCGCGCACGCACGTCCGCCTCGCTGCTGCGCCTTCTTGGCGAGCGCAACGGAAACGCCAGGTTGCCGAACACGGTCAGATGCGGGTACAGCGAATATTGCTGGAAGATAAACGCCACGTCGCGCTCGGACGGATGCACGCCGGTCGCGATCGCTCCGTCGATCAGCACGTCGCCCGCATCCGGCTGCTCCAGCCCGGCGATCAGACGCAGCGTCGTGGTCTTGCCTGCGCCGCTCGGCCCGAGCAGCACCACGAACTCGCAGTCCATCACATCGATCGACAGATCGTCGACCGCGACGATATCGCCAAATCGTTTCGACACATTGCGCAACTGGATTTCAGCCATGAGCTTCTCCGTGTGCAGGAATCGTGTGAGCGGCGCCTGGCAACAGCCGGCCGCTCTGCGCGTCGTACAGCAGCGTGCGCTCCTTGCGAAACGACAAACCCACCGGTGATCCGGCAGGCAGACCGTCGTCTTTTCCCACCCGTACCCTCACCACGCCCAATGCGGTCTCGACCACCAACACCTGATGCGAACCGAGGTATTCATCGGCAATCACCTTGCCGCGCAGCGGGCCGTGTTGATCGATCGCCACATGCTCGGGACGAATGCCTAGCAGCACGCGTTCAGCGGCCGCTTCGCAGTGGGGTACCGGGACCCGCGCGCCGTGCAAGCGGACTTCTTCGTGGCCCACGTCTACGCCGCCATCGACTGGCAGGAAATTCATCGGTGGACTGCCGATGAAGTTGCCGACGAACACCGTGGCCGGAAAGTGATAGATCTCGTGCGGCGGACCGGCCTGCAGCAACTCACCCTTGTTCATCACGACGATGTCGTCAGCCATTGCCATCGCTTCGCTCTGATCGTGCGTAACGTAGACCGTCGTGGCGGCCAGCGCGTTGTGCAGCTTGCGCAACTCGAGACACATCAGTTCGCGGAAATCCGCATCGAGCGTGCCGAGCGGTTCGTCCATGAGAAACGCCTTCGGCTGACGCACGATCGCGCGCCCCAGCGCCACGCGTTGCCGATCGCCGCCTGACAGCCCGCCGGTTTTGCGATCGAGAATGTTCTCGATACGCAGCATGTGCGCGGCCGCATCCACTCGTGCCGCGATTTCCTTGCGCGACGCATGCTCGTTTTTCAGCGGGAAGGCGATGTTATTGCGCACCGTCATATGTGGATATAGCGCGAACATCTGGAAGACGAACGCGATATCGCGCTGACGTGCGCGCAATGCCGTCACGTCCTCGCCGTCTATTAAAATCCGGCCGGAGGTCGGCAACTCGAGGCCGGCAATCATCCGCAGCGTGGTGGTCTTGCCACAACCCGATGGACCGAGCAACACGACAAAGCGCCCGGCGCCGATCGTCAGACTGGTGTCGCGTACCGCGACGAAGTCGTCGAAGCGCTTGTGAAGGTTGGCAAGAACGATCGTGGACATGATGTCAGTCCGGGAAATGGCTGGTCACGACAAACGCGAGCGCACCCACCAGGATGACCGGAAACGACCATGTGAACGCCGTCAGTGAAAACGGCTGCACTAGCATCACCATGCCGAAACCAATCAGCGCAGTCGACGCTGCTTCGCCGTAGCCGCGACGCAGCGAGTGTCTTTGCGGAAAAACGGAGTCACGTTTCATTTACGCACCGCGCCGAAGGTGATGCCGCGCAATAAATGCTTGCGCAGTACCACAGTGAAGATAAGGATAGGCAGCACGAAAAGCGTCGTCGCCGCCGCGACGGCCGGCCAGTCCTGGCCGCCTTCGCCGATGATGAACGGAATGAACGGCGGCATGGTCTGCGCGTCGCCGCTTGTAAGCAGTGACGCGAATGCATACTCGTTCCACGCGAAGATCAGGCAGAAAATCGCGGTCGCGGCGATACCGGTAATCGCCTGCGGCAGCACCACTTTGACGAAAGCCTGCAGGCGCGTGTACCCGTCGACGAGCGCCGCCTCTTCGTATTCGCGTGGAATCTCGTCCATGAACCCCTTCAGCAACCATACCGCCAGCGACACATTCACCGCCGTATACAGCACGATCATGCCGACATAGCTGTCGCTCAAGCCCAGTGCCCGGTACATCAGGTAGATCGGAATGGCGACCGCGATCGGCGGCATCATGCGGGTCGACAGGATGAAGAAGAGCAGGTCGTCGGCGAGCGGCACCTTGAAGCGCGAGAACGCATACGCCGCCAGCGTGCCGAGAAACACGGCGAGAAAGGTCGAACCGAAACCGATCACGAGCGAATTCACGAAGCGCGGCAGGACCTTCGACGGTCCCGCGATGACCATGCCGCGCTTGCGCACATCACGCTCATACCAGGTGCGCGCGGGCGGCAGACTGGCGATGAACTCGGGTGTCTGCCGCGAACGGATCGTGAACAGGTTCACATAGCCTTCCATCGACGGCTGAAACAGCACGACAGGCGGATAGGCAATTGCGTCTTCCTGCGTCTTGAAGCTCGTCAGGAAGATCCACACCATCGGCAAGGTTGCAAGCAGCGCGTAAGTGATGACAATCGCCGCCGCGAAGCGCTTGCCGCGCGGCGACGACGCCACCACCGAGTGTTGGGTAGCCGTCGGTCTCATCGCTGTTTCACCCGGTTCAACGCCTTGACGTAGATGTTCGCCGCACCGAACACCGTCACGAACAGAATGATCGCCAGGGCCGAGGAATAGCCCGTCTGCCATTTCTCGAACGCGGCACGCTTTAAAGTGATCGACACGGTTTCGGTAACCGAACCCGGGCCGCCCGAAGTCAGCAGATTCACCATGTCGAACATCTTGAAGTTCTCGATGCCGCGAAACAGCACGGCGAGCATCAGGAACGGCAAGGTCATCGGCAAGGTGATCGACCAGAACTGCCGCCACGGTGTGGCGCGGTCCACTTCGGCCGCTTCGTAGATGTAGTCGGGAATCGACCGCAGGCCCGCGAGGCAGATGAGCATCACGTAAGGGGTCCACATCCAGGTATCGACCATCACGATGGTCCACGGCGCGAGTGACACATCGCCGATCATCTGGAACGAGCCGGGCGCAATGCCGGTGAAGAAGCCGACGATATCGTTGAAGAGGCCCGTTTGCGGTTGCAGCAGAAAGGTCCAGAAGTTGCCCACGACCGCTGGCGACAGCATCATCGGCAGCAGGATCAGCGTGGTCCAGAAGCTATGACCGCGAAACTGCCGGTTGATCAGCAACGCGAGGCCGAAACCCAGTAGAACCTCGAGCCCGACCGACCAGAATACGAAACGCGCCGTCACCTGCATCGCGTACCAGATGTCTTCGTCGGTGAGAATGTCGACGTAGTTGTCGATACCGACAAAGCGCGCCGGCACGCTCGGCATATTCGACTTGAAGTTCGTGAACGACAGACGTAACGCCCAGATCAACGGAAAGATGTTGATCGCGAGCAGCAGCAGGATTGTCGGGAGAATGAACAGCCACGCAATGGTCCTGTCCGATAACCCGGCCAGACGTGTGCGCGCCCGCGCCGACGCCCGCGACTCCAGTCCCGCTGACGAAAAAGGCTTGTTGGCCAACATGCCTCGCTCCTTTAAGTGAACCGGCGGCAGCCGTGCAGGGGGCGCCGGTCCAGTCCCGGACACACGCTAATTCTTGCCTTCGGCCTTGAAGACCTTGTTCCAGTCTTTGACCAGCAGATCGAGCGCCTCTTTGGCCGTGCCCTTGTCGGCCACCACATAGTCATGCACGCGCTTCTGCATGTCGAGCAGCAGTTCCGCATACGCGGGTTCAGCCCAGAAGTCTTTCACGATCGACATCGACTTGAGGAATGCCGGCGCAAAAGGTGCACTCTTCGGAAAGTCGGGCGCATCCACCACCGACTTCGCCGCCGAATAGCCGCCTAACTGCCACCACTTCTTCTGTACATCGGGTTGCGCGAACCACTTGATGTATTCAAGTGCGTCTTCCTTGTGGTCCGAGTACGACACAACCGAGATGCCCTGTCCGCCGAGCTGCGTGAACTGCTTGATCTCACGCGGATTCACGAAGAAGCCGATCTTGTCGCCGCCCACGTTCGGGTCTTTGTAGAGTCCTGGGAAGAATGCAAACCAGTTCATCTGCATCGCCACCTGACCAGACTTGAAGGCGTCGAGTCCTTCCTGCATATACGCGTTGGTCATGCCGGGCGCCGTGCAGCACTTGTAGAGCGCCTTGTAATACTCCAGCCCTTTGACCGCGCCCGGCGAGTTGACGAAGCCATCCAGGTGATAGGGTTTCTTGGGGTCTTCATATTCGAAGCCGAAGTTGTAAAGCGCGTTGGTCACCCCCATCGTGATGCCTTCGGAACCGCGCTCCGTAAAGATATAGGCGCCGTATACAGTCTTGCCATCGATCTTGCGGCCCTGGAAGAACTCCGCGGTCTGCTTGAGTTCGTCCAGCGTGGTTGGCGGTTCGAGTTCGCGTTTATATTTCTGCTTGAACTCCGCGCGCAACTCAGGGCGCGCAAACCAGTCCTTGCGATAGGTCCAGCCGACCGCATCGGCCATGGCCGGCAACGCCCAGTAGTTCGGCGTATTCTTTGGCCACTCCGCATAACCGACAACCGTCGCCGGTACGAAGTCGTTCATCGATATCTTGTTCTTCGCGAAAAAATCGTTGAGCTTGACGTAGTGCCCGTTGACCGCTGCGCCGCCAATCCACTGGCTGTCCCCAATGATCAGATCACATAGTTTGCCATGCGAATTAAGTTCGTTGATAAAGCGATCGGCGTAACTTGTCCATGGCACGAACTCGAACTTCATCTTGATGCCGGTTTTGCTGGTGAAATCCTTGGACAGTTCGACGAGTGCGTTGGCCGGGTCCCATGCCGCCCAACATAAGGTCAACTGCTTGTCCTGTGCTTGCGCGCCCGTTGCCATGCCGAGTCCCAACGATACTGTGGCCGCCGCCATTACCCTTGCTGACGTAAGACGTAACATTTGTCTTCTCCTTGTCTTTCTCGGGTCTCCAACCTGCTGTGGAACAGCGCCCATGCGCCGGGTGCTGTGTTTCGGCTCCAGCGGACTCAGACGCGAATCCGTGTGTCGCGAGCTTCAGGCATGCGCATTCTCACGAAGATAAATCCGGGTTTCCGGCGTTGGGATGGCGAGCGCGCCACGCACGTCGTTAAAAAAATTGATGGCGGCGAGGCCTGCCCAATGAACGATGCCGCGCACATCCTGATCGAGGATCACGTCGATCGCGCGCTCGGAGAGTTGCGCGCGGGTCTCCGCGGTGCATTCATGCCCGATCAGTACCAGGCGTGCCTTGTCGCCGGATTCCTGCAACGCCGTTGCGATGCCTGAGATGCCGCCGCCCGTCACATAAACCCCGACCAGATCCGGGTAACGCGCGAGGAGCCCCTGCACGGCAAGACCTGCGCCGTCGTCATCTTCGGCGAAGTCCGGTTCGGCAATCCAGCGCAGATTGCGAAAGTCCTCTTCCAGCACCTGCGATAAGCCGGTGCGTCGTTCCAGTTGATCGTGCAGGCGCGACGAGGCCGATAGAATCGCCACCGTGCCGAGCCGCGCGCCGAGAAAGCGGCCCATCAGAAGTCCCGCGGTGCGTCCGGCAATCCGGTTATCGACGCCGACATACGCAACGCGGCGACTGGCGGGCAGATCGGAGAACACCGTGACAACGGGCACGCCCGCATCGCTCATATCCTCAACGAGGCGTTCGACCGCTGGGTAGTCGAGCGGCACAAGCACGAGTGCGTCGTAGTCGATCACCTGCTCAGCGAAAGCAATGGTGTCGCGATGCGTCGTGAAATCGCAGCGGTAGAACGACGGAATGATGCGGTGCTCGCGAAAGAAGCTGGCGGACAGCGCGATATTGCGCTCGACGTGGTCGAGAAAACGCGAGTTGACCTGAGGGAGTACGAAGGCCACGCGATAGGTATTGATCTTCGCCGGGCGGCCGCGACTTGCCCGTTCGTCGCGCAGGGCTGCGAGCGCGAGGTGGACGCGCTCCGCCGTTTCCGGACGCACAGCCTGGTCGTCGCGCAACACACGATCGACCGTGGCGACGCTAACGCCCGCACGACGCGCAATCATCATACGTGTTGCCGGCATGTGGCTCTCCGGTGCCAGGCCTGAAGCTTTTCGTTAAGTTAGTTTTTCCGGAGAGAAATGCAAGTTTTTTTGCGGCAATAAACGCATCATTCTTGATGGTATTGGTGAACCGCGTTTCGGCTCACATGAGTGAACGCATGAATTGCCTAAATCAGTGGACGGTGCGTTGCACAAGAAACTTCTGGTCAACCGCCTCCCATGGAGCAACGACACGACTCCGGCGACCGGCGCGAGATTACCGCCAATTCAATCCTCGAAAAGCTTCATGGACTTTGTTAGCGAATCAGCGGATCGGAACACTAGAAGCGCGTGCGCATGCCCACCGTACCGACCACCTGGTTCGCCGTCGACGACGCACCACCGGCCGTATTGATGAAGGCCACAACGTTCTGGCCGATCGCATGCTGATACATGCCTTCGGCGTAGACATCTGTGCGTTTGGAAAGCGCGTAGACAGCCTGCAGATTGACCTGGTTCCACTTCGGATCTGAACCGTACTTCGTTCCCGTGGCATTGAACGCGCCCGACAGATGAGCATCGGTATACGTGTCAGTGATGCCTAGCGTGACCGCTGGTGTAAGCGTGTACTTGGCGTTCAACTCGTAGTTGTCGAAGTGCTGCGAACCGTTGTTGAGGTTGAAGGACTGCGTGCCCTGATAATGGCTGTTTGTATACACGAATCCGACGACTGCCGGTCCGAAGGTGTAGCTCAGACCCGCGCCGAACGTGCGCTGGACGTCTGCCCCGAACCTGAAACCACCCGTTGTCGACGCCGGTTCGCCGAGGTCAACTGCGCCGCTGGCGTTCGCCTGGGGGACGGCGCCATTGCCGTTGATTTGCAGGTAGCCGGCAGCCATTTTGAACGGGCCATAATCGAAGCTCGCCCCCGCACTGTATGCACGGTTCAGCGTGAAGTCGGTACTGTTCGAGAAGGCATAAAGGCCGCCGAACTTCAGGCCTGCATAGTTGCTGCTCGTGTACTTGACCGCGTTGCTCATCCGTAGCGTGTGGTTCAGGTTGTCGTTGTCGAACGGGTGCGCGAAGCCTGTGTCGCCGAACGTGCCGGCCGTGCCCGACAGCGGTGCAACGAAGTCCACCAGCGAGTCATATTGACGGCCCAGCGTCACCGTGCCGAACTCGCTGCTCAGGCCCACAAACGCCTGTCGGCCAAACATCCGGCCATTCTGGCCAAGCTTGCCGTTTTGAACGTTGAAGCCGTTTTCCAGCACGAAAATGGCCTTCAGGCCGCCGCCGAGGTCCTCGGCGCCCCGCATGCCGAAGCGGCTGCCATTAATGTTGCCGCTGGTTGCCTGAACAAGGCTGCCGTGCGCAGTGGGGGAGGTCTTCACGTTGTTCGTATACATCAGACCAGCGTCGATGAGGCCGTACAGGGTGACCGAACTTTGCGCATGGGCAGCCGAAGCAGCGAATGCAGCAGATACGGCGAGGGCGACAGGGATTCGTTTCATGACTTCACTCCAATGGGCGGGGGGCGAGACAGAAAGCAGGGCACGAGGATGAAAGGCAGGAAACTGCATGATGTCATTTCAAAGCTCGATTGACCGGTGCGTTTCGTCGAGCCAATTCGTCATAAATCCGAAATAATTTTGACGAACCCTTACTGCAAAAGGTGCGTTGCTATTGTTCCCACCCAATCCGGCACGCATCACCGTTGTATTGAAGCGACGGCGTGGGCTCGCGGGTATGCCACCGGGTCGAAAGCACGACGGTGGCCAGTCGCCGCGTCAATACGTGTAAGAGGCAATCACGCTTTTAATCTTTTCCAGCGACTCGCGGAGTATGGGCAAATCAACCGAGCCCAGCGCCACGCGAATCGCGTGGGGTACATGCTCCGAAGTCGAGAAAGGCTCCGCCGTCGAGACAGAGATTCCGTCGCGCACAAGCGCCATCGCCACCACGTCGGCGCGGACCTCTTCCGCGAGAGGAAGCCAGACGAAGTAGGACGCGGGATGGCAAACACGCCGCAGTCCGGCGAGAACTTCGGCGGCCATCGATTGACGGACCGCCGCATCGCGACGCTTCTCTGTCTCCAGACGTGTGACCGTGCCGTCGTCCAGCCAGCCGCAGGCAATGGCGGTCATCACGGCGGCCGTGTTCCAGGTGGTGGCCCGAATAGCACGTTCGATAGGTGCGACCCAGCGATCGGGCGCGGCGACAAATCCGACGCGCAGGCCGGTCGCGATGCTTTTCGACAGACCCGAGACGTACACCGTCGTTTCAGGGGCGAGCGCCGCCAACGGGGGCGGCGGGTTGTCCGCGAGGAAGGCATACGCGGCGTCCTCGATAATGAGCAGCCCGTGCTGGCGGGCAATCGACACCAGTTCGTGCCGACGCTGCGCATTCATGACCCAGCCTAGCGGGTTATGGAGTGTCGGCATCGTGTAGATGGCGCGCACTTTTCTGCTTCGACACAAGCGTTCGAGCGCGTTCAGGTCGGGGCCCAACTCCGAAACCGGAATCGGCGCCAGTTCGAGCCGCATCGTTTCGGCGAGGACCTTGAACCCCGGGTAGGTCAATGCGTCGACCGCGACCACGTCGCCGGGCTTCAGGAGCGCCAGAGCGGCTGCGGTCAAACCATGCTGCGCGCCGTTCACGATCACGACCTGAGCGCCTTCGACGGCGAGTCCCCGGCACGACAGGTGACGCGCGACAATCTCGCGTTCATGCGTCCGGCCTCCATGTGGCTGATAACGGAGTAGCGCATCCAGATCGCCGGAGGACGCGAGTTGGCGCAACGCGCTTCTGAGCAGTTCGGCCTGGCCGGGGAGCGACGGATTGTTGAAATTGAGGTCTGCCAGGCCCGCGTCGCCGGCATGCTGGTCGATGCCCAGGCGCGCAGGCAAGGCTATTTCCCGTACGAAAGTGCCGCGGCCGGTTTCGCCGCTGACCAATCCCATCGCGTCCAGTTCGGCGTAAACGCGCGACGCGGTGACGAGCGCGAGTCCCTCTCGCGAGGCGAGCTGGCGGTGAGTCGGCAGGCGCGTGCCGGGCGCGAGGCGTCCGCTGCGAATGTCGCTCGCCATTCTGTCGACCAGCAATTTGTAGCGGGG
This sequence comes from Paraburkholderia sp. BL27I4N3, assembly GCF_003386115.1. NCBI lineage: Bacteria > Pseudomonadati > Pseudomonadota > Betaproteobacteria > Burkholderiales > Burkholderiaceae > Paraburkholderia > Paraburkholderia sp. BL27I4N3. The sequence continues at coordinate 2,262,678 of NZ_QREJ01000001.1, read as the reverse complement.
CGTCGGCATGCGCGAATGTATCCATGACAATTATTTGATTGTATTGATTCTCGGCCATAGGATGGCATATCGCAACTCTGTTTGCGCAGTCGTGGGCCTGGCCGGCTTCATTGGGGTAGGCTCATGACGGCGGCGAACGGTACGCGCCCCTCGGCTCACGGACGACATCATGCACATCGCCATTCTTACCTTCGAAGGCTTCAACGAACTCGACTCGCTCATCGCACTCAACGTGCTCAATCGCGTCAAGAAACCGGGCTGGCGGGTGTCGATCGCCTGTCCCACCGCGCGAGTCAAGTCGATGAATGGCCTGGTCATCGAAGCGCAGGCTACGCTGCAAGAGGCTTGCAATGCCGATGCGGTGATCGTGGGCAGCGGCGTGCGCACGCGCGAAGTCGTCGCCGATACTGCGCTAATGGCCCAGTTGCAACTCGATCCATCCAAACAGCTGCTGGGCGCGCAATGTTCCGGTACGCTGGTTCTTGCGAAGCTGGGGCTGCTCGACGGCGTGTCCGCGTGCACCGATCTCACGACCAAGCCGTGGGTTCAGGAAGCCGGAATCGCCGTGTTGAATCAGCCCCTTTTCGTCAGCGGAAACATCGCGACGGCCGGAGGGTGTCTGGCCGCGGTTTATCTCGCTGCCTGGGTCATTGCCCGGCTGGAGGGTATCGATGCAGTGGCGAGCGCATTGCATTACGTCGCGCCCGTCGGAGAGAAAGAGGACTACGTGTCCCGCGCGATGGGGCATATCACGCCGTTCCTCGAAGCGAACCTGAAGACGGCATGAGCGAGCGAGGTAAACCGCCTGCGCGGTCCCCTTGAACATTCCTGTTATGAAACCCGCCATTTAAATCGCGTTGCAGACCGCGGCGTTTCGCCCGCGGACTGCACAAAAAACCAACACTCGTTCCGCGACAACGTTTGCGCCGATTCAAACCGTCCCCATCGGTATGTTTGGCTATTTACAAAAGCGGACGCTACCGAAATACTCCAGCCACAACTTGAAAGTTACGTGTCAACGAGAAGTCATGCTAGTCCGTTTACCACCCACGTCACCCGTAGCGGGTCGGCGCAACTTCTAATTCGCTTCCTCCCATAAACACAGCGTTTCCCCCAGGTTCGCAGCAGTCCGGGGTAAATATTACCAACGATTACAAACCGGCTCGTCGTTCGCAGGAAGGGTCCGGAAGGCCAGCAGCGCATGAAAGCATTAAGTGTTCTCCACAGCGAGTCGTCGCGGGGGTGGGGAGGGCAGGAAGTTCGCACGCTCAAGGAGATGATCGCGTTGCGGGCGTTGGGTCATCACGTCGAGTTGGTGTGTCCGGAAGACGCGCGTCTTGGCATGCGCGCGCGTGCCGATGGCTTTGCCGTGCATCACGCGCGTATGCGGGCCGGCGCCGATTTGCGTTCCATGCTCACGATCCGCGCGCTGCTCGCGCGTCGCCGCTTTGATGTGCTGAATACGCACAGCGGCCATGACAGCCTCGTCGCCGGCATGGCCGGGCGGCTCGCGGGGACGCCGTTCATCGTGCGCACGCGGCATCTGGCGCTGCCAATCACGTCGCTTGCCACGTACAACTGGATTCCCCATCGCGTAGTGGCGGTCAGTCATCACGTGCGTAACTATCTGATCTCCGCGGGCGTGCAGGAAGACCGCGTGGAGACGATCTACGACGGCATCCTGAAGCCGGAAACGGCAGGCTCCTCCACCTTGCGCGATGAACTCGGACTGGACGCCGACGCGGTAGTCGCCGGCATGGTGGCGATCGTGCGCGAGAAGAAAGGCCACGAGGATCTGATCGCAGCCGTCGCGCCGATGCTGGCCGAGCGCCCCAATCTGCATGTCGTGATGGCGGGGGACGGCGTGTGGTTCGAGAAAATCAAGGCGATTGTCGACGGCATGGGCCTCGCGCATCGCATTCACTTGCTCGGCTTTCGCACCGACGTGACCAACGTGCTGCGCGGCTGCGATCTATTCGTTTTGCCGACGCATCAGGAAGCGCTCGGCCAATCGTTTATCGAAGCGATGGCGGTGGGTTTGCCGGTGATCGGCACGCGCGTGGACGGCGTGCCCGAGTTGATCGACGACGGCGTGAATGGCCTGCTCGTGCCGGCGCATGACGTCGATTCGCTGCGCGGCGCGCTCGCGCGTCTGATCGACGATGCGCCGCTGCGCGCGCGCCTGGGACTCGCCGCGCGTCTGAAGACCGACAGCCGCTTCACGGTGGACGCCATGGCGAACGAGACCATCGATTGCTACATGCGCGGCATCTATGCCGGGCGCGCTTACTACGGTGAAGGGCGGGCGGCGGCATGACGAAGTTCGCGCGCGCGGTGCCCGTGCTGATGTATCACCACATCAGTACCTCGCCAGGCATGATCACCGTCTCGCCGGAACACTTTACCGCGCAAATGGCGTATCTGGCCGGCGCGGGCTATACGACCATCGGCAGCGCGCAGCTGTCGGCTTATCTGGCGGGCGAGCCCTTGCCGAAGAAGGCCGTCGTGCTGACCTTCGACGACGGCTATCTCGACAACTGGGTGCACGCGCATCCAGTTCTCCGGGCTCACGGACTGACCGCGTTGTGCTTTCTGGTGACGAACTGGATCGGCGAAGGCCCGGTGCGTGCGCACGCGCGATCGGGCGGCGCGCTGCCGGCCTTGCTCAATCATCGCGAGGGCGAGGTGGCGATCGAGAACGGTGAACCCGATCACGCGATTCTTCGCTGGGCGGAGATCGATGCGATGCGTGAAGCCGGCACGTTTGAATTTCACAGTCATACACATAGCCACGTGCGGTGGGATCGGGTGTCCGCCAATGCGGAGGAAAAGTGCGCCGGACTGACACGCGATCTCGCCAGCGCACGCGCCACGCTCGAGCACAAACTGGGCGCCGTGTCGGATCATCTGTGCTGGCCGCAGGGCTACCACGACGAGGATTATCGGCGCATCGCGGCTGAGGCCGGCTTCCGGCACTTCTACACGTGCGAGACCGGTTCGAACTATTCGGGACGCGACGATGGCGCGGCGCGCTCGATCACTCGCCTCGAAGTGCGTGACAGGCCGGCTTCGTGGCTGGCCTCGCGGTTGTGGGTGCATACGCGGCCCGCGATCAGCCGCGCGTATCTGAAGATCAAACGGTAACGCGCTGGAGTCTTGCTCTGCGCCGCAGGATTCTTTCCCTGGGCCCGCTGTTGCTATGACGCCCCATGCCGGGCCGCTTCATCACAGTTGCGACTCGATCGGCAACAAACCCAGAAACCAGATGCCGACGCGCTTCATGCGCGACACACCGGGCTCATCGAGTTCGCTGACCTTGCCGTCCGGTGCGGTGTCGATCCAGACGATCCGGCTCGTGCCGTTCGCATTCGTGCGGGTTTCGAGCCGCCATGCGAGCTGATCCAGCTTCGGCTCGACGCCGTCCGCGACTTGCGCGGCGAGTGGGGCGCTTTCGCAGTACACGCCGATTTCCGTATTGAGCGTGATCGACCGAGGATCGAGATTCATCGAGCCGATGAAGATGCTGGTCCTGTCGAACACGTAGGTCTTCGCATGCAGCGAGGCCTTCGACGAACCCAGAATCGATTTCTTCTTCTCGCCGGCGTCCTCGTCCGGCGCAGGCTTCAATTCATACAGATGCACGCCGGCGTCGAGCAGATCCTTGCGATAGCGCTGATATCCGGCGTGAACCGCGGCGACGTCGGTGGCGGCGAGCGAATTCGTCAGCACCGTGACGCGCACGCCGCGCCGCGTTTGCGCGCGCATCCATGCCACGCCCTTTTTGCCGGGGACGAAGTACGGCGAGATGATCAGCACTTCCTTCGCGGGCTCGATACTCAATGCATTGAATTGCGATAGCAGATGTCCCTGCGGGTCGTCTGGCGAACGGGTGATCTTGGCAGGATCGTCGTAGAGAAGCGTCGCCTTGCCCCAGGAGAAGTCGGTGTCGCGCGCCTGCAGCGTGTCGCGCAGGCGTGCTCTCACCTGCGTGACGTAGGCCGAATCATGCTCGGCGGCGACGAACGCAGTGAGCTTCGCGCGATACTTCGGCAGAGCATCCGGCTCGGCGGCGTGTCCGGTCAGGCTGGCGATCGGGTACGCGGCATCCGAGTTCCAGAATTCGTCGAAGGCATTCGAGACCTTATGGACCACGGGCCCGAAGGTCAGCACGTCGAGGTCGCCGAAGTCGACCTCGCTGGATGCGCCGAAGTATTCATCGCCGATATTGCGGCCACCGAGAATCGCGGCCTGGTTGTCCGCGATCAGCGCTTTGTTGTGCATGCGCCGATTGACCCGGCTGAATTCGAGCAAGGTGCCCAGCTTCTTGAAGCTGCGGCTGGCGATCGGATTGAAGAGCCGTACTTCGATGTTCGGGTGTGAGCTGATGGCGAGCAGCACTTTGTCGTCGGCGCCCGTGCCCAGATCGTCCAGCAGAACCCGAACCCTGACGCCGCGATCGGCGGCCTTGAGCACCGCGTTGGCGAGGTGGCGGCCGGTCAGATCGTCGTGCCAGATGTAGTACTGCAGGTCGAGCGTGCGCTCGGCTGTCTCAGCCAGCACGACGCGGGCGAGCAGGGCGTCGACGCCATTGGGCAGCAGATGGAACGCGCTGTCGTCGGGATGCTTGCGCTCCTGCGGGATGAAGGCGGTGGCGAGACGTGTGCCGTCCGTATCGGTCAGTGCGTGCGTCGTAGTACGGCCTGTTTGCGGCGGCAAGCTCGCGCAGGCGGACACCAGCGTGATCAGCAAGACTGCAACGAGACCGCGGAACGTCGCCATGGTTGTGCCCTTCGATCGTGCGTATCCGTAAGATAGCCGCAAGCGTGGGGCACGTCGAGCGCGGCGCACGGACCGTGCGGCCGCCTCGACACAAGCACGGTCTCAGTTGAGCGCGACCGCTGCGGCGGCACTGACCGGTGAGCCTTCGATCGCCACCGATTGCGCGCCGTCCGGGCCGACCGGCACGTCGCCGACGAGCGTCGTGCGATACAGTTGCCGGTCGAACTCGAGGTCGAAAATATCCGTGGGCGCGAGATGTGCCGTCGCCCGGTTGTCCCAGAACGCGACGCTGCCGGCTTCCCATTTGAAGCGCACGGTGAACTCCGGCCGCGTCACATGTTCCCACAGCAGTTCGAGCAACACCTGGTTTTCGCGCGGGCTCACGCCGACGATCGACTTCAGAAAACTCGGGCTCACATAGAGCGCCCGCTCGCCCGTTTCCGGGTGAACCCTGACCAACGGATGTTCGGTGACGAGCGTGCGCTGCTCGACTGCCCGGTTGAACGCCTCCGTGCCACTCGCGCCGGCCGGCGGCGTGAAACGGTGCAGCCCACGCAGACCGTCGACGAACGCACGCAGCGGTGCGGAAAGCTTTTGATAGGCAGCCACCAGGTTGGTCCACTGCGTGTCACCGCCGTAAGGCGGAATCGTCACGCCGCGCAGGATCGACGCCCACGGCGGATTGAGCGCGGCCGTCACGTCCGTGTGCCAGCCGCTCCAGGGTCGTTGCAGCGTTTGCCCCTCGAAACGCGTCGCTTTGCGGTACTTCGAAATCGAGTAGACCTCCGGGTGACCGTCCACGTGACCGAACACCGGATGCCCCAAGGTCGGTTCGCCGAACTGCGCCGAGAACGCGACGTGCTGCTCATGCGTGAGGAACTGCTCACGAAAGAAAACGACGCGCCACTTCAGCAGCGCCGCGCGAATCGCCGCGATCTGGCGCGCGTCCAGTTTCTGCGTGAGATCGACACCATGAATTTCCGCGCCGATATGCGCGGAAAGCGGCGTGACCTGAATCGACTCGATGTCCTGCACTGCGGCTGCATTCATGAAAGGCTCCTGATGTCCTGATGTCTTTGTGAAGAAAACATATGCTGTCGCTCGATCAGCTCGCTATGGCGGCTACTTGCTGCGTTGCTGACACATAACGATTCACAGGGCGCGGCAGGCCCAGGTTTTCGCGCAGCGTGCTGCCCTCGTATTCCGTGCGGAACAGTCCGCGCCGCTGCAACTCCGGCACGACCAGTTCGGCGAATTCCGTCAAGCCGCCCGGCAACCATGGCGACATGATGTTGAAGCCATCGGCGCCTTCTTCTTCGAACCATTGCTGCAACTGATCCGCAATGCTCTTTGGCGTGCCGACCACTTGCTGATGCCCACGCGCGCCGGCGATGCGCAGATACAGATCGCGAATCGTCAGGTTCTCGCGCCGCGCAAGGTCGAATAGCAGCCGCTGACGGCTCTTGCCGCCGTTCGTTTCCGGCAATTCGGGCAACGGGCCGTCGACGGGATACTGCGAGAGATCGACACCGCCCGACATATTCGACAGCAGCGAGAGACCGACGGTCGGATGAATCAGGTCCTGCAGCGCGGCGAATTTCTCCTCGGCTTCCTCCTGCGTGCGGCCGACAATCGGGAAAATGCCCGGCATGATCTTCAGATGATCCGGCGCGCGCCCATATTTCGCGAGACGCCCTTTGACGTCGCGATAGAACGACTGCGCTTCCTCGAGCGTTTGATGCGCGACGAAGATCACCTCGGCAGTTTGCGCGGCGAGCTCGCGCCCCGCCTCGGACGCGCCGGCCTGCACGACGACTGGCCAGCCCTGCGGCGAACGCGCGACGTTCAGCGGCCCCCGCACCTTGAAGTGCTTGCCCGCATGGCCGAGCACGTGCAGTTTGTCCGGGTCGAAGTAGACGCCGCTCTCCTTGTCGCGCAGAAACGCATCGTCTTCCCAGCTGTCCCACAGGCCCGCCACCACGTCGTAGAACTCGCGCGCGCGCTCGTAACGAACCGCGTGATCGGGATGGCGCTCGAAACTGAAATTGAGCGCCTCGGATTCCGTGCTCGACGTGACGAGATTCCAGCCCGAACGGCCGCCGCTCAGATGATCGAGCGAGGCGAATTTGCGCGCGAGGTTATAGGGTTCGTTGAACGTGGTGGAGACCGTCGCGATCAGGCCGACGTGTTTCGTCACGACCGAGAGCGCCGACAGCAAGGTCAACGGCTCGAAATGATCGGCGCGCGCGGTGCGGGACAACGAAGGCAGATTGGTGTCGCGTACGCTCACGCTGTCGGCGAAAAAAATTGCGTCGAATTTGGCGCGCTCGGCGATCTGCGCGAGTTCCGCGTAGTGCGCGAAGTCGAGCCCACCACTCGCATGAGCATCGGGATGCCGCCATGCGGCGATGTGATGGCCCGTCTCCATCAGGAAGGCGCCCAGTCTGATCTGCCGCTTCGGCTGTGTTTCACCGCTCATCGTCTGCTCCATGAAGATTCGTTGTGTGTGGGGGAGAGCGCGTGCCTCACCATGCGAGCCGCCATTCCGTGATCGGCGGACTCGCTACCGGAATGCGCGTGCCGTCGTGCGGCTCATCGACATCGTGGCCAGCGCGCTCATTGCGTGGTCCGCGTCGTGTGCCGTCGTGCTCGGCGAAATCGGCCAGCACCTCGTCGCGCAAACGGATGAAGCGGGGATCGTTGCGCTCGCGGGGGCGCGGCAATGCCACATCGACGATCCGCTTGATGCGGCCCGGTCGCGGCGCCATCGTGACGACGCGGTCGCCGAGGTAAAGCGCTTCGTCCACATCGTGCGTGACGAGGATCATCGTGATGCGTTCGTGTTCCCAGATGCGCTGCAGCTCGTTCTGCAAACGGCCGCGCGTGAGCGCGTCGAGCGCGCCGAACGGTTCGTCCAGCAGCAGCACGCGCGGACGATTCACGAGACCGCGCGCGATTGCCACGCGCTGCGCCATGCCGCCCGACAGTTGATGCGGGTACGAATTTTCAAAGCCCTTGAGGCCGACCAGGTCGATATGCTCGGCCACGGCTTCGCGTTTCTCGCGTGCGGAAAGCGGCGCGTTACGCAGCGCGGCGAGAATGTTTTGCGCTGCCGTGAGCCACGGAAACAGCCGGTGATCCTGGAACACGATGCCGCGTTCGAGCGACGTATCGCGCACCTTGTCTCCCGCAACGACGATGTCGCCGCTATAGTCGGTATCGAGCCCCGCGATCAATCGCAGCAGCGTGGATTTGCCGCAACCGCTCGAACCGAGCACGCTGACGAACTCGCCGGCGCGCACGCGCAGGCTGATGTCGTCGAGCACCGCGAGCGGCGTGCCGCCTTGCTGCGCGTAGTGCTTGCTGACGTGAAGAATGTCGATGCTCTCGGAGAGCGTGGAAGAAGTCATAAGCGGTCCGGAGAGTAAATGTTCGTCTACAGGTTCAGCGCGTCGCCGAGTTGAACCGGCGCGCAAAGATCGCCCGCTCCACGGCGCGCGCCAGCGCGTTCAACGCCCAGCCCGTCGCGCCGATCACGATCACGCCGAACAGCACCAGATCCATGCGGAACTGCTCGCTGCCGTCGATCAGCGTATTGCCGATGCCGCTGCCGGCCACCAGCAGATATTCAGCGCCGAGCGTGGCGAGCCACGAATAGATCAAGGCGAGATAGATGCCGGTGAAAATCGACGGCAGTGCGGCCGGCAGAATCACGGCGCGGATGAGCTGCCATCGCGAGTAACGAAAGGCGCGAGCGACTTCGATATAGGCGCGCGGCACAGCGTGGATGCCGTCGCAAGTGTGCGCGGTGACCGGCAGAAGCGCGGCGAGCGAGAGGAACACGACTTTCGCGACGTCGCCCAGACCGAACCACACGGAAATCAACGGAATCCACGCGAATAGCGAGATCTGTTTGAAAGTGTCGAAGCTCGGTCCGATCATGCGTGTGGCGAGCCGTGAAAAGCCGAGCACGCTGCCGAGCAGCAGGCCGCCCAGCGTGCCGATCACGAAGCCGCTCGCCTCGCGCGCGAGCGACGCCGAGAGCGCTTTCAAAAGCGCGCCGCTTTCGAACTGCTGCCACGCGGTGGCGAGAACCTGCGCCGGGCTGACGAGCAATCCGCTTTTGCTCACGTGCGCTGCTGAGACGGCCCACCAGATCGCGATCGCGACGACGGGCAAGACGGCGCCGCGCCAGTCGACGCGTGTCAGTAACGGGCGGCGCGGCTGGGCCGCGCGCCGGAAGGAAGCGGGCGCGCTGCAATCGCAGGATGCGCCGGCGGACTGTTGTTCGGGCTGATTGGAACGCTTGAAGAGCTTCATCGTAGTGGCCTCGCGTGTGGCGCCATGTGGGTGTCGTTCATGCGATCACTCGCGAAATGCCGATGGCTGTCCGCGGCGCAGGCGCGCTTCCAGCGCATCCAGCGCACGATTCACCGCATAACCGATTGCGCCGACCACGACCACCGACGCCATCACCAGATCGAGTTGAAAGAGTTGCCGTCCGTAGACGATCAGATAGCCGAGCCCTTCGGACGACGCCACCAGTTCGACGACCACCAGCGCGAGCCAGGCCTTGGTGAACGCGAGCCGCACGCCCGTGGCGAGCGTCGGCACCGCGGCAGGCAGCACGAGATAGACGATCCGTTGCCGGCCGCTGTACTCGAACACGCGCGCCACTTCATTCAACGCGGCGGGTGTCTGGCGGAATCCTTGCAGCGTGCTCAACGTGACCGGCACGAGCGCCGCGTGCGCGATCAGAATGTATTTGAGCGGCTCGCCCACGCCCACGAGCAACAGCAAAAACGGCAGCCACCCAAGCACTGGAATCTGCACCAGCGCATTGAAGCTCGGCAGCACATAAGCTTCGAGCGTGCGCGACAACCCGAGCGCCGCCCCGAGCGCAAAGCCGAGTAGCGTGCCCGCGCCGAAACCGAGCAGCACGCGTTGCAGGCTGACCAGCGTATTGCGTGCGAGGTCTCCGCTCTTTGCCAGCTCAATCAGCGTCTCGAACACGCGCTCAGGCGGCGGCAGAATCTGCGGCGCGATCCAGCCGCGCTCGCAACCCACGGCCCATAGTGCGAACAGCAGCGCGGGCAACGCCCACGGCGCGAGCCGCCACGCGAGTGCGCGCAGGCGCGGCTCACGAAACAGCGGAACGTGCGACGTTTGCGGCGTACCGGGCGGCGCGAGGCGTTCGCGTTCGACGTGGATTGCGGTTTCGCTCATCGTGATCGCTCCGGTAGTTAGCTGAGCGGTTTGCCGGCGGCGTCGTAACGCGTCCAGTAGTGGTCGAGTTTCTGCGTGCGCAGCGCGTTGTCGAGATATTTCGTTTCGAACCAGCCATCGACCTCGACCGGCTGGCGGATCAGTTTGAGGTTCAGCGCATCCGTCGCAACCGCTTTGTAGCGCCCCACGATGAACGGATCGATCAACGGCGAGTTGCGGTCCTTCAGCTTCTGATTGGCGAACTCGGCCTGCCACGACGAATAGGGCACGCCGCTCTTTGCCCACAGCTTGAAGAGCGCATCGCGGTTGGCTTCGTCGGAGGACCATTGGGCGCCTTGCACGAACACGTTGACGACGCGCTGCACGATATCCGGATGCGCATGATCGAAGTCGTCGACCACCAGCAGATGCGCCTGCCGCGTGAACTGCGGACCGTCGTTCTGTGATTCGTAGACCACTTTCGCGAGGCCTTGATCACGCAGTTTGTACACGTGGTAATCGTTGACCGACGCGTCGATGCCCTTGGAGGCCAGCGCTGCGAGCGAACTCGCTGTATCGAGATTGATCACGCGCAGATCGCGTTCGTTCAACTGATTGGCGGCGAGCGCGTTGTCGGCGACGAGTTGCAGATTGGTGCCGCGAAAGATCGACACGCGCCGGCCTTTCAGGTCCTTGATCGAATGCACATCCGAATCGGTCGGTACAGCCACCTTGATGCCGGTGCGCACGCCCGAGGCAAGTAGCAAGTGTGTTTTCAGGCCGTTGGCGCGGGCGAGCACAGCGGGCAGATCGCCCTGAAAGGCGAAGTCGAGCGATTTGTCGGCGATTGCTTCGTTGACCGCCGGGCCGGCGCCTTTGAAAAACAGCCACTCGACCTTGATGCCGTCGGCGGCGAATTCCTTTTCGAGCGACTGCTGCAATTGCACGGTCGCCGCCGGCGAGCCGCCGAAAGTGGGCGGATCTCCCGTGCCTTGCTGCGCGACGCCGATGCGGATCACCGCCGGCTTGTCGGCATAGGCGTGAACCGCGGCAAGCGAGAGGGTCGCCACGGCGACGAAAGACTTCAGCAGACGGAAATAGCGCATGCGCAGATACCAATCGATGAGTGGGGGAACGGGTGTGAAAGCTCGGGCTGGCGGTTAACCGGCGCGCCGGCCGCCGGGTCGCCGACCGTAGGAACTACACGTTAGATTCGCGTGCGCTCGAATCCAACCAATCATTGCAGATAAGAAAATCTGCAGAAGTGCGAACCGTGCCGCCAATAGCGCCACTGCACGGCACACCACCAGGCAAGCGCGGAAATCCCGATTTGCATAGTTGAATTCGTCGTTTTGCCGGCGTGTAACGAATGGCTACCATGCAACGCTTCAGCCATTCATGCGAAGTCCGGATCATGTCCACTGTTGCCTTTCCGTCGACCACCGTCGACACCCAAACGCCCGCTGAGAGCGCGGCGCGGCCCGCCGTCATTCGCAGCGCACAAGACGTTTCACGCATCGTCAATGCCGGCGCGGCGAAGGGCAGCAATGCGCGTATCGTGATTGCGATCGCGCTCGGTGGCGTCTTTCTGGATGCTTACGATCTGACCTCGCTTGCTTACGGCATCAGGGACATCGCGCGCCAGTTTGCGCTGTCGCCGGTACAGGTGGGCTTCGTTTCATCGGCCATTACTTTTGGGGCGATTCTTGGCGCGCTGTTCGGCGGCTACCTGACCGATCGCATCGGCCGTTATCGTGTCTTTATGGCTGACATGCTGTTCTTCGTGGTCGCGGCAATCGCGGCGGGCCTCGCGCCGAATGCGTGGGTGCTCGGCGGCGCGCGCTTTCTGATGGGTTTCGGCGTCGGTCTCGATCTGCCGGTGGCGATGGCGTTTCTCGCCGAGTTCTCGCGTGTAGCGGGCAAGGGCAACAAAGCGGCCAGCGTCGCTGCGTGGTGCCCCGCCTGGTACGCCGCCACGAGTACCTGCTATCTGCTGATTCTCGGGCTCTATGCGATTCTGCCGGAGCATCAGCTTGGCTGGCTGTGGCGTCTGACGCTCGCGTTCGGTGCCGTGCCCGCCATCGCGATCATTCTGGTGCGCAGCCGCTATATCAGCGAATCGCCGGTATGGGCCGCGAATCAGGGCAATCTCGACGAAGCCGCACGCATCCTGAAACGCACGTATGGCGTGGATGTCGTGGTCGAGAAAAACGACGCGCCGGTCAAAGCGCCGCGCGCCGCTTCATGGCGCAACTACGGCGTGCTATTCAATGCAACGTATCGCCGCCGCACGATTCTCGCGGTGGTGATCGGCAGCGCTTCTTCGTTTGGCTATAACGCGATCATCTTCGGCTTGCCGGTGATCATCACCAGCTTCTTTCATCAAGGACCGCTCACGACGATCATCGCCGCGCTGGCGTTGAACCTGGCATTCGCGTTCGTCGGCGGGCTGATCGGTGTGCGCACCGCGCCGACGGTCGGCGCATGGAAGATGACGCTGCTCGGACACGCGCTGCAGTTCGCCTCGCTGATCGGCCTCGCGCTGATCGGCAAACCCGGCAGCGGCGCGCTTGTCGTAGTGGCGATCCTGCTGCTCGGCGGCTATCTGTTCGGGCAAGGTTTCGGACCCGGCTCCCATTCGATGACCTATGCGTCGCTGAGCTATCCCACGTCGTTGCGCGGCATCGGGGTGGGTTTCAATCAGACCCTGGTGCGTTCCGCGTCGACGATCTCGCTGTTTCTCTTTCCGGTGCTCGCCGCCGCGCTCGGCACCAAGGTGTTCTGGCTCATCGCAATCGCGCCGCTGAGTTCGCTGCTCACGTTGCTGGTGATCCGGTGGGAGCCGTCGGGCTATGACATCGACAGCGAGGATTACGACGTCGAGTCGACATTGGCGGGAACGCGTTAATGTCCTCGCGTATCGCCCAACCGGATTCGCCGCCGCCGTCGCGCGCTCGCCGTCGCGTGCTGGGCCGTCTGGCGCTCGGCAGCCTGGTCGCCTCCCACGCCGCGGCAGCGAGCGAATTGCTCAAGCCGCTGGAGGTCGCGCCATCGAGCCGCGTGCCCGGCGCGCCCATCCTGGAGCATCCATACGGTGTGCCGTCGACGCATGAGGCGGATGTCGTGCGCCGCAGCGCACGCGCGTGGCCGCTGCCCGGCGCGGCTTCGTCGATGACGCCGCTCGCCGAATTGCACGGCACGCTCACGCCCAATGGTCTCGTCTACGAACGTCATCACGGCGGCGTGCCCGACATCGACCCCGATCAGCACCGGCTGGCGATTTACGGACTCGTACGGACGCCGAAACTCTTTACGATGGACGATCTGCTGCGCCTGCCCTCCGAATCGCGCATTCATTTTCTCGAATATTCCGGCAATACCGGCAATGAATGGAACGGGCCGAGCGGCATGCCGGTGCAACTCACGCATGGACTGCTGTCGTGCTGCGAATGGACCGGCGTGCGTCTTTCCACCTTACTCGAAGAAGTGGGCGGCGTAGCGGTCTCCGAAAGCGGAACAGCGGGCGGTTGGTTGCTGGCGGAGGGCGCCGACGCCGCTGCCATGACGCGCAGTTTGCCGTTCGAACGGATACTCGAGCGCGCGCTCGTGGTCTACGCGCAAAACGGTGAACGCTTGCGCCCCGAGAACGGCTATCCGTTGCGGCTGATCGTGCCCGGCTTCGAGGGCAATACCAACGTCAAGTGGCTGCGCCGGCTGAAGGTGGTCGACGCGCCGTTGCAGACGCGCGAGGAAACCTCGAAGTACACTAGCCTGCTTGCGAACGGCACCGCGCGACAGTTCGCGTTCGAGATGGACGCGAAGTCGGTAATCGCGCGGCCGTCGCCGGGGCACCGTCTGACCACGCACGGCTATTACCCGATCACCGGCCTCGCGTGGTCAGGACGCGGCACGGTTCGCAAGGTCGAAGTCTCGACCGATGGCGGCGCGACGTGGCGCGCCGCGCGCCTGGTCGGCGCGCTTCACGATCGCGCGTTGACGCACTTCGAGGCAGACTGGTGTTGGGACGGCGGCGCGGCCGCAATTCTCTCGCGCGCCACCGATTCGACCGGCTACGTGCAGCCGACACGCGCCGAGCTCGTCGCCGCGCGCGGTCTCAACTCGCAATATCACTACAACGCGATCCAGCAATGGCGCGTCGAGGCAAGCGGCGAGGTGCGTAATGCGTGAGGCACGTTTAAGACGCAAGCCCGCTCGCGTGGCGCTGGCCGCGTTGCTGTCGCTGACGGCGCTGACGTCGTGTTCGTCGGTGGCGCCGTCAGCGCGCAACGCCCCGGCGAGCCACGACATCGGCACGCCGCTCACCGCGCAAGACCTCGCGGCATGGAACATCGACATCGCGCCGAACGGCCGCGGCCTGCCGGCGGGCAGCGGCGACGTCGCCACCGGCGCGCACATCTTCGCCGCGAAATGCGCGGCGTGCCACGGCGCGCAGGGCCAGGGCGGCCTCGGCGATCAGCTGATAGGCGGGCAGGGCACGTTGACGAGCGCGAAGCCGAAACGCACCGTGGGCAGCTACTGGCCGTATGCGACCACGCTGTTCGACTACATCCGCCGCGCCATGCCCTACACCGCGCCCCAATCGCTTTCCGCCGACGAGGTGTACGCGCTCAGCGCATACCTGCTCAACCAGAACGGCATCGTGCCGGCGAATACGCGGCTCGACGCGGCGTCGCTGCCGCGCGTGGTCATGCCCAATCGCGACGGTTTCGTCGCCGATCCGCGTCCTGGGCGGCTTTGACGGGGCCTCGCGGGAACCCATCTGGAGTCGGCCGGCTGGCCGCAGCGCGTTAAAGCATCGGGTTTATCACTGCAGCAGATATCGGTATCGGATTTGCTTCGTTGTCGAGGCGCGCGCGTGCCGGTAAATTCGTCTGACTGCGCCCTTGCCGGCGTTTCCGAACAGATTCGACCAAGAGTTTCCTGTGACGACTGCCTTTGCATCCACCGCCGCCAGTGAGACTGGCCACGCTCATCAGACCCAGCCCATCGAAATTCGCGCGTTCGGCGGCCCCGTCGGCGCTGAAGTGCTCGGCCTCGATCTCAGCCAGCCACTGAGCGACGACGATTTCCGCCGCATTCACCGCGCGCATCTCGATCATCACGTGCTCGCGTTTCGCGATCAACGCATCACGCCGGATCAGCAGATCGCCTTCAGCCGCCGCTTCGGTCCGTTGCAGATTCATGTGCTGCATCAGTTCCAGTTGAAGGGCTATCCGGAAGTGCTGATCGTCTCCAACATCGTCGAAAACGGCCAACCGATCGGTCTCGGCGATGCCGGTCACTACTGGCATTCCGACCTGTCGTACAAGGAGAAGCCGAGCCTCGGCTCGCTGTTGCACGCGCAGGAATTGCCGTCGGAAGGCGGCGACACGCTGTTCGCCAACATGCATCTGGCGTACGACGCGCTGCCCGCGCATTTGCGTGCCGCCGTGGAAGGACGTTCGGCGGAACACACGTATCTCGCGAAGTACGCGGAACTGCAAAAACGCAGCCCGTGGCGCCCGAATCTCTCCGCCGAGCAGATCGCGCAGGTCAAGCCGGTGGTGCATCCGATCGTGCGCACGCATCCGGAGACCGGGCGCAAGGCGCTCTTTGTCAGCGAGCATTTCACGACCCGTGTGATCGGTTTGCCCGAAGACGAGAGCAAGCAATTACTCGATGAACTCTTCGCGCATAGCGTGCGGCCGGAACATTTGTACCGGCATCAATGGGCCGAACACGACATGGTGTTCTGGGACAACCGCTCGTTGATGCATCTCGCGGCCGGCACACCGGATCATCTGCGCCGCAAACTGTATCGCACGACGATTGAAGGCGACGTGCCGTTTTAACGACAACGTAGCCCGCTTATTACCATCACACGCTGACCGGAGTTCCGATGCTCGCCATGTTTCGCCCGACCGCTGCGCGGTCGTCTTTCCCTCACCGTTTAACCGCGACGTTGCTGACTTTGTCGACGGCGGTGGCCGGCCTCGGCGCAGCCGTGCCCGCGCATGCCGAAGGGCAGATCCGCGTGGCCGAACAGTTCGGCATCGTCTATCTGCTGCTGAACGTGGCGCGCGATCAGCAGTTCGTCGAGAAGGAAGGGCGCAAGCAGGGGCTGGATATCAAGGTCGACTGGGTGAAGCTCTCGGGCGGCGCCGCCGTCAACGACGCGCTGCTTTCCGGCGCGGTGGATATCGCCGGCGCGGGCGTCGGCCCCCTGCTGACCATCTGGGATCGCACGCATGGCAAGCAGAATGTGAAAGGCGTGGCGTCGCTCGGTAATCTGCCGTACTACCTGATCAGCAACAATCCCGACGTCAAGACGATTGCCGACTTCACCGAGAAAGACCGCATTGCGGTGCCGGCCGTCAACGTCTCGGTGCAATCGCGCGTGCTGCAATACGCGGCGGCGAAACGTTGGGGCGACAAGGATTACAACCGGCTCGACAAGTTCACCCAGGCTTTGCCGCATCCGGACGCGGCCGCGGCGATCATCGCGGGCGGCACGGAAATCACCGGCCACTTCGGCAATCCGCCGTTCCAGGAGCAGGAACTGGCGGGCAATCCGAAGGCGCACATCGTGCTGAATTCCTACGATGTGCTGGGCGGCCCGAGTTCGGCGACCGTCCTGTACGCAACGGAAAAATTCCGCGACAACAATCCGAAAACGTATCGCGCATTCGTCGACGCACTGGCCGACGCAGCGCGCTTTATCACGGCGAATCCCGATGCCGCGGCCGATATCTACATCCACACGAATCAGTCGAAGATCGACCGCAATCTGCTGCTGAAGGTCATCAAGGATCCGCAGGTGCAATTCAAGGTCGCGCCGCAGAACACGTTCGGGCTCGCGCAGTTCATGCATCGAGTCGGCGTGATCAGGAACGAACCGAAGTCCTGGAAGGATTATTTCTTCGACGACCCGGCGACCGCCACCGGAAGCTGATCATGAAGGCATACGCGAGCATCGCTGGATATTTAACGGCCCGAGTGGTCGGCTTACAGGGAGCGATCTGATGGTGGCCAATCCTACCGTGCTGTTTCCGAAGCAGGCTGAAGCAGCCGCGCCGGCGACCAGCGAAAAACTGCTCGCGGTCGAAAACGTCAACCTCGAATACCGCACGCGTGAGCGGATTGTGCGCGCGACCCACGACGTGAGTTTCGACGTCTACGGCGGCGACCGTTTCGTGCTGCTGGGACCGTCCGGGTGCGGCAAGTCGACTTTGCTCAAGGCGGTGGCCGGCTTTATCGAACCGACGTCCGGCAGCATCTCGCTCGACGGCCAGATTGTGCGCGGTCCCGGCGCCGATCGCATTGTCGTGTTCCAGGAGTTCGACCAGTTGCCGCCGTGGAAGACCGTACTGCAGAACGTGGCCTTTCCGCTGCGTGTCGCGAAGAAGCTCTCGCGCGCCGAGGCCAACGAGCGGGCGCTGCACTATCTGGAGAAGGTCGGGCTGGCGTCGTTTGCCAATGCTTATCCGCATACGTTGTCGGGCGGCATGAAGCAGCGCGTCGCGATTGCCCGCGCGCTGGCGATGCAACCGCGCGTGCTGTTGATGGACGAACCCTTCGCCGCGCTCGACGCGCTGACTCGCCGCAAGATGCAGGAAGAACTGCTGCGTCTGTGGGAGGAAGTGAACTTCACCCTGCTGTTCGTCACGCATTCGATCGAGGAAGCGCTGGTGGTCGGCAATCGCATCCTGTTGCTGTCGCCGCATCCCGGCCGTGTGCGCGCGGAACTCAACAGCCATCAATATTCGCAGGACAGTTTCGGCCGCAGCGATTTTCAGCGCAGCGTCGCGCGTATTCATCACCTGTTGTTCGAAGAGACGGAGGCCGGGCAATGAGTTCTCCCGCCACTTTGCTGCCGCCGGTTCGCGACGAGTACGAGCGTCCGCTCGAACCGCTCGGCGAACTTGTGCTCGAAGCGCCGCTGCCGCTCGGCAAGCGCATTTTCGCGCAAAGCTGGTTGCGCAAGACGCTGATTGCACTGGTGTTGATCGGCATCTGGGAAATCGCCGCGCGCGCGATCGACAACGATCTGTTGCTGCCCACGTTCGGCGCGACGTTCAGTGCGTTCGTACAAGGCGTGTGGTCCGGCGAACTGCTGCAAAAAACCGCCGTGTCGATGTCCGTGCTGCTGCGCGGCTATCTGCTCGGCGCGGCGCTCGCCTTCTTGCTGACGTCGCTCGCGGTGTCGACGCGTCTGGGCCGCGATGTTCTGTCGATGCTGACGGCGATGTTCAACCCGTTGCCGTCCATCGCGCTGTTGCCGCTCGCGTTGCTGTGGTTCGGCCTGGGCACCGGCAGCCTGCTGTTCGTGCTGGTTCATTCGGTACTCTGGCCGCTCGCACTGAACACCTATTCCGGTTTTCAGTCGGTGCCGGCGACGCTGCGCATGACGGGTCGCAACTATGGGCTCACCGGCCTGCGCCATGTGCTGCTGATCCTGGTGCCGGCGGCGTTGCCGGCGATTCTCGCGGGCTTGCGGGTGGGTTGGGCGTTTGCCTGGCGCACGCTGATTGCCGCCGAACTCGTGTTCGGCGCGAGTTCAGGCAGTGGCGGCCTCGGCTGGTACATCTTCCAGAATCGCAACGAGCTGTACACGGACCGCGTTTTCGCGGGCCTCGCCGCGGTGATCGTGATCGGCTTGCTGATCGAACACGTGGTGTTCGATACGCTCGAACGCGTAACCGTGCGGCGCTGGGGCGTGCAGCACTGAAGGCTCCTCAGCGCACATACGGACACGCCGTATACGCGACGGGCGGCGGCGCATCGCGTTGACGAGTACGATAGTGCGGCAGGGCGCTTGCATAGCTCGCACGCTGCGCCGCACAAAGCAAGTTGACGAAAACTCCCGGTTGCTCCCGCTGCCGCCGTGGACTACAAACCTGAAGCTGCGCACGGTCCGCCGCCAACGGGCCGTGCATCTCATTGAGCACGATGTTTCGTAACGAGGCGTGCGGCCCGTCGGTGACGGTGAATACGCGGACGCCCTGGCCCCGAACCGGTTAGACAAGGAGAGCTCGCCATGGGTATGCGCCCAGATCCCACCTTTCATGCGTCACCGAAACTCGCCATGGATGCGCCCGCGGAAGAGTACGCGTACACGGTGCTTCTCAGCCCCGACTTCTCGCAGCCCGACGCGCTCGCCGTGATCGACGTGAAGCCCGGTTCGCCCACCTACAGCCAGGTGGTTCACACCGTGCCGGTGCCGTACAAGGGGGACGAGTTCCATCATTTCGGCTGGAACGCCTGCTCGTCGTCGCTTTCGCCGCTGACCGGCCACGCGTTCCTCGAACGGCGCTATCTGATCATTCCGGGCATGCGTTCTTCACGCATCTACATCGTCGATACCCATCCGCATCCGACCCAGGCGAAGATTCACAAGATCATCGAGCCCGAAGAGATTTTCCGCAAAACCGGCTACTCACGTCCGCATACCGTTCACTGCGGGCCGGAAGGGATTTACGTCAGCACGCTGGGCGGCGCAGGGGAAGATGGCACCGACGGGCCGCCGGGTATCTTCATCATGGACTGCGAAACGTTCGAAGTGCTGGGTCGCTGGGAGATCGATCGCGGGTCGCAGGAGAAGCACTACGATTTCTGGTGGAACCTGCCGCGCGACTATATGGTGTCGAGCGAATGGGCATTGCCGCCGCAGTTCGAGAACGGCATCGTCCCCGAAGATCTGCTGTCGAACCAATACGGGCACCGGATCCACTTCTGGGATCTGCGGGGCCGGCGCAACGTGCAGACGCTCGATCTCGGCGCGAACCATCAGATGGCGCTCGAAGTGCGGCCCGCGCACGATCCGAGCCGCGAGTACGGTTTTATCGGCGTGGTGGTCGATACGACGAATCTGGAAGGCTCGATCTGGACCTGGTGGCGCGAAGGTGGCGAGTTTCACATCGAGAAGACCGCCACCATTCCGCCCGAGCCCGCGGCCACCGAACAATTGCCGCCGTTGCTGCAGGGTTTCGGCGCGGTGCCGCCGCTCGTTACGGACATCGACCTCTCCATCGACGACAAATTCCTCTACGTCGCCTGCTGGGGCACCGGCGAGATGCGCCAGTACGACGTGACGGAACCCCGCAAGCCGAAGCTCACCGGATCAGTTCATATCGGCGGGATCGCACGGCGCACGCCTCATACGAACGGCAAGAACTTCGCGGGCGGTCCGCAGATGGTGGAGATCAGCCGCGACGGCAAGCGTGTCTACTGGACCAACTCGCTCTATTCGACGTGGGACAACCAGTTCTACCCGGACGGCGTGCCGGCGGCGCAGGTCATGGCGCGAGCCGAACCTGGCGGCGGCCTCACGTTGGCCGACGAATATTGGGTGACGTTTCCGGAGGGCTACCGCGCTCATCAGATCCGGCTCGAAGGTGGAGACTGTTCGACCGATTCGTTCTGTTACCCGTCGGTGGGCGTTTGATTGGGGGAGGCTGGTCGCAGACCGGCTTGTGGCTGGCCATTCTGGCGAGCGGTCTCTATCACGGGATCAACCCGGCAATGGGATGGCCGCTCGCCGTGTCGAGCGGTCTGATGGAGCGGCGCGCGCGGGCGTTGTTCGGCGCGCTCGTCTATCTCGCGGTCGGGCATGTGCTGGCCGTGTTACTGGTGATGCTGCCGTTCGCCATGCTGACCGTCCTGCTCGCCTGGCAGCGCGCGATACAGGTCGGCGCCAGTCTGCTCGTGATCGGCTTCGGTGTGTTTCTGCTGATCCGGCGACGCCATCCGCGTGTCCTCGTGCGAATTCCTCCGTCACGGCTCACGCTGTGGTCGTTCGCCGTTGCCATTGCGCACGGCGCCGGACTGATGCTCGTACCGATCTATCTCGGGCTGTGTAGCGCTTATGACATGGATCGAGGGCACCGGGCCGCGCAAACCCTGGTCGAAGCCAATCTCGGCATGGCGCTGCTCGTCTCAGGTGTACATGCCTGCGCGATGATGGTTGCCGGTGGGCTTCTGGCCTGGCTGGTCTATCGTTACCTGGGGTTGAAGTTCGTGTCGCGGAGCTGGTTCAATCTGGATGCGGTGTGGGCGTTGAGTCTTGTTCTGGTTGGCGCGCTCTCGCTGGCGCTCAACGCAGCGGTGGTCGGCGAGGTTTGAGCGGGCGTGTGTACGTTTTCGCTGGCCGAACCGCATGAGCCCGCAGCGCAACGCATATACGGCTGGCAGCGCATCGGCCAGCCCCATCACGAGCGGCTAGCGCGCCTTCAGCGCCTGTGCCGCATCACTTCCCAGCAGTCGCGATGGTCCATCCGCCTGAGTTGGCGGCGCCTGCTCATCTCGCGCCAATAATGTCCGGCGACCAGCAGCATGGCGACGCCCAACCCGCATAGACCCACGACGATTCCCGCCGCTGATTCGGCCATGCAACACTCCTTGACTGTGAAACTGATCAAGCGATAGGTGTCATTCGTCGTTCGGGATACGAGCGGCGGCCTTCAGAAATATCTGTCCGTCAGCGGTAATGAGCGGGCGTTGCTGCCCGGAAGCGAGGTCTTCCAGCGTGACGAGTTGGCGCTCCAGAAGCGCTTCCAGATCGGCACCGTCCAGACTCAGCAGATCCGGTGCATCCTTGAGCAACATAAGGGTCGCGAATTCGTGTGGACTGAGCATCGTTGTCTCCTGGCTGAGCTTGCTGCCTGGCTGGGAACCTGATCCGTTGACCTCGTGTTGCGAGCAGGATCAATTCGGGGTGTCGGCTGCGCGATGTCATTGTGTCGCGCGCCGAGGTGCCCATCTTAATGCTCAGGCCAGCGAAAGATCAACATGTGGGAAAGGCTTTTTTCGATCTGCTTTGCGTCATGGGTTCGTCAGCGCATACTTAATGCGTGCGACATCTGTCCTGACGAATAGCCTGGCAGCGCTTCCATACACCAGCCTCTCTACTCGAAGCGAGGCCCGTATGCCGGGCGCCGCGATCGAAACCTGAAGGAGACATCAGTTGACCACCTTCGTCCTACGTAACGGCGCGCTTCTCGATCCCACCCGTCCTGATCTGCTGGAAGGCTTTGAAATTCTCATCGAGGATGGCTTCGTGCGCGAAGTCTCCGACAAGCCGATCAAAAGCAGCAGCGCGCATGTGATCGACGTCAAAGGCAAAACGATCATGCCGGGTCTGATCGATCTGCATGTGCATGTCGTTGCGATCGAATTCAACTTGCCGCGCGTGGCGACGCTCCCCAATGTGCTCGTCACGCTGCGCGCCGTGCCGATCATGCGCGCGATGCTGCGGCGCGGTTTCACCACCGTGCGCGACGCGGGCGGAGCGGGGTATCCATTCAAGCAGGCGGTCGAGTCGGGGCTCATCGAAGGTCCGCGCCTTTTCGTCTCCGGCCGCGCGTTGAGCCAGACGGGCGGTCACGCCGATCCGCGCGCCCGCTCCGACTACATGCCGCCCGATGCTCCCTGCGGATGCTGCGTGCGGGTGGGCGCGCTCGGCCGCGTGGCGGACGGCGTCGATGAAGTGCGCCGCGCCGTGCGCGAGGAACTGCAGATGGGCGCGGACCAGATCAAGATCATGGCGTCGGGCGGGGTGGCTTCACCTACAGATCCCGTCGGCGCGTTCGGCTACTCGGAAGACGAGATCCGCGCCATCGTCGCCGAAGCACAGGGGCGCGGCACGTACGTGCTGGCGCACGCCTATACGCCCGCGGCGATCGCGCGCGCCGTGCGGTGCGGCGTGCGCACGATCGAACACGGCAATCTGATCGACGAGGAGACCGCACGCCTCGTCGCGGAGCACGGCGCGTATGTCGTGCCCACGCTCGTCACTTACGACGCGCTCGCCAGCGAAGGCGAGAAATACGGACTGCCTCCGGCCAGCATTGCGAAGGTCGCGGACGTGCATGGCGCGGGTCTGCATTCGATCGAAATCATGAAGCGCGCCGGCGTGAAGCTGGGCTTCGGCACGGACCTGCTCGGCGAGGCGCAGCGGCTGCAAAGCGATGAGTTCCGGATTCTGGCCGACGTGATGTCGCCGGCCGAGGTGATCGCGAGCGCGACGCTCGTCGGCGCGGAAGTGCTCGGCATGCAGGACAAGCTCGGCAGAATCATGCCGGG
Organism: Paraburkholderia sp. BL27I4N3; assembly: GCF_003386115.1. Taxonomy (NCBI): domain Bacteria; kingdom Pseudomonadati; phylum Pseudomonadota; class Betaproteobacteria; order Burkholderiales; family Burkholderiaceae; genus Paraburkholderia; species Paraburkholderia sp. BL27I4N3. The sequence goes on along the minus strand of NZ_QREJ01000001.1, from coordinate 2,239,614 downwards.
CGCGCATGCCGATCTGCTGGTGGTCGACGGCAATCCTTTGAAGTCCGTCGATTGCCTGTTAGGTCAGGGCGAGCATATTCCGCTCGTCATGAAGGATGGCCGGATCTTCGTCAACGAACTCGAAAGCGCTTGACCGTACCCGCGCGCGTGCGCGCCGCCCCCGTGTCCTGATCGGAGCTTGCCCCATGTCGATGATTGCCGCCCGTATCGAGCGCTTGCCGTTTTCAGGTTTTCACCGCCGTTTATTGCTGATGGGCGGCCTTGGCTACACCTTCGACGCGATGGATGCCGCCGTGCTCGCGTTCCTGCTGCCGGTGCTGCGCACGCAATGGGGCTTGACTAGCGTGCAGACCGGCGTGCTGGGAAGCGGTACGTTCATGGGCTATTTCTTCGGCGCGATGCTCGCGGGCATGCTCGGCGACATCATCGGCCGACGCAAGGTCATGATGTATGCGCTCGTGATCTACTGCGTCGCCTCGCTTGCCAGCGCGCTCGCGAACGACTGGGGCTTTTTTCTGGCGACGCGCATTGTCGCCGGGCTGGGGACGGGAGCGGAAAGCGCCATTGTCGCGCCGTTCCTCTCGGAGTTCGTGGCGCGGCGGTATCGCGGCAGTTTCACCGGCAGCCTGGCGGGATTTTTCTCGTTTGGCTTCGTGGCGGCTGCACTGCTCGGCTATCTGGTGATCCCGCTCGCGCCCAATGCATGGCGCGCGGTCATGGTCATCACCGCACTGCCCATCGTGATGCTGCTCTGGTGGCGTCGCGCGTTACCCGAGTCGCCGCGCTGGCTCGAGGCACGCGACCGGCACGCGGAAGCCGATGCGATCGTGTCGCGCATGGAAGCGGAGGTGACGAAGTCCGGCGTGCGGTTGGAGCCATTGCCTGCCGTGCGCGAGGAAGCCGTTCCGCTCGCCGCCGGACGAGCCTCGATCATCGCCAACGTCAAGGCGTTATGGGCAGCGAAGCTGGCGCGCATCACGGCCATGACCTGGCTGATGTGGCTATCCATCACGTTCAGCTACTACGCGTTTTTCACGTGGATTCCCGGTTTGCTCGTTCAGAACGGAATGACGATCACGCGAAGTTTTTCATATTCGCTCGTGATTTACATTGCGCAGATCCCTGGATACTTTTCGGGCGCGTGGCTCAACGAGAAGATCGGCCGGCAGGCGACGATTGCGTCGTACATGATCTTGGGCGGCATCTCGGCGCTCGGGCTCGCGTTGACGGGTACGGATACAGGCATCATGGTGTCGGGCATCCTGCTTTCGTTCTTCATGAACGGCACCTATGCCGGCGTTTATGCCTATACCCCGGAAGTGTTTCCCACCGACGTGCGCGCGACAGGCACCGGGCTCGCTTCGTCGATTGGCCGGCTGGGTGCGATCGCCGCGCCTATCCTCGTCGGATACGTCTATCCGCGGCTGGGTTTCGCCGGCGTGTTCGGGGCGACGACGCTGGTGCTGCTGATCGGCGCGCTGGCGGTGCTGCTCATGGGCGTGCCGACGCGCGGAAGATCGCTGGAAGACATTGCAGCAGGGCAGATCAATCCGTGAGGAAAAGCAGGCGCGGCTATCGCGACGACCAGTCCACCTGCGCGATGGAGCTTGCGCGAATGCTTGAATCACAAAGGGCTGAACGCGCGGCACCGTGTCCAGCCCTGTAAGCCACCCTCAAGCGCGGGTCGGCGCGACCGCCGTGCGCGGCCGCAGTGTTGCCATGATCAGATACGTGCCGCCGCCGATCAGCACGCCGAAGAACCAGCCGTAGGTATTCCACCAGACCGGCAGCAGCGTGGTGAAGTTCGGTAGAAAGGTCGAAAACACGCTGCCGATCGCCGCCGCGATCAACGCGTTGACGTTCCAGCCGCCTTCGTAACGGTACTCGCCGTGCTCCTGATAAAGCGCCGCCACGTTGATGTTGCCCTTGGCCACCAGATAGTAGTCGACCAGAATGATCCCCAGCAAAGGGCCCATCGTCGCGCCGATCGCGTTGACGAAGTGTGCGGCGTTGCCTTCCCACGGCGCGAACGGGTAGAGCACCAGCGCGATGGCCGCGGCAATGTAGCCGCCTTTCTTGAAACTGATCTGCCTGGGGAACACGTTGGAGATGTCGAACGCGGCCGAGACGAAATTGGCGACCACGTTGATGCCCAGCGTGGCGACCGCGAAGGTCAGCGCGGCGATGAACGCCAGTACCCAGCTATCGAATTTGGCGGAGATCTGCTCGGGGTGCAGCAGCACCTCGCCATACACCTTGAAGGCGGCGATGGTGGTGATGCCGGCGACCAGCGAGAACGCGATCAGATTGACCGGCAGGCCCCACAGATTGCCTTTCTTCACGGCGTCGCGATTCTTCGCGTAGCGCGAGAAGTCGCAGAAGTTCAGGTACAGCGCCGCGAAGTAGGTGATCCAGGTCGCGCCCACCGCCATCAGCGCCCAGAACGAGCCGGGATCGCCGCTGACACCGGCGTCTCTGGTTTTATCGAGCAGCACGTCCATCGGAATGCCGTGCGAGAACGAGAAGCCGCCGGCCTTCACGCACAGCCCGATCGCCAGAATCAGCATCGCGACCCACACCGCCGGGCCGGCCCAGTCCTGGAACTTGCGTACCGTCTCCATGCCCTTCTGGATGATGAGCAGTTGCAGCGCCCAGATAACCACGTAGCAGATCACCTCCAGCGCCGAGTGGCCGAGGAAGTGCGTGCCCTTGTAGAACGCCATCAGGCTGTCGTTGCGGATGAGCAGCGCGACCAGCGCGCCCGCCGCCGCGGCCGTCTGCGCGCCGTACCAGAAGCAGGCCACCACGGCGCGCACTAGCGCCGCGAGATTGGCGCCCCACACGCCGAATGAAGCACGCGCCAGTACCGGATAAGGCACGCCCGTCTTCTCGCCCGCGTAGCCGATCAGGTTCATCAACGCGTAGATCACCAGCGAGCCGATCCCGATCGCCAGCACGAAGTTCGTGAACGTGCCGCACAGCAGGAACAGGCTGGCGGCGAGGTAGTAGCCCCAGAGGCTGTGCACGTCAGAGGTCCAGACATTGAAAATGCTGAAGGCACCCCAGTTGCGCACCCTTGAAGGGGCGAGATCTTCGTTGTAGAGGCCGGGCGAAGGGTCGCGGATTTCCATTTGTCATCTCCTTTGAGTTCGTGGAACCGAGGAAACACCGCCGGAAGTCCCCGGGCGGCACTACCCCCGCGTCTGAAGCAGGCTCGTATGCCAGAACTGTATGCAGTTTGCTGCGCGGGGCTGAATGGGTTAACCCTAAAGCCAGGAGCATGCCGACGCAAACTCGCTGCCAGCGCCTGTCCCGCGACGATATGCGCGGAAGCGCACAGAGCGGGCCCGAACCCGGCGCTAGTCTGATCGATGGCGCAGAGAAGTCTTCGCCGACATCAGGGAGTCGCGCTGTCGCGCGCAATGCACGTTTACGCCATCAGGTGCCATCGATGCGTCTCCAGGCCGCTCACTACGCGTTGTTCCTTATCTGCGCATGCCTGTCCATCCCGGACGCCCTGGCCGACGATGCCGCCGGCGTCGTCAAGACGGTCAAGGGCACGGTGCAGATCGAGCGGTCCGGCGCAAGTTCGGGCGCGGCGATCGGCAGCGAGGTGTATGGCAAGGATCGGATCGTGACCGGTCCGCAATCCTCCGTCGGCATCACACTGCGCGACACGACCCAGCTCTCGGCCGGCGCCGATACCATTCTCGACCTCAATCAATTCGCCTTCAATACCACGACCCATGGCGGCGTGCTCGACGCTTCCGTTAAACGCGGTTCTCTCGCCGTGATTTCCGGCAAGCTGGCGAAAGCGAATCCGGATGCCGTCCGGTTCAGCACGCCGACTACCACGCTCGGCGTGCGCGGCACCCAGTTCATCATCGAAGTCGGCGGTAAAGGGGAGGGCGCGCGTTGAAGGCCGCGATTCGACGTTACGGGCTGGCGTGGGCAGCGGCATGCGTCATGCTCGCTTCGCTGGCCGCGTGTAGTACTCCGGACAAAATTATTCTATTGCCGGATCCCGACGGCAAGGTCGGCGCGGTGGTGGTTCACAGCGCCACCGGCGAACAGACCATCGACAAGGCTTACGCCGGCGTCGACGTCACGAAGGGCGGCAGCATCGAGACAACGGTGGATAGCCAGTCCAGCGTGCAGGCGCGCTACGGCGAACTGCTCGCGGCCCGGCCGCCGCGGCCCATGACATTCACGATCTATTTTCTGTTCGACTCCGCCACCGAATTGGCCCCGGAGTCGGTCGCCACCGTGCAGAAACTGAAGACGGTCCTCGCGACCTGGCCCGCGCCTCAACTCGTGGTGGTCGGTCATACCGACCTGGCCGGGTCGCAGGAATTCAATGACAGACTGTCCATGCAGCGGGCGCAGACGGTTGCCGCGTTCCTGATCAAGCAAGGCATTCCCGCCCAACGGATCGAGACCGCAGCCCGTGGCAAGCGCGAGCCGCTGGTCCCCACGGCGGATGGGGTGCCCCATCGCATGAACCGGCGCGCGGTCATCACCATCCAATGACTCGCGCCAGACCGCGTGTTCAATGGTCGTGCCGTCGATGAAACGCTACTTCGCCCCATGGGTTGCGCGGACCAGGCATCTGCTGAGGTCGGCCCAGGGGCGCCCGGTGGCACTGATACTGTTGTTCAGCCTGAGCCTGCTCAATCTCACCAGCGAATGGCCGAGCGACATACCGCGCCCGGCTTTCGTCGACACGATCGACGAGACGCTGCCCGACTCTTTCAAAACCGCCCGGCAAATTCTGTTCGACCAGTATCAGCGTCACTACCCGCGCGTTCCGACTGCGCAGCCCGTGACTATCGTGGAGATCGACGAGGAGACCCTGGCGAGCGTCGGTCAATGGCCGTGGCCGCGAGACCGACTCGCGACCCTGGTCGATGCGATCGACGCACTGAAACCGCTGGCAATCGGCCTCGACATTTACATGCCCGAGCCGGATCAGACCTCGCCCGACAAGGTGGCCGCCGATCTGCCCAAATCGGCAGCGGCGCTGGCCGCAGGCTTGCGGGCGCTGCCGAGCCACGAAGCCATTCTCGCGCGCTCGTTGCGCGCGGCGCCGACCATACTGGGCGCCGCGCCGCTCGATCATGCCGGGTTTGCGGCCCGCACCGACATGCGCAGCGCGCCGATCCTCGTGCACGGCGCCGACCCGCTCGACTCGGTGCAACGCTACGACTATGTACTCGCCAGCCTGCCGGAATTGCAGGCGGCGGCTCACGGACAGGCGATGTTGAGCGTGGCGCTCGAGCAGGGCGTGGTGCGGCATATTCCGCTCGTCATGGGCTTGAGGGACAAGCTCGTCCCCAGCCTGCCGATGGAAATGCTGCGTCTCGCCACCGGATCATCCGCGATCGACGTCTTTGCCGATTCGTCGGGCGTGCAGGCGGTGGGCGTCGCTGACGTGCAGGTGCCCACGCAGCCCGGCGGCGACATCTGGCTGCATTTCGCGTCCATTCGCTCGACGCTCGGCCGCTACGTGTCGGCACGCGACGTCCTGCAAGGGAAGGTCGACCCCGACCGGATCCGCAACAAGCTGGTGCTCGTCGGCCTGACAGGTGCCGGCTTGACCGACATGCGCACGACCGCACTGCGGGAACTGGTGCCGGGTATCGAGATTCAGGCGCAAGTGATCGAGACGATTGTCGAGGGACGGTTCCTGCGCCGGCCCACCTGGCTGAAATGGGCGGAAAGCGCCTTCATCATGACGTTCGGGCTGCTGATCATCTGGTATGTGCCGCGGCGCCAGTCGCGCTTCGCGGTGTTCATGCGGACCGTCCCGAAGGGATCCACCGTGCTGGGCTTACTGCTGCACCTGCTGAACGTGTTGTGCTGCTTTCTGATTTTTATCCGCTTCGGGCTGCTGGTCGACGCGGCTTCGATTTTCATTATTCTGTCCGCCGTCATGGGCAGCTTTCTTACGCCCGCATTGCTTCACGCCGACGAACCAGTCAGAACGGAAACCGCGCCCGCGCACGGGTGTGAAGAAGGCGGCGATCGCACCGGCAAAGCGCCGGAAGCTTGAAAGAGACTCTGGTTGCAGTCGAAGCGCGCCCCCCTGAATGAGGTCGGGTTGCAGCACATCCGGCTGCAATTCTACGAGTCATCCAGGCGAGCACGAAACGTCATTATTCCATCGAATCGTGGCGGCTGGGTGACGACACGCACTAAGCCGAGGCCGGCGAAATTCACGTTGCGCACGCGTGGCGAATCCGGGTCGCTACGCTGCAGCGCAACGAATCGAAGATCGTGGTTGCTGCGCTGGGTGAGCGCGTAATCGGGCCATGTTCCGCGCGTGAAACTTTCTCCGCCAATAACCGTATATACTGTTTATACCGTTAATTTTTATAGGGATATTTTTATGAGCGCACCGAGCCTGAAGAAAGCAACGAAGAAGACTTTTCACTTCCCGAAGGGTGCCGACACCGCCCCCGAGACCACGCCCGAAACCGAGGCCAAGGTTGCCGAACCCACCGCGACCGTCGCGGTGAAAAAGAAGAGCGCGAGCGCGAAGAAAGTGTCGAAGGAAAAGAAGGTTGCCGCCGACGCAGCGGCGCCTGTCAAAGCAGCCGTGGCGGTCAAAGAAAAGCGCGCGAAAAAAGAGAAAGTCGTGCGCGACAGCTTCACCATGCCGAAATCGGATTACGACAAGATTGCTGCGCTGAAACAGAAATGCCTGGAAGCCGGCGTGTCCGTGAAGAAGGGCGAAATCCTGCGTGCCGGACTGGTTCTGCTCGAATCCGCGGCACTGAAGCGTCTTCTCGCGGCCGTGTCCGCAGTGGAGCAGGTCAAGACCGGGCGTCCTGCGAAGTCGTAGGCATTGGCGAGCGCCGGCTCGTTGCAAGCGCCGGCCCTGCGGGTCGCTATATGCTGCGCGCAGGCGCGTCGATCAGCGAGAGAAGTGGACGGCGAGATCAGCTGCGTGGCTATAGTCGCCGGGCAGTCTCGATGTACCGTTGGACGCCATGGCCAGCACTTCGACGATTCCCTTCGTCGAAGTACTGACCGGCAGCGCGCCCACCTCCGCGACCTTCGCCCAGGTACAACGCGTAATTTCGTTGCTGGGCACGGGCTGGTCGCCATCGGCAAGCGTCGCGACAAATACGTGGTGGCAGGTGTGAATGCCGGTAAAGCCGAACAGATACCGCATGTCCCTCGCAAGAAGGCGCGTTTCCTCCATCAATTCGCGCATTGCGGTTTCACGCAGATCTTCCCCTGTCTCGGGCCTGCCGCCGGGCAGCGACCAACGCGTGCCTTCCCGGCTGACCAGGAGGATTCGCCTGCCAAGCTGGCAGACAACAGTCGCTCGTTGCTTCACAGTGTCTCTCATGTTTTTGTGCCGCGTTGCGTCGAGCATGTCGCATGCCTAGGTCGGGCGATGCGGGCCACACAGCGGGCACTATCGTCGGGACGGCGACAAAATCTGCGCGCCATGCCGCCCGTCCGGGCATGGACGGCGCGATCATCGATCGTCGTTTTAAAGTGTGACAATATTGTGGCGCCTTCGATCGAAGGCCCATGAACATCACGCGATGTCGGTAGTGATCCGGTCGCGCGCGCTGCTGTCCGCGAGGCTTTCCAACGCCTGGCTCCCGTCCGTGCGAGCGGCGTCCTCGACCGCGAAGGTTGTTTCGCTGAAGGCGATCAGTTTGAATCCGCTTCCCTTCGCGCGCGGAACCGTGATGCCCCAATGCCAGCCTCCGGCTTGCTCGAAGACATGCAACACGGGGACGGTTGGAGTGTGTGAAGACTGAGAAGTCGTCATGGCGCATTCTCCCGTCATATTGCGACCATGGGTGCACGATTGCAGTTGCCCCACCCTCAGTCTACAGGTATTTGCTGCACTGCAATATACCGACCGTGGTAAAAACGTCGAATCGCGAAGCGTCATAATTTTGAAAAGATTCGCCGCTCGCCGGGATATGCGAACATGAATTGACGAATTATTGATCCGACATGATCTACGGGGGCTCCATGAGTAGCGATTCGCTCATTTGGGCAGCAGTGCCGCACAATAGTGACGGCGTTGTCTTTCAGATTCGCATCGTCCACGGACTTCAACGTTTCCATGTATCGCGCCGCGCGCTCGAAGATGTGTTCGACCTCGAACCCCACGCTTCGGACGCGAAACAACTGCAGCATTTCTATTCGCATCTGACGCGCATCCTCGCCCGGGCCGGCGAGAAGCGTTCGGTCTGCGGTTCCAATACCGTTGCACTTCAGGCAGCCGACTTCAGGTCGACGAGCAGAGAGCCGCTCGCATCGAGTCGACATGCAATGGCATGAAGCGCGGCGTTAGCTGCGCCACTGCCGAAACTGCGTCTACAGCCAGCGCCAGATGCCTGCGGCCCAGCCGGTGAGCGGGATATGAGCCCAGGTCGCCGTAAGCCAGACGACCAGGCCGCCCAGCAGCGCATGCATGCCGAACCCGCCCAGCCGCGCGCGGCCGGCGGCGATCGCCGCGAACGGCAGGTAGCTGGTCTGCGATTCCCATGCGCGCCAGAGTTCCGGTTGGAGCCGCTCCTTCTTCCGGTCCTGCAGCGCAGCGCCGACCAGCGCGAGAACCACCATGGCCGCTGCAAGGATGACGTTCTTGGCCACCGGAAACACGGCGATGTGGCACAGCCCCCACAGCGCGATCGACCACATCATCGGGTGGCGCGTTACCGCGAACACGCCGCACGCGGCGTCGGGAAACGGACCGGGCCGGCCGCCGGTGGGCAGTGCCGGATTGCGTATCAGGGAACCCATCAGCAGGATCGACGCGATCAGCATGACCACGGTCGCAATCGCCCAGAGTCCGTCGCCTGCCGGCCATAGCGGCGCGGAGAGGGGTGCCTTGATGTAAGCGACGATTAGCCAGCCGAGCGTCACGAACGCGACCAGCGAATAGACACCCAGGAACGGCGTTTCGCCGATTGCGCCGACCAACGGCCTGCGCAACGGATGAGACAGGAGAAAGTGACTGCCCAGAAAGGCGATTGCCGCTGCCGCAACTGCGCTGATGCTTCCCATTGACACGGCTCCTCAAGTGGTTGACCGCGGCGCCGTCATGGTCGACGGCGCGGTGCATGGGCTCCCGACCTTGAAACAGGGCTTCGCCCGTCCGCCACTCTCGCACACTCCAGCATTGCGCAGCGCAAAGACAAACGGTGCGGCTCCGATACCTACATCGGAGCTCGCACCGTAACCTCGCAGTTTATTTTCACCCGATGGGGCAGCGTTCCGTCAGGGCGGCAACCCGGACGGAAGCGCGCCGCCCTTTCAGGCGAGGTCGAAGCGATCGAGGTTCATCACCTTGACCCATGCGGCGACAAAGTCGCGGACGAATTTCTCCTTGCCGTCCTCGCTGGCATAGACCTCGGACAGCGCCCGCAACTGGGCATGCGAACCGAACACCAGATCGACGCGGCTACCGGTCCACTTCACCGCGCCGGTTTTGGCGTCGCGTCCCTCGAAGACGGTACGCGCCGGCGAGACCGGTTTCCATTCCGTGCCCATGTCGAGCAGGTTGCGGAAGAAGTCGTTGGTCAGCGTTTCCGGCTTGTCGGTGAAGGTGCCTTGCGGATTCTGGCCGGTCCCGACGTTCAGCGCGCGCAAGCCGCCGATCAGCACCGTCATTTCCGGCGCGGTCAGCGTCAACAATTGCGCTTTATCGATCAGCAATGCCTCGGCCGGGACCTTGATATTCTCCTTCACATAATTGCGGAAACCATCGGCGACGGGTTCGAGCGCGCCGACGGATTCCACGTCGGTCTGGTCTTGCGAGGCGTCCATGCGGCCCGGCGCAAACGGCACCGTCACCGGATGGCCGGCGTTCTTTGCCGCCTGCTCGATGCCGGCATTGCCGGCCAGCACGATCAGATCGGCGAGCGACACCTTCTTGCCGCCGGACTGCGCGCCGTTGAATTCGCTCTGGATGCCTTCGAGCGTCTTCAGTACCTTGGCCAGCTGCTCGGGCTGGTTGACGGCCCAGTCTTTCTGCGGGGCGAGGCGAATACGCGCACCATTCGCGCCGCCGCGCTTGTCCGAGCCGCGGAAGGTGGACGCCGACGCCCACGCCGTCGACACCAGTTGCGACACCGGCAGCCCCGACGCGAGAATCTTCTGCTTGAGCGAGGCGATGTCCTGTTCGTCGACCAGCGGATGGTCCACTGCCGGAATCGGGTCCTGCCAGATCAGTTCTTCCGCGGGCACTTCCGGCCCGAGATAGCGGGCGCGCGGTCCCATGTCGCGGTGTGTCAGTTTGAACCATGCGCGGGCGAAGGCATCGGCGAGCTGGTCGGGATTGTCCAGGAAGCGCCGCGAAATCTTCTCGTAGGCCGGGTCGAGGCGCAGCGCGAGGTCGGTGGTGAGCATCGTCGGCCGCTGCTTCTTCGAGGGATCGTGAGCATGCGGGATTGTCTCGTCGGCACCCTTGGCAACCCACTGGTTGGCGCCGGCCGGGCTCTTGGTCAGCTCCCACTCGTACTTGAACAGGTTCTCGAAGAAGTTGTTGCTCCACTTCGTCGGCGTGGTGGTCCAGGTGACTTCAAGGCCGCTGGTGATCGTGTCGGCGCCCTTGCCGGAGCCATAACTGTTCTTCCAGCCTAGCCCCTGTTCCTCGAGTTCCGCGCTCTCGGGTTCGGGACCGACGTTATCGGCCGGACCGGCGCCGTGCGTCTTGCCGAAAGTGTGGCCGCCGGCGATCAGCGCGACGGTTTCCTCGTCGTTCATGGCCATGCGAGCAAAGGTTTCCCGGATGTCATATGCGGCGGCAAGCGGGTCCGGATTGCCGTCCGGGCCTTCCGGGTTGACGTAGATCAGACCCATCTGCACAGCGCCCAGCGGACATTCCAGGATGCGTCCGTTGTCGTCGCGGCTGACTTCTTCGCCGTGCTTTTCGACGTCGGCGACGATCACGCCGCCGTCGTCTTCATTGCCCGCGGCGCCCTTGCCATAGCGGACGTCGCCGCCCAGCCAGGTCTTTTCGTTGCCCCAGTAGACGTCCTGATCCGGCTCCCACGTATCGGGGCGACCGCCGCCGAAGCCGAAGGTCTTGAAGCCCATGGTTTCAAGCGCGACATTGCCGGTCAGGATCAGCAGATCGGCCCAGGAAATCTTCTGACCGTACTTTTGCTTGATCGGCCAGAGCAGGCGGCGCGCCTTGTCGAGGCTGACGTTGTCCGGCCAGCTGTTGAGCGGCGCGAAACGCTGCTGGCCGCGCCCGGCGCCACCGCGGCCGTCGCCGATGCGGTACGTGCCGGCACTGTGCCAGGCCATGCGGATGAAGAGCGGGCCGTAGTGGCCGAAGTCGGCCGGCCACCAGTCCTGCGAATCGGTCATCAGCGCGGCGAGGTCCTTCTTTACCGCGGCCAGATCGAGGCTTTTGAAAGCCTCGGCGTAATTGAAGCTTTCGTCCAGCGGGTCCGACTTGCTGGAGTGCTGGCTCAGCAGGTCCAGCCGCAGTTGTTTGGGCCACCAGTCACGGTTCGTCGTGCCGCCGCCGGCGGCATGGTTGAACGGGCACTTTGCTTCGCTTGACATGCGCTATCTCCTTGTGAGGACGTACCCACCGTTTGTTCTGTCGCGGCGTCTGTCTCCTATGGCGCATTGCACGATCTCGCGCCGACAAGCAGCCGGAGCATTACCCGGTGGGCTCTCGTGAGTGTACTGGGTGTACCGCTGCGATTACATGACGCATAGGGTCTCCATCCGTTGCGCATGTCATCGCATGCTTTGGACGAGGATAGTTCGCGTCGCCGTGCCTGCTGCTGCTGCTGCTGCTGCTGCTGCTCAAAATATAGGTGAGACTCACCACCAATAGAATGAGATTAAGGCAATGCCGGCGATAGTACACGCCTATGAAATACGGCGTGCTTTCGGTGCCATAGCGCGTGCTGTCCGGCCCCATCGCTGGGGCGGACAAAGCGGGCGGCATCGACGATGAAGGGAAGGAGGGGTTAGGCGGCGGACAGAGTAGGTCCGCCGCCAGGCATCGAAGGCGGCGCTTAACCGTTCAGTGCGGCGACGAGACGGGTCAGGCGGGCCACGCGATAGCTGAACAGCGGCGAGTGCGGACAGTTTTTCAGATGTTCGACGCGATCGCGCCAGTAGGTGGGCGGGAACGGTTCTCGTGACCCGCTGGCAATGACGCGTTCCAGATGAACCAGCTCGCGTTCGAAAATGTGGTGGTGCATTGTTTGAATCCCCGTGAATGGCTAGTGTGGTCCGCTCACGCCGTCGCTAACAATCTGACGGCGCGTAGGGTTGCAAAAAGCAGATTCTGGATGGGCGAATGCGCCGTGTGTGACGCGGCCCAATAAGAAGAGCAAGCCGTCGCTGCTTGTCCCCGCAAGGGAAGGCAACGACGGCCGCGCCCCGTGGCGTCTCGCCCGGTGCATAGCCAGACGGAGTCCGCCATTTCGCGGTGACGCATCGCAACGATCCTCTCTATGGAAGCATTCGGTCGCGATGCGTCGACACACGACATTCACAGCTACAACAACAGCACAGCCCTCTCTCGGTCTGTTGCCAACGACACGGCGTCGTTGGACTCGATCAGTGCGGCAACTATGGTTCGGATCACTAACCGAACGGCCTTGGTAAAAACTGAGGGGCCAAGGTTCGGCTACGTCGGTGATTCAGCGGCAATCCGCATGTCACCGGATGTCGGTGTGTCGAACGCTTTGCAGCGCGTGATCTGGTTGGTCTCTCAGGGTCCCCCGGCTTGTCTGACGGATTTGCTGCATGTTCCGCAAGCCGCCCGTCCAGGTTGCATTTTCAGGTGGCTCGTCGTCCCACCATTTAAGCAATGACCGTGCCAAGCGCCTATCCGGCGCCAGGCGGCAGCGCCGGTAAGTTTCAGACGCGCAATTGGTCAGTCCCGTCCATGAACGACCTCAAGATTGGACGATATCGTCCATTTGGCCGTATCGGGCATGACGCGCGGGCGCTTTCGTCCAGGCGGGGCCGAAAGCGGTGGGAGCGAGGGGGCAGGGAGGGGAATGCGGGAGAATCCGGAGCGGCAAGCATTCCGCTCCGGATGGTTACGACGATAAAAGCGCGCGGCTTACGACTGCAGACTGACCTTGCTGTAAGTCAACCGGCTGGGACGTACCTTCATGCGCACCAGCGACACGAGGAAGCTGAAGCCGGCCTGATTCGGATCGATCACCGGCACATACGCGCCGAGCGCCTCGGTAAGGAGCGTGGACACGCGGCTCGCGACGTCCACGAAACCCGTGCAGCCGAGCAGAATGGCTTGCGCGCCGTCGTCCTTGATCGCCTTCAGCGCGGCCTCGAAGGTGCGAACGACCACCACGTCGATGTTGTCGAGCTGCGCGACCGGGCAATCGATCGCGCGGATCGACGCGAAGTTGTCCTGGATGCCGTAGGTTTGCGGATGACCGCGCTGCATCGCCAGCGTGCTTTGCAGGATCGTGATGATCGAGAAGCGCTGGCTGAGCGCGAGCGCGGTGAAGGCCGCGGCGGGAAAGCCGCCGATGATCGGAATATCGATCACTTCGCGCGCAGCCTCGACGCCGCACATATCGAAGTCGGTCAGCCAGATGCCGTCGAAGCCGTCGTTGGCGATCGACTGCGCGAGTTCGACCACGGGCATGCCGTTCTGCAGCCAGTTCGTACGGTTCTCGATATCGGGATGCCCGGTGGCGATATTGCGGATCTCGACCTGCACGTCCGACGGCAACACCGGCGCGATCGCCTTCATGATGCGGTCGTTGTACGCCGACGTGGCGACGGGCACGAGCACGCAGATGCGGATAGGTGAGTTCGAAGGCGTGCTCAAGATGCGTCTCCCTTGCGTGCGGTATGGAGCGTTTCAAGCGGCACATACGGCCCAAGATAGCCGAGCGTGTTCAGCAACTGCATGAAGCTGTCGAGGATCAGGCCGGGCTTGCGCAACTCGGCTTCGGCACGCCAGGCGATCAGCGTCACCGGGCGCTTGCCGATCGCGGGGTTCAACGAACCGTCTTGCTGAAGCAGATCGCCGTTGCTGAAGATCGCCTGACCTTCGCCGCCGACAAAATACGCGACGCTGTCCGGCGACAACACGATCGGCTGCGGATTGGCGCTATCCCACGCGAGCAGCGACTCGTTCTGATACAGCACCGTATAGGTCCGCTGGCCGGCCTGAATGTGCACCTTGCCGACGTCGAAGCCGCCGCTCGTATCCACCTCGGCCGAAACGAGTTCGCCGGGCTCGGAGATGGCGCGCGCGGCGAGCCCGCAATGCTCGGCGAGATAGCCGGTCATCTGCTGGGCGCTGCCGATGCGGCCGGCCTGCAACGCGCGTCCGAGTTCCAGCGCGCGCGTCAAGGTGCCATGGATCGGCGTGGCGCGGCGGATCTCGGCCGGCTTCATCACCCACATCGCGAGACCGCCAAACTGGCCGAACTCGGGGTCGGCGACGACCGGGCGCATCATCTGCTCGACGATCGCCGAGACGTCGCGCTGATGGGTCGGGCCGCCCTGGTTGCTGTTGCGCGGCGTCACGTCGAGTTCGACGCACAGGCCGCCCTGGCTCACGAGAAACGCCGGTCGCGGATCGATCTCGGCGGCGGCGAAGGTGAGCATCGGCAGCGAGGGCACGGCGCGGCCAGCGCCGTCGGCGTCGATCACCGCGAGGCCGAGTTTGGCCGCCACCAGCGCCGCCACGGTGAAGCCCAGCGCGCCGCTTTCCGGCGGCATGACGTAGGCGAGCTTGGTCGATTGCGAGGCGAGCCGGGCCTGGACGTTCTGCACGGCCGTCACGGGGCCGAGCGGATACGTCGCGGAGTTGATCGCTTCAGGCGCGCCGAGGTAGGCGACCATGACGGCCGCACCCTCGGTGGCCTCGTCGACCGACACGACCTTGACCGTGTCGGTGGGGTAATAGTCGCCGGTCACGAAGTGCTCGGCGAGATGCCGCGCGGATTCGATCGTGCCGCCGCCGCCGCTGCCGAAGAACGCTGCTCCCAATAGCAGCGGTTCCAGATCTTCCCGGCGTAATTCATATGCCATTTGCGATTCCTTTACTGTCGAGGTTGAGAGAAGCGTCCAGTTGAAGTTCGGCAAGCAGAGTCGCGGCGTTGGTGACGCGAGTGGTCGGATCCGTGGTCAGCGAGCGCAAGCCGCGCTCGAGTGTGTCGATGGCTTCGGCGCTGCGGCCGGTGGAGCGCAGCAGATCGGCGAGATAGCGCGCGGCGTCCACGCGCGCCGGCACCGAACCGAACGCGAGCGCGGTGGACAGCGCAGTGCGCAGGCCGAGTTCGGCGGCGTTCACGTCACCGAGCGCCCACTGCGCGCGCGCCCGGGTCACCAGCAGTTCGCCCAGGTAGACGCGCTCCTGGCGGGCGAGAGTCTCGTCGATCGCGGTGGCGAGAATCGCCTCGCAGGTCTTCGCGCGGCCAGCGCGCAGCAGCAGTTCACCGTGCTGCCACGTCTTGAAGGAATAGAACAGCGCACCGCCGTTGCACACGACGTGGTTGTCGTAGCCGTCGAGCATTACGGTCTCCGCTTCGTCGGAATGGCCGAGCGCACTGAGGTGGCAGGCGCGCAGCACCTGACCGACGCCACGATAAAACGCAAAGCCGTTCGCGATCGACACCGATTCGAGTTCGCTCGCGAGATGGCCGAGCCGGTCCACGTCGTCGAACAGGCAGGCGAGCCACGCGGCGCCCTGCAGGTTGACGGCATGCGCGAGCGCGTGCGCGCCCGGCTCGGACGCGCGCAGGATCAACATCTCCATGGCGCGCCGCGCCTGGCCGAATGCGCCGATCTGATACGCGGCCAGTCCTTCGAAAGTCAACGCGAGGCTGGCGAGATCGATCCCTTGCGAGCCGGTACGGGTGTCGTTGCGTCCCACGCCGAGCAGGTTGCCGCGCGCGAGACAGGCCAGCGCTTCCTCGCTGTCGCCGAGCCAGAAGAGGGTGTTGGTCATCGCGACGTGGGCTTCGTCGAGCGAAACCCGGTCGCCGCCGTTCTGCGCGCGCTCCAGCATGTTCTGCGCGGTGCCGCGCGCCTGCTTCAGCTGAAGCGTCGTCAGCTGGGTGGTCCAGATGCCGAACTGGATCGCGGCGATTTCGGCGGGTTCGCAGACGCCTTCGCCGATCGTCAGCGCGGCGGCGTAGCAGGCGGTGGCCTCCGCATAGAGCCAGCCGTGCACGCTGCGCAAGCTCATGCCGAGCAAGCGGTAGGCGTCGAACTGCAAACGGCGCACGGCCTCCTGTTCGTGAGGCGTCTGCAGCAGGTCGAGGCAACGGCGCAGCAGTGGGATCGCTTCCGCGAACTTCGACTCCTCGATCAGCGCGCTCGCGTGTTCGAGACACTTGCGCGCTTCCCTGTGGTGTTCCTCGCGCGACTTCAAACGCCGCTCGATGGTCTTGCGCCCGACGCCGAGCAGGGTGGCGGCCGCGCTCTTGTTGCCGCTGGTCCGTTCGAGCGCGCGGTCGATCAGAAGGTCTTCGGCGGCGGCGAGCTTGTCGCGGCCGTCGAGTTGCAACAGCATGTCGGCGAGACTCGCGCGCGAGACCGGCCCGCTGGTTTCATTGGCGAGAAACGGCTCGAGCGAGTCGACATCGATCAGCGTGTTTTCGGCGAGCACGCTCAACTGGCTGATCAGGTTGCGCAATTGCCGGATATGGCCCGGCCACGAATGCTGGCAGAGCCGCCGGACGGCAGCCGGCGAGAACTCGAGACGGCGCGTGTGCTGCGCTGCGAAGTGAGTGACCAGCGCGGGGATGTCCTCGATGCGCTGCTCGAGTCCGGGGACCGCGAGCACGAACACCGCGAGCCGGTAGAACAGGTCTTCGCGAAATAGCCCTTCGCGCGCGAGTTCGCGCAGGTCGCGATGGGTCGCGGCGACGACGCGCCCCGCAAAATTCAGACTGGTGGATGAGCCGATCGGACGGAAGGTCCGCGTTTCAAGCACGCGTAACAGTTTCGGTTGCAGCGCGAGCGGCAGTTCGCCGATTTCGTCGAGCAGCAGCGTGCCCTTGCCGACCTGCTGAAAAAGTCCCGGGCGGTTTTCGGCCGCGCCGGTGAACGCGCCTTTCACATGCCCGAACAGTTCGGCTTCGACGAGGTTCTCGGGAATCGCGCCGCAGTTGACGTCGACGAACGGTTGATCCTGGCGCTGGCTGTGCGCATGCACCCGGCGCGCGACCAGTTCCTTACCCGAACCCGTCGGGCCGAAAATGAGCAAAGGGTGATCGGTCGGGGCAACCCGATCGATCATCCGGACCAGTTGGCGAAACGCCGGGGCGCCGCCCACGAAGGCGCCCGAATCAGCCTTGTCGTGGGCGAACGGAACGACAGGGGTGTAACTCATTGCAAAGGACGCTCCACTTGAACCGCGTGTGGCGCTACGCGGAAATTGCCGTCGAGACGACGGAGCGGACGGTCATGCTTCGAGCGCGTTGCCGGTGAAGTCTTCCGGATGCGTTGTCGGGACCATCCGCTGCAAGAAGAGACAGAGTATGACGGCTTGTCGCCGATCTTGCCCTTTGCCAAATTAATCGTCGCAACGGCGCATTGGCGGATTTGATCGCATTGTGTTGCGCGCCGTGCAGCGCTGTCCGGGTGGAGGGAAATGAAAGCTTGCGGCGCTGCCGCGCGTTCGGCGGGAGGCGGAGTAGATGGCGTATAAGGGCAAGGCACGAATGGGTATCTTGGGGACGGCAAAAACGCGCCTGGCGGTTGCCGATGCGTTACCCGGATAACGGCTTCCCCGTCATGCTTCTTGAATCAAAGTGAGTGTGCCGCTCACGCTGCCGCGCCGCGCAGATCCTGATGGAAGGCTATGCTATGTGCGCCTCGGGTACGCCAACAACCGCGACGTGCTCGAAACAGGGCTTGCCCGAATTTCAGTTCTCGCGCAGCATCGAAACTGATTCACTGCGATCGGGGCGTGAGCGCATTCACTCCTCGCACTTCACGTCCTGTCTTCGCACGGAGATGATCACCGGATACGTGCCGTGTTCGAGTTCCACCCGCGCGACGACAGACATCGTCTCATTGTCGATATCGTCGTACACGCTGACCTTTTCGTGCCGCAGGCTCGTGAGGCCGGTACAGCCGGACGCACGACCCTCGTCGGAAACCTTGCATTGAATCGGGTTGTCCGCGAGGAAGCGATAGCGGTCTCTGTCCGGTGTCGCCAGATAGTCGCGAAAGCTCTGCGCCGACCCGCCAATGCCGGTGACATACCCGATCGCACACTGCAGTCTGGGTGTGTCGCTGCTCCCGGATGTCTGCGCGGTTGCGGCCGTGCTTGCAACCGTGCTTGCGGCCGCGACGAGCGCCGCGAGGGTCGATGCGAGGAGATATTTCATGGCGCGAATCAAGCTTGTCGGGTCGAAGTGCTGGATTGTAATGGCATCTCCGCAAGCATGCTCCGCTAGACGTTGAACAGCTCGCTGCGTGCCGCGTCCAGAATCATCGCGACTGCCGGATGGCTAATCCGGCGCTCGATCGAGATCGCAAAGAATTCCTCGACGATGGAATTGATCTGCCCGACCGTCGTGAGTTTGTGCTCGGCCTGTAGCTGACTTTCGAGCACGGTGGGCGCGAACAGCAAGCCGCGGCCCTCGCGGGCAAACGCTATGGTCATCGCCCCGTCGTCGAACTCGCCGACGATGCGCGGCGAAATGGCATGAGACGCCAGCCAGTGATCGAGCTTGCGGCGCACCGCCGATTCCGTGCCGGGCAGCAGCACCGGCAACTGGCCAAGCGACAGCGGGAAGCGTTTCTTGCCGCTCTGAATCAGCGCCTCCGTGCCGAAGCAACTGAGCGTGGAACGGCCGAGGCGATGGTTGAACGCCTTGATATTGACGTCGGCGGGAATCGGGGCATCCGCGATAATCAGGTCGAGGCGATGCAGCGCCAGTTGCGCGAGCAGCGCATGCTGCTTGCCCTCGTGGCAGATCATGCGCAGCGATACGGACGCGCTCAGCGCGGGTTCCAGCAGCCGGTACGCGATCGCCTTCGGCACCGAATCCGCAATGCCGACGCGAAACCGTGTTTGCGGGCCCGCTTCGTTCTCGCGCCGCACGGCGCTTTCGAGCTCCGAGCCCAGCGAGAATATTTCGTCGGCGTAATCGAGCGCCAGGCGGCCCGCGTCGGTCAATTCGAGCGTGCGGCCGCTTTTCCTGAACAGCTTCTTATCCAGCGCTTCTTCGAGCAGTTTGATCTGGCCGCTCAGCGTTTGCGGCGAGATGTGCAACTGCTCGCCCGCTCGAACGATGCCGCCCGCATGCGCCGCAACCCAGAAGTAATGCAGATGCTTGAAGTTCACAGTTGCTCCACAGATTACACAACACTACGATTTTCTCGAAGTGTCTGTATAAAAAATACGCATTTTACGTTATCTCACGTTCAGGTAGATTGAGGTCTCGCCCAAGGGTTCATGCGGGGCGGCTCACGATAGTTGACGGAGGTGGCAGATGGCATCGGTTGCACAGTTTCTGCGTTCAAAAACGTCCCAGACAGTCTGGTCGACCCAGGCGTCCGCTTCGGTCTACGACGCGGTCGCGATCATGGCTCACCGCCGGGTGGGCGCGCTCATCGTCGTCGACAACGGGCGCGTGGCCGGCATCGTCACGGAGCGCGATTACGCGCGCAAGATCGCGCTGATGCACCGTTCGTCAAGGAATACGCCGGTGCGCGACATCATGTCGACGACCGTGCGCTATGTCGGCCCGGAGCAGACCACCGAGGAATGCATGGCCCTCATGACGGAATACCGGATCCGCTACTTGCCTGTCATTACGCAAGGGCAGGTGATCGGCATGGTGTCGATCGGCGACCTGATCAAGAACCTGATTGCGGAGCAGGAGGACACGATCCGGCAGCTGGAGCACTACATTCATGGCAACAGCGTTCAGGTCGGCCATCGCGGCTTACAAACGCACTCGCCGGCCGGTTTTGCCACCTGAAAAAATATTACTGTTCGTAATGCATTCGGCGCAACGGAAAAGAGCGCGCGAAGCGCGCAGTCCCCTGACTAATCAAAGAGGCTTTATATGTACACGCAGATCATCAACCACCTTCGACGGGCGGCCGGCGCAGTGACGCGCGGGACGGCGGCGCTCGGTCTCGCAGGGCTCCTTGCTCTCGGCGCCATCGCTTCGAACGATGCCGAAGCGAAGCGCGTGGGCGGCAGCCAAAGCATCGGCCGTCAATCGCAATCGGCGTCGCCGTCCGGGCCGGCGCAGCGCAGCCAGCAAGCTCAACCAGCACAGCAGAGCGCGCAGGCCCCGGCAGCCGCGGCGGGTAATCGCTGGATGGGCCCGCTCGCCGGGCTCGCGGCCGGACTCGGCATCGCGGCGTTGCTGTCATCGTTTGGCCTTGGCGAGGGACTCGCGCAATTGATGTCCAATGCATTGCTGATCGGCGCGGTGATTCTCGCGGGCGTCATGCTGTTCCGCTTTATCGCCAATCGGCGGCGTCCGGATCTCGCTTATGGACACGGCGCCGCGAGCCGGCAGCAAACTGGCGGCTCGCCAATTCTGAATCAGATGGGTCAAGCGCGGCCTGAAACGAATTTCCGGGGCTGGCCGCGTGCCGCGATGGGTGCGGCGGGAGCAGCGGATGCCGTGAAGGCGCCCGAGCTTTCGCCCGGTCCGGATCAGGCGACGTTTCTCGTCTCGGCAAAGACGATGTTCATGCGGCTCCAGGGTGCATGGGACCGGAACGAGCAGGGCGATCTGTTCGAGTTGACGACGCCGGAGATGTTCGCGCGTCTCAAGCAGGATCTGGAAGCGCGCGGCCGCGAGCCGAGCCATACGGAAGTGCCGCAACTCGAAGCCGAAGTGCTCAGCACTGAAAGCAATCCGGATGGAACGCTGGTCAGCGTGCGCTTTTACGGTCAGATACGGGAAGACGATGCACAGACCGCGCAGCCGTTCCAGGAAATCTGGAACCTCGTCAAGCAGCCGCAAGGTGATCAGGCGTGGCGGCTGGCCGGTATCCAGCAGATCGGCTGATAGCGGCAAGGTTGAGGCCGGCGCGAAGAAGCGCCGGCTTTTTGCCGCTCATGCATTCCACGTCTCGTGGCGTGGCGAAGAGCGGTGACGAGCGAGCCTGCGACGGGCATCATCCGGACACTCAGGTGCGGTTGGTATCGATTGCCGCGACGCAATCGATCTCGATGTCGAAGCGCCCGGGCCACGCCGGCACATTGACGAAAATCCTCGCGGGCGGGTTCGCGCCGAAGAACCGTGCATAGATCGCATTGACGGCCGGAAACGCTTCAACCGACGTGCAATACACGTTGCATTTGAGCACCTGATCCAGCGATGAACCCGCCGTCTCCACACATAGCTTCAGTTGTTCCAATACGCGTTCGGTCTGCAGTTCGATCGGCGCGTCCATCACTTCGCCGGTGTGAGGATCGAACGGCGGAAAGCCGGAAACGTAGAGGGTATCGCCGTGCCGGGTGACGGCGGAAGTCGGTGCGTTCCAGCGTTCGAGCCAACTCGAAAGCGGTTCGACACGAATGATTTCACGGCTCATGGTTCACTCCATGCAGAAAGGGTGATTCGATGAAGAGACGCTAAACAGCGTCCTGAAACATACTGTTCAACCACGCGCCTGACGGCTCCTTCGGCAAGCGATCGAAGCGCCCGTCCGCCAGCGACTGAACGCTGGTCACCAGCCCGCCCCATGCCGCGCGCGCCAATGCGCCGCCCACGCTCACGCGGCGCACGCCGAGCCTCGCCAGTTCATCGAGCGTTGACGCCGAGGGTCCGCCGATCAACAGGTTGACGGGTTTCGGGCTGACCGCGGCGAGCACCGCTTCGATCTGCTCGCGTGTCTGGATACCCGGCGCGTACAGACAGTCGGCGCCGGCCTGCGCATAGGCTCGCAAGCGCGCCACCACGTCTTCGAGATCGGGCACGCCGACAAAGAAATTCTCAGCACGTCCGACGAGCAGCGTATCACCGCCTGTTTCGTCGATCGCGCGTCTTGCCGCAGCGAGGCGTTCCACCGCGACTTCGAGCGGAAACAGCGGCGACTTCGGATCGCCTGTCGAGTCTTCGATCGACAGTCCGGCGATGCCGGTATCGACCGCCATCCGCACGCTATGGGCCACCTCGGCGGGATTGTCGCCGAAGCCGTTTTCGAAGTCGGCGTTGACCGGCAGATCTGTCGCCCCGACCATCTCGCGAAGGTGCGCGAGAATCGCGGTGCGCGATACGCCGTTGTCCGGCCGGCCAGCCGACCATGCGAAGCCTGAACTGGTCGTGGCAATCGCCTTGAAGCCTACCGACGCCAGATAACGCGCACTGCCGACGTCCCACGGATTTGGCAACACGAAGCATCCGTTCTGGTGCAACGCGCGAAACGCCGCGCGTTTTTCAGCCGTCGTTGCATGGACGCGGGACATGATCGATCTCCTTGTCTGAGGACGTGGCAGCGCGCTGTCGTTACGCTACTTCGGTTTCGACGACCGGAAAATCGACCTCGGTATCGAAGACGTTGTTGACGAGGTTCGTCAGCATGAATTGCGCGGCGAGCGCGATGATTTCGACAACGTTCGCATCGCTGAAGCCGGCTTCACGCACGGCGTGCAGATCGTCTTCGGTAACCTTTCCGCGTGTTTCCATCAGCGTCTTCGCGAACGCGACAGCCGCGGCGGTTTTCGGCGTATTCGATTTGCCGAGCCGATTCAGGCGAATCTCGTCGTCGCCGATATGAGCCATGTTGCTCGCAACGTAGCTATGCGCCGACAGACAGTACTGGCAGCCGTTGACCTGTGAAACGGCGAGGGCAATGCCGTCGCGCAGTTTCGCATCGAGCGTTTTTGCAAGCGCGCCTTGCAGGTTAGCCCAACCGTTCAGCGCATTGGGACTCAGCGCCATGATGCGAAAAAGGTTGGGCGTCATCTTCAGCTGCTTCGTCATTGCTTCGATGACCGGTTGCGAAGCGGCCGGGAGAGCGTCGGTGGCGGGGAGGGCGATACGGGTCATGGTCGTGCTCCTGTTTCTGCTAATCGGGACGAAGGTGCGTCTGCATCGGAATATCGGTGTGCGTTCCCGGCTGCATTGATGAAAATTCTAGGCGTGCAGCTCGAACGAAAAATCCTGAGAACAGACGCAAAAGTCCGCGAATGCAGGTGTCGGCGTGGCTAGCTTTAATGACGAAACCGGCGCCTTGTATCGGCGTTGACGACGAAACCGGCGCCTTGTATCGGCGTCGACGTGCCGGTGCAAGGCGCGGGTCACGGCGCAGGAGCGTGCGAGTCTGGTGGGCAAGGTCCGCAGACGCCGCGGCAAGTCCTGGCGATCAGCCGTTGGCGGCTCCGTCGCGGTATTCCGCGGGGCCGGTATCGAACACTTCGCGAAACGCGCGCGCGAACGCGCCGCGGCTCGCATAACCCGCATGGCGCGCCACCTGATCCAGCGACAGGTCGCCGGCACGCAACTGCGCGGCCGCCTGGCGCATGCGGATGTCGCGCAGCACCTGCATCGGCGATTGGCCTAGCGCCGCGGAAAAGCGCGCCATGAACGCCGAGCGGCTGAGAATCGCCGCTTCGGCGAGACTGGCGACGGTGTGCGGCGCGCCCGGGCGGGCCACCATGTCGGCGAAGGCCCGGGCGATTTGCGGATCGCCGAGCAGCGCGAATCGCTCCATCCAGAGCGCACTGGATTTCAGCGACCGACGCACGAGCGCGACGATTACCTGCTTGAGCAGCGCGCCCGACATCGCGCCGGCGCCGATCTCCTGCGCGACGAGCTCATCGAACGCCGTGCGCAGATAGACGTCGAGCCGGTCGGACGCTTCGAACTGCTCCACGATCGGCGTCGAGAGGGTCGCGAACAGATTGATCGACGCGCCGAAGGACGCCTTGAAATAGCCGCAGATCATGACGGTCATCGGTTCGACATTGCCCGCGCGGAAACGGCTGATCGAATCGACGACCTGTTTGTACTCGCGCCCCGGCACGACGGTCGGTGCGATACCCGCCTGTTTTGTCGGTACCTCGAGCTTCAGTGAGTGACCCGGCGGCACGATCAGCAGCGTATGAGGTATGAGCGGCACGGTTCCGGCGTCGGCGATGTGCAGCCGCCCTTCGCCCGACAGGATGTAGTGGATGCCGGGCGCGTCGTGGCCATCCAGTTCCAGCATGAAGCCCTGGCTAACGACGCACTCCGAGAGCCCGAGTACCTCAATGTCGAGCAGGGTGATCAACTCGTTCAGATTGTCGGGTGATAGACGTGGCGGCGAAATTGCTTGCGAAACAGGCATAAGGCATCCGCGGGAAGTAGGGCAATCAACAGATGTTTTTGCGTGGACGACGATTGTCGCAGGTTTCCGTTGGGCGCAATTGTGTGCCGAAGGCGGCGCGGCTGCGCCTGGAGTGGCGAGACGGTCCGTGCAGTTGACGTACTAACTTCGGACCGGAATATGCGCACGCCCGCGACCTGGCGCGAGACGCTTGCATGTGGCAGCCCGGATAAACCGGCAATTTACGTATCGCTCGTTGGACAATTTTCCCGCTACATCGACAAGCCGGAAAGGAGTGGAAATTGGAAAACAAACTTCATACAACCGCGCGCCGGCCCCCCGGCGATGACGTTCACGTTCGTTTGCCACGTGCTCGACAATTCACTCTTCAGACGCTTCTGTTTGTGGTTTTGTGGTGCTTCCTCTGCACGGCGCAACCGGCGCAACCGCCGGCATCCACCGATACCCGCCCGGCGAGTTCGTCGACAGCTCCACGCCATCTCGATCGATCCGGCAAGTCGCGCAAGGGCGAAGCCTCGTACTACGGCCGGGAGTTTTACAAAAAAGA
The DNA here is from genome assembly GCF_003386115.1 of Paraburkholderia sp. BL27I4N3. NCBI lineage: Bacteria > Pseudomonadati > Pseudomonadota > Betaproteobacteria > Burkholderiales > Burkholderiaceae > Paraburkholderia > Paraburkholderia sp. BL27I4N3. The sequence continues at coordinate 2,214,809 of NZ_QREJ01000001.1, read as the reverse complement.
AATGGCCGACGGTACGCCGATGAACCCGCAATCCAATGCCGCCGCGAGCAAGACGCTACCGCTCGGCACCAAGGCGCGGGTCACGAATTTGAAAAACGGCAACAGCGAGGTGGTCGAGATTCGGGATCGCGGCCCCTATGTCAGGGATCGGATCGTCGACCTCTCACCCAAGACCGCGGATAAGCTCGGGCTGAAAAAAGACGGTGTCGTCCCCGTCGAGGTCAAGCCGGTGGAAGTTCCGCAGGCCGACGGTACGGTGAAGCCGGGCGCGGGTATGCAGGATGCCCAGCGCGGCGGAGCACCGGTCGATGCGCAGGCTGGTCATTCCTTGCGCTGAATGAACGGCTCATAGCCGAGGCGAGAACGGACGAGTCTGCCGCGCCACGCGCCTTTCGAGTCAAACAGACAGTGGCATGCGATTCCATTGCATAGAATCAGGTTACGCGCAGAACGCCTTTGGGCAACACGATCGCAGCCGCGTTCGCGGTCGAGCTTGCGCGTGGACAACGCAATTCGAGGTATTGAGCTATTGGTAAGGAGAATCGTCATGGCGACCTATGTGGTTCTTGCGCAATTCACCGATCAGGGCATACGCAACATCAAAAACAGTCCGCAGCGTGCCGGCCAGGCGGCGGAGTTGGCCAGGACCTTCGGCTGTGAAATGAAGGAGATCTACTGGACGGTGGGCAAATACGACATCGTCACGGTCATCGACGCACCGGACGAGCAAAGCTTCGCGGCATTCGGCTACGCGCTGGGATCGGCAGGCAATGTCCGCACACAAACACTGCGCGCTTTCACGAAGGACGAATGCAGCGCGATTATCGGCAAGCTTCCGTAAGACAGTCAGTCATACGACCCGTGAGCCGTTCTCTTTCCGCGACCCTTTCTCAGGAGATCACAATGAGCACAAAAGCAAACGACAGCGAAGACGTGCGCGCGTTCGTTCAAACAGCCGAGCAGGGCGGCGAGTTTGTCTGGGTGATTACGCTCGTCGACTTCGCAGCGCAAAAGGTCAAACGGTCGATGGTGTCCGACGACACGTTCGCCATGCGCGCTGCCGCGCAGGATGCCGGCGAAGCCCATCTGAAAGGGCTCACGGAAGACCGCTAACGAGGCGGGCGCGGAGTCACATGGATTCCGATGTTCGGACTGAGCATTGAACCTTCATGACGTGGCGGTCAGATTCATTTTGGGCGATACGCAGTGCCTGCGAGCGAGGTGACTATACTTAAGAAGGCGCCTCTGATTCAGGTTCGCCGGGTTCAGGTGGCAGAGGCGCCGGGCAGGATTTCGACGCGAGCTGAACCGGGTCGCGGGGGAGAAACATATGTTCAAGCATCTGCTGGTGCCGACCGACGGCTCGCCGCTTTCCGAGGCCGCCATTCAGATGACGGTAACGCTTGCAGCGGAAAGCGGAGCCACGGTCACGGGCCTCCACGTCATTCCGGAGTTTCATGTCCTCGCATATGGCACGGAGATGATTGCCGACAACGAGGATCGCATCATTCAGACCGCGCGACAGCGCGCGGAGGATTACCTCAGCGTTGTGAAAAAAGCGGCCGCGCAGGTCGGTGTGGTGTGCAATACGGTTTCGGAAGGTCGCGCCCATCCCTACGAAGCGATTATCAGCGTTGCAACGCAACAGAACTGCGATCTCATTGTCATGGCGTCGCACGGTCGAAGCGGGATGAGGGCGTTTTTGCTCGGCAGCGAAACCCAGAAGGTCCTGACGCACAGTTCGATCCCGGTTCTCGTCGTGCGGCAGCCGGCGCCGGGGGGTGCGCATCCGCCGCGATAGCCAGATTGGCGGATGCGTGTGAGCGTCGGCTCGGAAGGGTGCGAGTGAATTGCGGCTGCTTCAATCCAGGGATCGGGCAGATGTCGAAGTTCAGCAACTATCGGGAAGCGGCGGTCTAGCTGACCACAGCCACTGCGAAGTGCCCGCGACCTCGAGCCCGGATCCGACCGGATCCAGAAGACGCTGGACTATACCGAACGCTCGATCGCCCGCCCGAGCAGGTCCAGGCCGAGGTCGATCTCATCCTCGTGAACGGTCAACGGCGGGGCGATCCGGAACACGCCGCCCATGCCGGGCAACTGCACGATGTTCATGCTAAGCCCCAGGTTCATGCACTCACGCGTGATCTTCGCGCCCAGCCCATCGGCCGGCTCCTTCGTGCGGCGGTCCTTGACGATTTCCATTCCCAGCAGCAGTCCCCGGCCGCGAATGTCGCCGATGCAGTCGAAGCGTTCCATCAGATCCAGCAGGCCGCGTTTGAGTCGCGCGCCCATCAGATTCGCACGCGCAACCAGCCCCTCGCGTTCGACCACCTCCAGCACCCGCAAACCGACGGCCGCAGGAAGAGGATCGGATACGTGGGTCGTATAGAACAGGTAACCCAATTCATGGGCGCGCTCCTCGATCTGCGCGGATGTCACGACGGCCGCGAGCGGCAGACCGGCGCCCAGTGTCTTCGATAGCGTGAGAATGTCGGGCGTGACGCCATCGCGCTGACAGGCGAACATCGTGCCCGTGCGGCCGACGCCGGTTTGCGCTTCATCGAGGATCAGCAGCATGCCGCGCTCTTCACACTTGCGCTTGAGCGCAGCCATGTAGCCATCCGGCAGTTCGATGATCCCGCCGGAACTGAGGATCGGCTCGGCGATGAAGGCGGCCAGATTGCCACTGGACTGACGATCGATCAGATCGAACGCATAGTCCAGTTCCGCCAGGTAATCGTATTCGCCGTGGCGCTCGAAACGCGGCCGGTACAGGAACGGTGCCGGGATCGCGAAGGAGCCGACGGCGGCCGGACCGACGCCCTTGCGACCGGCGCTATACGTCGCGGATGCCGCTGCTCCTGTCATGCCGTGCCATGACTGCGCGAACCCGACGATTTCATATTTGCCCGTGACCAGCTTCGCCATGCGAATGGCGGCCTCGTTCGACTCCGCGCCCGTACTGAGCAACAGCGCCCGGTCGAGGCCGTCAGGGGTGATGTCGGCGAGGCGAGTCGCGAGGTCCACCACCGGCCGCGACAGCATGCCGCTGAAGAGATGGTCGAGCTTGCCCGCATATTCGTTGATGACCGAGACGATTTCCGGATGGCTGTGCCCCAACACCGCGCTCATCTGCCCGGAGGTGAAATCCAGAATCGCGCGGCCGTCTGCGTCATAGACGAAACTGCCCTGGGCGCGCTCGATGATCATCGGCTCGAAGGTGCCGCCATAGCGGATCAGGTGCTGTCTGGCGTTGCGCCAGAAAACTGCATCATTGTTTCGCGACACTTGCTTCTCCTTGACGGCTAGCGGGAATGACTTGCAGTCTAGATGGCGCTCTGGTCTCATAGAATCGAATAGTTCTTATCGAAGATAGAAGCGGGCCTAATACCTTGAGCCTTTCACTCGAAATCGATCTGCTGCGGTCTTTTACCGTCGTCGCCGAAGTTCGGGCGCTCAGTCGCGCGGCGAACCGGATCGGCCGGACCCAGTCGGCGCTGAGTCAGCAGATGAAGCGCCTCGAAGAAATCGTCGATCAGCCGTTGTTCCAGCGCACGGGTCGTGGGGTCGTGCTGACGAATCCAGGCGAACGCCTGCTGATCCACGCCCAACGCATTCTGCGGCTGCACGACGAGGCGATGGCCGATCTGTCCGGCAAGGGGCTGTCGGGCACGATCCGCTTCGGTTGCCCGGACGATTACGCCGCCGTTTTCCTGCCGCATTTACTGCGTCAGTTTTCGAGCCGGCATCCGCATGCACTGGTCGAGGTGATCTGCGCACCGACGCCGCGCTTGCTCGAACAACTGGAGATGCGTGCGCTGGACCTAGCCATGATCTCGTTGCCTGAGGGCGCCCCGAGCGACGACATCATTCGCCGTGTGCCGCTCGTCTGGGTCGGCTATCCAGGACTGGATTGCGCGCGCTTCGACCCGTTGCCGCTGGCGCTCTCCGATCCGGACACGCTCGACCATGTGGCGGCCTGCGAAGCGCTGCAACGCGCGGGCCGGGCGTACCGCATCGCTTATGCGAGCAGCAGTCTTGCCGGCCTCACGGCGCTGGTGCGCTCCGGGCAGGCAGTCGCCGTGATCACGCAGACTGCCGTCGCTCCGGATCTCTCCATACTCAATGGCGACCCCGCGCTGCCGCCTTTGCCCACCATAGGCATTACGCTGAAGTTCGAGCGCAAGCGTCCGGCCCATCTGGTCACGGCATTCGCGGAGCACATCCGGCTTACGCTGCCGTTGCTGTGATCGATCTGACCTTTAGCTATCAAGCGCTGAAGTCAGTCGATGCCGCCAGCGCCTTCCAGGCTTCGGTTTCCTGCTCGACATAAGCATTCTTCTCAGCGATGGCCTTCAGTGTGTCCGTGCCGAGCGGCAGACGCAGTGGCGGCGTTTGCGCATCGACCAGTTCGAGCATCGCCGCGGCGAGCTTCGCGGGATTGCCCGGCTGGTTGTGATTCATGTCGGCCGCGAGGCGGCGCACATGGCCCGATGTCGCGTCGTAGTCCGCAATGACCTCGCGCGCGACGACGAGCGATGACGCATCGAGAAAGTCAGTCCGGAAGTAACCCGGTTCGACGACTGTCGCGTGAATGCCGAGCGGTTTCAATTCGGCGTACAGCGCTTCGGTCAGGCCTTCGACCGCGAACTTCGTCGAACAGTACGCACCGAATCCCGCGGCGGACCGATAGCCGCCGACCGACGACATATTGATGACGTGGCCGGCGCGCTGCGAGCGCATCACCGGCAGCACGGCACGCGTGACGTTCAACAGCCCGAACACGTTGGTGTCGTACATGCGGCGCACGTCCGCATCGGTGGACTCCTCGATCGCGCCGAGCAGGCCGAATCCCGCGTTGTTGATCAGAACGTCGATGCGGCCGAATGTGTCGAGCGCGGTTTGAACCGCGGCTTTCGCCTGCGCCTGGTCCGTGACGTCCAGCGCCACGGGCAGCAGCGCCGGCGAGCCGCCGAGACGCTCGACGATCGCCGCGACATTGCGGCCGGCGGCAACCACCGCATTGCCGTCAGCCAGTGCCGCTTCGGCGATCAGCGCGCCCAAGCCACGCGACGCGCCCGTGATGAACCAGACACGCTTGAAGCTGTTTTTCGTAAGCTCGACCATGATGTTTCTCCTGCGTTCGGGGTGGGTGTGAACGGATCATAGGAGCATCGATTCGCACGAACTAGGTGTAGATTGCTAGACTGATAATCAACTTTTAATTGCGAATGGGGTCTCCAGTGAACGAAGTTCGCGCGATCACCATATTCACCCGGGCGGCGACGCTCGGCAGCCTGCGCAAGGCGGCCGTGGACCAGGGCATCTCCCCGCAGGCCGCGAGTCACGCTGTGATGCAACTGGAGAAGGAGCTCGGCGTGCGGCTCTTTCATCGGACCACGCGCAAGCTGAGTCTCACCGAGGAGGGGCAAGGCCTGTTCGACACGGTGACGCCCGCGCTGGCGGTCCTGTCGTCCGCACTCGATGACGCGCGCCGCTCGAAAGCCGAGATTGCGGGGCCGCTGCGCGTGAGCGCGCCAAGGGCAATGGGGCACGTAGTGCTGTGGCCTTACTTTCTGGAATTCGCCGAACTGCATCCGAACGTCCAGCTCGATGTGCAATTCGACGACCGCTTCACCGACCTCATCGGCGAACGTGCCGATGTGGGCTTTCGTGGCGGGTCTCCGCCATCCGGAGGCAGCATCGCGCGCCGGCTTCTGCCGATCCAGTTGATCGTCTGCGCATCACCCGCTTATATCGAGCGTCATGGCGCGCCGCGCACGATCGACGAACTCGACGGTCACCGCTGCACGGGATACCGGCGCGCGAATACAGGCAAGCAGGCCCCGTGGGAGTTTCTGATCGGGGATGAAATCGTCTATCGCGACATGGCAACGACTTTGTGCGTCAACGACACCGACGCCGAAACGGCTGCCGTGATCGCTGGAGCCGCCATTGGTCAGCTCGGCAGCTTTTCGGCCACCACGTCGATCAGAAGCGGCCAACTGGTTCCGTTGCTGGTCCAACACGTCACGCAGCGCGAGGCGGTCTATATCTACTATCGCCATCGGACCGAACAACCGTTGCGAGTGAGGACATTTATCGACTTCATGGTCGCGCGCCTTGCGGGCAACACGAATTTCTATTTCGAGCCGTCCGAACTGCACGCGCTCCGCTGACCGTGCGCTTCGGTGTCGACGTGAGCGATCAGGGGCGCCGAAATCGGTTTGCGCGACGGGGACACCGGTCCGAAGGATAAAATCGACAAGGCGATCGCCGACACGCGCGCGGACGGCACGGACGACAGGATCGCGAAGAAGTATTTGACTTCGATGTTTGTGGCTAGTGAATGCGGCCACCACGCGCGGCGGTGGCGGGCGTTTCAATCGGGTAGCAGCCTGACGACGTCGACATTGAAACGTGGGTTCTACTCAGCGTGAAAGGAGAGCGAAATGGACGACCCTTTCAAGCTTCAGCGCTTTATCGACGCACAGGATCCGCTCTATGCACAGGTCTGTGCCGAACTGCGCGACGGGCGCAAGCGAAGCCATTGGATGTGGTTCGTATTTCCGCAGATCCAGGGACTCGGAACGAGTGCGACGGCGCAAAGGTTCGCGATTTCGTCGTTGGCCGAGGCCGATGCTTACTTGCGCCATCCAGTACTGGGTGAACGCCTCAGGCAAACGACGCAGTACGTCAACCTTGTCGAAGACCGCTCGATAGAGGACATTTTCGGGTATCCGGATTACCTGAAGTTTCACTCGTCGATGACGCTGTTCGACCGTGCCGCGCTCGACAAAGAACCTTTTGCTGAAGCACTCAGGAAGTATTTCCACGGCCAACGCGATCCGCTAACGTTGGAGCGCGTCTAGCAGGCGGTTGCCAGGCGGCAGGTCTAGCGGCGACCGGCATACCGTTTGCTCGATTAAAAAACGTTCAGCCGCACGTCCGAACCAGGTGCGCGCATCGGGCGCGAAGATTCCAAAGAAGAGAAGAGCGACAAGTAAGGGATGGCGCGCGGCACTCGGACTCCGAAGGAGGGCGTAGTCATGACGCAGAGTGAATCAGTCGAACAAACCGGCGGATGTGCATGCGGCGCGGTGCGGTTTCGCGTCGCCGCGCGCCCCCGGCGAGTGTCGATATGTCACTGCATGACATGTCGGCGAATACATGGCAACGTGTTTGGCGGTTATGCCATGTTTGACCGAAGCGCTGTGGAGTTGTCTGGTCCTACGCAGGCGTGGCAAAGTTCGCCCGGGGCGCGAAGGCATTTTTGCCCGACATGCGGGTCAGTCGCTTTCATGGAAAGCAACGACAGCGACGAGCTGGATCTTCCGCTTGGAGCCTTTGACCGTGTGGGCCTGTATGAGCCGAGCTACGAGCTTTGGTGTTGCCACAAAGAGCCATGGCTGCCCGCCGGGGTGCGTGCCGAATATCGCGAAGGCAGAGCATGACGCTCGCACGAGGTCGATAAGGGCAGAGTGATGGTTTTGCGGCGTGGACGCTACGGTTGTCGGCAGGTCTGACTCTATGTGCTCGCTTTGATCAGCCGTCAGGTAATCCCGTCGTTATGGGCATTTGCGAGTTGCTGTCGCCGGGTAAGAACTACAAGGTCGGTTGCCGATTCGCAATCCGCACGGATGCAGATGAAATAGACCGATTGATGCCAGCGGGCGTCTCTATCGTCGCAAAACGATTCAACCAAAAGCGGCATGAAGTTTGCGAACAGACAAGACACGCCAACCTTCTGGAGCCGCTCATGACTACACAACCTGGCGCGCCGTCGTCCACTGACGAACTCGACACCGTTCCAGACACGTCGAGCCCCGCCTATGCGAGCCGTCACCCTTTGACGCGCGTGTTCGACCGCTTTGCAAGCCTCGTCACGCGATGGGCCGGCTCACCCGCGGCGTTCTGCCTTGCCGTGCTGACTGTCGTCGCCTGGGTCGTGACCGGGCCCATCTTCCACTACTCGGATGGATGGCAACTGGTCATCAACACCGGCACCACCATCATCACCTTTCTGATGGTGTTTCTGATTCAGCAGAGTCAGAACAAGGACAGCATCGCATTGCATCTGAAGCTGAATGAACTGCTTTCCTCGCATCGGGCAGCGAACAACAATCTGATCGGTATCGAGGACGCGTCCGAGGAAGAAATCCGAAGACTTGCGGCAGCTTACCTGCGCTTGTCGACCCAATCCGCTGGCGATGCTCAGAACAAGGGCCGCTGAGTGCGACCCGCGCACTGACTGTCTACCCATCGCCCGATACAGGCACGCTTGCCATTACCAAGTTCGAAACCGTGCGCGCCGTTTTTTTCGAAGGCAAACGCCACGCCGAGATACTTCGGCGATGCCTCCTTCGCGCTTTGCCGCACGCGCGCCGCACGCGTATCAACCAACCTTCGAACTAGAACAGCGGGTGCTCATGCGGATACAGCGCCGTCCTGAGAGCAAAGCCGCCCAGGACAACGAAGATGATGGCCGCCAGAATGTGGACCGCTTTGGTCGGCAGGCGGTCAGCGAACGTGTGGCCCAGGTAGATGACAGGCACATTGGCCAGCATCATGCCCAGCGTGGTGCCGGCGACCACCCCGAAGAATTCGTGAAATCGAGCGGCCAGAGCGATCGTGACAACCTGCGTCTTATCACCCATTTCAGCGAGAAAGAACGTTAGCGCCGTGGTGCTGAACACGCCCATCGGATGCGTGGTCGACACCGCCTCGGCACCGTCGAGTTTGTCTGGAATCAGAATCCAGACGGCCATGACGGCAAACGATGCGACGACTGCCCAGTTGAGGATCGAGGGACTCAGAACGCTGGCAAGCCATGCGCCCAATGCGCCGGACGCAGCATGATTGATGAGGGTTGCGACAAAGACGCCGAGAATGATCGGAATGGGCTTGCGATATCTGGCTGCCAGCACCAGAGACAACAGTTGGGTCTTGTCGCCGATTTCGGCTAGACCGACCACGCTGGTCGAAACGAGGAACGATTGCATAGGTTGTGGGCCGGGCCGCGCAGTCAGTACGCGATGACACGCATTCCGGCGACCCGGTCAGGTCGGAATGCGAGTCACCGGTCTTGCCAGGCATAGTGCTGTGCGCGCCATGGCGGTCTCTCGACCACCAAGTATGTTGACGGGCACCCTCGAGCATTGCGTTCGAGGCGGCTACTCCCCAATGAGAGGGGCGATTCTACAGTGTCTCGGTCGAGTAAGGCAAATCGTCAACTTTCCGAATTCCTGCATGAATATCACACCGGAGATGCGCTCGCGCGTTTCATCGGGATCGGCGGACTCGCTAAACGGAGACTTGAGCATGACTAACCTGCCAGGCGGTATCTCACATCATGCCGCCCGCGCTTCCAAGGCCGCCGACTCCGGCTCCGCCCGTGCCGCTATTCGGCGCTGTCATTAACGGATGTGCCGCCCCCGCCGACGTCATCAATGCGACGGCGGCGGCGTCCGGTTCGCCATTCGCGTCGATGACGCCGCGCGCGAGGAGTGCTTCGAGATCGCTGTCCTCGCCCGGTTGACCGGCAGCGAAGGCGGTGGTCAGGAAACTGGGCGCAGATAGCGTCACCCCGTACGTCTGCTGGAGATTCTGGACGACCGCGGCCTGCGCAGTCAGGACGTCGGTCTGATTCGCCAGCACCTGTTGAAACTGCGAGTTCACTGGGAAGCCGGCTGTCAGCCCGCTTTCATTCGTGCCGAGTTGCGCCGCCAGATACGACACCAGCAGATCCGTCTCCGGCGTGACGTTGTACGTGCCGCCGGCGAACGCAACGGAATGCAGCATCGTCACGCCTGAAGTCGCGGCGATCATGCATGGCATCACGGCGCCGAGCGTCGCGTGAAAGTTGCCGTTCGCATCCGCCGCAACCGACATCGAGCCTCGCGCACAGTCGATCTTGATCGTCGCGTTCGCCAGTGCCTTACCCGTTGCCGCCGTGCCGCCGATCGAAACCATCGACGTGCCGTTGCCGCCACCACCGCCTCCGCAACCCGCGAGCCACGCGACGGATGCCGTCAGCAGCGCTGCGCCGACAGGCCGAACGAATTGCTGCTGTCGAATGTTCATTGATGTCTGCCGTTGATTCGGACATGCTGTCTAAACGATCCGGCGCCACCGCCTATTCCATCTTTCGCGCAACCCTTTACGTCACACGATTGGAATAGCGCGACGCCGCGGGCCGTTTATTCAGGTTGTCGACGCCGGGTCATTCGAGTCCGGCATCAGGGCGGGGCGGCCGGTGGCGATCGACGCATGCAACATGCTCGGGCAACCCTTCAAACGCCGGTCAATCAGCACGGATCGAACCATGACGTTTTGCGGAGCTGGCATTTCCGATCACCCGGTACGCAGGCGCCTTCGGCCTGCTGCGGGATGGCCCGCAATCGCGCGGCTCTTGCTGTACGTGCTCGCATCGACCTGCCTGGCCGTCTCGACGGGCGCGTTTGCGCAACCGGCCAGCCCGACGGCGCCGGCTTCGTCCGCCACATTGGCGGGATGTGCGGATGCCGGCGCGTCGCATACGGTGAATGCGGACATCGACGAGTTCCGCTGTCTTCCGGCTCGCGAACAGGCGGCGTCGTTGCGCACGCGGATCGAAAACCACTCGATACTGACTTTGACCGACGATCAGATCCTTGCCTTGATGGACGCGATGAAGCCAGACGCCTTCGTCGAGTACGCGAAGACCATGATTCCCGACGACGCCTACGAATACAGCATGTTCCGGCAGGAGCGCGTCTCAGGAAGATGGCCGGAGCAACCCGATCACATGGTGATCCGATATCAGGACAGCCCGCGAAAAGTCTACGCAAAATGGCTGCCCGGCGGCGCCCACGCGGGACAGGAGATCGTCTACGACGAAACCACGGACCCCGACAGCATCGTCGGCCATCTCGGCGGCCGGCTGCATATCGTGTCGGGCAAAGTCGCCGTCGACGGTCCATTCGCGCACGCGCAGTCCCGCCATAGCGTGCGGGATCTGGGCTTGCAGTTCATCGCCCGCACCGTCGAGCACGATGCGCGCAGTTTTCGTGAAGAGGGGCTCAGCGAAAAGCCGAGCCGCATCGAACTCATGAACGCGCACGGCACGCGGTTGCTGGCGTGGACATGGACGGCTCCGTCGGGACCGCCCGCGCATTACGCACCACGGGTGCGGCTGCTATTCGATCTCCAGCACACGTGGCCCTGCGGCGAAGCTGCGTGGGACGGGCAGGGCGGCCTGCTGGAGTTGATCCGCTTCGAAAACGTCGTGCCGCGCCACTGGAGCGAAGCGGATTTCGACCGACGTAACCCCGAATACGGTTTCCGCTGACGCTAGCGTTGCCGGAAGCGTTCACAAGACCGCCGCGTCCTGATCCCGACCTATCTTCCAGTAATATCTTTTCCGACCTAATTGCGCCGGAAAAATATATTGGACGTCTTACCCATCCTCTCGCACTATTCGTACCTTCCCAGCCACGCGCACGCGTCAACGCCGGCGGCCGCCTGCGCGCAAACGCGGTGGCGTCGCTGCCCGCGAACGGCGCAGCGGCAAGTCTGGGCACAATTCCAAATTTGACGACCCCCGTACCTGAGGACACAGATGCCTGACTATCGATCGAAAACTTCGACCCATGGCCGCAACATGGCCGGCGCGCGCGCCCTGTGGCGTGCCACCGGAATGAAGGACGGTGATTTCGGCAAGCCGATTATCGCTGTGGTGAACTCGTTTACGCAGTTCGTGCCGGGCCACGTGCATCTGCGCGACCTGGGTGCATTGGTCGCGAAGGAAATCGAAGCGGCCGGCGGCGTCGCCAAGGAATTCAACACCATCGCCGTCGACGACGGCATCGCCATGGGTCACGGCGGCATGCTGTACTCGCTGCCTTCGCGCGAACTGATCGCCGACTCGGTGGAGTACATGGTCAACGCGCACTGCGCCGACGCCATGGTCTGCATTTCCAATTGCGACAAGATTACCCCGGGCATGCTGATGGCCGCCATGCGCCTGAACATCCCCGTCGTGTTCGTCTCCGGCGGTCCGATGGAAGCGGGCAAGGTCAAATCGCCGACGGACGGCCAGGTGATCGCCAAGATCGACCTGATCGACGCGATGATCAAGGCAGGCGACTCCCGCGTGAGCGACGCCGAAGTGGCGGAAATCGAGCGCAGCGCCTGCCCGACGTGCGGTTCGTGCTCGGGCATGTTCACCGCGAACTCGATGAACTGCCTGACCGAAGCGATCGGTCTGGCGCTGCCCGGCAACGGCACGATCGTCGCCACGCACGCGTGGCGCAAGGGTCTGTTCGAGCAGGCCGGCCGGCTCGTGGTCGACCTGTGCCGCCGCTATTATCAGGAAGACGACGCCTCGGTCCTGCCGCGCAGCATCGCCAGCAAGCAGGCCTTCGAGAATGCCATGGCGCTCGACGTCGCCATGGGCGGTTCGACCAATACCGTGCTGCATCTGCTGGCCGCCGCGCAGGAAGGTGGCGTCGATTTCACGATGTCCGACATCGATCGCATCTCGCGTAAGGTGCCGTGCCTGTGCAAAGTGGCGCCCGCCACCGACAAGTTCCATATCGAAGACGTGCATCGTGCCGGCGGCATTCCCGGCATTCTCGGCGAACTGGCCCGCGCGGAACTGCTCGATCTGTCGTGCGGCAACGTGCATAGCGGCACGCTGGGCAACGCCATCGCCAAATGGGACGTCGCCGGTGGCGCGGGCGAGGAAGCGCAGAAGTTCTTCCGCGCGGCACCGGGCGGTATTCCGACAACGGTCGCGTTCAGCCAGGAAGCCACGTTTGCCGCGCTGGATACCGACCGCAACACGGGCTGCATCCGCAGCAAGCAGAGCGCGTACTCGAAAGACGGCGGCCTCGCCGTGCTGTACGGCAACCTCGCGGAGAAGGGCTGTATCGTCAAGACCGCCGGCGTCGACGAATCGCAGTGGATTTTCTCCGGGTGCGCGCGCGTCTTCGAGAGTCAGGACGACGCCGTCGAAGCCATTCTGGGCGACAAGGTGGTGGCGGGCGACGTGGTCGTGATCCGCTACGAAGGTCCCAAGGGCGGCCCCGGCATGCAGGAAATGCTTTACCCCACGTCGTATCTGAAGTCCAAGGGATTGGGCAAGAGCTGCGCGCTGTTTACCGACGGCCGCTTCTCGGGTGGTTCCTCGGGGCTGGTGATCGGGCATGCGTCGCCGGAAGCGGCCGAAGGCGGCACGATCGGCCTGGTGGAAGAGGGCGATGTGATCGAGATCGACATTCCCAACCGCAAGATGCACCTGGTGGTGTCGGATGCGGAACTGGCGCGCCGTCGCGAAGCCATGGAGGCTCGCGGGGACAAGGCCTGGCAGCCGGCGAATCGTGAACGCGTGGTGTCGCAAGCGTTGCAGGCTTACGCCGCGCTGGCGACCTCGGCGGACCGCGGCGCGGTGCGGGATCTCTCGCAACTCAAACGCAAGTGATGAGCAACGGCTCTGGCGCTCGATGTCGGGCAGCCGGAGCCGGAACGGATCGACAGGCACGGGCGTGTCTGTCGATCACAGCGCTTGTCGTCCGGATCGGCGTCACTTGCCCTCAGGCTTGGATTCGTCCCAGTTCATGCGGTGGCGATCCACCGTCTCACGATGGCGCGTATCGTCTTCGGTATGAAGGTAGAGGCTGGTCGTGTTGAGCGACACGTGGCCCAGGTTGTCACGGATCGTGCGCAGATCCACCCCGCCATCCGCCTGATGCGAACCGGCGGTATGTCGCAGCCAGTGCGCCGAGGCTCGCTCCAGTTCATCCGCCCGATCGGAAAAGTCGGCGCCTTTCGAACGCAGCCAGCTGGCCGCATTGCCAAAAATGCTCTTGATCGCGTCGTGAATGGCGGAACGGGACAAGCATCGGTTGCGGCCTCTGAATGGAATCACCAAGGGCGTTTCTTCGCTGCGAGTGGGCAGCGGCGCCAAGCCATTTTCAGTTCGGTAAAGCCGCATTTCCTGAATCAGTTCGGGCGAAGCGGGGACAATGCGCTCCTTGTTCCCTTTGCCGAGCGTTTCGAGCCACCACTGATCCTTGCCGTCGGCGCCTAGTCGACGGGAAAAATCCCCCATTTTCCCGCCGGCGACTTCAGATATGCGCATGCCCTGCAGATAGAAAAGTGTCGTCAGCCAGCGGCTGCGGGCGTAATAGGCCCGCTCGTCAGCCGTCTCGCGCGGCAATTGCTCGACAAACACCTTCACTTCATCCCACAGCGACGTCGATAGATAGCGCGTTACGCGCGGCGCCGAGCGTTTGGCGCGCTGTCGAAGCAGCGCCATGGGATTGCCGCGCAGATAACCTGCGTTGACCAGCCACGTGAACATCGCATTCAGGATGATCAACGCCTGACGCTGGCTTGCCGGCGACAACGGTCCGTTGAACGGACGCCAGCGCTCGTCGCCGCGGGGAAACTTGCCGCCCGTGCTCGACACCCAGCGAGCCGCCGGCTGCGGATCGACGAGAAACCCCTTGAACAGCAGCAGATCCTCGTGCGTCAGCGACGACAGCGGCTTGCCGAGTTGCACGACGGCCCACAGCAACAGCCGCTCAGCTTCCTTGCGGTAGTTATCGAACGTTGTTTTGGTGTCGGCGTAGTTCGACAGCCAGGCGCGGACGGCGTCGAGATCGTTGGTGGCGGACAGCTGCGAGCCACCGGCCACGCCACGGTTTGTGCCGTCGCGACCGTCGAGAATTTCGGGCACAACGAGCGATTCGACCGGCTGAACGGTGACGAGTTGGGCATCAGGCACGGTTTTAGAGGCTCCAGAGACAAAGTCGGACACAAAAAACGTCTGCTACAGGTTGCACGACATTATAGTACTAATGTCGTGTAGCGCACAGTGATAAATTGATTATTCAACGTTATACGTTGTATTATCAACACATCAAGACATATCAGCCGCCAAAGGATTCCCATGCCTCTCGAAGCCGACATTGAAGCTTTCCGTGAACGCATCTCGGACACACAAGAGCTCTATCGCGAGGTTTGCGCGCTGATGTTCTTCCGTTACGGCGAAACGCCGACAGCGAACAAGCTCTATCAACTCGTTCGCAAAGGCAGCATGAGTGCGCCGGCGAAAGCGTTACGGGATTTCTGGGCGGAAGTCAGGGACAAGACGCGGGTCGATGTCGGGCAACCGGATTTGCCACCGGAAGTCGCAAGCGCCGCCGGCGAACTGGCGGCGACCCTCTGGCGGCTAGCCGGCGACGCGGCCAACGCTGCGCTGGAAGTTTTCAAGCAGGACGCCCAGCGCGAAATTGCCGCGGCAGTGGACCATGCACGACAAACGGCTGCGGAACGCGACACCGCGATCGCCGCTAGCGAGCAGGCGTCCCGCGACGCGGCTGACGTCCGCAGGGAGAATACGAAACTGCTCGCGCGTTTGGTCGAACTGGAAACCGCCAAAACCATGCTGGCAGATCAGCTTGCACAGTCCAGAAATGAAAGCGCGGCGGCGTCCACGGCGCTGTCGGACGCCCGACGTGAATTCGCCGAGGAATTGGGCAAGCTGCGCGTCATGCACAATCAGAGCGAACAGCGCCTGGCCGCGACTGAAAAGCGGGCGCTGCTGGAGATCGACAGCGAGCGGACGGCGGCACGCCAGACGCGCCAGGAGTTGCAGGCGGCGATCAATCGGATGGCCGAGGCTCAGGCCACCCATCAGGCCGAGCGCGATCAGCTGCGCGATGCCCTGGCCGAGGCGAAAACCCAGTTGACGACGTCGATGACGCGTTGCGCGAGCGTCGAACGAGAGTTGGCGTCGCGCGAAATCGCGCTCGACCAACAGATAGCCGCGGGCGAGTTCCTTCGCAAAAAACTTGAAACGCTGTCCCGTCAGTTGGTGGAAAGCGGGCGCCCTGCTGCTACGCTCTCGCCCTCTCCTCGCCGCGCTTCATCGGCCAGGAGACGCGACGTGCGTCGCAATGTGAAGTTCACGGAAACCGCAGCGGTTCGCAGATCAAGCACGGAAGACCGGTGACGCCTGTCCTCGTCAGTGGTGCCGTGAACGCGACGCACAGCGCTTGAACCGCAACGCCAAGCCATCGTCACGATGTTGCGTGACCTCGGGCATGGCGTGGGTGCTGCGCAGGCGGGTCGAACGGCGCCCTCGCCGTCTGCTTGCCGGTTATCGCGGATAACGCTTAACGCGTTCAGCGCGCGCCACGCCCGCCGCCCATGCCTCGGCGAGGCGCGGTTGGCAGCAAACAACGTATCACTGGCACGCTTTGCCGGTCGATTCCCTCTCCCCTCGATACGACTCCGACAGATACTTGGACATCCCCGGACGGTGCTCACAGCGACCAATTCAGACCGCTGCATGGACATTGTCCGAACGACACGAAGCCCATCGCCTCACGAGGCACTATCTTTGTCCAGGAGAAATTCGATGAGTACGACCATTGCCGGCATTCACATTCCAGACAGCCGTCTCGCAAGAGCCGCAACCGATCTGGTCCGAGACACCGAGAACGATCTGCTGTTCAATCACTCGCGCCGCGTGTTCCTGTGGGGCGCGCTGACCGGTGCGCGCCGCAAGCTCGCGTATGACCCCGAGTTGCTGTATATCGGCGCGATGTTTCATGACATGGGCCTCACGCCGGGCTACGCCAGCAAGACAGATCGCTTCGAAGTCGACGGCGCCAATGCGGCGCGCGACTTTCTCAAGAGTCATGGCGTCAACGAGTACGACATCGAGCAGGTCTGGCTGTCGATCGCGCTTCACACCACGCCGGGCGTTCCGGAGCATCTGAAGCCGGTGGTTTCGCTGGTGACCGCGGGCGTCGAAATGGACGTGCTCGGCATGCGCTACCACGAGTTCGACGACGCGCAACGCGTCAGCGTGGTGGCCGCGCATCCGCGCGAGCGGGACTTCAAGAACCTGATCATCGACGCGTTCGCGCAAGGCACGATCAGCAAGCCCGAAACCACCTTCGGCAACGTCAAAGCCGATGTGCTGGAGATGAAAGATCCCAGCTACAAGCGGCTGAACTTCTGCAAGATCATTCTCGGTTCGGCATGGGATGACAGCCAGGCGGGTCACGTCCATCACGCGGCATGCCATCACGGGGCCGCGGCGGAATAACGATCTGCGCAAAACGGTCGGCGGGTTGCCGACCGGCCGATGCAAAACTCAAGGCGCGCCAACCGGAAAAAACCGGTGGCGCGCCGCATTCATTGGCTTGGCAATATTCCTGTTTGCTGGCGGCAGCGTGACTTCAGGAGCTATCCGTCGGTCGCGGCGTCAGCATCAGCGCCAACACGGCGACGCCGAGAACCAGCAAGATTCCGCCGTATAACATGGCATTGCGCGTGTCGAACAGCACGCCGTGAATGACCATCGCCATGCCACCCAGCGCGACGAACACCGCAATGGCCGCGAATACAATCCGACGTTCGGCGCGAATCATGGCGCTCTCCCGCAAGACGTTAGTGCCGTAAGACGCACAGGAGCAACGTAAGACCTCGAAGCGCGCGGTATTTTTTATACCAACGGGTTGCGCGCCACCCCGAAACCTGAATCTATCGTAGGCGGCGAGCAGGCCTTAGTAAATACGGGAAACCATGCCGCCCGCCGCCTGTGCCGCCTTCAATGACCGCCCGCTCCCGCCGCTGCGGCGGAACTGGAGCGATCCGGTTTCGTCACCCAGATCAACGGGATGATCAATACGAAGATCACCGCCGACAGCCAGAAAATATCGTTCAGTCCCAGCATGGCCGCCTGGGTGTTCATCGAGCGTTCGAAGAACGCCATCGCCTGGGCCTGACCGCCGCCCAAAGTACTTTGCACCGCATCCAGCGCGGCCGTGTAAGTCGGATTATTCACGCTCGTCTGCTCGGCCAGTTGCGCGTGATGCAGGATCGTCCGGTCGTTCCATCCCGTCGAGGCCAGCGACGTGCCGACCGCGCCGGCGAACACCCGCGCAAAGTTCGACAGACCCGCCGCGGCCGGAATCCGGTCGGGCGCGAGGCCGGACAGAATGATCGCGGTCAGCGGCACGAAGAAGAGCGCCGTCGGGATGCCTTGCAATAGCGTCGGCAGGACCAGCGTCCACGTGTCCACGCCGGTGGTGTAGTTCGAGCGCATGAAGAACACGCCGGCAAAGCCGACGAAAGCCAGCGTAGCCAGCACCCGCGCATCGGACTTCGGCATGATCTTCGCCATGACCGGCGCGAGAATGACGGCGAAGATACCAAGCGGCGCGGTCGCTAGACCGGCGTCGACGGAACGGTAGTTCAGATACCCCTGCATCCACTGCGGCAACAGCACGAGGTTGGAGAAAAACACCGCGTACGCCACCGAAATCGCGATCGTGCCGCCGAGAAAATTGCGTTTGCCGAACAAGCGCAAATCGACGATCGGATTCTTTTCAGTCAGCTCCCAGATCACGAAGAACGCGAAGCTGATCGCCGCGAACACGGTCAGGGTCACGATCACCGGCGAGTTGAACCAGTCGAGGTCCTTGCCCTTGTCGAGCATGATCTGCAACGAGCCGACCCATGCGATCAGCGAGAGCAGGCCGACCTTGTCGATCGGCAAGCGCTTCGTCGGGGTTTCGCGGGTGCGGTAGATCGCCCACGTCACGCCGGCCGCGAACAGGCCCACCGGAATGTTGATGTAGAAGATCCATGACCACGAGTAGCTGTCGGTAATCCAGCCGCCGAGCGCCGGGCCCGCAATCGGGCCGACGGTCGCGGTCATCGCCCACAAGGCGAGCGCGGTCGCGGATTTCTCTTTCGGATACGAGCCGAGCAGAATGGCTTGCGACAGCGGGATCAACGGACCCGCCACCGCGCCCTGCAGAATCCGCGCCGCGAGCAGCACCGGCAGATTCGGCGCGATTCCGCACAGCCACGACGACAGCACGAACAACAGAATCGCCCAGACGAACAGCTTGATCTGCCCGACACGCTGCACGAGCCAGCCGGTCAACGGAATTGCGATGGCGTTGGCGGCGGCGAACAGCGTGATCACCCAGGTGCCCTCGTCCACCGACACGCCGAGATTGCCGGCAATCGTCGGAATCGCCACGTTCGCGATCGATGAGTCCAGCACGTTCATAAACGTGGCGAGCGCCACGGCAAGCGTCGCCAGCACCAGCTTGCCGCCGGTTAGCGGCGGCAGCGCGGCGGGCTGCGTCGATCCATTCATTTCATCACCTGTCGAGGAAGGCAAAACTATCTGACTTATCAGTTAAATGCGCAAAAAAAAACGGCGCTCGGCGGTCGTGGGTCAACCGGCCTTGCGCGCGGTGTTTTTCTGCGTGGGGCTCGCGGCCACCGCGTGCTTCGCCGGCATGTTCTGCTCGATGATCCGGGCGATCTCCGCGTCGGCTTCGTCGCCGTACCGCGCGAATACGTCGGTGTGATACGAGGTGTTGACCGCCGCGCCGAGTTGAGCGCCGGTTTCCTCGTGCGTGTCGACCTCGACCTGCATCGACAGCCCAATGCGCAGCGGGTGCGCATTCAGTTCATTCTGATCGAGCAGGATCCGCGCCGGCAGACGCTGCACGACCTTGATCCAGTTGCCGGTGGCGTTCTGCGCGGGCAGTACGGCGAACGCTGAGCCCGTGCCCGCCGAGAAGCCTTCAACCCGGCCGTGATACTTGACGCTGGAGCCGTACACGTCAGCGGTGAGCGTGACGGGCTGGCCGATGCGCATGCGCCTCAACTGGCTTTCCTTGAAGTTCGCGTCGACCCATACGCCGTCGAGCGGCACGATCGCCATCAACGGCGTGCCCGGCGCAACGCGCTGGCCGACCTGCACCGAACGGCGCGCGACATAGCCGGTCACGGGCGCGGGCAAGGTGTTGCGCGCGTAGCTCAGATAGGCATCACGCACTTTCGAGGCCGCGGCCTGCACGTTCGGGTGTTGTTCGATCGACGTGCGGTCGGTCAGCGCATGATTGGCCTCGGCCTGCTGACGCGCGGCGTCGAGCGCGGCCTGCGCGGAACTGACGGCGTCGCGGGCATGCGCGATGTCCTCGCCGGACACCGCGCCCGTCTCGGCCACCGCCTGACGACGCTTCAGGTCGTCGATGGCGCGGGCCAGATCCGATTGACGTTGCGCGACAGTCGCCGCGTAGAAATCGTTGTTCACGTACAGGCCGCTGACCTGCCGCACGGTCTGGCCGAGCGTCGCTTCCGCGTTCGACAGCGCGACCTTCGCGTCGGCGTTATCCAGCGTGACGATCGGCGCGCCCTGCTTGACGATCTGCGTGTCGTCGGCGTTGACCGCGACCACTGTGCCGCTCACTTGCGGCGTCAGTTGCACGAGGTTGCCGCTCACGTAGGCGTCGTCGGTGGACTGGTAGTAGCGCCCGCTCGTGTAGTAGTACGCGCCGTAGCCCGCGCCGGCCAGCACGACGGTGGCGGCCAGCAGGGACAGCAGCAGTTTGCGCCTCGTGGGGGGCTGCGTTTGCAGGGGTTGGTCCGCGTCCGCCGTCTTGCGGCTGGTGTTGATCGTGTCGCTCATGATGTGGGTCCTGACAGTTTGGCAAGGTGTCGCGACGGCGCTTTAACGCGCGGCGGCGACGACGGGATTGGCCGAGGCGGCGGGAACGGCGCCGTCGCTGCTGGCGACCGAAGCGGCGTTATCGACATAACCGCCGCCGAGCGCCGCGGCCAGCGCGATCTGCTGATCGCGCCGGTTCATCTTCAGATTCGCGACCTGCTGGTCGGCGGCGAGCGCCGTGGTGTCGGCGTTCAGCACCGTCAGCTGATTCGTGAGGCCGGCCTTGTACTGCACGAGCGCCAACTGATCGGCGTCGCGGGCGGCTTGCTGGGCGGCTTGCGCATCGGCGAGCTGCTCGTCCGTCGAACGGATTTGCGCGAGTTGCGTCGCGACTTCGGACAAGGCCGTGACCAGCGTCTGGTTATAGGTGGCAACGGCGTAGTCGAAATCGGCGTAACGCCCTTTCAATTGCGCGCGCAATTGACCGCCGTCGAAAATCGGCAAATGGATCGCCGGGCCGACCGACGCCGTGCGACTCGCCGCGGTCAGGAAACGGCCGAAACCGAACGCGTCGAGACCGATCGCGGCGCTCAGGTTGATGTCGGGATAGAACTCGGCCTTGGCTTCCTTGACGTCGTGCGTGAGCGCGTCGACGCGCCATTTCGCCGCGACCAGGTCCGGGCGGCGGCTCACCAGATCGGCCGGCAGGTTGTCGGGCAGCCGCACTTCGTCGCCCACGCCGAGTGCCGGCCGCGCGATGGCGAGACCGCGGTCCGGTCCGGCGCCAAGCAAGGCGGCCAGCTGATAGCGCGTGGTAACGATGCTGCCGTCGATGGACGCGAGTGTCGCGCGGCTGGTGGCGAGGTTCGCCTGCGCCGTCTTGCGCTCCACTTGCGTGTCGAGGCCCGTTGCGATGCGTCCGGCGGTAATGCGGTCGATCTGTTCGCGCTGCGTGATTTCTTCCTGAGCGATGTCACGCAACGCATAGAGCCGCGCAAGCTGGTTGTAGTCGCGCGCCACGGCCGACGTGAGGGACAGCTTGACGACTTCCTCGTCCGCCTGGGTCGCCTGCAGCTGCGACAGCGACGCTTTCAGCGCTTCGCGATTCTTGCCCCACAGATCGAGATCGTAGGACGCGGACAGCAAGCCTTTGTTCTCCGTTTGCCACGACCCGCCGTACGGCGGCGGCACGAGCGCCGTGCCCGAATACTGCTGGCGCGTCAGCGAATAGTCCGCGCCGACTTTCGGCAGGGTACTCGCCTTCGCCGTATCGCTGTACGCGGCGGCCGCCGCGACGCGGGCGCGGGCCTGCTCGACCGAGGGATTGCCCTTCAGCGCTTCAACGAGCAAGGCTTTCAGTTGCGCGTCGCCGAACTGGTCGGCCCAATCGGCGGCCGGCCAATGACCGTTGTCCTGCGGAATGCTTTGTTGAGTCGCGTAGGTCTGCGCTTGCGCCATCTGCTTGTCGCTCGAGATACCGGCGTAATTCGCGCAGGCGGACAGTACGGCCGCGAAGATCACCGTCACACCAGCCTTCGCGATCCGCGAGCCGGCTATCCGTGGAATTAACTGTGGTTTCATTGTCTGACTTGTCAGATAAAAGGTTGAAAAAATTGCCGCGAGCGTTCGCAGCATGTCTGGATGGCCTCGCCTACTCCGCGAGAAACTTGTTCAGCAGACGGCGCAATTCCTCGAATTCGGCTTTCGTAAACTTCTTCAGACGGCGGTTCAGCACCACCGGCGCGATCTCCGGAAGCCGCGCGGCGACAGCTTCGCCCTCTTCCGTCAGTTTCAGGTTGACGACGCGGCGGTCTTCGATGCTGCGCGAGCGTTCCAGCAAGCCCTTGATTTCCAGCTTGTCGAGCATGCGCGTCATCAAACCGGTGTCGATGCCAAGCAAGCGCGACAATTCGAACGGCGTGGTGGCGAAACCCCGGCGCATGGACAGCAGAATGCCCATCTGCTGACTGGTGATGTCCAGATCCTTCAGCGCGGCGTCCATTTCGTTGATCAACAGGTTGCGTGCTTTGTTGATCAAGAAACCCACGCTCAGCGTCAGGCTGAAATTGTCCGGCGTGTAGTGCTTCATGCGTGCCCCCTCGTTCAGTGCGTTTAACTTTATCTGCAAAGTCAGATATCCGCAAGGATCGCTTCCGGCATATGACTGTTTCATTTATATGCCCTGGTCCGCTGTGTGCCGGCTACCGCAGGTGCGCGAAGTGGTCACCTTGAATTATTGAAAATCGGTCATTTCGCAAAGCCATTCGAGCATTTAATCTGCGCTCACGCTAAACCACCCAGTCACTCACGGAAGGACGGAAATCATGAAGATCATGCACGTCGATGCCAGCGCCAAGCGCGAGCGATCCAACTCGCGCGCATTGAGCCGCTATTTTCGGGAGCGCCTGCGCGAAGAAGGCGCGCAGGTCGAAGTCGATTATCTGGATGTCACGATCGACACCCCGCCGCACGTCAACGAGGCTTTCGCCATCGCCACGTACACGGCCGCGCCGGATCGCACGCCAGCCATGAAGGCGGCGCTGGCCGCTTCGGATGCACTGTGCCAGCGGCTACTCGACGCCGATGCGTTCGTTTTTGCCATGCCCATGTACAACTGGTCGATGCCCTCCGCGTTCAAGGCGTTTATCGACAGCATCACGCGGACGGGCCTGACCTATGTGAATGCGGACGACGGCCGCGTGGTCGGCCAGCTTTCGCGTCAGAAAGTGCTCTTCATCACGAGCCGCGGCGCGGATTTGCGCGCGGGTTCGCCTTATGAAGGCATGGATGCGCTCACGCCTTCGCTGAGAGCCGCGTTCGGCTTTCTCGGCGTCGCCGATCCGACCTTCGTCGATGCCCAGCCGCTGCAGTTTGCCGTTCCCGACGCGCGCGCCGAAGCGCTTCAGCGCGCACGCGCCGAACTGGACGCGGTGGCGTCGAACTGGGCGTCGTCAGCGGATTCGAGCAATGAAACCATTCACGGTTTGTCAGGAGTCACAGCATGAAGATTCGCACACTGTGCGCGGCGGCCATACTCGCCGGCCTCTCCTTTTTCGGCGTTGCCCAGCCCGCATTCGCCGCTGACGCAAGCGCGTCGCACGAGACGATCACGCCCGCGTTCACCGAGGCGATCGCTAACGTGCCGGGCAAGACGATGACGGCGCTCGTCGTCGACTATGCGCCCGGCGGCAAGTCGACGCCGCATCGGCACGGCCAGGCTTTCGTGGTCGGCTACGTGCTGTCGGGAGCGATCCGCAGCCGCGTGAACGACGGCGCAGAACGCGTCTACCACGCGGGTGAGCACTGGACCGAGAAGCCCGGCGTACATCACACCGTGAGCGAAAACGCGAGCGATACCGAACCCGCCAGGCTGCTGGCGATTTTCGTGGCCGATACGAAAGACAAGAAGCTGGTTACGTTTGACAAGAAGTGAAACTGCATTGACGTCAACGCCTGACCGGCAAGCGGAGGAGCGCGGGTGTTCTTACACCCGAGTTGCTTGCTTGCCGACTTCGCAGCGCCCCCCGCTGCGCCTAAAACTTCGGATGACATTCGAAACTCATCGACGACCCATGCTCCGTCAACCCTTGCACGCCGCTGACGGTTTCCGTCACCACGCTGGCCTGCATGCCGCGACGCTCGCAGTAATCGCGCGCCTCGCTCATCGCGTGCTCATGCGCGCGGGCCCACGCGAGGCGTCCGCCTGTCGCGCTGGCCGCGACCGTATAAGTATTGGCTTTGCCGGTGGCGACCACGTCGCTGGAACTGGCGCAGCCCACGAGACTCGCGCACGCCGCCACGGCCGCGATAAAGGCACGGGCGCGCCCCGACAATGCGTTTCGCGCCGCGAGCGCCCCGGATACCTCGCCCCGTTCGGGTACGCGGCCTGAGACAGTGTTGAACATGTATCACCTGCACAATTTTTGCGGATTGACCAATCATGAAATTATCCGCAATCACGCGTAAGAGATCAGCCTCACCACCCGAAAACACTGTTGCGCGCGCCCGAACAATCCCCGCCCGGCTCGCGCGAACGGCGCGGCACAGACGTTGCTGACGGGTTTCGTATGAGCGCATCGCGGCTCGCTTCACGGAGTGTGCAGACATGCCCGATCAACGACCTGTCCCACCGAGACCCGCCCTGCCGACCGACGCGCGCGGCGTGATCGGCAATATGAAGACCACGGCACTCGTCTCGCTGCGCGGCTCGATCGACTTCATGTGCTTTCCGCGCATCGACTCGCCGGCGATTTTTGCCGGCCTGCTCGAGCCGTCGCGCGGCGGCGCTTTCTCGATCGAACCCGCGTGCGAAGGCGCCAACGTCAAGCAGATGTATCTGCCCGACACCAATGTCCTGCTGACCCGTTTCATGACGCCCGAGGGCGTCTGCGAACTGATGGACTTCATGCCGGTGCCCGAGGACGGCGGCGGCGCCGCTGCTGACGCGCCGCTACCCAACTGCGTGATCCGCGTCGTGCGGGTCGTGCACGGGCGCATGGCGTTCAGGATGCGTTGCGAGCCGCGCTTCAACTATGCACGCGGCGCGCACACGGCTCGCATCGATAAAAACGGCGGCGTCGAATTCCACGCCGCCGCCCATGCCGGCATTGAAAGCGGCATGCAACTGCGCCTGAACAGCACCGTGCCGCTCGAGCTCGATCACGGCGCCGCGCACGCGGAGTTCGAGCTGAGTCATGGCCAAACGGCCGGCTTCGCTTTCGGCGACGCCGAAGGCTTGCGCGAAAAGTCGTTCGATTGCGAAACGGCGCTGACCGATACGGTCCGCTACTGGCGAAGCTGGTCGGCGCAGTCCACCTATCGCGGCCGCTACCGTGAAGTCGTGATGCGCTCGGCGCTGACCTTGAAGCTGCTCAGTTCCAGCGAGCATGGTGCGATCGTCGCCGCACCGACCTTCGGGCTCCCCGAAGCGCTCGACGGTTCGCGCCGCTGGGACTACCGCTTCACATGGATTCGCGACGCCGCGTTCTCCGTGTACGCGCTGCTGCGTCTCGGCTATACCGGCGAAGCGCGGCATTTCATGACATGGATCGCGGGACGCAGCCGGCAATGCGACTCGGACGGCTCGCTGAACGTCATGTACACCGTCGACGGCAAGGAGCCGCCGGAAGAAACCGAAATCGCGGCGCTGTCGAACGGCAATGGTGTAGCGGGCGTGCCGCTCGTCGGCAACGCCGCGCGCGATCAGATCCAGCTCGACGTATACGGCGCGCTGCTCGACGCGATCTATCTGTACAACAAGTACGGCGCCGCGATCTCGCACGACGGCTGGCGCGACGTCACGCGCACGGTCGACTATGTGGTCGAACACTGGCGCGAACCGGACCACGGCATCTGGGAGTTTCGCAACGGCCTGCGGCCCCTGCTCCATTCGCGGCTGATGTGCTGGGTCACGGTGGACCGCGCGCTGCGTCTGGCGGAAAAACGTTCCTTGCCTGCGCCGCTCAAACGCTGGTTCGACACGCGCGACGCGATCCACGCCGACATTCACGAGCACTTCTGGAACGAGGAACTGAACGCGTTCGTGCAGACGCCGGATTCGCAACGGCTCGATGCGTCCGCGTTGATGATGCCGCTCGTGCGCTTCATCGGCCCGACTGATCCGCGCTGGCTCGGCACGCTCGACGCGATCGGCAGCGAACTGAAAGTGGATCCGCTGATCTTCCGCTACACGCGCGGCACGACGCTCGACGGTCTGCCCGGCATCGAAGGCGGCTTCAGCGCCTGTTCGTTCTGGTATGCGGAAGCGCTGGCGCGCGCCGGACGCGTGGACGAAGGCCGCCTCGTGTTCGAAAAGATGCTCGCGTACGCGAATCACGTCGGTCTGTTTTCCGAGGAAGTGGCCACCAGCGGCGAGGCGCTCGGCAACTTCCCGCAGGCGCTCACGCATCTCGCGCTGATCAGCGCCGCGTACCAGCTCGACCGCAATCTCGACAAGGTTCACGTTCCGTGGACCTGAGCACGCTGCATTGCGCACTGTGCAAAAACCTTCCGGAATCGGTTTTCAGCGTCTAGTCTGTAACGACATCATTTAAACCAGCCGGATGCTAAACCGGAGGAGACATCGATGGATCTCGAAGCACGCACCATGAAACGCGTAACGGTTCGGCTCGTGCCGTTCCTGATCCTGTGTTATTTCATTGCCTATCTCGACCGCGTCAACGTCGGCTTTGCGGCACTGCAGATGAACAAGGCGCTCGGCCTGTCCGCGAGTGCTTTCGGCTTCGGCGCCGGGATTTTCTTCATCGCGTATTTTTTCTTCGAAGTCCCATCTAATCTGCTGCTGGAGAAATTCGGCGCGCGCCGCTGGATCGCGCGGATCATGTTCACGTGGGGCATTCTCGCGGGCGCAATGGCGTATATCCCAGATATTGCGCGTTTCACGGGACTTTCTGCCGCGCACGTGTTTTACGGGCTGCGGATTCTGCTCGGTGTGGCGGAGGCGGGTTTCTTCCCGGGCATCATCTTCCTGCTCACGCTGTGGTTTCCCGCCGCGTATCGCGGTCGCGTAGTCGGTTATTTCATGGCGGCGATTCCGCTGTCCACGGTGATCGGTGGCCCGATTTCCGGCGCCTTGCTGTCGATGGACGGCTTCGCCGGACTGGCCGGCTGGCAGTGGGTCTATCTGATCGAGGCGGCGCCCGCGCTGGTGCTCGCGTTCGTCGTCCTCTCCTACCTCACCGACAAGCCCGCCGACGCCGCCTGGCTCGCCGCCGACGAACGCCGCTGGCTGGTCGCGCGCCAGACGCAGGAGCGCGCGCATCGCGAAGCGGTGCATAAGTTCAGCGTCAAAGAGGCGCTCTTCAACCCGCGCGTGCTCGCGGTCGCGCTGATCTATTTCGGTGCGAACGCAACCAACTACGGGCTGAGCTTCTTCCTCCCGCAGATCGTCAAATCGTTCGGGCTCACCAATCTGCAGACGGGCTTCGTGACGTCGCTGCCGTATATCGTCGGCGTGATCAGCATGGTGTTCTGGGGACGGCACTCGGACCGCAAGCTCGAACGCAAGCGGCACGTGGCGATTGCGCTGCTGGTGGCGGCGGGCGGCATCGCGGCGGCCGCCGGGCTCGACAATCCGGTGCAGAAAATGATCGCGCTGTCGATTGCCGGGTTCGGCATCTTCGGTTGCCTGCCGGTGATCTGGACCTTGCCGGCCTCGTTCCTGTCGGGTGCGGCGGCAGCGGGCGGCATCGCCGCGGTCAATTCGCTCGGCAATCTGGCGGGTTTCTTTGGGCCGTATGCGATGGGCTGGATCAAGGACAGCACCGGCGGCTTCGGCGCCGGTTTGCTGTGCCTGTCGGGCGCGGGGCTAGTCGGCGTCGCGGCCGTGCTGTTGCTGCATCACGATGCTTCGCTCGAAGCGGCGGCGGCGTTTTCGGATCCGGAGCCGATGGGGGCGACCGAGGCGGCGGCCAGGTCGTAGCGGCGCTGGCCGCCGCGGCGGAAGCGAGTCGCGTCAGGTCGTCGCGCCGCTGAAAAGTAATGCGTGACTCAGATGTATTTGTGGAAAGCGCCGCGCGAACTGCGCCGTGCTTTGGAAACAAACCACATGAGCGCGGCCGTACTTGCGCAAAGCGCCGTGAATTCAGCCGCACCGGCGAAAAGCGCCGACCCGGCTCAACCGCGAAGCGCAGACTACACCGTACTGCTCACGGCGACCCGCGCCCGCCCGCCGACATCTCCGGCAACGCGTTAGCCGGGCTGCCGGCGTCCGGCGGCACCACGTCGTCGGGTGTGGGCGTCGGCGCCAGTGCCGGTTCGCCACCACCACGCGCGTCACCGTCGACCGCCCCGCTCGCAGCCACCGGCGCCGAACCCGGTGACGGCAGCATCGGCGGCTGCGGCAATCGCCGTGGCTCGGCCAAAGCCGCCGACGCCGACGGCGCAACTGCCGGTTGTTCCGGCACGGCAGCCGGCGGCCGACGCGTCGTTCCGCGCTGCCCCACCGGCGCCTCCGGCTTGCCCGGCGACCCTGCGAACAGATTCTGGAACCACTCGCGCAACCTCCCCGAGCGTTCCGCGAACCAACCCGGCTGCTGGTCGGTGGCGAATTTGACGCGGCTATCGACCAGCCTCGAACGCTGCGCGCGCTGGAAGAAATCGCCGACGATCGGCAGCGCGCTGTGCGCGCCCTGGCCCCAGTAGTCGCTGCGCAAGGTCACGCGGCTGTCGTTGAAACCGACCCACGCGCCCGCCACGAGCTGCGGATGAATCAGGATGAACCAGCCGTCCGCATTGCCCTGCGTGGTGCCCGTCTTGCCCGCGACGTCGCCGCGCACGCCGAAGCGGCTGCGAATGCTCGAACCCGTGCCGCGGTTCACCACGTCGCGCATCACGTCGATCAGCACACGGTCGGTGTCGGCGGGCAGTTCCTGTTTCGGCGACACCGGCGCGAACTCGGCGAGCACCTCGCCTTTGCGGTTCTCGATGCGTGTCACCATCACCGGCTCCACGTAGGCACCGAGGTTGGCGATCGTGCCGTAGGCCGACACCATTTCCTTCAGCGTGACAGGGCTCGTGCCGA
This sequence comes from Paraburkholderia sp. BL27I4N3, assembly GCF_003386115.1. Classification (NCBI taxonomy): domain Bacteria; kingdom Pseudomonadati; phylum Pseudomonadota; class Betaproteobacteria; order Burkholderiales; family Burkholderiaceae; genus Paraburkholderia; species Paraburkholderia sp. BL27I4N3. Next base: position 2,185,791 of record NZ_QREJ01000001.1, on the reverse strand, counting down.
GCGCGAGCGACGGCACCGGATCCAGTTCGCTGTCGCGCACACCCATTGCGCGAGCCAATCTGGCAACCTTGTCCGGCCCGACCGTCTCCATCAATTGCGCGGTAATGCGGTTGCGCGAATACGCGAGCCCATCGCGCAGGCTGATCTTGCGCTCGCTCGGCTCGTCCTCGTCGCTCGGACGCCAGATTTCGCCGCCTGCCAGCGGAATTTCCACGGGCTTATCGATGAAAGTGTCGGCGGGTTTCGCGCCCGACTCGAAAGCCGCCGCGTAGACGAATGGCTTGAAGGTCGAGCCCGGCTGGCGCCGCGCCTGCTGGACATGGTCGAACGGGTCCTGGCTGAAGTCGCGGCTGCCCACCCACGCGCGGATCTGGCCGTTGCGCGGGTCCATGGCGAGAAAATCCGCCTGCACCCGCGTTTTGGACTCGCACACCGACTTCACGAGATCGCGGTCGGACGAGACGCGCTTGAGCGCGTCGTCATCGGTCAGGCCGGCGTCTTTGGCGGCGCGGTAATCGGGCGTTTCGCGCAGGAAGGTCTGCAGCAAATCCTTGCCGTTCGAACAGCCCGCGCGGCCGCCCCACGCCGCATTGGCGATGCCCTGCAACTGGTTGCCCTGCAAGGTCACGGCCTGAGTCGCCATGGTCTGCAGACGCGAATCGATGGTGGTGCGCACCACCAGCCCGTCGGCATACATGTTGTAGTCGTTCCGGTCCGCCCACGACGCCAGCCACTTGCGCAGTTGCTGCGCGAAATGCGGCGCGGGGCCGGGCGGCTCGGTCTGGCGCTCGAAATCGATGCGCAGCGACCGGCGGCTCAACGTCGCGTAGGCGGCCGGCGTCAGTTTGCCGTACTTGACCATCTGGCCAAGCACCGTATTGCGCCGCTGCAGTGCACGCTCGGGGTTCAGCACCGGGTTGTAGTAGCTGTTGCCCTTGAGCATGCCGGTGAGCGTCGCGCTTTCCAGCACGTTCAGGTCGGAAGCCGATTTGTCGAAATAGGTGCGCGCCGCCATCTCGATGCCATAGGCGTTGTAGAGGAACGGCACCGTGTTCAGGTAGGTCTCGAGAATCTCGTCCTTGCTGTAGAGCGCCTCGATCTTGAAGGCCGTGATCGCTTCCTTCAGCTTGCGCGTGAGCGTCGGCGCGCGGCCGATTTCGTCAGGATAGAGATTGCGGGCGAGTTGTTGCGTGATGGTCGAGCCGCCCTGCCGGTCGCCGGAAAACGTATGCAGCGCGGCCGAGGCCGTGCGCCGCCAATCGAGGCCCCAATGCTCGTAGAAGCGATGATCTTCGGTGGCGATCAGCGCATTCACCACGTTCGGCGAGATGTCCTTGAGTTTGACCCACTCGCGGTTGGACGGCTTGAATTCGGCCAGCAGCTTGCCGTCCGCCGAGAGGATCTGCGCCGGCTGCTCGATCTTGGCCTTGCGGATGTCGCCGATGCCCGGTGTGAACGGAATCAGGATCAGCACGTACAGCACCAGCAACAGCGGAAGCGCCGCGCAAGCCTTCAGCACGCCACGGCGCGTCGGGTGGCGCAGGTGCCACAGAGCCTGGGCGACGAGCGGGTTGGCGAGGGTCAGCCCTTTATCGAGGGCCGCCAGAAATGAGGGGATGAGGCGCTTCACACTAGCCAATCGTCGGACGGGAAAGGCGCAATCCTACCAAGTTGCGCGGCAGCGGCTGATTTTTTGCCCACGACGCGCGGCCGGAGCGCGGCCAGAAGCCAAACCGCCGCGGCGCGCCCGCAACCATCGCCGCCCACTACGCGGCCCACTATAATGTCGCCAATTCCGACAAGAGGTGCTTCATGATCATCAAACCGCGCGTGCGTGGCTTCATCTGTGTTTCCACCCATCCGACCGGCTGCGAAGCCAACGTCCGCGAACAGATCGACTACGTCAAGGCACGCGGCCCCATCGCCAACGGCCCGAAGAAAGTGCTGGTGATCGGCGCATCCACGGGCTACGGCCTCGCCGCCCGCATCAGCGCGGCGTTCGGCTCGGACGCCGCCACGCTCGGCGTGTTCTTCGAGCGCGCCGGCAGCGAAACCAAGGCCGGCACGGCCGGCTGGTACAACACCGCCGCCTTCGAGAAATTCGCCACGGAAAAAGGCCTGTACGCGACCAGCATCAACGGCGACGCCTTCTCCGATGAAGTCAAAGCGCGCACCATCGAAGTCATCAAGCGCGATCTGGGTCAGGTCGACCTGGTCGTCTACAGCCTCGCCGCCCCCAAGCGCACGCATCCGAAGAGCGGCGAAGTGTTCAGCTCGACGCTCAAGCCGGTCGGCAAGGCGGTGAATCTGCGCGGCATCGACACGGACAAGGAAGTCATCAAGGAAACCGTGCTCGAACCCGCCAGCCAGAAGGAAATCGACGACACCGTCGCGGTGATGGGTGGCGAAGACTGGCAGATGTGGATCGACGCCCTGCTCGAAGCCGGCGTGCTCGCGGACGGCGCGAAGACCACCGCGTTCACCTACCTCGGCGAGAAGATCACACACGACATTTACTGGAACGGCTCGATCGGCGCGGCCAAGAAGGACCTCGACCAGAAGGTGCTGGGCATTAGCGAGAAGCTGGCGGCCAAGGGCGGCGATGCGCGCGTCTCGGTGCTGAAGGCGGTCGTCACGCAAGCGAGTTCCGCAATTCCGATGATGCCGCTGTATCTGTCGCTGCTGTTCAAGGTCATGAAGGAGAAAGGCACGCACGAAGGCTGCATCGAGCAGGTCTACGGCCTGTACAAGGACAGCCTGTACGGCGCGGCGCCGCACATCGACGAAGAAGGCCGTCTGCGCGCGGACTACAAGGAGCTCGACCCCGAGGTGCAGAACCGCGTGCAGGAACTGTGGACCCAGGTGACCAACGACAATATCTACGAACTCACCGACTTCAGCGGCTACAAGACGGATTTCCTGCGTCTGTTCGGCTTCGAGATCGCGGGCGTGGATTACGAAGCGGACGTCAATCCGGACGTGCAGATTCCGAAGCTCGTGCAGGTTTGACGAAACGCGGGGCCTTGAGTGGCCCCGCTTCGGGCTTGCACCGGTTATCCCGCGTTGCTGCCGTCCGCCGGCAAGGGGCGCTCCTCAGAATGTGCCTCAGCAGGGAAACGCCGCCTGAAGTGAACGGAGAATCGCGAGGCCGACCGGAAAATCGTCCGAGAGGCCCGGGTGGTTGGTGAAGAACGTGTCGAGCAACGGATAGACGTTCTGGTTGCCGATGGCGAGATTTTGCGGCGGACAGAAGAGCGGCGGCTTCTTCTTCGATACCAGTTCGCCGTTGGCCCAGCCGAACGCGTTGATCGTGCCGGTAATGTACGCGGCGTAGATCGAGTTGTTATCGGCATGCGCCCATTGTTTGTACTGCGCCGCCGTCATCTCGGCGCTCGCATTCAGAGTGAAACACGCGGCCAGCAACGCCAGCGCAACTTTCGATACCCGCATCATGGAACCTTCAATCGGTGTCGCAAAAGTGGCCATTGTAGGCGAGTCGGGGCGCGCCGCGCAGCAGCGCGCGTATGCTCGGGAATCCGTAAGCATTGCGCGCGGATTGTTGTAAGGCGCGGGAGTTTGCGCGGGCGTTACGGCGTACCGTTGCGACAATACATCCGGTAGCCTTCACGCGTGGCGAGACGCGTCATATAGGCGTCAACCGCCGGCAAATCGCTGTGCTGCAGCGGTGTTTCCAGCCAGCGGTTGATGGACAGCGCGAGCGGAATGTCCGCGAGCGAAAACGCGTCCCCGGCGATGAACGCGCCGGTTTTCCGCAACTGTCCTTCGATCATGTCCATGTGCCTCGCCCAATTCGCGCAAGACAGCTCGATCTGCCGCGGATCCTGGTGGGCCGGAGAATGCCGGACCAGCGCCAGAAAGGCGTAGCTCCAGGAACGGTTCAATTCGCTCGCCTGCCAGTCGATCCATTGATCGCAGCGGGCGCGCTCGCATGGATCGAGCGGATATAGCCACTCGCCTCGATAGCGGCCGGCCAGATAGCGGATGATCGAATTCGACTCCCACAGCACGAACTCGCCGTCCTTGATGACGGGCACCATGGCGTTGGGGTTCAGCGCGAGAAATTCCGGTACGTTGGTCGCGCGAAATCCGGAGCCCCAGTGTTGCTGTTCGAATGGAAGCGCGAGTTCGGCGCAGGTCCACAAGACTTTGCGGACGTTGATGGATGAGGTCTTGCCGAGTATCTGTAGCATGGGTTCAAAGCGTAACGACGGCTCGATGGAACGGACAGACACAGTTTGCGCCACGCGCGCCGGGCCAGCTCCGCTCAGTGCGAGGCGACGAATACCGTACCCGGCGCGGGCGGCGGCACGGCGAAGGATTTGCGCATCCGTTCCGCTTCTTCGACCGGACTGCGGCCGAACAGGCGCTTGAATTCGCGGCTGAATTGCGAGGCGCTTTCATAGCCCACCTGCACGCACGCGTGCGCCGCCGTCACCTCGTTTCTCACCATCAGCAGGCGCGCCTGATGAAGCCGTGTCGACTTCAGATATTGCATCGGCGACGTACGCGTCACCGCCTTGAAGTGCGAGTGGAAGCTGGGCACGCTCATGTTCGCTTCCAGCGCGAGCTGCCCGATGTCGAGAGGTTCGCGATAGCACGCGTGAATCTTGCGAATCACTCTGGCGATCCGCGCGAACTGGCCTTGCGCGGTCAGTGCGGCGCGCATCGATCCGCCCTGCTCGCCGGTCAGCACGTGGAAGTAGATTTCGCGCACCAGCGCTGGTCCGAGTAGTTCGGCCTCGAGCGGCACGCTCATCGCCTCAAGAAAGCGCAATACCGAAGCGCTCAGCTTCGCGTCGAGCGGCGTCGACATCATGCCGCGCGGTTCGGCCGGCACGCCCGCGTCCCGCTCGTCCAGTTGCAGCATCAGGTCCGCGGCGACTTTGAAGTCGAGGCGGAAATAGATGGCGAGCAAGGGCTTGGCCTCGCTCGCTTCGGTTTCCATCGAGAACGGCACCGGCACGGAGACGGCCAGATAGTGCTGTGCGTCGTACACGTAGACCGTCTCGCCGAGAAAGCCCCGCTTGCGCCCCTGGCAGACGATCACGACGCCCGGGTCGTACAGCACCGGGGTGCGGCTCAGCGGCCGGTTCGACCGCAGAAAGCGCACGTCGGGCAGCACGGTAAGGTTGTAGCCTTCCAGCGGCGCGAGATTTTCGAGCAAGGCCACCATGCGTTGCCGCGCGCCCGGATCCTGATGCTTGTGCTTCATTGCGGGCCCCGTCGATATGGTTAAGCAGATTGGACTCTGCCACCGCAGCGTCGAAAAATCCATCCGTTCATAGGATTAGGCAATCAACGCAGACGACCCGGCATTCGCGCCCGGCCCTGCCGCTCCTACCATTCAGTTCTGGGCCGTTTCCGTCGATGCCCCGCGTTTTCGCCCGAAAGCGCCATGTGATGACGGACAAAATCGAGGAGTGGATCACCATGAGCAAAACGTTTCTGATCACCGGCGTCAGTTCCGGCTTCGGCCGCGCCTTCGCCCAGGCGGCGCTCGACGCGGGCCATACCGTCGTCGGCACGGTACGCAATGAGGCCGCGCGCGATGCGTTCACGGCGTTGGCGGCCGAACGGGCGCACGCGGTCGTGCTCGACGTCACGGATTTCGAGGCGATCACGCCCGCCATCGCCGCGATCACCCACAGCGTCGGCCCGATCGACGTCCTCGTCAACAACGCCGGCTACGGACACGAGGGCACGCTGGAAGAGTCGCCGCTCGACGATCTGCGCCGTCAATTCGACGTCAACGTGTTCGGCGCGGTAGCGATGATCAAGGCCGTGCTGCCCGCCATGCGCGAGCGGCGCTCGGGCCACATCGTCAACATCACGTCGATGGGCGGCTTCATCACGATGCCCGGCATTGCGTACTACTGCGGCAGCAAGTTCGCGCTCGAAGGCATCACCGACACGCTCGCCAAAGAAGTGGCGGGCTTCGGCATCAAGGTCACGGCGGTCGCGCCCGGCTCGTTCCGCACCGATTGGGCCGGCCGCTCGATGGTCCGCGCGGGCCGCAGCATCGCCGACTATGACGCCCTGTTCGACCCGATTCGCGAAGCACGCGAGGCAAAGAGCGGCAAGCAGGCGGGCGATCCGCGCAAGGCGGCGCAGGCGCTGCTGGAAATCGTCGCGGCAGAGAATCCGCCCGTGCATCTGCTGCTCGGCAACGATGCGTTCGACCTGGTGAAGACGAAGCTGGCGGCACTGAACGAGGAAATCGAAACGTGGGAGGCGTTGTCGCGCTCGACTGACTTCGCCTGACGCGATAACTCAATTGAGCTTGCGAATTGCGAGGCGAACGCGTGCCCTAAAACGGAACTACGTTCGTCGGCAAAAAAGCGCGCTGGGTGGGGCACTCGGCCGTCCGTCGTCAACGCCCAATGGCAGGACGTGCGGCGGCCGATCGAGCTCGAATTTGAATCATGCGGCGAAGTGCTTGCGCGAGTAGTGCCTGTGAGCGCGCAATGGGAAATCGAGCGCAATCTGGTGGGGCCGGCGGCGAGGTAGTGGCGGACGCATCACCCCGAACTGCTCAGCCGATGGCGTGCGTGATTGAACCTTAATCCGCCAACCTTTTATCCGACAAAGCATTCTGGCAATCGGCAATGACTTGCCGAACGAGCCGGGCCTGAGGATCGAGTTCATCCGTATCGAGAATCTCCTCGACCGCATCTCTCGCCCAGTCCGCCTCGACAAACCGCGCGTGGCGCCGCGCGATCTCCACCGCGGTAGCGGTCAGCTTGGCGACCGTCAGCCAGTCGGCCTCCCGCGCCCGGCGGTCGAGCCACTTGTGCGCGGCTTGCACGTGGAACGCCGCGTCGGGCCAGTCCTCATTCAGGTAATAAGCGCCAAGACTGCCGCATGTGAGCCAGCACAACAGCTCCAGACGGTCCCGTGGACTCAGATGATGGCGTACATCACTCATGGCGACGCTCGCTGCGGTGGATTGCGTTCCGGTGAGGACGGCGTGTCGCCGGCCTCCGCTTCGATAGAACAATATCACGCAGAATTCAAGCGCGGCAATTCCTGAGTACCCTGGCGCGGCGGCGCCACATCGGCACGGCAGCTGGCCCGCGGGCCGCACCACGCCTCGCTCGCGAGCCCGCGCCGCTAGCGCGTGGCGACGATGAACAGGCGCGGAAACGGCAGCAGCACCGTGCCGTCGGCGAGCGCCGGATAAGCCGCGGCAATCGCCTCGCGGTAACGCCCGAGAAAGGCGGCTTGCTCCGCGTCGTCGAGTTCGGCGAGAAACGGCCGCAGCGCGCTGCCTTTGAACCATTCGACCACGGCGTCCGCGCCACCCGCGAGCGGGTGGTGATAGACGGTGCGCCACACGTCGACCCGCGCGCACAGCGGTTCGAGCAAGGCGTAATACCACTGTGCGCCGTAGCGTATGGTGCGTTCGACACCTTTAAGCTTGTGCGCCCATGGACCATCGGCGGCAATCTCGCGCAGCAGGCGGTGCGCCGGTTCGTCGAGATTGTCCGGCATCTGCACGGCGAGGCTGCCGCCCGGCGCGAGCTTGCCGACGAGCGAAGGAAACAGCCGCTCATGGTCAGGCACCCACTGCAGCACTGCATTGGCGAGGATCAGGTCGTAGGGTCCGGGCGCGTCCCACGTGGCAATGTCGCTCACATCGAAGCGGAATTGCGGCAGTCGCTGGCGGGCCGCCGCGATCATGTCGGGCGAACTGTCCATGCCGCTGACCGCCGCTCCCGGCACGCGCACCGCGAGTGTCTCGGTCGAGTTGCCGGGTCCGCAGCCGATGTCCACCGCAGTCTTCACATTCGCCGTCGGCACGGCCGCCAGCAGATCCCTGACCGGACGCGTGCGCTCGTTTTCGAACATCACGTACTGCTTCGCGTGCCAATCCTTGTTCGACGTCATCCGGGACTCCTTGTGTTCAGGGTGGCCGGATCGGTGACCGTCGATCTGAACCGCGCGGCATTCCAACCGATCCAATCCGCCCATTCTCGGCGGCGCGACGTGCGGAGTAAAATGAATTTATCACTCCGATTCCTCAATTTTACTGATGAAAATCGACACGCTCGGCGTCCAGGCGTTCGTCGCCATCGCGGATCGCGGCAGCTTCCAGAGTGCTGCCGATTCGCTGCACGTCACGCAGACGGCCATCACGCAGCGTCTGCGCAAGCTCGAAACCTATCTCGGCGTCGCGCTGATCGAGCGGACCACGCGCTCCATGGCACTCACCGAAATCGGGCGCGGTTTTCTGCCGCAAGCACGCCGCTTGCTCGGCGAACTCGCCGATGCGCTGGTCGAAATCCGCGAGACGGGCGTGGCGCGCCGCGGCGATGTGTCCATAGCTTGTGTGCCGACGGTTGGCGTGCAGTATCTGCCGCGTATTTTGCAGGCGTATTCGGCGCGTTATCCGCATAACCGCATCCGGATTCTCGATCACGCGTCGTCCGCGGTGGAAGCGGCCGTGCTGCGCCGCGAAGTCGAATTCGGCATCAACATCGCAGGCGAGCATCATCCCGATCTGGCGAGCGTGCCGCTCACGGAGGACCGCTACGTTTTGATTTGCCACGAGGATCATCCATTGGCGAAGCGGCGCCGCATCGCCTGGCAGCAGTTGCAATCGTATGGCTGTCGGTTTGGTCGCGCAGGGTGTGGGCGCGGCGGTGGTGCCGGCGCTTGCGTTGCAAAAGGGCGCGTATCCGACGGTGCGCGTTGTCGAACTCACGCAGCCCACCGTGTCGCGCACGCTCGTGCTCGTGGCGCGCAAGACCGCGCAGTTGTCACCTGCGGCGCAAGCGCTCTACGACATGATTCTCGAGCAGGCGACGTTCAAGGCGTGATGTCAAAAGTTATGCCGCAAGCCCAACACCACCGAAACCTGCCGATCCGTATCCGAATTCACCACATTCGGAATCTGCGCCAGGTTCTCGCTCGCCCCGGTCACCGGATCAACCCCCAAGCCGGCGCCAGAAGATTTCTGCCCAATGGCCACGGCATAAACAGCAGTCCGTTTCGACAAGCTATACACCGCGCCGAGATTGATCTGATGCACGCGGGTCGAGCCACTGCCGCTCGGTTTGACGTCGTTGAAGATATAGGCCAACCCAAGCTGCAAATCCGGCGCGAGTGCATAGGTAGTGTTCAATTCGGCGATATCGAATGAAACGTCAGTGCCGGCCGGCCGCGCCGCGCTCGCAAAGTACTGGCTCTGCGACAGCCGCGTATGCGTATAAGTCACCGCCACGTTCGCCTTGCCGAACGAATATGAGCCCCCCGCCCCGAAAATCCGCACCTTGCTCGCATCCTGCAACAGACAATACGACGCGTCCGCGTTCGCACAACTGAAGTCGCCGATATAGCCACTCGTGCCCCCCAGCGCCGCCTGCAACGGCTGATTCAACTCCAGATACCCCGCGCTCAGCGACAATGGCCCCTGCGCGTAATTCGCCGCCAGCGCCCAGCCCTTGTTCTGCGCAAAATTCCCCGCTACGCCGCCGAGGCTGAACAATCCCCCCAGCGTGAATCCGCCGAAGCTCGGACTGATGTACTTGATCGAATTGTTGAAATTGAACGCCTCGTTCAGGTTATCGACGTCGCCGAAATGCGAGCCGTACAGCGTCGCCCAGTTATTACTCGATGCATACGCACCCATGTAATCCGAGAACGGATCGTATTGACGGCCGAAGGTCAGCGCGCCATACGTCGCATTGTTCACGCCGACCCACGCATTGCGATTGAACAGCGTATTCGATTGCAGCAGCGCGCCGCTGCCGATCAGAAAACTGTTCTCCAACGCAAAGTTGACCGTCGTGCCCGCGCCGATATCTTCCGTGCCCATCAAGCCCCAACGCGACGGCACCAGATTGCCGCCGCCGAGTTGATAGTTCGCGTGTCCGTTGGTGCTGCCGTTGGAGAGCGTGGTCTGCTGGTTGCTCGTGTAGATGAGGCCGGCGTCGACCGTGCCGTAAAGCGTCACCGAAGATTGCGCGTGCGCGCCCATCGAAAGGCCGAATGCGGCCAGCGCAAGCGCCGAGCGCTTGACGAAAGTGTCTGCCATGATTGTCTTGTCGAGAAGTGAGGTAAGTGGTTATCGCGCCGGGTTGACGCGATTCGTGCGGTGCGCGCGGTTCGCTTTTACTGGCCGAAGCGTGCGTAGATATCCGGGCGCTTTTTGCGCAGGATGAGACCGATCAGCACGCCGACCAGCGCCACCGTGAACACGATCCACGGAAACGATTTGACGATCGGACTATCGGAGCCGCTGAGCGCGTCGAGATTGCGCACCAGAATCACACCGATATACAACAGGCCAAAACCACCCACCAGCGGAGCAACGAACGAGTGCCATACGCGCGTGTCCTTGCGCGTCTTGCGGAAGAACGCGATCACCGAAAAACTCGTCACCGCCTGCAACATCACAATGCCGATCGTGCCGAGCGCCGAACTCCAACTGAACACGATATTGAACACGTCGCAGCCTGCCGCGATAAAGAGGCTGAGCAGCACGCAGACAGAGACCGTTTGCAGATAGCTCGCCACATACGGCGAACGATATTTTTCATGCACACGGTTGAGGACTTGCGGCAGGATGCCTTCGAGACTCAGCGCATGGATATAACGCACCAGCGTGTTATGAAACGACAACAGGCTCGCGAAAATACTGCTGAGCAGCAGGAAGCTCATGACCGTCGTCACTGCATTGCCCAGATATTTGCCGGACTGGATGAACCAGAAATCGCCAGGCTGTCTGGTCGCCACCGTGACCACATCGGCGAGGCCGTACGCGCAAACAATCGTCCACGTCACGAAAGCGAAGAACACGAGAATCAGCATCACGGACACATACGTGGCGCGCGGCACGGTCACCTTGGGATCGCGACATTCCTTGCCGTATATCGCGGTCGCTTCGAAGCCGATGAACGACGCGAAGGCGAACATCACCGCAATGCCGAGGTGGCCGCTGAACACATGCTGCGGCGTGAACGGTGCAAGCGTGAGCCCGTTGGGTCCGCCGCCATGCACGACGATCGCGATGGCGAGCACCAGCAGAATGCCCAGTTCGAGGCACATCAACACGCCGAGCAGGCGGCTATTCAGGTCGATACCGCGAATGCCAGTGAATTGCACCACGGCCACGCAGATCAGCGAATACCCGTACCAGGGCAACGCGGTGGGCAAGAGCGGCGAGAGGATCACCGTGCAGAAGAAACCAAACAGTCCGTATAGCGCGATCTGGATGAACGTGTACGACATCAGCGCGACGAGCGCGCCGGCCATACCCAACGGCCGCCCGAGGCCGGCGGTGATGTACGCGTAGAACGCACCGGCGCGCACCACGTGCCGGCTCATCGACGCAAAGCCCACGCTGAAAATCAGCAGCACGGCGCCGGCAATCACGAACGCGCCCGGAATGCCCGCGCCGTTGCCCAGACTGATCGCGGGCGGCACCGCGCCGAGCATGCCGGTCAGCGGCGCGGCCGCCGAAATCACCAGGAACACGATCTGCCATAAGCCCAGCGTATTGCCTTTCAGTTCCACGGGGTTCTCCGCGTCGACCGCTCGGGTCGGAGAATAGGGTTCACTCATCGCTGCCTCTGTTGTGTTGGCTAGTCTGGGACTCGCCTGAACCCTGCACTGCTGATCCAGACGCTCGCTTGACCGATCTCCGATACTTCGGTGTGAGCGCATGGTAGGTAGCTAAAAAATAAAGCGACTTCGCCAACCGCGCCAAATTTTCGATAATTTGCGCCAATGCGGGGAAGCCCGAATACGGTCGTTTTCGGCGAATATTTCGGCGGATATTTAGGAACCTGAACTATTCTCGCGCATTACTTTCAGGTTGAAAGAAAATACGGCCACGTCACGCGCTGTTTTTCTTCCAGCTACGCGTGGCGCGCCATAAGACCGTGGCGTCCGCATAACCGACAGCGCGTGCGATCGCGGCATTCGTGAGTTCTTCCCGTTCGAGCAGGCCTTCGACGCTGCGTTGCCGTTCCTCTCGCACGATCTGCCGCACGGAAGTGCCCTCTTGCGCGAGGTGCCGCTGCAACGAGCGATGCGAGAGACCGAGATCCTTCGCAATATCGGCGACGATCAGCTTTTCGTGCGCGAGCCGCCGCGTCACCAGATCGCGAACCTGCTCGGCAATGCTGTGCGGCATCGCATCCCGTGCGATCAGATCGGTAGCGTGGCGCTCCATCATGCGCGCCATTTGCGTGTCGGCACTTTTGAGCGAAGCGTCGAGATCCTGCGGCCGCAGAATCAAGCCATTGAAAGGCTGCTGAAAGCGCACCGGCACACGGAAGATGCGCGCATACGGTTTGAGATCGGCGGGCGCGGCATGTTCGAAATGCACTTCAACCGGATTCCACGCCGCGCCGCGCACGAGGCGCACCATATGGCACATGGTCGAGAGGCTGTATTCCGCATCCTGGCGGCGCGGCCAGATTTGCGGACTGGCAATCTGGTAGGTCCAGATCGGCCATTCGTCGTCGCGCAGCAATTCGCAGGTCGTGGTGTTTTGCCACGACGCGAGCGCGAGCACGAACTTGCGCATGGCGGCGTTCAAAGTGGGCGATGAGAGAAACACCAGACCTGCTGGCCCGAGTTCCGTCAATTGCAATTCACTGCCTAAACGCAGTCCGAGCGCGGACTCGCCAAGGACCTCCGCGGCACGTTCGAACGCCGCTACGTAGCGCGTGAGCGGCAGGATTTCATACGGATTCGACAGAAGCTTGCGGCTCATGCCGAACTCCTCCAGCAGCGTGTCGCATTGCGCGCCCGATGCATCGAGCGCGCGCACAACCGGTCCCATGACCGCGGCGCGGACCATCGGGAAACTGCCGTTGAGCGTGACTTTCTTCATGCTGAGCGTCTCCTCTCCAGTCTTCGCTGACGATTGCTCGAGCCATTCTCCTGGCGCACTTTATCGTTCATTTGGCGCAATGCGCAAGCGCGAAAATATTATTGGGTTCCTACGATTTGCCATCGACTCAGCGTTCGCCGCGCCTCATTCGCCTCGCGAGCACGCTGTCCGGTCCAGCAACTCCTTACGGGAATCTTATGAACACGAATGCCACGAAAGCCGCTCACGTCCCCGTTCATCCGCTCGATCCGCTGAGCGGCGCAGAAATGCAGCTCGCGTGCGATCTCGTGAAAGCCGCCGAGAAACTCGACTCGCACGCACGTTTTCCCATGGTCGAACTGCGCGAGCCGCCGAAAGCCGAAGTGGTGGCATTCAAAACCGGCAACTATTTTTCGCGCACGGCCTTCGTACTCGCGATCGATCGGTCGAATGGCGCGACGATCGAATTCGAGGTGGACCTGAGAGAAAAGAAAATCGCCGCGCGCCGTGTGATGCCGTTCGGCAAGGCGCCGTACGGCCAGCCGCCCATCATGATCGACGACTTCATGAACGCGGAACAGATCGTCAAAAGCGATGAAGCATGGCGCGTGGCCGTGATGAAGCGCGGCCTCAACGAAAAGGATCTGGAACGCGTCCAGGTCGATCCTTTCTCGGCAGGATGCTTCGATCGCGAGAACGAAAACGGCCGGCGTCTCGTGCGTTGCGTGAGCTATTACCGCGAGACACTGACCGATAACGGCTACGCGCATCCAATTGAAGGCGTGATGGCCGTGGTCGATCTGCTGGAAAAGAAAGTGATCGAACTGGTCGACGACGGCCGCATCATTCCGATTCCGCGTGCCAAACACAATTACGACACACCGAGTCTCGGCGAACCGCGCAGCACGCTCAAACCGTTGTCGATCAATCAGCCCGACGGCCCGAGCTTCACGATCGACGGCTGGCACGTGAACTGGCAGAACTGGAACTTCCGCGTCGGTTTCACGCCGCGCGAAGGGCTGGTGCTGCACCAACTGTCGTGGGACGACGGCAAAAGCACACGCCCGATCATCTACCGTGCGAGCGTCACGGAAATGTGCGTGCCCTACTCCGACCCGACCACTAACCACTACTGGAAAAGCGCGTTCGACGCGGGCGAATACGGTCTGGGCAAACTGGCGAACCAGCTCGAACTCGGTTGCGATTGCCTCGGCACGATCCGCTATTTCGACATTCCGTCCGCGGACGATTTCGGCAACGCGTTCGTGATGAAGAACGCCGTCTGCATGCACGAAGAAGACTACGGCACGCTATGGAAGCACTATGAATTCCGCACCGGCGTATTCGAAATGCGCCGCTCGCGACGCCTCGTGATTTCCTTCTTCGCCACGGTCGGCAACTACGACTACGGCTTCTACTGGTATCTGTACCAGGACGGCACGATTCAGCTCGAATGCAAATTGACCGGCATTGTGCAAACGTCGGCCGTGGCCGATGGCGACACCTACCCGTGGGGCGGCATGATCACGGAGAATCTCGGCGGGCCCACGCATCAGCACTTCTTCAACGCCCGCATGCACATGATGGTGGACGGCGAGCGCAACACGGTGACCGAACACGAATTCGTGCCGCGTCCAATGGGCGAGAACAATCCGTACGGCAATGTGTTCGATACGACCAGGCGCGTGTTGAAGACCGAAAGCGAGGCCGCCCGCAACGCGAACGGCAGCACCGGTCGCTACTGGAAGGTCAGCAACCCGAATGTGAAGAATGCCGTCGGCGCGAATCCGGGCTATAAGCTGGTCGTGAACGACTCGCCGCTGATGCTGGCCGACGAACGTTCGAAGGTGCGTCAGCGCGGCGGTTTTGCCACGCGCCACGTGTGGGTCACGCCGTTCGATCCGGCGCAGCGCTATGCGAGTGGCGATTATCCGAATCAGCATTCGGGCGGCGACGGCCTGCCGCGTTATATCGAGGCGAACCGCACCATCGAGAATGAAGATGTCGTGCTGTGGCATAGCTTCGGCCACACGCATGTATGCAAGCCCGAGGACTTCCCGGTGATGCCGGTGGAATACGCCGGCTTCATGCTCAAGCCGAACAACTTCTTCTCGGCCAATCCGACGATGGACTTGCCGGCCGAGCGTGATCTGAACAGCGTCGAAGACGGCAAGTCCACGGATCATGGCTGCTGCAAGCACTGATCCGGGCATGCTTCGCGCACGTCACGCCGCTCGCGCGAGCACGTTGTGCGCAAGTACGGCCTGCGTGTGCCTCGCGGGCGGCGGCGCTGCGCTGTTGATGCAGGCCGGCCTCGGCCGGCATGCCACCGAGCTATGGATGAGCGCGCTGATGCTGACAGCCATGATGAGCGTCCCACTGCTGATGTCGCGCTCATCGGGCCGAACCACGCTGCTGGCGAGCGCCGCGACGCTTATCGTGACGATCAGCGCAATGAATAGCGTGCCCGCATATTTGAATGATTCGGCGCACGGCATAGCGATTGCCGCGCTGATGATCGCGACGGGCGTCGTCATGTTGCTCAATCGGCTGCGCGCCAACATCGAAACGCGTCATGACGTGGAGCGCGGCACTCAACAAGATTCCGATTCGCTCAGGGGCGCGACTCCTTCAAGCGCGACGGCTCTTCTCGCCTTGCTCGCGGGGCTATCGAGTGGCAGCCTCGCTCGCTTCCAGCTTTTTGCCGTCTGCGGTGTCAGCGGCGCACAACCATTCTGGCGAATCTCGCTTTCGCTTGCGGCCGTCTGCGTGCTGGCATTGATCGCCGACCGCTTACGCAGCAATCGCCTGTTGATCGCGCTGTACATCGCTCGCGCCACGCTGCTCGGCACGCTCGCGACGAACGACAATCCCGCGCTTGCGCAACTTGCGGCCGCGGTCTTTCTAATTCTCGACTGCGTAACGATTCCCGCGCTCGCCAACCTGCGCGGCGTCTCGACCAGAGCGACCAGCGCGACCAGCGTATTGAGCGCGAGCTGCCCCGGCGTCGCACATCACATCGGCATGGTGCTGGGCGCTGCGTTGTCGACCACACCCTACTTTTTCGGCGAAGGATTCGTCTTGCTGTACGCATTGAGCGCGACGGCAAACGTGATCTGCGCCGCGTCGTTAGCAACGCGTTGGCGTGCCAGGCAGCACGTCCACCCACGCCTGAACCCATTCCGCCGTCAGACGAACCCTTCCGGCTAGCGCCACGGCCACTCACCCCCAACGGAGACGAAGCACCATGACCGAACACAAGCTGGCGGCCACATTGCCGCGCACCATGTTCATCAACGGCGAACAAACCGGCAGCGCCGCGGGCCAAACCTTTCCGGTCTTCAACCCGGCCACCGCGGAAGAAATCGCGCAGATTCCCGACGCGTCGGAAGCCGATATCGATCACGCCGTCAGAACCTCGAAGGCGGCTTTCGAATCCGATGCGTGGCGCAGAATGCCGCCGGCCGCCCGCGAGGGCCTGCTGCTGAAACTCGCCGACCTCGTCGAGCGGCATAGCGACGAACTCGCCACGCTGGAAACGCTGAATCAGGGCAAACTAATCGGCTTCTCGAAGATGCTGGAAGTGGCGGGCAGCGTCCAATGGCTGCGCTATATGGCAGGCTGGGCGACCAAGATCGAAGGCAGCACGTTCGATCTGTCGATTCCGTTCCCGCCGGGCACACGCTACAACGCCTCCACCAGACGCGTGCCGGCGGGCGTGGTGGCCGCGATCGTCCCGTGGAATTTTCCGCTGCTGATGGCGGTATGGAAAATTGCCCCGGCGCTGGCCTGCGGCTGCACCGTCGTGCTGAAACCCGCTGAAGAAACTCCGCTGACGGCCATCCGTCTCGCCGAACTCGCGCACGAAGCGGGCTTCCCTGCCGGCGTGTTCAACGTGGTGACCGGCCGCGGCGAAACAGCAGGCGCGGCGCTCGTGCGGCACCCGCTGGTGAACAAGGTCACATTCACGGGATCGACCGAGGTCGGGCGCATCATCGGTCGTCAGTGCGCGGACGATCTGAAGCGCGCGTCGCTCGAACTGGGCGGCAAGAGCCCGGTGATCGTGCTCGACGACTGCGATCCGCGCAAGGCGATCGAAGGCGCGGCCGGCGCGATCTTCTTCAATCACGGCCAGGTTTGCACGGCGGGCTCGCGCCTGTATGTCGCGCGCTCCATTTACGACGAAGTCGTGCAAGGCATTGCCGCCGTCGCTGACGGCATCACGCTCGGCTCCGGCTTCGACGCGGCGACGCAAATGGGCCCGATGGTCTCCGCGCGGCATCGCGACAAAGTGGCCGGCATGATCGCGCAAGGCAAGGACGAAGGCGGCGAGATCGTGTCGCGTGATGCGCGCGTGGAGCGCGAGGGCTACTTCGTGCGTCCGACCGTGATCGCCAATCGCGCCTGCAAGCCGCTTTCCGTCGTCAGGGAAGAGGTGTTCGGCCCGGTGCTGGTCGCCATGCCTTACGACGAGCTGGATGAAGTGCTGGCTCAGGCGAACGCCTCCGAGTACGGTCTCGGCGCGAGCGTCTGGACCAATCAGCTCGACAAGGCTCTGCGACTCGTGGACGGCATCGAGGCCGGAACGGTGTGGGTCAACACGCACAATATGGTCGATCCGGCCATGCCGTTCGGCGGATTCAAGGCGTCGGGCATCGGCCGCGAACACGGCAAGTCGATCATCGATTCCTATACGGAGAGCAAGTCGGTCTGTATTGCTTATTGACGCTGCAACGCCTGCACGGCGCATCATGGGCGCCGCGCCGGGCGGGCAAACCAGTAAAATACCGGGACATCGCGCCGCCGCGCCTTACCTCCCGGTCGAACATCTTGAAACGCAAAATGCCCGCGCTGAACGCGCTAAAAGCCTTCGAAGTCGCCGGCCGCACGGGCAGTTTCACCCGCGCCGCGGAACTGCTCAACGTCACGCAAAGCGCGGTCAGCCGCCAGGTCCGGCAACTCGAGGCGCAATTGGGCGAGACGCTGCTGCAGCGTCACCATCACCATCTGGAACTGTCGGCTGCCGGCCGCGTTCTTCTGCAAGCGCTGCAGCAGTCGTTCGATCGTATCGAACTCACGGTACGCGGCCTGCAGGAAAAGACCCATCGCAATCGCCTGCGCATCAATGCGCCGCCCACCTTCACCAGCCGCTGGCTCATGCCGCGCCTCGGCCGCCTGCGTGACGCGCATCCGCAACTCGAACTGAGTCTGTCGACGCGCGTCGACGACGACCTCGCGGAATCCGGCGTGCTCGATTGCGCGATCCGTTTCGGCAATGGCGAATGGGAAGGTGTCGAAAACCGTCTGTTGATGAGCGAGCGCCATATCGCGGTGTGCTCGCCCGCCTTGCTCGCGCGCCAGGCGGGCGGCGCGGCAATCGATCTGAATCAGTTCACGCTGTTGCATGTGCTCGCGAGCGCCGATCAGCGCTACCTCACCTGGCAGCATTGGCTGAAGGCGGCGGGCATTGAAAACGTGGATACGCGCGGCGGTTATGAATTCGATCTGCTCGATCACGCGATTCGCGCGGCAATCGACGGGCTCGGCGTGACCATCGCCGATCGTCACATGATCGCGCGCGAACTGGCCGAGGGCCAACTCGTGCAGGTGTTGAACGTGCACGTGAACGGGCATCAATCGTACTGGTTCGTCACGCGCGCCGAACAGGACGAACTGCCGCACGTTGTGCTGTTCCGCGACTGGCTGCAGCAGGAAATCTGGTTGAGCGGACGGGCGCTCGATGCGTCGGAATCGGCGCCTTTGAGCGACGCCGGTTGAAGCCGGTTGAAGCGCGCGTTACCGGATCACGCAGCCGCAGCCATCTCCGCCGCCACAGGCCGATACGCAACTTCGCTCGCGGCGTCCTCGAGAATCATGTCGGCGCCCTTCTCCGCCACCATCATGGTCGGCGCATTGATATTGCCCGACGTGATGTTTGGAAAGATCGACGCATCGACCACGCGCAAACCGGCGATACCGTGCACCCGCAACCGCGCATCCACCACCGAGCTTCGCGGGTCGTCGCCCATCGCGCACGAACCGCACAGGTGATAGATCGAACCCGATTGCTCACGGAAGTACCGCAGAAAATCTTCGCGCGTCTTCACCTGCGGCCCCGGCGAGATTTCCTCGACCGTGATCGCCTTCAACGCCGGCGACGCCATCACCTTGCGTACCAGTTCGCAACCCTGGATCACTTCGTCGATGTCCTTCTCCGTGGTCAGCGCGTTGATGCGAATCTTCGCGGCGTCTTCGGCGCGATTCGACGCGATCTCGATCGAACCGCGACTGGTCGGCCGGCACGGATTGAACGCCAGCAGAAAGCCCGAGTACGGTTCAGGTTCGAGATTCGCCTTGTTGCTCTTCGGGATGCGGTACGACAGCGGATTGAAGTACAACTGCAGATTCGGCTGCGCTTGCCGATCGTTGCCCTTGAAGAAGCCGCCCGCCTGGTTCACGCTCATCGCGAGCGGCCCCTTGCGCGTCAGCAGATATTGCAGACCGAGCTTGAGCTTGCCGAGCAGCGGACGCATTTCGTCGTTCAGCGTTTTCATGTTCGCGCGATAGTAGAAGCTCACGCACAAATGGTCCTGCAGATTCTGGCCCACCGCGGGGAGTTCTTTCACCATGGCGATGCGATGCTTCGCCAGCAATGCACTGTCGCCCACGCCGGAGAGTTGCAGCAGCTTCGGCGAATCGACCGCGCCCGCCGACAGAATCACTTCGCGCGTCGCCATGAATTGACGTGTGGTGCCATTCTGCGTGACGCTCACGCCGATCGCGCGTTGGTTGCCGTCGAATAGAACGCGGCTTGCCAGCACGTCTCGTTCGACCGTGAGATTCTTGCGCGACAGCACCGGGTGCAGATACTCGAAGCTGCTCGACGAGCGCTGCCCGTTGCGCGTATTCACGTCGTAAATGCCGGCGCCTTCGAATTGCGCGCCATTGAAGTCGTCGCTGCGCTGATAGCCGGCTTGATCGCAGCCTTTGAGGAACACGTGGCAGATCGGATGCACCGCGTCTTTCATCGGCGAAATACGGATCGGGCCATCGGCGCCATGATAGTCCGTGTTGCCCAGCGGATGCGATTCGAGCTTGCGGAAGTACGGCAGCACGTCGCGGAACGCCCAGCCCGGGTTGCCGGCGGCGGCCCAGTCGTCGAAATCGTGCGGCTGGCCGCGCACGTAGATCATGGCGTTGATCGAGCCGGAACCACCCTGCACCTTGCCGCGCGGACAATAGATCGGCCGGTTGTCGAGTTCTTTTTCCGGCTCGCTGTAGTACATCCAGTTGTAGGTTTCGTTGTAGTACGTCTTGGTGAAACCCACCGGAATCTTGAACCAGAACGAGCTATCCTTGCCGCCCGCTTCGAGCAGCAGCACCGAATATTGACCCGACGCCGACAGACGATTGGCGAGAATGCAGCCCGCCGAACCCGCGCCGACGATAATGTAATCGTAGTTCATGCTCTATATCGCCAGACGGCGCTCAATCCATTGAAACGTAGTAGTGAAACCCGTCAACTGCAAGGCGCACTCAACCCTTGGCCGGCGCGAGATCCTTCACATCGGCCGGTTGCGCCGCCATTTGCAGATGCAAACGCTCCCCGGTGTAGGGCGTGTGCTGCCTGACGACTTCCATGTTCAGCTCGACGCCGAGGCCCGGTTCCTGCGACGGAATGATGTAGCCGTCTTCCCATTGAATCGGTTTCTTCAACACGGCCGCATGAAAACCGTCCCACGTACCGATACTTTCCTGAATTAGGAAGTTCGGCGTGCACGTCGCGAGCTGAATGCTGGCCGCCGCGCCGATCGGCCCGTTGTACAGATGCGGCGCGATCTGCGCGTAGTACACCTCGGCCAGCGTGGCGACTTTCTTCGCTTCGAGCAGGCCGCCCACGCGCGCCACGTTCAATTGCAGAATCGACGCCGCGCCCGCTTCCAGCAGCTTGAAGAATTCGTACTTGGTGGTGAGGCGTTCACCCGCGGCAATCGGAATGCTGGTGTGCCGCGCGACTTGGGCCATCGCGCCTTCCTGCCCCGGCGGCACCGGCTCTTCGAACCATAGCGGGTCGTACTTTTCAAGGCGTTTTGCAAGCCGGATCGCCGACGACGGCACCATCTGCCCATGCGTGCCGAACAGCAGATCCGCCTTGCTTCCGACTGCTTCGCGCACGCGCCGGCAGAAGGTTTCGCAACGGTCCAGCACTTCCATCGACAGTTGATGGCCCGAGTACGCCGTGTACGGTCCGGCCGGATCGAACTTCACCGCCGTGAAGCCGCGCTTGACGTTTTCGAGCGCGCATTCGGCGGCCAGATCGGGATCGTCGTAGTCGTATTCGCCGCGGCTGTTCTTCGGATACAGATACGTGTACGAACGCAGGCGCTGATTCACCATGCCGCCCAGCAACTCATACACCGGCTTGTTAGCCGCCTTGCCGATAATGTCCCAGCACGCCATTTCGAGGCCGCTGACCACGCCCATCATGGTCAGATCGGGGCGTTGTGTGAAACCGCTCGAATACGCTTCGCGCCAGAGCCGCTCGATATGATGCGGGTCCTTGTCGAGCAGGTAGCGGCCGAATACATCGTCGATGATGTGGGTCATCGCTTTCGGATGGAAGGTCGCCGAATAGATTTCGCCGACACCTTCAATCCCGCAATCGGTCTTGAGCTTGACGAAGATCCAGTACATGCCGCCCACATGCGGCGGCGGTACGGCGACGATATGCGTTTCAAGCGAGACGACTTTCATTTACGCAACCTCTTTTCTATTGAGCATGCTTCTCAGCGCGAGCCCGGCAAAGCCGCCGAGCGCCGCCATGGCGGCTACATAGCCGAAGTAGAGCTGGTAGCCGAAGACGCCGGGGAACGTCTGCGTCAGATAGCCGTTGATGAGCGGCAGGAACACGTCCGGCGAATACCCGAGCACGGAGATCAGGCCGATCGCGAGACCCATCGTGGCAACCGGAATGTTGCAGCGATCCAGCAGCGACCAGTACAGGCCGCGAATCGCGTAAGTCAGAATGCCGATGATCAGCACGAGGAACACCAGCAGCACGTGGCTCGAAATACGCGGCGCCGCCATCAGGCCCAGCAGCGACAGCGCGGCCAGAAAGAGCGCGATCACGAGCACCGACACCTTCGAATAGCGATCGCCGAGAAAGCCGCCGCCGATGCCGCCGATCGGCCGCATCCACAGCTTGAGCGTGGTGATCGTGCCGGCCATCACGACCGTGAGGCCGATTTCGCCTTCATGCAGATACGCGGAGAAACTGTAGGTCGCCCAGAACACCTGATAACCGCAGAACACGATCGCCGCGACCAGCCACAGTTCGGGAATCTTCGCGAGCGTCTTCAAATCGACCAGAACGTTGTTGCGTTGACGCGCGGCGCGATTGGCGGCGGCATCTGCTTTGCCCTGCGAATCCTTGACGAGTGCGAGCACGACGCCAAGCGCAATGCAAAGAAACGCGTACATGTACACCACCAGCTTGAATCCGGCCGCGACCGGTTCGCCCCTGGTCTGCGTGATCCATGCGAACAGCGTGATCGCAATGGTCGCGAGCATCGCCTCGATCAGGCCGCGTCCGCCGTCGAGCAAACCGAAGAAACGGCCTTGCTCATGCGTACCGGCAATCATCGTCACACGCTTGATGACCGCGGCCCAGAACGTCAAGCCGGTCGACAAACCCCAGCCACCGAAGATCATCATCAGCATGGGGAAAGAAGGCGCGGTCGAATACCATAGCCCGAGCACGCCGGTGGCGATCAGAGAAAAGCAGATCAGCAAACGCGGCGCGATACGGTCCGCGAGCCAGCCGCTCGGCAGATAACTCAACAGAAAGATCGTGCCCAGCGACGAATACAGATAGCCGAGCTGGCTATCGGTGATGTGGAACACTTCGAGCATCGTCGGCTGATACACCTGCCGCAGATACAGAATCGGATAGATTGCGCCGGCTGCGATCACCAGCAGGATGAGCTGGACATAACGCTGCGTCTTGCTGTCTTGCAGCACGGCCTCTTCGTCGCTTAAAGCGAGCGAAGCATCGGTTCGAACGGGTTGGGATGACACGTGAGCGCTCCTCAGAGACACAGCGTCGGCCCATCGGGCCGCCCGGTCTCCAATATGTTTTGTTATGGACTGGCAGCAGAATCGCTGCGCTTTTCAGGTTGCAAGGCAGACACGCACCGAAGCTTCAACGTGCGGCGCGTGCCAGTTCAGCTTCAGTACTTCATGACCACGAGCCGGGTCTGGGTGAATTCGAGCATGCCGTGCTTGCCGTCGTCGCCGCCGAGGCCCGAACGTTTCCAGCCAGCGTGGAAGCCCTGATACGGATCGGCGGGCGTACGGTTCACGTACAGTTCACCGGCTTCGATGCCGTTGGCGATCTTCATCGCGCTGCGATAGTTCTCCGTATACAACACCGACGAGAGACCGAATTGATGATCGTTGGCCATCTCCAGCGCTTCGTCGAGCGTGCGGTATTTGACGACCGGCATGATCGGACCGAAGGTCTCTTCCTGGATGATTTCCATGTCCTGACGGCAGTTCGTTAGCAACGTGGCCGGATAGAAGAAGCCTTTGCCTTGACCTGGTATGGGCAGCTTGCCGCCGGTTTCGAGCGTGGCGCCCGCTGCGACCGCACGTTCCACCATCGCGTGAATCGATTGGCGCGACGCCTCGTTGACGAGCGGACCCATCAACGACGGCTGTTCGCTGCGATCGCCGCTTTCCACCGCGCTCATGTGCTTTTTCAGCAGCGCGACAAAGCGGTCATGCACGCTTTCCTGCACGTAGACGCGTTCGATCGCCGTGCACAACTGGCCGCAATGCGTGGTCTTGGACGCGACCAGATCGCGCGCGGCTTTCTCGAGATCGGCATCGGCCTCGATGATCGCGGGCGTCTTGCCGCCCAGTTCGAGCGACGGCTTGGCGATGTTCGCCTTGCAATAGTCGAGCACCTTGCGGCCCGCGCCGACGCTGCCCGTCAGCGTGATCATGCCGACCTTGGGATGCGTGCAAAGCGCCTCGGCGGTGGCGTGGTTCATCGCGAGAATGTTGACGACGCCCGCCGGCAAGCCGGCCTTCTCCACCGCCCTGGCGATTTCGAATGCGGATGTCGGCGTGTTGTTGCTCGGACGCACGACGACCGTGTTGCCGGCGATCAGCGCCGGCGCCACTTTGCGCATGAACGTATAGACCGGATAGTTGAACGGGATCAGACACGCGACCACGCCGATCGGCTCGCGATGCAGCACGAGGTTTTCGTCAGGCGTATCGCTCGGAATCACTTCGCCTTCGATGCGGCGCGCCCATTCCGCGTGGTAGCGGGTGATCTGGCCGGCGTAGATCGCTTCGTTGGTGGCGTCGGCCACGCTCTTGCCGGACTCCAGCGCGAGCGCCGCGCCAATGGCGGGCGCGCATTCGGTCAGCGCGTCGGCGAGTTTGTGCAGATAGACCGCGCGCTCGGCCGCCGGCAGCTTGCGCCAGCCCTTTTGCGCAACCGCGGCGGCATCGACCGCGGCGATGACTTCGGCCTGGGTGGCGCCGGTGACATGGGCGATCACGGCCTCGGTGGCCGGATTGCAAACGGCAATGAGCTCGCGGCTAGCGGTGTCGGTCGCGGGTTCGATGAACCGGCCGTTAGCAAAATTCCGATCGAGTCGCATGGTCGTCTCCTGAAAAGCATGGTGCGAAAAACGCATTACCCTCGGCTATGGCCTTCATGCCAAAGGTGCATGAACAGAATTTTTCTCTGGGTCACCGCCCCGCCACAAGCGAATAATTCGCGGAACAAACATTCGAAAAAATCACGTTTATCCAGGGATGTGCCTCATTCGCGATTCCCATCCCGAATAGCAGAATCCGGGCTTTGCCAAAAAGCAGCGGTCGTCGAACGCCTTCGGGTTCGTCCGGGGAATTCGGTCCGCTCACTACCAAGGTATGGAGCTCATGATGAAAAAGAACCGCATTGCGACCGCCGCGTTCGCCGCACTCGCCTCGCTGTCGGCGTCGCCGGCCTTCGCTCAAAGCAGCGTCACGCTGTACGGCGTGCTCGACGAAGGCATCGACTACACCAACAACGCGGGGCACGGCGCGGTGTGGGAAATGGCGAGCGGTTATGCGCAAGGCAGCCGCTGGGGCATGAAGGGTTCGGAGGATCTGGGCGGCGGCCTGAAGGCCGTGTTTCAACTCGAAAACGGCTTCGACGTGAGTTCGGGACGGCTCGCCCAGGGCGGCCGCATGTTCGGGCGTCAGGCGTATGTGGGTCTGAGCGATGGTCGCTTCGGCACGGTCACGCTTGGGCGCCAGTACGATTCCGTGGTCGATTACCTCGCGCAGACCACGGCCAACGGCAACTGGGCCGGCTACCTGTTCGCGCATCCGTATGACAACGACAACACCGACAACTCGTTCCGCCTCGGCAACAGCGTGAAATACGCGAGCCCGGAAATGGCGGGCTTCCAGTTCGGCGGCGCTTACGCCTTCAGTAACGACACCCACTTCGCGAACAACCGCGCGTATAGCTTCGGCGGTCAATATGCGAACGGCGGGCTGCTGGTCGCGGCGGCCTATATGCAGGCGAACAATCCCGGCGTGGGCTCGACCGGCGCGATTACCGCAAACGACGCCAGCTTTATCGCCGGACGCATGCGGGTGTTCGGCGGCGGCATCAACTACACGTTCGGCTCGGCGACGGCCGGTTTTGCCTACACGAACTCGAACTACAAGAATCCGACGGGCAACGGCTATATCGGCATTCCGCTGGCCGCGCCGGGCGTCACGTTGAATACGCTGAAGTATCAGAACTTCGAAGTGAACGGCAAATACCAGTTCACGCCGGCGTTCTTCGTCGGCGCGCAGTACGTGTACACGATGGAAAACTACGATGCGTCGTCAGGCAGCGTGAAGCCGAAGATTCACTCGGTCGGCCTGATGGCGGATTACGACCTGTCGAAGCGCACCGACGTGTATGTGCAGGGCGAGTATCAAAAGGTCGCGGGCGATTCGACTCACTCGATTCTCGACAACGCGTTCATTCCCGGTGTGCAGGCACCATCGTCGACGGGCACGCAGGTCGCCGTTCGGCTGGCGCTGCGGCATAAGTTTTAAGCGACGGTTTTCAGTCCTCCACCGCCGCCTTCAACTTCGACAACGCGTGATCCCACTGCCGCGAGATCGCGTCGAGCGCGCGGCGCGCTGCGTCGAGTTGGGTGGGCTCGAATTCCCACAAGCGTTCACGGCCCACCTTCACGTCGCGCACGAGCCCCGCGTTGGCGAGCACCTGCAAATGCTGCGTGACGGACTGCCGCGTGATGTCCGTTCCCGCAGTGAGTTGGGCGATCGACATCGCGCTGCCCGCGCACAATACCGCGACCAGACGCAGACGTGTCTCGTCGCCGAGCGCCGCGAAAATGGCCGCGGAACTGCGCAGCGCCGCCGCCTTCAGAGCCGTTCCGCCAGACGCTTTCTTAACCCTTGGCGACATGCCGTTCGATGTTGGTCATCTGTTCTTCCCAACCGCCGCTATTCATACGGAACGCTTCTTCGCGGCGGCTGGGGGGAAGTTGATCGAAGCCTGACTCGACCACGCGCAACAGGGTGCCCGACTCGATCTCGGTCAGCTCGAAGACCACCAGCGTGGTCGGCTCCGGCGAATAGTCCACCTTGACATCGACCGCGGCCGGATGCCAGCGCCACGACAGGTGATGCTCCGGTTCGACGCGTTCAACATGCACGTCCATGACCAGATACTCGTAGCCCGGATAGGTAATGTTGCCCTGCACGGACTGGCCGGCCACGAACTCTTTGCCGGTGAGATTCACGCCAAACCAGTTACCGAATTCCTCGGCGTTGGACAATGCACGCCAGACTCGCGAGCGCGGCGCCTTCAGCAGAATCTGTTTTTCGATGCGATCGGTGGATGTGTTCATATACAGCCTCCTGTCGACCAGAGTTCGCGCTTTAGCGCGTTACTCTGGTCCCATGCAAAGCTCGTTACTCTGGTCTCATGCAACATAGTCGCGAGCTGCATATTAGAAACCGCGCGGCCAACATGCAAGTATTTGACTGCATTTTTGCATAGCGGTCTTTCGTAGGCTCATGCGCCCACCGCGCCTTTATTTTTCTTCCTGTTCCCCGCTCTTGAAGAGCCGCGCGCTCGACAGAATGGCCAGCGCGATCGCCACGCTGAGAATCGCCGTGGCCTCGCGCCCGAGCCCCGCCGCCACGCCGACGCCCGCGCTGAGCCACAAGCTTGCCGCCGTCGTCAGACCGCGCACCTCGCGCTCGGCGCTGAGCTTGATGATGGCGCCCGCGCCAAGAAAACCGACCCCGGACACGAGTCCCTGCAAGACCCGGCTCATGTTGTCCTGCGAAAAACCGGCCTGCAGCGGCACGACCACGAACAAGGCCGCGCCGACCGACACCATCATGTGCGTGCGCATGCCGGCGTCGCGCCGTGACATCTCACGCTCGAAACCCAGTATGCCGCCGAGTATCAAGGCCAGCCCGAGGCGCATCAGGACCTGAGTGACGTCGGCCGCGCTGCCGAGATCGGAGAACTCTGCCCGGGCGGCTGCCCACACCGCGTGCCACCAGTTGTACATTACATTTGCCCGACGTTTTGGAAAACGCCAAGCATACGACAATAACGCGGCACTGCGTGGCTCATCCCGCCGAGGTTTTCTTCACGAACGCGCTCACCACTGATTTTTGATCGGCTGCGGCGCACGATCCGCACCGCCACGTCAGCGTGGCAGCCGGATCGCGCGCGTTACTGCGTTACTGCATCACTCCGTTGCGTGCGCGTGCATCACACCGGTGTGCATCGACCACGCCATCCACGGACGGCGCAGCGCGACGATTGCGACGAACGCGCAGGCCGCCAGCGCGCCGAACGTCGCGAAGCCCATCTGATAGCTGCCCGTGCTTTCCTTCGCGATACCCATCACGACAGGCAGATAGAATCCGCCGATGCCGCCCGCGGCGCCGACAATGCCCGACATCAGACCCGTGCGGCCGGCCCAGCGATGCGGCACCAGTTGGAAGGTCGCGCCGTTGCCGAGACCGAAGGCCACGTACAGGCACAGCAGCAGCGCGATGCCACCGGCCATGGTCGGCATAACCGCGGCGAACACGAAGTCGCACAGCGAGATGATCGCGAGCAGGACGGTCAGCGCGCGCACGCCGGACACCTTGTCGGCGATCAGACCGCCGAGCGGACGCACCATCGCGCCAGTCGCGGCGAGCAGCGCCATGAAGAGGCCGGCGTCGATCTTCGAGAGCTGATAGAGGTTGGTCAGCAGCAGCGTGACATACGAGGACATGCCGACGAATCCGCCGAACGTAATGCTGTACACCAGCATGATGGCCCACGTGTCACGCTCGGCCAGCACTGCGCGATAACGCTTGGGCAGCACCGCAATCGCCAGCAGAGCACCGATCACCGGCAACAGCAGCACACCTGTTTTGCCCGAGCCGAACATGCCCGCTTCGACCAGCAGCACCAGCACGATCAAGCCGATCAGCGTCACCGCGAAGCTGCCGAATGCGCGTAGCGCGCTGCCCGTTTTCACGCCGGAGTCGTTCGCCCAGAAATACAGCGTGATCGCGGCGATCGCGAGCAACGGCAGAGCGCCCCCGGCGGCCACCTGCCAGCCGTAGTGCGTCGCCAGTTGCGGGAACAGAAAGCCGTCGAGCACCGCGCCGATATTGCCGGCTGCGGCGAGGCCCAGCACGAGGCCCTGCACCTTCGGCGGATAGTTGCTGCCCGCCATCGGCAGCGCCACCGCGAAACTCGCACCGCCCACGCCGAGGAACACGCCGAGCACCAGCAGCATCGTGTACGACGGTACGGACGGCATCAACGGCAACACGATGGTCGGCACCGCGGACAACAGCACGCCCATCAGCGCGATGCGCTTGCCATGCGCGGATTGATACAGGTTACCGAGCGTCACGCGCAGGATCGCGGCCGACAGCACCGGCACCGCGACCAGCAAACCCTGTTGCGCGGGCGTCATCGCGATGCTCTTGCTGATGAACGGTGCGAGCGGTCCATACAGGACCCACACGGTAAAGCCCGTGTCGAAATAGAGGAAACACGCCACCAGCGCGCGCCAGTCCCCACTCTTTAGGGAGCTCATCACGTTTTTCATCAGATATCCTCACAAAACTGATTTTTCGACTATCCAGCAGATCGCGCTACGCGCCACGCACCGGAATGATCACCATGTTGATAACCGGCATAAACACGCAACCTCCATGCCATGCGGTTCCTTCTTTTGAAGCTGTACTGCGTACTCGTTGAAACCTTGAAACCTTCAAACGCGAGCGCGCTCGTTGCGCTGAAAACCGCATGACTATCAATAAACGTCGCGTGCGTAGCGCTTTTCCTGCGCGAGGCGGTTCACGTATTCGAGAGCTTTTTTATCGCTCATGCCGCCGTGACGGGCCACCACTTCCTTGAGCGCCGCGTCGACATCTTTAGCCATCCGGTTGGCGTCGCCGCATACGTAGAAATGCGCACCGTCTTCGAGCCACGACCACAGTTGCGCACCCTGTTCGCGCATGCGGTCCTGCACATAGACCTTGTCCGCCTGGTCGCGCGAGAACGCGACGTCGAGGCGGGTCAGCACACCGGTATCGCGCATCGCTTCGAGTTCGTCGCGATAGTAGAAATCGGAGGCCGCGTGCTGCTCGCCGAAGAAGAGCCAGTTGCGTCCCGTATCGCCGCGCGCACGCCGCTCGTGCAGAAAGCCGCGAAACGGTGCAACGCCGGTGCCGGGACCGACCATGATCATCGGCGTATCGGAACCATGAGGAGGACGAAAGTGCGCGGACTTCTGCACGAACACAGGCACGTTGACATCGCCCGCGCGGTCGGCGAGAAACGTCGACGACACGCCTTTGCGATGACGCCGGCCATTGCTGTAGCGCACCGCGGCAACGGTCAGATGAACTTCGCCCACATGGGCTTTCGGGCTCGACGCGATCGAATAGAGACGCGGCTGCAGACGCTTGAGCATGCCGGTCAATTCGGCGGCCGTGAGGCTCAGCGGAAATTCGTGCAACACGTCGGCGATCTGCTGGCCCCACAACCACTGCTTGAGGTCGGCCTTGCGCTCGGGCGACAGTAGATCGCGCAGCGTGCCGTTGTTGCTGCGCGCGGCGACGAACGCGAGCAGATCGGGGCTCGGCCGCGCGATCTCGTAGTGCTTGCCGAGCGCATCGGCAAGACGCATTTCGCCCACGCCAGCCACGTTCACCACGGCGTCCGCGCTCACGCCGCTCAGTGTGATCAATTCGTCGACGAGTTCCGGGCAGTTGCTCGGCCAGACGCCGAGCGCATCGCCTGCTTCGTATTCGAGTCCCGAGTCGCCGGTGCGCAGCGAAAAGTAGCGCGTGTCTTTCGCCGCGCCCTGCTTGTTCAGGCGCAGATTGCTGACGAGCCGCGATGCGGCCGGCCGCGTTTTGGTCGCCACCGTGCCCGGCACGACCGCGTTGATCATGCCGCCCGGCGGCACGGCATACAGTGCGGCATCCTCTTCCTTGATACACACGATGATGCGTTCGAGCCACGCGTCCGCGCTTTCCTGATACTCGCTATCGCAATCGACGCGCTCCATCAGGCGCAGCGCGCCTTGTTCGGCGAGCTGTTCATCGAGACGCCGGCCGTGGCCGCAGAACTGATCGTAGTTGCGATCGCCGAGCGCGAGCACCGCGAAGCGCACGCCGTCGAGGCGCGGCGCGCCCTCGCCGTTCAATTGCGTCCACAAGCTTTGTGCGTTGTCGGGTGGATCGCCGTCGCCGAAGGTGCTCGTCATCAGCAGCACGTATTGAGCTTTGGCGAGCGTCGAGGCCTGATAATCCGCCATGCACGACGTGCGGATTTCGAAGCCCGACTCCATTAACCGCGTTGCGTAGGCTTCGGTCAGCGACTCGGTGTTGCCGGTTTGCGAGGCCCACAGCAGCGTGACCTTCGGCCGTGCGCGCACGATGCGCACGCCGGCCGCCCCGTGCAATGTTTCTGCATTCGCCGCGGCGTGCGGCGTTGTCGATGCATCGCCCAGAACGGTCGCACTGCGGCTATAAAGACCGGCCAGCAGACCGTCGACGTAAAGACGGCTCGCCGTATCGAACGGCGCGCTAGCCGGCAGAACCGGAACGCGGTCGATACCTTGCGCTTGCGCCGAGCGCAGTCCATTCACGAAGCCGGCGAGATACGTGCGCTCCTGATCGGTGAACGAAGGCGCGGGAGTCGGCGGCAACTGCAACAGGCTGGTGAGTGCTTCGATACGGGGCATATCCAGGTCCTCGGCGCTAGCCGATACGGTGTCGGCCAGCGCAGCGCTCGCAGCGACTGCAACGGATGCATCCGCCAGCGATACATCGTCGTCATTCAGGAACGGCTCGACGCGCTCGACCGCCACCGGGCTCAGCGCCACAGCGCAGAACTTGAGTTCGGGCTGCTGCGAGACCGGGTCGATGGCGTCGCTCGTCACGGCGTTGATGCACAGGTCGTCGCCGAATACGTCGTTCCAGTGCATCGGCGCAAAGCACTGTCCCGCGCTCACGCGCTCGGTCACGACAGCCGGCAACACCGCGCGACCACGGCGCGAACGAATCTCCACCGGGTCTTTGGCCTTGATGCCGAGCGTGGCGGCATCTTCGGGATGAATCTCGACAAACGGGCCCGGGTTCAGCCTGTTGAGCATCGCGACCTTGCCGGTCTTGGTCATGGTGTGCCATTGATGCTGCAAGCGGCCTGTGTTCAACACGATCGGAAACTCACGATCCGGCAGTTCAGCGGGCGTCGCGTAGGCGCGTGCGAAGAACATCGCCTTGCCGCTCGCCGTCGGAAACACGAGCCGCGCACGGCTGCCGTCGGACCGTTCCTTGAGCGGTTGACTCACGCCGTCGTTGAGGTAGCGAACCGGGTTGCGGTCTGCTGAATCGTCCGATGCAAGCGGCCATTGCAACGGCGTTTCCTTCAGGCGGCGATGGCTCGCGCCGCGCAGGTCGTACCCGGTTTTCGGATTCGACGCGCGGGTGATTTCCGCAAAGACTTCCTCGCCGCTCGCGTACGTGAATGCATCGGCGAAACCCATTTCACACGCGACGCGCGCGATGATCTGCCAGTCCGGCAGCGCCGCGCCCGGCGGCTCGATGCCCTTTTGCATCAGCGTCAGATTGCGCTCGGAGTTGATCATCACGCCTTCGGCTTCGGCCCACAGCGCGCCGGGCAACAGCACGTCGGCATATCGGTTGGTTTCGGTATCGAGGAACGCGTCCTGCGCGATCACGAGTTGCGCCGCGCTCAATCCGTCGATCACGTTCTGACGATTCGCCACGCTCGCCACCGGATTCGTGCAGATGATCCAGCACGCCTTGATCTCGCCCGCCGCCATGCGCGCGAACATATCGATCGTGCCGTTGCCGACTTGCGGCTTGAGCGAGTCCTTCGGAATGCCCCACAGGTCTTCGATAAACGCACGGTCTTCTTCCACGAGTACCGAGCGTTGACCCGGCAGGCCCGGCCCCATGTAACCCATCTCGCGGCCGCCCATCGCATTGGGCTGGCCCGTCAGCGAAAACGGGCCGCTGCCGCGCCGGCAAATCTTGCCCGTCGCCAGATGCAGGTTGCAGATCGCGTTGGTGTGCCATGTGCCGTGCGTGCTCTGATTCAGGCCCATGGTCCAGCAACTGATCCACTCTTTGGCGGCGCCGATCATCCGCGCGGCCTCGCGGATATCTTCGACGGCGAGGCCGGTGATTTGCGCGACGTTTTCCGGCGTGTAATCGGCGAGAAATGCGGGCATTGCATCCCAGCCTTCGGTGGCCTCGGCGATAAATGCGGCATCTGTATGGCCGTTTTCGTGCAACAGATGCAGCAGCCCGTTGAGCAACGCGAGATCGGTGCCCGGCTTGATCTGCATGAACAGATCGGCTTTCTCCGCCGTGGTGTTGCGGCGCGGATCGACGACGATCAGTTTGGCGCCCGCCTTCACGCGATCCATCATGCGCAGGAACAGAATCGGGTGGCAGTCGGCCATATTCGCGCCGATCACGAAGAACAGGTCAGCGTGATCGATGTCTTCGTACGATCCGGGCGGGCCGTCCGCGCCGAGCGACAGCTTGTAGCCGCTGCCCGCGCTCGCCATGCACAGGCGCGAATTCGATTCGATGTTGTTGGTGCCGACAAAACCCTTGGCGAGTTTGTTGACGAGGTACTGCGCCTCGATCGACATCTGCCCGGATACGTAGAACGACAGCGCGTCCGGCCCATGTTCATCGAGCAGGCCGCGCAAACGCGCTGCGGTGGTGCTGATCGCCTGTGCCATCGGCAGCGGCGCCGGGTCCTGGCCACGCGCGTGGCGCACGAACGCGCCTTCGAGACGCCCCGACTTGCGCAATGCCACATGCGCCGATTGCCCCTTCGTGCACAGCCGTCCGAAGTTGGCCGGATGCTCCTTGTCGCCGGAGATTTTTACGACCTGGCCGTCCTCGACGTGCAGCACCATCCCGCAGCCAACGCCACAGTAGGGGCACACGGTTTTTACGTTTGTAGAGGACATGAGCGGGCGACGTCGTTAAGAAAGCATTCAGCGATTCAAACCGCGACCCACACCTGGCCGTTTTCCACACGCGCGGCAAACGCGCCGACGGAATGTGCCGGTGTTTCGAGGCACTCGCCGGTACGCAGATCGAAGTGATGCTTGTAGATCGGCGAGGCCACGACGATGCGTTCGCCGAGGCTGCCGATCAATCCGCGCGAGAGCACCGCCGCCTGCGAGCCCGGGTCGAAATTTTCGATCGCGTACACGATCGGGTCCGCGTCACCGTTGTTCACGTGAAAGACCGCGACCTGTTCGCCGTTGACGAGCGCGCAAACACCCGTGTTGGGCACGATGTCGTCGAGCAGGCAAACCGGCGTCCAGGAGCGTGGCAGGCGATCGTTGTTCATGACGGAAGTCCTCGGTGAATAGTGCGGTTCAATCAAACGGTTTCAACGACAACGGGAATCGCAGCGAGCTTCGAACGCCGCTCGGCGGGTGTGGCCGGCCGGATCTGGCCGCGCTCCTCGACGAACGCGACATGGCTGTCCGACTCGGCGCTGTTGACGAAATGACGGAAGCGTTTGCGCGTTTCGGGATCGGTGACGGCCTTCTTCCATTCGCACTCGTAGGTGTCGACCACGTGCTGCATTTCCGACTCGAGTTCTGCGGCCACGCCGAGACGATCGTTGACGACCACGTCGATCAGATAATCGAGGCCGCCTTCGAGGCTCTCGCGCCACACGCTGGTACGTTGCAGACGGTCGGCGGTGCGCACGTAGAACATCAGGAAACGGTCGATGTAGCGCACCAGCGTTTCCTTGTCGAGGTCCGACGCGAGCAGTTCGGCGTGGCGCGGCTTCATGCCACCGTTGCCGCACACATAGAGATTCCAGCCCTTTTCGGTCGCGATGATGCCGACGTCCTTGCCCTGCGCTTCCGCGCATTCACGGGTGCAGCCCGACACGCCGAACTTGATCTTGTGCGGCGTGCGCAGGCCCTTGTAGCGGTTCTCGATCTCCACCGCGAGACCCACCGAATCGCCGACGCCATAGCGGCACCACGTCGAACCGACACACGACTTCACGGTACGCAGCGACTTGCCGTACGCGTGGCCGGATTCGAAACCGGCGGCGATCAGTTCTTCCCAGATGAGCGGCAGTTGCTCGACGCGCGCGCCGAACAGATCGACACGCTGACCGCCGGTGATCTTCGTATAGAGGCCGTACTTCTTGGCGACCTGGCCGACCGCGATCAAACCATCGGGGGTGACTTCGCCACCCGCCATGCGCGGCACGACCGAGTAGGTGCCATCACGCTGAATGTTGGCGAGGTAGTAGTCGTTGGTGTCCTGCAGCGAAGCGTGCTCCTTCTTCAGCACGAACTCGTTCCAGCACGACGCGAGCACGCTCGCCACCACCGGCTTGCAGATATCGCAGCCGAGGCCGTGGCCGTGCTTCGCGAGCAGTTCGCCGAAGCTGCGCACGCCTTCCACACGCACGATGTGATACAACTCCTGGCGCGAATACGCGAAGTGTTCGCAGACATGGTTATTGACCGCGAGGCCCTGCTTCTTCATCTCGGCCTTCATCACCTGGGTGACGAGCGGCACGCAGCCGCCGCACGAGGTGCCGGCGGTCGTCGCGCATTTCAAAGCGCCGATATCGGTCGCGCCGGCACAAACGGCGGCGCACAACTCGCCCTTCGAGACGTTGTTGCACGAGCAGATTTGCGCGGAAGCCGGCAACGAATCGACGCCGAGCGCGGGTTTCGCATTGCCGTCGGCCGCCGGCAGAATCAGGAATTCAGGCGACGCGGGCAATTCGATGCGGTTCAACATCATTTGCAGCAGCGTGCCGTATTCGCCGGCGTCGCCCACCATCACGCCGCCCAGCAGATATTTGCCGCACTCGGACACCACCAGCTTCTTGTAGATCTGCTTGCGCTCGTCGCTGAACTGATACGCGCGGCTGCCCGGCGTGTTGCCGTGCGCGTCGCCGATGCTCGCCACGTCCACACCCATCAGCTTGAGCTTGGTGCTCATGTCCGCGCCGGCGAATTCGGCCGTGTCGCCGAGCAGTTGTTTCGCCACCGCGCGAGCCATGTCGTAGCCCGGCGCCACGAGGCCGAACAACTGGCCGTTCCACAAAGCGCA
This sequence comes from Paraburkholderia sp. BL27I4N3, assembly GCF_003386115.1. Lineage (NCBI taxonomy): Bacteria > Pseudomonadati > Pseudomonadota > Betaproteobacteria > Burkholderiales > Burkholderiaceae > Paraburkholderia > Paraburkholderia sp. BL27I4N3. The sequence continues at coordinate 2,150,228 of NZ_QREJ01000001.1, read as the reverse complement.
TTCGCCGATCGCATAGATGTGCGGATCGCTCGTGCGGCATGCGTTGTCGATCACGATGCCGCCGCGCGGGCCGAGCGTCAGTCCGCTCGCGCGCGCCAGGTCGTCACGCGGACGAATGCCCGCGGAGAACACGATCATGTCGGTGTCGAGGTGGCTGCCGTCGGCGAATTGCATGCGGTGCGTGCCCTGCTCGCCATCGACGATCGCCGTGGTGTTCTTCTGCGTATGCACCGTCACGCCCAGCTCTTCGATCTTGCTGCGCAGCACGCGGCCGCCGCCGTCGTCCACCTGCACGGCCATCAGACGCGGCGCGAATTCGACTACGTGCGTTTGCAGGCCCATGTCGCGCAGCGCCTTCGCGCATTCGAGCCCGAGCAGTCCGCCGCCGACCACCGTGCCCGTCTTCGAACGCGCGCCGCACTCACGCATCGCTTCGAGATCGTCGATGGTTCGGTACACGAAGCAATCCGCGCGCTCGCGCCCCTGCACGGGCGGCACGAACGGATAGGAGCCGGTGGCGAAAACCAGCTTGTCATAAGGCAGCGTTTCGCCCGTCGACACCGTCACGGTGCGCGCATCGCGATCGATCGCCACAGCCTTTGCGTTCAGCTTCAGCAGCACGTTCTGGCGTTCGAAGAAACCCGGTTCTACCAGCGACAGATCGTCCGCCGTCTTGCCCGCGAAAAACTCGGACAGGTGCACGCGATCGTAGGCCGGCCGCGATTCCTCGCACAGCACGGTGATGTCGAGGCCGTGCGCGGCGTCCTGGGCGAGGCACTCGACCAGTTTGTGACCGACCATCCCGTGACCGATAACGATGATTTTCATGAGCGCGGTTTCCTCAATGTGCTGGTTGCGAGCGACGCCGTATGGCAGGTGGCGAAAACGATTCTGGAAATAAAAACGGCGTCCCGCGAACCCAGTCGATGACTGAATTCGGGGGACGCCGTTGTCCTGACCTGTCCTGCAGCGAGTGCTTTGTGTTGCACTCGCGCCGGATCCACGTTGATCCGATGGCAAGGCTTAATGCAAAGCCCATGCCAGTTGCACCAAATGCCCGTAAGGAGGCCGTGGCGCGGGGGTTTGCGGCGAATCGCATGCGTGTGCGGCAAGGCGGGCGCACGACGCGTTTTGATGCAGCGTGGCACATGGATGGTGCGACGCAGCACCCTGCGCGTGCGGGGAGTGCGCTCACGAACGGTGCGTGGCGTGCGCGCGGGCGGCGTTATTTGCGAGGCGTGGCAAGGCGTACAGCGCGCATGGCCGATGCATGGCGTAGTCCTTGCATAAGCAGTGGCGAGTTCATGGCGGCAACGCGGCAGCCACGACATGCAGCACATACCCACGCGGGCGAAACACGACGCTGTGTTTCACCGTGCTGGAAGCGAAACGGCAGAGCAGCACACACGCAGCAAACGGACAACGGCGTCCCCTCGTGATCATCACGAGCGGACGCCGTTTTTTATTGGGCGCCGGCGCGACAGCGATCGCCGGCCGACACAGAAGCGAAGGACACCGTGATAGATACCGCGATGAACACGAACACCGGCAAGGTCACCTTATTGAGCGCCGGCCCCGGCGATCTCGATCTGCTTACTCTCAAGGCCGCGAAAGCGCTGGCCGCCGCCGACGTCGTGCTGCTCGACGACCTCGCGAATCCCGAGATCGTGACGCTGGCGCCGCAAGCGCGGGTGATTCGCGTCGGCAAACGCGGTGGCTGCCGCTCGACACCGCAAGCGTTTATCGAACGGCTGATGCGGCGCTATGCGCTCAAGGGCTTGCACGTGGTGCGGGTGAAAGGCGGCGAAGCGCTGCTGTTCGGACGCGCCGGTGAAGAACTCGCAGTCTTGCGCGGCGCCGGCATTCCGGTGGAGATCGTCAACGGCATCTCATCGGGGTTCGCGGCCGCCGCCGGTCTCGGCATTTCGCTCACGCATCGCCGGCATTGCCACGGCGTCAGTTTCGCGACCGCGCATACCGAAGATCACGGCGAGCCGGATTGGGGCGCGTTGGCCGCGACACGCACCACGCTGGCGATCTATATGGGGATGCGCCGCATCGACAGTATCGCGGCCGCGTTGCTCGCGAGTTTGCCGGGCGATACACCCGCTGCCGTGGTGCAATGGGCCGGTGGCAGCAACGAACGGCGTCTGATGAGCCGCCTCGATCGGCTCGCCGCGGATGCGACGGACGCGGGCTTCGATAGCCCGGCAGTGATTCTGGTAGGCAGCGCGATCGGCGAGAGCGTCGAGCGTGTGTGGGCGGGAGATAACGCACGGCGCGGCGAAGCGAACGCGATGCAAAGCGACATGCCGAGCGCGCGCGAGGCAATCGCGCAGGCCGCGTGAGCAGTTCGCGCGTTTCTCGACCAATCAAGTCCGCTCGCTACTCTCAGGCGCGAGTTCGACACCTCGGCCGGGATTCGGCTCAATCGCGCAGAGATTACCGAAATAGCTGCCGTCGGGAAAAATGATCGGTACGGAGATATAACTGCCCAGCTTGTAGATTTGCGCCGTGACGCGGGCCACGGCGGCAAAGCCGATGCTGTGTTCTTGCGGATCATGGGCGGGGTGGAAGGCATCGCGTGGAGATGCTGGACCGCCTCGATATCCCGCGCGATGCAGGCGTCTGCATCGTTGCCGGGCGGTAATTTATTCGTGAGAAGCGGTGCTGCCTATCCTTACCGATCCGGCCTGAAAGTCACTTGATGGAGCGTTGATTCTGTCGGGACTTCAAATTGCTCACCTAACAGGATCACAACCTGAGGGAAATCAGATGGCCCATCACGCAGCCGCACGCCTTCTGATCGCCGACGACGACGCGAATCTGCTGGCCGCTTACGTACACTACTTCAGCGCGCATGGCTTCGAGATCCGAACGGCGCGCAACGGCCTCGACGCGCTGGCTCAATACTGCGCATGGCATCCGCAGGCCGCGCTGCTGGACGTCGAAATGCCGCGTCTGGACGGACGCGCGGTGGCGCGGCGAATCCGCTACGTGGGCGATATTCCGGCGCCGACGCTGGTCGCGGTCACCGGGCTCGAACGTGCCGAGGAAGTGAGCGAATCGCTGCGCTCGGGCTTCGACCATCATTTCGTCAAGCCAGTGCCGATGCCGGTGATTCTCGCGGCGTTGACCGTGGGCGTCCGGCACTAGCCCTCAACTCAATCGCCGAAGCCCAATTCCGCTTCCACTGCCTGCCCGACTCGCAGCCACGTCCCGGCGCCACTCGCGACAAGCGCATTGTTGCCGAACGTGATGGCCCCGTTTCGCTGTGGATTCGCGCGATAGACGCTCATCGTGTCGGTCGGCTCGTTCGGCCAGTCGGGATCGGGCGCGCCTTTCGCCTGGTCGATGGTCGGCATCGGGCAGCGCGTGCACGGCTTGACCAGTTGCAGTTGCGCGCCCCCGCCTGCTTCGCCAGCCACGCTCAGCGTCTCCACATAGTCTTCCTCATACGCGTCGAGCCCCGTCAGCACCACGTTGGGACGGAAGCGGTCGATCGGAATCGACGGCGCGCCCTTGCCGTTCAGGCGCGTGTTCAGATCGTCCAGCGACGCCTGGCCGATGACCAGCAGCGGAAACCCATCCGCGAAATGGGTGGTGGCGCCGCCCACGCTCTCCGTGTAGTCCGGATCGACAACGCGTTCGCGTTCGGGATTGAAGCGCAAGAGCCGCGCGGGCACGCCGAGAAATGTCGAGAACCACGCGGCGCATGCGTCGCCGGTGTCGAGTCCATAGGCCGCGTCGCGCCAGACCTTGGTCTGCACCGCCGGCGGCGCGTCGAGCCGCGCGCTTTCCAGCGGCGTGCGCAACTCGCTCATGCCGGGGGCGCGAATCACGAGCTCCTCGGCGCCGAGTTCGACCTGGATCAGCGCCATGCGCGGATACGCGCGCTGCGTGAGCATGGCGCCGGCCGGGTCGGTGACCATCCAGCAGCGGTCGTATTCGAGGCCGGTGGCGAGCAGCCGCGCCTCATTGAGGGCAATGCCCGCGCAGGATTTGATCGGATAGACGAATAGTTCGCTGATGGTCGGCATGGCGTGGGGGCGCACGTGGGGAGCGTGCGAATTCTTGTGTGCGATGCCTGATTGTAAAGCCCGCCGCTCGCTTCGTTCCAGCCGGAATAGCGGCCAAACGAACCGCCGAATACCGAAGCGCGCGATGCCGCCGTTTCATCCGGCGGCGCTTGGACGTAAAATCCCCAAGCAAAGCGCTTGGGCAAGGACCAGGCCGGCGCTGCGGCATTCGCGCACAATGCGGATACTGGAAGGCTGCGTGCAACCCGCGCCGTCACCGAATATCAACGCGGCCGCCGCGCGCGTGCACTGTGTAATTCCCGCGCGGCGCGGCCAGCCATCGAGGCCGAAGCCATCGTGCAAAGCGCGAGTGGCGGCGGGGCCGAGCCGATCCTTACCCTACACGAACCAGGAAATTCACTATGCTGAGCAAACCCATGTTGACCGTCGCCGAAACGACCCGCATTCTCGAAACCGCCCGCGCCGAAGCCGAGAAACACCAGTGGGCCGTCGCCATCGTGGTGGTCGACGATGGCGGCCATCAACTCGGCATGCTGCGTCTGGACGGCAGCGCGCCGGCCAGTTCGTACATCGCGACCGAAAAGGCCCGCACTTCGGCGATCGGCCGCCGCGAAACCAAGGTATACGAAGACATGATCAACAACGGCCGCACCGCGTTCCTCAGCGCGCCGTTGCAAGGCACGCTGGAAGGCGGCGTGCCGGTGATCGTCGACGGCCACGTGGTCGGCGCGGTCGGCGTGTCGGGCGTCAAGTCGGATCAGGACGCGCAGATCGCCAAGGCGGGTATTGCCGCTATCGCGGCCTGAGTTTTCAGTGCGGTTCCGTTCGCAAGCCGACCAGAACGGCCGCCATGAATCAAAGAAACTAACCGTTGCACAACGCGGGCCGATGCCCCCTCATCGGCCCCATTCAGATAGATGGAGCAGTCGATGACTCAGATGAACACGCGCGGCGGACTGCAAGTCGCCGCCAACCTCGACCAGTTCGTCGAAACCGAAGCCCTGCCCGGCACCGGACTCGACAGCGCCGCATTCTGGTCAGGTTTCGACGCCCTCGTGCACGAGCTGGCGCCCAAAAACCGCGCGTTGCTCGCCGAGCGCGACCGCCTGCAAACCGAGCTGGACAACTGGCATCGCGCCAATCCGGGTCCGGTGCGCGATCTGCGGGCGTATCGTGCGTTTCTCGAAGGCATCGGCTATATCGTGCCGGTGCCTGCCGGCGTCAAAGCCACGACGGACAACGTCGACACCGAAATCGCCGAACAGGCCGGCCCGCAACTCGTGGTGCCGCTGTCGAATCAGCGCTATGCGCTGAACGCGGCGAACGCGCGCTGGGGCAGCCTGTACGACGCGCTCTACGGCACCGACGCGATTCCCGAGACCGGCGGTGCCGAAAAGCAGAAAGCCTTCAATCCGGTGCGCGGCGCCGCGGTGATCGCCTATGCCCGCAAGTTCCTCGACCAGGCCGCGCCGCTCGCGAATGGTTCCCACACGGACGCCACGCGCTATAGCGTCGAAGCCGGCAAGCTGGTCGTCACGCTGAAGAACGGCACGAGCGAGTTGAAGACGCCGGCGCAATTCATCGGCTATCAGGGCGAGCCAAGCGCGCCGTCCGCCGTGCTGCTCAAGCACAACGGCCTGCACTTCGAAATCCAGATCGACGCGAGCGACTCGATCGGCCGGACCGACTCCGCGCACGTGAAGGACGTGGTGGTCGAAGCGGCGGTGAGCACGATCATCGACTGTGAAGACTCGGTCGCCGCCGTGGATGCGGACGACAAGGTCCTGCTCTACCGCAACTGGCTCGGCCTGATGACCGGCGACCTGACCGAAGAGGTCACGAAGAACGGCAAGACCTTCACGCGCCGGCTGAACGCCGACCGCGTGTACACCGCCGCGAACGGCACGGCGCCGGTGGTGCTGCATGGCCGCTCGCTGCTGTTCATCCGCAACGTCGGTCACTTGATGACCAATCCCGCCGTGCTGACCAAAGACGGCCACGAGATTCCGGAAGGCATTCTCGACGCCGTCATCACCACGCTGTGCGCGTTGCATGACCGCAAGCACCAGTTGAATTCGCGCACCGGTTCGATCTATATCGTCAAGCCGAAGATGCACGGCCCGGCCGAAGTCGCCTTCGCGAGCGAGCTGTTCGCGCGCGTGGAAGACCTGCTGAAGCTGCCGCGCAACACGATCAAGATGGGCATCATGGACGAGGAGCGCCGCACCAGCGTGAATCTGCTCGCCTGTATCGCCGAAGCGTCTGAGCGGGTCGCGTTCATCAACACGGGTTTCCTCGACCGCACCGGCGACGAAATGCACTCGGCCATGGAAGCCGGTCCGATGATGCGCAAGGGCGACATGAAGTCGAGCGCCTGGATTGCCGCTTATGAACGCAGCAACGTGCTGGTCGGTTTGAGCGCAGGCCTGCGTGGCCGCTCGCAGATCGGCAAGGGCATGTGGGCGATGCCTGATCTGATGCACGCCATGCTCGAACAGAAGATCGCGCATCCGAAGGCCGGGGCGAACACCGCGTGGGTGCCCTCGCCGACCGCCGCCACGCTGCATGCGTTGCACTACCACCAGATCGACGTGCAGGCGGTTCAGCGGGAACTGGAGCGCACGGATTACGCGCAGGTGCGCGACGAACTGCTCGACGGCCTGCTGACGATTCCGGTCGTCGCGGAAACGAAGTGGAGCGACGACGAGATCCGCAGCGAGATCGACAACAACGCCCAAGGCATTCTCGGCTACGTGGTGCGCTGGATCGATCAGGGCGTGGGTTGCTCGAAGGTGCCTGACATTCATGACGTCGGCCTGATGGAAGATCGTGCCACGCTGCGTATTTCCAGCCAGCACATTGCCAACTGGCTGTATCACGGCGTGGTGAAGCGCGAGCTCGTCGAAGAGACGTTCAAGCGCATGGCGAAGGTGGTGGACGAGCAGAATGCGGGCGACCCGCTCTACAAGCCGATGGCGCCGGGCTTCGATACGATCGCTTTCAAGGCCGCGCAGGCGCTGGTGTTCGAAGGACGCCAGCAGCCGAGCGGCTACACGGAACCGTTGCTGCACAAGTTCCGGCTGGAAGTGAAGAAGGAAGTTTGACAGCGGGTTGGCCGGGCTGCGTGTGATGCGTGGGCCGGCTGAAAGAAAGACGGGCGCCGTGGTTTACGACGCCCGTTTTTTGTTGTCGTTCGCGGTAACTGCCCCGGTGCAATACCGGGGCTACGATCGGGTTCCGACGGTCATTGTTTGCGGCTTAGTGGCGCAGCATCAGATAAACGACGAAAGTGCCAACGAGCACGGCACCTGATGTGTAGAACACGATGCGATTTCGCAGGGCATCGAGTTTGGACGGAGAGGATTTTTTCTCCCCATCCAGGTCCCAATAGTCGACGCCGGGGTCCCCGGTGAGATTGATAACGATAAGCCCCGCCGAGCCGACAAAGAGCACGAGCAGAATCACGAACAGCGGCGTTGGCATGTCGGTCAATCGTTCATCCAATGCATGAAGGCAGGCAGTTCTTCCTGATACATGTCGTTGGTCGCCTGGCCGGCCAGGCCGCCCAGATTGCTACCAATGCATACCAGTGCGACGGCGCATGCAGGTTCAGCCGGTCCGCACACGAAAGAAACCGCAAACCCTGCCAGACCGCCTCCAATCATACCGCCCGCGATGATACTTCCCTGTCTCGCGACCTCTTTGACTCTATCCGTCGCCGCAACCACTTCACCCGTGGCAATAACAGCAGTAAAGATGATGGCAACCCTGGCGCTGACCTGCAACCGACGCACCTTGGTGGTGACATCGGCGTTGGCGCCGCCCGCCTTTTTGAGCACCGTATAGTAGACGGCGTGGCGCTCTTCGAAAGTCAAGGTATCAAAGTTCTTGCTGAACTGAACTTGCGCGTACCTGTTAAGGTAGTAGTCGAAACCGCGAGCCTCGAGCTTGAGCTTTTCCGCACGGGCGACGCCAACAGCCGACGTATATTTCCGGTATTCAACGAAGAGCCTGTCGCGCAACTGGCTGCAGTACTCAGCCCCGTCCTTGACCGTCATGTTGCCGTAGGCAACTTCCTGCCTGACATCGTCCGAAATTTCCTTGATGTGCTTCACATATTGCTTGCGCACCATGTCATCGGTAATGGCGTTGGCGGCGAAAGTGGTTCCGATGGCCTCGTAGTCCGCGATGGCTGCTTCGAGAATTGCCGTTTGAACCTCATGAGTTTTCCGGGTGTTGAAAGACCCGCTGGCAACGGTGTTCCGGGTTGCGGTAGTATCGGACATGCTTATCCCACCATCGCCATCAGAAGGTCGCCCATGACTGAACGAGCGCTTTCCTGTGCATTGCCCGGCACGACTTCAACCCTATGGCATGGCGAGGCGTTAGGGCGGTCGAAATGCGCCGTGTTACCTGAATCGAAGACGCCGTCTGCAACTGAACCGTCGGCAAAGTAGGCACGGCAGCGCAAACCCTCGCAACTGCCGGCATCCTTGACGGCAAACCGAATCCAATGGGCGCCCGGCGCTACTTCGGCTAGAGCATCGTTCCCCAGTCCATAACCCATGCTCGCCAGCGCGTGACTGTCAAAGCTCTGTGACATTGTGTCCTGAGAAGCGATCATCACAGGGTGTGGATCGCATCTGCACATGCAGATATCGCCTTCCAAGGCCGGATCTTTGCCCATTATGCGTCCAGGCCACCGTGGGCCTTTCTGACCTATATGGCCGGTAATCCGGCACGCTGGGCAGATAACCTGGGCACCCACAAAGGTCAACGCCGTGCCGTGGTGAGTCGCGGACGGAACGCCTTCGATCACCGTTCCGCCCGCCGACGATTTGTCACCCACTTTTAGATAGAGACGTCTCATGTCTGTGATGTCCTGTACTCAACAGACGCATTGGTAGCACGAGCATCAAGAACTCAACAAGGAAAACCGTGTCAAGATTCGTCAAGGTCCGCCGACAGCAGCAGAACGGCAACCCGGAACGGCATTGCCTCACTTTCGACTCAGTGAAGAAGGAGGCTTGCGGACGCAGTCGCCAGACTACGCGCAACGCGTGGGCCGGCTGAAAGGCTGAAAGAAAGACGGGCGCCGCGTGGTTTGCGGCGCCCGTTTTAATGTGCGCGATGCTGCTGCGCGTTACCTCTGCGTGGTAAGTGTTGCGGCGGCTGTCGTGCCGGCGTTTTTGAAGTTCGCGTCGCAGCCGCTCAAGCTTGCCTCAGCAGTTGACGTGGCGCTTAAGCCGCTTAAGCCGCTTCCGCCGCAAACTGCGCCGGCACGCCTTCCTGCATATTGCCCTGCATATACGCCTGCAAATAAGCCTCGAATTCCGCCTTCACTTCCGGATGGCGCAGCGCGAATTCCACCGTTGCCTTCAGATAGCCGAGCTTGCTGCCGCAATCGAAACGCGTGCCGAAATAGCGATACGCGAGCACCTGCTCTTCGGTCAGCAGCGATTGCACCGCGTCGGTCAATTGCAGCTCGCCACCCGCGCCCGGCTTCAACGCGCGAATATGTTTGAAGATGGTGGGCATCAGCACATAGCGGCCCACCACGCCGAGATTCGACGGCGCCTTGTCCGGCGCCGGCTTCTCGACAATGCCCGACAGCTTGATCACGTTGTCTTCCCACTCGCGGCCGTCCACCACGCCATACGACCGGCTGTCTTCACGCGCGATGGTTTCGACGCCGATCACCGAGCTGTGATAGTGGTTGAACGTATCCACGAGCTGGCTCATGACCGGCTTCGAACTGTGCAGCAGGTCGTCGGCCAGAATCACGGCGAACGGGCTGTCGCCCACCAGCTTCTCGGCGCACAGCACCGCGTGGCCGAGACCGAGCGCTTCGGCCTGGCGCACGTAGAAACAGTCGACGTTGGCCGGCTTGATGCTGCGCACCAGATCGAGCAGCTTCTGTTTGTTGCGCGCCTCGAGTTCGGCTTCGATCTCGTAGGACTTGTCGAAGTGATCTTCAATGGCGCGCTTGCTGCGCCCCGTCACGAAGATCATCTCGGTGATGCCGGCGGCAATCGCTTCTTCCACCGCGTATTGAATCAGCGGTTTGTCCACGATCGGCAGCATTTCCTTAGGACTTGCTTTGGTAGCCGGCAGGAATCGTGTCCCGAGGCCCGCTACGGGAAACACGGCTTTGGTGACTTTCAGCATGGTAGGCATTCCCACATCGGTTAGAAATTAGTGTGTCGCGGGCCTGGCGGCCAATCGATGTCGCCGGAAAGACTAGCAAAAAATTACGCCAGTACGTATGTGAAATTTCCGCAATCGGAATAAATAAATCCATTCTTTTTCGATATGCCGCATCGTGACAAACAGCGGGCAACAATTACGCGACGAAATCGATTTATTTTCCGCTAATTCCGAAATTTTACATATCCTGACAACTGGCCTTCAGCTGCGCGAGGCGCGCCCGTGGATTCGACCGCGGGTGCGCCTCGCGCCTCTTCCAGGCCGCGTTAGTCGTTCTCGTCCAGCTGCGGCAGCTTGCCGGGGGTCATGCGAAAACGGCGAATGGGCTCATTGCGCAGCGCCTCCCGATAGGCGGAGGCGGCGACAAGGATCAGCAGCACGGCAATGCCGGCGAGTAAATGCAGGTTCATGACTTCACCTCGGGTCAAGAGAATCCGTGGCTTAAATTAGCACAACAAAAGCGGCAAATAATTCGCGGCTGCATCTGCTTATGCTCAATTACAATTAGTCACACAATCGCCGTTTAATTCAATTCAATACGCAATTTTTTATCGATTTTTTACCTGCGTCGTGCACTAGCATGTCATGCACCGCGGGCGCGTACGGCGCCCGCGCGAATCTGCGAATCCGCATTTCCCCTCCGTCAGAATAAGGACCGCGTATGAGCGACTCAGCACTGGATGCCGCCGGCTCATCCCTGCCCCTCTCCCCGCCTCGCAAGACTGCCGCGCCTCGCGCCCAGAACGAGGCGCGCGCCGACAGCGCCGGCAAGGAGCATGTCATCGACGCCATGCGGGGCTTCGCCGCGCTGCTGGTGGCGTATTTTCATTGCCGTCAGGTGGAATGGGTCGGCATTCAGGCGTTTCATCAGAGCGTGGGCCATGCATTCAGCCTGAATGCGATTGCCGCGTACCTGACGTTCCCGATTGCATGGGGCTCCGCCGGCGTGCCGATTTTCTTCGTGATCAGCGGTTATTGCATTCACCGGGGCGGCGCGCTGCGGTTGGCCGGCAATCCGGCTTACCGGCTCGATACGGGCAATTTCTGGGTGCGCCGCTTTGCGCGCATTTATCCCGTGCTGCTCGCGGCGCTGGTGCTGACCTTCGCGCTCGACTGGTTCAGCCTGCAACTGCCGCCCGTCAGCCACAAGATCCGCGAGATCGGCCTGCAGGCCTTCCTTGTCAATCTGTTTTCGCTGCAAGGCGTGGCCGGCAAGACGTTCGGATCGAACGGCGCGCTCTGGACGCTCTCCCTCGAAGTGCAGTTCTACGCGATCTATCCGCTGCTGTTCGCGCTGCGCCGGCGTATCGGCATGAACTCCGTGCTGGCGATCGTCGCGCTCGTCAACGTAGTGTCCGCCTATGTGCTCGAACGCCACGACATCCAGTTCTTCACGTCGTACTGGTTTTCGTGGACGCTCGGCGCGTGGATCGCCGACGCCCGTGCGCATCGCACGCCGCGGGCCCGCTCCTCGGTGTGGCTCTACGCGCTCGCCGCGGGCTTCGTCGCGCTCGGCTGCGCCGCGTTTCATTTCGGCCAGTACGGCGCGTTCCAGCTCTGGGCGGTCGGCTTCGCGTTCTACCTGTACAAGGCGCTGGAGCGCGGCAACCGGGAGCGCGGCCCGGCCTTCGGCACGCGTCTTTTGTCGCGCTTCGGCGATTTCAGCTTCTCGCTCTATCTGATCCATCTGCCGATCTTCGTGCTGCTGTCGTCGCTGCTGTTCCGCTCGTCGCTGCAAATGTCGATCTGGCCGTCGTTCGGCTACATGCTGGTGGCCGTGCCGGTGGCTTATGTGTTCTACCGGCTGGTCGAGTTGCCGGCGATGAAGTGGTCGGCCAGCTTCAAGCCGAAGGCGGCATTGAAAAAGGCCTGAACCACGCAGCAAAAACCGCGCGATAAAAAAACGGAGCGAATGTCGCGAGACTTTCGCTCCGCTGCGCCAACGGCAGGAACCGGCCGAGTCCCTGCCTACCCCCGCGTAGAAACCTTCCTAAGCCGTTTCCGGCCCCGTCACACGCTTCAGAATCCGCTCGACACCCTCGACATAGGTGGCGGTGCCGAACCGGCTCAGCGCCGTCTGATACCCGTTTCTGACCAGCCGGTTGCGCAATTGGTCGTTCGAGCGCAATTCGGCGAGCGCGTCGGCGAGGCCGTGCGCGTCTGCCGGCGTGCACAGCACGCCGTTCTCGTAGTCGTCGATGATCTCCAGCACGCCGCCCGCGCGCGCCGCCACCACCGGCCGCTGCGCCAGCATGCCTTCGACGATCACGCGGCCGAACGGCTCGGGCGTGATCGACGTATGGACGACCGCATCGACCGCGCACATGCAGGCCGCGATATCGTGCTGGAAGCCGAGAAAATGCACCCGCCCGCCGAGGTTGTGCGCGGCGACGAACGCATGCAGTTCGATCTCGTACTGGTCCTCGCCGAAAAGCGGCGCGCCCACCAGCACCGCATGCATCTGCGGATTGAGCACCATCGCTTCGAGCAGCACATGCTGCCCTTTCCAGCGCGCGAGGCGGCTGAACGAGCCGATCAGAAACGCGTCTTCCGGCAAGCCGAGGCGTTTGCGCAGCGCTGCTTGCGGCACCGTGCGCAAGGCGTCGAACGGCGCGGCGGAAATGCCGTTGAATACCACGTCGATGCGCTTTTCGTCGAACTGCGTGAGCTCGGCGAACGCGCGCGCCGACGCGGCCGAATTGGCGATCACATGCGTGAGGCCAAGACGCGCGCACCATTTGATGATGGCCAGTTGCTTGCCGCCGAAATGCTCGGGGCTCACGATATCGCGCAGATGCCAGACCACGGGACGCCGCGCCAGCTTGCCGGCGAGCGCGCCAATCACCATGGCGCGCTGGGTGTTCGCATAGATCACGTCCGCGTTGCGCGCGCGTTTGGCCGTGGCGCGCACGAGCGATACCAGACCCTTGAGCGCCTGGCCCTTCGGCATCGAGCCGCCCTGCTTACGAACATGGCGCAGCGCGCCTGCATCCAGCACGTCGACGGCCACGCCGGCTTCGGCGAGCGCGGTGCGGAACGGACCATCGTCGAACAGCACGACTTCGATGCGCGAGCGCAACGCCTTGACGATTTCCAGCAGCGACAGTTCGGCGCCGCCGAGCACGCCGCTTTGATCGACGGCCAGAATGCGCGGACCGCCAGCGACGGTTGGCGCCTTATACGGCGCGTACGGCGGCAGCGTCGCCGTGCGCAGCGCCGGCACCGCCGTCCGCACATGCGCGAAGAAGCGCTCGCGGAAATGCGCGGCGGAGAACTGCTCGGCGTTCGCGCGACAGTCCAGCGGCGAGAAACGCTTCACGTGGCCGTCGAAACGCTCGACCGCGGCGATGATCGACTCGACGTTCTGTTCGTCGAAGAACATGCCGGTGGGCCGCGGCTCGGACAGATCGCGCACGGTTTCGAGCGCGCCGCCCTTGCCGTAGGCGATCACCGGCGTGCCGCAGGCCTGCGCTTCCACCACCGAAATACCGAAGTCCTCTTCCGCGGCGAACACGAAGGCCTTGGCCCGGCTCATCTTTTCCTTGAGCACCTTGAACGGCTGATAGCCCATGATCTCGACGTTCGGCCCCGCCTTCGCACGGATCTTCTGCATGTCGGGACCGTCGCCGATCACGACGAGCTTGCGCTCCGGCATGCGCGCGAATGCCTCGACAATCAGATCGATCTTCTTGTACGGCACCATGCGCGAGGCGGTCAGATAAAAATCGTCCTTGTCGGTGCACAGTGCGAAAGCTTCGACATCGACCGGCGGGAAGATCACCTGCGCGTCGCGTTGGTAGACCTTCTTGATGCGCCGCGCGATGAACTCGGAATTGGCGACGAAGCCATCCACCGCATTCGAAGTGCGGATATCCCAGTTGCGCATGTAATGCAGAATCAGCCGCGCCATGGCCGACTTCGGGCCGTTGGTCAGCTTCGACTGCTTGAGATACTGATGCTGCAAATCCCACGCATAGCGGATCGGCGAATGCACGTAGCTGATATGCACCTGGTCGGGGCCGGTCAGAATGCCCTTGGCGACCGCGTGGCTGCTTGAAATCACCACGTCGTACGCGGACACGTCGAGCTGCTCGATCGCGAGCGGCATGAGCGGCAGATACGAGCGGTACTTGGTGCGCGCGAGCGGCAGCTTCTGGATAAACGACGTGGTGACGGACTTGCCGCGCAGGAAGCTGCGGTCGTCGAGAAAATCGACGAGGCTGAACAGGTCCGCGTCCGGAAAGCACGCCACGATCTGTTCGAGCACTTTCTCCGCCCCCGCATAGGTAACGAGCCAGTCGTGCACGATCGCAACGCGCACCGTTTTATCGGCGCGCATCGCGGCGCGGCGCGGTGGCGTCTGAACGCCGGGAACGGTAGTGAGTTCGGCCAGTGCGCTGCGCGTCGCGGGTTGCAGCACGGCTTCTTCAAGGACTTCGTGGTTCATGCGCTTTTCCTCGGATTCAGTCGCAACAGCAGTGAACGCGCAAGATCGCGCAAGGCGGGTGTCATCGTGATCGACCAGGCGACATTCGCGCCTACCATCAATACCCCGGCGACAATCGCCATGGCGAGACCCGGCAGGATGCTGGCGAGCCATAGGCTGGCCAGCAGGAAAGCAAGGTGAGCGAGCATGTCGAGCGCGATCTGCTTCGCGCGGATCGCGGACAGTCGCAGCAGCACCGCGTAGTCGAACAGCGCGCGGCCGGCCACGGCCACCGCCGCGCCGGTCAGGCCGAAATGCGTGATGCCGAACCACAATGCCCCTGCAAACAGGGGCAATTCGAACAAACCGACGCGCGCGGCCGTGGCCGGATTGACCTGTGACTGGATCAGAATCCGCGTGACGTTCGCCTGGCCGACGAGCCACACGGCGACGATCATGATGCGGCCCACGGGTGCTGCCACGGTGGCGATCTCATTGCCCACCCACAGATGCAGGAACGGTTCGAGCACCAGCATCGCGACCAGCGCGACCGGCGTGAACACGCCATTGAGAAATTCGAGCGACTGCTGGGTGATGGTGTCGGCGTCGGCGCGTCCCACTGCGGAGAGCCGCGGAAACAACGTGCGCACCAGCGCCGTCGGCACAATGTTCAGGCGCGTCACGAGGTTCTGCGGCACCGTGTAATACGTGACGAAACGCGCGCCGAGACTCGTGCCGAGCATCACGCGGTCGAGCGAGTCGGCGATCATGGTGGTGACGCTAGCGATCAGCATCCAGCCGCCGAAATTGAACAGCCCCTTTGCCACGCCGAATTGCGGCGGAAGAACGCGGCGTATTTCCAGCACTTTCAGCGCCGAGCGGCCCAGCAGAAGCGCGGCGACGATCCGCGCAAACACCGCGGCGGCCAGCACGTTCTGCAAGGTCGCGCCCATCCACAGCGCGGCGCCGAGCGGCAGCAACTGGAACAGAAACGTGCCGATGGTCTGATTGGTGTTGTAGACGCCAAAGCGTTCCGCGCCGTTGATCGCGCCCGCGAACACCCACGACACGTTGGCGATTGGAATCGCCACCGCGAGCCACGGCAGCGCCATATACACCTCGTGCTGCAACTCAGGCGACACCTTGGTGAAATACGCGGTGTAGAGAAACGCGCCGAAATAGATGATCAATCCGCCGATCACGCCGGTCGCGAGATTGAGCCACGTCGCGCTCCAGAACACGCGCGCGCTCTCCTCCTTGTCGCCGGACGCGCGCGCCTTCGAGATGTGGTTCTGCGCGGCCATGCTCATGCCGAGATCGAGAATGCCGAAGTAGCCGATCAGCGTCCACACGAGGCTGATCACGCCGTAGCGCTCGACGCCGAGCAGCTTGATATACGACGGCACGGTCACGAGCGAGACGAAAGTGGGCAGCACCAGCCCGAAGAAATTGATCGCTACGTTCTTGAGAATGCCTTTGTCCATCGGATGCCTTGGGTTTGACTACGTTTGCCTGCGGGTTGCCTTGTCATGCGCTGAAGCGCTCATGCCTTGTTCATCAAGGCTTCCAGCGGTACATCATCACTTTGCCGCGCGCGTCTTCCTCGACGAACACGAGGTACTCGCCGTTCGCGCGTTTGGCGGCGCTGATACCGTTCGGCACATCGACCCAGCCCGACGCGCGGCCCACCTCCGGGCCCGGCCGGATCACGCCGATCTCCTTGCCGCTGTCCTTGTCCCACACGTGGACCGCGCCGACCGGCTCGACGCCGAAAATGTATTGCCCTTCGACCGTCAGCCCGATGATGGTGGCGATGGGTTTGCTCTGCGTCTGCCACGGCAGCGTGATCGCATAGCGCTGCACGGGATTGCCGCTCGACCATTTGTCGTAGCGCACCAGCACGCGGCCCACTTCTTTCCAGAAGCCGCGATCGACCGGCGTGTCGGGTGTATAGCCGGTCACGTACATCGTGTCGCTGTCCGGCTCGTAGATCGCGCGATGCAGTTCCGTGAACGGTTGCGGCACCGGGTACTGCGTCATGTTCGAATATGCGTAGACCGGATTACCCTTCGCATCCAGCCCGCCGAAACGGAAGCGATAGATGCCTTTGGTGTCGCGTGTGCGCCAGATGTCGCCGGCGGTATCGACCCACCAGCCCCAACCGCCCGCGAGCTTCGTGCCGCTGGTGTTGAGCGTGAATTCGTCGGTGTTGAACTTGCCGTCGCCGTTCGCATCGCGCCAGATCCAGTCGCCGCCCGGCGGCGCATTCGGCACCTTGGCCACCGCACGCTCGCGTCCTGCGATGAAGCCGGAAGGAATCGCCGTTTCGCCATCGTGTTGCGGGTCGAAGCGATAGATCTTCAGATGGTCCGCGTACATGTCCGTGAGATACAGGAACGTGTGGCCCTTCAGTTTGCGGGCGATCGGCAGGCCCGGATACTGATCGGTGTGGAACACCGGATCGTCCGGGTACTTGAAGCGGTTCGACAGGAAACCTGCATATTTCCAGTCCTGTCCGGCAGGCTTCGACAGATCGAGTTCGAAGCGCTTGTTGCCGGTATAGACGCTGTCCGGGCGCGACGGATCGATCCACGCGCCGTCGACGAACAACAGGCCCTGCACCTGCCAGTTCTGCTTGCCATCCGGCGCGTAGCTTTCGAGCGTCGCGCCGAGGCCTGCGCCGATCGGCTCGTAACGCGGACCGATGCCGTTGGTCGACACGTACACGTTGCCGCGCGCATCCACGCCCACGCCAGTGAGTCCGTTGAACCGCTGCGGGCCCGGTTTGCCGGCGACGCCGCTGAAAATGCCGCCGCGCTCGCCGAGCGCGCCCGATTCGCTATAACGACCGTTGTTCTTGCTGAAATACAGCACCTGCTGACGTGGACCGTTATCCGCAATCAGCACGCGTCCTTGTGCGTCGACCGCGATATCCACTGCGATCGTTCCGGCTGGCAGCGTAAAGTTTTCGTCGACGCGTTTGCCCGCCGCCGTGTAGTGCTCGACATGCGGTTCGCGATCGTTGCGCGTGCCGCTCAACACCCACAGCGTGCCGTCCGCCGCCAGCGCAATCCGCCCTGGTTCACGCACGCTCCAGGTAGTTTTCTGCTGCATCGATTCCGCGTCGTACACCTCGATGCGATCGCGCGCCGTGTTCGCCGCGTACAGCGTAGTGTCGTTCGCCGCGAGGCCACCGATCTCGGCGCTCGTGCCGGTCGGCACTTCGTTCATCATCAGGAAGCCGGCCGCCAGTTGCGCATGCGGGTCGGCACTTTTCGCGGCGGGCTGGAACGGCGCGGCACGCTTCGGATCGGCGATCTGCCGGCGCGAAATGCCGTACCACTGCTTGCCCTTCTCCGGCCACACGCCCTGCTCGACCAGGCGTCCTTTTTCATTGCCGACCGCGATCGCGACGAACGCGTACTTGCGATTCACGGCGACCGCGTTGCCGCCGCCGTTGCCCCAGCCATGCGTGCCGCCCGCGAAGCCGAGCATCTTGCCGTTCTGATAGACGCTCGCCTCAGCGCCGCTCTCGTCCCACGGCGCGTTCGTATAGACCTTGCCGTCGGGCGCCACCGCGATCGCGGTGATGTTGATCTGCGCCCAGCTGCCGTCGCCGAAACCGAAGGTATTGCCGATCCACGACGTTTTCGCGTTCAACGCGGTTTCCGCATGCGCCGTGAAACTGGCCGCTCCCGCAGCCAGTCCGGCGGTGCATGCAAAAACAGCGAGCCGGCTTTTGAACGTGAAACGGGGCAAAGGTATTTCCTCCAATCGGCGCCGCGCGCGGGCAAATAAGGCTCGCGCGGAAACACAACTCAGTGAATGACGCTACGAAGCGCGGTCGATCATCGTGACGCGGACCGCTAGAAGCCATGCAAGGACGTATGACAGATTCGCGCGGGAACAGGACCTGGGTACAGCATCGACGGGACGAACGCCGCAAGTCCGGGCGCCTCGACAGCAATCTGAGTGTGAAGCCCACGCGCCGTCCCTGGCCACCCAATCCGCACAGCTCACATTACGCGGAAAAAACGCCGCAACGAAAATCGAAAATAATTCAAAAATATTCGATGCTTTAAGCGTTGCGAAAGAAACCAATTAAAAATTGATTAAAACGAAATCGGCTATGCGGCGTTGTGCGCCGATCTGTCAGCCCCCATCCTTACCGATGCCCAGCAAATCAATCCGCACTTATTACATATCCCGTCATCCGTTCGACACAAGCATAAAAATTCATTGCGAATGGCTAACGAAACACCCTGTTGCAATCTGATTCATTTATCCAATTCATTCCCGTTTTTTCACGATTTTATTTTCCCTAGAATCGATTGCACTTCCGTTGCGATGCGAAGCGAGCGCGCCTGCTCCACGAAACCCTCGCGCGATCCTTCGCCCGGCCCATCTGCTTCACACCATGGACGGTTCATGACTGCCAGCGCACTGCCCTTAGCGCCTTCCCACTCCCGCCGCATCGTGCAGCTCGACGGCTTGCGCGCCATCGCCGTGCTCGCGGTGTTCGCGCAGCACGCGTTGAAAGCGCCGCTGTGGATGGGTGTCGATCTGTTTTTTGTTCTGAGCGGTTTTCTGATTACCGGCATCCTGCTCGAACGCAAAGCGCGCCAGCAGTCGTATTTCGGCTATTTCTACGCACGCCGCGCGCGCCGCATCCTGCCGCCTTATGTGCTGCTGATGGTGGTGTCGTCGATTCTGTTCGGCCTCGGCTGGGCGGAACACTGGCAGTGGTACGCGTTCTTCGCGACCAATATCGGCGACGCGCTCAATCAGAGCGGTCACGACAGCCTGAACGTGCTGTGGTCGCTCGCCGTCGAAGAGCAGTTCTACATTGTCTGGCCGTTCGTGATCCTGCTGGTGCCCGAGCGCGTGCTCGGCTACGTCGCGGCCGCGTTGATCCTGCTGGTGCCGGTGCTGCGCGCGGTGGCCACGCCCTGGTTCGACTCGTTCTGGCCGATCTATTACTTGACGCCGTTCCGCATGGACCTGCTTGCGGCCGGTGCGCTGCTGGCTGTCGCCGTGCGGCGTGATCGCAATGCGCTCGAGCCTTACAAAGGCGTTGCGGTGCTGGGCTTATTCGCGGCGCTGGCGATACTCGCGTGGCTGCATCTGCACTTTCCGCGCTTTCGCGCGGCCAATACACCGCTTTCGAACGCCGGGCTCTACAGCGTTTCGTTGGTGCTTTGCACTTCAGTCGTGGTCATCGCCCTGCAGAGCAAGGGCATCGTCAAACGGCTGTTGTGCAATCCCGTGCTGGTCTACATCGGCACCATCAGCTACACGATTTATCTGATTCACCTGAGCGTGTTGTATGCGCTGTGGCCGCTGCATCTGAACCGCTTCGTGACCGCCGCGCTCGCGCTCGCGATCACGCTCGTCTATGCCAGCGTCACGTGGTTCGCGTTCGAGAAGCGCCTGATTTTCGGCTCAGCGGGCAAGGCGGCGGCGCATGCGCCGGCCCAGGCCGCCAACGGCGGTGGCGTCAGCACGGCGCCGCAAGCACCGCAAAGCCGCGCATGAAGCGCATGAAGCGCCGGGCATGGCTCGCTGCAAGCGTATGCGCCGCTGCATCGCTCTTCGCCTGCGCCTCGTTCGGCGCGGCGCCGGGCCGACGATCGCAAGTGTTGATCGAGGCCTACGGCGATTCGACGACGCTCGGCATTACCTGCAGCGAAGGCCATTGCGGCCCGCAAGCGCAAAACGCGGTGGTGTATCTGCAGGACGAATTACAGGCGCGCCACGGCGAACGGGTGCGCGTGACGAACTACGGCGTGGGCAACACGATGGCGACGCAACTGCGCGACGGCACCGGCAATCGCCGCGCCGGACCGGCGGCGGGTCTGCCGTGGCAGGAACGGCTCGTCGCTTCGTCCGCGCAGATCGTGCTGATCAACTACGGCATCAACGAAGTGATGCAGAACCAGACGCCCGAGCAGTTCTACACGGCCGAAACGACGCTCGTGAAAACCGCTCGCGCGCTGGGCAAACAGCCGGTTCTGCAGACCGCCAACCCGATGCCCGACAACCGCCTCAACGCGCGGCTCGCGACGATGGTCGCGATGACGCGCCGCGTGGCCGCCGAACAGCAGGTGCCGCTCGTCGACCAGTTCGCGTACATCAGCAATCTGCCGGACTGGAAGACGCTGATGTCCGACGGTGCGCATCCCAAGCCGGCTTTGTATCAGCTAAAGGCCGAACAGGATTTTCAGGTCGTCGAACCCCTGGTGCGGCGACTGTTGGAAGGCACGTCCTGAAGCGCTTTTTCTTTTTCTTTTAACAATCACGAAGGCAAGCTATGAGCCAACCACGCAAAGCGATCATCACCGGCGTATCCGGACAGGACGGCGCCTATCTGACCAAACTGCTGCTCGACAAAGGCTACATCGTGACCGGCACTTACCGGCGCACGAGCTCCGTGAATTTCTGGCGCATGCGTGAGCTCGGCGTGCTCGATCATCCGAATCTGCGTCTGGTCGAACACGATCTGACCGACCTCGGTTCGACGCTGCGCCTGCTCGAAGGCGCGCAGGCCGACGAGCTGTACAACCTCGCCGCGCAAAGCTTCGTGGGCGTTTCGTTCGACCAGCCGGTGACGACTGCCGAAGTGACCGGCATCGGCGCGTTGAATCTGCTCGAAGGCATCCGCATTCTGAATCCGAAGACCCGTTTCTACCAGGCGTCGACGTCGGAAATGTTCGGCCTCGTGCAAGCGGTTCCGCAACGCGAGGACACGCCCTTCTATCCGCGCAGTCCGTATGGCGTCGCCAAGCTGTTCGCGCATTGGTCGACCATCAACTATCGTGAGTCGTACGGCCTCTTTGCAAGCAGCGGGATTCTGTTCAATCACGAATCGCCGCTGCGTGGCCGCGAATTCGTCACCCGCAAGATCACCGACACCGTTGCCAAGATCAAGCTCGGCAAGCAGGACATGCTCGAACTCGGCAACCTGAGCGCCAAGCGCGATTGGGGCTTCGCGCTCGAATACGTGGAAGGCATGTGGCGCATGCTGCAAGCCGACGAGCCGGACACCTTCGTGCTCGCCACCGGCCGAACTGAAACGGTCCGCGATTTCGTGCGCATGGCGTTCGCGGCAGCGGGCTATCAGCTCGAATGGTCGGGTAAGGAAGAGCGCGAGTCAGGTATCGATGTCGCCACCGGCAAGACCCTGGTGCGCGTGAATCCGAAGTTCTATCGCCCGGCCGAAGTGGACCTGCTGATCGGCTGCGCCGACAAGGCCCACGAAAAACTCGGCTGGAAGCCGGCAACCACGCTGGAGCAGTTGTGCCACATGATGGTTCATGCGGATCTGGGACGGAACGAGCATCACGAGACGTTTTGAGTCGCGATGAGCGCGTGCGGCCACCGAAACGGCCGCGCGTTAAACCGCGCTCCTGAATCTCAGCGAAAAAAACGCGGGGCCTGATCTTTAAACCAGGCCCCGCGTTTTTGTTGTGCGTCCTTCCTCGGCGTTAGTGCACCCCACCCGCCGCAATCGCCTCCCCATACACGGACGCCACCCGCTTCGCGATCACCGGGTTATCGAAGTTCTCACGCGCATAACGGCGGCATGCATCGGCATCCGGCAATTTCAGCGTGCCGTTGAGCGCACCGGCAAGTCCATCCGCGATGGCCTTCGCGCCCGTCTCCGGCAGCACCAGGTTCGGCGACAAGCCGGCCACCGCTTCCGGCAAGCCGCCCACCGGCGTCACCAGAACCGGCGTACCCGAAGCCAGCGATTCGACCGTGATCAAACCGAAGCCTTCCAGCGCCACCGTCGGCACGATGCTGATATTCGCCGCGCGATACAACGCCGCCAGATGCTGATCGGGCACGAAACCCAGCAGCTTCACGTTGTCCTCCAAACCCGCCTCGGTGATACGCGCCTGCAACTCGCCTTCGAGCCGCCCCTTGCCCGCGATCAGAAGCAACACATCAGGCGCCGTGCGCTTGAGCAGCTTCACCGCGTCGATCAGATCTTCGAGGCCCATGCGGCGTACCAGACGGCGGACCGCCAGCACGATCGGCCGGTCCTGCGGCAACTGCAGCTTCAGACGCGCCTCGGCGGGCGAGATCGGCAGATTGAACTGCTCGACATCGACGCAACCGGGCACCACGCGCACGCGGTCCGGCGAGATGCGATAGCGCGACGTCAGAATCTTGCCGAACGCCTCGGACAACACGATCAGCCGCGACGAGCGCGCATAGACCGATTGTTCCAGATACCGCTTGGCGCGCTGACCGAGCGAATCGGCGCCTTCCACGTGACTTTCGTCGGCCCACGGCCCCTGAAAATGCGAAACCTGCGGAATGCCGCGCGTCACGTCGAGACCCGGAAAGGTGTAGAGCGCGAAGTGCGACGAAATCACATCGGGACGCGACGTGCTGATTTCGTGGCGCAGCGCGCGGCGTGCCGCCATCAGCCGCAATGGCAGCGATTGCGCGGCTGAGCCGAAGCCATTGATCGCGCCGCCGGTGTCGGCGGCTACTTTCGGCGAGCCGGCCACCACGCCGCGCACCGCCACGCCCGCGCCCGGCAGTGCACCGATTAGCGAGTAGTACATGCGGTCGAGACCGCCCGCGCGCTCGGGGAACCAGTGCATCCCGATCTGCAGCGATTTGATAGAGCTCGTCGTCATGGTTGTGACCCCTGTGCGTTCTGAGAGTTGTGATGGTGAAGCGTTGAAGACATCGAGCGGTTCCGAAGCACCGCGCGAGGTCATTCCGCGCTCTTGCGGCCAGCCAGCGTGTTCAGCGTCAGCGCGTCGGTGCTGGCGACCGCGGCCGCTTCCGCCTCGCTTTGCCGGCGATTTTTCTGCTGCCCCGCCAACTGGCGATACAGCGCGATGTATTGCGCGGCCATGCGCGCCCAGCCGAAACCGGTCGCGAGTTCGTTAGCGGCGACGCCCATGGCGCGGCGCTCGACGTGGTTATCGGCGAGGCGTGCGACCGCGCGGGCCAGCGCCTTGGGATCGTCCGGATCGTCGAGCACGATGCCGCATTCCGGCGTGATGATTTCGGCGCCGCCCGCGGTGCGCGCCGTGACCACCGGCAAACCCGCCGCCATCGCTTCGAGCAGCGACAGGCTCATCGCTTCATAGCGCGACGGGAACACGAAGGCGTCGACGGAATGCATCAGCACCGGCATCTCTTTCACGAGCCCGAGAAAATGCACGCGATGCGCGATGCCGAGCGCCTTCGCCTCTTCCGGATATGGACTGCCCGGCAGGAAACCGGCGACTGCGATCTGCACGTGCTCGGGCAGATGCTTGAGCGCGGCGAGCACGGTGCCGAGGTTCTTGCGCGGCGTGCGCAGGTCGCCGACGAACAGCAGCAGGAATGCGTCCTTCGGTAAACCGAATTTCTCGCGATCGCCCGTGGCCGCGGCGAAGCCTTGCGTATCCACGCCGTTGTAGATCACGTCGACGCGGTTATCCGGCGTGAGCCCGATCGCGCGGATTTCGTCGGCGACCTTTTGCGACACCGCCGTGATCACCTTCGAGCGGCGGTAGGCCCAGCGTTCGAGCAGCGCATTACACCGCGTATAGACGGACTGATAGGCGGACCACACTCCCTTGGTGAGTCCGAACGGGTAGTACTTGCTGCCGAACCAGCCGCTATGCACGAAGTGCGAGGTGTTGACGTCGGCGGGCATCCACGTGATGAAGCCGTTCACGTGCAGCACGTCGTATTCGCGGCGATGCGCGCGCAGCCACATTGCGCTCTTGAACGCGAACACCTGCTGGCGCAGCAGATTGGTCGGCCACCAGCGGCCGATCCTGATCGGCGCCCAGCGGACGTTCGGATGCGCGAGCAGATCCGGCGCGACGTGCGAGGCGACCAGCGTGACGCCGATGTTCTCGTCGAGCGCCGCGCGCGCGATCTCGTGGTTGACGCGCCCCTGGCCGTCGTTATGGCGCACGACGTGCGTGACAATGGCGACTCTCAATCCGTGCCTCCGTGGAAAAATAGCGTGTGGTTTGACATACGTGCGCGGTTGATCTTTTCGTAATGCACCGCGGAGAGAATCGAAAAAACACTCATGAAAAGCAGCAAGCCGCCCGTGCCGACCAGCGAATTGGTGAACACCAGCATCGCGAAGGTTGCGAGGCTCAGGCTCATGCAGGCGGACACGAACTTGTCGTTGCGCATCCTGAACGACGCGAGCACCGCGCGCGTCACCAGCCAGATGATTCCGGACATGTAAAGCAGCGTGCCGGGCCAGCCGAGCACGAACGGAATGTTCATCACGCCGCTGTCGAAGTTGCCGTACTGGCCGAGCTGGCCGCCATCGTTCGAGAGCTTGGTGGAGGTGCCGGTGGCGCCCATGCCTTCGCCCGACACATCGGTGAAGGCTGTTTTGGCAAAGGTCGCATAGAACTCGTTACGCGCGGCGTAGCTCTGGTCGTCGTTCAGGTTGACGATGGTCGTGAGGCGCGCCTGCATCCGCTCGGCCACCGGACCGACCGCCAGCAGCGGCACACACAGCCCGGCCAGCAGCACCGCGCTGGCGACAATGCGCAAGCGCACCTTGTTGTTCGATTTGACAAGCTGGATCAGAAGCGCGATGACCCAGCCGCCCCACGTCGAGCGCACGAGGCTCAGCGCGAACGCGAAGAAGCCGAGCGCCGCGGCGATCCAGCGCACCCGGTGCGTGGCCGCCATGACGAACACCATCGCGCCCATCATCGCGAACGCGAACGGTCCCGACGAGTTCATCGTACTGAACACGCGCACGCCCATCGGCACGGGGTCGCCTTGCGAATTCATCTGCGAGCCTAGCATCCACAGCGCGTCCCACTGCGGCATGATGAAGAACTGCACGAGGCCGTAGCCGCCCATCACCAGCATGCCCCAGATGAACGTATTGACGATGGTGTCGCGGTACTTCGGATACTGGCGCGTGTGCGCCATGATGTGAAAGCCGATCAGGATCGGATACAGCCAGTTCGCGAGGTCGTAGGTGGCCGCGAGCGGCCCGCTCGACATCACGCCGACCAGGAAGGCGTAGATAAGGCCGAGCAGGACCAGCAGCACCGGCAGACCGCGCCGTTGCCCCAGCAGTTTGTAGTAGCGCAGCAGCGACAGGCCGCTGATCATCGTCACCGCAAGCGGCGCGACCTGGATCAGGCTGGTCGGCGTAAACGACCCTTTGGACCAGTCGGCCAGACGCCGCACTTCCGGGCTCAGGAACCACAGCCACCACATGAAGCCGATATAGCGCGCCGGACTCTTGAAGTAGAGCCACAGTCCCGTCATGATCGCGAGCACCGGAAACGCGAGCGTGAGCACCGTGCCCTGATGCGCGCCGATCAGCAGCGTCGTGACGAACCATAGCAAAGCCTCCGGCAGCCATTCCTTGCGGCCGCTGGACGATGCCCGTCCATTGCCGTTCGCGCTAGCGGCGCTTCGCGTCAGCGTCGACATCGTTCAGAGACCTCCGCGCGACTGGCGCGCCGGCCGCCGCTCGGACTCGGACACGCCCGCCGCCGTCGCCATGCCGGCCGCCGCGCGCGTGCGCGCCGCGGCCCGCGCGCGCAGCATCTCCTGCGTAATCCGCACGTGCTGCATGGCGTAGTGCTGCGTGGTCAGATCGCGCGACAGCAGGCCGGCCGCAGCCGCTTGTGCTTGACGCAATGCGTCCAGCGGCGCGGCGGCGAGCTGATCGACCGCTTCGCGCAACGCCTGCGGGTTGAACGGCGGGATATAGAACGCCTCGCCGGCCGGAAAATAATCCTGCAAGGCGCCGACATTCGTGACCACCATCGGCTTGCCGACCGCCGCCGCTTCCAGCATTACGGTGATGCCCGAGGCGTGCGAATTCGGCCGCAAGGGCACCACGATCACATCGGCCCAGTCGTACAGTTCATGTTGCTTCCTGATCCCCGAGAACAGCGCGATCTCGACATTCGGCGCGCGCAGCGATGCGGGAATCCGCCGACGTGTCGCGAGCTTCACCGTGTAGCGCGCGTCGTTGCCGAACGCCTTGATGAGCGTCTCCCAATCACGGTCGCGGTCGTTGCCGATCGCGGCGATGCGGATCGGCGTGTGCGGCGTCCATTCGGCCGGCGGCCTGACAGGGAAGTCCTGCGTGTTCAGGCCATAAAGCAGCGGCTTGGCGTCGCGAGCGAAATAACGCTGGCACAGCTCGGCGTTTTCGCTGGCGAGCGTGGTCAGCTGATCGGCGCGCGCCATCAGCTTGCGATACAGCCATCTGCGCAGAATGCCGTAGGAAGGCCATTTATCGAGCAGCCACACGCTTTGCGCGAGCAGCAAGGGCGAGGCATCGGCGCCGGCCTTGCGGCCGCTCAGAAGCAGCATGAGGGCCGCGGACAGCCATTCCTGTTCCGTATGCGTCCAGATCACGTCGGAGCGCAGCATCTCGGCGCGGTTGCGCCACGTATGGATGAAGTCGAACCCGAGCGCCGCCTTCAGCGCGCGGCGCAGCAGACGCACCGGCTTGCCTTCACGGGCATCCTGCGAATAGGTGAGCTTGAACGCGTCGGATTGCGCGTGGTGATAGCCGTACAGACAACCGATGTTGTCGCCCGGTCGATAAAAGCGCGGGTCGGCGCCGTAAAACAGATGAACGTGAACTTTCGTACTCATGCAGGCACTCCGCTCTGCCGGTGGAAAGGGGCATCGGCGGCCCTCATGCGGGCCGTGCGCCGATGCGCGAACGTACGGGACGTGGAGCGAGCCAGGGCGCTCACGCGGCGCGTGAGAGCGCGCGACGCGCCTCGTGGGCGCCGCTGCGCACGGCGCGCCAGCGCGTCAGCTTCAGACCGGCCTGCTTCGAGAGCAGCGCGAGCGCCGCGTGCGTGAGGCCCGGATAAACCCGCGTGCCGACCAGCGTCCACCACCACCACGCGGTCTCGCGGCGCAGCGGCGGCAACTGGTCGCGCAGGATCAGATGGAAATTGAACGCGGCGTTGCGCAAGGCGGCCATGGTTTGCGCGTCGCGCCGGTCGTCGTCGAAACGCTCGGCGGGAAAATGATCGACCGCCACGCGCGGGTCGTACATCAGCTTCCAGCCGGCGTTCTTCACGGCGAGGCTGAAGGCCATGTCGTTGTGGACCTGCGCGCCCGCGCCGCGCAGGCGCGCGTCGAAGCGGATGGTGCGCACCGCGTCGCGGCGGTAGCTCATGTTGGCTCCCTTCAGAATATCGACTTCGCGCGCCCCGCCCACACCCAGATGATGATTGCCGATGATCTTGCCGTGCGCCGTGACCTTGCCGACCAGCGGCCGCTCGCCGTCCAGCACGCGGCCTTTTTCATGCACCCAGTCGCGTCCGCCGAGCGCGCCGAGACGCGCGTCGCCCTCGAACGCGGCGGCGATCCGCTCGACCCAATCGGCGTGCGGCGCCGCGTCGTCGTCGGTGATCGCGATCACGTCGCCGCGGGCCGCGTCGAGGCCGCGATTCAGGGCCGCCACCTGGCCGGGCACTTCGACAATCGCCAGCGCGAGCGGCAACGCGCCCGCTACAGACGGATCGCGCAGGCACGCGTGGGTCGCTTCGTCGTCGGCGCGCGCCACCACCACCACTTCGTCGGGCCGCCGCGACTGCCGTTGCAGCGCTGCGAGGCAGCGCGCCAGATCGGCCGGGCGGCGGTAAGTCGGAACCAGTACCGTCACTTTCATCGTGATGTCCTTTGTTGTCGTCGTTGCGCGAGGTTCGCCATGCATCCGCGAACCCGCCGCCTCAGGTGCTCAGGTATTCCTGCACCGCCGCGTAGCCACGGTCGTAGCCGCCGCGCGAGCGCGCCGGCATGCCGTTGAAAATGCCGCCCTGCACGTGCACGCCGGCCGCGCGCAGACGCTTCAACGCATCGCTGATCTCGCCTTCGCTGTGCACGCCCGAGCGCATCACGAAGAAAGTCGAGCCGGCATACGCGCCGATGATCGACGCATCGGTCACGGCCAGCACCGGCGGCGTGTCGATCATGATCACGTCGTAGCGCTTGGCGAGTCCTTCGAGGTACTGCGGCAGACGCGGCGACATCAGCAGTTCCGACGGATTCGGCGGACGGCGGCCGCACGAGATGAAGCTCAGGCCGTCGACCTGCGAGCTGCGGATCGCTTCTTCCAGCGAGATCTGGCCGCTCAGCAATTCGGACAGGCCGTTATCCGGCACACCGCCCAGATAGCGCTCGAGCACGCCGCGGCGCATGTCGCCATCGATCATCAGCACGCGCTTGCCCGAATTCGCCAGCAGCACCGCGAGGTTGACCGTCAGGAAGCTCTTGCCGACACCGGCCATTGGACCCGTCAGCATGACGATGCGGTTCTTCGCGTCCATCATCGTGAACTGCATGGAGGTGCGCAGACTGCGCAGGCTTTCGACCGTGACGTCCTTCGGGCGCGCATTCGCCAGCACCGAGCGCAGACGTTCGCCGCCGCGCTGGAAGCTGGCTTCGAGCACACCCTGTTCGGCGGAGAGCGGCACGAGGCCGAACACCGGCAGATGAAATGCGCGTTCGATGTGATCGGGGTCGTCGATGCCCTTGAACATATTGCGGCGCAGGAACACGAAGCCGGTGCCCGCGATCAGCCCGAGAATCACCGCCGCCGACAAAATCAGCGCCTTCTTCGGCTTGACCGGCACGCCCGGGCGCAGCGCGGCGTCGACGATATGCACGTTGCCGCCGGTGCCGGCCTTCTGGACCGACAACTCCTGCACACGGTTGAGCAGCAGCACGTAGATGTCTTCCGCCACCTTCGCGTCGCGCTGCAACTGAACGGCCTTCACTTCGGTGGCCGGCAGATCGCGGAAGCGGTCGGCGTACTTGGTGCGCTGCGCCTGCAATTCGACCATCTGCGCACGCGCGGCCACCAGCATCGGATGGTCGTCGCCGTAACGCTCGGTGAGTTGCGCCATCTGCAAACGCAAACCGGCGATCTGCTGCTCGTACTGCACGCTGCCTTCGAGGTACACCTTGGCTTCGTCGCTCGCGTTGATCGAGCCGGACTGGCGCTGATACGCGGTCAGGGCCGCCTCCGCGCGCTCCAGATCGGCCTTCAGGCGCGGCTCTTCGCTCTTCAGGAAGTCGAGCATCCTGCTGGCGTCGGCCTGCTTGCTCAGCACGTGCTGGCGCACATACGACTCCGCCAGCGCGTTGGCAACGAGTGCCGCGTGTTCGGGGCTCTTGTCTTCCAGCGAGATCTGGATCACGCCGGTCTGCTTGCCCTGCTCCTGCACCGTGATGGCCGACTGGAACGCGGAGATCGCGTCGAGGTCGTTGGCGCGCATCACCGTGAATTCCTCGCCCGGCCGCGCCACCAGTTTGTTGACCATGATGGTCACGCCGCCGCCCTGCGCCTGCTGGCCGACCTGGCCGCGCAGCAGCAGCGAGCCGTTAGCCGCATACAGTTCGTAGTGCTGGTCGTCGACCGCCTTCATGGTCAGCTTCTGACCTTCCAGCGCGGGGATCACGTCGATCGAATCGACGTCGGCCTCTTCGCCGCCCCATGCATACGACGACAGCCCCAGCCACGGACGCGCCGGCTGACCCGGCGTGGCCATGCGCGCGGCGATGCTGCCGAGCAGTGGGAACGTCTTCGGCGTGACGCTGAAGTTCAGCTTCAGTTGTTGCACGACGGGACCGACCACGCCGCGGCTCTTGATGATTTCGATCTCGGCGTCGGTCGGCAGCGAGGTCGAACCGGTGGTGATCGCCGCGCCGGTCTGCGTTTGCGTGAGCGCCTGCGACGTGTTGTCGGATTGCTCGACCCGCACGTGCGCGTCGGCGGAATAGATTGGCTTGGCGAGGAAACAGTAAGCGCCGGCAATCCCGACGATCACGGCCGCAATGGCGATGAGCCACCAGATGTCGTCGAGGATCACCTGCACCAGTTGTCCGAGGACGACGTCCTCTTCTTCGGTCTTGATCGGACCGGCCATGTGTGGAGAGATTTGGTTGCTCACAATTCGCTTCCCGTATCGGTTGCAGCTACGTTTGCTTCGGTCCCGCGCCGCGTCCTTCACGGACGGCGCGGCGCGGGCCTGAGACGACGGCTTGAACTTTTTTATCGCGTCAGCTGTTTCAGGTAGAACAACGTCTGCACGCTCGGCAACACCTGCTGCAACACGCGGTTGAAGGTGGTCGATGCCGCGGTGCCCACGTACACGACATCCAGCGGCTGCAACTGGAATTGCGAGGACAGCATGATGGCGTCCGGCTGCGTCATGTCGAGGCGATACACATCCGGCGTGGTCGGGTGATCCTTCATGCCGCGCATCACGAAGATCTGGCGCGGATTGGCGTCGGTATCGAGAATGCCGCCGCCTTGCGTGAGCGCGTCGGCGATCGTCATGCGGCCTTTGATGATCGGCAACTGGATCGGCGTCTTCACTTCACCCATCACGAACACGCGGCTGTCGGTGCGGTCCGGTATGTTGATCACGTCGCCGTTCTGCAGCATCACGTTCTGCGTGGTGTCGCCGCGATCGAGCATGCGGTCGGCGTCGAGTATGTAGAGCTTGTTGTTGCGCGTGAGGCGCACGCGCTGAATGTCGGCGTCCGCGTTCGTGCCGCCCGAGCGTGTGATCGCATCGACCAGCGTGAGCGGCACGTCGCTCATCGCGAGCGGGCCCGGCGTCTTCACTTCGCCGGTCACCTGCACTTTCTGGCCGCGATACGACAGCACGCGCACGTCGACCTGCGGATTGCGGATATAGCGCACGAGGCCGGTGCTCAACTGGTCGCGCACCTCGCCGACGGTTTTGCCGGCGGCCCGGATACGGCCGACGAACGGGAAAAAGATCGTGCCGTCGGCCGCGATGGTCTGGCCGTATGGATCGGCCTGGCCCGGCAGCGCGGCCGTGTACGGCTGCTGCAAGGCGCCGCCGATCGACTGCGTGGTGTTGCCGCCGGCGGACAAGGTGCTGCCCTGCGGCGTGGTCAATTCAGGGTGGTCCCACACGGTAATGCCGAGAATGTCCTGCGGCGCGAGACGGTACACGTACTGTGACGGGTCGCTCAGGTTCGAAGGCGGCAGCACCTGGGTCTTCGCGGCGGCGGCTTGGGCCTGGGCGGTCACGACGGCGGCATCGATCACATGAACCGGATAGGTCTCGGCGGCCTGGCTGTCGTGCTGGCCGTCGTCTTTCAGACGGGACGTATCGAGGTAATTGCCAGGTGCGGTGGCGCAGGCTGACAGAAAGGACGTCAGCAAAAGCGTGGCGGCAAGATTCGACTTGAACTTCGTGGACTTGCCGTTCGCGAACGAGTGTGCAGCGGGTTTTTTCATCAGCATATTTTCTTCAGCCATCCCATGACCAGATGTTCGATGAGCACGAGACTCTCCCTATAAGCGGTTTCCGCACCGCCGTGCGGATCGGCGACGTCGGAATCCGCTTCCCACTTGCCGAGCGGATACACCTTGCCGCGTGAAGCCGGATCGAGCGCTTCGACGTCGCTCACCTGCGCGCGCTCGGTGACCAGCACCAGATCGGCGTTGCGCACGAGTTGCCGGTCGAGCCGCCGCGAGTAGTGAATGCCGGAGGCCACGCCCTGCTCGGCGAGCAGGCGTTGCATGACCGGGTCCATGGCGTGGCCGTTCATCGCCCGCAAGCCCGCCGAATGAAACGCGATCGGCGCCGCCTGCGAACGCGGCGCCGCGCGTTGCCGGGCCTTGAACAGCATTTCGGCGGCGGGCGAACGGCACACGTTTGCATGGCAGACGATCAGTACGTTGGCGAACATGGCGGGCTCCGTG
Source organism: Paraburkholderia sp. BL27I4N3 (assembly GCF_003386115.1). Lineage (NCBI taxonomy): Bacteria > Pseudomonadati > Pseudomonadota > Betaproteobacteria > Burkholderiales > Burkholderiaceae > Paraburkholderia > Paraburkholderia sp. BL27I4N3. The sequence goes on along the minus strand of NZ_QREJ01000001.1, from coordinate 2,117,824 downwards.
ATGAACGCTTGTCGGTGCGTGGGCGACGGATCAGCGGCCGGCTTCGGCCGTGTCCGCCGTTTGCGCTTGCGGCAAGCCGCTCGCGCCGAGCCTCGCCGGCGCGATGCGCAGCGCGTGCTGCCGGCCGATCGCGTGATACTCGATACCGAGTTCGAGCAGCGCCTCCGGTTCATACAGGTTGCGGCCGTCGAAAATCAGCGGCGTCTTGAGGATGCGCTTGAGCGAATCGAAGTCCGGGCTCTTGAACACCTTCCACTCGGTGAGGATCACCAGCGCGTCAGCGCCGGCGGCCGCGTCCATCTCTTCCTTCACGAACTCGAGACGCGCGTGTTGTTGCGGCACGTCCTTCAGATCCAGCGCGAACACGCGCTTCGATTCGTCGACCGCGACCGGGTCGTACGCTTTCACGCGTGCCCCGCGGCGCAGCAGTTCGGCGATCAGCGGACGGCTCGGCGCTTCGCGCATGTCGTCGGTGTTCGGCTTGAATGCAAGGCCCCACACACCGAACGTGCGATCCGACAGGTCTTCGCCCAGACGCGAGACGATCTTGTGCGCGAGCACTTTCTTCTGCGTGTCGTTGACGGCTTCGACGGCTTCGAGAATGCGCAGATTCGCCTTGAAATCCGCGGCCGTGCGGATCAACGCCTGCACATCTTTCGGGAAGCACGAACCGCCATAGCCACAACCGGCATACAGGAAGTCGTAACCGATGCGCGGATCGGAGCCGATGCCGCGGCGCACGGCCTCGATATCCGCCCCGACGCGGTCGGCCAGATTCGCGAGTTCGTTCATGTACGAGATACGCGTGGCGAGCATGGCATTGGCCGCGTATTTGGTGAATTCGGCCGAGCGCACGTCCATGTACAGCGTGCGTTCGCGATTGCGGTTGAACGGCGCGTAGAGGCGTTTCATCAGGTCGCGCGCTTTTTCGCCGGGCACGTCTTCGTCGCAACCGAGCACGATGCGATCGGGCCGCGTGAAGTCTTCCACCGCCGCGCCTTCTTTCAGGAACTCGGGATTCGACACCACGGAGAACATGTGCGCCGCGTTGCGTTCCGCGAGTTCGGCGGCGATCACTTCGCGCACGCGCGAGGCGGTGCCGACCGGCACCGTCGATTTGTCGACGATCACCTTGAAGCCCGTCATATGGCGGCCGATGTTGCGCGCGGCGGCGAGCACGTATTGCAGGTCGGCGGAGCCGTCTTCGTCGGACGGCGTGCCGACCGCGATGAACTGGATATCGCCGTGCGCGACGGCGGCTTCGACGTCGGTCGAGAACTTCAGGCGGCCGGCCTTGCGATTGCGCGCGATGATTTCCTGCAGACCCGGTTCATGAATCGGCACGCCGCCGTTGTTGAGCACGTCGATCTTGCGCTGATCGACGTCGAGACAGAACACATCGTGGCCAATGTCGGCCAGACATGCGCCCGTCACGAGGCCTACGTAGCCACTACCGATGATCGTCAGGTTCATGTGTTACACCTCGCAAATTGGAGTTGATTGAGGAACGGGCCTAGTAAGCGTTGCTGCCCACGAAACCCTTCCACAGCGTCAGCACGACGATCTTTATGTCGAGCCAGAAGGTCCAGTGCTGCATGTAGTACAGATCGAGCTTGACGCGGCCCATCATCTTTTCGATGCGGTCGGTTTCGCCGCGATAGCCGTTGATCTGCGCCCATCCGGTAATGCCCGGCTTGATCCGGTAGCGGTGCATGTAGCCCTTCACCAGATCCTTGTAGATGTCGTCATGCTCGAGCGCATGCGGACGCGGACCCACCACCGACATCTCGCCGCGCAGCACATTGATGAACTGCGGCAGTTCGTCGAGACTGGTACGCCGCAGGAACGCGCCGACCGCCGTGATGCGCGGATCGCGCCGCGTGGCCTGGGTGATCCTGCCGTGCTCTTCCTTGTGCACCTTCATCGAGCGGAACTTGTAGATCTCGAACTGATTGCCGTCGATGCCCTTGCGCTTCTGCCGGAAGAACACGGGGCCCGGCGAGCTGATCTTCACCGCGGCGGCGATCACCAGCATGACCGGCGCGAGCGCGGTCAGCGCGGCCAGCGCGAACAGACGATCGAAAACACGCTTGGGCAGCACGCGCAGATCGGTGATCGGCGAGGCGGCCAGGTTGATCGCCGGCACGCCGAGCAGATCGACCATTGGCTGATTGAAGAGCGTCAGGCTGCGCACGTCCGGAATGAAGCGGATGTTCACGAAGTCGTTGCGCAGATCCATCACGAAGCGATGGATCGCTTTCTCCTTCGAAATCGGCAGCGCCAGCCACAGCTCGCGAATCGCGCGCTGGCGCACGAGCTGCAGCATGCGCTGATAGTCGCGCTCGACCGGCACGCCTTCGATCGCCTCGCCCGCGTCCGGGTCTTCGTAGTGATTGATCGTGCTGTCTTCATCGAACACCACGACCGGCGAGAAGCCCGCGTCAGGACGGCTGCGCATCTGCTGAATCAGAAAGCGCCCGTATGGCGCGCCGCCGACGATCGCCACCGCGCGCTGATTGAAGCCTTCGCGGCGCAGTCCGCGCAGAATCGAATAGACGATCACCTTGGTGACGATCAGCAGCACGATCGTGGCCACGGCCCAATAGACGAGCCACAGCCGCGACAGGCTGTCCGAACGGTGCAGGCTGAAACTGATCAGCACGCCGGTGACTTCCACCAGCAGCCAGCCACCCCCTACGCGGCACAGCAGGTCGTAGAGCGGCTTGCCGCGCCACGATTGATAGATCCCGAGCGCCGGGAAAAACACCACCACCAGCAGGCAGTCGAACGCGAGCGAGACGCTTTGCATATCGTCCAGCCACACGACTTTCCCGCTGTGCACGGCCGCCGCGATGGCGGCGCCAAGCGCGACCATGGCGATGTCGATGATTCTCGATAGAACGCTCAGCATGCGCTGCCCCTCAGTTCGTCAGTCAAGTGCCATCCGCTGGTTGGTTGAAATGCAGTCCGGCAACGGGCCGCACAACGCCGGTAACCGCGTCATGCAAATCCATGCGCGACGCGTAACTGTTTGAACCGGTGCTAATTGCCCTTCTGTTTCCCGTCCGAAAAAACTGCCTGAGCAGCCGAATGGGAAATCTGTGTCGGAATGAGTGAATACCCTTGTTCAGGTATAGATAAAGCGATATTAAAATTCCCACTGCAAGAGCGCAAAATATCTCAAATTGTATCGGTCAATGTTTCGGCATTTTTTCTGAATTTTGTTCGGCAATTATTACCGAATCCGCCCTTTCACAGGCGTCCTGCGAGCCTTTACCTAAGCCGATCTTGCACTTTGAGCGCGCTTTCCTGCGAAGCTTGTGCATCTTCCTCCGCCATCATTCTGACGCATGGACCGCGGTAAAAAAATGGTCCGCTATTTTTTTCGGGTAATTTTTCTTTTTTAAAAATTATCCGGACATTTTTTCTTCACGAAATGGATAAACGAATTAGGTGTTTTATATAGTTTCTATTTAACGCGCTTTTATTGATTCCAAAGTTCGTGATAAAACTTGACGCATTCACCCAGCCTCGAGGAGTCCATCATGACAGCTCCGGTTACGGCAACGCCCGCCGACACCCGGTCCACGCAAGTCAAGTCCCTGAACGTCAAGCTCAAGGTTCATCCCGTGATTCTGGCGGGCGGCTCCGGCACGCGGTTGTGGCCGATGTCGCGCGAACAGCACCCGAAACAGTTGATCGGGCTGCTCGGCGACGATTCGCTGCTGCAGTCCACCACGCGCCGTCTCGAAGGACTCGAGGCAGGCTATCCGCTCACCGAGCAACTCGTCGTGGTCGCCAACGAAGAACAGCGCTTCACCACCGCCGAGCAGTTGCGCACGAGCGGCAAGCCGACCCGGCTGATTCTCGAACCCGTCGGCCGCGATACCGCGCCGGCGCTCACCGTGGCCGCCCTCTCGGTCGCCGCGCAGGACGAAGACGGCATCATGGTCGTGATGCCCGCCGATCATGCGGTCACCGACATCGACGGATTTCATGCGGCCGTGGCCGCCGGCGTGCAGCATGCGGCGGCCGGCCATATCGTCACGATGGGTATCGTGCCGACGCGCGCGGAAACGGGCTATGGCTACATCCGCATCGGCGCGGCCCTTGGCACGACTAATCACACGCAAGAGGCCGGCGCGGAAGTGACCGGCAAGGTCGGCGCGCACAAGCTCGATCGCTTTGTCGAGAAGCCGCATCTGGAGCTGGCGCAGCGCTATATCGAATCGAAGGAGTACTGGTGGAATAGCGGCATCTTCATCATGCGCGCGTCCACGTGGCTGAAGGCGATCCGCCATTTCCAGCCGGCCATTTACGAAGCCTGCAATGCTGCGTTTGCGGGCGGCAAGGCGGACGGCGACTTCTTCCGTCTGCAGCGCGACGCGTTCAGCGCTTCGCCGTCGAATTCGATCGACTACGCGGTGATGGAGCAGCTCGGCAACGATCAAGGCGCGGCCTCGGGCGTGGTCGTGCCGTTGCAGGCAGGCTGGTCCGACGTGGGTTCGTGGGACGCGATCTGGGATATCTCGGACAAGGACGCCGATCAGAACGTGGGGCGCGGACGCGTGATGTTCGAAGGCGCGGCTTCGACCTTCGCGCATTCGGAAGGACGCCTGATTGCCTGTGTGGGCACGCAGGATCTCGTGGTGGTGGAAACGGCCGACGCCATTCTGGTCGCCGACAAGTCGCGCGTGCAGGACGTCAAGAAGATCGTGGGCCGGATTCGCAACGACGGCGGGCTGGAAGCGGCCAACCATCGCAAGGTGCATCGCCCGTGGGGCAACTACGATTCCGTCGACACGGGCGAGCGCTTCCAGGTCAAACGGATCGTGGTGAAACCGGGTGCGCGGCTCTCGCTGCAAATGCATCATCACCGCGCCGAACATTGGATCGTCGTGCGCGGTACGGCGCTCGTCACACGCGGTGAAGAGCGCTTTATCGTCTCCGAAAACGAATCGGCCTATATTCCGCTGGGTGTCACCCACCGCCTCGAGAATCCGGGCAAGATGCCGCTCGAAATGATCGAGGTCCAGTCCGGCTCGTATCTCGGCGAAGACGATATCGTGCGCTTCGACGATACCTACGGACGCCAGTAACGCGAGTGAATAAGGGGCGTCGGCGAACGGCGTCCTTCTGACAACACCAGTGAATCACAGCGAATGTCACAACGAATGAAGCGGGAACCTGCGGCGGTTGCTCCTACCGGCCGCGGGGAACTGCTGTGCTAGCCGCCGCGCTCACCCCGCGTGGGAGATGAGTTCTGTGTACGACGGGTAGCGATCGGACGCACTGCTCTCGGTCGCTGCGGTGGCAGCGGCCGGTTCGCCCGGATAGCGGCGCAACGGACCGCGGAACGCGTTGAGCGGTCCATGCAACGGCGCGCCGTGATTGGCCGCGACCGGCTCGGGCACATGGCGCAAGGCTGGCAACGGACGCGCCGCGACGGGCGCCGGATTCGCCGGAACATGAGCCGCTGCCTGAACCCCGGCGGCGGATTGCTGCGCAGCGGCCAACGTGAGGCATTCGCGGTCGATCCATTGCCGCGCCCAGTCGAGCGCGTATTGCTCCGCCGCTTCACTTTGCTCAAAGCGCGGGCCGACGAGGCCGGAACGCTCGACGCGTTTGCCGTCCTTCATGATTTCCGCCCACGCCCGATACATGGCGTTCGGCACCGGCTCGGCCGCGATGTAAATCACGTAGCCGCTCTGCTCGGCGATTTCCGTGCCGCGTGGCGCGAGGCTCATCGACAGCGGGTTGCGCCGATCGTCAGGCGCGGATGTGCCGCGCGCCGACACGATGGCCGAATTCAGACCATGCATGGCCGCACCGACCGCGCGCGCCTCGTCCGGACGCGGCAAGCCCGTCCGCACAACGTGCCGTGCGGGTGCTGCGACGGGTGCGGCTGGCGGACGAGATACCGGCGGCGCATGCGTGACGCCGGACAGCTGCCGCGTCATGTCGGCAATCGGATCGGCCGAACGCCAGTTGCCCAGGCTGCTCGACACGCCACCGGGCGCCTGCCATGACTCGGGGCTTCTCCAGGACACGCCACGCAGATGCTCGTCGCGCAGGCTGGGCGATTCCGCTACCGGTGCCGCGGGTTTGGCCGCGACGGGCGGCGCCGGTTGGGGGACGTACGCAAAGGTGCGCCCGGTTTGCGATAACAGCCGAACCATCTCGAGAAGCGTGCCGTTCAATTGCCACTCTTCAAAACGGCGCCGGCAAGTCGGACCCGACGGATAGCGCCCGGGCAGTTTCGACCAGGGTTCACCGGTTGTCAGAATCCACAGGACGGCATTCGCCACGATGCGCGGTTCGGCGCGGGGCCGGCCGCGTCGGTTTAGACGGACGGCCGGCTCATCTGAAACAAGCGCTGCCAGCAGCGCCCATTCGTCATTGCTTAGCTCATCGAAAAACATTGGGTTTTCTCCACGCAGCCTGGCCAGGCCGCGGCTTTGGACTGCCACGGATTCAACTTTCACGACCCGTGTGCAGGCCTCGGTTGCACAAATATGTTTTGTACGTTTTGTTGGCTGGTCATAACCGCCCCGACTTAGTGCGGCTTGTCCCTATTGCGAAGCACAAAACGTGGTCTCACTCGTGCATGGGAGAATTTGTGCACGAAGCATACCATCACCAGGGTTTGCGTGAATATGAATGAGACAAGTGTTACGGATAGAAACAATCTTGTCCTTTTTGCTGCGTCTTTCCTCGCAATTCCGTCACAAAAGTCCCGTCGCTTCCAGTAGAAAAGTGACGCTATTGCAGCGCACAACACGCAGGCATGGCGACGAATAACGTTTATGAATCCGCGGTTCGTCCGTGACGAGATTTCAATGCATTTTGGCTCGGCTTGAGCCGATCGATTGATGCGCCGCAAGCAGCATCGATCAATCTATGTGCAGTGCATCAACGGCAAGGAAATCGCGTGGTGTGAGGGACACTGGAGCGCCAGGCAAGCGACGTGTTTCGTCGCTCGCCACTTCGCCGATACAACCGGACGGCCGTGCGTTCAGCGCACGGGTTTTGCCGCGCCCTCGCCCACCACCGTCGTCCATTCACGCACGCGCCAGCGCGTCACGAGACCGGCGAGTACATACGGATCGGCCTTGACAAAGGCTTCGGCGGCAGCGGTAGAGTCACCTTGAAAGAGCAGGACAGCAGTATCCGTGGGTTCGGCCAGCGCGCCGGCCAGCAACAACTCGCCGCGCTCGACGGCCGCCCACGCCAGCTTCAGATGCGCATCGCGGTACGCTGGCCGCCGTTCGAGGTAGTCGGACACCAGGTCGTACGTCAACAGATAGTGCATAACGAGCCTCCTTGGCCGGTGTGAGAGCGGACCAGTCGCGCAATCGACGGCATGCCTTCTGGTCGATATTACCCATATGTTGGGCAGTGGATTTTTTTGCCGAATTACAATTCAATTGCATGTGCAGCAATGCGCAAAGCATGCTCGAATTTTTTCATCGATCTCACGGAATTGTTTAGTGCTAATTCGCTTGAATTCACTTTACGCATTTAATCTGGAATGCATAACATAATTCCATGTGGCGCCATTCGCGTTTTTATCCGCCAATCCGCCGCCAGTCCCCGTCACGTAAGGGAAAACGAGTGTCGGGCACTGTCAACCGGATTGCGTTTCCAGCCGTTCTCGCAGACAGCATTTGCCATAATGAACGTGCCGAGGGTCCTGGATACCGTTGACGCCCGCGCGCATGAACGACCAAAAACGTTTTCACCACCGATGGAGTGTCACATGAAAATCCAATCCGCTATCGCAACGCTGGTGCTGGGTGCCGTCCTCGTTTCTTCGCCGGTGTTCGCAGATAATAGCCAGCAAACCAAAATGGCCGACTGTAACAAGCAGGCCGGCGACAAGAAGGGCGACGACCGCAAGGCGTTCATGAAAACCTGCCTGTCCGCGAAACCGGCCGCCGCTGCCCCAATGAGCCAGCAGGACAAAATGAAGGCGTGCAACACGCAAGCCACCGGCAAAAAGGGCGACGACCGCAAGGCGTTCATGAAGACCTGCCTGTCGTCGGCACCGGCTAATTAAACATGGCGAACCGGCGTCGCGCGTCAAGCGCGGCGCCTGAGCGTACTCCGCTCGAACACAGCGATGCTGTTGTCCAGCGCTCGCTTAGCGCGTCCCGCCCCTTCCCGCGCAGTCCACCCGCCCGAACCCGCCATTTTTCTTCTATGATGGCTGCGGAGACGGCCCACCCCCATACAACATTAGACGGGCCGCCATCTTGTCGTTGGTGCTGCAGAGCATCCATCGGAGGCAAGGATGGTATCGAAGCATAAAAACCGCTGGTTGAGGCGGTGGCTGGTCGTCATCATATTCTGGGCGGTGCCCGTGGCGATCGTGGCGGTGAGCGAGATCCGGGAGGAAATGGCGTACAACGCCGTCGACCTCGACCGTGCGCTGACCAGCTGGAATTTCACCGCCGCGCAGCGTGCCGCCGGCGCCCCCGCGCGCTGTCATGGCAAGCCCGACGAAGCGCAAGCCGCGGGCTGTCCGGCCGATGTGCTGGCCGCCAACGCGCCGCGTCAGCAGGACGCCCGCAATGAATACAGCGTGCGCCGCTCCACGCTGATGGCCTATCTCTGGCACGCCTTCGTCGGCTACTGGATCGTGCCGGCCGTGACGCTGTTTCTGCTCGGCGTGCTGATCGGCATGGTGCGCCGCGCGCTGCGGCGTCCGCCGGCGGTCAAGAGTCCGGCGAACCACGGTTGAGCGCGCCGGGATCGGAAGGCCGAATGCAGGGCGATGTGCGGCGTCACGACAACACTTTCAATTCCGTTTCAAAGCGGGTTCGCACGGCGCAAAATCGGTAAAAACGAATGGTCGAAGCGGTGGCCGTTCCGCTCCTATTGGCTTTAGCGAAACCCGGCGCGATTCACGCGAACCCGTTCAACGCGCGCTATGCGCAGCTTCAAAGCGCCATGCGCCGCCGGTCAAAATTACGGCATGGTGTCTTACGATTTGCCCGAAAGCCCCGCTGCACAAGGCTTTTGGCCTGACGAGGAAGTGCGCCTTTTGGGCTTGCGTGTGATATAACTCAAAAGCAACCTGGCTAAACAGATAAGGTTGCGCCCCGGAACCATGACGGAGAAAAACGATGCAAAGACGAAACTTCATGCTGAAGACTACCGCTGCGCTCGCTTTCGGAGGCCTTGCACTCGCTGGTTGTACGACCAATAAAGGCAATCCCGATACCCCCGCCACCGACTCAGCCAAACGCCAGTCGATCGACGCTAGCGTCGACGGCACCATGTCGCGGCTCTACACGACCGTGAAGGGTTCGCACGAACTGGTCTCGAAGGCGCGTGGCGTTCTGGTGTTCCCTTCGGTGTTGCAGGTGGGCTTCGTGGTCGGCGGACAGTATGGCGAAGGTTCGCTGCGCGTAGGCGGCGGCACGGTCGGTTACTACAGCACGATTTCCGGTTCGTTCGGCCTGCAGGCAGGCGCGCAGTCGAAGGCGATCATCTTCCTGTTCATGACGCAGGATGCGCTGGACAAATTCCGCAATGCCGATGGCTGGTCGGCGGGCGGCGACGCGTCCGTCGCGCTGATCAAGATGGGCGCCAACGGCGCGATCGACACCACCACGGCCACCGCGCCGGTCGAAGTGATCGTGCTGACCAACGCCGGTCTGATGGCCGATGTATCGCTGCAAGGCACCAAGGTTTCGCGTCTGAAGATCTAACCGACGCGCGAGCCGTTGGCCAGTCTGCGGGGTGTGCGTCTGATCCGCCGGGTTCCGTGAGCAGCGGTGGCCGTATCAGACGCAATCCTGCGCAGCCTGCCTTTGCAACCTCAGCAACGTGGCATGCGCCGCGCCGGCGAGCTTTTGTGGACTGCACGCGGGCCGCGTCCATGATGACCGCCGGCGCCTGTTGCAACGCCCCGATCGTCTTAAGTCGTGCGCCAACGAAAAACGGCGATGCGCATCCCGCATCGCCGCTCTTTTTTCACCCTGCCGGGCGAGCCGGATCGCTTCCGCTCAGCTTCCCGACGTATCGATCACCTTAAAGCGCGAACGCTTCTGCGCACGAATCACCATCTGGTAAGCATCCACATATTCTTGCGCCATGCGGCGCGAGGTGAAGCGCTCTTCGAAGCGCTGCCGCACGCCCGCGCGCGGCATCTTGTGCAGGCGATTGACCGCCGCCACCGCGCCGATTTCGTCTTCGACGATATAACCCGTCACGCCGTCTTCCAACACTTCCGGCACCGAGCCGCGATTGAACGCGATCACCGGCGTGCCGCATGCCATCGATTCGATCATCACGAGGCCGAACGGCTCCGGCCAGTCGATCGGAAACAGCAGCGCGTGCGCGCCGGACAGGAATTCGGCCTTCTGGTGATCCGCGATCTCGCCGATAAACTCCACGTGGGGCAAGTCCAGCAACGGCCGGATGTCGCGCTCGAAGTATTCGCGATCGGCGGCATCCACTTTCGCGGCGATGCGAATCGGCAGGCCGCAACGGCCCGCAATCCGGATCGCGGTATCGACACGTTTTTCCGGCGAGATCCGGCCGAGAAACGCGAGGTACTTCTGCTCGACTGGCTGCGGCGTGTAGAGCTGCTCAGGCAAGCCGTGATAGACGGTGGTCAGCCACTTGGCCTGCGGTAGCGGATGCCGCTGCGAATTCGAAATCGAGATCACCGGCGCGGTGTTGAACGTGTCGAACACCGGCTGCTGCTCGGGCAAATCGAGGCGGCCGTGCATGGTGGTGACAAACGGCGTGTCCTGGCGCTTGAAGACCGAGAACGAGTAGTAGTCGAGGTGAAAATGCAGAACGTCGAAATCCTCGGCCTGGCGGCGCACCAGTTCCATCAACAGCATATGGGGCGCCACGCGGTCGCGAATGCCGGGATCGAGGCGCAGCGCGCGCGGCCAGACGGCTTCGAGCTTCGCACTCGTAACGGAGTCGCCGCTCGCGAACAACGTCACGTCATGTCCAAGATCGACCAGCGCTTCGGTGATGTACGACACGACGCGCTCCGTGCCGCCATACAGCTTCGGCGGCACCGATTCGGTCAAAGGGGCGATCTGCGCAATCTTCATATATTGTCTCCGTAAGCTGACGGCTTGCGCCTCGAGGCGGTGCGCGCCAGCGGCGCTGAGTATGACAGCGCCGATACCTCCGATCAATGCAACGGCCCGAGCCGGCCGCGTGCACCACCGGCATCGAAGCATTATTCACTACGGCACAACAAAAAGCCCCTTGTCTTGCATTTCCTCGGCGCTGTTACATTCAGCTTACATCCGGCTCGGCGCGCACACGGCGTCTCGTGCTTAGCGCGCGGGCCATTTCCAAGCCGGCAGATCGCGATCGTCTGCATCGGTAATGCGAGTTGCGCCGAACTGCTTCTCCAGCACGATCGACTGACTCGTCTCTTCGCGTTCGAGCGCTGCGATCAAACGCGCGGCGTGCGACACCACCAGCACCTGCGAATGCGCGGCAGCTCGCGCGATCAGGCGCGCGAGCGCCGGCAGCAGGTCCGGATGCAGGCTCGTCTCCGGTTCGTTCAGCACCAGCAATTCGGGCGGACGCGGCGTCAGCAAGGCCGCGACCAGCAGCAGATAACGCAAGGTGCCGTCGGACAACTCCGCGCCTTTCAGCGGCCGCAGCAGGCCGTGCTGTTGCATCGTCACTTCGAAGCGGCCGTCCTGGGTCGCAACCTCGAGGCGCGAACCGGGGAAGGCGTCGTCGATGGCGGCGTCCAGCGCGACCGGGTCGCCGATCTCGCGGATGGTCTGCAAGGCGGCGGCGAGATCTGCGCCGTCGTTCGCGAGCACGGGCGTGTGCGTGCCGATCTGCGGCAGACGCGCGGGCGCATCGGCGTCGGTGCGGAAGTGGTCGTAGAAGCGCCACGAGCGGATCTGTTCGCGCACCGTGATCATCTCCGGCGCGGTGCGCGGGTCGGAGAACTCCGTCATCATGCTGTCGAAGCTGGCGGCCGGTTGTGGAACGGTCTGCCAGTCGCCCTGCTCGTCGCGTGTGCGCAGCGCCGGGCCGTGACGATCGACCAGCAAGGCCGACGGCCGCAGCACGGGCCCGCTCCAGATGCATTCGCGTTTGATGGTCGGATCGAGCGGAAAGCGCGCGGCGCGATTGACGAGCGGCAGACCGAGATCGATCGCATAGCCGAATTGAGAGCCGGAAAACCCGAGCCGCAGGCTGACCGGCTCCTTGCGGCGCAGCGGTTCAACCGCGAACTCGCCCGCCAGCACGGCCCGCGAAAAGCGCTCAGGACCGGCCCATAGCGTCGACGGCAAGCCGCCCTCGCGCGCGAGCGAAGTAATCAACCCGCCGCGCGCCGCTTCGGACAGCAGCCGCAGCGAGCGGTACACGCTCGACTTGCCGCTGCCGTTTGCACCTGTGATCACGTTCAGCCTACCGAGCGGCACGATCAACTCGCGCAACGAGCGATAGCCCGCAATTGCCAGAGTGGTCAGCATGCGCCGGCCCGACATTCAGTCGCGCAGGCGCGCGCGTCCCTCAACCCTGCCGCACCTGACCACGCGCTCACGCCGCCGTTCCCGAAGCCGGACAAACATTGGTCGACATGCCCCATTACTTATGGCCGCCGCCGTTGCCCGGCTTCCGCGCCGGCACGCTGCGCAGATCGCGCAGGAAGGTGTCGCGCCACACGCCGAGATCGTTCTTGCGCAGTGCCTCCATGTTGATCTCGTGACGCCGCTGACGCGCGTCGAGCGGCATCTGCAACGCGCGCTGCAGCGCTTCGCACATGCCGATCGCATCATGCGGATTGACCAGCAGCGCGCCGGTCAGCTCCGCCGCCGCGCCCGCGAAAATCGACAGCACCAGCACGCCGGGGTCGTCGGGATTCTGCGCGGCGACGTATTCCTTCGCCACCAGATTCATGCCGTCGTGCAGCGGCGTGACGAAACCGATCTGCGATTCGCGGAACAGCGACATCAGCTTCCAGCGGTCGTACTGCTGGTTCAAATAGCGGATCGGCGTGTAGTCGAGCCCCGAGTAGCGGCCATTGATGCGCCCTGCCTCGTACTCCAGATCCTGGCGAATCTTCTGATAGGTGGCGACGTCCGAGCGGGTCGGCGGCGCGATCTGCACCAGCGTGACGTTGCCACGCCATTCCGGCGAGCGCTCCAGCAGATGCTCGAACGCGCGGAAGCGCTCGACGAGACCCTTCGAGTAATCGAGCCGGTCGACGCTCATGATCAGCTTGCGCCCCTCCAGGCTCTGCTTCAGATCGAGCACGTGCTGACGGCTTTCGTAGCGCTTCGCCTGCTCGGCGATTTCGTCCGGGAACACGCCGATCCGGTACACGCCCGTGCGCAGCTTGCGGCCGAATGCTTCGACCACGCCGTCCGCGCCCACCGTGCCGCGCGCGTGGCGCGTAACGTAATCCTTGAAGGCGAGTTCGTCGGTGGCGGTCTGGAAGCCCAGCAGGTCGTAGCACGACAGCGACTTCACCAGCTCTTCATGCGGCGGAATGTTGAGCAGGATCTGCGGTGCGGGAAACGGAATGTGCAGGAAGAAGCCGATGCGATTCGTGACGCCCTCGTTGCGCAGCGCCTCGGCGAACGGGATCAGATGGTAGTCGTGAATCCAGATCACGTCGTCGGGTTCAAGCAGCTTGATCAGCTTGTGCGCGAGCCACGCGTTGACGCGCCGGTAGCCCGCGTACTCCTCGCGCTCGTAGCGCGCGAGGTCGTTGCGGTAGTGGAATACCGGCCACAGCGTTGCGTTCGAGAAGCCTCGATAGTACTGGTCGTAGTCCTTGCGCGTCAGACCGACGGTCGCGAAGGTCACCGCGCCGTCCTGCTCCAGCGTCGGGCCCGCGTTGGCGACGGTCTCGCTGACCACGTCGCCGCTCCAGCCGAACCACACGCCTCCGGCATCCTTCAGCGCGCCGAATACGCCGACGGCGAGGCCGCCGGCCGAGCCCCTGGTTTCCGTCGGCGTTGCGACGCGATTCGACACGACGATGAGTCGGCCCATATTGCATGTCCTCCTTGGTTCGCGCGGCGCGCTCCGTGCCTTCGCAGGTGCTCGAAGTGTCTCGCGCCCGGTTGCGCGTCGAGAACCCCAACCACATGAAGCACGCGGCGCCGCGCCGGATTCGTGAGTGAGTGGACGGTTCGACTGTTTTGGTGCCCGATCAGTTGCATCTATCGGCACCGCGACCTCAAGATATGCCGCTTCCCGCCGTCAAACTTTTTCCTTCACCGGCCCCGGCACGCCGACCGCCGACGGCCGTCCCGCGCGGCTTGCCACCGGATCGGCCTCGGTATGCGCGGCGGTGCTGCCGGCCGGCGTCTGCGTGCCGCGCGGCACCCAGTCGAGTGGTGCGCCGTTGCCGGTTTCGAGTTCCGCCGACACTTCCGCGCGCGCCCGCGGCAGGTACTGCGGGTAGTGCTGTTGAATGAAGTCGAGCAGACCCTCGCGCACCCGGCAACGCAAATCCCAGTTCAGGCCGGAGTCGAGCGAACTGACGAGCGCGCGCAATTGCATGGAGCGCTCGGTGCCGTCCGTGACCTGCAACACCTGCACGCGGCGGTCCCATTCGGGCGCGTCCTCGACGATGCGCGCCAGTTCCTCGCGCAACGGCGCGAGCGGCATGCGGTAATCGACGTACAGAAACACCGTGCCGATGATCTGCGAACTGCTGCGGGTCCAGTTGGAAAACGGGTTTTCGATAAACCATTGCAGCGGCACGATCAGCCGCCGCTGGTCCCACAGACGCACCGACACATACGTGCCGGTGATTTCCTCGATACGCCCCCACTCGCCCTGGATCACGACGACGTCGTCGAGACGGATCGGCTGCGATAGCGCGATCTGCAAGCCGGCGATCAGATTGCCGAGCACCGGCCGCGCCGCAATACCGGCGACCAAGCCCGCCACGCCCGCGGACGCCAGCAGGCTCGCGCCGATCTGCCGGACGCTCGGAAACGTCATCAACGCGCCGCCCACGCCGATGATCACGATCACGAACATCACCGAACGGGCCAGCACGCGCGCCTGCGTATGAATGCGGCGCGCCTGCAGGTTATCGGCGGTGTCGAGCGGATGGGCCTGAATGATCGCCTCGCCGATCGCCGCCGCCGAGCGCACGGACAACCACGTCAATCCGCCGATCAGCGTAATCGCGACGGCGTCGCGCAGCGGCGTGATGAAGGTCAGCGTGTCAGGCGCTTCCCACCATACGGCCTCCAGCGCGAGGATCACGAGCACGAACAGCGAAGGCTTGTCGATGTAGCGCAGCACGACGCTCGTCAGCGGATAAGGCCGCGCGAGCCGCGTCACGATGCGCGCGCCGATCCGATGGATGCCCACGGCCAGCACTATCGCGATGACGGAGACGAGCAACGCGCCGACCCACGTATGCAGCGGCGCTTCGGCCATGCGGCTGAGGTCGTCGAGAGTTGGCATGAAAGGGATTTTCCTCCTGGCTTGGGTGGGGAACAGAACCCGCGCGGAACGGGCGCATGACCCGCGAGCCTCGAACACGGCTTCGGTGTTGCGTGACGAGCAAGAAGGCCGACGGCGCCGTCGGCGAAGCGTCCGGCGTTGAAGCAGGCGCGAGGCGACCGACTGCGCGCCGTCGCGGACTGCCTGTAGACATCTTAGGTCGTTCGTCTGCGCGAGCGCGGAAAGGTGCCGGAAACCCGCCGTTTCTGCAAACCGACGGCCACGGTTCAGACCGTTTTCAAGCGGCCTTCGAAGAAGCCCCAAGCGGAATTCCGGCCGCTGAAACCGGAAACACGCCCGCAGGCTGAACGCCCGACGCGCCCGCCACGGGGCGCGCGAGGCATGTCAGCCGTGATTCAGTTCACAATCAACTACCGCTCTTGCAGGGAAACGCCTTGCCGAGTCCCAGCGAGATCGCCGTGCTGGCGTTGTAGCCCGCGACGTTCGGATTCTCGGCAATATACTTGCGCACCGCGTCGGTCAACTGCGCCGAGCGCGCGTCCTGCGGCAAGCAGAAGTACTGGCCGACACGCGGACCCGTCGTGCCGCCGATCGCGTCGATGGTATTGAAGATGCCGTCAGCGGCGCCTTCGATATAAGCGGCGCACGCGCTACGCGATGCCACATCCGTCTTGGTGCACAGCTTGTTGAGGTCGCCTCCCGTAAACGCGGCTGCCGATAGCGGTACGGCGAGCGCGCTGGCGAAAATCAAAGCCCGCAGCATGGTGTTCCTTTCCAGGGTCGTTTATCAGGCGGTCTTTCGCCGCGTCCGAACGGCACGCCCAGGCGGCGCGCCAAAGTCGTCATTCTGCACTGTTTTGCGAAGCGCAAGCGTGTGCGCCCGCGCTATCTTCAGGCACTTTTTACTGCAATGCGTAGCGGCGGCCGCTGCGCCGGTATTTTTGCGCTTTGGCGGTTGTAAGGGTGGTGCTCTCCCAGCCGCGCCCGAGCAGCCAGCGGACCCGCCTGACCCGCGCCAGACGCTGAAGCGGCCGGCACACCCTCTCTGCCCGTCAACCGCCGACCCGCACCGCCGCGCTCATCACTTCTGTTGCATCTGCTGCAGGCGCGCGGTCAGCCCTTCGACCACGTCCGGCTCCTTGTACGTCTTGGCAAAATCGAGCGCCGTCAGGCCGATCTGGTTCTTCACCGTCAGATCCGCGCCGTTGTCGAGCAGCAACTTCACCGTCGACACGTGGCCGCCGCGCGCGGCCATCATCAGCGGCGTCGTGCCGTTCGGCGAGCCGGCGTCGACGTAGGCCGAATGGTCGAGCAGCACCTTGACGATATCGTCGTGCCCGTTCGCCGCCGCGTAATGCAGCGGTGCCCAGCCCTTCTTGTTCACCTCGGCGTCTTTTGCGATCAGCAGGTTGACGAAGTCGAGGTCGCCGTTCAGCGCGGCCATCATCATCGCGTTCTCGCCGGCTTTGTCCTGAATCTCGATGTTCGTTTTCGGATTGGCGACCAGCGCGGCGCCGACCTTGTCCGATTTCTCGCGCGCGGCCAGCACCAGCAGCGGCATGCCTTGGTTATCCACGCTGTTCGGGTCCATGCCCTTGGCGAGCAGCTTGTTGACGCCGTCGACATCGTCGAACTTGACCGACTTGATCAGCGAATCGATCGGCGCAGCCTGAGCGGGCGACACCACCAACGAAGTCAGCGCGGCACAGGCCAGCGCGGCCGCGAATGCGACGCGCGAGGCGCCACGCCGCGCCGATGCCAGCGCCCCATGCGCCGCTGAAACGTCCTGATTCTCTGCAATCGACATCGAAATTTCTCTCATATTTAACTTTAGGAAACGTCCCTATCCTTTTGATAATGATCGACTTTACATATCACGCGCCAGCCGGCGCGGGGATCTTGAAAAGGCGAAAGAAGTTCTGCGTGGTCGCGGCGGCCAGCGCCGTTTCCGGCATCTCGCGTTGCTGCGCGATGAACCGTCCGACATAACTCACGTACGCAGGTTCATTTGGCTTGCCGCGATACGGCACCGGCGCGAGGTACGGCGAGTCGGTCTCGATCAGCAAACGCTCCAGCGGCACGCGCCGCGCGACGTCCTGCACGTCGGTCGCGCTCTTGAACGTGACGATGCCCGACAGCGAGATGTAAAAATTCTGCGCCAGCGCCTGTTCGGCGACGGTCCACGGCTCCGTAAAGCAATGCATCACGCCGCCCGGCTCGCCCGCGCGCTCCTCGGCCATGATGCGCAGCGTGTCTTCCGACGACGAGCGCGTATGGATGATCAGCGGCTTGCCGGTAGCATGCGCCGCGCGGATATGCGTGCGAAAGCGCTCGCGTTGCCATTCCATGTCGGCGATCGAGCGGCCTTCCAGCCGGTAATAGTCGAGCCCCGTCTCGCCGATCGCGACCACCTTCGGATGCGCGGCCAGTTCGACCAGTTCGGCGAGGCTCGGCTCGCGCATGTCCTCGTGATCCGGATGCACGCCGACCGACGCGTACACGTTCTCGTACCGGTTGGCGATATCCAGCACCGACGGCAGCGTTTCCAGATCGACGGAAACGCACAGCGCATGCGTGACCGAATGGCTGCGCATATTTTCGAGCACCTGCGGCAGGCGGTCGGCGAGTCCTTCGAAGTTGATATGGCAGTGCGAGTCGACAAACATGGTGATGTCCTGCTTAAGAAGTGCTCGAAGTAAATCAGGCGGCGGCTGCGGCGGAGTCCAGGCGTTTGCCGAGAATCACCAGATCGCGCTCCACGCCGTCCAGCACGGCCACGCGCGGCAACGAGCCCCACGTGTCGAAACCGAAGCTGCGGAACAGGCGCAGGCTCGCCTCATTGTGGCCGAAGATAAAGCCGAGCACGGAGTCGATGCCGAGCGCCGGCGCCGCCGCCAGCGATGCCGCCAGCAATTGCTTGCCGAGGCCGCGGCCACGCGCGCTTTCGTCGAGATAGATGCTGACTTCGGCGGTGCGTTGATAAGCGGGACGGCCGTAGAAATCCGAAAAGCTCAGCCACGCGATCACGCGGCCGGGTTGTTGCGCGTCTTCCACTACCCACAGCGGCCGCTTTTGCGGACCGTGCGCATGAAACCAGCCCAACCGGCTTTCGACGCTGACCGGCTCGAGATCCGCCGTGACCTGCCGCGACGGCACAGTCGAGTTGTAGATGGCGACGATCGCGGGCAGATCGTCGAGCGTGGCATCGCGGTAGGAAAGGCTCATGGTGCGTTGAACTTGGAGGGAAGGCCAATACGGGAAGAAAGTTGGACCGGCGTCGTCGGCCTGGTGCGGTAAAGCGCTGCAAAGCGCGCCCGCCGCTACCGGCGCACCTCGCGGACAGGTCTTAGGCGAACAACTCGCGATAACCGATAAACAGTTCCTCGAACACCAGCCGCGCATTCAGCGGATGGTTCTCGACGGCGCGCTGGCGCGTCACGATGCGCATGAAGCGCGCGAACGCGCTGGCGTCGGCCTGCGACGCGCAACGCGTCAGCGCCGCCGACGCCTGGGGAAAATAACGTGGCGCACCCGCCGTGCGCTGCGCCAGCAGATCGTACATCCAGCGTTGCAGCCAGCCTAGCACCAGCGGCACGGGCAGCTTCTGCAACGCCTCGCCGCACGCGAAGGCATCGCAGTCGGGGCCGGCGGCGAGTTGCCTGAGCGTCCAGTCGCGCAGCGTGCGGTTCTCGTCGCTGGCGAGCGCGAGCGCGGTGAGCGGCGCGCCGCCGGCTTCGGCGAGCAGCGCGGGCGCTTCGGCCACGCCTTGCGCGGCGAGCCATTTCGTCGCCACCTCGGGCGCGGGCAGGGTCATCGGCCATTGGCGGCAGCGGCTGATGATGGTGGGCAGCAGGCGGTCGATGCGCGCCGACACCATCAGGAACACGACGCCCGCCGGCGGTTCTTCGAGCGTCTTCAGGAGCGCGTTGGCCGCGGCAATGTTCAGCCCTTCCGCCGGATACAGCACGACCACACGCGCGCCGCCGCGATGCGAACCCACGCCGACGAAGTCGAGCAGGCCGCGAACCTGCTCGATCTTGATTTCCTTACTCGGCGCGCGGGTCTTCTTGCCTTCGTCGGCGTCGGCCTTATCGGCTTTTTCGTCCGCGGCGTTGTTCAGGCCGGCTTCGGCGGCGAGCGCCTCGGGCACGACGATCCGGTAGTCCGGATGATTGCCCTGCGCGAACCAGTTGCAGGCCACGCATGCGCCGCACGGCTCCCCGTTCGGCTGTTGCGCCTCGCACAGCAGACCTTGCGCGAGGTGCTGCGCAAAGCGCAGCTTGCCGATGCCGGCCTGTCCATGCAGCAACAGGGCGTGCGGCCAGTGGCCGCGCAGCTGCTGCAGGCGGTTCCAGTCATCGGCTTGCCACGGATAAATCATCGTTTCTCTTTCTAATCAAACTATTGCAGAGGTTTTTTGAGGTGCAACGTGAACTCTGCATGGTGTTATAAGGCAGGGCTATATTCTTTTTAAATCAAAGCACTGCAATCAACTCATCAAGCTTTCTCTGAATCTGCACAATGCTCTGCGCGGAGTCAATGATAACGAACCGATATGGCGCTTCTTCGGCGCGGCGCAGATATTCGGCGCGCGTGCGGTTGAAAAACGCCACCGACTCGCTCTCGAAGCGATCCGGATCGCGCACGGCGCTGCGCCGTTCGTTGGCAACCTCAGGCGCAAGGTCGAACAGCACCGTCAGATCCGGTTGAAAACCGCCCTGCACCCACCGCTCCAGCGTTTCCAGCTTGTCGCGCGGCAGACCACGGCCGCCGCCCTGATAGGCGAAAGTCGCGTCGGTGAAACGGTCCGACAGCACCCAGTCGCCGCGCGCGAGCGCGGGCTCGATTACCTCGGCCAGATGCTGGCGGCGCAGCGCGAACATCAGCAGCGCCTCGGTTTCGAGGTCCATCTTCTGATGCAGCACGATCTCGCGGATCTGCTCGCCGAGCGGCGTGCCGCCCGGTTCGCGCGTCATCACGACCGAGCGGCCGGCGCTTGCGACCTTCTGTTCGAGGCGCTCCCGAAACCAGCCGAGATGGGTGGTCTTGCCCGCCCCGTCAATGCCCTCAAACGTAATGAATTTGCCCCGCGCCATCATTGCCCTCGAATGTATTTGTCCACGGCCTTGTTGTGATCGCCGAGGGTGTCGGAAAAGATACTGCTGCCGTCGCCGCGCGACACGAAATAGAGCGCGGTGGTTTGCGCCGGATTCAACGCCGCTTGCAGCGACGCCACGCCGGGCAGCGAAATGGGCGTCGGCGGCAGGCCCATCCGGGTATAGGTATTGTAGGGAGTGTCGGTCTGCAGGTCTTTTTTCCTGATATGGCCGGCGTAGCTGTCGCCCATGCCGTAAATCACGGTCGGGTCGGTTTGCAGCGGCATGCCCACGCGCAGACGGTTCGCGAAGACCGCGGCGACCATCGGCCGGTCGGATTTCTTGCCGGTTTCCTTTTCGATGATCGACGCCATGGTCAGCGCGTCGTACGGCGTCTTGTACGGCAGGTTCGGCGCGCGCGTGGTCCATGCCTCATCCAGACGCAGACGCATCAGGCGATAGGCGCGGCGGTATACGTCGAGATCGCTGGTGTTCTTGTCGAACAGATACGTATCCGGGAAAAACAGCCCTTCCCCATTGCCGATCGACGCTTCCGGCGCGTTGATCGCGTTCATCAGATCCGTGTCGCTCATGCCGATCGTGTCGTGCTTGAGCGCCGGATTGGCGTCCAGCTCGGCGCGCATGCGCTTGAAGGTCCAGCCTTCGATGATGGTCGCCACGTATTCGTTGACGTCGCCGCGAGCGATTTTCTGCAGCACCTCGTACGGCGTCACGCCCGTCTTGAATTCGTAGTTGCCCGATTTCAGCTCACTTTGCAATCCCAGCAGCCGCGTCATGATGACGAACAGTTCGGGCTCGACCGGCACGCCGCCGCGATTGAGCTGCAGCGTAACGCTGCGCAAGCTGCTATGCGGCTTGACGGTGACATCGAGTTGCGCGGGGTTCAGATCGAGCGGGCTGTTGGCCCAGTGATACCCACCGGCAAGGGCGGCTGCGGCCAGCACAACGACGATTGCGCCGGCGACGAAACATTTCTTCAGAAGGGACATGCGGAACGTGGCAGGATTGGACTGCATATAATACTTGTTTGCCTTAGCTAAAGTCAGAATTGACTGTTCTCTGAATCCATGAACACACCGCTCGCTACCGCTTCAGGCACTTCCTCTGGCAACGCCGTCACGGCCGCTGCCGCCACGCCCTTCGTTCTGCCCACGCTGCCGCGCCCTTCCGCCGATGAATTCGCCGCGGTCATCCACCACGGCGCGTACATGCCGCTCACGCAGTTCGGCGTGATCGACGCCACCGGCGACGACGCGGCGAGCTTCCTGCATGGCCAGTTGACCAACGACACCCAGCATCTCGACGCCGCCAACGCGCGCCTAGCCGGCTACTGCTCGGCCAAGGGGCGTCTGCTCGCATCGTTCCTGACGTGGCGCAGCGGCGATACGATCCGACTGCTGGCGTCGAAAGACGTGCAGGCTGCCGTGCAGAAGCGGCTTTCCATGTTCGTGCTGCGCGCCAAAGCCAGACTTGTGGATGCGAGCGGCGAACTGGCCGTGATCGGTCTTGCCGGCGACGTGCGCAAGGCGCTCTCGGGCGTGTTCGACGCGCTGCCGGACGGCGTGCATGTGAAAGTGGACGGCGCGGCGGGCTCGCTGATTCGCGTGCCGGATGCGCTCGATCACCTGCGTTTTCTGTGGATCGGCCCGAAGGCACAGGTCGAGTCGCTGCTGCCCTTGCTCGACGAAAAACTCAAACGCGTCTCGCCCGCCGTGTGGGACTGGCTCGACATTCGCGCGGGCGAGCCGCGCATCACGCAGCCGGTGGTCGAGCAATTCGTGCCGCAGATGGTCAATTTCGACGTGCTCGGCGCGGTGAATTTCCGCAAAGGCTGCTATCCCGGTCAGGAAGTCGTGGCGCGCAGCCAGTATCGCGGCACGATCAAGCGGCGCACCTCGCTCGCTAACGTGCCAGGCGAACTCGACACGGTGCGCGCCGGCGCGGAACTGTTTCATTCGGACGACCCGGGCCAGCCGTGCGGCATGGTCGTGAACGCGGCGTGGGCGCCGGACGGCGGCGTCGATGTGCTGGTCGAGATCAAGCTCGCCGCGATGGAAAACGGCTCGGTGCATCTGGGCGCGGCGGACGGCCCGGCGCTGCGGTTTCTGCCGTTGCCGTACGGGTTGCCGACCGAAGTTTAAAGCTCTCTCGCGGTACGAAGCGGCGCAATCAGGCGCCGCTTTTTACTGGCCTCTTCACCTGCAATGCCCCACCGGGAGATGCGCCCCGATGTGCCTGATCGTCTTCGACTGGCGACCCGACGCGGTCGACGGCCCGCTCTTCACGCTCGCCGCGAATCGCGACGAATTCTTTCGCCGCACCGCCGAGCCGATCAGCTGGTGGCAGGACGCGCCGGGTGTGCTGGCCGGCCGCGATCTTCAGGGCGGCGGCACGTGGCTCGGCATGTCGCGCGACGGCCGCTTCGCCGCGCTGACCAATTACCGCGCGCCGCATGAAATGCGCGCCGACGCGCCGACCCGCGGCACGCTCGTCAGCGACTGGCTGAAAGCCGCCACGCGCGATGCGACGGGGAACCCGCACGCCACGCCGCTGGCGTACCTGCAACACGTCGCGCAAACCGGCGACATCTACAACGGGTTCAATCTGCTGGTGGGCGACTGGACGCGGCGTGAACTCGCCTGGTATTGCAACCGGGGCGGCCTCGCGCCCACGCTGCTCGCACCGGGCACGCATGGCATTTCCAACGCCGTGCTCGATACCGCGTGGCCGAAGCTGGTGAAAAAGCGCGCCGAACTGGCCACGCTGCTCGCGCGCGACGCGATGCCGCCACTCGAACGCCTGATCGATCTGATGCGCGATCCGCGCCTCGCACGCGACGACGAGTTGCCGTCCACCGGCATTCCGCTCGAACGGGAACGGGCATTGTCGGCGGCGTTTATCGAAACGCCGGAGTACGGCACGCGCGGCACGACGGCGTTGCGCGTGGCCGCGCATGGCCAGGTGATCAGCGTGGCCGTCGCCGAGCGCAGCGACGACAACGGCTCGCACCGCATCGTGCGGCCCGGCGACTTCGAGCGCAGCTTCGCTTTTAATATCGAACGCGAGATGGAATGATGCTTGTTGGGCGGCATGGCGGCGGTTCGCCGCTTGTCGCTTACAGTTCGCCCTTCGTCGCTCGACATTTGGCGCTGACCACCAACGGTGCGCCTGCAAGCGCCAGACAAACCGGGTTCACTCGATGCCGAACGCCGAGCGCAATGCCGCGGCGGCATCCGCGTGCGCTTCTGCGACCTCGGGTACGTAGCCACCCATCTTGAAGAACTCGTGGATCATGCCCGGATAGCGCTTGAGCGTGGCCGCATTGCCCGCGGCACGCAATTTCTCCGCGTAGGCATCGCCTTCGTCGCTCAAGGGATCGTATTGTGCGGTAGCGATCCACGCCGGCGCAACGCCGCTGAAATCGGGCGCGCCACGCTGGCCGTCGAGCGGCGCGAAACGCCAGTCGTCGCGGTCGCTCGTATCGCGCACGTATTGCTCGAAGAACCATTGGATCGTGTCGCCCGACAATAGAAAACCGTCGGCGAGACGTGAGTGCGAATCGGTTTGCTGGTAGCCGGTCGTGCCCGGATAGATCAGCAGTTGCAGGGCGAGTTCGATGTCGGCGTCGCGCGCGAGGACCGCGCAAACCGTGGCCAATGTGCCACCCGCGCTATCGCCGCCCACCGCGAGCCGGGCTGTGTCCACGCCGTATTCCGCGGCGTGCGCATGCAGCCAGCGCAACGCGTCGAACGCATCGTCGATGGCCGTGGGGAACTTGTGCTCCGGCGCGAGCCGGTAATCCACCGACAACACCGTGCACTGACCGTCGCGCGCGAACATCCGGCACAGCGCATCGTGCGTATCGACGCTGCCCACCGTGAAGCCGCCGCCGTGGTAGTACACCAACGCAGGCGCGGGTTCGGCCCAGCTCGGCTCGACCGCTTGATAAAGACGCACGCGAATCGTCGCGCCATCGCGTGTCGGGATCCGCAGATCTTCGAGCGCGAACATCGGCGCGCTGGCGATCTCCAGAATCGGCGCGCTTTTTTCGTACGAGGCCCGCGCGTCTTGCGCGGTCATTTCATGAAGCTGCGGGCGTTTGGCCCGCGCGATCATATCGAGCACCTGCTCGATCTTCGGATTCAGCGGCATGGTGCGTCTGATGGCGCATGAGCGCCGAAGATTTGAAAGAAACCGGCGCGTTGGCGCGCCGGCGATGCGATCACAGTCCCGGCTAACCGGCGTTCTTCACTTCCGGCTTGAGCGACATGGGATCGATGGGATTGCGCAACTGCTCGATGTCCTCGTGACGCAGCTTCACCGTCGCCATGATGGCCGGATGCGTGACGATATAGAAACGCCGCGCGGCGATCGCTTCGAAGGTGAGGTCGGCGACATCGCCGGCACTCAGCTTGCCCGATTGCACGGCACGCTGCAGTTGCTTGCCCGCGGCGATCTGCGAGCGCGTCGGCCCGCTGTCGTTGCGCAGGTCCGCAGGGCGCGCGCGTTCCGCATCGGCGATGCCGGTCGGCACGAAGGCCGGACACAGCAGCGAACAGCCGACCAGGCCGCCCGCCTCCGCCTGGTTGGCTTGCGCCAACCGCAGGTCGTGATACAGCGTTTCGGTGAGCGACACCACGGCATGCTTCGACGCGTTGTAGATGCCCATCGCGGGCGGCGACAGCAGTCCCGCGACGGACGCGGTGTTGACGATATGCGCCGGCTCGTTCTGCGCCAGCATGATCGGCGTGAAGACCCGCACACCGTGCGCGACGCCCATCACGTTCACGCCGAACACCCACGACCAGTCGTTCGCCGAGCTTTCCCACAGGAAGCCGCCCGAGCCCACGCCCGCATTGTTGAACAGCAGATGCACGCGGCCGTAGGCGTCGAGCGCCGCTTGCGCGAGCGCTTCGACCTGCGCCGCGCTGGCGACGTCCGTCGGCACGCCGATCGCCTCGGCGCCGTCGGCACGCAAAGCTTCGACGGTCTGCGCCAGCGCGTCCGGATTGACGTCCGCGAGCACGAGCTTCATGCCGAGCGACGCGCCCTTCTGCGCGAACGCGCGGCCGAAACCGCTCGCCGCACCGGTGATCACCGCCACCTTGCCTGCGAATTCGAACATCGTTTGACTCTCCTGGTTTGCTCCGCGTGTTGTGTGATGCGCTTGAGCGCCGGCGCGATCAGATCAGCTTGACGAGTTGCTTGCCGAAGTTCTTCCCTTTGAGCAAACCGATGAACGCCTCGGGCGCGGCTTCGAGTCCTTGCGCGATGGTTTCGCGATACTGCAGCTTCTTTTGCGCGACCAGTGTGCCGAGTTGCTTGAGCGCTTCCGGCCACACGTCCATATGCTCGCTGACGATAAAGCCTTGCACGAGCAGACGCTGCGTGAGGATCAGCGACGGATGCTTGAGCGGCACTGGCTCGCCATCGTAGCCCGCGATAAACCCGCACAGCGCGATCCGGCCGAACGCATTCATGCGCGCGAGCGTTGCGTCGAGCACGGCACCGCCGACGTTCTCGAAGTAGCCATCCACGCCGTTCGGCGTGACGGCCTTGAGGTCCTGATAAAGATTGCCGGCCTTGTAATCGACGCAGGCGTCGAAGCCGAGCGTCTCGGTCACATAGCGACACTTGTCCGCGCCGCCGGCAATGCCGACCGCGTGCGCGCCGGCCAGCTTCGCCAGTTGACCGACCACGCTGCCCACCGCGCCGCTCGCCGCGCTGACCACCACTGTCTCGCCCGCCTTCGGCGCGATGATGCGGTTCAGCCCGTACCACGCGGTGACACCCGGCATGCCGACCGGACCGAGATAGGCCGACAAGGGCACATGCGTGTCGTTGACTTTCTGCACGCCGGTCCCGTTCGAGGTGCCGTATTCCTGCCAGCCGAACATCGCGACGACCTTGTCGCCGACCGCGAACTTCGGATTCTTCGACTCCACCACTTCACCCACCGTGCCGCCGATCATCACTTCGTTCAGCGGTTGCGGCGGCGCGTAGGACTTGCTGTCGTTCATACGGCCGCGCATGTACGGGTCGAGCGACAGGTAGTGATTGCGCACGCGCAATTCGCCGTCGGCTAGCGGAGCGAGCGGTGCTTCGACGAGGCGGAAATTATCGGGCGTCACGGCGCCTTGCGGGCGCGACGCCAGCACGAGTTGACGGTTGATCTGGGGCATGACGATCGTCTCCATGGGTTGCCGATGAGTCGGCGAATGATTTGAACAGAGTTTGTGAAGGGAGAAACGGCGCGCGCGTTTCGTTCAGATGCGCACGCGGTCCGCAAGCTTTGCGCTCAGCCGTCGCTAGGACCCGGTTTCGCCGCCGGGTCGCTGCGCAAGCGTTGTTGCGTGATGTCGCGCCCGACGGCGAGGCGCCGCATGTATTTGAAGGTGCCGAGCGCCTTGGCGACGAAGTGGCCGTCGCTGTCGCGGATCTCGCCTTCGCAGTAGGCCATGGTGGTGGAACGGTGCAGCACGCGAGCGCTCGCGCGCAATTCCCCGCGGCCCGGCTGCATGAAGTTGACCTTCATCTCGACCGTGACGACGCCGATGCCGTCGCCGGCGAGACTGCGCGCGGCCATTGCAAGCGCGATGTCGGCGAGCGTCATCGTGACGCCGCCGTGAGCGACGTCCCACGTGTTCATATGATCGTGCCGCAACGGCAGCACGACTTCGCTGGCGCCGTCCGCGGCCGACAGAAGCTGCGCGCCGAGCCGGTCGACGAACGGGCTCTCGGGCATGGACGCGGCACTCGCGTTAGATGAGGGCGAATCGGTCATGGCTGTTTGCAGATTGAGTGGTCGGTACGTTCGTGAGTCGGTACGTTCGTGAAATTGCCGCGGGGCGCGTGGGGAATCTCCAGCGTTTTGTTCGCGCTCGCCCATTGGCCAAGGCAAACAGCAAGCCTATCAAACTTACGCGTTTGGTGGAGTTTTATCGGCAGGTTTGGGCGGGCAGAAACGGGCTCTTGACGATGCGGATGACGGCTCACTCGCGAGCATTGCGCTCTGCGCCAGGTCACGCCGGTGTTGTCGAAACGACCGGCTGGACTGCTGCCCGATCGGAGCCGGCCGCTGACTCCGATCGGGTAAAGGTTGCGTAGGCGGCGAATTAGAAGAAGCCTACGAGACGTTCACGAACAGACCTTCAGGATCGGCGCGCGGGCGCGACGCCGAACCGTTTGGTGTTTTCTAGTGGCTAAAGTCAGCGCCCAGCCAATCCGCCGCAGTGGTCTTCGCATAGCTGACGGCGTCTTGTGGATCGGGGAAAATGCCAAGCTGATCCCAGCGCTCTTCGGCGGCAAACGGACCCTTGATGCCAAGCGCTTTCTGAATACTCAACTGCGCCGCATATCTTCCGTCCTCGAGAGGCCGGGCGGTGGCGACCACCTTGTGCGGGAGTCCTTGCCGCACGGGTTGAATCAGTTCCAACGGACCGCCGGCAGCGCCAACGTCGATCAGCTCGTTTCGCGTGTTGCAGTCGGGGCAATAGAAGTAAAACGAATTGTGGTCGCGATTCGGTTTGACCTGTTTGCGGGCAAGTACAGCTCGGCACTCGACATTTTCACAAATGAATGGCATATCGTCTCCGTGGTGATCTTCGAGTGGTAACGCGAGGCAGATCGGCATTGCCTTCAAGAAACGATCTGCCAGAAGCAGCCGGTCAGCAATCAGCACATGACCGGATTGCTAATGATACGAAGATGCCCGTCAGAGTGCCTCGCCAGTCTGCGGCGACGCATTGCCGCGAGCCGCTGCGCCAGACGATTCATCAATGATGATCAAAGTAACGTGCTTCTTCAAGCACTTGTAATCGGCGCTGCACCGCATCAATCCGGGTGAGCCGCCATTCGCGCGGCCAGTCGCCCTAACCTGCGCACGGCTTCGTCGGCCAGATCGAGATCCGTGCTCGGCGAACTGAGCCGGATGAAATGATCGAAGCGCCCGCCATTCGAAAACACGGTCCCCGGCATGACGCGAATGCCGTCGTTCAGTGCGGCCTCGAAGAACACCGTCGACGACATGGCATGCGGCAATTCGATCCAGAAAAACATCCCGCCGCGCGGCGGCGTGAAACGCGTGCCGTCGGGAAACGAGGAGGCGATCGCCGCGGCCATCCGTTCGCGCTGAAGCCGCAAGCGGTCGCGCAAACGCCGCAAATGCCGCTCATAGGCGTTCGTTTGCAGAAATTCGGCGAGCACGACTTGCGACAGTTGTTCGTTGTGCCGCGACTGCGCGAACTTCAACATGCCGATGCGCGGATGCCAGCGGCCGCCGTTGACCCAGCCGACCCGCATGCCGGGCGCCAGCACCTTGTTGAACGACGTGCAGTGAATCACGGTGCCGTCGGTGTCCCACGCCTTCAGCGATCTGGGCGGCTGCGCGGCGTCGGCCAGTTCGCGGTACGGATCGTCTTCGATCAACGGAATGCCGGCTTGCGCGCACAGTTCGACGAGCCGCGCCTTGTGCGTGTCGGGCATCACGCTGCCGAGCGGGTTTTGCAGGTTCGGCACCACGACCACGGCCTTGATGTCGGGATGCGTGTGCAGCGCGAACGCCAGCGCTTCTATGGCGAGTCCGGTGGTTGGACTGGCCGGAATTTCGAGCGCGCGCAAGCCGAGGCTTTCGAGCGCCTGCAGCAGCCCGAAAAAGCACGGTGACTCGACCACAACGGTGTCGCCCGGTTGCGTCACCGCCCGCAATGCGAGGTTCACGGCTTCGATGCCGCCGTGAGTCATGATGATGTCGTCGGCGCCGATCTGGATGCCGGCGTCGAGCGCGCGGCGCGCAATGATCGCGCGCAAGGCCGGATCACCCTGGTCGTGTCCGGCGGCGGTCAGCAAGGTAGGCCGCTTGCGCAGCGCGCGCAGCGCGGCTTTCTGCAACGCGTCCGTGGGATACAGATCGGGTGATGCCGTCGCGCCGCCGAGATTCAGCGCGTTCGGATAGCGCTGGAATGTCGACACGATCGAGGAAATCACCGAGTGAATACCGACGAACTGCGCGGCGCCGGGCAGCGTCGCCAGGTCGGGTTCGGACGCGACCGGCAACGCCGCGGTGGGTGGCACACGCACGAAGTAACCGGCGCGCGGCCGGGCATCGATCAGCGCGTCGCGTTCCAGCACGCGGTAGCTCTCTGTTGCCGTCGCGAGACTGACGCCGTGGCGCTGCATGAAGGCACGTATCGACGGCATGCGGTCACCTGGACGCAGCACGCCGCTGCCGATCGCGCGGCGGTATTGATCAGCCAATTGCCGGTAGAGAGGCGGGCTGTCCGGCAGCCGGTCCGCAGGCACTGCCTGCCGCGTCAGGATCGATTGAGTCATGTGCGGATGGTGCGGACATTTCGCGCGGCGCGACAGATACACATTCGTTCGATTCCGACCGACACAGCGCATTGAAACGCGTTGCTGTACCGGTTCAGATTGCCGGTGGCTGCGGCTGTTGTCACGTGAACGGACTCAATAAGCTGTATGGCATGGAAACGCTTTAAGGGAAACCGCCATGTCAGTCTGTCAATCGCGTTTTGGTCCGGCACGCGGCGCGCCTGCTCGCCTCTTCGCCGGTCAGTTGGCCGTGCACGATTTGCGCGTGCGGACCTCAATCGTGGCCGTGGAAGGCGATCTGCAACTTGACTATCGCGATCGCTCGCTCGCATGGCTGGGCGACGCCGTGCCGGTCACGTCGATCACATTGCACGAAGGCGAGTGCTTCGTGACGCCGCAACGCGGCGTCGTGTCGATCAGCGCCGCGCATGCAAACGCTGCCGCGTTCGTCGTGCAGCCGTGGCGCGCGCAGAAGAACGGTCGAGGTCCGATTCGTGAAGCTCTGCGGCAACTGGCCCGTCTCGTCAGAACACGGCTGCGGCGCGCGGTCTGAAATGCCGTCTGGCGCACGGCACGGCCCGGTACAATGCATGACCGAAGCCGCTTCTTTCGAGGTGCAGGTCATGTCCTTCTTTCGTGCGCTGCTGCCCGGCCGTTCCGTTCGTCTGGCTACGTTTCTCGCCCTCGTCGCACTAACGCTCAACGGTTGCGCCGGCCTGTTCGGCGGCGACCCGGTGCGCGTGAATGTGGCCGGCATCGAACCGATCGACAGCCAGGGCTTCGAGATGCGTTTCAACGTCAAACTGCGCGTGCAGAATCCCAACGATTCCGCGGTCAGCTTCAACGGCGTGTCGCTCGATCTCGAACTGAACGGCAAGCCGTTCGCGAGCGGTGTGAGCGATCAGGTCGGCACCGTACCGCGCTACGGCGAAACGGTCGTCAATGTGCCGTTGACCGTGCCCGCTTTCGCCGCGGTTCGCCAGGCCTTCGCCTTCGTGGGCGCCACCGAGTCGGGACAGATTCCGTACATTCTGCGCGGCAAGCTCGCGGGCGGGCTGACGGGCACGACGCGATTCATCGATCAGGGCAGCTTGAGCCTGCCGTCGGCCGGCATGGCCTTGCCTTGAAGCGGATCATCGGGCCAGCCTGCGCCACGCGCGAATAGAAAACGGGTGCCGCATGGTTCACGCGCTTTCGCGCCGAACCACACGGCACCCGCCGTCCACTACCGTTCGAGCCGCATCACACCACTTCGAACAAACCCGCTGCGCCCTGCCCGCCGCCGATGCACATGGTCACGACAACCAGCTTCGCGCCGCGCCGCTTGCCTTCGATCAGCGCATGGCCGGTCAGCCGCGCGCCCGACACGCCATACGGATGGCCGACCGCAATCGCGCCGCCGTTCACGTTCAGACGGTCTTGCGGAATGCCGAGCTTGTCGGCGCAATACAGCACCTGCACGGCGAATGCTTCGTTCAGTTCCCACAGGTCGATGTCCTCGACCTTCAGACCCGCCTGCTTGAGCAGTTTAGGCACCGCGAACACCGGGCCAATACCCATCTCGTCCGGCTCGCAACCGGCCACTGCGAAGCCGCGGAAAATACCGAGCGGCTGCAGCCCTTCGCGCTCCGCCACCTTCGCGTTCATCACCACGCAAGCCGACGCGCCATCCGAGAACTGGCTCGCGTTGCCCGCGGTGATGACACCGCCCGGCAGTGCGGTACGAATCTTCGATACGCCTTCGAGCGTGGTGTCGGCGCGAATGCCTTCGTCGCCGCTAACGGTCACTTCCTTCGTGAAGAGACGCCCGCTCGCTTTGTCGGCGACGCCGGCGAGCACCGTCAACGGCACGATCTCGTCCTTGAACTTGCCGGCTTCGAGCGCGGCCGCTGCCCGCTGCTGGGAACGCGCGCCGTATTCGTCCTGGCGCTCCTTCGAGATCGAATAACGTTTCGCGACGTTCTCCGCGGTCTGCAGCATCGACCAGTAGATTTCCGGCTTGTTCTGGCTGAGCCAGCCTTCGGTCAGCATGTGCTGGTTCATCTCGTTCTGCACGCACGAGATGGATTCCACGCCACCGGCCACGAACACGTCGCCTTCACCGGCGATCACACGTTGCGCAGCCAGCGCGATAGTTTGCAATCCCGACGAACAGAAACGGTTCACCGTCATGCCCGGCACGCTGACCGGCAAACCGGCGCG
The DNA here is from genome assembly GCF_003386115.1 of Paraburkholderia sp. BL27I4N3. Classification (NCBI taxonomy): domain Bacteria; kingdom Pseudomonadati; phylum Pseudomonadota; class Betaproteobacteria; order Burkholderiales; family Burkholderiaceae; genus Paraburkholderia; species Paraburkholderia sp. BL27I4N3. The sequence goes on along the minus strand of NZ_QREJ01000001.1, from coordinate 2,085,734 downwards.
CAACGCGATCTGCCGCGCGATGTTCATGCCGGTCGCGCCTTCCGGATTGGCGCAGCCCATGATCACGTCTTCGACCCGTGCCGGATCGAGCTTCGCACGCTCGACGGCGGCCTGCGTGACGTGGCCGCCGAGCGTCGCGCCGTGCGTCATGTTGAAACCGCCGCGCCATGATTTGGCGAGACCCGTACGGGCGGTCGATACGATTACGGCGTCAGTCATGCATGTCTCCTACTTCCAGATATCGATGATGGCGCGCGAGCGATTCGCCGCCCAGCGCCACCTCAGTCAATTCAGTCGCGCTGCAGCTCAGCCGTTGAACCCGCGGCCCTTGGCCGCCAGTTCCGCGATGCTCGGCGCCAGTTGCCACGCATCGCCGTTCGGCCGCGCCGCATAGCGGCGAATCGCGCGCTCGACGTTGTAGAGGCCAACCGTGTCCGCGTACAGCATGGGGCCGCCGCGATAGAGCGGGAAGCCGTAGCCGGTCAGATAAACCATGTCGATGTCCGACGCCTTCGACGCAATGCCTTCTTCGAGAATCTTCGCGCCTTCGTTCACGAGCGCGAATACAAGTCGCTCGACAATTTCCTCGTCGCTGATCTTGCGACGCTCCACGTCGGCTTCCTTCGAGAACGCGACGATCATGTCGTCGACCACCTTCGACGGATACGCGCTGCGGTCGCCCGCCTTGTAGTCGTACCAGCCGCCGCCGGTCTTCTGGCCGAAGCGCCCGGTCTCACAGAGACGATCGGCGATCTTCGAGTAATGCAGGTCAGGCTGTTCCTGATAACGGCGCTTACGGATCGCCCAGCCGATATCATTGCCGGCCAGATCGCTCATGCGGAACGGACCCATCGCGAAGCCGAACTTCTCGATTGCTTTGTCGACCTGCGCGGGCAACGCGCCTTCTTCGAGCATGAAGAGCGCCTGGCGGATGTACTGCTCGATCATCCGGTTGCCGATGAAACCGTCGCACACGCCCGAGACCACAGCGGTCTTTTTGATCTTCTTGGCAAGCTTCATGACCGTGGCGAGCACGTCTTTGGCCGTCTCCTTGCCGCGCACCACTTCGAGCAGCTTCATGACATTGGCCGGGCTGAAGAAGTGCATGCCGACCACGTCCTGCGGACGCTTCGTGAAAGCGGCGATCTTGTCGACGTCGAGCGTCGACGTGTTCGAGGCGAGAATCGCGCCTTGCTTTGCCACTTCGTCGAGACGCTTGAACACCTGTTCTTTCACGCCGAGTTCTTCGAACACCGCCTCGACGATCAGATCGGCGTTCTTGAGGTCGTCGTAGGAAAGCGTGGGCGTGATCAGCGCCATGCGCTGTTCGAGCGCTTCAGGCTTGAGCTTGCCCTTCTTGACGGTCGCTTCGTAGTTCTTGCGAATCGTGGCGAGGCCGCGGTCGAGTGCTTCCTGTTTCGTTTCCAGCAGCGTGACCGGAATGCCCGCGTTGATGAAGTTCATCGCGATGCCGCCGCCCATCGTGCCCGCGCCGATTACGGCCACCTGGCTGATGTCGCGCACCGGTGTGTCCGACGGCACATCGGGAATCTTGCTCGCCGCGCGTTCGCCGAAGAACGCGTGACGCAGCGCATGGCTTTCCGGCGTCTGCACGAGCGCCATGAAGCATTCGCGTTCGAACGCGAGGCCCTTGTCGAAACCCTTCTGCACGCCCGCTTCCACGGCATCGATGCATTTCAGCGGCGCAGGGAAATTCTTCGCCATCGTGGCGACGGTATTGCGCGCGAACTGGATGAAACCGGCAGCGTTCGGATGCTCGATCTTGCGGTCGCGCACTTTCGGATGCGGGCCTTCTTTCGCGCCGACCTTGCGGGCGAACGCCAGCGCCGCTTCGGCAAGATCGCCCTGCGCGAGTTCATCGAACAAACCGGAATCGGCGAGCTTCTCCGACATGACGGGCGCACCGGAGACGATCATATTGAGCGCCGCTTCGAGACCAATGGCGCGCGGCAGACGCTGCGTGCCGCCCGCGCCCGGCAGAATGCCGAGTTTCACTTCCGGCAGCGCGATCTGCGCGCCAGGCGCGGCGATGCGGTAATGCGCGCCGAGCGCCAACTCCAGACCGCCGCCCATCGCGACGCTGTGAATCGCCGCGACTACCGGCTTCGCGCTGCCTTCCACGATCTTGATGACGGTGGCGAGCGTCGGCTCCTGGCCCGCTTTCGGCGTATTGAATTCGGTGATATCGGCGCCGCCCGAGAAGGCCTTGCCCGCGCCGGTCAGCACGATGGCCTTGATGGCCGGATCGTTCTGCGCGCGCTCGATGCCCTCGACGATACCCGCTCGCGTCGACAGGCCGAGGCCATTCACGGGAGGATTGTTCAGCGTGATGACGGCCACGCCGTCATGAGTTGTGTAGTCCACTGCCATCTGCCTGCCTCCATGCGATCCATGCGTGATGGCGGCAACAGATGCCGCCCATCCGGTTCATCGAGTCGGATCAACGATCCGACCGATTGTCTGTTTTTTCCGGGGTCAGCAGGCAGAATACACAAAAAAGCACGCTCGTTCAATTCGCGTTTTTTTATTTTTAGGCGGGGTTTCCCCTGGCAAGCGGCGTCAACGGACAGTCTTTTTCGTCTTCAAGCGCGGAAGGCAGCACGTGGTTGCGGAATATGTCGCGCAGCTTGAGTTTTTGCAGCTTGCCGGTCGCCGTGTGCGGCAATTCGTCGACAAACGCGACGTCGTCGGGAATCCACCATTTGGCGACCTTGCCGTCGTAGAAGGCCAGCAACTCTTCACGTGTGACCTCGAAGCCGGGGCGCTTGACGACTACCAGCAGCGGCCGCTCAGTCCATTTCGGATGCGCGCACGCAATGCACGCCGCTTCGGCCACGGCCGGATGCGCGATCGCCACGTTCTCGATGTCGATCGAACTGATCCATTCGCCGCCTGACTTGATCACGTCTTTCGAGCGGTCGGTGATATGCAGAAAACTGTCGCGGTCGATGGTGGCGACGTCGCCGGTGGGAAACCAGCCGTCCACGAGCGGCGAGTCGTCCTTGCGGAAATAGCGGTCGATCACCCACGGTCCGCGCACATGCAGATCGCCGAACGCGACGCCGTCCCAAGGCAGTTCGCGGCCATCGTCGCCGACGATTTTCATATCGACGCCATAGAGCACGTGCCCCTGCTTCTCAAGCAATGTGCGCTGTTCTTCAAGCGGACGCTGACTTTGCTCCCACGTCAGTTTGGACAGCGTACCGAGCGGCGACATTTCGGTCATGCCCCACGCATGGATCACCTGCACGCCGTAGTCGTCCTCGAAGGTGCGCAGCATGGCCGGCGGACAGGCCGAACCGCCGATCACCGTGCGATTGAGGGACGAAAACCGCACCTTCGCCTCGCGCAAATAGTTGAGCAGTCCAAGCCACACGGTCGGCACGCCGGCCGAGTACGTGACGCGTTCGCTCTCCATCAATTCGTACAGCGACTTGCCGTCCAGGTCCTTGCCGGGGAACACGAGCTTCGCGCCGGTCAGCGGCGCCGCGTGCGGAATGCCCCATGCGTTCACATGAAACATCGGCACGACGGGCAGCACGCAGTCGCGTGCGGAGAGGCTCATGGCGTCCGGCAACGACGCGCCGAACGCATGTAGCACCGTCGAACGATGCGAATACAGCGCGCCCTTCGGATTACCCGTCGTGCCGGATGTGTAGCACAGGTACGAGGCTTGCCGCTCGTCGAGCGGTGGCCACTCGTAATTGCCGTCCTGCGCGGTGACAAGCGTTTCATAGCTGAGCGCGGGTGTCTGCATGGCGGGCAGATGCGCTTCGTCGGCGAGCGCGATCCAGCCGCGCACCTTCGGGCATTGCGGCGCCAGCACGTCGACGAGCGGCGCGAAGGTGGTGTCGAACAGCACGTAGGCGTCGTCGGCGTGATTGACGATGTAGGCGATCTGATCGGGAAAGAGGCGCGGATTGATCGTATGGCACACGGCGCCGAAACCGGTCGTGCCGTAATACGCTTCCAGATGGCGGTAGCCGTTCCACGCAAGCGTCGCGACCCGTTCGCCGGGTTCGACGCCGAGCGCGATCAACGCTTGCGCAAGCTGCTTCGCGCGCTTCTCGCAATCACGATAGGTATAGCGATGCAGGTCGCCTTCGATACGCCGCGACACGATTTCGGTGCTGCCGAAATGCCGCGCGGCGTGTGCGAGCAACGAAGGCACGGTGAGCGGCACGTCCATCATCTGGCCAAGCAGCGGCGTCGTCATAAAGAGTGGTCTCCTCGGCTCGATCGTTTCAATTGGTTTGCAGCTCGGGGGGCGCGCCTCGTCGCGCCTTCGGCGAAAAGCGCAAGGCCGGCGATCGATCTGGACAGGATCGGTACGGGACAGCTGTACGGCCGGCCAGCAGCTCCGCGGGCGCGGACTTACAATATCGGTTAATCCAGAGGCGCTCAACATGTCGTTTTCCCCAAGCATTGCAGGGTTATCCGGGCCTTTGACGGCTCTTTCCGATGCGCTCACCACGTTGCACGAGAGCGCGTTCGCGCGGCTCGGCAGTGTGTTTTTGACGCGCTTACCGGCCGCGCCGCTCAACGCGCCGTACCTCGTCGGGTTCTCCACCGAAACCGCCGCGCTGCTCGGTTTAGAGCCTGGCGTCGAGAATGATCCGGGCTTTGCCGAACTGTTCTCCGGCAACCTCACGCGCGAGTGGCCGGCCGAAGCGCTGCCCTATGCGTCGGTCTATTCCGGGCACCAGTTCGGCGTGTGGGCCGGCCAGCTCGGCGACGGCCGCGCGTTGGGTCTCGGCGAAATCGAACATAACGGCCGGCGCTTCGAATTGCAGCTCAAAGGCGCGGGGCGCACGCCCTATTCGCGCATGGGCGATGGCCGCGCGGTGCTGCGCTCGTCGATCCGCGAGTATCTGTGCTCGGAGGCGATGCATCACCTCGGCATTCCGACCACGCGCGCGCTGTGCGTGATCGGCTCCGATCAGCCGGTGCGGCGCGAGACCGTCGAAACGGCCGCCGTGGTCACGCGCGTGGCGCCGAGCTTCGTGCGCTTCGGCCATTTCGAGCACTTCTATTCGAACGATCGAACCGACGCGCTGCGCGCGCTCGCCGATCATGTGATCGAGCGTTTCTATCCGCATTGCCGCGAAGCGGACGATCCGTATCTCGCTCTGCTCGATGAAGCGGTCATCTCGACCGCCGACCTGATGGTCGACTGGCAGGCGGTCGGCTTCTGCCACGGCGTGATGAACACCGACAACATGTCGATCCTCGGTCTCACGATCGACTACGGTCCGTTCGGTTTCATGGACGGCTTCGACGCCGGCTACATCTGCAATCATTCCGATTCGCAAGGCCGATACGCGTACAAGATGCAGCCGCAGATCGCCTACTGGAACCTCTTCTGCCTCGCGCAAGGGCTGTTGCCGCTGCTGGGCGAAAAGCATGAGGAAAGCGTGCGCGCGGACAAGGCGATCGAAGACGCGCAACGCGTGCTCGGCGGCTTCAAGAATCGCTTTGCCCCAGCGCTGGAGCGCCGCATGCGCGCCAAGCTCGGCCTCGAAACCGAACGCCCCGGCGACGATACGCTGGTGAATCGCCTGTTCGAAGTGATGCACGCCAATCGTGCGGATTTCACGCTGACCTTCCGCAACCTGGCGCGCGTGTCGAAGCACGACGCGAGCGGCGACACAGCGGTGCGCGATCTTTTTCTCGACCGCGCCGCGTTCGACGTCTGGGCGAACGACTATCGCGTCCGGCTGTCCGAAGAAACACGCGACGACGCCGCGCGCGCCATTGCAATGAACCGTGTGAACCCCAAATTCGTACTTCGCAATCATCTGGCGGAAACGGCGATCCGCCGCGCGAAAGAGAAGGATTTCTCCGAAGTGGAACGACTGGCGGCTGTGCTGCGCCGTCCGTTCGACGAACAGCCCGAGCACGAAGCGTATGCGGGGCTGCCGCCGGACTGGGCGAGCTCGCTGGAAGTGAGCTGCTCGTCGTGATGCGTTAAACGACTTCTGTTTGTGCGTAGTGATGTATTGAGCCGAATCTGCTCACCATCTAGCTGCCCCTCAAAACAAGCCCGAGACAGGAACCGACCATGAACAAACCCGACGAACTCAAGACCGACGCCCCCGCCGTGCAGAAAGACGACGCCGAGTGGCGCAAGCAGCTTTCCGACATCGAATATCAGGTGACGCGCCACGCCGCCACCGAGCGTCCGTTCACCGGCCGCTACCACGACCACTGGGACCGCGGCATCTATGACTGCGTCTGTTGCGGCACGCCGCTGTTCGAATCGGACACCAAGTTCGATGCCGGTTGCGGCTGGCCGAGCTACTTCAAGCCAATCGACGGCGAAGTGATCAAGGAGAAAACCGACCGCTCGCACGGCATGCTGCGCATCGAGGTGGAATGCAAGAACTGCGGCGCGCATCTGGGCCACGTCTTCGAAGACGGCCCCGCGCCGACCGGCCTGCGGTACTGCATCAATTCAGCTGCGTTACAATTCGAGCCCAAGTAACGCAGCGCGGAGTCCGGCGCGTTGCCGGCCGGCGTCCGCGCCATCAGGTGTGCGCCGGCCGCGACACCCTTCATCCAGCTTGCGAAGCGGTCGCCCCGACGCTTCGCACTGCGCCCTTATAGTCTCCGGCTCACTCTCCGCTCAATTTCCGACCTCCCGACCAGATAATGAAATTCCTGTTCGATCTGTTCCCGATCATCCTGTTCTTCGTCGCCTTCAAGATCTGGGGCATTTTCACGGCGACGGCAGTGGCGATCGTCGCCACGCTGGTGCAGATCGCGTGGGTGGCCTTCCGCCACCGCAAGGTCGATCCGATGCTGTGGGTGAGCCTCGGCGTCGTCACCGTGTTCGGCGGCGCGACGCTCGTGCTGCACAACGACACCTTCATCAAGTGGAAGCCGACCGTGCTGTACTGGGCGTTTTCAGTGGCGCTGATCGTCTCGCAACTAGCCTTCAACAAGAACCTGATCGAAGCGATGATGGGCAAGCAGATCACACTGCCGCACGCGATCTGGGGCAAGCTGAGTGTCGTCTGGGCGATCTTTTTCGTGCTGCTCGGGCTGGTGAATCTGTTCGTCGCGTACAACTACACGACCGACCAGTGGGTCAATTTCAAGCTGTTCGGCGCCACCGGTTGTCTGGTGGTGTTTATCGTCGGGCAGAGTTTGTGGTTGTCGAAGTATATGAAGGAAGAATGACATGACGAGCGACGCCGATGTATTCATGCACGCCACCACCGCCGAGCGCGCCGCACTGATCGAGGCACGCCTCGCCGCCGCACTGGCGCCGGTCGCTTCGCTCCAGATCACCGACGACAGCGCGCAGCACGCCGGTCATGCCGGCGCCTCCGCCGGTGGTCATTTCAGTGTCACGATCGTGGCTGCCGCATTCGCCGGCAAGGCCCGCGTGGCGCGGCATCGCATGGTGTATGATGCGCTGGCCGATGCCATGCAGCGCGGCATCCATGCCCTTGCCATCACGGCGTATACGCCCGAAGAATTCGCTTTGTTGCCCCGCTAGGAAAATTTTCGATGACCTTGAAGAAAACCCGCCTTTGGGTATTGCTGGCTGCATGTGCAGCCGCACCTGCATTCGCACAGAACATCGCCGTCGTGAACGGCACGCCGATTCCGAAAGCGCGCGCCGATGCGCTGATCGACCAGCTGGTTCATCAAGGCCAGCAAAATACGCCGCAACTGCAAACGGCAGTGCGCGAAGAACTGGTGAACCGCGAGATCCTCATGCAGGAAGCGCTGCGCCGCGGTCTGCCGAATCGTCCGGACGTCAAGGCGCAAATCGCCGTGGCACAGCAAACCGTGGTGCTGCGCGCGCTGATCGAAGACTTCGTGAAGAACAACACGCCGAGCGACGCCGAAGTCACCGCGCGTTACAACGCGCTGATCAAGGACGCGGGCGGCAAGGAATATCACCTGCACCACATCCTCGTGGACAACGAGCAGCAGGCCAAGGACCTGATCGCGAAGATCAAGGCCGGCGCAAGCTTCGAGGATCTGGCCAAGCAATTCTCGAAGGACCCGGGATCGGGCAAGAACGGCGGCGATCTGGACTGGTCGGACCCGAAGGCCTACGTGCCTGAATTCGCAGACGCGGCCACGCATCTGCAGAAAGGCCAGATGACCGACACGCCGGTGCATACGCAATTCGGCTGGCACATCATCCGTGTCGACGACGTGCGCAACATCACGCCGCCGCCGCTGGAGCAAGTGCGCCCGCAGATCGTGCAGCAGATCCAGCAGGAAAAGCTGCAGGCGTTCGAGGAAGGTTTGCGTAAGAACGCGAAGATTCAATAAGCTGAGTTTAATTGTGCTCGAGGCGCTGTTCAGTCAATGACTGAACAGCGCCTTTTTCATTGGGATTGACTGTGGCCGGTCGGACGCAAGCGCTCGCGATCACTTGCGCAAAGCGCGGCTCATCTCGGCAAGCGGCATCGCGACAATCGAGTCCAGCAAGCGGACTTCACCGGCATTCGGCTGCGCGATCTCGTCGACGCTGCGCCGAGTCTGCGCCACCCGGGCATCGAGCATGGCCAGCATCTCATCGAGCAATCTTTCCGAACCCTTTGGCGAAAGACGAAGCGCTTCGCCGAAGGCGAGCATGTTCTTTCGGTTGATCTGCGCGAATTGCGTGGCGTCACCAACAGGCATGGTCAGGTCGCAGTGCGGCCAGCGGTCCCGCTGCTGCGGCTGATAGGTCGGCGTGTGGTAGACGACCGTGCTCACCAGGTCGTAGAACGGAGCCAGCCTGTAACCGCGAGCGGTGACGAAGAACGAGAGGTTTTTTAAATGCGAGTCGGCATTGCCGATAAGCACGTTGAAGATCGCCCAGCGGAATACATCGAGACGCGCCACTGCCCGCGTGCTCGTTTTCTCGATGGCATCCCTGAGCACCTGTGCGGTCGCATTCTGATACTTGAAGCTGCGGTCGTAGTTCAACAACTGCATGGCGTCGACGGTATGCAGCCGCCGAGCCGGCTCACTGCTCGTGTCACGGTCGAAACGATCGATCAGGTAACAGGCCGAAGGCACACGTAAAAAATGCGTAGGCGGAACACGCACGCCCATTGCGCGCGCCAGCTGCATGCAGAAAAACTCGTTGATCGCCGAATGCGGATAGCCCGTGCTGCGCATGTCGGGCTTGAGCAGATGCATGGACGGCTCGCTGCCCACGGGCTCCAGCAGTTCGTAGTCCGGCGCGTTGCCTCGCAAGGTCAGCAGCAGCTTCTGTTGGGCGCCCGCCGCGGACATGCGTTTGGGCGCCGTGGCGGTGAGCGCGTGCTGTGGCATCGCCTGAATGCGTGCCTCCAGATTCGCTTGCGACAACGGCTGCAGTCCGCCAGGCGACTCCTGTTCGCCCTCTGTGAGCAGCGTCAAGGCGCCGGCGGATTCCCGGCCGTAATAGGCAAGCAGGCCCCACGCGTCGCTCGCATCGACCTTGGCCTCCCGCGCGAGCGCACTGCGCATTTCCTCCTCGGGCAGCAGGTTGTCGAAGAACCATTGCACCGGCCGCTGGCTCGACCCGTCGACGAAAGGCTCGGCTAACAGTGGGAAAGCGGGTGAAAGCGCAAACGCGTCCTCACGGCCCAGCCAGCCTTGGTCGTAGGCAAATGACCAGACACCGCTGTCATCGCTCACGACGCCCACGCGCCGGCCATTCGCATACGCGACCAGCGTTCTAGCCGCCATGGGAACTCCGGCGACGATGGGACGCCTTGCTGGAGACGTCTGCGGGAATGTCCACGGAAACCTCGGCGCGCAGGGTGATGCCCAGTTCGCTGAGAAGATGCAGCACCTTGCCGATCTGCGCCGTGGGCTTACCTGCCTCGATGTGCGTGATGAACTTGGGAGACAGGCCGCTCGCGGCGGCGACGTCGTCGCGCGTCAACCCCTGCGCGAGCCTGGACGCCCGCACGAGATCGCCTAACTCCGTCATGTTGCCGATGAAAACCGTGGACTCCATCACTCGCCCTCGTGTACGTTCGTACCCGCTCGGGAACATTATGCCACGAGACTGCCGTACGGAGCCGGTTTCGTACCCGAGCGGATACGAGTCGGCACGCCGAGGCGGCAATAGGGACGCTCCGTACCCGATCGGGTACGAAAGATGGACAAATGCGGGAATATGAGCGTGGCCGTACCCGAGCGGATACGAACTAAATATTGTCAGTCTGGGAGCCGCCGTGCAGGCGGACGGACGCGCGTCGCCATCCGCCGTCCTTTCACCTCGCACAACCGCGCGGCCGCGGCGCGAGCAAGCTGCCGCGTAGCACTGCGCGGCAGCCGTCTCACGTCATCATCCCAACCAGCGGCGCGCGTTCTGGAACACGCGCAGCCACGGGCTGGCGTCCGTGGCGCCTTCGCCCCAGCCTTCCGGGTGCCAGCTCATCTGCACCGCGCGATGCACGCGCTCGGTGTGCGGCATCAGCACCGTGAAGCGGCCGTCCGGCGTCGTCACCGACGTGATGCCGTTCGGCGATCCGTTCGGGTTGAACGGATACTGCTCGGTCGCCTGACCACGGTGATCGACATAGCGCATCGCCACCGCGACCTTCGACGCATCGCCCTGCTGCGAGAAATCCGCGTAGCCCTCGCCGTGGGCGATCGCGACCGGAATGCGCGAGCCTTCCATGCCGTTGAAGAAGAGCGACGGAGAAGCCTGCACCTCGACCAGCGAGAAGCGCGCTTCGAATTTCTCCGACTTGTTGCGGGTGAACTTCGGCCAGGCTTCGGCGCCCGGAATCATCGAAGCGAGGCTGCTCATCATCTGGCAGCCGTTGCAGATGCCGAGCGCGAACGTGTCTTCGCGGCCGAAGAACGCGGCGAACATGTCGGCCAGTTGCGCGTTGAAGCGGATCGCCTTCGCCCAGCCCTCACCGGCGCCCAGCGTGTCGCCGTACGAGAAGCCGCCGCACGCCACCGCGCCGGCGAAGTCCGCCAGATTGGCGCGGCCGGCCAGCAGATCGCTCATGTGCACGTCGTGCGCGTCGAAGCCGGCGCGGTCGAAAGCATAGGCCGTTTCGAGGTGCGAGTTGACGCCCTGCTCGCGCAGGATCGCCACGCGCGGACGCGCGCTCCTGCCGATGAACGGCGCGGCGACGTCTTCTGCCGGATCGAACGTCAGGATCGGTGAAATGCCCGGATCGGCCGCGTCGGAGAGCGCGTCGTATTCGGCGTCGGCGCACGCGGGGTTGTCGCGCAAACGTGCGATACGCCAGCTCACTTCGCTCCATGTACGATGCAATTCGGTGCGCGATGCTTCGTAAATCTTCTTGGCGTCGCGATAGATTTCGATCGTGTCGCGCTCGTTGATCTTGCCGATCACATGCGAGCACGCCGACAGCCCGTGTTCGCGCAACGCTGCGAGCACCGCGTCGCGCTCGGATGCGCGCACCTGGACGACGGCGCCAAGCTCTTCGCTGAAGAGCGCGCGGATCGTACGGTCTTCACGACGGCCGCTGGTCTGCTTGGCCCAGTCTTTGGCGTCGCCGTAATCCGATTCGTGGTTCGGATCGAGCACCAGCATGTCGACATTCAGCGACACGCCCACGTGGCCCGCGAATGCCATTTCGCACACCGTCGCCCACAGGCCGCCGTCCGAGCGGTCGTGATACGCGAGCAGCTTGCCGTCCTGGTTCAGCGCCTGGATCGCGGCGAAGAAACGTTTGAGGTCTTCCGGATCGTCCACGTCCGGCACCGTGTCGCCGACCTGCTGCGTGACCTGCGCCAAAATACTGCCGCCGAGACGATGCTTGCCGCGGCCGAGGTCGATTGCGATCAGCACGGACTCGCCCACCTCGCCGGCGCGGCGCAATTGCGGCGTGAGGTGGCGGCGCACGTCCTGAACCGGCGCGAACGCCGAGATGATCAGCGAGACCGGCGCGACCACTTCCTTCGCCACGCCGCGGTCTTCCCACTTGGTGCGCATGGACAGCGAATCCTTGCCGACCGGAATGCTGATGCCGAGCGCCGGGCACAACTCCATGCCAATCGCCTTGACCGTGTCGTAGAGCGCGGCGTCTTCGCCCGGTGCGCCGCACGCGGCCATCCAGTTCGCCGACAGCTTGAGCTTGTCGAGCGACGCGATTGGCGCCGCCGCGATGTTGGTCACGGCCTCGCCGACCGCCATGCGGCCCGAAGCCGGCGCATTGATGACAGCCAAAGGCGTGCGCTCGGCCATCGTCATGGCTTCGCCGGTGAAACCCGCGTAGTCCATCGTGGTGATCGCGACGTCGGCCACCGGCACTTGCCACGGGCCGACCATCTGGTCGCGCGCGGTCGTGCCGCCCACCGAGCGGTCGCCGATCGTGATCAGGAACGACTTGCTCGCCACCGTGGGATGACGCAGCACGCTAAGCGCCACATCCGGCAGCGCGATGCCGGTCACATCCACCGGTTCGAGCTTCCGCTCCACGCGTTTGACGTCGCGATGCATGCGCGGCGCCTTGCCGAGCAGCACTTCCATCGGCATGTCGACAGGCTGGTGCGCGTTGTCGTCGTTCAGTTCGGAGTCGATCAGCTTGAGCTGACGCTCGGCGGTGGCCGTGCCGATCACGGCGAACGGGCAACGCTCGCGCTCGCACATGGCGGCGAAGGCCGGCAGATCGGCCGGCGCGATGGCCAGCACGTACCGCTCTTGCGCTTCGTTCGACCAGATTTCACGCGGCGACAAGCCGCTTTCTTCCAGCTGGATCTTGCGCAGATCGAAAAGCGCACCCTTGCCGGCGCCGTCGACGACTTCCGGGAAGGCATTCGAGAGACCGCCCGCGCCCACGTCGTGAATGCTCAGAATCGGATTCTTTTCGCCAAGCTGCCAGCACGCGTTGATGACTTCCTGCGCACGGCGCTCGATTTCCGGGTTGCCGCGCTGGACCGAGTCGAAGTCGAGTTCAGCGGTGTTGGTGCCCGTCGCCATCGAGCTTGCCGCGCCGCCGCCCATGCCGATACGCATGCCCGGGCCGCCGATCTGGATCAGCAGCGAGCCTTCCGGCAGATCGTGCTTATGCGTGTGCTGGTCCGAGATATTGCCGATCCCGCCGGCGATCATGATCGGCTTGTGATAGCCGCGCACCAGACCCGCGACGTTCTGCTCGTAAGCGCGGAAATAGCCGCCCAGATTCGGCCGGCCGAATTCGTTGTTGAACGCGGCGCCGCCGAGCGGGCCGTCGATCATGATCTGCAGCGGCGAGGCGATGCGGTCGGGGCGGCCGTACGCTTCGTGTTTGTCGTCCGGATTGCGGTGTGCGAGCGGCTGCGCGGCGTCGCGCGCGTTTTCCCACGTCTCGATGCCGTCCGGCAATTCCAGATTCGACACCGTGAAGCCCGCCAGACCGGCTTTGGGACGCGCGCCACGGCCGGTCGCGCCTTCGTCGCGGATTTCGCCGCCGGCGCCGGTCGCGGCGCCCGGGAACGGCGAGATCGCGGTCGGGTGATTGTGCGTTTCCACCTTCATCAAGGTGTGCGTGAGTTCATTGCTGCGGCGGTAGTGCTCCGGCAGTTCGCTCGCGCCCTGCTCGGCCGGCGTGCGCGGGAACCAGCGCTCGGCCATGCCGCCCGCCATGATCGCCGAGTTATCCGAATACGCGACGATCGTGCCCTGCGGATTCAGCTTCTCGGTGTTGCGGATCATGTTGAACAGCGAGATATCCTGCTTTTCGCCGTCGATGGTCCAGTCCGCGTTGAAAATCTTGTGGCGGCAATGTTCGCTGTTGGCCTGCGCGAACATCATCAGTTCGACGTCGGTCGGGTTGCGGCCGAGCTTCGTGAAGGCGTCGACGAGATAGTCGATTTCGTCGTCGGCGAGCGCGAGGCCCAGTTCCGTGTTCGCCGTTTCCAGCGCGCCGCGGCCGTTGCTCAATACATCGACGGTTTGCAGCGGCTTGGCCGGCAGTTCGTCGAACAGATGCAGCGCGTGGTCGCGCGACGGCGCCACGCTCTCGGTCATCCGGTCGTGCAAGGCCGCCGCGACAGCGGCGCGGGCTTCGTCGGAGAGCGCCTTCTTGCCGCCCAGCAGGCCGCTTTTCAGCGTGACCGTGTACTCGACGCCGCGCTCGATGCGGCGCACCTGCGTGAGGCCGCACAGATGCGCGATATCCGTTGCCTTGCTGGCCCACGGCGACACCGTGCCGAAACGCGGCACCACGAGAAAAGTCTCGGCCGTGCCGCGCTCGCTGGTTTCTTCGAGCGGATCGCCGTAGTGCATCAGCGCTTCGATCTTCGCGTTGTCTTCAGCGGAGAGCGGCGTCTGCGCGTTGACAAAGTGCAGATATTGCCCGCGCACGCCGGTGATGTTCGGATCGATGCGCGTGAGCGTGTCGAGCAGGCGGGTTTGACGGAAATCGGAAAGGGCCGAAGCGCCGGGGAAACACGAGAAGTGGGCCATGGACTTGACGTTGCGTCGCTAATGATGCCGATGAGTGATGCCGTGAGTCGCGCCGATGAGTCGCGCGTGAAGGCGACGTGAGGCGCAAAGGAAGTCCGGGATTATACCCCGGGAAGAGGCTTCCAGCGGGCCTGGCGGTGCGGCTACGGGCAGGTTTCGAGATAGTTTCGCGGGGGCTTGGCGCAAGCTCCGCGTGGGTTCCGGGCGGCTTCCGAGCGGGTTTGGGCCGGCCTCCGGTGCGCCCACCGCGCCAATCGCGCCGGCGCTCCGGCGTTGCGCCCGCGTGGCCGCGCCAGCGGTTTGACTGCTATCATTCGCCCTTTCACCAGATCGGCGCGAGCGGCCACGCAGGCGGCACGGCGCGCCGCATGTCACGCTCAACGGGCAAGCGCCGCTTCGGCGTCCTGTCGGCAAATCGAATCAGAACATGGATGTCATCGTCATCGGCGGCGGAATTGCGGGCGTCGCCACCGCTTATCAACTGCGCGCGGCCGGCCATCGGGTATGCGTCGTCGAGCGCCACGCCACGGTTGCGCAGGGCGCAACCTATGGACACGGCGGCACCGTCCTGCCGACTCCGCTCGACGTCTGGTTCGGCCCGACCTTCATGGCCAGCCGCCAGAACGCCAAAAACGGCGTCGTCAACAAGGCCGGCTTCACCGGCTCGGCGCGCCAGTTCGTCAAGCAGCTCGTCGAGCTGCAGGAACCCAACGCATTCGGCCATCAATACGGATTGCTGCGGCCGCTGATCGAGCTGTCGCGCGACACCATGGCGGACATGGAGGCGCGCTTCGGCCTCGAGTTCGAACAGACCAGCGGCCTGCTCTATCTGGTGCGCGCCGAACAGGAATGGGAACAGCTGCGGCCCGCGCGCGGCCTGCTCCAGCTTTTCGAAGTGCCGCACCACGAGCTGACCCCCGAACAATGCGCCGCGTTCGAGCACTCTGTGCGCACCGAGCCGGAATTCGCGGGCGGCGTGCTGTTCGACCAGGAGCGCACGGCCAATGCGCCGCTCTTCACCAAGCTCATCAAGCAGACGCTGGATACGCAAGGCGGCGTGCAATTCATGCTGGGCTGCGAAGTCTCGTCGATCCGTCTGGACGGCCAGCGCGCCTCGGTGGAACTGGCGCCGCAACCGGGCGCGACCTCCCGTTCGCGCGAAGTCGATGTGATCCACGCCGACGCGGTGGTCGTGGCCGCCGGTCACGGCAGCCTGCCGCTGCTCGAGCGACTCGGCCTGCGCTTGCCGCTGCATCCGCTGCGTCTGCACACGCTGGTCGCACCGATCGCGCATGAGGAATGCGCACCGCACGTCGCGATCGTGGACGCGGTGAAGCGGATCGCGATCAGCCGCATGAACCATCGGCTGCGGATTGCGGGCGGCGCGGTCTTGCAAAGCGCCGGCCAGATCGACAAGCCCTTGGGCGAAGCGGTGACGAAGGAAGCCCTCGCCCTGCTCGGCCAGGCGACGCACGACTGGATTCCGGGCGCCGCGCGAATCTCGGTGGCCTTGCCGTGGGAAGGCGTCAAACTGCTGTCGCCGGACGGCTTGCCGGTGATCGGCAACGCGCTGCATCCGCGTCTTTTCGTCAATGTGGGCCACGGCCCCGCCGGTTGGGGGCTCGCCTGCGGGTCGGGTAAGCTGGTCGCCGACCTGATTTCGGGCGGCACGCCGGACGTCCCCCCGGACACACTGGCCGCGCTGCGCGCGGATCGGTTCAGGTAAATCTCGCCGGCCCGCGCACGAACGGGCCGCAAGAGGCGCCCGCCGGGCGCTCATCGGCACTACCATAGCGATTCCCCCAGCTTTTTCGCCTGCCGCCGGGCGAACCGCCAAGCCTCGCCATGACAGAAGCCGACCAGACGCCGCCGACACTCGTCAGCCCGCACAACCGGGCGCTGCCTTTGCTTACGCTCACCGACCTGCGGATCGCCGAATCCCAGGCGGCGGCCGCCTTGCCGAAACACACGCTGATGTCGCGCGCCGGGAAATCCGCCGCGAGCTTCCTGCGCGAGCAGATCACCCGCGATACGTCGATCGAGAAATCCAGGCAGAAGGTGTGGCTCATCGCCGGGCCGGGCAACAACGGCGGCGACGCGCTGGTGCTCGCGACGGAACTCCACCAGGCCGGCATCGCCGTCGAGCTGTGCATGCCGGTCGAAGTGAAACCGGACGACGCGCGCTGGGCGCTCGACATGGCCCGCGCGACCGGCGTCGCGATCACCAGCGCGCCGCCCGCCTCGCTGGACGGCTACCGGTGGCTGGTGGACGGCATGTTCGGCATCGGCCTGACGCGTCCGCTCGAAGGCGTGTTCGCGGCCGTCGCCCGGCAGCTTTCGCAACGCGCCAAAGCGCGGCCGCGCAAAGGCGGCGTGCTGGCGCTCGACGTGCCGAGCGGCCTCGACAGCGACACCGGCACAGTTGTGGGCAATGGCGCCGGCGCCGCCGTCCATGCCAGCCACACGATCACCTTCATCGGCGCCAAACCGGGGCTCTTCACCGCGCAAGGGCGCGATCTCGCCGGCGCCGTCACGGTCGCGCCGATCGGCGTCGACACGAGCGGCCGCACGGCCGTGCAACTGAATGCCCCCGAACTCTTCGCCGCCTTTCTGCCGCCGCGCGATTTCGCGACCAACAAGGGCAGCTTCGGCAGCCTCGCCGTGGTCGGCGGCGACACCGGCATGTGCGGCGCGCCGATCCTCGCCTCGCGCGCGGCGCTGTACACCGGCGCGGGCAAGGTGCACGTCGCGCTGCTGGGCGAAGGCGCCCCGCCCTACGATCCGCCGCACCCGGAACTCATGCTGCATGCCGTCGACGATCTGCCGCTCGACCAGATGGATGCGCTCGCCGTCGGTTGCGGCATGGGGCATCGCGAACGCGCCACGCGCGTGATGCACGACGTGCTGCAACTCGACGTCCCCAAGCTGTTCGACGCGGACGCGCTGAATCTGATCTCGAAGGACGCCGCGCTTGCCGCCGATGTCACCGCGCGCGGCGTGCAAGGCGATCCGTGCATCCTCACGCCGCACCCGCTCGAAGCCGCGCGCCTGCTCGGCACCGACGCACCAGCCGTGCAGCGCGACCGCCTCACCGCGGCGCGCTCGCTCGCCGCGCGCTACGCGGCCGTGGTGGTGCTCAAAGGCACGGGCACCGTCATCGCCGCAGCGGACGGGCGCCTCGCGATCAATCCGACCGGCAACGCCGCGCTCGCGACGGGCGGCACCGGCGACGTGCTCGGCGGCATCATCGGCGCGCTGCTCGCGCAGCATCTGCCGCGCTACGAAGCCGCACTTGCGGGCGTCTATCTGCACGGCCTTGCCGCCGAGACCCTGAGCGCGCAAGGCCACGGTCCCGCCGGCCTGACCGCGGGCGAACTCGCGCCGATGGTGCGGACCTTGCTCAACCGCTTGTTTTATTCGGCAACGGAGTGCTGAAGCTGTCCGTCCCAACCTATGGATGGACGGCCCAAACCGCTGCCGTCCGTCACGCAACGCCGTTATACTGACTGACTGCGCCGCGCGTCGGAGCCACTGCGGGTGACGGCGAATTTTCACCGCCACCCATGGCGAACCGGGCCGCGCGGCATCGCTCTAACAGCATCGTTGCATCATCCTCGGCAGCGCTTCACGCGCGCGCCTTTCTTCGTGCCACTTGGTTAGACGGACGCTATGACCCAGAACTCGCTCCCCTCCTGGTCCTCGCTGCAAACGCATTACGACGAGATTCGCGATGCGCACATGCGCGACTGGTTCGCCCCCGAGAACGATCCCGCCCCTACCCGTGCCGAGCGCTTTGCGTTCGCGGGCGGCGGTCTCGCGGCCGATTTCTCGAAGAACCGCATCACCGACGAAACGCTGAAACTGCTCGTGCAAGTCGCGCGCGAAGCCGGTGTGGAGAAGCGCCGCGACGCCATGTTCGCGGGCGACATCGTCAACCCGACGGAAGGCCGCGCCGTGCTGCACACGGCATTACGTGCTACCGACCCGAAAGCGCCGTTCTACGCGCAAGTGCAGGCCGAGCGCGCCAAAATGGCAGCCTTCGCCGACCAGGTGCGCGGCGGCGAGTGGAAAGGCTATACCGGCAAGCGGATCCGCTATGTGGTGAACATCGGCATCGGCGGCTCGGATCTCGGGCCGAAGATGGTCGTGCATGCGCTGCATCATCTGGCCACGCCGGAGATCACCACGCACTTCGTGTCCAATGTGGACGGCGCCGATCTGTACAACGTCATGCAGCAGATCGATCCCGAAGAGACGCTCGCGATCATCGTCTCCAAGACTTTCACCACGCTCGAAACCATGACCAATGCGCGCTCGCTGCGCGACTGGTTCATTGAGAAAGGCTGCCCGGAAAGCGCGCTGGCGAAGCACTTTGTCGGCGTGTCGGCGAATCCCGCGGAAGTGGTCAAGTTCGGCATCGCGAAAGAGAACGTCTTCGAAATGTGGGACTGGGTCGGCGGACGCTATTCGCTATGGTCGGCCGTCGGTCTGTCGATCATGATCGCGATCGGACCGCAGCAGTTCGACGAACTGCTCGCCGGTGCCAACGAGATGGACCAGCATTTCCGCGACGCGCCGCTCGAGAAGAATCTGCCGGTGTTGCTCGGCATGATCGGCATCTGGTATCGCAACTTCTTCGGCTCGCAAAGCTACCTGGTCGCGCCGTATTCGCAAGCGCTGCATTTCCTGCCTTCGTATCTGCAACAACTCGAAATGGAGAGCAACGGCAAGTCGGCGCGTCTGGATGGCGCGATGGTCGACTACCCGACCGCCGCGGTGACGTGGGGCGAACCGGGCACGAACGGTCAGCACGCGTTCTTCCAGATGCTGCACCAGGGCCCGACGATCGTGCCGATCGACTTTATCGCGGTGTTGACGCCGGAGCATCCGCTCGTCAGCCATCATCCGAAGCTGCTCGCCAATTGCTTTGCGCAGAGCGAAGCGCTGATGGTCGGCCGCACGCTCGAAGAAGCGAAGAAAGTGGCCGGCGCGGACAAGCCGGAACTGGCGCCGCACCTGGTGTTTCCGGGCAACCGTCCGACCACCACGCTGCTCGTCGAGGCGCTCACCGCACGCTCGCTCGGCGCATTGATCGCGTTGTACGAGCACAAGGTGCTCGTACAGGGGACGGTATGGAACATCAACTCCTTCGATCAGTGGGGCGTGGAGTTGGGCAAGATTCTCGGCAAGGTGGTCGAAGCCGATCTGACGGCGCCGAGTGCCGATGTGAAGAAGCATGATTCTTCGACGTCGGCGTTGATCGCGCGGGCGCGGGCGGCGTTGAAGAAGTGATGGTGAGCGGCGCGGTGGTTCGCGCTGCTTGATTTGAATGGCGTGGTTGCCCGATACCGGAAGCCACCATGAAAAAGCGGGCCCTTGCGGCCCGCTTTGCTTTTGTCGCGACGTTCGACGCTCGACGCTCGCTCAGGCGAGACGTCCCGCCTCGATCGTCACTGTCGTATCGCAGCGGCGCGCCAGTTCGATGTCATGCGTGACGAGAATCAACGTCGCGCCGTTCGCGCGGTTCATCTCGAACATCAGATCGATCACCGCGTGACCGGTGGCGGCGTCGAGACTGCCGGTCGGTTCGTCCGCGAACAGGATCGCCGGGTGTGTGACGAACGCGCGTGCGAGCGCGACGCGCTGCTGCTCGCCGCCCGACAGCAGCTTCGGATAGTGACTGGTGCGCTTGCCAAGACCCACCTGCTCAAGCAAGCCGCGCGCACGCGTTGCGGCCTCGCGCGTGCCGATGCCGCCTAGCAACTCCAGCGGCAACGTAACGTTCTCGAGCGCGGTCAAATGTGGCATCAGTTGAAACGACTGGAACACGAAGCCGACGGAGCCGCTGCGCAACGCGGCGCGCTCGTCTTCATTCAGTTCGCCGAGTTCGCGGCCGAGCAACCGAACCGAGCCCGAACTCGCGCTGTCCAATCCTGCGAGCAAGCCGAGCAGCGTAGACTTGCCCGACCCGGATGCACCGACGATTGCCACACTGCTGCCGGCATCGATAGCAAGATCGATGTCGTCGAGAATCGTCAGTTCGCCTGTTGCATCGTTAACCTTCTTGCACAAACCCCGCACTTCAATGACTGGATCAGTTTTGTTTAGCATGGTGAAGCGTAGGTTGAAAGTGCGTGCCATGACGTCTCGCGCCACGGCGTTGACAACGGCATGCGGCTGCGCCGCTGTGGCCGCCACCCTGTTTCTTTCCGTGAGCTTCACGGCGCGGGCTGCCAACGCGCCCGAACCGGCCAAGCCGGTGATCGTCGTGCTCGGCGACAGCATCTCCGCCGAATACGGCCTGCCCCGCGACACGGGCTGGGTTGCGTTGATGCGCCAGCGCCTCGCCGACGAGCGAATCGATTATAGCGTCGCCAACGCGAGCATTAGCGGCGACACCACGAGCGGCGGACGAGCCCGCTTGCCGGCGCTCATGCAACGCCTGAAGCCGAGCATCGTGATCGTCGAACTCGGCGCCAACGACGCGTTGCGCGGCGTGCCGCTCTCCACCACCGAAGACAACCTGCGCACGATCATCGAGCAGGCTCAGCAAGGTCACGCGAAGGTCGTGCTGGTGGGCATGTACGTGCCGCCTAATTACGGCCCGGACTACACGCAAAAGTTCCACGGCTTGTACGGCGAACTGTCGAAGCAACTGCGTGTACCGCTCGTGCCGTTTCTGCTCGCCGGCATCGCCGACAAACCCGATATGTTCCAGGCCGATCAGATTCATCCCACCCAGCAGGCACAGCCAGTGCTACTTAACAACGTGTGGCCCGCAGTCAAGCCACTCCTTCGCACAAGTTCGCCGCACTGAAAAATCTGCTAACAACTTGTTTCCAGAACTGTGGGAACGCGGATCGGTAAGTTCTCTCTGACACTTTCGTAATCCCGCGTAACCGGCTCGATTTTGAGCGACTTTTGAGGAGATAACGTGAAATATTTACCGTTAATCGCTTTGACCGTGGCAATTTCTGCCTGCGCCGCTCAACCGCCCGCTGGCGTTCAGTCCGTAGGCGAAAGCCAGCAACCGCCGAAGGCTGTCGCTACCTGCATCGCGCAGAAGTGGGCCGACAGCTCGCAGCAACAGGTCGTCTCGCAAGACACTTTGGCTAACGATCAAGCCATGGATGTATATGTTCCGGGTCAGCAGCCGCCCAACGGCGCCGCCGCTGTCGTACGTCCGTCGTACTCGGGCAAGGGCACCTGGGTCGGCTTCCGCGCCGGTGGCGCTGGCGGCAGCAACGCCACAAGCGCGATCAGCGGCTGCCTGTAACGCTCACAGCGTGTCGCAGCTGACCGTTTGACGAGCTTGCACTCGTCAAATGAAAAAGCCCCGCATTCTGCGGGGCTTTTTTGCGTTTGGGCAGTCTTACTCGCCGCTCACCTGGGCATTGCTGCTGTCGAGAGAACCGTAGAACTTCACCTTCGAACGCGCGCGCACTGCTTCGACATAGGCCTCTGCTTCGGACTGCGCATCGACCTGGGCGATCTGTTGCTGCGCTGCAGCCAGACGTTGCGGATCGACCGTGTTACCCGCTACCACCGCGTTCACGCGATAGATCGCATAACCGTCGTCGCCGAGATCCACACCGACGTAAGCCGGCAATTTTTGCGCGTCCGCCTTGTAGATTGCACTCAATGCGGCCGGCGGCACGCCTTGCGCGTCGTTGCGCGACACCTTCAACGGCGACGAGAAGCCCGTCGTTGCCTTCGACTTTTCGAGCTCGGCCAGTTTGGCCTCGCCGTCCTTGTGAGCCGCTTCATCCGACTGAACCGCGATCACTTTCTGACGCACCGCGTCCTTGACGGCGTCGAGTGCCGGCACTGCCGCGGCCTTATAGTCGGTCACGCGCGCCGCGATCAACGTGTTGCCGCCGACGTCGATGGCCTGCGTGTTGTTGCGTGCCGTCGTGGCGTCATTGGCGAACACCGCGGCGAGGAACTTCGCGTTGTTCAGCGGGCTGTCAGGCGCGAGCTTCGGATCCGGCTGCGGCGTGACCGTGGCAGTCTGCACTTGCAGCTTGTACTTGTCGGCGGCCGGTTGCAGGCTCTTCGCCTTTTCATAGACGATCGACGTGAAGCCTTCCGAATCGTCGGTGAATGCCTTGCTGGCCAACTGCGTCTTCAGGTCTTTCGAGATCTGATCCTTCACTTCGTCGAACGGCTTCGTGACCGCCGGTTTCACGTCCGTCACCTTGACGATGTGATAGCCGAAGTCGGTCTGCACGATGCCGCTGACTTCGTCTTTCTTCAGCGCGAACACGGCATCATCAAACGCCTGGCCGCCCGCGATCATGCCGCGGCCGAAGTAACCCAGATCGCCGCCCTTCGACGCTGAACCGGGGTCCTGCGAATTCTGCTGCGCGATCTGCGCGAACTGGTCCGGATGCGCCTTGATCTGCGCGAGCAGCTCTTCGGCCTTCTGTTTGGCCTTGGCCTTGTCGGCCGCGCTCGCGTCTTTCGGCGCTGCGATCAGAATGTGGCTCGCCCGCACCTGACCGTCGGTACGGTAATGCGCGATGTTGTCGTCGTAGTACTTCTTCAGATCGGCGTCGGTAGGCTGCGCGGAAGCGGCGAGCGTTGCCGGCGACAAGACGAGATACTGAATCGTGGCCGTGGCCGGCGTGGCGAATTCATTGCGATGCGCGTCGTAATACGCTTGCAGTTGCACGTCGGTAGGCTGCACCTTCGCGGCGTAGTCGCGCGGATGGAACGCAATGCCCTGCACTTCGCGCTGTTGCTCCGCAAGTTCGGTCAGATGCTGTGCGAGCGTTTTCGACGTGAACGCGCTGCCTTGAATGCTGGCCGGCAACTGCTGCGTGGCGATGCTGTAGCGCACGCGCTCGTCGTACTGGTCGGGCGTCATGCCCTGCATGGCGAGCAACTGCTTGTAGCGATCGACGTCGATCGTGCCGTCAGGATTCTTCAGCGACGAGATCACCGGATCGTTCATCAACACGCGGCGCACGGCGTCGTCGGACGCGGTGAGATGCAGGCGCTGTGTTTCATCGGCCAGCACGCGTTGCTCGATCAGACCATCGAGCATCTGCGCGCGGCGTTCCGGCGTGTCGAACGACTTCATATCGAACTGCGCGCCGAGCATCTGACGGGCGCGGTCGAGTTGCTGACGCATCGCGTTGTCGTATTCAGCGCGCGTGATCTTGTGACCGTTGACGCTCGCGACGTTTGCACTTTCGTCAAAGAAGCCGCGAAAGCCCTGAATACCCACAAAACCCAACCCCGGCACAATGACGAGGATGAGCATGAACATCATCAGGCGTTTGTGATTGCGGAAAAAATCGAGCATGCGTGAGGAGTGCCAAAAACAGAACGCCCGATCTTACAACAGCGGGCAATAAAAAAGGCGAACCGGAGTTCGCCTTTCGAGGATACTGGCGGAGTGGACGGGACTCGAACCCGCGACCCCCGGCGTGACAGGCCGGTATTCTAACCGACTGAACTACCACTCCTTATGTTGCGCTGGAACACTTAACCGAATCTGAAACTGGTGGGTGCTGAGAGGCTTGAACTCCCGACCTACGCCTTGTAAGGGCGCCGCTCTACCAACTGAGCTAAGCACCCGTTTCATGATTCAGTGCTGCTTTCCTGCTTCTACCTGCTGCCCGATCTTCGTCTATCGACGCCCCTCAAGCAGCAAGCCCATTAGTTTAGCGCATCCTTCAGAGCTTTGCCAGGCCTAAATTTGGGGACCTTCGCCGCCTTGATTTTGATGGCAGCGCCAGTGCGCGGATTGCGCCCGGTGCGCGCGGAGCGCTTGCCGACCGCGAACGTGCCAAAACCGACCAACGTCACCGAACCGCCCTTCTTCAACGTACCTTTGACACCATCGATCACAGCGTCGAGTGCACGGCCTGCCGCTGCCTTCGAAATGTCGGCTTGCTGCGCAACGTGATCGATCAATTCCGTCTTGTTCATCCCAACCCCCGAGAATGTTTATGGCAATCGTGACGGCGCTTTATTAACGCCTGGCATCACGCGGCCGGCGGGCAACGCCGGGCGCAATCATTAGAATGGGCCGAAACCCTTGTGTCAAGCGGGGTTGAGCCTGATTTGCGAGGATTTCGAGGAGGCTTCCTATAACAAAATGTTGCCGCGAATGGATGCACGCACAACCAGTCGGCGGGCGCACTGCGGCTTTGCTCAATAGGTGGGAAAACGCGTTGCACTGATGCTTGACGAAAGTCGCGCGGCCAATAAAAAACCCGCGGCCGTGACCGCGGGTTTTCTTCAAGCAAACAGCTTCGTTACCGACTGTCTTAGTGCTTTACGACTTCCGTTGCTGCGGCGTCTTTGCCCGGCTCTGCCGCGACCGGCGCAGCAGGCTTCGGCTCTTCTTCCGGCAACGCCGCCGGCACGCGTTCGAGCGCCAGTTCGAGCACCTTGTCGATCCAGCGGACCGGCACGATCTCGATCGCGTTCTTCACGTTGTCCGGAATCTCCGTCAAGTCCTTGACGTTTTCTTCCGGAATCAGCACCAGCTTGATACCGCCGCGATGCGCCGCCAGCAGTTTTTCCTTCAAGCCGCCGATCGGCAGAACTTCGCCACGCAACGTGATTTCGCCCGTCATTGCGACATCGGCGCGCACCGGAATTCCGGTCAACACCGACACCAACGCGGTCGTCATCGCGATACCGGCAGACGGACCGTCTTTCGGTGTCGCGCCTTCCGGCACGTGAATGTGAATGTCCTGCTTCTCGAACGCTTCGTCCTTGATGCCGAGACGGCGCGAACGCGAACGAACCACTGAGCGTGCTGCCTCGACCGATTCCTTCATCACGTCGCCGAGCGAACCCGTACGAATCACGTTGCCCTTCCCCGGCATTACCGCGGCTTCGATGGTCAGCAGATCGCCGCCCACTTCCGTCCACGCAAGACCCGTGACCTGGCCAACCTGATTTTCCTTCGCGGCCAGACCAAAGTCGTACTTGCGCACGCCGAGGAACGTATCGAGATTGCTGCCGTCGACCTTCACCGCGCCTTCCGCCTTCTTCAGCAGAAGCATCTTCACGACCTTACGGCAGATCTTCGAAATTTCACGCTCGAGCGAACGCACGCCCGCTTCACGCGTGTAGTAACGAATGATGTCGCGGATCGCGGTTTCCGTCACATCGACCTCGCCATCCTTGAGGCCGTTGTTCTTCTTTTGCTTGGGCAAAAGATAACGTTGCGCGATGCTGACCTTCTCGTCTTCCGTGTAACCCGACAGACGGATCACTTCCATCCGGTCGAGCAGCGGCGGCGGAATGTTCAGCGAGTTCGACGTCGCCACGAACATCACGTCCGACAGATCGAAGTCGACTTCGACGTAGTGATCGGCGAACGTATGGTTCTGTTCCGGATCGAGCACTTCGAGCAGAGCCGACGACGGATCACCGCGGAAATCCTGGCCCATCTTGTCGACTTCGTCGAGCAGGAAGAGCGGATTGCGCACGCCGACCTTGGTCAGGCTTTGCAGAATCTTGCCGGGCATCGAGCCGATATACGTACGACGGTGACCGCGAATCTCGGCTTCGTCGCGCACGCCGCCGAGTGCCATACGCACAAACTTGCGGTTCGTGGCGCGAGCGATCGACTGACCCAGCGACGTCTTACCGACACCCGGAGGCCCAACAAGGCACAGGATCGGCGCTTTGACCTTGTCGACACGTTGCTGGACCGCGAGATACTCGAGAATACGTTCCTTCACTTTCTCGAGACCGAAGTGGTCTTCGTCGAGCACGCGTTCCGCATTGGAGAGGTCGTTGTTGACCTTGCTCTTCTTGCGCCACGGCAAGCCGATCAGCGTGTCGATGTAGTTGCGCACGACGGTCGCTTCGGCCGACATCGGCGACATCAGCTTGAGCTTCTTCAGCTCGGCGTCGGCTTTCTTCTTGGCTTCCTTCGGCATGCGGGCAGCGGTGATGCGCTTCTCGAGTTCTTCGAGGTCCGCACCTTCTTCGCCTTCGCCGAGTTCCTTCTGGATCGCCTTGACCTGTTCGTTCAGGTAGTACTCGCGCTGGCTCTTTTCCATCTGGCGTTTCACACGCCCACGGATGCGCTTCTCCACCTGCAGGATGTCGATTTCGGCTTCGAGTTGCGCGAGCAGATGCTCGAGTCGCTCGATCACCGGGAACATTTCGAGGATGTGCTGCTTCTGGTCGAGCTTGAGCGGCAGATGCGCCGCGATCGTGTCGGCCAGACGACCCGCTTCGTCGATACCCGACAGCGACGTCAGAATCTCCGGCGGAATCTTCTTGTTCAGCTTCACATACTGGTCGAACTGCGACACGATCGCGCGGCGCAGCGCTTCAGTTTCAGCGCTGTCGGCATGGTCGGGTTCGAGCGGCATGACTTCGCACGAGAACTGCGTTTCCTGTTCTTCGATGGAAAGCGTTTTCGCTCGCTGCAAGCCTTCGACGAGCACCTTCACGGTGCCATCGGGCAGCTTCAGCATTTGCAGGATGTTGGCGACACACCCCACTTCGTACATGTCCTTTTCGGTCGGCTCATCTTTCGCAGCCGTTTTCTGGGCGACGAGCATGATGTGCTTGCCGCCTTCCATCGCTGCTTCGAGAGCCTTGATCGACTTCGGGCGGCCTACGAAGAGCGGAATCACCATGTGCGGGAAGACGACTACGTCACGCAGCGGGAGCAGCGGGAGCGTAATGCGTTCCGGCGGAAGGAGTTGGGTTCCTGACATTTCATTTCCCCATGAGTGGAATCAGTTCGTTCGATAGGTGAGGCCAGCAGAAAAGATTGCAAGCCTCCGCGTGTGGGAAAAGTTCAGTGACTCCGAAGGTTCAGTGACTCCATAGTGAAAACAACCAGCCTGACCACACGATAAACGAAAAAAGCCGTTCACGTTGCCATGAACGGCTTTTTTTGCAGAACCCGAAAGCCGATCAGTTCGAACCCGCCACTTTGGGCGCGTCTTCGTAGATCAGTAGCGGTTTGCCGTCGCCGTCAATCACGTTGTCGTCGATGATGACCTTGCTAACGCCTTTCATTTGCGGCAGGTCGTACATCACATCAAGCAACGCCTGTTCCAGGATGGAGCGCAAACCACGCGCGCCGGTCTTGCGACGAATTGCCTTACGTGCGACAGCTTGCAGCGCGGCCGGACGAATTTCGAGCTCGACGCGTTCCATGTTGAACAGCTTGTGGTACTGCTTCACCAGCGCATTCTTCGGTTCGACGAGAATTTTCATCAACGCGACTTCGTCGAGCTTGCCGAGCGTGGCCACCACCGGCAGACGGCCGATCAGTTCGGGAATAAGACCGAACTTGATCAGATCTTCCGGTTCCACTTCGCGCAGCACTTCGCCGGCGTCGCGGTCCTGCTTGCTCTTCACGCTCGCGCCAAAGCCAATGCCGGTCTTCTCGGTACGATCGACGATGACCTTTTCGAGGCCGTCGAACGCGCCGCCGCAGATGAACAGAATGTTGGTCGTGTCGACCTGGATGAAGTCCTGATTCGGGTGCTTACGGCCGCCCTGCGGGGGCACCGACGCCATCGTGCCCTCGACCAGCTTCAACAAAGCCTGCTGCACGCCTTCGCCCGAGACATCGCGGGTGATCGACGGGTTGTCGGACTTGCGGCTGATCTTGTCGATTTCGTCGATGTAGACGATGCCGCGCTGGGCCTTGTCCACTTCGTAATTGCAGTTTTGCAGCAGCTTCTGAATGATGTTTTCGACGTCTTCGCCGACGTAGCCGGCTTCTGTCAGCGTGGTTGCATCGGCAATCACGAACGGGACGTTCAGAAGGCGCGCGAGCGTTTGCGCGAGCAGCGTCTTACCGGAACCGGTCGGACCGATCAGCAGGATGTTGCTCTTGGACAGCTCGATCTCATCTTTCTTGTCGAGATGCTTGAGGCGCTTGTAATGGTTGTACACCGCGACCGCGAGAATTTTCTTCGCGCGTTCCTGACCGATCACGTACTGGTCGAGGATTTCACGGATTTCCTGCGGACTCGGCAGATCGGACTTCGACAAGCCCGCCTCGATGCCCGCGCCTGCAGCCTCATCACGGATGATTTCGTTGCACAGGTCGATACATTCATCGCAAATGAACACCGACGGGCCGGCAATCAGTTTTTTGACTTCATGCTGACTCTTGCCGCAAAACGAGCAATACAACAGCTTTTCGCTGTTAGAACCTTTCTTGTCCGCCATAGATGTGTGAGCCTCCGGACACTCGATTACATGATACGCCGTTTGCCCTGGCCTCGCAGTTTGCGCGGGGCCGGGCTTGAGCCAAGGTGACGGCGTTTGCCGCAGGCACTCGGACGAAGTTTGATTATTTCACAACCGATCCGGCTGCGTTTTTGCCCCATTCCGGGGCAAAAACGCACCATTTCAAGGACGCTTGTGCGCTACCTGGTCGACGAGGCCGTAAGCTTGCGCATCGTCGCCGGACATGAAGTTGTCGCGGTCGGTGTCGCGTGCAATACGCTCGACCGGCTGGCCGGTGTGATGCGCGAGCAGATGATTCAGCCGCTCCTTCAAATACAGGATTTCGCGCGCCTGAATTTCGATGTCCGACGCCTGGCCGCGCGCGCCGCCGAGCGGCTGGTGAATCATCACGCGCGAATTCGGCAGAGCAAAACGCTTGCCTTTGGCCCCCGCTGCCAGCAGGAACGCGCCCATGCTGGCCGCAAGACCCATGCACAGCGTAGACACATCCGGCTTGATGAACTGCATCGTGTCATAAATCGCCATGCCCGCCGAAACCGAACCGCCCGGGCTGTTGATATAGAAGCTGATGTCCTTGTCGGGGTTCTCGCTTTCGAGGAACAGCATCTGCGCGACGACGAGATTGGCCGTCTGGTCATTCACTTCACCGACCAGGAACACGATCCGTTCCTTCAGCAGACGAGAATAGATGTCGTATGAACGCTCGCCCCGGCCGCTCGTTTCCACGACGATCGGCACCAGTCCGAGCGCCTGCGCTTCGAGATCCCGCGACGACTGGGAGGTCAACGTGTCCAGCATTTGAGCGCGAAAGGTCATGCAGTAGATCCTTGTCTGAAATATTCTAAATATTAGATGCTGGACAGGTGCGGCCGACAACCCCGTATTCAAGTGCGATCAGTGCATGCGCGCCGTGCAACACTAAACAAAAACGCAATACACAACTACAGCACAAAAAAACGGCGTGCGGGCCGTCGCTCCGACAGCCGGCACGCCGTTGCAGCGACGCTTACGCTTGCGCCGTTGCGCTTGCCAGTTCTTCGAAGCTCACTTCCTTGTCCGTCACCTTGGCCTTGCTGAGAACGAAATCGACGACGTTGGCTTCAACGACGTACGCTTCCATTTCGGCAAGACGTTGCTGGTTGGAATAATACCAGCGGACGACTTCCTTCGGGTCTTCGTAGCTTTTGGCGAACTCGTCCACTTCGGCACGAATCTGCTCCGGCTTGGCCTGCAGGTCGTTGGCCTTGACCAGTTCGGCCAGCACGAGGCCCAGCTTGACGCGGCGCTCGGCCTGTTCCTTGAACATCGCAGCCGGGATCGGCGCATCTTTGGCGTTCGGTACGCCGCGTTGCTCCAGATCCTGACGCGCCATTGCGACGAGGCGTTCCTGATCCTGTTCGATCAGCGCGTTCGGCACGTCCAGTTCGGAAATCTTCAGCAACGCGTCCATCACCTGGTTCTTGACGATGGCCTGCGTGCGGCGCTTTGCTTCGCGTTCGAGATTGTCTTTGATCTCAGCGCGCATCTTGGTCAGATCGCCGTCTTCGATGCCGAGCGACTTCGCGAATTCAGCGTCGATTTCCGGCAGATGCGGCCACTCGATCTTCTTCATCGTGATCGTGAATTGCGCTGTCTTGCCGGCGACTTCCTTGCCGTGATAGTCCTCAGGGAACGCCAGATCGAATTCCTTCGATTCGCCGACCTTCAGGCCCGTGGCGGCCTTTTCGAATTCCGGCAGCATGCGGCCTTCGCCCAGCACGAACGCGAAGTCGTCGGCGCTGCCGCCCTGGAACACTTCACCCTCGATCTTGCCGACGAAGTCGACCGTTACGCGGTCGCCTTCTTTCGCTGCCGTGTCGCCGCCGCCGTCACCGTGCTCGCCGGCTTCGCCGCGAGCGTGGAAGTGCACGCGCTGCTTGCGCAGGATGTCCAGCGTGCGGTCGATTTCCGCTTCGCTGATGGTGGTCGTGGTGCGCTCGATTTCAGCCGTGGCGACGTCGCCCAGCTTCACTTCCGGATACACCTCGAACGTCGCGTCGAACGCGTAGTCGCCTTCAGTGGCGTCGGACTTCGGCGCGAAGCTCGGCTGACCGGCGACGCGCAGGTTTTCGGTGCGGCTGATGTCGAAGAATTCCTTGCCGACCTTGTCGCTCAGCACTTCGGCTTCCACCTGGCCCGAATACTGTTGCGTCACCATCTTGAGCGGCACCTTGCCCGGGCGGAAACCCGGCATGCGCACGTTCTTCGCGAGTTGACGGATACGCGAGTCCACTTCCTTCTGCACGGCGTCCTTCGGCAGGGAAATCGTGACGCGGCGTTCGAGCTTGCCGAGGTTTTCAACAACGTTAGCCATGGCTTCAATCGTCCTAAAATTATTCGAGCGAATCAGTTATCTTCTCCGTGCCGCTTGTCGATCTCGTGCGACGTCGCGTTTTTTGGTCGCGTTTAGGTCGCTTCGCTTCGATTGCGCGCCTGCGCCGCGGGCTTGCAGGCCGCCGGCAGCACGGTTGGGTCCAAAGAGCCGAATATTTTAGCAAACTATTTGCGCGCCTAGCCGGGGATTCGATGAATGCGCGCGTTTTTGTCGAGGTTTTGGCCGGATTCCGGCCGCTTTCCGTGTTGTTTCATACCCGTTTGCGCACTGTTCCAGTGCGGCCGGGGTGCCGCGCCGCTGTTGCGCCGCGCCTGTCTGCACGAAGTTTTCCCAGCGACTTTGCTTTAGCTTGTCTGCACGAACTCCCGCCGACCTCGCTTCAATCACCAGCTGCCGGCAAAAGCAGCAGCCCTCGCCGCGCAGGCGCCCAGCCGCCGTCAATGCCGGCTATGCCATTCGACATATTCAGTCGGCGCGCCCATGCTGATAAGCTAATGGACGCGCTTGGGGCTGCGCCTTCATCTCTCCGTTTCACCCGCCCTCGCAACGATTCCAACCAATCAGAGACACCATGCCGAATTCGCCGTCCTCGCCCGTCGTCGTCATTGCTCCCGATTCCTTCAAAGGCTCGCTCAGCGCGGAACAGGTCGCGCAGGCCATCGCAGCGGGCATCAAGCGCGCCCGTCCCGCCGCGGAGGTGCGCATCTGCCCGATGGCCGACGGCGGCGAAGGCACACTCGACGCCATGCTCACGAGCGGCGGCGAACGCCGCACGCTCAGCGTGCGCGGCGCCGCTGGTCCGGTGCGCGAAGCGCTCACTGGCCTGCTCGCCGACGGCAGCGCGATCATCGAAACGGCGGAGGTCGTCGGCATTACGGATCCAGTGGGAATGGGCGTGCCGGTGGAGGCGCGCAGCACACGCGGCATGGGCGAGGCAATCGGCGCGCTGATGGACGCCGGCGTGCGGCGCTTTTTCGTCGCGCTCGGCGGCAGCAGCACGAACGACGGCGGCGCGGGCCTGCTGGCCGGCCTCGGCCTCAAGCTGTTCGACGCACAGGACAACGAGCTCGACGCCACGCCCGAACAACTCGCGCGCCTCGCACGAGTGGACGTGTCGCAGTTCGACGCGCGTCTCGCGAACACGCAGTTCGTCGGCATGTCGGACGTGGACAATCCGCTTACCGGCGAACACGGCGCAACGGCGGTATTCGGTCCGCAAAAGGGTGTGAAGCCGGAGCAGGTTGCCACGATCGACGCCGCGCTCACCCGCTTCGCCGATCTGCTCGAACCGGCGCTCGGCCGCACGGCGCGCGAACTGCCCGGCGCGGGCGCGGCCGGCGGCCTCGGCTTCGCGTTGCATATGCTCGGCGCGCAGTTCGAACCGGGCGCGGAAACCGTCGCACGGCAAATCGGTCTGGACGCAGCGCTCGAAGGCGCCGATTGGCTCATCACGGGTGAAGGCCGTTCGGACGTGCAAACGCTCCACGGCAAGGCGCCCTTCATCGCCTGCCGTCATGCCCAGGCAGCAGGCGTGCCGGCCACGCTCCTGTCCGGCGGGGTCGACTCAGCCGCCTTGCCGCGCCTCGCCGAATATTTCAGCGGCTGCTTCTCGCCGGCGCCCGGCCCGATCACCCTCGAAGTCGCGATTCGCGACGCGGCGCGGCTGTTGGCGGACGAAGCCGAACAGTTGACGCGCCTGAAATACGGCATGCGTTGACCGGCAAGGCGGTTGCGGCAACAATCACAGCGCCGCGACCGCTCACACACTACGGGAAGACCATGAAGGACGCCAAAGCTGGGCTCGAACAGTTCCTGACGTACCGTCTGCATGTCCTCAACAAACTCGCCGAACGCGGCATCAGCGAACGCTATCAGACCAAGCTCGGCGTGACCTTGCCTGAAGCGCGCGTGATTGCGTCGGTGGGATCATTCGGGCCGTTCTCGATCATGGAACTGGCAAGGCATGCCAATCTCGACAAGAGCCAGGCAAGCCGCGCCGCCGAAGCGTTGATCAGGCAAGGACTCGTGAAACGCGAGGCAAGCGCCGAGGACGGCCGCGTCGTGCTGGTGTCGCTGACGCCCGAAGGCCGCGCGCTGTATCGAAAGGTCATGCCGATCGCGCGCAAATGGAACGGCGACATGTTCGACTGTCTCGACGAGCAGGAAAAACTCGACTTCGGTCACGCGCTCGACAAGATCATCGGCACGATGACGGCGCGCGAGGAATGACCTGCGCGCCGTAGGCGGCGCTGAATTCAGCGCTTGCCTTCACCCTGCCCGTCGGCGTCGCCCGCGGTGGGCGCCGGGTTGGACGCCGGGTTGGACGCACTAGCTGCCGCGCCCGCGGTGGATGCGGGGTTGGACGCCGGGTTGGACACACTAGCCGCCGCGCCCGCGCGGCCGGATTCCACCGCCGCACCCGCAGCGCCCGTCGTCGCCGCGCCCGCAACGCCAGATCCCGCAGACGCGCCGGGCACAGCACCCGGCGCGCCGCCCGCCGGCACGCGAGCACCACGTGCGAGCCGCCACGCGATCGCAGCAAGCGAACCCACGGCCAGCAGCAATGCCGCCCACAGCAAATAGCGGCGCATCGCATCCGGATCCCTCGCGGACTGCGCCCTCGCGGCCTGCTCGGGTGACAGCGCCTCACCCAGGCGCGCCGTCGCGGGGACCGTTGAGGCGCCCATCAACAGATCGTCCCGGCTCGCCGCCGACGACACCGTCGTCGCGCTACCCACCGCCAGGGTGAAGGGCGCAGTCCCACGCGCAACGAACGTCAGGACCGCCGGGCGCCAGCCCGCGGCGACGGTCAGTGTGCCGCTGCCGAGTCCGCCGTTGCGCGGGTCGACCACTACACGCCACTGACGATCCGTGTCGGGCGTCAATTCGAGCGAAGGATTGCTTTGCTCCACGTCGCCGTTGTGCAAGCGGAACAATGTCGCGCCCGCCACTTCGCGCCATGGCGTATCGAGGCCCGTGCGCGAATAGACGAGCGCAGGCGCAACGGTATTCGGCTGAGGCAGGTTCAGCCGTAACCGGTCGACGGGATACGGGCCGCCGGTACTGAAAAAATACTCGCCGGGTTTCGGTCCCGCGTGGGCGACGATGCCTTCGCGCCATGCCCGCTCCGCGCGCTGCGCGGCGTCGGCGGCAAGCGGCTGAATCTCCATGTCCAGCGACTCGACATACGGCGTGCCGTCGAGCCAGCGCAAACGCAGGTAGCGCGCGCGATTGCCGTCCAGTTCGATCCGGTCCTGACTCAGCGTGCTGCCGTTGTAGCTGACCTTCAGCAGTTGCGCATCGCCCGCGGGTTGCCAGTGACGCAAATCGTCGCTCGATTCGACCGTGACGCGCCCCTGGTAATTGTCGTCGCGCAGATGCACGAGCAACGCGGTCACCCGGCTTGCATGCGACGCGTGTCCGAGGTCGATCAGGTCCGTGTCGTGTTGCGCGCGGGACGGTGGCGCCGAGGTCGCGCGCAGCGAACCGTCGGCGGCGATCGTCACGCCGAGCGGTGCGGCGGAACTGCTGGCGGCCACGGGCGGCAACGGAAACCAGCGCACCGGACGCAGCGTGGGCGGCGTGCGCGGCGGCTCGCGCGGCGCATCGAGCGAATACGGCACGGGCTCGCCCGTGCCGTTGAAGACACGCACGTCGCCGAGATCGTGACGCTGGCTCGCCGCGTAAACGGCCGCCGGCAGCGTCACGCTGTAGTACGCGGCGCCTTCTTCGAATTGCAGCGCGAAATGCTGCGCGAAGTCGTCGGCGGCGATGGCGGGCGCGGGCGCCCAGATCGCCGCGATCGCGAAACACCAGCCGGAGAATGTAAAGGCACGCTTCATTGCTTGGATTCCACGACCAGAGCCTTAGGCGGTAACGGTGAGAAGTAGCCGATCAGCAACAACATCAAACCGATGCCGATAAACGAAACGATTCGCTCGATCCCGGTCACGTGAGACAGATCGAACAGGAACAGCTTGACCACGGTCGCCGCCAGCAGCGCGCCGCCGATGAACCAGAACATCCGGCTCGCCCGGCGTGTCGCCCAGATCATCATGGCAAGCGCGCACACCGTCCAGAATACCGATATTGAAGCCTGTACGAGCATCGAATGTGACATCGTCTCGAACTCGTACGGCACGCCGGTCCAATGATGCAGCGTACGCAGCAGCATCGCGTTCAGCCAGACGAATCCGGTCGCGCCGGCCGCTACTTGCAACGGCACGCGATATTCGCCGATCGGCACGCCGAGCCGATGAATCCGCATGAGCCAGAACGCCGCCAGCGCGAACACCACCGCCTGCACCAGGTCGAGCGGATTGAGCAACGGCAGACGCGCCCATGCGCCGCCGTCCTGCGTCAGGTTCGCGAAGAACGTCCATATCCACATCACCAGCACGAGCGGCGTCGACGCGATCGCGCACAGCCGCACGATACTGTCGCGGCGCGCGAGCCACAACCCGGCGAATGCAAACGCGCTCCAGCCGACCAGAAACACCTGCTGCAGACTGAACGAGGCGAGCACCGCGCCGACATCGTACGCCGTGTGAAAACGATGATGCAGCGTGCGCAACAGCAGCGCATTGAACCACAGGAACAGCGTGGCGAGCGCCAGATAGTCGAACGCTCGCGGATGCCATTGCACACCCAACGCACGCAGTCTGCGCAGCCACACAGCGCCGGCGACGAATGCGAGAATCTGGGCGACGTCAAGCGGATTAAGGATCGGCAGCCACACGAGCGGCGCGGCGCTGCCGTCGCTCGTCACACTCGCGATACTCCATGCCCACAGCAGCACGGCGAGCGGCGCGGCGGCCCACACCTGATACGCCCGCATGAAGCGCGCGACCGGCCAGCGCAGACGGTGCCCGGCGCCCGCCAGCAACAGCAGCGGCACACCCAAGCCATACGCCCACGCGCTCCAGCTCCATGCGCCTTCGGGTACGTAAGTCCGCAAAGCCCAATAGCCTTCGAGCGCGGCAAGCGCGCCGGCCGTCCAGAACATCAGCGTATGCAGCGGCGCGAGCACGATATCGCCGACGTCGCGCTGCTGGCGCCACAGCAATCCGTACGCCGAAAGTGTGGCGAGCGCGCCAACCAGCCAGCCGTAGCCGCTCAACGGCGCCATACCTAACGTAAAAAGCTCGACCGTGAGAAGCGCGAGAACCGGCACGAACGCCAGCGCCGGCCATTCGGCGAGCGGCCAGCGCAGCGCGCGGCGCGCGCCGTGAGCG
This sequence comes from Paraburkholderia sp. BL27I4N3, assembly GCF_003386115.1. Classification (NCBI taxonomy): domain Bacteria; kingdom Pseudomonadati; phylum Pseudomonadota; class Betaproteobacteria; order Burkholderiales; family Burkholderiaceae; genus Paraburkholderia; species Paraburkholderia sp. BL27I4N3. Next base: position 2,049,526 of record NZ_QREJ01000001.1, on the reverse strand, counting down.
AACCACGCTGTCAGCACGGCGAAGAGTGCGACGGCGGCCGTCTCGTAACGGCCGTGTTCTAAGCCGGGACGAGCGTTCACGTACGCATGGATTTCGGACAGGCCGCCGAAGGTCCACCACGACAAACCCCACACGCTGGCAACGAGGCCGATCCGCGGCATCCACACGTGCCACTCGCCTGCTTCGCTGCGGCCGTGCAAACGCCATCCCGTGAAAATGCCCGCGAGCGCGATCAGCACGGACGCGACGTAGGCGCCGTTCAGAACCGGCAAGACGCTCGCGTCGTGAGTCTGCGCGATCGTGCCGACCGCGTAGGCGCCCGCCGCGGCCAGTTGCAGCAGCAGGCCGAAACCGAACGCGCTCACGCGCCGCTGACGCACGGCGAGCCAGCTGATCGCGGCCCCTTCGATGGCCCAGGTCGCGCTCGTTGTCGGTCCGGTGAACGCGAGCGGCACGGCGAGCGTGGTAAAGATCACCGCCAGCGCGAGCATGGCCTCGAACATCATGCCGAGGCGTTCCCGGCGCCGCGAGAGCCAGCCCGCGACCGCGAGGTAGAACGCGGCGAGCGCCACCGCGCTCCATGCCAGCCCGAACCCGGTGTTCCTCATCAACGCGGCTTGCAGGCCGATCGCCACCAGCGGCGTGCCGAACACCAGCGTGCCGTCGACGTAATGCTTGAGGGCGATTTCGCGCCGTACCGCGTAGAGCAGCGCGATGCCGACGTACATCAGGAAAAACAGAATCAGGAACGGCTCGGTGCTGGCGAGCAACGCGGGGCGGTAAGCTATCGCGCCCCACGCGGCGCCGATCGAAAACGTGAACACGAAGCCGAGCAGATTCAGCGGGCGCCACGCCTTGAACCAGGCGATCGCGAAGATGCCGGCATTGAGCAGCGCGTAGTAGCCGAACAGCATGACGTGACTGCCGCCGCCCGTCGACAGCAATATCGGCGCGAGAAAACCGCCCGCGCTGCCCATGAAGGCCAGCGACGAAGCGTTCTGGCGGACCGCCAGGAATGCACTGAGCGCGCAGATCGCGACCATCAGCGGAAAGGCCGCGCCCGCCGGCAGCAAGTGATACAGCCGCGTGGCCGCGAAGACGGTCAGATACAGCGCGCCGACGCCGCCGCCTTGCAGCACTAGCCCATACGCGCCGCGTCGCTCGCCGATGCGCCAGCCGAGCACGATCAAGGCGGTCGCGGCGAGCGCCACACCGGCGAGGCGGAATTCGATCGGCAGCAGGCTGTTATCGGCGGCGTATTTGAGCAGGAAGGCGATGCCGAAAAACAGCACGATGATGCCGACCCGCACGACCGTGTTGCCACCTAGAAGCCAGTCGCGGCCGGCTTTGAAGACGCGCTCGGTGAGACCAGGGCCGCGAGGAGGCGCGGGTGGTGAAGGCGGAACGGGAGGCTGCGACGCGGACACCTCGGGCGGCGGATTTGCCGTCCGCTCATTGGCAGGCGGGATCGCATAAGGACTCGACGCGGCGTCCGACGGCGACCGCTCGAACGTTGCCGCGTCGGCGACCTGCGCATCAGCATCCGTCGCGCCCTCAACGCCGCCCGCACGCAACTGACGAATCTCGCCGCGCAACGCGACGATCTCCCGCTCGAGCCGCTCGACGCGCGCCACCAGTTCGCCCGGAGTATTCCAACTGTCAGTGGCGGCCGGTTTGGCCGCGGACGGCGTCGCGGCATCCGCGGACTTCTTTTGCCGCAGACGCGAAAACGCAAAACCAGCCACCGCACCCAGCAATGCGCCGAGGCTGATCGAGAAATCGTTCGACAAGGCGGCCAGCATGCCGACCACCGCGCCGAGCACAGTCAATATCACGCTCATCGCAGCCCTCTTTTTTATTGTGTTCTGTAGCGAGATTTATTTAATGATGCGCCGATTATTCCGCGAGTATTTCGCAAACGATACGGCGAAAATCGGCGCGCAGAATACCATGCAAATCGCGCTTTCGAGCCAACGATAAAGTGAATGGCGCATATGCAAAAATGCTTGATGATTTTTCCGACGACATAGAGCCGCGTATCGGCGTGCGGTCACGGAAAGCGGCCAACCATGTCAAAATTCGCCACCGGCCGTCGGGCCATCCCTCTCCCACATTTCATCCAAGGAAGTTGCAGTGGACATCAACAAACAGGTCGCGGCCCTCACCGCTTCGGAACTTCAGACGGCCGGCGCGAGCCAGGCCACGGCGATTGCGGTCAGCGTGCTGCTGCGCCATCTGCGTTCGCCTGAGCTGGCGAAGCTGTTGTCGTCGGCGTTCGAAAATCATCAGGCAGTCATGCTGCAAACGCCGTGGCCCGAGCCGATGCTCCAGGCGTTCGAGTCGACCCGCCGGTTTCTCGAAGGCGCCGCGCAAGCGGACCTGCCCGGCACGCAAGCGCCTGCGCAAACGCCGGACGCCTGAGCGCGGCGAGGCTGCTTCAGGAAGACGCCGCGAGCAGCGCGCGGAGCCAGGTGCGCAGCGCCGATATCTCTTCCGCGCACACCGAATGCGGCATCGGATACGTGCTCCAGTCCACCTTGCAGCCTCGCGTGAGCGCAAAGTCGCGCGCGGCCTCCCCCAACTGGATCGGCAACACGTCGTCGTACATGCCATGCGCGGCAAAGATAGGCGTACCACGGTTCACGGCGCTAAAACCGCTGTCGATAAAGCCCGGCGACGGCACATAACCCGACAACACGATCAAACCGGCAAGCGTCTCAGGATGCGTCAGCCCAGCCGAATAGGTCATCGCCCCGCCTTGCGAAAAACCCGCGAGAAAGATGTTCGAAGTGGGAATGCCGCGCCGGTTCTGCGCGTCGATCAATTGCCGCACGGTTGCGCAAGACGATTCGATACCCGCTTCGTCAATCTGCTCATTGATGTTCTGAAACGAGCGGATGTCATACCACGCGCGCATTACGTAGCCGTTGTTCGCGGTAACCGCGATCTCCGGCGCATTGGGAAACACGAAGCGCACGGCAGGCGCATTGCCAAGACGCAGTTCGGGCACGAGCGGTACGAAGTCGTTGGCATCGGCGCCGAGACCGTGCATCAGGATCACGGCAAACGTGGGATTCGGCGCGCTTTCAATTTCGATGGTGGGTGGTTGCTCGGTCATGTATCGCGATTACCCGGTTTCAGAAAACGGTCAGAGGATCGGAAAGAGTACCAGCAGGATATACCGGCAGGCGAGACAAGGCGCACCGGGCATCTTCACAGCCTGTCCCCTCCCGCCTCGGCCCGCGATCCCGCGCGCCCGCGTCCGGCCCGACTCCGCGCCGGCTCCACGACCTCGGCGAGCAGTTCCTCATGCAGTTCCCGCAAGACCTCGACAAACGCCGACGCCAGCCGCTCCCGCGGCCTGTGCGGAGGAAACAGCAGATAGGTCTGAAAGCGCGTGGCCGGCAGGAATGGGCGAATCACGATTTCCGGCCCGGCGAAGTCGCGCGCGACGATTGGATGCGCAAGCGTCACGCCCATGCCGTGGCGGACCATCTCGCAGCACATCGCCGCGTATTGCGCCTCGATCGACATGACGCGCTGCACGCCCGCGCGCTGGAACACTTCGTCCATCAAGGTGCGCGTGCCGTCGCCGTGACACAGCGAAATGAACGGCTCGCCTTCCAGATCCTCCGGCTTGATACTGCGCTTCGCCGCCAGCCGATGCGCCGCCGGCATCACGCAAACGGCAGCCACGTCCGATAGCTGCTCGACCTCGCAATCGGATGCCTCGCTGACATACACCGCCACACCCAGATCGCAGAACTGCGAGGCCGTCCAATGATTGACCGTGCCCGACGTGTTCACGTGCAGTGACACGGTGACATCCGGAAATAGCGCGACAAAACGCTTGATGGCGTGCGGCACCAGTGTCATGCCTGCGGATGGCATCGCCGCGATGCGCAGACGCCCGCTGCCGAGATTGCGAATCTGCGCCGCGGCATTCGCGAGGCCCTGCAAACCCACAAACGCGCGCTCCACTTCGCGAAAGAACGCTTCACCCTCGCTCGTGGGAATCAGCCGCACGCCGCTGCGCTGAAAGAGTTGCAGCCCCGTGTCGCGCTCGAGTTGCGCGATCAGACGGCTCACGTTCGGCTGCGACGTGAAGAGCGCCTTGGCCGCGGCGGTCATCGACCCCGACACCATCACGGCGCGAAACGCCTCGATGTGCTTGAGATTCATCCGTATTCTCCCTTAGACGACACCCTTCAATCCATATCATCCATGCATAGATAGGTATTTTATTCGTATTGGACGGCATGACTAGCCGGCGCGACACTGCATTCCAACGACGGGCAGCGAAGCCCGCGTCCCCACACCCGGAACTGGAGATCGTCGTCATGAAAAGAGCGTTGCATCGCCGCCTGTCCGCCTCGTCCCGCCCCACCTTCGCGGCGCTTCTCGCCGCTTCCGCCCTCGCCGCTCCGCTCCTCGCGCAGGCCGACACCACGCTCTATGTCGCCAACGTCGGCGGCTCGAACGAGCAGCTCTACCGGCAGAAGATCATCCCGCCGTTCGAGAAGGCGCATAACGTCAAGATCGTCTACGTCGCCGGCAATTCGAGCGATACGCTTGCCAAGCTGCAAGCGCAGAAAGGCCATCAGCAGATCAACGTCGCGGTGATGGACGACGGCCCCATGTACCAGGCGATGCAGCTCAACCTGTGCGCGAAGCTCGACGACGCGCCCGTGATGAAGGACGTCTACCCGCTCGCGAGGATCGGGCCGAGCGCGATCGGCGTCGGCATGGTGGCGACCGGCATCGGCTATAACGAGGAGGCCTTCAAGAAGGCCGGCCTGCCGCCGCCCGACTCGTGGAAGGCGCTCACCGACAGCCGCATCAAGGGCAAACTCGGCGTGCCGCCGATCACCAATACCTACGGCCTGCATACGCTCGTGATGCTCGCGCGTCTTTCCGGCGGTGGCGAAAAGAACATCGACCCCGGCTTCGCCGCGATGACCAAACAGGTCGCGCCGAACGTGCTGTCCTGGGCGCCGACGCCCGGCGAGATGGACGGCCAGATGCAGTCCGGCGACGTGATCCTCGCGCCGTACGGCAGCGGCCGCGCGGTCGCCTTGCAGAACACCGGCTTCCCGCTCAAGTTCATTTACCCGAAGGAAGGCGCGGTCGCGTTGGAGGTGGCGGCCTGTGCGATTGCGGAGAACGCGCAGCCGCAGTTGTCGCAGCAGTTCGTGCAATACCTGTTGAGCCCGGAAGTGCAGGTCTTGCAGGCCCAAGGCATCGGACTGGGTCCGGTCAACAAGACCGTGAAGCTCACGCCTGAGATCGCCGCGCGCGTGCCCTACGGTCCCGAGCAGATCTCGAAGCTGACCGCGATGGACTGGACCACGATCAACCAGCACCGGACCGAATGGACCGAGCGCTGGAACCGTTCGGTCGAACGCTGAAGTGCGGCACCCAGTGAGGCACCAAACGCGGACCCAAGCGCGGCACCAGCGGGTTCCTCGCGCGACGCGCGATCTGATGAAGGAGCGAGGCGCATGGCCTTCCTGACTCTGCAAGGCATCTCGAAACGCTACGGCGATTTTACGGCGGTCGATCAACTCGATCTCGCGGTCGAACGCGGCGAATTGCTGTCGCTGCTCGGACCCTCCGGCTGCGGCAAGACCACCACGCTGCAAATGGTCGCGGGCTTCGTCACGCCGACCACCGGCCGCATTCTGCTCGATGGCCGCGACATCACCAGCGAACGTCCCGAGAAGCGCGGCATCGGCGTGGTGTTCCAGAGCTATGCGCTGTTTCCGCACATGACGGTGGCGGGCAACGTCGGCTTCGGGTTGGAGATGCGCAAGGTCAAACGCAAGGAGCGCGACGAGCGCGTCGCCGAAGCGCTTTCCCTCGTGCGCCTGAAAGGCCTCGGCCACCGCTATCCGAAGGAACTGTCGGGTGGCCAGCGTCAGCGTGTGGCGATTGCGCGCGCCATCGCCATGCAGCCGGAACTGCTGCTGCTCGACGAGCCGATGTCCAATCTCGACGCCAAGCTGCGCGAAGAGATGCACATCGAACTGCGCGCGATCCAGAAGCGCCTCGGCATCACGACGATACTCGTCACGCACGATCAGGTCGAAGCGATGACCATGAGCGACCGCATCGCGGTGATGCATCGCGGTGCGATTGCGCAGCTGAGCACGCCGTATGACGCGTACGAGCGCCCCGCCACGCCGTTTGCCTCGACGTTTCTCGGCCGCACCAACGCGCTTTCGGGCGAGGTGCTGCGCCGCAATCCGCGCTGCGCGGAAGTCGCCGTGGCCGGCACGACGCTGCATGTGCCGCACGAAGGCCGTCATGTCGACGGCACGGTGAACGTTTATATCCGCCCGGAAAAGGTTCATCTGGCCAATGGCGAGGCGCGCCTGCGCGGCCGCATCGCGACGCGCGTGTTCGTCGGCAATCAGTGGCTGCTCGAAGTGGACACCGAACTCGGCAAGCTGCGCGTCGCGCAGCCGAACCACGGCGCGCCGCCGCCCGAAGAAGGCCACGAAGTCGGCCTCGCATGGACCGACGACGACCTGCGCGTGCTCACGCAAGACACTCCGGAGAGCGCTCATGGCCACGCTTGACGACGCCCGTCCCGGCGCCGCGCCGTGGCTGCTGTCGGGGCCCGCGCTGCTGCTGTTCGTCGGCCTGTTGCTGGTGCCGCTGCTGCTCACGCTGATGCTGTCGTTCCGCGTGTTCAGCGATACGGCGGGCGTCACGGCCGCCTATACGCTCGCGAACTATTGGGAAGTGGTTAGCGATCCGTACTACGGCACGATCTTTCTGCGCACCGCCGGCCTCGCTTTCGCCGTCACGCTGCTGTCCATTGTGCTCGGCGTGCCGGAGACCATCGTGCTCGCGCGCATGAAGCGTCCATGGCAGTCGCTGTGTCTGCTGGTCGTGCTCGGTCCGCTGCTCATCTCCGTGGTGGTGCGCACGCTCGGCTGGCAGATCCTGCTCGGCAACAACGGCGTGCTGAACAACCTGCTCCAGGCGCTGCATGTGACCGACGAACCGATCCGTCTCGTCTTCACGATGACCGGCATGATCATCGCGCTCACGCATGTGCTGGTGCCCTTCATGGTGATGTCGGTGTGGGCGACCATGCAGAAACTCGACCCGCAAGTGGAATGGGCCGGCCGCTCGCTCGGCGGCTCGCCGTTCGCGGTGTTTCGCCGCGTGGTGCTGCCGCAGATCATGCCGGGCGTGCTGTCGGGCTCGATCATCGTGTTCGCCCTGTCGGCATCGGCGTTCGCCACGCCGGCGCTGATCGGCGGCCGGCGCCTCAAGGTGGTCGCCACCGCCGCCTACGACGAGTTCCTCGGCACGCTCAACTGGCCGCTCGGCGCGAGCATCGCCGTGCTGCTGCTGATCGCCAACGTGGCGATCGTGATGGGCTGCAGCCGCCTCGCCGAGCGCCGCTTCCAGCACATCTTCGATTGAGCGAGGAGAGCGATCATGAAACAGAACGGCATTCTCGGGCTCGTCTACAACGCGTTCTTTCTGACCTTCATCCTCGCGCCACTCGTGGTGGTGATGCTGGTGGCCTTCACCGACAAGGGCTTTATCTCGATGCCTTTCGATGGCGCGTCGCTGCGCTGGTTCCGCGCGATCATCGAAAACGGCGACATCGTCGCGGCGTTCTGGCTGTCGGTGCGGCTCGCGTTCGCGGCGGCCAGCATCGGCGTGCTGCTCGCGGTGCCCGCCGCGCTGGCGATCGCGCGCTATCGCTTCCCGGGCCGCGCCGCGCTCACCAGTTTCTTCCTCTCGCCGATGATGATTCCCGCGGTCGTGCTCGGCATAGCGTTCCTGCGCTTTCTGTCGCTGCTGCACCTGTCGGGATCGTTCTGGTCGCTGGTTTGCGCGCACGTGATCATCGTGCTGCCGTATGCGTTGCGCCTCGCGCTGTCGTCGGCCGTCGGGCTCGATCGCGATGCCGAGCGCGCCGCGCTCTCCTGCGGCGCGAGCCGCTTCACCGCGTTTCGCCGCGTGGTGCTGCCGATGATCCGCACCGGCGTGGCGGGCGGCTGGGTGCTCTCGTTCATCCAGAGTTTCGACGAACTGACCATGACGATCTTCGTCGCAACGCCGGGCACGACCACGCTGCCCGTGGCCATGTACAACCAGATCGCGCAGACGATCGATCCGCTGGTCGCTTCGGTGTCGGCGGTGCTGATCGTCGGCACGGTCCTTCTGATGATCCTGCTCGACCGCATGGTCGGACTGGATCGCATTCTGATCGGAGAAACCCGATGACATTGACTAGCACCGCCAGCCCCGACGTGCTGGTGCTCGGCGGCGGCCTCGTCGGTTCGGCCGTGGCCTACGGGCTCGCCCGCGAAGGCGCGCGCGTCACCGTGCTCGACGAGGACGACGGCGGCCTGCGCGCGTCGCGCGGCAATTTCGGCCTCGTCTGGATTCAGGGCAAGGGCTACGGCCTGTCGCCTTATGCACGCTGGTCGCGCAGTTCGGCCACGCGCTGGCCGGGACTCGCGCAGGCGCTGCTGGACGAAACCGGCGTGGACGTGGCGTTGCGCCAGCCGGGCGGCTTCCACTTCTGCTTCAACGACAACGAACTCGCCGAACGCGACAAGCGCCTCTCGACGCTGCAAGCGGAGCTCGGCGATTATCCGTACCAGATGCTCGATGCCGCCGAAGTCCGCGCGCGCATTCCGCACATCGGCCCGGCGGTGATCGGCGCGAGCTATTCGCCGATGGACGGTCACGTCAATCCGCTCAAGCTGCTGCGCGGCCTGCATACCGCCATGCAGGCGCGGGGCGTGCGGCTCGTGTCGGGCGAACGCGCGGAGCGCATCGAGCCGCAGGCGCAGGGCTTCGTCGTGCACGGCAGACGCGGGACGTATCGCGCGTCGCGCGTGGTGCTCGCCGCGGGACTCGGCAATCGCGCGCTCGCGCCGTTCGTCGGACTCGACGCTCCGGTCGCGCCCAATCGCGGGCAAGTGCTGGTGAGCGAACGCGTCGCTCGCTTTCTCGACTATCCGACGCTGAACGTTCGCCAGACCGACGAGGGCAGCGTGCAGTTCGGCGATTCCATGGAAGAAGTCGGCTTCAACGATTTCACCACCACGCACGTGCTGACCGACATCGCCCGGCGTGGCGTGCGCGCCTTTCCGATGTTGCAGCACGTACGGCTCGTGCGCATGTGGGCCGCGTTGCGCGTCTACAGCCCCGACGGCTTCCCGATCTACGACCGCTCCGCGGCGCACCCCGGCGCGTTCGTCGTGACCTGCCATAGCGGCGTGACGCTGGCGGCCGCGCATGCGCTGCGCGTCGCGCCGTGGATCATGGGCGCGCCGATGCCCGACGAACTGCCCCATTTTTCCGCGCGCCGCTTCGAGCACGCCGGTGAACTGACTCCCGCTCATTGAATCCGACATGACTACCCAATCCACTCACACGCTTTTCAAGCCGTTGCCGGGCGCGCAAGGCTCGGCCGCCACGCACGTCGCCATCTGGTTCAACGACCGGCCGCTGTCCGTGCCGGGCGGCCGCTCGGTCGCGGCGGCCCTGCTTGCGGCGGGCGTATCGCGCTTTCGCGCGACGCCCGTCTCTGGCGCAGCGCGCGCGCCCTTCTGCATGATGGGCGCGTGCTTCGACTGCCTCGTCGAGATCGACGGCATGCCGAGCCGTCAGGCCTGCATGGTCGAAGTCAAAGCCGGCATGCGCATCCGCTCGCAGGAAGGCGCACGCGATCTGCCGCCGTTGGGCGCGACTGCCCCGACCGACGCATCGCTGGAGAATGCCCATGAGCGCTGATTTCGCTTCCGAAGCCGTCGACGTCGTCGTGATCGGCGCCGGTCCCGCCGGCATGAGCGCGGCGACGCGCGCGGCGCGCGCCGGCCTCTCAACGGTGCTGATCGACGAACAGGACGCCGTGGGCGGCCAGATCTATCGCGCCATCGGCCGCGCCGACGCGCGCCGCAAGGAGATTCTCGGGCCGGACTACGCGGCGGGCGCCGCCATCGCCGAAGCGTTCGCCGCTTCCGGCGCGCGGCACCTGACCCAGGCGACGGTATGGCAAGTCACGCGCGAGCGCGGCGTCAATTATCTGCGGGACGGCAAGATCGGCAGCTTCGACGCGCAACGCGTGATTCTCGCCAGCGGCGCGCTGGAGCGGCCCTTTCCGATTCCCGGCTGGACGCTGCCTGGCGTGCTGACGGCGGGCGCGGCGCAGATCCTGTTGAAGAGCGCGGGCGAAGTACCTGCCGCGCCGCCGGTGCTCGCGGGCTGCGGGCCGCTGCTGTATCTGCTCGGCTGGCAATACGTGCGCGCCGGCGTGCCGATCCGCGCGCTGGTCGATACCACGCGCCATGAAGACCGCTGGCGCGCGAAGCGGCATGCGTTGGCGGCGCTGCGCGCGTGGCCGTTCCTGAGCAAAGGCTTGCAACTGATTCGCACGCTGCGCGAAGCGAACGTGCCGATCTTCGAGGCCGCCGACAATCTGCGCGTGGAAGCGCGCATCGGTACGGATCATGTCGAGCGTGCCGCCGCGCTGCACTTCACGACGCAAGGCACCGCGCATCGTATCGAAGCCGATGTGATCCTGCTGCATCAGGGCGTCGTGCCGAACACGCAATTCACGCAGGCGCTGCGCGCCACGCACCGCTGGGACGACGCACAACTCTGTTTCACCCCGAAAGTGGATGCATGGGGCGAGCTGGACGTGCCCGGCATCTTCGTCGCGGGCGATGGCGCGGGCATCGGCGGCGCGCAGGCGGCCGCCTTGCAGGGCGCGCTCGCGGGTCTCGCGGCGGCCGCGCAGCTCGGCGCGCTGATGGCCGAGGTACGCGATGCCGAAGCCGCCGCACATCGCCGCGCGCTCGCGGGCGTCATGCGCATCCGGCCGTTTCTCGACAGCCTGTATCGTCCGCGCGACGTCAACCGCATTCCGCGCGACGAGACCATCGTCTGCCGTTGCGAGGAAGTGACCGCGGGCGAGTTGCGCAAGTTCGTCGAACTCGGCTGCGTCGGTCCGAATCAGGCGAAGTCGTTCGGACGCTGCGGCATGGGTCCGTGTCAGGGACGCATGTGCGGTCTCACGGTGACCGAAGTCATCGCCGACGCGCGCCGCGTCTCGCCCGCCGAAGTCGGCTACTACCGCATCCGTCCACCGATCAAGCCGCTCACGCTTGGAGAACTCGCCGGTGAGTGACACGACCGAGATCCAGGAAGCCGATGTGCTCGTGGTCGGTGGCGGCCTGCACGGCACGAGCAGCGCGTTCCATCTGGCGCAGCGCGGTGCGAAGGTGATCGTGCTCGAAGCCGACTACGTGGCGCGTCATGCGTCGGGCGTGAACGCGGGCGGCGTGCGCACGCTGGGCCGCCCGTTGCCCGAGATTCCGCTCGCGCTGATGTCGCGGGAAATCTGGCACGGCATGAGCGATCTGCTCGGCGAGAACGGCGGCTTCGTGGCATCCGGCCAGTTGAAGATCGCCGAAACGGATGACGAACTCGACGCTTGCCGCCGGCGCGTCGCGCAGCTCGAATCGCATGGATTCACGCACGAGAAGGTGATCGATCGCGACACCGTGCTCCGACTCGAACCAGCGCTCGCGCGGCATGTCACGGGAGGCATCTGGGTCGAGCGCGACGGTTACGCGCTGCCTTATCGAACCACGACGGCATTCCGGCTCGCCGCACAGCGGTTCGGCGCACGTTTTCTGGAAGGCACGCCGGTGCGGCGCATCGAGCAGCGCGGCACAAGATGGTTCGCCGTCACACCGCACAGCACGTTCAGCGCGAACCAGTTGCTCGTCACCGCGGGCGCATGGTCCGGCGAATTGGCGAAGCAGGTCGGCGAGAGCGTGCCGGTGCATCCCGAAGGTTTGATGCTGATGGTCACGCAGCGTGTGGCGCCCTTCTGCCGCGCGACGCTCGGCGCAACAGGCCGGCCATTGTCCTTCAAGCAGTTCGACAACGGCACGGTGGTGATCGGCGGCAAACTGATTGGCATCGCGGATCTGGCGAATCGTCACGGCGAAGTCGATTTCGCCCGCCTCGTGCGCAGCGCGCGAACGGTGACGGATCTGTTTCCCCATCTGCGCGATCTCGGCGTGAATCGCGCGTGGGCCGGCGTCGAAGCTTTTACGGAAGATGAACTGCCAGTCATTTCCGCGAGCCGTCAGGCGTCGAATCTGTATTACTCGTTCGGCTACTGCGGCAGCGGCTTCCAACTCGGGCCGGGTTGCGGCCAACTCGTGTCCGAACTGATGCTGGACGGCAAGCCCTCGCTTTCGCTCGATGCGTTTGCCATCGATCGTTTTGGCCGCACAGCGGCGGCTTCCCGCCCTGGCGCTTCGCATCTCGTTACGCACTAACCGATTTTTTCGTCGCGCCCTTCAGTCGATCCGCGCGGCGGCTTCGTTCGCCTTTTCAAATGGAGAGATTGTCATGACCGATATCGTTCGTATCGACACCAACCAGCGTATGAGCCGCGTCGTCAAAGCAGGCGGCCTCGTGTTCGTCGGCGGCCAGACTTCCGCCGATCACACCCCGGACGTCAAACTTCAGACCGCGAAGGTGCTGGAAAAGATCGACGGCTATCTGGAGAAGGCGGGCATCGACAAGACGCGCCTCGTTTCCGCACAAGTCTGGCTCGCGGACATTGGCCGCGATTTCGCCGGCATGAACGAGGTGTGGGACGCGTGGGTTCCGCAAGGTCACGCACCCGCACGCGCGACGGTGCAAGCGAAGCTTGCCGCGCCCGAGCTGTTGGTGGAGATCGCGGTCGTGGCGCTGGGTTGAGTAACGCAGTTAGCGCAACCGCGCCGTGCTGATCGCGGTGTGCCGATCCCTGGCCGTCTAACCCATCAGGTTGGCGAGCGGCCCGTCACCAAGGCACGGCGCGTCCCAGATAGTCGAGGTAATGCAATCCGGCGCGCCCTTCATAAGCCTCGATCGTATTGACGAGATTCGGAATGCTTTCCTCGATGGTCAAGCGCGCCGTAGGGCCACCCATGTCTGTCTGCACCCATCCGGGCGCCATGAGCAGAAGGCTGCGCGGATAACTCGCGCTACGCGCCGCGAAGGTACGCATGAACATGTTCAACGCGGCCTTGCTCCCTCGGTAGACTTCATAGTTCGCGTTGGTGGCATTGGTGATACTGCCCTGCCCCGACGACATGACACCGATCGTTCCATCCGGCGGGACCAGGTCCTGAAACGCATCGATGACCCTCATCGGACTCAGCGAGTTCGTGACCATCACGCGCACAAATTCCTCGGTCGAGACGTCCGCCAGCGTTTCACGATCGTCGTTCTTCACGCCCGCGTTCACGAAAAGCACATCGACACGCCGACCTTCAAGGCGGGCGCGCAACGCTGCGACCTGCCCGGGAATCGTGATATCCACAGTCTCCACTTCGAGCGCACCAGCGCAAGCGTTGGCAAGATGCTGAAGCTTTTCTGTAGAGGCAGCTCGCCCGGTAGCGATGACTCGGTAGCCGCGCTTCAAAAACTCCTGGGCCATCGCCAGGCCAAGGCCGCGCGAGGCGCCGATAAGGAGAACGGTTTTCTGCGAAGGTGTGTCTTGCATTGGCATCCTCGATAAACAAAGCTGCTCTCGAACCTGAGTAACGAGAGCGATCCTTTCGGCTCGATCACGCAAACCAATGTAGCGGTTCATCGGGCATGGCGGAAGCCGCACTGAATGCAACTAATATATGCATCGGACGCCCTACCTCACCTTGCTTACTACGATCAAGCGATGCCAGAACCGGACCTCAATCTACTCTTCGCGCTCGATGCGTTGCTGACCGAGAAAAACGTCACACGTGCCGCTCGATCGCTGCATCTCAGCGCGTCCGCGATGAGCCGCACGCTGACCCGCCTTCGCGCCGCGACCGGCGATCCATTGCTGGTGCGGGCGGGGCGCGATATGGTGCTGACTCCGCATGCCGAAGCGATTCGAGAGCAAACACAAAACATCGTTCTCGAGGCGCGTTCGTTGCTTTGTCCGACGTCGACGGCAGCAGATTTTTCAACGCTGCGCAGAACCCTGAGGATTCGTGCCAATGAAGCTTTCGTGGAAGCCTTCGGCGCAGCATTGATTGCTGAAGTGAGCGCGATTGCACCGCTCGTACGTTTGCTCTTTTCCTCCAAATCGGAAAAGAGCGCCGAGTTTCTTCGAAATGGTTCGGCCGATCTCGAGATCGGCGTGCTGGAGGAGATGGGACCTGAAATACGCGTGCGGGCGCTGTTTCGAGACCGCTACGTGGGTGTGGTCAGAAAGGGGCATCCCCTTGAGTTGAAACAGGACGTGACTACCGAACAGTACGCAGCATTTGGCCACGTGGTCGCGCCGCACGGTCGCCAGATAATTGATTCGCTTGACGCCGCGATTGCCTTGCTGGGAGTGGAGCGAACGACTATGGCGGTCGTGCCGAGTTTTCCGGCCGCGTTGGCGGTGGCGCGAGCGTCCGATCTGGTCGCGCTCCTGCCTGCATCTTTCGTGAACGCCCAGCAGAGCGAATCCGTCCACTCTTTTGAGCTTCCCGTAACGACCGATGGCTTTACGATTTTCCAGATGTGGCATCCCCGTTTAGAGAACGATCCGGTTCATCGCTGGTTTCGGCAATTGGTTCTCGACGTGTGCCGTCGGCAGGTGCCGTTCTGAATGCAAGCGGAAGCTCGCAAGAGCTCACGAAGACTCCGTGTCTCCGGCATTGCGCGCGGTACACAGGCGCCACGCGGACTTTGGCGCAGCGACGGTCTCGCCGACGTGGCGCCACCAGCGTTCGCCGCGATGCGGCGCGCCCAGATCCAGCCGTTCGCCCATGCGTGGCGTCGACAGCGAGACACCGCGCGCAAGGGCCAGTGCCATCACCCTTTCGAACGGCTCCTGCCAGCGGTGCATGGCGAGGTCGAAGGTGCCGTTGTGAATCGGCACGAGCCAACGGCCGCGCAGATCGATGTGCGTCTGCACGGTTTCTTCGGGCTGCATGTGAACGTACGGCCACTGCGCATCGTAAGCGCCCGTCTCGACCAGCGTGACGTCGAACGGCCCAAGCCGCTCGCCGATCGTCCTGAAACCATCGAAGTAGCCCGTATCGCCGCTGAAGAACACGCGCAGATCACCGTCGACGATCACCCACGATGCCCACAACGTACTGTTGCCGTCGAACAGGCTGCGGCCGGAAAAGTGCTGCGCGGGCGCAGCGCTGAACTGCACACCGTCGACCTCGGTGCCCTGCCACCAATCGAACTGCCGCACCTTCGACGCTTCGATGCCCCATTCGATCAGCCGGTCGCCGACGCCGAGCGGCGTCAGAAACACGCCGGTGGTCTCCGCGAGCGCGAGCACGGTTTCGCGATCCAGGTGATCGTAGTGATCGTGCGACAGGATCACGCCGCGCAACGGCGGCAAATCGGCGAGCGCGATCGGCGGCGCATGGAAGCGCTTCGGGCCGAGATGCCGGAACGGCGAGGCACGTTCGGCGAACACCGGATCGGTCAGCCAGAACTGGCCGCGCAGCTTCAGCAGCATCGTCGAGTGGCCGAGCCGGTAGAGGCTGCGGTCGGGCGCCGCATCGAGCTGCGCGCGCGTCAGCGCGTCGACGGGCAACGCCTCGGCCGGCACGGTGCCGCTCGGCTTGTTGAGCAACACGTTCCACACAATGCCGAGCGTCTTGCGCAGGCCTTCAGTGGGACGCGGCTTGACGTTGCGAAAGCGTTCGCCGTCGTGCTGCGGCGAGGTGCTGGACAACGCGCGACCGCGACGCGCGGCGGTAAAGCCGAGCACGCGGCTCACAAGAGCGGGAAGCGACGTCATGAGGTAGGCCGTCCAAAGAAAAATGTACACTCGGCAGTGTAGTTTGTTTTCGAGAAAAGTAAACTGCCCGGTGTAAAATCTCTCGATGGATCCAAGTACCACTCACCAACGCCTGACTGACCGCAAGCGTGTCGCCATCGTCGGCGCCGCGATCGAGGAATTCCTCGCGGCCGGTTACGACGCGACCAGCATGGACCGTATCGCCGCCCGCGCGAATGTCTCGAAACGTACGGTCTACAACCATTTCCCGAGCAAGGAAGCGCTTTTTGCGGCGATTCTCCATCAGCTATGGGACGCGAGCCAGAGTGGCGATGCACCCGCCTACCGCGCCGACCAGCCATTGCGCACACAGTTGCTCGACCTGTTGGGCCGCAAGCTGCGGCTGCTGAACGACGAGTCCTTCCTGTCGCTGGCACGTGTGGCGATCGCGGCCGGCATCCATTCGCCGGAACGAGCGCGAGACATGGTCGCCCGACTCGGTGAACGCGAGGAAGACCTGACCGTGTGGATCCGCGCTGCCGCCGCCGACGGCCGCCTCAAGACCGACGATCCGCTCTTCGCGGCGCTGCAGATGCAGGCGCTGGTGAAGGCTTTCGCCTTCTGGCCGCAGGTGACGATGGGCCAGGCGCCGCTCGGCGAACTGGAGCAAAAGCGGGTCGCGGAATCGGCCGCTGACATGTTCCTCGCACGCTATGCATGAGCGGACCGCCGGGCCGCCTGCATGGGCATAAAGCCCGGCCAAACGCCATGTACGAGCGTCTACAATCAAGATTTTCGACCCGTTCAAACTGTGCCGATGTCCCAAAAGATCGACTACCTCAACCCCGCCCTTCCGGCCGGCCTCCGGCGCGTATCGATGCCCGTGGTCGACGCCACGCCGGCAACGCTCGATGGATTTGGCCGGCTCGTAGCGGACCCGAGCGAGTGTCCGATCGAGATCGTGCAGTGGCCGTCGGTGGGCTCGCGGCCCATCGACCCCGGAACCGGCGATGAGGCCGGCACCACCGAAGGCACGTTCGTGAGCGAATGGCGCGGGGACATTCTCTACGGCCGCAACGAGGCTGTAGGCGGTCACTACGTTCTTGCCTACGCAACGGAGCCTGAAGCCGCGCGCGACGACAGCGCCCACGCACCGGAACGCATGTTGCTGTGGCACGCGAACTATCACCCGGATGGCGGCCAACTGTTCTTTCCGCTGGACCATCGCCCGTTCTACGTTCCCCTGGCATTGCCCGGCGACGACATCGCGCCGGAGAAGTTCGTGTGCTTCCGCTTCGACGGCAAGCAAGGGCTCTACATTCATCCGGGCATCTGGCATGAAGGGGTGTTCACGCTTGAATGGACGCAGCGGTTCTTCGATAAGCAGGGCGCGGTCCACGCACGGGTTTCCGTGGACTTTGCCCGCGAGTTCGGTTGCCTGCTCGAGGCGCCGATCGTGCGTGACGTCCCACTGTCCGGGCGAAGCGGCGACCACCTGTAGCGGTGGGAAGAACGGGGTGATGGCGCAACGCTTGCGGCAAGCGGAGGTGTCGTCACGGCGCATGTGGGCGCGCCGCGGATGTGGGCGCGCCGCGGATGTAGAAAAGGCCACGTTCCTTTATGGAACGTGGCCTTATTTCCTGGTGCGTGAGGCCGGACTCGAACCGGCACACCATTTCTGGCGTCAGGACCTAAACCTGGTGCGTCTACCAATTTCGCCACTCACGCGAATTTTTACTGCAGGCAGGACCACTGCGGTCTCGCAAGCGATACAACACGCCGCAATTCCAGCAACAGCCTTTTATTCTACGCGGGTTCCAACGACTTCATCCCCGCCACCGCCCGCGCAGGCGGGCATGACACGCTGCGCCTGCCTGTTGTTCCGCGTGCTGTCGGCCGCGTCGAAAACACGCGCCCGAAAGCGTAAGCGCGAGATTCTAACCGATTGATTCGCGCTTGTCTGCATTTGCCCGGCATCTGTCCGGACGGCGCCGATGCTACAATTTTTGGCTTGATGCACGCACAGCGTGCGCCCTCTTCGCCTGCCCTTCCCCAAAACCAATCCCGTGAATTTCGACGAATATTGCCAGCAGAAAGCGGCGCCGCCCGGATCGAGTACTTACTATGCACTTCGGCAGGCGCCCGCAGCCAGCCAGCCGCTGTTGACCGCGCTGTTCGCACTGCGCCGCGAATTCGAGGAAACGGTCAAGGAGACCAGCGATCCGGCCATCGGGCGCACGAAACTCGCGTGGTGGCAGAACGAACTCGCCGCGCTGGCGTCGGGCTCGCCGTCGCATCCGGTGTCCAAGGCGCTGGCCGCCTACCTGCCCGACGTGAAGGCCGAATACCCGATGCTGCAGGCCTTGCTCGCCGGCTTCGAGATGGATCTCGACCAGGCGCGCTACCTCGACTATCCGAATCTGCGGCGCTATGTGCAAGGCGTCGGCGGCACGTTCGCGTCGCTGGTCGCGCGCGCCACGGCGAAAGATGCCGCGCAGGCGTCGAACTGGTCCGCGGCGCTCGGCGAGGCGCTGCTGCTCGCGCAGTTCGTTGTCGAAACGGGCAATGACGCGCGCCATGGCCGCATCTACATTCCCATCGACGAAATGCAGCGCTTCAATGTGACCGCCGCGGATCTGATCAATCGAAAATATAGCGACGCGTTCACCGAGTTGATGCGCTTCGAGACCAAGCGCGCTCGCGACGCGTTGCAGACCGCGCTCGGCGCCGTGCCCGCCGGCGAGCGCCGCTCGCAGCGCACGCTCGTCGCGCAGGCGGCCTTGGCGTTGGCCCTGCTGGATGAAATCGAACGCGACGGCTATCACGTTCTGCATCAGCGCATCGCGTTGACGCCGATTCGCAAGCTTTGGATCGCGTGGCGAGCGAAGTGAACTGAGCTACTGGCGCGCCGGCTTTACGCGAGGCGCGTTCAGCACGTCGTCATGCGCGTAGCAACGGCAGCGGTTCGAACCGCTGCTGCAGGATCGTCGACGCGTCGAGTCCCCACCAAGGCCCGAGCACGGTGGCGTAAAGCTGCCGGAAATCGACGCCGACCGGCAAGTTGCCATTGCCGTCGAGCCGCGCGAGCACCGGGGGCACGCCGTATAGGCCGCCGCGCACGCGTCCGCCCACGACGAAATGCGGCGCCACGGTGCCGTGATCGGTGCCGTTGCTCTGATTCTCACGCGGACGCCGGCCGAACTCGGCATAGGTCATCACCAACGTATCGTCCCAACGGCCAAGCTCGACAAGCGCCGACTTCATCGACATCAACCCTTCCGCGAGCTGCTTGAGCAGCGCCGCCTGTTGACCCGGCTGGTTCTGGTGCGTGTCGAAACCGTTCAGCGTGAGACGGATCACCGCCACGCCTTGGCCTCGCTGCGGCGATTCCTGCTGGGCGCTGCGTGGAGCAACGTCTTTTGGAACTTCGCCGGCTGTCAGCACCTGCATCGCCGTTCTGATCGAACTGCCGAACGCGCCGCCGGGAAACACGGTCTTCAACGGCGCCTGCCCTTGCGCGGGGCGTAGCCGGTCGGCCGCTTTCACGATATCGTTTTCGACGTCGAGAATATGCGCCAGTTCGGGATTGCGCTCGTGCAGCGATACCGCTGTGGCAAGCCGCGAGGCCTTCACGAACTGCGCCGGATTGACCAGCGCGATAGCGCGCGCGCCGTTCGCGAGCGGCCCCATCTCGGCGCTGCCGATCACCACGCCGTCGGCGGCAAAACCGGCGGGCACCGGCGTCTGCGCAAATGCGCGCGTCAGCCACCCCTCGCGCAGATACTGGTCGGAACGCGACGCGGTGTCCCAGATTTCGATCGAGCGGAAGTGTGACAGGTTCGGTTGCGCATAGCTCAAGCCCTGCACAATCGCCAGTTGCTGGTCACGCCATAGCGGCATCAACGCTTGCAAGGACGGATGCAGCGCGGTGCGCTCGTCGAGTTGAATGACCTGCTCGCGCTTGATGCCGATGTTCTTGCGCAACTGGTAGTACGTGGGATCGGCAAAGGGAATCACCGTATTCAAACCGTCGTTGCCGCCCTTCAGTTCGACGAGAATCAGCAGGTTGTCGTAGCCGCGTGCGGAAGACGCGCCCGGCGCCGCCATCGGCGCGCCGAATGCGCGGGGCAGCCAGAGGGTCGCGCTCGCGGCCGCGCTCATCGAGAGAAAGCTGCGTCGTTTCATCCTGCACCTCGTTCGATTGCCGCGGCGCGAGCCGTAGCGCCGTCGACAGACACATTCCTTTTAGCTGCCTTGCGCGTGCTTATTTCAGCGGCTCACTTCAATTGATACGCCGGGTCCATCAGCAATGCCTCCAGATACGCACTCGCCGTCGAACCGGTTTCGATCGCATCGACCGGCGTGAGCGGCAGGACCGCATGCTGCCACTGCAACTCGGTCGACAACCCCGGCCTGGCCGTCGGCGCGGTGCTGTAGTGCGCGAGCCATGTCCCGATGTCGAAGCGTACGCCACCTTTGCCGCTTTGAGCGGCGCGCGCCATCGCGCGCTGCAGCGCGGGAGCCGGCTCCATCTCGGGCATCGTGCCGCTCGCGGCGATCCCCGTGGCCGTGGGATTGGTCATACGCCGCGGGCCGGCGGCCTCGGTCGCGCGGAACAGTTGCTCGACGAATTGCTTGCGGGCAAGCAGCGTGGAACTGTTGATCCATGTCGTGCCGCCCGGCCATCCTTTGACGTTCGGCGGATAGAACAGGTTCTCGCCGAGCGTGCGGATTTGCGAGGCGAACGGCGCCGTGTTGTCGTAGCCGATGTCGAACGCGCGCAGCGTGCCGACCACGAACTCCGCCGGCGACTTCACGAGGACACCGCGATCGCCGTCGTCCCAGAACGCCTCGCTCAGGAACACTCCGCGCAGCGCGACCTTGATATCGTAGTGGCTCGCGCGAAACCGCGCCGCGATCGGTTCGACGCGCGACAGGTCCGGCGTGTCCGAGACAAATTCGCGCCACAGTTTGGCGGTCACGAAGGTGGCCGTTTCCGGCCGCGCGAGCAGGATATCGAGCACCTGATCGCCGTTGAATGGCCCTGTCTCGCCGAGCACGGTCTTCTCGCCGTCATTGTGCTGGTTGGCGCGCCACACGTAGGCCTGCGTGTCCGGATCGAGACTCCAGCCCGTATAGGCGCGCGCGGCCTCCGACACGTCACGCTGCGTGTAGTGTCCTTCGCCTAGCGTGAACAGCTCCATCACTTCACGGGCGAAATTTTCGTTGGGCTTGCCCTTGCGATTGCTTGCGCCGTCGAGGTATTGCAGCATCGCCGGATCCTTCGCGACGTCGTGCAATAACTCGCCGAAGTTGCCGAGCGCGTCTCGCCGCAACAGCATGTTCTGCTGCGCCATCTGCTGCGGATAGGGCACCTTGTCCTGACCCGAGGTGAAGTGGTTATGCCAGAACAGCGTCATGCGCTCGGTGAGCGGCGACGGCGTGGTCAACATCTCGCGCACCCACCATGAGCGTAATAATTCGTAACGCTGCGCGCGCAGTCGCTGCTCCTCGCGACGTTGATCGTCGGTCCACGCCTTCTTCGTCTCGCGAGTCGGAACCGGTTCGAGAACCCAGTCGGGTAGCGGCGTGACCGCCTCGGTCCGCGCGCTCGCGAGTACTTTATCGACGGCCTGCGCTCGCGTGAGTCCAACGTATTGCGCGAGTTCGGCGCTATCCGGCGCGAAGCCGACGCGCGTCAGGAAGAAGCGCGCATCGTCGGCATCGAGGATGCTTTGTTCATGCTGCGAAGTGGCCTGCTCGTCGGCGCCTGGCAGAGCGTGCCTGATGTGTGGAAGACGAGTCGCGCCAGGCTGCACCGCGGCCGCCGGCCCGCCCAGTGCCACCACCGCCAGGGCAATCGCCGACGCTACAAACTTGCGGCCACAACTACCACGCGCGTGCAATTTCATCATCGATCATCGAGGTTGCCGCGATGTCATGGAGAGGCGTTGCGTGCGCACTGCATACATCGCGCGCTTCGTTCTTACGACTCACCGGCAGATTGAACGGGGAAGTGGACAGGGAAAGTGCAACGAATTCTTTCACGCAGGGAAGAAACGTGAACCGCGCGCCGAGGGCTGGCACGATAATAGCTACCGTTTGTAGAGTTCGCGGACAGCATCTTCGATGTGCTGCCGTAACAGGCGCCGTTCGTCGGGCGTCATATGACCGTCGCGACGACGTTGATCGAGATCGGGGGGAACTGCGGTGCGCAACATGACGTCTGATGCGGGATGGTCGGTGCTCGGGTCGTGGCGGTTGGCCTTGCCCTGCCTGGGCGCGCGCTGGCTCATGGCTCTGTCGGCGGAAGGCTGGGCATGGGCGAGCGTTGGTCCTAGTGAGCCTGCCAGCGTACCGGCTACCGCCAGTGCAATCACGCTTAGGCGCACATTCGGCCAAACCCCTCCCTTCATGTTGTTCCCTTCGTGGCGCGGCAACCGGCTACCTCAAATGCGTATACACAAACCCGGTAACGAGCCGGGTGCGAGAGTTTTAGTCGTGTGAAGTATCCACCGAACAGCCGCATTCAGTAAAGGAGTCTACCTGCCCCCGCTTTACGTCGTGCCACAGTGCGGGTAAATTTTGTAACTGACTGTAACCCGTTAAATGATGCAAACGCGCACCCCTTTCTAATCGCGCTAAGATGCCGACCATGGAAACCAAAAACCCTTCGAAAATCCTCGTCGTCGATGACGATCCACGCCTGCGCGATCTGCTGCGCCGCTACCTCGGTGAACAGGGCTTCAACGTCTATGTCGCCGAGAACGCGCCGTCCATGAACAAGCTCTGGGTGCGTGAGCGCTTCGATCTGCTGGTGCTCGATCTGATGCTGCCGGGCGAAGACGGCCTGTCGATCTGCCGCCGCCTGCGTGGCAGCAACGACCGTACGCCGATCATCATGCTGACGGCCAAGGGTGAAGACGTCGACCGGATCGTCGGCCTGGAAATGGGCGCCGACGACTATCTGCCCAAGCCGTTCAACCCGCGCGAGCTGGTTGCGCGCATCCACGCGGTGCTGCGCCGCCAGTCGCCGTCGGAGTTGCCGGGCGCGCCGTCCGAAACCACCGAGGTGTTCGAGTTCGGCGAGTTCGCGCTGAATCTCGCCACCCGCACGCTCACCAAGGCCGGCCAGGAAATTCCGCTGACCACGGGCGAGTTCTCGGTGCTCAAGGTGTTCGCGCGTCATCCGCGCCAGCCGCTGTCGCGTGAAAAGCTCATGGAGCTCGCACGCGGCCGTGAGTACGAAGTGTTCGACCGCAGTCTGGACGTGCAGATTTCGCGTCTGCGCAAGCTGATCGAACCCGATCCGGGCAGCCCGCGTTTCATCCAGACCGTCTGGGGTCTGGGCTACGTGTTCATCCCCGACGGTGCAGCCTGAGTTTGTTCTCACCTCCAGTTTTTGATTTCTGATAAGAAGGGCCCATGCGGATCGACCGGCGCCTCCTGACGCTCGCGTTCGGCGGCCTTTTCTGGCGGACCTTTCTGTTGATCGCGCTGTTGATCGCAGTCAGTCTCGCCGCGTGGTTCCAGAGCTTCAGGGTGATCGAACGCGAGCCGCGCGCGCAGCGCGTGGCGCTGCAGCTCGTCGCCATCGTCAAGCTCACGCGCACCGCACTCCTTTATTCCGATCCCGACCTGCGGCGCGCGCTGCTGCAGGATCTGGAAAGCAATGAAGGGGTGCGCGTGTATCCGCGCGAAACCACCGACAAGTACAAGCTCCAGCCCGACGAGTCGCTGAACCGGCTGATCGAACACGACATTCGCGGCCGGCTCGGCGACGACACCGTGATTGCCCAGAGCGTGAACGACATCCCCGGCGTCTGGATCAGCTTCAAGATCGACGACGACGACTACTGGGTCGCGCTCGACCGCGATCAGCTCGACAACGCCACCGGTTTGCAATGGGCCGGCTGGGGTGTGTTCGCGCTGGCGCTGTCGCTGTTCGGCGCGGCCTTCATCACGAGTCTCGTGAACCGTCCGTTCGCGCGCCTCGCCATGGCCGCGCGCAAGGTCGGCTCCGGGCAGTCGCCCGAGCCGCTGCCCGAGCGCGGCATGGGCGTGGCCGCGGAAACCAATCGCAGTTTCAACCAGATGGTGCAGGACCTCGAACAGCTCGAGGCCGACCGCGCGCTGATGCTTGCCGGCATCTCGCACGACTTGCGCACCCCGCTCGCGCGTCTGCGGCTCGAAACCGAGATGAGCCCGTCGGACCAGGCCACCAAAGACGCGATGGTCGACGACATCGAGCAGATGGACATGATCATCGGCCGGTTCCTCGATTACGCGCGCCCGGTGCAGCGAGTGCCGGAGCCTGTCGACCTGTCCGTGATCGCGGGCGAGTTGGCCGCGCGCATGCAGAGCGAAGACAGCATGCGCCTGATCACGCGGCTCGCGCCGTCGGCGGTGATCGAGGCCGACGAGACCGACATGCGCCGGGTAGTCGGCAATCTGCTGGAAAACGCGCGCAAATATGGCTTGAGCGACGGCGACGGCATTCCGCACGTGATTCTGGAAACGCGGGTGTCGCACTCGCGGGTCGAACTCTCGGTGGTCGATGAAGGGCCCGGCATTCCGGAAGACCAGCTATCGCTCGTCACACGGCCGTTCTACCGTGTGAATTCGGCGCGCACTCAGGCGAACGGCACGGGCCTGGGCATGGCCATCGTTCAACGCCTCGTGGGCCGTTACCGCGGCGCGCTGCGCTTGCGCAATCGCACGCCTGGACCGGGTCTCGAAGTCACCATCGAATTTCCGCTGGCCAAGGGCGCCTAACGGAACGGGCATCGCCCGGCAGAGGCGAAAGCAGATAACGTGTAACGCGTTCGTTGCGACGAGTTAGTCGCTTCAGACATGCTGTTTTTCGACGCACGAAGGAGCACTCGCATGAAAACGGTCGGCGATAAAGTTGAAGCATTCACCGTCACGGCGGCGAAGCCGGGCTTCAACCTTCATGAAGAGAACGGCATTTCGGCATTCGAAGAGATCACGGAGCAGTCGTTTCCGGGCAAATGGAAGATCATCTACTTCTACCCGAAGGATTTCTCGTGCGTGTGTCCGACGGAGATCGTCGAGTTCGGCAAGCTGGTCAGGGATTTCGAGGAACGTGACGCAGTGTTGATGGGCGGCAGCGTCGACAACGAATTCGTGAAGCTGGCATGGCGCCGCGAGAACAAGGACCTGAACAGGCTAAACCACTATTCCTTCGGCGACGTGAAGGGCGAGTTGATCGATCAGCTCGGCGTGCGTGACCAGGAAGCGGGTGTCGCGCTGCGCGCCACCTTCATCATCGATCCGGACAACACGATCCAGCATGTGTCGGTGAACAATCTGAGCGTGGGCCGCAATCCGGAAGAAGTGCTGCGGATTCTGGACGGCCTGCAAACGGACGAGCTGTGCGCTTGCAACCGCCCAATCGGCGGCGCCACGCTCTGAGTCGTGCCGGTGAAAAGGCCGCTGAGCTTTTGAATGCGCGCGGCGCGACTGGACTGCCGTTGCTGCGCGCGCCCTGTAAAACCTGGCTCAGTTCTTGATCAGCAGAACCGCGGCCTGAGCTTCAATGCCCTCGCCTCGGCCGAGATAGCCGAGCTTTTCGTTGGTCTTGGCTTTGACGTTCACGCGCTCGAGCGGCAGACCGAGATCGGCGGCAATATTGGCCCGCATGCCTTCGATATGCGGCGCCAGCTTCGGCGCCTGCGCCACCACGCTGCTATCCACGTTGGCGATGGAAAATCCCGCCGCTTTCACACGCGCAAAGCATTCACGCAGCAACACGCGGCTGTCCGCGCCGGCAAACTTCGCGTCGGTGTCGGAAAAATGCCGGCCGATATCGCCCATCGCGGCGGCGCCGAAAATGGCGTCGGTAATGGCGTGCAGCAGCACGTCGGCATCCGAATGGCCGAGCAGACCGCGCTCATAAGGAATCGTCACGCCGCCGATAATCAACGGGCGTCCCGGCACCAGCGCATGCACGTCATACCCTTGCCCAATTCTGAAATCCATATGCGTCAAGTCCTCAAGCCCGCTAGTTAAAATTGAAATCGTCCAGTCAGGACGCAGCCGCCGGCCGGCTCAGAATCGCCTCGGCCAGATCGAAGTCTTCCGGATACGTCACCTTGAAGTTGCGCAAGCTGCCCTGCACCAGCTTCGGCGCGTGGCCCAGCCATTCGATCGCGCTCGCTTCGTCGGTCAGGTCGTGACCGTCGGCCTGCGCGAGCAGGATCGCCTCGCGCAGCATGCCGATGCGGAACATCTGCGGCGTCTGCGCCTGCCACAAGCCGTCGCGCGCCTCGGTGCGGGCGATCCGGCCGTCCGAAGACGTCGCGTCGATCCGCTTCAGCGTGTCCGCCACGGGCAAGGCCATGATGCCGCCCACCGGGTCGCCCTTCAGCGCGCCGACCAACGTGCGGATCAGCGCGGGCGTGATGCCGGGGCGGGCCGCGTCGTGCACCAGCACCCAGTCGTCGTCACGCGCGCCGAACTCGACGAGCGCATGCAGACCGTTGAGCACCGACGCCTGGCGCGAGGCCCCGCCGCTGCGGCGCACCGCGAAACGCAAGCCGCCGAAGCGGCGGCCGTCGAAATGAGCGTCGTCCGGAGCGATCACGACGAGGGTTTGCGCAAACTCGCTGCAGGCGTCGAAGGCCGCCAGCGAGTAATGCAACATGTCGCGGCCGGCAACAGTGCGATATTGTTTGGGCATCGCGGCGCCGGAACGGCTGCCGGTGCCAGCGCACGGAATCAGGGCAAATAGACGGGAAGTCACGAGTGCGGATGCCGCGAAGTCAAAGTAAAGGATGGATTTTATAATAGGTCCTTCGCATCCACGCCCCGACGCGCGTAAACTTGCCGGTCACGTGTGAGCCTGAGGCCGCTTTTTCTCTTCTATGCCAGACATCGCCGCATCATCGCAGTACTCCCCGCCCGTCGCGCTCGTCAAGGCCGGCCAGCGTTTCGCCTTCGACGGCACGCACGGCTCGTCCGACGCGCTGCTGATCGCCCGCTACCATCTCGCCTATCGCGAGAAGGTGCCGCTGCTCGCGGTGGTGTGCGAAAGCGCCGTCGATGCGCAGCGTCTTGCGCAGGAAATCGGCTTTTTCGCGCCCGAGGCGCGCGTGCGTCTGCTGCCGGACTGGGAAACGCTCCCTTACGACACCTTTTCGCCGCATCAGGATCTGGTCTCGGAGCGTCTCGCCACGCTGCACGATCTCGGCGAAGGCCGCTGCGATATCCTGCTGGTCCCCGCCACGACGGCGCTGTACCGCATGCCGCCCGCCTCGTTCCTGGCGGCTTACACGTTCTCCTTCTCGCAAGGTCAGCGGCTCGACGAAGCCAGACTCAAGGCGCAGTTGACGCTGGCCGGCTACGAACACGTGAGCCAGGTGGTGCGTCCGGGCGAATACTGCGTGCGCGGCTCGCTGCTCGATCTCTATCCGATGGGCTCGCCCTTGCCCTACCGGATCGACCTGTTCGACGATCAGGTCGACTCGATCCGCGCGTTCGACCCGGACACGCAGCGCAGCCTCTACCCGGTGAAAGACGTGCGCCTGCTGCCCGGCCGCGAATTTCCGTTCGACGAAGCCGCCCGCACCGCCTTCCGCAGCCGCTGGCGCGAGACCTTCGAGGGCGACCCGAGCCGCGCGTCGATCTACAAGGACATCGGCAACGGCGTGCCCTCGGCGGGGATCGAATACTACCTGCCGCTGTTTTTCGAAGACACGGCCACGCTGTTCCATTACCTGCCCGAAGGCGCGCAACTGGCGTTCGTCGGCGATCTCGAAGCGGCGATCCGGCGCTTTACCAACGACACGAAGCAGCGCTACAACTTCCTCTCGCACGACCGCGACCGGCCAATTCTGGAGCCGCAGCGTCTGTTCCTGTCGGACGAGGATTTCTTCACGCTCGCCAAGCCGTTCGCGCGGCTCTCACTGCCTGCGAACGCCGGCGGCGGCTGGTCCACGCCATTGCCGAATCTCGCGATCGACCGTCATGCGGAAGATCCGGTTTCGGCCTTGCGCGCCTATCTCGACACTACGCCGAATCGCGTGCTGTTCGCCACCGAATCGGCGGGCCGGCGCGAAACGCTGTTGCAATTGTTCGCCGACAATCATCTGCGGCCGGTATCGAGCGACAGCTTCCAGGACTGGCTGACGAGCGACGAGCGCTTTTCGTTGGGCGTCGCGCCGCTCGCCAACGGCTTTGCGGTGCCGGTCGACGGCATCGCGATCATCACCGAGACCGAGCTGTATGGTCCGCTCGCGCGTCGCGCGGGGCGCCGCCGTCAGGAACAGGCGAGCAACGTCGATTCGATGGTGCGCGATCTGTCCGAGCTCAAGGTGGGCGATCCGGTCGTGCATTCGCAGCACGGCATCGGCCGCTATATGGGGCTCGTCACCATGGATCTCGGCGAGGGCGAGACCGAGTTCCTGCACCTCGAATACGCGGGCGATAGCAAGTTGTACGTTCCTGTCGCCCAGCTACACGTGATCTCGCGCTACAGCGGCGCCGATCCGGAAAGCGCGCCGCTGCATTCGCTCGGCTCCGGCCAGTGGGAAAAAGCCAAACGCAAGGCCGCGCAACAGATCCGCGATACCGCGGCCGAACTGCTGAATCTCTACGCACGCCGCGCGGCACGTGAAGGCCACGCGTTCGCGCTCGAACCGAAAGACTATGTGAAGTTCGCGGAGAGCTTCGGCTTCGAGGAAACGCCGGACCAGGCCGCGGCGATCGCTGCCGTGATCGGCGACATGACGAGCGGCAAGCCGATGGATCGTCTCGTGTGCGGCGATGTCGGCTTCGGCAAGACCGAAGTGGCATTGCGCGCGGCGTTCATCGCGGTGATGGGCGGCAAACAGGTCGCGCTGCTCTCGCCCACAACGCTGCTCGCCGAGCAGCACACGCAGACTTTCAGCGACCGCTTCTCCGACTGGCCAGTGCGGATCGCCGAACTGTCGCGCTTCAAATCGACCAAGGAAGTCAGCGCGGCAATCCAGCAGATCAACGAAGGCACGGTCGATATCGTGATCGGCACGCACAAGCTGCTCTCGTCCGACGTGCAATTCAAGCGGCTGGGACTCGTGATCATCGACGAGGAACACCGTTTCGGCGTGCGTCAGAAAGAGGCGCTGAAGGCCTTGCGTGCCGAAGTGGACGTGCTCACGCTGACCGCCACGCCGATTCCGCGTACGCTCGGCATGGCGCTCGAAGGCCTGCGCGATTTCTCCGTGATCGCCACCGCGCCGCAGAAGCGCCTCGCGATCAAAACCTTCGTGCGTCGCGAGGAAGACAGCGTGATTCGCGAAGCCATGCTGCGTGAGTTGAAGCGCGGCGGCCAGGTCTACTTCCTGCACAACGAAGTCGAGACGATCGAAAATCGCCGGCAGATGCTCGAAGCGTTGGTGCCTGAAGCGCGCATCGCGGTCGCGCACGGCCAGATGCACGAACGCGAACTCGAACGCGTGATGCGCGACTTCGTCGCGCAGCGCGCCAACGTGTTGTTGTGCACGACGATTATCGAAACCGGCATCGACGTGCCGAGCGCCAATACCATCCTGATTCATCGCGCGGACAAGTTCGGTCTCGCGCAATTGCACCAGTTGCGTGGCCGGGTGGGCCGTTCGCATCACCAGGCGTATTCGTATCTGCTCGTTCACGATCCGCAAGGGCTGACCAAACAGGCGCAACGCCGGCTGGAGGCGATCCAGCAGATGGAGGAACTCGGTTCGGGCTTCTATCTGGCTATGCACGACCTCGAGATTCGCGGCACGGGCGAAGTGCTCGGCGATAAACAATCCGGCGAGATTCACGAGATCGGCTTCCAGCTCTACACCGACATGCTGAACGACGCGGTGAAGGCATTGAAGGAAGGCAAGGAGCCGGACCTCACCGCGCCGCTCGCCGCGACCACCGAGATCAACCTGCATGCGCCGGCGATTCTCCCCGCCGACTATTGCGGCGATGTGCAGGAGCGTCTGTCGCTCTACAAGCGGCTGGCTAATTGCGAGCACAACGATTCGATCGACAGCATTCAGGAAGAACTGATCGACCGCTTCGGCAAGCTGCCGCCGCAAGCGCATGCGCTGGTGGAGACGCATCGTCTGCGGCTGGCGGCCAAACCGCTCGGCATTTCGAAGATCGATGCCGGCGAAGCGGTGATCGGCTTGCAGTTCATCCCCAACCCGCCGATCGACGCGATGCGGATCATCGAGATGGTGCAGAAACACAAGCACATCAAGCTCGCGGGTCAGGACAAGCTGCGTATCGAAACGCGCAGCCCCGATCTGGCGGTGCGTGTCGCCACGGTCAAGGAAACCTTGCGCGCGCTGGGCACGCCGAGCCGCGGCACCGCGGCGAGCGCAGCCGCGCGATGAGTTCGTGCGATATGTGGCAGCGGCAGCGCTAGCGGCAGCGCTAGCGCTAGCGCAGCGTCGAAAACCGGGGTACGTCTAGCGTTTTTCCCATTCATGCTGCGGTGCGCAAACACGCACCGCAGCATACGGGCGTCTTTTTTTTGGGTATGATCGAAAGACTCAAATGCCGGAGTCTTGTCATGTCTCATGTCGCTGAAACAGCGCAGTCCACGCCGCAGTCCACCCCGTCTACGCCCGTTTCGCTCCCGTGGGTCACCCGCCTCGTGTCGATGGACACGGTCAGCCGCAATCCGAATCTCGGTCTGATCGAAACGGTGCGCGACGAATTGCGTGCGGTTGGCGTCGAGGCCACGCTCACGCACGACGCAAGCGGCAAATGGGCCAATCTGTTCGCGACGATTCCCGCGCACAACGGCGAAACGAACGGCGGCGTGGTGCTGTCGGGCCATACCGACGTGGTGCCCGTTGACGGCCAGCAATGGGACAGCGATCCGTTCAAACCGGAAATTCGCGGCGACAAGCTGTACGGCCGCGGCACCTGCGACATGAAAGGTTTCATTGGCGCGGCGCTGACGCTTGTGCCGGAAATGCAGCGCACCAAACTCGCCAAGCCGATTCACCTTGCGCTCTCCTTCGACGAGGAAGTGGGCTGCGCCGGCGCGCCGCTCCTGATCGCCGACCTGATGAAACGCGGCGTGAAGCCGGACGGCTGCATCGTCGGCGAGCCGACCAGCATGCGGCCGATCGTGGCGCACAAAGGCATCAATGCCTACCAGTGCTGCGTGCGCGGCCAGGCGGCGCATTCGTCGCTGACGCCAAAGGGTTTGAACGCGATCGAATACGCCGCGCGGCTGATCTGCTATATCCGCGATATGGCCGATCAATTCCGCGAGCAAGGTCCGTTCGACGAACTGTACGACGTGCCCTTCACCACCGCGCAAACCAGCACGATCGTCGGCGGCAACGCGATCAATACCGTGCCGGCCGAATGCAAGTTCCAGTTCGAGTTCCGCAACCTGCCCACGCTCGATCCCGAACCGATCTTCGCGCGCATCGATCAATATGCACGCGAAACGCTGCTGCCGAAAATGTTGCGCGAGCATCCATCGGCGGCAATCGAGATCACGAAGATCGCCGCGGCGCCGGGGCTCGATTCGTCTGAACAAGCCGCCATCACGCAACTGGTGCGCGCGTTGACCGCCGATCAGGACAAACGCAAGGTGGCCTACGGCACGGAAGCCGGCCTGTTCTCGCTGGCGGGCATTCCGAGCATTGTTTGCGGACCCGGTAACATCGAGCAGGCGCACAAGCCCAACGAATTCGTCGCGCTGGATCAGTTGGTGGCGTGCGAGCGTTTCCTGCACAAATTCATTCACAGCATGTCGGTCGACGCGCACGCGCACTGAAACCGACGCACCTAGAAAGAGTCTTACCCATACCGAGCCACGCACGCCAACACCATGTCCACCGCCACGCCGCAACACACCGACCACACGATCGACGGCGAGCCGATCCCCACGCTCGACGACATCGCCGCACAGCACTTTGCGTTGACGCCGTGGGTGGCGCGAACGCCGGTGTTCGACCGGGCGGACTTTCCGTCGCTCGAAGGCACGGTGGTGAATTTCAAGTTCGAGTTGTTGCAGGCGGGCGGTAGCTTCAAGGCGCGTGGTGCGTTCACCAACCTGCTCGCACTCGACGAAGCACAGCGCAGCGCAGGCGTCACGTGCGTGTCGGGCGGCAATCATGCGGTGGCGGTCGCGTATGCGGCCATGCGCCTCGGCATCAGCGCCAAGGTCGTGCTGTTTCACGCGGCCAATCCAGCGCGCGTGGCGCTGTGCCGGCAATACCGCGCCGAAATCGTGTTCGCGCAGGACATTGCCGAGGCATTTGAACTGGTGCGCCGGATCGAGGCCGAAGAAGGCCGCTATTTCGTGCATCCGTTCAACGGCTATCGCACGGTGCTGGGTTCGGCCACGCTCGGCTACGAGTGGGCCACGCAAACACCGGATCTCGAAGCGGTCATCGTGCCGATCGGCGGCGGCGGCCTCGCGGCGGGTGTGGCAACCGCCATGCGCCTGGCGAATCCGAACGTGCATGTGTATGGCGTGGAACCCGAAGGCGCGGATGTCATGGGCAAGAGTTTCGCCGCCAATCACACAGTCAAGATGCGCCAGATGCACGGCATTGCCGACTCGCTCATGTCGCCGCACACCGAGGAATACAGCTACGAATTGTGCCGGCGGCATATCGATCAGCTCGTCACGGTATCGGATGACCAATTGCGTGCGGCCATGCTGACCTTGTTCGGACAACTGAAGCTCGCCGTCGAGCCGGCCTGCGCCGCGGCGACCGCCGGTTTGCTCGGCCCGTTGCGCGAACAGCTGCAAGGCAAACGCGTGGGCGTACTGTTGTGCGGCACTAATACAGACCCAGTCACATTTGCCGCGCATATAGAACGCGCACGGCATAGCGAGTCACTGTTTCCGCAATAAGAAACAATCCTTGCCGTCCTGGCCAAAAGACTAGCCTATCCTTCTCAGGTTGGTATCATTCGAATATCGACTTCTGGGAGGAACCTCTATGAGCATGGTCAAGGAATTCAAGGAATTTGCCCTCAAGGGCAACGTGATGGATCTGGCAGTCGGTGTGATCATCGGCGGCGCGTTCTCCACCATCGTCAATTCAATTGTTAAAGACCTGATCATGCCGGTTGTCGGGCTCGCCACCGGCGGCCTCGATTTCTCCAATAAGTTCGTTCGCCTCGGTCCCATTCCGCCCACCTTCAAGGGCAGCCCCGAGTCGTATAAAGACTTGCAAACGGCGGGCGTTGCCGTATTCGGTTATGGCTCGTTCATCACCGTGCTGATCAACTTCGTGATTCTCGCGTTCATCATTTTCCTGATGGTCAAGTTCATCAACAATTTGCGTAAGCCGGCCGAAGCCGCGCCGGCGGAACCGCCGCCGACGCCGGAAGACGTGCTGCTGCTGCGTGAAATCCGCGATTCGTTGAAGAACTCACCGCGTTAAATAGTCCGGCGCGTCAGCCGGAGTCAGTCATAAGCAAAAGGCCTGTTGCGATCCCGATCGCAACAGGCCTTTTGCCTTCTCCGCGCCAATGCCGGCGGCCTCGACGCTCACGCGTCCCGCTGCTCCTTCTGAGTCACCGCGACCTCGATCATCGTTTCGAGCTGACTGAAATTGACCGGCTTGGTCAAATGCGAGGTGAAACCGGCGCTCAGGCAGCGACGCACGTCTTCGTCGGTGCCGAAGCCGGTCAATGCGACCGCGGGCGCGTCCGAGTGCTCGCGGAACGCTTTGATGAAGTCGAGACCGGTACCGTCGGGCAATCCTACGTCGCTGACGATCAGATCGAAGGCCTGCGATTGCGTGGCGGCCAACGCGTCGTCGACCCGGCCCACGGTCGTGACTTCATGGCCGAGGCTGCGAATCAGTTGCTCCATGACTTCCGCGGTGTCCACATGGTCTTCGATCAGCAGGATGTTCAGCAGACCGCCCGAATGCACTTCGTCGGGCACCACGACCGGCGAAGTCCCCTGTGGCGCCGCGGCCGTCGGCAAGGTAATCGCGAAGGTCGCGCCGCAGTGCGCGCCCGGGCTTTGCGCGGTCACCGTGCCGCCGTGCACGTCGGTCAACGCCTTCGTGATCGCGAGACCGAGGCCGAGGCCGCCGAACTGCTGTGTCATGTTCTGGTTGCCTTGCTCGAACGCGTTGAAGAGTTTGCCGATCTGGCCCGGCTCGATGCCGATCCCCGTATCTTCGACCGAGATCTGCACGTGCATGCGTTCGTCGCGCGTGCGCACGTAAATATGGCCGCCGTCCGGCGTGAACTTGGCGGCGTTGCGAATCAGGTTCCATAGCATCTGCTGCAGCCGCGCGCGATCGGCCAGCACGTAATGATGCTGCGCGTCTTTATGGACGTGCACGTCCTGCTGCTTGACCTGAATCTCGCTGCGAAACAGTTCGAGCACGCTGTCTATCACGTCGTGCACGTCGACGGTTTCCAGCGACAGCCGCAGCTTGCCGTTCGCCACGCGCGTGAGATCGAGCAGGTCGTCGATCAGACGCGCTTCGAGTTCGACGTTGCGACGGATCATGCGCACGCTCGCTCGCGCCTGATCCGGCAGACCCGGAATCATTTCCAGCACGCTGGCGCCGGCCAGCACCGGCGTGAGCGGCGTGCGCAATTCGTGCGACAGCATGGCCAGAAAGCGGTCTTTGGCGCGATTGGCTTCTTCGGCGGTCTGGCGGGCGGCCTGCTCCGAGGCCAGCAGCCGTTCGCGCTCCTCGGCCGCCTCGCGCTGAGAATGAATGTCCGTGCAACTGCCGAACCATTTGCTGACGTTGCCCTCGGCGTCGCGCATCGCCACCACGCGCAAGTCGAACCAACGATATTCGCCGTCGTTACGGCGAATCCGCAACTCGTGCCGGTAGTCGCCGGCGTTGCCCGACACCGTTTTGAGCCAGCTTCGGCGAATCTCTTCGCGGTCGTCCGGATGCACGGCGTCGAGCCAGGCGAGACCGTACGAACAGCTTTCAGCGACGCCCGTGTAGTCGTACCACTGCTTGGACAGAAAATCGCAGTCGCCCGTGGCGTTGCAGGTCATGACAAGGTGCGGCAACGCCTCCGACAAGGTGCGGTAATGCTGCTCGCGATCGCGCAGCAGCAAGGCTTCGTCCGAGGCGCGCTGCAGGCGCACTTGCGAGAGCACCCGTTCCACGGCTTCGGGCAGGTAATCGAGGTAATCGCCGGATTTCGGCACGACGTCGGACACGCCCGCACGCAGCGCTTCGATGACACGCGATTCGTCGGTAAAGCCGGTCACGAGGATGGCGGGAATCCGCACGCCTTCCGCGCGCAGACGGCGAAAGAAGTCCAGCCCGGTCTCCGGCCCGCTCAGCTGGTAGTCGAGCACCAGCAAGTCGAGGCCGCCTGCCGCGAGCCGTTCACGGGCCGCTTCGACGCCGGCGCAGATCGCGACCCGGCAGCCGGCGCGCTCGAGCGACTTGCGCGCGAGCCGCAGGATGCCTTCGTCGTCATCGACGACCAGCACGTAGGCGGCGGGCGGCGTGGACACTTCTTCGGTCATGCGGAGTCTTCTCTGGCTAGGGTCAACAAGTGGTCTATCTTGTCACGAGCGTCTTTCGGTCGGCTTCATGCGAACCTTCCATCACGGCGCCGCGAGACGATACCCTGAAGGCAGCTTGACCACCTGCAGGAAAAAACCGAGGCGGCGCACGGCTTCGATAAACGCATCGTATTCGACCGGCTTGGTGATGTAGACATTGCAGCCGAGTTCGTAGCAACGCGCGATTTCGCGCGGATCATCGGTCGTGGTCAGGACGATCACCGGCACGGCGGCCGTCTGCGGCGATTCTTTCAGACGCCGCAAGACTTCGAAGCCGTCCACCCGCGGCATTTTCAGATCCAGCAGCACGACGAAATTCATCAAATCTTCCCGCGCGGGGACAGCGCTGTTAGCGGGATCGGCTGGGGAACTCGCGGCGTCGGCCGTTGACGGCGCCGGGCCGAAGAAATAATCGAGCGCCTGCTGGCCGTCGCGAAAGCGCACGAAACCGTTCGAAATGCCGGCACGGCGCAGATTGCGTTCGACCAGCGTGGCGTGGCCGTCGTCGTCTTCGATCAGTACGATGCTGACCGTTTCCCCGTGATTCATATGCTCTCCGTGCTCAACGATGGGTTGATGCCCGCCGCTTGTGATTATCCGCGCCGCCGCCCTCTTTGCCTGCTCAAGTTCAAAGACGCGCGGGCTGTTCCGGCAACACCACGAAAAACGTCGACCCCGCGCCCTCCGCCGACTCGACCCACACCCGGCCTCCATGCCGTTCCACCGTGCGACGCACGACCGCGAGACCGATGCCGTCGCCGTTCGCGGCGTCGCCGTGCAGGCGCTGAAACGCCCGGAACACTTTCGACATATACGCGGCCGGAATGCCGAGGCCGTTGTCGCGCACATAATACGTGCGCATGCGGATCGCGCGCGGCTCGCCCGCCTCGGCCGGTTCGACCGGTTCGGGTTCCAGCGCGCCGACTTCGATGCGCCCGTTGCGCGCCGGGTCGAGATAATTCAGCGCGTTGCCGATCAGATTGCTGAAAATCTGCTCGATCGCGCCGGGGTCGCCCCATGCGGGCGGCAGATCGCGCACGGTCACCACCGCGCCATGCTGCCCGATCGCACCCTGGAGCGCGTCGACCACCCGGCCCACCACGCGCCCGACGCTCACACGCTGCCACTGGTATTCGAGCCGGCCCGCGCGTGAAATACGCAGCAGTGCGTCGATGATCGACGCGGCCCGCGTCACTGCCGTGCGCAAATATTGCAAGGACTCGCGCATCTCGCCATCGAGAATATGCGCCATGCGTCGATGTTCGGCTGGCGGCAATTTTGCCGCCTCGACGATGCTGTCCAGTTCGTCGCACGAGACCTGCAGTTCCTTCGAGAAGCCTTGCAGATTCACCAACGGCGAGCGCAGATCGTGCGACACGCTGTAGATGAACATTTCATTATCTTGCGTCTCCTGACGCAGTTCCTCGTTGACGCCCGCCAGTTCCCGCGCGCGCGCTTCGAGCCGCGTCTTCAGCATGGCCTGCTCGGCTTCCGCCGCACGCAGGCGCGCGCCCGTCTGATGCAGCACGGTGTCGAGCGCGGCAATTTCGTCCTTACCCGACAGCGCCGGCGCCAGCGTGCGCCCGCTGCCCAAACGCTCGGCGTTCTCGGTCAGCACTTCCAGTCGCCGGCCGATGCTGCGCGCAAAGGCCACCGCGGTGGCGGCCCAGATCAGCATCGAGCCCAGCACGGCGCCGATCAGCGCGTATTGCTGACGGTCACGGCGCCGCGCGAGCGCGACCGAGCGTTCAGCGTCGAGCCGCGACGCCTCGTCGCCGAACGCCGCGAGTTCATCGCGAAACACGGCGATCTGCTGTGGCAACGCGCCAGTCTCCAGCGCCGCAAACGACGTCGGACGACGCCCTTCGCGCAGCGCCTGCGAGATCGCGACAGTCTGTGTGCGATACGCGTCGATCGCCCGCTGCATTTTGTGCACGCGCTCGACCTGTGGCGGCGTGCCGGCGACCAGCACCTCGAGATTCGACAGCCGGTCGCCCAGATCGACCCACACGGTATGGCGGTCGATCAGCGAGGCGTCGCCGATCACCATGCCTGTGCGAACCCGTGCCGCCTGGCGCAGCAGCGGATCGACGATGGCCGACGACTGATAGAGAATCTGCTTGCTGTTGGTGACCCACTGCGCGGCCTGCGCTGTTTGCTCCTGGGTATCGAAGACGACCCCAAGAAGCGCCAGCTCGACCGCGCTCGGCACGGCAATCAGCAGCAGACCCTTGGTGAATAGTTTCATGTTCGCCCGAAGGGTCGCAAAGGGTCGCAAAGGGTCGCTCAAGCGGTCGATCAAGCCGCGGCAATGCGCGTGACCGGCCACGCAGCGCCGCGCCGGCGGGACATGCGGTGTGATATCGGCTAGCTCGGTATAGGGCAGCCGGACGGGCCATTATCGACGTGAATTCGAGATATTTCAACGTGCCGGCAAGATGCGCCGCCCCACACAAAAATGACTTTTTTATTGGTATGAGATGATTTTTCGACGCCTCGTGCGTCTATGATGGAAACAGGTGGGCTGGGAAGCGAAAGCGCGCGGCGAGGCGGTTCGGCATGATTCGTGCGGGAGGCGGTGGGGCGGCGTTGTTGTCGAATCACCGTGAATCCGACCTTGTCGTATGCTATAAAAGATCGACGTGCGGCGCGCGAAGCCGGGAGTGGTCGCATGAGGACGCTGCGTTTCTTGCAATTCTTTTTCAGGCGAATTTTTATGTCCTTCCCGAAAAAGCGTAGACGCGCGAAGGTGGACGGCGATGAGTCGTTCCTCGCGGTACTACGGCATTTCAAGCCGTTCGGTCAGCTCGACACCAAGATTGCACGCGCTCGCGCGCAAGACGAGCCGGTCCTTTATGCGCACGTGCTGCCGGGACTCGATGTACTCCTGTGCAGTGTGCGTGGCGCACAACCGCCCTATCCGGCACCCGCCGAGTTACGGCGCCGTTGCATCGAATCCATTACCAATGCGCTGGAGCAGCCGCTCGACGGTCTCGAGAACGGCGGCTACTGGTATGAGGCCGACGGCTTCGGCTTTCTGGTGTTTGCCAGCCGGGCTCGCGCCAGGATCCTGACGGAATTCGGCGCGACTCGCGTCGGCGGTGCGCGTCGCGGGGTGCGTCGTCAGGATGCTGCTGGAGACGCCGCGCCGCGCTCGCTCAGGTAAACCGCTCAGGTAAACCGCTCAGGTAGACCTCAGGTAGACCTTTAGCTTTACGGCTGCGCTTCACGCTCGCAACACCGTCTGTTCACACAGTTCGTCACGCGGTGTTGCGTCATCACCTTTCCTTGATTCGACTTGTCTCTCAGGTGATCCGCCTGCGCGCGCGTGCAACGTGCGCCTTGTCTAGTTTGCTCGTGACGCCGTCGAAATCGTCGAAGTCGTCGCGCCCGGGCGGTACACTGATCAGCCACAAGAGGATCAACGACAGGCCGCCGCCAAAACTCCAGCTCAGCCAATCCGAAGGCAGGATGAAAGGCATCAGCTTCCCTTGTATGTAGCCGCGCTGGCGGGCGACATCACCGCCGGCTTCTTCTTGTCCGTCATAGCCGGCGACGAAGCGCCGCCCGATGATTTGTTGACCGGCGCGCCATCCAGAGAAATCGCCGGCTTGGGCTGCTGCTTTACACCCGGCGGCGGCGCCGTCGGGGCCTGACGAATCTGCGCGAGCATTTGCGTGCACGGTAACGGCTTGTTGTTGCTCGGCGCGAGCAACGGAATCAGCGCGGCGAACGGATTGATCAGGCCGAGGCCGACCGCCGCGCCGCCGCGCAAGGCCAGCGCGGCCGCATTCACGCCGACGTGCGGATCCTTGAAGGTGCCTTTCACGTAGAGCGGCGAGCGCAGCGAGAAAACACGGAAACCCTTGGTATGCGGATGCACGCCGAGGTCCATCGACTCGTCACGCAGATTCACGTTGCCGTCGATGTCGATCACGGCGTCATCCGTATCGAGCGCGAACACACGCGATTCCAGCACGCCGTTGGTCGCGACAAAGTCGGCGGCCGCGCAGTTGATTTTCACGTCGCGATTGCCGAACAGCTTTTCATACACGACGTTCGCCACGTTCAGCCCGGCCGCTTCCATCAGCAGACGGCTCACCGTGCCGTCCGTCACCAGCGCCTTGACTTCGCCGTTCGACGTTGCCGCGAGCGCCGCCGGCGAATTGCCCGTGGCGCTCAACGCGGCGTCGCCATTAATCTCACCCAGCGCGTTCTGCATCGTCTTGAAGTTCGGGAACAACTGCTTGAGCTTCAGATGCCGCGCCGAGGTCGCGAAGCGGCCCTTGAGCGGCGTCGCGCTGCCATCCAGATGAATGTCCGAAGCGAGCGTGCCGCCGGCCACGCCAAACTTCAACGGTTCGAGCGAAAGTACGCCGTCGGTCATCACCACGTGCGTGTACAGATCCGTGATCGGCAGATTCACGTCCTTGACGATGCGCCGGCCGGTGAACTTCACGTCGGCGTCGATCGCCTTCCAGCGGTCGGTGCGGAATTCTTCGACCGGCAGCGCCTTGTTGGACGGCTGCGCCGTCGCGTCGCCGCGCTTGGCCTTGCTGGCGTTCGAATCCGCGCCGATCACCGGCGCCAGATCGGAGAATTGCAGCAGATGCGACACGAGTTCGCCCTGCAGCAGCGGACGCGGTTCACGCGCCGTATAGGTCAGCGAGCCGTTGATATCGCTGCCGCCGACCCGGCCTGTAAAATTTTCATACTTGAAGACGTTCCCCGTGGACTTGAACTGACCAACGAGCCGCCCTTCGGTTGCATAGGGCGGTGTGTCGGGCAGCGTCACGCCAGTCAGCGAATAGAGACGCGCCATGCTGTTGCCTTGCAGCCAGAGGCGCAGATCGAGCGCGGCAAGATGCGCCGGATCGGTGATCGTGCCGACCAGGCCGACATGCAGATCGCCCGCCTTGACATCGGCTTGCACCGGGAACGGCCGGTTCGCGTCCTGCAGCGCGAGCACACCGCCGACCTTGCCGCTGCCCGACACCGGCGTCTTGTTGTAAGTCCCTTTGACGGTCCAGCCGATGGCGTACGGCGGGATTTCCTGCTTCGCACCGGCTTGCGTCTGCGCCTCGCTCGCGCCCGAAGCCGAGGCCGGCGCGGACGCCACGACTGCGCCGCTCGCGCCTGCAACGACTGCCTCGCTCGCGCCTTTCGAGCCGCCCGCGACCAGGCCCGAGGCACCCGTGGCCGCCGTCATACCCGACGCGCTGATATCCGTAGACGACGCGCCGGAGGCAGCCGCCGCGGACGCCGCCGCGGCTTCCGACGCCGCTTGCGCATTCGCCTGCTGAGTCAGCTTGTTCGCACCGGACTTGCCAATGGTTTGCGCCGACGAACTGCGCGACGCCGCTTCCTGCTGCTTCATGGCTTCGCCGATCGGAATCGGCTGGCCGAGCGTGTCGATCGCCATCTGCAGATCGACCTTTTTCTGCTGATCGGACAGTGCGATATTGCCCTTGGCAAAGGCGATATCGTGCAGCTCGAGCTTCCATTCCGAAGGCGCGCTCGACGCCGCCAGCTTGAAGGTCCAGTTGTTGCGGCCGTCGAGCACCCGCTCGAGGTCGACCGAAGGATTCACAAGGTTGATGGTGGGAATGACGATATCGTGCGCGAGCAGCGGTAGCACCTTGACCTGGAAGTCGATCTCGTCGAGCGTGGCGAACTGCGGCTGCTTCGTCCAGTCCGGATTGCCCACGGTGATATTGGCCGCCGAGAAACGCGGCCACGGCACCCAGCCGCGCCAGCCGGTTTCGCCGACCGGATGCCGCCAGCCGACCTTCAGATCGCCGTTGATGGCGAACGGCCTGCCGATCGCTTGCGTGACCTTGTCGTTGATATAAGGCCGTGCCCGGTTCCAGTCGAAGGTCAGAATGAAAATAGTCAGCGCGACAATCAGAATGACGATAATCGCGAACAGCCACGCGATGATTTTTCCGATTCGCCGTCCTGTCGTGCTCGACACTGCCATTGAGAGGCTCCGCTAATTCTTTTACGTTGAGCAACGAGCAGCACGTTGCGTGCCCGATCATCGACCGCCAGCGCCATGCCGCCGGCGCTTTATTAGCGCTTTATCAACGCTTTATCATGTCGAGCGCAGTTGCACCCACACACACGTTGCAGCGAGCCTCGACCTTACGCATCCCCCATTACAGATTCACACATGACCGATGTTCCATTAGTCCTCGCCGAAGGCATCGTCCGACGCGATGCCGTGCGCGGCCAGACCTTGCTGCAGGCGACCACCTTCGCTTTACAGGGCGGCGACCGTGTCGCGATCACCGGACCGTCCGGCTCGGGCAAGAGCGTGTTCCTGCGCGCCCTCGCGCTGCTCGATCCGCTCGATGCGGGACGCGTGATGTGGCATGGCGCGCCGGTGGAACGCGCCGCCATTCCGCGCTACCGGCGCAACGTCGCGTATATCCGGCAGCGGCCCGCGCTGCTCGACGGCAGCGTCGAAGACAATCTGCGCTACCCGTTCGAGTTGCTCACGTATCGCGACGTGCGCTTCGATCGCGCGCGCGCGGCGAGCCTCGCCGCTCAGGCCGGCCGCGGCGACGACTTTCTCGACAAGCGCGCAAGCGAGTTGTCCGGAGGCGAGGCGCAGATCGCCGCGCTGATTCGCGTGCTGCAACTCGCGCCCGAGGTTCTGTTGCTCGACGAGCCGACTGCCTCGCTCGACCCGGAGTCGTCGCATGCGATCGAAGGACTCGTGCACGCATGGTTCGACGCCGATCCCGCCCGTCATGCGTCGATCTGGGTGTCCCACGATCCGGCGCAAGCCACGCGCATGAGCGCGCGGCATCTGACGATGCGCGCCGGCGTGCTCGACGAAACCGCACGGACCGACGCAAGGCCCGAGATACCGCCCGCGCATCAGTACCACGAGGAGTCTGGCGAATGACACTGCAAAACCTGAGTCTGTGGGATGTCGCGATCGCCGCGCTGCTGATCGTCGTCAACGGTGCCGTCTCGGTGGCGCTCAAGCTTGATCTCGAACGCAAGCTCGC
Organism: Paraburkholderia sp. BL27I4N3; assembly: GCF_003386115.1. Taxonomy (NCBI): domain Bacteria; kingdom Pseudomonadati; phylum Pseudomonadota; class Betaproteobacteria; order Burkholderiales; family Burkholderiaceae; genus Paraburkholderia; species Paraburkholderia sp. BL27I4N3. Next base: position 2,007,222 of record NZ_QREJ01000001.1, on the reverse strand, counting down.
CTGGGCCGCCGTTCGCACCGTCGTGCAGTTGCTGGCGATCGGCTACGTGCTCGGCTGGGTCTTCCAGTACGACCGCTGGTACGTGGTGTTGCCGCTGATGATCGTGATGACGCTGATCGCCGGCTTCGCGGGCGCGCAGCGCGGCAACCGCACGTATCGCGGACAACGCGCGGACAGCGTGCTGTCGATCTGGGTCAGCTCGTGGCTGGTGGCCGCAGTCGGGCTGTTCGTCGTGATTCGCATTCACCCGTGGTACGAGCCGCAATATGCGATTCCGATTCTCGGCATGATCCTCGGCAATACGCTGACCGGCGTGTCGCTCGGCATCGAACGCATGACAGAGGAATTGACCGCGCGACGCGATCGCGTCGACATGGCGCTCGCGCTCGGCGCGACGCGTTGGGAAGCGGCACAGGCGCCTGCGCGCCAGGCGGTGCGGGCGGGCATGATGCCGACGCTCAATCAGATGGCCGTGGTCGGCGTGGTGAGCCTGCCCGGCATGATGACCGGCCAGGTGCTGGCCGGGCAATCGCCGTTGCAGGCGGTGCGCTATCAGATCGTGATCATGTTCCTGATCGCCGCGTCGTCAACGCTGGGGACCGTGGGCGCGGTGCTGCTCACCTACCGGCGGCTCTTTTCCGCCGAGCACCGGTTTCTGTCGGCGCGGCTCGTGGAGCGGACCGCGGCGCGGCGGTAAGCCGCGTTCCGGCCCACCGCTGTGCTGCCGTCACGCGCCGGACTCAACGCTTCGCGCTGATCGCGACTTCCGTGCCGTCGCTGAGCGTGAGCGTTTTCGTGCTGCCGTTCACCGGCATCGTGAAGCGCACGATCTGGCTGACGCTTACGTCGTTCGGACACTTGAGCGTTTTGCCGCCGCTCGTGACGGTTTTCACGCCCTTCGGCGTCTGCGCCTGGAAGCTCAGTTGTACGGTCGCCGTGCCGTCGCCGGCGACCACCGGCGCGAAACGGATCTGTGTCTGCCGAATCATCGCGCCATTGGTGTCGGTCGGTAGCGACGCATAGTTCGGGCACGCATCCGTCGCGGGAACCGGTCCGCCAGGCGGCACCGTCTTCCATGTGAAGTCGTCCGATTCGCCGGAGCGGATCGTGCGGGTTTCCTGCGAATTGCCGAACTGTTTCGACGTGACGCGCACCGTGTAGCGGATAGGACCGTCGAGGGCGGACTGGGACGTGACCGTGATCGGCGTGGCCGCGCGAGCCACCGGCACAAACATGCCGGGCGCCAGCGCGCATGCGAGAGAAGCGACAACTGAAACGGCGGAGAGTCTGAAGCTCATACTGTCACCTCGTTGTTGTGCCGCTGCGCGCCCGCTTCAGCGCTACTGCTCGCGCACCGCCTGGCTCAATGATGCCGGGCCGCGAGACACGCAACTGTTTTAGCATGCTGCCCTGCCAGTCTAACGCCAAGCGGCGCTGCGCGCGCTGCCTGCGAATCGGGTGTTAACCCGCTTGCGGCGACGCGTTTTCTGCGCGTATCGCGGCTTTGGCGCACGACAGCGCAGGTCGCGCCGCACTGCCGCAGATCGACACACCGGATCACAGTTTGATGTGCATCAAATGAACACGGCCGGCGCGCATTGCTGCGACGCCGGCCGTTTTTTCGCTTCAGCCCGCTACGGCGAAACGCTATTTACGCGTCGAAACCCGTCAACACCAGTTTGCCGATCGCGCGCCCTTCTTCCAGCAGTTGATGCGCGCGGCGCAGATTCGCGGCGTTGATCGTGCCGAGGCTCTGGCCGACTGTCGTGCGCAGCGTGCCCGCATCGACGAGACGCGCGACTTCCGTCAACAGCTTGTGCTGCTCGATCATGTCCGGCGTGCCGAACATGGAGCGCGTGAACATGAACTCCCAGTGAAAGGCGGCGCTCTTGGCCTTCAGCAGTTCGACCGGCACGGGCTGGCCGTTTTCCACGATCGTGCAGATGCTGCCTTGCGGCTTGACGACTTCCGCCGCGGCCGGGAAATTCTTGTCGGTGTCGTTGAACATCAACACGTAATCGACCTGGTCGATGCCGAGCTTTTTCAATTGCGCGGGCACGTCGCCGAAATGATCGACGATGTGATCCGCGCCCAGTTCCGTGGCCCATTTCGCCGATTCGGGCCGCGACGCGGTTGCGATCACCTTCAGCTTCGCGAGTTGCTTCGCCAGTTGGATGCCGACCGAGCCGACCCCGCCCGCGCCGCCGAAAATCAGCACGGTGCGGCCATCGTCCGCGCCTTGCGGCGACACGCCCAGGCGGTCGAACAACGCTTCCCAGGCGGTGATCGCGGTCAGAGGCAACGCGGCCGCGTGAGTGAAATCGAGCGACGCCGGCTTGCGCCCGACGATCCGTTCATCGACCAGATGGAACTCGCTGTTGGCGCCCGGCCGCGTAATGCTGCCCGCATAGAACACCGGATCGCCGACCTTGAACAGCGTAACGTCCGGGCCGACCGCGGCCACGGTGCCGGCGGCATCCCAGCCGAGGATGCGCGGCGTCTCTTCGAGCTTGTCTTTCGGTGCACGCACTTTGGCGTCCACCGGATTGACGGAAATCGCCTCGACCTTGACCAGCAGATCGCGACCGGTGGCTTCGGGTTTCGGGATCTCGACATCGACCAGGGCTTCCGCTTGATCGATCGGCAAATAGCGATAGAGACCGACGGCTTTCATACATGCTCCTGTGGGTTCAAATCAGAGTGAAAGGATCGCCATCTTTGCGACAGCCCGGTGGTGCCGGTTGCGCGTCGGCGATTCCATTGGCGTCATCCTACGGCGGCCCTTATTCGTTTAAAACCGTCATAATGACTGAAACATTTTTTGGAATTTCAGAAGAATGAACTCGCCTCTTGTTCAGGTTGCGTCCGAGCGCACGCCGCCGGGCGACCGGGAGCGGCTCGATCTGCTCGACGTCGCCCTGTTCGTGCGCGCCGCGTTGCTGGCCAACGTGTCGGCGGCCGGACGCGAGTTCGGTTTGTCCGCGGCGGTGGCCAGTTCCCGCATCGCGCAGCTCGAAAAGCTGCTCGGCGCGCGTTTGCTGCACCGGACCACTCGCCGCATCAGCCTCACGCAGGACGGTGAAGTCTTCATGACGCGCGCCGAAGCCCTGCTCGACGCGGCCGCCGCCGCGCGCGCCTCGGTGGGCCGGGCGCAGGCCGAGCCGCAGGGCCGTCTGCGCGTCTCGATGCCGTCTTCGTTCGGACGGCAGCACGTGTCGCCGGTAGTCAGCGAATTTCTGCGCCGCTATCCCGGCGTGAGCGTCGATTTGCGGCTCACCGATCAACTGGTCGATCTCGTCGATGCGGGTATCGACGTGGCGATCCGCGTCGGCGCGCTGAAGGATTCGTCGCTGGTGGCGCGGCGCCTCGCGGTGAACCGGCGGGTGCTGTGCGCCGCGCCCGCTTACCTTGCTGCGCGCGGTACGCCGCATCATCCTTCGGACCTCGCGGAGCACGAGTGCATGATTCTGTCGGACCAGCGCGACTGGTCCTTCGTGACGCCGGCCGGCCCGCTCACGGTGCGCGTGAGCGGGCGCCTCGTCACGGACAACGGCGAAGTGATCCGCGACGCCCTGCTCGCTGGATTCGGCATCGCGCTCAAATCGACGTGGGACGTCGCGCCGTATTTGCGCAGCGGCGAACTGGTCAGCGTACTGGACAGCTATCCGCTCGCCGACAGCGTGGCGATCTGGGCCGTGTACCCAAGCCGTTCGTTCGTGCCACCGAAGACGCTCGCCTTCATCGAATTTGTGGCGGCCCATTTCGGCGATCCGCCTTACTGGGACAGAGAGCCGGTTTAAGACCGATGCGCCGGCGACGGCGCTCGAATCGACGCATGGTCAGTGCTTGTTGCCGCGTGCGCCGCCGGTTCCTTTGTCATCGGAGTTGACGTCGGTGTGCGCATCGTTCTGCGTTTGCTGCTGGTACTCGCCGCCGCCGCGGCGGTCGGTATCTTTCAGGCCGCGTTCGAGGTCGCGATGCGCCTGCTTGCCGACATGGCGCGGGCCATCCTCGTGCTGCGACTCCGGATTCTGATCGGCTTCATGAGGCAGAGGCGCGGCGGCTTCCTGCATCGATTGGGGCTGCTTTTTTGCGTGCGGGTCCGCCTGCTTGTCGCCGTCGGACGATTGCGGTGAAGTCTTCATAGTCTTGCTCCTTGTCGTTCTGAATCGGGTCCGGCCGAGTTTATTGCGCATCGACCAGACGTTTTTTCATGGCTGCGGTGATGCGCTGACGCGTCTTCGCATAGTCCGCCCACGGGTCGCTCTTGAGATCGGCGAGGCGCTCGTGCAGATTCTCGGTGGTCCATTGGTCGCCGCCCGTGGTGCCGGCGACCTCGTCCCACGCGAGCGGCACCGAGACACCGAGGCCCGGACGCGCCCGCGCGGAGAATGCGGCGACCGTGCTGGAACCGCGGTTGTTGCGCAGATAGTCGACGAAGATTTTCTGCTTGCGGTTCTGCGCGCCCATCTTTGCGCTGAAATACTTCGGCAGCGTTGCCGCCATGTGCTGCGCGACGGCTTGCGAGAAGTCCTTTACTTCGTCCCAGCCGGCCTGTTTCGCGAGCGGCACGACTACATGCAGGCCCTTGCCGCCGCTCGTCTTGCAGAAGGATGTGAGACCGAGTTCCTCGAGCAGCGAACGCGTGAGTTGCGCGGCTTCGATCATGCGTTCCCAACCCAGGGATGCATCGGGGTCGAGGTCGAACACCACGCGGTCGGGCTTTTCGATATTCGACACGACGGCATTCCACGTGTGAAATTCGACGGTGCCCATTTGCGCGGCGCCGACCAGCGCTTTGATGGTATCGACGGTGATCAGCGGCGGATGCCCGGGATCGAGGTCCGGATGCTGCGTGACATTCGGAATCGACAGCTTCTGGCTGTGCTTCTGAAAAAACAGCTCGCCGCCGATGTCCTCGGGCGCACGCACCAGCGACACCGGACGGTCTTTCAGATGCGGCAGCATCCATTCGGCGACGGATTCGTAGTACTGCACGAGATCGATCTTGCGCGCGCCGCTGCTTTTGTCGATGACGCGGTCGGGATGTGAGATGCGGACGCCGGCGACTTCGGCGGGCGGCGCAGCGGTGTTTGTTTTTGCGGGTGCGGGTTTGGTGGCTTTGGTTTTCGTGGTCGCGGTTTTCGTTGCAGCGGATTTCGTTGCGGCGGTTTTTGCGGCACTGACCTTTGCGCCGGCTTTCTCTGCGTCGCGGTTTTTTACGCTGGCCTCATTCGCGTCCGCCGTTTTCGCGTCGGCCTTCGATTTCGCCGCGCCCGTTTGCTTTTCACCGGAGGCGGCCATCGTGCCGGCGGAAGTTTCCCGCGCCGCACGTTTCTTCGGCGCGTTGTCGGAGATGGAATCGGTTTGCTGTTGCACGTCGGCTCCCTGGCGAGGTGTTTCCTTGACGATCTGGCGCGCCGGCTTGTCGTTGCGCAGACTCACGAACGACGCCTGACGCACGATGCCGTCGCTGGTCCATTCCGCGAAATTGCATTCGGCTACGAGCACCGGTTCGACCCAATGCACCGGCGTGCGGCTGCGCTCGCGCGGCGCGGCCGCAAACGGCATGCGCTGGGTCGCGTGCGCGTCGAGTTCCTTCTTGACCGAGCGCAGCAACGCCGCATCGAAGCCGGTGCCCACACGCCCCGCGTAATTCAATTTGCCTTTGCTATCGTAGACGCCGAGCAGCAGCGCGCCGAACGCCGCGCGGCTGCCGGACGGTTCCGAATAGCCGCCAATCACAAACTCCTGGCGCCGGCGGCACTTCAACTTGATCCACGTCGACGAACGTCCCGACAGATAGCCGCTGTCGCGCCGCTTGCCGATGATGCCCTCCAGCGCCATATCGCACGCGCTTCTGAGCAGGTCTTCCGCGCTGAAGTCGAAATTGTTCGAGAAACGCAGCACGCTGTCGTCGACGTCTTCCAGCAAGGCGCGCAGAATCGCGCGGCGTTGTTCGAGCGGCACGCCGCGCAAGTCGTAGCCGTTCAGGAACGGTATATCGAACAGGTAGACGATGATGTCTTGCGGACGGTTCGCATCGAACGCGTTCTGCAGCGCCTGAAAATTCGGTACGCCGTTCTGGTCGAGCACCACGGCTTCGCCGTCGAGCCACGCGCTTTCGATGCCGAGTTGTTCGAACGCCTTGACCTGTTTGCTGAACTTCGCGGTCCAGTCGTTGCCGGCGCGCGTGAACACCTTGACGCCGCCCGCCTTCGCGTCGCGATCGATTCGGGCCAGCACACGGTAGCCGTCGAACTTGATTTCATACGACCATTCGTCGCCGGGCGGCGCGGCATCGACGAGCGTCGCCAGTTGCGGCTTGAAGGTCGCGGGCAAGCGGGCTTTCACGGCGCCCTCGATCGAGGGCGCGGCGGCGAGTTCCCGCAACGACTGTGCGTTGCGCGTCGCTACGATATCCGGTCGCCGGGGATCGGCGTTGGATGAAGCGGCTTTCGCGCCGGTCTTGCCGGTTCGTTTTGCGGATGACGTCGTATCAGAAACGGCCGCAGTGGCTGCCGCAGTTTTGCGTGTGCCCCTGGTTGCCGCTGTTTTCGTCGTTTGCTTTCCGCCTTTGCCCGACGGAGCGCTGCCGCTGAGCACGCTGCCCGGACGCTTCTTCAGGATGTCGTAGTCGCTCTCATCGCGCGCTTCGTCGTCGCGTTCCTTGATCAGCAGCCATTGCTCCTTGTCGCCACTACCGCGCATATGGCTGCGCACCAGGGTCCAGCCGCCTCGCAGTTTCTCGCCGTGCAAATGGAATTTGAGTTTGCCGGCCGCGTAGGAACGCGCCGCTTCCGCCGCGCCGCCGACCGGTTCCCACGTGCCGCGATCCCACACGATCACGCTGCCAGCACCGTAGTTGCCCGGCGGGATTTCGCCTTCAAATGAACCGTATTCGACCGGATGATCCTCCACATGCACTGCCAGCCTTTTCACCGACGGATCGAGGCTCGGCCCTTTCGGCACCGCCCACGACAGGAGCGTGCCGTTCAGTTCGAGCCGGAAGTCGTAGTGCAAGCGCCGTGCGTCGTGCTCCTGAATCACGTATGAGAGCGCCTCACCGGCTGCCTGGCCGGTCGTTTTCCGGCCGCCTGGTTTGCGCTTTGCGCGCGTGCCCGCCGGCTCCGGCGTGTCGTCGAAGCGGCGCTTGCGGTTGTAGAGATCGAGTCTGTCGTTCATGGCGATGACGTCGTCGTGAGTGGCTCAGGCGCGATGCCGACGATCAGGCCGCCGCGCGACGTTTGCGGGCCGCCGGCGTCGATGAGGTTTTGGTGCTCGCGCGGCCGCTGGTGCCACCGGCGCGCGTTGTTGTTTTACTCGCCGAGCGAGTCGTGCGCGGTTTCTTGCGGGCCGGCGTCTCGGCGTCCGCATCCGCATCGGCCTCGTCGCCGTCGTCGTCCGCGGCGCGCTTGCGGCCGCCCGCCGCCGGCTTGCTCTTGCCACGCCCCAAGCTACGCTTGAGCAGATCCGATAGATCGAGGATGTCGGCGGATTGACGCGACTCGTGCGGCGCTTCGACTTCGGTGATTTCCTCGGTCTTGCCAGCGCGAATCTTGCGATCGACCAGCGCCATGATGTCGTCGCGGAAGGTGTCGTGATACTGCGACGGATCCCACTTGTCACTCATGTCGTCGATCAGCTTCTTCGCCATATCGAGTTCGCGCGCGGACACACCCGCCGCCTTCACGCCATCGGCCGGTAGCTTGAATTCATCGAAATCGCGAACCTCTGCGGCCCAGCGCAGCGTGTTCAGAGCCAGCACCGGACCCACAGGAATCAGCGCCGCCAGATGCTGCTTGTTGTGCAGCACCACGCTCGCCACGCCGATCTTGCCGGACGCCTTCATGGCTTCGCGCAGCAGCGCGTAGACCTTTTCGCCCTTGCGGTCGGGCGTGAGGAAATAAGGTGTGTCGAGATAGAGAAACGAGATATCGGGGGCGTCGACAAACGCCAGAATATCGACCGTTTGCGTCGACTCGGGGTTCGCCGAGCGGATCTCGTCGTCGGAGAGCACGACGTACTTGTCCTTCTCGTACTCGAAGCCGCGCACGATGTTATCGCGCGTCACATCCTTGCCGGTGCGCTTGTTGATCTGCTTGTAGCCGATCGGATCGATCGTGCGCTTATCCAGCAGATTGAAGCCGACTTTCTCGGACTGCGTCGCCGGATATAACTGCACCGGCACGTGAACGAGGCCGAAGCTGATTGCGCCTTTCCAGATCATGTGTGCCATCGTGCGTTCCCCTAGGCCTAAGACCTGACACGAAGCAGCAAGCGTGCCACGGCTTTACGGGCAGAGCCGGCGCGCGGCGCGGTACGACGGGCGCCGGCACAGGCTGTAAGTCTTGCGTCAGCACGGCAAAAGCTACGCCGTGCGGCTGGCGGCCGGTACAAGTTCCAGCGGCACTTCAGCGAAGCCGCGAAAGCGGACGCGACCGCCGCGCGTCGGCTCGCCATCGAGGCGATAGTCGGGAAAGCGCTGCACGAAGCGGCCGATCGCGATGCGCGCCTCGAGCCGCGCGAGCGACAACCCGGCGCACTGATGGATGCCGAAGCCGAACGCCAGATGCCGGTTCGGATCGCGGCGAATGTCGAAGCGGTCCGGATCCGAGAACTGCTCCGGGTCGCGATTGGCCGCGCCGATGCACAGCGTGACCGGCGTGCCGCGCGCGACCGCGACGCCGTCGATCTCCGTGTCGACGGTCGCCATGCGGTTGCCGAGCTGATTCGAACTCTCGAAGCGCAGACACTCCTCCACCGCGGATTCGATCAGCGACGGCTCGTGCAGCAGCGCCGCGCGCTGCTCGGGCCACTGCGCCAACGTGACGAGGCCGTTGCCGATCAGATTGGTGGTCGTCTCATGGCCGGCGTTCAGAATGAAAATGCAGTTCTGCAGCAACTCCGCTTCCGATAGCTGCTCGCCGCCCTCCTCGCCCTGAATCAGACGCGTCAGCACGTCATGCTGCGGGTCGCCGGGCGCGCGCCGGCGCCGCGCGACCAGATCGCGCAGATAGCCGACGAATTCGTCCACCGCGCGATTGCCGCGTTCGAACTGCGCTTCGGTCAGCGACGGCTCGAGCGCGCCGAGAATTGCGAGCGACCAGTCACGCAACGGCTCGCGCTCCGCGTGCGGCACATCCAGCAGATTGCCGATGATCTCGACCGGAATCGCCGACGCGAACTCGCCGATGAGATCGATCCGGCCGCGTGCGGCGGCGGCATCGAGCAAGCCGTCTACGAGGCGTACCAGCCCGGGTTCCATCGCCGCGATGGCGCGCGCCGTCAGCGCTCCGGCGATCAGCTTGCGCACGCGCGTGTGGCGCGGCGGGTCGTTGAAGACCAGACTCGTGGTGTGATGCGCATAGAGCGGCGAGTCGCCGTACTTCGGCTTGAATTCGACGGTCTTGTCGGAACTGAAGGTTTTCGCGTCGCGATAGACGGCCTGCACGTCGCGAAACCGTGTCAGAAATAGCGAGCCGTCCGGCATGCGCTTGACCGGCTCGTGAGCGCGCAATGCGTGATAGACCGGATAGGGATCGGCGTGGAAAGCGCGATCGAGGTGGCGCAAGTCGAAGTCGCGCGCAAGAGTGGATGCGTCGCTGGCGATCGCCGGGGGCATGCGTGTCTCCGTAGTGGTGCGCCTCGTCATGGATGCCGGTGCGTTCAAGTGGCGGACGTTGCACGCCGCGAAGAGGCGGATGCGACGGTCGGTGCGCGCAGCGGCTGCGGGGCGTCGTTCGATGCGCCAGTATGAACTGGGCGCCGCAGGATTGCACGGTGTGCTGCGAGATGAAGCGTGGCGTGGCGTTTCCTGCGGATGCCAAAAGTGCCGTGCACTGCGAGGCCTGGCGGTCCGCTACCGATTGCCGAAGGCGTGGTGCGATGCGAGAGGCGGCGCGGCGTTCCCCGCGGATTGCCAAAGGCGCGCGGCTGTCCCGCTCTCCGAGCGGATCGCCAGCGGCAACGCCAACCGGCGAACCGTTACAATAGCGGGATTTTCCGCGCGCACCGCGCGCCGTCCTTTTCCGCGTTACTGCGTCGTCGTCCATGAACCTCGTCATTCAAAGCCCCGCGCCCCTTTCCGCCGACCATCACAAAGCACTCGTCGCGCTGGCGCGCGGTTCGCACGCCAGCGTCGTCGACGCGAACGCGATTCGCATTGCGGACGCCGACATCGCCCAGCGCGCCGACCTCGACGTCTATTGCGGCACCCATCAACTGGACTACGCGTTTGTCGAAGCTGGCCGCCAGTTGCGCGACTTCGGACTAGTTGCGATGGACATGGATTCGACGCTGATCACGATCGAATGTATCGATGAGATTGCGGACTTCTGCGGACTGAAAGCGGAAGTCGCCGCGATCACCGAAGCCGCGATGCGTGGCGAAATCAAGGACTTCAACGAAAGCTTGACACGCCGCGTGGCGCTGCTCGAAGGCCTCGACGCAAGCGCGCTGGAACGTGTGTACGAAGAGCGGCTGCAACTCTCGCCGGGCGCCGAGCGCATGCTGGCTGGCGCGAAGGCGGCCGGGTTGAAAACGCTGCTGGTGTCGGGCGGATTCAACTTCTTCACCGAGAAACTGAAGGCACGTCTGGGCCTTGATTTCACTCGCGCCAACACGCTTGAAATCGTGGATGGCAAACTGACCGGCAAGGTGGTTGGCGAGATTGTCAATGCCGATGTCAAAGCACGTACGCTGCGCGAAACATGCGCGCAACTGGGCATTGAAACGAGCCGAGCCATTGCCATGGGCGATGGCTCCAACGATCTGAAAATGATGGCCGAAGCCGGGCTCTCCGTTGCGTTCCGTGCGAAGCCGGTGGTGCGCGAAGCGGCTAGCGTGGCGTTCAACTATGTCGGATTGGATGGGTTGCTGCGGCTGTTCTGATGCCGGTTGGATGCGCTGGCCGATGCACTGTCGGCCAGCGCCGGCAATGATGTCATTTTTTCAGAACGTCTACTGCGATTAACGCCAGCATGCTGGCGAAATCGACGACACCGATGATCCCACACCACTTCAGAAAGCGCGCGTAGTTTTCCTCTACTGTCAGCCACATTGTCATTTTTTTCACGAATGCCTCCTTTGAGAAGACAAGTATAAATGCTGCACTATCTAAAAAATCTATCTCAGGTGCACATGTAGGAATGCCAATATAAAGGCAGCGCCGCAAGCGAAGAGGATTGACATAGCTATATCCATGCGCGAGAAAGCTCCATCAGCAAATGGTTTGTTTCGCGGCGACGCCTTAGCCCTGGTCCGTTCGTAATGCGTGTTGACCAGACCCGACATCACGAGGCTGGAACAGGTAAATGCCGCCACGCACAATCCGGCTGCGTAGTACGCCAGAACCGGCGCCTCCGCACTGCCGCGCGCCAGCGCAGTCACCACTTCATATAACGCCGACGCGCACAAGCCGATCGCACACCAGAACAGTTGGCCGTCTTTCACCGAGCCGGCAATCAAAGCCTTTGCGACGTGCCAGCCGTGCGCGGGCGCGACGAGCACTAGCGTAAAGATCGGGCCGATGATCGGCACGCCGAGATTCAGCAACACCCAGAAGAAAAGATTCATCGAAGCTCACCATAGTGCGGCAACCGTAAGTTGGGATGCGCACCATCGTAGCGTCGAGACCGCATGCCGAATATTCGGCCGAATGGTTAGGCTTACTGGCTATCTTGACAAGAAAAAAGCCCACCGGGAACATGTCCCGATGGGCCCGCTCTTCCTGCCGAAAAACGTCGTTGGGCGTTTAACCCAGCGTGGCCAGAGACTGCTCCATATCCGCACGCAAATCCGCCTCGGCTTCGAGGCCGATATAGAAGCGCACCAAGGTCCCGCTGTGCGGCCACTGCCCTGCCGTACGCATCGACGCGACGTCGTATGGCATCGCGAGACTGTGTGCGCCACCCCAACTCCAGCCGAGCGAGAACAGTTCGAGCGACTCGCAAAACGTATCAATTTGCGCCGCGCTGTAGCGGCCGTCGAACACAACGGAGAAAAGGCCGCCCGCGCCCGTGAAGTCGCGCTTGTAAAACTCATGCCCCGGACAGTCGGAGAGCGCCGGGTGCAACACCGCGGCAATTTCCGGCCGCGTCTTCAGCCATTTGGCCAGGCCGAGCGCCGAGCGGTCATGCTGCTCGAAGCGCAGTTGCATGGTCGGCAGGCTGCGCAGAATCAGCGAGCAGTCGTCCGACGAGACGCCAATGCCCATGCGCATGCGCGCCGCCTTCAGCTTCAGATGCAGTTCGCGATCGACGGTAATGGTCGCGCCCATCAGCACATCGCCGCCGCCCGATTGATATTTGGTGAGCGCCTGCACCGAGATGTCGACGCCGTGGTCGAACGGCCGAAAACCGAGCCCCGCCGACCACGTGTTGTCGATCGCGGTGACGACGTTGCGCGCGCGCGCCGCCGCGGTGATGGCGGGCACGTCGGCTACTTCCATGGTCACCGAGCCGGGCGCTTCGAGCCAGATCAGGCGCGTATTCGGCTGGATCAGCGCGGCGATTCCCGCGCCGATCATCGGATCGTAGTAGCGCACGGTGATGCCGAAATCGCGCGCCAGCCAGTCGCCGTGATCGCGATTCGGCGAATAGACGTTATCGGGAATCAGCACGTCGTCGCCGGCCTTGACGAGGCCGAAGTACACGTTCGAGATCGACGACAGCCCCGACGGCTGCAGCAACGCATGATTGCCGCCCTCGATGGTGGCGAGGCGCTGCGCCAGCGCGAGCGAAGTCGGCGTGGCATGCAGCCCGTAGCGCCATTGCGCATCGTTTTTCCAGTCAAGTGCGCGCATGGTCGCGAGATCGGGGAACACGACCGTCGACGCCCGCGTGACCGGCATCGAGAACGATTCGAAGCCCGGCGTGAGCTGGTCCTCGGCACGTACGATGCGGGTTTGCAGTTCGCGTTGGAGTTTGGATTGGGTCATGGTGAATTCTGGTGAGAAGCAGACGGAAACGGAGGGCGCGCGGTGTCAGGGCGCGCGCCGCCCACGCAAGAGTAGACGAGCCTGCGGGATTTCGCTCGCGACACAGCGCGCGAGCGGTCGGGCGCCACGCGGCTGTGGGTTCACTCGCCGGTTCGCAGGTTGCTGACGCCGCCCACGGCGTGGCCGCCGGCAGCAGCGGCGCTCGAAGCGGGCACCGTGGCGGCGCCAGCGGAAGGCTGCGCCGTAGCCTCGTTCGTCGCGGCCGCGGTCGCCGGTGCGCCCGGAGGCGGGACTGACTGCCCTGCCGCCAGCGGCTTGAGGTCGAACGGCTGCGGGTCGGAATCGTCGACGTTCATGCGCTCGCCCGCCACCGAGCCGTCCGCCGCGAACTTGCCGACCCAGTTGCCGGTGATATGCGTGCCGTCGTTCGATTCCTCGACTTCGAGCGTGTCGCCATCCCGGTCGCCCGCGATCAGGATCACCGCGCCGGTGTCGGTAAACTGATACTCGCCGTGCACGCCGGACGGGTCGTCGCTTTTCGGACCGAGCTTCAGCACGATCTGGTGTGAGCCCAGCATGCCGGCGTAGCGCGGGAACTTCGCGAATTCGGGGCTCGGCTTGAGTGGCAACTGGATCGGCGGAGGTGCCGCCAACGCCTTCACCGCGTCGCTCTCCGCCCACACCTGCGCGGGCAGCATCGTCGCCGCACCGGCATACAGCAATACGGCAGCGCTCGTCATCCACCAACCGCGCCGGCGCACCGCACCCTTCATCGCTTTCAATTCCCGCATCCTTCCTTTCCTTTGCTCGATACTACTTACGTGCCGCGCTTCAGATCCGCTCGAAGATCGCCGCGATGCCTTGCCCGCCGCCAATGCACATCGTAACGAGCGCATAACGCCCGCCAATCCGCTGCAGCTCGTACAGCGCCTTGACGGTGATGAGCGCACCGGTCGCACCGATCGGATGGCCGAGCGAAATGCCCGAGCCGTTCGGATTGACCTTGGCCGGATCGAAGCCCAGTTCCTTGCTGACCGCGCAGGCCTGAGCGGCGAACGCTTCGTTGGCCTCGATCACGTCGAGGTCGGCGACCGTCAGCCCGGCGCGCTCGAGCGCGCGGCGCGTGGCCGGCACCGGACCGATGCCCATGTACGCCGGATCGACGCCGGCATGCGCGTACGACACCAGCCGCGCCAGCGGCTTGATGCCGCGCTGTTCGGCGAGGCTGCGCTCCATCAGCACGACCGCCGCGGCGGCATCGTTAATGCCCGACGCATTGCCCGCCGTCACCGTACCGTTTTCTTTCGCGAACACCGGCTTCAGCTTGGAAAAATCTTCCGCCGACGCGTTCATGCGCGCGTGTTCGTCCGTGTCGAACACGACGTCGCCTTTCTTCGACGGAATCGTGATCGGCAGAATCTGCTGTTTGAAGTAGCCGCTCGTGATCGCGTTGGCCGCGCGGCGATGCGATTCGAGGGCAAGCGCGTCCTGCGCTTCGCGCGAGATGTCGTATTTGCGTGCGACGTTCTCGGCGGTCACGCCCATATGGATCGACTGGAACGGGTCGTTCAGCGCGCCGACCATCATGTCGACGAGGCGCGCGTCGCCCATGCGTTGACCGAAGCGCGCGGCCGGCATGGAGTAAGGCGCGCGGCTCATGTTTTCCGCCCCGCCGCCGATCGCGATGTCGGCGTCGCCGAGCAGCACGCTTTGCGCGGCCGACACGATAGCCTGCAGGCCGGAGCCGCACAGACGGTTCACCGTCAACGCCGGCGCATGTTGCGCAACGCCGCCATTGATTGCGGCCACACGCGCCAGGTACATGTCTTTCGGTTCGGTGTGCACGACATTGCCGAACACCACGTGGCCGACTTCGTCGCCCGACACGTTGGCGCGGGCCAGCACTTCGCGCACCACGCGTGCGCCGAGATCGGTCGGCGAAAAATCCTTCAGGCTGCCGCCGAAACCGCCGATTGCCGTACGCACACCGCTTACCACCACTACGTCCCGTTGCATCGCTCGCTCCTCTTTAGTCTCTCAAGATGATCTTGCCTCGGCGGGTGGCGCTCTGTAGCGCGCGTATTCAGCCCGCCAGAAGTTGTTCGACCGTCGCGCGCGAAGGAATCGGCGCGACGGCGCCGTAGCCTTGCGTGGACAGCGCAGCGGCCACGTTCGCGTAACGCGCCGCGGCAAACGGATCGTCGCCCGCGACTATACGCGCGATGAACGCGCCGCCGAAGCAGTCGCCCGCGCCGGTTGCGTCGACGGCATTGACGACGTGGCCCGGCACGACGCGCCGCTCGTTCGGCGTCGCGATATACGAGCCCTCTTTGCCGAGCTTCAGCGCAACCACGCTCGGGCCGTGCGACAGCAGGAAATCGACGATCTCGTCACGGCCGGTCAGGCCCATGAGGTCGGTGACGTCGTCCCAGCTCGGCAGGCAGATGTCGGTCTGACGGATCGCTTCGAGCATCACGGCGCGCGCCCGCGCGAGCGGCCACAGCTTCAGACGCAAATTGGTGTCGAAGCTTACGCGCACGCCGTTGGCGCGCGCATGCGCGATCGCTTCCAACGCTGCGTCGCACGCGCTAAGACTGATCGCGAGACTGATGCCCGACAGATGAATCACCCTGGCTGAGGCGATCGCGTCGAGCGGCAGATCGTGCGGCGCGTAGCGGCTTGCGGCCGAGCCGGCGCGCAGATAGTCGAACGCGTGGCCGTTCGGGCCGTGCGACACGAAATACACACCTGTGGACGCCTGCGGATCGACGCGCACCAGCGACGTGTCCACCTGCTCACGTTCCCACAGATCGACCAGTAAACGCCCAAAATGATCCGCGCCGACAGCCGACACGAAACCGGTCCGCGCGCCTTGCCGTGCAGCCGCGATACAGAAGTTCGACGTATCGCCGCCGAAGCCTTGCAGATAGTTGGGCTGGTCTTTGGCCGACTGGTTGAATTCGATCATCGCCTCGCCGAGCGCGAGGATTTCGGGACGCCCGGACTGCGGCATTGCGGTCGTGCTGGGCGTCATCGATTAAACCTCGCCCCACAGGTCGTGACCGTCAGCGCCGGTGATTTTCACCGACACGAAATCGCCAACTTTGTAGCGCTTCGACGCCTTGGCAGCCGGCGCGATATACACGACGCCGTCGATCTCCGGCGCGTCAGCCGCGGTGCGGCCGATGCCGCCGTCGGCATTGATTTCGTCGACCAGCACCTTCAGCGTCTTGCCGACCTTCTTCGCGATACGCTTTGCCGATACTTCCTCGGCGACTTCCATGAAACGCGCGCGGCGCTCTTCGCGCACTTCGTCAGGCAACGCGCCGTCGAGTTCGTTGGCCGTCGCGCCTTCGACCGGCGAATAGGCAAAGCAGCCGACGCGATCCAGTTCCGCCTCGCGGATAAAGTCGAGCAACGTCTGGAACTGCTCTTCGGTCTCCCCGGGGAAGCCGGCGATGAACGTGCTGCGAATGGTCAGATCCGGGCACATTTCGCGCCATTTCTTCACGCGCTCCATCACTTTCTCAGCGTTGGCCGGACGCTTCATGCGCTTCAACACTTCCGGATGCGCATGCTGGAACGGCACGTCGAGATACGGCAGCACGTGGCCCTTGTACGGACCTTCGGCCATCATCGGAATTACTTCGTCGACGCTCGGGTACGGATACACGTAGTGCAGACGCACCCACGCGCCGTATTGCGCGGCGAGTTCTCCGAGCGCGCCGACCAGGTCGGTCATGCGCGTCTTGATCGGTTTGCCGTTCCAGAAACCCGTGCGATATTTGACGTCGACGCCGTACGCGCTCGTGTCCTGCGAAATCACCAGCAGTTCCTTCACGCCCGACTTGAACAGATTTTCCGCTTCGAGCATCACGTCGGCGACGGGACGCGACACGAGGTCGCCGCGCATGGACGGGATGATGCAGAACGTGCAGCGGTGATTGCAGCCTTCGGAAATCTTCAGGTACGCGTAATGGCGCGGCGTGAGTTTTACGCCGGCGGCCGGCACCAGGTCAACGAACGGATCGTGCGGCTTCGGCAGATGGGTGTGCACGTGCTGCATCACTTCGCCGAGCGCGTGCGGGCCGGTCACGGCCAGCACCTTCGGATGCACTTCTTCGATCAGCCCCGAGCCGCTCGCGCTTTTCTTCGCGCCGAGACAGCCGGTCACGATCACCTTGCCATTTTCGTTGAGCGCCTCGCCGATCGCGTCGAGGCTTTCCTGCACCGCTTCGTCGATGAAGCCGCAGGTGTTGACGACCACGAGGTCCGCGCCGTCGTATGTGCCGGAAATTTCGTAACCTTCGGCGCGCAGTTGAGTGATGATCTGCTCGGAATCGACCAGGGCTTTCGGGCAGCCAAGGCTAACGAATCCGACCTTGGGCGTGGCAGTCGGGACAATCGTGGGTGTGGCAGACATGGGGGACCGCTTGAAGACGTTAAACCTTGAATTGTAGCGGTTCGCCAAGGCTGCCGCTCGTAAGTCTTTGAATTTTCGCCCTCAAACGACCGCGAGGTCCGCCGGATCGCGCTCTGAAAGGTGCCCGGATTGATGTGTCGCCGTTAATTGGCCGACGCCCAAAGCACGCTCGATCACTTCCAGAATTTCGTGCGAATCCTGCACCCGGCGGATCGCCGCATGCAGCTCGGCGGCCTGCGGCCAGGTCCGTTGCAGATAACTGAGCCACTTTTTGACGCGCCCATGCTCGTGCCGGGAAGCGACACGGGCCTGCAATTTCCGCAGATAACCGGCGATGTGACTCAGCACGTCCTGCCAGTCCCCGTCGGATGGCGAGCGCTCCATCAGTCCGCGGATTCTCAGCGCCAGGAAAGGATCCGAGACGGCGCCGCGTCCGATCATCACATCCGCACAACCGCTGACCGCGCGGCAGCGCTCCCAGTCGGCCACCGTCCAGACTTCTCCGTTCGCGATGACCGGCACGTCCACGGCGGCGTCGATCCGCGCGATCCACTCCCAGTGGGCGGGCGGCCGATAGCCATGATCCCGCGTTCTTGCATGCACGACGAGCGAGGCCGCGCCGCCTTCCGCGAGCGCGGTGGCGCACTCGATTGCAAGCGACGTGTCGGACACGCCGAGGCGCATTTTTGCCGTCACCGCGATGCCGGCCGGCACCGCGGCGCGTACCGCCGACACGATCCGGTTCAACTGTTCAGGGTCGGCCAGCAGCATGGCTCCGCCGCCGTGCTGATTCACGACCTTGGCGGGACATCCGAAGTTCAGATCGATGCCATGCGGCGACAAGGTGGCCGCGTGGGCCGCGTTCAGGGCCATCCATTCGGGGTCGCTGCCGAGCAGCTGGATGACCATCGGCGTGCCGTTGGGCGTGTAGGCTCCGTCGAGCACCTCGGGCGCTTCCCGCTCGTAGACGCGGGTGGGAAGCGCCGAGCCCGTCACGCGAATGAACTCGGAGACGCATCCGTCGAATCCGCCGATGCCGGTCAGCACGTCACGCAAGACGTAGTCCGCGAGACCTTCCATGGGGGCGAGATAGAGGCGGCTCATGCGGAAATGGGCGCCGGGAAATGGCGCGATTGCCGACGGCAAGGTAGGCAGTGATGAGCCATGAAATAGATCGTCGGATGCGCGCAGCCTTGGTAAGCAGCTTTGGGTGAGTGACTTCGGATGAATCGATGGACGGGACCGCGTTCGGCAATTCGAAACTAGAACGCCATTTTACCCGCCAATTGCCATTCATCGAATACCTCGGCCGAACTAGAGGCGTCCCCCGGGATGCATCGAGCCCGACAAGGAACGAATCAAGACGCCAGGGCCGGCCGCTACCCGCCCATTTACCTGCGTCGGAACACGCTCACGGGACTGCCATATCGGCCGGCGATCGGCGCCGTTGTATGAACGAGCAGATAGTCCTGCCCGGTAAGCTGCTTCAGCCGGGCCTCGGTCATCGGATAATTGCGCAAACCCTGATCCGGCGGTGACTGCTCGTCCATCGACACGACCACATCAGGCGGCACCCGCAGCGCCTCCTTGAGCATTTGCGTTCTGGTCGCTTCCGGTAGCGACGCCAGAATGTACGGCCAGCACATATTCATCGAATAAGCACTCGGTGCGCCCTGCGCCACCAGCACGTGAGGCAAAGCGCTCCAGTTGAAAACCTTGTCGCCGGGTTTAATGAAGCGCATGACCTCAGCCGTTGAACGGTTGATGGGCGCCGTGGCGCTCTGCAAGTCGTTGACCTGCTTCATCCCGACGTAACTGTAGATCAGTCCCGCAACGAGCACGAGCACAATGCCCGACGACGTAAAAACGACTCGCCTGCTCGACATCGACAGCAGGAGTCCCATCACCACGGCAACAGGTGCGAGCGAGGCGAGAAAATAGTGCGCAAAGAAAGTGAGCGCAACAACGGCCTGGAGCCACGCGCCGATCATCCACGCAATCGCAAGTACCAAGGCGAGCCGGCGCTTTGTCCAGCCTTCCGATCGCGTGTTGTAGAGACGAACGGCCGCCAATGGCGTCAGAATCACCATCGCGATGGCTGTCCAGACTCGATGGACGGAAAGAAACTGCACCAGATCGAGCGACCACAGCGGTACCAGATAGGACGTTTTTGCATTCGCGACAAACTGGTCCATCAGAACAGGGGAAAGACCTGCGCGAAATCTCACGGTGCCCAACAAGTAGTTCTGCAACGTGTCCGTCAAAATCAGATGCAGCGCGAAACCGCCCAAACAGATCGACGCGCCGAGGCAGCCGCCGATCAGCCATGAGTATCCGAGCCGGTTGCGCATGATCATCAGCCATGAAACGACGATAAGTGCGTCAGGTAGAAGCGATGTCTGTTTGACAAACCAGCCAAGGAAGACAAAGACGCCGATCAAAAAGCCATGCGCAAACCACCGTCTCCCAGGCACGCGCAACAGCAATGCGAGAAGCGCAAGCTCGGGCAAAGACTGGTAGAGCGCGATATTTAAACCGTTGTCCGTTACGCGGACATCCAGCGCAAGGACCACGTAAAGGAGCGATACCACGATCGCGGGTAAAACCGCGCTTGCGATCGGCAACACGTCCCGCTGCCGCGACGGCGCTCCACGCGATGGCACGGACACGACGAAAAAAATCAGAAGCGCCGTGGCAGCCATCCAGAACGCTTCGGCAATTCGGGCCGATTCGACAATTCCGAACGCACCGGAAAAGAGTCGGATAAACGGACTCCAATATATTTCCACCAGCGGGTTCTTGGTCTCGAACGAAGCCCAATAAGGCGGTTCGCCGTGCGCAATATTATTCGCCATGAAGACGAAATGCGCGCCGTCGCGCTGCATAACTGCATGAATATCGGCCCGCAGATAAAATGCAGCCACCGTCGATATCGTCAGCAATGCCAACAGACGCCAGATCGCCACGTTGGAAACGCTCACACCTGTCCCGCTAGGAGCCGACTCGAATTGCACGGAGGCATGTGCAGTTTTTGGATCAATCTTCAACAAAGCTCCTTTATTTTGTGTGTACGTGAAATCCAGTCAGGGCGCCGTCTCGCGACCGAATCGCGGGGACACTTCTGTCAGGCCGACGGTTCGTCACTCGTCTGTCGGGCCGCATCAAAAGTCCAATAGCGGTTGATCAGGAAATTACACACAGGAACGATCGCGATAACGTAAAGCTGCGCGCTGAAGTAATTGCAGTGAGCATAGGTGACCAGAACGAACACCATGCCTGTATTCAGGCACAGCCCCCCGAGCGAGACGACGACGTATCGCCAGAAGCCGGCCATGCGCGAGCGCCTCGACTGAAACGCCCACTGGTAATTCAGGCCGTACGAGATCAGTAGCGCCGCGCAAAAACCAGCGACGGCTCCCGCAACCGGCTTCCAGCCGAGCAGTTCGACGCAGGCGGCGAGGACCGCGAGGTGTGCGAGTGTCCCCAGTCCACCAGCCACGATATATCGAACAAACTGCCTCGTGATCATTCACATCTTCCACTCTGCAATCACGTACCGCGGTCTCTGCTTGACCTCCTCGTAAATGCGCGCCACATAAATGCCGATCAGGCCCATACCGAGCATCGATACGCAGCCGAGGATTAGCAGCAACAAAATGACCGTCGCAAAACCATCCACCGCATTGCCGCTCAGCTTGTGAAACAGCGTCTGGGCCCCGAGTATGACCGCCAGGATCGCGAAGGCGAAGCCAGCACCGATCAACAGGTAAAGCGGCGCGGAGGAAAACGATGCAAACGCTGTCATCGCCAGACGAACGAGTTGCAGTTTCGACCAGCCACTCTCGCCGCCCGCCCGCTCATCCACGTCGTACTGGATCTGAACGCGTCGGAAGCCGAGCCACGCATTCATGCCCCGGAAGAACAGATTGCGCTCGCCCATCGCACGCCAGGCATCGACAACCCGTCGATCCATCAACTTATAGTCGGATGCGCCGCGTAAATCGAAGCCCGTCATCCTGGAAAACATGGCGTAAAACATCCTGCTGCTGAAGCGCGCAGAAACACTCTCTGTCGCGCGTGCGCGCTTCACGGCATCCACGACTTCGGCACCCTCGCGCCATTGCGCGACCATCTCCGGAATGAGTTGCGGCGGATGCTGGAGATCGCCATCCATGACAACGACGGCGTCGCCGCTGACATGTTCGAGCCCCGCTGCCAACGCCGCTTCTTTGCCAAAATTTCGGCTCAGGCGAGCAGCCTTGATTTGCGGAAACTGCGCGCATTGCTGCTGGATCACTTCCCAGGTGTTGTCTGGAGAGCCGTCGTCGATCAGCACAAGCTCGTAACGGATCGGAATCCCGTCAAGGATCGAAATGATTTCTCTGACTGAGCTGGCGAAGTGGCTCGCTTCCCTATACAGAGGGATCACAAGCGAAAGCAGCGATTGATCGTCACCCTTACGCATTGTTTTGACCAATGCACGCAACTGTCGTGGCCGGAAGCCACATGTTGTATTGGCCCAGCGCTCCAGAGATTTTGACACCAAATTTAGAAGCAATCAGCGGCAATGGAAATGCGTGCGGATAGGGTACAACCTCGACACCGGAAAGACCGCACTCCTTCATCAAGCGGCTCAGGGTGCGGACGTCAAAGTAAAGGACGTGTTCGGGAAACTTGAATGACGGCCACCGGTTTCCCATGATTTTTCTCCAGAAGCTCCCAAAATCGGGCGCCGCGATCAGCAGGCTGCCACCTGGTTTAAGTTTCTCGACCAGTGCCTCGATGAATTCCTTTGGACGATACACGTGCTCGATGACATGCGTAGCGATCACACAGTCGAACCGCTCATCGCCGGGAACCGCGTCGACGCCACCGTGGCAGACCTGATCGGCGAATTGTCTCGAATGCTGGACCGCATTCGCGGAATAGTCTGTCCCGACCGTGTGACTAAAGAACGGGCGAGCCTCAGCGAGCAAATAGCCGAAGCCGCAGCCGATTTCGAGCAGCGAACCGCCAGTTTTCTTCTGCTTCTCCAGATGCGTCAATAAGCGCCGGAATGTTCGGCGTAGCGGCTCTTCCTGGTCAGAGTAACTTTCGTACCCATCGCCCTCGCCCCCGCCGAAATAGTCGTCGTTCTGATAAAGCGAGAGCATCTGTCGTTCGGACGCTCGTGGCGCCAGATAGGCCATGCTGCACTGTGTACAGCTGCAAACCTCAAACGGACCGCCTCTCTGCTCGGCATACATCCGCTTTCGCTGCGAGCTTCCACATAAAGGACAGTCGGGTATCTCCAGTTCGAGGTCGGTCATATGCGAGAAAAACACCAAAGAGCACGTCAAAAAAGCAGGTTCGTCGCCAGCGACGTGACAGAAGCCGGCAAAGGCCACGGGGAGGACCAAACGGGCATTGTAAAGGACGGTGTCGGATCGAGCCAAAAAACCGGGCTCGGATCAACCAACCGTAACCCAGCCTCGATGACTGATCTGACGACCACGCGCGGTCCCGGGCAACATCGTTCGTGCATGGGCTGTCCCGCAGAGGCGCGGCGGCTGGATTGGACCCGTAGGAGTATCCGACGGCTAGCCGATCTCGCGAAAGCGCCCCTTCGAACCTGAAGGCGCCGGCTTGGCGATGAACGTGCACGAGGGTCTGATGGGCGGCACAACGCGTAGCAGCGACGGCACCCACAATGACAGGCGGCGCGGCCGAAGACTGCCGCGCATACGGTTGCGGTTGCAAAACCATCCACGGAAAATACGTCTGGCGCGCAACCTGCAGCTATCTCGGCCCTGCGACCACGCGACAGCGCGTTCCGTCACACCCCAGAGCAACCCGCGCCGCAACCGGTATCTGCGCCCCTACTTCTTCTCCGCCTCCGGATCAACTTCCGGGCTACCCTGCGGATTGGCCGGAGCACTTCCGGGATTGCCGGCACTAACTGCGCCACCCGGCGTAAACGGGAAGGTTGCGAACATCGATTTCGCCTGATTCTGCATCTGCTCCTGCATCTGCACGAACATGTTTTTCGACTGCTCGATATAGCTGGTCATCATGCCCTGCATCATCGGCGCCTGCATGTTCATGAACTGCGACCAGACCTCGGGGTTCATCGCCTTGCCTTCGTACAGATTCTTCGACTGGTCGGCGAGCTTCGCCTGAATGTCGATGAAGGCCTGGATATTCTTTTCCAGATACGTGCCCATCATGCCCTGCATCGCATGACCGTAGAAGCGAATGATCTGCGACAGCATCGACGAGGAGAACATCGGCAAGCCGCCGCTCTCTTCTTCGAGAATGATCTGCAACAGGATGGCGCGCGTCAGATCCTCGTTGCTCTTGGCATCGATGACCTTGAAATCCTCCTGATCCAGCACGAGCTGTTTGACGTCCGTCAGCGTGATGTACGTGCTTGTCTCGGTATCGTAGAGCCGACGATTCGGATATTTCTTGATCAGTCGTTCGGCTGTTTTCTTTGTAGTAGTGGTCATGTAACGCCCTTGAGCGCAAGTTGAGCGTGGAAACGGCGTCAGCGACTGCGCAATCGGGCCTTTGCGCAGTCGAGACGCCGCCGAACCATCTGAGCCGAAGCGCGCTGCCTTGTGAGCGGCGCGCCGGTGACTCAGCCCATATGCAAACCGCCGTTCAGCGAAAAATCAGCGCCCGTGGAGAAACCCGATTCTTCCGATGCCAGCCATGCCACGATCGAGCCGATTTCGTCCGGCTGGCCGAGACGGCGCACCGGGATCGTCGCGACGATCTTTTCCAGCACGTCGGGGCGGATCGACTTGACCATATCGGTGCCGATGTAGCCCGGCGACACAGTGTTGACCGTCACGCCCTTGGTGGCCACTTCCTGCGCCAGCGACATCGTGAAGCCGTGAATGCCGGCCTTCGCGGTCGAGTAGTTGGTCTGGCCGAACTGGCCCTTCTGGCCGTTCACCGACGAAATGTTGATGATGCGCCCAAAGCCACGCTCGACCATGCCGTCGATCACCTGCTTGGTGACGTTGAAGAGGCTGGTCAGGTTGGTGTCGATCACCGCCGTCCAATCTTCGTGCGTCATCTTGCGGAACACGACGTCGCGCGTAATACCGGCGTTGTTCACCAGAATGTCGATCTCGCCGACTTCGGCCTTGACCTTGTCGAACGCGGACTTGGTCGACTCCCAATCGCCGACATTACCTTCGGACGCGACGAAATCGAAGCCCAAGGCCTTTTGCTCTTCGAGCCACTTCACGCGGCGCGGCGAGTTCGGGCCGCAGCCCGCGACGACCTTATAACCCTCTTTGTGCAGCCGCTGGCAAATGCTCGTGCCGATGCCACCCATCCCGCCCGTTACGTACGCAATTCGCTGTGTCATAAACTACACTCCGTTATCGTTTTCGAGGCGCCGACTGGCTGCCTCTTCCCTCGCCTGTACTTCATCTCCACTGCCGCCGGGCGACCGGCTGACGAGGCCTCCGCTGACCGCGCGCCACAGCGCGCGGCAACGTTTCATCCGGCGCATGACCGGCGCCCGCGGCGCCCGCCACGCGCCCCTGCTCAGGCGCGCTCGAGCGCCAGCGCCACACCCATGCCGCCGCCGATACACAGCGACGCGAGACCCTTCTTCGCATCGCGCTTCTGCATTTCGTGCAGCAGCGTGACGAGAACCCGGCAACCGGACGCGCCGATCGGATGGCCGATCGCGATCGCGCCACCGTTCACGTTGATCTTCGACGTATCCCAGCCCATTTGCTGATTCACGGCGCACGCCTGCGCGGCAAACGCTTCGTTGATTTCCATCAGGTCCAGATCGGCCGGCGTCCAGCCCGCGCGTTCCAGACAGCGGCGCGAGGCCGGCACCGGACCCATGCCCATCACCTTCGGATCAAGACCCGAGGTGGCGTATGCCTTGATGCGCGCGAGCGGCTTGAGGCCGAGCGCTTCAGCCTTCTTCGCCGACATCACCAGCACCGCCGCCGCGCCGTCGTTCAGACCCGACGCGTTCGCCGCCGTGACCGAGCCTTCCTTCGAGAACGCCGGCTTCAGGCCAGCCAGCGACTCAGCCGTCACGCCATGGCGCACGAACTCGTCGGTGGCGAAACGCAGCGGCTCGCCCTTGCGTTGCGGAATTTCGACCGGCACGATTTCGTCGTCGAAACGGCCCGCCTTCTGCGCGGCTTCCGCCTTGTTCTGCGACAGTGCCGCGAACGCGTCCTGCTGCTCGCGCGTGATGCCGTATTCCTTGGCGACGTTTTCCGCCGTCATGCCCATGTGGTACTGGTTGTAGACGTCCCACAGGCCGTCGACGATCATCGAGTCGACCAGCTTCGCGTCGCCCATGCGGAAGCCGTCGCGCGAACCCGGCAGCACATGCGGCGCCGCGCTCATGTTTTCCTGACCGCCGGCCACCACGATATCCGCGTCACCCGCGATGATGGCGTTCGCCGCCAGCATCACCGCCTTCAGGCCCGAGCCGCACACCACGTTGATCGTCATGCCGGGCACAGCCGTAGGCAAGCCGGCCTTGATCACAGCCTGACGCGCCGGATTCTGGCCCGAGCCGGCCGTGAGCACCTGACCCATGATCACTTCGCTAACCTGTTCCGGTTTCAGACCGGCCCGCTCGAGGACGGCGCGAATTACCGTGGCGCCGAGTTCGGGTGCGGCGATTTTCGCCAGCGACCCGCCGAATTTGCCCACTGCCGTACGAGCGGCCGATACGATCACAACATCAGTCATTTCCATTTCCTCCGGGCGGTCGGCCTCATGCGCCGCTGCCCGTCAAGTTAAAAATCTCGTTGCTCTTAGTCACGCGCCAACTCAAGCAGACGCTCACTCACATCGCAAACAACCGCGCCATGAAGCGCGTTCAAACCTACTCCCGCTGCCGCACGTAACGCCCGGGCGCCGCTTCGATCACCGGAAACTCAGCCGAGCCGGCCGTGGCGCGCGGCTTCACCTTCTTGCCGCCGTACTGGTCGAGCCATGTGGTCCATTCAGGCCACCAGCTGCCGGGGACTTCGGTAGCCTGATCGAGCCATTCTTCCGGGTTCTCCGGCAGCGTCTTGACGTCGCCTTCCAGCATCCAGAAGTTGCGTTTTTTCTTCGCGGGCGGATTGATCACACCCGCGATGTGACCCGACGCGCCGAGCACGAACTTCAACGGCCCGCTAAGGAGCGGCACCGACGCGTACGCCGATTGCCACGGCACGATATGGTCTTCGCGTGAACCGTAGATGAAGGTGGGCACGTCGATCTTCGACAGATCGACCGGCTGGCCGCAAGTGGTCAACGCACCCGGCTCGCGCAGACGATTCTCGAGATACGTATTGCGCAGATACCAGACATACATCGGGCCCGGCAGGCTGGTCGAGTCGCTGTTCCAGTACAGCAGATCGAACGGCACCGGCGTGCGGCCCTTAAGGTAATTGTCGACGACGTAGTTCCACACCAGATCGTTCGGGCGCAGGAACGAGAAGGTGTTGGCGAACTCGAGGCCGCGCATCAGCCCCGGCGGCGTACCGTTCTTGCCGCCAATGGTCTGCTCGCGCATCTGCACATGCTGTTCGTCGACGAACACGTCGAGCACGCCCGTGTCCGAGAAATCGAGCATGGCGGTGAGCAGCGTCATGGACGCGGCCGGATGTTCGCCGCGCGCGGCGGCCACCGCCAGCGCCGCGGCGAGCATCGTGCCGCCGACGCAGAAACCGAGCGTATTGATCTGCTCGCGGCCGCTGATCTTGCTGACCGTATCGATAGCGGTCAGCACGCCTTCGCCGATGTAGTCGTCCCACGTTTTATGCGCGATCGATTGATCGGCATTGCGCCACGAAATCAGGAACACCTGGTGTCCCGAATCGAGCCCGTGAGCGACCAGCGAGTTCTCGGGTTGCAAATCGAGAATATAGAACTTGTTGATGCAAGGCGGCACGATGAGCAACGGCCGCTCACGCACGGTCGCCGTGCGCGGCTTGTACTGGATCAGCTGCATCAGATCGTTTTCGAACACGACCGAGCCTTCGGTGTTCGCGAGATTTTCACCGACCACGAAACCCGATTCGTCGGTCTGCGAGATCTTGCCGCGCTGCAGGTCGCCGAGCAGGTTCATCACGCCCTGGCGCAGGCTCTCGCCCTTGCTGTCCAGCAAAGTCTTTTGCGCTTCCGGATTCAAGGCGAAGAAGTTGCTCGGCGAGGCGGCCGCGGTCCATTGCTGGACGGCGAAACGAATGCGCTCGCGCACCTTGGGCTCGGTGTCGAGCGCGTCGACCATTTCCTGCAGATAGCGCGCGTTCAACAGATACCACGCCGCGGTGAACGCATAGGCCGGCGCCGAACTCCAGGCGTCGGAACTGAAGCGGCGGTCCTTGAGCTGGGGCGCCTGAGTGGCTGACGTAGTGGCTTGCTGGATCAGCTCCATTGCCTCGCGCGAATAATCAGCCTGCAACTTCTGCAGACGCTCGGAAGGAATGGCTGCGGTCGGGATATTCAGGCCGGCGAAGGACGGCATGCCGGGCATCGATCCTGCCGCCAGCTTGCTGAAGTCCGGCATGCCGGGAAACGATGGCATCTGAGGGAAAACCTGCGGCAAGCCCATTTGAGGCATTGGCAGCGGCATCTGCGGCATGGCGAAAGGCATGTTGCTGCCGCCGGGCGAACGCCATGCGTTCATCCAGGCGTCGATAAACTGCTGCATGCCTGCGGCCGGTGTTGCACCGCTCGTACCGGCCTGCTGCGTGTGCTCCGTGGAGGAGTCCGTGCTGGGGGAAGCTGAGGAATGTGAAGCTGCCATACCTGCTTTTGACCGGTAAGTCCTTGCGGACGGGTTGAGAGGCAGGTTCGTGCGCACGTGAGCAAGAGCTCGCGACCTCGTCACGCCCTGTCCCTTGTACGAGGAGCCGTGAGGAACATTCTTGCTCCCCATCGCAAGGCATGTCAATGCTTGTTCCCGATTTTGCCGCAGTGCGATAGTTTTTTAATTATCGTTTTCCCTGTGTAGAAGATCGCGCTTTTGGAACATGCGTAATTCGAGTCGCACGAGAACGGAAAAAGCTCCCAAATTGCATAGGCTTATGTGCATTTATCCGTTCGCGCGCAGACAGTTTTGGCGGCAGATTTACGCCAGCGCGCGGAATTCCGGCAGTGCAGCAAAAACGCTCGGGCTTCTCCGAATAAACCCTCATACGGGTGCTCGCGGGCAAGGGTCGTGCATGACATGGCAATGCTCAGACAAGCATGCCTGCATGCATGACATCGCGCCATGTCGATGTCATGCATGCGGGCATAGGTGTGTTGGCGATCGCGAGAAAACCGCGCGCGACGCCTGTCGCAGGTTAATCCGCGATCGACTGCGCCTGAGCATCCAGCCAGATCAACGCGGCCATGCGGCCGGTCTCGCGATCGCGGCGATAGGAATAGAAACCCTCACGCTGAGTGACCGTGCAGAGATCGCCGCCAACAATGCGCTTCACGCCGAGCCGCTGCAGACGCAAACGCGCCAGCGCCGGAAGATCGGCCAGATATTTCCCGGGATTGCGCGGGTGCTCGACGAAGGCGTTTGCCGTCGCCTCGCGTTGTACGGCGTCCACGCCGTTCATGAAGGCGTCACGCACATCTGCGCCGACTTCGAAGGCGTCAGGACCGATGGACGGGCCGAGATAAGCGTGCAATGCGCCCGCCTCGACTCCGGCAAGTTCGGCGACGCGCGCTGCCGTCTGTTCGACGATGCCCGCCGCCAGTCCGCGCCACCCGGCGTGCGCCGCACCGACCGCGCGGCCCGCTTCGTCGCAGAACAGCACCGGCATGCAATCGGCCACCATCACGACGCACACCGTGCCGGGACGATCGGTGACGCTCGCATCGGCGCGCGTCGGCGTGCCGGTCGCACGCGCTTGTGCGAGCACGTCTTCCGCTCGCACGATGCCGGCGCCGTGAATCTGTTCGAGCCACGCGGCCTCGCTCACGCCGGCCAGCTTCAACAGACGTTCACGATTCGTGGCGACCGCTGCCGGATCGTCGCCGGACTTCATGCCCAGATTCAGGCCGCCGGGCAAGTCCGCGCCGTTCCGCCAGCGGCCGAACGGCGCTTCGCTCACGCCGCCGTCGCGGGTCGTGACGAGCGCGCGCACGCGCGGCGAGACATTCCATGCGGGTTGCACGACATCGGCAAAGCTCAGCTCGGGCGCAGTCATGCGTGATCGTCCTCGTCGTGTTCGTCGTGTTCGTCGTGTTCGTCGACGTCGCCGTGATCCAGGGCGCCGTCTTCATCGGCGTCCTCGTCGAGCGACGCGTCGTAGTCGTCTTCCTCGTAGTACGTCTCGTCGAACTCGCCCGCGTCGTCGCGGCCGAGGCCGAGCGCGGCCGACAGCGCCTCCATGTCGGCCGGCGCATCGGCACGCCACTGCATCGTGCGGCCGGTCTGCGGATGAATCAAACCGAGGCGCCATGCATGCAGCGCCTGGCGCGCGAAACCGTCGGGCAACGGTGTGACCGAGCGCTTGCCGCGGGCCCGCCCGTACACCGGATCGCCGAGCAGCGGATGACCGATATGCGCGCAATGCACACGAATCTGATGGGTGCGCCCCGTTTCCAGGTCGCAATGAATCGCGGTGACCGGCTGACGCTGCCAGATCGCCGAATCGACGCGCCGGAAATGCGTGCGCGCGGGCTTGCCCGAGGCGCTCGTGACCACGGCCATGCGCGTGCGTTCGCGCGGATCGCGGCCGATCGGCGCGTCGATCGTGCCTTCTTCGGGCATGTTGCCCCACACCAGCGCGAGATAGCGGCGCTTCACCGTGCGCGCCTGCAACTGGCGAACAAGGTCGGTCTGCGCCTCGAGCGTGCGCGCCACCACCATCAGCCCCGAGGTTTCCTTGTCGAGCCGGTGCACGATGCCCGCGCGCGGCAGGCCCGCGGCGGCGTCGCCGTAGCGGTACAGCAGGCCGTTGAGCACCGTGCCGCTCCAGTTGCCGGCCGCCGGATGCACGACCATGCCGGCTGGCTTGTTGATGACCACCAGCGTGTCGTCTTCATAGACGATTTCGAGCGGCACCGGCTCCGGCGTGAACGCCAGTTGCTCGGGCAGCAGATCCGGCACGAGTTCGATGGTCGCACCGAGCGGAACGGGCTGGCGGATTTTCGCGGGCTTGCCGTCGATCCGCACGCGCTCGGCCTCGATCCAGCTTTGCAGGCGATTGCGCGAGAACTCGGGAAAAACCCGCGCGAGCACCTTGTCGAGGCGCTCGCCGGCCAACTCGTCGGGCACGGCGACGCTGCGCGGCGTTTCGTCCGCCACGCGGCTCGCCACGGTCGGCACATGGCTGGGCAGAGCGGCGGCACTGAGCGCGTCGCTGCCGAGATCGTCGTCGAGGGAATCGACGCCCAACGCGTCGGAGGGGTCAGCGCTTACGCTATAATCTTTGTTGCTATTCCCGGCGCCGGTTGCGGCGCCTGGAGTATTTGAGCGGGTCATTGAGTCTGGGTCACCTGGACGTAAAGCTAGACTGGAAAATGCGAGCCTTGAACACCATTACTAAAGCGGCGATCAATTTGGCGGCCATCAAGAAGGCGGCCCGGAAAGTGGCCGGATACATTGCGTGCGCCGCAGCCGTCGCCGTTGTTGCGGCTTGCCACGGCCTGCCGGAGAAGACCGACGAAACGGCAACGTGGAACAACAACAAATTATATACGGAGGCGAACGACGCCTTGACCGGTGGTGATTACGGCAAGTGCGCCAAGTACTTCGAAATGCTCGAGGGGCGCGACCCGTTCGGCCACTTCGCGCAACAGGCGCAGATCAACGTTGCGTACTGCAACTGGAAAGACAATGAAAACGCCGCCGCCGACCAGGCTATCGACCGCTTCATCCAGCTGCACCCGGATCACCCGGACATCGCTTACGCGTACTACCTGAAGGGCATGATCCACTTCAACGACGACCTCGGTCTGTTCGGCCGCTTCTCCGGCCAGGACATGAGCGAACGCGATCCGAAGTCGCTGCGTGAGTCGTACGACGCGTTCAAGGTCGTGGTGGACAAGTACCCCAACAGCAAGTATGCGCCGGACGCCGCGCAACGCATGCGCTATATCGTGAACGCGCTGGCGTCGCACGAAGTTCACGCAGCGGATTATTACTACCGCCGTGGCGCTTATGTCGCCGCGATCAACCGCGCGCAACTGGCGCTCACGCAATACAAGAACGCACCGGCTATCGAAGACGCGCTGCACATCATGATGCTGTCGTATCAGAAGCTGAACCAGCCGCAACTGGCCGATGACACGAAGCGCGTGCTGGCCGGCACTTTCCCCGACAGCCCGTACATCACGGGTCATGCACGACCGGGTACGGAAAAGTCGTGGTGGCAGTTCTAAGCTTCACCGCGTATTGAGAAATAGCAGGGAAAAAAACGCCACGACGGAAGTCGTGGCGTTTTTGTTTGTGCCGTTGCGTTGCCTTACGTCGCCGAGGCGCCACGCGGCCGCGCCAGCGCCCCTCAATCCCGCTCGAACAACGCAATCGACTCCACATGCGACGTGTGCGGGAACATATTGACCACGCCCGCCCCCACCAGCCGATAGCCCGCCTCATGCACGAGCAGACCTGCATCGCGCGCGAGGGTCGCCGGGGCGCACGAGACGTAGACGATGCGCTTAGGCAGCGGCCCAGCGCCGCTCTGCGCGATCTCCACCAGCGCCTTGGCAACGGCCAGCGCGCCTTCGCGCGGCGGATCGATCAGGAACTTGTCGAAGTGGCCGAGCGCGCGCATGTCGTCGGCGGTGACTTCGAACAGGTTGCGGCACGCGAACGACGTATGCCCCGCCACGCCGTTCAACCCGGCATTGGCCAGCGCGCGCGAGGTCAACACCTCGCTGCCTTCGATCCCCACGACCTCCCTCGAAATCCGCGCGAGCGGCAGCGTAAAGTTACCGATCCCGCAGAACAAATCGAGCACCCGGTCCGTGCGCGCCGGCGCCAGCAAGCGCAGCGCGCGGCTCACCAGCACGCGGTTGATGGCGTGATTCACCTGGGTGAAATCGGTCGGCTTGAACGGCATGCGGATGTCGTATTCCGGCAGCGTGTAGTCGAGCTGTACGTCGAGCGGATAGAACGGCGTGACCGTGTCCGGGCCGCCCGGCTGCAACCAGAACTGCACCTTGTGCTGGTCGGCGAAATCACGCAGCACCTGCTCGTCCGCAGCGGTGATGGGCTCGAGGTTGCGCACCACCAGCGCCGTGACGGATGAACCGACCGCCAGTTCGAGCTGCGGCATGCGGTCGTAGATCGACAGCTTGCGCACCATGAAACGCAACGGCATGAGCATGGCCGACACGTGCGGCGGCAGCACTTCGCACGTCTTCATGTCGGCGATGTAGCTGCTCTTCTTCTCATGGAAGCCGATTCGCATGCCGCCCTTTTCCGGCAGGAAGCGCACTGCCAAACGCGCACGGTAGCGATAACCCCAGGACGGCCCATGAATCGGCCGGAACACCGTTTCCGGGCGCAGCTTCGCCAGATGCTGCAGGTTGTCTTCGAGCACGCGCTGCTTGACGGCCACCTGCGCGCGAATGTCGAGATGCTGCATCGAACAGCCGCCGCAGATATCGAAGTAAGTGCATTTCGGCTTGGTGCGCATCACGCTTTCGCGGAACACTTGCACCACTTCGGCCTGCTCGAATTTGGGCTTGCTACGATGCGTCGAATAACTGACGCGCTCGCCGGGCAACGCGCCTTCGACAAAGATGACCTTGCCAGACGTGCCGTCTTCGGTTTCGGTGCGGCCGACACCGCGCGCTTCCATATCGAGCGAAACGATTTCGATGACCGGCTCGTTGCCGGTGACGACATGTGCCGGCGCGGGCGAGGGCGTCTTGGAGCGCTTCGGCGCGCGGCGATGGGGGGCAGTTCGGGACACCTGCGACTTCCTGACAAACTTGGGGAAAGGCGAGATTGTAGACGAAGCGCCGCGCCTGCCCTTCATTCGGCACGGCGGGAACGGCTCCAAGCGGGTCAACGCCGAGCGCAACACGAGAGTTCGCAGACGACGAGCGCGTTGCATCCTGACCAAAAGGACCGCCGCGGCCCTGCAATCCGCCGCAGGGCAGTCACGTCACGCCCCGACCGCAAGCGGCTTACTGGTCAAACGCCGCCAGATACTCGGCCCATTGCGGCGCCGTTTCCAGCGCCAGCGCGTTCTTGACCAGGTTGATCTCGTCAGCATACTCCGCAGGCGAAAACGCGCCGCGAATCAGTTGAAAGCGGCAATAGAGCAAGTATGTATTGACGACGTCGGTCTCGCAGTAATTGCGAATTTCCTCGATGCGCCCTTGCTGATACGCGTGCCACACCTGACTGCCGTCCATGCCCATTTTGCCTGGGAAGCCGCACATCTTGGCGAGCGCGTCGAGCGGCGCGTTGGCGCGCGCCTGGTACATGGCGAGCACATCCATCAGATCCGTGTGACGCGCGTGATAGCGGCTGATGTAGTTGTTCCACTTGAACTCGCGGTCGTCCTCGCCGAGATCCCAGAACTTGCAGGCGGGAATGCCGTTGACGAGCGCGCGGTAGTTCAGCACCGGCAGGTCGAAGCCGCCGCCGTTCCACGACACGAGCTGCGGCGTGTACTTCTCGATCACGCGATAAAACGACTGCACCAGCGCCGCCTCGCCGTCTTCCAGCGTGCCGAGCGAACGCACCCGGAAACCATTGTTGTCGCGGAACACGCAGGAAATCGCCGCGATCCGTTGCAGATGATGCGGCAGGAAATCGCTACCGGTTTTTTCGCGGCGCGCGGCGAACGCATGCTCGGCGACTTCGGCGTCGCTCAGGTCGGCGGGCAAATCTTCGAGGCGGCGAATGCCGGCGACATCGGGAATCGTCTCGATGTCGAAAACAAGAATCGGTGTCATCAGGTTATAGAACGGCGTCCTTGCGAACACCGTTGGAGGCGAAGAAGCGCTTCAACCGCACGAGCGCTTCCTGTTGGATCTGGCGCACACGCTCGCGCGTGAGGCCCATTTCGTCGGCCAGCTCTTCGAGCGTGGCGGGTTCGATGTGATTCAGGCCGAAGCGGCGCTCGATCACATGACGATGCTTGTCCGACAGGCGAGCCAGCCACGCGCGTGTAAGCGTTTCCAGCTCGCGGTGCTGCACTTCGGCATCCGGCGACTGGCTCTGGTCGTCGGACAGCAGATCGAGCAGGCTGCTCGCCGGATCGAGATCGAGCGGCGCGTCGAGCGACGCGGTGTGCTCGTTCAGCGCGAGGATGTCGGTGACTTCGTCGGTGGTCTTGCCGGTCAGATAGGCGATGTCGTCGATACTGGCGTCGCGGCGCTCGGCGGCCTCGCCGGAATTCATCGAATTTTTTTCCAGATGACGCTTGGCGCGCAACACCTGGTTGAGCTCGCGAATCACGTGCACCGGCAAACGGACCGTGCGCGCCTGATTCATGATGGCGCGCTCGATACTCTGGCGAATCCACCACGTAGCGTAAGTGGAAAACCGGAAGCCGCGCGTCGGATCGAACTTTTCGATGGCGTGCATCAGGCCGAGATTGCCTTCCTCGATCAGATCGAGCAGCGGCACGCCGCGATTCAGATAGCCCTTCGCGATGCTGACGACGAGCCGCAGATTGCGCTCGATCATGACTTGCCGCGCTTCGAATTCGCCGGCCTTGGCAAGACGCGAATACTTCTGCTCTTCCTCGACGGTGAGAAGCGGCTTGACGCTGATACGGTTCAGGTAGTGCTGAATCGTGTCGGCCGTCAGCTCGGCTTGCAGCAGCGCGCGGAAATCGTCCGCGTCCGGCGCGGCTTCGCTCGCGCCTTCACGGGTCTCGCCGGCTTCGTCCGCGCCGCCCTGGCGTTCGTCGAGATCGCGTTCTTCTGCGACTTCTTCTTCCACTTCCGAAGCGCCGCTTTCCTCCACCGAAGCGGACATAGCGTGGCTGATCGTCTCAGACTCGGCTTGCGGCGGGCGGCGCTTCGATTTCGGCATGGTCGTATCGCTTATTGCGGCGGCAAATACTTCAGTGGGTCGACAGGTTTACCCTGCCGGCGAACTTCGAAATGCAACATCACACGGTCGGAATCGCTATTGCCCATCTCGGCGATCTTCTGCCCCTTCGTCACCGCGTCCCCCTCTTTTACCATCAAAGAGCGGTTATGTGCATACGCCGTGAGATAAGTTGCATCATGCTTGATGATAATGAGATTGCCGTAACCACGCAGCCCATTTCCGGCATAAACCACGCGGCCGTCCGCCGATGCCTTCACCGGATCGCCGGCAGCGCCGCCGATATTGACGCCCTTGTTGGTCGAGTCGTTGAAGGTGCCGAGCAGCGGTCCGCGCACCGGCCACGCGAACGTCACGTTGCCGGACGCGCCGGCGTTCGAATCGCTGGCCGCGCCGGGCGTGGTGGGCGGCGTCAGCGACGCGTTGTTCGTCGTGGAACCGTAGATGGGCGGCGCCGCCACACCGGCCGCGCCAGCAGTCCCGCCCGCCGCTGGCGGCGTGCTGCCGAGCGGTGCGCTTTGCACCGCACCACCGCTGCCGATCGGCGCCGTCGACACGCCCGGCGTCAGCGCCGCGGTGTTCGCACCCGGCGGCACGACGCGCAGCAACTGATCGACTTCGATCTGATTCGGGTTGGTCAGATTGTTCCACGCCGAAATGTCGCGGTAGTTCTGGCCGTTCTCCAACGCGATCCGGTACAGCGTGTCGCCCGGCTTCACGCGATAGTAGCCAGGCGGCGGCGGTCCGAGCGGCACGGCCGGCTGCGCGGCTTGCGTGCCGAGCACGCCGCCGCCGGAGCGGTCGACGACCGGCGCCTGATCGAGCCGGGATGCGCAAGCCGTCATCAACAGGGACAAGGCGAGCACGCACACGCTACGCTGGGTTACGGTCATGGGGACATTCAGTGTGGTTCTTTGCATCGCGCGCAACATACTCATCGGTGTCAAATCACTCCGGATTTTAAGGGTACAAAGAAAACGCGATCAAGCCGCGACTCGCGCCACTGCGCGGGTCCGAGGCGTTCGACCAGAGTCAGCACCTGGTTCTGGCCGTCCTGCGAGCCGACCGGCGCGACCAGACGGCCGCCGATCGCGAGTTGTTCAAGTAATGCTTGCGGTACGTCCAGTCCCGCCGCGGCGATCACGATCGCGTCGAACGGCGCCGCCGCCGGCAGTCCCAACCGTCCGTCGCCGTAATGCAGGCGAATGTTCGGGATGCGCAGCGGACGCAAGTTCGTCTTCGCGCGTTCGGACAAAGGCTTGATGCGCTCGATCGAATAAACCTCGCGCGCGACCTGGCTCAGCACGGCCGCCTGGTAGCCACAGCCGGTGCCGATTTCGAGCACGTTGTTCAGCACGCGGCCGGCGGCGGCCAGCTCGATCATTCGCGCGACCACCGACGGCTTGGAGATCGTCTGGTGATGGCCGATCGGCAACGCCGCATCTTCGTAGGCCTGAACCGCGAGACCCGGGTCGACGAACATGTGGCGCGGCACCACCGACATCGCGTTCAACACGCGCTGATCGGTCACGCCGTTCGCACGCAGGCGTTCGACCATGCGTTCGCGAACCCGTTCCGACGTAAGTGCCATCGCGCCGTTCAAAGCGACATTCGGCGCGGCGCTGCGCTCGTTGGATCGGGCCGCGGGTTTGGCCGATGCCGCCAACTGCGGCGCGGTGCGTGTCGTCGAACTTTGAACGACCGGCTTGGCTGGCGTTTTAACGGACGGCGCGGCCACCGGCTTCGGCGGCGTCGCCGCCGAAGGCTTGGCTTGCGGTTTTAGCTGCACCGCGGGCTGCGCCCTTGCCTGCCTGGATTGGGATTTACCCGTGGAGCCAGGCGGCGCATTCTTCGCGGGCTGCTGGCGCGCGTTCAGTGCCGCGCTCGCGGCGAGC
The DNA here is from genome assembly GCF_003386115.1 of Paraburkholderia sp. BL27I4N3. Classification (NCBI taxonomy): domain Bacteria; kingdom Pseudomonadati; phylum Pseudomonadota; class Betaproteobacteria; order Burkholderiales; family Burkholderiaceae; genus Paraburkholderia; species Paraburkholderia sp. BL27I4N3. The sequence goes on along the minus strand of NZ_QREJ01000001.1, from coordinate 1,969,972 downwards.
GCCGCCGCGCGGATTTCGCCTGGGCGTCCTTCGGGCCGGCGCGGTTCGCGCACCAGGTCCTCGAGGCCGAGCGGAAAGCGCTTGGCGCGCTCGCTGGTCATGAAGCGCCGCCGCCGGCGCGCGCCCAGTCGCGCGCTGCGGGCAGCATTTGCGTATGGGTCAGGTCGAGCTGCAACGGCGTGATCGACACGTGGCCGTTGGCGACAGCGTGAAAGTCGGTGCCTTCGCTCGCGTCGCGCGCGCTGCCCGCCGGGCCGATCCAGTAGATCGGCTCGCCACGCGGGTTGGTCTGGCGAATCACCGGCTGCGACGGATGCCGTTTGCCGAGCCGCGTGATCCGCCAGTCGCCGAGTTGTTCGTACGGTAAATTCGGAATGTTGACGTTCAGGAGCGGATGCCCAGGCAACGGCTGCTGCAGATAGTGCGCGACGATTTCAGCGGCGACACGCACGGCGTCGTCGAGATGCACCCAGTCCTTGTCGACCAGCGAGAACGCAATGGCCGGCACGCCGAACATGATGCCCTCGGTGGCGGCCGCGACGGTGCCCGAATAGAGCGTGTCTTCGCCCATGTTCTGACCGTTGTTGATGCCCGAGACCACGAGGTCCGGCGTGTGGTCGAGCATGCCGGTCAATGCGATGTGCACCGAGTCGGTGGGCGTGCCGTTCACGTAATAGAAACCGTTGGCCGAGCGCAGTACCGAGAGCGGCCGCGACAGCGTCAGGGAATTCGACGCGCCGCTGCAATTCTGCTCGGGTGCCATCACGGTGACGTCCGCGATCGGCTTGAGCGCTTCGTAAAGCGCAGCAAGGCCGGGCGCCAGATAACCGTCGTCGTTGCTGAGTAGGATTCGCATGCGGCGATTGTAACCGAGGAAAGAAGACGCGCGAACGACACGGCGGGCCGTGCGCGCGACGTATGCAATGCGCACGCGTCGGGATCGTGAAAGGCTGGCGCGAATCGGCGGCCGGACATGCATCGAGCACTCGCCGAGCGCACGCAAGGCAATAAAAACGCACGGTCGTGCTGATTGATTTACACTCAGAATACTTGCGAACCCCAGATCGAAACGGAGACACGATGCGCGCGATTCGCTGCAAACAATATGGGCCGCCGGAGAGCCTGGTCGTCGAAAGCCTGCCGGACCTCGAAGCGCCGCCAGGCCATGTCGTGATCGACGTGAAAGCCGCGGCCGTCAACTTTCCCGACGTGCTGATCATCGAGAACAAATACCAGTTCAAACCGCCCCTGCCCTTCACGCCCGGTTCGGAAGTCGCGGGCGTGGTGCGCGCGGTCGGCGCCGACGTCACGCAGTTCAAGCCCGGCTCGCGCGTGGTCGCCTTCACGGGTCAGGGCGGTTTCGCGGAGCAGGCGCTCGCGCCGGCCGCGGCGTGCGTACCGTTGGCGGACCATGTGGACTTCGAGTTGGCGGCGGCGTTCACGCTGGCGTACGGCACGTCGCATCACGCCGTGGTCGATCGCGGCGCATTGCAGGCGGGCGAGACGATGCTGGTGCTCGGCGCGGCCGGCGGCGTCGGGCTGGCAGCGGTCGAAATCGGCAAGGCGCTCGGCGCGCGCGTGATCGCGGCGGCGTCGAGCGACGAGAAACTCGCGACCTGCGTCAAGCACGGCGCGGATGCCACCATCAACTACAGCACCGAAGATATACGCGAGCGCGTCAAGGCGCTCACCGACGGCAAAGGCCCAGACGTGATCTACGATCCGGTGGGCGGCGTGTATGCGGAGCCGGCATTTCGCAGCATCGGCTGGCGCGGGCGTTATCTGGTGGTCGGCTTCGCCAACGGCGAGATTCCGAAGCTGCCGCTCAACCTGACGCTGCTCAAAGGCGCGAGTCTGGTCGGCGTGTTCTGGGGCGACTTTGCGAAGCGCGAACCGCAGCACAATCACGCGGCGTTTCGGCAGATGACACAGTGGATCGGTGAAGGCAAGCTTAAGCCGTATGTGTCGGCGCGCTATTCGCTCGATGATACGGGGCGTGCGTTACGGGATATGGCCGAGCGTCGCGTGATCGGGAAGGTGGTGGTGACGCCTTAATCCTCGTGTGACCGATTCGGTCTGGTGGCAACCAAAAGAAACGACGCACGGTTTTCCAACTCGCGCGTCGTTTCTTTTTGCTAAGCCTCGTGCGTTGCGTATTGAGCATTGCGCTTCGCGCGTATCGAACGCGCGCCGCTCTGCCCTACAGCTTTTCCGTGTCGCCGGTCTTGGGCTGCCACTTCATCAAGCGCCGCTCGCCGATGCCCACGATCGCATCCAGAATCAGCGCGAACGCGGTCAACACCAGAATCCCGGCAAACACGGTATTGATATCGAAGGTGCCTTCGGCCTGCAGAATCAGGTAGCCGACGCCGCGCGCCGAGCCCAGGTATTCCCCCACCACCGAGCCGACAAACGCCAGTCCCACCGACGTATGCAAGCTCGAAAACACCCAGCTCATCGCGCTAGGCAAGTAGACGAAGCGCAGCAGATGCTTGCCGTTCGCGCCGAGCATGCGCGCGTTGGCGAGCACGACCGGACTGACTTCCTTCACGCCCTGATAGACGTTGAAGAACACGATAAAGAACACCAGCGTGACGCCGAGCGCCACCTTCGACCAAATCCCGAGCCCGAACCACACGCCGAAGATCGGCGCGAGAATCACGCGCGGCATCGAGTTGGCGGCTTTGATGTACGGATCGAACAGCGCGCTCGCCAGCGGTGAGAGCGCGAGCCACAAGCCCACGCCGAGCCCGAGCGCCGTGCCGAGCGCGAACGCGAGCACGGTCTCGACCAGCGTGATCCACAGATGCAGATAGATCTCGCCGCCCACGAACCACTCCCAGATCCGTTGCAGCACTTTCTGCGGCTCGCCAAAGAAGAACGCGGCCTTGTTCGGGTCGTCGAAATAGAAAGGCGGCAGCAGCGTCGGGCTGGTCAGCACGTACCAGAACACGAAGCACAGCACGAGCAGCAGCCATTGCCAGATCACCAGATTCGCCCGGTTCGGGCGCAACGTCTTCCACATGACTCGGTTTGCCTTGGACGATTGATTAACGCCAATACGTGACGCGCTTGCGTTTATACGGCGGTGAGTTGCTGCTGATAGCCTTTGAGTACTTCGTCGCGCAGCACGCTCCATATCTGCGCATGCAACTCGACGAAACGCGGATGCGAACGGATTTCAGCGACGTCGCGCGGACGCGGAAGGTCGATCGTGAATTCGCCGATCGGGTGCGTGCCCGGCCCGGCCGAAAGCACCACCACGCGGTCGGACATCGCGATCGCTTCGTCGAGATCGTGCGTGATGAACAGCACCGCTTTGCGTTTGGCGGCCCAGAGGTCGAGCAACTCGTTTTCCATTAACTGACGCGTCTGGATATCGAGTGCGGAAAACGGCTCGTCCATCAGAATGATGTCCGGATCGAGAATCAGCGTTTGCGCCATCGCGACGCGCTTGCGCATGCCGCCCGATAGCTGATGCGGATAGCGATCGCCAAAGCCGCCGAGCCCTACGCGCTTTAACCACTCGTCGGCTTTGACGCGGGCTTCTGCCGGCGGTACACCGTGGAATGCGAGGCCGGCCATGACGTTGTCGATGGCCGAGCGCCACGGCATCAGCGCGTCGGCCTGGAACATATAGCCGGCGCGCCGGTTAATGCCCTTGAGCGGCTCACCGAACACGCTGACCGTGCCCGACGAAGGTCCTAGCAAACCCGCGCCGACATTCAGCAGCGTGGATTTGCCGCAACCGGTTGGCCCGACCACCGAGACGAACTCGCCCGGCGCGATGCGCAGCGTGGTGTCCTTCACCGCCGTGTAGCGCTGCGCGCGATTGTCGCGCGCAGCGAACGTGCAGGTGATGTTCTCGAGCGCCAGTGCGGCAACGGTCATCGTTCAGCTCGCTTCGAAAGATCGGATTGGTATGTGATCAGGTCACGTCATCGTACGCGGCACCGGGATGGGGTTGCGACGCGCGCTGCGTCGCCTCACACTCCGGATGCCCGCGCTCGACTCAAGCCTTGACGGTTGTCAGCGCTTTCTTGACGAAGTCGTTGGTCCACGTCTTCGACAGGTCGATCGGCTTGCCCTGCACGTTCGGGTCGAATGCCTGCAAGGTCTTCAGCGACGTCGCGGGACCGTCCGCCGGCATCAGGCCGTCGGGCGACATCGCTTCCTTCACGTGCTGCCACGCGTCCAGATACACCGCGCGGTCGCCGAGCAGGTAGCCTTCCGGCACCGTGTTGATCAGTTCGCTGCCGGTCGCCGTTTGCAGCCACTTGAGCGCGCGCACCATCGCGTTGGTCAGCGCCTGCGTGGTGTTGGGATTCTTCGTGATGAAGCTTTGCGAGGCGTAGAGACACCCCGCCGGCATATCGCCACCGAAGACGCTGCGCGTGTCGGCGAGCGTACGCGTGTCCGACACCACGCGAATCTCGCCGGTGCGCTCGAGCTTGGTCATGACGGGGTCGAGATTGGCGATCGCGTCGATCTGCCCCGACTGCAACGCGGCGATCGCGCCGGCGCCCGCGCCGACGCCGATAAACGCGACGTCTTTCGCGCTCAGCCCCGCTTTCGCCAGCACGAAGCTCGCCATGATCGAGGTCGACGAGCCCGGCGCGGTCACGCCGATTTTCTTGCCCTTCAGATCGGCAATCGACTTGTAGTTCGGCATGGTCTTCTTCGAAACCGCGAGCACGATCTGCGGCGCGCGCCCTTGCAGCACGAATTCGCGGAACATCTGCTTTTGCGCCTGCAGCAGCAAGGTATGCTCGAACGCGCCGGACACCACGTCCGCGCTGCCCCCGACGGCCGCCTTCAATGCCTGCGAGCCGCCGGCGAAGTCGGAGATTTCGACGTCGAGCCCTTCGTCCTTGAAGTAATTGCGGCGCTCGGCGATGGTGAGCGGCAAGTAGTAGAACAGGTTCTTGCCGCCGACGGCGATCGCCACCTTGCTGGTTTCAGGTTTGCCCTGCGCGAAGGCGAGCGGCGTGGCGGCGAGCGTGGCGCCCGCGAGTGCGGCGGTGCCGGCGAGAAAACTTCTCCGTTGCATGGGCTCGAGTCTCCAAACTTTCGTGGTCCGGTTTATCTTTTTAGCGCGGCGCTCGCGGGCGCCGCGTGTGCTGCTCAAACGATCTGTTGCGCGTGCAACCTTGCAATGTGGTCTGCATCATAACCTAGCGATTGCAGGACTTCATCGGTATGTTCACCCAGTTCCGGGCCGAGCCAGCGTGTTTCGCCCGGCGTGGCCGAGAGCTTCGGCGTGACCGACGGCAGCGTGATCTCCTTACCGTCCTGCCATTTGAAACGCTGGATCATCTGGCGCGCCATGAACTGCGGATCGGTGAACATGTCCGCCACACTGTAGATGCGGCCCACCGGCACGTCGGCGGCATTCAGCACGGCGAGCGCTTCGTCGATGGTGCGCGTGGCGAGCCAGGCGGCGATCGCGCCGTCGATTTCCTGGGTGCGCGGCACGCGGCCGTCGTTATGCGCGAGCGCCGGATCGTTGGCGAGATCCTCGCGCTCGATCGCGATCATCAGGCGCTTGAAGATCGGATCGCTATTGCCGCCGATCACGATACTGCCGTCGCGGCACGGATACGTATTGGACGGCACGATACCTGGCAGCGACGCGCCGGTGCGCTCGCGCACCATGCCGTACACGCCGTATTCGGGCACCACGCTTTCCATCATGTTGAAGACGGCCTCGTACAGCGCGACGTCGACGACCTGCCCTTTGCCGCCGTTCACCTGTTTGTGATGCAGCGCCATCAGCGCGCCGATCACGCCGTGCAGCGCGGCGATCGAATCGCCGATCGAAATACCGATGCGCGGCGGCGGCAAGTCCGGGTAGCCGGTGATATGACGCAAGCCGCCCATCGATTCGGCGATCGCGCCGAAGCCGGGCCGGTCGCGATACGGACCGGTTTGCCCGTAACCGGACAGCCGCACCATGACGAGACCGGGATTTTCCGCCGACAGCACGTCATAGCCGAGCCCGAGTTTCTCCAGCAAACCGGGCCGGAAATTTTCGACGACGATATCCGCTTCTTTCGCGAGGCGCCGCACGATCTCCTTGCCCTCTTCGGCCTTCAGATTGATCGTGACGGATTTCTTGTTGCGTGCCTGCACGGCCCACCACAGCGACGTGCCGCCGACTTCCGGATAGAGCTTGCGCCATTTGCGCAGCGGGTCGCCGCCCTTGGGATCTTCGATCTTGATGACGTCGGCGCCGAACTCGCCAAGAAAGCGCGCGGCGAACGGGCCGGCGATCAGCGTGCCGAGTTCCAGCACCTTGACGCCGGCGAGCGGGCCGGTTTTATCTTGCGGCGCGGCGCTCGCGCCGGATTCAGAGGTAGCGCTCATGTGTCTCCTTTGTCGGCGGGAGTTAGCGCTTTAGCGCTTACTCCCGCCCCATGCAAAGCTGTCGACCCGAGTTAGCGCTTCAGCGCTTACTCCGGTCCCATGCAAGGCTGTCGGCGGGAGTTAGCGCTTCAGCGCCTTACTCCCGCCCTATGCAAACCTGTTCCGCGCTAACGCGCGTCACCATACGGCGAGCCCCTTGTGCTACATCGAACGCCGGTCGAGCATGGCGCGGGCGATCGTGCCGGCGTCCACGTATTCGAGTTCGCCGCCCACCGGCACACCGCGCGCGAGGCGCGTCACGGCCAAACCGCGCGCCTTCAGCGTCTGCCCGAGGTAGTGCGCGGTCGCCTCGCCTTCGTTGGTAAAATTGGTGGCGAGCACGACTTCCTTGACCACGCCATCCGATGCGCGTTTGACCAGCCGGTCGAAATGAATCTCCTTCGGCCCAATGCCGTCGAGCGGACTCAGACGTCCCATCAGCACGAAATAGAGACCGCGATAGGTCATGGTCTGCTCGAGCATGATCTGATCGGCAGGCGTTTCGACGACGCACAGCAAAGTGGCATCGCGCTCCTCATCGAGGCAGACCTCGCAGATCTGCGCCTCGGTGAAGGTGTTGCACTTCTCGCAGTGCTTAAGATGCTCAGTGGCGAACAGCAACGAGCGGCCGAGTTTTTCGGCGCCGTCGCGATCGTGCTGCATCAGGTGATAAGCCATGCGTTGCGCGGACTTCGGCCCGACGCCGGGCAGCGCGCGCAGCGCTTCGACGAGCGCCGACAAGGCGGAAGGTTGTTTCATGCGGATCGGCGTCGAAGTGGGTAGTGCCCGGCAATCCGGGTGGCGATGCGGTTGATACGATCGGTTTCCATCATTGCGGCGAGGGCCAGCCCGAGGGCGCACGTTGCACGCCTAAGCCGAACGAACGCCGGTCGAGTCAAGCCGGAACAAGCGCGCAGCGAGTGCAGCACCGGCGGCACATGCAGTGTGCGCAACTCACACGTTCCGTTCACGCCGCGGCGACAACTGCCGCGGCGCCTGAGCCGCCGCCTCGCGGCGTCGTCGCGTTCAGAACGGCAGTTTGAAGCCCGGCGGCAGCGGCAGACCCGAAGTCATGCCGCCCATTTTCTCCTGCGCGGTGGCTTCGGCTTTACGCACGGCGTCGTTGAACGCGGCGGCGACCAGGTCTTCCAGCATGTCCTTGTCGTCGGCGAGCAGGCTCGGGTCGATCGATACGCGGCGCACGTCGTTCTTGCAGGTCATCGTCACCTTCACGAGACCGGCGCCCGACTGCCCCTCGACTTCGATCAGCGCGAGTTGCTCCTGCATCTTCTTCATATTTTCCTGCATCTGCTGAGCTTGCTTCATCAGCCCGGCGAGTTGGCCTTTCATCATGGACATGCTCCTTCTTGATAGCGTGAAATTCGAAAATCGGGCGCGCTAAAAGCTGTTGCGCTGCGAATCAGTGGACCGACGGCGCGCCGTTCGCGCCGGCGTCCGGAGTAATCGGGCGGATCGAGCCCGGCACGATGCTCGCGCCGAACTCGCGGATCAGCGACTGCACGAACGGATCGGCGCCGATCTCGCGCTCTGCTTCCTGTTGGCGCTGCGCGCGCAAGGCGGCGTCGTGCGCGGCGGCCGTGCGGCGCGCCGGCCCGACTTCGACGAGCACGTCGACAGCCTGGCCGAGCCTGTCGGCGAGCGCGGCTCTCAGTTTAGCGACCTGCGAGGCTTCCGCGTACTGCGGCACCGGCACGCTCAATTTGAGCGTGTTGCCCTCGAGCGCCATCAGTTCGCTGTTGAACGCCAGCTGATAGGAAATGCCCTTGAGCGGCAAGTCGACGGCCAGCGCCGGCCAGTCGCCCTTGAAACCGAGCGGATCGAGCGGCACCGCGGGCGGCAGCGGACGTTGATCGACCACCGGCGCCGGCGTGGACGCTGCGGAGGTATTCACGCGGACATCATCCGGGCCGCTGTCGAACACGGGCATGTAGCCATCGTCGGGCAGGCCGTAATAACCTTCGTCCGCGGCGGTGAGCGGCATGTATTCGTCGGGCGGCATGTCGTCCCACGGCGGCACCGACGCGCCGTTCTGCTCGGCGCCATTGCGCTGCGCGGGCGCTGAAGAGGCGGACGCGCGAGCCGCCGGTGCTGCCTCCTGCGGTGCGCGGCGCGGTGCGCCCGGCGTCGGCACGGGAACGACGACGTGCGGCGCGGCCGGTTTCGGCGTAGCGGGAACGGCAGATTTTGCGGCCGCTGCTGCGCTCGCGCGGCCACGGTCCGAGGACACTTTCAAACCGGCACTGCGCAGGACGTCGAGCGCCGCGCTCGCGCCGCCTGCGCGACGCGGTGCGCTATCGGCCGCGGGCGACGGCTCTTCCGACGGGGCCGCGGCGGCGGCCTGCTCGGTGCGAGCGAGCGCCGCAGCCGCGGGTGCGCTTAGTGAAGTCGCGGGCGCAGAGTCGGCGAGGGATGCCACAGAGGGAACCTCGGCGGCGGCCGCGCCATCGGGGCCGGCGGTTACGGAAGCTTCGTTCGCCGCCGAGTCGGTAGGCGCGTCATCCCACGGTGCCAAGGCGGCGGCCGCCGGGGCCGCAGACGAGACCGGCGACGCGGATGCCGCGGGGGCATCGTCCACCGGCTGCGACTGCGCCGAATTCACGTTGTGAACAACCGGCACCGACTCGCCGGCGACCGCCGGTTCCGCGCCAGGTGATTGCTCTGCTGCCTCGCCTCGACCAGAATCCGGCGACGTAGCTTGAACGCTGTTATCAGCAGGCGGCACTTCAATTGGGCTACGGGCTTGCCGTACCGGCTGAACCGCAACGCCCTTCTCCAATGCCACGGCATGACCCGGCTGCGTTTCACGAACCGGCGCAGCGGCGTTCACGCTCGCACCACGCGAATTCGTCAACGCAGCGCTTGCAGTCGCGCTCGCGGGCGCTCCCGACACACCTTGCTGCGCGGCCACAGCTGGCGCACCGGCACGTTTTGCCCCACTCGCTCCCGCCTGGCCAGACGCGCGCGCCGAACCCACGGCGCCACCGCCACCGCCCGTGGGTGCCGGTTCGAAGGCGAGCATGCGCAGCAGCGTCATGGTGAAGCCGGCGTATTCGTCCGGCGCGAGACCCAGTTCGCTCCGGCCGATCGTCGCGATCTGATAAAACAGTTGCACCTGCTCGGCGCTCAACGCTTCAGCGAAGCGGCGCAAGTCGGCCGCCTCGGGCCACTCGTCCAGTACCGACGACGGCGCGAACTGCGCCCACGCGATCCGATGCAGCAAACTCGCCAGATCCTGCAGCGCCGTGGAAAACGACAGGCTGCGCAACGCCATCTCGTCGGCGACCGACAGCACCGCGGCGCCGTCGCCGTCCGCGAGCGCGTCGAGCAGACGAATCAGGTAGCTCTGGTCGAGCGCGCCGAGCATGCCGCGCACGGCTTCTTCATTGACCTGATTGGCCGAATAGGCGATCGCCTGATCGGTCAGCGAAAGCGCGTCGCGCATCGAACCGTCGGCCGCGCGCGCGAGCAGGCGCAGCGCCTGGGCGTCGTACGGCACCTTCTCTTCGCCGAGAATATGTTCGAGATGCGAGACGATGTGGCCGGCGGGCATCTGCTTCAGATTGAACTGCAGACAGCGCGACAGCACCGTGACCGGAATCTTTTGCGGATCCGTCGTGGCAAGAATGAACTTGACATGCGAAGGCGGTTCTTCCAGCGTCTTCAACATGGCGTTGAAGGCGTGGTTGGTCAGCATGTGCACTTCGTCGATCATATAGACCTTGAAGCGCGCATCCACCGGCGCGTAGACGGCGCGCTCCAGCAGTGCCGCCATTTCGTCGACGCCGCGATTACTCGCCGCGTCCATTTCCACATAATCGACGAAGCGCCCTTCGTCGATCTCGCGGCACGCGCGGCACACGCCGCACGGCGTGGAGGTCACGCCGGTTTCGCAGTTCAGCGCCTTGGCGAAGATGCGCGACAGCGTGGTTTTGCCGACGCCGCGCGTGCCGGTAAACAGATAGGCATGGTGCAGACGGCCGCCGTCGAGCGCGTGCGTGAGCGCGCGCACCACGTGCTCCTGTCCGACGAGCGAAGCGAAATCCTTCGGCCGCCATTTGCGTGCGAGAACTTGATAGGTCATCGGGAAATTGTATCAGTAACGATGGCGTGCAAAACCGATTCGCGACCGCCCGCGAACGCATCCCGTCACTTCATTGGAAGCGGCTAACGGACCGATAGGAAAAAATAGATGAAGCGCGCGAGAAGCATCAGGAGGCGTGGCTGCATGCCGCTGCGCTCAGGGTAAACAGAAGATGGGATGCGTTTGCGGAAGAACCCGCGGAGAAAAACAAGAACAACAAAAAAAGGAAGGTGACGAGCCCGACCCTCGGCACTGGTGGAAAACGGCTGTGGCTGCTTCGTTCCCGACCTGACCAGGTTGACCATCCCTCCATGCGAGGAGGCCCGTCACGAAACATTCTATCATCGCTTGGTCCGTCGTGCGACTGTTAATACGAGCAAATCGTCAACGGCGCGCGGAATCGCTACTTGCGCACCATATGGCCGGTCTCGCAGCGAGGCCGGCGAAAGCCACTTGAGTTTGGCCGGCAAGCCACCAGATAGGTTGCGTCATGGTTTGATGAATCACGGTGGCACTTCGTCGGCAGCCATTGGCCCCACTGCCCTGATGAGTACTATCGGCCCCGGCAACGCATAGCGAATTAAGCTAAACTGCCGTACGGATGACCCGCAAACGCGAGCCTTCCGCATACTCCGAAACAGGTTCACACCTTTTCCGGTGTGTGTCGGCAAAGTTCCGGTTGCGGCAAAGCGAACGGAAGTTTCCTTAGGTTTTGACGTATCGTGGCGAGCAATTCAGGCGGGCCTCGAACCGATAGAGGTATTCATACAATGAGCGAACAAATCAAGCATATTAGCGACGCATCGTTCGAACAGGACGTCGTGAAATCCGATAAACCCGTGCTGCTCGATTTCTGGGCTGAATGGTGCGGTCCGTGCAAAATGATCGCGCCGATCCTCGACGAAGTCGCGAAGGATTACGCCGATCGCCTGCAAATCGCCAAGATCAACGTCGACGAACATCAATCGACGCCGGTCAAGTTCGGCGTGCGCGGTATCCCCACGCTGATCCTGTTCAAGAACGGCGCTGTCGCCGCGCAGAAAGTCGGCGCACTGTCGAAGTCGCAACTCACCGCGTTCCTCGACGGCAACCTGTAAAGCGGTCAGAGCAACGCGCTTGGAGGCCTCTTCGAAAGCCGCGGGCGCGTTGTGTTAAGCGTGTTGTCGGGCGACAACACGCTTAACAAGAAAGATGCCATGCCGTCGCACCGGCGGAAACTGGCGTGTGCTATGCTAGAATCCGCAAAACGTCGAAAAGACGTGTAAGTCCTTGAGCGGTTCCGCTCACTCTCCTCCCAGATTTCAATTCGTCGCACCTTCTCCTGCGGGTTCTCCGTATGCATTTATCCGAGCTTAAGACTCTGCACGTGTCCGAATTGATCGAGATGGCCAATGGCCTCGAGATCGAAAGTGCGAACCGCCTGCGCAAGCAGGAATTGATGTTCGCCATTCTAAAAAAACGAGCCAAAACGGGCGACACGATCTTCGGCGACGGCACGCTCGAAGTGCTGCCGGACGGCTTCGGCTTCCTGCGTTCGCCGGAAACCTCGTACCTGGCCAGCACGGACGATATTTATATCAGCCCGTCGCAAATCCGCCGCTTCAACCTGCATACGGGCGACACGATCGAAGGCGAAGTGCGTACGCCGAAAGACGGCGAACGCTATTTCGCGCTGGTGAAGGTGGACAAGGTCAACGGCCAGCCGCCGGAGGCCTCGAAGCACAAGATCATGTTCGAAAACCTGACGCCGCTGCACCCGAACAAGGTGCTGCTGCTCGAACGTGAAATGCGTGGCGAGGAAAACGTCACGGGCCGCATCATCGACATGATCGCGCCGATCGGCAAAGGCCAGCGCGGCCTGCTGGTCGCATCGCCGAAGTCGGGTAAGACCGTGATGCTTCAGCACATCGCCCACGCGATCAAGCAGAACCATCCGGATGTCGTGCTGTTCGTGCTGCTGATCGACGAACGCCCGGAAGAAGTGACCGAAATGCAGCGCTCGGTGGCGGGCGAAGTGATCGCCTCCACGTTCGACGAACCGGCCGCGCGTCACGTTCAAGTCGCCGAAATGGTGATCGAAAAGGCCAAACGCCTCGTCGAAATGAAGAACGACGTGGTGATTCTGCTCGACTCGATCACGCGTCTCGCGCGTGCGTACAACACGGTCGTGCCGGCCTCGGGCAAGGTGCTGACGGGTGGTGTCGACGCCAACGCGCTGCAACGTCCGAAGCGTTTCTTCGGCGCGGCGCGCAATATCGAGGAAGGCGGCTCGCTGACCATCATCGGCACGGCGCTGATCGAAACCGGCAGCCGCATGGACGACGTGATCTACGAAGAATTCAAGGGCACCGGCAACATGGAAGTGCACCTGGAGCGCCGTCTTGCTGAAAAGCGCGTCTATCCGTCGATCAACCTGAACAAGTCCGGCACACGCCGCGAAGAACTGCTGATCAAGCCCGAAGTGCTGCAAAAGATCTGGGTGCTGCGCAAGTTCATTCACGACATGGACGAAGTCGAGTCGATGGAATTCCTGCTCGACAAGATCCGTCAGACGAAGAGCAATTCGGAGTTCTTCGACATGATGCGTCGTGGTGGCGGCAGCTAAGGAATTGGGCTGATCCAGCCGCAGCATACGCACCGCAGAGAAAGCCGCTCGTCGCAAACGAGCGGCTTTTTTTTCGCCCTTCGATTTGCCACCCGCGCAGGGGTACAGACCGCGTCCGGTTGCCAACGGCGACGTCGATCATCGCTGCAACCTGAACGTGAACGTACACGTTGCAGTACAATGCCACCAGCCCGTCATGTCAGTCACACACCTATGTCCAAGGACTCACCCACTCTGCTGACGGTGCGCGACGCCGCCGAACGTCTCGGCGTCACACCGCGCACGCTGAAGTACTACGAGGAACGCGGCCTCGTGTCGCCCACGCGCAGCGAAGGCCGTTACCGGCTTTACGACGAGGACGATCTGAAGCGCTTCGGCCGCATTCTGCGTTTGCGCTCGCTCGGCTTCTCGCTGCACAGCGTCACCGAAATGCTCAAGCGTCCGCTCGAATCCGTCGACGGCGGCCACCGCTATTCCACCGAATCGCTGCAGCAGATTCACGACGCCATCGAGCAACAGGTCGCAGCACTCGACGCGCGCATCGAAAGCGTGCGCCGCGAACTGAAGGAAGCGCAGAAGCTGCGCGCGGAACTGAGCCCCGACCTCGACTACCTGAAGCGGCGCCTTGCCGGCGAGAATGCGGAGGCGTTGCTTGAACAGCGCCGCAACGCGCGCGCCAAGGCAGGCAACGCAACACCTTCGAAACGGGCCAAAGAACCGGACAACCCCACGCCGGGCGAGTCCACGCCGGGCGAATCCACATGAGCACTACATCGCCCCGCGTGTCGTTGTTCAGCGTCGAAAAACTGCGCGGCGATTTCTTCCCCTGGGTGCTGGCCGTCGTTACCGGCCTCGATTATTTCGACAATTCGATCTTCTCGTTTTTCACCAGCTATATCGCCGGCGGCATCAATGCGTCGCCCGATGAACTGGTGTGGGCGTCGAGCGCCTATGCGGTCGCGGCGGTGCTCGGCATCCTGCAACAGCAATGGTGGGTCGAACGCTTCGGCTACCGGCGCTACGTGGCCGGCTGCATGCTGCTCTACGCCGCCGGCGCGCTGGCCGCGGCGCTGTGTGAATCGTCGATCGAATTGGCGTTCGCGCGCGGCTTTCAAGGCTACTTCATCGGCCCGATGATGGGCACCTGCCGCATCCTGATCCAGATGAGTTTCAAGCCGCAGCAACGGCCGGCGGCCACCCGCGCGTTTCTCATACTGATCGTCCTGAGCAGTGCGCTGGCGCCACTGATCGGCGGCCAGCTGGTCGGGCATTTCGACTGGCGCGCGCTGTTCGCGTGCACGGCGCCCGTGGGCGTGCTGTTCGCCGTGCTGGCCTTGCTCGCGCTGCCCGACTCCGGCAACCGTTTGCCAGAGGAACGCGGCTCCTCGCATTTCTGGCCGTACGTCATCTTCGCGTTAGCCCAAGGCGCGCTGCAGATCGTGATGCAGCAGGTGCGCTTCCAGTTGTTCAGCGCGTCGCCCGGATTGATTCTGCTGAGCGTCGCCGGGATTGTGGCGCTGGGCTGGTTCGCCTATCACCAGTGGCATCATCCCGCGCCGCTCGTGCGCCTGCATGCGCTGCGCGAGAAGGTCTTCCAGGTCGGCCTCGTGCTTTACATGTTTTATTACTACATCTCGACGGTATTCAGCTATCTGATCTCGCGCTTTCTCGAGAGCGGTCTCGGCTATCCGGTCGAAAACACCGGGCAACTGGTCGGCACGACGTCGCTGATTTCGGCGAGCGCCCTGTTCGTCTATTTGCGTTACGCGAAGCTGCTGCCGCGCAAGAAATGGATCATCGTGTCCGGCTTCGCGGTCGCCGCGTTCGCCGCGGCACTGATGACGCGCATGTCGCCGGGCGCCAGCGAAGCGGCGTTGATGCTGCCGCTGCTGTCGCGCGGTTTGCTGCTGCTGTTCATCGTGCTGCCGGTCGCCAATCTGACATTCAAAATTTTCGCCATTGAAGAATTCAGCCACGGCTACCGGCTGAAAAACATCGTGCGGCAACTGACCATGTCGTTCGCAACGGCCTCCGTGATCATCGTCGAGCAACATCGCCAGGCGCTGCACGAAACTCGCCTCGCGGAGTTCGTGAATCCGTACAATCCTGTGTTCCAGAACTCGCTCGCCGCGCTGACGAAAAGCTTTGCCGCCGCCGGCCGCTCGCCCTCCGAGGCGCACTCGCTGGCGCTCGTGGAACTCAGCCGCAGCGTCGCGCAACAAGCCAGCTTTCTGACCTCGCTGGACGGCTTCTATTTCCTGATCGGCGTGGCGATATGCGGCGGCCTGTTTGCCGCGTGGCAAAAACAGATCGACTAAGGTTGCTTCAGGCCATGCTCTCGAAACTGACTCAATGGTTCGGCACACGCCGGCGCGAGCGCGCGCTGCGCGACTTCGCGATCGGCGATCCGCTCTGGCAAGCCACGCTCGGCGGCCTGCCGTTCCTCGCGCACCTCGCCGCGCCGGACCTCGTGCGTCTGCGCGAAATGACGAGCCTGTTCCTCGCGCAAAAGGAATTTTCGACCGCGCACGAACTGGAACTGACTGACGCGATGACCGTGGCGATCGCCGCCCAGGCATGTCTGCCAGTGTTGAACCTGAGCCTTGAGTTGTACCGCGGCTGGGTCGGCGTGATCGTCTATCCGGGCGAGTTCGTGATCCGCAAGACGGTCGAGGACCAGGACGGCGTGGTGCACGAAGTCGAACAGGACGCGAGCGGCGAAGCATGGGAAGGGGGCCCCGTGGTGCTGTCGTGGGAAGACGCGCAAATGACGGACGGCACCGACGCCTACAACGTCGTGATTCACGAATTCGCGCACAAGATCGACATGCTGAACGGCGAAGCGGACGGCCACCCGCCGCTCATGCGCCGCTGGCACGCGCCGCTCGATTCGCAGGCTTGGGCCGACGTGTTCGACCACGCTTACGACCACTTCTGCGCGAAAGTCGACGCGGTGCCGGAGCGCCGCTGGGCACGCTTCGAGCGCGAGTCGCTGATCGATCCGTACGCGGCGGATCATCCGTCGGAATTTTTTGCCGTTTGCAGCGAGGCGCTGTTCGTTCAGCCGCAGGCGTTCGAAGCCGAGTATCCGGAGTTGTACCGGCTGCTTGCGCGCTATTACCGGCAGGATCCCGCGCGAGTCGGCTTGACGTTCTCGCCCGTCTGATGCGCAACGCCCGCCAGGCAAGGGTTGCCGCCCGGCCCGCAAGATGGTCGCCAAGCGAGCCGGACAGCCGTGAAAACGGCGCGTGCCCTTAGCAAAAAGCCCAGCAAAAGTCGTCAAGCGACTGATTTTCTGGCATAATCGCCGTTTTTCGACCATAGGCAAGTGGCTCGCGCCTAGATGCGGTTCGTTCGAGTACGGCTGCACGCGGGTTGGCTACCGCCAGATTAAAGGAAAGACCATGAAAGAAGGCATTCACCCGGATTACCGCGAAGTTCTGTTCATCGACGTGTCGAACGACTTCAAGTTTGTGACGCGCTCGACCATCCAGACGCGTGAAACCGCCGAATTCGAAGGCAAGACCTACCCGCTCGCCAAGATCGAAGTGTCGTCGGAATCGCATCCGTTCTACACCGGCCAGCAAAAGATCATGGACACGGCAGGCCGCGTCGAGAAATTCCGCAACAAGTTCGGCTCGCGCGCTACCGGCAAGGTGGCAGCGAAGTAATACCTGGCTCGTCGCCGGCTCTGGCCGGCAGCGAAGCAGGAGCAAAAAGGGCAGCGCGAGCTGCCCTTTTTTGTCGCCCGGCTGATCATCCATCGCCAATGCGGCGGCGAAAAGCTACGAGCACGGGGCGCCACCCAAACCGTGTTACAGCTTTCCCAACCACGTTGCGAGCCGTTACCGGCCGTGACGCGCATCGCACGGCACGACTACAATGCCGGATGCTCCAGACTGGCCATTCGAACCGGACATGCCGTCCGGTCCCGGCTGCACCGCTTATCCGATATCCACACACCGCATGAGACCTGCCGTTCGCCTCACTGCCTCAGCGACCAGTGCCTTGCCGCGCTGGCTGCTGCTGACCATCTGTATCGTCTACGCATCGTTCGGACTATTCGGCCGCGATCCGTGGAAGAACGAGGATGCAGCCGGCTTCGGCGTCATGTGGACCATGGCCAACGGCGGCGCACACGACTGGCTGCTGCCGAATCTGGTCGGCAAATACCTCACTGAAGACGGCCCGCTCGGCTACTGGTTCGGCGCCAGCGCGATCCGCCTGCTCGCGCCGTGGGTCGATGCGAGCAATGCCTCGCGCGTCTTCACGGGCCTGATGTTCTGCGCGGGCTGCGCGTTCGTCTGGTACGCCGCTTACCTGCTCGGCCGGCGCGCCGAAGTCCAGCCGTTCAAATACGCGTTCGGCGGCGAGCCAGAACCGCGCGATTACGGCCGCACGCTCGCCGACGGTGCGCTGCTGATCCTGCTTGCCTGCTTCGGCCTTGCCGAGCGCGGCCACGAAACCACGCCGCAACTCGCGCAGTTCTTCGGCATCGCGATGCTCGTGTACGGGCTCGTGCGCATGATCGACAAGCCGATTCAGGGCGCGCTGATCTGGGGGCTCGCGATCGCCCTCGTCACGCTGGCCAGCAGTCCGGTGCTGGTCGGCGCGCTGCTGCTCGGCACGTTGGCGATGACCCTGATCGTGCGCGAAACGCGCTCGCGCTGGCTGCTGCTGGCGGGTCTGCCCGTGGCGCTCGTGCTGTCCGTGGCGTGGCCGATCGCCGCGCTCGCCGCCTTCCCCGACGACGCCGTCTGGTATCTCAATCAATGGGTGCACGTCAGCTTGAGCTCGTTCGCTGGGCCGCCCGGCTCGGTGGCCGGCTACGCGCTGAAAAACCTGCCGCTTTTCACCTGGCCCGCGTGGCCGTTGGCGCTCTGGGCGTGGTTCAGCTGGTCGGGATTGCGGCGCGCGCCGCATGTGGCCATTCCGCTTTCGGTGATCGGACCTCTGTTCGTGCTGGTCGTGCTGCAGAGCCATCAATCGAACCGGCTTTACATGCTGCTGCTGCCGCCGCTCGCGGTACTGGCCGCGTTCGCGCTGCCCACGCTCAAGCGCGGTGCGATCAACGCGATCGACTGGTTCGCGCTCCTGAGCTTCACGATTCTCGGCAGCTTCGTCTGGCTGGTTTATATCGCGGGGCTGACCGGCTTTCCGCATCCGCTCGCGCGCAATCTCGCGCGTCTCGCGCCGGGTTTCGCGCCGCAGTTCAAGATCCTGTCGTTCGCGTGCGCGGTCGCCGTGACGGTCTGCTGGTTCGTGCTGGTGCAGTGGCGGCTCGCGCGCCATCCGAAAGTCCTGTGGCGCAGCGTGGTGCTCTCGAGCGCCGGCACCACCCTGATGTGGGTGCTGCTCATGACGCTGTGGCTGCCGGTGGTCAACTACAGCCGGACCTATAAGGACGTCGCCGAACAGATCGCCGCCCATCTGCCGGACGACTACACCTGCATTTCGCCGGTGCGCCTCGGCAATGCGCAGATCGCGACCTTCGCGTATTTCGGCGACATGCACTTCTCCTTCGACCAGGACTGCGACGTGATCCTGCGTCAGGATACGCAGGACTACGGCGAGCCGAGCGCGATGTCCGACTTCGTCTGGAAGCTGGTGTGGGAAGGCCGCCGCGTGGCCGACCGCGACGAACGCTTCCGCCTGTACGTGCGCATCGACCGTCCGAAGCCGCCGGTCGTCAAGCGCCGCAACTGGCGCAAGAAGTCCGACTGAGCATGTTCGCCGACGTACGGAAAATCGCCGGACTCGCGTGGCCGGTGCTGATCGGGCAACTGGCGATCATCGCGTTCGGCGTGATCGACACGGCGATGGTCGGCCGCTACTCGGCTGTCGATCTGGCGGCGCTCGGCCTGGGCTCGTCGGTCTATATCTCCGTGTATATCGGCCTCACCGGCATTCTGACCGCGCTGCAACCGATTACCGCGCAACTCTACGGCGCGCGCCGCTACATCGAGATCGGCGAGGAGGTTCGCCAGGCCTTGTGGCTCGCACTCGCGCTGACGGTGATCGGCTTTCTGATTCTGTTTTTCCCGGGCCCGGTGTTGCAGATCGCGCGCGTGCCCGAGGCGCTGCACGAGCGCACCGTCGCGTACCTGCGGATTCTGGCCTTCGGCTTGCCGGCCGGCCTCGCTTTTCGCGTCTACAGTTCGATCACCAATGCGGTCGGCAAACCGCGGCTCGTGATGATCCTGCAGATCGGCGCGCTGCTGCTCAAAGTGCCGCTCAACACGTGGTTCATCTTCGGCGGTTTCGGCATGCCGGCGCTCGGCGGCCCGGGTTGCGCGCTTGCCAGCACGACGATCAACTGGGGGCTGGCCGCGCTCGGCATGTTGCTGCTGACACGCGTCGACGTGTTCAAACCGTTCGCGATCTTCGCGCAGTTCTGCTGGCCAGTCTGGCGACGCCAGGCGGCGCAACTGCGGCTGGGCATTCCGATGGGACTGTCGTATCTGATCGAAGTCACCTCCTACACGTTCATGGCGCTCTTCATCGCGCGCTTCGGTACGACGACGCTCGCCGGCCATCAGATCGCCGGCAATATCGGTGCGGTGCTGTACATGACGCCATTGTCGATCGGCATCGCTTCGTCGACGCTGGTCGCGCAGGCACTCGGCGCGCATCGTCCGGCAGCGGCGCGCACGCTGTCGCGTCACGGCATCATGATGGCGATGGCGATCGCCTGCTGTTACGGCGCGGTCGTGCTGGTGCTGCGGCCGTACATCATCGAAGGCTATACGCCGAATGCGCAGGTCGTCGCGGCGGCGTCGCCGCTGGTGCTGATCGTCGTGTGCTATCACCTGTTCGATGCGTTGCAGATCACTACCGCGTTCGTGCTGCGCGCCTACAAGGTGGCGGTCGTGCCGACCGTGATCTACGCGGTGGCGCTGTGGGGTGTGGGGCTCGGTGGCGGCTATGTGCTCGGCTTCAACGTGACCGGCGGCACGCCGGAATGGCTGACCGGCGCGCGCGGCTTCTGGGTAGCGAATACCGCGAGTCTCGCGATTGCGGGCATCGGCTTGCTGATGTACTGGCGGGTGGTGAGCAAGCGCTATTTGCATGCCGAGGCGGCGCTTCGGGTCGATTCGGCGGCTTGACGGGGCTACTGTACAGCGGTGAAATGCGCGGGTTTCCCGCTGGTGAACTGCAGTTTGGTCTCTGTCCACAGCCCCGTTGTCGTGGGGACTGCCAATAACGGACCGTTAGTTGCGTTAGAACCACAATAAAAAGCGGCCGCGCAATGCAGCCGCTCGGCCTACCTTGCTGTCGCCGTTGCCCGAGGATATCAACCCGCGTGCGCTTGCTCCTCCAGCACCTGCGCCGCGCTCGCCGCTTGCCCATCGCTCACCGCCTGGTCACGGCGCTCGAAAATCTCGCGCGCGGCAAACAACGCATTCAGCGCCGCCGGAAAGCCCGCGTACAGCGCCATCTGCATGAACACCTCGACGATCTCCTCGCGCGTGCAGCCGACGTTCAACGCCGCCTCGATATGCACCTTCAATTGCGGCTGCGCGCAGCCGAGCGTGGCAAGCGATGCGATCGTGGCAATCTCACGCGCGCGCAGATCGAGTTGCGGCCGGCTGTAAATGTCGCCGAAGCCAAATTCGATCAGCAGACGGCCGAAATCCGGCGCGATCGGCGCCAGCGCGGCGATCACCTGTTCGCCGGCCGAGCCGTCAATCTGTTTCAGTTTGTCCCAGCCTCGGGTGTAGCGGTCGTTGTGTGCGTGGTCCATCGTGAGTCCTCTTCCGAATGTGAGTGCGCCTGGGTTTCGTCGGTTTGTCGTGTCGAATGCTCCGCGGCGGCTGCGCGCCCAGCCGCTTCGTAGTACGCGATCTTGTCGACGATCGCGCCGAGGTTGCTCTGCAACTCGGCGATCCGCGCCAGAACTGCATCCCGATGCGCCACCAGCAGATCGCGGCGCGCGCCCACCGTAGGCTGCCCTTGTGCGCGCAAGGCGGCGAACGCCTGCATGCCGGCGATCGGCATGCCGGTCGCCTTCAGGCGCATCAGGAACCGCAGCCAGTCCAGATCGGCCGGCGAATACAGCCGATGCCCCGCCTGCGTGCGGCCGACGGCGCGAATCAGCCCGGCCTGCTCGTAATAGCGCAACGTATGCGTCGAAACGCCGATCGTTTCAGCGACCTGCCCGATGGTGAGTGCTTTCGAGATATTCGACATGACGGAACTCAGGTTAGGACTTCGAGTGCACTCTAAGTCAAGTGCGTCATGCTGTCATTTGTCTCCGCTGTCATTTTTTACGGCGTGAGGTTTTGATCGATAAGCTCACAACAGCCTAATAACAAGGCAAAAGGTTTAAATCTTGTTCACACTGATTTACTTGTCGTGAATCGATCGGTATAAATCGTCCGCGTTCGCAAATAAGGGCGCGCAATTTGTTCTATGCTTAAGCGCAGCGAAAGCTGACAGGCTGCTGTCGTCCGAGCTTTGTACGGGTCGTCCCTTCGCGGCTAACTTTTTTGCCCACAATGGAGTGCTTGCCATGCTGAAGAAGCTTTTAATGCTTTGCGTTGCTTTGGCTTTGTCGCTGTCGGCCGGATTTGCGGCGGCCGTCGAAGTAAATTCCGCCGATCAGGCGGCGCTCGAATCGGTCAAGGGTATCGGCCCGGTGCATGCGAAAGCGATCATTGACGAACGCACGAAGAATGGCCCGTTCAAGGACGCCGACGATCTCGCCACGCGCGTCAAGGGCATCGGCACGAAATCGGTGACCAATCTCGAAGCGGCAGGCCTGACGATCAACGGTTCGTCCACACCGCCGAGCGGCGCCAAGCCCGCCGCGAAACCGGGCAGCACGGCCACGACGAAGGCAGCGCCGGCCGCCGCGCCTGCGGCCACGACCGCGGCGCCAGCCACGGCTGCGACCACGACGCCGGCCGCGCCCGCGGAGGCTTCCGGCGCGAAGGCATCGAAGTCTAAGAAGAAGAGCAAGGCTGCGGCATCCGACGCGGCGGCGGCATCCGCGCCGGCCGCCACGACCGCGGCGGCGCCGGCCAGTGCCTCCGACAGCAAGGCTTCGAAGAAGAAAGCGAAGAAGAGCAAGGCCGCATCGGCTGCGGCGGCCTCGGGCGGCGCCTGACAGCACGGAACGAGGACCGGACAGAATCACACGGAGTACGAAACAGGATCAGGCAGCGGCAGCGCAACGGCCCAAGGGTTATGCGCGTGGCGGCCACGCCAATGCACCGTCGGCGCCGTCTCGCCGCCGCCCGCCTTCCTCCCACAGCGCCGCGCAACCGCGCGGCGTTTTCACCCGCTGACCCGTCGAGCACGTGTCGGCATTCAAGAGAGACTGTCATGAGCCTACTCGACACACTCGGTTCCCTGGTTGGCAAATCCCCCGAAGGCGGTGGTGGCCAGCAAGCCCTGATCGCGGCTGCGCTCGAATTCGTCAACAGCCAGCCGGGCGGCCTGAACGGCCTGATCGACCGCTTCAAGGAAAAAGGC
Source organism: Paraburkholderia sp. BL27I4N3 (assembly GCF_003386115.1). Taxonomy (NCBI): domain Bacteria; kingdom Pseudomonadati; phylum Pseudomonadota; class Betaproteobacteria; order Burkholderiales; family Burkholderiaceae; genus Paraburkholderia; species Paraburkholderia sp. BL27I4N3. Next base: position 1,947,383 of record NZ_QREJ01000001.1, on the reverse strand, counting down.
CTCGGCGACGTCGTGACGTCGTGGGTCAGCAATGGCGAAAACCAGCCGATCGCGCCCGACGCGCTGCACAGCGTGCTCGGCTCGGAAACCGTCACCAACCTCGCGGCGAAGGCCGGCGTGCAACCGGATCAGGTCACCGGACTGCTGTCGCAGATTCTGCCGCATGTCGTCAATGCCGCCACGCCGGAAGGCGAAGTGCCGGCCGAGGGCAAGCTGAACGCCACGACCGTGCTCGGCGCGCTGGGCGGCTTGTCGGCGTTGTTCGGCAAAGGCAACGCGTAACGACACGGGCGGCCTTGGCTGCCCACATGCCCGCTTGTAGCACAATCAGCGGGCAAAAAAAAACGGCAACGAAGTCACCTTCGTTGCCGTTTTTTAACATTGTCAGGAGCGGCTCGACCGCCGCCGCTCCTTCTCTCCGAAGAGAACGCGTTTCGCTTAATGCACGACGCGTTCGAATACCAGCTTGCCCTCTTCCAGTTCGACCGGAATCACGTCCTTCGGACCGAACTTGCCGGCCAGAATCAGCTTGGCGACCGGGTTCTCGATCTCCTGCTGGATCGCGCGCTTCAACGGCCGCGCGCCGAACAGCGGATCGTAGCCGACCTTGCCGACATGCTCGAGCGCCGAATCCGACACCACCAGTTGCATATCGAGCTTGGCCAGCCGCTCGTGCAGACGCTGCAACTGGATCCGCGCGATCGACTGGATATTCGAGCGGTCGAGCGCATGGAAAACGACGACGTCGTCGATCCGGTTCAGGAACTCGGGCCTGAAGTGCAGCTTCACTTCTTCCCAGACCGCGTCCTTCACCGCGTCCTGCGGCTCGCCGACCATCGACTGGATCACTTGCGAACCGAGGTTCGACGTCATCACGATCACCGTGTTCTTGAAGTCCACGGTGCGGCCCTGTCCGTCGGTCATGCGGCCGTCGTCGAGCACTTGCAGCAGCACGTTGAACACGTCCGGGTGCGCCTTCTCGATTTCGTCGAGCAGGATCACGCTATACGGCTTGCGACGCACGGCTTCGGTCAGATAACCGCCTTCTTCATAGCCCACGTATCCCGGCGGCGCGCCGATCAGACGCGCGACGCTGTGCTTTTCCATGAACTCGCTCATGTCGATACGGATCAGATGATCTTCCGAATCGAACAGGAACGACGCCAGGGCCTTGCACAACTCGGTCTTGCCCACCCCGGTCGGACCGAGGAACAGGAACGAACCATACGGGCGGTTCGGATCCGACAGACCGGCACGCGAACGGCGGATCGCATCGGCGACCGCGCTGATCGCCTCGTCCTGACCGACCACGCGCGCATGCAGTTTCTCTTCGATCTGCAGCAGCTTTTCGCGCTCGCCTTGCATCATGCGCGACACCGGAATGCCGGTGGAACGCGACACGACTTCAGCGATTTCCTCCGCCCCGACCTGCGTGCGCAAGAGCCTCGGACGGGTCGGATTGTTCTGCTCGCTCGCCTCGGCCTTGGTCACTTCCTTCAACTGCGCTTCGAGCCCCGGCAGCTTGCCGTACTGCAGCTCGGCGACCTTTTCAAGCTTGCCTTCGCGTTGCAGGCGTGTGATTTCCGCACGCGTCTTTTCGATCTCTTCCTTCAATTGCGCGCTGCCCTGCACCGCAGCTTTTTCCGCGGTCCAGATTTCTTCGAGGTCCGAATATTCGCGATTCAGCCGCTCGATTTCTTCCTCGATCAGCTGCAGACGCTTTTGCGACGCTTCGTCTTTTTCCTTCTTGACGGCTTCGCGTTCGATCTTCAACTGGATCAACCGACGGTCGAGCCGATCCATCTCTTCCGGCTTCGAGTCGATTTCCATCTTGATCTTCGAAGCGGCTTCGTCGATCAGGTCGATCGCCTTGTCCGGCAGGAAACGATCCGTGATGTAGCGATGCGACAGTTCCGCAGCGGCCACGATGGCGGGGTCGGTGATATCGACGCCATGATGCAGTTCATACTTTTCCTGCAGACCGCGCAGGATCGCGATGGTCGCTTCGACCGACGGTTCGTCGACCAGCACCTTCTGGAAGCGGCGCTCGAGCGCGGCATCCTTTTCGATGTACTTGCGATATTCGTCCAGCGTGGTCGCGCCGACGCAATGCAGTTCGCCGCGCGAGAGCGCCGGCTTGAGCATATTGCCCGCGTCCATCGCGCCTTCAGCCTTGCCCGCGCCGACCATGGTGTGAATTTCGTCGATGAAGACGATGGTCTGCCCTTCGTCTTTCGCGATGTCGCTCAGCACGGCTTTCAGGCGTTCTTCGAACTCGCCGCGATACTTGGCGCCGGCCAGCAGGGCCGCCATATCGAGCGACAGCACGCGCTTGCCCTTGAGCGTTTCCGGCACTTCGCCGTTGACGATACGCTGCGCCAGACCTTCGACGATCGCGGTCTTGCCCACGCCCGGTTCGCCGATCAGCACCGGGTTGTTCTTGGTGCGGCGTTGCAGGATCTGGATCGAACGACGGATCTCGTCGTCACGGCCGATCACCGGATCGAGCTTGCCGGCCCGCGCGCGCTCGGTGAGATCGATGGTGTATTTCTTCAGCGCTTCACGCTGGCTTTCGGCGTCCTGGCTATGCACCTGCGAGCCGCCGCGCACCGCGACGATCGCGCTTTCCAGCGACTTGCGCGACAAGCCGTGCTGACGCGCGAGACGCCCGGCCTCGCCTTTGTCGTCCGCAACCGCGAGCAGGAACATCTCGCTCGCGATGAACGTGTCGTTGAGCTTCTGGGCCTCCTTGTCGGCTTGATTCAGCAGACCGGTCAGCTCGCGGCCGATCTGCACGTTGCCGTCCGTGCCCTGCACTTGCGGCAGACGCGTCATGGCGTCGCCGAGCGCCGTTTGCAGCGCCTGCACGTGTACGCCGGCACGCGAGAGCAGCGAGCGCGCCGAGCCATCCTGCTGGGCGACGAGAGCCGACAGGACGTGAACCGGTTCGATGTATTGATTGTCGTGGCCGACGGCCAGACTCTGGGCATCCGCCAGGGCTTCCTGGAATTTAGTGGTGAGCTTGTCGATTCTCATCAAGAGACCTCCAATTTTCGATTACCACCAAAATGAGGCGTTTTATCCAGGTTTCAAGCGTTTTTTTGCCCCAAGCGACAACTATTTAACATTTGACGCGCGAGAAATGCCTGGCGCATTCATGCCGCCGACGCCGCGTCGCCGTTGGCCGGCGAGACCGGCGTGATCGGAATCACGTTGCTCAAACCGAGCAGCGCGGCCAGCGGGCCGTGCGGCTGCGCCATCTCGCCAATGGTATGGCGATCGAGCTCGGCGAGGAAGGCATTGCGCGCCGCCTCGAGCGCGCCGCGCAAACGGCATTGCGCCGTAATGACGCAGCCTCGGCTCTCGCCGCGCTGGTCCGGAAAGCAACCGACCAGCGCAAAGTCGCTCTCCGTCGCGCGCACAATTTCGCCGACCGTCAGCGCATTCGTCTGCTCCGCGAGCCGCAGGCCGCCGTTGCGGCCGCGCACGGTCTCGACCCAGCCGAGTTCGCCGAGCTGCTGCACGACCTTCATCAAATGGTTCTTGGAAATGCCGTACGCGTCGGAAATGTCCTGGATCGTCGACAACCCTTCGCCACGAACGGCGAGGTACAGCAGGACACGTAGTGAGTAATCCGTATAGTCGGTCAGTCTCATGGGTGCAGGTAGTGCAATGAGCGCAAGCCGCGATCCGGGGGATAACCGCGTCGATGCAAGGGTTGCCGTGGGCCGTCGCTTCGCCCTAAGATGCAGGCGCCACGCATATTTTCCAGTTCTGCGCAGACAGGCGGAGTGCGTGAATCGGCATTAATGGTAACGTTTCCTGCCTGGGGCATTCTTACGAAAAGCGGGGTATTCGCATCCTAGTTCCGCACGTTCGGGCTCCATTTGAGGCTATTTCCGACGCTGTGTGGCGCCATGTGGCGATATGCAGTGAATCGCTGCATTTTTTGGAATCTGCATGAACCCGTCTTTCCCTGCCGCGCCAGTGGTCGAGCGCGCCGCCGAGCCCACCGAGGCGAATATCCGCGATCTCGTCTACGGCTTCTACGACCGCGTGCGAGCCGACACGCTGCTCGGCCCGATATTCGACGCGAAACTGGCGGGCCGCTGGGACGACCATTTGCCCAAGATGTGCACGTTCTGGGGCAGCCTAGTGCTGGGCGCGAAGCAATACCGCGGCAACGTGCAGCAGGCGCACCAGCCGCTCGAGGGTGTCGAGCCGCAGCACTTCAGCCGCTGGCTGTATCTGTTTCTGGATACGGTCGAATCGCGTTATCAGCCGGCTGCGGCGGTGCGCTTCATGGAACCGGCGCTGCGTATCGCGCAGAGTCTGCAACTGAGCCGTTTCGGCTGGGACTACAAGATTCCGGAGGAACAACAGGCGCTGCTGGACCGCATCGCGCCAAAACGGCATCCGCGCGACGGCGAGGATGGCCACGCGGCGCGGCCGCCCGGCGAGCCGTTTCCGACACGAGTCGTCGGCCGGACGCGGGACGAGTGAGCCAGCCCGGTTCAGGTTGATAAGCCGCTTTGAAACGGTACGGCGGCACGGAGTAACCGTGGCGAGCCGCGTCCCCAGCCTTAGGAGCGCTTCAGATTGGCGTGAGATGCGCCAGGACGCTTTCTGACTCGCCAGCTCCCATGCTTAAACCCGCGCCCTATTCCGCCGTTCGATTGTCCGATTCGATGCCCCAGCGCGCGAGCGCCGCGTCGTCGGTAACACGGGCATCGACCCAGCGCTCGCCGGCTTCGGTCTTCTCTTTTTTCCAGAACGGCGCCTGGGTCTTCAGATAATCCATCACGAATTCGCACGATGCGAAGGCTTCCCCCCGATGCATCGCCGTGGTCGCCACCAGCACGATCTGGTCGAGCGGAGACAGCTTGCCGACCCGATGCACGATCGACACCTCGATGCCGGGCCAGCGCTCGCGCGCGCTCACGACGATCGCTTCCAGCGACTTCTCCGTCATGCCGGGATAGTGTTCGAGCTCCATCGTTTCGACCGTGTTGCCGTCGTTCAGATCGCGCACGGTGCCGACGAAGCAGGCCACCGCGCCGATCTTCGGATTGCGCGCGCGCAATGCGGCGACCTCGGCGGTAAGGTCGAAGTCTTCCGTCTGGACGCGAACGGGCATCTAAGGCTCCTATGCGGTTAAGCGGCGTTGTGGCGTTTTCTGGTTCAGCCGCCGGTGACAGGCGGAAAAAACGCGACTTCGCAGCCTTCGGTAACGCGCGTCCCGGCGCCGGTCATCACGTGGTTGCAAGCCATGCGCAGCGCGCGGCCTTCCGCCAGCGTGTCGGCCCAGATGCCGCCGCGCACGCGCAGCCAAGCGCGCACATCGCCGACGGTCGCGATGCCGTCGGGCAGATCGACGGTTTCGTCGGCCAGGTCGAGCGCTTCACGCACGCTCGCAAAATAGCGGAGTTGAATCTTCATCGGGATGCCGCCGGCGGTGGCCGGCCTCGCTCAGTTCAGCAATTCGGAAAAAGGAATGAAGCGCACGGTCTCGCCGGCGCTGATCGCGTGATTCGGCGGATTGTCGATCAGGCCGTCGCCCCACACTGTCGACGTCAGCACAGCCGAACTCTGGTTCGGAAACAGATCGAGGCCGCCGGCCGGGTTGATGCGCGCGCGCAGGAATTCGTTGCGGCGGTCGGCCTTGCTCTGCGTGAAATCCGCCCGCAGCGACAGCGCGCGCGGCGCGACCGTCTGCACGCCGGCCAGGCTCAGAATGAACGGCCGCACGAACAGCACGAAGGTGGCGAAGCTGGACACGGGATTGCCCGGCAAACCGATAAAAAAGGTTTCAGCCGAAACCGAGGACTCCGACGCAGCCTCGCCACGCTGCGCCGCACGGCGCACCGCGCCGAACGCGAGCGGCTTGCCCGGCTTCATCGCGATCTGCCACATCGCAAGGCGCCCTTCCGCTTCCACCGCCGGCTTCACGTGATCCTCCTCGCCCACCGACACGCCGCCGCAGGTCAGGATCAGGTCGTGCGCCTCGGCGGCTTCGCGCAGTGTCGCGCGGGTCGCGTCGAGCTTGTCCGCGACGATGCCGTAGTCGGTGACTTCACAGCCGAGCTTCTCCAGCAGGCCGCGCAATGTAAAACGGTTCGAGTTGTAGATCGCGCCCGGCTTCAGCGGCTCGCCAGGCATGGTCAGTTCGTCGCCCGTGAAGAACACGGCAACCTTGACGCGCCGCCGCACCGCAAGTTCGGCGCAGCCGACCGAGGCCGCGAGTCCCAGCGCCTGCGGCGTGAGCCGCGTGCCCGCCGGAAGAATCACCGCGCCGCTGCGGATATCCGCGCCCTGCGCCGTGATCCATTCGCCCGGTTGCGGACTGTGCAGGATGGTGACGTCCGCGCCGGCGGCTTCGGTCTGCTCCTGCATCACGATCGCGTCGGCGCCGGGCGGCACCGTGGCGCCGGTGAAGATGCGCGCGGCCGTGCCGGGCTTCAGCGGCTCCGGTGCGTGACCGGCGGGAATCCGCTGCGAGACCGGCAAACGGCTGTTGCCCTGCGCCGCCAGGTCCACCGTGCGGATCGCGTAGCCGTCCATCGAACTGGTGTTCATGGGCGGGACGTCGAGCGGCGACGTGACGTCGGCCGCGAGCACGCGGTTCAGCGCTTCCAGCGTGGGGATCGACTCCGTGCCGGCAATCGGGCTCGCTGCGCTGAGGAGAGTCGCCAGGGCTTCGGCGGTGGCGAGCATCGGCGCGCGGGGCGTGGGTGTGGACATCTCTGATCTCGGGGCCGCTGACTAAAAGAATATTGTAGCGGTCGAAGCCGATAGCCTGGGCAACCCGGCGTTATGGGAGGATTTTTTGGAGCTGGAGTGCTTGCCACGAGGGTTCGCGGCAAGCGTCGTTTAGCGTCGAGCGCGTGGCGCGTGCCGGACAGTCCGCATGAGCCGTGGACAACGCGCTCACGCTTCCTGTCGAGCGCGACGCCGACTTAATGAGCGCCCGCGTTCGCCGCCACGAAGTCCTTCACGCGCTGCACGTCCGCCGGCAGCACTTCGAAACGCTGCGGCAACGACTCGAGGCCCGAGAACGCCGCCGGCCGCTCCGGCTCGCGCAACAGCGCTTCGCGGATCGTCTCGCCGAACTTGATGGGTTGCGCCGTCTCCAGCACGATCATCGGAATGCCCGGCTGCAGATGTTCGCGCGCCACCTTCAGGCCGTCGGCCGTGTGCGTGTCGATCATCGTGTCGTACCGCTCGAACACGTCGCGGATCGTGTCCACGCGGCTGTCATGGCTGCTGCTGCCGGACACGAAACCGAACTCCTGCACGCGCGCGAAATCGCCGCTTGCCGCAAGGTCGAAGCCGCCCTTCTCTTCGACATCGCGGAACAGTTGCAGCACGCGCGCCGGATCGCGGCCAAGCAGATCGAACACGAAACGCTCGAAGTTCGACGCCTTCGAAATATCCATGCTCGGGCTGCTGGTGTGATACGTCTCGGCCGCCTTGCGCACGCGGTAAATGCCGGTGCGGAAGAACTCGTCGAGCACGTCGTTTTCGTTCGTCGCGACGACGAGTTTCTCGATCGGCAGGCCCATCATGCGCGCGATGTGACCCGCGCACACGTTGCCGAAGTTGCCCGACGGCACCGTGAACGACACGCGCTCGTCGTTGGACTTCGTGGCCGCGAAGTAGCCCTTGAAGTAGTACACGACCTGCGCCACGACACGCGCCCAGTTGATCGAGTTGACCGTGCCGATCTTGTACCTGGCCTTGAACGCGTGATCGTTCGAAACGGCTTTAACGATGTCCTGCGCGTCGTCGAACACGCCTTCAACCGCGATGTTGAAGATGTTCGGGTCTTGCAGGCTGTACATCTGCGCGGTCTGGAACGCGCTCATTTTCTTGTGCGGCGACAGCATGAACACGCTGATGCCCTTCTTGCCGCGCATTGCGTATTCCGCGGCGCTGCCGGTGTCGCCCGAAGTCGCGCCGAGAATGTTCAGGGTTTCGCCGTTTTTGGCGAGCGCGTATTCGAACAGGTTGCCGATCAGCTGCATCGCCATGTCCTTGAACGCGAGCGTCGGACCGTTCGACAGTTCCAGCAGCGACAGCGGCGCACCGTTTTCGACGCCGAGCGTCTTCAACGGCGTGATCTGCGCGGCGCTTTCGTCGTCGCGCACGTTGCAGTACGTAGCCGCCGTGTAGGTCTTGCGGGTGAGCGCGCGCAGGTCTTCGGCGGGAATGTCGTCGCTGAATTTCGACAGTATCTCGAAGGCGAGGTCCGCATACGGCAGCGTGCGCCAGCGCGTCAGTTCGTCAGCGCTGACACGCGGATATTCCGCGGGCAAATACAGGCCGCCGTCTTTCGCGAGACCGCCCAGCAGGATGTCGGAGAAAGTGTGGCGCTCGCCGGCTCCGGCGCCGCGCGTTGAGAGGTAGTTCATAGTTCGGCCTAGTTCAGTGCTTCCATGCGCAGCTTCGTGACTTGCGAGACGACGGTCTTCAACGCCTCGATCGTTTTGATCGCGGCGTTGACGTTCTTTTCAACCGTTTCGTGCGTAATCAGGATGATGTCTGTCTCGCCCTTGCCGTTCGCGTCGACCTGCTCCGATTCCTTCTGCAGCAGCGCGTCGATGGAAATGCCGGTGTCAGCCAGAATGCGCGTGATGTCGGCTAGCACGCCCGTCACGTCCGCCACTCGCAGACGCAGGTAGTAGCCGCTCGTGACTTCGTCGATCGGCAGGATCGGGGTGCTCGACAGGCTGTCCGGCTGGAACGCCAGATGCGGCACACGATGCTCCGGGTCGGCCGTGTGCAGACGCGTCACGTCGACCAGATCGGCCACTACGGCGGAAGCCGTCGGCTCAGCGCCGGCGCCCTTGCCGTAGTACAAGGTTGTGCCGACCGCGTCGCCATGCACGACGACCGCGTTCATCGCACCTTCCACGTTCGCCAGCAGGCGCTTTTCCGGAATCAGCGTGGGATGCACGCGCAATTCGATGCCTTTATCTGTACGACGCGTGATGCCGAGCAGCTTGATACGGTAGCCGAGTTCCTCGGCGTATTTGATGTCGATCGCCGCCAGCTTGCTGATGCCTTCGACGTAAGCCTTGTCGAACTGCACCGGCACGCCGAACGCGATCGCGCTCATGATGGTCGCCTTGTGCGCGGCGTCCGCGCCTTCGATGTCGAAGGTCGGATCGGCTTCGGCGTAACCCAGTTCCTGTGCGGCTTTCAGCGCGGTCGCGAAATCGAGCCCGCGGTCGCGCATCTCCGAAAGGATGTAGTTCGTGGTGCCGTTGATGATGCCCGCGATGTACTGGATGCGATTGGCCGTCAGCCCTTCGCGCAGCGCCTTGATGATCGGAATGCCGCCCGCCACCGCCGCCTCGAACGACACCATCACGCCGTTGGCGCGCGCCGCTTCGAAGATCTCCGTGCCGTGCACCGCGAGCAGCGCCTTGTTGGCCGTGACCACGTGCTTGCGGTTCTTGATCGCGCGCAGAACGAGCTCGCGCGCCACGCCCGTGCCGCCGATCATTTCGGCCACGATATCGATCGACGGGTCGTCGACCACCGCGTTGAAGTCATCGGTCAGCGCCACGGTGCTGGCTTCACTGCCGAGCGCCGCGGTCGCCTTGGCGGGATTGCGCACGGCAATGCGCGCAATCTCGATGCCGCGGCCCGCGCGGCGTTTGATTTCTTCCTGATTGCGGCGCAGTACCGTGAAGGTGCCGCTGCCTACCGTGCCGAAGCCCAGCAGTCCAACTTTGATCGGTTCCATGCAGCGTGTGTTTTCGAGTAGATGATTAAAAGGGAAACGGGTGGCGCCCGGCGGACGGCGCGACGCGGTGGGAGCCGCGTCGTACGCTCTATTGTGCGCTAGGCAGAGTGACGCTTGCGGTAACCGTCGAGGAAGCGCGCAATGCGGTTGATCGAATCCGCGAGATCGTCCACGTTCGGCAGGAACACGACGCGGAAGTGGTCTGGCGTCGGCCAGTTGAAGCCGGTGCCCTGCACGAGCAGCACACGCTCTTCCAGCAGAAGGTCGAGGATGAACTGCTGGTCGTCCTGGATCGGATAAATCTTCGGGTCCAGACGCGGGAACATGTACAGCGCCGCTTCGGGCTTCACGCAGCTCACGCCGGGAATCGCCGTCAACATGTCATACGCGAGTTCGCGCTGTTTGTACAGGCGCCCGCTCGGCACGATCAGGTCATTGATGCTTTGGTAGCCACCGAGCGCGGTCTGGATCGCGTACTGGCCGGGCACGTTCGGGCACAGGCGCATGGACGCCAGAATGCCGAGCCCTTCGAAGTAGTCTTTGGCGTGACGGCGATTCTCGCCGGCGGTCAGGCCGGAGATGAACATCCAGCCGGCGCGGTAGCCGCACGAGCGGTAGCTTTTCGACAAGCTGTTGAAGGTGACCGTGAGCACGTCTTCGGAGAGCGCCGCCATCGACGTGTGCTTCTTGCCGTCGTAGACGATCTTGTCGTAGACCTCGTCGGCGAAGATCACGAGGCCGTGCTGGCGCGCAATTTCGATCAGGCCGAGCAGCAGTTCGTCCGAATACAGCGCGCCGGTCGGGTTGTTCGGGTTGATGACCACGAGCGCGCGCGTGTTCGGCGTGATTTTCGCGCGAATGTCGTCGAGGTCGGGCATCCAGCTATTCGACTCGTCGCAGATATAGTGCACCGGCGTGCCGCCCGACAGGCTCACGCCGGCGGTCCACAGCGGGTAATCGGGCGCGGGCAGCAGCACTTCGTCGCCGTCGTTCAGAAGACCTTGCAGCGCCATCACGATCAGCTCGGAGGCGCCGTTGCCGATGTAGATGTCGTCCAGTTCGACGCCGTGCACGCCCTTTTGCTGCGTGTAATGCATGATCGCCTTGCGCGCGGCGAACACACCCTTGGAATCGGAGTAACCCGACGAGCCCGGCAGGTTCAGGATCATGTCCTGAATGATTTCGTCCGGCGCGTCGAAGCCGAACGGCGCGAGATTGCCGATGTTCAGCTTGATGATACGGTGGCCCTCCTCTTCGAGCCGCTTCGCGTGTTCGAGGACGGGCCCGCGAATGTCGTAGCAGACATTCAACAACTTGTTGGATTTGAGAATCGGTTTCACGGCGGGCACTTCATCCTGGTTGATGGCGGGGGCGAACAGGCGTGCGTTCCTCAGGCGCACCGGCGCTCAATGGCACCGGAACAGCGGCGAGAAGAACCACACAGACAATTGCAGACGAAAGCGGCCGAAAGCGGGCAAAACCAGGCGGGTAGCCGGTGGGCCGCACCCGTGGACTCCGCGCGGCTTGTGGCGGCACATGAGCGAGGGGCGCCGCAAGGCGGCTAAAAAGTTATAATTTAGCGGATTTTGGCCGACTTCCGCAATGCACCAACCGCAACGGCAAGGCTTTTCGGCCGCTTCTGTCCCGCTAGTACCCCATGCGCGTGTCGCATTCGCGTCGAATCGCCTGGCTCCGCTGCATCGGTCAGGCCGGCCACACGCATGATGTCTCACGACGACTTCGGAAAACCAATTTGAAACTACATCAGGATTCGAGCGGCGCCCTCAACACCGTAACCGGCTACGGCGCCGACTATGTCGAAATCAATCTGGTGCGCCACTCGGGCAGCATTCTCGTGCTGCCGGACGCGCCGGTCATTGCTTGGCCCGTCTCCTCATTCGAGCAGTTGAGCGCAGAGCACTTCGCCATGCTGGTCGACTCCGCGCCCGAAGTGGTCGTGTTCGGAAGCGGCGAACGGCTGCGCTTTCCGCACCCGCGCCTGACCGCCGCGCTCACCGCGAAGCGCATCGGCGTGGAGACGATGGATTTCAAAGCCGCCTGCCGCACCTACAACATTCTGATGGCCGAGGGCCGCAAGGTCGCGGCCGCGCTGCTGATCGAGGCCTAGAGCCAAGTCGGCGCCGGCCTCGCGCGCGTGGTTTGCGATGCGAGTGCGAGGCCGCTGCGCGTCCGTATCGGAAGCATCGGCGCCGCCGGGCCGAACCGCGCGCCCTGGCCGAGTCACGGCCGATCACGTACACTGCGCGCCATTGATTGCTGGAACGGCAGCCTTGGCACGCCCGCTCGAGCCGAGAAGGATCTGTCGACGGAAGGTGCCGCAGCGCCACCGTCGAAGCTGACGGCGCGTGGCAAGGCAACCAGAACGCGGCGCGGACAGTCTCATGCTCGCGCGCCCCGGGAAGTGGCCGTCTGGCAAAGCGCCGGCCGCCTCACTAAGAGCCGCGCCCGACCGGTCGCCATTTCCGAACAACACCGCTTCGCCGCCTGCGCGGCGTCGCCACAAAGGTTGAAATCCATGAACGATACGCCGACGAAGCTACCGCTCAACCGCACGATTCTGCTGCTGGTGCTGGCCCTTGCCGTGATCTGGTTCGTGCCGCTCGGCTGGCGCCATCTGCTGCCTAGCGACGAAGGCCGCTACGCCGAAATGGCGCGCGAGATGTTCGTCACCGGCGACTGGATCACGCCGCGCTACAACGGCTACAAGTATTTCGAGAAACCGCCGCTGCAAACCTGGGCGAACGCGCTCACGTTCGCGTGGTTCGGCGTCGGCGAATGGCAGGCGCGGCTCTACACGGCGCTGACGGGGTTTGCCGGCGTGCTGCTGGTCGGCTTTACCGGCGCGCGCGTGTTCAACGCGGCAACTGGCGTGTTCGCGGCGATCGTGCTGGCAACGTCGCCGTACTGGAACCTGATGGGCCACTTCAACACGCTCGACATGGGCCTGTCGTTCTGGATGGAGCTGACGCTATGCGCGCTGCTGCTCGCGCAGCGCCCCAACCTGCCGACCGGCAGCGTGCGCGGCTGGATGTGGGTGTGCTGGGGTTCGATGGCGCTGGCCGTGCTGTCCAAAGGCCTTGTCGGCGTGATCCTGCCGGGCGCGGTGCTCGTGCTGTACACGGTGATCGCGCGCGACTGGGCCGTGTGGAAGCGCCTGCATCTGATCGGCGGCCTGATCGTGTTCTTCGCGATCGTCACGCCGTGGTTCGTGCTGGTGCAGCAGCGCAATCCGGAGTTCCTGAACTTCTTCTTCATCGTTCAGCAGTTCAAGCGCTATCTGACGCCTGAGCAGAACCGTCCGGGGCCGTTCTACTACTTCGTGCCGGTGCTGATCGTGGGCTTTCTGCCGTGGCTTTCGGTGACGCTGCAAAGCGTGCGCCACGCGTGGCGTCTGCCGCGCCAGCCGAACGGCTTCGCACCGGTCACGCTGATGCTGACGTGGACCGTCTTCATCTTCCTGTTCTTCAGCGCGTCGCACTCCAAGCTGCTGTCCTACACGCTGCCGATCGCGCCGCCGATCGCGCTCCTGATCGGCATGTATCTGCCGCTCGTCACGCGCGAGCAGTTGCGCCGCCACCTCGCCGGCTATGCACTTTTTCTCGTAGTCGCCGCATTCGCCGCGTTGTTCATGGCGCGCTTCGGCAGCGCCCGCAATCCGGCCGAACTGTACGCCGAGTACCGCACGTGGGTGCTGGCGGCGCTGGCCGTCGCCTTCGTGATGACGCTGGCCGCGTTGTGGCTGAACCGCCGCGGCCGGGCCGGCAGCCTCGGCGCCGTCGCCACCTTCGGCGCGGCGTGGCTGCTGCTCGGCACCATCGCCGGTACGGGTCACGACGTGTTCGGCCGCCTGAGCTCCGGCGCGCCGCTCGCGCCGGCCATCAAGACCGAGATCGCGAAGCTGCCGGCGGATACGCCCTTCTACTCGGTCGGCGTACTCGACCACACCATGCCGTTCTACGTCGACCACACCATGATCATGGTCGAGCACCCGGACGAACTCGCGTTCGGCGTGTCCGTCGAGCCGCAGAAATGGATTCCCTCCATCGATGCCTGGGTCGAGCGCTGGAAGGCCGACCGCTATGCGCTTGCCCTGATCCCGCCGGGCACCTACGACCGTCTCCTCAAGGAAGGCCTGCCGATGCGGGTGATCGCCCGCGACTCGCGCCGCGTGGTGGTGGAAAAGCCGACGGCCACGCCCACGGCGCCCGGCCCGGCCGCTGCCGAAGCGCCTGCGCCGACGCCAGTAGAAAAAGCACAACAATGACCCCATATCAGGATCTAACCGTTCGATGAACCCGATTTCCCTCTTTTGCATTCTTGCAGGCGTCACGTTGAACGCCGGTGCGCAGTTGCTGCTCAAAGCCGGTACGAATGCCGTTGGACACTTCGAATTCACCCGTGCGAACATCCTGCCCATCGCCTTTCGCCTGGCAACCCAGCCGCCGATCATCGGCGGCCTGGCCTGTTATGTGATCAGCGTGGCCGTGTGGGTCATCGGGCTGTCGCGGGTGGACGTGTCGATCGCCTATCCGATGCTGTCGCTCGGCTACATCGTCAATGCGTTCGCGGCGTGGTACCTGTTCGGCGAAGTGCTGTCGGTACAGAAGCTGATCGGCATCGGCATCATCCTGCTCGGCGTGGTGGTGCTGGCGCGCAGCTAGGCGCCACTGTCCAAGGCAAGGTGTGCAGGACACAATTTATTACTGTTTATCGCAGGCGCAGACCGGGAAGGTCTAGACGGCAAAAGATACCGTAAGCGGACAGCCTCGCCGATTAAGGAATCCGTAAGGTTGGCCACGGTATGCTGCGCGGTTGCGCCCTTTTTTGCCGCGGCCCCGGGTTTTGCGCGTAGTGTGTGGTGTCCTGCGCGCCCTGCGGGTTGCGCCTCTTTCAATCGAGCGAAGCATTCATGACCCAGTCAACAGTCCCGTTTTTGCCCTTTGTCAAACCCGAGATCGATGAGGCAACGATTCAGGGCGTCGCCGACGTGCTGCGCTCCGGCTGGATCACCACCGGTCCACAGAACCAGAAGTTCGAAGCGGCGCTTTCCGAGTTCTGTGGCGGACGTCCGGTGCGCACGTTCAATTCCGGCACGGCAACGCTGGAAATCGGCCTGCGTATCGCTGGCGTAGGAGAAGGCGACGAAGTCATCACCACACCGGCCTCGTGGGTGTCGACCAGCAACGTGATTTATGAAGTCGGCGCGACGCCGGTGTTCGCCGACATCGACCCGGTCACGCGCAACATCGACCTCGACCTGCTGGAAAAAGCCATCACACCGCGCACCAAGGCGCTAATTCCGGTGTACCTGTCAGGCCTGCCGGTCGATATGGACCGTCTTTACGCAATCGCCCGCGCGCACAAACTGCGCGTGATCGAAGACGCCGCCCAAGCGTTCGGCTCGACATGGAACGGCGAGCGCATCGGCAAGCTGGGCGACATGGTTTCGTTCAGCTTTCACGCGAACAAGAACCTCACCTCGATCGAAGGTGGCGCGCTGGTGCTGAACAACGAGGAAGAAGCGATCCTCGCCCAGAAGTACCGGCTGCAAGGCATCACGCGCACCGGCTTCGACGGCATGGACTGCGACGTGCTGGGCGGCAAGTACAACCTGACGGACGTCGCCGCGCGCGTCGGCCTCGGCCAGTTGCCGCATCTGGAGCGCTTCCTCGCGCAGCGCAGGAAGCTCGTGCGCGCGTATTTCGCGGGTCTGGAAGGCGGCGCGGCGCTCAAACTGGGAGTCGGCCTGCCGTTTGCTGACTATAAAAACAGCAACTGGCACATGTTCCAGATCACGCTGCCGCTCGACAAACTGTCGATCGACCGCGCCGGCTTCATGGGTCAGTTGAAAGAACGCGGCATCGGTTCGGGCGTGCACTACCCGGCGATCCACCTGTTCTCGCTGTATCGCGCGCGCGGCTTCAAGGAAGGCATGTTCCCGCATGCGGAGAAGTTCGGCGCGACCAACGTCACGCTGCCGCTCTTCACGTTGATGAACGAAGGCGACGTGGAGCGCGTGTGCCGCGCGGTCAATGAAATTTGCGAACAATACGGAAAATAAGCGGAAATGATTTATTCGGAACATCGCGCTGCAGCGTCGGATACGCCGGAAGTGTCGGTCATCATCCCGGTGTACAACGAGGAAGCGGGTCTAGCCGCGCTGTTCGCGCGCCTGTATCCGGCGCTCGACGCGCTCGGCACCGGTTATGAAGTGATCTTCATCAACGACGGCAGCCGCGACAAATCCGCCGCCCTGCTCGCCGAACAGTTCCGCGCGCGTCCCGACACGACCCGCGTGATCCTGCTGAACGGCAACTACGGCCAGCACATGGCGATTCTGGCGGGCTTCGAGCAATCGCGCGGCGAGATCGTCATCACGCTCGACGCCGACCTGCAGAATCCGCCGGAAGAAATCGGCAAGCTGGTCAACAAGATGCGCGAAGGCTACGACTACGTCGGCACGATTCGGCTGCAGCGCCAGGACAGCCTGTGGCGCCGCAAGGCCTCGCGCGTGATGAACCGGCTGCGTGAGCGCATCACCCGCATCAAGATGACGGACCAGGGCTGCATGCTGCGCGCGTACAGCCGGCACATTGTCGACACGATCAATCGCTGCGGCGAAATCAACACGTTCATTCCGGCGCTCGCGTACACCTTCGCGCAGAATCCAGTCGAAATCGAGGTCGCGCACGAAGAGCGTTTTGCCGGCGAATCGAAGTACTCGCTGTACTCGCTGATCCGCCTGAACTTCGACCTCGTGACCGGCTTTTCGGTCGTGCCGCTGCAATGGCTGTCGTTCATCGGCGTGATCCTGTCGCTCGGCTCCGCGGCGCTGTTCGTGCTGCTGCTGATTCGGCGCTTCATTATCGGCGCGGAAGTGCAAGGTGTGTTCACGCTGTTCGCTATCACCTTCTTCCTGCTCGGCGTGATCATCTTCGCGCTCGGCCTGCTCGGCGAATATATCGGCCGGATCTATCAGCAGGTGCGCGCGCGTCCGCGCTATCTCGTGCAGACCATTCTCGAACAGCGCGACGGCACGACCGTGACCGAAGCGCCGCGCCAGACCGTCGTGCAGGCCGTGCAGGCCGCGCCGCTCCTCGATCAGGGCCCGACTCCATGAAGCCACGCGCCGTCGTATTCGCCTATCACAACGTCGGCGTACGCTGTCTGCAGGTGCTGCTCGCGCGCGGCGTGGACGTGGCGCTCGTCGTCACGCACGAAGACAGCCCGAGCGAAAACATCTGGTTCGGCAGCGTCGCCTCGGTCGCGGCCGAGCACGGCATTCCGGTCGTCACGCCGAACGACCCGAAGAGCGCCGAGCTGCGCGCCGCGGTGAGCGCCGCGCGTCCGGACTTCATCTTCTCGTTCTACTACCGCCACATGCTGCCCGTGGACGTGCTGGCGCTCGCCGCACGGGGCGCTTACAACATGCACGGCTCGCTGCTGCCGAAATACCGCGGCCGCGTGCCGACCAACTGGGCGGTGATTCACGGCGAAACGGAAACCGGCGCGACGCTGCACGAAATGGCCGCCAAGCCGGACGCGGGCGCAATCCTCGCGCAAACGCCGGTGCCGATCCTGCCCGACGACACCGCCGCGCAAGTGTTCGACAAGGTCACCGTGGCCGCCGAGCAAACGCTGTGGCGCGTGCTGCCGTCCCTGCTGGCGGGCGAGGCGCCGCGTCTGCCGAACGACCTCGCGCACGGCACCTACTACGGCGGCCGCAAGCCGGAAGACGGCCGCATCGACTGGACGCAAACGGCGCAGCAGGTCTACAACCTGATCCGCGCGGTCGCACCGCCCTACCCGGGCGCTTTCACGGACCTCGGCGGGCGGCGTTTCGTCGTCGCGCGCGCGCGCCTCGCCGCGCCCGGCGCGCTTCGCTCGGATTTGCCCCCGGGCCTGCACGTAAGCGATAATGCCGTTTTCGCGATATGCGGCGACGGCCGCGCGATCGCCATCCACGAATTGCGGCACCAGCACGACGGCAGCGAGGCTGTCGTCACTCCGGCCGAATTTGCCCAGCTCATCCAAACTCCCCGTCATCAATGAAAAAAGTCCTGATTCTGGGTGTGAACGGCTTCATCGGCCATCACCTGTCCAAGCGCATTCTCGAAACGACCGATTGGGAAGTGTTCGGGATGGACATGCAGACCGAACGTCTGGGCGACCTCATCAATCATGAACGGATGCACTTCTTCGAAGGCGACATCACGATCAACAAGGAGTGGGTCGAATATCACGTCAAGAAGTGCGACGTGATCCTGCCGCTGGTCGCGATCGCCACGCCCGCCACGTACGTGAAGCAGCCATTGCGCGTGTTCGAACTGGATTTCGAGGCGAACCTGCCGATCGTGCGTTCGGCCGTCAAGTACGGCAAGCACCTCGTGTTTCCGTCCACGTCCGAGGTCTACGGCATGTGCACGGACGAGCAGTTCGACCCGGAAGAATCGCAACTGTCGTACGGACCGATCAACAAGCCACGCTGGATCTACGCCTGCTCCAAGCAGTTGATGGACCGTGTGATCTGGGGTTACGGCATGGAAGGCCTGAACTTCACGCTGTTCCGTCCGTTCAACTGGATCGGCCCGGGCCTCGACTCGATCTACACGCCGAAGGAAGGCAGTTCGCGCGTGGTCACGCAGTTCCTCGGCCATATCGTGCGCGGCGAGAACATCAGCCTGGTGGACGGCGGCGCGCAAAAACGTGCGTTCACGGATATCGACGACGGCATCGGCGCGCTGATGAAGATCATCGAGAATAAAGACGGTGTCGCCACGGGCAAGATCTACAACATCGGCAACCCGACCAACAATTTCTCGGTGCGTGAACTCGCGCACAAGATGCTGACGCTCGCCGCCGAATTCCCGGAATACGCGGACACGGCCAAGCAGGTGCAACTGGTCGAGACCTCGTCGGGCGCGTACTACGGCGCGGGCTACCAGGACGTGCAGAACCGCGTGCCGAAGATCGACAACACCATGCAGGAACTCGACTGGGCGCCGAAGTCGACCTTCGACGAAGCGCTGCGCAAGATTTTCGAAGCGTATCGCGGCCACGTCGGCGAAGCGCGCGCGCTCGTCGAACAGCAATAAGGGCTGATCCTTGGCTCGCATCGTCCTGAAGATCGACGTCGACACGCTGCGCGGCACCCGCGAAGGCGTGCCGAACCTCGCTCGCATTTTCGACCGCTTCAAGGCGCGCGCCACTTTCCTCTTCAGCCTCGGGCCCGATCACACCGGTTGGGCAATGCGCCGCGTATTGCGACCGGGCTTTCTGAAGAAGGTGTCGCGCACTTCGGTGGTCGAACACTACGGCGTCAAGCAGCTGATGTACGGTGTGCTGCTGCCCGGCCCGGACATCGGCGCCAAGGCGTCGGCGGAAATGCGCGCGATCCATGAAGCCGGCTTCGAATGCGGCATTCACACGTGGGACCACGTGTATTGGCAGGACAACGTGCGCTCGAAAGATCGCGCATGGACTACGGCGCAAATGCAGCAAAGCCACGACCGTTTCGTCGAGGTGTTCGGCGCGCCGCCGGTCACACATGGCGCGGCAGGCTGGCAAATGAACGGCCATGCGTTCGAACAGATCGACGCCTGGGGCATGCGCTACGCGTCCGACGGACGCGGCCACTCGCCGTATCTGCCGGTGGTCGGCGGGCGCACGCTCTCGCACGTGCAGATGCCCACCACGCTGCCCACGCTCGACGAAGTGCTCGGTGTGGACGGTGTCGAAACGCACAACGTCGCCGCGTGGATGTTGAAGCACACGGAAAACAATCCGCACGACCAGGTGTTCACGCTGCACGCGGAACTCGAAGGGCAAAAGCTCGCGCCGATCTTCGAGCAGCTTCTGGAAGGCTGGCGCGCGCAGGGCCACACCTTCGCGACGATGGGTGATTACTACGCGACGCTAGACCGCAGTACGCTGCCATCGTACCCTGTTACATGGGGCGAAATTCCAGGGCGCTCCGGCGAGTTGATTGTCCAGCCCTGACTGGCCGATCCGCAGCCGGCCCTGACAGACCTGCCGCCGCGCGAGAGCATGCCGCGCGCCGGCCGCCCCTCCCCCAAAGTCTCGATGCCAGGCCGACGCCGCCGCAGTCATCCGGCGCAGGCCATCACAACCGGAGAACCTCGTGCCCATTGCAGTCGACCAACCCATCCCCGACTTCACCGCCCCCGCTACCGGCGGCGAGATCACGCTGTCCAAGCTGCGGGGCAAGAAGGTGGTGCTGTATTTTTATCCGAAGGACAACACGCCGGGCTGCACGACCGAAGGTCTGCAGTTCCGCGATCTGTATCCGAAGTTCAAGAAGGCCGGCGCGGAAATCCTCGGCGTGTCGCGCGACAGCCTGCGCTCGCATGACAACTTCAAGGCAAAGCTCGAATTGCCCTTCCCGCTGATCTCGGACCCTGAAGAAACGCTGTGCGCGCTCTTCAACGTCATCAAAATGAAGAAAATGTATGGCAAAGAGGTACGGGGAATTGAACGCTCCACGTTCCTCATCGACGCTGACGGCGTGCTGCGCCAGGAGTGGCGTGGCGTGAAAGTGCCGGGCCACGTCGACGATATTCTGGAGGCTGTACAAGCGCTTTGAGGCGCGCTATATTGGGTTGCAATGAGTGCCTGTACACACCCAATTTTTGCCGCTGCGCCAGACTTGACGGCCGCTTCCCGTTTCCTGGGTTCCGTCGGAGTCGCGAGGTGCAACGCGAGCACTGTAGGCGAGCCGCTTGCCCCGTACGCCGGGGCGGCGGCTTTTTTAATTGCGCGCAGCCGTTCTTTCACTCGGCCACGCGCATCCGTTAAGGAGCCGATCGAAGACCAGGCGAACCGGCATCTCTAGACCGAATGCGCGCCTCCGGGCGCAATCTGCGTGCGCACTCACTGGCACCGGCAGAATGCGACAGGCGGCGCACGATATGTGACCCGATTAATTCGAGGGAAACCATGCCTTTGCCTACCCCCCCCAGCAAGCTCGGCAATCTCCTGCCGCCTGACGAATACAAGGCCAAAGCCGCCAGCCCGGCGCGCTCGGTCGCGAAGAAACAGGCGGTCGTTGGGGAATCCGCAGAGTCGGCCGACTACGGCCGCGCGAACGTCGCCACGCCGATGGCACACGCCGCCAATGCCGCGACCACTTTGCGGCCGGTGCCGGCATCGTCGGCGGCCGCTGTTGCGTCCGCATCCGCTGAACAGGCTGCTCCGGCGCGTGGTCGCAAAACGAAGCAGACCGCCGCACTGCTGCAACCGGTTCCGGCCAGTCGTCCGCAAGCCGAGCCGGCCGCGCAGCCGGTCGTGGCCCGCGCGCCGAGCGCGAAGCAGGCTGAAGCGAGCACGCCCACGGCTGCCGCGCCGGCTACGCGCGGCACCACCAAGAAACGCGGTGCGGGCACCGAGCCGGTTGAAATGCAGAAGCTCTTCGTGCTCGACACGAACGTGCTGATGCATGATCCGAGCTGCCTGTTCCGTTTCGAGGAACACGACGTCTATCTGCCGATGATGACGTTGGAGGAACTCGACAACCACAAGAAAGGCATGTCGGAAGTCGCGCGCAACGCTCGCCAGGTGAGCCGCACGCTCGACGCGCTGGTGGCGAACGCCGGCAATATATCCGACGGCATTTCGCTCGCGCGGCTGGGCAGCCGCGAGGCGTCCGGGCGTCTGTACTTCCAGACCAAGCTCAACGCCATCGAGCCGGTGGAAGGTTTGCCGGAAGGCAAGGCCGACAATCAGATCCTTGGAGTGGTGCGCGCGCTGCAGCGCGACCGGATGGATCGCCAGGTCGTGCTGGTGTCGAAAGACATCAACATGCGCATCAAGGCGCATGCGCTCGGCCTGCCCGCTGAAGACTACTTCAACGACCAGGTGCTCGAAGACAGCGATCTGCTGTATTCCGGCATCCGCGCGCTGCCACAGGATTTCTGGACCAAGCACGCGAAGGGCATGGAGAGCTGGCAGGACACCAAGACCGGTACCACGTACTACCGTGTGACGGGTCCGCTGTGCGCCTCGATGCTGGTCAACGAGTTCGTCTATCTGGAGCCGCAGAACGGCGAGCCGGCGTTTCACGCGCTGGTGCGCGAGTTGAACGGCAAGACGGCGCTACTGCAGACCTTGCGCGACTACGGCCACCACAAGAACAACGTGTGGGGCATCACGGCGCGCAACCGCGAGCAGAACTTCGCGCTGAACCTGTTGATGAATCCGGAGATCGACTTCGTCACGCTGCTGGGTCAGGCCGGCACCGGCAAGACGCTGGTCGCGCTCGCCGCCGGTCTCGCGCAGGTGCTGGACGACAAGCGCTACAACGAGATCATCGTGACGCGCGCGACGGTGCCGGTCGGCGAAGACATCGGCTTCCTGCCGGGTACGGAAGAGGAAAAAATGCAACCGTGGATGGGTGCATTCGACGACAACCTCGAAGTCCTGCAGAAAACCGACGACGCAGCCGGCGAATGGGGCCGCGCCGCGACGCAGGAACTGATCCGCTCACGCCTGAAGGTCAAGAGCATGAACTTCATGCGTGGCCGCACGTTCGTGGACAAGTACCTGATCATCGACGAGGCGCAAAACCTGACGCCCAAGCAGATGAAGACGCTGGTCACGCGCGCGGGTCCGGGCACGAAGATCATTTGTCTCGGCAACATCGCGCAGATCGATACGCCTTATCTGACGGAAGGCAGTTCGGGTTTGACGTACGTGGTCGATCGCTTCAAGGGCTGGGCGCACAGCGGGCATGTGACACTGGCGCGCGGCGAGCGTTCGCGCCTTGCGGATTACGCGTCGGAAATTCTTTAAGTTTCAATTAGTTAGCGTTATCTAGAAGCCGCGTCGGGAGTAATCCGGACGCGGCTTTTTTCTTGACTGTACGTTCTCGCCGGGCAACACTTAGCGCACGAACTTCAAGTAATTTGTCAAGAATTCTTGCCGGAGCGAGGTTCCAAGGGCTACCATCCCGACATCGTTCGCCGTTAAACGGGCGTTTACCGCTCTCCTCGTCTTCATGCGCCGACTCGCCTTTTCGCTGCTGACCGTTCTGCTGCTCGCCGCCTGTGCCGGCGCGCCGCAGAAAACGTCGTCGCGCGCGGGCAGTTCGGTCGTGGTGGCGAACGGCGCTTATCATGCTCCGCCGCCCGGCTTTCCGAACTTCGTCGATCACAGCATCGGCCGCGAGGAAATCTCGATTCAGGCGATGAGTCTCGTCGGCATTCCATACCGTTGGGGCGGGAATACGCCGGATAGCGGCTTCGATTGCAGCGGATTGGTTCGCTATGTGGTGTCGCGCGCAGCATCCGTTAATCTGCCGCGCACGACGGCGGATATGAGCGGGCGCGGCGAATCGATCGAACCGGACGAGATCGCGCCGGGCGATCTGATTTTCTTCAATACGACGGGGCGCGCGCATTCACACGTTGGCATCTATGTGGGCAAGCTGCGCTTCGTCAACGCGCCGTCGACCGGCGGCACGGTGCGGCTCGACTATCTGACCAATCCGTATTGGGCGAAGCGTTTCGACGGGATCCGCCGCGTGGCCGCGCCGGCAGCGACACCGGCGCCGTTCGATACGCCGAGTTATCAGGCGGCGGCGCCGCAGCCTGAGCGCGTGGCGCAGACGGCGCCAGCTTATGCGGCGGCGGCAGGTGTGCCGGCGTATGCAGGTAAGGCGGCGACAGTGGCGCCGACGTCGGCGAAGACTGCTTCACAGGCGTCGCCGGTTTATGCCGCTGGCGCGCTGCAACCCCAATCGCAATCGCAATCGCAGCAGACAGCCCGCGTCGCGGCAACGTCGCGCGTGCCGTCTCCCACCGAAGCGCAATCGGCAACGACCGCGGCCGCGCCGCAAGCCGATCCGTTCGAACCGCCACCGCCGGGACTGAGCGCGGCGCAGATGCAGGCGCGTGCGGCAGGCGCGGTGTCGCCGACGCCGGTTCCGGCCGCTCAAACCAGCGCCTATAACGGCATCGCCGGTGCACCCGCTCAGCAACAGGCGGCCGCTTCACGCACGGCGCCGCAAATGGCGAGCTCCCGCGCGCCCGATCCAATCGACGCCGCCGCCGACGCGTTCGAGCCGCCGCCGCCCGCGTCCGTCGCCGCGCGCCAGGCGCAGCAAGCCGACGAAAACGGCGGCGTGCAGATTATGCGGGCTTCGACAGGCGCGCGCGGCATGCCCGCGCCCACGCAAACCAACGACGACCCGATCGCGCGCTTCGCCAACGGCAATTTCTGACGCCGCGGCGTGGGTTTGGCGCAAACAGGCATGGATCAAGCCGCTACCGTGCCGATACGACGCGATGTAGGCTGCGGCAAGCCAGCGTGCGCGGACCTCACAGCAGCGCGCTCGGCCGTTCAGCATCACACGGCGCCCCACAACTCGCACTCAGCGCTTGGTGCCATGCCCAAATCGCGCCGCCTGGCTTAGATATTTTTGTTATACCACCGGTCGTCGGCGCACGAACAACAAGTGACGCACCGCCGTTCACGATCCTCCCCTCACCACCACCCCACACACGACACCGCCCCCACTGATCTGCTATCGTCATCGATATTCTTCCGACAGCAGGTGATGACGATGGATCTCGGGCTCAAAGACAAGGTGGTGTTGATCACAGGCGGCAGCAAGGGAATCGGGTTCGCGTGCGCCCGCGCGTTCGCGCTCGAGGGCGCCAAAGTCGCGATCGTCTCGCGCGATCCCGCCAACCTCGCGCGCGCTTACGAGCAGTTGAAGCAGGAAGGCCTGCACGTGCACCGGACCCGCGCCGACCTGCACGAACCGCACAGCGCCGCCGATATCGTCGAGGAAGTCAGCACCGCAGTCGGCCCGATCGACATACTGATCAACAGCGCCGGCGCCGCGCGCCGCTATGATCCGGAAACGCTCGACGCCGACGCGTTCCGCGCCACCATGGAAGCGAAGTACTTCCCCTACATCTATCCCCAGCAGGAAGTACTGCGCCGCATGGCCGAACGCGCCAGGTCCGGCAACGGCGGTGAGCCCGGCACAATCGTCAACATTATCGGCATGGGCGGCAAGATCGCGAGCGATATCCATATTGCCGGCGGCGCCGCGAACGCCGCGTTAATGCTCGCCACCGTCGGCCTCGCTCACTATTACGCGCGCTACGGCATCCGCATCAACGCGATCAACCCCGGCGCGACGCTGACCGAGCGTGTCGAGGAAGCCGTCAAGCTGGAAGCGACGCAGCAAGGCATCGACAGCGCGGAAGCGCTCACGCGCGGGCAGGCCAAAGTGCCGCTCGGCCGCTATGCCAAACCGGAGGAAATCGCCGACGTCGCGCTATTTCTGGCGAGCCGCCGCGCGAGCTATGTGACGGGCGCAATCGTCCCGATGGACGGTGCTAGCGCGCCGCTGATCTAGACGGCACGCTACGGATACGGACAGTTTGATAGCGCGGCGGGCAGCGCCGCCGCGCGGTTTTACAGGAAACGGTGGCCGAGCCACCAGGCGGCGCCGGAGAGCGCCGCGGAAGCCGGGATCGTCAGAATCCACGCCCACACGATATTGCCG
Organism: Paraburkholderia sp. BL27I4N3; assembly: GCF_003386115.1. Lineage (NCBI taxonomy): Bacteria > Pseudomonadati > Pseudomonadota > Betaproteobacteria > Burkholderiales > Burkholderiaceae > Paraburkholderia > Paraburkholderia sp. BL27I4N3. The sequence continues at coordinate 1,922,076 of NZ_QREJ01000001.1, read as the reverse complement.
GCCACGCCCCAACGCACCGCGCTCAGCTTCTGCGTCGCGCCGACCCCGACGATCGCGCCGGTAATCGTATGCGTGGTGGACACGGGAATGCCGAGCCACGATGCAGTGAACAGCGTGATCGCGCCGCCCGACTCCGCGCAAAAGCCGCCCACGGGCTTGAGCTTGGTGATCTTCTGCCCCATCGTGCGGACAATGCGCCAGCCGCCGAACAGCGTGCCGATGCCCATGGAAAGATAGCAGCCGCCGATCACCCACAGCGGCGGCGCATCCGCGAACGACGACGCATAGCCGGTCGCGATCAGCAGCATCCAGATAATGCCGATGGTTTTCTGCGCGTCGTTGCCGCCGTGCCCGAGGCTGTACAAACCCGCCGACACCAGTTGCAGGCGCCGGAAACGCCGGTCGACCTTGCTCGGCGGCGTGCGGAAGTAGATCCACGACACCGCCAGCATGAAGAACGAGCCGAGCACGAAGCCGAGCAGCGGCGAAATGAAGATGAAGGCCACCGTCTTCATCAGGCCGTCGAAGTTGAGCGAGCCCCAGCCCGACTTGGCGAGCGCCGCGCCCACCAGACCGCCGATCAGCGCATGCGAGGAACTCGATGGAATGCCGTAATGCCAGGTGATGATATTCCAGCCGATCGCGCCGGCCAGCGCGCCGAAAATCACGTAATGGTCGACGATGTTCGGATCGATCGTGCCCTTGCCGACGGTTGCGGCGACTTTCAGGTGGAACACGAAGTACGCGATGACGTTGAAGGCCGCCGCGAAAGCCACGGCCTGCTGCGGCTTGAGCACGCCGGTCGAAACGACCGTGGCGATCGAATTCGCCGCGTCGTGAAAACCGTTCATGAAGTCGAAAATCAGCGCGACGGCCACCAGGCCGACGACGACCCAGATTGCGAGTTGTATCGATTGCATTATGCGTTTTCCAGCACGATGCCTTCGATGATGTTCGCTACATCCTCACACTTGTCCGTGATCGTTTCGAGCAATTCGTAGATCGCTTTGAGCTTGATCAGGGTCTTGACGTTGTCTTCTTCGCGGAACAGTTTCGACATGGCCGAGCGCAGCACGCGGTCGGCTTCCGATTCCAGACGGTCGATGTCCTCGCAGGCCTTCAGGATCTGGCTCGCCTGCTTCATGTCGGACAACAGGCTGACGGCGAACTGCACGCGCTCGGAGGTGGCCGTGCAGATGTGCGCCAACTGGCTCGCCTCGGAGGTCACGGCTTGAACGTCGTACAGCGAAATGGCGGTGGCGACGTCTTCCATCAGGTCGAGGATGTCGTCCATCGTGGTGATCAGCTTGTGGATCTCGTCACGGTCGAGCGGCGTGATGAACGTCTTGTGCAGCAGGTCGATGGTTTCGTGCGTGAGCTTGTCAGCGGCCTTCTCGGCTTTCTGCACGTTTTGCTTATGAGTCTCGGCGTCCTGCAGGTTGTCGATCAGCAGCTCGAGTTCGCGGCTTGCCGAGACGATGCACGTTGCGTGCGCATTGAAAATTTCAAAGAACTTGCCCTCGGTGGGCATGAATCGACCGAACATTGGGATCCCGAAAATTGGTCACATTATGGCTGACATAAAACCGCCACATTGTACCGTTGCGAGACCCCGGCCGCACTTGTGAAAGCGCCGTTACAACGACGCTCCAGTTATAGCTTCACTTCTGCGCGAATTGCGTTTCTAGTCGCTGTAGAAATTTTGCGCGCCCGCAAAATTGTCGAACTTCGTGAATTGACCATGGAACGTGAGCCGAACAGGGCCGATCGGACCATTCCGCTGTTTGCCGATGATAATTTCGGCCGTGCCCTTGTCCGGGCTGTCCGGGTTATACACTTCGTCGCGGTAAATGAACAGGATCACGTCGGCATCCTGTTCGATAGCGCCGGATTCGCGCAAGTCGGACATGATTGGCCGCTTGTTCGGGCGCTGTTCAAGACCGCGGTTGAGCTGCGACAAGGCGATCACCGGTACGTCGAGTTCCTTGGCGAGACTCTTCAGCGAGCGCGAGATTTCCGAGATTTCGGTCGCGCGGTTTTCACCTGACGACGACCCGCTCATAAGCTGCAAATAGTCGATGATGATCAGCCCCAGCTTGCCGCACTGGCGCGACAATCGCCGCGCGCGCGAGCGTAATTCCATCGGGTTCAGACCGCCGGTTTCGTCGATGAAAATCTGCGCTTCGCTCATTTTCTGCACAGCGTGCGTGAGCTTCGGCCAATCCTCGTCGGTGAGGCGCCCGGTTCGCATACGGTGCTGATCCAGCCGTCCGACCGAGCCGAGCATACGCATGGTGAGCTGCGAACCCGGCATTTCCATCGAGAACACCGCGACCGGCAAGCCGTACTCGACCGCCACATATTCGCCGATGTTCATTGAAAATGCCGTTTTACCCATCGACGGACGACCCGCGACGATGATCAGCTCACCGCCGTGCATGCCCGAAGTCATGCGGTCCAGATCGACGAAGCCGGTCGGCGTGCCGGTCACGTCGCTCGGATTGGCGGTGTGATAAAGCGTGTCGATCCGCTCGACAACTTGCGTGAGCAGCGGTCCAATTTCGAGGAAACCCTGCGTGCCGCGCGCGCCATCTTCGGCGATCGAAAACACCTTCGATTCGGCCTCATCCAGCAACTGCCGGACTTCCTTGCCCTGCGGATTGAAGGCATCAGCCGAGATTTCATCGGCGACCGAGACTAGCCGGCGCAACACCGCGCGATCGCGCACGATTTCCGCGTAGCGGCGGATGTTGGCCGCGCTCGGCGTGTTCTGCGCGAGCGCGTTCAGATAGGCCAGACCGCCGACTTCTTCCGCCTTGCCCGAGGTGCCGAGCGCCTCGTAGACGGTGATCACGTCGGCCGGACGCGTGGCCGCGATCAACTTGCCGATGTGCTCGAAGATGATGCGGTGGTCGTAGCGGTAAAAATCGCTCTGCGACAGGAAATCGGCGATGCGGTCCCACGCGGCATTGTCGAGCAGCAGGCCGCCCAGCACCGATTGCTCGGCCTCGATCGAATGCGGCGGGACTTTCAGCGACTCGAGTTGGGGATCTTTGGACGGTGCGTTCATGGAGAGGAATTATCGGGTAATCGAGCGGCCGCGGCGAGCGGGAAAAACAAAAAAACAGGCACAAAAAAGGCAGGGGCCGGTTACCCGGCCCCTGCCCTTCGCCAGCAACGTCCTGGCAAATACTGCCTGATGCTTAGACGTGTTCGCCGATCACAGCCACCGTCACATCGACCAAGACGTCGGTGTGCAGCGAGATCTGAACTGCGTGCTCGCCAACCAGCTTCAGCGGGCCTTCCGGCAGACGCACTTGCGCCTTTTCCACTGCGAAGCCTTGCTTGACCAGGGCTTCAGCGATGTCCGCGTTCGTCACCGAACCGAACAGACGGCCGTCGACGCCAGCCTTCTGATTGATCTGAACGGTCGAGCCACCCAGCTTTTCGCCTTGAGCGGTAGCCGCAGCCAGCTTTTCAGCGGCGACTTTTTCCAGTTCTGCGCGACGCACTTCGAATTCAGCCAAAGCTTCCTTCGTTGCACGGCGGGCTTGCTTGTTCGGGATCAGGAAGTTACGTGCGTAACCGTCCTTGACCTTCACGATATCGCCCAGGTTGCCCAGATTGACGACTTTTTCCAGAAGAATAATTTGCATTCGGAGACTCCTTATCGCGTCGTCGGGTTAGGCCTTGTGCTGGTCGGTGTACGGCACCAGCGCGAGGAAACGTGCGCGCTTGATTGCCGTATCCAGCTGGCGTTGATAGTGCGACTTCGTACCCGTGAGACGCGCCGGCGTGATCTTGCCGTTTTCGCCGATGAAGTCCTTCAGCGTTTCGAGGTCCTTGTAGTCGATGTGATCGACGCCAGCGGCCGTGAAACGGCAGAACTTCTTGCGCTTGAAGAGCGGATTTTGTTGCTGACGACGCTTGTCGAATTTCTTACCAGTCGGGCGGGGCATGTTCAGTCCTTTCCAATGTCCTGCAATGCTGTGATGTGAAATACCAGAGTTCTTGCGTTGCGGTGCTTTTTTGCCAGAAAGCCTGTGAAGAGCGTTTCCACGCCCATCTGACAGCTTTCCAGCTTACCGCTCGCCTCGCCTGCGGCCACTGCCTGCATGGTCAGTTCGACTTGCCGGGTAATGCCGGCTTCGACGACTTCCGTGCGGTGGTGCAACGTGCAGCCTGCGATCGGAACGCCGGCGGGGGTATATCGCACCGGTTCGCGTTCAACGACGCTGGCCGTCAGTTGCAGCCGATTCATGTAGCCTTCGACGAGAACGACGCTTTGATCTGGTAGCTTAAATAGTGTGTCTTAAGCCTGCGCTTCGGACGGTTGCGTAGCAGCCGACTTCTTGGCTTCTTCGCGCTGCACTTCCTTCATCATCGGCGACGGGCCGGTCTCGGCCTTCTTCATCTTGACGATCAGGTGACGCAGAACAGCGTCGTTGAACTTGAATGCGTGTTCCAGCTCATCGAGCGTGGTTTGGTCGCATTCGATATTCATGCAGACGTAGTGAGCCTTCGCGAGTTTCTCGATCATGTAGGCCAGTTGGCGACGGCCCCAGTCTTCGATACGGTGGATCTGGCCACCGTGCGAGGTGATCGTGGACTTGTAACGCTCGATCATGGCGGGCACTTGCTCGCTCTGATCCGGGTGCACGATAAATACGATTTCGTAATGACGCATATTCACTCCTTGTGCTGACTTATGGATTAAAGCCACCCGGGCGTCGAACCGGTGTGGCAAGTGAGAAGCCCAAGAGTGTAACCCGATTGGGGCCGGGTTGCAAGATATCCCGTTATTGCGAAGCGCGAATCGGGTGTGTTTTCAAAGGTTTAGCCAGTGCGGCCGCGGCGTGGGCACCGCCTCTCGCACCCGGCGGCCTGAAACGCGCACCGAAGCCTGTGGGAGCGGCCGCACCCGCAAACCCCGGCGGTCTGTGGCCCGCAGAGCCGCCCAGCGCGCTGGTCGCAGTCTACGAGCCAGTTTCCGTGCGCTCGCTGCCGCTTTGCAGGCGCGCCTTCAGCGCCACTTCGAGCCCCTTCAGCGCATCTGGCGCGGCGTCCGAGATTGCCCACCAGGTCATGCCTTCCGCGTTCCAGTGCGCAATCGAGTAGCCTTCGCGGCCGAGCGTCGCCGGCGCCGTGCCGCTGGAGGCGGTCTGCGGAAAGACGTACACGTCGATCACATGCTTCTGGTAGCGGTACACCAGCACGGCCACCCGCTGATGCGCGAGGTAATCGAGGCGGCCGCCCTCCAGCGCAAAGCCGTTCGCCGCGAGATCCTCGACCGGCGGCGAATAGTCGAGCCGGCCATTGAACCACGGCTTGACCGTATGCCGGTCCGTCGAAATCACGTCGATGTCACGTCCCGAGACCTGCGCGCGTACGTGACTTTCTATCAACTCGTCGGTAAATGGCCCGAAGTCCGCCGGCCGACGCAGGTTCAGCGCCACGCCAGCCGCCGCCGCACACAGCGCGAGCACCAGCACCGTCAGCCAGCCGCGCCCGAACACGCCGCCTGAGCCGACCGCGCCGCCGCCGATGCCGCCCGTGCCAGCGCCAGCGCCCGTCGGCCAGCCCAAACCGCCCTGCGGCGCACGCATCCCGGCCAGCAAACGCTCGAGCCAGCCGCGCCGTGCCTGCTCGCGCGACGGCGCCTTGACGTTGGCAACCGGCGCCTCGGCCGCCGCAACCGGCTCGTCGACGGACGGCAATCCGGCGATGATCCGCTCGCGCAGCGACTGCGGCGCACGATGGTAAGGCAGCGCGCGCACCGCGCCACTCAAGGCCCGCAGGTTCTCGCTTTCGCGCCGGCAGGCGTCGCAGCTCTCGATGTGCTGCTGAACGCGCCGGGCGTCCGGCGCGGGCAATTCGTGATCGGCGTTCGCGTCGAGGAGCGGCCGCGCTTCGTTACAGTCCATCTGGCGTCTCCTGAGCGTTGCCGGCGACGCTGCCGCCGGGTGTGTTGAGCGGCCGGCCATTGGCGGACGCCCGCAATGGGGTGACGCTCGCCGTAGCCGATCTGCCTGGGCCGGCCGCCGCGCACGCCGACGACCGGTGCGAAGCGCTTCCGCCCTCCTGTTTCTCCATGAGCAGCGCGGCAAGCTTGCGACGCCCCCGCGCGAGCCGGGACATCACCGTGCCGATCGGCACGTCGGCCACCGCGGCGATCTCCTTGTAACCCATTTCCTCCAGCTCCCGCAGCATCAGTACTTCCCGATATTCGACCGGTAACTGCGCAAGCGCCTCGTGCACGCGCTTGGTGTCCTCGTCGCGGATCAGGAGCGCCTGCGGATCGGCGCCGCCGACGCTCCAGCCTTCGAACGAGGCGTCGTCCATGGTGTCGTCGAACTCCACCGTCTCATGCGACGACGAACGTCGTCGCCATTCCGTGTACCAGGTGCGTCGCACGATCGCCAGCAGCCAGGGCCGCGCCGAGTCGCCGCGAAACGTGTCGAAGAATCGGAATGCGCGCATGAACGCTTCCTGCACGACATCGTCGGCGTCGCTCGCGTTACCGCACAACCAGCGCGCAAGGTTGTACGCGGCATCGAGGTGCGGCAGCGCCATTTGCTGAAAGCGCCGGCTCCTCGCTGCTTCGGACTCGCCGTGCGCGCGGACAGGTTCTGAATCGGTCTGGACCACCTCGGCCCTCCAGGGCATTGCGGCTATGCGATTTAGCTCGTCGGGACACTCTCTGCAACGAATAACCGGCCATTTGCCGAGTTTATTCCCGACCCCGCCCGGAATCCGCAAAAAAATCCGGCCGAACCGCCAGCGCGCCCGGATGCGGCAGGGTTAGTAAGCCGGGCGGTTCCAGTAGTCCTCGCTGGCGTAGACCTCTTTCAGATAATCGATGAAGTACCGCACCTTCGCCGGCACGTACCGCTGCTGCGGGTAGACGGCGAGAATGTCGTAGTCCGGCAGCGCGAACTCGTCGAGTACGGTTTCCAGCTCGCCGCGCGCCAGCTGCTGCTGGATCTCCCACGTGGAGCGCCAGCCGAGCCCGAGACCTTCCGACACCCAGCGGTGCAGCAATTCACCGTCGTTGCAATCGAGCGTGCCGCCCACCCGCACCGTCGCCAGCTTGCCGTTGCGGCGGAAATACCAGCCGCGGTTCTGTCCGCCTTGCAGATTGAATGCGAGACAGTTGTGCTGCGGCAGGTCTTCGAGCGTTTTCGGCCGGCCGTGCTGGCGAAAATACTCCGGCGTGCCGCACACCACGCGCCGGTTCGACGCCAGCTTGACCGCTACGAAGTTCGGATCGACCGCGCCGCCGATCCGGATCGACAGGTCGTAACCCTCGCGTACCAGATCCACTACCCGGTCGGTCAGATTGAACGACACCTGCAATTCCGGCTTGTCGGCGAGAAACACCGGCGCGAGCGGCGCGACGTGCTTGCGCCCGAACGCCGCCGGCGCCGACACGATCAGATGGCCGTTCACGGCGCGCCGCCCGGCGCTGAGCTCGTTTTCCGCCTGATCCCATTCGGTGAGGAGACCCCGGCAGCGCTCGAGAAATGCAGCGCCGTCTTCGCTAACCACCAGCCGCCGCGTCGAGCGGTACATGAGTTTGACGCCGAGGCGCCTTTCCAGCGCGTCGATGCGGCGGCCGAGAATCACCGGCGACACGCCCTCCTCCAGCGCGGCCGCCGCCAGGCTGCCGGCATCCGCGACACGCACGAAGGTTTCGATCTGTTTGAAGCGATCCATTTTTGTCTCCCTGCTGCCAGTCCCGATGCCAGTCCGCGGGCCATTCCATACTTTTTGTTTCGAAATAAGCGACCCGGACTGATCTTATCAAACCTTTAGGTGAGGCCTAAAGTGCACTCAACACTTTTAATTCGCCCATTCCCAAGACATTCAGGAGACATTCATGGCCAAGATGAGAGCCGTCGACGCAGCGGTGCTGGTGCTCGAAAAGGAAGGCATCGACACCGCATTCGGCGTTCCGGGCGCAGCGATCAACCCGTTCTACTCGGCCATGCGCAAGGCAGGCAACATCAGCCACGTGCTGGCCCGCCACGTCGAAGGCGCGTCGCATATGGCCGAAGGCTATACGCGCGCCCAACCGGGCAACATCGGCGTGTGTATCGGCACCTCGGGCCCGGCCGGCACCGACATGATCACCGGTTTGTACTCGGCTCAGGCCGACTCCATTCCTATTCTCGCCATCACGGGCCAGGCGCCGCGCGCGCGTCTGTACAAGGAAGATTTCCAGGCCGTCGATATCGAATCGATCGCCAAGCCCGTCACCAAATGGGCCGTCACCGTGCGTGAGCCGGCGCTGGTGCCGCGTGTGTTCCAGCAGGCTTTCCACCTGATGCGCTCGGGCCGTCCGGGTCCGGTGCTGGTCGATCTGCCGATCGACGTGCAACTCGCCGAAATCGAATTCGACATCGACACGTACGAACCGCTGCCGGTCTACAAGCCGAAAGCGACGCGCAAGCAGATCGAAGCTGCGCTCACCTTGCTGAACAACTCGGACAAGCCGCTGATCGTCTCGGGTGGCGGCGTGCTGAACGCGGCCGCAGAAGACCTGCTCGTCGCGTTCGCTGAAACCATCGGCGTGCCGGTGATTCCGACGCTGATGTCGTGGGGCGCGATTCCCGACGACCATCCGCTGATGGCTGGCATGGTCGGCCTGCAAACCTCGCACCGCTACGGCAACGCGACGATGCTCGCCTCCGACTTCGTGCTCGGCATCGGCAACCGCTGGGCGAACCGTCACACGGGCAGCGTCGAGGTGTACACGAAGGGCCGCAAGTTCGTGCACGTCGACATCGAACCGACGCAGATCGGCCGCGTGTTCGGTCCGGATCTGGGCATCGTGTCGGACGCGAAGGCCGCGCTCGAACTGTTCGTCGAAGTGGCAAAGGAATGGAAGGCCGCGGGCAAGCTGAAGGACCGTAGCGCGTGGGTTGCCGACTGCCAGGAACGCAAGCGCACGATGCATCGCAAGACGCACTTCGACAACGTGCCGATGAAGCCGCAGCGCGTCTACGAAGAGATGAACCAGGTGTTCGGCCGCGACACGTGCTACGTGAGCACGATCGGTCTCTCGCAGATCGCCGGCGCGCAGTTCCTGCACGTCTACAAGGCGCGCAACTGGATCAACTGCGGCCAGGCCGGCCCGCTCGGCTGGACGATTCCGGCAGCGCTCGGCGTGCGTGCGGCTGATCCGCAACGTCCGATCGTGGCGCTCTCGGGCGACTACGACTTCCAGTTCATGATCGAAGAGCTGGCCGCCGGCGCGCAATTCAAACTGCCGTATGTTCACGTGGTGGTGAACAACTCATACCTCGGCCTGATCCGCCAGGCACAGCGCGCGTTCGACATGGACTTCTGCGTGCAACTCGGCTTCGAGAACATCAACGCGCCGGAGATGAACGGCTACGGCGTGGATCACGTCGCGGTGGCCGAAGGTCTGGGTTGCAAGGCGATCCGCGTGTTCAAGCCGGAAGAACTGAAGCCCGCGCTGCTCAAGGCGCAATCGATGCTCTCCGAGTTCAACGTGCCGGTGATCGTCGAAGTGATTCTCGAGCGTGTGACCAACATTTCGATGGGCACCGAAATCGACGCGATCAACGAATTCGAAGAACTGGCCACGAAGCGCGAAGACGCGCCGACCGCGATCAGCATGCTCGACTGAGTGGCCTGACGCAGCGAAACGATGAGCATCACGTGAGCGCGGTTCTGCAAACCGAACCGCCTCACGAAGTTATTCCACTGACCGACCAGAGAGACAGACGCACCATGCCGAAATTTGCAGCGAATCTCACCATGCTGTTCAACGAGGTCCCGTTCCTCGACCGCTTTGCGGCCGCTGCGGACGCGGGCTTTCACGCCGTCGAATTTCTGTTTCCGTATCCGTTTCAAATCGCCGAATTGAGCGAGCGTCTGCAGCAGAACCGCCTGAAGCTGGTGCTGCACAACCTGCCCGCGGGCAACTGGGAAGCCGGCGAACGCGGCATCGCTTGCCTGCCGCATCGCGTGAGCGAATTCCAGGAAGGCGTCGGCCGCGCGATCGAATATGCGAAAGCATTGAAGGTGCCGCAACTGAACTGCCTCGTCGGCATTCCGACGGCCGGCGTGGATGCGGACAAGGCGCGCTCGACCATCGTCGACAACCTGCGCTTCGCTGCGAGCGAACTGAAGAAGGCCGGCATCAAGCTGCTGGTCGAGCCGTGCAATTCCTATGACATTCCGGGTTTCGCGTTGAACCGTTCGGCCGAAGGCCTCGACGTGATCCGCGCAGTCGGTTCGGACAATCTGTTCCTGCAGTACGACATCTATCACATGCAACGGATGGAAGGCGAACTCGCGGCGACCATCAGGAAGAACCTGCCGCAGATCGCGCACATCCAGCTCGCCGACAACCCGGGCCGCAACGAACCGGGCACCGGCGAAATCAACTACCCGTTCCTGTTCGATCTGCTCGACTCGCTCGGCTACGACGGCTACGTCGGCTGCGAATACAAACCGCGCACGACGACCACCGCCGGCCTCGGCTGGGTGCAGAGCGTGGCCGGGCAAACCCGCGGCGCGGCGCACGCCGCCGCCTGAGCGTCGCATCGCCTGATTGCCAGGCGGGATCAGGCGCTCGACGCCCCGAAGGAAGTCCCACGAGGGACCCCAAACAACACTGGAGATTTAGACACATGGCAAAGATCGGTTTTATCGGCCTCGGCATCATGGGCGCGCACATGGCGCGCAACCTCATCAAGGGCGGTCACTCGCTGTTCGTGAATGGCGCGTACCCGGTGCCGGAAGATCTGAGCAAAACGACGAGCGTCGTCGCCGATTCGACCGCTGTCGCGCAGGCCGCCGACATCGTCATCATCATGGTGCCGGACACGCCTGATGTCGCCAACGTGCTGTTCGCCGACGACGGCGTCGCCGCCGGCCTTTCGCAAGGCAAGCTCGTGATCGACATGAGCTCGATCTCGCCGCTCGACACGCAAGCGTTCGCGAAGAAGATCAATGCGCTCGGCGTCGACTATCTGGATGCGCCGGTTTCAGGCGGCGAAGTCGGCGCGCGTGAAGCGTCGCTGACGATCATGGTGGGCGGCCCGGAAAAGGCGTTCGCCACGGCCAGGCCGCTGTTCGAACTGATGGGCAAGAACATCTCGCTGATCGGCGACAACGGCGCGGGCCAGACCTGCAAGGTCGCGAACCAGATCATCGTCGCGCTGAATATCGAAGCCGTGGCCGAAGCGCTGCTGTTCGCCTCGCGCTCGGGCGCCGATCCGGAACGTGTGCGCAAGGCTTTGATGGGCGGCTTCGCTTCGTCGCGGATTCTCGAAGTGCACGGCGAGCGCATGACCAAGCGCAAGTTCGATCCAGGCTTCCGCATCGAATTGCACCAGAAGGATCTGAACCTCGCACTCGACGGCGCGCGCAAGCTCGGCATCGCCCTGCCGCATACGGCGAGCGCGCAGCAACTGTTCAGCGTGTGCGCGGCGAACGGCGGCAAGGCATGGGATCACTCGGCAATGGTGCGCGCGCTCGAAATCATGGCGAATTTCGAAGTCGCGCAAGCGCCGGGCAGCGAAGCCAAGGCAGCATAAGGCAGCAATACGGATTGCGATGATCGTTGCAGGATCAACGTCATGGCAGTCGCAGGTGGGGCGCCCGGTTCGTCGTGCGACATGCATGACGGAACGGGCAAATCGTGCCGCTCTGGGCTGAGAGCGGCAAGTGGGGTCCGCAGCGGCACCCGGCGGCGCCGGGGAAGCCTTGGTCGGTCAGACGTCGTCGTCGGGTGTCCGGCTGTCGGACTTCAATGTTTAGCGATGTTTATGCTTTTTCGGCCAAACTCTCGCAGCGGGTGCGTCACGCACGCCGCTCACCGGCGTGTCTCTTTGCCGCTACCCTCGTACGCATGGCCGCAAGTCTGCTTGCATTTGCTTGCAACTCCGTCCCCTTTGCTCGACCTTTTTTGACACATCGGTCCGCGCTTTTCTCCTACACTCGTTGAGTCTGGTTGCGGGCGTGTCGGCGCCCAAGTGCGGCTTGCCGGTCATGGCAACGCGTGTCCGCTGCTTCATTCGCCCGATTCCCAGCCAGTGTTCAACCCGTGAGCGGAATGTGCTTGCGCCAGTAACCCCTCTGCAAAGGATTCAGAATGAGCATCTTTGGTGACATCGTACATAAGCTCTTTGGCAAAGCGAAACCGGACCAGCCCGCGCCCGCTGTCGAGCCGACACCGGATCCGGCCGCGGCGCAAGCTGCTGCACCGTCGGCCACTCCGGCGCCCGCGCCGCTCGCCGACGTCGACGTCGCTGTCGTCATGGACCAGTTCGTGAGCGAGAGCGGTCAAACGTTGAACTGGCGCACGTCGATCGTCGACACGCTGAAGGCGCTCGGCGTCGACAGCAGCCTCGATCATCGCAAGGAACTCGCCAGGGAGTTGAAGTACACCGGCGACACGAACGATTCGGCAAGCATGAACATCTGGCTGCACAAGCAGGTGATGGTGGCACTGGCAGCTAACGGCGGCAAGTTGCCGCCGGATCTGGCGAACTGACAGCGTGCAGGCGTCGCCTTTTCGGCGCTAGCGATAAACCGCAAGCTGAAACGACAACGCGGCGCTCCGGTCGATGACCTGGGCGCCGCGTTGTCATTTGAGCGTCATGCGCTGAATTGAATTGCTCAGCGCTGAATCCCTCAGTACGTATCGAAAGTCTTCTGCAAAGCCACCGGCCCCGTTGCGCCCGCGGCCAATGCCAGCATCAGCAGCACGCGCGCCTTGTACGGATTCAGCGAACCCGCGCTGACGAAACCGAGTGCGTCGTCGGCGGCCGCGCCGTTGCGCATCACGTGGCCCGATCCCACGCGCGACGCACGCACCACCGCGACGCCTTGCGAGGCGGCATCGGCGAGCGCCTGCTGCACCGAGGCGTGAATCGAGCCATTGCCCGTGCCTGCCACGACGATGCCGCGCACACCCGCGGCGACCAACGCATCGACGGCAATGCGCGACACGCCCGCGTAGCTCACGACGATTTCCACATGCGGCCACGTCGCGCCGATCACGAACTCGGTTGCAAGCGTATGCGGACGCAACACACCGCGCTGGAACTCGACACGGCCGTCCTGCACCCAGCCGAGCGCGCCGATTTCGGGCGAGTGAAACGCGTCGACCGCATAGGTGCTCGTCTTGACCACGTCACGCGCGCTATGGATCTTGTTGTTGAAGGCCACCAGCACGCCCTGCCCGCGCGAACTCGCCTGCGCCGCGACCGTCACGGCGTTCAGCAGATTCAGCGGGCCATCGGCGGACAGCGCCGAGGCCGGGCGCATGGCCGCCGTCAGCACGACCGGCTTGTCCGACTTGACCGTGAGATGCAGCAGGTAGGCGGTTTCTTCGAGCGTGTCGGTGCCGTGCGTGACCACCACGCCGTCGATCTCGTCGTCGGCGAGCAGCGTGTTGATGCGTTGCGCGAGCGTGGTCCAAAGCGGCATCGCCATGTCCTTGCTGTCGACGCTGGCAATCTGCTCGCTCTCCATGCGCGCCACCGTCGACAAGGCCGGCACCACGGCCAGCAATTGCTCGACGCCGATCACGCCGGCCTGATAACCCGAGGTGTTGGTGGCGCTCGCGGCCGCGCCGGCAATCGTGCCGCCGGTCGCCAGCACGACGATGCGCGGCAGCAATGACGTGGCGCCTTCGTTTGAAGGTATAGCGGAAGAAGAAGTCGAAGTATTCATGGCGGCGATTGTAAGCGATGCGCCGCGCGCCGCCATGCGTGAAAAAACGGATGTGCGTTCGTTTCGGGGTTGGATGGGGCCGGCGCTTTGGCGCCACAAGTTTGTGCGGCGTCTGGCCTGGGCCAGCCGCAGCCCGCATGAAGTTCGCGCTAACCGGCCGCCGCGATGGATTCGTGCGGCAGCGTTCGGCGTTGCGCCGGACCGCGACGATCCGGCGCAACCCTCAAACCGCTTCGCGCAACTGCGCGGCGATATCCGCTTCGTTCAGTTGCGGCGCGAACATCTCGATCAACCGGTACGCGTACGCGCGCAGGAACGCGCCCTTGCGCAAACCGACCCGCGTCGTGCTCGCCTCGAACAGATGCTGCGTGTCGAGCGCGACCAGTTCCGTATCGCGCTTCGGATCGTAGGCCATCGCCGCGACCACGCCGATGCCCATGCCGAGTTCGACGTAGGTCTTGATCACGTCGGCGTCGATCGCGGTCAGCACGACGTCGGGCAACGCGCCCGCTTTCGCGAAGGCCTGGTCGATATGCGAGCGGCCCGTGAAGTCCTGATCGTAAGTGACGATCGGGAATTCGGCGATTTCGTCGAGCGTCAGATTCGGACGGCCCACCAGCGGATGATCCTTCGGCACGACCACGACGTGATGCCATGAATAGCACGGGAACGTGACGATATCCGGGAAACGGTCGAGCGCTTCGGTGGAGATGCCGATGTCCGCTTCGCCGTTGATGATCATCTGCGCGATCTGTTGCGGGCTACCCTGACGCAGCGCCAGATGCACTTTCGGGAACACCTCGGTGAACTGACGGATCACCTTCGGCAACGCGTAGCGCGCCTGCGTGTGGGTGGTCGCCACGACCAGGTGCCCGCTGTCCTGGTCAGCGTACTGGCGCGCGACCCGGCGCAGATTCTCCGCGTCGAGCAGCATCCGCTCGATCAGTTGATGTACGGCCTTGCCCGGCTCGGTGAGGCCCGTGAGGCGCTTGCCACGTCGAATGAAAATGTCGACGCCGAGTTCGTCCTCCAGATCCTTGATCTGTTTCGATACGCCCGACTGCGACGTGTACAGCACGTTCGCCACCTCGGTCAGATTCATGTTCTGACGCACGGCTTCGCGCACAAAGCGCAATTGCTGGAAATTCATCTTGATGTCTCCGGTTCGGCCAGAGTTGAGTTATTTGAGTTCGTTTGAAACGCCGGGTCGTGTTGCTGTCGCTGCGCGCCTGACAGCACTGCGCTCACTGCGCCGGAAACACACGCAAGGCGCGCGGCACCGCGGTCACGCCGTCGCCGATCGAGAGCTGCAGATCGCGCCACGCTTCGCGATCGAGTTCGGCCTCGAGCAGGTTGCCCTCGCGGCCCGCGAGTTCGACCCGCACCGAGCCACCCAGTGTCACCACGCGCCGCACGTCGACGACGATGCCTTCGCGATGCCCCGACGCCTGCGGGTACAACTGCAGATCGTGCGGACGCACATAGGCGAACGCGGGACCGCTGAAATCGGCCTTGATGGAAACCGGCAACGCCGCGCCGTCCACCACGAAACCGCTTGCATCGACGTTGCCGTGCAGGCGATTCGCCGCGCCGAGAAACTCGTAGACGAACGAGGTTTGCGGATGGTCATACACGTCCTGCGGACTGCCCACCTGCTCCACATGCCCGCGATTCAGCACGACGATACGGTCGGCGACTTCGAGCGCTTCTTCCTGATCGTGCGTGACGAAAATCGTCGAGATATGCAGATCGTCGTGCAGACGACGCAGCCAGCTGCGCAGTTCCTTGCGCACCTTCGCATCCAGCGCGCCGAACGGTTCGTCGAGCAGCAGCACTTTCGGTTCGACGGCCAACGCGCGCGCGAGCGCGATACGTTGCCGCTGGCCGCCCGACAGTTCCGACGGATAGCGTTGCGCGAGCCAGTCGAGCTGCACGAGCTTGAGCAGTTCATGCACCTTCTCGCGGATCACGGCTTCCGAGGGGCGCTCCTTGCGCGGCTTCACGCGCAAGCCGAAGGCCACGTTCTCGAACACCGTCATATGGCGGAACAGCGCGTAATGCTGGAACACGAAGCCCACTTCCCGCTCGCGCGCGCCGACCGTCGCCACGTCCTGGCCTTGCAGCACGACCTGGCCGCCGTCGGCGTATTCGAGTCCGGCGATCACGCGCAGCAAGGTCGTCTTGCCACAACCCGACGGCCCGAGCAGCGCAACCAGTTCGCCCGGCGGAAAGTCGAGCGAGACGTTATCGAGCGCGACGAAATCGCCGAAGCGCTTCTGCAGGTTACGAACGGTGATACCCATTACAGCTCTCCTTGCTTGAGCGGGTGTTGCTGCGGTGCATGCGTTGCTTGCGTTGTGTGTGATGCGCTTGTTGCGGGTGTTGCGGGTGTTGCGCTTGTTGCATTGGCCGCAGGCGTAACGGGACCCGCGTATGCGGGCACATCGCGCGCGGCCGACAGTTCCGCCGACATATGGCGCTCGGCGAGCAGCTTCAGGCCGAGCGTCACGAGTGCGAGCAGAGCCAGCACCGACGCCACGGCGAACGCCGCCGAGAAGTTGTATTCGTTGTAGAGAATTTCGACGTGCAGGGGCATCGTGTCGGTCTGGCCGCGAATATGGCCCGACACCACCGACACCGCGCCGAACTCGCCCATTGCCCGCGCGTTACACAGAATCACGCCGTACAGCAGGCCCCATTTGACGTTGGGCAGCGTGACGCGGCGGAAGATCTGCCAGCCCGACGCGCCGAGCACGTGCGCGGCTTCTTCTTCGTCGTTGCCTTGCGCCTGCATCAACGGAATCAGCTCACGCGCGACGAACGGGAACGTGACGAAGATCGTTGCCATCACGATGCCCGGCACCGCGAAAATGATCTGCACGTTGTGGTCCTGCAGCCACGGGCCGAACCAGCCCTGCGCGCCGAACATCAACACATAGATCAAGCCCGAGATCACCGGCGACACCGAAAACGGCAGATCGATCAGGGTGGTCAGCAGCGCCTTGCCGCGGAACTCGAACTTGGCGATACACCACGAAGCCACGAGGCCGAACACGAGGTTCAGCGGCACCGCGATCGCGGCGGTGATCACGGTGAGCTTGATCGCCGCGAGCGCGTCCGGATCGGCGAGCGATTCCAGATAGAAACCGAGCCCCTTGTTCAACGCCTGATAGAACACGGCGGCGAGCGGCACGACGAGAAACAGCGCGAGAAACAGCAGCGCGACGCCGGTGAGAATCCAGCGCACGACAGGCGGTTCGGTGACCGGATCGGGCCGGCGCGCGACGTTCAGCGGCGCGCGCGGCGCCACGGCCACGGCTGCTGCCGCGCCTGCATTCTTCACGGAATCGCGGCTCATTGCGCACCTCCGCCGACACCGATCGCCGCGACACTCGCGGCAGCAGGCGCCGGGCCCGCGCCCCCACGACTCGTGCGGCGCTGCAGATACCACTGCAAGGTATTGATAAAGAGCAGCATCAGGAACGACACGACCAGCATCACGACCGCGATCGCAGTCGCACCCGCATAGTCGTATTGCTCGAGCTTGGTGATGATGAGAAGCGACGTGATTTCCGACTTCATCGGCACGTTGCCGGCGATGAAAATCACCGAGCCGTATTCGCCGAGGGCGCGCGCGAATGCCAGCGCGAAGCCCGTCAGCAGCGCCGGAAACACCGCCGGCAACACCACGCGCCGAAACGTCAGCCAGCGCGACGCGCCCAGGCACGCCGCCGCTTCTTCCTGCTCGCGCTCGAACTCTTCGAGCACCGGCTGCACCGTACGCACCACGAACGGCAAACCGATGAAGGTCAGCGCGACCAGCACGCCCGCCGGCGTGAACGCGATCTTCAGGCCGAGCGGTTCGAGGAACTGCCCGATCCAGCCGTTGCCCGCGTACACGGCCGCGAGCGAAATACCCGCGACCGAGGTGGGCAGCGCGAACGGCAGATCGACCACGGCATCGACAATGCGCTTGAACGGAAACGTGTAGCGTACCAGCACCCACGCCACCAGAAAGCCGAACACCGCATTGATCAGCGCGCCGCCGAGCGCGGAAAAGAAGGTGAGCCGATACGACGCGAGCACGCGCGGCGAACTCACCGCACGCACGAACTGGCTCCAGTCGAGCGTGGCGGTCTTGAGAAAGGTCGCCGCAAGCGGAATCAGCACCACGAGGCTCAGATAAGCCACCGTGATGCCGAGTGTCAGGCCAAAACCGGGCAACGCGCTCGGTTTTCGGAAGGTCAACGTCGTCATGCTCGTTACTCGTTCAGGTTGATGCTCGTATTGCCGGCCGGCAGGCCCTGGCGGCCAAAAGCGCGCCCCATGGGGCGCGCTCGGGAGTGACGCGTCGCCGCGTCGTGCTGCCTATGTCTATGCCTTTGCCTATGCCTTTGCCGATGCCGGCAGCGGGCCTGTTACTGCGGCTGATAGATCGAATCGAACACGCCGCCGTCGGCAAAGTGCGTCTTCTGCGCGTTGGTCCAGCCGCCGAACGAATCGTCCACCGTGTACAGCTTCAGCTTCGGAAACTTGGCGGTCAGCTCGGCCGGCACCTTGTTCGAACGCGGACGGTAGAAGTTCTTCGCCGCGATCTCCTGGCCTTGCTCGCTATACAGGAAGTTCAGGTAAGCTTCGGCGACCTTGCGCGTGCCGTGCTTGTCGACCACCTTGTCCACCACCGCGACCGGCGGCTCGGCCAGAATGCTGACCGACGGCACCACGATCTCGAACTTCTCCGGACCGAATTCCTTGAGCGACAGGAAGGCTTCGTTTTCCCATGCGATCAGCACGTCGCCAATCCCGCGTTGCACGAAGCTGGTGGTCGCGCCGCGCGCGCCCGAATCCAGCACGCCGGCATTCTTGTACAACTTGCCGACGAATTCCTTGGCCTTCTGATCATTGCCGCCCGGCTGATGCTCGGCGTACGCCCAAGCCGCGAGGTAGTTCCAGCGCGCGCCGCCCGACGTCTTCGGGTTCGGCGTCACGATCGACACACCCGGCTTGATCAGATCGTCCCAATCCTTGATGTGCTTCGGGTTGCCCTTGCGCACCAGAAACACGATCGTCGACGTGTACGGCGAGGCGTTATCCGGCAAACGCTTCTGCCAGCCCTTGTCCAGCAAACCCTTGTTCGCCAGTGCGTCGATGTCATAGGCGAGCGCCAGCGTCACCACGTCGGCCTGCAGACCGTCGAGCACCGAGCGCGCCTGGGCGCCCGAGCCGCCGTGCGACTGCTTGAAGGTGATCGTCTCGCCCGTCTTCGCTTTCCACTCCTTGCCGAACGCCTGGTTGACGTCCTGATACAGCTCGCGCGTCGGGTCGTAGGAGACGTTCAGCAGCGTCGTGTCGGCGGCGTGCGCCTGCGCCATCACGCCGAGCGCGCCCGCCGCGCCCAATGCTAGCGCCGCGATCAGTTTCTTCGTCCTGCCTGCCAGCCCCGTACCTTGGTATTTCATGTCAACTTTCTCCGCGTTGTCCGCTGAAACAGCGTGTGATGTCTTTTCTTGTGTCGCGGTCACGTGCACATGAACGTCAACTGGAGGCCCAGTCTATCGAAGGGCTTTCATCATTAAAAATAATGTTTCTTCATTTTTTAATACTCAAAAGTGGTAACGACAGCTGGATAAGGCGTTGCTGAACGAAAACGGCTGTTAAAGCATCGTTTGACGGCGCTGGAACGCCGCCCTTCGCCCCGAACTTAAAGTAAAGCTTGAATTGCGCCGAATACTGTATAAAAATACAGTCACCTGTTCATACATACAGTGGCGCCATGACCAAACTCACCGCACGACAGCAGCAGGTTTTCGATCTGATCCGCAGGGCTATCGAACGCACCGGCTTTCCGCCCACCCGCGCGGAGATCGCCGCCGAGCTGGGTTTCAGCTCGGCCAATTCGGCAGAAGAACATCTGCGCGCACTCGCCCGCAAGGGCGTGATCGAACTCGCGGCCGGCGCATCGCGCGGCATTCGCCTGCTGGCCGGTCCGGAAGACTCGCCGCACCAGTTCACGCTGCCGCACGCCAGCATCATGCAACTGTCGCTGCCGCTGATCGGGCGCGTTGCCGCCGGCAGCCCGATCCTCGCGCAGGAACATATCTCGCAGCACTACGCGTGCGACCCGGCGCTGTTCTCGAGCAAGCCCGATTACCTGCTGAAGGTGCGCGGGCTGTCCATGCGCGACGCGGGCATCTTCGACGGCGATCTGCTCGCGGTGCAAAAGCGCAGCGAAGCGAAAGACGGCCAGATCATCATTGCCCGGCTGGGCGACGACGTCACGGTCAAGCGCCTGAAGCGCCGGCCGAATGGGCTCGAACTGATCGCCGAGAACCCCGATTACGAAAACATCTTCGTTGAAACCGGCAGTGCGGAGTTCGCGCTGGAGGGTATCGCCGTGGGGCTGATTCGCCCCGGCGAGTTCTAACCAGCTCTAACCCTTTTGCGCGTTCGACAGAATAAAAAGCCGCGTCAATGTCGCATCGACACTGCATCAACGCCGCATCAACGTTGCATCGTCTGGAGAGTCTCATGGAACGTCTTGCCCGCCTGCTGCCCTTTCGCCAGTTCGGTCGTCTGCGTCACCTTCGCAAGCTGGTGCCGTGCTCATTGATCGAGGCGGCCACGCGCAGCACACCGTCGCTGTTCGACTCGCCCGAGGCTGCGTCGAGCTTGCCTTCGTCGTTGCCGGCGTTTGCCCGCGTGTCGTTGAATTCCGGCCTGAATACGGCCGAACCGGCGCGTCGCGCACCGGTGCGGGTCTATCACGGGCCGTCGCGTCTCATCATGGTCGGCACGATGGACGCCGTTTGCCGCATGATCGACCGCTGCATCGCCGACGAAGCCAACGTCCACGGCGCGGTGTTCGAGTCGTGATGACCCGGTCTTGAGCGGGCGGCGAGAGATTGCATTGCGTGGGATCGTTTTCGCGTGGCCGTGGTCCACGTTAGATCACACCTGATGGAGAGTCCCACTCGATGGCAGTTCCGAAACATACCCAACGCGGCAGCAGAGGCGGCGCCACAAAGCCGCTGATCGTCACACTCGTCGTGATCGTGGTGATCGCCGCTCTGGGGTTTGCTTACGCGTCGCCGTACATCGCGCTGAACAATCTCAAACGCGCGGCCGATGCGCGCGATGCGCAAACGGTCAATCAGTACGTCGACTTCCCCGCGTTGCGTGAGAGCCTGAAGGAACAGGTCGCCGGCCTGCTGACACGCCGGCTTGGCGCGCACAGCAACGGCAATCCATTGGCCGCCATTGGCGCGATGATCGGCGTCGCGTTGATCGGCCCGCTCGTGGATGCCTATGCCACACCGGACGGTGTCGCGGCCTTGCTGAACGGCATGCCGCCGCGCGGCGATCCGGGTGAGCGGCCGCCCGCGCCGCCGGCCGCGAACAATCCGTCCGACGCCGCCGCGACCGCACCGGCACCGGCAGCGCCTCCGGCCGGCAACGCGGTGAATGGGAATGCCAATGCCACGCCCCCACAACCGCCGCAAACCACCGCGGGCTATCGTGGGCTCAACGAGTTTGTCGTCACGTACCAGCATGGCGCCGGCGACGCGCGTTACTCGGCGATCTTTCAGCGCGAAGGGATATTCACGTGGAAGCTGGCCGCGGTCAATCTGAACGAGTGATCGCGGCAGGTCGGCTTTGTATGGCGCGGATCCCGTGATCGCGCCAATTATTTGGCGAGTCGCGGCGAGTCGCGGCGAGTCGTTCAGCGACATCGTTATGACGTCGAGGCCACCGGGTAGTGAGGCCGGAGTGCCCGGCCGCCAGCCAACCGTCCACAATGGCGACATGCGCCTCAAGCTGCCGCTTGCTGCTGCTCCTGCGCCGAAGAACACGCCACCAGAATGCTGCACGAGACACGGTCGAGCAACGGCGTATTGCCCGCGCCCATCCACCATCGCGACAAACCCGTGCGGCAACGGTGGCCGACCACCACCAGGTCGACATGCAGTTCATTGGCGAGGTTGGCGATCTCATCGATCGGATGGCCGAATGCAAAATGCCCTTGTGCGGTCACACCTCGCTCGGTGAGCCAATCAACGCCTTCCTGCAGGATGTCGCGTGCGGTCTTTTCGAAACTGCCGCAGGCCACGTCGGTCAGCAGGCCCGCGCTTTGCGCAATACTCGAGCGCATGTCGACGACGGACAGCAAATGGGTTTCCGCTTTCAGATCCAACGCCAGGTCGGCGCCGCAACGGAGTGCTTTGCGGCCTTCGCGCGAGCCGTCGTAGCACAGCAGGATTTTCTGGTAGCTCGCCATGATTTTTCTCCCTTCGCGCGGGACGCGCGATTCTCAATTAATCATGGTGCGCCGCAATTCAGGTTGCAAGGGATGGAAAACGCTAACTGTGCGCTGACCGCCCTCTAACCACGCCCTAAACAGGTGCGCGAGCCGCTCGGAGGGTCTCCGCGCGCCGATGCCGCAGTGCAAGAAACCGGCTTCGTATTGTCGGGGCGAACCAACAGCGTCGCGCCGATGCCCTAGAATAGGCCGCCTCCCTCGGCCACTCACGTCATTCACGCCCTTCCTTGGAGACTCGTTCGATCCATGCCCGAAGCCGCCATCGAATTTCATCAGGTCAAAAAAAGCTACGGCGAAAAAACGGTCGTCGATGGACTGTCGTTTCATGTGAACGCCGGCGAATGCTTCGGCCTGCTCGGCCCGAACGGAGCGGGCAAGACCACCACGTTGCGCATGCTGCTCGGCATTGCCGCGCCGGACGCGGGCACGATCCGTCTGTGCGGCGAGCCGATCCCCGGACGCGCGCGCGTGGCGCGGGCGCGCGTCGGCGTGGTGCCGCAGTTCGACAATCTCGATCCCGACTTCACAGTGCGTGAGAACCTGCTGGTGTTCGGCCGCTACTTCGGTTTGAGCGCCGCGCAATGCCGTGCGATGGCGCCTTCGCTGCTCGAATTCGCGCGGCTCGAAAGCAAGGCGGACGCGCGCGTGAGCGAGTTGTCCGGCGGCATGAAGCGGCGCCTCACGCTGGCGCGCGCGCTCGTCAACGACCCCGATGTGCTGATCATGGACGAGCCGACCACCGGCCTCGATCCGCAGGCGCGGCATCTGATCTGGGAGCGGCTGCGCTCGCTGCTCGCGCGCGGCAAGACCATTCTGCTGACCACGCACTTCATGGAAGAAGCCGAACGCCTCTGCCACCGGCTGTGCGTGATTGAGGAAGGACGCAAGATCGCCGAAGGCGCGCCGAGCGCGTTGATCGCTTCCGAGATCGGTTGCGATGTGATCGAGATCTTCGGACCCGACCCGGTCGCGTTGCGCGATGAACTGGCGCCGCTCGTCGAGCGCACCGAGATCAGCGGCGAGACGCTGTTCTGCTATGTCAACGACGCGCAGCCGGTGCATGCACGGCTCAAGCAGCGCGCGGATCTGCGCTATCTGCATCGACCGGCGAATCTGGAAGATGTGTTCCTGCGGCTCACGGGCCGCGAGATGCAGGATTGAAGCGCATCGGTCGAGACCGCCATTGCACGCAACGCCCTGCAACTACAACGACGCCCTGACAGAAACCACGCAGGGACACGCACGAGATACGCACGAGACCCGCAATGGACGCACGCACCTACGAAACCGCCGGCGACACGCCATCGAATCAGGAAGCCTTCGCCGCCTTCCCCGCGAACGCCAGCAACTGGATCGCGGTGTGGCGCCGCAACTATCTGGTGTGGAAGAAACTCGCGATCGCCTCGATGTTCGGCAACCTGGCCGACCCGATGATCTATCTGTTCGGCCTCGGCTTCGGGCTGGGGCTGATGGTCGGCCATGTCGACGGCGTGTCGTATATCGCGTTTCTCGCGGCGGGCACGGTGGCCTCGAGCGTGATGATGTCGGCAAGTTTCGAGTCGATGTATTCGGGCTTCTCGCGCATGCATGTGCAGCGCACCTGGGAAGCGATCATGCATACGCCGCTGACGCTCGGCGACATCGTGCTCGGCGAGGTGATCTGGGCAGCCAGCAAATCGGTGCTCTCGGGCGCGGCGATCATGTTGGTGGCAGGCGCATTGGGCTACGCAAATTTTCCGTCGATGCTGCTGGCGCTGCCGGTCATCGTGCTGACCGGGCTTGCGTTCGCGAGCATTGCGATGGTCGTGACGGCGCTCGCGCCTTCGTACGACTTCTTCATGTTTTACCAGACGCTGATGTTGACGCCGATGCTGCTGCTATCCGGCGTGTTCTTTCCGGTCTCGCAACTGCCTGCCGTTGCGCGGGGCGCGACCCAGATGTTGCCGCTGGCGCATGCGGTCGACCTGATGCGGCCGGCGATGCTGGGCCGCCCCGTCGATAATGCGCTGTTGCATATCGCCGTGCTGGCCGCGTATGCGCTGGGCGGGTTTATCGTGTCGGCTATTCTGTTTCGCCGCCGGATGATGAAGTAGGTTTTCCGGCCGTCAACCATAACGGATGCCAGGCGCTGATCGCCGCGCCCGACGAAACATCAGCGCCTGGCGCGAGCCGGGCCCGCTCAGTCCTCGTCATCCGTCCACGGAATGTCCACGTCGGAGATAAACGCCACCGTGGCGAACGGACCGCCGTCCTGACGCCCGATCTTGCCGTCGGCTCGCTGCCACTCGACCCGGAACACCGTGCCCGGGTCGTCGGCGATCAGGCGGACCGTGCGCACTTCATCCGGATCGGCCTCTTCGACGGGGCCATCGAGCGAGACCTGCAGCTCCTGCGGCCACAGCCCGTCGGCCGGATCGTAGATCTTGTCGCCGTCGGGAATCAGGGTGAAGGCTTCCACGCCGATGGTGGCCGACGCGTCCACGATCATCTTGCCCAACGCGCGCAGCAATGCCGTGGCCCGCGCCGAATTCGCCTGACGGATGGCCAGATCCCCGCGCGTCAGCGCCTGCTCAAGTTTTGGGTTTGTTTTTTGTTGCGCCATTCGATGTCCTGGGTCCTATCGCTCTGTTGTGGACGGCGCGCAAATTCGCGCGCGCGCCGCTCTCCATTTTTCGGGCTGAATCCTACCATCGCCATGCACTGCAGCATTGCCGGCCATGCACTGCGGCGCTTTCAGCCCACCCCGTCCACCACAGTTTAGGTCGTGATTCGCGATCCGGCTGGGACATTTGCCTTTCGATCGGTCGCGAATCGATCACTATCGCACGCACGCCGCCGGCCTGTTTGGTTGTGCGCCGGTCGTCGTCATCGCAGTCTCGTCCGCTCGATGGCGCGTAGATTGTCCAGCCGCTGCGGCCGTCAGCCCTTGGCTCTGCCGCGCTTTCGCGCGGCCTTCGAGGCCGGCGTATCCGCCGGCTTCGCATCCGCGATTTCCGCGATCAGATGATCCCGGAACGCCCTCACCGACTGCGGCAGTTCACGCCCCGCCATGGTCTGCACCTGGATGCTGCGCTGGCGCATCTGCGGATGGGTCAGCGGCATCACGACGAAACCATCGCCGGCGTAACGGTCACGCACGGACAGCAGACCCGTGAACATGATCGCGCCGGACTTCTGCGCGTAGCGATACATGGCACCGCTGTTGTTGCAGGTGAGCTCGGGTTCGAGCAGGACGCCTTCGAGCGCGCAGGTAATGTCGATCAACTGACGAATCGTCGTGCCGGGCTCGGGCAGCACGAGCGGATAGCGCCGCAAGTCGGCGAGCGACACCTTCGCGCGCGCGGCGAGCGGATGATCGGCGCGCAGCAGCGCCAGCACCGGCGCGCGCTCCGTATGCTCGACCTTCACGCCCTTTTCCGGCGCGAGGCTGAAGGTCAACGCAAGGTCGGCGTCGCCGTCGCGCACCTGGCGGGTCGCCTCGCCTGGCGACATGACCGAGAGCGTGAAGTCGATGCCCGGATACTGAACCCGGAAGCTCGCCATCGCGGTGGGCAGGAAGTCGGCGGCGAAACCTTCGGAACTCGTCACCTTGATCATGCTGCCATGCAAGGTCTCGAGGCCGCCGATCTCCTTCATCACATGCTCCGCCTCCAGCAGGCTGCGCTGCGCGTAGGCCAGCAGGCGCTCGCCCGCTTCGGAAAGCGCCATGCCGCGCGGACGCCGCTCGAATAGCGCGACGCCGAGATCGCTTTCGAGCCGCGCCACCTGCCGGCTGATCGCCGAGACGGCGACATGCAGCCGCGCGGACGCGTCGCTGAGCGAGCCGGTGCGCGCGACTTCGACGAAATAGCGCAGCGCGATGCCATGCAGCGAAAGTGCCATGTGTGATGTCCCATTCAACGGTCAGCGCCGGCGCGCCGATATCCGCAAGTGCCTTCTGTACGCGCGGCGAGCTTTGCCTTTTCAGCAACGCAAGCTTCGAAAGACGATCATTGTGACAAAAAAAACGGCCTCCTAGAATCGGTTCGAAGATGCAGGCCGCGTCCGTGCGTCATCAGACAAACGATCCCGCGCCGCCCGCCCCCACCTTCGCCCGCATTGGAGACACGCATGAGCCGCACCCAGGCCATCGAGCACGCCACCCGTCATTTCGAATCCGGCGCCTTTCTGGAAACGCTCAACCGGCGCGTCGGTTTTCGCACCGAAAGTCAGGAGGACGACCGCACCGCCACGCTGCTGTCGTATCTGACCGACGAGATCACGCCGGAAGCCAAAAGCCTCGGTTTCAACACGCGCATCGTCGCCAATCCGGTGGATGGCTTCGGGCCTTTCCTGATCGCGCAGCGCCACGAGGGCGACCATCTGCCCACCGTGCTGATCTACGGCCACGGCGACGTGGTGCGCGGCTACGACAGCCAGTGGCGCGCGCCGCTGACGCCGTGGGCCGTGACCGTCGAAGGCGAACGCTGGTTCGGCCGCGGCACGGCCGACAACAAAGGTCAGCACAGCATCAACCTCGCCGCGCTGGCGAGCGTGCTGGCCGCGCGCGACGGCAAGCTCGGCTTCAACGCGAAGCTGCTGATCGAGATGGGCGAGGAAACCGGCTCGCCCGGACTCGACGCGATCTGCCACGCGCACCGGGAAGAACTGGCCGCCGACGTGCTGATCGCCTCCGACGGTCCACGTCTCGCCGCGCGCCGCCCTACCGTGTTCCTCGGCTCGCGCGGCTCGGTGAATTTCAGGCTTTCGTTGAATCTGCGCGACGGCGCGCATCATTCGGGCAACTGGGGTGGCCTGCTGCGCAATCCGGCGACGGTACTGGCGAATGCGTTGGCGAGCCTCGTCGACGCGCGCGGTGTGATCGCCGTCGACGGTTTGCGCCCGCCGCCGATTCCCGAGGCGGTGCGCCGTGCGCTCGCCGATATCACGGTAGGCGGCGGCCCGGGCGATCCGGACGTCGACGAAAACTGGGGCGAGCCAGGCCTTACCGCACCCGAGCGTGTGTTCGGCTGGAACAGCTTCGAAATACTCGCGTTCAAGGCCGGCAACCCGGAGAACCCGGTCAATGCGATTCCGTCGTCGGCGTTCGCGCATTGCCAGCTGCGCTTCGTGGTCGGCACCGATTGGGACAACCTCGAACGGCATCTGCGCACGCATCTGAATGCGCACGGCTTCTCGCAAGTGCAGATCGACCTTGAGCGCGGCGCCCCCGCCACGCGTCTGAACCCGGACGATGCGTGGGTCACGTGGGCGATTGCCTCGCTCGAACAGACCACCGGCAAGAAGACCGCCGTGCTGCCGAATCTGGGTGGCACGCTGCCCAACGAAGTGTTCGCCGACACGCTCGGCCTGCCGACCATCTGGGTGCCGCACTCGTATCCGGCCTGTTCGCAGCACGCGCCGAACGAGCATCTGCTCGGACCGGTCGTGCGCGAAGGTCTGCAGATCATGGCGGGCCTCTTCTGGGATCTCGGCGAAAACTCGCCGCGCGCGACAAACAACCCCGCTATCTGAGCGACGCCCGCACGAATCGGGCGCATCACGCCGTTATCCGCATCCGTCACGAGGCACGTCCACGATGAGCACGTCCACCCTGCAAGCCACTGCCGCGCGGCCATCCGCCGCGAAGGTCCATCGCATCATTCTCGCGGCGTCGATCGGCAACGCGCTCGAATGGTTCGACCTCGTCGTCTACGGATTCTTCGCGGTGACCATCGCGAAGCTGTTCTTTCCGGCGCGCACCGAAGCCATTTCGCTGATGCTCACGCTCGGCACCTTCGGCATCTCGTACATGATCCGGCCGCTCGGCGGACTCGTGCTCGGTTCGCTCGCGGACCGCGCCGGACGCAAGGCGTCGCTTTTACTGTCGATCGCGTTGATGATGATCGGCACCCTGACGATCGCCGTGATGCCGTCGTATGCGGCGATCGGTCTGTGGGCGCCGGCGGGCATCATGCTGTCGCGGCTCGTGCAAGGTTTTTCGGCGGGCGGAGAGTTCGGTGCGTCCACTGCGTTTCTGGTCGAACATGCGCCCGAGCGCCGTGGCTTCATGGGTAGCTGGCAATTCGCGAGCCAAGGCATGGCGACGCTGCTCGCTTCCGGTTTCGGCGCGCTGCTGACGAGCCAGCTCACGAGCGCGCAACTCGAATCATGGGGATGGCGCGTGCCGTTTCTGTTCGGCCTCGCGATCGGTCCGGTGGGTTTCTATATCCGCCGTTACGTGGATGAAGGCGCCGAGTTCAGTGCCGAGCCCAAAGCCCGCACGCCGCTACGCGATCTGTTCGGCACGCAGAAGGTGCGCATGCTGCTGGCGGTCGGCTCGCTGATCATTTCGACGGCGGCCAACTATATGATCCTGTACATGCCGACCTACGCGATCAAGCAACTGCACTTGCCTGCCTCGACCGGCTTCGCGGCGACACTCGCCACCGGCGTGGTGCTCACGGTGCTGACGCCGTTCGCGGGTCATCTGTCCGACAGCCTCGGACGCATCCGCATCATGGCGACGGCCGCCGCGCTGATGCTGGTGACGGTATATCCGGCTTTTGTGTATATGAACGCGCATCCCTCGTTCGTGACGATGCTGCTCGCGCTGATCTGGATCGGCGTATTGAAGGCGACGTATTTCGGTGCGCTGCCCGCATTGATGTCGGAGATTTTCCCGACGCAGACGCGCGCGACCGGTTTGGCGGTGAGCTACAACATCGGCGTGACGGTGTTCGGCGGTTTTGCGCCGTTCGTGATCACGTGGCTGATCGATGCAAGCGGTAATAAGCTCGCGCCTGGCTTCTATCTGATGTTCTGTGCGTTGGCGAGTTTGCTCGCGCTTTATGCGGTGCGCGGGAAGTTGAGAATCCACTAACGGACGCGCGAATGCCGCCTCGCCCGCAGCGCCATGGCAAAGGCGCTCGCCATCACTAAATACGCGGGAAGCGGAGTACCAGCCAAGCACGTCTGCCTACGCGGCAGCGTCGCCGAAGCGACGCGCGAATCCCGTGCGAACGCCCGGCCATGCAGCCGGGGCAAATCAAACGTTCGCATGATGCGAGCCGCACTCGGAGCTCGCATTCACCGGTCCCGCATCAGGGCGCCGGATTCGGCTGCAGTTCGTGCAGCGCATCGATTTCCGCGAGCACTTCCGGCGAGAGTTTCACCTCGACGCTGGCGATGTTTGCCTTCAACTGATCGAGCGAAGTCGCGCCGATCAGATTGCTGGTCACGAACGGCCGGCTATTGACGAACGCGAGCGCGAATTGCGCGGGCGACAAACCGTAACGCTTCGCCAACTCCACGTAACGCGTGATCGCCTGCACCGCTTGCGGCTTGCTGTAGCGTTGAAAACGCTCGAACAGCGTAATGCGCGCGCCGGCCGGACGCGCGCCGCCTTCATACTTGCCCGTCAGCCAGCCGAAGGCCAGCGGCGAATAAGCCAGCAAGCCGATGTTGTCGCGATGCGCGTACTCGGACAGCCCCGCTTCGTACGTGCGATTCACGAGGCTGTACGGATTTTGAATGCTGACGATGCGCGGCAAGCCGAGCTTTTCGGCCGCGCGCAGAAACTGCGCGACGCCCCACGGCGTTTCGTTCGACACGCCGATATGACGGACCTTCCCCGCCTTGACGAATTCAGCGAGCACCGACAGCGTTTCTTCGATGGGCACCGTATAGGCGTCGTCGACCCACGGATACGCCGGGCGGCCGAAGGTCATCGTGCTGCGATCCGGCCAGTGCAGCTGGTACAGATCGACGTAGTCCGTTTGCAGGCGCTTCAGGCTTTCGTCGAGCGCTTCGGTCAGATTCTTGCGGTCGAACTGGTTGCCTTTGCCACGAATATGGGTCGGGTTGTGCGGTTGACGCGCCGGGCCGGCGATCTTGGTGGCAAGCACGATTTTCTCGCGCGCGCTGCGATGCCGCGCGAGCCACGTGCCGATATAGCGCTCCGTCGAACCTTGCGTTTCGGCACGCGGCGGCACCGGGTACATTTCAGCGGTGTCGATCAGATTGATGCCGTGATCGAGTGCGTAGTCGAGTTGCGCGTGCGCTTCCTGTTCCGTGTTCTGCTCGCCCCACGTCATGGTGCCGAGACCGATCAGGCTAACCTGCACATCGGAGTCGCCGAGTCTGCGGTATTCCATCGAACTTGTCCTGTTGATTGGTGGACGAAAAGCGCTGACGTTACCATGTCCGCCCGAGCTCTGCCTGGCGCGCTAAAATGCCGCTCCAGCGCGCGTCGCCCATTTTTTCGCGCACAATCTTTCGCTGCGGCTTCCCTGCGCCGACCTGCCTGCCATGAATCCCGAACAACTCGATCTGCTGGTCACGCGCGTCATGCCTTACGGGAAATATAAAGGCCGCGTGATTGCGGACCTGCCCGGTCATTACCTAAACTGGTTTGCTAGCCAGGGCTTTCCGCCCGGCGAAATCGGCCGGCTGCTGGCGTTAATGCACGAGATCGATCACAACGGTTTGAAGTCGCTGCTCGAGCCTTTGCGCAAGCGTTGATCGCCTCGCGGTGAAAGCGATGGGAAGCGCCCTGAAGCGTGGATGAAAGTCGCCCTGTCGGCATCATGCAAGCAATGCCGGCCTGCACAAATTTACACGGTATTTTGCTTGTACCTTGGCCGCCGAATGGACTTTAATCCACGTAGGTCTTCGCGCGAACTCCATGATTCGCGCCATCGTCCGCATGTCATTTTGCCTGTCCGTCCATGTCTGAATTCAGCTTGTCCGCACTGCTCGAATTTATCGGCCACGATCTCTCGCCTGTGAGGGCGGTGATCATCTTCTTCCTGATCGGCTATCTCGTCGTCGGACTTCCTTTGCATTTCCGCCAGGGGCCCGCCTCGCGCGACATCTGGGGCACCGCTGCCGGCGTGACCATGGCAGCGATCTATGCGGCGTTCATTATCGGCGTGTACCCGGCGTTGCATCATTCGGCCGGGTGGTTGCGGTAACGCGAAGCGGCTTCGAAGCGCGCCGTGCCAAGGCGCGTGCATACGACGACCCTCATCGCTCAAACCGGCGACACCTTCGGCAGATGCCAGCCATGGGTCACGGCGAGCATCCGCAAGACGAAGCACGCCGCGCCGCCCGCCAGCGCCGCCGGGCCCGGCGGCAAACCGGCACGGCGCGCCACCACCACGACGAACGCCCCCGCGAACGCGGCCGTTGCATAGATGTCGGCGTGCAGGACGACCGGCACGCGCGCCAGCAGCACGTCGCGTATCACGCCGCCGCCCACGCCGGTGAGTGTGCCCATCAACATGGCGATAAACGGACGGATCCCGAACAGCAGCGCTTTTTCCACACCCGCCACGGCAAAGAGCGCGAGGCCGGCCGCGTCGAGCATGGTGACGAGCGCAACGGGAAACTGCTGCGCCGTCGAATGGAACATAAAGGTCAGCAACCCGGTGACAAAGGTCAGCGCCGGATAGCGCCAGTCACGGATCGCGTTCGGCGGTGAATCGCCGATCAGCAGATCGCGGATCACGCCGCCGCCGAGCGCCGCGACAAACGAAATCACCATCACGCCCAACAGATCGAGACCGCCGCGGATCGCGCTGAGCGCACCCTCGACCGCGAACACCACCGTGCCCGCCAGGTCCGCTGCCAGCACCAGTGTTTCGACGTTCAGTCTGATTTTTCGTATCGACAATGTCGGCATCGACGCTTCACCCTTTCTGCTTTTTGTCCACGAGAAATCGAAACGGTATAGGGAAACGCCGCGGGCGGGGTGAAAAATCTGCGTGTACGGTTACGCGCTGCGCGTGGCGCGCGACGCTTCAGGACGAAGCGCGCTAACCGCCTAGACGCCCCGTCGCGACCAGATGCGCAAGCAGGCGATCGACTGCCTCGTCGATCGGCATCCGGTCGCTCTCGATCACGACATCCGACGCGAGCGGTGCTTCGAAAGGTCCGGAAATGCCTGTGAAATGCGGGATCTCGCCACGCCGCGCGCGAGCGTAAAGCCCTTTGGCATCGCGCGCTTCGCAGACACTCAGCGGAGCATTCACGAACACTTCCACGAAACCGTCGCCGACGATTTCACGCGCCGAGCGCCGATGCCGATGCTCAGGCGAAATCACCGCGGCAATCACAACGAAGCCCTGCTGCATGAACAGCGCCGCGACATGCGCGACCCGCCGCAAGTTCTCGGTACGGTCCTCGGGCGCATAGCCGAGGTCGGCGTTCAGTCCGCGCCGCAGCACGTCGCCATCGAGCACGATCGCGGCGTGCCCCGCTTCTTTCAGGCGGTCATGCAAGGCGTTGGCGAGCGTCGATTTGCCCGCGCCGGAAAGTCCCGTCATCCAGATCACGGCGCCACGCGACGCGCTCATGAGCGATGCTCCGTGACGCTTATCACGACCTCGCCAACCTCGCCGGCCTCCCCGGCCTCCTGGCGATGCGCCGGCGCCAGCACCGGGCCCAGGCCGTCGAACAACGGTTGCAGCAAGGCGTGACGCGGCTGCCAGCGTTGCAGCGAGGTCTTGTACAGCGGACGCCGCACCTGCGCGGAACTGGCCGTGTTCACCTGGCGCGCGGTCTGATAAAACGACAGACAGCGTTCGTCCCAGTCGAGCCCGCAATGCGCGAGCAGGCGGCGCACGTTGGCTTCAAAATCGTCGACCAGTTCCTCATACTTGACTTCGATCATCACACCTTCGGGGAGCACACGTTGCCAGTGCGCCATTAACGCGTCGCACGCGCGATAGTAGCGGCCCAGTTCGCCGAGATCATAGCTGAACGGCACGTCGTGAAAGATCCGCGAGAAAATCGACAGACAGGTTGGCAACGGCGCGCGGCGGCTGTGAATGAAGCGGGCGTTCGGCAACGCGAGATGGATCAGGCCGAGGTTGATGAAGTTGAACGGATACTTGTCCGTGAAGTGCGTGTAGTTCGCAGCCGGATCGCGTTCGTCATTTGGAGTCGGGCTCTGAAGTTCCGGCAGCGCGTTGCGCATGCGACGCAGATAGTCCGCGCCGAGCGTGCGGAACGGCGCGGCGCCGACGTTTTCCAATGCTTCGATATCGATCCGCAACGGATCGCCCGGATCGCGGCGAATGCAGCTCACCAGCGCCTCGCCGAATTCCGTGCGCTCGCCCGCGCCGAACACCTGAGGATGGCTCGCGAGAATCTGCTCGATCAGGGTCGAGCCCGAGCGCGGCATGCCGACGATAAAAACAGGCGTCTGCGATACGTCGCCGAGACCGCGCTTTGCCGCCAGCAGATCGGAAGTCATTAGTTCGGGCAAATGGGCGAACAGGCCTAGCGTTTCCGCTTCGTTGTAACGCACGCCGGCGCGGTGCAGCGCATTTCCCTTCAGGAAGTGATTGAACGACGCGTCGTTGCGGCCCACATCGGACAGCGCCTGGCCGTACGCAAAGTGAAGCTCCGCCTGATCGGCCGGCGTGAACGAAGCGGCGTCGCCGACGAGACGCTCCATCGCGAGGAACACCGGATCGTCGGCGGCGAGGCGCCTGGATTGCACGAAGTTGCGGTAGTACAGCGGCACTTGCGGCGCGGCTTCGATAGCGCGGCGATACGCTTCGTGTGCCTCGTCGAAGCGGCCGAGTGCCTGCAGGCAGTTGCCCATGTTGTTGTGCGAGCCGTCGGCTTGCGGATTCACACGCGTCGCCTCGCGATAGGCGTCCACCGCCTGTTCGAGACGATGCATCTGCTCGAGCGTCCAGCCGAGGCCGTGATGCGAATCCGTGTCGTGCGGATCGAGCGCGATCGCTTCGTGATAGCGGACCACGGCTTCGGGAAAACGGTTCAGCGCGGCGAGCGTGGCCGCGAGGCGCTGTTGGACGAGGGCGTCGGTGGGATCGAGCGCGCGGGCGGTTTCGTAATGTTGGAGCGCGGCGTCGAGTTCGCCGCGCGCGGCGCAGGCGTCGCCTTCGGCGCGCAATTCCGATGCGGCAGCCGGCTGTGGATCTTGCTTCATTGACGGCTGGATTCTTGCAGGCTGCGCATCGAGCGGTCCTGACAGTGGCGAGTGCGATCTTTTCATCCAGCCCGGCAAGCGGCACGGTCGGGAGTCGAAGGTAATTGTCTGAAGCAAACTTAACAGTCGCGCCCTACAGTTTCGTTTCGAAAATTTAACTAACTGTTACAGCGTCGCATGCACGGAAGGTCTAGAAAGCTTCGCACCGCGCCTCGCTACTACGGTCTTCGATCGCCATGCATGCCGGATCGGCACGCCATAGCATGCGCAAACCGTAATTTGCGGACACAAATGCCGCTGAACTCTTGAGCACGCGTTTTTTCTCAATCACATACGAAGGAGAAAATCGTGAGCAGGCTCATTGCATCAATGGCACTGTTGGCGGTGACGGCCGCTTTGACCGGATGCGCAGTCGCGCCGGGATACGACTACGGCTATGCACAACCTTATTACCCTGACTACGGCTATGCGTACGGGCCACCGTATGCGCCGGTTTATGGCAGCGTCGGCATTTATGGCGGCTGGGGTGGATCCTGCTGTTATCACGGCGGCTATTGGCACGGCGGCCATGGATGGCACGGCGGGAACGGATGGCACGGCGGTGGCGGTTGGCACGGCGGCGGATATGGCGGATCTCACGGCGGCAGCAGCGCCAGCGGCGGCGGGAGTTCGTGGAGCAGCGGCGGTGGCGGCCATGGGGGACATGGGCGTTGAACTCGCAAACCCGAAAACAAAAACGGCGCTGTGATTTCTCACAGCGCCTCAGGCGCAGAAGCGAAGTCTGATCGGATCAATGGATTCGGCTTGGATCAATCACGACATGTTTTATGTGAATCTTTTTCCATGTGTACGTGACGTGAACCAGCCCGTCCGGCGACTGGATAACCGCCGGATAAGAAAATTCCTGATTTGCCTCGTTCTCAAGGTCAAGAACTTCGTGATAAGTCTGGTGATCAGATGAAATGAGGACCGTTAGTCTGTGGCGGTCCCAACGACCTTCGACGTAAGGTAGCGGATTGGCGACGATCAGGTCGCGCCCGTCGATCAGGGTCACGGCGTCCAAGCCCGAATTTGAGTTGGGAATATCCACCGGCGAGAGAGCGGTCCACGTCTTTCCCCAATCACTCGACCTGGTGTTGAATACAAAGCCGTTTTTTGTCCGGACTAGCGCCTGCAACTGGCCGTGACGATGGTCGAGAATTGTTGGCTGGATTGCCTGAATTGCACGCGGGCCCGCCGCCGGATATTCGACTTCCCAGGTAGCTGCCCCATCGGTGGACCGTTCGAAATGAACTTTCCATCCGTCATGTTCGGTACTACTCCCGGCTATTACAATTCCATTTGATAACTCGACGGGTTTATCTTTTGCCGGTCCGGATATACCAGGGCCAAGAGCAGCCGGCTTCGACCATGAGGTTCCCCCATCAAGCGAGGTCATCCGGAAAGGATGCCAATCCGCCGGCAATTTCCCGCGACTATAAAACAGCATCAACGGACCGTGCCTGGGAGAAAAAAGAATTGGATTAATTACCGTTAGAGCCTCACCGTCAGACGAACGTCCGTCTGCGACCCGGACTGGCGCACCCCATTGTTTTCCGGAGTATTGCGCTACCCAAACACCAACGTCACTAGCGGCCTCTTTGCTGCCAGCCAACCACGCCGCCACCAAATGCCCTTTCGAAAAGGCAATCGTCGAAGCATGACAAAACGCGATTTTCTGCGGAGGATTAATAATATCCGCCGAAAGGATTGCGTCAGAATTATTTTCACGGCCAGCGGTAGTTTGAACCAGCGAAAGAGAAAGGATAACGAAAGTTATATGTCTGAAATATGACAACAGATGAAAATTCATACGATTAAACCGCTGGCATGGTTAGCAACTGGTATTTTGAGACGGCGAATGGTAACCGATGCGAATATTTTTTTTCGGAGTAAGCCGGATTTATTTTCGGAAATTTATTTGTAATGTCGGCGGTTTAAACTGAAGTATTGCAGTGTCAGCGTGTTTCTCCACGCTGACGTTGTGGCGGCGTGGCCGTAATCAAATAGCCTTTACCGGATTTGGAATGGTATTTTCGGTCGAGCGAGCGCACCTGGACGGCCTGCGCGCGAGTAACGGTTGCGCTGTTCTTCGGATCGAGGCCGACGTGTGCCGCACCGCTTCATCGGATACGGATAGATATCGCGGGCCTGCTGCGGCAGGTCGTTGACGGCGAGTCCGTCCTCGCCTCAACCAGTGGACTTATGAACTAATGTTGTCGCGCGCCCTTCAGCGCTCCCGAGCAGACGTTTTTTTGCCGAAAACCGAATTGCCTCGGCACGCCTCAAATACCGCTTTCCGCGAAGTATTTTAGTAGTTATACGCGGCGTTTTCTTTCCGTCTATCCGGCGCCCGTTCCGAAAACAAAAAAGCCGTTCCGAATTTTTAATCCGGAACGGCTTTCAATCTTCAACTGCCTTATATCGCGAACGATATTGCTAAATTCTTTGGGGTGGCTGATGGGGCTCGAACCCACGACAACAGGAATCACAATCCTGGACTCTACCAACTGAGCTACAGCCACCACTGACATCTGCTTGACTTGCCGTAAAACTTGGCTCGTCGATGAAGAAACGAGATTATACGAACAAGAATCTCGTTTGCCTAGTCCTTTATTCAAAAATTTCGATCGGCTCGCGCAGATGCTGTCTTGCCTCATCGAAGATGGTCAGATCGCGCGCGGCGAGGCGCTTGCTATCCGACAACACGCGACGCCAGCCGCGCGCGCCCGCTTCCCCACGATAGAGCCCGAGCGCATGACGGGTGATGGCGCCGAGATACGTGCCGCGCGCCATCTCAGCGGCGCAATACTCAATCAACTTCGCCTCGACCTGCTCGCGCGTGAGCGGCGTTTGCGTCGACCCATAGAAGCGTGCATCGACATCGGCTAGCACATACGGATTGTGATAAGCCTCGCGCCCGAGCATCACACCGTCGACGTGTTGAAGATGCGTCTCGACTTCATCGAGCGTCTTGATGCCGCCGTTGATGATGATCTCCAGATGCGGAAAGTCGCGCTTCAACTGATACGCGTACTCGTATTTGAGCGGCGGAATCTCGCGATTTTCCTTCGGGCTCAAGCCCTTGAGAATCGCGTTGCGAGCGTGCACGATGAACACGTTGCAACCGGCGTCCGCAATCGTGCCGACGAAATCGCGCACGAATCCATACTCTTCCACGGCATCCACGCCAATGCGGTGCTTCACGGTGACCGGCACCGACACCGCATCGCGCATGGCCTTCACGCAGTCGGCAACGAGCTGCGGCTCGTTCATCAGGCACGCACCGAATGCGCCGCGCTGCACGCGTTCGGACGGGCAACCGCAGTTCAGATTGATTTCATCGTAGCCCCATTGCTCGCCCAGCTTCGCCGAACGCGCGAGGTCGTCGGGTTCGCTGCCGCCGAGTTGCAGAGCGACCGGCGCTTCTTCGGGCGTGAAGGCGAGATGGCGCGGCACATCGCCGTGCAAGAGCGCGCCGGTCGTCACCATTTCCGTGTAAAGCCACGTATGGCGAGAGATCACGCGATGCAAGGAACGGCAATGACGATCGGTCCAGTCCATCATCGGGGCGACCGATACGCGGCGCGGGCTGGGAGTGTGCGGTGAAGACATGGGGCGGCCAGACGGCTTGATTCAAAACACCGATTTTACCGCAAGGCGCAAATTCGCCTGCCCGACGCGATACTCCTCGCCCACGCTTCAGTTGTTTAACACCAACCCGCCGAGCTTCAGCGAGTCGCCCCCGAAACGTTTGTTCCGCCTTCATCCGTTTTAGCCTTCAGCAAGCCGGTATTGAGCATGGCGGAAAGTACGTCCTCGATACGCGCGTCTTCGAGCAGGCGTCGGCCGGCGCGCAGGCGTCGCGCGTTGGTCAAATCGATGGCGCGCTGCAGATCGGAAGTCTCGGCGGCGATATACACAGCCATCCCATAGCCGTATCGATCGGCGAGCCTGGAGTCGAAGAAGTATTTCATGCTCCCGTTTTCGGCAGCCGCGCCGAAAACTTTACAGCGGATTCACGAGAGCACCCGAAACGGTTGCCTCTCGCACGACGGTCAGGCCATCAATGCTGCCCGGCGTTCAACAGCAGCCATACCTGCTGTCGAGGCTCACCGGCAACGACGCGCGCGAACGCCGCTCGACAACGCACGCACGTGTAATGCTCCTCCGCGCGCCCGTCTTTCACCGCCCCACGACTGTTTAGCGTCAGGTTGTCATGCGGGCGATGCGCGGAAGGCAAGCCATAGAGCTCGAAGCAGTCCGCGCACGGCTGAATCCACAGGTCCATCGAGGTGTTCTCCAAGGCGACGAATCCAAACGAAATTCGATTCGCGCGATGCTATCCATGGCGATTAACCCACGCCGCTACCCGGGTCTTTGACGCCCCAAACCGCTTGGCCCGTGGGGTCGAACCACTGCGGACGCTTGCTCCGCCTGCTTCCAGCCGATTATTTCAAATCCAAGAACAGTACTTTCAGATTATCGATACAAATTTTCGATAGTAGGGGTATACACTGCCTTCCATCGACGTTGCAGACACATCTCACTGCCCCCTGCGACGCCTTCCTGAATTGAAGTCGAAACGTTATCGGAGTCACACCATGAAGACCAAGCTCATCGCCGCCCTGCTGGTTGCTGTTTCTGCCTCGATCGCCGCTCCCGCTTTTGCTAGCGGCTACGGCCCGGCGCCGTCGTACCGTCCGTCGGTCGGCGCACCGGCTTCGCAACAAGGCCAGAACGCACAAACCGTGGCAGCTGAACGTGCCAACGCTGAATCGAATGCCTACGGCGGCGTGAACAACGTGTCGTCGCAATCGGGTGCCAAAGAGCCGGTTTCGGGCCCGCAATCGGTTTTCTTCGGCCACTAAGCAGTTGCCGTTGAACCGGCTGCCTCACGAGGGCAACCGGTAAACTGGGCGCCGCGCATGCAGTATGGATGCCGGCGCCCAGTTGCGTTTACATCATTGCAACCGCATCGGGACAGCCAGCTTGATCGGACGCGTGCGCACTTTCACCCAAGTGCGGAAGGCACGTGCGGTGCGGCGTCGAGGCCGCCCGCGTCGATCACTTCGCGCGCCGTGCGGAAGCCCGCCTCGGCCGCGGCATGCTCGGTGCACCATAAGGTGTCGATATGCACGAGCCGCCAGTCGACCACCACCGCCTCACCCCGCAACACCCGAAAATGCGCTTTGACGCCCGTCAGCACCTGTTCGACAGCGACTTCGATGTCGTAGTCCTGATAGCGCGCCTGGTAGTCCCCCATGTCGAGACCCTTCGGCTCCATCTTCGCCTCCATAGTGACGCCGCTAATGCTGCGGCCAGACTTGTCCGGCGAGCACGCTGGACGGCTCGCGGATCGAGCCGGCCCGAACGTCAGGCCGCCTCTCGCGCTGGCAATTAATCGCAATCGCCCGAAAGATATTGCCGACCGTTGCAGGTGATTTCGACGTCTCCGCCGCTCGCCTCGGCGACGAGGCCGCCGGCCAGCAATTCGGCTGTCACGGACTGCGCCAGCTTCGGCGCGTCCTGTCCGACACCGACGTCGTTCAGACGCCGCAAGGCTTCCACCGCTTCGGGACTCAATGACTTTGACATGGCCGTCTCCGTCTGCATGCTCAATTCATCCTAGCAAGTTTCGGGGACGTATGCAGGGGCGCGTCGCGGCACGCGAAATGCGTGGAAATCATGATTCCACCAGCGCGCGGCGGCGCCGAAACCGTAAGGCGATATCGCCGGGAGGACGGATATGAAGGGAAGCAGATGGACGGCATGGGTAACGGGCGTCGCGCTGGCGGCAGGCCTCGGCATAAACGGCACCATGACGGCATTCGCACAGACGGCGAAACCGGCACAAACGCAGCAAAAGCCGGCGCAGACAGCGCCGCAAAACGACAACTCGTCGATGGCCAAGCCGCCCAAGGCCGCTTCCGGCTCAGGCGGCTTAAGCAATCCCGACAACATGCCGATCAAGCGCCCGAGCAAGCCGACCAACGACAAAATGACGCACGAGCCGCCCGCCAGCGGCGCGAACGCGAAATAGCGCAAGCGTGAACTGCGCAAACCTCACAGGCGCGCGATCGACACCTCCGTCGACTTCACCAGCGCGATCACCTCCGAGCCAACCGCAAGTTCGAGTTCGTCGATGGAGCGCGTGGTGATCACCGAGGTGACGATACCGAATGGCGTATCCACATCGACTTCGGACACGACCGGTCCGCGGATGATTTCCTTGACCTTGCCTTTGAACTGATTGCGTACGTTGATTGCGGAAATGCCCATATCGATTGACTCCAGAAAAGCGATTTAGAAACAGTCAGTCAAGCAATGTCAGACGGCCCAACGGACCTCTGTCGGCCGCCTGAGACGGCCTTCGTCACGTGCGTCGTACGCGTGATGGGACAGCGCGTCGTCATTCGGCGCCGTCTTCAGCACGCGTTGCAACACATGTTCTTCGAACGCGGCGAAACCGGCCGACGCGCGCGCCCGCGGACGCGTGAGCGGCACCGGCTGATCGAGCGCGACGCGCCCTTCTTCGATCAGCAAAATCCGGTCGCCGAGCGCCACGGCTTCGTGCACGTCGTGCGTGACCAAGAGCGCGGTGAATCGATGCTCGCGCCACAGGCGCTCGATCAGCGCGTGCATTTCGATGCGCGTCAACGCGTCGAGCGCGCCGAGCGGTTCGTCGAGCAACAGCAATTGCGGCCGATGCACGAGCGCCCGCGCCAGCGCCACCCGCTGACGCTGACCACCGGAAAGCTGCGCGGGCCAATCGTTGGCGCGCTCCAGCAAGCCGACTTCGGCGAGCACGGCACGCGCGTCCTCACGCGCGCCGCGGCCGAGGCCGAGCATCACGTTTTGCAGCACGCTCTTCCAGGGCAGCAAGCGCGCGTCCTGGAACATGATGCGAGTGTCGATTGGCCCGCCGTCTTCGGTGCGCTTTTCGAGCACACCGGAGCTGGTCTTTTCCAGTCCGGCGACGAGGCGCAGCAAGGTTGATTTCCCGCAGCCGCTGCGGCCGACGATCGCCACGAAACTGCCGCGCTCGATCGACAGATTGAAGTCGGACAGTACCTGGCGCTCGCCGTAGCTCTTGCCCACGCCGCGCAACTCCACCGAATAATCCGCGGCACGGCGTGCGCCGTTGCGTGACAGCGCGCCGGCCGATAGTCCCGCATCGACACGCGGTCGATGATGATGTACCGCATCGGCATATTCGAAAGCAGCCGCTTCGTGCGCGTCATGATCGACGTTACGAGCGAGCACCAATTCGGCTTCGAGATCGCTGCCGGCAATCCCGCCGAACGACGCGGACAAGATCGTGGAGCTCATGATTTCCCTCCTCGTTGATAAGCGGGATGCCAGCGCAGCGAGAAGCGTTCGAGGCTTTTCGCCAGCACGTCGGCGAGTTTGCCGAGCGCCGCGTAGAGCAGAATGCCGACCACCACCACATCGGTTTGCAGGAATTCGCGGGCGTTCATGGTCATGTAGCCAATGCCCGATTGCGCGGAAATGGTTTCGGCGACGATCAGCGTGACCCACATCAGCCCGAACGCGAAACGCACGCCGACGAGAATCGACGGCAACGCGCCCGGCAGCACCACATGCCGGTACAGCGCGAAACCCGTCACGCCATAACTGCGCGCCATCTCGATCAGATTGGCGTCCACCGAGCGGATGCCGTGAAAGGTGTTCACGTAGATCGGGAAAAACACGCCCAGCGCGACGAGAAACACCTTCGCCTCCTCCTCGATGCCGAACCACAGAATCACGAGCGGAATCATCGCCAGCGCCGGGATGTTGCGGATCATCTGCACGGTCGAGTCGAGCGCGATCTCGGCGGGCTTGAACAAGCCGGTCGCGAGTCCGAGCACGAGGCCGATGCCGCCGCCGATCGCAAAACCCGACACCGCGCGCCACGTGCTGACCTTCACGTCCGCCCACATTTCACCGGACTGGATCAGCGACCACGCGGCCTTGACGACCGCGAGCGGCTCGGGGAGCACGCGCGTCGACAGCACGCCGCTTCTCGCGGCGAATTCCCACGCCAGCAGAATCGCGAGCGGCGCGAGCCATGGCGCGAGATGCGCGCCGATCCGGCGCAACGTGTGCAAAGCCGCGCCGGCCTCGGCGCCTTTGTGCCGCCCGGCGCTCACAGTGGATTCAGCCATGTTTCCCGTTCCTCATTGCTTATCGATGACCGAGCGTGCCCGGTGCGGCACGTGCACCAGGCTCGAGATTCAGCTCGAACTGGCCGCCTTCGGCAGATAGTTGTTGCCGACAATCTCGCCGAACGGACCCGACAGCGGTCCATTCGACACCTTGTTGCGACGATTCGGCAGCAACGGAAACACGAGTTCGGCGAAGCGATACGACTCTTCCAGATGCGGATAGCCCGACAGAATGAAGGTGTCGATGCCGAGTTCGGCGTACTCCTTCATGCGCGCCGCCACCTGCTCCGGATTGCCGACCAGCGCCGTGCCCGCGCCGCCGCGCACGAGGCCCACGCCCGCCCACAGATTCGGATAGACCTCGAGTTCCGCGCGGCCGCCACGCTTGCCGCCGTGCAGCGCGGCCATGCGGCGCTGGCCTTCAGAGTCCATCTTCGAGAACGAGGCCTGGGCACGCGAGATGGTCTCGTCGTCGAGCTTGCTGATCAGCTTGTCGGCGGCGGCCCACGCTTCTTCTTCGGTCTCGCGCACGATCACGTGCAGACGGATCCCGAACTTGATCTGGCGGCCATGCGCCGCAGCGCGCGCGCGAATGTCGGCGATCTTCTTCGCCACGGCTTCGGGCGGCTCGCCCCACGTCAGATAGGTATCGATATGCTCGCCCGCCATCTCGTGCGCGGCCGGCGACGAACCGCCGAACCACAGCGGCGGATGCGGGTTCTGCACGGGCGGATACAACGCCTTGCCGCCCTTCGAGCTCAGATGCTTGCCCTCGAAATCGATCGCGTCGTTGGTATGCGCGGCGCTCAGCAGCTTGCGCCAGATGTGCAGGAATTCGTCGGTGATTTCATAGCGCGTGTCGTGGTCGACGAACACGCCGTCGCCTTCCAGTTCCGCGGCATCGCCGCCGGTCACGACATTGATCAGCAGACGTCCGTTCGACAGCCGGTCGAAGGTCGCCGCCATGCGCGCGGCCAGACCCGGCGACGAGATGCCCGGGCGGATCGCCACCAGAAACTTCATGCGTTTGGTCGCGGCGATCAGGCTCGACGCGACGACCCATGCGTCCTCGCACGAACGGCCCGTCGGCAGCAGCACGCCCTCGTAGCCGAGCGTATCGGCGGCGACGGCGATCTGCTGGAAATAGTCGTAATCGGCTGCGCGTGCACCTTGGGACGTACCGAGATAGCGGCTGTCGCCGTGAGTCGGAATGAACCAGAACACATTCATTTGCTGCTCCTGCATGGACGAAACTGGATTAATGAAGACGATGCGTCGAGCGTTCGCGCACACGCCGGCCGCGCGCATCCCTCCGGCACACAGCCAGACGGTGCAGCGCAAAGAGACGGAAAAATGCGGTGTCGTTGCGCGCTAGCGGCGACAACGGACCGGCTGGCGCGCGTGCGCCATGCGGCGGATGAAGATCGGCATCAGGCCGGACATCGCGACGGCTTCCCTCGACCAAACGTGCGCGTCATGCGCTCGATTAAACGGCGACAGCGGCAAACGCCGTCTGCATGGAGAAACAGTCTATGGATCGGGCTGCGGCTTTTGAACGATTTTTTTTAGCTTAGGTTTTCCACTTTCGTGATTAGCCCGACGCTAAAGCATACGGATGTTGCGCGGCGTGTACGCTGGAAAAGGGGTACGTCTAGATATAATGGCGCACGTTTTCCGAATAATCCGGTACAGGCCATGCGAACCACGCCGCCTGTATCCTGGCGGTGCAATGCATGCAAAAACTCATCCTGCCGTTCGTCGCCGGTTTTCTGGCTTCCCTGTTCTTCCACGAATCGACGCTGGCGCTGCTGCACGCAGCCGGGATGATCGAGCCGACCGGTTTTTCGACTGCGCCGTTTTTACCGCTCGGTTTGCCTGAGTTCATTGCCAACGCGATCTGGAGCGCGTTCTGGGCCGTGCTGATGGCGTGGCTGTTGCGCGTCGCGCCGCATCGGCGTGCGCCGTGGGTGCCGGCTTTCGTGTTCGGCGGCATCGCGTTGACGGCGGCGAGCGTGTTCGTGATCGACCCGCTGCGCGGAATCTGGCCGAGCGGCAACATGCTGCCGCGCCTCTCCGTGGGGTTCGCTGCGAATGCGATGTGGGGCTGGGGCGCGCTCGTGTTCATGCGCGCCTTCATGGCGAGCGAAGACGAGGAATAAACGGCTTGGGCGGTTTGGCCGCTGGCCGTTGGCAAACGGCGCTATGACGCGCGTTACGCGCGTCATAGCTTACCGCGCGGCTCCAATTCTTCGGCTTTAACCGCGCAAATCCCGCAGCGGATGTTCGTTCGCCGGCCAC
The DNA here is from genome assembly GCF_003386115.1 of Paraburkholderia sp. BL27I4N3. Classification (NCBI taxonomy): domain Bacteria; kingdom Pseudomonadati; phylum Pseudomonadota; class Betaproteobacteria; order Burkholderiales; family Burkholderiaceae; genus Paraburkholderia; species Paraburkholderia sp. BL27I4N3. The sequence goes on along the minus strand of NZ_QREJ01000001.1, from coordinate 1,877,591 downwards.
GGGCTCTCGAACATCTTCTCGACGTCGGCGGCAATCACGTCCTCGATGCGCGCGAAGCGCCAGCGCGGGGCGTTGTCTTTGTCGATGATGCGCGCGCGAATGCCTTCGATCGTGTCGCCGTGCAGAAAGCTCGAGCGCGTCAGATCGAGGTCGCCACGCAGCACGTCAGCCATTGAACCCTCGGCGCGCGTCACCACTTCCAGCGACACCGCCATCGACAGCGGCGAGCGTTCGCGCAAGACCGCAATCATCTGTTCGGCCCAATCGGCGGCTTCGCGCTCGCTTTGGAGCGAAGCAAGAATTTGCGCGACGTCGGGCAAGGCGAAGTGACGATCGATCAACGCCCGCCCATTCGCCAGCGACGACGCCTCCGGTTGCGGCACGACCTGATGCGCGAGCGCCTCGCGTTCAATGCACGCCACCACGTCCGCGCCGCGCTCGAAGCGCTCGCTGCGCAAGGTGTCGACCAGAGCGGGCAAGGCCGCGTCGTCGATATAGGTGTCGGCGAGACCCGCGTAAAGCGCGTCGGCCGCGCCGATCGTTTCGCCGGTCACTGCCAGATAGCGGCCGATCGCGCCAGGCGTGCGGGCCAGAAACCAACCCGCGCCGACGTCCGGAAACAGGCCGATGCGAGTTTCCGGCATCGCCATCTTCGTCGAATTCGTGACGACTCGCAGACCGCCGGTGCGATGCGCGCCCTGCGAAATGCCCATGCCGCCGCCCATCACGACGCCGTTCATCAACGCGATATACGGTTTCGGAAAGGTGAAGATGGCGTGATTGAGCCGGTATTCCTCGGTGAAAAACGTGTCGCGCACATCCTGTTCGCCGCGTTGCGCCGACTCATACAGAAAGCGGATGTCGCCGCCCGCGCAGAACGCGCGCGGGTGCCGGCTGCGCACCACGACGGCGAGCACGTCCGGATCTTCGCGCCACTGATCGAGCGCCGCGTGCATCGCGCGAATCATGCCGGTCGACAGCGCATTGAGCGCCTTCGGCCTGTCCAGTTCGATGAAACCGATGCGGTTGGCTACGAAAGTCGCGACTTCGTCGCTGACGGCGGGCGAGGCGGAAATGGACATGGCGAGCTAAGCGCAACCGCGCAAATTAAGGTGGAATTGAACGTTATCACGCACTTGTGCTTTTGCGCCTCGCAGCCGGCGCGGTGGCACCGCTCGCTGCGGCTTTGGCCGGTTTTCTAGCTGAAGGCTGCGCGGCGGGATCGTTGTCCGGTTGCGCCGGCGACCCGGTACGCGTTGCAGGGGATTTTTTCTTGCGCGTACCGGCGTCGGCCGCGGCGCCCGGCGCCTGCATTGCGTGCGACGCGCCCAACCAGGCGTCGAGCGCGATGCCCACCACCGTGTCGAGCGGCGCGGTCGGGAACACGGGACACGTCAGGTTCAGTGCGACGATGCCGTGCAAATTCGCCCAGAACGCCTCGGCCCACACCGCCACGTCCATCGACGCCGACAGACGCCCCGCCGCTTTGAGTTCGTCGAGCGCGGAAATCATGATGTGCAACGCGGCTTCGCCGGGATCGTCCCCGATAGCGGCCGTCTCTCCGTTTGCTTCGTCAGCCGCCGTGGCTTCGGTATCCGCGCTCTGCGCCGCCGCACCGCCCGACGCCGCGCCGGCATTGGCCGGATCCGCCGCCGCCTTACCCTTCGCCACGCCGCCCAGCGCCGCGCCGGTGTAGCTCGGATCTTCCATGAAGATCAGCCGGTACGTTTCCGGATGCGCGACACCGAACGCCACGTAGGCCCGACCGAGCGCCTTGAGCCGCTCGGCCGGATCCGAGATGCCCGCGAGCGGCACGAATGTCTGCAGCAGTTGCGCATAGCCTTCCGCGCACAAAGCTTGGGCGATCTCGTCGCGGCTTGCGAAATGCAGGTACAGCGTGGCGGGCGAATATTCGATGGCGTCGGCGATTTTGCGCATGGACAGCGCGGCAAAACCTTCGCGCATCACGATGCGCCGCGCGGCATCGAGGATGCGTTCGCGCAGTGCCTGTTTCTGGCGGTTCTTTCGTTCAGCGATTCCCATGACGAACATTTTCGGGTTGACAAACTGAAAAGTCAAATTAAACTGAACGCTGTTCACTGAACAGCGTTCATTAAATTTTATATCATCAGTCACAATCCATGCGGACGCGATGCGGCGCCGCTTCAAGGAGTCGTCATGCAAGTCACGGGCAAGGTGGGTTTATTTGGCGCCGCGGGCGCGGCCGGTCAGATCATCGCGGCGGCGCTCAGCGCGGCGGGCCGCGATTACCGGGTGGTCGGCCGCTCGCGCGCGCCGCTCGAGGCCGCTTTCGGCCACGATCCGCACGCGGAGATCGTCACGTGGAATCCGGACGACCCCGCTTCGATCCGCGCGGCGTCGCAGGATCTGCAGACGGTGATCTATCTGGTCGGCGTGCCCTACGATCAGTTCGCCGCGCATCCGCCGCTCATGGAGAGAACGCTGGCGGGCGTGACGGCGGCGGGCGTCGAGCGCTTCATTCTGATCGGCACGGTGTATCCGTACGGCCGCGCGCGCGGCAATCCGATCCGCGAAAATCATCCGCGCGAGCCGCACACGTTCAAGGGCCAAATGCGGCTCGCGCAGGAAAATCTGGTACTGGCGGCCCATGGACGCGATGGTCTGTCGACGCTCGTGCTGCGCCTGCCCGACTTCTACGGCCCGAAGATCGAGCGCAGTCTGCTGAACGGCGTGTTCGAAGCCGCGGCGACCGGCAAGCGCGCGCAGGTGATCGGCCCGGTGGATGTGCCGCATGAATTCATCTATCTGCCGGATATCGGGCCGGTGGTCGAAAAGCTCACGCGCACGCCCGAGGCGTATGGGCGCTGGTGGCACCTCGCCGGCGCGGGCACCATCACGCAGCGCGAAGTGGCGCGCCAGGCTTATGCGCTAGCCGGCCGCCAACCGAAGCTGATGGTCGCCGGCAAGACCCTGCTGCGCGTGTTCGGTCTGTTCAGCCCGTTGATGCGGGAACTGGTGGAAATGAATTACCTGATGACCGAACCGCTCGTGCTCGACGACTCGGCGTTGACCGAACTGATCGGCCCGATCGTCAGAACGTCTTACGAAGAAGGCATTCGCCATGCATTCGATGCCGCGCGCGAGGCGGCATCGGCAAATGCGGGAGCAAACGGAAGCGCCGCGAGCGCGGCTTGAACGAAAGCGCGAAGGTCGTCGGGATTGCGCGCGTGGCGTTTGCGAGTTGTGCGGCGAGTTGCGCGATGTTGTGCAGCCTCCGGCGCATCGGGTCGGCGCATGCGAACTCGCCATGGCTCGCACGGCCCGCTCTGTGGCGGATTGCTCACCGCCGTAGCGCGTCTGACCCGCCAATCCGCTGCCGTTGCGACGGAGTCCGCATGGCCGCATGCTCACTCGGGCAGCGCGACTACCCCGCCACGTTGCCTGGCGGAAAGTGGCCACTCTTCAGCAACACAGGCGTGCCGTTGCTGATCTGCAAGTGCTCGCGCGCGACCGCTTCGATGCGCGGACGTCCGGCGTCGAAAGCGCGCATCCAGCCTTCCAGGTCCTCGGAGTAGGCGCCGAAATGATCTTCGAGCGCTTCGACCGAGATCGCGCACGGCACCGGTTCGCCGTCCACCAGCGCGGGAAAGACAACGGTCAGATTCGAGTCGCGGTAGGCAGGCGCGTCCGCGGGAAACCGAATTTCCATGGCTGCCTCATCAGAAAGATCCGACGGGAAACCGGCGCAGGCGAAAACCGGCCGGCCCCGGAGAACGTCGTTATGGTACTCGCGCGGCCGGACCGAGGTCCAGCCTGCGGCAGCGCTTTCATCAGCGGTTTTGCCGACAGGCCCGGCGACGCTTTTCTTCACCTTGCGCACCGCCATCAAGCGCTTCCCAACAGGCGGTCGATGTAATCGCGCGCCGCCTGCTCGACGAAGACGAGCGCCTCCTCTTCGCTGGCGAAGCGCTGGCCGTCGCCGAGTTCGAGCAAGGTTTCCATGCGGTGAGGATCGTCCGGACCGTGTTCAGCCAGACTCACCGAGCCGACGTAAGTCCCGCTCGCGTTGCCTGCGGTCGCAGCCGGTGCGTCGGCCGCCGGCACGAGGCGCGCGGTGGCGCTGATGTAGTAACCGCGGTAAGGGCCGCTGACCCGTTCAGCCATATTCGTTCTCCTCGTTGCAATTCATGGGTGGGCGCCGCGTCGAACCGCGTTCGATACGCCTGCCCGTGCGTCGACCTGCATATCGCCGGCTGCGCCCGTGCGTGCGAGAGCAGCACGCGCGCCGGCGCACGGCCAACCAGTAAGTAAGGCGCGTCGCGAGCCGATTAGTTCTGCAGCGCGACCCGGCGATGCAGCCGATCGCACTTGTTTGGCCCGCTCCGGTCGAACAGGATCATCGGCACGGTCCGTGCTGCCACGACGACGGCTTTTCGAGTTCAGTGAGCGCAATATGGGAAAATATTTTCTGCAAAGCCACGAATTGCCCGAAACGGATGCGGCGAACACTTGGTTTGCGTACGCCGAAAGCCACGGCATCGACATTCCAAAAGCCATCAGTATCTGGGAAGACGCGGCCACCAAAGAAGGCGAGCAAAGCCGCCAGATGGTCAGCGCGGCGGGCATTACGATCGAAGCACCCTGAGCTTCTGCCGAGCGTCGGCAAGTGCTCCCGATCCACGTGGCGACCCGAATATCAATCTGAAAGGAAACATCACGATGCATTTCATGACGCAACTGCGCCGCGCCGGCCGCTTCAACCGCCTTCGAAGCGGCGCAGCGCCGGCTTTCGTTCGCCGCAGCACGCTCGCGGCCGCCCTTCCCGCCGCCGTGCTGCTCGGCGCGGCGAGCCTTGCCGGCTGCGCATCGTCGAACACCACGTCGCTGATCAACCTGCCGAACGGCCAGACCGGCTTCGCCGTGAATTGCAGCGGCGCCGACGCCTCTTCCAGCTGGGCTTCGTGCTACGTGCAGGCCGGCAAGGCCTGCGGCGCGACGGGTTACGACATCGTCTCCAAAGACAATGACGAAGGCGGCACGGCGGGCGGCAGCGTCACGAACGTCGTGTCGGCCAACGTGAAAAATCGCTCGATGATCGTGCGCTGCAAATAAGCGCCTGCGGCGCCGGTGCCGATGCAAGGGCTCAGTGCGCCTGCATCTTCGAAAACATGTTCAGCACGGCAACGCCGGCAATGATCAGCCCGAGTCCGATGACGGCTGGCACGTCGGGCACCTGCCGGTACAGCAGCACCGCGACCAGCGTGATCAGCACGATGCCCGCGCCGGACCACACCGCATAGACGATGCCGACCGGAATGCTCTTCAGCGTGAGCGACAGACAATAGAACGCCACGCCATAGCCGAGTACGACCACTGCTGAAGCCAGGAACCGCGAGAAGCCCTCCGACGCCCGCATCGCGGAGGTCGCGATCACTTCGGCCACGATGGCAATGCCGAGCAAGGCATAAGGAGGCAGCCGCATCGGCTCAGGCCTTTGCTAGCGCGAGCTTGCTGTAGTCGTGGCCGAGATGCGCGCACAGCGCTTCCACCACCAGTTCGTGATCGGCGCGCTGCGGCAAACCCGACACCGTGATCGAACCGATCACGCCCGCGTGCGCCACCGTCAACGGAAACGCGCCGCCATGCGACGCATATTCCGCGGCAGCCAAAGCGTGCTTGTCCGCGAGCGTGCCGCCGGCCTGCTGCAACTTCAGGCCGATCGCGTACGAACTGCGGCGAAAATGCGCGACCGTGTTGCTCTTGCGGCGCACCCAATCGATATTGTCCGGCGTCGCGCCGTCGAGCAAGCTGAAGAACAGCGGCTGACCGAACGTGCGCACGTCGATCGCGACGGGGATACCCCGCGCCTTGGCGACCTCGTGCAGATAGGCGCCGACTTGCCACGCGCGGTCGGCGTCGAATTGTGGGAACACCAGCGTGTGTTCCTGAGCGGCAATCACCTGCAGATCGTGAGCGATATCCATGGAGTTCAGAGCGTGGTAAGAGGTGGAGCGCGCGCCGCCGTGCGGGCAGGGCGGCGTCGCGAGAGGAATCTGAATTCTAGCGCAGCGCCTCACGCGCGCCTTCCGGCATGCGACGCAAGCCATGCGCGCAGCGACTTCGGCACTCATGCGCAGACGCATGTCTCGCGGATTGAAGCCGGTTCTTAAATAGGTATTGCAACCCTACTGGCTTTGTTCTATAATCTTTTCTTCGACGGACGCGGGGTGGAGCAGTCTGGCAGCTCGTCGGGCTCATAACCCGAAGGTCGTAGGTTCAAATCCTACCCCCGCAACCAAGTTCATCAAGTTGGTTGGAGACGTCGAAACAACATTCAAGGCTTGCCAAATCGGCAGGCCTTTTTTGTTTTCCCCGAACGGTTTGACAAGTCTTACATCGCCTAGCGCACCACCACGCGTCGTACTGCTTTTCTTTCAGCATCCATCCCAGCATCGGCTTGCGACACGGATCACCCGCTCGCGACACCATGCGAGCCCACGGATCGACCCTCACGCGCGAAATGCTCGGGATTCCGAACCAAACGGTTGGGTCGTGCGCGATTTGCGCGCTCGTTCCTCCGCACCGGCCTCGTCGCCCACCCAATCCCGCTCGCCGCGATTTTGCGACCTGAGAAAAACTTCGCCCCGGTGATAAACTCCTGTCACCCTTTCTCGTCCCCTTCCTATGAAATTCTGTTCTGTCTGCGGCCAGGGTGTCAGCCTGAGCATTCCGCCGGGCGACAACCGCGAGCGCTTCGTATGCGGCAGTTGCGGCACGGTGCACTATCAGAATCCGCGCAACGTGGTCGGCACCGTTCCGGTGTGGGACGACAAGGTGCTGCTGTGCCGTCGCGCGATCGAACCGCGCTACGGCTACTGGACGCTGCCCGCGGGTTTCATGGAAATGGGTGAAACGACCGCCGAAGCGGCATCGCGCGAAACGCTGGAAGAAGCCGGCGCGCGCGTCGAAGTGCAAAACCTCTTCTCGCTGCTGAACGTGCCCCATGTGCATCAGGTTCATCTGTTCTACATGGCGCGCCTGCTCGATCTCGATATTGCCGCCGGCGAAGAAAGCCTCGAAGTGAAACTCTTCGAAGAACATGAAATCCCCTGGGACGAGATTGCCTTTCCCACCGTCGGCCAGACCCTGCGTTTCTTTTTCGCCGACCGCGCCGCCGGCAGCTTCGGCCTGCACACGGGCGACATCTTCCGCTCGCTGCGCGAAGGTTGAGCGGCGCGCATGGTTCCCTGGCTCGGACCTGACGACCCGTTTCCGCCCGTCGAACGCGCGCTCGGCGCGACCAGCGGCGCGCCGGGCCTGCTCGCCGCCAGCGGCGACCTGCTGCCGTCACGGCTGATCGACGCCTATCGGCGCGGCATCTTCCCCTGGTATTCGGACGGCCAGCCGGTGTTGTGGTGGAGTCCCGACCCGCGCATGATCCTGCGCCCCGCCGAATTCAAGGTCGCGCCGTCGCTGCGCAAAACGCTCCGGCGCGTGCTGCGCGAAGACGCGTGGGAAATCCGCGTCGACCATGATTTCGCCGCCGTGATGCGCGCCTGCGCGCAGGCGCCGCGACGCGGACAGCGCGGAACCTGGATCACCGCGGATGTGGTCGAAGCGTACTCGTCGCTGCATCGTGTGGGCGATGCGCACAGCATCGAAACCTGGTTCGAAGGCAAGCGCGTGGGAGGTTTGTACGGCGTGTCGTTCGGCAAAATGTTCTTCGGCGAATCCATGTTCGCGGAGGTCACGGATGCGTCGAAAATGGCGCTGGCCGCGCTTGTCGGACACTTGCGCCGTCACGAAATAGAAATGATAGACTGCCAGCAGAACACGTCGCATCTGGCGTCGCTAGGCGGTCGCGAGATAGCGCGCAAGGCGTTCATCGCGCATGTTCGCGCGTCGGTCGCGGCGCCGCCGATTCCCTGGCGCTTCGACAAGACCGCGTTGCTCGAGGTCGTCGCGCCGGCGTCGTAGGAAGAATCAGGCCGAATCCGGATCCCTCGCCCACCGAGCCGCGGGTCGTCGACCGCAGGGCGCCGGGTTTGCATTACCAGAGACGCTTCGAGAGCTGCCAACGTGACTCATCCCAACGAGCTGCCTCTTTCCCCGCTTTCGGCGCTGCAATTTTATGCAACAGCGCCCTATCCCTGCAGTTACCTGGACGGCCGCATCGCGCGCTCGCAAGTCGCCACTCCCAGTCACCTGATCAACTCCGACGTCTACACCGACCTCGTCAAGGCCGGCTTCCGGCGCTCGGGCGTGTTCACGTACCGGCCATATTGCGACGGCTGCCGCGCCTGCGTGCCGGTGCGCGTTCCGGTGGACCAGTTCGAGCCGAACCGCACGCAGCGCCGCGTCTGGAAGAAGCACGGCGAACTGGTCGCCACCGTCGCGCCGCTCCATTACGACGAAGAGCACTACGCGCTCTACATGCGCTATCAGTCGGCGCGGCATGCGGGCGGCGGCATGGATCGCGACAGCCGCGACCAATATGAACAGTTCCTGTTGCAGAGCCGGATCAACTCGCGGCTGGTCGAATTCCGCGAGCCGCTGCCGGACCGGCCGGATGCGCCGGGCATTCTGCGCATGATCAGCATGATCGATATCCTCGGCGACGGACTCTCTTCGGTCTACACGTTTTTTGAACCGGGACTGCCGAACACGAGTTTCGGCACCTACAACATCTATTGGCAGATCGAGCAGGCGCGCAGTCTCAAGCTGCCCTACGTGTATCTCGGCTACTGGATTCGCGAGAGTCCAAAGATGGCGTACAAGGCGAATTTCCGGCCGCTCGAAGGTTTGATCGACGGCGCCTGGCGCGTGCTCGATCCCACCGGCGTGGATCTGCCGCCGGTCGATCTCGCGATACACGGCAAGCGCCCGCCGCTCAAGCCGTAGCCTCGACACGGCAAGCGGCCGATCCGCTCAGGCCACCGCCTAATCCCGCCAGTCGGTCTCATTAAAAGCGCAAAGCCGGTAAAATGGCGGGTTCCCATTTTCCGGCCGCCCGGCTTCGTCCCGTGTTCAGTTCCCTCTACCCGCTTGTACGCGCCCAACTCTTTCGCATGGACGCGGAAGACGCTCACCATCTCACCTTGCGCATGCTCGGCGCGGCCGGCCGCACCGGTCTCGCCGGCGCCCTCGCGCCACGCGTGCCGGATGCGCCGCGCACCGTGATGGGGTTGACGTTCCGCAATCCGGTGGGACTTGCCGCGGGCCTCGACAAGGACGGCGCCTGCATCGACGGCCTCGCCGCGCTCGGCTTCGGCTTCATCGAAGTGGGCACGGTGACGCCGCGCGCGCAACCGGGCAATCCGCGCCCGCGCATGTTCCGTCTGCCGCAGGCGAATGCCGTGATCAACCGGATGGGCTTCAACAACGCGGGCGTCGACCAGTTCGTGAAGAACGTGCAGGCGGCGCGCTATCGCGGCATTCTCGGCCTGAACATCGGCAAGAACGCCGACACGCCGATCGAACGCGCCGCTGAAGACTACCTGTACTGTCTTGAACGCGTGTATCCGTTCGCCAGCTACGTGACGGTGAACATCTCATCGCCGAACACGAAGAATCTGCGCCAGCTGCAAGGCGCGGGCGAACTCGACGCGCTGCTCGCGGCACTCAAGGCGAAGCAGCAGCGCCTCGCCGACATGCACGGCAAGCTCGTGCCGCTCGCGCTGAAAATCGCGCCGGACCTCGACGACGAACAGATCAAGTCGATCGCCGACACGCTGTTGCGCCACCAGTTCGAAGGCGTGATCGCCACCAACACCACGCTCTCGCGCACGGCCGTCGCCGGCATGCAATACGGCGACGAATCCGGCGGCCTGTCGGGCAAGCCGGTGTTCGACGCGTCGAACGAAGTGATCCGCAAGCTGCGCGCGGAAGTCGGCGAAGCGGTGCCGATCATCGGCGTCGGCGGGATTTTTTCCGGCGACGACGCGCGCGCCAAGCTCGCGGCCGGCGCGTCGCTGGTGCAGCTCTATACCGGGTTTATCTACCGCGGACCGGCGCTTGTGGCGGAATGCGCGCAAGCGCTGCGTTGAATCCAGTTCCGCTGAACGCCGCGCCGGTGCCCGCCGTACGGCGCCGCGCGGCGCGGCACCTACGTGTGCTCCGTCCTACGTGCGTGCCCGCGCCCCGCGCCCCTTGCCCGGAATATAGACATAAACAAACGATATTTAGATTTCGATAGTCTGCTTTGCTATGCTTTCGTCTGCTAAAACGCCGGACGAACAAAAAAGGAACTCGATGAAATTTGGCTTGTTTAAAAAGATTCTCGTCGCCGGTCTGATCGGCGCGTCGTTCACCGCTGTCGCCGCCCATGCCGACGACCTCCTCGATCAGGTCAAGCAGCGCGGCACACTGCGCATCGGTCTGGAAGGCACCTTCCCGCCGTTCAATTCGAAAGCGCCGTCGGGCGAACTGGTCGGCTACGACGTCGACATCGCGAAGGCTGTCGCGGCCAAGCTCGGCGTGAAGCCGGAATTTGTGACGACGGAATGGAGCGGCATCATCGCCGGTCTGCAGGCGAACAAGTTCGACGTGATCGTCAACCAGGTCGGCATCACCGACGCACGCAAGCAGGCGCTCGACTTCTCGCCGGCCTACACGTATTCGGCAGCGCAACTGATCCAGCGTAAGGACGACACGCGCCAGTTCAAGTCGCTCGACGACCTGAAGGGCAAGAAGCTCGGTGTCGGTCTGGGCACGAACTACATGGACATGGCGAAGTCGGTGCCGGGCATCGACGTGAAGACGTACCCGGGCGCGCCCGAGTACCTGCGCGATCTGGCCGCCGGGCGTCTGGACGCAGCGCTCAACGACCGCCTGATGCTCGCTTACCTGATGAAGAACTCGCAACTGCCGCTGCGCACGGGCGCGAATGTCGGCGCGGGCAATCCTTCCGGCATTCCGTTCAAAAAGGGCAACCCGAAGTTCGCCAAGGCGATCGACGACGCAATGACCCAGCTCGAAGCTGACGGCAAGTTTGCGAAGATCTCGGACAAGTGGTTCGGCATCGACGTCAGCAAGCCGATCAAGTAAAGCGCGCTGATTGAAAGGAAGGGCGGCATCGTCGACGATGCCGCCCTTCGCGCTTCTACAGCAACGTTTATGATGTGCCCTTTTTGCGCGCCTAACCCGCCCACCGCTCAGCTCATGTCCACCACTTCCCTGCTCGTTGAATCGCTGCCTGTGCTCGCGCAGGGCGCCGTCCTGACGGTCAAGTTCGCGGTTCTGTCGATGATCTTCGGCCTGATCGCCGGCGCCGTGCTGGCGTTGATGGGCGTCAGCCACAACCGCGTGCTGAACTGGATCGCGCGTATTTACGTGAGCGTGATGCGCGGCACGCCGCTGCTGGTGCAGATCTTCGTGATCTATTACGGCTTGCCGAGTTTCGGCATATCGCTCGATCCGACGCCGGCCGGCGTGATCGCGTTGTCGGCCAACGTTGCGGCGTATCTGTCGGAGAGCATGCGCGGCGCGATCCTGGGGATTCAGAACGGTCAATGGCTCGCCGCCTACAGTCTCGGACTCTCGCGACGCCAGACATTGCGCTACGTGATCGCGCCGCAGGCGTTGCGCATCGCCGTGCCGAGTCTGTCGAACAGTCTTATCAGCCTGATCAAGGACACCTCGCTGGTGTCAGTGATTACCGTCACGGAACTGCTGCGCAGCGCGCAGGAGATCATCGCGTCGACCTATCAGCCGCTGCCGTTGTATCTGGCCGCGGCCGCCGTTTATTGGGTATTGTGTCAGGTGCTCGAGAGCGTGCAACGCTGGTACGAACGGCGCCTTGCGCTGCCGTCGCGCCACTGAGCACCCGGCGCTTTTGATTTAGCGGCTAGCGACGGAAGACGTCGGATCCAGCGGCGCGCCGAAGCGTTCGAAGCGCGGCGTGTAGTAGTGGTCCGGATCGAGCGAAAACGCGACGCGGCGCGTACGGCCCATCAATTCCTTGCGCGGAAAGAAGCCGAAGTAACGCGAATCGGCGCTGTCGTCGCGATTGTCGCCGAGCATCAGATACTCGCCGGGCGGCACGATCACGGGCCCGAATGGATCACGCGGGCTCGGCGCCTGCGGCGCGAGCCGCACGGAATGCGTGACGCCGTCGAAGCGTTCGGTTAGATAATCGCCGGGCGACGCCGCGTCGCCAGGCAGCGGCTTGAGCTTGAGCGGCTGGTAATCGGCGCGCACGCCGTTCACGTACAGCACGTTCTCGCGCATCGCCACGCTGTCGCCGGGCAAGCCGATCAGACGCTTGACGATCAGCTCACGCGCCGCCGATGAATCGATCGTCACGATATCGCCACGCTGCGGATCGTGCAGATGCGCGATCGCGATATGCGTGAGCGGCACGCGCAGATCGTAGGCCATCTTGTCGACGAAGATCCGGTCGCCCTCGCGGATCGTCGGCAGCATCGAGCCACTCGGCACGACGTTCCAGTCGGCGACGGCGCTGCGAAACAACACCATCAGGAAGAGAAACGCAACGACGCTCTTGTTGTCGCGCCACAGTTTTCCGAGCATGCGCATGGCAGGCGGCTCCATTGGAAGGAATTCGAAAGCAGCAGACACGTGGAGCGTTTTTTCTCTCCGCATGCCCGCGCGAATCCTACCATCGCTGCCGCGCGTAATGCGGCAACGCCGGCGACGCTACTCTCCGGTGAACTTCAAGCCGAGCGCCGCGCGCGCCGCGTCGGCCATCGCGATCATCTGCAGCGACTTGTCGTGCGGCATCACCGGACTTTCCATCTGCCCCGCCCGGATCAGTTCGCAGAAGTGCGCGGTCTCGTAGTTCAGGCCGCCGCCTTCGAACGGCTCGTCGAGTTCGACCACGCGTCCATCGGTATAACGGATCGTCGCGCGCGACGGATTCCACCACGGTTCGTGAATCGTAACGTGGCCCCCTTTGGCCATCAGCAGCGCGTCGCCCTTGCCATGCAGATCGAGCCCGCAAAACAACTGGGCGATGCCGCCCTCGTGCTGACTGTTCAGGCTCGCGAACGTATCGACGCCCGTTGCGCCGAGCCGCCCCAGCGTCTGCACCTCGAGCGGCGCGCCCAGCCAGTCGACGGCGAGAAACATCTCGTAGATGCCGATGTCGAGCAGCGCGCCGCCCGCGTGCTCGAACGACAGCGACGGGTGATCGTCCGGCACGCCTGGCACCGAGCAGCCGGCCCGCACCAGACCGACCGCGCCGATCGGTTCGGCATCTAGATGCGCGCGCAACTTTCGGTAGAGCGGGTAAAAGGGCGGCTTCATGGCTTCCATGAATAGCCGTTGCGCGGCGCGCGCGGCATCGAGCACGCGTTCGAGCTGCGGCTGATTGATGGTGGCGGGTTTTTCGCACAGCACGTGCAGGCCGGCCTGCAGCGCGGCGATCGCGTAGTCGGCGTGACTGTCCTGAACGGTGGCGATATAGAGCGCGTGGATACCGCTCGCGAGCAGCGCGTCGAAACTCGCGCACACCTCGCCGCCGAATTCCCCGGCGAATGTGATGGCCGGTTCCGCGCGGCGTGACCACAGCGCGGTCAGTTGCGCGTGCGGCACATGAGCGAGGCCTTGTGCGAAGCGACGGGCAATCCGGCCCGTCCCGACGATTCCCCAGCGGATCGTGCCGTCCGAGGGGATTTCCTGCGTTGCGATTGTCATCGTTCCTTCGAGTCCATGCAGATCAGAACAGGCGCTATTGTCGCGCATGCCGCACGCTCTCGCGTGGGCGTGAACGCGCGCCTCTCGTATCGCACAGTCTCACAAGGAAAAATTAAAGACCCAGCGTGCCGCTGCAGCGGCGACGCTCAACTGCGTGCCGGCGGTTCCGGGGGAAACTGGCCGCTGATTTCTTCCGTGGTGTAGTCGATCATTGCAAGCGAGGCGAGTTCCGCTTCCTTTGGATCGCGCCGTTCGATCGCTTCGACTACACGCTGATGGGTTTTCACCGCTTTTTCCCATAGGCCGTCCCCGTCCCTTTCGGTCACGATGGGATTGACAGTGGATAGCGCGCCGCGAATGATCGCCGCCATTTGCTTGAAGAACTGATTGCCGCTCGCCACCACGATGCGGGTGTGGAACAGTTCGTCCGCTTCCTGATAGCCCGGCTCGCCCGGCCGGATCGCGCGGAATGCTTCGAACGCCTCGCGGATCGCGGCAATATCCGCCGCGCTGCCGCGCGCGGCCGCCTGCGCCGAGGCGCGCGGTTCGATCAGGATACGAAACTCGATCACGTCGCGCAAAAACAGCGGATCGGGTTTCGCACGAAAACGCCAGTTCACGACGTCTTCGTCGATCATGCGCCAATCGCTCATCGAGCGGATGCGCGTGCCGATTTTCGGCCGCACGTCCAGCATGTCGCGCGCGAGCAGCATCGACAGCGCCTCGCGCATGACGGTGCGGCTGACGTCGAACTCCTTCGACAGCACATCCTGCGGTGGCAGTATGGCGCCGTATTTCTCTTCGACGATGCCCGTGACCAATCCGTCCATGACTTTGCTCACGAGCGATCGATCTTTGTTTGCCTGTTCCATGAAACTCTCCCCGAAGCGGTGTTTGCCCCCGCGTAGCCTGTTGATCGTGCGGCCCTTATGTCTCGTTTTTTGACGTCACTTAGTTCTTCTACGATACGTTGCTAGCTTCGAAACGCTTGCGCCAGTCGGGAAACGTCCTAACAGGGTTATCCCTCTGAAGAATTGTTTCTTTCTTGTAACGCCGCATATTTCCATGGGCCATAAGCTTGCGCCTCAAGCGTGCCTGCATTGAACTGTTTGCATAGTGCGAAGACGCACGTTGCGAGACGATTTGTCTGATCCACCACGCGTCGGCGGAAAGGAACTGGCGGGAAATGACGGCCGACGCGCTCATCAGGAGGCGCTCGCGGCGAGCGGCGGCGAGTCCTGCGCGGACACCGCCGTCGATCGCCGCATCGACTCAGGCGCCGCCACCGATCCGTAACGCCCGCCGAAAAAGATCAGCGGCGCGTGTTCATCGAGCGAGAACACCAGCACCTCGCCAACGAACAGCGTATGGTCGCCGCAAGGGTGCCGGTCCACCACGCGCGCGGCGAAACGCGCCGCCGCGTGTTCGAGCAGCACCACGTCCGGGAGCCCCTCGACCGCCGCAAAGCGCGGCGCGAGACGGCTCTGCGGCTCGCCGGCAAAGTGGCGGCTATGCGGCTCCTGCGCCTCGGACAGCACGCTCACGCCGAACAGCGCGCTGTCCATCAGACGCTCGTGCATGCGCGCCCGGTGCCCGACCGAGACGACAATCAGCGGCGGCTTGAGCGAACCCGACATGAAGGCGTTGGCGGTCATCGCATGCAGATCGTCGCCGCTGCCGGTCGAGATCACCACGACGCCGGTCGCGAAGCGTCCCAACGCGTGACGAAAACGCCGCTCGTCGAAAGATGCCTGCACGAGGCGCGGCGTCTCAGCGTGATGCAGCTTTGCGTGCATGAGCGCTCTCCAGATTGCGACCGAACGGGTCTTCGACACGCATGATGTCGTCTTCACCCGGGTAGCCGCCTGATTGGACCTCGATCATTTCTCGCGGCGTCATGACCAGCTTTTCGAGCCGATGCGCGATGCCGGGAGGAACATATGCCGACGGGTTTTTCGCCGCGAGCATGAAGCATTCCTCGCCGCGCGTGACCCGCATCACCGGATCCCGCGCGCTCTTTTCGGCGTGTCCCGCGACGAACGGCACGGCGACGCCTGCGAGCCGCGCGTCGGTGCCGATTCGCTCCATTACCGCACAGTCGATCGAAGCGGACGGACACAGGGTCCACGCATCGCGGGACAGATGCAGCGTGCCGTCGCCATCCACCGTGGCATGCTCGAACGCGGCCGCGCAGGCCTCGGCGATTGCCGGCTGGCAGAGCGCGACGGCCGCGAGCCACACCGAAGCGCGCGCCACGACCATGCCGCTGTTCCACCAGTAATTGCCGGATGCGGCATAGCGTTCGGCCAGTTCGGGATCGGGCTTCTCGGCCAGCCGTTCGATGGCGCGCGCACCCCGCTTGCCGAGCGCCATTCCCGTACGGATATAGCTGCAGCCGGTCTCCGCGCGCTTGGGCGGCACGCCGAGCGTGACGATCGCGCCACGCGTCGCGTGCTCGAGCGCCTCAGCGAGCGCCGCGCCGAACGCAACGTGATCGGCAATCAGGTAGTCAGCAGGCAGCGCGACGATGAGCGGATCGTCGCCCTCCACAGCCGCCGCGCACGCGGCGAGCGCTGCAACGGTGAGCGCGGGCGCGGTATCGCGCGACATCGGTTCGAGCACCATGCGTACCGGCCGGCCCGAGCGTGCGAGCCGCTCCCCGGATTCGCGCGTTTGCTGATGCAGGTCCTCGCAGCAGATCACCAGCGGCACCGCAAAGGATCGCGCGATGGATGACGGTGTAGTGTGTTGCGCGGCGATGAACGGCGCGTCGAGACGGCTCAGCGTGGTTTCGAGCCGCGACGCGTCGCCCGTGAGGTCGACCGAGCGTTTAGGATCGCGTTCGCGCGATAACGGCGACGATCGTGTGCCCGAGCCCTCTGCGAGAATAACCGGCTGCACGGATAAACGCGTGGCCGTTTCGCCGACGCCCCCGACCGACGCAAGCGGATTGCCTGGTTCTACGATGCGATTCATGTGCGGGTCCCCTATCCGGTCCAACCGGCCCGGTTCATTGTTCTATGTTGTCGTGCGTACTGCCGTGCTCCGCCTACAGTCGTGCTTTCATCCTTGCCGTCGTCAGTCGAAGCGGCAGGCGGCGAGCGGCTTGTGCGCGATGAAGTGAAACCACCACGCGTCGCTCTCTTCCACTTCGTCGGGAATGCGATCGCCCGCGCTACTGCCGAACACCGCGTCGATCTGCAAGCCGACCTGCGCCAGTTGCCGGCGCTGCTCCCGCAGCGTCGTGTAGACGATCACAATGCCGAAGTTGTGAGCCGCGGCGGTCTTCACCGCGTAGCCGCCGTAGTCATGATTCAGCTTCACGTTGCGCAGATAGTTCAGCGTGCCGAGCTGGAAGCGTCGCATGGAGCGCAGCGTGCGCCAGCCGAGTCTCAGCGGATTGAACGAAAATTGCGGCAGCAGTTGCCAGATATTCTCGCGGTAGCCGGGGCCGCCGCGGTTGTGCGACGAAAACAGCACGTACCCGCCGGGCCGCACCACGCGATACATCTCTTCGAGAATCTTCACGCGATCGTCGTAGTCGACGCAGTCGATGCCATTCCAGCTGAACTCTGCGAGCGCGTAATGATCCGAAGGCAGCGCGGACATGTCGCGCGCGTCCATATGCCGAAGGTCGCGTTCGGGATAGCGCGCCTTGGCGAGATCGAGCAGTTTCTGGGTGTAGTCGACGCCGATATAGTCGGCGGAGATGGCCGTCATCAGCGGAATCGTGCGGCCGGCGCCGATCCCGATATCGAGTAAGGGCTGGCCCGCGCAACGCGGTGCGAGCCAATTGAATGCGGCCTGCTCGCCGGGGTCGGAGTAGGTTTTACCGAACGTCATCACGCGTTCGGCATCAGACGAATTCCATGCGACTCGGTTGACACGATCCAATTTGGATTGACTGTTCACAAACGCTCCCCTTAGGCGTATGTGCGCTGGGACAATCCTTGCGCATGCATTACGCTTCCCCGAATAAACGAAACCTGCGCGAACGCTTTCAAGCCATTACAACAAACGCTGCATGATCGATATGTACGTCCCGCCACATTGTCTCGGAGTCCGACGCAACGGCGAATGCACGCCGTACACGTCGGCGCTGTCGGGCGTGAGGAGCATCCACGCGATCACAGCATTTCGAACGTATTGACAAGCACCGCGCTGTCGCGCTCACGGCGCCGTCCGCCGAAAAGCGGCTGACTGCCGCGCACCTGGCGTGTAAGGCCAATGAAGGGCACACCATGTTCGAGATATGGCCCTTCTGTCTTGCGAAAACCGAATTGCTCGTAGAAACCTCGCAGACCGAGCGGCGCGCTGACACGCACGGCATGCCCCGGCCAACGGTCGACAATCGCCTGCAGCACGCGTTCGAGCAATAGTTCGGCGGTGCCGTCGCCGCGCCGCAGCGGGCTCGTCAGTACCTTGTCGATGGTGATCTCCGGGTCTTCCGCGTCGCCGGGTTGCAGGCGCGCGTAGGCCAGAATCGGCATGGGCCGCGACATGTCCTCCACCGCGAACACATGCACGGCGTTTTCGTCCCGGCCATCGGCGTCGAGACAAACGTGCGACTGTTCGACCACGAACACCGCGCTGCGCGCACGCAAGACCAGATACAACTCGCGCGCCGAAAGCTGATCGAATTCCAGCGTTTTCCAGTTCATCGCCTTCCCCAGCAGTCAATAAGTTCAACGACGCCGAGCACCGCGCGCCGGCTTTGACGGCCTCGCTGCATGGGCTGGCCCGTTGTGATGGCTACACGGTACGTCCGTGAATCGCGCGTTTCCGTGCGCCATCGCACTGACGCTGGGCTTTGACAATTCTTAAATACGGACGTCGGGGCACGGCATCACGGCACGCCGCCAGTAACCGCACGCGGTCAATCTGAACGCGCCGCACCCGGCACAAGGACCACGCTGGCATGCGTTGTGACAATGGACACAAAAACGATCACGTGCGATCGATGTCCGCACCATCCGAGAACGTTGAACAACTAGGGGACCACATCATGAAGAACGCCTTGCGCCGCATCCTTTCAGAATCCGCTCGCCTGGACGTCCCGGCGCAAACGCTGGCCGACGACGCCGACCTCTACGCCGCAGGCCTCTCCTCACTCGCGACCGTGCATCTGATGCTGGCAATCGAGGACGAATTCGGCATTGAGATTCCGGACCGTCTGTTGACGCGGCGCCTGTTCTCCAGCATCGATTCGATGGCCGCGGCAATCACCGAGCTGCAACAGGCGAAGGCGGCAGCATGAACGCCCCGCTGCTGGATGCGGCGGCAGAGCCCGCCTCTAGGCACGCGCACAATGCGGCCGAAGGCGCCGACACGTCGCTCGGCTTGACCGCTGTCGAAACCGAGCCCGGCTGGCGCGCGGCCGCGCAACGCTGTGCGGCGGTGGCCGCGCAGTTCGCGGACTCCGTGGACCGCGAGGCGCGCTTTCCGAGCGAAGCGTTCGAGGCGCTCAAGCGCGAGTGCCTGCTCTCAGTGTTGGTGCCGGCCGAGTTCGGCGGCGCCGGCCTGTCGCTCGCCGACGTCGGCGCGATTTGCGAAACGCTCGCGCAAGGCTGCGCCTCCACCGCGATGGTGTATGCAATGCACCAGATCCAGGTGGCGTGTATCGAGGCGCATGGCAGCGATGCGGTATGGCATCGACAGTTGCTCGTGCAACTGGTCAAGCAGCAGTGGCTGCTGGCATCGGCGACTTCCGAGGAAACCATCGGTGGCAATATGCGCACCAGCGCGTGCTCGGTCGAACTCGACGGTGCGCGCTTTCGCATCGAAAAGCTCGCACCGACGATTTCGTATGGCGCGCACGCCGACGGCATTCTCGTCACCGCTCGCCGCACCGCTGAATCGGCGGCCGCCGACCAGGTGCTGATCGTCGCGTTGCGCGCCGATACGCAACTGGAAAAGCGCGGCGGCTGGGATTCGATGGGAATGCGCGGCACCTGCAGCGAGGGCTTCCGGCTCGTCGCCACGGGTCTGGCCGAACAGATCCTGCCAACGCCATTCGCCGAGATCGCCGACCAAACCATGCTGCCGGTCTCGCATACGCTGTGGGCCTCGGTCTGGACCGGCGTGGCCGCCGACGCGGTGAATCGCGCGAAAGCGTTCTTCCGTGCCCAGGCGCGTGCGAAGCCAGGCGTGGTTCCGCCGGCCGGTTTGCGCCTCGCTGAAGCGGTCGGTCTGCTGCAGATGATGCAGGCGCGCCTCGCGGTCGCGCTGGAGGCCGCGCGCACCGCTCATCACGCACGTAACGGCGGCTCGCAAGCCGATGCGCCGCTCGCGGCCATGCTCGGTTTCGCCTCCGACATGAACACGCTGAAGACGAGCATCTCCACCACCGCGCTGCAGGTCGTGCACGAAGTGCTGATGATCTGCGGCATGGCGGGCTACAAGAACGGCACGCCGTACAGCGTCGGGCGCCATTTGCGCGACCTGCATTCGGCGCCGCTGATGATCAATAACGATCGCATCGCGCAGAACACCGCGAGCCTGTTGCTCGCGCAACGACCTGCCGCCCCGGGGAGAGCCTGATATGAACACGATGACCGATACCGCCGCCCTTGCCGCGGCTACTCAGGCAGCCGAAGCGCCGAGCTTTCGCGATGAACTGCTGGCCGCGGGCCTGTTGATCGACACCGGCGAAAACGGCCTGTATGGCCGCAGCCAGATTTTCGAAGACGTGGTGGACCGGCTGAACGTGGCGATCACGCATCTGGGCGCGGACCAGCAGCCCGAACTACTGCGCTTTCCGCCCGCCATGCGCCGCACCGACTTCGAAGACAGCGAGTATCTGAAGAGCTTCCCAAATCTGGCCGGCACCATCCACTCGTTCTGCGGCAACGACATGGGCCACCAGCGCCTGTTGCGCGCGCTCGACGACGCCATGACCGAACGCGATGACGACCGCGCCGACGACTGGATGGCGCAGCAGAAACCGACCCGTGTGGTGCTCACGCCGGCCGCCTGCTACCCGATCTATCCGGTGATGGCGCGGCGCGGTCCGTTGCCCGCCAACGGCCGAACCATCGATGTGCTGTCGTATTGCTTCCGTCACGAACCGTCGCTCGATCCGGGCCGCATGCAGATGTTCCGCCAGCGCGAATACGTGCGCCTTGGCAACGCGGAACAGGTTATGGCGTTCCGGCAGATGTGGATCGATCGCGGCTCGCTGCTCATCAATCTGTTGCAATTGCCGGTCGAAGTCGATCTCGCCAACGACCCGTTCTTCGGCCGCGGCGGCAAGATCGTCGCCGATAGCCAGCGCGCCCAGGCGCTCAAGTTCGAACTGCTGATCCCGGTCGCCGATCCGCGCGGCAAGACCGCCTGCCTGTCCTTCAACTATCACATGGAACACTTCGGCGCGATCTGGAAGATCCTGTGCGAAGACAGCACGATCGCGCATACGGGCTGCGTCGGTTTCGGCATGGAACGGATCACGCTCGCGCTATTCCGTCATCATGGGCTCGACGTGAACGCGTGGCCGGACGACGTGCGCGCGCTGCTGTGGGGCGATACCGAAGCGCGCGTGGCGCATGGCATGGAGACCATGCAAACGGTGTCCGCCGAAAGGAAGCAAGGTTCCGGAGAGCGCGTATGAATCCGTCTCTGACACCGGCGCCAAACGGCGCGAATGGCGCGTTTCCGCTGAACCGCCACGTCGATCAGCCCGTCACGGGGGGCGCGGTTTCCGCTCCCGCGACGCGTTTGCGCGAGCATGCGCCGCATGCGCTGCATCAGGGCGAGCGCGTATGGCAGGAGACCAACTGCTACGTCGATCTGTGGATCGAACTGCTGCACGGCTTCGGACTCGAGCCGCGCGCGGCGTTCGGCTTTACCGTCACGCAGGATTTCGAAGGCGACCAGTTCACGTTCTTCAAGTTTCCGCTCGAAGACCTCGAACGGCTCTACGGTACCCAGGTGCAGGAACTGGCCATCTACGATTCGCTCGAAGCACGCGTGCTCGCGCAGACCTTGCGCGGCCATACCGTGCTGGTGGAAGTGGACGGCTACTACCTGCCGAATACGCGCGCCACGTCGTACCGGCGCGAGCATCCGAAGACCACGGTGGGCATCGACTTCATCGATCCGGACGCGCGCCGTCTCGGCTACTTCCATAACACTGGCTATCACCTGCTCGACGGTGAAGACTACGACGGCGTGTTCCGCAAGCTGCCGCAGTTCCAGCAGCAGGCCGATCTGCTGTTTCCGTATGTGGAGTTCGCCAAGCAGTCGCGGCCTGCACTGGAAGGCACCGCGCTCGCCGAAGCGTCGGCAGAATTGCTGCGCGCGCACTTGCACCGCCGGCCGCTCAGCAATCCGATTGCGCAGTGGCGTGTCGCCTTTCCCGCGCATCTCGAGACGTTGCTCGAGCGTGGCGAAAAGTTCTTCCATCCGTACTCGTTCAACCTGATGCGGCAGCTCGGCGCGAACTTCGAGTTTCTCTCGAAGTATCTGAGGTGGCTCTCCGCGCAAGGCTTCGAGGTGCCGGCGTCGATTCCCGCAGCGGCGCAGAGCATCGCGTCGGAGTCGATGGTGATGCAGTTCCGGCTCGTGCGGGCGATTACCCGCGGGCGCCGCGATCTGTGCGAAGACTGCTTTGACATGATCGAAAGCGCTTACGAAAAGACGCTGCCGCCGCTCGCCGCGCTCGTGCTGTAACAGGCCTTGCCCGGCGTCGCGGACTTCTCGGGGACTTGCCGTGGATGTACTGACGATGGACCTGGTGCCTGATGAAGGCGGCGCGAGCGGCATGCTCGCGCCCACGCCCGACGAGGCCGCGCAAACCGGTGCCGATGGCGCATTGCCAGCCGTATCGCACACGCTCTGGCCGCTGCGCCTCGACACCGGCTGGCAGTGCGTCAGCACGCCCGCAGGCGCGTGCGCGTCGCCCGCCGATTTGCCCGCGCACGGCTGGCTCGCCGCGCAAGTGCCCGGCACCGTCGCGAGCGCGCGCCGTGCCGCAGGTCTGCTGGACATCGCGCATCCACCACCGCTCGCCTTCGACGACCATTGGTATCGCGTGAGGCTCGAAGGCACCGGCCGCCGTCGTTTGCGTCTGCATGGCCTCGCCAGCATCGCCGAAGTCTGGCTCGACGGCGCGAAGCATCTTGATTCCGATTCGATGTTCGTCGCGCACGATCTGGACATCGAACTAAACGGCGGCGCGACGCTCGCGCTGTGCTTCCGCTCGCTCACGCCGGCGTTGACGGCCAAACGTTCACGCGCGCGCTGGCGGCCACGGCTCGTGTCGCCGCCCACCTTGCGCAACGTGCGCACCACCCTGCTCGGTCATATGCCCGGTTGGTGTCCTTCGGTGCAGGCAGTCGGTCCATGGCGCCCTGTCGAACTGCTGAGCGACACGCCCCACGCTTTCGATACCGTCGACGTGTCGAGCCGGCTTGATACCGAGGACGCCCTTGCTTCTGGCGTTGCTTCTGGCGTTGTTACGCTCACGCTACGTTTCGTTCATCCGCACGATGACACGGCCTGCCGCGCTTCGCTTAAATGCGGCGACGCTGTTTCGTCTTTGCAATGGAGCGATGCATATACACTGACTGGCAGCGTACGCGTGCCGGGTGCCGAGCGCTGGTGGCCGCATACGCACGGCGAGCCCACTTTATATCCATTGACGTTGCAGCTCGATGACGGGCACGCGACATCTCACGGATTGGGTTCGGTCGGTTTCCGCACGATTGAAGTGGACCACGGCGCGGACGGCATGGGCTTCACCTTGCGCGTTAATGGCTTGCCGGTGTTCTGCCGAGGCGCATGCTGGACCAGCGCGGACCTCGTCACGCTCGCTGGCAGCGAGGCGCAACTGCGCCACGCGTTCACGCTGGCCCGCGATGCGGGCATGAACATGCTGCGCGTGGGCGGTACGATGGTCTACGAGTCCGACGCGTTTTACGCGCTCGCCGACGAATACGGCATACTCATCTGGCAAGACTTCGCACTGGCGAATTTCGACTATCCGAACGATGCCGCATTCAGCGCGTCGATCGAGCGCGAAGCCACGCAATTCTTAACGCGCACACGGCGCTTCGCTTCGCTCGCGGTGCTGTGCGGCGGCAGCGAGGTCGATCAGCAGGCGGCCATGTTCGGCCTGCCGCCTTCGATGCGCGCGCAACCACTCTTTACTGAACAACTGCCGGCCATCGCCGCGCGCGAACGGTCCGACGTGCCGTATGTCGCCAACTCGCCTTCGGGGGGCGTGTGGCCGTTTTCAACTAATGAGGGCGTCACTCACTACTACGGCGTGGGCGCCTATCAGCGTCCGCTCGACGACGTGCGCCGCTCGCAGGTGCGCTTCGCCGCCGAATGCCTCGCCTTCGCCAACGTGCCCGACGACGCCACGCTGCATGGCGCGCTCGGCACGATTCATCTGCACGATCCGCGCTGGAAAGCCGCGGTGCCGCGCGACCCAGGCGTCGGCTGGGATTTCGACGACGTGCGCGACCATTATCTGCAGACGTTATACGGTGTCGAACCGGCACGCTTGCGCTACGAAGACCCTGAGCGTTATCTGGACTTGTCGCGCGCGGTGGTCGCCGAATTGATGGGCGACGTGTTCGCCGAATGGCGCCGCGCCGGTTCAACCTGCGGCGGCGCGCTGGTCTGGCAGCTTCAGGACTTGCGCCCCGGAGCGGGCTGGGGCTTGATCGACGCCACTGGACGGCCTAAAAGCGCCCTGCACGGGCTCGCGCAAGCGCTGCAACCCATTCAGGCCAGCGTCACCGACGAAGGCCTCAACGGCCTCGATATCCATTTGCTGAACGAACGTGCGCAGCCGCTGCGCGCGCAACTGGAACTCGTTTGCCTGCGTGACGGCAGCGTCAAGGTCGCCTCCGCCAGCCGTGAAGTCGAACTGGCGCCGCACAGCGTGCAACGTCTCAATGCGGCGGCATGCCTCGGCCAGTTTTTCGATTTCACCCATGCGTACCGCTTCGGGCCGCGTGCGCACGACGTGACGATCGCCACGCTGCGCGAACAGACGAGCGGCCGGATCGTTGCGGAAGCGTTTCATCTGCCGGAGCGGCGCGTGAGCGAGCGCCACGATCTGGGCATGACGGTGACCCTCGAGCGCAACGGCGACAGCTGGCAACTCGTGATCGAAGCGAAGCGTTTTGTGCGCTTCGTTCATATCGTTGACACACACTACAGGGCCGCGCGCGACTGGTTTCATCTGCCGCCGAACCGGCCATGCATCGTGCCGCTCATCCCGTTCACTCCGCAGGAGAGATTCGTTGCATCGGCATCGAATGACGCGCTTAAAGCTGATGCAACATACGCGTCGCCCGCAGGAGAAGTCCGCGCGGTCAATGCGATATCCGCCATCTTCTACGGCTGAACGTCTCCCTGATCTAATTACTCCTTCGCGAGGCGCATAAAACCTCGCGCAGCGCACCCGCACCTGTCTGATCTGCAGAATCACTGTTGGTTTTTCTCAGACTTTTGACTCGCCAAAATCATCATCCGTGCGGCACCGTACCAAGCCTGTTGAACACATCTGAATCAATTCCGGCACATCCCGGACGCCGCGTGAGAACGTACACCGACGGGCCGATTCAGCGCTGAGACAGGAGCCGTCCAGCCCCTCACAAAACCCGCCAACCCAATTCCATCAAGGACTTGCGGAAAACAGGCAGCGCCTGCGGAGCGCTCGCTGGCGGCAAGGACGTTGTGCAGATATGAAACAAAAAGCTCCGTTTGCCTTCGCGCGGCGCTAAGCCTTAGTGCGTTACCCCGCACCAGTCCTCGGTTTGCCTCCCGCTGGCACGCTCCTCGCTAATAGAAGAGCGCAACACCGCGTCACCGCGGAGAGATTCACAACAACGGCGGCGGCACGACAAAGGCCAATACGGGGCCGATCCTGTTCATCCCGCGCTGCTAGCCAGGCAGCACGCTGTTCATAAGGGATGCGGGCATCGGATCAAAAACAGAAAGTCACGCGGAGCGCGACTTTCACGCGAGGACCGATCATGTTGACACTTCAATCCGATTTGCACGGTAACCATTTGCTCGGCGCATTGCCGTCCCATGAATGGCAGGCGCTGGCTCCCCATCTCGAACTGGTTCATCTGCGCACCGAGCAATTGCTGTGCGACTCCGGTCAGCGGATTCATCACGTGTACTTCCCGACCACCGCCATCATCTCGATGCTCTCGACAATGGAAGACGGCAGCTCGGTCGAAATCGCCGCGGTCGGCCGCGAAGGCATGACCGGCGTGCCGGTGCTCACGGGCGGCGAGACCATGCCGAACCGCGTGCAGGTGCAATGCGCCGGCTTCGCTTACCGCATGAGCGCACAGGCACTCAAGCAGCAATTCGCCCGCTCTGACTTCCTGCGCCGCCTGATGCTGCTGTACATGCACGCCCTGCTCACGCAAGTCGCGCAGACGGCTGCCTGCAACCGCCATCACGCGCTCAACAAGCAACTGTGCCGGTGGCTGCTGATCGAAGTGGACCGTGTGGCATCGAACGATCTGACCGTGACCCAGCAGCTGATCGCCGACATGCTGGGCGTGCGCCGCGAAGGCATTACCGAAGCGGCCGGCAAGTTGCACGACGAAGGCCTGATCCATCACAGCCGCGGCCACATCAAGGTGCTCGACCGTAAAGGACTCGAAGCACGCGCGTGCGAATGCTACGGTCTCGTCAAGCGCGAATTCGACCGCCTTCTGCCGCGTCTGCGTCAGGCTGAGACCGTCGAGTAAAGTTCTGGTTCGTCTGACTAATGTATAGAGTCAAATATGTTCAGGAATACTGCGCGATTCCTCGACGTACTCTTCGTGATTGCGGGAGGGCTGCTCGCTCACAGGATGCGGTTCTCGACGCCGATCCCGCTGTCGGACACCGAACGGCTTCTGATTGCCTTTAACTGCGTCCTCCTGCTGTTGCTGTTCCCCGGCTTCGGGGTGTATGAAACCTGGCGCGGCAAACCGCTGCCCTCGATGCTGGCGAGAGTGGCGGCCGCGTGGATGGTGGTGGTCTTCACCGCGCTCGTGCTGGCGTTCACGCTGCATCGCATGGATGCGGTGTCGCGCTTGTGGTTCGGTTACTCGACGCTGATTTCCGGCGCACTGATCATCGTTACGAAGTGCCTCGTGCATGCGGTGCTGCGCGTGGTGCGGCGTCGCGGGATGAATTCCCGCACCGTCGCGATCGTCGGCGCACCGGGTTTCGCGCGTACACTGCTCGCCCATCTCGAACACGCGCCGCAAGCCGGCTTCAAACCGGTCTGCATGCTCGACACGAGCTGCCACACCGGTTTGGAAACGGTTCAGACGTACGGCGCGCGTCTGAACCGCCTGCCGGTCCTGACCGATCTGAACGCCTTCGCCGCCAAGGTGCGTGAAGATCACGTGAACGAAGTGTGGCTTGCGTTGCCGCTGTCAGAAGAACATACGATTTACCGGTTCACGCGCATGTTCCGGCATGACTTCGTGAATCTGCGCTTCATTCCTGATGTACGCAGCCTCTCGCTTTTCAATCACGCGCTGGTCGACGTCGTCGGTTTACCGACGCTTAATCTCAGCGCGACGCCGTTCTCATCGCCGCAGATGTGGCCCAAGCTGATCTTCGACCGCGTGTTCGCGGCGGCCGCGCTGCTCGCGCTCGCCCCGCTCTTCGCGATACTTGCGATCGGCATCAAGTTCGGCTCGCCGGGACCGGTGTTCTTTCGTCAGACGCGCAAGGGCGTGGACGGCCAGCCGTTCGCGATCTACAAGTTCCGCTCGATGACCGTGCATCATGAAGCGCAGGGCCAGCTCACCCAGGCCTCGCGCAACGACGCGCGCGTCACGAAGCTCGGCGGCTTCATGCGCCGCACCAGTCTGGACGAACTGCCGCAGTTTCTCAACGTGCTGCTCGGGCAGATGTCCGTGGTCGGCCCGCGTCCGCATGCAGTGGAACACGACGACCTCTACAAGGATCAGGTGTACGGCTACATGCACCGCTACCGGATCAAGCCAGGTATCACCGGCTGGGCGCAGGTCAACGGCTATCGCGGTGCCACCACCAAAGTGGAAAAGATGGAAGCGCGCGTCAAGTTCGATCTCTTCTACATTCACAACTGGTCGTTCTGGTTCGACATGAAGATCGTGTTCATCACGATCTTCAAGGGCTTTGTCGGCCGTAACGCTTTCTGATTGCCCCAATCCGTCTCGACCTGCAACACGCGGCTGGAAGCCGATTTCTCGCGGCAAAAAGCAGCGACATCAATACGGCAAGCACCGAAGACGACGGCCTGAAACATGCCGCCAGCTCGGTGTCGGATGGACGAGGTGAGCAACGGGAAGCTTGCCGGCCAGCACCGCGTACCGCGCGGCGCCGGGCCGGCGCTGCGCGCCTTTTACAGAAACGCGCTGACGTCGGTATGAAAACGCACGGCCAGCGCCTTGGCCACCTTCTTGCTGATGGCGCGGCGGCCCGCGAGAATATCGCTCACCACCGTGGGTGAGGCGATACCTATCAGGTCCTTCTGCTTCAGTCCGTGCGTTTCCAGCAGATGCCGCAATACCTCGCGTGGCTCCGCTTTTGGAATCGTCACGTTGTGCGCTTCCCAGCTTTCGATCAGGTCGGTCACGATCGCGAACAGATCCGAGAGCGGATCCTCTTCGTTGCCGTTCAGATGATCAGCGAGCGAGTTGGCGAGCCGCACCATGGTCTGGTAATCCTGCTCGTTGCGAATGGGCGTGATCGGCAACTGCGTTTGCAGCGCGGCCCACGTTTGAGCGATGTCGGGAAAAGCTCCCGGAAGGCGATCGGCATTCATGAGTTTAGATTCTTCCTCGTCCAAAGGTCGTATTCCGCGTGCGTCAGTACATGACGAACGAATAACGACTGCCTGTTGTAGTGAATCGCCGCAACGATCCGGAACCGGTTGCCGCCCACGTCGAAAACCGTGCATTGAGGCGGTACGTAGTCCACTCCGGCGAACGTCTGCTTCAGGTCGTTATAGCCATACGCGAGGCACGCCTGCGCCAGTGAGTACCACGTCAATAGCGCACTGCGCGCCCCCGGATGTCTCTTTATGAAGTCCAGCAACGCTTTCTTTGAAATGACCCGCATCGGATTTCCTCGCACGTGTTCGCGCGCTGAATGTGCGCGCTCTACCTGCAAGGCTAAACGGGACGGATCGACACCGATAGCCGGCCGGATGGCATAGTCCGAACGGCTATTTTGCTGCTTACCGCAGTACGACGAAAGCATTTTATTCGCATCTTGCGAAGTTCGCAAGATGCGAATAATGAGACACCCGCTTACTGCCTAGCGTCGTCCCGTCAACATGCAAAGACCGCTGACGTGGTTACCTTCGACCACGTCAGCGGCCCCAACTGCTGTTCTGCGCCGGCTCGCCGCTGCGATCGTCCGCGTGACCTCGGCCATGAACGCGCGCCGGAATGCCGCCGGCGAAAAGCGTTCAGCGTTCGCGCGACATGCCGCCGGCGTGATCTGGTCGCGCTGCCGCTCGAAACGATCGATCGCGTCGAGCATCGACACCACCGTCTGGCGCTCGAAATACACGCCGGTTGGATGCGCCTCGCCGATCGGCACCACGGTTTCGAGCGCGCCGCCCTTGCCGAATGCGATGACCGGCGTGCCGCATGCCTGCGCTTCGAGCGCGACGATGCCGAAGTCTTCCTCGGCGGCGCACACGAAAGCTCGCGCGCGTTGCAGATGGTCCTTCAGCACCTCGAAGGGCTGATCGCCGAGGATCGTCACATTGGGACCGGCCTTGGCACGAATCGACGCCATCTCCGGACCATCGCCGATCACGACCAGCCGACGGTGGGGTGTGGCATTGAAAGTTTCGACGATCAGATCGATGCGCTTGTACGGCACCATCCGCGAAGCAGTCAGATAGAAATCTTCCTTGCGCGCGCACAGCTCGAATTGGTGCACGTCGACGGGCGGCGCAATCACGGCCGCATCAAGACGGCAGGTTTTCATCAGACGACGTGCAACGAAATGCGAGTCCGCGATCAAACGGTCGATGCCGTTCGCCCGTTGCGATTCCCGGCCGCGCAGATAGTGAAGTAAGATGCGCGCCGCCCACGACTTCGGCCCATGCATTAGATGCGCTTCGCGTAGGGACTGATGTTGCAGATCCCACGCGAAGCGCATCGACGAATGCACAAAACTGACAAGCCTCTGATCCGGTCTGACCGGCACGCTCCTGGCGAGCGCAGGAGAACTCGTAATAATCAGATCGTAGACGGACAGATCGAGGCGTTCGACGGCGTGCGTCATTAAGGGCAAATAAGCTCGATAGTGGCGTCGCGCGAACGGCAGTCGTTGAATGAATGAAGTCGTCACCGGCTTGCCGCGTAGCGGCTTACGGTCTGCGAGGAAGTCGACGAGACTGAATAGATCGGCGTCGGGAAAGCATTCGATGATCTGCTCGAGCGCCTTCTCCGCGCCGCCCGGCGCGACCAGCCAGTCGTGCACGATGGCCACTTTCATGATCCCCTCGTTTTTTAATTGACGCCTTTTGTGCCTAGCAACGAGTGTATGTGGCGCGACGTTTGCTGTGCGTGCGCGTGCCCACATTCGACGCGCGACAGCTCGCGAATAATAGGCATCGCCGTTCGCCTATTGCGAATCTGCGGATCCCATGACTTCGCCTTCAAATGCGCCCGGCGATCGACGCTTGGGCACTCGTTCATTCCCTACAAACTGGGGGATGTCATGGCGTCGGCACAACGTCTTGCGGGACAAGCGCTGGGCGATGCGCGAATGGAATTTTCAGTGAGGTGATATAGACAGCGGATGCGGCGGGCAGTCAGCAGCCGCATACGCTAGTGATGTAGATGCGAGTCATGCATTCAGGCGCGAGCCGGTCGATCCAGGCCCGCGCGCGATGTTCGGTCAGCGTGGTTCAGCCCTTGCTGTACTCGATCGTCTCGACGCCGGTGTCCGTGCCGAGCAGGCACAGATTGGCGCCACGTCCGGCGAACAGCCCCACGGTCACCACGCCCGGCCATGCGTTGACATGCATTTCCAGCGTGCGCGGGTCGCTGATACGCAAACCCTTGACGTCGATGATTTCGTTGCCGTTGTCGGTAATGAACGGCGCGCCTTCCTTCGTGACGCGCACCACGGGCACGCCGCCGAGCGCCGTGACGCGGCGGCCGATCGCCGTACGGGCCATCGGCACCACTTCGATCGGCAGCGGGAAATTGCCGAGCGTCTCCACCAGCTTGCTGGCGTCGGCGATGCACACGAACACGTCCGACACCGACGCGACGATCTTCTCACGCGTCAGCGCGCCGCCGCCGCCCTTGATCATCGCGCCGCTGTGGTCGATCTCGTCGGCGCCGTCCACGTACACCGGCAGCGAATCGATTTCGTTGAGGTCGAACACCTTGATGCCGTGCGCTTGCAGGCGCGCGGTGGTAGCGAGGGAACTCGACACCGCGCCGCGGTAGCGCGCCTTGTTGGCGGCCAGCGCGTCGATGAAACAGTTCGCGGTGGAGCCGGTGCCTACGCCGATCACCGCGCCTTCGGGCACGGTGGCGGTCACGTAGTCGGCGGCGGCCTGGCCGACCAGTTGCTTGAGTTCGTCTTGAGTCATGGAAAAGGCAGGCGAGCAGTAAAAAGCGCTAGTTTACCGGAGCGGCAGACTAGCGCGGGTGGTGTCGGGATTACTTCTTCACCGCCCGTTGGCGCACCGCTTCGAACAGACACACGCCGCTCGCCACGGACACGTTCAGGCTTTCCACCGTGCCCGCCATCGGAATCTGCATGACCACATCGCAGGTGTCGCGCGTGAGGCGGCGCATGCCCTCGCCTTCGGCGCCCATCACCAGTGCGACCGGACCGTCCAGCTCCGTGTCGTAGAGGCTCTTGGTGGCCTCGCCGGCCGTGCCGACGACCCACACCCCGGCGTCCTTCAACTCGCGCAGCGCGCGCGCCAGATTCGTCACGGTGATGTACGGCACGGTGTCGGCCGCGCCGCTCGCCACCTTCGCGGCCGTCGCGTTCAAGCCCACCGCGCGGTCGCGTGGCGCGATCACCGCGTGC
The DNA here is from genome assembly GCF_003386115.1 of Paraburkholderia sp. BL27I4N3. Lineage (NCBI taxonomy): Bacteria > Pseudomonadati > Pseudomonadota > Betaproteobacteria > Burkholderiales > Burkholderiaceae > Paraburkholderia > Paraburkholderia sp. BL27I4N3. The sequence continues at coordinate 1,845,920 of NZ_QREJ01000001.1, read as the reverse complement.
GCACCGGCGGCGTCGGCGACGCGCAAGCAGGCGCCGAGATTGTGCGGATCGGTCACGCCGTCGAGCACCAGAATCAGCGGCGAACCGTTGATGCCGTCGAGCAGTTCGGCCAGGTTCTGCGCGAGCGGCATGTCGCCCGCGCGCGCCACCACGCCCTGGTGACGCTCGGTATGCGCGAGGCCCCAGAGACGCGTTTCGTCGGCGGCGATCAGACGTACGCCGGCTTCTTTCGCCGCGTGCAGAAATTCGGTCATGCGACGGTCTTTGCGCGTCGCGTCGTAATAGACCTCTTCAACCGTCGACGCGTCATGCCGCATACGTGCGGTCACTGCGTGGAAACCGTATAAAACCTTGAGACGTGCCATGACTGATGCAACCTTTGATTGAGCGCGCGTTCGACGCGCGCTACTGTGATGAATACGAACCTGCGTGCTTTTACTCAGGTGCCGCGGCTGCTGTGTTCGAATGCCTGACGGCGATGAAACGCAGACCGCGCGCAACCGGCACGTTGCTATGTGCCCGATGCGCGCGGTTTGAGCAAGCAGGCCGCTTCAGCGCTTCTTGCGTGCCTGCGGCTTCTGTGCCGATTTGGTCGCGGCGCCGTGCTTCTTCGCCGCGCCGCGCGCCGCGCGTGCTTCCTTGACCGCCGCGGTTTGCGCGGGCGCGGCCTTCTTGCGGCGCGCGCCCGGCGCTGCCGCGCCACCATCCGCCGGCGGCAACGCACGCACGCGTGCGCCACCGTTTTCACCGGATGACTTGTCGGCCGACGGCCCACGCACCAGAGGCGGCTTGATCGGCGTGTCGCGCACGAGCCGGAAGTCGATCTTGCGTGCATCCAGATCCACGCGGCTCACCTGCACGCGCACGCGGTCCGACAGGCGATAACGGATCCCGGTGCGCTCGCCGCGCAACTCGTTCTTGATCTCGTCGTACTGGAAGTAGTCCGAGCCGAGTTCCGTGACGTGCACGAGGCCTTCGATAAAGAGCGAATCGAGCTGCACGAAGATGCCGAACGATGTCACGCCGTTCACCATGCCGCCGTACTCTTCGCCGAGCTTGTCGCGCATGAAGTAGCACTTCAGCCAGGCTTCGACGTCGCGCGAGGCTTCGTCGGCGCGGCGTTCATTGGCCGAGCAATGCAGGCCGAGCTCTTCCCAGATGGCCACGTTGTTGCCGCGCACGCGGCCGCGTTTTTCGTCGTCGGCTTGCTGCATGGCGCGAGCGCGCGGCGAGAGCGCCGTGTTCAACTCGACGCCTTGCGGCGGCTCGGGCTGATACTTGCGGCCCTGCAGGATCGCGTAGATCGCGCGGTGCGTGAGCAGATCGGGATAACGGCGAATCGGGCTCGTGAAGTGCGCATAAGCCTCGTACGCGAGACCGAAGTGGCCGATGTTGTCCGGACTATAGACCGCCTGCTGCATGGAGCGCAGCAGCATGGTTTGCAGCATCTGCGCGTCGGGCCGTTCGCGGATCTGCGCCATCAATGCGGCGTAGTCGCTCGCGTGCGGTTTGTCGCCGCCGGCGAGCGTGAGGCCCATGCCGCGCAGGAACGTGCGCAGATTTTCGAGCTTTTCCGCAGTCGGTCCGGCGTGCACGCGGAACAGCCCCGGATGCTTGTTGCGCTTGAGGAAGTCGGCCGCGCAGACGTTCGCGGCCAGCATGCATTCCTCGATCAGCTTGTGCGCGTCGTTGCGGGTGCGCGGAATGATCTGTTCGATCTTGCCCTGCGCATTGCAGACGATATACGTCTCGGTCGTATCGAAGTCGATCGCACCGCGTTTCTGGCGCGCGGCGAACAGCGATTTATAGACGCCGTACAGATTCTGCAGTTGCGGCAGCAGGGCGGCGCGGCGCGTGGCCTCCGGACCCTTGGTGTTCTTCAGGACCGCGGCGACTTCCGTGTAGGTCAGACGCGCGGCCGAGTGCATCACGCCGGGATAGAACTGATAGGCCTTCACTTCGCCGCGCGCGGTGACGATCATGTCGCACACCAGCACGCAACGGTCGACGTGCGGGTTCAGCGAGCACAAGCCGTTCGACAGTTTCTCCGGCAGCATGGGAATCACGCGGCGCGGGAAATACACCGAGGTGCTGCGCTCGATCGCGTCGGCGTCGAGCCCACTCTTCGGGTGCACGTAGTGGGAGACGTCCGCGATCGCGACGATCAGGCGGAAGCCCTCGCCACGGCCGACCTGAACCGGCTCGCAGTACACGGCGTCGTCGAAGTCGCGGGCGTCTTCGCCGTCGATCGTGACGAGCGGCACGTCGCGCAGATCGATGCGATGACGCGCGTCGACCGGACGCACTTCGTCGGGCAGGCGCGCGGCTTCGTCGAGCGCGGCCTGGCTGAACTCGTGCGGCACGCCGTACTTGCGCACCGCGATTTCGATTTCCATGCCGGGGTCGTCGATATCGCCGAGCACTTCCACCACGCGGCCAAGCGGCTGCGAATGCCGGCTCGGGAAATCGGTCAGTTCGACCACCACCACCTGGCCGACCTTGGCCTTCTTGGTGTTCTGCTGGATCAGAATGTCATGGCCGATGCGCTTGTCTTCGGGCGCGACGATCAGCGCGCCGTTCTCGTTGAGCAGGCGGCCGATCACGCGCTTGTTGGCGCGATCCGTGACCTCGACGATATGCCCTTCCGGACGGCCGCGCCGGTCATAGCCGACAATGCGCGCGAGCACACGGTCGTTGTGCATGACCTTCTGCATTTCGGCGGTGGGCAGGAACAGATCGTCCTGGCCGTCGTCGCGAATCAGAAAACCGTAGCCGTCGCGATGGCCTTGCACACGGCCCGCGACGAAGTTCGACGGATGAGTCAGCTGATAGAGATTGCGCTGATCGAGCCGGATCTGGCCGTCGCGCTCCATCGCGCCGAGGCGCTTGAAAAATCCTTCGCGCTCCTGGCGCTTGATCGACAGGGCTTCGGCGATGTCGTTCGCGGCAAGCGGCGCTTCACTCGTGCGCAGGACGCCGAGGATTTCCTCGCGGCTTGGAATCGGGTACGGAAATTTGCTCAAGGGCTTGTCGATGATTTTTTCTCGTTGCATGGACGTCGATCGCGATGTGGCTCGGCTTGGGAAGCGATTACAGTGCGCTCCGGTTGCGCTTCAGCTGCGCTTGAATTGCACCTGCAAATGCACAGAAAAAAAACTGCTCGGGTCCGGCTCGTTCAAGGCTGAGTCCGACGGGCGTGTGCACCGTGCCAACGAACTACTGCGAGGCATTCTAACACCCGTCTTGCGCGCCAAGCGGCCCTGTCAATAGTTGCCGGGCGGTTGCCCGCGGACGTGCGCAAGCTCGCCACGACGATGTTTAAGTGAGTTTTGAGAAACGCTTGACAGTCTCTAATCTGTCGCTATAATGGCGTTCTTTGCTGTTCATCACCTGCCCAGGTGGCGAAATTGGTAGACGCACTAGGTTCAGGTCCTAGCGGTGGCAACACTGTGGAGGTTCGAGTCCTCTCTTGGGCACCAGATTCAAAAGTAAAGCCGCTTACGAGCGGCTTTACTTTTTGTGTGAAGCCTGGTGATACGCCGTTGTTTAACAGCGCGGATTATTGGGTGGATTGAGTTGTTGGCAGGACGGTTGTCGAGTGGTGAAGGATCGCTTTACTGCGAGCGATATCCGGGCGGTTGATTGAAGCGGAGTTAGTTTGCAGGTGGGGATTGACACGCTAAATCACCACGCTAAAATAGCGGTCTAGCTTGAAGACGTGCCCAGGTGGCGGAATTGGTAGACGCACTAGGTTCAGGTCCTAGCGGTGGCAACACCGTGGAGGTTCGAGTCCTCTCCTGGGCACCATAAGGCTGTATAGCGCAGTACAGAGAAGTCCAGAAGACCCCGTAAATCATTGAATTTGCGGGGTTTTTTGTTTATTGCCGTCCAAGCAGGAACACGGCAAGCCATGTGCAGATGAGTGCGTTTTTGAGTACATTGAAAGTTCGAGATCACGCAATGTACTCACCATGCCTCTTACCGTCCGCGAAGTCGAAGCAGCCCGGCCCCGGCCAAAGCCCTACGGTGTCGCCGATGGCGACGGTCTGGTCCTCTGGGTCACGCCGGAGGGCAACAAGTTCTGGCATTTCCGCTATCGCCTGCACGGCAAGCAACCGCGTATCTCGCTGGGACGCTACCCCGACGTCACGCTTCAGAAAGCGAGGCAGCAGGCAGCGGCATACCGGACGCTCGTCGCCGACGGCGCCGATCCGCGCGCGAAACGACGGATAGACCGGCAGCGGGCGGACGCCAGCGACGACGGCACGTTCAGGGCCGCTGCTGAACTCTGGTACAGGAGCAAACAGGATGCGGGTCGGTCCGCTTCGACGCTGGACAAGATCCGGACGTACCTCGACAAGGACATCCTGCCCGAGCTCGGTTCGAGCAAGCTGGTGAACATCACGCGCGCAGACTGCGCCCGCGTTCAGGAACGCTTCGAAAAGCGTGACGCCCTCAACGTCTCGAAGAAGGCCCGCGGCTGGTTGCGCGAAATCTTCAGTCAGGCCATCGCGCGCGGCAATTGCGAATTCAATCCGGCTTCAGAACTCAGGGTCATTGCGAAAGCAGCGCCGAAGGCAAAACCCTATCCTCATCTCCTCGAACCGGAACTGCCCGACTTCCTGCGCGCGCTCGATAAATCAACGAGCCGCCTCATCGCCTACGTCGCTGCTTGGATGACGATCTGGACGGCGAGCCGTCCAGGCATGGTCCGGTACGCCGAATGGACCGAAGTCGATCTCGACGGCGCGCTGTGGACGATCTCCGCAGACAAGATGAAGATGAGGCGCAGCCATGTCACGCCCCTTCCAACCCAACTGGTCAAGGCGCTCAGGGAGCTCAAGAAGCTGACTGGCCGTCACAGGTACCTTTTCCCCGGTATCGGCACAAAGCACGAGGTCATCAGCGAAAACACCATCAACCTCGTGTTCTCCAGGATCGGCTACAAGGGGCGCATGGTTGGCCACGGTGCCCGTCACACCGCAAGCACCCTGCTTCGTGAGCACGGCTGGCAGAAGGACCACGTTGAAATGCAGCTATCCCATCTTGAGGAAGGCACTGCCGGCGACTACAACCACGCCAGGTATCTGCTACAACGTCGAGCAATGATTCAGTGGTATGCCGACTACCTCGATGTGCTCAAGACGGGTATGCGACCTGATCAGCAAGAAGGTTTTCGTCGAAGGGTCAATGTTATACGTTCACGAGCTGCTGTCGAGAACCAACGCGTGAAAACGACGACATAAGAAATTGGTACGACGCCCGAAGGTGTGGTAGCAGGAGGTGAGCGTACCGTGGATGGGCATTCAAACCGCAGCGGCCAACGACGTCGCACAGCCAACGACACCGACTGTCCGTTGACCCGCACGACAAACTGCGGGTCGTGCAGAAACCTCGCCGAAAGGATCTGTCGGACAGCATCGGGGTCCGGGAGGTGCCTAGCCACTGAGACGGACAAGATGGTGCGACTGCCCTGCCGGATGAAAGACGCTTCACTCTCGATACGGAATGGTTTTTTCCTGCTCTGCGTTCCGATCTCGAACGTGCAGCCCTTCCCCCGCGCCACGTCTCCACCGAATACAAATCCCCGAAGCAAAGCAGTCCGTGACGCCCCGCCCCGTTGCGGCCATAAGCCCTGCGTCTTAGATCCTTGCGTTCTGGCGCGAACTCAACATCTTCGCCCTGGTTCTTCACGCGATCGTATCCAAGCGTCATCCAACGCGCTTTGAACTGTGCCGGCGTCAGCCCGTGGCCGTTGTCCCTCACAACCAAGTTCGCGTCTTTGGCCAGCGGGATAGCGGTGTCCACTTGCGAGGCCCCGGCATCCCACGCATTGGCGACAAGCTCTGTTAGCGCTACCTCGGGGTCGCGGGCAATGCGGCCCAGCGTCCTGACGAGATAGTCCTCCTCGAAGAGGTAGCCAAAGCCCTGTTTTTGCTTTGCGGATCGGGGCATGGAGTGCGGCTCCTCAAAGGCCATATTTAACGCGGCGATTCTTGAAGGCTGGCTCGGTCCCTTCGAGAATCTGAACCACCTTGGCACGGATCGTTGGGTTCTCAATGCCGCCAGAGTCGTATGTAAAGCGACTCTCCGCTTTGTTGCACTGTGCGTAGATGATCTGCTCCGCGTCGCACACTACCGCTAGATTGGGGTTGTGGGTGACCATGATCACCTGCCGACGTTCCTTGGCCGCCTTAATGCACTTCACCAGAATCCGATAGATGGTCTGATTGTCCAAGTTCTCTTCGGGTTGGTCGATGACGATGGGAATGTCATCCTTGTCAACCAGCAAGTAGAAAACCAACAGCAGCAGCCCTCTTTCGCCGGGAGAGAGTTGCCCAATCTCCTGATTGTCGTAGGTTAGCGAATAGCGCGGAGAAAGGTAGGCGAGTCCATATAGATAGTCTAGGAGTTCTTGCGCTTCGACTCCCCGGCGCAACTGATCCGCCAACCGTGTTTCGCGCCCTTGTTGGTCTCGTCGGTCATAGCGAAGCATGTCATCAATTTTTTCGGCGAACACAACCGCATCGTCAGCAGTGACGAAGCTCGCCTCCCTCAACAAGACGCGCATGAGCTCATTGCTGTCATCGACCCCTGAGAAAGAGCCCCGCGACTGGCGGTTGAGGCGCCCAAGAAAATGTTCTTGGAATCGAGACTCCTCGATCCTGACCTCGAAGTCTAGCGGCAGAGACATGTCCATCTTTTCTGCCGATTTCACAAAAGCTTGAACGGGTTCATAGAGGCGCTTGTATTCGTCGCCGGTCGCGACGATATGCTCGTGGATCTTCTTGGTTAGTTCGATTCGGTTGGCGCGCAGCCCCGCTAGTCTATTGGGCAGCGCGTTCAGCCCTTCCAGCTCCGCCTCGAACCAAGCGATGCTGTTGACCTTGTCCTTGCTGCCAACGAGATCGACCTTGGCTCCTTCCCACTCGGCTAGCGCCTCCTTATAACGGATGAACAACCGCTGCTTCTCATCCAGTTTGCCCTTGGTCGCCGCGATCGCAGTCTCGACGCCTTCCCTGCGCTTCATCAGGCTGCCGGGTTCGGCGCTCTGAAGCTGGGCGTCAATGTCGAGAATTTCATTGCCAACCGCCGTGGCGATATTGTCGATCGGCGCGGATTCAATCCGGAGCTCGACCAGATCCTCCACCTTAACCCCCGAGTCCAGCTCGTTGAGCAGCGCCTGCAACTCCGCCACGAACAGCTCGTGCGTCTTGCGGTGGTTTGAGAGCGCTTGAACAATTCGCTTTGACACCGCTTGCTTCTTCGCCGCCAGACTCTTGCGCTCGCGAAGCGTCGCCTCTTCCTTGCTGATCTCTTGCGCTTGCTGTTCAAGCGTTTGAATCAACGCCGCCGCCTGCTGTGATTCCACCTGTGCCGTGGCGGAAGCGCCGGGATCTTCAATCTCCGCCGGCTTGGCCCCCTCCAACGCCACGAGCTCGGCCTTCTTGGTGGCGAGTTGCTCCTCCAGTCCAACCTTGAATTCCTGAGTTAGTCGTTTCTGCGTCAGAAGAATTTCGGCATTAATTTTGGAAATTTCATTAAGAACGCTTTGCCTCGCCGCGTTGATTTCCGCCACCTTGAAGTCGAGCAACTCGTCCATCGATGCTTTGCCAAGCTGATCCTCTTCGGGGACGTGGGAGTAGATAATCTTTCGCAGTTCAGTGTCGAATGTCGATGACCCGCCCCCTCCGAGCTCGTTGCAAAGGGTTTCAAGGTAGCTTTGCGGCAGATACTTCACGCGCTCCACGCTGCTCGCCTGGGGATCCTCATCAAGATCCCGCTTGGATTGGTTCCCATCCTGCCAAACGAGGGTTCCGACGAAGTGCTGCGCCAAACGCCCTTTTGGGTTGCGAAACCTGTTGTCGTTGAGAAAAGAAAAACCGCCATGGTTCTTAGTGTCGCCGACAAGCGCAATGATGTCAGAAAGCGCGCTCTTTCCGCTTCCCTTGTTGCCGATGATGGCCACTAAATCGGCGTTCAACGGCAGATCGACATCGAACCATGTGTCGGTTAGGGTCGAGCCCGGCTTCTTGCCAATGCGGATGGCCGAAGCGTATTTCGTCCGATTTCTTTCGACCAACTGCCTCTTGGGCGGGACGTCACCTACATAAACCCTATCATCGAACTCGTATATCGCCTGAGCAAGACCAGAGAAAGTGGCATCCGCCTTGATCCAAGTGAAGCAATTGCCGATCCTATCCTTGTGTTCGGTGTTGCGTAGGTGGTGAGCGTCGGAGCAGTCCAACAGGGCGGCGTTTACCCCTGACTCTCGCAGCTTATTCCGCCCTTTCAAATACGCCTCGGGATTCTCCGCGGCCGTGAATACAAGATCGGCCTCGTTGATGACGCTCTTCTTCTCAGCGATCGTATGGTCGTCCCACTTGAGGTTCTCCCATTCGGTCTTGCCGATGGCGAGAAGATGGCGATCGGCCAAAAGTGGTTTGGACAGGGCCAATTTCACGCGCTCAAAACCCACGTTGAGATTGTTGAACCCCTCTTTCAGTGGTGAACCAAAAGCATCCCGTTTGTCGGCGGGAACCGAATCAATGATCGCCTGACCCAATGCGGTAAGATTCTCGGGGGTGATCACCCCGCCCCACGTCCCTCCGGCAGCTTCGGCACCCGCAATGAGCTTGTAGTCGGGGCTGATCGCGCTCAGAAACTGCTCTCGGATCAGCGCTGGCTCGACTTGATCGAAAATCACATGCAGATTGATACGGCTCCACCCTGATTGAGTGAAACCACCTTTTCCCTCCTTGACCACGCCGCCGAATTTGTCGAGCCGGAGCTCAACAACAGGCAGGATCAAATCCAGATTTTTCAGACGGCCGCCTTCACGCTTTGCTTTGAGCACTCGCTCATAGCCGTCGACGAACAGGTAATCGTTGATGCCGATAACCTTAAAATCAGGCGGGAGCGCTTCGAGATCCGAGAAAAAGGCTTCCCACGCCTCCTCTAGCTTTCCAGGGTAGTTGTTGACGATTGATGCAGGAGTGTGGACGTGGAGATCCCACTTCTTCCATGTCGATCCGATTCTCTCATTGGACATGCTCAGCCCCATGTTTTTATGTTCTCGGCTTCCGCGGGCGCACTGTTCCGCGTCCGAACCCGCCTCAGCAGCACCCCTCGGGGCGCACGCTCCGACTCAATCGGTATGGCGCACAGCCAGCCGCCGGCCTTTCTTGTTCGGCAATAAATGTAACACGATGAAGTGTTGCCATAGCAACGCCCGCCTGAACTTTGGACATGATTGTCCGAGGGGCGCCATGGGCGCGGAAAATCATGCTTCGCGGAGATTCATTTCCGCTGAGTCCGCCGCGCGTCCGGGTGCTGCAACCCGGACGCTATGTCGCGCACTCCTGCTCGGGAGGCTCAACGCGATAGCCGGCGTAGATTAGAACCCGTGGCGGACATACAGCTCGTGACCTTGGTAGAGGCCAAGCGGCACAGCGCCAGCGATCGGATAGTCGAACACCGGCGCGCTGACCCAAGCTGTCCGAAACTGCATGCACTGGCTTGCGCCCTCGCCGGCCACATTGGACGAGGTCAGCGCGATCCCCCACTCCTCGATATCGGTCAATGCGGTGGAAATCTGAACATACGGGTCGCCGACTGAGGTGGCTTAGTCCTTAGTTATTCTCTTCCTGTCACTATAGTGGTCCGCCTGGGCGGTGCAACGTTGTTCCCGTCTAAAGAATTCCGGTCGGTCGCGCGAGCCAGCGCGCAAAAGACCGCGAGCGCTATTTGTCGCGTGATCCCAGCGACGTGTTCGTCGGGTGTGCTGCGCTCGTGGATATGTCGATCTTCCTGTTCGCATGTCAGATCGTGACGAACAGGATCGGCTGGATGCATCTGACGTTGTGGACGAACGACGCGTTCGTCAAACCGCGCTTGCGTCGGCCGACAGATCGCTTCAGCTTCTGCCCTTTAGCTCAGGAAGGCCTTGTTGAGCTTCGTACGGTTTGCCCCGCCCAGCCCCTGAAAGGAGGCCCCCGTGATAATCAGCTGCGCGCCAGAAAACGATTCCTTTGCCAGAAGATCGATGAAAGGCTGAACGATAAAATTTTCCTTGTCCTCGATCGACTCACCCAGAAAGTCTCCGGGCAGGTCGATAATCGATAGGCCCGGATAATGTCCGTGACCCTTGTCACTCAACCACAGTAAGCCGAAGTGATACGCCATCAGGAAATAGAGCGTGTCTGTGCCACCCAGTGTTGAGTTCCAGCGCCGCGAACCGATCTTGATGTTAAAGCCCGTTCTCGACAGGTTCACGTCGACCTCACTGTGCCTCCACACTCCCGGCTTCAGCCGATTGAGTTCCTGAAGATAGAAACGCATACCGGTTGCCAGCTCCTCCTCCGCGGCGCCGAAATCCGTCGCGGCCATCTTCTCGTCAACCTTGATCTGGAGCGGGGCTATCTGCTTCTCGAGTTTCTCAATCTGTTCCGTCAGTTGATCACCCAGCTCGAGCGCCCCCTTCAATCGCCTTACCTGCCTCTGGCGTTCACTGAGCTCGCCCATCGTCATATCGATGGCGCTGATTTCCTGGCTGACAAACGCTGCGACCGCTTGCCGTGCCGGTGCAAGCTCGTTTTCCAGCATTCCAAGCTGCTCATCAATCGCCGAAAGCTGGCGTACAAGCCTTTGCGCCTCCCGTTCCAGCACATCCAGCAAGGCGTCGGCTTCGGCAAGCTCACCATTGAGCCGGTCGCCCTCGAAGCGCAAACGGGTAGCGCCCAGCCCTTCTATGACCGGATCTATCGGCAGCGTCTGATGGCAAAGATGACAGTGAGCATCATCTTCAACCTTTGCTGGCGCAACCGGCTGATCGCATGCGGGACAATGCGTGATCTTCAGATCGGCCAACACGGCGCCGGCGTCCTCCGCCCGACTCAACCGCGCGAGTTCATCGCTCAGATCAGTCCGGTAGCGCCGCATTTCGTCGAGGCGTTCCTGCGTTGCCCTGGCCTGCTTGAATGCGTCCTCTCGCTCAGCGATAAGCAGAGCACGCCTTTCGCTCAGTTCCTCGACGCGCCCTCGCTCCTGCACCGGCACGGCTCTGTCCCGGCCGTCGGAAAGTGTCAGGATTCGCTTGCGCCGAATCTCATCAAGGTCGTGTTCCAGCTGCTTTTCCGCTCGTTCCACTGTATCGGCCGTCACGAGTACCTCATCACCGCCTTCTGCCAACAGGTCGCCAGCCAGCTCGTTGAGTGTCGATCCGTACTGCTCGCGCCTCGCGGCAAGACGCTCAGCCGCGAGCCGCATTTTTACCAGCTCCCCGTACTCCTCGGTGTAGATGTTCTCAGCCAGACCAAGAAACTGCAGCAGACAGGCGTGCTGCTCCGCCTCTGGCTGCATGTCGGCAATGCCACTCCAGAAACGTTGCTGCCGATAGATGTGCCGCAACAGCATGCGGAAACTGAGCTCTGGCCAGGTCTGACCGGACAACGGGTTGCCCTTCGGGAAATGCAGCAACGGGATGCCGAGTTTGCCAAGCAAAAGATGCTGGAATTCCCGCGCTGGCATCGCCTCCTTGTTGACGAAGATTTTTGTCTTGCCACCAGCCTCTTTCCAGCGCCGCTCAACGTACAGGCATTCGTCGCCAACTAGCAGTTCTACGGTCGCGCTGTCGTATTTCGCAAGCAGTTGCTCGTCAAAAGTGGCGTCGATTGAAGTCGGATCGCCCAGCAGGTGATCAAGCGTCTGGAGCCACTTTGTCTTTCCGGTATTGGGTGAACCGACTAGCACGTTGACGCCAGGCAGAAACGTCAAGGCTTCGGTTTGTCCGTTGAAAAGTGTCCTTGTCAGGCGCCCGATCGAAAGGAAGGATTGACTCACGATTCGATTACCTCCCCGAGGCGACGCTGCCCGACTTCCCGATCAAATATTTTGTAGATCATGTTCTTCAGGGACGATCCGCTTTTGCCACCAAAGGCCTTCTTTACCTCGCGCATACGATCCGCAATGGGCGCAAATGACGCGAGTTGGGCCAGGCGTGCCGACCGATCATGTCCAAGATCTGTCAATGCAATCCGGAACGAATTCTTTTCTTTCGTCACAGCTATTAAATTCCTCGCTTCCAGATGGGCCAGTACATGGTAGTACCGCTTGTCCCACGGCCCGTAGTGGTGCCGGACCATTGCCGACTCGACGGCATCGCCAACCCGGGACGTCGTGCCCGTCTGCTGGCACGCCATATCAAAGAACTCAGGATACCGGACGAAGAAATCAAGCTTTGCCATCTTGGTGAGACCGTCGATCCGTCCTGCCGTACCGCACAGCTTTAAAAGCAGCAGCAGGCGAGCGGCATGAAATTCGACGACATCATCAGCCACCAGCGGCAGACTGGCGGGCCGGGTGCCGAGCCGATCCAGCGATCTCATTTGCGCGGCCTCGCGAAGCGATGTAAGCAACGGTCAGTGATGTCATACATGCACCCCTTGAGATAGGCGGCCCGATCCTCCGAACCGATGGGGCGATTCCCATTCATCTCGTCGAGCCGGTCCAGGCACATCATAAGAAACGAGATTCCATCGATATCAAGTTGCCCCGCGCTATACCGCGTGCGCAACGACATCATCTCCGACTTGACGCGCTGCTGGAGCCATTCACCATGATCATCGGCCATATAGCGCGGATTGCGCGTCGCCGCTGCATAGTCGCGGCGCATTTCTACTGCCAGCGCAATAATCTCTTCGCCTGCACCAATCTCCCGCAGCTTGTCAGCAAGCTTGCCACCCCCTTGTAATGCTGCGCCCCGCCGGATCTCGGTCGTGCGTTCCTTCCACCATGTAGATATGGCATCGCGCGTAATGATCTTGTCGTCGCGACTGGGGTACCATCGGGCTTCGCCCGCACGCTTGACCCATACGCGCAATTCACCCAACAGGAGTTCGACATGCTCTTGAAGCAGGTCGAGCTTCTGCTGGGCTGAAAGTTTTATCAACGCCAGCAGGTTCGCACGCTCGATATTTGACTTGTCGGCGCGAACATCCCACAGGCAGTTTTCGATCCAGTATTTCGCATCGTTTCCCTTCGCGGATTGAAATGCCGGGCAGTACCCGTCGATGCCCGTGAACAGTTCGAGAAACTTCGCCCCGTTCGATTCACGTCCCGGTGCATCGAGAGGAAACGTCAACACATCAAGCGCAGTTACAGCTGGCCGGTGCGTGACGATACGAAAGCGCGATAGCTCTCGATGTTGGTCGCGGGAAAGTGAAACTTCGAAAATCGAGCTGCCGACGGCGCCTGACTTGCGATAGCACAGGTCCGCGACTGACCAGAGCTTGTCTGCTTCACCGCCTTTCACCTGCACGAATTCAGCGATGCGTCCTGCTTCGCCCGATCGCAGGAGCAGAATGTCATCGTGCGATTCGCAGTGGATTTTCACCAGCGAGGGATCGCACAGCATATCAATCAGAAAGCCGACAGCGACCTCGTCCTGATAACTGAAGCCGGTTCTGGCGATAGGGCCACCCTCTTCCGCCGGACAAGCGTCATCGACAGATGACCAGTTTGTGTCATTGGACGTGTCGGCATATGCCCCGGCCGTTATCGGGTCCCCCATTTGCCCCTCTCTCGCTCTATTCTATTTGCCAGTCTGATTTTCGCATTATCATACTCCAACTAACTCAAGAATTGCCTCCAGGTTCTTTCCTTTCAAGACCCACTCGATCAAACGATCGTGACGTAAGCCGCTTCCATCGCCATGAGCTATGCGGTTTGGGTCGGGAAGGACGAGGCCGGGTTTTGGCGGGCCGATGCAGTGGGTGCGCTACGCCAGCTGGGCATGCGGGCCCGCGAGTTGTTTTGTGGTCGTGCTTCGGCACGTAGCAGAGGGAAGCAAGGGCCGCATGGCCGTGAGGGTGACGGTTCGACTGACTTGCACGATCACCGCCTTAATGTATGCCTCGAGGCGCATTGATGCATTGATTGCACCCTATCGGCTGAGAGCTGGGTAGCGCCACGCACTTGCGACGTTTTCCGTCGGAGCAACAGTTCACCCACTCGCCTTTTTCGCATAAAAGGTCGCTAGCATGTTGCCGGATGACGTCTCTGTCCCATACCAATCACCGATTCATTCTTTCCATTCTGGAATTGACAACGCAACGAGCACAGCAGCCCTCGAAGGACGGCGCGCCAGCGCGGCGCGCGATGCGCCGGCCAACAATGCGACTTCCCCCGGCTTAACGCTTGACCAGGATCACTGGCACCTGCGTATCGCCTGCGTAGTACCGGAACGGGGGCATCTAACCGCTCACGAAACATTCATGTCGTGGCTCTTGAATCTCCTGGCAACCAGCCACATATGGCGACTCGGACAAGCCGGCAACCCGAGACCCATGCGTAAAAAGCAAAATTTTCAGCAAGCGCGCGCACGGATATCCAGCGAGTCGAGCAAGGCCTTGGCGAAGTGTTGACCGAAGGAGAAAGCACGGGACGCTGGGCTCTCCCGGGCGCACTGATCGACGGCCTCACCAGGCTGGTGAACGAGTACGACCGCCAGATCTGCTCGACCCCGGATGCAAATCGTTGCGATGGCCAGCGATCACCTTGACCGGGTGATTGATCTGGCCGAACGTGAAGCGTACTCTTCCCGGTTGCAGAGCCCCGCGGCATTTTAGGCGTACCGCGCCGGGCAGCATGCTCAGCGGCCAGCGCGTGTGGGCTGAATAACCCACAGCGCGCGTCATGCGAACTTCGCCAATCCTAAGCATCGTCACATTGGTGACATCATGGGCTCCGCTGCTTTACAAGCCGATTCTCAGGGTCGTGGACGTCAATTGCCGGGGTAAGCGCTGAACTTCCTCTCATGGCGGGCAAGTCGCCGCGGCGTTGCGAACCGCGCTCGAAAGGGCTCGACGATTGCAGGGTCAACTGCCACTGGCATGTCCAGGAGTCCGTGATCACGAAACCATGCGAATCGGTGCCGCCCGTTTGAAAAAGCCACTTCGCCGCGGCTCAGGCCGATCTCCGGTACCTGAATGGGGCGATGCAGATTCGCCGCGAGCCACTTCCCGAAGAATGCATAGCGATCATCCAGGCCGCCCTTGCCACCGGGCCCAACATAGAGACCCTTATCGTGCTGCCACGACGCGTCGATCGCGTTGACGGAGACCCAAACGATGGGATCAGCAGGGATGCAGTGTGTCCAGACCAGCCGTTCATAGTTCACTTTTATTGCCCTTCAAAAGCGTGGCCCTCAGATCTTCGGAGATGACCATGGCCGTCATGGCGCGAGCCGTTCGATATGGTCTTCGCCAAACTTCGCGATATCGGGCTTTCACGTAACCTGCTCGCCGTATGATGCCCACATCCGCTTGTTGTGGAACGACCACGATATAGAAACTGAATTTGACGCTCGCCGACGTTTCGCAAGGTCGCGGCCATATTGTCGATGAATATGCAATTAAGTGTAACAACAATGCATCTCTCTCGACCAGCAAAGCTGTATTGATGTCGCCGTGCCGTCCGTCGTCTCACGGCATCCCCTGCGGTCGTCCATTGCGGGCAGTCGAACTCCGTGGATAATCGGCCACAGCAAGTGCAATACGGAGCCGAGCGAAATGGACCAGGTAATGCGCATGAAGGATGTCGTGAAAAAGATTGGCCTGTGCCGGGCGACCATCTATGCAATGATCAGCCGCGGAGAATTCCCCCGGCCTATCCGCATCGGAGAACGTGCAACAGGCTGGCGCGAGTCGGAACTGGAGGCGTGGCTTGCGAACCGCACTGAAGCAAGGGAGCGGTCGGCGTCGACGCTACCATCGGGCCGCTGATTTGCCGCTTGCAAGATCAAGAGCCCACTGCCAGCATCGTGCCACGGCATCCCGACGCGCCACACCGGCAGACATAGCTGGGCGTCGCTTCTTCGTCTGTTGGATCTGCAATGGCCAACTGGCAGTCAAGAAACAGTTCCTCACCGGGCGTGACCGCAGTCGACGCATGAATGTACACGCGGTCTTCGATTTCGATCGCCTCGCAATTGGCGTTGCATGAGTGATTGAGCCAGCGCGCGCTGTTTCCCCGACGCCCGCCGTCAATGACGCGTCCGTCCGACAGCCCGAAGAAATACGTGTGGCCGGCGGTGCCGGTGCTTCCATGCTGCCTGAGGGCGGCTGTCCACCTGATCGTCTCGCCCTTGTATTCGATAATTCGCTCGCCGGCTTCGAGTGCCCGTCATGCGAACACGTCACGCCCATGCACGGGCGAGCGTCGAACCACTACATGTCGGCGAATGACCTGTCTGTCCTCTTTTTTCATGGCCAAAGTATAGGGCGACAGATTGCGATCTACGTGTACTTCTTGAAGTACTTCGCCATGTTCCATACCGCGATCACAATCATGATCGACACCGGCCAGAAAAGCAGCCAGATCGGCAGCCGTACCGGCGCGACGAGCCAGATGACCGCAGTCAACGGGATCACGCCGAACGTCAGAAAGCGTTTCGCGTGATGGTAACGGGTCGCCGACTCGTGTCCGCCCTGCGCGCGCCTCACGTGTCGCGCCGCCAGACCGTCGGCCACGGCAACAGCAATCGCGAGCACGAACTGCGGAATCGTCATTGCGAGCATCGCGATGCGAACGCCGAAGAGCTTGATCCCGTACATTGCCACCATGAGCGCCTCGCGCGTCGCCCCGGAAAACGCCGGTTGCAGGTAGGACCCCAAACCATGCGAAGGCAGGACGCCTGCCTCCCATGCCCGCGCCGACGCATCGACGCCGGTCCAGCCGAACCAGCCCCAGTACGCGGCGTCCGCCGCCCACGCAGCCAGCCCGGGATCGGTCGTCTCGCTCAGGTAATAGCGAAGCAGCGCCTGCATCCCACCCACCGGGTCATCGCGCCACAGCGTTTGCGCCGTGGCGAGATCCGCCAGCACCGCGAGGATGCTGGCGAGCAGCAGCCAGAGGACAACGTGGATCGCCAGATCGACGATCCAGAAGAAAGACTTCACACCATCGGCATTACCGTCGCGCGTTTTCGCCGCCATGGTCGCTCGTCTATCGTCAGAACCCGGCACCCTTGCCCTGCACCGTCCACGGTCCAGAGATCGGTGCGGGCGTACCGGCATCCGCGTGGACCGGCATGAAGCTGCCTACGGCGCCGCCAATAGCATCGGGCGACACACCTCCTGCCTCGTCGAACGGCGCCACCGCCTGGACATAGGACGCATAGCGGGATCGCATGTCTGCCACCACGTCGTCCAGCCCCGGCAGCATGATCGGGTCATGCGCGTCGAGCAGCGGCAGCCGTACCTTGACCAGCTGGCCGCCCTCGATGAGCGCGAACGCCTGGCCCTTGGGCAACTGCGTCAGATCAGATGCCTGCAGCATCGGTACCTGTCGTACCGAGATCTGGTCGTGTGTCTGCGCCGTGAAATGCACGCCCTCGCCGTGCCTTACCGCATCCGTCGCGGACGACGCAAGCGTCAGTGATTTCACATCGACCATCGGGAGCTGGTCGGTCAGAATCTTCGCGGTCGTGACGTACTTCACCCGCAGCATCACGACCGTATTGAAGTTCCCGAAAATCTGTTCGGCCTTCGCCCTTGAGCCGATCCTGGCTTCAAGATCAGCGCTCGTCTGCGTGTAGGCGGTGACCTGATAACCGGCGCCGCCCGCCTTGTTGACCAACGGCACGAATTCGTCGCCGACCAGTTCGTTGAACTCGTCCGCATGGATCGAGACGCGCCGCCGGCCGCCTGCCGTGCTTTGCCCATAGCCATGCCCGTACTTGTAGATGCGGCCCGCGGTCGACGTCAGGTCCGCGAACATCGCATTGCCGACCACGCCAGCCACCTCGAAATCCGACAACGCGTCCAGTCCGACATACACAATCCCGCCGCGATCCATCACGCGATTCCAGTCGAACACGGGACGCGGATCGTGGGGATCATCATAGTCGGGCGACAGGAGTTCTGATGTGCGACCTGTGGTGAGCTTTTCCAGGAGCGGATACAGCGACGACACGAGCTTGTCGAAATACGAGCGTTCGTTGCTGATGACCGACAGCAGGCCATTGGCGATCGGATCGGTCCAGCCCTGCTGCCGGATCAGGTTCGCCACCTGCAGCACTTCCTGGTTGCGCTGCAGGCGCATCGCCTGCTTCGCCTCTTCCTTGTCCAGCGGCTCGAGCCCGTCCTCCCATCCCGGGTAATCACGATCGAGCCAGAAGCGGAAGTACCGTAACGCGAGCCCGTCGATGTTCACCGCGTTCCGGTAAATCATCTCGTAGGTTGGGCGAATCCCGAGCGCACTCATCGCCCGGGCCATTACGTTCACGAAACGCCAGACAAAGTCGCGAAATGCAGCGGACTGCCCCTCCTTCGGCAGATTGCCGGCAATGCGCGTGGCAACCTCGGTGATCCGCGAATACGTGCCGATCGGGCTATAGCGCGCCGACCTGTCGGGATAGCCGAGGTGGAAGAACGTGAACTCGCTCTCCCGCCCGCAACGTTTCGCTTCCGCATACATGCGCAGCAGCAGGTCGACGTCGCCCTTCGGATCGAACACGATCACGACGTCACCGCGGCGGATGTCCTGGGCCACCAGCACCTCGCACAGGCGGGTCTTGCCCACGCGCGTTGTCCCAAGCACGGCCATGTGCCCCACACGCTCGGCCATGTCGAACCAGATGGCCCGCTCGTCCGGTTCGACGCCATGCAGCGCGGGGTCTCCTCCAACTGGCGGCAACGGCGCGACGGGATTCCACCGTGCCTCACGGCGGGTCACCTGTGCAATCCGGCTACCGGGATAGCGGCGCTCATGGTCCCGCGCCCGGTCGTACAGGTCATTGCGGGCAAGCAGCCGGCGATTTTCGGGAAAACGGGCCTGATAGAGCCGCTGCGTGTGAATAACGCTCCAGCGAAAGCCGCGTCCGAGGAACACCTCCTTCGCGGAGCACGGAATGTCGGCTGCGGGGATCACGTACTGCGGCAAGCGGCGAAGATTGCGCTGGAAGCGGATCAGCCGCCACGCCTGTCGCCCGCGAACGTAGGCGAGTGACAGCAGCGCGAGGGTCGTGACGCCGCCCGTCGCGGGCGTGATGAGAAAGAGTGCCGGGTGGGACCAAAGGATGCCGGTCGCAGCGAGCGCCCCAATGGAGGACACCAGTTCGACGGGCCTGCGAAAGAAGTTCTCGACCGGATACGCCATCGCCGTCGCCCCGGTGCCTCGTTACGCCTCAGACGACCGAGGTGAATCGGCGTCTTGCGCTACGACCGCCTTCTGCTTCGACTGGATCATCACGTTCGGCGGCGGCACGGGACTGAAGAACCGCTCAGGCTCCGGAACGAGCATCGCAGATAACTGACGGCCGCCGGCGCCCTTGATCGTGTAGTGGAGCAGATAGGAGCGCCCCGCGCCGCCCGCATCGGCGGTCACCGGATAGCCGGACTTCTGGAAATCACGCTGGACCTGCTTCCACGGTTCCGGGGTTGCGCCATCTTCCGCCAGCGTCTGTTCGATCGCGTCGGGATGAGCCTGCGCGAAATCGCGGAAGATCGCGGGCGTCACCAGCAGCATACCCTCCGGCACAAAATGTACACGGGCCATCGATTCGTTGTACGGCAACCCGCCATTGGCAACCCCCTCCTGCACCCAGGCCATGAACCGTTCGGCATTTGGCCGCGGCTGCCGGGCACCCGCCCGGGAGGCAATGGATCGCGACGGAACCCGCGCCTTCTCGCGCGGGCGAACCGGGGCGCTCACCAGATCCGGTACGAGTGCAGGATCTCTTCTCCCGTCGCGATCAACGATTTCATCGTTCAGCACGGCGGCGCTCTCTGCGTCCGGCAGATAAGCCTGCTCACGCTCGTTCATGGACGGCGTGCCGGCATCGAACGCAGCGCTCTCCTGCGGGTCGGGCAAGTCATCGGCCGCGACTGGCGACGACGTTTGCGGGCCAAGCTCTGCGTGTGCTTCAGTCACGCCCTCATCAGTGAGCTCGACACATTCAGCTGTCGGGTTCGGCACAGCGCCCACTTCGATAACCTGAACCGAGGCCGCCGGTAGCGCACGCGGATAGCGAGCCGGATCGGCGTAGAGCCGATCGAGCGGAAAGCGCAGGACCGTGAACGTTTGCTGCCAGGCACCAATCGTCACTGTGATGGTCCAGATGGCGCCGCCTTCCGGCGTCGGCACCAGCGCACCGTATTCCTGCCACGTGTCGAAGAGCCGGTTGTTGTCCGACGGGATGCCAGCCGCGCCGCGCTGTTGCTCTTCATGCGACGCGACGTAAGTGCGGACAGCCTCGGCCAGCGTTTTCGCCACGCACCACAGCGATTCGCCGTCGCAATAGCCGGTGGCTCCCGCACGGTTAAGCGGCACGCCGCCCTCGGCCAGAAGCCGTCGCAGCCCTTCCATCAACCGCTCGATCAACGGAACCGCGCGCGCCGTCGCAAACCGCGTACGGGGACCGGCGAGCAGGTTTTCCGCTACCGAGCGGCGATCCGCATCGCCGACGATCTTCGCCAGCGCGCTGTCTTTCGAGCTGGTCTCGCCGGATAGGTAGGCAGCTAGTTCATGCAGCACCGGCGGATACTGGGCCAGCCAGCTCAATGACGCCGGTGGCACGACGCGCTGCAGCAGCACGATGGCAAGACGCGAATGGGCGCCGTAATCGCGCTCGCCAGGCGCCGGGAAATCCACGCGATACCACTCGCCACCCTGCCCGTTCATGCTGCCGGCCATCGGCACCCAGGGACGGAGTTCGTGCCTGCAAACCAGTTCGACCTTCAGATCCGCGAGCGGCTTGCCGATGTCGTGCAGCAGCGCGCCGACCAGGACCGCATAACTGCACCGCGCTCCGTGCTGCATCTGGTCTTCGGGACTCGCCCCCAGCGGCAGCCGGTACCCCTCACGGAAATGCAGCGCATAGCGCGCCACCTCGAGCAGGTGAATCAGCAGGCCGCCCGGTTGCGCGTGATGATGCGATTCCGATGCGGGCAGGAGCTGCACGAATTCCGTGAGCCGCTGCAGCAACGGTTCGAGGTCGCGCTTCTCGCTGTCGAAAGACAGACCCAGACTGCTGGCGATACGCCGGACTGTCCCCTCAACACCGGTTCGCTGAATCAGCTCACGGTATCCCAGTACCGGCAGGTATTGCGGCGAAGGCGGCACGCTGCGCCTGACAGGCTGCGCGGGCGGCGCAGCCGGAGGCAGCGGCGGAGTCGCATGCACCGTCGCTTGTTGCAACTTCAACCAGTCAACGGCATTGGCAAAAGCCATGTGGGGTTTCCGGCTGAACGGGAGAACGGGATCAGCCTCGGTCGTGAGGCCTCGCGAAAGGTCGCCATGGTTGAACGGTACGCATCGCGCTGCTGGAACCGACGCAAATAACTGCGCGACGGGATGCCGCACCGCGCAGTCATACTGCTCCACAGATGGTCTCACTTGCGAGCCGCCGGCCGGTCCTTTCCCGGCCTTCTGCGGCAAAGGCCGCAGCGTTTTTCTCTCTTGCAGCAGAACCCCTTTTTTGCACTTCGCCGTTTGCGCCTTTGAGCGGGTGATGCGATTCATCCCAGCATCACCCGCGGCCTTTGGATTGGGCCCTTCCCTTTACGCGTCCTTCATTCCCCTTGCCTTTCCAGCTTTCTTGCAACGCCTTTATCCCGCAATGGACAGCACGCGCGCTGTCGGCTCCGTTCATTGGCCCCGTCAAAAAATGACGGCGCGAGCCGCAGCGCTTTGCTGCTGGCATTCCGGCCATACCGGCACCTGCGCTGCCTACAGTGAAGCCGTCAGTCCTTCCCCCTGGACTGACGCGCGCTGTTGACCTGCCGGGCTGCGCCCCGCTCCCGGCAGGTTCTTTTTCGCAGATTCTTTTTCGCAGCTTCTGTTTCCTTCAGGCAACCCCAACCGGATGAGGTCAACGTGAAGCGGGTCCCGATGATGTCCCTGTGCACATTGCTCGTTGCAGCGACCAGCCGCGCCGACTGCATCGACGATGCCGCGCGGTTCCATTACGTCAACGTCCAGCTGGTACGCGCGATCGCCACCATCGAATCGGGACAGCGCGCGGGTGTCGTCCATCTGAATGATGACGGCACCACCGACATTGGGCTGATGCAGATCAACAGCCGGTGGCTCGTGACGCTCTCGCGCTTCGGCGTCTCGCGCGCAGGCCTCCACGACGGCTGCACCAATGCCTATGTCGGCGCATGGATCCTGTCGCAGAACATCCATCGCCTCGGACTCACATGGGATGCCATCGGTGCGTACAACGCCGGCACACGCGAGAAGCGCATTGCCTATGCGCGACGCGTCTACCGCGAATTGCGCCTGGCTCCGGCACCCGTGGCTCAGCCGCAGGAAGCCGTGACCGCCAGGCATTCCAGCTCGAACTTCATTGCCCGGCTTTTTGAACCCATCGCATGGGGGAACGCGCAATGAGCCGGCTCACGTACGAATACGCGATCGAGGTACTGAACGATTACCTCGGCCCGCTGCAACCGATGCTCGCCGATCCCGACGTGCAGGAAATCATGGTCAACCGCGCGGACACCATTTTCGTCGAGCGCAACGGCATCATCTCGTTTGTGGCCGGGTGCGACCTGAATCCTGACGCGCTCGATCGCGCGATCACGATCCTCGCCAACGTCAATGCGAAAGCGCAGACCCCACTGCTCGATGCGCGGCTGCCCGGCCTTCGTCTTGCCGCAGCCCGCCAGCCGGTCGCCATTCACGGCGATATGCTGTCGATCCGAAAGCACGCGCGCCGCCGCATCGGTCTGGCCGACTACGTGCGCAGTGGCGCGTTAGACGTACTGCCTGCCGCGCAGCGCGCCTTCTCCCCGCGCCGCAATGCGGCCCTGCTCGACCGGCTGTCAGGCGGTGGTGCCGCGTTGTGCGAGTTCTTCCAGTGGGTCATGCGTGAGCGGATCAATGTCGCATTTTCGGGCGGCACTTCGTCCGGCAAGACCACGTTGCTCAACGCGATGATCGATGCGATGCCGGCAAGCGACCGGATCGTTACCATCGAGGATACAGCGGAGCTTCAGGTCCACGCGCCGAACCACGTGGGCCTGGAAGCCAACCTCGGCATCACCATCCGCGATCTCGTGCGCTTCTCGCTGCGCATCCGCCCCGACCGGATCATCGTCGGCGAAGTGCGCGGCGCTGAAGCCTTCGACCTGATGGAAGCGCTCAACACGGGACACCCCGGCTCCATCGTGTCGTTTCACGCTGACTCGGCTGACACGGCACCCGCGCGACTCGAATCGCTCATCCGCATGAGTGACGAGGGGCGCCTGATGAGCATCGCCGACCTGCGCCAGAAGATTGCCTCGACGTTCCGATTCTTCGTGCATGCCGAGCGGCAGGGCGCGATACGCGGCCCCGTCGAAATCCGCGAAGTGCTCGGCGTCGAGCACGACCGTTACCGCACGCGCTGTCTCTTTTCCCGCTACGCCGATGTCGAGGAGGCAGCCCATGCCTGAAACAACCCATACCTCCCGGGGCGTGATTGCCATGCGCCGCGCGGTCTCCCCTGCCGTCGGCTGGTGTCGCGCAGTTCGCACAGCGTGGCGAAGTCTTGTGCTGCTCCATGAACGTCCCATCCGGGCAGTCCTCACTGCGTTGTGGCTTGGCTCGATCCCGGTTATCGCTCATGCGGGCATCTGGAACGGTGGCCTGTGCACCGTCTATCAGGACGTGCTCGACAACGAGCTGCTGGAAGTCGTGTCCCTCTCCGCACTGGTCGGCTCGATCGTGCTGTGGCTGCTCGACGATGGTCGCAGCAACATCAAGACGCACGTACTGCGCGGGGTGCTCGGCACGCTTGCGATTCTCAACATGCCGCTGCTGTGGGCACAGGTCTTCAACCATGGCGCGGCCTGCACCGGCACGCTCTGACGGACACCTCTGAGGACACACGCAATGGACGCACAGCACGCCGATCAACGCGCGGACAGCGAACCGGACAATCCGCTCGCGGCACGCATCCGCAAGACGATGCTCGAACAGTTCCTGCTGCTCGGCATCGACCGTCGCTGGTGCATCGCACAGGGTGCCATCGTGATCACGTTTGCCGCCGGTATGCGCAACGCGTGGGTGCTGCTCGCGGTGCTGGTGACGCACCCGGTGCTGTGGCTTGCCGTGCGGCGCGATCCGGACCAGATCCGCTGCTACACCAAATACAGCCGCCAGGGCGATTACTACGAACCGCGCCATCTCCTGCGCCAGAAGGTCAACGCGCGCCCGAAAGGCTTTGCGCGAGGGTTGCCATGCTGAAGTCCGCCTTTGCACGCTCCCCGTTCGACAGCGAATCGCTGGCCCGCGTTGCACGACGCACTGATGGCGATCGGCGCTCGACCGCCGAACTGGTGCCGTGGCTCTTCCGCTTTAGCGACGCGCTCGTCGTCAACAAGGACTCAGCGTTGATGGCGACGTACGCGTTTTCAGGACCCGACGCCGATGCGCTGTCGACGGGCCACATCCTCGAACTGATGGACAACCTTGTCACGTCCCTGCGCGACACGGCGCGCCGTCCGGTCACGATGTGGTGGACCGTCCACCGCCGGCGCAGCGCGCAGTATCTCAGCGCACCGATGCCGGATCCGGTTTCACAGCAGGTGGACGACGCCCGACGGGCAACGTTCGAGCAGGCTGCGAACTATACAAACCGTCACTACGTGACCTTCACGCTGGCGCCCGAGGTCGGCATCGATCGCTTCGCGGGCAAGGTCTCGCACGGGATGACGCGCGACGGGCTTCCCGTCGCCCGGTCGCTGATGCAGGCCGTGCGCGGCACGTTCTCGGACCAGTACCTGTTCGCGTACACCGCCTCGGAACTTGCGACCGTCGTCGAAACGTTCGAGCACATCCTGTTTGGCTTCGTGGCCGGCAACCCGCGCCTCGCCTGCCGACGGCTGTCCGGCGACCGGTTGGGTGCCTTCATGCACGCCTGCGGCTCGCCCGCCAGCGATCATCTGCAGGCCGTGCCGGTCCCCGACATTCCTGCGCTCGACGTCGCCATGTGCGATACCGAAGTGCGGCCCGGCCACGACTACCTCCATTTCTACGCTGGCGGTCGCCAGCGCTTCGGGATCGCAGCAGGCATTCCAGGCCGCCGTGACTTCTGGCCGGACAGCGTTCTGCCGACCAGTCTCGACGGCCTGCTCAAGGTACCGGGCGAGGTAACCATCAGTCACTGCTTCCGGGTCACATCCCCTTCTGCCACGATGCGCTTCATCGACGGCGTGCGCCGCTATCACGAAGGACGCCGGCTCGATACGCGATCGCTCCTTGCCGCCACGCTGCGCGGCGGCGACATGTCTGGTGCGCGGCAGAACCAGGCACGTTCGGCGGCGGCCGACGAAGCCAACCGCCGCGCCGGCAAGGTCGAGATGGCTGAAGAGCTGTACGGGTACTACAACCTGTCCGTGCTGTCGTACTCGCCAGTATTCGAGACAGGGCCGTTCGATGATGGCCACGCCGCTGACGCGGCATGGACCCAGGCCGTGGCCACCCACAAGGCGGTAGAGGAAGCGCTGCGCGCAGCGCACTTCACGCCGTTGCGCGAAACCCTTCACGCCCTTTCTGCGTTCGCAACCACGATTCCCGGCATGTGGCGCGAATGTGCGCGATGGTCGTTCATCGACACGGAAGCCCTTTCCCGCCTGCTGCCGCTGCGCGGTGTCTCGGACGGCCACCGCATCAACGAGCATCTGACAAAGGAAACCGGCGTGCTTTGTCCCGCGCTGGCTGCGTTCCCAACGGAGTTCGGCACACCCTACTGGTTTACCGGCTTTCTGGGTGATGTCGGGCACATGCTGGTATGTGGGCGCACCGGCTTCGGCAAGACGATCTTCATGCTGCTGTGCGCGACGCTCTTTCGCAAGTATCCGAACGCCCGGCTCTATGGCTTCGACAAGGATCTGTCGATGCGCATCCCGACGATCCTGCAGGGTGGTCGCTACATGCATTTCGACAGCGAGGCGGGAGACGTCCACAGCGACGAGCGTGCGCAGATGAATCCGCTGGTGCTGCTGGCTGATCAGCGGCATCTCGAATTCCTCGTCGAATGGGTCGTACTGCTCGTGCAGCAACGCGGCACGTATCGCGTGAGCGCCGGCGACCGGCGCGAGCTGGAAACGGCATTCGCCGCGGTTCGTAGCCGGGGCAGCCGCACCGACCGGCGGCTCTGGCGACTGGGCACGGTCCACGCGTCATTGCCGGCAGGGCCGCTCGCGGACGAACTGGCGCTGTGGGTCGGCGGGGCCGTGCACGCCCACTACTTCGACAATGTCGACGACAGCTTCGATGACGCGCACTGGGTCTCGATGGCAACTGACCGGATTCTCGCGAGCCCGGTGATCGCACGGCCATTCCTGTCGTACGTCACCTACCGCATCCAGGATTCGCTCGAGCAGCGACGCGCGAACGGCGTGATCGGCCCGACGCTCGTGATGCTGCCCGAGATCTGGAACCTCCTCGACGATGAGGCATTCGCCGCGCAGATCGGCAACTGGATCGTCACGATGCGCAAGAAGCTCGGCTGCGTATGGATGGATGCCCAGTCGCCCGAGCAGGTATCGTCCTCGTCCGTCTGGCCGCAGATCCGCGACAACGTACTCGTGCGCGTGTTTGTGCCCGTCGAGAACTTTACGCCCTCCGCGAAGACCGCCTACCAGCGCGACTTCGGCCTGTCCGACGGTCAGATCCGCACGATCCAGAAGCTCGTCGCAAAGCGCGACTACTTCATCGCCGAACAGGGTGGCGCGTCGCGGCGCATTTCGGTGCCGCTCGATCCCCGCTCAATCGCAATCCTGCGCTCGGAAATGAGCGCCCAGATCGTCTTCGACCGGCATCTGCATTCGGGTTATCCGGACTGGAAGGAACGGTACACCGACGAAGCCGCAGCGCAGGCGCGCGGCGATGCAATGCCCGCGCCCGAGCCGGAGGCCGGCCATGCGTAACGCCCTGCTCGGCCGCATCGGCGCACCGGTCGTCATTTGTCTACTTGTGCACGTCAGTGCTGCCCGGGCCGGTGGCGGCATGACCGGCGGCGCCACGGAGATCACGCAACTCCTGAATCACGCGGAACTGGCTTCGTCCGTTTCGCAGCAGGCGCAGATGGTCGAACAGAACGTCCAGGCGCAGATCACGCGCCTGCAGCAGTATGTGACGATGGTCCAGAACCTGAAGCAGGTGCCGGCTTCTCTCATCGACCAGACGATCGCCCCCTACCGCACACAGATGGCGAACTTCCAGTCGCTGTCGACAGCGATCACGCAGCTGCAGCAGGCGGCGAACGCCACGAGTGGCCTGTTCGGGCGCAGCCTGTCGGAGATGAACTCGACCGGCATGTCACCGGCGCAGTGGCTGTCGGCCTACACGTCGCTTGCCTCGACGCGTGGCGGGATCTACCAGCAGCAGCTCACGCAGGACATGCAGAACCTGAACACGCTCGCCGCTCGCGCGGAGAACCTGCAGCAGATCCAGTCCCAGATTCCGAATGTCACCGGCGCCGTACAAGGGCTGCAGATGCTGAACCAGCAGTCGAACGTGCTTGCCGGCGAAATGGTGGACCTGCACGCGCTCATGCAGCGCCAGGTCGCGCAGCAGATGCAGGACCGCGCCGGCGAGGCGCAGGCCCAGGGCAATGCCGCGCAACTCGCCGCCGCGCGCGCCGCAGCGATGGGCCGGGTCAACCAGCAGGAACAGCAGACGACGCAGGGCGCGCCGGACTTCGATCTGCTGCAGAACCCGTGACCCGGAGGCGACGATGCTGCTGCGCTGGCTGATCCGCTCGCTGTGCATGACACCTGCCGAACTGCGGCTCGTCCTCGGGGGTGTACGCGCGTACCGTGGCCACCGTCAGACCATCGACGAGGAACGAGACGCGCAGTGGCGCTTCGACCGGCGGATCACGCGCAATACCCGCCTGTCCCTGCTCACAGGACTCCTGATCGTGCAGGTCGACAGCCCGCAGGTCTTTGCGGCCGGCTGGTTCGCGCTGCCGCTCGCTGCACTGCTGGCTATGGTCCGCCTCGCCGGCGGTCTGCGCTAAACGGATGTGGAATCTGAGTCATGAACGACGTCATCTCGGTCCTCAATATACTATTCGCGACGATGCAGACGAAAGGAGGCAGCCTGCAGACGCTGTTCCTGTCAGACGGTCTGGACCTGCTCGCAGCGCTCGGCCTGATCATCGCGACCTGGCACGTGTTCCTGTGGCTGCTCGAGGGCGACTTCCCCGGCTTCTTCGCGAACCTGTTTCGCCACCTGATCAGGTGCGCGGTCATCCTGGTGCTGCTCACCGCGTGGAGCACCACGGTTCATAGCTATTTCGTCGACAACATGCAAACGATGGCCTCACGCGTGTCCGGCGGCGACGGCAATCCTGGCGATCTGCTGCGTGCGCTCGTCAATGCCGCCTCGACCATCATGCAGGGCGTGCGCACCGAAGCCGCCCAGGTGTGCGAGGAGGTGCCCGATGTCACACCCGAAGGCGTTGTGATTCCGAACACCGAACATCAGGAATGCGGTGCGACGAGTGACGCAGGGGCGAACTCGGCGGGCGTGAGTTCGATCTGGACGCTCGTCAGGAACCTGCCGCTGATCCTGCTCGCGTTCCTCGCGAAAGCGCTGGCGATCATCGCGATCACGCTCATGACGTTGATCTTCGTCGTGGTTGTGCAGTTCGGCTCGTTCCTGCTCGACATTGCCTTCTGCCTCGGACCGGTCCTGATTCCCTGGTATGTGCTGCCTGCCGGTGAATTCCTCTTCGATGGCTGGCTCAGGTTCACGATCTCCGCAGGCCTCTTCAAGGTGGTGGCCTGGCTGATGATGGCGATCGTCTACAGCGGCGTGCTGCCCGGCATCCAGAGCCTCGTGCAGCAGACGGCGATGCAAAGCGGCACAAACAGTGACGCATACTACGCGACGAACTACCTTGCGATGCTCGCGCTTGCGCTCGTCTGCGGCGTAGGGGCTTTCATGATGTGGCAGGTGCCGGACATCGCGAAGTCGCTTGTCTCAGGCGGCGCTGGTGGTGGCTTGCGCGGCTTTGGCAAGGGCGTCATGGGGAACAAGTTGACGCCCAACGTATTGAAATGAGATCAGTGATGCCTACTTTCGTTTTGATGACTCGCATAGTACGCATTCCAGGACGCATCTGCATCTCTGAGATGCTGCTCGTCTGCCTCCCGAGACTGCTGCCTGTCTCGTGGCGTCCGGCTAAATGCCGCCCACGCGAGAAACCCCACTGCTCCCGCGAGCATCATCGCGACGCCGAAATGCTGCGCGCCGACCTGATACAGGAGGAACGCGGCAAACAGGAAAACTGGCAGCACGAAATACAGCAGGATGATCCTGAGTCTGGCCATGGCTGCACCCGCGCAGCAAGTGAACTGGGTTTCAGTCTAGCACCGCACGCGCGGGCCTGCGCGGAGGCATGAGCGATGGATGAACAGATGCCACCGTCGCGTCCGTCCCGTTCAGACCCGGCCGCCCCTGCCGGCACTGATCTCTTCGCGCCGCCCAACACCGGAGAAGCCGTGGCCGCATGGTTCGCTGCATTTCAGCGGCCCGTGTGGGAAAAGCGCCTCGCCATCAAGGTCGCCGCTGCTTTCGCGCTGATTGCAGCCGGCGAATGCGCAGCACTGATCGTCCAGAGTGCGCATAGTGGTCCGCGTCCGTATTTTGTCGAGCATGATGAAAAGAGCGGCGCGGTGTGGGTCTCGGACCGTTACGCCGAAACGTATTCAGTGACCGCGGCCAACAGGCGCTATTTCCTGGTGAAATGGGCCTCACGCGTGTTCACGATCGAGGCCGACAGCCAGGACACGCTCACGCGTCAGATCCCCGCTGCGTTCGGCTGGACATCGGGTGCGGCGACGCGGGAGCTCGAAACCTGGATCACGGTGACCGATCCCGTCGCGCAGCGTGTCGTGCAGACGCCGGGGCTCACCCGTGAATTCGTCGAGAACTCCACCTCGTTCTCGCCCGATGGCCAGGTCGCGTACCTGATCTTCACACTGGTCGAGAGCGTGAACGGCAAACCATCGCGACCGAAACAGATGCTGCTCACGATCAGCTTCCTGCTCGCGCCCGAGACCCTGAAGCCCGGCGAAGAGAAGGACAACCCGATCGGCCTGCGTATCACCCATTTCAGTCTCACGCCCTACCTCGGCGTCAATCCTGGAGCAGCGCAATGAACGTCATTGCATCCGTCACATGCGTCGCGATGCTGCTCGGTGCCAGCATGGCGACGGCCAACGGGCAATCCGCGTCGTCAGCCCCGCCTGCTGCCTCGCCGCTGCCACCGGGCATACCCTCCATGGCACAGAAGCTGCCGGACCCAGCCCCCCCACATCCTGCTCCCTCGTCCTCCCGGCACCGCCGGCAAGCGGCGGCGCTTGCGGCGATCAAAGGTCCCTACCCCGCGCCTGATGACGCGTCGCTCGTCGTATACGACTACGACCCGGACTACTCGTACCCCGTGCTCGTGCGGACCAGCCAGGAAACGCATCTGGTGTTCGGACCAGACGAGGAAGTGGTGGGCGTCTATCTGTCGGATACCGGCAAGCGCTGGCTTGAGCACACCGCTCTGACGAAGCGGGATGTATTTATCGAGGCGCGCCTGCCCGGACTCGAAAATGCCGCCACCATCATCACGTCCCGCCGGCGCTACGAACTCGACCTGCGATCGTCCGATGACGGCAAGGCGTACCACCGGGTCTCGTGGCACTACCTGGGTGCCGACGCGCAGACAACGGTAGGAGAGGTCTCACCGTTTGGCATCGAATACCCGGGTAACGCACCCACGAGCAACGCTGCCGCGCGGCCGGACCGCGCGACGCCCGAAGGGCAGCCGGCATCGGACACGGCGGGGCCGGACGGCCCTCACATTGCGCTCGATCACGCGAACTTCGACTACCGCGTCGAGGGCAAAGCGCCGTTCGCGCCCGTGATCGTGTTCGACGACGGGCGGTTCACGTACCTCCAGCTTCCGCATCAAGCTGAACTGCCCGCCATCTT
Organism: Paraburkholderia sp. BL27I4N3; assembly: GCF_003386115.1. NCBI lineage: Bacteria > Pseudomonadati > Pseudomonadota > Betaproteobacteria > Burkholderiales > Burkholderiaceae > Paraburkholderia > Paraburkholderia sp. BL27I4N3. The sequence continues at coordinate 1,814,933 of NZ_QREJ01000001.1, read as the reverse complement.
GCTGATGGACGACAAGGGGGAAGCTGAGATCGCGAGCTTCGTTCCACTTGGCAACGACTTCTACGAGGTCCAGCAGACCGTTCCGTATGGGTTGCTGCTCAAGCGTGGCAAGGAGGAGGTCCGGATCTTCAACGGTCAGGGCAAAGGCTGCGGACTCTTCGGCTGCGATTCAGCGCGCATGACGAACGTCTACGGGAAGCCGTGATCATGGCCGCCCCGCAACACAACGGCCACAGCGGCGCCCCGCTTACGCCCGATCCAGCGCGCCTGACGCGCGTGCGGCGCGATCTCGCGAAAGTGCTGCTAGTCGCGCTGGGCTCTGCCCTAGTCGCGATTGTGCTCGTCCACGCGCTGTCTCACCCGCACGAGAGCGCCGCCGAACGACGCGCGAGAGAGCAGCTCGATGCTGAGGCGCGGCAGCCCAGGGCGTCGCCGGATGCGCTACGCAAGCGGCTGGAGGACCAGCGCAATCTCGCGATGGCCCGAGCAGGAAACGAAACGGCCAGCGCCCCGCTTGGCGGCACGCCGCTTGACGGTATCCCCAAAGGTGCACCCGGCGAAGACGCAGGTCCCCTTCCCCCCAGCTATCACACTTCCAGCCAGTCGGCGGCGAACCGCGATGCCGATCGTCTCGCCCTTCAACGGCAGATCGAAGCGATGCAGAGCCAGTCGCTCGTTGCGTACGAAGACACGACGCGCGGCACCCAGGACGCAGCGGCACGGGCAACCAGTGTCCAGGACCCGGATCGTCCTGCAGGCCGCCTAGCAAACCTTCCGGAACAGTCTGACGCCGCCGCTCAGACGATCCATGGCGCGCCTGACACAGCGTCGTCTGCGTTACAGCAGGCAAGCGTCGCGAGCGGCATTGACCGACGCAACGCGGACTGGCTGAAACAGCAGTCAGACACGGCTGACGATGAGAAACCATTGGTCCCAGTCCCGCTCAGGTCACCGTACATGGTACTGGGCGGCACGCCCATTCCCACGGTCATCCTGCAGGGCGCAAAAAGCGACATGCCAGGCGTCTTCCGCGCGATGGTCGACCGCGACATCTATGACAGCATCGACGGCACCTGCAAGCTCATCCCGAAGGGCACGCGCATTCTCGGCCGGACCAACAATGACGTGGCGATCGGCCAGGACCTGATGCTCATGGCCGCCACCCGGATGATTTTCCGTCACGCGACGATGCGCCTCGACGGCCTGACCGGCAACGATCCCGACGGCGAGGCGGGTGCCAGTGCCGACGTCAACAACCACTTCTTCCGGATCTTCGGCTCGACGTTCCTGATCGCAGGCGTCGCCGCCTGGATCGGCCACAACCAGAACCAGTCGAACGGCACGACGATCAACGTCAACGGCGGCGTGGCGACGGACCTGTCGTCGGCCGCAGCGCAATCGCTGTCACAAACGACGCAAACCATTCTCCAGCGCAACATGAATATCCAGCCGACGCTGAAGCTCGAGCCGGGCCAGCGCATCACGTTCATCACCCAGCGGGACATGATGCTGCCACCCGGCGTCACTGACGGGAGCTGCCATCGATGAAACAAGCCACCACCCTGCTTTCTGCAACCGTCCTCCTCGCCGGCTGCCTGCTCCAGTCAGCCTGCGCCGAACCGCCGCCGATGACGGGGCCCGTCTACGACTTCGACTGGCATCTGAGCGGAGATGCCGAAGCCCGACCGTACCAGGTGTTCGACGACGGCCGGAAGATCTATCTGCAATTCGCCGATCCAAAACGCGTGCCCGCCGTTTTCGCCGACACCGCGGGCGGCCTCCTCCTTCTGCATTGGCGTGCCGATCCGCCGTACATCATCGTTGATCAAATGGAAAACGCGCTTGTATTCCGCGCCTCAGAGCGGGAAGCACGGGCGCTCCGCGCTGCGCCGTCGCGGCCACCGCAAGCCGCACACTTCGGCGCAGCCCAACCCGCGGTGCTCATGCCTGCCGCCTCGTCGGCAGACGTCAACCGCACTTCAGACGCAGCATCGGAAGACAGATAAACGCTGCCCGGTCGTGACTGTCGTGACGCTCTCGTACGCCACAGGGACCGGGCTATGGTCGACTGACCGCATCGATAGGGTAACCGTTGACCGCCAGCAAATTGACCCGTCATTCGACGATTCGTCACGCGTGCTGGAAACGTGTGCCACTGAATTCGCCGTTGAGGGCGCGGCACGCCGCTTAATTCTCTCCACGCGCGCGCTTCAACTCGAGGTAGTTCTGGTTTGCCTCAGCATCGTCCGCCCGGTATGCGATGTCCGGTGCACTGCGCCCGTCATCTCCGTTGAGCCCCGGTAATGACATGAGGTGGTCGCGGAGATCGCCCCTGGCAACGGGAGCCACCATCAATGGGAGCAGATACGCGTCCAGGTGCTTGCCCTGTGGATTTTCCAGTTCCCGGGTAAGCGATTCCAGGTAATCGTCTTTGCGGGATGCATTCCAGTTAATGGCGAAACCTGCGCGGTGGCAAAGTTCCGCATGGACGAGAAGCATCGTGCGACCGTTGCCGTCCAGAAAAGGATGCCCCCAGGCAAGAGCGCCCATGACCATCCCCGGTTTTTCCCGAATCGCCTTGGGATTGTTGCCAGCCGACAGTCCCCATTCAACGGCACGCTGGCATAACTCCGAAGCTTCGAACTGTATCCGCTGTCCCTTCCCGACCAGTCTCCCAACACCGAGAGCATGGCGATCCTGGCCCGCCCACGGGTAAAACTCACTGAACAGGATCCGGTGAACCTCAAGGAAGTGCACGTACGTAATCGAACCTCTGATGGCGTGAAGATACGCCAATGCCGCCTCGAGGTTCGACTCAAAGAATCCGTGTTCTATGTACTTGAGTTCATCCAGATCCTTGATGCCGTCAACGTTACGCAGGTAACCCCTGGTTTCGTAGTCCCCGAACGGGTCGAACACGCTTGATCTCCCTTATGTGGTTCGCCATCAGTCGGGCAAACTGCCGGCCGTTAATCCGATCCTGCTTCTTGAGTGCAACCAGCAGCTTGCCTGTGAGATCGAGCTTGACATCGTCACCCGCCGCTCGCGTCACTGCCTCGGCAAAATCATCGAGGCCCGAGCGCCGGTATTGAATGCCGTAGGCTTGCGCGAGCCGCTCAACAAACTTCCCGACGTTCTGGGTTGGCAGCTTGTCGACATCTGCAGGTAGGCTGGGGGCCGCGCCCGTTTGTGATCTTTCGGGTTGACCGACATACCGCACCCGGATGTTGTCCCAGCCGAGCTTGCGGGAAATCCGGCTCGTCCCTGCGTCAACGAGGCAGACGGAGCGACCGTTTTCGTGCTGGATTGTCACATCAAGGACCGCCACGCCCAGTTTCCCGAGCGCCTCGCGCAACAGCACGTCACAACCAACGGCAAATCGCGCGTTGCCTTCCGGATCCGGACTGGTCTTGGCATAAACACCGGCTCCCAGTCGAACGAGGCGTCCATCGGCAACGAGATGCTGAAGTGCAGTGCTAAGGTGCGACGAACTCCCCAACCCAGCCAGTTCCCGTCGAAGCACGACATTACCCGACCGCTTCTTCAGCGACATCAAAAGCCTACCGTCCAGGTTCATCGATCACCTCCAAATCCGGGTTACATGGTTCCATTATAACCCGCACGAAATTCCTTATACAACAATGGGTTATCGATACAAATCTTGCCGAAGTAGCAGCATGATCCGTTGGCCGGACGGCACCTACAGGGTTTCGCGCAGAAGCGTTGGCAGTCCCCATGGCGCGGGCGGCCCACGCAAGTGGCTCATCCCAGCGCCGCCCGGCGCAATCCCGGGCGTATCGCCGGCTGGTATTGACGGGAGCTCCGACGCCAACGCGTCGCTGTTGCGGGTGAGGATCTGGCAGCCTCGACCGAGGCGTCCAAATTTACCGTCCTGTCACGTTCCGTGGACAACAGAAGCCGTTGTACAGCCGTGTGCCGGCCCGAAGCCCGTTTCACAAAAGTCGTCAAGCTCGGTTTCACGCCGGACAACTGTGGGACAGTGACACGCGCCGGATCTTATACGCGTCACTGGCGGTGAGGCGCACCCGACCGATCGAAGCCCCTGAGGGTCACGCGGACGCGTCCCGTGCCGCCCGGGCCTGGAGCCCGGCAAGCTGGGTCAGCGCATCAGCGGCGCGCTCAACCGGCACGAAAATATGATCGTGAAAGGCGGCGGCAACGACGTTGCAGCTGATGCTGGCCTTCGTCAGCACCTCAGCCACCGCGGCAGTGAGTCCCACCGCCTGCAGATCGGAGTGAACGGTCAGCGTAATCCACGCTGCCCGGAAAAGCACAGGCAACTCCTCGCGCAGTGCTGTCGGCTCATCGATGATGAGGGTCATCCCTTCGCGCTCACGAAACGTCGCCAAAGGCGCGAGCCGCGACACATCCCGGTCCGCCGGAACGGATGAGAAGACATAGGCTCCTTCATTGAGCTCTGGCTGCATTGACGCGAGCAGTTGTTCGAGATCCGAAAGGGGTTGGCTCACTGTGCTCCCTGTACAAGAAGAGAATGAATTGGGCTAGGTATACTGGCCGCGCCATTGCAGGCCGTACCCACGTTGCATATCGAATCTATAGTGACCGAATCCAGCGAACAAGACGCGATTGAAGGCGCGTCCGAGACGTCGTTGAGTTGATCGCGCCTCCCAAGGCCCAAACCCTCAAACAATGGGCCACCTTCGCAGGCAAAACCCAATGTTCAAAGGCGAATTGCACCGTCCTCGCTGACTCTCCATGAGGTCGTAGGATCGCCGGGGTGCGACGGGACGTGTGACCTACGCGACAGAACGCACAAAATGGTCAGAACATAACGTATTACACATATTTTTAAATTTCAAGTCCTTCTTTGCTATCGGCCGGCACCGCACACTTGGCGCATTTGAGGGCGGGAGCAGCGGTGACACGGCAGCAAGGCGAGCAAGAACATCTGGTCGGGGCAATCGGCAAGGCCATTGCGCGGCGACGCAAGGCGCTCGGCCTGACCCAGGAACAGCTATCTGAAACCGCAGGTCTCGCCCAGGCGTCGCTCTCCCACATTGAACGCGGCGTCACCTCGCCCAGCATCGAGCGCCTGGCGCGGCTCGCAGGCATTCTTGAATGCCGTCTTTCAGACTTTCTCGGTGAGACCGGCACAGGTCCGGCCGACCGCGCCACCCGTATCCATCAGAAGCTCTCGGGGCTCAGCCCGATACAGCAGGATGCGTTGGAGCGCCTGATGGATGAGGCCATCGCTCTGGCAACAAACGCACGCCCCGCCGTCAAACGCCGCTTGCGCAAACAGAGCCCCTGACTGCGCGACCGGGCTGCACGGCATTGTCCCCGAATGGCTGATGCTGTTGAAAAAGTCGCTGCCCTGCTTTTTCAACTCGGCGGTGAAAAATCGACCTCTCAGATCGGTCTACAAACCGCTCGCGAATGCCGGCTAAGGGTAAGACGACCCCTAAAAACCTTATGCGGGAGACGTCAACGACTTTTTCAACAGCATCGGCTGCTGGCTGCCATTGGGTCTTCTTTCTATATGTGGCGTCAACCTGCCCCTCTGCCGGTTCGCGAGTACGCAATGCAATATTCCAACGCAGGCCGGGCGATGCGCGGCCGTTGGGCTTGACTGGCTACCGGTCCGCTTTTATCGCCTGCTATCCGCATTCGCCGGAAATGATCCGGCAGACGGAAGGCATTCCCTACCGGATTCCCGACCGGCACTCACCAGTCGTGCCCGACCATGAGATTGAGTCGCCTGTCGTTATATCACTAAGATGTGCGAATTAAATATCGAGCGGATTAGCTTGATTTTTCGATTTCGCCGGCTATCATTCGCGATTGAAGTTGCCCGCTGGAGCCCATCCAGCATCCCTTGCAGCACCGTCGCTTTGCGACACCTTTTGCGGTTGCGCTTCGTCCCATTGTCCGGACCGCCGCAGGTCGTTTGACCAGAAGCTTCCTTCCTTGCCCGCCCTGGGGAATTACCATTCCCCGACGCGGGACATGGCGATTCCCCTTTTTTCGTTCTGGAGAATCGTCATGAATCAGTTAGTCGAACCCCGCAAGTATTTCGACCTTCATCTGCGTGGCCTCGGGTATCTGTCGCGCGTGCGCGACGTAGCCGCCAAAGGCAATGGCCGCAGCAAGGCGAAACCCTTCCTCGCATGCGCCATTTCCGCGTTTCATGGCGATCCCAATGTCGAGAACGGCATCGTCTATCTTTCGCTCGACCTGATCGTCGCCGGCGAAAAGGCCAGGGAAGCGGTCCGCGCCGTGATGGACGACGCGAACGATCCCGATGTGAAAGTCCTCGTTGCCTTCCGGTCGGGTGACCATTACATCCGGACATTCGAGCGTACCGGCAACCGCGCAGGCGAAACCGGCGCCGTACTCAAGGGGCGCCTGCTCAAGCTCTTCTGGGTCAAGGTTGACGGCCAGGAAGTGTACCGCGATGAAAGTGATGGAAGCGACGACGCCGACACGGAAAACGATCAGGCGCCGGAACGGGTCAACGCATATGTACCGTCCACTGACCCTCGTGATCGGCACGATTCGGCCAGCGTCGAGGAGCTTCCGGGCAGTAGCAATGCGCGGGAACCCGGCGAAGCGCCGTCTCCGGCTGAGCGCACTGCTCCGCGCACCAACCGCTATCCAACCCTGCGCCGTCATGGCAACGCCAATGCCCGTCGTGCGCCCGTCAGTGTCGACTGAACCGTAACCCTCGTCCCCCGCCTCGCGGGGGTCTTCTCCCACGCACGACCGGTCTGCCGGTTTTCCCGGGCGACGTATCACGAAACGCCCGGGAAAGCCGGCGCCGACCACCATGCGCACTGGGTTCACGGTGGCCCGAGCACGCCGTGCCGTTTGTGCCGGAACGATTTCTCCGGCCCAGACACGCGCCTGGCAGGTTCAACTGCCAGGCGTCATGCGTCATTCGCTTCTCACCTGCAATGAAAGTACGCATGAGAGCGAATGACGCATGACGGTTTCACTGCCGGCCTGCCAGCTTGCAGGCCCGTCTGTCGCCACGCGAGGCGACACCTTTACAGCCAGCTTCCGGTGCCACTGTCTGCACGGCTGTTCCCACGTCACGTGACGCGGGCTCCGGAATCACCTCCTGTCACGCCTTCGGGCCTCACCTTGTCCAACCTTCGCGGGGATGCGCTTCCCCGCCCGGGCAGCCGTTCGCCGCGTCTTTCCGGAGAACGTCATGACTCAAGCCAGCGAAACACACGGCGTCACTGCCACGATCGTGCCTGATGAACGCCGCATCGATATCCTGCCGCGCTATTTCGGCAGGCACATGATCCGCGCGGAAGTTGCTGTCTACACCGCAATGTCATCGCTATGCGACACCTATCACGGTGGATTCTGGGACTACATCGAACTGTCCAACGGCGCATTCTATATGTCACCGCGCAAGGATGGGCCGCTTGCCATCACCTGTGACGGCAACGGATACGACGGCGAGATGAGCAGCGATGCCGCAGGCATTGTTGCCACGCTGTTCGCGCTGAATGCGATGGCGTGGTCGACCGAAGACGCAAGCTTCACCGACCTCTATCACAGGCTGCTCGCCTTCGTACCGTCTCACGCGGAAAGCCGCGAAATCTTCGCGGCGATCGACTGACGTCCTGCCTTTCTCTTACACCCTGCGGAACGCATCCCGCTGGGGCGCGTCTCCGCGACTCATCACGGAGATGCCCATGTCAAACTGTAGCTGCCGTGCCGTCAAAGCATCCGTCGACAAGCCCCGCGACGTCGGATTGCACTACTGGCCGGGTGTGCGAACGAAACACCACGCGCGAACGTCAGGGACGCTTGCCCACGCCGCGAACCGGCCCGTCGACGAAGGCGATCCTTCGCAGCAGGTTTTCCGGTGCCGTGACGGGCGGATATTGCCGAGCTACACGAACCGGAGCGTCGGTCTTTCCGCCGGCCTCTATCTCGGCCTCTATCTCGGCCTCTTCAACGGGCGCGACGATCCGCTCGGATCCTCGCTTGTCGACGGGTTTGACGGACCGCTAATCGGCAGACTGCGCTATTGCCACACGATCAGGGCCCGCGATGTCGAACTTGACTTTCTCGATCCGTTCGAAGCGCGCCTGTTCTTCCCCGACACGGCGTACGTCGCCGGGCCGGATGGCGAGGTTCCGGCCGCAAAGATCGTGATGCCAATCCCGCTCATGTTCAACTCAGGAGCCATCGTCTTCGATGGCCGCTACTTCGCCGACTGGACCGTGTTCATCATCAGCGCCGTTCGTACTGCGACGGGTCGCGATCTTCGCGCGCAGCGGCGCGTGTGACGCCGGCATCACGGTCGCCGTTTTCACTTTTTTCCATCATCTGCACCGCATCAGCGGTGCTTCCCCGCGGGGCATCGCCCCGCCCCGGGAACGATGCCTCGCCTCACCTTGCGAGGACCATCATGGGATGGCTGTTTGGTCATGGACAGACGCGTGCGCAGTTGATCGCTCGCCGGACAGGTGACGAGGAGCATGACGGCTTGACACGTCGCTGCCTTCGTCACTGCACCAGTGGCAACGTACTGTGGACCGTCTGGGAAATTGAACGCGCGGGCGTTGCACCAATGCGTTTCATCGGCTGCGACCTGCTCGCATGGGACAAAACCTGCGCAGGCTGGGGAAACAAGGATATGTGCGAGGAGATGGAACCGCTTTACTACTCCTGCCCGCTCGCCTATCTCGACATGGTCCCGCCCGTGGCGCCCGCATGGCGCGAGCAGGTTCGCGCATGGCATACGGCACGCTCACGGGCACACTCACGCCCGCTCGCGCCAGGCGATGTGCTCACACTCAGCGGCCTGTCGATAAAGGAGGCTGTCGTCGTGAGTCGACACCATCGCTCGTGGATCGTCGAAAGCGGCGGGCGACTGTTCAGGTTTCCGCCACGTCTGTTCCGTCATATCGTCGGGCAGCGCAGCGCCGACGCGTGCGGCCCGCAACACGCAGGCTGATGCATCAACGCCGTCATGACGCGTCGCGCTCCCTGCGCTACCTGCCGGAAGTTTCCGTCCATGAGCTTGCGGAAATGAACATGACTGCGGCCTGTCCGCGCCGGTTGCGCATCGCCCTATCGGCAAAACCTGTCAGCAGGGCCTGCAATGTTTCGCTCGGCGGTTCGGCTGTGCCGCTGTGCTTACCGCGCAGCGGCCGTCTGTCCGCACGATCTTTCCCAAACCGCGGGACACCATGCCCGCCAGGGAGGGTCCCGCCTCACTCCGTGGAGGCATCATGATTTCGCTTTCCGGCACGCTTGACGTGCGCACCATCAAGGGCAGCAACGGCCCCTTCCAGGTCGGCGAACTGACGACGTCCGTCGGCGACTTCAAGGTTAAGGACAAGCTGCTTGAGCAGTTCGAACCCGGCGCCTACACCGGCACCTTTCTGATCGACAAAATCTATCCGCACAGCTACGTGTGGTACGGCAAGGTCACCGTCGAAATCCGCGCGAAGCTCGCCGACGTGCAACTGGACAACGACGAACCGTTCAGCGAGACAGGGCGCGAGTCCGCCTCGACGGAGCCGGACCCCGTCGACGAGGAACGCGTACCGGCCGCTCCTCGCCCCGCCCACGCGGAAGAAGCGCCCGCAGCCGCGCAGACGGGCAATGATGCTGGTGAGCTGTATCTGCCCGATCTCTTCGGAACCGACCTAGCCGATGCGATCGTCGCCGGCGAGCCGGTGAAGCTTGATCCGACCGTCGATCGCGGCGTGTTCCGTCAACAGCGCGACCAGCTTCGCGCATTTGGCTACGCCTTCCAGGCGTCTACCCAGACCTGGCTGAAGGCCTGATTCCGATCCACCTTCGGTGTGCCAGGGTTCCACGCTCCGGCACACCCGTGACCCACAGGAGATTCGTATGGCCCTGATCTTTCCTCGTCTAGCGCGAAATTTTGTGAAGAACGGGTACTTTCCGACCGACGCCGTCACACTCGCGCGCATCATGCCGGCACTCGCGCTGGCCGACCCCGACCGTCCCTCGCGACTGCTCGATCCCTGCTGCGGTGAAGGCGCCGCGCTGCAGGAACTGAGGGCTTCGCTCGTTGCGCGCTCCACGACGCCCGATAGGGTTCGCGCCTTTGGTGTTGAGTACGACCGCGAGCGTGCGTGGCACGCGAAGGAAGTGCTCGATACGGTTGCGCACACTGACGTTCACGACATGTTCATCACGGCCCGTAGCATGGGACTGCTACTCCTCAATCCACCGTACGGTGATGTCGTATCTGACAAGGCACAGACGGGCGAACGCCAGCCGGATCGTCTCGAGAAGATCTTCTACCTCAGGACGGTCCCCTGGCTCACATTTGGCGGCGTGCTGGTCCTGATCGTGCCGCATTACGTGATGGACCGCGAGTTCGCCACGATGATTGCCCGCAACTTCACACAGGTCCAGGTGTTCCTCGCGCCCGACCAGACGTTCAGGCAGCTTGTGCTTGTCGGCGTCAAGCGCCGGGCGGATGGGGTCGACGCCGCACTGGCCGCGCGCCTGGCCTGCATCCATGAGGGCGAACTGCCATCTGAGCTGCCGCAAAGCTGGACGGCCGAGCCGTATCGCATCCCTTCGATGGCCGGCGAATACGCTTTCATGTCGGCACGGATCGACGCGCCGCAGCTCGAACAAGAGTTGCAGCGCCTGAAGCACGCCACGCTCTGGCCACAGTTCGCCACGATGTTTGCGGCGAAGGCTGTCACGCCGCGGCGTCCACTACGTGATCTGTCCGACTGGCATCTCGCGCTCGCGCTTGCAGCCGGGCAGATCACAGGTGTGGTGACGGGCGCCGACGGCACGCGCCTGTTGATCCGCGGCGACACCATCAAGCAGAAGGAGCAGGAAGTCCAGATCGAGGAAACCGACAAGGGCGAAATCCGGACCACGATCCTGATGCGCGACCGGTTTGTTCCGACGATCGCGGGCATCGACTTCACCCCCGGCCCTAACCTCGGCCGGATTGTCACGATCCGCTAACCTGGATCATCTTCATCAAACCCGCGGGGCAACGCCCCGCAGGGGCGGGATCCGCACTTCACGGACACGACATCATGAATGATACGAGCCTCCGGAGGCAGCCATTGCCCGCCTTCATGGTCGGCTACAGTCTTGACCATAGCCACCGCGTCGTCGTCGGCGTTCGGGCCGCCAGCGCCGATGCCGCCTGTGCCATCGCACGTGCGGCCTTCGACGCCGGAACATTGTGGGACGATACGCCGGACATACCACTGCTCTACGACGACTACGAAGAGCTTGATGGTCAGGTCCTCAACTTCGACGCCACGTCCGTCGCAACGTGGCCGGCCGCCGATGTGTCGGTACGCGCCGCAAGATTGCATGCAGCCGCGCATCGGCTGCTCGCGTTCGCACGACTTGCCGACCGACGGCTACCGCTCGCAGCGGCGATCGAAGCGTGGCATCCCGATACCCTTGTGCCGATGACGGTCACCGCCGAACAGGCGCGCGAACTGCGTGTATTGCTGGAAAGGCTCCATGCCTGCTGACGCACGAGCCCATTTTTCGAACATACCTGCGCGCCCCTCGAAAGGGGCGCTTTCCCGGAGAGTCCCACACGACGTTCGGGGAAAGCGATCCCGCTGATCTGCCGGCAGCAGATCCGTCGTCGCCCGTGACGCGACACCCTTCGTATCACCCGCAGCTTTCTTCCGGCGCCTTCGTCTGCGCGGCTGCGGCTTCGTTCGCGAAGCCCCGGAATCTTCCTCAACCCGCCCGGGTCTGCACCCGGCGGGTGCGCCGGACATTCAGACTGGAGCGCCCTCATGCTGTATCCCATCAAGGAACTGCAGGACATCTTCGTCGATGCCTGCGTACGTGCACCCGATGGCGAACTCACCTTCGTCTCGGCCTTCGGACGCGATGGCGCCGTTCAGCAGCTCTATGCCTCGCTGCACCTGGGTATCCAGGAAGGCGGCATCCGGCAGCTCACGCTGCTTGATCCACACAGCAGCCAGCCGGTTGCGGTCATCCCTATCGGCGACCCGCGGCGGCTCGACAAGTACAGCGGCCGCCTGCCGAAAGACAACCTGTTCGGGAACCTTGTCCATACCTGGATTTATGACGAGTCGCTCCTCAACCCATCGAAAGCCGCTGGTTCGGCATGGTTGCTGGTTGATCGCGACACACAGGCGCACGACGACGAGTCCCTTCAGGCCCGCGTCTGGTCGCTGATCGAACATCTCAGTCCAATACCGCTGCTGCCGCCTTGGCGTACGCCGGTGCTCGACGCACTTGGCGCTCAGCTCGTCAGCCATCTCGGCAACACACCTTATGCGCCTGTCGGGCGCATCCACGCTTCGCGGGTCACGCTCCGCGACACATTCGGGAAGGCCATTTCGGATTTCGTCAGCAGCGGCATGCTCACGCTCGACTAACGCGCACTAACACGCACTAACGCTGGTTCAGACCGCACAAGCCGCATCCGCGGCTCTCTACATTCACCCCAACCTGCGGGACTCACGCATCCCGCCAGGGAAACGTGCGACCCGCGTCTTATGGAGACGCATCATGGAAGATCTGCAACCCGCTGTCGTCGATAGCAACGCCATTGATGAAGATTTGGTGCCCGGCGATCAGTCTCGAGACGTGATCGCGCTACCGGACTTTATCGCGAACTTTGGAGCCGGCCTGCTGGACGCCGTCCGCCAGCAGAATCCGTCGATCTATGACGGCCACCGACCACCACGCTGGGACGCATTGCTCAATGAACTTTCGCGTCAACCATTTCCCGCGCAACGCGAAGTCATCCATGCGATCACGACGCTGCTCACGCAGCAGGCGCCAGGCGGCGTCATCAATGCCGAAATGGGCACGGGAAAGACCTTGATGGGGATCGGCGTCGCAGTCCTGCTGCATCACGCCGGTTATCCGCGCACACTGGTCATCGCGCCACCGCACCTCGTCTACAAGTGGCGACGCGAAATCAGAACGACGGTGCCGGGCGCACGCGTCTGGATTCTCAACGGCCCTGACACGTTACGCAAGCTGCTTCAGCTGCGTGTCATGCGTTCGAAGCCGGCCGTGCCGGAGTTTTTCATTCTCGGTCGCGTGCGCATGCGCATGGGTTTCGACTGGAAGCCGGCCTTTGCCCATCGCGTCGCCACGCTCGACATGGAAACCGACGCGGTCACCCGCGTCTTTGCCTGCTGCCCCCGCTGCGGCGAATTCGTTTGCGATGAGGACGGCAATCCAATGACGCCCGCCCTGGCGCGGCCAGCACTCAACGAAAAGCGCCGTGCCTGCAGTTGCGGCGAACGGCTGTGGACCCTCGCGCCAAAAGGCCAGGGCACACGAACAATGCGCGAGCTGGTGAAAGGCGCGCTGTTGCAGATGCCAACCGTCGGCGAGAAAACCGCCGAGCGGCTGCTCTCGCGCTTTGGCGAATCGATGCTGGCCGACATGCTGCAGGATAATCTGTACGAGTTCATCAATCTGATGGACGACAGCGGTGAGCTCGTTTTCTCGGACCGGCAGGCGAAGCGCATGGAACGTGCCCTCGCCCACACTGAAATCTCGTTCGGACAGGGCGGCTATCAGGCCTCGGAGTTCATCAAACGCTATCTTCCCCAGGGCTACTTCGGCTTGCTGATCGCAGACGAAGGCCACGAATACAAGAACGAAAATTCTGCGCAGGGACAGGCCATGGGTGTGCTGGCCCGCAAGGCCTCGAAAACGTTGCTGCTCACCGGCACACTGATGGGTGGTTACGCCGATGACCTCTATCACCTGCTCTATCGCCTGCACCCCGCCATGCTGATCGACGACGGGTTCAATTACAACAGCAACGGCTCAATGGCAGCGGCGACCATGGCCTTCATGCGCGAGCATGGCGTGCTCATCGATATTCACAGGCAGGTCGATGAAGGGTCGCACCGCACGGCGAAGGGCGACCGGAAGAGCGTCTCGACGGTGAAGGGCCCGGGCTTCGGCCCCAAGGGCATCATGCGGTACGTCGTGCCCTATACGGCCTTTCTTAAGCTCTCGCAGATCGGCCAGAACGTCTTGCCACCCTACGACGAATCGCTGCTCCCGGTCGCGATGACCGACGAAATGGCGGCCGCCTATCGTGCACTCGAATCGACGCTGACGTTGGAACTGCGCGCCGCGTTACGCTGCGGCGACAAGAGTCTGCTCGGTGTGGTGCTTAATGCGCTACTCGCATGGCCGGAATGCTGTTTTCGGCCCGAACTCGTCCGTCATCCGCGCACGAAGCGCATCCTCGCCAGCGTGCCCGCATTGCTGCGTGACGATGAACCGGGTCCCAAGGAAGAAGCGCTGCTGCGACTCGTGCGCGGTGAACTGCTCAATCGGCGGCGCACGCTCGTCTATACGACCTATACCGGCACGCGGGATACGTCGGTACGCCTGAAAAACCTTTTTGATGCGGTCGGTGTCAGGGCATCCGTTCTTCGTGCCAGCGTCGCTGCTGAAAAACGCGAGGACTGGGTCGCGGACCAGCTCGAACGCGGCGCCGAGGTCATCATCACAAACCCGGAGCTGGTCAAGACCGGTCTAGATCTGCTCGAATTCCCGACGATCGCTTTTCTTCAGTCGGGCTACAACGTCTATACGTTGCAACAGGCGGCACGCCGCAGCTGGCGGATTGGTCAGACGCTCGACGTCACGGTGCGTTTTCTCGGGTACGAGGGCACCGCCCAGATGCGGTGTCTGAAACTGATGGGGCAGAAGATTGCCGTCTCGCAATCCACTTCCGGTGACATGCCGGAATCCGGTCTCGACATCCTGAATCAGGGCGGCGAAAGCATCGAGGTCGCCCTCGCACGACAGCTGGTGAATCAGGAATAGCCTCGCTCATAACTCATCTACCTGAACCATCCCTGCACTGCAGACGGCGGAGCTGATAGTTCCTGCGCCATTCAGCAACCACCCAGCTTCGCCAATTCCCTAAACTTCTGGAGGTATGCAGCATGATCCTGTTTCCTGCTTCAGAACTGCGTCCGGTCCTCGTCGAGGCCCGCACGCTTGCCTGCCGGGTCATCCTGGTCAAGGATCACGGCGTCTACATGATGTCGGAGAAATCCAGCCCGTCGCGTGTTACGTCGCGAAACGGCGAATCCCGCCTCATTGCATATGCCGTTGGTTGCAATCCCGAAACGGTGTCATTCGATGAATGGTGGAGCCTCGCATGTACCGAATTCGGCGGCGACGACTTTGCCGAATATTTCGATCATGACGCCGCCATTTTCGACCGTGTTATTGACGACGGCTGGAATCTGGAAATTCGTGCAGACGAACATCACCTCTATCTTGATGTAGTCCTACGCGATGCCTGACGGCCTTCAGACACGAGGAAACAACAGGCGTCGTCCTGAAGCCCCTGTTCTCGCAAGCGAACAGGGGCATTTTCATCCCATCCGATCAACCTGCGTCTCCGCTTCCCGCCGCCTGGAATATCGACGAGCAATTTCTTCAACAACAAAATGGCCATCGCATTGCGTTGGTTCGATCGGCCCGACGGGGCAACAGCGCGATTACACTTGCGAGGTGTCCTCCTGCTTCGGGGGATTCCGGGTTACCGCGGGCTGCTGATGATGCAAAACACCGAATTTTCTGCTTCGCCCCAGGCTGCACTCACAGGACGTCAACACCCGTCGCGCGTGGCCCACACGCTTCTTGCGGCAGGGATTGGAACGGCGGTCGCACTGACTGCCTGGTATCCCGGGCACTACGCAATCGCGCTGCTGGCGTTGCCGGCCGCCTGGTCGAGGTTGCGCAGCCAGCTCGCTGCCTTCATGCTTTGGGCCAGTTATTATCTTGCCGGCGCACGCGACATCCCGATGGTATGTGCGCGGTTCTTCGGGGGCTACGACGAGCTCACGCGGCCGCCCGCGCTCGCGCTCGGCATGGTGCTGTGGGTGCTTCAGGCCATCGTACTTGCGTTGCCCTGGGTCCTGCTCAAACCCGGTCGCTCGCTTCTTGATCGCAGTCACGTCTGGCGCGCGGTGGTCGCGACATTGGTCGTCACTGTTCCGCCGGTCGGCATCATCGGGTGGCTATCGCCGCTCCATGTGGCGAGCACACTTTATCCTGGATGGCGATGGGTTGGCATGGGCCTGGGCATGGCTGCGCTGTGCGCCGCCGCCATGCCGCAAGCGTGGCCCAGGACGCGGGTCACGTGGACGGCACTTGTATGCCTTTCTGTCTGCGCACATTGGCAGTTCGGCTCTGCGGCACCGCCTGCCGGATGGATCGCGGTCGACACAGCACTCGGTCGCTTTGACCAGTCCAGCTACACACCGCTCTACGAACGCAACGCGCGGCTTCAGGCAATAGCCCGGCGCGCGTTCGCAGCAGGGAACATCGTCGTGATCCTCCCCGAACAAATCGCCGGTTTGTGGCGCGCTTCGACGGCGCTCTGGTGGCGTGCCGATATCCAACGCATGCGCGCCATCGGCCAGACACTCGTGATCGGGATAGACATCGCCGTGAAGACCGTACCGTTGCGGTACACCGATAGCGCGATCATCATTGGTGCGGGGCATGGCCGTGTCAATAGCCGGCAACCTGTACCGCTCGCGCTATGGCGCCCGGGAGGAGCAACCAGTGCCGTCCCAGGGAGTCTCGCGCAACCGTATCCCGTTATCGCCGGTAAGCGCGCGGCGATATCACTCTGCTACGAGGATCTGCTGTGGTGGCCGCACTGGCGCACATTAGTTGAAAAGCCGGATGTCGTTATCAGCCAGTCGAACGGCTGGTTCGACGGCGACCTTGCGCTGTCGCGCATCCAGCAACAGGGGATCGCGTCGGTGGCGCGTCTGGCGGGTGCCCCGCTGTTACGCGCCACGAACAGGTAACCGTGCTGCTTACCTGCTGCCGTTGACCGCGTCCTTGAACGCCTTGCCAGCGGTGAACTTCACGGTCTTTGCCGCAGCGATGCTGATTTCCTCGCCCGTCGCCGGATTGCGGCCCGTACGCGCGGCGCGCTTGCCCTGACTGAACGAGCCAAACCCGACCAGTTGCACCGTCTCTCCCCTGACCACGGCTTTCGTGATTGCGCTGACAACGGCATCGATTGCCTCACCCGTGATGGACTTGCTCGAGCCCGTAGCCGACGCAACCGCATCAATCAGTTCCTGCTTGTTCATTACCTTCTTCCTCTTCGTTGAATGACATCCCTGGTGGCTTCCCATACGCTGGGTAGCTTGCCGGTAGCGTCCGAGATACGGATTGCGTACCCTATCGCGAAGACGGCACGCACGCAAGTCCGTCCGGACGCCATAGCACAATGGGCGCGTCGCCGCGATATCGATCGCGCCGCGCAAGTTTCAAATCAGTGAGTTCGGTTCCACGACAAAGGGACAGCGATCCCGGGTACCAGCGGATGCGCCCATCCTCGCATGGTCGGCTCCCAGCGTCTTACGGGTATTCCTCCGGTTCATTTATTCCGGGCGTCGCCAGGGTCTTGAAAACCAACAAGCAGTCGCCATACTGCCTTTCCGATCACCTGGTCTGCCGGACGGCACCTCACATGGATTACCAAGTCAGCTACGAGCACAGCCTGAGAACCGATCCCGACGCGTTCATCGTACGGGTGCCATCGCAGCGCGTGGAAGGCATCCCAGACAATCTTCTCCGGGATCTCCTGCCCGATTACATTACCGAGCTCATCCTCCAGCGCTCACCAGCAATCGGAAAGATTCGAAACCTTCGAATTCTTTGACAATCAGGCTCATCCGGCCGGCAGGTATGGACCGCCGCACGCGCAGGCTGTCTCAACCGTCGCCAGCTGCACCAAATATTGACCAATCAAATGAGTCGGAAGTCTTCCTCGCGTTCGCGCCCGCCGCTGGGCAAAAGCATGCTGTTGCCGCTTCCGGTTGCCCGGATCCGGTCACTTTCACTCGAACATCATCTCGCACTGGAAACCATCACCAGCGGCCACGGTAACGTCGATTTGCTGGTATGCCTGCTCAAAGCCGTCTATACAGCCTGGTATCTTCGGGAGGAAATACCCGCAAGCGCCGGCAGCCGACCTTTCCAGCACGCGGAGGCCGCGCTTGAACGATGTATCGCCAGGGCCGAGCGTGGCGAAGCCTGGGAGATGCTTGATGCGGACAAGAGCGCAATTGAAAAAGTTTTGTTACTTCATGACAAACAGCTCGCGACAGTGCCTGCTCATCGCTTTCTGATGGCGCTCGATTCGCTTAACCACTTTGCCGTTGGGGGACTGAAATCACCGATCCCGCCATTGACGTGCACCGACCAACATTAGGCTGAACGAACCTCTACGCCGAGGTTTGCCGGAAGACTTGCGGCAGGTTGTCCTTGTTGGATGATGCCTTAGCCCGGTCATCGAGCGGACTACCGTAAGCGATACCGAGGATTCCTCCCGCCTGTTCCCGGTATTCGGCGGGCCACATTGGAACATCAACATCACCCTCGAAAAAATCTTGAAGCCCGCCCTTCTCAAAGCACCAATCAAGACAACATCGTTCGTTTTACTGAATTAGTGCGTGGGCCTAGCGGCACCACGCGGAGCCACGATCATCCTCCGAATTTGTGAGATTAAGCATCGCTTTACGAGGTAAACCGTCTACGATCCAATTGCTTCGGGGCCTAAAGTAGACCTTACGGCCATGCTGTCGAGAGTTTGATGGTTTTAAGGCATTGAAACGCCCGGCGGTCAAATGATCGCCGCGACTCCCGAAGAAGCTCACCATCAATAGAAACCCGTCGGCGGTCGGCGTGTGCGCGCGCCCGAGATTACGCGAAGGCGCGGCAGTGACTTCAGTGGCGAAAGCGCAGCACCACCTTGTCAGCACGCTTCAGGTGCTCTGCTGCCCATATCGCACGTAACGACGTGTGGCGACGGGCCACAGCCAGATATTTTGTTGCGCCAGATCGCCGGCCAAACCGATCCGCGAATCCGCGACGTGATCATCGCTGCCGACCGACGGCGTCGATGATCGGCTGGAAATCGAACAGGTATGCCCTCCGTTCAGATCCGTCGATCCGAATTTCGCTGGCAGTGGCTGACGCAGCATTCGCATTGTCCCCAGGGATTGGCGTCTCGAGAGGCGACATCTACGATCCACCGGAACGACCAACTGCTGACGCGCCACTCGTCGGTCGACGCCGGCCGGAACAATGTCGGGACGACGATCAGATCACCTTCAGTCGGGCATTCGCGGCCAACTCTGCTGTCACTGGCGGCCTGCTGGCCCGGCTTACGGAATGGTATGGCTTCCCCCGCCCGAACGCAGCAAAAATCGTCACCGCGATCAAGGCACGAATCGAGTCGGTTGTAGCAAAGACCGCCAGCCCGAGCGAGGCCATGCAAGGGATGGTCTCCGATGTTCAGGCGCTGCTGCCACGTACAACCAAGCAACCCGAAAATTCGAGACTTTAATGGAATCCCGATGCTTTCCGACCGCACCAGTAAGCAATCGCGTGGTGCGACCGGAAGCAATCCTCACCGGACTGGGCAGAATCGCCGGCAACATAACACGAGCCCGATCGAGCATTCGACCTTGGCCGCAGCGAATTCGACACAGCGACGGGAGCGAGGCGACCGGCACCGCAGGAACTGACCAGCGAAGTCTTTACACTTGATTTGCACTCCTATGAGTTTTCATCCGTGACTATCCGCCCCGTCTCACTCTTATTATCAACTCGTCCTGAAATTGTTGTGAAGCGAAATGAGCACATTGGTCCAGTTCGGTCTCTCATGGGAATGCCTGGCGCCAGCGGTACCTCGCACGCGCGGGGCTCGATCATGCTGTACGGACCATGATCCCATCGCGGTGGTGACACCTTCGCGGCCCAGCCGTACTATAACGACAACATCGGCAACCGCATCCGTAACAACAACAACGCGGTCAAGTATCAGAGCGTCACTACGACGGTTGCAGGTCTGGCGGGCTCTACGGCTTCGATGCGGCAGGCGACTGTGTCGACAGTCGTGCGTACAGCTTGGGGGCGTCATACAGGTTCGGAGGATTGACCGTTGCCTCCGTCTACCGCCAGTTGAACAATTGCGGATCGTCCAGGAAAGTGAGTGGCGCAGTGGCAAGCACAGACTCGACGTTGTATGCATCGCTTCAGCGCACCGGGGTGCCGGCGTCAATTACGCATTCAGTTCGGGTGCTGCTGCCGCAGTTGTCAGCCAGACCCAACTGAGCCGACCCAGCCGGTCTACGGCTGCGTGATGGAGCGGGTGAAGGGAATCGAACCCTCGTCGTAAGCTTGGAAGGCTTCTGCTCTGCCATTGAGCTACACCCGCGCGGCACGCATTCTCGCACAGCTAACGGCCTGGCGACAGGCATCAGAAGCACTTTCCTGAAATCGGGCAAACGCGAGCACCGCAGCGCATCTGCGTCGTCGCTGCCATCACGTGCGTCACCGCGACGATCGGAAAAGCATCCGGCATCTTCACAAGTCGACCAGTCAACGGTGCGAAGAAGCCCGTACCCGGCAGATGGATCGATACCAACCGCCCGGCCGTGTACCTGCCAACAATCCGGCCAGCCGCGCGCGAGGTGCGCTGACTCGCGGCGGCGGCACTGCATCCTGAATCACAAAGCACCTTCCGGGTTGTCACAAATGCATCATCGGCCGCGCTCACGATGCAACGGGTGGTGGCCCCAGAGCCGCTGCCAGGAACAACCACCAGGAGATCATCTTGTCCGTCATCCGATCCGCCAGGGCTTACGCCAACAATGCTGTCGCTTACGTCGCATGGTCTGTCGAACAGGTCATTGCCGAGTGTCTTGGATTCGAAATCACCCGCATTTATGCAGACGGAACCGAACGTCCACTGGCTGCGTGGGTTGCCTTTGAAGGCCAGTCCAATCCCGACTGGGTGCCGCAGACCACGTCGGTCTGGCCTGTACAGAAATTCACCTGGCGCGACCTTACCGTGCGGCAGCGCCGTGATGAAGCCAGTCTGCGCCCGGCAGACCCCATTGTGAAATACCGCATCCGCCCGGTGGCCCGCATGCGCGACGGGTTGCAACCCGTCGCGGCACCAGCAGTCGCGCAGTACACAGGCGCTCCGCTGCCACTCGGTTATCTTGACGAGGGCATCGAGACGGGCGATATCAAGGTCACCAGCGACTTTGGCGAGATTCACGCCGCATTCAACAGCGGCATCCTCTCCACGCAGTGGCTTAGCCACGCAATGGAAAAGACGCTCGGTCATGTGCCGACCAAAGGCGATGTCAAGGACGAGATCGTCAAAGTCGATAGCCCGATTCGCGCCTACCTGGCGGGCGACCTTCCAGATCTGGTCCAGGGCCTCTTCGATCGCCTCCACGGAGGCGGTGAGCTCTATCTCGCGCTTTATGAACTGACCGACCCGTTGCTACGACAGCTGATCGTCGAGCATGCGCCCAATGTACATCTCATCCTGTCGAACTCCAGCTTCGACAAGACCACCAAGGCCTGGGACACCGAGAACGATCTGGCCCGCAAGAAGTTGCGCGAAGCCGGCCTTGCGGAGATGCACGACCGCATGTTCAACAACAATGGCCATATCGGGCACAACAAGTTCGCCGTCTATGTAGACCAGCATGGTCAGCCCCAGGCGGTGCTCTCAGGCAGCCTGAACTGGACGGAGAACGGCTTGTGCGCCCAGAGCAACAACAGCTATGTGGCCGGGCACCCGGAGCTTGCTGCGCAGTTTCTGCAGTACTGGAACGACCTGCGCGACGACACCAGCCATTTCGAGGAGCCACAGCCCAGCTTGGCGCCGGCGCGCAATGTACAGGGCGCGCAGCTGCGCAGCGCCAACGCCGGGGCGCTGCCGGCAGTCACCCTCGATGCGGGTGCGCTGCGGCTGTGGAGGTCGCCCAATACGCGGCAGGCCAACAAGCCGTCCAGCAACCCGGCCTTGCCGCCCGATCTTAACGAGGTGTACGGTTTCATCCGTAACGCAAGGCAGGCGGTCTTTTTCGCCGTCTTTCTGCCCAGCGTGAAAGGCGCGACCAGTATCGTGCAGGAAGCAATCGACATGGGCCGCAAGGACACCAGTCTGCTGGTGTACGGGGCCATCAGCAGCCCGATGGCGATGCCGAACTACATCAGCCCGCAGGATCGCGCAGACGGCGGCGACGATGACAGTAGCGACGCCCAGGACAGTCACTACCAGCCTTCGCTCTTCGAAGAAAGCGGCGTGCACATCGTGCGAGCGAACGCGCTCTTCCGGTGACATCACGGGCAACTTCGAGCGCGAACTGCTCAGCGCCGGCAACGCCATCATTCACGACAAGATCCTTGTGATCGACCCGCTCTCCGAAGACGGATGCGTAGTCGTCACGGGTAGCCACAACCTGGGCTACAAGGCCTCGTACGCCAACGACGACAACCTCGTCATCGTGCGCCGAAACCCGCAACTGGCACAGGCGTACATGGTGCATGTGCTGGATCTCTACGAACACTACCGTTTCCGCGGCGTCCAGGCGGAACTCAAGCACGAGGGCAACCGCCCGTGGAGCGGCTTTCTGCACACCGACGCGGGCTGGCAAAATCCCGCGAGCATTGAGGCCCCCTCCCTCGCGCACTATCTCGGTTGAGAGTTGAAGCGACCGGGCGCACGTCCCGATGATGGCGTCTGTGCGCCCGGCGGTGCGAGTCCGTCATTCAATGACACGCTGCAAATGGCCACACCAGATTCTTAGATTCTTACGTAACGCATTTGCGCGCCCGGGGCGTTCGGGCAGGCGATGCGGCGGTCTGGCGGGCGTTGGCTGCGTCATCACTCGAACACGGTCTGGTCACACAGCAGAAAGCGGCAGGCCGGACCTGACGCCGCATGCTGGGGACAATGAATCTCGACGGTCGCCGTAGAGCGCCCTGCCCCGAAACGACCACCCTCTGAGACCCGGACGTGCCATCCGCGAAAGCACGCGACAAAAGGTTCGTACCGCGCGACGGCCAGGCCTTCGGATACAAGCGCACGCAGCATCCGCTCTTCTTCGATATCCGCTATGACGGGACATGCGCTGCCGTTCGTGGCCGCGTCCTCCCGCGAAGCCCGGGAATCCCGCCGCGGCTCGACGCACGAACGGGAACTGCAGCGGCAGCAATCAGGGTGCGTCATTGCGCTTGCGTCCGCGCAGCCCGACGCGAACGCCGGCTGGCAGAATGGGAGGACCTGGCGTCAGGTTCTGGGGAGTCCGATGGTGGCGCATCGTCCTCGATGGCCTCGGCCTGCGGTGTGTCAGCGTTGTCCGGATCCTCCGACCCGGCTGCACCCTGGTCGGGCGACGAACCATCCGGAGTTTCTGCTTCACGTGTCTGCCGCGCCCGATACACGACCTGGTCGATCCGCACGAGATTGAGCGAGATGGACTCGGCGTCGATATGCGCGCCGGCGTCCGCCTCATTGTCGCGGGTGACCCACGGACTGACATAAAAGTCGCCGCGCACGACAACGCTGGCACCGGTGCGGATGTGCTGCAGCACACGCTCTGTAAGGCGCTCGTTCCAGATGGTCACGTCGACGGGAAATGTCCGCTCTTCGCGCTGCTCCAGCGTGCCGTCCTCAAGCCGCCGGTAACTGGCGGACATGACGCGCAACTCGACAATGCGGCGCGTGCCGCTCGCGGTATTGACCTGTTTCATCGTCGGCGACACCAGCACGTTGCCGACCAGTTCTGCATAGATGCCCATTGCGAAACTCCGTTCATCAAGGGATTGCCCCTTTAATTCGAACGTTCGAACGCGCTGTCCACTGCCTGCTTTACTGGTGGGCTGCTCTGCGCCAGCCTGATGATCTCAATCACGCCACGACGGGACCCGCGCCTGTCTCAGCTCTCATCGGTCCGTCGAACCTTGACCGTGCCGTGCTCCAGATACATCGCGAGCTGACTCGCCGCATAGCGGAACACCGACTCCAGTGCATTAAGCTCTTTCGCGCGCGCATTGCACTGCTGCAGGTAGGTGCGCAGCGGCGCCGGGATGCGGTTGAAACAGCCCTTCACACGATGCCAGCCGACCGCATGCGGCGCGCCGCGCATAAACCAGTCGAGCCGGTGGCGCGTTGCGCCACTCGCGAGCGCAATGCGTACGCAGCGAAGCGACACGTCGAGCCCGGCGGTCGCACTCTCCGATGCCAGCGTCTGCATTTCCGTGACCGTCTCGTCAAGCCAGTGCTCGTATGAACGCAGCAGCACGCGTATCCCGGGGTCGCCCGCGATCCGCGACACGGGTAGCGCCATCGCCGGCTCGCCCCTGGCCGCCGCCTTGCGCTCGCCCTTACCCTTAAAGGCCTTTGAACGTCGATCCAGATCCGAAGGTCGGTCAGTCATTGCCGCAGTCCTCGCATCACGGGACCAGCGCCGCTGCCGCAGCTTCCGCGACCGCATCGTCCCCGGACAGCCGCACACTGTCGAGCAGCCGCAGTTCCGCGTCCGACAGACGGCTCACGCGCCTCCGGCTGTGGCGCGGTTCGCGTGCGCCGGTGAAGACATCGCGCGGCAACACACCGAGCAGCGCGCGGGCGGCTTCAACGCGCTGGCGTGCGGCAGTATCCGCATTCGGCAGGAAGTCGACCCGCGAAAGCGGCAGCAGTTCGGCGCGCGTGAGCACGCGCTGGCAGTGCACCGCGAAATGGAACACGGACAGGCACCGGTGTCTGGCCGACCCGATGCGCCGGAAGCCTTCGGTCGACGACATCAGATCGCGCAGTACCGCGGAGCGCACGAGGCGCACCAGATAGTCGAGCTCGACCAGCAGCATCACGATCATGTAGCCGTACGGCGAGCCAAAGCCGAGCGAGACCTGTGCGGGTTCGCGCGATTGCAGCACCGAGTACTCCAGGCCTTTTTCGCGTGCAGCATCCAGCAACTGGCGGGCACGCTGCTGCTCGAGTTCGTTCGCACGCCGGATACCGGCGATCCGCTCGGCGATCTCGATGAGCTTCCAGTCCGCGTACGGATTGTCGTTGCCCGACAGTGACCACAACGCACGCAGCGAAGCGGCCACGCGGCGGCCGCCCGCCATCGGATGTCCCTGTTCTCCCGGCGCGATTGATCTGCCGAGAAAAAGCCGCATCGCGTCCCGCGTGTGCAGCCGCATGCGGTCCGCGCCGTCGCTGCCGAGCTGGCCGATGCGGCTGATCTCCTGCGCCTCGTGCGGGCGCACCAGTGAATCGCTGCCCTGTCGCAGCGCGTGCGTCTCGCGCATGTGGTTCAGCGCGTCTTCGCGTTCGAGAAACAGCTGATATCGGCCGAACAGTGGATCGGCCGGATCAGGATCGTCTTCAGCAATCAGGTGCGCGAGGACCGCGCGTTCCGCGTCGAGGTCGTAGCCGTCGGCAAACGGTGAGGACGTGGAGCGCGAGAAGGCATCAACAGCGGGATCAACATGATCATGATGGGCAGACGAGGTGTCCATGAATGGGCTCCTTGAAACAGATAGTCGGTGACCGGAATGGCGAGCACTGCGGTGTTACCCGGGGTAACACGGCGCGCGTGAGGGTAGCCGGCCAGGCTGGCTGTTACCCCGGGTAACAGCAGCACGTTGCAATGCGCGTCGCACAGACGATAAAGTCCGTCATGCATGACAGCCCACCCGATGCGCTGATCGATGCGCAATCCCGGCACGCAGTGCATCCCGGATCGCCGCCAGATGCCGGCACGCGGTTTCGCGCGTTGACACAGGCAGACCGGCCGGGTCCTGCGGGCTGTGCGACGCCACGATCGCGCCCTCGCCTGGCCCTGCCTGCCTGCGCGCCGCCCGTTCGAGATGCGCTCTTGTGGGGATGAACTCCCCGGCGAGATAGCGGCGCACGAGACCTGCGATGTAGGCGACGGGCAGTTGCACCGGCTGATGCCGGTGACCTGCCGCCATCTCGTCGAGCAGCATCTGCCGATCCGCAACAGGAATCCGCGCGAGGTGCGAAGCGACCAATGACCGCTCGCTCACACTGACCATCGCTGGCCAGGACAGCGGACCATCGTCGGTGCCGCCGGTTGTTCGCGGCGAAATCGAACCGCCCACGACAACCTGCGTCGGGCCATGGCCCCGCGAATAGCTGTCGCTCGGGGTTGTCGTAGTCTGGTATGTAATCCTTCCATATACGCGCGCGTCTGGAACGCACGTTTCCCGCCATCGGTAACGGATCAAACCCGCCCACCGCATCACAGTTGCGGCAGCATTCGCGTCCAGTCCTGCCTCCAGTGGGCGACTTCCGGTTGGCGAGTTCGGGCACGCACGTGCGCCCGCGCAGACGGGCGGCCGGTGGACCGGTTCGCTTACTGGCGTTGTGAATGACGCGCTGAACGGCGTACTGAACGACGCACCCTCGTCCTGGCTGTTACCCGGGGTAACAGCCAGCGGTCTGGATGCCGCAGCGCCCTCTTCTTCATGCAGACTCTGCGCGAGCAGGCGTTTGCGCGTCGCCAATCGCTCGCGCATATCGCCGCGCGACGCCAGGCGCTCAAGCTGGCGTTTCAGTTCGCCCGCATTGACCTGGGTGAACACACGTCGACCGGTGCACTGGCGCATGAACTCGCGAATCAGCCCCTGGCGCAGGAGCCGCGCTCTCGCATTGTCGAGCTGACGCCGGTTAAGTCCCAGCGTGCGTTGCCATTCTCCGGCCGTGTGCGTGAACCAGGTACATTGCCGGTCGGCCTCACGGCGCTGCAACTGCACCATGCGCGAGAGCAGTAGCGCGGCATTCACGTTGCCGATGAGATCAACAAAAATACGTCGGTACGCGACAGTCGGTCCCAGCAACGCGTCACCTGCGAACGGGTCCGCCCGCATCGCTTCGATCGATGCCGGGAGCTGCACGGCCATTGCACAGGTCGCGCGAACGGCGGTCGAGATAGCGTCGACCTCCAGCCGGTAATGCATGCGCGCGGGCTGGCCACCCCGCCATTCGCTCACCAGATTCAGCTCCCGCAGGCGCCGCCGCGCATTCTCCTGCTCCTCGCGCGAGAGGCCCGTCTCAAGCAGCCAGTGTTCGCGGGTCTTGTGGACCCAGCCGCCGTTGGTCTCAACGTCGCGCCCGCGTCGCGTCCAGTACACGAGTTGCGAGAGCAGCAGCGCCTGCTTCGGATGCCCGGTGATGCGGGCCATGCGCGTGCCGAAAGCGATGGGCCGATGCGGCCTGAGCAGGATCCACATCGTTTCGAACTCGGTGATATAGGGATGGCAGCCGGGCATCATGATTCGATCTCCTCCGGCTGCTCCGGGTGCTTTGGCTGCTTCGACTGTTGTCCATGATCCGGACGGTCGGGACGTACGGGCGGCCAGACGATATGGGCGGTGCGCTCCTGGGCCTTGCGCTGAAGCAGCGCAAGCACGGCCGGCCAGAGGATGCGGAACTCATCGGCTGACAGCGCCTTTCGCCGGCGGTGCGCGATGAGGCCCTTCGATCGGAGCAGTCGCCGCGCGGCGCGCTGCTGCGGCTCAGTGAGTGCCAGTCGTCGCGCAAACTCATCAGGCGTGATCTGCAGCCAGGCATGCTGTCGCCCGTTTTCGCTTTCAACCGTCGACAGTTCCGTGAGCATGGCGGCCGCGGCGAGGTCGCCGCAGATCTCGACGAAACAGCGGTCGATCGTGATCGGCACGTCGAGCATCGAGAGAACCATTTCAGTCTCGGCAGGCGGCAGCCCGGGTGAATCGTCCCAGGTCTTGCCGGGCAGCAGGTTGCCCTGCGGATCAAGTCGCATGTCGTACATGGTCAGACTCCTGGTGGGAAGAAGACGGGTGACGGTCTCCGGCATCTGCGTCGAGTGCCGCGAAAAGCGTCGCGAGCGACCATCGCCCGTCACATTGCTCATGCAGCGCCAGATAGCGTTCGCGCAGGTCGCCGATGTCTTTGAGACGGGCCCATGCATCGAACAGCTGATCCATCCCGGAGCGCGACAGCGCGCGGGGTTTCGTCGGCGCGAGAACATTGAGTTCGGCTCGCAGCTGCGTGATCGTTGCGCGCGTGGCCGTGCGGAAAAACCTGCGGATCATCGGAATGCTGGCCTGCCGCTCCACAAAGGCGCGCAACAGATCCTGATCGCGCCACTGCCGCTCGATCAGCTCGCAGCGACGCTGCAGCGCGTCCGCATCCACAAAGACACGCAATGCACCAGCGCCCAGCAGATCGCGCGCGAGTGCGGATGAACGGGCATCGCCGAGCACACGCCGGATTCCGTCCGGCAACCGGTCTGTCAGCGATGTCCGCTGGCGCGACGCTGTTTCACATGAAACTTCGGCATCCTGAATGCCCGTAGCGATGTACCGATCTGTCACGCAGGCGCACGCAATCAGCTCAAGCAGCGCGATGCGTTCGAGCGCTTCGCTCTCCAGTCGCAGGAAGGCGGTGTCCATCACGGCCCTCCCCGCTGAAGACGCTGGTCCGCACCGGGCTCGGGCCAGCGCGCGGGCGTAAAGCGTTCGGGATACGCGGCACGGAATGCGCGCGCCGCGCCAATGACCTCGCCCCACCACTGACCGATCGGGTGATCGGGATTGAGCATCACGTCGAACATCACGTCCATGCGATCAGCGAGCAACGGCTCGCCGACGCTCGCGTCACAGGTGCGGTTCCACGTCTCGTCATCGCGGGCCATGTGTGCGAAGCGGCTGTCAGGCGGCACGCGTGTGACGCCGGTGGCGCTGTTTTGCCGTGAAAGGCTCACGAGCCACCACCAGCCGAGATACTGGTTGAGCATCTCCTCGTTACGCTGCGCGTCGGCATCGGGCGAGGAACCGGATGAGAAACCGGGCGATGAACCGGATGAGAGGCCCGGCGACGAATCAGGCGACAAATCGGGCGACGAATCGGGCGAAAAGCGCGGTCTGCCCGGCGGCGGTGGCTCGACCATGAATCCGTACGGCAGCCCTTGCGCATCGCGCACGCAGCCATCGAGACCACAGGTCCGCGCGAAAGCCAGCACCGCCTCCCGGAAAAGCTCACCCTGGTTTGAGGGCGATGCAGCGTACGGCCCGCTGTCCTGATGACCTTCGTCGGTCACCCGTGTGAACGTACCGTCCAGCGCCGGTTGCGGGCCATCGGGCGGTACGTCTGACCCATCAGGTTGTTTCCCTACGGCGGTCGGGGGCGACACGGCCCGATCCGCACCCGGCGTGGCGCGCGATTGTTGGTCGGCGCCTGATACCAGCACGGCCGACAAAGCCGACGAAGCCGACGAGGCCGAGGGACCTGGCGTTGCCCCTGCACGATCCGCGTCGAGAACCGGCGTGACCGATAAAGGTTCAGGTCGTTCGCCTGGCATGCCACCGAGTTCACGTAGCGCATCACCCGTGGCATCCGGCACGCGCTCGAACAGATGACACATCCGGTCCAGGGCATCGCGCGGCACGCCCAGTTCGCCTGCGAGGCGCTGTCTCAATCCGTCGACCAGCTGCGCAGCGTCAAATGGCGTGGACCGCGCCAGCGTACCGGCCGCATCCGGGTTGTCCGGATTGCACCGGGCGGCGATGCCGGTCAGGTGCGGGTCGATCACCCGCGTCTGCAGCCAGTGATCGTCGAAGCCGAGGCGGCGTACGAGACGCAGCAGCATGCCGATGCCGGGCTGGATCACATCGACGAGCGCGCGCCGGCTCAGGTACACCGTGGCCGGCCCCAGGGCCGACAGACGGTCGATCGCGAACTGGAAGAGCGCGAGCAGCACATGACTCACCGGCGCCCCCTCCTGTTCGAGCAGCCGCGAGAACTCACGTAACGACAGCGTCTCGCCCCGCCCGGCTTCCAGATCCGCCCTGAGCGCAAGATAGCCGTTCGCCCTGTCCCAGAAACAGAGGTCAGCGCGCTGGTCGTTCTCACGCAGGTGGGCCGCCAGCAGCTTCGGCTCGCCCGGGTACGGCACGCAGACGAAGTCGTAGTAAAGGAAGCGCTGGTCGCGCGTTTCGTCGTAAAGGGCCGTCGCTGCGGTCACGCGCGAATTGCCGCCCTTCGCCACCACGTAACGCGTCTCGCCAGGACGGCGGGTCACCGTCACGATCTGTTCGATACCGTTCGCGCGGATCGACTCCTTGAGCTCAACGATGCGCTCATGCGATGCCCGCCGTGGATTGCGCTCGTAGACCATCACATCGAGGATCCTGAGCCGGATCACCGAGGTGAGCTGCGGTTCGGGCGTCCGGGCGGCCGGGGGCGGCACGTCCAGGCGCTGCGCGGCGAGCGCCTCGTGCGTCTCGTGCGCCTCGCGCACCCCTCTGAGCGGGTTTGCTGACACGCTCATGCGAGCGCCCCCTGCCCGATGTCGCGAGCCCGGATGTTGATCGTACCGACGTCGACCATCGCACGTCGCGGTGACCCGGCATACACATTCGCCAGCGACGGGAACAGTTCCCATGCGAGACGGTGCATGACATTCCAGGCCGAATTGTCGAACCGGCGGCGACGATCGAAGTCGTGCACGGGAATGCGCGCCGTCGCCGCGGCCGCATAGGCGGCCGCTGACGGGATCACAGTGTCGAGGACCCGGACTTTTGGATGCCCGGCAAACCGCTGCCGCAGCACGGCGGCAAGTGCCCGCGCATTGGTGGTGCGCTCGTGCGCATTGATCAGCGCAAGCAGGTCGCCGGAACGGAAGGATTCGCCGAAGTCGGCCAGCCGGTTCAGCTCATCGAGCATGGCGATCGTACCGTTGGCGAACTCCCCGGCGCTGAGCGCATCCGGCTTCACGGGCGACACCATGAGGTCGGCCGCCATCGCCGCGGACTTCTGCAGTTCGCCTACCGCACCCTGTGTATCGATCAGCACCACGTCATACGGCTCGATCAGCGGGCTGCGCATCGCCCGGCGCAGGATCATCAGGCGATCCTCGCGCCGGCTCAGCCACGCCTGCAGCGCTGCATCGGGCGTATCGGAGTAGACGAGATCAAGATTCGAGAAAATCGTGCGACTGATGCAGTCGATCGACGGATTGCCGCCTGAGGTCACGACAGCGCTCAGAGCCTGCGGTGAACGGTACTGGACGGGAAAGAACCTGCTTAGACCCGGCTGGACATCGGCATCGATCGCGAGCACCTTCAGGCCGAAGGCTACGAGCAGGCCGCCCAGATTGGCGGCGACGGTCGTCTTACCGACGCCGCCTTTGGTGGAGACGAAGGAGATAACTACCGGCACGGTGGGATGTCCAGGACAGCATCATCGCTTGAGTGGAAATTCAGTTAATGAAACAGAATTTGCGTCGCTAGGTCGGGTCGTAAGCCGGCCCATGTGGATCAGGATCGGGCGCCTCAGTGGCGTCGCCCACGGTCCCGTTCGCGCCAGAGTGCGTGAGTTGCGAGGCAATCCACTTTTCATACTCGTCAGCGGGAAAAAGACGACGGCGCCCCACGCGGATTGACGGTGGCATCGGCAGCCCGAGCGTGAGCCGGTTGCGTGCAGTCGCTGGCGCGATATGCAGCTCGCGCGCAATCTCTTCCAGCGTGTAAAACCGGCTACCGATCATTTTCCCTTCATGACGCGTCGACGCATCATGTCTCCAGAAAACGCCCGTTTAATCCAGGTACGTCCAG
Organism: Paraburkholderia sp. BL27I4N3; assembly: GCF_003386115.1. Taxonomy (NCBI): domain Bacteria; kingdom Pseudomonadati; phylum Pseudomonadota; class Betaproteobacteria; order Burkholderiales; family Burkholderiaceae; genus Paraburkholderia; species Paraburkholderia sp. BL27I4N3. Next base: position 1,783,463 of record NZ_QREJ01000001.1, on the reverse strand, counting down.
ACTTGTCCATTACTCAATTGTTCCTATAATCAAGGCACAAGATCACTCTAGGAATGTGAGACAGACATGTCAAGCACCACGGATCACGGCGACTACCATCAGCGTGTCGCGCAGGTGCGCGAACACCTCGGCCTGTCGCAGGACAAGATGGCCCGGCAGCTCGGCCTTTCCCTGCGTGCCTATGCGAATTACGAGCGCGGCGAGCGTGCGGTACCGGTCGAACTGCTGCGCGCGCTCTATGAGCAGTTTTCAGTCGATCCCGTCTGGCTGATGACGGGTGACGGCAACATGATTCTCGACCGCGATGTGCACTACCGGCTCGACCAGAAGACGCTCGACAGCGTGCTGGTCGCCGTCGCACGCATCGAGCAGCGTCTTGATGTGCCGCTCGACGCGAAGAAAAAGGCGCGACTCATTGGCCTGCTCTACGAGCAGTGCCAGTTGCTGGGCGAGAGTGCCGAGCAGATCCTGAAGGACTCGCGCATCAGTCGTCTCGCACGCTGATTGCGGTCAGTGATTGCGCTCAGGTCAACGACGAGAACAATTCTGCAATGATGCCCGTCGACCATCGTTCCAACATTAATCTTCAGACGTAGCGTTTTGTGACGCATGCGTGAAAGCGCCTGTGATATCGCCATCGGTCGTGGAGAAAGGAATGGGACGCCGGGAAGAAATCAGCAAGGAACTGGACGAACTGGCCATCGAGATCGAGAAGGACGCGCTGCTTGCCCGTGGCAGGCAGGCCGCGAAAATCGCATTGGCACCCGAAACGCATATCCGTCTTGAATTCGTCATTGGACAGCACGCGCCCACCAGCGTGCAGATCTGTATCTCGACGGAGCCGGCCGACGATGGCGCACCAGCATAGCGCCGCGCGTTCTGTTCGTGGCGCCGGCCGGCCCGCTGATTCCTGAAAAATTCCCCGAGCCGTTGATCGATTCTCCGCGCGGAATATCGCGCATCGTCACGTGACGGAGCCTCCTTTCGCGGAGTCGATGAGGGGACCCAGTTGACGCCATGACCGTGGTTTAGAGCAAGAACGCCTGTGACCATCTTCATCGCGAAGCACCGCGTCACCCCGGGATCCATACAGGATATCGACGATAGAGCGCCCAGACTGACGCTGTAACCCACACGATCACCTGTCTCTTCAGTCCTTCTTCAAGGCGTGCTCCGTGATGTTGCGTGAGGTTGCGTGATAGAGCGGAACGTTTCGCAGTCCTGCCTGGCATTTGTCGCGTGCCTCCAATTCCCGCGGCGCCGCGCACGTCATCCGCCCGATCATACCCGCGCCCTTCATTTCATTGCCGCCGGAAACGGTCGGCAAGAATCGAAAAACATCGCGCACGCCGTTGCCGAAAATGCAACCGCATGAATATTTTCGCAACGCGGGATCAAGCGCGCGCTGGTTTCGTAATATCAAAGCCCGTTGTCGTCACCCATGTGCATGCGATGCGATTTCGCATCCGCTGCGGGCGACGTGCCTGTCTTCGTTGTGAGGTAATCCATGCGAGGTAATTCATGAATAGTCGCGCCGTAATTCACGACCAGGATCTGATCCGCTCCGCGTTTCCCGAATGGGATACCCTTCACCGGACCATGACATCGCCCGACGTGCTCAATGTCGTCATCGATATCGTGTTCGACTGGCTGAGCATCACCGTTGCCATCCTGATCCTGCTGCGTGTCGGATGGTGGACGGCACCGGCGGCTGTTGCATGGATCGGTAACCGGCAGCGTGCGCTCGGCAACCTGCTGCACGACGCCGCACACCGCAATTTTGCCCGTTCCAGTCGGCTCAACGACGCGCTCGCGCGACTTTTCATCGCGCCGGCGCTCTTCAACGGTCTAGCCCTCTATCGGGAACTCCACGCCCGCCATCACGCGTGGCTCGGCGACCCCACGCACGACCCTGACTACATCGCCGTTCAGCCCGGGCCTGGGGACGGCTGGTGGCAACCGTTTCTCAAGGTGCTGCTTGCGCCAGCGGCCTGGTCAGCTTCAATATTCGGCCACCTGCATCTACGGCGGCTCGGCTGGATGCAGCGGTTGGGCATCATCGGATGGTGGGTCGCCGTACTGGGTGCCGTGACACTTGTGCGGGGTGTTCATGCGGCGGCGCTTTTTTTCGGCATCTGGATGCTGGCGAGAGCCACCTTCTTTCACGCGATCACCACGTTTCGTGAGCTGTGCGATCACTTCGGTCTGGCGCGAGGCGGGATTTTCAGTTACACGCGTGACGTCTCGTCCCGCAGCGTCATGCGCTGGATCATTCACCCGCACAACAACGGCTACCACCTCATGCATCACCTGATGCCGTCGATTCCCTATCACCGCCTGCCTCGCGCACAGCGCAGGCTGCTGGCTTTGCCCGCCTTCGCCAGCGAGGCGAGAGTCTGCCATGCGTACTTTCGCGGCCCTGAGGCCGTCGTGCGCGAATGGGAAGTCCAGGGAGGTGAAAATGCTGCAGCGTAATCTCGGTGCGATCCACGTGGCCGCGCTGCTCGTCTCGGCCAGCTACGGTGTCGCCTTCCTGCTCGGTTCCGGCGAAATGGCACTGCATGCCGGCATGGCGGGCAGTCTGTATGCGATCGTCACCGCACTGGGCATGCTCGGGCTTGCGCTGGCCGCGCCGACACTCTGGCGGGGCCGCGAACTCATCTGGGACGTGTTTGGCGAGCGGTACGGTCCGGTGGTGCGCAGGCTCGTCGCGCTGCTCTCGCTCGTGTGGATGTCCGGCGTACTGGCCGCCCAGATCCATGGCGGTATCGCCGTGCTCGTCGCGACGGGCCTGCCGGCAACCCATGCACTGGTGCTGATCGCCGCGGCGCTGCTGGTCATGTCCTGCATTGAGCTCGGCATCGCTGCGGTGCTCTTTGCGTGCTGCCTGCTGGCGACGAACATCGCGCTTGTGCATGCGCTCGCCGCATCGGGCGGCCTGCCCGTGTACCTGCATGCGTGGCCGTCCTTCATTGCGGAGATATGCACTGCGCCACGAGCCGGGACCCTGGTCACCATTGCAGCGGTCGGCTTTCTGGTCATCACGGGATCCGACTATCAACAGTTCGCCATCGCGGCGCGCCGACCGCGAGATGCGTGGCTGGGCTGCGTGCTCGCGAGCCTCTTCCTGATGGTGACGGGGTTTCTTCCGGCCGCGACGGTCGTCGCTGCGCTTCGCGCCGGCAAGCTGTACGGCCTGAGCGAGACCGCGAGTGCGATCCCATGGATCATGCTGCAGACCAGTGGGGCGATGGGGATGATTTGCATCGGCGTTATCCTCCTGGCCGCGCTCGGATCGGGAACGGCCATCACGCGAGCGATGTCGTCGGCCCTTGAGGGCCTATATTCGCGTGATGGCCGCCACGGCCACGCGAGTGATGGTCACCACGGCCACGCGTCGCGCGTGCTGATCGTTGCCATCGGATGCGCAATCGCGACGGACGGTCAGGCGATCGTATCAACCATCGTTTCGTTGAACGTCGTGTATGTTGCGGCCGTCGGGTTGCTGTTTCTCCTTCACGAGACCGGACGACGCGTTGCGCCGCGCTGCGCATCATGGATGTTGCTCTCTGGCGCCGCGACCTCCCTGCTCGTTTCGTCGATGAACTGGACTGATATCGGAAATCTGCCCGCCTGGCTCCCGCTGCCGGCCGGGTTGCTGGCGTCCGCCTGCGTGCTGGCCGCATGGCGATTCACCCGCGTGCCGGGGCGCGCGCGATCCTGAAGTCCGGCCGTCGAAGCCGGGCAGAATGGAGCGGTGGGCAGGCAATCTTACCCCTGGTCGTTCGGGCGTTCAGACGAGCAATTCTGATTTCGGCTTCGGAAGTTTCAGTCTCCCTGGCTGGATTCGCCCGACCAGCGCTGGATGGCCCTGTAGTCGGTAGGGGTCTTGCCGAGATGCCTGCGAAACAGCTTGGCGAGTCGCCCGCCGCTGCCCACGCCGCAACGTCGCGCGATCTTGTCGACTGGCAGACGGGTCTCGACGAGCAAACGGCAACACCTGTCGAGGCGCAGATGCAGGAGGTAGTCGCACGGTGTGACGCCCATTTCCGCCTTGAAACGTCGCAGGAAGTTCCTGCCGCTCATTGCTGCCGCCTCGGCAGCCCGCCCGATCGCAAGTGGCTGGTTGCCATTTGCCTCCAGCCATCGCGCAGCGGCCCTGATCTTCTCGCTGACATCGCGCGTCGCCGTTCGACAGATCATGTCGGTAAGTTGCGTCAGCGCCGGTGACATGATGTCGTGCGGAATCGGGCGCACAATCTCACCGCCAAGGTCTTCCTGGATGATGCTCAACGCCGCGCGAATCGCCGGAGACACCTCGTGCGTCCTCGGCGCCCGGAGGGCCGTTCTCCCCCCAACTGAAGCCTGTTCGTCGATGCACCAACCGGCTTGCGCGCATCTGAACCCGGCTCCTTCCAGTAGCTGGTGCCCTTCGGCAATGGCATAAACGAGCCCGGCACGCTCACCTGTTCGGCGCAGCCACTCCATGCTCTGCCTGTCACACGCGATGTGTTGAACGCCTGCCCCGCCTGCGACGAAAAGCACCTGGAAATGCCTGACATGGCGCGGCGTGTCGACGCTTTCGGTCCACACGTTGACCGAAGACGAGCTTGCGACGCAACCGCCGGCACTCGAAAGCAGATACACCTGGTACGGCACTGCACGCCCCCGGTCACCTGAAACGAGTGCATTGGCACACTGGAACAGTTCGATCACAGAAGCGGTCTCGCAGAGCGCAAATCCGTCGAATAATGCAATACCAATATGCTTCACTGACTTGATCGTAACGTTCTCTGGCATGTATGCGTGAATATCGTCGCTGGAAAAGGGTGGCCGCCCGTTGGCAGGCAACGTCTCCCGCCTCCATGGACCGTTATGGTCCCGGATCCGTCGCCGGCGTAACATTCACCGCTTGCGTCACTGCGGAACCCCCGGGTGGACGGAATCGAGGTAAATGAAACGGGACCGGCTATGAGAAAGGACAGCGGGAGATCGGACCGCATGACATGTCCCCAGAAAAACACGGGCGACAATGAGCGGCGTGACAAGCGCGGCCGAAAGACGCGCCACGCAGCGTCGAGGCGGCCATCTGCGATGATCCTTCAACTGCCGCCGTCTCCCTCCGGAGCCGGCTGAACCAGGCTTCGGCGTGCCGCTTCCATCACCAGTGCACTGATCTTCGCGAGCGACTCGGGCTCCTGCTCCCAGTGATGCCAGTACAGATCGATCATCACGTCGTGATCGGGGGCGAGCGCAACCAGTCTGCCGTCAATGATTCGCGGCTCGGCCTGCATCGCAGGTACGAGACCATACCCGACGCCGTCAACAATTGCATTGAACAACGCCGACGGTGAAGGCAAATAGTGCTTGATGTACCTGCCGACTGTCGCGCCGAAGTACGACCTGAGAAATATGTCGTGCAACCTGTCCTTGCGGTCAAACAGGATGGCTGGTGCCTTGAGCGCGCCGGGCAGGATCAGGCCGCCAGCGAAATGTTCGCGGGCGAACCCGGGCGAAGCGACACACTGATAGCGCATCTGTCCGACCGGCTCGGCCGCGAAACGCTCACCCACAGGCTCCGCCTGCGTCGAAAGAAAGCCTTTGACGTCGCCGCGGGCAAGCGCATCGAGCGTGTGATCCTGGTCATCGACCAGAATCTCAAGCTCGACATGGTACTGCACCAGTTCGCGCGTCACCGGCTCGAACCAGGTTGCAAGGGAATCGGCGTTGATTGCCAGTGCCAGCGCAGTGGTCGCGGCTCTTCCGGGCTCGATTTCCCGTAGCAGGTCGTCCTCCCGAAGCCGGATGGACATGAAATGACGATAGACTTTTTCTCCTGCCTGCGTCGGCATCACGGTCGGTTCGCGGATCAGGAGGAGTGCCCCCGTTGACCTTTCAAGCCGCTTGACCCGGCGTGTCGCTGCAGCAGAAGAGATGTTTAGTGCCGCGGCCGCCTGCGAGAAACTGCGATACTCAACGACCGCGGCAAACGTTTCCAGTTCGGTCATGTTCAACATCGTGTCCTCTTCCTGAACCACGCATAGGTATCAACAAAAAACTCTGTCTGGAATGCGGCGGCGCCGTCGCCCATAGCCGCTCGAGGCGGCGGCGTCGATGGTTTCCTTCGTTCAGGTGCCGAAGCGCCGCCATCGGTACTCCAGCAGACGCGCACCTTCGCTGAAGTTGTTGCCCGATTCCAGTGGTTGGTCCATGTGCGTAACGGGCTGGGCATTCATTGCATCTTCCAGATCGTTGCCGGCCTTGCGCATGACCATCCATGCCCAGCGAGGATGCGATGCCGGCGCCGTTTCAGTGGTTCCTTCCGAAGCATGCCATTGCAGCTTCAGCCGGCGCCAGGCCGGCGTGGAAGTAGCCCTGCAGACGTTTGATGATCATCGCGTCAGGGTGATACGGCGGCCGCACGAAATTTGCTGCTACGGCTTCGTCGTACCAGGCGCACGTCCATATCTCGAGCTCCCGGGCGTATTCGAGCGTGAGCGGCTTCGACTTTTCGAACATTTTTGTACTCCATTCATTCCCGGACCCAGTCTGGATTGCGCCGCCGATACCTCAATCGCGGTGCACTCGAAGGAAACTAAACACCGGACGTTCAGGCTCAGGCGGGAATACGCGTCAACCGCGGTCATTGTTGCGGAAGAAAATTGCAAGCGGACTCGCAGTTGGTCCGCATGCCAGCGACGAGCTGTGCGATGACCGGCACGCCACTTTCAGGTTTGTGGTGAAGGATGTCGCTCAAGATTTCTCCTTTCTCCCGCAGGACCTTCCATCTCGCACATCAGTCCGTTCCGGCTCAGACGCCGATTGCGCCAAACCGGCGACGAAGATCGGCTCAAAGAGATATCCCTGAACCCAATGCGCGCCACAGGCCTGGGATATGTGCAGGTCTTCCTCGTCCTCGACACGTTCGACCACCACATGCGAAGCGCATCTTCGCGCCAGACGGATCAGCGCACCCAAATGTACTCTAACGCATCCGTTCGAGCGGGCCCGATGCAGATATCCACCATCGACTTTTGCAATGTCCACACTCAGTTCCATAAGACTCCGCACGGAACTGTAGCCTGCACCGATGTCATCGAGAGCGACGCGACATCCGAGCTGTTGCAGCGCCCGGACGAAGTCCGCGACTGCGTCGATGTCGGTCAGCGGCGCGCTTTCCGTCAACTCGATGACGAGCCGTGCCGCGACCTGAGGCTCCCCGGCAAGGGTTTCGATGACCATCGACCGCCAGCCGCCGAGCGCTGCACTCTGAATCGACACGTTACAGCCCAGCGACATGTCCGGATGCGCACGCAGCGTATCGATCACGGTCGTCACGACCCATCTGTCGAGGCGGCTCACCAGTCCGAGCCGTTCGAGAGCGGGAATCCACTTGCCTACACTGACCGGTACGCCATCTCCGGTCCTGCACAACAACGCCTCCCAATAGCTGACGCACTCCGTACCGGTCGCGCTGCAGACCTTCTCATAGCGGAAGCACAACTCGTCGCGTTCCATCGCGCCTAGCAGTTCCCCGGCAATTTCCATGTCCCGCGCGTATCGGGTCCGCCACTTTCTGGTGCCCATGCGCATCTCCGCGGATGCTTCTTTTTCGGGGTCGAACGGTGTGCCGTCGCAGGTCGGGATCGATGCACCGATGGCTGCGCGGATCGGGCCCATCGACGTGAACACCGGCGCGTCGCCCAGCGCCGCGACGACCGCATCGACGATGCTATGGTCGCTGCAAACTGCGTGAGCGTTCGCCAGGTCTTCAGGAACAGCTCGGTCAATCAGAACGACAATCTGCTCTCCGTTGCGCGTCATGATGCCCGACTCCCGCGTACAGAAATCGCGAGCGCGCCCGTATACAACATGCCTGACGGTCAGCGCGGTTGCGGTGCCGTACCCTTTGCGGTCTGCCTTTTTCATTCCTCCAGGATCCCAGGTCGCGCTCAAAGTTCCTAACACGCTCTAACGTCTGGTTTCACCCTCAGTCTCGGCATACGAAACTTCAGCGATGCGCATGGCAGGCCTCTCTGGATCGGGTGGGAAAATGCACCATTTTCCGTTTCGGTGTCGAAAAAAGAACATCGCCTTTGACCCGCCGCCGTTATCTGCGACGACGCAAACGTAACGTCCCCTGCTGGATCGTCCGTAGTGGCTGACCCGAAACCCTCTGTTCGGGTCGGGCGCCAACCAATCCTCGACCATACTCCTCAACGACATTCCCACGCTCGTCATAACTTTCTCATCCTTGATGAAGGTTACGGTACGGCGACCTTCAAGATCGCACCTCAGGTCCTCCGAGTACTCCCTACCCCACGTGAAAAGGGGTGCCAATGGCCGCAGTCTGGGGGTGTGCAAGACACTGATGTCTGCGGTAGCCCACGCGCCGCCGCGTCAAGACCGGTGTCTGATCACACGAAAACAGCCATACCAAAACCTCCGCCCACGACGATGTGCAGGCGCGCTCCGCCCCCGTCTGCTCCAAAATCCCTCGCAGCCAGGCATTCGGTCCACCAGGCCAATTGCGCTCACATCTTTTCCATACGGCCACCGAATCAAGGAGTGCTGAGCGCAAGTCAGGCCTGATCTCTCTGCATTGGGCGAAAAGATGCACTGTTTGAAGCTGAAGTCAGGCCGCCCGCTATACTGGATCGAGAAACCGGACGGCCGCCATGCCCGCTCCTGAGCGCACGAAGCGCGAGCTCGGCGATATGCAGGACCGGTCGCTTCACACCTTGTTCGATCTGCTCACGGCAACTGAAGCCGTTGGTCATGATCAATGCATCCGGCGGGGCTGCGCGCAAGAGCGGCAGCAGCTTGTCTTCCGCTACTTTCATCGACAAATCATAGTGCTCGTTGTTGAAACCGAACGATCCAGCCATGCCGCAGCATCCTGTATCGAGCAGCTTCCAGCGCACACCGAGTTTGTCGAGCAGCGCGGTTTCGCCATGCATGCCGAACAGCGATTTCTGATGACAATGCCCGTGCACGATGACATCGGCATCGAGCGTCGGCCACTGAAATTCCGTTTCGGCGAGGAAGTCCGACAAGAGATGCGTTTGCGCCGAGAGCTTTCGCGCAATGTCATCCTGCGGCAACTGCTTGAGTAATTCGTCCTTGAACACGGACAGACAACCGGGCTCAAGTCCGACGACCGGAACGCCGAGCAGGATGTCTTCCGATAGCTCGTCGACCGCGCGTCGCAACAAGGCCTTCGCCTGGTCAATGAGCCCGTAGTCATACAGCGGACGCCCGCAACACAGACGCTTGTGAGGCAATACCACGTCGTATCCGAGCAGTGTCAGGACATCGAATGCGGCGCTTGCAATTTGAGGCGAGAAATGATCGTTGAAGGTATCAACCCACAGAATGACCTTGCCCGTCTGCTTTGCATTCGGATGCCTGTCGCGTACGCGATGACCATCCGCAAGTTGTCTGAACGGTTTCGACGCGAAAAGCGGCAGATCGCGCTGCGGCGCGACGCCCGCGACCCACTTGCTGATAGGCGCGATGAAACGCGACGACGTCATAAGATTCGTGAGCCATGGAAAACGACTCGCCAGCGGCGCCCATTGCCCGATCCTGCCCATGAACATCGCCTGCCTGGGCCGGCGATGACGCTGGTAGTAGTGAGACAAGAACTCGGCCTTGTACGACGCCATGTCGGTATGCGTTGGACAGTCCGACTTGCAGCCCTTGCACGCGAGACAGCCATCTAGCGCTTCCTTCACCTCGCGGCTGTTCCATCCGTCGGTGATAACTTCTCCTTGCAGCATTTCCCAGAGCAGATGCGCGCGGCCACGGGTCGAATACTTTTCTTCGCGCGTCGCGCGAAAACTCGGACACATGGTGCCGCCATCAAGAGAACGGCACTTCCCCATGCCGATGCAACGCTCCACCGCGCGCTGCAAGCCATCGCCTTCGCGGCTGGCAAACGTCAGTTTCGTCGTGAGCTTCACGGGCTTGTACGACGGTCCCATGCGCAGATTCTCATCCGCGCGGTACGCGTTCACGACCTTACCTGGATTCAGCCGGTTCGCAGGATCCCAGATGGCCTTGAACTCCTCCATTGCCCGCATGACTTCGGGCCCGTACATAATCGGAAGGAACTCGGCCTTCGCTTGTCCATCGCCATGTTCGCCGGACAGTGACCCGCCGTAGTCGACAACAAGTTGCGCCGAATCGCGCAAGAATTCGCGCCACCTGAGCACGCCTTCCGGCGTTCGAATATCGAACGTGATTCGCGCATGCACGCAACCGTCGCCGAAGTGTCCGTAAAGGCACGTCTCGTAGCCGTAGCGGTCGACCAGCGTCTGGAACTGACGCAGATAATCGCCGAGACGCATTGGGTCGACCGCAGCATCTTCCCAGCCGACGATCGGGTCTGGCGTAGCCGGATCGATCGACAGCGAAACAGCGGATGCACCCGTCTCACGAATCGACCAGATCTTCTGCTGCTTCACCTTCTGCTCGACGACGAAACTCGTGACATTCTCACCACCCAAGCCCGCCTTGAAGTACCCATCCGCTTCCTGCGCTTGCGAAAGCGCGTCGTGAACCGTGTCGGCGCCGAATTCGAGCACGACCCAAGCGTCGCCTTCAGGCAGCAGCGCGATCTCTTCCGATTTCAGTCCGCGCACCTCCAGACCACGAATGATGCCGCGATCGAGCCCTTCGATGGCGAGGGGTGAAAAGCGATTGAAATGCGGTACCGCATCCGCCGCTGTGTAAATGTCCTTGAAGCCGAGCACCAACAGCACGCGACATGCCGGGCTATGCACCAGTCGAACCTTGGCCCGAAGCGTCACCGCGCACGTGCCTTCCGTGCCGACGAGCGCGCGCGCCACGTTGAAGCCGTTCTCCGGGAGCAACTGGTCGAGATTAAAACCAGAGACGCGTCGTTTGATTTGTGGAAACTCGTCGCGGATGTGACCCGCGTAGCGGTCGCGCAAATCGCGCAGCTTGCGATAAATCTCACCGCGCCTTCCACCTTCGCAAATGATGGCATCGAGTTCCGCGTCGCTCGTCGGGCCTACCCAGAAGCGCGCGCCATCGTAAGTGGCGATCTCGAGCGCCTCAACGTTTTCCACGGTCTTCCCAGCCATCACCGAATGCGCCCCGCACGAGTTGTTGGCGATCATGCCGCCGAGCGTGCATCGGCTGTGCGTGGCCGGGTCGGGGGCGAACGTGAGGCCGTGCGCTTCGGCGGCGTCGCGCAGCGTGTCGCAGATCGCGCCCGGCTCAACGATGGCCGTGCGCGTCTTCGCATCTACCGATACCACGCGATTCACATACTTGCTCGCGTCGGCCACCACGGCCACATTCACGCACTGCCCGTTCTGCGAGGTACCCCCTCCGCGGGTCAAAAATGGAACGTCCTTGCGACGGCATACGTCGAGCGTTGCGACAAGATCTTCGATATCGGCGGGCACGACGACGCCGAGCGGTATCTGCCGATAGTTTGATGCATCGGACGCATACAGCGCTTTGGAGCCCGCGTCGAAACGCACTTCGCCGCGCACCCTCGCACGCATTTCAGCTTCTAAGGCTTGCAGAAGGGGCAAGCTCCCCTGGAACGGTCTGGCTGATTTCACGTTACTTCGCTGCCTTGGCTGTCATCTTGAAGATACCGGTGGCGTTGCCCGCATCGAAGCGCAGGTCTACCTGCCAACCGCGCTTTGCCTGATCGAACTCACGCTTGCGCGTGATGAACTCATAGAACGAGCCCGGCACCTCTCGGGTAATCTCGTCGCCATCGGACGAACGGAAAGCGCGCCGCACTGTATCCGCCCTATAAGCCGTCTGGAACACGCGCCCAGAACGCGAACGTTCGACATCGGGCTTCATCGGACGACCCTTCGACTTCTCATCCTCCGAAAGGCTGAATACGTCCTCGACGCGATCTGTTGCATGATTGAAGGCATTCCCCTCAGTCGCGATCCATGCCATCTCCGCCGATTCAAGCAGCAACGTGTCGTAATCCGTCTCTCGTGGAATGGCGTGCTGGCGCGAGAATGCGCCGACGATGACGGGCAGCAACTGTTCCGCCGCGTCGCCGGGCAACGATCCGTCGCGCTCCAGGTCCGAAAGCTGTGAGATCGCGAGCGCCGTCAACGGATCTTTGGATGAAGCGACGACGTTCGTCACAGCCTGCTGGAACTCCTTCGAAAAACGCTCCGGGTGTAGCTCACTGACGAAGAACTGGGCGATCTCATCGGGTGCGTCCTCGTGCGCATACGCACGGCCGGTCATGCCGAGCTTGACGAGTGGATAGCGGCCGTTGAGCCTGAAGCCGAGCGGACGAAGAATCCTAGTGAACGCGGCCTCGCCGGGCGGCAGCGCGCCGTTGTGGGGCCAGCGCACCGTGCGCAGCGCTCCGTGATCGAAGAACACTGACCCGCCCTTCGCAATCGCTTCCTTCGTGTAGGTGCGGCCGTTTTCCGACCGCTGTAGAAGATCATCGAAGAGCGCCATATTCATCGCTTGCGCCAACTCGGCGCGGGTTACAGTGCCTTCTTCCCAGTCGTTGAGAATGGAGGGGAAATTGAGCGTGGAAAAAAGGACACGAGTCTTTTCTTCGCCAAGTAGGACATTGAGCAGTCTGGATACGTTTGCGTTGTGCATTGATCTATTCTCTTGAACCCGCCGCCGCCGCGGAGTACGTGTTTGATGGTTTGACTTGGCCCATGGCCTTACTTTCTGCGAAGGGATCCGGCCTCTACGTCGGTGATCAGCTTTTGATCGTGACGGCTTTGGTAACCAAATAAGGTTCCAACGCCTCAGGACCGCCTTCCGAACCGTAACCGGAATCCCCGACGCCGCCGAACGGCATTTCAGGCCACGGCGTAGCGCCCTGATTAATCCATAGCATTCCAACATTCAGGCGTTGCGAAAGCTGATGTACGCTCTTCACGCAATTCGTGAATGCGTATCCCGCAAGTCCATACGGAAGCCTGTTCGCTTCTGATATCGCTTCGTCGAGGGCATCGAATCCTCGTATCGCAGCGACAGGACCAAAAGGCTCCTCATTGAAGATCGCGGCGGTTAATGGCACGTCGGAAAGCACCGTAGGCGCGAAAAAATTGCCTCGATCGCCGATCTCGTTTCCACCCGTCAACAACGTGGCTCCAGACTCACGTGCGTTGCTCACGACCTCTTTCATGGCCGCCAAGCGACGCTTATTTGCCAACGGCCCTAGCGACGTGCTTTTTTCCAGACCGTCACCTATTTGCAACTGTTCGGCATACGCGACCATCGCAGCCTCGAACGACCCGCGCAAGCTGTTATGCACGAGGAATCGCGTGGGCGAAACGCAGACCTGTCCCGCGTTTCTGAATTTTGCGGCACCTAAAACTTTCGCAGCCTCCTCGACATCAGCGTCTGCAGCGATGATGACTGGCGCATGACCGCCCAGTTCCATCGTCGTCCGTTTCATATGTCGGCCGGCCAGACTGGCCAGCTGCTTGCCGATAGCCGTTGATCCTGTGAACGTGACCTTCCGAACTGCTGGATGGGAAACAAGAAACTCAGAAACTTCCGCAGGATTCCCGAAGACGAGACCTAAAACGCCCCGAGGAACGCCTGCGTCCGAAAATGCCCGAATAAGCGCCGCCGGCGAGGCGGGCGTCTCTTCCGGCGCTTTCACAATGAAAGAGCAGCCCGTGGTCAGCGCGGCCGACAGCTTTCGAGCGATCTGATTAACCGGAAAATTCCAGGGCGTAAAGGCTACGACCGGTCCGACCGGTTCCTTCAACACGAGTTGTTGAACATTCTGACTTCGCGACGGAACGACGCGTCCATAGACGCGCAAGCCTTCATCAGCGAACCATTCGATGATCTCCGACGCCGAGAAGACTTCCGCCCGCGCTTCAGCAAGCGGCTTTCCCTGCTCTTGCGTTAGGAGGGAAGCGATGGTCTCGACGCGCTCCCGCAGAAGCATTGCCGCGCCTCTCATTATCCTCGCTCTTTCAACCGCTGCGAAGTTGCGCCATTCAGCGAAGCCCGCTTCTGAAGCGGATGCAGCGCGTTCAAGGTCCTCCTTTGCCGCGCAGGCGACCACGCCAATCCTTTCGCCGGTCGAAGGGCTGATCACATTGATGGTCGCTCCATCAAGTGCGTCACACCAAGTTCCGTTAATGAAAAGCTTGGTATCTGAATAGGTCATTTAACTACCTTCCGTCATAATGCAGCTCAACGCGATTTTGCGAAGACGCTTCGCGAGTCAACTTGCGACGTCGTTGGTGACGCTTCTCAGGTGAGAAGAACGTATATCTTTCGAACTGCCTCGGTGACTCTCAAAGTTCCTGAGAAGCCGGCGGGGATAACGCCCGTGTCGCCCTTGGAGAATTCAGTCTGTGGTGTGGTTTCGCTCTCGAGCGAGAAGGTACCCTCCAGGACGTGGAAGATCTCGTTGCGGTTTGATGGATAGACGAACTTCCAGGCGCCAACCTCTGCCTCCCAGAAACCGACACCCGGACGTGATGGTTCAAAGTCCACCAAAGGACGGCTGATTCTCTTCGGCCTACCAGTGATTAGCATTTCGTCAGCGGGATAGCTCATATTCTCCTGCAGCTGAGTCGGGTCGATCTTACAAACCCGTTCGAAAGTCAACTGTTCCATAGCTTCTCCTAATAAAAAGCGCTGTTACGTTGCCGGTGTCATAGGGCAACGCGTAAGAGACGGCGCATGCGGGCCCTTCGGGCACCTTCGTGCTTAGCTGCTGACACCTGGTCTGCACGCCGCCGCACGCCAGCTCCCATAGCCCGACGAGCCCGCACGCGTGGTTGAAAATGGCGCTTCTAAAACAGTTATGTTCCGTCGACAAAACGTCCTTCCGCCGCCATGTCGACCAGTGGTCGACGGTCACTCGGCACCTCCTTTGGCTGGAGAAAATGCGGAAGTAGCGCAGCATCCCCAGCCCGGCCCACTGCTACGCAAGCTTCGATTGAAAAATCGTCTGGAATGCTCAGTTCGCTACGGATGTGGTCGCTGTTGATCCCTGCAAGAGCATGAGCGCCCCACCCTATAAGGCTAGCCTGCAACGCAAGAAACGCCCAGGCAGCTCCAGCGTCAAATGAATGCGTGGGCAACGATAGTTCCTCATCTTTTCCAGGTATCCGAAATGTCCGCTTTGACATAACCACAACGATCGCCGCGGCACGGACTGCCCACGAGCGGTTGAAGTCATTCAAAAACGAAAGAAACGAGTCCCAGTGATCCGTGTCCCGATGGACGCAAACAAACCGCCAAGGCTGAGAGTTATAAGAGGAAGGAGCCCAACGGGCGGCTTCGAGAATAGTGAGAACGGTACCCTCATCGATAGGATCCAATGTGAAGGCGCGAGGTGACCAGCGCTCGACGAACTGCGCATCGATTGGATAGCTAGGTATGCGAAGCGTTTTGATAGCCATAGTCAGAGCTCGATAACGATCTATTCGAAACCAAAAATAGACGCAACATTTGAGACGGATGTCTCTGGAGTCACGCCTGAGTCTTAACCTATTCAAGAAATCAATCGACACCGCCGGTGCCACCCCGGGGTTAGAAGAGTCTCTGCGGAGTCATACAGGAGGTCTGCAAGCTGCGGCCACCTCAGCGAACCATCGGTCACGACACTCCTTCATAAACAAAACAAATGTTCGCCCTACTTTCGACAACGGGCGAGACCTTGGGTATAGCAGTCCAACCCTGAAGGTAATGCAAGGGTCTACGAGACGAACATCGACCCGATCAAGGTATCCGTGAACACTGAATGGATCGATAAAACCGACACCCATTCCCAGTGCGGCCAACTCGCATGTTGAGTGGGAGAACGAGGTATCGACGCGCATGACACGGTGTACGTCTCGCGATTCGAAAAGGCGATCAACATGCGGCCGGGCTTGATAGTGCGCCGTGGTGGAAATAAACGTACGCCCTTCGAAATCCGTCGGTGAAAGCATCGACTTTTCCGCGAGCTGGTCCCCCTTCTTCATGACGACGTAGTAGGGAACATTACAGAATTCGTCTACTGAAAGGTCCTCGCGGTCGTAAGGTACTTCTGCAAGGCCAAGATCGATTCGTTCCGTCGCAATCCAGTCTTCCACCTTCGTGGAGCTTTGAACATCCAGTGAGATATCAACGTCTGGATGAGTTTCACAAAACCGGGCTATGACTGCCGGCAAAAAAGTTATTCCTAGGGCCGGCATGCATGCGATCGAGACGCTGCCTACGCGAAGTTTCCTCACATCAGCGGCAAGTTCCCCGATCTTTTGGTACGCACGGAATGTGTTCTCTACTTGCTCGTGGATCATCCTTCCTTCAGGCGTCGGCACCAGCCTGCCAGCAGCGCGGTTGAACAATGTCACGCCGAGCTCCTTTTCGAGCTCGGTGATCAAGCGACTCACCGATGGCTGAGACAGCCCCAGTAAGTCCGCAGCACCGTTTACAGTGCCGACCATCATAGTCGTGCGGAATGCTTCAAGTTGCCGGATGTTCATAGTTTCCCAGTTGATAGCCCACTTTCAACAGCCATCATCTATGTTTCGGACCAGCGTCGCAAGGATGTACCGACCACGGTGTTCTGACGGTCGGGCCTTCCTGGTGCTTCGCGGCTGGCACTACTCAATAAAGATTCGGTCACGATGAGCGATTACACTGGCCGACAATCCGTTCGACTTGAAGCACCGGCGTCCGCAGTCAAATAGTCAGAGGTGCGCTCCGTGCAAAACCGCGTTCGTGCCACAGAAGGCATCCCGCATCAGCGGTCTCATTAAATGCAATCTCTCTGATCACTCCAACGATGATGGAGTGGGTGAATCCGTCATGCTGATCACTGATTTCACAGTCCAATGCAACCGTTGCATCAGCCAGGACCGGTGCACCGGTCACGAGAGATGCCCATTGGTTGGAAGTGAAGCGGGCTTGCCCTTTAGTTTTGCGAAATGTGTCAACGACCCCGCAGTGCGCTGTCGAAAGGAGATTTACGGCAAAACTACCTGCCCTCAGGATCGCGTCGTGGGACGAAGCGCTCTTGTTCACGCAGACGATGACCGACGGCGGGTCGTCGGATAGACTGCATACCGATGTAGCGATGAGGCCGACCGGCTTTGCGTCGTGCATTGCGGTAATAACTGTAACGCCGGCAGCGAACAACGACATCGCCTGCTGGAAGTTAGCTCTTGAATCGATGGTTTGCATTTGGTCACCTGCCTGGACTATGACGGATCACGCAAGCTTGAAGATGCTGGGTTTGAGGCCAAGGTTCTCGCGCAGAGTTCGTCCTTCATAGCGATCCCTGAACAACCCGCGGCGGCGCAGTTCCGGGATGAGGAGATCACTAATGTCTTCCATGCCGCCCGGAAGGATGGCCGGGCAAAAATTGAAGCCGTCGGCGCCATCATTCTTGAACCACTCTTCCATCTCATCAACGATGTCGCTCGCAGTTCCAATCGCGAGGCGTACCCAGAAAGTCGATGCGACGCGCTGGTAGAGTTGCCGAATTGAGAGTTTCTCAGTACGAGCCATCTCCAAGAGGTTTGATGCGATGCTCCTGAGTTTCTGACCACCGATGTCCGGCACCGGCCCGTCAAGCGGATACCCAGACAGGTCGCCCAGTGCGTTATAGAGCGAGGCCAGACCACTCAGCGGGTGGATAAGCTCCTGAAGCTGGTCGAACCTGTCTTGCGCCTCTTGCCTGGTCTTACCTACGAACGGTGTAATGCCCGGCATGATTAGCAACTCTTCGGGCTCGCGACCATACTTCGCAAGCCGCGCCTTAAGATCGCCGTAGTAATCTTGCGCATGTTTCAGGTCGTGCGAGTTACTGTAAACCACATCCGCGCATCTAGCAGCAAGTTCACGTCCGGCCTCGGAAGCTCCGGCCTGCACGATGATCGGCTCTCCCTGCGGTGTGCGCGCCGAATTCAGTGGACCCCGCACCTGGAAGTGCTTGCCCTTGTGATCAGGAACGTGCAACTTGTCTTCGTGGTAGAAAAGTCCGCTTTCCTTGTCTCGGACGAACGCGTCATCCTCCCAGCTTCGCCAAAGGGATTTGACGACATCGACGAACTCGTCGGCTCGTTCGTACCGGTCCTCATAAGCAAGGTTCTCGTTCCTGTTGAAGTTTTGAGCTTCCTCATCTGACCATGATGTGACGACATTCCATCCGGCGCGGCCACCGCTGATGTGATCGATCGAAGCGTATTTGCGCGCGATGTGAAATGGTTCATTGTACGTGGTCGAAGCGGTTGCCACCAGGCCGATATTTGACGTCGTCGCGCCCAATGCGGCGAGGAGTGTGATCGGTTCCAACTCAGCATTCCGCATGTCACGCGCAAGAGATCCTTTCGGATTGTCATTGGCGCGGATCCCAAGACCGTCAGCAAAGAAAACCATGTCGAGATGCGCTGCTTCCGCCTTGCGGGCCGTGCTCAGGAAGTACTCGAAACTGAGCGCGCCGTCCGCGGGCACGTCCGGATGCCTCCAGGCGGCCACGTGATAGCCGAGATATCGCATCGAGAGGCCGAGCCTCATTTTTCCGTCTTTGGTCATTGCAAGCGCTCCCATTCGTGGACTGTTCCGCCCGAAACATGGCGGTATGGGTGAATATTCGCGCTTCACCGTCCGATAAACAATGTCGCCAAAAGCGGCCGACTATTTGAAAAGTGGATAAGGGTATCCCCCTATTCTTCGGGTAAAGGCTAGACGGATGCGGTGTACTGCCTGCAACGCAGCCCTGCATCTCCGGCGGTCTGTGCAGTGCGCACCGGTAGCCGCGCTTATCGACATCGACGTTGGAGATCGACGGCCAAGAAATGCTCGGTGCGCGAGGCAATGAGTTTGCCGAGTGAAGTCTGTCCGTATCCGGGGAAACCCTCTATACGAATTTCAAATACCAGACCCTTTTTGACAGCATTGTGTCGTTCACGTCGACGGCACACCATCCTACTCATGCCACCCGTGCATGGCCCGGCGGCGCAACGAATAACCACCGCAACTGAAAGACATCGATTTCGGCGGCGAATGCCAAGAAGCGATGTCTCTCTCTGCCGCTGCTGTCGCGACGCGACGCGCGGCGATACACCCGTTGGGCTGCTCGCCAGCACCGACTGCAAAGGAAACAAGATGCCGAACAGAGCCAACACCCTTGACCCCATCGTCTGCCCGAAGCCAGCAACGAGTTGGATGCGCGATGTTATCGCCGCAAACTTTGGCACATTTTTCGAATGGTTCGACCTGCTCGTCTACGCAATGTTCGCAATCACTGTGTCGAAGCTATTTTTTCCGACCGGCGACGAACAATCGGCGCTGTTGCTTAGTCTGCTCACTTTCGCAAGCTCATTCCTCATCCGTCCGGTCGGTGCGATCATCCTGGGCGTGGTCGCCGACAAACATGGCCGGCGTTTCACGTTAAGCCTCACGGCGTTTCTGATGCTGTGCGGCACTGCCTCGATCACACTTGTGCCCACATACGACAAGATCGGCGTGTTCGCGCCGGTAATTCTAGTCGCGGGACGCCTGCTCCAAGGCTTCTCAGCAGGCGGCGAATTTGGAGCGGCCAATTCATTTTTGACCGAACAGGATGCGAAGCGCAGGGGGTTTTTCGGAAGCCTGCAATGGTCGACGTCAGGTCTCGCCGTACTGGTGGCGTCGCTCTTCGCCTACTGCGTGAATCGTTATCTGTCGCCGCAACAGGTCGAATCGTGGGGCTGGCGTCTGCCATTCGCCTTTGGCTGTCTGATAGGACCGATTGGTCTCTATATCCGACGAAAGGTGAACGAGACGGTGGCGTTCGCGCAGGCAAGTGCAGCGGTTCGCAAGCCGTTGCGCGAAACGGCGCAATCCCATATGTCGAGCGTGCTCATGGGGGCGGTCATTTCAGGCGCCGGTGGCCTCGCTAGCTTTATGAACATCTACATGCCGACGTTCGCAATTCATAATCTGGGAGTCAGCAAGGACGCAGCCTTCCTGTCGTCGACGCTCAGCGGCCTCGTATCCGTCGTTTTCCCGATAATCGGCGGCATCGCAGCGGACCGGCTCGGCACCGTCAAGGTGATGCGTGCCGCGCTACTGTGCGGCATGGTGCTCATCCTGCCGCTCTTTTACATGCTCACGCGTGCGCCGAGCACCGCAACGTTGATCACATTCCAGTGCACCCTTTCACTGGTGTTCTACAGCTTCTACTACGCGCCGGTCGGCTCGTTGCTCTCACAACTGTTTCCTACGTCCTGCCGTACCACCGGCTCGTCGCTCGCCTACGTAATCGCGATGACGCTGTTCGGCGGACTCACGCCTGTCGTGACCAACCTTCTCGTGAAATTGACGGGCAGCATCATGTCGCCGGCCTATTACCTGATAGTGATTTCGACTCTGGCGCTCGTGGCTCTGATCGCCAGCCGCAAGCGCGTCAACTGACATATCTCCGAGCTAACATGCTGCCCATTCAAGAAATCACATTGAAACCCGAATTGCCCAAGCAGGTCTCCGTCGCAATTATTGGCGGCGGAATCATTGGAATCAGTTGCGCGCTTGCGCTGGCGCGCAAAGGTGTCGACGTCGCGGTGTTCGAAAAAGGCGCGATCGGTTGCGAACAGTCTTCACGCAACTGGGGCTGGGTGCGCTCCATCGGACGCGACATTAAGGAACTGCAACTGTCTGTCCTCGCTAACGAATTGTGGCAGTCAATCCAGTCGCAAATCGACGTGGGCTACCGGATGACGGGACTCGCATATCTTGCGAAAGACGAGTCGGAGATGGCGCTGCATCAAAAATGGATCGATGCATCCGGCGCCAGCGGTGTCCGCGTCAGCCTTCTCGCCAAGGCCGAACTCGCGAAGATTCTCCCACAGTCGAGCCGCACGTGGGCTGGGGCGTTGTATAGCCCAAGCGACGGCGTCGCCGAGCCCGCGATGGCCACACGCGGCATCGCAGAACTTGCACGCGCGAACGGCGCATCCATCTTCGAGCACTGCGCGGTGCGCGGCATCGACGTGTCCGCGGGTCGCGTGTCGGGTGTCGTGACCGAGCACGGCGTCGTGAAATGCGCCGACGTGGTACTGGCAGGCGGTGCGTGGTCGCGGCTTTTCTGCGGCAATCATGCAATTGAGTTTCCGCAGCTCAAGGTCCATGCGTCAGTGCTGCAAACCGCTCCTATCGACGCGAAACTGGACGTCGCGATCAACGGAGGCGACTTCACATGCCGCAAACGCGCCGACGGCGGGTACACCGTGTCGAAACTCGGCGCCTCGGTCGCCGATCTCACGCCCGACAGTATCCGCCTGAGCACGAAATTCTTGCGCGCGTGGCTCAACGAGCGCAAGTATCTGCGACTGCGTCTTGGACGCCCCTTTTTCGATGAGCTTAAAATTCCACGCCGCTTCAGCCTTGACAGCCCGACGCCATTCGAAACGTACCGCGTGCTGGATCCTGAGGCGAACAACGGAATGCTCAACGACGCAATGGATTGCCTGAAGCAGACCTTTCCGTCGTTCGCCAATGCGTCGATCGTACGCAAGTGGGCCGGCATGATTGACGTCACGCCCGATGCGCTGCCGGTTATCTCGAAGGTCGAGCAGATACCGGGTTTCTATCTCGGTTCCGGCTTTTCAGGCCATGGCTTCGGCATAGGACCGGCCGCAGGCGCTGTGCTCGCCGATCTGGTGACAGGCGATCGCACACAGGTCGGCATCGAAGACTTCGCCCTAAGCCGTTTTTGCTCGTAGGGATGGAGGTTCCTCCTTTGACGGCGGGACCCATAGCTCGCACGGCTATATACATCCGCCACCGAGACGCCTTCGAGCCCAATGGAGCTCGGTGTGCGCTCAGCGGAGCGGCGGAAATGCTTGGGTGCGGGTTCGAGACCCGACGCAAACGCACGCGACGCAACGAGTTTCTTGACACGATGAACACGATCGTTCCGTGGGCCGAACTGTGTGCGCGGTAGTCGAACTGTATTACCGGAAACGCGAGGTCGCCCGCCGATTCGTTCGGAGCCGATGCTGTGGATTCTCTTCGTGCAGCGCTGCTTCAATCTGGCCGAGCTCGCTTGCAAAGAGGCCCTGTATGACACCACCAGCCTGCGTCGCTTTGTGGGCATTGATCTGGGCTGGGAAGCCGTACCGGATGTGACAACGCCGTCAAGTCCGACGCCTGCTTGAAGCACCAACTCTGCGAACGGCTCTTCGCCGAGGTACGGGGAGTGTATCGACGCCACTGCCGTTGTCCGCGCGGTGCCGGCACCGCAGGACGGGCCGGGCCACCCGCGTCCGTGCACACGGCCAACACCGACGACACGTCATATATCGCGCGGCGTGCAGCAACGACCTTTCGGAAGATTGCGTCGGACTCCGGCGGTCGAGTCGGAGACAGCCGGAGATCGTAAAAAGCAGCGTCCCCCGGGTTCACCCCCTAGGGTGCTGCGATTCCCGATAACCCTTCACCGCCTGCGAGACGGGTAGCTCAGACACGCGTCACAGCCTCATATCGCGCGCCGCAAGCAAAAACGTATCGAGCAGCGGCACGCAGTCGAGCAACTCAGGGCCGCCTGCGCGGTGGAACTCCGGGTGCCACTGCACGCCGACGACGAACGCCGCGCGCCTATAGCGGATTCCTTCGATGATCCCGTCGTCGGACGACACGGCCTCGATGTTAAGATCGCGACCGAGCTCACGGATCGCCTGACGGTGGATCGAGTTCGCGATCACTTCCCTGCGCCCCGGCAACATGCTCGCCAGCGACGAGCGTTCCGGAAAGCGGATCGCATACCGGTGCTGGCTGTAGCGCTCACTCACGTGCGCGTTCGCGGTCGGCACCTCGGTCGCGATGTCCTGATACAGCGATCCGCCGAATGCGACGTTGATGAGTTGACAACCGCGGCACACACCGAGCACCGGCTTGCCCGACTCTACGAACTCGTGCAGCACTCGAGCGCGTACATGTCGTGCACCCGATCGCCCGGCCATTCCGGCCGTGCGTCGGATGCGGCGTAGGTTTGCGGCGACACGTCCGCGCCGCCTTGCAGCAGCCCATTGAGATGCTTCGCGTAGTCGCGCAGCCGGATGTTGCTCGGATGCAGCGTCCCTTGGTGCCCGACGGTCGGGATCATGAACACGAGGACGTCGCGCGACATCACACGGTGCGCAATCGATTCCTCCACATACTGCAGAGTCTTACCACGCAACCCCGGCGCGCCGGGCTTCGGATGGAAGATCCGTGCTGACACGCCGATGCGCAGCGTGCGCTGCGAGCTTCGCTGGCCAGCACGATCGAACACGCGCCGAGCGCGCGCCGCAATGATCCGGCCGAGCGCCGACCATCGCCTGTCGCTACGACGCAGGTACGTGCTGGTGCCGCCGACGCCGCGCCGGCCGGCGGTGGCCGCAATGATTCGAAATCCGGCTGCGCCCCGAAGCCCGGCGGCATGCTCGCCTTGGCCGCGGCGGCGGCCCCCGATCTGGCGAATAGCGCGGCGGCGGGTGATCCGGCGTTGGGCGGCGAAGTAGCCGAATCGGTAGTTGAACCGGCCGACGAAGCATCGGGGGCAGTAGCCAATGAATCTTCGGCGTCGGGTGCAACCGGCGCGGCGAAGTCGCCACCTGTCGCACACCGGCGTCAGTGGCATCGTGCGCGGGCACGGTCTGGACCGGTGATGCGGCGGACAAAGGCGTGGTATCGCTCATGACGAGGGTCTGGCTCGTCCTTTACGGGAATAAAGAGACCAGAGATATATATCTTTCAAAAGTACCACAGGTAGACGGAGCGCCGTCCACCCGTGGAGCATTGTTCTGCATCTTTGGATGTCAGAATCGGTGACGCATACCGACAACCACCAGTGTCTGGGAGTTACCGTTTCCAGTCAGCCCATATGAACCGACCGACGCGACTGCATCAACGAGCCCTCCTGCGGCCGTCCGCTGCGTTCCGCTCGCATGCTGGTAAGCGGCAACCGCGTAGAAGTCCGTGCGCTTCGACAAGGCGTAGGTAGCGCCCGCCGTCACCTGGTTATACGTTGCAGACGTGTCACCTCCAGCGCGGGTGTAGATGTATCCGAGTCCGCCGAGGACACTGGGACTAATCTGATAGAGGGCATACACTTTTCCCGAATTGAAGTGCTGCTGCGATTTGAACGTCGACTGCGCGTCCGCGTTAAACGCCGCGTAGCTATACACAGCTCCGAGCGTCAGCGCAGAAAGCTGATAGCGGGCCGCTGCATGCGCTATTCCGATCGTCGCAGCAGTTTGATAGCCGTTGCTGATGGGTCCGTCAAAGATCGAATCCATCGTACCACTCCACGTGGTCCGAAGCTGTCCCGAGGCGGCCGCGGTATTACTTCCATGAAGATAGCCTGCCGCGATGCTCAATGCTCCGCCAGTGTAACTGGCTGCCGCAGAGTAGGTATTTCCTGACCCAGGCTGTCCAGCCACACCATTCAGTGCGTACAGTCCTTCAAACTGGATACCTCCAAACAAGGGGCTAACGTATTTGATTGCGTTCGAGATGCGCGCACTGTTGTCGTTGTTATCGACGTCTCCGGGAGTTGTGGCTGGAGATCCGAAGACGCTTTCGAGTGTCAACCCTTGAACCTTGTCAACCACCGGATCATACTGCCGCCCCAGCTTAAGAGTACCGACACTGGCGCTCGTGATACCGACCCACGACTGCCGGCCAAATTCGCGCCCACCTTGACCAAATGCGCCGGTGCCGACATTAAAACCATTTTCAATCTGAAAAATTGCCGCCAACCCACCACCCAGGTCTTCTACGCCTTTCAACCCCCATCGATCACCATTGAGATTACCGTTCATCATCGCATAGCGGCTGCCTTGATTGGTGTTGACGTAGCCAAAACCTGCGTCAATCAAACCGTACAAGGTAACGCTCGATTGCGCATGAGCCACGCCGACGAGTGCGGTTGACGCCAACACAATAGCAGCAGACTTTTTCTTGTGCATTTGATCTCCATCGATCATTGAAGAATGACTGTGCAGACTGCGACACAGTGACATTTTTTTATATGTTGTACTAAGTTAATAATCTTCGACCAATCCCCCCGATACCCATTTGAATTTGAACTGACACGGTCGACAGCGCGTCCGAATCAAGGTGACTTCGCCGCAACCACGTTACGGCTGGATCGCATCAAGGTCGAGCGTCGCTAACAGTCGTTGATCCATACAACGACGCCTGTTCCTGCGAACAACCCGCGACCCTGGTCGGCGCGCAGACACCGGTGCCGTATCAGCGACGTTCGTCCCCCACTCCGGAAGCCGAGCCGACGCATGGTAGACAGCTCGCCTCCAAGGAAGGAGCGTCAGACGCGGCGCGGCATCGGGGGGCCTAGCGAAGAGCACTCCCGCACTGTGATTCGCCAGGCCGTCCGGGACTGCGACGGACTCCTTCTCAGTCGGCCTGTTGCGGCAAGCGGGGGCCCAGTTCGGGGGGCATCAGGCAGGTGAATGGGTCAAGTGCGCTTCGCCGCTGGAACTCATCCTTGACGGCCGTGCGGAGCCTATCGTCCGTCAAGACGTCCGCTCCGGTTGCCGCCATGACCTTCGCAGCATAGGCCAAACCCTTGCGCGCCGGATCCGAATTGCTCTGGGCGGTCCATTGCCAAGTGTGGGACGGCGGGCCAATGACATGGGTCGCCGCCAGAAGCTGCACTGTTGGCACCGTGCGACTCACATCACCAACGTCCGTCGATCCCATGACCGGCTCAGTGACGTCGCGCAACGGCCAGACTTCGTCACACAGCACCGTGTGCTCGCGCGGCGCGAGCTGCCACAACTCGTAGGAAGCAGCGATCGCTTTCGCCGAACAGGACGCCTGATAAGGCGCCGCGATTGCGCGGTCACGTTTGTCGAAGCCAGTAGGCCCCAACTTCGTCAAATTGGCGTGGAGCGCTTCTTCCAAGGGACGATTGCGAAGCAAGCTTGCGACCGCAGCGTGCACGTCTTCGCTCACCTCGGTCTCTGTCATCAACGCTGCGCCTTTGGCTACCTTGCGGACCCGTTCGGCTAGTTCGACCAATTCCGTCTGTTGGGCGGCGCGGATCGAATAACGTACCGTAGCGTGGCTCTGCACGACATTCGGCGCGATGCCGCCTGCATCGATGATGGCATAGTGTATGCGGGCATGGCTCGACATGTGCTCGCGCATATAGTTGACGCCGACGTTCATGAGTTCGACGGCGTCCAGCGCGCTGCGGCCGAGATGCGGCGTAGCTGCAGCATGGGCGGTGCGCCCCGTAAAGCTGAAGTCGATTCCGAGAGTGGCGAGAGAGCCAGAGTCCCATACCATGTTAAAAAAGGCTGGATGCCACGTGATGGCGGCGTCGACGTCGTCGAAGGTGCCTGCGCGCGCCATAAAAGCCTTGCCCGCTCCACCCTCCTCTGCTGGACAGCCGTAGTAACGCACGCGGCCTTTCAATCCGTTAGCCGCGAGATAGTCCTTCACGGCCGTCGCCGCCAAGAGAGCCGCGGCGCCAAGAAGGTTGTGCCCACACCCGTGTCCGTGTCCGTCCTTTTCGACCGGCGAGAACTCGGCCAGTCCGGCCGCCTGGCTCAGTCCGGGGAGCGCGTCGTATTCGCCCAGGAACGCGATGATGGGTCCGCCTTCGCCGGCCTCGCCCATAACGGCGGTCGGAATGCCGGCGACATTCCGGACAATACGAAACCCCTCCTGCTCCAGCATCGCCACATGCTGGGTAACCGATCTGAACTCGTTATAGGACAGTTCCGGCGTTGCCCATACCTTGTCACTGAGCACGAAGAAGTCTTCCTTTTTTCCTTCGACGAGGTTCCAGATTTCTTCCGCGACTGCCATTGATATGCCTCTCTGCATCAGTTGAAAATAGGTTTGAAACTCTAGTCTTCCGAGGGACAGGCCGCCTTCAATCCAACACAATTCCATTCGCGTGACCGAACCGGTCAAGACCTTTTGGAAAGGCCATGATGGCAAAAAGCATGACCGCGCTTGCCATAACCGCATAGAACGCTGGAGAAGCGGGATTGCCGGTGTGTTTCAGCAACCAGGTGACGACAACCTGTGCGGTGCCACCGAAGATAGTGATCGGAACGGCATAAGTGACACTGAGGCCAAGAGATCGTATGCGCGCCGGCAACGCTTCGCCGATTAGCATCAGCACCGAGGGTCCCGCCACGGCGGGCATGGCACTCATCAATACGGTGGCGATGAGCAGGGTCGGCACGCTCTGCGCGAGAATGAGAAGGTGGTATGCCGGGTAGATGCCCACGAGCAGGACCGTGTATGGAAGCGCCACTATGAACCGGACGTTATAGCGATCACAGAGCCACCCACCAAGCAGACCAAACACGATCAGCGACGCACCCAACACTATCGCCGAAAGCATGCCGATATGAGGTGGCATCTTCAGTACAGCGATGGAATATGTGGTCATGTAGATCGCCACGTAGAAAACCGCGGTGCTGGCTCCGAGCATGGCCATGCCGGGCAAGATCGCACGGCGATGCTGCCACAAATCGCGCCAGGGGGTGGCCGTGGTATTCGCGCCATGGCTACGCCCATCGAAGGTTTCGGGCATCTGTTTGCGTAGGTAGAGCGCGACCGGGACTAGTAGGAGCCCGAGGGCGAACGCTAATCGCCATCCCCAACTCTGCATGTTCTCCGGCGCCAGTAGCGACGTGAACGTGACACCGACGATCCCTGCGGCGAAGCTCGAAATGCCCTGGCTGGCGGTCGACCAGCTCGTATAGAAACCGCGTCGTCCTTCGGGGGCTGCTTCCATGAGGAATGCCACAGCCGGCCCAACTTCGCCGCCCAAGCCGAACCCTTGGATGAGCCGGCTAACGACCACGATGATCGGAGCAGCGACGCCGATGGTAGCCCGGTCGGGAGTCAGGGCCAGTCCCATAGTGCCGACAATGATCAGCGCGATGGTAAGGAGCAGGGCCGGCTTGCGTCCGAGGTGGTCGCCGAGCCGGCCGATGAGCAGTGCACCTAGAGGGCGAGTCACGAAACCCACCCCAAAAACTGCGACCGAAGCAAGAATTCCTGTCAGTCCGTCCAAGGATGGAAAGAAAGCCCGTGCTGCGTAGACCGCGAAGAACGAGTAGATCCCAAAATCATAGAACTCAAGAGCGTTGCCCGCGATCGCCGCAACAACCGCTCTCGTAGGCACTCGTCGTTCCGATTGCGCGAATCGCGAGTGTGGCGGCCGGCGCTCATCAAGCACAGTCATCTTCTGTCTCCATTGGGCGAATTCTTCGTTCGCGGTTCGTGATTCGTGATTCGTTGCTGTCCGCCACTAACGAATGCAGTGGCATCGATAGAAGTCTGCCTCGCTGATGTGAACGACACAATCCGGCCAAAATAGGTCAGGTATTTGAAACCCGTATAGGGTGCGCCTCGATACCGATTCTGGATCGACACGCCAGCATCCGATGCTTCACTAGGGTAGACTTGATACGTCCTTTGAAGTAATTCTCACAAAAGACCGTACCGACATTCGAACTGGCGAGCCACGTGAACACATCAGACGGAGCGTGTCACTACGTCAGCATTCAATACAGCCAACGACTGACTGAGGCTGGAATCGACCCGTCGGTCAGAAGCCGGCCGACGAGCGTGACAACGCGCTGCCTGAACCGATGAACGGCATCTACAAGACGGAACTGTTTCATCGCCGCGCCCCTTGGAAAACGAGGGAATCCGTCGAATAGGCAACGCTGGAATGTGTGAGCTGGCAAAACCATCATCGTCTGATGGAATCGCTCGGCTATCTCCCGCACGCTGGGGCTGAAGCAAGCTATTACAGGCAAGTCTGACGTGCCTGCATGTAGTTAAACCAACCAGCCTGCGGTTCAGCTCGCTTGCACGCATCCGCAACACAGCGATGATCGGACTCTTGGATCGGAGCGACAATGACTGTGCGTGGAAAGCACATTCAGCGGATCCTCACATCGGCCACACAAACGGCTGTTAGCTTACTCAAAGCTATCCGGAATCATCTCCGTCTTTCCCGGCAATCGTACTCGTGAATGAGTCTTGTGAAGAACGTCGTCCGAAAAGCCTCTCACATTCGATTTTGAACGCCTCGATCTCTCGCCACTTCTCCGCAGAGGACAGGCCGCGCTCCGTCGCTAGCACGGACGCTGCTTGATCGATCTCAGCCTCGCTGAATTGATGCCGCCAACCAAGTCCGGTGCGCCGAAAAAGAAGATCCATGAGGGTCACGGCATGTTCTTTCTGTATGCCATGCTGGAGATCTGAAAGTCGTGTTGACAGTCCCGATACCAATGCGGGTGAACTGTCGCTTGCGGGCGGCTGCTTTGGCGCATAGTCTGGTCGTTGCCGTCGGTGCTGGGGTCTTAGCCGCTTTGCAACCGCCTTAGCCAAGAGGCGGCCGGCCGAACGATGGCTCAACACGGGCCCGGCGGTCATCGCGAGTACATTTGGCATACCGTCCTCAGTAAGGTCGTGGAGTTGCCGGGAACGATTCCCGAAAGGAACGGCTTTGTCATACGTCAGCGGCCTGACGCCTGCCCAGGTCAGCCGAACCTCCTTCTCCGAAAGCCCTATGCCTGGCATAAGACGGTTAGCTTCTTTGAGCAGCCAGGCCTGTTCCTCGTTAGTGACATGGATGTCCTCTTTGTTTCCCTCGTAGAGGGTCTCTGTCGGCCCGAAATAATGCAGGTCGTGCCAGGGAATACAGTAAAACGGTTCGCGCTTACTGTTCAGCGTTGCGACGCCGTAACCGGCGCAGGAGTTCGGGAGCTTGACAACAATATGCGTTCCCTTGGTCCCGAGCACGCGGCGTTTAGCGTTTGGCTCAGGCGTGGCGTTGACCTCGTCGATCCAAATGCCTGCTAGGTTAAGCACGATAGAAGCACTGACTTCTACGGTCGCACCGTCCAATTGATCCCTAAGCACGACTGGCCAGACGCCGCCGTCGCGACGCCGTCCGAGCGTGGCCAGGGTGTAATTGCGAACGACCGCCCCCATGCGTTCCGCGTCGAGGATACAATCCATGCATACTCGCTCGGGCCAGTCGAACTCGTACTCACGATACACCGCGACTGAATGGATACGGTCAAGATCACGCAATTCGTTCATCAGCGGCATATTACGCGCTTCGGCACCAGAGATACGGTGGTAATCAAGAGGCGGGTTGCGAGGACCGAGCAGTTTCAGAATAAGGAATGCAATATCCACTTGCCAGGCGCGATAGGGACCTTCCTGATAAATCGGGAAGGCGAACTGGAGCGGTCGAGTGCGCAACGATGACGTCTCGACGAACTCGGCCCGCGCCTCCATCGCTTGTTTCGCCATTTTCATCGCTGTCATAAAGCGCGTGGGATGCACAACAAAGTCCCAGATCGAACGACCTGGCGCCAAATAGCGCAGACCACAATGCAAAAGACGACTGGAGCGACTCGAAGTCCCCGAACCGAAGTCACCTTTATCGACGAGAAGGACGCTGTGACCCTGCCCAATGATTTCCTGGGCGGCGGCGGCGCCGTTAATGCCTCCGCCAATAATGACAACGTCGAAGGTCTCGTGGTCGAGAAATTTAAGCGGTGGTCGCACGACTTCTCTCCTTAGTCGCTCGTTAAACGCATGCATCACCCCAGCCGACCTCCCTTCTTAAATGGCGAGATACGATTGGCGAGATGGCTGCGTCGCGCCCGCAATCGCGGACAAACTTCTCAGTAAGTTCATCGGCAGTGACACGGCTACGAGACGGCAACGGCGAAATGATCGTCAGCCGTGAACGCAGGGCTCTGGCGCTAACGGAATTTCGCATTGAACCTTATGGATGGAATGGTAGGCCGTGGATACATTTGAAACAATGTAGCCAATAACGGTTAGCTATTTGCAAAACAGATAGGCTTGGCCGCGCATCGTCAGCGACGACGCGCCTCCGGCGCAGTACGCGCCAGCGTGGTATCAACCGTGTGAGACGTCCGGGGTCGGTGTCCGGTTCAACTGCGCGACTTGGTCGAGCATGATCTTGCTCGGCAGGCCCAGCAGAGGTT
Source organism: Paraburkholderia sp. BL27I4N3 (assembly GCF_003386115.1). Taxonomy (NCBI): domain Bacteria; kingdom Pseudomonadati; phylum Pseudomonadota; class Betaproteobacteria; order Burkholderiales; family Burkholderiaceae; genus Paraburkholderia; species Paraburkholderia sp. BL27I4N3. The sequence goes on along the minus strand of NZ_QREJ01000001.1, from coordinate 1,752,465 downwards.
TTCCTATCCGCCCTTTCAGCGCGACGATTGATCAATATGGCTTGTCCTCGCGTTGCGAGTGGCATGGAGTTTTTCACGTTTTGCCGGAACCGATGAGATGATGAACGGTGGCGCATAGCGCAGAATCGACCGCATTCCTATGCCGTAGATCCGTGCGCAAGCGCGAGCATCATCGCACAACGTGCTGACGAAATTTAGCAGGACACGTGCGGGGAGTAAGAGGTCCAAAGACGACCGAAAGCATATCGCGGTTTGATACCGACTTCTATGAGCTTCAAGTTGTCAAGGCGGTTTTCACGTTTCGTTAGCGCACAGCCGTCTCTTCTGCATTCCTTTGTTTTGAAGCCGATCATCGCGCACGTAAGACTCCAACGTCTTACCACCTTCTATCCGCCGGCGCGTCACCGCCAGCCTTATCCTGATGCGCGTTACGCTGGAAACCATCCCCAGGAACATGCCCCATCTAAAATATCGGTTGCATGTGCAACCCAGTCAGTATACGGGCACGTTCACTTCAAACCGATGTCTGCTATCTCCTGCATCGCTAATCCCAACCTCCTTCCCGCCAGACCTGAGGGCTCATGTGGACTTTAGCTGTGCACCTTTGGGTATCTCTCCGTCCCTCAAATAGCGCCACAGCGCAATCGTGAGGCGTCGTGCGACAGCGACGATCGCAATCCGTCGCGCGCGGCGGTTCGGTCCTGTGCCCTGCGTGCGCTGGTTGAACCACTGCGTGAGGACGCTGTTGGGCTGGTAGCGCAGCCAGTTCCATGCGATTTCGATCAGCAGCGCGCGGACTCGGCGGTTTCCCTGTTTGCTGATTCCTTGGTCGACCTGGCTTTCGCCGCTGTCGTAGGGCTGCGGCACCAGCCCTACGCACGCACCGACCTCGCGCCGGTTGTTGAACTCCCGCCAGAAGAGCTCGAGGGCAAGGCGTGCCGCGCCCACTTCCCCGATCCCTTGCAGGCGCGCCAGCGCATCGCAACGCTGGCGCGCGGGTGCTGGTACGTCCATCTGTCGCGTCTTCTCCAGCGCTGCAAGCTGCTGTTCGACGAGTGCCAAGCGTTCGCATTCCCGCAGTAACCGCTCGCGCAACTCGCGCGGTAACGGCGTGCCGTCGTGGCAGCGCACTTCGTCGCGCTCGAGCCGGTCCGCGAAAGCCCGGTGATCGACCGGATCCCAGCAGCCGAGGGTGGCCAGCAGCTTGCGCATGCGATCCTGGTGCTGCAGGATTTCCTTCTGTAGTTGCCCGCGCTCGCGCATCAACTGGCGCGATGCCTCGTCGTGTGGTGACGGCGCGTGCACGACGTGCATGCGGTCGCGCTCGCCCCGCAGCCACGCGCGCAGGTTGATGACGAGCTTGATGACATCGAGCCGGTCGGTTTTGGCGCGTCGCTGATGGCGTTCGACCGGAATGCTGGCCGGATCGACCACATAGCAGTCAATGTGTCGGCTATTCAGCGCGCGACAGATCCAGAACGCCTCCTGGCCGGCTTCATAGCTCACGGCGATCCGTACGTCGGTGGGCAACGACCACTTCTCTTTATGGACCTCGATCAGGTCCAGCACTGCCTGCAGACGCGCCGCGGCCTGCGGCTGCGCGACCGTGTGCACGGCCGGCTTCTCGCGTCGGCCGTCGTGGAGTGCGACTTTCCATTTGGCCGCCGCCAGTTCCAGCGACACTGCCAGCACCAGTCCGTCATCACTACCCGTGTATGCCTGATCGTTACGCATGATGTTCTCCCGTGAGCAAACCTCAGCACGCTGATTTTAGGCGTCAGCTTGGCGAGGGCCTCGCTTCATAGGATCTAATCGAATCCCGTCGTTTACATCGTCTGGAATGTATGAAGGATACTGCTCAGAACTCCCACGCTTCGTTGAGCGGACCTTAGGCGCACACCACGCGTCCGTACTGGGCAGACAATTTTGAGGCGAACAATACGAATAGGGAATACCCTTATCCACTATTCGAATACCTAACCGTTATTGGCCACATTGCTTCGGCCGCATCGCAGTCCTACCATCCGTCCCATAACACCTTCGCCAGAAACATGGGCCTACGGGACGGCTACTTGTTGGCAGTGGACAGTATTGAGAATCGTATGACATAGGTGCAAACAGAAGAGAACCGTTCGGATCTGATTCAAGGATGGCCTGCGGATATGCTCCATGGCACCGACAGATTCATCGTGGAGTGCTCCGTCATCGCTGCGGATTTCAACATGGCTGCGGTCATCGAACGGGGCGGCAATATCAATTAGTGATTAGGGGGGAGCATGGTGCGATGCGAGACATTAAGCGACTTGAGATATCTCCTGGAGAAACAGGATCTCACAATTACGGACCATGACCTAAAAGTGTTGTGGGAAGCGGTGCCTCATGTGCTGCGCAGTTGTGAATACTCCGGCGCCATTGAAAACAACGAAGCCGTCGAGCATTCCCATATTTTTACAGTGCTCGACAATCTAGCTGCATAGGGATCTTTTGATGCAAATACCTACGATTGCTGAAGCGTCGAACCTGATACACAAGCGCAAACTATCACCGGTCGAACTTATCGACGCGTGTTTAACGAGGATCGAGTCTGTCGACGCCAGCTTGAATGCATTCATTACAGTAACGGTGGACAGGGCGCGCCAAGAAGCGATTGAGGCCGAACACCGGATGATGAAAGGCGAGCTACGTGGAAGGCTGGACGGCATTCCAATCGGCCACAAAGATATTCTCTTCACGAAGGGCGTCCAGACTAGTGCGCATTCGAAACATCTCAAAGGTTGGGTGCCGGAAGGTGATGCTCACGTCGTGCGTTCGCTCGCGGATGCAGGCGCGATATCGTTGGGCAAACTGGCGATGCACGAATTTGCGCTAGGTGGACCGTCATTCGATCTGCCGTGGCCGCCAGCCCGGAACCCGTGGGATACACGGCGCTTCACGTCCGGTTCATCGAGCGGTACTGCCGCTGCCGTTGCGGCCGGCCTTATTTTAGGCGGTACAGGCACTGATACAGCGGGCTCAATCGCTGCGCCGGCGGCCCTATGCGGCGTTGTGGGGCTGAAGCCGACATACGGTCTATGCAGCAAACGGGGCATCTTACCGCTCGCGCCCTCCTTGGATCATGTTGGACCCTTGTGCTGGACCGCCGAAGATTGTGCGTTGCTTCTTGAGGAAATGGCCGGATATGACCGCGAGGATCCGGCCAGCGCAAAGCGAGCGCCTGCGGATCTCGCTGTGCGGGCTGAAGATAACGTGCGAGGGATTCGTATTGGTATCGCGTCAGACTGGCATGAAACAGAACACCCCGTTACGCCCGCTGTCAAGGAAGGTCTGGATCGCGCAATCTCAGTTTGGACGGAACAGGGCGCACATGTAGACCAGGTGACGATGCCGCGGCTAGAAGAGTATCGGGCAACGTGTTTCGTGATCTTGACAGCAGAGGCTTATTCCGTTCACGAGAAGGCGTTGCGCTCCAACCCATCTGACTTCGGCGAGCAGCTAAGACTTCGACTATTGCTAGGCGCAACACTCAGTGCCGCCGATTATGTCAACGCAGTCAGGCAGCGCAGACGGTTATGTATGGCAACGGCTGCCGCAACTGCCGACGTGGACGTGATTGTTACCGCGGGTGCAGCCAATGGAGCTCCATTCATGACGGATGTGCCCAGGTGGGGTGATCTGGAAAAACCAGGGTTTTACGAACCGTTCAATATCACTGGTTGGCCAAGCATCGTCTTCTGCTCCGGATTCGGGATAGACCACATGCCAGTGTCGGTTCAGATAGCAGCAAAACCGTTTATGGAACACAAACTTATCCAATTAGCGGCGGCCTTCGAGAAGGCTACAAACTTTCGCAACATCCGCCCGCGCATCACTAACGGACAAGCACGCGCTTTCTGTTGATCATTTTCCGCTTTCCGCGGAGTGCCTTGATGGAATGAACCAAAAACGAAATTCGATCACGGATCCGAGGCTCACCCTCATTCGCGATACCTCTCGGAACGGCTTCGAACGTCTCGACCGGAAGCCATCGTCTGCCATGGGAAGTTGGTTCCAAGGGCCACTCGGAGCCCAGAGCCGACGAGGGTCCAACTTCGCACGCAGAAAAACAGGCCATTTACCGACTATCTCGCGGGCAAATGGCGACAGGTTGGAACAGGATAAAGGACAGTGACGTGAGAAAACTCTCGATCTTGTTACTGCAACGAATCGTGCTAGGCGTGGTGACAGCACTTGCAGTTTCGATGGTCATATTTTTTTCTGTGCAAATGCTGCCGGGAGATTTCGCTAGTGCCATACTCGGACAATCGGCCACTCCAGAAACAGTGTCAGCGCTGCGAACGCAACTTGGACTTGCTCAGCCATCGCCGTTGCGGTACGTGCATTGGATCGAACACCTCTGCCGCGGGGACCTCGGATTCTCTTTCTCAGGATGGTCGCCAACGGGCGGTCGATCGGTTTCTGGAATCGTGCTTCCTCGTCTCGGCAACACCCTGTTCCTCGCATGTCTAACCGCTCTCATAGCCGTTCCGGTTTCATTGGTTCTTGGGATCACGGCCGCGATCTACCGAAATTCCTGGTACGACAGAGTAGTGAATTTGATAACACTCGGCGCCATCTCGTTTCCGGAATTCTTTATCGCGTATCTCATGATTCTTTTCATGAGCTCGAAGCTCGGGATTTTTCCGTCAATAGCGTCAATTGGCCCCGACTCCTCGCTCGTACATAGGTTTTATGTCACTCTCCTTCCAGCGCTCACACTGACGCTCATTGTGACGGCTCACATGATGAGAATGACGCGTACTGCAATTGTTTCGCTCTTGACGCAATCATACGTCGAGATGGCCAACCTGAAGGGCCTCCGGCGCACGCGGATCATTGCATTGCACATTCTTCCAAATGCAGTTGCGGCGATCGCCAACGTCATCGCGTTCAATCTCGCCTATCTGGTAGTTGGCGTTGTCATCATTGAAGTGATTTTTGTTTACCCCGGCATGGGCCAGTTAATGGTGGACTCTGTGGCCAGCCGCGACATTCCCGTGGTTCAAGCTTGCGCGCTTCTTTTTGGTGGTATCTATATCGTTCTAAACCTGTTCGCTGACGTCGCTTCAATACTAAGCAATCCTAGGCTCCTGCATCCGAGATAACTCATGAATACAATCCATCACGCGTCAACCCAGCCGGATTCGTCGGCTGGTCTCGATCAGAACTCTCGTACTGACCGAATTATCGCTTTGATGTGTTCGTCGCCGGCGAACGTAAAGATCGCCACGACGATACTTCTATTGGTTTTCTCGGCAGCAGCCCTTGCCCCGATAATTGCACCCTACAGCCAAACCCAAACGTTTGATGCCGTTTTAGCACCTTGGAGCAGCCAGTTCTGGTTAGGTACAGATCAGTTGGGACGAGACGTCTTTAGCCGCCTTCTTTTCGGTGGTCGAAACAGCATCCTCATCGCAGTAGCAACCACAACGCTTTCCTTTTCCGTTGGGGCGACGGCCGGTTCCCTTTCTGCGATCCGCGGTGGCTGGACAGATCAGATCATGAGTCGCGTGAACGACATCCTAATGGCAATCCCGACTTTGATCTTCGCCCTGATGCTCCTGTCCGTATTCGGTACAAACGTACTCAACCTTGTGCTGATCATTGCTTTTCTCGATGCCACCCGGGTCTATCGTCTTACTCGGGCCGTTTCAGTCAACGTTGTAGCAATGGAATTTGTCGAGGTTGCCCGTCTGCGGGGGGAAGGCTGGATTTGGGTCATGCGGCGAGAAATTCTACCCAACATCATCCCGACTCTTGTAGCAGAGTTTGGAATACGCTTTTGCTACGTTTTTCTCACCGTCGCTGCGCTCTCATTTTTAGGTGTCGGTATTCAGCCGCCAACCGCGGACTGGGGATCAATGGTCCGGGAAAATGCTTCATTGGTGGGATTCCTGGATAGCGATCCCATGCTTGCGCTAACGCCGCTCATTCCGGCGTTCGCGATAGGCATGGTGACCATCTCGATGAATTTGATAATAGATTGGACTCTTCAACTCGTTGGCGGATTGAAGGAAACGCGATGACCAATAGGAACCTGAGTGAAAGCGATGTGATTCTTCACGTGGAAGGCCTTGTGATTGACGGTTTCAGCAAAGGTCAATGGCATAGGATTATCGACGACATTGATCTTCGTGTACATCGCGGTGAAGTCGTAGGTCTGATAGGTGAATCGGGCTCAGGCAAGTCGACGCTGGGGCTGGCAGCCATGGGTTATGTGCGGCCGGGGTGCAGAATCGTGAGCGGAAAGGTCGAGTTCTTGAACAGAAACCTTGTCACCGCGTCGGAGTCGGAGCGACTGAACATCCGCGGATCACAAATCACCTATGTCGCCCAGAGCGCCGCAGCTTCCTTCAATCCATCGCAGAGACTCATACGGCAGACAGTGGAAAGTGCTGTGGTCCATGGCATCAAGACCCGTCGCAATGCGGCCCGGGATGCCAAGGATATGTTTCGCGCGTTACTGCTTCCTGAACCCGAACAGATAGGCAGGCGCTATCCACACCAGGTATCCGGCGGTCAACTGCAGCGAGTGATGACAGCGATGGCAATGTCGCCGGAACCGAATCTGATCATCTTTGATGAACCCACAACCGCTCTCGATGTGACGACGCAGATTGAGGTATTGGCCGCGATCAAGGATGTCGTTGAACGTTATCACGTGGCCGCTATTTTCGTCACGCATGACCTCGCGATAGTGTCCCAAATGGCTACACGTCTTATGGTTCTTCACAAGGGAAAATGCGTAGAGGAAGCGCCCACGAGAGAGATGATAGATGAGCCGAAACACGAGTACACACGCTCATTGTGGGCTGTACGGTCGCTGGAAAAGCCGTTCGTTGCCAATCAATCTCGAGAGGTTTTTCTCAAACTAGAAGGCGTTTCAGCGCATTACGGCAGCGTCAAGGTTCTTGATCAAATAACCATGACTATCCCCAAAGGGAGGACTGTTGCAATCGTCGGTGAAAGCGGATCGGGTAAAAGCACGATAGCTCGGGTGATTGCAGGTTTACTGATTCCAAGTAGTGGTGAGGTTGTGCTCGAAGACCGAATTCTTCCTAGTTCTTATGTGAATCGCTCCCGCGAGCAGCTCCGCCGCGTACAGATGATTTATCAAATGGCCGATACTGCACTGAATCCGCATCACACCGTGCGGGATATCCTTGCTCGTCCGCTCGCGTTCTATTCAAAAATCACCGATCCCGAGCTATCCAGACGAGTGTCAGATTTACTCAAGAAGATTGAACTCGATGATAGCTTCGCCTCGCGTCGGCCATCTGAGCTTTCTGGTGGCCAGAGGCAGCGCGTAAGCATCGCCCGTGCTCTTGCGGCTAGTCCTGAGCTCATCATCTGCGACGAAATCACCTCAGCCCTCGACCAGGTCGTGCAGGAGGGCGTACTTAAGTTGCTGATGAAACTGCAGAGGGAGTTCGGTGTGACGTATATCTTCATTACACATGATCTCGGCGTAGTAAAAGCCATCAGTGACGAAGTGGTGGTAATGCAGAATGGGCGAATAGTTGACCAGGGAAGCAAGGAGGCCATTATGGCCCCACCATATGCTCCCTACACCGAATTGCTTCTTTCATCAGTTCCGCAAACTGACCCTGGATGGCTTGACTCGACGATCAGTCAAAGGCGGCCGAAGGGTTCCACAAGACTTAAGTCTTCGGTTTAACCGTCGCGGGTCATACAGACCATAGGCGTGGTTCAACCAGAGGGAGCTGCGCAAGTTGGGAAATTTCATCGCTAATTGGAGCGAAACGGCATGAGCAATCCGCTCGGCGCTTGACCGGACGTAAGAGACGGTTGTTTTTCACTTTAGCTCGCACATTCCAAAAACCCGCAATCCATTCTACGCACAACGAGGAAATATGAATAACGAAATGGGCTATAAACTGGAGCTTCTCTTGCGAGACGTCTCCAGATCCCAAGTTTCCCGCAGACAATTTTTGCAAACATCCGGGGCGCTCGGGCTAGGTGCGACTGCCCCTTCTTTGTGGGCACAAACTGCATACGCCACGCCGAAAAAAGGAGGGACCTTCCGCGCGGGGCTAAGCGACGGCAGCACGACCGATTCGCTTGATCCGGCAACGACAGCCAGTCTGTACATGATCCAGTTGGGGTATGCATTTAGAACATACCTGACTGAGACCACTCCGTCCAACCAGGTAGGGCCGGACTCGGCTCAATCATGGGAGTCGTCGCCCGATGCCAAGGTATGGAAGTTCAAGCTCTTTCGCGGCCAGCAATTTCATAACGGCAAGACATTAACTGCGAGCGACGTCGTAGCCTCAATTAACTACCATCGACGGCCAGGTTCCACATCTGGCGCTAAGACCCTCCTGAAGGACATCGCGGACATTAGCGCTGATGGTGTTGGTGTTGTCGTTATCAAGCTGAGCGCCGGCATGGCAGACCTACCTTATCTCATGGCAGACTACCACTTCCCGATCATGCCCGGAGACGGTAATGGCGGGATTGACTGGGGATCGGGAATAGGCGCTGGACCGTACAAAATTGTCCGCTTCCAGCCCGGTATAGGCGCAGAACTAACACGTCATGACAGGTATCACAGACCTGACCAGGCGTACTTTGATGCGCTTCACCTGATGGTATTGAACGACGTCAACGCTAGGCAGACGGCGCTGCTCAACAACGAGGCCGATGCCATCGTAAGCCTTGACCTGAGAATCTTACCTCTTCTGAGTCGCAATCGGTCAGTCGCAATCGACGAGGTCGCGGGCGGTAGCTACAACGGGATGCCGATGAATTGTCTGTCATCGCCGTTCAAGGATCCGAATGTCCGACTCGCGCTGAAATATGCGTTAAATCGCGAAGAAATCATCGCGAAGATTATGAACGGTCACGCGACGGTGGGAAACGATCAACCAGTGAGCCCGATCATGCCCTACGCCGCGAAAATTCCGCAACGTCACTACGATCCCGACAAGGCTAAGTTCTATCTTCGAAAAGCAGGACTCGATTCGCTTAAGGTTCAACTTTCGACAAGTGATGCTGCAGGCGCTAGCGCCGTAGACATGGCAGTTCTGTTCGCGCAGGGCGCATCGAAGGCAGGGATCGACATCGGAGTGGTCCGGGAATCTGCTGACGGTTATTGGTCAAATGTGTGGTTAAAAAAGCCGTTCGTCGTTGTCAACGCCGGGCAAAGACCAACACCGGACGTTGTGTTCTCGCAGTTCTTTGAGGATGGCGCTGCGTGGAATGATACGCACTGGCACAATGACAGGTTTCAGTCGCTTCTTCTGACGGCGAAGTCAATGCTCGATCAGAAAAGGCGTTCTGAGATATACGCAGAGATGCAAGCCATCTGTAGCGACGACGGAGGTTATTTGATTCCGTTCTTCGCAAACAAGGTTAGCGCACGCAGAAGCAACGTGAAGCATACCAAAACAATTTCCAGCGCATGGGAGCTTGACGGCGGGCGAGCATATCAACGATGGTGGTTCGGGGATTGATGATCTCTTCCACGTTAGCAGGATGGTTGTACGGGTGAGTTTGCGCGATGAAGGAGATAAGATCGCTTTATCACGGCCACTAGCCGACTGCGTCGTTGAAATGGCACTGATCGAACTCGCCGCGATGGATCGTCGTACTTCCATTTAATCGGCCTGGGATTCTTGTTGTGCTCGCGGATATAGCGCATCAGCTTGCGCTCCAGATCCTTTACCGTGGTGAAGATGCCTCGCGCAAACACGTCGCGCTGGATGCGCGAGAATCAGTTCTCCACCTGATTTAGCCAGGAGGTATAGGTCGGCGTGTAATGCAACCGCACGTTTCGGTGTTGCCGCAGGAAATCTTGCACGCGCGGGGTCTTGTGACTGCTGACGTTGTCGCAGATCACATGGATCTCTTGTTTGGGCCGCTGGCTGGCTACAACGTCGGTGAGGAAGGCCACGAACTGCTCGCTGGTATGGCGCGGCGCCATCTCGTGCGGGCACGGGGCACGGTTGTTACGACTGCAGGGCCGACCGTCGTGTCGACTGTGACCTCAGCCGCGTTTCCGTTGTCCGTCATGCCGACGTACCTGTTTTCACGCCTGCCGCTGCATCCGCCCGCACCACCAGTTTGGCTGGGCGCTGCAGCACCAGGTTCTGGAACTGCTGTGCCTGGGCGCCTCGCTGCGGCGTACCGCCGCGACTTTCGCGCTTGCTAGCTACCACCCTGAGCGGCGCTGGTGTCAGCTGGCAAAGTGGATAGATGGCATGAACGCCGCCCTCCGCTCGGGGAAAGAAAGGGCGTGCTGAAGTCGCAGGAGCCAAGTCTGTACCGATGCGACCTTCCTCGATATGCCAAAGTGACGCGGCTAGCTCCCGTTTTTGAAGCGAGGAACGACCAGGGCTACCACGACCTACGGGCTCGACATCTCGAAGCGCGTATTTCAGATGTGCTGGATCGAAGACGAAACCGGTGAATTTGATAGCCGGCGCTTTGACGGAGCCCGGCTGTTCAATGCCGCCGTTGCTTCGGGCGTCCATGTATCGCGGATCCCGACCTGCATCTCGACATCCAGTTCAAACCGGTGGATTTCGTTGCCCAGCAGGCTGATATCGCTGTGAGCCGCGGCGCAGTATGCTGGCCGAGACCGACGCGGACAAATTGACGATGAAAGGGTCTATTCGGTTTGCCTCCTGCCCTGCTCCGTCCTCCGGTAGGTACAGGCGCGTGCAGAAGCCGGGTGAAAGCCGCCATAGGCGGCTACGCGGCATCCCGGCGTCGGGCCTAGCCGTCAGATGATCGTTGCGTACGCGCGACAAAGCGGCGTGCTTTTAGTAGGCAGCAGCAAACGAGTACATCAATGAGTGACTCCGTCGGAATTATGTTACGGCTGGATTGCGTCAAGCTCGAGCATTGCCATCAAAGACCTACAGTTGTTGATCCATACACCGACGAGTGTTACTGCCGACAATAGCGGACCCCGAAACAGCCGGCAGTCGCTGGCGTCGTATCAGCGACATTCGTCCCGACTCCGGAAGCCGACCCGATATCTGGTAGACGGCCCACTTGCAAGGGATGAACGTCAGACGCGGCACGCCGTCCTTGAGTCCAGCAGACTGCACGCCGGTCCCGGCACCGCTGTGCTTGCCAGGGGCTACCCGGGACGGCGGCGGGTTCCTTTCTCACCCGGCTTGTCGCGGCAAGCTGGGGCCGAGATCGGAATTGCTCTGGGCGGTCCATTGCCATGTAGCGCTGGCCAACAAGAACGCGCGCGTTCTCCAGGTCCTGTTGAGTACCAACGCCTCGTATAAACCGGCGGCAACATGAACACCATACACGTCTAACTCTGGCATCACCCAACGCAGGTTTGCGTAGCTCTAGTGTCCCGAGTTAGAAATTCGTAGACAAAATCGCTTGACGCTGGCGAGGATATCGTCGGCCGATTTGGTCCAGTTGAAAGGTCTCGGATCAGTGTTGTTGATCTGGATGTATTGACGAATCGCCTGTTCGAGTTGCCGGGTGGAGCGGTGAGTGCCGCGGCGGATGTATGTCTCGCTGAGCGTGGCAAACCATCGTTCGACCTGGTTAATCCACGAAGCAGAGGTAGGGGTGAAATGCGCATGGAAACGCGGATGGCGAGCCAGCCAGGTATTGATCGAGGAGGTCTTGTGCGTGCCGTAGTTATCCATCACCAGATGGACATCCAATTGGGGTGGCACGTTCGCTTCGATGGTGCGCAGGAACTGCAGGAATTCACTGCTGCGATGACGCCGATGCAGTTCGCCAATGACTTCGCCCGTGGAGATGTCCAGCGCCGCGAACAGTGTGGTCGTGCCGTGACGCATATAGTCGTGCGTGCGTCGCTCAGGGATGCCCGGGGCCAGCGGCAGCACAGGCTGAGTGCGGTCCAATGCCTGGATCTGGCTCTTCTCGTCCACGCACAACACCATGGCCTTGAGCGGCGGGTCCAGATACAGCCCGACGATATCGCGCACCTTGTCGACGAAAAATGGATCAGTGGAGAGTTTGAAGGTCTCCTGCCGATGCGGCTGCAATCCGAAGGCGCGCCAGATCCGCGACACGGCTGTCTGCGACATTCCCGTCTCGCGGGCCATTGTTCGCGTGCTCCAGTGAGTCGCGCCCGTGGGCACGGATTCGAGCGTGCGTGCGACGACCGCCTCCACCTGCGCATCCTCGATCGTCCTCGGTGCGCCCGGGCGCGGTGCATCGAGCAACCCGTCCACGCGGTGATTGATGAATCGCGAACGCCACTTCGAAACCGTATGCGAGGTGACACGTTGTCTTGTCGCGACCGTGTTGTTATCGAAGCCCTCGGCGCAAGCCAGCACAATACGCGCTCTCAGGGCAAGTGCCTGTGCCGTCTTGCGCCGCATCGTCAACGCTATGAGCTGTTCACGTTCCGACCCACTCAGAACCAGTGGCGCCTTCGGTCTTCCTCTCATCGTCGCCTCGCTTATTTGCGAACCCTGCAACCCAGGTTAGTACATAACGCAAATAAGGCAATGAATTTCTAACTCAGGACACTAGTACGTGATGACGAAATTGGTAGAACCAGCATCCTGAAACCTGTTTCCGGTGCCGGCTGTGTAATCCAAGCCGTTGATTTGTTCAGGACAAGGGTACGCGGATCTCATCAAGGCTGCGGGCGTGCTTCGACAATTGCCCACGAGCAAGCCGGATACATGCATGCAGACCATTTCCCATCAACACAAAGAGCTTGCAAAACGCGTCGGGTCCATATATGCACTGAATTCTGACCCACCGGGAGTGCGGCAGAAATCTTGGACAGTTTATGCCGCAAAGCAGAGGCTCTCTCGGTATTCGATCGGGCTGAGTGAGCCAAGCGAAATCCTGATCCGCTTTTCGTTATACCTGTGGATGTAGGAATCAACTACCTCAATGAATTGGTCAATGGTTGCAGCCTGCCACTCCCAGGAATAGAACAGCTCCGTCTTTAGCCGCCCGAAGAAGCCTTCGCAGGTCGCATTGTCGGGCGAGCATTCTTTGCGCGACATCGAGCGAACCAGCTTCGCATCGCGTATGCGCGAGAGCCACCCGGCCAGCGATATGGGCAGCGCGATCGGAGTGGACGACGGGCCGGTTGTTGCTATTGGCCACCTTCTCGATGGCTGCATCCATCATGGTGTTCGCAAGCTGTGCTTCCGGACGCGTGTCTATTGACCAGCTGATACCCTCGGTGGTGACGGCCAGACCCGACTGCATCAAGATCCCGCAAACCGTATGCATCGGGCTCTGCCTTTTCCTGTCGGGACGACTCGGGACTTTACGTGTCGAACCAATCAACTTGGGCCTCGCGCGCAATGAGTAGACACGTGGTAGGTGCCTCGAGTATCGTGCATCGGTCGCGCAGCGGAAGGCGGAACGGCTCGCCAAACGACCAAAGCGAGCGAAGCTGGCGATTAATGGGACGGCTGCACCAATACGTACAGGAGCGTCTGGAGGGCAAATTACATGACGCTGAAGGGTCGTGAAATTGCCGGGGCCAGGCAGGCACCGTTCAAGGGGCGAAATAAACCGCATCGCGGTGACCGAAAGTGTGTCAACGGATGGGCTGCGCATCCCGCGCTGTAGTCTGGCATTCAGCACGTGCAACTCGGGCTCGCTCATGGTGCCCTTCCAGATATGGGGCTGACCGCTTCTTCTTGGCTTCAGTCAGACCATCCTAGCCTCCGCCGAATCAGCGCCGCCGGTAGCTCGTCGTCTCCGGCGGCTACGCCGCCTCCGACTCCTCACTACCGGCCAAGATGATCGCCGCTATACCGACCGGACAAGTTCATTGTCGCCGTCCATCGTGAAAGACCGTTATCCTGTCTACCTCGACTGGGAACGTTTCGAACAGGTCCAGGCCATGCTGCGCGATAACCATGCGGAATATCAGCGAAACAAGACGCGCGGGGTACCCCGCGACGGTGCAGCGGTGCTCCAGGGCATCGTCTGGTGCGGGCAATGCGGTCACAAGATGGCGGTGCAGTACAAGAATGCCAATAGCTACGCCTGTAACTATCTGCTGCGCAGTCAGGGGGCCCAGCTATGCCAGCACCTGCCCGCTGACCTGATCGATGCGCGGGTCGTTGAGGCCTTCCTCGCGGCAATTGGACCGGCGGAGCTGGAGGCCTGGGCGCGTGCAAAACATGCAAGACAGCAGACCCGTGACGCCACCAATCGGGCAGAGGCGCAGCAGGTCGAACGGCGACGCTATCAGGCGCTCCTGGCCGAGCGCCAATACAATCGCGTCGATCCGGATAACCGTTTGATTGCTGCCGAGTTTGAACGGCGGTGGGAAACGGCGCTACGCGAATTGCGCCAGGCGGAGAATGCGCTCGCCCATCGTCAGGCGCAGGCATGCAAACCGGAGGCGCTGAGCGCTGAAGAGCAAAGCGACTTTCTTGCGCTCGGCGCCCGGCTACCGGAAATCTGGCAGCGGCCGCAAGTCAATCGCGAGAGCAAGAAGGCTCTGCCGCGTTCCCTTATTGATAAAATGATTCTGCAGCGGGTCACGCGCGACCGCATCACGATCCGTGTTGTCTGGCGCGGTGGCGAAATATCCCAACTGGAGGTTGAACCCAGGGTGCACGCCGGACTGGCGCTCTCCCGGGGCGCCGAGATGGAGGCGCGGGTGCTTGAACTTGCCCGGCACGGTATCGACGACGTCACGATCGCCGGGATCCTGACCCAGGAGGGGCATCACTCGGCCCGATGCAGCCATGTCCCAGCACGGACCGTACAGCTCATCCGGCAGCGACATCGTGTGCTGCACGACGCCAGATCAATCCGTGAGCGCCATATCGCCGGATGGCTGACCATTGCCAGGGTGGCGCAATGTCTGCAGGTCTCGACCTCTTGGGTCAAGCGCCGCATCCACACCGGCGTCATCAATGTGCAGCGTGACCCGCAAAGCCGTCAACACCGGATACCGCGGAAAGCATCGCTGCACTCCAGGAACTCAAATCGGGCGTGCGAGACCATCTCGTCATCGCCCCGCGAGCAAACAGATGAGGGCATCAACATGACCTATCGTAGACGTCGTCTTCGTCCAAAATCAAAGTTCGTGTCAGCGCGGCGAGTTCAAGCAAGCGATGCCAATCCGCATTGTTTCGCTCCAGCCGGGACACCTCCAACCGAGTACGATGCCGGCGTGGCCGATCGCAACCTCGGCCATTAAATGCGGGAACCGGTCACACTGCTGCGCGCTGGCTCCTGACAGACAGAGGTCGCTGTCGATGACATGAATGCGCTCGATCGGCCAGCCAAGGCGACAGCACGGTCGCGCAGCGTGTACTGGCGCCTAATGCTCTCGGTGTTCTCGAAGACTTGCCGCAGCGAAGATTGCCGCACGTGTAGAAAGGCGTCGCGCCGCAGGTGGTCAGCCGTAATTTCTGGTACCGGTCAGTAGACATGGACGAGCCCCGAATGAGTGCGCAGCACGAGATTGGTCAACAGGCGCACCAACGCGCCGTTCGGCTGCAGTAAATGCGCGACGGGTTCGTGTCCAGTAGAAAGGGTTCCTAGTCGTCGCTGTTTCAATGAGCATGGGAAGCCCGTGCTGCACGCCTTGGTAACGCAACGCCGCAGCGCCCTCTGGACGAGGCTGCCGTCGATCACGGCCGTGCGTAACGCCTCGTACGCAGCGACCGGTGCCTGCGCTATGGCATCGCGAGCGGCAGCAAGTTCCACGGTTTTTTTTCGCGCTATTGCGCGTTCGATGCTGCGTGGATGAACCGAGATACCGAGCTCGGTTTCGAGCCGGTCGGCTAACGCCCGAGCGTGAATCGGTCCGCCGTCTTCAATGCGCTGGTCGATGAAGGCCATGACGTCTGTGCTGAGCTTGTGCGCGCTTTTCGGGCTACGCTGCTTCGGTGTGAGGCCAAGCAACCCATCTCGCGCGAACGCGGCTTCCGCCTGATAGAAGGTCGGGCGAGATACGCCGAAAAATGTCGCCGCTTCGGCCTTCGATGTGCCGCGGACGCTGACGTGACGCAGCGTCTCGTGCTTGAGCTGGATCAGGTCACGTTGGCGCCGAAAAAATCTCCCGACTGAAACCAAGAAGCGTGCACGCGTTCGGGATGCGGGTTCAGCACGCCGAGGCGCTTAAGGCGTTCGATCTACAGACCGAGCTTCTTCAAGGCGGCGCCCTTGCTGCGTACGGTGTGATTTGAAATATGCTGCAAAATTTATATTCCTAAAACAATTAGCTTATCTAATCGATGCATAAATTGGCATGATTTGCCGAAAATACCGGTGCATCGTGCCAGTCATCGAAGAATAAAGCGGCGTAATGTGATTTACGCCGCGACAGGTTCAACCGATGGTTGCAACACCCAGGCTGGCGTTTAGTTTATCTGCAGGCGTCATGAAACCCGACGTCTTTCTGGGTCGCTGTTCAACTGCAAGGTGATCTTCTTCAGATCGCCTTGCGAGTAGCCGGCCAAACCGGTGCCTTTGGGGAAGTACTGCCGGAGCACTCCGTTGGTATTCTCCTTCGTGCCACGCTGCCACGGGCTTTGGGGACTGCAGAAGTAGATCTGCATGTCGGCGGCGACTGTGAATTGCTTGTGCTGTGCGAGTTCCATGCCCCGGTCCCATGTGACCGATCGGCGGAGTTCCGCACGCAGCTTGCGAACCTGTTTGCTCAGCCCGGATACGATACTTTCCGTGTCCTTGCCCTTTACCTTCACGAGGATGGTGAAGTGCGAATGACGCTCTACCAGGGTGGCAATGCGTGTATTGTTCGAGTCGCTCAGCAAGTCGCCTTCTCAGTGCCCCGGAACAGCCCGGTCTTCGACTTCGGCAGGCCGTTCGCGGATTGATACCGCATCAATGATCTGCCCGCGCGGTTGTCCCTTTGTTGACGCTTTCTTCGAACGTCGCATCATCCGGCGCATGCGCAGATCTTCATCAGTTCCGCTTTCAGCACTCCACGGGCCTGAATGAACAGACTGCGGTAAATCGTTTCGTGTAAGACCTGCATGGTTTCATCATCGGGGTACTGCTGCTTCAGCCAGCCGGCGATCTGCTGTGGCGCCAATCTCAGTTGCACCGTTCTGGCGACTAGCCGACTCAGTTTAGCGTTCACGGCAAGACGGCAGGGTTTCGGTAGCCTGCCCTGTGCCGCACGTTTGCGTCAGCCAGCGCTGCCCCGTATTTGTTCAGCCCGCCATGGCGGGCTACTTCACGGCTGATCGTCGACGGTGACCGGCCCAGGCTCGCTGCGATCTGACGGATTGAATCGCCTGCATGGATGCCGAGCGAGCGGCCGATGTCGCTTAACGACTCACCATCTTTCCATCTCTGCCACAACAACGTCTATGCAGGTGATAGCACGCATCTTCATTTTTGATTCACTTACTTTTCCTCTTGGCCCGACATTAGACCAGAAGGTGTTGCAACAACCGGTTGAGCGCGACGCAGCGCATTTTATTTGACATGATCCGCAATCTCCGCCATCAACTCATTGTACCGGCGCAGGTCGTCCGTGCGCAACCAGGAGCGCCCCGCTGCCGCCTGGCGAACGAGTCCGGTACGTCGGCGTCAGTCCATGACGCCATGATGGACACCAGCCGGGCATCGCCGTTGTAGAACATCACGCGGCCTCGCCCCAGTTCTGTCGTCGTGTGCGACGTGAAGGCGGCTACCGCGCTGAGGATGGAATGGATGGATGATTTCGGCCGTTGCGATCGCCTGATCGTCGTCACGAAAAGCAGTTGCTGACTTACGATAAAGCAAGGTCGAGCAAGGGGTGCTTCTTGCCCAACGCCACATTCTCGCCCGACCTCGTAGTCACCGTTTCTCTAGCTTGGCCGAGGCAAACTCCGCAATCGCGTCACTCCTGTTTCGATTTGAACAACAAACCCTTCAAGCTTAACTGGCCAAATTAAACACATTTGATCGTACAGACGCACAGCGCTCAGCACCCTAACACTTTTAAGATCGCTTCGGGCAACCGGTTGCCCTTCACCTGGATCTTCGATGCTTGCTCACTGATCTGGCTCACGTCCTCCTCAGTAAAGGCGAGGTCGAGGGCGCCTAGATTCTCCTCCAAACGGTGCAGCTTGGTTGTGCCGGGAATCGGCACGATCCATGGCTTTCGCGACAGCAGCCACGCCAGCGCAACCTGGGCCGGTGTGGCGTTCTTATGTGCGGCGAAAGCCTTGAGCACGTCGACCAGCACTAAGTTCGTCTTGCGCGCCTGCGGGGAGAACCGCGGGACGGTATTGCGAAAGTCCGTCGGATGGAACCGGGTGTACTCGTCGATCCTGCCCGTCAGAAAGCCGGCGCCTAGAGGACTGAACGACACGAAGCCAATACCGAGTTCTTCCAGAGTCGACAACAGCTCCGCTTCTGGCCCGCGCCAAAACAGCGAATACTCGCTCTGGACGGCCGTCACCGGTTGCACGGCATGGGCGCGACGGATGGTCTGCTCGCCCGCCTCAGACAGCCCGAAGTGTTTGACCTTGCCGTGAGCAATGAGGTCTTTGACCGCACCGGCTACATCCTCAATCGGGACCTCAGGGTCGGCGCGATGTTGATAAAACAGGTCGATCCGGTCGGTGCGGAGACGCTTCAGGCAGGCTTCCGCCACCGTCTTCACATGTTCTGGGCGACTGTTCGTACCGCCCCTGCGCTCACCTGTCGCCATGTCGATGTCGAAGCCGAATTTCGTGGCGATAACCACCTGATCGCGGATCGGTTGCAACGCCTCCCCGACAAGCTCTTCGTTGACAAACGGCCCATAGGATTCGGCCGTGTCGAACAGCGTAACGCCGCGATCATGAGCCGCTCGAATCAGCTTGATCATTTCGTTCTTGTCGCTCGGCGGCCCGTAGACCGCGCTCATGCTCATACAGCCAAGGCCGAGGGCAGAGACTTCCAGATTGCTCTTTCCGAGTTTGCGGATCTTCATAGTTTTGCCTCCTTGCTGACATGACCGCCATTATCAGTAGGTCCGAGCGAATTGTTAGCGACGTCGCCGAACGAAATCCTCGATCCGATTGCAGGCCTCATTGAGCTTCGGCTCATCCACCACTAGTGCCAGCCTCACGAAACCGTTTGCAGTCGGACCAAAGCGACTAGCATCGAGCAGAGAGACGCCTTTCTCTCGGAGCAGTTGCCACGTGAAGTCGTGTGTGCCTATTCCCGTTCCCCGAATGTCGATCATCATGAAGATGCCCGCCTCTGGAAGCAGGCATTGAAGATTCTGAACGGCATTCAGGCGCTGAAACACGGCATCACGCCGCCGGCGATACACGTCTCTCATCTGCGCGACCACGGAACGACGGTGTTCGAGCGCCGCCAATCCAGCTTGTTGGATGAAACCCGGTAGTCCATACAACATGCAAAGTGCCAGTCGACCCAGATGATCGATCGCTGCCTCCGGCCCGATTACCCAGCCTAGCCGCCAGCCGGTCATTGCATGCGACTTTGAAAAACTGCCTAACGTCAACGTTCGGCTCGCCATGCCTTCCAAAGACGCGATGCTAATGTGGTCGCGCTCAAAAGTGAGGTCCGCGTATACCTCGTCAGAGACGACCCATAAGTCGCGCTCGCGCGCCAACGCGGCGATCTGTTCAAGATGTTCGCGCGGCATGACCACGCCAGTGGGATTGCAGGGCGTCGCGAAGAAGATTGCGCGTGTGCGCGCGGTAACTGCGGCTCTAAGCGCCTCGCAGTCGAGATGGAAGCCATTCGCGGCGTCCACCGCTACGGGCACGAGGGTGGCGCCGGAGGCGCGAATTGCAGCTTCGTACGTCAGATACATCGGCTCTGGCACGAGCACTTCGTCGCCGGCCTCGCAGACGCAGAGCGACGACGCGAACAGTCCGTTCTGCGCGCCGGCACAGACGATTACATTCGCCTTGGTGACGGCACGGCCGCTGTCGGCCTGATGTTCAGTCGCGATCGCCTCACGCAGGTTATCCCGACCGGCGCCGCCGGTATAATGTGTATCGTCTTCGTGCAGGGCCGAGATGGCACGTTCAACGACGGGAGCGGGAGTCGGGAAATCCGGATCGCCAACGCTGAGCACGATCACATCTTCGCCTTGAACGGCCGCCAGCCTAGCCGCCCTGTGAATGTCCCACGCCGACGTTCGCTCGCCCTGCAAGCGCTCGACGAGATTCGCAAATTTCAAGTCTATCTCCCTCTTCGGAATGCCAGGCGAACTCCGCTCGCTTGTTGAACATGCATCTTTCTGTGCTCCTAGCGAAAATCTAACAATTTACATAGGATACCGAAAACCCAGTTAGTCCACCGACCCGGTCGTTGGGGATGTTGCCTATGCCTCCAATACATGCTGAAACATTTTTGCCTCGAGTTCCCGGAAGCGGACATAGTCCATGTCCAAGGTTTGATTATCACTGGACAAGAGGAACGCATATCCCGGTCGCCCTCGGCTGCCGTGCGTCTTTGTCAGATAATCGCCGATCTTCGGGAATACAATCATCCGGTCCAGTGTCGCCAATTCGCCAAATCGAATGAGATCTGGATTGTTCACAACATATCCTTCCCGATTCGAACACATGTAAACAAACCTTAGGCCTTTTTGTCTTGACCCACGCAATGCGTTCACTCGCCTTTGAAACTGTCCGGAATTCAATACCGTCTCAACCATCACAGAAAGTTGACTGTATCCCTGCGCCTCCTCGACGGCCGCGAAGAGTTGAGCGCCGGTCAGACGCGCGCCGCACTCGATAAGCCGCGGTCCATTGACCGTCAGCATCACCTCACTGTGTGCCGCGCCGTTGCGAATTCCCAGCGCGTCCAGCGTCTCAAGAACATATTTCTCGACCCTCTCGAAAATTTCCGTCCGCCGCATTACGAGTTGGGCATACTCGTCTGTCGAGATTGTGTCCACCAAGCCACCAACGCCGATCCACATATCGGTGACAAAATGATGGCCCTCACAACTGACACTATTTACCATCAACTCCTGGCCTTGAAGACGTTCTTGAATTACGAATTCCGTATTGATTACTCCTGTCACGTTCGGTTTCCCATGAGTGGTCACGAAGGCAGCTTCTATGTCCTTCGCATTCGAACAAAGTGCGACACCATCCGACTTCGCTCCCATTGTTGGCTTCAATATGACCGTATCCAACTCAGATTCACTGTACCAGGCGAGAAGCTCGCAGAGCGACCGCGAAGCGAATTGCCTCATACTGGATATACCAGCCTTCTTAAGTGCTTCGATCATATGAAATTTGTTTCTGCGAGCCTGCGTTGTTCTGGCGTCATTTCGCGGAACAGCGAAATTATCGGCTAATAAATCTGCTAGTACGACACCGGACTCACTACCGGGCATGATTGCTTTAACTGAATACCCGCGCAGATTTTCGAGTATTCCCGACATGCCGGTCGATTCGAAATGAAAGTTGGCAATGTAGTCAACCGGCTTGTAGCCAAACCGCGACGTTTTTTCTGTTGAGCTAATGTGTATGCACTCGTATCCATGGCCGATGAAAGCCGGTGCCAAATATCGCCCCGACGACCATCCATCAACAATCACAATCACGTTTTTGCTTCTGGTTTGCATTTTTTCGTCCTCGCAAGACTCGCGGCGAAATTGAGATATGCAGTCCCCCACGCTGAGTCGATGTAGTAGCCTCCGCTTATAAAAAGCTCACAAAGGAAAGGGAATAACTCTCTACTTATTGCCGAACTCGCGTCCACAGGTAACAGCGACGCAACATTGTCCAATGCGACTATATCAACGGAGTTTTCCCCTGAACCACACGTCTGTCGTGGTTTGGAGAAATCGGTCGACTCTCGATAAATACGTAGTGGGTTGTACGGACTGGCCGCGTCGCAACTTACGTCGCCAATCATCGAAAGCCGATGCGGCTTTTCGAGCATTTTTGGGTGGAGCAGTGTCGTCGTTGTTTCGTCTGACCGTATGCAGTTGAAAAAGATGTCGAAATCTAGAAGCTCATGACGTGAGTCTGAGGCAGTCTCCGTCCTTCCCCAACATTCGTGACCGAGGCCAACGGTCTCCAACAGGTAGCGCACTCCCGATCCAGTCACTCCCCGTGCACCAGCTATGAGGATCCTAGCGTTTCTTACTTTTTCGATCCTCCGCTCCAGAAACTCTACTAGCTCTTCAAAGCTACTATGGAACGTTTTCTCTAGCGATACTTCTGCCGCATTACTCATCTTTCGTTCCATAAGTTCCAGCGTCACGGCCGCCCCACATACACCCGCCCAGAAACTTACTCCTCGACTCACAAGCTCCAAACCCCGAAAGTCTCGAAGATACTCAAGATCGAGCAGCGTGCCTCCGCCTCGGCGGAACCGGTCTAGCACCTCAACCGCGCCCGTCTGTTGCTTGAAAACATGGCCAAAATAAATGTGAGTATGGCGGACCTCGTTGACGTCTTCACTTAGCTCTTTCAGTCCTAGAATGTACGCATCGGAAGGCGCGTTTTGCCAAGAATGCGACTTGACGATCTCACACCCGACTTTTTCGTATTGCTCGTCCGGGAAGCACCGAATGGGCGAATGCTCTACGGTCACTACAATGCCTTTCTTGGCCAACATCGCAGCATGAGCCGGTACAAGGGGCGTGCGGCGCTCAAAACGTTTGCTTTCGCATCGAAGCCAGATGTGATTCATGAAGCCCTCCTCAGCCAGTAAGAGACATACCTCGATCGCTTCGCGAGACCGGGGAATACCTGTGCCATGATGCCGTCATCGGACGATGTCATAGCTGTAATCGCTCTTCGACACAGAAATCGTGCTCGCGTGCAGTGCTTCGAAAAGTTCGTCGACCAGTGCCAGCAGTATCCGCAATCCGCCGCCCCCCAAGTCGGGTAGCAGTGGTAGTGGTGACGGTCAAATATAGGGAATACAAGCGCACGAGGGATGTCCCGGTGTGGCGCTCCAGATACTTGCCATGGGTGTTGCCGATCAGGAACTGCACCGGCTCTATGAATAGCAGCGAGAAGGTGCCAAGGTCGCGCATTGGGTAAACCTTGCATTGTGCACCGTATGGCGACGCGTCCAAAAGCGCCCGCACTTTCGACGCGCAGCGATCGGTACCGTTGGTGGACAGAACGTGCGCTGGCTCCTCGCTAACTTCCCGCAGAAATTGAGTGAATCCGAGCGTCTGGTCGGCATCGCCATAGAGTGCATAGCGCTTTCCGTGTAGATTCGGCTGAGTGTCCGCCATGGCATCGACTAGTTGTCACAGCTCCATTTCAAGCTCTGCAGGAATCCGCCTTCCCGTCATAAGGAAATGGTCGGTACCTACGACGCCGATGGGCGCGTTCAACGCGATAATCTCCTGGTCGTGCTCGGCGGTGAATCTCCTCGCCTTCTCGCAACAATATTCGTGGAACACCGATGTCGCTTTTGCGTTCAGCGCGCATCCTACTCCCTCCTTTGTCGCTCCCCCGTTGTACATCCGGAAGTCGCCATCGGTCGATGCGTTCCATATCTCAGATGGATCGCAGATGTTGACCGTCACGCCGAATAGATCGAAGTTTCGCCGAATCCCCCTCATGTTGCCGACGACGAAGTCGTCGTCTCCGCCGATAAAGTTCGCGCTGTCGTCCGGCACGCGTGCAAGCGGGGCGGCAGTTCCGGCCTTACCGCGCCAAGAGCGCTTCAGAATGCCCGGTAGCGCATTGTCACAACCGGTCACATGGTTTCCAAAAAACGCGGGCGTGTGTGCGAACGGCACATCGTAGTCTTCCCGTACGCTACCCTTCTGCTCGCCGATCCCACCTTTTCCGTCGAAGGTGATCTGCCGAAGTTGAGACATTGTCGTACTCCAATGAGATAGAAGGTGAAAGCCAGGGTGCGAGTTTGGGCTGCAAAGCCGCGACCATGTCCTCAGCCAGCGGTTCGTCCCGTCTGTCTTCTTCCGTCGAGTCACGCGTCGGTCGGATTGTGTTCGCGCGGATCGCTCTCACGCAGCTATCGTGCCATGTGCGTACGAGGCGTCGAGAGCCCAGCCGAATAGGGCTTTTCGCAAGTTTCCGGAATTGTGGCTTGCGACGTTCGCGACGTCAGCTTCCCGACAAACCCGCGAGTCTTTGTCGCAAATGCAACTCGAGCGCGGGTTCATCTCCATGCTTTGGCGTCTTCACCATCGCCCAAACCCGATTCGGCGTTGGTATGAACGTTGCAAAACCGCTTGGCCGTTTGCCGTTTGCCGTTTGCCGTTTGCCGTTTGCCGTTTGCCGTTTGCCGATGATGCACGAACCACCGTCCTTTTTGCGAGTGCTCGGTTATTTATTAGGTATGCTAATGGCCTATGTGTTCATCCGCTGCGAACCCGATAGAAACCCGTTGTCCCGTTTGCAGCACGATGGGCGTGTCGTTGACGCCGTCTTCAAGGGACGCACAAGCACTTGTTGACGGCAGTGTAAATCCGACACCAGACGGTGGCGCAAGGACCAGTGCAAGATTCGGCCATGCCCCGCAGGCGTCGCCGCCCGCGAGGTGAGGAAGACAGACTCAGAACCCGGCCCCGATGTTGTCGATGTCGGCATCGCTGGGTGGTAACGCTGCTCTCGGATCAGCTGAGAGGATAAATTCCGACTTGTGCACCATTGTGAGCAGCGGGAACTTGATAGCCAGATGCCGCGTTGGCAACGTGGGCGTCCGTTCCAGTGCCTTGAAGAAAACATGGATTTCGGTGGGCGTCAGTGCCCGGTCGCGAGGCTTGAACCGCGCGATGACTGACGGCCAGATGGCTTCTGCCGGGTTGTCCACCTTCAGCCCCCTAGCCTGTACGAAACGGCAGGCCTGCAGCACGATATCGTGTGCCTGCACCGGCGAGAGCGGCGGCTCTCCGTTCCCTGATCTTTTTGCACCTAGCCATCAGGCGCGAAGGTGTGATCTCTTCGAGTTTCAGGTGCGCAAACTCCGTCGCGAGATTCCGGTTGTAGACAGACTTTCTTATGGCATGCGTCGACTCCGCGAGGCTGACTTTCACCAATCAGCGCATACGCCGTGCGGGCGGAGACGTCGACAAGGTGCAGCACCGCAAGAACCGCAACAAGTCGAAGATCCGGGCGCGTGTCGAACATGTCTTCGCGGTCGTGAAGCGACTGTGGCGCTTTACGAAGGTACGCGATCGCGGGCTGGCAAAGAACGGTCGAAACGACACGGCTCGAAATCCGCTTCATGACTTCGAGACGTTCAAATCGCGAACACGTCGCTAATTTGGCGCCTTGTTCAGCGCAGCCCCCAGGCATTGCCAGCAACGCACGCGCGCCATCGCCACTGCTTGACGCGCTGACCGGCCAGGACGATATCCATACGGATCGTCATGAAACACCGGCTCCGCGATGGGTTCCAAATATTTGTTTGACCATCTTCTGCGATTCTGTCCGACACCGTCAGGAGGGTCGTCTCGAACGGCACACGCGCTCAACGATCATTCGGGCGGCCACGATCTGCCACCCACTTCATCTACATACCGTAAAGCGCATTTCTGAACGTATCCACGTTATAGATGAAAGGCATCGACACAATCGATTTTACAAATCAATTCTTGTGCTGCACAGTGAGAACCGTCGTTACGGAAATGTGAGTCTAGCTGATTGATCGAACACTTCATATTTATAAACCTAAGTAGTACGACAGATTTAGGTATGTCTCCATGATGCCCACACTTTCGGATGTATCTCTCGACACGCCACCTAAGCTTACCGAAACCGTGCCCGTCGCGGCCTTCCGGATGGGACGATCGACCGTGGAGCCGCATACTGGCTCGATAATTGAACGAAACGGGCCAGATCTGTGAAGGTCCTCGATTGCGTATCCGAGGCGCGCGACGAGTGCCACGATCGCGCCGGACGTCGCGACGTCTACTTGACGTTTGACGACGGCCCTAATCCACTTTGCACACCGGACGTCCTCGATGTGCTGGCAGAACACCGGGTGCCAGCAACGTTCTGCGTCATCGGTGCGTACGTAGAGGACCAGCCGAAGCTGATCCAGCGAATGATCGCCGAGGGACACGAGATTGCCAATCACACGATG
Organism: Paraburkholderia sp. BL27I4N3; assembly: GCF_003386115.1. NCBI lineage: Bacteria > Pseudomonadati > Pseudomonadota > Betaproteobacteria > Burkholderiales > Burkholderiaceae > Paraburkholderia > Paraburkholderia sp. BL27I4N3. The sequence goes on along the minus strand of NZ_QREJ01000001.1, from coordinate 1,726,443 downwards.
ACTCATCCGGATTTGTCTGGATGCGAACCTGATGAAGTACGACGCGAAATATTGGACGCGAAGAGGATCATCCGGATGGCGTGTCCCCAGGCCACAGTTCGGCATATGCGTGCCCCTTACGGAATATGGACGGACGAAGTGGTCGTTGAAACGGCAAAGGCGGGGCTGGCGGCTCTTGACTGGTCGGTCGGTCGACCCGCGTGACTGGTCTCGCCCCGGCGTCGATGCGATTGTCAGCGCAGTGCTGGCCTCTGTCCGGCCTGGCGCAATTGTGCTCTTGCACGACGGATGTCCTCCCGGCGAGTCAGGACGGTGCTGTCATGCTGGGCTGCGCGACCAGACCCTCATGGCGCTTTCCCGCCTGATTCCAGAACTGCATGACTGCGGATTTGTAATCAGCTCGCTACCCCTACCACCCTGAACAAACCGACATCTATGAATGCCATTGCCACAATCAGCACTGCCCCGGTTTTGTTGTATGCACTACTCTCGACTGTTTACAAAAGCGTACAGGCCCTCCATGGCCTACCGACGAGTGGTCCGCCGAAGTCGCCCAATGCCGCCGACTCCAACTTTCTGCCTGACGTGGACATCATCGTGCCGTGCTTTAACGAGCAACCGCGCACGCTCTCGGCGTGCCTGGAGTCCATTGCAAACCAGGACTACGCCGGAAAACTCCGGCTCTATGTGGTTGATGATGGTTCTGCGAATCTCGACGCTGTGAGGCCGGTATACGATGCGTACACACGCGACCCGAGATTCAACCTCATTACGCTCCCCCAAAATATGGGAAAGCGCAAGGCACAAATCGCCGCAATACGCGCTTCATCCGGGGAACTGGTACTCAACGTCGACTCGGACACGACGCTGGCGCCCGATGTCGTCAAGAAGCTCGTATTGAGAATGCGAGACACGACGATAGGCGCCGCCATGGGTCAGTTGACGGCCAGCAACCGGAGCGACACCTGGCTGACCCGCCTGATCGATATGGAGTACTGGTTGGCTTGCAACGAAGAACGCGCGGCACAGGCTCGCTTCGGCGCTGTTATGTGTTGCTGTGGTCCGTGTGCCATGTACCGCCGGTCCGCGCTTCTTTTGCTCTTAGACCAGTACGAGACACAGTTTTTTCGGGGGAAACCGAGCGACTTCGGCGAGGACCGCCATCTCACGATTCTCATGCTGACCGCAGGTTATCGGACAGAGTACGTTCCGGATGCCATTGCGGCGACAGTCGTTCCGGACAGACTGGGGGCGTATCTGCGCCAACAACTGCGCTGGGCGCGCAGTACGTATCGGGACACGTTGCTTTCGCTGCGCCTCCTGCCCTGTCTCGATCGCTACCTTACGCTGGAGGTGATCGGACTGAATCTGGGCTCGCTATTTCTCGCCTTATCGCTTCTAGCGGGGCTCGCGCAGCTCGCATTGACAGCGACAGTGCCGTGGTGGACTGCCCTGATAATCGCATCATGGACCATGATCCGCTGTAGCGTGGCATCGGTTCGCGCTCGCCAGATTCGATTTCTTGGCTTTTCTCTTCACACACCTATTAACCTCTTTCTCTTGCTCCCGCTGAAAGCCTATGCGCTGGGTACATTGAGCAATAGCGATTGGCTGTCCCGTGGCTCTGCAGGCAACGTATCGAACATTCGTGAAAAACAGCCCGACACTCCGGATCCGGTTACAAAGCCGAACATGACTTCAGCGTCAAGAGTTGCGACTCCGCACCGTCGACCGGATCACGCGTGTGAGTCTTCAACGTTAGCAACGTCTGACGAAGCATTCGATGGCAATTAGTTAATCGGACATATAGGATCTCGAGTATTGCGCCACCCCAGAATCGCCCACCGTCGGCAGTCGTCCGCTTGAGTGCGATCGTCTCACGCAATGGCTCAATTGCCGCCTTCCCAACGCGAGTGCATTCACCGGAATCCTGGTACTCCATTGTCAGTAACTCTTCCGCATGGCAGGCAAAGGATCTTCTATCGGCTAGGGCGTTTTCAATCGGGCCGCGGCAGCAAAACGGCTTCTTTTTCTCCAAGACGAGCGCGTAATTTTCCTTCTTATCTCCATGTCCAAAGCAGCAATCAGCTTCGCCGGTGTAAGGAAGTCATATGGCGACAAGATCGTAGTCGACGGATTGTCGTTCAGCGTCGCGCCTGGAGAGTGCTTCGGTCTGCTAGGGCCAAATGGCGCGGGCAAGAGCACGACGCTGCGTATGGTTCTCGGCATGGCGCCGCCCGACGCAGGCAAGATCATCGTGCTCGGGGAGCCGGTGCCGGCGCGCGCTCGCTCGGCACGTATGGGCATCGGCGTGGTGCCGCAATTCGACAACCTCGAGTCCGGGTTCACCGTGCGCGAGAACCTTCTGGTATTTGGGCGCTACTTCGGCATGAGTACACGTGAAATTGAAACGGTCGTGCCGTCGCTGCTCGAATTCGCCCGCCTCGAAAGCAAGGTCGATGCGCGCGTCACCGAACTATCCGGTGGCATGAAGCGGCGGCTGATGCTGGCACGCGCGCTGATCAACGATCCACAGTTGTTGGTCATGGACGAGCCTACAACGGGTCTCGACCCGCATGCGCGCCACCTGATCTGGGAACGCCTGCGTTCCCTGTTGGCGCGCGGCAAGACGATCCTCTTGACCACCCATTTCATGGAAGAGGCCGAGCGGTTGTGCGACCGACTGTGTGTGCTGGAGGAGGGTCGAAAGATCGCCGAAGGCGGGCCTCGCGCGCTGATCGCAGAACAGATCGGGAGCCACGTGGTCGAGATCCACGGCGGCAATCCGCATGAGCTGCGCACGTTGATCGCGCCGCACGCGCAGCGTATCGAGGTCAGTGGTGGGACCCTCTTCTGCTATGTGTCCGATCCGGAACGGGTGTGTGTACAGTTGCGCGGGCGCGCGGCGCTGCGCCTTTTACAGCGTCCAGCAAATCTCGAGGATGTCTTTTTGCAGTTAACCGGGCGCGGGATGAAGGAGTGAACGATGAGAGAGTTTTATGCAGCGGCCCTGCCCGCGAACGTGTGGAACTGGGTTGCAGTGTGGCGCCACAACTATCTGGCATGGAAAAAAGTCGCGTTTGCCTCGATTCTCGGTAACCTTGCCGATCCTATGATCTATCTGTTCGGCCTCGGCTTTGGTTTCGGGATAATGGCAGGTCGCGTCGATGGCGCATCTTATACCGAGTTTCTCGCAGCGGGTATGGTCGCGACGAGCGCGATGACCGCCGCGACCTTCGAAACGATTTACGCAGCTTTCTCTCGCATGCATGTTCAGCGCATGTGGGACGCGATCCTGTGCACACGGCTCACGCTCGGCGATATCGTTCTTGGTGAACTGGCATGGGCCGCCACCAAGGCCTTTTTTGCCGGCATCGCCGTCATGGTGGTAGCCACCGTGCTGGGTTATGCAGCGTGGTCATCCATTCTCTACGCGTCGCCTGCCATCGCCCTGACTGGCCTCGCCTTCGCGAGTCTGGCGATGATCCTCGCGGCGCTTGCACCCAGTCACGATTACTTCGTGTTCTATCAAACGCTCGTTCTCACGCCCATGGTGCTCCTGAGCGGCGTGATCTTCCCGATCAGTAAGTTACCTGCCGTTTTTTGCGACGTAGCGCGCTTCTTACCGCTGGCGCATTCCGTCGACCTTATCCGTCCCCCGATGCTCGGACACCCGGTGGTCTCTGTTGCCCTGCATATTGGTGCTCTCTGCATTTGCACGGTGTTGCCGTTCTTCCTGTCGGTGGCACTGTTACGTCGACGCCTCATGTCTTAATGCCTGCTATGGCCAGTACGAGTGAGTAGGAACAACACCATGTCGTACAACGCGAACGCTTCGTGTATCCGCGCACGCGCCTCATCCGCCGACGGTATCCCCGCACCCGATATAGCACCGGAAACGAGTCGCGATGTGGGCAAACAGCAGCGTCAGCGCGCTGCTGATCGCGTACGACCTGTAGTGATGGTCGGCGAGCCACACCTCGTGGTAGCCGAACGTTTGGGCGGCCGGCGCATTACGCACGGTTTGCGTCAGCGCATCGCGCGTCGCCGTCGGGGTTCTCGACGTTGAGGAAAAGGCCGTAGCGTTGTGCGGAATCCGACATGGCCGGCCCTCTCGTGGAAAGACCACGTCAAAGGCAATTTTGCGCCCACATCTCGCGCTATGTAAAGTCATGACGACGTCAGCCATGCCTCAGGCAGAAGCGCGACGCTGCGACCACGCCGCGCGGCTGGGCAGGCCGAGCCCGCAACACGCCCGCAATGAAGCTCGTCACGCTCGACGAACGCAAAGCAGACCACGGCGCGCGGTGACGCGCGCACAACCGCCGCAGCGCGACCAGCGAGTCCGGGTCGATCAGATCCAATGGGCACAGCACCCGGTAGGCGCCTGACAGCAAAGCCGCGAAGCCTTCGGCACGGCCATCGTCGTCGATGGTCCCGGTGTGATGAACGAACTCGCCTCCGGCCGCTTCCACCAGCGCACGCAGCACGGCGTTGATGCTTGGCCGCCCGCCTACATAAACCCATCGACGCCCGCTCAATGCGCGCGTCAATACGCGGTCGTCAAGCAGCGCCTGCTCAACCGCGAACAACTCGTGCTGCAGGCTCGCGACATGTGCCCGCGCGCGCTCCAGCGACAGGCTCGCACTGCTGTCGGGAAGGCATGTGCCGCGGTTCTGATTCATGACGGGCTGCGCTTCGGATCGCACCGTTACGGCAACGGCAGACGGCATGGGTCTCATGGCGAGCGCCTCGTGGCATGGCCCGTAAGCCGTTCGCCCGCTGCCGGAGTGAGAAACCAGCTACGCTCCGTGTCGTACGTGTAGCGCGTCCGACCGGCATGACGCGCGTGCGGCGCCAGCCGATGCTCGGACAGCGGCTTTGCCCGGCCCCAGGAGTCGGCGCGCAGCGCGGGCGGGAAACCGACGTCGTCGAACGCGTAGCAAAGTTGAACCAGCCAGGGTTCGCGGCCCTCTTCGTCAAGCAGCAACGGCGGCCTGGTGCCCGCCTGCAGATGCGCATGCCATTCGCCGTAATACAGCAGCTCGCCGCAGGACTCGACCACGAAGTCGGCCACCCGCGACGCGACACAATCGAAGCGGTGACCGACGCGTGCAAAAAGCAGCATAAGTCTGAGCCGCTGCAAGTAGCACAGCGCCAGATCGCGCAACCCCGCTTCGTCGCTGATCGCGAGTAGCCGGCGCGGCGGTTGCGGCAGGGCGGGCACGCAGGCGGGCGTCAATGCCCGGGCGCACGGCCCCTGCTGCTGCGACTCCGCAACGGGCCATTGCAGCGTCAGGTAGCAGGCCCGGGTGCAGGGTGTACAGCGAGGGCGGCGCCCCGGGGACGCAGCAGATTGGAACGAATCCATAGGTGCGTAAGGTTTGTGGTGCGATTTCTCGGTTAGATGCCAGAATAGATAACGATGAGCATGCTTGAGCAAGTCCGGCTCCTTCTCACTGTGGATCTACCGAAGAAGCCTGGCAAAGCGGACCGGCGACGCACCTGCTCAACGGGGGCGCGGGCCGGCCATTTTTGCCTACTCCGCGCCAAAGCAAAGCGCGTGGTCCGAACAGACGTCACAACTCGGTGCCTTGCAGATGAACAGGCCCTCGCGCTCGCAGAGTTGCTTGTAGAAGAACTTCTTCCACTTCATGTCATGCGTATTCTTCGCGGCCAGTCGCGGAAACCAGTGGCTGATCAACGCGGACAACTCGCGCCGCGACGGCAGAAGCAGGTCTTGCCAAAGGTGGTTTTGCCCGAGGCTCGCGCAGGCCAATGCATGGGCGACGCAGTTCGCCTCGTCTGCCGGCCCGGCGGGCGGATCGGCATGGTGATTGAGCAACGCCACCAGGTCTTCCAGTTCGTCGTCACGCGGCATCGTGGCGGGCGGCAACGCACACGTAAGACCGAGCGCCGGCCCGGCACCCGGGAACCAGCGCGCGAGCATCCGGCGCGTCTGGTCGGCGTCCAGTCCGCGCATCGGTAGCACATGGAGGCCGTGGTGCTCGAACCCGCTCGACAGCACGCCGGCCAGTGCCAGCACGGTGGGATCGCCCGCATCCACCGCGCACGCCATCAGGGTTGCATAGGCGTTCATCGCGTCATCGCTCAGAGAACGGCCGCCGTGTGCGTGTAGCACTTTTTCGGGCAGATCTTCGCGCATGCGGTGCAGCCGACGCACAGTTCCCGATGCACGACAGTCATCACCTTCTTCTCGTACTCGTCGTCTTCATCGTCGCCGTCCAGTGCGATGTGCGCGCCGTCCTCGTCAAGCCCGACGAGTTGCAGCACGCCACGCGGACAGACACGGAAACAACGTCCGCAACCAATGCATTTTTCTTCGTCGAGCCTGTTGACGAAGGTCGGCGTCCAGGTGGCGCCGCTCGGCAGCGTAACGCTGAAGATATCGCTCATGGTGTGGCTCCGTGGCTTCGCTGGTTCAGGCCGCTGCCGCAGCGGCAGCCTTGCGGGCTGCCATCAGCGCGGCGTGGGCGTCATGGCAGCGCCGGGCGACAGCGAGAATGTTCTCCCAGTTGGTCGGGAGTTCCTCTGAGAGGTCGTGCAGGTCCAATTTCGCCCGGGTCGCTTGCGCGTTGAGTTTCTTCAGGTGCGCCTTGAGTTCATCGGCATCGGTGCTCATCGTCTCGGCCCCCTCACAATTCCTTCAGGCACTGTACTGTGCGACGGCGGGGTACGTCCGCATCAGCTCGACCGCTTCGCCGAGTAGCTTTGCGCCAGCCTCGCCGAGCTTCTCCAGCGAAGCGAAGCCGAACCGGTGTACGTCGCGCAACTGCTTGTTGACGACAACGAGCCGCCCCGCGAGCAAAACCATGCGGCCGAAGCCCTCGTGGCTCATCTTCATCATCGGCGAAACCATTTGGCCGGTCTCACGCTCGATCGCCACCGCAATCGCGCTATAGAAAAGCTCGAGCCGCCACAGCGTTTCGGGGTCGGGGTCGCCCATGATCGGAATCGCGCGGCGTTCCTCGGGCGTGTGGATGTACGGCTTGAGCAGTTGCAGGTCGGTCTTTCCGTCCCACACGCCGTGGGCATCCTGCGCGCGCAATTGCCTGACGAGCTGCTGCACGAACGGTGCGCGCAGCAACATTTCGTCGCTGGCCTCGGACGGAATTGCGGATGATTCAGTCATGGGATACCTCATCGTCTTCAAAGTCGTATACTCGTTCGCCATCCTTCGCCAGCGCCTTGCGCAGCCACGGCGGCGGCGTGCCCTTCAGCACCTGTTGCAACTTGCCGAGAATCTCCTCGATGGACTCGGGCCGCGGCACCTTGATCGGGTGAATCTTCAGCGCAACCACTCGCGCCGCGGCCGAGCCGCCGATTGCGGCGACGTACAGGATCGCGCAATCCTTTACGGCTTCGAGCTTGGGCGCGAGCTTGTCCTCGTCGCCGTCCTCTTCGAGCTTGCCACCAAAGTCGAACGCCTTGACGAACCGATAGCCGTCCGGTGTGACGTTGTAGGTGACGATGCTTCTCGCCCAGCCAAAATGCGCATCGACGAACTGCCTGTCCTGGGTGGCGAACGCGATCTTCATGCTGTGTGCTCCTTTAGGTGGGTCAGGCACCGGCCGCGACGACAGGAATGTTCGCTTCCCGCGCCGGATCGCGCGCGGCCAGATCGATAGCGGCCTGCGGCAGCGGCCAGTCGCCCGGATCGTGATGCGGAATCTGCTCGATCATCAGGTTGGCGATCTCAAAGATCAGGTTCATCGTGCCGCGGTAGCCGACGTAGCGTCGATGTGCGTTTCCAATCCGGTCGAAGACCGGAAAACCGATCCGGAAGAGCGGCTTTTGCAGGTGCTCGGCCATCTGCCTGCCGTGCGAATGGGTGATCAGCAGGTCGCAGTCCGCCGCGGCGCGCTCCATATCTTCGAGATCGCCGATCACGACCTGATCAGCGGGCAGCAACGCGTGCGCGGGCGATCGCGTCGTGCTGATGCAGCAGCGCAACTGCGCGCCCATCTCATGCAGCATGCTGCCCACCGCGAACAGCAGATCGGGCTCTGCGCCGATCGCGACCTTGATGCCTCCAGTGTAGAAATGGCCGTCTAGCATCGCATCGAGCAATTGGCTGCGCTGACGCCGGTATTTCGCGGGAACGGGTCGTCCTGCGCGCTGCGCGAGCAAGTGCAACAGACGGTCGTTGGGTTCCAGTCCGGTGAGCCGCCCGAACACTTCGAACGGTGTGCCGGCGATAGCATGCAATGCCTCCGCACCGTCGCGCGTCTGCTCGCCCACACCGATCGTAAATGCCGATGCACCCGCGGCCCGGATCTCCGCGAGCGTGGTACCGCCCAGTGTGGTGCCGCGCCAGTCCGGCGCGATATGGCCGTCGAGCGAGCCGGAAATGTCGGGCAGCACAATGACATCAAAGCCGAACGCTTCGATGATCTCGCGCAGTTCGTCGATGTCGCCAGGCGACAGATGGCTGCCGGGCAGCAGCGTCACCTGATTGGCCACCGTTGGCAACGCCTTGACCAGCGCGTTGACGATGCCGGTAATCGCATGCCGGTAGCCGTCTTCGAATGCGCCGACATAGTCGGGGGTCGACACATAGACGATCTCAGTGTCCTTGAGTTCGGGCTTGCGTTTGCGCACGGTAACGAGATAGCCGGCCACGTCGTCGCCCTCGGTCTCGGTGAGACCTGTTGAACAGATCGCGATGACCTTCGGCGCAACGCGCTTGCGGATGTTGAGCAGCGCGGCCTCGATGTTCTCGTAGCCGCCGAGCACCGCGGTGACTTCCTCCATGGCCGTCGTCTGCAGCGGGATCGCCTCCCTGAAGTGGCGCACCAGCAGCACGAGGCCGAACGACGTGCAGCCCTGCGAGCCGTGCATCACGGGCATGCAGGCATCGAGCCCAAGGAACGCGAGGCTCGCGCCCAGCGGCTGGCTCATCTTGAGCGGGTTGACCGCACAGGCTTTCATAGATTCGACGACATCGGCCATGGCATGTTCTCGAGTTCAGGGGGCGTCAGGTCGGTATACCGGGTTCGAGGCTCATCGCCCACGCCGCGACGCTCGACAGTGGGCGCGCGGCTTGCGTTTGGACCACACCGAGCGCTCCCCCGTCTTCACCCCACGGAGCAGCGATGCGCACCTGTTGCCACACCGGGTTGTAGATCGCGCGGTCGATCTCGTACACCAGCTCGACCATCCCCTCGTAGCCGCCATAAGGGTGGTGGCGTTCCTGGTTCATGTCGAGCCACGGTATGCGGGCCTTCAGTGCGACGAACTGTGAGCGGCCACCGGACAGCATGATGTCGGCCCGCGCGTCCCGGAGCATCGCGTACATCTCGCGCGGCGCCATGCCGTCGATCATGTGGGCGTCGTCGCCCATGATCTCCCTGATCTTGTCCTTGTCTTCCTTAGTGCTCTTCTTGACGCTGGTGCCGACGATTTCGAGCCCTGCTTCCTGCAGCGCGGAAACCACCGACCAAGACTTCACGCCACCTGTGATAAGCAACACCCGCTTGCCGGTAAGGCGCGCTTTGTAGTGTGCGATGCGCTCCCACGCGCGCGCTTCCTCGACGGCGATCAGGCGCTCGGTCCGCTCGAGCAGATCGTCCGGCGCGCCCTGCCGCACGAGCAGGCTGGCGATATGGCGCAGCGTGTCGCTCATGTCGCCGATCCCATAGAACGAGCCCTCAAAGTAAGGGATGCCGTAGCGCCGCTGCATCTTTGTCGCGATGTTGATCATCGACTTCGAGCAGACCATCATATTGACCTTGGCGCGATGCGAACTTGCGATCTCGTTGTAGCGCCCGTCGCCGGAGATGCACGAGAGGATACGGATGCCTAGCGCGTCGAGCAGCGGCTTGGTCTGCCAGAGTTCGCCCGACAGGTTGTATTCGCCAATGACGTTGATGTCATACGGCGTCGTGTACTCGGGCTCGCGCGTGCCGATCACATAGTTGAGGATCGCCTCGCCGCCAAGCTTGTTGCCCAGATTCTTCGGCCCGGCGAAACCGGGGGAAAGGACCGGAATCACCGGCTTGCCAAATTGTTCGGTGGCGCGCTTGCAGACTGCCTCGATGTCGTCGCCGATCAGCGCAGTGACGCAGGTCTGGTAGACGAACACTGCGGGCGGATCGTATTTCTCGATGATTTCGCGCACGCTCCTGAACAGGCGCTTCTCGCCGCCGTACACCACGTCGAGTTCGTTGATATCGGTGGTGAAGCCGATGCGATAGAGTTGCGAACCGGATGAAGCGGCGTGCCGGTTGTCCCACGAGTTACCTTCACAGGCAATCGGCCCGTGCACGAGGTGTGCGACGTCCACCACCGGCTGCAAAGCGATCTTCGCGCCGTCGAACGCGCACCCGCCTGCGGCCGAACCCGGCGAAAGCTGCTTCGTGCAGCCCCTTTTGCGTTCCTTCTCGCTCTTGCCTTGATTCTTGTCGCAACCCGGCTCGTCGAAAACTTCGGCGATTTGGGCATTGAGCGAAACAGACATGACATGCTCCTGATGGATGGACGTTTCTCTAGTGGCAAGTTCCATACCACCGGGAAACGCCTTGAAAACGTGCCAATTGGCGCTGAAGCGCGTCGCTCGCGCGCATCGCCATGGCGGGTTTGAACGGTTTGCGACAGACGGTTCGCGACACAGAAAACGACAACACACGTTCACTGCCTGCCTTGCCGTTCCGTATGGAGCAGGACCCGTGCGATCGCATTCGCGCGCGCCTCCAGCAACGCATCCGGCCCCAAGGGTTCGCGAACCGCCAGGTAAGCAGTCAGCACGCGGCGCATCCGTGGAGCTTTCGCGTAGTCCGTCTACCATGACCGGGATACGCCGCGAAGTCGCAGAGACAGACTTCCAGCAAGCGCTCGAAGCGCTCAGGCCTGATCTCGGCCGGTACGCGTTCGAGCAATGCACCGAGCGCGCCTGCGCGCATATCCCATGCGCTATTTCAGTGTGCATGCGCCATTCGGGCTCCTGCCCCGCTGGGCGGCTCAGTCGTCGTCGGCCAGCACTTCGAGCGCCGCCAGTTGCTCATACTCGTCGCCCACCGCGCAGATCGACAGGTACTCTGCCCGTCCGTTCGCATCGGAAACGTCGTTGACCAGCGCGAGCAGTTCGTGCGCCGTTACCTCGTCATTGATCTCCGCGAGGCTCAACGGGTCGAACGCCGCCACCTCGCGCTCAAAGTCGTCGTAAGCGAACCACGCACGCAGCGCACTGAGTCACACTGCTCGACTACATAAATCATGCCCCGCTCCCTCGCTGAGGTTCGTCACGCAGGCTAGCTACATGCAGCGCAGCAATTTCGTTTTCAGCGGTGCCCCGCTACTCGACACCCTCCGCCGCAATCTTCGCCCACACCGCTCGAGGTAACCACGGCGCGATGCCCGCCGGGCTCGCGCCGAACTGCCGCCGAGCCGCCGACATCGCGCTCTGTGCAATCGCAATCTCCTCGTGCGTCAACGGCAACCGGCGGCCACATGCGCGGCCTCCCGGCAGCACCTGGGCGATCACCTGCCGGTTCGGGTGTTCGAGCAGCGGGACGAGGTGGTCGGCCTCGCCCACACCGGCCAGGCAAACCTAGCCGCTGATGACCTCGACGTTACGGCCGTCCTGCGTCATCTTGACCAGAACTTCATCTGCCACGCCCGATGTATCTGCTGTGTCTGCCATCGCCGCGCTCTCCTCGTCAGCGAATGATGTCGTAGCTGTAGTCGGTCTTCGCCACGTCGATCGTGTTGGCGTCGAGCGCTTCGAAGAACTCGTCCAGCAGCGTGACCAGCACCCGCAACGCACCTTCATAGCCCCAGGTCGGAAAGCGATGGTAATGGTGGCGATCGAAGATCGGGAACACCATGCGTATCAGCGGCGTTTTGGTATCGCGCTCGAGATATTTGCCGTAGGTGTTGCCGATCAGGAAATCCACCGGCTCGGTAAACAGCAGTGAGCGCATGTGCCACAGATCGCGTTTCGGATACACCTTGCAGCCGGCGCCGTAGGGCGACGCGTCGAACACCGCCTGCACCTTCGCAGCCCAGGTTTCGTTGCCGTTGGTCGCCAGAACGTGCGCCGGCTCGGCGCCGAGTTCCAGCAGGAACTGCGTGTAGCCCAGCATCTGGTCCGGGTCGCCGTAGAGCGCAAAACGCTTGCCGTGCAGGTGAGCCTGGCTGTCGGCCATCGCATCGACGAGCTGGCCTCGCTCCTTCTCCAGTTGCACCGGAATCGGCTTGCCGATCACGCGCGAGATTTCCATCAGGAACCGGTCGGTGCCCGCGACGCCAACCGGCGAGTTCAGCACCACCACTTCCTGGCCATGCTCGCCAATGAACTTGCTGGTCCTCTCGCAGCAGTATTCCTGGAACACGAAGGTCGCCTTCGCGTTCAACGCGCGCTCGACCTCCTCCTTGGTCGTGCCGCCTTCGTACATCCGGAACTCGCCGTCGGTCGGCGTATTCCACGTTTCGGATGGGTCGCAGATGATGTTCACCGTCACGCCGAACAGATCGAAGATGCGGCGAATTTCCTTCATGTTGCCGACCACGTAGCCGTCGAAGCCACCGATGAAGTTGACGCTGTCGTCGGGCACGCGCTCAAGCGGCGTCGCTGTGCCGGCCTTGCCGTCCCAGAAGTGCTTGAGGATGCCGAGGAGCGCGTTGTCGTAGCCGGTCACGTGGCTGCCGACGAAGGCCGGCGTGTGCGCGAACGGCACGTCATAGTCTTCCGGCACGCTGCCCTTCTGCTTGCTGTTCTTGATGAGCGCGTCGAGGTCATCGCCGATCACTTCCGCCATGCAGGTAGTGGAGACCGCGATCATGTCGGGCTTGTACAGGTTGTACGCATTTGCGAGGCCGTCGATCATGTTGTTCATGCCGCCGAACACCGCCGCGTCTTCGGTCATCGACGAGCTGACGCACGAGGTTGGCTCCTTGAAGTGACGCGAGAAGTGCGAGCGGTAAAACGCTACACAGCCCTGCGAGCCATGCACAAAACTGAGCGTCTTGTGAAAGCCGATGGCCACGTACACTGCGCCGAGCGGCTGGCAGGCCTTGGCCGGGTTGATGGTGAGCGAGTCGCGTGCAAAGTTCTTTTGCCGGTAGTCTTCGCTCTTGGTCCACTCGACGATTTGCTTGACCTGCTCGTCTGAATGGTTGAACTCGAAATTTTCCTTTTTCGCCTGGAAAATTTTCTGGTACTCGGGCTCACGGAACAGGAATTCCTGGTCGAGAATGTGGTCTGCGGATTGGGGCACGGGATGCTCCTGATATTCAATTCAATGGCCTGCCGGCCGCTGATCAGTCCGGTGATCGGTGCGGTGGCCGGCGCTTAGGGGGTTTTCTTCCAGGGCGCCTTGGCGAGCCCCCACACCGGGCTGGAAATAGCCATGTCCATGTCGCGCGCGAAAATGGCGTAGCCGTCGTAGCCGTGATATGGACCGGAATAGTCCCAGCTGTGCATCTGGCGAAACGGCACGCCCATCTTCTGGAACACGTACTTTTCCTTGATGCCGGAGCCGACCAGATCGGGCTGGACCTGTTCGACGAACCTCTCAAACTCGTAGCCGGTCACGTCGTCGTAAATCAGTGTGCCGTCCTTCACGTAGTGCGTGGTGCGCTGATAGTCGTCGTTGTGGCCGAATTCGTAGCCGGTGCCGACCACGTTCATGCCGAGGTCTTCGTAGGCGCCGATCACGTGGCGCGGACGCAGGCCGCCAACGAACAGCATTACGGTCTTGTCCTGCAGGCGCGCTCTGAACTTCGCGTTCACCGCATCGACCAGGGGACGATACTTGGCGATCACCCTCTCCGCGTTGGCTTTGATGGTGTCGTCGAAGTGGCTGGCGATCTCGCGCAGGCTCTTCTCGATCATCGACGGGCCGAAGAAGTTGTATTCCGTCCATGGAATGCCGTACTTCTCTTCCATGTGCCGGCTGATATAGTTCATCGAGCGGTAGCAATGCAGCAAATTGAGCTTGGCCTTGGGTGTATTCTCGAGCTCGGCGATCGAGCCGTCGCCCGACCATTGTGCGATCACACGCAGGCCGATCTCTTCGAGCAGAATCCGGCTCGACCAGGCATCGCCGCCGATGTTGTAATCGCCGATGATCGCAACATCATAAGGCGTCGAAACAAATTCGGGCCGCTTGTCCGGATCGGCCTTGTCGAATATCCAGTCTCGAATCGCATCGTTAGCCAGATGGTGGCCCAACGACTGGCTGACGCCGCGAAAACCTTCGCAGCGCACCGGCAAAATGGTGTGCCCTTCATACTGTGCACTCTTCTTCTTCGAGACGGCCTCGATGTCGTCGCCGATCAGGCCGATCGGGCATTCACTCTGGATCGAGATGCCCTTGTTCAGCGGAAACAGTTCCTGAATCTCGTCTATGATCTTGTCGAGCTTCTTGTCGCCGCCGAAGACGATGTCCTTTTCCTGGAAGTCCGACGTGAACTGCATCGTCACGAAGGTGTCGATACCGGTAGTGCCGATGTAGTAGTTGCGACGCGCGCCCCACGAGTACTGGCCGCAACCGACCGGACCATGACTGATGTGGATCATGTCCTTGATGGGCCCCCAGACCACGCCCTTTGAGCCGGCGTACGCGCAACCGCGAATCGTCATCACGCCCGGCAATGACTTGATGTTTGATTTCACGCCACAGTCGGGCTTGCCGTCCTCGAAGGTGCCCAAATGCTTGGCGCGCCGTTTGGCCATTTTCTCCGGATAGGCCGTCAGCACTTCATCGATCAAGGCCTTGTTCGCGGCCTTGCGCTCTTCAACTGTGACGCTCATGGGAATGCTCCATAGTGTGGGTATCAAGCCTGGCAGCGGGTAGCCGGCACGGCCCGGTTCATCGCGTGAAGAAGAACACCGTGCCGCGCGCAGCGGCGCTCGCTTAGGCGGTCAGTTCCGCTGCAGGCTTGCCTACTTGCGATTCGTCGATGGACGTCATGATTCCGTGCTCCATTAACAGGTCTTCCAGTTGATCCATTGTGATCGGCGTCGGGATCGTGCCGTTGCCCGCGTTGTTGTGCACCTTGGTGGCGAGCTGCCGATACTCTTCCGCCTGTTTGGATTCGGGCGCGAACTCGATCACCGTCATGCGCCGCAGCTCGGCGTGCTGCACGATGTTATCGCGCGGCACGAAGTGGATCAGCTTCGAGCCGAGCATCTTCGCCAGCGCTTCGGCGAGTTCGAGTTCCTTGTCGGTCTGACGCTCGTTGCACACGAGCCCGCCGATCCGCACACCGCCGCTGTTCGCGTACTTCAGAATGCCCTTTGAAATGTTGTTGGCCGCATACATGGCCATCATTTCGCCGGACATCACAATGTAGATTTCCTGCGCCTTGTTCTCACGAATCGGCATTGCGAAACCGCCGCACACCACGTCGCCGAGCACGTCGTACGACACGTAGTCCACGCCGTCATAGGCGCCGTTTTCTTCGAGGAAGTTGATCGACGTGATGACGCCACGGCCCGCGCAGCCGACGCCCGGTTCCGGGCCGCCGGACTCCACGCAACGGATGTTGCGGTAACCGATCTTCATCACGTCCTCGAGTTCGAGGTCCTCCACCGAGCCGGCTTCGGCCGCTAGCGACAGGATGGTGTCCTGCGCCTTTGCATGCAGGATCAGGCGGGTAGAGTCCGCCTTGGGATCGCAGCCGACGATCAGGATCTTCTGCCCGAGCTCAGTCAGGGCTGCCAGGGTGTTCTGCGAGGTGGTCGACTTGCCGATACCGCCTTTGCCGTAGAACGCGATTTGCCGAAGTTTAGACATTGCATTTCTCCATTCAGGAAGAAGGGTTGAAACCAGGGTTGCGTAACCGCGACCATGTCAGCCTGTCGTGCCTGTATGGGTCTTCTTATATCGAGTCACGCATCGGCCGGACCTGTGTCCGCGCTGGACTCCAAATGCAGCTTCTGTGCCACATCACCAGCGGTACTGCGTCGCGTCCGCCCCGCCGCGCTGCGGCGGTTGGTTCGGGACTTTTGCGGACTCCTCCTGTGTCTTGTCGATTTCGCGACAAACCACGTGAACTTCGTCGCCAATGAAACCATTCGGCGCGTTTGTCGTGCGATTTCTGTCGCATTGGCCTGCGTGCAGCCGGACAATCGCCGGGTTGCCGCCTGGTTCGGTTATTGCTTTGATGGCATCATGGACACACCAACCACCCAACCTTCGCGACCCGTGCCGCGCGAGACGCACTTCGACCGTCTAGGCGGCGAGACCGACGTCAACCGCCTGGTCGACGCGTTCTATCGGCACATGGATACGCGGGCCGACGCGCAGCGCATTCGCGCGATGCATCACCCCGACCTGTCTTCGACGAAGGCCGTGCTGGTGCTGTATCTGTGCGAATGGCTCGGTGCCGACAAGCGATACTCGGCACAGCATGGCCAACCACGGCTGCGCACGCGTCATGCCGCATTCGCGATCGGCACCGCCGAACGGGATGCGTGGCTAGCTTGCATGCGCGCCGCGTTCGACGAGACAGGTGTCGATCCGGCGCTGCGCGACGAACTGATGCAGGCTTTTTTCAAAATCGCCGACCGGATGCGCAACACGCAGACGTGCCCCCCCTTCAACTCTGTTCAACCCGAGGATCTGTGATGACCGAAACGCTCGCCCACAAGGATATCGACGACACCGCGTTCGCCCGTCTCGAACATGAAGGCCGTCTGCTCAACCCGGTACTCAAGGGGCTGACGAACAAGTTCGGCCGGGTCGGCTTCCGCGGCGAACTCGCGCTGCGCTTTGCCCCGAAGCTCGCCGACGAAGCGCGGCCGCCGGAGCTGACCTGCGATCAGGTGATGGCATGTGCGACGATCGGCCATAAGCACTTGCCGTTCTTCGTCGGGTATCTGCTGAGCTTCGAGCATCTGAAGGACGTGGCCGAGGTGCTCAGCGACACGCTCTCGGCGGGTGGCAAGTACTTTCTTTTTTGCGACAACGTCGACCTGAGCAAGCGATATCAGGTGCCATACAAGGGCGCGATGTTCTATGTTCTGCCGATTATCGAGTCCACCGTCTACAACGAGATGCTCGAACTGCTGTACCTCGAAAAGAACGAATTGAAGAAGAAGGACTTAGGCGGCAAGCTGGATGCGGTAGCGGACGCGGCCATCAAGTTCGACGTGACCTTCGACATGATCACCTACAGCGAAGGACTTGAATTGATGGGGCCGGTGCGCAACCCCAACGAGAACCGGCCCGTCTGAAGCGCGGATCCCAACGGCTGCCGCCCGTGCCGCTGCGCCAACCGATGTTCCCTTGCACCCGAAGGCGACCATGATCATGCATACCGACACTGCTTTCGTCGTCCGCGAACGCCTGGCCTCGCGCGTTGTCCGGAACGCCGATGCACAACTCGAAACGAACGTGCCTGCCGCACTTTCCACCTGGCTGGCGTACCACGGCTTCCCTGATCCGCATTCGCGCTGCGTGAACGGCGAAACCCCGTTGATGCGCGCCGCGCAGCATGGCGAGGACGCGGTGGTCGAAGCGTTGCTCGCATTCGGCGCACGCGCCGACGCGCTCGATGACGACGGCAACCATGCGCTCTGGTTCGCGTGCCTGCACGGCGGCCCCGCGACCATCCTGCGGCTGATCGACGCCGGCGCGCCGATCGACCATGTGAACGACGACGACATCACATGCCTGATGCATGCAGCCGCGAGCGGTCGCCTCGACGTCCTGCAGATGCTGCTTGCGCATGGGGCGAACGCAGAACTGTGCGCACCGGATGGCCGCAGCGCGCTCGACATGGCAGCCGACCTCGGGTTGCAACTGCTGCGCACGGCCCGACAGATGGAAGGAGCGGGCACGCAACGTATCACTACAGCACCGGTCCTCCTCTGAGATGTGAGCCGTCGGTCGACGAGCCCATCGGCAGCGAACCCGGTACGGCCGGCATCGTCGACAGGAGATCACAAGATGAATGGCCAACGCGTGTTTCCTCGCGACCGCGCCAGCATCGCCGCATGCAGGCGAGCCCGCACGCCATCGTCCTGCCATTCCCGCAACCTTCGCGAGCAGGTCATACCGCTACCGAAGTCCATCTCCGGCGGCAAGTCTTTCCACGGTATGCCGGTGAACAGCACGAACAGGATGCCATTCAATGCAGCAGCGCGTTCATCAACGCGCGGGCGTCCGCCCCGGGGCGATACCCGTCGCTTTGGCAGCAAGGCTTCGAGCGTTGGCCATAACTCTTCGCCGATTCTTTGTCTTGTCATCCAACCTCAAACGTATACCCCTTGCTTTCGGATGATAGGCTTTGTTAGCGAGCCTTAAGAGGGACGTGCGTCGCGCGACCAGCGAAATCGGTCCACAGATCAGTCGAAAAATCGTATAGTTTGCAGCCTCGTGCGGTGTCGAAGTACCAACGTCACGAAAACCGCTGCACGACGATCCGTTCCGGAAGCATCGCTTCGAGCATTCGCTGAGCACCGACGAGCCCGTATAGAGGGAGACTCATGTCGACGTGATGCGCGGTGTGCTCCATGATGTGATGAAACAGCGCGCCAAAACGCCAGCGAAAGGTCAAGTGCACCGTCGTGGATACGAACGGATCCGAACGCCCCCATTTCGCGCGATCATCGTACCAGTGGATTTGCGGATGCGTGTGGTGCGCGTACACGACGAAACCGACCATCGCGCACCAGAACAGGAACGGCACCCCGAACCCGCATGCGATTGACGGGATCACCCCCCGCTGCGTCGCGCGAGCGATCCACGCGAGCGCGCCGATCCATAGCAGTGCGAACACCGATACCAGCGTGCAGTCACAGAAGAATACCGGGCGCCGCGTCGGCATTGCGGCACGCGACGGGAAAAACATCTTCGTCCACCAAATTTCGATCATGTAGTAGAGACCAGGCGCGCAGCCGCTGCGATAGATCCGTTCCAGTGCGCGCCGTGGCCCACTCAAGGCGCGATATTCTTGGATCGTCAGCGGTGCCCACACAAAATCGACGCCTTTCAGGTTCGTGTAGCCATGATGCACCACGTTGTGACCCACTTGCCACAGGCTATACGGCGTGAGCGACGGCAGGAAGGCGATCCGGCCCAGCCAGCGGTGGAGCGTGCGGTGCCGGGTCAGGCTCTCATGACATGCGTCGTGACCGATGACGAAGAGCCGTCCGATGACGAAGCCCGCCATGCATCCGAATACGGTCTTCAACACGAACCCGTGCGCGAACACGCTCGCGGCGAGCGCACACAATAGTAAAACGTAGTCGAACACGAGCAGCAGAAGCGCGTAGGCGGTGCGGCGTTCGGCGAACGGCGTCAGCCACGAGCGGATGGCCTTGCGATGGGGCAATGGCTCATTGGCGGGAACAGGGTGATTCGGGCTGTTCATGAAGAAAGACCGGTAGAACGGTGCAGCACAACACTACGCATGCGGTCGACGGCTGCATGGCGTGTCCGCGATGATGTGACCAGACCGTTTCGCGCTGGCGGGGAGTCAGCGCGACATCATGTTCATGCTGACATTGTGCATCACCCAGATCGTGCCGAAGATCAGGAACAGCGCGGCGAGCGCGGTGTAGCATAACGCCAGCACGTTCCAGCGCTGGCCGCGCGACAGGTCGAGATGCAGGAACGTCACCAGTTGCACGACGATCTGCACGAACGCCAGCAACGCGAGCGCCATAATCGCGGAGCCGGACGGCAGCAACCGTTGCGCGACGATCGAGAATGAGCCAGCCGTCAGCAGCACGGCGAGCACGAAACCGGTGATATAACCGGCGACGTCACCACGCGAGGCGATCGTGGACGTCGAGTGTGAATGGACCATTTAGAGCATGCTCCCGAGATAGACAAACGAAAACACGCAGATCCACACGATGTCGAGGAAGTGCCAGAAGAGGCTCAAGCATGTCAGACTCGTGAGGTCGCGACCGGACAGTTCAGGCGAGCGGACGACCTGCACGACGAGCACGGCCATCCAGACGAGGCCGGCTGTCACGTGCAGGCCGTGGGTGCCAACCAGCGTGAAGAACGACGACAGGAAGGCGCTGCGACTGGGCCCAGCACCGTTGGCGACCAGGTGCGAGAACTCGCGCAGCTCGAACGCGAGGAACAGCGCGCCAAGCACGAACGTCACGAGGAGCCAGCCGATCACGGCACCACGCCCCTGGCGCTGCGCGCCGAGCACCGCGAAGCCGTAGGTGGTGCTGCTCAGCAGCAGCGCGCCGGTTTCAAGTGCGACACCCGGGATGTCGAACAGGTCCCGTCCGGACGCGCCACCCGCGAACTGGTGCGCCATTACGGCGAACACGGCGAACAGCGACGCGAACAGCATGCAGTCGGTCATCAGGTACAGCCAGAAGCCGAACACGGTGGGCGTTGGGCCGTGGTCAGCGCTCGACCTGCCGTGATGGACGAGTAATGCAGATTGCGTCATGGATCAGGTCTCCGCAGATTCGGGCAATTCAAAGTCGGCCGGGGTGGGTGCGCTGCCGCGTCGTGCTTCGATTTCGCGCACGCGCGAGGCCGGAATCACGTAGCCATGGTCGTCGCGGAAGCTACGCGCGATCAGCGCGGCGACGATCGCGACGAAGGCCAGCACGGCGAGCCACGTGATGTGCCAGACGCCGGCGAAGCCGAGCACGAGGCTGAATGCGCCGATCAGGAACCCGTCCGCGGTGTTCGACGGTAGGTGGATGTCCTCGTAATGCGCCAGTGCGGCATTTGCTGCGCCGCTCTCCTTCATGTGCGCGAACGCGTCGAGCTGGTGGACGACCGGTATGCGCGCGAAGTTGTAGACAGCGGGCGGCGACGCGGTGGCCCATTCGAGCGTGCGGCCGTTCCACGGGTCGCCCGTCAGGTCGCCGTATTCCGGCTCGTTGCGATGGATCACGCTCACGACGACCTGGGCGATCTGGTGCACGACACCGAGTGCGATCAGCACCACGCCGCATGCCGCGACGAACAGCCAGGGATGCCAGGTCGGATTGTCGTAGTGATTCAGGCGCCGGGTCATGCCCATGAAGCCGAGCACGTAGAGCGGCACGAACGACACGTAGAAGCCGACGAACCAGCACCAGAACGCCCGCTTGCCGAGCTTCTCGTTAAGCTTGAAGCCGAACGCCTTCGGGAACCAGTAATGGAAGCCTGCGAGATAGCCGAACACGACGCCGCCTATGATCGCGTTGTGAAAGTGCGCGATCAGGAACAGGCTGTTGTGCAGCACGAAGTCCACGCCCGGGATCGCCATCATCACGCCCGTCATGCCGCCGATCGTGAACGTGACCATGAAGCCGATCGTCCACAGCACGGGTGCGGTGAACTCGATGCGACCGCGGTACATCGTGAACAGCCAGTTGAAGATTTTCACGCCCGTGGGGATCGCGATGACCATCGTCATAATGCCGAAGAACGCGTTAACGTCCGCGCCGGAACCCATCGTGAAGAAGTGGTGCGCCCACACGAGGAATGCGAGCACCGTGATCGCGCACGACGCGTAGACCATCGTTCTGTAGCCAAACAGCGGTTTCTTCGCAAACGTCGCGATCACTTCCGAGTAGATGCCGAACGCGGGCAGCACGAGGATGTACACCTCCGGGTGGCCCCACGCCCAGATCAGGTTCAGGTACACCATCGCGTTGCCGCCGAGCTCATTTGTGAAAAAGTGCATGCCTGCGTAGCGGTCGAGGCCGAGCAGTGCGAGCGTCACGGTTAGGATCGGGAACGTTGCCATGATCAGCACGTTCGAGCACAGCGCGGTCCACGTGAACACCGGCATCTTCATCAGCGTCATGCCGGGCGCGCGCAGCGTGACGATCGTAACGAAGAAGTTGATCGCGGTAATCAGCGTGCCGACGCCGGAGAGCTGCAGACTCCAGATGTAGTAGTCGACCCCGACGCCGGGACTGAACTGCAGCTCCGACAGCGGTGGATACGCGAGCCAGCCTACCTGCGCGAACTCGCCGATCACGAGCGACAGATTGATCAGGATCGCGCTGATCGCCGTCATCCAGAAGCTCAGCGAATTCAGGAACGGGAAGGCGACGTCGCGCGCGCCGATCTGCAGCGGCACGACAAGATTGAAGAGGCCGACCATCAGCGCCATAGCCATGAAGAAAATCATGATGACACCGTGCGCGGTGAATATCTGGTCGTAGTGGTGCGGCGGCAGGTAACCGGGGCCGTGAAACGCGATCGCGAGCTGAAGCCGCATCATTACGGCGTCGACAAAACCGCGCATGAGCATCAGCACCGCGACGATGATGTACATGATGCCGATCTTCTTGTGATCGACGCTTGTCAGCCACTCGGTCCAGAGCCACTTCCAGCGGCAGAGCTTCGTGAGCGTGGCGATGACCGCCAGCACGATGAGCGCCATGAACGCGGCCGCGCCCATGATGATCGGCTGATCGAACGGAATCGCGCCGGGCGTGAGTTTTCCAAACATGGCTTACTCCGTGGTCTGTGTGCGACATGCGGCGTCGCGGAAGGCCGTGACGTTGCCGTTGTTGTATCGGGCAACGATGTTGCGGAACAGGTGCTGGTCGATCGATGAGAAGTAGCGTACCGACTGCTTCTCGCTCGGCTTCGCGACTTCGGCGTATTCGTCCATGCTCAGGCGGTCCGGCGAAGCCTTGACCTTCCGCACCCATGCGTCGAAGTCGGTGGGGCTCGTCGCAAGCGTGCGGAATTTCATGTCGGCGAATCCCTTGCCGCTGAAGTTGGCGGACATGCCTTCGAAATTTCCCGGTGCATCCGCGATCAGGTGCAGACGGGTCTGCATGCCGACCATTGCATACACCTGGGTGCCGAGTTGCGGGATGAAGAATGAGTTCATCACCGAGTCCGACGTGATCCGGAAATTCACCGGCGTATCGACTGGCACGGCGAGCTGGTTCACCGACGCAATGCCGAGGTCCGGGTAGATGAAGAGCCACTTCCAGTCGAGCGCGACCACCTCGACATCGATCGGCTTCACGCTCGACTGCAGCGGCCGGTACGGGTCGAGCTCATGCGTGGTGCGCCACGTCAGGATACCGAGGTACAGGATGATCAGGGTGGGGATCGTCCAGACGGCGATCTCGATCGCCGTCGAGTGCGCCCATTTGGGTGCATAGACCGCGTGACGGTTCGACGCACGGTAGCGCCACGCGAAGAACAACGTCAGCAGGATCACCGGGATCACGACGATCAGCATCGCCCACGTGGCGGTGGCGATCAGCGACTTCTCGGCCGCGCCCACGCTCCCTTTTGGATCAAGCACAGTCAGATCACATCCCGATAGACAGGCGCTCAATGTTGTGACGATGGCTATCGACCGTTTCCTTAAGGCTTTTCTGTCTATCATGGTAGTTAATCTGGGTTGTGGCAGCTTTGACCTGAAGCTCGCTTGACGCATGCGGCATCACACTCGCAGCGTCATGGTCCAACAACCTGCCAGCTTTGTGATTGATGCCGATCAAGGATGAACAAAGCGGCGGGGTGCGGTGCACTGACGCAGTGCGCGGGCTAAATCAGGCGATTGCCCATGTCTTCATGGCTGAACTGAAGCAGAGCCAGGCTGCGAGGGATGGCCTCGATCTGGCAATCGAGGGTCGCAACGGGGCACGTGGCGCGGAACGAAGGACAGACTTTACGGCGTCCGTGTGAACAGGGGAACACCTTGCTGACGGTGCGGTTTGCGGGTAATGCAACGCTCGCAGCATTCTCGATGCGCGGGACAATCTGATCCGGATCAGCGAATACGCACCCTGGCGTTGCTATTTCGGAGTTCGACGAACACGCCCCGTCGCGTTGTTTGCGCCAGCCACCGCCGTCGTGCCGCTAGATCAGTTTTGACCAGGACGCGCTCGAGGGTCGCTCCAGATAACCGTCGAACACCATGGCCACTGCGCGCACGAAGAACCGGCCTTTTGGGGCAATCGAGATGCCGTTTCCATCGATGCTCACCAGTCCCGCCTCCCGGTATGGTTCCAGGGCAGTAAGCTCACTTGAGAAATAGCGGACGAAGTCGATCTGATGCGCTAGCGAGATCGCCGCGAAATTCAGCGGCACGCTGCACATGAGCGTCATGATCACCTCCCGACGCAACGCATCGTCAGGCGATAGGGCAATTCCGCGTTCGACCGGCAGCCGGCTGGGTACCGGTCAATGCGGGTGAAGGCCAATAGTCCGGCCTCAAGGCTCCCGCTATCTCGACATTCCGACGCGTGACCCGATGTCGCATCTTGACTTCGGGCTCGGGACCGGTTGATCCTGCGCAAGGGCCACCCTGATTTGCGCGTCGACAATTCCCCGCATACGTCAACAAGGGCAAAGCGATGAAGCACATGATTAACGCCGTGATGATCGTGGCAAGCCTGTGCGCTACCGGTTTGTTCGAAGTACGGGCATACGCGAATGACGTAAGCGCGAACGGAAGCACGATGGCAGGCGCGGTGCCGGCGGACGGGACCCACGCCGGTGACTTACTCGTGCGTTTGCGTGCCATCTCGATCGAGCCGGAAGTACACGCGAGCGGCACGTTGTCGTCGCTCGGCATGGGTGTCAATAACGCACTCGTGCCGGAGTTGAACCTGATCTATATGATCCGCGATGCGAACGGCGTCGAGCTGATTCTCGGTACCTCGCGGCAACACGTGACGTCTGGTCTTTGCGATCTGGGTGGCGTGAACGTGCTACCACCGACACTGCTGCAATATCACCTCAACCATGCTGGCATGATCCGACCGTATGTCGGCGCGGGGGTCAACTACACGTACTTCTACAACGACGGCCTGAGCGCGGGCCCAGAAGGCACCCGAGGTGTCACGCAGCAGCTTCGGTCCGGCGGTGCATGCTGGCGCCGACGTGCAGATCACGAAGACCGTCTTTCTCAACGCGGATATCAAGAAGATCTGAATGCACACGGATGCCTCGGTCGGCGGCAGTTCGTTGGGCCGACTGGACAT
This sequence comes from Paraburkholderia sp. BL27I4N3, assembly GCF_003386115.1. Lineage (NCBI taxonomy): Bacteria > Pseudomonadati > Pseudomonadota > Betaproteobacteria > Burkholderiales > Burkholderiaceae > Paraburkholderia > Paraburkholderia sp. BL27I4N3. The sequence continues at coordinate 1,701,539 of NZ_QREJ01000001.1, read as the reverse complement.
CGACCCGCTAGTACTGGGGCCAGGCGTTGGGATGAAGTTCTAGCGAGCGCAGTGAGTGTTCCGTTCCGTTGTTAAGTGCGCACGCTGCTCGGACTGGGCGCCGATCCGGCTGTGCATTACCAGGACGACTTCACTGCCATCGACATGGCGGCCAGCCTCGACTGCCTGCAACTGCTGCGTCAAACCTGAGAACCCCGGCAATGGGCCCACATCACCATCTACAAAAACCCGGCTGCTCCGGCAATGCGCGCCAGAAAGCCCTGCTGCGCATGGCCGGCCACACGCTCGACGTGTGCAACCTACTGAGCTGGCCTTGGACCGCCGCACGCTGCAGGGCCTTCATGGCGCCGCGGCCGATCAGCGAGTGGTTCAAACGCGCGGCACCGCGCATCAAGTCGAGCGAAGTGGTGCCGGAAACGATCGACGCCAATGTAGCGCTGACGCTGTTGCTGGCCGAGCCGCTGCTGTTCCGCCGGTCGCTGATGCAATGCGACGAGCGCCGCATGGTCGGCTCCAATGCGGCCCTGGTGTACACCTGGATCGGGCTCGGCGCGCACGCACCGGCCCCGGACATGCTGCTCGAAGACTGCGCCGCAATGACAGACCACAGCTCGCACCAACGCGCGATCCGCTGCGCCCCATCCACCTGAAACGGAGATCGGATCACCATGCCCCTGTACGACTACCGCTGCGCGGCCTGCGGCCACGCATTCGAAACGCTGGTGCGCGCCGGCCACACGCCCGTCTGCCCGCAATGCGGCGGCACCGCGCTGGACAAGCAGGTCAGCGCGCCGGCCTCGCCCGGCAAGAGCCGCGCGATCATCTCCTTCGCGCGGCGTCAGGCGGCCCGCGAAGGGCACCTCAGCAACTATTCGCCGGCCGAGCGCTGCAAGCTGCTGCGCTAAGCCGAACGGGGAATCGCGCAGCAGGTCAGCGCGCCGGCCTCGCCCGGCAAGAGCCGCGCGATCATCTCCTTCGCGCGGCGTCAGGCGGCCCGCGAAGGGCACCTCAGCAACTATTCGCCGGCCGAGCGCTGCAAGCTGCTGCGCTAAGCCGAACGGGGAATCGCGCTGTCGATGCATGTGAACTTCGAGGGGCGCCTACCCGATGGCACTCAGACTCACCGTCGTCATGTGGCCGGCACGCTGGAACAGGCCACCGCCGACTGCCTGCCGGAACGCGCGAAGGGCATCTGCCGTATCTCGACGCTACCCGGATCCACGCCTTCGGTCAGGATCATCGCGGCCGTGCCGGCCTGCTCGATGATCGTCAGCCGCGCGCTGGTTTCGATAGCGGCGCTGCGGGTCGTGCCGGCACCGCCGCAGGATCGATGTCCGGACAGGCATGCATGAGACGCGAGTTCAATTCGAGCGCGATCGCACGTAGCAGCGCCGCGTCCGGCTGGTGCTCGTCAGGGAAGTTCTGACAACGCGCACGACGTGTTGTTGAACGCCAGCTCCGCGCTCAGCAGGGTCGGTGTGGCCGCGAGCGCGTCAGCAAGCAGCGCGGGCAGCGGCGGATCGAACCTGACATGCTCCGCCCCCAGCCGCTGCAGCAACGCGAGTACCGCCCGGCGGCCACGCAGCACGCGTGTCGCAGCGCTACTTCGTGTTTGCAGTTCAAGCCAGGCGCCGCGGTCACGCAGCATCAGTAACGCGCTGCTGGTCCGCACGCAGGCTGCCGGCAGCGCAGCACGACCAGACGCGCCGTCCCGCCTGCGATGCGGCGCGCCCCGGCATGCGTCTCAAGCGGCCCCTCGCGCCGCTGCGGTTCGCGGTTCGGGTCGGTGAGCCAAAGTGCATCGCCGGGGTCGTGCTGCCGCACGCTCGGCATACCCAGTTCGAGTTCGTCGAGCAGCGCGCCGATGCGCGGCTCGGCATCAGGCCAGAACCAGGCCGGACCTAGACCCAGCGTCTGACCGGTGGCTTAGCAATGTTGCGTCAGCACGGCCGCCCACGCGCTCGCGCGCTTCGATGACAACGACGGAAACGTCCTGAGCGTGCAGTGCGCGCGCCAGCGCGACGCCGCATAGACCCGCGCCGACGATGGCCACGTCGACCACCAGCGATTCGACCGCGGTCATCTCGCCGCTCAGACGAAGTCAGCAGTTCGATGGTCACCGGCTCTTCGGCCAGCACGACTTGACAGGCGAGGCGCGACTTGGAGCCGATGCCGACGAGCGTATCGAGCTTGTCGTTTTCGAGCCGCTGGATCTTCGGCAGGCTCTTGCGCCCTTCCTGTACGAACAGGCGGCACGATCCGCAGTCGGCCTTGCCGTTGCACTTGTGCTCGATGCTCTCGCCTGCGGCGAGCAGTGCCTGCAGCAGGGTCGCGCCGACGGCAACGTCGTAGGTCTTGCCCGAAGGCAGTACGGTCAATGTGGTCATGATGGCGATCTTGATAGAAGGCTACGGATAAAGAACGCTGGCTAGCGGCCACGCTTCACGCGGCCAGTGTGGGTTGCAAGGCATCCACCAACGCTTCGGCGAACCCGCCCAGCGGCATCGCGATGCACGTGATGCCCTGCTCTTCGAGAAAGCGCGCCTCCATACGCGTCGGTTCGTCGGGCAGCACGGCCCAGTGCATGTCGGAGGAGCGCTTCATGATCTGGCGCGCGAAGCTGCGTGTGAGCTGGTCGTCAAAACGGCAGCCCAGAAACAAAAAACTTCGACCGCGGCGCCACGCCTGCACGGCGGGCGGAATGGGCGTCTGGATATCGATCTCGGTCATGACTTCGACGAAGTCGCTGTCAGAGACCAGGTAGTTAGAGGCCGGCGCATGGCCGCCAATCGGCTTGTAGAGCAGCGCGCCCGAGGCCGGCACGGCATCCAGCAACGCGCCGTCTGCGCTATAGGCCGCGAACCAATGGCCGAAATGCTCGGCCTGCGACAGCCCCTGCAACTGCGCCCAGCCGCCCTGCGGCCGCGACTGCGCCAGCGCGCAGGCGAAGGTGTCGTCGTACCAGCTGTCGACAACCAGCCCGGCGCCCATCGCCGCCAGCGCGCAATGCAGTGCCGACGGCGTCGACGTCATGGCGAAGGCCTCATTCATGACGCTCACCAGCGACTTGCGATGCTTGAAGTTTTCGATGAACTGCGCCGCCTGGGTCAGCCGGGTGCGGATCTTGTACAGCACGCTGACCTTGGCCGTGATGATTTCGGCGAGCGCGAGCGGCGTGGCAGGGGCGGCCGTATCGGGGCACAGCGCGAGCAGCGCCGGTCCCAGGTACGGAATGACGCCGCCCGCACACAGGCGTTCGGCGATGGTCTGGACTGAAACGGTCATGGAGTGCGGCTCACAGATAAATGGCAGCGCCGGCGCCCACGTTGGTCGCGGTGTCTTTCAGCGTCTTGACGATGTACTTGACCTGGTCGGTGTCGAGTAGCGTGTGCAGCGGCAGCGCCAGCGCGCGATCGCCGATGCGCTCGGTGTCGGGCAACAGGCCGCTCTTGCGGCCGATCGCATCGCCCGCGTTCAAGTAGTGGAACTGCTGATGCAGCGGATGGCTGTAGGCCACCGTCTCAATGCCGCAAGATTTCATGTCGTCGATCATCTGGGCGCGCGCGCTCTGCGTAAAACGTTTGCCCAAATGCACAACATAGAGCATCCTGTGCACTTCTTCGACGTCCTCTGCCAGGTAGGCTGGCTTGATCCCTTCGAAGCTTTGCATCTCTTCGTGATACCAGGTCTCGACCTGCTTTCGCTGCGCGAGGCGCGTGTCGAGTTCGGCCAGTTGCGCGAGACCGAGCGCGGCGGTCAGATCACTGATGCCCGCCTGCAGCGGCACCCACGAGCCGACCGAGACGGACGCGCGGTCCGTGACGCGCCGCTCGCGCAGATAGCGCAGTTCATGGACGAGTTCGTCATCGTCGGTGACGAGCATGCCGCCCGCTCCTGTGCACAGCGCGGACGGGCTGGAGAAGTCGAACACTGATACGTCGCCGAAACAGCCGACGTTGCGGCCCCGGTAGCGCGAGCCCAACGCCTCGGTACTGTCTTCGATCAGCCGCAAGCGCTGCGCGTCGGCCAGTTCGCGCAGCAGCGCCCACGCGGCCGGGTGGCCGTTGGTATTGCCGGCGAGGATCGCGCGCGTGCGAGGGCCGATCTTCTGCGCGGCTTTTTCGGCGCTCAGACAACCGCTCCAGTAGTCGATGTCGGCGAACACCGGCATGGCTCCCGCCAGCGTGATCGCCTGCGCCACCTGATGCCAGGTGTGCGACGCGCAGACCACCTCGTCTCCCGGGCCGATCCCCATCGCGCGCAACGCAATCCAGGTCGCGAGCGTGCCGCTCGCGACCGCGACCGCATACTCCCGGCCAACCCAGCCCGCAAACGCGCGCTCGAACGAATCAAGCATCGGCCCGTCGCTCCAACGCGAAGATTGCAGCACAGCGTTGACGAAATCGATCTCGCGCGCCGCGCAAGCCGGTTCGCTCAGCGCGATCTCATCGATTTCCATGCGCCCCGTCCTCGGTCAGGATCAACGCATCGGCCTCTTCAGGCCGCTGCGTGATGGACCTGCAATGCCCGGCCGACATCGCGAAATAGATACTGCGCACACCGAACCGAAGCGCTGCTATATCGTCGCGCATCACCGCTGCGCTGACATGCATTGTGAGCACCTCGGGATAACGTTCGTGCCATTGCGTGGCGGCGTCGCGTAGCGTCGGTGCCGTGCGGAGCAGGTCCGCCGCGAAGTCCAATTGCTCGGCGTTCAGGGTCATCTCACTCCTCCACGCCCGCAATGCGCCGCGCTTCGACCGTGATGGGCAGCGGCGTATCGTCGGCCATCGCGGGCAATTCGAGTTGCCAGCCGTTCGCGAGCGTGACGAGACCGCCCCACATCCCGGGCTGCGCCATCGCGACAATGGGCTCCTCCAGGTCCTTCTTTGGCACGTAGGCGCTCAGCGCGCCCTTGCTGTCCTTGCGGATCATGACTTTCATGGTTTCGGACTCCGGAGATTGATGACAGGTTCAAACCACGTTCAAGCGGGATGCGCTGCTTCCTCCAGCAGTGGACGAAGCAACGGCGGCAGATAGGCGAGCACGTACTCAATGTCCTGCGCCGTAGTGGTTTCGCGAGCGACAGACGCACCGCCGCCAGCGTCTCATCGCGCGGCACATCCATCGCGGCAAGCACGTGCGACGGCTCGCTGCCGCCAGACGAGCATGCCGAGCCTGACGACGCGGCAACGCCCGGCAGCTCGATGCGCTGCAACACGACCTCGGCAGGAACCTCGCCGAAACGCAGGTAGCTGGTGCCGGGCAGACGCGATGCCTGCGCCGAAAACACGTGGACGGCCGGCAGTGCGCACCGCAGCCCCTGCTCCAGTGCGTCACGCAGCGCGGCCACGCGCGCCGCTTCGCTCGCTACGTCGCTGATACGCTCGAGCGCCGCTGCAAAGCCGGCGATGGCCGGCAGGTTCTCGGTGCCGCCGCGTCGATGCCGTTCCTTGCTGCCCTGCACCTGCGGCACCAGCGTCACGCCGTGGCGCACGAGGAGCGTACCGATGCCCTTCGGCCCGCGCAGCTTGTGCGCCGACAGCGACACCGCATCGACCCCGCTCTGCGCGAAATGGAACGGCAGCCTGCCGGTGAACTGCGTCGCATCGACATGGAGGCGCGCGCCGGCCGAATGCACGAGATCGCGTACTTCGGCGACCGGCATCAATACGCCCGTCTCGTTGTTGGCCGCCATCAGCGATTCCACCCCGACGTCAGGTCCAATCAGCGCGGCGACACTGTCGAGGTCCAGCGTCCCGTCGGGCCGCACGGCGATGTAGTCGACCGCAACGCCGCGTGCAGCCAGCGCTCGCGCCAGCTTCAGGTGCGCTGCATGTTCGATCGCGCTGAATACGCCACAGTGCCGCCCCCCCGGCGGCGCCGCGTGCAGCCAGCACACGGCCAGGTGATTGGCTTCGGTGGCGCCGCTGGTGAAGATCAACTCTGCGGGCTTGCAACCGAGCGCTCGCGCGATCGTCGCGCGGGCCGCAGCGAGCGCGCCCTTCGCCTGCTGCCCGACGGCATGCTGCGACGACGCGTTGCCCCACGCATCCGTCAGGATGGACAGCATCGCCTGCGCCACGGCGGAGGCTGGCGGCATGGTCGCGTTGTGGTCGAGATAGATCATCGCCGGGCTCCGTTAGTTTGCTTCACGGCCAGAACACGCATTCGCGATCGATGCACAGCGTGTCCAGCAGCTCGGCCAGACCGGTGCTCTCATGCTGGGGCATCCATCGGTGCGACGCATGATCGCGCGCGCTCAGGTGCCACATACCGTCTTCATCGCGCGTGAGCCAGGCTATGTCGATCAGCCCGCCATTCGCGTCGACATTGCGGGAGCAGCACGGGCTCTCGACACGGAACCCCTGCCCATCGCGCAGCACGCGCGGCAGCACATAGTGGTAGCGGGTACGCTCGCGCAACGCTTGCTCGATCTGGCGCTGGGTCAGGTCGAACGGGCGGCTCGCGCGCAAACCGTCGCGCGGCGCCGCCGCTTCTGGCGCACTCGCCTGAACCGTCATGACATGGCTCCTTCTTCAGGTAGCAGGCCGGCGGGCGCGGGCGCAATTTCATTCCCCTTGCATCCGACGACACAGTTGCCGAAATCCACCAGATAGACTGGCTCGCCGCTCTCAACCACCTGGCCGACGTTGACGATTTCGCCGACCGTACCCGCCTCGGCCAGACAATCGTCCTGGCCGCGCTCCGGAAAGCTGCCGTCGTTGCACAGGTCATCCAGCGCGATCACGCGCATGCCCCACTGATAAGCAGGCTGAACCGGTTCGATACTCATGCTGACGGCTCCTGCGGTTGCGACGTTTCCGGCTGGACCCGCGTGCCGATCTTGTGCAGCGCTTCGGCCCGCTCGCCCAGGCCTTGCAGCACGTCGTCCGGCAGGTTGTCGAGCGTACATAGCTCTTTCGCGCGCATGCCGACACGGTGGCCGCTCTCGACGAAATCCACCGCGTAGATATAGAACTGCTGAAGGAAGGTGTCGATGCTGGTGACGTAGCCGATCTCGCCCTTGTTCACCAGCACTTCGCCGATGTCCTTGCCGTTGTACGTACCGTCGTTGCGGATAACCGAGCGTGCGATCACGCGCTCGCCGTAGTTGAAGCGCGGGGGAAACGCGACCTCAATCAGGTCGTCGTCGCGGTTGATGTCAGCCATGCTTCGCTCCTGCTGATCGTTGCGTTTGTCCGGTGGTCATCAGGTTCGCGACCTCGCCCGACTGCCGGCGCCGCCGCGCGAGCGCGCGCACCTCTTCGTCCGCGTCATTCACCAGCGACGCCACGATTTCGCCAGCGGCGCGCCGCGCGACTTCCCAGCGCACTCGCCAATCGGGATCGAACGCGAGGCGCGATAGCAGCGTCGCGGGCAGACGCTCAGCGACGATGCGGCGTACCTCGGCCTCGCTGTCGTCGGCAATACGCAGCAGCGCGGGCATCTCAAGACGCTCGGCCAGTCGCATCCGGACTACGCGATCAGGGTCGCCGATCATCTGCGGCAGCAGCGCGAGCGGCAGACGCTGCGCCACCCACTCGCGCACGCCGTAGTCGGAATCGCCCCGCATGCCGACCAATGCAGCAGGCGACACGCGCTGCGCCACGCGAATCCGCACCTCGCGATGCGGATCGTGGATCAGGCGCGCCAGTTGCGCCTGCGGCAATCGCAACGCGAGCTGCAGCCGGACCATCTCGTCCGGATCGCCGAGCAATGCAGGCAGACAAAACACATCGGCGTGACTCGCGGCGATTGCGCGCACCTCGAAGTACGGATGCGCAAGCTGCTCGTTGGCCAGTTCAGGATGCCAGTGAAAGAAGCGCTCGACGCGGCGCGCGTACGCATCCTGCATGCACGCGTGCCCTGGCCCGCAACCGTGCTCCGCCGGCAACTCGCGGAACCGCACGTAGCCGCAGCCGGTGCAGTCGAGCGGGCCGCCCTGCCAGTGGCGCGGTACAATGTCGCCGACTGGTACGCGCACGTTCTGTACGCTCATGGTTGCGTCCCCGTCCAGCCGCGCGTCGGATACGCACTCAGCGCATCCATTGCATCGTCGGACCCGGCGCCGGTCTCATGACGATCCAAGACATGCGAAAGCAGCGCGCCCCCCACCCGGTCTTCGGGATCGAGCCGGCGCAATTCGCGCAGTAGCATGCGCGCTTCTTCAAAGTCGCCGAGACGCATGTTGAGGTACACGAGGCCCTTCAGTGTGAACAGATAAAAACGCGCGGCCGCGTCATAACGCGTGGTCACGTTCGCGGCCGCAAGCGGTTCCTCGCCGAAATCTGAGCCCAGCGCGGTGCGGGCGACCGCCAGCGCGTCTTCGCCGATCGCACGCGCCTGCGCCAATTTATGGCCGTAGAAGTAAAAGCGGTACAGCGCGATCAACGGCACCGGATGGCGCGGCGCGGCGGCGCGGGCGCGTTGCAACAGCGCGAGCGCCTCATCGGGGCGCTCGCGCAACCGACCCGCCTCGGCGATCAATGCATTGACGCCTGACGGCAAGCCGCCGCCAATCGCGCTCTGCGCAAACGCGGTCATTGCGTCGTCGAGGGCACGGTCGCCGGACTCCATCGCCATCGCTCCTCTTCAGGAAATCTGACGCGGCAGCGGCGGCCGTCCGCGGCCAATCGCGCTGACATCGATGGTCGCCACGCCTGGCGGCGCCGAATCCGCACTGCTGCTGCAACCACAAGCGGCCTGGTTCGGATTGAAGAAGATCAAGCCGGACTGGGTTGGCGTGTCGGCGAAATCTATCGTTATGCCTTCGAGCATCAGCCGGCTCTCAGCCGGCAGGAATACGCGCAAGCCGTTGATGTCGAGTTCCTGTTCGCCTGGTTGTAGCGCCGGCTCGGCGGTGAATTCCGCGGTATGGCCGGAACAGCCGCCGGCGCTCACCACCAGACGAAAGCCGGCGCCAGCCGGCAGGCCCGAAAAGCCCACGATACGACGCATGAACTTCTCGGCGGCGCTCGTAACAGTTACGCTGGACAGCATGATGCGTAGTCTCCTGTTGGATGAATGGCCGGCCCGGCCACGAGCCAGACTCAAACCTGAACGATGCAGCCGTCCACGGGACACACCGCGACGCACTGCGGGTCGTCGAAGTGGCCTTCGCATTCGGTGCATTTCTTGGGGTCGATCGCGAACACGCCGCCTTTCTCGCTGATCGCGACATTGGGGCATTCCGGTTCGCAGGCCGAGCATCCCGTACAGGTGGACGCAATAATCTTCAGAGGCATGGAGGCTCTCCTGTTGTCCTGTCTGGAAGGGTGTGGGATATCACGCCGCTGAGGCTGACGAGGTGTAAGCGCCCTGGCGGATTGAAGCATCGCCGCGGTCCCGATGCACGATGGCGCCGCTGGCGATGCGACTGCGGTAGTCGTTGAACCAAGCAAGCAGCGCTTTTTCGATGAATTCGCCGACGTACTGATCGACCGGCTCGATGCCCGCTTGCGCCAGTTCGTCTTTCGGGCAGGCGCCGATCTTCGCGACCAGCACCGCGTGGCAGTCGTGGAGCGCGCGCACGACCGACGGTAGTTGCTCGTCGTCGCCATAACCGCCCCGGCAATACAGGTCCACCCGGCGATGGCCGCCGAACAGCGCTTCGGCTGCCGAGACCTCGAAGATCTGAAACTCCGCGACGTGGCCGAAGTGCTCGTTGACCCGGCCGCCGCCCTTCGTTGCGACCGCGACCAGCACCTTCATGTCGTCGGCGACGTCGATCTCGCGAGAGACAGCCAGCGCTTCTTGCTTCGCGTCGTGCTGCGCCTGACGCTCGGCTTCGACGCGCTGCTGGTATTCACGGCGGCGGTCGAGGTCGTAGACCACTTCCATCTGCTCGATCTTGTCGAGCGTGAATTCCTCGCTGCGGTCCTCGCCGAGCAGGCCAACCGCATCCGCGCGGCACTGGCGGCAATGACGCATCAGGTTGGCGCCGCCCATGCAGGCGTCCTGCACGGCCTTGAGTTCCTGCGCAGTCGGCCCGCGCTGGCCGCTCAGGCCAAAGTGAGTGCCGTGTTCGGGCTCCGAGATCAGCGGCATGATGTTATGCAGGAACGCGCCGCGTTTCTTCACCTCGCGGTTGACCTCGATCAGGTGCTCGTCGTTGATGCCGGGAATCAGCACCGAGTTGATCTTGGTCAGCACGCCGCGTGCGGTGAGCATCTCGAGACCCTTCATCTGCCGGTCATAAAGGATGCGGGCTGCTTCGTAACCGGTCACGCGCTTGTGCTCCCAGAAAATCCACGGATAGATTTGCTCGCCCACCGCCGGGTCGACCATGTTGATGGTAATTGTCACGTGGTCGATGTTGTACTTGCAGATTTCGTCCACAAGGTCGGGCAATGCCAAGCCATTGGTCGACAGGCACAGCTTGATGTCCGGCGCCTGTTCCTGCAGCATCCGGACCGTCTCGAAGGTCTTCTTCGGGCTCGCCAGCGAATCACCAGGACCGGCAATGCCAAGTACCGTCATCTGCGGAATCTCGCTTGCGATGGCCACGACCTTCTTCACTGCCTGTTGCGGCGTTAGCTTCTGAGAGACCACGCCGGGACGCGACTCGTTCGAGCAGTCGTATTTGCGGTTGCAGTAGTTGCACTGGACGTTGCAAGCCGGCGCCACCGCCACATGCATGCGCGCAAAGTGATGATGGGCTTCTTCCGAGTAGCACGGGTGATTCTTGACCTTCTCCCAGATGTCCGGCGGCAAGTCGTCGAGACTGCCCGACGCGCCGCAACTGGCCTTACCCTCGCCACCGTGCGCGCCGCAGCCGCCACCGGTGGACGGGTCTTCGATCTTCACGCCGAGAGGTTTAATCTGCCCGATGCCGATATAAGCCGCTGCGGGCAAGTCGCTCGCATTTGAACTCGCTTGCATGGATATCTCCTCGCAACCGACGGCGGCCGCGCGCAAGCCATAAAGCCAGATCCATGCCACTCGACAAGAAAGCCAAGGATCAACGTGTTAGGGGATATTTCGCAGTTCTGTATGATCCCGGCGCGCGACGTATCCCTCCAATTTCGTTGCGTCGTGTCGGTGTTGCGACAAATCTCACACGACCTGGAACGCATGTGCCGAACCAGCGAGATGGACCCGCACAAGCTGGGTAGGCGAAGCATTCTCTATCCTGGTCAGAACCGGTGAACCTCAATAGAGGATGTATGCAGCGCATAGCCTATCTGCCGGGGCGTGATCCCCAGGAAGCGCGCCGCCTTCGCCTGGGCCGAGCCGCTGCGCTCCGTCGACCAGATCAATCGTTCGCGTTAACCCTCCGGCTTCCCCGGCTTGCGATGTCGTGAACGTTCAGTCGTCCGCCGCCGGATCCAGATCAGTGGCAGCCTCAGCGGCCGGGCTGCCCACCAGACAGCCGGTGCCGACGCCATATCCGGATCATGATGCCCGTACGGCGGCTGCGACGACGGCACTTCAGCGATCGGCATTTCGCCCAGAGGCGCGGGACGAACCGCATCCTCGCGCTCGATGTAGTGCAGCACCTTCGTCAGATAATGGTCCTCCTGACACAGGAACTTGAAACGGTCGATCACGCCGTCACGCGTCATGGTCGCCTTGCATTCGACACAGTTCTCCAGTTCACGAACTTTGCCCGGCCAGTAGCATCTCATCAGCACCCGCATCGCTTCCGCGTCGAGGCGAATGGACTGCGCGTTTTCACGGTTGAAACGGGCAAGAAGCTGTGCCTTGGCCGGAATATCTTCTCGCCGCTCACGCAGGGGCGGCAACTCGATACTGACCACGTTGATACAGTAGTACAGATCCGAGCGCAACTCGCCGGCCGTCGCCATCCGTTCAAGGTTGCGATTGGTCGCGAGAATCAGACGCACATCCACCTTCACCGGCGTCATGCCGCCGACACGCTCGAACTCGCGCTCCTGCAGCACGCGCAACAGCTAGGCCGGAAACGACGGCGCGATATCGCCGATCTCGTCAAGGCACAGCGTACCGCCGCCAGTTCGAAGCGGCCCTTACTTGTGGCCCCTGCGCGCCGGTGAAGGCGCCTTTCCCGTCGCCGAACAGCTCGCTTTCCCGCAAGGACTCCATCAACGCCGCGCAATTGCCCGGACGAACGACTCGCTGCCACGCGGCGACAAGTCGTGGATCGCACGCGCGATGAATTCCTTGCCAGTGCCACTCTCGCCGTGCAGCAGCACGATGGTACGCGCGGGGGCGAGCTGGTGAATCTGTGCGAACACTGCCTGGATCGCCGCCGAGACACCGACTACCTGGTCGATCTGTTAAGCGGGCTTGATCACCTTCCGCATGCGCCTGACGTCATCCTGCATGCTATCGTGCGCCGCGCATACGCTGCGCTGGAGCAGCAACGTCTACCCCCATCAGGGTCGCGACAATCATCACCAGATGCAGGTCATCGACAAACAGCCGGCTTGCACCGGGGTTCACGCAATCGACAGCGAGCACGCCGAGAGTGCGCCGGTCGGTGTGGATCGGCGTCGCTAGCATGGCGATGCACGCCCCCGGTATCTGGTCCGCGCCACCCATGCGAACAGGAGCGACGGTTCATCATTCACGTTGGACACGATCACCCCGATGCCGCTCTTTCACGCGCGGCCGACGGTGCCTTCGCCGGGACGGAACTGAAGACGCTGCTGCTCGTCACGCGAAAGACCCGTAGCGCTCAGGCCGCCCAGTTGCCGGTCCGGTTCGGCCAGCACCACAAAGGCGCGCCGCCACTCCATGGTGCGCACAAGATAGTTCAGGGACTCGGGAAGGCTTTTGCCACATCGAGCGACGAAACCAGCGTCTTGCTCGCCTCGTAGACACCGTCCAGCGCTTGCCGGGCAACGGCCGCCTGCATGTTCACATTGACTTCCTCTTCGTGCGCTGCGCGCTTTCGATGTACCAGCGCAAAGCGCAAGATCAACGCAAAGACACAGCGTCTAAGGTAAGCCCATTTCTACGCCTGATGATTGAGCCATCGCGCATGTCAATCCCGCGTGCGCAACGACAAATCCGACAAAAAGGACGACGAAAATCCGGGCTCGTCGCGCGCATCGACACAAAAACAACAGCGAAACAACACCGGACCGGCTGAACGAGGCCACTAGAGCGTGAAAATCCACTGGCATGGAAGTTGCAATGAAGGTCGCACTACCCCCGCTTTCAGGAGCCTGCAATGTCGGATTTCCAACGCGTCAGCACCGGCCTTCATCCACGCGGCGCCGACCCCGTGTATCGGGATCATGCCACCACCACGCCGGTCGATCCGCGCGTGATCAGACGCATGCTGCCTTACCTGATCGACATGTACGGCAATCCTGCCAGCCGTTCGCATGCCTATGGCTGGGTCGCCGAAGAAGCGGTTGAACTGGCCCTCGAACAGGCCAGTTCGCTCGTGAACGCGGACCCGCGCGAGATTGTCTGGACCTCCGAAGCGACGGAATCGAACAACCTCGCGATCAAGGGTGCCGCGCACTTTCATCGCGCCAAAGGCAATCCCCTGGTGACGCTCACGACCGAGCACCAGTCGGTGCTTGGCGCGATGCCCGAACTTGATCGCGAAGGCTTCGAGGTCACAGTGTTGCCGGTGCAGGAAAGCGGCCACGTGGACATCGCTGCAAACGGCGCGCTCTGCCGCGCCCGGGGCATCCTGCTGCACGTGGATGCCCCGGGCGCCGGCAAGTGCCGGTCGATCTGATGTCTTTCCCGGCTCACAAGATCTACGGCCCCAACGGCATCGGCGCGCTATATGTGGGGCTCCGGCCGCGCGTGCGGATCGCGTGCCAAATGCACAGCGGCGTCCACGAGCGCGGCATGCGCTCCGGGACGTTGTGCACGCATCAGTTCGTCGAGGAACTGGCATCGCCGCCGACCGCGATCCACTGCTCGATTCTCGCCGAGGACGCGATCAAGGCGGCCGTGTCCGACTTTCGCCCGCGCCAGACGCTTCGAGGCGCAGTAGCCAACGACCTGCAACTCGCCGAGCAACCGACCTGCTCATCCAACCCGAAGTGAGTCCATTCAAGCCTGAGAGGAACCTCCATGGAAACGCTCGCCCAACCGGCTTCCGCCACACCCGGCGTCATGCCGGGCCTGCTCGAATTCACGCCTCAGGCCGCTGCGAAAGTGGCCTCGCTGATCGAGGAAGAAGGCAATCCCAACCTGAAGCTGCGGTTGTACGTGTCCGGCGGCGGCTGCTCGGGCTTCCAGTACGGCTTCGCGTTCGACGACCAGGTGGTGGACGACGACATGCAGACCGTCACGGACGGCGTCACGCTGCTGGTCGATTCGATGAGCCAGCAATACCTGTTCGGCGCGCGCGTCGACTACGAAGACGGCCTGGAAGGTTCGCGCTTCGTCATTCACAACCCCAATGCGCAGAGCAACTGTGGCTGCGGCAGTTCGTTTTCCGTGTAAGACAATCATGACAATCTCACTGACTGGCGCCTCCTGACGACGAGGAGAACAACCAGTTCGACAGTGCATGGGGTCTTGACGTGCAATCGCGTCTCGCGTGCTGCGTGAAGCTGCGCGACGCCGACCTGACGATCGAACCGCCGTGACATACGCGCGACCTCGCGCGTGAGCACTGGGGGGCAAGCGTCCTTAGCGCTGTGCGGCCTCTTCAAGCGCCATGGCGGTCATCGCCGCGAGCGCATAGCCGCGCTGATAGCCGCTGCCTCTGTTTATCTTCCGGCATCGTCGTTCCTATGGATAGCCAATCCCTACAGCGTTTGCATCGCACCGATGGCGTCCGCACGTCCTGGCTGACCACGCACATCGCGTCGTCCATCGCTTTTTGCAGCGCCGTGTTCCTCGCTACACCTAGCTGTTCGAAACAGGACATTCGCGACAGGTCTTCGTTGGGACCGCTTCATCACAGCGCCAGCGAACGCCGGGAAGCCCCGCGGCAAGCGGCTATTCGCAGTAACCGTGCATGGCACAGTACTTGCGATGGGTATGATCAAATGCCTAAAGGACCACTTCCCGTGTCGAATCCGATCATCAACGACACCACACTGCGCGACGGCGAACAGACCGCTGGCGTCGCATTCACGGTTGCCGAAAAATGCGCGATTGCCGAGGCGCTGTCAAGCGCCGGGGTACCCGAACTGGAAATCGGTATCCCCGCAATGGGTGCCGAGGAAATCGATTGCATCCGGACCATCGTCGCGCTGAATCTCGACGCCGATCTGATGGTCTGGGGCCGTCTCACCGACGCGGACCTGGCGTCGGCCTTGTGCTGCAATCCCGACATCATTCACCTGTCGATTCCCGTCTCCGATATCCACCTTCAACACAAGTTGCGCCAGCCGCGCTCATGGGTGCTCGCGCAGGTGAATCGCGTGATCAGCGCCGCCGTCAAAAGCGGCCGCAAGGTTTCGCTGGGCGCGGAGGATGCCTCGCGCGCGGACCCCTCGTTCCTCGACGACGTGGCGCGGCACGCGCAACAGTGCGGTGCGCAACGCATCCGCTTTGCGGACACGCTCGGCGTCCTCGATCCTTTTTCGACCTATGAAGCGATTGCGCGATTGCACGACGCGGTCGATCTGGAAATCGAAATCCACGCGCACAACGACCTCGGGCTCGCGACCGCGAACACCCTTGCCGCACTGCGCGCCGGCGCAACCCACTCCAACACCACCGTCAATGGTCTCGGCGAACGCGCCGGAAATGCCGCGCTGGAGGAGATCGTGATGGGCGTGCGCCATATCATGGGTCGCAATACCGGCGTCGACACGACCGCGCTATTGAGCATCTCTCGGCTTGTCGAACGGGCTTCAGGACGCCCGGTCGCGCTGAACAAAAGCATTGTCGGCGCCAGCGTATTCACGCACGAGTCCGGCATCCACACAGACGGGCTCGCGAAGAATGCATCGACCTACGAGAGCTTCGATCCCGCCGAACTCGGTCGCGAACGCTCGGTCGTGCTCGGCAAGCATTCGGGTTCGCAAAGCGTGCGCCAGGCTTATGACGCGCTCGGCCTGCCCGTCAGTGAAAAGCTGCTCGTGCTGCTGCTGCCCCGTATCCGCCACCATGCCACCCAGCACAAGCAAGCGCCCAGCGCCGCCGACCTGTATCGCTTCCTGATCGAGTTGCGCTACACCGTCGGAGAATTGTCATGAACGGCGCTGTGGTCCGCTTCACGAAGTGCGTCGCGCAACCCGATCAGTCTGGCACGACGCCGCCGTGCGCCACCAGCGACGCCTGCGACAAGTACTTCGCCGAGCCGACGTTCTGTCCGCATCTATCCTCATCCGCTTGCAAGGAGTAAACGCTATGAAAAGCTTTGTCCAGCAACTCAAGGCGCTGTCCTCAGCCGAGGACTTCCTGCAGTTCTTCGGCATTCCGTTCGACCAGAAGATCGTCAACGTGAGTCGGCTACACATCCTCAAGCGCTTCTTTCAGTACATCCAGCAACAGGACGCGCTGCCGGAAAGCGACGAAGGCGCGCTGTTCGCGTCATATCACGCGCTGCTGCTCAAGGCTTACGGCGACTTCGTCACCTCCACGCCGGCGCAGGAAAAAGTGTTCAAGGTGTTCCGGGACACAAATGGGCGGCAGCACGTTTCACTCGACAGTCTGCGCGCGTCGCTGCCCGCGCGCACCCTTGCCTGACAGGTGGAGCAAGACCATGCACATCGTTAAGACCATGCACATTGTCGTCTGCATCAAGCAGGTCCCGGACTCCACGCAGATCCGCGTTCATCCGGTCACCAACACGATCATGCGCCAAGGTGTTCCGGCGATCGTCAACCCGTATGACCTGTTTTCACTCGAAGAGGCGCTGCGGCTGAAGGACCGCTTCGGCGGCAAGGTCACGTTACTTTGCATGGGCCCGCCGCAGGCCGAGGAAGCGCTGCGCAAGTGCATCAGCTTCGGCGCGGACGACGCCGTGCTGCTCACCGACCGCGCATTCGCTGGCGCGGATACGCTCGCTACGTCGTACGCGCTGGCAGCGGGTATCCAGCAGATCGCGAAGGAGCAGGCGGTGGACATCGTGTTCACTGGCAAGCAGACGATCGACGGCGACACCGCGCAAGTCGGCCCCGGTATCGCCAAACGCCTCGGGCTGCAATTGCTGACCTACGTGTCGCGCATCGTCGAGACCGCTCTCGATGCGCGCACGATCACCGTCGAGCGCCGCGCCGAGGGCGGCGTGCACGTGCTCAGGACCGCGCTGCCGTGCCTGATCACAATGCTGGAGAACACCAACGAACTGCGTTTTGCGACGCTGCCCGCGATGATTCATGCGGCCGGCTATCCGGTGCACAAATGGAACTGCGAACAGGCCGGCATCGAAGACCTCAGCAAGATCGGTCTGAAGGGCTCGCCGACAGTGGTCAGCAAAGTCTTTGGACCGACGCCGCGCAGCGAGAAAGCGGAGATGCTCGACCTCGACGCATCGAGTCTTTGCGACGTGTTGGTGAACCTGCTGCAAAAGATCTTCACGCGCCATCCTACTTTGGAAGCTGACCTGCTGATGAAGGAGGGGTCATGAACGCACCCGCCGCCCCCGCGAAGAAACCCGCCGGCCGCGCAGGACGCATCCTCGAACTGCCGGAACACCTGAAGGCCTACAAAGGCGTCTGGGTCTTTATCGAGCACGACCGTGGACACGTGCACAGCGTCTCGTGGGAACTGCTCGGTGAAGCGCGCAAACTGGCCGACACGCTCGGCAGCCGAGTGGGCATCGCGGTGCTCGGCGGCGCGAATGAACCGCTCGAACAGTTTGCCGCAGAAGCCTTCACTTACGGCGCGGACGATGCGTACATCGTCCACGACCCGGTCTTGCAAGGCTATCGCAACGAGCCGTTCACGAAAGGGCTCACCGACCTCGTCCACCAGCATCAGCCCGAGATCCTGCTGCTGGGCGCGACGTCGATGGGCCGTGACCTTGCCGGCTCCGTAGCAACGACCCTGCTGACCGGGCTGACCGCCGATTGCACTGAACTCAACATCGATCCTGCGTCGCGGGCGCTGGCGGCGACGCGCCCCACCTTCGGCGGCTCGCTGCTGTGCACGATCATGACGCTCGCGTACCGTCCACAGATGGCGACGGTGCGCCCGCGCGTGATGCCGATGCCGCTGCGCGACGCCGAACGCACCGGCAACATCGTCCCGGGAACGCTGGGGATGATCGAGACGGATATCGTCACGAGGCTGCTCGACTTTATCCCGGATGCGAGCAGCAACCGGATCAACCTGCCCTATGCCGATGTGATTGTGAGCGGCGGCAAGGGGTTGAAGAGCCCGGAGAACTTCCAGCTGGCGTTCGAACTGGCGAACGTGCTCGGCGGCGAAGTGGGTGCGACCCGGCCATGTGTGCAGGCCGGCTGGGTCGAGGGGGAGCGCCAGGTGGGACAGACCGGCAAGACGGTACGGCCCAAGCTCTACATTGCCGCCGGCATATCCGGCGCGATCCAGCACCGCGTGGGCATGGAAAGCGCAGACGTGATCGTGGCGATCAACACCGACCCGAACGCACCCATCTTCGATTTCGCACACTACGGGATTGTCGGCAATGCGTTGCAAGTGTTGCCCGCGCTGAAGCAGGCTTTTGTGGAGCATTTGACCCGGCGCCGCAAGCAGGCTGCCTGAGGAGAATCACGATGAGAAAACCATCACAGTTCGATGTGATCGTGGTCGGCGCCGGTCCGTCCGGCAACGCTGCCGCTTACACGATGGCCAAGGCAGGTCTGGAAGTGCTGCAGATCGAGCGCGGCGAATATCCGGGCAGCAAGAATGTTCAGGGCGCGATCCTGTACGCCAAAGCGCTCGAAGAGATCATCCCGGACTTCCGCGACGATGCGCCGCTGGAGCGCCACATCATCGAGCAGCGAATGTGGATGCTCGACGACACGTCGTTTGTCGGTACACATGTGCGCAGCGAGGATTACAACAAGCCGCCCTATAACCGCTACACGATCATCCGCGCGCAGTTCGACAAGTGGTTTTCATCGAAAGTGCGCGAAGCCGGCGCACTGCTGCTCTGCGAGACCACGGTGAAGGAACTGATCATGGACGGCGACCTGGTGGTCGGCGTGCAGTGCGACCGCGAGCACGGCGATGTCTATGCCGACGTGGTGGTGCTCGCCGACGGCGTGAATTCGACGCTCGCGCGCAAGGCGGGCTTTCATGGAGAGATCGGGGCCGGCAACGTTGCGCTCGCCGTCAAGGAGATTCTCTTCATGCCCGAGGAGACGATCCGCCAGCGCTTCAACGTCGGCGAGGACGACGGCGTCGTGATCGAGATGGTCGGCAGGATCACCGACGGCATGATGGGCACTGGCTTCCTCTATACCAACAAGGAATCGCTCACCATAGGCGTGGGCTGTATGCTGAGCGACTTCAAGAAAAACCCCAACCGCACGAGCCCCTATGTGCTCCTCGAAAAGATGAAGCGGCACCCGTCGATCGCACCGCTGATTGCGGGCGGCGAGATGAAGGAGTATTGCGCGCATCTGATTCCCGAAGGCGGTTTTCACGCAATCCCGCAGGTCTACGGCCACGGCTGGATGATCGTTGGCGATTCAGGCGGTTTCGTGAACGCCGCGCACCGAGAAGGATCGAATCTTGCCATGACCTCAGGACGCCTCGCCGCCGAAACGGTGATCCACGCGAAAGCCGCGGGCCAAGGCTACCGCGCCGGCACGCTCAAGGCCTACAAGGCCGCGCTCGATCAGAGCTTCGTGATGAAAGACCTGCACAAGTACCGCGACATGCCGGCCGTGCTGCACCAGAATCCGCAGTTCTTCACGACCTACCCCGACCTCATGGCGCGCGCCGCGCGCACGATGCTCACGGTCGACGGTAAGGACAAGAAAAGCAAGGAGCGCGAGATTTTTTCGAGCTTCCGCAAAGCCCGTTCGCTTTCCGGCATCGTGGGTGACGCCTACAAACTCCTGAGGGCCTTCCGATGAGCACCCTACCCGTCAACGTAGAGGAAAAGCTGTTCCAGAACCGTTACCGCGTCGATGCAGGACGGCCGCACGTCCACATCAAGGATGCCGACGTCTGCCGGAGCGAATGCAGCGAGAAGAGTTGCACCTTCGTCTGCCCGGCCTCGTGCTACAAGGCCGAAGGCAACGGCGCGGTGACGCTGATCACCGACGGCTGCCTCGAATGCGGCAGTTGCCGCATCCTCTGTACCGACCACCAGAATATCGAGTGGGACTACCCGCGCGGTGGTCACGGCATCCTGTTCAAGTTCGGTTGACGAACATCGTCATGGCCAGACCAGAACGACATGTGTTTGCTTGCACCCAGAACCGGCCGCCGCAGCATCCGCGCGTCGTCTGCGCAGGCCGCAAGGGCTCGACCGCGCTGCTGAAGGCATTCTGGGCGGAACAGCAGAAACGCCAGGCGCCCGATACCGTCGCGATCACGTATTCGGGCTGTCTCGGCCCGTGCGATCAGGGCACGAACGTGCTCATCTATCCCGACGCGGTGCTCTACAGCGGCGTGACGATGGCCGACGTGGAGAAAATCTTCACGCGTCAACTCGAAGGCCGCGAACCGGTGCGGCGCCTCATCGAAGGCCTGCATGGCGCGCCGGCCGAGCAGATCGACGCAGTCCTGTGGAGCGTCACACTGACCTCTCCGCGAAGCCTTGCCGCCTACTATCTGCTCAACAAATTCCATGCCGGACGCCGCGAACTCGATGAGGCAGAGCACGCGGCCCATCTGGGACTAAAAGCAGCTGCGCATGCCGCCGGGTTGAATGAGGATTGGCAGATGGTACAAGCCGGCGACGCGAACTTCCACGCGCCCGATCCCGCCCGGTCCCGCCCGCTTCTGGCTGTTCACGCTAAAGGCGCTCGCCTTCATCGGCCTGCGGCGCGGCGAACGCGAAACCGCAACACAGTTGATCACACAACTACGACAGCTCGATCCGGCGGGCCACCTCGGCTTCGGCGTAGTGGAAGCGTTGCTGCAACGGTCCGTCTGAGGAGAAGCACGATGTCCAAACAGCCCGCCATCGCATCGTTGGCCGACGACAATCTGGCAGCCGGCGGCGTGGCAGCAGTCGACCGTGCGCTGACCCTGCTGGCTGCCTTCGGCAACGGCACGCACGTGCTGTCATTGAGCGCGCTCGCGGAACGCACGCGTCTGTACAAGAGCACCGTGCTGCGCCTGCTCGCGTCGCTGGAACATGCGCATCTCGTGGTGCGCCGCGCCGATGGCTGCTACGTGCTGGGGTCCGGCGTCGCAAGGCTGCATGCCGTCTATGCGCAATCGTCCTCCAGCGAGTCGCTGGTGATACCCGTGCTGCAGGAACTGGTGGCCGCAACCCGTGAAAGCGCCGCGTTTCACGTACGTCAAGGTGCGCAACGGCTATGCCTGTATCGCGTCGACTCGCCACAGCCTGTGCGAGATCACATCCGCGCGGGCGAGCTACTGCCGCTGGATCGTGGCACAGGAGGCCGGGTGTTGCAAGCCTACTGCCACGAGGGCGACGAGGCACTCGGTCAGCAGATCCGCCGCCAGCAGGTCATCGCGCTAGCAGGAGACCGCGATCCGCAATTGGCAGGTATCGCCGCGCCGGTGTTCGGCCCGTCCGGGCAACTCGCCGGTGTCATTACGCTGACCATGCCCCGCGAGAGACTGGACTCCGCTTGGGCGGAGATAGTGAGGAATTCTGGGCGAACTCTCACACGATACCTTGGCGGAATCAAGCCGGGCGAGGCAGACGGGTAGTGATGCGTGAGGAACGAACTTGGGTTGTTACTCGCTTTTACTGAATGTCTTAATGTTGGCCATTGCGGCCAGCCGCGCTCGATCCCAACTTCGACTCAACGAATGTCAGTACATGGACACCCTCAGTTTGCCAAGTTTTCAATCGGTGATGATGGGTAGGTAGATTGCAACCATAGATTCGGACTTTCAATGTGGCTGTGCCGCTGTGCCTGACGGGTTTCGCTTGATCGGTTCCCCGTCGCTTTCGCACACTCGACGGTGCTCGGACATTCCCGGGCCTTGCCGACCACGCTCTAACCTGTCGTGCCATCACGTCATGATTACCTAAGCAATCGGTCGACTCTTCTCGTGTTGTCAGCGTTTTGTCCTTCTATTAGCCGGGCTGACTACGCAACCGCAGCGGCAGATGTATCTTCTGCCCGGAACTCCCGGTCATCTGCCCACAGCGCCCAGACGGCGCGCGATCTTGTTGGCGTGCGACAGAGTCGCCTCGCTGATATGACCCCGGGCGCGCCTCCAGAAATTCAACGCGATCGAACACCACCGCTTGCGTCGCTGACCGCATCCGGTGTGAGCTGATGGTCGAGCGCGACATGGCCGACGCACCGGCGATGACAGCGCAGCGTTCGCACCACCTTAGTCGAGATACCGACCGCCCCTGAGGTCGGCCGGGCTGTTCTCGACGATTACCGAATTGGAGCCGACTGGGCCGCTTCCGATCGTGATCATGCCAAGGTCCGCGCCAAACCCTGGCTTGACTTGTCTGAGCTATTCGCATCAGTCCCGATGTCGCGGCCCCGATACGCCGCAAGTCCGACAGTGCTTTCAGAAACGCTTGATCTCGACACCGTATTTCCTCAGCGCGTAGCCAATCTGGCGAGGCGTCAGTCCAAGCAGCCGCGCCGCCCTTGCCTGCACCCAGCCGGATCTTTCCATGGCGGCGATGAGACGCTCGCGGTTGGTCATCTTCGCACCACTTCCGAGAGCTGCACCGCCAGGCACTAGCGGAGCCCGCTCGCTGCCGACAGGCGGGACCGCAACTGCGCCCGGCGTAGCAGCCTCAGCCGGGGGCGTACCCGGCTTCACTTGCACTGGTACGATCGGCCCGGGCTGCAGCGCCATCTCGTCCGATCCGCTCTTCCACAGCATCGCGGACAGACACTGGCCGTGGCAGCAGGCAAAGTCGTTTCTCACGATCGCTGGTCCCGGCGCCAGGGTCGCGCTCCGCTGCACGCAATTCTCGAGCTCGCGGACATTGCCGGGAAAACCGCAGTTCATCAACACTTCAATCGCGCTCGCATCGAAGGTCAGCGTACGGCCGTTCTCGCTGTTGAAATTCTTGAGAAACTCAACGGCGAGGAGAGGAATATCACTGCGCCTTTCACGCAACGGCGGCAGCAGCAAGGGAACCACGCTGAGGCGATAATAAAGGTCGGCGCGGAACTCGTTCCTTGCCACCGCGTCTTCCAGGTTCTTATTCGTGGCGGCAACCACGCGAACATCGACCTTGATGGTCTGGTTGCTGCCGACGCGCTCGAATTCTTGCTCCTGCAGGACGCGCAGCAGCTTTGCCTGGAACGAGGCCGAAATCTCGCCGATCTCGTCCAGAAACAGCGTCCCCTTGTCGGCGAGCTCGAAGCGCCCCTTGCGCGAATTGAAGGCGCTGGTAAAGGCACCCTTCTCATGACCGAACAATTCGGATTCCAGCACCGTCTCAGGGAGCGCCGCGCAATTGAGCTTGATGAAGGCCCGCTTGGCTCGCGGCGACAGCTCGTGAAGGGCCTTGGCGACCAGCTCCTTCCCGGTACCGGATTCGCCGCGCAACAGAACTGTGCTGTTCGATTTGGCTACCACCGCGATCTTCTCAAGCAGGCCGCGCAGCGCCGGACTGTCGCCAATGATCCCCTCGACCTGAAACTTCTTACGCTCCTGCGCAGGGTACTTGAGCTCGGACAATTGTTTTTGCAGCCCGTCCCTCCCCGCCATCAGTCGCTCGCGGTCGCTCTTGAATAAGCGATGCAGCTTCACCGTCTGCCCCACCAGGTTGGCGATCATAGTAAGCAGCCGCACGTCGCAATCGAGCCGGAAGTTCGACCCATTGTCCGGGATGCGGTCGATGGTCAGTGTGCCCACGACCTTCGCGTCGATGCGAATAGGAACGCCGATGAACGACACTCGCATGTTGTCGGAAGCACCGAGCACGCCCATGTCGGCGGCACTGAAGCCCGAATGCCCCACTACGTTCTCGGCGACGAGCGGCCTGTCCGTCGACATGATCTGGTCAATTGCCTTCTGCGGCAGGCGCATCCGGTAGCGCTCATCGCTGCCTTCGCTCCAGCCGGCGCCAACGGTAATGTCCGGTACGCCATCATCGTCGAAGAGAGAGACGATGCCGAGCCGCATCTGCACAAACGATTGCAGGAGATCGACGACGTTGGCCAACATGACTTCGAGCCGGCAGGGGGCGGTAAGTACCTTCGATATCTCCAAGATGCCGGTAAGCGCGCTCTCGTACCACTGCACAATAGGGACCGCGTGGTCCGTCTCGGACTTTGAGCTAGGCCTTTCGCGTACGGAAGCGATATGCAGCATGACGACGTCTCCGTTGTTGTGACCATCCTCTCTGTCACCTTGTTCGGATTTACGAGTATTGTGTTGCATATCATCCTCGATCTCGCGCCCTTCACGGGCTGACTTCAAGAGATAACGCCTTTTCATGGCAGGACGGTGAAACTATAGTGCCTTGATTTACTTATTTTCTCCTTTTGCGATCTCGCCGCGCAGATTCCGCCGGGAACGCGAGTTCCATTGATGTCGCTCAAAACAACTGCGATTTGTCTACTCCGGTGCAGCCGATTACAGGTGTCGTCCATCATTGATTGCTGCCTCAGTCTGATGCGCTATACCGATGACTTTGTGATCACCGGTCACTCGAAAGAGTTGCTGGAAGACGAGCTCAAGCCACTGGTCGAGGTCTTTCTGTAGGAGCGCGGACTGACGCTCTCCCCAGAAAGGACCAGGATCACGTACATCTCGCAAGGGTTCGACTTCCTCGGGCAGAACATTCGAAAATATCAACGGCAAGCTACTCATGAAGTCACCAAAAAGAATGTTCAAGCGTTTCTGACGAAAGTGCGCACAGTCATCAAGGACAATGCATCGGCCAAACAGGTCAATCTAATCGGCCTGCTCAACCCGATCATCGATGACTGGTCGAACTATCGTCGATACGTGGTCTCGAAAGAAGTCTACAGCGCAGTCGACACTGCCATCTGGCAGGCGTTGTGGAAGTGGTGCTGCCGGCGGCATCCGTGCAAGGGCGCACGATGGATCAGAGCGCGATACTTCCATCATGAAGGACGCGGCACTGGGTATTGGACGCGATACTGGTGGACTAACGGCAGAAGGGAACCCAGGACGATTGAGGCTACGCAAAGCATTCGTCGTGTGGACGGAGGATCGAGTGCGCGGGCCAATCTCGTCATGGTCCATCCCGTCTGCCACCAACAGATCCATCGTCGTGGTCTAACAGTAACGAACCTCCTCCCAATCGGGGGCTTTGAAAGGCTTGAGCCGTCTGTATTAAAGGGACATGCACGGTCCTGAGGGGGTCGCTATGCAGCAAATTCGTAGCGGCTACCCGACACGGCGTCAAGAGGTCTCGCGACCACCGCGAAACAAGGACTGATCGTCGGCGCGGGCGTTCGCAGGCAACCCATACGACGGCCACACGCTGGCGGAGCAACTCGAACAGAGCTCCATTCTGTTGCAGGATCTGCCGGGTATGCCGCAACCGAAGGCCGTGCTGGTCGATCTCGGGGTTCGGGGCGTCAATGCCGAAACATCATCAGTATGACTTATTCATCGCGGCAAACGGAAGACCCTGATCAGCACGCAGCGACGTTGGCTCAAGCGACGGCACGCGATCGAACCGGTCATCGGCCATGTGAAGGACGACCACGGCATGCGGCGTTGCTGGCTCTCTTAAGAAACACACCCCAAGTGTCTGATTGGGAATGAGTTTTTCAGACGGGTTGCGGTTGTTCTGTGGCGACGAGCTTCATGCCGAGCTTCTGGGCGCGCTGGGATAACTGCCGAAGAACACGTTCGCGGCAGCGCTCTTCGTAGTAGTCCTGCCCTTGATCGGTGTATTCCTCGCCCTTGGTAAGCATTGTGTAGATGAGTCGC
Organism: Paraburkholderia sp. BL27I4N3; assembly: GCF_003386115.1. Lineage (NCBI taxonomy): Bacteria > Pseudomonadati > Pseudomonadota > Betaproteobacteria > Burkholderiales > Burkholderiaceae > Paraburkholderia > Paraburkholderia sp. BL27I4N3. Next base: position 1,675,667 of record NZ_QREJ01000001.1, on the reverse strand, counting down.
GCGAGCTTGTGGGCGACATCGGTAATGGCCTTCGGTTTGTCCATACGCGAACACATCCGCCTGAAGTACGCGCCCAGTGCCGACTGGCTGGTGCGCAATGCCGTAGCGGCCAGACGCAGGGCCTGGGCCGCGCGGTTAGCGCAGCGCATGGTCTTGCCACTCATCACTTTGCCTCCGGTTATCCGGGTTCCTGGGCACAGCCCCAGCCAGCTCGCGAAGTGTGCCGCCGAGGGAAAGCGTGACATGTCGGCGCCAATCTCCGAGATGACAGCCAGCGCCGTCGTGACGTCGATGCCGTCAATGCGCGTGAGGTCCACGCCGCACATCCTGACCAACTGCGTACGCAGGTCAAACTTCGGCGCGTTGCGTGTCCGGCCGCGCTGCTTGCCCCTGGCAGGTTCACCCTCATGAGTTTGCAGGCGTTGCAACTGTCGCTGGATCTCGCGGTCGCCCTCGGCCAGTTGCGTACCGATGAAGTCGAACGCGTCCACCGCCTGCCTGAGCGCGAACAGGTGCTCGGCACGCCAGGTGCCTTGCAGGCTCTTAGCTATCTCCTCGACGCTGGCAGGGATACGCGCATCCTTCATGCCCGCGAGCGCATGGCCATCCCGCTCGCCGGCCACAATGGCGCGCAGAATCTTCTGGCCCGTCACACCGACTAAGTCGGAGATGACGTTGGCGGGTTGGACGTTCATCTGGGTCAGCGCCTTCTGCATATGCTGGACGTGGCGCGACTGGCTGCGCAACAGCATCCCACGTTGGCGCCACAGCGAGCGCAGCACACAGACCTGGTCGGCCGGGCGAAATGCCCCGCGCAGCAAACCGTACGTCATGAGCTGCTGGATCCATTGAATTGGTAAGGACCTCCCCGATCACCCGGCACCGTCTGGTGCCATCATGGCTGGTGCTACACAACCTTCTGGGAAGGGGGAAGTCATGGACAAGATTACTCGTGTTGGTGTGGATCTGGCGAAGAACATCATGCAGATTCATGCGGTCGACGGCGCCGGCCATGTCGTGGTACGCAAGGCGATTGCGCGCGAGCGATTCATGAGCTGGTTTGCCAATCTGGAACCGTGCCTGGTTGCGATGGAGGCATGCAGCGCGGCGCACTACTGGGCACGCAAGCTGCGCGCGCTCGGGCACGACGTGCGCCTGATTCCACCGCAGTTTGTCGCTCCCTACCGCAAGGGCGGCGTTCACGTAAAGAACGATGCACTCGATGCCGAAGCGACCTGCGAAGCGGCGAGCCGCCCCCACATGCGTTTCGTGCCGGTCAAGTCAGCCGCACAGCAAAGCGTCCTGGTGCTGCATCGCATGCGCACGGGATTTGTGGAGGAGCGCACCGCACTGGTGAACCGGTTGCGCGGCCTGCTGGTCGAGTTCGGCGTGTTCCTGCCGCAAGGTATCAACCAGTTGCGCAAGCATTTCGTCGAGCGCATTGAGGATGGCAACAACGAGCTGGCAGGGCCGGCGCGCCAGGCCCTGATGCGCGGCTGGGCACAATGGCAGTCGCTGGACGACGAAATCGCCTGGTTTGACAGACAGATCGCCGAGCACGCCAGTCACGACCCGCAGGCGCGGCGTTGCATGGACGTATGTGGCGTGGGCCGGCTGACGGCATCGGCCGCGGTGGCGACCATCGTGGACGCGCAGCAATTCAAGAACGGCCGGCAGATGGCCGCATGGCTGGGCATCGTGCCCCGGCAAAAGAGCAGTGGCGGCAAGCAACGGCTCGGGCGCATCACCAAACAGGGAAGCGACTATCTGCGAACCCTGCTGTTTCAGGGCGCACGCTCCGCAGTCCTCACCGCTCACCACCGCCAGGACCGGCTCTCTTGCTGGATCGTCCAGCTTCGGGCTCGCGTGGGCTACAGCAAGACGCTGGTCGCGGTAGCCAACAAGCACGCGCGTATCCTTTGGGCGGTGCTGGCCAAGGGAGAACGATTCGATCCGTCCCACGCGCCCGCTCGCACTGGTGGGGCGGCGGGCGCGTGAAACCCTAAACGACATCACCATAAATTGACTTCGTAGTCGAAGGACGCAACCGACAAGGATAGAGCGACAGGTCAGACCGGCAGCAGGCGAACTCGAAGGATTGTCAGGCGCTACCTCGCATGTATTCGCCGTCCATTGGATGGAGTCCTGCTGCGCGGTTACTACCCGGGCCCGGGCGCGGTTGTGACGGCGCCCAGCAAGGCCGTTTATAGGCATGCAGTCTGTCTCGCCGCCAACCGTTGTCGTTGTAGTCCCTCACTTTGCCGATACAGGAATCAAACACATGAATCACTAAACCCAGCTTGCAAAAACGGGGAGGTCCTTATAGACAATCCAGCACATCGGACTTGCGCCCCGAGACGTTCCTGACGTGACGCGCATTGATCAGCATGACCGTGAAACCACGCGACTCCAGCAGTTCGAACACGGTCCAGTACACGCCGGTCGATTCCATCGCGATGGTGTCGATCCGGCAGGCCTTGAGCCAGTCGGCCATGGCGTTGAGGTCTGCCGTGAAACTGGCAAATTCGCGCACCGGCTCATCGTCCCGATCCGGCGGGACAGCCACAAAGTGGGACGCGCTGCCAATGTCGATGCCGGCGGCATTGGGATGGGTGATCGACAATGCTGCCGCCCGGGACTTGCGCGGCTTCAGGCTGACTGCAGGGTTGCGTTGGGCCAAGGCTTGCTCCATCTTCAGTTGCGGGAATGGCGCTGCATCGGGTACGTCGTTAGCTCACTCTCTTAAACGGGATATCAGCACAGCAGCTTACGCCGTCACGCCGATTCACCAATATCGATGACGTCACCCAGGACCACGCTCAAAGACGGGCATTACGCACCATTGCCTCACCGGTCTTCCGCAGCGCCGCATTCGACTTTGCCACACCGAAGCCACCCTTTGTTTCTTCGGCGCGATTTGCGGCAGCGGGCCGATTATTTCGCTCAAAGGGCAAAGCGGCGATGCGCTACACGCGGTACTGTGCGCTGCCGGTTACAACCTGCGCTGGTTGCTGCGCGCCGTCGTCCGTCTCGGCCGGGGGCCTGGATTTTTTATCCTCGCGGTGCTGCATGGGCTCGCCAATGTCACGCTGCAGCCGAGCGATTGTTCGGCACAACCGCTTTCGATGGGTTGATTCCTGTTCGCCGACAGGCGCACCCTTGGCTTGGCTCGCTACCGCAAACTGAATTTTTTCAGGATCGACTATCTACCCGCACTATGTCTTTGATTCGTGGATAGAGCGATGGCGGCGTCACCGCGCGCAGCAGGGGCCCGGCTTGAGGTGGAGATACTGGCGCACATCAGCGCTCCCGCGAGAGTTATGGGGCCGAACGCCTGCAAGGCACCTCGTAGCGCATGGCTTGCACGTCGGCGTATCCGATAAAGAGACTGCGTCGCAAGCAGGGGGTTGCGTTGCAACCAGAAACGCAAATTCAAGGCAACAACCAGATTGACACATGGCTTGCCGTTCGCGCCGAACCTGCTCGATCAGGCGTTTGCCGTCACCGCGCCGAATCAGGCCTGGTGTGGTGATATCCGTTATGTCGCCACAAAACCCTCGAAACCCCACAGATCCATGCCGCAAAAGCCTTGCTGAAAGATCCCATTTTCTAACCTGGGTGGATTGGTCTTCGCGTGGTCTCACGCGGAGCAACCATGCGTGACGCCTCCTGCAATATTATCTCCCGCATCCAGTTGCTTGCCGGATCACTGCTGTGAAGGGCAGACCATTGGACGGCCTCGGTGAATGCGGGCAGTGGCAGCGGAAGTTCGACGATCCGCAGAGGCATCGTTTTTTCGAAATGCTTGGCCAGCCTGAAGGGCATCGTCCCTATACGGTCAGTGTTTATTAGCATAGGCGGGATCATGCTAAAGCTCTGCACGATGACCTCGTTCCGTCTCTTGAGACCGTGCTCAAGCAAAAACCACTCGTCGATGGAGGGCCGCCGCGTACGTCCGAACCTGACCGAAACGTGCCCCATCGACATGTATCTCTCGAATGTAAGCTGCCCTGATAGCTGCTTGTTCGTGCGGCAGCCTACGCACACGAGTGTCTCCTCGAACAGCTTCGCTTTAGGATGCGCGCTCGACATGAACAATTCCGGCAAGATAAGAAAATCGGCTTCGCCGCGCCGGAGAACCTCATCGGGGTCATCGGCAAGTGGTAGCAATTCGAAGCCGACGGCGGGAGCTTCCCGTGCAATACGCTCCACGATCTTTCGAAAAAATACGACTGCCATGAAATCGGAAAGGATGATCCTGAAGCGGCGATCCGATTTGGCCGGGTTGAAGACGTCCCGGGAAATAACGGAGAGCTGGATGTGCACCAGAGCCTCGCGGATTGGAGCAGCGAGCCCTTCAGCACGCGGTGTGGGGACAAGTTCCCGGCCCCTCATCGTAAACAGTTCATCGCAGAAATAGGCGCGTAGCCGGGCGACGGCCGCGCTCATGGCCGGCTGGCTCAGGTTGATGCTGCGTGCCGCCGCGGTGAGGTTACGCTCGGTCATCAGAGCATCGAGCGCGACGAGGAGATTTAGATCGAGGCCCTTGAAACGCATGATCCCAACTTATCCATAGTGTGGATGTGTTCCATCAAAACAATCGATTTCACGAATTGTACAGTATGGAGGATAGTATTCCTGGTACATCCGACTGGATTTCGCCAACCTGCTGGCGCCTTCGTGGTGCCGGGTAGCGGAAGAAGTGTGTCGTAGAACTGAGCGAAGCCGAGGAAATGACATTGCAGCAGTTGTCGATCAATCACATGCATCGGGGCACGCGAGCGCGGCCCTGTCGCTGCTCGGAGACAGGATCAAGCGCAAGCTTACCGCTGAGCAACTCGGCGTGAGCGGGCAGTCCGTCTGCGACTGGCTCACGCATGGCGCAACAGCGGCGTGGACGGCCCGACGGGCGGCCATATCGGTGGGAACATGAAGCACCACTGACGACGCTTCATCACCTGCACGAAGGAAACGCCGATGCCGAACTCGCTGAACTTTCTCGGCGGATACGGCACCAAATTTCAAGTCAATTTCTCGTGGACGCTCTCATGAATACTGTAGCAAAACGTCGGGCCGGAGAAATGGAATTTAGGCATATCAAAATGGTTGTCGATCTTTGCCCTGACTCCGAGAAAAATCCTCAGGCGTACGCCGAGCATCAACCGAGGCGCATGTCCAATGCGGCCACGGCCTTCGGCGGCATGGACAAGCTGGATCGCGCCGACACGACGCAACAAGCGTCTGGCAGGTCGCGTAGGCGCTTACTACCGGCAAAACTTCGCATAGTTCTCCAAACCCTTTCTATATCGGCCGCTTACCTTCGTACAGTTGAGCCACCGCTCGACTTCGCCTTGACTTCGCGACGAATCGCGAGCAGCCGATTGCAGGTGCCAAATGCATCAGGGACCCGGCCAAATGGATCTCGTGTCAGTCGCAGTCAGATCGTGCGGAAGATGCGGGGGAAGTCTTTGGTAGATCTGGTGCGAAAGGCACGCGCACTCGATGTAATCTCCATCGTGGATGCGGTTCGATCGGCCCGTGAAGCGTTGACGGAAATGCTCTTTTCTTCGGGCTTCATCCCAGAACTGTTCCAGAGTGCAGATGATTTCATGAAATCGAACCGCTTTCTCAGAAAGTCGTTCGCGTGCGTCAGGTCCACCCTCAAAGGCCGGACGGCGCATAGGGGGCAGTCGTGAATTTGGCCGTGTCCACAGCTGAAGGACCTCTCTCCATGCGCTCTCAGGTGCGGTGGAGGCTGGCTTGGGAAAACGAGTTGCGACTCGCCGACCACATCGAACTGTCCGAGTTCTTCCGACAGACCTACGGACCGACAGGGGCGTTTAATGCAAAACCATTCGAAGGCAATCACAGTTGGGCTGGTGCGAGGCCAGAGGTCCGTGCAATCGGCTACGACGCGCGCGGCGTAGCGGCTCATATCGGCGCACTGCGTCGTTTCATCAAGGTCGGCGCAGTCGATCTACTAGTGGCCGAACTAGGATTGTACGCGGTACGTCCAGATCTTGAGGGACTCGGAATCCCTCATTTAATGCGCGTGATGTATCCCGTGTTGCAGGAACTTGGCGTTCCATTCGGCTTCGGCACAGTTCGACACGCGTTGCGGCAACATATTGCAAGGCTGCTCGGCCGACACGGTCTGGCGACTATTGTGTCTGGAGTTCGCGTCAGGTCGACCCTGCGAGAAGTGCATCTCGACAAGCCGCCCACGCGCATCGAGGACGTACTCATTGTCGTCTTGCCGATTGGACGGTCAATGAGCGACTGGCCGACCGGAACGCTAATTGATCGGAACGGGCCAGAGCTGTGAGGCACTGCTTATTCGAAGCGCGTAGCGAGTGCGCTGACATCTCCGGGCGTCGCAGCGTTTATTTGACGTTTGACGACGGCCCTAATCCGCTTTGCACACCGGACATCCTCGATGTGCTGGCGGAACACCGGGTGCCGGCGACTTTCTGCGTCATCGGCGCGTACGCAGCGAGTCAGCCGAAGCTGATCCAGCGAATGATCGCAGAAGGGCACGAGGTCGCAAACCACACGATGACTCATCCGGACCTGTCCAGATGCGAACCCACCGAAGTACAACAGGAAATACTAACGGCAAGCAGGGTCATCAGGATGGCGAGCCCCCAGGCTCCGCTGCGGTATATGCGTGCCCCGTATGGCATGTGGACCGAAGCAGTGCTCACTACGTCAGCGAGCGCTGGTCTGGCGCCCCTCCACTGGTCGGTAGACCCGCGAGACTGGTCCCGTCCCGGCGTGGACGCGATTGTCAGCGCAGTGCTGGCCTCTGTCCAGCCTGGCGCAATTGTACTCTTGCACGACGGATGCCCTCCCGATGAGTTGGGACGATGCACTCACGCTGGTCTGCGCGAGCAGACCCTCATGGCGCTTTCCCTCATGATTCCAGCATTGCATGACCGGGGGTTTGCAATCCGATCGCTTCCTCAACCTCAGCGAACGAACCAGACACCCTATGAACATGCTTGCCGCAACTAGCGCTGTCTCGTTTTATGCGCTGCTCTCGACTGTCTATAAAAGCACGCAGGCGCTTTATGCTCAGCCGACAAACGTGTCATCGCTGTCGGACGGCTTGGTCGACTCCGACGCTCTGCCGGGCGTGGATGTCATCGTGCCGTGCTTTAACGAGCAACCGCGCACGCTCTCGGCGTGCCTGGAGTCCATTGCAAACCAGGACTACGCCGGAAAACTGCGGGTCTATGTGGTTGATGATGGTTCTGCGAATCTCGACGCCGTGAGGCCGGTATACGATGCGTACACACGCGACCCGAGATTCAACCTCATTACGCTCCCCCAAAATATGGGAAAGCGCAAGGCACAAATCGCCGCAATACGCGCTTCATCCGGGGAACTGGTACTCAACGTCGACTCGGACACGACGCTGGCGCCCGATGTCGTCAAGAAGCTCGTATTGAGAATGCGAGACACGACGATAGGCGCCGCCATGGGTCAGTTGACCGCCAGCAACCGCAATGATACCTGGTTGACTCGTCTGATCGATATGGAGTACTGGTTGGCTTGCAACGAAGAGCGCGCGGCACAGGCTCGCTTCGGCGCTGTTATGTGTTGCTGTGGTCCGTGTGCCATGTACCGCCGGTCCGCGCTCCTTCTGCTGCTAGATCAGTACGAGACGCAACTTTTTTGCGGGAAACCGAGCGACTTCGGCGAGGACCGCCATCTCACGATTCTCATGCTGACGGCAGGTTATCGGACCGAGTACGTTCCGGACAGTCTGGGGGCGTATCTGCGCCAACGACTGCGTTGGGCGCGCAGTACGTATCGGGACACGTTGCTTTCGCTGCGCCTGCTGCCCTGTCTCGATCGCTACCTTACGCTGGAGGTGATCGGACTGAATCTGGGCTCGCTATTTCTCGCCTTATCGCTTCTAGCGGGGCTCGCGCAGCTTGCATTGACAGCGACAGTGCCGTGGTGGACTGCCCTGATAATCGCATCATGGACCATGATCCGCTGTAGCGTGGCATCGGTTCGCGCTCGCCAGATTCGATTTCTTGGCTTTTCTCTTCACACACCCATTAACCTCTTTCTCTTGCTCCCCCTGAAAACCTATGCGCTGGGTACATTGAGCAATAGCGATTGGCTGTCACGGAGCGTTGCTGCCAACCTACCACATGGGGGTGGAAACAGGCCGTCACCGGAAACCCGAAGGCGGGACCGAACGCTACAGAATTTTCGGTAATTGCGGCGGCGCTTCGCAGAGCAGATCTTACGCGCGGCCCTTCGACGTTGGTGGTGGCATATGACGGCGTTTGTAGCGACGAGTGATCGTGCACACTACTTATCTTAGATGCTATGGGAGGGCCGTGTCAGTCGTATCCATTTTGCGTGCTCCTTTGCCGAAATGGGTCTGGAAAAGCCGTTTTACTCCAGCGGGCTTACTTCCACCGCCCTCCCATAGCATCTAGAAATGATCGTGCTTTCCGTTGAAAATCTAGCGGTTGGTTTCCAAAATCCCTTATCGACTAACGATTCGTGCATCCGTCGATTCCGCGAAGATTGTGGAGCTACTGAGCCTTACTGCAAGCAGCTCGGCACTCGCCCACCGCCAGATTTTGCACAGACAGGAAGATTCTCCTGTGAAAACTTTGCCGCGCGGCAAAGCGTTCGTACCGCATCTGCATATAAACGTCTCAATTAGGAGTGCTGTATGGATGAACGACATCATTTCTTAATGACACCAGGCCCGTTCGCCTTGAGCGACGAAGTGACGGCACAGATGCAATTCGATATGGGCTCGCGCGACCGGAGCTTCAAAAACATCACGGCTTCGGTGCGTAAACTGATGATCGAGCTGATCGACGGGAATGACACACATTCGGTCGTCCCAATCCAGGGCAGCGGTTCCTACGGTATGGAGGCTGCGCTGGCTACCTTCATCTGTCCGTCTGATTGGCCGCTCGTCTGCATCAACGGAATTTATGGCGAGCAGATACTGAAAATACTGGAGCTGCGAGGCGTGCAGGCCGTCAGCATGAAGGCGCCGAGCGATCAACCGCTCTCGGCCGCCGACATCGCCGCGTATCTGGAGCAGGACCGCACGATCACGCAGGCTCTGATGCAAATAGACGGTCTGGTGGAGGTTTTTGCTATAGAAAGGATACCTCATCAAGAAGACAGGACGGCCTCCCAAACTGCGGGCGCAGCGGTACCTTTGAGGCCAAGATTCGCGAGGCTGAATTGGCCCTTGGGAATACGATGGACCAATTCAATACCTGAGAGAGTAATCGCTGCGTTCCTGAAACGTTTGAAGCCGAGCATGACTTTTGTCCGGGACTCGATGTTGCCATGGTCCTGCTCGACCAAATTATTGAGATATTTCGAGGATCGGACGTTTGTGTCATCAGGCAGCAAGCCATCGGCCTTCATCTCGCGCACGGCGCGGTGCGAGGCTGCACAACCATCAAGCGTGATGGTATTCGGTCGCTGGCCTTGATGTTCGATTGCCTTGCTGAAAAAGGCTTTTGCCGCCTTCACGTCGCGCTTGGCGCTGAGCATGAAGTCTACTGTCTGGCCCACCCGATCCACCACTCGATAAAGATAGACCAACTTGCCGCGCAGCTTGAGGTAAGTCTCGTCGACACGCCGCGACTGCCCTGTGGGCCTGCCAAAGCGGTTCGACCGTTTTACGAACTCCGGCGCAAAGCGCCGCACCCGGCGCAGGATCGTCGTGTGCGCCAGCGACAGACCCCGTTCCGCCATCATCTCGACCAGTTCGCGCAGGCTAGGCTTGTAGCGTAGGTACCAGCGAACACACAGAATGATCACGTCGCGGTCAAAGTGACAGCCTGCGACCAGTTCGTCAAGGCTCTTCAGCTTGCTCATCGTCGGTTCTCAATTTGTTCAGCCTGACACCTTAATCGATTCGCCCCCGCGCTATTTGCACCAGAGCCGTTTCTGTCACCAAGGACTCCATCACTCGCCATGCAGATCGTTGAATATGTCGGCCTTGATACGTCACGAGTGAGCGCACAGTACGAAAAAGTACGTGCCGCGCTCGAGCGCGATGACTTTCGGCAAGCCCAAGTCAAAAAGCTGAGCAATCTTACGCACGGACATTTCTATCGCGCAAAATTGGATTATGCGAATCGCCTGCTGTTCACGTTGATCCGGCACGGCGATCACGTTTGCGCGCTGATGCTCGAAGTCATTGAACATCACGCCTATGAGAAATCCCGCTTCCTGCGGGGCGTCGCGATCGACGAGGACCGGATTCCCGATGTCGATGCGCTTACGTCTGATGGCGCGACGCCGGTGCGCTACCTACACCCAGAGTGCCGGGAAATCCATCTGCTGGGCAATATCCTGTCGTTCGATGATACGCAGGATGCCATCTATCGCGAACCTGTGCCGCTGATCATATCCGGCAGCGCCGGCAGCGGCAAGACTGCACTGGCGCTGGAAAAACTCAAGCAGGTCGATGGGAATGTGCTGTACGTTACCCAATCGGCCTATCTGGCCCAGAACGCTCGCGACCTGTACTACAGCCACGGCTTTGGGCATCCCCGCCAGGACGCGACGTTCCTGTCGTATCGCGAATTTGTCGAGAGTGTGCGCGTTCCGCCTGGACGGGAAGTTGGCTGGCGTGAGTTCGCCTCGTGGTTCACGCGGCAATTGCCATTCAGAGGACTTGACGCTCACCAGAGCTTCGAGGAAATCCGTGGAGTCATCGGCGCCGACGCTAACGGGGCACTCCGGCGGGAGCAGTATCTTGAGCTGGGGGTAAGTCAGTCGATCTTCCCGGCCGATGAGCGCAATCGTCTCTACGACCTGTTCGAGCGTTACCAGGCATGGCTCGTCGAGGCGAACCTGTATGATCTGAATCTGGTTGCCCACGTATGGCGGGCGTTGGCGAGCGCATGCTACGACTTCGTCGTCGTCGACGAGGTTCAGGATCTGACCGACGCGCAACTCGCGCTGATTCTGGCGACCCTGAAAAATCCGGATCAGTTCATGCTATGCGGGGATGCGAACCAGATCGTGCATCCGAATTTCTTTTCGTGGAGCAAGGTCAAAACCCCGTTCTGGCGCGATGAAACGCTCGCCTTGCGGCAGCAGTTAAAGATCCTGCAGACCAGTTTTCGCAACGCCCACGAGGTCACACGGATTGCGAACACGCTGCTGAAAATCAAGCAGCGCCGCTTTGGCTCCGTCGATCGCGAAAGCAACTTCCTGGTCATGTCGGTTGGCGACGAGGCCGGATCCGTAAGCCTGATTGCGGGCAGCGATTCCGGCACGAAAGTGCTCAACGACAGGACGCGTCAATCGACGCGCTTCGCGGTGCTGGTCATGCGCGATGAGGACAAGGCGCAAGCGCGCACGCATTTCCAGACTCCGCTGATTTTCTCGATCCACGAAGCCAAAGGCCTCGGATATGAAAACATCATTCTCTACCGTTTCATCTCCGGGCATCCCGCGCAGTTCGACGCGATCGCGCAGGGCGTCACCGCGAACGATCTGATGGATGACAACCTGGAGAACCGTCGCGCCCGGGATAAGACCGACCGGTCGCTGGAGGTCTACAAGTTCTATGTCAACGCGCTCTACGTGGCGCTCACCCGCGCGACAACCCATGTATATCTGATCGAGTCGGACCTCGGGCATCCGCTGCTGCAGTTGCTGGGACTGCAGCAACGTGTTGAGGGCATTGATGCGAAGACGCAGACCTCGACCCGCGAAGACTGGCTAAAGGAAGCGCGCAGGCTGGAGCTGCAGGGCAAGCATGAACAGGCTGAAGCAATTCGCGAACTGGTTTGCCAGCAACCAGCGGTCCCTTGGCGCGTATTTGATGAGGCGTGGTTGCGTGACACGATGGATCGGGTGTTTCGCCAGCCCGCGTCGGGCAGCAGATCCAGGCAGCAGCTGCTCGAATATGCGTGCAGCTACGATGAGCCGATTCTGGTTAGATGGCTGGCGACGCGGGTGCGTTTCGACGCCGCACGACATCTTGAACAGCAGCGCGCTACGCTTGGGCGCAAACATCTGTCGGCGTATTTTTCCGCGTGCTCCAGGGAGGTCCTGCAGCACTGCGACCGCTATGGCGTGGACCATCGCACCCCGATGAACCAGACCCCGCTGATGGCGGCGGCCGCCGCCGGTAACGTGGCGCTCGTTGAGAGCCTGCTTGAGCGTGGCGCGAACCCCGAAGCGACCGATCACCTCGGACGTAACGCGCTGCACTGGGCATTGCTCGAGGCGTTTCGCGATGCCCGGTTCGCGCGCGGGCCGTTTGCAGCGCTGTATGAGCGGATTGCACCGCCATCCATTGACCTGATGAGCGGTGAACGCCTGGTTCGCATCGATCGGCACCTGTCCGAATACCTGCTGGTGCAGACACTCTGGGCGCTCTTCAAGTCCCGTTTTGCAGTGCCAGGTGGGCGTGCACGTGGGGGATTTGAGGCCGCATCGATCCTGGACGCGTGGCGCGATCTGCCGGACCACATCCTGGCTCCAGAACGCAAACACCGCGAGTACCTGTCCGGGCTGTTGTCGCGTAATGAAATAACGCGCGACTATTCCTACAACCGCCATCTTTTCACCCGTCTCGCGCAAGGGTGGTATCAGTTCAACCCGGCGTTGGCAGTACGGTGCCGGGATGCATCCGGTGAGTCGTGGGTCCCCCTCTATGAAGCGCTGAATGTGCGACTGATCGCGGAAAGCGCCGATCCACGGTACCTGAGCCACATTAACGCGCTCATGGAAAAGGCACATCTCGCTCCACTGTCGCCGCCAATCGTCGCATCTGGGGGTCGCGAGGTGCCAAAGGCGCTTCCCTCGCCGGTACGCCCCCTGGCGTCGCACGCCGGATTTTCGGTGGGCGATATAGTCAGCTTCACTGACAAGGCGCTGCACACCCGCACCGGCACAATCGTACGGCTTAACCAGAAGACAGCGGCCATCACTTGCGCTGACTCTGAAGGGCATTGGCGAGTCTCCTACCTTTTGCTACGACGGAGCACGGCATAGGGATGTGGTACAAGCCAGATTTCGCGCGCTACAGCAAGAAGCCCTTCGGCGCGCGTCAAGCAATTGTCGCCTCACTCGTGCAGCGGCGTTGTCACGTTCGCGCGCTGGTCAGCTAAGATGACGTGATGAAAAAGACGAAATCGCTCTACCCTGGCCATCGATTTCCGGCATCAGTCATCAGCCACGCGGTTCGGAGGTATTTCCGCTTTCAACTCAGCCTTCGCGACATCGAGGAGCTACTGTTCGAGCGCGGCGTGGTTGTCAGCCATGAATCGATCCGGTGGTGGACGGACAAGTTCGGCGCCAGTTTTGCGCATCAGGTCAGGACTGCCAGTCGCAAACCGGGCAGCACATGGCATCTCGACGAAATGTTCGTGACGCTGCGCGGCGAGCCCTGGCTGCTGTGGCGTGCAGTCGATGAGCACGGCATTGAACTCGACATCCTGCTTCAGAAGCGCCGCGACAACGCCGCTGCCAAACGCTTCTTCAAACGGGTGTTGGCGGCCTGTCCTGCGGCGCCGAAGAAAATCGTCACCGACCAGTTGCGCAGCTACCCGGCCGCGAAAACGGAGATCCCTGAGCTAGCGAATGTGAAGCACGTTTTCGTCAAGGCCTGCGCGCGCGTGAACAACCGCGCTGAAAACAGTCATCAACCCACGCGTGAATGCGAGCGCCGGATGCGAGGTTTTCGCTTGCCCGAACGCACGCAGTCATTCCTGTCGTGCTTCGGTCCGATCCGCCAACACTTCGCTCAAGCGTCATCTGCTGAGCGCCTCGCTCTATCGCAAACAGCTCGCCGCGCGATTTGAAGCATGGCGTCTCTTCACCGGCATTGCCCAAGCTCCGACCACCGTGTTCTGAGACACGACTGTCCTGACCGATATCTCGTCATGGAGTCAGCAACGTGACAGCGCCGTCGCAACCCCACCTCGGCACATTGATGTCGTTCGGTCCTGGGGACCCCCAAGCGCTCCCACTTCTCCGGAGGGAGGGCGGCGTCCATTCCATCTCGACCGGTCCATGGCCAAATTGCTCTTTTAATTATTTCGAGTATGCATCAAGCGAACAGGTTCGACATTCCATCCGCTAGCGGATGGAACCGATCGAGCCACCTCCAGCGCGGCCGAATTGTCCGGAACGTAACATTCGCGACACGAACAATCGGACGATGCACCGCCATAACCCGACATTGTGCCGGTCGACATCCCGCAAATTGTGCCCCGACTGTAGATGCTCGCTTGGCACAACGCTTGCAATCCATCGGCGACAACTCAAGAGACCTGACATGCTCAATCCGATCATCAATGACACAACGCTTCGCGACGGCGAGCAGACCGCTGGCGTCGCATTTCGCACTGAGGAAAAATGCGCAATCGCCGCCGCACTGTCGCAGGCCGGCGTGGCCGAACTCGAAATCGGAATTCCTGCCATGGGTGAGGACGAAATGGCGTGCATCGCTGCAATCGTCGACCTGAACCTCGACGCTCGCCTGATGGTTTGGGGGCGCCTCACCGACGAGGATCTCACCGCGGCATTGCGTTGTGATGCCGATATCGTTCATCTCTCGGTTCCCGTTTCGGATATTCATTTGCAACACAAGCTGCGGCAGTCGCGCAGTTGGGTACTGGCGCAGATCGCACGCGTCGTCGGCGAGGCAGCGAAAAACCATCCCAGAATTTCCTTGGGCATGGAAGACGCCTCGCGCGCGGATCCCTCATTTCTCGTAGAAGTGGCTCAATGCGCGCAGCAGCACGGCGCCCAGCGCGTGCGCTTTGCCGACACTGTCGGTATCCTGGACCCCTTTAAGACCTTCTACGCCATTGCAGCGCTACGCGTTGCCGTCGATCTGGAGATCGAAATACACGCGCACGACGACCTCGGGCTCGCCACAGCCAACACACTAGCCGCCCTTGGGGCCGGCGCGACCCATGCGAGCACCACCGTCAACGGGTTGGGTGAGCGCGCCGGCAATGCAGCGCTGGAAGAAGTCGTGATGGGCGCACGGCACCTGCTGCGACGAGAAACTGGCGTCGACACCAGAGCGCTGCCCGACATTTCGTCGTTAGTCGAACAAGCCTCAGGCCGCGCAGTTTCCTTAAACAAGAGCATCATCGGTAGGAACATCTTTACTCACGAGTCGGGCATTCACACCGACGGCCTCGCGAAGCACCCCACGACCTACGAGGGATTCGATCCGGCAGAGCTCGGCCGGCAACGGTCGACGATACTCGGGAAACATTCTGGATCTCAAAGTGTGCGTGAGGCCTACGACGCACTAGGCGTGAGGGTGTCGGAGCGGCTCATCCCGCTCCTGCTTGCGCGCATCCGCTCTTTCGCCACGCAGTACAAGCGGGCGTCGAATGCAACCGATTTGCGCCGCTTTCTGACCCAAGCCTGCGGCATACGGGTCAAAGTGCCGTAGTGTGGTTATGCCCACGCTTGTCGAGCTGGTGGGGCGGACTGCGGAACTGGCTATGCCGAGCCGGGCTATGTGGAGGATGACTACTGGGAGCAGACGCTGGCGATCCGCCTGACGCAGCGCTCGACGACCCGGGACTGTTAAGAAGCCTTAACAAAATGATATTAGGGGCTGTTAAGGAATCGCTGATTAATAGGCCATCCCGCGAGGTTGTCGGCGGCGATGGGTCGGAATTTCCGGATGCCGAAATGAAGCGTTGGCAATTCTGGTGAGTTTGACCCGAGGATGCGCCTCATTTCTCGCACTTTTCACACGCGTGACGGACTGCTCCCATGAACCGACCGCAACCGGTTTCGCGCGATCGCCAGGTTCGCCAGGGCGAACAGACTGAACAGTTGCGCCATGTTCTTGGCCAGTCCCTTGTAGCGCACCTTGCGATGACGGAACAGGTTCTTGACGATATGAGACGGATGCTCGACCCGTGCGCGAATCTGCGCCTTCGTTCGCTCGACCTGGATCACCAGATCCTTCAGCGGACACCTCAGCGATGACGGCCGGGCCTGATAAATCAGTGTTTCCCTAATCCGGCCAATTGCCCAGCCAATTCTGTTTTTTTGTGCAAGATTAGTGTGCGATATCAGTAATCGTGAAAATAATGTTAATAAATTTGATCCGGATTTTTCATTGACATTCGTCAAAGTTCGCCCGCCGGCTTCTTGATCTCGCACCAAATCTCCGACTGGACGCTTGCGTTAGGATCAAGACTGTTCGGCGCAACTATTCTGCGGATGTCGACGCATCGAAAGATCGCCCCTTCGACGCAACCCACGGCACGACGTAGATTAGTTGGGAAAACGTAGCGGCATGGTGGCGCGTTCTCTGCCGAGTGCGCCGTCTTCTGGCAAACAGAGTTGCAGCGAGCGAAAGAGGAAGCGCTGCAGTGCGGTTGCTGCGGACGTGCGGTCGTTCGACTTCGCGTGGCTGAATAGACCGAATTCAGCCACAGGCGGCATCGGCAGCCCGACAGCACGCGGATCGATCACGTGCATAGTATCGCGGCGCACGTGCCAGTCGAGCAGTAAAGCAATGCCGAGTCCGGCCTCAACGGCCGACTGGATCGCCGACAGGCTCGTGCTCGTGCAGGCAACGCGCCACACGATGCCGGCGTCAAGCAACGTCGCAAAGAAGTTCTCCTGCCATCTACATGCTCCGCCGAATGCGATGATTGGTAGGGGGCCATCACGCAGGTCGGCATTGCGGGAACGTGCGGCGGCCCAGCGAAGCGGTTGCCGCCAGGTAACGAGCGGCTCCGCGTGGATCAGCGCAGGATCGCCGATCGCGAAATCAAGTGTGTTGCTTGCGAGCCGCTGCGATAACGCCGGGCTCGCATCAACGACTATCTCCAACGAGACATCGGGAAACGATGCTGAGAATTGCCGCAATGCATGGCGAAGGTGACTCATTGCGATGTCTTCCAGAATGCCCACCCTCACCGTACCCGAGACGTCACCGACAGTCAGTGCGGAACGGGCCGCGAGGCCAATTTCAAGCACCTTGTGTGCATACGGCAGTAGCAGGCTGCCCGCCGAGGTCGGCTTCACGCCGCGCGGTGAACGTTCGAGCAGGCGTTGGCCGACTTCGTCTTCGAGACGCCGAAGGGCCATGCTCACGGCAGCCTGGGTGCGATGAAGAGCCACCGCAGCATTGCTCACGCTGCCGGCCTCTATCACCGTAACGAACGTACGCAGCAGCGTGCTGTCGAGATCGCGAATCATCAATTCCCCTCATGCAAACATAAAGATTATCAGGTTATACCACGCATACAGCCGCGGTTAATATCCTTCCGTCACTCACGCAGAGAGCATAGATGAAGAGGAATTGAACGGACAGCAAACCGGATACGCGTTGCTGAAAGCGTCCGTGACATTCGTGCGTGCTACCGCGCCGATGTCCACCGTCGCATTCATATGCGCGATCCAATGAAGTACAGTACCGTTACCCGCGACGATGGCATACGGCACGATTAGCACAACTTGGCTACCACACCGCTTTGCGGTGTTAGCGCTCGTGGCCATGGTCCAGCCCCCTCTCGAGAAGGAGTTTCCATGTGGTGGCACACGAGAAGATCGAACCAGCTAGCTTCAGTCGACAAAAAACATTCGAGGCGAGAGCGTTCCGCAACGTTTGGCACGAATCCACTGGCAAAAGCCTAGCTGATCAAAAATCGTCTAGGAGCGCCCGACAGTACGCCCTGTCACCGCACAGCGACTGCAACGCGGCTTAGCCCCCACTGCAGGGGAATTCTCAGACTCTCCAAGGGACATCATTGCTTATTGTAAAGGCAGCTGTACCCCTGGTTCGTCCGGCTCAGGCATAAACAGTAACCGGTGCGCCCTGTTTTTTTTCGATCTGGATGGTTATATGAATACAAGCAACGATCGAGCACGTCTTGAGCGAGTCGCTCAAGACGCAGTCGCCCAGATGTTCGCTACTTCGCCGGAGACCGCCGCCTTCCATCGTGGCGATTGGATCGACAGTGAATACTATCGCCGCCACCTCATCGAAACAGTGTTGCGAATCCGCCTTAACAACGAGGTCGACGCGTTCGCGCTGTACAAAATCGGCTTCAAGGACAACACGCTCGCGCAAATTCTCGCGCAATACCTTGCAGAAGAATATGGGCATGAGGGGCTATTTCTGCGTGACATCGAGAAATTCAGCCTGTCTGCAGCCGAGATCGACTGCACCGCACCTTTCCACAGCACCGACAAGCTGATTGGCTATCTTTATTTGAGCATTAGCCGCGACGGTCCGCTGTCGACAATGGTTTGGAACTGGTTTGTCGAATGGTATTCGAATCGCTATAACAAAATCATCACCGAAGCAGGAGCGCGCGCGTTCGGGCACGATCTCGTGAAGCGTTCGCTCGACCACATTCAGCACGACGGATCTCACGGTCACGATGATGTGATGTGGGTCGGTCTGCAGCGGGCAATCGACGGCTGGGGCGGAATCAAACAGGCTGAGACCTATTTGCGCCACTTCGTCGAACTGCTCCACGAGTACTTCGACGAGCTACTTGTGGCGACCACGCCCCGACGCGAAACTGTTGCTATATAAGGAACGTCCCCATGACCGCCATCATAGTGATTGAACCGGCGTCGTCCGGCACGGCGCTTGTCGCCGCCGCTGCGCGCCTTGGTGTCGCTGCGCACGTGTTTTCCGCCGAGCGCGTCGTGCCGCGTGACCTACGGGCGGCCGTCACGTCGTTCACGGTGGTGGACACTGCTTCGTCGAGCGCCGTCGCAGCCGCCGCATGCGCCATTGGCGCCGATGGAATCGTACCTGGGTTCGAATACTCAGTCGATGTAGCGGCGGAAGCGGCCGCTCGGCTCGGTCTCCCGCATCTGCCGCTCGAAGCGGCAGCGCTCACTCGCGACAAGTACCGCAGCCGATCACACCTCGCAATTGCGGGACTGGCGGGGCCCCGATTCGCCCGAATCGCAGATCGCCGTGACATCGTGACGGCCGCCTCGCAGGTCGGCTTTCCAGCCGTTGTTAAGCCTGTGGACGGCTGCGGTAGCCAGCACGCGACGCGCGTCAACTCTCTTGTCGAGCTGCAGCTCGCGGTCGAGCGCGCCATGCGCCACGGCGTTGTAGATATGGGCCGCGAAATTGGCCACGTGTTGCTACTTGAGCAATATGTCGAGGGTCCGGAGTACAGCATCGAAGGTTACGTCGGCCGACATGGGCCGCGCGTGCTTGCGGTGGCAGAAAAGCTGCTGAGTGCCGAGCCGTATTTCGTCGAGATGGGGCACATTGTCGAAGCAGCGTTGGCGCCAGAGCATCGTACAGCGCTGGTCGCTTACGTCGAGAAGGTCGCCGCGAAAATCGGCCTCAACCTCGGCGTTTTCCATGCAGAGGCGCGCATGACGCGCGACGGCCCCGTGCTCATCGAGATCGCCGCACGGCTCGGAGGTGATCGGATCTACCGGCTGGTTGAACTCAGCAAGTCCATCTCCTTGCCAGAAGTGATGATACGCAGTCATCTCGGCGACACCGATCCAGCGCCCCTCTGTGATGCAAGGCATGCGACGTGCGTGAGCGGTGTGCAGTTCTTCACGCCCGTAACTGGGCGCTTCGCCGGCGCCGCTGCGGTCGAACGCGTGCGCGCGACGCCCGGCTTCGAAGAGGTCGAGGTTCTTTCGCACATCGGCGGTACAGTCCTAAAACTGACGGACTTTCGCGCCCGCGTCGGACATGTGCTGTTTACGGCCGCAGATCGCCCGACGCTCGATTTGCGCCTCGCCGAAGCGCTGAAAGCGCTAAAATTCGATCACGCCGATAACGGTAGCTGAAAAATTTTCGCGACATGAGAATCAACTGATCCTCCGAGGGTAATCGCATAGTCGTGCTCAACCGTTGGTCCGACGAGTTCGCTGCTTAATATCACAACATCGATGATGCCGTCACGCTGCGCGCGGGACTGGACGCCAATCGGCGCCGTCGCCCCCAATCCGGAGCGCGAGTCAGTCGTCACGATGGCCTCGCACACCGCACTTAAACAGCCTTTGGCTACATGACTGAGGCGAGTACCTTGACACGCGCCGGCTGACACCACGCCAAACGGATTGTTCAGGGCGGACGAAATAGCTTGCGCACGCCCGAAATATCTTCTCACAAATCAACCAACTCCCTTTATCAGTAGTGAGTCATGGCTGACGAAGCTACTCTCACGTTAGCTTGCTACAAACATCAATTTTATTTGTTTGATATGACCGCAGTCGATTTGATATCGTGGCATCCATGGATATTCACCATGAATAGCATTTTTCTGCCGAGGAGCAGCACAGCTATCGGCAACGGAATAAATAACCTCGATCTCTTCTGTCGAAGGTCCCTGCGCTATTTCCAGCCATCATCATTCCTCAAGTGGATGCATTGCCACAAAGGAGAAAATCCATGAAAAATCACGTCGCATCTTCACAAAGTCCATCACCGACTGTTGACCTATTGTATGACTACGCGCCGTTCCTCCAGCTCTGCGAGTCTGAAGGGGCAATCGGCTCCTTTTCATCACGCACTCCAACTCCGCGCGTTGCCATCGTGGGGGCCGGTATTAGCGGTCTTGTGGCGGCGACTGAGCTGATGCGGGCAGGCGTAAACGACGTTACGGTCTTTGAGGCCCGCGATCGCATTGGAGGAAGAATATGGTCACAAGTATTTGATCCGCGGTACCCGCACCTTATTGCTGAAATGGGCGCAATGCGGGTCCCTCCGAGTGCAACCGGTCTTTTCCATTATTTGAACAAACACGGCATTTCCACGACCACGTCTTTCCCCGATCCAGGAGTGGTTGATACCGAATTGCATTATCGCGGCACTCGCCATACCTGGCCGGCGGGAGATTCACCGCCACCTTTGTTCAGGCTTGTTCATGAAAGCTGGAGGGCATTTTTACAGGAAGGGTGCGTGATCAATGGCACATCTCTTGTAGCGCCGGCAGAAATCACGGTCATGTTGAAATCACATCGCTTTCAGGAAGCGCGTGCGGCATGGCAAACGTGGCTCGATGTGTTCCGTGACAGTTCTTTCTATGCGGCCATTGTCGCGATTTTCACTGGCCCTCGCCCCCCCGGAGGTATCCCTTGGGAAAGGCCTTATGACTTTGAGCTGTTTGGCTCTTTAGGAATAGGATCCGGAGGTTTCCTACCTGTTTATCAGGCCGGATTCACCGAAATACTGCGCTTGGTCGTTAACGGCTATCTGGATGATCAACGCCTGATTTCCTGCGGAATCTCTACACTGGCTGAGCGCCTGGCGGGAGCGGAGATCGCAGGGTGCTCCGTTTCTGAACGGGTTCGCTTCAATAGCGTGGGTCGCATCTACAAAGAGAATGGAAAGATAAAACTGGTAACTGATGAAGACGAGGCATTGGTTTTCGACCGAGTGATCGTCACTAGCAACAACAGGGCAATGCAGATGGTTCATTGCCTGACCGACGACGAAACGTTTCTCAGCCGCGACGTCTCACGAGCCGTCAGGGAAACGCATCTTACGGGTTCCTCAAAGCTGTTCATGCTCACCCGCGACAAGTTCTGGATCACTAAAGACCTGCCAGTCACCATCCAGTCTGACAGTTTTGCGAGAGGAGTATATTGCCTTGATTACGAACCCGATAAGCCAGATGGTCAGGGTGTAGTTTTGCTTAGTTACACTTGGGAAGATGACGCTCACAAGCTACTGAGTGTTCCCGACAAAAAACAGCGGTGTGAGTGCTTTGTTGACGACCTTGCTACATTCCATCCAGAACTTGCGCGCCACCTGGTTCCCGCCGATGACGACTATGAACGTAGCATCCTGCACCATGACTGGCTGACCGATCCGCATTCTTCGGGTGCCTTTAAGCTCAACTATCCGGGCGAAGATGTTTACTCGCAGCGTCTCTTCTTTCAGTTCAAGACCGCGAATGATCCCGCATGGGATTCCGGCCTTTATCTGGCAGGATGTGGCTGCTCTTTTACCGGTGGGTGGATTGAGGGAGCTGTGCAGACGGCTGTGAACAGCGCCTGCGCCGTCATACGTAGCGCAGGAGGAAATCTTTTACCGGGCAATCCTCTTGACGAGATCCGCAGTGCTTATCGTTACTGACATCGGACAGGATGACATCCTATTCGCGGAAATTTTATGTATCCAAAAAACACTGTGGAATCGCTTTGCGATGGCATACGTACCGGTGCACTTTCAGCGGCTGAAATCCGGGAGCGTGCACTCAGCGCTGATTCGCATCTGAAAAAGCTCAACTGCTTCATCCGCACTTGCGGCCCGGACGCGCATTTCGCTAAAGCGAATGATGCCCTGAAAGGCGCACCGCTCTACGGCATTCCCTTTTCCTTAAAGGACAATATTTGTGTTAAGGGGCTCCCTGTCACTGCCGGGACACCGGGGATGGAAGGTTGTATAGCCACGCGCGATGCGCTTGTTGTCAGAAAGCTGAGAGCGCTCGGTGCTGTCGTTGCCGGCAAGAACAACATGCATGAACTCAGCTTTGGTATCACATCGGTCAATCCTCGATGGGGAACGGTGGGAAATCCAGCGGCTCCAGGGCATTTGGCTGGTGGCAGCAGTGGCGGCTGTGCCGCTGCTGTGGCAGCCGGTATCGTTCCGATGGCGATCGGAACGGACACCGGCGGCTCCGTAAGGATACCGGCCGCCTTCTGTGGTATCACCGGCTTCAGGCCCACAAGTGGTCGCTGGTCTTCGGCCGGAATCATTCCAGTTTCTCGCACGAAGGATTCGCCGGGCCTTCTGACGCGGACGGCGAAAGATGCATTACTTCTATATGATCTGCTGTCCCCCGATAGCCACCTTCCGACAAAACAGAAAAATACTCGCGGCCGAATAGGCCTTCCGGCCTCCATGTGGACTGACCTGGAGGATGATGTCCGAAAGTATTGCTGGCATGCCGTCAGGCGATTGACTTGCGCTGGTTTCCAGTGCGTTGAACTGGATGACGCGGTTGTTGCTGACCTGAATAGAACCGGAACCTTCACCATTCCGGTTTACGAATTCTTCACTGACTTTCCCCGCACATTGCTTTCCTTAGGATGGGGAAACAGGATAAATGCTGTATTTGATAACATTCGCGACAAAATTGTTCGCAACATCATTCACGCCAATCTTGGTGGACAGCTTATATCTGCCGCAGATTATTCATCAGCAATCCAGAATATAGGCGTCTTACGTCTACAAATAGACTCGCTGTTCAGCACTCGAGGCATCGATTTTCTCGTGTACCCGACAGTTCCGCGTAGCGTCCCTCATCTGAGCGATGCCAGCAGGCCGGGACTGTTTGCCGAGGTGATACGTAACACCGACTTGGCCAGCAACGCCGCGATACCTTCTATCACCCTTCCAGTTGCTCCCGATGATGCATTACCGGTGGGGTTGAGTATTGACGCCGCGCGGGGCCAGGACCGCCGCCTTCTGGCCGCAGCAATGTCTATGGAAGACATTTTGGCTTCCTGAAAATGGGGCTGCCATTCAACACCGCACAGACGCACGGCACCGATAACAGCCAACATTCATACGCATTGCCAGGAGGCAGATAGCTAATGCAAATTTCGTTGAAAAGAATAAACGTGCTCTTTGACGCAGATAGTTTTGTTGACCGTCAACCTGCCGCAAAAAGTCATTTCATCTGCGGCGAAGGAACCATAAATTTGGTAAAAACCTTTCTGGTCATGAATCGCGGAGGAGACTGTGAATTTCAGGGAGGCGGACAGTGGCGCACTGCCGAGCAGATCATCAGCACGGTAACTCGGGCCCGGGATAAACGTGCCCCCTTAATCTACATTCAGGACAAGGCAGGAGGGACAGGCAGTTTCGACACCACGAAAGTGCTCTCGCCGGACATGGCCAGATTACTTTTATCTCCATTCGGAATGGGCAGGGTCAGTGCATCCCTCGCAGAATTTTCAGAAGGAAATTTGCTAATTTCCGTCATACTCGGTCCGACCTCAGGTCCACTTGCTTTACCGTTGATGCTCGCAGACCTAGTGTTGATGACTGAGAAAGGTGCTCTATGTATGGGTCGTCCGGATATGGTGAAGGCAATGCTGGCCCAGGAGTCCGATCTCTATTCGCTAGGTGGAACAGACGTTCACAGCAAGGGCTCGGGCTCGGTTCAACTGGTATTCAAAGATGAAGAAAGTTTATTCAAGTGCATAAGAAAATTACTGCATGGAAGTTTCAAAGGCAAGGGACCCCATGGCCTTGAATATGAAGAACCCGATGCGGTTGATTTTGAAAAATTAATTCCAACAGATCATCGCACACCCTATGACATGCATCATTTGCTGAATTCCTTTATCGACAAAGGCAGCTTTACGGAAATAAGCGCCGAATACGCGGAGGAAGTGTTGACCGCCTACGCGAGCATCAAAGGAAATTTCGCTGCAATTATCGCCAACAACCCCCGACATAATGGAGGTGCAATTTATCGGAAATCCGCCTCAAAAATGGTAAAAATGATAAATATTGCCGCAAAAACCAACATGCCAATCATATTCATTGCCGATATCCCAGGATTTATGATCGGCAGAGAAGCTGAAAAAAGTGGCATATTTTCGGCCGCAGCGGAATTATTCAGAGCACATGTTCGATGCAAGGTACCAAAATTACTGCTCGTTGCCAGAAAAGCGTATACGGGAGGAGTGTACGCCATGGGTGGTCCTGGATTTGACCCTGTGGCAGTACTGGCGTATCCGCGGGCCCACATCGGCGTTTTCAGCCCGGACACGATGAAGAAAGTAATGTCTGAGTCTGATGAAACCACCAGATCCATAATGCGAAAACTGACCGATGAAATTGAAAACCCAGAATTGTTGAAAATTAATGGGCTGATTACTGATGTCATCGAGATAGAACATACTCGAGAACAAATTACCAAGTATTTGTTCCCTGTAGGGAGTGAAGCTAGCGCCTGAGTTGAATCGCAAGCGTCTCACTTCCACAGTCCAGCGCAGTCTGCTTGTCGGTAACGCGGATACATGGCGGGCGGATATCACCGCATTAAAGGGCGAAGTTTCGCGGTTTGGCCTCGGTCTGCCGTTGTTGAGAGCTAGCGAGGAGTTGCATGCGGCGTCGACTGAAGCCGACGCCGACCGAATGTCGACGAACCAAGTTGCAGTCTCCAGCGAAGCCACGCTCAACCGCGAGCAGATCCAGAAGGACCGAGAAAATGTTGAAACAAGCGCTTGCTGGCCGTGGAAGTCCGACGTTAAGTCGTGAGTTCGGTGCACGGAGTGGTGGCAGGCTGCCGAACCATCGCGATCACTCACAACCGTCCGAGAAACCTGTATTACATAACGGCCGCTAGCGTCGACCGACGACAGTCCCCGTGGCGCACAGCACGCGTACTGTGAGCGATAGACTTCATTAATGATCATCTTCAGCACCCAGCGACCGCGCAGTCGCAGCGTCGTCCATCACCGCAGCGCCATTCAGGCAACAACCAGATTGACACATGGCTTGCCGTTCGCGCCGAACCTGCTCGATCAGGCGTTTGCCGTCACCGCGCCGAATCAGGCCTGGTGTGGTGATATCCGTTATGTCGCCACAAAACCCTCGAAACCCCACAGATCCATGCCGCAAAAGCCTTGCTGAAAGATCCCATTTTCTAACCTGGGTGGATTGGTCTTCGCGTGGTCTCACGCGGAGCAACCATGCGTGACGCCTCCTGCAATATTATCTCCCGCATCCAGTTGCTTGCCGGATCACTGCTGTGAAGGGCAGACCATTGGACGGCCTCGGTGAATGCGGGCAGTGGCAGCGGAAGTTCGACGATCCGCAGAGGCATCGTTTTTTCGAAATGCTTGGCCAGCCTGAAGGGCATCGTCCCTATACGGTCAGTGTTTATTAGCATAGGCGGGATCATGCTAAAGCTCTGCACGATGACCTCGTTCCGTCTCTTGAGACCGTGCTCAAGCAAAAACCACTCGTCGATGGAGGGCCGCCGCGTACGTCCGAACCTGACCGAAACGTGCCCCATCGACATGTATCTCTCGAATGTAAGCTGCCCTGATAGCTGCTTGTTCGTGCGGCAGCCTACGCACACGAGTGTCTCCTCGAACAGCTTCGCTTTAGGATGCGCGCTCGACATGAACAATTCCGGCAAGATAAGAAAATCGGCTTCGCCGCGCCGGAGAACCTCATCGGGGTCATCGGCAAGTGGTAGCAATTCGAAGCCGACGGCGGGAGCTTCCCGTGCAATACGCTCCACGATCTTTCGAAAAAATACGACTGCCATGAAATCGGAAAGGATGATCCTGAAGCGGCGATCCGATTTGGCCGGGTTGAAGACGTCCCGGGAAATAACGGAGAGCTGGATGTGCACCAGAGCCTCGCGGATTGGAGCAGCGAGCCCTTCAGCACGCGGTGTGGGGACAAGTTCCCGGCCCCTCATCGTAAACAGTTCATCGCAGAAATAGGCGCGTAGCCGGGCGACGGCCGCGCTCATGGCCGGCTGGCTCAGGTTGATGCTGCGTGCCGCCGCGGTGAGGTTACGCTCGGTCATCAGAGCATCGAGCGCGACGAGGAGATTTAGATCGAGGCCCTTGAAACGCATGATCCCAACTTATAAATAATGTGGAGGTGTTCCATCAAAACAATCGACTTTACGAGTTGTGCGGCATGGAGGATAGTGTTCCTGGTACATCCGATTGAGTTTCGTCAACCTGCTGGCGCCTTCGTGGTGCCGGGGTAGCGGAAGAAGTGTGCGGTAGAACTGAGC
Organism: Paraburkholderia sp. BL27I4N3; assembly: GCF_003386115.1. Taxonomy (NCBI): domain Bacteria; kingdom Pseudomonadati; phylum Pseudomonadota; class Betaproteobacteria; order Burkholderiales; family Burkholderiaceae; genus Paraburkholderia; species Paraburkholderia sp. BL27I4N3. Next base: position 1,648,938 of record NZ_QREJ01000001.1, on the reverse strand, counting down.
GAAGCCGAGGAAATGACATTGCAGCAGTTGTCGGTCAATCACATGCATCGGGGCACGCGAGCGCGGCCCTGTCGCTGCTCGGACACAGGATCAAGCGCAAGCTACTCCAGCGGGCTTACTTCCACCGCCCTCCCATAGGATTCGTGCATCCGTCGATTCCATGAAGATTGTGGAGCTACTGAGCCTTACTGCAAGCAGCTCGACACTCGCCCACCGCCAGATTTTGCACAGACAGGAAGATTCCCCTGTGAAAACTTTGCCGCGCGGCAAAGCGTTCGTACCGCATTTGCATATAAACGTCTAAATTAGGAGTGCTATATGTACGGCCAACATCATTTCTTAATGACACCAGGCCCGTTGGCCTTGAGCGACGAAGTGAAGGCGCAGATGCAATTCGATATGGGCTCGCGCGACCGGAGCTTCAAAAACATCACGGCTTTGGTGCGTGAACTAATGATCGAGCTGATCGACGGGAATGACACACATTCGGTCGTCCCAATCCAGGGCAGCGGTTCCTACGGTATGGAAGCTGCGCTGGCTACCTTCATCTGTCCGTCTGATCGGCCGCTCGTCTGCATCAACGGAATTTATGGCGAGCGGATACTGAAGATATTGGAGCTGCGAGGCGTGCAGACCGTCAGCATGAAGGCGCCGAGCGATCAACCGCTCTCGGCCGCCGACATCGCCGCGTATCTGGAGCAGGACCGCACGATCACGCACCTTTGTTTCGTGCATTGCGAGACGACTACCGGTGTCATTAATCCACTCGATGCGATCGTGGATCTGGCTAAACGGCGCGGCGTCAGGACGATCATCGACGCGATGAGTTCTTTTGGCGCCACCGACATCAGTGCCAGGAGAATCGCTTTCGACGTGCTCGTAACGTCCAGCAATAAATGCATCGAGGGGCCGCCGGGCGCGGCTTTCGTCATCGCATCACTTGATCTGCTCAGGAGCAAGGGCAATCCGGTCAATTCCTTTGTCCTCGACGTCCGTAATCAGTGGCAAAGTTTCGAGCAAACCGGCGAATGGCGATCCACGCCACCCACGCATGTGATCCAGGCATGCGCAAAAGCGCTTGAAGTACTTGCCAGTGAAGGCGTGATTCACCGCGGCGAACGTTACGGCGCGGTGCGTGACGAAATCGTCCGCTCGACCGAACGATACGCATCGCCACTTCTAAACGCCCAAGTGCGCTCACCCGTGTGTCTGGCGCTCACGGCAAACGGCATCATTAATACCCAGAGGGATTTCGATGCGCTTTACGCGCATCTCACCAACTACAACCTCTATATCTATTCGAAGCTGCATCTTCAGACCCGCAGCTTCAGGATCGGATGCATCGGCTCCATCAAGCCGGCATGGATCCGCCTGCTGGCGACCGCATTTCGAGACTTTTTCGACGCGTCCCGGATTACCGGAAAGGCGTCAATCCACCCCGAAGCTGAATTCGTCAAAGAGGTCTTGTAACATGTCACGGAATATTCCCGGCACGGAAATGTCCCGAGAAACCGCGCTCCTGTATGCCGGTTATCGGCACGACCCCATCACCAAGGCCGTCGCGGTGCCGATCTACCAATCCACCGCCTATGAGCTCGACGGCGATCTGTCGAAGATTGCCGACATCTACAACGTCAAGGAAGACGGATTCACCTACACGCGGATCATCAATCCAACCACGCGCATCCTGGAACAGAGATATGCCACGGTGGACGGCGCCGCCGATGCACTCGCCGTGGCGTCGGGACAGGCCGCAACGTTCCTTGCCCTCGTGAATCTAAGCAGCGGGCAGCCTGGCGACAACGTGGTGGCATCGAAGTACCTGTACGGGAATTCTTGGAACCTGTTGTTCAACACGTTCAAACGGCTGGGCATCGAGGCGCGATCGGCCGACCCACGAGAGGTGTCATCGTTCGAATCGCAGATCGACGATAGAACCGTCGCGATCTTCGGCGAGGTGTTTTCCAACCCCTGTCTTATACCGTTTCCCGTCGCGGCGCTTGCCGAAATCGGCAAGCGCCGCGGCATTCCGCTTGTGGTCGACAACACGACCACGCCGCTCGTGTCCCGCCCCGCTTCGCTTGGCGCCGCCATAACAACATATTCGGCGACGAAATACATCTGCGGCCACGGCACGACGCTGGGCGGGTTGGTAGTCGACAACGGCAACTTCGCCTTCGACGATCCTTCCCGCTTGCCTTTACTCAATGAGCCCGACGAAGCGCATGGCGGAATACTCTGGCGCGATGCCGTGCGGAAACTGGGCGACCTTGGCGCGAGCGCCTATCTCCTGAAGGCACGGATGACCTGGCTTCGCGATACCGGTGCCGCGATCAGTCCGTTCGCGAGCTTCCAATTGATTCAAGGCCTAGAGACGCTGCATCTGCGCATGCAACGCCATTGCGAAAACGCGGCGGCGGTGGCCAGTTTCCTGAAGCAGCACCCGAAGGTCAGGCGCATCTCGTATCCGGGGCTCGCCACTGGACGCGATCGCGAACTCGTTGACGAACTGGTCGACGCCCGCGTCGGTCATGGCGCCATGATCATGTTCGAACTGGACGACGAGGCGGCTGGCCGGGCGTTCATCCAGAACATCCGGCTCATGTATCACGTTTCGAACGTGGGTGATGCGCGGACACTCGTGACGCATCCCGTCTCGACCACTCACACCACCGTCCCGAAAGAGAAACGCGAGGCCGCGGGAATATTCGACGGATCGATCCGCCTGTGCGTCGGCATCGAAAACGTGGACGACGTGATTTTCGATATTCAACGCGGGCTCGACGCCATCTGATGCCCAATCCGGCGAGGAAGATAACCATCATGGAAACGTCTCAAGTCTGGAAACTGCGGAACAAGCGGTTCGATACATTCCATTTCTCCCGCGACATCACGCGGGATCTGTCCGAATTGCGACCGGACAATATCACCGGCGCGCTGTACGTGCTGAAGGACTACCTGGTCATACTGGCTTGTGCGTTTGTCACGGTTCGGTTCAGTTGGTGGCTTTACCCAATTGCGGTGCTCATGATTGGCGCGCATCAGCGGGGGCTGACGACGATCTCGCACGATGCCGCCCACCGGATACTCGCGAAAAATACAAAATGGAACCATTTTCTCGGCATTACGTTCGCCGCCTATCCGATCTTTCAACGGCACTGGGCCTATCGCGTTTCCCATGTGCATCTTCATCATCCGTACCTTGGCGATCCCGAGCAAGATCCCGACCTGCAGTTTTTCATCTCTTCCGGGGTTTATCAGGTGCGCGAGCCGCGCGAGTATGCGTTTTCGATCGTCTGGAAGGCCATTCTGGGCGGGGCCACGCTGCGCTATCTGAAGTACCTGTGGCACAACCGCTTTCTGATTTCGAACAAGGACGACAAGAGCGTCGACAAACGGGGCGCCGCCATCGATTCCTACGGGTTCGCGGCCTTCTGGGTGATCATCATTGCCGGCTTTGCCAAGGCCGGTGCGCTGCATTTACTGGTGCTGTTCTGGCTGATTCCCTATCTGACCACCTTCCAGATACTGGGCTGGTTCATTGAGATCGCCGAGCACTCGCCAATGTGCGAGACCGAGGTCGAAAACGTCTATCTCACGCGCAACCGAAAGGGCAACCTGATCGAACGGCTGCTGTTCGGCGTAAATTTCGATGAATACCATCTGGAGCACCATCTTTCGCCCGGTGTTCCGTTCTGGCTGTTAGCGCGCGCGCAGAACATCCGCATGCGCGATCCGAACTATGCCGAGATTACCGATTCCTGGGGCGGCCTGTTTGTGCGTGGCCCCAAGGGGCAGCCGAGCGTCATCGGCCAGTTGCTCGACCGGAACAGGCGTCTCTACGACGCGCGGCGTGCATCCCTCTCAACGGCGGTGCAAGAGCAATGATGGACAAACCTCGTGATGTGGGTCGCGCCGTCGTCGGAGTCACGGCCAATCGTCACCTTTACGACGGCGTTCACCGTGACTGGTTGCGGCGGCGCTACATCGATGCGCTCGACCGGCACGCATCCGTCGAATGCGTGATCCTGCCAACGATCGACGGCGATCTGCCCTGGGACGCAACCGTGCGCAATTTCCGCGAAGTGATGCGGCGCCTGGACGGCCTGGTATTGACCGGCGACGAATCGAATCTCGATCCCAGGATCTTCAACGAGCAGCAACGCGTCTGGAATCGCGGGGAAGACGATGTCATTCCCGGCGAGCGAGATCGGCCAAGGGATCGTCTGTCATGCGTCGCATTGTCGGTCGCTATTGAACTCGAAATGCCGGTCCTCGGTATCTGCCGCGGTTTGCAGGAGATGAGCGTTCATCGGAACGGCACGCTGCATGCCGACTTGTCAGTGGTGGGCCAAGGCATCGTGCATAGCGAGAACCCGAACGTGCCTCGCGATCAGCAGTATCTCCCCGTTCATACGATCCAGGTCGTTCCCGGCGGACTACTGTCGTCGATCGTCGAGAACCGCGAGCTCTACGTCAATTCCCTGCACAACCAGGGCATCACCACGGTGGCGTCCGGTGTTCAGTTGGAAGCGGTCGCCGAGGATGGCGTGATCGAGGCTCTGTCCTACACGACGTCAGCGGCCTTTCAACTCGCGGTGCAGTGGCACCCCGAATGGCATGCCGCCGCCGATACCACGAGCCGGAAGATATTCAGGGCATTCGGAAGTGCATGCCATGCTTATCAATCAACGGGGCAATTGTCGAAATAGCGGCCGGGCCGGTTTTTTGGCAATCCAATCTCCCTTGCAATTCAATCGCATCTTCAGGCTAACTGGACGATTTATGGATTTACATTTGTTGGCTTTGTTTTCCGTTGCCTTCACGTCCGCAATCGCCGTGCCCGGCCCCAACGTTGCGTTTGCAGTTGCCCAGGCGATCAGGCATGGAATCAAAACGACAATTCCCGGTGCATTATTCGGTTTTGGGCTGGGAACCGCCATTCACGCGACGGTCGTGCTGTCGGGCGTCGGTTTGATCATCTATGACCATCGCTGGATCCTGACTTACCTACGATGGATCGGGGCGATCTATCTCGCCTACCTCGCGGTCGGCGCCTTCTTCGCGAAATCCGGGCCGAGCGACGGGAAGGTCGGCGATTCGAGCCCGAAGCAGATGTTTGTCGATTCGCTGCTCGTTTCCCTGACCAACCCCAAGGGATGGCTGGCCAGCCTGCTCACCTACCCGAGTTTCATCAGCCCGCGCGTTTCGTACACCATCCAGGCAATCTCCTTGGGTCTGGCGGCGATGGTCATTTCGCTCTCGATCTATAGCGGGTATATGTTCCTCGCCCACAAGGCGCGCGCGGCCTTCGACAACAAATCTGCATTCAACAGGGTAACAGGCGTGATTTACGCGTTGGTCGCGCTTGGTCTGATCCTGTCTCCTTATTGACGGACTGGAATCACCGATGGTTTATCGATCAACGGCATGACAAAAAGGAGCACCATGATCTTCGACTATATTTTAATTGGCGGTGGCAGCGCGGATCGATCATCGCGCGACGGCTCGCCGATGCGAATATCGGCTCGGTCCTGCTCATCGAAGCAGGACCACCTGACGAGGGAATCCCCGCGATGATGGATATCTCCCGTCTGTTTGAACTCGATTCCGGTACGGACTGGGCGTTCCTGACCAAACCCAAGAAGCATTCCGGCCGCCAGATCACGTACTCGCGCGCCAGGATGCGGGGCGGCTGCGGCAATCACAACGACTGTGCCTACCTGGTACCGCCGGAAGCGAATTTTGATTCATGGCGCGAGCTTGGTGCCGATGGATGGTCAGGAAAGGATGTCAGACCGTATTTCGAGCATCTGAAAGAACGCGTCACGATCGAGCAGCGTCCGGAGCGACACCTCGTTTCGCGCGCGTTTATCGAGGCAGGTGTCGCGCTCGGATTGCCGAAGGTCGATTTCGGCATTGGCATGCTGACCTTGAACGTGCACGGGCGCCTGAGGAATTCGTCGTCCGTCGCCTACCTCCATCCGTTGACGTCCTTGCCCCCTAATCTGGAGATCCAGACCGACACGCTCGTCGGCAGGATCAAGTTCATCGGCAGCGTGGCCAGCGCCTGCCTCACCGGGAGGGGGCGCATTGCCGCCGGGCGGGAAATCATTGTTTGCGCAGGGAGCATCCAACCTCCTCAGCTTCTTTTGAGCTCGGGAATCGGCGATGCGGTCGATCTGCGTGAACTCGGTATCGACGTGGTCCACCACAGTCCCGGTGTCGGCAAACACCCGATCGATCACTACTCAGTGCCGGTGATTTTCGAAACGGCGGCGCCGGTACCCGACCGGCACATCACGCCTTACGAGGCGATTGCCATGCTGAACACCACACCGGGCGCGCAATCGGTGGAGAGCCAGCTACAACTCGGCCCGACGGCCGGCTGGGTCAACGGGCGGTTCGGTGACGAATACCAAGCGTCGACCCCGAAGCGAGATCTATTATTGCGCTCGAGCCGAATGTCGCCAGAAGCCGGAGCCACGGGTTCCGAAAATTACCTCCCCCGATATTTGCGTCGCGCCGACAATCGACCTCAACTATCTTTCGGACGCCGATCATTACGACGAGAATATTCTGCTCGAGAGCGTTTCGTTTGCCGGCGGCTGGGCCAGACGGAAAGCTTCAAGAGAATTATCAGCAAGGAATTGCTGCCCGGCCCCGACATTATTCAAGAGAGCGATCTGCGCGAATACATCCGGAAAAATTGCCAGACGTACTATCACGCTGCCGGCACCTGTCGAGCAGGCTCCGCCAACGATCCGAACGCCGTCGCGTCCCCGATCTGAAGGTCAAGGGGGTTTCCGGGCTGCGCGTCTGCGACGCGTCCGTGTCCGTGTCCGTGTCCGTGTCCGTGTCCGTGTCCGTGTCCGTGTCCGTGTCCGTGTCCGTGTCCGTGTCCGTGTCCGTGTCCGTGTCCGTGTCCGTGTCCGGCGATGGTGTCGGTCAATATCAATACAACCGTCACGATGGTCGGCGAAAAGGCAGCAGATCTGATTGTTTCCGGTGCCAGGCAGTTTGCTTCCGCCGAAACTGGCAGCCAGTCAAGCGTGGATCGGCAAGTACCTGGCCGATCGATGCCGATATCGGCCAGATGCTCGGATTGGCATCGTCTCAGTCGCGCACTGAAGCAGAAAAGACGAATGAATACGCTGCAGAATAAATCGCAATTCCCGTATGGTTTCCGTGATCGATGCCGGCTGCGGCGAAAGCCGCGACCGAATCGTTTTGATACCTGGCGTACGTTTAACTCATAACGGAGGCTGCAAGCCCATGCCAATCAGAATTCCCAAAGGTTTGCCCGCAGTGTCCGCACTTGAGACGGAAGGCGTCACGGTGATGGACGAAGAGAGCACGGTATATCAGTATCACCGGCCGCTGCGCGTTGGCTTGCTGAATCTCATGCCAAACAAGATCAGTACGGAAATCCAGATTGCCCGCCTGCTCGGCGCCACACCGTTGCAGGTCGAATTGACGCTCGTCAAGATCACCAACCACGCGCCCAAGAACACGCCGACTGAACATCTCGTGTCGTTCTACCACGACTGGTTGGACGTCAAGGCGCAGAAATTCGACGGATTCGTCATTACCGGGGCGCCGGTCGAAACGATCCCTTTTGAGGAAGTCAGTTATTGGGACGAGCTCGCCAGCATCTTCAACTGGACGCAAACCAACGTCCACAGCTGCTTCAACATCTGCTGGGGGGCCCAGGCGGCAATGCATTATTTTCATGGCATGCCCAAATACGCGCTGAATGAAAAAGCCTTTGGTGTATTCAGGCATCACGGCCTAAAAATCGACTCGCCGTACCTGAAGGGTTTTTCCGACGATTTTGATATCCCGGTGTCACGCTGGACGGAAATGCGGCACACCGACATTCCGGCCGACAGCGGCGTCTCTGTGCTCATTGACTCGGCGGAAACCGGCCTCTGTCTGCTCAACGACTGCAAACATCACGCGCTCCAAATCTTCAACCACATCGAGTACGACTCACACACGCTGGCCGACGAGTACTTCCGCGATCGAAACGCGGGCAGAGACATCCATCTTCCGAGAAACTATTTCCCCGACGACTGCGAAACCTTGCCGCCAAAAAACCAGTGGCGTAGTCACGCACATCTGTTGTTCGGAAACTGGATAACCCAGATTTTTCAAACCACCCCATCCGATCCGGGCAGGATCGGCATCGATCGATGATGGCCGCCCGACGGCGTACGCCCATGCGGATTGGAACCACCTCGGCCCCGGCCGCCCCAAGGGCCTCCCGTGCAGATAATTGAAATGACACCTTCTTCTTGATAGATGGCTGAAAACATGAGCATGAAATTCGATGAATTGAAGCACGCAGTGACCTCTGGCGCCATAGACACCGTGCTCGTCTGCATGGTGGACATGCAGGGCCGCCTGATGGGAAAGCGGTGTCATGCCGATTTTTTTGTCCATCACGGCTACCAAGAAACGCACGCCTGCAATTATTTATTGGCCGATGACATGGACATGCTGCCGGTGCCCGGTTATACCAGCGCCAGTTGGGTGGACGGTTATGGCGATTTCCTGCTCAAGCCCGACCTCTCCACCTTGCGGCGGCTGCCGTGGCTCGACGCAACCGCATTGGTGATCTGCGACGTGTTTGATCATAATGGGCAGCCGGTTGTCCATTCGCCGAGACAGATTCTGCAGAAACAGTTGCGCCGGCTGGCCGATCGCGGTATGTGCGCCTGTTTCGCATCGGAGCTGGAGTTCTATTTGTTCGATGAATCCTACGAGGCGATATCGAGAAAAAAATACAATAAGCTGGAGACATTCGGCGCCTACAATCAGGATTACCACATCCTGTCGACAACGCGCCAGGAATCCGTCATGCGCCCGATCAGAAACGGACTGCACGGCGCAGGAATCGCCATTGAATGCTCTAAGGGCGAAGGCGGTTCGGGTCAGGGAGAAATCAATGTCCGCTATTCCGACCCGCTGGTGATGGCCGATCACCATACGATCATTAAGCACGGTAGCAAGGAGATTGCGGCACAGCATGACAAGGCGATCACCTACATGGCAAAGTGGAGTTATGATCTGGCAGGTTCCTCCAGTCATGTCCACGCCTCGCTGCGGTCGCTGGACGGGCGACCGCTGTTTTATGACGACAAGTCGCCTCACGGCATGTCCGATCTGATGCACCATTACCTTGGGGGCCTGCTGAAATATTCGAAGGACATCACCCTCTTTCTGGCGCCCCACATCAACTCCTATAAGCGATTCCAGATCGGCACGTTCGCGCCGACCAAGGTCGCATGGAGCCAGGACAATCGGACGGTCGGTTTCCGCCTTTGCGGCGAAAGCTCGGACGCCGTCCGCGTGGAGTGCCGCATCGGCGGTGCGGATCTGAATCCGTATCTCGCTTTTGCGGCCCTGATCGCGGCGGGTCTTGCGGGCATCGACGAGAAACTGGCATTGCCAGACCCGTTTGTCGGCGACGCTTATCGGGATGCCGAGCTACCGGAAATTCCGAAAACGCTGCGGGACGCCACCGACATCAGTTCGAATTCGACGTGGCTGCGCGAGGTGTTGGGGAACGAGGTCGTCGATCATTACGTGCACGCCGCGCGATGGGAGCAGTTCGAATACGATCGGCGGGTCACGGATTGGGAGTTGGCCAGGGGATTCGAGAGAAGTTGAATCGCCACGGCACTGCCACGTTAAATTGTTCGCGACGCGATAGGGGTTGCCCTTCTACGAGCAGAAAGTTGTCAAGGTCATTTTCGAACTGACTCGTGAATCGCCGACATGTCCCTCCTACACCTCGTCAGGACGAGGTGATGTTGCTGTAGTCGAATCTGCCGGGAGCACCCGTTTTGCAGTATCGAGTCCATATGTCGTAGCGTCCATCTGGGGCCTCTGTTCCTCAAGTGGTTGTGTCGCAACTCCACTTCGGCACATTGATGTCGTTCGGTCCTGGGGACCCTGAAGCGCGCCCACTTCTCCGGAGGGAGGGCGGCGTCCATTCCATCTCGACCGGTCCATGGCCAAATTGCTCTTTTAATTATTTCGAGTATGCATCAAGCGAACAGGTTCGACATTCCATCCGCTAGCGGATGGAACCGATCGAGCCACCTCCAGCGCGGCCGAATTGTCCGGAACGTAACATTCGCGACACGAACAATCGGACGATGCACCGCCATAACCCGACATTGTGCCGGTCGACATCCCGCAAATTGTGCCCCGACTGTAGATGCTCGCTTGGCACAACGCTTGCAATCCATCGGCGACAACTCAAGAGACCTGACATGCTCAATCCGATCATCAATGACACAACGCTTCGCGACGGCGAGCAGACCGCTGGCGTCGCATTTCGCACTGAGGAAAAATGCGCAATCGCCGCCGCACTGTCGCAGGCCGGCGTGGCCGAACTCGAAATCGGAATTCCTGCCATGGGTGAGGACGAAATGGCGTGCATCGCTGCAATCGTCGACCTGAACCTCGACGCTCGCCTGATGGTTTGGGGGCGCCTCACCGACGAGGATCTCACCGCGGCATTGCGTTGTGATGCCGATATCGTTCATCTCTCGGTTCCCGTTTCGGATATTCATTTGCAACACAAGCTGCGGCAGTCGCGCAGTTGGGTACTGGCGCAGATCGCACGCGTCGTCGGCGAGGCAGCGAAAAACCATCCCAGAATTTCCTTGGGCATGGAAGACGCCTCGCGCGCGGATCCCTCATTTCTCGTAGAAGTGGCTCAATGCGCGCAGCAGCACGGCGCCCAGCGCGTGCGCTTTGCCGACACTGTCGGTATCCTGGACCCCTTTAAGACCTTCTACGCCATTGCAGCGCTACGCGTTGCCGTCGATCTGGAGATCGAAATACACGCGCACGACGACCTCGGGCTCGCCACAGCCAACACACTAGCCGCCCTTGGGGCCGGCGCGACCCATGCGAGCACCACCGTCAACGGGTTGGGTGAGCGCGCCGGCAATGCAGCGCTGGAAGAAGTCGTGATGGGCGCACGGCACCTGCTGCGACGAGAAACTGGCGTCGACACCAGAGCGCTGCCCGACATTTCGTCGTTAGTCGAACAAGCCTCAGGCCGCGCAGTTTCCTTAAACAAGAGCATCATCGGTAGGAACATCTTTACTCACGAGTCGGGCATTCACACCGACGGCCTCGCGAAGCACCCCACGACCTACGAGGGATTCGATCCGGCAGAGCTCGGCCGGCAACGGTCGACGATACTCGGGAAACATTCTGGATCTCAAAGTGTGCGTGAGGCCTACGACGCACTAGGCGTGAGGGTGTCGGAGCGGCTCATCCCGCTCCTGCTTGCGCGCATCCGCTCTTTCGCCACGCAGTACAAGCAGGCGCCGAATGCAAGCGATTTGCGCCGCTTCCTGACCCAAACCCGCAGCACGCGGGTGAAAGTCTCGTGAGTGTGGTTATGGCGGCCGAACTTGTCCAATAGAAGTAACGACATGCAAGAAGTTATCGAACAACTGCGTCACCTGTCGTCGGCCGAGGATTTCCTGCGATTCTTCGACATCGCATTCGACGAGAAAGTGGTGAACGTGAGCCGCCTGCACATCCTCAAGCGCTTCTTTCAGTGTATCGAGCAACAGAAAGAACTGCCGTGTAACAGCGCGACGGCCGTGCTCGCCGTTTACCGATGCTTACTGCAGAAGGCCGACAACGACTTCGTTGTATCCACGCCCGCGAAGCAAAAGGTATTCAAAGTTTTTTGGAAGCGGACGGTCGGCGGCTCGTCTCAGTTGACGACCTGCGCGCGTCGCTGCCGGCACGCGGCGGCGCCTGACCTGGAGTACCTCAATGCATATTGTCGTCTGCATCAAGCAGTTCCCGGATTCCGTGCAGGTCCGGGTTCACCCTGTCACCAACACTATCGTGCGCCAGGGTGCTTCGGCGATACAGTTCTTTACAACATACCCTGATCTCGTCGCTCAAGCGGCCCGCACCATGATTACGGTAAATGGCGTCGACAAAAAGACCAGAAAGCACGAGATCATGGCCAGTCTCCGCAAAAATCGCTCGCTGACCGGGCTGGTCAGCGACGCATACAAATTCGGAGAGCCTTCTGATGAAAACGGTCACTGTCAATATCGAGGAAAAGCTGTTTCAGAACCGCTACCGCGTGGACGTCGGGGCGCCGCACGTCCACATCAAAAGCATTGAAGTCTGCACCAACGACTGTGCCGAAAAAACTGCACGTTCGTGTGCCCGGTCTCCTGTTATCGGAAGGAGAGCAACGGCTCGGTCACGCAGATTACCGACGGCTGCCTGGAATGCGGTAGTTGCCGCATTCTGTGCACGGACCATCACAACCTCGAATGGGTGTATCCGCACGGCGGGCATGGCATCCAGTTCAAGTTCGGGTAGACAAACATATCCATCGTCACATCGGCTTCCGCGCGCCGCAAAAGCGGCCGGACGCCTCACCATATCGGAGTAAATTGTTGAATCTCATTACTGGTATCGAATCGACCGATCTGTTTGGCGGCAACGTCCCCTCCCCCGTGCTACAGTTGATCGAGACAACCCGCGGCGGCAGCAATGACGATGTGGCCGCCGCGTTGTGGACTGCGGTCCTGTCGTATCCGCGCTGCCTGCCATCCTACTATCTGCTGTATAAGTTCCATGCGAACCGGGGTGAACTTGGCGAGGCGCAGGAGGTCGCGACCAAGGCTTTGGCGGCCGCCGCCCGGCAAGCGTCGCTCGACAGCGACTGGTGTGCGGTGCAGCCGGGCGACACCGACTTCACCATTCTTGGTCCGGGCCGCTTCTGGCTCTTCACACTGAAGGCGCTCGCGTTCATCAGCGTGCGGCGCGGTGAGCGCGCCGTTGCACTGAAGCTGATCGCCAAGCTGCGCAGGCTGGACCCGCTCGATTGCATAGGCTTGGACGTCGTTGAAGCCTTGCTCGCACAGTCCGGGTCCCGATAATCGCCGTCGGAAGATCAACTGACAGATCGACAATATGCCCGCGGCATGGCTATGGTAGAACTCCATTGCAGTCCGCTCCGTACCTGACCTTGATGAACAAGGACGCACCGCAGCGCCGCTATGAACTGCGAGAGATGTTCAACGCGCTTCGCTGGATCGTACGCGCGGGTGCACCGTGGCGTTTGTTGCCCAATGACTTTCCACCTTGGGAACTGGTCTACCAGCAGACGCAACGCTGGATTCAGGCCGGCTGTTTCGAGGCCATGGTGAATGACCTGCGTTCGATCATCCGGATCGCCCAGGAGCGTCGTGGTCAACCCAGCGCGGTCATTCTCGATGGGCGGACCCTGCAGTCGACCTGCGAGAGTGGACCTCGCGCCGGTTACGACGGCTACAAACGCAAACGTGGCAGCAAGGTCCACATGGCGGTTGATACCTTGGGGCAATTGCTTGCTGTGCATGTTACGCCGGCCAACGAACAGGAACGTGCGCAGGTCGGAGAACTGGCGCGTCAGGTTCAGCAGGCCACGGGCCAGACGGTCAAGGTGGCGTTCGCCGATCAGGGATATACCGGCGAAGAGCCTGCGCAGGCAGCACTCGACGAAGGAATCGAGCTTCAGGTAATCAAGCTGTCGGAGGCGAAAAAGGGCTTCGTGCTGTTGCCGCGCCGCTGGGTGGTCGAGCGCAGCTTCGGCTGGCTCAACCGCTTCCGCAGGCTGGCCAGAGACTACGAGCGATTGCCCGAAACCTTGGCTGGTTTGCACTTCGTCGTATTCTCCGTGCTTATGCTTGTCCACTTTGCAGCCCTTAACAAAAGTGCCTAACACCCTCTAGACAGCCAGATCTTCATTCTAGCCCGAAGCAATCCGCGAAATCGGCACAATCGCCGCTGAGCTCGGCTGAAAAAAGTGAACGCCAACATTCCGTAAAATTGAGGAATGGAGGTATTGATGAACCGAATCCCCAAGGCTGTGTACACTGTTACGTCGCACTAAATTTGGGTTTCAGCGGAGCTGTTCGTCTCGGTATCAAATAGGATAAGTTGTAGCACGCCGCCTTGAACATCATGAGATATGTCGGACGTGAAGAAGGCCAGTACTGCTCTGTTATCGTGGGAAGTGACGAAGCCCCACACGAACAACAAACCAGACCGGCCTATGCCTCGAATTGTATTCGCGTTTCCTGTTCTTGAACGACATCTCAACGCGGCCGATCGCACGCCACAGGTCTATCGGCCCGTCGCTTGCGGGCACTGCGGCTGCTCGGGCGTGTGGTGTTACGGCCGCTATCACCGCAAGGCTGACCGCAGCGCCGCCGGTGATCTCAATCCGGTTCCCGTTTTGCGCTTTCGCTGTCGAGCCTGCAGCCGTACGTGTTCGCGCCTGCCGCTGTGCATTGCGCCCCACCGCTGGTACAACTGGGCGCTCCAGCAGCAGGTCCTGCTTCTGCTGTTTGCCGGCTGCTCGCAGCGCCCCGTGCCAGCGCGATCTTCGCGCTTGGTCGGCATACGGTACGGCGCTGGTGGCAACGCCTCGGCGAATGCAGTCTCACCTTCGAATTCTATTTGCGTAGCCGTTTCGGCCAACTCGGGCGCTCAGTCGAGATTGCTGAATTCTGGTTGCGCTGTCTGCAGCGCATGCCGCTGTGTGAGGCGATGGCCTGGCTCGATGGCGACGGTGTTTGCGTCCCGTGATCAACGGCTTCTGAACGGGTGCGCGACGGCGTAATTCCTGTCATTCCGGCTATCCACACACTTTGCCCACTCGCGCCGAATTCGGATCGCGGTTCTCATGGTTGCTCCCTTTTAACAATTGGAGTGCGCATGAAGGACATCGACCCGAAGGCCCTGTTTCGCCTATCTGTACTCGGACCACTGGTCAGTCGGGAACGGCTTGATCGTGGCGATTTGCAGAAGATCATCCGGCAACTGGCTCAGCAGGAGTACGCCATTCCGGGTTCCCGCCGACACCACATCGGCGAGAAGACGCTTCAGTCGTGGTATTACGCCTGGAAACAACACGGGCTGGAAGGCTTATGCGGCAAGCCTCGTGTTGATCGCTGGCAATCGAAGCTGCCGCCCGCAGTGCAAGCGGCGATCCTTGCGGCCAAACGCGAGAATCCGCGACGTTCGATCCGCCAGATCCGTCTATTGCTCGAGTCCGCCGGTATCGTGGCGCACGACACGCTCTCGCGCTGCGCCGTTCATCGGCTGTTGCAAGCCAATGGGCTCTCGCGGATCATTGGCTCGGCGAGTTTGCCCGAGGAGAAGCGCAGCTTCGTGGCCGAACACGCCGGCTCCATCTGGTACGGCGATGTTCTGCACGGTCCGCACCTGTCGCTCGGCCGTGGCCGCCGCAAGACTTACCTGGCCTCGTTGATGGACGACGCCTCGCGGCTCATCGCCCATAGCGCGTTCTGTTTCTCTGAGACCGCGATCGACATCGAGGGCGTGCTCAAACAGGCCTTGCTCAAACGCGGCGTACCGAAGATGTTGATCGTCGACAGTGGTGCCGCCTACCGCGCTTCCACGCTGCAAGGCATTTGCGCACGGCTGTCGATCAGGCTGGTTCATTGCAGGCCGTATGCGCCTGAGGGTTATGTGCCGGCCAAATATATGGCGCGGCGAACGGCCAGAAGTATGCAACATATTTTAAATCGTTCGATACTGGTTCGCCCATGTTTTCAAAGGAGGGCAAGCCATGTTGGAAACCCTATTCACTCGCCCTTGTCATCTGGCTCGACACTGCTCAAACCCGTTCGCCGCATCGATAGATCAGTATCTCGAACATTGCCTGGAACAAGGCTATCCACGGTCGTCATTGAAGAAGATCGCCTGGGTCGGCTTCGCCGCGCCGGAGAACCTCATCGGGGTCATCGGCAAGTGGTAGCAATTCGAAGCCGACGGCGGGAGCTTCCCGTGCAATACGCTCCACGATCTTTCGAAAAAATACGACTGCCATGAAATCGGAAAGGATGATCCTGAAGCGGCGATCCGATTTGGCCGGGTTGAAGACGTCCCGGGAAATAACGGAGAGCTGGATGTGCACCAGAGCCTCGCGGATTGGATTGGAGCAGCGAGCCCTTCAGCACGCGGTGTGGGGACAAGTTCCCGGCCCCTCATCGTAAACAGTTCATCGCAGAAATAGGCGCGTAGCCGGGCGACGGCCGCGCTCATGGCCGGCTGGCTCAGGTTGATGCTGCGTGCCGCCGCGGTGAGGTTACGCTCGGTCATCAGAGCATCGAGCGCGACGAGGAGATTTAGATCGAGGCCCTTGAAACGCATGATCCCAACTTATCCATAGTGTGGATGTGTTCCATCAAAACAATCGATTTCACGAATTGTACAGTATGGAGGATAGTGTTCCTGGTACATCCGATTGAGTTTCGTCAACCTGCTGGCGCCTTCGTGGTGCCGGGGTAGCGGATGAAGTGTGCGGTAGAACTGAGCGAAGCCGAGCAAATGACGTTGCAGCAGTCGTCGATCAATCACATGCGTCGGTAGTCTTCTTCGCGGGCCCGCCGCATGCTTGGCAACGATTTGGGATTTCCGCGAGGTTCCAGCACTTCAGCTTTCTGGTCGCGCCATCACTGAAGCGCAACCATCGTCAGTGTGGAAGTCAGCCTGTCACGGAAGATCCTCAATGGCATCCAGTCAATCTATCGACGCTGGAACGCTGGCATCGTGAGTCGGCTGACTTCACATCATTGATTCAATCCCGAACTGTCGCGAAGAATGTTATCTGGAGCCAGAATGACCCACCCTACACCGCCTCCTGAGCCATTTGCAATCCTTGCGATGCCAAGGACGGGCACGCACTATCTGGAGCAGTTGCTAAACAGGCATCCGAACGTATTGAGCAACGGTGAGCTGCTCAATACGTATGATACGAATTGGCCCGATAAGGATCGCCTGCTACGTGGCGACCGTGAGCTCCTCGAGCTTGCCTACCTTCGCTACCCGACGCGGAGCGACAAGACCAATGTGACGCATGTCGGCTGCAAGATCAATGAACCTCAGTTTCGCGCCCGTCCGGGCTTATTTGCTGAGCTGGCTCGTTGGCCACGCCTCAAGGTCATCCTCCTGCCTCGCAGAAACACATTGGAATCGCTTCGATCGCTGGTGCAGGCAAGGCAAACCGGCCAATGGCTGAGGTTCAGTTCTGGCAACGATGCGGCTCTGCCTCCGCGCGTCGGATTGTCAATCGCCGACTGCGAGGCCTACTTCAAGACCGCCGAGGATTTCCACGCTAGGGTCGCGCACTCCTTCGCATCGACCAACCTGCTTGTGATGGAGTACGAGAGCCTTCTTTGCGAATCCGCCGCATGCCTGGCAACGATTTGGGATTTTCTCCAGGTTCCAGCGCCTCAGCTTTCTGGTCGCGTCATCCTTCAGCGCCAGGAAACGCGACCACTGGACCAAACGGTACGGAATTTTCATGAATTGCGGCGCCATTTTGCAGACGGACCCTACGCGAGATTCTTCGGGGCTGGTGAGGTCTGACTGGTATTCGCAGCGGCGAGCGATAGCCTACCTTACTTAGGTGGTACGGGTTCGAGTCTTGCCAATAGGGCCTTCCTCCCACAATCAAGGAGAGAGACATGCTGTGCTTAGGAGTGAGCGGCGGGCTGGACAAAGTTCATGAAAATCCACTCGAACTGCCGAACACATTTCTGCACGATGGCGCTGCGGTGCTTGTCCGGGACGGACGCGTAATAGCGGCCGTCGAAGAGGAGCGCCTCAACCGGATCAAGCACTCTAACAAGTTCCCGAGCAGTTCGATTCAATACTGCCTTGCATCCGCAGGGATTCAGCTCAGCGATATCGACCGCATCGCGTTTTACGCTACCGAGGCCTATTGCAACGTCATGCTCGAACGCCTGTTCCTGTCCCAGCCGAACATCTCCATTCCGGTGGATGCCAAGCTGTTTCTGCGTAAGTTACTAATGCAGGAGTTCGGTACCGAAGTCGATCCTTCGCGAGTCTCATTCGTGAGTCACCATCTGGCGCATGCCGTGAGCGCGTTTGCGATGTCTGGATTCGAGCAAAGTCTGATCCTCGCGGTCGATGGCGGTGGTGATTTCCTCTCGGGGCTTTTGGCGCTCGGGTCCGGAACAGAAATTACGCAACTCGCGACTTTCGCAGAGCATAATTCTCTAGGGCTGTTCTATCTCGAAACAATCCGGTATCTCGGTTACGGCTTGTTCGACGAATACAAGGTCATGGGGCTTGCACCTTATGGGGACCCCGCTCCCTATCGCGGGCTCTTCGAGCAATTCTATCAACTCTCCGCCGACGGTGAGTACCGCGTCTACCTGGACCGCATCGGTCCGACGTTGCTCCGCAGCATCCAGGTCCGGCGAAAGGGAATGCCATTCACACAGCAGCATCGAGATGTGGCTGCTTCATTGCAGGAAGCGCTGGAGCGGATCGTGTTTCACATTCTCCGCCATCATCGCGAGGTCACCGGTATGAAGCGGCTGTGTATAGCCGGAGGAGTAGCTCATAACTGCACCATGAACGGTAAGCTGCTGTATTCGGGACTTTTCGAAGACATCTTTGTGCAGCCCGCAGCGCACGACGCCGGTTGCGCATTAGGCGCCGCCCTTATGATGTCAAACGACTTCGGTCAGCCCGCGCCGCGTGAGCGATTGCAGGAGGTCTATTGGGGGCCCGATCTTGGGAGCGATCTAGTCGTGGAGCAAGAATTGAATGCGTGGGCCGGACACCTCGACGTTGAACGCAGTGATGACGTGGCAGGCAGAGCAGCCGACTGGATGGCAAATGGCGCCGTGATCGGCTGGGTGCAGGGTCGTTCGGAGTTCGGGCCACGCGCGCTTGGCAACCGCAGCATTCTTGCCGATCCCAGGCCGACCGCAAACAAGGACCGGATCAACGCCATGGTCAAGAAGCGCGAGGGTTACCGACCGTTCGCGCCATCAGTGCTGGAGGATGATGCGCACGAATTTTTTGACCTCCCAGAGGGTACCCGCGAATTCCCTTTTATGAATTTTGTAGTTCGCGTGCGCGACTCCAAGCGTGCCTTGCTCGGCGCCATCACGCACATTGACGGTACAGCGCGGCTGCAAACAGTATCGCGGAAAACCAATCCCGCCTACTGGGAGGTTATTAATGCGTTCAAGAAGCGGACAGGAATCCCAATTCTGCTCAACACTTCCTTTAATAACAACGCTGAGCCAATCGTAGATTCGGTTGCAGACGCGATTGCCACATATCTGACGACAGAGCTGGATGGACTTGTGGTCGGGCCGTTCCTCGTCAAAAAACGGCCCGCAACGCAGGAACATTGGACTGCGCTCGCGGTTTCACTGCCGCCCTATGCATCGCTCTATCGAATCCGCGCTCACACAGCGCGGGATCGTCAGGAGACGGTATGCGAAATTCGCACCGGCGGCTCCATCTGTGACAGTGTGCGCATTTCACATGAGTTGTTCGATATGCTAATGCAGATCGAAGGCGAAGCCGTGCTCGGACATCTTCTCGATACAATTACGCTTGAGCAGACGCGACGTGAAACCCTCGTCAAGGAACTGCGCGGATTGTGGGAACAGCGTCGGGTTCGACTGCATCCCTCACGGGCGTTGTCACGGTAACGACGCCCTTCCAATGAGTGGCTGAAGGTCTGAAGCTGCGTAACAGCCCTCGCGAGCTATTTTTTCTGGAAGTTAAACAATAGCGTTTGGTCGCCGTGCAGTTCTCGTAGCAACACGCCTGTTTTCAACGGAGCACCAGTCCCGGCCCAAGGTCCGGATACTTGCAGCGGCGAACCATAAAGGTATGGCGGAATTGACACATCAAACGAACTTCGAATTGCTGCGCCGGGAATTGGACACAGACGATCCATGGCGGCTCGACAACAATCCGTTTGAGCACGAGCGCCACAGGCAAATGCTTCGGATGGCACTTTCGCAGGGATCTGTCACAAATGCGCTCGAAGTCGGATGCGCCGGCGGAGCCTTTACGGAAAAATTGGCACCGCACTGCCAACGGCTCACCGTGATCGATATTGTGCCACGCGCAATTGCTAGGACACGCGAACGGATGATGGACCCACCACACATCAATTGGATCGTCTCCGATGTCCAGCATTTTTCGACTGAGCAACAGTTCGATCTGATCGTGGTGGCGGAGGTTCTCTATTACCTCGACGGCAGCGTCGAGGTGCGCGCCGCTGTCCGCAATTTAGCACGGATGCTTGCGCCCGGTGGACAGCTGGTTTTCGGATCGGCACGTGACGCCAATTGCCGGCGATGGGGCCACGTTGCCGGAGCCGAGACGGTCATAGCCATCCTGGAAGAAGAGCTGGTTGAGATCGATCGTTTGAGCTGCGTCGGTCAGTCGTTGAATGAAGACTGTCTGCTCGCCTGCTTTCGCAACGGGACTTCTCCTTCGTGTGGACCAACTTACCAGCGTTAGGCAGGGAGATATTATGCGCATCTGTGGGATCAAACTGACACACGACGGAGCGATCGCCCTTGTCGAGGATGGAAAACTCGTTTTTTGCGTGGAGCAGGAAAAGCGAGACAACAATCCGCGGTATCAGGCGATCGACGACCTCGACGCGATCACGATCGCATTGTCCGAGCATGGTTTCCGTGCGCACGATATCGACCAGTTTGTCATCGACGGCTGGGACGGGGTAGTCGAGTCGCAGTTTCGGGTCCTCAGTGGGTCGCTTCCCGTCAGCCTAAAAGGGGCCCCTTATGCCGAACGCCGAGCCGATGATCTGCTCGCTTCGCTCGACGGCTCCGGACTGCTTGTCGGCGGCCACTCCTTTCCTTATAAAAGCTATCCTCACGTGTCAGGCCATGTGGCCTCCGCGTACTGCACCAGTCCCTTTGCCCAAAGCGGGCAACCTGCATTCTGTTTGGTGTGGGATGGTGGCATCGTCCCACGGCTCTATCATGTAGAACGCCACCACGCCCGCCATGTTGACTGCCTGTTCCCCATGATAGGTCACATCTACGCCGCGGCGGGTCATCACTTTGGTCCTTATAAGAAGCCGGGCGGCGCCCGGTGGGATCTGGGTGTGGCCGGCAAGCTGATGGCTTACATCGCGCTGGGCTCCGTTGACGAAGATATCGTTGAGGTATTTCGCGGGCTTTATCAGGCACGCTTTGCTGGCGACGCGGAGTGTGCGCAAGCTTATCGCGAGAACATCCACAGCGCGGACGCGTCACTAGCGGCTGTAGGAGAGTTCTTCGAAGCTAGCGCGCTGCGACTGGAAGCCAGGCCATCCGAAGACGTACTCGCCTCGTTCCATGTATTCCTCGAACGTCTTCTCGTTCATGAAATGGGTATCGCGCTGCAGCGCCATTCGATTCCGGGGCCGAGAAATTTGTGCATCGCTGGCGGATGCGGGCTCAATATCAAATGGAACAGCGCCCTGCGCGCGAGCGGTTTGTTCGACGCAATCTGGGTACCGCCGTTTCCCAACGATAGCGGGTCGGCGATCGGCGCCGCTTGTTGCGCGCTGGCAGCTGAGAAGGGCTTCGTGCCGCTGGAGTGGTCGGTATATAGCGGACCGGTCTTAAAAGGTTGCCAAGTACCGCCCGGATGGACGGCGTCTACTTGCTCCATTGCAGAACTCGCCAGCATACTCGCCAGTAGCAAGCCCGTCGTTTTCCTTGCCGGCCGGGCCGAGCTCGGACCACGAGCATTGGGGGGCAGAAGCATTCTGGCCGCCGCGACTTTGCCCACAATGAAGGATCATCTCAACGACATCAAGTTTCGAGAGCACTTCCGTCCCGTGGCGCCAATTTGCCTTGAGGATCGT
Organism: Paraburkholderia sp. BL27I4N3; assembly: GCF_003386115.1. NCBI lineage: Bacteria > Pseudomonadati > Pseudomonadota > Betaproteobacteria > Burkholderiales > Burkholderiaceae > Paraburkholderia > Paraburkholderia sp. BL27I4N3. Next base: position 1,627,199 of record NZ_QREJ01000001.1, on the reverse strand, counting down.
GCGCCGACCATTTTTAGTCCGGGGAGCCCTGATTCCTATATGTTGTTCGATCATCAGACGCGCGCGGAATGGCGAGAAAAAATCCCTGCCGTCGTGCATCTTGACGGATCTGCCCGATTGCAGACCATTTCAAGAACTTCCGAGCATCCGGTGGCGCAACTTCTGGTCGAATACGAAAAGCTGACGGGTATTCCGTTGCTCTGCAACACGAGCGCCAACTATCACGGACGAGGTTTCTTCCCGGACGCTGCTTCAGCCTGTGCGTGGGGACGCGTCGAACGTGTGTGGTGCGATGGTTTGTTACTGACCAGGACTGGTCTGTCGCCGTCAGTCGACGAAACACTTTTCGCTACGTCGCCGTTCGAAGATTGCTGACGTTGCAGCTCAGTGGTCAGTACGATGCGGTCAATTGTCCCGGCAGCTCGCTTTATCGCTAAGGTCCGAAGACGATCAGCAGGCCGCCCCTGGCTCGATTTTCGCAAGCACTTATCCCGGGCGGAGGTTGCTCATCGACCCACGGAAGCTCGATGCCATCCTCGGAAATTTTCAAGGTAGTTGTTGCCTCAACGTTTAGAGTTCAGACGGTCTTTCGCTCCTGCTTATCGCGCTGCGGAGTGCCTGGCAGGTTGTGAGTTCGATCCGGGTTCAGATGCACAGTACTTATGCGCTGCCACTTGCGCGTGCGGCCTGTCCATCGCAGCGGATTGCGTTGCCGGGCAGTCTCATAGAGCGCCATGCGCCGATCCAGAATGTCCTGATCAAGGTTGGCATGACGCTGCGCCGGCGTCACGAACAGGATCGCGCTGTGACGATGTTCGTCGTTGTACCCGCGCACCAGTGCGCCCACCCAGGTGCGCGCGACGAACAGGTATCGAACGCCTTGAGCGGGTAAGCGGGCCGGTACTTCAGGGGCTTGAACAGCGACTCGGAATAAGGGGTTGTCGTTGCTCACGCCCGGGCGACTCAACGACGGCATGACACCCAGCGCCTGGAGTGTGGCGAGCATCGCCGTGCCTTTCATCGGGCCGCCGTTATCCGAATGCAGAATCACCCAGTCAGGCTGTATCGCTTCACGCGCGCAGAGGTCCCTGAGAACCTCGCTGGCCAGCGCGCTGCTTTCCTCCGCATAGATCTGTCAACCGACGATCTTGCGTGACTGAATACATCCAGAAACAGGTATAGATAAAAGTACTGCCGACGGATCGTCGTCGGCAAATACGCGATATCCCAGGAATACAACTGGTTCGGCGCGTCGGCGCGAACGGAATGCGGTTTGCTGCGAGCGTGGCCGGCCGTTCGCTGCGCCGGTGGGCGAGTTGTTTCTCGGCCTTCAGTATCCGGTAGAACGTCGATTCGGAGGCGAGATAGCGTTGCTGGTCTGCCAGTCGCGACGCGATCTGGCCTGGCGGCAGATGACCGAATTCGGCCGAGTTCGCGACCACCTGCAACTCGGCGCGTTCGTCGGCAGAAAGCTTGTGACATGCCTCGTGGTGCCGTAACGAGCGCCCGTCCGCCGCGTCAGGTTTGCCGCGTTGCCAGCGCTGAACTGTCCGGGCACTACTAAGCCCCAGCATGTTGCACGCGTGTGCCTGGCGAGCCCCGGCCAGGGTCGCCTCGCTGATCAGGCTGGTCAATGTCTTGCGCTCTTCAGGGCCCGTCATTCGGCCTCGCCCTCGAACAGCGCGCGGTACTTTTTTTGCAGCACCAGTAGCGCTGCAGCTTCAGCCAGCGCCTTCTCCTTGCGGTTCAATTGCGCTGCAGTTGGAGATTGGCCTGCTTCAGATCCCGCACCTCCTGGTGCGCTCTCGCGCCGGCTACCACCGATTCCACCAACGGCGCAGAAGTCCGTTCGCCACTGCGCGAGATGATGCGCAAACAGGCCGCGCTCACGACACCAGCCGTTCAACGATTCGTCGACCAACCCGTGGCTCTCCTGCAAGGCCATCAGCCGTTCCTCCAGCGAACAGTCATCCGGACGCTTTGCATGTCCCGAGCTCGAGCTCCGGTTCGCGGCGGCTGCACCTCCCATCCATTTCGTCAATGTCAAAACATTCACGTTCAATTCGTCCGCTACAGTTCCAACCGTTCGGTTGCCCCCGCAGGACCTTCGAGAGCGCCTGCTCCCTGAACCCGACAGAATACGTCTGTTTCGCCTTCAACTTGCACCTCTGACTCTTCTTGATAAAGAAATTCAGAAGCGACAACTATGACGCCGGGGGATTGTTGCGCACCGGCCCGACAAACAGTAGCCCTCAAGGACCACCTGAGTGAACACTTAACCAAGAAGAGTTGACCTAGATTAAGGGTACACAGGGAGGCAGCGAATAGTATGAAGCAATACGACGGGCGGATATCGACGTCCGTCACGCCAGTTCACCCACAACATTACCGATGCGAACGCTGCAGTGCCTGCGTCAACGGGGGACCAATATGTAGATCTCGGATGACAGCAAGCTCTATACATGAATGCTACTTCAAAGTCCGTGGGAAGGATCTCAGTACACGCGAGCGAGCGACCGTCAAAAGTTGAGACCAGTCATTGAGTCCGCGGAGAGCCCAATAGCGGAATGGGGCAGGAAGAGGCGCCCTTCTCTTGCCTGGATCGTGCCGCCCACCAACAAACCGCACTATCAATATCATGAGCATGCCAAATTACGACCTACCGAAAGACATAGCAAACCATCTGGTTGATCCGCAGTTCTATACCAACCTCAATCGCCTCCATGAAACCTATACTTGGGCGCGTGCAAACAACCCCGTCGGGCGCGCCATGGCGGATGGACATGACCCGTTCTGGGTGGTCACGAAACACGCCGACGTCTCCATGATTTCAAGAGAAAATGCCTTGTTTCACAACGGCGACTATTCTGTCGTCTGCAGGCCAAGAGCGTCGATCGAGCATGTCATTTCCACCACCGGTAGTCCAAACATCGCCCGATCACTCGTGCACGTCGACGGCGACGAGCACAAGAGTCTACGCGCGCTGACGCAGTCGTGGTTCATGCCTACCAGCATTCTCGAGCTTGACGACCGCATTCGATCGCTGGCAAATATAACGATCGCGAAGCTGTTGCATCACAACGGGCAAGTGATCGATTTTGCGAATGACTTTGCATTGCATTTCCCACTGAGCGTGATCATGGATATTCTCGGCGTTCCGCAGGAAGATTCCCTGCGCATGTTGACGTTGACTCAGGAGATGTTCGGAAGCGAGGATGCCGAATACAAGCGCGAAGTGCAGCGCCAAGGCGATGCGAGCAGCGCGATGGGCAAGGCCCTGCTGTCCATTGTGGCCGACTTCAAGGATTATTTTGACCGCCTGACCGAAGACCGCCGGAAGAACCCACGTAACGATATCGCAAGCTTGCTGGCCAACGCGGTGATCAACGGACAGCCTATCGATGAAGCGACCCGTCTTGGCTATTACGTGATCATCGCCGCAGCAGGACATGATACGGTTTCGTCGTCCATATCGGTCGCAATGTGGGCGTTGAGCCGCTTCCCTGAGCTACTGCCGCGACTACAGGCGGATCGTTCGCTGATTCCGCAGTTTATCGACGAAACCCTTCGCTACGCATCGCCGGTGCGTCATTTCATGCGTACGGCGACTGCCGACACCAACGTCCGGGGCCGGACAATCCGCAAGGGCGATTGGCTGATGCTCTGCTATGGCTCGGCAAATCGTGACGAGCAGGTCTTCCCTGAGCCATTCGCATTCAATATCGACCGCAAACCGAACAGGCATCTCGCTTTCGGCGCCGGCGCCCACGTGTGCCTGGGTCAGCATCTCGCGAACATGGAAATGCGCATCTTGTTTGAGGAACTGGTCCCGAGGTTGCGGCTTATCGAGCCGGCGGGCGAAATCGAATTCGTTGCGTCCAGCTTCGTGAGCGGCCCAAAGCATCTTACAGTTCGTTGCGTGGTGCATCCGCGTTGACCCACCGGAGTCTGTAGTTGGAGTGAACCCTTGAGGCTCCGCCTTCACTGCGGAAGTTACCAGGCGGCTACGTACGGGTCCCGGCGTGAAGCCGAATATGAGCTCGGGCTTGACGATGAACCGAGCGTCCTCTTTGCGCACCTCTGCATGCAGCGTGGGTTGTGGCGGCCGCACAGCATGGCGATTTCGGCGAGCAGTACGTTAGCCAGTCGGAGGCAGTGCAGTGTAAGCGGCATTGAGCGCGCGGCTATAGCAATGACAGCGGCATCGCGCGCGTCAATCTAGGCATTGCCATCGAGCAGGTCGGCAATGCGGCGCATAGTGAGGCTGGTAAGGATGCGACTAGGACACCAAGGTCAACAGCAACTGCCACGGACAATGCTTCGATGGTGAGCGTGATCTACGACGAAAAAAAGTTCACCGAACGTCTTCAGTTCGGAGATGAGTGCACAGCTTGGTCTCATCGTCGGGCCGGCGCTTTGTTGTACCAACGCTTTCGGTTTCGGCCGAGGGCTACGGGGTGATGGTGGCCTTTGCCTACGTCAACGCTCATGAATGGATCGACTAAGCGACGTTGTTGGCTTTTCATGCATCGAGGGCTTCGGACGTTGCACGGTTCGGTCTGCAACATCGGCGGCAGGTCTCCGCATTCACGTACCGGATGGCCTACCGATGTTCCGGCTGAACTCCTATTAGCGATCACCTGCCCCACCAAGCCCGGTGCCCCCGGCTCACAACTGCAACTTGGAAAATCATGCCGGGCCTAGATTCCCAATTCTCAATTATCGAGGCGTGAAGAAAATAACGGAGTGCGCATGGCATAGATTTGGCTGTTACTTCATGCAACTCCACTTTCTGTCGGATTTGTTCAATGACCACGATATTGGCTCATCAGAAGCAAAAAGAGATTTGGCTTCCAAATGATAAAATCAGTATGCGCAGTGGTGATGGGAGTGTTTTTTGGATTAGCGTGCTGCGATTCAAACCGTGCGCAGAGTAGCGTCACGCTATATGGAGCATTAGACGTTCTCACTGATATCTCAAATCAGGGCAGAGGAACCTTAACTAAAATGTCGAATGGCGGCACGTTCGGATCGCGGCTTGGCCTTATGGGTAGCCAAGCCTTCGGCGACGGATACAAAGCTATTTTCAGACTTGAGAGTGGTTTCGCGCCTAATACCGGCACCATACAGCAGGGCGGCGCACTTTTCGGCCGGCAAGCGTATGTTGGCTTCGAAGGTTCTGAAGGGACTTTGACTTTTGGTCGCCAATACTCGCCAGAGTTTCTTGCTATGAGTGACAACGACGTTTTTTTAGGAGGCTTAGGAGGGAGCGTCTGGGACGTTGATCGCACTTTGCCTAATGGTACCGTCCAAGCTACGCTCCTTACCGAGGTCATTACGTGCCGCGTTAATAATTCCGTTCTTTACTCATCTCCGAAAATTTATGGATTCTCGGTCGGGTTGATGTACGGTCTCGGCGGTGTTGCGAAATCTACAAGTGGTGGAACAACTTTTAGCGGGGCAATCAACTACACCAATGGCCCCGCAACGTTTCATGCCGGATATGTCTATCAGAGGGACGCATTGGATCGGGGATATTACAAAGCACGGGGTGTCGGCGGTAACTATGGGATTGGGCCGGTAAGAGTGTATCTCGGGTACACTAAAGATGACTATTCAATCATAACTGACGCAGCATCGTTTAATAATTCGTGGCGGTATGCAATTGTCAATCTGGGAGTGAGCTACCAAATTACACGTTCGACCGTTTTAATGGCACAAGTTATAAAATTGATTGACACCTCGAATGGAATTACTCAGTCAAAAAACTCGTACATTGTTGGATTAGGTGTTTTTTATTCTATTTTTAAACAAACCAGTATATATATCGGGTACGCACAAACAAAAAATAAAAATGGGTCCACTTACACGTTGGGGCAAGCCCTATATTACGGGGAACCGGCATACCCCAACACCACGGCACGCGTGCTTAGATTCGGAATGCGAACGACCTTCTAGATTAAAGTTGAAAATCGGTGGCTAATTAGCCCGTCCTGAACAATTCGCTTTGCGACCACCGGCGTTACGGCGATGGGACCGCAGCAGTGCGGCGCTCAAGCAAGGCAGCCAGAATAAAGACACAAAGAAGCCGTAGCTTCCTCAGGATCATCCTCAAGTTGTGGCCGGCGCCGCACAACACCGCGTGCATTGCATCACCCAGCGCGCCTTTGAGCCAGTTTCTGCCGAGCTTCCCGTCAGCCTTCATGTGACCGATGGCTGGCTCGATTGCGCTGCGTCGCCTGATCATCGCGCGTAGTCCGCGTGTGATGCCGCGCCGCAAGCCCGGGTGGTAGATCTTCACGCCGTCGACAGCGACACCCTTGTATCCACGGTCGACGATCGCGACTTCCGGCGTGATGTCGCACAGGATTGTCGCCTGCTCCAGCGCTTCAGCCAGCGTATGACCGTCGTACGGATTGCCCGGCATCGAGCGCATCCCAACTACCAGTCCTTCCTTGTGAGTCGTCGTGATCGACACTTTCACGCCGAATTCGTACGGCTTGCGCGCCTTGCCTTTGGCCAGACACTCCACTTCCGGCGCGTGCAGCGCATAGAGCTTGTTCTTGTCCTTCAGCTTCTGCAACAGGATGCGCTTCGTGCGGCCAATCAGCTCCACCAATGCAGCGCGTTCTGGGTCTGCCACCTGGGCGACCTGTCGCTCCACATCGCGCATCACCCGTCCGACGCGTGAACGCAGCGTGCGCAGTGCTTTCCTCATGCGCTTGTACTGCTTCGCGTGAGCGTAGCGACCAATCTGCAGCCCCAGATACGGCGCCTCGCGGTTGTAGTTCTGCCTCAGCTTCAGGCCGTGCCGTGCCGCCGCCTTCACCAGATGTTCGCGACATCGCTCGAGCAGGCGTGAATCGGTTGGATGGGCAATCGCCTTCTCGTCAGGTAGCAGCAGCGCATTGCTGCGCCGCCGCCCCCTTCTAAGGTAGGGTCGAGAACTGGCGCGCGCACGGTAGGCCCCGGTGGCTTCTCCCTCGCTTTCGCGGTGGGCCTCAATCCGGTTGCCATGGTCACGTTTCCAGCTCCCGCCACGTCAAACGCAGCATGCGGCTTTCCCGCACTCGCTTTCCTGCCTGCTTCACGTCAAGGTTTATGGGACCTATCATGCCGGGGACGCTTTCAGTGCGGCAGCACGACGAACCCGGTAGCCGTTGAACAGCTTCAATTCGTCATATAGCCAGCGCCTACTCCACCTCTTCCAGCCGAAGCCCCGACGATTCCGGGATCGACCCATGTGGCGTCGAATCGTCTTCTCCCCCCAGTCCTTGATGAAGTTGAAGCACTCGCTGGACTGTCCAACAGCGAAGTAATTCACCCAGCCTCGCAGCACCGGGTTGATCAGTCGCACCAACCGCACCAACGGATGTTTCAGGCTGACCTGATCAACTGGGAGCGGCTGGACGCATTGATGAGACGCCGTACTTCACCGCGACTCCTTCGCGAAGTGTCGAGTAGCCCGGAGGAACTTCCCCGCCAGGCCCTCACAGATCCGTACGTGAACCTCTCGATTCATACGGCTCTTGTCATCCAGCCGGAGGCAATACCCCCACCAGTGATACAGCAGATCCGGTGCGCGCGCCGCCAACTGCCTGAGCCACGTCCGAGCCTTGGCACGACTTCGTTTGAATCGACGGTACTTGCGCGCCGCCCATTTCGCCAGAATGTCGTTGAAGTGGCCGATCACACGTTTGAATACGCTCATATAGAACGCCGCGTAATAGTTCCACCATCCGCGCAGGGCTGGATTGACCCGCTCGGCAATGTCTTCAATCCCAGCATCCGTCCAGCGGCCGATGTCCCACATCCGCATTTTCTCGCGAATGCGTTTCGCGGCTTTGCTGCTGAGCGCGGGACTGAAGCTGTTGAAGTAGATGCCGCGCTTGCTCTTGGCCAGCCGGCCACGGAAGGTGTATCCCAGAAAGTCGAAGCTCGTGGAGGGATAGTCCTGCTTGCGATTCCCATCCCGGCAGTACACGATCCTCGTCTTCTCAGGATGCAGTTCCAGGCCACAGGCCTTGAGACGCCCACCGATTGCCTCCTGCAACCGTCTGGCTTCGGCGTCACTTTTACAGTGGACCAATCCATCGTCGGCGTACCGCACGAAGGACGTGTCCGGAAAGTGCCTCGCCATCCAGGTATCAAAGGCATAATGCATGTAGAGATTAAACAGTACCGGGCTGACGACACCACCCTGCGGCGTGCCCTGCGTCCGCGACACCATTTCCTGCCCCCTCATCATTGGTGCCGTCAACCAACGTTCGACGTACAGCTCCACCCATGTGCAACGGGCATGCTGCCGCACCGCTTTCATCATGAGCTCGTGATCGACGTGGTCAAACGCACCTTTGATGTCGAATTCCAGTACCCAGTCGTATTTCCAGCAACGACTCCGGACAGCAGCAATCGCATCCAGCGCCGATCTGGAAGGACGGTAAGCATAGGAATCCGGATGGAAACAGGGCTCTACCTGCGCTTCAAGATAATTGCGTACAACCGCTTGGGCAACTCGGTCTGCCACTGTGGGAATTCCCAACAAGCGCTTGCGGTGCTTGTCATTGCCCTTCGGAATTTCCACGCCACGCACCGGCGGGGGAAAGTAGCTCCCTGAAGACATCCGGCTCCACAGCTTGTACAGATTGCCTCCAAGCCGCTGTTCAAATGCCTCGATGGTTTGCCCGTCCACACCATGCGCGCCATGGTTCGCTTTCACCTGAAGCCATGCTGTCCACACAGACTGCTTCGTTATTGCAAACGGCCTGACTCGACTCATCGGCTCATCCCATTCTCTGGTTGGCCCACAAGTCTTGCCGGATGACGCATTCCCTTCGCTCCACCCCCGTTACGAGGCTTCATCGCTACTACGAAATGCTCCGCCCCTGTATCCCGCATCGGTACTCTCGCCTTCTTCGAGTCTTTCAAATCAAGCTTCTCCCTTCGCACCGGAATGACAGGTTCCTATGTTCCGTTCAATCGCCTGGAGTAACGTCACGCCGTCTATATGCCGGTCGCCACCAAGCCAGTCATCAGGCTCCCGCTTGGTTTATCCCGGGATGCAACGTGGACCTTGGTTTTGACGACGGGTGGGAAAAGCTATCGACACCTCATCGACGGTTCGCTTGCGCTCGTCTCGTTATTCCGTACCTGACGCATTCACTGCGCCTTTTCTTCAACGCTCACCACCATGGCTCTTTACCACAGCAGCTTGAAGTGGTTTGATGCCTTCTCCTGAAAGACGACATCGAGGGGCCTGCCCTCATCGATCAAACAGCTTTCATAGCACACACGTTACGAACTTTTTTCAATAAATCGCGCTCCATTTTTACTTCGGCCAATTCCCGCTTGACCCGCCCCGCCCCGGCTCGGCCTCGACCTCCGTCAGTGGTCTCTGATGCTGCCCAACATTCTCCAGCTTGCCATCCTTTGCAGCACGAACCCAGTTTGCTAATGTCTTCATCGAAATTGACAATCGATACGCGGCTTCGAAGACGCCGAGGCAATCGGCTATTACCAGCTTTACTGCCTCTTCACGAAATTCCTTCGTGTACACAGCCTTGGGGATTCGGTTCATCAATACCTCCATTCCTCAATTTTACGGAATGTTGGCGTCCACTTTTTCAGCCAACCTCACCATCGCACGACGCGATTGATGACGATCGCCGCAAGCGATGACCACGATAGACAGATTCGATGTTCTGAGTCCCGGATGTTATCCGAACCACTGAGCAGCGTGACAACTCTCTCTTTGGACTGCGGGTGATCCGGCGTCTGAATCCGACAACGCCGCGTGGACAATTGACGCACCGCAAGGTTTGCGTATATTCAAAGTGTTCAGCTTCTCAATTCCTCGTATGATTCACTCAGGCGGCCCGAGGTAATGTCAAACCAAGCATAGTGCTGGTCAGAATGCCATTGGGAAGAAAAGCGATCGTCATCTACGGTTTTCGTTTTCCTGCAGCGGGCATCGGCTACGCAGTACGCCGGTACGACCGCCTCAATCTTAGTCCACGGGAATTGCGCTGCACTATATCGGCTGGCCCATTTCCCTCTAACGGCGGAACAACCTTCCTATGGACATGCTAGACGTCATCGGTATTGGTATTGGACCCTTCAATTTAAGCCTCGCGGCGCTCATTCAGCCCACCGGTTTGCGAGCGCTCTTCTTTGAGAAGCGCATAGAATTCTCCTGGCATCCCGGGCTCATGCTGACCCAAAGTCAACTCCAGGTGTCGCCGCTCAAGGATTGTGTGACCTTGGTAAATCCCACAAGCCCATATTCCTTTCTCAACTATCTCTCTGTACATCGACGCCTGTACAGCTTCGTGAATAAAAGTGGAAACAGCACATCGCGAAGTGAGTTCACCCACTATTACCAATGGGTCGCGCAATGCCTGGACACGCTTCGATTTGGCGAGGAGGTGATCGATATCAGGCCTTGCAATAAGGGCTATTGCGTGACCACTACCGCGCGCACATATCATGCGCGCGCGGTAGTGGTCGGGGTCGGCGTCGAACCCAAGGTGCCGGCATGTGCGCGGCAGGTGGTTGGCGAGACGGTCTATCACGTAGACGACTACCTTAACCGGAAACCTTTCAGCGAAGACGAACATGTGCTGGTGGTGGGCGGCGGGCAGAGCGGCGCGGAAGTCGTCGAGCACATGCTGACCGAGTCAGGTCCCGACAAGATCACTTGGGCGACGTCGCGCGCCAATCTGTTTGCGATGGACGACAACGCATTTGTCAATGAAGCATACATGCCCAGTTATAGCCAAAGCTTTCACACGCTGCCGATCCAGCAGCGCAGGGCCATTGTCGAAAGCGAAAAGCTCACCAGCGACGGCATCTCCGCCAGCCTGTGCAACCGGCTCTATGAAGCGTTGTACGAACGCAGCGTCCATGGCACGCTAGCCGACTGCTTTCGTCTGTTGCCTTCGGTGACAATGGACGAGATCACCCGCCGCAGCGGTCGCTGGCACATCGGGTTGACCTCGCGGGTCACGTCGCAGCGCAACGGCATAAGCGCGGACAGAATCATCCTGGCAACCGGTTTTCAGCCGCGCCATTTACCATTCGTTCAGAAGCTGCTCGACGGCGCAAGCCTTGAAGACGGTCTGCCAACGCTCGATCCCGATTACGCCGTGCGCTTCGATGCGCCAATGCCCGGTCCCGTGTATCTGCAAAACCAAAGCCGCGTGCAGCATGGCCTGCAAAGCGTCAATCTTTCGCTGGTCGCGTACAGGAACAGTCGCATCATCAACAGTCTGCTGGGTCTTGCCTTCTATCCGGATGTTCCGGACCGGCAACTGCTCGACAGCCTTGAGGATCAGGAGACTGAAGCAGGATCAATACTGTGCGACGCGGCTCAGGCCTCGCGCCGGCCGGCAGTGGCGTAAGCGGATGACTGACTCCTCCATTTATCTATCGACTGGCAAGCGTGCGATCTCGCACCCCGAGCACTTGCCGGCATCCCTGCAATTACGGGCGTTCATTCCGTTTCTGATCGCGTCACTGGTGATCGCCGCTTCGTACGGGACGAGTTTTCTCCTGCCCGAGTACCTGCAATCCCTAGGCATGAAGAGCGATGTCGCCGGCGCCGTGATTTCGAGCGGCATGGTCTCGACCATGATCTGCTGCTGCGTAGCCGGGCGCATAGCCCAGCGTATCGGTGTCATGCCGACCATCGCCCTGGCCTCGCTCGTCATGGCAGGCAGCATGCTCTGCTTAGCCGCTGCGCCAATAAACATTCGTGCCGTCTATGCAGGCGGTTTGCTGTTGGGCGCTGGGTGGTCCGTGTTCTTCATACTCGCGCCGCTGCAAATCATCCATCATCTGTGCCCCGACGCACGTATCCAGTACCTGACCTTCGTCTCCGGCACGCAAATGGCCGGACTAGGCATGGCGGCGCCTTTGAGCCGCCTGATCGCCCAACATACCGGCTCGATCGCGCTGGCCTACCTTCTGTTCGCTGCGGCATGCGCGGTGGCGGCAGTCTGCGTCAAGATCGCCAGCGAGGCGATGAGGGATGGGTCCTGTTTGCCGATGACGCGCGTGGCCATTACCGCGACCGACACGTTGGCCCTGCTCACGGCACGAACAGCAGTGCCGATCGCAATGATCGCACTGGCAGCCTGTGTCTTCGCCGGGCTGGCGACTTACCAGACACCCTATGCCGTCTCGCGTAACCTCAGGCCAGACCTGTTCTTCCTGACGTTCACGACAACCAGCGTGGCACTGCGCTTGTCGCTCGCGAGAACCATGGGACGTATCAAGCCCGACCGACTGGCGCTCGTATTGTTTTTGCTGACCGGCGCCTCGCTCGTACTGTTCCTGTTGAACCACGGCAGCACGACGCTTTATATCGTCGCTACCGCGCTGTTCGCCACGGGCTACGGACTGAGCTACTCGACCCTGAACGGCATGGCCGCGAACCTCGCCGGAGACCACGGCGTTTCGGTGCCCGTGACTTCGCAAATCTTTACGCTTGCCTATTTCATCGGTCTGTTCGGATGCCCTTTCCTATGTGGCGCCCTGATTCACGTTTTCGGCGCCGATGCAATGCTCGTCGTCCTGCTAGGCGCCGTACTCGCTAATGTGGTGCTACTCGGCGTCATGCGCATGAAGGTGCATTTCGCCGCCTGACTTCTCCTTGAAAACTCCGTTCTTTAACGAGGTGGTTCGTATGCTGAATGAAACGCAAAAATCCAAGTGGCACGAAGATGGATATCTAAAAGTGGAGGGCTTTTTCGATCCGGTCACCCGCGAAAAGATTTCTGCTCTGGTCAACGATGTCTCGCGCTGGGAAATCAGCGAAAACAAATGGATGATGTGGTTCGAGAAGACCGAGGATGACCGCAGGATCGTTTCAAAGATAGAGAACTTTTTGGATTTCAACAACGAACTGCGCGACCTGTTGCTGGCCGACAAGCGCATCCAGACTGCCGTCGAATCGCTTCTCGATGAAGATACCCGCATGCTCAAGGAACTGCTCATCTTCAAGTACCCGGACAGCGGCGGCTATCGTCCGCATCAGGACATCTATCACATCCCGCACAATATTCCTCAACGCATGGTGCATGCCGTGGTCGCCATCGGCATCGACGATTCCGATCCGGACAACGGCGGCCTGTTCTTCAGTCCGGGCAACCATCAGAAAGGTGTGTTTCCGATGGACGCCGGCGGCGTGATTCATCCGGAGGTGGCCGAGACGTTCAAGTGGGAACCCGTGCCCTGGAAGGCCGGCGACATCTTCGTCTTCGACGACTACGCGCCGCACTATTCGCAGCCCAACAAAAGCAATCGTTCGCGCCGTACGCTCTATCTGGTGTTCCAGCGCGCCTCAACTGGTGGCCCCACGCGTACGGAATACAACAAACTGAAGCGTGCCTACAACCCACCCGAAGACAAGGAATCGGATATCCAGGATCTGAAGCCGCCAAATGGCATTTTCTATCGTACCTGATGTAATTCACCGGAGGATGTGCGTGTACACAAAGCAGATTGACCAATCCACGATGCGGCCGGAAAACGGCGTTCTTGTTTGCCGGCTGCTCGAACATCTGCCGGCTGGCCTGACAACAGCGTTCGGCACGTCGATTGTTGAGGTCGTGCCGGCGGGCGCTGTCGATCTGCACTCCCATTCCGAGCATGAACTGTGGATACTCATTTCAGGCAAGGGAGTCTTCGAGGTGAATGGTCAGGCGCGGCCAGTCGCAGATTCAACACTGCTCTATATCGAGCCGAACCAGGAGCACGCGATTCGCAATGCCGATCCGGCGGCGAGCCTGAAATTTCTATCGATATGGTGGGACTAACGTGAACACACGCACTTTTTTCGTTTGCCCCGCACCGCCCTGCCCGAACGGAAAACTGCATCTCGGCCATATTGGCGGGGTCTATCTGCTCACCGATCTTTTCGTTCGCTTTCAACGCATGAGAGGTCACCGCGCCTACCACGTCACAGGTGCGGACGAGCATGGCACCTACACAGTAGTGAAGGCGCGCAAGCTCGGTCGCCCGATTGACCAAGTCGCGCAGTTGCATATTGACGAGATAACGGATTGCTTGCGGGCAATGCACATCGAGCCCGATGTCTTCATCAGAACAACGGACGCTACGCATAAGCAGAACAGTCTGAAGATCTTTCGCGAGCTGGAAGCTGCAGGCTACATTGATGTGCGTAATGGCCATCAACTCTACTGCGAAAACTGTGACGAGTTCGTGGCCGATTCGCTTGCCGTCGGCCTCTGCCCCGCGTGCGATGCGTCCACCGACAGCAACTTGTGCGAAAACTGCGGTTTGGCGCAACAGCACTCGAAGTTGCGAACGCCAGTCCACACGTCGTGCGGCAAACCGCTATCGCTTCGCCCCATCGAACAGGCTGTTTTCGACATTCCTCGCATGGCAGCCATGCTTGACGATGCGATCAAGGGGAGTGAATGGGATCAAACGATCCAGCGTAAAGCGCGTGCATGGTTGCGTGACGAATTGCGGCCACTGCCTATGTCGCGCATTTTCGACCGGGGTGTGACACTTGAAGCACCCGCGAAAATTGCGGGGCAAACATTGATGACGTGGTTCGAAGGGCTTTGGTGTTTCGAGACGGGGATCCGCTTGCAGTGCGCGCGCGACGAGGTCAATTACGACACCGTGATGCGCGACCCCGATACACGCCTCCTGTTTTTCATGGGCCAAGATAACCGCTTCTACTACACCATCGGCGTGGCTGGCAGCCTGCTTGCGCGTGGCTATCCGCTTCCGGCAAATCATTCGATCCAGGACTTCTATAAATTGGAGGGCCAGAAATTCTCGACTAGCCGCGACCATGCACTCTGGGCAGATGAAGTATCCCGGCAGGTCGACCCGAGTGTGTTGCGCTATGCGCTCGCTCGGATTGCCAAGCCGTTCGGCACCAACAATAACGATTTCCAGATCGGCGAACTGATCCGGTCGGCTTCGCACATCCTTGCGTGGGAAAGCGCCCTCCGCCGCGATTCACTGCACTCGGCGAATGTCGATGGAAGCGGTCTTACGCCGGCGCACGACGACATAGTCCAACGTTATATCACCGCGATGGACCAGGTACGCTTCTGGAACGCCCTCGATCTGATTGACGAATACTTCGTCGCGACGGGCTTCGGCACGAGCCCGGAAACGTGGCGGCCGGTGCACGTATCCGTCTTTCTGAGCATGCTCCATCCCGTGATGCCAGTGCTGGCCGAACGCTATGGAAACGTGTTCTTTGGCGAGAATTGGACACCGGCACTCGGCGCAAACGCCACGCTATCGGCTACGCCTCCCAGAGCAACGGCCGAATTTCCGCCGTTCGGAATGCCAATTGCCGACTCGTTCATCCGCCAATATCAATCGCGCTTCCAGCGCGCTGTCGATGCCGCGTAACCAACGATGGAGCCAGTCATGTCGATGCGCAGTCGCACTTCGCTCAGTTATGGGGTATTCGACCACACCTCAGGCAAGGACACAGTCAACTTCGCCTATGGGCTTCCCGATCCTTTGACGTTCGCCCGCCTGCAATGGCCGGACCCGCTTACCGTCGAGACGGGCGTCAGCATCTCCGACCTACCGCAGTACACCGACGCCCATGGCCTTCCCGAACTGCGCGGACAGCTTGGCCAAAGGTACCGGATGGCGCGTGGCAATGTCATTCTGACGAACGGCGCTTCACAAGCCCTGCAACTGCTCGCCGATGCTTTTATCGACCCAGGAGACGTCGTGCTGACCGAAGACCCGTCCTATCTCGGCGCGTTGCGCATTTTCTCTATTGCGGGCGCGACGGTGGTTCAAGTAGGTGCGGATTCCTTGGGTGTCGACCTCGATCTGCTCGAACAAGCATTGCTGCACGCAAAGGGGCGAGCCAAGTTGTACTACACCACTCCGGCGTTCCACAATCCGACTGGACGATACTTTGCACACCGGCATATGGTCGAGGTGGAGGCTCTACTGTCCCGCAACGGCGTGCGGCTGGTGCAGGACCTGGTTTATAGCGAGTTGCCCTACGATGGCGCGTCACCCGAGGTTCTGCAGGCGGGTGGCAACATCATCAATGTGCATAGCTTCTCCAAAATCTCAGGCCCCGGGCTTCGCCTAGGCTGGGTGCTGGCCGAGCCGGAAATTGTCGACCGCCTGGCCCACCTGAAATGCGATGGAGGTGTGAGTCCCATTGTCAGCAAGTAAGCATTGGACCTACACCGTCGCGGATTTTGTTGACGCGCGAGAGGATCGGCTGCTAGCGAACGGGATCGATGTGTGAGGCGGCGGGCAGCAAAGGAGCGACGTTCCAGGGTAACAGTTCGTCGATGCGATTCACTGGGTGATCGGCGATGCGCTCGATGACGTAATGCAGGTAGGCTTCGGGATCAACGCCGTTCATGCGGGCAGATCCGATCAGGCTGTACATCGCGGCTGCACGTTCTCCGCCTGAGTCCGCACCGGCAAATAAAAAGTTCCGTCTTCCGATTGCCACGCCGCGCAATGCGCGCTCGGCAATCAGATTGTCAATCTCGGCCTGACCATCACTGCAGTAATAGACCAGCGCAGGCCAGCGATTCAACGAATACTGGATCGCTTTGGTGGTGTCCGATTTCGCGGAGAGTGTGAGAAGCGTCGTCTGGAACCACCGTTTCATGTCATCGAGTAGTGGCACAGCCTTCTCCTGGCGAACGCGCTGTCGTTCTTCAGGCGGCTTGCCACGAATGTGCTCTTCGATGCGATAGAGTGCGCCGATGCGCTCGAGTGCCTCACTGGTGATCGGTGATGCCCGAACAGCGTGCAGATCATGTAGCTTTCGACGTGCATGCGCCATGCACGCTGCTTCGCGAATCTGACCGCCGAGGTAAAGATCTGCATAACCGGCGAACGCATCTGCCTGCAGTACGCCGGTGAAGTTGGCAAGGTGACGTTGTGGATGTTCGCCGCGACGATCTGGCGTATAGGCAAACCAGACGGCTGGCGCTTCGTCCGAACCACTGGGCCGATCATCGCGCACGTACACCCAGAGCCGGCCGGTCTTCGTCCTGCCATTGCCCGGCGCAAGCACCGGCAGCGGGGTGTCGTCGGCGTGAATCTTGGCGCCACCAAGCGCGTGGCGGCGCACCGCGTCGACCAGAGGGTTGAGCAGCCATCTCAGACTGCCCAGCCAGTGGCCCATGGTGCCCGCTTCGATCTCGACGCCGTCGCGCGCGTACATGACGGACTGGCGATAGAACGGGATGTGGTACGCGAACTTCGATGTCGTGATGTGTGCGAGCAAAGCCGGACCCGGCAGGCCACGATCGATCGGCCGGCTCGGCGCTGCGGCCTGCACGATACAGTCGCAGCACGAACAGGCGAATTTGGGGCGACGATGACGGATGACGCGGAAGTGTGCGCGCACGTATTCGAGCTGTTCGGATACGTCTTCGCCCAGCGGGTTGAGTGTGCCACCGCATTCCGGGCAGTTTTCCTCGATGGGTCGATGCACATACTCTTTGCGTTCGAGGTGATCGGGCAGCGGTTTGCGACAGCCCCTCTCGCGGCGTTGTTGCGCCTTCTTCGAATCAGCCTGGGCGGCCGCACCTTCATCGGCCTGCAGGTCCTCAAGTCGCAGCTCAAGCTGTTCGATCTGACGATCGAGTTTCTCTGACTTGCGACCGAACTGCATGCGGCGCAGTTTGGCGAGCATCAGCTTCAGATGTTCGATCTCGATCACGCGGGAGCTGAGCTGGTCCTGCAATTCAACGACCCGCTTCGCGTTTGCATGAGCCGACGCCGCATGCGCGCGCACTAGCGCCTTCAGCGCATCAACGTCGTCGGGCAGGTCGGCATCGGTCAGATCCATGACGACAGTTTACGACTATCTGCTGCACGCGGATCATCGGGTAACAGACGTTTACAAAGCACTGCGCGGTCGTGCCGCGTCGACCGGTTGTCGCCAGTCAAACCCTTCGAGCAGGAGCGAGAGTTGAGCGGTGGTCAACGCCACGACGCCCGCGTCGGCGCGAGGCCATGCAAAGCGCCCCTTCTCAAGACGCTTCGCAAATAAACATAGGCCGCCATCGCTCCAGTACAACGCCTTTAGAAGATCACCACGACGCCCCCTGAAGATAAAAACATGGCCGCCGTATGGATCCTTCTCAAGCACCATCTGTACCTTTGCCGCAAGCGAATTGAAGCCGGAGCGCATGTCAGTGACGCCGGCAGCGATCCAGATCCGTGTGTTTGCAGGCGGCCCGATCATCGCAGAATCCGCTCGAGGACCAGGCGCAATACCGTGGCATCGGGCACGCCTTCTATCCGGACCGAAGTATTGCCGTGTTGAAGCTGAATGCTGCCCTTTGCAGCCTCCCGAGGTGCCGGCGCGTTCGTCGCCTCCGGAGCACGGGCCGCCGGTCGATCGGACTGTACATCGACAACGACAGGCAACATGGTCTCCGCCCGCGCATCTTCGATCAACAGACCCTGAGCGTACAGTTTGCGCCAGGCCCACACCTGATTGGCGTTGATGTTGTTGTCGCGGGCGACCCTTGCGACCGAGGCGCCGGGTTCAAACGTCTGCTCGACGACCGATTGTTTCCATTCCAATGGATACCGTCGGTTCTGGCGCTTGGCAGGTAACTCGACTGTCTGAGGCACTGTGTCCATTCCCGCTGTTTGTGGACAGAGTCGGTCACTCGTGTCCGTCGCAGACGATGATTGCATCTTCTACGCGAGGCGGGGAACGGTACAAATCAGATGCTTACGTCAGCAATATGGCGCTCGCCTTATTGCAGTCGTCGTCTTTGGACGCTCACGTCGAACACCTAAGGACGCACTACCGGAGCAAGCGTGACGCAATGCATAGGCTGTTACAGGCCTGCCGATTCTGCAAACCGGATTACGAGATTCCGAGTGGTGGATTTTCGTTCTGGGTCTCGCTTGCCGAAGGCATCGATTCCGCCGAATTGGTCCGCGAGGTGCGCCGGAAGCACAATGTGAAACTCGTCGAAGGAAAGCACCATGGACCGTGCGGTGCAGCCCGTGTACGCTTAAGGCTACGCTGAAGAAGCCACCGTTTTCGCCAAAAGCTTGTCGCTGAATTTCGGAATGCGAGATCAGCGACCCGACTGGTTCGATTTCCTGGCCCTGAAGGGCCTTGCAAGGGGGTCTCTCGACCCACTTTGACTACTCATGGACGCACCTGTGCCATCAGCCGCGTGCGGCTCATGTAGATGTTGGCCAGCGCGAGTGCAGTAAAGGCGCGCGTGGCGTTCTTCGCGAGGCCGCGATAGCGCACCTTGACGAAGCCCCACAGCCGCTTGACCACCGCAAAGACGTGTTCGACCCGGGCGCGAATCTTCGACTTGTTGCGGTTTTTCGAGCGCCTGGTTTCATCGACTTCACCACTGCGATTGCGCACACGCTGGTTGGTGAAGTCCTTCGCTTTCGGTGCCTTGCTGGCGATGAGTTCCTTCTGGCTTGCATAGGCACTGTCACCGTACACACGCCGCTCGGCGCCATGCAGCAGGGTCGGCAGCGGATGCTTGTCGTGCACGTTCGCCGCCGTCACTACCGCGCTGTGTGTCAGCCCCGTCTGGCTATCCACACCGATGTGCAGCTTCATGCCGAAGTACCACTGCTGGCCCTTCCTCATCTGATGCATTTCGGGATCTCGCGCCTTGTCCGCATTCTTTGTGGAACTCGGCGCACCGATGATGGTGGCATCCACGATGGTGCCGGTGCCTACCTTCAGTCCGCGCCCTTGCAGTACATCGCCGACCCTCGCGAACAATTGCTCGCCGAGCTTGTTGCGCTCCAGCAGCCGCCGGAACTTCAACAGCGTCGTACCATCAGGAACGCGCTCGCGCCCCAGATCAATCCCGACGAATCGCCGCAATGCGGTGCTATCCAGCAGCGCTTCTTCGCAGGCTTCGTCGGCCAGGTTGAACCAGTGCTGCACAAAGTGCATACGCAGCATGCGCTCCAGACCCACTGGCGGGCGACCGCCTTGACCCTTCGGATAGTACGGCTCGACAACCTCGCACAGCTGCGCCCACGGCACGATCTGCTCCATCGTCTCAAGGAACACATCGCGTTTGGTTGGCCGACGGTACTGTTCAAATCCGGCGCCTTGATCGGCCGCCATCGCAAGGGTCTGTTGTTTCATCCACATCTAACGATTGAACGACCAATGCCGTTGACCTTTTTCAGCGTAGCCTTAAGCTTCAGTTATCTCCAGCCGCGTTTGATCGAGCGCGGCTTGGCTCAGATAGACGATGCGCATGCGAGCCTTCTGACATCGACGCGCTTTAAGCTGCGTGGCTAGAGAATGCCAAGTACTACGGATAGTCGGTGCGAGATGCACAAGCGTAGGCCGAGCGAAGACATCCACTGCGCCGCCCCTACCGCAAACAACTCGACGAACGCTTTTCGGCATGGCACTACGTCACTGATTTCGCCCAGGATCCGTCCGTTATATAGACAGCCCCCCCCTTCGCGCGTGTCTCGGAACCCTCAACGTGAGAACCTCAGTACATTCTGCGTTCGGTTCGGCAATTGATTTACCGCAATAGTCGATTGCTGTGCGTTCTGTACGATCAACGCGTCATCGCTCTGAAGCCGATATCAACATCAAGACCTACCTGATGTAAACGGTATGGAATTCCGACCAAAGTCGAAGCAGGAGAGCAAGTGAAGAAACTTCTGATCGTATCGATCGCCGTCGTGCTGATAGGCTATCTATGCATCAGCGGTATCGCGTACATCCACGACAAGGACTATGCGGAAAGAGCGGCCGTGAGACTGGCCGCGTCCCCACAAGCGTACGGCATCCGTGAAGTGTTAGATCGAAACGCGTGCTATTACTGCCACTCGACGAAAACCATCCTGCCCAACTATGCCGCGCTACCAGGCATTCGTCAGCTAGCCGAGCACGACATACAGACGGGCCTCGCCTACTTCCGCATCGACAGCCTGTACGCGGCGCTCGAGAGTGGCGCACCGGCCCCCGAAGCCGATCTTGCAAAGCTGGAAACCGTTGTGAACGAACGCACAATGCCACCAAATCTGTTTCGCTTCGTACACTGGACCACCGGCTTGAGCGCCTACGATCAACGTGCGCTTCTCGACTGGATCGCGTCCCAGCGACGCAGCGCATATGCGACGCCCGGCGTTGCACCAGAGTTCGCTAACGAGCCGGTACAACCTTTGCCTCATTCCTTGCCGACTGACGCGGGCAAGGTCGCGCTCGGGAAGCAGCTTTTCAACGATGTCAGACTATCGGCGGACAACACGATATCGTGTGCGAGCTGCCACACGCTAGCGATCGGTGGCGTAGATGGAAACAAGGTTTCGTCCGGCGTGGGCGGCCAGTTGGGTGCAATCAACGCACCGACAGTGTTCAACTCGGCACTCAACCGCAAGCAGTTCTGGGACGGTCGCGCCGCCACGCTGCAGGAGCAGGCCGGCGGCCCACCGCTGAATCCGGTCGAAATGGCGTCCACGTCATGGAGTGAGATCATCGATAAGCTGAAACAGGACTCATCGCTGACGCAACAGTTCTTGCGGGTATACCCGGACGGTTGGTCAGGCGAGAACATCACAGACGCGATCGCCGAATATGAGACGACACTGCTAACGCCGAGTCGCTTCGATGCTTACCTGCGCGGCGACATGGATGTGCTGAATGGCGAGGAACTGCGCGGCTACCAGTTATTCAAAGCAAACCATTGCGCGACCTGCCACGTTGGCAAGAATCTGGGCGGACAGTCGTTCGAACGGATGGGCCTTGCGGCTGACTACTTCGCCGCGCGGGGCTACGAACGCACCGACGCAGACAACGGCCGCGCCAACTTTACGAAAGATCCGCTCGATCGTCATGCGTTCAAGACGCCGACGCTGCGCAATGTTGAGTTGACCGCGCCCTATTTCCACGACGGTAGCCGCATCGATCTGCGCGAAGCTGTACGTGACATGGCGACATATCAGGTCGGTAAACAATTGGCCGAATCGGACGTTGACGCAATCGTCGCGTTCCTGAGGACGCTAACGGGTACGCACCAACCCGTCGCGACCCATTGATCCAACCACCGCGGCTGACATTAGGGCGCGACAAAAGCACCTTGCAACGGCCGCGCGCACGCGCTGATCCTCCCCGCAAGGCGCATTGGGGAGAGATGGCGATACCCCTACGGGCCGGTCGGGTGGCCCGACATAGACGTACGACGCGCATGCGCTGATGCAATGAGCACTCGGTCAGTGATTCCGTGGCAAGCGCCGCGATTTTCTCGGTACGTCTCAGCTTGGCGGAATATATGTTCGGAGAATCTTCATGCGTCTTACTGTCCAGCTCGACATGTTCAATCGGGCCCATCCGATGGCATTTGCAATCCTCTGGATCGACAAGGAAAAGCGGCAATGGTCGCGCGAAGGTCATTTTGGACTTGAACTGCCTAAATGGGGCTCGCTGCACGTGGATTGCGGCAATACGCTAGTGTGCGAGCCCAACGACAGGACACCAGTATATGTTCTAGAAGGACTGAATCTAGACTGTTGCTACGGACTCTTCCAAGGTGAAGCCGGACGCGTGCAGTGGTGCACGGAAGGCGACCTCGCTCTGATGTCCGGCCATTGGCGTGTGCAGTGTATCGACAACGAACGGGCGCAGCCGGAACACGGACTGTTCGCTACCGGTGGCGACTCCTAACGCAATCTGGGTTACAGGTTGTGTCGCAGTAAGAGACAGGCGGTAGAATCCGGCTGGTTTTATCGCATCAACGCGGTCAAGTAAAATCCGTCGACCGCAACGCATGACAGGCATGATGGCAAAGACGAAGACGCGGCGCAAGACGCTGCCCACTGGCATTGGCAAGGTACTGAAGCGGCTGCACTACCCGTTGGACGTGATCCTGCTGTGCGTGCGCTGGTACGTGGCGTACTCACTGAGCCTACGTAACCTCGAGGAAATGATGGCCGAGCGGGGTATCGAGGTGGATCATTCGAGCGTGCACCGGTGGGTCATCAAGCTGCTGCCGGTGCTTGAAAAAGCATTCCGCAAACGCAAACGGCCCGTGGGCAAGAGCTGGTGCGTCGATGAGACCTACGGTACGCCCAGCCAACGTAGCCCGCCCACATGGGGGTGAAGTTGCTTGAGCATGTTTGGAATGCAGGACCCGGTGGAGTTGAAGTCGCAGTACCGGGACATGCCCTTTCTCTGCTGCGAGAGAAAGTGAGCCGAAGCGGCGGTGACTTGCTGACACTAGCAAGGTGACGAAGTCCGTGGGAAACGGAGCTTGCGGCGAAGCGGTTACGCCAAGATGAGCTTCTAGGCTGAGCATGGGACGGTTGAGGGACACGAACCTATTGAAACGCATCTGAGGGTTGAATCGTCACCCCTGCCTACACCGCTTAAGAGGCAGGACGCGGATCGGCGCCGGTCACACGTATGGACTGATGCCGCGAACGCTGGCTGGAGATGTATGCCGGCCAACTGGAACCACGGAGAGCGCGCAGCTAGACCGTGGTGTCTGCGACGACTTGCGGCAAGCAAGGATAAAGACTGCGATAGGCAACCTCGCCCATGCGTTGAGTCCAGCATGTGAACTGGGGAAGGCTTGCATAAATGACAAGGGAGTGTGCCCCCGATGATATGCAGGCTGGCGGAGCCTCTGTAGTAGTCCGAGGCCGGGAAAGCCGGTTACATGGCGAAGGGAGGCAGTTGAAGTGGTTTGCTGGGTTGATTAACTGACCATAGTGAGGTGAAGACCTTTGATAATCAGTGAAATGCAAAGCAAACTGGCGACATGGTCGACGGAGGACAAAGAACGCAAGTTCGATCGACTTCTGAGACTGATTGCCGACAGGATTTGGCTGAGCGAAGCGGCTCGCATTACGCTGGCCTCCAGCGGAGCTCGCACGCCGGGTGTGGACGGTGTCAGCAAGCGCATGATGGAGGAGAATCTCCAGCATGAACTGGCGACGATACGCGACGAACTGTTGGCGGGCTCGTATAGTCCGCTACCGGCGCGCCGCGTGTACATCCCGAAAGCGAACGGCAAGCTCAGGCCACTCGGCATCCCGAGTCTGCGGGATCGAATTGTTCAACGGGCCATGCTGATGGCGATGGAGCCGATCTGGGAGAGTGATTTCCACCCGGCTTCACATGGCTTCAGACCGGCCCGCAGCGTACACCACGCTGTGCGCATGGTGAGACTTCAGTTAACGGCTGGAGATGAGCAGAGTGCTGCGGGACGTTGGGTCATCGAGGGCGACCTCGCCAGCTACTTCGACACCGTTCATCACCGCCTGCTACTGAAGGGGATCCGCAAGCGCATCGCCGATCAGCGCTTTCTTGCCCTGCTCTGGAAGTTCATCAAGGCGGGCTGCGTTGATCATGGTCTATTCCGTGCTGCTAGTGAAGGTGTTCCTCAAGGCGGAGTTATCTCGCCTCTGCTGTCCAACATCATGTTGCATGAGTTTGATGCGTGGATGGAAACGAACTTCCTGAACAAGAAGGTACGCAAGGACCGGTGGGCGTGGAACTTCGCTGTTCTCAAACAGCGGCCCATTGCTGTGCGGGAAAATCGACAGTGGAAACCAGCAGTATCCTACTGTCGTTATGCGGATGACTTTGTGGTGGTCGTAAAAGGAACCCGCGCGCACGCCGAAGCAATACGCGAAGCGTGTCGGGAGTTCCTGGAAGGCAAGCTGAAGCTCACGCTGAATATGGAGAAGACCCATATCACGCATGTGAATGACGGTTTCGTCTTCCTCGGCCATCGAATCATTCGCAAGCGCGGACCACGCGGCAGCATGCGACCGGTGACGACAATTCCGTGGGAGAAGTATCGGGGCTTTGCCGAGCGGCTGGTCAAACAGCTGTCAAGCAATTACAGCATGAACCGGATGGATATGGTGGAAAGCCTGAATCGGCAACTGATGGGATGGGCAACCTTCTACCAGTACACCGACTACACGGCGACCCTGTTTAGCAGGTTGGACCGAACCGTCTTCTGGAAGCTAGGATATTGGCTTGCGCACAAGTACCGGCGTGGCTTCCGGTCGCTAATGCGCGATCATATCCGGGCCCCTGAACCGGGGAGGGCCACGACATGGGTGCTGCAAGGCCTGGATAGTCGGGGTCGGTACGGTGAAGTGGCGCTTCGGCGCCTCGTCACCAGCCGCAAGGGGCGATTCACTTGGCGAACCCCCATTGAAAATCCGTACATATTGCGCGATGAGACACGCCGCACCATCGAGTCGCGCTACGCTGATGTTGCCTTTGCTATGAGCGACACCTCAATGGAGAGCCGGATGCGCTGAGAGGTGCAAGTCCGGTTCGGGGAGGAGAAACAGGGAAATAGTTCGACTACGCCCTGTTTCTTACTCCACTCAAGGTCAAAGGCCAATGGAAATACTTGTACCGTGCCGTCGACAAGACACGTAACACGGTGGATTTCCTGCTGCGCGCCCATCGGGACAAAACCGCGGCGCGCCGCTACTTCGAGAAGGCGATTGAACAGAACGGCGAGCCCGAGACAATCACCATGGACAGGAGCGGCGCCAATCTGGCTGCGCTTGAAGCACTCAATGCCGAGCGTTTAACACCAATCAAGGTTCGTCAAAACAAATACCTGAACAACGTCGTCGAGCAGGATCACCGTGCCATCAAACGCATCATCAAACCGATGCTGGGGTTCAAGGATTTCCGCTGTGCGCGCATCATCCTGTCTGGCATAGAGATCGCACACATGATCCGCAAGGGGCAGATGCGTGTCGATGGCGTCACCTCGACTGCAGCCGAACAATTCTACTCGTTGGCAGCTTAAGCAGTACTACTGATATCACGCTTTTCTCAAGCTGTAATCGTTAGCGCGACAGAACCTCGCATAGCGGACGAACCGCTCGGCCACACCGATCACCATGCGTCGCAGACCGCGGCGTCCGTGCGTGCCCATCACGACCAGGTCCGCGTCACGGCGCTGCACGCAGCGCATCAACGCGCTGGCGATGTTCTCGGCGATGCCTTGCGTCTCTACGATCTCCGTGTCGCCCGCGACATTGAGCTCGCGCATCTGGGCGAGCGCGCCATGTAGCAAGCTCACGCCGACTTGACGCGCAGCGTCCGTCAGTAGATGCGGATCGCACGCGCCCGCGTATGTGAAAGCCGCCGATTGATCCAGCACGTAAACCGCGGTCAACTTGCCGCGCGAGAGCTTTGCGAGCTGGATCGCTTCGGAAAGCGCACATTTCGAGGCTTCGCTGCCGTCCACGGCCACCACGATGTTTGCGTACATGACTGCCTCCTGTTGAAACTTTGAAACAACCGTCGGAAATCAGACGCGCGTGGCGCCGCGCTCGAGCAGCCGTTCGGCCGCATCGAAGGGCGCCTTCACCGCGACATCGGGATCAGGACTCTGCCGGTGCTCGAGCGGGACCAGTTCACCCGTGCGCAGGACCAGATCGAGACGTGCATCGAACATGAGGTGGTTCACCGTCGCGTCCGGCACAGCGTGCCGTATGTCGGTTGCGTCATTCGGCGCATGCCCGCGAATGGCCTCGATCGCAAGATGGCAACCAGAAATGGATTTGCCGAACCGCTCGAGGCGCACCAGTTGTGCTGCTGCGTCAGATTCGATTTGCGCGGATCCTGTAAATCCGAGGTAGACGATCTGCATATCGATTCCCCATACTGCCTCCGCGCGTGCTGTTCTACCCATCGGCCGTTCCGGCGGCCAAAGCCGCGTACGTCAGCGAGCCGATGAAGAAATCATCGGCGCTATTCGTGGCTTCCGATTGACTTGCATCAATGGCGTGGCAGTGCTGCGCAGCCTGCGCTGGCAGGTTGATTGAGCGCGGGCGCGGGACATGGCACCCGAGCGAACCGGCGTGTGCTATTTTTCGGAGCCCGTGCCGACACAACCTTCCCCATGCGCAACGCGGATATAGAGACGCCCCTCGCCCTCCCCGCACATAGCTCGCCGTGGACGCTCTTTTGCATCTTTCTGAGGGTCGGCCTGACTTAGGGCAATGCTGATCAAGTCCACCATTCATGACTGTCATGCGTTATAGCGTGGACATGCAACGGTAAAAGCAAAAACAATGAAGCAACTGACACTGGCGATGGCCGTCGATCAATGCTCGGGATTCGGAGCACAGCGCAAACCTACGCGACGCGAGGTGTTTCTCGATGAAATGAACCGGCTCGTGCCGTGGGCGGAACTGTGCGGGGTCGTCGAGCCGTATTACCCGAAACGCGGCAACGGTCGCCCGCCTATCGCACTGGAGCGCATGTTGCGGATTCATTTTGTGCAGCACTGGTTCAATCTCGCCGACCTTGCGTGCGAAGAGGCGCTGTACGACAGCCTCAGCCTGCGTCGTTTTGTGGGCATTGACCTGGGCAGCGAAACCGTTCCAGACGCGACGACGCTGCTCAAGTTCCGGCACCTGCTTGAAGAGCACAAGCTGGGCGAGCGAATCTTCGCCGAGGTGGGTCGCGTTTTGCAGGCGCGCGGGGCAAAGCTCAAGAGCGGCACGATCGTGGACGCTACGCTGATCGGCACCCCCTCTTCGACCAAGAACAGGGAGAAAGCGCGGGACCCCGAAATGCACCAGACGCGCAAAGGACAGCAGTGGTATTTCGGCATGAAGTTGCATATCGGCGTGGATAGCCAGAGCGGGCTGGCGCATAGCGCGGTCGTCACGGCGGCCAACGTGCACGACAAGCATCCGCTGCCACAGCTTCTGCATGGGGAGGAACAGCGGGTCTATGGCGACAGCGCGTATGCGAGCCAGAAAGCGCTGATCCATGGCAAGGCCCCGAAGGCTCGCGACTTCACGAATCAGCGCACGCGCCGCAAGGACAGCGTCGATGAAGTGGCGCGTCGCAAGAACCGCAACAAGTCGAAGATTCGCGCCCGTGTCGAACATGTGTTCGCCGTGGTCAAACGGTTGTGGGGCTTCACGAAGGTACGCTATCGCGGTCTGGCGAAGAATGCCAATCGCGCCTTCGTTTCGCTCGCGCTGGCGAACCTCTACCTGTCGCGAGGTCGATTTACGGCACAGGTGCGCCCGTAATGGGCGACACACGGGCGAAAAGCCCGCGCAAAGCGCCTGCGGCGCGACAAAACGAACCGGAATGACCATCTTCATTCGTGATTCGGAAAGTTTACGCATGTGCCATCTCAATCAGCCGCGTTTACACGGCTTGATCAGCATTGCCTTAGTTCGGCGGTCCGGCGGCTCACCTTGGCTACTTTCGCGACGAATTCGTCAGACGCCGCCGCTGGCGCGATGAACACACGTACAGCGATATGGTTGCGCTGTGCCAGATTCTGCCAGTGCCCGGCAGCAGCCAGGTCGGCATCGCAATCGGGCGTCTGCGTGGCGGCGCTGCCGGTGCGGTAACTGCGTGGCTCGACTTTACGCTGCCGTCGGTGTTGTTACTCGTGGCTTTTGCATACGGCTTCACGCATCTGTCGGATACAACTTCGCTTCATCTGCTGCGGGGGCTGAAGATCGCGGCGGTCGCGGTGGTCGTCCAGGCAGTCTGGTCGATGGGACGCATGCTCTGCCCTGACCGCGCACGCGCGACGATCGCGGCGGCCTCGGCCATCACAGTAATCCTGCTCGGTGCGGCCTACGGTCAGACTGCGTCGATCGTCGCCGCGGGGATTGCCGGCGCCGCATTTCTGAAGTCGTCGACCGAAGTGCCGCGCGCGCCGCTCGGCATGCCCGGGTCCAAAGCCGGCGCGCTCGCTTGTCTCGCGGCCTTCGCACTGCTGCTGTTCGGACTGCCCACGGTAGCGGCCTATCTCCACAGTTATCCGCTCGATCTGTTTTCGGCGTTCTACCGGGTCGGATCTCTTGTGTTTGGCGGCGGCCACGCTGTGTTGCCGCTGCTGGAAGCGGTCGTCGTGCCGCGCGGTTGGGTTCCCGCGAACACCTTCATGGCAGGCTACGGCGCGGCGCAGACGGTCCCGGGTCCGCTTTTTTTGTCGCCGTGTTTCTCGGCGCCGCCAGCACGGGTCAGCCGTGCAGGGTACGGCCGGCTCACTGATCGCTACCGTGGCGATCTTTCTGCCTTCATTCCTGCTGGTCGGCGCGGCGCTGCCTCTATGGGGCGAGTTGCGCGCGTTCGCGCCAATGCGCGGCGCCATGGCAGGCATCAACGCCGCTGTGGTCGGCATTCTACTCGCCGCGCTGTACGACCCCGTGTGGACCAGCGCAGTGCATACCGGGCGCGATTTCGCGCTGGTCGTCGCGGCCCTGGTCCTGCTCGGCTGGTGGCGAGTGCCGTCGTGGGCGGTCGTGCTGATAACAGCCGCGCTCGCGTGGTGGGTCGTATAAAGGCAATACCCCTTTTTTGCCAGGCATGCGTGTGGATCACTTGCACTGCATTGGCGAGCCCCGTCGCGCTCTGTTGATCCAACTCAACGAGCCTTCCCGCTGCGCGGGTATGGTCCAAGCAATACATCCAAGGCCATCACCCTACGGGGAGCACGACATGAATAATTCCGAATACTCTGGCATGCATCCTGTCGCGGGTCAGGGCCGCGATAAAGCGATCGCATCCGGCCATTTCTATCTCGTCGGCGGCGGTATCGCTTCGCTGGCGGCCGCGGCGTTTTTGATTCGCGACGCCGACGTACCCGGCTGCCGCATCATGATCCTCGAAGCGCTCGACAAACCGGGCGGCAGCCTCGACGGCGCCGGCACGCCACAGGGAGGCTACGTCGTGCGCGGCGGCCGCATGCTCGAGAGCAAGTATCTGTGCACCTACGATCTGTTCGATTCAATTCCCACGCTTGACGGCCGCATCAGCGTCACGAAGGAAATCTTCGACTGGAACGAGACGAGCCGCACTTGCTCGAAGGCTCGGCTCATACGCAACGGCCAGCGCGAAGACGCGCCCCCTTACTGGCTCGCCGAAACGCACCTGCTCACACTCGGCCGTCTTTCGCTCGAACCGGAAGCCCAGCTCGGCGGCAGCCGGATTTCCGACCACTTCGAGCCGGACTTTTTCGAAACCAATTTCTGGTATATGTGGTGCACGACGTTCGCCTTCCAGCCTTGGCATAGCGCCGCCGAATTCCGGCGTTATCTGCTGCGTTTCGCGCATATGACGTCGGGCTTCAACCAGTTGCACGGCATCATGCGCACGGTCTACAATCAGTATGATTCGATGGTGCGGCCGCTGCGCAAATGGCTCGATGACCACGGGGTGAGATTTCGCACCAACACGCGGGTCATCGATCTGCGCTATGACGAAAGCGGTGAACTGAATCGGGTGGCAGGCATCGTCTGCGAACATGAAAGCCGTCGCGTCGAGATTCCAGTCGGTGCGGCGGACAAGGTCATCGTCACGCTCGGGTCAATGACGGCAGGGTCGAGCCTCGGCGGCACGAACCGCCCTGCCGTGTTCAATCATAACGACAGCAGCGGCGCGTGGGCGCTCTGGAAAACCATCGCAGCAGGACGAGCCGAATTCGGCCATCCATCCGTTTTCGCCGACCATGTCGAAGAATCCAAATGGCTGTCTTTTACAGCGACGTTGCATGATCCGACGCTGTTCCGCCTGATCCGTGATCTGACGGGCAACGTGCCCGGCGAAGGTGGCCTGATTACCTTTCCCCAATCGAACTGGCTCGTCTCGATCGTGCTGCCGCACCAGCCGCATTTCCTGGGGCAGCCGAAAGGTGTCGAGGTGTTCTGGGGTTGCGGGCTTTTCGTCGACCGGCCGGGCAATTTCATCGCCAAGCCGATGGCCGGATGCACGGGCCGCGAAATCATGACGGAACTTCTCGGTCATCTGAACGTTCAGGCGGAAGCCCCGAATATTCTCGACGACGCGATCTGCATTCCGTGCCTGATGCCCTTCATCACCAGCCCGTTCCTGCGGCGCAAGCGCGGCGACCGGCCGCAAGTGATGCCCGAAGGCTGGGCAAACCTCGCGTTCGTCGGACAGTTTTGCGAGTTGCCGAACGACGTCGTGTTCACCGTCGAATATTCGGTTCGCTCGGCGCAGACAGCTGTGTACACGCTGCAGAACCGCTCCGGCAGTGTACAAAGGCCAGCACGATCCGCGCGTGGTGTATAGCGCGGCCTCCGCGTTGCACAGGCACTAACCGGCAATGCTGGTTTTGCGCCGTGTGCGGCCGCCCTCACACGCCGTGCGGCACGCGCATGTTCAGGAGAGCGCCGTGGAACTCGAGGCAACACAGCGAAAACGCCCGGGCGCGCTACTCGCACGACTCAAGGAACACTCGCTCGCGCGCATCGGCCTCGGCCTCATCACGGGCGTCGCCGACGACGATCCAGGCGGCATCGCCACATATTCGCAGGCCGGTGCGCAATTCGGTCTGAGCATGCTGTGGACGATGCCGTTCGCGTTTCCGTTAATGGCGGCCGTCCAGGCGAGGTGCGCCAGTCTGGGCCGCGTGACCGGCAAGGGCCTGGCCGCCAACATCAAGGAGGCGTTTCCGGGTTCTGTCGCGCTAACGATTACGGCTTGAGAAAAGCGTGATATCAGTAGTACTGCTTAAGCTGCCAACGAGTAGAATTGTTCGGCTGCAGTCGAGGTGACGCCATCGACACGCATCTGCCCCTTGCGGATCATGTGTGCGATCTCTATGCCAGACAGGATGATGCGCGCACAGCGGAAATCCTTGAACCCCAGCATCGGTTTGATGATGCGTTTGATGGCACGGTGATCCTGCTCGACGACGTTGTTCAGGTATTTGTTTTGACGAACCTTGATTGGTGTTAAACGCTCGGCATTGAGTGCTTCAAGCGCAGCCAGATTGGCGCCGCTCCTGTCCATGGTGATTGTCTCGGGCTCGCCGTTCTGTTCAATCGCCTTCTCGAAGTAGCGGCGCGCCGCGGTTTTGTCCCGATGGGCGCGCAGCAGGAAATCCACCGTGTTACGTGTCTTGTCGACGGCACGGCACAAGGGCTTCCCCGTTGAGCGCAAGCTCAATCGAGGTTCGCGTTAATACATGCTGCAATGCCACGTCGGCGCGCGTGAGAGGGTGAAGGACTGCTGTACTACAACCGGTCATGTTGGGCCGCTGGCCCGGACCCTGATGAAAGACGCGCGCAAGGACCTCATTCGTTGGGCGGGATAGAAATCCCCGTTTCTCTGACAGGTATGCCTTGCGCGGGGTCCAACCCGCTTCACATCACCGCTGGCAGTGCAAAGTGATCGTTTATCCGCTCATGATGACTATCGTTGGTCGTCGGTGTTTGGTCAGGCGCGACGACTTCACGCTGCGGCCGGTTCGTGCTTGAAATCCTCGCCGTAATTTAGCATTGCCCAAGCCGTTCTCGCATCCTTGGCCGCAATCGCGACTGCCGCACGCCAGTAGCCGCGGCGTTCCACCAGGCTGCGTACCCAGCGGCTGAACCGGTCCTGCTTCTCGCCGAGACTGGCGATCACGGCGCGCGCCCCGAGCACCAGCAGGCTGCGCAGGTAGGCGTCGCCTGCCTTCGTGATGCTGCCCAGCCGCGCCTTGCCGCCGCTGCGTGCTGGCCGGGCGTCAGGCCAAGCCATGCAGCCACCTGGCGACCGTTCCTGAAATCATGTCCGGCACCGATGCTCGCAAGCAATGCGCTTGCGGTGGTCGGACCGATGCCGCGCAGTAGCATGAGTCGCTTGCTGCGTTCGCCCTCACGCGCGATCTCCCTGATCGCGCGGTCGTATTCGGCCAACCGGTCCTCAATGAGGTAGCCTGATTTTTTAAGACACTCCTTTTTGATAAACTTTATCAATGGGAGCACAGATGACGAAACCAAGAACATACACACCAGAGCTTCGTGAAGAAGCTGTAAAGCTTGTGCTTGCACAGGGCCTGACGCTGGATGAAGCGGCGAAGCGAATTGCCATTCCGATGGGGACTTTGGCCACGTGGGTCAAAGCAGCCAAGCTTGGCAATGGCGCCGTGACGGCGCCAGGCAGTCGTACGGTTGCCGAATTAGAAGCCGAGGTAGCCAGACTACGTAGGGAACTGGCGGAGACCAAGATGGAGCGAGATATCGTAAAAAAAGCGGCAGCGTATTTTGCGCAGGAGTCGCTGCCAAATACGCGGTCATGAATACGATGCGACTCGATTATCCGATTGCTGTCCTGTGCCGTGCCTTTAAGGTTTCGCGCAGCGGCTTCTATGCCTGGTCTAAAGGTAAGCTGTCTCCACGTGCGCAGGTTGATGAACGCCTGAAAGTCGCCATCAAGGCTGTGCACAAGCAGAGCCGCGAGACCTATGGCACGCGACGCGTGCAGCCTGAGCTTGAGGCACAAGGCTTTATAGCCGGCCGCGACCGCATCGCTCGCCGGCGCCGAGAGCTCAATCTGCGGTGTAAGCAGAAGCGCAAATTCAAAGCGACGACGAATTCGAATCACAACTTGCCTGTCGCCGACAATCTGCTGAACCAGACGTTCGCGCCAACGCGGCCAAACGAAGCCTGGGTGACAGACATCACCTATTGTGCCACCGACGAGGGATGGCTCTACGTCGCCGGCATTAAGGACGTCTTCACCTGTGAGTTAGTTGGATACGCCATGAGTGAGCGCATGACGCAAGGACTCACGGCGCAAGCTCTGTGGCGTGCTGTGCGCAACAAACGCCCCGAGAAAGGCCTGATTCATCATTCGGACGTGGGAGCCACAACCATCACTGTAACGTCGAACCCCAGCGTTGTATTTACGCAAAAAATGGCACGAATTTAAAGCCCGCCGCAAATGAGTACATCAATGAGTACGCTACGAAGGAAGAACAACAAAAAATCCTTTAAACTCAATATGCTATAAGACGAACATGAGTCCTCTCCTGGGCACCATCAGTTGTTCCGGCGTAAGCCGCGGTAGTCCGAGAAACCCCGTAAGATCAATATCTTACGGGGTTTTTTGTTCTCCACAGATCCCTTGCGTTCCACTGACATCGACGATTTTTGCGTATACTGTTGCGTATACCAGATTCGGGGGCAAACTCATGCCCAGACGTGTCAAACCGAAGTCAGAGTTAGTGTTCCGTGCCGCCAAAACGCGCGCCCGTTCCTACCTTCTCGCGGATGGAAACGGACTCGCCCTGAGGGTCCAGCCGAACGGCACCAAAACCTGGCTGTTCCGCTATCGACGACCGAGCACGGGCAAGGAAAACTTCCACAGCCTCGGCCCTTACCCCGATATCACGCTCACTGATGCACGACGGTCGGCCACTACCGCACGCAATCTCGTACGCGAAGGCATCGATCCGGTTGCATATCGCCAGGCCGAGTCCATCGCTCGCAAACGCATGGCCGAAGGCGCCTTCCATCTCGTAGCCCAGCGCTGGCTCGACTTCAAACGCAAGGAATGGGCGGACGAAACCTACCGCAAGGCAGAGTTTGTCGTGCGCGAATACCTGACTCCCGCACTTCGCAACAAGCCCATTTCCACGCTTGCCACGCCAGAGGTCAAGCCCGTACTCGAAGCAATTGCCTCTCATGCGCCTAACCTCGCGACCAAGGCACGGCAGTATGTCGGTGGCATCGTGACGTACGCGGTCCAGAACGGACTGCGCGAAGATGGTGCCGCCTTAACACTGCGCGGCGTTGTTCCTCGCCACAGGAAAGGCCATATACCAGCGATCACCAAGCCTGCGGACATTGCGCCGCTTGTTCTTGCTATCGATGCCTACAAGTCGCCCATTACCCGCGCCGCCCTCAAGCTCACCATGCTGACCGGCCTTCGCCCCGGCGTGGTTGCAGCGGTGCCGTGGACCGAGGTGAACCTCGAGACAGCTGAATGGCATGTTGCAGCCGAGCGGATGAAAATGCGGCACGATCACATCGTGCCATTGCCGAAGCAGGCCGTCGCCGTCCTGAACGAGTTGCAGTCACTCACCGGTAAGGGACACTACGTCTTTCCGTCCCCTGCTCGTCAAAAGACCCCTCATTTACATCGAGATGCGTTGAGCAAAGCACTGCGGGAGATGGGATTTCAAGGAAAACACGCGACGCACGGCTTCCGGGGCATGCTCCGCACGGTCGGACGAGAGCGACTCGGGATGGACATCGATGTACTCGAAGCGCAACTGGCACACGCCAAGCGTGGCGATGTGCAAAAGGCCTACGATAGAACAACTTTTGACGATGATCGTCGCCGGGTCATGCAGGAGTGGGCCGACTATATCGATCGGTTAAGCATGTTAACGACCGAAGCAGGATCAAGCACGCAGCGCTGAGGGCCACACCACTCGATTGTCGATCTCATGGCGCGAGCCCTGTGGGGACGGGGTTTCCGCCTGGTCATGTGGTGTCGATACCGTCGACGATACCGAAAATTATGCTCGGCAGTTGTCGGCTGTCGTGGGAACTCCATGGAAGGTCATTGCCCGCTTGGTTTGAAAAAACGCGAACACACACAGCCTCTTCGTCATTTTGCGAGTGCGATACCGTCACTGATACCGTCAGCCTCTTTCGAACGCGCTCCTCGATACAGTGACAACCGCAGGGCGGATTAAGAGACCCCCGGTAAACGGGGTAGCGGTTTGAGGCAGTCCATGACTCAAGCTTCCGCTGTGGACAGCATTGAATCGGGCCCTGATGGCCGCCGATGTTGGGGCATTTCAAGTGTCCCTTGTTTGACTTGACGACAATTTGGAGATTGGAGACATGGTGCCCAAGCGGATGGGCGACGAAGGAAGCGTCCTGATCTTGCTGAGGGGATTGAATACGCCCCTGCAGGCCTTGTCTGGCAAGGCATCAAGCGAATTCGATTCTTTGGATACATCGAAAAATACAACAGAGCGTGATATCACCGCAACTGTTGGGGAGTGGCAACGAAAATCCGACCACGCAACCCATGCGAAATGCATCGCCGCCTTCCTTGCTCGGAACCCACCGGAGACCCGCAGCGTGTTTCCTTCTGCGCAGGAGCACAAGAATCAAAGCACCTTCAATAATATCCGCGGGTTCTGGCTAACGGTCGACCGGCGGACGAGCAAAACCACTCTTGCTTACTGCAGATCTCCTGACGCTTACCTGCGAGGACGGACCTTTCGCGCTACGCGTCTCGACCCCGACGTTGCAATCGACCGAGTTCCTTCGTACCCACTAACTCGCGGTGCTGCGCGCGACCAATAGATCCATTCGCGCATCGATCCATGTGGTCCGTTTGGCCGATCGCGATACTGGACCGTAATCGGCGCCATGTAGCCGATATGCACCGTTATCACAGCGCGGGACACTGCGTAACACACCTTCGTGCGAGACGCAGAATGTCTCCTCTCCGCGTTCTTGTAGTCCAGGCCGAG
Source organism: Paraburkholderia sp. BL27I4N3 (assembly GCF_003386115.1). Classification (NCBI taxonomy): domain Bacteria; kingdom Pseudomonadati; phylum Pseudomonadota; class Betaproteobacteria; order Burkholderiales; family Burkholderiaceae; genus Paraburkholderia; species Paraburkholderia sp. BL27I4N3. The sequence continues at coordinate 1,590,936 of NZ_QREJ01000001.1, read as the reverse complement.
ACCGACGTGCTCGCCGACGCCATTGCGCAAGCCTTGAGCCGGGCGCCGGAAGTCGCCTTGGTTTCGCCGTTTGCTGTCCCAATCGAGCGGTTGGACGACATGCTCGCCGATGGCGTTGCCGACATTGAAGTCATGATTGCGATCGGCAACGTTCTGACGGGCCTCACGGATAAGTGGCTGAGCAAATATCCCCATTTAGTGCTGTCCCACGTCGCCATTTCGCCGGATGTAGTGCATATCAAGGTCCGCAATATCGGTCTCCACCAGATGCTGCTAGCGCTGCGCGCGCTCGCGAGGAGCCCGGCGCGGCATCCATCCAGGCGGCGGCTCGAATATCGCCTCGTGGCGAGCACCACCTCTGCGTCGCACTTCGGCGGGGAAGTCATCGAGATGCAGCGGGACGGACGACCTCTACATCGTGCGGTTATCGAATGGCTCGACAAGCAGTTACTGCGCCACTGCGGAACCAGCACCACGGACTCAGACGAAGTCCGAGGCCTCTCACGAAGCGCGTTTTCGATCCAGGCCCAGCTCATGTCGCAAGCTGACGCCAACGAACGCGTACCCCGAGACGCCCGACTGGACGAATCGACTGCGTTGCTCCTCACGGCGATCGACAACGCCGCCACTTCCGGTGAGCCGCTCGGCATGCTCTTCTCCGCCTTGGGTCTCACGCAGCTCGAGATGTGCGCGTTGCTGATAGCGCTTGCTCCTGAACTGGATCAGAAATATCAAACGGTGTTCGGATTTCTGCACGACGACCTCACCCGACGCGCCGCGTCGCTGGGCCTGATCTGCGCGGTGCTGGGCGAGCCTTCTGAAATACGCCACGAACTGGGCGGCTCGTGTGGCCTGCTCTACTGGCGCCTCATTACCAGTAGCAACACGCTGCCCTGCTCCGAAGATATGATCCGAGTCGACGCCCCGGTCGTAGACTGGCTACTTGGCAACGACAGCGCGTTGCTGGAAGAAGCCGAGCGCAGCGGCCTCACGCGCACTACTCCGTGGCCCGGTGCCGGCTGGATGCACCATCCGGACGACACCTTGTCGCGAGAGAAGCTCGCGGCACGCCTGACCGGCGCCAGAGGACAAGACACCTGGGTTGCCCTGTGCGGACCCGACGCGGATGGCTGGAGCGCGCTGCTCGAGTCAGTCGCGGCCGATGCGGGACTGAGGTTGCTACGCATTTCGCTGGGCGAATTGACGAAACTCGAGCCTGGGCAGCGTCGCGACTCAGTCACGAGCCTCGTGCGCGCCGCGCTCCTGCTCGGGTGTCTTCCGGTGGTCGATGCGACGGACCCAAATCCAACTGACGTCGATCTGCGGGCGCTCGCGGAACTGCGCGACGCGCTCGAACGAGCCCGCAGGTTCGGCGTCATTGTGTCGATGGACGTTGGACGCTTCGCCGGCACGCTGCCGCTCGCCAGCAATGGCGTCCTTTATCGGCCCGCATCCAGCCCCGCGCGGTTGGGCGCCGCACTCAGCACAGCCGCGCACGAAATCGGCATCGATCTGCCGGCGGCGGACGCCGAGCGTCTCGCGCGCTCGACGCCGCCGCGTTTCGCCGTCATTCACGATGCGATGCGGCTGGCGCAGGCCAACACGACGGACGGCGGATCCGGCGATGCGGATACCACGTCCATCTCCGCTTGCCTCCGCAACGTCAGCGCGCCGCGGCTGCCTCGCTTCGCGCGACGCGTCGTACCAGTCGTCGGTCTTGATCAGGTCATCCTGCCAGAAGACCGGCGCGCGCAACTCGATGAACTGGTGGCGCACGTCGAGCATGCATCGCTGGTCCTCGGTGAATGGGGATTCGAGTCCGGACGCACGCCCTCGCGCGGGATCGCGGCGCTTTTCTGCGGCGCGAGCGGCACAGGCAAGAGCATGGCCGCGGAAGCGGTCGCGCACGCCTTGCATACGGACGCCTGGCTGGTCGATCTAGCCCAGGTCGTCAGCAAGTACATCGGTGAATCCGAGAAGAACCTCGACATCGTCTTCTCGGAGGCGGAGCAAGCCGGGGCCGTACTCGTCTTCAACGAGGCCGACGTGCTGTTCAGCAAGCGCGGCGAAGTCAGGGACGCGCACGATCGCTACGCCAATATGGAGGTCGCGTACCTGCTTCAGCGCATGGAGCAGTTCTCCGGCCTCGCGGTGCTCACCACGAATTTCCGTCAGAACGTCGATCAGGCGTTCCTGCGGCGGCTGCGTTTTGTCGTCGAGTTTCCCAAGCCGGACGCGCGAGCCCGCGAGGCCATCTGGCAGCAGTGCCTGCCGGCAAGCGCGCCGCGTGCGGCGGATGTGGACTGCCGCTTCCTCGCACGGCGCCTGGAGTTGACGGGAGGAAGCATCGCGCAGATCACGCTGCGCGCCGCGTTTGCGGCCGCGCAGGAACAATGCAAGGAGATTGGCCTGCGGCACATTCTCGCCGCTACGCGCGCCGAGTTGCTCAAGTTCGGCATGGTCAGCGTCGAGCGCGATCTCGCCGCATTCGAAGCCAGTTGCGCTGCCTAGGAGCACGCCATGGACGCCCAAGCTATCAAGGCCGTGACGAGCGCGTTCCAGCAGCGGCTTCAGACTGTCATCAACAACGTTTTCGTCGGACCGCTCGACGACCCCGGCGCGGCGGATGCAACCGCCGTCCTGTTCCTGTACCGGGTCGCGGTGAACGCCGACCTTCGCAATGCGCTGCATCAGCCTTCGCCGTCGCCGCAGGATCCGATGCCGGAGGAGCGCGACGGTGGCCTGCCGCTCGATCTGTATTACCTCTTGACGGCCGGCAGCGCACGCACGGGAGGGGAGCTGGAAACGCTCGCCACCCTCGGCGAGGCGATTCAGAACCTGAACGACGTACCCTACCTGGTCGGTTCGGCGGTCGGCAACGAGATCGTGCGGCTGTCGCTCGATACCGTATCGAGCGACGAGATGGGACGCATCTGGACACTCTTTCCTACGGCGAACTATCGCACCTCGGTGGTTTATCTCGCCACGCCGGTCTGGATCGACCGCGCCGCGGTGGTGACGCCGGCCGGACCCGTGTTCAGCGAGCCGCATCGTTTCGGCCCGATCACAGCTTAGGACGTCAGCCATGAGCATGCCGACCGCCAATCTGAGCGACACGCCGAACCGCAAGGTGCTCTACGCCGTCGAGCTGTGGGACGCCCTCACGCTCACGCGCGTCACACGCGGCGTGAAAGTCGCGGCCGCCGGGCTGCGGAACGCGCCAATCGTCAGTTTGTCGGGACGCTTCGTCTGGTTTGAGGAAAACGAAGCGTGGCCGGATCACATCACGGTCACGCTGCTCCCCGGCGCGCCTTACGCGCCGGTGCCGCCGGTCGCGACGCTGCCGCGTCCGGCCAATCTCGAAGTGCCGCACGTCGCAGAACGCCTGCAGTCGCTCGTGTTGCAACCCGACGCGACGTATCCGCTGGGTGACGGCGTCACCTGCCTGCGTGGACGGCTGACGACTGACACGAAACTGGACAAGCCGCCTCCGGTTGCCGGCGCGCGCGTCCAGCTCGCCTGGAGCGACGCGGACGAAGAGAAGTGGAAGCCCGACGCGCCGCCCGCGGATGCCGGGTCAGCCGCGCTCGCGGCGCTGCCGGTCACCACCGCGAGCGGCGATTTCGTCGCGTTCATACCGCGCGCTTCAGCACCGACCTCAAACACCGCGGCGGATGGCACATTCCCCGCCCGGCTGGTGTTTCTGATCGGCCAGGCACCGGCGTCGCGGCTTGTGACACCGAAAGATTTTCAATTCGTCGACGATGCCGGCGGAGCACCCAGGCAGCCTGTCGTCCCGAAAGGCCATCTGCCTGAAGGGCGCGCATTGCCGCAGACGTTGATCATCGGGCTGACTCAGCTCGCGAAGCTCTGATTGTCGAACCCGCAAGGAGGGTCTCATGGTTCAGTTACCCGACGATTTGGCGCCACGCACTCAGGCGCCCGCATGTCAATCCATCAAGGATCTGCAGCAAAAGGTCACTGCGGAGCTCAATCGCATCGCAGCGAAGGACCTTGCTGGGCTCAAGGCGGAGATCGACAAGTTCGTGGCCGGCGAGGATGCACTCGTCTCCGACTACGCGGCGAAGTATCCCGCGCTGCGCGAGCGCTGGTGCAGCCAGCATCAGCAGATCGTGCAGCTCCACTCCGCTTTGCTCTGCGCGTTCCCCGGGCAGGACTGGAAAGCGCTGGTGTCGACTTGCATCTGCGCACTCAAGCACGAGCTTCACTGCCAGCAGCAGATCATCACCGCGCGGCAGCGTTGCGGCACGGGCAAGCTGGAGCGCGCGAGCAACGCCGCGCTGGCGCGCTACAACGCGGCCAAGGCGAATCTGGACGCGATGAGCGCCAATGCCGCCGGCATCGATAAGGCATTGACCAGCACAGACGGGATGATCACCGATATCAAGTCACTCGTCTCGACGCCCGGGCAGGCCGTTGTCTTGTACCTCTTCTATTTCCTGTTGTTGCCGCTGCATCGCAGCTTGATGCCCGACGACGTTTCCGACACGGTTCGGCACTTCGCCGCCACTGAGACGCCACAGGCGTTATGCCAGACCGTCTACGCCCAGGCCTGTCCGCCCGAGGACGGCGCCTGCACGCCGCCGCAGGACCAGCAGGGTCAAGCTTGCCAGTCGGGGCAACAGACACAACCCGCTGTGCGCCGTGCGGCGCCCTGGCTCGTTGCACCCGCGGCCTATCAGGCAGAACTGGAGTGCACCTGGGAGGCGTACCACACGGCCAAGGATGACTACGCAACAGCCCAGTCCCAATTTCAAAGCAATCCTGACGATATTGCTTCACTCACCGCCGCGCTCACTGTCGCGCAGGCCGCGCTCGACGCGAATATCCGTGCCTGCCTCGGCAAGGCGCAGCCCAACGCGAAGGGATGCTGCCAGCACGACGCGAATACCGCTTCCTAGGAGCCGATCATGACAACGTACCTGACGCCGGGTGTGTACATCGAAGAGATCGAGCGCGGACCGCGTCCGATCGAAGGCGTGCCAACCAGTATCGCCGCGTTTCTTGGCGAAACCGAGCGTGGACCGCTCATGCCCCGGCTCGTGACGAGCTATCGCGATTTCCAGCGCTGGTTCGGGGGCGTGTTCGGCACAGGCAATCAATTCCTGCCTTATGCGGTCAACGGGTTCTTCGAGAACGGCGGCCAGGATCTTTACGTTTGCCGGATAGTCGGACCGGACGCGGTATACGCTTCGCTGACCTTCGGCGCCTACATAGCGCAGGCCGTGGGTCCGGGATCGCGTGGCAACAACGTATGGCTCTCCGTCAGCGCGAGCACGACTCAGATACCCGATCCCAATGACAAGGCGAAGCGCGTACCGGTTGGGTTCAAGATCACCGCGGCGTACTGGTCGAATCCCCCCGATAAGTTCACAGGATTCGACCCGTTTGACAACAAGAACTGGAAACTGACGCCGCGGCCCGATTTCGCGGAAGTGTTCGACGACCTGGTGATCGATCCAACTTCAACTGACTACTTCGACAAGCGTCTGCGCGGCAACGCGGCACTGATCAGGTTCACGTGCCCACCAGGCGTCAGTGCGCTGCCAGACATGTCGAAGCCTGGCATGCTCCAGCTCACGGGCGGCCAGGACGCCACCAAGCCACTCACCTCAGCGGACTTCGCCGGCACGGCGACGCCACCCATCGCGCCGCCGGCTGGCGAGGTGCAGTCTGTGCAAGGCCTCGCCGCGCTGCTGCTCGACTCCTATCGGGATGTTTCGCTGGTGTACGCGCCGTATCCGGTGAGCGCCCAGGTCGACGTAGCGCAAGCAGTCATCCTCCATTGCGAGCAGAGCCGATTCCGTTTCGCGGCTGTCGACTGCGCCCCGCACGTGAGCGATACCACCATTCTGCAGCCAAGGAACCTCATCGATGACTCCGAGTACGCCGCGCTCTACTACCCCTGGTTGTGGATCGCCGACCCAGAGAACGGTGCCCGCACCCTGGTGCCGCCTGGTGGCTACGCGCTGGGCGTCTACGCCCGGGTGGATTCCGATCGAGGGGTCTTCAAGGCGCCCGCCAACGAACCGCCGCGCGGCGCGACCTCGCTGGAGTACGACATCAATGACGCGACCCAGGCAACCCTTAACCCACAAGGCGTCAACGTCATCCGCAATTTCCCAGGGCGCGGCATCCTGATCTGGGGCGCGCGCACGATCTCGTCGGACAGCTTGTGGAAGTACGTCAGCGTGCGGCGGCTCTTCATTTTTCTCGAACGCTCGATTTATGAAGGTACGCAGTGGGTCGTGTTCGAGCCAAACGATCCGCGCCTTTGGGTACGCGTAAAGGACAGCGTGCGTCTGTTCCTGCTCACACAGTGGCGCGCCGGCGCACTCTTTGGCGATACCGAGGAGCAGGCGTTTTTCATCACCTGCAACCGTAGCACGATGACACAGGACGACATCCTGAACGGCAGGCTCATCTGCGAGATCGGCATCGCGCCGGTCCGGCCCGCGGAGTTCGTCATCTTCCGCATCTTCCAGAACACCGCAGATCCGCAACATTAAGGGGGGCGCCATGGACTCGACTCGCAAGGACCCGCTACGCAATTTCCGCTTCCGGCTTGAAATTCTCGGCATCAGCAAGGGCAGTTTCAGCGAGGTGACGATCGGCGAGACGACGACCGAGGCCGTCGACTATCGGGAAGGAACGGACCCTCCCCACGCCCGCAAGCTCGACGGCTTGACCAAGTACGGAAACATCGTGCTCAAGCGCGGCATCACGGACTCGACCGATCTGAGCGACTGGGCCGCCGCGATCATTGCCGGCAAGATCCAGAGCAACCGCCAGACCGTCACCATCTACGTGATGGACGAGACCGGCGCCGACAAGGCCCGCTTCGTGGTGGCCGACGCGTGGCCCGTCAAGTATCAGCCAGGCGCGCTCAACGGCAAGGGTAACGAAGTGATCATCGAAACGCTGGAATTGGCCCACGAGGGCTATACGCGGCAGTCCTGACGTTGGACCATCCGCGCAACACAACGAGGTGCGAGCATGCAAACGCGACCGAATGGAAGCTTCCAGACCGAAGCGGAATTCACACTCCCGAAAGGCTATCTCGACGCGACCGGCATTCTGCACCGCAAAGGTGTGATGCGGCTCGCAACGGCGGCCGACGAGATCCTGCCGCTGCGCGACGTGCGCGTGCAGCAGAATCCCGCCTACCTCGCGATCATCGTGCTGGCCCGCGTCGTGACCCGGCTGGGCGAGCTGTCCGACATCGACACGAAGACGATCGAAGGGCTCTACGCGTCCGACCTCGATTATCTCCAGCGGCTTTACGAACGGCTCAACAGTGGCGAGGCCGATGCGCCCCTCGACACGGCGAACCCCGTGCCCATCTCCGCCGAGTCCATCCGTCCCGCCATGCAATCCAGAGGATTCCGAACTGTGGGGGAGTCGTGAGCGTCTACCCTGCCCGGCAACTGCGCGAGGAAATGGCGTTCATCGCCCTCCATTTTCACTGGGGGCGGCACGAAGTCCTCTCGCTGGAGCACGCGGAGCGGCGCGCGTGGTGCCGGGAGATCTCGGCGATCAATCGCACGCTCGACGGGGCGACGCCCAATCCCTTCGAAGACTTCGAGGAGTGACGGATGGACCGCAACGATCCGTACCGGGGATTCCGCTTTCGGGTGGAGTTCGACCAGGTCCAGCACGGCGGCTTCAGCCGCGTGAAGGGACTCACGCGCGAGACGCGGGTCGAGGTTCGGCGCGAAGGCGGCGTCAATGATTTCGAGTACCGCTTCGCGACGCTCACCTCTTACGGCAACCTCATTCTCGAGCGCGGTCTCGCCGACGACTTCCTGTGGACGTGGCAGGAGGATGTCGCGCAGGGACGCGTCCAGCGGCGCACCCTGACCGTCGGCCTGCACGACTCGCTCGATCAGGAGGTTTGGCGCTGGTTAATCCGCGCGGCCTTCCCGGTCAAATGGTCGGTGAGCGATCTCGACGCGGCGAACAACCAGGTGCTGGTTGAAAGCGTGGAGTTCGCGCATCACGGTTTCGGCACGGGCTGATCATCATGCACACGATGTCGCTCCCCACCTTTGTCCCGCGCATCCGACCCCGGCGCTTCAACACCGTGTCGAACCGGACCGCAGGCGCGCGCGTACCCCGCTCGCCCGGCGGTGCGCCGAACTCTCTCGCGTGGGTCTTGCAACCGCTTGCGCTCGTCTGGGCGCGGCGGCGGCGCGCGAGCGTGATGCGCATCGTCGAGCGCGTCAGCGCCGCGCCCGCGCTGCCGCGTGCGCATATCGTCGAGTCAAGACTTGCGATGCTCGCGAGCGAGCCGCGCGCAAGCGCCTCCAACCCGCCAGCGCAGATGCGCCGGATGCGCGACGTGCCCGACATGCGTGACAGCCGCCCGGCAGTGCTTCCCGCCAGCGCGCCGCGCGCGGCGCGGGTTCACTTCCAGCAAACGGCACATGAACGTGCCATGCGCGCGCGGGACGAGAAAATTCGTCCACAGCCGCATGGTGTGGCGCCTTTGCCACCGGCAGCGGGCGCTCACCGGCCGTTACTCAGCGAGGCAGCGAGCGTTACGCCGCCGTCCGGCGCGAAGCTCGCGCTGAGGCAAGGCACACGGTCATGGACGATTTCGCGCGCAACAGTCAAGGAGATAGCGACATCGGCCACGTCGACACGGTCCACCATGTGGTCTTCGCGATTCGTTCCGATCTATCGCTCGCTATCGCACTCGGCCACATCGCAAAGCGAACGGGATATCGAGCCGCGCGCGAGCGTGCAGCCGGTTGGCGCATCCTTGCCGCAACGTGCGGGAGAAATCGTTGATCTCCCTGGCTTCGCGGCCAACGGCATCCACTATCCGGCGCGCCGGTTCGTGCCCTTGCCGGATGTACGCATGCCAACGCGCGCCAGCGATACGCAGCCATCACGCGCGCCGCTCGAACTCGCGAGACGCACGAGCGCGCCCGAACTGGTCTGGCGCACCACCGCGGCGGCGACACGCCGCGACGACACACCGGCAATGCGCGAGAGCGCAAGCCGAGCCGCGCAGCACAAACGTGCATCCGCCATGCCAGCGGCGCCGTCAGCCGCGCTCGATACACCGCTCGCCAGCGTCGCAGCCGACGCGCGCAGAGCGCAGCCGCTGCCCATCGACACCGCCGCGATCGAGCGGCTCGCCAACGACGTCATGAACCGCATCGAACGCAAAATGCGCATCGAGCGGCAACGGCGCGGCCTTTAGGAGAACGCTTCATGCCGCTCGAAAAAGCCACGATCGACATACTCGAAGGCTCGAGCGCGGGCGATGCGATCCGCGTGATGTTCAACCCGTATGAATACAGCATCGATCGCGCCAACACCTACAAGGCGACCGCCATTCCCGGCCTCGGCGGCCCGCTGATCCAGTTCATCAACGGCGAAGCGAAAACCCTGTCGATGGAGCTCTTCGTCGACGACTACACCGATCCCACTACGCCCAACGGGAAGAGCGTGCAGGAAACGCTGGACAGCATTTCGAACCTGCTGGAAATCGACCGCGATCTGCACGCGCCGCCGCCAGTCCGCTTCGTCTGGGGCAAGCTGGCGTTCAAGGCGATCATCGAAAAGCTCTCCACGAAGGTCACGCTGTTTCAGCCCGACGGCACGCCGGCACGCGCGACGATGGCCGTCTCGTTCAAGGAATACCGGACGCTGCCCGAACTGATCGTCGATCCGCGTCTGCAGTCGGCGGACAAGAGCAAGCGGCGCGTGATGGTCGGATCGGACAGCCTGTGGGCCATGGCGGCGCGCGAATACGGTGACCCCGCGCAGTGGCGCGTCATCGCCAGCGCCAATGATCTCGACGACCCGTGCGACATCCGTCCGGGTGACTGGGTGCTGGTGCCTCCTCTGGAGACAGGCAATGGATCTCGCGGCAGTCTCTGAGCGCAACGGTGCGTTCTACGCCCCGGCGTTCCGCATCGCCGTCGACGGCAAGCCGCTCATCCAGACGCTTGCGATCGGCGTGAGCCAGGTGGAGGTCGATCTGTCGCTGAGCGCGGCGGGCCGCTTCAGCTTCACGGTGATCGACACCTTCGACATGAAGCAGCGCGCTTTCCTCTCGGGCTATGGCGAGCCCGTGCTCGACATTCTCCGGTTCGGCGCGCGCGTCGAGATCGCGATGGGCTACGGCCAGCTGTCGTCGCTCACGACCTTGATCTCCGGGATCGTCACCGAAGTGACCACCTCGTTTCCCGACAGCGGCACGCCCGAGTTGAGCGTGGCCGGTTTCGACGACCTGTTCGCGCTGACGCTCGGTAAGCGGGCGCGCAGTTGGAAGAACGCGCGCGACAGCGACGTGGTGAGTGCGATTGCCAGCGAATACACGTTGCGCGCGAGCGTGTCCGACACCACCGAGAAACACGCGCAAACCGAGCAGAACCAGGAGAGCGATCTCGAATTCATCAAGAAGCTGGCCGAGCGCAACCACTACGAGTTTTACGTCGATACGCAACGCATGCTGCATTTCGCACTGCCTAGCGATCGTAAGGACGGCATCCTGAATCTGAATTGGGGCGCCGGGCTGCTGAACTTCAAGCCCGAAGCGAACCTGGCCGCGCAGGTGTCGAAGGTCCAGGTCTATGGCTGGGATCCGGACAACAAGCGGGCGTTCGTCGGGCAGGCGCAGGCGGGCGAGGAGTCGGGCCACGATCCACGCCGACTGAGCGGCGGCGAGCGCCTGCGCGGCGCGCTCAACCGCGACGTCGTGCTGCAGTTGCGCCAACCCGTCTTCACGGAAGCGGAGGCGAGGCAGCGCGCGCTCGCCGTGCTCGACGACCATGCCAAGCAGTTCGTCACCGGCGAGGCGGAATGCTTCGGCGTGCCCGATCTGTTGCCCGACACCAATGTCACGCTCGGCAATCTCGGCAACCCTTTCTCGAAGACCTATTACGTGCAGCAAGCCACGCACAAGGTCGATTCCGGCGGCTACCGCACCCGGCTCAAGGTCAAGGAGACATCGCTATGAACATGTTGGCCTCTGTTCCCACGGAAACCGCGCTCGAAGCCGGCGGCCACGCCAAGGGCGTCGCCATCGCGGTCGTCAGCCAGAACCAGGACGACGCCGGCATGGGACGCGTGAGGGTCCGGTACCCGTGGCATGCCGCGTCGGAGGAGAGCTACTGGGCGCGCATGGCCGCGCCCATGAGTGGGCCCAATCGTGGCTTTTACTTCCTGCCGGAGATCGGCGACGAGGTGCTGGTGGCGTTCGAGCGCGGCGACCTGCGGTTTCCGTACATCGTCGGGGCGCTCTGGAATGGTCAGGACAAGGCGCCGCAATCCAATAGCGACGGCAAGAACGACATCCGCCAGATCCGCACGCGCGCCGGCCACAAGCTCACCTTCGACGACGGCGCGCAAGAGCGCGTGCAACTCGAACTGAGCGACGGCAAGCGGCTTACGTTCGACGATCAAGGCATCACGCTCGACGACGCGAACGGCAGCAGCGTCGTCATCGACAGCAAGAGCGGCACGGTGACCATCAGCGCGGCCATGAGCCTGTCGCTCAAGGCGCCGCGTATTTCGATTGAAGCCACCACGACGATGGATATCAGCGCCAACGGCAGACTCGCCGCACGCGGCGCGACCATCGAACTGAACTGAGGATGCGATGCCACTTCCAGCCGCCCGCGTGGGAGACATGACGAGCCACGGCACGCCGCTCGAAGGTCCAGGCATGGTGACCGTGCTGATCCAGTCGCAGCCTGCCTGGCGCGCGGACGTCGATTACCACGCGTGCCCGCTCGCCAACGGCCTGCAACCGCACGTTGGCGGCATGGTAGCGATCGGCAGCGCGACCGTGCTGATCGGCGGCATGCCCGCCGCGCGCATGACCGATGTGATTCAGGAACTGGGCGGGCCGAATCCGATTCTGACCGGCTGCCCGACGGTGCTCATCGGCTAACAGGGAGCGTGCAATGAACGAACGGAAAGCATGGCTCGGACGCGGCTGGCGCTACCCGGTCCAGATCGATTCCGCTACGGGCGGCGTCGCCATGTCGGAATACGAGGAGGACGTGCGCGAAGCGCTGTGGATTCTCGTCGGCACCGCGCCCGGAGAGCGCGTGATGCGCCCTGATTTTGGTTGCGGCATCTACGACCTGGCGTTCGAGGTCATCGACATCGCGACGATCACGCGCATCGAGAGCACGGTCACCGAGGCGGTCCTCAAATACGAAGCGCGCGTCGAGCTGATGTCCGTGACTGTCGACCCATTGAACGCCGCCGATGGCCTCCTGTGGATCAACCTCGACTATCGGATTCGCCGCACCAACCAGACCGGCAATCTGGTCTACCCGTTCTTCTTCACGGAGAGCGGTGTGGGCATCGTGCAGGGTAGCCGGGGATGAAACCGCTCTTTCCCTCGAACTTCGAGCCGCGCCAGCGATCTGCGCTGGCGCAGGAACTGCTCGCACGGGCGCAAGACTGGATTCCCGAGCTGCAGCCCGCGGACCCGTCCACCGATGCCGTGCACGCGCTGTTCAACATCGCGGCGCGCATCGAAGCGGAGGTGACCCAGCGGCTCGCCCAGATGCCGGCGAAGACCTATCGCGGCATGCTCGCGTGGTTGGGCGTGACCGGCCTGCCGGGCCGCGCCGCGCAGATCCCGGTCGCGTTCCGCCTGAGCGCCGGGGCGCAGGCGGTGCGCGCGCCCTCGCTCGTCCAGATGCAGGCGAATCTCGCTTCCGGCTCGGTCGTATTCGAAACGCGTGCGAGCCTCATGCTGACCCCGGCGAGCCTCGTCTCGATGATCGGCGCGGACCCCGCCAGCGACAGGTGGTTTCAAGCGCCTCCCGGGCTCGTCACCCCGGTCGCGCCGGCCAGTGTGCCCAATTCGTGGCTACTGGTGAGCGATGCGCCCGCCACAGGCGCGCAACTGCAACTGGCGCCCCCACTCGGGCTGGCAAAAGGCGACGTGATCGTCGATCCGAACAACCGGCAATACCAACTCGATGCGGTCAACGGCGGACTCGTCACGGTCGATGTCAACGTCAAGGCCGCCAAGCTGGATGCGGCCGCCCCAGCCACGCTGGTGAGCGGCACGCAATTCAAGCGCTCGGTCGTCTTCGATCCGTTCGGTCTGGCGGCGCTGAATCAGCAGCTTCATGCGCTCTATCTGGGAGCGAAGGAGTTGCTGGATGTGCAGATCCCGGCGGTGTTCGAAATCGTCGCCGGCGACGGGCTGCTACCCGATGCGCAGTGGTCGTGGTGGGGTACGGTGAGCAATTCGACGCCGCCGGCGTGGCTCGACCTGACGGCGGTTCGCTTCAACGGCCACCTCTATCTTGTCAAGCTCGCCGGCAACGCCACCGCGCGCGCGATTGGCGGCCAGACCGGCTACTGGCTGCGCGCGATGCCGCCGCCCGGGCCACCCGGCAACGCAAGCTATGTGGGCGCGCTGAAAATCAGCATTGAAAACCCGCCGCCTGGCGGCTGGCCCAGCGCCGTCCAGCATCTGCTCGGCAAGACGGAGCGGCCGTCCGTCAAGCTGGCGGGCGTGGCGGGCACCACGCCGCTCGTGATGAACTTTCCGTTCTATCCGCTCGGCACCACCCCGCGCCTGTTCGATGCGTTCTACCTCGGCAGCCAGGAAGCGTTCGCCAAGGTCGGCGCGTCCGTCACGTGCGAATTCACGCTCGGCGACGGGCTCGGCGCACCACCGGTCGCGCTCACCTCCGGCGGGGTGCCCTTCGGTCTGGGCGTAGGCCGCGACGGCAGGCTGCATCGCTTCGACTTCACGCCGGCCGCGGCCGCGGGCGCGCCCGTGGGTACGGTCAGCTTCGAGCCCCAAGCCTTTGCGCCCACCGCGAGCGACGGCCGCCCGGTCATGCTCGATCTGGATCTTCGCCCGGGGGCGCTCACGTTCCAGAACACCGGCTACCTGACGGCCAGCGGCGGCGGCGAAATCTGGCGCTGGCAAGCGGACGTCCCCAACGACAAGCCGAGCTGGTTTTCGCTCGGTGCGCTGCCGGACGCACCTGACGGCAAGCCGGATCCCGCGCAGACGCTGCTCGTGACAACCCGCCCTGCTAACGGCGTGCGCGCGTACGCACTGCGCAGTGGCGCGCTGTTCCAGCGCGACGCCTTGCAACCCGATGAATGGCATGCGCTGAAACTCGTCGACAATCACCGCGAGGTCAGCCTCGCGCGGATCGTGCGAGTCGTGCCGCAGGCGCAGCCCGACGGCGGTAACGAGGGCGACGGCTTGCTGTGCGTCGCGGACAACGGCCGCCTGTTTATCGGCGACGCGATCGCCGGCTGGGTGAGCGTCGCGCCCGACATCCGGCTGGACCCGAACGTGTATCCGCTCGCCGTGCGCGACGCAGCGAGCGGCCTCATACGTTGCATCTCCGCCGACAGGACCCCAACCGGCGACCGCAAACAGCAACTGGTTGCGTTCGAGTTCACGCGGCCACCGGCAACGAATCCGGCAGCGGCGCCGAACGCCCCCCAACGCGTAACGGCGACGCTCGCCCATGGCGCACTCGCGTTCGCGACCGGTGGCAATGGCACGCCGCTGGCTATCTTCGTGATCGATGACGACGGCCAGACGAAGCCCGCCATGTGGGACCCTTTCGGCAGCAACGAACTGGCGTTTGCCGACCGTCCGCTCGGTGCGGGCGCGATGACGACTGCGCCGCTCCCCTTTGACAACGCGGACATCGCCTTCCCCACCGAGGACGGCTCGCTCGCGCTCACGCATATCGATGCGACGGCGATCGGGCGCCTGGACGCAGCCGCGCTTTCCGATGCCGTGTCGTTCACAACTCAACTCGATCTCGGCGACAAGCCCGCCGACCTCTACGTGCACCTCGCGCATCCCGATGGAGCGGATGCGATCCGCAGCGTGCAGGCGATCGTCGCGTCCGACACGCGCCGCTCGCTCGTGCTGCCCTCGGCTGAAGCGCCAACCCTGGAGCCCGTAGCCACGGTCGTCTATCGCGCGACGGGCGACGCGATGGACGGCAAGTTGGGTGCGAACGCGCTGCTCGACCTGTATGCCGGCGACACGACAACTGCCGTGGGCAGCCTGCTTTACATCGAGCGCAAAAACGTGGCGCTAAGAAACGCGCCGCAAATCGTGATCGCGAATGTGGTCGAGATCGTCGTGAGTGGCGCGAGCAAAAAGGCAAGGCTCGAAGGCACGGTGTCGATGCGTACCGGCACGGTGTCATACCGGCCGATTGCCCAGCTCTTGCAGACATCGGCCATCGTGCGGCCAGCGGTAAACGTCAAGCCGCTTGCGCCGGCTTTGCACGCCGTGCTGAATCACGCCAGCCTGCGGCTCGTCGACAAGCAAGGGCGTCCCTTCGCGCCGCCGGTGCAGCGTGTCCTCCAGTTCGATGCCGATTGGGCCATCCTCGAAGAGGCATGGAACGTCCTCGAAGCCGATGTCGCCACGCTTCACGTGTTCGGCGGTTTTACGGCGTGGTCGCTAGCCACGATCCCGCTCTCGATCAACCCCAAGCTCTCGTGGGAATTCTGGGACGGGCGCGGCTGGAGTCCGCTCGAAACCACGCAGGAGACGACGGGCGATCTGCTGCACAGCGGACACGTCACATTTACAGTACCCGCGGGACTCGTGCCCACCGATGTCGCCGGCCAGACCAATAGCTGGATTCGCGCCCGGCTCGTGAGCGGCGACTACGGTCAGGAAAGCGTGACGGTGACCACGACCACTCTCCCGAACGGGAAGACACAACAGAGCGTCGAGCGCAGCGCGGGCACGCTGCATCCCCCGTACGTGACGAGCCTTGTCGCGCGCTACTCGGTTATCGATGCGGTGGCGCCGGACTTCGTGGTGAGCATGGACGGCGGCATCGTCCGTGACCAGTCCGCAGCCAACCGGACACCGAACGCGCTCGTCGAATACTTCGCCCCGCTCTCAAATCAACTCGCGGGAGCCGGCACTGCCAATACGGCAGACGCGGCGAACACGGCGGCGTGTTGCCGCGCGTGCGCAGACGACAGCGCCCCGGCGAGCGCGCCGGCTGCCGTGTCTGCGTCGTCCGCCGTCGCTTCGACATCCACCGCTGCTGCCGCCGCTGCCGCTGGCGGGCGCGCGGTGTATCTCGGCTTCGACGGCGAGATCGCGGGCGATGGCATTACGCTGCTCTTCGCCGTGCTCGACGGCAACTTCGACGACGCCAATCCCCTGCGGGTCGAGGCGTGGATCGACGGACAGTTCCAGCACGTAGCGGCTTCGGATGAGACGCGCGGCTTGAACGAGACCGGCCTCGTGACGCTGAGCCTGCCAGGCTCACCGCAAGCGGCGATGCTGTTCGGCGCCACGCCGCTCTACTGGCTGCGCCTGCGGCCCAACGCGTTGGCCGACGCCGCGAACTGGCAGCCACGCATCAAAGGCGCCTACATCAACGCCGCGACCGCGACTGCGGCCGAAACGCAGACCAACGAACGTCTTGGCAGCTCGGACGGCTCGCCCGGCCAGCGCGTGACACTCGCCCGCACGCCGGTGCTGGCGAACAGCCTGGAACTGCGCATCTGCGAGCCACTCGCGGACGAGGACGTCGCCGCGCTGCGCAAGGCCGATGCGTCGAGCGTGATGGACAGCATCGGTCAGTGGCCGGGTCCGTGGGTACGCTGGACCCAGGTCAACGACCTGATGGGTAGCGGCCCCAAGGATCGCGTCTACACACTCGACGACGACGCCGACAAGGGCACGATCACCTTCGGCGACAGCAAGCACGGGATGATTCCGCCGCCCGGCACCGGCTCGATCGTTGCGCACACCTATCAGTGCGTCGGCAATAGCGCGGCGAACGCGCTGCCGGCATGGAGCGAGCTCACGCTCACCACGCCGGTGACGGGCGTGCAAAGCATCGTCGCGCTCGACAATGCAGCGGGCGGCACCGACCCCGAGGATGCGCAAGCCACGCTGCAATACGCGTCGGTGAATCTGGCAATGCGGGATCGCGCGGTAACGCCTGGCGACTTCGAGCAACTGGCGCTGCAATTCGTCCCGGACATCGCGCAAGCGCGCGCGCTGCCCACGCCGGGTGGCCTCAAGCTTGTCGTTGCGGTGCGCGGCGACGATCCGCGACCGTCCAATGCGACCCAGCGCGAGCTCAGGCTCGCGCTGCTGGACCAGGCCGCGCCCATGTTCGCGCGTCCGGGCGGGCTGCAGGTCGTCCCACCTGTGCTCGTCGCGGCGCAGATCAAACTGAGCATGACGACGGCCGCCATTGAATTCAGCGCGGCGATCGAAGCGGACGCACGGCAGCGCATCGTCGCGCTGCTCGATCCCGCCACCGGCGCGATCGATCAGGGCGGCTGGCGTTTCGGCGACGTGCCTTCGGAGACGGATATCGCCGCCAGTCTCGACGGCATCGCGCATGTCGCGGCGATCGAGTCGATCACGGTCTCGCTCGCCGGATCGCCCCGCCTGCCGCTTGCAGCGAACCAGCTCGTGTACGTCACGCCCGACGCCATCCGTGTCGACCTTCAGAGCGACAGCGCGGGGGGATCGTCATGAGAGATCTCCGCCTCGATCTGGATACGATCGATTTCGCGCAACTGTTCGAAATCGGGCAGTCGATGATCCCGGCCGAGTGCCCGGGGTGGACCGACTGGAACACCCACGACATGGGCATCATGCTGATCGAGCTGCTCGCCTGGGTCGCCGATGCGCAGGTCTATTCCCTCGCCCGCCTGCGCCATGACGAGCGCCGCGCCTATGCGCGCTTGCTGGGTATCGCGGCGAGCGGCCCGTGCGGTGCGCAGGGACTCGTCTGGCCCGCGATGGACGCGATGGACGCGCCGCCCGCCGGATGGCCGCCGGGCACGATCGTGGACAAGCAGCAAGCGGTCGTCGCCGCATCGCCCGCCGCGCCGCCGTTCTTCGTGCAGCAGCCCATCGCCCTGACCCGCGCGACGCTCACGCGCCTGCTCACGCGCTACGGCGACGGCTCCGTGCACGACTGGACGCGGGTGAATCAGGAGCCCGGCGCCACGTTTCGTCCGTTCGACCCGCTCGGCGACGCCCCGGCAACGCTCGTGCTCAAATGCGCTGGACGGCTCATCGAGCCGGCTGCCCCTTCAAGTTCGACGACAAACACTTCCGCACCAAGCGCTTGCGCCGCCGCGCTCTCGATCGGCGTGCAGATCGTGCGCGACCCGGCAGCCTCGGCCACGTTAGGCGCCATGACCGGTTCGCTGCCACCCGGCGCGCAGCCACGCGTGTCGCTGGTCGACAGCACGGGCACACGCACGCTCTCCGTAATCGAGGACACGACAGCGGGCTTGTTGCGCTCCGGCGTGTTGATGGTGAGCCTCGACTCGCTCGCGGCAAGCAACGCATCGCCCGACGCGAGTTGCGAAATCACGATCGAAAGCGCCGGCAGCGGGTTCCTCATTGCGCCGCGCGTACGTCGCGTCGCGCTGAACGTCCTGCCGGTGCAGCAGTACCAGATCATCAGGGAGTCCGAGCCATTCGACGATGGGACGCCCGATCAGGTGTACACGCTGCGATCCGCCGCGTCGGGCGGGCTCGTGACGACGCCGCCGCCCGATATCGCGCCGCTGTCCGTCAACACGACCGACGGCGGGAACACCACGCAGTGGACCGCCATCGACGATCTGAGCGCGTGCATCCCGTCCGATACGAAGTTCACCCTCGCCCCCGCGAGCGATACGCTGCAATTCGGCAACGGCATCAATGGCCTCGTGCCAAAGCCCGGGGCCACCCTGTTTGCGGAGTATCCGGTCACGCAGGGTCCGGCTGGCAATCTCAACCCAGGCCTGAGCTGGGGCATCAGTGGCGTGCCGGGCTTCAGTGGCGTGAACCCGGAGGCGATGCAGGGCGGCGCATTGGCCGCTTCGGACGACGACCTGCAACTCGCAGCGCGTCGTTCGATCACCGATGCGCGTCCGTGTGTGACGAGCGAGGATTTGATCGACCGCGCCGTCGCCATTCCTGCGCTGGGGGTCTCGCGCGCCATCGAGCTCGACACCGACGTGGGTCAGGGAATCGGCGTTGGCGGCCACCGGTTGCTGATTGCGATGCACTCGGAGTTCGACTACAGCGGCACGAGCACCGTCTCCGACGCCGCCGCGCTTGCCGACGCGACGCCCACGCGCGACTGGCTCGAAGCGATCCGGCAGCGGCTTGCGCCGCAACTGCCGCTCGGTCAACGGCTCTCGGTCGAAGGCCCGCGGTTCATCCCCGTGCGGATCGTCGCCGTGCTGAATGCCAGCGCCGGAACGAACCTCGACGTGGTCCGCGCCGCCGCCGCGGCGCGTCTGCTCGCCGCCCTCCAGCCGGTGCAGGGCGCTATCACCGGCGACCCGCCCTGGCCGTTCGGTCAGTCGCTCGCCCCCCTCACGGTGAAGGCATGGCTGCGTACCGTCGACGGTGTCGCCTCGGTCGTGAGCGCCGTTCTGCTCAGGGATGGCCGCGATACTCAAGGCAAGCCGATATCGCTCGGCCCGCGCGAGCTTCCGTGGCTGACTTGCGCGCCGGGCGATATCACCGTGCAGCGCGCGACGCAGGGAGTCCGGCCATGAGTAACTCGCAGCCGCATGTGTATCGCTTTGTGCAACCCGAGCACTGGTCGTGCTGTCTGCTGGACGGCTTCGAGCACACAGCGGGCGACAACGCGCTGACGCAAATTAGCGCCGTCGGTCAGCGCGCGCGACGCGTCAGTACGCTCGGCCCGGTCGGGCGCGTGGCGGCGGGACGCAACGGCGTGGTGCTGTGGCGCATCGATGTCGCCGACACGGAGCCGCTGGCAGGCCGGTTCGACGACGACGGCAGGCAAACGCGCACGTTGGCGCTGGCGGGCATGCTCACGGAGAGCCCGCGCTGGGTCCTGGAGCGGCGCGCGCTGTGGGCGTTCCGCGCGCATCCGGCGGAGCTGGGCCGGTTCGACCGGCACACCTTCGAGGCGGACTTCTTCGTGGGTCCGCACACGCTCGCGCAATATGTCGACCCTGGCGCCGACGCGGCCACGTTCGTCGCGCGCGATATCGCCACGGATGGTCACGGTGGCGTCTGGCTGCTCGCTCGCACGGCGTCGCGGCACGATTGGCTCGTTCATGTGGACTGCGAAGGAAGACCGCGCCAGCGTCTGCGCGTGCCCTGCGAAGCGGGCGCGATTGCGCAGATCGGTGCGATCCAGCGCGCGCAAACACTGGTGCTGCTCGACCAGGAAGGCATCAGCCTGTGGCTGATGGATCTCGCGAGCGGCAAACTGCTGCGCGAGGTGAGGCTCGATGAAGTCGTGGGCGGCTGGGAAGCGCGCCGGCTCTCGACGGATGGCGCCAATGCCATCGCGGTCGGCGGCGTGCCGATCGAGCACCCCTTAGCGAGCTGGTCCATGCTCGTGTTCGACGGCACGGGCGCGCTGCGCGCGGGGCCGCTGGACCGCCTGTTCGACGCCGCGGGATCGCCAGCGCCGCGTCCCGCCGATCTCGCGGTGCAGGGCGACACCGTGTGGTTCGCGATGGCCGACGGCCTCTGGCGCCTCGACTCCAGCCCCGCCTGCGAAGTGCCCGCGACGGTCAGCCATCTGCTCTCGCCCGCGTTGCATTCACCGATTATCGGCACGGACCGGGGCTGGCTGCGCGCCGACCTGTTCGTCGATCTGCCGCTGGGCGCCACGATCGTCGCCGACTACGTGAGTACTAGCGACGACCTCCTCGCCGCCGAGATGGTGACGCTCGCCGCCGATACCTCGCAGACCGATCAG
Organism: Paraburkholderia sp. BL27I4N3; assembly: GCF_003386115.1. Classification (NCBI taxonomy): domain Bacteria; kingdom Pseudomonadati; phylum Pseudomonadota; class Betaproteobacteria; order Burkholderiales; family Burkholderiaceae; genus Paraburkholderia; species Paraburkholderia sp. BL27I4N3. The sequence continues at coordinate 1,570,201 of NZ_QREJ01000001.1, read as the reverse complement.
CGACGCGCACGCGAGATCTGGGACAGGCTCGCCGCTTCGGCCAGCGATCCCGTCGTGATCGAAAACAAAGCGGATGCGTCAACGCCCGTCTCCGTGCCGTTGTCCCGGAGTTCTGATAGCTGGCTGTGGCTGCGGCTAAGCGTGACGACGCCGCCCGGCGCGCCCCGGCCGAGGATCGTCGAACTACGCGTGCTGTATCCGGATCGCGGACTCGATCAGTATCTGCCGCGCATGTTTCGCAGCGCCGATCCGGTTGGTGGCGACTTTCTGCGCCGGTTGGTTGGCGTGCTCGGAGCCACGACGAACTCGCTGGACGACCGCATCGCCAGCATCGGCAGCCACGTCGATCCCGCGAGCGCACCGGACGACTGGCTCGACGCGCTCGGAAGCTGGCTCGATCTCCCGTGGGACAGCGCGCTGCCGGTCGAGCGCCGTCGCGCGCTGCTGCGAAGCGCCGGACCGCTGCTCGCGCAACGCGGCACACGTGCGGGCATGCTGCTGCTGCTCGGCTGCGTGCTCGGCGAGGATGCCACCGTCGAATTGCGGGACGTGACGGTCGAGCATCCGCTCGTCGCGTTGGGCAGCCGCGATTCTCCGGGACCGCGCTTTCCCCTGTTGCTGACCGGCGCCTCGCCCCGCATCGCGGTGTTGGGGGGCGCGTCACGGCTCAACGGGACCGCGCTCGCCTGCTCGCCCAACGACGCGGACCCGCTGCGCTGCATCCGGCCCACTTTGTCGATCGTGCTCGATGCACCGAAAACCGTGCGCGCGTCGACCGAACCGGTTTTGCCGGCCCTGCTCGCCCAGTACGTGCCCGCAGGCCTGTGCGTGCGCATTCGCTGGAAGCCCGCGCGCGTGCCGGCCCTGATGCCGCCAGACGGCGACGGCATGGTGCTTGACGCCGAGGGCCCCGGCGTGCTCGACGACGACTGCGTGATTGGCCGCACCGTCATCGTTGGCACGCTGCCAGGAAAACTCGGGCGCGACGGGCTCACCGTCGGCTTTCGCATTCAGTAGATGTTCATCAGGTGTCCTTGCCAGGAGATCGACCATGGAAGACACAGACCGCAAGATCTCAGGAAGTGCGCGGCGTAATCGCTACTTCCGCTTCAAGCAGATGCGCACCGAGGAGTTCGAGATCGAGCAGGACTATCTGATCGGGCGGCGGCGGCTCATCAATCGCTCGGTGCTCGGCTGGGGCGTGGTGTGGGGCTATGAGCTGGATCAGGCAAAGCCGGACGGGCATGCGAGCGGCGAGGCTCGCCCCGTGAGAGTGAGCCACGGCCTCGCGCTCGACGCTGCTGGGCGCGAGGTTGAATCGCGCGCGAGCGTCGAACTGGGCCCGCACAATACCTTCCTGCGAGAATGGCACGCCAACGGCTACAAGTCGAAGCCGTGGGACGAATGCGAGCCGGGAACGTATCTGCTTTGCGTGCACTACGCTGAGGAGCCGGTGAGCGACGCGCCGATCGGCGATCGCTGCGGCTGCGAGCCGCCGCAAAAGCGCTTTGTCTGCGAAACCGCGGTCTTCTCGCTCAATCGGCTGACCAATGAGAAAGAGCGCTGCGCCGAACGCGGTTGCGAGCGCCAATGCCAGTGCGCCGGCAAAGATCTCTGTAGCGAGCCGGGCCGCCGGAGCCATCATTGCCTGTGCGAATGGGCCACGCATGAGAGCCCCGAACGGGCGTGTCCGCTGATTAGCTGGAGCGACTACGACGTCGCGCTCGCAGACTGCGTTTGCCTCGCGGTAGTTGTCGTCGCGCAGACCAGCGACCCGTGCGCACCAGTCACGATCGAATGCATCGAAGATGCGTGCGGACCGCGCCGCATCGTCAAAAGTAACGACGTGCTCTACGACTTGATACGCGGCTGCGATCTCACCCATATCATCGACGTCAGTTGGAAAGACTGGCACCGGCGCATGCATCCTGCTGTTCCGTGGAATGCGTTCGCCAAGCGGTTCCGGCCGCGGCCAGGCACCAATGACCCGGAAGGCTCGACGCAATTCACCGTGAAGTTTTCGCGGCCAGTGCGGGTCGATACGTTGCGCATCGACGCCATCATCATGACCGCGGCGATCGTCGAACAGCCGACCGGTTGGCTCGCTGTCCGCAGGATTCCGATAGAACGGCTCGACCCGGTCCCGGCCGTCACGGACAAAGGCACGCCGCCGCTCGAAACGCGCGAATTGCGCATCGTCGTCACCCCGCGTTGGCTGCACAACGAAATCCGGAGCGACGAGGACTCGTGGTTCACGGAGCGAGACTTCATGATCGAGATCCAGATACGCGGCGATCTCATTCTCGATTGCAACTTTCAGCCGGTCGATGGCGACGCTATTGGCCTCGTTGGCTTACCGAGCGGCAACGGCACACCTGGCGGGACGTTCCGTTCCAGCTTCATGGTCGGCGCGAAAAGTCTGGCGCCAGACTCCGGAACGGCCTGAGTGCAACGCGCGAATTCGAGGAAACGATCATGAGCACAGACAAAGAGTTGACATCCGTTAAAGGCGTTGCGACCCTGGAACGTCCGCGCTACAGCCCCGGCCTGCTGCTCGAAGCCGATGATCTGACCGCCGGCATCGACTACACGCGCGACCTGATGCGCCTCATGTTCCGCTCGCTGTTCGGATGCGGCGTGGTGTGCGGGCTTGGCGTGACCGCCAAGCTGACGTGCCACGGCAAAGAGGTCACGGTTGGCGTCGACAAGGGACTCGCGCTCGACTGCATGGGCAATCCGATCCAGATCTGCAAGGCGCAGACCCTTGTGTACGACCTCGGGTGCTCGGGCAAACCGCCGAAAGCGATTTTCGTGGTGGCGTGCTACGTCGAGCGATGCTGCAGCCCGCGAGACGTCGCCTGCTCCGAGGACGACAGCAGCGGCCAGACGGTGAATACGCGCAGCGTCGACGGCTTCCAGATCAAGCTGTACGACCATCGTCCTGAATGCGCGTGCGGTTGCGAAACAAAAGAGGAGAAGACAGATGAAAAGAAAGACGCGCCGGACCCCTGCGCGTGCTACGACGACCACAACCGCGGCGTCTGCGATTGCGGATGCGACTGCAATTGCGTGCTGCTCGCGGTCATCACCGAACCGGATAGCAACACCGGAGATAACGAGAACAAGTCGGACGGCAAATCGAGTACGAACACGGAAGTTCGCCTTGTTGTCAGCAAGGAGGGGCGGCGTCAGATTCGCCCGGTGTTGACCGGTTTCCTGGATTGCCTCTCGCGCAAGTCCGCGGAACCGAAGAAGGACACGGGTGGAGACAAGGCGGCGACACAATAGACCTCCTGGACCGAAGAGCCAGCGATTCCCATCCGCTGCCATCATGCCACACGCTCGACACGCGCAACGGCAACAGGGGCTCGGCGAGCGCACGGCCGCGCCCGCGGCTACGGCTGCCCTTGCGCGGGCGCCGGCTGCCGCATCTGCGTCGCGCGGCGCGCAGACGCTGCAGCGCCAACTCGGCAATCAGGGAGCTGCCGCGTTTCTCGCGCGTGCAAGTCGCTCGCACAGTTCACCCGACGCGTCGCCCGCCCCGCCGGCGGCGCTTTCCGTGCAGCGCGCGGCTGCGCTCACCCTCTCGTCGCCCACCGATGCGAGCGAACGCGAGGCGGTTTCGGTCGCCTCACAGGTCATGCGCATGCCGGCGAGCGCCGGCGCCGTTCAACAACACGCGGCGGCCGGCGGCATCACACTGCAACGCGACGCCAGCCGCGCCCCGGAGGGCGGCCAGCCGCATCTCGACGCTTCGACGGCACAGGCCGTGGAAAGCGAAATGGCACACGGCGAGCCGCTGCCCGGCAGCGTGCGCGCCTTAATGGAGCCGCGGTTCGGCGTGAGCTTCGCGCACGTGCGCATCCACACGGACGCGCGCGCGGCCAATCTGAGCGCCGGACTGCACGCGCATGCCTTCACCGTGGGCCAGCATGTGTTCTTCGCAGGGGGCGCTTACCGTCCGCAGGAGCCGGCCGGTCTAGAGCTGATCGCGCACGAACTCACCCACACGGTGCAAAACGGCGCGGCGGGCGGCCCCGCGAGCGTGCAGCGTGACACGAACAACAAGAGCGATGACTCCTCGCTGCTCGGCGACGTCACCGCCTTCGGCGAATCCGTAGGTTGGGAGATTGCCGGGAAGTATGCGCCCGAGCTCGTGCCGATCCTGCGCCAAGGGCCGTCGGGCGCGCTGCAGTGGCTGGAGGATCGCGCGAGCGCTGCCGCCAGCGTCATGTTCGACTCGCTGAGCGCGCCGGTGCGCGGGGTCACCGGACTCGGACAGCAGCTCGCGGCGCAATTCGGGCCGGTCGTCGCCTCGATCCAGACGGCGGCGGCGCAAATCGCGCGCAACGACTGCACGCCACTGCGCGACGCGGCCGCGAAGCTCGAGCTGCTTGCCGAGCAGTTGATCACGCCGATCGTCGAGCGCGTGCAGCCCGTGGTCACGAAGGTCAAAGAGGTGTTCGACACGATATGGAACACCATCGGCGCGCCGATCTGGTCCTGGATCCAGGACTACGCCAGGCAGCGCTGGGAAGAAGTGAAGTGGCTCGGCGACAAGCTGCAAGCGTTCGCGAACTGGATCTGGCAAGGCACGGCGTGGGTCCGCTCGATTGCCAGCGACCTCTGGACCTGGTTCAAGAACAAGCTCGGATTCGGCGACGGCCCCGAAGGGCAGGACGGACTATTCCAGTGGGCGCAGCGTAAGCTAGAAAGCGCATGGAGCGTAATCAAGGCAAAGCTGGAGCCTTTCCGCAAGGAGTTGACTGCAATCGCCGCAACGGTGGGCGGCATCGTCCTGATGCTCTCGCCGGCCGGCCCCATCGTTGCAGTTGGCGCGGCGGCGGCGGGCGCGGTGCAGGGCTTTCGCTGGATCAGCGCGAACTGGGGTAAGGGCAACCTGCTGGTGCAGTCGCGCGTGTACCTGGAGAAGACACTGCTTCCGCCGCTGCTCGGCGCCATTGGCCGCGTTCAGGGCGCCGTCTCGCGCATGGCGGATTCGCTCACCCACGCGCTGACCAACGTGGCCAACGCGCTCACCCGCGCGCTCGGTTCGCTCAGCGACGGCGCGCTCGCCGTCGCGGTATCCGCGTTGCAATGGATCGTCAACGGTGTCCGCGGGTTGGCCGACTGGGCCAACGCCGAATTGCAGCAGCTTTCGGCCTGGGTCGCGAGCGCGTTCGGCAAGCTGCAGACTTTCCTGCACTCCATGCTCGACTTCTTTGGCAAGGTCGGCGCGGTCCTACTCGACATCTGGGGCCTGCCATTGCTGCTCGGCGAGCGTATCTGGAACTGGGTGCCGCAATGCATTCGTGATCCGATCGTGGATTTCCTGGGGCCGATCATCCTCAAGCAGATTGCACTGTTCCAAGAGCTGGTTCGCGACAACGAAGCCTGGCAGCGCACCAAGGCAGACGTCATGAACATCATCCACCTGGTGTTCAAGAATCATGACCTCATGGGCGCAGTGAAGGCCGTGTTCTTCCTGGTTCTGCGAATCTTCAACCTGCCGCCCGAGCTGCTAGCGTCCATCGCCAACAAGGCGATGGACGCGTGGGCCGTCGTCAGCAAGAAGCCTCTCGAGTTCCTGCGCAATACGCTGCGCGTGATTGGCCACGGCTTCAAGCTGCTGGCGAGCCACTTTCTCGATCACCTCAAGTACGGTTTGCAGGGGTGGCTGCTGGGCCCGTTGAAGGAAAAGAAAATCACGCCGCCGTCCAGCTGGACCGATCCCAAGGCGGTGTTCTACTTCGTGCTCGACGTGCTTGGACTCTCTGTCGATCATGCCTTCGACCTGCTCAAGAAGAAGGGTTTCGATCCCGTCAAGGTCGAGAAAGCGCGGGTCTGGTACGGGCGCATCACGCGGCTGATCGACTGGGTGAACAAATCCATCGACACGTCGAAGTCGCCTGCTGAAAACGCGCGCGGCATGGTCGATCAGGCGAAGCAGCTCGGCTTCAGCATCCTCACCGATATCGCGCAGTGGGTCGCCGTGAAGGTCGGCGAGGAACTGGCCTTGATGGCGGCGGCAGCGGCGGCTTCAGCCGGCCTGTCCGAGGTGCTCGACGTTGCCCGGCGCATCTACAAAGCGCTCGTCACCGCGGTGCGCTGGGCCCGGCAGATCGTCGACATGATCGACCACACGCTCGACAACGTGCTCGACATCGCTGCGGGCTCGATCGAAAAGGCCGGCACGAAACTCGAGCAGATCATGCATCAGGGCATGCCCGTGGTCATCGGGTTCCTCGCCGATCAAGTCGGACTGGGCGATGTCGGGCAAGCCGTGCGGGACAGCATTGACAAACTGCGCGAGCAGGTCGACAACGCGCTCCTGTGGCTGATCGACAAGATCAGGGCAGGACTGGAAGCGTTGATCGATCTGGTGAAATCCGGCGTCGCGGCCGTCCTCGACTGGTGGCGCGAAAAGCGCAAGTTCAAGGGCGCGGACGGCGAGCCCCACTCGGTCTACTTTGAAGGAGAAGAAGCAAATGCCACGCTTATGATTGCGTCACGACCCACGGGCCTTGAGCTTTACCTGAAGAGTCTCATCGACTCCCCGGTTCCGGACAAAAAACTTCGCGAGAAGGACGAAATTTACCAGGCGGCAATGGAGACGCTCGAGTTCTATCAGGGCACGATCGCACCGGTCATCGACAAGCTAAAGACGCAGCCGCCACAGAGCGACCGTGACGCCGCGAGGGAGCGCCGCGCGCAGCAGGAACAGCTTGCCGCGGATCTGGATCAACTGACGCGCAAGCTCGAGAAGTTCGTCGGAAAACTGACCGGCAAAGAACCGGAACTGCCGATCAATGCGGGATGGGATCCTGAAGGACCGGACTACTCAGGCGTCAAGATGCTTTCCAAGCGAACCAGCGACGTGAAGTCCGAGACGCCCCAAGACGATCCGGAGGGCTGGTCATTGCTGCAAGCGAACCAGCTTACGTCGGGCGGCGGTGAGAGCGACTGGAAGAGAATGCACATGATCACCGCAAAGGTGGGCGGTTACGGGACGAAAGAAAATCTCATTCCAGCGCGAACCTCGGTCAACTCAAGCACCGAAGTGCGCGGCTTCGAGGTCTCAGTAGAAACGCTCGTGCGCAAAACCGACAGCGAAACGAATCAGAAGGTCGTCAAAACCAGTGTCGTGTGGATCGACGTGCGTTCGCTAAGCTTCTATCCCGCGTGGCCCTCAGGGAGTGAAAAACAACTTTATGGCGACCACGTCTTCGTCAGCAAGCTGCAGATGCAGGCTGGGCTGAACGTTTACGACAACGGCAATTGGAGGAAATCAGCAACGCCCCTGATTCAGACGACGGTCAGTCTGGAAAAGCCTGACTTCTCGGGACGTCTGCCCAACATCAACACTATGGGTCCAACCGCGCTCGAGAAACTGTTCAAGGTCAGCAAGACATTCGCCAGCGACTACATTATTCCCGCGCGCCCGCCAGGCGGTTTCAAGTCCTTCAGGAATCTCAAGACACAGGTCGAGAACGTTCGCGAGGACGTGGAGTGGAGAAACCAGCAACCCTATGAGGGCTACCTCGCGAAAATCGAATTGTTCGCGAAAAGCGACCTGAAAGCCGTGCGCTTCGGCGCGCTCGACAACGACAGTCCAGAGAAGTGACGACATGCGAGGATTCGCTGCGGTTCTTGCTTCGTGCCACGTGGGACGCGAACGTGCAGGCCGGCGATCGCTAGTCGGAATGCGACATACCGCTGCGCGCATTCGTGCTGGCCACGCGTTCAACCAGAGCGAGCCACGGCATCTTGTGGACTTGCTGCATCGCCTGCGCACGACGCGGCACGCTCAGTTTGTCGAGAATGTTGTGGACATGATGCTTGACCGTTGCCACGCTCAGGTTCAACGTGCGGGCAATTTCCTTGTTGGTGAGCCCCTCGCCAATCAAGCGAAGGACATCGCATTCGCGCCGCGTCAGCGACTCCTGATCAGGCGAAGGACACGGCGTCCAATCGTATCGAAACAACGCACGAAGCAGGCCCGACGCAATCTCGGATGAACAGGTCTGCCGCCCCGCGACGATGTCGGCCATCGCCGTGCGCACGGCGTCGACCGTCGCTTCACGGCTAATGTATCCGGAAAAACCCGCGCGTCCGCAGCGCACGACCTCCTGGCGCTGCTCGGTCAGACCCAGCGCGACGAGGGCCACGTGGGGTTGAGCCTTCGCGACATGGCCGATCTCATACAAGTCGATGCCTTGCGTCACGTCGACGAGCACGATATCCGCGGAACATTTGACGAGCGCGTTGCGCAACGCTTCGATGGAGTTCACGACCGCCGCGACGTGAATATCGCCCTCGCCCTCCAAACACCGTGAAAGGCTGTCACCTAGGAGTTGGACGTGCGTAAGAATGATTGCGTTCATGTCTAAACACGCCCTCTGCCCGCGCGCCAATCTGGAATAGCAGGAAACGACCATGCGGTCGCTTGTTGGTTTCGCACCGCTAATTGCGACATCACGCCCTGTTCGGCACCGTGCTCGCTGACTACACGCCACGACACGTATGGCTCGTCGCGCGGCGTCACGAACATCTCGTTAAGGAGCCAATTGCTGCGCGGCTTGCGCTGCACCATCTTGGCACACGGAGCCAATCCAGCGCCGAGGTTGTCGCACCAGCAACAGATCGCTTCGTACGTGACCACGACACCTCGTTCGAGTAACAACATGTTCAATGTCGCGCTCGCTCAGACTGAACTGGAAATACCAGCGAACCGTGCAACAGATGACCACAGCAGGAAGCGTTGGCAGTGGTGAAGCAACTTCCTCTTCTTCATCGCTTCGTTCTACCGCCGCCTGCCCACCAACCTGACAGCGCGGCGCATGTATATGACAGGTAATCGATGACAAGCGCAGATATAAATCACCTGGCTCGATCAATCGTACGGGCCTGCGGCCACATCGAAATTCGGAAGTCGACTGGATATATTCTGGCGTCGTTCCTGATCGATTAGTTTGAGCCCGTTCTCAACAAGACTAATACTAGTAAAAAACAAGGTTCCTGGTGTAGAAATATTCGCTTCAATAAACCTTAAATATGCATTTACAAATAAATTATTCGCTATTTCATCTTCCGCGCGAATGGAAATGCCATGTTTTTAGATTATCGAGCTTACTTGCCAAAGTGCTGCTTTCAAGGCAGCCGGCGCAATCAAGTTCGCGGAAAGCGGAACTAGCACGGTTGCTAACGTGAGCGGGTTCATTCAGCCGGTAGCGACGTAAAACTCACTTTGCTTACGAGCGGGAATTTGCTGACTGCGATGCATGGTCGGATGCCGCCATGTCCCAGCTCGCGAACCTCGGCTCGATCGGTGGTTGACCAGCAAAGCTGTTCGCCGTTGGATTCTGGATGAAATGCGTCACGGCTTGCCAAGGTGCAATTCTCCTTACCGAGCGCGGCTTGATTCCTGATTCGATGACTCTGACACGAACAGCGGTGGAAGCACTTTTCCATGCTGCTTCTCTGCTGGTGAGCCCACCTTAGTTGAAAAAATGGTAACAGAGGACCGCAAGCAGAAGCGCAAACAGGCCCACTCGATTGTCAACCTGCGGGCTGGACCCTTGTATGGGCGGCCGTTCCGCCGGTTCACATTGCCACGATACCGTCGCCGATACCGAAGAATACTGCCGGCACTTACCACCTCTCTCCGGCCCGCAATTGAGAACCAGTGCCAACTTTGCCCAAAACATCGCGAAGATGGCGCACCTCGACACGATCGGTGGTGACAACACCGTCATCGATACCGTCAGGCATTTTCCAACGCGGTCCTGACAAAGCCAGCCGGTGCCAAGATCACAATCATAGAGACTGATCGCCCGGGTCGACGAAAGCAATTCGCTACGCACTGATTCGCTGGCCTGCGCTCGTGTATTACTGCAGCGTAGGCGCGCAGAAATCGATATTCTGCCGTTCTTATCGGCTTCTTCAACCTTCGTTCGGTGAAAGGAAGACATGGTCAAAAACAGGTATTGCACAGTTCGGAATATGATCCAGCCCCATCGGGCTGGACGAAAATCACACTGCCCAACGCAAATCAGCCAGGCAAGCGTTTCATCCCGTAAAGCAGGTCGAGTGGATGCGCATCGCTAACCGCAGCACCGCGCCTCCACGCATCAAGATCACGCGAGTTTAGCGATTCCAGGTGGCTAACGCTCACGTCATATCGCAGCGTAAGACTATCTGCGACCGCCCTCGCCTCCTCTCGCACGCGTCTGTGTTGGCTCATGCTTTTGCGACGGATCAACCCGCTCATGGCAATCTCCGAATAAATCCATGGCGATGTTGTGGTCCCGGTCCCAACCTCTTCTATCACGTCAGCCGGTGTAATCGATGACGGTGTGTTTAGAAAAAACAGGCATTCGCACCTGTCCATCATGGTCACGAGCGCCGTCGATAGCATCATATGGACGTGACTGGTTGATCGGTTTCGCTTTGAATAGCTGTACGTTTCCCCGCCCGGGTTTCTGCAGAATTGTTTGTCGACCAGTGCAAGCAAATCATCCGCGCAGCCCCAGGCGCAAGAGTCAATGAACGAGACAAGGTCAAAGTGTGTCTTGAGCCAGCCTGCAAGACCCAGTGCGAAGGTCGCGTCAGCGTGGGAATGTGATATGAATACTTGCGCATCGATCTGAGGAAACCAACTGGCCTGCATTTTCGATGCATCCAAGACTCCATCGTGACCGGCAAAAGCATCGATCGTCGCCTTCACCTGTCTGCGCTGCCCAGCGTGTAGCAACTCCCCGTATGCAAGATCCTGCCGATCCCACAGAACGTTCTTTAGCGTGAGATTGAATCCTTGGTACATCGCATTCCTTCTTCATTATCGGGAGTTACTGCATGCTCGCGCCCTTACTGGCCGAGGCTTCCAATAGAGCGTGCCTCGCGCTCCCGCAAACCTCGGCACCGAGCGCCGCTTGAACTCTAGCCCTTGCTTACCGTATGCCCATAGGGAAACAGCACCCGTGTCTTCTGGTCATGCGGAAACGCACAACTGACAGCTAGTAGATCAAGCGGGATGACCATCTCTTCAGAAATACGCTCGATTAATGCCTCCGCCTGCATGGGCTCAAGCCCGAGCTCGGCCTGCTCGTCATCAGTATTGCGAAGCACATCTATACCCGCAAAATAGACACCTCGAATAATGTGCTCACCCTTATCAGTTGTGTCCGACACCACATCGACACTGGTCTTCAGATTCTTGCCCGGGATCTGGTAGAACCGGCTCCCATAGAGCGATAGGCACTCGGATATGAAGTCGAAGCTGGGCGACAATGCAGGATCCGCCTGCAATTCAAAAAGCACATTGAATTCGCCGATCTTGAACTGCTGGCGAATCTCTCCCTTTGGATTGAAGAATATTTCAAAGAGCATGCCATCAAGAATCGGGTTCGCGAATTCTGCTCCGTATCCGGCCGCTTTTGCCGAATAGTTCGCTAAAAAGCCGCTGGCGGCGGTCGAGCCTCCACAAGCAGCTTGGTAAATGTTGCGACCTATCACGAACAATGTGTCTTTATCGATGCCTTGCACGGCTGCAGGCGATAACGCGTTGATGGCAGGATTCTGGACATACCAGTTATGACTGCGCAGGTCACGGATGATGTCGTTCCCGGGAACGCCCGGGCGCACAACAAAGAGTTTGTCCGCGATCGCATGCTTGCCGTAACCGTCGATCCGTTTTCCCAAGCTCACGTTAAAGAAAAAATCGCCCGACAGACTGGTATGCTCCCAAGAAGTCTGACGGCCTTTCGTGACGGCAGACAGTGTTTTGCGCACCCGCTTGAATGTTTCCTCGACGGTAATGTCTGGCGTATGGATGTGACGCAGCAGCGCTTCCGTATACGTACCGTTCCGTCCCTTTCCGTCTAGTGCAACCTGCCCCGGAGACGTGGCAAACGCGATCAGAGTCCCCTTCGGCACATACACGGGCGCGAGGCCCGACTGTTCGACGGAGCGGTGCCAGGCGCGCTCATATGGATTGTTCCGACACGCATCCAGAATGATCAGATTTGTGTTGTTATTGCTGCGCTCCATACTTTCAATGAGCCGGTTCAGTGGAATCGACGAGTACTTGAGCACCGTCTCATCACTAAAATCCGTGTCCACCGCAGTGATGTAGTTTTGACCGCCTACCTGAAGACCGTGACCAGCAAAATAAAATATCCCGACATCGCTCGAGGCCAGACTAGCCTGAAATGCCTTCATTGCCCTGTCAATCTCGCTTCGTGTCGCATCCTTGAGCGTCGTTACCGAGAAACCATACCCGGTCAACACTTTGGAAAAGTCCTCAGCATCATTAGTCGGATTCTTCAGTTCCGCGCCGGGATACGCGCCATTTCCGATCACCAGCGCTGCTACCTTATAAAGCATTTCTTTCCTTTGTTCGTCCGAAGTACTGATCGATCGTCTGCAAGATAGGATCGATGTGCAGGCACGCGGGCCGTTAGTATTGTCGAGATCTTTCTTCCAAAGCCGGCTGATGATGCACGATGCACCTGAGTGTTTCACTTCGGCAGTGCGTCATCATCCCGACAGCGCAGACGCACCGTACTGCGCCAAATAACGACATGCGTTTTCCGCTTCGTGCACAATCAACCGTCAATTATCGGCCTGCAGCTGTCGCTGCCGCTTCAATCCACTTACCGAGGTTCGTATATCCATTGTCGGCAATCCAGTCATAAACGGGATAGACCACTTCCTTGCCCTCCTTTGTGAACCGGAAATCCGTGAACGGATTCGCTCCCTTTGAGCCGAGTTGTCCGTTGCTGTTCTTGATCCCGTGCACGTATATCCCCAGCAGCCCGTTTCCCTTCTTGTGACTGCTGACAATTTCATGCTTGATCCACTTCTTTCCCGCGGTGTCCGCCCCAATCAGCACTACTGTCACAGATGTTCCCTTCAGCTGATCATCAATCCATGCCGCGATTTTTTCGTCGGTCTTTTTCTTGACCTCCTCCCACTCCGCTGAATCAAAGAAACCAGAGGCTTTTCTATCCTGGGTAACCCAACTGTTTCTAACAATGGCTGCCCGCCAGTTATCGTTACGGTAGCGAAAGCTGAAAAATGTCTGCCTTGCCATTTCGGTATCCTTATTTTTTTAAAAATACAGACCAAAGAAATTACATCCGTCGCTGCGGGTAAGGGATCTGCTTGATTCCCAATCACTACAGCCTGGGTTCGTTTGGCGAAACGTTCAGCCGTTCATGAAATAGTCGCACGAAATCTATATCGGGATGCCACGGTTGCCCGATTCTCGGAATCTGCTGCGCCAACTCCCGTGCAGCTCCTCCCGGGGCCGAAACCGCAATCATGTTCGCGTTCGGGTGAAACCGCTCAAACATTGCATGCTCATCCATGACACCTTGCATGCCGCCAATAAACACCGCAGCATCGAGGTCGGCGCGCGACAGCATTGCTTCACGCATGCGCAGAAGGCTCGCTTCGCGGTCGCCCGGGACCCCGTCGACATACTCGACGTTGCCAAACCGTGCATTTTCCTCAGGAAACCATTCGGTGAAAAACCTGCTCTGATAGATGACCACGCCAGCAGCGTAACTCACCCCGAGGTCTTCGCATACCGCCCATATCATTGGTGTAATCGCCGGATGTCCGCCAAAAACAATCTTCCTCCGGCCCAATACCGCTGTTACAAGCTCACGCACGGCAAACTGGATCAAAAACGGATCAGCATCGTCGAAGAACCGGCCACCCTCCGGTTGCGGAACGCTGGCTGACAGAAATAGCTCCTTCATCGCTTCAACCCTCCCAGTCGGCGAGCCGCCACGCCGCCTCTTCCACCTTCATCCACCTAACGGTGCGAATCTGACCTCCAAGCCAGTCCAGATGCGCTTGCCACTCCGGGTGGAGGCCGACTGGGTCGTACATTACCGCGCTCGTCGAATCCGGCGTATGGGTTGTTGCTTCATGTAACGTCAGCGCGGTGGGGACGCCAACCGCGGGATGTACGATAACCGGCCTGCTATCGGGCAAACTAACGTGCACCGCCTTGTGCGGGCCAACGCCGACAAACGCCCCCCCAATCGTCTCGATTGCGAGGCGCAGCTTGCTCACGAGATTCAGATTGCGCACGGCATACCCTTGGCTTCGCACCATCTCAAGCTGCAAACAGATTTTCTCGATCGCATCAGCCGATATGCGCCCACTGCCCTGGAAGTCCGATGCCAGCAACTCCACGCGGCTCGCGGTGCCAGTACGAGGTGATGGCGTCTGGTCAGGCCATCCGATCCGCAGCACTGAGATACCTTTTGCGAGCGCGCGGCCGAATTCTGCATTGGTCCACCGACTTTCGAAATACCCCGGCGTATCGAGCATGACAAGAACGTCGGAATCGCACAGGCGATGCCATAACATGGCCTGAAAATCCTCGGCGGGCCGGATGTCGTGCGTATCAAGAAAGACGTCAAACTGGCGGGCGGACAGCTCATCGAAAAGCTGGAGCGCCACTTCGCGTGACTCGTTGCGGCGATAGCTGACAAATACGCGACGCTGCTTCGGTAGCAACCCGGCACATTCCAGGAGGGCAACGGCGACCCGCTGTGCCCCGGCCGCACCATACGCAATGCAGTTAAGCTGCCTTAGCGCCTCCGGTATTTCTTCACGCACGCGCGTCAGTTCCGACGCGACCGGCAGTATAGGAACGCCGCGACGTAGAAGTGGAGCAACATCCTGCTTCAGCGCCTCCGCACCGCCGTAGAATACTGCAGCCGCAGCGAGATTGGATGGTGGCGCAAACGCGTCTGGACAGACAGACCAGCCGACTTCGTTCCCGAGAGTCATGCCGAACGAATCGACGACCTTCGACACCACCCCCTGCAACTCTTCCGCCTGCCTTGTTGTGGGTGCACCCAACACGGCCAGCTCATATAGCGCCATTTATTGCCCCGTTGGCACGTCATGATGCGCGCCCTTCTACCGATGATGGACCAGATTGATAAAATTCCCAATGGCATAACCTGATCGATTGAAGTCTGCAGGCGCTCCTATCAATCGCTCCGCCCTCGAACCAGCCATCGCCTTCATAAGCCTACACGCGACATGCAATACATTGCGTCACCGGTTGAAGCTGTTGATTGCGAATATATTAACCAGCGCATCAAGTGGCCACTTCGCAAATCGGCAACGTTTCTATGGCCCAGCCTTTAATGGATTGGACAATCGTCCAATTCTTCGGTATACACCACACAACCTCACCCGATGCTCGCCCAACTGCTATAACGACCATGACGGCAATTACTTGAGCTGTCACCCATTTAATTTATTAGTTTTCGACCGAACCTCCTGAAAATAATGCATTTCGCATACGACGCGCTCCGCAAAATGATGCAGCGGTCCGCTTTGATTTTTGTTGACAAGAGCGATGCTGGTTCCCACCATAGCGCTCATCCTGCCGACTCGCTAGCCCGTTCGCTTGGGCGAACTGGCGCCAGAACTGCGATTTCTGGAAAATCAGTGTCGTCGTCACGAGCTGATAGAAGGACGCAAGGCACCGTGCAATCTGGATTCGCCGCTTATTAACCTGCATGAATACAGCTACCGACGCGTCGGCGCCAGAACAGAACTGATAGAGGCCCCCTGACGGTCATCCCACGACTTCGCACACGGCCCACGGTGTATGGATGACCGCGCCGGCTAGCTAGGCCGCCGGCTCAGGCCAAACGTGCCCGGAAGCAGACCTGTGCTTCATTTGCCGCGGACACGAACGGGCCAATCTCGACCACTTCGAGCTCACCCTCCTAACACCCGATTCTCGAACCAACCAGGGGCACTCGCGCGTATTCCACTCGCACCGGTAGTTGTCGACTGGTTCCGCGAACTGCTCGCACTCAATACCCTCTCCCGCTATATGCTGCACAGCCAGGGCAGCCAGCCGGGCGGCCCGGCATGATGTCGACGCACATCTAAGCAAGGATGCGATCCGGGGGGGCATCGATTATTGGATTGACAACCACGAACCTTCAATACGCCGATTTACACCGCATCATCTTCGTTCGACCATGAAGTCTCATATGCAGAAGCTAAGCATCAGCCGCGACGTATCGGAGATGTGCCTGCATCACAAGCTTCCCGGCGTCGAAGGAATCCACGATCAATACACGTACTGCGGCCAACGACGCCTTGCCCGGAACGATGGGCAGCATTCATCGAAGACTGCCGACAATCAAAGGCGGAGCTTGCCGAGTCCACAACAGAGACAGATTGCGACGACAGCGATCTTGATCTCATCGACGCGTTATCGGCGTGAGGGAGAGCATTCAACTCGCCAACGAGGCGCCGGCCCAGGTAGTCGGCGCGCCCACAATGATGGCGTTCGCCCACACCCCGAACACTGCTCCGTATCATGAGCTAAAGTCTCCCCCTACCAGGCCGTTAACCAAAGTGTGGCCGTTTAATCGGATATGATTCGATCGCAGGAGACCTAGATTGAGTGCCCTATGCGTAACAAATCGTGCAGACCAGCCGTAAGCTGAATTGCGCTGAGATTCGGGGAACATCATGGAGTTTACGACTTGCAGATGGGAAGCATTTCATAGTCGGGCAGGCCTGGGGCGGAGCGGATGACAGCCTTAGTCAAGCACAGCGCGCCTGGCCCCTATCTGGGTTTCTCATTGCAGCCAGTCCGGCTCTGCTACCACCTCCTCAGCAGCCCATCGGATTCGAGCGTTTCCTTAGAGCTTCTGGATGATGTCGCCGTTCACTACTCGGACGGAAATGTTCTTTTGGAACAGTGCAAGAGCGCACTGTCCCACAATGCACTCTCTGATTGGTCCGAGGACCTTTGGAAAACCATTGCGAATTGGCTTGTCGCGGTCGAGTCCAAGAAGGTGGACGGGAGCAAAGCAACATTTCGCCTGTACGTGACACCACCGAAGGCCGGAAAGGTAAGCTCTGCCATTCATGACGCAATGTCTGCCGATGCCGTAGACCGGCTGCTCAAACAGGTCAACGACAAACTCAGCAAGAAGGCCGAACCGCCGAAGTGCATGCCTCACGTGCAAAGATTTCTTGATGTGGCAACTGCTCTTCGCAATCAGGTCATTTGCAAGACGTCCATTTTCAGCAACGATGCAGATCCCATACAGCCTCTGCGAGCCCTGCTAGAGCCCACTGTTCCGGACGGGTCAATTGACGTCATTTGCGAAGCTGCCATTGGCATGGCACAGGCGAGAGCAGATCGCCTCATCCGTGACGGCATGCCGGCTCTGATTGGTGTCGGAGAGTTTCGGAAGAGCTTTCACGCCTTCGTTCAGCAGAACAACATGCCCGGCTACCTTGCCTCGCTATCCGCGGTTCCAACGACGGTTGACACGAAGGCAGTACTCTTGGGTAGACCGATGTTCGTGCGCCAACTTCAGTTAATCGAAGCTACAGAGGCGCAGCAACTTCGGGCGGCAAGTGATCTCATGCGAACGTCCGGCGACAAGGTGAAGTGGGCCGAAGCCGGATTCATCTACGACGACACCTTTAAGGATTGGGAAGACTCATTGCTGCGTCGGCACGAAGCGTTTGCCGGCGAGGTCAAAGATCTCTATTCAGACAAGCCGGAAGTCGTGCAAGGCCGACTCGTCTATGGCCGATGCTCGGTCTTGGAGGTGCCCATAGGTAGCCGCACGGTGCCGAACTATTTCACCCATGGAGCGTTCAACGATCTGGCGGACAAGCGAGAGCTTGGCTGGCATCCGGAGCACAAATCCCTTCTAGATGAGGATAACGAAACATGAGCGAAGTCGTTCAACTACGCCGCCTTAGCGAGGCTGCACTGGTTCAGAACGAGGCGCTCGGTGCATACGCCCTTTGGACGTTCGGACTTGGATACCAAGATCGTAATGGACACGCAGCGACGCTGCCCCTCGCATTCCTTGTCCTTCCGTTGATCCTGCATAGCCCAACCTTGGCGATGGTGCTGAGTACGCATAAAGCATCGGGCTTGCATCTGTTCGCCGGCAAGCTCGGGGATAAGCGGGAAGATCTCATTGCGATTCACAGTCGAGCAATGGCGCTAAGACGACTGACCTTGGACTCACTAGTGTCTGCGGAGCGAGCCGGTCTCGTTCGGATCGATCCGATGACAGCCACGATCTGGTCAAATGGCCCGTACGACGACTTGCGCATACCTGTGCTGCCGGAGCGAATTCGACGCCTTGGGCCTGCTTGCGAAAGAATCGGCTACTGGTTTGCTGGCCTCACCGATCAGCAGGTAGTGCACACACTGAAAGTGGGATTTTGATGTATTTTCAACTGCGACAACTCATTTTATGGCCACGACGCGGTGGCGAACCGCGCGTAGTGACGTTCGAGCCCGGCGTGGTCAACGTCATCAGCGGGGCATCGAAGACCGGCAAGTCGTCGGTGATACCGATAATTGACTACTGTCTGGGATCAGAAAAATGCACTATTCCAGTCGGCGTGATTCGCGAGAGTTGCTCATGGTTCGGTGTGCTGATCGATACCCTTGAGGGACAAAAGCTGATTGCCCGCCGGGAGCCTGGCGATTTGAAGGCCTCTGGCGACATCTTGCTTTTGGAGGGAGCGGAAATCGAGCCGCCGGCTGTCATCCAAGAGAAGAACCAGACAGTTGACTACGTCAAGGCAGTCCTGAATCGCCTCGCCAGCCTGTCAAACTTGCAATTTGAGCCTAGTAGCGAGGATCGGTTCAAGTCACGGCCAAGCTTTCGAGATCTGATGGCTTTCATTTTTCAGCCTCAGAATATCGTCGCGAACCCCGATGTCATGTTCTTCAAGGCGGACACCACGGAGCATCGCGAAAAGCTAAAAACCATCTTCCCTTACGTGCTTGGTGCAATCAGCCCAGAACTTCTGCAAGCGCGCCACGAATTGGAACGCATCGCACGACTGCTTCGCCGAAAGGAAGGCGAGTTGAAAGCCCGGCAGGCTTCCGGAGCTTCTTGGCAACGCGAGGGCTTCGCTTGGGTACGTCTTGCGATTGAGTACGGACTACTGCCGGCGGACACAACTGTACCGAACGACTGGTCCTCGATCGTAGACCTACTTCGAGCCGCAATGCAAAGCGACGCTCAAGCCGCGACTCCAACGCTCGCTTCTATGGACGTCATATTAGCGCGGCTCACTGAGCTACGGGTGGCTGAGTCCAAGCTCGTGATGGATCTTGATCAGTCTCGTAATCGTCTGCACGAATTGCGGCGCCTAGATGAGAGTAGTGATACGTTTCGGGATGGCCTCCACGTCCAGCGTGATCGGTTGGAATTGTCGAGATGGATTCGTGAATTGGCCACCGAACGTCCGGCGTCGGTACTTGAACCGAGCGATGCGGGACGAGCGCGGATTGATCAGCTTTGCGAGGCGCTTGACGGCATAGAACTTCGGCTGCGATCGCATCCGGGAGTTACGGAATCTTTGGGAAGAGAAACGCTTCGTCAGCGCGAAGGAGTGGATACGACCCTTGCAAATCTCGCGGCAGTTCGCCAAGAAATAAGGACACTGGAAGGTCGATCGGAAAAAGCGCGCAAGGTGACAACTCGTGGCGAGGAAATCTCCCGTTTCCTCGGCCGCCTAGAAGAAGCCCTGAGGTTGTACGAAACGCTCGACACGTCTTCAACACTTAATGAAGATATTTCCTCGCTAAGGACACAGGTTGAGGACCTGAACAAACTGATATCTGAACATGAGATAGGTCGGAAAACGGAAAACGCTCTGGATACGATCCAATCCATTTCATCACGACTAATTCCACAGCTTGATGGCGAGTGGCCAGATGCCCCTATTCGACTCAATATCCAAGATCTCACGGTAAAGGTTATTCGTGGTACGCGCGATGATTTCCTTTGGGAGATCGGTAGCGGTGCAAATTGGCTCGCATACCATGTCGCGCTCACCCTTGCTCTGCAAGGCTTTTTTCTGAGCAAGCTGAATCATCCAGTGCCGGGTTTGCTAATCTATGATCAACCAAGCCAAGTCTACTTTCCAACCCTACGAGCAGGAAAGGCATCAGATGCGAACTTAGACCCAGAATGGGACAACGAGGACGTAGCTGCTGTACGAAAAGTATTTACGCTTTTCGACGGCATCATCACAAAAACCGCAGGCCGATTGCAGATCGTCGTACTTGATCACGCTGATGAAGAAGTCTGGGGTGGACTCGCCAACGTCCATCGCGTCGAAGAGTGGCGCGGACAAGGCCTAGTGCCGACTGAATGGATCTAGATTCTCGGTATCACGGCGATACGTACTGCGATGGCCAGCCGCAACAGTAAATTCCGGCTTCTGAGAAACGCGCAGCCAATCACTTGCGCGGAGTGGCAAATACATGCGTTCAGCAAAAGGCTACGGTGGGCGCGCCTAGCGCCCGTCGGCTCCGCGACGACTCGGTTGTTTCCATCAGCGACGACAGACCGCAGTTTATGGCTGTCCATGTTGTCAGCTCATCGAATCCGGAGCCTCGTGGTGCGTTTATCGGGGCCCGCCGGAGTATTATGCCGTGTGACATACTTTGGCTCACACCTCCTGTACTGTCAAAACCTTTCGGGAGCGACTAGGTTCAAGCCGGGACTTTCGTCTGCCGGATGAACTGGGTCGCTCATTTCGATCGAGATCAAGTGGGCACAACCGAATCGAGCAGGTTTTCGATCGGTCTTCATGTCAAAAACGGCGCTAAAAAAATAGACCATGAAAAGAGAAACTCCCGCCTCCAGTGAAATGCCGTCCGTTTTAGACCGGGAAATCGCGGACGCGCAACTCGACGCGTTTGGTCACCGTCATTTCGCGCTTGCGTTACGCAGTCTGATCGAGTCGGAGGATCACCCGACCCCTTTCAGCATTGGCCTTCTCGGTGGCTGGGGCACGGGTAAGAGCAGTATCAAAGAGATGTACATGGCCGAGCTTCGAAACGATGCCACAAAGCATCAGGGCACGAGGCGATCGGAGAAGATCCAGTGCATAACTTTTAATGCATGGCGCTTTGGCGGGCGTGACCAGGACATCAAGCGGGCGCTCCTGCGCCACGTATTCCTTGAACTCGGAGGGCACGAGGAAAACCTGCAGGACAGGCTCTTCCGCCAGATCAGCCACATCACGGAGCAACCCAAACCGACGCTCAAATACTTTTGGGAAACGCTTCGCTCCTGGATGCTGCCGATTCCCGCTGTGCTGGCAGTCATGGTCGCATTCATCATCGTTCTCGCCGCCAGCAACTTGGTTTTTGGCGCCGGTCACGACGTGACCAAGGCGACGTTGACGTTGTGTGTGGCGATTCTCTTTGGATACGTGTTCAAGCACGTGAAACCACCAGAAGTGAAGGCAACGTCTGCCATGACGCGCGTGATGCTTCCGAGCACCAGTTCGGAGCAGTACGAGGACATGTTGGTTGGACAGCTTGCCCGCTACAAGGACGGAAAAGACGAGTCCCCTGACGGGCGGAGCGGGAAGAAATGCGAACGGCTGGTTGTCTTCGTTGATGATTTGGACAGGTTGTCGGCGGAAGAGATGGTGCTCGGTCTGGATGGCGTGCGCACGTTCATGGAGATTCCGAAAGGTCGCCTGCCGAAGGGACTAGGTCTCGTATTCGTCATCTCATGCGACGAAGGGAAGATTGCGGATGCGCTGGCCAAAGGCCGGCGCTCGGCCGACTTGCCCGCAACAGTGTTCAACCGCTTTGATGCCCGACGGTATCTCGACCGGATCTTCCAGTTTCGCCTGGAGATTCCACCGTCACCGCGTAACGACATGCGAGACTTTGCTACCCGGAAGCTGGAAAGCATGGGGGGCGTTGCGGCCGATCTCGCAGCGCGCGGCGTGCCTCTGGCGCCCGTTGTTGACCGAATGATTCACGCGGGCGTGCAGGATCCGCGAAATGCGCTGCAGATCGTCAACGCATTCGAGCAGTCGTGGTGGCTGGCAAAGAAGCGTGAAGCCGACGGGGTAGGAAGCGATCGCGCCGGTGGGTTGCACGAAGGGGCCGTCACCGATCATCCCATATCGCTAGGCGCGCTTTCAGCCCTGAAGGTGAGTTTTCCGGATTTTTATCGCGAGCTGCAGGACGACCCCGAGCTTCTTTTTCACTTCACAGAAGTGGTCGTGAGAGGGCAAAGTCTGTCGGAGCGCCCGGAATCCATCCAGCGAATCCTCGCCGACAAATACTTGTACGAGCCCGGTTCGGGTGGGCAGCAGGCTGCCGCTGAGCAGAAACCGCAACTGCGGCCGGAATACCGGCCACTACGTCAGTTTCTCGCCGGGCTCGTGGGCGTTCGATGGCCCCAGCCACTGGAAAGCCTGCTACTGCTCTCCGAAGACCCTGTCTCGCGACGACTGGGACCGAAGATTGCGCCCCTGCGAAACGCGTTTGTATCCGGCGACACAAACGGCGTTCTGGAGGGACTGGGCAGGCACCATGATGTTTCGCCATTGAGTTTGGAGCAGGCAAAGAACCTTTACAACCTCTTTGAAGATCTGAGAGGCGAAACGGAAGCACGCCGCACGAATGGCGCACGCGTGATGGCGGACGTAATCGAGCGGATTCC
Source organism: Paraburkholderia sp. BL27I4N3 (assembly GCF_003386115.1). Classification (NCBI taxonomy): domain Bacteria; kingdom Pseudomonadati; phylum Pseudomonadota; class Betaproteobacteria; order Burkholderiales; family Burkholderiaceae; genus Paraburkholderia; species Paraburkholderia sp. BL27I4N3. The sequence continues at coordinate 1,547,675 of NZ_QREJ01000001.1, read as the reverse complement.
AGACCCACCTCTCACACAGGTGCTAAATGAGCTTTGCAGGACGCTTGACGACAGTCCGGACCTGCGTGCGCAACTGGGACCTGCACGAATCAGGGGGCTGCTCACCAAAGCGGCAGGCTCCGACCAACGTGCCGTGACTTCCCGACTCATTGGCGATGCGATGGTAGACGACGATCTGAGCCTCAAGCTTGACTCTGGCCAGACGCCGAGCTTGGACGAGGCAGTTGGGATGGTGAGAATCATTGTTGCGCTTGCCATCCGTGCGCGTGCGGAACAAGGCCTGGAAGCGAGGGAAGATGCGCTGTTCCTGGACTGGTTGCTTGCCCGAAATGTTCGTGTTCGCAACGCATCCAGACAGCTCGGTTTTGAGGAACTGGAGGCTTGGCTTTCTGACGACGCAGGCAGCATCGCCAGTTCGCTGGAGACGCGCTATGTGGACGCGCTTGCCGGTGAACTCGAAAAGGAAGAGCCGGCGACATTCGATATGGATGCCGCGATGCGACGCGCTGGCGGTGTGTTCTCCGAACAGATGGCGCTGGGAGAAGAGGCACGGCGCACAACGTGGCCAATGGTGTGCCGGTTTGTGGCCCTCACTCAGTCAGTTGCAGCGAGAACCGCCTGGCAGGTCACAGTATCTAATGAGGGGCTCGCCACGGACTTCGAAATCTCGTCGTTCGTCAGCGCCTTCGCCGCCCGCCTGCTGCACGACCTCACAGACAACAGTTCCGAGGTCGATGTTCATGAGGCATTCCCCGAACTGAAGAAGCTGGTTGTCGCACGGATAGTGGGCCGGCCCCCGCGAAAACCGGACACGAGGTAACGCTTAAACTTTGAGGTAGTCTTACGCCTATGTTTAAGCCCAGCTCTAACGTGGAACCCATTGAAGTTTTGACCCAGCCCGAACAGCGCCGCCGGCGCTCTGTCGAGGAGAAGCTCGCGATAGTGCGCGAGACCTTCGAGCCCGGCGCAACCGTTTCCGGAGTTGCCCGTCGTCATCAGGTGAATGCAAACCAGGTGTTCGCCTGGCGCAAGCTCTATCAGGACGGAAGTCTGTCAGCAGTCAGTGCCGGCGAGCAGGTGGTACCGGCATCCGACCTGGCCGAGGCGATGAAGCAGATTCGTGAACTCCAGCGACTGCTGGGCAAGAAGACGATGGAAGTGGAAATCCTCCGCGAAGCAGTGGAGTACGGCCGGGCAAAAAAATTGATTGCGCGCTCGCCATTGCTGCCGGGGGACGACCGATGAAGACGGTCTGTGAAGTCCTGGGTGTGTCGCGCTCTAATCTAGCGGTGAAATCAAAGCGCGAAGCTGAATGGGTCGACAAGCGCAAAACGCCCGCCCGTGACGACATGCCGCTCGTCGCGGAGCTTCAGGGGCTGGTTGCTGATTTGCCTACTTACGGCTATCGGCGTGCATGGGCCCTGCTGCGGCGAAACCGGGACGCGCAGGGACAGCCTCGCGTTAATGCAAAACGGGTTTATCGGGTTATGCATACCCACGGTCTGCTGCTCCAACGCCGGCCTCGCCATGCCCAGTCAACGCGCCGGCACGACGGCAAGGTCGCGGTGGACCGGAGCAATGCGCGCTGGTGCTCGGACGGCTTCGAATTCCGTTGTGATGACGGCTCGCCGTTGCGCGTCATCTTTGCACTGGACTGCTGCGACCGGGAGGCTATGAGCTGGGCTGCGACCACTGGAGGCTATACCGGTGACATGGTGCGTGATGTCATGCTTCAGGCTGTGGAAAACCGTTTCGATGGTGCGCTGAAGGCCGACAACGAAATCGAATGGCTCAGTGACAACGGTTCCTGCTACATTGCCGAGGAGACGCTGACGTTCTCGAAAAAAGTGGGCCTGAAACCCATCACGACGCCGGTCAGAAGTCCGCAGAGCAACGGGATGGCCGAGAGCTTCGTCAAAACTATGAAGAGAGACTACGTCTCGTGGATGCCCAAGCCGGACGCGAGAACGGCGTTGCAGAACCTGGCCATCGCGTTTGACCACTACAACGAGTCGCATCCGCACAGCGCCCTGAAATACTGCTCACCACGCGAGTTTCGCCAACGAGCAAATTCATCAACCTAAGCGTGACTGCATGTCCGGTCATGCAGGGGCAAGTCCAGATAGAGTCGCTCGACGACAGCGCGCTGCAGGGTCTGGTCGAGCTTGCAACAGCGTGGAGTCGCAACGATGCTCACGCCCAGCTCGCGTGCGACCTCGTCTCTCAACTGCGTCGGGTGAACACGGCGAAAGCCACGGCGGTGTTGATCACCTGGGCGCCGCGGATTATTTCGGACCTTCCGCTGCCGTGTCTTGAGATGCTGACCGAGCTTCTGCCCAAAGAGGATGACAGCCTCAAGGCCGCAGCCACCAACACAGTGACCACCATATTGAGCAAGGACACGATTAACGATTCCATGGCAGACGGTTACTCAGCATTCGTCACCGGGCTTCCCGCCTCCAGCTGGGGCAACGCCCCATTCAAGGCGCACCTAGACAATGCCTTGAGCAATCTTGCCAACCGGGCCTCGAACGAGAACTATCTTAAAGCGATCTTTCCGCCCATCGCAAAAGTGCTTGCTCATGCAACACCGACAACGCTTGGAAGCTCGCTGCAGCAACTCTTCCAGCAGGCCAGAAACTATCCGGGTCACTACGCGCTGCTACATCGACAGATGGTCGGTCGCTGGCCCGTGTCGGCCCCGACGCTCGCACCGTACGACCCCTCTGTCTTGTTTGAAGAGGCCTGTGCCACTTCAATCAGCCAGGCGGCCACCGTGAAAGACGATGTGCTCGCCTCCGTTTCCGACATGTTCGACCGCGGTGTGGTCGGGCAGGACAAGCGCGCGCGTCTCATCGAGGCCGCATGCGCCCTCTGGAAGGTCGAGCCGCGACTTGCGCTACCGTTCGTCTGTCGATATCCAGGCCTGTCGGTCGAGCAAATTGATGCGCTTGTGAGCACGTTGAATACCAACGAGCCGGAGCAGATAGCGACACTGAACGAGGCATGGCAGATCGTGTCACGACACATCGCGGATGATGCGCGTCGGGCGGTTACCGTTGCGCTGCTTCGTCGCGGAGCCATTCAGGCCAGTGGGGACGCAGACCTAGCCCTGAATGTGTGGCTTTCTTCTCAGGATGACAGCGGACGTGCGTTGCTGAACGACCTGCTCGTCGATGCCACCATTGCTGATGAACAACGGGCAAGACTCTGGCGACAAGCCATCTCACGCTCTGAGATATTTGGCAAAGGATTTTTTGTTGACGTGATTCCACGTTCCTTGGGCGTGCAGAACAGCGAGGCCACCTCGGCCGCTATTTTCGACAGCGAACAGACAGTTGAGAAGCTGATGCACGATGGCGAGGCACGTTGGGACCTGGCCCGTTGCCTGATGGGCCGGTTCCATGAGTTCGGAACGGAAACGATCAAGGGCGGCGCAAGTGCAATGGCAAATCGGCTGGTCGGCAACGTTGCGCTGAAAGGGCTGAGCATCGAGAGTCTAACGTCAAACGATGTTGCAATTCTCTCTGGCGCGTTTGGATCGTCCAAGGAGCTAGACCGGATCGGAGACAGGATCCATAAAGACACTTAGAAGCGTGCCGGCTCTCGCAAACTGTTCACGACTTTATCTGATCGTCCGAGCTAATCCGGTTTGTTAGAAACCAGATTGGCTCGTTAAACGATGGGAAAGTCACAGCACGTTAGAGTCAGGTCCATCGACAGTCATGTCGGCCGTCACCGCCTGCTGTTTCTTCTGGCAAGCCTCGCGCTTCTCACCTTGCGCTGCGATGTACTGCGTGAGTTCTCTTTCCAAATCAACATCCGTCACGCCGGGATCCCATGACGCAACGCCGTGCTTCGCACGCGTCAAACGTGAGAGTTCGAGCGCCTGTTTCGCCGCTTTTGCACACTCGAATTCCACCTCCACGCACCAATCGAGCGGATCACCATACTCCCATTCCGCAGCCAAGGACTGACGAACCGAATGCAGCGTGGCCGGAAACTCCCGGAGTTGCGAGGCCACCTTGTGGTTCAGCCATTTCCAGTCAATCGGCTCCGGAAATGTGAATTCGACAACGGAAACGCCTTTGAGCGGATCATAGCGTTGTTCGCGCGCGGCCTCCTGCCTTGCCCAATCTGCCCGATGCATCATCAAACGCGCGTCCCGCGCATAGCTCTCCAGCGAAATGGCTACGGTCAACGCCACATGCCGCACTTCGCGCCTGGTGGCCCTAGCTTCCCGAACGCCATTCCAGCCCAGCGTGATAACCGAACTGATGATGCTTGCGATACCCCCAACTTTCAGCAGATCCATCCAGCCGCTCTGCTTCAGATACCCCATCCACTGAAGCGCCATATCCGCTCCCCTGTTTTCACGTCGCTAACAGTATAAGGGGCGCCTGCTGTCTAGCCGTCCACCGCGCTCACGAGAAAAAGATATTCACCTCGTTGACGCCCAAAGTCTGATTAAGGCAACGCTGATTAAGTCCACCGATCCGGTACGTCAAGCGTTATAGAGATCGGATTGAATGAGGAAGGCGAACCAGGATGAAGCAGCAGACGCTGGCGATGGCAGCCGATCAAGGTGCGGGTTTTGAGACGCACCGCAAACGCACGCGGCGCGACGAGTTTCTCGACACGATGAATGCGATCGTGCCATGGGCGCAGTTGTGCGCGGTGATCGAGCCGCACTATCCGAAACGCGGCAATGGCCGCCCGCCAATTGGTCTGGAGCGCATGTTGCGGATTCACTTCATCCAGCACTGGTTCAATCTGGCCGACTTCGCCTGCGAAGAGGCACTGTACGACAGTGCTAGCCTGCGTCGCTTTGTGGGTATTGATCTGGGCTGCGAAGCCGTGCCGGACGCGACGACGCTGCTCAAATTCCGGCGCCTGCTGGAGACCCACCAACTGGGTGAGCAGCTCTTCGCCGAAGTGGGCCGGGTACTTCAGGCCAGCGGCATGAAGCTCAGGAGCGGCACCATCGTGGACGCCACGATCATCGGTGCGCCGAGCTCGACAAAGAATGAACAGAAGGCGCGCGACCCCGAGATGCATCAGACCCGCAAGGGTAAGCAGTGGTACTTCGGCATGAAGCTGCACATTGGTGTCGATAGCCAAAGCGGGCTGGCGCACAGCGCAGTGCTCACTCCGGCCAACGTGCATGACAAGCACCCGCTGCCGCAATTGCTGCACGGCCAGGAGCAGCGCGTCTACGGCGACAGCGCCTATGCGAGCCAGAAAGACCTGATTCACGGCAAGGCGCCGAAGGCACGCGACTTCACCAATCAGCGGACGCGTCGTGCGGGCGGAGAAGTCGACGAGGTGCAGCGCGGCAGGAATCGCAACAAGTCGAAGATCCGGGCCCGGGTCGAGCATGTCTTTGCGGTCGTGAAGCGACTATGGGGATTTACGAAGGTGCGCTATCGCGGGTTGGCAAAGAACGCCAACCGGGCGTTCGTCGCGCTCGCGCTGGCCAACGTCTACCTGTCGCGCAGGCAACTGACGGCATCGGTACGCCCATAGTGGGCCAAAGGCGGGCAAAGTGCCCGCCCACAAGGCCCGCGAGGGCCGCAAAGCAACGGCGCAAGCTCGGCCTCATGACTTGACGACGTTCAAATTGCTAACGCGTCGCCAATTTCGCGGCTTGTTCAGTGTAGCCTTAATTTCGTACTTGCGACTAACCTCGCAGGCAAATCCCATATCACTCAATTACTTGCGGTTTCGTCCATCAAGTTATCCACAGCGTTGCCCCCAAAAACTGTGAATAACCGAGGCTTCGCAGTCGTTCCCGCCGCACTCGTGCTCCGGCATCTGCCCGGCACCCAGTTTCCTGCCCTATCCCGCGACCGTAGTCGAAGGCGGGGCGGCGTCAAGGGGCGAGGGACCGTGTTGCCCGCACCCCTCCCTCGCCTCTTTCCTTGACACCGCCCCGCCTTCGACTCCTTGGGTCGCACGGGCAGGAAACCGGGCACCAGGCAAAAGCAGAAGCCAACCCCGAGTTCCACCGGGAAGGTTTCACGCGCAAGCGACAAGACCATCCCACAGCCCGTAATCAAACCCTTTTGCTGTGGAGAATGCCATGCAACTCGCTTCCTCTTTCCGTCACGGCTCCCCGATGCTGCGTGCCAATGCCCCCCTGTCGGATGACCAGATCCGCAGCGTCGCGCCGTCGATCTTTGCGGATGGCAAGCACGAAAGCCGCTCGGAACGCTACACCTACATTCCGACCATCGATGTGCTGCGCGGCCTGCGCAATGAAGGTTTCCAGCCGTTCATGGTCTGTCAGACCCGCGTGCGCGATGAAGGCAAGCGCGAATACACGAAGCATATGCTCCGGCTTCGCCACGCCGAGCAGATTATCGGCGACGAGGCCAACGAAATCGTGCTGCTGAACTCGCACGATGGCACGAGCAGCTATCAGATGCTAGCAGGCGTGCTGCGCTTCGTCTGTCAGAACGGAATGGTGGCGGGCGACAATGTCCGCGATATACGCGTGCCGCACAAAGGCAACATCGTCCAGAACGTCATCAATGGCGCATTCGACGTGCTCGACGGCTTTGATCTGATCCACGAGCAGAAGGACGGCATGCGTGCGGTCGAACTGAACCGCGACGAGCAGCACGCCTTCGCCCGTTCCGCGCTCGCACTGCGCTACGACCCGAGCGACGCCGAGGCACCAGCCCCGGTCACCGAAAGCCAACTACTCGCCCCGCGCCGCTTCGAGGATCGCCGCGACGACCTCTGGACCGTCTTCAACCGCGTCCAGGAAAACCTCACGAAAGGCGGCCTTCCTGGCCGTTCGCGCACGGGTCGCTCGATGTCCACCCGTCCCATCACCGGAATCGACCAAAACGTGAAGCTCAATCGTGCCCTCTGGATGCTCGCGGACGCAATGCGCCAGATGAAAGCGTAGCCACGACAGGGGCGGGAAAGCCGCCCCTTATTTTCATCTATCAGGACTCCTATCCGGGCCAAGTCCTGATGGAATCCTGTAGTGCCCGGCCCGGAACCTTCTTTTCTACTCTCTGGAGTCAGTCATGCAAGCCAAGTCCGAAACCACTATGGTAGACACCGCCGAACAAGCCACCATGCTCGAAACCCGCTTCGGTAACGAGCAACCCATCGTGACCGTGCCGTATTCCAACCTGCGACCGTCGCCACTCAATGCGCGCACGAAACCCCTGTCGGGCATTCCCGGCCTTGCCGCCAATATCCGGGCAAAGGGTCTGCTGCAAAATCTCATCGTCCACGAGATCAAGAGATCGCGCGGCAAGCAGCGCAAATATGGCGTGTGTGCCGGTCAGCGCCGCGAAGCCGCCCTCGACCTCCTGTTCGAACAGAAAGACATCGCCGCCGACTACCCGGTCCCCGTGCGCATCGTCAGTGAAGGCGAAGCCCTCGCCGGTTCTCTGATCGAAAATACCGAGCGCGAAGGACTCGATCCGTTCGACGTGCTGCGCGCGTACCGGCTGCTGGCAGAGGAAGGGCGAAGCGTCGACTACATCGCCGCGCTCTTTTCTGCCTCGCCGCTCACAGTCAAACGGCGCATGAAGCTCGCCAGCGTATCCCCAAAGCTGTTGGCCCTGCTGCGGGAGGACGCGATAACGCTAGACCAGCTTGCCGCACTCGCCCTCGCTGACAACCACGAAACGCAGGAACACATCTGGTTCGATGCGAACGAGTGGCAGCGCCAGCCCAACTATCTGCGGCAGGCGATCACGCGGTCCGAAATCGATGCGAGCCGCAGCCGCCTCGTGCGCTTTATTGGCCTCGACACCTACGAAGCAGCAGGCGGGTATGTACGCCGTGATCTCTTCAGCGACGACGGGAATGCGGGCTACATTGCCGATGCCGAACTGCTGCAGCGTCTCGTCGCGCAGAAACTCGACGTAGCCGCAGACGAAGTGCGCGCCGAGGGTTGGGGCTGGACAGAAACCCGAGTCGAGCGTGACATGCTGGAGCTTAACCGCTACGGCAAGCTGCGCCCCGTCCAGCGCCCCTTGACGGACGACGAGCAGCGCGAAGTGGATGCGCTTACCGCAGAAACTGGCCGGGAAGCTGGAGGCACTGTCCGAGGACGACGAAAGTGCCTATGAGGAAGCCGACCGCCTCGATGCTGAAATCGAACGAGTCAACGCCGCGATCGTCGCACTCGAAAGCCGCGCTCTCGTGTGGGATACACAGCAGATGGCGGAGGCGGGTGCGTTCGTGATCATCGATCCGCAGGGAAAACTGCTCATTGAGCGCGGTCTCGTGCGGCGCGAGAACAGTGCGGCACTGGACGCGACGGGTGCGACTGTCACCGGCACGCCGCAGGCGGAAGCGGCGGACCCGGCAGATGGTCCTGTACCAAGGACCAAACCAGTCCACAGCGCGAAACTCTGCCAGCGACTCACCGCGCACCGCACGGTCGCAGTCCACGCCGAAATGGTCGCGCAGCCCGCCGTCGCGCTCGCCGCCCTGTTGCGGCATCTCGTTCCGCAGGCATTGCCCGAGCACTATGGCTACACGTCCGCGCGCGATTATCTGGCGCTATCTGGCGACAACAATCGCGACAGCCTGCTGCGCGCGGCGGACGACCTGCCCACCAGTGCTGCATGGAACGCCGTCGAGGCACAACGCGCCCGATGGACCGCCGAGTTGCCCGCGAAACGCGCCGACCTGCTGCCGTGGCTCGCGAAGCAGGATCCCGGCACGACGCTGCTCGATCTGCTCGCCTTCTGCACCGGCACCCTGCTCGACGGCATCGCGGGCGAGGAAAAGCCGCAGGCGATCAGCGCGCTCGCGGGCGCGCTGAATCTGGACATGACCCGGTACTGGACGCCGACCCGCGCCACGTATTTTCATCACGTCAGTAAGGCGCGCATCGGGGAAGTCGTGTCCGTAGCCGTCTCCCCCAAGGTTGCAGCCGACCTCGGGAAAATGAAGAAGGTCGACGCCGCTGCCGCAGCCGAATTACGTCTGGCGAAGGTCGCATGGCTCCCGGAAATCCTCACCGATACGGAAATCCCTGTCACGCCGTCATGGGAAGCCCACGACGACGACGACGGAGAGGCCGGGGCGGACGAACACGACACGGACACCGGCAACGGTCCCGACGACGCTCAGGAGGATGACGACGGTGCCGCCGAGCCCGGGACCGATCATAGTGGCATCAACAACACGGCTTACGATGTGGTCGTATCTCCTGCCACAGCCGGCACGCAGCCGCCGTGGCCTTTCCCGACCGCAGCCGGCCTCGCTCATGCTTCATGATGCCCTCGCGTTCGTGAAAGGCGACACCGACGACGCATGACCCGCGCGTGCAGACGGCGAACCGTCTGCACGCACCGGATGACTGCCGGTGTACCGCCCCGCCAGCCCACCCACTGTCGCCGCGAATAGAATCGCGATCAGCGCCCCGACCACCAGTGCGCGGAACGCCTTCGTCGTACGTCGCGCGGCAATCTGGTCGATCTTCGCGGCACGCGCCGCCGCCGCGTTCATCTCGCGTTCAAACAGAGCTACCGCTGCGTCGAGTTGCCGCCGATGCTCGCGAGCCGCGACGGCTACCGCGCCCACCACGCGGTTTCCCGCGATGCGCGCAATACGATCAGCCGCGCGCCCCGCCTGCGCAACCAACGCCTGTTCATTCATTGCCGCGAGCGTCGCGCGATACCTCGCCTCGTGTTCAACGGCCATGCGTTCCGCGAGTTCGATTGTCGCCTTGCAGCGCGCGAGCGCGTCACGGTGCTGCGCCATGAGCGCGTCCGTCGCCTCACGTGCCTCATCGCGCATCGCGCCCAGACTGCCTTTGCCTGCCTGCTCAATGCGCTCCGGCATCGCTTCGTAAAGCCGCGCATAGTATTCGAGCACCGCCAGCACCGACCACAGCGCATCGTTGTCGCGCAGATTCAGAGCCGTCGACACCCGACGCATACGCAGCAGGATCGCGTCGTCCGGCTTTTCCCCGGTGACGTCATAAAAGAGCCGGGCGAGTGGATCGACAGGACGCCCGCGCCGCGCCCGCCGCTCAGGCATTGCCCGTCACCCCGACGAACATCGCGTCATAGAGCGCCCGCCAGCGCAGTAGTTCCGCGCGTTGCCCGATGGGCAGCGACTCCGCCGCCTTGCGAACTGACAGGCGCTGACTGCGCAGATCGTCCGCCACGCGATCCGCGAGTTCGGGAAAGTCGAGCGACTTGCCCTTCGCCTCGATACTCTTGCGGATTTTCGAGTCCTGATACAGCACGAACCTGTCCGGTGTGCCGTAGTGGCCATTGCGCACAACGTGTGTCATCGCGTCCGGGAAGGTTTCACCGAACTGACGCAGCAACTCCAGACTGTCGCGCTGCCGGTTGATCACCCAGAACACGACGAGCCGCCTGCCAAGCTCGCTCAGCGTGCTGGCCAGCGTCGCGCCGTAGCGGGCGATTCCATCCTGGTTGCGGGCTGCCGTGCTGACCACCACAACCGCGTCGCGATGCTCGTCGCAGTAGTTCACAAAATTGATCCACCCGTCCGCCTCGTCCAGATCGAACGCGGCGCAATCAATCTCGCCCTGCACGGCCTTCATCACGTCCGGGTTTGACGTGTCATTCTCAACCAGCACGGGCTTGACGCCGCGCCGCTGAAGATGATCGACCAGCGCGAGTGCGACGAGGCTCTTGCCAACGCCGCCCTTGCCGCCGCCCACGAGATAGATGGGATTGACTGCCGTATCCATCGCGACTCCTCTACAGATCGTCGGTATCGGGCCGGATCGCAAATCCGAGTGCACCCTGCACTGGCCCGGATTGCAGTCTGGCTTCCGTCTTTCCCCCATCCTTGCGAACATGCTTTGTCTGAGACGTCGCATCCTGCGCGCGCGATTGCGCCGTGAACACCTTCTCAGCGCCGGGCGCGCATGCACCTGGTGCTGGCCGCGCGGCTCCACCTGCGCTACCGCCTTTTCCGGTCGAGCGGAGCGCATAGCGAATGGTCCCAGCCGTGATGTCGAGTCCTTGCTGCTGCGCCTGCTCCGCGATCTGCTCAAGCGTATAGCCCTTCGCCTGCGCAGTCCGCACGCGCACACGCATGTCCTTCATCGCATCGCGCACCGTCACGCCACGTTCGGTATCCGGCTTCTCCGGCAGCGCGTCGAGTGCGCGACCAAACGCCTCCCATCGCGACTTCGTATAGACCTTCGCAACAGGCATCATTACCCTCCTGAACATCGCCTACGCATCGATGTGACACCATCGTGCGCACGTCCTGAGCGCGCGTCAACACGGTTTTTGCGCACGACTTTCCCGCGTAGGAACACACTGGCAGCGAAGGGAATGTTGGAGAACAACGCACTTTTTTACGTATGTGGTGCGCGCGCGACACGCTTCACCAACGCATCTAGGAACGCCGGGGTAGCGCTTGCCGTTCACTCCGGAAGCCATCACGTTGACGTCGGATTCTGGTTTCGGTGGTGTCACATGTGGGGATGCGGACTGTACACACCTAGCCGGGAACTGCTCACTGTGTTTCGCGCTCGCCTGCCCGTTCGATGCTCGCCCCATAGCGCACCGCTTGAATCGCACAGTCAACATGTTTTCACTCGTTCCGAGCGTTGCATCGGCTCCCAGCACACTCTCGTTTTGTATTTTCATGCGCCTTGCGAAGCGCAGCCATCAGCACATTTACCCAGCAAACCATTCGCATTTTGGTGAGCACCCAACGGGTGGCAGCGCGCATACTTCACACATTGAGTTCGCCACTGGTTGGCAGTTCATGACGCACTGGTTGCGCATCCCGTAACGCATCGTTTTACGCAATGCGTTGACTCACTCATCAACCCCACCTCGCAACGTCATCGCAATGACAACGCACGGCGTTTACTCTGGACCGCAAAAAATGCACTGAAAACAAGGGATGGCAGGATAGGCTTGCGCCGGTTTTGGGCGCCGACGGCGAGACTAGCAAGATTGATCTGGACACTAAAGCCATCGGCTTATACACAATATGAAGCGCGACCGCCGGCGCGTAACTTCTGCAATGTCCTGGCGGCGACATGAACCTCTTTGAATGCCATCCAAATAGCTTTCGCGCCGTGTTCGGCGTCGTACTTGCGGTCGAGGGATCTGCCCGAGCAAGCGACCATGCAGGATCTCGTTGGGCTCGGACCCGGCCGGCAGCTTGACGTCGGTCAGCACAGATGCGTCACGAATCTTGTCGATATCGAAGAATAGTTCGGCATCCAGATCGCGCAACCGCGGTGCTTCCCGGATCAGGGCGTTCACACAACGCAGCCGGAAAACGCTTGCCCCCCGCTAACCGGCTTTCACCGTAGACGATGGACTTACAGCAATAGTCTTGCGCCGTTGCGCCGGCACGTAAGAATGGCAACTCACATGTGCTTGCCCTGCCGAAAAGGAAAACCGCGCGCACAGACCTTGCTGCACTTCGGGAACCGGATCTTGAAATGGCCGACCTCGACGGCCAGCGCTGTATCGGGAGGAGCCATCGGGTCACTCACAAAGCACTTCGGCGGAACAGTTTCGCTAAAAATTACTACATAAACCACTCAGTTTTCTACGCCCTAGCAGGATGCGGAAATACCTCGGACTGAAGTCATCGCAGGAGATGACAAAAGCATTGATGTAAGAAGCTCACCCGCCCCCAGGAAACCATGCGCAGCACCGACACGTTCACCGAAAGTCTGTTTTCCGTACGCAAGCTGGACGATTTCGTTCCGACCTTGCATCCGCTGCGCTCGATTCGCGTCATGGCGAACGAGGCGCTGGCGAAGATGGATCGGATGTTTGCTGGGATGTACGAGGCCGACATCAAGGGAGGCCGGCCGAGCATCGCGCCGGAGAAGCTGCTCCGGGCGATGCTGCTGCAGGTGCTGTACAGCATCCGGTCTGAACGTCAGCTCATGGAGCAAACGCAATACAACCTGCTGTTTCGGTGGTTTATTGGTCTGTCGATGGACGATTCAGTCTGGGTGCCGACGGTGTTCACGAAGAATCGCGAGCGTCTTATCCGGCACGATGCGGTGGTCGAATTCTTCAACGAAGTGCTGTCCATCGCGCAGAAGAAGAACTGGTTGTCGGGCGAGCACTTCAGCGTGGACGGCACGCTGATCCAGGCGTGGGCGGGACACAAGAGCTTTGTGCGCAAGGACGGTGACGACCGGGATAACGACGGTGGCAGCGGCGAGAGCGACTTCAGGGGCAGCAAGCGGAGCAACGAAACGCACGAGTCGAAGACCGATCCCGATGCACGGCTTTACCGCAAGGGCAAAACAGCCAGCGAATTGCGCTACATGGGCCACACGCTGACCGACAACCGCCATGGGCTGGTCGTCAACGCCCGCGTCAGTTGTGCTGACGGACATGCCGAACGGGAAGCGGCCAAGGTCATGATCAACGATGCGCGGCAAGCAGCGACCGATGCGGCGGCGCAAATCACGCTGGGCGCGGACAAGGGTTACGACGCAGAGGAATTCATCGAAGCTTGCCAGCAGATGAAGGTCACGCCGCACGTGGCGCAGAACACGTCGGGTCGCCGTTCTGCCGTGCCCGACGAGATTGCGCGCAGCGTGGGCTACGCGATATCGCAGCAAAAGCGCAAGCTGATCGAACAAGGCTTTGGGTGGGCGAAGACCGTGGGGCGCATGCGTCAGGTGATGGTGCGCGGGTTGAAGAAAGTCGACCAGATGTTCGTGTTGAACATGGCCGCCTACAACCTCGTGCGCATGCGTTCGCTAGGACAGGTCCGCCCGTAGTGGCAGCAATTGCAGTAATCAGACGAGACCAGGCCTCAAACCGTCGAAAAACAGGCTGGATTTGCGTCGAAATTTCGCAATGCAGAAAATTGTGCAGCGGTAGTCGCGCAGAGCGAAGGATGTTGCTTCTGGATGGGTGTATTTCCGCAGCCTGCTAACTCAACATTTTTTACATTAATCCTGTAATGTTGAGATTCCGAGTGAGCGTCCGTGCATAATTACGTCACACCGCGAATTCTGCATCCGCCGCATCGTCGCTCATGAAAACTGCCGTGCCCGCCCTGCATCCTATTGATTCGGTCGAATTGCCCGCCGGTCTCGATGGCCACCACGGCACGACCCACGCAACCGTCGCATGCAGGTGGCCGCTACAACCGATCTCGACGCGATCCGCGTGTGGCTCGCCCGTTTCATCGATACGAAGCGACGTTCGACAATTAACGCAAGGAAGCCGAACGGCTGTTGCTGTGGTCTGCCCTGCAGATGGGCAACCGCTCTCCTCGCTCACGCACGAGGACCTGCTTGTCTATCAGCACTTTCTCGCCGATCCGCAACCCGCGGCCCGCTGGACCGCCGACGGCGGACCCAAGCATCCGCGCAACGATCCGCGCTGGCGGCCGTTCTATGGCCCCCTGTCGGAATCGAGCCAGCGCCAGGCCATGGTGATCCTCAACGTTATGTTTGCGTGGCTGGTGCAGGCCGGCTATCTGGCCGGCAATCCCCTGTCGTTATCGCGCCGGCGGGCACGCCGGGCCAAGCCGCGCATCGTCCGGTATCTGTCGCCCGAGTTGTGGCTTGACGTCAAAACGTTCATCCAGGGGATGCCCACGCAGAGCAGTCGCGAGCGTGAACATCACGCCCGCGTGCGCTGGCTTTTTACACTGCTTTATCTGGGTGGTCTGCGCATTACCGAAGTGGGCACCAACACGATGGGCCGGTTTTTCCGCCGGGGCGACGAAAACGGCAAGGATCGCTGGTGGCTCGAAGTGATGGGCAAAGGTAACAGGGATCGGCTGGTGCCCGCCACCTCGGAAATGATGACGGAACTCGGCGCGTACCGGCGAACCCGCGGATTGCCAGCACTCCCCTCGCCAGGCGAGGACATGCCGCTCGTGCTGCCGATCGGGCAGTCACGAAAACCCCTCACGCGCGCCGCGTTGCACCGGATCGTGAAGGACGTCTTCAGCGGCGCCGCAGAATCGTTGCGCGCGCAGGACGACGACCATGTGCAGCGCGCAGCCCGCCTTGAGCAGGCATCGGCACACTGGCTCCGTCACAGCGCAGGCTCCCACATGACAGACCAGCAACTCGATCTGCGACTCGTGCGCGATAACCTGGGGCATGCGTCACTGACGACAACCAGTCAGTATCTGCACATGGACGATGATCGCCGGCATCGCGAGACCGACGAGAAACACCGCATTGAGTGGTGACGGGCGGCAGCCAGAGGCCTACCGCCTGATCTCAAAATCCTCGGGAGTGAGCCTGACCGGTTCACCTGGACGCAGGCAGATTTTTCTCTCGGCAGCGGCGATAATTCGACGCCGTCCGTCAGCAAATACCTTGAGGCATTGTCACGTTACTGAGGCGGTCGCGTAAGATGTCGCGATGAAAAGACGAACTCGCTCTATCACGGTCACCGCTTTCCCGCCGCAGTCATCAGTTGCGCGGTGCGTTGGTATTTCCGCCTCCGACTGAGCCTGCGCGATATTGAGGAATTGCTGTTCGAACACGGCGTGGTCGTGAGCTACGAGACGATCCGCCGATGGTGCGACAAGTTCGGCGTGGGCTTCGCGCATCCCGTCATGGTTGCGCGCCGCAAACCGGGCAGCACCTGGCATCTCGATGAGATGTTTGTGACGCTGCGCGGTGAGCCATACCTGCTGTGGCGGGCCGTCGATGAGCATGGTGCCGAACTCGAGATCCTGTTGCAGAAGCGGCGCGACAAGGCTGCAGCCAAACGTTTCTTCAACCGCGTACTTCGCTCATGCCCTGTGCCGCGCAAGATCGTGACCGACCAGTTGCGCAGCTACCCGGCCGCAAAGGCCGACATTCCCGAATTGGCGAACGTCAAATACGTGTTCGTTAAAGCCGCCGCGCGCGTGAACAATCGAGCGGAGAACAGCCACCAACCTACCCGCGAACGCGAGCGTCGCATGCGGGGATTTCGCGACTGCAAACGCACGCAGGCATTCCTCTCGTGTTTCGGTCCGATACGGCAGCATTTCGCGCTCAAGCAGCATCTGCTGCGTGCTTCGCTCTATCGAAAACACCTCGCGGCTCGATTCGCGGCGTGGCACGAATTCACCGACCTCACCCAGAATCCGTCGAATGCTTGCTGAGCAATGATGACCTCTGCCACCATTTCGTCCCGCTACCGGCAAGTTGACAAAGCCCCATGTGTGATCGCGTGACAAAGCAAAGTGATTGACGACGCCGATTTCTACTTCCTTGAGCTTGGCCCGGTGAGTTGGTGCCGTCCCGCCGCCCGCCTTGTTACTTGAGGCGCCGGCGGAGCCTGTGCGCCGCGCTGTCGCCGTCGCTGAACCCATTGCCGGCACCGATTCACCAATAGTGGGCGGCGACAATTATCTCGGCTGGCGCATTGACTCAGGTTTTTTGTTACCGAGCTTGCCGTTCCTGAATATAAATGTCACCTGATCCTCGCCAGAGCCGCCGCCGGAATATATCCACCACGTTGCACCGTCCGCAGAGAGTTCCCTGAACGGATTGCCCATCTTCGCGAAGACCTTTTTTCTGTCGGTCCCGGCCGGAAACTGCCGTTCGATGCTGTCGCGCGTCCATCCATGCGCCTTAACGCTGTTATACGTTTGCGTGGTCACGCAGCCAGTCACGCCTGCAAGGCAGGCCCCGACCAAGGCTGCCTGTGTGATCCTCGCTTTCATCGCCAGCACATAGATTGCCGTCGCGGGATGACTCGCGCGCAAGCCTGCCCCGGAAAACCGGGCAGTTCCTTCGGCTTGCCTGCGACCAAAGGTACTCGACAGCGGCACAGCCAACGGGTTGGCACATACGCGAGACATTGGTTGATCTCCACTCGCAAAGCATCGACCCATCGCAATCACCTTGGATAGAAAATTTCAGCTGTCGTGAAAACCGACGGAGACGACCAAGTTCCCTAAACCAGAACGGACTTCGCTGGAGCAGATCGATGGTCGGTCCCGTCCATGCTCATGAGAAATGATCCCATCGTGGACATGCCGGTTGCGGGTCCATTCGCAGCTACAAGTGCCCTGTCGAGGCCATTCTTAAATGTTGTAGCGCTGGGGGCACCGGAACAAGCGAATTGGTCCCTTTCCCCGTGCCACCATCGGCAATACCGTTGAGGCAGGTGTGGCCCGGTGGGTGCTTACCCGCGATTCATCTCGGCTCGTCGAAGACGGCCCTGACCTTGCCGTTGTCGACCGCGCGCTTTAGCACTGCGTGGTCCGCTTCAGTCTGATCGGCGTACGTGACCGAAAAGGCTGCAAGCGCCTTGTCGAACGCGTCGCTCTTGCCCAGATATCCGCTGATCACGGAGGGATCCCCAGAGCGCGCGTGAGAAAGCGCAAGCGACCATCCGCACCAGTCAGCGAAAATGGTCATCTCGGCCTTACCAAACGTCTGGACTGCAAATTTGATCTTGACGTCCCGGAGCTGGCGCACATAGTAATTGCGCCCGCCCCTTCCCCCCGTCCACCCCAGAAAGATGTCACTCGATGGCTGCATGAGCCGGTGGCCATTTACGACGCGCTGGCCGTCGTATGGGTAGATACTTTTGCCCGCATAGGCCTCCAGAACTGACGCTCGCGCCTCCTTGACCTGAAGAAAGAGCGGATCGCCCGCGCCATCCATCAGCAGAAGCACCCAGCAGCGGTTGCCGACGCTCCCTACGCCGACCACCTTGAGCGCGGCATCCAGCAGCCTGTAGTGATCAAGCATCACGCGGCAGGCTGGCGTCAGACTTTCGCGGTAACGGACAAAGTCACTCAACATCCCGGGATGGATTTTCCCTGCACGTTGCCCTCTCAGGCGAAAGAGGGTTGGCGGCTGTTCCTTGAAGACCGCCGCGTGGCCCGAACCCTCCACGAGCTTGGGAAAGATGTCTTCCGCCAGGCTCGTCTCCCGTTCCTTTTCGAGCCCCCTGATGGCGCCGCGACGGATGGCCGGATCCGCTATTGTGGAGAGCAGCCTCCCAGCATCGAGGGCAAAGTACCAGCGGTCCAGCGATGTCATTCCGCTGAATTCGGCCATATGTTCGCGATAGGACCTGACACAGGTAAGGACCGTGTCCCTTGCCGTGGATTCGCTGAGACTATTCTCCCGGCAGGCGAGCACGAAGCTCGCGGCGAGGCGCTTCACATCCCACTCCCAGGGGGCGGGGAGAGTCTCGTCGAGATCGTTGATCGCGAAGATGACATTGCGCTCCGGTGTGGCAAAACCACGGAAGTTAACCAGGTGCGCGTCGCCGCAGCACTGGACAAGCGCGCCGGTACTCGGCATGGACGCCAGGTCCTCCGCCATGTTGAGGGCGGCCCCGCGGTAAAAGGTGAAGGGAGACAGGACCATGCGCCCATGGCGCAAGGGAACCAGGGCCGGCATACGCCCCTTGTCGGATTCCTGCACCAGCCGCACCGGGTCCGGCCGCCCGGACGGTGCGTTCCACGTCGCATGCAGCTCACGCGGAATTTTCTTTCGCAGGGTCTTCCCGATGGTATAGCGTTCCGCCCGCGAAAGATGGTGGGTGACGGCCGACGGCGGTTCCGATTCGCCCTGCTCTATGCCTTCAGGCAGTTCCAACGACTCCGTTTGCATTGCAAACCCCTGGGGCTTCCCACAACAATATAAGTCTAGGCTACGCTCCGGAATCGACGCAGATCTAGCGAACGGATGCACGGACCGCGTCGGGCCGCTGTCCACAGATGCGGACGGTTGTGCCAGCAGGACAGTTTCGCGGCCCCTTAGCGCTCAAGGCACGCCGCGAAAGCGGGAAGCGATATCCCGACCCCGAAGGCAAGTTGGTTCCGTCTTGCGTAGTCAAGGCTGCCTCCATCGGCGAACTTGCCCGTTCGCTGCAGCATCCCGCGCTCGGGAAAGCCCATGACCGGGTGCCCGGGTCGCACACATAATCGTCCAGGTTGGTGCGCCAATCAACGCAGACACACGGGGATAGCCATGGCGCACGTCGCTCGCAACATCGGGGGCGACCTGATGGGCCGTTTGCTGATCATCGGCGGGTAGCGAACGCGCATGCAGCGGATGGCGGGAATGGCCAAAGCGAAGGTGCGCGCGACCCGCGCTGTGACCTGAGGGAAGGCCTCGCGGAATTTTTGGCCCAGGAGGCAGCACGCGTCTGGGGGGCATCGACGTCGATTTCCGCGATCCGGTCGGGGCTGCTGACTCGGCAGTGCGGACAAGGTGGCCTCCGTTTCGCTTGGGCATCGCAGCCCTCTCCCTCCCTCGAAGACAGCGTGATCGACCTGCTCGGCATTCTGCAAGGGCAGGCCGTTGGTGAGGCATCCCGCATTTCGGGCGGCCGATCGGCCTGCTGTTTGGCGGCATGGTCGTGGGGCGCATTCTCGCTACGACCGGCGTGTTCGATGCTATAAAGCGCACGCGCAACCCGTCTGTCTCTGCATCGGTCGATGTGACGGATCGCATCGCATCGCCTCGCCTGAATCTCAGTGTGAGAAGTGGACACGGAGACCCAATCACGGCACGGATCCAAGGCCACCGGATTTCACATCGGCGCCGAGCCAGCTGCGCAGCGGGGGTTCAATCCAGTTCAGCGTGAGAAGGAAAATCAAAGCGACAGTAAGATTAAATATGAGGTGTGCCCACGCCACCGCCATTCCCGGGTTAGCGGTCAAGTCCGCGGCTGCTCGCGAAAAAGATCTCAGGAACGGGAGGTACACCAGCACGCCGGCGGCGTTAAACAGGAAGTTGGCAATCGCGGTCGCCCGGGCAACAGGGCGCATTCCGAGGCCCGCGATCAGGGCTGTCGACGTAGAGCCTACATTTGAACCAATCACGATTGGTATTGCCGCCTCTGGCGGAAGCACGCCTTGCTGGACGAGCAGAATGGCCAGCCCCGTGGTGACGCTGCTAGATTGAACAAGCGCGGTGAAGACAGCACCCGCAAGCACGCCCATCAGCGGAGCCTCGGCGAGGGCCAACCAATCCTTTAACTGCGCGCTGTTCTGCAGAGGTTTCAGCTCCGTCGAGATGAGATCGAGCGCGAAAAAGACCAATCCAAAGTAGCAGACAGCCTTCCCGATGACCTTTGCCCTGACGGGCAATATCGACAGCACAGCGCCCAATACAATGAACACCGGTCCAATACCGGTGAGTTTGAAGGAAACCAGCCAGGCGGTCGCCGTCGTCCCCACATTCGCCCCGAGTAAAACGCCCAGACTGGCCCGAAAGGGGATGACTGCCGCATCGACCAGGGTGACAGCGAGCGCTGTAGTTGCGCTGCTCGACTGCACGACGGCGGTGGCCAGAGCGCCGACGAGAAAACCGCGCCATCGACTTGCCGTCACGCGCGCCAGCCATGTCTGCAACGCGGTGCCTCCGACCGCCTGGAGCTCGCGGCTGAAGCCCTGAAGACCGTACAGGAAGAGAATCACTGCGGATATCGCGGAGAACAGTCCCTGCAATGGGCTCATGGCAAGCTCCTGGTCTGTGGGCAGTCGTTCCTAAAAAGGGGGACCTGCCTAATATTATGCGTCCATGGCAGATGAGCGATTGCGATAGTTCCGTCTTGTCCGCGTTTGCCCTGGTCGCAGCGGACAACTGGCACGGCCTCGGTCCTGCGAAAACGCCTGCTGCGGAGATTAATAGAGTGCGCGCCAAATGCAGCGCGTCCGACAATAGGTGCTTACCTGCTGGTCCCAAAGACGCCGACGCACAATCTTGCTAGCTGGCTTGATTCGGCGGATCCTCGTTGCCCGAGCGAGCGCACCGCCCGTGGCACCGAGCGCATGAAGGAACGCATCTCGAAAGCAGGATTGTCAGTTGAATCAAAACCGACATAGGCCAAAGATGCATATCGCCGCGGATGACGGCCAGAACTATGAAAGCACGCCATCCCAGTCATGCGCCATTGGACCAAAGTCCGATTGTGTGAAGGAGTCTCATCGGCAATACTTTATTTGGACCACACCGTACGGCCAGCGTTTTGACCGCCGTTCGGGAGACGAAAGCGGCGAACCGCACAATCAGTTCCCGTATGTGCCAGATAATTTATGAGTGACGCTGCATCAATTCAGGCAACAGATGACAAATGCAAAGTCCTCGGGGGCAGCTCGAAACGGCTTTGACGAAACGTCGACTTGAAATCGGTGGAGGCGTCTAATCAGGCGGGGCGGAGACGACGAGTTCGGGGCGTGCGATGGGTACCAGACCCGTCATCAGGGCCAGATATTGGCCCATGTCATCGCAGCCGTCAGGCCTTAGTGGCGTCAGCCCGAGAATGAACTGCTGTTCCACCGAACCTGCATTGCAAATTGTAAGTCTGGATGACCGGCGAATTGCCTTACCCAAAGGTCAACGTTTAGACCTGCTTGTGGCTGCTCGCGGTAAGCCGGGATCCCAGAGCCGGGAATCGCTGTGGCGTCGACCATGCGCGAAATGAGGCGTCTCTTGGAGAGGGATCAAGAGATTGCTCAACGAGGCCCCCCAATGCGCCAACAAACAGCACCGTTCACTTCTCTCCGCCCGGCGTTCCGCTTTAAAATCGCTGCCATTGTGGTATGTGGGCTATTGACTGCATGCGAGAAACAACCGGAAAAGGCAGCGACGACGGCTCCTCAGTTGGTGCAACTCGTTTCAGTAATGCCGACGGATTCACAAGCGTTGCGGGAATTTTCGGGTCGCGTTGAACAGACAAGTATTTCGCCGCTGGCGTTCGAGGTGACAGGGCGTATCGTACAGATCGCTGTCCTTGACGGTAGCATCGTTCGCAAGGGGCAACTGATCGCCCGAATCGATCCTGAGCCGTTTGAGCTGCAACTGCGTCGCGCGGAAGCCCAATATACGCAACTGTCTGACGACCTCAAGCGTAAGGCAGTCCTTCATGACCAGGGGATATTGTCGGGCGCTGCGTTCGACCAGTTGAAAGCCGCAGCAGACATGGCCGGTGCGCAGCGCGATCTTGCCCTCAGGGACATGCGCAATACACGTCTCATTGCGCCGTTCGACGGTCGCCTTTCACGACGTAATGTCGAAACACAACAGACAGTTCAGGCTGGGATGCCCGTCTTCGATCTGGAAAATGTCGAGCGCATCGCAATCGGCATTGAACTACCGCAGGGTATCGCGGAGCGTCTGTCCAACGAGAACACACTGCACGCTCAGGCGTGGTTGCCCGAGCGGCCGCGTGACGTATTCGATCTTGTCTATCGCGAGCGGGCGATGCAGGCGACGGCATCATCCAATTCCTACCGGTTTTTGTTCAGCGTTAAACAGCCCATAAACCTATCGCTACTGCCCGGCATGGCCGTGCGGGTGCGCATGGAGGTCGCACAGCCGCAGGCGGCGAACACTAGATTTTCCGTTCCGGTCTCCGCGCTGTCGCTGACGCCAGACGGCCACGATAGATTGTGGCGCTACGACAGCAAGAGCGGACACGTACATGCCGTGCCGATTACCCTGCAGGAGATCCGCGACGACTCAGCCGTGGTTGAGGGAGCACTGCAACCGGGGGATCAGGTCGTTGGAGGCGGATCGCAGCTCGTTACAGAGGGCCAGGCAGTTCGGTCAACGGACGCGAGCCCATGAAGCTCGCACGCCGGCTCATCGAAAAGCCGTTGATCGCGTGGGTGATCACGCTGCTATCCCTACTGGGCGGAGTATTCGCCTATTTCAACATTGGTCGCCTTGAGGATCCGAAATTTACCATCAAGACAGCGCTTGTTGTCACGCAGTATCCCGGTGCGAGTGCTGCGGAAGTCGAAAACGAGGTGACCGACAGGCTCGAGAGCTCGATACAGCAGATGGAGCAGGTGGATTTTCTCCGTTCACGATCGATGCCCGGCTATTCGGAGATACAGGTCCAGATCAGGGACCGGTATCCGTCTGCGGAGTTGCCTCAGGTTTGGGATGAACTGCGGCGTCAGGTCAGCGACGTACAACCCCGCTTGCCGCCGGGTGCCGGACCCACCCTGGTGCTCGACAGATTCGGCGACGTCTATGGACTGTTCTACGCGCTCACTGGCGACGGCTACACGCCCGCCCAACTCTACGAATATGCGCGCGAGCTGCGCAAGCAGCTACTCACCTTGCCGGATGTTTCGGACGTCGTGATCTCCGGAAACCTGCAGGAACAGATCACGGTGGCGGTCGACCAGTCCCAGCTGATTGCGAACAACCTCTCGACCGATAGTCTGTCGCAAGCACTGCTTGTGCAAAATGAAGTCCGTCCCGCAGGACGCGAGCGGGTGGGCGATCTGATGATGCGTGCCGCACCGACAGGGGCGCTTGACTCGTTGCAGGCGATCAGATCGTTGCCCATTGGCGCGACGTCAGGGCCGCTTTTGCTTGGCGATCTGGCGCAGGTATCGCACGGCTATGCAGGGATTCCCACCCAACTGATTCACTATGACGGCAAGCCGGCGCTGACCGTCGGAATTAGCGCCCGCGCCAAAGTGGACGTGGTGAAAGTCGGCGAGCAGATCAAGGCAAAGCTGGGCGAACTGGAGCAGACCGCCCCGCCCGGTATCAGGTTGCATGCACTCTACGATCAGCCGGATATCGTCGATGCCAGCGTCAAGGGCTTTATTTTCGATGTATTCCTATCGGTCGCGATCGTTGGCATTTCGCTTGGGATTGCGCTTGGCTGGCGAGCCGGATTGATTCTCGGTGCGGAACTCATGTTGTCCATTCTCGGCACGCTGGCAGTCATGTATGCGGCGGGAATTGAACTGCAGAGAATTTCGCTGGGGGCACTGATCATCGTAATGGGAATGCTCACCGACAACACGATCGTTGTATGCGAGGGCATGCTGGTACGGGTTCAGAATGGAATGTCGCATATCGACGCCGCCGGCGAAGTGCTTGGGCAAGGCACCTGGATTTTGCTGGGTTCGACGGTCGTCGGGATTCTTGCATTCTCAGGAATCGGTTTGTCTCCCGATGCCGTCGGCGAGTTCTGTTCGTCGCTGTTTGCTGTCGCAGCGATCTCGTTATTGTTTAGCTGGGTCGTGGCGATCGGTCTGACTCCGTTGTTTGGCAGCTATCTCTTCAAGCCTGTCCACGGGGAGCAGCCGGATCCGTTCAAGTCGCGCATTTATCTGGCATTCAAGCGGTTGCTGATACGGGTTGGGCATTTCCGTGTGCCTGTCGTGGTGCTTCTTGCCGTGATAACGGCCTTTAGCGTCTGGGGCTTCCGCTTTGTTGGACGAAGTTTCTTTCCCGCTTCGACCACCCCGGTATTCTATGCGGACATGCGATTGCCGCGCGGCTCGGATATCCGCGCTGTCCAGGCGAAAAGCCGGGGCGTGGAGCAGTACCTTCTGGGGTTGAAGGGCGTGACGAACGTGGGCACGTATATCGGTGGCGGCGCCACCCGGTTTTCACTGATTTACGGTCCAGAAACGCGCGACGAAACCTATGCGCAATTCCTCATAACTGTGGACGATGTGAAAGACATCGACAGCCTGATTCCCACCGTCCTCAACCAGCTCGAAAGACGGTTTCCTGACGTGCGCTGGTCGGTAACCCGTCCAAACTTTGGACCCAATAACGGAGCCAAGATTCAGGCGCGCTTTCTCGGTCCCGATCCGACCGTACTGCGCAGCCTGAGCCGCCAGACGCAAAAGATCATGCAGGCTGACGGAGGGATCGTCGCTATTCGCGATAACTGGGAAGAACCCGTTCATGTCTTGCGTCCAATTTTCGACGATGCGCGCGCTCGTTCCATGGGGGTCACACGTCGCCAGGTCAGCGATGTCCTGGCCTATTCGACTGACGGTATTACAACCGGAATCTATCGCGAGCGAGACCAGCTATTGCCGATTGTCCTTGAGGCCCCGCCAGCCGAACGAGGGATGGAGCGTTTGCTCGACGTGCAGGTCTACAGCGCCGGTTTGCAGCGCTATATCCCGATCGCTGACGTGCTCGACGGGATTGTGCCGCAAACGGAAGAGGGCATGATTTCGCGGGAAGATCGCATTCGCGCGTTGACCGTATCTGCCGAAGCGACCTACGGCACCAGTAGCGCTCAGGCGTTCGGGCGTATCAGCCACGCGGTGGAAGCGATACCCCTGCCACCTGGCTATCGATTCGAGTGGGGCGGCGAGCAGGAATCTTCAAGCAAGGCACAGGCGAGTCTTTTTCGCCAGTTGCCCATCGGATTCATCGGTATGGTCTTACTGGTGCTAATGATGTTCGGCCGTCTCAAACCGGCGCTTGTTGTGCTACTGGTTGTCCCCATGTCGATTTGCGGCGTCACGCTTGGGTTGCTCTTATTCCGGGGAGCGTTTGGCTTCATGGCGTTGCTGGGCCTGTTGAGTCTCGTCGGTATGCTGATCAAGAACGGGGTCGTACTGGTGGAGGACATAGAAGCCCGAATCGCTGACGGTGCCCCACGTATGCAGGCGGTGACATTCGGTGCGATGAGTCGGCTGCGGCCTGTTGCGCTCGCATCCGGGACAACGATACTTGGCATGATTCCGCTGCTATGGGATCCCTTTTTCAAGGACATGGCGATTACCCTGATGGCCGGCCTCGCTTTCGCGACGGTGCTCACGATGATCGCAGTTCCTGCGCTATATGTACTGCTCTTCTCGATCAAGGACTCCGAATGGGACGCGGGTTTGCAGCCCGGAGGTCGAGATGGGAATGGCTGATCGTCACTCGCTCATTGCCGGCTGTCGCCAGTTGCTGGCATTTCTGCTCGCGGGAGTCCTATGTGCCTGTACGGGGTCATTGAAACTCAACGAGCCAACGCAACTCCCCGAACGTTTCTATGAAGCGACGCGCGCTCCGTCTGAAGGTGCCGTGTCCATCAGTGATGCACAACTGGCGCAGTGGTGGACACAATACGATGACCCTGTGCTTTCGGATCTGATCGGTCGGGCGCTCGAACGCAGTTACGACATCGCGATCGCGGCTACCCGGATCGATCAGGCCCGTGCGGGGGTGGTTGCCGCTCGATCCCAGCTGTTGCCATCGGTCGGGGCCGGTGTTGAAGGGGGCGCATACCACGGGGGGCCGGTGGCGCTTGAGTTTCAGGAACTGTTGGGCGTCAACGACCTCAATGCAAGCTACTGGCGCGCAGGTCTGCAAACCCAATGGGAAATCGACGTGTTCGGCCGTGGCCGCGCACGTCTGGCCGCCGCGCATGCGTTGACCTCCGCAGCAGCCGGCGACGCACAAGCCGTGAGGCTCAGCATCATTGCAACCGTTGCGGACCTGTACATGACCTACCGGGGACTGCAGCAGCAGCGTGCGCTGCTCGTGCAGAGCCATCAGATTGCAGCTGATTTTGTTGTCATCGCCGAGCGGAGCTTTACGGCCGGTGTGACGCTGAGCACGGATACCGATGTCGCTCGCGCCGGTCTGGCGCAAGTTCAAGCGCGGCAGCAGGATGTCGAAGCGGCGATTTCAGGAGCGCGGCTCGCAATCGAGAATCTGTGCGTTGTCGCACCGGGTAGCTTGAAAGACGAACTCGAGTCGAACTCAGCGCTTCCGAAGTTGCTGCCTGACATCACGCCCGGCCAGCCGGTCGATCTGTTGATGCGTCGTCCCGATCTGATCGCGGCCCGGGAGCGTCTGCTGGCCAGTGTGAAGCAATCGGATGTCGCCCGCCTGAACTACTGGCCCACCGTCTCGTTGAGTGGGCTGCTTGCGCGCAATGGCTGGATGTTGGCAGGTCAAAATCTCGGCGCGAGTACATTCTGGCTGTTCGGCGCGGCGCTATCGTTGCCACTGATCGATTTCGGAGCCCGCGAATCGCAGGTACAGGCTTCCGACGCACAGGCGCAGCAGGCGCTCCTCGCCTATGAAAAAGCCGCCTCAGAGGCGTTGTATGACGTGGAGCAGGCGCTGGCCCGTCTAAAACAGCGCCAGCAGTTGCTGGCAGCGCGCAACGAGGAAGTTTCCCGGCGTCAGGAAGTATTGAGGAAAACCACGCAGCAATACAAAGTCGGGGATCTCGGGCGCGTCGATATCGATCAGGCCCGCGTCGCTCTGCTCGAGAGCCAGACGGCCCTGGTAAGGGAGGAGGTTGAACTGGTTCGATCCCAGGTCGCTTTATTTCGTGCCATGGGAGGAGGTTGGCAGGTGGCTGGCACAACTACCGAGGTATCTCCTGCGCAGTAAGTGCCGGGACGCTCTGCGGCGACTCGCATACATGCAATGCGAAGTAGTTGTTTTGAGGTCGATGCCTGAAGCGAGTGAAGAGCATATCTTCAGCTAGTGCTGGACGTGGCGCGCCGACGGTTGCAACGCTTTGCCCTGGCCTCGGGCGATCAGTGTTTTGGGTGCCGCGCATCCTTAAATATCTTTGACATGGTGTCGCGTGTCCAATAGCTATGGCGCGCGTCCCGCCTGGACCTGACAGGCAGCTGGCTGCTGATATCCCGCAACGTTCGGATCAAGACGAATAAGGTGAAGACAATGGTGATGCAACAGCACGACGGCCCTGAAGCATCTGCGACAAGCCGCAATCCCCTTCCGATCGATCTTGCCTTGCAGGGCGGCGGTGCTCATGGTGCCTTTACATGGGGAGTGCTTGATCGGGTGCTGGAGATACCGTGGCTAAAAATTGAAAGCATCACCGGTACGTCTGCCGGAGCGATGAACGCTCTCGCTCTCGTCGATGGATATACGCGGGACGGCGCAGAAGGCGCGAAGGCGGCTCTTGAGCAGTTCTGGCGGCGGGTGAGCGATTCGGCGCGGTACAGCCCAATCCAGCGGACGCCAGTCGACGTGCTGAGGGGCAACTGGTCACTCGATAACAGCCCAGCCTACGTTTTCTTCGATCTTTTCAGCCGGCTGTTCTCTCCGTATCAGACCAACCCGGCGAACTACGATCCGCTACGGACTCTCCTGGAGGAAAGCATCGACTTCGATCGGTTGAAAGGATCGCCGATCAAGCTGTTCGTCACCGCGACCAATGTCCGCACGGGCCTCCCGCGCGTTTTCCGCAATGCGAACATCACTGTCGAAGCGGTGCTCGCTTCAGCATGCCTGCCGCTGGTACATCAGGCAATCGAGATAGATGGCGATCCCTACTGGGATGGCGGCTTTTCCGGTAACCCGTTGCTAACGCCGGTTATCCGGGAAAGCAAGGCGCGCGACATTCTGCTTGTCCAGATCAATCCGATTGAGCGGCCTGGCGTACCCAGAACGGCGTCCGAAATACTTAACCGGTTAAACGAGATTTCATTCAATTCGAGCCTCAAGAAGGAGCTGCGCGGCATCGCGATGTTCCAGCGTCTTTTTGTAGACGAGGGCCCGGGGCATGCCGACTGGGCAGAACAGTGGGCTTCCACGCGCATCCACCGCATCGCGAGCCCGCGAATGATCGAACTCGGTGTGTCGTCCAAGCTCAACGCAGAGTGGGAGTTTCTCAGCATGTTGCGAGAAGAGGGGCGCAATTGCACGGACGTCTTCCTGAAGGAGCATGCCGGTGACCTCGGCAGTCGATCGACTTTCGATCTTGACGCCCTTCTCGATTCGGTTCTTGAACAGACATGAAACCGCCGGATCTGCAGTTCGTCTTTCGTGTTGCGGCGTGTTCGATGGGGCCCTTGCACATGGAGTCAAGTGCGCTCGTCTTGCGCCCGGGGACACCAGGCAACCGGATGAACTGTTCGTGACGTAGCGCGGCGAACGTTAGCTGCGGCCTGTCAGGGGGACCTCATTCTGAACGCGGAGGCCGGCTGGACCGAGCGGCATCGAGCCCGTCCGCCGCGCCTGAATGTCCTCGACGATTTGATCTGAACGAGCTCTTGCTGGAGCCTGACCATGAACGCTGTCGCACTCACTCCTCTCGCCCTGGGCCTCGGACTGGCCGGCATGCTGGTCAGCCTTGGCCTGCTGATCTTCTTCGCCTATCGCGGCTGGAGTGTGCTGCTGCTAGCGCCGTTCGCCGCGATGCTGGCGGCCGGCATCTCCGGAGAGCCGGTCCTTGCACATTGGACCCAGACTTTCATGAACAGCGGGGCGCGATTTCTCGCGCAGTTCTTTCCGCTCTTCCTGCTTGGTGCACTATTCGGCAAGCTGATGGAAGATAGCGGATCCGTGCAGGCCATCGCGGGCTTCATGAACAGGCGGCTCGGCGCGCGCCGCGCAATCCTGGCGGTGGTGATCGGCGGTGCGCTCGTTACCTACGGTGGCGTGAGTCTCTTTGTCGCCTTTTTTGTGCTGGCACCCATGGCGCAGGCACTCTTTCTGGAAGGGAATATTCCGCGCCGGCTGATGCCTGCGACCATCGCGCTCGGCACGTCGACCTTCACGATGTCGGCGTTGCCGGGCACGCCGGCAATCCAGAACGCGATTCCTATGCCGTTCTTTGGCACGACACCGTTTGCCGCACCTGGGCTCGGCGTGATCGCGAGCCTGGTAATGGCGGGGTTTGGACTGTGGTGGCTGGGTAGACAGGAAGCCCGGGCGCGCGCGCTGGGTGAAGGCTTTACGACCGACAAAGCTGAACCCGCCATCGCGGAATTGGGGGCTTCGCATGACCAGGAACTGGTGCGCGAACGAGCAACCGTCTCGCAGAGCTTTGACCCTGTGGAAATTGGTCACGGCCACGTATCCCCAATCCTGCCGTCGATCGGAATCGCCATTGCCCCGTTGGCGCTTGTCGTCGGCGTGAACTTCCTCATGAATGTCGTCGTACTGCCGCGGCTGGATGCGTCGTATCTGGCCGAAGCGCGTTGGGGGGCGACATCGCTGGCGGCTGTTGGTGGTGTGTGGGGCGTTTGCGTCGCACTGGGCGTGGCAATTGTTGCTCTCGTACTGCTCAATCGGGCGCGGCTCCCAGCGCTGCGCGAAAGCGTCGATGCCGGCGCGAACGCGGCGGTGCTACCGGTGCTCAGTGTTGGCAGCCTCGTCGGATACGGTGCGGTCATTGCGGCGCTCCCCGCATTCGCGCTGGTCCGCGAATGGGTGCTCGGCATCGGCGGCGGTCCGTTGGTGTCGCTCGCGGTGGCGACCAACCTGCTGGCCGCCCTCACCGGGTCGGCGTCAGGCGGCATGACGATCGCGCTCGATGCACTCGGTAGGACGTACCTGGAACTGGCTGCGCAGCATCACATCGATCCGGCGTTGCTGCATCGCGTCGCAGTGATTTCCTCCGGTACGCTCGACAGCCTGCCGCACAATGGTGCGGTCGTCACCCTGCTGGCAGTGTGCGGCTCGACGCATCGCGAGAGCTATCGCGATATCGTAATGGTGGGCATCGTCGGCGCGCTGCTCGCGCTTATCGTGGTGATCGCAATCGGATCGGCGGTGGGATCGTTTTAGTGATGCTTTCCGCTCTACGGCAACGCTCCCCGCGGGGAGCGACATCGCGAACGTGATGCCGGGATATTTCCACGCTCACGTCTTCGTGCAATGGGTCGACGCGGGACGAAGTCGTAGCGGCGCCTGACAACCTCGCAGCCGGGTCCGATTCGCAATTCCAGCACAAAAGGTGTCGTCACATCATCCGCAATTTCGGCCGTTGCACGATGTCCGGTCCCGTGCGCCGGAAACAGGCAGTCTTGACCCTGTTGAATCACCTGGTTCAAAGTTGACCCACAGCCCGCTTTCTGCATGATGGCTAGTCTCGTTACAGGCAAAATTGCGATGTGAGTCATCGGTGCGACCTCAATGAGAGGGCATGAATGCGACGCACTTCACTCAAGTGGGCAAAGATAAGCGTACTCGCCGTTGTCCTGCTGCTCATATCAGCGCTTGGTTCACGCGCGTGGTATTCGCTGCGAGGACCGGGCCTCGCGGTCTGGCATACCTACGTGCCGCGCGAAATGACGGTCAGGGAAATGGACGCCAGCAACTGGAACGGGTACATGGCGGCGGAGTCGAGGGTCTTCGACGACGTTCACACAAACGTTGTCGAGAAACTGGACGCGGCTTCGCGGGTCCCTACAAACCGCTACTACGAGGGCTCGCCCGTGTACCCGGAGCACTTCGCCCAGAACTGGAACCGGTCATACGTGCTCGAACCGGACGGTAAACCGGTGGGTGCAGTTGTACTGCTGCACGGCCTCACCGATTCGCCATATAGTCTGCGTCACATCGCACGGCACTACCGGGATCGTGGTTTCGTGGCTATCGGGATCCGCCTGCCGGGACACGGAACTGTTCCCGCAGCACTGACCGAGGTCGAATGGCGCGATTGGGCCGCTGCGACGCGACTCGCCGTACGTGAGGCACGCCGGCGCGTCGGTCCTGATGTGCCGCTGGAACTGGTGGGATTTTCGAATGGAGCAGCACTCGCACTGCAATATTCTATGGACGCCATCGAGGATAAATCTCTCACACGCCCCACCCGCCTCGTGCTTATCTCGCCGATGATTGGTGTGACCC
Organism: Paraburkholderia sp. BL27I4N3; assembly: GCF_003386115.1. Classification (NCBI taxonomy): domain Bacteria; kingdom Pseudomonadati; phylum Pseudomonadota; class Betaproteobacteria; order Burkholderiales; family Burkholderiaceae; genus Paraburkholderia; species Paraburkholderia sp. BL27I4N3. The sequence continues at coordinate 1,516,393 of NZ_QREJ01000001.1, read as the reverse complement.
GCTACGCCCGCTTCGCAGGGCTCGCCGGGCTTCCTGCATTTTTCCCGGCGTTCGCGAAGGCGGCCTGGCTCGGGATCATCCCGGAGTTCAATCCCTTTAAATACAACTCGTTTCCCGTCAACGGCGCACGTCAGTCGTACCTGCTGACGCATGCCATAAAGGTGCAGATCCTAAGGCTGCAGCGCGAGAACCGGCTGGCCGATTTGCCGCCCGTGCTGACGTTCCAGTCAGTCATCGATTTCACCGTGAGCGTGCCTGCCGTGATGTCGGCGCTCTACGATCAACTCCCCGAGAACGGCAGCGAGATTGTGCTGTTCGATGTCAACCGCAGCGAGAAATTCCGCACGTTTCTGCGCGCATCGTCATACGGCGCGCTCGATCGGCTTCTACGTACCGGGCCGCAGAACTACCGGACCACCGTCATTGCTAACGCAAGCCCGGACTCGTGCCAAACCGTTGAACGTACCATCGAGCCAGGTGAAGTGAAAGAGCACATGCGGTCATTGGGAATCGACTATCCGCAGGATATTTTTTCGTTGTCACACGTCGCCATTCCATTCCCGGTGACTGATTCGCTTTACGGAACGTCACCCGGGACGGACGAAAATTTCAACGCGAACTTTGGTACGCTCGCGCCTCGCGGCGAGCGTGGCACATTGATCGTGACGCTCGATTCGATGTTCCGCATCGCATCTAATCCGTTTTTCCCGTATGTCGCGCAGCGGATCGACGAAGGCGCGGGAAAGATGCCGGGCCCCGTCATCAAGGCGCCTGTACGATCTCACGAAACCGCAGTAGGCGTGACGGACGAACCGACCGACGAATTGCACGACATCGAGCCGGAGGAGTCGTATGAGCCGTGAAAACGTGAAGCGATCCTTGATTGTATGTTTCGCTTGAGCACGGTCTATGTTCGGCGAACTAGCTTGCGATGAACTCGGTTCTGCCAAGGCCCGTCTCAATGCAGCTTGCCCGAAATCCAATAGGCAAGGACCACACCGCCCCTTAATGCGCTTCAACCGGCTCGCGTGCATGTCCCGACCCTTCGTCCACGAGCGCTGGTTAAGGGGCTAAGGATACGAACGGGACGGTGATGGGTGCGAGAACACGTACCGTCCATACGGCGGCAGTACGAGCCGTTTGCGAGTGATTCGCCACTCCGGATACCCAATTTAGCTGCGGTCAGCCGCATACTTCAGATTAAAAGCCGTGGCGGACGGAAAGGGTCGCGCCCGTACTGTGCGAGTGGAGAACCGCTACACGCGCCGTTGCAGAGAAGTCCCAGTCGTCAACAGTCAACGACAGCCTTCGCTGCGGTTGTGAACCGATCGCTAATGTCGCGTTCGGCAAATCGACGATTGATAAGTGCCGCGCCGTCGACGAACCAATGTGGAAAGAATCCGATGCCGGCGGCGCTACCTCGGGCGCTGTCGTGGTTCTTCCGGCGCCGAACCGGAAGTCATGCGTCACCTGCGCGCTGTAGAAGTTCTCGCTTTGCGGGTAAAACGGTCCACCCTGACTCGACTGATATTCCATTTCATAGCGCTGCAAATAGCGTTGCGGTCCCGGAATGGGCGGAGCAAGTTCCAGTTGCAGAGGCGCGATGTTCTCAACCGTCATCTCTTCGTGCGAGTCGACGACAAGGCCACCTGCGAACGAAAATCCGCTCAGCATAAAAAGGATCGTGCCGACAATTCTTTCGTCAGGGTGGGTCATAGGCGCGCCTCCAATGAAAAAATTGAATCGTGATCCTTATGTCCAGACTAGCCGAGTCTAAACCCTGCATCTGAACAATCGCCTTTGCGGGCTTCGCTTGCACACTTATTGTAGTCAGTGTTTTGCGTGTGGCCACCTCAATGTCTGGATCGTCCGCCATGCTCCGGGCGATCCATGCTCGGGACACCTTACTGCGTGGTCTGCGGATGAAGGGCCGACGAACGACGTCGAGAGTGGCAGGACGGCCGCGCCGTCCATGACAACACGGTCATAACCGCGTGGTTCGGCACACCGAACGGAGAACGATTTGCAATCAGCGATTGACCGCAGGTGCGCCGCGGCGGTCCTGGTCGACCGGTGATGACCGGTGGACGTGAGTGGCAGCGGGAGTACGCGCCGGCTAGATGGCTGTTACACGCGCACGACGTCAGTCGGTGGCTGTCATGGCGCGAGTTCAACGGCAGCAGATCGCTGATGTCGGCGTCCGGCGCACGATGCGGCAGTTCGTTCAGCGCGTACAGCAGGTATGCGAATGGCGCCGCTCAGATCGGTTGAATTACTTCGCCGCGACTGGTAATTTCCATCTCGGGCGTCAATGCAACCGGATTTAGACGGGACTGAAAGCCGATCGGCGGGTCGTCGGGAAATTCACTTCACGCGTATCTTTCGCCTCACCAGCCGATGGAAGGAGGATGGATGTCTTGATGCCACGTTCAAACAGCCCGTGTTCGGGAGTCGTCAAGACGGTCGCCCGGACAAAAATGCGTCGTCGATGGGAATGGCACCACGAACTATCAAGAGACGCTTGACTATGGTGAGAGGCCGCCGATTTGGAATGCAGCAGCGCCGTTCCACGCGCGCCCACTGGCTTCCGCCACGTAGCTGCGGGGGGTTATACGAGCGGGCGATGTGCATGTGAAAAAGACGTTTACTTCCTCCTTGTCCCGGCTTATTTTGACCCGGTAGGATTCGAGTCCCTCGTGCGTCCGGTTTTCGTTCGTCTGCCGGCTCGACTTGACACCTTACAAACTTTGCGCACGCCGGGCAGCACAGGTTGAGATTGGTGCCGTCGCGCGAAGCTGTGCTTATTCCCCGGAATCAGGTATCCCAATGCGGAATGTTGGGGATTCGAGCGTACTAACAGGGCAACAGGATGCACGGGAGATTGATGACAGTATTGTTTGTCGCTTTTAGCGGCATGCTGTCGGCGTGCGCAGGCCGCCTGTCTCCCAGCGCAGAGGTCATGCGTAACGCCGACTATGGCCCCTACCCGGCCGACTACAGAACGATCATCGAGAGATATCGCGAGGCACGGTTCGAGAACACAACAACCGGAAACGTACAGTACCTCAGCGTGCCGCAAAAGTCGTGGGGCGGGTTCAGTTTCCATCCGTACTTCGGTTATGTCGTGTGCCTGGCCGTGAACGCCAAGGACGGTTTTGGCAGTCTCAAAGAAAGCAGGTTGACGGGCGTGTTTATCAGGGATGGGCAGGTGGTGGCCTATCGTTCTGCAGACCATACGCCCGACGGCACGGACCTGGCCGTGCGCGACATGTGCAAAGAAGTGATCGGCAGATTCGATACCCCCGCTAACTTGAATTGACGGGGCAAATTAACTTCGGACTAACCTGGAGTGGCATCGGAGATGCCCGTGCAAACTCCATGAACAGACCTCCCGGCGAGTTCCTTCAGCCTGCAAACGTTTCTCCAGCCGGTCCCATGAGATTACTGTAAATGTCCGTCGCACGGCCTGGCGGGCGATCCGGCCTACATGGCAGGTTGGATCTCTCACTGTACGGGCGTCGAAGAAGCTTGATGCGGGACAGCAAGTCGAAGTCAGCTAATGCGCGCCCAGCCGGATCCGCCAGATGAACGGATATCGGTGACCCGGGTTGATGTCGGCTCAGTCGTGGCAGTGATGAGAATTCCTCTTTACTGCCGCTTGCGTGATACTTTCATCAAGTGCTTTCGCTACCTGCGGCACTAACCTGCGGGGCGCCACGGCATGGACGGATTAAAAAGCCTTCAGGCCACATCCGGGGTGCATGACGGAGAAATTCTGCACGGACAGGTCCCATCTTCTCCTTGACCAGTTCGCATGTGGCGTAACCGACTCTAACTTCCCAAGAGCCATAAAGATCATGCAAAACGCACATATGCTGCTGCCTGACGCGCTTGTAGTGCTCGGCTTCGTAATCGCCTCCCGGGTCGGGGATTTCTGCTCTGAAGCAACGAACCGGCGTCTTACTTACCTCATCGCCCTCCTGTCGTCGACCGCGGCGGGCGTCTGGTTCGCGATCCAGTCGTCAGATCCGCATCACTACTATTTCTTCTCGCGGATGATCGTGATTGATCCGTTCGGCAGCGTGATGAAGGCAGCGGTTTCGCTCGGCTTCGCTATCTCGCTTGTCTATTCGCGTAGATATCTGGAAGATCGCGACCTGTTTCGCGACCACGTGTTCCTGCTGGGCATGTTCTCGCTGCTCGGCCAGTTGGTCATGATCTCGGGCAACCATTTCCTGATGTTGTACCTCGGTCTTGAACTGATGTCGCTGTCATTGTACGCAATGGTGGCACTGCGTCGCGACGTCGCGCAATCGAGCGAAGCGGCGATGAAGTACTACGTGCTTGGCGCACTGGCTACGGGTTTCCTCCTTTACGGCATCTCGATGCTTTATGGCGCCACGGGCTCGCTTGAATTGGACGAGGTGCTGAAAGCCGTCGCTTCCGGCCACATCAACGACGTCGTGCTGCTGTTTGGCGTGGTCTTCATCGTTGCAGGCGTTGCATTCAAGATGGGCGTGGCGCCGTTCCATATGTGGGTGCCGGATGTCTATCAGGGCGCGCCGACCGCGATGACGCTGTTCGTCGGCGGCGGTCCGAAGGCCGCGGCGTTCGCGTGGGGTCTGCGCTTCCTCGTGATGGGGCTGCTGCCGCTCGCCGTTGGCTGGCAGGAAATGCTGGTGATACTCGCGGCACTTTCGCTGGTTGTCGGCAACATCACGGGTATCGTGCAACGCAATGTGAAGCGGATGCTTGCCTATTCGACCGTCTCGAATATGGGCTTCGTGCTGCTCGGCCTGCTGGCTGGCGTCGTGGACGGCAAGACGGGTTCGGCGGCAAGTGCCTACGGTTCGGCGACCTTCTACAGCATCATCTATCTGGTCACGACGCTCGGTTCGTTTGGCGTGGTGATGCTGCTCGCGCGCCGCGATTTCGAAGCCGAGTTGCTCGACGACTTCAAGGGCCTCAACCAGCGCAGCCCGGTGTCCGCGTTCGTGATGATGGTGATGATGTTCTCACTCGCCGGTATTCCTCCGACCGTCGGCTTTTACGCCAAGCTTGCCGTGCTCGAAGCGACGGTGAACGCGGGCCTGACGTGGCTCGCAGTGCTGGCCGTGGTGACGTCGCTGTTCGGCGCGTTCTACTACCTGCGTATCGTGAAGCTGATGTACTTCGACGACCCGCAAGACACGTCGCCGATCTCGGCCGGTGTCTGCAACCGTGCGCTGCTTGCGCTGAACGGCGTGGCCGTGGTGGTGCTGGGTATCGTGCCGGGTCCGCTGATGACGGTCTGCCTGAAGGCAATCACGCAGACGCTGCCGCTGTGATGCCGAAGGTGGGCTGGTGTCAGCACGCTGCTGGCGCCGGTCGGCGTCAACCTGCCATTCGTGAATCAGTTGCCGCTGGAACGAACCCTAGGCGCACCGGACAGGAAGCCATGCTGGCATGGGTGTCAGGAGGAGCGCCGGAACGGGATTTCAGGGAAATTCTTCGCCGAACTGCCCCCCGTCGTGCGACGCGTCCAGCGGCGCGCATCCCCTGAGCGACAAAGGTCACCGGCGCGTGGCCCGGTCGATGACTTCGATTCCGGTTTTTTGGGCCGATGGATTGCTGTTCTGCCTTGTGGAAGGTCGCCTAAGCTATACAGTACAAAGTGCGTCGTAAAACCGTGTGGCGAGAAGCGATCAGGAGGATCGGGAGATTCGCGTGCCGGCCGATCGCCGTAAGCTGGGCCGCCGCTTTCGCCTTTTATTGCGCCCCTAAGCCAAGGCTGCCGCAGCGGCCCGGAATGTTTTTCACGCGATATCGCAGTCTCGCTTACGGATCGATTCTAAACACACACACCTATCGGACTGCCATGGCCTTCACCTGCGGAAAATGGAATCTGAAGTCTGTGCTGCTTCGCGCAATGTTGGCCGCAATACCCGTTCTGAGTTTGAGCTTACCGCCAGTTGAAGCATCGGCGCAGGTGCCGGCGGTCACTGAAGAAATCTGCATGCCTGCAGGAACGTACGCCATGGCTGGCGGTGGGACCACCGTCTTCTCGCGCGACAGGACCTGCTTTAGCCGCCCTGCAACGACTCCTTACCCGTGGGAGAAGAAAATCGCGCGCGCGAAGCAGAGCGCCCCGGACCGTTTCAATGGTGCCCGGGTGGTGCGGTACGACTACCACGACGCGCTGTATCACTGTGCGAAGCGCCGGATGCGGCTACCGACGGTCGAAGAACTGAAGGCGGTCTTTGCCTTCGCAAACTCGGGTAACGGTACAGCGACCGGAAACAGATACGCGATCGTCGCGCCAAAAGACGATTTGCGTTATCCCGGTGGCCTCTATGGCTGGGGAGGCGGTAGCACGTATTGGTCACACACCTTCGCCGGTAACCGGGTTCACAAGGTGGTGAATCTTGCCGGCGGTCAGGTGAGCATAGATCACGACGCGCACAGGAATTATGTATCGTGCGTGCGCTGAAGGACCGCGCCGCGCTCCGCGTGACGGCCGAACGGGTGCCGTTACCCGTAAATGGGCAGCAGCAGAAACAGCTTGATGACGATTGCGTTGGCGATGTCGATAAAGAATGCGCCCACCATCGGCACCACCAGAAAGGCCAGATGGGACGGTCCGAAGCGCTCCGTAATGGCTTGCATGTTGGCGATCGCAGTCGGCGTGGCGCCGAGGCCGAACCCACAGTGCCCGGCGGCCAGCACCGCGGCGTCATAGTTGCGGCCCATCACGCGGAAGGTAATGAAGATCGCATAGGCTGCCATCGCGAGCGCCTGCACGACCAGGATCGCGAGAAGCGGTAGCGCAAGCGAAGCGAGATCCCACAAACGCAGACTCATCAGCGCGATGGCGAGAAACAGCGCAAGGCTGACGTTGCCCAGCAGCGACACGGCAAGTTCGAAGGGCTGATACCAGCCGGGCAGCGCCAGACCATTGCGCAGAATGACGCCGACGAACAAAACACACACAAACGTGGGTAGCTCGAACGCGGTGCCGGTCAACCAGGACGAGAGCACCGCGCCGACCGAGAGACAGACCGCAATCAGCGCCACGGTTTCGATGACGGCCTCCACCGTGATCGGCCGCACTGCCTTGGGTTGTTCAAACCCGGTTGTGTCCACGGCGCTGGCCTCGGGGGCGGGGGCGAGGCTATGCCGAGTAATGAGAAAGCGTGCGACCGGGCCGCCAATCAAACCCCCGAGGATCAGGCCGAACGTTGCGCAGGCAAGCGCAATCTCCGTTGCCGATGCGAGCCCGTGGCGCTCCGCGAACACCTTGGCCCATGCCGCGCCGGTGCCATGACCGCCCGACAGGGTAACCGACGCTCCGAGCAGGCCGAGAAGGCGTTCCTGTCCCAACGCCCAGGCGAGGCCGATTCCGAGCGCATCCTGCATCACGAGCAGGCCGACCACCACCCCCAGAAAGACAATCAGCGCCCGCCCACCCGCTTTAAGGCTCCCCAGATCGGCGTTAAGACCGATGGTGGCGAAGAAAGTGAGCATGAGGGGCGCCTGAAGGGTCGTGTCGAAATGCACTTCGATTCGCAAGGCGCTACGTAACGCAAACACGAGCAGCGCGACGAGCAAGCCGCCGACCACCGGTTCGGGGATGGTGTAGACGCGCAACACGCGCACCCTGGCAAGGATCAGCCGCCCAAGCAGAAGAACCAGGGCCGCGGCCATCAGCGTTTCCGGCGTGTCGAGTCTGAGCATGTTCGTCTCCAGTCGGGAGGTCGATCAGCCAGCCCCGTGAGGTGGGGCTGTACTGGAATGACCCGACGCGAACCTGAGAAGCAGATAGCCGGTAACGCCCGATAGCACTGAGCCTGCGATCACGCCTAACCGGAGTGGCGTGAAATACTCGGGGCCTTCGAAAGCGAGGGAGCCAATGAACAGGCTCATGGTGAAGCCGACCCCGCACAGTGCGGCGACGCCGGCAAGCTGGGGCCAGTTTGCGCCCTCCGGAAGTCTGGCCAGGCCGAACCTGACCAGCGCGGCGCTCGCACCGAAGACACCGACGAGCTTCCCGACGAAAAGCCCTGCAGCGATGCCGAGCGGCAGCGGCTCTGCAAGCGCGGCAAGCGTGACGCCAGCGAACGAGACGCCGGCGTTGGCGAACGCGAAGATCGGCAAAACCGCAAACGCTACCCAGGAGTGGAGGCCGTGTTCAAGCAGGTGCAGGGGAGCGTGACCTTGGCCGTCCTTCGCCTTCAACGGTATAGCGAACGCGATGGCAACTCCTGCCAGGGTTGCGTGGACGCCGGATTTCAGAACGAATACCCACAAGATCACGCCGACAACAACGTATGGCGCGATACGGGTGACTTTCAGCAGGTTCAGGATAATTAGCGCCGCGATTGCCACAACCGCGAAAATCAGCATCTGGACAGAAAGATCGGCCGTATAGAACAGTGCAATGATGACGATTGCGCCCAGGTCATCCGCAATTGCCACGGCGGTCAAAAATATTTTCAGCGACACGGGCACGCGGCGACCCAGAAGGGAGACGATGCCGAGTGCAAACGCGATGTCCGTGGCGGTAGGGATGGCCCAGCCGTTCAGGGCCGCTGCGTTTCCGCGACAGATCAGGAAATAGATGAGTGCCGGCACCACCATTCCGCCGGCTCCGGCCGCAACGGGGAGCACGATCTGGGCGGGCGTCGATAGTTCGCCTTCGAGCACCTCGCGCTTGACCTCAAGGCCGACCAGGAGGAAGAAGATGGCCATCAATCCGTCGTTGATCCAGAGCAGGAGCGGCTTCGCGATGACGAATGATCCGAAGCGCATCTCCACAGGGATCTTCAGAAGATCGTCGTAAGCCTGTCGAAGCGGTGAGTTGCTGCAGATCAGCGCGAGTATCGCGGCGGCGGCAAGCAGCAAGCCGCCTGCCGATTCCAGTCGGAGAAACTCGGTCAGGCGATCGGTCATCTTTCGAATCGCGTTGTCGATCACGATGCCGGATCCGTTCTGTGTTTGTCTGTTTGTCTGCATCCAGCGGCGGCCGACGCTGAATGCCGTTGTTCGCTTCGTCAACGTGCGCCTTCTCAAATGATCATAGTCGGCGCGCGGGGCCATTGAAACCCAATTTTGGATTCTGGTCGAGATGCGCCGCCAACATCGAATGATGGAAAAACGAAAGACGGACCGTTATTGGTCGCATGTAGATTGCCGGGCGGACAGGCGCCCAGAACGTTCCGGCGTCGCAATCGGGCCGGCGAACGAAACCGCTCGCGCGGTAGAGAGCCCCGGCCAGGAAGAGACGTCCGTCAGCGGACTCCGGATGGCCGTCTTCCGCTTACACCGTTCCCCCGCAGTCTCCACCGCTTCAGTCCGCCCCTAGCTGACCCCATACCCGCATCTATCGCGCACAGGCTAGCGTGTGAAGCGTATGCTTGGATCCTTCGTGCCGGATTCGTCAGCCGACTGTGAGGGTTCATGGATATGACAGAGCGGATCATTAAATGGCGCAATCTGCGTCACGCAGACGGCGTTGCCAGCGAGTCGCGCAATCCATTGCCTGCGGTCTGCGACGTATCGGTAACGAACGTTTGCAACGCCGCATGCGACTTCTGCGGGTTCTCGCGCGACAAAAACCTGGCAGGCCCCCGGCGCTATCTGGATCCTGATGAGTTCGCGCGTGCGCTGCCGATCCTGCGCAGACGCCGGATTCGCTACATGACGCTCCAGGGGGGCGAGCCGCTGGTTCACCCGAAGATCGAATCGCTAGTGGCCTCGGCCACGAAAGCCGGCATCGATTGCGGTCTGATCACGAACGGCTGGTTCCTCCCCCGCCACATCAAGCAACTGGCCGCGGCCGGCCTCAAGCGTCTCCTGATATCGATCGATAGCGCGGACATGGGCGAGCACGAGCGCAATCGTGGCCTGCGCGGTCTGGAGGCCCGCATCCGCGATGGAATCGCCCAGGCGCGCGCCTTTGGCATCCCGGTCTGCGCATCGGTCACGGTGAGTCGCCTGGTCCATTACGCGTCGCTTCCAGAGACGCTCAACCGGCTTGGCTTCGATGCCGTCGCGTTTTCCTATCCAAGGCGCGAAACGCTCGGTTCCACATCGCTCGTTTACGACGAAACATCGGCGCTCGTCGACCTAAGCCGTGACGAACTACTCGAAGCGTTGAGCGCAATCGGCCGCCTCAAAAAGCGCTTCCGTGTAATGGACCCGAGCGCTGCGCTGGCCGAGGTCGGGCGGTTCGTGCGCGGTGAACAGCAACTGATCCCATGTATCGGCGGCAGCAAGTATTTTTATATCGACTGGAACCTCGATGTCTGGCGTTGTGAGGCGTGGCCCGAGCCAATGGGTTCCGTCTTCGACCTCGACCGCCTGCCCGATCAACGGGAGCCCTGCAATGACTGCATGATGGGGTGCTACCGGCATGCCAGCGTCCTGATGCACGGCGCCATTGCCGTGACCGACTCGGTATACGCGCTGGGCAGGGGCGAGCTTCGCGCTGCTGTCGGTACGTTGTTCCAGCGCAGCGTCGCATATTCGCTGTGGGCGCTTTCAGTTGAAGAATTACCCCGAGCGGCGCTTACCTCATTAGCAGGACGGAATGGCGGACGCCGTTCGCCACCGCAAAGCTCATAAGCCCGATCTGCCGCAACTGAGGCTCCGGATGGGAGGCTGCGTCGCCGGTTCGAATTCAAACGGACGTTCTTGGGGCGATCGTGGTCGTCTTTAACGGCCGGCCTAAGGTTGCTATGCGCCGGCGGTCACGCGGCCACTTCCCAGAGCTCAGCCATTCGAAGACCGGTAGTCAATCTGGCTCCAGGAAACCTCAAGGAAACTGATGCGATCGGACTCGCTCAGCTTCCTTATTGGGCCTCATCTAACAGCCCCTTGGCCGGGAGCCTCGATTTCAATCTGATCAAGGCGGACGGCAGGTGCTCAGCGGCACAGGCAACGTTCTTGCGCGAAGGCTGCCGATACAGGGATACGAAAGCACGGTCGCACGTGCACATCTCCCTGCGCGGGGGGAGATGTGTCTAGCGCGCCGCGATCCCTTGTGCCCCCGGCGGTACGCCGGTGACTGAACCAAGTGGCTCGAGTGTTCCGTCTGGCATCACGCGAAAGCCACTTACAGCGCCGTTACCTTCCCGAACGTAGAGGAATTTGCTGTGACGACTGAGCGCCATGTCAGGGGGACACTGAGCGTGCCCGCAGTCGGATTGAGCAAGCGTACTGTACCGTCCGCCGCAATCCGCAGACTGCTGATCGAGCCGCTACCGGCATTGGCCGTGTAGGCAAAACGTCCATCGCGCCGTGGTGACAAGCCAGTAAGGGGCGCTCTGGCCCAAGGGACTTGCTGCACTGATCGAAGTCAGATGTTTGCTGTCCTCACAACAGCGGCTTACGGCGGGGACCCGCAGCCCCCGAAGGTCGTCGAGGGCTTTGCCACGATAAAAAAGACGAGCCGAATAAATGCCGATATGATGAGGACTCCTTACACGGATAACGAATCGAACTGCAGGCGGACGTCTGCGCGAAGCACCGGTCTTTCATCTGGCTTTCGACGACCATGTGCATGAACTCAATCCCGCCTAGAATAACGCATGCGTGTAGTCACCCATATGAGCGTCGGGTTCAGACGCCAGATAAGCGCTACTGCTCCTCTCTCGGGTGTCAGCGAGTGCGGACGTCATGGCAAAAGGGGGGTTGCGTGTTGATTGGGACTACCGTGAGAATCAGGCGAGAGCATGAGCGACATGGCTCGAGCGCAATCCGGAATACTGGGACAAGTATCGGGAGGCGCGTCCCGACTACGTGAAGAAGACCAGACAGCAGCAAAAAAGTCCGCAACGCGCAACGGTCCATTGTTGCAAATACGGACGCGGCGCTTCAATGACAGTAACGAAGCATCGCTCAGGATGTGCTGAACCGGTTGTTGTTGTGCGCGACTACGCTTCGAAGCTCCTGTAGAACGCCGCAGTGTCAACCTTGCCAACGTATCGCGACGCCCCAGAGAACCATGCGCCTGCGAGGCGGGTTCTGACCTTTTGCACGTCCAGACGGCAAGCGCTTGAAGTGAGTGAACGGAACGCTGAACCGTGTCGCGCTGAGTCTTCACAGTGTTGGGAGAACTGGATCGAAGGGCGTAGCGGCCAGATCATGTACCGGGGATTCGCCTCGGAACCATGATGGAGAACGACAATGAACAGACGGAACTTTGCGCTTAAAGCGGCGGCTGCCATGGCTGCGGCGGGTCTGACGCTGACTGGCTGTACGATGACCGCTGGCGGTGGAAAGAGCCCGGAAACCGATGCATCGAAGCGCCAGGCGATCGACGCGAGCGTGGACGGGACGATGTCGCGGCTCTTTTCGACCGTGGGGGGCTCGCATGAACTCGTATCGAAGGCCGAAGGGGTGTTGGTGTTTCCGTCGGTGAAGAAGGCGGCGTTCATCGCCGGCGCCGAGTACGGAGAAGGGGCATTGAGAGTTGGCGGCGAGACAGCCGGCTATTACAGCACGTCCTCGGGTTCATTTGGATTCCAGGCCGGGGTGCAGTCGACGGCAATCATCTTCCTTTTCATGACGAAAGACGCGCTCGACAGTTTCCGCAATTCCGCAGGCTGGTCGGTTGGGGGGAATGTAGCGGTTTCGATCATAAAAGTGGGCGCAAATGGTTCGATCGACACGACCTCAGTTTCCTCGCAGGTCGCGGTCATCGTGCTCACCAATACCGGTCTGATGGCCGATGCTTCGCTTGCCGGGACGAAGGTGACCCGGCTCAACCTGTGAACGCGAAGTCGGGTTTGCCCTTAACCTCGCAAACCGCCTGAGCGCTACGGCGCAAGTGCCGATCAGCGCGTACATCGCGGCTGTCCGTTGTCCGTCGCTGCAGGAGCCAGCAAATTGAAATGTTTCCGACAATGCAATTATGTGCATTGTCGGAAGCGCGGTTGTGGTGCAAATTCGGCAGGCGGGCGAGAAATCGCCCACTTTTCAGGGACCTCAACCATCTGAAAGAACCGCCATCCAGATCGAGGGCGAAGTGGTATCTTTGAGGTGCACGCCGGTGAGATCAAACTGGCCTTTGCGAATGCGATGCATCAGTTCGATGCCGGAGAGGGTCACGACCGCGTTCCGGAACCGCTTGAACCCGAGCATCACGTTCACCCGCGATTTGATGTGGCGGTGATCCTGTTCGATCAGGTTATTCAGGTACTTCGAGGATCGCTATTTCGTTGGCCTGGGTAGCGACCCGTCAGTCTTCATCTCGCGGACTGCCCGATGAGATGCCGCGTAGCCGTCCAGTGTGATCGTTCCAGGAGCGCGTCCCTGAGTTCTGATTGCCTTCGCGAAGAACGCCTTTGCTGCCGCCACGTCGCGCCTCGCGCTGAGGCGAAAATCGATCGTCTTTCCCGCTCGGTCAACAGCGCGGTAAAGATAGGCCCATTTGCCACGAATCTTCACGTAGGTCTCGTCGACTCGCCACGACTGACCGGCTGTCGTGGCCAACCGATTCCAACGTTTGACGAACTCCGGCGTGTAGCGCTTCACCCAACGCAGGATCGTCGTGTGCGCCATCGACAGACCGCGCTCGGCCATCATTTCAGCGAGATCTCGAAAGCTGAGCTTGTAACGCAGATACCAACGCACGCAAAGGACAATAACTTCGCGATCGAAGTGGCGCCCGTTGAATAATCCGTCAATGTCTTTCAGCTTACGCATTGGCACGCCCGTCAAAAACTCGAGCGTAACAGACCAGCGCATCCCAATTGCACCACTACCCCAGCGACAAACCGCGCTCGGCCATCATCTCGACCAGATCGCGCAGGCTGAGCTTGTAGCGAAGGTACCAGCGCACGCAGAGAATGATGATCTCCCGATCAAAATGCCGCCCATCAAACAACGCCTCCAGGCCTTTGCTCTTGCTCATCACCGACCACCAGAGTGTTGGACTGAATACTTTAACCGATTCGTCGAGCCTATTTGCACCACAACCAAAACGAGCCCGGCCCACTGCACTATCAATACACCGCAGGCATTCCCGGTGGACGATGTTTGAAGCGTCGATGCACCCAGTAGTACTGGGCTGGGAATTTCAGTATCTGTGTCTCGAGAAACGCATTCATGCAACGCGCGTCATCCGTGTCGCTTTTCGATGGGAAATCGCTGAGCGGCGCAAAGACGGTCATCCGATACCCTTTGAAATCCGGCAGTACTTCCGTGACGAACGGCACAACCCGCGCGCCCCCCATTCTCGCAAGTCGCGAGACAGAAGTCAGAGTGCACGCAGGGACGCTAAAAAAAGGCACAAAAACAGAATTTTCGATGCCATGGTCCATGTCCGCAGCAAGCATGACCGGCTTGCCCTGCCGAAGGAGTCTCACGATCTTTTTGGCGCTTGTCGAGCGTTCGACCATCTCGGCGCCGAATCGGCCGCGCTGCCGTTTGGCTAGGTCGCAAAGACGCGTGTTCGACATGTGCGTGTACAAGGAAGCGGCAGGCATTTTCAGCGAGTAAAGGATGCACCCGATTTCGATGCCCACGAAATGAAACCCCAAAAAGATGGTAGGCGGAGTATTCCTGTCTTCGAGATCAATCGCGCTTTCGATCTGGACGAGATTTTTTATCCTTTGCGCGCTACCGAACCATTGAACACCTCGTTCGAGATAGCTGCGGACGACATGCCGGAAGTGCTCCCTCGCAAGCTCATCGTACTCACGTACCGACTTTTCCGGAAAGCAGAGGCGCAGGTTGACAAGGACTATGTGTTTGCGACGGCTGGGAAGCGTGTACAGCGCCGCGCCGAGCGCGCTGCCGAACCTCGCGACCAATGGGTACGGAAGTATTGAGAGCGCGCGAAGTAAAGCTACGACGAGAAAATGACCGAGTTGATCCAAGCCCCGCTCCTGTGTGGCGGTCGGCTATGCCACGGGAAAACTTCTGTCAATGCCCACTTTGCGACGAGGTCAGGCATGTTCATGCCGTGCTCGGCAAACTTGAGTTCGCTTTCGAAATGAACAACGACCGTTACTGCCAATGACGCGGTAGCGGCACTCGATAGTGCGGACCATTCAGCCCAATTTCAATTTCTGACGTTGTTTAATAATTTACGCCAAACAATTCTGCCCCGTTTGTCGCAATTGGATCAATTTATCGAACAACGCGACGAACGTCAATGCACGGGAGCAGCGAGACTCATCAAAATCTGGGAGCAAGCACCGGTTAGCGGACCCGCGGCGCGGACGGCCGTTCGCCCCTGAAAGCCGTTCGAGACAGACGGGCGGATGAGATCAGGCATTCCTGTAAAGTATTTTGCCGGTGCTTCTCTCACTCGCCCCATACGGGAGGCGAGGTGCAGTGTGAAACCGCGCCGGCCTGCGGGCATGTACCGCATGAGGCCTTTATATCCGTAGCTGCGCCCTGGATAACGCTTTACAGATACTGGACAGCTGTCGCGTACGACTTCGCCGCTTCCTTCAGTTGCAGGGCCGCGGTCTGTACGGGCGTCGGCAGCTCATTCAGCGCGAGCAGGGTGTCCGCACCGTCCAGCCGTCTGCGAAGCTCGATCACGAGATCCATGACGCTGGCGTCACCCACCCGCCGGCGATTGCTTTGTCTGGAACTCACCATGGAGCAGTCGACCAGGCGATCAATCTTGCGGAAGTAGGCCTGGGAAGCTACGCGATGCCTCGCATACAGCGAGGCAACATTTGACTTTGAAAGACAGTCTTTAACGACCTCGGGATTCATGTCGAAATGAACCTGCAGCGCGTCGGCGGCGTCTGCCCGGTGGAAACATGCCACCTGATCGAACAGCGTCTCGCCGTCCCGGTCGATGAGATCGATCCAGACTTCACCGTCTTCGAGGATCTGGCCGGCGCGATGGATCACCCGCTCGTCCTCATTTGCGCGGGCGAGCATCCGGTGTCCGTCGACATCATCTACCGGCATCTCGAACACCTCCACCAGTTCCCCACTCACTGCGACCTGCATGACCAACAAAGCCATCTCTGCTCCTTGTGATGGGAATAACTGGAATACACCGCAGCGCAGTTTAAGCGATCCAAACTGGCGATATGAGTGCATTGGGGGAGATGAGGCGTGAGCCCGACATCTTCGCGGTTCTTCCGTGCGACTTTTCACGACAATCTGGTTGACGTGGCACGTGATCCCGGCGGCACCGGCACCGGCACCTGAACGGAAAGTAGCATCTCGGGGGTCATGAGACTGCGCCGGTCGAGGGCCGGCGATATGGCTGCGCGCATTGCGATGACGCACGTTTCAATCAGACCGGTGAGCGCCACATATGGCCGCTCGTGTGCTGCAGGCCATGCTGACTTAACCGCGACTGTCGACCCAGCCGCGCGCCCATGCTGCAGCGTGCCCCACAGCCTGTGTTTCGTTATCGAAATAGTCGAGCGCATCAAACTGGTAGGAGACCGGCTCAGCGCCGAGCGCGTCACCTCTGGTGAGCAGGAGATTTGCAGCGAACCAGCCGTCCGGTAACCGGTGAGCGGACGGCGAGACCGAATAACCGTTGTAATGGTCAATGTGTTTATTATTTTGCATAAGCGATAACCGACCGCACGACATCATGTCGTACAGGCTGAATGAACTGAAAAACGGGGCGAGACGGATCGTGTCGAAAAGACAAATGATGCGCACGTTGAAACGCGGCGATCAGATCGGGAGCGCATGGCTCCGCGAGGATGCTAGTCAGGCTGACAGGCAAAGGGTCGGCAGACCGGCCCTTGAAATACGTTACTGCGGCGAGATATTCGCGGCCTGCATACCCTTCGGGCCGCGCTTTGTCTCGTAGCTCACCTTCTGGTTTTCTGCGAGCGTCTTGAAACCGTCGCCGCGAACTTCCGAGAAGTGCGCGAAGAGATCGTCGCCGCCAGCGTCAGGAGTAATGAAGCCAAAGCCTTTGCTATCGTTGAACCACTTGACAGTACCGGTATCCATGAGAATTCCCTGAAATAAAAATAACAGCTCCGTTGCGGAGCGACAAAAACTTCAAGGAAGAAGAGAGGACAGCGAGTACCGCACAGATGAGGCGGAAAATGGTGATCAGCAATCGAGCTTCTTGAATATTTCGACGCTCACGGTATAGTGCCATAACGCGCCTGTCAATGCTTTTCGTAAGGAGCCCTTTCTCACCTGACAGTATCCCAAGGATATTGACTCCGCCGCTGGCTCCCCGAACGTCGCGCTGCCATACCGCAATTGCAGTGCTGCGACCAACTCCTTGCGTGTCGTCATGCTGATTCGCCTCGTCACCTCGCGTCGCTCCTGCCGGACAATCCGGCTGGTAGCAAACTACGTGAGGCAACGGGTCACCACGAGTTGCAATTCTGATGAGTCAATGCGCCAGCCAAGATGGTTGTCGGTAAACCGGACTTCGTGCTTGACGCTTTTCCCCCCCCATTAGGCCGAGCTCCAGCCGGTTGACCGGAGGGGTGGACGGAAGATCGCGTGTGTCGCGGGCATCAAGCCGTGAGCTGTTCGATCGCATTCCAGATCAACCTGCTGTCGTTGAACGCGGCCGTCGAGACCGTGCGCGCCATGGCGCCGGTCACGGCTGCGCGATACGCAGCGTATAACGCGTACCTTGATCTCCCTGATCGCGTCAGAAAGCTAAAGGTTGGCGAGCAACGCAAGTTGATGTCTGGTTTCGCTGCCTCCCACCAACGAGTAAGAGCACAAACACTTCCGTTCGACGGACGAGAACCCGTACTCCCGGGAGAAGCTATCCCATCGGGCGTCTTCGATCGACATCGGTTTGCTGTGCGCGCGCGCGAACGCGTTCATCATGGGACTTGCCTGGCGGCGAATCAGCACGCGCTCCCGGTCCAGAACGTACGATTCGTGTTCGGCGCGAAGAATAAGGTAGTGAGGAATTTCGTGCATTTTGCCACCCTGTGGGCCGTCAACTGACCCATGGCCGCACCCGCTCCGCTCGCACAGCGTACGGAGTGGAGGAAACGGGGATGGGATCAGTCAACTGGGCCAAGCAACACGTCGATTGCCGCTTGTCCGGCAATTTCGGCAACCAGGTAGGCCCATCGTTCAGTGAAAGGGCCGTTGCGCAACGGTATGCGGCCTCCCCGGGCGCCGAGCACATCGAGGTTGGTGCCGCCTTTTATCTGAAAAGTCACGTCAAACATGTCCTTAGCAGCCGGAGTCAATTCGACATGAATCTCGAAACTGCGATACACGATCATTCGGTGCATGAAAGACTCCGATCGGTCATTGGAGGCTAGCACGAAAGACAGCCTTGAATGGTTGGGGCCAGCTGCCGGGCATGTGTTCATGCATGCGCCTACCTCACCGCCCTCGGAAGTCTGTTCTCCGCAGGCACCCTTAGGAACCAATAACGGATCTGGTCAAGTGCGCGCCGATTGTTGACGATCCAACGGAGGTGCCGAACGTCCAGAACTGCTGCCTGGTGTCCGTTCGTACCGCTGGAGCCACGTAACGAGCGACGCTTTCGCAGATGACAGTCCCGCGTTGCGAATGTCAAAGATTCGCCAAGACTTTGAGTCACCGAACGTAAAGCGATCTTGCCCTGATGCCGTCGCATCCAGGGTAGAACTTCGTTTGATACGTGAGTGGCGGCAAAACGAAGTATTTGACGTCTGCCCCGGCCCAAGCGAAGGTAGTTCTGTTATGACGGCGTTTCTCGCTTGCTAAGCTGTCGGCTACCCGTTGGAGAAAAAGCTGTGGAATTTCATCAAATCGAATATCGATTCTGGGGGCCACGGACATACTGCCTTGTCGCCATTTCAAGTAGCTTCCCGCGAAATTCGTCAAATGCCACAAGAACCGACCGTTCGTCTGATCCGAGCGCCGGTTGCAGGCCTTTTAGCGTTGCACTGTCGACCTGAAACGTGATTTCCCGGGAATCATCATATCCCCAGAAAAGTACACACTGCCGCGTGGCATCGTAGCTACGGCTCGGATTCGGAAAATGGAGCGCCACGATCAGTTTTTTTCAATCTGCGCTGGATATCGCCACTTGCCCACGGTGGAATCGATGAGTGAATAGCTGATAGGCCTCTGTTCTGCCCGGTTAGCGTCCGTCGCTTCAAGCAGAAGAGCCTGCGCCCGGTGATCCCGATTGTAAGCGGTCTCGTTTGCCGCAAAAGAAATGGATTTCTTGGTATCTGATCGCACGAACTATCTCCGAAAGGCCAGTCTAGAACACCACTCTGCTCACTGTATACCCTTCGCGCCGTCGGAACTCCTTTTATTACCTTGGCCTTATAGGTCCAGTGCTGCTCTGGCGCGGCTTGAAAGGGCGGTGTCGACGCCAAGGTACGGACCATAACGCCGGTGTGAATGGCAGGATCGTCGACGATCTTACAAAAATGTAGAAGGTCCGTTGTTGTCCGGCGTCGTAGTTGACGCGCTCCAGGCCGATTCTTGCCTGTCTCAGACGGGTGTCTCGGGTAGGCGCCAACCGATCTCCGCGTCAACGGTCTATGTGGCGCCCCCCGACCGGCACATGCTGATGCGCGACGGCTTGATTATTCTGTCGACTGGACCCAAGGAAAACTTTGCGCGCCCGGCCGCTGATCCCCTGTTCCGTTCCGCAGCGGTCGAGTACGGCCCCCGCGCGATCGGCGTTATCCTGACAGGAAGACTCGACGATGGCGCCGCAGGACTGAAGGCTGTCGGCGCCTGCGGTGGTTTTACGATCGTTCAGGAGCCGTCGTCCTGCGTCGCACCGGAAATGCCGAAGGCGGCCCTCCAGGCCGTCTCACCGAACAGGGTTGTGCCGACTGAAGACATCGCGGCATCCATCGTCGGCGCGCTGAGAGACGATTTGGGTAAGGGAGTCAGCATGGACGAACGCGGGCGGATCCCCTCGTTGGCCTGGACCCGTCGTGCAGTCCATGGCGCGAGGCGCCCGATGGAATAGTGTTGACGATCTCATAAAACGACTCCAGTACGCGTGTGTCGCCGTACCTCCCGTGCCTGGTTGCCTCTCACGGAAAACCGACGTCAGACAGCGACCGTGAAGGCAAGGCGTTATTTTGTCCGAAACTGCCTAGCGGGCGACCCGTCGGTTCCGCTAGAACAGTAGCTGCCCCCTTAACGGAAGCGCGCCATGGAACGGATCTATCAGGCAACCGTGAGTCAGCTGGGCGACGCTGGACCGTGCTGATCAACGAACTCAACCGGTAGCAGAGTCCAATCCCGATCCGCTTAGCGCCGATGTTCTCCGGCTTACTCGCGAAACCGAGCGGCTGGTCAGGCCGGATCGGTTCGAGCGAGACCTTATACTGACCGCCCGTGCTCTTGTGAACATGGCGACCTGAAGGTCGCCGTGTTCAAGCTGAATGATGTGATTGCCGGGCGCCCGGGCGGCCGCTTCCAGCGCAGAGCACGGACGAGGAAACCGACCCGCCAGGAAAATCATGAACAAGCCGGCTTTCTTGGTGTACGTGGTCGATGACGACGAACACGTCTGCAGGGCCCTCGCGCGGCTGCTACGCCTAGCCGGCCATCGGGTGGAGACGTTCGGGAGCGCCGAAGCGTTTATCGAACATGCGGATCTCGCGGCCGGTCCGGCATGCTTGCTGCTTGATCTGCAACTTCCGACACTGAGCGGGCTGGCTCTGCAAGGTCGAATCGGCACAATGCTTCCCATTATCTTCATTTCCGGCCAAGGCACTCTGGAATTGGCTGTCGCCGCGATGAAAGCGGGAGCAGCGGACTTTCTGTCGAAACCAATCGCCGAAAGCACCTTGCTGCAAGCGATCGAGCGGGTGTTCGAGCGTGCGTGGAAAATGTTCGAATGGCGTGCCGAGCGGGCCGAAATCCGGCGCCGCGTCGACCATCTCACACGGCGTGAGCGGCAAGTAATGGCCCTGGTGATTGAGGGTCGTTTGAACAAACAGATCGCGAGCGAACTGGGAGCGGCCGAGAAGACGATAAAGATCCATCGCGCGCGGGTGATGGAAAAGATGAAAGCACGCTCGCTTGCGGAACTGGTTCGCCTTGGCGACAGGCACCGATCCAATCCAACCGAGGACGACTAACTGACACGCATCGCCTTAAAGCCAACAAAAATATCAATGAGAGGGCCAGCATGCCGCGGAAAAATATCATCGAAGCCACGCTGACGCAGGCCCGGTTGACTTACATGCTGGAGCTGGCGAGGGGCAGTTCGCATATCGCCAGCACACGGACGCCGGAGACGTTGAACCGTGCCATCACCGAAGTCGTGGACGGCTTTTGTCAGGTGCACGGCCTGCAGGCATTGGGCATCTTCCGGGAACTCCTCGCCCTGGATGTCGGGCACCGCGGCAATCAGGATGCCGCACTGGCGGTACGCTGTTTTGCGCCGGAGTTGAGCGGCCGAAAAAAAACCGGCCCGCGCGGGCCGGCGCAAAAGCCCTGACCTTTCCTCCGAGGGGAAAAATACGGTCAGGACCTGAGAGCGCGGTCCGGCTGCTAGGCAGGACTGCCTCTGGCGATGGCGACCGGAGCGATAACCCGGGTTAACGGCGGCAGGTCAGTTTTCTTCAGCCATTCTGCATCTGCGCACCGGTTGTCTTATATATGATAATGTCCTTATCAGATATAGGAGCCTGGACAGATGAGCGAAGGACTGGACGGTTTGGTGCGACAGCTGAAGGACGCGGCGCGGGCGTTCGAATCGCTGAACGGGGACATTGCCCAGGTCCCGGTCGTGCCGGGGGATCAGGCCAGTGTGCAGGCAGCAATCGGACAGATGGAGGCGGCCATTGACCGGAAGGCCGCGCCCTATCGCGGCAATCCGTTCGTGGACCCGGTCGTCAAGGTCCTCAAGGAAAAGTACCGCGAGCACATCATTGAACGTGGCCGGGAGCAGCATGAAGCGTGACATGGACCTGATCCAAGGGCTGGATGCTGGCAAAAGGCAACCTCAGCGAAACATGGCACCTATGCTGACCTTGGCCGCATCACTAGTCCTTGCAGGCTGCGCTACTCAACCTGTTGCCGACAGCAAGGCCGAGCGGGTAACCGCCCCTGCCTTTGGCCGCAGCGATGCAGCAGACACCGTCATTGTCATCACCCACGACAGCGGCTTTTCCAATGGCGGCAGTAACGCCCACATCCTGATTGATGGACGAGATGCCATCCGGTTGCGCCCCTCACAGCAGGTGCGTCTCTATGTGAGTGCCGGCGAACACCTCGTCGCAGTGGCCCAGAACGACGACAACGTGCAGTCAGCGGCAGAAACGGTCACCCGGCTAGGGAGTGAGCGACGCTTCCGCATTAGCGCCCAGCCAGGCAGGTTCGACCTGATCCCGCAATGAAGACAGCAGGTGCACTCGTCACGGCAGCGCCCCTTCCCGCACTGGTGACCTGCGCTGGCGAGCAGGCCAGCATCCGATTTCTGGAATTCTTCGCGTCGGCGATCCGCAATCCGCACACGCGCCGCGCGTATGCACGGGCCGCGGGGGACTTCCTCGCCTGGTGCGCCGGCGCCGGCGTGACGTCGATTACGGCCGTGCAGCCGCTACACGTGGCCGCGTGGATCGAACTGCAGACACAAAGGTCCTCGGCGCCGACCGTCAAGCAGCGGCTCGCCGCGATCCGCCACCTGTTCGACTGGCTTGTCACCGGCCAGATCGTGCCGCACAACCCGGCCGCGTCGGTCCGTGGCCCCAGCCATTCCACGAAAAGGGGTAAAACGCCGGTGCTCGATGCGGCGGAGGCGCGGCAGCTGCTCGACAGCATCGATGCGACCACGCCGATCGGCCTCAGGGACCGCGCGCTGATTGCGCTGATGGTGTTTTCGTTCGCACGGGTGGGGGCAGCGCTCGCGATGCGGGTCGACGACGTCTACGTGCAGCACCGGCGCCTGTGGGTGCGCCTGCGTGAAAAAGGCGGCAAGGCGCACGCGATGCCGTGTCATCACACGCTGGAGGCGTACCTGCACGCCTACCTCGACGGCACAGGGATCGGTGCCGATCCGAAGGGGCCGCTGTTCCGCACGATCGCACGCGGCACCGGGCAGCTGAGCACCACGCCGCTGCCGCAGGCCAATGCGTACGCAATGGTGCGGCGTCGTGCGCTCGCCGCGGGCATCGGCACGGCGATCGGCAATCACACATTCCGCGCGACCGGGATCACCGCCTACCTGAAAAACGGCGGCACGCTCGAGAACGCGGCGGCGATGGCCAACCACGCGTCGACCCGCACCACCCAGCTGTATGACCGGCGCCACGACGACATCAGCCTCGATGAGGTGGAGCGGATCCGCGTGTAAGACACGGCGGCATTGTCAACTTGTCGAATGACGTGCATGCGAAAACGCATGACATTAGTATTACTAATCTAACCGGCAAGGCGATCCAGCATCGGATTTCCAGTCACGGCCTGCCATGCCTCGAAGGCCTCCTTGCGTGTCTGCCGCTTCCGCTGCGCGTTCGTGTTGTACCGGCAGCGCATGAACACGTTACTCACCTGATCATGGACCGACGTGAATCGTTGTAGATGGCGCGCTGATTTGAAGCGGCGCATCACTTTCTCGCGCACTCGCGTTGGCTGGTGCGAGTTCTCCGCCCGGTTGTTCAATCCTTTGTGCTGTCGGTGTTCCACGTTCAGCCCGAGATCCTTGTTCGCTGCTGCGTAGCTGCGCAATTTGTCGGTGATCAGAACACGCGGAGCGCGGCCGTGCTTCCTGAGCAGCTTACGCATGAGGCGTCTCGCCGCATGCCGGTCGCGCCGGCTTTGCACCAGTACATCGAGCACCGCGCCATGCTGGTCCACCACGCGCCACAGCCGGTGCTTCTTGCCGTTGATCGTGACCACCACTTCGTCGAGGTGCCACTTGTCGCCCCGGGCCAACACGGTGGCCCGGATGCGTCGGGCAATGCCCAGCCCGAACTTCACCGACCAGCGTCGCACCGTTTCGTACGTGAGTTCAATGCCGCGCGCAGCCAGCAACTCCTCGACCATGCGAAGGCTCAGCGGAAAACGGTAGTACAGCCACACCGCATAGCCGATCACGTCGGGCGGAAATCGGTAGCCGGCATAAGAAATGGCGTCGGTGGCAGGTGTGTTGTGTTGCAGGGCGGTTCGTTTCATACCCGAAATTCTCGCCGCAATCCCGTCAACATGCCAGCAACGTGACAATACCTACGCTGGCCATCGTCATCTTATTGATGACATTTTTACGCACTGCCCGCGTGCTTTTATAGCGTTCGGATGATGCCCGTGCTTCAATCAAGCTAGTAACGCTCGATGCGTGGATTGGAGGCCTGCTTTGCTGAAACTGCTGATTCCCGTGCTAGGTGCCAAAGAGGCAACCGAAGCGGCTCGACACGGAGCGTTCCTGTTTGCTGAGAAATGCGCGTCCGAGGTGGAAGTCGTCGAAGTACTCGATGACCTGGCAAAAGGCCGCGCAGGCGCGTTTCATTCGCGCTCCATGTTGCATAGATCCCAGAAGGAGCGAGCACGGGATGCACTGATTCTAACCTGTGCGATCCTCGACGATGCTGGTGTGCCATACAAGTGGAAGCGTGTTTTCGGGCCCCCGGAGCGGACGATCGCGCAGTACGCGGTCAAGGATCATGCCGATATCGTCGTCGTCGACGCGAGTCATCTTGGCTTTTTTCACAGATGGAGCGTTCTCGCGAAGCTGTGGCGCTGGTCTTCGGTACCGGTCACGATGCTGCACTGACGCGATACTGGGTTCCTGGGTCCCTACATGATTCGCAATCGCCGTAGAAGTGCTGTGATCGTTGTGCCCTGAACGAAGACTGAAAAAGCCACCACGGCAAAGCGCACGGTCACGATTCCTTCGCGACGAGGCACGCCGGGCGGTAGTCCCATCGCGAGAGCCAACGCCAGAGCGCCACGAAGCCCTCCCCAGAACAGTATGTGTTGATGTCGCATCTCTATGCGCAGCGACGAGCGTGAGAAAAGGACACAACACGGGTACACAGCTGCGACGCGAGCCAGCATCACCACCACCACCACCACCACGGCGATGCCGATCGATACCCACAGCGTGTCGTACGTCCGACGAGCCTGCTGAATTCCAATGAAGAGGAAAATGAACGAATTCGCGGCGAACACCGTGTATTCGAGCACGGTCTCGACAGCTTTCCGCCCTCTCACCGTCATCGGATCGACCGCATTGCGTGGCTTTGTCAAGTTGACGGCTGTAGGTTACCTTTTTGGCTAAAGCGTAGTTATCCTATTAAATAGTTTTCTGAGATGCGGCAGTGACAGTCCAAACATGCCATGTGGCGAAGCGTTCCTGGAGTACGGCACGATGACATGCCGCGTTCATCCGATGTCTGGGCAGCGCGAAGTGCTGCCGGATCGGGCCAAAGCATGAGAGAAACGCCTGCGTGCGCCGCGCATCGCGAAAGCCGCACATCTGGCGTTCGCGTCTGCGGGTTGGCTGGTGGCTGTTCTCGGCACGGTTGTCGTAGACCGCATTAAATGTGTCACCGCCCGTACCTTGACAATTCGCGCCGACGAACCGCAGCTGTGACAACTTTGCTTGCAGTCCGAACGAAATAAAACCGTCAATTCGCAAAAGTCCGCATTAAATTTGTCACTTCGCGTCCTACACTTCGAAGCCCGTCCGTAAGGCCTTGAACTTATGGAAAATTCCCTGCACATTGCAGAGCCGGTTGCGCTTGCTCGCTGCGTGGCGCACACCGGTTCGAAGGCTTCAGTCCGAAGCTGGCGCGACGCCTGACGTTCTACAGACGCGACGTGCTTGAGCAGTGGATTCTGTTCGAGGCGGATCCTGCGGTAATCGTCTTCTGCGAGCGGCCCGGTTGTGTGAATGTCAGCGGGAAGGAGCGTCTTGCCGATTTTTGGGTCCGCTACGTTGATCGCCAGGAGTTAGTTATCCTTGATGATACGGTTGATAATGAAAACACAAGCATATCCCATCGTCAACTCGATGGAGCAGCACTGCCCGTCCGGAAAGTTTCGCCTGCAGCCCTCGCGGCTGCGCGGGTGTGG
Source organism: Paraburkholderia sp. BL27I4N3 (assembly GCF_003386115.1). Classification (NCBI taxonomy): domain Bacteria; kingdom Pseudomonadati; phylum Pseudomonadota; class Betaproteobacteria; order Burkholderiales; family Burkholderiaceae; genus Paraburkholderia; species Paraburkholderia sp. BL27I4N3. The sequence goes on along the minus strand of NZ_QREJ01000001.1, from coordinate 1,490,443 downwards.
ATCGACAACTGGCAGCGCATACTGCCGTGCATTGTGGCGAACAGAAACCTCGTTTCGCCGTCCTTGCAGCGTGCGATCGAGCGTTTTCTGGTTCGTCCCAGGACGTTGCTTCAGATCGAGCGGGAGGTCACGATTGGGGACCCGGTTCTCGTCCGCACAGCCGTTTTTTGCATGTTGCATGCCGGACGACTCAGTGCGCCGGATCTGCGCACGCAGGCTCTATCGCTGCTCACTTCGTTTATCGCCGCGGAGACAAAAACGTGAACCGCCGCCGGCCGGAGTTTCAGGCAATTGACCTCGCGGCATGGCCGACTGTTGCCTACACCGAATTCGATCATGAAACACGCCGCACTTTCGAGGCGCGGATGCAGGCGCTTCTATGGTACGTACGCGGCGAATCGCTCAAACAGATCGAGCGGTCTACCGGCGTCGATCGACGCCAGTTGTATCGCTGGCTTGAACGGGCTCTGTCGCCGCATCCGGACGGACGGCCGTTTGGGTTTCGCGCGCTGGTCAGCTACATACGGGTCTCGGAGTATGCTCGTCTAAGTCCAGTGCGGGTACGTGGTGAGCGCGGAAGTTGCGGTGCGGCAGGCGCCCTGTCGCAGCTCTTTGAGCGCTACCCTACCCTCGCCGCATGGCTATTGCTCCAAGTCAAACAGCGCCGCGTGTTGCTCGAGCAGATCAACACCGACGGGCGTTTACGGACGCGCTTGCGTGGGCTGCAGCCACTGCATGACGAATTCCTCCGCCATTGTCGCGCAGTCGGTCTCACGGCGGCCGACTACCCGTTCAATACGGCGGGGCGCGCGATCCGTTCGCTATCGCACCGGCTGAAAGCGGAAATGCTGCGCAGCTTCGGCGCTGCTGCACGTTCGGCGGGTGCTGCGCACCTGAAGGGCTTGCCGCCCAGGGCGGACGGCGTGGGAAGTCCCGCGGCAACACGTCCGTATCAGGTGGTGGAGTTTGACGGTCACCGGCTCGATATCCGCCTGAAAGTGGTCGTGCGCGACCCGCTGGGCTTTGAACACGAGTTTGAAATAGAGCGAGTGTGGCTGCTGGTGATTATCGATGTGTGCACTCGCGTTGTGCTTGCTTACCACCTCGTGCTGGCGCGCGAGTACAGCCGCTATGACGTGATCAAGACCCTTGAGAAAACGCTGGAGCCGCATCGTGCCCGCCCTTTCACCATAGAGGGGCTCAGCTACGGACCGCAGGACGGTTTTGCATCACAGCGGTTGCCGGAACTGGCGTATGTCACCTGGGAATGGATGAAGCTTGACAACGCAAAAGCGAATCTCGCGGCCGACACCTTGACTGCGTTATGTGAATTCGTCGGTTGTCTCGTCGACGCGGGACCGTTGTACAGCCCGGACGAGCGGCCGTACATCGAGCGCTTCTTCGGCACGATCGCCAGCCGGTTGTCTTCGCGCCTGCCGGGCTATACGGGTTCTCATCCGCGCGATCTGCGCCGTGCCCTCGCCGATCCGAAAGGCAACCTCCGTCTGTATGTGTCGCTCGATGAGCTGGAGGAGCTTATCGAGTATGCGATCGCTGGTTACAACGGCACGCCGCACGGCGGCTTGAATAACGCCACGCCGCTCGAGGCGATGGAGTATTTTATCCGCGGCAAGCAGATCATGGTCGCATGGCTCGCGGAACATCATCGACGCACTCTGTGCCTGATGCAGTCGGCACGCCGCTGTCCCGTGCGCGCGTATCTTGACCAGGGCGTGCGTCCACATATCAATCTGCATGGCGTGCGCTATACGAGCGACGTGCTGGCAGCCAGCACGCGTCTGATCGGCGAACGTCTGTTGATCTACATGAACGCCGACGACCTGCGTTGCGTGCGGGCGTTCCTGCCCGACGGAACCGAACTGGGCGTGCTCGATGCACAAGGGGCATGGCGTGTGGTGCCTCACAATCTCAAACTGCGTCAGGAAATTCGCAGGCTTAAGGGGCAGCGCCGCGGCAGCACGATGGTCGGCGCCAATCCGATTGAGGCTTACGTTCAGACGAAACTCGAGCAGGCCAGGAAGACACGCAAGGCAGCCACGGAACTCGCGCACGCAGTCAAGTTGCTGGCGTCAGCGCCGACAGTGCGCACCCCCGTGGGTCCGGCGCGGCCAGTGGAAACCGGGAAGGCGGCATCGACAGCGAGCGAGACAGCGCCTGCATCACCAATGGTGACCGTCGTCGAGCTTGCGGCTCGCGCGCCAGTCCGGCCAAGGAAACTTTCCATCGGTACCGGTCAGGTCTTTTAACCCCGTCGTTTGCATGGGAGGCACCATGTCGCTTCAGATACCGCGTCCTATCGATCCGTTGCTGCATCCGCTTGCCACCGGCAACTATCGGATTGCCACCCCAGCAATTGAGGCGTTCTATGATCTCGTGGCCCGATGTCTGCACTACCGGATCACGGGTGCGCTGATCTATGGACCATCGCGGATCGGCAAGACCCGCGCGATCGAATACGTGCGACTGCTGCTCGCCCACAACTATTCCCGGATAACCAGCTATCACGCGCAGTGCGAACACAAACCGCGCCACGCCGAAGGGCCGTTCTTTGCCAACCTGATTGAGGCGGTCGGAGATCCTGACCCAAACGCCGGCTCCAACCCGTCCAAGCGGCTGCGCTTGTCGTTGAGGATTCGCGAGGCGGTCGCCCGTTCTGGCGGTGGTACGGTATTGCTCTTTTGCGACGAGGCGCAGCGCTACAACGAGAATGAGTACGAGTGGCTGCGTGACGTACACGACGCGCTCGACCGGCAGCAGATCAAGCTGTTTACTTTCCTCGTTGGTCAGGAGGAGTTGCTCGCACAGAAGACCAGTCTGCAGATTGCTCACAAGACGCAGATCGTTGCGCGTTTAATGGTCGAAGAGCTCTCTTTCTCTGGCATCGGCAACGCACAGGATGTCGCCACCTGCATGAACGGCTACGATCAGACCGCGTATCCGGAGGGCACCCCATGGACCTTCACGCGTTTTTATGTCCCACAGGCATTCGACGCCGGTTATCGGCTATTAGACGACGCGGGCCTGTTATGGCAGGCGTTCGAGGCTGCACACCACAAAGCGAGTCTGCCGGGTAAGCTCGAAATCCCGATGGAGTCATTCGTGCGCGCCATCGAGATTGTGCTTAAGGAAAGTGAGCTAAAGGACGCGCCGGGTTATTGTCCCGAGGCTGCGTTGTGGACCTACGCAGTGCACCACTGCGGCTACGTTCAGTCCCGCCATGCCACCGGACGCACGCTTGCCACGGCGTAACGCCGCGGCGATCAAGCGCCCACGCTTTCCGATTCTGCCATTTGACGAGTGGCGAATCTCGCTCGCGCGAGGCAGTGCCCTCAGCCTCGGATTGTTGATGCCTGGCGAATCGCTTGTCTCGATTCTGTGGAAGTTCGCCTGCGCCAACGCGCTCCCCGGCCACGCCCTGCTCCATCTGATCAGTCCCGAAGTGGATCCACAAGAAGGCTGGGCGCCGGTGCGGGACGCCATCGACCTGAAGCGGTTGTGCCGCATGCTCCGCGTGCCCTCGAGCATGCTGAGTGCATCGTTGTCTGGCGCCGCGCCGCATGACCGGTATCACGAGGTCTTCCGGTATTGCCGACAGTGCGCAGCGCACGGCTACCACAGCGTGTTGTTCCAGCGTGAGGATGAAAATCTCTGTCCGGCGCATCACCAATCGCTCCAGACGCGTTGTCCGCATTGCAACGGTGAGACGCCTTACATATTAAACGCCGGCGTGATCGGAGCGCCGTTTCGATGTGGCTGGTGCCATTCGCACTACAGCTACGGGCGGCTTTCGCTGCTCTCGACAACGTCTGCGATGCGCCGGCAGGACCGCATCGCTATCAGTCGCCGATTGCGCCTCGGTTCGGCCGGCGGTGACACCTGCATAGAGACTAGCCAGTGACACAATTAATTCGTTTTGGCAAGCTGTTGATTTTAAGATGATTTACTTAGCCGTCCGGGCGACGCGCTGTGAAGTGACAGATTTACTCGCGAAGTAGTGACAAATTTATTGCGGTCTACGACGCCGCCGCGACCGTTGATATGGCAAACGCAACCGGACTAAAGATGAAAGTTAGTCTTTCGACAAAACCAAGTCCAGCCATCCGGTCTGGGTGGCTCGGAACGAGCGAGAGAGGAAAACGGGAAAGCTTCCGGACCAGAATGAACACCAGACAGGCTCGCCATAGCCACGCTAGTAGCAAAGCAGTGAAAAGTGGTCTGATCACAATGACGAACCACCAGCCGCCGAATGTCAGACCAGCCGCTGCGCCTTCGTCGTTCATCCAGGATATGTCTTCGAGGCGGTTAAAGACCGCCCCCGCAGTGGCCCATGCGACGACGAGGCCGAAAATGACAATCCACGGCAACACGCTATCCCTGATACGCACTATGCTCGCGACCAGCGCCCTGAACTGCGGGATCCTGTCAGCGGGCACAAGACCGGATTCGACACAGTAACACAACCACGGCGGGACTGATTTTTGCGCAATGCCTTCCGCAATCACAAGCATGGGAATTGCGATAAGACATCGGGCATGAATGCCGAAGTGGGAGTAAAAACTGTCGTGACCGACTCCCTCTCCGAGGCGTCCGGTCAGCAATGACCATATTACAAGCGGTAACCAGCTGATGGCCGCAAAAATAACTGCGCGCCTCGCCGTTCCCATTCCTTTGACCGGAATCAGGCCGAGTCGCTTCTGAATCCGGAAACCGACGTCGTCACGCACAAGAGAAAGCTCGAGGTCGGAGATTTCGGGCAGAAGGTTATGCTCGCCGGCACTGCTTTCTTCAGATAGGCCCATGGCCAGTTCCTTGGTCGCGCCCGTCGCTTTGTGAGAACACCAGGACTAAACGTAATCCGAGACGCTTTGAGGCAGATCCGCTTGCGATACTGATATTTCGCGAGCTTAGCGAACTGGCCGGTTCCGACCAGCCAAGCCGTAGAATGAGTATCTGATATAAAAATGCTTTCAAAACATCCCGGGGACAAGCGCCACACTTTTCCTCAAACTGGCCAACCATGGATGGCGTGATCAACAGCTCAAGCAATGGCGAGCTTGGTCATTAACGTCGCACTGTGAACAATCATCGACCGCTACTTCAGGAATCCAGACAGCATCGCAAACGGATAACTTGAGCGACTGCCGTCATGATTCAAGTCGGCAGCCACCGACCGACATCTGTCGCACGACCTGCCTGAAGACATTCCACCAATTTACGGCATACGTGGCCTGTCCCTTCGCCAGCCCAGGGACGTTTACACGTGTGCCTACGATTCCTATGCTCACATCCGCACGCTCCCCGAATGGGAGATAGGCTGCTCGGCCAGGGGGCGCCCCGCACATCGCGTCGGCCTCGGAACATGTCGCCTGGTCGTCGAACGAACTTACTCGTAGCTCCATGCTTGCGTCGTCTTCGCGTTCGCTTTCATCGGCAGTTGAACGCGGCATCACACCTCAATGAATCGTCGATCGAATTATCGTGCTGTATTCGCGTCGGCGCTATAAGGGTGCGGGGCAATGAAATTGCCCTTCGGGGCAATTTGAATAGTGAGATGATTTAGCTAAGCTCCCGTTGTGCACTGGGTCCGGAATATTGCGGGCCTGGAAGACGATCTGTCCTGTTTTCTTCACATTAGAAGACATGGCGCATGACTTGATAGAAACAGCGTGCTCGCGGCCATCATGGATTTTTCAGTACCAACATAGTACAAAAACCTCAAAGCTGTTCGCGTCAGACCTGGCTCAGACAACCATTCGACTACACCAGAGAACTTTCAATGCAAAGACGACACTTCCTTTCGACGGCCACCTCCTCGCTCGGGCTTGTTGCGTTCACGCTGGCAGGCTGTACCACATCGTCCGGATCTAATTCATCTGCGGCCACCGATGCGTCCAAGCGTCAGTCGATTGACGCGAGCGTTGACGGAACCATGTCTCACTTATATTCAAGCGTCAAGGGCTCACACGAACTGGTAGCGAAAGCACGCGGTGTACTCGTTTTCCCGTCGGTGCTGCAGGTGGGATTCGTTGTCGGCGGACAGTATGGCGAAGGCGCACTGCGCGTCAACGGCAACGCCGCGGGCTACTACAGCACGCTGTCTGGTTCGTTCGGACTGCAAGCGGGCGCCCAATCCAAAGCCATCATCTTCCTGTTCATGACGCAGGAATCGCTGGATGGTTTCCGTAACTCGGCAGGTTGGTCGGCCGGCGGCGACGCATCCGTTGCACTGATCAAAGTCGGTGCGAACGGCGCCGTCGACACGACCACGGCTACTGCACCGGTCGAGGTATTCGTACTCACGAACGGAGGGCTGATGGCCGATGTTTCACTGGCCGGAACAAAAGTCACGCCACTGAAGATTTAAGGTGATTCGATGCCTACGCTTGCCAGCTACCGGAGGTGTGATTCAGATTCACGCCTGAGCACGCTCTGCAGATGGCGCCAGGAGAATTTCATCCGTCGGTGGCGTGTACGCCTCTTCAGGCCTCTGCTGGCACGGTGGGCGGTCACTGTGGCAGCCTTCCATCCACTATGAGCCTACCCGTGTCATCAACCGGGTGGGGCCGATCGATGCCTGCCGCAGACAGAAGCCCTGCCGAACAGCTTGCGCTGACTGCCTGCACAGGCTTGCGAAGATGAATTTTCCGCACATGCGCCTGCCCGTCACCAGGTACGCGGAGCAATCCGATGCCCCGTGGGGCAACATCAGAGTCAGTCCGTTCCTTTCACAGGGATGGTCAGTACATTACGGTCCGCAAGCATCTTGTGGAACGCCGTCAGACACCTGCCGCCGACACCTTCCAGTTCGGGCGGCTTTCTCTCACAAATTGGGGAGAGCACGATGAAAAAACGCGTTTTAGCCATGTTCATGGTGGCCGGGACGATCCTCGCGCCCCACCTTCAGGCGCAGACCGCGCCAGCGAGCGCGGCGAGCAGTCCCACAGCCCCGGTGGACCCGGCGGCTATTCAGGCACTCCAGAAGATGGGGGAACATTTGCAATCGCTCAAACGGTTCAGTGTCTCGATCGACCTGACCGGTGAGCGGGTGCTTGAAGACGGACAGAAACTCCAGCATACCGCCACCGCGGAGCTACTGGTCGACAGGCCAAACCGGATTCGCGCTGTTATGAGCAGCGCGAGAAGCGAACGGGAGATCGTCTTCGATGGCAAAACGGTCACGCTTTATTCGCCCGCGCAGAAGTACTACTCGAGCGTCGCGTTCGACGGCAATATTTCTGCGCTGATTGACCGGCTGCGCGATCGCTATGGCGTCGAATTCCCGCTGGCGGATCTGTTCGTCTGGGGCACGCCGGACGCGCCGACCGACCAGTTCGAGTCGGCGATGTTCGCGGGCCAGGACTTTATCGGTTCGGACGTGTGCGATCACTATGCGTTCCGGCAAAAAGATGTCGACTGGCAGATCTGGATCACGACAGGCGCGAAACCCCTGCCACGCAAGCTCGTGATCACGCGGCGAGACGACGATGCCCGTCCGCAGTCGGTATCGATAGTGGACTGGACGACCTCGCCCACCTTCAAGGACTCCGTGTTCACCTTCCGGGCGCCGGAAGGTTCGAAGAAGGTCGAGCTTGTCCCGGTCGGCGAGAAAAAGGAGTAAGCCATGAAGCGCGGAATTCAGCAGAACCGGTTACTGTTTCCTGTCCTTGTCAGTGCGTGCGTGGCCCTTTGCACCCCATCGTTAGCCGACGCAGCGGGGCGAGGCGGCGGTCATATGGAACGGGGCGCGCATGGTGGGGGCGCAGCTCGAGGGGGTGGCGCGCCGCATGGGGGTGGAGCACATGGAGGGGGCGCCCAGTTAAACAACGCCCACGCGGACAAGCGCACTAACAATGTCCGCAACACCAGCGTGAACAACGTCAACGTTAATCGCAATGTCAACGTCAATGCGAACGGCGGCGGCCACCATGACGATTATCACCATGGCGGCTGGGACAACGACTACCACCCGATCGCCACGGCGGCGGCCGTAACGGCGACGGTCGCGGTCACCTCGGCGATCGTGGGGTCGGTCGTGCGTTCGGTCCCGCCCAATTGCGTTCCCGTGAACTACGGCGGCATGATTTACCAGCAGTGCGGCAGTGCCTGGTATCAGCCACAGGGCGCGCAATACGTCGTTGTCAATGCGCCGTACTAACTTGATGCAGTGTTTGCGCCGGCCGCGCTGAAACAGAGGGACACGAACATCGCGATGGCGGCCGCCGTGGTCGGACGGTTTCGCCATCATAACGGCAAGCCATGTTCTGTGGTCCACTGCGCCCAGCGTAACTAATGCGTCACTGTGCCACGAAGCGCGCTTGCGAGCGCCAGCCAGCCCGGGACGGCCCCACCGCGCGTTACCGCTAGGTTTGTCGTTTCGATTGTCGCGTCCCTTCGGAGGACATCCTTTATGCAGCGGACGGGCGGCGGCCGTTCGGATGCGACGCGGCAGTCGCACACCGCATTTCCGCGACTCGCAACGCTACCGGCCGTCCTGTTGAAGCGTCGGCACGCCACGGCTGAAGCGCGGTGCGTCGTCCGTTCCGGCCGTCACGATTCGCCGGACCGGGCAACGCCACCGGGCGGGCAGCGCTTTCAAAGGAGCGATACATGCAACAACTCATACGGCATCCGATCATCCTGTTCGTCGTGGTGTTTGCGCTGATGTCGGCGGCTGGCTGGATAGGCAACGTCGTGTTACGGCCGCGCATGCCGATCGCCGACGATTCGCGAGACGACTTCAAGCTGGTTCAATCCGCCACGTTGACGCTGCTCGCGCTGGTTATCGGCTTCAGCCTTTCAATGGCGGTAGGCCGCTACGATCAGCGGAAAAATTATGAAGAAGAAGAAGCCAATGCTATCGGGACTGAATTCCTGCGCGCGGATCTTCTGCCGACGGCCCAGGCCACTGCGGTTCGCTCGCTTCTGAGCCACTACCTCGCCTTGCGCCTCGAGTATTACCAGACTCGCGACCTGCAACGTGTCGAGCGGATCGACGCGGCCACCGCGGAGCTGCAAGGCAGGTTGTGGATCGCGGCGAGAGACGGCGCCACCGCCCAGGCATCTCCTATTACGGCCCTCGCGGTGGCGGGCATGAACGACGTCATCAACGCGCAGGGCTACACCCAGGCAGCATGGTGGAATCGCATTCCGGTTGCCGCCTGGATCCTGATGATCACGATTGGCGTGTTCTCCAACGTGCTGGTGGGCTACGGTGCGGAAAATACGAAGGGCAAAAGCCGCCTCTTATTCATCATGCCTATCACCGTGTCCCTCTCGTTCATGCTGATTGCAGACATCGACAGTCCGCGCAACGGCGTTATCAGGGTGGTGCCGCAAAATCTCATCAGCCTGGCGCAATCGCTGCCCAAACCCTGATGTCTGCATCCCGGAATCTGGTAGTTCACAAATGATGGCGTCGCCCGCTTTAACAGCCAGTAAATTACTCGGCTCGCGAATTTCCGATCTATTCTGCATAGTTGGGTAATCTATCGGGTTATTTTTACCTATTTAAATCCGGACGATAGATAGAGTCGGTAAATCCTGATTTCACGATTTTGTCTTTATCGGATTTTTTTACGAATCTCTATTCGGATTATCAGGTAGTCTGGCATAGTATCCGCGACGCTAGGCTTCGCAGATACCATGAGAGAGGAAAGCGCCTCAAGGAACTTTGCAGCCCATTGCATGCAGTGTGTCACTGTGCGCAATGGGGCTATGCGCTGGCTTTTGCTTCTGATGTTCGGGTTATCTACGTGCGCGTTTGCGGCACATCCCTGGCGGGTTGTCATTCTGCCTGGCGCCGACCCAACGCAGCCTGCCGCCCAGGAACAGATTCGTGCAATACGCAGCTCACTTGTTGCGGCTGCGCCGGACGGCGTGGAATTTTATACCGATCCGTTAGACGACCTGCGATTCGAGTCCGCAGCGTTGATGCCGGATTTTCTGGCCCTGCTGAAAAGAAAGTACCACGGTCAGCCAGTCGATATTGTGATCGGTCTAGCCGATTTCGCATTGGATTTCACCAGGAATTATCACAGCGATATCTGGCCGGATGCGCCGGTGTTGATTTCCAGTGTCGCCGACACACAGCAAAAGGATATTCCGCCCGGGTTTGCGTATGTGCCGGTCCATTTCGATATGGACGGCACGCTGGATCTGGCGGAAAGGCTGCAGCCGAACGCGCGGCATCTGGTGGTGGTGTCGGGTGTGGGCAAGCTGGATCTTCGATTCGCGCAGCGCGCCGTCGATACGGCGCGCGCGCACCGGTCCCGCAAGTGGGCGGTCGATGTCTGGAGTGGTTTGCCTGTACCGGAATTGCAGCGACGCCTGGCAAAGCTTGACCGCGACACGGCCGTGCTCTACACGACGATGTACCGGGACCGCACCGGAAGAACCTTCTTTCCTTACGAAGTCGTCGCCCCAATGACGAAAGCATCGAACGCCCCCATCTACGGCTGGTATCCCACGTACCTTGGGCATGGCCTCGCGGCAGGATCGATGCTCACCTTCGAGGCCAACGGACGTCTCATCGGCACCCTCGCCGCGTCGATTCTGCTCGGCAAGGTGCCGTCGCAGGGCGCCACCACGGCGGCCGCCCCTTCCCGTTGCATCGCCGACGTCGGGGCCATCGAACGGTTTGGGCTACAGGCAGATGCATTGCCCGACGACTGCGAACTGATCGGCATACCTCCTTCGCTCTGGCGGGAATATCGGGGAATCGCGTTGATCGCGTTTGCGGTGGTCCTGCTGCAGGCACTCACCATCGCCGCTCTGCTCTGGCAGCGGCGCCGCCGCCGGGGCGCCGAAGACGAGGTCAGGCTGAGACTGGGCGAACTGGCCCGCGCGGCGCGCTTCGCTGCGGCAGGCGAATTGAGCGCGTCGATCGCTCACGAGGTCGGACAGCCACTCGGCGCGATTTTCAGTAACGCCGACGCGGCCGGAATGATCCTGTCCGACGCGCCTGCGAACAGCGAGCTTCACTCCATTCTGGCCGACATACGCCGTGATGCGCTGCGCGCGCATCAGGTCGTACAGCGATTGCGAGCGCTATTGCAAAAAGACTCCCTGGGGTTGGTCGTGCTCGACCTGAATTCGGCGGTCGAAGAAGCGCTCGCGCTACTCTGCTCCGAAGCCCGACGGCGCAACATCGTCATCGAGTCCGATCCGGCGGCGTACGAGGCCTGCGTGCTGGGCGACCGCGTGCAGCTACAGCAGGTCTTTCTCAACCTCGCCATCAATGCCATGGATGCGATGGAGCACACGCCAGCCGGCAGCCGTGTATTGTCCATCGCAACGCGGGCGGTAGAAGGTGGCCACGAACTGACCGTAGCGGATCGGGGACACGGCTTTCCGGCTGGCGCCGAAGAGCGCGTGTTCGACTCCCTGTACACCACCAAACCGCATGGCATGGGGCTGGGGCTGTCCATCGTCCGCACCATCGTCGCGAGTCTTGGGGGGCGCATCTCAGCCGCGGCCCGGGAGGGCGGCGGCAGTGTGTTCACCGTGTGGCTGCCGTCGGCGGCGAAACGCTCGATGACGCGGGTTGCGCCCAGATTCGAAAGCGCCGGCGTGACTCTCGAAGTCAGGCACATGTCACAAGGAGGCCATCCGTGAGTAATCAGGCCGAATACGTCGTTCACGTGGTCGACGACGACGATGCGATACGTACCGCGTTAATGCGGCTACTGACCCATGCCGGGTTCACAGCGAGAACCTACGCGAGCGCCGGGGAGTTTCTCGTGGCCGCGCCCGACGCGTTGCCGGGATGTCTGCTGCTGGACCTGGAGCTACCTGGCCCGAGCGGGCTGGATTTGCAGCACGCCCTGCAAAGGCTGGGTAAGCCAATACCGATCGTGTTCATCAGCGCGCACCATGACATTCCCGCTACGGTCCTCGCCATCAAGGCCGGCGCGAGCGATTTCCTTCTCAAGCCAATCGATTCGCAAGCGCTGTTCGCCGCAATCGAAAGCGCGGTTGCCACTGTGTCTGCTGGATCTTCGCTCGCTCGGCAAAGCGCAGAAGCCAGCACCGTCGATCTGAACGAACGCGAGCAGGTCGTGCTGCGTGGCGTTGTGGCAGGCCGGCTCAACAAGCAGATCGCCGCCGAACTGGCCTTAAGCGAGCGAACCGTCAAGTCGTGCCGCGCCGACCTGATGCGTAAGCTACAGGCACGCTCGCTCGCCGATCTCGTCAGACGGGCTGAACCGATGGTGCGTGCTCCCCTGCCGGGTTGATCCGTATCTGCCCCAAGGGGCAACCGTATTGCCCCATACCCCGATAGCGTCGGATTGCGCCACGCGCGATACTTGACGCAAGGGATGTGGCCAATGAAAGATACCGGACAGTTGATCGTAGTCGTCGAAGACGATGCCGGCATGCGTCGCGCGTTGCAGCGCCTGCTGCGTGTGTCGGGTTTCGACACGCTGGAGTTCGAGAGCGCGGAAGCGTTCCTGGGCGCCAGCATCGGACAGGGGCCGTACTGCCTCGTGCTGGACGTTCAACTGCCCGGCTTGTCTGGTCCGCGACTTTACGAGCAACTGGGTCACCGGCGCCCGCCTGCCGTGTTCATTACCTCGCACGACAGTCAGGCGACGCGCGCTGCGATCGAGAAGGCCCGTGGCGAGGAACTGTTGATCAAGCCATTCGTGACGCAAGATCTATTGAACGCGATTTCAAGGGCGATGCAGCGAGGCTCGCCGCCCTGAGTGGTCATTGATTCGGTGAAAGCTGGTTCTTTGCTCAATAGCTCACCGGGATGACGATTCGGTCGCCCCCCTCCATGGGAGAAACGTCCCGCAGGCCCGCCGGAATGGTTCCGGCAGGCCACGTCGGTGATATATGAAACTCCAGACCGACTCAGGCGTACTTCTGACCTGAGTGAGCCGGATATTTCGTTAGCAACGGCCCGTATTTTTTCGCGGGTTACGCAGAATTCAAGCCATATCCATTTCTTTTCGCGTCAATGGATCGAGGCGGTGTTGTACGTGAACGGCATGCGTTTTTACGCATTGCCCTTTCTCCGTATGGCCAAACGCCGGCGAATGATTCAAAAATAGGGGATGGGCCACTGGATCAAGCGCCTTGAATATGGCCAGTGGGTTTAAACGTGTGGGTTTCCGGCACGCCGCGTCGCGGTTCCATGTCGGGATGGCCTCGATGCCGCGGAAGGGTTGTTCCTTCTCCCACCGAAGTTGGGCGATGCCATGAACCACATCTACCGCTTGTGCTGGAACCGGTCTCTCGGACAATGGGTCGTCGCGTCGGAACTCGCCAGCCGATGCTCGGGCAGCGGCACGCACCGGACACGCGGCCCGCGACGCGGCGCGGCATTCGTCATTGCGTGGACGCTGTTTCTGTGCTCGGGCGTGGTATTTGCCGCGGGCGCCCCGACGGGCGGCCAGATCGTTTCCGGGGTCGGCTCGATCAGCCAGTCGGCAACCACGACCACGATCCAGCAGGGCAGCCGCACGCTTCAACTGAACTGGAAAAGTTTCGACGTCGGCGCTGGCCAGACGGTGAATTTCATTCAACCGGGAGCGAGCGCACTCGCGGTCAATCGCATCTCCAGCAGCACGGCCAGCCAGATTTTCGGACACCTGAACGCCAACGGTCAGGTCTGGCTCATCAATCCGAACGGCGTGCTGTTCGGGCCCTCGGCGCGGGTGAACGTCGGCGGCATTGTCGCCTCCACGCTCGATCCCGATGCGAGCACGCTCGACGGCAATAACCGCCGTTTCTCCGGCAACGGCAAAGGTTCGATCGTCAATCAGGGGACCATCGTCGCGGCCGATGGCGGCTATGTCGCCCTGCTCGGCAACCGGGTGTCCAATCAGGGCATCGTGCGTGCGCGGCTCGGCACGATCGCGCTGGCCGCCGGGAGCGCCGCCACGCTCACGTTCGACGGTTCACAACTGGTTCATATCCAGGTGGACGCAAGCACGCTCGACAATCTCGCGGAGAACCGGCAACTGCTGGTGGCGGACGGCGGGCAGGTAATCATGACGGCCGGGGCGAAAGACGCACTGCTCGCCAGCGCGGTGAACAACACCGGCAAGATCCGCGCGCAGACCGTCGAGGACCACGCGGGCAAGATCGTCCTGCTCGGCGGCATGGAAGCGGGCTCGGTCAACGTGGGCGGCACGCTGGACGCCAGCGCGCCGAACGGCGGCAACGGCGGCTCGATCGAGACCTCGGCCGCGCACTTCAGCATCGCACCGGACACGCACATTACGGCAGCCGCGCCGTCCGGGCGCGCGGGCACATGGCTCGTCGACCCGACCAACCTGACCATCGAAGCCACCGCCGCCAGCCAGATCTCCAGCACGCTAAACGGCGGCACCAACGTCGTCGAGCAGACCACGGCGTCGGGTGCGTCGGGCGCGGGCCAGCAGACGACGGGCGCGGGCGATATCAACGTCAATTCGGCGATCAGCTGGACCAACGCGTCCGCGAGCCTGACGCTGGACGCGCTCAACGCCATCAACGTGAACGCATCCGTGGCCGGCGCGGGTGCGGTGACCATGCAGGCCGGCACCGGCAACCTGACCATCGCGGCGGGCGCGGCGATCACGGGCGGTGCGGGCGTCACGCTGGCGACCGGCGCGAATTTTGTCAACAACGCGGGCAGCGCGGCGCTCAGCACGGGTACGTCGGCGGCCTGGCGAATCTATTCGACCAACCCGACGCTCGACACCGCGGGCGGACTCGCGCCCTCCTTCGTCCAGTACAACGCGCCTCACGGCACCACGCCCGCGGCGTCGGGCAACGGCTTCCTGTACAGCCTCGCGCCGACCATCACCCTCACGGGACTGACCGGCAGCGTGACCAAGGTCTACGACGGCACCGACGCCGCCCCCCTGACCGGCGCGAATCTGCAGACGACCGGACTTGTCAATGGCGACGTCATTGCCAGCGCAACCGGTACCTATGCGAACGCCAATGCGGGCACGGGCATCACGGTCAACTCGCCGACGACGTTTGCAGGCGTCGTCGTCAACACGTCGGGCGGCATTCCGGCTTACGGTTACCAGGCGAGAGGCCTTGCGTCGGCGGGCATCGGCACCATTACGCCCGCGCCGCTCACCGCCAGCATTGTCGGCAACCCGACGAAGGTCTACGACGGCACCACCTCGGCGCCGCTCACGGCCGGCAATTACAGCTTCACGGGTTTCGTCGCTGGTCAGGGGGCGAGCGTCGATCAGGCAAGCTCCGTGTCGTATGCGAGCGTCAATGCCGGCACGGGCATCGCCGTCAACGCAACCCTCACGTCGACCAATTTCGTCGCCAACGGTGGCACGAATCTGGCGAACTACACGCTGCCGACCTCGGCCATTGGGACCGGCACCATCACGCCCGCGCCGCTTCTGATCAGCGGGCTGATCGCCAACAACAAGGTCTACGACGGAACGCGCGCTGCCACGCTCAATTCAAGCGACGCCTCGCTATTCGGCGTGATTAGCGCGGACAGCGGACAGGTTTCGCTCGTGACGAACGGCGCGGCGGGCACATTCGTTTCGCCCAACGTGGGCAACCAGATTTCGGTCGTGCCGTCAGGTTTCACGTTGACGGGAGCCAAGGCGGGCAACTACGAAATTTCAGTGCCGGCCTACCTCGCCGCCAACATCACGCCGAAATCCGTGACGATTACCGGCGTGAGCGCTAACGACAAGGTGTACGACGCCACCACCACAGCGTCGCTCAACCTCGGTAGCGCCACGATCTCGGGACTCGTGCCCGCGGACGCGGGTAACGTGACGCTTGCGACGGGCACCGCCACCGGGACGTTCAGCCAGTCCAACGTGGGCAACAGCCTGCCGGTCTCGGCAAACGGCTTCACGCTGGGTGGCTCGGCGGCGGGAAATTATTCCGTGGCCGCGATTGCCGGCCTTACCGGGAACATCACGCCCGCGCCGCTCACGATCACCTTTATCGGTTCGCCGACCAAGGTCTACGACGGCAGCGCCAACGCCTCGCTGACCCAGTCCAACTACACGATCTCCGGCTTCGTGGGCGACCAGAGCGCGACCCTCAGCCAGAATTCGGCAACTTACGCCACGCCCAATGCCGGCACGGGCATTGCCATAACCGCCGCGCTCAGACCGTCGGATTTCGTGCCGGCAGCGGGCACGTCCATGTCGAACTACACGTTTCCCACTGTCGTGACGTCATCGACCGGCATCATCACGCCCGCGCCCGTCGAAGTAAACATCATCAACAATCCGACCAAGGTCTACGACGGTAACAATACCGCTTCGCTCGGCACCGGCAACTACGAGTTACTCGGTCCAATCCCCGGCCAGTCCATCGCACTGAGCCCCTCGCCGACAACCGGCGCCTATGCGACGCCGAATGTCGGCTACCAGGGCGTGAGCACGTCACTCACCACGGGCAACTTCTCGGCCGGACCGAACACGCTGCTTTCCAACTACGCATTGCCGGTCCTCGCCACAGGCATGGGCACGATCGTCAAACGTCCGGTCAACGGCGAACTGTCGGCATCCATCACGAACAATCCATCGAAGACCTACGACGGCAATACGATCGCCACGATTCCCGCGAGCGACTTTACGTTCACCGGCTTCGTCGGCACCGACAGCGCCTCGGTGTCGCACACCATCACCGGCCAGTACGCGACGAAGAACGCGGGCTCGCAGGGCGTTACCGCCGCGCTCGCCGCGGTGGACCTCACCCCGGGTGCCGGCACGAACCTGAACAACTACTCGTTCCCGATCACCGCGTACGGAACGGGCACGATTCTCCCCGCGCAGCTCACGGTCACGATCATCGGCAATCCGACCAAGGTCTACAACGGCGACGCGATCGCGCGCGTGAACAGCGGCAACCTGCAGGTCGGCGGGCTGGTGAGCGGCGAGAGCGCGACCATCGCGCCGACCGCGCAGTTCAACTACGGCCAAGCCAACGCGGGCAACTGGACCGTGAGCGGCGCACTCGTGCCGGGCAACTACACAGCGGGCAACGGCACGCTGCTCAGCAACTATCTGCTGCCCACGTCCGCCTCCGGTCCCGGCGCGATCACCCCGGCGCCGCTTTACGTCATCAACGCGAACGCCACCAATAAGGTCTACGACACGACGACCGCCGATACCCTCGACGTGAGCAGCGCCTCGCTGTCGGGCGTGGTTTCGACCGACGCGGGCAACGTCACGCTCCACACCTCAACGACCGGCACGTTTGCGCAGTCCAACGTAGGCAGCGGCATCGCCGTGACCGCGAGCGGCTTCAGCGTGTCCGGCAGCGCCGCAGGCAACTACACTTTGCAGCCGCTCACCGGACTGACTGCGAACATCACGCCCGCGCCGCTCACCATCAGCGGCGCGGTGGCTAACAACAAGGTCTACGACGCCACCACGGCCGCCACCATCAACAGTGGCAGTGCGACGCTCGCGGGCGTGCTCGGCACCGATAACGTCACGCTCGCATCGGGCAGCGCGGCGGGCCAGTTCGCCACGCCGAACGCCGGGACGAACCTCCAGGTCACCGCGAGCGGCTTCACGCTGGGCGGCGCCCAGGCGGGTAATTACACGGTCGCGCAGCCATCGAACCTGTTCGCGAATATCACGCCCGCGCCGCTCACGGTGACGATCACGGGCAACCCCGTGAAGGCTTACGACGGCACGACGTCGGTGTTGCTGGGGGCGTCGGACTTCACCATTACGGGCCTGGTGGGCAACCAGAGCGCCACGGTCGCGCAAACCGCCTCGAGCGGCTACCTCTCGCCGAACGTGGGCAAGAACGTCGGTATTGGCGCGACGCTGGAACCATCGGATTACACGTCGGCACTGGGCACCAATCTGTCCAACTACAATCTGCCGACCCAGGCCACCGGCACGCTTGGCGAGATCACGGCGAAGATCATCAACCTGACCGGCACGCGCGTCTACGATGCGACGACGGCCGCCAACGCGGACCTGTTCTCGAGCGCCGGACAGGTTAGCGGCGTTAACGGCGAGACGCTGACCCTCACCGGCAGCGGCACGCTGACGGGCAAGAACGTCGGCGCGCAGATTCCGTTTTCGGGTCCCGGCACGCTGACACTCGGCAACGGCACCGGACTCGCGAGCAACTATTCACTGACCGGTGGCACCGACTGGGTGACCATCACGCCCGCCACGCTCACGGTGCTCAACACGGTGGCGCTCAACAAGGTCTACGACGGCACGACCACCGCCGCCTTGCAGAACGCGCTGCTTTCGGGCGTGCTGGGCAGCGACAGCGTGGTACTGGGAAACGACGCGACGGGCAACTTCAACAACAAGAACGTGGGGACTGCCAAGCCGGTGAGTACCAGCATGACGATCTCCGGCACGGACGCGGGCAATTATGTGCTGGCGCAACCTACGGGCGTGACAGCCGACATCACCGCGACGCTGATCCGGGTGACGGCGAGCGGCATCGACAAACAGTACGACGGCACGACCGCCGCGCAGGTCAACCTCGCCAGCACCGGTCTCGTGACCACCGACGCCGTGAGCTTCTCCGGCTACGCGGCCAATTTCTCCCAGGCCAACGTGGCGAACAACCTGCCCGTCACCGTGACGGGCATCGGGCTGAGCGGCGCCGACGCGGGCAACTACACGCTCGTCGACTCGACGGCCAATACCATCGCGAATATCCTGCCCCGCGTGCTGAATCTGCAGGGCACACGGGTCTACGACACCACGCCCAATGCCGCGTCTACCCTCTTCGCGCCGAGCGGCTCGATCAATGGCGTCAATGGCGAGTCGTTGACTCTGAGCGGCACCGGCACGCTCCCCAGCAAGAATGTCGGCACCCAGGTGCCGCTCTCCAGTTTCGGTACGCTCGCGCTCAGCAGCGGCACCGGCCTCGCCAGCAACTACACGCTCACGGGTGGCACGGATTGGGTGACGGTCACGCCGGCTACGCTGACCGTGGCAAACACCATTGCTCAAAACAAGCCATACGACGGCAACGCCAACGCCCAGTTGACCGGGGCAACGCTGCAAGGCGTACTGGGATCGGATACCGTCGCCCTCGGCAACGACACAGTCGGCCAGTTCAACGACAAGAACGTCGGCACCAACAAGCCTGTCACCACCAGCATGACGGTCTCCGGCACGGACGCCGGCAACTACCTGCTGGTGCAGCCGGCCGGCCTCACGGCCAGCATTTCGACACTGCCGATTCTCGTGGTCACGGCCACCGGCAACAACAAGGTCTACGACGGCAACACGACGGCGACGGTCGCCCTGACGAGCGCTACCGTCGTGCCGGGCGACAACGTCACCTTCAGCGACACCGCCGCCGATTTCGCCACGAAAAACGTCGGCAACAACATCACCATTTCGGTGTCGGGCATCGCCAAGGGCGGTACCGATGCAAACAATTACACGTTGTCGACCACCACCGCGACGACCAGCGCCAACATCACGCCGTTCGTGCTGAACCTGCAGGGTACGCGCGTCTATGACTCGGCCACCAACGCCAACGCAAACCTGTTCGGTACCAACGGTGTGCTTACGGGCGCCGCAGGCGAGACGCTGGCGCTGTCCGGCACCGGCACGCTCGCCAGCAAGAACGTGAACGCCACGCAGCCCTTTGCCGCGAACGGTCTGGCCGGCTTCACGCTCACGGGTATTAGCGGCGCGTTGCCCGGCAACTACACGTTCGCGGGCGGCACCGACTGGGTCAACATCACCCCCGCGGCGCTCGGCGTGATCGGCACGACGGTCAACACGAAGGTCTACAACAGCACGACAGCCGCCACCCTGAGCGGCGCGACCCTTGCCGGCGTCTTCACGAACGACAACGTGGTGCTGGGCAACGACACCACCGGCACGTTCATCGACAAGAACGTGGGTAACGGCAAGGCCGTCACGCCGTCGACGATGACCATCAGCGGCACCGACGCCAGCAACTACGTGCTCACGCAACCCGCCGGTCTCACGGGCAACATCACGCCGCTCGGCATCACGGTGAATGCAACAGCGCAGAACAAGACCTACGACGGCACCACGGCTGCCACGGCAAGCGTCGCCAGTACCGGCGTGCTGCCAGGCGACACCGTGAACTTCAGCTTCACGCCCGGCAATGCAAACTTCGCCACACCGAACGCGGCCAACGGTATCCAGGTCTCCGTCAACAACATCGCGAAAAGTGGCACAGACGCGGGCAACTACACGTACAACGCCGCCGCGACGACCACCGCGAACATCCTGCCTTTCGTGCTGAACCTCACCGGCACACGCACTTACGACAGCACCGCCGGCGCCAATGCCGGCCTGTTCGGCAGCAACGGCGTGCTGACCGGCGCGAACGGCGAAACCCTGACACTCTCCGGCACGGGTACGCTCTCGACGAAAAATGCCGGCACCCAGGTGCCGTTCGCGACCACTGGACTCACGGGCTTCGCGCTCACGGGCAATAACGGCGCGCTGCCAGCCAACTACACCTTCACGGGCGGAACCGACTGGGTGACGATCGATCCGCTGGCCGTCACGGTCGGCGCAACGGCGGCGAGCCGCTACTACAACGGGACCACCGGCGCCACCGCGACGCTCACGCCCACGGGCGTACTGGCCGGCGATACCGTCAACTTCGGTTTCAGCGGCGCGAATTTCGCCACGCCGAATGCGGGCAACGGCATCGCGGTCACCGTGAGCGGCATTTCGGCGAGCGGCGCGGATGCACGCAACTACACCTTCAACGCAACCGCCACGACCGCTGCGGACATCCTGCCGTACATCCTGGTCCTGCAAGGCACGCGCGTCTACGACGGCACGACCGGTGCCAATGCCGCCCTCTTTGGAAACAACGGCGTGCTCGCGGGCGTGAACGGCGAAACGCTGACGCTCTCGGGTAGCGGCACGCTCGCGAGCAAGAATGTGAACCCGCAGCAGCCGTTCGCGGCGAACGGCCTCGCAGGCTATACGCTAGCGGGCAATAACGGTTCGCTGTCCAGCAACTACACACTCGGCAGCGGAGTCGGCGATTCAGTCAACATCACGCCCAAAGCCATCTCGATCACGGCCGTCGGCGAGAACAAGATCTACGACGGCACGACGGCCGCGCAACTCGCCAGCTTTACCGTCAACGGCCTCGTGGCCGGCGACGATGCGTCGGTCGGCTATAGCTCGGCCAACTTCGTCACGCGCAACGTCGGCACTGGCATTCCGGTGGCGGTCGGCCTCTACGGCGGCGGGAGCGATATCAGCAATTACACGTTCGGCAGCCGCGTGATCGTGACGAGCGCCGACATCACCCCGCGCGCGCTCACGATCACGGCCAGCGCCCAGAACAAGACCTACGACGCCACCACCACCGCGGTGCTCAACGGCCTCACGGTGAGCGGCCTCGTCGCGGGCGATACCGCCTCGTTCACAGCCGGCAGTGCGAACTTCGTCTCGCCGAACGCGGGCAACAACATCGAGGTCGACGTGGCGGGCATCGCGGGTCTCGGCAGCGATCTCGGCAACTACACGTGGAACGCCGCCGCGACCACTTCCGCCAATATCACCCCGGCCGTGCTGAACCTGACCGGCAGCCGCGTCTACGACGGCAGCAATCTGGCTGGCGCCAGCCTCTTCGGCGACGGCGGCCAACTGCACGGCGTGGCGGACCAAACCCTCACGCTCTCGGGCACCGGCACGCTCTCGACGCGCAATGCCGGCGCGCAGCAGCCGTTCGCCGCAGGCGGCCTCGGGGGCTACTCGCTGACCGGCAACGGCGCGGCGCTCGCGAGCAATTACACGCTGGCAGGCGGCGTCGACTGGGTGACCATTACGCCGCTCGCGGTGACGGTCGGCGCAACCGGCGCAAACAAGGTGTACGACGCGACGCGCGCGGCTTCGGTGAGTCTGGGCAGCAGCGGCGTGCTGAGCGGAGACAACGTCAGCTTCAGCGCGCAATCGGCCAGCTTCGTCACGCCGAACGCCGGCAACGGTATTCCCATCGCGGTCGCGGGCATTTCGGCCGGCGGCGCCGATGCCGGCAACTACACGTTCAACACGACGGCGCTCACGTCCGCGTCCATCACGCCGTTCGTCCTCGATCTCAACGGCACTCGCGTGTACGACGCGAGCACGAGCGCGGCGGCAAGCCTCTTCGGCGCGAACGGCGTGCTGCAGGGCGTGAGCGGCGAAACGCTGACGCTGTCCGGCAACGGTACGCTCGCGACGAAAAACGTCGGCAACCAGGGCGGCTTCGCGCCCGGCGGGCTGGGCGGCTACACACTGAACGGCAACGGTGCGGCGCTCGCCAGCAATTACACGCTCCTCGGCGGCGTGGACTGGGTGAGCATCACGCCCGCCACGCTCACGGTGGTCGGGACGCGCACGACCAATCGGCCTTATGACGGCACCGTCAACGACGCGCTGTCAGGCGACCGGCTGCAGGGCGTGCTCGGCAACGACAGCGTGACGCTCGGCAACGACAGCGTCGGGTACTTCAACAATCCCAACGTGGGCTTCAACAAGCCGGTGCATACCGCGATGACGATCGGCGGCGTAGACGCCGGCAATTACACGCTCGTGCAGCCCACGGGCCTGACCGCCGACGTCATTACGCCGATCGCGCCGGTGCCGCCGGGCACGCTCGCGGCGGTTCAGGCGCCGATGGGCGACGCGGGTATCGAAACGCCGTACGGCACCGCGGCCGCCACCGCGCAGGGCCATTACACGGGCAACCAGATGCAGGAAAACGTGCCCAATCAGCGCAACGTGGCGCGCCCGGATTTCCGTCCGGGCCTGGCGCTCACGGTACTCAACGGCGGTGTGCGCCTGCCCCCGAATTGATGACGCCCGTGGGAGCCGGGAACGCAAAGGAGCACGGCGGGAACACGACGCAAACTTTCACGCGCGCGCGCACGACCCACGACATCTTCGAACCGAGACCATGATCGAGAACCGCTCGAAGTGCCTGCGCAGAACCCGACTCTGTCTAGCCATCGCTTTCGCCACGGCGGCGTTCGCCGCGTACGGACAAGCCCGCGCGCCTGCGGTCAACGGCGGTGGTCAATTGCTTCAGCAGGTGCCGCAACCTTCGCTGCAGCCGCCCCCGTCGAATCTCGATCTGACGATCCAGCCGCCGCAAAACGCACCGGCGGACAACACCAAAACCTTCCCGGTGCGCAGGATCGACATCACCGGCAATACGGAACTGCCTACGAACCTGCTGCATGACGCGGTGGCGCAAGGCGAAGGCAGGGACCTCACGCTAAGCGATCTGAACGCGCTGGCCGAGCGCATCAGCGACGTCTATCACCAGCACGGCTTTCCGCTCGCCACGGCCTATGTGCCCGCGCAGACCATCGAGAGCGGCGTCGTGCGCATCGACGTGGCCGAGGCGCGCTTTGGCGCAGTGTCGTTGAATAATGAGAGCCGCGTGTCGAACCGCGTGCTCGGCAATACGCTGTCGGCACTGCAGACGGGGCAGCCGGTCAGCGAATTCGAACTGGAGCGCACGCTGCTGCTGATGCAGGACATTCCCGGCGCGGTGGTGGGCTCGACACTGCGGCCCGGCGAACAGGTGGGCACCTCCGACCTGCTGGTCAACGTCACCTCGCAGCAGCGCGTGACCGGCGACGCGGGCGTGGACAACTTCGGCGATCCGTATAGCGGCCGGGTGCGCGGCAGCGGCAACTTGAACATCAACGGACTGTTCGATCAGGGCGATCTGCTGGATTTCAGCGCGCTCACGTCGGGTCACGGCATGACGTATGGGCGCATGGATTACCGCTATCTGCTCAATGGTCAAGGCACGACGCTGGGCGCCACGGTGTCGGGGCTCGACTATCATCTCGGCAGCGATCTCACCGAACTGGAGTCGCACGGTTCGGCGTTCGTGGGCGGCGTAGTGCTCGCCCAGCCGCTGATCCGCAACACGCGTGGCAATCTCTACGGCCAGCTCGAATACGACTTCAGGCGGCTGAACGACAACATCGACGTGATCGGCCTGCAGAACGACCGCCACACGAACAGTCTGACGACTACCCTAGCGGGCGACGAACTCGATTCGATGGGCGTGGTCAATGCGCACCTCGCGATGACCTGGGGCGTGCTTTCCGCCAACAATTTACAGACCGATATCGTCGATCAGCTGGGCGCAGATACCGCGGGTCACTATGTCAAGCTGTCCTTGTCGTTATCGCGACTCCAGCAGCTCACGCGCAACGACGCGCTTTACTTCGGCTTCTCCGGGCAGATGGCGAGCAAGAATCTCGACACGTCCGAGCAGTTCTATCTGGGCGGCCCGGATAGCGTGCGGGGCTACGACGTCGGCGTGCTGTCTGGCTCGCGCGGTTATCTGGCGACATTCGAATACCGCCGCGACGAGACCTTCCAGGCTATCCCCGGGATCTGGCAGTTCTCCGCATTCGTCGATACCGGCTGGGTGCAGCAATTCAAGAATGTGTTCGTGCCCGGGCCCAACACCGGCCAGTTGAGCAGCGCGGGATTCAGCGTGCAGTGGAACGGGCCTGACAAGCTGCTGGTGACGGCGAGCGTCGCGCTTCCGTTCGGACGCACGCCGGAGATACTTAGCGCGAACGCCAACACGTCGGTGCACTGCTGGCTGCAACTGCGCAAAGGATTCTAGACGGGCTGTCCGGCTGGCTAGTCAGGATCAACTTCTCGCGACCACTGGCGATATCGCGACGATCGATGTGAACGGCTGCATGCGCATCACCGATCGTGTGAAGGATGTAATCAAGTCCGGTGGCGAATGGATCAGCTCGATCGATCTCGAAAGCGCGGCTATGGCGCACCCGCAGGTGGCGCTCGCGGCGTCGATTGGCGTGCCGCACCCGAAGTGGGCGGAGCGTCCTTATCTGTACATCGTTCGTCGTCCGGGAACGGCCATCGACACTGGCGAGATGCGTGCGTTTTTCTCGAGCAGCGCGTCGCCAGGGGGTGCCGGAAGGTATCGAGTTCGTCGAAGAAATGCCGATCGGTGCGACCGGCAGGGTCCAGAAGCAGATATTGCGCAAGCGCTATATCGAGCGGTTCAGTCCCGGCGCGAAGTCTGCACAGGGGTAGCGTTGAAGTTATCGGATCTTCCCCGGCGAATCGCGCTTGCCTTCCCGGACTGCTCCAGCATCTGCCCCGAACGAATTGACAGAATGCTCCAACGGCAGCCTGGTAATACGCAGGCTGCCGTCAGCCGGTCTTGGGCTCTCGTCGAGTTTGCTTCAATACGAGCAGATCAGGGAACCCGTTTCAGATCCGGAATCTGCCATTTCCCGCTCAGGATGTCGTCGTTCGGCTGGTACATGCGAAGAATGACGTAGAATCCGCCTTCCGGTGCCGGTAACCAGTTTGCCGCCGCATCTCCGGTAGGTTTGGTGTGCTGGATCGGGACCGTCACTGAGCCGTCTGCCGCTTTGACAAGACCTTGCGTATCGGAGCCAACCTTGTAACGCTTGATCTCGTTGGGCACCAGCATCTTGTCGCCGGCGTTGTACATGGTGATCGACCAGAACGCGTTGACCGGTGGGAGCGTATCGAACTTGATCACGTACTTGTTGGCGCCACTCAGCGCTTTGCCTTCGCTGTCCGAGTAGCGGATCGGGTACATCGCTTCCTTTTCGCCGTTGCCGCCAAGGTAAGGGCCGGCAACCACAGCACGAAGCGGGTAGTTGTAGCCGAAGCTGTCCAGGCCTGTTACCCAGTCCCAGCCGTTGCGCTTGCTGGAGGTGCTCGCGAGTGAAGCAACGGCCACCGCAGGCGCATCCGCAAGCCCGCGCACCATGCCCTTCCGTACTGCCGGATCAAGCTTGGACGGATCGAAGCCTTGCTTGGTCAGGCCGATGCGTGCGAACTGTGCGAACAAAGCCTTGTCGGCCGGCTTGATCGGGTTGACCTTGACTGCTTCTCCCAGATGCACGAAAAAGCCGAGGTCATCGCCATCGATGGCAGGCAATGGCTCGAGAGACGCCTTCGGTGGCATGTAATTCGTTTTATTGATTGCACTTAGAGGCACGAGCTTGAACTGCTTTTGCAGAGCCGTCAGATGAGTCGGCGACTCGCCAGGCAGGACCCGCAGGCGGCCCCAAAGCCATACCTTATCGGTACTGACGTCCAGCCTCTTGACGCCAGCAGGCAGCGTTCCCTTCCAGCCGGGCGGCACGAGCGCGAAACGCCCCGCCTTCGTGCCCGTGGTGCGACGGCCGATATAGTGTTCGAGTTCCTGGTACATGTCGAAAACGTCGACCACGTAGTAGCGGTCATGCGTGTCAGGCACCGTTAAAATCCACGGTTCATCGAGCTTCACCACGGCACTCATGTAGTAGGTGTCATTGTTCGCGGTCGGCATGTCTTTCGCGTCGGGCGATGCCAGTTCGGTGGCCCAGCCGATGGTGTCCATCGGTGCGCGATAGCTGGTTGGCGGCTTCGGCGAAGGTACGTCGGTGTACTCGCGCATCGTTCGCTCCATGCGAACAAGCGGATAGCCCCAGACATAAGCCGAAACTGCCAGTTGATAGCCATCGGTCTCCAGGCCTTTGGCCACGACATCAGGCGTGCCCGGTGTGGTCAGAAGGGTATCCGGGAATAAGGCTGCCAGTGCGCCTGTTTGCCCCGCGAGCACAGCGGCAAGCACTGCCATGGTGACGAGCGACAGTGGCGCAGAGGTATATTTCGATGCACCCGAAACAGAGGGACGGAAGTTCAGCATCATTGCTCCTTGAATATGCGTAGCGTGGAAGTTCTTTCAGGCAGGCTGAAAGTCCGGTAACTTGAAGGTCTTGCTGTTAAGCGCTTCCGTTGGCCCGTACAAACGCATGGCGGGCAACGGGCGCTTTCCGGCGGTCGGAATCCAGTTGGCTTCAAATCCGTCCGGTGCATTTGGGCCCACGTAAATCGTGACGCCGCCGTCCGCATTTTTCTTCATCTTGTCGAGGTCATAGGAAGAAAGCGTTGTACGGTTGGACTCGCTGTAGATAAACGCATTCGTGGCCCGGTCATAGACAGTCAACGCCCAGAACTGCTTGACCGGCATCTGCGCAGGAACATCAAGCTTGTATAGCTTGCCGGCCTCAAGCAGATTTCCATTACTGTCTGCCACTGCCATCAGATACTGCGTTGCGGGATCAGCGCTCAAGACCTTCGGCATATAGGTACACCAGAAGTACTCGGCCGCTCGGTTGATCAGGTCGATCCGGTCATCGTAAGAAAAAGTAAAGGTCTTGTTCTGGTCGGCCTGTAGAAGCGAGGCATAATGCCGATCCGGCCAGAAAAGTTTCTCGTGCGGAAAATGGTCGTACCAGTACTGCAGATAAAACCACGCGTCGATTGCCGCCTGGCGCATCGCTTTCTTCGTCGTCGCATCGGGCGTGAAAGGCTTGCCTTTTTCTATTCCTAGCGACGTGAGCATCCCCATCATCACCTTGTCCTGGGTGTTGACGGGCTCGACGCTTATGATCGCGTGCATATCGTCGAAGTAACGTTCATCGTAAAACGGAAGCGTCGGGTAACGCTCGTCGATCGGGTCGATGAAACGCTGTCTGGGCGGATTCGCGGCTTCGGAAAGATAGTACATCCGCAGTCTTTGCGCGTATTTGTAGGCGTCCGTCGCGGTTTTGCCGGGCGCACGCACCGAGCGGAACGCCAGCGCGATCCTGAAGTTCGGCGAGGCGACATGAAGGTATCCTTTGGGAATGGAGCCCTTGTAGCCCGGCCCCGTGAAAAGAAAGCGCGCTCCTTTACCCTTGTCGATTCCGGACGGGCCGACATCTGCGATCGTGAGTTGCCAGGCATCGACGACCTGTCCGTAGACGCTTCCCTCGGCGCTTGCGGCGGGCACCTCCAGAACGACCGGCCCCTTTCGCAAGTCTGTAAAAGCGGTGATGTAAGGCGTCGTGCTGTTAGCCGTAATCGCTTCGAGCTTTGGCGTAGCCGGAGCAGAGTAGGCAATGATGTCGTTATCTTTAACACCGAGATCGGTAAACGCTGCCCTTCGGAACGTGTAAATCGCGTTCGCGGGCAAATTCCATAGAACCGACTCGAATGCACGTTGATACTTGATCTGGTAGTCGAAGTCCTTGACCGAAGCGGTCGATTGAGGCGGCGGCTGGCCGCCGAGCGGCTCGGACGGGCTGCCCGCACCTGATGCCAGAGGCGTTGTCGCCTGTTGGGCCGAGACGTTCAGGGTTTTTCCGGCGGTCGCTATACCCGCCATCGTCAGCATGGTCACCCGGTGAAAATCTCTGCGCGAAACAGTCATCGTCATGCTCTCCCAAGGTATTTCTAGCGTTGCCCAACCTTTGTATAGTCGGATACTCCAGTTGAATTGACCATTAGGGTTACGGGCAACAGGATTGCCCATCAGGGCAACGATGTGTGCAGGCCGGTGCAGAACAGGGACGCGTCTGAAGTCGGTGCGCAACGTAGTAATCGTGTGAATTCGTCGACTCAACCGAATTGCACGAAAGGGAAATTCGGTTGCCCTAAACCCCTATGGCATCCGACCGGGTGCTCGCGCAAAAATCCAGCGACTGGCGCTCGAAGCGGGCAGAGTGATCTGGAAAATCTGCGCTTCCGCCCCCAATCTAACCGTGGGAAAGCGAATGCCTCATTGCAGATGGCTTGTCTGGGCGGCCGGCAGCATCGCTGCGCTGGCAGCGACTTCCTGCTATGCCCAAAGCGATTCCGACCTGGCAAAGCAACTGAGCAATCCGGTTGCCGCTCTGCCAACATCAATGGCGATGCGGGCGTACAGGCTATGGAATCGAACGTCGTGCGCGGGCTCGAGCAGATGGTTGCAGGATGGAGTCGGTCCCACATGGTGGAGCGCGTTAAGGACCCTAAGAAGGTCCGGCCAATCAATCCGTTTGCACCAATCGCATTGACTGGGAGTTTGGTGCTACATCACGCGCTCTAGGTAAAGTCTCGGCTGCAAGTGGCTGAACCGAACTGCGGTCAAGGAGCAGCTGTGAAGAAAATTGGACTTGCTTTACTGGTGGTCGCGGCCGCGCCGGGCGCGTTCGACGGTCAATACGTACACGCAGGTTTGGAATCCGCTATGGGCTCGCGAGACGAGGCTCCGTCACGTCAGGTTTGCACACAAGTCCACGAATCAGATAACCGCGGCTGACTGCGGATAAGACACGTTCGATTGCCCGCGCCCTCAGCCGGCTTCACGGGGCCAGTGTTTATTGGGACACGCTAGGTGAGCGAGAAAGGCAGCACTAGCGAGGCGGACACTATCGGAGCTGGCGTTGCGCGAGCGATGCCGTACATGTCAAGAAAATGCATCAGCGCAGCGTGGACGTCCGCGCTCGTTCTCCGGCACTGCGGCGCGCACTGACAATGGGGCAGATGTTCCTGGATGAAGCGCTCGATCAGAGCATCGCCGACATCGTGAAAGGCAGCATGTTGTTGTACGGCCCAGTGCAAAAAATGCGCGACACAGCGGAAGTAGCATTCCACGGTCGGTACGGCATATCCATGTTCCGTCAAATAGCGAATGTACGCATCGGCATGCGCTTCCAGGCCAGCCTCGGCGAACCATCGCCTGGCAAGAATATGGCCAGATCTGAGGCGTGAGCATTTTGGCATGGCGACTCTCCTCGAAAAATGAAACCGCACGAGGAAATTAATGCAAATTATGGAAGGTTGCGGCGCTTGCCATGCACGCATCAGGCCCTGCAAACAGATGCCACCGCTGTCACTTCGGCGCTACCCTTCGATAACTACAAAGTAGCGATAGGAGCCATCTGTTGCTGTCGATCCCAACGCAGATGCTGTTGCTTCGGCCGCGCGTGGAACCCAACTTCGCTCAGGGCAAAGTGTGCGGGTGACGCTAACAGGTATCGCGTGTCTGTTGGGCGGCGGGCGTCACGAGGCGTTTTCAGCACGCTGCCCGCAAAGACAATTTCTTGTTTAATCAATGGCGTAGAGCGATACGACGGATTGGCACGTCGCATGCAATGTTGGTTTCAAGCCAGCGTTGCCTTGCGCGCATAGCGTAAAACGGCATCGGGAGGCTTCGAAACACCAGGCGCATCGGCGCCCGGTGTGGCTTCCGGGAGTTTACATATGCCGCTCGCTCGACTGCTCCTCTGCTTTCTCCAGTGCTCGTTCGCGGCCGCGATGCTTTTGCCCGCCGTCGTGGGCGCCGCGAACCTGCCGGCCCCATCGCAACGCTATGCATCCGGCACGCACGACGCGGGCCCCGGCGATTCGGCCACGCCTCACACACTGAAAGCTGGTATCGAGCGCCTGCGCACCGGGACGTGGTGGGAAGCCAACCGCAAGATCCGCCCGGAGCTCGCGCAAGTCGGAGACCTGATGTTCCTCCTGCCGCTTGCCGACACGAAGCTCGAACCATCGTCTGACGCGATCGGCCGCGTGCAGCGCCTGCGCGAAGCGCTGCGCACCCACCTGACGCGCGAACCCGCCGGCTGGACCCGCCTCGTTGCGCAAGTGCGGGCAGAGCGTGTCAAGGCCGGCGATGCGTCAGCCGTGCTGCTCGCCGACGCGCTCGTCAACCAGGTTCGCTACCGCGACGGAACCGACGGCAGCGACTACGCGCCGGCGCGGTTCTTCGCCGAAAGCGGCGTGTGCAAGGATTTCGCCGTCGCCAAATACCTCCTGCTGCGCGACGCGGGTTTCGACATCGCGCGGCTGCGTCTCGCCTCGCTCGCGCCACGCTACAACAACACGCCGGACGACTGGCATGTCATCCTTGTCGTGCAGATCGACGTCGCAAGCGAACCGCTCGCACTCGATTCACCGAGCGCGCCGACCGCCAAGCGCACCGGCGATACGACCAATGTAGCATCGGCTTCGAGCGGTCCGTCCGCGCTGCTCGGCGCGATCCTCGCTGGCCGAGAGCCCGCCGACGCGGTGCTGCGCGCGCCCGCGGGACCGCTTGCCACGCCGCTCAGCCGGTCGGGCCAGGCGCGGCGGCCGCTTGCGACAGTGTTCAATGAACAGGGGAGCCGGTCATTCGAACGCGCCGCGCCGGGCGCACTGCGGCGCGCGCCGGCGGCCGGCCGAAACTCGAACGCGATGTATGTCGACGAAATGGGTAAGCCATGGAAAGTCGACGGCTCAGGGACGTTTCCGAAGTGGCGCGTCGCCGATGATCAGGCAGATGAGCTGGCGAAGCCGGGTCCGGCGGCTGGGCTGATACGCGTGGTGGCACGCTGACTGAAGCATGCATGGCGGGCGCCCGACGCCGCCGCGATAAGGGTACTCACGAGAACGTACCTGCATGCCGTCCCGGTGTTGGAACGGACTTCGGCCTTTGCCGACGTTGAAGGTGGCTGAATCCTGTGTCGGCAGCTTGCCGGGTTGCCGACGTCGGTGATGTCGCGCGGCCGGACTTCGGTTGCTTCATTAGCGAACTCACACTTACGACCCGAAGCGGACTCAGGCGACTAAGCTATAAACGCCCACTGCCCGTCGAAGATCGGCCGTTCGCATTCGCCTTGGCGCGGATAGAGGGCGCATTAATCAGACGCATTGAAAAAATAGCTCCAGATACTATCCTTCATGCTGACATCGTAATTCCACCCGTTCGCCCCTGAGCATGCCGCACCTGGGGCGCGAAGCCTCCCTTACGGTCATTCACGATGAGACTTGCGAGATGATCAAGCGGCTGTCGCTTATTTCTGCTTCCATCGCACTGGGCTGCATAGTTACAGTTGCCCCAGTACTGACCAGCATCTATATCGCCGACGAGGATGCAGAACGTCGCGAGCAGGAAGATCTGCAGCAGTTCGCCGCGAAAGCTGTGATGCGTGTGGAGCTTGTCACCTACCAGGCATTCGCCGCTATTGCTGACATGGAGGCGCTCCGCGGCGATCTCTGCTGTCCCGACCAGGTTGCACAGTTTGCCCGCGTGGTTTTCAATTACCGGTACGTGCAGGATGCTGGTGCTTACGGTGGCGGACAATATCTGTGCTCACCGCTTTCAGGCGACGTTCGGGCGCAACAACTGACGATGCCTCCGCCCGATCGGAGGACCAAAGACGGCTATCTGATCTGGTTCAGGCATAAGAACCCCCTCAGCGGCGAGCGTCAGGATATCCAGATCGGCCGCAACGGACGCTATGTCTCAATTGACCCGCAGTCCTTCGTCGATGTTATCGACCCCGCTAAAAGACCGATCGCGGTGGTCAATGTCGAGACGAACACAATCCTTGCGTCGTCACCTGGTGCGGACGCCGACGACATGCTCAATGCATGGAAGGTGGCTGGGCACATGAACAATGAACAGTGGCACTACGCTGTCGCCCGTTCGTCAAGCCGGCCCCTCGGTGTGGTAGTCAAGTCTCCGCGCAGTAGCCTCGTGGGCCACTGGCCTGGTTTGCTCGTGATGTGGCTTTCGATTGGTGTCGTTGTCGGAGGTGGGCTTGGTTGGCTTGCGTTCAGGCGAATCTCTCGGCAACTCTCCTTCCCAGCGACGCTCGGATGGGCTATAGCACGCAAGAAACTCGACGTGGTTTTCCAGCCGATCGTCCGCATCACGACCGGCGAATGCGTTGGCGTGGAAGCGCTCGTCAGGTGGAACCTGAACGGACGCTACATCTCGCCGGAAATCTTTGTCGCGGTCGCCGAGCAAAACGGCCTTATTCAGCAATTGACGGACCTCGTACTGGATAAGACGATTGATGAGTTGTCGAAGCTGTTGCGCTCGCGGCCTTCGTTCTACGTCTCAATCAACGTGAGTAGCGAGGATTTGCGGACGCGCCGTTTCCTGAACGTTCTTACGGCCCGGTTGCAGGAGACGGGTATCCGACCTGCTCAGGTCAGAATCGAAGCAACGGAGCGAAGCTTCATGGATGCCGAAGCAACGCAGCAAACAATAGCTGCATTCAGGGACGCTGGCCACCCTGTCTATATCGATGATTTTGGAACCGGGTATTCCAGCCTGTCGTATCTGCAAACCTTTACGATCGATGTCCTGAAAATCGACAAGTCATTTATCGACACCATTGCACAAGATGCAGCATCCAGCGTCGTCGCGCCTCATATCATCGAGATGGCACACGAACTGGGGGTGGAAATCGTGGCGGAAGGCGTCGAGCGCGATGTCCAGATCGAATATCTGGTGCAGAGAGGCGTCCAGTATGGACAGGGCTGGTTGTTTGCGAAGGCCATGCGGGTCAATGAACTTATCGTCTGGCTTAACGAAAGCAGATCGACGCTTCAGCCGCTCCATCAATAATCCTGGTGCGCAATGCAATACCACGCGTGCCCAATGCACCTACGAACCGCAACTGCCCGACGACACCACTTTCCGGGGGATGCTGAAAACCGATCGTCTCTTGTACCTGGAACAGCAGACGTCTCCGAGTCTGATCCGCGGGTCGGAAAATGGCCGAGAGCACGAGTTCGTCTAGAGATCAGGATGCCTTATTGAGCTGACGAGATCGCATTCCAGACCGCGGGCGCAGTGGAATTCATAAGGCCGAGTTTCGCAAGGTTGAACTGGCGTTTGCAAATGTTGCATCAGCTCGGTGCCGGCCAACGTGGTCGCCGCGCTCCTGAAACGTTTGTGACGTATCCGTCAGCGCATCCCGTCT
The DNA here is from genome assembly GCF_003386115.1 of Paraburkholderia sp. BL27I4N3. Lineage (NCBI taxonomy): Bacteria > Pseudomonadati > Pseudomonadota > Betaproteobacteria > Burkholderiales > Burkholderiaceae > Paraburkholderia > Paraburkholderia sp. BL27I4N3. The sequence continues at coordinate 1,456,917 of NZ_QREJ01000001.1, read as the reverse complement.
TGAATGCACGTAAGCGCGGTGCGAAGGTGATGCCATCGTAACGAGGAGCAATGCGATGGACGACGCAACGGGAGAGGCCGCCGTACCGACGGGCGCACGACGCCCCCGCCAAGGCGAAGCCTTCTGGCGCGAGATGGTCATGGCGTGGACCACAAGCGGACTGGGCCTTCGACGTTTCTGTCGTGAGCAGGGGCTCGCCGTCAGTACCTTCGGCCTGTGGCGCAAGAAGCTCTCGAGCGAGCCACGTGCAGAGGCGCACCCGCTCGCGTTCACACCAGACGCGGCATTTATCGTTTCCCATCCGGACGCCGCGCCAGCCACACCTGCTCCACCGTCGACGGCGGACGCTTTGTCGTCTTCGCGTGATCGGGTGACGTTGTCGCTCGCCGGTGTTCGCATCGAGCTGACCGGTGCTCATGCCGAGCGCATCGTGCGTTTCGTGCTCGGACAGCTCGGCGGTAGCCGGTGCTGATCGCAGCGGAGGTCCGTGCGTATATCTGCCGTGAGCCGGTCGACATGCGCAAATCCATCGACGCCCTGTCGTATCTGGTCGAACCACTGCTTGCCCAGAACCCTGTCTCGGGCAATCTGTTCGTGTTCGTCGGGCGGGACCGCTCGAAAGTCAAATGCCTATACTGGGATCGCACCGGCTTCGCACTCTGGTACAAGCGCCTTGAACGGGGCCGCTTTCCATCGCCGTTGGCGCTCGCGCAACGCGGCTTCACGCTCGCCGAACTCAACGCCTGGCTCGAAGGCATTGAGATCCCGGCGCGCGAGCCGCATCGCGCCATCGCGGTGACGCGCGTGAGCTGAACACGCTGTCACCTGCGCAGATACGACGCTCCCCGATCTTGTAAACGTAGCGCGAGTTGGGCATCATGATAGCCATGCCGCCCACCGCTATCACTGTCGCGGAATTGCCGGTCGAGCCCGACGCACTGCAAGCCTTCGCGCTCGAACAGAACCGGCTGGCATGCGTGCTGTGGGAGCAGCTGGAAGCGCTGCAGCACCAGATTGCCCAGGCGAACCGTGCCCGCTTCGGGGTCAGCTCCGAGCGGCTGGCGGGCCAGGCGGAACTGTTCGATGCCACCACGGTGTTACCCGTTCCGCCCGAGCCCGCCGAGGTTCCGGTCGCAGGCCACACCCGCAAGGGACGTCCGGCCCTGCCGAAGGACCTGCCGCGCAAGCACGTTGAATATGATCTAAGCGATGAGCAGAAGGCGGCATTCGATACGCTCGAGCGCATCGGCGAAGAGCGCAGCGAGACGCTGCACTACGAGCCGTCCACGCTCACCGTTATTGAGCATATCCGTTTCAAGTACGCGGCGAAGAAGGATGGCGAGTCGACCATCGTGACCGCAAGTGCCCAGCCCTCGCCGCTGCCGAAGAGCAATGCGAGCGCGAGCCTGCTGGCTAACATCCTGGTCAACACCTACGTCGATCACCTGCCTTTGAACCGGCAGGAGATGCGCTATGCACGACGCGGTGTGCACCTGCCCCGGGCAACGCTGTGCGAATGGAAGCTGGCGGCAGCCGAACTGCTCGAAGTGCTGCTGCCACCGCTACGGGCTCACCAGTTGCAGGCCCCCCGCATGCACGTGGATGACACGACGTTGCCGTTACTCGAGAAGGGTCGCACGGCGACGCGCACCGCGCGATTATGGGGCTATCTTGGCGCCGGCCAACGCGAAGAGAATGGTGTCTGGGTCGACCACCCGCCGGCGGTCGTGTTCGAGTTCGCCGAATCGCGCTCCGGTTCGCATCCGCTGCGGTACCTGCAGAAGTACAAAGGTTACCTGCAGGCGGACGCATACAGCGGGCATGGCGCACTTTACGAAACCGGAAACATCGTCGAGGTCGGATGCTGGGCCCATTGCCGCCGACGCTTCTTTGAAATCGCGAAGGCGCAGAGCAAACCGGGACTCGCGGCGCAGGCGCTGCAGTGGATTGCCCGCCTGTACGCGATCGAGTCGCGGATCAAAGACCACACGCCCAACATCAAATACGCGGCGCGGCAAACCGAGGCGCTGCCGGTGCTCATGCAGTTCCGGCAATGGCTGGAAGGTAACGTCATCGGTTTGCCGGCTCAGGCGCCGCTCGCGAAAGCCTTCGGCTATGCGTTACGTCACTGGCAGGCCCTGATTCGCTACACCGATAGCGGTATCCTGCTGCCGGACAACAACGCTGTTCATGCCGCTAGCGGCATGAATGACGCTGTTATCAATAGGCCGTACTAGTATCCAACGCGCATTCCTGGTTTTCCTAAGCGAATGAACTACTGCTCCGCCGCCCTACAGTTGGACCGCTGGCAGCCCCCGAGCCGTCAGAAATGGGACTGCGTTACCAGTAAACAGGTTGTCGCGAGCACAGTTCGCGCATTGATGTACGAGTCTCAATCTCGTGAGCAGCGAATGCGCGCCGGCCCCTCGACGCGACCCAAAATTCCGCTTTGTTCCCGGGAGAGCCGTCCGTCCTGTGGGGGCAAACGTGGGGGCAAAATCGCCCCAAAACGAAAAAGGCTCTCAGAGCCGAAGCCATGAGAGGCTTATATCTATTGGTCGGGGCGAGAGGATTTGAACCTCCTACCACCTGCACCCCATTAAAGGATCGATCTTAAAGCCACAGCGCCTGCTCCCTTGCCCGTTCCGAGCCTCCGTCTTAGTTTAGATCCTGTGTGATCCCAGCGTTTTACGTATACGAATACGTATACGCGCTGAAAGCTCAGAATACTTCCTGTTTGAAATTAGTGACTTAAGTTATATATTCGAGTCCTCTCCTGGCACCAAGCAGTGTTTGACATGATAAATAGGAATTCGACTCATGAAGAGCATTTCCTACGTAGTACAAAATTCTTTTTGTTGCCGTCCAGCGGTGAACATGGCGATTCAAGTGCGAACGGGTATTCTTGAGCACACAGAAGTTCGAGCTCAAGCGATCTACTCACGAGTCTTGGCTGTCTGTGCCAGCACTAGGACGCTCGCCTTTGAATTCGTAGCAATCCAGCCGTCCAGCATATCTGCCCACGCCTGGAGCATCGCCCTCCTCTGCTCTGCATACTCCGCCTTGTTGTAGACCGCGCGCACGCCGCGCTGTTCGTGAGCGAGGCATTTCTCGATCCAGTCGGTGTTGAACCCTGCTTCGTGCAACAGCGTGCTGGCCGTCCGACGCAGATCATGTACTGTGAAAGGATCAAAATCTGTCCCGCCGTCGCGTATCAGCTTGACCGCGCTGTCAATAACGCGGTTCAGAGTCGCCATACTTATTGGGGAGGCCGTCTCATAGCGGCCAGGATGCACGTACGAACTCGCTCCGAAGCACGTCTTGAATGCGACCAGAATGTCCAGAGCCTGTTGGCTCAGATAGACAATGTGGGGGCGACCGGCCTTCATCCGTTCCTTCGGAATTGTCCAGACTGCGGCGTCGAAATCTATCTCACCCCACATCGCCAGAATGAACTCGGACTTGCGCACCAGCGTGAGCAGCATGAATCTGATAGCGAGGCGCAGCGTAGGCATCGTCGGCGTCTGTTCCAGTGCACTGAAAAACACATGGATTTCGGCAGGCGACAGTGTCCGATCTCGCGGCTTGAAGCTGGCGATCGCAGACGGGCGGATGGCCTCCGCAGGATTGTCTACCTTTAGTCCCCGCGCCTGCACGAAACGGTAAACCTGCAGAACGATGTCACGCGACTGCACGGCAGGGGCCGCAGCACCCCTCTCTTTGATCTTCTCACAGCGCGCCATCAATCGTGCGGGCGTGATTTCTTCCAACTTCAGCCGGCCAAATTCCGACGCGAGATTCCGCTCGTACACCGATTTGCGCATTGCTCGTGTGGAGTCGGCAAGAGTGGTCTCCACAAAGTATTTCTCCGCCCACTTACCAAACGTGAGCGCCTCGATCGCCTCGACCCTTTTCTCGACTTTCGCACGTGACGGGCTTTCGCCGCGTTGGATCGTGCCGTACGCATGGTCGCGTAGAAGCCGGGCTTCCGGGAGGCTAATAGCCATTCCGAATCCGAGTTCGTCTGGCTTGCGTGGCTTCCGCGCGGAAAGTGATGGATCGTACCGGCCGATAACCAGCGTTTCCCGGCGACCGTTCACCCGGTAGTCGTATCGGAAGCTCACTGCGCCTGAAGGCGTCACTGCCGCATATAGTCCACGCTGATCGGCAACCTTGTAAATCTTCTGAGCCGGCTTTAGCGCTCGCAACTGCATGTCTGTGAGCATAGGGACTCCTCGAACGTATACCGTCAACCGATACCGTCAGACTGATTTGACGGTATCGGACAAGGCCGTCCGAGGAAGAAATGTCGGGTACCGTCACCGATACCGACATTTCCATCTGGCATCGCCCGGATCACAGCGGACCACACCGGACAATAACCCCATGTTTTAAAAGGAAAAACATAGAAAACCGGACCTCCCGGAACGACTTGGGAGCAGTCTAAATTATTCCCACTCAATCGTCGCCGGCGGCTTCCCCGAGATGTCATATACCACCCGGTTAATCCCGCGCACTTCGTTGATGATCCGATTCGACACATGCCCCAGCAGCTCATGCGGCAGATGCGCCCAATGCGCCGTCATGAAGTCCAGCGTCTGCACGGCACGCAGCGCAACGACGTACTCGTACGTACGCCCGTCGCCCATCACGCCGACGCTCTTCACCGGCAGAAACACCGCGAACGCCTGGCTCGTCAGATCGTACCAGGACTTGCCGGTTTCCTTGTCGATGAAGGTACGCAGCGTCTCGATGAAAATCGCGTCCGCGCGGCGCAGCAGGTCCGCGAAATCGCGCTTCACTTCGCCGAGAATCCGCACGCCCAGGCCCGGGCCCGGGAACGGATGGCGATACACCATGGCCGGCGGCAAACCGAGCTTGACGCCGAGTTCGCGCACTTCGTCCTTGAACAGTTCGCGCAGCGGTTCGAGCAGCTTCAGATTCAGCGTCTCAGGCAGGCCGCCCACGTTGTGGTGGCTCTTGATGGTCTGCGCGCCCTTCTTGCCCTTGCCGGCCGATTCGATCACGTCCGGATAGATCGTGCCCTGAGCCAGCCATTTCGCATCGGTCAGTCGTCCGGCTTCAGCCTGGAAGACTTCGACGAATTCCGCGCCGATGATCTTGCGCTTCGCCTCCGGATCGGTCACACCGGCCAGCTTGCGCAGGAACACATCGCTGGCGTCCACATGAATCACCTTCACGCCCAGGTGATCGGCGAAGGTCGCCATCACCTGTTCGGCTTCGTTCAAACGCAACAGGCCGTGATCGACGAACACACAGGTCAGCTGATCGCCGATCGCGCGATGCAACAGCGCCGCGGCCACCGACGAATCCACGCCGCCCGAGAGCCCCAGAATCACGTGCTCGTTGCCGACCTGCTCGCGAATCTTCGCGACGGCTTCGTCGATATAGTTGCCCATTTCCCAGTCGGGCCGCGCGCCGCAAATCTGCAGCACGAAGCGTTCGAGCATGGCGCGGCCCTGCACGGTGTGCGTGACTTCCGGATGCCACTGCAGGCCGTAGAAATGGCGCTTTTCGTCGGCCATGGCCGCAATCGGACACGATTCCGTCGACGCCATCAGCGCGAAGCCCGGCGGCATTTCCAGCACCTTGTCGCCGTGGCTCATCCACACCTTCAGCATGCCGTGACCTTCCGGCGTGGTGAAGTCGCTGATGCCTTCGAGCAGGCTCGTGTGATTGCGCGCGCGGACTTCGGCATAACCGAACTCACGCAGGTGGCCGATATCGACCTTGCCACCCAGCTGCTCGGCCATGGCCTGCATGCCGTAGCAGATTCCGAGCACCGGCACGCCGAGTTCGAACACGGCTTGCGGCACGCGCGGCGTATCCGTTTCGGTGACCGAGCTCGGGCCGCCGGACAGGATCACGCCCTTCGGCGCGAAGTCGCGAATGAACGATGCATCGACGTCGTAGGGATGAATTTCCGAATACACGTTGGCCTCGCGAACGCGACGTGCAATCAGTTGGGTGACTTGCGAACCGAAGTCGAGGATCAGGATCTTGTCATGCATGGCAGCGGACGGAGTCAAAAGTGAGCGGATACGGAATGCCGCGCGCGATGCGCGGCGTTGAATTCAAAGCGGTCCACGTGGGAACGATCGAGCATGAAACGTAACGATGCAGCGGGTTGGCGCGGGCCGCGTCGCAGGTGCTTGCCCACGGCGCACGCAAACGAAATCCGGGTGCTTCAGCGGATGGCGTAGCGCGCAGCGCGTCACCCATGAAACGGCGGCCGGGGCGCGCCAGGCGCGTCAGCGTCGCCATTGCGCGCTTCGTCGCGCGCGGCGGCGGCTTCAGCCCGCGCTGCGCGTTCGGAGGGCGTCAGACCGGCTTCGTCGACGACCGGATGAAGCGGCGCCCCTGCAACCGGACTCGTGGCACTGACAGGCCGCGTAACCGGCACGACAGGCTCCACGGCCGGCTCGGCGTGATAGACCGGAAAGCCCGCCGTGACGCGGCCGGGCTCGCGCCGGTTGGCCGCGTCTTTCGCGGCGTCTTTGGCAGCCTGCTTCTCGGCGCGCTCGGCAGCGGCGGCTTCAGCGAGCCTCACTCTTTCACGGCGCCGCACCGCGCCCGCCAGACGCACGCCGCCCAGACCGATCACCAGCAGCACCACGCCCGTCAACACCGCGACGATCTGCCCGAAACCGGTCAGCGCCGGCGTATGCAGACCGAGCAGCCAGATCAGCATCAGCACGCCGGTCAACCAGTTCACGTGCCCGACCACCTTGGCGACAGTGGTGGTAAGCGCGCCGTCGATCGACGCGTGAAAGGCCAGCCATGCCAGCCCGACCAGCGCCACGCCAAACCCCTGGCCGACCAGAGCCGGCTGGGTTTGCACCAGAAGCAGCGCGTTGTACAGCGAAGTCCACGGCGTCAGCAGAAACAGCAGGCCGAACGCAAGCAGCAGCAAGGCATCGAGGATGAGTACAGCGCGCAGCAATGGCTTCATTGGCGTTTAGTCCACGTGGTAGTTGGGCGCTTCCTTGGTGATTTGCACGTCATGCACATGCGACTCGCGCAGGCCCGCGCCCGTGATCTGCACGAACTCGGCCTTGTCGTTCATCTCGGTGATGGTGCGGCAGCCGCAGTAGCCCATGCTGGCGCGCACGCCGCCGATCAGCTGGAACAGAATCGCGTTGACCGAGCCCTTGTAGGCGACGCGGCCTTCGATACCTTCCGGCACCAGCTTGTCGATGTTCGCGGAGTTGTCCTGGAAGTAGCGGTCCGCAGCGCCGTCTTTCATCGCGCCGACCGAGCCCATGCCACGGTAAGACTTGTACTGGCGGCCCTGATACAGGAACACGTCGCCCGGCGCTTCTTCGGTGCCGGCGAACATGCTGCCCATCATCACGGCATTCGCGCCGGCGGCCAGCGCCTTGCTGACGTCGCCCGAGAAGCGCACGCCGCCGTCGGCGATGACCGGCACGCCCGTGCCCTTCAGCGCTTCGGACACGTTGGAGATCGCGGTGACCTGCGGCACACCCACGCCGGCGACGATCCGCGTCGTGCAGATCGAGCCCGGGCCGATACCGACCTTCACGCCGTCCGCGCCGTATTCGACGAGCGCCTTGGCGGCCGCCGCGGTAGCGATGTTGCCGCCGATCACCTCGACGTGCGGGAAGTTCTGCTTGACCCACTTGACGCGCTCGAGCACGCCCTGGCTGTGGCCGTGCGCGGTATCGACGACGATCACGTCGACGCCCGCCTGCACCAGCAGTTCGACGCGCTCTTCATTGTCAGCGCCCACACCGACCGCCGCGCCCGCACGCAGCTTGCCGTGTTCGTCTTTACACGCGTCCGGGTGTTCGGTCTGCTTGGTGATGTCCTTGACGGTCATCAGGCCGCGCAGTTCGAATGCGTCGTTGATGACCAGCACGCGCTCGAGGCGATGGCTGTGCATCAGCGCCTTGGCTTCGGCGAGCGGCGTGCCTTCCTTGACGGTGACGAGGCGCTCGCGCGGCGTCATGATGTTGCGCACCGGCTCGTCCAGACGCTCTTCGAAACGCAGGTCGCGGTTCGTCACAATACCGATGAGTTGCGCGCCTTCGACGACCGGGAAGCCCGAAATGCCATGCTGCTGCGACAATGCGATCACGTCGCGCACTTTCATTTGCGGCGGCACCGTGATCGGATCGCGCACCACGCCCGATTCGAAACGCTTGACCTTGGCCACTTCACGCGCCTGCTCGGCCGCGGTGAGATTCTTGTGGATGATGCCCACGCCACCCATTTGCGCCATCGCAATGGCGAGGCGTGCTTCGGTGACGGTGTCCATGGCGGCGGACACGAGCGGCATATTCAGGGAAATGTTGCGGGTCAGCCGGGTCTTGAGGCTGGTGTCGCGCGGCAAAACATCGGAGAAAGCCGGGACGAGGAGCACGTCATCGAACGTGAGTGCTGTTTGGATCAGACGCATGGCAAATCCTATAGGCGCAAAAGCGAATTATACGCGATACCTCCCTGGTTTTCACTGCACGAACAGCAGCTTAGCGAATTCGGGCGATTTTTTTTCATGCAATCGGGCCCCTGGATTTCGCTTGGCTGTTCGCCTCGGGTTCGATCGGGTTTCGTTTGCGCGTTCGGGCGCAACGGGGCGCCGGCGGGCTCGAATTGCAGGATCGAACAAGACGCCCGGGCCGCCAACCGGCTATTCTGCCGACCAGTCCAGTTTTTTGCAGGGGCAGTCGATGCAGCGCGGTGTGGCGTATGGAGTAATGGCCGGGGCCTTATGGGGCATGGTTTTTCTGGTGCCGCGCGTGCTGCCGGACTTTTCGCCGCTGCTTCTGAGCGCGGGCCGCTACACGATGTATGGCATCGTCTCCGTGGCCGCCGCACTGCCCATGGCGCGCTCGCTGATCAAACGCCTGACCCGCGAAGATCTCGGCGCACTGGTGAAGCTGGCCCTGGCCGGCAACCTCCTCTATTACCTGCTGCTGACGGCGGCCGTGCACCTGATCGGCATCGCGCCGGCGTCGCTGATCGTCGGCGTGCTGCCCGTCACGGTGACGCTGCTGGGCCGGCGCGATCACGGCGCCGTGCCGCTCGCGCGCCTCGCCTGGCCGCTCGCGATGGTGATGGCGGGCATCGCCTGCATCAACATCGATGTATTTACGGTAGCGGACAGCACGCCCGTCAGCGTCATCACCAAGCTGATCGGGCTGGCCTGCGCGGTCGGCGCGTTGGGATGCTGGACGTGGTTCGCGGTCGAAAACGCCCGCTATCTGCAGCGCCAGACGCATTTCAGCGGCAACGAGTGGTCAGTCTTGTGGGGCGTGGTGACGGGCGCGCTCGGCGCCGCGCTGTGGCTCGTCATCGCCGTGCTGCCGGCGGGCGGCCCGCATGGCGAACTGGCCGACGGACGCTGGCACACCTTCTGGATGCTCAATCTGGGGCTCGCGATCGGCGCATCGTGGCTCGGCAACGGGCTGTGGAATGCCGCATCGAAACGGCTGCCGCTGACGCTCTCGGGTCAGATGATCGTGTTCGAGACGCTTTTTGCGCTGCTTTACGCGTTCATTTATGACCAGCGATTGCCGCGCCCGCTCGAACTGGCGGCGATTCTGCTGCTGGTGGCCGGCGTGTGCTGGTCGGTGCGCCAGCATGCGGACGACGATACGTCCGGGGTTGCCCGGATCAAGGACAAGCCGCAGGCGTCGGCGCCTTGAGGCGCAGGGCGTCCTCGCCCGTCTCCGCCTACGCGAGATCCGCTTACCGCGAATCCTTGTTCTGCCAGCGACGCCCTTCGATCGAGCCCGCCTTGCGGGTCTTTTCAACGCGCCGCTGACGCGACACCTTGGGATCGACCAGCAGCGGCCGGTAAATCTCCACCCGGTCATGATCGGCCAGCACCGCGTCGAGCGGCTTGAGCTTGCCGAACACGCCCACTTTCTGCGTGCCGAGATCGATCTGCGGGAACCGCCGCAAGATGCCGCTCGCGTCCAGCGCCTGCTGCAGCGTGGCGCCCGCGGGCAGCTCAACGGCAATCAATGCCTGCTCGCTCGGCGACGCGTAGCAGACTTCAATCGACAAGCGCCCGCTCATGCCTTACCGTAGCGCTGATCGGCGCGCTTCACGAACGACTCGACGAAGGTGTTGGCGATGTGGTTGAACACCGGGCCAATGATTTTCTCGAGAATGATATTGGTGAATTCGTAGTGCAACGCGAATTCGATCTTGCAGGCATCGGCGCGCAATGGCGTAAAACGCCAGAAGCCCGTGAACTTGCGAAACGGGCCGTCCGCGAACTCCATATCGATGCGCGTGGGCCGCTCCATGCTGTTACGCGTGGCGAAATGCTGCTTGATGCCCTTGAAGTTGATATCGATCTTCGCCTCCATGCCGGTTTCGTCCCGGCGGCGGATTTCGACTCCCCCGCACCACGGCAGGAAGTTGGGGTAATCGGCGACGTCGGTGACGAGGTCGAACATCTGTTCCGCCGAATGGCGGATCAATACGGTTTTCTGGACATCTGCCATAAATTGAACAGCGCGTGGCAAGGGTGGACGAGCGCAGCGGGCTTTCCTTGCCCCGCTTTGCTAAAATCGTGATTTTAAACGAGTTGGGCACTTTCCATTCATGAGCATTATCGACAACAGAAAAGCCTTCTACGACTACTCGGTCGAAGAACGCTATGAAGCAGGGCTCGTGCTCGAAGGATGGGAGGTCAAGGCGCTGCGCGCCGGGCGCGGCCAGATCAAGGAAGGGTACGTCGTTATCAAGAATAACGAACTGTTCCTGATCGGCACGCACATCAGCCCGCTGCCCGAAGCCTCGACCCATATCAATCCCGATCCGGTACGCACGCGCAAGCTGCTGTTGCACAGCGAAGAGATCAGCAAACTGATCGGCAAGGTCGAGCAGCGCGGCTACACGCTCGTGCCGCTGAATTTTCACTACAAGGGCGGCCGCGTCAAATGCGAGATCGGTCTTGCCAAGGGTAAGAAGCAGCACGACAAGCGCGAGACCGAGAAAAAGCGCGATTGGGAGCGTGAAAAGGCGCGGTTGATGCGCTCGCCGACTTGATGGCAGGTCTGGTTTGATCGACGGTTGATGGCAGGCGGCGTGCTGTTTTGCCGCGTTTCGTCTGCCAACGTTCGCTGCGACTGGATCGCGGGTGGCAAGGAAGCGTGCCTCACAAGCGCTGAAAGGCAAATGGCCCGCACAGTCCGCGGGCCATTTCTTTTTGCAAGCCGGCAAACGCCCCGAGCAACGCTTTCGGTGCTTTCGGTGCTTTCGGTACAGCCTACGCAGTCACGCGCTCGACGGAAACCGGGATGGTCAGGACATTCGCGACATTGCGCCTGGCCCATCCGTTCCCGCTGCCGGCGCGTTGAGCGCAGCCGGCCTGTTCAACGCACCTCGGTCACGCCCTTCCCTTTATTCACAATCGTCAGCGCCGACGCGATCATCGAACTCATGTCCGCGAGATTGCCGGGCACGATCAGCGTGGTGCCCTGCTTCGCCAGATTGCCGAACGCATTCACATATTGCTCGGCCACCTTGAGGTTCACCGCTTCCATCCCGCCGTTCGATTGAATGGCCGCCGCGATCTTCTGAATCGCCTGCGAATTGGCTTCGGCCACGGCCAGAATCGCCGACGCCTGACCTTGCGCCTGATTGATCGCCGCCTGCCGCTCGCCTTCAGACTTCTGGATCGCCGCTTCGCGCCCGCCGGACGCGATATTGATCTGCTCCTGCTTACGCCCTTCCGATGCCGCAATCAGCGCGCGCTTCTCGCGCTCGGCGGTGATTTGCGCCTGCATTGCGTGGAGAATTTCCTTGGGCGGCGTCAGATCCTTGATTTCGTAGCGCAGCACCTTCACACCCCAGTTCGTCGCAGCTTGATCGAGCGACGACACGATGCTGTGGTTGATGAAGTCGCGTTCCTCGAAAGTCTTGTCGAGTTCGAGCTTGCCGATCACCGAGCGCAGCGTGGTTTGCGACAGTTGCGTGATCGCGAACACGAAGTTGCTCGACCCGTACGACGCCTTCATGGGATCGGTGACCTGAAAGTACAGCACGCCGTCCACCTGCAACTGCGTGTTGTCGCGCGTGATACAGACCTGGCTCGGCACTTCGAGCGGAATTTCCTTGAGGATGTGCTTATAGGCGATCCGGTCGACGAACGGAAACGCGAAGCTCAAGCCCGGCGTCAGCGTACGGTGATAGCGGCCGAGCCGCTCCAGCACCCACGCATGCTGCTGCGGCACGATCTTGATAGTCTGCGCCGCCAGTACGATCACGATGATCAGAAGCACCGCCCCGACGATGGTCGAATCCATTACTGCCCTCCGGTCCGTAGTTCGAATAGTTGTGTGTGATGCGCGTATGACGCGTTGGTGCTCAGGCCGTGGTGGCCCGGGTGTTTGAATGACGCGCCGCCACGACGACGAGGCAACTGCCGCGCAACTCCGTGATTTCGTAGAGCGGCGCGTCTTCTGGCTCGCCCGCGGCCAGCTCGACGTCCCATGCCGCGCCGCGATAATCGGCGCGTGCCCGCCGCTCGTGCCACGCCGGCACGACGAGTGTTTGACCGATGTCGAGATTGACGTCCGGGTTGCGCGACGCCTCTTTGCGCGTTCTGCGGCCGAACCGCGAACGCCTGAGCAGCAGCACCGCCGCCAGCGCCACCACGGCCGCGACCGCGAACTGCACGTCGGCTGCGGCGCCTGCAAGGTGCGCAATCGCGGCCGCGACGCAGCCCAATGCGATCATCAGCAGGTAGAAGGTGCCGCTGAGCAACTCCAGCACGACCAGCACACCCGCCCCGATCCACCAGAACAATCCACCTGGCGCCACGTCGACCTCCACAAAGCAAAACACCCCGGATCTACCGGGGTGTTTATAGCACGAAGCGAGCGCGTTCAACGGGCGATACAGCACGGTTTCACGTGCATTCGACGCGCGCTTGACCTACCGCATCGCACGTTATGCATGCCGCTTAGGAAGCGGCATGCCGTTCGCCTTACTGCTTCGCCGACTTGGCCAGTTGCTGCCACGTCTCGACGATCGTGTCGGGGTTCAGCGAGATCGACTTGATGCCTTCATCGGTCAGCCACTGCGCAAAGTCCGAATGATCCGACGGGCCCTGGCCGCAAATACCGACGTACTTGTCCAGGCGCAGACACGTGTCGATTGCGCGCTTCAACAGGAACTTGACTGCCAAATCGCGTTCATCGAAATCCACCGCCAGCAGTTCCATGCCGGAGTCGCGATCGAGGCCGAGCGTGAGCTGCGTCAGGTCGTTCGAACCGATCGAGAAGCCGTCGAAGAATTGCAGGAATTCTTCGGCCAGAATCGCGTTCGACGGCACTTCGCACATCATGATCAGGCGCAGGCCATTCTCGCCGCGCTTCAGGCCGTACTTGCCCAGCAGCCCGACCACGCGCTCCGCCTGCTTCAGCGTACGCACGAACGGCACCATGATCTCGACGTTGTCGAGGCCCATCTCTTCGCGCACCTTCTTCAGCGCGATGCATTCCATCTGGAACGCTTCGGCGAAGTCGTCCGCGATGTAGCGCGACGCGCCGCGGAAACCGAGCATCGGGTTTTCTTCGTCCGGCTCGTAGCGCGAACCGCCGATCAGCTTCTTGTACTCGTTCGACTTGAAGTCCGACAGACGCACAATCACGGGCTTCGGATAGAACGCCGCCGCGATCGTGGCGATACCTTCGGTCAGCTTGTCGACGTAGAACGCGCGCGGCGAGGCGTGACCGCGAGCAACGCTTTCCACGGCCTTCTTCAGGTCCTGATCGATGTTCGGGTACTCGAGAATCGCCTTCGGGTGAACGCCGATGTTGTTGTTGATGATGAACTCGAGACGCGCGAGACCCACGCCTGCGTTCGGCAGTTGCGAGAAGTCGAAGGCCAGTTGCGGATTGCCCACGTTCATCATGATCTTTACCGGAATGGGCGGCAGTTCGCCGCGCTGCACTTCGGTGATTTCGGTTTCGAGCAGGCCGTCGTAGATTCTGCCTTCGTCGCCTTCCGCGCACGATACGGTGACGAGCGCGCCTTCCTTCAGCACGTCCGTCGCGTCGCCGCAGCCGACCACCGCCGGCACGCCCAGCTCACGCGCAATAATCGCCGCGTGGCAGGTGCGGCCGCCACGGTTCGTGACGATTGCCGAAGCGCGCTTCATGACCGGTTCCCAGTTCGGATCGGTCATGTCGGCGACCAGCACGTCGCCCGGCTGCACACGGTCCATTTCCGACGGATCGTGAATCACGCGCACGGGACCCGCGCCGATCTTCTGGCCGATCGCGCGGCCGGTGGCCAGCACGTTCGATTGGCCCTTCAGCTTGAAGCGCTGCTCGGCCTTGCCCGCCGCCTGGCTCTTCACCGTCTCCGGGCGCGCCTGCAGAATGAAGATCTTGCCGTCGCGGCCGTCCTTGCCCCACTCGATGTCCATGGGACGCTCGTAGTGCTTTTCGATGATGACGGCGTATTTGGCCAGTTCGATCACGTCTTCGTCCGTGATCGAAAAGCGGTTGCGCTGCTCGTGCGCCACGTCGACGGTCTTCACGCGGCCTTCTTCGCCCGCCTTGGTGAATTCCATCTTGATCAGCTTCGAGCCGATCGAGCGGCGGATGATCGGGTACTTGCCTTGCGCGAGCGTGGTCTTGTAGACGTAGAACTCGTCCGGATTCACCGCGCCTTGCACCACGGTTTCGCCGAGGCCATAGCTCGACGTGATGAAGACAGCGTCCTTGAAGCCCGATTCGGTGTCCAGCGTGAACATCACGCCGGCTGCGCCGACGTCCGAGCGCACCATGCGCTGCACACCCGCCGACAACGCGACTTCAGCGTGAGTGAAGCCCTTGTGGACGCGATAGGAGATAGCGCGGTCGTTGTACAGCGACGCGAACACGTGCTTCATGCGGTCGAGCACCTCTTCGATGCCGACTACGTTGAGGTAGCTTTCCTGCTGACCCGCGAACGATGCGTCCGGCAAGTCTTCCGCCGTGGCCGACGAACGCACGGCGAACGACAGCTCTTCAGGCGAGCTGTTTTGCAGGGTGTCGAAGCCCGCGCGGATATCCGACTCGAGTTGCGGCTGGAACGGCGCGTCGACGATCCATTGACGGATCTCCTTGCCCGCTTCGGCGAGCGACTTCACGTCGTCGACGTCGAGCGTTTCGAGACGTTTGGCGATGCGTTCGGTCAGATTGTTGTGATGCAGGAAGTCGCGGAAAGCCAGCGCCGTGGTGGCGAAACCGGTCGGCACGCGCACGCCTGCTTCAGCGAGCTGACTGATCATCTCGCCAAGCGACGCGTTTTTGCCACCGACGATTTCCACGTCGGTCATCCGCAACTGCTCGAACGGAACTACATACGCCTTATCCTTTGCGACGGTAACTGCGTTAGTCATACAAGCCCCTAAGTGTGAAAGAAATTCACGGCTGTGCAAGTGGGCTCGAACGCGAGACGCCCATTGGGAGCGTAACCTCGCGTCTTGCACAACCTGTTGGAGAAGCAATCGCCTGGAAAAGCCCGAGCGCGGCTTGCGCTCGATATGCGACGAAGCACGCGAATGGACGATTTTACCGATCGATCCCTCGCGTTGACTGCCGCTTGGCGACCAGAAATACCGACCAAAAGCGAGGTGTTGAACGACCGTTCACGGTAAGTTAGCCGCCAATCGCCCGCAATTGCTTATCCAACAGGTTGCCGCTATTCTACCGTGCCGACTCTCGAAATGTGACAGTCGGACGAGAATTGCGCCTCGAATCGCGCCCCGGACCGGCCAGCGGGCTTTTGCGAGGCCCCGGCGCCATCCGGGCGCAATTGCGGTGCCCACGGCGCGCTGGTCGGACGCTGCTGCAATCTCCGGTTAGCCACCGGGCAGCGCCGTCCGCACAGCGATGTTTCTTTCGAGCGCTTTTTTTCGCTCACGTTCCCCTGCCCCACTGATGCCGCCCACCGTATTCATCGTCTCCGACGGTACCGGGATCACTGCCGAAACCTTCGCGCATTCGATCCTCTCCCAGTTCGACCAGAAATTCCGCCTGGTTCGCGTGCCCTTTGTCGACTCGACCGAGAAGGCCTACGCCACGCTCGAAAAGATCAACGAAGCGATCGTGCAGGACGGCCGCCGTCCGATCGTCTTCACCACGCTGGTGGACAGCGCGTCGAATCAGATCGTCAAAGGCTCGAATGCGCTGGTGCTGGACATGTTTCAGACTTTCGTCGAGCCGCTTGAACAGGAACTGGAACTGAAGTCGAGCCACGCGATGGGCCGCGGCCACCAGAACGCCGACACCGAGGAGTACAAGAACCGGATCGAGGCGATCAACTTCTCGCTCGCTCACGACGACGGTCAATCGAACCGTAATCTGGCGGACGCCGACGTGATTCTGGTCGGCGTGTCGCGCAGCGGCAAGACGCCGACGAGCCTCTATCTGGCCATGCAGTATGGCGTGAAGGCGGCCAACTATCCGCTGATTCCGGAAGATTTCGAACGCGGCAAATTGCCGACGCCGTTGCTGGCGCATCGGCAGAAGATGTTCGGTTTGTCGATCGATCCGCAGCGGCTTTCGGAGATTCGCAACGAGCGCCGGCCCGGCAGCAAGTACGCCGCGCCGGAGAATTGCCGTTATGAGATCAACGAAGCCGAAGCGATGATGCGGCGTGAAGGGATCAAGTGGTTGTCGTCGACGCACAAGTCGATCGAAGAGATCGCGACGACGATCCTGCAGGAAATCAAGCTGGATAGACCTTCTTATTGAGTCTGTGCACGTGGGTCGCGCAAGCCCGGCGGCCTTGAACATGGACACGCGCGAGAACATGCGTGTCGTCGACCAACGGCATAGGCACGATCAGCGCCCCGCGGCCTGAAACAACCTCGAGTGCGGACAAACGCGGGAGCGCAGGTCTGCTGCTTTAGCTACGGCCGCGCTGCTGGCGGCACTGCTCGAACACGCACACAGCCGCCGCGGCCGCTACATTCAGCGACTCCATGCCGCCCGGCTGGGGAATCGTCACCCGCAACGAAACCTTGTCGCGCCAGATTTGCGAGACGCCCGCGCCTTCGTTGCCGAACACCCACGCGAGCGGTCCGCTCAGGTCGCAATCGTAGATCGCCTCGGCGCCGTGCGAATCTGTAATCACGATCGGCAGCGCGAGGCGCTCGATCAGCGTCTGCGCTTCCACGTCCTCGTGAATCTGCAGCAGGAAATGCGCGCCCATGCCCGAGCGCAAGACTTTCGACGACCACGCGTACGCCGTGCCCGGCGCGCAGAACACCTGCTGAATGCCCGCCGCCGCCGCGCTGCGCAGAATCGAGCCGACGTTGCCCGCGTCCTGTACGCCGTCGAGCACGAGGCAGGTTTGCGCGACCGTGTCGGGTAGCGGCGTGCCGAGCTTTTCAACCAGCAGCAGAATGCCCACACCGTGCACGACATTCGACAACTGCCCGAACAATGCGTCCGGCAGCGTCATGACACGATGATCTTCGATGCGCGAAACGATCGCCTGCGCTTCGTCGTGGCGCAGCGCGCCTTCAGTGACGACGCACATTTCCGGTTGCCCGGCGACGTCGAGATAGGCGCTCGCGAGATGAAACCCTTCGAGCAGCGCGTGGCCGCTCTTGCGCTGTTGATGCGTCGAGCCGGCCAGTGCCTTCAGGCGCTTGTAGAGCGGATTGTCCCGCGAGGTGATGGCTTTCACAGGCAGCGAAGAAGACAGTGAGAATGAGGAAAGAACGGGTCACGCGCAGCGCTCATGAGGCGCTCGTGTGAAGCTCAGGCGGCGCTGCCGCGTTCGCCGAAGGCGTCGTCGTCGAACATCACTTCGGACACGACGATCACTTCACCCGCCGGCAGCGGCACGCCCGTGCCAAGGCGCAGATGCGCCTCACGCACCGGTGCGAATGAACGCCGATGATGCTCGCAAGGCCCATGCTCGCGCAGCGCCTTGAGATGCTGTGGCGTGCCGTAACCGGCATGCGCGTTGAAGCCGTAGACGGGATGCGTCTGGTGCAATTCGAGCAGCATCCGGTCGCGCGTAACCTTGGCGAGAATCGACGCCGCCGAAATGCTTTTGACGAGCGCGTCGCCGCCGATCACCGCTTCACTGCGCACGCTCAGCGTGGGGCAGCGATTGCCGTCGATCTTGACGAGCGTCGGCACGACCGACAGGCCCTCCACGGCGCGCTTCATGGCGAGCATGGTGGCATGCAGGATATTCAGCGAATCGATTTCTTCGACGGATGCCGACGCAATGCAGTAAGCGAGCGCCCGGTCGACGATCTTGTCGTACAGTTCGTCGCGCTTTTTCGCGGTCAATACTTTGGAGTCGTCGAGGCCGCGAATCATCGGCTTCGACGGGTCGAAAATCACCGCCGCGGCCACGACCGGGCCGGCCAACGGGCCGCGCCCTGCTTCGTCGACGCCGCAGACGATGTCATCCGGCGTCTCGAAGTTCAGGCCGACCTGCTGCGCCGCCGCACCGGCGACGGTTTTACGGCGAGGCGCGCGTGACAGGGTCACGGCCGCCCCTTCCGCTTTTCGATGACGCTCGCCACGACTTCCGCCGCACGCTGCGCGGTGTTCTGCTTCAGCACGTGATGCATCTCCGTGAAGATTTCCGTCAGCGTGCGCCGGTTGGTCTCGTCGCGCAACTGTTTCAGCGTGGCTTCGGCCAACGCCTGCGGGGTGGCGAAGTGCTGCAGGATCTCCGGCACCACGAAGCGCCCTGCCAGGATATTCGGCAGCCCGACATACGGCAGATAGCCCTGGCGACGCATGATCTGGCCAGTCAGCCAGGGCACCTTGTACGAGATCACCATCGGTTTTTTCAGCAGCGCGGCTTCGAGCGTCACGGTGCCGCTCTTCACGAGGATCGCGTCGGCCGCCGTCATGGCGAGTTGCGCCTGGCCGTCGGTAATCGTCAGCGCGAGGCCGGGGTGCGAATCGACCAACGGCCGTAGCATTTCGCGCAGCGCCGGCGTGGCCGCCGGCATCACGAAGCGCAGACTCGGCTCCTGGTGCTGCATCATCTCCATCGCGGCGAAGAACGTCGGGCCGATCAGATCGATCTCGGAGCGCCGGCTACCCGGCAGCACCGCGATGATCGGACCGTCTTCCGCAAGACCCAGTGCCCGGCGTGCGCCGAGCGTGTCCGGCACGAGCGGAATTTCATCAGCGAGCGGATGGCCCACGTACGAGGCCGCGACGCCCGCTTTTTCCAGCAGCGCCGTTTCGAACGGGAACACGCACAGCATGTGGTCGACCGCCTTGGCGATCTTCTTGATGCGGCCGCCGCGCCACGCCCAGATGGACGGGCACACGAAGTGAACGGTTGGGATCCCGGCCTCGCGCAACGGATGCTCGAGCCCAAAATTGAAATCCGGCGCATCCACGCCGACGAACACCGACGGCGGCTCTGCCAGCAACTGCCGCTTCAGTTCGTTGCGAATGCCGAGAATGCCGGGGATATGCTTCAGCGCCTCGACATAGCCGCGCACCGAGAGCTTTTCCATCGGAAAGTGGGCGTCGAAGCCCGTGGCGATCATGCGTGGGCCGCCGATCCCGTAGTACTGGGTGCCGGCGGGCAGGCGGCTCGTGAGGCCGTCGAGCAGCGAGGCCGCCAGCAGGTCGCCGGACGGCTCGCCGGCCACCATCGCGACGCGCAATGGACTGGGTTGCAATGCCATCGGTTAGCGGATGATGCCGCGTTGCGACGCTTCGACGAACGCGAGCAGCGTCTGCACCGGCGCGTCGCCATCGCCGCCCGCGGTCGCGAGTTCGCGCAACTGCACCTTCGCTTCTTCGAGCGAGAGACCGTTCTTGTACAGCACGCGATACGCCGCGCGCAGCGCCGAAATCGCGTCCGGCGAGAAACCGCGGCGGCGCAAGCCTTCGACGTTAATGCCGTGCGGCTCGGCCTTGTTACCGGCGGCGATCACGAACGGCGGAATGTCCTGCACCAGCGCCGAAGCGCCGCCCAGCATGGAGTGCGCACCAATGCGCACGAACTGATGCACGCCCGACATGCCGCCGACGATCGCGTGGTCGCCGATCGTGACATGTCCGGCCATCTGCGCGTTGCTCGACAGAATGACGTTGCTGCCGACGTGGCAATCGTGCCCGATGTGCACGTACGCCATGATCCAGTTGTCGTCGCCGAGCGTGGTGACGCCCGCGTCCTGCATCGTGCCGGTGTGGATCGTGGTGAATTCGCGGATCGTGTTGCGGTTGCCGACCACGAGCCGGGTCGGCTCGTCCTTGTACTTCATGTCCTGCGGACGGCCGCCGACCGATGCGTAGTGGCCGATCCGGTTGTCTTCGCCGAGGGTGGTGTGACCTTCGATCACGCTGTGCGAACCGACCATGGTCCGTGCGCCGATCGTCACATGTGCGCCGATCACGGCATACGGTCCGACTTCGACGGATTCGTCGAGTTGTGCGCCCGGTTCGACGATCGCAGTGGGATGAATCCTGCTCATGCGTCCTCGCTTCTGATTCTGTTGCGTTGTCTGGATGGGCATCTGGCGGGAGGCCAGCGCGCGCATGACGCCGCCGACCACCCGGACGCTGGCTTAAGCGCCTCGCGCCTAAGTGCGTTTAAGCGTCTTTGTCCGTGTGCCGCACCGCGCACATCAGGTCGGCTTCCGCCGCGACCACGCCATCCACTTCGGCGCGCGCCTTGAACTTCCAGATGCCGCGCATGTGACGCTCGAACGTGCAGTTCAGGATCAGCTGATCGCCCGGTTCCACCACGCGCTTGAAGCGCGCGTTGTCGATGCCGACGAACAGATACAGCGTGTTCGACGGGTCGCTCGGCTCTTCCGAAAACGTCAGCAGGGCCGCCGTTTGCGCGAGTGCTTCGAGAATCAGCACGCCCGGCATCACCGGACGCGTCGGGAAGTGACCCTGAAAATACGGTTCGTTGATCGACACGTTCTTCAACGCTTTGATGCACTTGTGCGGCTCGAGTTCGAGCACCCGGTCGACCAGCAGGATCGGGTAACGATGCGGCAGCAGCGTGAGAATCTTATGAATGTCGAGATTGATTTTTTCGGTGCTCATGGTGTTTCTGCTCACGCATTGACTGCGCGGTGATGACTGCGGATGCTGGTGCAGGTGGATTGGTAAAGCGTGCTGCCGGCGCTCGCCGTGACTCGGTAGCCGCGCCACCCGGTCACGGCAACCGACTTTGCTTCCTGTTGCTTGCCCGCCATTTTACGCGGTGCCGGCGGGTTGCCCGGCGAAATGCTGAGTCTGCTGAGTCAATTGCCCTGCGAGTTGCCCTGATGTTCAGGCTTTGCTGCCCGCGGAATTGCTTGCTGAGCCGTCCTGCTTCTCAGCTGCGGCGTTTTCAAGCGCCTTGATTCGATCGCGAAGTTTGTCGATATTGCGCAGCAACGCCGCGCTCTTGTTCCAGTCTGCATGGTTCACGGCCGGGAAGGCACTGGTGTACATACCAGGCTTGAGCAGCGACTTCGAGACGCCGGACTTGGCCGTGACGATTACATAGTCGGCCAGCGTGACATGCCCGGCAATTCCGACCGCGCCGCCGATCATGCAATGGCGGCCAATGGTCGTGCTGCCCGCGATACCCGCGCAGCCGGCAATCACCGTATAAGCGCCGACCTTGCAGTTGTGACCGATCTGCACCAGGTTGTCGATCTTCACGCACTCTTCGATGATCGTGTCCGCCATGGCGCCACGGTCGATAGTGGTGTTCGCGCCGATTTCGACGTCGGCCGCGATCGACACGCCGCCGACCTGCGGAATCTTCACCCAGCTGCCGGTACGCGCCTCACCCTCGCCGACGAAATCCGGCGCGAAGCCGAAACCGTCCGAGCCGATCACCGCGCTCGCGTGCACGATCACGCGCTCGGCGAGCTTGCAACCGTGGTACACCGCGACATTCGGATAAAGATGCGAGCCCGCGCCGATGCGCGTGCCACGGCCGATCACGACATTGGCGTCGAGCCGCACGTTGTCGCCGATCACCGCACCCGCTTCCACCGTGACGTGCGGGCCGATCACCGCGCTCGCGGCGATCTGCGCCGACGGGTCAATGGTCGCGCTCGGATGCACGCCGGGCGCCGCCTTGGGCGCAGCGAGGTCTATGAAGGTTTGCGCGACGCGCGCGAAGTAAGCGTACGGATTGGGCGTGACGATGAAGTTACGATTCTCGCGGGAAGCGAGCTTGGTGAGGTCGTCGGCGTTGATCAACACCGCGCCCGCACGGGTCGTTTCAACCTGCGACAGGTACTTCGGATTGGCGAGGAACGCCAGCTGGTCCGGGCCTGCCTGGTCGAGCGGCGCAAGACTGCCGACGCGCTGCGAACCGTCTCCGACTACTTCACCGCCGAACCGCTGGACGATGTCCTCGAGCGTAAATGCCATGCCTATCCTGTCTCCTGGTATTCGGTCCAACTTGTCAGATCCGCTGCCGGGGCCGTTAAGCCCGGCAGCCATGCTCAGTTACCCGACGCCGCCAGAGCCTTCAGCACCTGATCGGTAATATCGATGCGCGGACTCACGTACACCGCTTCCTGGACGATCAGATCGTAATGCTGCGCTTCGGCGATCTGTTTGATCACCTTGTTGGCGCGGTCGAGCACCGCCGCCAGTTCTTCGTTGCGGCGCTGGTTCAGATCCTCACGAAACTCGCGTTGCTTGCGCTGGAAGTCCGTGTCCAGTTGCGACAGGTCGCGCTGCTTCTGCGCGCGGTCGGCGGGCGACATGGACGCGCCGTTCTTGTCGAGCGAATCGGACATCGACTTCAGCTTCTGCGCCATGTCGGCCAGGTCCTTGTCACGCTTGGCGAACTCGGCCTCGAGCTTGACCTGCGCGGCCTTCGCGGCAGCGGATTCGCGCAGGATTCGGTCGGAATTCACCGCCGCGATCCTGGCCTCCTGCCCATGCGCGACCCCGACACCCAAGGTCATTGCCAGCGCCAGCGCGCACGCCACACGTTTCGAAAACATACCGGTTAGCAAAGTCATCCTCTCGATACTGTAGTTTGGCCGGGCCGCCAGCCGCCTGCCTCCAGGCCGCCGGATCAGAATGCCGTCCCGATCTGGAACTGGAATTTCTGATACTGGTCGCCGGTGTGCTTCGTAAGCGGGAAGCCCAGGCTGAGCTTGAGCGGGCCGATCGGCGAGATCCACGCCAGACCGACACCGTAGCCGTAACGCAGGCCGTTGGCGCCGATACTGTTGCCTTCCGTACCCCACACGTTACCGGCGTCGAGGAACGTGAAGACACGCAACGTGCGGTCGTAGCCCGTGCCCGGCAGCGGGAACGTCAATTCGATGTTACCCACCAGCAGCTTCGAGCCGCCGATCGGGTCGTTCGTCTTGGCGTCGCGCGGACCCAGCGAGCTCGGCTCGTAGCCCCGCACCGAACCGATACCGCCCGCATAGTAGTTCTTGAAAATCGGATAAGGCTTGCCGCCGAGGCCGTTACCGTAACCGCCCTGGAAGTTGAAGCCCAGCACGAAGCCGCGCGAGAACGAATAATAGTACTGCGCGTTGATGTCGGCCTTGTAGTACTGCGTGCCGCCGATCGGCGTGCCGTATTCGGCGTTCGCCTGCGTGAAGTAGCCGCGGCTCGGCACCAGCGCGCTGTCACGCGCGTCGCGCGACCAGCCCACCGTGATCGGCACGTTGTTCGACACGCGGCCGAATTCATGCACGTAGTCGATGTAGCTCTGCGGCGTGTTCGCGTCGATATCCAGCTGGTTCTGCTCGAGGCCGGCACCGAAATACACCGTGTCGACTTCCGAGAACGGAATACCGAACTTCAGGTCGCCACCGATCGTGACGATCTTGAAGCTCGAATCCGTGGAGTAGTACAGCGGCTGGTACGTACGGTAGTAGACGTCGGTAATACGCTTGATGCCGTCGACCGTGAAGTACGGGTCGACCTGCGTGACCGTCAACGTACGGTACGTCTTGGCGGTATTCACGTTCACCGAGAGACTCGTGCCCGAGCCGAACACGTTGTCTTGCGACACGCCGGCCGAGAGCACCACCTTGTCGGTCGACGAGAAGCCCGCACCCAGCGTGATCGCGCCGGTCGGTTTTTCGGCCACCTTGACGTCCACATCGACCTGGTCCGGCGTGCCTTCAACGGGCACCGTGGTCACGTCGACATCGGTAAAGTAGCCGAGACGGTTGATCCGGTCTTTCGACAGCGCGAGGCGGTTCGAATCGAACCACGAGCTTTCGAGCTGGCGCATTTCGCGGCGCACCACTTCGTCACGCGTACGCGTATTGCCGACCACGTTGATGCGGCGCACGTAGACGCGGCGGCTCGGATCCACCTGCAGCGTCAGGTCGACCTTATGGTTGGCCTGATCGATCTGCGGCTGCGCATTGACCGTGGCGAACGCATAGCCGTATTCGCCCAGCTTGTCGACGATAGCCTTGGTGGTGGCCTGCAGCTTTTCAGCCGAGAAGCGGTCGCCCGGTTTGATCTTGATGAGCTTGGCCAGCTCCGGCTCACGATCGAGCAGATTGCCCGCCAGCTTGATATTCGAAATCGTGTACGGCTCGCCTTCGTGCAGCGTGACCGTCAGATACATGTCCTTCTTGTCCGGCGTGATCGACACCTGGGTCGACTCGATGTTGAACTCGAGATAGCCGCGATTCAGATAATACGAGCGAACGTTTTCGAGGTCGCCGGTCAGCTTGTCTTTCGCGTACAGGTCGTTCTTCGTGTACCACGAGAACCAGTTCGGCGTGGACAACTGCATTTCGTCGCGCAGCGTGCCCGTGCTGAACGCCTTGTTGCCGATGAAGTTGATCTGGCGGATCTTCGCGCTCGGACCTTCGGCCACCGAGAACAGCACCGACACGCGATTGCGGTCGATCGGCGTGATCGTGGTGGTGACTTCAGCGGCGTAGTAGCCGCGCGTCAGATACTGACGCTTCAGTTCCTGCTCGGCCTTGTCGACCAACGCCTTGTCGTAATAACGGCCTTGCGACAAACCCACGGCGCGCAGCGCCTTGGTCAGATTTTCCTTGTCGAACTCATGAATGCCGGCGAAGTCGATCGTGCCGATGGCCGGACGTTCCAGCACCTGCACGATGACGACGTTGCCTTCGGTCGCGATCTTGACGTCGTTGAAGAAGCCCGTGGCATACAAAGCGCGGATGGCTTCCGATGCCTTGTCGTCGCTGAAGGTGTCGCCTTGCTTGATAGGCAGGTAGGCAAACACGGTACCAGGTTCGACGCGTTGCAATCCCTCGATCCGGATGTCTTGCACCACGAAGGGCGTCGTTGCGTGAGCAACCAGCCCATGCGCGGCGAACGCCGCGGCTATAACCGTCTTTGGAACAAAGCGATGAGGTTTAAACAACGTGCTTCCCCAGTGTGTATAGCTGCATCAGGTCGGGCGGTCGCCATCGTGAACGCCGCCGAACACTTTAAAAATGGATTAAACGAGCCAGATCGTTGAACAGCGCGATCGCCGACAACGCGACGATGCAGGCGAGACCCGCCCTCTGAAAAACGAGTTGCCAGCGATCGGAGACAACTTTACCGGTAACAGCTTCAACCAAATAATATAACAGATGACCCCCGTCCAATACCGGAATTGGTAACAGGTTCAGTACACCAAGGCTAATACTGACAAGGGCCAGGAACGACAGGAATGCAGAAGGACCTAGACGTGCGCTCTTTCCTGCGTAATCCGCGATCGTCACCGGCCCGGAAAGATTTTTTAGCGATGCCTCGCCTACGATCATCCTGCCGAACATGCGCACCGAGTAGACCGCAAGGTCCCACGTGCGGTGCGCGCCCAACTGCAAGCTTTCAACCGGACCGTAATGCACGTCGATCGACGGCACCTGCGTGGCCAGTTCCGCGCCGATGCGGCCGATCTGCTGCCCGGTCGTTTCATCGCGCTGCGCCTGCGGCACGATGTTCACGTCTTCGAGCTTGCCCGCCGCTTTACCGCCTCGCTCGACCTGCAGCGTCACCGCTTTGCCGGCGTGCGATTTTACATAAGCGATGAAGGCCGTGGCGTTATCGGTCGGAATATCATCGACGGCACGCAGACGATCGCCGGCAACGAGGCCGGCCTTTTGCGCCGCGCTGCCCGGTTGCACACCCGCGACCGTCAGCTTGCCACCGCCCGGCTCGAAACCGAGATGCGACATGAAGTCGTCATCGACATCTTTTTCGCTGAGGCCGCGCAGATCGAGTTGGAAATCCGAGGTGCCGTGTGCGTCTTTTGCACTCAGCACGATGCGCTTGTGATCGAATGCCGCGCCGAGCAGCTTCCAGCGCAGGTCTGACCACGAACGCACCGGCTCGGATTCGGCAGCGTTCTCGGCACGCACGGCAACGATCGTTTCACCGCCGTCAAAACCGGCAACAGCCGCGGGCGTATTCGGCGCGGGCGCCGCGATCACCGCCGCCGGCTCCGTCACGCCAGTGGCGAAGACGAGCGCGAACAGCACGATGGCCAGCAGGAAGTTCGCGACCGGACCGGCCGCGACAATCGCAAAGCGGCGCCACACGGACTGCCGGTTGAACGCATGCGGCAAGGCTTCGGCGGGAATCGGCTCAGCGCCCGTTTCGCGCTCGTCGAGCATCTTCACGTAGCCGCCGAGCGGCAGCGCGGCAATGGTCCATTCGGTGCCCGTCTTCGGACTCACCCACTGAAACAGCGGCTTGCCGAAGCCGATCGAAAAGCGCAGCACCTGGACGCCGCACAGGCGCGCCACGCTGTAATGCCCGTATTCGTGGACGACCACGAGTACGCCAATCGCGACCGCGAAGGCGAGCAGTTCGATCAGCAGGTTCATGAGCGCCTCACTGGACGGCGCGTTCCGTGCGACGGGCGCCGTCGGGCAGACGCGCGATGAATTCGGCAGCGGCGCGACGCGCGGCGGCATCCGCTTCGATCACGTCTTCGAGCGCATGCGCGCTGCGGTTCGGCAATGCGCTGAGCACCGCGTCGACCACCTGGGCAATCGCCATGAAACCGATCTGGCGCGCGAGGAACGCTTCAACCGCGATTTCATTCGCGGCGTTCAGCGCCGCGCTCGCCAGGCCGCCCTCGGCCAGTGCCTTCACTGCGAGAGCAAGGCACGGAAAGCGCGTGTAATCCGGCTTTTCGAACGACAGGGACGCGACCTGCAGCAGATCGAGTTGCGCCACGCCCGAATCGACGCGATCCGGAAACGCCAGCGCATGCGCGATCGGCGTGCGCATGTCGGGATTGCCCAGTTGGGCGAGCACCGAACCGTCGGCGTAGGACACCATCGAGTGAATCACGCTTTGCGGGTGAATCAGCACCTCGATGCGCTCGCCCGGCAGATCGAACAGCCAGTGTGCCTCGATCACTTCGAGGCCCTTGTTCATCATGGT
The DNA here is from genome assembly GCF_003386115.1 of Paraburkholderia sp. BL27I4N3. NCBI lineage: Bacteria > Pseudomonadati > Pseudomonadota > Betaproteobacteria > Burkholderiales > Burkholderiaceae > Paraburkholderia > Paraburkholderia sp. BL27I4N3. The sequence continues at coordinate 1,429,555 of NZ_QREJ01000001.1, read as the reverse complement.
GGCCGAGTCGACCGAAATCTTGCGGCCCATGACCCAGTTCGGATGCTTACAGGCTTCGTCCGGCGTGACGTCGACGAGGGTGGCCGGTTCGCGCGTGCGGAACGGCCCGCCCGACGCCGTCAGAATGATCTTGGAGACGCCGCCGTGCAGCGCGGCCTCGCGCGGCAGGCACTGGAAAATCGCGTTGTGTTCGCTGTCGACCGGCAGCAGCACCGCGCCGTTGTCGCGCACCGCGTCCATGAAGATCGCGCCGGACATGACCAACGCTTCCTTGTTGGCGAGCAGGATGCGTTTGCCGGCGCGCGCGGCGGCAAGACTCGGCGCGAGGCCGGCCGCGCCGACGATCGCCGCGACCACCGTATCGCAGCCGTCGCTCTTCGACACGTCGACGAGCGCTTGCGGTCCATACGTGACCTCGGTCTTGCAACCCGCTTCGCGCAGTTTCGCCGCGACGCTCGCGGCCGTATCGGCGTCGCCGACCACCGCGACTTCGGGCTGAAAGCGCAGGCATTGCTCGACGAGCTTGTCGCCGTTGCGATGCGCGCTCAGCGCATAAACCGAAAAGCGCTCGGGATGACGCGCGACGACGTCGAGCGTGCTGTCTCCAATCGAGCCCGTGGAACCGAGCAATGTCAGACGTTTTTGCATATCTCTTTCTCTAGCCGAGCAGCAGCATGGCAAGCGGCAGCACCGGCAACAAGGCATCGATGCGGTCGAGCACGCCACCGTGCCCCGGCAACAGGCCGCTTGAATCTTTCACACCGGCCTGGCGTTTCATCATCGATTCGAACAGGTCGCCCACCACGCTGAATGCCACCAGCAAGGTCAGCGCGAGCAGCGTGCGCACGGCGCCCCAATGCGCCAGCAGCGCAGAATACAGGGTCGGCTCGAACGCATGCAAAAAGACCGCCGCCGCCGCGACGATCATCACCACCAGCCAGCCGCCGATCGCGCCCTCCCAGGTCTTACCCGGACTGATGGCAGGCGCCAGCTTGTGTTTTCCAAACGCTTTTCCGGAGAAGTATGCGCCGATATCGGCCAGCCATACCAATAGCAGCAGCGACAGCACGAATGGCACACCCTGCATGCGCGCGGCGACGAGAGCATGCCAGCACGCGACGAATACCACAATGCCGGCAAGAAACAGGAAGGGACGCCACGCGCCCTGCGCGAGCGTGGGCTTGCGCAGCAGCACGAACGGGCCGGCGATCACCCAGAAAATAGCGGCCGCTTCAAAGAGCGGCCTGGCCTGTTCGATGCCGGTACCGAGACGCGTGCTGGCCACCAGCGCCACTGCGGCGATCAGGGCGTAAATGACCGGGCCCGCGCCGCCCAGCTTGAGCAGGCGCGCCCACTCCCACGCGGCGAACACGACGACAAAAGCGATCAGCGCGCCGAACGCGCCCACCGGCGCGAACAACGTGACCGGCAGGAACACTGCCAGCAGGATGATCGCCGTGATGACACGGGTTTTTAGCATGGAAGCGAATCGACGTTTTGCGATTGCGGCTCGAGTTGAGCACTGGTGCGGCCAAAGCGGCGTTCGCGCTCCGCGTACGAAGCGATGGCGTGGCCGAGCGCGTCGGCGTCGAAATCCGGCCAGAACGTGTCGGTGAAGTAGAACTCGGTGTAGGCGAGTTGCCACAGCAGGAAGTTGCTGACGCGGCGCTCGCCGCCGGTGCGGATGAAGAGATCCGGCTCCGGCGCATAAGCCATGGAGAGGTGTTCGGCGAACGAATCCTCGGTCACCTCGACCGCCTTGCCCGCCAGCGCCGACTGTTCGGCGAGCTTGCGGGTGGCCTGCATGATGTCCCAGCGGCCGCCGTAATTCGCGGCAATCGTGAGTGTGAGACGGGTATTACGCGCGGTCTTGGTCTCCGCGCGCTTGATCAGATCGCGGATGCGCGTATCGAAGCGGGCCAGGTCGCCCACCACGCGCAAGCGGATGCCGTTCGCATGCAGCTTGCCGATCTCGCGCTCCAGCGCGGTCACGAACAGGCGCATCAGGAACGAGACTTCCTCGTTCGGACGGCGCCAGTTTTCCGAGCTGAAAGCGAACAGCGTCAGATATTCGACACCCTGACGGGCGCACGCCTCGACGGCCGCACGCACCGCGTCGACGCCGCGCGTATGGCCCGCCACGCGCGGCAAGCGCCGCTGGGTGGCCCAACGGCCGTTGCCGTCCATGATGATCGCGATATGTCGCGGCACCGCGGCGACATCAGGCACGCGCACGGTTGAGCTGGTATAGGTCATGGCCGTCGGGACAGTGACTGCAAATAAAAGAAGTGGAGAACGTGAGCAACTGAGCGGCCGGCCTCAGACCGTCATGATCTCGGCTTCTTTCGTCACGACGAGCTTGTCGATTTCGGCGACGAACTTGTCCGTCAGCTTCTGAACGTCGTCGCCCGCACGACGTTCGTCGTCTTCCGAAATTTCCTTGTCTTTCACGAGCTTTTTCAGTTGCTCGTTGGCGTCGCGACGCAGGTTGCGCACCGCGACCTTGGCCGTTTCCGCTTCGCTCTTGACCACTTTGGTCAGTTCGCGGCGGCGTTCTTCGGTCAGCGCGGGCATCGGCACGCGGATCACGTCGCCTTGCGTGGCCGGGTTCAGACCCAGGTCCGATTCGCGGATCGCCTTTTCGACGACTTGCACCATCTTCTTTTCCCACGGCTGCACGCCGATCGTGCGTGCGTCGATCAGCGTCAGATTCGCGACCTGCGAAATGGGCACCGGCGAACCGTAGTAATCGCACTGGATGTGATCGAGCAGGCCCGTGTGCGCACGGCCCGTGCGGATCTTCGACAGGTCGTTCTTGAACGCGTCGATGGAGCGCTGCATCTTTTGTTCAGCGCCCTTCCTGATATCAGCCACAGACATTTTTAAACCTCCGAACCTTCAAAACGGTGCGAGCCGGCCAGCGCGCGCAAGATGCGGCGGCCCGGGCTCGCGCTAAAGCCCACGTTATGTGAACGAGAGTTTACACGTGGACGAGGGTACCCTCGTCGTCGCCTTGTACGATGCGCTTGAGCGCGCCCGGTTTGACGATCGAAAACACCCGGATCGGCAGTTTCTGGTCGCGGCACAGCGCGAATGCCGTGGCGTCCATCACCTGCAGATTGCGGCCGATCGCCTCGTCGAAGCTGATCGTGGTGTAACGCGTCGCGCTCGGGTCTTTCTTCGGGTCGGCGGAATACACGCCGTCTACCTTGGTTGCTTTCAGCACGACTTCCGCGCCGATTTCCGAGCCGCGCAGAGCGGCGGCCGTGTCGGTCGTGAAGAACGGGTTGCCGGTGCCGGCCGCGAAAATCACGACTTTGCCTTCTTCGAGCTGGCGAATCGCGCGGGGCCGGATGTACGGCTCGACCACCTGGTCCATGCGCAGCGCCGATTGCACGCGCGCCTCGATGCCGGCGTGGCGCATGGCATCCTGCAGCGCCAGCGCGTTCATCATGGTGGCCAGCATGCCCATGTAGTCGGCCGTGGCGCGGTCCATACCCGCCGCGCCGCCCGCGACGCCGCGGAAAATATTGCCGCCGCCGATCACCACGGCCAGCTGCGTTCCGAGACGGACCACTTCGGCCACGTCCGCCACCATTCGTTCGATGGTCGCGCGATTGATGCCAAAGGCATCGTCGCCCATCAGAGCTTCACCGGAGAGTTTGAGCAGGACGCGTTTATAGGCAGTGGGCATAGGGGTATCCAGATCGCGCAGAACAGGGCAACAACAAGGGACTAATGTAGGGGTGAAATGCTGATTCGGGCAAGCGTCGCCAAATTGACGAACCCTGGGTTCGCCAGCGGCGGCTGCGCGGCGAGGGTCAACCCGCGCGCAGCCTTGCGGCGCTGCCGACCGCGGCAAAGTCTTGCTCCGCCGCGGGTCCGACGATACAACAGTTGCTGCTTAGGTAAGACTTATTGTTGCTTTGCAGCAGCGACTTGAGCGGCCACTTCAGCTGCGAAGTCGTCCTGCTTCTTCTCGATGCCTTCGCCCACCACGAACAGCGCGAACTTCTGCACGCTCGAGTTGCCGGCCTTCAGCATCTGTTCGATCGTCTGCTTGTCGTTCTTAACGAACGTCTGGTTCAGCAGCGACACTTCCTTCAGGTACTTCTGCACGCTGCCGTCGACCATCTTGGCGACGATTTCAGCCGGCTTGCCCGATTCGGCAGCCTTCTGCTCAGCAATGCTGCGCTCCTTGGCGATCAGGTCCGCCGGCACGTCGTCCGACGACAGCGAAACCGGCTTCATCGCGGCGATGTGCATCGCGACGTCTTTGCCGACCTGCTCGTCCGCGCCGGTGTACTCGACCAGCACGCCGATACGCGTGCCGTGCAGGTACGCTGCCAGCTTGTTCGAGGTTTCGAAGCGCACGAAACGGCGGATCGACAGGTTTTCACCGATCTTGCCGACGAGTGCCAGACGCACTGCGTCGACCGTCGAGCCGTCCAGCGGGAGTGCCGCCAGCGCTGCGACGTCAGCCGGATTTTGCGTGGCGACCAGTTCAGCGACTTTCTTCGAGAAACCCAGGAAGTCGTCGTTCTTCGAAACGAAGTCGGTTTCGCAGTTCAGCTCGACCAGCGAACCCGCGTTGCCGCCGATGAACGAGGCAACCACGCCTTCTGCCGTTACGCGCGATGCAGCCTTGCTGGCCTTGTTGCCCAGCTTCACGCGCAGCAACTCTTCAGCGCGCGCCATGTCGCCGTCGGCTTCCGTCAGCGCCTTCTTGCATTCCATCATCGGCGCGTCGGTCTTTGCGCGCAGTTCTGCAACCATGCTTGCGGTAATTGCCGCCATCATTTGCTCCTTGAGTTCCGTCTGTCACACACCGCCCGCACTTCGATGCCGGCGGCAAGAATTCGTTTCAGCGTTTACCGTATTTTTTACGGAGGACGCGTTGAGCGCTGCTTCGGACATTGCCGGCAGCGCCCCACTACAATGTCGCGGCTTAAAAAAAGGGGGCCTGTAGAAAGCCCCCTTTTTTGCCGGACACGGGGCAGCTTTACGCTTCCGAGTTGACCTCGACGAACTCGTCGCCGTCGCCACCACGTGCAGCCTGCACCACTTCGTTGACCGCGTTCGCACGGCCTTCGACGATCGCGTCAGCCACGCCAGCCGTGTACAGAGCGACAGCCTTCGAGGCGTCGTCGTTACCCGGGATCACGTAGTCGATGCCTTCCGGCGAGTGGTTCGTGTCGACCACGGCGATGACCGGAATGCCGAGCTTGTTCGCTTCGGTCACGGCAATCTTGTGGTAGCCGACGTCGACCACGAAAATCGCGTCCGGAATGCCGCCCATGTCTTTCACGCCGCCGATCGACTTGACCAGCTTGGCCATTTCGCGTTCGAACAGGAGCGCTTCCTTCTTGCTCATGCGTTCGGTTTCACCGGCTTCCAGCGCTGCTTCCATGTCCTTCAGGCGCTTGATCGAGACCTTCAGCGTCTTGAAGTTGGTCAGCATGCCGCCGAGCCAGCGTGCGTTGACGAACGGCATGCCGGCGCGTTGTGCTTCTTCGGCGATCGTGTCGCGCGATTGACGCTTCGTGCCGACGAACAGGATCGTGCCGCGATTGGCTGCCAGTTGACGCGCGTACTTCAGCGCGTCGTTGTACATCGGCAGCGTCTTTTCGAGGTTGATAATGTGAATCTTGTTGCGATGACCGAAAATGAAGGGAGCCATCTTCGGGTTCCAGAAGCGCGTTTGGTGACCGAAGTGGACACCGGCTTCCAGCATTTGACGCATGGTAACTGCCATGAAAATCTCCGCGAGGGTTGGGTCTTAAGCCGGCTGCCGTATCGGCCGCGCTGCCATCTCTCTGGCTGAACGCGACGGACACCCTGGGTGCGCCGGCTTGCGAGTCTGCTGCTTTGTGCTGCGTTTTCGTTGCCTTCTTATGCTCGGCTTCCGCTTCCGCATGACCTCATAGCGCAGGCAACCGGCGCTATGAGAAGCCAATCCTGCCGCTTTTTGCCCACATGTGGACAAATATTGCAAGACAGAGATCGACTTAGCCAAAGATTATAGCACGCGACTATTGCACGACTCAACCTGCCCGGTAGCCCTGTTGATGGCCTGCGGGTTGCACCCGCGCGAGCGCCGGCCGCTTTGAACGAGCCCGCACGCGAGTCCGTGAAAGCCGCCGGTCCGGCCGCAAAAGCCTGCGGCGGCCGGAATATGGTGCGATAATCCTGCAATAAATCGCATTTCAGGCCCGACTCATGGCTATTACGCTCAAAAACGAACACGATATCGCGCAAATGCGCGTCGCCTGCAAACTGGCAAGCGAAGTGCTCGACTACATTACTCCGTTCGTCACCGCCGGCATCACGACCGGCGAACTCGACCGTTTGTGTCACGAATACATGCTGAAGGAACAGGGCACGGTGCCGGCGCCGCTGAACTATCAGCCGCCCGGCTACCCGCCCTACCCGAAGGCCACCTGCATTTCCGTCAACGACGTGATCTGCCACGGCATTCCAGGCGACAAGACGCTGAAGAACGGCGACGCGCTCAATATCGACGTCACGGTCATCAAGGAAGGCTATTTCGGCGACACCAGCCGCATGTTCATCGTCGGCGAGGGCTCGATCATGGCCAGGCGGCTCGTGCAGACCACTTTCGAATGCATGTGGCTCGGCATCGACCAGGTGCGCCCGGGCGCACATCTCGGCGATATCGGCTACGCGATCCAGAAACATGCGGAAAGCCACGGCTACAGCGTGGTGCGCGAATATTGCGGCCACGGCATCGGCACGGTATTTCACGAAGACCCGCAGATCCTGCACTACGGCCGTCCTGGCACCGGGCTCGAACTGCAAACCGGCATGATCTTCACGATCGAACCGATGATCAACGCCGGCCGTCGCGACATTCGCACCATGCCGGACCAGTGGACCGTCAAGACCAAAGACCGCAGCCTGTCGGCGCAGTGGGAACATACGATCCTCGTCACCGAAACCGGCTACGACGTGCTGACCGTCTCCGCCGGCACGCCCGCGCGCCCGCCGGTCGTCGCGGCCACGGCCTGACCGATTTCCCACCTCTGCGCCTCCCTGCCAATGAGTAGTGTTCCAGCCGTCGCCCAATCCCCTGCCACGTCGCTCAAGGCGGAGTACAAAGTGGCCAAAGCCCAACTGCTGGAACGTTTCAGGACGGCCACCAACGTCGACGCGTTGATGGCCTCGCTGGCGCGCGCCACCGACGACTCCCTGCGCGCGGCCTGGAACACCTGCGAACTGCCGCCCGAGCTGGCGCTAGTGGCGGTAGGCGGCTACGGGCGCGGCGAATTGGCGCCGCATTCCGATATCGACATCCTGGTCCTGCTGCCCGACGCGCCGATCGAGCATCTCGAAGCGCGTATCGAACGCTTTATCAGCCTCGCATGGGATTTAGGGCTGGAACTCGGCAGCAGCGTGCGCAGTGTGTCGCAATGCCTCGAAGAAGCCGCCAACGACGTCACGGTGCGCACCTCGCTGCTAGAGGCACGCCGCATCACCGGCAGCGCTGAGCTGTTCGACGACTTCGCGAAGCGTTACCGCGAAGCGCTCGACCCGAAAGCCTTCTTCCAGGCCAAAGTGCTGGAAATGCGCCAGCGCCACGCGAAATTCCAGGACACGCCCTACTCGCTCGAACCCAACATCAAGGAAAGCCCGGGCGGCCTGCGCGATCTGCAGCTGATTCTGTGGATCACCCAGGCGGCCGGTTTCGGCAGCAGCTGGCGTGAACTCGAAGCACGCGGCCTGATCACCGAGCGCGAGGCGCGCGAGCTTCGCCGCAACGAGAGTTTCCTGAAGGCGCTGCGCGCACGGCTGCATGTGATTGCCGGGCGTCGTCAGGACATCATGGTGTTCGACCTGCAAACGGCGGTGGCCGAGAGCTTCGGCTACAAGCCGACCGCGACCAAGCGCGCGAGCGAACAGCTGATGCGCCGCTATTACTGGTCCGCCAAGGCTGTCACGCAGCTCGCCACGATCCTGATCCAGAACATCGAAGCGCAGCTCTTCCCCAGCACGAGCGGCATTACGCGCGTGCTGTCGGACCGCTTTGTCGAAAAACAGGGCATGCTGGAAATCGCCAGCGACGACGTGTTCCAGCGCGAGCCGAACGCGATCCTCGAGGCCTTCCTGCTGTACGAACAGACGCCCGGCGTAAAGGGCCTGTCGGCGCGCACGCTGCGCGCAATTTACAACGCCCGCGACGTGATGGACCAGCACTGGCGGCGCGATCCGGAAAACGGCCGCCTCTTCATGGACATCCTGAAGCAGCCGGCCGGCATCACCCACGCGCTGCGTTTGATGAACCAGACGAGCGTGCTGGGGCGTTACCTGCTGAACTTCCGGCGCATTGTCGGACAGATGCAGCACGACCTGTATCACGTCTACACCGTCGACCAGCACATCCTGATGGTGCTGCGCAATCTGCGGCGTTTCGCGGTGGCCGAGCACGCGCATGAATATCCGTTCTGCAGTCAGCTGATCGCCAACTTCGACCGGCCGTGGGTGCTGTACGTCGCGGCGCTGTTTCACGACATCGCCAAAGGTCGCGGCGGCGACCATTCCACGCTAGGCATGGCCGACGCGCGGCGCTTCTGCCGCAATCACGGCATCGAGGGCGAGGACGGCGAACTGGTCGTGTGGCTGGTTCAGCAACATCTGACCATGAGCCAGGTCGCGCAAAAGCAGGACACGAGCGACCCGGAGGTCATCAAACGGTTCGCCGAACTGGTCGGCACCGAGCGGCGCCTTACGGCGCTCTATCTGCTGACCGTGGCCGATATTCGCGGCACCAGCCCCAAAGTCTGGAACACGTGGAAAGGCAAGCTGCTGGAAGACCTGTACCGCGCCACGCTCGCGGTGCTGGGCGGCGCGCGGCCGGATGCGCATTCGGAGCTGAAGTCGCGTCAGGAAGAAGCGCTCGCGCTGCTGCGTCTCGAAACCGTGCCGGAAGGCGCGCAGAAAGCGTTGTGGGACAAGCTCGACATCGGTTATTTTCTGCGCCACGACGCGGCGGATATCGCGTGGCAAACACGTGTGCTGTACCGCCACGTGGAAACGCCCACGCCGATCGTGCGGGCCCGTCCGTCGCCGATCGGCGAGGCGCTCCAGGTGCTGGTGTACGTGAAGGACCAGCCGGATCTGTTTGCAGGCATTTGCGCGTATTTCGACCGCAACGGCCTGTCGGTGCTCGATGCGCGGGTCAGCACGACTCGGCACGGGTACGCGCTCGATAATTTCCTCGTCGCGCATACCGAAGAAGACGTGCATTATCGCGATATTGCCAATCTGGTCGAACAGGAACTGACCGCCCGCCTCACCGGTGACGGCACCCTGCTCCCTGGGCCGTCGAAAGGCCGTTTGTCGCGGCTGTCGCGGACCTTCCCTGTTACCCCGCGCGTCGATCTTCGGGCCGACGAGCGCGGCCAATACTACATCCTGTCCGTGTCGGCGAACGACCGGCCAGGCCTTCTTTATTCGATCGCGCGTGTGCTGGCCGAGCATCGGGTCGGCGTCGCTTCGGCGCGGATCAATACGCTCGGCGAACGCGTCGAAGACGTGTTCCTGCTGGATGGACACGGTCTGTCGGACAGCCGCCTGCAAATTCAGGTCGAGACCGAACTGCTGCGCGCGATCGCAGTGTGAGATTTCATGCGAGTCAAATTAACAGCCAAGCACCCGCGGCCGGCTTCGTCCGAACGCGCCCCTGTCCGTACCGGCAGCACGTCGGCGCGTAAGCCGACGCGCCCGGCGGGACCCAGGCCGGCGACCCCGGCTCCCGGCGGGGCGCGGGATGAACGCGCCGGCGCGGCCGGCGGCGGTAAGCGGCCGGCGGGCGCTGGCAAGTCGGCCGGTGCCGGCGCGCGTCCTGCGCGTCCCGCCAGGGCTGAAGGGTCGTTTTCGCGCGAGCGGGACGCCGGTGGCGCGCCGCGCGCGGCGTCGGATCGACCGGCGCGCCGCGAGGGCGCGGGTGGTGCGCCGCGTCGCTTCGAAGGTGGTGGCGATCGTGCTCCGCGTCGGGATGATGGTGAGCGTGCGCCGCGCCGGTTTGAGGGTGGCGGCGATCGTAGCGAACGTGCGCCGCGCAGGGCTGACGGCGAACGGGGTCCACGAAGGTTTGAAGGTGGCGGCGATCGTGCTCCGCGTCGGGATGATGCGGAACGCGCGCCGCGTCGGTTTGAAGGTGGCGCGGATCGCGGCGAACGTGCGCCGCGCAGGGCGGACGGCGAGCGCGGCCAAGGCGCGCCGCGTCGGTTTGAAGGCGGTGGTGACCGCACCGGCGGCGCGCCGCGCCGTTTCGAAGGTGCAGGCGATCGCGCTGAGCGGGCTCCACGCAGGTTCGAGGGCGGTGGCGATCGCCCGGAACGCGCTCCGCGCCGCTTTGAAGGCAGTTCGGATCGCGGCGAACGCGCCCCGCGCCGTTTCGAAGGCGCCGCGGACCGCGGTGACCGCGCGCCGCGTCGTGAAACCGGTGATCGAGCCGAACGCGCACCGCGCCGCTTCGAAGGCAGCACGGATCGCAGCGAACGCCCGCCGCGCAGCTTCGGCGATCGCGCTCCGCGCCGCGACGACGGCGAACGCCGTCCGTTCAGCGGAGCGCGTCCGGGCGCAGGCCGTCCGTCGGAAGGCGCTCCGCGTGGAGAGCGTCCGGAACGCCGTGAACGCGACGCATCCGACCGCCCGCGTTTCAGCGGCGACCGTGGTGCTCCGCAAGACCGCCGAGGCGGCGAGCGCGGGCCGCGCAGCGAAAGCGCGCCGCGCCGTTTCGAAGGCGAGCGCGGTGCATCCGATCGTGGCGAACGCAGCTTCGCCAAGCCCGTCAAAACCGGCTTCAGCGACCGCCCGGCACGCGCTCCGCGCGACGAGCGTGGCGAGCGCGCCCCAGCCAAACGCGAATTCGGCGACCGTCCGGCGCGCAGCGCTGAGCGCAATGAACGCAGCGAGCGTGGCGAGCGCCCGGCCCGCAGCTTCGACAAGACGCTGCCGGCCGCCGGCCGCCGTTTCGGCGACGACCGTCCCGCGCGCGCCGACAAGCCGCGTGGCGTGGCCCGAGCCCAGCGGGCCAGCGAAATCGATGCCGCTCCGCGCACCCCGCGTCGCGACTACGAAGACGCGCCAGGCATGCTGCGCCTGTCCAAGCTGATGTCCGAACTCGGCATGTGCTCACGCCGCGAAGCCGACGAGTGGATCGAAAAAGGCTGGGTGCTGGTGGACGGTGAGCGCATCGACACGTTGGGCACCAAAGTCCGACCGGACCAGCGCATCGAAATCGACCCCGCCGCCGAGGCCGCGCAGATGAGCCAGGTGACGGTGCTGATTCACAAGCCGGTGGGTCTGGTCTCAGGTCAGGCGGAAGACGGTTATCAGCCGGCCATCACGCTGGTCACGCCGGAGAATCGCTGGGAAGGCGATCACTCGGACATCCGCTTCTCCGTCGCGCATTTGCGGCAGCTTGCGCCGGCCGGCCGCCTGGACATCGATTCCACGGGCCTGCTGGTGCTGACGCAAGACGGCCGGATCGCCAAGCAACTGATCGGCGGTCATTCCGAGATCGATAAGGAGTATTTGGTGCGCGTGGCATTCGGCGAACACACCACCGACGTCGAAAGCCACTTCCCGCCCGAAAGTCTCGAGCTGCTATGCCACGGCCTGTCGCTCGACGACGTGCCGCTGAAACCCGCGCAAGTGAACTGGCAGAACGGCGAGCAATTGCGTTTCGTGCTGCGCGAAGGCAAGAAGCGCCAGATTCGCCGCATGTGCGAACTGGTCGGCCTCGAAGTGATCGGCCTGAAGCGCGTGCGCATGGGCCGTGTGATGCTGGGCGCGCTGCCGCCGGGCCAATGGCGTTATCTGTCGCCGGACGAGTCGTTCTAAAGCCGCGCGCCTGACCCACGCCTCAACAAAAAACCCCACGCGATCGCGTGGGGTTTTTTTATCCCTGCGCTGCGCCAAGCTGAATACGCCAGCGCCGCAGTGCCCGAAACAGCACAAGTCGCCTCAATCGTCGCTATTCGGATCCATATCCGGAAACAGCACCTCCGTGAAGCCGAACTTCGCGAAGTCGTTGATCCGCATCGGATACAGCTTGCCGATCAGGTGGTCGCACTCGTGCTGCACGACGCGCGCGTGAAAGCCCTCGGCGACACGGTCGATTGGCTTGCCGTATTGATCGAAGCCGTGATACTTGATCATCGAAAAGCGGCTCACCGCGCCACGCAACCCCGGCACCGACAGACAGCCCTCCCAGCCCTCTTCCATATCCAGCGAGACCGGCGTGATGGTCGGGTTGATCAGCACCGTTTCCGGCACCGGCGGCGCGTCCGGATAGCGCTCGTTGTGCCCGAAGCCGAAGATCACCACCTGCAGATTCACGCCGATCTGCGGCGCGGCAAGCCCCGCGCCGTTCGCGTCGTGCATGGTCTCGAACATGTCTTTGACGAGCTCATGCAGCTCGGGCGTGTCGAAGTGATCGACCGGATCGGCAATGCGCAAAAGGCGCGGATCGCCCATCTTGAGAATTTCGCGGATCATAACTGCCCCTCCAGGAGCTTACGCATACCATCTTCGTCGAGTACGGGAACGCCGAGTTCCTCAGCTTTCGCCAACTTGCTGCCCGCATCGGCGCCCGCCACCACATAGTCCGTTTTCTTCGATACGGAGCCGGCCACTTTCGCGCCGGCCGCTTCCAGCATTTCCTTCGCCTCTTCGCGGGCGAGGCTCGGCAAGGTGCCGGTCAGCACGACCGTCTTGCCGGCCAGCACGCCCACAGGCGCCTTCGGCGCGGGCGGGCCTTCGGGCCACGTGACCTTGCCCGGCGCGCGCAACTGCACGACCACCGTGCGGTTGTGCTCCTCGGCGAAGAACTGATGAATCGACTCGGCGACCACCGGCCCCACGTCGTTGACCTCGAGCAAGGCTTCGACCGAGGCGTCCATGATCGGGTCCAGCGAGCCAAAGTGCTTGGCGAGATCTTTCGCCGTGGATTCGCCCACATGCCGGATACCGAGCGCGTAGATGAAGCGCGCCAACGTGGTGTGCCGGGCTTTTTCGAGCGAATCGAGCAGGTTCTGCGCGGACTTTTCGGCAAAGCGGTCAAGTTCGGCGAGCGTGGCAAAACCGATGTTGAACAGATCGGCCGGCGTACGCACGAGATTCTGTTCGACCAGTTGGTCGATGATCTTTTCGCCGAGGCCGTCGATATCCAGCGCGCGCCGCTGCGCGAAATGCCAGAGCGCCTGCTTGCGCTGCGCGGGACAGAACAGGCCGCCGGTACAACGCGCGATCGCCTCGTCCGGCAGGCGCTCGATGCTCGAACCGCACACCGGACAGTGCGTGGGCATCACGAATTCGCGCGCGTCGGAGGGACGCCGGTCGAGCAGCGCGCTCACAACTTCGGGAATCACGTCGCCGGCGCGCCGCACGATCACCGTGTCGCCGATGCGGATGTCCTTGCGACGCACTTCGTCTTCATTGTGCAGCGTGGCATTCGTAACCGTCGCGCCGCCGACGAACACCGGCTCCAGCCGCGCTACCGGCGTGATCGCGCCGGTCCGGCCGACCTGCACGTCGATCGCGACGAGTTTGGTCAGCGCCTCCTGCGCGGGGAATTTGTGCGCCAACGCGAAGCGCGGCGCGCGCGACACGAAGCCGAGCGCATCCTGTTCATCGCGCCGGTTGACCTTGTAGACCACACCGTCGATGTCGTACGGCAGCTTCTCGCGTTTCTCGCCGACGCTGTGGAAAAAGCCCAGCAGGCCCTCGGCGCCCTGCACCACGGCTCGCTCGCTATTCACGGGCAAGCCGAGTTCCTTGTACCAGTCGAGCAGTTCGCTATGCGTGGCCGGCATCTCCATGCCTTCGAGCACGCCAATGCCATAAGCAAAAAACGACAACGGCCGTTGCGCGGTGATCTTCGAGTCGAGCTGCCGCAAGCTGCCCGCCGCGGCGTTGCGCGGATTGGCGAATTCCTTCTGTTCCGCGGCCCGCTGGCGTTCGTTCAGACGCTCGAAATCGCGCTTGAACATCAGCACTTCGCCACGCACGTCGAGCACGTGCGGGACACGCTTGCCCTTGAGCTTGAGCGGAATGGAGCGAATCGTGCGAACGTTCCCGGTGACGTTCTCGCCGGTCGTGCCGTCGCCGCGCGTGGAGGCTTGCACGAACGCGCCGTCGACGTAACGCAACGAGATGGCGAGGCCGTCGAATTTCAGCTCGGCCGCGTAGTCGACCGGCACCGGCGGCTCGCTCGCGTTCTTGCCGAGCGCGTCGCCAACGCGCTTGTCGAACGCGACGATGTCTTCGTCGGCGAAACCGTTGTTCAGCGACAGCATGGGCTGGTCGTGCACGACCGGCTCGAAGCCGCTCGCCGCCTCGCCGCCTACGCGCTGGGTGGGCGAATCCGGCACGATCAGGTCCGGATGCTCCGTCTCGATACTCTCCAGTTCCTTGAACAGCTTGTCGTATTCCGCGTCAGGCAAATCCGGCTGGTCGAGCACGTAGTACGCGTAGTTGGCGCGTTCGAGTTCCGCGCGCAGCCACGCGGCACGCTCGGCCGGGGCGTTGGTTGCGGGATGTGAGGCGGAGGTTCGGGCCATGCTGTCGGAAGGTTCTTCAATGAAGTTCAGACATTGGATTATCGCAGGAAGCGTGCCCCTTTACATCGGCCGAATGGCCAGTTTAGGCGCGTTGCGCGTCGGCTCGAAATGCGCGCGCGAAGCCGCGGCCTAAAGCGAGGACGGCCGCACATTGTGCGGCCGTCGGAGACAGCGGTAAGACGTAAAAAATTTACTGGCTGAACAACCGCCGCGTGGCCGGCGAACCCGCCGGAATGCCCGCCTGTTCGAGCTTCGCGTAAAGCGTCATCAACTGCTTTTCGATCGCGAGCAGCGCGGTTTCCGGCAACGGACGGCGGCCGTCGTCGACCACCCGCCCGCCGATGCGCTCGGCCAACGATTTCGCGTAGTCGCACATCAGACGGAACGGCAGGATGTCTTCATCGGCCACCGGCACGTCGAGCACCAGCGTGATCATCTGGCCGCCCTTGTAGGTGAGGTCGTCGCGCAAAAAGTTGGTGTCGCCGAATTGCAGCATGAACACCGGGCTTTGCCGCGCGTCGAGCTTGACGAACCGCGTACCGTCGCGCGAAAGCAGCAGGCCGTCTTGTGAAGCGACCGCCTGCACGTAGTTGGCGGACCACGGCGCCCCGTCGGAGAGCACGTTGATCGACAACTGCGCATCGCACTGCGCGGCGAAGCCGTCGAGTTCGCGCGCCATCGCGACCGTTTCGAGCATGTCCGGGAATTCCGGCGACGCATCCAGCGCGTCGGCAAACTGCTGCACGCCGGTCACGAACTCGGAAAACTCCAGTTCGTTGAGGGCGCCGCTGCGATTGGCCAGTTGCGCGGCCGCGCGCAGTTCTTCATAGCGCGCGCCGTTTTGCAGCAGTTCCCAAGCGCCGCCTTCGAGCTTGCCTTCGATATGCACCGGCTTGCTGCCGGCGCGGCGCAGACGCTGCGCGAGTGGAATTACCTTGTCGCCCGCGACCGGACCGTTCAAACGGATCGGCACAATGCAGTCGATGCGCCGATCGACAATAGCCGGCGGCGCCGACGAGATCGTCGTGGCGGCCGGCAGAATCGGTTCGACGGGTTCGCCGGACTGGCGGGCTTGCGCGGTCTCGGCGCTCGCGTCGCGCTCGGCTTCGGCCACGCCCTCGGCTTCCGGATAGCCGTTCGGCGTGGTCGTCTCGGCCTGAATATCGGCGGCCGTGTCGAGCGGCGCCGTGCCGGCTGCCTGGCCGCCGAACGTTGGTTCGACGCGCGCCGCCGTGCCTGGCTCCACCGCCTCGGCGCCCACTACGGGCTCACGGCGCGTGGTCGGCCGGGCCGGCTCGATGAACGGGCTCTGTTCCTCCTGATCGTCCCGCGCGAGATTTTCGGCGGTGTCGGCCGGCATCGGCCGCGGCATCTTCCGGCGCACCTTCGCGCTCTGCCATGCGTTGTACACGACCACGCCCCCGACCACCACGGCACCCGCGCCGATCAAACCGAGTGTCAACTCGTCCATGCATGCTCCATCAGCAATTCTTTTATCTGCGCGGCTCTGCGCCCGCTCCACGTGTCGCGCGACCACCGGCCGCTGCGCTGAACGCGGACACCCGCGAGGCTCAATTCAAATCAAACTCAAACGATATTCTGGGCGAAACCAGCGGCCGATTCCATGTCGACGGCAACGATCCGCGACACGCCCTGCTCCTGCATGGTCACGCCGATCAACTGCTGCGCCATTTCCATCGCGATCTTGTTGTGCGAGATGAACAGGAACTGGGTCTTGTCCGACATCGCCCGCACGAGGTTCGCGAAACGTTCCGTGTTGGCGTCGTCGAGCGGCGCGTCCACTTCGTCCAGCAGACAGAACGGCGCCGGATTCAACTGGAACATCGCAAACACCAGCGCGGTCGCCGTCAGTGCTTTTTCGCCGCCCGACAGCAGATGAATGGTCGAATTCTTCTTGCCCGGCGGCTGCGCCATCACCTGCACGCCGGCGTCGAGAATTTCGTCGCCGGTCATGATCAGCTTCGCCTGGCCACCGCCGAACAGACGCGGGAACAGTTCGCCGAAATGCTGGTTCACCTGGTCGAAGGTGCCTTGCAGGAGCGTGCGCGTTTCCGCGTCGATCTTGCGGATGGCGTCTTCGAGCGTTTCGATCGCGCTGTTCAGGTCGGTGGATTGCGAGTCGAGGAATGACTTGCGCTCGGTCGCCGCCTTCAGTTCGTCGAGCGCGGCCATGTTGACCGGGCCCAACGCGGTGATGGCGTTATTGATGCGCGTGACTTCGCCTTGCAGGTACGACGGCTTCATGTCCGGCGTAAGCTTGGCCTGCAACTCGGCCTCGTCGACACCGGCCGCGGCCAGTTGCTCGATAAACTGCTCGCCGTTCAGGCGCGCCGCCTGTTCCTTCAACTGCAATTCGTTGATGCGGTCACGCAGCGGCTGCAGCGCGCGCTCGGCGGTCAGACGCGTTTCGTCGGCTGCACGCAGCTTGGCGGTGAGATCGTCCAGTTCGAGGCGCGCGGCATGCAGCGCCTCTTCCTTGACGGCGCGAATATCGAGCGCGTCCTGCAAGCCGGTGTGTGCGGTCTGCTCGTTGATGGTTTCCAGCTCGGCGCGCGCATCTTCCAGCGACGCCGCCACACGCTCGCTCTGCTCGTGCGCGACCTGAATGCTGCGCTTCAATTCGTCGATGCGGTTCGCCATGTTGCGCGCCGCGAAGCGCGCGTCGGTGGCGGCACGGTCGAGATCGCGCGCCTGAGCGCGCGCGGCGGTAAGTTGCTCGTCGAGCGCTTCGAAAGCGAGTTGATGGTCTTCGAAACGCGCCTGCAATTCGGCGAGTTCGCCATCGTGACGCTCGAAGTTCGCTTCCGACTCCGCGCGCATGGCGCGCTGCTCTTCGATCTGCGCGGTGATCTCCGCGAGTTCCTCGCGAATCTGCGTGCTGCGCTGGGTGTAACGCTCGTGCGCCTGGGTAAGTTTGAGCACGTCCATTTGCAGCGCGTGCACGCGCTGCGTGGCGCGCTCGGCCTGTTGACGCACATCGGTCAACAGCTGGGCGGCTTGCGTGTGAGCGGCTTCGGCGCGGATCGCGGCGGCCTTCGCCTCGTCGGCGAGCAAGGCTTGCGCGCGAACCTGGCGCGCCAGATTTTCGATTTCCTGCTGACGGGCCAGCATGCCGGCCTGCTCGGAATCGGCGGCATACAGTTGCACGCCGACGCGCGTCACCACGTGCCCCGCCTTGACGACGAACGAGCCGCCTTCCGGCAGTTGCGAGCGCATGGCGAGCGCCTGCTGCAGATCGTCGGCGACGAACGCGAGGCCGAGCCAGTCGTTCAGCACCGCGCGGATGCCCGCGTCGTCGATCCGCACCAGCGACAGCAACGGCCGCAGAGCGGGCGGCGTGGCGGCCGGCTGGCCGGCTACCGGCGGCGCATAGAACGCGAGCTTGGCGGGCGGCGCGTCGGTGGCGAAGGCCTTGACCCAGTCGAGGTTCGACACTTCCAGCGCGGCGAGCCGCTCGCGCAGCACGGCCTCGAGCGCGGCCTCCCAACCGGCTTCGACATGCAGTTTTTTCCACAGACGCGGCAGGCTGCCCAACTCGTGCTTTTCGAGCCACGGCTGAATCTTGCCTTCGGTCTGGACGTTTTCCTGCAGTTGCTTGAGGGCGGCGAGGCGCGCGTCGAGCTGATGAATCTGGGCGCTTTCCGCCTGCACGCGTTCCTGCGCGGTGCGACGTTCGCCGTCGAGGCGCGGCAGCGTTTCCTGCGCCTCGGCCAAACGCGTTTGCGCGTCGTGCAGGATTTCCTCGTGCTCGGCGAGCTGCATGCGCAGGTCTTCGAGCTGCACTTCGTCGGGGGCGTCGAGACCGCCCGCTTCCGACTTCAACCGCTCGTGACGCGCCTGCAATTGCTGCAATTGCTGATCGGCGTTGCGCTGATGCGCGGCTTCGAGCTTGAGCGCCTGTTCAGTCTGCGCGATACCACCGCGTTCGGCGTTCAACTCCGTTTGCGCATCGCGCCAGCGCGCTTCGAGCGCGGGCATCGCGTCGTGCCTTGCGGCCGCTTCGTCTTCGGCGAGCGCGGCTTTTTCTTCGGCGACGGCCAGCTGTTCCTCGGCGTCTTCGAGATCGTCTTGCGCTTTTTGCGCCTGCGATTGCCACTGCTCACGCTGCGCGTTCAGCGCGGCAATCTGCGCCTGCACGCGATTGCGCGATTCGACGATGAACTTGATCTCGGCTTCGAGCCGGCTGACTTCCGAATTCGCCTCGTAGAGCGCGCCTTGGGCGCCTTGCATCGCGTCGCTGGCGGAGTAATGCGCGACGCGCAGCGTTTCGAGTTGCGCTTCCACTTCGCGCAGCCTGGCGGTGTGCGCTTCGAGATCGATCTGGGCCTGTTCGATCGCGCGTTGCTGGCGTTCCTGCTCGCTGCCGGCTTCATTCTTGCGCAACAGCCACAACAGCCGCTGCTTCTCTTCGCCGTCGGTCTGCAGTTCCTTGTAACGCGTGGCGACCACGGCCTGCGCTTCGAGCTTCTCCAGATTCGAACTGAGTTCGCGGACGATATCTTCGACGCGCGTCAGATTCTCGCGCGTGTCGTGCAGACGGTTCTCGGTTTCGCGGCGGCGTTCCTTGTACTTCGACACGCCCGCGGCTTCTTCGAGAAACACGCGCAGCTCTTCCGGCTTCGCCTCGATCAGGCGCGCGATCATGCCCTGCCCGATGATCGCGTACGCGCGCGGCCCGAGGCCGGTGCCGAGGAAGATGTCCTGAATGTCGCGGCGGCGCGCCGGCAGATTGTTGATGTAGTAGCTCGAGGTGCCGTCGCGCGTGAGCACGCGCTTCACGGCGATTTCGGCATACTGGCCCCACTGGCCGGCGGCACGGCCGTCGGCGTTGTCGAACACCAGTTCGACGCTGGCGCGGCTACCCGGCTTGCGCGCGGTCGAGCCATTGAAGATCACGTCCTGCATCGACTCGCCGCGCAGCTCGGAGGCGCGCGATTCGCCGAGCACCCAGCGCACGGCGTCGATGATGTTGGACTTGCCGCACCCGTTCGGCCCCACCACGCCGACTAACTGGCCCGGGACCTGGAAATGCGTGGGATCGACGAATGACTTGAAGCCAGCGAGTTTGATCGAGGTCAGACGCACGGCGATTTCGCTGTTTGAAAAGGGAAAAAATAGGTGGCTCGTGAAGGCCGCGCCAGCCGTTCGCCGACAGAGCGACACGGCCCGCGAACCTTCGCGCCTCGGGCGCCGGCTTCATGCATTGAGGCATGCGCCGGCTAATGAGGGGCAATCATACCATCGCGCGTGGGCGGTTTTTGCCGTCCTTACGGTCGTCGGGTCCGGCATCGCGCCCGTCAGCGAGACTGACCTCCTGAATGGCCGGATCGGGCGGCATGGCCTTGGTCCGATGCACCCAGCTGGACAGCGCCGAAGCCAGCACGATGCACACGCCGCCCGCCCACTCGCGCGGGCCGGGCGTCTCGCCGGCGAAGAGCCACGCGGACAGCGCCGTGACCACGATCTCAAACAGCATGATCATCGAGGCCCGGTTGGCCGGCACGCGCGCGAGCCCGTATTGCACCAGCATATTGTTCGAGGCCAGCAGAAAGCCGAGCCCGAGCACCAGCCAGGCCGCCGTGCCGAGATGCGCGCCGGTGGGCGGCGCGGGCATGGCCTCGAACAGGGAAGCACAGGCGCTGAATAACGCCGCACCGCCGAAGATCGTCGCGGTGCGCATTTCCGGTTTCATGTCCGGCAGCACGCGGCTCGTCTTGAGAATCAGCACGTTGCTCATGGCGAAGCCCATGCCGCCCGCGAGGCCCGCCCATTCGGCGAGATTGCCGGGCACGGGGATGCCGAGTTGCGGCGACCACAGCATGGTCATCGCGCCGGCCAGCGACAGCGCGGCGAGTGCCGCGCCGGCCCAGGTCAAGCGTTCATGCAGGATGAAATGCGCGAAAAGCGCGGTCCACGCGGGGGTGAGATAGAACAGCAGCAGCACGCGCATCACCTGGCCGTGAATCGAGCCCCATACGAAGCCGAGGTTGGTGATACCCGCCGCCAGCGCGAGCGCCGGCAGCAGCCAGTGCCAGCGCACGGTCTTGAGCGCGCGATAACGCACCAGCAGCACGAACAGGCAGCCGGCGCCGCTCGTCAGCGCGCTCGCCGCCGTGCCGGTCACGCCGAGCGCGTTCAGCATGCGCAAGGGGTACCAGATCATCCCCCACACCGACGCGCCCAGCATGATCGCGAGCGTCGGCCAACCGTTGCGAAGCCAGTTGCTCATGGTGCGGGGCTCCTTGCGGAGGTGATCGGGGTGTGTCTGTCGCGGACCGCGATGCGTGTTGCGGAGGCGCTGGGGGCTTTCCTTCCGTGGACCGCGGCGCTCCTGCGCCTGTTGTGTCCGGATGTCTCCAAGACTGCTGCGTACATTGCTGCTCCTGCTTCTTCTTGCGCGAACCGTCGGCGGCTCGCGTCGTTCCCGCTGCAGCGCATTGCCTGCGCCGCCTGGCGGGTTGCGCCGTTGCTCAACGGCGCGATGTTCTTCATCTGCTCAATGCTTCACTTGCTTTCACCGCGCTACCGTAAATCGCCTGCGCGACGCCGCCGTGCCATGCTTACCCGCAAATCCGCCACGCCACCGTATGCCCGCCATGCCGGCCTCGCCACGCTATAATCATTCGCCCGCCGCTGCTGCCGGCCGTTCAGCGTGTTTTGTACGTTTTTACCGCCGCCGGCGCGTGCCCCGCTTTTTGCTGCATGCTTTTCCGCAGCCGTCTCTCGCTCATCTTCGATCAGGCTCGATCCGCCCAGTGAATCCGCTCCTCGACTCCCTTCAGCCCTACCCGTTCGAAAAGCTGCGCGCGCTTTTCGCGGACGTCACGCCGAGCGCCGGTCTCGCGCATATCAGCTTCGGCATCGGCGAGCCGAAACATCCCACGCCCGAATTGATCCGTGACGCCGTGGTGGCTTCGCTCGGCGGCTTGTCGTCGTATCCGGCCACGATCGGATCGCCCGCACTGCGCGAGTCGATCGCGAAGTGGGCCACGCGCCGCTACAACCTGCCGCCGGTCGATCCGGCCACCCAGGTGCTGCCGGTGTCGGGTTCGCGCGAGGCGTTGTTCGCGCTCGCCCAGACCGTGCTCGACCCGAAAAAGAATGCTGACGGCGAACCTGCGATCGTACTCTGTCCGAACCCGTTCTACCAAATCTACGAAGGCGCCGCGATTCTGGCCGGCGCGCAGCCGTACTTCGTGAATAGCGACCCGGCGCGCAACTTCGCCTGCGACTATTCTGCGGTGCCGGCCGACATCTGGGCGCGCACGCAACTGCTGTATGTCTGCTCACCGGGCAATCCGACCGGCGCGGTGCTCACGCTCGACGACTGGCGCGAACTGTTCGCGCTGTCGGACCGCTACGGCTTCGTGATCGCTTCGGACGAGTGCTACTCCGAAATCTATTTCGACGAAGCCAACCCACCGCTCGGCGGCCTGGAAGCGGCGCACAAGCTCGGCCGAGGCTTCGAGCGCCTTGTGATGCTGTCGAGCCTGTCCAAGCGCTCGAACGTGCCGGGCATGCGCTCCGGCTTCGTCGCGGGCGACGCGGCGATTCTCAAGGACTTCCTGCTATACCGGACATACCACGGCGCGGCCTTGTCGACGGTGTTCCAGAGTGCCAGCATCGTGGCCTGGAACGACGAGACGCACGTGCGCGAGAACCGCGCGAAGTACGTGCAGAAGTTTTCCACCGTCGCGCCGATGCTCGCCGAGGTGCTCGACGTGCGCCTGCCGGACGCCGCGTTCTACCTGTGGGCGGACGTCTCGCGCACGGGCCTCACGGATACCGAGTTCGCCCAGCGCCTCTACGCCGACTATAATGTGACGGTTCTGCCGGGCTCGTTCCTCGCGCGCACTGCGCACGGCGTGAACCCCGGCCGCAATTTCGTGCGCATGGCGCTCGTCGCCGGCGTCGACGAATGCACGCAGGGCGCGCAGCGAATCGTCGACTTTTGCCGTGCGCTGGCGGGTTGAGTTTTCGTCGATCGCCACCCCGCGCACCGCATCCCTTCTTCAAACTTCAACTCTTCGATAAAGCACGCATATGTCGCAACAACTTCAGCAGATCATTGACACCGCCTGGGAAAACCGCGCCGAACTGTCGCCGAAAGCCGCTCCGGCCGACGTGCGCGAAGCCGTCGCCCACGCCATCGAGCAACTGGACAAGGGCCTGCTCCGCGTCGCGGAAAAGAAGGACGGCGACTGGGTCGTCAATCAGTGGCTGAAGAAAGCCGTGCTGCTGTCGTTCCGCCTGGAAGACAATGCGCCGATGCCGGCCGGCGGCTACAGCCAGTTCTACGACAAGGTGCCCTCGAAGTTCGCCAACTACACCGCTGAAGACTTCGCCGCCGGCGGCTTCCGCGTGGTGCCGCCCGCCATCGCGCGCCGCGGCTCCTTCATCGCGAAGAACGTCGTGCTGATGCCGTCGTACACCAACATCGGCGCGTACGTGGACGAAGGCTCGATGGTCGACACGTGGGCCACCGTCGGTTCGTGTGCGCAGATCGGCAAGAACGTGCACCTGTCAGGTGGCGTGGGCATCGGCGGCGTGCTGGAGCCGCTGCAGGCGAACCCGGTCATCATCGAAGACAACTGCTTTATCGGCGCGCGTTCGGAAGTGGTGGAAGGTGTGATCGTCGAAGAAAACTCGGTGATCTCGATGGGCGTGTACCTCGGCCAGAGCACCAAGATCTACGACCGCGAAACCGGTGAAGTCACGTATGGCCGCATTCCGGCGGGCTCGGTGGTGGTGGCGGGCAATCTGCCGTCGAAAGACGGCACGCACAGCCTGTACTGCGCCGTGATCGTCAAGAAGGTCGACGCCAAGACGCGCGCGAAGGTCGGCCTGAACGAGCTGCTGCGAGGCGACTGATGGCGCGCGGCACGAAAACCGTCGTCTACGGCATCCCGAACTGCGACACCGTGAAGAAGGCCCGCGTGTGGCTGGAAGAGCACGGCGTCGAGTTCGAGTTCCACGACTTCAAGAAACACGGCGTGACCGAACCGCTCGTGCAGGACTGGCTGAAAGACGTGAAGCTCGACGCCTTGCTGAACCGGCGCGGCACCACGTGGCGCGCGCTGTCCGACGACATGAAAGCGGCCGCGGACACGCAGTCGGGTGCGATCGCGTTGATGATCCACAAGCCGTCGGTGATCAAGCGGCCTGTGCTGGTGGTCAACGGGCGCGTCAAGTCGCTCGGCTTTTCCGCGGACGAGTACACGGCGCTGTTCGCCTGAGAAAGTTATTGTTGCCTGAGCGCGGAGCTGTTTGTTCAGGCAGGGCGCGACTCGCCTGGTTTGGCGTGCAGTGCTGGATACTGGGGCTCGCGGCCAGTCCGCGCGAGTCTCAGTGCATGCGCCGAACGCACCGCGCCATGTAGTAGAACGCGGCCCGGCCGCGTGACTCAAAAAGCTGTTGCCGGCTGCGGTGTTCAACCGCCAGCCGGCATTTTTTCATTTCAAAGTGGCTGTATCGAATCCATGTCCGGCACCCTCGCCCTTACCGAACAACTGATCGCGCGCGCGTCCGTCACGCCCGACGACCAGCATTGCCAGCGCCTCCTGATCGAGCGCCTGTCCGCGCTCGGCTTCGAGCACGAGACCATCGAATCGAACGGCGTGACCAACCTGTGGGCCGTCAAACGCGGCGTCGACGGCACCGCGGGCAAGCTGCTCGCGTTCGCCGGCCACACAGACGTGGTGCCGACCGGCCCGCTCGAACAATGGCGCTCGGCACCGTTCGAGCCGACCCATCGTGACGGCAAGCTCTATGGCCGCGGCGCGGCGGACATGAAAGCGTCGATCGCGGGCTTCGTGGTGGCAAGCGAGGAGTTCGTCGCCGCGTATCCGGCGCATCGCGGCTCGATCGCCTTCCTGATCACGAGCGACGAAGAGGGTCCCGCCACCGACGGCACCGTGAAGGTCGTCGAAGCGTTGCAGGCGCGCGGCGAGCGCATGGACTATTGCGTCGTCGGCGAACCGACTTCGAGCGTGCATTTCGGCGACATGGTGAAGAACGGCCGCCGCGGTTCGATGTCGGGCAAGCTGATCGTCAAGGGTGTGCAAGGTCATATCGCCTATCCGCATCTGGCGAAGAATCCCGTGCATCTGCTGGCGCCTGCCTTGGCCGAACTCGTCGCCGAACGCTGGGACGACGGCAACGAATATTTCCCGCCCACCACGTGGCAGGTCTCGAACATTCACAGCGGCACCGGCGCGACCAACGTGATTCCGGGCCATGCGGACGTGATGTTCAACTTCCGCTTCTCGACGGCGAGCACCGTGGAAGGTCTGCAGGCCCGCGTGCACGCGATCCTCGACAAGCACGATCTCGACTACGATTTGCAGTGGACCGTGAGCGGGCTGCCGTTCCTCACGCCGCGCGGCGATCTGTCGAACGCGCTCGCCAAGGCGATCAAGGACGAAACCGGCGTGAGCACGGAACTGTCGACCACCGGCGGCACCTCGGACGGCCGCTTCATTGCGCGCATCTGCAATCAGGTGATCGAGTTCGGCCCGCTGAACGCCAGCATCCACAAGATCGACGAACATATCGAAGTCGCACACATCGAGCCGCTGAAGAACGTGTATCGCCGCGTGCTCGAACAACTGATCGCCTGACCCAAGGACTATTGCGATGACGCTCCCGTTTTCCACCGTTCGCGACCTGCTGCGTTTCGCGGTCTCGCGCTTCAACCAGGCCGAACTGTCGTTCGGCCACGGCTCGGCCAATGCCTACGACGAAGCCGTTTATCTGGTCCTGCACACGCTGCATCTGCCGCTCGATCTGCTGGATCCGTTTCTCGACGCGCGCTTGACCGCGGCTGAAATCGACGCCGTGCTGAACGTGATCGAGCGCCGCGCCACCGAACGCGTGCCGGCCGCCTACATCACACAGGAAGCCTGGATGCACGGCTTCCGCTTCCACGTGGACGAGCGTGTGATCGTGCCGCGTTCGTTCATCGGCGAACTGCTGCAGGATGGTTTGCAGCCCTACGTGGAAGATCCCGAGCAGGTGAGCGCCGTGCTGGAGTTGTGCACGGGTTCCGGCTGCCTCGCGATTCTCGCCGCCCACGCGTTCCCGAATGCGGATATCGACGCCGTGGATCTGTCGGCGCCCGCGCTGGAAGTCGCCGCGCGCAACGTCGCGGACTACAAGCTCGATGACCGCATCGCCCTGTTCGAAGGCGATCTGTACGCGCCGCTCGCCGAGCGCCGCTACGACGTGATCATCAGCAACCCGCCGTACGTGAACGCGGCGTCGATGCAGGATCTGCCGGCCGAATACAAGCATGAGCCGGACATGGCGCTGGCGGGCGGCGTCGACGGCATGGACATCGTGCGCCGGATCATTGCCGAGGCGCGCAACTGGCTGACCGACGAAGGCGTGCTGGTCGTCGAAATCGGCAACGAGCGGCAGCACGTGGAAGCGGCGTTCGGCGGCCTCGATCTCGTCTGGCTCTCGACCAGTGCCGGCGACGACAACGTATTTCTGATCCAGGCGGCTGATTTGCCGGTTTGAGGTCTTATCCCTTCTCCCGGATGCGGTCCGCGCAGCGGGGCTGTTATGCCGTGCGCACCGCGTCTGGGCGAAGCTGCTTTTCCGGGCGTTCGCAATCGCGCCCAATCGCGGAATATCGCGCTTCCGAATGAGGCAGCCCTCACGAGCGCTCCCTTTGAGCCGAAATCTCGACGAGGTGCCCCAAAGCCCAACTCGCGCGCTTCCGGCCAGGCAAGCGCAAAAAATCTTTTGCCACGTCGACCACAGCGCATTGGGGCACTCGCCCTCCAAGCCTGACCGTGGCTCGACCATTCCCCCCAACGCACGCGCGTTCGGTAAGATGGGCGCGGTCAGCTGCCCGGCGCTCATCGAGCCGGCCCAGGCAGCGCTTCGCCAACCCAACGCCGCCTATGCAATTCGACCTGCTTCACATCGGCACGCTGGTCGCCCTCTGCCACATTCTCGGCGTGGCCGCGGCATGTCACGCGATTCTCAACACGCGCACTTCGCAAGGCGCGATTGCGTGGGCCGTGTCGCTGGTCGCGATGCCTTATCTGACGCTGGTGCCATACCTGTTCCTCGGCCGCAGCAAGTTCGCCGGCTACGCGGACGCTCGCCGCGTCGAAAACGAACTGCTGCGCACGCGCGCGCATCCGCCGGAATGGGACACGCGTGCTTCGTCAGCGGGACTGCCGACGCTGGAACTCGGCGGCCGGCTTGTGCATTCGCTCACGCGTCTCGGCGGCATGCCGTTTCTGCCTGGCAACTCGGTGCGCACGCTGGTGAACGGCGCGGCGACCTTCGAGGCGATCTTCGACGCCATCGAGCACGCGCGCCGCTACGTGATCGTGCAGTTCTTCATCGTGCGCGACGATGCGCTCGGCGAGATGCTCAAAGACGCGCTGATCGCGAAAGCGCAACAAGGCGTGCGCGTCTACTTCCTGTACGACAGCATCGGCAGCTTCGATCTGCCGCACCGCTACGTGGCGGCGCTGCGCGCGGGCGGCGTGGAGACGCATCCGTTCGCCACCAATCGCCGCTTCGTCAACCGTCTGCAACTGAACTTCCGCAATCACCGCAAGATCGTTTCGGTGGATGGCGAACGCGCGTTTGTCGGCGGACATAACGTGGGGGTTGAATATCTCGGCGGCAAGCCGCCACTCTCGCCGTGGCGCGATACCCATATCGAGGTGCGCGGGCCGGCCGTCGCCAGCATCCAGTTCGTGTTCACGGAAGACTGGCATTGGGCCACGCAGCAGTTGCCCGAGTTCGACCTGCCGCCCTTTCCTGTCGCCGACCCCGCAGCGGAGCAAGGCATGCACTGCCTCGTCGTGCCAAGCGGTCCCGCGGACAAGCAGGAGACCTGCTCGCTGTTTTTCGTCGAAGCGATCAACGCGGCACGCGAACGGGTCTGGATCACTTCGCCCTACCTGATCCCCGACGAGTCCGTGTTCGCGGCGTTGCGGCTCGCGGCGCTGCGCGGTGTGGACGTGCGCATTCTGATTCCGAGCCGGCGCGATCACCTGGTCGTGTTCGCCGCCTCGAAACTCTATGCGTACGACTCGTTACGCGCGGGGATCCGGATTTTCCGCTACCAGCCGGGCTTCCTGCATCAGAAGGTCGTGCTGATCGACAGCGTCGCCGCGGCAATCGGCAGCGCGAATCTCGACAACCGCTCGTTCCGGCTGAACTTCGAGATCATGGTGCTGACCGTTGACCGCGCCTTCGCCAAAGAGGTCGAAACGATGCTGCTGGCCGACTTCGCCGAATCGCGCGAAATCGACCGCAACGAATACCGCAAGGCGACCGCTTTGAAACGCGTGTTAATGCATGTGGCGCGTCTCTTTTCGCCGATCCTCTAGCGGCCGCCGCCTCATAGCAGCTTTTCGATGTCTTCGGTGATCGCGTCGGGCTTCGTCAGCGGCGCGTAGCGCTTCACCACGTTGCCGTCGCGGCCGATCAGGAACTTGGTGAAATTCCACTTGATCGCTTCCAGGCCGAGCAGTCCCGGCGCCTCGCCCGTCAGATAACTGAACAGCGGATGTGCGTTCGCACCGTTCACGTCGACCTTGTCGAACATCGGGAACGTGACGCCGTAATTCTTTTCGCAGAAGCTGCCGATCTGCGCGGCGTCGCCCGGCTCCTGCTTGCCGAACTGGTTGCAGGGAAACCCGAGCACCGTGAGTCCGCGTGCGGCGTAGGTGTCGTACAGGTTCTGCAAGCCCGCGTACTGTGGCGTGAACCCGCATTCGCTCGCCGTGTTGACGATCAGCAAAACCTTGCCTTCATACTGCCCAAGGCTGACCTCCTCGCCGCCCAACGTGCGTGCCGAAAACGAATAAATCGATGTCATATGCTCCCCCGTGAAAGCCGTCAGTCTATGCCAAAAGCCTCGCCGTTACAGTCGGCCGAATGGCCGATCCCGGTTGAGCGCCCGGTGTCGGGCCCGGCAGTCTAAAATAGCGGTTTTCTTCAGCCGGCCTCTTCGTGATCCGCTTTAACCAGTTCAGCCTCGCGCGCGGCACCAAGCCGCTCTTCGACAACACCACGTTCACCCTCAACCCTGGCGAGAAGGCCGGCCTGGTGGGGGCAAACGGCGCGGGCAAGTCGACGCTGTTCGCCGTGCTGCTCGGCGAACTGCACGCTGACGGCGGCGATTTTTCGATCCCGCCGAACTGGCAGATCGCCCACGTCGCGCAGGAAACGCCCGCCGCGGACAAGACCGCCCTCGCCTACACGCTAGATGGCGACGCCGCCTTGCGCGCGATCGAAGCGGCGATTGCCGCCGCCTCCGCGGCGCATGACGGCGCGGCCGAAGGCGAAGCGCACGCCGCGTTCGCCGACGCCGACGGCTACACCGCGCCGGCGCGCGCCGAAGCCCTGCTGCTCGGCCTCGGCTTCACGCTCGACCAGACTCGCGAACCCGTCAGCAGTTTCTCGGGCGGCTGGCGCATGCGGCTG
Source organism: Paraburkholderia sp. BL27I4N3 (assembly GCF_003386115.1). Classification (NCBI taxonomy): domain Bacteria; kingdom Pseudomonadati; phylum Pseudomonadota; class Betaproteobacteria; order Burkholderiales; family Burkholderiaceae; genus Paraburkholderia; species Paraburkholderia sp. BL27I4N3. The sequence continues at coordinate 1,400,486 of NZ_QREJ01000001.1, read as the reverse complement.
AATCTGGCTCAGGCGCTGATGTGCCGCTCCGATCTGCTGCTGCTCGACGAACCGACCAACCACCTGGATCTCGACGCGATCGTCTGGCTGGAAGACTGGCTGGCCCGTTATCCGGGCACGCTGATCGTGATCTCGCACGACCGCGAATTCCTCGATTCGGTCTGCAATGTCACGCTGCATCTGGAACAGCAGCAGATCAAGCGCTACGGCGGCAACTACTCGCAATTCGAAGTGCTGCGCGCGCAGCAGATCGCGTTGCAGCAGAGTGCGTACGAAAAGCAGCAGCGCACGGTCGAGCATTTGCAGAGCTACATCAACCGCTTCAAGGCGCAGGCGACCAAGGCGCGCCAGGCGCAGAGCCGCGTCAAGGCGTTGGAAAAGATGGAGCTGATCGCGCCGGCGCATGCGTCCTCGCCATTCACGTTCGAATTCCGCACGCCCGATTCCGCGCCGAACCCGATGATGGTGATGGAAGACGTGCGCTGCGGCTACCGCAGCGAAGGCGAACCCGCGGTCGAGATTCCCATCGTCGATCACGTCATGCTGTCGATCCAGAATGGTCAACGCATCGGGCTGCTCGGCGCGAACGGCCAGGGCAAGTCCACGCTGATCAAGACGCTGGCCGGCACGCTCGAGGCGCTCGGCGGCCATGTGCGCGAAGGCAAGGGGCTGCGCATCGGCTACTTCGCGCAACATCAGCTCGAAACGCTGCGCCCGGACGACACGCCGTTGCAGCACCTCGCACGTCTGGCACCGGACACGCGCGAACAGGAATTGCGCGACTTCCTAGGCAGCTTCAATTTTTCCGGCGAGATGGCGACGTCGAAGATCGCGCCCTTCTCCGGCGGCGAAAAAGCCCGTCTCGCGCTCGCGCTGATCATCTGGCAAAAGCCGAACCTGCTACTGCTCGACGAACCGACCAACCATCTGGATCTCGAAACACGGCACGCGCTGACCATGGCGCTCGCGCAGTTCGAAGGCACGCTGATTCTGGTGTCGCACGACCGGCATCTGCTGCGCGCCACGACGGATCAGTTCATGCTGGTCGCGAAACATCGCCTGCAGGAATTCGATGGCGACCTCGACGACTACCGCGACTGGCTGCTGCAACACGCGGCCGAACAGCGCGCGGCGCTCAAGGCGAATGCAGCGGCGAGCGGCAGCAATGGCGGCGACAGCGGCCCGGACGGCGTGAACCGCAAGGAACAGCGACGCCTCGAGGCGGAAACGCGCCAGAAGCTTGCGCATCTGAAGAAGCCGCTGCAAAGCCGGATCACGAAGATCGAAAAGGAAATGGACGCGCTCAACGCGGAGAAGGCGACGCTCGACGCGTTCGTCGTCGACCCGGCAAGTTACGAGCCCGAGCAGAAAAGCAAACTGACGGAGGCGATCCGCCGTCAGGCAGATGTGAACGCGCGCCTCGAAGCGCTCGAAGCCGAATGGCTCGAGACTCATGAGGAACTCGAACAAATCGGCTGACGGCCCGCTGTTTCAGGGCCGTGCCGGCATCGACGGGAGCTTGGCTTTGTCATCCGGGAATTCATCCGTTTCAACGCCTGGGGCGTCGGCTGGGGCGTCGTCGGCGGCTTCGGCTGTTTCGTCGGCGGCGACTTCCGTTGCTCCGTCGGCGGCGGCTTCGGCGGCTTCATCCGTGGCGGCTTCGGCTATTTCATCGGCGCCAAATTCGGCCGCATCTTCGGCTGCCGCTTCGGCCAAGTCTGCGGCTACTTCACGGGCAGCGGGTTCGGCCACTTCGCCGGCCGCCTCCGCGCCACCCGCGTTACAGGGCTTGCGCGTGCTCGACCTCACGCGCCTGCTGCCGGGCCCGGTTGCCACGTTGCGGCTCGCCGAACTGGGCTCAGACGTGCTGAAGATCGAAGCGCCCGGTGCGGGCGACCCCACTCGCACGATGATGCAGTCGTCGAGCGATCGCGTGGCGGGGCGGCCCGGCGCGTTTTACCGGCTGGTGAATCGCGGCAAGCGCGAAACGCGCCTTGACCTCAAGTCCGAGGCGGGACGCAACGTGCTGTGCGCGCTCGCCGCCGAAGCCGACGTCCTGATCGAGAGTTTCCGGCCGGGTGTGATGGAGCGGCTGGGCCTCGGCTACGAAACACTGCACGCGCTCAATCCCCGGCTGGTTTACTGCGCAATCAGCGGATACGGCGCGAGCGGTCCGTTCGTCGATCATGCCGGCCACGATCTGAACTACATCGGCTACGCGGGCGTGCTCGATCAACTGGCGGGCCGTGACGGCGCGCCGATCCTGCCGAATTTCCAGATTGCCGACCTGCTCGGCGGCGCCCTCAGCGCGGTCACGCAGATTCTCGCGGCGCTATGGCATGTGTCGCGCGGCGGCGAAGGCCGCTTCGTCGATGTCTCCATGACGCACGTCACCTACGCGCACAACGTGGTGGCGCAGGTCGCGCTCGCCAACGACGGTGCGGCACCTGCCGCCGGCGCCGGCCTGCTGAACGGCGGCGTGCCGTGCTACAACCTGTACCGCACGCTCGATAACCGCTGGCTCGCGGTCGGCGCGCTCGAACTGAAGTTCTGGGAAACGCTCTGCATGGCGCTCGACCGGCCTGAATGGGCCACGCGCCATTGGAGTCTCGGCCAGGCGATCGGCGGCCCGGACGCCGCCGCGCTCACGCAAGAACTCGCCGAGGTGATCAGCAAGCGTCCGCTGGAAGAATGGGTTTTGCTACTGGAGTCGCTCGACTGCTGCGTCTCGCCGGTGCTGACGGCGGCGGAAGCCGCGCGCCATCCGCTGTTCAATCCACAGGCTTACGAGGCGGCGAGCGCAGACGGTGCCGACGAGGAAGACAGGTTGATCAGGTAGCGCGCGCGGGCCAGCCCAGGCTGGTCGGTAATACGGCGCTTGATATGGTGCGCGTTCGCTCCGTTAGGCTGATCAGCCTCACTAGCCGCGTTGGCATCGTCGCACTGTGTGCGGCGTTGGTTTCGTCGCACCGTTCGTGGCATTGGCCCCAAGTGGCATGACCGGCAACCGGGGCACAAAACCGATCACCACCCCCGCACCCGCAGATCCGCGCCGCGCAAGCCCTCAGCGCCGCGCTACCGCCTGCCGCGGCAAAGTCTGACGCGGCGTTTTTTCGTCGTCGTACAGCACGTGCTTGCGGCCTTCCACATGACGATTGATCGTCGCGCGGACTTCGGCGGCCGTGGCGTCTTCGGCCACGACCCGCCGGGAAATCTGCCCTGCCGTGTCGATCCACTCGACGATCCGGCAAGCGCCGCCCCATGGCTGGCGAATAGGCGCGGAGACGCGGCACCCGCGCACCTGTATCGGCTGTTCGGCTACGGTTTCATATGACTGTTTCAAGGCGCGATCCTTTTTCGGGCATCAGAAGGGATGCATACCCTTGCAGCTTAGGAAAAAGGAATGTCGGGTAGGTTACAGCCAATATGGAGATATTTACCGGTCATTACAGAACGTCGGGCGCCGCCAGGCGCCCGAACCCCGGTCTATTCAAGCGTGCGGACCCGGTCGATGGCCTGTTCGATCCGTTCGACCGCAACGACCTGTAAGCCTTCGATCGGCTGTTTCGGCGCATTGGCCTTGGGAATCACCGCAACCGAAAAGCCCAGCTTGGCGGCTTCCTTCAGGCGCTCCTGACCGCGCGGCGACGGCCGGATTTCGCCGGCGAGGCCCACTTCCCCGAACACCACCAGCCCCTTGGGCAGCGGCTTGTTGCGCATGGATGAGTGAATCGCGAACAGCACGGCCAGGTCGGCGGCGGGCTCGGTGATCTTCACGCCGCCCACGGCGTTCAGGAACACGTCCTGATCGAAGCACGCGATGCCGGCATGCCGGTGCAGCACCGCCAGCAGCATCGCGAGCCGGTTTTGCTCCAGACCGACGGCGAGGCGCCGCGGGTTCGGCGCGTTGGCCGAGTCCACAAGAGCCTGCACCTCGACCAGCAGCGGCCGCGTGCCCTCCTGCGTCACCAGCACGCAGGAACCCGGCACCGACTGTTCGTGCTGCGACAGAAACAGCGCCGACGGATTGGCCACGCCGCGCAAGCCGCGCTCGGTCATGGCGAACACGCCGAGTTCGTTGACCGCGCCGAAGCGGTTCTTGATCGCGCGCACCAGACGGTACGAGGAATGCGTGTCGCCCTCGAAGTACAGCACCGTGTCGACGATGTGCTCGAGCACGCGCGGCCCGGCCAGCGCGCCTTCCTTGGTCACGTGGCCGACCATGATGATGGTGGTGCCCGACTGCTTGGCAATGCGCGTGAGTTGCGCCGCGCACTCGCGCACCTGGGCGACCGAGCCCGGTGCGGATGTCAGCGCGTCGGAATAGACCGTCTGAATCGAGTCGACCACCGCGACATCGGGCCGCTGCTCGGCGATCGTCGCCTGAATTTTTTCGAGCTGGATTTCCGCCAGCAATTGCAGCTCGCTTGCCTTCGAGCCGGGTTCGAGCAACGAAAGCCGTTGCGCGCGCAACGCAATCTGCGCGGCCGACTCTTCGCCGCTGATATAGAGCGCGCGTTTGTCGGCGGCGATCTCCGCTAGCGATTGCAGCAACAGCGTCGATTTGCCGATGCCCGGATCGCCGCCGATCAGCACCACGCCGCCCGGCACCAGCCCGCCGCCGAGCACGCGGTCGAACTCGCTCACGCCGGTGGAAAAGCGCGGCACGTCGGATGCATCGATATCAGCGAGACGGCGCACGGGCGCGCTCTTCGCGAGCGACTGGAAGCGGTGCGTAGACGGCGCTTCCGCCACCGACTCGACCAGCGTGTTCCATGCATTGCACGAGGGGCACTGCCCGGCCCATTTCGGCGATTGCCCGCCGCATTCACTGCAGATGTACAACGTTTTGGGTTTTGCCACGCGTTATTGCCTGTGTTGCTGTTCTTTGGGATTGAAACGCTTGATGTGGGGCCGGGCGCGCACCGGGTTGCGTGCCTGGTTTGCGCGCCGGGTTTGCGTGCCTTACTCCGCCCGCACCGGCACGCGCGGCGCCACCGCGCACATCAACTCATAGCCGATGGTGCCGCACGCCTGCGCGACGTCGTCGATCGGCAGCGAGGTGCCCCACAGCTCGACGCGCGAGCCGACGTTGGCGGTCGGCACCGGCGTCAGGTCGACGGTGAGCATGTCCATCGAGACGCGCCCGACGACCCGCGTGCGCACGCCGTCGACGATCACCGGCGTGCCTTCCGGCGCGACGCGCGGATAGCCGTCCGCGTAGCCGCACGCCACCACGCCGATGCGCATCGACCCGCGCGCCTTGAAAGACGATCCGTAGCCGACCGTATGGCCTTCGGCAAGTGTCTGCACGGCGATCAGTTCCGAGGCGAGCGTCATGGCGGGCTGCAGGCCGGTGCCTTCGATCGCCGCCGTGACGCCGGACGGCGATGCGCCATACATGATGATGCCCGGGCGCACCCAGTCGAAATGCGTGGCAGGGTGCCACAGCGTGGCCGCCGAGTTGGCAAGGCTGCGCGCGCCGGCAATGCCTTGCGCGCCGCGCTCGAACGCCTGCACCTGATAGTCCACGCCGCGATCGCCGTCGGCGTCCGAGAAATGGGTCATCAACGTGATCTGACCGACGCCCTGGGCAGCGCGCGCCCGTTCCCAGGCGGCGCGGAATTTCTCCGGCGTGTAACCGAGGCGATTCATGCCAGTGTTCATCTTCAACTGGATATTGACCGGTTTCGACAGGCGCGCCATTTCGAGCATGCGCAACTGTTCGTCCGAATGCAGCGCGGTGGTCAGGCTGTAGCGGTCGATCACATCGATATCGGTCGGACGAAAGAAGCCTTCGAGCAGAAGAATCGGGCCGGCCCAACCCAATTCACGCAACTTCACGGCTTCTTCGAGGTCCAGCAACCCAAAGCCGTCGGTTGCGCGCAGGCCCGGAAAAACGCGCGCAAGGCCATGCCCGTATGCGTTGGCCTTGACGACGGCCCAGATTTTGGATTTCGGTGCATAGCGCCGGGCAACGGCGAGATTATTGGCGAGAGCGGAGGTATGAATCGTGGCTGAGAGCGGGCGCGGCATGGGATATTTTCGTAAAGACGCTTGCGAATCAGCGGCTTACAGTGCGTTTTCAGCGCTCCGTAGCCCGCTGGGCGGTGCGATCAAGGATTCTGCTAGTCCGAATGCATCTATTTTCATGATATAAAGCCGTGCGCACAACCCATTTCGACGAACGGCATAAGCCCGGACGCTCAACCAGCGGCCGGGGCGGACAGACCGCAGCGAGGACAGCATCGCATCAGATGAAAAAAGGTTTTTACACCATCATGGCCGCGCAGTTTTTTTCGTCGCTGGCCGACAATGCGCTTCTGATCGCTGCTATCGCACTGCTGAAAGATCTTCACGCCCCGAACTGGATGACGCCGCTGCTCAAGCTGTTCTTTGTGCTGTCGTACGTCGTTCTCGCCGCGTTCGTGGGCGCCTTCGCCGACTCCCGTCCGAAAGGACGCGTGATGTTCATCACCAATACCATCAAGGTCGTCGGTTGCATCACGATGCTGGTGGGCGCGCATCCACTGCTCGCGTACGGAATCGTCGGCTTCGGCGCGGCGGCCTACTCGCCCGCCAAATACGGCATTCTCACCGAGCTGTTGCCGCCTGACCGGCTGGTCGCCGCGAACGGCTGGATCGAAGGCACGACCGTCGGCTCGATCATTCTCGGCACGGTGCTCGGCGGAGCGCTCATCAGCCCGCACATCGCCGCGCCGATCCTGCGGCACCACATACCGTCCGTCAACACCCCCGCCGAAGCCGCGATGCTGGTCATCATGGCCATCTACGTTATCGCGGCGCTGTTCAATCTGCGCATTCCCGACACCGGCGCGCGCTATCCGAAACAGGAACGCGGCCCGATCAAACTCGTCACCGATTTCGCCGACTGTTTCCTCGTGCTGTGGCGCGACAAGCTCGGCCAGATTTCGCTCGCCGTGACCACGCTGTTCTGGGGCGCGGGCGCGACGCTGCAATTCATCGTGCTGAAATGGGCTGAGGTGTCGTTGAACATGTCGCTGTCCGAAGCGGCCATTCTGCAGGCAGTGGTGGCCGTGGGCGTGGCGGCCGGCGCGATCTTCGCGGCCTCGCGCGTGCCGCTGAAGAAGTCGCTGTCGGTGTTGCCGGTCGGCATCATGATGGGCATTGCCGTGATGCTGATGGCGTTCTATACACGCGACCTGTTCCCTGCCCACTGGGGCATTTATTTCGGCCGCGTGCACTTACCGGGCTATCTGATCGTCGCGTATATTTTCCTGATGATCGTCGGCGGCCTGTCGGGCTTTTTCGTCGTGCCGATGAACGCGCTGCTCCAGCATCGCGGGCACGTGTTGCTGTCGGCCGGTCACTCGATCGCCGTGCAGAACTTCAACGAAAACCTCTCCGTGCTCGTCATGCTGTGCCTCTACGCCGTGCTGGTATGGCTCGACGTGCCGGTCACGGCGGTGATCGTGCTATTCGGCACCTTCGTCTGCGTGATGATGTGGTTCGTGATGCGGCGCCACCAGGCCAACCAGCGCGCGTTCGACTCAGTCGCGCTGATCGGCGAAGTCAAGCACTGATTCGCGGCGGGTCGTCCGCTCACGTCGCGGCCCGTGCCTTCCTCCTTCCTCGCATTGCCATGACTCAACCGATTCCCAATGTGCTGACGATCGCCGGTTCCGATTCCGGCGGCGGCGCCGGCATTCAGGCCGACCTCAAGGCTTTCTCGGCACTCGGCGCGTACGGCGTGAGCGTGATCACCGCGCTCACCGCGCAAAACACGCGCGGCGTCACCGCGATTCACGCGCCGGACCCCGGCTTCATTACCGCGCAACTCGATGCGGTGTTCGACGACATCCGCATCGACGCCGTGAAGATCGGCATGCTGGCGAACGCGCCGATCGCGCGCGCGGTCGCCGATGCATTGCGCCGTCACAAACCGAAGCACATCGTGCTCGACACGGTGATGATTTCGAAGAGCAACCACGCGCTGCTGCTGCCGGACGCGGTCGCGGCGGTGCGCGACGAATTGCTGCCGCTCGCCGATCTGCTGACGCCCAATCTGCCGGAAGCGGCCGCGCTGCTCGGCGTGCAAGCCGCGACCGACGAAGCCGGCATGGTCGAGCAAGGCGAAGCACTGCGGGCGCTCGGCGCACGCGCGGTGCTGATGAAGGGCGGCCATTTGAGCGCCGCGGATAGTCCGGACTGGCTGGTGCAGGAAAGCGGCACGCTTCGTTTAGGCGGCCCGCGAGTGCCGGTGAAGAACACGCATGGAACGGGCTGCACGCTGTCGTCGGCGATTGCGGCGCTGATTCCGCAGCGCGGCGATCTGGCGAGCGCCGTCGCCGATGCCAAGCAGTATTTGACCGGCGCGCTGCAGGCGAGCGATCGGCTCGACGTCGGCGGTGGCGTGGGGCCGGTGCATCATTTTTATCGGTGGTGGTGACGCGCCGCTACTGCCGCGCGTAGTGTCGCGCCAGCTCGGGCCATTCGTCCGGCACGATAAAGCCGCGCGAGCGCTCGATCAGATTGCCTGCGCTATCCTCGACGAACGCACCCACCATCGCCGGTCCGTGCTGATGCAACGTTTGCCCGGCGAGCGTTTTCGCATCGACGAATGCGAGGTCCGCACTCCGCACCTCAAGAGCCGCATGGCGTCGCGGCGCCAGCCATTCCAACCGCAGCAATGTCCGCCATTTCTCCGCATGCGCCGCAGCGAACGCCGGCCAATCACTGCGCGTCACCCACCAGCCGCGACCATGTGCCGGATCGAGTTCGACCGGATCGACCGACGTTTCGCCATGCCGATAAAACAGCCAGCCTTTGATGAACATCTGCGGCGTCCACGGACCCGCGTAGCCGACCGAGGCAAACTCCTCACGCGCGCTCAACGGCAATTGATGATTGAGCATATGAGCGAGTTTCAGATCGAAGCGGTCTTTCAGATTCGGGCCGACGTAGTCGGATAACTGCGCGGATAACTGCGCGCGCCCGTCGCCGGCATGCAGATAGCACTTCACGGCCAACTCCCAATGGAGCCGCGCGCCCCGCCGCGTCCGCACCAGGAAATCGCATTCGCCGAGCGTGACGCCCCCGCGCCGTAGCGGCACGCCCGCCGCCACCAGCCGCGCCGCCGGCCCATGCTGCAGGAACCAGCCGAGCAGCCGTTCGGCGTAGCGGCCGAGGCGCGTGATGCGCGTCGCCGCGAGTTCGTGATGCAGGGGTTCAGGCGCGGCGTCGAGCGCGCGCAGCCAGTCGAGGGTCGCCTGTGCTTCCTGTGGCGTGTCGAAGGGATTCGCCAGCGCGCCGACCGGTGGTTGCGGGCGCAACAGGTCGGCGCTCAGCAGCAGCCAGGCGAGATCGCGCACGGCGGCGTCGCGCAAGGCGTCGAGCAGCGCATCACGGCTCGCGGCATCGATGCCGGGCGTCGCGGCGGAACCGAGCGCCGGACCCTCGCCGGACTTCACTTCGACGCGTTCGACGGCGTGCCGCCGGCCGCCCGCCAAGTGTCGCGCGCGAGGCACAGGTCGGCCCAGGCTTTCGCCTTATCGGGCAGGCTGCGCAACAGATACGCCGGGTGATAGGTGACGATCACGGGCACGCCTTCGTATTCGTGCACGCGGCCGCGCAGCGACGAAATGCTCGCCTCGGTCTTCAGCAAACTCTGCGCCGCGAAGCGGCCGAGCGCGACGATCAGCTTCGGCTTGACCAGCGCGACCTGACGTTGCAGATACGGCTCGCAACGCGCGACTTCGTCCGCTTCGGGATTACGGTTGCCGGGCGGCCGGCACTTGATCACGTTGGCGATATAGACGTTGGTGTCGCGCGCGAGCGTCAGCGAACGCAGCATGTTGTCGAGCAGCTTGCCGGCCTGGCCCACGAACGGTTCGCCCAGACGATCCTCGTTCTCACCCGGCGCTTCGCCGATCAGCATCCAGTCGGCGCCGCGATCGCCGACGCCGAATACCGTATTGGTGCGCTTCTCGCACAGACGGCAAAGCTGGCAGGCGGCGACGCGCTCGCTCAGCGCATCCCAGTCGAGCGTGTGGATTGCCGGCGCCGCAGGGGCTTCGTGGCGTGCGTCCGTGGGAGCCTGGGTCGGCAGATCGTCAAACCAGGCGAAATCGTCGTCGGGTGGCGCGTCGAATGCCGGTGGCTCGGGGCTGCGGGGTTGCTGGGGCCGTGCCGACTGCGGTGCTTGCGGCTGGCTTGCCTCGACCGACGCTTGCATCCGGCCTGGCATCGGGTCTTGTGAAGGCAGCCTTTGAGGTTCGGTTTGCGCACCGCTCTGCATGGACCGCGACGACTCGCCTGAGCGCGTGTCAGCGGGCGGCTGGCGCTCAGCGAACCGTTCGCGTGCCCCGGCCGCGGGCGATGCCTGATCCGGACGTCCAGACGCGCCGCGTTCGCCTGGCGCCGGCGCGGCGTTGGCTTGGTGAACGTCGGCGGCGCGCATCGCGGGCTGCGAGGCTTCCTGCGCGCGAGCAACGGGCGGCAGCCCTGGCGCCGCCCCACGCGCATCATCACGACGCGCATCCGGCACAGCCGCGCCCTGCCCGACCACGGCCGCGGCTTGCGCCTGCGGTTCAGCGACCGGCTCCTGCTCCGCCGCCATGCCCCGACGCACCCACAGCGGTGTGAGTCCGAACTCTTCCAGAACCGATTCATGCAGCGCCATCTGCGCCCTCCGTGGCAAACGAGAAACGCATCACGATGGCGTCCTCCCGGCTGCGATGCCGCGCCGGATAATAGTTTTTGCGCCGGCCGATCGAAGCGAAGCCGAAGCGCTCGTAAAGCCGGATCGCCCGATGATTCGACGGTCGCACTTCCAGCAACAGCCCCTCGAGTTTTTCAGCGCGGGTAATGCGCACGGCTTCGCGCAGCAGCGCGAGCCCGGCGCCGGCGCCTTGCGCCGCGGGCGTCACGCATAGATTGAGCAGATGCATTTCGTCGACGACCGGCATCAGCACGCAATAGCCGATCAGGGTACCCGTGACATGGCGCAGACAGACGCCGAAGTAGCCGTTGCGCAGCGAGTCGCCAAAATTGCCCCGGCTCCAGGGAAACTCATATGCGATTTTTTCGATGGCGGCGACTTCATCCAGATCGCCTTCAGTCATCGGCGACATGTAGCGGTCCGCGAGCAACACGCCACTCATTGCCGGCCCTCGCCTTGCGCTGCGTCGTGCGCGAGTCGGGCGGCCTGCTCGGCCCTGGCGGCTTTCTCGGCTTTCTCGGCGACCCGTTCGGCGGTGGTCTGGGCGACCTTGTCGCGCACGTATTCCGGCGCGGCCTGGTCGGCGGGCACCGTGCGACCCGCCCGCAACGCGCGCAGCGCGGCGTGCGCTAGCGGCACGGCATGCGGCAGCGCTTCGCTGTCGACGCTGCGCGCCGCGGCGACTGCGGGCAGCCGCGCGCCGAACGCCGCGGCGGCATTGCCTGCCAGCGTGAAGGGGACGTCGGGCAAAACGAGCCGGTCCGGCGCATCGAGCGAAGCCGCCTGCAGCGTGCGCCATTCACCTTGCGCGTCGTCCCACGCGTAGTCGGCCCAATAGATTTCGTCCATACGGGCGTCGAGCGCGGCGAGCACGCGCGTCGCCGACGGATCGCGCAGGCGGGCGCTCTCCGCACAGGCGAGCAGCGTGCTGACCGGCACGACCGGCAGATTCAGGCCGAACGCGAGGCCTTGGGCGACACCGGTGGCGGTACGCAACCCGGTGAACGAGCCGGGACCGGAACCGAAGGCGATGGCGTCGCAGTCCGCCAGTGTCAGGCCGGCTTCGTCGAAAAGTTCGCGGATGGCGGGGAGCAGGCGCGTGCTGGAAACCGCGCCGGTTTGCTCGTGGCGCACCCACAGATGCGGTTCGGCGCGGGCCTCTTCAGGCGTCGCGCCGGCCGCGTTGCCGGCGGCGGACAAAAGCGCCACCGAGCAGAATTCGGTCGAGGTATCGAGGGCGAGGAGCACAGTTTGAGTCATGGACCGTATTGTAATCGGCACGGCGCGCGCAAATGTGGTTTGGCATGCGCCGAGGTAGCTCGGGTCGCGCGAAGGTGGCTGCCCGCTCGCGAGGCTGGCTTGGGTCGCGCCAAGTGGTTTGGATCGTGCGAAAGTGGTCCACCTCGCGCGAGGCGCATATGGCTTGCGCCCAGCAGCGGCCCAGTTTGCGCCAAACCGGGTTCGCCTCGCGCCCGAGCCTGTCCGTCTTGCGCCGCATCGCCGGCCGGCGTTTGGAATGAGCCCTCGGCCCCTGCCGGGGCATCCAGTTGTTATGATCGTCAGCCGAGTTCAATCCCGATCCCGCCTGGCGGGCAAACGACAATGACCGACATCGACACCCAGTTCACCCAAGCCCACGAAGACGTCCAGCAACTGCCGGAGCGTCCGGGCAATCTCACGCTGCTGCGCCTTTACGCGCTCTACAAGCAGGCCACCCGCGGCGACGTTCAGGGCGACAAACCCGGCTTCACCGACATCGTCGGCAAATACAAGTACGACGCGTGGGCCGCGCTCAAAGGCACCGCGCAAGACGCCGCGAAGCAGCAATACGTCGAACTCGTCGAATCGCTCAAGAGCGGCGCGTCGGCCTGACTGGTCCCGATCGATGCCAGGCGACTTCACGCGAACGATTGCCTGATCCGCCCCCGGCCGACGGCGAATCGCCCTGAACCGCGCCGGCACGACGATAGCCGGCCGGCGCAGCCGCCTGTCGAGCCGCCCGAACAGCACCCCGGCACAAACTTTTCCGCCAGGAAAATTCCTAATAGTGGCGCAGTGCAGCAAAAGGCTATACAATGCTGCCTGCGCTTCACTGCTTTGCCCGGCTTTCCTCTAGCGGCCTTTGCGGCGCAGCGCCTCGTAGCGTTTAGCTCCAATCCAGTTTAGAACCTGTCCCCTCCTGCCTAGCCCCTCCGGGCGATCATGTCCCAGGCTGGCGGCACGCCGTGTTGGCATGTCGCATCCGATACAGCTTCTAACGAAAAGCTCGCCTTCATTGCCGCGAGCTGCCCCCGTTTTTCGATTTGCTCGCTGCTTCTTTGCTCGCTGAATCCGACGACTTGGGTATGCCGATTGGCGCCGACGTTTTAATTCCGTGTGTACCAAGGATTTACCAAGGATTCTCATGACTTCGAGCAATACCCCCAGCAGCCCGTTGAACGCCATCGCCGATCAAGCCCTCGGTCTCGAAAGCCGTGACGCAGCACCCGCACAAGCCGCAGCCGTTGCTGTCGCTCCGGAAGCCGTCGCAGCAGAAGCCGCAGTGCCGACCGGCCCGTCGTTCGCGTCGCTCGGTCTCTCCGCGGACGTCGTCTCCGCGCTGACCGCCGCTGGTTACCAGAACCCGACTCCGGTTCAGCAACGCGCAATCCCGGCTGGCATCGCCGGCCGCGATCTGATGGTCTCGAGCCCGACCGGTTCGGGCAAGACCGCCGCGTTCATGCTGCCCGCCATCGAACGTTTCTCGCAACTGCAAAAAGCACAAGCCAGCCAGCCGCGTGAACCGCGTCCGGCTGACGGCGCCCGCACGCGTCGTCCGCAACCGGTTGCCCGTCCGACCATGCTGGTTCTGACACCGACCCGCGAACTCGCCATGCAGGTCACCACCGCCGCCGCCACGTACGGCAAGCACCTGAAGCGCTTGCGCACCGTCAGCATTCTGGGCGGCGTCGCTTATGGTCAACAGCTGATGCTGCTGGCCAAGAACCCGGAAATCCTGGTTGCCACGCCGGGCCGTCTGATCGACCACCTGGAACGCGGCCGTATCGATCTGTCGCAACTGCAGATCCTCGTGCTCGACGAAGCCGACCGCATGCTCGACATGGGCTTCATCGAAGACATCGAAACGATCGTCGCCGCTACGCCGGCTTCGCGTCAAACCATGTTGTTCTCGGCCACGCTCGACGGCAAGATCAGCTCGCTGACGGGCCGCCTGCTGAAGGATCCGGAGCGTATCGAGATCGTTCAGCGCCTGGAACAGCGCACCAACATCGCGCAAACCGTCCATTACGTGGATGACCGCGATCACAAGGATCGTCTGCTCGACCATCTGCTGCGCGACGAGGGCCTCGACCAGGCTATCGTGTTCATGGCAACCAAGATGGACGCCGACCAGCTTGCAGGTCGTCTGGCCGATGCCGGTTTCGAATCGGCAGCTTTGCACGGCGATCTGCCGCAAGGCGCGCGTAACCGCACGATCAAGGCACTGCGCGAGCGCCGTGTCCGCGTACTGGTGGCAACGGACGTCGCCGCTCGTGGTATCGACATCCCGGGCATCACGCACGTGTTCAACTACGACCTGCCGAAGTTCGCTGAAGACTACGTGCACCGTATCGGCCGTACCGGCCGTGCTGGCCGCTCGGGCATCGCGGTGAGCCTCGTGCACCACGCCGAGCAAGGCGCGCTCAAGCGCATCGAGCGTTTCGTGCGTACCCCGCTGCCGGTCAGCGTCGTCGAAGGTTTCGAGCCGCGCAAGTCGGCTCCGTCGGGCAACGGCCGTCCTGGCTTTGGCGGCCGCGGCCGTCCGGGCGGTGGCAACGGCGGTGGCCGTCGCTTCGGCAGCGGTTCGGGCAAGCCGGCCGGTAACGGCGGCGGTGCGCGTAGCGGTAGCGGCACCGGCGGCGGCTGGGCCGGTAAGTCGGCTGGCGGCGGCTCGCGCGAAGGCGGCTTCGGCGGCGGTTCGCGTGAAGGCTACGGCGGTTCGCGCGACGGCGGCTACGGCGCACGCCGCAGCGACGGCCCGCGTACGGCGCGTCGCGGCAGCTAAGTACTGAGACGGGCGTACTCTGCATCAGGGCTTCGGCCCGTTGCGGCGCTCATCCAGTACTGTCAGCAGTCAGCTTGAAAAAAGACCCGGACGGCTTCTCGCCGTTCGTCAGTCGGAAGAAACCGGTGCTCATGCGCCGGTTTTTTTTCGCCCATCAATCGGCGCGCCCCAAATTTCACGATGTGGAAAATTTTTTTGCGTCGTAAAAAATCGTGCTGCACGGCACAAGAGCGCCTATTGCAAGATGGGAAAAGTCGTTTCTTAATGCGAAACGCTCATCGTAATTAATTGATTTTAAATACAAATAAATATTCAAAAAGGCCGTACGGGCGGCTGTTGCGCGACCATCGATTTGCCTAGACTCTTATACAAGACTTCACGAAACGAAACGCCTCAACCGGCCGCCCGCTTCGACGAAGAAAAGAGTCACCCATCCATACAGGCAACCAAGGAGCACACCATGTCCCGTCAAGAACAAGTCAAGCAACTCCAACAGCAATGGGAAACCGATCCGCGCTGGAAAGGCGTGAAGCGCAGCTACACGGCGGAAGACGTGATCCGCCTGCGCGGTTCGGTGCAAGTCGAGCACACGCTCGCCAAGCGCGGTGCGGAAAAGCTCTGGGAAAGCGTAAACAACGAGCCGTTCGTGAACTCGCTCGGCGCGCTGACCGGCAATCAGGCCATGCAGCAGGTCAAGGCCGGCCTCAAGGCGATCTATCTGTCTGGCTGGCAAGTGGCGGGCGACGCGAACGTCGCCGGTGAAATGTACCCGGACCAGTCGCTGTATCCGGCGAACTCGGTGCCGCTCGTCGTGAAGCGCATCAACAACACGCTGACGCGCGCCGACCAGATCCAGTGGTCGGAAGGTAAGAATCCCGGCGACGAAGGCTATGTGGACTACTTCCAGCCGATCGTGGCGGATGCGGAAGCCGGCTTCGGCGGCGTGCTGAACGCGTTCGAACTGATGAAGGCGATGATCGAAGCAGGCGCTGCGGGCGTGCACTTCGAAGATCAACTGGCTTCGGTGAAGAAGTGCGGTCACATGGGCGGCAAGGTGCTCGTGCCGACGCGTGAAAACATCGCCAAACTGACGGCCGCGCGTCTGGCCGCCGACGTCTCCGGCACGCCGACCGTGCTGCTGGCGCGCACCGATGCGGAAGCCGCCGATCTGATCACGTCGGACATCGACGACAACGACAAGCCGTTCCTGACGGGCGAACGCACGGTGGAAGGCTTCTACCGCACCAAGCCGGGTCTTGAACAGGCGATCTCGCGTGGCCTCGCCTACGCGCCGTACGCCGACATGATCTGGTGCGAAACCGGCAAGCCGGACCTCGAGTTCGCGAAGAAATTCGCCGACGCGATCCGCAAGGAGTACCCGGACCAACTGCTGTCGTACAACTGCTCGCCGTCGTTCAACTGGAAGAAGAACCTGGACGACGCGACCATCGCCAAGTTCCAGCGCGAACTCGGCGCGATGGGCTACAAGTTCCAGTTCATCACGCTGGCCGGCTTCCACGCGCTGAACTACTCAATGTTCAACCTCGCGCACGGCTATGCCCGCAACCAGATGACGGCCTTCGTCGAAATGCAGCAGGCTGAATTCGCTGCCGCCGAAAAGGGCTTTACCGCGGTCAAGCATCAACGCGAAGTCGGCACGGGCTACTTCGACGCCGTGACGCAAACGGTCGAGCGCGAAGCATCGACGACCGCGCTGCACGGCTCGACGGAAGACGAACAGTTCTTCGACAAGAAGGTCGCGTAAGCAGGCACGCGGTCTGATCGCTGGAACAAGGCAGATAGACGAAAAGCGGCGCCGTCAGAGAGCCGCCGTCACAGGGAGGAGCGAGGCCGTCGGGGCGGAAGTCGAACCGCACCCGACGGCCGAAGTCTCGCAGCGGAACTTGGGAGAGCTCGCAGCAGCAGTGGAGAGAAAGCCAGCACAACGGATTGTGCGGCGAACACAGCGCGCGCCGGCCTCACCGCCGGCGCGTTTTTTTCGCCCGCGATTTCAGCGATACACGATCACCGGAATCTTGGTATGCGTGAGCACCCGCTGCGTTTCGCTGCCGATCAGCAGGCTGCCCAAACCGCGCCGGCCATGCGAGGCCATGAAGATCACATCGCAGCCGCCCTGCTCCGCCGCTTCGATGATGCCGAGATACGGCGCCGGGTGCACGCTGGTCCGGCTGTCGACCGTGACGCCGACACGGCGCGCCGCCATTTCCACCTCGCGCAGATGCACGCGCGCTTCGCGCTCGCTGCGCTGCAGGAATTCGGAGGGCGGTTCGACCACGACATCGGAGAACGGCGAGTATGGGTATTGCGGCAGACACGCGTAGGCGGTCACGTGGGCATTGACGGCTTGCGCGAGATCGATGGCGCCGTCGATCGCCTTGCGCGACAGGTCGGAACCGTCGGTCGGAACCAGGATGTGCCTGAACATGATGCCCTCCGTCGCCGACTGCGCAGAGCGCGGCGTCGGCGTCCAACGAGGCTCGGCTTACGAGCCGCTTGAATCGATTGTAGGTCGCGGAATTGAGCACATGAATCTGTCGAGGGTCTGCCCGCATATCGGAAACCCCGTGTTCGCGGCGGCGCCAGCAACATCCGCCGCGCACCCGGCCTTCCGCATGTTCAACCCCAGTAGTCAGGGTGTCCGTACGTATGCTTGAGAAAGTCCAGAAACAGCCGCACGCGCAACGGCAAGTGACGGCGCTGCGGAAACACCGCGTGAATGCCGATGGGCGGCGCGGCGAATTCGTCGAGCACGCTGACGAGCCGCCCGGCCGCGATGTCCGTGCCGACTTCCCACCACGAGCGCCAGGCGAGTCCGTAGCCTTCGAGACACCATTCGTGCAGCACCGCGCCGTCCGAGCATTCCATCGTGCCGGACACCTTGATCGACACGACCTTGTCGCCCTGCTGGAACATCCAGCCACGCTGCTGGTTGGCGCTCGCGCCGAGCGCGAGGCAGTTGTGATGCGCGAGGTCGGCGAGGCTGTGCGGCGCACCGCGCCGGCTCAGATACGTTGGCGACGCCACGCACACACGGCGGTTCTCGCCGAGCTTGAGCGACACCAGCGACGAATCCGGCAACTCGCCGAGACGCACCGCACAGTCGAAACCTTCGTTGACCAGATCGACGAGGCGGTCGGACAGGTCGAGCGTGATCGACACGTCCGGATGCGCGACCGTGAAGGCCGGCACCAGCGGCGCGACGTGCCGCCGCCCGAAGCCTGCGGGCGCGGACAGCCGCAAATGGCCGCTCGCCTTTACGCCGCCCGCCGACACGCTGGCTTCGGCGTTCTGCATCTCGTGAATGATGCGCTGGCAGTCTTCGAGAAAGGCCGAGCCTTCGAAGGTCAGCGTGATCTTGCGCGTGGTGCGCACCAGCAATTTGACGCCGAGGCGCTCTTCGAGCGCGTCGATGCGGCGGCCGATGATGGCCGGCGCGACGCCTTCGGCCGAAGCCGCTGCAGACAGGCTGCCTTTCGCCGCGACGGTCACGAAAGTCTCGATCTGCTTGAAACGGTCCATGAGCGATGGGAGCCGCGTCTAGGCGGGAAAGTGGTCGGTGCGCGTCAGATTAGGCGGATGAAAGTAAAAGATCAAGTGATGTTTAGCCTCTTTTTTAGCGTCCGGCATCACTAATACAATCCGTCCTGACCTCTGACAGGAGTGCACGGCAATGTCGGCCACAACGACACTCTCCCCTAAAGCAGTGATTTTCGACGCCTACGGCACGCTCTTCGACGTGCATTCGGTGATCGCCGCCGCAGAGCAGATGTTCCCCGGCCGCGGCGACGCGCTCTCGCAGTTGTGGCGGCAAAAACAGATCGAATACACGCAGTTGCGCACGCTCGCCGATTCCGCGGACGCACCCGGCGCGCATTACCGGCCGTTCTGGGACATCACGCTCGACGCGTTGCGCTTTGCCGCAAAAAAACTTCAGCTCACGTTGGGCCGCACGGCCGAGAAGCGTCTGATGGACGAATACGCGTGCCTGTCCGCTTTCCCCGACGCCGTGGCCGCGCTGCGGCAGTTGCGCGAAGCTTCCCCTGACTCAGCGGCGCGCGCGGGCGGTGAACCCACCCCGCCGCCGCGCCTCGCGATTCTCTCGAACGGCAATCCGCAAATGCTCGACGTCGCCGTGAAGAGCGCCGGCATGACGCGCCTGTTCGACCGCGTTCTCTCCGTCGACGCCGTGCGCGCCTACAAACCCTCGCCCGCCGCTTACGCGCTCGGCACGCAAGCCTTCGACGCGCTACCGCGCGAGATCGTCTTCGTGTCGTCGAACGGCTGGGATGTGGCGGGCGCGACGTGGTTCGGCTTCACCACTTTCTGGCTCAACCGGCAGAACGCCCCAGCCGAAGAACTGGGCGTCACGCCGCATGGCGCGGGCGGAGGCATGGCCGATCTGCTCGCTTTTCTGAAGAACCCCGCGTCGCCCGGCCGCAGCAGCGGTGCCGGCGGCAGCCGCACGCGCCACAGCCCTGGCGCATGACGGTTACTGCTGGCTAACGCGACGCACAACTACCGCATCTCAACATTTGCACCGTTGCAATCTGACCGACCAAGGAGAAAACATGGCAAGCCCGCAGTCCTCGCATTCACCGTTGCAGTTGCCGCAGGGCATGGAAATCACGGCTGACCTCAAGCCGGGCTATGACGCGATCCTCACGCGCGAAGCGCTTGAACTCGTCGCCGCGCTGCATCGCACGTTCGAGCCGCGCCGCCAGCAGTTGTTGCAGGCGCGTGTGGAACGCACGAAGCGCCTCGACGCCGGCGAGCGCCCCGACTTCCTCGCCGAAACGAAAAGCGTGCGTGAAGGCGACTGGAAAATCGCGCCGCTGCCGCAGGATCTGCAATGCCGTCGCGTGGAAATCACCGGTCCGGTCGAACGCAAGATGATCATCAACGCGCTGAATTCGGGCGCGGATTCGTACATGACCGACTTCGAGGATTCGAATGCGCCGAGCTGGGATAACCAGATCACCGGCCATATCAATCTGAAGGACGCGGTGCGCCGCACGATTTCGCTGGAACAGAACGGCAAGTCGTACACACTGAACGACAAGGTCGCCACGCTGATCGTGCGTCCGCGCGGCTGGCATCTCGACGAGAAGCACGTGAAGGTGGACGGCAAGCGCGTGTCGGGAGGCATCTTCGATTTCGCGCTCTTCATGGTGCACAACGCGAAGGAACTGGTGGCGCGCGGCTCGGGGCCGTACTTCTATCTGCCGAAGATGGAAAGCCACCTCGAAGCGCGTCTGTGGAACGACATTTTCGTCGCCGCACAGGAAGCCGTCGGCGTGCCGCGCGGCACGATTCGCGCGACGGTGCTGATCGAAACGATCGTCGCAGCCTTCGAAATGGACGAGATCCTGTACGAGCTGCGCGAACACAGCTCGGGTCTGAACGCCGGCCGTTGGGACTACATCTTCTCGGCGATCAAGAAGTTCAAGGCCGACCGTGACTTCTGTCTGGCCGACCGCTCGCAGATCACGATGACGTCGCCGTTCATGCGCGCCTACGCGCTGCTGCTGCTAAAGACTTGCCATCGCCGCAATGCACCGGCGATCGGCGGCATGAGCGCGCTGATTCCGATCAAGAATGATCCGGCCGCGAACGAGAAGGCGATGGGCGGCGTGCGTTCGGACAAGGCGCGCGATGCCGGCGACGGCTACGACGGCGGCTGGGTCGCGCATCCGGGCCTCGTGCCGATCGCGATGGAAGAGTTCGTCAAGGTGCTCGGCGACAAGCCGAACCAGATAGGCAAGCAACGCGACGACGTGCTCGTCACGGCCACCGACCTGACGGACTTCCGTCCGGAAGCCCCGATCACCGAAGGCGGTCTGCGCAACAACATCAACGTCGGCATTCACTACCTGGGCGCGTGGCTCGCGGGCAATGGCTGCGTGCCGATTCACAATCTGATGGAAGACGCTGCCACCGCGGAAATCTCGCGCTCGCAAGTGTGGCAGTGGATCCGCTCGCCGAAGGGCAAGCTCGAAGACGGCCGCAAGGTGACGGCGGAACTGGTGCGCGAGTTGGCGACGCAGGAACTCGAGAAGGTAAAGCAGGCCGTGGGCGGCGATACCAGGCCGTACGAGCGCGCCGCGCAGATCTTCGAAGAAATGTCGACGTCGGAACAGTTCACCGACTTCCTCACGCTGCCGCTGTACGAGGAAATTTGAGGCTGGCGTCAGGCCTCGCGCATGCATCGGGCGCAGTCATTCAAATGCACTCCGATGCATCAACAACGGACGACGCAGTAACAAGCCCGCCTTCACGCGTCTTTAGCACGCGGCGTGAAGTGGCTTGAGTCGCAAGGCTGACCGACCGGACGGCCCGACAGGCGTATGCCTGCCGGGCCGTTTTTTATGCGCCCGTAGCGCCGCCTGGTCAGCGCGTGCTGCGGTGCTCGATCCAGTCGCCCGATTTGATTTCAGGCAAGCCCTTCACCACATTCGGTGCAACGGGATAAAAGCGGCAGTTGACGACGTTGCCGTCGACTTTCACCATCACTTCGCGCGCAAGGAAACGATCCTCGACGCCCGGATAGACCGCCTCGATTTCATCGAGCACGGCGACCAGTTCGTCGTCGATCTCGTAGACGTCGCCGATCACGTCGACGCCGGCTTCGTCGACCACGAGGCCGGGATACGAGCCGAAGTCGAATAGGTGGCCACGCACCGTGGCCGTGCCGAGCAGATTGGGCGCGGCGATCTCGTTGCGCGCCGCGGCGTGGCGGATGTCGTTCACTTCACCGGCGCGCAATGTGCCGTATACAAAGACGGTCTGCATCGTCGTTTGCTCTCCTTGAATCAGGTTTGGGAGGGTTCTGTTTCCAGTTCTGTTTCCGGCTCTGTTCGAGCTCGAGTCCGGGCTGGGTTCAGTTCAGCGCCGCGCTCGCCACGAGCACGCCGTCGATATCCACGTAGATCCATTCGCCGGGACGCACGAGCGCGCCGGGCAATTGCACCGCCACGTCGCGCTCACCGGTGCCGAGCTTCCGGCCGCGCCGTGGTGAAGTGGTCAAAGCCGCAATGCCGACATTCACCTCGTTGAGTTCGAGCGCATCGCGCACACAGCCGTTCAGGACGATGCCCGCCCAGCCGTTCTGTTCCGCGATTTGCGCGAGATTGCCGCCGACCAGCGCGCAACGCAGGCTGCCGCCGCCGTCGATCACCAGCACACGGCCCGCGCCCTTCTCTTCGAGCGTGGCCCGCACGAGCGCGTTGTCCTCGAATACCTTCAGCGTCACGGCCTCACCGCTGAAACACTCGGCGCGGCTGAACAGGTGGAAAACCGGCTCGAGCACACGCAACGTGCCGAGCGCCAGCTGGTCCTCGTGCGCGTCGCACAGATCCGCGGTGGCAAAGCTCATGGCGTTCTCCTCGGGTCCGTAATCGGGACATTATGCAACGCCCTGTCCTTTGCAACACCTACAATGAGAAGCCCGCGGCGGTTTGTCCGCCCGCACGGGGTTTTGCCTAGCGGCGCTTTCGGCGTACCGGGAGAGCGCGCTGCCCGCGTTCCGTTATCGGGATCGATCTTCACCATGACTTCGTCCGCCGACTCAAACCTGTCGAGCCTCGTACGCTTCGCCGATATTCCGCCCGAGTTCCAGCCGAACGAAACGCATCCGATCCGTGTGCGTTCGCGGCAGATGCCCTCGGGCTGGCGCATCGCACGTCACACGCATGCGTGGGCGCAGGTGGCCTATGCGTCGCGCGGCGTGCTGCGGGTCGCGACGACCGGCACGACGTGGATGGTGCCGCCCTCGCGGGCAATCTGGGTGCCGCCGCACGTGACGCACGAAGTGGTCGCCGTCGAAGACGCGTTCCTGCGCACGCTCTACATCACCGAAAGCACGGTGCCGGCCGGTCTCGATACGCCACGCGTCGTCGAAGTCTCGGATCTGCTGCGCGAAGTGATTGCCGCGCTCGACACGCCCGGCATCTCTGCCACGCGCGAGCGGTTGCTGGGCGCCCTCGCACTCGACGAACTGACTCGCTCGGAGCCGCTGCCGCTCTCCGTGCCGATGCCTAACGAAAAGCGTCTGCGCGCGCTGTGCGAAGCGGTGATTGCCGACCCGACGCATGGCGAGTCGCTCGAACAATGGGCGTCCAGCGTGGGCGCGAGCACGCGCACCATTGCGCGGCTGTTTCGTCAGGAGCTGGGCGTGAGTTTTTCGCAGTGGCGCCAGCAGGCGATTCTGGCGCGCGCGATCCCGCTATTGAGCCAGGGGCGGCCGCTTTCGCATGTCGCGTTGGAACTCGGCTATCAAAGCCAGAGCGCGTTCTCTGCGATGTTCCGCCGTGCCTTCGGAGAAAGTCCGCGCGCGTTTATCGAGCGTGGCTCGGAACATCGGGCGGCGCATGGCGAGCACGGCGAGACAGACGTGGACGACGAGACGGCGCGGGATCGCGCGGATGCCGAGAGCGATGCGGAGCATTGAGTGAGTGTGTAAACCCGCGGCGTCACACGCCACGCCTCAAACCCGTCGCGCCAGATGGCGAATCGCACCCAGTTGCGCAAGACGCGGCCCGGCCAGCTTATAGCCTTTGCGCTGATAGAGGCGGGCCGCAGGGTTGTCGACGAACACACGCAATTGCAACTCGCGCAGGCCGCGCTCGCGTGCCCATTGATGCGAGACATCGAGCAGATACGTGCCGGCGCCGAGCCGGCGATGGCCTTCGGCAATCTGCACGTCGCGGATATGCAGCGAATCGCCCTCTTGCGTGATGCGCAACACGCCGATCGGCGCGCCGTCCATTTCGAGAATGAAATTCTCCGACTCGCGCCAGCTGCCGAGAAACAGATCGCCACGCCAGACGAGATGATGGCGGTGGTAGTAGCCGCCCATATTGTTGCGTGTCAGCGCCTCGGCGAACTCGAAATCGTCCATGCTGGCTTTGCGCAGATGAAACGGTAACGGAGCTTCGGTGGGATCGAACATGGCGGGGCGACAAGGGAGAGTCGGGTCAACGGTAAAACAGGCCGCGCACGCTGGCAATGGCTGTTTGTCCCGAGCATACCCAGGCGCGCCGGACAGTGGAATAAAAAAAGCCCACTTCTTTCGAAGTGGGCTTTCTCAAATCTGGCGGAGCGGACGGGACTCGAACCCGCGACCCCCGGCGTGACAGGCCGGTATTCTAACCAACTGAACTACCGCTCCAGATTTCTTGCGCCGCGGCTGATGAGACTGGCTCATTCACCACTGCGTTACCGCTGCACCGTTCAAACTTCCAACCGAACGACGCCGATTTGCTGGCGTCCCCTAGGGGATTCGAACCCCTGTACTCACCGTGAAAGGGTGATGTCCTAGGCCTCTAGACGAAGGGGACAACGTACTGCTTACACCTTTAATGAAAAAGCCCGTTCAAGTTCGTATGAACGGGCTTTGTCTGGCGGAGCGGACGGGACTCGAACCCGCGACCCCCGGCGTGACAGGCCGGTATTCTAACCAACTGAACTACCGCTCCAGTTTGCCTATCAATGACTTGCGAGCGTTGGTTTTCTCTCTGCAAGCTGTGCCGCTTACTACTCGAATAAATCGAACGCTAAAGCGACGCTGATGTTTGGCGTCCCCTAGGGGATTCGAACCCCTGTACTCACCGTGAAAGGGTGATGTCCTAGGCCTCTAGACGAAGGGGACATAATCTTTTCAGATCTGTCTTTATCTTGCTGCTAACTCACGCTAACTTCTGTTTCGCCAGCAGCAAAGACCGATATTCTAACTACGTTACCGCTGTTTGTGAAGTCTTTTTTGCTACAGGCTCCACACTTCGGAACAACTTCACTCTGCTCTGATGGTGGAGGTAAGCGGGATCGAACCGCTGACCTCTTGCATGCCATGCAAGCGCTCTCCCAGCTGAGCTATACCCCCCTTGCAGAACAGAAACGAGATTCTAGAGGCCAAATTGCGCTTTGTAAATACCCTTTGAGCAATTGCATGCGACTTTTTTCCAAAGCCGCATGCAAACCCGCTCAAGGCATGCGCGAACGCGCTCAGACCAGCGCTTTTTCGATACGGCCCACGACGACGTCACGCCCGAACAGCATCAGCACGCTGTCGATCGACGGCGTATGGGTGGTGCCCGCCACCAGCAGACGCACCGGCATCGCCAGTTGCGGCATCTTCAGCTTGTGCGCGCCAAGCGTTGCCTTCAATGCGGCGGCGATCGCTTCCTTGGTCCATTCCACGGTCTTGAGCGCGGCGGCCAGATCGGCGAGCGCCGGGCGCACCGCGTCGGTCACGTGCTGCGAGACAGACTCGGCATCCGGCGCCGGCGTGCGATAGAACATCGCGGCGTTCTCGGCGATTTCCTTCACCGTCGACGCACGGTCCTTCAGCAAGCCGACCACGGCCACCAGATCGGCGCCTTCCGCGAGCGCGGCCTCGTCGATACCCAGTTCGGTGAAGAACGGCTTGGCCAGCTCGGCGAGACGTGCGTTATCCGCTTCCTTGATGTAGTGCGCATTCAGCCAGGCCAGCTTGTCGTGGTCGTACTGCGCCGGGGACTTGCCCAGATGCTCCAGATCGAACCACTCGACGAACTGCTCGCGCGAGAAGATTTCCGCGTCGCCATGCGACCAGCCGAGGCGCGCCAGATAGTTGACCACCGCCTCCGGCAGGAAACCGGCGTCGCGATAACCCACCACGCTCATCGCGCCGTGGCGCTTGCTCATCTTCTCGCCCTGCTCGTTCAGCACGGTCGGCAAATGCGCGTAGACCGGCGGCTCGCCACCGAGCGCGCGCAGAATGTTGATCTGCCGGGGTGTGTTGTTGACGTGATCGTCGCCGCGAATCACGTGCGTGATGCGCATGTCCAGATCGTCCACCACCACGCAGAAGTTGTAGGTCGGCGTGCCGTCCGGGCGCGCGATCACGAGATCGTCGAGTTCTTCGTTCGAGATTTCGATGCGGCCTTTCACGGCGTCGTCCCACGCCACCACGCCGGTGAGCGGGTTACGGAAGCGCAGCACCGGCTGCACGCCCGCCGGCGGCTCCGGCAGCACCTTGCCCGGCTCCGGACGCCACGTGCCGTCATAACGAGGCTTTTCGCCGGCTTCGCGTTGACGCTCGCGCAGTGCGTCGAGTTCTTCCGTCGACATGTAGCACGGGTAGACCAGCCCGGCGTCCTGCATCTGCTTGAGCACTTCGCGGTAACGGTCCATGCGCTGCATCTGGTAGAACGGGCCTTCGTCGAAATCGAGGCCGAGCCATGCCATGCCTTCGAGAATGGCATCGACAGATTCGGAGGTGGAGCGCTCCACGTCGGTGTCCTCGATCCGCAGCACGAAGGTCCCTTTCATCTTGCGCGCGAACGCCCACGGATAAAGCGCGGAGCGAATGTTGCCGAGGTGGATGAAGCCGGTGGGACTCGGTGCGAAACGGGTACGAACAGAGGTGGTCATTAGCGGTTACTCGGAAGACGGGCGCCGGCGCTCGGGGCGGACATCGCCCGCGAAGCGCGGCAGCGGAGCGCGCCCATTCGGCAAAACAGCGCCGTGCATGGGCACGAAGGAATTAAATGCGAGAGCCGAATTATACCTTCGAGAGGCGTCTTACCTGCCCTCGTCCGAACGGCCAGGTGCCGCGTGCGTGCCGCGCGGCGCAGCGTCCAAGGGCTTCCTCTGCAACGTTTCATTACCGCGCCGCCGCGCGCGCGGGGCTTTGCTTTATGATGTGCGCGCGCTGCGGCCGGAGATAGACCCACGGCGCATGGAATCGCCGCCGGCGACCCCGTCCCTCTGACTATCCGCCTGATCGCGGCCACCGGCGACGCCGACTGCGTCGCCCGCGCCGTTGCTGGAGAACTCGTTGAAGCCCTCATCGCCTAGCCTCGCCCGCCGCAACTTTTCACTGGCCGCCGCCTCCGCGGTGCTGGCCGCCTGCACCACGACCGGCGGCAAAACCGACAGCACGCCCGTCGCCGTCATACCCGTTACGCCGACACCGCCACTCGACAAGCCGCAGCGGCCGCTGCGCGTCGCGCTCGCGCTGGGCGGCGGTGCCGCGCGCGGCTTCGCGCACATCGGCGTGATCAAGGGGCTCGAGGCGCGCAATATTCAGGTCGATCTGGTGGCCGGCACCAGCGCCGGATCGGTGGTGGGCGCGCTGTACGCGTCTGGCATGAACGGTTTCGCGCTGAACAAGCTCGCATTGACCATGGACGAAGCGTCGATCAGCGACTGGGCCATGCCGTTTCGCACGCGCGGCTTTCTGCAAGGCGTCGCGCTGCAGAACTACCTGAACACGACGCTCAACAACCGACCGATCGAGAAGATGGCCAAGCCGCTCGGCGTGGTCGCCACCGATCTGAAAACCGGCCAGCCGATCCTGTTCCAGCGGGGCAATACCGGTATCGCGGTGCGTGCGTCGTGCAGTGTGCCGTCGATTTTCGAGCCGGTGAGGATCGGCGGCCACGAGTATGTGGACGGCGGCCTGGTGAGCCCGGTGCCGGCGTCGTTCGCGCGCAAGATGGGCGCGGATTTCGTGATCGCCGTGGATATCTCGCAGCGCCCGGAAAGCGGCCTGACGGCCAGTTCATTCGACGTGCTGATGCAGACCTTCACCATCATGGGCCAGACGATCAAGGCTTATGAACTCGACAAATACGCCGACGTCGTGATCCGTCCCAATCTGGCCGCCATGAGCGGCAGCGATTTCTCGCAGCGCAACGCGGCGATTCTGGCCGGCGAGGAAGCGGTGGCGAAGATGATGCCGGAATTGCAGCGCAAGCTGGCGGCGGCGAGGCGGGCCGCGGCGTAAACGAACCCGCGCGGACCCGCGCAGCCCCCGCCGCCGCCTCGTCCGCCGCTCAAACGCAAAAAAGCCTGCTTCGTTCGAAGCAGGCTTTTTCATGCGAGAAACGCAGGCGCGATCTTACTGATTGCCGCCGATTGTTGCGTTCACGCGCTTGCGCAGATCCTCGCCTTCCTGATACGAGGTCTCGATACGACGCGCGCCGGTGAAGCGCTTTTCCCAGTAGCCGTCATCCATGTCGTCGACACGAATCGTGCTGCCCGTGGAGGGCGAATGCACGAATTTGTTGTCGCCGATATAGATGCCAACGTGCGAGAACGTGCGGCGCATGGTGTTGAAGAACACCAGATCGCCCGGCTTCAGGTCGCTCACGCGAACCTTTTCACCGACACGGCTCATTTCCTCGGCGCGGCGCGGCAGCGCCATACCGAGCGTGTCCTGGAACACGTAGCGCACGAAGCCGCTGCAATCGAGCCCCGAATCCGGGGTGTTGCCACCCCAACGGTAGCGCACGCCGATCATATTCAGCGCACCGACAACCACATCGCCCGCTTTGCCGGCCATGCCGGAGAGGAACGATTTGGCGCCGCTGTCGCTAGTGGAAGCGGTGGCTTGCGAGGCAGGAGTGGACAAAGAATTCGACCCGTTGAGGGTCGAATATGAGGCATTCTGATTGAAACTGCTTACTTCGTCGGCGAACGCGCCGGGAGCTGCTGCCATCAAGACGCCAATGAACATCCCGGCGACGACGCGCGTGCAAGCCTGGGTTAGGTTTCTGTGCTGCATTGGTCGGTATTTTTTGCCTAAAAATCAGGGGTCTACGGAAAAAAGTTTGGTCGATACTAGCCAGTAAGTATTCACATGTCAAAACAAATAGAAAAATACAATCGAGAGGCGCACCCAATTGGTGAAAAAGCGGTAAATCAATGGTCCAGCGCTGCTTTCAGCAGCTTTCGGGTGTAGGGGTGGGCCGGTGTCGCAAAAATCTCCTCAACCTCGCCGCTTTCGACAATCGAACCGTTTTGCATGACCGCGACACGATGCGCCATGGCCCCGATCACCGCCAAGTCGTGGCTAATAAAAACGAAGCCGAGGTTGTACTTCCGTTGCAACCCGGCGAGCAGTTTCAGCACCTGCTGTTGAATGGAGACATCGAGGGCGGAGGTCGGTTCGTCGAGGATCAGAATGCGTGGTTCGAGCACCAGCGCGCGCGCAATCGCGATCCGCTGACGCTGCCCGCCGGAGAATTCGTGCGGATAGCGTTGCAGCACCGTGCGGTCGAGGCCGACCTCGCGCAGCACCGAGATCACCTTGTCGCGGCGCGCTTGCGGCGTCATGGCCGGCCGGTGCAGCGCGAGCCCTTCGCCGACAATCCGCTCGATGGTCTGCCGCGGCGAAAGCGAACTAAACGGATCCTGGAAGACAACCTGCATGTTCGACCGCAAGGCGGTCTGTTCGGCGCCACGATAGCTGTCGAGCGCCCTGCCCTGAAACTCGATCTCGCCGTGCACGGTGCGTTGCAGGCCGAGCAAGGCCATCGCGAGTGTCGACTTGCCCGAACCCGATTCGCCGACGATCCCGAGTGTCTCGCCCTGGCGCACCGACACGTTCGCGTCCGCGACCGCGCGAAACCGTCCCGAGCGGAACCAGCCGCTGAAGCCCGGCAGCTTCGTTTTGAAGTCGACCGAGATTCCGCGCGCTTCGAGCAGCACCGGCGAAATCGGCAGCACCGGCACCACCGTGCGTTCCGGGCGGCTCGCCAGCAGACGTTGCGTGTACGGATGCTGCGGCGACCCGAACACCTGTTCGACCGGCCCGCTCTCCACCAGCACGCCCTTCTCCATCACCGCGATGCGCTGCGCGAAATGGCGCACCAGATTCAGGTCGTGCGTGATCAGCAGCACGGCCATGCCACGTTTCTCCGCTTCGTCGCGTTGCAGTTCCAGCAGCAGGTCGACGATCTGCGCGCGGATCGTCACGTCGAGCGCCGTGGTCGGCTCGTCGGCGAGCAGGAGGCGCGGACGGCACGCCAGCGCCATCGCGATCATCGCGCGCTGGCGCTGGCCGCCTGAAAGCTGATGCGGATAGCTGTTCACGCGCTTGCCCGGCTCGGCGATACCCGTGCGTCCCAGCAGCGCCACGGCGCGCTTGCGCGCCTCGTTTGCGCTCACGCCGTCATGCACGACGATGGTTTCCGCGATCTGGTCGCCGACCGTGTAGAGCGGATTGAGCGCGGTCATCGGCTCCTGGAAGATCATCGCGATGTCCGAGCCGCGCAGGCCGCGCATCTCGCGCTCGGTCTTGCCGAGCAGATCCTCGCCATCGAAACGGATCGAGCCGCTCACCTGCGCGTCGCTCAGCAGCCGCAGGATCGACAGCGCGGTCACGCTCTTGCCCGAGCCCGATTCACCGACCAATGCCACACGCTCGCCGCGCTGGATCGCGAGCGTCACGTCGCTCACCGCGACGGTGTCGCCGAAGCGCACGTGCAAATGGTCGAGTTCCAGCAGCGGCGGTGTCGTGGCCGATGTCGCGTTGCTTTGCAAATTCGCGCTCATTGATTGCCTCCGGCACGCATCGCATCGGAGATACGGGTATCGAGCGCGTTGCGCAGCGCGTCGCCCATGAAGGTCAATAGCAATAGCATCGCCACCAGTACGCCGAAGGTGGACAGCGAAATCCACCACGCGTCGAGATTCGCCTTGCCTTGCGCGAGCAGTTCGCCGAGGCTCGGTGTCGGCGACGGCACGCCCAGACCGAGAAAGTCGAGGCTCGTCAGCGCGAGAATGGCGCCGCTCATGCGAAACGGCAGGAACGTGATCACCGGCGTGAGGCTATTGGGCAGCACATGCCGCCACATGATCTGCCAGTTCGACAGCCCCATCGCGCGTGCCGCCCGCACGTAGTCCTGATGACGATTGCGCAGGAATTCGGCGCGCACGTAATCGGACAAACCGATCCAGCCGAACAACGAGAGCAGTACGATCAGCAGAATGAAGCCCGGTTCGAAGATCGACGAAAAGATGATCAGCAGATAAAGCTCGGGCATCGCGCTCCAGATTTCGATCAAACGCTGTCCGATGATATCGATACGTCCTCCGAAATAACCCTGCACGGCTCCCGCGGCGATACCCAGTATCGTGCCGATCAACGTCAGCACCAGCCCGAATTCCACCGACACCCGGAAGCCGTACAGCAAACGCGCTAACAGGTCGCGGCCGCGGTCGTCGGTGCCGAGCCAGTTCTCGCGCGACGGCGGCGCCGGATTCGGTGCTTTCGAAAAGTAATTCAGCGTGTCGTAGTAGTAGCGATTCGGCGGATACACGGCGAAATTGCCCGGCGCGTCGAAACGATGCTTGATATACGGGTCGAGATAATCGGCCGGCGTCGGGAAGTCGCCGCCGAAGGTGGTCTCGGCGTAAGTCTTGAACATCGGAAAATACAGGCTGCCGTCGTAGCGCACCACGAGCGGTTTGTCGTTCGACCACAGCGGTCCGGCGAGGCTCGCCGCGAACGCCACGACGAACACGATCAGGCTCCAGTAGCCCAGACGCTGCTGGCGAAAACGCTGCCACACACGGCGCGCCGGCGAAGGCGAGACGAACGCGCGCGCCGGTTCGGAGCGCGCCGACGCGTCGGCGGAAAGACGGGCTCGATTCATCAGCGCTCCAGTTGTTCGAATTGGATGCGGGGATCGACCCACACATAGCAAAGATCGGAAATCAGCTTGGTCGCGAGTCCGATCAACGTGAACAGATACAACGTGCCGAGCACGACCGGATAGTCGCGCCGCACCACCGATTCGTACGACAGCAGCCCGAGGCCGTCGAGCGAAAATAGCGTTTCGATCAGCAGACTGCCGGTAAAGAACGCGCCGATAAACGCGGCCGGAAAGCCGACGATCAGCGGCAACAGCGCATTGCGAAACACGTGTTTCCACAGCACGCGCTTTTCCGACAAACCTTTGGCACGCGCGGTCAGCACGTATTGCTTGCGGATCTCGTCGAGGAAAGCGTTTTTCGTCAGCATGGTGACGACGGCGAAACTGCCCACCACCGAGGCCGTGATCGGCAACGCGATATGCCACAGATAGTCGAGAATCTTGCCCGCCACGCTCAATTGCGCCCAGTTGTCCGAAGTGAGATTGCGCAGCGGGAACAGTTGCAGGAACGTGCCGCCGCCGAACAGCACGAGCAGCAATACGCCCAGCACGAAGCCCGGAATCGCGTAGCCGACCAGCACCACGAGGCTTGTCGCGACATCGAAACGCGAGCCGTTGCGCACCGCCTTCGCAATGCCGAGCGGCACCGATATCAGATACGTCAGAAAGAACGTCCATAAACCGATGCTGATCGACACCGGCAGTTTGGACACGATCAGCGACCACACGCTTTGATGGCGGAAATAACTCTGGCCGAGATCGAAAGTCGAGAAGCGCTTGAGCATCAGCATATAGCGTTCGAGCGGCGGTTTGTCGAACCCGTAGAGCGCTTTGAGTTGCGCGATCTGCTGCGCGTCGACGCCGCTGTGCGCGCGCAGACCGAACGGCGCGCCGTTTTCCGCGCCTTTGCGCAACTCGTGCTGCATCTGCTCGACCGGGCCGCCGGGAACGAACTGGATCACGACGAAGGTCAGCGTCAGCACGCCGAGCAAGGTCGGGATCATCAGCAGGAGGCGTTTGAGGATATAGCTCCACATGGCGGCGTTTCCGAATGAATGACGCGTTGGCGCGCTTAAGGTTGCGCCGGCGGCTGCGGCTGCGATGGTGGCTGCGCGAACCACCACATCGACGTAATCCAGCCTTCCGCCGTATAGTACAAGGGCAGCGTTTTGGGCCACGCAAGACCGCGCTTGAACGCCACCCGATGCGTGGCGCTGTACCAATGCGGCACGACATAGTAGCCATGCATCAGCACACGGTCGAGCGCATGCGTGGCGTCGACCAGTTGCTCGCGCGTTTGCGCATGCACGAGCGCACTCAGGATCGCATCCACCACAGGCGACTTCAGCCCGATCATGTTATCGGACCCGTGCGTATCGGCGGCCTTGCTGCCGAATCGTTCGATCTGCTCGGAGCCAGGCACCTGCACGTCCGGCATGCGAATCGTGGTGGTGTCGAAATCGAAGGCGTCCAGACGCTTCTGATAGACCGCGAAATCCGACACGCGAAACGTGGCCTGGATGCCCAGCTTCTGCAGATTGCGAATGAAGGTGGCGACGATCGGCTCCATCTGCGCGGACGAGCCGGAGTCGTCGAGAATCTCGAAGCGGAACGGCTCGCCCTTGGCGTTGCGCAATGCGCCGTCGCGATAGGTCCAGCCGGCCTGCTCCAACAGCACGCGCGCTTCCAGCAGATTGGCACGCAGCGAGCCGGGCGGATCGGTATCCGGCTGCTTCGGCGGCGGACCGAACACCGCCGGGTCGAGCTTCGCGCGCCACGGCTCGAGCAAGGCCAACTCGCCCGGAGAAGGCAGACCCTTCGCCTGCAGATCGGTGTTGGCGAAGAAACTGTCGATACGCGTGTACTGGTTGAAGAACAACTGGCGATTGAGCCATTGAAAGTCGAGCGCGAGATCGAGTGCCTTGCGCACGCGAACGTCCTGAAACAGCGGCCGCCGCGTGTTCAGCATAAAGCCCTGCATACCGGTGCCGTTATGTTGCGGAAACACCTGCTTGATCAGTTCGCCGCTATCGAATTTTTTGCCGACGTCACGCCGCACCCAGTTGCGCGCGACGTACTCGACCAGTGCGTCGTACTCGCCCGCCTTGAACGCCTCCAGCCGCGCCGTGTTATCCGAGTACAGCTTGTAGACGACGCGATCGAAGTTATTCATGCCGACGCGCACCGGCAACGCCGCGCCCCAGTAATTCGGATCGCGCCGGTAGGTAATCGTGCGGCCGTTGTCGTAGTGCTCGATCAGATAAGGCCCGCTGCCGATCGGCTTTTCGAACGCGAGCTGGTCGAATGGAATACGGCTGCCGTCCGGCTTCAATCCCCACTTGCGCGAGAACACCGGTATGCCGCCCGCAAGCAAGGGCAGCTCGCGATTGCGCTGGTGAAACTCGAAGCGGATCGTATGCGGATCGATCACCACCGCGCGCGTGATTTCGCCGAAGATCGACGCGAATTGCGGCGCGGCCTGTGGGCTTTTGAGCGTGTCGAGCGAGAACTTGACGTCGTCGGCGGTGACCGGATCGCCGTTCGAAAACCGTGCGCGCGGATTGATGTGGAACGTCACCGACAAGCCATCCGGCGCGATGTCGATGTCGTCGGCGAGCAGCCCGTAGGCGGTTGCCACTTCATCGCTGCTGCCGACGGTGAGGCTTTCGAACATCAGGTCGATACCGGGCGCCGTATTGCCGCGCAGCGTGAACGGATTGAATTTGTCGAAACTGGTGAGGCGGCTTGGATTGGCGAGCACCAGCGTGCCGCCCTTCGGCGCATCGGGATTGACGTAGTCGAAGTGCTTGAAATCCGCCGGATATTTCGGTGCGCCGTATTGCGCGATCGCGTAGACCGCGTGCGCCCGTGGCGCCGCCAGCAGACCGGCCACGGCCAGCACGCCGCACATCATCGCGGCGCAGACGGAACGCCAGGAACGCGGCGCAAACGCAAGGCCGTCACACGAGGGTTGGTGAATCACGCTGCACCGAAGTGCACGAGGCGTTGGAACCCGTCGCGAGCCAGTTGTCATGGGGGCCTTGATGGTCAGTGGGCAAGTGCAATGTGAGAGAATTCTATCCAATAAACCCGCGCGATCCGCACGTCCGTCGCGCATGGTGTCGACGTGCACGGCGCGCCGATCCGATCAGGAGATTTCATGGGCTTCCTCGCTGGCAAACGTATCCTGCTGACCGGCTTGCTGTCGAATCGTTCGATTGCCTACGGCATCGCGCAAGCCTGCAGGCGTGAAGGCGCCGAGTTGGCGTTCACCTATGTCGGCGAGCGCTTCAAGGACCGCATCACCGAATTCGCCCACGAGTTCGGCAGCGACCTCGTATTCCCCTGCGACGTCGCCGACGACGCCCAGATCGACGCCCTCTTCGTCTCGCTCCGGCAGCGCTGGGACGGCCTCGACGGCCTCGTCCATTCGATCGGCTTTGCACCGCGCGAAGCGATTGCCGGCGATTTCCTCGACGGCATGACGCGCGAAAATTTCCGCATCGCGCACGACATCTCCGCGTACAGCTTTCCGGCGCTCGCCAAGGCCGCGCAATCCATGTTCACGCCGGACGCGTCACTGCTCACGCTCAGCTACCTCGGCGCCGAGCGCGCGATTCCAAATTACAACACCATGGGCCTCGCCAAGGCTTCGCTCGAAGCGAGCGTGCGTTATCTGGCGGTCTCGCTCGGCGCGAAAGGCGTGCGCGTCAACGGTATTTCGGCTGGTCCGATCAAGACCCTGGCCGCGAGCGGTATCAAGGGCTTCGGCAAGATTCTCGAGTTCGTCGAACAGAACGCGCCGCTCAAGCGCAACGTGACGATCGAACAGGTCGGGAATACGGCGGCGTTCCTGTTATCGGATCTGGCGGCCGGGGTGACGGCGGAAATCGTGCACGTCGATAGCGGGTTTAGCGCGGTGGTGGGCGGCATGGCCGCCGTGGCGGAATGAACGACGAAGGTTCCGCGTGAACGCGTGATGCTTCGTACTCGTTGCTGCGCTTTACGGGCTGATGGCAGAGCTTATGACAGAAGCCCAATGAAGAAACCGCCCACGTGGGCGGTTTTTCTTTGACCTCGCGATCCGGTCAACCGCGGGCTGGACGTTTAGTGCCAGCCGCGATGGTTGTCGTAATGGTCGCGGCCGTAGTTGTAATGGCCCGGGGGATGATGACGATACCAGTCATCGCGCGCCCAGTAGCGGCGGCCGTCCCAGTAGCGGTCGCCATGCCAGCCGATCACTACCGCCGGGCCGCCGTAGTACACGGGTGCCGGTTGATAAACGACCGGCGGAGGAGGAGGCGGCGGCGGTGCGTATACCGGTGCCGGCGCGACGTAGACCGGCGCGGGAATACCGATGTTGACCCCGATGTTGACACCGCCGGCCATTGCGGCACCCGACGCACCCAGTGCGAAAACCCCGATCAAAAGTGGAACAAGACGAGCGGACTTCATCGATCACCCTTTTAGAAGAATGTGTTGTTGGCGGAAATATAGCGCAAGGCGCCGCACCGCGTATTTCAACTTTGTAATAACTGATGCATAACATCGCACGCAACGCCGCGCGGTTACGTCTCGTTACATCGGACATGCTTTTGGTGAAAAGGCGGTGGCGTTGTAATCGGAGCGGGCCAAGCGCGAGGCGCCTCTGCTCGCAGCGCACTCATGCCTTGAAGGATTCGACCGCGGCGATATGCAAGCCAGGCACGCATGGCGTTTGCTCGTTTTCAGTGCGGACGAAATCCGTAGGATATCGAATTACTATTTCCTCCTGCCTTGCCCTTCCTTGACATTGAGACGTTCGGATTCGCCTGGCACGGTTCGAGTGCTGCCAGTTTCGGGACGCCGGTCGAGCCGGTTCCTGCGGCAAGACAAGTTGACGGCATCGACACGCCGTCGCCATCGCAAACACGCCCAGCGACCCGCCATTTGCGTCCATGCGCAAAACGAACATTCTATGTTCGAAGGAACATTTACAGAAAAATCAAGAAGTAGCCGGTCGTCCGACATCTAGCTGGTCACGCATCGCCCAAAGGCCTGTTTCATTGACCATTCCTCGCAGATTTCGACTGAGTGCATGGTTTTCCCTAGTATTCGGCAATCACATCAGTGATACGATGACTGACACTAAACGAAGATAAATGTTCGAATTCGCGCATAACCGCTTTCCCAACGGCCAGCCACCGAACACTTCGCGTACGGAGACGGATTTTGAAAACAATCATTGGTTTGCGCTGGTGGATCATCGCGCTCGTATGTCTCGGGACGATCGTCAACTACCTGTCGCGCAACGCACTCGGCGTGATGGCGCCGGAGTTGATGAAGTTGCTGCACATGAGCACGCAGCAATACTCGTACGTGGTGGGCGCCTTTCAGGTCGGCTACACGATCATGCAGCCCATCTGCGGGCTGATCATCGATCTGATCGGGTTGCGGCTCGGCTTTGCGCTATTCGCCTGCCTGTGGTCGCTGACAGGCGTGCTGCACGGCTTCGCGAGCGGCTGGCTTTCGCTCGCGGCTTTGCGCGGACTCATGGGCCTGACCGAGGCCGTCGCCATTCCGGCCGGCATGAAGGTGGTCGCCGAATGGTTTCCCAATCGCGAGAAGTCCGTCGCGGTAGGCTACTTCAATGCGGGCACCTCGCTGGGTTCGCTGCTCGCTCCGCCGCTTGTCGTGTTTCTCTCGTTGCGATACGGCTGGCAAAGCGCCTTTGCCGTGACCGGCGCACTCGGCTTTGTCTGGGCCGCTGCCTGGTATCTGCTGTACCGATCGCCGACTGAGCACGCCCGCATCAGCAAAGCGGAGCGCGAGACGATCGTCGGCGGCCAGACGCCGGGCGCGCCGCAGCGGCGCAGCATCCGCGAAGTGCTGCGCACGCGCCGCTTCTGGGCGATCGCCCAGGCGCGTTTTTTCGCCGAACCGGCGTGGCAGACGTTCAGCTTCTGGATTCCCCTGTATCTCGCCACGCAACGCCATATGGATCTGAAGCAGATCGCGATGTTCGCGTGGCTGCCCTTTCTCGCCGCCGACCTGGGCGGCTTGTTCGGCGGTTACCTGTCGCCTTTCCTGATGAAGCATCTGCGTGTGCCGCTGATCTGGTCGCGCATCGCGGGCGTCGTGCTCGGCGCGCTCATGATGCTCGGGCCCGCTTGCATCGGTCTCGTCGCGTCACCGTATCAGGCCATTGCACTCTTCTGCGTGGGCGGCTTCGCGCACCAGATGATCTCGGCGCTCGTGAATACGCTCGCCGCCGACGTGTTCGATCCCAGCGAAGTCGGCACTGTCGCCGGTTTTGCGGGCATGTCCGCGTGGATCGGCGGCCTCGGCTTTTCGCTGCTGGTGGGCGCCCTTGCCGATTCGATCGGCTACACGCCGCTCTTCGGCGCACTCGGCGCTTTCGATCTGATCGGCGCCACGCTGCTGATCATCCTGATGCGCGGCGTGACCCGCGACGCGCGTCCGCATCAAACCGATAGCAGCGCCAGCCCCGCTGCGTGACCTCAATCGAACGAAGACCCATCATGCATTCACCGACGAATTTGAAGCACCCGCCGCGCTTCTCGCTGTCGACACAGACCGGCAATCACATCGTTCTCGCCGCGCAGGCACAATGCCGGATCGAACTGTTCGTGCTCGCAGAAGACATCATCCGCGTGCTCGTGCTGCCTGACGGCGAACTGCATGGGCCGCGCACCTGGTCGATTGCGCCGGGCGAAGACGACGTCGCGCTCGAAGGGCGCGAGCGGCGCGACCTGAGCGGCTTCACGCCGCCGCCGTTCGAGGTGTCCAGCGACGCGCAACAGGTGGTGATCGAAACGGCGTGCATCCGCCTGACGGTCACGCTCGACGGCGGCTTCTGCGCCTGGGACATCCTGCACGACGACGCATGGCAGCGCGTGATGAGCGATCGCAAGACGCAGGCGTATAACTTCGGCTGGTGGGACGAGCGCGTGTATCACTACATCGAGCGGCGCCGGGATGAAATGTATGTCGGCCTCGGCGAGCGCGCCGGGTCGCTGGATCGCGCGCAGCAAAGCTACGAGATGCGCAATATCGACGCGATGGGCTACAGCGCGCGCACCACCGATCCGCTCTACAAGCACATCCCGTTCTACGTGACCTGGCAGCCGCAGACGTCGACGGGCTTCGGACTTTTCTACGACACGCTCGCCGATTGCCGCTTCGACATGGGCCGCGAGCTGGACAACTATCACGGCCACTACCGCCACTTCGTCGCCGAGCATGGCGATCTCGACTATTACTTCATCGCGTCGGCGGGCACGCCCCTGCACGCGGTGCGTCGTTTTACATGGCTGACCGGACGGCCGGCGTGGATGCCGAAGTGGGGACTCGGCTACTCCGGCTCGACGATGAGCTACACCGATGCGCCGGACGCGCAGCAACGCATGGGCGAATTCATCGAACGATGCGGCGAACACGACGTGCTGTGCGATTCGTTCCATCTGTCGTCGGGCTATACGTCAATTGGCGCGAAGCGCTACGTGTTCAACTGGAATCACGAGAAGTTTCCGGATATCGACGGCTTCGTGCAGAGCTATCTCGACCACGGCGTGCGTCTGTGCGCGAACATCAAACCTTGCCTGCTGCAGGACCATCCCGCCTTCGCGGACGTTGCCCGAGCCGGCCTGCTGATCGAGTCGCGCGACGGCAATCCTGCCTGGGTGCAGTTCTGGGACGAAGTGGGCGCGTATCTGGATTTCACCAATCCCGACACCATCGACTGGTGGAAGGCGCGCGTCCAGGACAGTCTCCTGAAACACGGCATCGCGGCCACGTGGAACGACAACAACGAATTCGAGATCTGGTCGCCCGACGCGATCGCACGCGGCTTCGGCGCGGCGTATCCGGCGCGCGAGGCCAAGGTGCTGCAAACGCAATTGATGATGCGCGCGTCGCACGACGCGCAGCGCGAGCACGCGCCTGAGAAGCGGCCCTTTCTCGTGTCGCGTTCGGGCGGCGTCGGCATGCATCGCTATGTGCAGACCTGGTCTGGCGACAACTACACGTCGTGGGAAACGCTGCGTTTCAATCTGAAGATGGGCCTCGGCCTCGCCATGTCCGGCATCTCCAACAGCGGCCACGACATCGGCGGATTCTCCGGCCCGGCGCCGGGCCCGGAACTGTTCGCGCGCTGGGTCGCGTTCGGCATCTTCCTGCCGCGCTTCAGCATTCATTCGTGGAACGACGACGGCACCGTCAACGAACCGTGGATGTACCCGGAAGTCACGCAGCAGGTTGCCGCGCTGATCAAGCTGCGCTACCGCTTCATTCCTTACCTGTACGAGTTGCTCTGGCAGTCGCACAGTGCCTACGAACCCGTCTTGCGCCCGATGTTCGCCGAGTTTCCCCGCGACCCGCGCTGCCTCGTCGACGGCGACGACATGATGCTCGGTTCCTCGATGCTGGTCGCACCGGTGGTCGACGCGGGCCAGTCGACGCGTGACGTGTATCTGCCGTCCGGCTCGCGCTGGGTGGCGTACTGGGGCGGCGAAACGTTCCACGGCGGCCAGACCGTGAACCTGCCCGCGCCGTTCGAGCAGCCGGTGATCCTGCTGCGCGAGGGCAGCGTGATTCCATTGAACGTCGCTGAACAACACTTCGGCCGCCCCGCCGACGAACGCGCGTTCATCGCCGTGCCGCATGCCGGCGTTGGCACCACGCGCGGCGGCTGCGTCGAAGACGACGGCGAGAGCGAAGCCTGGCGCGAAGGCGCTCAAGGCCGCTGGCACATCACGCTGGCCGGCGATGCGAGCACCTTGCGCATCTCGGCCGAACGCGAAGGCTGGATGCCGCAGCCGCAGCGCGAAGTCCGGATCTTTGTGCCGAAGGA
The DNA here is from genome assembly GCF_003386115.1 of Paraburkholderia sp. BL27I4N3. Classification (NCBI taxonomy): domain Bacteria; kingdom Pseudomonadati; phylum Pseudomonadota; class Betaproteobacteria; order Burkholderiales; family Burkholderiaceae; genus Paraburkholderia; species Paraburkholderia sp. BL27I4N3. Next base: position 1,360,446 of record NZ_QREJ01000001.1, on the reverse strand, counting down.
CGAAGCGCGCGCGGTCGAATGCATCGGCGGCGCGCTCGTGGCCGATCACACCGCCGACGGCTGGCGATGCCTGACGATTTCCATGGCCCACTAAACAAGCCCGCATCACCGGCCTGAAGCACTCAGGCCGCTCATCTAATCCGGAGACCTGCAAGCGATGAACTCATTCAAGCGTGCGCGTACGCGCGCACTCGTCCTCTCGTGCCTGCCGTTCGCGGGCGCCGCGCTGTCGAGCGACGCGGCCGCGCAAAGCAGCGTCACGTTGTACGGTGTCGTCGATAACGCGTTCACCTATGTCAGCAATCAGCGTGGTCACGCCAACTTCTACATGAGTCAGGGCAACCTGCAGGCGAGCAAGTTCGGCTTGCTCGGTTCGGAGGACATCGGCGGCGGCACGAAAGCGATTTTCCGGCTGGAGAGCGGCTTCAACTCGCTGACGGGCGCGCAGAGCAGCGCGGGTTTCCTATTCAATCGGCAGGCCTATGTCGGGCTGAGCAACGACCGGTACGGGACCTTCACGCTCGGCCGTCAATACACCCCCTACTTCCAGATGGTCGGCGCACTCGGGCCGACCGGCGTGCTGACCGGCGCGACCGGCGCGCACCCAGGCGATGTCGATGCGCTCGACACCACGCTGCGCTTCAATAATTCGGTAACCTATCTATCGCCGAACATCGCCGGCCTGCAATTTAGCGCGCAATACGGCTTGGGCGGCGTGCCGGGCAGTGTGGCCAACGGCAGCAATTTCAGCGCGGCGTTTCGCTACGACTACAAGCCGTTCGCGGTCGCGGCGGGCTATGTCAAGCTGAAAGACATTGCGACGAGCGCGGCGCTCGGCACCTTCGCGATCAACTCGCCGGTGAATAGCGGTTATGCGACGGCGCGCAGCGCGCAACTATTCGCCGCGGCCGCTCGTTATAACCTGCGGGACCTGATGGTCGGCGTCAACTATTCGAACGTGCAGTATGCGCCGGGCTCCGGTTCGCTATTTGCCGGCGAAGCGGTATTCAACACGTACGGCGTGATTTCGACGTATCGGATTACGCCGGCGGTGATCGTCGGCGCCGGCTATAGCTATACGCGCGCGAGCAAGGCGAATGGCATGAGCGATCCGGCGCGCTATCACCAGATTTCGCTGGAGCAGACCTATAACCTCTCGACGCGCACCACGTTGTACGCGCTGGAAGCGTATCAGCTCGCGCGCGGCAAGACGCTGATCGCGGCGGGCGGCGCCACGAGCATTACCGACGCGGTGGCCGTGGTCGGGGATTCGCAGAATACGACGCCGTCGTCGGGGCCTTCGCAGTTTGTCGGGATGGTGGGGTTGAGGCACGCGTTTTGAGGGCGACCTGAAGAGGCAATTAAGCGACGGTAAACCCGCGAAGAGAATCGGCTGCAAGAACACGCCGAGGGACTTCGCGGGATGCAGAAGCGACTCGTGCTAACCTCGCTGGACAGGCACTGTGCTTCAGTGCCGGCTCTCGTACGGAGACCTGGACGATGGACTGCGCCGCGCTGCCGATCCTTGACTGTCACCAACACTTCTACGACGCCCGACGCTTCCATTACCCCGTCTTCGCGACGCGCAGCGAAGGCTTCGAAGCGCTCGTCGGCGATTACGGCGCGCTCCCCCGCGTCTACTTACCCGACGACTACGCGCGCGACTCGAGCGCGTTAAATGTCGTCGGCACAGTCTGGGCGGAATTTATGTCGACCGATCCGGTGGGCGAGGCAGGCTGGGCACAGGAACTGGCGGACGCGACACGACGCCCTGACGGCATCATCGCTCTGGTCGATTTTTCGAGTCCTGATCTGCCGGCCACGCTAGACGCGTATTCGTCAGCGCAACGGATCCGTTGCGTTCGCCAGCACCTGGGCTGGCATCCGGCGAACCCGCTGCTTCGCTATGCGCCAAGGCCGGACCTCATGTCGGACCAGGCATGGCGACGCGGACTCGCGTCGCTGCGCGGACGTGGCGTGATTTGCGAACTGGAAATGTTCGCGCCACAACTGCCCCAACTTGCTTCGCTGGCGACTGCGTTTCCCGACACTCAGTTCGTGCTGCCTGTCATTGGCTGGCCACTTGACCTGACCAGCGAAGGCCAGGCGGCGTGGAAACGTGACATGAAAGCGGTGAGCGCGTGTCCCAATGTGGCAGTGAAAATATTCGGGCTGGAGTGCATCTTCGGCATTCATTGGACGGTCGCTCAGGTCCGGCCCTGGATACTGGAAACGATTGAAGTCTTTGGCCCCGATCGATGCATGTTTGCAAGTCATATGCCGATAAGCAAGCTGGCCTGCAGCTTCGAAAAGCTGTATCGCGCGTACTTTGAGGTGATCGCGGAATTCAGCGTGTCTGAGCAGCGAAGACTTCTGCATGACACGGCCGCGGCGATTTACAAGCTGAGCTAAATGTTGGTTGCGGGAGAACCGGACTGCGCGTACCGCTGCGAACGCGGGTGAAGCGACCCGTTGTCGTGCTGATCCGTTCGAACTGCAACACCCCCAAAAAAACAAAAACCCCGCAGAGCCTAGACTCTGCGGGGTTCTCTCTACCACTTCTGGCGGAGACGGAGAACTTCTCCGCTTGTCACTGCAGATCACGCCAGATCACTCAATGTCACATAGTCATTTGTTTTAAAAGGAAATTATTGTCCATTCTCGTTTGAGGGCGTATGCTTAAATCGACCGACTTGGCATGGGTAAAAACGTGGGTAAGCGCCGCTCGAGGACAATATGGCCCTAAAGCTTTTCAAGCTTACCGACCGCATGGTTCGGGAAATGAAACAGCGCGGTTACTTCGGCGATGGCGGCGGTCTCTGGCTGCAGATAAGCAGGTCAGGCAGCAAATCATGGGTTTTCCGGTACACGCGAAACGGCCGCACCCATGAGCTGGGACTGGGTTCCTATCTGAATGTCCCGCTGGGCACGGCACGACAGAAAGCGGAGGCAATACGCCACGCGCTCGGACGCGACGAGGATCCGCTCGCGGCGCGCATCGCCGAGCGGGCGGCGGCTGCGGCCAGGCTCACCTTCGCACAGTGCGCGGAACAATATATTGCCATGCACAGCCCGGGGTGGAAAAACCCCAAGCACGCCGACCAGTGGACCAATACCCTAGACACCTACGCGATGCCTGTCATCGGCAAACTCGATGTCGGCCTTGTCGATACCCAGCATATCGTGCAGATCCTCGAACCGATCTGGATCAGCAAAAACGAAACTGCGTCCCGCGTACGCGGTCGATTGGAGCGCGTGCTGGCGTGGGCCAGAACCCGCGGCCTGCGCACCGGCGACAATCCAGCGACCTGGCGTAATCATCTTGATACCCTTTTGCCCCGTCCTGCCTCGGTACAACGGCAGAAACATCACGCAGCCCTTCCCTTCAAGGACATCCACGCGTTTGTCACCGGGCTGCATGCGCAGCCCGGCGTGACGGCGCGAGCGCTCGAATTCACGATTCTTACTGCGACGCGCACCGGCGAGGTCATCGCGGCCACCTGGGAAGAGATCAATCTGCGCGAGGAGGTATGGATCATTCCGAAGACACGGACGAAGGCGAAGCGCGAACACCGGGTACCGCTGTCCAGCCGCGCGATCGAACTTCTCAAGCAGATGAAGAAAGCACGCAAGAGCGACTTCGTTTTCCCGGGATGGAAAGCAGGAACGGGCCTGTCGAACATGGCCATGCTTCAGTTGCTGCGCAAGGCCGGCTATTCAGAACTGACCGTTCACGGATTCCGCTCCACGTTCCGCGACTGGTGCGCCGAAATGACCTCGTATCCTCGCGAGCTCGCTGAAGCAGCACTTGCGCATACACTAACCAACAAGGCCGAAGCTGCCTACTTCCGTAGCGACATGTTCCAGAAGCGGCGTGAAATGATGCAGGCCTGGTGCAATTACATCAATGCGGCGCCAGCCCAGGCCCGGCAGCCCGCCAACACCAGGGCCGACCGAACCGAGCATTCGCGAGAGACGGCTTCTATCTAGTCGATTCAGCGTGCAGGTGACGTAATAACCTGGCATGCATCGCCAACCCTGCGTCCACGGGACTCACTAGACGCCGCATTTGATGTCCCTGGCGGCCGAGCTCGAAAATGGCCATAGTGGCCAATGTTTCCTCGTCAAATGGACTGCCGATTGGCGCGTTCCCGTACATCGGCGGCCGTGGCGATCGGCAAGGCGATGAACTCCCGCTCCGACGTTTCGAGGAATGCCTGCGGGACCGCCAGATAGAGTCGCACGATCCATTGCTTCCAGCGTACAGGTGGAGGATCTCGCCATCGGGCGCGCACCGGTCGAAGCGCAGCCCGCCCTCGCTCGGGTAAGCATGGGAACCTGGCATCACCAGGACCAACCGAGCCGAGCCGTCGCGGGAAGTTGTTTCCGGCTAACGTAGAGCATGCATGCGACCATGCCCCTTTTGCGCCAAGCTAATGTACCATGCCGCGCCTGGTTGGAACGCTTGCGGTCGGGGACCGCAGAAATCTAGTAGAAAGACACGTCAGTAGTAGTGTCGGGACTCTCTTGACGAAACCTGATTCTGCCAACGGTTTTTCGGCTTGTGAAGTATGCACCGGACAACTCCAATACCCTCCTCGGCCCCTCAGCGGCGCACCTTATGTCAAAAATCGTAGATCCTTTATATTCATCCCATTCCGGATTTTTCGGTATTGATCTATACAGATAGTAAATCTTGTACTGCCCCCCTTCGGCTGCGGGCGTGGTTTCCAGCGTGATAGATTTTGATGTTTCCGTATGGATATCGATTTGCATCTGCAAAAGCGTTTGACGAATAACCGCTTTCGCAGAGATGTTTTTTCCATCCGCAGTGACAATCTCGCCGCTCCAGGTTCCGTTCAAGTCCGGAAAGAGATTGCTATTAAGGCGCTTCACGCTCTTCCAAATAAAACGGGAGATGCCATTTGTAGTGAGCGCGAAAATAATTGCAAGAGCAACCAACGGTGCAATGCTCACAACCTTTATGAGGGGAAGATCGTTCTGCCAGTATGTGCGCAAGCATTCGTAAGCGATTAAGCTGATGAAGGTAGTGGCGGATGCAACATACCGAAGAACCGAAACAAAGTTTATGATTCTAAACATGGTCGATCATATCATCAAAGTTTTGCAGTCGACCTTTTCCGCTGCTTTTGGCGAACAGAAGTGCGATATAGGAATCTCTCAGGGTATTGCCAACGCCTGCCGAGAATGATATTTCCTCGCCCGCGATTTTTCTGATTTCTGCAAAAACTGTGCTATTTTGGAAAAAAGATGACGATGACCCGGCCACGCCATCGGCGGCACAAAAAAGTATGTTAAACCCTTGATATTTTAGAAAATCTGCAATTTGCGCGATTTTCTCTTGCACGAGGTCGTTGGTTCTTGTCAGTTCTTTCGTGTCGTTTGTCAGATACGCTGATGCTATTTTTTGCCCGATGTCGTCGCCGTCGATAGTAATGTATTTCATGACTGCCGTCGATTAACCATGTACAAGGGACGGCATAGTAGCATGCGCGTCAGTGCATGACCGTCGGCGTTTCCCGTCTCCCCAAGCGACGTTTGGCCTCTTTCGAGCGCAGGGCGGGAAATTCTCGCTGAAGACCGAAGGGCTTCTGCGTTTCGTCACGCGAGTGAGCATTCTTGCCCCGTCTCCGGCGACACCCGGCCCCACCTGTGCTTTTTCACAGGCCACCTACCATGCGCAAACGATTGCGTGTATTTTTGTTACAAAATAATTTTCCCGACCATCATGTACATAACCCACGCTGGAGGCAATCTCCACTAGACTCTGTGTTATTGAATCGGCTTGACACTATATCTAGTGTTGGTAGCGAGTGCCGGTCTCTTTTAATAAGGAACTGAAAAATGACCGCCGAAACGCTATTTGCCGAGCCTGCACGATTCAAGGTGAGTCGCCCAGCGACATCTGAACTCACTCGACGTTTTTTCTTTCTGGTCGATGCGGTCGCCCGCGATCATGAACCGACTGCAACGCAGCTTGACCGGCTGGCCTCCTCCTATGAGAGCACGGCGCAGTTTCTCGCGAACCGAGACGAGTTCGAAGGGCTGTTGCTCAAGATACATCCGCATGGTTCGCGGCAACTCGGCACGATGGTAAGACCGTCGAGATCGACTCACGACGGCTTCGACGTCGATCTGATTGCGCTATTGAGTGCCGATGCGCGCCGTCGGTATATGTCTAGCGGTGGCCCCTCTCTGCTCCTCAACGACTTCTATCGCGCCCTGAAGGATTACGCGGATTCTCATAGCTTATCGATTCGCCGTTGGGAGCGATGCGTCACGCTTGGGTACACCGACGGGATGTGCGCCGACATCACGCCGGTGATTGATGATCCGCTCCTGTCGGCGCCGTATGGGCAAACGCATGCGCTGATACCGGACCGGGAGCTGATGCGGTACGACTCGACCAACCCACTGGGTTACGCGAAACACTTCAATCGGGCTGCCGCAATATCACCCGCGTTTCGCGGGCAACGGGTCATGGCGAAAGCGATGGACTCCGCGGAACGTGCAGAGGTAGTACCACTGGCAGAGGCGGATGAGGTTTTTAACCGGCTGCTCTGCCGATTTGTGCAATTGCTCAAGCTACACAGAAACAGTCGCTTTTCCGCGAGCGACGGCTTGAAGGAACTCGCGCCTACGTCCGTGTTCGTTACGACGCTGGCAGCGATGGCGTACACCCAACTTGCTCCGCTTGAGCACGACAGTCCGCTGGATCTGCTTCTCGACATGGTCAAGATAATGCCCAGCCTATTTGTCCGGACCAGATCGATGAACGGCGCTGATGAGTGGAACCTGCCGAACCCGTCCGCACCCAGGGAGAATCTGGCAAGTTCGATGAACCGTACTGGGCGTCATGAGGCGTTCGATGGGTGGATAACCGTGCTTACCCGCGATCTTGAAAAACTACTGGAAGCAGTGGAACAGAACCTCGGCAATGACGTGCTGGTCGGCATCATCGACACCGCTTTCGGCACCCGATCCGCGAATGCGCTAAAGGCAGAGTTGTCCAAGATGCGCGATTCGAATCGGACCGCCGGGCGGGTCTCCATCGTCACGGCGGCCGCGAGTTCGCGTGTCATCCCCGCTCGCGCGCACAGCTTCTACGGTGACTGATGCAAAGTCCGTACGTGAGCGCGCCCACACTTTCCCAGAGGCGACTGGAACTCGAGCGGCTCGACCTGCCCGGCGCCACCATACACAGCCGGTCTGGACGGGAGTTGCAATACCGGTTCTCCGTATCACCAGGTGAGTTTTCTCGATTTTATGACTGCCTTCTCAGCGTCCGGCCCGGCTTTGTCGCGCCAGATATTTTTGTGTTGCGGCCTGATCTGTCGATCCTATCGGGCGGTCGTCGCCCACCACACATATACACGCACAAGGGGCGAGGTACCCGGCTTTGCCTGTTTTTGCCAAAGCGTCGCGAATGGATGCCGCAGATGAAACTGGCTGATACGCACCTTGCCTGGACCGTCGAATGGCTCGGATACTTCGAAGAGTGGCTACTGACCGGTGAATGGGCCGGCGGAGGTTACCATCCGACGTCGCACAGGCGCGCAGCCAAAATGTGCGCGCTAGTATCGATCGCGCGTAGCCGAGGACAGCGCTCCCTGAACAGGGTTACCACAAGTGAATTTGTGCCGTGACCGATCCACAAGGAACAGTTGCCAACGAACCCGACCTCATTGAAGAGGACTGCGCCGGTTCCTGCGATACACATTTCAGCGCTGGAATTCGACGAGACGCGCATGCCCTACACCGTTGAGGTTTCGTTTGACCGGTTCTACGATAACATTAACCTGAGCGGCGACCATCGGGGCACCGCAAACGTACGTCGCGACGACATCGTAGCTACGCTCGGCAGGACCTTCGAGATCGTTGAGGCTTTCAGTACAGGCTCGATTCCGAAATTCACCGCATTGAAGCAGCATGCCGATCTGGATGTGATGGTTGCCCTGCACTACGGCAAGCATATCAAGGACAAGACTCCAACCCAGCTGCTGCAGAGTGTTCGTGAAGCACTAGCGGAGTGGCGAACTGGCGTCCGTCGAAACGGGCAAGCAGTAACGCTTTACTACAAGACCTGGCCAACCGTCGATATCGTCCCCGTGAGTCGGGTTGTGAATGACGATGGAACGGTGTCGCACTATAACGTCCCCGACTCCAACACAGACACCTGGATTACATCCAGGCCCAAGGCCCTGGCTGCGACGATAGAGTCGAAGTCTTCGGAATGTGGCTACAACTTCCGGCGGATCATCAAAATGATCAAGAATTGGAATCGCATTCACAGCGACTACCTCCGGAGCTACCACATCGAGGCGTTGGCGATTAAGGTATTCAGCGGGAATCTGGACGACACCGCGTGGCACGTGTTCCAGTTCTTCGACAACGCGCGAAAGCTGCTCGAGGGCCCACTTTGGTACGACACTGGTTTCGCAGACGATTACCTGTTGTGGTACGACAGGCAGGAAGTACTCAAGCGGTTCGACACTGCAATCGAAAAAAGTCGATCAGCCTGGAGCAAGACGTACGGCGATACTAACGACCACAAAAGCGCTATCGAAATCTGGAGGCAGATCTTCGGCAGCGATTTTCCCAACTACGGATAAGCAATGTCTCGCGCCGACCCGATTCGCAAAAGTTACTACGATGCCGTTGAACTGGCCGACAAGACCTCCGACTGGCTTTTTTATGGCGGTGCGGTTCTGTCTTTCGCGACCTTGTTCGTGGATAGCGTGAGGTTTCCGGACGCCTACAGCGTCATCCTCATTGCTTTCACTGTCTCGGTCCTTGCCTTGTTCGTGATCGGCCTAGCCTCGCGCTTGTACCTGACACCTCGCGCAGAGGACAAACGGCGACAGGATTTCTACAGCAACGCATGCGGCATTGACCTGATACACCAGAGGACGGAAGGTTACTATAACAATGATCTCACCGACCCTATCAAAAAGATGGCGGCGCAATTACTAGAGAACAGCCTCTTCAGCAAAACGATTGCCCTAAGAATGACCAAGCGGGAGCGAATCAAGATCTCCGTGTACACCATCCTGTGGGTGGTCTGCCTGTTATATAGGCGGACCGATCTTGGCGTTGTGGTGGCTGCGTCACAGGCTGTGTTCAGTGAGCAGGTGCTGGCTAAGTGGGTTCGTCTGGAGTGGCTCCGGATGCGGTTTGAGAAGACGTTTGACGACGTGTATAAGGTCTTCCAGTCGAAGCCGCCGGTGAATGAGTTTAACGTTATAACGCTTGATGCGTTGTCGATGTACGAGACGGCCAAGGCGAACGCCGCGATCACCCTATCGTCGCAGATTTTCGAGGAATTGAACCCGCGGCTGTCCGCCGAGTGGAACGACATCAAAGCAGTACTCAAAATTTAGGCGATCGGAATCCACCCCCGGCGTCAGACTACTTATCGTGTTATCTGATTCCTGTAGACAGGATCCGGGGGCGGTAAGGGTGAATGAAAGCCTACTCCGCAACTGCACGGATGATCGCGCCATCTGCACTTGAGTCGCTAACGCCGATCAGCGACGACCTCGTCGCGCATTTTCAATGGATTCCGGCCGCCTCATATGCGCGGAGATTGTCACTGCGTCGGGGGTACTCCCACGCGGGCCCAGCAAAGCCAAGACGGCGCGGCAGCCGAGTTCAAATACGGCCGGCGATGACGCAACGCCAACCGACAGTTTTGCAGCTTTACCTCGCGCGAGGGTATGGCCGACTGGAATCGGGGCAACGCTCTATCCAAGCGATCGACCTCTGAGACCGGGGTCTAACGCGTCGTCATGCACCCCATATTCTCGCGGATCCTATTCGAATACGTGCGACCGCACAACGGCGTCGTCCGTTCCAAATGCCCCGCAGTTTCAGGTAAATCGTCGACGAGGGCCAAGCAAAAACGGACCAGGTACGCGAGCGACCACCGTAAAGACGCATTTCATCCCGCGCGACGTCGCTGCAATGCGTGAGCGCAAGCAAGTCGATTGATCGACAAACAGGTAACCAAGTGTAACACCGCCATATCTCATTTAATCGTCAAGTCCGTCGTGATCTCACGGTACCGTCTGCCACGTCACGGTGTACCTCGTGCGAGTCCATTGCCAGCAGGAACACGCCGAGGATAATTAGTCGTGGCGAGTGCAATCAGGAGTGGTACAAAATGGACCAGGTAATGCGCATGAAGGATGTGGTGAAAAAGATCGGCCTATGCCGTGCCACGATCTACGCGATGATCAGCCGCGGCGAATTCCCGCGCCCCATCCGCATTGGAGAACGTGCAACCGGGTGGCGCGAGTCCGAACTGGAAGCCTGGCTCGCAAATCGTTCGGCCGCCAGGGGACAATCGACGCCGGCCCTGTCAAAGAGCCGCTGATTTTCCGAGCGATGGCATCACAAAGATCCGGCTGCCAGCATTGTCCCCCGGCACCCTGCCGAGCCACACCGGCAGGCGTAGCACAGTCTCGTCCCTTCGTCCGGCGTTTCGTCCACCTCGAGCCTGTAGTCGAGGAAAAGCTCTTCGCCAGGCGCAATTGCGCTCGTGGCGTGGATGAACACGCGGTCCTCAAGCTCGATTGCCTCGCAGTTGGCGTTGCATGAGTGATTCAGCCGGCGCGCGCTGTTTCCCCGGAGCCCGCCGTCGATGACGCGCCCGTCGGACAATCCAAAGAAAAACGTATGGCCAAAGGTGCCGCGCTTCCCGTACTGCCTGATAGTCGTTCTCCAGGCGATCCGCTCGCCTTTGTACTCGAATATCCTCTCGCCCGCTTCCAGCCTTCGCAATGCGAATACCCCCGCCCGTGCACGGACGAGCGCCTACCCACCACACGTCGCTGCATGACCTATCTGCCCTCCTTTCTGAGTGGCCGAAGTATAGGGCGGCCAATTGTGATCTACGTGTACTTCTTGAAGTACTTCGCCATGTTCCATACTGCGATCACGATCATGATCGACACCAGCCAGAAAAGCAGGTTAATCGGCAGCCGTACCGGCGCCACGAGCCAGATGACCGCAGTCAACGGGATCACACCGAACGTCAAGAAGCGCTTCCCGTGATGGTAACGGGTCGCCGACTCGTGCCCGCCCTGCGTGCGCCTCACGTGTCGCGCCACCAGACCGTCGGCCACGGCGACAGCAATCGCAAGCACGAACTGCGGAACTGTCATCACGAGCATGGCGATGCGAACGCCGAAGAGCTTGATTCCGTACATCGCCACCACGAGCGCCTCGCGTGTCGCCCCGGAAAACGCCGGTCGCAGGTAGGAGCCGAGACCATGTGACGGCAGGACGCCCGCCTCCCATGCCCGAGCCGTCGCATCAACACCCGTCCAGCCAAACCAGCCCCAATACGCGGCGTCGGCCGCGCGCGCAGCCAGCGTAGGATCGGTCGTCTCGCTCAGGTAATAGCGCAGGAGCTCCTGCATCCCGCCCACCGGGTCATCGCGCCACAACGAGTGCGCAGCGGCGAGATCCGCCATCACCGCGAGGATACTGGCGAGCAGTAGCCAGAGGACAACGTGGATCGCCAGATCGACAACCCAGAAAAAAGACTTCACACCATCGGCATTGCCGTCGCGCGTTTTTGCCACCATGGTTGCTCTTCTATCGTCTGAACCCAGCGCCTTTGCCCTGCACCGCCCACGGTCCAGAGATCGGTGCCGGCGTGCCGGCATTCGCGTCGACGGGCATGAAACTGCCCACGGCGCCTCCGATGAAATCAGGCGACACACCTCCTACCTCATCGAACGGCGACACAGCCTGAACATAGGATGCATAGCGGGACCGCATGTCGGCCACCACGTCGTCGAGCCCCGGCAGCATGATTGGGTCATGCGCGTCGAGCAGCGGCAGCCGGACCTTCACAAGCTGGCCGCCCTCGATCAGCGCAAACGCGTGGCCCTTGGGTAACTGCGTGAGGTCGGACGCCTGCAGCGTCGGCACCTGTCGCACCGAGATCTGGTCGTGCGTCTGCGCCGTAAAATGTACGCCCTCGCCGTGCCGCACGGCGTCCGTCGCAGATGAGGCGAGCGTGAGCGATTTCACATCGATCATCGGAAGCTGGTCGGTCAGGATCTTCGCGGTCGTCACGTACTTCACGCGCAGCATCACGAGCGTGTTGAAATTCCCGAAGATCTGCTCGGCCTTCGCGCGTGAGCCAATCTTTGCCTCAAGGTCGGCGCTCGTCTGCGTGTAGGCGGTGACCTGGTAGCCCGCGCCCCCCGCCTTGTTGACCATCGGCACGAATTCGTCGCCGACCAGTTCGTTGAACTCGTCCGCATGGATCGACACGCGGCGCCTGCCGCCCACGTTGCTTTGTCCGTAGCTGTGCCCATACTTGTAGATTCGGCCTGCGGTCGACGTCAGATCGGCGAACATCGCATTACCGACCACGCCGGCCACCTCGAAATCCGATAGCGCGTCGAGTCCGACATAGACAATGCCACCGCGGTCCATCACGCGATTCCAGTCGAACACGGGGCGCGAATCATGGGGATCGTCATAGTCGGGCGACAGCAGTTCCGATGTCCGACCTGTGGTGAGCTTTTCCAGGAGCGGATACAGCGACGACACGAGCTTGTCGAAATACGAGCGCTCGTTGCTGATGACCGACAGCAGGCCGTTGGCGATCGGATCGGACCAGCCCTGCTGCCGGATCAGGTTCGCCACCTGCAGCACTTCCTGATTGCGCTGCAGCCGCATCGCCTGCTTCGCCTCCTCCTTGTCGAGCGGCTCCAGTCCCTCCTTCCATGCAGGGTGATCCCGGTCGAGCCAGAAGCGGAAGTACCGTAACGCCAGCCCATCGATGTTCACGGCGTTCTGGTAGATCATTTCGTAGGTCGGACGGATGCCGAGCGCACTCATCGCGCGCGCCATCACGTTCACGAAGCGCCAGACGAAATCCCGGAATGCGGCCGACTGGCCCTCCTTCGGCAGGTTGCCGGCGATACGGGTCGCCACCTCCGTGATCCGCGAATACGTGCCAATCGGACTATAGCGCGCGGATTTGTCCGGGTAGCCCAGATGGAAAAACGTGAACTCGCTCTCCCGCCCGCAACGTTTCGCCTCGGCGTACATGCGAAGCAGCAGGTCGACGTCGCCTTTCGGATCGAACACGATCACGATATCGCCGCGGCGGATGTCCTGGGCAACCAGGACCTCGCACAGCCGGGTCTTGCCAACGCGCGTCGTCCCAAGCACCGCCATGTGCCCCACACGCTCGCCAATGTCGAACCAGATGTCGCGTTCGTCAGGTTCGACGCCATGCAGCGCGGGATCGCCACCGACCGGCGGCAACGGCGCGACCGGATTCCACCATACCGCGCGACGGGTTACACGCGCGAGCCGACTATCGGGATACCGACGCTCATGATCCCGCGCCCGGTCGTACAGGTCATTGCGTGCAAGGAGGCGGCGGTTTTCGGGAAAGCGGGCCTGATAGAGCCGCTGAGTTTGAATAACGCTCCAGCGAAAGCCCCGCCCGAGAAATACCTCCTTGCTGGAGCACGGGATAACGCCTGCAGGAATCACATACTGCGGTAGGCATCGGAGATTGCGCTGGAAACGGATCAGCCGCCATGCCTGTCGCCCGCGAACGCAGGCCAGTGACAGGAGCGCAACGGTCGTGACGCCACCCGTGGCGGGCGTGATAAGGAAGAGCGCCGCGTGGGACCAGAGGATGCCGATCGCTGCGAGCGCAGCCACGGAGGACAGCAGTTCAACGGGCCTGCGAAAGAAGTTCTCGACCGGATACGCCATCGCCGTTGTCCCGATGCCCCCGATCACACCTCAGACGACTGAGGCAAATCCGCATCTTCCGTTGCGACTGCCTTCTGCTTCGACTGGATCATCGCGTTCGGCGGTGGCACGGGATTGAAGAACCGCTCCGGCTCGGGAACGAGCATCACAGATAGCTGCCGGCCACCGGCGCCCTTGATGGTGTAGTGGAGCAGATAGGACCGGCCTGCGCCGCCGGCATCGGCTGTCACCGGATAGCCGGATTTCTGGAAATCGCGTTGGACCTGCTTCCATGGCTCCGGGGTCCGTCCATCTTCGGTGGGCGTCTGCTCGATCGCGTCGGGATGCGTATGCGCGAAATCCCGGAAGATCGCCGGCGTCACAAGCAGCATGCCTTCCGGCACAAAATGCACACGGGCCATCGATTCGTTGTACGGCAACCCGCCCGTAGCAACTCCCTCCTGCACCCAGGCCATGAATCGTTCCGCATTCGGCCGCAACTGCCGGGCACCCGCCCGAGCGGCAATGGATCGCGACGGCACCCGCCCCTTCTCGCGCGGGCGAACCGGCGCACTCACCTGATCCGATATGGGTGCATCGTCGTTGCCTTTGCCGTGCGCCACGACCGCTTCGTCATTGAGCGCGGCAGCGCTCTCTGCGTCCGGCAGATACGCCAGCTCGCCGTCGTTCATGGACGAAGCAACGGCATCAGAAGCGGCCCGCTCCTGCGACGCAGGCGAGTCATCGTCCGCTTTACGCCGATCCCGCCGATCCGGTTCTTCGCGCGCTGTTGACGCCGCGGCGTCTGGCGCGTCGACGCTTTGATCGACCGCCGTCGTCACCGGGTCCCCGACTGGGGACGGCCCTTCCCGGCCACGCTCTGCGCGCGCGGCCAATACACCGTCATCGGCGCGGTCGACACATTCAGCCGGCGGGGTCCGCTCGGCGCCCACTTCGATGGTCTGGACCGAGCCCGCAGGCAGAGCGCGCGGGTAGTGAGCAGATTCGGCGTAGAGCCGATCAAGCGGAAAACGCAGAACCGTGAAGGTTTGCTTCCATGCGCCAATCGCGACTGCGATCGTCCAGATGGCACCGCCTTCCGCCGTAGGCACAAGCGCACCGTATTCCTGCCAGGTGTCGAAGAGCCGGTTATTGTCCGCCGGAATCCCTGCCGCGCCGCTCTGTTGCTGCTCATGCGACGCAAGGTAAGCCCGGACGGCCTCGGCCAGCGTTTTCGCCACGCACCAGAGCGATTCGCCGTCGCAATAGCCGGTCGCGCCGGCGCGGTTGAGCGGCATACCGCCCTCGGCCAGAAGCCGTCGCAGCCCCTCCATCAGCCGCTCGATCAGCGGCACCGCGCGCGCCGAGGCGAACCGCGTACGGGGACCGGCCAGCAGGTTTTCCGCGACCGAGCGGCGATCCGCGTCACCCACGATCTTCGCGAGCGCGCTGTCTTTCGAACTGGCCTCTCCGGACAGGTATGCAGCCAGTTCCTGCAGCACGGGCGGATACTGGGCCAGCCAGCTCAACGACGCTGGTGGCACGAGGCGCTGCAGCAGCACGATGGCGAGACGCGAATGGGCACCGTAATCGCGCTCGCCGGGCGTTGGGAAATCCACGCAATACCACGCGCCACCCTGCTCGTTCATGCTGCCGGCCATCGGCACCCAGGGACGGACGTCATGTCCGGTGGCCAGTTCGACTTTCAGGTCCGCGAGCGGCTTGCCGATGTCGTGCAGCAGCGCGCTGACCAATACCCCATAACTGCACCGCGCCTGATGCTGCATCTGGTCTTCGGGACTGGCCCCGAGCGGCAGCCGGTACCCTTCACGGAAATGCAGCGCATAGCGCGCGACCTCGAGCAGATGGATCAGCAGGCCACCCGGTTGCGCGTGATGATGCGACTCGGACGCGGGCAGGAGCTGCACAAATTCCGTGAGCCGCTGCAGCAACGGTTCGAGGTCACGCTGCTCGCTCTCAGGCGACAGCCCGAGACTGCTGGCGATACGCCGGACTGTCCCCTCCACACCGGTTCGCTGAATCAGCTCACGGTATCCCAGTACCGGCTGATACTTTGGCGAAGGTGGCACGCTGTGCCTGGCAGGCGGCACCGGCGGCGTCGCCTGCAGTCTCGACGATCGTGGCAACTTCAACCAGTTAAGGGCGTTGGCAAAAGCCATGTGGGGTTTCCAGCAGAACGGGAGAACGGGACTGACCTCGTCATGAGGCGCGCGACTCAACGCGTCGCATGGTTCAACCGTACGCACTGGCCCGCAGCGCCTGCCGCGAATGGCTGCACGAGAACGTGCCGCGCCGCGCAGTCATGCTGCTGGACAGATGGCCCCGATTACGCGCCGCCGCCTGTCCTTTCCCGGCCTTCTGCGGCAAAGGCCGTGGCGTTTTTGTCCACCTTTTTGCCCTTCGCCGTTTGCGCGTTTGAGCGGGTGATGCGATTCATCCCAGCTTCACCCGCGGCCTTTGGATTGGGCCCTTCCCTTTGAGCCGCCCTTTGTTTCCCTTGCCTTTACAGCCTTCTGCAGGCGCCTTTGCGTTGCGCTGGACGGGTGACCCCACCCGAAACGGGCCGATATGCGGCCCCCGGAAAACCTGCTCGCCCAACTGCGAATACGGGCAGGCATCCGGTCCGGTCGCGACTCTTCGCTGCCTACAGTGAACCCGTCGGCCCTTCCCCCTGGGCCGACGCGCGCTGTTGGCCTGCCGGACTGCTCCCCGCGCCTGGCAGGTCCTTTTTCCCTGATGGCTGGCGCGGCCAGGTCGTGGTCACCGGATCATGGCCACGAACAGACGAGGTCAAGGTGAAGCGTGTATGGATCGTTCTTGCTAGTGCTGTGCTCGGCGGCCCGGCCGCTACTGCCCGGGCCGACTGCATCGACGACGCCGCGCGGTTTCATCACGTGAATGCGCGGCTTGTTCGTGCGATCGCCATCGTCGAATCCGGGCAGCATGCAAACGTCGTCCACGTGAACACCGATGGCAGCACCGATATCGGACTGATGCAGATCAACAGCCGGTGGCTCGCCACGCTCTCGCGCTTCGGGATTTCGCTTGCGGACCTCCATGACCGCTGCATCAACGCCTACGTCGGCGCGTGGGTCCTGTCGCAGAACCTCCACCACCTCGGCCTGAGCTGGGATGCCGTTGGCGCCTATAACGCCGGGCCGCACGTGAAGCGCATTGCTTACGCGCGCCGCGTCTATCTCGCACTCAACACGGCCCCGCCCCTGCCGTCCGCGCCGGCCACTCCGCTCGCGGCGCAGGACCCGGGGCTGATCGCGAAGCTGTTCTGGCCGATCACGTGGCACACGACATGGGGAGCTGGGCGATGAGCCGGCTCACATACGAATACGCGATCGAGGTGCTGAACGACTACCTCGGCCCGCTTCAACCGATGCTCGCCGATCCCGACGTTCAGGAAATCATGGTCAACCGCGCCGATGCGATCTTTGTCGAGCGCAATGGAACAGTAACGTACGTCCCCGGCTGCGACCTCGATCCGGACGCACTGGATCGAACCATCACGATTCTCGCGAACGTGAATGCCAAGGAGCAGACGCCTCTGCTCGATGCCCGACTGTCGGGTCTGCGCATTGCCGCCGCCCGGCATCCTGTGGCCGTCCATGGCGACATGATGTCGATCCGCAAGCACACGCGCCGCCGCATTGGACTCGCCGACTACGAGCGCGCCGGGGCATTCGACGTGCTGCCAGATACGAAGTCGCCCGCCGCGCGCCGCCGCAATACCGCGCTACTGGGCCGTCTCGCATCGGGCGGCGCCGCGCTGCGCGAGTTCTTTGAATGGGTCATGCGCGAGCGGATCAACGTCGCGTTCTCCGGTGGCACCTCATCTGGCAAGACCACGATGCTCAACGCGATGATCGATGCGATGCCGCAGGAAGACCGCGTCATCACGATCGAGGACACGGCCGAACTGCAGGTGCACGCGCCCAATCACGTCGCGTTCGAGACCAATCTCGGCATCACCATCCGCGACCTTGTGCGCTTTTCGCTGCGCGTGCGCCCTGACCGCATCATCGTCGGCGAGGTCCGTGGCGCCGAAGCCTTCGACCTGATGGAAGCACTCAACACCGGGCACCCCGGCTCGATCGTCTCGTTCCATGCTGACTCGTCCGACACCGCCCCCGCGCGGCTGGAGTCGCTCATCCGCATGAGCGACGAAGGGCGGCTCCTGTCGATTGACGACCTACGCCAGAAGATTGCCTCGACGTTCCGCTTCTTCGTGCACGCCGAGCGGCAGGGCGCGGTGCGCGGCCCTGTCGAAATCCGCGAAGTGCTCCGTGCAGGGGACGGCCGCTACCAGACCCGGTGCCTCTTTTCCCGCTTCGCCTCCCACGAGGAGCTGGCCCATGCATGATTTACGTCAACGGGGCTGGTGGCTCCGTGCCGCCCGCCTCTTCATCACCACGCTTCGCAACCGTTGTGCGGATGTGCGCGACGCTTGGCGAAACGTTGCGACCCCTCATCACCGTTCGCTGCGCCTGTTCTTCACGGCCTTCTGGCTCGCTTTAATTCCGACCATCGCGCACGCGGGCATCTGGAACGGCGGGCTATGCACCGTGTACCAGGACGTGCTCGATAACGAGTTGCTCGAAGTCGTGTCGCTCTCGGCGCTCGTCGGCTCGATCGTGCTGTGGCTGCTCGACGATGGTCGCAGCAACATCAAGACGCATGTGCTGCGCGGCGTGCTCGGCACGCTCGCGATCCTGAACATGCCGCTGCTGTGGGCCCAGGTGTTCAACCACGGCGCTGCCTGCACGGGCACCATCTGACGAGGTCCGGCATGGAGACGCATCGCCCCGACGCACCTGACGCATCCGTTGGCTCGGTCGATCCGCTGGATCCACTTGATCCACTCGCCGCGCGCGTTCGAAAGACGATGCTCGAACAGTTCCTGCTACTCGGCATCGACCGCAAATGGTGCATCGCGCAGGGTGCCATCGTCATCACGTTCGCCGCAGGCCTGCACAACGGCTGGGTACTGCTCGCGGTGCTGGTCACGCATCCCGTATTGTGGCTCGCCGTGCGGCGCGATCCCGACCAGATCCGCTGCTATGCGAAATACAGCCGGCAGGGCGACTACTATGAGCCGCGTCAGCTGCTGCGCCAGAAGATCAATGCCCGCCCGAAAGGCTTCGCCCGGGGGATGCCGTGCTGAAGCCCCCCTTCTCGCCGTTTGACGCCGAGTCGCTCGTACAGGTCGCGCAGCGCACCGATGGCGATCGCCGTTCCACCGCCGAGATGGTGCCGTGGCTCTTTCGCTTTAGCGACACGCTCGTCGTCAACAAGGACTCGTCGGTGATGGCGACCTATGAGTTCTCCGGACCGGATGCCGACGCGTTGTCGACCGGCCATGTCCTCGAACTGATGGAGAACCTGATCACGTCACTGCGTGACATCGCCCGCCGGCCCGTCACGATGTGGTGGACGATTCATCGCCGCCGCAGCGCGCGCTATCTCACCGTACCAATGCCTGACCCGGTGGCGCAACGGGTCGACGATGCCCGGCGCGAAACGTTCGAGCGCGGCGCCAACTACACGAACCGTCATTTCGTGACGTTCACGCTGGCTCCGGACGTCGGCATCGACCGGTTCGCCGGCAAGATCACGCACGGCATGACACATGACGGGCTGTCGATCGCAGAGTCGCTGGTGCAGGCCGTGCGCGGCACGTTCTCCGACCAGTACCTGTTCGCATATACGGCGTCAGAGCTGGCCGCCATCGTCGAGACCTTCGAGAACATCCTGTTCGGCTTCGTCGCGAGCAACCCGCGCCTGGCCTGCCGGCGCCTGATTGGTCCGGCACTCGGTGCGTTCATGCACGCGTGCTGCTCCCCGCCGAGCGATCACGTATCAGCCGTGCCGATACCGGACATCCCCGCACTAGACCTCGCGATGTGCGATACGGAGGTCCGGCCAGGTCACGACTACCTGCACTTCTACTCGCATGGCCGCCAGCGCTTCGCTATCGCGGCGGGTATTCCTGCCCGCCGCGAATTCTGGCCAGACACGGTGTTGCCCACGAGCCTGGACGGCCTGCTGAAGGTGCCCGGGGAACTCACGGTCAGCCACTGCTTCCGTCTCACCACGCCCAACGCCGCGATGCGTTTCATCGACAGCGTGCGCCGCTATCATGAGGGCCGCCGGCTCGACACGCGTTCGCTGCTCGCCGCTACGCTGCGCGGTGGCGACACGTCCGGCGCGCGACAGAACCAGTCCCGCTCCGCCGCCGCAGACGACGCGAACCGGCGCGTGGGCAAGGTCGAGATGGCCGAGGAGATGTACGGGTACTACAACCTGTCCGCGCTCTCCTTCTCGCCCGTTTTCGAGACGGCACCGTTCGATGACGGCACAGCCGTCGAAGCCGCGTGGGCGCAGGCGGTCATGACCCACCGCGCCGTCGAGGAAGCGCTGCGAGCCGCGCATTTCGCGCCCGTGCGCGAAACGCTTCACGCGTTCTCGGCCTTCGCGACGAGCATCCCCGGCATGTGGCGCGAATGCGCGCGCTGGTCGTTCATCGATACCGCAGCGCTTGCCCGCCTGCTGCCGCTGCGCGGTGTCTCCGAAGGGCACCCGATCAACGCGCACCTGACGAAGGAAACCGGCACGCGCTGCCCAGCGCTCGCCGCGTTTCCGACCGAGTTCGGCACGCCCTACTGGTTCACCGCCTTCCTCGCCGATGTCGGCCACATGCTGGTCTGTGGCCGCACTGGATTCGGCAAGACGATCTTCATGCTGCTGTGCGCGACGCTCTTTCGCAAGTACCCGAACGCCTGGCTGTACGGATTCGACAAGGACCTGTCGATGCGCATCCCGACCATCCTGCAGGGCGGCCGCTACCTGCAGTTCGATCATGGCGCAGCCGGCGCTTCGGCGGACGAACGCGCGCAAATGAACCCGCTCGCGTTGCTCGCGGACCCGCGCCACATCGAGTTCCTCGCCGAATGGATCGTGATGCTGGCGCAGCAGCGCGGCACCTACCGCGTGACCGCGGGCGACCGCAGCGAACTCGAGAAGGCGCTTGCCGCGACGCGCAGCCGCGCCGACCGACGACTGTGGCGACTGCGCACCGTCCACGCGTCGCTACCTGCGGGGCCGCTTGCCGACGAACTGGCTCTGTGGGTGGGCTCCGCCGTACACGCCCATTACTTCGACAACCTCAACGACAGTTTCGACGACACGCGATGGGTGTCGATGGCGACCGACCGGATTCTCGCGAACCCTGTGATCGCGAGGCCGTTCCTGTCGTATGTGACGTACCGCATCCAGGATTCGATGGAACAGCGGCGTGCCAAGGGCGTTATCGGCCCGACGCTCGTGATGCTGCCCGAGATCTGGAACCTGCTCGACGACGACGCGTTCGCAGCGCAGATCGGCAACTGGATCGTCACGATGCGCAAGAAGCTCGGCTGCGTCTGGATGGATGCGCAGTCACCCGAACAGGTCTCGACCTCGAAAATCTGGCCGCAGATCCGCGACAACGTGCTCATACGCGTATTCGTGCCGGTCGAGAATTTCACGCCGTCCGCGAAAACCGCCTATCAGCGCGATTTTGGTCTTTCCGACGGACAGATCCGCACCATCCAGCGGCTCATCGCGAAGCGCGACTACTTCATTACCGAACAGGGCGGTGCATCGCGCCGAATTTCGGTGCCGCTCGATCCGGCATCAATCGCCATCCTCCGGTCGGAGTTGAGCGCGCAGCTGATATTCGACCGGCACCTGCATTCCGGTCATCCGGACTGGAGGGCACGGTACATCGAGGAGGCCATGGCACAGCCCAGCATGGACACGGCGGCATGGGCCGAACCGGAGGCCCATCATGCGTGAGCCCGTACTTCGTCGAGCCGGCGTGGCCGTTGCCCTCGCCCTGGTCCTTCACACGGGCACTGTTCGCGCCGGCGGCGGGATGACGGGCGGCGCGACCGAAATCACACAGTTGTTAAACCACGCCGAGCTCGTTTCGTCGGTCGCCCAGCAGGCGCAGATGGTCGAGCAGAACGTTCAGGCGCAGATCACCCGCCTGCAGCAGTACGTCACGATGGCCCAGAACCTGAAGCAGGTTCCAGCGTCGCTGATCGACCAGACCATCGCCCCCTACCGCACGCAGATCACGAGCTTCCAGTCGCTCTCCACGGCCATCACGCAACTTGAGCAGGCGGCGAGCGCCACGAACAGCCTCTTTGGCCGCAGCCTCACCGAGATGAATACGACGGGCATGTCGCCTGCCCAGTGGCTGTCGGCTTACACGTCGCTGGCCTCGACGCGCGGCGGCATCAACCAGCAGCAACTGACGCAGGACATGCAGAACCTCGACACGCTGGCCGACCGCGCGCAGAACCTCCAACAGATCCAGTCGCAGATTCCGAACGTCACGGGCGCCGTACAGGGCCTGCAGATGCTGAACCAGCAGTCGAACGTGCTCGCTGGCGAGATGGTCGATCTGCATGCGCTCATGCAGCGGCAGGTCGCGCAGCAGATGCAGGACCACATCGCACAATCGCAGGCCCAGGGTAACGCGGCCAAGCTCGCCGCCGCGCGCGCCGCGGCGCTCAGCCAGGTCAACCAGCAGGAACAGCAGACGACACAGGGCGCGCCCGACTTCGACCTGTTGCAGGACCAGTAGGAGATGCGGTCGTGCTGTTGCGCTGGCTGATCCGCCACCTGTGTACAACGCCCGCCGAGCTACGTGTGGTGCTGCACGCCATCCGTGAATATCAGCTCCGCAGCGTCATTCCATTCGATCAGCGCGATCCGGGCTGGACGTTCGACCGGCGCATTACCCGCAGCGTCCGGCTGTCGCTGCTCGTCGGGCTGCTGGTGGTGCACGCGGAAAATCCGCAGGTTTTTGCCGCGGCCTGGATCGCACTGCCGCTCGCCCTGCTGTTGGGGTTGCTGCGCCTTTCCGGCGGTCTGCGGTAGCGGCGTCCCATTGTCAACTGGACCAGCTCATGAACGACGTCATCTCCGTGCTCAACGCCCTCTTCGCCGCGATGCAGGCGAAGGGCGCGAGCCTGCAGACGCTGTTCCTCTCCGACGGCATCGATCTGCTCTCCGCGCTGGGCCTTGTCATGGCGACATGGCACGTGTTCCTGTGGCTGCTCGAAGGGGACTTCCCCGGCTTCTTCGCGAACCTGTTCCGCCACCTGATCAAATGCGCCGTCATCCTCGTGATGCTCACGGCCTGGTCCGGCACGGTGCATAGCTACTTCGTCGACAACATGCAGACCATGGCCTCGCGCGTGTCCGGTGGCGAAGGGAACCCCGGTGACTTGCTGCGAGCGCTGGTCAACGCCGCCTCAACCATCATGCAGGGCGTGCGGACGGAAGCGGCCCAGGTCTGCGAGCAGGTGCCGGACGTGACGCCCGATGGCGTAGTGATCCCGAACACGGAGCATCAGGAATGCGGGACCGCGAGCGATGCCGGGGCGAATTCGGCAGGCCTGAGCTCGATCTGGACGCTCATCAAGAACCTGCCGCTGGTCCTGCTCGCGTTCCTTGCCAAAGCGCTCGCGATCATTGCGATCACGCTCATGACGATGATTTTCGTGGTGGTTGTGCAATTCGGCTCGTTTCTGCTCGACATCGCCTTCTGCCTCGGGCCCGTACTCATTCCCTGGTACGTCCTGCCCGCCGGCGAATTCCTCTTCGATGGCTGGCTGCGCTTCACGATTTCCGCAGGGCTCTTCAAGGTCGTCGCCTGGCTGATGATGGCGATTGTCTATAGCGGCTTGTTGCCGGGCATCGAGAGTCTCGTGCAACAGAGCGCGACGCAGAACGGCACGAATAGCGACGCGTACTACGCGACAAACTACCTCGCGATGCTGGCGCTCGCACTCGTCTGCGGTGTGGGGGCTTTCATGATGTGGCAGGTGCCCGAAATCGCTCGCGCGGTTGTATCAGGCAGTGGCGGAGGTGGGGCCGGCGGATTCGGCAAGGGATTAATCGGCCGAAATATCACCCCTAAATCGTTAAGGTGAAATTCAATGATGGCGATGCTTTGCGCTTTGTTGAGTCACGTAGTACGCGTTCCGCTCTTCGTCCAGTCGACGTTGACGGTCCGCGTCTGCGCGCAGCGACTCCTCTCTTTCCCTTGGAGTGGTGCTCATCCACGCCCAAAGAATGAACACGACCGCACCCGCAAGCATCATCGCCACGCCGAAATGCTGCGCGCCGACCTGGTACAGGACGAAGGTCGCGAACAGCAGGATCGGCAATACGAAGTACAGGAGGAGGATCTTGAGCTTTGCCATGGCTGCAACCTTGCAGCAGGTGAATTGGATCCCAGTGTAGCACCGGGCGCATATTGCTGCCGGAAGGGTTGAGTCATGCACAAACACCAGCCCTTCCGCGCCTCTTCCGGCACCCAGACACCCGCCGCCGACCTTCCGTCGCCACCGCATACCGGCGAAGCGGTTACGGCCTGGTTTGCCGCCTTCCAGCGCCCCCTCTGGGAAAAGCGGCTCGCAATCAAGGTGGCCGCCGTGTTCGCGCTGATCGCTGCCGGTGAATGCGCTGCACTGATCGTGCAAAGTGTACACAGCGGCCCGCGTCCGTATTTTGTCGAACACGACGAGAAGAGTGGCGCCGTATGGGTCTCGGACCGATACGCCGAAACCTACTCGGTCACCGCGGCGAACAAGCGCTATTTCCTCGTGAAATGGGCGTCGCGCGTCTTCACGATCGAAGCGGACAGCCAGGAGACGCTCACGCGCCAGATCCCGGCCGCATTCGGCTGGACGTCGGGCGCCGCCACGCAAGAACTGGAAACGTACATTACCGCGACCGATCCGGTCGCGCAGCGCGTCGCGCAGACGCCCGGCCTCACCCGCGAATTCATCGAGAACTCCACCTCGTTCTCACCCGATGGACAAGTCGCCTACCTGATCTTCACGTTGATCGAGAGCGTGAACGGCAAGCCGTCCCGCCCGAAACAGATGCTGCTCACGGTCAGTTTTCTGCTCGCACCCGAAACGCTGAAATCCGGCGAAGAGAAGGACAACCCGATCGGGCTTCGTATCACCCACTTCAGCCTTACACCCTATCTGGGTGTCAATCCCGGAGCCACGCAATGAAGCTTCTTCTTCCGACTGTGTGCGTCACGGTGCTCCTTGCGATGTGCGCAGCGACGGCCCGGGCCCAGGGCGCAGCACCATCGCCAGCGCCGTCCACGCCGCTGCCCGCAAGTATGGTGACGACAGTCCCGACGCAGCCCGCGGAGAATGCCGTTCGCACGCCGACGCCGCGGCCCCGCGCCCGACACGCGCCTGTGTCCCGTGCGCACGTCAACGGTCCATATCCGGCGCCCGACGATTCGTCGCTCGTCGTCTACGACTATGACCCGGACTACCTCTATCCCGTACTTGTGCGCACCAACGAGGAAACGCACCTGGTGTTCGGCCCCGACGAGGAAGTCACCGGTGTCTACCTGTCCGATACGGGCAAGCGCTGGCTCGACCATACGGCGCTTACCAAGCGCGACGTATTCGTCGAGGCACGCCTGCCCGGGCTCGACAATGCCGCAACGATTATCACGTCGCGCCGGCGCTACGAACTGGACCTGCGCTCATCGGACAATGGGACGGTCTATCACCGCGTCTCCTGGCACTACCTCGATACCGATGCGCAAATGACAGCGGGACAGGTCTCGCCCTTCGGCATCGAGTACCCGGGCAACGCTCCTGCGCAAAGCACGGGCGAACAGGCGAACGGAAGCGCGCAGGCGGGGTCGCCTGGCGATGTGCGCTCAGCCGGCCCGCGCATCGCACTCGACCAGGCGAATTTCGACTATCGCCTGGAGGGAGATGCACCGTTCACGCCAGTGACCGTTTTTGACGATGGAAGGTTCACATATCTGCAGTTTCCCCACCACGCCGAGCTGCCCGCGATCCTGGTGATGGACGATAAGGGCCATGCCGAGATCGCCAGCTTCGTGCCGCTCGGCAACGACCTGTTCGAGGTGCAGCAGATCGCCCCATACGGCCTGCTGCTCAAACGCGGCAAAGAGGAAGTGCGGGTCTTTAACGGTCGGGGCAAAGGCTGCGGACTGTTCGGCTGTGACTCGGCCCGCATGAAGAACATTTACGGGAAACCGTGAACATGGCCGCCCCCGAAAAAAGCGGCACCCCGCTCACGCCTGAGCCAGCCAGACTCACACGCATCCGCCGGAATCTCGCGAAAACGCTGCTCATCGCGCTGTGCTCCGCACTGCTCGCGATTGTCCTCGTGCACGCGCTGTCCCATCCGCACGAGACCGCGGCCGAGCGGCGCGAGCGCGAGCAGATTGAGGCGGACGCGCGGCAGCCGAAGGCCTCACCGGATGCGATCCGCAAGCGCCTCGAAGACCAGCGGAACCTGGCACTGGCACGCGCGGGCGATGCCGCGTCGGCAGGCAGCGCCCCGCTCGGCGGCACACCGCTCGATGGCATCCCCAAAGGCGTGCCCGGAGACGATGCCGGTCCGCTGCCCCGAAACTACCGGAGGTCTGGCCCAGGCACCCCCGATCACGACGCCAATCGACTCGCGCTGCAACGGCAGATCGACGCCATGCAGAGCCAGTCGCTCGTCGCTTACGAGGACACGGGTGGAGGCAACGGCAACCCGT
Organism: Paraburkholderia sp. BL27I4N3; assembly: GCF_003386115.1. Classification (NCBI taxonomy): domain Bacteria; kingdom Pseudomonadati; phylum Pseudomonadota; class Betaproteobacteria; order Burkholderiales; family Burkholderiaceae; genus Paraburkholderia; species Paraburkholderia sp. BL27I4N3. The sequence goes on along the minus strand of NZ_QREJ01000001.1, from coordinate 1,334,051 downwards.
CCGCGGGGAATGGGCTATCGCCCGACCGCATCGCGGGCAGCCTCGCGCACCTTTCCGGCTTGCAGGCAGCGCCAGGCAGCCCATCACCGGGTGGTTCCTCGGAGACGACCGCGTCAGATCTCACGCCCGTCAATGTGTCGCGCGACATCAACCGGCGCAACGCCGACTGGGTCAGACAACAGAGCGAAGCGACTGACGATGCGAAACCGCTGGTTCCAGTCCCCATCGATTCGCCGTACATGGTGATGGGCGGCACACCGATTCCCACGGTGATCCTTCAGGGCGCGAAAAGCGACATGCCAGGCAGCTTCCGTGCGATGGTCGATCGCGACCTCTACGACAGTATCGATGGCAACTGCAAGCTGATCCCGAAGGGCACGCGGCTTCTCGGTCGGACAAACAACGACGTGGCAATCGGCCAGGACCTGATGCTCATGGCTGCCACCCGGATGATTTTCCGGCACGCGACCATGCGTCTCGACGGGCTCACGGGCAACGACCCTGACGGCGAAGCGGGCGTCACCGCCGAGGTCAACAACCACTTCTTCAAAATTTTCGGGTCGACCTTCCTGATCGCCGGCGTCGCTGCCTGGATCGGCCACAACCAGAGTCAACAGAGCGGCACCACGATCAACATCAACGGAGGCGCGTCGACCGGTCTGTCGGAAGCGGCAGCACAGTCACTGTCGCAAACGACCCAGACCATTCTCCAGCGCAACATGAACATCCAGCCGACCCTGAAGCTGGAGCCCGGTCAACGCATCACGTTCATCACACAACGGGACATGATGCTGCCGCCCAACGTCACTGACGGGAGCTGCAACAGATGAAACACTCAATCACCGACGCTTTCTGCATCTGCATCTATTTCCTGCAGTAGAAGTAGCGTTAGGTGTACGGCTGGCAATCCGCTTCAAGCTTCTGGCAATGTCGCGACAGGAATTCAGTACGACGAGCGCCGAAAATCGCGCAATCTTATCGACTCGGTCATTCGAGACGATGTGGTGGCAGCACTCATCCTCCGGAATACCCGAGTCCTTGCGGTCCTTCTTCATTCGCATCCTCGTATTGGATTCGGCTTATCGCCGCAATCAGCCGAAGAGGCATGCACCTGTTGTCCAAAGGAGCCGCGCTTTCGCGACGCCGGGCGACTACGCGTGCTGATCGAAACACTCGATCAGCATGTCGGTCAGGACCCGGATTTTTGCCGAGGGATTCTGACCGGGCGGGCGCACAACGTATATACCCGCCGTTGGGGGCGGAAAACGACACATGACCGGCACGAGCGCGCCAGACGCAACATATTGCTCTGTCACGCCGTCAGGGAGCCATGCGAGGCCGAGCCCCGCTACCGCGGCGGCGGCGATAGCGATGGCGTTGTCAGCCTTGAAACGCCCCTGCGGATGAACGGTTATGGCCTTGTCGCCATCCATAAACCGCCAGCTTTCCGTTCCCTGCATCAGAGCCTGGTGACCGAGAAGTTCGTCCGGTGTTTCAGGCGCGCCGTGCGCTTCGACATAGCCAGGGCTTGCGACCAGCTTTCCGTAGATAGGTCCAACGCGCTTTGCGATGAGATTCGAATCCTGAAGGTAGCCGATCCGAATCGCGCAGTCATATCCCTCGCCAACCAGGTCGACAATGCGGTCGCTGTAGCAGGTATGGATGTGCAGCAGCGGGTGACGTCGCGCCATTTCTGCCAAAACCGGTGATAGATGAGTCGGGCCGAACGTGAGCGGCGCTGCGATTCGCAAGCGGCCGCGCAGGTCTCCGGCTGGTGAAATCGTCTCCCTGGCTGCGTCGATCTCGGCAACGACGCGGGCGGCGTAGTCGCGAAACGCGGTGCCCGCTTCAGTCAGAGCGGCACCACGGGTTGTCCTCGCCAGGAGCTGGGCGCCAAGCTCTGATTCAAGCCGCAATAGTCTCCGGCTAACGATGGATTTTGAGACCCCCAGACGGCGAGCAGCGGGCGAAACGCCGCCGGAGTCCGCGACCTCAACAAATGTCTGAAGCTCTTCGATGTCCAATTCGGCGTTCCTCTTTCCGCGACACAGAGTGGCAAAAATTGAGTCTACCGTCGCGGAACAGCGAATGACAACATTCGTTTGCCGGCCGCTTGTCGGCGCGTCTCCAAGGAAACCCCTCAACATTTCCCATAAACGCAGAGGATTTTTATGACATTTCGCAATGGCCTCAATTCACTCCTCCGCCCGGAAGATTCGGTCCTTGTCTTGATCGACCACCAGCCGTACCAACTCGCCAACCTGAACAGCCACGATCCTCAGGCCGTCGTCAACGCGTCGACTGCCTTGGCAAAGTCGGCCAGGCTCTTCGGCGTTCCGACCATCCTCACGAGCGTGGTTGCTGCTCGCGGCGGTCTGCTCTTCCCGCAGATCACCGACGTTTTCCCCGGCCAGGAAGTGATCGATCGCACCTTCATCAACACCTGGGAAGACAAGAAAGTCGTGGACGCCGTTAAAGCGACGGGCCGCAAGCAACTGATCATCGCTGGTTTGTGGACCGAAATTTGTGTGGCGATGCCTGTTATCCAGGCGCTCGGGGAAGGCTGGGACACTACGGTCATCACAGACGCATCGGGTGGTACATCCGTGGAGGCGCACCAGGTCGCTATCCAGCGCATGATCGCAGCGGGCGCGAACATGATGACCTGGCTGGCACTGGCAGCCGAGTGGCAACGCGACTGGGCTCGTACCGAAACTGCGGGCGCGATGACAGAAGTATTGGGCCAGCACGCTGCCGGTAGCGGCATTGCCTATTTCTGGGAGCAGCAGCTTCTCAACACGCCAGTTCCCGCCTGACTCTGATCTCCGAGGGAATGACACAGTGCGCGCTTGACTATCTATGCAGTCGGTCGGCCGTGGCGCGTCATTCCCTTCTTATCACGTTCGCTGCTCAGCGAACACACTACAACCGAAGCCATTTCTGGCTGACCGTGCCATACCTCGCTGAAGGAATGATGAACACGACGACTGAGAAAGAATCTCCTCATTGATATTGATCTGCGTCGCCTAAGCAGCGACGACTTGCGGGACCTGATTGCACTGCTCCATCGTTACGGAATTCCGCTTGCGCCGCTACGTGATTTAGCGGCGACAAAGCGATTTTTCCGGGCCTTAATGATCGAAAGCATATTTCTACAGAAGTATGTTTAGGAGCAGTGGTCGCAGCCCTCAACCTTGATAGTCGCCCCGCGCGCTTTTGAGAAGATCCGAAATAAGATCGTGGTGCCTGTCCAAGTCGGCCTTGGTGAGGCGAAGCTTGTAGCGCCCTTCTCTCGTGTTGTATTCGAGAACGTTGAGTCCGGCGTCTTCAAGTTTCGATTCGATCGCGCTGTCTTGCGGCAGCCGGATTTCTATGCGCAGCCAGTCTTTCTTGGGTTTAAAAATGACAAAGTTATCTGAGTTACCATTGCTATCTGCCAGGCCGATGTAAAACTTGTTGTATTTGAGGACAAGCTTTGGTTCGGAAGCATTGATCAGTTCGAGAACGTCGTCCGCCAGTCCCACTGTCGCTTTCGTGCCTCGCTTTTCCCAGTATGAACGGTCGGTGCTTTCGGCAACTTCTTCATCCTCCTCAACCAAACCCAGCGTACGTTCGTCCAGAACAGTCGTGAAGAGTAGAGAAATGGTTCCGTTCACTTGGTGCGCTCGGACTTGAATAGCGATTAGCGGAATGAATCCGTTAAATAGATTTACAACGTTCAGGAAACGGCTTGTTATGTCTTCGGCGACAATGACAGCCACGTGCTCGTACTGCGGATAGCGCTTTCGCTCGATATCCCAGTACTCGATGGTACGGATGATGTGCGACTCGTCTGTTTTCCCGAGTTGTATCTCGATTTCATAACGCCTATTCGCGTCTGCGTCTTGGCAAAGCATGTCCAAACGTCCGGCGCCGCTGTGGATCCTCTCTTTATCCTTCAAGACAAGGTCACCTAGGCCAAGAATTGAAGGATCCTCCGCGATGCGGTCTTGCAGCCACCGCTCGTTGAAAACGGGATGCTTCTTCATTTGTATGAAAGAGGCTTTAACGTAGTTCAGGTTAGCTAGTTCGGTCATTCTCGGCTCGGCGGTAGTGATCTACTTTACTGCAGTCCAACGTAGGATAGCGGCAGACGAGCGAAAACCTTGAGCTTTTTCATTCGACAGGTGGCGGACAGAAGTGTATCAACCCGGGTAGCGCTGGAGCCGGTCGGCATCCCGTCTATATGAACGCCGCGCCCGAGGCGATTTATCGGGCGCCGGCGTAGGGCGCGCTTCGGCCGAGATGGAATGGACACCGCCCTCCCTTCGGGGAGGGGGCATGATTGAGGGCCTCCAGAACCGAACGGCATCAATGTGCCAAAGTGGAGTTGCGACACAACCACTTGAGGAACGGAGGAATGGAATGAGCGCCTCCCACCCGTGAGAGGTAGGAGTTGAAGGCAGAAAGGTGGGCCCTCACGGGGCGACGGCATCAAAGTGCCCAAAACGGAAGATCATAGAGATTTTCCAGAGCCAAGCCGGAGGACCCTCATGAAGCTTACGCCCGTTGGGATCGACATTGCAAAGAACGTCATGCAGATGCACTACGTGGATGAAGGGACCGGGGAGGTTGTGAACAAGCCGATCAAACGTGCGCAGTTCCTCGAGTATTTCGCGAATCGCGCGCCGTGCCTGATCGGGATGGAGGCTTGTGGCGGTGCGCATCACTGGGCACGGCAACTCACGAAGATGGGCCATCAGGTGAAGCTGATGCCGGCGGAGTTCGTGAAAGCGTTCAACATCCGCAATAAGAACGATGCGGCGGACGCGCGGGCGATCTGGCTAGCGGTGCAGCAACCGAGCAAGCCTGTCGCGGTAAAGACAGAGATGCAGCAGGCGATGCTGGCGCTGCACCGGATGCGCGAACGAATGGTGGCGTTCCGCACAATGCAAATCAACGGCCTGCGCGGAATGCTGACCGAATACGGTGAAGTGATGGGCAAGGGCCGGCCCGCGATAACGAAGGCGATTCCGGAAGTACTTGCACGGGTCGCGGATCGGTTGCCCGCGGTGCTCATCGATACCTTACGCGAGCAGTGGAACCGGGTCGCGGAGTTGGACGAACAGATTGCCCGTATCGAGCGGCGGATGCGGGAATGGAAGAAGGACGATCGCGCGGTGAAGGCGATCAGCGAGATTCCGGGCGTGGGATTGCTGACAGCGACGGCGGCAGTCGCGATGATGGGCGACGTGAAGGCATTTAGATCCGGTCGCGAGTTCGCTGCGTGGGTCGGCTTGGTACCGAAGCAAACCGGGTCGGGCGGCAAGGTAAACCTGCACGGGATCAGTAAGCTCGGGGATACATATCTGCGCACGCTGCTGATTCACGGTGCGCGCAGCGTGTTGACGAATGCAAAGGAGCCCGGCCCGTGGATCGAGCAAATGAAGAAGCGGCGACCGTTGAACGTGGTGATCGTCGCGTTGGCCAACAAGATGGCACGAACGATCTGGGCAGTGCTGGCTCACGATCGACCGTACCAGAAAGGATACGTGAGCGCGAAACCGGCATGACCGGTTAGCACGGCACAGAAGGTGACATTTAACACAGGGTGAACGCTGAAGGTTGCGCAGGCAACGTATGTGATGACAAGACAGGTCGGACCGGGACTTGCTAAACCTGGATTTGGGGCAGAGCCTCGAGCTCGCCGGAGGAATGAGGTGCGAGTCAGCGGATTTCATAGGGGGCCGCAGCGGCAACATCGGCTGCAATAAGCCCGGATATAGAGCTGCAACCCATCCTGTCAACGTTGGAACATGCGAATCTTGTGCAAACGGGAGGCGCTCATATAGCCCCCAAATGAATGCTACGACATACGGACTGGATGTTGCAAAGCGGGTGTTCCAGTTGTACTGGGTCGACACCCAAACCGGCGAGATTGCGAACCGGCGGTTTGGCCGTGACGATCTGATCGCGTTTCTGGCTCAGCGTCCTGCCGGGCGTGTCGCTCTTGAAGCGTGCGGGAGCGCTCACTGGTGGGCACGTAAAATTCAGGCACTGGGACACGAGGTCGTGTTGTTGCATGCGCAGTTTATCCGGCCCTTTGTGCAAACGAACAAGACCGACGCGGCAGATGCGAAGGCGATATGGACCGCGGTTCAACAACCTGGAATGCGCACCGTCGCAGCGAAGACAGAAGATCAGCAAGCGATGCTGAGCTTGCACCGAATGCGTTCGCAGCTCATCAAGTTTCGAACAATGCAGGTCAACCAGCTCCGTGGGTTTCTCTACGAATTCGGCGTGACGTTTCGCACAGGACGTGCGGCAGGGCTTGCCGAGGTAAGGCAGCGCATGGCAGAACTGGAAGATACACTTCCCGCATCGATCATGCTTAATCTGCAAGACCAGTTACGACGCATCAACGCGTTCGAGGATGATATCGATCAACTCGAGGAGCGCATTGGTGCCTGGCAGAAACAGGAAGTGGCATGTCGCGCGATCTCCGACGTGCCCGGCATCGGCAGGCTAACCGCAACGGCCCTGGTAGCAACAATCGGAGACGCGAGGACCTTCAGATCAGGGCGTGAGTTCGCTGCGTTCCTCGGTCTTGTTCCGCGGCAAAGCGGTACGGGCGGGAAGATTCGATTGTGCTCCATCTCGAAGCGAGGCGATCCGTACCTGCGCACGCTGCTGATCCATGGAGCGCGCTCCGTCCTGTGCCACACGAAGGTACCAACAGCGTGGCAGAAAGGAATTCAGGAGCGACGACCCGCCAACGTGGTAGCCGTCGCTCTGGCGAACAAGATGGCACGAACTGCCTGGGCCATACTGGCCCACAAGAGCAGTTACGAAGCGAATCACGTCAGCATAAGACCAGCTTGACTGTAAGAGGCTCTGAGACCTCGATGAACCGGTAGGTTGCTATGGTTGATTACTTGTGATGGCAAAACAGGTCGGACCGCAGGAACGCAAACCTGAACACACCCTTGTGCCTGAAGCACGCGGCCGAGATAAGGACGTTCCTGGCGCATTCCATCAGGGCTCGCGGCTTCGGCTCGCGTAAAGCCGGATATAAGACCGCAGCCGATACCTTGTTGCGGCATCACATCAAGATCAACTTGGCAAACCGGGCGGTGTCCATATAAGGTTGTGTGAAAACGCATGCTGAACGCGGCGTTCTAAAAAACCGACCCTTCAGATCGCGCCGTATCGGCTTGGCAGCAACTTGGGAAGGGTAAAGCGACACTCGAAAACCGAGTACTTTTGCGTTTTCACACAGCCTCGGCCAGAAGTGGCCACTCGGGAATGCGAAGTCGAGTGACCGCCGTCCGACAGCGGTCCGCTTCGGGTCAGAGCGCCCCTTAGAGGCAAGATCAATAGTTGCACGGAACAAAAGCAACGTACCGCGCGTACGCTAGTCAGACTTTTGGAGACGCCGATCTGTTTGCATTTTTCCGGTAGCTGTTTCTAGTCCATGCCGGGAAGTCATCGTATAGCCATCCGTCACAGCTCCGAACGCGAATTAATTTGACCGGACGGACGCCTTCGGACTGGCTGGCGAAGGAATGATTGCTCTCGTGCTGCTCGAATGGCGCTGTCAAAGTCATCCTCCGTTGAAAGATGCCTATGATCGACACTTACGAGCCAGCCCCGTGCAGACTTGCACCATCTGATACGACCGTCATCGTACAAAGCCGAAAACCAACGCCATAGGTCAGCGTCATCGGCGTTGGCTCTGTCGCGGCAATCAGTCGCTCGTTCTCCATGCATGTCGTACTCATGCACTAATCCCGCGAGAGTCGGGAATTCGCAGCATCGACAGATCCCAGCAATCGTGTCGCAATGATCTGCTCGGCCTCGTGCATAACGCGATCGATCAACTCCGCGACGGTCGGGACGTCGTGGATGAGTCCTGCCACCATTCCGCAAGACCATGCTCCAGCATCCAGATCGCCCTCCTTCATGACGCGCGGATACACGCCCCCCACTTCCTGCACGATGTCAGCGAAAGTGATTTCCGCACCGAGCTTTTGCTCTTTCGCAAGCAGGCGTTCAACACCCCGGTTATTCAGAACCCGCTCAGTATTACGCAGCGGACGCATTACGAGACGGGTGTCAAGTTCGGTTGCAGCAACGATTGCGTCCTTCACATTCTGATGAACAGGTGCCTCGCGGGTCGCAACGAAACGCGTGCCCATGTTGATCCCCGCAGCCCCCATCGCAAGAGCCGCAACCAGCGAACGGCCGTCTGCCATACCGCCTGACGCGACGAATGGAATCTCCAGTTCGTCGGCCGCGCGTGGCAGGAGTATGAAATTCGGAACATCGTCCTCGCCCGGATGGCCGCCGCATTCAAACCCGTCGACGCTTACCGCGTCGCAGCCGATGGCTTGCGCTTTAAGCGCATGGCGCACAGAGGTGCATTTGTGGATCACCTTGATGCCCGCCTCGTGCAAGGCTGGCAGCCACTGCTGCGGGTTGTTCCCCGCAGTTTCGACAATCTTGACGCCGCCTTCGATGATGGCCTTTACGTACCCCGGATAGTCAGGCGGATTGCGCGCGGGCAGAAACGTCAGATTGACACCGAACGGCTTTGCGGTTGCCTCCCGGCACTGGCGAATCTCGCTCGCCAGCGCCTCAGGTGTCGGCTGGGTGAGTGCCGTGATAATGCCGAGACCGCCTGCGTTGGAAACTGCCGCCGACAGGCTGGCGAAGCCGACATAGTGCATGCCGCCTTGGATGATCGGGTGCTGGATGCCGAAAAGATCTGTGATCTGCGTTTTCATTGCAGATGCTCCTTTCGTTCGAAGATTGGCACGCGGATCAGAACTGCTCAGCCGGGAGTGTCATCAGGCATTCGGACCCCGTCCTGACGCGCTGGCCCAGGGCAAAGACCACTGGCAACTCGCGTTCAAACCAGTACCGGGCAAGCGCGAGCTTGCGTTCGAAGAACGCCCTGTTTTCCGCCTGAGGCAGCAGCGTCTTTGCAACGTAAGCAATGCGCAGCCACATCCATGCACATGCGAGAATGCCCAGCATCGTCAGAAAGTCGTGGGACGATCCGCCGACGTCGTAAGCATCGCGCGAGGACTCACGGAACCAGCTCGCACAATCCCGCGCCTCCAAAGCCGCAGCGTTGAGTGCATCAGCATACGGACGCAGTTCTTTCTGATCTTGCACTTCGCGTGTAGTGGCATCCAGCATCGCCAGAAATTCAGCGAACGGCCGCCCTTCGTACGACGACAGTTTCCGCAGCACAAGGTCCAGCGCCTGCACGCCGTTGGCGCCTTCATAGAGTTGGAAAATGCGGGCATCTCGAACGAGTTGTTCAACGCCATTCTCGCGGATATAACCGTGGCCACCCATCAGTTGCATCGCATCATTCGCCGACTCAAACGAGCGGTCGCTGAAGAATGCCTTCACGACCGGCGTGAGCAGACTTGCGAATGCGGCTTGCTGCGGCCGTCGCGCTTCATCGGGTTCGTCGAGTAGTGCACGCACGTACAGTCCCAGTGCGCGCGCGCCTTCGATAAACGAGGCCTGTTTCAGGAGAAGGCGACGCACATCGGGGTGAACCACGATCGGGTCCGCCGCGCCGCCGGTGCGATCGGCGGCCTTTGCAGCGCGTCCGGCAAGCCGTTCGCGCGCGTATTGCGCTGCATGGCCATATGCACGATTGGCAGATGAGAGCGCCTGTAAACCCGTACCCAGGCGCGCCGAATTCATCATGTCGAACATGCCGCTCATACCCGCCGACGACTTACGTGCAGCACCGGTTGCCTCCCTCGACTCCTGAAGCGGGTATGCGCGCGCGTTCTCGAAGGCGAGCGTGCATGTAGCACTGCCTTTGAGCCCCATCTTGCGTTCGATGCCAGTGACGGTGACGCCGTTGGCTCCGCGTAGTGCCCCGGTGACCGTATCCAGCGACAGTTTGGATACAAGGAACAGCTTGACAGTAGACAGGTCCTCGACAATACGACCATTCTCATCCGGCACCTTCGCAAGCACGAGGTGGATGACGTTTTCGCTCAGGTCCTGATCGCCACCCGAAATAAAGATCTTCGTACCGCTCAGACACCACGTGCCGTCGGCCTGCGGGACGGCACGCGTTTTCATGAGACGCAGATCGGTGCCGCAGTGCGGCTCGGTAAGACACATCGTGCCCGCCCATTCGCCTTTCACCATGCGCGGGACGATATGCTGCAGCATCCAGTCATCACCAGTGCGTCGAATGGTGGCGTGTGCACCGCTGGTTAGCCCTGTGTAAAGGCCGAGCGAGTTACACGCAGACGCCGAAAACTCTCGTACTGCCTGACCAATCGAGTCGGGCAATCCGGCGCCGCCATAAGCCTCCGGCGCAGATACGCTGTTCCAGCCCGCCTCGCATTGCGCGGCGTGACCGGCTTTATAACCCGGGGGGGTTTTGACCGCTCCGTTTTCGAGCCGACAGCCAGCCTCGTCGCCCGGTCCATCCAACGGCGCCCAGACTTCCTCGAAGAAGCGCGCCGCCTGTTCCAGCACCTGGCGGGTATCATCGCGCGACAGATCGCCGATTGCATGAGGCGCAAGCGGGCCGATCACGTCGTGCAGCAGGAAAAGATAGTCCTCAACAGGCGCGTTATAAACAATGGACACGGCAATATTCTCCTGATCAATACGAAGCGGCATCGGCCGCCTTCACGAGCGTTCGCGATTCAAATAGCGTTGATTGACAACCTTCACTCCATCATTCATTAGCATGCCGGATTGAATGTGGGATCGTAAAACTACGTAATGCTTCGGCGAGCTTTTCCTTATCGTAGGTGCTATCTTGCAAAACGATTTCGACGAAGAATCCGTTACTTGCCCGGTCTGTTGCTCGCAACGCCGCGAGCTCGCCCGCGCCGGCTTTGTCGAGCGCTGCACGAAACATGCGCTCGATCGCATCAAGCCGCAGCACGTTCTTCTGAATCTTGCCCACCTGCGTCTTGGGCATCTCGGGCAGCACGTAGCAGTGCTTCGGTACGGCTGCGCGCTCCGGTACATGCTCCGCGGCAAAGCGCAGAACAGCGTCCGCGGTAGCGTTTTCACCCGGCTTGACCACCACATAAGCCACCGGCACCTCACCCGCGTGCGCGTCCGGGGCGCCAACCACTGCGGCGTCCTGGATCGCCGGATGCGCGAACAGAGCTTCTTCGACCATTTTGGGATCAATGTTATGGCCGCCACGAATGATTAGATCCTTGGAGCGGCCCGTGATCCATAGCCAGCGCTGTTCGTCGAGATAACCAAGATCGCCGGTATCGAGCCAGTCGCCATCGAGCCAGCGCACGCTCTGCGCGTCGTCGAGATACCCTGGAAACACCGACGGGCCACGCACGATCACCAGCCCCGACTCACCCGGCGCGCAGTCCGATGCGTGCCCCGTGGAATCGATCCGTACCACGCGCACCTGCTGATAAGGCAGGCGTACGCCGGAACTTCCAACCTTGACGTCATCAACGGGCGGCGTGATGCAGGTGACGGCGGTCGTTTCCGTCATGCCCCAGCTTTCCCGTATGCGCAAGCCGGTCATCCGATGAAATGCCTGGGCAACAATCGTCGATAACGGCGCCGTCGACGACGCCACATAGCTGAGCGTCGAGATGTCCGCTCCACCTAGGGGAATCGACAGCACCTGGTTGACCAGCGTCGGCACGAGGGTCAGCATGTTGGCGCCGAACGCTTCGACAATCCGCCATATGTTGGGAAGTACGGTACGGTTGCGGAAGCCCGCCGAGGTCATCAGGACCATCGTCGAACCCTTGGCCAGCGGTCCGTAACAGCCCACCACAGCTCCTGCGACGTGGAAGATGGGCACGCCGACCAGACGGACTTCGTCATCATCAAATCCCGAAAGATGCATCGATGCCCAGATCCAGAAAACCTGGTTGCGATGGAGATGACGCGCAAGTTTCGGCGCGCCGGTAGTCCCGCCGGTATGGAAGAGTGACGCGGTGTCGTCGGGTGCAAATACGCGCCCCGAGACGAGGTGGTCTTCCGGGAAGCGTTCGAGCACGGTATCGAAATCGATAATGGGGACGTCCGCCACAGCTTCGACACCTCCTGCCCTGCCGCCAACGCGGACCAATGCGGTGATCGACAGTACGCCTCGCGCGACCACCTCCGCCTTGGCCCAGATATCCGGATGGTCGTCGCCGGCAAACGCAACAAGGACCTTCGTACCCGCCGCGCGAAACATCTGGGTCAGGATTTCCGGCTCCAACATCCAGTTCGCCGGGTTCACAATCCCTGCTGCCTGCGCGCCCCACAGCACGTATTGCGATTCGGGAATCGCAGGAAGCAGAACCGAAACCACATCGTCCTTGCCGATGCCGAGCTCGGTCAACAGATTCGCGGTCTGATGAACACCTGCGCGCACCTGTGCGAACGTGATCTGCCGCGCGGTCTCTAGCGGGCGGGCGCCGTCGGTAAAGAAATGGATCGCGACCTTGTCCGGATCGATGCTGCAACCATCCATCAGCATCTGGTAGGTCGACACCGGCAGATTGCGCGATTCCAGTGGCACCTGTTCGAAGCGCGCTACATCAGCTTCGCTGAGCAGCAGTTCCGGTGAGTAGTAGTCCGGCAAACGGGATGTTGCGCAAGCCATTCTGGTCGTCTCCTGTTCCAGCTTCTTTTTTGAAGCGAGTATGCGCGGCGCGACATGCTGCCGCGCATAGTGAGCGAGAGTCGCGCCGCCGCTCAATGTCCCTTGAAGCGCGCCTCGCGTCGCTCGACGAACGACTGGATACCTTCCTTGAAATCTTCCGATGCGAACACTTCCTCGCGCACGCGCGGAATGACCTCGATCGCGGCCTTTTCGCCGTGCTCGATGTAGGTCAGCGCCGCGGCTTTGGTCGCGCGCAGACCGATCGGCGCAACCTTGCAGATCAGGCCAGCGATTTCCATAGCACGCTCACGGTGCTGGCCATACGGAAGCACTTCCTGCACGAAGCCGCAACGCAACGCCTCCTGAGCGGAGAACTCGTCGCACAGGAACAGGTGATACATCGCATTGCCCCAACCAGTGCGTGTCAGATAGCGAAAATGCGCGCCGCCGAGCGGGGCGATGCCGCGCTTCGATTCGAGCTGGCAGAAGCGCGTCGTGTCGGCCGCGATGACGATGTCGGATGCCAGCATCTGCTCAATGCCGATGGTGTAGGTAATGCCGTGCACAACGGAAATCACCGGCTTGCGGCAGCGTCGCTTGAGGCCGAATGGATCGACCTGGTTGTCAGGAATCGGCTTGGCCGTCGCGCTCGGGCCGAAGAATTTCGGCATGTCCAGGCCTGCCGTGGTGTGCTCGCCAGCTGGGTCGAGCACAGCCACCCAGAGGGTGTCATCATCGTCGAACTCGGTCAGACGTTGCGACAACTGCTGCATCAACTCGGGCGTGATCGCGTTTTTCTTCGCGGCGTTGTCGAGCGAAATCACCGCGATGTGATCCACTACCCTCATACGGACTTCGGGCGTCGCTGCTTCATTGATCATTGCTGTGCTCCTTGAGTACGGAATTCGTCGTAGATGGAAGTTCGGACGCTGGTTCAGACAGCCGTAATCCCGCCGTCCACGGCGAGGATCTGGCCGGTGATGTGCTTGCCCGCGTCGCTGGCAAACAGCAGCGCCGCGCCTTTCAGATCGTCGTCGTCGCCGATGCGTTGTAGCGGCGCACGCTCCGAGAGCTTTTCGACGCCCAGCTTTTCGATGGTGCCCTTCGTCATCTTCGAGGGGAAAAAGCCCGGTGCGAGCGCGTTCACCGTGATGCCGTGTGGCCCCCACTCACCCGCCAATGCGCGCGTGAGATTCACCACCGCGCCCTTGCTGGTGTTATAGGCAAGGGTGGCTTGTGCGTGCGGTCCATTGCCCTTAAGCCCGGCGATGGAAGCGAGATTGATGACGCGACCATGGCGGTTCGGAATCATCGACAGGCGGCCAATCTTTTGCGTGAGCAGAAAGATCGAGCGCACGTTCAGATTCATCACCTTGTCCCATGCAGCCAGCGGATGATCGGCCGTCGTCGCGCCCCACGTGGCTCCCGCGTTGTTCACCAGAATGTCCACGCGGCCCAGACGCTGCACGGCCTCGTTCGCGAGCCGCTCGATCTCTTCTTCCTGTGCGTTGTCCGCGGCAATCCAGTCCGCATCGACACCAAGAGAAGCCAGGTGTGCCTGCGCCGTCTGGAGCCCATCCGCCTTGCGCGCCGAGATGAGAACCCGGGCGCCCTGCGTTCCAAGCGCCTCCGCGATCTGCAAGCCGAGCCCGCTGGAGCCCCCGGTCACGAGCGCGGTGCGGCCGCGCAGATCGAAAAGCTTCGCTACTGCTGTCATTTACGTCTCCTTGTCTCAAGCGTTCAAAGAACTTCGAATAGGCCGGCAGCGCCTTGCCCCCCGCCAATACACATCGTCACGACGACGTACTTCACGCCACGCCGCTTGCCTTCGATGAGTGCATGACCAGTCAAACGCGAGCCGGTGACCCCGTAGGGATGACCAACCGCGATCGCGCCACCGTTGACGTTCAACATGTCGTCAGGGATCCCAAGGTTATCGCGGCAATACAGCACCTGGCAGGCGAATGCCTCGTTCAACTCCCACAGCCCGACGTCCTCCAGCTTGACGCCCGCGCGCTCGAGCAGCCTGGGGACTGCGAAGACCGGACCGATGCCCATTTCGTCCGGCTCGCAGCCTGCGATGGCAAAGCCTCGAAACAGCCCGAGCGGCTCCAGGCCACGCTGCTCAGCAAGCTTTGCGTTCATCACGACGCAAGCCGATGATCCATCCGAGAACTGGCTCGCGTTACCAGCCGTCACCACACCACCGGGAAGTGCCGGACGGATGCGCGCCACGCCTTCAAGCGTGGTATCGGAGCGAATTCCCTCGTCCTCCGCGATTGTCACTTCGCGGGTCACGATGCGGCCGTCCGGGCCGACCGCGCCCATTGTGGTGGTCATCGGCACGATCTCGTCTTCGAACCTGCCTGCGGCTTGTGCCGCCGCAGCGCGCTGCTGACTGCGCACGCCGTAGGCATCCTGATCGTCCTTGCTGATGCCGTATCGGCTTGCGACCTGCTCCGCCGTTTGCAGCATGTTCCAGTAGAGTTCCGGCTTGTGCTCGACGAGCCACGGATCGCGGCGCATATGGGTGTTCGCCTGGTTCTGCACGCAGGAGATGGATTCGACGCCACCCGCGACGATCGCGGGTGCCCCCTCCACGATCACACGTTGGGCCGCCATTGCGATCGCCTGCAAACCCGACGAACAGAAGCGGTTCACACTGACGCCGCCCGCGGTCACCGGCAGCCCGGCACGCAGGGCGATCGCCCGTGCGATGTTGCCGCCAGTGGTGCCTTCGCCAAAGGTACCGCCCATGATGCAATCCTCGATTTCGTCGGGCGCAAGACGGGAGCGCTCGACCGCATGCCTGACGGCGTGGGCGCCAAGGGTCGCGCCATGAGTCATGTTGAATGCACCCTTCCAGCTTTTGGCCAGCGCGGTGCGGGCGGTCGAAACGATGACGGCCTCGTTCATGTTTTTCTTCCGTTAGAGTGGATGGAAATCAGGCGTGGAATGCGGTACCTGCGTCGGCGAGCCGCTCGATCAGCACAGCGGGCGCCCAGCTCGGATCGTCCGCGCTGAATCCACGCATCGCGCGCCGCACGTCGTAGAGACCGATCGTATCAGCGTAGAACATCGGGCCGCCGCGCCAGCGCGGGAAACCGTAGCCGTGCACGTACACAGCGTCGATATCCGAGGCGCGCGCAGCAATGCCCTCTTCGAGAATCTCAGCCCCTTCATTCACCAGCGCGTAAATCAGACGCTTGACGATCTCTTCGTCGCTGAAGCGGCGAGGCGTCACCCCCTTTTCTCGCCACCAGGTTTGAAGCATTTCCCGCGTGCGAGAGGACGGAACAGCCTTGCGCTGCCCAGGCACATAGTCGTACCATCCAGCGCCAGTTTTCTGGCCGAAGTGCCCGGCTTCGCAGAGCCGGTCTGCAATCTCGAAACGCGGCATCGACGGATCTTCCTCATAGCGGCGCTTGCGAATCGCCCAGCCGATGTCGTTGCCCGCGAGATCGCCCATGCGAAACGGTCCCATCGCCAGGCCAAAGCGCTCGACCGCGCGATCCACCTGCTCGGGCAGCGCGCCCTGCTCCAGCAGCTCACCGGCACGACGCGCATAGCGTGCGATCATCCGATTGCCAATAAAGCCGTCGCAGACGCCCGACACCACCGCGACCTTACCGATGCGCCGCGCGAGTTGCATCGACGTTTTGAGGACATCGGGCGCTGTAGCTGCGCCGCGCACTACTTCGAGCAGGCGCATCACGTTGGCGGGGCTGAAGAAATGCAGGCCAATCACATCCTGCGGACGACGGGTTTCCGCAGCGATACGGTCGACGTCGAGCGTTGAGGTGTTGGTAGCGAGAATCGCACCGGGACGAGCCACCTCGTCCAGCGCCCGGAAAGTTTTTAGTTTTGCATCCATGTCTTCGAAGACGGCCTCGATGACGAGATCGCAATCGGCCACATGCTCAATCGAGACCTTCGGCTGAAGCCGGGCCATGCGCGCTTCCAGCACGGCAGCATCAAGCTTGCCCTTCTTGACGCTCGCTTCGTAGTTCCCACGAATCGCCGCAACGCCTTTCTGTACCGCCGCCTCCGAAATGTCAATCAGCACGACCGGCATTCCCGCGTTGAGAAAATTCATGGCGATACCGCTGCCCATCAAGCCCGCGCCCACGACAGCCACCTTGTTCACCGCCCGGTCCGGCGTCGTTTCCGGTACGTCGGGCAGCTTCGCGGCCGCGCGTTCGGAGAAGAAGGCGTGACGCAACGATCTCGACACGGGTCCGTTCATCAGCTCTAGGAAAAGGCGGCGCTCAATCGCGAGTCCCTCGTCAAATGGCAATTCAAAGCTCGCCTCGATCGCTTTGAGGCAACTCGTCGGTGCGGGAAGATCCTTGTATTGCGCGGCAACAGCCTGGCGCGCCACGGCGAGATAGCCTTCAGGATTCTTATGCAGCACCGCACGGTCCCGAACGCGAGGATGCGTGCCGCCGCGCCGCGCCATCTCGCTTGCGAATGCGATTGCATCGGCGAGCAGGTCCCCTTCGGCCATCCGGTCGAAGAGACCGGAATCAGAAAGCGCGTCCGAGGTAATCGACACGCCGTGCACAATCATGTTCGTGGCCGCTTCGAGTCCGATCAGGCGCGGCAGGCGCTGTGTGCCGCCCGCACCCGGCAGAAGTCCCATCGTGACCTCGGACAGCGCGATGCGCGCACCGCGCGCAGCAACCCGGTAGTGGCAGGCCATTGCCAGTTCCAGGCCACCGCCCATCGCCACCGAGTGCACCGCGGCGACCACCGGCTTCGGGCTGTTTTCGATAGCAGCGAGGACCGTGTTCAATCCCGGATCGCGGCCCGTCATGGGACCGTTGAATTCCTTCATGTCAGCGCCGCCGGAGAAGGCCTTGCCTGCCCCCGTCAGGACGATGGCCTTCACCTCGCCGTCGACCAGCGCGCGATCAAGCCCCTCGACAATGCCTAGCCGCACGGCATGTCCCAGCCCGTTGACCGGAGGATTGGCGATCGTGATGACGGCGACGTCGTTAGCGACGGAGTATTCGGTGCTCATGACAGGTCCCTTTGCGTTGAAAACCGGTTGGTCTGCAGTACGCTCAGCCGCGGCTGGACGCCATTGCTGGCTCGCGTTGCAGGAAATGCTGGAAGATGTCCTGCGCTTCGCGCGAGCGGCGCAGGGCGTCAAAAACTGTCCCTTCGCGCTGAAGGCGCGCCTGGACCAGTTGATCGGTGGATTCGCGGATGAGGCTGCGTGTGGCAAGTAGCGCTTCACGCGGCTTGGTGGCAAGACGTTTTGCAACAGACAGTGCTTCTTCGCCGACCATGGCGACGGGCACAACGCGGTTCACGAGGCCCGCAAGGTGCGCCTCGGCCGCGGGAATGGGTGCGCCAAGCAGCAGCCATTCGGTGGCCTTGTTGCGGCCGACCACATGCTGTAGCAGCAAGGTAGAGGCGAATTCGGGGCAGAGCCCGAGATCAACGAAGGGGAAGCGGATGCGCGCATCGTCGGACGCAACGACGTAATCACAGTGCAACAGGACCGTTGCGCCGATACCGACCGCATGCCCGCAGACACATGCAACCACAGGCTTGCGCAACGCGGTCATGCCTAGCAGGAAGTCATTCGCACGCGAGCCGCGATGCGCCCCGTCGGGAGCATCGACGAACATGCCGATATCGTTCCCGCTGGTGAAGTTGCCGGCCGCCCCCTTCAGCAGCACGGCCTGTATATCGTCGCGTCGGTCCGCGTCGGTCATCGCGGCGGCCAGCGCACCGTACATGGATGCCGTAATCGCGTTTTTCTTCGCGGGCCGGTTAAGCGTCACGACCAGCACACGCTCGTCGACCTGCACCAGCACTTCTGCGCTCATCGTTTTCTCTCCCTTCAGTTCGACGGTTTATGTCGTTTCCTGAAAAGAGAGTGTGGACTTCGAGCCGCTGTCTGGCTGTCGGAACTGGCTCTATGGCGTGTCAGCGTTTTCTGAAGCTCGAGCGCACAAGATGCGCCGAAGGACCGATCAGTCGATCAGTCGATGCTGGAGCGCGTAGCGGGCCAGCTCGGCATTACTCGATACACCAAGCTTCCTGAGCACGCGCGTGCGATACGTGCTAACCGTCTTCACGCTCAGAAACATCTGCCGTCCAATCTCGGTGAGCCGGACGCCACGCACGATTAGCAGCATGATTTCGTACTCACGCGACGACAGCTGCTGGTGAGTGGCCGCTTCGGACGGTCGGCCAAAACCGTCGATCAGGCAGTTGGCTACTGCTGCGGTCACGTAACGCCCGCCTTTAGCGACGCCACGGATCGAATCGACCAACTCCATGGCGTCCATGTCCTTTGTGACATAGCCCGATGCGCCGCCCTGGAACGCCCGCCTTGCGTATTGATCAGCCGGGTACATGCTCAGCACGATAACTGGCATGGACGGCCATTCCGCTCGCAGAGACGGCAGCATATCGAGTCCGCTGCGCCCGGGCATATTCACATCGAGCAGCGCGACGTCGACAGGCTGTTCGCGCAGCCGGCCCATTGCCTCGGACGCGTCGCTCGCTTCGGCCACCACGTCGAACTCATGTTGTTCGGCAAGCAGGCGCTTGAGGCCTTCGCGAAAAATGGTGTGGTCATCAACGAGCAAAAGTCGGATCATTCGCCTATCTCCTCCAGAATGTCTTCGCACCGCACCGGCATGTCGAGCTTGATGCTCGCACCCGATCTCGGCCCCGTGCCCAGCAGCAGAATGCCGTTCAATTCTCGCGCGCGCTCCTGCATACCCAGCAGACCGTGGTGGCCCTCCAGATCCTGATCGTCGCCCCCGAAACCGAGCCCGTTATCCGCAATCTCCAGCGTGACGCCATCGGACCGCCAGCCGAGATCGACGGTGACTTCAGTCGCGTGTGCGTGCCGCGCGACGTTGGTCATTGCCTCCTGGAAAATGCGGTAGATGCCGATTTCGGTGTCGCGATCGAGTCCGAACGCGCACCCGCTGCTGCAAAAGCGGGCGACGATACCATAGCGCTGCTCGAAGAGGCTCACCTCCAGCGCAAGCGTGTCGTTCAGGCCAAGATGGTCGAGCGCCCCAGGGCGCAACCCTTCGGAAATGCCGCGTACCGCCTCAATGGTTTCCTGAGCCAGTTGTAACGCCTGCACAGCAGTCGCACCTAGCGCACCGCGGTCCTGTGCCGCGTCAATTCCCCTCGCCAACCGGGAAAGGTCGAATTTCAACGCCGTGAGCATGCCTCCGACGACGTCGTGCAGTTCGCGTGCGACGCGATTGCGCTCTTTTTCACGCACGCTGTTGGCATTCGAGACGAGTTCTCTCAACCGGCGCCCCGCGTCGACCAGTTCTGTGCGCTGCCGCTCCTGTTCCGTAATATCGATCCCCACGCCGACGATAGCCGGGCGTCCATGGAACATCACGCGCGTGCCGTGTATTTCGAAGCAGCCGGGCCGACTTGGCAAGGTGCGCCGGATGATAAAACGTTCAGACGGCCCCCTGCTATTGATCTTGCGTTCGTACTGGGATAACAACGCCGCGCGCTGCGCGGGGTTGGCTACATCACCCAGCCGCGCGCCTATCAGTTGGTCGCGCCGCAGTCCGCACATATGCGCGAACGTCTCATTGACATAGCGAAAGCGCCCGTCCTGGAGAATGTAGATGCCTGCGATGGATTGCTCGACGATACCTTTGAAGGGAACCTCGTAGTCGTCCAGTTCAATAGTCGGTTCGTCCATGAATCCCTCCGGATCGACTCTAGCCGCGCCCGATTTTATGCACGATTCCTGCCCGACGATCGATCCGGCACGGCTTTTAGCATGACGATTGTCATGCTAAAGAATGACGACCATAATGCAGAATGTCAATAGATCAAACCCGGAGACGCTATGGGGCACTCACAGGCGGACAAGGCCCGCAGCAGAGAACGCATTCTTGAGCTCGCAGCGAATCAGATCAGGGAACAGGGACTGGAATCGGTCAGCGTCGGGAAGCTGATGAACAGCGCCAACCTCACCCACGGGGGGTTCTACGGCCATTTCGATTCGCGCACCGATCTGCTGCTACACGCGCTCGTGCGGGCCCTGGACGATGGCAAGGCCGCTTTCGATGCGAAAAGCGGTAAAGGCCCTCACGAATATAGCGCAACGATCCGAGGCTATTTGAGCCGCAAACATCGCGACGCGCGTGCCTCAGGGTGTGCGATTGCGGCGCTGGCTGGCGATGTCGCGCGCGCCGATGAAGCGGCACGCGAGGAAATGTCGGCGCGCATCGAAAGGTTTGTCGAGAATCTTGGAGCGTCGATGGGCACCGAAGACGAAAGCCAGGCGCTTTTCGCGGTGAGTGCGCTGATTGGCGCGCTGGTGGTGTCACGCGTGTTGGTCGACGAGAAACGTTCTGACGCCGTGCTCGCAGCTGCGAAGCAGGCTTTGCTCGCGCTGCCGGGCGAACACTGATTGGCCGGAATATCTTAATTTGTAGACAGCAGGATTTGACTCGACAGACATCGTCAGTTTATTTCGTCATTCCCGACTTGATAGCTGCCTTCCCGGGGCGAGGAGAAGGTCAAGCCCGAGGCCGCGAAGCGGTGCGCCAGCGGCGCAGGCTTGAGGTTCGAATCGCCCCGGAAAACCATTCCGACGGTCGGGAGTGGACGATATCCCTTCTGACATTGTCTGGCCGGTCGAGTACCGGCTAATACACTTAATTAGCAATACGAATAGGAAATATCCGACACGAACTCAAGACAACGATGACAGCCTCCGAAAATCAGTGCGTCCTATTCTGGAGTGGTCTTCCATTCCAGGAAAGACGCTTACCACAACACCAACGGAGACATCGAATGAGTTCTGAAACATCGCCCATGGCCGGCGCACGCACGCAGTCGCGTTCCGGTGCGATGGGGCATTCCCGTCGGCGCAGCCTGTACGTTCTTGGCATCCTCACCGTTGTCTATGTCTTCAATTTTCTCGATCGGCAGATCCTCACAATCCTCGCGCCGTATATCAAAGCCGATCTGCGGATCGGCGACGCGCAAATCGGCCTGCTCTACGGCACCTGTTTCGCCCTGTTCTATGCCGTGATGGGTCTGCCCCTCGCGCGCTTTGCCGACAGTTGGGATCGCGTTCGCACCCTGTCGCTCGGTCTGGCCGTCTGGTCCCTGATGACAGGCCTTTCAGGCCTCACCTCCGGATTCGTGGGACTCGCGCTCGCTCGCATCGGCGTGGGCATTGGCGAAGCGAGCGCGACTCCCAGCGCGTTCTCCCTGCTGCAAGACTATTTCTCCGAAAGAAGGCGCGCGACGGCCATCGCAGTCTATTCAAGTGGGATCTTCATTGGCTCCGGGCTCGCGGGCGCCGTCGCAGCGCTTACCCTGAACGGCTGGCGCAAGCTTCAGGCGGCCGGTAGCGCGCCGCTGGACTTTTCAGCGTGGAAGGTGACGTTTCTGACGCTCGGCCTTCCTGGCATCCTGCTCGCCCTTGTGCTGTTGTTCACTGTACGCGAGCCACGCCGCGTCTGGGCGGGCGGTGTCGAAGGCATCACATCATTCGCAGCTGTCGCGCGTGCCGTCGCTGGTGACATCGCCAGAATGACGCCTCCATTCAGCATCGCGGCCGCGTGGCGCGCTGCTCGCTCAACGAAAGATGTCGCGCAAAACCTGGCCGTGCTTGCCAGCTGCACGGCCGCAGCTGCGATTTTGACTGCGGTGACCGAAAGCTTCGTCGCAGAAAAAGGACATGGCGCCTGGGGGCACATTGGCCCTATCGCTGTGACAACCCATCTTGTTCAGTGGTCCGCCGTCGCTTTCGGCGTCTATGCCGCGTACTGCTGGCTGCGTGACCTCGCCCGGCGTGATGCACTTGCCACCGCACAGATCCTGCGCGCGCGGGTTGTGCGCGTGACGATACTGGCAGCAGCACTTCAAAACACCGTGAACTACGCCGTCGCCGGGTTCACATTCATCTATGGCGTCCGCTATTTTGGCCTTCGGCCGCAAGACGCCCTCACCTTCGGCGCGCTGATTGCGCTGTCGGGTTTTCTGGGTACCACGTTGGGCGGCATCGCTGCCGATGCGCTTGCGCGACACACCGCAGCCGGCCGGTTGTGGCTCGCTATGGCGGCCGCGACATGCAGTGGCGTGCTATACGCGATCGAGCTTTTTGCGCCCAATAAGAACGCCTTTTTTGCGGCTTTCTTTGGAGCGCAACTTACCGGCACTGTGTGGTTTGGTGCGGCGTCAGCGACCGTTCAGGGGCTGGTCGCTCCGCGCCTGCGAGGCACGGCCATCGCCGTCCAATGGCTCGTCATCAATCTGATCGGGCTGGGAATCGGCCCCTATTGCGTTGGTCTGGCGGGCGACGTAACCGGCGATCTTCGCGTGGGTATGCTCGGCGCACTGATCCTGATACCAGCGTCGCTGGTTTTCTATTACCGCGCTGCACGTCTGTTGCCCGAAGCCGAACGCAGGATGCGTTCTGGCGATTGCGCAACATGTGAGCCCATTGTCTGATCACGAAAACCGAGTGGGTCAAGGCGCGTTTAATCCGCTCGCGCCTCCACCGTCCTGAGTAGCTAGAAATACAGCCGGCTGAGGGTCTCAGCAACGCAGGCAGGCTTTTCGGCCCCCTGCACTTCCACCGAAACCGACCACGTGAGCGTCACGTTCTTCCCGCCGACCGAATCGGCAGCTTCGATGCTCCGCAGTGTCGCGTGCAACCGGACACGCGATTCGATCGGCACCGGTGCGGTGAATCGCACACGATTCAGCCCGTAGTTGACGCCCATTCGCACGTCGTTCACCTTGATCGTTTTCGCCATCAGTGCAGGCAGCAACGAAAGTGTCAGAAAGCCGTGCGCCACTGCAACGCCGAAGGGCGACTCGCGACGCGCGCGTTCGGGGTCGGTGTGTATCCATTGATAATCGCCTGTAGCACGCGCGAACAGATCGATGTCCTCCTGCGTCACTGTGATCCAGCCGTCGCTCTGCAATGTCTCGCCGACTAGCGCTTCGAGGTCCTGCAATGTCGATATTGTCTTCACCTATAGTCTCCTTATCGCTCCGAATAATGGATAGCATTACCAATTAACTTATCCCCACGTCGTGCCGGCACGCCAATGCCTAACGGGGACGCGACAGAAAATCGCGAAAGATTCGCTGGGCGTCGGGAGTGTCGCGCAGCGTACGAAATATCTCCCGCTCTTCGTCAACGCGCGCGGCCATGATGTCGCGTTGTGCGGACTTCAGCAGGCGGCGAGTCTGCGCCAACGCTTCGGCCGGCTTTTTAGCAAGCGCTCGCGCGACGCTGCCCGCGTCGTCGAGCACCTGATCGTTTGGCAGGACCTGATTGACGAGTCCAGCAGCGAGCGCCTCGGCCGCCTGAATGGTCGCGCCGATTAACATCCATTCGTTGGCTTTGGCTCGGCCGACGACTAGCGGCAAAAGCAGCGTCGAGGCGAACTCGGGACACAGACCCAGATCGACGAACGGAAAACGGATACGCACATCCACCGACGCGACGACGTAATCACAATGCAGCAGCATGGTTGCACCGATACCAACCGCGTAGCCGCAGACTCCAGCAACAAGCGGCTTCTCCAGTTGCATTACGGCGCGCATGAAGCGTTCCGATGCACGCTTTTCGGTGCCGCTTCCGTCGTCGGCAAAGTCGGCGATGTCGTTGCCGCTGGTGAACACCGCCGACGAACCTTGGAGTAGAACGGCGCGTATCTGATCGTCGCTGTTCGCATCTTCAAGCGCGAGTGCGAGGCGCAGATACATATTTTGCGTCAGGGCATTCTTCTTACCTGGTCGATTCAGTTTGAGGATGAGAATGCCATCCGTATATTCAGCGTGAACGAATTTCATGGGTAGGGCTTTATCGATGTCCGTCGGATGCGGGGCGACGGTCGCCGCCGCGGCGAGTGCCTTGCACGCGCCACGACATCGAAACACAGGGAAACACGCCAGTTTTTAGCGCCCAAACTCGACTCGTGTGGCAGGCCCAAACGAGTGTGGCACGTCACTGCCACCCGTGAATGTAGGAATGGTCTACGTTAAATGTCGGATTATTCTGAAGCTGCCTCTCTCGACGTTCGGTGCGTACTTAGCACTCAAACCGAACGCCACCACGAAAAGAGCAACGAAGCGTAGAGGCCAGACGTCCGTTCTGCCCTCAAAAACAGCCCTTTAATTCGCCTGCCGTGGGCGACCGCTTCGGGGTCGATCAGCGACGTTCGCTCACACTTCCGGCTAGCTCGGCCATCGGAGCAAACGCCGGTTACTTCAACCCTGGCGGCAAAAGGCGTCCCTGCCTGCAGCGTCAATCCTCGTGACGAGCCATCCCAATAGAAAGGGCCTCTCGTCCAAAATTCGCGCCTGTCCACGGTACGTGGACGAGTAATATTCTCGGACAAAACCGATCTCATCCAAAACGTCAGACTGTCCACGTAACGTGTACAATGAATAAACTTAGACAACCGCGACCTTGCCATGCATCCGGCCGACCACGATCTGCCTCCTCTGCTGGAAGCTGCCGCCACCGCGTTCGGCGATGCGACCGGCGTTCCTGTCCATCTGCGCAAGGCGCCACCCCGATCCGGCGCGGATGCAGTACTGGAGTTCCATGTCGGCACCCGCCGCTACAAACGCCTCGCGCATGTCAAGCGGACGATCGATCGCTACGGCACCTTGGCCGCTGTCCGCGCGCAGGCCGCGCCGGGCGACGGTGACCGGCTCCTGCTCGTGACATCATATCTATCCCCTAACATGATTAACGCGTGCCGCGACATGCAGGTTGATGCGCTCGACCTGGCCGGCAACGCCAGTCTTCTTCTAGGCGACAGCGTCATTCTCGTGTCTGGACGCCCACGCACGGACAGCAGCCCGCAGGCACGCAGACCGACCTGGACCAGATCGACACTGCGCGTCGCGCTCGCCCTGCTCGCCGTCCCTTCACTGATGGAAAAAACCTACCGGGATATCGCCCAGGTTGCCGGCGTCAGCCACGGAACGGTCCAGAATGCCATTCACGGCATGCTGGACCGGCGCGACCTCATCGAGCAGCCCGGCGGGCACGGCATGCAGTTCGCCGATGCAGGCCGGCTCATCGATGAATGGACCACGTTGTACCCGACACTGTTGCGTGGATCACTTCAGCTCGGCCACTTCCGCACCGACATCCCCGACTGGTGGAGAAACGTTCCCGAGCTTCCCGGCCGGTGCCAGTTTGGTGGAGAGCCGGCAGCAGCCATCCTTACGCAATACCTGAAACCAGCCACCTTCACCGTATACTGTGCCAGCGAGGTCCCGAGGGAGTGGATCGCGAAGGCTCGCCTGCGGCCTGATCGCAACGGCAACATTGAATTCCTGAGGTCCCCGATCCAGCTCCAGCCTGCGGCTGGACTTCCGCAAAACATCGCGCCGCCCCTGCTCGTCTACGCTGATCTCGTGGCGAGTGGCGACTCGCGCAATCTCGAAACGGCCCGGTTAGTGCGTGAACAATATCTCCCCTCTTGAACCTCGCCCCCATCGCCCTTTTCCAGCCGCAATGGTAGCCCTTTTGCGTGAAGTAGCTGCCGCCGCTTCCGAAAAGGGCATCCCGTGGTTTGTCGGTGGGGCGAGCGCACGCGACATCGTGCTAACGCACGTCCACGATATCGAACCGACACGAGCCACTGCAGACGTTGACATCGGCATCGCCATCGGAAGCTGGGCCGGCCATGCAACACTGAGAACGGCGCTGCTCACGTCCGGCCACTTCGAGCAGCGAGGCAGTGCAACCCACCGGCTGCACTATCAGGCCCCTGAGACCGGCGCCAGAACCTGGCTCGATATCGTACCGTTCGGGGGCATCGCAGACGATGGCGGCGAAATTGTCTGGCCGCCCGATCAGGTCATCCGCATGAACGTCGCCGGCTTCGAGCAGGCGCTGCAGGCCGCTGTGCCGGTACGCATGGATGCCGATCTCGTGGTGCCTGTCGCTTCCCTTCCGGCGCAGGCAATGCTCAAGATCATCGCCTGGAAAGATCGTCACGCGGTCGATCGCAAGGACGCAACCGATCTGCTTTTCCTGCTGGCATGGTACGGCGAGGCAGGAAATCTCGAGAGGCTGTATGCCGACGACGCCTTCGACCTGATCGAACGGCACGAGCACGATCCCGATATCGGCGGCGCGGCCCTCCTCGGCCGCGACATGGCGGGTATCGTCACGCCCGAAGTGCACGACCAGATCCTCGCGGTCATTGCGCCGGACGATCCGTCGCCGCTGATAATGACGCACATGATGGCAAGCCGCGCACGGATTTTCGGCGGCGATACGGCTGAACGGATCAGCAAGCTCTTTGACGCGTTTCGCCAGGAATTTGTCGAGGCGGTTCAGCGAGGAAGCGGAACCTGACCGACCGGGGCAGGAAACATTCCCGACCGGTGCCGGCTAACCCGGCACGCCCTGTCCTGCCCGCGCCTGGAGGTCCGTCAACTGAGCAAGCGCATCCCGCGCGCGCTCCACGGGCACAAAAATGTGATCGTGAAATGCGGCAGCAACCACGTTGCAACTGATGCAGGCCCTGGTCAGCGCTTCAGCCACTGCAGCCGTGAGTCCCACAGCCTCCAGGTCGGAATGGACGTTCAGCGTGATCCAGGCTGCCCGGAAAAGAACCGGTAACCCTTCGCGCAGCGCCGTCGGTTCATCGATGATGACGGTTAGCCCCTCGCGCTCACGAAACGTCGCCAGGGGAGCGAGCTGCGACACGTCCCTGTCTGCGTGCACGGACGAAAAAACATAGGCGCCTTCATTCAGCTCTGGCTGCATCGACGCCAGCAGCTGAGCAAGATCCGAGACGGGTTGGCTCACTGCGCTTCCTGTACGAGAAGAGGGTCAATCGGGCAGGTTCACCGGCCGCTGCATCGCGAGCCGTACCCACGTCGAATATCAAAACCATTGCGACCGACATGCAAAATTGTCACTCATAGTGCGTGTCATGATAGAGCGTGGCCTCAAACAGGTCAAATACGTACGCTTCGATATCTTTCCGATCGAGATGTCGATGCAGTACGACCCCCTTACCCTGTTTGGGAAACGCCTGGTCGAGCTTCGCAAGGCGCGCGGCTGGTCACAGGAGCGCCTTGCGCTCGAAAGTGGCCTCGCCCGGTCGTATGTTGGCGGGATCGAACGGGGCCAGCGCAAT
This sequence comes from Paraburkholderia sp. BL27I4N3, assembly GCF_003386115.1. Lineage (NCBI taxonomy): Bacteria > Pseudomonadati > Pseudomonadota > Betaproteobacteria > Burkholderiales > Burkholderiaceae > Paraburkholderia > Paraburkholderia sp. BL27I4N3. Next base: position 1,306,289 of record NZ_QREJ01000001.1, on the reverse strand, counting down.
ATCGCCCTCTATAACATCTGCGTGCTTGCCGCCACACTCGGCGTTTCTCCCGCTTCCATGCTGGATTTTGATGAGCTCACGTGACATTGCGTGATTGGCTTGCTATGCAATCCCACCCACTTTCTGCAATCAGAGCGCCGGCACATCCGTCGACCTGCCAAGTTTTCGCTTGTGAGACATCGTGACGCATCGGGAGATCAAGTTCAATCCCGTCAAATTCATTTGAATAGCGAACAGAAATGATCCGGCAAACCGCCTTGATTTTTTGGTATCGCCGACTATGATTCGCGATTGAAGTTGCCCGCTGGAGCCCGTCCAGCATCCTTCGCAGTACCGTCGCTCGTGCGACACTTTTCGCGGTTCGCTTCGTCCCACTGTCTGGACCACCGCAGGTCTTTTGACCGGATGCTTTCCTTTCTTGCCCGTCTGGGGAATTGTCATTCCCCGACACGGGCCGTGGCGATTCCTCTTTTTCGTTCTGGAGAATCGTCATGAATCAGTCTGTCGAACCCCGCAAGTATTTCGACCTTCATCTGCGCGGCCTCGGGCATCTGTCCCGTGTCCGCGATGTTACGGCCAGAGGCAATGGCCGCAGCAAGGCCAGGCCCTTCCTCGCCTGCGCCATCTCGGCGTTTCACGGCGATCCGAACGTCGAGAATGGCGTCGTGTATCTTCCGCTGGACCTGATCGTCTCGGGCGAGAAGGCGAAGGAAGCTGTGCGCGCCGTGATGAACGACGCCAACGATCCGGACGTGAAAGTCCTCGTCTCCTTCCGCGCTGGTGATCATTACATCCGTACGTTCGAGCGTACCGGCAACCGCGCGGGCGAGACCGGCGCTGTCCTCAAGGGGCGTCTGCTCAAGCTTTTCTGGATCAAGGTCGACGGCCAGGAAGTCTATCGTGACGAAAGCGACCGTGAAGACGACGACGCTGAAGCAGGCGCCGACACTTCCTCGGAGACCGTCAACGGGAATGGACCGTCGACGGGCGATTGCGATCCCCGCGATACGCCTTCTGCGGACGAACCGGCCAACAGCCGCGACATCGGAGCCTCAAGCAACGATGCGGCAGCGGCCGACCGCACGGCCGAACGCACCCACGCACGCAGCAACCGCTATCCGCCGCTGCGCCGTTATGCGAACGGGAGTTCCCGTCGGCCGTCCGCCAACGCCGAATGACCGGCGCCCCTCGGTCCCCGCCTCGTGCGGGGGCTTCCTCTCGCGCATTACCGGACTGCCGGTTTTCCAGAGCGACACTCATCGAGCCCGCTCCGGAAAGCCGGTACCGTCCCGCAGATCGTCGACCGGGTCCACGGTGGCCCCACTACGCCGTGCCGTTTGCGCCGGACCGATCGTTCCGGCCCGGACACGCGCCTGGCAGGGGTTAACTGCCAGGCGTCATGCGTCATTGGCCCTCACTGCCCACCAGTGCCAATGAGGGCCAATGACGCATGACGTGTTCACTGCCGACCTGCCAGTTGCAGGTCCGTCTGTCGCCGCGTCAGGCGACACCTTCACAGCCCTCTTCCGGTGCCATTGTCTGCACGGCTGTACCCGCGTCGCGATGATGCCGGGTCCGGAACAGCTCGCTTCCCCGCTCTCAGGTACTTCCTTTGTTCAACCCTCGCGGGGAATGCGCTCCCCGCCCGGGCAGCCATCCTCCGCTCCTTTTCCGGAGGATGTCATGAACCAGACCACTGAAACGCACGGCATCGTGGCCACCATCGTGCCCGAGGACCGTCGTATGGAAATCCTGCCGCGATACTTCGGCAAGCATATGATCCGCGCCGAATTCGCTGTTTACACCGCGATGTCGTCGTTGTGCCCGACCTATCACGGCGGATTCTGGGACTACGTCGAGCTGTCCAACGGCGCGTTCTACATGACGCCTCGTCTGGATGGCCCGCTGCCCATCACCTGCGACGGCAACGGATACGATGGCGAAATGAGCAGTGACGCCGCCGGTATTGTTGCCAGCCTCTTCGCCCTGAACGCCATGGCGTGGTCGACAGAAGACCCGCATTTCACGGAGCTCTATCACAGGCTGCTCGCCTTCGTCCCATCTCACCCTGAGGCGCGCGAGATCTTCGCGGCAGTCGATTGACGGGCTGATGGACTGACGCCCAGCCTACCTTTCACGTCTTGCGGAACGCAGCCCGCAGGGCGCGTCTCCGCAACATTCCCGGAGACAACGATGTCAATCTGCACTTCCATCACCCCTTCCCGCCCCGCTATCAGCGGCTTCGATACGAGTACGCGCCACGGGTCACTGCCACGCGAGAACGGCTTCCAACAAAGACCAGCATCACAGCTTCATGCTGCCAATCAGCCCGATGATGACGTCCATCCGTCGCAGCAGGTTTTTCAGTGCCGCGACGGGCGCACATTGCCGCGCTATACGGTGCAGAGCGTCGATCTTCCCGACGGCCTCTACCTCGGGCTCTTCAATGGACGCGACGATCCGCTTGGGTCCCCGCTCGTTACAGGGTTTGATGGACCGCTGATCGGCCGGCTGCGTTATTGCCACACCGTCGAGGCCCGCGACCTCAAGCTCGAATTCCTCGATCCGTTCGAGGGTTATCGGTTCTTCCCCGACATGGAGCACGTGTCTGGACGCGACGGGCAGACGCCTACCGGCAGGATCACGATGCCGATCCAGCTCGTGCTGAACGCGGGCGCGATCGTTTTCGACGGACGGTATTTCGCCGACTGGACAGTCTTCATTATCAGCTCGGTGCGTACCGTCATCGGTCGCGACCTTCGCTCACAACGGCGCGTGTGACCAGAGCCCTGTTGCCGCATCACGTCATTCTTTCGCCTGCGCCGAATCAACGGTGGATTCCCCGCGGGGCATCGCACCCGCCTCGGGATAGACGCACCGCGCCACCTGCAGAACCGTACGTCACCACGTGAGGCGATAGCTGCAGTTTTTCCGGCGCCTTCCTGTCTGCGCCGCTGCCTGCCCGGCGTACGGCCAGACGGAATCAATTCGCATACGACTTTCCAAACCGGCGGGACTACATGCCCGCGAGGGATGGTTCCGCCTCACCGCGTGGAGGCATCATGATCTCTCTTTCCGGCACGCTCGACGTGCGCACCATCAAGGGCAGCAACGGCCCGTTCCAGGTCGGCGAACTGACCACGTCTGTCGGCGAATTCAAGGTCAAGGACAAGGTGCTCGAGCAGTTCGAGCCTGGCGCCTATACCGGTACCTTCCTGATCGACAGGATCTATCCGCACAGCTACGTGTGGTACGGCAAGGTCACGGTCGAGATCCGCGCGAGGCTCGCCGATGTGCAGCTCGACAACGATGAGCCGTTCAGCGAGACCGGTCAGGCACCGTCCTCGACCGAGCCGGATCCGGCCGACGAGGAACGCATACCCAGTGCCGCAGCCCCCGCCCATGCTGACCAGGGGCCATCCCCCGCGCAAACCGAAGGCGATTCTGGCGAGCTCTACCTGCCCGACCTGTTCGGAACCGAGCTGGCCGATGCGATTGTCGCCGGCCAACCAGTGAAGCTCGATCCAACCGTCGAGCGCGGCGTGTTCCGTCAGCAACGCGACCAGCTTCGCGCATTCGGTTACGCCTTCCAGGCCTCCAGCCAGACCTGGCTGAAAGCCTGATTCCTTCCACTTGCGGCGTGCCGGGCCTTCCGGCAACGGCACGCCAAGATTCGTTGGAGATCGACATGGCTTTGATCTTTCCCCGCCTCGCCCGAAATTTCGTGAAAAACGGCTACTTTCCGACCGATGCCGTCACGCTCGGACGGATCATCCCGGCACTCGCGCTGGCCGATCCAGACCGCCCCGTACGGTTGCTCGATCCATGTTGCGGCGAAGGCGCCGCGCTGTACGGGCTAAAGGAAGCACTGGGAAGGCAGTCCGCAACACCTGATGCGATCCGCGCATTTGGCGTCGAGTATGACCGCGAGCGTGCATGGCACGCGAAGGATGTCCTGGAGACCGTGGCACACACCGACATCCAGGACATGTTCATCACCGCCCGCAGCATGGGACTCCTGTTCCTGAACCCGCCGTATGGGGACGTCGTATCGGACAAGGCCCAGACTGGCGAGCGTCAGCCGGACCGTCTGGAGAAGCTCTTCTATCTGAAGGCGGTTCCCTGGCTCGCGTTCGGTGGCGTGCTCGTGCTGATCGTGCCGTACTACGTGATGGACCGCGAGTTCGCCACGATGATCGCCCGTAATTTCACACGCGTCGAAGTGTTTCTCGCGCCCGACCAGACGTTCAAACAGCTCGTCCTCTTCGGCGTCAAGCGTCGGGCGGATGGTGTCGACACTGCCCTCGCCGCACGTCTCGCCCGCATCAGCGACGGCGAACTGCCACCTGAACAGCCGGAGGTCTGGACGGCACAGCCGTATTGCATTCCATCGGCCGCCGGTGAACAGGTCTTCATGTCCACACGGATCGATGCGCCGCAGCTTGAGCACGAACTGCAACGCCTGCAGCACGCCACGCTCTGGCCGCAGTTCGCTGCGATGTTCGGAGCAAAGGCGGTCACGCCTCGCCGTCCCCTACGTGACCTGTCCGACTGGCACCTCGCCCTCGCGCTTGCGGCCGGCCAGATTACCGGTGTGGTTACCGGCGTTGATGGCACACGTCTGCTCATCCGCGGCGACACCATCAAACAGAAAGAGCAGGAAGTCCAGATCGAGGAAACGGACAAGGGCGATATCCGGACCACGATCCTGATGCGCGACCGGTTCGTTCCCACGATCGCGGGCATTGACTTCACGCCCGGCCCGAATCTCGGCCGCGTTGTCACGATCCGCTAGTGCGGGTCACGTCTTCAACCCCACGGGGCCTTGCCCCGCAGGGGCAGGTTCCGCCTGCAAGGACACCCGAATCATGACTGATACAAGCCCCACGAACCAGCCACTGTCTGCTTACCTGGTCGGCTATAGCCTCGACCACACGCACCGGGTCGTCGTCGGCATCCGGGCCGCCGGCGCCGAGGCGGCCTGCGCCATTGCGCGTGCGGCATTCGACGCCGGTACGTTGTGGGATGACGCGCCGAACATGCCGCTGCTCTACGACGACTATGAGGAACTCGACGGACAGGTCCTCAGTTTCGATGCGACGGGCGTCACGGCATGGCCGCCCCCCGACGTCTCGGTCCGTGCTGTGCGACTGCACGCAGCCGCACACCAACTCCTCGCGATCGCACGACTCATCGACGAACGGTTGCCTCAAGCAGCAGCGATCGAGACCTGGCATCCCGAAGCTGTGGTGTCGATGACTCTCACGGCCGGACAGGTCCGTGAACTTCGCGCCTTGCTCGGAACGCTGACTGACTGTTGACCGCGGCCGTTCCTTCTACACCTCTGTGCGCCCTGTCTCCAGGGCGCTTTCCCCGACCGTTCACCGGGACGCTCAAGGAAAGCGCTTCGCGCTGCACGTTTTCCCGCTGGTCTGCCGGTAGCAGACCCGTTGTCGCCCGTGACGCGACACCTTCAGCCGTACCCCAGCCGCATCTTTCCGGCGCCTTCGTCTGCGCAGCGGCGGCTCCCTCGCGGACGCCCCGGAATTTTCCTTAACCCACCCGGGTCAGCGCCCGGTGGGTGCGCCGGGCATTCACGCTGGAGCACCCCATGCTATATCCCATCAAGGAACTGCAGGACATCTTCATCGATGCCTGCGTGCGTGCACCCGATGGCGAGCTCGCCTTCGTGTCCGTATTCGGTCGCGATGGCGCCGTTCAGCAGCTTTACGCCTCACTACATCTGGGCGTCCAGGAGGGCGGCATCCGTCAGATCACGCTCATCACTCCCGACAGCAGCCAGACGATCGCCGCCGTACCTATCGGCGATCCGCGGCGGCTGGACAAATACAGCGGTCGTCTGTCGAAGGACAACCTCTTCGGCAACCTCGTGCATACGTGGATCTACGACGAGTCGCTGCTGACACCGTCAAAAGCCACCGGCTCGGCATGGCTGCTGGTTGACCGTGAGACGCAGGCGCACGACGAGGCGTCGCTGGAAGCACGCGTGTGGTCGCTGATTGAACAGCTCAGTCCGATACCGCTGCTGCCGCACTGGCGCTCCCTGGTCCTCGCCGAACTCGGTGACCGTCTGGTCAGCAGGCTCGGCGAGACACCCTATGCACCCGTCGGACGCCTCGACGCATTCCGGATCGCGCTCCCTGATCCGTTCACTGAAGCGATTTCCAGCTTCGTCCGCAGCGGTGCGCTCGCAATCGACTAACCCGCCTGCGCTGAGCCGACCGCCCCTGAAGTCATGAGCGGCCCTCCTTCAATTTTCCCCACCGGCGGGACCTGCGCCCCGTCCCGGGGGCGCGTGGCCCGCGCTTCTGGAGACACATCATGGAAGATCTGCAATCCGCCGTCGCCGACGGCGATGCCGAACACGACGACATCACCGCCGACGACAACGCCGTCGACGTGATCGCCCTGCCGGACTTCATCTCGAACTTTGGCGCCGGACTGCTCGACGCCGTTCGCCAGCAAAACCCCTCGATCTACGATGGGCAGCGCCCCTCACGATGGGACGCACTGCTCGACGAACTGTCGCGACAACCGTTCCCGGCGCAACGGGAAGTCATTCACGCGATCACGACCCTGTTGACGCAACACGCACCGGGCGGTGTCATCAATGCCGAAATGGGTACCGGTAAGACGCTGATGGGCATCGGCGTTGCCGTCCTGCTCCACCATTGCGGCTATCCGCGCACGCTCGTCATCGCGCCGCCCCATCTCGTATACAAGTGGCGCCGCGAAATCAGAACGACGGTGCCGGGTGCACGCGTCTGGATCCTCAATGGCCCGGACACACTGCGCAAGCTCCTGCAGCTCCGTATCATGCGTTCGAGGCCAACGGTACCCGAGTTTTTCATTCTTGGCCGTGTGCGCATGCGCATGGGATTCGACTGGAAGCCTGCCTTCGCGCGCCGCGTCGCAACGCTCGATATGGAGACTGACGCAATCACGCGCGTGTTTGCCTGCTGCCCTGCCTGCGGCGAGTTCGTGTGCGACGAAGATGGCAATCCGCTGACACCCACCCAGGCTCGGCCCGCGCTCAACGAGAAGCGTCGCGCGTGCAGTTGCGGCGAACGCCTGTGGACCCTGGCACCGAAAGGCCAGGGCACGCGGTCGATGCGCGAGCTGGTGAAGGGAGCGCTGCTACAGATGCCGACCGTCGGCGAGAAAACCGCCGAACGCCTGCTCTCCCGGTTTGGCGAATCGATGCTGGCTGACATGCTGCAGGATAACTTGTACGAGTTCATCAACCTGATGGACGACAGCGGTGAACTCGTGTTCTCGGACCGACAGGCCAAGCGTATGGAACGCGCGCTCGCCCATACCGAAATCTCATTCGGGCAGGGCGGATATCAAGCCTCAGAGTTCGTTAAACGGTATCTGCCACAGGGCTACTTCGGTTTGCTCATCGCCGATGAAGGCCACGAATACAAGAACGAAAACTCCGCCCAGGGCCAGGCAATGGGCGTACTCGCCCGGAAGGCGTCGAAAACGTTGCTGCTCACGGGGACGTTGATGGGCGGCTACGCCGACGACCTCTATCACCTGCTCTATCGTCTGAACCCGACCATGCTGATCGACGATGGGTTTAACTACAACAGCAACGGCTCGATGGCGGCCGCGACAATGGCGTTCATGCGCGAGCACGGCGTGCTCATCGACATCCACAAGCAGGTCGACGAAGGCTCGCACCGAACTGCGAAAGGCGACCGCAAGAGCGTTTCGACGGTGAAAGGTCCGGGCTTCGGCCCCAAGGGCATCATGCGGTACGTCGTGCCGTATACAGCCTTCCTGAAGCTCTCGCAAATTGGCCAGAACGTCCTGCCGCCCTATGACGAATCCCTGCTGCCAGTCGCGCTGACTGAGGAAATGGCGGCAGCGTATCGCTTGCTCGAATCGACACTGACATCAGAATTGCGCGCGGCGTTACGCTGCGGCGACAAGAGTCTGCTCGGCGTGGTGCTCAATGCGCTCCTCGCGTGGCCAGAATGTTGTTTCCGTCCTGAAATCGTGCGTCACCCTCGGACGAAGCGGATCCTGGCCAGCGTGCCTGCATTACTGCGCGACGATCAACCCGGTCCCAAGGAAGAAGCGCTGCTGCGACTCGTCCGCGGCGAACTGCTGAACTACCGGCGCACGCTGGTCTATACGACCTATACCGGCACGCGCGACACGTCGGTGCGACTGAAGAATCTTCTCGATGCGGTCGGTGTCAGGGCATCTGTGCTTCGTGCGAGTGTGCCTGCGGAAAAGCGTGAGGACTGGGTCGCCGACCAGCTGGAGCGTGGCGCCGACGTCATCATCACAAATCCGGAACTGGTCAAAACCGGCCTCGATCTTCTTGAATTCCCGACGATTGCATTTCTTCAGTCGGGCTTTAACACCTACACGCTTCAACAGGCTGCACGCCGGAGCTGGCGTATCGGTCAGACGCATGACGTCACCGTGCGATTTCTCGCTTACGAGGCCACAACGCAGATGCGGTGTCTGAAGCTGATGGGACAGAAGATTGCCGTCTCGCAATCCACGTCGGGCGACATGCCCGAGTCCGGTCTCGACATTCTCAATCAGGGCGGAGAGAGCATCGAAGTTGCGCTCGCGCGGCAACTGGTAAATCAGGAATAGCGGGAACCTCATTTAATAACCCATCCCCTCATGGAGGAACCCATCATGATCCACTTCGTTGCAGCGGATCTGCATCCCGTCATCTGCGAAGCCCGCACACTGCAATGTCGAATCTTGCTGGTCAAGGATCGCGGCGTCTACATGCTCTCGGAGAAAGGCGAAATAGAAAACGGCCGACGCAGCATCATCGCGTGGGCCGTCGAATGCAATCCCGATACGGTGCCATTCGACGACTGGTGGGAGCGCGCCCGTGCAGAATTCGGCGGCGATGATTGCGCCGAGTATCTTGACCACAACGATGCGGTCTTTGAACGCGTAATCGACGAAGGCTTCGATCTCCAGATCGAAGCCGATGCCGGTTATCTCTACATCAACGCTGTCGCTCCGCGGCCCTGAAGGTCTGCCTCCTTTTCGCTCCCATTCAAAGCGCCTGATCCCTTCCGGGACCGGCGCTTTTTTTCGGTTCATCGCAGATTTCCGTGGATGCCGCTGCTCTACCCACTGCGGCCGGTCGACGCGGCGCGACATCTAGGTCGGCCTCCAAGATACTACGAACGTTTGTTGACTCGCACTGCGAGACTGGAATTCGGCCGTTTGCCGACGTTCACGTCTCGCCCTGCATCGGGCAGCTTCAAGTCGACTTCCTGCCGTTCGAGCGGGCGCAACCTCAAGCGCGGCGCTTACTGCCAGCGAATGCGTACTACCGACCCCGAACGGCCACTCGCCACGCTTTTGGAGTGTCGAATGCTCATTAGGAAGCGGCCGTTCGCGGGCTAGATTTGGACCGCTGGTTGAGCGCTTCACTTTAGTTACAGTCGCACGGCGATCCTGCAAGGGCACGGCGTTTCAGTTTGAAGCCAGCCAGGTTGATCCCACCTTCGGCAGCGAGAAGCAAGACCGCGATCCAGATCGGAATATACGTTAACCACTGTTCCGCATGGATTCGCTCACCAAGCATCAAGGAGGCCATCACCATCAGAACTGGCTCAACATACCCCAGCAATCCGAACAGCCCGAATGGAAGCAGCCGGTTCGCAACCGTATAGGCCATAAAAGCGGCAGCACTGATGATAGCGAGCAAGCAAAGCAAAACGCTCAGGTGCGGGGCGGTAGAGAAAGCATCGTGTGGCGTGCGGCAGACAAAGCAGAACGCAGCGGGCAAGGTTAGCGTGACGTCAAACCAGAGACCGCCAAGATGAGCCGTATTCAGCCTGCGCCGCAGAGCGAAATATGCAGGGAACCCGAGACAGACAAAGAGCGATGTCCAGGATACACCGCCAACTTGATAAAATTCATTAGCGACGCCGATGGCTGCGGATGCGGCCGCGAGCTTCTGCATACCGCTCAGTCTCTCTTTGTAGAAGTAGCGGCCAACAAACAGCATCACCAATGGAAGCAGGAAGTAGCCCATGGAGACATTAAGCGCTTGGCCATTAAGGGGAGCCCACATGAACAGCCATTGCTGGCTTCCGAGAAGCGCGCTGCTCAGCACAAGGTAAAGGAATAGCTGAGGACTTTTTCTGATCCGCAAACACAACGCCTTGACCTTTCTCCATTCGCCAGTTGCAATCAAGAAAACGGTTATGCAAGGCATCATGAGAACCATCCGCCAGCCAAATATCATTTCGCCCGTAAGCGGGTGCAGCAACGTAGCGTAATAGTACAAACCCGCAAAGAGGCTTGTGGCCGTGATGGACAAAGCTACACCTTTCAACACGTCGTTCTCCTATTTAAGGCTCGTCATCGCAGGGGAAAATCCCACGGTGCTCCGTGCCTGAATCGGCTTTCGATCCAGCTTTTGAAGGCAGACACCGGTGCTGCTTCATATTTGGCGGAAGGCCGGACAAAAGATATGTCTCCCGCTGAATCCAGTTCCCAATCCGGCAGGACGCGGACCAGTCGCCCTTGCGATATGTCCTGATTCATAAGCCACTCCCCCGCGCCGACAATTCCTGTTCCCGAAACGGCGGCTGCTAGCAACGTATCGCTATCGTTAGTCGTTAAACTTCCGTCGACAGGACAGGTGTATCGCTCCTCTCCACGAACCAGCTTCCATTCCGGGAATGATGTGAATCCGCTAAAGCGAAGGCAATTGTGATTTATCAAATCGGCCGGTCCTGCGGGGTGGCCTCGCCTTTTGACATAGGACGGTGCAGCGCCCAGAATCCGGCGATGCGTGCTTAGTTTTTTTGCTACCAGTCGGCTGTCTGCAAGCTCACCGATACGTATAGCTGCGTCGAACCCTTCGCGTATCAGATCCACAAATCGTTCATCAAACTCAGCAACCACTTTTACTGCCGGATACGTCTCCATAAACTCTGGCAGTATCGGTGCAATCCATCGACGCCCCATCGAAGCAGGGAGCGCCAGTCTCAAAATACCTCGGACGTCGGCAGATTCGCTTGCCGCCTGCCGCTCTGCATCACTGATCATCGCCATTGCCATTTGAAGACGCGACGCCATATCTAGTCCAACCTGGGTCAATCGAACATGTCGCGTCGATCGCTCCATCAATCGGACGCCAAGTCGTGCTTCCATCGCGGCTATCCGCTTCGAAAGCACGGTCGGGTGGCGGTTCAAAAGCTGCCCGGCTGCAACGAAGCTTCCTTGCTTTGCCACCGCAAGGAAGGCTGCGATTTCGTCAGAGTGACGGTTATCGAAAATATTGGCGTATTCCATTGGTCCGTCCGAAAGGTTGAACAAGATCGATTGCGCTGATTTCGTGATCGACGCGTCCGACCGTCTCCCGATGACCTTTCGTTGCGTCAAATTATGGGAAAGTCGGACTCGTGCATCAAGCGGGATACGTGCAGTTAATTGCTGCACATGATGCAGCAATTCCGCAGCGAATGGCGGGGAAGCCTGGAGACTTGCGGGGGCGCACCGCAGGGATGTCAGCTAACACTTCGAAAGCGGCCGTAGGATAACGGGCGCCGGGCGTCCCTGATTGGCCGTAAGTACCCGTTCGCCGATCTGAGAGTCGCCCGCTCCGGAACCGGCTCGGGCGAACGGCTGGTTAGCACCGTGCAGCCGCCCGATGACGGGCGGTAGCTGAGCGTCTGCAATGGCCGACGACACGAAGCCGGCATCCAGCGATCGGATGACCGCGCGGTGAAGTTGCCGTCTGAACGTCCTCGCGACGCGTCGGGCGAAGATCGCCTTCTGGCCGACAGTTCTCTTTGCGTTCCCCGCTATTCAGCGAAGAGCTTTTTGTGTTGGTGTCTTTTCTCCCGACGCTGATCTCTCGACGTAGCGCGAACGAAAAAGCTGTCCTATGCTCGACAGTGCAGCGCGCGCATCACTGGGAAAGCCCGGCCGGCATCGACCGTGCCGCTAACTTCTGCCTCCCTCTGGACCCATGTTTGCGCTGCCTCCACTTCTTCGATCGACGCGGGCTCCTGTCCGGTCTCTCCCACGCAGCCTCGCATGCATGGCGTTGATCGCCACCGGCGCACTCGTGGCGCTCGCCACATGGTACCCGGGGCACTGGCAGGTGCTCCTGCTGCTCCTGCCGGCCGTATGGTCGCGTGTGCGTAGACGTATCTCGGCGCTCGCGATCTGGATCGGCTATTACCTTGCTGGCGCACGGGATATTCCCCTCGTGTGCATGCGCTTCTTTTCCGGCTATGGAGATCTGACGCGCCCCGATGCGCTGATGCTCGGCTTCTTGTTCTGGATCGCGCAGGCGTGCGTGCTGGCGACCCCGTGGGCCGTGCTCAAACCTGAGTCGGACGCAAGCGCCGCACGCCACGCCTTGTGCGCCGCCGTCGCGACGGTGCTCGTGACCGTACCACCACTCGGGATCATTGGATGGTTATCGCCGGCATATGTCGCCAGCACCCTGTTTCCAGGTTGGAAGGCGCCAGGCCTGGTGCTCGGCATCACCGCCACTGCGTGCGCAGCCTCCGTCTCACGCGGTCGCTTCGCCCGACAGGTTGCAACGGTGCTGGTGATCCTATCCCTTCTCGCGCGCGGTGTGGCGAGCGCGCCAGTTGTACCGTCCCGGTGGACAGCACTCGACACACACCTTGGCCGGTTCGATCAGTCCAGCTACGCGTCGCTCTATGCCCGGACGCAACAGGTCCAGATGATCGCACAGCGTGCGTTCAGCGAAGGCGGCACCGTTGTGGTCCTTCCCGAGGAAATCGTGGGGCTGTGGCGCCCGGCGATGGGCTACTGGTGGCGTGACGATATCAAGGTGTTCGCCGCGGCCAGGCGAACATTGATCGTCGGCATGGACCTGGCCGCGTCCGGTACGCCGCTCCGGTATACCGACAGCGCTGTCGTCGTCGGCGCGGACCACGGCCGCCTGGATAGTCGCCAGCCGGTGCCGGCGGCACTGTGGCGCCCCGGTGCGGCCATCAGCGCGATCCGCGGAAGTCTCAGCCAGCCATACGTCATGGTCGCAGGCAAGAGCGTGGCCTTCTCGATCTGCTACGAAGACCTATTGTGGTGGCCGCACTGGCGCATCCTGCTGCATTCGCCCGATGTGCTCGTCAGCCTGTCCAACAGCTGGTTCGATTCCGACCTCGCGCTCGCACAGATCCAGCGCCAGGGCGTCGCCGCAATCGCCCGACTGTCCGGTGTGCCATTGCTGCGTGCGGTGAACCGGTAGCCGCCGTTGGTCTGGGCAGGCGTGGGATAATTCGCCACGTTCCCGCTCCCGTTGTCCTGATGCAGCAATGCCGAAAGCAGACCGGAGACGAAAGCGCCCCGTTTGCCCGTCGATCGGTGCGCTGATGCGCTACCGGAACAGGATGGTGCGCGTGGTTGCCGAGGCGAGCGGCCAACGCGCCGTTATCGAGTCCATCCTTGAAGACGGACGCCCGTTGAGAAGCGTAGTGAAGTGGCATAACCTTGTGAGTCCTGGCGACCAGCTCTTTTAAGTCCGACCCATGCAACTCGATATTTTTGACGACAGCCGTGATGTGATGCTGCGCAACGATGTCCTGTCGGCATTGCAACGCCACGATGCCTCCGGCGCCCGCCGCGCGCTGCAGACCCTCGGGCATGAATATCCGGACGATGCGGCACTCGTGGCGCTTGACACGCTCGTGACCGCCCTCGAAGCGCGTTGCAGCCTACCCTTTGCGAACCATGACGCCGCGCTTGGCGCGCGGGAGACGCTACTGACCCGCGTCCGACCCTCGGCGAACCAGCTGATGGGCGAACGGGCCGCCATCGCCTGGCTTGCGCCGTTCTGGAAGGAACTCGCGCAACGCGCCGCGGATCTGGCGTTCCGTGCGGCCCAGCCCAATGCGCACGGCGCCGCGCTCTACCTGCATACGGGCGACTGGAAAGCCGCTGAAGCCGCCGTCATGCGCATCGAATCCTGGCGACGCATTCCCGCACCACTGATGTGGATGGCCGAATGCCGATACCGGCTCGATGGTCTCGATGCCACCTGGCCGCTTCTGGCCGAACTCGCGTGGCTTGCACCCATCCGTTTCGATGGCCTGCTCCGCCATCTTGAGGACAGTTTGCTGGATACGCTGCGCAGGGCATTCGATGCGTCCTTTGAAGGAAGCGGCGATGTCGCCGATCTCGCGTGGTTTCCCGCCTGGGTACTGATCGATAAAACCAGCCTCGCACCACTGCTGAAGCAGGCGCAACCCTGCCGTGATACCGCCCCCGAACGGGCAGCAAGACTCGTGCTTCGGCTGCTCGCGCTCGAGCGCGAAGGCCGTCACCACGAATTGATGGAGAGCCGCCGCGATCTGCGTGACCTGCACGATGCGCTCTACCGGCACTACATGAAAACGCGCTGAATGCTGAAAACCGGGATGTCACACACGAGCTCACATCGATGGCCCTTCGTCGCCCGTTTCCGGCGTAACGCCTTCGGCTGGAAATCAGCGCTGCCGATCCAGCGGCTGAAGGAAGCGGTCGTCGAGATCCGGCAGGTGGCGCGCTCCGACGCCATCCTTGCCGCCGAAGGCGCAGTGCTCCTGCTCGAAAAACTGTCTCCGGCACTGGAACAGGTCGACAGTTCGTCCGGCGCGATGGGCACCGCAGTCAATCATGCCATCGATACACTGGCTCCCCTGATTGCCGCAGCCACGGTTGATACCACAATCAGACAGGCGTGGCTGGAACGTCTCTTTGAGGCACTGCAGGAAAACCAGATGCCGTATATCGAACGCCTTGCCGATGTGCGGGGAGAACTTGCTGTGACGCCAGAGATGGCATCCGCATGGGCGGACAGGCTGCTGCCCATCACAGCGCATGTGGTCGGCCCCGACAGCCAGGGTGGATTTTTAGTCGGGACTACCGCGTGCATGAGTGCGCTTTACGTCGCGCACCGGTTCGACGAACTGCTTGCACTGGTCGACTCGGAGCGCATGACATGGTGGGAGTACCGGCAATGGGGTGTAAAGGCGCTCGTGGCACTCGGCCGACCCGAAGAGGCGCTGCGTTACGCCGAGCAGTCGCGTGACGCCCATGCGCCGGAAAGTGCGATCGCCCTCGCCTGCGAGACGATCCTGCTCGCCCGCGGCATGACGGACGAGGCCTACCGGCGGTATGCGCTCGCGGCTAACCGCTCAGGGACGTACCTCGCGACCTTCCGTGCGATCGCGAGGAAGTATCCCGGGCGATCGCAGGCAGCAATCCTGCAGGACCTGATCGAAAACGAGCCTGGCTCGGAAGGCAAATGGTTTGCGGCCGCGAAGGACGCGGGACTCTTCGATCTCGCGACGTCGTTCATCCAGACCAGCCCGACCGATCCGCGTACCCTGATTCGGGCAGCATGGGAGTTCGTGCAGCGGCAGCCGGCGTTCGCGATGACCTGCGGCATGGCCGCTCTGCGCTGGATCGACGCCGGCGCCGGATACGAGATCACGGCGGCAGATGTGCTCGATGCCTACGCGGCGCTTACCGACGCGGCCTGTGCGAGCGGCGCTTCCCGCGATGTTCTCAACGCACGACTTCGGGAACTGTTCGGGCCGGGTGCAACCTCTGCATTCGTCGGCAAGGTGCTCGCGCCGCATATGCGGTAGCGGCACCCGGCGAAGCAACCGTCGTCCAGGTAACCCGGTATGGGATAACTCTCCTAACGCCCGCCGCCGTTGACCGCGTCCTTGAATCCCCTGCCTGCGGTGAACTTCACCGTTTTCGCGGCAGCGATGCTGATCTCCTCACCGGTCGCCGGATTGCGGCCCGTGCGCGCCGCACGCTTGCTCTGACTGAACGAGCCAAATCCGATCAGTTGCACGCTATCACCCTTGACCACCGCCTCCTTGATCGCGCCGATAAAAGCATCGATGGCCTCGCCCGCGATGGCCTTGCTCGAGCCCGTTGCTGACGCGATGGCATCAATCAGTTCCTGCCTGTTCATGAATTTTCCTTCTGTCAATGCAAAAATAAGACGGCACGATATTGCGTGGTCGGCTACGCGGACGGCCGCTACAGCAAACCAATCCGCATACCGTACCGCGAAGACAGCTGACCGCACAAGCCCTCTCTCGCCCCCTCTGTCGCCGATTCGACGGACTCGACATGGCAAGCCAATAGCCGCAGCGTCGCATATGGGCGGTCACTGCCGCCTGCCTCAACGCGGCAATCTCAAGGGCGAAAGACATCGATCCAGCGATGGCGCAGACACCCTCATCGTTCTGCCGCGCGGTCGGCGCGGTCGTCAACTACCAGGCAGGCGCGCTCGAGTAATTCGCCATGGGGGTGGCGGATCTCGACGGTGACCGGCGCAAGGCAACCCGCGCGGCAGCGGCCCTCGCGCGAGACCAGGACGATCCATCTGTGAAACCGCGCAACGTACCGCCCGTGACGCGCTAGCGCTATGCCCTCATACACCAGCGCCCGCAACATCCGCAGTTCCTCAACGTCCGGCATGGCCGGCGAGCTGACGTCCATCACTTCCGTGTCCTCCGCCATACTCCCGCGTAGAAGTCATGCACGGCGAACGGTGTGCGCGCATGACGTCGACGAAGGTGCAAGCTATTCGGCCGCGGCTCGCGCCGCCCGACGCGAACGCCGGCCTGCAGGCTGGGCAGAGGTAGCCGCATCGGAGTCTGCGGGATCCGGCGGCGTTCCTGGTTCCTCGCCTGGCGTGGACTCTTCCGCTTCGCCATCGGCCGGACCGGCTGGCTCACCGGCGCCTTCGTCCTGTGCTGGGACATCGGACTCGCGCGTCTGGCGCGGGCGGTACACCACGTGGTCGATGCGCACGAGGTTCAGGGCAATGGATTCGGCGTCAACATGGGCGCCCGCGTCGGCCTCGTTCTCGCGGTTGATCCATGGACTCACGTAGAAGTCGCCGCGCACGACGACGCTCGCGCCCGTGCGGATGTGCTGCATCACGCGCTCGGTCAGGCGCTCGCTCCACACCGTCACGTCGACAGGAAAGGTCCGACCTTCGCGCTGCTCCAGTGTCCCGTCGTCAAGACGCCGGTAGCTGGCAGACATGACGCGCAGCTCGACGATGCGCCGCGTGCCGCTGGCGGTGTTGACCTGCTTCATCGTCGGCGACGCCAGCACGTTGCCGACCAGTTCTGCGTAGATACCCATTGCGGACTCCGTTCATCAAGGATTGCCCCTGCGATACGAACGCGCTGTCCACTACCTGCTACTTTTGGTTGGCTGCTCTGCGTCAGCCTGATGTCCCATTGTTCACGCCAGGACAAGACGCTGCGGCCGTCTCAGGTGTCACTGGTCCGTCGAAGTTTCACGGTGCCGTGCTCCAGGTACATCGCGAGCTGACTCGCCGCATACCGGAAAACCGACTCCAGTGCGTTAAGCTCCCTCGCGCGCGCATCGCACTGTTGCAGGTACGCGCGCAGCGGCGCCGGAATGCGATTGAAACATTGCTTCGCGCGCGGCCAGGCGATTGCATGCGGCTCACCGCGGACGAACCATTCGAGACGATGGCGCGTCGCGCCGCTCGCCAGTGCAATGCGCACGCAGCGCAGCGACACGTCGATCCCGGTGGTCGTGCTCTCCAGCGCCAGCGTCTGCATTTCCGTCACAGTGTCCTCTAGCCAGTGCTCGTACGAGCGCAGCAGCACGCGTATGCCCGCGTCGCCCGCGATCCGTGACGCAGGTAGCGCCATCGCTGGCCCAGGGCTGCCGGCTCCCTTACCCTTAAAGGCCTTTGAACGTCGATCCAGATCCGAAGGTCGGTCAGTCATTGCCGCAGTCCTCGCATCATTGCACCAAGGCGTCTGCTGCAGCTTGCGCGAGCGCGTCGTCCCCGGACAGCGGCACACTGTCGAGCAGACGCAGTTCCGCATCCGACAGGCGGCTCACGCGCCGCCGGCTGTGACGTGGCTCACGCGCGCCGGTAAAGACGTCCCGCGGCAAGACACCGAGCAGCGCGCGCGCCGCTTCAGCGCGTTGGCGTGCGGCAGCATCCGCATTCGGCAGGAAGTCGATGCGCGAAAGCGGCAGCAGTTCGGCGCGCGTGAGCACGCGCTGGCAGTGCACGGCGAAGTGAAACACGGACAGGCACCGGTGCCTGGCCGAGCCGATGCGCCGGAAGCCCTCTGTCGACGACATCAGGTCGCGCAACACCGCGGAACGCACGAGACGCACCAGATAGTCGAGTTCGACCAGCAGCATGACGATCATGTAGCCGTACGGCGAGCCAAACTCAAGCGAGACGTGCGCAGGTTCGCGTGATTGCAGCACCGAATACTCGAGGCCTTTTTCACGCGCAGCATCCAGCAACTGGCGGGCATGCTGCTGCTCGAGATCGTTCGCGCGCCGGACGCCGGAGATGCGATCCGCTATCTCGATGAGCTTCCAGTCCGCATAGGGGTTGTCGCTGCCCGACAGCGACCACAACGCGCGCAGCGACGCAGCCACGCGGCGGCCGCCCGCCATCGCATGTCCCGACTCCCCTGGAGCTACGGCCCGGCCAAGAAACAGCCGCATCGCGTCGCGCGTGTGCAGCCGCATGCGGTCCGCACCATCGCTACCAAGCTGACCCATGCGGCTGATCTCCTGAGCCTCGTGCGGGCGCACCAGTGGATCGCTGCCCTGTCGCAGCGCGTGAGTCTCGCGCATGCGATTCAGCGCTTCCTCGCGTTCGAGAAGCAACTGATAGCGGCCGAACAGCGGATCGGCAGGATCGGGATCACCGTCGGCAATCAGGTGTGCCAGCACGGCGCGTTCAGTATCAACGTCATAACCGTCGGCAAACGGGGACGACGTGGAGCGCGCGAAGGCGTCGACAGACGGATCAATGGTGTGCGACGAAGAGGGGGACGGTGTGTCCATAAGAGACTCCCAAACAGGTATTCGTTGGACAGTGAGGGAAACGCCAGCGCTGTTACCCCGGGTAACAGCAGGCAACCCCGCACAGTTGCGTGTTAACCAGGGTGACAGCGCGCGCGATGGGAAAACACGGGCTGGTACGCGCATGTGCTCCGCAAACGCGATCGATCCGGTCACGCATGGGCGCCCGCCTGACTGGCCGCCCCGCAGGCCGAATGACGCGCAGGCCGATGTGCGATCCGTTCGCGCAGTGCATCGCGAATCGCCGCGAGATTCCGGCGGGCCGTCTCAGGCGTCGACGCGCCCGGCTCCATCGCATCACCTGGAAGCACTGACCCAGCGCTCCCGCCCTCCCCCCCGGTCGCCCGCCTGCGTGCCGCGCGCTCGAGGTGCGCCCTGGTGGGGATGAATTCGCCGCCGATGTAGCGTCGCACGAGCCCTGCGATGTACGCGACGGGCAACTGCACCGGCTGGCGCCGGTGGCCTGCCGCCATCTCGTCGAGCAACATCTGGCGGTCGGTCGCAGGAACCCGTGCGAGGTGCGAGGCGATGAGTGCGCGATCGTTGACCGGCAGCATGGTGGGCCAAATGAGCACGCTGGTGTCGTCTGCCGCAGGCAATGGCAAGATCGGCCAAGCAGAATCGGCGCCAAGGTCGATTCCCACCACAACCGCGTTTGACCTCTTGCCGGTCGAGATCGCTGGGCCGTCGGTCGTTGTAGTCCTGTATGTAATCCTTCCGTATACGCGCGCGTCTGGAACGCCCGTTTCCCGCCATCGGTAATGGATCAAACCCGCCAACTGCAGTGGCACCGCAGGCGGATCCACATACAGCCGGAGACTTCCGGTTGGCGACTTCGGGCGCTCCACCGCCCAGGCACGCGCGTGTGGCGCATGAATTTCCATGGCGGACGGCCGGGTGTTACCCGGGGTAACAGCCGGTAGCGTCGCTGCGGCTGCACGCACGTCTTCTTCGTGCAGACTCTGCGCGAGCAGGCGCTTGCGCGTCGCGAGCCGCTCGCGCATATCGCCGCGCGACACCAGGCGTTCGAGCTGGCGCTTCAGTTCGCCCGCATTGACCTGTGTGAAAACACGCCGGCCGGTGCACTGGCGCATGAACTCGCGAATCAGCCCCTGGCGCACAAGCCGCGCTCTCGCGTTATCGAGCTGACGCCGGTTAAGTCCCAGCGTGCGTTGCCACTCTCCGGCCGTGTGCGTGAACCAGGTACATTGCCGGTCGGCCTCGCGGCGCTGCAACTGCACCATGCGCGAGAGCAGCAGCGCGGCATTCACGTTGCCGACGAGATCAACAAAAACGCGTCGGTACGCGACAGTCGGCCCCAGCAACGCGTCACCCGCGAACGGGTCCGCCCGCATCGCTTCGATCGATGCCGGGAGCTGCACGGCCATTGGACAGGTCGCGCGAACGGCGGCCGATATGGCTTCCACCTCCAGCCGGTAATGCATGCGCGCAGGCTGACCACCACGCCATTCGGCCAGCAGGTTCAGATCCCGCATGCGCCGCCGCGCATTTTCCTGCTCTTCACGCGACAGGCCTGTTTCGATCAGCCAGTGTTCGCGGGTCTTGTGGATCCAGCCGCCGTTGACCTCCACATCGCGTCCGCGTCGCGTCCAGTACACGAGCTGCGAGAGCAGCAGCGCCTGCTTCGGATGTCCGGTGATGCGGGCCATGCGCGTCCCGAAAGCGACGGGACGGTACGGCCTGAGGAGGGTCCACATCGTTTCGAACTCGGTGATATAGGGATGGCAACCGGGCATCATGACTGGACCTCCTCCGACTGGTTCAGCTGTTGCGGCTGATCGGGACGTACAGGGGGCCAGACAATATGCGCGGTGCGCTCCTCCGCGTTGCGCTGAAGTAGCGCGAGCACAGCCGGCCAGAGGATACGGAACTCATCCGCCAGCAGCGTCTTGCGCCGACGATGCGTGATCAGGCCTTTCGACCGGAGCAGTCGCCGCGCGGCGCGCTGCTGCGACCCAGTGAGCGCCAGTCTGCGCGCGAACTCGTCGGGCGCGACCTGAAGCCAGTCATGGTGACGTCCCGTCTCGCTCTCAACCGTCGACAGCTCCGTAAGCATGGCGGCCGCGGCGAGGTCGCCACAGACCTCCACGAAACAGCGGTCTATCATGATCGGCACGTCGAGCATCGAGAGCACCATTTCGGCTTCGGCGGGCGGCGGTCCGGGTGAATCGTCCCAGGTCTTGCCGGGCAGCAGGTTGCCCTGCGGATCAAGTCGCATGTCATACATGGTCAGACTCCTGATGGGAAGAAGGTGGGGCAAGGTCTCCGGTGTCCGCGTCAAGCGCCGCGAAAAGCGTCGCGAGCGACCATTGCTCGTCACATTGCTCATGCAGCGCCAGATAGCGTTCGCGCAGATCGCCGATGTCTTTCAGACCGGCCCACGCATCGAACAGCAGATCCGTTTCAGAGCGCGATAGCGCACGCGGTTTGGTCGGCGCGGCGACATTGAGTTCGGCGCGCAGCTGCGCGATCGTTGCGCGCGTGGCGGTGCGGAAAAACGTTCGGATCATCGGAATGCTCGCCTGCCGCTCCACAAAGGCGCGCAACAGATCCCGATCGCGCCACTGCCGTTCGATCAGTTCGCAGCGGCGCTGCAACGCGCCGGCGTCCACAAAAACACGCAGTGCACCAGCACCCAGCAGATCGCGCACGAGCGTCGGCGAACGGGCATCACTGAGCACACGCCTGATTGCGCCCGGTAGCCGATCTGTCAACGATGTCAGATGCGGCGACACTGTTTCACATGAAACTTCGTTATCCTCATGTTCTGCAATGATGTGCCGATCTGTCATGCAAGCACACGTAATCAGCTCGAGTAGCACGAAATGCGCGAGCGCTTCGCTCTCCAGCCGCAGGAAAGCGTTGTCCATCACGCCCCTCCCCGCTGAAGCCGCTCGTCTGCACTCGGCTCGGGCCAGCGCGCCGGTGCAAAGCGCTCGGGGTACGCCGCCCGGAATGCGCGCGCCGCGCGCATGACCTCGTCCCACCATTGACCAATCGGGTGATCCGGATTGAGCATCAGGTCGAACATCACGTCCATGCGGTCGGCGAGCAACGGCTCGCCGACGCTCGCGTCACAGGTGCGGTTCCACGTCTCGTCATCGCGGGACATCTGTGCGAAGAGACTCCCGGAGGGAACGCGTGCGATGCCCGTTGCGGTGTTTTGCCGTGACAGGCTCACGAGCCACCACCAGCCGAGATACCGGTTGAGCATCTCTTCGTCGCGCTGTGCGCCGACGCCGGGCGACAACCTAGGCGCGACACCGGTCGAGAAGCGCGGACTGTCCGGCGGCGGTGGCTCGACCATAAATCCGTAGGGCAATGCGGGCGCATCACGTACGCAGCCATCGAGACCGCAGGTTCGTGCGAAAGTCAGCACCGTTTCCCGGAAAAGCTCACCCGGGTTTGAAGAAGACGCAGCGTGCAGAGCGCTGTCCCGGTGAACGTCGTCAGCCACCACCGTGGATGGGTCATCCGGTGCGCGTTGCGGAGCATCCGTCGACACGACTGACTCGTCACGCCGTTGCCCGTCACTGGTCGGGCGTGGCACGGTTCCGTCCGCACCCGGCATGGCACGAGGCTGTTCGTCGGCACCGGGTCCCGACGAGGCCGGACGATCCGGTGTGGCCGCTGCACGATTCGCGTCGACATGGGATGCGATCGATGAAGATTCACGTCGCTCACCCGGCATGCCACCGACTTCACGTAAGTCATCACCGGCTGCGTTCGGTGTGCGCTCCAGCAGATGACACATCCGGTCCATGGCGTCGCGCGGCACGCCGAGCTCGCCTGCCAGCCGTTGTTTCAATCCGTCGACCAGCTGCGCAGCATCAAACGGCGCAGGCTGCGCCAGCGTGCCGGCCGCGTCCGGGTTGTCCGGATTGCAGCGGGCGGCAATGCCGGTCAGTTGCGGATCGATCACCCGCACCTGCAACCACTGATCGTCGAAGCCGAGGCGCCTCGTGAGGCGCAGCAGTATGCCGATTCCCGGCTGGATCACATCGACGAGCGCGCGCCGGCTCAAATACCCCGTGGCGGGTCCGAGGCCGGAGAGACGGTCGACCGCGAACTGGAAGAGCGAGAGCAGCACATGGCTCACCGGTGCCCCTTCCTGTTCAAGCAGCCGGGAGAACTCACGTAACGACAGCGTCTCGCTACGTTCGGCTTCGAGATCGGCCTTGAGCGCGAGATAGCCATTCGCCTTGTCCCAGAAGCAGAGGTCGGCGCGCTGGTCATTCTCCCGCAGGTGCGCCGCCAGCAGCTTTGCCTCACCGGGATACGGCACGTAGACAAAGTCGTAGTAAACGAAGCGTTCGTCGCGGGTTTCGTCGTGAAGGGCCGTCGCTGCCGTCACGCGCGAATTGCCGCCCTTCGCCACCACGTAACGCGTCTCGCCTGGACGGCGGGTCACCGTCACGATCTGCTCGATGCCGTTCGCCCGGATCGACTCCTTGAGTTCGACGATGCGCTCGTGCGACGCGCGCCGCGGATTGCGCTCATAGACCATCACATCGGTGATCTTCAGCCGGATCACCGATGTGAGCTGCGGTTCGGGTGTCTGAGCGCCTGGCGGGGGCACGTCCAGGCGCTGGGCCGCGAGCGCTTCGCGCGCCTCGCTGAGCGGCTTGTCCGACACGTTCACGCGACCGCCCCCTGCCGGACACCGGACCGGGCGTCGCCCGTCGAACATTGCGGAGCACCAGCATAGACGTTCGCGAGCGACGGAAACAATTCCCATGCGAGACCGTGCATGACGTTCCACGCGGAATTCCCGAACCGTCGGCGACGA
This sequence comes from Paraburkholderia sp. BL27I4N3, assembly GCF_003386115.1. NCBI lineage: Bacteria > Pseudomonadati > Pseudomonadota > Betaproteobacteria > Burkholderiales > Burkholderiaceae > Paraburkholderia > Paraburkholderia sp. BL27I4N3. Next base: position 1,282,588 of record NZ_QREJ01000001.1, on the reverse strand, counting down.
TCGAAGTCGTGTACCGGGACGCGTGAGCTCGCCGCTGCCGCGTACGCGGCGGCTGACGGGATCACGGTGTCGAGCACCCTGACCTTCGGATGTCCGGCAAACCGCTGCCGCAGCACGGCCGCGAGCGCCCGCGCATTAGTGGTGCGCTCGTGCGCGTTGATCATCGCAAGCAGGTCGCCCGAACGGAAGGATTCGCCGAAGTCGGCCAGCCGGTTCAGCTCGTCGAGCATCGCGATCGTGCCCGTGGCGAACTCGCCGGCGCTCAGCGCATCCGGCTTGACGGGCGACACCATCACGTCTGCCGCCATCGCCGCTGACTTCTGCAGTTCGCCGACCGCGCCTTGCGTGTCGATCAGCACTACGTCATAAGGGTCGACGAGCGGACTGCGCATCGCCCGGCGCAGGATCATCAGGCGATCCTCACGGCGATTGAGCCACGCCTGCAGTGCTGCATCCGGCGTATCGGAATAGACCAGATCGAGATTGGAGAAAATCGTGCGACTGATACAGTCGGCCGACGGATTGCCGCCCGAAGTCACGACGGCTGTCAGACCTTGCGATGAACGGTAATGGACGGGAAAGAACTTGCTTAGACTCGGCTGGACATCTGCATCGATCGCGAGAACCTTCAGGCCGAAGGCTGCGAGCAGGCCGCCAAGATTGGCGGCGACGGTCGTCTTACCGACGCCGCCTTTGGTGGAGACGAAGGAGATAACTACCGGCACGGTGGGAGATCCAGTACAGCGTCATCGCTTGAAATTCAGTTAATGAAAGAGAATATGGTCGCTACGTCGGATCGTGAGACGGCCCGTATGGATCGCGACTGGCGTCCTCGGTGGCATCGTTCCCACTGGAGTGCGTCAATTGCGAGGCGATCCAATTTTCATACTGGTCGACCGGAAAAAGACGCCGGCGCCCCACGCGGATTGACGGCGGCATGGGCAGTCCGAGCGTCAGCCGGTTACGTGCGGTGGCCGGCGCGATATGCAGCTCGCGCGCAATCTCTTCCAGCGTGTAGAACCGACTGCTCGCCACTTTTCCTCCGCCGCTCCTCGAAGCATCACCCGCCCAACGATAGATGTTTTGGTCCAGGCACGTCCAAGCTTGTCCGTTACTCGATCGCACCTATAATCAAGGTACGAAATCACTCTAGGTAGGTGAGACAGACATGTCAAGCACCGCTGCTCACGAGGACTATCACCAACGCGTTGCGCAGGTGCGCGAGCACCTCCAACTGTCCCAGGAGAAAATGGCCCGGCGGCTTGGGCTGTCGCTGCGCGCCTATGCAAATTATGAGCGCGGCGAGCGTGCGGGACCTGTCGAACTGGTGCGCGCGCTGTACGAGCAGTTTTCAGTCGATCCCGTCTGGCTGCTGACAGGTGACGGCAGCATGATTCTCGACCGAGATGTGCGGTACCGGCTCGACCAGAAGACGCTCGACAGCGTGCTGGTCGCCGTCGCGCGGATCGAGCAGCGTCTTGAAGTGCCACTCGACGCGAAGAAAAAGGCGCGACTCATTGGCCTGCTCTACGAGCAGTGCCAGTTGCTGGGCGAAAGTGCCGAGCAGATCCTGAAGGACTCGCGCATCAGTCGCCTCGCACGTTGATTGCGCTCAAGTCAGCGACGAGAACAATTCTGCAATGGTGCCCGCCAACCATCGGTCCGACATTAATCTTCCGACGTAGCGCATTTTGACGCAGCGTGAAAATGCCTGTGATATAGCCATCGGTTTGGAGAATGGAATGGGACGTCCGGAAGAAATCAGCAAGGAATTTGATCAACTGGCTAGCGAGATCGAGAAGGACGCGCTGCTTGCCCATGGCGGGCAGGCAGCGAAAACCGTATCCGCGCCCGAAACGCATATCCGTCTTGAGCTCGTCATTGCACAGCATGCGCCCACCAGAGTGCAGATCCGCATTTCGACGGAACCGGTTGATGATGGCGGACCAACGTAGCGGCGCGCGTTCTGCTCGTGGCGCCACCGATTCGTGAAGATCCCCCGACCCGTTGATCGATTCTCTCCGCCCGGAATATGGCACATCGTCACGTGATGGGGGCTTGATTCGCGGAGTCGATGACGGAATCCTGTTGACGCCACTACAGGGGTTAACGGTAAGAAACATACCTCCATCGTCACCGCGACGCCCCGCATCACCTCTGGATCCATGCAGGGCACCTGACGATATAGCGCCCAAATTGACGCTGTAACGCACACGATCCCCTGTCTCTTCAGTACTTCTTCAACGCGCTCTCCGTGATATTGCCCGATATCGCGGGACGTTTCGCAGTTCTGCCTGGCATTGTCTCGCGCCCCCAATACCCGAGGCGCCGCGTACGTTATCCGCCCGATCATACCCGCGCCATTCATTTCATTGCCGCTGAAAACCGTCGCGCTCGCCGTTGCCGAAAATGCAACCGCATGAATATTTTCGCAACGCGGGATCACCCGCCCACTGGTTTCGTAATATCAAAGCTCGGTTGTCGTCACCCGTGTGCATTCGATGCGATTTCGCGTCCGCTGCAGGCGACGTGTTTGTCTTCGTTGTGAGGTGATCCATGCGAGGTAATTCATGAATAGTCGCGCCGTAATTCACGACCAGGATCTGATCCGCTCCGCGTTTCCCGAATGGAATACCCTTCACCGGTCGATGACATCGCCCGACGTGCTCAATGTCGTCATCGATATCGTGTTCGACTGGCTGAGCATCACCGTTGCAATCCTGATCCTGCTGCGTTACGGATGGTGGACGGCACCTGCGGCTGTTGCATGGATCGGTAACCGGCAACGTGCGCTCGGCAACCTGCTGCACGACGCCGCACACCGTAATTTTGCTCGCTCCAGTCGGCTCAACGACGCGCTCGCGCGCCTTTTCATCGCGCCGGCGCTCTTCAGCAGTCTTGCCCTCTATCGTGAGCTCCACGCCCGCCATCATGCGTGGTTGGGCGACCCGGGGCGCGACCCTGACTACATCGCCATTCAGCCCGGGCCCGGGGACCGCTGGTGGCATCCGTTTCTCAGGGTGCTGCTTACGCCAGCAGCCTGGTCAGGTTCAGCATTCGGCCACCTGCACCTGCCGAGGCTCGGCTGGATGCAGCGCTTTGGCATCATCGGATGGTGGGTCGCCGTACTGGGTGCCGCGACGCTTGTATGGGGCGTTCATGCGGCGGCGCTTTTCTTCAGCATGTGGTTGCTGGCGAGAGTCACGTTCTTTCACGCGATCACCACGTTTCGTGAGCTGTGCGACCACTTTGGTCTGGCGGGAGGCGGGATTTTCAGTTACACGCGTGACGTCTCTTCCCGCAGCATCGCGCGCTGGATCGTTCACCCGCACAACAACGGCTACCACCTCACGCATCACCTGATGCCGTCGATGCCTTATCACCGCCTGCCTCGCGCACAGTGCAAGCTGCTCGCTTTGCCCGCCTTCGACAGCGAGGCGAGAGTCTGCCATGCGTACTTTCGCGGCCCTGATGCGGTCGTGCGCGAATGGGCAGTCCAGGGAGGTGAAAATGTTGCAGCGTAATCTAGGTGCGATTCACGTGGCCGCTCTGCTCGTCTCGGCGAGCTACGGTGTCGCATTCCTGCTCGGCTCCGGCGAAATGGCACTTCATGCCGGCATGGCGGGCAGTCTGTATGCGGTCGTCACCGCACTGGGCATGCTCAGGCTTGCGCTGGCCGCGCCGGCGCTCTGGCGGGGACGCGAACTCATCTGGGACGTGTTTGGCGAGCGTTACGGTCCGGTGGTGCGCAAGCTCGTCGCGCTGCTCTCGCTCGTCTGGATGTCCGGCGTACTGGCCGCCCAGATCCACGGCGGTATCGCCGTGCTCGTCGCGGCGGGACTGCCGGCAACCCATGCATTGGCCGTGGTCGCTGCGGCGCTGCTCGTCATGTCCTCCATTGAGCTCGGCATGGCAGCGACGCTCTTTGCGTGCTGCCTGCTGGCGACGAACATCGCACTGCTGCATGCACTTGTCGCATCGGACGGGCTGCCCGTGTACCTGCATGCGTGGCCGTCCTTCATTGGGGAGATACGCACTGCGCCACGAGCCGAAACACTCGTGACCATCGCGGCGGTCGGCTTTCTGGTCATCACGGGATCGGACTATCAACAGTTCGCCATCGCTGCGCGCCGACCGGGAGATGCATGGCTGGGCTGTGTGCTCGCGAGCCTGTTCCTGATGGTGACGGGATTTCTTCCGGCCGCGACGATCGTTGCAGCGCTTCGCGCCGGCAAGCTGTACGGCCTCACCGAGACCGCTAGTGCGATCCCATGGATCATGCTGCGGACCAGTGGGGCGATGGGGATGGTTTGCATCGGCGTCATCCTGCTTGCTGCGCTCGGATCCGGAACTGCCATCACGCGAGCGATGTCCTCGGCCCTTGAGGGCCTGCATTCGGGTGATAACCGCCACAGCCACGTGGCGCGCGTGCTGATCGTTGCCATCGGATGCGCAATCGCGACGGACGGTCAGGCGATCGTATCAACCATCGTTTCTTTGAACGTCGTCTATGTTGCGGCCGTCGGGTTGCTGTTTCTCCTTCACGAGACCGGACGACGCGTTGCACCGCGCTGCGCATCGTGGATGTTGCTGTCTGGCGCCGCGACCTCGTTGCTCGTTTCGTCGATGAACTGGACTCATATCGGCAATCCGCCCGGCTGGCTCCCGCTGCCGGCCGGGTTGCTCGCGTCCGCCTGCGTGCTGGCCGCATGGCGATTCGCCCGCCTTCCGGGCCGCGCGCGATCCTGAAGTCCGGCCGTCTAAGCCGGGCAGAATGGAGCGCTGGGCAGGCGTTCTCAACCCTGGTCGTTCGTGCATTCAGACGATGCAGTTCTGATTCCAGCTTCGGACGTTTCGGTTTCCCTGGCTGGATTCGCCCAACCGACGCTGGATTGCCCTGTAGTCGGTTGGGGTCTTTCCGAGATGCTTGCGAAACAGCGTTGCGAGTCGGCCGCCGCTGCCCATGCCGCAACGTCGCGCAATCTTGTCGACTGGCGGTCTGATCCCGACGAGTAAACGGCAACACCTGCCGAGCCGCAGATGCAGGAGGAAGTCGTACGGTGTGGTGCCCATTTCTGCCTTGAAACGTCGCAGGAAGTTCCGCTCATCGCGGCCGCCTCGGCAGCCTGCCCGATTGCAACTGGCCGGTTGCCATTTGCCTCCAGCCATCGCGCAGCGCCCCGGATCTTCTCGCTGACATTACGCGTCGCTGTTCGACAGATAATGTCGGTGAGTTATGTAAGCGCCGGAGACATTATGTGGTGCGCGGTCTGGCGCACGATCTCACCGCCAAGGTCTTCTTGGATGATGCTTAATGCCGCGCGAATCGCCGGAGGCGCCGCGCGCGTGGTCGGCGCCCGGAGGGTAATTCTCGCCCCATACGAAGCCTGTTCGTCGATGCACCAACCGGTTTGCGGGCATGTATCCCGCTCGTTCCAGTAGCTGGCGCCCTTTGGCAATGGGATAAACGAGCCCGGCACGCTCACATGTTCGGCCCCGCCGCTCCAGGACCTGCTTGTGGCATGCGATGTGATGAACGCCTGCCCCGTCAGCGACGAAAAGCACCTGGAAAAAGCTCGACATGGCGCGGCGTGTCAACGCTTCCAGTCCACACGTTGACCGAAGACGAGCTTGCGACGCAACCGCCGACAGTCGAAAGCAGACACACCTTGTACCGCACGGCACGCCCGCGGTCACACGAAAGGAGTACATTGGCAGACTGGAACACCTCGATAACAGACGCGGTCTCGCAGAGCGCGAATCGGTCGAATAATGCGATGCCAATATGCTTCACTGACTTTATCGTAGCGTTCTCTGGCATGTACGTGCAATTGTCGTCGCTGGAAACGGGTGGCCGTTCGTTGGCAATCAAGTTCTCCTGCCTCTCTGGACCGTTATGGTCCCAGACACGTCGCGCGGCATAACATTTCATCGCTCGCGTCACCCCGGAAACTCCGGGTGTGAACAAAATCGAGATAAATGAAATGAGACCGGCTATGAGAAAGGCCAGCGAGAGATCGGACCGCATGACGTGTCCATAAAAAAAGCGCGGGCGACAATGAGCGGCGTGACAAGGGCGGCCGAAAGACGCGCCGCGGAGCGTCGCGCCGGCCCGCTGCGATGGTCCGTCAACTGGCGTCTTCCCTCTTCGGGGCCGGCTGGACCAGGCTTCGCCGCGCCGCATCCATCACCAGTGCGCTGATCTTCGCGAGCGGCCCGGGCTCCTGTTCCCAGTGATGCCAGTACAGATCGATCATCACGTCGTGGTCTGGGGCGAGCGCCACCAGTCTGCCGTCACTGATCAGCGGCCCCGCCTGCATCGCCGGTACGAGCCCATACCCGAGGCCGTCAACAATCGCATTGAGCAACGCCGATGGTGAAGGCAAATAGTGCTTGATGTACCTGCCGACTGCCACATCGAAGTACGACCTGAGAAATACGTCGTGCAACCTGTCCTTCCGGTCAAACAGGATGGCTGGTGCCTTGAGCGCGCCTGGCAAGATCAGACCGCCAGCGAAATGTTCGCGAGCGAACCCGGGCGAAGCGACACACTGATAGCGCATCTGTCCAACCGGCTCGGCCCCGAAACGATCACCGACAGGCTCCGCCTGTGTCGAAAGAAAGCCTTTGACGTCGCCGCGCGCCAGCGCTTCGAGCGTGTGATCCTGGTCGTCCACCAGAATCTCAAGCTCCAAATGGTGCTGCACCAGTTCACGCGTAACCGGCTCGAACCAGGTTGCAAGGGAATCGGCATTGATCGCAAGTGCTAGTGCACTGGTCGCGGCCCTTCCGGGCTCGATATCCCGTAGCAGGTCGTCCTCCTGGAGCCGGATGGACATGAAATGACGATAGACTTTTTCTCCTGCCTGCGTCGGCATCACAGTCGGGTCGCGGATCAGGAGCAGCGCCCCCGTCGACCGCTCAAGCCGCTTGACCCGGCGTGTCGCTGCAGCAGAAGAGATGTTAAGTGCAGCGGCCGCCTGCGAGAAACTGCGATATTCGACCACTGCGGCAAACGTCTCCAGTTCGATCATGTTCAACATTGCGCCCACTTTTTTTCACTCCTTGGCGTACTCGATATTCCTAGATCCGTGTTCACATTTACGAGTGGCCCAAACGAGCAGGCAAGGGACGCGAACACGAGATAGCTGTCGGCGAGCTTGTCATACCGAGTGGAGACACGGCGAAAATGCTTGATACGGTTGAAGAAACGCTCGACGAGGTTGCGTGTGCGGCACAACGCTCGACTGTAGCGGCGCTTTGTCTTGCGATTCGAGCGCGGCGGAATGACGGCTCTCGCCCGAGCGGCCCGAATCCGATTCACGAAGGCATCCGAATCGTCGCCCTTGTCCGCGATGACTGCCCCGGTGCGCAGATGCTCCACCAGTTCTGTGGCACACGAGATGTCGACGACCTGTCCTTCAGTGACGATCAGTCGCAACGGGTGACCCTTCGAATCCACCGCCAGATGCAGTTTGGTGCTCAGTCCACGTCGGGAACGTCCGAGAGCTTGCGGCCCGCTTTTTTTAAGGCCCCGGCCGAATGCTGGTGCGCTCGCACGATCGTCGAATCGATCAGGATGTGCTCGATTTCCGTCTCGCCTGCCAAAGCATTCGCCAACCGCGGCCATACGCCCTTGCTTCGCCAGCGCGAGAAACGAATATATACCGTATGCCATCGGCCGAATTCCGCGGGAAGATCGCGCCATGGACTGCCGATGCGCGCAATCCACAGCACCGCTTCGCGAAACCGGCGATTGTTGGATGCCGTTCGGCCCCGCTCGCCTTCCTTGCCCGGCAGGATGTCTCGGACCTTGTTCCATACTTCATCGCTCAGTAACGTTCGTGCCATCCTGCCTCGTAGTGCAAAGGACGGGATGTAACACAAATTTTTAAATGTGAACAGCACCTAACACAACATTGTTTCGGCGTCCGAGGCCTCGAAAAGACGGATGCCCTCGTTCGAGAAGGCTGCATCGCCACCCACCTACGCTCCGCCCGGAAAAACCATGGAACACCAACTTCGGCAATGACATCGTCCGCAGTCAGTAATTGCCCGGGCGGCGATAACGCGCGCTTGCCGCCCTCCAGAATCGTCCAGATCACCGGGCACGTCTTGTAGCGCTGGAACTTCTCGAATGGCAACATATGGATTCGAGTAACCGAGTCCTACCACGAAGCCCACCATCAACTGGTTGTTGTGCATGTGATAGAGGGCCGACCCACCGTGAGCGTCCATCCAGCGAAGTGCATTACCAGACCAAGCCTGTGCTTCGACGGCTCGCGTTCCAACCGTGCCTTGATGCCGATGCCATACACCTGCGACTCGATGCCGTCACCCGCCCTGAACTTCTCGTTCAGTTGACTGCCCAGGTAGCCGGGCACGGTTTCGCAGAAGAGCGTGTACTTCGCATGCAGTTCCATGCCGAGGTGGAGGTTCTCGGTCGGCTCTCCTTGTTGTCGATGCCAAGGTGCCCGTCGCAACGTCCTTGACCGAACCGTGGACGTCGTACAGGCTTTCCGCTCTTTTTTCCGCTGCGAACTGTTTCGTCCGGATCGCAGCGAAACGGGCCCGCCGGGTCGCCCACTCTACAAGCTGCACGAACCGCTCCCGCGTAGTTGCTCTGCTTGGCGCAGTGTGACGGCGTCCGAACTTACCATCGTATTTTCTATGGATGCAACTGGATCGGGCGAAAGCTACGGGTATGCGCTGAAAGATTTTTCTCGGTCGCGCAGTACACTTGCAAATACTGACTTCTCAGTCTAATATTGTGAACCATGGGTATTACTAGAACATTAGTCGCTGAAAACATATGTCGAATGGTGGATCACAGGACGACCTCTTTATTACTGCCCCGCCGATTTTAGTACCGGCCTACGCCATACATATAGGCGGGCGATCGGTCCGAAAGAAGTCCTTCGCCCAGCCGGAGGGCTTCGGGCCCGACAGGGGCGACCCGGATCTTTACAGCCGGTTACGTTGAATCGTATACCTAATTAATGGATCTCAGAAATCCTCAGGAGAGTTAAATGGGCAGGTATGGAAAAGTTGTAGTTGCTGTTTGGCTTACCATCGAACTGCTTTCAGGATGTGGTGCGCAATCGAACATTTCGAGCGATCCCGCCGTCGCTCACACCGAGCAGGGGACCGTTCGCGGCAACATGGGGGACGGTTACGTTTCGTTTCTCGGAATTCCATACGCTGCACCGCCGGTTGGCGACCTGCGGTGGAAGCAACCTGCACCGGCCCCTGTTCGACCGCAAGAGTTAGCGGCAACAGCCACACCGTCGGAGTGTGTTCAATTTGCCCCTGACTCTTCGGTAGCTGGGTCTGAGGATTGTCTTTATCTCAACATCTATCGTCCGTCGAAAGCGGATGCGAAGTCCCTCCCGGTTCTCGTTTACATTCATGGCGGAAGCTTGACGACTGGGCAAGGTAGTAATACGGATGGCATCGCGTTCGCGTCGCAGAACAACGTGGTTCTAGTTACGCTTAACTATCGCCTGAACGGGTTTGGCTTTTTTGCCCATCCTGCTCTAAGCGCCGAAGCGGGTGGCAGTTCCGGTGCCTATGGTTTGCTTGATCAACAGGCCGCGCTTCGCTGGGTAAAAGCTAACATCGCGAACTTCGCGGGCGATCCATCCAACGTGACGATTTTTGGCCAATCATCAGGCGGCGTCTCGGTGGTATCTCACGTGGCGTCTCCGAGCTCGGCCGGCCTATTTGCAAAGGCCGCGGTAATCAGTGGGGGCTGGTATCCGGACACTCCCCCATTGGCGCCTGCTGAAGCACGCGGGGCCGCGGATGCCACCTCATGGGGCTGCACAGGAGACGACGCGACGATTACCCGCTGCCTTAGAGCTCTACCTGCGAGCACGATCGTACGCGCAACGTACGCACCATTGCAGCAGGAGTTTGTGCCGGTGGTCGACGGAAAGGTGCTGACAATGACCGTAGAGCAAGCACTTGAATCGGGTCATTTCAATTCAGTTCCATACATGACAGGCGCTACCCCTGATGAATGGGCTTTGTACGCCGCGCCCGTGCTGGCGAATGCTCCTCTCACCGCACAAAATTACGATAGCGTAACGGCTGCATACGTGTCGACAATAGCGGATCGTCCGATTCTGGCTTCAGACATACGAAACCTGTATCCAGCCGCGAACTTTGAAAATCCAACGAAGGCGTACGTAGCGGCGGTAGGTGACTTCAAAATAGCTTGTCAACATTTAAAGTTTGCCGATCTAGTCGCAAAAGTGCAGCCCGATGTTTGGGCGTACCAGTTTGCTCCGGCAAGCGTCCCAAATTACGAACCCGGTATGGACCCTGCGTACTTTCCCGGGCCAGAACTTCCTTGGTTTGGCTCTTGGGGTATCTTTCATACGTCCGACATCCAGTATTGGTTTGAGGACTTCCGGCAACAAGACAGAACTTCAGCAAACTTGAACCTGTCAGCAGTTATGCGCCAGTATCTCGTGAACTTCGCGTCCACGGGGAATCCGAACGGTACGTCACTTCCTAATTGGCCTTCGTTGCGCTCGGCCCCACAAACAGTGTTGAATTTTGGAGCGCCAATCAACCCTAGTTTCGACGCACGGACTGAGCACAACTGCTCCTTCTGGGAAAATTACAATTTGCAAGAGTGAGCTTGGCATATGTGCGGCATGACGCTCTCAGTTGGATCGATCGGTCACGTCGGACCTATGCCAGATCGAGCCTTGATCCACTGGGTTGATTGCGTTTTGAGTTGGAGTTGAGCGGAGTTTCGGGCAGGGTGTCGCGCGCGGTTGTAAATTGATACGGCAACGCACTTCGGGAGACTCTGGACAAGGCCTGGCTTAGAGGTGCGGGCAGACTATCCTGGGAGAAGGGGATAGTTAATGAGGGAGAGTGACGACGACGCAACTGGATCTTGGTCTGGATCTGTCAACGAAACTCACGCGCAAGCGAGAATTTCTCGATCAGATGCGGAGTGTGGTGCCATGATCGAGGTTGATTGCGCTAATCGAACCGCACTATCCGACGGGTAAACCTGGACGGCCGCCGTTGCCGATTGCGACGATGCTGCAGATACATTTTCTGCAGCAGTGGTTCAGTCTCTCAAAGAAGCGCTCTATGACGTCCCGTTGTATCGAGAATTCGCGGGACTGGACGGCGGCATGACGCGTTTGCCGGGCGAGAGCACGATTCTCCGGTTTCGTCACCTGCTCGAAACACATGGCCTGGCTGTGCAGATGCTCGCGCTTGTCAATGTGAAGCGCCCCGGGTTTTCCGGAGGCTCCAACTCTTGAGAAAATGGAGCTATGGAAAACGTCAAGAAGAAGTCGCCGAGGTATTCGCCGGAAGTGCGTGAACGGGCAGTCCGGATGGTCCACGAGCACCGTGGCGAACATGAATCGCAATGGAAGGTGATCGTGTCGATTGCTGCCAAGATGGGCTGTTCCGGCGAGACGCTGCGTAACTGGGTACGACAGGACGAACTCAATCGGGGCTTGCGTGCCGATGGCAACACTGCGGATCAGGAACGCCTGAAAGCGCTGGAGCGGGAGGTTCGCGAGTTGCGCCAGGTCAATGAGATCCTGCGCAAGGCATCGGCGTATTTCGCACAGGCGGAGCTCGACCGCCGACCGAAGTGATGATCACGTTCATCGATGATCACCGGCAGGTCTATGGGGTCGAGCCGATCTGCAGGGTGCTGCCGATCGCCCCGTCGACGTATTACCAGCATAAAGCCCGGCGCGCTGATCCAGCACGCCTGTCGGCGCGGGCCCAGCGTGACGCAATGCTGGGCGGGGAGATCCGGCGCGTGTGGGAAGAGAACTTCCAGGTGTACGGGGTACGCAAAGTCTGGCGGCAACTCGCACGAGAAGGCATCCAGGTGGCCCGCTGCACGGTAGAGCGGTTGATGAGGAAGCTCAGTCTGCGGGGTGTGCGGCGCGGCAGGTTCATCAGGACAACCGTCAGCGACCGCTCGACACCGTGTCCGCTGGACCGCGTGCAGCGGCAGTTCAAGGCTGAACGGCCCAATGCGCTGTGGGTGTCAGATTTTACGTATGTAGCGAGCTGGCAGGGCTTCGTCTATGTCGCGTTCATCATCGACGTGTTTGCCCGACGCATTGTCGGTTGGCGTGTGTCGGCGTCGGCGCACACGGACTTCGTGCTGGACGCGCTGGAGCAGGCTCTGTACGAACGACAGCCGGCGCAGAAGGATGGGCTGATCCATCACAGCGACCGCGGCGTGCAGTACGTTTCGATCCGCTATACGGATCGTCTGGCAGAAGCCGGCATCGAGCCGTCCGTGGGCAGCGTGGGCGACTCCTACGATAATGCGCTGGCCGAAACGATCAACGGACTGTACAAGGCGGAAGTGATCCATCGGCTTGGGCCGTGGCGCAATCTGCAGGCCGTTGAGATGGCCACACTCGAGTGGGTCGACTGGTTCAATCATCGGCGACTGCTCGAGCCGATCGGCAACGTTCCACCTGCCGAGGCGGAAGCCGCTTATTATGCAAAACTCGCTGGGTCTGCCATCGCGGCATGACTCAAGCAAAACAGTCTCCGGGATTCCCGGGGCGCTTCAATGAGATCCTGAGCGAGAAAGGTCTAATGCTTAAGGCACGGTCGGCGGTCGACGGCACTTTGATTTCAGCGCCAACTTCCACGAAGAATGCGTCCGGTACCCGGGACCCGGAAATGCACCAAACGAAGATAGGAAATCAATAGTATTTCGAGATGAAAGCCCATATCAGCGTGGACGCGCAGTCCGGTCTGGTTCACACCGTCGTCGGCACCGCGGCCAACGTTCACGACATCAATAAGGCCGAAGCGTTGCTGCACGGCGAGGAGACGGATGTGTAAGCTGATGCGGGCTATCAGTGTATTCAAAAGCGAAGTACGGGCGCTCCATGGCGCGATGCGACCAGGCCGGCACAGGCAACTCGACCCGCATGGTCGTCTGGATGCGATATACGCCCAGGTCGAGCGCCTGAAAGCCAGCATCAGGGCCAAGGTTGAACATCCATGTCGCGCTCTCAAACAACAGTTTGGCTATACAAAGACACGGTATCGGGGTTTGATGAAGAACACGGCCCAGATGACCCTGCTGTTTGCGCTGGGTAACCTTTGGATGGCTCGCAAGGCTCTGCTGAAAGCCTGACGCATCGGAAGGCTGAGGCCACGAGTGTCGGCGAACGTGGCCCGCCGCTGCTCAAAACCCGTTATACCTACGCACTGCCGCATCCTCAACGCCGATGTCACACAGATATCAAAAGGTCTGCGCGCTGGAAACGGGTTGTGCAGACCATCCTTAGGAATCTATACACCTCGTGTAGGGTTGCTCCTTTTGGGCGGCCCGTGATCAGTTACGATGAGTACATGGCAATCGAGATTCTGCATCGCCGTGGACACAGCCTCCGGGACATCGCGGTCGAGATCGGCATGGCAGTCAACACGGTTCGGAAGTATCTGGCATCCGGTCTGCCGCAACGTAAGACGCGTGAGCCAGTCATCGGCAAACTTGCGCCGTTCAGAGCGTATTTGCGGGGCCGCGTCATGGCACGCAATGAGGGCCGAGTATATCGGGGCGCTGGGTTCGAATAGAGTGCTGGTCTATGGCCGGAAGATATGTTTAAAAAAAACGGCCGGCATATCAGGTGTTATGCCGGCCTCTCAAGCCTCGGAGACTCTGTTCAATCCAATTGTTTTCGCCGGCGCACTCTCAAGTCTCCCTTTACATATTTGGATAGTTCGGACCGCCACCACCTTCCGGTGAGACCCACACGACGTTCTGCGTCGGATCCTTGATGTCGCAGGTCTTGCAGTGCACGCAGTTCTGCGCGTTGATCACGAGCCGCTCGCTGCCGTCGTCGTTCTTCACGAACTCATAAACCGCTGCCGGGCAATAGCGGCTCTCCGGTCCGGCGTAGGTGTGCAGGTTGACGTTCACCGGCACGCTCGGGTCTTTCAGCGTCAGATGGGCCGGTTGATTTTCCTCGTGGTTGGTGTTCGAGATGAACACCGACGACAGACGGTCGAACGTCAACTTGCCGTCCGGCTTCGGATACTCGATCGGCTTGCACTGCGACGCCGGTTTCAGCATCTCGTGGTCCGAATGCTGGTGATGCAGCGTCCACGGCACATTGCCGCCCAGCACCTTTTGCTCGAGGCCCACCATCAGCGTGCCAAGGTACAGGCCTTTGCTCATCCACTGCTTGAAATTACGCGCGCGGTACAACTCGGTGTGCAGCCACGAGGTCTTGAAGCTCTCCGGATAGGCCGTGAGTTCATCGTTCTGGCGCCCCACCTGCACCGCTTCGAATGCAGCATCGGCGGCCAGCATGCCGGTCTTGATCGCCGCGTGCGAACCCTTGATCCGCGACGCGTTCAGGAAGCCCGCGTCATCACCCACCAGCGCGCCGCCTGGGAACACCAGCTTCGGCAGCGACATCAGGCCGCCCGCGGTAATCGCCCGCGCGCCGTACGATACGCGCTTGCCGCCTTCCAGAATCGCACGGATCGCCGGATGCGTCTTGTAGCGCTGGAATTCCTCGAACGGCGACAGGTACGGATTCGTGTAACCCAGGCCGACCACGAAACCCACCACCACCTGGTTGTTGTCCATGTGATAGAGGAACGAGCCGCCGTACGTGTCGTTTTCCAGCGGCCAGCCGGCGGTGTGCATCACCAGACCCGGCTTGTGCTTTGCCGGATCGATTTCCCACAGTTCCTTGATGCCGATGCCGTAGACCTGCGGATCGGCGCCCTCGCGCAGCCTGAACTTCTCGTTCAGCTGACGGCCCAGATGCCCGCGTGCGCCCTCGCAGAACAGCGTGTACTTCGCGTGCAGTTCCATGCCAAGCTGGAAGTTCTCCGTCGGCTCGCCGTCCTTGCCAATGCCGAGGTTGCCGGTCGCGACGCCTTTGACCGAGCCATCGTCGTTGTACAGGATTTCCGCCGCCGGAAAGCCCGGGAAAATCTCCACGCCCGCGGCTTCGGCCTGCTGGCCCAGCCAGCGCGTCACGTTCGCGAGGCTGATCACGTAGTTGCCGTGGTTCTTGAAGTTATCCGGCAGCGCCCAGGCCGGCACACTCTTCGAGCCGGTTTCGGTCAGGAACAGGAAGCGGTCTTCGGTCACGTCCACCGTCAGCGGCGCGCCTTTTTCCTTCCAGTCGGGGATCAGTTCGGTCATCGCGCGTGGATCCATCACCGCGCCCGAGAGGATATGCGCCCCGATCTCCGAGCCTTTTTCCAGCACGCACACGCCGATTTCAGCGCCCTGTTCCGCCGCCAGCTGCTTCAGGCGGATCGCTGCGGACAGGCCAGCCGGGCCGCCGCCGACGATCACGACGTCGTATTCCATCGACTCGCGTGGACCGTATTGGCTATTGGACATTTGCAACCTCTTTGGCGGACGTATCCTTTCTTTGACGCATTACGCAAAACGGCGAAGGCGTTTTGCTGCCGATATCCCAGCGAAATGCATCGCTCAGATACGACTGAAATGCGACGGCGACAGGGAAATGTTTTAGACCAAACAACGGCAATCAGTGACCGCGGAGTGCCGCCAGTTACAGCGTATTGACAAGGTCCGGAATCGCCACGAACAAATCCTCGACGAGCCCGTAATCAGCGACGCTGAAAATCGGCGCTTCCGGGTCCTTGTTGATCGCCACGATCACCTTCGAATCCTTCATGCCCGCCAGATGCTGGATCGCGCCCGAGATGCCGACCGCCACGTACAGTTGCGGTGCGACGATCTTGCCCGTCTGGCCGACCTGATAGTCGTTCGGCACGAAGCCCGCATCCACAGCCGCGCGCGATGCGCCCAGTGCCGCGTTCAGCTTGTCCGCCAGCGGCTCCAGCACCTTGGTGTAGTTCTCGCCGTTGCCCAGACCGCGGCCGCCCGAGACGATGATCTTCGCCGAAGTCAGCTCCGGACGGTCCAGCTTCGTCACTTCACGGCTCACGAACTGCGAGATGCCGGAGTCTGCCGCGGCTTCGATCTTCTCGACCGATGCGCTGCCGCCGTCGGCTGCGACGGCGTCGAAACCGGTCGTGCGCACCGTGATGACCTTGATCGGATCTTGGGACTGAACCGTTGCGATGGCGTTACCGGCGTAGATCGGACGCTCGAACGTGTCGGCGCTGTCCACGGCGGTGATGTCGCTGATCTGCGCGACGTCGAGCTTCGCGGCGATACGCGGCGCGATGTTCTTGCCGTAAGCGGTCGCCGGCGCGAGGATGTGCGTGTAGTCCTTCGCAATGTTCAGCACCGTCGCCTCGACGTTTTCCGCGAGCCCCGCAGCGAGTTGCGGTACGTCGGCCAGCAGCACCTTCGAAACACCTGCAATCTTCGCTGCGGCGTCCGCTACGGCTTGCGCGTTATGCCCTGCGACCAGCACGTGAATATCGCCACCAATTTTCTGCGCGGCTGCAATCGTGTTCAGCATCGCGGCCTTGATCGACGCGTTGTCGTGTTCAGCAATAACCAGATTCGTCATTTCGTCCGTCTCCTCACAGCACCTTGGCTTCGGTCTTCAGTTTCTCGACCAGCGTCTTCACATCCGGCACCTTCACACCGGCGGAGCGCTTCGGCGGCTCAACGACTTTCAGCGTCTTCAGGCGCGGCGTCACGTCAACACCGAGGTCTTCCGGCTTGATCGTTTCCAGCGGCTTCTTCTTCGCCTTCATGATGTTCGGCAGCGTCACGTAGCGCGGCTCGTTCAGGCGAAGATCGGTCGTAATGACAGCGGGCAAGTTGAGGGAAAGCGTTTCAGCACCGCCGTCCACTTCGCGCGAAACGGTCGCCTTGCCGTCAGCAACAACCACTTTCGAAGCGAACGTCGCTTGTGGCAAACCGGCCAACGCGGCCAGCATCTGACCCGTCTGGTTGGAATCGTCGTCGATGGCCTGCTTGCCGAGAATGATCAGTTGCGGCTGCTCCTTATCCACCAGCGCCTTCAGCAGCTTGGCGACCGCCAGCGGCTGCAACTCCTCGGACGACTCAATCAGGATCGCGCGATCCGCACCGATAGCGAGCGCCGTGCGCAGCGTTTCCTGCGCCTGCGTCACCCCGGCCGAGACGGCGATCACCTCCGTCGCCATGCCCGCTTCAAGCAGACGTACGGCTTCTTCCACCGCAATTTCATCGAACGGGTTCATCGACATCTTCACGTTCGCGATGTCGACGCCGGTGAAATCGGACTTGACGCGCACCTTCACGTTGTAATCTACAACTCGTTTAACTGGCACCAATAATTTCATATCCGACCCTGTTTGCTTCTCAAGATTTCACAAAGCGACGGTGACGCCACATCCTTCTGCTGCCAACCCTCAGACACTGGCGACCATCGACCGGCCGTACGCAGCTCAGCCGTCAAAGCGGCGAATCTAGCTCTCGCCTTTCTGTGTGAAAGAAGGGTCGTCGTGAAAGCAATGCTTCCACATGCCAGCGCTGCAACATACTTCTGGTTCAACAAAACAGACTGTCTAGTATATATTCACAAAATTGACAGATGCAAGGCCCACCTCAACCGCCGACAGACACATACGCTCATCCTGGTCTGCCCACGCCACGGGGCAAGCGTCCACCGCGCGTTGAGCGCAAGTAGTGATTGAATGACAGGTATCAACAAAGAGCACGTCGCACGATTTTTCGTCCCGAAAAGAATTTTGACTTCCCGGCTTTCCCGTGCACACTGACCTTCTGGTCTCAAATACCATCCACTAAGTATGCTCGTGCAGCATTCTCACGGGCAGGATGCCTCGTAGATCGAGGCACATTGACCAGAACAGCAAGCAGCTCACCGGCTACAAGGCATCACCCACGAGTGGCGAGTCAGAAGGTAACCGTCATCGACGGCGAGTCCCGCGATTTCGAAACTACAACGGTACGCCCTGTAGTCGGCGCGAGCTAAGCTGCGACGTAAAGCTCAACTCCTGCCCTTCACTAGATACGAGCCAATCAATCAAGGACGCGGAGCGCTATCGAACATGCTGAAGGGGAAAATTCACCGCGCTGTGTTCACCCACTGCGAGCTGCACTATGAGGGGTCTTGCGCGATTGACGAAGATCTTCTTGATGCTGCCGGCATATTCGAAAACGAACGCATTGATATCTGCAACATCAAGAACGGCGAGCGATTTTCAACCTACGCTGTTAAGGGCGAGCGCGGCGGTGGGATAGTTTCGCTGAATGGCTCGCCTGCACGGCGAACGCAGATAGATGACCTAGTCATTATTGCGGCCTTCGGTTTGGTAAGCGAGGACGAGGCGCGCCGGCTTGGAGCCCAAAATTGTCTTCGTCAGCGAAGAGAATGATGTTTCGAAGGTACGCGAACGTGTGCCTGCACAGGCGCGGTCGTGAGCCAAGCGGATTCTCATTGATTGACGGGCAAAGATAGCGCTAACACGCGTCCACCAAATCAATCGGGTCGACCATCTCGCCCGTGATACCGGCGGGTTCCACCGACGCCGGATACGGGCTGCTCAAGTCAGGTGCATGAGTAGCGGGGACCGATATCAGAACCCGCTTGGCAAACGGTAACCTTCTCGAAGGCCTCCCTTTGGGACACATCAGTGCTATCCGGTCTTCAGACCCGTTGACCCACACGAGGTATTAAAAGTGTCGAATCTGTCAGGTCCGAGGTGAGCCGCCTAAACCGAGCGCGACATAGAGGGTGCGCGACGCCTAACCAGTGCGGATCACGCGTTTGCCGTCTTTGCAGAGGGCTTGGATCTGGCTGCTTTTTGTAGTTTAGAAGGCAATGCGTAACCCTCCATCAGCAACGAAACATAGTGGTCGGCAATCGCCTGAGGCGACAGCGGCCCATCCTGCTTGTACCATGTGTAGAGCCAGTTGCAACAACCCAGAATCGCCCGAACAGCGACGGCAGTCGGAATGTCATCCCTGATTGCGCCTGTGTCCACGCCAGCCTGATACACGCGTTCTATTGCCGCGTCGTATTCCCGCTTTCGCCCGAGTATTAACTTTTTCTGCTTCTCGGTCAGCTCGCTTTCGTCCCGATGGTAGATAGCGGTCCACTCGTGGCGCTCCATCACGTTGATCGCGTGGGCGCGGATGATCCGCGCGAGCGCGTCGATGGGCTCCAACTCTGCTTGTGAGATTGCAGTGATACTTTCAAAATATGTGTCGTAGTTGCGGGAAAAAACCTGCCAGAGGATTTCGCTCTTGCTGCGGAAATAGTAATAAACGACAGACTTCGTGTAGCCGAGGTTAGAGGCGATGTCGTCAATGGTGACGGCTCGAAACCCGCGGGCTGCGAACAGAGTGACCGCCGACGCCAAAATCTCATCCTGTACGTAGGCCTGCTTCTTTGCCTTCAGTTCCTCGCGTCGGTCCAGCTTCATCTTAGGCTCCATAAGTTGATTTTGTTCAAGCTTCGGCTTCGCGACCGCATCGTCCGCGATAACGCATTTAAGTGGACACGTTTCGGCACAGCAGATCACTCCGCCCCATGTATCGCTAAATTGTCTTTTTTTTTGACCACCAAGTCAACTTAGTCGAATTTTTAGGGCGTTCTAAGGTGCCATCCTGCTGCTTGCTCAATTTTAGACTCTCTGGACAAAAAACATGCTTAGCGGTACATTTTTAAAACTACGCAGTTTTGACCACTGTGGCGGATTTCGCCATATACATTGAAATCTAACTGGAAGCTGGAAATGTCAACCGAACAGAAAAAGTATTGGCAAACGTCTGTCAGCGATGTTGAGGAAGCGAGTGTTTTCATCCGGGGATACGACCTGGGACACATCATTGGCGAACTGTCGTTCGCTTCGTCGGCCTTCCTCCTAATCCGCGGCAGACTGCCGTCACCCGGCGAGTCAAAGATGATGGAAGCTGTTCTTTGCTCGGTCCTTGACTATTCGTTGAAGAAACCGGGAACGATCGCGGCGCGGTACTGCGTGTCGGGCAACCCGTCAATGGTCGCAGGCCTCGCTACCGCAATGCTTTCTGCCGGTGAGTACACCCTTGCGCCGGACTCTGGAGGCGCTTTTATCGTCGCTACCTACGCGGACTTCAAGAAGAGCAACGACTCGATCGAATCGGCAGCGGATAGACTCGTGAGCACGCTACGTTCGCATGGTCAGCGTGTGCCCGGCTTCGGCCACCCGAACTTTCGGTTTACCGATCCACGCGCGCAGAAGCTGAAAGATATTGCGCAGGCAAACGAAGTATGGGGTGAAATATGCGACTGGTATGAAGCGATCCATGCATCATTCATCAAACAGGCGAACAAGCCTGACCTCGTGATCAACGAAGTGGGTATGTTGGCAGCTATTCTCTCGCAGATGGAGTTTTCTCCCGACGAAATGACTGGTCTTGCGCTGATTTCAACAATGCCCGGTGTCGTCGCACACGTCTCGGAAGAACTGAAGAGCAAGACACGTATTCGCACCGTCCCCGACCACGACGTATCGTACAACACGACGCGACACGATCTTGATGCAGACCTGAAGGCGCTGGGCTGGTAAATAGGCGGTTCTGAGCGCTCGACGATCCCGACCGAAGTTGACTTGGGTGGTCGAGTCATTGACCAGCCCGACCTGTGGTCGCCCCCGCCAACGTCGTCTCAATCGATTAGCATCAAACCTACACAACTAACTTCAATGGACGCCTGGGAGGACGGGCGAGGCAGCTGCATGAACTTCTACAATGGCGCCCAGTGCAGCGGCGAATATTTTGTTGGCTCGTCGTCGCGACGTTCGACAAGAAACCAAAACCCCTCGATCATCTTAAACGGAACAGGCCCGGCAAATGCCTTGCCTGTTCCGTATCATCGGCTGACGCGTCTGGAAGAGGCTTTTCGCCTAGCCTTTAGCTGCAAATGACTCGTAAAGCGCCGGGCGCCGATCCCTGATTTGACGGACTTCGGCGCGCTCACGCGAAACCCTGAGGGTCTCAAGGTTAAGGGTACTCGACAACAGGTCCTCTCCTTCCTTGCCCACCGCGTAGGTGCCGTCCTCGATCTTGAAGCGGTTGTCGATTGGGCAAGCCACGAAAGCTCGCCCACTGGCCGTTGTCTGATAGTCAACGGGAATTTCGAGCGGGCCGACGAGCGTGGATACACACACGTACAGTTGATTCTCCAGCGCCCGTGCGTGCGCACTATGCCAAACACGCCAGGTGCCCCGGGCGTCCGTCAGCGAAGGAACGAAAAGCACTTCGACGCCCTTTCGAACGAGATATTGCGTCACCTCGGGATACTGGACGTCATAGCAGACAAAGAGGCCGCACGTTACGCCATCAAGGTCGAAAGTCATGATGTCATGGCCGCCCTCGGTCGCGATAGCCCTTTCGGCGCGTGTCATATGCATCTTGTCCTGGCGCAGCGTGGCGCCGTCCGGCCGGAAGACGAAAGCACTGTTGCGGCCGATACCTTCCTCTTCGTGCCAAAACGAAGCCCCGACAATCGCAACCTGCTCGCGTGCCGCTATCTCCGACAAGATGCGACAGTAGTCACCAAGCATGGGCGTCAGCACGCGGCGATAAAAGGATGCTACGGCCTTATTGTCAATTTGCGCCGCCTCGGGATCGATCCACAGCAACCCGATACAGGTCAGTTCAGGCAACAACAGCACTGTGCTACCTGCTGCTCTCGCTTCGGACGCCAAGCCGCCGACGTGCTTGCCGAACGCAGCTAGCGTTGGGTAACGACGGGTACCAAAAGATGCAATCGAAACCTTCAGTTCGGAAGTCACTTTTTACTCTCCATCCAGTGCGCGAGAAGCGCTTTCCTGTCTACCTTGCCCGTGTTGCCCAATGGCAATGCGGTCGCCGGCACGATATATGCCGGGATCTTGAAGTCCGCAAGCTTGCCCTGACACCAGGCCTTCAGTTCCTCGTCCGCCGGCAGCGTGCCACTGCGCGGCACCACGTACGCTGCCACCAGTTGCCCGAACTTCTCGTCCGGCACCCCGATGACCGCCACGTTTTGCACCGACTCATGTCCGGCCAGCACCTGCTCGACCTCGGCCGGCGCGATATTCGCCCCACCCCGGATGATCAGGTCCTTGCTCCGTCCGGTGATGTAATAAAACCCTTCGCTGTCGCGATGCCCCAAGTCTCCTGTACGAATCAGGCCGTCGTGAAACAGCTCACGCGTCTGCGCCTCGTTTTTCAGGTATCCCAGCGTTGCCGACGGGCCGCGCACGTAGTATTCCCCCTCCACGCCATCGGGCACGTCGCGCCCTTCCGGATCGACAATCTTCACCACCGCGCCCGGCGCCACCTTGCCGATTGCCCGGGCCGGCACCGGCGCCGGATCGTTCCAGTAACGACCAAAGATAGGCCGCGTTTCCGTGAGCGCGTAATAGTCGTCAATGCGCCGAGCAAACCGCTTCTCGAACCGCTCATGCAACTCCGTCGACAGCGGCGCGCCCGCCGAGATCAGCAGCCGCATGAACGACAGGTCGATCTCCAGACTGTTCTGCTCGGCATACTCGAGCATCATTGCGAACATGGTCGGCACGCCTTGAAACACCGTCGCCCGGTGCTGCACCAGAGCCTCCAGCACTTCGCGCGGATGGAACCGGCGCAGCAGCACCGCCTGACCGCCCGACTGCAGCGTCGCCCCCGTCGCCGTCGTCAGCCCGTAGTGGTAGCCCATCGGCAGCGCGACCACGTTCACGTCCTGCGGACCCATCCCCCACATCTCGATAAGCGATGCGTTACCGGCCACCTCATGGACCTGCGACATCGCCACGCCCTTCGGCTTGCCTGTCGAGCCAGAGGTATAAACCATCAGGAACGGGTCCAACGGGCCGTTGACCGGTGTGACTTCACATGCAGGCGCGTCGGTCCCCATGAACGCGTCCAGTGTCATCCCCGGCGTCGTCCCGCCTGCGGCCAGCGCCGCCGCCGCGATATCCTGCATGCGCTCGTCATACACCAGAACGACCGCCTCAGCGTGCTCGAGAAGGTAGGCCACCTCCGCCGCGCTCAGACTCGCATTCACTGGCACAAACGTGCCGCCGAGCCGCGCAATCGCGTAATAGAACAGCATGATTTCGGCCCGGTTCTCGCACAACACCGCAACCGGACGACGACCGTCGAAACCCAGCATCTTCAGCCGCGCCACCGTGCGGTCAATTTCATGCACCAGATCCGCGTAGCTCAGGGCACCCGTTGCCGTGCGTAGCGCCACTTGTCCGCCGTCGCGCTGTGCGTGTGCCTCGATGTCCGTGTTCACCATACAAACGTTTCCCGTTGAACGCGCGCCGCTCAATGCGCCGCAGCCGCTACCGGCTTGCGGTGCATCATCACCTTCCACTCGCCTTCCTGCACCACCTCGCCGCGCTGGTTGACGATCGCCACATAGAAATTCACGATGCCCGTACCCGGTTTCTTCGTCTCACGCTTGGAGGCCACCTGTTCGCGCACATGGATCGTGTCACCGATCTTCACCGGACCGCGCATGTCCCACGTCATGCCCAGGAACGCAACTGCGGTGCCTTCCTTGATGCCGAGCCGGCTCTCCAGACCCGTCGCGATTGCAAACGCTGCCGGACCGTGCAGGATGCGCCCGCCAAAGACCGTCGTCTTCGCAAACTCCTCATCCGTATGCACCGGATTGTGGTCACCCGTCACCGCCGTGAACATCACAATGTCGGCTTCCGTAATCGTGCGCCGCGGTGACTCCCACTGCGTACCAACTTCCAGATCCTCGTAATACTTCGCATTCTGACCAATTCCAAGCTGCGTGCTAGTCTGAGCCCCAACCGACATAAAATTCCCTTTCATTTATTGACTGCGCGGCGTACCCCGCGAACCGTCACATCAAACCTCGGCTGCCTCTGCGGCCTCTGCCATGGTCGAGAAAGTGACCCCGCCCTGAGACTGCATGTGCCTGATCAGTTTTTCCAGCATCTTGACCCGCGGACCCCGTCCGATAATTTCCGGGTGACAAGTCAACGTAAATAATCCGTCTTCCTCATGAGCGCAGTCGAACTCCGCCGCCCATAGCGAATAAACGTCATCCGTCAGTCGGAGGCCTTGGAAAACCGGGCGCGACATAAACTGGAAGTACGGAAAGTCGTCCAGTTCCCATGCCACAGGAAACTCGAGGATCGAGCTTTCAGTGCCAAAGGCAAACCGCTCCTCGCCCATCGCATCGCCTTTGCGCGCGCGAAAAGGGTGGAAGTCCGAGGCCATCAGACTGCTGTCATACCGAAGGTCGAACTCTTCAAGCAAATTGATGGTGTTGTCGCTCAGGTCCCAGGCAGGTGACCGGTAACCCACAGGTCGCTTCCCGGCGATCTCTTCGAGCACCTTGATGCTCCTGGCCAGCAGCGACCGCTCTTCCTCGAGCTCCAGACCGACGGGCGACTCGTGAACCAACCCGTGCAGACCAACTTCGTGCCCGCTTTCAACCAGCGCCTTCACTGCCCCTGGAAAGGTACGTGCGGTGTGCGCCGGCGTAAAAAATGTCGCCTTTACGCCGCAACGATCGAGCATCGCGAGAATTCGCGGCATTCCAACGCGCGCACCGTACTCGCCACGCGATAGAGGCGTGGGGCTGGTTTGTTTGAAAGTGCTCAGCCAGATGGACAACGCGTCGAAGTCGAACGTAAGGCAAACGGTTGTCATGACGGGAGCCCCAATGTGTCGGCTTCGCCGCCTTCCAGCATGCGACGCGCGATCACCAACTTGTTGATGTCGTTTGTACCTTCGCCAACCAGATACAGCGGCGCCTCGCGATAGATCCGCTCGATCGCGAATTCGTTGATGTAGCCATAGCCACCGTGCACGCGCAGCGCATCTTGTGCGATCTCAACACATGCTTCGCTCGCATACAGCTTGGCCATCGCTGAAAGCATGTCGGCGCGCTCTCCCGCTTCCTTCTTCCGTGCGGCCTCAGCGGTGAGAAGGCGCGCTGCCACAAGCTTCGTCGCCATTTCAGCCAGGCGCAGCTGCACCGCTTGATGGCGATCGATGGCGACCCCGAAAGCCTTTCGCTCGCTTGCGTAGCGTGTTGCTTCGTCAAGCGCGTTGGCCGCAAGCCCGACCGCACTTGATGCAATAGCGATACGGCCGATCTCCAAGCCGTCCAGCAGCTGCCGCAGCCCTGCGCCTTCTGCGAGCCCAACCAATGACGCCGCCGAGACCTGTGCGTCTTCCAGTCGGATCTCAACGGTATCGACGAGACCAAAGCCCATCTTGTGAAAAGTGCTACCCACCGACACGCCCGGCGCTTTCTTCTCAACGAGGAACAGGCTGAGACGAGGTTTGCCGGTCTTCTCGTCCTTGCCCGTCCGGGTCAGCGTCAGCAGCACCGTAGCCTTCTCGCCGTTGGTGACAAAAATCTTGTCGCCCCGGATACGATAGTTGTCGCCATCGAGTGTACCGACCGTTGTGATCGACTGGAGGTCGGATCCGGCACCCGGTTCGGTCAGGCAGAGCGCCCCCCGGTCTTCGCCCAACGCCATGGTCGGAAGGTACTTGCTCTTCTGTTCTTCGGTGCCGTGCGTGGCGATCACGTAAGCAACAGTCGCGTGACTATTTATGTAAGCAGCAAGCGTCGTCCAGCCTGCGGCCAGCACTTCCATTACGGCAGCGAACACGGGTACTCGCAACTGAAGACCGCCGTACTGCTCCGGGACCGCCAGACCGAACAGGCCGAGCTCAGTTATGCCAGCCAGCAATTCGGTCGGAAAAGTCTGCTCGCGCTCGAGTTTCGCTACCTGAGGACGCACCTCTTTGGAAACAAATCGCCGAACTGCTTCGACAATCTGCTTCTCTTCGTCAGAAAATTCGAATGTGCTCATTTACGTTGCCGTCCATCCACCGTCAATTGCGATCGCCTGCCCAGACATATAGCTAGCGGCGTCCGATGCCAAAAATACTGCTACGTCCGCAACCTCTTGCGGAAGGCCTCGCCGGCGGGCCGGAATGGTGCGCTTCCATGCTTCGGGATCTGCGCCAACGCCGCGATTCATCGGGACCGTGTCCGCGCCGAGGATCGTCCCCGAATTCTTCCGCACGTCTGTCTGGATCGACCCGGGACAAATCGCATTCACGGTAATGCCCTGTTCGGAGTAGTCGCACGCAATCTGCCGCGTCAGCCCAACTACCCCAAACTTCGCAGCGGTGTACGATGCGCCATCCGCCGCACCGCGCAGACCGCCAACCGACGAGGTATTGATAATCCTCCCGCCTGAACCTTGAGACAGCAATTGTTTCAACGCTGCCTTGCATCCGAAGAAACAGCCCTTCAGATTGATGTCGATGATTTGATCCCACAACGCCGTCGTTGTTTCAAGGCAACTTGCGAAGCCGTCAAATACACCAGCGTTGTTAATCATGATGTCCAGTTTGCCGAACCGGCTTACTGCCTCGGCAACCAAACGCTCTACTTCAGCTTCGATTCGCACATCTGTCTTAACAAAATACACGTCGCCGCCTTCCGCCTTAATTTCACTGGCCGCGCGTTCGCCTTCTTCGACGAGGATTCCGCCAATGACCACCTTCGCGCCCGACTTGGCGAGAGTGCGTGAAATGGCGAGACCAATTCCAGTCTCGCCTCCAGTAATCACAGCAACACGTCCGGAAAGATCAAACATAGATTGCGCCTCCTAGAATTCATATCCGTCTTCCTCGCGCGCTTGCGCATTCGGAAGACTGCGGACTAGTTCGCCCTGATAAAGACCACTCGACAGAAAAATTCGACCCAGCGGTCAGTATGCACCAATCCGCTTGAAAGTCAAAATCATTTGGCCCGTGCCGCAGATCGCGGGCACCCTAGCCCAAGGCCCTAGCAGACGGATGGATAGCGACCGGCTCAAGACGTGCCCCCCGTGCTTATACGACACCTCGGCGACGCGTCGGGCACGCATGCGCAATACCTTAAAAGTGGCAGGGAGAATAGGCAGCCAGCCGTGGTGGCTTTATAAGGGTGACGCCGCTGCCCACTCGTCGGAGTGGTCACACACGGCCAGATTTCACGTCGCTGGATGAACGCGCGGGAGAATTAAGCAGGAGCGCATTCAGAGAAAATACAGAGGTTACCCAGTCAGGTACGGCAGGAACGTCAAGCGCTCGCTAGTTTCGTGGAAGGTCTCGTGATCGCAGCCCTGCCCGGCACGGCGGGCGACGCAAAGCCGTCCATCAACATCGTTACGTAGTGCTGCGCGATTATTGGCGCAGGTAACGCACCGTCGGACTTGAACCACGTATAGAGCGAGTTGCACATGCCGAGAATTGCACGAACGGCAACGCCCGGGGGAATATCCTTGAAGACGCCCTTTTCGACGCCGTCTACGTAGAGCAGTTCAAGCTTCGCGTCATACTCGCGCTTGCGCATTGCCATCTGCTTACGCTGCTTTTCGTCGAGCTCGCTTTCGTCTCTGTAGTAGATCGCGTTCCACTCGGAACGTTCCATCACGTGCTGGGCGTGCTGAATGATCAGTTCCGAAAGTGTTTCCTTAGGGCCCAAGCCCAACTCCGTGACCGACGAGATCATCCGAAAATAATCATCGTAATTGCGCGCGAAAATCTGCCAAAGGATCTCGCTTTTGCTGCGAAAATAATAGTAGACAACCGATTTTGTATAACCGAGATTCGATGCGATATCGTCGATTGTTACCGCCCTGAAGCCCCGACGGGCAAACAAGCTTACAGCGGATAGCAATATCTCGTCCTGCACATACGCCTGCTTTCGTGCCTTGAGTTCCTGACGGCGTTCGTTGGTCATATTCGGTTCCTTGCAACGTGATGCCGAAGCGGCAGGACATCGGTTGTCACGGGCCGCTGCGTTCGTCCACTTGCGCGAGTTCTTCCAAAAGCTGACGCGCGCCCGCGCTGACGCTGTCCGGAATCGGGATACTGCGCCGGTCAAGCAAATGAAAATACACCGAGGTCATGTGCACCTCGGCGGCGAGCTTGTGACCCGGCCCAAAGAGACGATGGTGCGACTTCAACGAGCTGTTGCCAACCTTTGTCACGTCGCTCTCGACGCGAAA
The DNA here is from genome assembly GCF_003386115.1 of Paraburkholderia sp. BL27I4N3. NCBI lineage: Bacteria > Pseudomonadati > Pseudomonadota > Betaproteobacteria > Burkholderiales > Burkholderiaceae > Paraburkholderia > Paraburkholderia sp. BL27I4N3. Next base: position 1,254,610 of record NZ_QREJ01000001.1, on the reverse strand, counting down.
CAGATCCCCTACCTTTAATTCGCCGCGAAAATCAATTTCATAGCGAACGTCCGCCCATCCTTCGTTTCGGCTATGTCGCCACTCCGGATCGTAGCCGATCGACTCAACGAGATGCCACATCGCCTGATCGAACGCGGCAACGTAGTACTGAACAGTCATATGGCCCATTGCGTCCGACTGTGCAGGATAGACCACACCCCGGTAAGTTTGCATGGAGGTTCAATTCCGTAACTAGAATTCACACCACTATGGAACAGGTTGAATTGTCCGATTTTTTGACCCGCAAGTCAAATTACAATTGCGAACAGAATTCAGCCTGAGGCGGTGTATGGGTCGCCAGATCGCGTGTGCCCCACTTCGGCTCGCCCTCAATCGGGAGATGTCGAAGCAGGGTATACGATCGGCAAGCTCGTCGACTCTTCTGTCGAGACGCGTCTTCTCGGGTCAACCGAAGGTCTTCTGAAGCACGGACTGCACTTCGACCCACGTCTTGCGGGTCTTCTCAGTGACCGACCTGTAATGCGCATCCTTCGGCTGCTGGTAATAACCTACACGCGAAATCTGGTACGCATTCGCCTTTCGCAGGTCCGCAAGCGGTTCGGCGACCTTCAGCGCCATCAAGTTCGGATTGATAACTGGGACGTCGGCCGGTGCGCCACCGTTGATCAAATAGGTCTGGTAGCAGGCGGCGATGATGGTGCAGTTCAGAATGATCGCTTCCGCTCCTGTCTTCTCGACAGTCCGCTTTGCAACTTCTATCACGTCCCGCCCAACCGCATCCGCGTCCTTAATCATGTCGCGGATGAACCAGTTGATAACTTCGAAGCCGCGGATGTTGCCGTCGAGTCCCGTCACCTTCGCATAGTCGCGCATGTACTCGCAAGCCTTCAGGTGGTCTGTCACAATTGCCACCGACCGGCCGAAGTAAGGAGCCATCTGCAGTGAAGCTTCCATTGGCCCTATCACAGGAATGTCCACCAACTCCCGCCCCACACGCACGCCTGGGTCATAACAGCAGCCAGAAATTACTGCATCGTATCCGTCCTCCTGCGAACGCTGGATCGCCTCGAACAATTGCATCTCCATCATATGCTTCGGATAGAAGTAGTCGGGATCTGCCGTCGCGCCCTCGAGGTGCGTAATCACCAACTCCGTACCCTCGGATGCATAGTGAGAAAGCGTGTTGTGAATGATCTCGTCATAGGCAAAGGTGCCAAACGGATTGATAAAATTGATCTTTCGTGCCATTGCCTGCTCCTTCCAATTTCATGCAAGACTTGCTGACTGCCGGCGATCTGAGATTGACGATCGCCGACGCTTCATGCGTAACCAATTTACTGGACCGCAATTGGGCGAAGATCGAACCCGCCAATCGACCCGCGAATGTCGTTCGTGCTCGGCATAAATGTGAACTCGTAAACCTTGTTTGTCGAGAGTGATTCCAGGTTCATCATTTCGATGATGTGGACACCCTGTTCAATCAGTGCATAGACGTGCATCGGATCGCTGCTACCAGGCTTCTTGGGTGGATAAACCTCCACACCGGTTGTATCGCCACCGATAACCATCGCCCCTTGGTCCGCGATGAGCCACTTTGCCGCGGCCATGCCGAGGCCCGCATAGTTGCGGTCTTCCAAGACTTTACGATCGTGGCCGCTTTCTCCCCAGTAGCGATTCATTCCGGTGCGAACGAGAACAACCTTCTCCCCGCTTCCACTTGATCAAGCCGTCGCCACCCGCGAAAGCGGGACCGCTTGATGCAATCGCCAATGCAACGGCAGCGACAACCGTGCTTACGAGCCTCATCTTGCGTAATCTCCAAGAATTTATTTTCTGTTTTCACGGGTACGAATCGCCCGCGCAGGACCTGACGACCATGCACAACAACACTGAAAACCGAGACAATCAATCGGCCGCAAACAAACTACTTTGTTTTCACCAGCGCGAAACGTGTGACGAAGCGCACCAGCGAAAGGAACGTTGCTACGCTGCTAGCCAGGAGGGTCGCCTCGTGTCCTCTTGCGCGTGGTGTGGTCGCCTTTAGGCGCGTCCCTCCATCCAGTGCGCGAGAAGCGCTTTCCTGTCTACCTTGCCCGTGTTGCCCAATGGCAATGCGGTCGCCGGCACGATATATGCCGGGATCTTGAAGTCCGCAAGCTTGCCCTGACACCAGGCCTTCAGTTCCTCGTCCGCCGGCAGCGTGCCACTGCGCGGCACCACGTACGCTGCCACCAGTTGCCCGAACTTCTCGTCCGGCACCCCGATGACCGCCACGTTTTGCACCGACTCATGTCCGGCCAGCACCTGCTCGACCTCGGCCGGCGCGATATTCGCCCCACCCCGGATGATCAGGTCCTTGCTCCGTCCGGTGATGTAATAAAACCCTTCGCTGTCGCGATGCCCCAAGTCTCCTGTACGAATCAGGCCGTCGTGAAACAGCTCACGCGTCTGCGCCTCGTTTTTCAGGTATCCCAGCGTTGCCGACGGGCCGCGCACGTAGTATTCCCCCTCCACGCCATCGGGCACGTCGCGCCCTTCCGGATCGACAATCTTCACCACCGCGCCCGGCGCCACCTTGCCGATTGCCCGGGCCGGCACCGGCGCCGGATCGTTCCAGTAACGACCAAAGATAGGCCGCGTTTCCGTGAGCGCGTAATAGTCGTCAATGCGCCGAGCAAACCGCTTCTCGAACCGCTCATGCAACTCCGTCGACAGCGGCGCGCCCGCCGAGATCAGCAGCCGCATGAACGACAGGTCGATCTCCAGACTGTTCTGCTCGGCATACTCGAGCATCATTGCGAACATGGTCGGCACGCCTTGAAACACCGTCGCCCGGTGCTGCACCAGAGCCTCCAGCACTTCGCGCGGATGGAACCGGCGCAGCAGCACCGCCTGACCGCCCGACTGCAGCGTCGCCCCCGTCGCCGTCGTCAGCCCGTAGTGGTAGCCCATCGGCAGCGCGACCACGTTCACGTCCTGCGGACCCATCCCCCACATCTCGATAAGCGATGCGTTACCGGCCACCTCATGGACCTGCGACATCGCCACGCCCTTCGGCTTGCCTGTCGAGCCAGAGGTATAAACCATCAGGAACGGGTCCAACGGGCCGTTGACCGGTGTGACTTCACATGCAGGCGCGTCGGTCCCCATGAACGCGTCCAGTGTCATCCCCGGCGTCGTCCCGCCTGCGGCCAGCGCCGCCGCCGCGATATCCTGCATGCGCTCGTCATACACCAGAACGACCGCCTCAGCGTGCTCGAGAAGGTAGGCCACCTCCGCCGCGCTCAGACTCGCATTCACTGGCACAAACGTGCCGCCGAGCCGCGCAATCGCGTAATAGAACAGCATGATTTCGGCCCGGTTCTCGCACAACACCGCAACCGGACGACGACCGTCGAAACCCAGCATCTTCAGCCGCGCCACCGTGCGGTCAATTTCATGCACCAGATCCGCGTAGCTCAGGGCACCCGTTGCCGTGCGTAGCGCCACTTGTCCGCCGTCGCGCTGTGCGTGTGCCTCGATGTCCGTGTTCACCATACAAACGTTTCCCGTTGAACGCGCGCCGCTCAATGCGCCGCAGCCGCTACCGGCTTGCGGTGCATCATCACCTTCCACTCGCCTTCCTGCACCACCTCGCCGCGCTGGTTGACGATCGCCACATAGAAATTCACGATGCCCGTACCCGGTTTCTTCGTCTCACGCTTGGAGGCCACCTGTTCGCGCACATGGATCGTGTCACCGATCTTCACCGGACCGCGCATGTCCCACGTCATGCCCAGGAACGCAACTGCGGTGCCTTCCTTGATGCCGAGCCGGCTCTCCAGACCCGTCGCGATTGCAAACGCTGCCGGACCGTGCAGGATGCGCCCGCCAAAGACCGTCGTCTTCGCAAACTCCTCATCCGTATGCACCGGATTGTGGTCACCCGTCACCGCCGTGAACATCACAATGTCGGCTTCCGTAATCGTGCGCCGCGGTGACTCCCACTGCGTACCAACTTCCAGATCCTCGTAATACTTCGCATTCTGACCAATTCCAAGCTGCGAAGAAGTATTTGTGCTCATTCTCGTATCCTGTTTAAAAGAGGTCGACGTCTCGCGCTACCCATGCCAAACTCCACCACCCGCACCGCGCCGGGCGACGCCTGAGCGACGCATGGGTGCTAACCAGCTTCGCTCGGGCAATGCGACGATTACTTCGCGTCAGCGTAGCGCGGGTCGCCCACTTTCGAGGCGTCCGGATTCAGACCATACGATTTCAAGATCTTCGCAATCTCGCCGTTCTTCTGCATCTCGTCGATCGTCGCGTTCAGCGCGGCGCCCAGCGCCGCGTTGCTCTTGTTATAGAGAAAACCTGTTTGCGCAGGCTTCACCGACGAACGGACGCGGTCATCAGGATCTGCAACGGTAATCTTGAACCCCTTAAAGCCGCCCTTCTTTTGGGCCTCGATACCAGCCGTATAGGTGTCCACCGCAGCGTCGATACGGCCAGTCTGGAGGTCCTGCGCCATCGCCACGGGGTTCGGATACAGTTTAAGCTTGTCGCCAAAGATCGCCTGAAGCTCCGGCACCCAGAGGTAACCCTGAACAGTGCCAATAGTCTTTCCCTGCAAATCGTTCAGCTTCTTTGTCCCTTCTTTTGTATAGATGCCCATCAATTCGAGATATAGCGGATCCGAGACGCCCATGACTTGAGCGCGCTTCTCGGTTCGATACCACGAAGCAGATGAGATATCGGCTCGCCCGGACACCACGTATTGAAGTGAAGCAGCGTCGTCCGCAACGGCCGCCTTGACCGTCAGGCATTCATTTTCCGCGAAGCGCTTCAAGATTTCCGCGTCAACGCCTACGAATTTCTCGTCCTGCACGTTATCGAACGGAGGATAGGAAATCGTCGATACGGTCAGGGTTCCGGGCGCCACGGTGTCAAACTTGTGAGCAGGTGTACAGCCTGCCGCAAATACCGATTGCGCCGTTAGGACTCCCGATAACACTAAGGCCGCGTACGAAATTTTCAAAGCTGAATACTTCATTTTTTGCTCCTCTCTCCGATGAATCACCGTGGTTTAACTTCGATAAATTCAGAACCGTTGTGTCGCTATTCGTGGCGGGAAAAGTGCCGCTCCATTCGGCCGATCATCAGCGTCGAAGGCACGCAGATACACGCATACAGCAAGCCCGTAAGAACGAGCACCGGCATGTACCTAAAAGTGCTGGATCCAATATCGTTCGCGCGGCTCACCAGTTCAGGCAGGGCGACGGTGAAGCAAAGCGACGTCGCCTGCAAGATGAGCAGCGCATAGCCAAGCAATGGCGGAATCGCAACTCGCAATCCCTGCGGCAAGACGATGAGTCGGAAGCTGTCTCTCGGGCTAAGACCGATTGCAAACGCTGCCTCGCGTTGTCCAAATGGAACCGAAAGCAGACCTGCGCGCATGATCTCACTGGTATAGGCGCCGGCATTCAATGCAAGTGCCAACACTGACGAAGCGAAGGAAGATAAGGTAAGTCCGGTCGTCGGCAATCCAAAATAGAGAAACTGCAGCAGGATTAGAGCCGGCGCCCCACGCCCAATTTCAATGAATACCACCGCAACTGTCCGGAGAACCCTGGATGGCGAGCCCACACATACCGCGAGCAGCAACCCAAGAGGAATGCCCAATACCAGGCATGCGATAGTCACTTCCACACTGATCTTCAGTCCACCAAGGAGGCTCGGCAGCCACTGCGCCCATAGATTCAGAATTTCGCTCATCGTGCAATCCTCAAACGAAGCCGCTTGTCCAACGCGCGGGTACTCCACGCCATAAAGATGCTTATGAAGAAGTACATTACGCCAGCCGTTGCATAGACCTCAATGCCTTTGAACGTGTCCATCGAAACGTGGTAAGCCGCAGAGGCCAGTTCCGGCACGCCGATCGTCGACGCGACAGCAGTGTCCTTCAGAAGGCCGATAGCGTATGTAGCCGACGATGGTAGTGCGACCCTGAAAATCTGTGGTCCGAGTACGTCGGAGTATTGTCGTAATGACGAGAGTCCGAGAACCTTCGCTGCTTCGAACTGCCCGGCAGGTACTGCCTTGAGCGCTCCCCGATAGATCTCGGCGACGTTTCCCGCGGTGATGAGCGCAAGCCCTAGCACTGCAGAGACAAAGGGACTGAGATGCAGCAGGCCACTTCCAATGCCGAAGAACATGAAGAAAAGCCACACGATCGGCGGAATGGAACGCAGCGTCAAAATAATCGACAAGGCAACCGTGTTCAACAACCTCACGTGCGAAACACGCATCGCACAGAGCGGAATAGCAAGAATCGCGCCTCCAAAAAACGATAAAACCGTCAGTGCGATCGTCCACGGAATCGCCCCGACGAGCGCACGCGCTATTAATTGGAGTAGGTCGAACATTATCGATCCCTCACTGCAGAGAGGAACTTGCGAACCCGATCGTTACGCGGACTGTTCATTACTTCGCCGCTCCGCCCTTCTTCGAGAATCACTCCATCCGCCATCACGATAACGCGGTCTGAAACATTCTCGGCGAAACGCATTTCGTGCGTCACCACGACCATAGTCATACCATCGTCTGCAAGTTCGCGCATGACTGCGAGAACTTCTAGTCCCACTTCGGGATCCAGTGCCGATGTGGGCTCATCAAACAGCATGATTTTCGGATCAAGCGCCAGCGCCCGTGAGATTGCGATTCTTTGCTGCTGACCACCGGAACACCGCGCCGGATATTGGCTAGCCTTATTTGCGAGGCCGACCCGCTCAAGCAACTGCATCGAGCGGGCGTCTGCCTCCTTCTTGCTTCGACCCAACACACGCTGTTGAGCCAGGCTAACGTTTTGCAGGACGCTTAGATGCGGGAATAGATTGAATGATTGAAATACCATTCCGAGAGACCGGCGGAAATGGTTCAGTTCGGCCATCGACGGTTTCTTGCCAGCTGTGATGGTCACGCCATCCACCGAGACACTGCCTTCCGTCGGCGGTTCAAGCTGGTTGATACATCGCAACAACGTGCTCTTCCCGGAACCGCTGGGTCCAATGATAGCTAGCACTTCGCCGGCAGCCATCTGCAGATTGACACCGTCAAGTACCTGGTGAGCGCCAAATGCCTTCTTGACGCCATCTAGACGCATCAACGGCACCGTTGCGGCCGTAGTTGGTCGTTTCATACCCACCACCGAAAGATCAGTCATATTCATCGCTTGCTATCAAGATGATTCGTGAAGCCTGGCCTCGGTCGACGCGCGCAGATAGAAAGGCGCTCAGTCGCATCTTCAGTCGCCGTGTACATACCGGCCGGTTATCGTGCCCGGGTCATCGGGTTTAGATACTCATAAACCTTAAAATTCGACCATCGGGTCAGTATGCATGAATTCATACCCGCGTCAAAATTATTTTTAGGGGCAACAAGGCCATCCGTCTAACGCTCGACAATGCTCCCGCGCCTTAGGACCAAGCCGGCAAGGGCGATGCAGCCGCAGCGACCGGTTACTACATCGCAGACCAGGAAATACCCTAGCCCTGACCTCCTCGCATCGAACTACACCGAACTCAGTCGGTGTGGAATGATCCCCAACGACGAGCCCAACAATGACGCGGCACGCCCTCAACTGCTCATTGAACCAATGTCGCGACCACGTCGATGCCTTGGCATTACCCGGGTTAACAGGCATACTGACCCGACGGACTAAAAACAACACCAATCAGTCTTTAATTCCGTTTTCCCAGGTGACACTGCTCAGTGAGTCAGGGGTCGCTCACTTACGAACCCAGGTTCAACATAAACGCGTTTGAACATCAGCTCGAATACCCATTTGGCGACGCAGTACCGGCGGCAGGGACGCTGTGGAAGTCGCGCACAGCGTGTTTTGGGTGCGCATGCCCTTGCCGTTTGCACTTGACCATATCAACTTATGGCTGCTGCGAGACAGTGCGAACGGGGTATCTGGCTGGACGGTGATTGATTGTGGAGTCGCCTCAATCGAGACAAAATCACGGTGGGAGGCGCTGTTCGACGGACACTTGGGCGGTCTTCCGATCCGTCGCATCCTTGTGACCCATTGCCACCCCGACCGTCTCGGCTTGGCTCAATGGCTGGCCACGGGTGGAGATCGAAAGCGATGGGATGCCCGACTCTGGGTGTCACTGGGCGAATACATGTCAGGTCGTGTCGTGGCCAATGGTATGGGTTCAAATGCCGACGCCCACGACGCGGCGCAGCAATTCCAGCTAAATGGCCTGAGCGATTCAAACTTGATCGAACAGGTTCGTGGACGCACCAATTACTACGCCAAGTTGGTTCCAGACATCCCGGCGCGCTATCGGCGGATACAGGACGACGACGTGGTCTCGATCGGGGAGCGGCAATGGCAGGTGGTGACAGGGTATGGGCACTCTCCTGAACATTGCGCGCTTTATCGCGAGAACAGCCGGCTTCTCATACCGGGCGACATGGTTCTCTCTCGCATTTCGACGAATGTCTCGGTCCACGACACGGAGCCGGAGGGTAACCCGCTCGCGTCATATCTTGACTCGCTTGCACAGTACGAGTCGATGGCACCCGACACGATGGTACTCCCGTCACACGGCAAGACTAGCCGAAGTGCTTTCGGCTTGCGCCAGCAAGACGTGTAGCGCCGCGGACCTTTTGCCGGTGCTATTCCGACGCTAGCTCGATGCTCATCAGATGACCTTCGCAATGGGTGAGGCACTCGCGCATCTGCACCTGCTTTGGCATGGCGAAACGCTCTCGCGTCATTGAAGCCGATGGCAGTTTCCGCTTCGGCCTGAAAAAATGATCCTCTTCTCAGACATAACTGAATTCATTGAGGCCTCTATACACAGTCGCGAGGCCGACACCCAGAGGCCAGCCCGCTTGGGTCTAAGAACTCCATTTTGTTCAGCAGAAAGTTTTGAACGAACCCATACAGGTGAAGGCATGTCCAGAAAGTATCGCATCGCCGTCATCCCGGGCGATGGAATCGGTGTAGAAGTCATGCCCGAAGCACTCCGGGCGCTTGATGTCGCCGCGGCAAGGTTCTGGCTCGATCTGGAGTACCAGAAGAAAAAGTGGGCCAGCTGCGACTACTACCCTGAGCACGGGAAAATGATGCCGGACGACTGGAAAGAGCAGTTGCTGCAGTGTGACGCCATACTGTTCGGAGCAGCGGGTTGGTCCGACAAGGTACTCGACCATATTTCGCTATGGGGCTCACTTTTGAAGTTCAGATGCGAGTTCGACCAATACAGCAACTTACGGCCGGCGCGGCTCTTTGAGGGAGTCCCCCCGCCCCTCGCAGGGCGTAAGGTCGGCGACATCGACTTCATGATCGTGCGAGAGAACACCGAGGGTGAATACACCTCGGTCGGTGGCGTGATGTTCGAAGGCACTGAGCGCGAATCGTCCTGCAGGAATCGATCTTCACACGGCGCGGCAGCGAGCGCGTGCTCGACTATGCCTTCGAGTTGGCGCAGCGTCGTGCCAAGAAAATTACTGTTGCGACCAAGAGCAACGGCGTCGCAGTAAGCACGCCATGGTGGGACGAGCGCGCTGCTGAAGCTGCGGCACGGCATCCCGACGTGAAGTGGGACAAACAGCACATTGATATCCTGTCTGCGCGTTTCGTTCTGTCGCCCGACCGGTTCGATGTCGTGGTCGCGACGAACCTCTTTGGCGACATCCTTTCAGATTTGGGGCCGGCCTGCACGGGCACTATCGGCCTTGCACCTTCTGGCAACCTGAATCCTGAGCGAACGTTTCCGTCGCTTTTTGAGCCAGTGCATGGTTCAGCGCCTGATATCGCGAGGAAAACATCGCGAACCCAATCGGCATGATCTGGTCTGCCGCAATGATGCTCGATTTTCTCGGGAACGGCGTTGGCGCGGAGCACGCAGCGGCGAATGCGATTGTCGCTGCAATCGAGGACACGCTACGCCGTGGCCCGCGTACCGGTGACCTGGGCGGACGCGCGGACACTACCGAAATGGGAATGGCAATCGCCGCCCGCATCGCTTGAGTTCCGAGGGGGTTGCCACCGTAGATCGATTCGTTCCCGTATTTGCCCCAAAGCGAGTTAATTCCCTCAGCGATCAGATCGAGCGCCACGCCCTAGGTCACCGCGCCGAACGGTTCCGTCCCACGCTCGGCGCGTGATTCCCCGCGACGCTCGAAATACCCCATTCGCACGTCTGGGCAACGACCCGAAGAGGACTAAGCACCGTCTTGGCAAATCCCTGAATCAACGGGTTCGATTCTGCATCACCACCGAAGGCTTCTGTTTCGACGATTGGCTCCCCCTCGACAGGGACGCGGGAAGCCACCGGTGCGACGCCGTCTGGAATCGGCTTATCGAAGACATTTCGTCACCTTCTTTGTGTAAGCCACCATCGCGATGCCCGCGTCTCGGCGGACGACGTGATCTGCGGGTAGGACAAGAGCAGGGCACCACATGCGCGCCCTTTTTTAACGCTCAAAAAAATGACTAATAAGCACATATTTAAGACCACTTGGTCGGCATCTCAAGAAGGACCTGCTGACGTCGACCATGTGAACTCATCCAAGCGGTCCTTGCGTATCTAAAAATTAGCGTTATATACTATGTGGTCAGTTTTTTAAAACCAATGGTTTTCCCAACCGACTAATAGGTGACACAAATGCTTACACCCATCAACGCCCCCGGCGGTGCCTTCCCCGGCGTCTCGCAGGCAATGCAGATCTCCGGTGGCGACCTCCTTATCTTGAGTGGTCATGTTGGCACCGACGCAAACGGTAATCTCGTCGAAGGCGGATTCGAGGCGCAGCTCCGCGCAACCTACGAAAACCTCCGAGCCACTCTCGACGCTGCAGGCGTCGGTTTCGAAGCGGTTGCACGTATGACGCACTATGTGACTGAGTTTGACCCGTCGCTTCTCCCGATCCTCCGCAAGGTTCGCGCTGAGTTCATCAACAACGACGCACCACCGTCGGCCGCGCTGGTCCCGCTGGTGCAGTTGTACGACAAAGCAGTGCTTGTGGAAGTCGATGGTTTCGCCGTTCTTCCTTCCAAGACTCGTATTTCCTGATTTAAACAATGGCTGATTTCGACGCAGTGATTATCGGCGGCGGTCACAATGGACTTGTCTGCGCGAGTTATCTCGCCAAAGCCGGCAAGAAAGTGTGTGTCCTTGAACGCCGCGGCATCATCGGCGGTGCAGCGGTGACGGAGGAGCTTTGGCCGGGCTTCCACCTCTCGGTGGCGTCCTACTGGATGTCACTGCTTCAACCGAAGATCATGATTGACCTCGACCTCGTCGCCCATGGCGTCAAGGTGCTCCCGACCGCGCCCGGCATCCAGCCGTTTCGCGATGGCCGGCTGTTGGTCTATTGGGATGACATCCAGCGCACCTGCGACGAAATCCGCCAGTTTTCGCCTGAAGATGCCCAAGCCTATCCGCGCTTCGTCAAGCATATGGAAGGTCTCGTCGTTCACCTCCGGAAACTACTGTTTGAGGTTCCGGTCGACCCAACCACGGGTCGAATCAAAGATGTCGCAAAAGCACTCGCGTTCGCTTGGCGATTCAAGTCTATCGGTGCTCGCTTCTATGATCTCTGGGATCTGCTTACGCTAAGTGCGCAAGATTTCCTGCGCCGTTGGTTCGTCAGCCCGGAAGTCTTGGCCGCATTTGGATCATATGTTTCTGGAGCCAGCAGCTTCTTTGGCCCCAAGAATCCCGGGACTGCATATGTGCTAGCGCGCCCATTTATCCGGGATTCCTCGACGGCCGCCGGCCCCGGCGGCCTCGTACAGGGTGGGATGGGCAGTATCACCAAAGCGCTGACGAAAGTTGCGGAGCAACACGGCGTGCAGATAAGGCTCAACGTGTCTGTGGACAAGGTGATCGTCGAAGACGGTAGAGCCAAAGGAGTACGTCTAACAACCGGCGAAACAGTAAGTGCGAGCGCAGTTATCAGTAACGCGGCGTCCAAACTGCTGTTCACGCAACTGGTAGATCAAAAAGACATTCCTGAGGCAGCTTATGATGCAGCGAAACGCATCAGGACCGACTCATCCGTTTTTAAGGTCAACCTCGCTCTGAAGAGCCTGCCAAAATGGACAACGATGGCCAGCCGCGGGCTGGACTTTAGCCCTGGTTCGATCACACTCGCAGAAAGCATGGAAGAGCTTCAATCCAACTTCGAGGCGGTCGAACGGGGAGAGATGGGCGAGCGCCCGTACATGTGGATAGTGACCCCTAGCGCGTTCGACGCGACAGTCGCTCCGCCGGGATTTCACACCATGAATATTATGGGTGGCCACGTCCCCTACCGGCTCAAGAGCGGACCGTGGGATGAAGCTGCTCATGAAAAACTTTTCGACATTATCGCGACGCAAATCGAACGGTATGCATCAGGCTTCCGGAACGATGTTCTGCACAAACAAGTGCTTGCGCCACCCGACATTGAAGCGATGTTCAACCTGCCCGGCGGACATGTTCACCAAGGCGAACTCACTATCGATCAAACCTTCTTCCGGCGGCCGATGGCCCATTACGCGGACTACCGGTCTCCGATTTCAGGACTCTATCAATGTGGCGCATCGACCCACCCCGGCGGCGGAGTCACAGGGGTCCCGGGTCACAATGCGGCAAAAGTCGTGCTTAGCGACTTGCGCTAGTTCCCATTGTTTTATCGGCCGGGACGGTTGATTGCAGCGCGACCGTTCCGCGGAAGGCGACCCTCAGCGCAAACGCGACAATGTGCTAGTGGTCTGCGTCAAACGGATTGCATCTTATTCAGCTTCTTCCTGGCACGCGTGACTTTCGCCAGGATATCGGAAGCCTTTGCCGTCCAGATGAACGGTTTCGGATCACGGTTGTGCTTCTCGACGTACTGTTCGATGGTGCTCACCAGGTCGGGCACCGAGGAAAATGCAGAGCGCCGTAGTTGGTTTTCCGATAGATCACGAAAGAAACGTTCAACCATATTGAGCCAGGAGGCGCTGGTGGGCGTGAAATGCATGTGAATTCGTGGGTGCTTGGCCAGCCACGCCTTCACCTCGGGGTGCTTATGGGTTGCATAGTTGTCTGCAATCAAATGCAGTTCCTTGTCCTTGGGTGTACTGCAATCGATCTTGCGCAGGAAGCCCAGCCATTCCTGATGACGATGTTTCGTTTGGCACTGGCCGATGACAGTGCCGTCGAGCGTGTTCAGTGCGGCGAACAACGTCGTCACACCATTGCGCTTGTAATCGTGCGTCATCGTCTGACCACGACCTCGCTTCATCGGCAAGCCAGGCTGGGTTCGGTCCAGAGCCTGGATCTGGGACTTCTCGTCAGAACTGAAGACCAGTGCGTGCTCCGGCGGATCGAGATAAAGTCCGACGATGTCCTCCAGTTTTTCGGCGAAGTGCTTGTCGTTCGAGACCTTGAAGGTTTCAATCCGATGCGGCTTGAGTCCATGCGCTTGCCAGATGCGCCGCACGCTCGCTGCACTGACGCCGACCGCTGCCGCCATGCTGCGCGTACTCCAATGCGTCGCGTTATCGGGACGTTGCTGCGTGGTCAGCGCCACGATGGCCTTCACTTTGCGTGCCGAAATCTTCGGTTTGCACCCCGAGCGCGTTTGGTCGTGTTCGATACCCGCTACACCGCCAGCGATAAAGCGAACCCGCCAGCGCGCTACCGTGCCTCGCCAGACACCCAGCTTTGCACCGATCTCTTTGTCTGTCAGACCCTGTGCCGCGAGCAATATCATGTTGGCGCGCTCGGCCAGTCGAACCGCGACTGTGCGGCCAGCTGCCCATGTTTCCAGTTGATTGCGTTGCCCTTCGCTCAGCTCGACTTTTTCAGCAATTCTCACGATCCCCCTTCAATCAATCAGGAATACAAAGGAACAAGACAAGAAAATTGCGAATAAGTTGCACTATTTATGACGCACTACACTAGTGTCCCGAGTTAGAAATTAATTGCCTTATTTGCGTTATGTACTAACCTGGGTTCCAGGGTTCGCAAATGAGCGAGGCAACGATGAGAGGAAGACCCAAGACGCCACTGATCCTGAGTGAAGCGGAACGCGGACAGCTGACTGCACTGACGATGCGGCGCAAGACGGCACAGGCGCTTGCCCTGAGAGCGCGCATCGTGCTGGCTTGCGCCGAGGGCGTCGACAACAAGACGGTCGCGACAAGACAACGTGTCACCTCGCATACCGTGTCGAAGTGGCGTTCGCGATTCATCAGTCACCGTGTGGACGGGTTGCTTGATGCACCTCGCCCGGGAGCGCCGAGGACGATCGAGGACGCGCAGGTGGAGGCGGTCGTCGCACGCACGCTCGAATCCGTACCCACGGGCGCGACTCACTGGAGCACGCGTACCATGGCCCACGAGATGGGGATGTCGCAGACAGCCGTGTCGCGGATCTGGCGTGCCTTCGGACTGCAGCCGCATCGGCAGGAGACCTTCAAGCTCTCCACCGATCCATTTTTTGTGGACAAGGTGCGCGATATCGTCGGGCTGTACCTGGATCCGCCACTGAAGGCCATGGTGTTGTGCGTGGACGAGAAGAGCCAGATCCAGGCGCTGGACCGCACCCAGCCTATGCTGCCGCTGGCCCCGGGCATCCCTGAGCGACGCACGCACGACTATATGCGCCACGGCACGACCACACTGTTCGCGGCGCTGGACATCGCCACGGGCGAAGTCATCGGCGAACTGCATCGACGTCATCGCAGCAGCGAATTCCTGCAGTTCCTGCGCACCATCGAGGCCAACGTGCCCCCCCAACTGGACGTGCATCTGGTGATGGATAACTACGGTACGCACAAAACCTCCTCAATCAATATCTGGCTGGCGCGCCATCCGCGTTTTCATGCGCACTTCACCCCGACCTCTGCTTCGTGGATCAACCAGGTCGAACGCTGGTTTGCCACGCTCAGCGAGAATTACATCCGCCGAGGTACTCATCGCTCCACCCGGCAACTCGAACAGGCGATTCGCCAATACATCCAGATCAACAACACCGACCCGAGACCTTTCAACTGGACCAAATCGGCCGACGACATCCTCGCCAGCGTCAAGCGATTTTGTCTACGAATTTCTAACTCGGGACACTAGCTCAGACCATCACACGCGAAACCGGTCTTTGGGCAACCGGCACCGCTTAGAAAGCTGGTATCAGTGCCCCACCGCGGTGGCGCACACCGCCCTTCAAACGTTCCATCCCATCGCGTGTCCCGCGTCAACTAAGCGCGGACGGTTAATCATGTGTGTTTGCCCGGCTTCATCGTGAGGCGCCATCCGCTACATTGGGCTAACACCGCTGGCAGATAGCGCAAATATCGAAGGATGCGCGCAGCTAGCAAGCTAAGCGATCGTGATCAGGATTCCGGATGAATAGAAAATCTCGCGAGCTCTCTAATTGCGCCGTCGATAGCTCTGTCCATTGTTAGCCCTTCGGGCTTGAAATGCGCTTGTTCAACGAAACCATCGAACGGCTGGCCCACCGGCATCAGGTGTGGCCGCTCGGCCGACCACGCCTCCCAGATCGTCATGTCCTGCTCCGGATGCCGGGTCTGCTGCCACAACAGCACGCATTGATCGGCCAGCCAGTCGTTGAGCGCGGCGAGTGAACCGAACGTCGGCACCTTCTGCCAGAGCCGGTGACGGCTGTCCTGGACGTTCTTCTCGATCTGTCCCTTCTCCCAGCCCGAGGCGACGTTGCAGAACTCGGCGTCAAACAGGTAGTGGCTCACCATTGCGCTGAACCGCGCGTTGACCTCGCGGACCTTGCCGGGACGCACCCTGTCGACGGCGGTCTTCATGTTGTCGTAGATGCCGCGGCGTGGAATGCCGCCCCACGCAACGAACGCATGATGATGGGCGTCGAACAGCATCTCGTGAGTCTGCAGCAGGTAGGCACGCAGGAAGAAGGCGCGGCTGTGGCTGAGCTTGAGTTGCGCGACCTGCAGCTTGGTGCGCTCGCCGTTGATGACGGCCCAGTCCTCGCTCCAGTCGAACTGGAACGCTTCGCCTGCAGCAAACCGGAGGGGAACGAACGTCCCGCGTCCGGTCGTCTTCGCCTGCTCGTGTTGTTCCTGTCGCCAGCGTCGGGCAAACGCCGCGACGCGATCATAGGAGCCGGTGAAACCCAGCGAGCAGAGATCCGCGTGAATCTGCTTAAGAGTTCTTCGCTGTTTGCGAGGCCGGGTCGCTTCGGTCTTGAGCCAGCCAGCAAGCTTCGCCGCGAACCCGTCGAGTTTGCTGGGGCTATGACGTTCGGGATAGGCAGGCAGTACGGTGCCGGCCCGTATGTAACGCCTGACCGTGTTTCTGGACACGCCCAGCCGTTTGGCAATCTCGCGCAACGAGACATGATCGCGAAAGTGCCAGCGTCGGATGATGCTCAATATAGCCACGTCGATCACTCCCTTCCCCTGCCCGTTGCCGAGCAGGTCAGTGTTCTACGTGGGTCAATATTCGATGCGAATTACTGCGTAGGGGTGGAGCTGCGGACGAAAACTTGGACTACCTGGAGGTAGTTCATGTACTCGTACGAAGACCGCATGCGAGCGGTCCGGCTTTATTTGAAGTTGGGTAAGCGCGTCGGGGCGACCATCCGACAGCTGGGTTATCCGACCAAGAATTCTCTGAAATCGTGGCATCTCGAATACGAACGATGTCATGATTTGCGGACCGGCTATGTTCGTTCCAGGCCGGTATATTCGGCCGAACGGAAGAAGGTGGCCGTCGATCATTACTTAGGCCAGGGCCGTTGTGCTGCTGCAACCTTGAGGGCGTTGGGATATCCCAGTCGCGGGACGCTCGCCGCCTGGATCGAAGAACTGCATCCCGAAATCGGAAAACGCATTGTCGGCAGAGCAACTGGCAGCATTCCGAAATCGCCGGCGGTGAAGCAGGCGGCAGTCATCGAACTGTGCACCAGAGAGGAAAGCGCGCGCCTGCTTGCGCAGAAAGCAGGCGTGAGCAGGCCGACGCTTTACAATTGGAAGAACCAGCTACTCGGTCGTGAAGCCCCAGCATCCATGAAACGCCAGAAGAAGCCAGCGCCGGACAATGAGCGTGCGAAACTGGAACAGCAGGTCGAATCGCTTCGACGCGACGTCCGGCAACTGCAGCTCGAGCACGACATCCTGAAGAAGGCGAACGAACTGATAAAAAAAGGAATGGGCATCGTCCCGCAACTCCTGAGCAACCGGGAGAAGACGATGCTGGTTGATGCCCTGAAAAACACCTACACGTTGTCAGAGCTTTTAGCCGTATTGGGGCTAGCTCGCAGTTCCTACTTCTATCATCGTGCGCGTCTGCTCGTGGCCGACAAGTATGCTGGCGCTCGCCGAGTCATCGCAGACATCTTTGAAGTCAATCACCGGTGTTATGGCTATCGCCGGATACGCGCTGCACTGGGCAGGCAGAAGGTCGTTATCTCGGAGAAAGTGGTGCGACGTTTGATGAGGCAGGATGGGCTGACCGCTGCCACAGCAAGACGACGTCGCTACCGCTCCTACGGCGGAGAAATAAGCCCTGCGCCGGAGAACATCATCAATCGTGACTTCCGCGCAGGAGCCCCGAACGAGAAGTGGCTCACCGACATTACCGAATTCCAGATCCCGGCCGGCAAGGTGTATCTGTCTCCGTTGATCGACTGCTTCGATGGACTGGTGGTGAGCTGGACAATCGGCACGCGGCCGGATGCCGAACTTGTAAATACCATGCTTGATGAGGGCATCAAGACGGTAGCCAACAGTAATAAACGGCCTGTGGTCCACTCTGATCGCGGGGCGCACTATCGCTGGCCTGGATGGCTCGCACGCATACGTGATGCCAAACTAGTTCGCTCGATGTCACGCAAAGGATGCTCACCCGATAACGCGGCCTGCGAAGGCTTCTTCGGGCGGCTCAAAACGGAGTGGTTCCATTCCCGTGATTGGCGGACTACGACCGTCGAGCAATTCATTGAGGTACTTGACTCCTACATACGCTGGTATAACGCGAAGCGGATCAAGGTCTCGCTAGGCGCTCTCAGCCCGCTCGAATACCGGGAGAGCCTGGGAATCGCAGCATAAACCAGTCCAAGTATTTAGCCGCACCCCCGGTGGGTCAGGATTCCGTGCAAATCAACAGCTTGAGCTCCGAACAACCTTTGAACTGCTTTCTTGTCCAGAACTTCACCGCAGCCAGACCCAGTGGCAGACCGTCGGCGGTAACCACCAGACTGGAATGCATCAGGATGCCGCACTGTGTCCGCACGCTTGTCTGGTTGAACCGGTCGCGCGTCGTGCTGGTGCCCGTATAACCCACGAGTTCTGGATGCTCCCGTTGATAGGAGAAGGTCGTGGTGTCCTGCAGAACCAGTATCGGGCCGGCTGCGGCCGCGAAACGTGCCGCAGTGGCATTGAAATGACCGCTCAGAATATCGTGTTCGCTGACGCGGTCGTTGGAGAAAAAACGGTAAGCGGCCTTGGTCGAAGCCCAGTCCTGACAAGCGAAAGGGATCGTCTGTCCCATGCCGGCCCATAGCTTATCCAGCAGGATAGCGAAGCGCCGACGTAGCCGGGTATCCTGAAAATCGCTTTCCCGGACCTCGCGGTCAAACCACGACTGATCATCCGCCTGTCGCCTGCTGGCCATCTCGCTCGAACACGGGACATCGTGTATGCCAGGATACCAGGTTTCGCGCTAAAAAGAAGTGGGTAATTGCAAGCGCGGTCGGACGGTTACGGCGCAATCGCGAGCTTCATCCATATGAAGGAGAGACTGCATCTCGCGGATGACCCAGTCGGAGTGGCGCTGCGTTCACACGTTGGCAAGCATGAGCGTGCGTCGGAATTAAGCAGCAAAGTTGGGTGGAACGTCTTCGGTCAACCTACGTGCTGGCTCGACCCGAGTGTCACAAACAACCAGATCGAGAAGTTGACGGCAGGTTTTATGACGAAATAATGGAGGAAGCTATTTCGCGTTCTCCAGTTTTTCCTGCGTTTCTATCCATTCGGCTTCTAATGCGACCAATGTCGCGTGAAGCTCACCGAGCCGACGAGCAGCAGCCGCACGCTCGGTGCCATAATCTTCGGGACTTGAAAAAACCGCGCCGAGTCTACTTTGTTCGATGTTGATGCTTTCCATTTCCTTTTCAAGTCGTACTACCTTTTCCTGAAGGGGTCTTCGCTCACGGTCAGCACGCTCGCGCACATAAGCCTCTTCTCGCTTTTTCTCTTTACGACGGTCGGATTTCGTTGCAGCGTGAGCCCGCTCACCACCGCTCGTGGAAGAATTCGACTGGCTAGCTGTCTCTCCGGAATGTGCAAGCAGATAAGCCCGATAGTCATCGAGATCCCCGTCGAAGGGCAGCAGCCGGCGCCCGCACACGAGCATGAACTGGTCAGTGGTCGCGCGCAGTAGATGCCGGTCGTGCGAAACCAAGATCAGCGATCCCTCGAATTGTGCCAGCGCCATTGTCAACGCCTGACGGGTTTCGAGATCAAGGTGGTTCGTAGGTTCGTCGAGCAACAAAAGATTTGGTTTGCTCCAGATGATCAGCGCCAGCGCGAGTCGCGCCCTCTCGCCGCCCGACAACAGGCTAATCGATGACGTAATTATCTCGCCAGTGAAATTGAAGCTGCCGAGGAAGTTTCGGAGCTCTTGTTCTCGCGCTTGCGGAGCGATACCCAACATATGCTCCAGCGGTGTATCTCGGGAACAAAGAGTTTCAAGTTGATGCTGGGCGAAATAGCCGATGGCGAGCCCCTTTCCTGGTCGCACCTCGCCGGTAAGCGGGGAAAGCAGCCCGGCCAACGTCTTGATTAAGGTCGACTTACCTTTTCCATTGGCGCCTAGTAATCCTATGCGCTGCCCGCTCTGAACGGACAGCTTCACCTGTTCGACAATTACGGTCTCATTGAGTCCGTCAGAAACATAACCGCAACTTACACCGTCCATAACTAATAGTGGGTCCGGTGCCGGGTTAGGTGAGCGGAAATCAAACGAGAAATGCTGCGACATATGGACAGCAGCATGTCGCTCCATCTTCTCGAGCGCCTTGATCCTGCTTTGCGCTTGCCTCGCCTTCGTAGCCTTGTATCTGAACCGGTCTATGTAGCTTTGTAGATGCGCAATCTTCTTTTCTTGTTTTTCGAAGAGACTGTGTCGAAGCGCAAGTTGTTGAGTTCGCAACGTTTCGAATTGTGAGTAATTTCCACTGTACCGCGTAATCTCACGACCCTCAATGTGCAACGTGACGGTGCATACCGAGTCGAGGAAATCGCGGTCGTGTGAAATGACGATAAGAGTCCCTGCGTAGCGGCGCAGCCAATCTTCCAGCCACAGAATCGCATCGAGATCGAGATGGTTGGTCGGTTCGTCGAGGAGCAAAAGATCCGAACTCGACATGAGCGCCTGCGCAAGGTTAAGGCGCATGCGCCAACCTCCGGAGAAGCTGCTAACGGGCTTACGTGTTTCTGAAAGCGTGAATCCAAGGCCGAGTAGGAGCGCTTCTGCCCGTGCCGGGGCAGTGTAACCATTAGCATCAGCAAAGGCGCCGTGGGCTGCTGCTTCAGCGGTGCCGTCCTGCGCCGCCGAAGCAGCTACGATGAGGCGTTCGATTTCCCGCAAGGTTGAATCGCCATCGAGCGTATGGTGCAAGGCCGAACGCTCCGTCGCAGCCAACTCCTGCGACACGTGCGCAATACGCCACGCAGCCGGCACGGACACGCGTCCGTCGTCCGGCGTTATTTCGTCGTTCAGCACCGCGAACACGCTAGATTTGCCCGCTCCGTTCGCCCCCACGAGCGCGGCCTTCTCGCCCGCGTGAAGTACGAAGCTGACAGAATCGAACAGCGGCTTCGTTCCGCGCGCAAGGCTAAAGTTTTCAAAACGAATCACAGCATGGGGGCGCTATACGCGTTAGAGTTGAATTGGGTATGCCCAATGACAGGCCGATTTGAGGAAAAAGGCTGGTAGATCGCATGCATTCTGCCAGCCAAAGCCCTCGGGAAGGCTATCTAAACCGAAGGGCTCTCAGCCCCATTCCAACGACATAATCGGAAAACTCGGACTGTCACCTTCCCCGTTACCCCGACGACGCTCTGTGTCGGGTCCCTACTGTCGCAATTTTTGCAAAGATGCGTAGTTCCGCTCTAGGCGCTCCCTGCCGTCGCCGGTTTTGACGAACTCAGGCATTGCCCCTAGGCAGTAACGCGATCTGCACTTGCACTTCGTATCATTTCAGGTCAGAAAGAATCACTGTTGCCGCGTTATGACCTGGAACACCAGTAACGCCGCCGCCCGGATGAGTCGACGCGCCGCACTGATACAGCGAGCGGATCGGCGTGCGGTAGTCTGCGAAGTGGGCTATCGGACGCCGGAAGAACGTTTGGTCGAGGCTTAGCTCCCCATGGTGCACATGGCCACCAGGGAGGGCAAAAATTCGCTCAATGTCGGGCGGCGCAAGCACCTGTCGATGCAAGACATCATCGCTAAACCCCGGCGCGTAGCGCTCGATCTGACGCATCACGATCTCGAAGAGGCGATCATGGGCCGCTTCGTCCCATGGTCCGCTGTTTAGCGTATAAGGGACGTGGCCGCCGAGAATGCTAACGGTGTGCATGCCCTCGGGCGCGGCTGTCCTGTCAACCGCGCTTGGCGTGATGATCCACATATACGGTCGTTCGGCCATCTCGCCATGACCGGCACTCTCGAAGGCACGCTGCAACTCTTCCAAGTTTTCAGCGATGGTAATGGACCCCGGATTGTGAGAAATGCCGCGTCTCTTCATTGCTGTCCATGCAGGCAACGCTTTGGTGGCGAGGTTGATCTTAAAACATGATGAATCTGTGCGGATACGCTTGACCGCATCAATCACCGTGGATGGCACGTCGCTCGGATCAAGAAGGTTTAAAAATAGAACTTTCGATGCCGCGTTACTAGCGACCGCACGGGCGCTGATGACCTCGCCGTCAGCAAGCTTTACGCCTTTTGCAATCCCGTTTTCGACGATTACCCTGTCGACCACGGCGTTGACGCGAATCGTGACACCTCGATCTTCGGCGCATTGACGCATCGCCTGCGAAATACTTCCCATCCCTCCCTGTACGAGGCCGCCAGGGCCCGCTGCCGTCTTGCCGTCTCTCAAGAATGGTCGGGCGAGCACGTAAGCCGAGCCGGGACTTTTAGGGCCAATGTTGCCACCGCTACCCGACGCATAACAACCGAAAATTGTCAGGACCTCTGGACTGGAAAACCAGCGTTTGAGGTAGTCGTACGCGCTCAGCGTCAGAAGATCCCACAGGTCATAAAAACGAGCACCGATCTTCTTGAAGCGCCAGGCGAATGCGAGCGCTTTCGCAACATCCCTCATCTTGCCCGTCGTGGGGTCCACCGGCACTTCAAAAAGAAGTTTCCTGAGATGAGTGGCGAGCCCTTCCATGTGTTGAACAAAACGAGGATACGCCTCCGCATCTTCGGCGGAGAACTGGCGCAGCTCCTCGCACATCTGCTTGACGTCCGGCCAGAAGACAATGCTACGACCGTCAGAGAACGGCTGAATTCCCGGAGCTGTCTCGAGGACCTTTACACCGTACTTTTTGAGCTCAAGATCCAGCATGATCTTGGGCTGAAGAAGCGACATCCAGTATGAGGCTACCGACAGATGGAACCCCGGCCACAGCTCCTCAGTCACGGCCGCTCCGCCGACAATTGGTCGACGCTCAAGGACACAGACCTTGAGACCGGCATTTGCAAGGTAGGCAGAGCAAACGAGCCCATTGTGCCCACCACCGACGATTACGACGTCAAATTCAGCCATGTTGGTTCTCTGGAATACTCATCTTGACTACGACGAAACACAACGCCCCCGCATGCTCAGCTAAGTCGCGTTTAGCAGGCAGCATCTGAGTCGCTATTGATCCTCGAATGCGGAAAAAGACCGAGCGAGACAAAAAACTGACCATCTAGTATATATCGCCAAATTCCCGACTAGCAAGGCCAATCAACGGGGCACCCTACCCGTTTTTGATAGAGTCGCCTCTCACAGCGAAGACGCGCAACTTTCACGGCTACTCGATTCGCTCGACGATGCCGTGTGCCGCCACGCGCTGGGTAGCAGCAAGGTTCACGCTGACGACACGCTGCTGTCGGTTCTCGCTCCGAGCAATGGCAGAACGAAAACCGGTCGGTTCTAGTTGTATGTCTGCGATGATCGACCCAGCTGTTCAACCGACGATCCAACAGCCCGGCTTGCCTAAGCGCCAGATAGCCGCGGCGAGCATCCGCAGCGGCATCGTGTGGACGTTGAGGGTATCCTGCAGGCAGACGCATTTCGCTGGCTGCGCTCAACGCTACTTGGGCGGTCAGATTCAAGCGGCAGCGTGCATCGCACACGCACGTTGAAAGCTGCATGATCTGCAAAAAATGCGACCATCGCCGATTACCGGCGAACCACTGGAGCGCATCGGCGCTCTACCGCGTTGCAGAACACATTCGCGACAAGCCGCCTGAAGAGCGACGACTCGTCCACCAGGCGCACGTCGTGCCGCTGCTCTATGGCATGAAACGGTGGTTCCATGCAACGCTTCTCACACTGTCAGCGAAATCGGACACGTTCAAGACAACCCAGTGCACACTGACTCGGTGGCCTATCACTGCCGCGTTGGTCAAGCCGAGATCGACAATCTGATCGCCGAACACGCATTGCTCGGCGTGGCTATGGGCAGGTCCAACTGGCCCGAGACGATGACCGGCCGCTTACCTTCGGTTTGCGGCTGAGGCCCGCCGCCCGTATGAAACAGCATCTGCCGCTCAGCGCCGCGGGCAAGATCAAGCGCAGCATTCACAGCGAGTGGGCTTACAGCAAAATCCGCGCAAGGGCATACCGGCCGGCCCGCGGCTTTTGGTCTTGGCGAGCGCCCACCCCCAGCGCGTCAGCGGCGGCAACCAGCCTAAGACCGCTGCTCGCCTACACGCGCGGCGGAGAGCCCAATCAACCGTACCCGGACCAGTTCGGCTGCCTCAACCAAGGTACGTGGCGCACGTTGCGGAAAGCTTCCAAAGTGACAGCGCGGGTATGCTCGCCACGCCCTTACAGTTCGCCAAACACGTCATCGAGTCTGGCGAGCATGCCTGTGCACACGTCCGATGCCGTCAACGCGGTGGTTGCAGTAACGCAAGCGTGCGATTGTGGGTACAGAGTGCGGGAGAGATGCGACCACGTTCGGCGAGCGCATGATCGAAAAGAGGGTCGCGGGAACCAGCCTAGGTTGGGACGACGCACGTATTCTAGTTCGTCGGCGTTTTCTAATCAGGTCCGCGATGAAGTTTGGCGTCGACGGCCTCGGACACGGACCCGCTCTGACTGGGGTTGGGCACCGTTGGACCCCGATCGCTAACAGGCCAGAACTAAATTTCGGTGAGGTTTAACCGCGCCCAACGATTCATGCCCGACCGCTTTGAAGCGTGGCAGAGGGCAGTTCGCCGAAGAAATCCGAATAATATTTGGAGAAGCGGCCGATGTGGCCGAATCCCGCATCGAAGGCCGCACCCTGGATCTGCGCTCCCGCGGCCGACTCCGTCAGCGCGCGACGAGCAACGTT
Source organism: Paraburkholderia sp. BL27I4N3 (assembly GCF_003386115.1). Lineage (NCBI taxonomy): Bacteria > Pseudomonadati > Pseudomonadota > Betaproteobacteria > Burkholderiales > Burkholderiaceae > Paraburkholderia > Paraburkholderia sp. BL27I4N3. Next base: position 1,230,027 of record NZ_QREJ01000001.1, on the reverse strand, counting down.
GAGCCGGACGATGCGCATATATTGCATCGGAGATATCCCCATTACCTGTTCGAAGCTATATTGCAGCGTTCTTCGGCTTATCTTGAGATGGCTGCACAGGTCAAGCACGCCAAATTCTTGGTCATGACAATTCGCAACGAATAGTTCGCTACTCCTGCGAACTATGTAAGCGCGCGTGGACGCATTCGGACAAGTGTCATTGTCGGATGTCCCTCCACCAAGCATTTCCCCGACGCATGTAAGAAGAGACTCGGTACTGTGGTCAATCTCCGAAAAGAGTGGATCACCGTCGAGTAAGTCGAAATGTCGACCGACTTTTCGATGGTAGGCGGTCGTTAGTCCTGTCGCTGGTTTGACAACTAACTCAAATCCATTCGATCCGGAGATTGGCAGGTTCGCTAAAGGGAGCCGTTCCACAAAAAAACGTCGATCGAGCGTCAGAAAATCGCTCTGCACAGAGCTTTTCGTAATGCACTGCACGCTGCGACCTGACGCCAAGTAAATCATGTCGCCGTTGACCTGCCGCCCGTTCATGATGACGCCGCTCGTGGACCGGATGAGCGCGATGAGGACTTTGTCCTCAGGAACACGTCCCATTTGCTCAATCGAAGGCGTAGTAATCGTCTCCTTATTGACCGAAATTTCGTCGCGCACTTGATGGTCCAGCAGCACCGCATCAAAGGAAAATTTGGGGCTCAACTGGTACAGCCTGTGGTCAATCCAATCACGGTACGCAGCGGCGTGTTCGTTGGGATGGCTTGCCCGCGAAACCTTATATGAGCTGGAGATATCACGAACAGAGGTAACCATGGCAGTTTGGATCGGGCTTAGGTGCAGACAGTAAGCGACGAGACCCAGCCGCTTCAAGGGTGAGGCTATTAAGCCATGCCAAAAACAGTCATGAAACGCGATGTCAAAAATGTACGGTATTGGGGTTGTCACGGAGATCTCCAAGCGAGTCGTTCCTGCTTGAGAACGCTACTTGTTCCCGTGTTCGGCGGTCGTGCGACCCCAGTCCTTGTCTCACGTGGCTTCCACGGCGGCGCGGCATGATGCGCAGTCAGAGCGTGAACGAGGACGTCGACTCGGTAGGAGGCGAAAGTAGCCGATAAGCGTAATCGGACAAATCAGTTTGACGGAGTTGCCGAAACTGGCTAGCTGGTCAAAATTATCGGTCGCATAGTATGGACATGACGCGGACGTGTGATAGGAGCATCCTGAACCCCGCGTCCGCTAAGCAGCACTGCACAACTTTGTGCTGAAAGGTCGTCTCGATACAGGACGGAGGGGAATATGGCATCAAAAACTTTGAGCGAGATAGCGCATTTGGACGACGAAGAGTTCCGCCTCAACAAGGATCTGGCGAACCAGATCAATGAAATGCTGGAAGGACAACACTTCGGGTCCGATTGCGCCAAGTCGGGTCGTCCGATGCTACTCGAGGCGGTGTTGTGGTGCGTTGGCGGTGCCATCGTGTGGATAGTGGCACTGCGACTTGTAAACTAGGAGTAAGCCATGGCATCTAGCAATCAACGTTCGACCGTCGAACGTGAAGCCCTTGCGGGTCGCCTGCCCATTCTCAGCGGGGAGCGGGTTTATTCGACGTACACCTCCTTTCTCTGGACTTGTTGCACGTTTAGCGCGGCTACTTGGGCATTTTTGATCGGTGGTTACCTACCCGCTGTTGGAGATTGGCGACTCGGCGCGGTCGGTTACGCTATCGGCATGATTATCGGCATGGCCGTCGTAACGCTCGCCTCGGGCGGCCCCACGTTCAAATATGGTACTGATGTCGTCGACTCAGCAAAGCCGAGCATGGGTTATCGCGGTGCCGTAATCCCGTTATTCGGCTTGCTAGCGACGCTGCTCGGCTGGTCGTATGTGCTTGAAGCACTGACCGCGCGTGGTGCGGCGAACGTTGTTGCAACGATCACCAGCACCTCGTCCACGAGCCTACCCCATGAGCATCTAGTGATCTGCGTTGGGCTTGTGGTGCTTGTCCTTGCGTGGCTGATTACCGTAAAAGGTCCGAAGCTCTTCGAGCGGCTCAATGGTTACGTTGGTCCGCTGCATATGCTGATAACGGTGCTTATGTTGGGCGTTTTGGTTCACCGCTACGGCATCGGCACATTGTGGATCAAGCAGCTACCTGCGGGTCAAATGCTGACACATGACCGGTTGCAGGGTATGGCTCTCGCGGTCGAATTCGGTGCGTCAAACGCGATGACTTGGTGGCCGGTCATTGGCGGCCTCACCCGACTTGCGAAGCGTCGCAGACATGTTGTTGGTCCAACCGTTATTGGTGCAGGAATTCTTGGAGCCGCATTCGTGTCATCAGTGGCCGCTCTGGCCGCCATCAGCGCCGGCACGCCTGACCCGACCATTTGGATGATTTCGCTCGCAGGCCCAGTGCTTGGAACCATTGTGATGTCGGTCGTACTGACAGCAAACGTTGCTACGATGGTGGTGATGATGTACCTGTCCGCCGTATCTATTCAGCAGGTGAGGATCCTGGCTCGTATTCGCTGGGATGTCCTGTTAGCGCTGATGCTCACTCCGGGTATCTACTTTGCGTTCCGCACGCAATGGCTTTTGTCTGAAGTGATGACCTGGCTTTCATACAACGGCGTAATGTTTGTCGGTATCGTCGGGATTACGTTCGTCGACTTCTATTTCTTGCGTAAAGAGGAAATCGATCCCGCTCACTTATTTAACGCCTATGGCAAGTACGCGTACTGGGGGGGCGTCAACTGGGTGGCGATGCTGATCATCGCGCTATCGACTTGGGGGTATCTTGCTCTGTATGACCCAGTCACATCGGCGTCTTCGTTCTCTTTCAGGTATATGGGAGCATCGTTTCCCGGCGTCATTCTTTCTGGGATTGCCTATCTGGTAGCCGCGAAATTCATTCTGAAGCCGCTAGGCAAAGGTAGTTATTCCGGTAGTAGCGGCACAAGCAAGGCTTCCGCGGAAGGCCAAACCGGGACGATCAAGGTCGCGCTTTGATGTAAAAGGCTATATGTGGCCTCGTGCGCGAGGCCATTCAAGCGACGCAAATTGGTTTCGTAACTACGAACTCCAACCGACGCCGTTGTGACTAAAAGCATGCTTGCCGGCTGGCGTGGCGCCCGCGCTACGTCTGCCCGCGGCGTCTCAAATTCTCTGTTTCCACCAATCATGAAGATCAATGTAGAAGTAGGCGGAACGACCGTCGAATCAACGGTAATCGATAATGAGGCAATGTTCCCCGAGGGCCCGATTTTTGTCAAAGGCAAACTCTATTATGTGGAGACCGGTGCAAATCGCGTGTCCGTTTTGGATGGGACCGAAAAATCGACGCTATTCCAACGTGACGGGCTTGGGCCTAACGCTGTCACTACATTCTGCAAGGGTCTTCTCGTTGCCGGCTACTTCAGCAACTCAGTTTTGCATATCTCGCTGAATGGAGAGTTGATCGAAGAATTCGATAAGGCTGACGATGGCACGCCGATGATTGGACCTAACGACCTTGTTCCGGACGGCATCGGAGGTGTCTACTTCACCGCTTCGGGACCGTGGGAGACGGATCCGATCGTTGGAAAGGTGTTTCACATCTCGTCGAGCGGCCGCTTGCGGCAAATGGCGGACGACATCCACTACGCTAACGGCATCGTCTTGGCCAATGAGGGAACTCGTCTCCTAGTTGCGGAATCGGAAGCCTTCCGCATCATTTCATTTGCCATTGGTGAGGACGGCACGTTGTCAGATCGCCGAGTTTTTGTCCGCGTACCTCAGGCAGACAAGGGTGCCGGTCCAGACGGCTATCCCGACGGCATCAAGTTTGGTCCGGACGGTAATCTGTATATCGCGCAATACTCCAGCGGACGGATTGCCGTTGTTACCCCAACGGGCGAATTCGTCCGGGCGTACAAGTTTCCTGCTGCAGGGGTAAGCAACCTCACCTTCACACCCGATGGGAAATCTCTGGTAGCGATGGTCATTGACGATAAGTCGGGCGCGCCTTGGCCAGGAAAATTGTGTGTAGTCGATCTGGTTCTATAAGCTCGACGAACTGAACGCTCCGGGGACTGCTACACGACGGCTGCGCTCCCACTACATTCGCCTTTTCGTGCAAATACGCATACGGCGCTCGACGCGCCGTCTTAATCCGACTTCATCGGATCGAGGTCAAACTCCGTCTGGCAGCCGGCGACCAGCATTGATGGACCCGATCCCCTCAGGCGATTATTCAGCGCGGTTTGGCACCTTTTAATGGCCTGGGTGTTGTCGAGTAGTCGGGGGCGAGGATGAATGTTGGTGTGATATTTAGTTTTGGTTTCCTGTCGATCGCGTGGGGGCTGTCTTTCCTATTCGTGGCGAAGGTTGTCCATGCGTTTGGGTGGGCGGCCGCCGTCTCTTTCCGAGCACTTATTGCTGCAGCCGCGCTGGCAATAATTGTTATGGTCACCGGCCGGAAACTTTCATTCAGTGGTAGGCTCTGGCCACTGATCGTGGTCGGGGCCACCTCCGTTTCTGGCCAGTCGATCGGGCTGTCGTATGCAACCCCTATTATCGGGACGGCTATGGCAGCAATTCTTGTTGCCACCATTCCCCTATTCTCAATGCTCATTGGCCGCATATTCGGTCATGAAAGAATCTTCGGCGTCCGTCTGCTGGGATTAATCTGTGGACTCTGCGGCGTTATATTGCTGGTCGGCTTCCCGTCCGTCGGAATGTCGGCGAGCTTCGCCGTCGGTTGCGCCGCCTCGACTTTTAGCTCCTTGTGTGCTGCGTTCGGTAGTCACTACGCCAGCCGCCAGAAGAATATCGGTCCGCTAGAATTGACTATCGGCTCATTTGTCACTGGTGGACTGATTACTTTACCTCTGGTTGCGCTCGTACCAATACCTAGGTCAGCAACAACAACAGATTTCGTCTATCTATGTGTCCTCGCTATTATTATGAGCTCTTTCGCCTATGTCACATTCTTCGCTCTTGTGGCGAAAGTCGGGGCAACGAAAGCGATTAGCGTGGAATTCTTGGTTACGGCTGTTGCAGTCGCGGTTGGGACGTTGCTCCTTAACGAACGGTTGTCTGTCGTGCAGGCAACAGGCGCCGTGTTGGTCGTCTCGGGATTCCTGCTTGTTCTTGACTTGCTCCCGCAGAGCATACGGAAGTCATATAGCAGAATTAGACGCAGTTAGGAGTGCCTTTGCTGGCGTTGCGGAAAGTCATCACTGAGGCCGCAAGGGCGTGAACCTATGAACACGCAGTGGGTCTTAGAGGTGTTTGGCTGGCACACATCGAGGTATGTCGCCGATGTTTGGGGTCGGCGCTGCGAAAGCCTGACCCTAAAGGCAGACGGAGTTAAGTTCCAAGCCACTAATGATCGCCGCAGCGATGCTTGGCGCCGAGGTCCACGGTAACCATTCATGGAGGAGCTCCCTGAGGGCGGCGTAGCTCGGCTCACGATTAGCCGTGACCAGGTTACGAAGTCTCTCATCCTAGCTGGTGCGGCAAGTATGAGCTAGCATGAAAAGAACTGGGTAATTTCAAGCATCGTCGGATGCTTACGATTAACTGGCGATCCAGCAGCATTTAATTTAATGCTGAAGGTCGTCGCGGACAACGTACCCAAATTCATCAATGGGCTGTGACGCGCCGTCCGGTGACAAAGTTGCTAGTCGCCAGAACTAGCTTAGCGCGATGGATGCGCTTGGGTCCAGTTCGGACCCGTGTTCTTGGCGCCATCGACCATTGCCGATTGCCATCATCAACTGCCGCACCTCTGATTCTGTGACACTCCCATAACGCGAAGGCCCACAGCATCTCGAAAAAACGCCACTTTGCGACGGGCAAGTGATCTGCAAGTTGTCGAGCGAGGCAAGTTCGACCTCGATGCTCTCGGATGCACAGCACGTCCGAGATGCAGGTGAAAGGGGGTGAATTGAGGGAATCTAGGCGCCCCCCCGGCGATTGCCGGGAGGCGAACCTACGAAATTACGTGTATGGCGCAAGTCTTTGTAATTTAAAACTGAATCACACTTCGGCCCAGCGGCCCTATTTCGATCTCCGCCATGATGTCGTTGATCTCGTCCAGACGGCGGACCTTCACCATCGTGTCGAGATCCAACTTGCCCTGCCGGTAAAAGTCTGCGAATCGGGGAAAGTCAACTTCCGGTGTCGCCGAACCGTAAAAGCTGCCACGGATCTCGTGTTCCCGGCGCACTAGAACAAAAGGCCTGAAGCTAACTTCAACATCCGAGCGCGCAACGCCTGCAAGGATCGCCTCTCCGCCGCGATGAAGAATCGCTACTGCAAGTTCCATGGTGGCTTGGCGGCCGACCGCTTCGATACTGCAGTCAACGCCGCCCTTGCTGATCTCCATGACAGCCTCGACAGCCGCGTCCCGAGCGGAATTAACCACATGGGTTGCTCCGAGCGACTGCGCTAGCGCTAGCGCACCATCCGATTGATCAATAGCGATGATCTTCCCCGCGCCCGCAATGCGCGCGCCCTGAATCGCACTCAGGCCTACGCCCCCACATCCAATGACCGCAACCGTGTCACCGGGTTGAATGTGTGCTGTATTGAGGGCGGCGCCGACACCGGTAGTAACGGCACATCCAACCAGTGACATCGGAATCAACGGAAGATCCTTCTCGATTCGGATCGCACATTCTGCTGCTACGACAGTGTATTCTGCGAAAGTCGAAGTCCCAGCAAAGTGCAGAATCTCCTGACCATCACACTTGTAGCGACTCGTTCCATCCTTCATACGGCCAGTGTCGATCCAATTGGCGCCGTCACAAAGATTCGGTCGTCCCCGCAGGCAACTACGGCAATGCCCGCAGGTCGGCTTCCACGACAAAATCACGTGGTCGCCGACTGAGACATGATCCACGCCCGGCCCAACGGATTCGACAACACCAGCGCCCTCGTGCCCGAGAATCGCCGGCATTAGGTCGCCATACAGTCCCTTTGCCGCCGATAGGTCCGAGTGACAGACTCCACTCGCCGCCACTTTGACGAGGACCTCCCCCTCTTTAGGCTCCCCAATCTCGATTTCCTTAACCTTCATTGGCTTGTTATATTCGTAAAGAATTGCGGCTCTACAGCGCATGGGGCGCCTCCAAAAACAGTTAATTCAAATTCAAAAGAAATCCCCTGTTGGGGGGCAGTCGGAGATGTCTTGGCGGCAGTTCGTCCATATGCGTCCGCTTGGACACACGCAAGAACTCGCTTTTAGCGTAAGCGATCCGACGACCGTCGAAGCCACGTCACAAAGTGTTAACCAGTGCACCGTCGACCAGGATGTTTTGTCCGGTGATGTAACCCGCGCCGTCCGACAGGAGGAATTCAACCGTCTTGGCGACCTCATCGGTCGTTGCCAAGCGTTTCATCGGGATTCGAGCAATGATCTCGGGTGGGGCGTCCCAACTGTCGACGAAACCAGGCAGCACCGCGTTCATCCGAATATTCTTATCTGCGTACCGCTGCGCATACAGACGGGTGAAAGCACTCAGCGCCGCCCGCAACGACGAGGAAATCGGAAAGGACTGTTCCGGCGCAACAGCGCCATATGCCGAAATATTGACCACGGCTCCGTGGCCCTGCTCAAGAAAGACTGGCGTGACCAGACGCATCATTCGGATTGCGCTGAGAATAATCATCTCGAAGCCACCGGTCCATGACTGATCGTCGAGTTCAAGCAAGTCGCCGAAGGGAAGATGTCCGATATTGTGCACAACGGCATCGATGCGGCCATATCGGGACAGCGTCGTCTTCACGAGCGACTCCAGATCCTCCAGGGAAGTCACCGATCCGGCCAAGCCAATTCCCCCCAACTCCTGGGCGACTCCGACCGCAGCGCCAGACGGCGACATCAGCGCCACCTCGTAGCCGTTCAAGGCCAACTGTCGAGCGATAGCTGCGCCGATTCCCTTGCCCGCAGCGGTGACGATCGCAACCTTCTTCATTTCAGTATTCATACAAATAAGAATAATCTCTAAACAGGGTTTATGACTGAGACGCTACGCTGTTGTTGCCGGAAATATCGCAGCGCCCTTTGCTGAACTTGTGGACTTCAACTCGACTACTGAATCAAACGCGAGGGTCCGGGATCCGCGGCCTTGGCATCAAGCCCATGCTCTTTGAAAATACTAACCATGCTGCCGTTCTTATGTATCCAAGCGATATAGTCGTTCAACGCGGTTCCGAGTGAGTCGTTTCCCTTCTGATAGAGGAAGCCGATCTGTGCCGAATTGACAGTGGCGCGCACCCGCTCATCTGGCTCGCCTACCCGGATTTTAAGATTGGCGTACCCGCCTTTCCTTTGCGCGTAGACGCCAGTACCGTAGCTGTCAACACCAATATCAACGCGGCCTGCCGCCAGATCTTGTGCCAAAGCAACAGGATTTGGGTACATCTTCACGTTCCCGCCAAGGGTCCTCTGAAGATCGCTCACCCAGTTATATCCCTGAATCGTCCCGACGCGCTTACCCTCAAGCTCAGAGATTTTTGAATAGCCTTCCTTCGAATAGATCCCTAGCTGGTCCAGATAGAGCGGATCGGATATGCCGACGACCTTTGCTCGCTCCGCAGTCCGAAACCACGACGCCGCCGCGAGGTCCGTCCGGTTCGTCACCAAGTACTGAATCGCTGCGGACGCGTCCACGACCATAGTGTTGATCTTCAGACATTCCAGCTCGGCAAACGACTTCAGAATGTCCCCTTCAACGCCTGATAGTGAACCATCCGCGCTAGGTATGTCATATGGAGGAAACGTTTGGCTGACGATCGTCAACGTTCCCGGAACAATCGTTTTGATCTGGTGCTTTGGCTTGCATTCCTCAGCGCTAGCCGTAAGCGAAAGGCCCATCGAAACGACGAAGACGAGAATGCTGCTACTCATCAATAAAGTTGTACGTTTCATCGTGATTTCCCTATAAACCGAAAAACATATATAGGATTACTAATGTATTAATCCAGTTGATCGACGGATCCGTATACGCTCTTAAAGCCATTTTTCCTTCTTGGAAAGCCTTATAAAGACTAAGACTCACTCGGATGACATAGGCTGCTCAGCAGTTAGTCGGAATATGGAACTTTTAATTTTAGACCAAGAAGATGCAAAAACATACTGCACGGTCAGTCTACACCAATTGATCTAAGGAGACTACGGTTTGGCGACACCCTGATCTGACAAAATAACCGGCACTCCTTTTTGAGGGTCGATCACGGCCGTCAATGCTGTGCGGTTCGCCCCCTGTTTGCCAGCAAATGTTTTTCCTTCGTCGATACTCGTCAACATGACGCCATCAAGTGAGGTCGCCAACACATTATGGTCCTGCGTCTGTACGATATCGGTGACTGAACTCTTGAACGGTGTTTTTGACGCCTGCCAAGTTACCCCGTGGTCCGAGCTACGAAAGATAGAGCCGCGGAGTCCTCCGACCAAAAGCGTACCGTCGTCAAGTGCGGCGCCGGTCCAAAACGAACCTGAATATCCCGTCTCCGCGTAGGTCCAGTGCGCTCCTGAGTCTGTCGATCGGATAACGCGCCCCTGTTCGCAAGCCACATACAATGCTCCATCAGAGTCGGCAAAGATTTTGTACAAGTTTCGATCAGCCTTCTGGGAGCCGGGAGGCGGCGGTAGCTTAACGGCGGTCCATGTTGCGCCTGCATCTGTCGTATGTAGCATCAGTGACCACAAACCCACTGCCCACCCCTCGTTTGCATTCTTGAAGAATACCGAGAACAGGGGTTGGTCAGTGCCAGTATCGCTACGCTGGAGCGCCCAGGTGTCGCCTCCATCAACAGTCCGGATGACCACTCCCCAATGACCGACCGCCCAGCCATTATGTGCATCAGAAAACGAAACTGCGGTCAGCGTCGAGTCCACCGGTACGGTAGCGGCCTGCCTGAAGGAGTGGCCGTCGTCATCCGAGAGCATCACAACGCCATGATCGCCGACAGCGACAAGGCGCCGACCTGCTTTAGCCACCCCTAAAAGTTGCACTCCTGTCGCAGCACTGGACCTTTCGGCAGGGCGAATTTGCAACTGCGGCTTCGCTTCGCCTACTTGTTCCACACCGCGAGCGAGCGACATTAGACAGCAACCAGCCAGCACCCCGGCGCCTATATTTCGCACAATATTGCTTTTCACGATTGAAATCTCCTCAGTGACCGAACACGCCGGGCGCACGGGCCGGCCTCCGTCGTGGAAATAGTCGCTCGAGTACGACGGCAAGAGCAGGAAGCGCTGTCATCGCCATGACCAAGTTAACAATGAACATAAACGCAAGCAACTTACCCATGTCAGCCTGGAACTTCAGAGAGGAGAAGCTCCACGTCGCAACGCCAATCGCTAGCGTCACCGCTGTGAAAATGGTCGCCATACCTACCTCCAAAATCGAATTTTCCAGCGCTTTGACGATTGGCTGTCCCGCAGCCAGATGTGCTTGAAGCCGGTTGTAAATATAGAAAGCGTAGTCCACGCCTATACCCACGGCGAGCACCATGACGGGCAACGTGGCAACTGTCAGTCCTATATCGAGTGCCTTCATGAACCAGTAGCCAATGAAGGTACCGACAGTCAGCGGGAGGCAACACGCAACTGCAGCGCGCAAATCGCGGTAAGCCACAAGTACCAGAAGCACAATCGCCGCATAGACATAAAGCATCATAGGCAGCTCGCTTTTCGCCACCTCGTCGTTGACTGCTGCGAACAATCCTGCGTTGCCGCCTGCCAGACGAACGCGAATTCCGGGCGTTGGATGGCTAGCGCGAAACTGCTTCACAGCCTGGATGACGTTGTTGATTGTGGTCGCCTTGTGGTCCGACAGGTATAGGTGGACCGCTGTCATGCTGCAGTCCTTGTTCAGATAGCCCCGAACGCGTCCGATCTCGGTACTCAACCCAGCATAATTTCCCGGATCGATAGGCACGACGCGCATCTTGGGATTGCCTTCGTTATAGCCTTGGTTGTACGTGCGCAGCATGTCCGGATATGAGCTGATTGACACGACACCAGGCACATCCCTAAGTGCGTAGGTTAACTTATCATCGAATATGCCGACGGCCGGGTTTTCGCACGAGTCAGCAGGCGCCTCGATCACCACCGATAGCCAGTCAAGCCCCACGTCAAAATTACTTGCAATCTCCACTGCGTCTCGGTTGTAACGAGCATCCTGTCGCAACTCAGGAGCACCGGGCTGTAGTGTTCCGACAATCCGGTCGCGGCTCTGCCAAACTGCCGTTACGAATACTCCTGCCACGACAAAAATCACAATCACGGCGTTGCGTGGTTCGGCAACACGAGCGAATTTGAGCAACGATATTGATCGTTGTTTGCGCTTCGCCATCGCCTTCGCAGCGTATGCCTCCGAGAACTGGAAACATGATGCAGCGACGGGCAGCATAACCAGATTTGTCAGAATTTTGTAGCCGACACCGAGCGACGCAGTGATTGCGAGCTCCCGAATCATCGGAATCGGAATCGTAAGTAACGTCACGAACGACACGAGGGCAGTCACGAGCGCCAGCGTCCCGGGAATAAGCAGGCCCGTGAAGCTGTGACGCGCCGCTTCCATCGATGACTTTCCGTGTGCCAGCTCTCGAGTGATGAAGTTGATCTGCTGCACTCCGTGCGACACACCAATAGCAAATACCAGGAATGGAACGAGTACGCCAAGAGGATCGAGACCGAAACCTAACAGCTTTAACGTCCCGAATTGCCATACCAGTGACGTAAGCGAACACGCAATGGGTAACACCGTAAATCGAATTGAATGACAGTACCAGTAAACTGCTAACGCAGTTAAAAACAAGGCAATGACACAAAATACGAGTACAGATTTCGCGCCGTCGGCGATATCGCCAATTTGCTTAGCGAAGCCTATGATTTGTATGTCATAGTGACCGTCCTCGAATGGCTTCCGAAGCTTCTCTTCTAACAGACGGTTGTATTGAATGTAATCGATCTTCTTTCCGTCTGCTCCTACCTCGCCTATTTCCGCCGTAATCATCGCCGCCGTCTCATCGCGCGAGATCAGTGACCCAACGAAACCGCCTTCTACAGCCGACCGCTGGATCCCTGCGATCACGTCTGGCGTCAAACCCTCGACTGTCACTGTTCCGGGAATGATCGGCTGAGACCGAAATCCTTCCTCAGTAATTTCGTTGACGAAACTGTTTGGCGTCCATAGTGATTGAACGCCAAGCCTGTCGATGTTAGGCAGATAAACAACTGCCTGGGTGACAGATGCAAGTTTTGCTAGACCTTCTCGAGTCCAAATGGTGCCGTGTTTTGACTTAACAACCACGGTCAGCCGATTCGCTCCAAACAAGTCAGCGCGGTACTGGTTGAATGTCTGAATATATTCGTGACCGATCGGGATTTGTTTCTCGAACCCTGCGTCCATTCTCAATTGGACGGCAAAAATTCCCATAACTAGAGTAAACGCCGCGAACAACGCCAATACTAAGAATCGACGCGAGAACAGCGAGTCTTCGATATGTCTGATAATGCTGAATAACACTTCCAGTCTCCTAGTTGTCGGAGGAGTCGTAACGGCTGCGCCTCCAATCGAACGGAGGCGCAGCTTGTATTCAGTCCTTGGAGACCAATTAAAAATTGCGCGTCACAAACAGGCCAACGAAGTTACGGTCACCGTAGGGCTGGGAAAGCGCGTTACCGCCAAAGAACATGGTGTAATTGATCCCGGCCTGCCAAACCTGAGGATTCTGGTTAAACAGGACGTAAAAGTTGATCGACTTCGCACCTTGCTCGTAGTTAGCCGAGAACGTGGGGGTGTAGCCAGATATCGAGTCTGTAAATGTCACGCCGGGCGTCAGTTGCCAGCCATGAATTACGGTACCGTCATATGTCCAGTTGAAGTCCATCGTCAATCCAACCGATCGGGCCGTTCCCTGAGCTGCTGCGATCTGATAACCCAGCGTCGAGTTGTTGTTCAGCCACGTGCCATACCCGGCATCCGCTATCTGATAGACCGTCTTTCCCCCAACCGTGCTGAAGTACTGCCCCCCCGTCTTAAGACCCGGATAATCAATTGCAGTAACTTCCGCGGTGAATACCGCCATGTCGGCACCGATCAACTTCAGGAACGGATAGGATGTCTTTGTGAGATTCAGCTGCGCATTCACATCAAGCTGAAACTTCTTCATATTCATGTATGCCGCACAGTCACTTCCTGACATTCCGTTGGTTTGCGAATCCGATGGACCTCCTGCGCCAAAGCAGCCTGACATCGCTACGGCGTCGCTTGGACGATAAGACAGCTCTGAACCGATAGCCCAGTCGCCCAATGAAAAATTAGCACTGACACCAAACAACTGGCGATTTTTCTCGTAGGACCACTGCGCAGTGCCGTTGGCGAGGTATGACAAAACCGGAGCTTTATCGATATAGTTTTCGTAGTAAAACCCAAAATTGATATCAGCATTAGGAGGCTTATACCCTAGTTTCACGCCGAATTGGGGACTATTGCTAGGCAGCACCGTGTTGTACGGCACACCGAGCGCGTTGGTAGGAGGCCCGCTGTACAGTCCGTTCACGAGGTTCTGGTTCGTCGTGGCAATGAGTCCGTTGTTCTTGCTGCCCGCCCCAGCGATCGTACCCGCGTCAACTCCACTGAGGTTAAAGTTGCCTGTGTTGTACGAAGCAGGCTGCGCTCCCCGGCCAAAGACGTCCGAAGTCGACCAGTAAGTGCCGACAGGAGGATAGCGATTGCTGTGCCACTGACCCTGCAGATAAGCTTCCGTGGAGAAGCCGACCGGCAAGCTGCTAGCAAAGCTGATCATCGGAGCGGGCAGCAGGGCCTGCTTGAGTTGGGTTCCAGGGATCAAAAGCTTTTGAATATCGAGAGAGTTAGTCGCATTGATACCACCCGATGCAAAGTAACTTTCACCCCAATTTATCACCTGATTACCAATGCGTACATGTGCGCTTTGGTCCGCGATGTTGAAATCTTTCTGCACCCAAAGGTCCAACAAATCGGCGTCTTTAACCACCTGGTTATAGGCTCCAGGGGAGAGATCCGTACGTTGAGTATGGGCCGCTGCGAAGTCATAAAGTGCCGTACCGCGAACAAGGAACTTCAGGCCTTCACTCGGCATGGTCAGCAGCAATTCTGACGTTAGACTCATATAAGCACTGTACGGCTGGCCTTTTTTATAATTAAGGTCTCCGTCGTCCCCGTTGGCCCATTGCGAAGTGTTTGCCCCTGCGCCGCAGCCATTTGCGTTCGGGTCTCCGGTTAGCGAGCAACTGGGAGACTTTGTGCGTGTAGCAACCCCTCCGGTGACGTTCGACACCCACGACGCCTGAATATCGGCAATCCCGGTGTCGAACGTGTATGCATTAGCAGACCCAGAGACCATCAGGCCACACATGGTCGTCCAGAATAAGCGGGCCGTCTTAGCTTTTTCCTTCATTTCCTGCCCCTTTCTATAGGCCTACTAATCTATTTTATGTTTATAACAACGTGTGGTTCCCGATAACGCTCAATGTTTTCGCGTAGCATCGGTTATCGATCGCTAATCTTCCCTAGGTTTTCTCCCGTGAAATACTGGCTTGTCAGTCGGGAGTCGCTACTTCCCGGCGGATAGTATTTCACGTCCTTTCCGCTACCGACTACAGTGTTATCAAGGACGTAGCGACCACTGATAAGATCGCTGTAGATAGATGTGGGGACCGCGCATGCACCGATCTCCCACTCTGGAGTGATACTGTTCTCTTTCGATTTCCAGATCTTGCCTTGTGCATCGTAGTCGTCCCCTACAGCGACCAGCCAGCTATCCTCATCAACATAGAGCGTCTTTTTTGGTGTTGAATGACGAACCCCTGACTTCACCGTCCCCTCGATCTCCCAGACTCTGTGCAGTTCGTACCTACGATAGTTCGCGTTGACGAAGGAGGGACCAGCTAACGAATCCAGCTTGTCATCAAAGCGTTGCATTGCGAACTGGTTATACGGCACGTACACTTCCTTCTTGCCGACGAGCTTCCAGTCGAACCGATCTGGATTCCCATAGAATCCAAACGAGATGTCCGCAGGGTATTGGTTCTCGAACCCAATCAACGGCGCATCGTATGAATAGGCTGGCAAGCGACGGACGCGGCGTTGGCCCGTAAAGTAATAATAGGTATCGGTATCCTTATTAAAATAGTACCGCTGCATCGTTCCCTGGCCAGCGAGTGCGGCCGGGTCTGTGTAAAGGTAGTAAGTTCCGTTTTGCAAGCCGGATTCGTCTTGCGGCGTATGTCGGCCGTTTTTCGCCCAAGGATAGAACATGAGCTGATTGAAGTGCACGACAATAGGTTGAGTGGTCCCCGGGCGCGGCGAGACAAGTGTGGTAGCGTCTCGCCATTCAACGCCTGCCCCCTGATATCGCATGAGCCAGTTCCACATTACCTGGATCCCAGTTTGTGGCATTGGAAAAGGGACTCCCGGCAGGGTCGCGTTGTCCAACGACCAGCCATCTTTTCCAATCGTCGACTTAAGTGCTCCACTCTTGGTGTTTTCTGCCACCGTGTCGGGGAAGCCGCATTCTCGGTGCGTTGGATACACCGGCATCGTGTATCCCTTGATCTGCTTGATCATCTGAACCTGTCCCGGCGTCAGCTTGTCAGCATACTTGTCGACGTTTGAAGCATCGATAACAACAGAAGGCTTCTCTCCCTTGTATTTCCAATAGTCCTCTCTAACCTTCCCATAGGCCCAACCAGCCGACGGCTTTGACATACCCGCGAATGCTGGAATGGTTCCGTCTTTGCTCCCTACCTTCTCCGCTCCTACTGACGTCAAATCTCCGCCCAACTTCGAGGCGTCGTCCTCCGTCGCTGAACATGCGACGGATGTAAGTAGGCCCAATGCCGTAAGAGCAGTAGCTAGTGGCTGCAGTTTCATGGTCGAATTCCTTCGTGTCTTGCTTCTGTCTAAAAATTTTTCCTCAACCGGCACCGCGTAAGACCCGCAAAATCCGGAGGATTTTCAGGCAACGGTTTGCGCGCTGGCCGTTGTGATCTGCTGTCACTTTTGGATCGGTATTGGACAGAGGGTTTATGGATCCGAACGTCCTCTATACTTTTATATGTAGTACTAAATTAATGGGTATTTCTCGTGTTACCGTTTATCACGTCTAGAAATGCGGTATCGAATGCACACACCTCTCAAAACCGAATGTAGTTACAGTGGACGTCAAAATATCTATCGACTTTGCTGCAACGGTCAGTTCTCGATAGCGCACTTCATTGCTGCTGCCTTCGAACCGACGCGCTTCGACTGCTCGAATATTACAATCTGTAACAAACCGACCCAAACGATGGTGACGCACAAAAGGTCGCCTCACCGATCCTGAGCCGTCCGCTAGCGGAATGAACCGACGTACAGCCCACACAACTGCTAACGATCACCGACTCCGTGCACATACTATGAGGCCAAACTTTTTGACCATCTATCCAGTTTCGGCAATGTGAGGCCAACGCCGGATAAAAAGGCCATCTATCCAGGCATCTTCCGACGCCCATCACATCAGCAGTCGGTAGCACTGTAAGGCCCGTTGTTCATACTGCAGGGCGAAGCAGGCAGATCCGTTACGTTGGACCACTGAGAGGCGCACCTCTTGATGCCCCGTCCCTAGGCTTCTTTTGATAGTGCGGATGAAAGGTTTACGTAAGAACTTGGATTTTTTCATCGCTTTGCTCACGAAGGCGTTGGCCGACGCCGCTGACCTACTCGGAGCGAGGTGGCGCCGACCCAGTCGTCGATCGGATAATCGTCAGCCCCGTTGGGAAAATAGGGCTCCGCCAACGACAGAAGACCGCCTCGCCGGCGTTCGCCCCTTTCAGCTGATGTGCGAGGCGAAGAGGTTTCCGCGCTGCAAAGGGCGTAATTCGCGACGGAGATCTGCGCAACATCGATCTCCAACCCGCTGGCCAGTATGTTGAATCCACCACTGGCAACAGAACGAGCTTGCCCTTGAGGCCGTCAACTCCCTAGCCAGAAAGGAACGAAGACATCGCAGATGCAAGCGATTCGCCGAATTGACGCTTGAGATCTGTCAGGACCGGTCTTATAGGCACCCTCGTGCCCTCCGCGTTAAGTTCTTTGACGAGTGCAGCAGCTGCGTATTGTCCAATCTCGCGTGCGGGTACCGAGACGGTTGTGAGAGCGGGCCTGAAAATGTTGGTGTAGTCGTCATCGTCGAAGCCGCTGATGGGGATGTCTTCTGGCACACGCAGACCCATGCGCCGACACTCAGCAATCGCGCTAAATGCATAGATGTCGCTGTTGCACGCGATAGCGGTTGCTTCAGGCCATTCGCGAGATAAGGTCAAGAGTGGTGTATGGGCAGCTTGATGAGCGGCGACGTCAAGCGGCGAGTTTCTGCTGACCCGGTCGATCATCTTGCACCGGTTCGCCGTCCTTGAAGGCAATGCCTTCCAGTAACAGCTTGATCTGTTCAGGGCTGTTGATGCGTCGCCAGGTTTTCTCGGCCTCCTCGATCAGCTTGAATGCCAGCCCTAGGAAGGTCGGTCGCGACACACAGTTGCGCGTACGCGTCGTCCGGTGGCGCACCGTCGCGAACGTCGACTCGATCGCATTTGTTGTCCGCAGGTGCTGCCAGTGCTCCGCCGGGAAGTCGTAAAACGCCAGCAGGCTTTCCCGGTCCTTCTTCAACGTTTCCGTCGCCTTCGGATATTTCGCCGCGTAGACCGTCACGAAACGATCAAACGCGGCATATGCGTCGGCGCGCGTGGCAGCCATCCAGATCGCCTGCAGATCGCCTTTGGCTTTGCCTTGCTGTGACTTTGGCAGCGCATTCAGGACGTTGCCCATCTTGTGGAACCAGCAGCGTTGGCCGCGCGTCGCGGGAAACACCTCCTCCAGTGCGGCCCAGAAACCCATTGCTCCGTCGCCGACCGCCAGCGATGGACCGACCTCCAGGCCACGCGATTTCAGATCGAGCAGCAGCTCCTGCCACGACGCCTTCGACTCGCGATACCCGTCGCCAATCGCCACACGTTCCTTGCGCCCATCCGGCCTCACGCCGATGATCACCAGCAGGCATTGACCGTCCGAGTTCTCGCTGCGCAGCCCGGTGTGAATGCCGTCAACCCACCAGTACACGTAGCGCGACTTCGACAGATCACGCCGGCTCCAGCTCGCATGCTCGTCGGCCCACTGGGCCTTCAGGCGACTCACCACGTTCGCCGACAGACCCTTGGCATCGTCGCCCAGCAGCACGCTCAGCGCCTCACTCATGTCGCCCGTCGAAATGCCCTTCAGATACAGCCACGGCAGCGCGGCACTCACGCGCGGCGACTTCCTCACATACGGCGGCACAATCGATGAGTTGAATTTCACGCCTGATCCTGATCGGTCACGAACCTTCGGCACCTTCACTGGAATCGGCCCGGCCGCCGTCAACACCTCGCGCTCCGGCAGATAGCCGTTGCGCACCACGGCGCGCTGGCCGTGCAAGGTCTTGACGTTCGCGAACCGCTCCAGGAGCGAAGCCAGCTCCGCTTCGATCGCCTGCTGAATCACCTGCCGCGCACCTTGCCGGACCAGATCGTCCAGACCCAGACCGACTCCCGATAGACCAACGACTTCTTTTTCCGTAAACTTGCTCATGGTGGATGGTTTGTTGTTTGCTGGTTTCCGACTTCGACAATCAGATTCTCAGCTGAAACCTCCACCGCTTTCAATCTCCCGCCTCAACTCCCCCGTACACCACTTTCGACTTTAGCTCGCCATTCGCTCCTGACTGCCGCATTGCATGCGCATCCTTGGGACACCGCTGATGCATAGCTCTTTTCAACGATGTGTGTCGGTTCGTGAATACCGTATGCTGCGCTAATCCCTGAAAGGCACTAGGGCCTGTTGACAACCAGCGCTGAGGGGGCTGTTAACTTGTGAGGAAAGCTGTTTACATCCTGTCTTTTGCGGAAGAACAGGATGCCAAGACTGATGCTCAGTGACGACCAATACGAACGGATCGCCCCCTTGCTGCCAGGCAAGGCGATGGACCCCGGTCGGACGGCTACGGATAACCGACTGTTCGTCGAGGCCGTACTATGGGTCTCGCGCACCGGCAGCCCATGGCGCGATTTGCCGCCCGATTTTGGACCGTGGAATAGCGTGTACCGACGCTGTGCCAGATGGTCTCGGGCAGGGATATGGCATGCAGTATTCGCTGAACTGGCGGCCGACACCGACCTCGAGGAAGTCTTCATTGACAGTACGATTGTGCGTGCCCACCAGCATGCCGCCGGAGCAGCGAAAAAAAAGGCGACCAGGCAATCGGGCGCTCGCGTGGTGGATTGAGCACTAAGATTCACGCTCTGCTCGATGGTCTGGGCATGCTCGCTCGCTTTCATCTGACGGGCGGACAAGCTGGTGACAGTCCCGAAGCTCTGCCTTTGCTGGGCGAACTGAAACCCGCCAGTCTGGCTGCCGACAAAGCCTACGATTCGAACACGATCCTGCAACATCTGGAATCGACTGGTATTCAAGCCGTCATCCCAGTCGCGCCAATCGCCTTGAGCAACGTCCTTTGGACGAACATCTTTATGCTTCGAGAAATCTGGTCGAACGATTCTTCTGTCGCATCAAACAATTCCGTCGCGTTGCTACCCGCTACGACAAGCTCTCCGAACGATTTTCATCATTCGTTGCGCTCTCCTCCGCTTTCATCTGGACCTGCTGATTGTCAACAGGCCCTAGCAAACTTAGATTAGTTGTAGCCCAGAATCGCAACTGATGCCACGTCCGCCCGCTCCGTCGTGTTTCCTGCAAGCCCCGACAACGGCGAGGTCAGTAGCGAAGCGTAAGGAGATGCCGGCGCTGTCGCTGTTGGCCGCTGCGAAGAGCCCAGTGCAGATTGAAGGATATGATGAAACGGAGGCGGAGGTTGAGTGTGTACCATGAGAAACAAGTCCTCAAACAATAAAGAGTTACAGGACGGCCTATCTCGCTACCGCAGGCGATTTGCATCGATTGGCGAAAAGCCGTTGCTCGCCTCGATTGCGCCGACGTTTTCGGGCCGTGCGAAATTCTCGGGAGCGACGTCGCCAGGCTTACGCGGCCTTCCGATAGCTTTGAAGAAGGTGTCCAAGCCCGATGGCACGAAGAACCATACCCAGTGCAAGTCTTCGCTTCCATCGTTTATTAGTGTGTGTGATTGCCTGGGACCCAGGTAGATCGTCATGCCCGGCTCGATCTGATAATCCCGCCCTTCCACAATCACCCTGCCTTCACCCCGAATGAAGTGAAGTATCTCTTCGGACTCCGCGTGTGCGTGCAGACGAACAAAACCACTAGGCGGCACAGTCTGAGTGCCTGCCGCAAACGGCCGCTGCATCGCTACGAGATGGGGCGCAAGGTGCACCGCGGCGTAGCCATTTGCAGGCACTGGCTGCCAATAGCTCTCTTCCGATTCCGGACGAACGATCAGGAACTGGGATGTGCTGTTGCAGTCGCTCGGTTTAGCGCCCGAGGCGGGGTTATCTAATAATGCGTCATCCGTCATTTCTGCCTCCCTTCTGAAGCCGGCGTTCTGCGCAGCTGGTATTGTGGAACAATATCCTGTATCCAGAACAAGTTCAATGCTGCTTCCCCAGCAAACGAATTTCGACGTTGAAACAGGAGGTCCGGAGATGACTGAGCGGATAGGATTCATCGGGACAGGCACAATCACGGAGGCGATCGTTAGCGGCCTTACCGCAGAACCCCGCGGTCTTCGAGAGATATGGGTCTCACCTCGCAATCAGGAGACCGCCTCAAGACTTTCAGACAAATACACACTAGTCCGAGTCGGCCGCGACAATCAGGAGGTCGCAGACAGATGCACGTTGCTCTGCCTCGCAATCCGCCCTCGAATCGCTGAAGATGTATTGTCAAAGCTTCATCTCGGGCCAACGCACTGCGTTTTCAGCTTCATTGCTACCTGGAATCTCGAGAGGCTGCGCGTGTTGATGCCTGACGTCGCGGATATTGTGCGTCTGGCCCCCTTACCCATGGTAGCCCAGGCGATGGGGCCGACTATCGTATTTCCGGCTAACCCTGTAGCGATTAAACTTTTTGCACCGCTCGGTGCCGCGATTCCCGCCAGCGATGAAAAGGCGTTCGATTGTCTGTTTGCGTCAACCGCCCTGATGGGCAGCTTTTTCGCCACACTCGAAAGCCATGCTATCTGGCTACAAGACAAAGGCATTCCCTACAGGGACGCTCGAGCCTACCTCGCGTCTCTATTCAGCGGACTGGCCTCCACCGCGAAAGCGCGTTTTGAGACCTTCGCCGAACTGTCAAAGGAGTTTTCAACGCCGGGCGGTTTGAACGAGCAGGTGACCGCTGATCTCGAACGGGCGGGTGCACTTAACGCCCAACACCTTGCCCTCGATCGCGTCCTCGACCGCATTAGAAATCCCTGAACACTTGCCTGCTCAAAAAGTCCAGCGTCATGCAGGTCACTAGTGCTGCATCGGCGACCTGCCCTCTTCCGGCCGTCAGGCTTGCACAGTGGCGCTTGCTGCCTCCTGCGGCGCTGTTAGCTCGCCGTCAACCAGGCGCCAGATCTCTAGCGGGTTTGCCTCTTTTACCGCTGCCGGCAGCAGTGCATCCGGCAGATCCTGATAGCACACCGGTCGCAGGAATCGGTCAATCGCCGTTGCGCCCACCGATGTGAACATCGGATTTGATGTGGAAGGGAAAGGACCGCCGTGAACCATCGCGTGGCAGACTTCTACACCTGTCGGGAAACCATTCGCGAGGATTCGACCGGCCTTGCGCTCAAGCACTGGCAGCAGCCGCTGTGCATCGGTATAGTCAGCGGCGTCGATCTGAAGAGTGACCGTGAGCTGCCCTTCCACGTGTTCGGCGACCGAAAGCAATTCCTCGAAGTCGCGGGCACGAATCACAACAGATGCCGGGCCAAACATTTCTGTTTCGAGCTCAGGTGCAGCCAACAGCCGCTGTGCATCAGTCAAATACAACGCGGCCTGCGCGGCATTCGGCAGTTCGCCCGCCAACACGCCCTCTGCCACTTTTGTGACACCTTGGACCGCGTTGACCTTCTCCGATTCGCTGATGAAAGCTTTGAAGATTCCGGATGTCAACATTGTCTGGGCCGGCTTGGTCGCAAGCGCGTCACCGGCCGCCTTCACGAAACGGTCGAGGTCCGGGCCGTCAATTGCGAGGACGAGCCCCGGGTTCGTGCAAAATTGTCCAGCACCTAAGGTCAGCGAATCTGCGAAAGCCTTACCGATCGCTTCAGCGCGGCTAGCGAGCGCACCCGGAAAAAGGAACACCGGATTGATACTGCTCATTTCGGCGTAGACGGGAATCGGCTCGGGTCGAGCATTTGCGATCCGGACTAGCGCGAGGCCACCTTGACGGGAACCCGTGAAGCCAACCGCCTTGATAATTGGATGGGCGACCAACGCTTCGCCGAGGTTGCGACCAGCTCCGAAAAGCAGTGAGAACACGCCCTCTGGCAAGCCCTGCTCCTTGACCGCTTTCAGGATTGCACGACCTACCAGCTCTGACGTTCCAAGATGCGCCCCGTGTGCCTTCACAATAACCGGTGCACCTGCTGCAAATGCCGACGCAGTGTCACCTCCGGCAACCGAGAAGGCCAGCGGAAAGTTACTCGCGCCGAACACCGCGACCGGTCCGACTGGTACTTTCGCAAGGCGAATGTCCGCACGTGGCAGCGGCTGCCGCTCTGGCTGAGCATGATCAATCGTCGAACTGAGAAAGTGCCCGTCCCGCGCAACCTTCGCAAAAAGACGCAGCTGACCGACAGTCCGGCCGCGCTCGCCCTGCAGACGCAGAACCGGAAGGCCCGTCTCCGCGTGTGCCCGCTCAATCAACTCATCGCCGATGCCGACGATGTTGTCAGCGATTGATTCCAGAAACGCCGCACGTGTCTCAAGCGGGACATTCCGGAAAACGTCAAAAGCTTGCGCAGCCAGAAAAGCCGCGCGCTCGACCTCCGCGGCCCCGCCCATACCAAAGGACGGCTCCGGGATCTCGGAGTCGGTGGCAGGATTGAATGCATGCTGGCTGCCTTCGTTGCCACGCACCGCGGAAAAGCCTATAAGCATTTCGCCAGTAATGGTCATGTCGATGTCCTTCAAAAAGGGGTGAAATGGCGCGGGCTACGACGAAGTAGTGGTCCCTACGCGAACGGGAAGCGGCTCCGCCAGCAGCGTCGGCGGAGCCAGTGCGTCGTCATCGGTCCCGTGAGTCCAGCAGACCGTGTTGGGAATGCCGAGCTTGACCGGATCGAACACGGGATCGAGACCCGCCTGCTTCTGCACGTAGAAGTCCTTGAGCGACAACAAAGCGGGCTTTGCCAGAAGTACAAGGCAAAACATGTTGATCCAGGCGAGGCTCGCATAGCCAAAGTCGCCAATTGCCCAGATGAGTGCGGAAGGCTCGATTGCACCGTGCAGGACCGTCACGCAGGTCACGACACGCAGCACGAACACCGCCCATTTCCTGCGTCCACCGAGCAGATAGGACAGGTTCGTTTCCGCGATGTAGTAGAAAGCGATCAGCGTCGTGAAAGCGAATGACGCAATCGATGTCGCGACAAAAGGTGCTCCAAACCCGTGGAAAACCGAGTTCACAGCCGCCTGCGCAAACGCAGGACCTGCCTCGATGCCCGGAAGATGGACTGTTAAAGGAGCGCCGGAATCTCCCATCACGTTGTATTGCCCCGTGATGACGATCATGATGCCTGTAGCCATGCAGACGAACAGGGTATCAATGTAAATGGAAAAACACTGAACAAGCCCCTGTTTAACCGGATGGGAAACGTCAGCGGCTGCGGATCCGAAGGTGCCTTCGCCCACGCCGGCTACATTCGCGAACAGCGCGCGTCTCACTCCCCATGTGATGGCTGAGCCCACGATGCCGCCATATACTGCATTGAACCCGAATGCGCTTGAGAGGATAAGGTGCAACGCGCCGGGCAGCCGGTCAAAATTAGCGATGACGATGCCGACAGCCATCAGGATGTAGGCCCCTGCCATAAACGGCACCATATATTCGACAAAGTGAATCAGGCGAGCACGTCGTCCGAATATGATGAAGGCAAGCAGACAAACAAGAATACTTCCCGTGTAAACCGGGGGAATACCAAATGCTGACTTGAACCCAAGGCCGATATTATTGGACTGGATTCCAGGCGCGAATAACGCGTACAGACACATTGCGGCGAAGGCCGCCAAGCAGGCTAGCGACTTCAGGCCCAATCCACGCTCGATGTAGTAGGGGATGCCGCCGGAATAGACGCCATTCACCTTCGACTTGTAGATCTGCGCGAGAGTGGACTCCACGTAGGCCGTTGCACCGCCAAGCATCGCCATCGTCGCCATCCAGAAGAGCGCGCCGGGACCGCCCGCTGCGATGGCCGTCGCAACTCCTGCGATACTGCCGACACCCACACGGCTCGACAGGGTTAGCGCGAGCGCCTGAAAAGAAGAGATGCCCTCCTCTCCGCTTTGCCGTTGCGTGATGAGCCGCAGCATTTCGGGTAGACCACGAATCTGAAGGCATCCTGTTTTTACAGTCAGGTAGAGTCCGAACCCGAGCACGAAAAAGACCAGCGGGCTCCAGAGATACTCATTCACTGTCGTCAGCAACTCCAACCTTGTCTCCCGATAATTTGAAATTGAACTGGCGGTGAAGCCGCAATATAACTGAGGCACCTGCTTAGGCCGCTGCCGTCTGTCGAGTCAACCGGGACTCGAAGACCCGGTCCGGCTTTCATTAAAACGGGGTCACCGCCAAGCGACCGTCTATGTCGACAGGCCGGAATAAAAGAAGGGGTGCCGCCACTCGTCTTCGACGAAAACGGCACCTACATGAGGCGATAGCGCATGGAGCCGCGCCCAACACAGTTTTCGCACGACAACATCGTCGTCGTTGACCGGAACTGTCAGGCAGCTCCGGTCAGGTGCGCTCGTTAGTAACCAAGCACCTTGAGGTCTTCCAGCGTTTTGCGCGTGATAGCGATCGTGATCTCGCGCTCTTCGCCAACCAGATCCAGGCGCGGGGGCTTTACGGTTTCGGCCGAACCCGTGATGATGTGCTCGGCGAGCTTGATGTGCTGGACCAGTTTCACCACCGTGTCGAGATGGAACAGCGGCGTCAGGGCGGCATACAGTTTCCGAGCCGTCGCGAAATCACCTTTGACAGCCAGCTTTAGAAGAGTGACCGATTCCTTGGGCAGCGCGTTCGCCATGCCCGAGACCCACACTTTCACGCCTAGGGCAGCGCTTTCAAGAATCAGATCGTCCACACCGCACACTACTGCGAGACGTCCGTCAAAACGGCTGATGAGGTCGGTAACGCGGGTGGTCTCGTAGGACTCCTCCTTGATTGCCACGATGGTAGGTTCTTCGAGCAACTGCTCGACGACATCAGGCGTCAGGTCGACCCCGTAACCGCGCGGATTGTTGTACAGCAGGATCTCGAGACTGGATGCCTTAGCGACCGTCTTGTAAAACGCGACCGTTTCACGGACATCTGACTTGTAAGTCAGACCCGGGAAGACCATCAAGCCATCAATGCCGATTTTCTCAGCTTCCTTGGCATACGCCACGGCCTTCTCGGTGTTCGTTTCTGCGAGGCCGGAGATGATGGGCACACGGTCGTTGATCACCTCTTTGGCTGTACGCAGGACCGTCAACTTTTCTTCCGGTGTGAGCTGTGCGTTTTCGCCCACCATGCCCATCATGACGACGCCGCTGACGCCATTCGCGATCAGGCGATCAAGCCCCGCGCAGATAGCCTCGGTGTCGAGCGTGAAATCGGACTTCAGTTTGGTCGTGACTGCGGGGAAAACGCCTTGCCAATTGATTGCCATGATCCATTCCTTCTCTAAAGTCGAGGGCCAGTAAGGCCTCGTGCAAAGTATGTATATTGGATCCAGAAGAAACGCCAAAAAAATGACAGCGCCTGCAGCCTTCGAGAGAAGAGAATCAGTATCCTGGATCCAATATTCAGATTAGAGCACGAAATAATTCATGGTGTTCTAGATGTTTACCCTAAGCTTGCCCCCCGACGCAACATCGCTTGTCCGGAACTGCTCTACTGCCTCTGCAAGCTCGAACGCCTGGGTCTGCAATGCGGATGCTGCTGCCGCCGACTCTTCAACGGTTTGAAAAGCGATACTGTCGATAGCACCGATGATGTCGCTGATCTTCCCGGAGGCTCCTTCGATCTCGCGCATGGTTGACACGACGTCCGTCACCACATGGCCCCACGGGATGCGGCACTAGCCGCGGCTACCGCCGTCTGATTCGCTTGCCTCGCTGCGCCAGCGGCCTGTGTTACCGTCGACGTATCTCTTCCATTGATGCTGCCGTCTGCTGCAAGCTGGCAGCCGCTGATTCTGTGCGACGCGATAGGTCGTGATTCCCTGAAGCTATTTCGTGCGCGGCGTGCCGTACCGATTCACTAGTATCGCGAATGCGACGGATCACGCTGTTTAGTTTTTCGACAAACTGATTGAACGAATGTGCAATCTGCACGACCTCGTCGTTGCCCGCTACTGGCAGACGATGCGTGAGGTCGCCAGTCCCCGAGGCTACTCGCTTCATCGCATTCCGCACTTCCCCAAGTCTGCGAAACGAACTCGACGTCCATAGGACTGCAATGCCGATGGCCGCCAGCGTCAAGGCGATCATCGCGATGACCATCGCACGAATTATGTTACGTAGCCCGACGGTCGCTTCGCTCTTGTCCAGAGCAATGACAAGGTACCGATCAGTGCCGACGACGGGCCTGATCTTGAGCAACTTTGCTGCTCCCCCTATGGTCACTGCAAACGGCGTCTGTCCATCGGAGATCCGGTTGAGCGTATCCGGGGTAGGGTCCCCGGAAACATCAGTCGCATTTTTAAAAGCAAGCGTCGTGTCCGGGTGCGCCACCAACTGTCCGTCCCGGGCAACCACGGACGCCAAACTTGAGGGGGTCGGGTGTACCGCATTCACAACGTCGCGAATTCCACTGAGCGTCACCGCACCGCTCACGACGCAACGGCTTGCCCGTCCCGCACCATCGGTGCTGCAAATGCCACGTACGACTGACCAGTCATTGACTCCAGGGATGGCCTCGTGACGATTAGCTTCCCCGCTGCCATCGCGGCTTTGTACCAAGGCCTGACAGTCGGATCGTAGTCCGGCGGCGTCTTCACCGTCGAAAAGAATGTTCTGTCTGACCAGCCAGCTGTTACAACCAGCCCGTCGTTGCGTGACATCTGCCCGAACATCCCTTGCGGATCACCGTGCTCAGCCACTGCAGCAGTCTCGCTGACGGCACGTTCCTTACCCTCTATCCACTGGCTGATGGTCGTTGTGTTGCTGCTCGCAATCGAGCTAAGATTCTCGTTGATTGCATCGATCATGTTTGTCCGGATAATTGTATAGGTCACTGCACCAGATAGCACGAGCGCCCCGACCACGGTGACGCAAGTGGTGACAAGAATTTTACTTCGCAGCGTAAGTGTAATATCGAGATCCCGGTTTCTTTGATGTTCGAGCGGCACTGAGAGTTCGCTGATTGATACTGCCCAGCTTCCCCAGTCATCAGACGCTTGTCTGACATGCCTCGTTTACTGCGCCATGACTTCAAAACGTAAACCCTCTATGCCAAATAATTTAGGATAACTAACTATTATTGGCGCAAGTAAAGCCGGAATGGATATGCTACGACAACAGACACCGCTCACCTCCGCCAATCACTGAACAGCGTTGATGGCGGCCTTTGTCGGGGAATAGGGAAGAGACAATCGACGTGCAATTTCAGCTGAACTGATACACGACAGACTCCGCTTGCGGGGTTGCAGCAATGTGCGGCAAACCTGGAGCGCTCCTGAAAACAGGTGCGCTCCGGTTTGCGAAAAAGATCGAATCGGGAACTAAAGATCGAGCGACTGATGGACTCAGCGCGTCACAACTGCCTCAACAACCGACATGATCTGCTGTGCGGCCGTCTTGACATGCTGCTCCAACAGCTTGGCCCCGAGCTTTGCGTCGCGGTTTCTGCATGCCTCAACCAACGCCATGTGCTCGTCATGAGACTGTTGGCGGATCGGCACTTGCACGGCCTGAAAACGGAAATATCGATCACAGCGGTCATGGAGCACCCGCAACATCTGAAGGGTAATGTCTCGTTGCGCGGGCAGGTAGAGCGTCTCGTGCAAACGCCAGTTTAACTGCCCCCAGACGCCGGAGTCTGCTTTGTCCATTTCCTTGACGATCCGCTCAGCCTTGCCCATTTCGGCTTCTGTAATCCGCGGAATCGCCTCGGAAAAGATCCATGGCTCCAGACGCAGCCTGATCTCGAATGTCTCCTTCACCTCGTCTTTCGACAGCTCAGCGACATATGCCCCCTTGTGCGGGACGTTAGTCAGCAGCCCCTCCGCCGTTAGCCGAGTAATAGCCTCACGGATAGGAACGCGGCTGACGCCGAGTTCCTCCGCAAGCGCCTCCTGCCGCAACACCTCGCCCGGAGCCAATTCGCCACTCAAGATTCGCTGCCGAACCGCCGTGGTGACAAGTTCAACTGTAGTCGGCCGGACGATTTTTCGCGTGCTTTCATCCACGATAACTTCACTCATCGTGGACGCCTCTTTGGTACGACGTTTAGCGGCAACCGGGGGCATGATCAGGTTCGTAAAGGATTCTGGATATAGCTCATATGCTATCACGGCAACGGCTTTCGGATACAAAATCCAATGACCGGCACCGCATCACCGCAATGCTTCACGTACCCAAACACCGTTTTTCATCACTCCGGCGATGCGCTCGCCCTGACCGGTAAGGACGCTGATGTCAGTCAGGGGATCACCGTCGACGACCAGCAGGTCAGCGAAGGCACCGGGCGACACGACGCCCAGACGGCCCTGCTGTCCGACGATCTCGGCACCCACGGCCGTGGCCTGACAGATCGTCTCGAACGCACCCAGAATGGCTGAACGGATCGTCAGTTCATCGCTTTGATACTCGTGCATATCGCCCAGAAGGTCGGTGCCAAGACCCATCTTCACGCCGTTGCGTTTGAGCAGCTCAAGTGCTTTCAGGCCCTGAATACGAACGTTCTCGTTTTTCGCGAGAGCACTCTCCGACACGCCAGCCTTTGCGCCGACCTTGCTCATCGCGTCGTAAGTAACGAGCGTCGGGACCGCAAACGCTCCCAACTCGGCCATGACCGCTGCCGCTTCGTCATCAATCAAATTGCCGTGCTCGATCGTCCGCACACCGAGCTTCACGACGCGAGAGATCGCCTTGCCTGTATAGGCATGCGCCATGACATAGGTCTGGTGGGACGTGGCTTCCTCGACGATGGCCTTGACCTCATCAACGGAAAACTGGAGGTTGCCAATCGGATCCGTTGGCGACGCAACGCCGCCCGACGCCATGATCTTAACGTGGTGCGCGCCCGCACGCATCTCTTCGCGTACAGCCTTGCGCACATCATCCACGCCGTCGACGATACGTCCGATTGCCCCGAGATTGCGGTGGCAGCCGCAGGGGTCGGGATCCGAATTGTCGAAGCGCTCGCGAAAGTCGCCGTGACCTCCCGTCTGTGACAACGCCTTACCGGCCACGAATAACCGCGGACCGGCGATCACCCCTTCCTCGACTGCACGCGAAAGCGCATAGTCGGCACCGCCGGCATCTCGCACCGTTGTGAAGCCCCGATTAAGCATACCGCTCAGGATTGGCACTGCCCGCAAGACAGCAAAAGTGTTCGGCAAACGGCCATTATTTCCAAGGTGCGCCACCGATGCAATGACGTGCGCATGGCAGTCAATCATACCAGGCATGACCGTCTTTCCCCCGACGTCAATAACCTGCGCGCCATCTATCGATACTGGTTCGCGGGTGACGTCCTTGATGACCTCGCCGTCCACGACAATCGAATAACGTGCAGTGTCATTTTCGTGATTTACGTCCAGGACGCGTGCGTTTTTCAGGATCAACATTTCGATTCCTCAACTGACTTTCGAGCGGCCCACATGCCGCGGTAAATCACTTCAGCAAAAAGCCCTTGGCGAGCGGATCACGGTCATCAACAAAGATCGTGTTGTGTCCTGTGACCCGCGCCCAGCCTTCGATACTCGGAATGATCGCGTCGAATTCACCCACTTTCGTGGCTTCTTCCGGTACTCCAGTAAAGAGTGTTCCGATAATGCTTTCGTGAACAAAACTTTCGCCGATATTGAGTCGACCCTTGCCAACCAGATGCGCCATACGGGCGGAAGTCCCGGTACCGCAAGGTGATCGGTCGATTGCCTTGTCACCGTAGAACACGGCATTGCGCGCGCTCGCGCCTTCGACCGTTGGTTCGCCCGTCCACATCACGTGACTTAGACCACGGATTTCTGCTTTTTCGGGGTGAACGAACTGATACTTCTCATTCGCTTTCTGGCGCAGGATCGGGCTCAGGCGCTGGATATCCAACGGTTTGAGCGTATGGAGGCCACCGAAGTTTTGCTGCGGTTCGATGATTGCGTAGAAATTACCGCCGTAGGCGACATCAAAGCGGATTTCGCCGAGTCCCGCAACATCGACTGTCAGGTCCGTCGAATGTAGGAATGATGGAACATTGATGAGCTGCACGGAATCGACGTTGTCTCCGTCCATCTTGTAGCGCGCAACCACTAGACCGGCTGGCGTGTCCAGATGTAGGACACCAGGTTCACGCGGACGCACCAGACCGTGCTCGATGGCTGTCGTTACTGTCCCGATGGTGCCGTGGCCACACATCGGCAAACAGCCGCTGACCTCGATAAACAGGATGGCAACGTCACAGTCGGAGCGCGTCGGCGGATAGAGAACGGTGCCCGACATCACTTCATGGCCCCGAGGTTCAAACATCAGCGATGTCCGGATCCAGTCGAACTCGCGCTCGAAATGCGCACGGCGCTCAATCATGTTCGCTCCTTCCAGCTGTGGTGCGCCCCCGGCGACGACTCGGACCGGATTGCCACACGTATGTCCATCGATGCAAAAGAATGTCGATTTCATTACCCTGCTCCATCCAAAACTACATACCAAAAGAGTGGACTCTTGAACACCCACTGTTCTTATTCACAAAGCTTACTCGCCGAGATACGCCGCCCGAACTTTCGGATCGTCGAGCATCCGCTTCGCGTCGCCAGACATCGTGACCAGCCCCGAGTCCATCACGTAGCCGCGGTTCGCCGCCTGCAACGCGAGACGCGCGTTCTGCTCGACCAGCAGCACGGTCATGCCTTCAGCCGAAATCGACCGCACCACTTCGAAGATCTTCTCGACCATGATCGGCGACAGACCCATCGACGGTTCGTCCAGCAGCAACAGCTTGGGGCGCGAGATGATCGCGCGCGCCATGGCCAGCATCTGCTGTTCGCCGCCCGAGAGCGTGCCCGCGTATTGCGTGGCGCGTTCCTTCAATCGCGGAAAGAAGCCGAACATACGATCGACGTCCGCCTTGATGGCGTCCGTGTCGTTACGCAGATAAGCGCCCATCTGCATGTTCTCGACGATCGACATGCGCGCGAAGATACCGCGCCCTTCCGGCACCATTGCCAGACCGCGCTTGAGCAGCTCGTGCGCCGGGATGCCCTTGATCGACTGGCCCATGTACTCGATGTCGCCCGCCGAATACGGCTTCAGACCCGTGATCGCCTTCATCGTCGTGGTCTTGCCCGCGCCGTTCGCGCCGATCAGCGTGACCAGTTCGCCCTGCGCCACTTCGAGGTCGATGCCCTTGACCGCCTGAATGCCGCCGTAATTGACCTGAAGGCCCTTGATTTTCAACATTGCCGTAGCCATCAGTGGACCCCCGCACCCAGATAAGCCTCGATCACCTTCGGGTCCTTCTGCACGTCATGCGGCAGCCCCTGGGCGATCACCTTGCCATAGTCGAGCACTGTCATCTGATTGCACAGGCCCATCACCAGTTTCACGTCGTGCTCGATCAGCAGGATCGTCTTGCCGTCGCTGCGGATCTTGTCGAGCAGCTTGGTCAGCTCGACCTTCTCGGTCGCGTTCATGCCGGCGGCCGGCTCATCGAGTGCGAGCAGCTTCGGATCGGTTGCCAGTGCGCGTGCGATCTCCAGACGGCGCTGGTGACCATACGACAGATTGCGCGACGTGTAGTCCGCGTACTGCGCAATGCCGACGTACTCCAGCAGTTCGACCGCGCGCTCCTTGATCTCGCGCTCTTCCTTGCGCTCGGCCGGCGTCTGGAACACCGCGCCCAGCAGGCCGTGCTTGGTACGCACGTGGCGCCCGACCATCACGTTTTCCAGCGCGGTCATGCCGCCGAACAGACGGATGTTCTGAAACGTCCGCGCAATACCCGCCTTCGCCACCTGATAGACGGCGGTCGGCGTGTATTCGGTGCCGTCGAGCTTGAACTCGCCCGAATCCGGCGTGTACAGGCCCGTGATCACATTGAAGAAGGTCGTCTTGCCGGCGCCGTTCGGGCCGATCAGGCCGTAAATCTGGCCCGCCTTGATCTGCAGACCAACGTCGGACAGCGCCTGCAGGCCGCCGAAGCGCTTGTTGACGCCTTTCACCGACAGGCGGATCTGATCGCTACCCGCGCCGTTGCCCACGTTGCTGCTTGCGTTATCGCTCATGTAATTTCTCCCCTGGGCCTCAGGCACGCACCGGCTTCTTGCCAGCGCGCTTCGCCAGTTTCGCAATCTTGTCTTCGTGCTTCGGCGACGGCCACAAGCCTTCCGAGCGGTACAGCATGATCACGACCATCGCGAGGCCGTACAGCAACTGACGGATCACTTCGGTATCGACGATTTCATGGCCGAAGATCATGTTCTGCAGCGGACCCATGGTCGAGCGCAGGAATTCCGGGAACACGGCGAGCAGCACCGCGCCGAGAATCACGCCCGGAATATGGCCCATGCCGCCCAGCACCACGCACGCCAGCACCACGACCGATTCCCAGAACGTGAACGATTCCGGCGACACGAAGCCCTGGAACGAGCCGAACATCGCGCCCGACAGGCCGCCGAACGACGCACCCATCGCGAAGGCCAGCAGCTTCACGTTACGGGTGTTGATGCCCATCGCCTTGGCGGCAATTTCGTCTTCGCGGATCGCGGCCCACGCACGGCCGATACGCGAGTGCTGCAAACGCGTACACGTCCAGATCACGAACAGCGCGCACAGCACGAACAGGTAGTAGTACATGTACACCGACGGGAACTGCAGGCCGAACAGCGAATGTGTCTGCGCGAGGCTGAAGCCGCCCACCGATACCGGATCGATCCCCGTGATCCCCTTCGGGCCGTTGGTGATGTTCACCGGACGGTCGAGGTTGTTCATGAAGATCCGCACGATTTCCCCGAAGCCCAGGGTCACGATCGCGAGGTAGTCGCCACGCAGACGCAAGGTCGGCGCGCCGAGCACAATCCCAAAGAACGCGGCAAACGACATCGCGATCGGCACGATGAGCCAGATCGGCACATGGAGCCCATTCGGCGCCAGATGCGCGATCCACTCGAACTGTGAGCTCAGGTGCGGCGAAGACAGCAGTGCAGCGGTATAGGCGCCGATCGCGTAGAACGCGATGTAGCCCAAATCCAGCAGGCCGGCGAAGCCGACCACCACATTGAGGCCAAGCGCGAGCATCACATACAGCATCGCGAAGTCGAGCACGCGGACCCAGTAGTTGCCGCCGGCCGCGCCGATGATCATCGGCGCCGCGATTACGAAGATCGCAGTGATGATGCCGACGGTCAGCGTCTTCGTCAGGTTCTTCTCGGGGATGAGCGTCGTGGACGGCTCGATCGGTTGAATTGAGGTCATGTCTGTTTTCTCCCAGGATCAGGCGCGATCCGCGACACGTTCGCCGAGCAGGCCCGACGGACGGAACACCAGCACGATGATCAGCACGATGAAGGCGAACACGTCCTGATAGTTACTGCCGAATACACCGCCCGTGAGGTTGCCGATGTAGCCCGCGCCCAGCTGTTCGATCAAGCCGAGAATCACGCCGCCCACCATCGCGCCGCCCAGGTTGCCGATGCCGCCGAGCACCGCCGCGGTAAAGGCCTTCAAACCGGGGATGAAACCCATGTAGAAGTGAGCGTTGCCGTATTCGGAGGCGATCATCACGCCGGCCAGTGCGGCGAGCGCCGAGCCGATCATGAAGGTGGCCGAGATCACGAAGTTCGGGTTCACGCCCATCAGACTCGCGACGCCCGGATTCTCGGCGATGGCGCGCATGGCGCGGCCGAGCCTGGTCTTGTGCACCAGCAGCAGCAGACCGCCCATCACGAGGAACGCCACCACGATGATCACGATTTCAGTCATCGAGATCACGGCGCCAGGCGTCGTGTCGGTGGCCTTGATCACGTTGATCGGGTCGGTGGGCAACAACTGCGGGAACGGCAGCGGGTTGCGCGACCAGATCATCATGGCCAGCGTCTGCAGCAGGATCGACACGCCGATCGCGGTGATCAGCGGGGCGAGACGCGGCGCTTTACGCAATGGCCGGTAAGCCACGCGCTCGATCGTGTAGCCGACCAGCGAGCAAACCACTGCTGCGATGATCAACGCGATGATCAGTGTCGGCACGTTGCCGAGGCCGGGGAAGTGGTTCTGCAGCACGCCTATGGCGGAGAGCGCAACCATCGCGCCCACCATCAACACATCGCCGTGAGCGAAGTTGATGATGCCCAGAATGCCGTAAACCATCGTATAGCCCAGTGCGATGATGGCATAAACGCTGCCAAGCACCAGCCCATTGAGAATCTGCTGAACGAAAATATCCACTACCTGCTCCTGAAACGCTGCACCTTTCAATGGTTTTTTTGTCGTGTGTCGGCCGCCCAGCGGCTCCCCCGACACGGATCGCGCGCGTTTAATTCGGCCCTGAAAGCCTTGACGCGATGACGAAACGGCAGGCGATTCGTCATCGGGAAAATGAGATTCTTATGTCGCGTGGAATAGGCCTGCCCACCCTTGGCGGCAGGATTCAGGCCCAGCCGCGTTACTTCGACAAGGCACGCACGTTGGCGAGCGTCTTTTCGACGATTTCAATGACCTTCTGGCGTTCTTCGCCTTCGAGCTTCAGTCGCGGTGCCTTCACGGTTTCCGAATAGCCGGCGGTGATGTTCTCGGCCAGCTTGATGTACTGAACGAGCTTCACGTGCGTATCCAGATGGAACAGGTCGATCAGTGCGCGGTACAGCTTGCGGGCCCATTCATAGTCGCCAGCAACCGCCAGATTCAGCAGTTCGACCGATTCCTTTGGAACAGCGTTAGCCATGCCAGAGACCCAGCACGTCACGCCAAGTGCAACCGACTCGAGCACCAGATCGTCGACACCGCAAACGACAGCAAGGCGGTCGCCAAAGCGGCTGGTCAAATCCGTGACACGGGTTGTGTCATACGATTCTTCCTTGAGGGCTTCGATCGTCGACTCTTCCAGCAGTTGCGCCACTATATCGGGCGTCAGGTCCACGCCATATCCGCGCGGGTTGTTATAGAGCAGGATCGCGAGTTTGGACGCCTGGGCGACGGTCTTGTAGAAGGCGATCGTTTCACGGGCGTCGGACTTGTACGTGAGACCAGGAAAAACCATTAGGCCCTGAACGCCCAGTTCTTCCGCGTCCTTCGCGTACTGGACCGCGTTTGCCGTATTGGTTTCCGCGAGACCCGCAATTACCGGCACGCGTCCGTTCACAGTGTCGACGGCAAGCTTGATTACCGTGCGCTTCTCTTCCGGCGTGAGCTGGGCGCTCTCACCGACCATACCCATCATGACGACCCCACCGACCCCGCTCTCGATGAGGCGGTTCAGACCTGCCTTGATCGCTTCGTGATCCAGCGAACCATCATCTTTCAGCTTCGTCGTGACAGCAGGGAACACACCTTTCCAGTTAACTAGCATGGTTATATCTCTCCAAAAAATGATAATCAGAAACGGGATTTCCCGCGGGTCGATTGAGGTCGCAAGTGCCTCGTTAAGTCCGGAAGCGACTGATCGAATACGGCTCGAGACCGATTCCGGGTGTCCGATTGGCAAGGAGGTCGGCGACAAGCGCACCCGTCGTTGCCGATTGCGTGAGCCCAAGATGACCGTGGCCAAACGCATAGATGACGGATGGCGTGCGCGGCGACCTGCCGATGACGGGCAACGAATCCGGCGTGGCCGGGCGGTGCCCCATCCACTTCACAGCGCCCTGATCATTGATGCCGGGCAGGAACCGCTTTCCGAGCGTAAGCAGTGCGTCACTACGTTTGTAGTTCGGTGGCGCCTTCAGGCCGGCGAACTCGGCGGCACCGCCAATGCGCACCCCAATATCAAGTGGAGTAGCGACGAATTTGCGTTCGGCAAAGATCACTTCGCGCGA
This sequence comes from Paraburkholderia sp. BL27I4N3, assembly GCF_003386115.1. NCBI lineage: Bacteria > Pseudomonadati > Pseudomonadota > Betaproteobacteria > Burkholderiales > Burkholderiaceae > Paraburkholderia > Paraburkholderia sp. BL27I4N3. The sequence goes on along the minus strand of NZ_QREJ01000001.1, from coordinate 1,193,631 downwards.
CAGACTGATGCCATGCGCAGGAAGCGTCGTGTTGTAACCACGCTCACTGTCCAACAGGACGCGGTCGCCGATGGATCCGGCAAGCGATGCGGACCATGCACCCGTCGCTACTACGAGGCGGCGCCCCTTTACTCGGTCGCCTGTCTCGGTCACTGCTGCTGGCGCAAGCGCGTCAGCGAGATCCAGTGCCTTCACGGTGCCGACGAAAAACGTGGCGCCGAGCTGCTTCACTCGCTCTCGCAACTGCGTCACGAGACGCTTCGGGTCACCGATGTGTGACCAGTCATCGAGAAACACGCCATGTCGGAAAACCGGCGCAAGGGAGGGTTCGCAATCGCGAACCTCGTCAGCAGACATGGCGTGCCAGCGCACGCCCAGATCCCGTTTAAATTCCCATTCATGCTGATCCACGGCGAAGGCCTCGTCGGTCTCATAGACCGTCAATGCCCCACGGCGATAAAAACTGTCCATCGCACCGATGTCCTCGAACATCGGAACGATGTCGCTATAAACACGATTATTCAGGCTAGCCAAAGCCAGCGAGATTTCGCGGAAGCGGTCCTTGTTGGCCGAACGTTGAAACTCCATGAACCATGGCAAGGCGGTCGGCACATGTTTCCAGTCAAGTGCCAACGGCCCCAAAGGATCGAACAACCACTTCAGCGCCTTCATGTACAACCCGCTCACTGAAATTGGGGTGCTCTCAGTCACCGCGATACCGCCGGCGTTTCCATGCGACGTGCGGTCGCCTTCGAAGTCACGGTCGATGACGGTGACGGTGGCGCCATCGCGCAGCGCAGACCAAGCACATGCGAGACCAACGATTCCACTACCGATAACCACAACGTCGGTGGTTGTCCGAGAGTTTTGAGCTTGCTGAGTCATTTCCGTGAGTCGAGGTATTGGCTGGGTGGACGGCAGACCTGCCGTCCACGGTGGCAGCAATTACTTGGATCCGAGTACCGTCATCGGCTTCCACTGGCCGTTTTCGCACTTGTAGACGGTGATGATTGCGTCGCGCAAATCACCGTACTGGTCGTACGCAAAATGGTCGCTGGTGACACCCTTCATGTCGGTCTTCGCCAGCACCGGCAGATAGACGGCCGGGTCAGACGAATTGGCCTTCTGCATCGCCTGCATCATCGCCATGGCGCCGTCGTACGTATACGGCGCATAGGTCGTCGGTTCAGAACCAAACTTGGCTTTGTAGCGCTGCGTGAAGCCAGCGCCACCCGGCATCTTGTCCAGCGGCAGTCCCGCGAGCGAGACGATCGTGCCGTCCGCGGCCGGTCCCGCAATCTTGATGAAGTCTTCCGTCTTCGACATTTCACCCGAGGCAAACGTGGCCTTCATTGCCAGCGAGCGCGCCTGCTTAACCATTGGTGCGGACTGCGCATCAGCTCCTGCGTAGTAGATGAAATCAGGGTTTTTCGACTTGATGCCGGTCAGGATCGCCTTGAAATCGACCGCCTTGTCGGACGTGAACTGATGGTCAATGATGCTGCCGCCGGAAGCCTTCACCGCGGTCTCGAACTGCTCCGCAAGACCCTGGCCGTATGCCGTGCGGTCATCGATGATTGCAATCCGCTTCGCATGGAGCGTATCGACCACGTACTTGCCCATCACACTGCCCTGCTGCGTATCCGACGTCATCATCCGGAACGTAGTCTTGAAGCCCTGACGCGTATAGGCCGGGGCGGTTGCCGTCGAAATCTGCGGAATGCCTGCGTGCGAATAGATCGCCGAAGCGGGGATTGTCACACCGGAGTTGAAGTGACCGAGCATACCTTTGATGCCATCATCGACCAGCTTCTGGGCGACGACCGTGCCCGTCTTCGGGTCCGCCTGGTCGTCGAGCGCCTCCAGCACGAATTTCGTTTCCTTGCCGTCGATCTTGGGCTTCGTGGCATTGAAGTCGTCAATGGCGAGCTGCACGCCCGATTCAAAGTCCTTGCCGTACTGCGCCTGCGCGCCCGTCATCGGAGCAGCCAAACCCAGCTTGACCGTTTGCGTTTCGGCGGCCTGTGCGGCTCCGAGGGACAGGACGAGGAATCCTGAAGCAGCGGCTGCAAAAGCGGTGGTGCGAACTTTCATATCAGTCTCCTTACTACCCATGAAAACCGCCTAAGCCAGCGCAAAAACATTATCTTGGATCCAATATCCAAACGTTTCACGTATGATGCGCCGCTTCAGCGGGTCTGTCAAATGCGTTCGAAAAAATTGGCGGAGCGCGGTTACTGCCGCCCCGCCCCAAGTCCTACACCTGTTCCATGAAATCAGGATCCTCAAGCCCACGCAGCCTTTGAACCTGATCTTCGAGCGGCGAAACCGCCAATTGTGCAAACACCAGCGCCAGCCCGATATCGGCATCGTCATACAAGCCAGCTTTACCAAGCAGATTCATCGTGCCCAGCGTGACGCCGTTTTTGCGCACCGGAATGTTCAGCACGCTTTCACATCCAATCGACCACAGCACCTCATACTCCGAAAACACCCCCTTGATGTCTTCGCGCGTTGAACCCACAAAGACTTCACCGCGTCGAAGAACATGATCCGACCAGCGACTTTGCGTCACCCGCTTGAGTCCGCCTATTGGATTAATGTCCAGCCGATTGCTATGCAGACGTCCTAGGCGGCTCGACGCCTCGTCATACGCCAACACAGTAAAGAGCTGCTGCCCGAATACCTCCGTGAGGGAACGCTCGAACTGGGCCCACACGAGGTCGGTGTTGCCAACTTCCTGCAGCATCCTGGCTACACGCTCGACTGCCCCAGAGATGAGTACATGCTTCGTGCTTGTCACAAAGACCCCTTATTTCGCGGTTCGGAACGCTGCACTCTGCGTTTCGGGATTTATGGAGCCGTACTCAGCCTCGGATATTTCTTCAAGGGTTTTCCCTTTCGTCGAGACGCCCAGAATAATCACGGCGAGAGCACCGATTACCAAGATGACGGTCGTCATGCCGAACACACCGGCGAAACCCCATATCGGGTAGATATAACCCACTAGCATCGGCGAACAGATTGCGCCAATCCGGCCAAACGCCGATGCCGTTCCCATCCCAGTTGCGCGAAGATGCGTCGGGAACACTTCAGGTGTGTAGGCGTACTCACCCGCGTTCACCCCATTCATCGCGAAGGACATGAAGATCGAAGCAAGGACGATCGACGTGTCGCTGCCCGCATTGGCAAGCCAAATACCTGCGACGCAAGCCAATGCCATGTATGTAACGATCGTTGTCTTGCGTCCCAGCTTCTCGCAGAAGTAGGCCGATGAGTAGTAGCCTGGAATCTGCGCGAGGTAGATCAGGATCGAGACGGAGAAACTCTTCGTGATGGTCATGCCATGCTGAACGAGCAAGCCAGGGATCCAGACAAAGAATGCGTACGAGCAGAACGTCACCGACAGCCACAAACACCATGTCATCAGCGTTGTCTTGGCGAGCGGCGGTTTCCAGAGCAGCCGCAGGTTTCCGAAGAAAGAACCCGACTGCTCGTAACTAGCCGCACCGCCAGCCACTGGCACCACCGGAGGCAATTTCACTCCCGAGCGCTCGATCTGACGTTCGATGTCCGCTACAACTGCTTCAGCTTCCGCATGACGGCCGTGGAGTTCCAGCCAGCGCGGCGATTCATGCAGCGAACGCCGCCACCAGAGTAGTACAACGACGGGGACAGACACGATGACCAGTGCGATGCGCCAGCCTTCAGGGCTGAGCGGGATCACGAAATAACCGATTAGTGCCGCAGCCACGAACCCGAACGAGAAGAAACCGGCCAGCGCACCGGTGAAAGCACCCCGATAACGATTGCTGACAAATTCAACCAGGAACGGTGCAATGATTGCGCCTTCAGCGCCCATACCGATACCCGCTATCGCCCGCAGCAGCGCAAAGGTATGCCAGTCGTTCACGAATGCGTTAGCGAATGTCAGTACGCAGAAAAATGTCAGCGCCCACATCATCACAACGCGGCGACCGAAGCGATCCCCCAGAAGGCCGGCGAACAGCGCACCGACCAGAAAACCGACATATGTACTGCTGCCAAGAAGGCCCGTCTCGAAGCTCGTCAGGTGCCACTTGGTACGAGCAACGGGCAGGATAAACGCAATGATAGCTGCGTCAATGGCTTCGAACATGAAGCCCAACCCGCCCATGACGAGCAGCTTGAAGTGGAAACGGCTGAACGGAAGGCGTTCGAGCCGGGCTGCAATCGGTGACATTTGGTTGCTCCCGAAATTAGGGATCGATAGGTCCGGAATTTCTCCGGGATCGGCGTGTGATAACAATATCCTGTATCCAAAATCCAGAGTCAAGCGCGGGTAAACCTTTGCGCGCCCTTCCGTCTGCCCGGAAGGAGGCAGACGGATTCGGGACCTGAAAGCGTTAAAACGTATGCCGGATGCCCACACGGACGGCGATCTGATTATTTGTGGACGACGGTGTGAGGAAAGCCAACGCCGCGACGGCTTGCTTACCTGTCGAATCAACACCCGATGCGCGTAGCCAGGAAGTTGTCGCATACAGCAGCGTGCGTTTCGAAAGGCTGTACTGCGTGCCAACATTGAGCTGGAAATATTTCGCCGTTTCAGCTTTCGTGTAGTCGTACGACGCGCCTACTAACGCGGCCGGCGTGACATTGTAAGTAGCGAGCGCTTCGTAGTTGTTGAAGGTTGCGGTGCCCGAGAATGGCGTCGACGAGGTACGCACCACATCGTCAAATCGGGTATTGGTGTAGGTGAAGCCGAGCAATGCCGCGCCGATGCGATAGTTGACGCCTGCCCCCGCGACCTGTAAAGCATGGGCCGACGTGTACCCGCTGAAGATCGGATTCGTGATGGGGTTTACGAACGTTCCGCCTGTCACAGGGTTTGCCGTCGCATCATAGATGGATGTCGCGGGGTTATCGATTCGCGAAAACACTGCACTGGCGCTGAGCGCGCTGTTCGCGTAACTGAGACTGACCGACTCCTTTTTGCCGTTAGAGAAGTCCCCTGCCACTCCACCGAGGCTGAAAAGCCCCGACAGCGTGAAACCGGCGTACGTTGGCGAGATGTACTTGATCGAATTACTCAACGAGTAGTCGCCCCAGACGTTATCCACGTCCGCTGCGTGCGTAGCCAGAATTCCATTGAACCGGCCAGAGGCCGAAAGACCAATCAGTGAATCGAGCACCAGATCGTACTGGCGGCCCATCAACATGGTACCGAAGGGCGAGGCAAGGCCGACGTAGGCCTGACGGCCGAAAAGGCGGCCGCCGTTGTTCATCGTGCCCTTGTTGATATCGAAACCGTTCTCGAGGCGAGCAACGGTGCTGTATCCACCGCCCAGATCCTCCTTGATCAGGAAGCCCCATTTGCTGCTGCCTAGTGCGCCGTTTGAGGCCTGAATGTTGTAATGGCCACCCTGGTTGTTTGTATAAGTGATCCCATCGTCCACTGCGCCGTACAACGTGACGGAACTCTGCGCATGGCACACTACCGCGGTGGACATGATCGCCGCCGCCATACCTGCCTTTTTCATCTTAACCCCCTCTTTAATAAGTAATACTACGGATTTCAAATGGAATTTTCTGCCAGAATTTCTTTATAGACCTTCGCTCTTGCGGCTTATGAGTGGGCCGACAAGGCGCCGCCCGTCATCGACAACGCACGGTGCCTTGAGTCGTGGTGAAACAGGCACGCTTGGTTCCTACTGTTTTTCGTGGCGGCATGGCAGACGAAACAGGCGTTCGCGATCCTCACCACCAACCGGCTTATTTGACCGTCATGGCAGCTTCTGAGGCACCCGGTTGCCGTGCTACGGCAAAGAATGAAATTCCGGCACAGATGGCAATATAGACGGCGACTGAAAGCCAGTTTCCGCCTGACTGGCGCAGCAACCACGTCGCGATGAGGGGAGCCGTACCGCCGGCAAGTGCGGCACCGATCTGGGAGCCGAGTGTGATTCCGGTGAATCGAACCTGGATTGAGAAGATCCTCGCCATGATCGTGCCTAGTGTCGCTACGATCGGCGCCCAGATGAGCCCGACAGAAACGACGGTCGCCAGCGTAATCGACCACTTCTGCCCCACATCGAGCAGCATGAAATAGGGACCAGCAAACACAGCCATCAGCACTGTCCCGCCGAGGTAGACGACGCGACTGCCGACGCGGTCTGCGAGCCAACCCATAAACGGAACAGCGATACAGGTAACCATGGCAGCGAGCGTGATCGCGTTGAGCACGGTGACGCGACTATAGGTGAGCGTACCCGTGGCATAACTCACCACGAAGGTTGTGAAAACATAGAAGGGAGCTGTTTCGACAATTTTGGCACCCGTCGCTACAAGCACACCTTTCCAGTGATGTCGCAAGGTTTCGACGATGGGTGCGCGTTCGACCCTACCCGTTCGCTTGACCTCGGCGAACTCCGGAGTCTCGCCAATGCCACGGCGTATCCACAGCCCGAGAAAAACGAGGCCTGCACTCATGATAAAAGGCACGCGCCAGCCCCACGCCAGAAAATCCGAGTCTGGCAGGAGGCTCATCAGTGACATCGCCAGAGTCGCCAGCAACATGCCGAGTGGGACACCCAGTTGCGGGACGCACGCGTAAAGAGCCTTCCGGTGTTCCGGCGCGTACTCGTAGGCCAGCAGCAGCGCCCCACCCCATTCCCCGGAGATACCAACGCCTTGAACGACCCGTAGCAGGACAAGCAGAGCGGGCGCCCAGAATCCGATCATGTTGTATGTCGGCAGACATCCGATTAACACTGTTCCGCCCCCCATGAGGGAGAGCGTCAGAACGAGTGTTTTCTTTCTGCCAATCCGGTCACCAATATGTGCAAGGAAAACCCCGCCGAACGGCCGGACAAAGAAAGTAAGCGAAAACGAAAGGTAGGAAAGAAGTAGTCCAACGATCGGGTCAAAGTTAGGAAAGAACAATCTGTTGAAAACGAGCGCTGCGACCGTTCCATAAAGGAAGTAGTCGAACCACTCGATAGCACTGCCAGCAAGGCTCGCAGCAAGAACACGTATATGAAGCGTCTTGCGCGGTGCGGTTGCGGTGTCCATAAAGCTCTCCAGAATATTCTAGGCACGCCCTGATTTCGACGCCAATATCCTGGATCCAATATAATAGGTCAAGGAGTTCCGCAGCTTTTCCGTTAATGTTGCAAGGCTCGGGCGTGCGCCTATGGCGGGAACCGCCGAAATATGCTGGATGCAGTCAAGGGACCGCGGCTAGTCGTGGATGAGCGCCTTGACGTCGGCGTAGAGCTGGGTACTGACCTCGACGCCATTTGCTTCGCTGCGAACTCTGGCCTCGAATCGCCGCTGCGAAGGCAGCCGCGCGCCTTGCCCGGCAATAGCGTCGAACATCGCTTCTGCGTACTTGTCGCCTCCTGCACGGTTCCCGGCTGCGAACACGTCTGGATTGAATGCGAGAACGAGCTCACCATGGCAGGGCGTGGCCCCCACACCTTCGTCGAATTTCTGCGATTCGAGGCTGGTCATGTCCCCAAGCAGAGGGCCGGCAAGCAGCTCGACCATCGCCGACAGGGCAGACCCTTTATGGCCGCCGAAGGTGAGCATTGCGCCCTTCATTGCGGCAGCCGGATCCGTCGTTGGCTGCCCTGCCTCGTCAACGGCCCAGCCGAGCGGGATTTCCTTCCCTGTCCTTCTATGCAATTCAATGTCACCACGGGCAATCGCACTTGTCGCGAAATCGAACACGAACGGAAACTTGCCCGGTCGAGGCCACGCAAACGCGATCGGATTGGTCCCAAACACCGGCTTTGTGCCGCCCGCCGGTGCGACCCAACTATGACTGGGAGTCATCGCTATCGCGGCAAACCCCTCGCTCGCGATAGCCTCAACCTCCGGCCAGAGAGCGGAAAAATGAAAGCAGTTGTTGATCGAGAGTGCCGCGATGCCCACCTCCCGTGCCTTTTCAACGAGAACCTTGCTGCCGAGTTCAAAGGCCAGCTGTGAGTATCCAAACCCGGCATCCACGCGAACGATCGCGGGCGAGAGTTCAGTGACCTGTGGTCTCGCATCGCCTACGAGCTTGCCCTCCCGAAGAGACCTGACACAGACGAGCAGACGATAAATTCCGTGGGAATGGCACTCATCCCGTTGTCCGGCTGTAATCACGCGAGCGATGGCGCGAGCGTGATCTTCTGCCATGCCATTGGACGTAAGCACACGCATGGACAACGTACTCACCTCTTCGAGAGACAGACAAACCTTTTCCATTGAAAAGCCTTATTTGGATACAATATTCAATTTGCAAGGATAGTCGGTGTGGTTGTCGCCGTCAAACGGAAGCACTTTGCAAGTGCCAAGGACCAGAGTATGAACACAGTATGGATTGTCGACGGAACCTATTTGAGAACCGCCCTACGAGAACGCACGTGCGTCCAGCTAATAGCGAATATGGAACGGGAGTTGGTAGCAGCACAAGGCGCACCCATGAAATGCTCACTATATTTCGATCTTTCGAGCGACATCGATAAGGATATGGCAAGCGCTTTCATCAATGGTTTGCGATCGAACATTCTGCGCACGCCATTCGGCGTGCGTCTGATACCGCTGCCTGCGGCGGCAAACGAAGATGCCTACCACGACACTCATAGACTGCTTGCAGTTGAGGCGGCAGTCGAGTCCATACGACTGGCGTCAGGAGATGACTGTGATCGCCTTGTCCTCACCTCAGCAGATGCGGCGTTGGAACCGGCAATTTCAACGGTCCGACGCCAGTTTTCTAGAGAATTCTGGCTCAATGGTGCGCGCAGTCACCGTGCACCGGTACTGGAAGCATTCGCGGACCGAATAATATGGTTCGACACTTGAGATAGTTTGCTCTGCACACAAGGCGTCCGCAGGAAAACTGCGCGCAATTCCCGTAGGGATGCGGTTCAACGAACCGGACCGAATCTGCGGGCCAACTACTCACTGTTCGACCGCGACACCGGCCGTCCAGTCTGCGTGGGTGGGCAATAGTAAAAGTTGCAAACGCGTGACGGACGGCGGCATCACCGCGTGGGCTGTCCTACACCGGACGGCTGTGCGTTCGGTCAGAACTTCTGCAAGCCCTACGCCACTGCAACAGCCGGCCAATCGAACTCGCGTGTTTGTCGCGTCGGCACTTATTTCAGCCTAGCGCAGCCAGCGCGCTTACCAATACAGCCTGCTTGAATAATTTCGGCCGCCTCGGCAGCGACGAAAACGGGCTCAGCACATGGCTATACGCGACGGTTTTGCTGATGCCGTTGACCAGCAGCATGAACATGATTTCGGGATCCTGCTGCGGCACCTCACCCGTGTCAATCGCGTCAGCAAGCAACGGCACAAACACGTCATGAAACGGGCTAACCACCCTTTCAATCAGGACGTCAAGGCGCTCCCCGGTTTCCGTTGCGGCCGTCGAAAAGAACATGCCTACATCCGGTGTCAGAAACACTTGGTCGATCAGGATCGACACCGCTCTTTCGACGCGCGCTCGCGGCCTCAACTCGAACATTGCCCGCAGCGCGGTGGTCTTTGCGATCATCGGCGCTGCTTCTTCAGCGATCTGCTCCACCACAGCGATCCACAATGCTTCCTTCGAACCGAAATGATGCGCAACAAGCGCGGGGTCGACGCCCGACGCCCTAGCAATTTCGCGCACGCTAGTTGCCTCGTAGCCGCTCTTCGCAAACGCCCTGCGCGCGCTGTGAAGCAACGCATCAGCGCCGCCCGCTTCGCTGCCGGCCGGGCGACCGCGAGCCCGACGCGGCATGGCGGTCGTCGTGAGAGGCTCGACGTTGTCGTTCGGATGTTTCATCAGCAACGGTGATCGTGTTCAAGGAAAGTCTGGAAGTCTAACCGGTGTGCAGCCGCCCATAACAGCGGCGCCACGTTTGACATGAACTCATTCACGTCGTAGTATCGCATTTATTCATCACTCGTAGAATTATTTGGCAATGAGTCAGGCCACTCGGATCGTCATCGTCGGCGGCGGCATTGCTGGACTTCTGCTCGCGACCAGGCTGGGCAACACGCTTGGGCGTAGTGGTCGCGCCAAGGTCACGTTGATCGACAAAAGCGCAACGCATATCTGGAAACCCATGCTGCACACCATCGCGGCCGGTACACGCGATGTCCAGCAGCAGCAGGTCATCTATCTTGCCCACGCCCGGGATCACGGCTTCGACTATCAGCCCGGCGAAATGGAAGGCTTGGACCGCTGTGCGCGCCTCGTCGAGCTGACCGAACTCCGAGCGCCGTCGGGCGAAGTCGTCATCGGTGCACGCACGATCGAATACGATGTGCTGATCCTTGCGCTGGGCAGTCGCGCTAACGATTTCGGCACACCTGGCGTACTTGAGCATTGCCATTTCATCGATAGCCAGGCGCAAGCTGAAGTTTTCAATGAAGCCTTGCGCATTAGCATATTCCGGAGTGTCGTGACGAATGACCGGTTGCGTGTGTCGATAGTCGGCGCAGGGGCGACCGGGGTCGAACTGGCTGCGGAATTGAGCCGTTTGCTTGAAGTGGCCGCGAGTTATGGCGACCCAGGCATCCGCTCACGCCTAAACCTCACGCTGTATGAAAGCGCACAGCGCGTACTGGCGGCATTTCCTCCTGCGGTGTCGGAATCCAGCGAAGCGCAGTTGCGGCATATCGGCTTCACAGTACGAACGGGCACGCGCGTGACCGCAGCCGAGCCGGATGGGCTCCGGCTCGGCGACGGCAGCAAGCAGTCGGCGGATTTGATGGTATGGGCGGCGGGCGTCAAGGCGCCTGATTTCCTGGGCAAAGTGGATGGGATCGCGGCGAATCGTTCCAATCAGATCAGCGTCAGACCAACACTACAGGCGCTGGGCGACGACAAAATATTCGTTCTCGGCGATTGCTCGACGCTGACACTCGTTGGCAATGAGCGCCCTCTCGCACCAACCGCACAGGTCGCCACGCAACAGGCACAGTTTCTCGCGAAGCACTTGCCGGACTGGCTTGCTGGAGGCTCGTTACCCGAGTTTGCGTTTCGCGACTTCGGCGCGCTCGTATCGCTGAGCGACTACAACGCTTTCGGGACACTCGGCCAGTTCGGGTTCTTCCGTGGCGGGTTTATCAAAGGCCGATTCGCGCAACTGAGCCACGCCATGCTCTACCGGCAACATCAGCAAGCGTTGCACGGTTTCGGCAAAGCCACGCTGCTGTGGGCAGCAGAGCAGATCAACAGCTGCGTGCAGCCGAAGATCCGACTGAGCTGAGGGCCACACCACTTTTGACAGGAGTACCGGCATGGATCAGTACGTGACGGACAACATCGCGTGGCAGCGTACTGTCGGCCAACTTGATGCCGGTTGCGCAGATCAATTTGCGGATCACGTCAAGGGGATAGTCAGTTCACAGGGATCTAAACGTGTGTCGAATATCAATCGATCTGTTTCGGTAGCCCTGCTTGATCGAATCAGTCCGCGGACGGCAACTGTCTCGTGGAGCGATCCCCAAGGCTGCAAATACGGTGAGCAGGTCTGGCGCCTTGCTGCAGCCAAACGATCGGGGATATGCGCATTGAGCGGACAACCAATCGCCACGGGCGATACGATCTACCGCCCCACAAAGGTTGATCCACCTCCGGCCAATGCCGCTGCCATGATGCTTGCGATCGCAATTGACCGTGCCTTCGCTGATCGATGCTGCACTTTGAAGGAAGACGGCGAATCCGCCTCATTGGATGAATTTGGTCAGTTCGCAAGCCAGACCCATGCATACGAGCGCGCTGAGTGAGCGAGCACTCTTGCGGACGGTGTACCGATGCCTGGCTCCCATTTTATATATAGAAATCCTAGACGGGGGAGCAAGCAAATAGCTAACGACGCGCAGCTGCATCCATCAGACGTCCCTGAGGCAGTGCACGACTACCTCCTGACCAGATAGCATCGCAGTGCATAGGCCAAAACAAGGCGCACCGACTGGCCCAGGATTCGATCCAGAAACGACCGTTTGACTGTACGTTCGTACATGAGCGCGGCAGCAACCAAGCAAAGGAGCCTTTCCCAGTGCGCCCGCTGTGTCCCGCGCCTCCAAGGAACTGGAATCCCGCCTGAGCACCCGACTGCTCAACCGGACAACGCGGCGCGTCTTCCTCACGGAGGCCGGCAGACACTATCTGCAACACTGCGAACAGACTCTTGCGCATGTCGATCTGGCTGAGGCCGAAGCAACCGGCGCACATATCGTCGCCGATTTGCGCGTCGGCGACTGAAATACGTTCCTTCAACGCAGCAATCTGGCTTTTAATGGTGGCGCGTTTGCTTGGTGGCTCCGACGTTAGGCCTTATATCTGGTTTCTGTTCGTCAGGTGTGGTTTGCTACGCGCTTCTTTCGGACCCCGCCTCACGACGACGCCCGTGCGCTTCACTAATCCTTTGCCATCATCAGGCTGGGTAAGGGACTTGCACCCTAGCTCTTGAGCATGCTCGACACAAAAGACAAAGGCCCTGTCCACCGAAATGGACAGGGCCTTTTTTCTTTACTGCGCCACCCTTCGACACATGGGTAGAAACGTGGGTACTGCATGTTCCGCCTTAGAAAGCACCTTAAAATCAAGCACTTGCAGATCACATTGGCGGAGACGGAGGGATTCGAACCCTCGATCCAGGTTTTGGCCCAGATGCTCCCTTAGCAGGGGAGTGCCTTCGACCTCTCGGCCACGTCTCCCAAACTTTCAGTCGCGCAGGGAGTCAGCGCGACGAAGCCAAGATAATAGCGGGCCGAACCGCGAAGGTCAATGTCTGGCGGACAGTTTTTGTGCCAGTTTCGTCACTGACGACGCAATTTATTCACCTGGGCCACCGCGGCCGCGCAAAACAAACGGGGCGCTCTTGCACGCCCCGCCTATTCAAAACTACTTACGCCTGATCCAGCTCGAACGCTTTATGCAGCGCGCGCACAGCGAGCTCCATATACTTCTCGTCGATCAGCACCGAGATCTTGATTTCGGAGGTCGAGATCATCTGGATGTTGATGCCCTCTTCCGACAGCGTGCGGAACATCGTGCTCGCGATACCCACATGCGAGCGCATGCCGACGCCCACCACCGAGACCTTCGACACCTTCGGATCGCCCAGCACCTGCTCGGCCTGCACGTGACCCTTCACCTGGTTCGTGAGGATGTCCATGGCGCGTTGATAGTCGCCACGGCCGACCGTGAACGTGAACGCCGTTTTGCCTTCCACGCTCTGGTTCTGGATGATCATGTCGACGTCGATATTCGCGTCCGCCACCGGGCCGAGAATCTGATACGCGATGCCCGGCTTGTCGGGCACACCCATCACGGCGATACGAGCTTCGTCGCGCTGAAACGCGATGCCCGAGATGACTGCTTTTTCCATGGTCTCGTCTTCTTCAAAAGTAATCAGGGTGCCCGACTTCATTTCAGCGTCGAGCGGTATCAGCGGATCGGTCAGGCTCGACAACACACGTGTCTTCACCTGATATTTGCCGGCGAATTCCACCGAGCGGATCTGCAGCACCTTCGAACCCAGGCTTGCCATTTCCAGCATTTCTTCGAACGTCACGCGATCGAGCCGGCGCGCCTCTTCCACCACGCGCGGGTCGGTCGTGTAGACCCCGTCGACGTCGGTGTAGATCAGGCATTCATCGGCTTTCAACGCGGCCGCGACCGCGACCGCCGACGTATCCGAACCGCCGCGGCCGAGCGTGGTGATGTTGCCGTCAGGATCGATGCCCTGGAAGCCGGTGATCACCACCACCTTGCCCGCGTCGAGATCGCGCAGCACGCGCTCGCCGTCGATTTCGCTAATGCGCGCTTTCGTGAACGCGCTATCCGTTTTGACCGGCACTTGCCAGCCGGCGTAGCTGACCGCGTCGACGCCGGCTTCCTGCAGCGCGATGGCGAGCAGACCCGAGCTGACCTGCTCGCCCGTGGCGGCAATCATGTCGAGTTCGCGCGGGCTCGGCTGACCCGTGATTTCCTTCGCGAGACCGAGTAAGCGGTTGGTTTCGCCGGACATCGCCGACGGCACGACGACCATCTTGTGGCCAGCCTTGTGCCATTTCGCGACGCGCTTGGCGACGTTCTTGATGCGCTCGACCGAGCCCATCGAGGTGCCGCCGTATTTGTGTACGATGAGTGCCATTGTCGTTCTGAACTGGAGGAGAAACCGCGCTGGCGCGCTGGAGACGACCGCACAAAAGCACAGAAGCGCAACGTCTTGTGAACGACGGCAGAGTGTGTGGCGGCGTAAATGCAGCACGCGTGCAGCACGCGCGGATTTGCCCGGGAATGATCGCTGATGGCTTACCGGAAACGACGGATCACGATCGCAAACCGACTAATTCAACAAAAGCGAAGGCGAAATCGGGTCGGGCAAACAAGTTAACGTACCCGATCGAGCGCAAAAAGACAAGCCGGAAAGGCCATCGGATCACGCTGAATATGCGCTGCAAAGGCCTGTTTCATGCGGATTTGCGCCCTATTTCCGGATTCGCCGCATGGACAATCGAGGTGTCCGACCGGCCGGTCAGGCGATCAGCAGATCCACGCGCCAGACGATCCTGACGCGCGATTCGGCCTCGTCGATCGGCTGCGGCAACGTAGCGCGATTGATCCCGAGCCCGGGCACGAACAGCAGTTCATCGCCGATGTAAAGCAGCGGCACATCGCGCTTCCATGCGGGAATGCCGCGCTCCTGGAACAGATTCTTCAACGTGCGGCTCGGTGCGCCGGGCGCGTCGCTCGTGCGCATGCGTTCGCCGCCGCTGCGCGGACGCGCGCTCAACACCGCACGCTGCAAAACGCTCACGGGAATCGTCGCGTCGGCATCACCAACCGCGGCGTGGGCGAATACAAACGTGCCGCGCCATTGCGGCAATCGCCAGATCGACTCGCCCTGCCACGCGAGCTCGCTGACCGCGCGCGCGACGAGCGCGGTTTCGTCGGCGGGCTCGCTACTGTCTCCCGGTTCCCAATAGATCACGCCGCGATAGCTGCGCAACGCATGTCCCGCGTGATCGATACGCAGACCATGGCCCTCGCCCGCCGCGCCGATCTCACGCAACTGACGCAGCGCATCGCCAAGACGCGCGTTCGATGCGGCGACGAAGCCCAATGTGCGCATCCAGTAACGCAGAAGATTGAGCGCGCGGTCGTCGTCAAGCGCGAGCAATGCATCGTGCGATAGCGCGCGCCCTTCGTCGCGTGACGCTTCTTCCATATCGATGCGCGCAAGCGTATCGAGCAAACGCTGCGCCGACGCCGCATGCGCCGCCGTGCGCGCAAGCGCGTCGCGAAAGCCCGGAAAGTGCACGGCCAGCGCGGGCGTCACTTCGTGGCGCAACGCATTGCGGGCGTAGCGTGTATCGGCATTCGATTCATCGTCGATCCAACGCAACGCACGCTCGCCAGCGTATTGCTCGAGCTGTGCGCGCAACAGGTGAAGCAAAGGCCGCACGCGCGTTGCCGACGCATTCGCCGGCAAATACTCGGGCGCCATCGCGGCAAGACCGGCGAGACCAGCGCCGCGCAGCAATTGCAACAACACGGTCTCAGCCTGATCGTCCGCATGCTGTGCGAGCCACAGCGTGGCGACGCCGCGCGACGCGCACATCTCGTCCAGCGCGCGATAACGCGCATCGCGTGCGGCGGCTTCGACGCTTACGCCCGCATCACGCGACACCTCGACGCGCTCTGCCGCGAACTCGACGCCACGCTCCAGCGCAAACGCCTCGCAGTGCGCGAGCCATGCATCGGCATGCGCGCTCAGTCCATGATGCACATGCAGCGCGATGCAACGCGACGCGCCCGCGACACGCGCCGCGGCATCGAGCAGCACACTCGAATCCACCCCGCCGCTGAAGGCAATCGCAATACGCGCGCTAGCGGGAAGCGCAGACAAAGAAAAGCCGACCGCCTCGAGAACGAGGCGGTCGGCGGGTGTTTCGGCGGTGGAAGTCACGTCGCTAGCGCATCAAGCGCTGAAGGACGAAAGAAAACGCGCGCGGGCTTAGGCACCCGGCGTCGTTTCCTTGAATTTGCCGTACGACATCAACCGTTCGAAACGGCGTTGACGCAGGTCGTTGATGCTCATGCCCTGGAACTGGCGCAGCGAATCGGCGAGCGCACGCCGCAGCATCGCGGCCATGCCTTTCGGATCGCGATGCGCGCCGCCCAGCGGCTCGTTCACGATCTTGTCGATCAGGCCGAGCGCCTTCAGACGATGCGCGGTCAAGCCGAGCGCTTCCGCCGCTTCCGGCGCTTTCGCGGCGCTCTTCCACAGAATCGACGCGCAGCCTTCCGGCGAGATCACCGAATAGGTCGAGAATTGCAGCATCAGCACGCTGTCGCCGACTGCAATGGCCAACGCGCCGCCCGAACCGCCCTCGCCGATGATCGTCGCGATCAACGGCGTCTTCAGTTCGGCCATGACGTAAAGATTGCGGCCGATCGCTTCCGACTGCCCGCGCTCTTCCGCGCCGATGCCCGGATACGCGCCCGGCGTGTCGATGAACGTGAAAATCGGCAAGCCGAATTTTTCGGCGAGACGCATCAAACGTTCGGCCTTGCGATAGCCTTCCGGACGCGGCATGCCGAAGTTGCGCAGCGCGCGCTCCTTGGTATCGCGGCCCTTCTGATGGCCGATCACCATACACGCCTGGCCGTTGAAACGCGCGAGGCCGCCGACGATCGACAGGTCGTCCGCATAGTTGCGGTCGCCGTGCAATTCGTGGAAGTCGGTGAACAACTCGCTCACGTAGTCGAACGTGTACGGGCGTTGCGGATGACGGGCGATTTGCGAAACCTGCCACGGCGTGAGGTTCGCGTACAGATCTTTGGT
This sequence comes from Paraburkholderia sp. BL27I4N3, assembly GCF_003386115.1. Taxonomy (NCBI): domain Bacteria; kingdom Pseudomonadati; phylum Pseudomonadota; class Betaproteobacteria; order Burkholderiales; family Burkholderiaceae; genus Paraburkholderia; species Paraburkholderia sp. BL27I4N3. The sequence goes on along the minus strand of NZ_QREJ01000001.1, from coordinate 1,176,802 downwards.
GAGCTGTTGACTCTTCTTGGACAGCCGCTCGATCTCTTCCGAAATATCGACGGCCGAATCGTCCTGCACGAAGCGCAATTCTTCGATCTTCGCTTCGAGTTCAGCGATCGGCTGTTCGAAATCCAGAAACGTGGTCTTCATTGTTTGTAATCCTTGGACTTACCGGCAGCGCGTATTCTAACCGCGCGCGCCGATGTCAAAACCATCTCGCAACTATCAATTTTTAACCTTTGATAGCTTTTGAAATAGTCCCGTTTCTTCTTTTTCAGTAGTCGACCGGCAACGGGTCAAGACTACGCCACATATACCAGGTGGCGACGGTGCGCCACGGCTCCCAGTTGGCGGCGACTTCGCGCGCTTCGCTGCGTGTGACCGGTTCGCCACTGAAGTAGTTGACGCTGATCGCACGAATCAGGCCCAGGTCGTCGAGCGGCAGGACGTCGGGGCGCGACAGGTTGAAGATCAGGAACATCTCCGCGGTCCAGCGACCGATGCCGCGAATCTGCGTGAGTTCGGCGATCACGGCCTCGTCTTCCATCGACGTCCATTTGCCGACGTGCAGCGCGCCCGAAACGAAATGCTGCGCGAGATCGAGCACGTATTCGGCTTTGCGCCTGGACAGCCCGCACGTGGTCAGCTTTTCCAGACCGAGCTTGATGAACTGCTGCGGCACGAGCTTGGGACACGCGGCCTCGACCTTCGCCCAGGCGGCCTGCGCGGACGCGACCGAAATCTGCTGCCCGACCACCGAACGCGCGAGCGTGACGAACGGATCGCCGCGACTCAGCAGATGCACCGGGCCGAACTTCGGAATCAGTTTCTTCAGAATGCGATCGCGCTTGACGAGGTCGGCACACGCCTTGTCCCAATAGGCCGGACGCGTGACTTCAGGCGTGAGGCCAGCGATCTGCACCGGCACCGCGGCTTCGCTCGCGCTCGCCGCTTCGCCGCCCGCGGTTGCGGACGCGCGCGTCTTGCGCACCACTTCGCCTTCGTGCCCCTCGACCTTGATGCGGGCGAGTTCCTGCACGTCACCGGCCAGTTCCGCCGACAAGGCGCCGTTGCTCTTCGCACGCTGCGGCTTCGCGCGCTTCGCGACAGGAGCGTGCGAAGACGCGCCGTTGAGCGCACGCTGCACGGTGGTCTTTTTCGCTGCGCCCGCTGCGGTCTTGGCCACCACCCCGGCGGCTTTCGACGATGCTTTCCTTACCGCGCCGCTGCCCGTGCGAGCCGACGTGCGTGTCGACTTTGCCGCGGCTGGCGCGTTTGTTTGAGACGCGGCTCGTTTAGCCGGCGTCTTCGTGGCCGTTGCCATCCTGCCTCCTGCCTGGCGAGTCGATCAAAGGGTAAGTCGGGGTGCGCTCACACGCGCCGCCACTCGGTCAACCCGCCGGGTTTGTCTTCAAGTGCAACGCCGGCCTCGAGCAATTCGGCCCGGATCCGGTCTGCTGCCGCATAGTCCTTCGCCTGTTTGGCGGCCACGCGCGCCGCGATCTTCGCTTCGATCGCGGCGGGCTCGAGCGCGCCCTCAGCTGCAGCCCCCGCTGCCTGCTGCAGGTATGCACGCGGCTCGCGGCCAAGCAGTCCGATCACCGCGCCCAGCGAGCGCAATTGACGGGCCAGCGCGGGGTCGCGCGTGCGATTCACTTCTGTTGCCAACTCGAACAACACCGACACTGCAACCGGTGTGTTGAAGTCGTCATTCATTGCTGCCTGGAAACGAAGCGCATGCGCCTCATTCCAGTCGAGCTCGGCGGCGTCCGGCGTGACGTCTTTCAGCGCGGTGTACAAACGCGCAAGAGCGTTGCGGGCGTCGTCGATATGCACGTCGCTGTAATTCAACGGCGAGCGGTAATGCGCGCGTGCGATAAAGAAACGCACGACCTCGGCATCGTACTGCGCCAATACTTCGCGGATCGTAAAGAAGTTGTTCAACGACTTCGACATCTTCTCATTGTCGATCTGTACGTAGCCGTTGTGCATCCAGAAATTGACGAAGGTTTGACCGGTAGCGGCTTCACTTTGCGCTATTTCGTTTTCATGGTGCGGAAACTGCAGGTCTTGCCCGCCGCCGTGAATGTCGAAATGTTCGCCGAGCAATGTGCAGCCCATTGCTGAGCATTCGATATGCCAGCCTGGACGGCCGCGCCCATACTTCGAATCCCAGCCTGTATCCGCAGGCTCTTCCGGCTTGGCCTGTTTCCACAAGACGAAATCGAGCGGGTCCTGCTTCGCGTCGTTCGCCGCGACGCGTTCGCCCGCGCGCAGATCTTCGAGCGACTTGCCCGACAGCTTGCCGTAGTTCGCGAACTTGCGCACCGCATAGTTCACGTCGCCGTCGCCTGCCTGATAGGCGTAGCCGTTCGCTTCGAGCTGCTCAATCATGCCGAGCATCTGCGGAATGAAATCCGTGGCGCGCGGTTCGATGTCAGGCCGCTGGATGCCGAGCGCGTCCGCGTCTTCGTGCAATGCGTTGATGAAGCGATCGGTCAGCGCCTTGATGGTCTCGCCGTTCTCCACTGCGCGCCGGATGATCTTGTCATCAATATCCGTGATATTGCGCACGTAGGTCACGTCGTAGCCGAGCGTGCGCAACCAGCGCTGCACGATGTCGAACACGACCATCACCCGCGCATGACCGACGTGACAATAGTCGTACACGGTCATCCCGCAGACGTACATTCGCACGACGCCTTCTTGCAGCGGCACGAAAGTTTGCTTGTCACGCGCGAGCGTGTTGTAGATGCGCAGTGATTCCATAGAGAACGGTGCGTGGGCCGAAAGAAATCCGCAATGTGTTTCATGCGCGGCGTGCCCCGCCAGTCAAGAACCGGACGGCGGGCGCGTCGCATACAGCAAAACCGGTGCACCTGGTGCGGCGGTCAGGCTGCGATCAAGGCGGAGACGACCACGAGTGGCGAAAAGACAGTTTGCGGTTCGACGGAACGCGCAGACCTTTTGTTAGAATGGGTCGGAGTATAACATCCAGACCTGAGCCTATGAAACCTTCAAGCGGCCGCGCGCGCAGCGCTGCGACCCTCGCCGCGACAGCCTTCGGTGGCGCCACGCGGGCGCTCACCTTGCGCGTCACCGTGGCGCTTGCCCTTGCGGCCATGCCGGCCGCGGCCGCCTTTGCGCAGAAGACCGCCACGCTGCCGCAGGGCCCCGCCGTGCGCGACAACACGCCGGAAATCGACGCATCGATCGCGCAGAAAAACTGGGCCGCCTCGCTGACCCAGCTCGACGCGCGCATCGCCTCGAATCCGCGCGACGCGCAAGCGAAGTTCAAGCGCGGCACGGTGCTCGCCCACCTGAATCGCGACGACGAAGCTATCGTCGCGTTCACCGAACTCACGCAGACCTACCCTGAGTTGCCCGAGCCCTACAACAACCTCGCCGCGCTTTACGCGAAGCATGGTCAATACGCCGAAGCGCGTGTCGCGCTCGAAACGGCGACCAAGGTCAACCCGGGCTACGGCCTCGCCTACGAGAATCTCGGCGACCTTTACCTGCGCATGGCCAATGAGGCTTATCGCCACGCGCAGAGCCTGGGCAAGGTGAGCCCCACCACCACGCAGCGGCTCGCGGACATTCAGAAAGTCATCTCGCCGGTCAAGACCGCGGCCCGGGCGAAACAGGCCGTTAGCACCGAAGACGACTACACCGCCCGCGCCACCTCGAACATGACGCAAACGCCGAGCTTCCAGTACGGCGGTGCGAACGGCTCGCTCGCCATGCCGCCCTACATGGCGCCGTCGAAGTAAAGCCATCACGTTTCGCGCAATACGTTTTTTCCAACCCTGAGGATCTTCATGAAATGGTTGATGTTGGCGCTCGGCAGCGCCGCCCTGATCGCAAACGCTCCCGCATTTGCCCAGTCCGGTTCGCAAGCCGCGCATCCGTCCGTCCTCTTCAAGACATCGGAAGGCGACATCCGCGTCGAGTTGTATCCTGAGAAAGCGCCCAAGACGGTCGCCAACTTCCTCGACTATGTGAAGTCCGGCCAGTACAGCGGCACGATTTTCCATCGCGTGATTCGTGGTTTCATGATTCAGGGCGGCGGCTACACGCAGAGCTTCGCGGAGAAGCCGACGCGCGCGCCAATTCCGCTCGAAAGCCGTAACGGTCTGAAGAACATGACGGGCACGCTCGCCATGGCGCGCACCAGCGACCCGAATTCGGCCACCGCGCAATTCTTCATCAACACGGTGGACAATGCCGGCCTCGACTATCCGAATCCGGACGGCAACGGCTATGCGGTGTTCGGCAAAGTCACGGGCGGCATGGACGTCGTGAAGAAGATCGAAGGTACGCCCACCACCTCGCGCGGCCCGATGAGCGACGTGCCGCAAAAGCCGGTCGTGATCGAGTCGGCCACGGTCGTCGGCAAGTAATTGCAGGACCAGGACGCGCGCCGCAGTCAGGCGCGCGCACGAGAAAAGCGTCAGCGCTCAATCCACGCCCCGGCGCGGCTCAACGTCAACTCATGACGACTCGCCGCGCCTTTTACCCACCCTGTTCATCAAAGGATTCCATCATGGTTGAACTGCATACGAACCACGGCGTCATCAAACTCGAACTGGACGCTGAAAAGGCGCCGAAGTCGGTTGAGAACTTCCTCAATTACGTGAAGGCCGGCCACTACGACAACACGGTGTTCCACCGCGTGATCGACGGCTTCATGATCCAGGGCGGCGGCTTCGAACCCGGCATGAAACAGAAGCCGACGGGCGAGCCGATCACGAATGAAGCGAACAACGGTCTGAAGAACGTGAACGGCTCGGTCGCCATGGCGCGCACGAACGACCCGCACTCGGCCACGGCGCAATTCTTCATCAATGTGAACGACAACGACTTCCTGAACCACTCGTCGCCGACGCCGCAAGGCTGGGGCTACGCCGTGTTCGGCAAGGTGGTCGAGGGCCTCGACATCGTCGAGAAAATCAAGAAGGTCAAGACGGGTTCGAAGGGCTTCCATCAGGACGTGCCGGCGGACGACGTGGTGATCGAAAAGGCTGTGATCGTCGACTAAGTCGTAGCGAGCATCGATTCGTTCGAACTGATATCAGGCACCTTCAATGCTGCAAGAAACGCCGCTGCGAAGCGTCGCCGCGGGCGTGCCTGGCGAGGGCAAACGCCCGCACGCCGCACGCCCGTTTTTTTTCCTCTCCGATATTCATCTGAGCGAGGCGATCCCGCATACGGTCGCCGCGTTCGAGCATTTCATCCGCTTCACGGCCGAGCAGGCCGATTCGGTGTTCATACTTGGCGATCTGTTCGAGTACTGGATCGGCGACGATATGCTCGCCGAGCCGTTCGTCGCGCGCATGGCGGCGCTGCTGCATACGTTGTCGGAGCGCGGCATCGCGCTCTACATCATGCACGGCAACCGCGATTTTCTGCTGGGCAAGCGCTTCATGAAAGCGGCTGGCGCGATCTGGCTGCCGGATCCGTTCGTGATCACCGCGTTCGGCACGCGTATCGCGCTCGCGCATGGCGATGGCTTGTGCACCGCGGATCGCGGCTATCAAGTGTTCCGGCGTTTTGCGCGCAACCGTTTTGCGCAGATGCTGTTTCTCGCGTGGCCGTTGCGCTGGCGTCAGAAGCTCGCCGAAAACATGCGCTCGAAAAGCGAGCAAGGCCGCGTGCGGCCGGTTTCGCCGAAATACGACGTGACGGCGGCAGCCGTCGCCGCGTTATTCAAGTCGTCGAAAACGGCGACCCTCATTCATGGGCACACGCACCGGCCGGCGCGGCACCGCGAGCCGGGCGGCACGCGCTGGGTCCTGCCGGATTGGGATCTCGACCACGGCGAGCGCCGTGGTGGGTATTTGCGTATCGACGCTGAAGGGATTCGGGCGTTGCCGTTGGGTTGAGCGTGGCGGAAGTTGATCGCACCCGTGCCGACTGGTCACGTGCGCAAGGTAGTTCCGCGCTGTTCCACGCCACGCGTGCCAGCGTTGTGGCTGCTCGCGCTCTGCGCCGCATGCAGCGTTGCTGTTAGCAGCCGGCCAATGGCGCCAGCGTAGGCGGCGCGTGCGAAAAACTTCACCGCTCCGCCGCCACCGCTTCCACTTTCCCTGCAATCGCGGCCGACAACCGCCGCAAATCGAGCAACGCTGCATCGGCCCCTTGCAATCCTTCGAGACTCGTACCCAGCCGCTCCAGCGCATCGACGATTTCGTCGATGCGCTTGGCTTGCGTCGCCGCGTGATCGATCAGCCCATGAATCGCCAGCGACACCGGATCGTCGGCGTTCGGCGTGATGCCGTATGCGCAGAAGCCGCTGCTTGCGGCGGAGCGTTTGCCCTCGCGCGCGGCGCCGCCGGCATCGGCATTAGCCGCTTCCGGAGCCACAGTGGCCGCCGCCGGCACGATGATCCGCGCCGGGTTACCCACCGCCGTGCCACGTGCCGGCACGGGCTTGGTCACCACCGCGTTCGATCCGATCTTCGCGTCCGCGCCGATCGTGAAACCGCCGAGCACCTTCGCGCCCGCGCCGACGATCACACCGCGCTCGAGCGTTGGGTGCCGCTTCGCGCCGCGCGTGAGCGACGTGCCGCCGAGCGTGACGCCCTGATAGATCGTGCAGTCGTCGCCGATCTGCGCGGTCTCGCCGATCACCACGCCCATGCCGTGATCGATGAACACGCGCCGCCCGAGCGTCGCGCCCGGATGAATTTCGATGCCGGTCATGAAGCGCGCCATCTGCGAGACGAAGCGTGCTAGCCAACGGCGTTTGGCTCGCCAGCACGCATGCGCGAGCCGGTGCAGCACGAGCGCGTGCAGGCCGGGATAACACGTGAGGACTTCCCATGCGCTGCGGGCGGCGGGATCGCGCTCGCGGATCGTGGCGATGTCTTCGCGAAGTCTCGTGAACATGGCAGGGACTGTGTTGTGGGAGAAAGAGCCGCACGCGAGAGCTGACGCGCACGACGGCGTGGCTCGCCGCATAGCACGGCGGCAGTTTTGCTTAGAACGTTTTGAGGATTGTAGGGGGATTGCGGAAAACCTGCCGGAAGCCCACGCTGCCGGCGGGGTCGTCGCCGGCTAACGGGGAGGTATTCAGTTCGGGTATGACACGCGGACTTCAGGACGCGTCGTCCTTGGGCTTGCTCTTCAACAGAATGTGTTTGGCGATGCCGCGCACGATGTTCACTTCCTCGCGCTCGAGACCCGAGCGCGCAAACAGGCGGCGCAGGCGCGACATCAGCTTCTTCGGATTGGCGGGATCGAGAAAATCGAGCGCGACGAGCGCGCTTTCCAGATGCGTGAACATGCTCTCGATGTCGTCGCTCGCGGCGCGCGCGCCGAGGGGCTCGCCCTCCTCCGCCGCCTGCGGCGCGGCCGCGCCGCCGTCGGCCGACAGATACATCGTGCGCAGTTCATACGCCAACACCTGCACGGCCTGCGCGAGGTTGAGCGAGCTATAGGCAGGATTGGCGGGAATATGCGCCAGCGCGCTGCATCGCTCGACGTCCTCGTTCGACAAACCCGTGCGCTCGTTGCCGAACACCAGCGCGATCTCGCCATGCATCGCCTGTTCGCGCGCGATGCTGGCGGCGGCACGCGGCGTCCATTGCGGCGGCCCATATTCGCGCAGCCGCGCGGTCAGCGCGATCGACCAGTGCACGCCGCTCAGGGCGTCGGCGAGGGTCGGCACGACGTGCGCGGACGCCAGCACGTCGTCGGCCCCGCTCGCCATGGCGATGGCTTCCGGATCGCTCTGCACGTGCGGCACGCGCGGCGACACCAGCACGAGCCGCGAGAAACCCATGGTTTTCAGCGCGCGCGCCGCGGCGCCGACATTGCCCGGATGACTCGGCTCGACCAGCACGAAGCGCGTCGAGGTGAAGCCGCCGCGCAGTTCGGCTACGGCGGGATCGGAGGAATGGTGGGTATGGTCCACGATGGAATTCGGCTGGCTAAAGACGCGTATGGTAGCGCCAACGCCGCGGCCGGTCTGAAACGAACACAGGTATGAAGGCAGATGTGCATGCAGATGTGCGCGGCGAAGCGCTCGCGAATGCCGGACCGAGCCTTGCAGAACGCGGGCAATCGACCGCCGCCCCGCAAACGCTGCCGCGGCGTCCGGACTCAGGTAAAATGCCGGAATTCGCGTCCGCTTTGCCGTCTGGCACTGCATGAACGCCTCGTTCTTATCCAATTCGTCTCCGTCGGCGGAATGCGCACCGGTTGTACCGGGCGAGCGTTCCGTGCTGTTTCCGCGCCTCTTAGAGGGCGCCCAATTAGCGCAGGTTAGCGCTTATTTTCCGGCCAGCAGCCGCGCTGCCCCGGCACAAGGATCCAGTCTCATGCATCCCATGCTCAATATCGCTGTGAAGGCCGCGCGCCGCGCGTCACAGATCATCACCCGCGCGTCGCTCGATCTCGATCTCGTCCAGGTCAGCAAGAAACAGCACAACGATTTCGTCACGGAGGTCGACAAAGCGTCTGAAGCGGCGATCATCGACACGCTCAAGACCGCCTACCCCGATCACGCCATCCTCGCCGAAGAATCCGGCAAGTCGGATAACGAATCCGAATACCAGTGGATCATCGATCCGCTCGACGGCACCACCAATTTCATCCACGGTTTTCCGTACTACTGCGTGTCGATCGCGCTCGCGCACAAGGGCATCGTGACGCAGGCCGTGGTCTACGACCCGACCCGCAACGACCTGTTCACCGCCTCGCGCGGCCGTGGCGCGTTCCTCAACGATCGCCGCATCCGCGTGGCCAAGCGCGACCGTCTGGCCGATGGCCTGATCGGCACCGGCTTCCCGTTCCGCGAAAGGGACGGCCTGGAAGCGTACGGCCGCCAGTTCGCTGAAATGACCGAAGCGTGCGCCGGCCTGCGCCGTCCGGGCGCCGCCGCGCTCGATCTGGCAAACGTCGCCGCCGGCCGCATGGACGGCTTCTTCGAGCAAGGCCTGAATGCGTGGGACGTCGCCGCCGGCAGCCTGCTGATCACGGAAGCGGGTGGCCTGGTCGGCAACTACACGGGCGATTCGGATTTCCTGCACGTCGGCGAAATCGTCGCGGGCAACGCGAAGGTCTACGCGCAGATGATCCCGATCCTGTCGCGCTACAGCCGCACGCGTCAGCAAGCGGCATAAGCCCTGCGAGGGCGGCGCCGGCAAGCGGAACATGAAAAAGCGGCTTCGGCCGCTTTTTCGTTGGCGCGCCTGCATGCAGCGGGCGTTCGTGCTACAAAGCGGGAGGCCGCGCCGGCCTACGTCATTGCCGGCTGCGTTTCGCGCGTTTTTCGCTGCGCCCCGCTTTGCGCCTGACCTCTCGCGCAGCTTCCAATCCGCTTCATGAAAAAAGGCTTCTACACAATCATCGCGGCGCAGTTTGTTTCGTCGCTGGCGGACAATGCACTGTTGATCGCGGCCATCGCGCTGCTCTCCGTGATTCGCTCGGCTGCCTGGGTCACGCCGCTGCTGCAGATTTTCTTCACCGTTTCGTACGTGCTGCTCGCGCCATTCGTCGGCGCTTTTGCCGACTCGATGCAAAAGCGGCACGTCATGTTCATCTCCAACGCGTTGAAGGCGAGCGGCTGCCTGATGATGATCGCGGGCGTTCATCCGATGATTGCCTACGGCGTGGTCGGCTTCGGCGCGGCCGCGTATTCGCCGGCCAAGTACGGCATCCTCACCGAACTGCTGCCCGCGGAAAAACTCGTCAAGGCGAACGCGTGGCTCGAATCGGCCACCGTGCTATCGACCATCGTCGGCACGATGGTGGGCGGCGCGCTGATCAGCAGCTTCGCCGACAAATTCGTCGCGCATGCGCATCTGCCGCTGATCCGCTCCTCCGCCGATCTCGCCATGTTCGCGACGATGGTGACCTATGCGATCGCCGCCGCGATCAACATCTTCATTCCCGACACTGGCGCGCGTTATGAAAGCCGCCTGAGCGAACCGAAGAAACTGGTCGGCGATTTCTATCATTGCTTCAACGTGCTGTGGGCCGACAAACTCGCGCAGATCGCGCTGTGGGTGACGACTCTGATGTGGGGCGGCGCGGTCACGCTGCAATTGCTGGTGCTCAAATGGGCCAACGTGAATCTCGGGCTGTCGCTCTCGAAGGCGGCGGTCATGCAGGGCGTCACGGGTCTCGGCATCGCAGTCGGCGCGGCGGCGGCCGCTGCGCTGATTCCGTTGCGCAAGTCGCTGCGCGTGTTGCCGGTCGGCATTCTGACCGGCGCGGTGGCGATCGCCATGGCCTTCTACAACAAGGACCTGTTCCCGCCGGGTTCAGGCATTCGCATCGGCACGTACGTCATGCCGTTTTACATTCTGCTCGCCTATCCGCTGATGATTCTGCTCGGCGCGCTGTCGGGGTTTTTCATCGTGCCAATGAACGCGATCCTTCAGCATCGCGGCGCGACGCTGCTGTCCGCGGGGCATTCGATCGCCGTGCAGAATTTCAACCAGAACCTCGCGGTGCTGCTGATGCTCGGCGTGTACGCGCTGCTGCTCACGGCGAAGATGCCGGCACAGTGGATCATCGTTGTGTTCGGCACGTTCATCACCTTCATGATGTGGCTGGCCAGGCGGCGCAGCGCGGTGAACGAACGCACGGTGGATATACGGGCCATGGTGGAAGAATGAAGCCTTCACGCGGCTGAGGCGCGGCGCAGTGCGGCTCGCGTCGGCTGCTCGCCGCGGCGTAGGGCCGGAATGCGGATTTGCAGCGCAGATTGGCCATCCGGCCAGGGTCCGCCCGCCGTCCCGTCAGGTTAAACTCACGCCCTGAACAGCTAACGCAAGAAGATACCGAGGATGGGCATTCAAACCGCAGCGGCCAACGACGTCGCACAGCATACGCCGATGATGCAGCAATACCTCCGCATTAAAGCGGATCATCCCGGCACGCTGGTGTTCTACCGGATGGGCGACTTCTACGAGCTTTTTTTCGAAGATGCGGAAAAAGCCGCACGTCTGCTCGATCTGACACTCACGCAGCGTGGCGCGTCGGCGGGCAATCCGATCAAAATGGCCGGCGTGCCGCATCACGCGGTCGAACAATATCTCGCCAAGCTCGTGAAGCTCGGCGAATCCGTCGCGATTTGCGAGCAGATCGGCGACCCGGCTACATCGAAGGGTCCAGTCGAGCGCAAAGTGGTGCGCGTGGTCACGCCGGGCACGCTCACGGATGCAGCGCTGCTGTCCGATAAGAGCGACGTCTATCTGCTGGCCATGTGCGTCGCGCATAACCGACGCGGCGTCGCGACCAGCGTGGGCCTTGCATGGCTGAATCTGGCGAGCGGCGCGTTGCGCCTCGCCGAAGTCGCACCGGACCAGGTGGCGGCCGCGCTCGAACGCATTCGTCCCGCGGAAATTCTGGTTGCCGACACACCAACCGACTCGGCAAGCTGGACGCCGCCGGTCAATGCGGGCGCCCTCACCCGCGTGCCGGTCTGGCACTTCGACGTCACATCGGGCACGCAGCGCTTGTGCGATCAGCTGGAAGTGGCGGGCCTCGACGGCTTCGGCGCGCATTCGCTGACCTGCGCATGCGGTGCGGCCGGCGCGCTGCTGTTGTATGCCGCGGCCACGCAAGGTCAGCAGTTGCGCCACGTGCGCAGCCTGAAGGTCGAATACGAATCCGAATATATCGGCCTCGACCCCGCCACGCGGCGCAACCTCGAACTCACGGAAACACTGCGCGGCACGGAATCGCCTACGCTGTGTTCGCTGCTCGACACCTGCTGCACGACCATGGGCAGCCGCCTGCTGCGTCACTGGCTGCATCATCCGCCACGCGAATCGGCGGTGGCGCAGGCGCGTCAGCAGGCGATCGGCGCCTTGCTCGACGCGCCGCCGGGCGCAAGCGTCGATTCGTTGCGCGGCGCATTGCGGCAGATCTCGGACATCGAGCGCATCACCGGGCGTCTCGCGCTGCTGTCCGCGCGGCCCCGCGATCTGTCGAGCCTGCGCGATACCTTCATTGCGTTGCCCGAGTTGCGCACGCAGCTCGCGGCCGTTGCGCCGAATGCGGATTCGCTGGCGCGCATCGACGCGTCGCTGGAACCGCCGCAAGCCTGCGTCGAACTGCTCAGGCGCGCGGTCGCGCAGGAACCGTCGGCCATGGTGCGCGACGGCGGCGTGATCGCTCGTGGCTACGATGCGGAACTCGACGAGCTGCGCGATATTTCGGAGAACTGCGGGCAGTTCCTGATCGACCTCGAGACCCGCGAGCGCGCACGCACGGGCATCGGCAATCTGCGCGTCGAATACAACAAGGTGCACGGCTTCTACATCGAAGTCACGCGCGGCCAAACCGACAAGGTGCCCGACGACTATCGCCGCCGTCAGACGCTGAAGAACGCCGAACGCTACATCACGCCGGAACTGAAAACATTCGAGGACAAGGCGCTCTCCGCGCAGGAACGGGCGCTCGCCCGCGAACGCTCGCTCTACGACGCGCTGCTGCAGGCGCTGCTGCCCTTCATCCCGGATTGCCAGCGGGTCGCTTCGGCGCTTGCCGAACTCGATCTGCTGGCGGCCTTCGGCGAGCGCGCCCGCGCGCTCGATTGGGTCGCGCCCACGTTCTCGGCCAACGCCGGCATCGAAATCAAACAGGGGCGGCATCCGGTGGTCGAGGCGCAGGTCGAGCAGTTCATCGCCAACGACTGCTCGCTCATGCCCGAGCGCAAACTGCTGCTGATCACCGGCCCGAACATGGGCGGTAAATCGACCTTCATGCGGCAGACCGCGCTGATCGCGCTGCTCGCTTATGTGGGCAGTTATGTGCCCGCTCGGCGCGCCGCCTTCGGGCCGATCGACCGCATCTTCACGCGCATCGGCGCAGCGGACGATCTCGCCGGCGGGCGCTCGACCTTCATGGTCGAGATGACCGAAGCCGCCGCGATCCTGAACGACGCCACGCCGCAAAGTCTCGTGCTGATGGACGAGATCGGCCGCGGCACGTCCACGTTCGACGGCCTCGCGCTGGCGTGGGCCATTGCGCGGCATCTGCTCGCGCACAACGGTTGCCATACGCTGTTCGCCACGCACTACTTCGAATTGACGCAGTTGCCGGCGGAGTTTCCGCAGGCGGCCAACGTGCATTTGTCGGCGGTCGAGCATGGGCACGGCATCGTGTTCCTGCACGCGGTCAACGAAGGTCCGGCGAATCAGAGCTACGGCCTGCAGGTCGCGCAACTCGCCGGCGTGCCGAATGCGGTGATTCGCGCGGCGCGCAAGCATCTCGCGCATCTGGAACAGCAGTCGGCCGCGCAGCCCGCGCCGCAACTCGACCTGTTCGCCGCGCCCATGCCGATGCTGCTCGAAGACGCGGACGACGAGCGCGATGCGAAGACGGGACCGGCGGCGTCGCCCGCCATGCAGGAACTCGTCGAGCGGCTGCGCGGCATCGATCCGAACGATCTGCGGCCGCGGGAAGCACTCGATCTGCTGTACGAATTGCATGAACTGGCCGCCGCGCCGGATGCGGATCATTGACTCACACAAGCCCCCGCGGCGTCCGCGCAAACTTCGCGCGGCGCTGACCCTCGCCCTCACACTCACGGGTGGCGGCGTGCCGCTTGCGGGATTGTTCGCGGGGTTGTCGGGTTTCACGCCGGTGGCCTACGCCGGCACGCCGCGCTATACCTTCGCGGTCATCGCCAACACGATGCAAAGCGTCGCCGACGAAGCGCCCACGCAGCGGTTGATCGAAGCGATCAGCCGCGAGCGCGATGTGTCGTTCATCGTGTACGACGGCAATCTCAAGGGCGCGAAAGAAGCATGCCGCGATGCGCTTTATGAGCGCCGCCACGCGCTGCTCGAAACGTCACGGCCGGCCCTTTTCTTCATTCCCGGCCAGCACGACTGGGCCGATTGCGGCATCGGCGAAGCCGGCGGTTTTGATCCGACCGAACGGCTCGACCAGTTGCGCCAAACGCTTTTTGCCGACGCCACCTCGATGGGTCAGAACCCGATCGCATTGACGCGTGAAAGCGAAGTCTCGCGCTTTCGCCCCTATCGCGAGAACGTGCGCTGGCAAGTGGGCGATACGGTGTTCGTCGGCCTGAATGCGCCGAGTCCGAACAATCATTATCTGACTGCGGGCGGCCGCAATGGCGAATTCGAAGATCGCGTGATCGCCAATGCATTCTGGCTGGAACATGCCGGCGAATATGCGAAACGCCGCGACGCGCGGGCGCTTGTCGTGTTCATTCAAGGCGATCCGGACCCTGAGCGTTACGAACGGCCCGACCGTTTCGCGTGGCTGCGCTTTGCACGCAACACCCGCCGCGACGGTTTTCTGGAATTGAAACGCAGCCTCGTGAAACTCGCGCAGATTTTCCGGGGGCCAGTGCTAGTGATTCATTGCGACGACGAACGAGCAAGCGCCGGCTTCGTGATCGATCAGCCGCTACGCAATGACAAGGGAATGCTGGTGACGAATCTCACGCGTGTCGCGCTCGCGCCGCATGATCGACTCAACCAGTGGATTCAGGTGGATGCGGATCTCGGCAGGAAACCGCCGTTCCGCGTAAGTGTGCGCGATGTGCCCAGGCAAATGCCGATGCCCACCGCGCAACCCGTGCTGCCGCACGATGAACCGGCTGCTTCGATGCCGGCTGTACCGGCGCTCGGACCCGCGTCGGAATTGCCGCCACTGCTGCCGACGCCCGGAGACTCGCAACCGGATCAGCAACCGCGCATACCGGCGGATCAGGGTGGCGGCGGTTACGGGCCGGCCACGTCGACGCCGCCCGCCTCCGCCGCTCAACCGCACACGCCGGGCGCTTCTTCAAGCGTGCCCGGCATGCCTGCAAGCTCAGTGCAGCGTGGGCCCTGACTTGCCTTCTTCTTCGTCGTCCTCGTCTTCGTCGAGGACTTCGAGGCCGTCGGCGCCATGCGCGTGTTCGTGCTGGATTTCGTCTTCGGTAGCAGGACGCACGTCTTTCACTGTCAGCGCGAAACGCAGTGCCATGCCGGCGAGCGGATGGTTGCCGTCGAGCACGACTTTGTCTTCGGCAACGTCGGTCACCACGTAGACGAGCGAGTCGAGGTCCTCGTCGCCTTCTTCCGGCGTGCCTTCAAATTGCATGCCGACTTCGAGCGGTTCCGGGAAGCGATTGCGCGGCTCGATCTTCACGAGATCAGGGTCGTACTCACCGAACGCGTCTTGCGGCTCGAGCTGGATCTGGGTCTCGAAACCGGCCTCGTGGCCGTCGAGCTCTTCCTCGATCTTGGGGAACGTGCCATCATAGCCGCCGTGCAGATAGACCATCGGCTCGTCGCTTTCTTCAATCAGATTGCCCTGCGCATCCGACAGCTTGTAAGCGACCGACACGACGGTGTTCTTTGCGATTTTCATTCGATTCTCCAGAATACAACTCACATTATACGATGCCCAAGCGGCCCACTGACCACCCGGCCGACGCAGCTTCGGCACGGAATTCGTCGCCGGCTTCAAAGCCGGCTGTTCCGGTTCTCCCGCCTTCGCCAGACACGCCAACACCGCTGCTCGGTAATCTGACGCCGTCGCAATTCATGCGCCGCTACTGGCAGAAAAAGCCGCTGCTGATTCGCCAGGCGATCCCGAACGTCGCGGCGCCATTGTCGCGCGACGAATTTTTCGAGCTGGCCGATCAGGACGAAGTCGAAGCACGCCTGATCACCCATTTCCGCAATAAATGGCAGCTCGAGCACGGGCCGTTCGCGCCCGACGAACTGCCTTCGGTGAAGCAGCGCGCCTGGACACTGCTTGTGCAAGGCGTCGATCTCCACGACGATCGCGCCCGCGCCCTGCTCGACCGTTTCCGCTTCGTGCCGGACGCTCGTCTCGACGACCTGATGATTTCCTACGCAAGCGATGGCGGCGGCGTAGGGCCGCACTTCGATTCCTACGATGTGTTTCTTTTGCAAGTAAAAGGCAAGCGCCGTTGGCGAATTAGCGCGCAGAAAGATCTGACGCTGCAACCCGGTTTGCCTTTGAAAGTTTTACAGAACTTCCAGCCCGAAGAGGAGTGGCTGCTCGAACCGGGCGACATGCTGTATCTGCCGCCGCACATCGCGCACGACGGCATTGCCGAGGGCGAATGCATGACCTGTTCGATCGGGTTTCGCGCCCCTTCGGCGAGCGAACTGACCGCGCAATTCCTCTACCATCTGGCCGAGCGCGGCGAGTCGGCGGGTCAGCCGGGCGCGCTTTATCGCGATCCTCAACAACCTGCCGTGGGGCGTCCGGCCGAGCTCCCCGCGGCGCTGGTCGAGAGGGTTGGCGCAATCCTTGCTGGCATCAAATGGAATGAGCAGGATATTGCGTCGTTCCTTGGCACGTATCTCAGCGAACCCAAGCCGAGTGTCGTCTTCGATCCGCCGCAAAGGCCGCTTAATGAAGCCCGTTTCATCAGTCAGGCATCGAAGTCAGGCATTCGGCTGGACCGCAAGACTAATTTGTTGTACAACCGCCGTTTTTTCTTCGTAAATGGAGAGGAAACCTCATTTGATGGCGCAAAAAAATGGTTGTTTGACCTCGCAAATCACCGCTGCATGAGTGCGAAACGCTTTGTAACACTCTCACACGATTCGTCGGTGACAGCACGGCTACACGAGTGGTATTGTGCGGGCTGGATACAAGTGGGCGAGCTTGCGTAACTCTGCCTGCCTGCTATACCGTACAGTGAAATTTTGTATGAGAAAGACAACGTATTGACCCCGGATTTATGGATTGTCAGTACGAAAGTGCATATAATTTCCGCCCAAGCCGTAGGGAAGATTCGAGCTCGTCAAAAGAGCTTCTCCACCAGCGGCCCAGGTCGGTGTTGGAGCACATTACCGGTTTTATTTTGCGCTGTTGCTTACCTTTAAACCATAAAAGGACGTGATCATGAAGAAATCCCTCCTCGTAGCATCCCTGTTGGCAGCTGTGGCACTGGCTGCATGCAACAAGAGCAACGACCAGGCCGCTGCCCCGGCTAGCGACGCAGCTGCTGCTTCGGCACCGGCTGCCGCAGCTTCGGATTCGGCTGCTGCTGCTTCGGGTGCTGCTGCTGCTGCGAGCGACGCTGCTGCTTCGGCTACGACCGCTGCTTCGGACGCAGGCGCTGCTGCTTCGGACGCTGCTGCTTCGGCTGCTGCTCCGGCTTCGGGCGCAAGCCAGTAAGCTGTCGCATAGGGTTCGCCTCTGGGCGAAAACTGCATCGGGAAATCATCGCGGTTTCCCGGGCAGTAAAGCAAAACGCCACGGATTCACATCCGTGGCGTTTTGTCATTCAAGCGCCGCTTTTTATAACGGCGTTCATTGATTTTAATCAGGCTGATCAGCCTGTTGCGCCGGCGTGGCGCTCTCTTCAAAAAACTCGCGCACCACCTCGATCTCGCGTGTGCGTTTGAATGGCGGCAGACTCTGCCAGATACGGCGCCCATACGGTTTGTCGACGAGTCGTGTGTCGCAGATCATCAGCACGCCACGATCGGTCTCAGCGCGAATCAGACGGCCCGCGCCCTGCTTCAGCGTGATGACCGCCTGCGGCAACTGATGCACGGCGAATGGACTCAAGCCTTTCTTGGTCAGTGCGTCGAGCCGTGCAGACAACACCGGATCGTCGGGCGGCGCAAACGGCAGCTTGTCGATCACCACCAGCGACAATGCGTCGCCGCGCACATCCACGCCTTCCCAGAAGCTCTGGCTGCCCACCAGGATCGCGTTGCCGTACGACCGGAATCGGTCCAGCAGTTCGGTGCGGCTCGCATCGCCCTGCACGAGCAGCGGATAGTCCCAGCCGCGCGCTTCGATCGTGTCGCGCAGCTTCGCCGAGATGCGGTCCACCGCGCGCAGCGTCGTGCACAACATGAAGACGCCGCCGCCCGATGCTTCAATCGCCGGCAGCGCGGCGTCGAATACGGCGTCGGTGAACATTGGCGAAGACGGCTGCGGCAAACTGCGCGGCACGTACAGCAGGCCCTGCGTCGGATAGTCGAACGGACTGGGCAGCGTCATCGAACGCTTCGCGTTCAGACCCATTTGCGCGGCGTAGTGCGTGAAATCGCCGCGCACCGACAGCGTGGCCGACGTGAAGATCCACGCGCGCGGCACACCGGCGCGCTGTTTCGCGAAGATCGGCGCGACCGACAACGGCGTTTCGTGCAACTGCACGGTGTGCGAGAAGACTTCGATCCAGCGCACCTTTTCGTTGGGATCGGCGCGCTCGGTTTTGCCGTCGGCAGAGGCGCCGTCAGCGGCTTCGCGCTCGGTCTGCGTGGGTGGCGTGGTCCAGCCCGCCAGCACGCCCTGCAACTCGCGTGCGCGGCGCAGACACGCGCCGATCGATTCCGCTCGCTCGGCCTGACTCGCGAGCGCCGACGCCAATGCATCGAGTTCGGTTTCAAGCGTTTCGAGTGCAGGGAACAACGGATGATCGTCCGGCAACTGGCCGATCGACAAGCGCACCGAGTCTTCCTTGAAGGCCAGCCGCACATCGCGCGCGGCGCGCTCGAGCGTGGCGCCGAGCTTGACCCAGTCGACCGTTTCACGCGCATGGCCTAAACCTTCGGCCACCGAATCGCGGGCGAGCTCGAGAAACTGCGTGGTAGACAGCGTCTCGCCGAAGAACAGCGTCGCCGTCTCGGGCAGTTGATGCGCTTCGTCGAAGATGATCGTGTTGGCGGTGGGCAGCAATTCAGCCATGCCCGTATCGCGCAACATGATGTCGGCGAAAAACAGATGGTGATTCACCACCACGATATCCGCCTGCTGCGCCTCGCGGCGCGCCTGCATTACAAAGCAGTCCTTGTAATGCGGACATTCCTGGCTGAGACAGTTTTCGCGCGTGGACGTGACCATTGACCACACCGCAGCCGTTTCCGGCACACTCGCCAGTTCGGCCTTGTCACCAGTGCGAGTGATCTTGGCGAAGCGCACGATATCCTGCAGATACGAGGTTTCCTGACGCGAGGGCAGACGGCCGTTATCCGCGGTGCGCTGCAGATAGTAGTGGCACAGGTAATTCGCGCGCCCCTTGAGCATGGCGACCGATACCGGCACCGCGAGCGCATCGCGCACGGTCGGAATGTCGCGCTGAAAGAGCTGATCCTGCAAATGCTTCGTGCCGGTGGAGACGATCACCTTGCCGCCCCACAGCATGGCCGGCACCAGGTACGCATAGGTCTTGCCGGTGCCGGTCCCGGCTTCGACGATCAGCGTGTTCTCGCTGCCGTCGAGGCCTTCCGATCCGGCGTTCTCAGCGGCCTCGGCGGCGGCATCGGCACCTGCCCCCTGCAGACGCCGCGCCGGCCGCTTCTGCGCCTCGAACATGGCCGGCTCGGGCATTGCGCGGCCCGATGCTTCCATGGCGGCGGCCACGGCGCGCGACATTTCGATCTGCGACGCGCGCGAGCGGTAGCCGTCGATCTGACGGGCCAGCAAACCGTTGGCGGCGAAGATCTCGTCCAGTTCGGCGACGCGGCGTGGATTCAGCGACGCGCTCAGTGCGGACGCGGCGGGACGCGGCGCCGGTGTAACGGCTCCTGATGCGTCGTCGCCCGGCGTGGCACGGGATGAAGTTTCAAGCGGTGAATTCAAGGCAAGCGTTTCCTGCAAAGTCCGGCTCGCGCGGCGCGCGCCCGGCGCCTGCCAGGCCGCGAACTCAGGCGCGTGCGTCCGGTTCGAGCTGCAATTGCAGCAAGATGATGGTGTCCTTGACTTTGAGTTTGCGCTTTTTCAGGCGCTGCAACTCGAAGTCGTCGATGCCGGGCTCATCCGACATTCGGTCGATCAAGCGATCGAGCCCACTATGCTCCGATTCCAGCTGCAGAATACGGTCGCGAAGTGTGTCCGCGTTGATGACGTGATGTTGATCGCGCATGCTCGCCTCCTCTCGTCTACGGCGGGGGCCGCGTGTGCGGCCCGATGCCTGAGGTTGCTGTCCGGCTTAAAACGCATAACGGCGGCTACGGCCCTGCCACTCAGCTCAGGGCCCCTCAGCACGCTTACTGCTGCTGCTCCTGCTGCTGCTTTTGCCGCTCTTCCTGTTGCTGCTGTTTCAACGCGTCCTGACGCTTCTGCTCGGCTTTCTCGGCCGCCTGCTTCTGACGCGTCTCCACCTCGGCCTTGTGCTGCGCGGCGTCCGCCTGCTTCTTCTCGAAGCTCTGCTGCTTCTGCACGCGCTCCTGCGCCTTCTGCGCACCTTGCGCACGCGCCTCGTCGAGCTTGCGCTGGAAATCGCCCTGCTTCTGATCGTACGCCTGCTGGTTGGCCGCCGCCTGCGACGGGCTGATGCCGCGCTGCGCCTGATCCAGCGCGTGCTGACGCAGTTTGTCCTGATAGGCCTGCGCATTCGCGCTGCGCTGCGGCGCCTCGGCGGCGCGCTGCGCCTGATCGATCTGATGCTGTTTCTGCTTGTCTTCGTACGCCTGCGCGTTGCGTGCGTCGTCGGCGGCACGCTGCGGCGCGCTCGCTTCGTCCTGCGCACGCTTGATCGCGGCCTGTTCGTCACGCACGCGAGCGCGCTGCGTGCGCTGTTCGCCGTCGAGCGCGAGTTGTTCCTTGCGAATGTCGGCCTGCACCGAGCGCATGCTGTCGCGTGCCTTGTTCAGGCAATAGTTGACGAAGAACTTCCTGTAGCAGTCGTGTTCCGCGACGCCGTAGCGGTAGTTGTTCTCCTCGGTGCGCTGATCGAGGGCTTTCTGGCGCGCGTTGAAATCACTATCCGACGCTACCGCATTGCCGGCGCTGTCCGTGCCGTCGGCGTTCGTGGCGCCGTTGACCGTCGTGGCTTGCGCGGCCGACGCGGCGGCCGGCGTCAAAGCGCCTGCGGGCCGCGCGGCGCTGCTGCTCGCCGGCGTCGCGGACTGAGCCATGGCAGGCGTGGACGCGCCCAATGCGACGGCCAGCACACACGACGCGCAAGACGCGAAAAACACCCCACGGGAGGCGAACGCGGACCTGAACGCGGAACGCGGCGCCGATGCGAGCGAAGAGCGCGAAGAGAGCGAAGAACGTGGCAAACCCGGTGCCAGACCCGGCGGGAAAGACGGCGGCAGTTGTGACAAGCGAGAGACCAAGCGGGAGCCCAGGCAGTTGAGTGACAAGGAGATCGGCAACGTCGTAGAGGGTCAACGGAACATGCCCGAAATTCTATCACCCTGCGGTTGAGCCCTTTTGCATTTATGGCAAAATGCCCCGCTCCAGCAACCTGGTCGCAGCGCGCACGCCCGGCGTGCCCCGACGTGCCTCATGCGGCCCTCGCGTGCCGCCCACGTTCGGTCAGCGCGCGGCCTCCGAACTGAGTCCGCAGGAACACCAAGACCTTATGACGGAAACCGTAGCACTCAAGATCGTACAGCGCATCGCCGCCGAACTGTCCGTCCAGCCGCGCCAGGTCGCGGCCGCGGTGCAACTTCTCGACGAAGGAGCGACTGTTCCGTTCATCGCCCGCTACCGTAAGGAAGTGACCGACAATCTCGACGACACGCAACTGCGCAACCTCGAGGAACGCCTGCTGTATCTGCGCGAACTGGAAGACCGGCGCGCCGCGATCATTGCCAGCATCGACGAACAGGGCAAGCTCACCGACGAGCTGCGCATCGCGATCGAAGGCGCGGACAGCAAGCAGGTGCTGGAAGACCTGTACCTCCCATATAAGCCGAAGCGCCGCACGCGCGCGCAGATTGCCCGCGAAGCCGGCCTGCAGCCGCTTGCCGACGCGCTGCTGGGCAATCCCCTGCTCGACCCGCAAACCGAAGCCGCCGCCTACGTGGACGCGGAGAAAGGCATCGCCGACGTCAAGGCCGCGCTCGACGGCGCGCGCGACATCCTCTCGGAACAGTTCGGCGAAACGGCCGACCTGCTCGGCAAGCTGCGCGACTACATGTTCAACCAGGGCGTGGTGTCGTCGAAAGTGGTGGAAGGCAAGGAACACGCGGAAGAAGAAAAATTCCGCGACTACTACGACTACGCGGAAACCATCCGCACGGTGCCGTCGCATCGCGCGCTGGCGCTGTTCCGCGGCCGCAATGCGGGCGTGCTGATGGTCAAGCTGGGTCTGGGCGAAGAACTCGACGCGCAGGTGCCGCATCCGGGCGAAGCGCTGATCGCGCGCCACTTCGGCATCGCGAATCAGAACCGTCCGGCCGACAAGTGGCTCTCCGACGTGTGCCGCTGGTGCTGGCGCGTGAAGGTGCAGCCGCATATCGAAAACGAGCTGCTGACCAATCTGCGCGACGAAGCCGAGCACGAAGCAATTCGTGTGTTCGCGCGCAATCTGAAGGACTTGCTGCTGGCTGCGCCCGCCGGCCCGAAGGCTGTGATCGGCCTCGATCCGGGTATGCGCACTGGCGTGAAGGTGGCGGTGGTCGATCGGACCGGCAAGGTGCTCGCCACCGACGTAATCTATCCGCACGAGCCGCGCCGCGACTGGGACGGCTCGATCGCGAAACTCGCGCGCATCTGCGCGCAGACGCAGGCTGAACTGATCAGCATCGGCAACGGCACCGCGTCGCGTGAAACGGACAAGCTCGCGAGCGAACTGATCGCGCGTCATCCGGAATTCAAGCTGCAGAAGATCGTCGTGTCCGAAGCGGGCGCGTCGGTGTATTCGGCCTCCGAACTCGCGGCGAAGGAATTCCCCGACATGGACGTATCGCTGCGCGGCGCGGTGTCGATTGCGCGCCGTCTGCAAGACCCGCTCGCCGAGTTGGTGAAGATCGAGCCGAAGGCGATCGGCGTCGGCCAGTATCAGCACGATGTGAATCAGCGTGAACTGGCCCGTTCGCTCGACGCGGTGGTCGAGGACTGCGTGAACGCCGTCGGCGTGGATGCGAATACGGCGTCGGTTGCCCTGCTCGCCCGCGTCTCGGGTTTGAATGCCACGCTGGCGCGCAATATCGTCGACTATCGCGATGCAAACGGTCCGTTCCCATCGCGTGAGCATCTGCGCAAGGTGCCGCGCCTGGGCGACAAGACGTTCGAGCAGGCCGCCGGTTTTCTGCGTATCAACAACGGAGAGAATCCGCTCGACCGCTCGTCGGTTCACCCGGAAGCGTATCCGGTCGTTGAACGCATGCTCGCGAAAATCAGCAAGCACGTGGGTGAAGTGCTGGGCAATCGCGACGCATTGCGTGGCCTCTCCCCCGCGGAATTCGTCGACGATCGTTTCGGTTTGCCGACCGTGCGCGACATTCTGCTCGAACTCGAAAAGCCGGGCCGCGATCCGCGTCCCGAGTTCAAGACCGCGACGTTCCGCGAAGGCGTCGAAAAGGTCAGCGATCTCACGTCGGGCATGGTGCTGGAAGGTGTCGTGACAAACGTGGCGGCATTCGGCGCGTTTATCGACATCGGCGTGCATCAGGATGGTCTGGTGCACGTGTCGGCCATGTCGACGAAGTTCATCAAGGACCCGCATGAAGTGGTCAAGGCCGGCCAGATCGTCAAGGTGAAGGTTCTTGAAGTCGACGTGAAGCGCCAGCGTATCGCTTTGACGATGCGCATGGACGATGAGGTCGGCGTGGCGGCCGCACGCAGCGGTGGCGGCGCCCAGCAGGATCGCGGCGGCGCGGGTCGTTCGGGCGGCGGTGGACGCGGCGCGCAGCAACAGCGCTCGCGTGAGCCGGAAGCGGGTGGCGCGATGGCGGCTGCGTTCGCCAAGCTCAAGCAGAAGTAATTTTTTGCCGCGTTGGAGGCGCGTGATTCGCTCACGCGCTTGATGAGCTTGATGAGCACCGCGCGGTGCCGAACAGCCACTCGCTCGATCAAGCTGCAAGCAAAAAGCCCACACACGTGGGCTTTTTTTTCGCGCCTCGATACGCGAGGCGCCTGAAAATCAGCGGCAGCCTTCAGATCTCGATCTTGGTCCCCAACTCCACCACCCGATTAGCCGGAATGCTAAAGAAGTCCGTCGGCTTCGCGGCATTCTGATGCATCCACGCGAACACACGTTCGCGCCACACCGACATGCCCGGCAGTTGCGTCGGCACCACCGTTTCGCGCGCAAGGAAGAACGAGGTGTCCATCATCTCGAAGGTCATGTCACGGGTGCGGCCGACTTCGAGCAGCACCGCCTTCACGTCCGGCGTTTCGTTAAAGCCGTAGGCCGCCTTGACGAGATACAGGCCTCCGTCGATGTCCTTGACCGTCACGCGCTCCGAGTCGTTCACGTACGGAATATCGCGCGTCACGAAGGTCAGGAAAATGGTGCGCTCATGCAGCACCTTGTTGTGCTTCAGATTGTGCAACAGACTCACCGGCACGAGCGAATCGCTGCCGGTCAGATAGATCGCCGTGCCCGACACGCGATGCGGCGGATGCGCGAGCAAGCCCTGCAGGAACGGCATGAGCGGAATACCGTCCGCGGCCGTGCGTTCCTTGACGATCATGCGGCCCTTGAACCAGGTCATCAGCAGGAAGAACAGCAATGCGCCGATACCGAGCGGCAACCACCCGCCTTCCTCCACCTTCAGCAGATTCGCGCCGAAAAATCCTAGATCGACCGTCATGAACACGCCGATGATCAGCGCCACCAGCAGCTTGTTCCAGTTCCACACGTTCACCATCACGACGCAGGCGAGGATCGTGGTGATCACCATGGTGGCCGTCACCGCGATACCGTACGCGGCCGCGAGATTGTCCGAGCTCTTGAAGGCAATCACGATGCACAGGATGATGAACAGCAGCATCCAGTTCACCACCGGCACATAGATCTGGCCGATCGCCAGTTCCGACGTGTGCAGGATCTTCATGCGCGGCACGTAGCCGAGCTGGATCGCCTGGCTAGTCAGCGAATAAGCGCCGGAAATCACGGCCTGCGAGGCGATCACGGTCGCGACGGTCGAGAGCACGACGAGCGGCAGCAATGCCCAGTCCGGCGCGAGCAGGAAGAACGGATTCTCGATGGCCTTCGGATCGTGCATCAGCAGTGCGCCCTGACCGAAGTAGTTCAGCACCAGCGAAGGCATGACCAGGAAATACCACGCCATGCGGATCGGCTTCGCACCGAAATGGCCCATGTCGGCGTACAGCGCTTCGGCGCCGGTCAGCACCAGCACGACCGAGCCGAGCACCACGTAGGCCTGCAGCACATGCGCGGCCATGAAGGTGTACGCGTAATACGGGTTCAGTGCGCGGATCACGTTCGGCGACTGCAGGATATGCCACAGGCCGAGCACCGCGAGCACCGCAAACCACACCACCATGATCGGACCGAACAGGCGGCCGACCATCGCCGTGCCGTGCCGCTGAATCCAGAACAGCAGCACGAGGATCACCATGGTGAGCGGCAGCACCAGATGCGACAGATGCGGCGCGGCAACTTCCAGACCCTCGACTGCCGAGATCACCGAGATGGCCGGCGTGATCACCGCATCGCCATAGAACATGCAGGCACCGAATATGCCGAGCATCACCAGCACGCCGGCCATTTTCGACTTCTCGTCGAGCGAGCGCAGCGCCAGTGCCATCAGCGCGAGCACGCCGCCCTCGCCGTTATTGTCCGCGCGCATCACGAACAACACGTACTTGACGCCGACCACGATCACGATCGCCCAGAACAGCAGCGAGATCACACCCAGGATTGATTGATCGGTCAGCGGAATGCCGTGAGAGGGGCTGAAGGCTTCTTTCAGCGAGTACAACGGGCTCGTGCCGATATCGCCGAACACCACTCCGATCGCAGCGAGAGCGAGGGAAGGCAGAGGCTGTTTGTGCACGTGATTGTTATCTGTCATAAACGCGAGGAAATCCGTTCCCTGAGCGGAAAAACGACCGCCATTCTAAACTGCCGGCATGGCGCCGCCCGGCTTGTTGTGGATACGCCACGTGATGGTCCGCGCAGTGTAGCACTGCGATATGGGCGCGTCTGCTGCGCGAGCCGCATTGCCGGCATCGGAGTTGCGCGGTTTGCGAAGCACACACGCACGGCCCGCACATAAAAAAACGGAGCCCACTGGGCTCCGTTTTGCGAAACTGCGCAGGGTACGGCGCGACGAAGATGCAACACGTTCGGCGCCGAAGTGCGCATCACTTCTCCGACGACTCCTGCGCTTGCTGCATGCCGCGTTTGATCCACGCGCCGAGATTATGCGGGCGCACCGTGTCCCATTCCTCGAACGGCTGATGGATCCACGGATTGGTGGGCAAATACTGGACGTGATAGTCGGGCTTCACCTTCGAGCAGCCCTTGTACCAGAGCACCGCCGAACGCACGGCGGTGATCGCCGGATAACGCTCTTTCAGATGCTGCTGAACGCGCGCGAGCGTCACGCCCGAATCGACCAGGTCGTCGACCAGCAGCACGTTGCCGTGCAGTTCGCCGCGCGTCATGGTGATGTATTGCGCGATGTCGAGTTCGCCCTGCTCCGTGCCGGCCGCTTCACGATACGAACTCGTGGCGAGAATCGCCAGCGGCAGATCGTAAATGCGCGAGAGCTGATCGCCGACGCGCAGACCGCCGCGCGCGAGGCACAGGATCTTGTCGAACTTCCAGCCCGACTCATGCACCTGCAATGCCAGCATTTCGATCAGCCGGTGATACTCGTCCCAGCCGACCCACAGGTTCTTGTCGTCGTTGCGCGGATCTTTCATCGCAATCATGGGTACACCTTGAACCATGGCTTAAACCTTGAACGGATGACGAAGCAGAATGGTTTCGTCGCGATCCGGACCGGTCGACACCATGTCGATCGGAATGCCCGCGACCTCCTGCACACGCGACAGATAAGCGCGCGCGTTCGCGGGCAGCTTGTCCCATTCCTTGATGCCGACGGTGCTTTCCTTCCAGCCCGCGAAGGTTTCATACACCGGCTCGCAACGCGCGACTTCCGACGAACCACGCGGCAGCAGGTCGAGATGCTTGCCGTCGACCGTGTAGCCGACGCACAGCTTCACTTCGTCGAGACCGTCGAGCACGTCGAGCTTGGTCATGCACAGACCCGATACACCGTTGATCTGGATCGAGCGGCGCAGCGCGGCGACGTCGAGCCAGCCGGTGCGGCGCGGACGGCCGGTGACCGAGCCGAATTCCTTGCCGACGGTAGCCAGTTCCAGACCAATCGCTTCCTGACGGGCGGCGTTATCCGCGTCGTACAGTTCGCTCGGGAACGGGCCCGAACCGACGCGCGTGCAATATGCCTTGGTGATGCCGAGAATGTAGTTCAGCTTTTGCGGACCGACGCCCGCGCCCGCCGTGGCCGCACCCGCCACGCAATTGCTCGACGTGACGTACGGATACGTGCCGTGGTCGATGTCGAGCAGCGTGCCTTGCGCGCCTTCGAACAGCAGGTTGCTGCCGGCCGCGTTCGCGTCGTAGAGACGACGCGACACGTCGGTGACCATGGGCTTCAGACGATCGGCATAGCTGAGCATCGTGTCGAGCGTTTGCTGGAAGTCGACAGCGTCAACGCCCAGGTATTGCGTCAACACGAAGTTGTGGTAATCGAGATTTTCACGCAGACGTTCGGCGAAGGTTTCCGGCTCGAACAGGTCCTGCACGCGCAAGCCGCGGCGCGCCACCTTGTCTTCGTAAGCCGGGCCGATGCCGCGGCCGGTGGTGCCGATCTTGGCCGCGCCACGGCGCTTTTCGCGGCCCTGGTCGATAGCGATGTGATACGGCAGGATCAGGGTGGTGGCTTCGGAAATGAAGAGGCGATTCTGAACGTCGACCCCGGCGGCTTCGAGCTCGCCGATTTCCTTGAACAGCGCTTCCGGCGACAACACGACGCCATTGCCGATGTAGCACGCGACGCCGGGATGCATGATGCCCGACGGAATCAGACGCAAGATGGTTTTCTTGCCGCCGATGATAAGCGTGTGACCGGCATTGTGACCGCCCTGGAAGCGAACGACGCCTTGAGCGTGGTCCGTCAGCCAGTCGACGATCTTGCCCTTGCCTTCATCACCCCACTGGGTTCCCACGACGACGACGTTACGTCCGGGGTTCACATTCACTGCGCTGGCAGACATGTTGTTTCGTAAGCTGGTTAAAAACGTATTCTACCTATGTTCGCGGAACCTTCCGAATTTTTCCGTTTCCGCTCAACGGTATGCACGTTATGTTGGGTATTGCGAAAGTAGCGCGGCCGATGGCCGCGCCGCGTTTTAACGGCACGTTCGAAGCCGTCTGAGATGCCCTGAGGATCACCCTCGGGCGGGTCTGCCGGAACGCTCAGGCGCGCGCTTCGACGACCCAGTTGCCGTTGCGCTCGACCAACACGCGGTCGAAAGCGAATTCGTCCAGATCGTGTTCATGGCCGGGCAGCGCCTGAATAACGACCTCGCCGGCATCGCGCAACGCGGCGACGCTCACGCGCAGTGCTTCGTCGTGCTGCCACGGCGCGAGAATTGCGCTGCTGCGCGCTTCGACCGGCGAAATCCGCGCCACTTCGCGCAGGTCGAGCGAAAAGCCGGTGGCCGCCCGCGCGCGGCCATACGCCTGGCCCACGTGGTCGTAACGGCCGCCGCGCGCTACCGCATTCGGCACGCCGTCCACATACGCCGAGAACATCACGCCGCTGTGGTAAGCATAGCCGCGCAGATCGGCGAGATCGATCATCACTTCGGCGCCGTCCACCTGGCTTGCGAGGAACGCCAGGTCGTCGAGCGCGCGGGCGATGGCCGGCGCATTCGGCAAGCGCGCGCGGGCTTCGTCGAGCACCGAGGCGTCGCCGTAGAGCGTGGGCAGCGCGCGCAAGGCGTCGCGGATCACCGGCGTGAGGCTGGCTGTCAGTTCGACGAGGCGCGGCACGTCCTTGCCCGCCAAGGCGTCGTAAAGCGACTGCCCGAGTTCGGCCGCGGCCGGCTCGGCTTCGATCAGCGCCGCGAGCACGCCCGCGTGGCACAAATCGAGGCGCACTTTCGCGAGACCGGCCAGACGCAGCGCGTCGAGCATCAGTTGCTGGATTTCCAGATCCGCTTCGAGGCCCGCGTGACCGTAGATTTCCGCGCCGATCTGGATCTGCTCACGCGTGGCATGCAGGCCGCGCGGACGCGTGTGCGCGACATTGCCCGCATAACAAAGACGCGTCACGCCCTGGCGATTTAGCAGATGCGCGTCGATGCGCGCGACTTGCGGCGTGATGTCCGCGCGCAGACCGAGCGTGCGCCCGGACAGCTGATCGACCAGTTTGAAGGTCCGCAGATTCAGATCGTGGCCGCCGCCGGTCAGCAGCGACTCGATGTATTCGAGCAACGGCGGCATGACCATCTCGTAGCCGTACGAACGGAAACGGTCCAGCAAATGGCGCCGCAATTCTTCGATCTTGCGGGCTTCCGACGGCAGCACGTCGGCAATGTTTTCGGGAAGTAACCAGGTCGACATCGATACAGTCCTACGACGTTGAACACGGCGGCTGGGTGCGCCGGTAAGTGAGAGTGAATGGCGGGCGGCGGCTCGATTTTGGCGGCCATCGCAGGCGTCTGGATTGGCTGCAGCGACCCCATCCGGCTTTTGGCCGCGGGGCGTTGCACGATGCGGCGTTCAGAGCACCGCGGGCAATGGCGGCCGGTCGCACCTGGCCGCGGGTAATTACGGTGATCGCGGATGATCGCACGCACCGTCGGGCCGCGAGGCCACCGGCAAAACAAGCGCCTTCAGGTCACGACAAACAGCAGGATCAGTCCGAGCACCATCACGATCAGGCCACCCACCCGGATCTGATGCGGCGGCCGTTCCGCTATTTTACGGAACGTGTCGCGCCAGGCGCTCGGAAAAACGAAGGGAAACATTCCCTCGATAATCAGCATCAACGCGATCGCGAGCAGTAACGAGCCGGCTATATCCATGCGAGTTAAAGCGCCGCGATGCGGGTGCCGCGGCGTTCCGGTTATCAGGGTTTGCGCGGGACCGCGGGAGCGTCCGGGGCGGCGCCACCGGTCGGGCTACGCATGAAGCGGAAGAACTCGTTGCTCGGATCGACCACGATCACGTCGCCCGGCTTGAAGGTGTTCTTGTACGCCTGCATGCTTTGATAGAACTGGTAGAACTGCGGGTCACTGCCGTAAGCGTCGGCGGCGATCTGCGCTGCCTTGGCATCGCCTTCGCCCTTGATGGTCTGCGCCTGACGATAACCGTCCGCGAGAATCGCCTGTTGCTGGCCGATCGCGTCCTGCCTGATCTTGTCGGCTTCGGCCGTGCCCTTCGCGCGTTCGTCGGCCGCGACCTGCTGGCGCGCGGCGATCATGCGCTTGTAGACCGAGTCCGCCATCGACGCGGGAAAATCGACGCGCGTCAATTGCACGTCGACCACCGACACGCCGAGCGATGCCGCCGCCTTGTCCATCGCAGCGCGCGCCTCGTCGGCGACGGCCTGTTGCCGCGCGAGCGCGTCGGACAGCGTGACCTTCGCGAACGCATCGCCGAGCGCGCCGCGCGACAGCAACGCGAGCCGGTCCGGCAGGCTCTGCGCATCGCCGCGGGTTTCGGCGAACAGCTTGAGCGGATCGGTCACGCGATATTTGAGAACCGGGTTCGCCAGCAGATCGATTTTGTCGGACGTCACGTAACGGTCTTCGTCCGGCGCGTCGAGCGACTGGATGCGGTTATCGACCAGCGTGACCACTTGCAACGGCGGCGGCAATTTCACATGCAGACCGGGGCCGAGCAGGCTCGGCGCTTCGTCGCCGTGCGAGGACAGCACGGCCATATGGCGCTGATCGACGACGAACACCATCGACGAAGCGGCGAACAGCACGATGACGACAGCCACGACGAGCGCAATGATCTTGTTCATGATGTGCGCTCCTTATTGAACGTCGTCTTCGCGCATACGGCTGCGGAAGGAGTCGCGTGAACGCAGCGGGTCGCTGCCGGATGCGGCCTGGCTGGCCGGTGCGGCGGAGGCGGCAGGCGCCGAGGCCGCGGAGCCGGTTGCGGAGGCGGACGGTGTAGCCAAAGGCGACGCGGCATTGCTCGCCGCTTGCGGCGCGGCAGCGGCGCTGGCGCCTGCTGCAGCACCTGAAGCGGCGGCAGCGTCGGCGACCCGCTGGCGAGTCTGCTCGACCAGCTTGTCGAGCGGCAGATACAGCACGTTGTTGCCGCTCTTGCTGTCGACGTACACCTTGGTCGTATTCGAATAGATCTGCTGCATGGTGTCCAGGTACATGCGCTCGCGAATCACCGCGGGCGCTTTCGAGTACTGCGCGTAGACCTGCTTGAAGCGCTCGGCGTCGCCTTGTGCCTCGGCCACGGTCTTCTCGCTATAGGTTTTCGCTGCGTCGATCTGGCGCGCCACGTCGGCTTGCGCGCGCGGCAGAAGATCCGCGGCGTAGGCCTCGGCATCGCGTTTCGCGCGGTCGTTTTCCTGACGGACTTTCGCGGCGTCGTCGAATGCGGCCTGCACGCGGTCGGGCACCTGCACGCCCTGGATCGTCACGCCGGTCACGGCGAGGCCGGACTGATATTCATCCAGGGATTGCTGGATCGCCGCCATGAGTTGCTGGCGAATTGTTTCGCGATCCTGATAGAGAATGTCATTGGTGCTGCGCGCGCCGACGATGTTGCGCACCGCCGCCTGGGCAGCCTGCATCACGCCCTGATCGGGATCGACGCTGCGAAACAGATAATCGGTCGGCTTCTTCACCTGGTATTGCACGGCGAAGCGCACGTCGACAATATCCGCGTCGTGCGTAAGCATCGACGCGTCTTTCACATTCGCGAGACGCACTACGTTGTTGCGGCCCACTTCCACCTGGCGGATCTGGCCGATATTGACGAGCTCATGTGCTTCGAACGGATACGGCAGACGCCAGTGCACGCCCTGTCCCGCCGTGTAGCGATACTTGCCGAACTGCATCACCACACCGGCCTGGCCGTCCTGCACGACGAACACGCCGCTGCCGAGATAAATGGCCAGCAGCACGCCGATCACGATGCCCACGCCGATCCGCGCGCTACGACCGTTGTCGGGACGCCCGCCACCCGCACCGCCGCCCTTGCGGCCGAACACCCGGCTCAAACGACGGTTGAAATCGCGCCACATCTCGTCGAGATCGGGCGGTCCCTCGCCGTCTTTGTTCGGCGGACGCTTCGGCTCGTTGGGACGTTGCCGGTCGCCATTGGCGTCTCCCCGGCCCCAGCGCGGATCGTTCAGTGACAGCATGGCGCGCATGCGCACCCAGATACTCCGCTCGTTGTAATCGTTCACCTGTGTTCGTTCACCAGAGTAGACAGCGGGTCAGTGCAATTGGAACGGGTCAGTGCCCGAGTTCTGGGACCTTGCGGTCGTCGCGTGGTGCTGCCGACCGGTCCTCTTCCGAGAGATCGACCAGCGTTTCGGGAAGAGGTTCGGCAGTTGCGATTTCAGCGATGGCTGCGCGCAATGTGTCCAACCCTTGCCCCGTGCGCGCGCTCAAAAAGACGCGCGAAATATTACCATACTCGTCCCTTTCAACCGCTTCCCCACGGGCCGCCAACTCCGGCACCGCGTCGATCTTGTTGAAGACCAGCACCTGCCGGATCGTGTCTGCACCGATTGCGTGCAATACCTCGTTCACCTGATCGATCTGGTCGAGCCGCACCGCGCTCGACGCATCGACCACGTGCAGCAGCAGGTCGGCGTGAATGGTCTCCTCGAGCGTGGCGCGAAACGCGGCCACCAGCTGGTGAGGCAGTTCGCGGATGAAACCGACCGTATCCGACACCACCACCTGCCCCGCTTCGTCGCCGAGATAGACGCGCCGCGAGGTGGTATCCAGGGTCGCGAACAACTGGTCGGCGGCGTACGCCTGAGCCTTGGTGAGCGCGTTGAAGAGCGTGGACTTGCCCGCGTTCGTGTAGCCGACCAGCGACACCGACATGGTCTGATTGCGGCTGCGCGCGCGGCGCTGCGTGCCGTGCTGACGACGCAGCTTTTCGAGTCGCGTCTTGAGCGCCTTGATGCG
This sequence comes from Paraburkholderia sp. BL27I4N3, assembly GCF_003386115.1. Classification (NCBI taxonomy): domain Bacteria; kingdom Pseudomonadati; phylum Pseudomonadota; class Betaproteobacteria; order Burkholderiales; family Burkholderiaceae; genus Paraburkholderia; species Paraburkholderia sp. BL27I4N3. Next base: position 1,143,967 of record NZ_QREJ01000001.1, on the reverse strand, counting down.
CTCGCCGATCAAACGACGGTCGGTTTCGAGCTGCGTTTCGCCAGGGCCGCGCAAACCGATACCGCCTTTTTGCCGCTCCAGGTGAGTCCATGCGCGGATTAGCCGCGTCGACAGATACTGCAGTTGCGCGAGCTCCACCTGCAGCTTGCCTTCATGGCTGCGGGCGCGTTGCGCAAAAATGTCGAGGATCAGACTGGTGCGATCGATCACGCGCCGATTAAGCGCCTGCTCCAGATTGCGTTGCTGCGCAGGCGCCAGAGCGTGATTGAAAATGACGAGTTCAATGTCGTTCGCCTCACACGCAAGACGCAGTTCTTCGGCCTTGCCGCTGCCGACAAACATCTTGGCATCGGGACTGGACCGGCGGCCGGTGAGGGTGACTAAGGGATTCGCGCCCGCGCTTTGCGCGAGCAAGCTGAGTTCTTCCAGACTGGCTTCGAAATCGATCTTACCGAAGTCGATGCCGACAAGCGCTGCATTGATCAAATTGGAGGGTATCAAAGTGAGGCGGCCGGAAGTAATCGCCAACGGGCGACGCTACGCCGGCCGCGACGGGGGTTAGGACTGTTCAGAATCCGGGTGGAAATTCACCGGACGGGCTGGCACGACTGTCGAGATTGCGTGCTTGTAGACCATCTGGGTGACCGTATTCCGGAGCAACACGACGTACTGGTCGAACGATTCGATGTTCCCTTGAAGCTTGATGCCGTTGACCAGATAGATCGACACCGGCACATGCTCTTTACGCAGTGCGTTCAAAAACGGGTCTTGTAACAATTGCCCTTTGTTGCTCATAGCAAACTCCGTATTTTTTTGCAGGTTGACTGAATTGACGCGGAAGAAAAAGAGATCCAGCGTCAACCGCTACACTATAGCCGATTTTCATTTTTGCGCGGGAGGCCTGGCCAGGCGGCCAAAGCCAGCACACACGCGGGTTTCAGCCTAGGTCTAGCCTTTATCCGCGTAAGGGTTCGTCGACGATCTGAACTCTATGCGCAATGGAGTCCCAGTCAGCTTGAAAGTTTCCCTGAAGCGGTTTTCCAGATAGCGTTTGTACGTTTCGGTGATCGCGTCGAGCGCATTACCGTGAATCACGATGATCGGCGGATTCTGTCCGCCCTGGTGCGCGTAACGCAGTTTCGGGCGCACCGGACCGCGTCGGCGCGGCTGCTGGAATTCGACGGCATCGATCAACGCGCGCGTGAGCTTCGGCGTCGGCAGCTTGGCCATGGCGGCTGCGTAGGCGTCGTCGACCGAGCGCATCAACGGGCCGATCCCGGTTTTTTCCGCGGCGGAAATGAAATGGAATTTGGCGAAGTCGAGAAATTTTAGTTTGCGCTCGAGGTCCGCTTTGGTGCGGTCGCGCACATGCGGATCGAGACCGTCCCACTTGTTCACGCCCACCACCAGCGCACGGCCCTGCTCCACCACGAAGCCGGCAATGTGCGCGTCCTGCTCCGAAATGTCCTGGCGCGCGTCGAGCAGCAGGATCACGACGTTGGCGTCGGAGATCGACTGCAGCGTCTTTACCACCGAGAATTTCTCGATCGCTTCGAACACTTTGCCGCGGCGGCGCAAACCGGCGGTGTCGATCAGCGTGTACGGCTTGCCGCCGCGTTCAAAATCGACATAGATCGAATCACGCGTGGTGCCCGGCATGTCGAACGCGATCACGCGCTCTTCGCCCACCAGTGCATTGATCAACGTCGACTTGCCGACATTCGGACGGCCGACGATCGCGATCTTCACGCCGCGCGTCTGCTTCTCTTCGTCGCTTTCTTCCGGCTGGCCGGCGTAGGCGACTTCGAGCGCCTCGTTGATCATTTCGGTGACGCCGTCGCCATGCGCCGCGGAAATCGCGCGCGGGTCGCCGAGGCCGAGTTCGTAGAAGTCTGCGGCGACGTTGCTGTACTTCATGCCCTCCGCCTTGTTGACGACCAGGAAAATCGGCCGGCCGACCTTGCGCAGATAGTCTGCGATCGACTTGTCCTGCGGCGCGAGGCCATTGCGACCGTCGACGATGAACACGACGATGTCCGATTCCTCGACCGCCTGGCGGGTTTGACGCGCCATTTCATGCAGGATGCCTTCTTTCGCGACCGGCTCGAAGCCGCCGGTGTCGACGACCAGATACGGCCGGTCGCCGGCGCGCCCCTCGCCGTAATGGCGATCGCGGGTGAGACCGGGCAGGTCGGCAACCAGCGCGTCACGCGTGCGCGTGAGCCGGTTGAACAGCGTGGATTTCCCCACATTGGGGCGCCCGACGAGGGCAATAACGGGTTTCATCAGATGTTGTTCACGGTGAAACGCGGGATCGAAATCGACCGGCCGCGTAGCGACGCCATGCGGCCGCTACACGGCAGCGTTTGACGAAAATTATCACGAATTCGGCCAGCCCCGGATGTGCTGTCAATATGCACGTCCGGGCGGACGGGGGTTTGGCTGTATGGGCGACGCCAGCGGGCCGCCAGATTCAGTCTTGATTGCTCGACGGCTCGCACGCCGGTTCGAAACCGATTCTGTGCGGTATTGGCGAACCTGCCGTCGAAGGTGATGCCGCAAGCACTCACCGATGGCCACGTGGGCCCGTGCGCCATATCTGATCCGACTTGCCGGACCAGCCAGTCCGGCGGAATTCTTTTACTTACTCTGCCCTGCCACTACAACTCGAACTGCACCTCGGTAAAAACGCGCGCGGCCGGCGAAGCCGGCCTGCGCGCCAGACAGCGATTGCTGCGCGCGATCAGCGCGGGCGGTAGCCGTACAAATCGCCGTCGTGCGTCAGCACCACCAGCGTTTCGCCGGCGAGCACCGGCGCTGCGGTGATCGGGCTGCCGTCGGTCTTCACGCGCGCGACCAGCGTGCCGTCGTCGCGGGACAGGAAATGCACGTAGCCCTGATAGTCGCCGAGCACCGCGGCGTGACCCAGAATGAACGGCACGCTCAAGTCGCGGTTCTTCAGCTTGTCGTTCTTCCACAGCGGCGCGCCGCTGTTGGTATCGAACGCCGACACCACCGACCAGTCATCCGCCGCGACCACGGCGCGCTCATCCTGCGCCAGCCCGCTCGTGCTCGAAAACGCCTTTTCCCACACGGCGCGGCCCGAGTTCGCGTCGAAGCAGCCAATCTGGCCCTGGAACGTCACGGCGCAGGTTTCCGAACCGACCAGCGTGGGCGGACCGGTCACGTCGTTGATGCGCTCCACTTCCGTCACGCCCTTCGGATAGGACACCGGCGTTTGCCAGTAGTTGTCGCCCGTTTGCAGGTTGATCGCCGCGAACGCGCCGCCGGGGAAACCGGCCAGCACGGCCGCGTCGCCCGCGAATGTCATGCCCGACGATACGCGCAGATTGAGCGGCACCGCGCGATTGCGGTAGTTCCACTTCTGCTCGCCGGTTTGCGCGTTGAACGCGGTGATCTGACCGTCGACCGTACGCACCACCACGAGGCCGTTGCCGACGAGCGGCGGCGAGATGATTTCGCCCGGCGCCTTGGCGGTCCAGAGTTGCTTGCCGTCCGCGCCGAGCACGTAGACGTCGCCCTTCAGGCCGCCGACCGCGGTGAGTGTGCCGTCGCTGCCAACACCTGCCGACAGGTCGTCGTGCAGTTTGACGCGCCAGACGTCCTGACCGGTCTGCGCGTCGATCTTCGCCACCGAACCGTTCGCGCCGGCCGCGTACACCGCGTTGCCCACCGCAACTGGCGAGAACAGGTAACGGCCTGCCTTACCGACGCTCGCCTTCCATGCCTGCTGCACGTCGAGCACGGGTTTGAACTCGGTGAGCGGCGTGGGCACGCGGCGCTCGTCTTTCGTGGATGAGCAAGCCGCCATGGTGAGCACGGTCATCGCACAGGCAACGGGCACAGCGTAACGTTTCAGCAGATTCATCGGTGGACGAAGCATTCAGGAAATTAGTTAAAAGAGACCGGTTGGTCGTTGCACGCGGCGCTGATTGGCGCGCTCATCTGCGGCGATCAGCCGCCCAGCGCGTCCAGCTTGAACTGAATCAACTGGCGTGCCGAGCTATCGTTTTTCGACAGCGAGTCGAGCGCGAGCTTATAGGCCGCGCGTGCATCGTCACGCTTGCCTTGGGCGGCGAGCAGATCGCCGCGGCCGTTCGCCACGATGCCTTTGAACGCGTCGGACTGCGGTTCGGCGAGCAAGGCGAGGCCCTGATCGTAAGCCTTGTCGTCGAGCAGCAATGAAGCGAGACGCAACTTGGCGATCTGCTTGAACTCGTCATCTTTCGCGTGATCGATGGTCCATTGCAGTTGCGCCTTCGCGGCGGATTCGTCGCCCGCGGCGTACAGCGCCTTGGCGGCGCCCAGCGCGGTCATTTGCGCATACGCGGTGCGGCTGAACTTGTCTTCCATGTCGGTGGCGACGCGCGTGATCTTCGCCTTGTCGCCCGATACCACGGCTTGCTGCACCTGGTCATACAGCACGGCGGCTTCAGCCGCCTGGCGCCGTTGCCAGAAATTCCAGCCGTTCCAGCCGGCGGCGGCCACCAGTGCCACCAGTACAATCCATGTGGTTGCATTGCCCCACTGCGTCCACCATGCCTTCAGACTTTCAATCGATTCTTGTTCGTCGTGGTAACTCATTGCCCGGCGATTTCCTCTTTCTTGCTACGTGTGCGTGTCGAATCCGATTGAAAAACCAACCGGCTCGACGACATCGCGATCAGTCGTCGCCGTCTTCGGCGGTTGCAACCATCGCATTGATTAGAAATTCGGTCAAGTCTTCGGCCGGCACGTTTTGTTGCTCGTTTTTACCGCCGTTAGCATTTGTATCGCGCAGCGGTTTGACACCGACCGTGCCGTTGGTGATCTCGTCTTCGCCGAGCACCACGGCGAAGGCCGCGCCGCTTGCGTCGGCACGCTTCATCTGCGATTTGAAGCTGGCCGGTTGACCGTCGGCGCTGCAATGCAGGATCACGTCGAGACCGGTGTCGCGCAAACGCTCGGCGATGATAAAGGCTTGCTCGCGTGCCGCGTCGCCCTGATGGACCACGTACACGTCGCAACCTTCGTCTTCCGGCACGAGTTGCTCTTCCTTCAGCAGTTCGAGGATGCGCTCAATGCCCATTGCCCAACCGCATGCCGCCGTCGGCTTGCCGCCAAGCTGCTCGATCAGCGGATCGTAACGGCCGCCCGCCGCGACGGTACCTTGCGCGCCGAGCTTGTCGGTCACCCATTCGAACACGGTCAGATTGTAGTAATCGAGACCGCGCACGAGACGCGGATTGATCTTGAACGGGATATTGTTCGCCTTCAGAATGCGCTGCAAACCTTCGAAGTGCGCGCGCGATTCTTCGCCGAGAAAATCGATCAGCTTGGGCGCGTTCTGCGCAACGTCCTGCATGGCCGGATTCTTCGTGTCCAGCACGCGCAGCGGGTTCGTGTAGAGACGGCGCTTCGCTTCTTCGTCGAGCACGTCCATGTGCTTTTCGAGGTACGCGATCAATTCCACACGATGCGCCGCGCGTTCATCCGCGAGGCCCAGCGAGTTGATTTCGAGCTTGATGCCCATTAGCCCGAGGTCGTCCCACAAACGCTGGCACATCATGATGATTTCAGCGTCGGCATCCGGACCGGCAAAGCCGAGCGCTTCCACGCCGACCTGATGGAACTGGCGATAACGGCCGCGCTGCGGACGCTCGTGACGGAACATCGGACCGATGTACCACAGACGCTTCGGGCCGTCGTACAGCAAGTTGTGTTCGATCGCCGCGCGCACCACCGCTGCCGTGTTTTCCGGGCGCATGGTCAGATTTTCACCGTTCAGTGCGTCGGTAAAGCTGTACATCTCTTTCTCGACGATGTCGGTCACTTCACCGATACCGCGCTTGAACAGTTGCGTATGCTCGATGATCGGCGTACGAATATTCTGGTATCCGTACGAACGCAGCATGGACTTGACGGTCGTTTCGAAAAATTCCCACAGCCCGGCTTCCTGCGGAAGGATGTCGTTCATGCCCTTCACGCCGGAGAGCTTTTCGAGCTTTTTCTTCTGTTCAGTCATCTGTATTCGAGAGCCGATATTTTAGTTGGCTACCGTGGCGCGGCCATAGCTGCGCTCGACGTAGTCACTCACGATTTGCTGGAATTCTTGCGCAATGTTATCCCCGCGCAGCGTCTTCACCTTTTCGCCGTCGATGAACACCGGCGCGGCCGGGTTCTCGCCCGAGCCCGGCAGGCTGATGCCGATATTCGCCTGCTTCGACTCGCCGGGACCGTTGACGATGCAGCCCATCACCGCGACGTGCATCTTTTCGACGCCAGGATACTGATCGCGCCAAACCGGCATCTGCGTACGCAAATAGGTCTGGATTTGCGACGCCAGTTCCTGGAACAGCGTGCTGGTGGTACGGCCGCAACCCGGACACGCGATCACCATCGGCGTGAACGAGCGCAGACCCATGGTCTGCAAAATTTCCTGGCCGACGATCACTTCGCCGGTGCGCGAGGCGCCCGGTTCCGGCGTGAGCGAGATGCGGATCGTGTCGCCGATACCTTGCTGCAGCAACACGGACAACGCCGCGGTCGAGGCAACGATGCCCTTCGAACCCATGCCCGCCTCGGTCAAGCCGAGATGCAGCGCGAAGTCGCAACGGCGCGCGAGTTCGCGGTACACGGCGATCAGATCCTGCACGCCGCTGACCTTGCACGACAGAATGATCTGGTTGCGCGACAGACCGAGTTCGACCGCCCGCTCCGCCGAGCCGATCGCCGACTGGATGAGCGCTTCGTACATCACGCTTTGCGCTTCCCACGGCGTGGAACGCGCGGCGTTCTCGTCCATCATCTTCGCGAGCAGATCCTGATCGAGGCTGCCCCAGTTGACGCCGATACGCACCGGCTTATCGTACCTGGCCGCGGCTTCGATCATCTGCGCGAACTGCGTGTCGCGTTTCGCGCCGTGACCCACGTTGCCCGGATTGATCCGGTACTTGGACAACGACTCCGCGCACGCGGGGTAATCGCGCAACAGCAAATGGCCGTTGTAATGGAAGTCGCCCACCAGCGGCACCGACACGCCCATGCGGTCGAGCTGCTCGCGCACGGCTGGCACGGCCGCGGCCGCTTCCGGCGTGTTCACCGTGATACGCACCAGTTCCGAGCCGGCTTGCGCCAGTTCCTTGATCTGGATGGCGGTGCCGATCGCGTCCGCGGTGTCCGTATTGGTCATCGACTGGATGCGCACTGGCGCGTCGCCGCCGATGGTAACGAGCTGGCCGCCCCAACGGACGTCCACCGCGTGCGACTTGCGCCGCGGTGCCTGGCCGCCGAACACCGGCTCGTTGGAAACGATCTTGCTACTGGATTGGGATTGAGCTTCGGATTGCATCGAAAAACCCATTTACGCCGCATGCGCCACACAAAAGACGTCGCGCCTGAATTGAAAAAGCGCCGCGGACCGGTTGGCCGCGGCGCATACCGTATCTGTCAAGGCAGCGCGAAACGCGCCACGTTGCCCTTGGCCGCCGCATATTTCGCGGGATCGACCGGCTGGCCGTCGAGCGTCAGCGAGTCGAGGCCGGCCCTGTTGCCGAGCGTGACCTTGAAAGGCGCTTCGCCCGTTACTGCCTTGGTATCGCCTGCGTGCACGAGGCCGGAGAACACTTCCTTGCCATCTTTGCCACGCACGCTGAACCAGCTATCCTGCTTCACGCTCAACGCGACGGTCGACTGACCCGCAGCCGGCGTCACCGTAGCCGCCGGTGCGCTCGCGCCCGGCGCCGTTGTTACAACCGGCGCTTGCGAGCCCGTCTTGGGCGCAGCCGTCATCGCGGTTACTGCTGGCGCCGACGACGGTGCCGCACCCGTGGCGAGCGGCGCGGGCATCGGCGTAGCCGACGCTGCATTCTCCGCTGCCGCCTGCGTATCCGGCGCTGAAGCAGCCTCTTCCGCAGCCGCTTCCGAACCTGCCGATTGGCCCTGCGCCACCGCGCCCGATGCGCCGGTTGCGCCGCCAGCGGCACCGTTCGCGCTCGCTTTCAAGCGCGCCAGCCAGGCCGACGAATCGCCGCCATTGGTGTGCCACATGCCGAGCGCGATCACCGCGACGATCACCGCCGCCACGCCCCACAGCCACGAGCGGCTCTTTTGCCCACTGCCGCCCAGCGACAGCGACACCTTGCCCCGCGGCAAATCCCGACCCGACGACGCCGGCATCGACAGATCCGGCGCGGGCACTCCCTTTTCGCGGCGCAGTGCCGCCGTGAACGGCGTGGGATCCGCACCGAGCATTTTCGCGTAGCTGCGCACCACGCCCAGCGCGAAGGTCGTATCCGGCAAGTGGCTGATGTCGCCCGATTCGAGCGCGCGCAACTTGGTGACGGACACTTTCAACCGCGCCGACACGTCGTCGATCGTCCAGCCTTTCGATTCACGCAATTGGGTCAAGCGCGCGCCAACCGCCGCCAACGAATCCATGCCCGGCTGCACAACAGGCTGCACCGCCGCCCGTGCGATCGCCGCCGGATGGCTTTCGTTCGTGTCTGTGTCCTGCGGCTGCGGGTGCTGCGGCTCACTCATCCCAAATCCTTTCGCGTCGATTCTTTTTCAGACCGTTTATAACAAAATGTGCGGCCTTGTGCGCCGCTTCCGATCGCTTCTGCAAACTTTCTTTTCAATCGACGCCGGCACGGCAGGTTGTCGCGCGTTCGCGGAGCTTCTCCGAACGCGGGCGCCCTGCCTTCTCCGCGCGATTACACGGCGCGAACCTCGATCACCCTGGCTGCCTTCCCGGTGCGCTCAGCGAGGCGGGTGCGGTCTTTCACCGCGCCGGCCAACTGACCGCAGGCAGCATCGATATCATCGCCGCGTGTCTTGCGCACCGTAGTGACGACGCCCGCGTCCATCAATACTTGTGCAAACCGCTTGATCTGTTCCGGTTTCGAGCGGATGAGGCCCGATTCGGGGAACGGATTGAACGGAATCAGGTTGAATTTGCACGGCACGTCGCGCGTGACCGCGAGCAATTCGCGCGCTTGCGCTTCGCTGTCGTTCACGCCGTCGAGCATGCAATATTCAAATGTAATGAAATCGCGCGGCGCGACCTTCAGATAGCGCTGGCAAGCCGCCATCAGTTCGCGCAGCGGGTACTTCTTGTTCAGCGGCACGAGCATGTCGCGCAGCGGATCGCTAGGCGCATGCAAGGAGACCGCGAGCGCGACCGGCAGATCGGCGCCGAGCCGGTCCATCATGGGCACGACGCCCGAGGTGGACAGCGTGACACGGCGGCGCGACAGGCCGTAGGCGTTGTCGTCGAGCATCAGGCGCATGGCCGGCACGACCGCGTCGTAATTGAGCAGCGGCTCGCCCATGCCCATCATCACGACGTTCGTGACGACCCGCTCGCCCTTGCCGTCGCCACCCGTGGCGCGCCCGCCGTCCACGCCGCGCGACGCGCGCAGTGCGAACTCGGCCATGCGCAACTGGCCGATGATTTCAGCGGTGGTGAGATTGCGGGAAAAACCCTGCTTGCCGGTCGAACAGAAACGGCAGTTGACCGCGCACCCGGCCTGCGACGACACACACAGCGTGCCGCGCGTTTCTTCGGGAATGTAGACGGTTTCAACCGCGTTGCTGTTGCCGACGTCGATCAGCCACTTGCGTGTGCCGTCGGTCGAAATATTGTCGCTGACGATGCCCGGCATCGAGATCGTGGCGCGCCCCTTGAGCTTTTCGCGCAAGGACTTCGCGAGATCGGTCATGCCGTCGAAGTCGGCAGCGTTGTACTGGTGAATCCAGCGCTGCAATTGCTTGGCGCGAAACGGCTTCTCGCCCAGGCTGTCGCAATAGGCGACGAGCCCTTGGGCGTCGAGGTCGAGAAGGTTGACGGTGGGACTGCTCGTCATATCGAATCCTGCCATTTCAGTGCGAGACTGCGTTCATGCAACAAGCTGCATGAACGCAATGCCGTTCGCGCCCATTCCTGCTGCTTTTACCTTACTACTTTGCCGGGCGATTCGTGCGATAAATCCGGTCGGCTGCACGAATCGCGCACGGGAGTTCTGCTTAGCGCGAGTACACGTTCACTTGCGGGAAGAAGAACGCGATTTCAACGGCAGCCGTTTCAGCGGCGTCCGAACCGTGCACTGCGTTCGCGTCGATGCTGTCGGCGAAGTCGGCGCGGATCGTGCCCTTTTCCGCCTTCTTCGGGTCCGTTGCACCCATCAGGTCACGGTGCTTCAGGATGGCGTTCTCGCCTTCCAGCGCTTGCACGACGACCGGGCCCGAGATCATGAAATCGACGAGGTCCTTGAAGAACGGACGTGCAGCGTGCACAGCGTAGAACTTCTCCGCGTCGGCGCGCGACAGGTGAACCATGCGCGAAGCCACGATCTTCAGACCAGCGTTTTCGAAACGGCTGTAGATCTGGCCGATCACATTCTTGGCCACTGCGTCCGGCTTGATAATCGACAGGGTGCGTTCGATCGCCATAAAAACTCCAAAAAATTAAGAGGTTACAGATTCAAATGAATCCGCTATTGTAGCATGTTCCCGTGTATGATTGCGATTGAACCCTTACAGCATTGAAAGACTCCAAGCAGGAGTTTCCGAATACTGGTAGCGTAGGCAGTGCGGTATTTTCAGGGTATTGAAACTCCCCGCTCGCGCGCCAATCTTAGGGATGAGAGCGCTGCTGGCGGCGGGGAGTCCTACCGGCGCCGCACCACTTGCTACAACCCGCTTCACAACCATACGCATCACGCTTCTGAGGTAAGGAGAGACCATGAACGAACATCCGTATAGCTTTGGCCGCAATGGCGCGGTCAGCACGGTCGAAACGCGTAACCGCGTGCTACGGAACACCTACTGGCTGCTCGCGCTGTCCATGATTCCGACAGTGCTGGGCGCGTGGGTGGGCCTCACCACCGGTTTCTCGCTGTTCGCCGCCACGAGTCCCGCCATGAGCATGCTGGCGTTCTTCGCGATCGCCTTCGGCTTCATGTTCGCCATTCAGAAGACCAAAGACAGCGCGGCCGGCGTGTTCGTGCTGCTCGGCTTCACGTTCTTCATGGGCCTGATGCTCTCGCGCATCCTGAGCTTCGTGCTCGGTTTTTCGAACGGCCCGTCGCTGATCATGCTCGCCTTCGGTGGCACTGGTGTGATCTTCGCGTCCATGGCGACCATCGCCACGGTCAGCAAGCGCGACTTCTCGGGTCTCGGCAAGTGGCTGTTCATGGGCGTGATCGTGTTGCTACTCGCGTCGGTCGCGAACGTGTTCCTGCATCTGCCGGCGCTGATGCTCACGGTGTCGGTCATGGCCATCGTGATCTTCTCGGCCTACATGCTGTTCGACGTGCAGCGCGTCGTGAATGGCGGTGAAACGAATTACATCACCGCCACGCTCGCGATCTACCTGGATCTGTACAACGTATTCGTCAACCTGTTGGCGCTGCTCGGCATCTTCGGCGGCAATCGCAACTAAGCCTGATTCGGGGCGCGGCGTTCGAAACGCCACCGCCCTGAAAGACAAAAGCCCATAACGAGCAATCGTTATGGGCTTTTTTCATGGCGCCGCGGCGTCTGCCGCGCGCAAATCCAGCGTCAGACGCGCGTCACACGCTCAGCCACGCAAACCCCTCATCTTGGGACGCCACCACCACTTCCGTCGGCGCCGCGCCCAGCACACTGGCCATCGCCGCCTGCGCCAGTTCCGGCAGATTGTTCTGCTGGCTCAAATGCGCGGCAACCAGATGGCGCAATCGGGAACGATCGAGCGAGACGAGAATTTCAGCCGCCGCGTCGTTGTTCAAATGCCCATGATTCCCGCCGATGCGCGCCTTCAGCGACTGCGGATAGCGGCTGCCCGCCAGCATCCTCACGTCGTGATTGCATTCGAGCACCAGCGCGTCGCAGCCACTCAGCACCGAGCTGATATGCGGCGTGGAGGTGCCGACATCCGTTAGCACGCCAAGCCGGCTCGCGCCGTTCGACAGCACGTATTGCAGCGGCTCGCGCGCGTCATGCGGAACGGTGTAGGGAAGAATGCTGAGGTCGCCGATCGCCACCGTTTCGTCGCCCCACAGCACCTGCAGGTCGATATCGGCCTCGTCGGCGCCCACCGCGCGGGCGGTGCCCCAGCTCATGTACAACGGAATCGACCACTTGCGCGCCAGCGTCAGCGCGCTGCCAATGTGGTCGCTATGTTCATGCGTGACCAGTATCGCGTCGAGACCCTCGACGCTCGCGCCGAGCCGCGTTAGACGCCGCTCGACTTCCTTGGCCGAAAACCCGCAGTCGAGCAACACACGGGTGGTGGTCGCCCCGCTTTGCGCTTCCACCAGCAACGCATTGCCTTCACTGCCGCTACCGAGACTCGCGAACCTCACAGTCCGCTTAGTTCAGTTGCGCGTGGAGAAGCGTCACGATGCGCTGCGCGTCGGACGAATTGTCGACCTGCCCGTTCGCCGTCAGCACCGCCACCTGCGTCACCGTGTCGCCCTTCGAACGCACGTTGACGAGGAATTCCTGACTCGGCTTCTTCGACGAATTGCCGCTGTAGAACAGCTTGCCGAGCAGCCCTTCCTTCTTCAGCTCCTGCATCGAGTCCGCATAGCGCACGTAGTAGATGCCCTTCGCGCGATCGCGGTTGTCGACGGTAAAGTTGGTGCGGTCGAGCGCGAGGCCCACGCGCAGCCACGCGCGGTCGAACGACTCCGGCAGGTCGAGCGTGGATGCGCCCGCGCTCTGGTCGATCGTGGCCGGCGCAACCGCTGTGCGCGCGTCGGTCAGTAGTTGTTTCGATTGCGCTTCGGTCAGGCCGAACTTCTGCATCAGCTTGGTGAGGAACAGGGCCTCGAGCGCCGGATCGCGCGGCCGCTCTTCCCAACGCGACGACGTCTTGTCCTGCCCCGTCAACACTTCCTCCATGGCGCTGTGCGTAATGGAGATGTCGGTCGTGTCGCCCGGCGCACGCGACACGAGTGTGCGGAAGCTGTCACGCGTGCCCGACGAATACGCGAAATCGATGACCTTGCCCACCGTGCGGCGGAACCAGTCGTCCGGAATGTTGGCGCGGTTTTCCGCCCAGTCGGTCGTCATGATGCCGGTGGCCGGCGCGTCGGTCTTCAGTGCGAAGCCGTTTTCCTGCCAGAACTCCTGCAACTGCGGCCAGAGCTGATCCGGCGAGCGGCCGTCGACGACCAGCCAGCGGCGATCGCCATCACGTTCGATATGCATGCCGAGCGGATCCTGCGCGTTCGGCTGGCCTTCGGTCGTATTGCCGGCAGCCGTCACCGCGCGCTTCTGCGCGCCGCCCAATGCAAGATTGGCCGGCGGTGCGACATACCGCTCGTCGGTCTTGGTGGTGCTCAAATCGTTTGGAACGGCGAGCGGCGGCGCGCTGCCCGCACCCTTGTAATTGACGCGGTCGGAAGCAAACCAGTCGTTCAGCGTGTCACAGCCGGCGAGCGTCGTGAGGGCAAGCGCCAGCGCCGCCATGCGGGTTGCGTGGAGGGAAAGTGCGGAACGTTTCATGAGGTCCTTCGTGATGCTGGAACGCGGTGCCTTGGTTCTGTGTGCCGGGAACGTGGGCTGGATCGACGTCGGTTAAGGGAGTGCCGGTGGCAGGCTTTCGTTAGCGCTACTGGGTACCGCGGACGCTATCCGCCTAGCCCAGCAGGCCCGCTTCGCGCAGCGCGGCGCGCACCACTTCGTGGTATTGCGCGTCGAGCGGCGTGAGCGGCAGGCGGATTCCGCCCTGCACACGACCCAGTTGCTGCAGTGCCCATTTGGCCGGAATCGGATTCGATTCGATGAACAGGTTCTTATGCAGCGACAGGAGTTTCAGATGAATTTCACGCGCGGTCTTCGCATCCGCAGCCAGGGCGGCCTTGCAGAGCTCGCTCATCGCGCGCGGCGCGACGTTGGCGGTGACCGAAATATTGCCGTGGCCGCCGAGCAGCATCAGCGCGATTGCAGTGGGATCGTCGCCGCTGTAGATGCCGAAGTGCGACGGCGCGGACTTGATCAGATGCGCGGCGCGATCGATATTGCCGGTCGCCTCCTTCACACCGATGATGCCCGGCACCTGCGCGCAACGCAGAATGGTTTCGTTGCTCATGTCCGCAACGGTGCGGCCCGGCACGTTGTACAGAATCACCGGCAGATCGACGGTTTCGGCGATCTTCGCGAAGTGGCGATAGATGCCTTCCTGCGTCGGCTTGTTGTAGTACGGCACGACCTGAAGCGTGGCGTCGGCGCCGACTTCCTTGGCCTGCCGGGTAAGTTCGATGGCTTCCGTCGTGGAGTTGCCGCCCGAGCCCGCGATCACCGGAATCCGGCCCGCTGTATGCTCGACTGCGGTCTTGACCATCAGCACGTGTTCTTCGACCGACAGCGTGGCCGACTCGCCGCTCGTGCCGACCACCACGAGAGCGTTCGTGCCCTCCGCGACGTGCCAGTCGATCAGTTTGCGAAACGCCGGCAGATCGAGGCCGCCGTCTTCGAGCATCGGGGTGATGATGGCAGGAATGCTGCCGCGAATCTGAACGCCGGTGTTACTGCCTTGGTTGCCGCTGTGGTTGCCGTTAGTCATGAAACGCCATGAATTTGATCAGGTAAACCGCGATTGTAGCGGATTAGCCAGCCAACTCGTAACAAGGCGGGGGTGCCGCCTGCGCGGGGTCGACTGAGCGCTCCGCCTCCAGAATTGCGCAGATCCGCTGGACGTAGGCCGGGCGCGGCTGCGCGAGAAAACCGTCCTGAAAAGCGACGACCCGGAGCCGGCCGCGCACGCGGTCGAGGAGCTCGCCCGGCGCCAGCAGAAACGCCGGATTAGAGGGTTTGCCGACGCTTTCGTTTCCTTGCGCGAAGGTCTCGTAAACCAGTACGCCGCCGGGCGCGAGCGCGTCCAGAAGCTGCGGAAAGAGCGGCCGGTGCAGGTAATTCGTCACCACGACGGCGGCGAATTTTGCGCCGGCCGGCAGAGGCCACGCGGCGCCTTCGAGATCGGCCTGGAGCGGAGTGATGAGCGGCTCGTCGCGCAGCGCGTCGAGCGCCGCCGCGTCGCGGTCGATGGCGGTTACCGTATGCCCAAGCGACGCGAAGAAACGCGCATGCCGCCCCGCTCCGGACGCGACGTCGAGCACAGCGCCGCCCTTCGCGACCAGATGCGCCCAATCGCGCACCCACGGCGACGGCTCGCCCAATCCATGCACGGCGGCAGCAGCGGAAATACTCATGAGATCAGCGCCGCTCGTCAGTTGTACGAGAGCCCCATGGCTTCGCGTACGTCGCGCATCGTTTCCGTGGCGAACCGGCGGGCCTTGTCGCAACCGTCGGCAACGATCGCGCGCAACAGCGACGGATCGTCCATGTACTTCTGCGCGCGCTCGAGCATGGGCTGCTGCTCGCGCAGGATGCCTTCGATCACCGGCTGCTTGCACTCGAGGCAACCAATGCCGGCCGTGCGGCAACCCTTCTGCACCCATTCGTGGGTGGCTTCGTCCGTGTAGACCTGGTGAAGCTGCCACACCGGGCATTTGTCGGGGTCGCCCGGATCGGTGCGGCGCACGCGAGCCGGATCGGTCGGCATGGTGCGGACTTTTTTCGTGATGGTCTCCGCATCTTCACGCAGGCCGATCGTATTGCCGTACGACTTCGACATTTTCTGGCCATCGAGACCCGGCATGCGCGACGCTTCCGTCAACATCGCTTGCGGCTCGACCAGAATGATCTTGCGCGAACCTTCGAGGTAGCCGAACAGGCGCTCGCGGTCGTTCATCGACAGGCTCTGCGACTCCTGCAACATGGCGCGCGCCTGTTCGAGCGCTTCGTCGTCGCCTTCCTGCTGGTAAGCGTTGCGCAGCTCGTGGTACAGCTTGGCGCGCTTGCCGCCGAGCTTTTTCGCGGCGTCGTTGGCCTTCTCTTCGAAACCCGGTTCGCGGCCGTACAGATAGTTGAAACGGCGCGCGATTTCGCGCGTCATTTCAACGTGCGGCACCTGGTCTTCGCCAACTGGCACGAGCGAGCCGCGATACAGCAGAATGTCCGCCGCCATCAGCACCGGATAGCCGAGGAAGCCGTAAGTGGACAGATCCTTGTCCTTCAGCTTCTCCTGCTGTTCCTTGTAGGTCGGCACGCGTTCGAGCCAGCCGAGCGGCGTGCTCATGCCGAGCAGCAGCGCCAGTTCGGCATGCTCGGGCACTTTGCTCTGAATGAACAGCGTGGCCTGCGCCGGATCGATGCCGGAGGCCAGCCAGTCGATCAGCACGTCCCAGACATTCTTTTCGATCACTTCGGGCGTTTCGTAGTGCGTGGTCAGCGCATGCCAGTCGACCACACAAAAAAAGCACGGGTACTCGGACTGCAGCCGCACCCAGTTTTTCAGCACGCCGTGATAGTGGCCGAGGTGCAACGACCCGGTGGGCCGCATGCCGGAGAAGATACGGTCTGGGAACATGGTTATCTAGAAAAGCGAAACAAGGGGAGTCAGAATGGCGGTGATCGCGCTATAGCCGATCGTGACCAGCGGGTTCAGCCAGTATCGCGTGAGCGTGCCCGTCATGACCAGCGCCATCACGATGAAAAACCCGTACGGTTCGAGGCGCGACAGCGTGATGGACTGCCGCGGCGGCAACAGCGCCATCAGCACACGGCCGCCGTCGAGCGGCGGCAGCGGAAACAGGTTGAGCACGCCGAGCACGAGGTTCACGCCGACGCCCGCGCCTGCCATGCGCGTGAAGAACGGCTCGTCCACGTTCATGACCGCGAGCGCGACGCCGAACAGCCCCCAGATCACCGCCTGCACGAAGTTGCAGGCCGGGCCCGCGGCTGCGACCCACAGGCTGCCCCAACGCGGATTGCGCAGGTTGCCGAAGGCGACCGGCACCGGTTTGGCGTAGCCGAACATGAACGCGCCGCTCGTGGCGAAGTACAGCAGCAAGGGAATCGCGATCGTGCCGAGCGGATCGATGTGCCGCATCGGATTGACGGAGACGCGGCCGAGCACATACGCGGTATTGTCGCCGAGCCAGCGCGCGACGTAACCATGGGCGGCTTCGTGCAGCGTGATGGCGAAAATCACCGGCAGCGCGTACACCGCAATGGTCTGTATCAGGGAAGAATCCATAACTCGTTATTGTAACAACGCGATTGCGTGCGTCTGTCCGCTTTCACTCATGCCGTTTCTTCGAGGCCGAACGGCGCCAGCGAGCCACGCCCCGGCCGCACCAGCACCGGTTCCGCGCCGGTCAGATCGATCACCGTGGACGGCTCGCACGCGCACGGACCGCCGTCGATCACCAGATCCAGTTGCTTCTCGAGGCGCTCGCGGATTTCTTCGGGGTCATTCAACGGCTGGGTTTCGCCCGGCATGATCAGTGTCGAGCCGAGCAGCGGCTGGCCGAGTTCTTCGAGAATTGCCAGCGTGATCGCGTGATCCGGCACGCGCAGCCCGATGGTCTTGCGCGACGGATGCGACAGGCGCCGCGGCACTTCCTTGGTGGCTTGCAGGACGAACACGTACGGACCCGGCGTCACCGATTTGATCAGCCGGTATTGGCGGTTGTCCACCATCGCGAAATTGGCGAGTTCCGACAGGTCGCGCACCAGCAGCGACAGCAACTGCTTCTCGTCGAGTCCGCGAATGCGCCGCAGACGCTCGACCGCGTCCTTGTCGTCCAGATGGCAGGCGAGCGCGTAGCTCGAATCCGTCGGCAACGCGACCACGCCGCCATCGTTGATGATCTGCACGGCCTGCTTGACGAGGCGCGGCTGCGGGTTATCGGGATGAAGCCGGAAGTATTGGGACATGGCGGCTAACGTTGGCTCACGGATGGAAAGCGGACGGTCGGCAAAGCGGGCTGCCGCTGAGCGTCGGCCGAAAATATGCGCCTTGCCCGGCCGCTTTTCGTCGACGACGTGCCGCGACGGCACGGCGCGCTCACAGCCAGCGTTCCCAGACGGGCTTCAGATCGGCGGGCAGCGGCGGCAGCGTGCCGAGATCGACGCGGCCTTCGCCCGGGGCATGGAAGTCGGACCCGCGCGACGCCTCGAAACCGAAACGGCGCGCGACATCGGCGTATTCACGGTACTGGTCCGGCGTGTGGCTGCCCGTCACCACCTCGATCGCCTTGCCGCCGAGATCGATGAACTCGGCAAAAAATGCGTCGAATTCGACCGGCGAATAAGCGTAGCGACCCGGATGCGCAATGATCGCTTCGCCGCCGGCGGCCTGAATCCAGCCCACCGCGTCGGCCAGCTTGGCCCAGCGGTGCGCCACGTAGCCCGGTTTGCCGTCGCCGAGAAAGCGGCTGAACACGTCCTGCGTGGAACTGGCGTAGCCGCTTTCCACCATGAAACGCGCGAAATGCGTGCGCGAAATCATGTCCGGATTGGACACGTATTTGAGCGCGCCCTGATAGGCGTCCGGAATACCGAGCGTGGCGAGTTGCTCGCCGATCGCCTCCGCCCGCGCGGCGCGGCCGTTGCGCGTACGCGCGAGGCCGTCGATCAGGATCGAACTGGTCGGATCGATCCCCAGCCCGACGATGTGAACCGTGCGCGACGCCCACGTGACCGAAATCTCGACGCCGCTCAGATAGTCCATGCCAAGCGCCTCGGCGGTGCTTCGCGCTTCGTGCTGGCCGCCCAGCTCATCGTGATCGGTCAGCGCCCACAACGTCACGCCGCCCGCATGCGCGCGGCGCGCGACGTCGGCCGGCGCGAACTGGCCGTCGGAAACGGTGGAGTGACAGTGGAGGTCGGCGTTCATCGTCGTCTTGAAAAGGTTCTGCGCTCATTTTACTGCAACGCAGTAAGCGGACGCAGAGCTATCTCACAACGGACGCCCCGAAGCGGCCGCCTCGGAACCCGAGGACTTCTCGAAAGCGCTACGCGCAGAATCCCTCGATCAACGCGGCCACCTGCTCCGGCTGGTCGTGATGCACCATGTGCCCCGCTCCGTCGATGATTTTCTCGCGCCAGTCGGGGAACGCCTGAAAACGCGCCTTGAATTCGTCGAGTGGAATCTCGCCGGCAATCTGCGCGAGGGTCGGCGAATTGGCGGCTTCCACGTGCAGCACCTTCGCGCTTACCTTACGCCAGGTCGCCATCACTTCGTCGAGACGGTACAGCGCCGGGCCGCGCAGCTTGTGCGCGGGATCCGCGAGCAGCATGAAGCGCCCTTCGCCGTCCGGCTTCGACCAATGCTGCGCGAGAAACTGCGCGCGCTGCGGATCGAGGCGCGGATTGGTCTTGATCAGGCGCGCGGCGACGTCGTCGAGCGACGCGTAGCGCTTCAGTTGCGGCGGATCGCGCAACTCGTCGAGCCAGTTGCGCAGGCGCCTGGGCGCTTGCGCCGAATGCGACGGCGCAAGACCGAAGCCTTCCAGATCGACCACCCGCCGCACCCGCTCCGGCCGCACGCCCGCATACACGCAGGCGATGTTCGCCCCCATGCTGTGGCCGACCAGATTCACTTCGCCGGCCGGCGCGTAGTGATCGAGCAACGCGTCGAGATCGGCCAGATAGTCCTGAATCCAGTAGTTGCCGCCGCCGTGCTCCGCCACCGGCCAGTCCGACAGGCCAAAACCGCGCATATCCGGCGCCAGCACCTGCCAGTCGCCGCCCAGCGCATCCACGACGAACTGGAACGACGCGGCCACGTCCATCCAGCCGTGCAGCATGAAGAGCATCGGCGCATCCGGATTGCCCCAACGCCGCACATGCAGGCGGATACCGCGCACGGCGACGAATTCAGACTGGGAAGTGTTCATGAACGGCACGTCCAAAAAACGAATGGTCGTTCGATTATAACGAGATAGCCCGCCTATGCGCGGGCCGGATGGTGAAGTAAATCTCAATCGCCGGACAAGAGCGGCGCCAGGACGCTGTCCGCATCGCATCCGCGCGGACCTTGCCGCGAGCCGCGAAGCGAGCACCTCGTGGCCGGGCCAAGCGGCTCAACCACACAACCGTTTACAATACCCGATTCGACCATCCAACGCGCCCGATGCGCCAGCGAGGCCGGACAGCCCGCTGAGACCAACCGTTCCGGGCAATCCGGCGCCCTGTCCAGCGCGCGCAGCGACCGATCAAGAGGAGACACCGTGACCATTTACAAGCTTGGCGAAGCCGCCCCAACCATCCATGAAAGCGTCTTTGTCGCGGATTCGGCGAGCATTATCGGCAACGTGACACTCGGGGAGAACGCCAGCGTCTGGTTCGGCGCGACGATTCGCGGCGACAACGAGCCGATCACCATCGGCGCCGCCAGCAACGTGCAGGAAAACGCCGTGCTGCACACGGACCCCGGTTTTCCGCTCACGATCGAGCCGAACGTGACCGTCGGCCATCAGGTCATGCTGCATGGCTGCACGATCAAGGAAGGTTCGCTGATCGGAATTCAGGCCGTGGTCTTGAATGGAGCGGTAATCGGCCGCAACTGTCTGGTCGGAGCGGGCGCCATTGTCACCGAGGGCAAGGTGTTTCCCGACAATTCGCTGATTCTCGGCGCGCCCGCCAAGGTGGTGCGCGAACTGACCGAGGCGGATATCGCCAACATGCAGCGCGGCGCGGCAGTTTATGCCGAGCGCCGCGAATACTACAAGGCGCAGCTCGTGCGCATCGGCTAACCAGCCGGCGCGCGCGGCGCGGCATCACGCTGCGTCATTTGACCGAGGAAAAGTTGTGAGCGACCAGTTGCAAAAATTCATGTTCAGCGCGGCGCCAGTGCGCGGCGAGATCGTTTCCCTGCGCAATACGTGGCAGGAAGTGCTGACGCGCCGCGACTATCCGGCGCCGGTGCGGACGGTTCTGGGCGAAATGATGGCGGCGTGCGCGCTGCTGTCGGCGAATCTCAAGTTCGACGGCACGCTCATCATGCAGATTTTCGGCGACGGCCCGGTCAAGATGCTAGTGGTGCAATGCGGCTCCGACCTGTCGATGCGCGCCACCGCCAAGCTGTCCGGCGAGGCGGCCAACGTGATCGGCGAGACGGCCAGCATGGTCGACCTGCTCAACGCAAGCGGCCACGGCCGCTGCGTGATCACGCTCGACCCGGCCAGCAAGCAACCCGGTCAGCAGCCGTATCAAAGTATCGTGCCGTTGTCGGGCGTGGATGGCCCGCTCAACTCGATGGCCGAAGTGCTCGAGCATTACATGCATCACTCTGAGCAGCTCGACACGCGCCTGTGGCTCGCGGCGAACACCGAGCGCGCGGTCGGCATGCTGCTGCAAAAGCTGCCGGGCGACGGCGGCATCGTGCCCCATCCGGGCGATCTCGACGCGGACACGTGGGAGCGCGTCTGCACGTTGGGCGGCACGATGTCGCAAGACGAGCTGCTGAAGGAAGAACCGGAAACGATCTTCCGGCGGCTCTTCTGGCAGGAAAACGTCCAGCATTTCGAACCGGCCACGGCGCGCTTCGAGTGCACGTGTTCGCGCGAAAAAGTCGGCGGCATGCTGAAGATGCTGGGCCGCGAGGAAGTCGACGGCGTGCTCGAAGAGCGCGGCCATGTCGAGATTCATTGCGAGTTCTGCAACCAGCGTTACGAGTTCGATCCGGTCGACGTGGCGCAACTTTTCGTCGCCGAGGCGCTCTCACAAGGTGTGACGCCCGCGGCTGAACAGCGGCACTAAACGGCTCGTCAGCGCGCGGATTGCATACGCGCCGAACGGCGTTTCGTCACACCTGTATCACGGCAGTAAAAATACCGCGCCGCCCGCTGCCTATTCAGGGCCCGGGCGGCGCAGTATCTTTGATCATTGCGTTGAATCATTGGCGGTGCGCGCGGCGCATGATTTGCTTAGGCATCCGACCGATGGAGATCGAACATGAACCATCCTACTTCGTTAATCCGGCTGCTGTGCCGTGCGCGCACTGTCGTTGCGCTGGCTGTCGTCGTCGGCAGTGGCGCGCTGGCGGGCTGCATGATGGACCCGCCGGGCCCGTCGCCGATTTATAGCCGGCTGCCCGCCGACCAGTCAGGCATGGCCGCCACCGCCCAACCGCTGACGCCTGAAGAACGCCAACGCTATGACGCGATCGACCGCCAGGTGATGGCCGAGCAGAATCAGGCGATTGCGGCCGACAACGCAGCGCAAGCCTGGTCGCGTTACTACGCGCCACCTGTCAGCGTGTACGGCAGCTATTACGGCGGTGGTTGGGGACACGGCTGGGGTACGGGTATCGGCGTCGGTTACGGGCCGTATTGGGGCTGGTGAGCGCCCACAGGCTCTGATGCGCACTGCGGAAATCGCGGCTCGGCGCGCGGCGGCGAGGGTCAAAGAAAAAGGCACGGTTCTCACCGTGCCTTTATTGCATCCGTCGTACTGAACCGTTGCCGTGCTACGGCGACGCTCAGTGCGCAGGCTTCTTGTCTTTCGCCGCAGCCGCCTTGCCGCCATGCTTGCGATCCGGCTTCGCGCGCGACTCCGGATTCGGCACCACATGCAGCGGCGCCGCCGACATCTCGCCTCGTGTGGAGGTCGTGACCGAAGGCGTGTTCCCCGACGGCAACGGCGCGTTCGGCGAGACGAACTGCACGAACACCTCGCCGTCCTTCACCATGCCCATCTCATAACGCGCCCGCTCTTCGACGGCGGACGTGCCGTTCTGCAAGTCCTGCACTTCGCCTTGAATGCGTTCGTTGCGCAGTTTCGAATCGGCATTCTTTTGCACCTGCTGCGCCAGTTGCTGCTGCAACTCGTGCACGCGCAACCAACCGCCGTGCCCCCACCAGAGCGGGTACTGGATCAGCGCCAGTAGAACGATCAGGACAGCAGTGACAAGCCGCATGAAGTAAGCACAATAAATACACGCCGCCCTGCGCTATACGCAGGGCGGCGGGGTCAATCAGAAACGAAGGATAACCGGCTCATCGGTCAGCGCCAGCACACCAGCCATTAGCGCAGATTGTAGAACGCCGACTTGCCCGGGTAGCTGGCGATATCACCGAGGTCTTCTTCGATACGCAGCAACTGGTTGTACTTCGAGATGCGGTCCGAGCGCGACAGCGAACCCGTCTTGATCTGACCGGCGTTCAGGCCGACCGCGATATCCGCGATCGTCGAATCTTCGGTTTCGCCCGAGCGGTGCGAGATCACTGCGGTGTAACCGGCGCGCTTGGCCATTTCGATCGCCGCGAAGGTTTCCGTGAGCGTACCGATCTGGTTGATCTTGATCAGGATCGAGTTGGCGATGCCCTTCTCGATGCCTTCTTTCAGGATGCGCGTGTTGGTGACGAACAGGTCGTCGCCGACCAGTTGCACCTTCTTGCCGAGCTTGTCGGTCAGCGTTTTCCAGCCGGCCCAGTCGCTTTCGTGCATGCCGTCTTCGATCGACACGATCGGGAACTTGTCGGCCAGGTTCGCGAGGTAGTCCGCGAATTCCGTGGACGACAGTTGCAGGCCTTCGCCGGCCAGTTGGTACTTGCCGTCGTGGTAGAACTCGCTCGCCGCGCAGTCGAGTGCCAGCAGCACGTCTTCACCGGCGCGGTAGCCGGCTTTTTCGATGGCTTGCAGAATGGTCGACAGGCATTCGTCGTTGCTGCCGAAGTTCGGCGCGAAGCCGCCTTCGTCGCCCACTGCCGTGCTCATGCCGCGATCCGACAGGATCTTCTTCAGCGCGTGGAACACTTCGGCGCCGCAGCGCAGTGCCTCGCGGAAGGTCGGCTGGCTGACCGGCACGATCATGAATTCCTGGATGTCCAGGCTGTTATTGGCGTGCGCGCCGCCGTTGACGATATTCATCATCGGCACCGGCAGTTGCATTGCGCCCGAGCCGCCGAAGTAGCGGTACAGCGGCAGGCCGGCTTCTTCAGCGGCAGCCTTCGCGACGGCCATCGAAACAGCCAGCATCGCGTTCGCGCCGAGGCGCGACTTGTTGTCCGTGCCGTCGAGTTCCAGCAGGGTCTTGTCGAGGAAGGCCTGCTCGGAAGCGTCGAGGCCCATGATCGCTTCGGAGATTTCGGTGTTGATGTGCTCGACAGCCTTCAGCACGCCCTTGCCGCCGTAACGGCCGGTTTCGCCGTCGCGCAGTTCGATTGCTTCACGCGAACCCGTCGACGCGCCAGACGGCACCGCGGCGCGGCCCATCGTGCCCGATTCGAGCAGCACGTCGCATTCGACGGTGGGGTTGCCTCGCGAATCGAGAATCTCTCGACCGATGATATCTACGATAGCACTCATGGTTTCCTCAAGAAATGACGTTGAATTCTTTACTGTGACACTGTATCTGGCGCCTGACGATCCGGAGTCAGCGCTTCATCGCTCACTCCGGTTCCGTGCAGAGCACCGGTCTCCCCGGCAAACTACCTGCGCGCAGATACGTTCGACGACCATTGCGTGCATTCGCCGCGTGCCACGATTGTGCGTACCGATCGTGACACGCGGTGAACGCCTGAATCAGTTGAAATCGCTTTCGAGGAACGGCGCGCGCTTGACGGCCTGATCGAGCGTAACCAGCGTCTCGAGCAGATCGGCCATGCGATGCAGCGGCACGGCGTTCGGACCATCCGACTTGGCTTCAGCCGGATTCGGGTGCGTCTCCATGAAGAGCCCCGCCACGCCCACCGCCACCGCAGCACGCGCCAGCACCGGCACGAACTCGCGCTGACCACCCGAACTCGTGCCCTGCCCGCCCGGCAACTGCACCGAGTGGGTGGCGTCGAACACGACCGGCGCATTGGTTTCGCGCATGATCGCGAGCGAACGCATGTCCGACACGAGGTTGTTATAACCGAACGACACGCCGCGCTCGCACGCCATGAAGCGGTCTTCCGACAGACCTGCTTCACGCGCGGCGTCGCGCGCCTTGTCGATCACGTTCTTCATATCGCCCGGTGCGAGAAACTGGCCTTTCTTGATGTTGACCGGTTTGCCCGAACGCGCGCAAGCGTGAATGAAGTCCGTTTGGCGGCACAGGAAAGCCGGCGTTTGCAACACGTCGACCACCGAGGCGACCTGCTCGATCTCGTGCTCGGCGTGAACGTCGGTCAGCACCGGCAGACCGAGCTGACGCTTCACTTCCGACAGAATCCGCAAGCCTTCGTCCATGCCCAGACCGCGGAACGACTTGCCGCTGCTGCGATTGGCCTTGTCGTACGACGATTTGTAGATGAACGGAATATTCAGCTTCGCGCAGATTTCCTTCAGCCGGCCAGCTGTGTCGATCGTCATCTGTTCGGATTCGACGACACAGGTGCCTGCGATCAGGAAAAACGGCTTGTCGAGCCCGATTTCGAAATCGCCCAGTTTCATGCTTTCTCCCCGACTGCGACCGGCGCTTGCGCCTCGTGATGCGCAAGCGCTGCTTCGACGAACGACTTGAACAGCGGATGCCCGTCACGCGGCGTGGACGTGAATTCCGGGTGGAACTGCACGCCGACGAACCACGGGTGCATGCTGCGCGGCAATTCCATCATTTCCGGCAGATCTTCGCTCGGAGTACGGGCGCTGATGATAAGGCCGCCGGCTTCGAGTTGGGGCACGAAGCGGTTATTGACTTCATAACGGTGGCGATGGCGTTCGTTCACGTCCTTGCCATAAATCTCTTCGGCCATGGTGCCGGGCTTGATCGGGCAACGTTGCGAACCGAGGCGCATGGTGCCGCCCAGATCCGACTCTTCCGTACGCTTCTCGACGCGGCCTTCGCGGTCGTACCACTCGGTGATCAACGCAACCACGCGGTTGGGCGTTTCCTGATCGAACTCGGTGCTGTTCGCGTCTTTCAGACCGACCACGTCGCGGGCGAATTCGATCACGGCGAGTTGCATGCCGAGGCAGATGCCGAGATACGGCACCTTCGCTTCGCGGGCGTAGCGGATCGCGGCGATCTTGCCTTCGGTACCGCGACGGCCGAAGCCGCCCGGCACGAGCACGGCGTCCAGATGCTTGAGGCTTTCGACGCCTTGCGTCTCGACCTCTTCCGAATCGATGTATTCGATGTTGACCTTGGTCGACGTATGCATCGACGCGTGGCGCAACGCTTCGATCAGCGACTTGTACGACTCGGTCAGATCGACATACTTGCCGACCATGCCGATCGTGACTTCGTGCTTCGGGTGCTCCAGCTTCTCGACGAGGTCGGACCACATGGACAGGTCCGCGGGCTTCGGCGCGAGCTTGAGCTCTTCGCAGATGATCGCGTCCAGACCCTGATCGTGCAGCATCTGTGGAATCTTGTAGATGCTGTCCGCGTCCCACACGGAGATCACGGCGTCTTCCGGCACGTTCGAGAACATGGAGATCTTGGCGCGCTCGTCGTCCGGAATGCGGCGGTCGGCACGGCACAGCAGCACGTGCGGCGAGATGCCGATTTCGCGCAGCTTCTGCACGCTGTGCTGCGTGGGCTTGGTCTTCAGTTCGCCAGCCGTGGCGACCCAGGGCACCAGCGTGAGGTGCACGAAGCACGCGCTGTTGCGGCCCATGCGCAGGCTCATCTGACGCGCGGCCTCAAGGAACGGCAGCGATTCAATATCGCCTACCGTGCCGCCCACTTCGACAATGGCGACGTCCGGCTCACCGCACGTCGCGGAAGCCGCGCCGCGTTCGATGAACGCCTGGATTTCATTCGTGATGTGCGGGATGACCTGCACCGTCTTGCCGAGATAATCGCCGCGACGTTCCTTGCGGATCACCGATTCGTAAATCTGGCCCGTGGTGAAGTTATTGGCCTTGCGCATCTTCGTGCTGATGAAGCGCTCATAGTGGCCGAGGTCGAGGTCGGTCTCCGCTCCGTCTTCCGTCACGAACACTTCGCCGTGCTGAAACGGGCTCATCGTGCCGGGGTCGACATTGATGTAGGGATCGAGCTTGAGGAGGGTGACTTTAAGACCGCGCGATTCGAGGATCGCGGCGAGGGAAGCGGCGGCAATACCCTTGCCGAGGGAAGATACTACGCCGCCGGTGACGAAAACATATTTGGTCATCGCTGGATGCTCGCGGGAAAAACGGATTATACCGTAAAGCAGGGCCCCAACCCCAGCAAAATCCTGGCGGCATCCACACGTGCGCGCGCAGTGGCGGCGGCCGTTGCCGCGATGGGATCACGCACCGTTTCCTGCGGCGCGTGCCGGCGCGGCGCGCCATGGCCGGCGTCGCGATGCATGGCTGATGCGGCCGCCGTCGCCGTCCGCGCCAACGTCGGCGCGTGCGTTCGTGTCAGCCCCGCTGCTCCAGTTCATGCAACATGCTCTGCACCGCGCGCGCGGTTTCGACGGGTTTCTCCATCGGGTAAAGATGACTGCCCTCGATCCATTCCACATGGCCGCCGGTCGCGCGGCGGGTGGCGTCGAGACCGGCCTGGCGGATTTCCTTCGAACGCGTGCCGGCGATGAAGCCCACCGGCACGGGCGCGCCCCGGGCGAGCCGCGAGCCGAGCGTGTGCGGCAAGGTCTTGTAGATCTGATATTCGGTACGACGGTCGAAGGCCAGCGAGCGCGAGCCGTCCGGCGAAGTCTGCGGAATGCCGAAGTCGATGTAGTCGGACAGCATGCGCTCGTCCCAGCGCGCGAACGCGGGCTTCGAATGGAAATGGCGCCACGCTTCGTCGCGGCTCGCCCACTGGGTGCGTCGCGTGCGGGTCGCGGCCGCGGGCGAGAGCCGCTCGTCAAGCCCGGTCCATTGCGACACGCGCAGCATGCTGCTGCGCCAGCCGGCGATCACCGGCGAATCGAGCATCACCACGCCTCGCACCCATTGCGGCTTCTTGAGCGCGGCCATCAACGAAAGATAGCCGCCGAGCGAATGCCCCACCAGCCACACCGGCTGCTCATACGTTTTGCGGATGTCGTCGAGCAACTGTTCGACCAGATGCGGCCAGTCCTGCGTCACCGGAAAGCGCGCGTCGTGGCCAATCCGTTCGATGAAGCGCAGTTCGTAGTCGTCGGCAAGCTCGGCGAAGATCGTGCGGTAGGTCGATGCCGGAAAGCCGTTCGCGTGCGAGAAGTGAATGATGTTTTTCAACTGCGGCTGTCTCCGTTCTGTTCTTGCGTGCGGGGCGCGGCACGCACCTGCGTGCAGTCAACACGCCCCGCGCGCGTTTCTTCTATCTGCGCGGCCGGCGCCTCACCCAATAACCGGTCAGCGATCCATCCAGTAGCGGCGCTGCGTGTCGCGATAGCGCTCGAGCGTGACCGTGGCGGTGCTGCCGGCGGCCTGATTCGTCCCGCCGGCCGGGCTCACCTCGACCCGCACCGCACCGTCCGTATCGCTGCGCCCGAGTTCGATCCGCCGCGCCTTGTAGCGCTCGAACACACCCGCATTCGGATGATGAAAACGGTTGCGATAGCCTACCTGAAATAGCGCGATGAGCGGGTCGATAGAGTCGAGGAACGGCTCGGTCGACGAAGTCTTGCTGCCGTGATGCGGCACGACCAGCACCTGCGCGCGCAGCGCCTCGCGATCGCGCGCGAGCAGAACGCGTTCGACTGGCGCCTCGATGTCCGCCGTCAGCAAGGCCGTCATGCGCGGCGGCTCTGTGTGGTTACGTCCGGGCGGCGGGCTCGCCGCAACCGGCAACGTGCTGACCCGCAGCACGCAGCAATGCGCATTCGGCTTGCCTTGCAGCGGACCGGCGTCCGGCCAGAGCATCGCGAACTCCACGCCGTCCCATTGCCAGTGCTGGCCAGCCGCGCAAGGCAGTGTCTGGGCGCCGCGCTGCCGTGCGTTCGACCACAGCGCATTCGACGGCGCCAATGCCGCCACCATTTGATGCACCTCGATCGCCTCCTGCACTGCGGGGGCGCCGCCCGAATGATCGGAGTCGGCGTGGCTCACTATCAACGTATCGAGCGCCGTCACGCCATGCGCCTGTAAAAACGGCACGACCACCCGCTCGCCCGCGTGAGTCGATTCCGGACCCGGTCCGGTATCGAACAGCAAAGTGTGATGCGCCGTTTCGACCAGCACCGAAGTGCCCTGGCCGACGTCCAGCGCGGTCAAACGGAAACTGCCGTGCGGCGGTCCGGACGGCGCGGGTATCAGCAGCGGCAGCCACGTCAGCGGCGCGGCCCAGCGCAGCGGCCAGCCGCGCGGCGCCAGACACCAGAGCACGCCCACTGCCGCCGCGGCCAGCGTCCACGGATCCGGTTGCGGCAGACGCCAGAGCGTCCAGGCGGGGCCGGAAAGCGCTTGCAAGCCCACGGTCAGCAGCGCCAGCAAAGCGTGTGCGGCATGCCAGGCGTGGGCATCGAGCGGCGCCGGCAACGCGACGCCCGCCAGCACCGCGGGCGTGACCAGCAGGCTCACCCACGGAATCGCAAAGGCATTCGCAAGCGGCCCGATCAACGGAATCTGCGCGAACCAGTAGACGGTCAACGGCGCGAGCGCGACCGTCACGGCGAACTGCACCTGCGCGGCACTGCGTAGCCGCGCGCCGGCATCGCGCAAACGGCGGCGCAAGATAGAACCCAGTCTCGACGAGCGGCTCGCCGCAGCGCCATCCTCGGCTGGTTCATCGCGATGCTGTTCGTGAGCCTGCACATGCGGCCGTCCCGACATGGCGAACAGAATCGCCGCCACCGCGCAGAACGACAACCAGAATCCCGCCGACACGACCGCCCACGGATCGATCATCAGCACGAGCCCCAGGGCCCACGCGAGCACCGCCGAGCGTGCCACATTGCGCCCGCTGATAAAAGCGAGCGCGACGACCCCCGCCATCCACAGCGCGCGCTGCGCCGGCACATTGAAGCCGGCCAACGCGGCATGCAGCGCGGCGAACAGCGCGCCGCCCGTCACCGCGACGACTTGTGCCGGCAGCCGCAACGGCCAGTTGCGGCCGATCCATCCGGAGCGTCGCCACAGCGCGCCCGCCAGCCAACCCGCAAGGCCCGCGACGAAGCCGATATGCAGCCCCGAAATCGCCACCAGATGGCTCGTGCCCGTGCCGCGCATCAGCAGCCAGTCCGCGGCGCTGACTTCGTCCTGCGCGCCGATAGCAAGCGCCACGACGATCCCCCGATGCGGCGCGTCGGCGAGCACCGTGTCGATCCGCTCGCGTAACGCGGCGCGCCAGCCGTCCACCGTGACGCCGACGCCGCGTGCCCTGCCAGGCAATCGCACGGCATGAGCCGGGGCGCTCACATAGCCGGTGGCGCGCACGTTGCGCGCAAGCAGAGTCGCCTCAGCATCGCGCACGCCGAAATTGGCATTGCCGTGCGGGCGTTTGAGCCGCACGGTCAGCCGCCAGCGCGAACCGGGTTCGAGCAAAGGCGGCGGCGCATCTTCGGTGATCCACGAGAGCTGGATCACGCGCGGAAAAGCGTCGATTGGCGCTTCAGCCGACTCGACGTCGAATAGAAAACGCGCGCCGTTTTCGTCGCGTGACGGCAAGCCTTTGATACTGCCGACGACCTCGATATCGCGACCTTCCCATTCGTTCGGCAAGCTCACCGCGAGGCGCAGGTCCGCGCGTATGGCTGCGTAGCCGATGCCCACGCACATTGCCGCGCACCACACGGCGCTCCAGCCGACGAAGGAACGCACGCGCCGGCTGAAGCGGATGCGGTGTGAGGGCGAAGCGAGGGTCGCCACACACGGGCGCCTGCTAGCCTCGCCCAAACCCCACATCGCCACCACGACCGCGGCGCAAGCAAACAACACCAAACCGCACAACACCGTCCAATCCGGCAACGCTGCCTGCCGTTGCAGCGCGATCACGCCCAACGCAAATCCACACCACCATGCCCGCATCCGCCCTCCGCCAGCAATCGCCGGACGATGGAACACCCGGCGCGCAGGCGTGAGCGAGCCCGCCAGGCGTGGGTATCGCCCGGCGCGAACCACTCAGACCATCGGGCTTAATTATGCAGAGGAAAGTGCCAGCCGCGGCAGCGCGGCGAGCGCGTTAGCCGTTGTGCCTAGGGCGGCTTCGTCGGCGGCCATGCCGCGTAGCTGCGCGAGGCCCGCGCCGATTGCGGGAATCTGCTCCGGCGTGTTGCGCTGCTTGTAAATCCACGACGGCGCGATGTCCGGCGCGTCGGTTTCGACGACCAGCGCGTCGAACGGCAACTGTTCGGCGAGACGGCGGATTTGCCGGGCGCGCTCGAAAGTCAGATTGCCGCCGAAGCCGAGATGCATGCCCTGATCGATATACGCCTGAGCCTGCTGAAAACTGCCATTGAACGCATGCGCGATGCCGCGATGAATCTGATGCCGCCGCAGTCCCTTGATCACCTGATCCTGCGATTTGCGCACATGGCAGATCACCGGCAGATCGAATTCACGGGCGAGCTGCAGCTGGCCGTTGTAGAAGAATTGCTGGCGCGCGTCGTCGAGACCGTCGACGAAATAATCGAGTCCGATCTCGCCGATGCCGACAAACAGCGGATCATCGAGACTCGCCTCGATTTCCATGCGCAGCAGATCGAGATCGCTGTCTTGCGCGCCCGGCGTGAACAACGGATGGATACCGAGCGCATACGCGCCGCCGTCGACCCGCCGCGCCAGTTCACGCACCGCCACGAAATTCTGCCGCCCGATCGCCGGAATCACGATGCGCACGACACCCGCGCGGTGCGCCGCCGCCGCGACTTCCGCGCGGTCGGCGTCGAATTCCGATGCGTCGAGATGACAGTGCGTATCGATCCACATGACATGCCTCGCTAACGGCGCAACATCGGCAAACGAAGGCCCGCCATTTAAACCGGCACCGGCGGCTCTTCGTGCAGCACACCGTCGCGCAGCCGCATGATGCGGTCGCAACGTCCCGCGAGTTCGGGATCATGCGTGACGATCACGAAGCTCGTGTCGAGCGTTTGCGACAGTTCGAGCATCAGGTTGAAGACGGTGTCGGCGGTGCCGCCGTCGAGATTGCCAGTGGGTTCATCGGCCAGCACGCAGGCGGGCTTCGTCACCAGAGCGCGCGCAATCGCAACGCGCTGACGCTCGCCGCCCGACAACTCGCCCGGCCGATGTTTCGCGCGATGCCCCATGCCGACGCGCTCCAGTACCGCGAGCGCCTCGCGGCGCGACGCTTCGGTCGTCATGCGGCGAATCCGCAGCGGCATCGCCACGTTATCGAGCGCGGTGAATTCCGGCAGCAGATGGTGGAACTGATACACGAAACCCAGCGCGCGATTGCGCAAGTCGTTGCGTTCGCGCTCGGAGAGCTTCGTGAACGGCTTGCCCATCACCGACACATGGCCGGCGCTCGGATCGTCGAGGCCGCCGAGCACGTGCAGCAGCGTGCTCTTGCCCGACCCCGACGCGCCGACGATCGCCAGCTTCTCGCCGCGCCGCACGCTCAGCTCGGTGTTGTTGAGCACCGTCACGTTCAGACCGCCCTGCACGAACGACTTGGAAATGCCGGTTGCTTCCAGCACGTAGGGATGCGGCACGGTGTCGGAAGAAGCCATGGATAAGTTAGCGGAACGGTCATTCATAGCGCAGTGCCTCCGCGGGACGGACTTTGGCACCACGCCAGCTCGGGTACAACGTGGCCAGCGCGGACATCACGAAGGCGATCACGCCGATTCGCGCGACGTCGGCCGGAACCAGTTCGGACGGCAGTTCGCTGATGAAATACACCGACGGCGGCAGAAACTGCACGCCGAGCAGATGCTCGATCATGGGCACGAGCCACGGAATGCTCCACGCGATCAGGCAGCCGAGCGCGACGCCGGTCGCCGTGCCGATAAAGCCGATCGTCACGCCCTGCACCACAAAAATCTTCATGATCGAGCCGGGCTGCGCGCCGAGCGTGCGCAGAATTGCGATGTCGGCCTGCTTGTTGGTCACCGTCATCACAAGCGACGACACCAGATTGAACGCCGCCACCGCGATGATCAGCGTGAGGATGATGAACATCATGCGTTTTTCGATCTGCACCGCGGAGAACCACGTCTTGTTCTGCTGCGTCCAGTCGCGAATGTATAAATCGCCGGACAGCGTGCGCGCAAGCTGATGCGCGACTTCCGGCGCGCGCTGCATGTCGGTCAGGCGCAGCCGCACGCCGGTCGGCGCGGGCAGCCGGAACAGCGCCTGCGCGTCCTTGATGTTGATCAGCGCGAGTGTGCTGTCGTATTCGTAGTGCCCCGACTCGAAGATGCCCACCACCGTGAACTGTTTCAGCCGAGGCAGCATGCCGGCGGGTGTGATGGTGCCTTCCGGCGCGACCAGCGTGATCTTGTCGTTGACCGTCACACCGAGATTGGTGGCGAGGTCGGCGCCCAGCACGATGCCGAAATCTCCCGGCACCAGCGCGTTCAGACTGCCGCCTTTCATCTCCTTACCAATGTCGGATACCTGCGGCTCCAGCGACGGCTCCACGCCGCGCAGCGCCACCCCGCTCACCACGTCCTGGCGCGTGAGTAAGGCCTGCGCTTCGACATATGGCGCCGCGCCGATCACTTCCTTGTTCTGGCGGGCTTCCTTCGCGGTCAGCTCCCAGTTGGGCATCGAGCCGGTCGGCGAAAAGATTTCGACGTGCGCGAGCACCGACAGCATGCGGTCGCGCACTTCTTTCTGAAAACCGTTCATCACGGACAACACGACGATCAGCGCCGCGACGCCGAGCGCGATGCCCGACATCGACACGAGTGCGATGAAGGAGATGAAGCCGTTACCGGTCGTGCGTTTGCCGGCGCGGGTGTAGCGCCAGCCAATCTGCCATTCGTAGGGAAATTTCAAGCGAATCCTTTTCTGCGTTTTTCGGCTTTGTGCCGCGCACGAAGGCGTGATGCGCCTTTCGTGCGGCCCGAGCGTCGTGATCATTGGTGTCGTTGCGACGCGGATGGTTCCGGGACGGCGCGCCGTTGCGTAGCAATGCGCGCGCCACCGCGGTGCGCGACGCCTGGGAGGCGTGGTTCTGCCGTTGCCGACATCGCTGCCACCACTAATCACGCGCGAAGTTTGCCATACAATGCGGCCCGCTCGCGCAATGGCAGTGTGGACCGGGCTCTGGACAGAAACGCCGCCGCGCGGGCGCTCACGCAGACCCGGCGGCTGCCGTCGTGAAACGGACCGGCTTCGCCGTGCCGGGTCTCAGGCGCAGCGGCGCTTGCATCTAGCGCAGGTTGTAACGCCCGCGCAGCTCGTTGATGATGCCCGCGGCGGCACTGTTGGCGGCGTCACGCACGTCGGCGTCCTTGCGGTCGCGGTGCAGATGACTGATGTCCCAGTTGCAGCCTGTCTCGTCGTCCACCGTTTCGTGAAAGCCGGTCGGGATCCAGCCGGCGGTGGCCGGGTTTGCATCGAGCGCCTTGACGACCAGTGCTAGCAATTCCTGCTCGGTCTTGAGTTCACGCGACATGCCGGTCTCCTCGTCATGTGCGCGGTGCCGCCGCGCGCGGCTGCTGCTCCGGCGAGCCGGCCGGCGGTGAACCCGGAGGTCCGCTGCCGCCGAGCTTCGTCGAGCGGATGCTGATGGTCGGAATACTCGCACTCTTTGCCCTACAATGCGCAGCATCATGCTCGCCAACCGTCTCCATCTTCTCCTGCCCTTCGCGCTGCCCGCCGCAGCGGACGCCTCCACCGCCCTTCACGACATCCGCAGCCCGGCCCTCGACCGGCTGATCGCGCGCGCGACGCTGGTGGAGCGCTTGGTGGGTGAAGACTTTCAGCGCACGCTGCCGCACGAGCGCTGGGTGGCGCGCCAGTTCGGCGCGCTGCCGAGCGGCGCGGCAGCCGCCGACGAAGCGCCCCTCGCGCCCTACATGCTGCGCGCCGACGGCGGCGAACCCGGCAGCGCGACATGGGCCTGCGTGCAGCCGGTACACGTGCGCATCGCGCACGATCATCTGGTGCTGATCGACCCGGCCTCGCTCGACCTGTCCGACGAAGAAGCCGGCGCGCTGCTCGCCGTCGCGCGGCCGTTGATCGAGGAACTCGGCGTGCGTATCGAAGCGCCGCGGCCCGCGCGCTGGTATGTGTCGGGCGACGGCTTCGGCACGCTCGCCGGCGCGTCGCCGTTGCGCGCGAGCGGGCGCAACATCGAAATCTGGCTGCCACACGAGGCGCATTCCGGCGAACGTTCGCGCGCGTGGATGAAGCTGCAGAACGAAGTGCAGATGGCATGGTTCGAGCATCCGGTCAACGAAGCGCGCGAGGCGCGCGGCCTGCCGGCCGTCAACTCGATCTGGTTTCATGCGCAGGGCGCGGTCCAGCCGGTACGCAGTCCGTTCGCACGCGTGTTCTCCGATGCAGCCGCCACGCGCGGTCTTGCGATGACTGCCGGGGTCGCGGCCGGCACGCCGCCGGCCTCGTTCGGCGCGCTGGCGTCGCTCGCGAGCAGTGCGAACGGCGCCACCCACGCGGGCGCGAGCATCACACTGGTCGAACTCGATCCATTCTCCGCGCCCTACATCGAGCAGGACTGGGCGCGCTGGAACGACGCGTTCGCCGCCATGCAGACCGACTGGTTCGAACCAGCGCTCGCCGCGCTGCAATCGGGCGATCTCGCCGAACTCGGCCTGACCTTGTGCGGCGACACCGGCTCGGTCACGCTCTCGGTCACACGCGGCGACCTGCGTAAATTCTGGCGGCGGCGTGTGCTCGCCTCGCTCTTCATCGAATAATTGATCGAATAATTGATCGAATGATTCAACGAATGACTCAACGAATGACCCACGGCCTCTCCGAATGACTCGAATCGTTACGCGCGCCTGTTCTCCCGTCGACGCCGAAATCCTCACGCGCCACGGCCTGCATCCGGTGCTCGCGCGCCTGTACGCATCGCGCGGCGTGTGCATGCCTGACGAAATCGAAAC
Source organism: Paraburkholderia sp. BL27I4N3 (assembly GCF_003386115.1). Taxonomy (NCBI): domain Bacteria; kingdom Pseudomonadati; phylum Pseudomonadota; class Betaproteobacteria; order Burkholderiales; family Burkholderiaceae; genus Paraburkholderia; species Paraburkholderia sp. BL27I4N3. Next base: position 1,108,295 of record NZ_QREJ01000001.1, on the reverse strand, counting down.
CGGCCTCGCGCGGCTCGTGCCGCCGGTCGCGCTCAAGGGTTGCGAAGACGCCGCCGCCTTGCTCGCCGACGCGATCCAGCAGAACCGCCGCATGCTGGTGGTCGCCGACTACGACTGCGACGGCGCCACCGCCTGCGCGGTCGCCGTGCGGGGCCTGCGCATGTTCGGCGGCCGGATCGAGTATCTGGTGCCGAACCGTTTCGAGTACGGCTACGGCCTGACGCCGGAGATCGTCGCGCTGGCGGCCCGCAATGCGTCGGGCAAACCGGATCTGCTGATCACGGTGGACAACGGCATCGCCAGCGTCGACGGGGTGGAGGCGGCCAACGCGCTCGGCATCGACGTGCTGGTTACCGATCACCATCTGCCCGGCGACGAACTGCCGCCCGCACGCGCGATCGTCAATCCGAACCAGCCGGGCTGTACGTTCCCGAGCAAGTGCATCGCCGGCGTCGGCGTGATGTTTTATGTGCTGCTGGCATTGCGCGCGGAATTGCGCCGCCGTGGCGCCTTCAACGACGCGTTTCCCGAACCGCGCCTCGACGGCCTGCTCGATCTGGTCGCGCTCGGCACGGTCGCGGACGTGGTCAAGCTCGACGGCAATAACCGCGTGCTGGTCGCGCAAGGTTTGCAGCGCATCCGCAAGGGCAAGATGCAGCCGGGCATCGCGGCATTGTTTCGCGCCGCCGCGCGCGACGCCCGCAATGCATCGGGCTTCGACCTCGGCTTCGCGCTCGGGCCGCGCCTGAACGCGGCGGGACGGCTGTCGGACATGTCGCTCGGAATCGAATGCCTGACTACCGACGACATCGGCCGCGCATGGGATCTCGCGCAGCAACTGGATACGATGAACCGCGAACGCCGCGAGATCGAAGCCGGCATGCAGCAGCAGGCGCTCGAAGATCTCTCGGCGATCAATCCCGATGGCGCGACCACCATCACGCTGTTCAATCCGAGCTGGCATCAGGGCGTGATCGGCATCGTTGCCGGACGGTTGAAGGAAAAATTCCACCGGCCTTCATTCACCTTCGCGCTCGCCGACGACAGCGGCCAGACCGTCAAAGGTTCGGGCCGCTCCATCTCGGGCTTCCATCTGCGCGACGCGCTCGACCTGATTTCGAAGCGCGAACCGGGCCTGATCGTCAAATTCGGCGGCCACGCAATGGCTGCGGGCCTCACGCTCGCCGCCGCCGACGTGCCGCGCTTCACCGCGGCGTTCGAAACGGTCGGCCGGGAATGGCTCTCCGAAGACGCGCTCTCGCGCACCGTGGAAACCGATGGCGAACTGGAAGACGCGTACTTCACGCCGCAATTCGTCGAAATGCTCGACGCCGCCGTGTGGGGCCAGGGCTTTCCGGCGCCGGTGTTTTCGGGCGAGTTCGACATCGCCTCGCAGGCGCTCGTGAAGGACAAGCATCTGAAGCTGCAACTGGTGCGCGGGCGCCAGCGTTTCAACGCGATCTGGTTCAATCACACCGACACCCTGCCCGCGCGCACCACGGTCGCCTATCGCCTTGCGAGCGATACGTGGAACGGTGTCTCGCGCGTGCAACTGATCGTCGAGCACGCGGCGAGCTAAGGTGGCCGATTGAAAAGCCCGGTTGAACCGGGCGCGTTGCAATCGCGAACTGAAGCGCAGATTTCACGCGACGAATGCAGCCGATGAGTCGACCCCGGCGCGCCAAGCGACCTGCGGACCGTGCCGGCGCCGCCGCACCGAAAATCTCGAAAATCTCCGCAAAATCAACCGCCAACACGCGCCGGATCGCTCAACAGCCTCCGGCGCGGCGTGCCGATCGGCTATAATTTCCCCTTTTTACGAAGCTATAAAAGATCGACATGGAAGCGGAACGTCTCAACGCGATCGAAGCCTCACTGGCGGACCTGCGCAATCGCGCGGACTCGCTACGGGGGTATCTTTGACTACGACGACAAAGCACTGCGTCTAATCGAAGTCAACCGGGAACTTGAAGACCCGGACGTCTGGAACGACTCGAAGCACGCCCAGGCTCTCGGCCGGGAAAAAAAGCTGCTCGACGACACCGTCGGCAAACTCACGTCGCTCGATAACGACCTGCGCGACGCGCAGGACCTGTTCGACATGGCCCGTGAGGAAGACGACGAGGAAACCCTCCTCGCCTGCGAAGCCGACGCGCAAGGCATCGAACAGCGGGTCGCCGACATGGAATTCCGCCGCATGTTCGCGAACCCGGCGGATCCGAACAATGCCTTCCTGGACATCCAGGCCGGCGCCGGCGGCACCGAGGCGTGCGACTGGGCGTCCATGCTGCTGCGCCAGTATCTGCGCTACTGCGAGCGCAAAGGCTTCAAGACCGAAGTGCTGGAACAGACCGACGGCGACGTCGCGGGCATCAAGAACGCCACCATCAAGATCGAAGGCGAATACGCGTACGGCTTCCTGCGCACCGAAACCGGTGTGCACCGCCTCGTGCGCAAGTCGCCGTTCGACTCGTCGGGCGGCCGTCATACGTCGTTCTCGTCGGTGTTCGTGTACCCGGAAATCGACGACTCGATCGAAGTCGACATCAACCCGGCCGATCTGCGTATCGACACCTACCGCGCGTCCGGCGCAGGCGGTCAGCACATCAACAAGACCGACTCCGCGGTGCGTATCACGCACTTGCCGTCGGGCATCGTCGTGCAGTGCCAGAACGACCGTTCGCAGCACCGCAACCGCGCCGAAGCCATGGCCATGCTGAAATCGCGCCTGTACGAAGCGGAAATCCGCAAGCGTCAGGAAGAGCAGGACAAGCTCGAAGCCGGCAAGACCGATGTGGGCTGGGGTCATCAGATCCGCTCGTACGTGCTGGACAACAGCCGTATCAAGGATTTGCGCACCAACGTCGAAATCAGCAACACCAAGAGCGTGCTCGACGGCGACCTCGATCCGTTCATCAGCGCCAGCCTGAAACAGGGCGTCTAAGCGCAACGGGCGCGGCGTGCAAGGCCGCGCCGCGGCTTCGCCTCTGGTTCATCGCTGCTTCGCTGTTCTCGCTGTTTCCTTACACCGCCTGAGGTTTTTTACTGACTGGCCACCCGCATGCGCGCCACGCCCCTGCGGGCCACCGAATATCAGATCACCATGACCGAACCGACCCAGCCCAATGCGGCCCAGCCTAGTGCGGCCCAGCCCAATGTCGTGCCCGAGGTGGACGACAACAAGATCATGACCGAGCGCCGCGAAAAGCTGCGCGAACTGCGTGAGCAAGGCGTCGCCTATCCGAACGATTTCCGTCCCTCGCATCACGCCGAAGATCTGCAATCGCAGTTCGAACACTCCGACAAGGAAGCGCTCGAAGCGAATCCGCTCGAAGTCGCGATCGCCGGCCGCATGATGCTTAAGCGCGTGATGGGCAAGGCAAGCTTTGCGACCGTGCGCGACGGTTCGGGTCAGATCCAGTTCTTCATCACGCCCGCCGACGTCGGCCAGGAAACGTACGACGCCTTCAAGAAGTGGGACATGGGCGATATCGTCGCGGCGCGCGGCGTGCTGTTCCGCACCAACAAGGGCGAACTCTCGGTGCGCTGCACGGAACTGCGTCTGCTGTCGAAGTCGCTGCGTCCGCTGCCGGACAAGTTCCACGGTCTCGCCGACCAGGAAATGAAGTATCGCCAGCGCTATGTCGATCTGATCGTCACGCCGGAAACGCGCAAGACTTTCGTCGCGCGCACCAAGGCCATTTCGTCGATCCGCAACTTCATGGCGAAGGCCGATTTCATGGAAGTCGAAACGCCGATGCTGCACCCGATTCCGGGCGGCGCGGCGGCCAAGCCGTTCACCACGCACCACAACGCGCTCGACATGCAGATGTTCCTGCGTATCGCGCCGGAGCTGTATCTGAAGCGTCTGGTGGTCGGCGGCTTCGAGCGCGTGTTCGAGATCAACCGTAACTTCCGCAATGAGGGCGTGTCCGTGCGCCACAATCCGGAATTCACGATGATCGAGTTCTACGCGGCGTACACGGATTACAAGTGGTTGATGGATTTCGTCGAGCAGTTGATCCGTCAGGCGGCCATCGACTCGCTCGGCACCGCCACGATCACGTATCAGGGCCGCGAGCTCGATCTGGCCAAGCCGTTCCATCGACTCACGATCACGCAGGCGATCCAGAAGTACGCGCCGCAATACACGAACGAGCAACTGGCGGACAGCGCGTTCCTGCGCACCGAGCTAAAGAAGTTCGGCGTGGATGCGTCGCAGCCGCAGTTCCTGAACGCGGGCGTCGGTTCGCTGCAACTCGCGCTGTTCGAGGAAACCGCCGAGTCGCAATTGTGGGAGCCGACATACATCATCGACTATCCGGTCGAAGTGTCGCCGCTCGCGCGCGCGTCGGACGCGCAGCCGGGCATCACCGAGCGTTTCGAGCTGTTCATCACGGGCCGCGAAATCGCCAACGGCTTCTCGGAGCTGAACGATCCGGAAGACCAGGCCGCGCGCTTCAAGAAGCAGGTCGACCAGAAAGAGGCCGGCGACGAAGAAGCCATGTTCTATGACGCGGATTACATTCGCGCGCTGGAATACGGCATGCCGCCGGCCGGCGGTTGCGGCATCGGCATCGACCGTCTGGTCATGATGCTGACCGACAGCCCGAGCATCCGCGACGTCATTCTGTTTCCGCATCTGCGCCGCGAAGACTGAGACTTGCGTTGTTCAAGGCATGTGCAAACGCCCGGCTCCATGCCGGGCGTTTTTCTTGCTGCGTGCTGTGTTCGCGGCCGCCCGACGGTTGTAACCAGCGGTAAAAGCTGCCGGCCGTGCGATGATACGACTGCCGACATTCATCGCGCTCGCGCTGGCCGGAAGCGGCGCCCCGCCGCGTCACGCGGCTTAGATGCGGCGCCGGCGCGATGATTGCCTGGAAATCGTTACAAATTGAAACCCTCGCGGAATCGATTTATCCGACACTTTGTCTTACTAAAAGTCGACTCTGTTGAAGACGGAGGCCAAAAATGGACAATCCCAACACGCAACCCACCACGCAATCCGCGCAACCCGCGCCACAACGCCGGATTCATCCGCTCGTCGCGACCGCTGCCGGCGCGGTGATCATCGCAAGCCTCGCCGCCACGGCGGCTGTCACTGGCTTGTTTTCCAAGGCGTCCGGCAACGGCGCGCAAAACGATCAGACGCAAACGGCGCAGGTCGCCACCCAGACCACGCCACCGGGCGTAGTGGATTCGGCGGCGCCCGCGAATCCGGCGGCGCAGCAGGCGGCGCAGCAACAAGCTGCCCAGCAGCAGGCCGCGCAACAGCCGCAACCCGCGCCCGCCCGGGCGCCGGCCCCCGCACAGCAGCCGCAATACGCGCAGCAGCAACAGGCGCAGGCGGCGCCTAACTATGCGCAGCAACCGCCGCCGCAACCCGCATACTGCTCGACTTGCGGCACGGTCGAGGCCATCTCGGCGGTACGTCAGGAAGGTCATGGCACCGGCATCGGCGCGGTCGGCGGCGCAGTGGCTGGCGGCGTGGTCGGCAATCAGTTCGGCAGCGGCAACGGCCGCACCGCGATGACCGTTCTCGGTGCGCTGGGCGGCGGCCTTGCCGGGAACTCGGTCGAAAAACATATCCGCAGCACTACGTCGTATTCGGTGCGGGTGCGCATGGAAAACGGCAAGACGCGTTACTTCACCTACCATGAAGCGCCGCCGTTCCAGCAAGGTCAGCGGGTCCGGGTTCAGAACGGCACGCTCGTGGCGAGCTAACCGCGCACAGGTCGAGTTTGCGCCAGACGCAAAAAAGGCGATTCCATTTGGAATCGCCTTTTTCTTTTGCCGCAACCGGGAAGCGCGACCAGATGGCTGACCGGTGCCGCAAAATTCAGTGACGCTCAGTAATCGGCGTCTTCAATCCATGCAGCCTGAATCGCCTCGAGGATCTTTTCGTTCGACCGGTTAGGATCGTCGTCGAATCCTTCCAGCTCGGTGACCCAACGGTGCAAGTCGGTGAAGCGCACCTGTTGCGGATCGATGTCCTGGTGCTTGTCAGTCAGGGCCATCGCGATGTCTTGCGTATCGGTCCACTTCATGGCTGCATCCTCCTGTTAGTGATTTTCCTTCGCGTGATTGATCGAGTAGCGAGGGATTTCGACAACCAGATCCTGCTCAGCCGGCACCAAGGCCTGGCACGACAGGCGCGAGGCCGGTTCGAGCCCCCACGCCTTGTCCAACAGATCGTCCTCGTCTTCCTCCGACGGCGTCAAGGCGGCGAAACCCTCACGCACGATCACGTGACAGGTCGTGCAGGCGCACGACTTCTCGCACGCGTGCTCGATTTCAATGCCGTGTTCGAGCAGGCTGTCGCAGATGCTCTTGCCGGGCACGGCATCGATCACCGCGCCTTCCGGGCACAGTTCGACGTGAGGCAGCACAACGATTTGAGGCATACATTTTCCGTTTGGGTCTGCGGCACGGCGGCCGCAAACAGGCTCCGTACCATTTTACTGGCGCCGCGCGGACTTTTTAAGTCCACGCGGCGCGATTCGGTTTTTTGCGGCGGCCTCTTGCAAGTCAAGGCCGCCTGCCGCTAGCGCAGGCTCAGATCTCGTCGAGCTTGCGGCCGGCGAGCGCGCGGCGAATGCCTTTGTTCATCCGGCGGGCGGCGAATTCGTCGGTGCCTTCGGCTAGCGTTTTGGTGGCGGCTTCGATCGTGTCGACGTCGTCGCTTTGCGCGACGTCGCGCAATGCATCGAGGAGCTTGTCGAGTTCGGTGCGTTCGCTGTCGTCGAGCAGTTCGGCGTCGGCGGCGAGGGCGGCGTCGGTGGCTTCCAGGAGACGGCGCGCTTCGACCTGCGCTTCGCGCAGCGCGCGCGCGCGCATGTCGACTTCAGCGGTCGAGAAACTGTCTTCGAGCATGCGGGCGATGTCGTCATCGGCGAGACCGTAAGATGGCTTGACCACCACCGACGCTTCCACGCCCGAGCCCTGTTCGCGCGCGAACACGGACAGCAGGCCGTCCGCGTCCACCTGATAGGTCACGCGAATGCGTGCCGCGCCGGCGGCCATCGGCGGAATGCCGCGCAGCTCGAAGCGCGCGAGCGAGCGGCAGTCGCTGACGAGCTCGCGCTCGCCCTGCACGACGTGGATCGCCATGGCCGTCTGGCCGTCCTTGAAGGTCGTGAAATCCTGCGCTCGCGCGACCGGAATCGTCGAATTGCGCGGGATGATCTTTTCGGTCAAACCGCCCATCGTCTCGACGCCGAGCGAAAGCGGAATCACGTCGAGCAGCAGCCACTCGTCGCCGTCCGCGCCGCGGTTGCCCGCGAGCAGATCGGCCTGGATCGCGGCGCCCAGCGCGACCACTTGATCGGGGTCGAGATTGATCAGCGGCGGCTGGCCGAAAAACGCCTCGACCGCGCGGCGAATCACGGGCATGCGCGTCGCGCCGCCGACCAGCACCACGCCCTTGATTTCCTTGGTCGTGACTTTGGCGTCGCGCAGCGCTTTTTTCGTCGGGCCGAGCGTGCGCTGCACGAGTTCCTGCGTGAGGGCTTCGAAAGTGGCTTCGTCGATCGTCAGATCGAGCTGAGCGCCGTTCGAAAGCGTAGTCTGTAGCTTCGCACTCGGCGCGTCGGACAAGGCCTCCTTGGCCTCGCGGACGCTGTCCAACAGCAGGCGTACATCTTCCGGCGCGAGCGTTTGCGGCGCGATGCCCGCCTGCTCCAGCACATGGCGATACAGCGCGTGATCGAAATCGTCGCCGCCAAGCGCGGAATCGCCGCCGGCCGCGAGTACTTCGAATACGCCCTTGGTGAGCTTGAGAATCGACAGATCGAAGGTGCCGCCGCCGAGGTCGTACACGGCGTACAGACCCTCGGAACCGTTGTCGAGGCCGTAGGCAATCGCGGCCGCGGTCGGTTCGTTCAGGAGACGCAGCACGTTCAGGCCGGCCAGACGCGCCGCGTCTTTGGTCGCCTGACGCTGGGCTTCGTCGAAGTAAGCCGGCACCGTGATCACCGCGCCGACCAGTTCGTCGCCGAGCGTGTCTTCGGCGCGCTGGCGCAGCGTCGCGAGAATTTCGGCCGACACTTCGACCGGGCTCTTCACGCCGTCGACGGTGCGAATCTGCACCATGCCGGGTGCGTCGATGAAATCGTACGGCGCGTTTTCGGCGCCCTCCACTTCCGCCTTGCCGCGTCCCATGAAGCGCTTGACCGAGACGATCGTGTTGCGCGGATCGCTCGCCGCGTCAGCCTTGGCCGTGCGGCCGATACGTCGGCCGCCTTTTTCGAGGTAGCGCACCACCGACGGCAGCAGCGCATGGCCGTCGGCGTCGGGCAGCACGTCGGGCACGCCGCTGCGCACGGCGGCGACGAGAGAATTGGTGGTGCCGAGATCGATACCGACCGCCAGACGCCGCTGGTGGGGCGCCGGCGCCATGCCGGGTTCGGAGATTTGCAGTAGGGCCATCTGGATCTTCTCGGGGCCGCTCGGCCCCGTCCTGAATTTTCGCGTTGCTGGATGAAATGCTACGGCTCTTCTGGCGGCCATCGCCGCGTTCGTGGCGCGCTCGCTAGTTCTCGAGCCGTTCGATCTGCGTGCCGATTTCCGACGCCACCCGTTCGATGAACATCAACTGCCGCACTGCCTCGCCGGCCGCCTGATTCGCGCCGCTATCGAGCAACGCGCCGAGCTTGTCGAAACGCATGCGTTCTTCGTCGCGCAGTTCGGTGAGCAAGGCGTCGAGCGCGTCGACGTTCTTCGCCGCGGCCGCGTCTTCGATGCCTTCGCGCCATTCCATCTGCTGCATGAGGAACGCCGGCTCCATCGCCGTATTATTCTCCGCGCCGACGTCGATGCCGCGCAGATGCAACAGATACGTGGCGCGCTTCAGCGGATCGCGCAGCGTCTGATACGCCTCGTTGGTCCGCGTCGCCCATTGCATCGCAATGCGCTTCTGCGCGTCGCCCGCCGCTGCGAAGCGGTCCGGATGCACTTGCGCCTGGACCGTGCGGTAGGCGTGATCGAGCACGGACGCGTCGAGCGCGAATTGCGCGGGCAGATCGAACAGGTCGAAGTGGCTGTCGTTCAGCGAGGCCATCGGATAAAAGAAGTCCGTTCAGGAAAGCGCACCGGAGTGCAGTCTAAAAGCGCGGTCTTGCGACGAATTGGCGGCGGTACATGCAGCACCGGCACAGGCGAATTCGCGGATCAAATTAAAAAGGCGGCCCGCGCCGCCTTTGATCCGCTGCACGCGGAATGTCCCGATTTACACGCGGAACGATTCGCCGCAACCGCATTCGTCCTTCACGTTCGGGTTGTTGAACTTGAAGCCTTCGTTCAGCCCTTCACGTGCGAAGTCGAGTTCGGTGCCGTCGATATAAGCGAGGCTCTTCGGGTCGACAATGATCTTCACGCCGTTGCAATCGAACACTTCGTCTTCGGGCGCGAGTTCATCCACGTACTCGAGCTTGTAAGCCAAGCCGGAGCAACCTGTTGTACGCACGCCGACCCGCAAGCCGACGCCTTTACCGCGCCGGATCAGATACTTCTGGACGTGCTGTGCTGCCTTTTCGGTCAACGTAATTGCCATAGCGTTTCTCATTGCGCAGTGCGCGCCGGTCATACCTCTACCTGCTCACGCGCTGCTACCCTGCCTGCGTCAAATATCGTTCGTGCCGGACGGCTGGCGTTAGTTCGCGCCGTCGTCCGTTTCGATTTACCTGAAACCGCGCCGCAACCGCCGCTTGATCAAGCGTGCTGCTTTTCGTCCGCGACGACCGCTTCACCGTGGCGTTGCTTGTAGTCGGCGACCGCTGCCTTGATCGCGTCTTCCGCGAGGATCGAGCAGTGGATCTTCACCGGCGGCAGCGCCAGTTCTTCGGCGATCTGCGTGTTCTTGATCGACATGGCTTGATCGAGTGTCTTGCCCTTCACCCATTCGGTGACGAGCGAGCTCGATGCAATCGCCGAACCGCAGCCATACGTCTTGAACTTCGCGTCTTCGATGATGCCGTCCGCGCCCACGCGGATCTGCAGCTTCATCACGTCGCCGCACGCCGGCGCGCCGACCATGCCGGTGCCGACCGCATCGTCGTCTTTCGCGAAGGAACCGACGTTGCGCGGGTTTTCGTAGTGGTCCAGAACCTTGTCGCTATAAGCCATGATGACACTCCTTGATTCGTTTCAACCTGCAATTCGTGCAGTTAGCAATTCGATAAATTCGACGTTGTCCAAACGGCGCGTCAGTGCGCTGCCCACTGGATAGTCGAAATATCGATCCCGTCCTTGTGCATTTCCCACAGCGGCGACAAATCGCGCAACTTCGAAATCTTGGTCTTCAGCAGGTTGATCACGTAGTCGACGTCCTGCTCGGTCGTGAAGCGGCCCACCGTGAAGCGGATCGAGCTATGCGCCAGCTCGTCGTTACGGCCCAGCGCGCGCAACACATACGACGGTTCGAGCGAAGCCGACGTACAGGCCGAGCCCGACGACACCGCTACATCCTTGACCGCCATGATCAGCGATTCGCCTTCGACGAAATTGAAGCTGATATTCAGGTTGTGCGGCACACGCTTTTCCATGTCGCCGTTCACATACACTTCTTCCATTTGCGACAGGCCGCGCAGCAGACGATCGCGCAGCATGCGGATACGTTCGTTTTCCGTCGCCATTTCTTCGCGCGCGAGACGGAACGCTTCGCCCATGCCGACGATCTGGTGCGTGGCCAGTGTGCCCGAACGCATGCCGCGCTCATGACCGCCGCCGTGCATCTGCGCTTCGATGCGGATACGCGGCTTGCGACGCACGTACAGCGCGCCGATGCCCTTCGGACCGTAGGTCTTGTGCGCCGAGAACGACATCAGGTCGACCTTCAGCTTTTGCAGGTCGATTTCGATCTTGCCGGTGGCTTGCGCGGCGTCGACGTGGAAAATGATGCCCTTTTCACGAGTGATCTCGCCGATCGCCTCGATGTCCTGGATCACGCCGATCTCGTTGTTCACCGACATGACCGACACCAGAATCGTATCCGGGCGCAGTGCCGCCTTGAATTTTTCAAGGTCGATCAGGCCGTCGTCCTTGACGTCCAGATACGTGACTTCGAAGCCTTCGCGCTCGAGTTCGCGGCAGGTATCGAGCACGGCCTTGTGCTCGGTCTTCACCGTGACGATGTGCTTGCCCTTGCTCTTGTAGAAGTGCGCGGCGCCCTTGATGGCCAGGTTGTCCGACTCCGTGGCACCCGAGGTCCAGATGATTTCGCGCGGATCGGCGTTCACCAGCGCGGCGACATTCTCACGCGCTTCTTCGACTGCGCGCTCCGCTGCCCAGCCATACGAGTGGCTGCGCGATGCGGGATTGCCGAACTGCTCGCGCAGATACGGAATCATCTTGTCCACCACGCGCGGATCGATCGGCGTCGTCGCGCTGTAGTCCATGTAGATGGGCAGATGGAGAGTGTCGTTATTCATCAATTGCTCCGGGGACGTCATGTGCTCTGGCTTCTGGGTTTCTTATCAGGCTGCGGTGACTGCTCGATACCACGCCTAGGAACCGGCCATGTTGAAAACTGAATTCGGCCCTTTCGGCGCCACGCGGACGGGTTCGACCGCCGGCGCTTCGTTGCGCCTGTCGCGTATCACGGCCGGCGCGCCTTCCCGCGAGCGCTGCTGATCGACCAGATCCTTCAGGGACACCGAATCGAGGTACTCGACCATTTTCTGGTTCAGCGTGGACCACAACTCGTGCGTCATGCAGTGGCCGTCGTGCTGTTTGGTGCCCTCGCACGAGCCCTTGCCGCCGCATTGGGTGGCGTCGAGCGGCTCGTCGACCGCGATGATGATGTCGGCCACCGTCACGTCTTCAGCGCGGCGGGCCAGATTGTAGCCGCCGCCCGGTCCGCGCACGGACTCGACGATTTCATGACGACGCAGCTTGCCAAACAGCTGCTCGAGGTACGACAGGGAGATGTGTTGGCGCTGGCTGATACCCGCAAGCGTCACCGGGCCCTGCTCCTGGCGCAGTGCCAGGTCAATCATCGCCGTGACGGCGAAACGGCCTTTCGTGGTGAGTCTCATATGGTGTGGGAACCGCAATTCTCGACAAGTTTTGTCAAGTATAAATACATGAGCGATTTAGTCAAGTATCCCTACCGCGATTTGGGTCATTTGCTTAATTGCTGAATAAGCCCGGCGCGCGCTCTCGCCGAACTCTATGCAAGCAATTGGGGACGCAGCGCCGCGATGAGGCCGCGGCAGGCAACTTCACATTGATCCAGCACTTGCTCGAAACCTTCCACGCCGCCGAAATACGGATCGACGACTTCGCGGGCGCCGCTCCAGCGGGCGTCCCCTTCGGGCACAAATTCCATCAGCAGACGAATCTTGTCGCGTTGCTGCGGCGGGCAGATCTGACGCAACGCGACGATGTTTTTGTCGTCCATGGCGATCAGCAGATCGAAGCGGTCGAAATCCGCCGCGGCGATCTGACGGCCGCGCAAGCCGGCCAACTCATAGCCGCGGCGGCCGGCCGCCTGCTGCGCGCGCTCGTCCGGTGGTTCGCCGATGTGCCAGTCACCCGTTCCAGCGGAGTCGATCACAATGCGTTCCGCGAGCTTCGCCTCGCCGACCAGATGACGCATCACACCTTCCGCGGTCGGCGAACGACAGATGTTCCCGAGGCAGACAAAGCAGATGGATACGGTTTTCATCAAGGGCTTTCTCAGGCGCGTGAGGCCCGCAGGCTGACTGTTAATAAATGTTGCCGCGATTATACAAAGCTGGCCGGAATCTCGCCGGGAGCCGGGGCGCGGCTGTCGCCAGCGTGGCAGTGGGTACAACGGCCGATTGTGGTCACGCTCGACCCCGTGCTTACGACGCTTCCGCCACCGGCATCGCCGTGGCGGCGCGCATCGGTTTGGCCGGCAACGTCGAGGCGTCGTCGATCATGCCGTACGAAACGGCACGCGCGAGTTCGGCCGTCAGCTGGTCGGCCGCGAGCGGAGCTTGCGGGACGCGCGACGCGGCGTTGCGACAAATATGCAGATAAGCAGCCGCAGCGAGCGGCAAAACGATGGCGAGGGGCCAGTACACCGATATTGTCTTTTTCATGATGTCGATTCTTCCGATTGGGGCAGTTGAGTTCGTTAACCGCTATGCCCAGTCGAAATCTTATAGAAATTCACAATCGGGAAAAACCCACTGGCGCGACATAGAGCGTTGCTCTGGATGGAACAGTGAATTCACGTTTCGGTGCGCACGACGTTCCACACGGGTCATGGCACAGAAAATAAATCCTTACAAACACATACAAAGCTCCTGCGACGGATGGCGATAATAGCGGTCTTACAGAAACAAAATCCCGCATCGGTCGATCACATGAAACGCTTTGGTTTTGCACCACTCGCCTGCCTCGCTGTCGCCACCCTGCTCGGCGGCTGCGCGGTCTATCCGGACGGCACGCCGATGTACAGCAACGGCTACGGCGGCGGTTATAGCGGCTATGACAATTACGATGGCTACGCCCCCGGTGTGCCGGTCGTGCCGCAAACCAACGTATACATGGGCTATAGCGACTACTACGGCCCCGGCTACTATAACAACGGGCCGGGCCGCTATTACGGCCCCGGCCCCGGCTACGGCGGCTATCCCGACCGGGGCCGGCCGAACAACGGCAATTATGGAAACAACGGCAATCACGGCGACAACGGCGGCTGGCACGGCCAGCCGAACGGCGGATCGCACGGCGGACCGCCGCCGCAGGGTGCTGTCGGTGGCCCGCGCGGACCGAGCGGATCGAATGCGCCTCGACCGGGGGCTGGCAGCCCGCCGCCACCGCCACCGCCGCAGCAACAGGCCGGCGGCGGAGGCGGTCACGGCAACGGCAATAACGGCGCACCCGTGCGAGGCGTGCCGGGTCGCCAGTCGGGCCAGATGACGGACCACTAATCTGGACGAACCGCATGGTTCTCGCGCGCGCGGTACGCATGCGCGGATGCGCAGGCGCACCGCGCTCTGATTTTTGCGACCGCAACGTGACGGTCGCTTCGGCGATATCACGCAGAGGGCATTGCAGTTCGGCGCGAGACGAGACAGCGCGATATCGGAACCACCGGCTCGCCTAGTGCCGACCGAACAGAAAAAGACGATAGCGATGTCGGCCCACCAACGCTTGCTCAGCCAATATGGCTGCGCTGGGCCGCGTACAACTCCCTAAACGTTCGGCCGACCGGAGCGGGCATATCCCGCGTATTGGTCCAGCCCGCGCCGCCCAGCGGCAGTTTGGCGATAGACCGGTTTCTCCCTCCCATGCGTTCCAGCACACGCACAGCCAGCTTGGTGAAGAGCGCGTAAGCGTCCGGATGCAGCGCCAGAAAACCCCACACGGCGAGTCCCATGCGCTCTTTCCACGGCCGCAGACGCCGCTCCACCTGCTTCTCGCGCAGCTTTCGCAACAGGTCGGATAGCGGAATGCCCACCGGGCACACGCTATTGCACTCGCCGCACAACGTCGCGGCCTGCGGCAAATCCAGCGCTTTGTCGATGCCGACATAGCTCGGCGTCAACACTGAACCCATCGGGCCGGGATACACCCAGCCGTACGCATGCCCGCCCACCTTCTGATACACCGGGCAATGGTTCATGCACGCGCCGCAGCGGATGCACCTCAGCATGTCCTGGAAGTCGCCGCCGATCAGCCCCGTGCGGCCGCCGTCGACAAGCACTACGTACATATGCTCAGGACCGTCCTGGTCGCCCTCGCCGCGCGGCCCCGTCAACAGGGAAAAATAGTTCGAGGTGGTCTGTCCGGTCGCCGAGCGCGGCAGAAGACGCATCGCCGTAGCCAGATCTTCGAGTGTGGGCAGCACTTTCTCGATGCCCGTCACCGCCACATGCACGCGTGGCATCACGGTGCACATGCCCTCGTTGCCCTCGTTCGTGACCAGCACGACCGAGCCCGTTTCCGCCACCACGAAATTGCCGCCGGTCACGCCCATGTCCGCAGTCATGAAATGCGGACGCAGCATCTCGCGGGCTTCGCGCGTCATGTCAGTGATCTCGGTCAGGCGTGGGCGGTTGTGAGTCTTCGCAAACAGGTCGGCGATCTCGTCCTTATCTTTATGGACGACCGGCGCGATGATGTGGCTCGGTGGCTCGTTATCGTTGATCTGCAGAATGTACTCACCCAGATCGGTTTCGATGGATTGCACGCCCATCTGCCCGAGCACTTCATTCAGGCGCATTTCTTCGGTGACCATCGACTTGGTCTTGATCACCTTCTTCACCTCGTGCCGGCGCGCAATGTCGCCGACCAGCCGCGCGGCCTCCTGGGTCGTCTCCGCGAACAGCACCGTCACGCCGCGCCGGGCCGCTTCGCGCTCGAAGGTTTCCAGCCACACGTCGAGATTTTCCAGCGCGCGATTGCGACGCTCCTTCAGCGCGGCGCGGGTGGCGGGAAAATCGATCGCGGTCATGGCCGTGGCGCGGGCCGACACGAACTTGGTCGACAGCTTGGTGAGGTTCTGCTGCAGACGCTGGTCGGCGAGTTTCTGACCGGCGCGTGCCTTGAATTGCATCGATTGGACTTGCATGGCGGCCTTGGGCGTAATCAGGCAATACGAACGAAGCGCGAGCGGATACGGGCCAAGCGCGCATATCTGGACGAAGAAGACGGCGGCAGTACGGCAGCCCGCGTTATACGTCGCCGGCCAGCACCTGCGCGATGTGCAGCACGCGCGTGGTGGCGTCGCCGGTGCGCCGCAGACGGCCCTCAATATTCAGCATGCAGCCAAGGTCGCCTAGCACCACCGTGCCAGTACCGGCCGCCCGAATATTCGCGCACTTTTCGTCGACGATCGCCGTGGAGATGTCGCCGTACTTGACCGCGAAGGTGCCGCCGAAGCCGCAGCAATGCTCGCAATCCTTCATCTCGTTCACCGTCACGCCGACTTGCGCCAGCAAGGCGCGCGGCTGCGCCTTCACGCCGAGCTCGCGCAGCCCGGAGCAGGAATCGTGATACGTGACCTGCCCCGCGAATTCGCCCGGCTGCAATTGCACCTTGGCCACGTTGACAAGGAAATCGGTCAGCTCGAATACCTTGGCGCGCAGCCGGCCGAAGCGGTTCATCAGTTCCGGGTCGTCGGCGAAGAGGTCGCCGTAATGCGCGCGGATCATGCCGCCGCACGAACCGGACGGGACCACGACGTAATCGAACTGCTCGAACTCGCGCAGGGTCTTCTCGGCCAGATCGCGCGCGATGCGCCGCTCCCCCGAGTTGTACGCCGGTTGCCCGCAACAGGTTTGCGCGGGCGGCACCATCACCTCGAATCCGGCGCCTTCGATCAACTTGATGACCGAAAAACCGATCTCAGGACGCATCAGGTCGATCAGGCAGGTAACGAACAATCCGACTCGCATGAGCCCTCCTTCGGGAAAACGTGCCTGATTATCCGCTGTTTGCCGCACAATACCAACGGCCGGAAGGCATAGGACGAAAGCGGCCTGATTTGGAATAGGCGTTCCAACCGCTTTCCATCTTTTCACAATACGGGATACAATCAATTTCCGCTGTTTGACGCGTCAACCGATTCCTCCCATGAGCGATACGAACCCGGATCCCAAAACTTCGATCCAGGTGATCGAACGCATGATGCGCTTGCTCGACGCACTCGCTGCGCATAGCGACCCGGTCAGCCTGAAAGAACTCGCCATCCGCACGGAGCTGCATCCGTCCACCGCGCACCGCATCCTCAACGATATGGTGATGTGCCGGCTGGTCGACCGGTCGGATCCCGGCACTTACCGTCTCGGCATGCGCCTGCTCGAACTGGGCAATCTGGTGAAGGCGCGCCTGTCGGTGCGCGACGCGGCGCTCACGCCGATGCGCGAATTGCATCGTCAGACGGGCCAGACGGTGAATCTGTCGGTGCGTCAGGGCGACGAGATCGTCTATATCGAGCGCGCGTATTCCGAGCGATCCGGCATGCAGGTGGTGCGGGCGATTGGCGGACGGGCGCCGTTGCATCTGACCTCGGTGGGCAAGCTGTTCCTCGCCGCCGACGAATCCACTCGCGTGCGAGCCTACGCCACCCGCACCGGTTTGTCGGGCCACACGCAGAACAGCATCACCGACCTGACCAAACTGGAGCGCGAGTTGTCGCACGTGCGCCAGCAGGCGTGCGCGCGAGACAACGAAGAACTGGAGCTAGGCGTGCGCTGCATCGCCGCCGGCATTTACGACGACACCGGCAAGCTGGTCGCCGGTCTATCGCTGTCGGCGCCCGCGGATCGCCTGCAAGATTCCTGGATTGGCCAGCTTAGCCAGACCGCGTTGATGATCTCGGAGTCGCTCGGCTACCGGCCGCAACCCTCGCAAGACCATTCGCATAGCCATCACGCGTAAGCCGGCACTTCGCTTCTTCCGCTCAAAACAAAAAGCCTCGCATTTTTTGCGAGGCTTTTTGTTTTCATGCGGCCGGTCGGAAACCGGCCACGGAACAAACGCTTCAGGTACCCGGGCCGCCGGCGTCCGCGCTGGTAATGCGCGGCTCGCCGCCACCGTTATCCAGCCATGTGCGCAGACGTGTGGCGTCGGCGAATCGCGAGTACTTACCCGACGAGTCGAGCAGCACCATGATCATCGGGCGGCCGTGAATGGTCGCCTGCATCACGAGGCACTCACCCGCTTCGTTGATGAAGCCGGTCTTTTGCAGGCCAATGTCCCACGTCGGATTGCGCACCAACGCATTCGTGCTGTTGTACGCGAGCGAGCGCTTGCCGGTGTACACCTCGTAGCTGTGATCGGTCGAGAACTTGCGGATCAACGGATACTGGTACGCCGCGTTGACCATCTTCACGAGATCGCGCGCACTCGACACGTTCTGGCTCGTCAAACCCGTGGGGTTTTCAAAGTGCGTGTCGGTCATGCCAAGTTGCCTGGCCTTCGCGTTCATGGCCGCGAGAAATGCCGGACGGCCGCCCGGGAAATAGCGCGACAGCGCCGCGGCCGCGCGATTTTCCGACGCCATCAGCGCAATGTGCAGCATATCTTCACGCGACAGCACCGAACCCACCGACAAACGCGAGCCGGTGTTCTTTTCGTAATCCCGGTCTTCGTCCGTGACTTCGATCTGGTCGGTCATGGCCTCTTTCGAGTCCAGCACCACCATCGCGGTCATCAGCTTGGTGATCGACGCGATCGGCACCACGGCGCGCGAGTTCTTGTCGAACAGCGATTCGCCCGAGTTCTGATCGATCACGTAGGCGACGCTCGAGCGCAGCATGAGAGCGTCCGGCGTTTCGTGCAGACCGAAAGCCTGGCCGACGCTCGGTTGACGCGGTTCATACGCGACGCGGCGCACCACCGAGTGATGACGGCCGTTCGACGTGTACGTGACGCGCTTGCGCTTGACGCCCGCGCGCGGTGCGTCGTCGTCAGCGGCTACGGTCTTTGCAGCCGCGCCTTTGCTCGCTTTCGAGGCCTTGCTCGACACCTTGGTCTTGGTATCAGACTCGGCAGCCGGCTTTTTGGCCGCTTTGGCGTGTTTGGAAGTTTTTGCAGTTGCAGCGGGCGTGGCGGCAAAAGTGCTCACGGGCGTGGCAAACGCCGCTGCGATGACCATGGAGACGGCCACCGACAGCGCGGTGCTGCGGGCCGCGCCGTGGATCACTTTTAGCGACGAAAACATGTCGGTTTTCATGGGTGTTCGGTAGGGAGCGGCGAGAGGTTTCCGCAAGTGTAGTAAAACAACGAAAAATTAGCAATTTGAAGCACTTATACGCGCTCCTTAAACCGGCTTGTAAGCTCCGATCGCAAAAACACGAATAAGTGCCGCGCATCGATCGAAAAAAACGATCGCGGGCGCATTACGCCTCGCCGCTGCCGCCCTATGCCGGAATCGAGGTGATTCTTCCAGCATAACGGCAATTTCGAGGCAACCTTGATCAGGGGAAATACGGTAGAGCACGTGCGGTCAAAAACCGCCGGACCAACCGGGCCGGAGTCGAACAGCGAGGTTGTTAAACGCCTGCTGCAGACCGCCAACGCGCATTCGACCAGCATCTAGCATTAACGTTCCGTGACACTTTTCGGTTTACACCGAACGGCCATCGAGAGCTTTTTTAATAAGTGCCGGCTGTTAGCCGCCCCGCGTCAAGCATGCACCCGCCGGTCAGATAGACCTTACCATTTCGTAATAAATACAGCATGATTGAGCACCAGTGCGGTGCGGCGATTAAGTTGACCTGCGTCATGAAGATGTCATGCCGATCGCATAACGCCATGTTTTATCAGTAGTTTCTTAATATTGTGCGACGCACAAAAAGCGCTTGACATTCCTTGCAGCCATCCTAAAATAGCAGTCATTGCTGCGATGCACAATTCATCGCGGTCCGGCGGGATGCACCAATGTGTCCCACCATTCACCCAATGCGGTCCGCACAGACAGACCGCGATTCCAGGAGCGTAAACCATGACTCTGCTGACCCCTGAGCAATTCGCCGCAGCCCAGAAAGCCAACTTTGAAACGTTGTTCGGCCTGACGACCAAAGCATTTGAAGGCGTCGAAAAGCTGGTTGAGCTGAACCTGCAAGTCGTGAAGTCGACGCTCGCGGAAAGCCAGGAAAATGCCCAACGCGCCCTGTCGGTCAAGGACGCGCAAGAATTGCTGGCACTGCAAGCAAGCCTTGCACAGCCGGTGGCTGAAAAGGCGCTGTCGTACGGCCGTCATGTGTACGAAATCGTTTCGGCAACGCAAGGTGAATTCACCCGCGTCGCGGAAGCGCAATTCGAAGAGCAAAACCGCAAGGTCCAATCGCTCGTCGAGAACGTCGCAAAGAATGCACCGGCTGGTTCGGAAACCGCTGTCGCCGTCCTGAAGTCGGCTATCACGGCTGCCAACACCACGTACGACACGGTCCACAAGGCCACCAAGCAAGCTGTCGAAATCGCTGAAAGCAACTTCAATGCAGCCGCAACGGCCGCATCGAAGGCAGCTTCGCAAGCCGCCGCACAAGCATCGCGCTCGGCCAAGAAGGCAGTCTAAGTTTCAGTTTCAAGCATCACCCAACGCCGGCACAGCTTGAACGCTGCGCCGGCGTTACCGCAAGCAACAGCGTAGTGCCGTTGCCGTTCACACGGCGTTACTGGCCGAACGCTCCGATACGTTGAATAGCGTATCGTTTGCCCGGCGAAAGGCCGGGATTTTTTTATGCGACGCTTTTTCGTCGTCGCGTGAATCGTTCAGCATGTATTGATGGGACCGTCGTCCCGACGGCAACCGCACTACTCCGCTGCCAAAAAAACGGCGCGCCCCGCAAAGGGCGCGCCGTTTTTTTTGCTTCATCGAGCCCGCCTGCACGAGTGCAAGCAGACCGAATCGCGTTACTTCTTTTTCTGCGGCGGCAGGTCGGTACAGACGCCTTCGTACAACTCGGCGGCCATGCCGATCGATTCGCCGAGCGTCGGATGCGGGTGAATCGTCTTGCCGATATCCGTTGCGTCCGCACCCATCTCGACCGCGAGACACACTTCGCTGATCAGGTCGCCCGCATTCAGACCGACAATCCCGCCGCCGATCACGCGATGCGTTTCCTCGTCGAACAGCAGCTTCGTGAAGCCTTCGTCGCGGCCGTTGGCGATTGCGCGGCCCGACGCAGCCCACGGGAACACCGCCTTGCCGTACTTGATGCCCTCGGCCTTCAACTGGTCTTCCGTCTTGCCGGCCCACGCCACTTCCGGATCGGTGTAAGCCACCGACGGAATCTGCAGCGCGTCGAAGTACGCCTTCTCGCCGTGTGCGACTTCGGCGGCGACGTGAGCTTCATGCACGGCCTTATGCGCGAGCATCGGCTGACCGACGATATCGCCGATCGCGAAGATGTGCGGCACGTTCGTGCGCATCTGCTTGTCCACGTCGATGAAGCCGCGATCCGTCACCGCGACGCCGGCCTTGTCGGCGCCGATCTTCTTGCCGTTCGGCGAACGGCCGACGGCAACCAGCACCAGGTCGTAACGTTGCGCTTCCGCCGGCGCCTTCTCGCCTTCGAACGACACATAAATGCCGTCGTCTTTCGCTTCGGCTGCTGTGGTCTTCGTCTTCAGCATGACGTTGGCGAAACGCTTGCTGTTGTACTTCTCCCAGACCTTGACCAGATCGCGGTCCGCGCCGGCCATCAGACCGTCGAGCATTTCGACCACGTCGATCTGCGCGCCGAGCGTGGCATACACCGTCGCCATTTCCAGGCCGATAATGCCGCCACCGATCACCAGCATGCGTTGCGGAATCTGCCGCAGTTCGAGCGCGCCGGTCGAATCGACCACGCGCGGATCTTCCGGAATGAACGGCAGCTTCACCGCTTCCGAGCCCGCGGCGATGATTGCCTGCTTGAACTTGACGACCTTCTTGCCGCCCTCGACCTGCACTTCCATATGATGCGGATCGACGAACGAGCCCGTGCCCGTGACCACTTCGACCTTGCGCATTTTCGCCATGCCGGCGAGACCGCCGGTGAGCTTCTTGACGACGCCCGACTTGAAGTCGCGCAGCTTGTCGAGATCGATTTGCGGCTTGCCGAACGTGATGCCGTGCGAACCGAGCGCTTCGGCCTCGTCGATCACGAGCGCCGTGTGCAACAACGCTTTCGACGGAATACAGCCGACGTTCAGACACACGCCGCCAAGCGTCGAGTAACGCTCGACCAGCACTGTCTTCATACCCAGGTCGGCTGACCGGAACGCCGCCGAATAGCCGCCGGGCCCCGAACCGAGCACGAGCATGTCGCACTCGATATCCGCGTTGCCGGAGAAGCTACCCGCCTGCGGAGCAGGCGCGGCAGCCTTAGCCGGAGCCGTTGCTTGCGCGGCTGGCGGTTTGGCGTCCGCCTGAGCGGGCGCCTTCTCGGGTTCCTTGGCTGGAGCTTTCGGCGCGTCTTTCGCGGGCGCTGCATCCGCCGATGTTTCGACGAGCGCGATCACCGTGCCTTGCGAGACTTTATCGCCGGCTTTGACGCGAACTTCCTTGACTGTGCCGGCGGTATCGCTCGGCACTTCAATGGAGGCCTTATCGGACTCGAGCGTCATGAGAGCCTGTTCGTTCTCGATGACATCGCCCGCTTTGATATTGACTTCGATGACATCGACGTCTTTGAAGTCACCGATATCCGGCACTTTTACTTCGACGAGACTCATTAGTGTCCCCTTCTCGTATTGATCGTGATGAAGGAAGAACCCAAAAAAGCGGCCCAAAAGCTGGCAGCGTGGCGAACAGAATCATCCTTTGCAGTCCGCCCAAGGACGCGCCTTTCTGTTGCCTACTTTTCTTTGGAAGACAAAGAAAAGTAGGTGCCGCCCCGCACAGGGGCGACGCTAATAGACCGACAAGCAATCAGGTTCCACAGAGAGACGCGGATAACAGAAACAGAAAGAAACCCACGCCCCACGCAACTACACGATCAAAGAATCACACGCCGGAAATCGGCAAGAAGCGCCCCAAGATACGCATTGAATCTGGCCGCCGCGGCACCATCAATCACACGATGGTCATACGACAAAGAAAGCGGCAGGATCAAACGCGGCACGAACTGCTTACCATCCCAGACCGGCTTCATCGCACCGCGCGACAGACCAAGAATGGCCACTTCAGGCGCATTGATAATCGGCGTGAAGTTCGTGCCACCAATGCCACCCAAAGAAGAAATCGAGAAGCACCCGCCTTGCATCTGATCCGGCTTCAGCTTGCCGTCACGCGCAGCCTTCGACAGCTCGGCCATTTCCTTGGCGATATCGATCAACCCCTTCTTATCCGCATCGCGAATGACCGGAACGACCAGCCCATTCGGCGTATCAGCCGCGAAGCCAATATGGAAGTACTGCTTGAACACCAGGTTATCGCCATCGAGGCTGGCATTGAACGTCGGGAACTGCTTCAAAGCCGACACCACAGCCTTGATCACGAAAGCCAGCATGGTGATCTTCACACCCGACTTTTCGTTTTCCTTGTTCAACTGCACGCGCAATGCTTCGAGCTCGGTGATATCCGCTTCGTCGTTATTCGTGACGTGCGGAATCATGACCCAGTTGCGATGCAGATTCGCGCCCGAAATCTTCTTGATACGCGAGAGCGGCTTCGGATCGACCGGACCGAACTTCGTGAAGTCGACCTTCGGCCACGGCAGCAGGTTCAACTCGCCACCGCCGCCCGCGGCCGCCGGTGCGGCCGCACCAGCCGGCGCAGCACGCTGACCGGTCATGACGCCCTTGATGAAAGCGGTCACGTCGGCTTGCGTGATACGGTTCTTCGGACCCGTGCCCTGCACCTGCGTCACATCGACACCGAGCTCACGCGCGAATTTACGCACGGACGGCGACGCATGACTCGCGTGCCGCGCGCCGCCTTCTCCCGCCGGAATGACCGGCGCCTGAGCGAGCGCCGACGGAGCCGCCGGAGCCGGCGACGGAGTGGCCGGCGCATCCGACGGTTTCTCGACCGCTTGCTTCGGAGCCGGAGCCGGAGCAGGAGCCGCGGCCGCGCCGCCTTCGGCTTCCACGACCACGATCACCGAGCCTTCCGACACGGTATCGCCGACCTTGACCTTCACTTCCTTGACGACGCCGGCGGCCGAGCTCGGCACATCCATGGTCGCCTTATCGGATTCGAGCGTGACCAGCGACTGCTCTTTCTCGACGCGATCGCCGACCTTCACCGCGACTTCGATCACGGGAATGTCTTTGTAGTCGCCGATATCCGGCACTTTGACTTCCTGCAGACCGCCGCCGCTCGCCGCGGGCGCGGGTGCGGCCGCGGGGGCCGCAGCCGGTGCCGCCGACGGAGCCGGAGCCGGTGCGGCAGCAGGCGCCGGAGCCGGCGCAGCCGCGCCGCCTTCCGCACCTTCCAGCACGACGATCAGCGAACCTTCCGACACGTTGTCGCCGACCTTGACCTTCACTTCCTTGACGACGCCGGCGGCCGAGCTCGGCACGTCCATGGTCGCCTTGTCGGATTCCAGCGTAACGAGCGATTGCTCTTTTTCGACGGTGTCACCCGCCTTCACCAGCACCTCGATCACAGGAATGTCCTTGTAATCGCCGATGTCCGGCACCTTGACTTCGATCGCTTGACTCATTGTTAGTGTCTCCTGGGCCGCGCACGCGGCCTGCCCCTGCACATGCAAGAGCGGGCGCGCACGCCATGGCACACGGGGAATGATGCCTTAGACGGTCATCGGGTTGGGTTTGGCGGGATCAAGGTTGTACTTCTTGAGCGCCTCGGCGACTACCTTGCGTTCGATCGTGCCTTCATCTGCGAGTGCATTCAACGCGGCAACCGTGACCCAGTAGCGGTCGACTTCGAAGAAGTGGCGCAGCTTTTCGCGCGTGTCCGAACGGCCATAGCCATCCGTGCCCAGCACGACGAACTTCTGCGGCACGAACGCGCGGATCTGCTCGGTCAGCGCGCGCACGTAGTCGGTCGAAGCGATGACCGGACCTTGTGCGTCCTTCAGCAGCTTCTCGACGTGCGAGAGCTTCTTTTCTTCGGTGGGGTGCAGCAGGTTCCAGCGCTGCACTTCGTGGCCTTCGCGCGCGAGTTCGGTGAAGCTCGGCACGCTCCACAGATCGGCGGCGACGCCCCAGTCGTTCTTCAGCAGGTCGGCGGCGGCGATGACTTCGTTGAAGATCGTGCCCGCGCCCATCAGCTGCACGCGCGGCGCCTTCTTGTCCGCTTCGGCCTTGCGGAACGCATACATGCCCTTGATGATGTCGGCCGCCACGGAGTCGCCCTGCGGAATCGCCGGGTGCTCGTAGTTCTCGTTCATCACCGTGATGTAGTAGTACACGTCTTCCTGATCCGCGACCATGCGGCGCAGACCGTCCCGCATGATGACCGCGAGTTCGTAACCGAACGTCGGGTCATAGCTGACGCAGTTCGGCACCGAAGCCGCCCACAGCAGCGAGTGGCCGTCTTCGTGTTGCAAACCTTCGCCGTTCAGCGTCGTGCGGCCGGCCGTACCACCCAGCAGGAAGCCGCGCGAACGCATGTCGCCGGCTGCCCATGCGAGGTCGCCGATACGCTGGAAGCCGAACATCGAGTAGAAGATGTAGAACGGGATCATGATCTCGCCGTGCGTCGAGTACGACGTCGCGGCTGCGATCCAGTCACACATACCACCGGCTTCGTTGATGCCTTCCTGCAGGATCTGACCGGTTTCCGACTCGCGGTAGAACATCAGCTGGTCGGAATCTTCCGGCACGTACTTCTGGCCTTCCTGATTCCAGATACCGATCTGACGGAACAAACCTTCCATACCGAAGGTACGTGATTCGTCCGGCACGATCGGCACGATGCGCTTACCGAGCGCCTTGTCTTTCAGCAGGATGTTCAGGATCCGCACGAACGCCATGGTCGTGGAGATCTCGCGGCCTTCGCCCGTGCCCTTCAACAGCGGCTCGAATGCCGACAGTTCCGGCACCGGCAGCGACTCGGCCTTCTGGCGGCGCGCCGGCAGATAACCGCCGAGGTCCATGCGCTTCTGGCGCATGTACTCGAGTTCCTTCGAACCTTCTTCGAACTTGAGGTACGGCACGTTGACGAGGTCTTCGTCGGCGATCGGCAGGCGGAACTGGTCGCGGAATTTCTTCAGCTGATCCACGTGCAGCTTCTTCTGCTGGTGGGTGATGTTCATTGCCTGGCCGGCTTCGCCCATGCCGTAGCCCTTGATCGTCTTCGCGAGAATGACGGTCGGCTGGCCCTGCGAATTCGACGCTTCCTGGAACGCTGCGTAGATCTTGTGCGGATCGTGGCCGCCGCGGTTCAGGTTCCAGATTTCCTCGTCGGACCATTCGGCGACCAGCGCCTTCAGTTCCGGCGTGTTGAAGAAGTGTTCGCGCACATACGCGCCCGACTCCGACTTGTACGTCTGGTATTCGCCGTCGACCACTTCCATCATGCGGCGCATCAGCGCGCCCGATTTGTCGCGTTGGAACAGCGCATCCCAGCGGCTGCCCCAGATGACCTTGATGACGTTCCAGCCAGCGCCGCGGAATTCGCTTTCCAGTTCCTGGATGATCTTGCCGTTACCGCGCACCGGACCGTCGAGGCGCTGCAGGTTGCAGTTGATCACGAACACGAGGTTGTCGAGCCGTTCGCGGCCGGCCATGCCGATCGCGCCGAGCGATTCCGGCTCGTCTGTTTCGCCGTCGCCGAGGAAAGCCCAGACCTTGCGGCCGTCGGTCTTCGCAATGCCGCGCGCCTGCATGTACTTCATGAAGCGCGCCTGATAGATCGCCATGATCGGGCCGAGGCCCATCGAGACGGTCGGGAATTGCCAGAAGTCCGGCATCAGCCACGGGTGCGGGTACGACGAGATGCCCTCGCCGCCCACTTCCTGGCGGAAGTTGTCGAGCTGGTTCTCGGTCAGACGGCCCAGCAGGAACGCGCGCGAATAGACGCCCGGCGACGAGTGGCCCTGCACGAACACGAGATCGCCGCCATGTTCAGCGGACGGCGCATGCCAGAAGTGGTTGTAGCCGACGTCGTAAAGCGTGGCGGCGGAGGCGAACGAGGCGATGTGGCCGCCGACATTGGTGTCCTTGCCGGCGCGCAGCACCATCGCGATAGCGTTCCAGCGCGTGTACGAGCGAATGCGGTGTTCGATGTCCTGATCGCCGGGGATCTTCGCCTGACGCGAAACCGGGATCGTGTTGATGTACGGCGTGTTGGCCGAGAACGGCAGATGTTCGCCATGCACGCGCGCGAATTCAATCTGTTTCTCGATCAGGTAGTGAGCGCGATCGGGGCCCACAGCAGAAATCACGCCATCCAGCGCTTCAAGCCATTCGCCGGTTTCCTGGGGATCGTCGTCTTTTTCAGCAGCGACATATTTCATGACTTCGTCGGGTACAGCGGACATGCTCGTCTCCTGGATGTAGAGGAACGCTCTTTGAACAGACGACGCGGACGAAGCACGGCCGCGGCAGCTTCGGCCGATTGTAATAAGGGTCCCGACGTCAGCGCAACAAAATTTTCGAATTGCGAGATCGAATCTCATAATGCGGAAAATTGTTGCGGCGCAACCTGATTTGACTGCCGATCGACGGATACGCTGGCTAGTTTGCGCCGATTAATGGTCCTTTCCGCGCTTTTTTGCGCCATTTGCTAGCTTCACGCTGCGCTACAATGCCACGCATGTTGACCGAACGGCTTTTCGCACGCTCGGCGCGCACCGCCGGTTCGCCGACGGATTCGACGCCGTCCTCCCGCTGGCACCATGGACCATGGTGGTCCAATTCCTATTTGCTCACGCCGCTTCTGTCGATCCTGGTGTTTCTGGTCGTCATGAGTCTGATTTTGTGGAGCCTGAACCGGCGCGAACAGCAACAGCAGGAAGACACGCTTTACCGTAACGTCGCGTGGGCGCAGCAGCAGATCCGCCTGTCCATGACGGGCGCGCAGGAACAGATCCAGGCGCTCGCGCGTGATCTGGTTGCCGGCCGCGCCGATCCGCACTCGTTCCAGGTGTCCACCACGGACATCATGCAGGGGCATCCCGAGATCCTCTACATGAACTGGTACACCAGCGCGCAGCAACCGCGCTGGCCCAATACCGCGCTGCCCGTGTTCGGCCAGCGTCTGGCCAAGCCGAACGACGCGCAGATGGACGAAGCCGTCAAAGCCGCCTTCACCGAAGCCCGCAACACGCGCCGCCAGGTGTATTCGCCGCTCATCTACGACGACGTCGGCAACGGCTACATCACGCTGCAAACGCCGGTGTTCCGCGACCGCGAATTCCTCGGCACGATCGCCGCGGTGTTCTCGGTGGAAGGGATTCTCAAGCACGACATCCCGCCCGAGTTGTCGGCCAAGTACAAAATCTCGATCATCGACGTGAACAATCGCGAGTTGACCACCACGTCGACCCGCCCGCGCCTGCCGCGCGACATGTTCTACGACCTGCCGCTCGACCCGCCGGGCCAGGGTGTCTCGGTGCGCGTCTACGCGTTCCCGCAGATGACCAACTTCACCAACAACACACTGGTGTGGCTGGTGGCCGGTCTGTCCTGTTTCGTGCTGTGGAGCCTGTGGAGTTTGTGGAAACACACGCGGCAGCGCTTCGAAGCGCAGCAGGCGCTATATGCCGAAGCGTTCTTCCGCCGCGCGATGGAAAACTCGGTGCTGATCGGTATGCGCGTGCTCGACATGCATGGGCGCATCACCCACGTCAATCCGGCCTTTTGCCGCATGACCGGCTGGGACGAAAGCGATCTGGTCGGCAAGAACGCGCCGTTCGCCTACTGGCCGCGCGACGCTTATCCCGAAATGCAGCGCCAGCTCGACATGACCCTGCGCGGCAAGGCGCCCTCTTCCGGCTTCGAATTGCGGGTGCGCCGCAAGGACGGGTCGCTGTTCCACGCTCGCCTCTACGTGTCGCCGCTGATCGACAGCTCGGGCCGCCAGACCGGCTGGATGTCG
This sequence comes from Paraburkholderia sp. BL27I4N3, assembly GCF_003386115.1. Taxonomy (NCBI): domain Bacteria; kingdom Pseudomonadati; phylum Pseudomonadota; class Betaproteobacteria; order Burkholderiales; family Burkholderiaceae; genus Paraburkholderia; species Paraburkholderia sp. BL27I4N3. The sequence goes on along the minus strand of NZ_QREJ01000001.1, from coordinate 1,079,878 downwards.
TCGATGACTGACATCACCGAGCCGAAACGCGCGCGCGAAGAACTCGCCGCCGCGCACGAGCGCTTCACGACGGTGCTCGAAAGTCTCGACGCCGCCGTCTCCGTGCTCGCCGCCGACGAAGCCGAACTCCTGTTCGCCAACCGCTATTACCGGCATCTGTTCGGCATTCGCCCGGACGGGCATCTGGAATTGGCGGGCGGCGGGTTCGATAGCGCACAGGCGTCGTCCGATTCGATCGATATGGTGGACACATACGCTGGCCTGCCCGCCGCCGCGTTGACCGAAAGTACCGCGGATGCGCAGGAAATTTACGTGCAGAGCATTCAGAAGTGGTTCGAAGTGCGCCGCCAGTACATTCAGTGGGTGGACGGCCACCTCGCGCAGATGCAGATCGCCACCGACATCACGACACGCAAGCAGGCGCAGGAACTGTCGCGCCAGCAGGACGAGAAGCTGCAGTTCACCAGCCGCCTGATGACGATGGGCGAAATGGCGTCGTCGCTCGCGCACGAACTGAATCAACCGCTCGCCGCGATCAATAACTATTGCTCCGGAACTGTGGCGCTGGTTAAATCCGGTCGGACGACGCCTGACAATCTGCTGCCGGTGCTCGAAAAAACCGCCCAGCAGGCGGTGCGCGCCGGCATGATCATCAAGCGCATTCGCGAGTTCGTGAAACGCAGCGAGCCGAAGCGGCAGGCCACGCGCGTCGCCGATATCGTTGCCGACGCCGTGGGCCTCGCCGAAATCGAGGCGAGGAAGCGCCGCATTCGCATCGTCACGGATCTGCGCTCGCGCCTGCCGGTGATCTACGTCGACCCGGTGCTGATCGAGCAGGTGCTCGTCAACCTGCTGAAGAACGCCGCCGAAGCGATGGCTGAAGCCCGTCCGAATGCAGTCGATCCGGTGATCCGCGTCGTCGTGCGGCTGGAGAGCGGGTTTGTCTGCATCAGCGTCGTCGACCAGGGGCCGGGCGTCGACGAAGCAACAGCCGAGCGGCTGTTCGAACCGTTTTACAGCACCAAGTCCGATGGCATGGGCATGGGGCTGAACATTTGCCGTTCGATTATCGAATCGCACCGCGGTCGTCTGTGGGTGGTCAACAACGTCGAATCCGATGGCCACATCACAGGCGCCACGTTCCATTGCAGTCTGCCTATTGGAGAGCCTGATGGCCCGAGCAACGGCGGGGCACAGGCGCCGACACCACAAACCGTTACGGGAGAGCTATGAACAGCCCAGTCACCACACAGGAAACTGTCTTTGTCGTCGATGACGACGAGGCCGTGCGAGATTCGCTGCGCTGGCTGCTGGAGGCGAACGGCTACCGCGTGCAATGCTTCTCCAGCGCCGAGCAGTTTATCGACGCATGGCAGCCACATCAGCATCCGGGCCAGATCGCGTGCCTGATTCTGGATGTGCGGATGTCCGGCATGAGCGGGCTCGAGTTGCAGGAACGCCTGATCGCCGACAACGCGTCGCTGCCGATCATCTTCGTGACGGGCCACGGCGACGTGCCGATGGCCGTGTCCACAATGAAAAAAGGCGCGATGGACTTCATCGAAAAGCCGTTCGACGAAGCCGAGTTGCGCAAGCTGGTCGAGCGAATGCTCGACAAGGCGCGCAGTGAAAGCACCAGCGTGCAGCAGCAGCGCGCCGCGGCAGAACGTCTCGGCAAGCTGACCGCGCGTGAGCATCAGGTGCTCGAGCGCATCATCGCCGGCCGCCTGAACAAGCAGATTGCCGACGACCTCGGCATCAGCATCAAAACGGTCGAAGCGCACCGCGCGAACATCATGGAAAAGCTCAACGTCAACACGGTCGCCGATCTGCTGCGACTGGCGCTGTCGAACAAGCCGCAACCGGCGCAATAAGCTTCGTACGGCGGCGAATCTCCCGAAGAAGGGCCCTTTGGGGAATTCGTCGCGAGACTGGAAGTGACTGTGCACCAACGGCCGGACTATCCAAATGTCCGGCCTGTTTCGCCCTCTTTTCCCCGCCTTCCCTCCTCTCCATTGCACGGCAATCAACGCTAAACGCGTTATATCGACGCACCCGGCGTGCGCACGATACTACGCATTACTCAGCAATTACTTACACTAATCCGCAACGGGTTATTTCCTCAGACAAGATTGACCGATTCCGACGCGCCCATTAATTTAGGCAGAACTCCTTAGCAGACATCGCCATGCGATGCTCGACGCTGGAGTGGCATGCTGCGAAACGCCGCATACGGTGTTGCCTGGTATTGCGAAAGAATTGCGATGGCTTGAGCAGTTTCCAATGCATCGAGTCGTGTCGACCTCATCGTCCAACCACACACCGGACGCCGGCCCAACGCGTCATTTTCCTCGCCGTATTCCTTCGCGGCGAAGCGACGCAGCCCGCGTTACGCACCGACATCTCGTCGTATAAACCCCACGGGGAGGAATTCATCGTGAAACGATCCAGAGCACACGCCATACGTGTGTTGCTTGTTTGCGCCGTTTTTGCGGGAGCGCCGCTATTGGTCGGACTGGCCGCGCCGAACGCCGTCCATGCGCAAGGTGGCGCAAAGATATCGAGCCAGCAGCTCGATTCGCTGGCCGCCCCTATTGCTCTTTATCCGGACGCGCTGCTCGCCCAGGTGCTGATGGCGTCCACTTTTCCGCAAGCCGTGCAGGCCGCCGCCATATGGTCCAGAGCCAACTCCACGCTGCAAGGCGACAGCGCCGTCAAGGCAGTCGCGTCAGAGCCGTGGGACCCGAGTGTGCAGTCGCTGGTTGCCTTCCCTCAAGTGCTCGCCACCATGGCCTCGAAAGCGGACTGGGTCACGCAACTCGGCAGCGCGTTTCTCGCCCAGCCCGGCGACGTGATGGACTCCGTGCAGCGTCTGCGCAAGCAAGCGCAGGCGGCCGGCAATCTGAGGACGACGTCGCAGCAAACGGTCGTGGTCGAACAGAGCACGATCCAGATCGTGCCCGCCAATCCGCAAGTGGTGTACGTGCCGACCTACAACCCGACGGTGGTGTACGGCGTGTGGCCCTATCCCGCGTATCCGCCGGTGTATGTGCCGCCGCCGCCCGGTTATGTCATCGGCACCAGTTTCTTTGCGGGCCTCGCGTTCGGCGCCGGCATCGCGGTGGCGAACGCGCTGTGGGGCGGCTTCGACTGGCACTCGCATGACGTCAACATCAATGTGAACCGGTACAACAATATCAACGTGCACAACCGCCTCGACGTGAACGGCCGCACGACGAACTGGAACCGCAATGCCGACGTCAATCGCAACATCGGCGGCGCGAATGTCAATCGCGGCTTGAACAACGTCGGCAGCGCCCAGCGCGATGCGTATCGCGCACGCGACGACGCCCGCGCCCGGGCGCAGCACACGCTGCAAAGCCGCACGGGGCAGAATCTCGGTGGCAGCGCGAGTCAGCGTGTGCAAGGGATTCATCACGGCGGCACGGCGAACGTCGATTTGCAGAAGCGCGCGCAGAACGTGAATCGCGACAACGCGCTACGCAGTGCCGGCGACGGCAATGCGGCGCGCCAGGACGCCCGGCGCGGCCAGGCGAGCCGCGACGCGCTCGCCGGCCGCGGTGGCCAGCAACATGCAAGTGGAGCGAATGGCGACGGTCTGCGACGCATGGGCGGAGGTTCTGGCGCGAACGGCGGCGATCCGCAACAACGGGCGAGCGGAGGTCTTGGCGCGAATGGCGGCGGGGTCCAGCGCAGCGGCGGCATGAGCGGTGGCGGTGGCGGCGGAGGTCTTGGTGGCGGTGACGGAGGCCGCGCCCTGGGCGGTGGCGGCGCAGGCGAACATCACCTCGGCCGCGGCCGTTGAACAAAAAGGAACGAGTCCGATGATGCATCTATTCTCACGGGGCACACTGCGCACCCATGCTCTGACGCTTGCTATCGTGCTCGGCACCACCGGTACACTGCTGCTTGCGCCGGTTCTGCTGATCGGCGCGATCCCGGCCCATGCGCAGGCGGTCTATCCCAGCGCGGACGACGCCGCCAACGCCTTCGTCGAAGCCCTCGCCCGCAACGACGAAGATGCGCTCAAGCGCGTGCTCGGCAGCGACTTTCATCGTTTCATTCCAACCGAAGACGTCGGCCAGGACGACATCTACCAGTTCCTTGGCGAATGGTCGAAAAACCATCAGATCGTCGAGGATCCGATCATGGACAACGGGCTCGCCACCGCGCATCTGACGGTCGGCTACAGCGGCTGGACGTTGCCGATCCCACTCGTGCACGCGCGTAACGGCTGGCGTTTCGATCCGCCGGCGGGACGCGACGAGATGCTGACACGGCGCATTGGCCGCAATGAACACGCCGCGATCCTGACCTCGCTCGCCTATCTCGATGCGCAATACGATTATCACAACCTGACCCGGCACTACGCACAGCGCTTCGTCAGCACGCCGGGACAACACGACGGCCTGTACTGGACGACGGCGCCCGGCGAAGCGGAAAGCCCGCTTGGTCCGCTCGCCGCCACGATGCGCGACGGCACGCAGCCGGAAAACGCGTATCACGGCTATCACTTCCGCATTCTCACCGCGCAAGGGGCGCACGCGAAGGGCGGCGCGAGGAACTACGTCGATAACGCCGTGCTGAGCAAAGGCTTCGGATTGATTGCCTCGCCGGCCGACTATGGCAAGACGGGCGTGATGAGTTTCATCGTCAACCAGGACGGGCAGGTCTATCAGAAGAACCTCGGGCCGCGAACCGCCCGCGCGGCGGCGGCGATCACCTCGTTCGATCCGGAACCGGGTTGGCAGGCGGTCCAGCCGTAGCGGCTGCGGTCGACCGCTTTGCTCGTGGCTTGGCTTGCCTTGGATTGCCTTGCCCGCCGCACCAAGGCGCGGGCGCGGTCCTGAGCATGGACCTGCCAGCGGCCGCCCCCCCGAAGCCGCCGTCCGAACCGCGCGCCCGTGCGCACCAGGGCACACGCGCAAGGCACGCGGCGCCCGTCTGCGCTGCGCCTCGTTGCGCTGCCCCGTAATCCCCACGCAGCGCCCCAGGCAGGGCCGGTATAATGTCGCACTTTGCAGCGCCGCTTAACCCCGATTCGCGCCGCGCGCCTTTCACGTGCCGACCCATTCCCGTTGAAAAGCGCCATCGCGCGCGGCATGTACAAGCGTCTGCGCCCCGCCCCGCTTTCCAAACTGCCCATCTCGACCCGACCATGACTGCCAAACTGATCGACGGCCTAGCCCTTTCCAAGACCCTGCGCGCCGATGTCGCCGCGCGCGCCGCCGCCCTCACCGCCCGTGGGCATCAGCCGGGCCTCGCGGTGGTGCTGGTCGGCGACAATCCGGCCAGCGAAGTGTATGTGCGCAACAAAGTGAAGGCGTGCCACGACAACGGGCTCGGCTCGTCGTTCGACCGCTATCCGGCCGATCTGCCGGAAGCCGAACTGCTCGCGCGCATCGACGAACTGAACCGCGACCCGCGCATCCACGGCATTCTGGTGCAACTGCCGCTGCCGCCGCATATCGACAGCCACAAGGTGATCGAGGCGATCGCGCCGGAAAAGGACGTGGATGGTTTTCACGTCGCCAACGCGGGCGCGCTGATGACCGGCCAGCCGTTGTTCCGTCCGTGCACGCCGTACGGCGTGATGAAAATGCTCGCCGCTTACGAGATTCCGCTGCAAGGCGCGAACGCGGTGGTGATCGGCCGCTCGAACATCGTCGGCAAGCCGATGGCGCTGCTGCTGCTCGAAGCCGGCGCGACCGTCACGATCTGCCACAGCAAGACGCGCGATCTGGCCGCTCACACCCGCAACGCGGATGTCGTAGTCGCCGCCACCGGCTTGCGCAACATTCTCACGGCAGAGATGGTGAAACCGGGCGCAGCGGTGATCGATGTCGGCATGAATCGCGACGAAGCCGGCAAGCTGTGCGGCGACGTGGATTTCGCGGGCGTCAAGGAAGTGGCCGGCTACATCACGCCGGTGCCGGGCGGCGTCGGCCCGATGACCATCACCATGCTGCTCGTCAATACGATCGAGGCCGCCGAGCGCGAAGCGGCAGCGAACGCGTAAAGCGGTAGAAGAAAAGCCGGCGAAGCGTCTTCGCCGGCTTCGCGGACTTTTCAACCTTGGCGTCGTGCCAGGGTATCGACATCCCTCGGCGCTAACGCGAGCCACAGTTCTCAGCGTTCGCATCGATCGTCTGAACGCCGGCGAAACGCCCTCGCCGCCTTCGCGATCTTGCTGCCTCGGCGTCTTGCCAAGGTATCCGCATCCATCGGCGCCGCGCTCGCCTCATACGTCAGCGCATCTCACCAGATCTCAGCGCACGGCCTGATCGCCAGCCGGCATGCCCGCGGCCAGCGGCGTCGAGGGCCGCGCCAGACGCCCGCGACACCACTTCAGCACCGGCCGCTCCACGAAGTGCCACGACAGCGCCGCGCATAGCAGAATGACCGGCGCGGCGATCAGCACGGCCGTCACATGGCTCAACTGCGGCGCGATGTTCGCGACGCATTGCTGCACCATGAAGCCGTACAGATAGATGCCGTACGAGTAATCGTGACGCGGCACGAAGCGTCGCAGAAGCGGCGTCGTGCCGATCCACAGCACGCCATACACGAAGGCCAGATAGAACAGCGGCTGCGCGCCGGCGGTGTCGCGGAACACCAGAAACACCATCGTGAACGCCAGCGCGGTCAATCCGTTGATGTCGATCCGTTCACGCCAGCCATACAGCAGCATGCCCAGCATGAAAAACGGCTCCGGCCAGAACGAATAGCCGTCGGGCGTTTCGCTGAAATCGCGCAAGCCGATCTGCCAATGCGCGTGATCCACGTGCAGCATGAAGAAGGCGCAGCCGAGCGCGGCCGCGACCACGACACCGCGCGAGCTGGACAGCAAACCCACCATGCCGGTCAGGAGCACGAGCAGATAGCAGCGCACTTCGACCGGCAGCGTCCAGAGCGGCCCGCAAATGTCGACCGGATAACGGTTGTGCTCGAACACGCCGGGCAGCGCCCAGCCGGCCGAGCGCACGATGGTCGAGAAGTTGTCGAGATTGGTCCACGTCATACCGGAGGCGAAATACTCACGCAGCGGCAGCGTCGTGAAAAGCGGACCGACGATGAACACCGTCACCAGCGACCCGGCCGCCACCGCCGGCCAGATCCGCGCGATGCGCAACACGGCGAAGCGCGGCACGGACCGCTGCCGGTCGAAGCTGGCGGTCACCAGCATGCCGCTCAGCAGAAAGAAAGCGTAGACGCCCAGCGCGCCGAAACCGTCGAAACCCAGCGCGTTCTGGACCCAGTCCGTGCTGCCGTCGGGCGCCTGAAGCACATACGAATGGCCATACACGACGGCAACGGCGGCGAACAGCCGTACCAGATCGAAATTATTGCCCTTGTGCGCGAGAGCGTCCGAAAGCGGATTCATCTGTACCTCTTTGCAAAAAATGCCGCCGACCGACAGCGACGCTCCACATTGCCGCATAGCAGCAATCGAAACCGTGCGCTTTCGCACAGAGCACAGCGGCGAATTTCGGCGCGCGGGGCGCTCGGCTGCGATGTCGCGCTCGCGCACCGGGCCGTGACATTGGATAATTTGTCTGCCGACGGATTGGAATCAACGCGCCCTGCCCCAATAATGTCTGTATCGGCTGTTATGGGGCGTCATAGCGCGCGCCCCGAAGGCAGTCCCCTCGGGGGACGCCCGTCGATGCACCGATTACCCGTTCACCCGCGTCAGACAGGAAGCCTCATGTCCACTACCGCCTCGAATCACGACAATCCGCTCCTCGATTTCTCCGACCTGCCGCGCTTTGGCGAAATCCGCCCCGAACACGTCACGCCCGCCCTCGATGTACTGCTCGCCGATGCGGCCGCCGCCGTCGAGCGCGCTGCCCAGCCGATCACGCCCGCCTCGTGGGCCGACGTGGTCGAGCCGGTCGAGCGCGCCACCGAACCGTTGTCGCGCGCGTGGAGCGTGGTCGGCCATCTGAACGCGGTTGCCGACACGCCCGAGTTGCGCGCCGTGTACGGCGAGAATCTGCCGCGCGTCACCGAGTTCTGGTCGAGTGTCGGGCAGAATCTCGCGCTGTACGAGAAGTACAAGGCGTTGAATGCCAGCGTCGAGTTCGAATCGCTGACCGGCGAGCGCAAGAAGATCCTCGGCAATGCGCTGCGCGATTTCCGCCTGTCCGGCGCGGAATTGCCGGAAGACCAGAAGCCTCATTTCGCCGAATTGCAGGAACGCCAGGCGGCACTTTCGAAAGCGTTTTCCGATCACGTTCTCGATGCGACCAACGCTTACGCGTATATCGTCGAAGCCGGCAATGAAGCCGAACTGGCCGGCCTGCCCGAAGACGTGATCGAAGGCGCGAAGGAAGCGGCCGAACGCGAAGGCAAAACCGGCTACAAGTTCACGTTGCACTTCCCGTCGTATTTCCCGGTCATGCAGTACTCGGAGAATCGTCCGATGCGCGAAGCGATGTATCGCGCCTATGTCACGCGCGCCTCCGAGCTCGGCCCGCAGTATGGCAACGGCAAGCCCGAGTGGGATAACACCGCCGTGCTCGCCGACCAGCTGAAACTGCGCGCCGAAGAAGCGCATATGCTCGGCTTCAACAATTTCGCCGAAGTCTCGCTCGCGCCGAAAATGGCCGAGTCGCCCGCCCAGGTGATGAGCTTCCTGGAAGACCTCGCCACGCGTGCGCGTCCGCATGCCGAGCAGGACTGGAAGGAACTGCGCGAGTTCGCCGCCAACGAACTCGGCATGACCGAGCTGCAACCGTGGGACATGACGTTCGCCGCCGAGCGTCTGCGTCAGAAGCGCTATTCGTTCTCGGAGAACGAAGTCAAACAGTACTTCCCGGAAGACGCCGTATTCAAGGGTCTTTTCAAGGTCACGGAGACACTCTTCGGCGTGCGTATCCGTCGCGACGAAGCGGCTGTGTGGCATCCGGACGTGCGCTTTTTCCGCGTCGAGAATCAGGACGGCGGCCTCGTCGCGCAGTTCTACCTCGATCTGTATGCGCGCGAAGGCAAACGCGGCGGCGCCTGGATGGACGACGCGCGCGGCCGTCACAAGCACACGCACGGCAGCGTGCAAACGCCCGTCGCGTATCTGACGTGCAACTTCTCGGCGCCGGTCGGCGGCAAGCCCGCCTGCTTCACGCACGACGAAGTCATCACGCTGTTCCATGAGTTCGGCCACGGTTTGCATCACATGCTCACGCGCGTCGATGAGCTGGGCGTGTCGGGTATCAACGGCGTCGAGTGGGACGCGGTCGAACTGCCCTCGCAATTCATGGAGAACTTCTGCTGGGAGTGGGACGTGTTGAGCGACATGACCTCGCACGTCGAAACGGCCAAACCGTTGCCGCGCGATCTGTTCGACAAGATGCTCGCCGCGAAGAATTTCCAGAGCGGTCTCGGCACGCTGCGCCAGATCGTGTTCTCGATGTTCGACATGCAGTTGCATACCGGCTTCGACGCGGCCGGCACGAAGAACGCCACGGAACTCGCGAGCGAAATCAACGAGCGCTTCCATGTCGTGCCGCAGGCGCCGTTCTCGCGTTGGCCGAACACGTTCAGCCATATTTTCGCGGGCGGATATGCGGCCGGCTACTACAGCTACAAGTGGGCTGAAGTGCTTTCCGCCGACGCCTACGCGGCCTTCGAAGAAGCGGCGCAAACGGCGAGTGGCAGCGTGCTCGATCAGGCGACCGGCATGCGTTACCGCAAGGAGATTCTGGAAGTGGGCGGCAGCCGCCCGGCGATGGAATCGTTCAAGGCGTTCCGCGGCCGCGAGCCGAATATCGACGCTTTGCTGCGTCACAACGGCATGTCGCCGGGCGCGGCGCATTGATCGGTTGATGCAAGCGTCGGCGCTTTACATGGGCCGATAAAAAACCGGTGACCTGCGTTATGCAGGCACCGGTTTTTTTGTTTCGCGCGAAGCTCCGAGCCTCGCTGCGATCAGCCGCGATGCAGCTTGAAATCCACTTGCGCGGGACGGCCTTCGAGCGACAGCGCCGCGCGCGCAGCCGGCGCGCGGCTCACCACCTTGCCGCGGCTCACCACCGCGAGGCGCGCGGCGCGCAAGCGGATGGCTTCCACCGGATCGCGCGCGTCGAGCAGCACCAGATTGGCCACGCATCCCGGCGCGATGCCGTAGCCTTCCAGACCGAGAATGCGCGCGGCGTTCACCGTCACCGCGTCGAAACAGGCGCGCATACCGTCGACGCCCGTCATCTGCGCCACATGCAAGCCCATGTGCGCGACTTCGAGCATGTCGCCCGAACCGAGGCTATACCAGGGGTCCATCACGCAATCGTGGCCGAACGCGACGTTGATGCCGGCCGCCATCATCTCCGGTACGCGCGTCATGCCGCGCCGTTTCGGATACGTGTCGCTGCGGCCTTGCAGCGTGATGTTGATCAGCGGATTCGCGATCGCCGCGACGCCCGACTCGCGCATCAGCGGCAGCAGCTTGCTGACATAGTAGTTGTCCATGGAATGCATCGAGGTCAGATGCGAACCGGTGACGCGCCCGTGCAAACCGAGCCGGTGCGTTTCGGCCGCGAGCGTCTCGATGTGCCGCGACATCGGATCGTCCGATTCATCGCAATGCATGTCGACGCGCAAGCCCTGCTCCGCCGCGTACTCGCACAACAGGCGCACGGACTGCGCGCCGTCGGCCATGGTGCGCTCGAAATGCGGAATGCCGCCGACCACGTCCACACCCATCGCGATCGAGCGCTTGAGATTCTCGAAAGCGCCCGGGCTGCGCAGCACGCCGTCTTGCGGAAAGGCCACCAGTTGCAGGTCGAGATACGGCGCGACGCGGCGTTTCACCTCGACCAGCGCCTCGACCGCGAGCAGGCGCGGATCGCACACATCCACGTGGCTGCGGATGGCCAGCAATCCGCGCGCGACGGCCCAGTCGCAATACTGCAGCGCGCGCTCGATCAACGCCTCCTGCGTCAAATCCGGCTTCAGTTCGCCCCACAACGCGATCCCTTCGAGCAGCGTGCCCGACGCGTTCACACGCGGCAAACCGTACGAGAGCGTTGCGTCCATATGAAAATGCGGATCGACGAACGGCGGCGTGACGAGCGAGCCCGCTGCGTCGATTTCCTCGCGCGCGTTGGCGGCCAGATTCGGCTCGACCGCAACGATACGGCCCGCTTCAATGCCGATGTCGACCGGCTCTTTATGTTGCGGCGCGGCGCCCGGCGGCAGCATCGCGCGGCGGATGATCAGATCCATCTATCGCTCCCTTTGATCCCGTCCTGATTGATTACGATTCTATCGGCGTCAGAAAGCGCGTGGCGGCGATTTCGTTCGACGATTGTTCATTCGGCCGTACCGGCGAGCGGCGCACGATCCGTACCGGCAGTGCATCGCGGCACCCGCCTATACTCGCCGGACAGACGGTCGATGCCGCGCCGTCATCCACTCACGGAGCAAGCACATGAAAACGATCGGCGTGATCGGCGGGATGAGCTGGGAATCGTCCACCGAGTATTACAAGCTCCTCAACCGCCACGCCAAAGCGCGCCTGGGCGGCCACCACAACGCCCGCAGCCTGGTGCTCACCGTCGACTTCGCGCCGATCGAAGCGAACCAGCGCGCGGGCGACTGGACCGCGCTTGGCCAGCAGATGGCCGACGCCGCGCGCCAACTCGAACGCGGCGGCGCCGATCTGGTGATGCTGGCGACCAACACGATGCATCGCGTGTATGAATCGATCGAAGCGGCGATCGACGTGCCCTTCCTGCATATCGCCGATCCGACCGGCAGCGCGCTGCGCGCGGCAGGCGTCGAGCGGGTAGGCTTGCTGGGCACGCGGTATACGATGGAGCAAACTTTCTACACGGGGCGGCTGCGCGAGCGCTACGGCCTCGATACCGTGATCCCCGACGAAGCCGAACGCGCGGACGTGCATCGCATCATTTACGACGAGCTATGCCACGGCAAAGTGAACGACGCTTCGCGCGCGGTGTATCAGCGTGTGATCGAAGCGCTGGCCGCGCGTGGCGCGCAGGCGGTGATTCTCGGCTGCACGGAGATCACGTTGCTGATCAAGCCGGAAGATTCCGCGTTGCCCGTGTTCGATACGACTGCATTGCATGCGCAAGCGGCCGTTGAATGGGCGATTGAATCGGAGTGAAGGTGCATGCGCGCGTGTGCTTCAACGCATGCGCACGCCGCACAAGTTAAAAAGCCCGCGTGGCTTGCGCCAGCGGGCTTTTAACAATGCTTGGTTGCGGGGGTAGGATTTGAACCTACGACCTTCGGGTTATGAGCCCGACGAGCTGCCAGACTGCTCCACCCCGCGTCAGAGAAAACGGATTGTATAGAGATGTTCACAAGACGTCAAACAATCGCGCGAATTATTTCATGCTCGTGAAATGACGCACACGCGGCTCACAGATCCTGGACCGTCGCGCCTTCCACCTTACCGTCGATGATGTCCGCGCCGTACTGGCTTGCGCTGCGTTTCGCCACGCCGAAATCGGAGAACGTGAGCGGCAGCACGAGACGAAATACGCGGCTCGCCTTCGAGCCGCTGATCGCGCCCGGCCGGCAGACGCGCACCGCGACGTCATAGCCTTCGGAGTGGCGCTTATGTCCGTCGAACTTGTCGAATGCTCGCGAAAACACCAGCGGGTGCACTTCGAAGTCCTTATAAAGAGCTGGGTAAAGTTCGGCCATGATGCCTCCCCGATGCGCAAAAGCGCGAGTGTGAGTCGTCTCACTATACGCCGCGGCATGGGTGCCTCGCGCTTTTATTTTCGACGCCGCGACGGGGCCATTTTCACTGCCGCCTCATCCGCGCGATAAGATGCGGAACTATCGGAATTACGCAAGAAAAAGAGAATGTCATGAAAATCGCCACCTGGAACGTCAACTCCCTCAAAGTGCGCCAGCAGCATGTGATCGACTGGCTCGAAACCAGCGGCACCGATGTGCTGTGCCTTCAGGAACTGAAGCTGCCCGACGAAAAATTCCCGCGCGCCGAACTCGAAGAGAAGGGCTACCGCAGCTGGTTCGCCGGCCAGAAGACCTATAACGGCGTCGGCATTGTGGTGCGCGGCGGCCTGACGGTCGACGAAGCGAGCATCGTGCGGAATATTCCGGGCTTTGAAGATCCGCAGCAACGTGTGATCGCCGCGACCATCGAAGGCGTGCGCATTATCTCCGCGTATTTCCCCAACGGCCAGGCGCCGGGCACCGACAAGTTCGCGTACAAACTGCGTTGGCTTGCTGCGCTGCACGACTGGATCGCGAGCGAGATGGCGCTGCATCCGAAGCTCGCGCTGCTCGGCGACTACAACATCGCGCCGGAAGATCGCGACGTGCACGACCCGAAAGCGTGGGAAGGCCAGAACCTGGTATCGCCCGAAGAACGCGCCGCGTTCGTGCGGCTCATCGAGCTCGGTCTTCTCGACGCATTCCGCCAGTTCGAGCAGCCGGAGAAGATCTACTCGTGGTGGGACTACCGGATGATGGCGTTCCGCCGCAACGCGGGGCTGCGCATCGACCACATCCTGCTGTCGAAGGCGCTGGCCGACGTGTGCTCTTCGTGCGATGTGGACAAGGTGCCGCGCAAGTGGGATCAGCCGTCGGACCACGCGCCGGTCGTCGCGCAGCTCGGCTGATCTTTCCTCACAGCGTCAGGCCTGCGTCGACGGGCTCAACGTCCGCCACAGGAATTCGAACACCATCGCATCGTGCTCGGCCTGCTCCAGTTCATCGGAGCCGCCGTGCCCGCCCTCGGTATTCTCCCGATACCACACGTGCTGCGCGCCCAACGCCTGCATATGCGCGGCCATCTTGCGCGCATGGCCGGGATGCACACGGTCGTCGGCCGTCGATGTGGTGAACAGCACAGGCGGATACGCAACGTTCGCCGCCACACGGTGATACGGCGAGTAAGCGGCCAGCATGCCTGCTTCGTCGGGCTCGTCGGGGTCGCCATATTCGTCGATCCATGACGCGCCCGCATGCAGCAGATGGTAGCGGCGCATATCGAGCAAAGGCACCTCGCACACCACGGCGCCGAACAGCTCGGGGCGCTGCACCATGCACGCCGCCACCAGCAGGCCGCCGTTGCTGCCGCCCTGAATGCCGAGTTGCGTAGCGCTCGTCACGCCCGTGTCGATCAACGCCTCGGCCACCGCGATGAAATCGTCGAACGCACGCTGCCGATGCTCGCCTTGCGCGGCCGTATGCCAGCGCGTGCCGAATTCGCCGCCGCCGCGAATATGCGCGACCACATACACGCCGCCGCGCGCCAGCCAGCCGATGCCTTGCCCGGTGAGATAGCTCGGCAGCAACGGAATCGCAAAGCCGCCGTAGCCGTTGAGCAGGCACGGGCGCGCGTGCTGTTGCGCATCGCGGGGGCCGACAACGGTGTACGGCACGCGCGTGCCGTCTGCGGAAACAGCGTGACCGCGCGTGACGGCAAACTGCGTCGCGTCGAATTGCGTCGGCCAGCGGTCGAGCAATTCCCATTCGCTCAGATCCTCGCGCGCGAGGTCGGCGAGCCAGTACGCAGGCGGCTGCAGATAATCGTCGGTGTCGACGAACACCTCGTCGTCGAGCGTCGGCTCGACGGGCGACACGTCGGCTTGCGCGTCGTCGCGGGTTGGAAAGACGCGTTGCTGCCAATGCCATGCCTGGTTGTCCGCTTGCGACGGCGTCAATAGCAAGGTCTTGTTCCGCACATCTTCCAGATACGACACGATCAGGTGGTTGAGCGTATGCGTCCACTCACAGGCCGACGTTTGCGGTGTCGGCGTGAATAGCGGCAGTACGTCGCGCTCGCCGCGCAGGAACGCATCTTCGCGGATCGCCAGCAACGCGCCGCCCGGATAGTGCACGCCATTGCAATCCCAATCGAGCCGCGGCTCGAGCAACAGCCAGCCTTGCCAGCCGCTCACCGCGACGTGCGACGGCACCTCGTAGCGGCGCCATGCGTCGGCGGCCCCTTGGGCGCCATCGAGGTAGTACGTGTGCGAATCGAAGAAGTCGACGCTACTCACCACCGTATGCCGCTGCTCGACCGGATCGTAGTGCGCTTCCACGCCGATATCGCCGAACGCGCCCTTGAACACCACAGGCGCGTCGGCGAGCGCCGTGCCACGCGTCCAGCGCCGCACTTCGCGCGGATAACCGGAGCGCGTCAGGCTCTTGCGGCCGTTATCCCAGCCAACGTAAAGCGTGTACCGATCGATCCACGACGCCGTGTGCTTGCCGGCCTTCGCGATCACGAAACCGTCGTCGACGAAGCGTCGCGCGTCGATGTCGAACTCGCGCACCACGAGCGCGTCCGAGCCGCCCGGCGACAGCGTGATCAGCGCGCGGTCGCCATCGGGATAGAGGATATCCAGTTCCGCGCACACCCAGGGCGTGCCTTCATCTGCGCCGAGCGCGTCGAAGTCGAGCAGGTTCTGCCACTCCGGTTTGCCGCCACGCCATGCCGCCCACGTCGTACGCCGCCAGATGCCCTTGGGATTGCGCTCGTCCTGCCACAGGTCGTAAGCCCACTCTTTCCAGCGATCGGGAATCACCGGACGTTCGCGCGGCAGATAGGCGTCGGCAAGCCGCTGCCTGAGCGAGGCGAATTCCGCGCTGCTGCACCACGCGGCGCGCGTGCGCGCGTTCTGCTGTTCGACCCACGCGAGTGCGTCAGGGTCGTCGAGCGCTTCGAGCGACAGGAAGGGATCGGGGGAAAGCGGCCAGGAGAAAGGAGCGGTGAGAGTGCGAGGTGCGGGCATCGTCGGCTGTCGAATGAAAACAGCGTTGATTATGCCTTGCGGGAGCGCGTGACTCGTTCGACAAGCGAATGAGCGGCGCGGCTCCCGCGCCGCCCCGCTCTGCAATCAGACACTCAGGGCTCGAGATTGAGCTCCTGAATCTTGCGCGTAATCGTATTGCGGCCAATGCCGAGACGCTCCGCCGCTTCGACCTTGCGGCCACGCGTGAAGTCGAGCGCTTCGCGAATCACCGCCGCTTCGAAACGGCGCGCGAGTTCGTCCATGACGTCCGCGGCATTCTCGCGCAACATCCGCGCGACTTCGGTGCGTAAGCCGCCTTCCCAGGCGCTCACGGTAGTCGCGACCGGCATGCCGCCCGCCGCGGCCGGATGCGTTGCCGCACTTGCGCCGTTGACCGGCACGCCGCCCGCGAGAGTCGCATCACCCGCGCCGATCGCCCCGCCGCCACCGCCGGTCAGATCGCTCACGCCCGCTTGCGTGGGGCCGAGATCAGGCGGCAGGTCCTTGATCTCGATGGTCTGCGCCGGCGCCATCACCGTGAGCCAGTTGGCGAGATTTTCCAATTGACGCACGTTGCCCGGAAACGGCAACGACGCGAGATAAGCCAGCGCCTCTTCGGACACGCGCTTCGGCTCGACGCCGAGATCGCGTGCGCTCTTTTGCAGAAAGTGCCGTGTGAGCAGCGGAATGTCCTCGCTACGCTCGCGCAAAGCCGGCAAGCGCAAGCGGATCACATTGAGGCGGTGATACAAGTCCTCGCGGAACAGACCCTGACGCACGCGCGATTCGAGATTCTGGTGCGTCGCCGCGATCACGCGCACATTGGCGCGCAACGGATTGTGGCCGCCCACGCGATAAAACTGCCCGTCCGACAACACCCGCAACAGACGCGTCTGCAGATCGAACGGCATATCGCCGATTTCATCGAGAAACAGTGTGCCGTTCTCGGCCTGTTCGAAACGGCCCTGACGCATGGCCTGCGCGCCGGTAAAGGCGCCGCGCTCGTGGCCGAATAATTCGGATTCCAACAGATCTTTTGGAATCGCGGCAGTGTTCAGTGCGATGAAGGGACCGTTCGCGCGTGGGCTATGTCGGTGCAACGCACGCGCGACCAGTTCCTTCCCGGTGCCTGATTCGCCGGTAATGAGCACGGTTGCCGCAGAATGGGACAAGCGGCCGATGGCGCGGAACATATCCTGCATCGCTGGTGCCTGGCCGAGCATTTCCGGTGCTTCGGTGACGCGTTCATCCCACGTCTGTTCGCCGCGCATGCTTTCGTCGACGGCACGGCGGATCAGTTCGACCGCCTTGTCGACGTCGAACGGCTTGGCGAGGTATTCGAACGCGCCGCCCTGAAACGCGGCGACCGCGCTATCCAGATCCGAGAACGCCGTCATGATGATGACGGGCAAGCCCGGCACCTTGTCGCGCACGGTTTGCAGCAATTCGAGGCCGGAGCCGCCAGGCATCCGGATGTCGGACACCAGCACTTGCGGACTCTCATGTTCGAGCGCGGCCGACGCTTCGCGCACGTTCGCGAAGCTGCGAGTCGCGAAGTTTTCGCGGGCCAGTGCTTTTTCGAGCACCCAGCGAATCGATTGATCGTCGTCTACTATCCAGATCGGCTTCATATGGGTCGGTCAGAAGTCTTGAGTACGTTTGAGTACATATGGTGTTAGCAGTCGAGCGGCAGCAGAATCTGAAACTCGGTGTGGCCCGGGCGGCTATCCACTTCGATCAAACCGTCATGCTGTTGCACGAAGGTCTGCGCGAGCGTCAGTCCAAGACCGCTGCCGTCCTCGCGCCCCGACACGAGCGGATAGAAAATGCGGTCACGGATTTCTTCGGGAATGCCTGGGCCGTTGTCAGTGATATGCAAGTCCAGTGCCAGCTTACATAAGCGTTTCGACACCGTAATCTTGCGGGCAATGCGGGTGCGCAATTCGATTCGCGCATCGCCTTGCGAAATACGTTCGCGCAGTGCTTCAGCCGCGTTGCGCACGATGTTCAGGAGCGCCTGGATCAGTTGCTCCTTGTCGCCACGCAGGTCCGGCACGCTCACGTCGTAATCGCGCTCGATGGTGAGGCCGCGCGGAAACTCCGCGAGAATCACCTGACGCACGCGCTCGCACACCTCGTGAATATTCACGTCGCCGACGATATGCGGATGACGGTGCGGTTCGAGCAACCGGTCGACCAGCGTTTGCAGCCGGTCCGATTCCTTGATGATGACCTGCGTGTACTCGCGCAACTCATCGCGTTGACGCTCGCCGAGTTCGAACTCCAGCAGTTGCGCGGCGCCGCGAATGCCGCCGAGCGGATTCTTGATCTCATGCGCGAGGTTGCGGATCAGTTGCTTGTTGACCGCCGTGAGGTCGTTGATGCGCTCCTCGCGGTCGGTGCGCAGATGCCGCTCGTTTTCGAACAGTTCGAGCAGCACGTAGTCTTGCGCGCTTTCCAGGAAGCCGACGATCGCATGCACATGCAGCGGCTCGTGGGCCGGCCGTTCGAGCACGGCGTCGAGATGCGTCGCGTGAAAGCGGTGGGCGGCGATCGCGGAGATGGTCGCGACCAGTTCGTCGGCATTCGAGAAGATGTCCGGCCACGCCATTTGCGTCAGTTGCCGGCGCGAGAGCTCCAGCATCGACTCCGCCGACGGATTCGCAAACGCGACACGCAGCGTGCGCTTTTCGAGCACCAGCACCACTGTCGGCAACGCCTCGAAGCCCGGCAGCAAACCGGAACTGACGAGTTGAGCGTCGTCCGAGAGCGCCTGCTCGTGTCCTTTCCTTGCCTTGATCAGATTCTTAAGAACCATCTTGCAGTCTGGCCGATAGGAGATGGTGATAAATCAGGTAGTCCGCCTGCTGTTTTGCTCAATACCTCAACAACGCCCATACGCGGCAAACGTTGTGCGCGGCCTAACGAAAAAGGGACGGCGCCGCCGTCCCTTCGTGACCGATCGCGAGCGTCGGGCAAAGCGCTTCGCCGTGTGAAGGGCGAAGCGCCATGGCCGCTTACAGCGAGTAGTACATTTCGAACTCGATCGGGTGCACCGACTGACGATAGCGTTGCAGCTCGCCCGTCTTCAGTTCGATGTACGCGTCGAGCATCGAATCCGTGAACACGCCACCGCGCGTCAGGAATTCGCGGTCCGCGTCCAGCGCGTCCAGAGCCTGGTCGAGGCCGGCGCACACGGTCGGGATCTTTGCATCCTCTTCCGGCGGCAGGTCGTACAGGTTCTTGTCGGCAGCTTCGCCCGGGTGAATCTTGTTCTGCACGCCGTCCAGACCCGCCATCATCAGCGCGGAGAAGCACAGGTACGGATTCGCCATCGGATCCGGGAAACGCGTTTCGATACGGCGGCCCTTCGGGTTCGACACGTGCGGAATGCGGATCGATGCCGAACGGTTGCGAGCCGAGTAAGCCAGCTTGACCGGTGCTTCGAAGTGCGGCACGAGGCGCTTGTACGAGTTCGTCGACGGGTTCGTGATCGCGTTCAGCGCGCGAGCATGCTTGATGATGCCGCCGATGTAGAACAGCGCGAATTCCGACAGACCTGCGTAACCGTTGCCCGCGAACAGGTTCGTGCCGTCTTTCCAGATCGACTGGTGAACGTGCATGCCCGAACCGTTATCGCCGACCACCGGCTTCGGCATGAACGTTGCCGTCTTGCCGTACGTGTGCGCGACGTTGTGGATGATGTACTTCATTTGCTGCAGCCAGTCGGCGCGTTGCACCAGCGTCGAGAACTTGGTGCCGATTTCGTTCTGGCCTTGGCCCGCGACTTCGTGGTGATGCACTTCGACCGGAATGCCGATCTGTTCGAGCAGCAGACACATTTCCGAACGGATGTCCTGGAACGTGTCGACCGGAGCGACCGGGAAGTAGCCGCCCTTCGTGCCCGGACGGTGGCCGGTGTTGCCGCCTTCGAATTCCTTCGCCGACGACCACGGTGCTTCTTCCGAGCCGATCTTGATGAAGCAGCCCGACTGGTCCGTGTTCCACTGGACCGAATCGAAAATGAAGAATTCCGGTTCCGGGCCGAAGAAGGCCGTGTCGCCGAGGCCCGTGCTCTTCAGATAGGCTTCAGCGCGCTTTGCCAGCGAGCGCGGGTCGCGCTCGTAGCCCTTGCCGTCCGCCGGTTCGACGACGTCGCAGGTCAGCACGAGGGTGGATTCTTCGTAGAACGGGTCGATGAAAGCCGTGTTCGCATCGGGGACCAGCAACATGTCCGAGGCTTCGATGCCCTTCCAGCCGGCAATCGAAGAACCGTCAAACGCATGGCCGCTTTCGAACTTGTCTTCATCGAATGCCGACACCGGCACCGAAACGTGTTGCTCTTTGCCGCGCGTGTCGGTGAAACGAAAGTCGACAAACTTGACGTCTTCGTCTTTGACGAGTTGTACGACGTCGGCCACGGATTTACTCATAACCTATCTCCTGATTAACGAATTCGGCGGATTCAGCCGCCGCCCAATCTAGCTGACCCGTCCCGGCGCGTCCACCCTCAATCGTTGAGGAGGAACATAAAAGTCTGCCTGGACAAATCGATCGGCACCAATAAAGCAGCTTCTGTGCCATGTGTGCGCCAACCCGGCGCAGAGCCACACTGCGCGCGCGATTGCGGGGAATGGGCGCACCGCACCGCATGCAGCCCCCAAATCCTCGAGTCCGCCTCAGCACCAAGTATGTGCATTCACCGGATTGGGAACCGACGGCATCTTTATTTTGGTGCATTTCACGAAATTTGCACCATATTTGCGCATTCGTCCGCTTGCGACGCGAGCCTATCTCCGCCGTTCGTGCAAGACGCGCGCGCCGCACGGCGCGCGCTAAAATGGTCGTTTGGTCCGAAGGAGATTTGCGCTCATGAGCACGCTCGAACAGTTGTACGCCAGCGCGGACAAGCGCCGCAGCGAGAACCAGTTGCCGTACGCGGGCGCGATATCGCCCGCCGAAGCGTTCGAACTGCTGCAACTCGACCCGCGCACCCGCCTCGTCGATGTGCGCACCCGCGCCGAACTCGATTGGGTCGGCCGGCCGGTGATCGGCGACGGACAGTACGCACACGTGGAATGGACGCGCTATCCGGGCGCCGTGCCGAACCAGGAATTTCTCGCGCAGTTGAAGCAGGTCGCCACGCCCGATACGCCCGTGCTGTTCCTGTGCCGCAGCGCCGCGCGCTCGAAGCTCGCCGCGATCGCCGCCACGCAGGCCGGCTTCACCAAGGCGTATGACCTGCTGGAAGGCTTCGAAGGCGACAAGGATGGCCAGGGGCATCGGAAGACGGTGTCGGGCTGGTGCTTTCGCGGATTGCCGTGGATCGGCGCGTGAGTGCGGCGGTTGGGTGGCTACTGCGTAGCGCCTGCGCGGCGCTTTTAGGCGCTGACGCTAGCGCTGCCCACTCGCAGCCTGCTTGCTGATTGTTCGTCGGCAGTCACGGCGGCTTCTCAGGACCGGTTCGACGCCGCTATTTGCCTGCCGCAGATAAGGACAGCCACATCGTCGACGCTGAATATGACAGGCCCATGATCCGCCTCTGCCCCGCTCGGAATCGGCGACGAGCGCGATGAAAAACGGGCGTCGCAGCGCCCGAACCAGAATAAACGTGTAACGCGCGGATCAGCCGCGGGGCTTCGCCGCCGCAGCCGCCGCCTCGGGCTCGACGATATCGCCGCCCAGCAGATGCACGCCTTCCCGCAGCTTGACGAACGCCGCCGCCACCGCTTCGGGCTCACCCTTCACGCCCAGATCAATGTGATGCCGCGCGTACACGCCACCCCGTTCCGCATCGCCGACGCTCGGCAGGCTGAAGACCCGCACGCCCGGAAAATCGCGTTCGATTTTTTCCATGAGCGGCGTGACGCGTGACTCCGGCAATTCGAACACCAGCAGCGACTTCTCCGCGTGCGGCATGGCGTGGTGCAGGTCGGCGTACTGCGTATCCAGCACCCACTCGATCATCGGCCACGCCATCACCGGAAAGCCCGGCACGAAGTGATGCCGATTGATCGAAAAGCCCGGAATTTTGTTGTAGCCGTTCGGAATGATCGACGCGCCCTGCGGATACGTGCCCATATTCAGCCGATGCCGATTCTCCGGCGACTCCAGATCGAGCGGCGCGGCCGCGTTCGCAGGATACATGTCGCGGATACGCTCCTGAATCAGCTTTGCGGCCTCCGGATGCAGTTCGAGCGGCACGCCGAGCGCGGCCGCCGCGCATTGGCGCGTGTGGTCGTCCGGGGTGGCGCCGATGCCGCCCGTGGAGAACACGATGTCGCCCGAGGCGAACGTGCGCCGCAGCGTCGCGGTGATGCGCTCCGGATCGTCGCCGATGTACTCCGCCCAGCCGAGCGACAGCCCACGCGCGCCCAGCAATTCGATGACCTTTGGCAGATGCTTGTCGATACGTCTGCCCGACAGAATTTCATCGCCGATGATGATGACGCCAAATGCCATTGCTGCCTCTTTTTCGCTTAGTCAGTAATGCATCAGTAGGGAACCGGCGCCGCGTGCCGCACGCCGCCGTGCTCTTCCGCGCGCATGCGCTGCAGCGCGCGCAAACAGTAGTAGCCGAACCATAGCGCCGAAAATATGAGGATGAACGCATAGATCCAGATCGTCACGGCCGTGACCACCGGGAACAGCACGATCAGCCAGACGGACGACACCCACAACAAGGTCGGCAGCGAACCCAGCAAGCCGCTCGCAATGCCGATCAGCAGCAGCGGCAAGCGGAAGCGCCGCACCAGCGCGCGCCGCTCGTCACGCGTGGCATGCAGCGCGAGCGCGTCGTAGCTCATTACACGATACGTCAGCCAGCCCCACAGGAGCGGCGGAATCAACGCGAAGAACGGCGGCACGAGCCAGAGCGGCAGCGTGACGATCAGCAGCACCAGACACACCAGCGTGGTCCACAGCGCCTGACCGAGGCTACCGTACCACGTTCCGCCACGGCGCATTTCGAGGCTCGGGAATTGCCGCGCCGACAGGAAGCGGATCACCGCCGGCATCGACAGTGTGGCGATCAGCAGCAGCACCGTGACGACAATCAGCGGGATCGCCATCGCGATCACGATAAACGGCGCGATCGCTGCATGCAGCGCAGAAAAACCGAGCCAGTCGAACAGTCGATAAAGCGTGATCGTGAACGACCAGCCTTCGAGCCAGGTACGCGTCGCGCCGATCAGCGTCTGCCAGGAAAACCACAGAATCACGCCCCACCCGACCGTTGCCGCCAGAAACGGCATGAAGGTCAGCCAGAGCATGCGCGGGTGGAGCGCGCTTGCGAGCGCACGTCCGAACGAGCGCAACAGATCATTCATGCGAGCCAGTGCCGGTGAACGAAACGATGGAATGGAGCGAACCGCGCGACGAATCCGCCGGGCAGCCCCGCGCTTGGTCGCAAAAGTGAACAGGATAAACCACGTGACGCGCCGCCGGGGAAACCGGCGGCGTGGGAGGAAGCGCGCTCAAACGGCGGCGGCGTCGTTGCTTTCGGTGCGGCGCTTCGGCGAGAGACGCCCGGCGATGCGCACAAAGGCGAGCCAGTGCTGCGCCCAGAAGCCGTCACCGTAACGGCGGCCTGTGAGTTGATCGCGGATGCCGGTCGGTTCCATCTCGCGGCTCCATGACACGCTGCGGAACAGCATGTCCCACCACGGAAACAGCACGCCGAAGTTGCAGCCGTATTTCAGCCCTTCGTGTCCGTAACCGATGGCATGGTGGCGCCGATGAAACGTCGGGCTGACCAGCAGCCGCTCGCCCAGCCAGCCGAAGTACATGCGGATGTTCGCGTGTTGCACGCTCTGCGCGAGATTCGTGATGGCGACCAGCACGACGAACTGCGACGGCGGCACGCCAATCACCAGCGCGATGACCGCGAAGAACGAGGCTTGCAGCAGATCGTCGAGAAGATGGTTGCGGTCGTCGGCCCACAGCGACATTTGCTGCTGGCTGTGATGCACCGCGTGCAACTCCCACCACACGCCGATCCGGTGTTCCCAGCGGTGATACCAGTAGCCGGCGAAATCGAGCACCAGCAGATACATCACGAACGTGACGAGCGGTTGCGTGGTCACGCCGGGCCAGAGATTGTCGAACTCGATATTCGAAATGTTATGCAGCCGCAACCACGCCTGCACGGCGTCGAAGAACGGCTGAAGCGCGAAGAAAAAGAACAGGTTGAGAATGCCGAGCTTCGCGATCCACGTATAGATCACGTCCACGCGCACCGCCTTGCGGCTCTGCCATTGTTCCACCGGGCGCAGCGCTTCGAGCGGACGCAGAACCGCGTACATGGCCAGCACTTCGACGACGCCCACGATCACCCAATACAGGCTGTCGTAGGTGTCTTCGTCGTAATCCATCAGATTGAAGCGGAACAGCAGCGGCTGCACCACGTCGACGTACAGCAACGTCTGCACGGCGGAGACGAAGTTGTCGAGGGAAGAAAAAATCAGATGGAACATGGTGCTAGTCTGGTTACTTCATCCGTGACGGTTCGCGTGGTGCGGCATGAGCCTTTCGCATCAGGCGCCGTTCGGCGCCGTGACCGGCGCGCGATTGAAGAAATAGATGCCGTGCGGCGAACGGCCGACGGCGATCGTCTGGATCAGCTTACGCGTGTTCAGGTCGATGATGCCGACGTGCTTCGCGAAGCGGAACGTAACCCACAGATAGCGTTTGTCGGCGGAAAGTTCCATGTCGTCCGGTCCAGGCATCAAGCCGGTGATGTCGCCGACGTTGGTGAGCGTGTCCTCGTCGATGATGCTGATGGTGCTTGCCACGCGGTTCGACACCGCGACGTGCTTGCCGTCGGCCAGGGAACGGAAGTTGTGCGCGCCGTTGCCGGTGTGGATCGTCTTGACGATCTTCTGGTTGCGCCAATCCACTACCGCGACGTAATCCGAGCCGGTCATGCCGATCAGCAGATATTTCTCGCCCGGCGTCATCCACAGGCCCGCCGGCACCTTGCCGACCTTCATTTTCCATTTGACGGTTTGCGTGGCCAGGTCGATCGCGGCCAGCTCGCCCGACACCTGCAGCGTGACGAATACCGTCTTGCTGTCGGTCGTGAACGCCATGTGGCTCGGCATGACCGCGAGCGGCAGGCGCGAGGCCAGCGTCATCTGGTTCTTCTGGCCGTCGTAGTGATAGATGTCCAGACGGTCCAGACGCAGGCCGGTGGTGACCAGCCATTTGCGATCAGGCGAAAAACCGATCTGGTACGGGTCTTCGATATTTTCGACCCAGCGCTGCACCTGGCCGGATTTCGGATCCACGAACATCAGGTTGTTCGACACCGAATTCGCGACGATCAACGACGAATTGTCCGGCGTAGCCATCAGGTGATGCGGTTCCTTACCCGTGGGCACCGTGCCGACGACCTGGCGGGTCGCCTCGTCGATCAGGCTCAGCGTGGCCTCGCCGGAATTGAGCACGATCACGTTGTTGGCGTGGGCCGCCGGAGAAAAAAAGCCTGTGGCGGCGACCAGCACCGCGCCCGCGGCGACCGTGGCAGTCAAGCCGGGAAGAAAAAATTTACGCATGAAAACTCACTTCGGAGAACAACCATCATTGTAGAACGTTTGCCGCGGCCAGCGGTTGACGCAGGTCGGTGTAAGGCCAGGAGAAATCAGGGGCGGGATGACCCAGCTGCCGAATGGCGGGCGGTTCGGACACACACGCGAATCGCGTCGTTCTGAAAGCGCCGGTGGCGAGTATCGGGACTGAAAAGTGGAATCTCATTGAAGACGTATAAACGCAGGAGAATGCTTAGATTGACCAAACAATTACCAGAATATATTTTGAACATTCCTTATTTAACGCCTCTTACATATTGATCAATCGAGACACGCCGACATAATGTGATTTTTCCGCACCTGCTGCAGATTTAACTGATCTCCCGCGCCGCCGCCGAACCTGAAAATCCCCCCGCCTCATCCCTATCCACTCATTCCTGGATGCACGGGCGTGACGCGGGCGTTTTGCACGTACGAGATAACGATCGGCCTGCTCTGGCAAAGCCAAAGCTCGCGGATTTATTTTTGCGTGATTTATCCAGGCGATGAATCCATACGCGAATACCCGCGCTTATGTGCCGCGCATTCACGCACTACCGCGGAGTTTCTAAAACAATGAATAGCAATAACCGATTGGTTTGGTGTGAAGCGACGGCAATGTCGCCGGCGGTGCCAATAACGGCAAGATCAAAGACGAAGCGCAAGAAGGCCATCGCGCGTGCAGTGCTGATTCTGGCTGCGCTGGCGGGGGGCGCGCCGGCGGCGCATGCCGCCCTCTTCGTAGACACGAGCGTCAATTCGCCCGGAAACGATCTCGCCCCCTATGCGGCAGGCCCGGGCGCGATTGCGATCGGCATCGGCGCAACTGCGGCGGGCCCCTACGCGATGGCGACGGGCTTCCAGGCCGTTGCGCAGGGCGCGATGTCGATCGCAACCGGCGTTCAGGCCAACGCGAACAGCGTCAATTCGATTGCAATGGGCGTGCAGGCGACAACCGCACCCACTGCGCTCTACGGAATCGCAATCGGCAATCAGGCTTTCGTCAGCGGAGTGGGGGCCATGGCGTTCGGCAAAGCCGCGCAGGCTGGCGGCCTCAACTCGGTCGCCATCGGTTATGCGGCGTCAGCCACGCTCGCCAACAGTGTCGCGCTCGGCGCGGGTTCACTCACGACCGTCGGGGCCCAGACCGGCTACGCCGCTTACGGCCTCACCGCATCACAATCTTCGGCCGGCGAAGTCAACGTCGGCAACCGCTCCGTTAGCGGCGTCGCCGCCGGCGCAGCCGACACCGATGCCGTCAACGTCAGCCAGCTCAAGGGCGCCATTACTGCTGCCACGGCCAACGCCGTCTCATACGGCACTAATGCGGACGGCACCGTCAACACGAACAGCGTCACGCTCGCGGGTCCCACCTCCACGGACGGCGGCGTCACGGGCGGTACGACGATCACCAACGTGCATCAGGGCGCAGTATCTGCCAGCAGCACCGATGCGGTGAATGGCGCACAGCTCTATGCCGTCGCCGGCGACACCAGCGCGGCCTACATCAGTCAGAACGGCAACGGCGTCAAATACGTTCGGACCAACGACAATTCGCTGACGCCGGACGACGCTCACGCAACCGCCACCGGCGCTTCGGCGATCGGCTACAAGGCCCAGGCAGACGGCGATAACTCGGTCGCGCTCGGCCGCAACGCTCGCTCGGAAATTGCCGCCGCCGGGGCCGTTGCAATCGGCTACAACTCCGACGCGACGGCGACCGGCGCCGTCGCCACGGGCAATCAGGCAAGCGCATCCGCAGCGAATGCAATTGCGGTTGGCTATGCCGCATCGGCGAGCAGCCTGAACGGCGTCGCCATCGGCAATGCCGCGCTGGCGAACGGCACCAATGCCGTGGCGCTCGGCGCCGGCGCCCGCGCCTGGCAAAATGGCACAGCGCTCGGCCGGCTCGCCACCGCGTATGGCGCCAACACGTCCGCGCTCGGCTACGGCTCGCTCGCCTACGCCGACGGCTCCACGGCGCTCGGCGCCAATGCGAAGGTCTCCGGGACCAACAGCGTGGCGCTTGGCTACAACGCCAGTGTGACCGCCGCGAACAGTGTCGGCGTCGGGGCGAACTCAACCACCACCGCGAATCTCAGCCAACCCGGCGCGGAATTTGGCACGAGCGGCGTTGTCGCTGCGACCACCGCTTTCGGCGAAGTGTCCGTCGGCTCGACGGGCAACGAGCGCCGCCTGACTAACGTGGCAGCCGGCGCGGCGGCAACCGATGCCGTCAACGTCAGCCAGTTGAGCGCGGTCGACGGCAAGATCGTCGCTATCGCGCAAAGCGGCACCCAGCACTACTTCAAGGCCAACGGCATCGCCGACGGCACGGACGACGCCGTCGCCGCCGGTACGCACGCGGTCGCGGCAGGGGTGCTGGCGGGCGCATCGGGCGACAACGCCACCGCGCTCGGCGCCAATTCCGCGGCCGCCGCAACCGGCGCCGCCGCGCTCGGTGCGTATGCGTCCGCCACCTCGGCCGGCAGCGTCGCGATCGGTTACAACGCCGTCGCCGGCAACGTCGATTCAATTGCGATAGGCCATGACGCGAACGCGTCGGCCGACGGTTCGGTCGCCTTGGGCCAAGGTTCGGTGGCCGATCGGGCGAACAGCGTCTCCGTCGGCTCCGCCGGCAACGAACGTCAGATCACCAACGTCGCCGACGGCACCAGCGCGACCGACGCCGTCAACCTGAGGCAATTGCAGGCCGCCAGCGCGAGCGCCTCGCGCTACTTCAAGGCAAACGGCCTGAACGACGGCACCGACGACGCCTCGGCCACCGGCAGCAACGCAGTCGCCATCGGAAGTTCCGCGCTCGCCGCCGGGCAAGCAGCCTTTGCCGCTGGCGCGAGCTCGCAGGCGAGCGGCGCGTTCAGCACCGCGGTCGGCGGCGCCGCGATCGCTCAGGGCGACGGCTCCGCCGCGCTTGGATATCAGGCCGGCGCAAGCGGCGCAAATTCGACCGCGCTCGGTTATCAGGCGAGCGCCTCGGCCGCCAACTCGGTCGCCCTCGGCCAAGGCTCGATCGCGACGCGGGCGAACACGGTTTCGGTCGGCTCCGCCGGCAACGAACGCCAGATCACGAACGTCGCAGCCGGCACGGCCGACACCGACGCCGTCAACGTCGCGCAGTTGAAAGCCGTGAGCGACCAGGGCGCCGCCAACGCCGCGAAACTCGACGGTGCGCTCACGTATGACCAGAACGCCGACGGCAGCGTCAACAAGAACAGCGCCACGCTCGGTGGCGACGCCGCGAACGGCGGCACGGCGATCCACAACGTCGCGGCGGGGGTGGACGGCACCGACGCGGTCAACGTCAATCAGTTGAACGCCGCCATCGCGGGCGCGGTCAACAACGTCGTGGTCAACTCGGGCAATCCGTTCTTCAGCGCTGAAGGCAATCGCGACACCCAAGGCGCCGTGTCGTCTGGCACACAGTCCGTCGCCGCGGGCGCCAACGCTCGGGCAACCGGCACCAACGCGGTCGCAATCGGCGCGAACTCGCTGGCGAGCGGCGCGAATGCCACCGCGCTCGGCGCAGCTGCTAACGCCAGCGCTGACAACTCCGTCGCATTGGGCCAAGGCTCGATCGCGGACCGCGCAAATACGGTCTCGGTCGGCGCGGCAGGCCAGGAACGCCAGATCACCAATGTCGCAGCCGGTGTGCAAGGCACCGACGCGGTCAATGTCAACCAGTTGCAGCAAAGCGTGAGCGGAGCGGTCAGCCAGGCGAACAGCTATACCGACGACCAGATCCGCTCGGCCCGTCGCGATGGTTATGGCGGCACGGCATCCGCCATGGCAATGGCCGGCTTGCCGCAGGCAATTCTGCCCGGTCGCGGCATGGTCGCAATGGCCGGCGGCACCTATGCGGGTCAGTCGGCGTTGGCCATCGGCGTATCGCAAATCTCGGAAACGGGAAAGTGGGTCTACAAGCTGCAAGGCACCACGGATTCGCGCGGACAGTTCGGCGCGGCGATCGGCGCCGGCATGCACTGGTAACGGAACTGGCAGGACAGACCGGGCCAACGCGAGTCGCAGCAGGAGCCCGGTCGATCGACTTTTCATATGCGACGAGCGCGGGCTAGACCCAAGCCCCGCGCCCGTTTTTGCCCGCGCCGCTATGCCCACAAGGCATGGCGGCGCGCGCCCTGTTATCTCGCCGCGAAAGACCGCGGGCCTATCACGCCGATCTGTAGCCGACCCGATCCGCGCGAGGCGCCCCTGCGCCCCGATTAGCGCTGCATCGACTCCCATACCTTATAAAGCCGCTTCACCGAAATCGGCATCGGCGTACGCAACTCCTGCGCAAACAGCGAGATCCGCAACTCTTCCAACAACCAGCGGAACTCCGACAAACGCGGATCCAGCACGCCGCCGCGTTGCGCCACCGCGCGCTGATAGTTCTGCAGCAGCGGCTGGAATTCGGCGAACTGCCGTGCGTCGCGCGCGGGGTCCGCCTTCAGCTTGTCGATGCGTAGCGCGATCCCCTTCAGATAGCGCGGGAAATGCGCCAGTTGTGCGTACGGCGTGTCGACCACGAAGCGCTTGCCGATCAGTCCGTCGAGCTGGTTCTGCAAATCGGCATGCGCCGCCGTGAACGACTTCGCCTGCACCAGCTTCTTCGCGACGCTCGCGTATTCGCCCAGAATCTGCCCGACCAGCCGCGCAATTTCCTGAGCGAGCAGGGTCAGGCGGCTGCGGCCTTCGTCGCGGCGCGTGTGGAAACTGACGTCGTCATCGGGCAGCGGGTCTTGCAGGCACGCGCGGTCGAGGGCGGTGTCGATCAGCTGATCGCGCAACTCTTCCTGCGTGCCGCGCGGCATGAACTGCATCGCCATTTCGCGCAGACCCGGCAGATTCTTTTCCAGATACTTGATCGGCTCCTTCAACTGCAACGCGAACAGCCGACGCAATCCCGCGCGATGAATCCGCGCGGCTTCGTCGGGCGAATCGAACACCTCGACGTCGCAATGCGTGCCGCGATCCACCAGCGCCGGATAACCGAACAGCGTCTGCCCGCCGCGACGGATTTCGAGCAACTCGGGAAGCTTGCCGAAATTCCATGTCGTCAGCTTTTCATACAAGGCGGTGCCCTGCGCGCCGGCTTGCGGCGCGGTCTGCGGGCATGACACGGCAGCGCCGCCCTTGCCTCGCTGCGCACCCGCTCCAGCCGCACCACCGGACGCTTGCGACGGCGTCGCGACACCGCCGCCGCCCGCGTCCGCCAACGCCGCCCCGGCCGCGCTCGATGCGATCTTCTGAAAATGCTGCTGCGCCTGGCCGCCGAGTTCGGCGCGCAGTTGCGACATGTTGCGGCCCATCGCGAGCTGGCGACCATGCTCGTCGACGACCTTGAAGTTCATGAACAGATGCGGCGGCAAGGTCTCGAGCTTGAAGTCCGACTGCTTCATCGCGACTTGCGTCTGCTCGCGAACATCGGCAATCAGCGACTCGAGCAAACCGCCCGCACCGAAGCGCGGACCGCCGTGCCGGTCGACGAAACCCGCCGCGTACTCGGGCAGCGGCACACAATGACGGCGCAGCTTCTGCGGCAAGGACTTCAGCAGCAGTTGCGTCTTCTCTTTCAGCATGCCGGGCACGAGCCATTCGCAGCGCCGCGCGTCGACCTGATTCAGTGCATACAGCGGCACGGCGAGCGTCACGCCGTCGCGCGGCGAACCCGGCTCGAAATGATAGGTGAGCGCCATCTCGACGCCCGCCATCGTCATCCGCTTCGGGAACAGGTCGGTGGTCACGCCGGCGGCTTCGTGCCGCATCAGGTCGTCACGCGACAGATACAGGAGGCGCAGCTTGTCCTCCGGCAGACCGCTCTTTTTCACCTCGTCGCGATACCAGCGCTCGAACGACGCGCCGGTGTAAATGCCCTTCGGCAGCGCCTGATCGTAGTAGGCGAAGATCAACTCGTCGTCCACCAGCACGTCCTGGCGGCGCGACTTGTGTTCGAGCTGCTCGATATCGGCGAGCAGTTTGCGGTTGTGCGCGAAGAACGCAAGCTTCGTGTCGAACTCGCCTTCCACCAGCGCGCCGCGAATGAACAGTTCGCGGGCGCGCTCCGGATCCTGTTTGCCAAAACTCACGCGCCGCCGGTGATAGATCGGCAGCCCGTACAGCACCGCGCGTTCGAACGCCGAGACCTGCGCCGCGCGCTTCTCCCAGTGCGGCTCGGAGAGCGACTTCTTCAACAGATGCGCGCCGATCTTCTCGATCCACTCCGGCTCGATCTTCGCGATGCAGCGCGCGTACAGCCGGCTCGTCTCGACCAGTTCGGCGGCCATCACCCACTTGCCGGCTTTCTTCACCAGCGCCGAGCCCGGCCACAGATAGAACTTGATGCCGCGTGCGCCGAGGTAATACGGCTCGTCGTCGGCTTTGAGGCCGATGTTGCCGAGCAGGCCCGTCAGCAACGCGAGATGGATCTGCTCGAAGGTCGCTTCCGCTTCGTTCAGCCGCCAGCCGTGCTCGCGCACCACCGTCAGCAGTTGCGAGTGCACGTCGCGCCATTCGCGCAGGCGCAGTTGCGACAGGAAGTTCTTGCGGCACTCTTCATGTAACTGCTTGTTCGACTTCTTGTGCGCGATCGCTTCTTCGAACCAGTTCCAGATTTTCAGCCACTGCAAAAATTCGGAGCGCTCATCGGCGAAACGGCGATGCGCCTGATCGGCCTGCTCCTGCGCTTCGATCGGCCGGTCGCGCGGATCCTGCACGGACAACGCGCTCGCGATGATCAGCACTTCCTTCAACGCCTGCTGGTCGCGCGCGGCCAGAATCATCCGGCCGACCCGCGGGTCGAGCGGCAGGCGCGCGAGTTCGCGGCCGAGCGGCGTGAGCTGGTTGTCGTCGTCGACGGCGCCGAGTTCGTTGAGCAGCTGATAGCCGTCGGCGATGGCGCGGCCCGGCGGCGGCTCGATGAACGGGAACGTCTCGATCGCCGTCAGATGCAGCGACTTCATGCGCAGAATCACCGACGCCAGCGACGAACGCAGAATCTCCGGATCAGTGAAGCGAACGCGGCCCTGGTAGTCGCTTTCCTCGTAGAGACGAATGCAGATGCCATCGGCCACGCGGCCGCAACGCCCGGCCCGCTGATTGGCGGCGGCCTGCGAAATCGATTCCACCTGCAACTGCTCGACCTTGTTGCGATACGAGTAGCGCTTCACACGCGCGAGGCCGGTATCGACCACATAGCGGATGCCAGGCACCGTCAGCGAGGTTTCGGCGACATTCGTGGCCAGCACGATGCGGCGCGCGTTCGAGGTTCGGAACACGCGCTCCTGTTCGGCCGCGGAAAGCCGCGCGAACAGCGGCAGAATTTCCGTATGCGGCGGATGATGCTTGCGCAGCGCCTCCGCGGCGTCGCGAATTTCGCGCTCGCCGGGCAGGAACACCAGCACGTCGCCCGGGCCTTCGCGGCACAGTTCGTCGACGGCGTCGACGATCGCGTCCATCAGATCGCGATCGGTTTCGCGCTGGGTTTTCGGCCGGTCGCCGCCGCGTTGCGCAGCAGGCGCATCACCTTGCGCGGCCTTCACAGCAGGGCTGTCTTCCGCGACCGGGCGATAGCGCACCTCGACCGGATACAGCCGCCCGCTCACCTCGATCACCGGCGCGGGCTTTTCTTCGCTGCCGAAGTGGCGCGCGAAACGATCCGCGTCGATCGTCGCCGAGGTCACGATCAGTTTCAGATCGGGACGCTTGGCGAGGATTTCCTTCAGATAGCCGAGCAGAAAATCGATGTTGAGGCTGCGCTCGTGCGCCTCGTCGATGATCAGCGTGTCGTATGCCTTGAGCAGCGGATCGGTTTGCGTTTCGGCGAGCAGAATGCCGTCGGTCATCAGCTTGACCGAGGCGCCCGGCGACAGATTGTCGGTGAAGCGCACCTTGTAGCCGACCACTTCGCCGAACGGCGTGCCGAGTTCTTCGGCGATGCGGCGGCCGGTCGCCGACGCGGCGATCCGGCGTGGTTGCGTGTGGCCGATCAGACCGGAGCCGCCCGCGCCGAGCCCGCGTCCAAGTTCGAGACAGATTTTCGGCAGCTGGGTGGTTTTACCGGAGCCGGTTTCGCCGCAGACGATCACGACCTGATTTCCGGCGATGGCTTTGGCGATTTCCTCGCGACGGCCGGAAACCGGCAGCGCTTCGGGGTAGGTAATCGGCGGAATCGGGTTGGGCTCGACGACACGCGGTGCGCGTGGCGCGCGGGGTGCATGGGGCTCACGGGGCTGCTGCGGTTCACGCCGGCTCGCGCCGCGCTCGGACGCCCGTCGCGATTCATCACTTGCAGCGTGTTTCGGCGCGGCGTCATTTCCTTGAGCGCGCACGCCGCGATTCGAATCATGCTCGTGCGCTTGCGCATTTTCCGCGGCGCGCCGAGGCTCGCGCGCCGTGTGCGGCGTGTTGCGTTCGGCGTTCTGCGCATCGCGGCGCTTCGCGTCGCCGGCCTTCGGTTGATCGACGGCCGGCGCCGGATTCTCGTTCGCCGCAGCGGGACTTTTGGGTACATTCGACATGGGGGCGCATTATAATCCCCGGCATGAATTCCCAAACCGACCTCGTCCCCGCGCCCGCGAGCGCTCCGGCCCCCGCCGGCGCAACGGAAGATCTCGCCCAGCACGCGCAATTTGTCGACTGGATGCGCTCAGTCGCCCCTTACATCCATGCGTTCCGCAACAAGACCTTCGTCGTCGGGTTCGGCGGCGAGGTGGTGCATCAGGGGCTCCTGAACGCGCTCGTGTCCGACATCGCGCTGCTGCAGGCCATGGGCATCCAGATCGTGCTGGTGCACGGCTCGCGCCCGCAGGTCGAAGAACAGATGAGCCTGCACGGCGTCGAGTCCGAGTTTTCGCACGGCATGCGCATTACGGACGCGCGCGCGCTCGAATCCGCGAAAGAAGCGGCCGGCGAAGTGCGTCTGGATATCGAGGCCGCGATCAGCCAGGGTTTGCCGAATACGCCAATGGCGCATGCGCACATCAGCGTGGTGTCGGGCAACTTCGTGACGGCGCGGCCGGTCGGCATTCTCGACGGGGTCGATTTCGCGCACACCGGCGTGGTGCGCAAGATCGACGCCGATTCGATCCGCCACTCGCTCGCGAGCCGCAAGCTGGTGTTGCTCTCGCCGCTCGGCTTCTCGCCCACCGGCGAGGCCTTCAATCTGGCCATGGAAGACGTGGCGTCCGCCGCGGCGATCGCGCTGCGGGCCGACAAGATCGTGTTCCTGACCGAAACGCCGGGGCTGATGCAAGCCGGAGAAGAAGGCCCCGAACTGGTGCGCGAACTATCGCTCGACGACGCCTACAAACTGCACGAAAGCGGTGAAGTCACCGGCGACGCGGGCTTCTATCTGAAGCACTCGATTCGCGCCTGCCGCGGCGGCGTGGCGCGGGCGCACATCATCCCTTACGCGCTCGACGGCAGCCTGCTGCTTGAACTGT
The DNA here is from genome assembly GCF_003386115.1 of Paraburkholderia sp. BL27I4N3. Taxonomy (NCBI): domain Bacteria; kingdom Pseudomonadati; phylum Pseudomonadota; class Betaproteobacteria; order Burkholderiales; family Burkholderiaceae; genus Paraburkholderia; species Paraburkholderia sp. BL27I4N3. Next base: position 1,045,093 of record NZ_QREJ01000001.1, on the reverse strand, counting down.
TCCTGCACGACGGCGTGGGCACGATGATCTCGTACGAGAACCTCGAAAGCCTGCGCGAAGCCACGCCGGACGACGTCGGCGGCATTCTCGCGCTGATCGAGCCGCTCGAATCGGACGGCACGCTGGTGCGGCGCGGGCGTCACCAGATTGAACGCGACATCGACCATTTCTCGGTGATCGAGCACGATGGCGTGCTGTTCGGCTGCGCGGCGCTGTATCCGTACACGCAGGAGCGCATCGGCGAAATGGCGTGCCTGACGGTCGCGCCCGAAGCGCAAGGCACCGGCGACGGCGAACGGCTGTTGAAGCGCATCGAGCAGCGCGCGCGGGCGCGCGGCCTGACGCGCATTTTCGTGCTCACCACGCGTACCGAACACTGGTTTCTCAAGCGCGGCTTCGTCAAGGTCACGGTCGACGACCTGCCGGAAGACCGCCGCCGGCTCTATAACTGGCAGCGCAAGTCGCTCGTGCTGATGAAACAGCTCTGAGCGGCCCTATATAGCGACTGTCCGCCCCCACACCGATTTTAGGAGAAGCACAGCATGACTCGTATGGTTCAATGCGCGAAGCTCGGCAAAGAAGCCGAAGGCCTCGATTTCCCGCCGCTGCCCGGCGAACTCGGCAAGCGGATCTACGAAGGCATCTCGAAGGAAGCCTGGCAGGCCTGGTTGAAGCAGCAAACCATGCTGATCAACGAAAACCGCCTGAACATGGCCGATCCGCGCGCGCGCCAATATCTGATGAAGCAGACCGAAAAGTTTTTCTTCGGCGAAGGCGCGGACACGGCGCAGGGTTATGTGCCGCCGTCGGCTGAGTAAAGTAAAGGCTTTCGCGCTTTTAAACTGCATGACCGAAATCCGCGCCGCGTGCGCGGATTTTTTTCATCCGTACGCGCCGCCGGATTCGCCGAATCGAGACCGCCAGATCGCTGCTTCAACCTCGCCGTGAAATTTCCCCAAACGGTACATTTGCGCGCCGTTTTAAGCCCCTTTTTCAGACCGCCAGGATCCGCTCCATCCCCCGCCCGGCAAGGGATTGAGCGTGCCCGCCAAGGCCCTCGGCGGACACCGGGTTTGCACGATCCTCTGTTATCATGCTATCATGTGCCTCGTTCCAACAGCATTTCACCTTCATTCACGTTCTCTTCAATCTGGCGCGCAGTGCGTGTGTCATCCCGAATTGAACAGTTTTTATACAAGAAGGCTTGTCGGTCGTTTCCCCGTTCGCGTCACACGTGAGCGGCGAATAAAGCACCGGCCTTTTTCGTTTCAAGCCTTCCAGCGGCGCATGGGCCAGCTTTCAGCCACCCAGCGCCCTCATGCATCTGCCCCCCTTCCACGGCCACGCAGGTGCAACGTCAGCACAATCTAGACGAGTGTTTTTTCGCGACCTGTCTCGCGAGGCACGGGCGTTGTGTTTTCTATCACGCCCCGCTCCATCGCCCTTCAACGGCGACGGAGATGCTTTCGCCTTGCTCGCGAAACTGCACTTCCCAGCAACCGTGGCGGAACGTTCATGCGCGTCATGAGTTTCGTCGCAGTCATTGGAGTTTTTACCTTGACCGCTTCCAGCAACGGCTTCTGGCGACACCACAAAGAAGAACAACGCCTCTCTCTCGACGACATCACCGTCGTCGACAAATCTCTCCTCAAGCGGGCCGTCGGCGCCATGGCGCTCGGCAACGCCATGGAATGGTTCGATTTCGGCGTGTACAGCTACATTGCAGTCACGCTCGGCAAAGTGTTCTTCCCGTCGGCTAGTCCGGCTGCGCAGCTGATCGCCACGTTCGGCACGTTCGCCGCGGCGTTCCTCGTGCGGCCGGTGGGCGGCATGGTGTTCGGGCCGCTCGGCGACCGCATCGGCCGGCAGCGTGTGCTCGCCATGACCATGATCATGATGGCGCTCGGCACGTTCGCGATCGGTCTGATCCCCAGCTACACGACGATCGGCATTTTCGCGCCGGTGCTGCTGCTGGTTGCGCGTCTGGTGCAAGGTTTCTCGACCGGCGGCGAGTATGGCGGCGCGGCCACCTTCATCGCCGAATTCTCGACGGACAAGCGCCGGGGCTTCATGGGCAGCTTCCTCGAGTTCGGCACGCTGATCGGCTACGTGCTCGGCGCGGGCACCGTTGCCGTGCTGACCGCCACGCTCTCGAACGACGCGCTGCTCTCGTGGGGCTGGCGTGTGCCGTTCCTGATCGCCGGGCCGCTGGGTCTGGTGGGTCTGTACATCCGCATGAAGCTCGAAGAAACGCCCGCATTCAAAAAGCAGGCCGAGCAACGTGAAGCGGAAGACAAGGCGGTGCCGAAGCAGTCGCTCGGTCAGTTGCTCGCGCAGCAATGGAAGCCGCTGCTGCTGTGCGTCGGCCTCGTGCTGATTTTCAACGTCACCGACTACATGGCGCTCTCGTATCTGCCGAGCTATCTGTCGGCCACGCTGCACTTCGACGAGACGCACGGCCTGTTCCTCGTGCTGCTGGTCATGGTGCTGATGATGCCGATGACGCTCGCCGCCGGCCGTCTGTCCGACACGATCGGCCGCAAGCCGGTGATGCTGTTCGGTTGCGTGGGCCTGTTCGCGCTGTCGATTCCCGCCCTGCTGCTGATCCGCATGGGCACGGTGCTGCCGGTGTTCGGCGGCCTGATGATTCTCGGCGTGCTGCTGTCGTGCTTTACCGGTGTGATGCCGTCGGCGCTGCCGGCGCTGTTCCCGACCAAAATCCGCTACGGTGCGCTGGCGATCGGCTTCAATGTTTCGGTGTCGCTGTTCGGTGGTACGACGCCGCTCGTGACCGCATGGCTGGTCAACAGCACCGGCAATCTGATGATGCCCGCGTACTACCTGATGGGCGCGTCGCTGATCGGTATCGTCTCGGTGGTGGCGCTGCGCGAAACCGCCCGCAAGCCGCTGCTCGGCTCGGGCCCGTGCGTGGCGACGCGTGCGGAAGCGCATGCGGTGTTGCGCGGTGAGCGTGAAGCCGAGGAGATGGACGAACGCTTTGCGGCAGCCGCGACGGCGCGTGCCTGAGCATGGGTTGTTTGATAGTTGACGCGGCCAGTCCGCGAGCAGTCTGAGAACGGGCCGGCAAATTTTTTGCCGGCCCGTTTTTTAGGGCATCAGCGAATCGAAGCTCGCGCTTGCGTGCGCGCCTTGGACGATCAGTATCCCTGCTGAAATCGGCAGCTTGAAACGGCGTGGTCCGGCGCTGCCTGGATTGACGAACAGCACGCCGTCGCGTTCGCGGATCAATGGTTTGTGCGAATGGCCGGTTACCACTACGTTGATGCCGTGGCTGTGCGGATCGGGGCCTACGTCGGCGATATCGTGCACGACGAGAATCGTCACTTGCTGCACGGTCAGCGTGGTGTGCGTCGGCAACGACGCGGCCCAGTCGCCGGTGTCGTTGTTGCCGCGCACCGCTGTGACCGGCGCGATCTGGGTGAGTGCATCGAGTACGGCTTCGTTGCAGATATCGCCTGCGTGGATGATCGCGTCGCAACCGGCCAGATAGTGCAACGCCTCCGGGCGCACGAGGTTGTGCGTGTCGGAGATCAGGCCGATTCGTGTGCGTGTGGGTTGTCGAGGGCGCGAAGTCATGTTGGAAGTATCGGACAAATGAGCGGACTGCGTGCGCGGTGGTTTCGCTGAGCGGGCGTGTCCGCGCTTCGAGTCTCTAGCAACACGATGCCTCGCATTGAGCCGCTTGAGGTGCTTGAGGTGCTTGAGGTGCTTGATGCGTTTCAGCCGCAATGATCCGCAATAAGCACGTCAAACTCACCCCGCTCAATCCGCCGACTGCCGCTCCGCAAGTCCGCGCGACCCAGCCTGAACCGCCCGTTTCGCGCCGAGCATCCGTTTAGTCGCGCCCTGCACGATCATCGAAGCCACCGACGCGCACGCAAAGCTGAGCCACACGCCGTACCGCGGCAACATCGTCGCCGTCACGGCAAAGAACGCCGCGATCGAGGCGCGGCCGATCACCATGCCGCGCATCAGCAAGGCGACGAAGTCCGCGCCGTGCGCGCGCTGCGCCGAGACAGCGAGCACGATGCCGAGCAACGGAAAAACCGACAGCAGTCCGCTCCACGTCGCGCCCACCGACGCGGACAGCGTAGTCACCGCGACCGTCAGCAACGCGCCGGCGAGCATGCGCGCGACGAGATCGCCGAGTCCGAGGCGCGCCGCCGGCACGCGGCCGGTCACGCGCGGCAAGCCGCTTTGCGACACCGCCACCGCCACGCAAGCCGCCGCGACCGCCCATGCAAGTCCGGCGGGAAGCTGCGTGAGCACCATTGCCACGCCGACCCAGCCCACCATGCCCGCGATCGACGCGAGCGGCCACGCGACACGCCGGCAGGTCCACGCATACGCAAAATTGAACGCTTCCGACGCGACAATCGCCGCGATCGAAGCCGCCGACGCCTGCGCCGCGAACGAAGGCCCGCGCTCCAACGCGAGCAGCAACACGATCGGCCCGGCGACCATCGGCAGCCCCGCGAGCCACCCCGCCACCGACGGCCCCCACACGCGTCCCGCCACGGTCAGTGCGGCGAGAAACGCCGGCACCAGCACCAGCTTGAGCGCGAGCAGCACGCTTACGACTCCAGCACGTGTTCGATGCGCCGGTCCGGCACCAGCCACCACGCGGCAGCGAGGGTATAAAGCGCAGCCGAAACCCACGGCACGACAAACGCCAGCGCAATGCCCGTCAGATAGATCACGACCGAAACCTTGCCCTTGATGTCGCTGCCGACCGCCCTGGCAAGCGTCGAGTCCTTGCCGTGCTCGCGGATCAGCACGCCCATCAGAATGAAGTACGCGATCGACGACATGAACAGCACCACGCCGTACATCGCGGTCGGCCAGGAAGCCAGATGGTTTTCGCCGACCCAATGCGTGACGGCCGGCAACAGCGACAGCCAGAACAGCAGGTGGAGGTTGGCCCACAGCACCGCGCCGTTGACCTTCTGCACGGCATGGAACATGTGATGATGATTGTTCCAGTAGATGCCGACGTAGATGAAGCTCAGCACGTATGCGCAGAACACGGGGAGCACCGGACGCAGCGCGGCGAGATCGAAGCCTTCCGGCACCTTCAACTCGAGCACCATGATCGTGATGATGATGGCGATCACGCCATCGCTGAAGGCTTCGACACGTCCCTTGCCCATCGGTTGAATTCCTGATGATGAATGCGGTTGCGCGCACCGTTCGCCCGCGTTCCGCAGACGACCTACGCCGTCGCCGATTATCCGCGATGGCCCAACGCTTTGTCGATGCGTCTGATCGATCGGCAGATTGCCGCGTTCAGGTTGCAGCGTCGTCGTCCGGGTAGTAGATGGCGAGCCACACGCTGGGCTCCTGGTCGCTCGTCCATGCCACGCGATGCCGGCAATGCGCGTCGATCAGCACGTGATCGCCGGCCTTCATCTGGTGAGGCGCGGCCTCACCTTCGAATACGAGCGCCGCCGCGCCGCTCAATAGCACGACCCACTCGGCGCGCGGACTGTCGTACCAGAAGCCAGGCGGGCTGGCGTGACCCATGGAGACGATCCGCTCGATGCTCACGCCGCCCTGCTCGACCAGCGCGTCGATCTGCTCGTCCGCGTCCGCGGATGCGTCGTGATCGAACAGATTACCGCTTCGGATTGCGCGCTTCATCGTACGTGCTCCGCTCGCGTGCGCCGCTCACTTCATCGGCTTGAGTCCATCGAGCAAGGTCGGCACCAGTTCGCTGATGGTCGGGTGAATATGCATCGCGTACTGCAAGGTCGGATACGGCGCGCCCGCCGTCATGATGTCGATGAACGTGTGAATCGCCTCGTCGCCTTCGATACCGTGAATCGCCGCCCCGAGAATCCGCTTGCTCTCCTTGTCGACCATCACCTTCATGAAACCGTCGGTCTCGCCGCGTTCGCGCGCGCGGCCCACGCGCGTCATCGGCATGGTGGCGATCAGCGCGTCGCGGCCCGATTTGCGCACCTCGGCCTCCGAGGCGCCGACGCGCGCGAGCGGCGGGTCGACGAATACGGCATACGCCATGATCCGCGTATCGACGCTGCGCGCGCCACCGTCGAGCAGATTGGCCGCGACGATCTGATAGTCGTCGTAAGAGGTGTGAGTGAAGGCGCCGCGTCCGTTGACGTCGCCGATCGCCCAGACGCCCGGCACGCTGGTGCGCAACTGGCCGTCGACGGGAATCGTGCCGTGCTTGTCCAGCGTGATGCCGGCGGCGGCAAGGCCGAGGTCGTCGGTATTCGGCTCACGGCCGGTCGCGAACAGCAGGTGCGACGCTTCGAGCGCGGGAATGTTCTGCTCGAAGCCGATGCACACTTCGTTCTCGCGATGCGGATGTGGCTCGACCCGCGAAGGCTGCACATTGAAGCGAAACTCCACGCCCTCGCGGGCGAGCACCTTCTGCACGGAATCGGCGAAATCGGCGTCCTCACGCGTAAGCAATCGTTCACCGCGCACCAGCACGGTCACCTGGCTGCCGAAGCGGCGAAATATCTGCGCGAATTCGAGCGCGATATAACTCGCGCCGACGATCACCAGATGACTCGGCAATTCCGTCAGATCGAGCAGGTTGGAATTGGTGTAGTAGCGAATCCGCTCGAGCCCGGCGAGCGGCGGCACGACCGCGCGCGTGCCGGTATTGATGAAGATTTCGTCGGCGTTGATCTCATCGAGCAGATTGCCGCCCGGGCCGCTGATAGCGAGCGCATGCGGTCCGGTAAAACGCGCGTGACCGTTGAACACGCTCACGTTCTGGGTGCCGCGCAGCCATTTCTCCACGCCGTCGCGCGACTGCCCGATGATCTTGTCCTTGCGCGCCTTGACCGCGGCCAGATCGACGTTGATCGCGCCGCCCACCTGCACGCCGAATTCCGCGGCATGACGCGCGACATGCGCGGCGCGGGCGCTCGCTACATAGGATTTGGTCGGCGTGCAGCCGACGTTCACGCAGGTGCCGCCAAAGGCAGCCCGTTCGATGACCGCCGTTTTGCGGCCGCTTTGACCGAGACGCACGGCGAGCGGTGAGCCGCCCTGTCCCGTACCGATCACAACTGCGTCGAAGTGCTGTGGCATGGCAACTCTCCCGAGGCTGGGCTGCTGGTCGTAGCATCTTACCCTTCGGCCCTGGAATCACCATGCTGCGCCGCTCATTACTGCCGCGGATTGTTGCGGATGACTGCTGTTTTCCGTCTGTTGGACTCAGGCGTGGCAATGCACGGCGCAGATCAGCTCGCGCGAACGTTGCAGCGCGGCCTGCGCACCGCGGGACGCCATCACCCAGCCGACCTGGCCGAGATTGAAGTCCTGCGACACCATCACCTGCATGAGGGCGACCATCGGTAAGACCACCGCGGGCCGGTAGAGCTGGTCTCTGATTAAATCTGGCATGACAACTCCCATCGCACGACGCCGCTTCGACATCGCGCACAATTTACTTTTCGATGGGAGGATTTTAGGGAAACCGGCCTCGCGGATAAATACCGCGAACGCGAAGTCACTTGTCCAGCAAACCGAACAATCCCGTCAGCATGTGCGCGGCGCGCGCCGTTCAAGGCCGCATTCGCAAGCCCGGCAAGGCTTCCGGCCTCGCGTGCGGAACGGCCGGCACGTTCAGGCGTCGGCCACGTTGAGCTGCGCGTCCCACAAACCGCGGGCATACGCACTGGCCCCAACCGGACGGCTGTACAGATAGCCCTGCTGCTTGTCGCAGTCGATCGCGCGCAGGAACGCCGCCTGTTCGGCGGTTTCCACCCCTTCGGCGGTGACGTTCATGCCGAGCGAGTGCGCCATCGCCACCACGGCCTGGGTAATCGCAATCGAATCGCGATGATCCGGCAAACCTGCGACGAACGAGCGATCGATTTTCAGGTTATGCAGCGGGAAGCGCTTCAGATACGACAGCGACGAATAGCCGGTGCCGAAATCGTCGACGGAAATGCGCACGCCCATGGCATTCAGCGCGCTCAGCATCGGCAGGACGGTTTCGCTGTCGCTCATCAGCAGCCGTTCGGTGATCTCCAGCTCCAGCGCCGTCGGCTCGAGCCCCGACTGCGCCAAACACCGTTCGATCCGCTCCACCAGGCCGTCGTTGAACTGCCGCGGCGACAGGTTCACCGCGACGATCAGTTCCGGCGCCAGCGTGCGCCGCCATTGCGCCACCTGCTCGCAGGCCCGCGCCAGCACGAAGTCGCCAATTTCGACGATGAGCCCGGCATCTTCGGCCACGGGGATGAATTCCCCCGGCGATACGTTGCCCAGTTCGCTGTTGTACCAGCGCAGGAGCGCCTCCGCGCCGATCGTGCGGCCGTCGTGGCTGTCGACGATCGGCTGGTACACGAGGCTCAGTTCGTTGGCGGCGAGCGCGCGCCGCAGCGACTGCTCGATCGTGAAGCGGCGCTGCAGATGCTGATTCAGCTCGGCGGTAAAGAACTGGAAGTTGTTGCGGCCGCGCTGCTTGGCGTGATACATCGCCGAATCGGCATTGCGCATGAGCGTGGCGACGTCCTGGCCGTCTTCCGGAAAACGGCTGATGCCGATCGACGCGCCCAGGTAGTACTCGTTGTCCGCCACCGCGAACGGCACCGCGATCATGTCGAGAATGCGGCGCGCGAGGCCGATCAGACGCGCGGTGTTTTCATACGCGCTGACCACGATCACGAATTCGTCGCCGCCCACGCGCGCGAGCGTGTCCTCCGGCGAGATGCACGCCGAGAGGCGCTCCGCCACGCTGCAAAGCAGGGTGTCGCCCGCCTCGTGGCCCGCCGTGTCGTTGACCTTTTTGAAACCGTCCAGGTCGACGAACAGCACGGCGACACTCGCCAGTTCGCCCATGCCGGACGACATGTCCGGCGTGAACAGGTCGCGCATCCGCTCCGTGAGATAGGCGCGGTTGTAGAGGCCGGTGAGCGAATCGCGGGTAGCAAGGAACTTGAGTTGGCGCTGCGCCTCGCGCACTGGTCCGATGTCGGTAAACGAAATCAGCACCGAACCCGGTTCGCTCTCGCCCGGCTTGATGATCGGCACGACGTTCTCGGTGATCCAGACGATGTCGCCGCCGATCAGCTCCACGCCGATCGTGACGCCGAGCACGGGCTTGCCGGTGCTCAGCACCTGGGCGGTCGGGCGGGCCGTGTCGGCGACGAGCGAGCCGTCCTCGTGATAGGCGCGCACCATCACCGTATGAATACTGCGGCCGACGATCTGCGGGGTCGTGCGCAAAATGCGCTGCGCACTCGGATTGCAGGCAAGCACGATACCGGCACGCGACTGCACGACGATCCCTTCGATCAGATGATCGACCACCAGCCGGTGATGCTCCTCGCTGTGCGCGAGGCGCTGGACCATGGTGTCCTGATGCACGGCGAGACCGACGCTGTGGCCGATGTCGCGTAGCATCGCTTCTTCGCCGGCGCTCGGACGGCGCGGCGCGCGGTAGTAGACCGCGAAGGCGCCGAGCACCAAGCCGGAATCGTTTTCAAAGGGCACCGACCAGCAGGCCCGCAGACCGAGCGGCAACGCGAGGTGCCGGAAGTCGGCCCACAGCGGATCGGTTTCGATATCCTCGACGACGACGAGGCGCCGCTCGTACATCGCAGTGCCGCACGAGCCGGCCCGTGAACCGATCGCCGTGCCGTCGATCGCCGCGCTGAAATGCGCCGGCAGCGACGGCGCGCCGCCCACTCTGGCGTGCACGCCGTCTGGATCGAGTAACAGGATCGAACAGGACGCGCCTTCCCCCAGCAGCGCTTCCGCGCGGCGGCATACTTCGTCGAGCAATTCCGGCAGCGGCGTGTTGCGGGTGATCAACCGCAACACCGTGCGCTCCGACGCCACCACGGCTTCGGCGAGATTCGATCCATAGCGGCCTTCAGGCGCTGCTTCCAGCTTGTTTTCTGATGTCGCTTCGCAAGTCATATGTGCGCCCCCTAACCCGACATCGGCAACTTAGTGTACGCGGCACACCGGGGTTTACGCGAGGCCGGCGCATTTAATTCGTCGCGGACGGGAGACGGCCTGGCAAATGGGGCCGGTTAAGGGGCCGAAGAAATGGCGCAAAGGCCTTGCTGGAGCGGGTGACGGCGCCTTGGCGCGGGCGTCGCGCGGGCGGTGTTGTTCCGGCGCCTATTGCCGAAGCGGAACCCAAATTATGCCGGGACGCTTTGCGGCGGCTTGCCGGGAGGCCGGGTGTGTCCTACCGGCCGGTCCCGCTAGTGTAGTGAGTGCTTGTGGTCCCCGCACGGAACGCCGCATTGCCCTGTATTGCCGAGCGATGCGTCCGCTCACGCGCGAATTGCACGGCACATACCTGAAAGCGTTAAGTCATCCGCCCGCGTCGATCCCCGCCGTCCCCGTGAGGCAAGATCTGGTAACGACCCACCCGAAGTCACGCGTTTTTCGGGCCTCCGTGTTCCGGCAACTCGGTCGATCATCCATTGCATGAAAAAGCCATGCACTGCCGGGACCGCCATGACCCTCATCCGTCCACTTCTGATCGCCACGCTGATGCTCGCGCATCCAGTCGCCCAGGCCACTAGCTTCGACTGCAACCGGGGACGCTCGCTAACCGAGAAGATGATTTGCAACGACCCCGCGCTGTCGAAGCTCGACGACACGCTGGGGCATCTGTACTGGAAAGCGCGCCGGCAAGTCAGCGACCGGCGCGCCTTTCTCACCGACAGCGACAGCAAGTGGGCGTGGCGTGAAGCGAACTGCCGCGATGCGGTGTGTCTGGGGACGTGGTACGCAACGCGTATCGAGGAACTACGGACGCTGATCGACGGGATGCAAACCGCAACGCCGCCACCATCCTCCACGCCTTATGAACCGGACACGCGCCGCAGGCCGCTCATGGCGCCCCCGCAACCCACCGAGGTGGCGATGCGTCAGTGCACGGCGGCGAATCCTGGGATCGTGGTGAACGAGCAGTGTTCCACCGTGCTCAAGGAAACCAGCGGTGAGTGGAAACATCAGCCGCACGGCCGCGACTGGTTCTGCGGCGTCGCGATGCTGGCGCCGGCGGAAATGCAGGCGGACGCCGCGCAATGACCAGGCCGTCGCGCATGCCGGCGCAACGGTGCCGGGCACGCAAGCACGGTTGCAACGTCGCGTTTATCTCGCGCAAGCGCACCGAGCACAGCTAGCGGCTGCTCCAGAATCCGCGCTGCACCGCCATGACCTCGGCTTCCACTTCGGGCACCGGCCCGATCACCTCGACCGGTTTCTGGCAGTGATCAAACACGTATCGGCAGTCCACGCTCATGGTCGGATTCTCGGCGTGATCGCCGGTCGCTTCCAGCAAGCGCTTCTCGGTCATGCCGAACACGACCCGGCCGATGTTGGCCCAATACATCGTCCCGGCACACATGCAGCAGGGTTCGACCGACGTGTACAGCGTGCAACTCCACAAATACTCAGGCGTGAAGTTCAACGCCGCCACGCGCGCCAGCACCGACTCGGCGTGATTCACCGTGTCGACGTTGCCCTGCTCCATCAGCACCGTCTCCTGGTCGGGCCCGACCAGCACCGCACCGAACGGATGATGTCCCAGCAGCGTCGCCCGTTCGGCCACCCGGCTCGAATGCCGCAGATGCCGCACGATCTGCTCGTGCGTGGGCGTCAAACCCTGCGGCGGATAGTTGGCGGCCGTTGCGGCGGCCGCCGTCGAAACCGTCAGACTCACGGGCGATCTCCCTGAATAATAGTTAGATTAGCGAAGCAAATCTTTACTTGGGCAGCGAGCCGTCCACGCCCTGCACGAACCAGTTCAAACGCAGCAGTTCCGGATCGCTCAGCGACTTGCCGGCCGCGACCTTCACCGCGCCGGATTGATCCATGATCGGACCGGCAAACGGATTGAACTTGCCGGAGATGATGTCATCGCGCTTCTGGCTCAAGGCCTTTTGCGCGGCCGGCGAAACGGCGTCCGTGTTGATGTCGGCGAGATCGATCGCTTTCTCTTTCAGCCCCCACCACACCGGCGAATTGTTCCATGTGCCCGCCATCACCTGATCCACCAGATGCGTGTAGTACACACCCCAGTTGCTCACGCAGGCGCCGAGTTGCGCATTCGGCCCGAACTTCTTCATATCCGAATCCCAGCCGAACGCATGCACTTTCTTCTGTTCGGCGGTCTGCATCGTGGCCGTCGAATCGGTGTTCTGGATCAGCACGTCGGCGCCCTGGCCGATCAGCGTTTCGGCGGCCTGCTTTTCGCGGCCCGGATCGAACCAGCTATTGATCCACACCACCTTCACGCGCGCATTCGGATTGACCGAGCGAGCGCCCATCGTAAACGCGTTGATGTTGCGCACCACTTCTGGCACCGGTACGGAACCGACGAAGCCGAGCGTGTTCGACTTCGTCGTATAACCCGCGACGAGACCCGCCAGGTAAGCGCTCTGATAGGTGCGCACGTCATAGGTGGCGAAGTTGGCGGCCTTCTTGTAGCCGGTGGCGTGTTCGAACACGGCATCGGGGAAGTCCTTGGCGACCTTCAGCTCGAAATCCTGAAAGCCGAAGCTCGAACCCACCACGATCTTGTTGCCCTTCGACGCCAGATCGCGGAATACGCGCTCCGAATCCGCCGACTCCGGCACGTTCTCCACGCGCGTCACCTTGATCTTGTCGCCGAATTTCGCCTCGAGCGCCTTCACGCCCTGTTCGTGCGCGTAGGTCCAGCCGGCGTCGCCCGGATTGCCGAGGTAGACGAAGGCGATGCCGATTGGCTGCGTGGTGGCCGCGGCCGCCCCTGCGGCACTGAATGCCAAGGTCGCGCCGAGCGTCGCGGCGAGAACGGTTCGGACAGTTTTGATGCGCAGTGAATGATGCAGCGCTCGCGCCAGCGTTGTTTTCATGGATTCTCCGAAGATGGTTGAAGGTGCCTGCCCCAGCGCTCGGGATAACCCGGGCAAGGCTCCAGCATAGGGGGCCATATTCGAAGGCCAATTTCCGCGGAAAAATTATTATTCGTTATCTCACCCATAACAAATCCAGTATTCTGGGTAGCACGGAAACATGTTCGATAATTTCGAACGAGTGCATCGGAAAAGTGGTACGGCAAGCACTCCGCACAGGCGCAATATCGCTCTCACTAACCCGCAACACTCTTTCGGAGATTCAAAATGACTCGCTTCCAAGGTAAGTCGGTTCTCGTCACCGGCGGCAGCAGCGGCATCGGCTTCGCGGCCGCCCAGGCATTCGCCAATGAAGGCGCCCGTGTGGTCATTACCGGCCGCGATGCCGACGCGCTCGAAACGGCAAGAAAGGCGCTCGGCGCCAATGCCGTCGCGATGCGCAACGACGCCGGCTCGGTGGCGTCGGCGCGTGAACTGGCGGCTGCGATCAGCGCCGCCGGCATCCGCCTCGACGCGGTGTTCGTGAACGCCGGCATGGCGAAATTCGCGCCGTTTCCGGACGTCGACGAAGCCTTCTGGGACGCGATGTTCAACACCAACGTAAAGGGCGCCTACTTCCAGATTCAGGCACTGCTGCCGTTGCTCAATCGCGGCGCGTCGATCGTGATCAACGGATCGATCAATGCGCATATCGGCATGCCGGCGTCGTCCGTGTATGCGGCGAGCAAGGCCGCGGTGATTTCGCTGGCGAAGACCCTCTCGGCGGAATTGCTGCCGCAAGGCGTGCGCGTCAACGTGGTCAGTCCCGGCCCGGTGCAAACGCCGCTGTACGGCAAGCTCGGCCTCGACGCCGCCGCGCTCGAAGCCACCGCCGCGCAGATTCTCGGCCAGGTTCCGGTCGGCCGCTTCGGCACGCCGGAAGAAATCGCCTCGACCGTGCTGCATCTGTCCGCGCCGGAGTCGGCGTTTATCGTCGGCACGGAAATCATCGCCGATGGCGGAATGAGCCAGCTTTAAGCCACGCTCAGGCGAGCCGCGCACGCGCCTCGCGCTGCGCGCCACGCGATTCAGTGAAGTTTCGGCGACGCGCCCGCCTGATCCTCGTCGGGCGGCTCGCCGTCGCCGTTACCGAACAACTCGCCGCACAGACTTCGGCCCAGTTCGCTCAGGCGCGCCGCGCCCGTGCCTTCCTCGTTGAAGGTGGTATCCACCAGACCGCCGTCGACGAGCGCCGTCAACTGACGCCGCAAGCCGCTCATCGGCACGCCCGCCTGCTTCGACAGTTTGGCGAGCGACCACGCGCCGCCCGGCGTTTCACGATGCGCGCGCCACAACTGCGTCAGGATGGCCGCCAGCACCGGATCGAGTTCGTCGTCTTCCATGTCAGTGTCTCCTCCTTTTTTACGCCATCCGCGTGACCAGTTCGCCGAGCGTCTTCAAAGCCGCTTCGGTCTGCGCGGTCCACGGATAGCTGTAGTTGAGCCGGATGAAGTGGCGAAAATCGTCGCGCATTGAAAACATCATGCCCGGCCCGACCGTGATGCTGCGCACGAGCGCCGCCTGGTAGAGCCGCATCGAATCGACGCGCTCGGGCAGTTCGACCCACAGCACGTAGCCGCCCTGCGGCGTCGACATGCGCGTGCCGGCCGGAAAAAACCGCTGCACCATCGCCGTCATGATGCTGGCCTGCTGCCGATAAACCTTGCGCACGTGCCGCAGATGCCGGTCGTAGCCGTCCTGCCGCAAATAATCGGCGACCGCGACTTGCGGCACCGACGGCGTGGTCAGCGTATTGAGAAACTTCAGCTTCTCGACCTGCGCGCGATAGCGTCCCGGCAGCGCCCAGCCGATCCGGTACGACGCGGTCAAACTCTTTGAAAACGACGCGCAGTGCAGCACCAGCCCTTTGGTGTCGAAGTTCTTCAACGTCGATGGCCGCGTCTCGCCGAAGTACAGTTCCTGATAGACGTCGTTCTCGATCACGGGGATTTCGTGCACCGCGAGCAGTTCGACTAGTTGTCGTTTGCGCGCGTCGGGCATCTGGAAACCGAGCGGGTTCTGGAAGTTCGGCATCACCATACAGGCCGCGACCTTCTGTTCGCCGATCACCTGAGCCAACGCCTCGATATCGATGCCGTGCACCGGATGCGTCGCCACCTCGATCGCGCGCATGCCCAGACGTTCGATGGCGTGCAGCATCGCGTAATAGGTCGGCGACTCGACGGCCACCGTGTCGCCAGGTTTGGCGACCGCCTGCAGGCTCAGGTTGATCGCCTCGGTCGCGCCGAGCGTGATGACGATTTCGTCGGGATCGACCGGCACGCCGTTCTCGGCATAACGCCGGGCGATCTGCCGGATCAGTTCGGGGTTGCCGGGCGGCAGGTCGTCGATCAGATTCCAGCTCGCGTGACGTCGCGCGATCGCGTTCGCGTACTGGTTGATGCGCCGCCACGGGAACAACGACGGATCCGGATACGGCGAGCCGAACGGCACGGCGTCGTGCGCGCGGATGCTGCGCAAAGTCGACAGCACGAGGCGGCTTACGTCCACGGCGGCGGCCACCGGCGGCGTTGGCGGCATATGCGGGATATGCGGACGGCCGGGCCGCAACTCGTCGAGTGCGAGCGCCCGCGCCGCCGCATCGCGCACGAAATAGCCCGACTGCGGGCGCGTTTCGACAATCCCACGGCTTTCCAGCAACGCGTACGCATGCAACACCGTCTTGATACTCACACCGTGCTGCTGGCTCGCCTGCCGCACCGACGGAATCCGCTCGCCCGCCGCGAACACGCCACGGCGCACGGCTTCGGTCATTTCGTCGGCGAGTTTTTCGTACAGTTTCAAGGACTTGAGTCACACGAGAGCGTGGGCTGAGGCGCCAGTCTATGACAAAACCCGCCAACTGTATCCCTTTCCTTTCCAATTTTCTGTATGCTGCGCCCTTTTTGGAACACAGTAGGCTTGCACTTATCGGCTCAACAGCCACGTCCAAGCCCGATCCGGCGGCAACATCATGAAGAAACCCGAAGCTCGCATCGAACCCTATACGCACCCCGCCGCTGGCTGGGGCGCGCTCAAATACGTCGCCATCAACCTGATCAAGGAGAAGGTGACGGGCGGCGACTACCGCATGCTGTTCAAGCAGAATCAGCCGGACGGCTTCGACTGTCCCGGCTGCGCGTGGCCGGATCGCGAGCATGCGTCCACCTTCGAGTTCTGCGAAAACGGCGTGAAGGCAGTGGCCGCCGAGGCAACCAGCAAGCGCGTGACGCCGGCGTTCTTCGAAAAACATACGATCGCCGAACTGATGACGCAGTCGGACTTCGAACTCGAACAGCACGGCCGCCTGACCGACCCGCTCGTCTACGACGCCGTGAGCGACCGTTACGTGCCGATCGGCTGGGACGAAGCGTTCGACCTGATCGCCGATCACCTGAAGCGCCTCGACGATCCGGACCGCGCCGCCTTCTACACCTCGGGCCGCGCGAGCAATGAAGCCGCCTTCCTGTACCAGTTGTTCGTGCGCATGTACGGCACCAACAACTTCCCCGACTGCTCGAACATGTGCCACGAGGCGACCAGCCGCGGCTTGCCGCATACGGTCGGCATCGGCAAAGGCACGGTCACGCTCGACGACTTCGAACACGCCGACACGCTGCTGATCTTCGGCCAGAATCCGGCCACCAACCATCCGCGCATGCTCGGCGAACTGCGCGAGTGCGCCAAACGCGGCGCGACCATCGTGTCGATCAATCCGCTGAAGGAGCGCGGGCTCGAGCGCTTTGCGAGCCCGCAGCATCCGGTGGAAATGCTGACGATGGGCAGCACGAAGATCAGCTCCGTGTTCATTCGCCCGAAAGTCGGCGGCGATTTCGCGCTGATCAAGGGCGTCGCCAAACGCGTGATCGAGCTCGACGACGAAGCCTTGGCGTCGGGCCTGGAACGCGTTCTGGATGTCGCGTTCATCGCCGAACATACCGTCGGCTTCGACGCCTTCGCCGACGACTTGCGCGCCGAGAACTGGGACACGATCGTCGCCGAAGCCGGCGTGCCGTTCGAAGACGTGCTGCAACTCGCCGACATCTATGTGAAGGGGCGCGCCGTGATTTCGACGTGGGGCATGGGCCTCACGCAGCATAAGAATTCGGTGCCGACGGTGCAGATCCTGTCGAACCTGATGATGATGCGCGGCAATATCGGCCGGCGCGGCGCGGGCCTGTGCCCGGTGCGCGGACATTCGAACGTGCAAGGCGACCGCACGGTCGGCATCGAGGAAAGGCCGACTGAGGCGTTTCTCGACCGCCTCGGCGAGGTCTATGATTTCGAGCCGCCGCGCGAGCACGGACTCGACGTCGTCAATACGATTCAGGCGATGCTCGACGGCAAGGTGAAGGTGTTCATCGGTCTCGGCGGCAATTTCTCGATCGCGACGCCCGACACACCGCGCACGTGGGAAGCGATGCGCTCGTGCGATCTCACCGTGCACATCACGACCAAGCTGAACCGCAGCCACCTCGTGCATGGACGCGACGCGCTGATTCTGCCGACGCTCGGCCGCACCGAAATCGACATGCAGAACGGCGTGGCGCAAGGCGTGAGCGTCGAGGACTCGATGAGCATGGTGCATATCTCCTACGGCATGAACAAACCGGCATCGGAGAATCTGTTGTCGGAAATCGCGATCGTCGCGCGCATGGCGCATGCGACGCTCGGCAGCGGCAAAGTGGATTGGCTCGCGCAGGCTGCGGATTATTCGCTGATCCGCGACGGCATCGCGCAAGTGATCGAGGGCTTCACCGACTACAACGAGCGCTTGAAGAATCCTGGCGGCTTCCACCTCGGCGTGGCGTCGCGCGAGCGGATCTGGAAAACGCCGAGCGGCAAGGCGCAGTTTCTGGTGCACGCAATCGACATGGCGACGCCGATCCACCAGGCGCGCAAGGAACACGGCGAGCGGCTGATGACGCTGATGACGACCCGTTCGCACGATCAGTACAACACGACGATTTACGGTCTCGACGACCGTTATCGCGGCGTGTACGGGCAGCGCCGCGTGCTGTTCGCCAACAAGGACGATCTCGCGATGCTCGGGTTCGTGGCGGGACAGCGCGTGGATATCACGAGCGTGTGGGCCGACGGTATCGAGCGTCACGCCGATGGTTTTCTGCTGGTGGAGTACGACATTCCGCGCGGCTGTCTCGGCGCTTATTATCCGGAGACGAATCCGCTCGTGCCGCTGTCGTCGGTTGCCGATGGTGCGGGGACGCCGACGTCGAAGTCGATTCCGGTTTTGTTGAAAGCTTCCGAAGTCGAGGCGATCGCGGCTTGATCGTTAGACGGGCTTTTTTGCCAGCTCGCGCTGCGTCAGATAGAGACGCAGATCGAACTCGATCTGGTGATAACCCGGTTGCATGAACTCGCAGAGGCGGTAAAAGGCCTTGTTGTGGTCGCTTTCCTTCAGATGAGCGAGTTCGTGCACCACGATCATTTTCAGAAATTCGGGCGCGGCCGCTTTGAACAGCGACGCGATGCGGATTTCTTTCTTCGCCTTCAGCTTGCCGCCTTGCACGCGGGAAATGCTGGTGTGCAAACCGAGTGCGTGACGCACGACGTCGAGTTTGCTGTCGTAGGCGACCTTGTCGATCTGGTCCGCGCTGCGCAGGTGTTCGCGCTTCAGGTCGGCGCAGTAGGCGTACAGCGCCCGGTCCGTTTGCACGTCGTGGGTGTTCGGATAGCGCGTGGCGAGGTACTGGCCGAGTTGGTCGTCGGCGATCAGCTTTTTGACTTTGTCTTGAAGCGTGGGCGAGTAGCCGGTCAGGTATTTCAGGTGGGACATGGTTCCGCTCGGCACTCGCTCAAACGCTGCGGCGATTGTCTTCGCAATCGTCCCAGTACCGCAGCGGATCGCGGTGATCGGGGTATTCCTTGTCCAGCCAGTCGGACAGAATCTTCCATTGCGGATGGTTCGGGCCGCTGCGCGTGTCCCAGAACGAATCCTTCAGGACGCTGTTGTTACGGCCGCGATCCCGCACGACGATCCGGCAATGGTCGTTCGATTCATGAAATTCCGCCTTCAGGTAGTAGCGCGGAAGAATCTGCAATGCGGCGCCCTCCACGATGCGGCCTTGCGCCCGAACGACGCCGGCGGCTTCGATTCGCAAAACACCATCCACCGATTTGTCCGCGCGCCATCCGACCGGCAGCCTGACCACGCATTCGCCTTTGCCTACCTTGATCCAGTCCATGCGCCAGGTGCGCGCGAGCGCATCGCGCATGGCCGCCGCGTCCGCATAGCCGGGCGGTAGTTCGAATTGGCGCGGCAGGACGACCAGTTCGTCCCCGCTCGGCGTCACGCTGGCGGGACTGTTGAATGGGTCGTTGTCGAAAGGATTCGCGGGCCGGCTGGCGGTGGTGTTGCTGGTGCTCGGCAAAGCCCCGAAAAGGCTTTCGGCAGCACGGCGCGCGCGCTTTGATTTTTCGTTGGCCATTGATTTTCTCGGTTGGGGCTGGGTTGGCCTGCGGGAAACACTTGTTATGCAGATCGACATGCGGATTGCTTGAGCCGAGCCGACGGCTTGAACCCGAGATACCGAATCGGCGCCTTGGGTTCAAGCCATGCAGAAATCGCTATTGTAGTTTTTCCAGCGGATGATCGTCGATGGCGCGAAGGCGGAGCGATCAAACGCGCGGCAGGTCGTCAATGCATTTTTCGACGTGTGCGCCGGGGACGTCGGTGTCAATCCCGTCGTGGCCGTCCGTGTGCGAGACAGAGACGATTTTGGGCCCCAGAAAGCGCGTGCCGCCGAGCGTAAAAAGGGACCAAACAGCATCTCCGCGACGGATCGCGGCGACGACTTCCGGCACTTCGACAATCGCCGTGGGGGACAGCCAGTCACGCGTCGACGGGTCGACGGGAGCCCAACGCACGTGCGTGATCCGGTCGCTCGTCGGGTTGATGCGAACGGCGTCAATAGCAAAGGTAGTCACGTCGACCTCCGTCATCCTGATAAATGGATTTCAGCATTATGCGCCGCTTAATCTGCGGGCGATAAGGTTGACGTGGCCCAGATACGCACACCGCGTTCGAGCCGACCGCCACATTCGCAAGACGCCCCACGTCCTGCACGGCGGGCGAGCCCCGCGGAGATTTGCGGCTGCGCGACGCAGGCTGGACGAGTTCGCTGGCTCTCCCTTTGGGCATGACGGCAGGCGAAAAAGGTCGTCGGTCGATTCTCAATGAATCGATGCATCGGGCCCTGGCTCAGGCTAATGCAGGCGCGGTGTTGGGCGTGAGCCGACAGTCGATCGCGCAGGAAGAAAACAATGGTGAGGCTATGCGAAAAACAGATACGCATCTTCCGCCAGCTTCGACTCCCGCAATGCAGTGTCAGTCTCGCCGGCCCGCTCACTCCCTGCTTTCAACTCCCGCATGCATGAATGAGGAACTGCTGGAACGCAACCGCAGGCGTATCCAGCGTTGCGCCTTTGCGCCACAACATGCCCGCGTCCATCTGCGGAATCGCGTTGAGAATGGGCCGCGCGTCGATCCGCTTGCCTTCCAGCGACCACGGGCGAAACACCATATCGGACAGAATCGTCACGCCGAAACCATGCGCGACCAGACCGCGCAACGCTTCCATCGAGCTCGTGCGAAACGCGATATTCGGCTCGACGTCGTTCTGCTTCCAGTAGCGCAGCGTCGACTGCTCGCCTTCGTCCACGGTAATCAAAATGTACGGATAACTCGCGATATCCGCGAGCGAAGGTGCATTGAGTTGCGCGAGAGGATGAGTCGGCGCGGTCCACAACTGCCGACGCGAGCGGATCAACACATGGTGCCGGAAACGCCTGATATTTTCGACGTTGGAGAGCAGAACGATACCGAGATCGATGTCGCCGGCGAGTACAGCCCGTTCGATCGATTCGCGATCCAGGTCGTGCAGATCGATCGCGATGTCGGGATACGTCGCGCGAAAACGCGCCATCAACTCGGGCAGAAAATAGCCCAGCACCGTATACGACGCCGCAATGCGCACGGTCCCCTTCAGATCGTGCGAGCGGAACGGCGCCTTGTAGACCGCGTCGCGCACCGAATCGAGTATGTGTCTCGCGTGATTCAGAAAATCATGCCCGTCCGGCGTCAACGTGACGCCCTGAGGCAGGCGTTCGAAGAGCCGCGTACCCAGGGTTTCCTCCAGTGCGAGAACGGCATTCGTAATCGCCGATTGCGACACATGCTCGGCGGTCGCCGCCATCGAAAACTGCCCGTTCTGGGCTGCCGCCACGAAGTAGCGCATCTGCCGCAAGGTAACGTCTTTTGACATGTGTTTTTCGAATAGCAGGATTCGGTATTCGTGATTTTACGTTGGAAATTCCGCTTCCTATACTCCGCCTCTAATAAAAGCCCCCGGAGACTTCCTCTTGAACGCCCCGCTGACGCCCCCGCTACGTGACGCGCTTGCCTCGGTATCGCTCGACGACAAATACACGCTGGAAAAGGGCCGCGTCTATATGAGCGGCACTCAGGCGCTGGTGCGGTTGCCGATGCTGCAGAAGGCGCGCGACCGCCGCGCCGGCCTCAACACCGCGGGCTACGTGTCCGGCTATCGCGGCTCGCCGCTCGGCGCGCTCGATCAGGGTTTCTGGAAAGCGAAGCAGCATCTGAAGGAACACGATGTCGTGTTCCAACCAGGGGTTAACGAGGATCTCGCCGCGACTGCCGTGTGGGGCACGCAGCAGCTCAATCTCTGGCCGGGCGCGCAGGTCGACGGTGTATTCGGCATGTGGTACGGCAAGGGGCCGGGCGTCGATCGCAGCGGCGACGTCTTCAAGCACGCGAATGCGGCCGGCACCGATCCGAACGGCGGCGTGCTGGTGCTGGCGGGCGACGACCATGCGGCGAAGTCGTCGTCGGTCGCGCATCAGTCGGAGCATATGTTCGTGGCAAGCGGCATCCCGGTGCTATATCCGGCAAGCGTGCAGGAGTATCTCGACTACGGTCTGCACGGCTGGGCCATGAGCCGCTACGCCGGTTTGTGGGTGGCGATGAAATGCGTCACCGACGTGGTCGAATCGAGCGCGTCGATCGACATCGATCCGGACCGTTTGCAGATCGTCCTGCCGGAAGATTTCGACATGCCCGAAGGCGGCCTCAATATCCGCTGGCCCGACCCGCCGCTCGCGCAGGAAGCGCGTCTGCTGAACTGTAAGTGGTACGCGGCGCTCGCCTACGTTCGCGCGAACAGGCTGAACCGCGTGGTGATCGACAGCCCGAACCCACGACTTGGCATCATGACCGCGGGCAAGGCGTATCTCGACGTGCGGCAGGCGCTCGCCGACCTCTCGCTCGACGACGAAACCTGCGCCCGCATCGGCATCCGCGTGCTGAAAGTGGGTTGCGTATGGCCGCTCGATGCGCAGAACGCACGCGACTTCGCAACCGGGCTCGACGAGATTCTGGTGGTGGAAGAAAAGCGCCAGATTCTCGAATATGCGCTCAAGGAGGAACTGTATAACTGGCGCGACGACGTGCGTCCCAAGGTATTCGGCAAGTTCGATCAGCGCGACGACGAAGGCGGTGAATGGTCCGTGCCGCGTGGGCAGACGCTGCTGCCCGCGCACTACGAACTGTCGCCCGCCCTGATCGCGAAAGCGATCGCCCGGCGCCTCGCCAAAGCCGATCTGCCCGCCGATCTGCGGGCGCGCATCGAAGCGCGCGTCGCGGTGATCGAGGCCAAGGAACGCGAGGCGGCCACGCCGCGTTCCGTGACGGAGCGCCAACCGTGGTTCTGTTCGGGCTGTCCGCACAACACCTCGACACGTGTGCCGGAAGGCTCGCGCGCACTGGCCGGCATCGGCTGCCACTACATGTCGATGTGGATGGACCGCAACACGGAGACCTTCAGCCAGATGGGCGGCGAAGGCGTCGCGTGGACCGGCCAGATGCACTTCACGAATGAGCGTCACGTGTTCGTCAATCTGGGCGACGGCACCTATTTCCATTCGGGTCTGCTCGCGATCCGCGCTTCAATTGCGGCCGGCGCGAACGTCACCTATAAGGTGCTTTACAACGACGCGGTCGCGATGACCGGCGGCCAGCCAGTGGACGGCGTGCTCACCGTCCCGCAGATCGCGTTTCAGGTCATTGCGGAAGGCGCGAAGCACGTGCTGATCGTGACCGACGAGCCGGAAAAATACGACGCGAGCATTCGTCTTCCAGCCGGCGTGAAGGTCCATCACCGGGACGAACTCGATCGCTTGCAGCGCGAGTTGCGCGAGATGACGGGCACCTCGATTCTGATCTACGACCAGACTTGCGCAACCGAAAAACGCCGGCGCCGCAAACGCGGCACGTATCCCGATCCGGCGAAGCGCGCCTTTATCAACGATGCGGTATGCGAAGGTTGCGGCGACTGTTCGGTGCAATCGAACTGTCTGTCGGTCGAGCCGCTGCAAACGCCGCTTGGCACCAAGCGCAAGATCAACCAGTCGTCGTGCAACAAGGATTTTTCGTGCGTGAAGGGCTTCTGCCCGAGTTTCGTCACAGCGGAAGGCGCACAGGTGAAGAAGCCCGCCAAACCCGAATCCGCGGCTGCATTGCCCGATTTTGCGGCGCTGCCTCGGCCCGCGATTGCTTCACTCGCGAAGCCGTACGGCGTGCTCGTGACAGGCGTCGGCGGAACCGGCGTCGTGACGATCGGCGGCTTGCTGGGCATGGCGGCTCACCTGGAAAACAAAGGCGTCACCGTGCTCGATATGGCCGGGCTCGCACAGAAAGGCGGCGCCGTGCTCAGTCATGTGCAGATCGCCGCGTCACCCGATCAATTGCACGCCACGCGAATTGCGGCCGGTGAGGCGCGCCTGATTCTCGGCTGCGATGCGATCGTCTCTGCTTCCGCTGAAGTGCTGGCACGCACGCAACGCGGCATCACGAAAGCGGCGATCAACAGCGGCGCCACGCCGACCGCGCAGTTCGTGCGAGACCCTCAATGGAGTTTCCCGGCCGATCAGACGCAACAGGATCTGCGCGCGAGCATCGGCGACGACTGCGACTTCATCGACGCCAATCGTCTCGCGCTCGCGCTGCTTGGCGACACGCTCTATGCCAATCCGCTGCTGCTCGGCTTTGCCTGGCAACGCGGCTGGCTGCCGCTCGGCTACGACAGTCTCGATCGCGCGATCGAACTGAACGGCGTGGCCGTTGAAAAGAATCGCCTGGCGTTCGAATGGGGCCGCTACGTCGCCCAGCACGGTGAAGCCGCCGCGGATGCTTTTACGCCGCAGCCCGCCAGACAACAGGCCATTGTCGTGCAGATGCCGGAGTCGCTGGACCGGTTGATCGAGCGCAACGTCGAGCGGTTGAGTGCCTACCAGAACCCTCGGTATGCGGCTCGTTATGTCGAAGCGGTCGAGCGGCTGCGCGCGAAGGAAACGGCGGTTATGGGCGCGGCAAAACCTCGCCTTACGCCGCTGGTCGCGCGCAATCTGGCGAAACTGATGACCTATAAGGACGAGTACGAAGTGGCCCGTCTCTATGCGGATCCGGCTTACATGGACAAGCTGCGGGCGCAGTTCGAAGGCGAGCCGGGCCGCGATTACAAGCTCGCATTTCATCTCGCGCCGCCATTGCTCGCCAGACGCGACGAGCACGGCCACCTGAGGAAGCAACCCTTCGGGCAATGGACCCTCACGTTGTTCCGCGTGCTCGAAAAATTCAGGTTCCTGCGCGGCACGACTTTCGACGTATTCGGCAAGACGGCAGAACGGCGCAATGAACGTGAGCTGATCGCGCAGTACTTCGCGCTGATCGACGAATTCTGCGCGACGCTCGACACCGCTCGATTCGATACGGCAATGAAGCTCGCCAATCTGCCTGATGAGATTCGCGGCTTCGGTCACGTGAAAGAGCGAAATGTGCTTGCCGCGGCGGCGAAACGTGAACGCTGGCTTGTTGAATACCGGGGTGATGTGGCCGGCGCTCCGCCTGTTTCGTCTTCTCAACTTTTTGAACAGGTGTGATAAAAACGACCATGCATGATCGTGACGGCGTTTGCCCGGGCGTAGTCGCCGCATCGCCCTCGCCACTTTCTTGCCATAGCGGCGATGATTGGGATCGTGGCCGGCGTGCGCTTTGGGCGCTTACTTCTGCACAAACCCGCTAAGCTGTCCGGCCCAAGCGAATCCGCTTTCGATCTGCGCTCACGCCAAGCTTGCGGGATCGACCTTGCCGCCTTCAATCACAAAGTGCGCGGCATCAACACCCCTCGCGAAGAACCTCCAATCCTCGGATCCTTCGATTCGATCTGGAACGATGACAAGGCACAGCCCTCCCGAAAGCGCGAGTTCCAGGCCGCCGGCTTCACTCGCAGAGACCGCCTCGACTACAGTCGGACCGTTCTGGACCAACAGCTCGCGCAGACGGTCAGCGGTGGCGCACGCCTCTTTGTCAGAGCCGCAAAGATCTTGCCGGGTTGCCACGGTGTTCCCTGCGCGCTCGAGCCGCCACGCGCATTGCACGTGAAGCGCCCACTGGCCCACATGTTTCGGTACTCCCTTGAAGTTCTTGACTTCCCTGAGCGGCCCAATTCCGAGAGTCAGCATGTTTGCGGCGCGGTTTACGTCGCTTAGGTCCAGACCACGGAGCGCCAATAAGCGCCGTTCAATTTCTTTTCGAGTATCTAACATCGGAACATCCCTGTTTCAAATTCCACCTATATCATCACAGGTTAAACATATCCTTCGCGCGTTCCATTATTTCGTGGAATCCCAGCCCTTCCCCGGAAATTTCATCGTGAAGCTGGCGAATCTGCCTTGGGTTAAGGCGCAGGATTCTCGCAATGTCGTCTGTCTGCTTGTTCTGTGCCTGGTTATTGGCTGGTGTTCCGGCGAGTGCTGGGCTGCTCGCGAAGACCAGTGAGCCGCTTCCGGTCTCATCCGGGATGATGCCAGCGAGTTGAGCCGAGGTCGTCGACGCAAACTGTGCAAGCGTTGCACTCGTCAGCGCGAATGTAGTGCCACATGAGAATCCCGACGCGCTCGTGTACTGCAGCCGGATATCGCCATGCCGGAGACGTCGACGGTCATTCCGTGGTTTCCGGTGCCGACCGACTGGATCGTCGCGGTCGTTGCGCTGGTGAAATCCGCGACGGTTCTGTGGTGTTCTGAAACGGCACCTGGAGGTCAGCCGGAAGTCAGTACCCGGCCGGCTCGATAGCGGTACGAGCGTGCCGAGGAAGTTCAGGATGTACGGCGCGTCCTGCCCTGCGAAGAAAACCCCGAACGGCCCCTGCACGATGCTGCGCGGCGCGATGCATCCGGTCGTCAGCGTGATGTAGTTTTCGGACAGATTGCTCGTCGCAGGGTCGCCCGTGATCTGCCAGATCTGCGACTGCTTAAACACCACCAGCGCCCCGATCACGCCGGCAGAAGTCATCTGGATCGGCAGACCGGACTGGGCGATGACCGGCGTCGTATCGCCCACCGTCACGGACTGCGACGCGTTCGTGCGGGTGGTCGGCACCAGCACATCGCTGAACTGCATACGCATTCCAGAGCCTGACGAACGGCATCACTTACGCGAATCTCGCGAAGGCCGGCGCGAACACCGTGCTCGGCAACTTCACAGGTTCAACCGCAAACGTGACTGCGTTCAGCATGCCGTCTTGCGGCAGTGCGAACAGCGCCCCGCTTGACCATGTAGCGGTGCGTCAGCACGATCTGCCCTGACGATTGCGGATATCGACATTCGATTTCATCACGCTCCGCGCGCCAATAAATATCCTAGTGCAGCCTCGGGGCTCCGAGGCCCAATTCACGTTCGGAGATTGAAAGTGGCGAACACGAAGAAGACGTCGCAAAGTAAGCGCGCGGAAATGATCGCGCTGATCGGGCAGTACCCTGGCATCACCTCCGCGGACATCGCGCAGCGGCTTGGACTGGAAAGCTCGAACAAGGTCGGCCCGGCGCTCTGGACTGCAATCAAAGGCGGCCGCATTTTGACCGAACGAGTTGAGCGCAACGGCCGATGGATGAACAAACACTACCTGCCCGACCAGGTCCCGCCGGATGCTGTTACTCGAGTACACCAGCGGATTGTTGACGCCTCGGAAGTAATCCCGCCTCCCGGTGCGTTATCGGCGCCGACAAGTGTCTTCAACGGACCGAGAAAGTCACCCAAACGCAAGTGGCCGGTGCACCATAGAGCCGCCAGCGGCAGCAAGGTCATCGATGTCCAAACACCTGCACCTAAAAGCGCATCTCGTTTTGCTTGCGCGATTACCAGCAGTGGGAACTTGGTTCTCATGCGCGCCGGCGAGATCCAGTTTTCGCTGTCGGACGCTGAGGCAGCGACACTCCAGAGTTACCTGGTGAAGCGGGCCGCGGCGAACCTGTTTGCGAGCATGGCCTAAACGTGAACGCCGGCATAGGATCGCCGGCGCAGTTCTAAGGGCGGTCACTGAGCAAGCATCCGAAACTTGATCATGCTTGCATTATTGTCAAGCAGAGAATAGGATGCAAGCATATGAACGGTCGGAGTGCTTGCATGGAAAGCGGGAAGAAGAAGCCGGTTGCGGCAAAGAAGGCAGTAGGCCGGGCTAAGGGAGGTGTCGCTAGGGCGGCGTCCTTGTCTGATTCGAAGCGCAAGGAAATTGCCAAAAAGGCAGCGATCGCGCGGTGGGGACAAAAACCTCCAGAGGCCACCCACAAAGGTAGCTTCAAGGACGAGTTCGGCATCGATGTCGACTGCTATGTGCTCAACGACGCGCAAAAAACGGCCGTCATCAGTCAGCGCGGGATGGGGTTGGCTCTTGGGTTAAAGGATACGAGTGGTCAAGCGTTTCCTCGTTTTGCGCAGGGTAAGGTGATTGCTCAGACCCTGGGGGTCGATCTCCTCGAAAACATCTCTAACCCGTTGATTTTTAAAGACCCAACCGCGGTGGTCAGCGCGCCAGAACATAAAGTTCACGGCTATGACGTGACCGTGTTGATCGACGTATGCAAAGCGGTCGTGAAAGCCGAAGCAGACGGCAAACTGCTTAGCAGTCAGACGCACATAGCGAAGCAGGCTCATGTGATCCTGAATGCCTCAGCAAAGGCCGGCATCAAAGGTCTGGTCTACGCCCTATCTGGCTATGACGCCACACGCGAAGAGATCATCACCGCATTTAAGCTGTACGTGCAACAAGAGGCGAAGGAGTACGAAAAAGAATTTCCGCCGCAGTTGTACAACGAATGGTACAAGCTCTACCAATTGCCCAAATTCGAACGTGGCCGACCGTGGGAATTTAAGAAGCTGACGTTGGCGCACGTTTACTCCCCCCTAGCGCGAAGCAACGGAAAACTGCTGGAGTTGATACAGGTAAACAAAGCCAAAAGTGGCGACCGAACCAAAAAACTTCACCAGTTTTTGTCGGAAATCGGCACCCGCGCGCTCCGGACACATCTCGGCCAACTTTTGGGGATCGCCCGTATTTCTAAATCGAAGGCTGAGTACGAGAGACACGTTCGCACTCTCTTCGGCGACCAGCGGGAATTTGATTTTGACAAGGAATAGTCTCAACGAGCGAGCCAGCGCCAGCCTGCTCTGCTACCTCGTCGTCGCCGAGCTTGTCGCGATGGCACGCACTGGCGAATGGCTGCGCACCGACCACCTGGTCGAATCAGGACGCATCTAGTGCAAGGCAGATGGAGCGCGCTCGGGCAGATAGCTGCTGAGCTGGCGCCGCAGGTGATGGAGACGTTCGGACTTACGCGGGAGCGCTCGCTGGCGCCACTCTTCGTGGACGGCTGGATGCTCGACTACGCGTCGCCAGTGGTTTGCGGCATCCATCGGTGTGCGCGGCACGGTTAGCTCCGCGCCAATGAAAAACCCCGCTCGGGGCGGGGCTTCAGAAACGATGTTTGATGCCGGCCTGCGCCATCCAATGCCTGCCGGCTCCATAATCAAGAGCCTGGTGCGGGCGCTGCGAGCTGCCCGACGTCAAATGGCTCGGCGAGGCTAGCAAAAATGTTGGCGAGATCGAGGTAGTTCAACTTCCCCTCTGCGAGGTCGACCATGATCTCTTCAAGCGCCTGTGTGCGCTTTATCAGGAAGCCCTCAAGCAGGAGGTAGGTCAGCGCTGACACTAGGCCGGTGCGCTTGTTTGCGTCCGTGAATGCATGCCCTCTGGCGATGGCCTCGGCGTACATGCCAGCGATCTCGAAGACGTCGACGAGGTTCTCATACGCTTTCTTGCTCTCAATACGACCAAGGGCGCCTTCGAGGGCGCCCTTGTTCATGCCCTTAACGCCGGGCTCGCGATCAAGGATGAAGTCGTGGATAACCACGACCATCGTGATATTGAGATTCACCGATTCGCGAGAGCCTGAATCACGTCATGATGACGTTCATAGACGCTCTGAGCGGCGCGCAAGATTGCATTTCGGCCATCTACGGAGGTCGTTGTAATTTTTACCTTCGGTTCTTGCGTCCGGTTGCGGGCTTTTACTTCGACTCCGTGGATGATCCCAGTTTTTCCTTTGGTTTCAGTCATATAGGGCTCCATCGGGGTTGTGTTACAGGTGTTGACGGCATTCTACACAGAAAACTTGAATCAGACCGCCACGTCTAACCTATTGCATAGCCACAGTCAATGAGACTACGCATCGATCGCTCCAAGCTCTGTGCGTCAACACACATCAGATAAGGCCAATGTGCTCATTAGCAATGCCTCCGTCAAGTGAGAGTATGTAACACAGGGTTGCGCGCACGACACAACAATCGATCCGAAACGCGGACGGATATCACAATCTCGCCGCAATCTGCTCTGACGTCTCGCGGTAGTAATGCTCCATCAGTATCTTCAGGTTTTTGATCCCGCTGATGCGTGAGAGCGTGAGCACGTCGACCTTTTTGGAAAGGCGTGTAAGCGCTTCGCCACGGCTGTCATGAAACGTCAGATTCGCGATGCCTAGCGCAATCTTCGCCTTCCGGAACAGGGCAGACAACGAGTCGGCCGAAACCGAAAAACACTTCTCCCGATGCTCGACGGCCCGCAACAGGCGCAGCGCCAGCCGCGGTAACGGGATCTACCTCGGCCGCTTTGTCAGATATTGCATCTTGTGCCGCACCTCGGCGACGCCAGTCCTCATGTTGAGTGTCCCCTTGCCGAGGCCAAGCAGTTCCTTTGCCCGCATGCCACTGCGCGGCGCCACCAGATAGGCAAGCGCGACCTCCTGACTCTTCGTTACCGGTTCCTGGCCTGTCCGGTAGCCTAGCCAGCGGACGATCGGCCGTATCTCCTTCCACGGGTCTGGCCGACGTTCCCGCGGAGGACCGTTGGGCGGTGACGCCACATCCGTGAACGTATTCTCATCGATCCGCTTCCACTCCCTGCGCGCAATCGTGAAGACGTTCCGGTAAAGGTTCATCTCGCGCTGCACCGTGCTCGCTTTGACGGGACGCGCTATTGTGCCTTCCGGACGGATAAATCCTTTGAGACGAATCTCACGCCAGTCAGCCCACATCGGCGCGTCGGCGTCCGCCAGCCGCCGTCCGGAAAATTCCGGGACATCGCGTACGAACATCTTCAGTCGGTTCCGCTCCCACTTCGAGCCCTCCTTTGTTGCCGATACCTTCCGACCGTATTCCTCGAACGCATCGGCGACAGTACGGTCCTTGATGGCCGCCCGTTGCCGTCGCTCGACTGCCCGCTTCTTCTCCGCCGACGGATCGAGACCGGGGCGCAGTGCGTCCTTTATTTCCTCCCGCACCTTGCGCGCTGCAAGCAACGATACTGCCGGGTAGACACCCAGCACGGCCCGTCTTTCCTTGCCGTCGATCCGGTATTTCAGACGCCAATATTTGGAGCCGTTCGGCATCACTTCGAGAAACATGCCCTAGCCGTCTGCGAGCTTGTAGGACTTGTCCCGCGGCTTTGCAGATCGCGCCGCTAGATCAGTAAGGGGCATGAACGTTTGGGGGCATCGGAGACACCCCAATCAGGAAAATGTGCCCACAAACATGCCCCCAATATGACTGCGTGTCAACGGGAACTCTTGGTGAAGTATGGGCGACGATTTACCGCAAACCCTTAACGTAGCGGGTTTTTTGATAGATGCCAGGAAACGTTGGGAAGTGACTTGGTGCCGGGGATCGGACTCGAACCGACAAGCCGTGAGGCGGCGGATTTTAAGTCCGCTATGTTTACCAATTTCATCACCCCGGCGGGCGTCGAAACGCGTGTGGACGCGAATTCTACCATTGCCCGCCGGGCGTACCAAACCGCCCGCCGACGCTCCGCCCGTCTCAAGTTCCACACGCCGCAACCGCAAATACCGGCGTCATCCTCAAGTCACAAATCTTCCCGATAATCCGCTCACGAAAACGTTTACATCCCGAGCGGAAACCCATGATCCCGACGATCAAAGATGTCGCTGCGCACGCCGGCTTCTCCATCGCCACCGTGTCGCGCGCGATCAACGCGCCGCACACCGTCAACCCGGTCACGCTGGACAAGGTGCGTCGGTCCATCGACGCCCTGAACTTCCGCCCGAGCCCGCTCGGCCGGCAATTGCGCGGCGAACGCACGCGCCTGATCGGCGTGGTCCTGCCGACGCTCGCCAATCCCGTGTTCGCCGAGTGCCTGCAAGGCATCGACGAACTGGCGTCGGCGCAAGGCTACCGGCTCATGCTGATGACCACGCAGTACGACGCCGACCGCGAACGCCATGCCATCGAAACGCTGCGCGAACACCGCGTCGAAGGCCTGATCCTGACTGTCGCCGACGCCGACACGCACCCGCTGCTCGACGAACTCGACCGCGCGGGGCTGCTCTACGTGCTGATGCATAACGACACGGTGCGTCGTCCGTCGGTCTCGGTCGACAATCGTCTGGCCGCCTACGACGGCGTGCGCATGCTGATCGCGCACGGCCATCGCCGCATCCTCATGCTCGCCGGCACGCTGGCCGCCTCGGATCGTGCCCGTCAGCGGCATCTCGGCTACTCGCAGGCCATGCAGCAAGCCGGCCTCACGCCGGCGCCCGCGCTCGAAGTCGACTTCAACGCGGAAGAACTGGCGCCCTCGGTGCTCGCTCATCTGACGAGCGGCCCGAACCGCCCGAGCGCCCTCTTCTGCAGTAACGATCTGCTGGCGATGGTGGTCATGCGCGGCCTGCGCCGCGCGCGTCTGCAGATTCCGCACGACATGTCGATTCTCGGCTTCGACGGCCTCGCAATGGGCGAGCTGCTGTCGCCCGCGCTCGCCAGCATCTGCGCGCCGAATCGCGAAATCGGCTGCGCGGCCTGGCGGCGTTTGCTGGCGCGCGTCACCGGCACTCACAAAGCGTTGAGCGAAACCTCGCTCAGGCTGACCTTGCCGCACAGCTTGCGCCAGGGCGCCACGATAGCGGCGATTTCGAGCCGTGACGACGCAACGCCCGCGCGTACGTCCCTATCCGCCGAGCGGCCGATCGCCTGAAGCGCGAGGCAAAGCGCCATTGGCTAACGCGCGTGAAATGCATCCACGCGTGCCGGCATGAAAACGTTTAACCCGCTGTCCCGCAACACGACTTTGAGTCACCCACCCCAAAACCCGAACCACCCGCTCCCTTCTTCTCCAGGAGACCCGCAGTGATCCGCTCTGCCAGCCATTTCGCTTCGCCCATCAAACCGCTCAGACCGCTCTGGCGCCACCTCACGCGCCGCATAGCCGCCGCGCTGTCGGCCGGCACGGTGGTCGCCGCCGCGCTCGTCGCGCTCGCACCGCAAGCAGCGCACGCCGACGAAACCGCGATCTGCTACAACTGCCCGCCCGAATGGGCCGACTGGGCGAGTCAGATCAAGGCGATCCAGCAAAAGACCGGCATTCGCGTGCCGTTCGACAACAAGAACTCCGGCCAGTCGATCGCGCAACTCATGGCCGAGCAGAAGAGCCCGGTCGCCGACGTCGTGTATCTCGGCGTTTCGTCGGCCTTCCAGGCGAAGGACAAGGGCTTGATCCAGCCATACAAGCCCGCGCATTGGGACGACATTCCCGCCAATCAGAAAGACCCGCAAGGCTACTGGTTCTCGATTCACTCGGGCACGCTGGGCTTTTTCGTCAACAAGGACGCACTTGAAGGCAAGCCGGTGCCGCGCTCGTGGGCGGATCTGCTCAAGCCTGAGTACAAAGGCATGATCGGCTATCTCGATCCGTCGAGCGCATTCGTCGGCTATGCAGGCGCGGTGGCGGTGAACCAGGCGCTCGGTGGCACGCTCGATAACTTCGAACCGGGCCTCGACTGGTTTCGCAAGCTGAAGGCCAACGCGCCGATCGTGCCGAAGCAGACCGCTTACGCGCGCGTGATGTCCGGTGAAATTCCCATCCTGCTCGACTACGATTTCGACGCATACCGCGCGAAATACAAGGATCACGCGAACGTCGAATTCGTGATTCCGAAGGAAGGCACGATCTCGGTGCCGTACGTGATGAGCCTCGTCAAAGGCGCGCCGCACGAAGCAAACGGCAAGAAGGTGCTCGACTTCGTGCTCTCCGACGAAGGCCAGAAGCTGTGGGCCGACGCCTACCTGCGTCCGGTGCGCCCGAATGCGATGAGCCCCGAAACCGCCGCGAAATTCCTGCCGGCCAGCGACTATGCGCGCGCCAAGCCGGTCGACTTCGGCAAGATGGCCGAAAAGCAGTCGAGCTTCGGCGAGCGTTATCTGCAGGTGATGCATTGAACGACATCACGTTTCCGCTGCGCTGGCGCATCGCGTTGCTCGCGCCGGCGCTGGCAGTGTTCATCGCCTTCTGGCTGCTGCCGATGGGCGCGCTCGCGCAGCTGAGCGGCGACGGCCACGCGTTCGCCACCTATCGCGCGATGCTGACGAATCCGCGCTACATGTCGAGTCTCGGCGCGACCGTGCTGTTGTCCGCGGCGGTCACGGCGGCGACGCTGGTGCTCTCGGTGATCGCGGGTCTGCTGCTGGCGCGGCGCGAGTTTCCTCTGAAACGCACGCTGCTTGCGTTGCTCACGTTTCCGCTGGCGTTCCCGGGCGTGGTGGTCGGCTTCATGGTCATCATGCTCGCGGGACGCCAGGGACTGATCGGCGCGCTCTCGCTGAAACTCACGGGCGAGCGCTGGGTGTTCGCGTATTCGATGAGCGGCCTCTTTCTCGGCTATCTGTACTTCTCGATTCCGCGCGTGATCGTCACCGTCATGGCCTCGGCGACCAAGCTCGATGCATCGCTTGAAGAAGCCGCGCGTTCGCTCGGCGCGTCGCCGTGGCGCATCACGCGCGACATCGTGTTGCCCGCGCTCTCGCCCGGCCTGATCGCGGCGGGCGCCGTGTGCTTCGCGACCGCGATGGGCGCATTCGGCACCGCGTTCACGCTCGCCACCGACATCGACGTGCTGCCGATGACCATCTACACCGAGTTCACCCTCAACGCGAACATGGTGACGGCCGCGGGACTTTCGATCGTGCTCGGCATCGTGACGTGGGCCGTGCTGGCGCTGGCGCGCAGCGTGAGCGGCTCGGCCGTGGCGGCAAGCGCATGAACGGCGTTTCCGAACCGGGCGCGTCCAAAGCGGAGAATCGTACTTCAATGAGTTCAATCACTACCTCTCTACAACCACCCGTCAAACCGCGTTCACGCGTGCGCTGGCCGGACGCAAGAACGTGGCTGGCAACCGGCCAATGGCTCGTCACGCTGCTGCTGTGCGCGTTCCTGATTGTGCCGGTCGTCATGTCGATCATGGCGGGCCTGACGGTCAACTACTTCAAGGGCGTGTCGAGCGGACTCACGCTGCGCTGGCTCGGCGAAGTGTGGACGCAGTATCACAGCTCGGTGTTTCTCTCGCTCGAAGTGGCAGCGGCCACCTTGCTCATCACGCTGCTGACCGGTGTACCCGCGGGCTATGTGCTCGCGCGCAGCAAGACGCGGCTCTCGCGCATCATCGAAGAGTTCCTGGTGCTGCCGATCGCGCTGCCCGGTCTCGCGTCCGCGCTCGCGCTGCTGGTGGTCTACGGCGGCTTCACGATGTTCCGCATGAGCGTGGCGTTCATCGTGGTCGGGCACGTGGTGTTCACGCTGCCCTTCATGGTGCGCGCGGTCGCGGCAGTCTGCGCGAGCAGCGATCTGCGCACGCTCGAGGAAGGCGCGGCGAGTCTCGGCGCGAGCTTCTTTCAGCGCTTCGTGACGATCGTGCTGCCGAACGCGCGGCCCGGCATCGTGGCCGGCGCGCTGGCGGTGCTGACGCTTTCGATCGGCGAATTCAACCTCACCTGGATGCTGCACACGCCCGATACCAAGACGCTGCCGGTAGGTCTCGCCGACACTTACGCGTCGTTGCGCATCGAGATCGGCAGCGCCTACACGATTCTCTTTTTCATCATGACGATGCCTCTGCTCGTCGCGATGCAATGGCTCGGCGTCGATGCGACCGGCCAGCGCAGCGCGGCGAAAAAACGCATCGCAGCACCTCCTTCGAAGTCCATCAAGCCATGAAACTCGCTTCCGTTCCCATCACGCTGACGCAATGCGCGAAAACGTTTCGCGGCACACGTGTGCTCGAACCGCTCGACCTGCATATCGACGCCGGCGAAACGCTCGTGCTGCTCGGCCCGTCCGGCTGCGGCAAAACCACGACGCTGCGCATGATCGCGGGTCTGGAGACACCGGACGCCGGCGGCCGCATCGCGTTCGGCGACGACGACGTCACCGCACTGCCGATCGAAAAGCGCCAGGTCGGCATGGTGTTCCAGAGCTACGCGCTGTTTCCGAATCTGACGGTGCGCGGCAACATCAGCTACGGTTTGAAGATCAAGCGCGTGCCCGCTGAGACGGCACGGCAACGCGTCGACGAATTGCTCGGCATGATGCGTCTCACGGCGCACGCCGATAAGCCGATCGATCAGCTTTCCGGCGGCCAGCGTCAACGGGTGGCGCTCGCTCGCGCGCTCGCCGTGCAGCCGCGCGTGCTGCTGCTCGACGAACCCTTGACCGCCCTCGACGCTCGTTTGCGCGACACCTTGCGCAGCGAAATGAACACGTTGTTGCGCGATCTGGGCATCACGACCGTCTACGTCACGCACGATCAGGCCGAAGCGATGGAACTGGGCGACCGCATCGTCGTGATGAGCGCAGGACGCATCGAACAGATCGGCTCGCCGCGCGAGATCTACTACCGTCCGGCCAACCGGACGGTTGCGCAGTTCGTCGGCACGATCAACCGGCTTGCGGGCGAGCGGCGCGACGGCATGCTGAGTACCACCGGCGGCGCCGTGCCGCTGCCCGCGGGCTCCGTGCATGCGAACTCGGCGCACGAGATTTTCTTCCGCCCGGAAGACGCTTATCTGGCCGATCCGGCTCACGCGCAATTGCGTGGACATATTGAAAGCACCGCGTTTCTCGGCGAGCGTACGCGCCTGACGATCGGCGGCGCCGCGCCGGACGCATTGCTGATCGACGTAGCCGGCCGCGTGGAATTGGCGCGCGGCACGCCGGTCGGCATTTCCATCGCGCAGGACGCGCTGATTGCGCTATCGTAACGAAGCCGCGCTGTTTTCGCTGTTTTCATAGCGCGCTATAAAAAGGACATCCCCCATGCTGCTGGCTCAAATTAGCGACCTGCATATCAAACGGCCCGGCGCGCTCGCTTATCGGCGCGTCGACACTGGCGCCTATCTCGCACGCTGCGTCGCCGCCCTCAATGCGCTCGAGCCGCGTCCCGACGCGGTGATCATGACCGGCGACCTCGTCGATCAGGGTGATCCGGAACAGTACGAATACCTGAAGACGCTGCTCGCGCCGCTTGAGATTCCCTACTTCATGCTGGTCGGCAATCACGACGAACGTGCTGCCTTGCGCGCCGCGTTTCCCGATCGCAAGGAATTGCAAAACGGTGGCGAATTCGTGCAATACGCCGTCGATGTCGGTCCATTGCGGATCATCGCGCTCGATTCGATGGTGCCGGGACAAAGCGCCGGCCATCTATGCGATGCGCGGCTCGCGTGGCTCGCCACGCAACTCGATGCGGCCCAGGGCAAGCCGACGGTGGTCGCGTTGCATCATCCGCCGTTTGTGTGCGGCATCGGGCATATGGACGAACTGCGGCTCGATCCCGCTGCCGCAGGCAAACTCGCTGCGTTGATCGCGCGTTATCCGAACGTGGAGCGGGTGATCTGCGGGCATGTGCACCGGCCCATGTTCGCGCGATTCGGCGGCACGATCGCCTCCGCGGTGCCGGCGCCCGCGCATCAGGTCGCGCTTGATCTGCGCGAGGATGCGCCGTCCGCATTCATGATGGAACCGCCCGCGTATGCGCTGCATCACTACGATCCGGCGACCGGCATCGTCACGCATCACGCGTATGTGGAAAAAGCCGACGGCCCGTATCCTTTCTATGAGCCCGAAGGCGATCTGATCGACTGACGCGTGCGGGTCAGGCGTCGACGAAAGTCTCACGAACGCGCCGGGACAGCCTGAAATACGGAATCCCGAGCGCGGCCGCCACGACAGCCTGAATGAAGCCGTCGTACGGAATCGCGATGTCGATACCAATCGCGTGCGTGATGTTATCGCCGAGCAGATACGCGATGGTGCGCAGCACGACGATCCCCAGCAGCCACGCCTGAACGTGCGTGGTAAAACGCGGCGACTTGCGCCATGCGAGCAGCCCCAGCCAGCCCGTCCCCGCGACGATGAACATGCCCGTGAGCACGTCGCAGCCCACCATCACGATCACGGCGCGATACCAGCCGTGTGTTTCGGGCCGCGCGAACACGGCCAGCACTTCCCATTCGAGCATCAGCTTGAGCGGATCGCGCATCGCGATCGCGGTGTAGAGCGCCCACGCCGCCAGGCAAATCAAGGCGACGAGCAGCGAGCCGCCGATGCGTCGAGGTTCGTGTTTCGTGATCGAGGTCATGGAGTCGTTCTTGTAAAGCGTCGGTCGGTTAAGGCGCGCCGATTTTACGAACGTAAGCCGAAACTCCGTCTCATTTTGTCGGCAAGGCGTTGTGACGCCGCTGCGCGAGCGGGCCGCTCCGCCTCGCCGCCGTCAGCACGATCCGCCGTGCTCCGGTATGATCGGCACGCTTGAGGACCGTGCATGGGCCGGTCCGTCGACTGCGCCCTCTCATGTCCACTTCCAACGCGTCTACTCCCGCTTCCGCCGACCGGTCGTTGCGCGGTCTGCTGTTTTTGCTCGCCACCATCGCCGGTGTCTCGGTTGCGAACATCTATTACAACCAGCCGCTGCTCGACGACTTTCGCCAATCGTTTCCGCGCAGCGCGTCGTGGGTCGGCGCGGTGCCGGCCGTCACGCAACTCGGCTACGCGGCCGGCATGCTGCTGCTTGCGCCGCTCGGCGACCGTTTCGACCGGCGCCGTCTGATCCTCTTGCAGATCGCCGCCATTTGCGTCGCGCTGGTCGTGGCCGCCGCGGCACCGACCCTGACCGTGCTGATCGTCGCGAGTCTGGCGATCGGCGTGCTCGCCACCATCGCGCAGCAAGCGGTGCCGTTCGCGGCGGAAATCGCGCCGCCGTCCGAACGCGGCCACGCGGTCGGCACGGTGATGAGCGGTTTGCTGCTGGGGATTCTGCTGGCGCGAACGGCGTCGGGCGTGATCGCCGAATATTTCGGCTGGCGCGCGGTGTTCGGCGCGTCCGTGGTCGCGCTGCTGGTGCTGGCGGTCGTCATCATGATGCGCCTGCCGAAGAGTCAGCCGACTTCCACGCTGCCCTACGGCAAGCTGCTGGTGTCGATGTGGCATCTGATCGTCGAGCATCGTGAATTGCGTGAAGCCTCGCTCACCGGCGCGGCGCTGTTCGCGGCATTCAGTATCTTCTGGTCGGTGCTGGCCTTGCTGCTGGCCGGCGCGCCGTTTCATCTCGGGCCGCAGGCGGCCGGGCTATTCGGTATCGTCGGCGCGGCAGGCGCGATGGCCGCGCCGCTCGCCGGCAAGTTTTCCGATCGACGCGGGCCGCGCGCGATCATCACCCTGTCTATCGTGCTGGTGGCGATTTCGTTCGTCGTATTCGGCGTATCGGCGAAGAGCATCGCGGGATTGGTGGTCGGCGTGATCATTCTGGATATCGGCGTGCAGGCCGCGCAGATTTCCAATCAGTCGCGCATCTACGCGCTCAAGCCGGACGCGCGCAGCCGCGTCAATACGGTGTACATGGTGGCGTATTTCATCGGCGGAGCACTCGGCTCCGGTGTCGGCGCAGTGGTGTGGCCGGCGTTCGGGTGGATCGGTGTGAGCGTGGCCGGGATCGTGTTCGCGGGGCTGGCGGCGTGGAATCA
The DNA here is from genome assembly GCF_003386115.1 of Paraburkholderia sp. BL27I4N3. Taxonomy (NCBI): domain Bacteria; kingdom Pseudomonadati; phylum Pseudomonadota; class Betaproteobacteria; order Burkholderiales; family Burkholderiaceae; genus Paraburkholderia; species Paraburkholderia sp. BL27I4N3. The sequence continues at coordinate 1,005,949 of NZ_QREJ01000001.1, read as the reverse complement.
TCTGGCGCTTCCCGCACGCGCGGCGAGCTAGTCCGCTATCTGCGCGGCGCGGAGCGCTTACTTGCTGCTTCGCGCATACGCATATTCATGCAGCGCGTCGATCACGCGATCGAATTCGAACGACTTGTCATAGAAGTGCCGCACGCCATATTGTTCGCAGCGCTCCCGGTAGGCGGGCAGCGCGTGATTGGTCAGCACCGCGGCGAACACTCTGTCGATCAATCCCTCCCGCTGCAAATAGGCGAGCACGGGCACGCCCGAGCCCTGCTTCAACTGCAGGTCGACGATCACCGCGTCGAAGGACTCGTCGCTCAGGAGCGCAATGGCCTGATCCGCGGAATCCGCGTACGCCGCGACCTTGAGCAATCCGGACGCGTCGATCGTTTCAACGAGGCTTCTGCGAATCAGCGGCGAATCCTCGATCAGCAACACACGCAATGGCGCGTGGCGGGCTGGGTCGACAACAGGGTTCGATTCGCTGTTCATCGGAATATCTCGATCGCGCATTATTCGATCAAGCCGTTCTTGATCGCGTAATAAGTCAGATCGGCATTGTTCGCCAACCGCATTTTCTCCAGCACGCGAGCCCGGTAAGTGCTCACGGTCTTTACGGACAGATGCAATTCCTCCGCGATGTCGGTGGGAATCTGCCCCGCCGCGAGCTTGCAGAAAATCTGGAATTCGCGCTCGGAGAGCGCTTCGTGCGGCCGCCCTGCCGCTGGTTTGTCGAGGTTGTCGGCGAGCGTGTCGGCGACCGCCTCGGAGAGGTAACGATGCCCGCGCGCCACCGCGCGAATCGCCCGCACAATTTCCTCCGGCTCGCAGTCCTTGTTCAGATAACCGTTCGCGCCCGCGCGCAGCAGATTGATCGCGTACTGGCTCTCCGGGTAGCCCGACAGAATCAGCACACCTTGATCAGGGCGCACCTGCTTGATGACGCGTAAGGTATCGATGCCATTCTTGTCCGGCATGGCGATGTCGAGCAGCACCACGTCGAAGGCCTGTTCGCGCACGAGGCTGATGGTCTGGTCGCCGGTGGCCGCTTCGGCCGCGACGCACATATCCGGCTCGTCGGCGACGAACTGTTTGAAGCCACCTCGGACGATCGCATGGTCGTCAGCTATCAGCACTCGAATCATCGGTTTGGGTGTCCGTGCAATGAAATCGCTCCAAAGCAGACATTGTAATGATGTCCGGCATGGCTTCCGCCGGATGGGGAAAACCGGCGGCGCATGCCGGCGCGCGCAACCTTGCGGCCCACCTGCGCCGTCAGCGCTGTCCGCCGCGCTGCCTGAACTGGCTGAGCGGGCCAAGATGTACAGCGCTGCCGCTCGCCGCCGTGCTACGTTTCCCTCATGCGCTGTTCGCGTCTACGTTCCACGTTTTGCGCGCCGCCGCGCGCAGTCGCGCGCTCCTGATTACTCGCGGCCTTCGAGCAAGTCCGCCATGTCGTCGGCATGCTCCTCTTCGACAGCGAGAATCTCTTCGAACATACGGCGCGTCGTCACGTCCTTATCGCCGAGATAACGAATGATCTCGCGGTACGTGTCGATCGCAATGCGCTCCGCGATCAGGTTCTCCTTGATCATGTCCGTGAGGTTTTCGCCTTCCTTGTATTCCGAATGCGAGCGCGTCTTCAGACCGTCCGGCGCGAAATCCGGCTCGCCGCCCAGTTGCACGATCCGTTCGGCGATGCTGTCGGCGTGTTGCTGTTCCTCGGCCGCATGCTCAGCGAACTCTGCGGCGACGGCTTCCGAATTGATGCCCTTGGCCATGAAATGATGCCGCTTGTAGCGCAGCACGCAGACGATTTCGGTGGCCAGTGCGTCGTTACACAGCTTCAGCACCGTCTCGCGGTCCGCGCCATACGATTGCGTGACCGGACCATCCGACATGTGCTTGCGTGCGTCTTCGCGGATTTTTTGAAGGTCCATCACGAACGGATCGCTGGATTGAGTCGGCGCGCCCTGAGCGGTAGATGACTTCGACATTGAATTTCTCCTTTATCCGGTATGAGTGGGAACTGCGCATCACGCACGAAACGCGCCTGATGCGCCGTCACAAGGAACGATGGCCACGACGGGCCACCCGTCTATGTTCGGAACACGCCGAGCAGCAGCGTGACCACGAATACGACGAGGAAAATGTAGAACAGAATCTTGGCGATTTCGGCCGCGCCCGCCGCAATGCCGGTAAAACCGAACACGGCGGCGATGATCGCAATCACGAAAAAGACGATGGCATAGTGAAGCATGACGATTCTCCTTCTTGCTGTAACTGCGCGGCATAGGCGCACAATATTGACCGGCGGACCGGTCTCCCGTCTTCAGAAACGGCTCGCAACTTACCTGCGAGCAGCGCTAATCGACGATCTTTTTCGTCACCACGAAGCCCAGCACGAGGAACACCACGCACAGAATCACAAACACGATGAACAGGAACTTCGCGATTGCCGCCGCGCCTGCCGCGACACCGGTAAAGCCCAGAACACCGGCGATCACCGCGATGACGGCGAAGAACAACGCCCATTTCAGCATGATGGCTTCCTCCCAAAACATTGATTGAACGATCAGGACCATCCTATCCATCAGCCACGCGCGGCGCATTCCGACGCACGCCGGTTTTCGTGTGAGAATCCGCTTACATTGGATTACGGCGGCGTTACGGCGGGCATGTCCGCCTCGCCGGTCCGGCTTGCAGCGCCGCAACGGCCGCGTGGTGGCGGCACCGTCGCCGAACGCGGCGGACGTTAAACTGATGCTCCATCAGAGGAGCCCAATGTGCCAAATGTGCAGAACGTGCCGGACGCGGATAAAGCCGGTTCCACAGCGCCTGGGGCCGCCGCCCGGCTGAGCCACTGGATGCACAGCCGCAGTTGGGCGATCGCCATGACGGTGGCGATCGTCATTACCGTGGGCGGCCTCGTGATACTCGAGACCGCGCGCCAGCGCATTGCCGCCGAATACGAAACCGCGCTCGAAGCGCGCGACGTCACCGTGCAACTGAGCATGCTGGCGAGCCAGCTGTCGCGCCTGAGCGCCCTGCAAAGCGATTTTCTTCTGACGAAGCAGGACGCCGCCGCGCACGAGTTCTGCGCGACCGCGGTGCGCATCCGCCAGAGCGAACAGCCGTTGAACCGTTTCTACCGTGGCGGCAAAGCGGACAGCGCCGAGCTTGCCAGTTTCACGCAGATTCTTGCCCTGATCGATGCGCGGATCGGCGCGGGCGCGTCCGCGCTGCAACGCGCGGCGCCCCATCCGCTCGATCTGTCCGCTTGCGGCGGCGCGAGCGAGGCCAACCCGGCCGACGCGTCGCTCGTGGACAGCACGCTCTCGCTGCTGCGCGACAACGAGGAACGCCGCGCCCAGCACGCGCTCGCCGCGAGCCGCGGCGATCAGCGCATCTCCACGCTGTGCGCGGCGGGTCTCTCGGCGCTTAACATCGTGCTGTTCATTCTGCTGTTTCGCAATCTCGGCATTCAGATCGATCGCCAGGCACGCGTGCAGCGTCAATTGATCACACAACAGGAGAGTCTCGATCAACTCGTCAACGAACGCACCCGGCAGCTCGAGGCGCTCGGCTGGCACTTGCAGGCGGTCAGTGAAAACGAGAAGACCCAGCTCGCGCGCGAATTGCACGACGAACTCGGCGCGATTCTGACGGCGAGCAAAATGGACGTGGCGTGGGCCAACCGCAAGCTGAAGGACAGCGAGCCGGACATCGCCGAGAAACTCAAGCGGGCGCTCGCCAATCTCGATCAGGGCATCGCGCTGAAGCGCCGCATCATCGAAGATATGCGGCCTACGGTGCTGGCGAACTTCGGGCTCGTCACCGCCTTGCGCACGCTCGCCGACGAAGCCGCGCAGCGCAACAGCTGGACGCTCGACCTGCACCTGCCCGCCGACGACATCAAGCTCGACGAGCAAACCGAAATTGCGCTGTTCCGCGTCGCGCAGGAGTCGCTGACCAACGCGGCCAAGTACGCGCGAGCCTCGAAGGTATCGATCGCCTTGCAGGTCGGCGACGGCCAGGTGGCGCTGCATATCGCCGATAACGGCGTCGGCATCATGCCGGCCGATCTGAAGCGCACGCACACCCACGGGCTGCTGGGCATGCGCCAGCGCGTCGCCGCGCATGGCGGGCGCTTCGATATCCGCCGCGGCGTGCCGAACGGCACCGACATCCACGTGGAGATGCCGAGCGTCAGCACCGCGACGCCATCGGTCGATCTGCCGCCGGCGACGCCTTCGCGAACCTCCGTCTAGCAAGGGCAAGCGCCGCGTTGCGGCGGACTTGTAGGAGTGCGCCGACGCAAACACCGGCGCACACCTACACGAAAATCGCAGCGCAGCCGACAGCGCCGCCCCCGCCCTTTTTTTACCATGCAATCAGACCGGATCGACTGGCGTAAGCCCCGGTCGGACGACAGCTAGCTCAGCTGGCGCGTGCCGTACAACATGGGCACGTCAACCAATGCATTCTCGACAAGGAGAACTTTCATGAATCGACTGATCGCTTTGCTTCTCATTGCAGGGACAGCTGCGCTCGCCGGTTGCAACACGATGGCGGGGGCCGGGCAGGATATTTCGAAGGGTGGCAACGCCATCACGAACTCGGCCGAACAGGCCAAGTAAGCAGCGCATAACGAAGCAGACGCCGGGCGCTTGATAGCGCCTGGCTTGCGCAGTTCAGACAGAACCCGCCACGGGAAATCGTGGCGGGTTTTTTTGCGCCCGCTTTAATCGTCATCGCGGACTTTTGTCGAAGCGGCTGGTGTTGCAGATGTTGGTCCGGGCTGCAAACAAAACGGCGATCCACTCACGTGGATCGCCGCTCCGTCCTCCCCAGGACTTATCGTTTATTGCATGTGCTCAGCCTGCGCTTTCGTCAGCGCTTATTGGCCGTTGAGCGTATTCGTCAACTCAACGCTCGGTGTTTGCGTATTGCCATTCTGCGCAACCAGCAAATGGATCTGACCCGGCACGAGCTGGCTCAGCGCGCCCGCGATCGGCACCGACGTAACCAGCCAGTCGGCATTGTTCGACAGCGTGAAGGCCGGCGACTGGAAGATCGGCGTCTTGCTGCCGGCCGTGGTCGCGATCAGCACGTAGGTGCCGCCCGACACATAGATCGAATCCTGACCGCTCGCCGGCACGGCGTTCTTGAAGGCGACACCGGCCATCGTCGGCGAGACGTTGGTGATGTCGGTCGAGGTGGACTGGACCAGGTACAGGTCGAGGTTCGTCGCGTTCGCCGACGCGTTGAAGCCGCGCAAACGCGCGCTATTCGACAGCAGGCCCTTGTCGAACGGATCGTCGATCAGGCCGATAGCCGGCGCGGCCAGACCCGGCAAGGCGAGCACGGTGTATTGGTGGCCCTTGGCGACATCCGGAAAGCTGCCGCTCGCGAGCGCGGTCGTCGTGCCGGTCGCGGAGTAAGCGACCGTGGTTGCGCCCGTGTTGATATTGGTGAAGTTCGTCACACCCTTATAGCTGATGTTGGTCTGTCCCGAGGGCGCGGTGCCGTTGACGAGAAAGTCGACCGCCGGGCCGCTGGGAATGGCATGAATGAAATGGATCTCCGGATTGGTCAGCCCGAGTTCCTTGCCCACGTCGTCGGAGCCGCCACCGCATGCGCTCAGAACGGATGCAACGGCAGCCATCGCCACCATGGTTCGGATCAGTTTCATTATGTTCACCTGTATCGATTTGTCGGGCTCACGGCCCATTGATTTTGTGGACTTCCGCTTCGCACAACACGCCGTCTGACGCTGGTTCGTTGGTCATACGAACAGTCAGGCCAGCTCTGCGAAACGGAATGCCCCTCCTATCCCTTCTGCCATCGCACGGCTCGTGTCGACGGACGCCCGCTTCGAGCAATGCGCGTGCCGCGGCCTCTAATCTGTCCGCGGGCGACCGAAGAATGTCTTACGGAGCAACGAGTTACAAGGATTAGAAAGTTTCCTCGGAGGGATGGCACGCCGCGCGGTGTATTGTTCGTGCGCGCCCAATACTTACACGGTCCTCCGCATGTCTTACCAACACTTACTCGCCGAACTCGACCTCGGCTTCACCCGCCTGCGTAACCGCGTGGTGATGGGTTCGATGCACACCGGCATGGAGGACCGCTTCTGGAATTATCCGAAGCTCGCGGCGTATTTCCGCGAGCGCGCGAAGGGCGGCGTCGGCCTGATCGTCACGGGCGGGATCTCGCCGAATCGAGAGGGTTGGCTGCTGCCGTTCGGCGGCACGCTGAATTCCGTGCTCGATCTGCGCAATCATCGGAAGTTGACCGAGGCCGTGCATGCCGAAGGCGGCAAGATCGCGCTGCAGATCCTGCATGCGGGCCGCTATGGCTATCAACCGTTCGTGGTCTCCGCGTCGGCCATCAAATCGCCGATCTCGAAGTTCAAGCCGCGCGCGCTCAGCATCGCCTGCATTGCGAAAACCGTGCGCGACTACGCGCGCTGCGCGCGCCTCGCCCAACGCGCGGGCTATGACGGCGTCGAGATCATGGGCAGCGAGGGCTATCTCCTCAACCAGTTCCTGTGCCCGCGCACCAATCACCGCGCCGACGCGTACGGCGGCAGCATCGAGAACCGCATGCGGCTCGCGCGCGAGATCGTCGAACGGGTGCGCGCGGTGTGCGGCGAACGCTTTATCGTCGTGTACCGGATCTCGCTGATCGATCTGGTGGAAGGCGGCAATACGTGGGACGAAACCGTGCAGGTCGCCAAGGCACTCGAAGCGGCCGGTGTGACGATGTTCAATACCGGCATCGGCTGGCATGAAGCACGGGTGCCGACCATCGTGACCTCGGTGCCGCGCGCTGCCTTCGCCGAGCTGAGCGCGCGATTGAAGGCGGCCGTCAAGGTGCCGGTGATCGTGTCGAACCGCATCAATACGCCCGAGGTCGCCGAAGCACTGCTCGCGCAAGGCGCCGGCGATCTGGTTTCCATGGCGCGGCCGCTATTGGCCGATCCCGAGTTCGTCGTGAAGACCGCCGAGGGACGCGCGCAGGAAATCAACACCTGTATCGCCTGCAATCAGGCCTGTCTCGATCACACGTTCAGGAACCAGCGCGCCACCTGCCTCGTCAATCCGCGCGCGGGACGCGAGACCGAACTGGTCTACCGGCCGGTCGCCGGAGCGCGGGCCGCGCGTTCCATCGCAGTGGTCGGCGCGGGTCCGGCGGGCTTGTCGGCGGCGACCGTGGCCGCCGCGCGTGGGCATCGCGTGACGCTGTTCGATGCCGGCGCAACGATCGGCGGCCAGTTCAATCTGGCCATGCGCGTGCCAGGCAAGGAAGAGTTCAGCGAGACGATCCGCTATTTTCAGAGCCAGTTGCAGCGCCACCGCGTCGACGTGCGGCTCGACACGCGGGTCGATTCCGCGCTGCTCGCCGCGGGCGCTTACGACGACGTGATCGTCGCTACCGGCATCGTGCCGCGGCGGCCGGCGATTGCCGGCATCGACGGGCCGAACGTGCTGTCTTATGTCGATGTGCTGCGCGGTGCGCCGGTCGGTCAGCGCGTCGCCGTGATCGGCGCGGGCGGCATCGGCTTCGACGTCAGCGAGTTTTTGCTGCATCGCGCGGACGAGCCGCTGCCCGTGCCGCGCGATGCGTGGCTGGACGAATGGGGTGTCGATCTGGCCGTGCGGGAACGCGGCGGCCTGAAACCGCCCGCGCCGGCCGAGCCGCTGCGGCAGATCTGGCTGTTGCAGCGCAAGGCCGGCAAGCTCGGCATGGGACTCGGCAAGACCTCCGGCTGGGTGCATCGCGCGACGCTGGCGAGAAACGGCGTGAAGATGCTAGACGGTGTGTCGTATCGGGAAATCAGCGCGCGCGGTTTGAAGATCGCGCGTGAGGGCGTCGAGGAGTGGCTGGAGGTGGACACGATCGTCGTGTGCGCGGGGCAGGAATCGCTGCGCGATCTGCTTCCGCAGACGGCGGCGGACGCAAAGGCGGACAGCGCCAACGGCCCGCGCTACCACGTGATCGGCGGTGCGAAGGTGGCAACCGAACTGGATGCGAAACGCGCGATTCGCGAAGGCGCGGAAGTGGCGGCGGCGTTGTGAAACAAGCGGGTCGTCGCCCGCTTCAAGCTGGACTCAGGCGAGTCCCTTCTTCCGGTAATCGAACCAGAACGACAGCCCGACGCTCGCCAGAATCACGATAGTCGCGACCACCGTGGAATGAGTGACCGGTTCGCCGAGCAGCAGCGCGCCGAGCGCGACGGCCACCACCGGATTCACATACATGCAACTGCTGGCGATGATCGGACTGGTGTGCCGGATCAGAAAACCGTAGGCGACGTAAGCGGCCATCGTTCCGATCAGCATCAGGTAGATAAACGCCAGCACCGGCAGAATATGCACCTCGAGCATCCGCTCGCCCGAGACCCACGCGACCAGCGTCGACATCGCGCCGCCCAGGCCGATTTGCAGCGACGTCGAGAGAAACAGGTCCGAGGGCAGCTTCAAACGGCCGGCCAGATGCGCGCCGCCCGCCCAGAAAAGCGCGCCGCACAGAATCGCCAAGCTGCCGCCCGCCGAGCCTGGCGCGCTGTCGCCGTGACTAAGAATCGCAATGCCGACCAGACCGAGGCCCACCGCGAACCACTCGCCGCGGCCGATCTTGCGCCCCGCCACCGCCGCGATCACCGTCGCGAACAGCGGCACGGTCGCGACCATGACGGCTGCGGTACCGGTGCCGACGGTGCGCATCCCGTAGGCGAGCATGCCGCTCGACAAACCGACCAGCATGGTGCCGACGAGCCCGGCATTGCGGATTTCGGCGGCGCCCGGCCAGACCGGGTTGCGGCGCGCGGCGAATATGAACAGCCCTACCCCGGCGAACAGGTTGCGCAGTCCGGAGAGCAGCAGCGGCGGAAACGAACCCAGCGCGACGTGCACGGCGAGATACGTCGAGCCCCACACGAGATAGACGACGGCGAGCGCGAGCGCGATCTGCCCGTTGCGCGATTGCGGCAAACGGATCGGGAACCCACGCGGAAAACGATTCAGGAATTGCAGCGACATGCGTTCAGCCCGCCCATGCCGCTCGAGATGCAGCGCCCCCGCTAAAGACCCGGAGGCGGGATGGCGGACGCCGCATCGGCGATGCGGTCTGACGGGCGAGGCTGGCGGACATGTCGGTGGAACGGAAGGACGATAGATGGCCAATGGGGCCACAACGCCACGGCGATCGGGAGAGATCGAGCCACGGCGAACACGCGCCAAACGTTTGGCGCGCATCGCATTATGCAGTAAGCGCCCACCGCGTCGCTTGAAAGAATCGTAACTTGTTGGCGTACTTGCAACAGAAAGCCGGGGACATGCCCCGGCTTTCTGTCGTGCGGGCCGCCGGCGCGTTCGCGCTATGCGAGCCGCATAGTCAGGACGGCTCAGTTGGCCATGGCGCCCGACGCTTCGTGCTTCATCGCGCCGCCCTTTTTCATCTTGTCATGTTTCATCGTGTCCTTCTTCATGCCGTCCTTCGACATGCTGTCCTTGGACATGGCGTCTTTCGACATGGTGTCCTTCGACATCGCGTCGTTGGACATGGCGCCGCTTGCCTGGGCGAACGCGGCGCCGCCGCTGGTGAGGAGAGCGACGGCCAGTGCTGCGAGTGCGAACTTTTTCATGGGATGACTCCTTGGTTATGGATAAATCAAATCCGGCCAGAGCACCAGCCGGTGTATTTCCGAAGCTTCTGCCGTCCGGGGTCGCGCCGCCGCCTCAGCGGCGCCGACCCGCGCGCGTCAGGAGCCTCCGAACCAGTTGTAGCCCTGGTCGACCCAATAGCCGCCGGGATACGTGTTGGTGACGAACATCTCGACGATGTGCTTCGGGTTCTTGTAGCCGAGCTTGGTCGGCATGCGCAGTTTCATCGGGAAGCCGTATTTCGCGGGCAGGCGCTCGCCGTCGTACGAGAACGTGAGCAGCGTTTGCGGATGCAGCGCGGTCGGCATGTCGATGCTCTCGTAGTAGTCGTCCGCGCATCTGAAGCCGACGTACTTCGCGCTCGTGTCCGCGCCGATGCGCCGCAGAAAGTCGCTGAACGGCGTGCCGCCCCAGCGGCCGATCGCGCTCCACCCTTCCACGCAGATATGCCGCGTAATCTGCTCGGCATGCGGCAGCGCGTACAGTTCGGGCAAGGACCAGACGCGCTGACCGGTGACGAGCCCGCTGATCTGCAGCTTGTAGTCGGCGCCGTTCACCTCGGGCACGTCGTCGATGCCGTAGAACGCGTTGAACGGAAACGGCCGCGTGATCTGCGCTTCGGTGTAGGTCGGCGCGAGTTGCTTCGGATCGAACAGCGCGGCTTGCGCCCGGTCGTTCAGGCGCGAGACGGCGGTGAGAAATTTGTTGACCGAGTCGTCGTCGGTGAGCGAGCAGCCGGTCAGCATCGACAGGCCGCCGAGCGTCAGAAGGCGTTTGCCGAACAGACGCCGCGACGGCATCGCGAGTTCGCGGCGGGCGTCGATCAGAATCGATTCGCGATCGAGCTTCTGGCCGGCAGAACGAGTGGAGTTTCGAGCGGGTGTGTTCATGATTCGGTATCCGTAACGTTCGCTTTAGCGGATGAACGGCTCAGCGTCCGCGCAACATGGCGAGCAGCGAGCGCGGCACGAGCGCCACCATCGCGAGATGCACGGCGATGAACGCGGCCATCAGCGACATCGCGCAAAAGTGGACGATGCGCGCGTTGTCGTAGCCGCCCATCAGTTCTCGCAGCAGTGGAAACTGCACCGACTTCCAGATCGCGAGGCCCGAGAGCACCAGCACGATCAGGTCGCAGACCACGAACAGGTAGGCGAATTTCTGCACCGCGTTATAGACGCGCAAGTCGGCGTGCGAGAGCTTGCCGGTCAGCGCGGCGACGAAGTCGTGCAGCACGGCGCGCGGCGACACCGGCAGGAACTTGCGCACGAAGCGCCCGCTCGCGAGGTTCAACGCGAGATACAGCAGGCCGTTGAAAACCAGCAGCCACATCGCCGCGAAATGCCATTGCAGCGCGCCGCCGAGCCAGCCGCCGAGCGTGATGGCGGGCGGAAAATGGAACGCCGGGAAGATCGGCGAGGCATCGTAGATGCGCCAGCCCGACAACATCATCACGATGGCGGCGAGCGCATTGAGCCAATGCGTGAGACGCACCCACAGTGGATGGATCGCACCGCTTTTTTGCGGCTCGGTGGACGGCACAGTGTCGCGAAGTGCATGATGGGTTGCCATGAAACTCTCCTCTGAGCGCGGACTCGGCGATCAATGGCACGCGGCCAGTTCGGCCACTTGCAGAACATCGCCGGTCGCCTCGTTTTCGACGAAGGCGACCACGCCGAAGCGGTCGGCGGGCGCGTTGACGTTGGCATCCGCGGTTGCGTCCTGGATGCGGATATCGCGGCGAATCTGTGCGTTGCCCGCGACGAGCGGCACCGGGCCGATCCATTGCCGCACAACGCGTTCGTGATGCAAGGTGACGCCGCTGTTTTCGCCGGCGCCGACTTGCGAGCTGAGCGAGTTCTCATAGACAGCGAGGTAGGCGTCCAGTTGGCCCGCTGTGTCTGCCGGCTTGCTGGTGAATTGCGCCGTGACGTTGAACGCACCCGGCGTCTGCTGTTGCTTGAGTTCGAGCGCGACGTTCGCTTGCGCCGGCTCGCCGACGACCTTGCCGATGCTGCTCTCGAAACTGTCGCGTCGCGACCAGCTACGCAGTTCGCGTCCCGAGACGAAGATTTCCGGCGTGTAGATGGTGTGACCGCCGCCGAGATCGGTGAGTGCCTGCTGACGTTCAGTGAAACGATGTTGCGAGAAGCGGTCAGTCCAGCCGAGGCTATTCCAGTAATCCACGTGCAGCGCCAACGGCACGATGCTTTGCGTCGCGCCGCTGTTTTTCCATTGGCTCAGCCAGTTGTCGGCGGGCGGGCAGCTATTGCAGCCTTCGCTGCTGTACAGCTCGACCAGCGCCACGCGATGCGCCGGGCTATGCGCGCTGCAGACGGCGCTGGCCGCGTCCGCGAGGCCGCTGGCCAGCAGCGTGGTCAGCGCGATAGCGAGCGCGACGCTTCGAGTGAAACGCCGATGGTCTCGGCGGAGTCCGGCGGTTTGCATGACATGCTCCAATCAGGATCTGCACGTTTGTCGGACCACACGGCGGGTTATGACAGCGCGTTTGCAATTTTTCCCAGCTTTTTTCCTGAAGCGCGAACACGTCCGGCGATGCACGACTCGCGTGCTAACATTGCCCTTTCGATCGCGCGCATTCAGTAAGACGAATGGCGGCGCCCTCTTCACTCTCTTTCGCTGCCTGCCGGCTACCTCGATGCGCTTTCCGACTTCCCGTGCCTTCTTCCGTTTGCGCCCCCGCCGCGCAACCGGCTGCGCGCGCGCGGAACTCATGCCGCGCCACGCCGGCGAGCCGTCCCGAACGCTCCCGCTCCACGCCGCCCGGCGCCCGATCTAACGCTGCCCGCTCCATTGCCTGAGCCGCGTTGTCGGGCTCCGGGCCGATCTCATCCGCAAGCTGTTCCCTCAAATGCAGATCGAATTGGAGTACCCGTCGTGAAAAAGACGAAAACCTGTTACCTCACCGAACTCGACGTCGCCCGTCTCGAGAAACACGCCGCCAGGCCGGGGGCGGACGCGCGTTTGCAAGACATGCTCGACGACGTGCTGGAACGCGCGGTCATTGTCGATTCGCGCGAGATACCTGCCAACGTCGTCACGATGAATTCACAAGCCACGCTGGTCGACGAAACCAGCGGCGAGCAAATGACCTGGACCGTGGTCTATCCGCCCAATGCGGACTTCGCGCACGGCCGCCTGAACGTGTTCTCGCCCGCCGGTATTGCGTTGCTCGGCGCCAAACGCGGCGAGCGCATCCGCTTCACGCCGCCGAGTGGCACTGAGAAAGTGCTGAAGCTGGAAAAGATCCTGTTTCAGCCCGAAGCCGCCGACGATTTCACGCTGTAAGCAACGCCGCGCGCGCCGCGCGAAACTTATGCCGCAGCATCTTCGGCCGCCCCGTCGATCCGCAAGCAACGTGTAGCGGCCCGTCGTTATTTCCATCATCCGACTTTTCAAGATGGGTTGCCAAGCAGCGGGCGGCCGGTGTATCGTGTGCGCTGCTAACGCGGGGGTCCTGCGTCGCACGGAGGTTGGAGGTCCGTGCCACGTGGGTGAGAAATACCCTTTGAACCTGATCTGGATAATGCCAGCGCAGGGAAGCGTACGGATTTCGCAGCCAAGCTTTATTGCCTCATCTCCCGCGAATTCCGACTACTTCCGTCTCGTCTCCTGCTTAGCCGCCCCACTCAACGCCATGCTCTGCATGGGACCTGAGTCAGGCGCTAAAGCGCCAACTCTGGTCGACTGCTCTGCATGGGACCGGAGTAAGCGCTAAAGCGCCAACTCCGGTCGACACAGGAGATACGATGAACGCCAATCCGAAGTTCCTTTCCGCCGACGCTCACGTCGACGAAGCCGCTGTCGCGCCGTTGCCGAATTCCCGCAAGGTCTACGTGACCGGCTCGCGTGCCGACATCCGCGTGCCGATGCGCGAAATCTCGCAGGCCGACACGCCCGACAGCTTCGGTGGCGAAAAGAATCCGCCGGTCTATGTCTACGACACGTCGGGCCCTTACTCCGATCCGGAAGCCAAGATCGACATCCGCGCAGGTCTGCCCGCACTGCGCCAAACTTGGATCGAAGAACGCGGCGACACCGAAGCGCTGACGGGTCTGTCGAGCGACTTCAGCCGCGAGCGCGCCGCCGACACGGCCACCGCCGATCTGCGCTTCAAGGGCCTGCATCGCACGCCGCGCCGCGCGATCGCCGGCAAAAACGTCTCGCAGATGCATTACGCCCGCCAAGGCATCATCACGCCGGAAATGGAATACATCGCCATTCGCGAGAACCAGCGCCGCGCCGAGTATCTGGAAAGCCTCAAGACAAGCGGGCCGAACGGCGAAAAGCTCGCGGCGATGATGGGCCGCCAGCATCCGGGCCAGGCGTTCGGCGCCAGCGCGTTCGGCCCGAACGGTCTCACGGCGATCACGCCGGAGTTCGTGCGCGAAGAAGTGGCGCGCGGCCGCGCGATCATCCCGAATAACATCAATCACCCGGAAAGCGAACCGATGATCATCGGCCGCAACTTCCTCGTGAAGGTGAATGCGAACATCGGCAACTCGGCGGTGACGTCCTCCATCGGCGAGGAAGTCGACAAGATGACGTGGGCGATCCGCTGGGGCGGCGACACGGTGATGGATCTCTCCACCGGCAAGCACATCCACGAAACGCGCGAGTGGATCATCCGCAATTCGCCGGTGCCGATCGGCACGGTGCCGATCTATCAGGCGCTCGAAAAGGTCAACGGCAAGGCCGAAGATCTGACGTGGGAAATCTTCCGCGACACGCTCATTGAACAGGCAGAGCAAGGCGTCGACTACTTCACGATCCACGCGGGCGTGCGTCTGCAATACGTGCCGCTGACGGCCAAGCGCATGACGGGCATCGTCTCGCGCGGCGGTTCGATCATGGCGAAGTGGTGTCTCGCGCATCACAAGGAAAGCTTCCTGTACGAGCATTTCGAAGACATCTGCGAAATCATGAAGGCGTATGACGTGGCCTTCTCGCTCGGCGACGGTCTGCGTCCCGGCTCGATCTACGACGCCAACGACGAAGCGCAGCTCGGCGAACTGAAGACGCTCGGCGAACTCACGCAGATCGCGTGGAAGCACGACGTGCAGACCATGATCGAAGGCCCCGGCCACGTGCCGATGCAGCTCATCAAGGAGAACATGGACCTGCAACTCGAATGGTGTGACGAAGCGCCGTTCTACACGCTGGGACCGTTGACGACCGACATTGCGCCGGGCTACGACCACATCACGTCGGGCATCGGCGCCGCGATGATCGGCTGGTTCGGCACGGCGATGCTCTGCTACGTCACGCCGAAGGAACACCTCGGGCTGCCGAACAAGGACGACGTCAAGACCGGCATCATCACCTACAAGCTCGCCGCGCACGCCGCCGATCTGGCGAAGGGCCATCCGGGCGCGCAGGTGCGTGACAACGCGCTCTCGAAAGCGCGTTTCGAGTTCCGCTGGGAAGACCAGTTCAACCTCGGTCTCGATCCGGACAAGGCGCGCGAATTCCACGACGAAACACTGCCGAAGGATTCGGCGAAAGTCGCGCATTTCTGCTCGATGTGCGGGCCGCACTTCTGCTCGATGAAGATCACGCAGGACGTACGCGAATTCGCCGCGCAACAAGGCGTCACCGACGACGAAGCGCTGAAGAAAGGCATGGAAGTGAAGTCGATCGAGTTCATGAAGAAAGGCGCCGAGATTTATCAGCGGCAGTAAGGTTCGGTTCGCGGGGCGGGCGTCGTTATTACGCCACCCGACCCGCCAAACCTCTGCATTGCAGCAACGAAGCCCGCCACTGGCGGGCTTTTTCGTTTGCGCCGCCCGGGCACGCCGCGTGCTGGACGGAGGGAAACACTTGATTACGAAACCGTCGTTTCGCTGACAAGCGCACACATCCGGATACAGGATGCGGCGATACCATCAAACGCAAGGGCGGTGTGTACTGCCGGCCGTAACCAATGGAGTCAACATCATGAAATCGATACGTCAAATCGGTATGTTTGCAGCCATCGCGGCCGTCCTGATGAGCCTTTCCGCATGCGACGGCATGAGCCGTCAGGGGCGCGACACCGCCATTGGCGCGGGTCTGGGTGGCGCGGCGGGTGCAGCGATCGGCGGCAATGCGCTGTCGACGCTCGGCGGCGCGGCGGCAGGCGGCGTGATCGGGCATGAGGTTGGTAAGTAACGGAGAATCATGCGCATGACATGCGTCGCAAGTCGTCGCGCGTCATGCGAGCGTGGGCCGAACAATGGTTCGCCCACGCTGACCTGCAAGCGGTTCCGCGTCTCAACAGCCAGCGCGAGTACGCAGTTCAACCGTTCCGTTCGACCCGCTGCAACGAGGTGAAATAAGCCGTTACGGTTTTGCAATCCTGTTGGTGCCCAGGCGGCGTAAGCTCATGACGTCACGCCCCTGATGGCGGCGTCCGATTCAACCAGGAGCGCGTCATGAAGTCCCGCCTCATCAACACGGCGTGCGCGATCGGCCAGCGGTGGCCGCTGCGCTGTTCCCCGTCTTTTCCACGCCTTTCGCAAACAGGCATCGCGCTCGGTGGCGCGGTCTGTTTAATGACGCTGTCCGGCTGCTATTACCCGTACGGTTACTACCCGGCGTATTCACCGTATTACGCGACGGTCCCCGCAGCGGGAACGCAACAGGCAGTCCCGGTCGGGCAAGACGCCTACTCGACGGACCAGCAGCAGCAACAACAAGCGCAGACAGGTCAACCAGCCCCGCCGCCGACATACGCGGTCGCCGCGCCGCCTGTGTATGTCGCCCCCGCTCCCGTTTACTATCCGCCGCCGGTCTACCCGGCTTACTACGGCTATCCGGGCTGGTATGGGCCGTCGGTGTCGATCGGCGTCGGCTTTGGCGGTTACTGGGGCGGTCACGGTGGTGGCGGATGGGGCGGTCACGGCCATTGGCATTAACACCAGCCGGCACGATTGAACCTGATCGGTCTTACCGACACGCCCGCACAACGTCGCGCGCCATGTGCCGCGTCGACCAGTCCCGCAAGCCGCGCTCCCAGCGCCCATTCGCTGCGCCCGTAGTTTCCCTTCTTGACGCGGCCGGACTGGGTTCTATGCTTGGTAAGCCACATGCAGTAGCCGTTTAAAAAAAGCGATCCCGGCCACTCCCGCGAGTCGGCGACGCCCATCCGTCATGCCATGGCGACGCGCTCCGGAGTGCGTGGTGCCGCGTCGAGTCCTAACAACAATGAAGGAGACGTGATGTTTCACCAACTACTCACTCCTGTCGGCAATTCGCTATTGCCATCGTTCCTCGTCGCGGCGCTGCCCATTATCGTCGTGCTGCTTCTGCTTGGCTGGGCCCGGCGGCCGGCTTGGCAGGCGTCGCTCGCGGGGTTGATCGTCGGCCTGATCGTGGCGATTCTGGTCTGGCAGTTTCCCGTGGGACTCGCGGTCGATTCGGTCGTCGCCGGCGTGGTGTTCGCTTGCTGGCCGGTCATGTGGATCGTGTTCGCGGCGATTCTGCTTTACAACATCTCACAACGCTCGGGCCGCTTCGCGGCCTTTCGCATGTGGATGATCGACAACCTGCCGAACGACCGGCGCGTGGTGCTGGTCGTGATCGGGTTTTCGTTCGGCGCGCTGCTCGAAGGAATTTCGGGCTTCGGCACGCCGGTCGCCATCACCAGTTCGCTGCTGATTCTGCTCGGCTTCCCCACGCTCGAAGCGCTCACCTTCACGCTGATCTTCAATACCGCGCCAGTCGCGTTCGGCGCGCTCGGCGTGCCGATCACCGTGCTCGGCGCGGTCACGCATTTGCCGGCCGACACGCTCGCCAAGATGGTCGGCCGCCAGTTGCCGTTCTTTGCATTCCTGCTGCCCTTCTATGTGATCGGCGTCTATGCGGGCTTTCGCAACATGCTGCGGGTGTGGCCCGTGCTGCTGGTGTCGGGCGCGAGCTTCGCGCTCACGCAGTTCGTCGCGTCGAACTATGTGAACTACAGCTTGACCGACGTGTTGTCGTCGATGGTCTCGCTTATCGTCACGATCGCCTTCCTGCGCGTCTGGAAGCCTGCGGCGGATCCGAAGTTCGCGGTCAACATCGACCGCGTGGGCGAAGTGCGCGGCAAGATCGGCGGCGGCCAGGGCTGGTATCCGTGGATCATCGTGTCGGTGGTGGTGATCATCTGGACCGTGGCGAAGATCTTCCTGATCGGCGACGTCAAGGTGCCGTGGCCGGGGCTCGACAAGGCCGTCTTCATCACGCTGTACAACACGCCGTACAGCGCGGTGTGGGACTTCCAGCCGCTCGCCACCGGCACGGCGATTCTGGTCGCCGCGCTCATTACGGCGGCCGTGGTCAAACTGAGTCCGCGCGAATTCGGCGCGGCGATCGCCGACACGTGGGTACAGACGCGCATCGCCATCCTCACGGTGGCGACCATCGTCGGGCTCGCGTATCTGATGAACTACTCGGGGCTCACGTACACGCTCGGCCTCGGCGCGTCGTCGGTCGGACCGTTCTTTCCGCTGGTGTCGGCATTCCTTGGCTGGGTCGCGGTGTTCCTGTCCGGCAGCGACACGTCGGGCAATGCGCTGTTCGGCAACCTGCAGGTGGTCGCGGCCAATCAGCTGAATCTCAACCCGATTCTGATGGCGGCTACGAACTCGTCGGGCGGCGTGATGGGCAAGATGATTTCGCCGCAGAACATTTCGACCGGGGTGGCGACCACGGAACTCAAAGGCAAGGAAGGCGTGGTCTTCGCCAAAACCTTCAAGCACTCGATTCTGTTGACGGTGCTGCTCGGCGTGCTGGTGTGGCTGCAGCAGAATGTCCTGCAATGGATGATTCCGCATTGAGGCGGGTCGGGTTGTGCGGGCTAAAACGCCTGCACAACCCGTTGGCTCGACACGTGCGATGCGCTCCGGGTGGCGGGCTGCGGCCGCATGGACGCCGGCGTGCGCCGCTTTAGCCGGAACAGGCTGGAGCAAGGTTGCCGGCTCTCCCCCGCTGCCGCGCTGCCGCAAAATAATTCACGTTGCGCGCGCAGGCTTTTTCCTCCACCTTGTCATTTCAGCCCCACTCCAACGTCCTGATCGCAATATTTCTCACATCAGCGTGAGAATTGCTCGTTATGCGCGGACCGCCACTGCGCTTACGATCGACGATTATCAAACGCCTCCGTCTCCCGGAACTTGCCGTTTCATTGCAGCCTGAAACGTTTCGCCCGACTGCACTGCTACGATGCACAGGTGTCTCGACTCAACCGCGCGCGGCGCCACCTCGATGAATGCTAAAAACCTGCTCCAGTTGCTGATCCTCGCCGCCCTGTGGGGCGCCTCGTTCCTGTTTATCCGGGTTGGCGTCACCGACTTCGGCGTCGCGCCGTTGATGGCACTGCGCGTCGGCATCGGCGCGGCGTTTCTCGCGATCGTGCTGATCGCGCGACGTCCGCTGCGCCAGTCCGCGACGATCCTGCGCACGCGCGCCTTCCCGCTGCTAGTGGTCGGCATCCTGAATTCGGCGGCGCCTTTCTGCCTGTTCGCCTATGCCGAGTTGACGCTGTCGGCCGGCGTCACGTCCGTGATCAATGCGAGCACGCCGCTGTGGGGCGCGCTGGTCGGCTTTCTGTGGCTGCGCGACAGATTGAGCGCGCTGCGCACGCTCGGGCTGGTGATCGGCTTTCTCGGCGTGCTGATGCTGGTGTGGGATCAGATCGCCGCACCCGACGGCACGGCGGCCACGCCGCTCACCACCGCGCTAGCGGCCGGCGCCGCGCTCGGCGCCACGTTGCTGTACGGCATCGCCGCCAACTACACCAAGCGCCATCTGACCGGCGTCGACGCCCTGACCGTCGCCACCGGCACGATGACCGGCGCCACCATCGTGCTGCTGCCGCTCGCCGTGATCTACTGGCCGGCGGCGCCGATCTCGCTGCACGCGTGGGGCGCGGTGATCGCGCTCGGCGTCGCCTGTACCGGCGTCGCGTATATGCTGTTCTTCCATCTGATCGCGGTGGCCGGACCGGCGCGCGCGATTACGGTGACCTTCGTCATCCCGATCTTCGGCATTCTGTGGGGCGCGCTGTTTCTCGGCGAAAGCGTCTCGCCGGGCATGATTGAAGGCTGCGGCGTGATTCTGGTCGGCACCGCGCTCGCCACCGGCGTGGTCAGGCGTCTGCCGTGGATCGGCACGCGCCGCGCCGACACCTGAAATCCGCTTCATTTCGCGCGACGCTTTCACGGCGTCGCTGACTCTCATAACTCTCATCTTTCGCGCCGCCACACCTGGCCGCCCCGAATTCCGGCCGCACAAAAAATAGCCCGCACTCCACGTCGGAGTGCGGGCGAAACCGTCGCCCTACGAGGATAGGCGACGGGGCCACCGAGGCCGCGCAGCGCGCAGGCCGTCATCGGGCGAAGCATCGGTTCGTCGGCCGATGCTGGAATGGTCCGCTTTGGTTTCAGATCGTCGATCGAGACTCGTCGCCAACTCACACCGGGTCATGCAATCCGGCCCCATGAGTTTATAAAAGCAGCTTGTGTGCCAGTTATGTTAAATCGTTCGGAAGCAACGACAACCACTTGATTTTTATTGAGTTTTTCTGCCGATGAAGGTTGCGGAGAGAGGCGCTCAGGAAGGCCTGGATAGTTACGTCACCGGGGTAACGTCACGTTACGTGCAGCCGCACGAGGCGGCCGCAGCGGTGAGTCAAGTCAAAGCGTTGGCCACTTCGTGCGCTGAGCCGCGCCATGCCGAAGCTGCAGGCCGGTTGGCCGCCGCGATTCGCGCGGGTTCAAGGCTGCACCGCATACCAGTGCCAGGACGAGCAAGCTCGCCGCCCACATCCAGTAAGGAATCACGTCGAACATGGCCATCTCCCGTTGAACGCCGGTTTAGACCGGTGTTGATCGAACCAAGCATAAGACGTGCGCAGCCGTTTAAGGATCGCTTGTCGGCCATGCTTTGCCGGACTCTCGGGGCATAAAAAAACCCGCCCGGAGTCATTTCCGGACGGGTTTTAGACAGCGTTGCCGCCTGCGGCGGCCTTGCTCAGTGCAACTGGTCGGCCATCAGACTCATGATCTGCTGGGCCTGCGGGCTCTGGTCAACCGTGCCCTTGTCGTCGACCACGGCGACACGCGTCTGATTAGGCGTCACGGCGCGCACGTTCACCAGATACTGCTTGGCAACTTTTTCCTTCTTGCCGTGGAAAACCTGGCTCCAGAAGCCCTGTTCGGCCGACGTCATGTCCTTCGGATCGACGTAGCGCACGAAGTACAGGCCGCGGGTCAGATCGCGGTCGTCGACGGTGAAGTTGCTGCGGTCGAGCGCGAGGCCCACGCGCAACCAGGCGCGGTCGTACGGCTCGCCAAGGGTGAGTTCCGTCGACGAAAGCTGCGCTTCGTTGCCGTTCGCGTCCGCATTCGGCGACGGTTGCTGGGCGGACAGCGAAACGTTTTGCGCCGCCGTGGCCGCAGCCGCCGACTTGGCGCCCGCCGTGGCCGCGTTCGGCGCCGTTTGCGCGCCGGCCGACAGGTCGGCGTTTTGCGCGTCAGCCGGTTTCGAGCGCGAATCGGCCAGCGCCAGCGCCGCCATCAGCCGCTTCAGATATTCCTGTTCGAGGCCTGGATCGTTCGGCTTCGCCACCCACGTGCTCGAATCGTTGTTCGTGCCGGTCAGCGCCTCGCGCATGCCCTTCTGGCTGACGAACACGTAGGTGCCGCCGTTCGGCGCCGCTTCGAGACGCGTGCGGTACTTGTTGCGCTCCGAGGTCACATAGCTGTTGCCCATGGCTTTGGACAGCGTGCCACGGATCAGGCCGTCGTTGATCTGCGCGTGCGTTTCGTTCCAGTCGGTTTCCATCACGCCCTTGTCGCGCTGGTCGACCACCAGCAGGAAGCCCTGTTCCTGCCAGAAGCGGCGAATCTGCGGCCATGCCTGCTCAGGCGCCTTGTTGTCGATGACGAGCCAGCTTTCCGTGCCGTCGCGCTGGATATGCATGCCGCTGACCGCCGGCGCCACCACCACGGAATTGGCCGACGGCGCTTGCGCCTGAACCTGCTTGAGCGTGGACAACGAGGTTTCGCCGCCCTGCGGGGGCAACGAACGCTGATCGGCCGTCTCATCGATCATGTTCGGCGGTACGGCAAGTGATACCTGCTTCGATTTCGAGTCGCTCTTGTAGTCGACTTTGGTCGGCGACGACGTGCCGCAGCCGGCGACCAGACCGCCTGCCATCAGCATTACTGCAAACCGCTTGGTAAGACGAAGATCAGTCATGTTCGGGGAATCCTTCCGCTACGCCACGGCAAGTTTCCGTGGATCAACCCAACATTTTACCGATCCCGGCGAGTCGTGTGCAAAAACCCGGGTTTGCCCGCGAATTGAGCAGCGCGAGGCGCGCGCAAACGACGCGGAATCAACCCGCGAGAAGGACTCCGAAGGGTCCAAACTCTGTCGACCTTTCCCCGAGGCGCAAAGATCTCGTTTTCGCGCCTGAAACGGCCTCGCGCACGGCAAATTTAACAATTGCCCACATTTCCCAGCGCACTGTCAGATACACCCTACGCCATCGTCAGATCATTGATTCGACAGCACTTTCCGAGATCCTGTCGCGGTCAATTTCGATATATCTAAATTAGCTGGATGCCGCTTCCAGTAACGGCCCAAAAACCCGAGTGATATCTTGAAATGGACATCACCAGAAGCCTTTGAGTGCTTCAGCCACGGGACCGACCGCCATGCCATTGCCTACTCTTACGCCGGCTTTCGCAGCCTCGGCGATCGCTTTCGCCGCCTTGTTCGCGAGCCGCGGCGCGTGCGCCGAACTGGGCGGCGCCATGCCGTCCAGGGCGGATGCGAGCGCCAGCGCGCCGCGCGCCATGTTGAACGGGGCGCTGCGCGTGCGCACATTTACCGACGCCGGCAACACAACTATTACCGAGTACGCGGCGAACACCGGCCAGATCATCGGCTATGCGTGGCAAGGCCCAACCATGCCGGACTTGCGCGCGCTGCTCGGCAAGTACGCGGACTCGTATCGCGCCGGCGCCGCCGCGGCGGCAGCGGACGGCAATCTGCACGTCTCGCGCGTGGCGCGGCCGGACGTGATCGTGGAATCCGGCGGCCCGATGCGCGGTTACGCAGGCCGCGCATGGCTGCCGACGGCGCTGCCGCCCGGCGTGACAGCCGACGATTTCCGGTGATGCGCCCCCCGGCCACGCACACGGCATCCGCACTCCACCTCGACGAACACGCGCCACACCATGAAATCCGACCTGTCCTCTTATGCCCCGCTGCTGATCTGCGCCGCCCTCGCGGGATGCGGCGGCGGTGGCGGCGGCACACCGGCCGCCACGTCCTCGACCGGCCCGGCCGCACCGGGCAACAGCCCGGGCGCCGCCAGCGCGCCGGTAGCCGCCGCGCCGCCCGCCGCCCCGGGCGCGAGCCCTGGCGGCTCCGTGCCGCAGTCGAACACGCCGAACGTCCAGCCGATCGCCGTCTCCGCCGCGCCCGGTCTGACGCGCAATATGCTGACCACGAGCGTTACCGTCTGCCAGCCCGGCACCAGCAATTGCGTGACGGTCGACAATGTCCAGGTCGACACCGGTTCGCACGGACTCAGGATTCTCGCGTCTGCATTGCCGGCCGACCTGCCGCTCGCGGCAATCGCGTCGGGCAGCGGGATTGCGGGCGAATGCACCGTGTTCGGCGGCGGCTACACCTGGGGCGCGGTGCGCAGCGCGGACGTCCGCATGGCCGGCCAGTTGGCGGCCTCGATTCCGATCCAGACCATCGCCGATCCGGCGCTCCCCGACGTGCCCGCCGACTGCGCGGGATCCGGCCGCGCCATGCAGACGGTGGCTGGCCTGCGCTCGAACGGCATTCTCGGCGTGGGCCTGTTCGCGGCCGACTGCGGCAGCGGCTGCGTCAGCGCCGCGTTGCCGCGCTGGTACTACAGTTGCGACGCCGGCGGCGCCTGTCTCGCCAGCACGCAAGCCCTCGCGCTGCAGGTCACCAATCCGGTCAGCCGCTTTGCGCTCGACAACAACGGCCTGGTCATCGACCTGCCGGCCATCGCCGACGCCGGCGCGGCCAGCGTATCCGGTTCGATGATCTTCGGCATCGGCACACAGGCCAATAACGCGCTGAACGGCGCCAGCGTCCTCAAGGCGAATCCGGTGACGGGCTACGTCGTCACCACGAGCGGCGGGCAGACTTATTCGCAGAGCTATGTCGACAGCGGTTCGAATGGGCTGTTCTTCCGCACGAGCCAGTTCCCGCAGTGCGGCTTCTGGTACTGCCCGGCTTCGATAGAGGCCGCGAGCGCCGCGATCACCGGTACAGATGGCGCGTCGAACATGGTGTCGTTCGCGGTCGGCAATTCGAGCGCGCTGTTCGCCTCGTCGAACAACGCCTTCAACAATCTGGCCGGCGTGGCCAGCAGCGGCTTCGGCTGGGGCTTGCCGTTCTTCTTCGGACGACGTGTCTATACCGCCATCGCCTCGCGCGAGACATCGGCGGGCCCGGGGCCGTACTACGCATTCTGAACCGATGGCTTCTTTCGACGCTGAAATTTCGCAAACTCATCGGGCGAACCGTTTTGGGATCCATCGGCTGAGATAATTTCGTGCTCCGGCTAACCTGGTTCCGCTTAGTTAGTCATGCAAATTCTGGACGTCTCGGCAGATGGAAGAACCCACTTTTTCGCTCGATCATTTCGAGCAGCTCGTCTACACGCGGCAGCATCTGAAAGCCGCGATCCAGTTCATCGCCGCGCTGGCGCTCCTGCAGCAGAAGCGCGGCGAACTGGACGGCAGCTTTCGCGCCTCGGGCATGGCCGGTCTGCCGCCCGCCGAACAGCACAGGCGCTTCTGCACACGTCTCGCGAGCGCGGCGTCGACCCTGTTCGCGGACCCGACATTCCAGTTGCCGAACGAGTGCTTCAGATTGCTTCTGACATTGCACGAATGGGTCGGATTGGTGTTTGCCTGCACGCCATTCGGCAATGCGGACCACGTAAGCCGTCACCTGAATCCGCGTGGTCCGGATAACGCCCAGTTTCTGCCCGGCGACCGCTTCATCGAAAAACTCTGCGTGCTCTATTCGACCGAGTCCGAACTGGAACTCGACTTCGCCGCGCTGTGGGCCTATGACAAATCGCTTGCCGCCTGTCTCGCACTCGCTCTGCTGGCGCCGGTCTTCAAGGGCTCGGCGAACGCGCATATCAAACGCGAAGCGCTAATGGAATGGCTGCCCGGCAAACTGCAGCAGATCGACGACCTCGACGACCTGCCAACCGCCGTGCTGCACAACGCCTATATGTTCTGCAGCTACGCGGACACGCCGCGGCGGCACGAGATCAAGCGGGACATCAACGCGCTGGTGCGCCGCAAGCTGGACCAATTAGGACTGGCCGACATCCCCGCGGCACAACTGGCGCGCGCGAAAAACCGGCGGCAACGTGGCAAGAAACCGCTCATGGTGGTCGTGCTCGAGTGGTTCAGCGGCGCGCATTCGATCTACCGCACGCACTCGCTCACGCTCGAAGCCGCGCGCGAACATTTCGAAGTGGTGGCTTTCGGCTTCGGCTATGCGGTCGACGAGATTGGCCGCGCGGTGTTCGACCGTTTCATCGAACTGGAAGAGCCGGAATATATCGGCGAATGTCTGAAAACGATTCGCGATTTTGCCGAGGCGGAACAGCCCGACGTGCTCTATATGCCGAGCGTCGGCATGTTCGCGCTCACGGTGTTCATGTCGAACCTGCGCATCGCGCCGTTGCAGATCGCCGGCCTCGGGCACCCGGCCACCACGCACTCCGACAAGATCGACTACGTCAGCGTGGAGGAAGACTACGTCGGCGACCCCGCCTGTTTCAGCGAGCGTCTGATGAAGTTGCCGAAAGACGGCCAACCGTACCGGCCGTCGGTGGCGCTGCCGGAGATCGTCGCCGAGATTCCGCCGTCACGCGAGACGCTGGAGATCGTCATCACGGCCAGCGCAATGAAGCTCAATCCCGGCTTTCTCGAAGCGTGCCGTGAAATCGGCGAGCGCGCGGCGACGCCGGTCCAATTTCACTTCATGAGCGGCGTGCCGTTCGGTTTGCCGCTCGACCGCATGCGCGACGTCATTCGCCAGACGCTCCCGCACGCCGTCGTGCACAGCTTTCATGAATACGCGGGCTATCTGGCGCGCGTCAATCGCTCGGACCTGTTTCTCAGCCCGTTTCCGTTCGGCAATACCAACGGTATCGTCGACGCGCTCACGCTGGGTTTGCCCGGCATCTGCAAGCGCGGGCCGGAGGTGTTCGAGCGGATCGACGGCGCGCTGTTCGAGCGCGTGGGCATGCCGTCGTGGACCACCGCGGAGAGCGTCGAGGATTACGTCGCCGCCGCCGTGCGAATGATCGACGCCCACGACGAGCGCACGGCCCTGCGGCAGCGCCTGATCGATATGCGGGCGGTGGAACGGTGCTTTGAAGGACGTCCGCAGGCGTTCGGTGAATGCGTGCTGGAACGGGTGCGGGCGAAGCAACGCAAGCGAGACGAGGCGACGGCTTGAGTTTCGGCGCCGCGCGCTGTGCTACTCGGTGGCGCTGGTGGCCGGTGTCGCCAGACTGGCCGGCGCGAGCCAGTTGAATGCGCTCAGCGTCGGGCCGTTGAACGTGCACTCCGCGGCCGCCGGCGTGACGGTCTTCCGCGTCCTGGCGGATTTGAACCAGAACCCTCCGGATGCCGACGCATCTGATGCGCCCGATGCGCCTGTCGCACCTACAGCCACAGTCGACGCTGGGAGCGGCGCACTCGCCTCCCCGGGCGCGGACGCCGGGACCGCCGCCCGTTCGATCGATCCTTCGACCACCACGCGCGAGCCGTAGATACCGGCGGCGGCATGGGTGATCTTGAGCGTATCGGGCGACGTTTCCGCCAGCTTGCTTCGCATCAACTGTTCGCATGCGTCCGTGTTCTTGTAGACGGCCGTGCAGCCCGCCAGCAGCGCAGCGGCGGTCGTGACGCAGACGAGAGAGAGAATCCGAATCTTCATTGATGTTCCGTTTTTCAAGCCGTCGGCAATTGTAGCTTACGGCCTGCTTCAACGGCAGCGGCGTCGGGCGCCGGCGAGGCACGCCGATCCGCGCGATGGCACCGCGCTGCTACTGCTGATCCTGGTGGCCATCGGCGTCGCGGTGATCGCGCGGAGCGGTACGCTGCCAAACGTGGTCGGACTCCGACCCGTACCCGTATTCAGGCCACACGCGGCCCATCGCCCGAAAAAGCTCAATTGAACAAAACAGTCCGTGCGGGGATGCGCTGCTATCCAACGCGCGATGCGGCACGCCTGTCGTCCGCGGGCCGCTCAATTCGAGGGCATTGCCGGTTGCACGTAGGTGCGCACGCCGGCGAGCGGCGAACCATAACCGCCGGAATTGGTGTGATTCGGCAGGCCGTTCACCAATTGCGCGCGCGGGTCGGTCGGATTCAGGTTCATTTCCCCTGCCTGCTGGTTGCCGTGCGTCGGATATTCGCTGCCTCGCGCCGCGTTCGGCATCAAACGCGTGCTGTTTTGCGGCGCGTTCATGTCGTCCTGCGGGCTCAAACCCTGCGCGCCCGCCTGGGCGGCGATCGCGCACGCGGCCGCGCACAGTAAAACCCGCCCTACCTGCGACATCGTCGATATTCGTTTCATACCTGCCTCCGGCAAAATGAAATGAAGGGGATCAAGTCGCGCCCCGGCATACAACAGGCCTGCACGCGACGGCCAACGCTGACCACACCAGTTATACGCGCCACGCAGCGCTTCGGATTCGGCGACCTTCAGGACACGCCGCGGTCAACAGGAAAACCGGCCGGCACGGTCTTTTATTCCGGTTGCGGCGACCGCCACGCAAAACCCGGCGAACGCCTATCCTTATGCCGATTACCGATTTTGTTCCCGCGCGGTCGCGCCCGATAATGGACGTCATGAACCCACAACCCAATCTTCAGGCTAGCACGCTGCGCGCCACGCTTGCGATGCTCACAGCAACGTTGCTGCTGGCGGCCTGCGCCGGCCCGTCGGGCTCGACTTCGGCCTCGACTTCCGCATCGCCCAGTCCGGCGCTGCTCGATGCCGCGATTTCCGGACCCCAACGCAGCGACAAGGCCCGCGCCCGCGACATCTACCGCCATCCGAAGGAAACGCTGCAATTCTTCGAACTCGCGCCGTCGCAAAGCGTGCTGGAGATCGAGCCGGGCGGCGGCTGGTACACGGACATCCTCGCGCCGTATCTGCGCGAGCACGGCAAGCTCTACGAGGCGCAGTACGACGGCCCGCAGAGTGCGCCATCTGCGGAAACACAGGCCAATCGGGCCGCGTTCGCGCGCAAGTTGGCGGCCACGCCCGCCGTGTACGGCCATGTCGTGGTCGGCACGCTGCACGCCGGCCAGTTCAGCGGCTTTCCGGCCGATGCCAGCGTCGACGAGGTCCTGACCTTCCGCAACATCCATAACTGGATCAAAGACGGCCAGATCGACGCCAACCTGCGCGCGTTCTACGCGGCGCTCAAGCCGGGCGGTGTCCTCGGTGTCGAGGAACATCGCGCGGCGCCGGGCATCTCGCTGCAACAGACCATCGACACCGGCTATGTGACGGAAGACTACGTCATTGAACACGCGCGCGCGGCGGGCTTCGAACTGGCCGGCAAGAGCGAAGTGAACGCCAACCCGCGCGACACGAAAAACTACCCGAACGGCGTCTGGTCGCTGCCGCCGACCTTCGAAGGCGGCGACGTCGACCGGGCGAAATATGCGGCGATCGGCGAATCGGATCGCATGACCTTGCGCTTCGTGAAACCGGCGCACTAATCTCCGCCAGCCTCGATCCAAAAGGGAACGGCGCTTGACGCCGTCCCGATAATATGGTCCTATTGCGCACTATGTACCGCGCCCAGACCATCCTATCGCTACTACTAGCCCCCTCTACCGGGCTAGGTCTGCTGCTGCGCGCTTCCATCTGAAACACCCGAAGCACCGCAAAATTCCCCAGTAACTGACCCAGCCCCGGTTTTCGACCGGCGCCTCGTCATGTCTTTTCGTCGTCCGGTCGACTCCCAGCTACCTGGTCTCACCCACGGATGATGAAAATGTTGAAGAACCCCGCTACCAAATACCGCTCGTTCAAACCCGTCACCTTGACGGATCGCCAGTGGCCGTCGCGCACCATCACGCACCCGCCGATCTGGATGAGCACCGACCTGCGCGACGGCAATCAGTCGCTGTTCGAGCCGATGGACGCGCAGCGCAAGATGCGCATGTTCAAGACGTTGGTGCAGATCGGCTTCAAGGAAATCGAAGTCGCGTTTCCGTCCGCTTCGCAGACCGACTTCAATTTCGTGCGTGAACTGATCGAAGGCGGCCATATCCCCGACGACGTCACCATCGAGGTCTTGACGCAAGCGCGTGACGACCTGATCGAGCGCACCTTCGAATCCTTGCGTGGCGTGCCGCGCGCCATCGTCCACCTGTACAACGCGACCGCGCCGGAATTCCGCAAGATCGTCTTCAATCTGGACAAGAGCGGCGTGAAGGAACTGGCGCAAAACGCTGCGCGCACGATGAAGCGCATCGCCGCCACCATGCCGGAAACGCAGTTCACGTTCCAGTACAGCCCGGAAGTGTTCAGCGGCACGGAAATCGAATTCGCCAAGGAAGTCTGCGACGCCGTGTTCGATGTCTGGCAACCGACGCCGGAACACAAAGCCATCGTCAACTTGCCGGCCACCGTCGAAATGTCCACACCGAACATCTACGCGGACCAGATCGAGTGGATGCACCGCAATCTCGCGCGCCGCGATTCGCTGATCATCTCCGTGCATCCGCATAACGATCGCGGCACCGCCGTGGCCGCGGCTGAACTCGCCGTGATGGCCGGCGCGGATCGTATCGAAGGCTGTTTGTTCGGCAACGGCGAGCGCACCGGCAACGTAGACCTCGTCACGCTCGCATTGAACCTGTACACGCAGGGCGTCGACCCGGGCCTCGACTTCTCGAACATCAACGAAGTCGCGCGTACCGCGGAAGAATGCACACAGTTGCCGATCCATCCGCGTCACCCGTATGTCGGCGATCTGGTGTTCACGGCCTTCTCGGGCTCACATCAGGACGCGATCAAGAAGGGTTTCGCGGTGCAGAAGCCGGACGCGGTCTGGGAAGTACCCTACATGCCGATCGATCCGGCCGATCTCGGCCGCACTTATGATTCGGTGATTCGCGTGAATAGCCAGTCGGGCAAGGGCGGCATCGCGTATCTGCTCGAACAGGGCTACGGAGTCGTGTTGCCGCGCCGCCTGCAGGTGGACTTCAGCTCGGCCGTGCAGCGCTTCACCGACGACAGCGGCCAGGAAGTCACGTCCGCGCAGATCTGGGAATTGTTCCAGCAGGAATATGTGCAGAACACCGCGCCGATTCATTACGTGGGCCATAGCCTGTCCGAGCGCGAAGGACGCGAGCGCATCAAACTGACGGTCGACATCCACGGCACGCGGCGCGTGCTGACCGGCGAAGGCAATGGCCCGCTCGACGCGCTGATGCACGCGATCGGTGTGCCGGTACGGATTCAGCACTATGAAGAACGCGCGTTGACGCAAGGCGCGGATGCCCGCGCGGTGGCCGTCGCTGAAATGGCCGGCGCCGATGTGACCGGCAGCGCGTTCGGCGTCGGCATCGACGCCAACCTGGTGACGGCGTCGATTCGCGCGGTGATCAGCGGGGTGAATCGCGCTTATGCTCGTGTCAATACGCGGGCGCAGGAAAGCTTCTTTAACGCCGCGATGAACGATGCCGTGGAGAGCGTGGGCGTTTAAGGTTCGATGAGCGTGGCTGCGACTGCGTAGCGGTGTTGTTAGAAGGGGGCGTTCCGACGCCCCCTGTTGTTTGGGCTGCTGTCTTGGTGCGTCGCGATGCTGGTGCATCGCACAGTCATGCCGCTGCGGCTTGCGCCTGCCGCATGCCTGCCCTGCCGCGTTACCGCCGTCCGGCTCCGCCCGATTCAGTCCATTCATCCGGCAAACTATGCGTCAACGTCGAGACGAAACGCTCCGTTTCCGGCGCGCGCGGCTGCATGAAAATCTCGCGCGACGGCCCGGCCTCCACCACCACGCCGTTATTCAGAAACACCACGTCCCGCGCGATCGTCGCGGCGAGGCGCAAGTCGTGCGTGGCCATCAGCATGGTCATGCCTTCGGTGGCGAGCTGCTTGAGCACTTCCACCACTTCCGCCGCGAGGCCGGGATCGAGCGCCGAGGTCGGCTCATCGCATAACAGCACTTCCGGCGACGGCGCCAACGCCCGCGCAATCGCCACGCGCTGCTGCTGACCGCCCGACAGCGTGGAAGGCCATGCGTCCGCCTTCTGCGCGATGCCGACCTTTTCGAGCAACTCGTCCGCGCGAGCGCGTGCTTTGTCCTTGTCCCACTTCAGCACGGTCACCAAGCCTTCCATCACGTTCTGCCGCACCGTCAGATGCGGAAACAGCTGAAAGTTCTGGAACACCATGCCGGTGCGGCGGCGAATCGTCAACACCGCTTCGCGAGAAGGCCGCTGGTCGCGGCTGAATTCCAGCCGCTGGTCGCCGAGTTCGAGAGCCCCGGACTCTGGAATCTCGAGCAGATTCACGCAACGCAACAGCGTGCTCTTGCCGCTGCCCGACGGACCGATCAACGCGGTGACATTACCCGAGGCGAGTTGAAGATCGACCGAGTTGAGCACCCGCAGGCCGCCGAAATACTTGTCGATTTTTTCCAGCCGGATCATCAGTTGCCTGCCTGGAAAAGTGCGTGACGCCCGAATTTGCGTTCGAGCCTGACTTGCGCCGACGACAACACCGAACTGAACACCAGATAAACCAGTGCCGCTTCCGTGTACAGAATCAGCGGCTCATAAGTCACCGACGCAATACGCTGCGCCGCCTGAAACACCTCGGGCACGGTCAGCACCGCGGCGAGCGAAGTGTCCTTCACCAGCGCGATAAACGAATTGGACAACGGCGGCAACGCAACGCGCGCAGCTTGCGGCAGGATCGCGCGGCGCAAGGCCTGCTCGCGGGTCATCCCCATCGAATACGCCGCTTCCCACTGCCCTTTCGGAATCGACTCGATCACGCCGCGTATCACTTCGGAGTTGTACGCGCCGACATTCAGCGAAAAGCCGATGATCGCCGCCGTCAGAGGATCAAGCACGATGCCCACGTTCGGCAAACCGTAGAAAATCACGAACAGTTGCACGAGCAAGGGCGAGCCGCGAAACAGCCATACGTAAAAGCGCACGATCGCGATGGCCCACCTGGGCCCGAACAACCGCACCAGCGCGACGAGAAACGCCAGCGCGAGCCCGATCGCGAACGAGATAAGCGTGAGCGGCACGGTAAACACGAGCCCCGCAAACAGCAGGGGCCACAGCGACTGCGCCATCAGATGCAACCATGCCGGCATGATTCAGACTCGCTGAAGGCGTTTACTGGGAGACGTCTTTGCCGAAATACTTCTGCGAGATTTTCAGGTACGTGCCGTCTTTCTTCATGTCGGCGAGCGCCTTGTTGATCGCGGCCTGCAAATCGGGGCTGCCCTTCCTGATCAGCACAGCGGATTTGTCGCTGCTATCGGGCGACGTATCGAGCGCGGCGATCTTCACCTTCGCGTCCGGCTTGTGCTTCTTGAAGTCGAGAAACGACAGCGAGTCGTTGACGGTGGCATCGACACGGCCCGAGGTCAGCAGATCGATCGACTCATTAAAGCCCTGCACGGGGATCACTTCCGCGCCGTGCGCGGCCGCGATCTTGCCGAAGTTGCTGGTCAGCGTGTTGGCCGACTTCTTGCCCTTCAGGTCGTCGAAGTTCTTGATCGTGGTGTTGTTCGACGCCACGATCAGCGCCGCGTGCGACGTGATGTACGGATCGGAGAAATCGTATTTGGCCTTGCGCGCATCGGTCACGGCCACTTCGTTGATCACCGCGTCGTAACGGTTCACATCGAGGCCGGCAATCAGACCGTCCCATTTGCCTTCGACGAATTGCGGCTTGACGCCGAGACGCTTCGCGATCTCCGTGCCGATCTCGACGTCGAAGCCGGTCAGCTTGCCCGATTCGTCGTGGTACGTGAACGGCGCATAGGTGCCTTCGGTGCCGATCTTGAACACGCCGGCGGATTTGATCTGCGCGAGTTCATCGGCGGCGAATGCGGAAGTCACGGCCACGGCCTGGAACAACGCGATCAGCAGAATGGAACGAATCGATTTCATCAGGCGGCTCCGTCAAATGTGCCACGTGGGTGGCTGAGTCTTGTGTTGGACAGTCCCCGCCGGCGCATGCGCCTTGCAGAGTGGGCGGACTGTAGCAAACGGTCTGCGTTTTTACAAAGGATCAGGTTTTCGATCGATATGCGCTTGCGTGCTAAGCGAACAGCCAAGGCCTCTGGTATGACGCGGATTCCAACTCTACAGCAGATAGGACAGACGCGGGATGCATCGCAACACGGAACCTATGTTGCGCGCCATCGGGGAAAACGCGAGAGCGGTGCGGCCGCGGCGAACGCACGGCATAAAAAAGAGCGGCGCCGCGTTTGAATGCGGCGCCGCCCGCTGGCGGATTGCGAACAGCTTACCGCTCCACCGGATGCGGTTCCTTGCGCTTGTTGGCGACGCGGATCGCGTCGAAGTAGGCACCGTTCGGCGGACGCTTCAGATAGCGGCCGGCGCCGCGCTCCGCCCGCAACTCGCCGTCGGTCCAGGCGAGCGCGCCGCGAGTGAGCGTGTGCATCGCCACGCCTTGCACCGTCATGCCTTCGAACACGTTGAAGTCGACCTTCTGATGATGCGTCTTCACCGAAATCGTTTTGCTCGCGTTCGGGTCCCACACCACGAGGTCCGCATCCGCACCGACCCGCACCGCGCCCTTGCGCGGATACAGGTTGAAGATCTGCGCGGCATTGGTCGACGTAATGCGCACGAACTCGTTCGGCGTGAGACGCCCCGAGTTCACGCCGTGATGCCAGAGCACCGCCATGCGATCTTCCACACCGCCGCAGCCGTTCGGGATCTTCGTGAAGTCGTCGCGGCCCATGGCTTTCTGCGACGCGCAGAATACGCAGTGATCGGTTGCCGTGGTGTGCAGCTGGCCGGCTTGCAAACCCCGCCACAATGCCTCACGATGCTCGGCCGAGCGGAACGGCGGGCTCATCACGTGGGCCGCCGCGCGGGTCCAGTCGGGATCGCGATACACCGCTTCGTCGATCACCAGATGGCCCGGCAATACCTCGCCGAACACGCGCAGACCTTCGCTGCGGGCGCGGGCGATCGCATCGACCGCATCTTTCGAGGACACGTGCACGATATACACCGGCACCCCCAGCACCTGCGCGATCCGGATCGCACGATTGGCGGCCTCGCCCTCCACTTCCGGCGGCCGCGACAACGGATGCGCCTCCGGACCGGTAAAGCCTTTCGCCAGCAACTGACGCTGCAATTGAAACACCAGCTCGCCGTTTTCCGCATGCACGGTCGGCAGCGCACCGAGTTCGAGTGAGCGCGAGAAGCTGTTCACCAGCACTTCGTCGTCGGCCATGATGGCGTTTTTGTAGGCCATGAAGTGCTTGAAGCTCGACACGCCGTGTTCGTGCACCAGCGTGCCCATGTCGCGATAGACCGAATCGTCCCACCATGTCACCGCGACGTGAAAGCCGTAGTCCGCCGACGCCTTCTCGGCCCAGCCGCGCCACTCCTTGAACGCGTCCATCAGCGGCTGCTTCGGGCTCGGAATCACGAAGTCGATGATGCTCGTGGTGCCGCCCGATAAACCCGCCGCCGTGCCCGTATAGAAGTCGTCGCTCGCCGTGGTGCCCATGAACGGCAATTCCATGTGCGTGTGCGGATCGATGCCGCCGGGCATCACGTATTGACCGCCCGCATCGACGATTGCGGCGCCGGCGGGCGCCTCCAGGTCCGCTCCGATCTGCAGGATCGTGCCGCCGTCCTGCGGGTCCGCACACAACACGTCCGCACGATACGTGTTCTCCGCGTCGATAATCGTGCCGCCGCGAATCAGGGTCGTCATGTTGCCGCCTCCTTATGAACTGCTGGTTTCGGTGCTACGTAATCGCTGGCACTCGTGGGCCGGCTTTATGCGCTCGCCACGCGCGCACTCGGTCCTTTGCTCAACTTCATCCACGCGCTATATACGATCGACGCCAACGCGAGTCCGACAAACCACGCGTACGTATAAAGCGTATTGAAGATCGCCGGCACGTTCGGGAACGAGGCCGGAAACGCGGTATGCAAGAAGCCCGGCAGATTCGGCAGCACGCCGATCACGAGCGCGACGACCGCGCCGATATTCCAGCCACCGGTGTAGCTGTATTCGCCGTGTTCGTCGAACAACTCACGCGTGTCGAGCCGTGTACCGCGGATCAGGAAATAGTCGACCATCAGAATACCCGCCACCGGACCGAGCAGCGCCGAGTAGCCGACGAGCCACGTAAAGATATAACCCTGCGTGGTGGCGAGAATCTTCCAAGGCATCATCACGATCGCGATGGTCGCGGTGATCATGCCGCCCACGCGATACGAAATGCCCTTGGGCCACAGGCTCGAAAAATCGTAAGCCGGGCCGACAAGATTCGCGGCAAGATTGCAGCACATAGTGTCGAGCGTCAGGATGATCAGAGCGACGCCCACGCCGATGCCGGTCATACGGCTCGTCAGATCGATCGGATCCCAGATCGCCTTGCCGTAGATCACCACCGTCGCCGACGTAACAACCACCGAGATCACCGAGAGCAAGGCCATCGGCACCGGCAAGCCGACCGACTGGCCGATGATCTGATCGCGCTGCGTTCTGGCAAAGCGCGTGAAGTCGGGGATATTGAGCGCGAGCGTGGCCCAGAAGCCGACCATGGCCGTGAGGCCGGGCCAGAACGTGGCCCAGAAGAGGCCTTCTTTCTTGCCGCCCGCCACGAATTGCGACGGCGCCGACAGCATCGAGCCGAGACCGCCCGCTTTCGATGTCGCCCACCACACCAGTGCAATGCACATCACGATCTTGATCGGCGCGGACCAGCTTTCGAGCCAGCGGATCGAATCCGTGCCGTGCACGATGAAGTAGATCTGCAGCGCCCAGAACACCAGGAAGCACGCCAGTTGCGCGAGCGAGATGTCGAGAAACGGCAAGGCCGCGCCGTGCAGCGCGTTGCCGGTGAGAATGTTCAGCAGCGTATAGATCGCGCTGCCGCCGAGCCACGTCTGAATCCCGTACCAGCCGCATGCCACAATGGCGCGCAGCATTGCCGGCAGTTTGGCGCCCTGCGTGCCGAACGAGGAGCGCACCAGCACCGCGTACGGAATGCCGTGCTTCGCGCCCGCGTGGCCGATCAGGAGCATCGGCACCAGTACGATCAGGTTGCCGAGCAGCACGGTCGCCACCGCTTGCCACGGCGACATGCCCTCTTCCGTCAAGCCGGCGGCCAGCATGTACGACGCGATGTTCATCACCATGCCCACCCACAGCGCGGCGAAGTGATACCACTTCCACGTGCGCTGAGCGACGCCGGTCGGCGCGAGGTCGTCGTTGTAAAGACTGCTGCCCTGCACGCCGGCCGCGAACTGCGGGTCGGCGGGTTGCGCTGTCTGCTTCATCTAGAGCTCTCCACTCGATCGTTGAGACCCGCGCGGCTTCTGTCGGCGCGTCGAGCCTTTTGGGGAATGACAGGTTCAGTACTAGCGCTGCGTTTGTTTCGGTTCCCTTCAACCGTGCTCTGTTTTCAGGCGGCATTTGCCGCGTGCGCCGGCTCGCCGGTTTCAGCCGCGTCCGCCGATGCGCTCAGCCCTGCGTCCACGCGCGCCGGATTGTTCGGATGCGTAGTCCAGTTCGCATACTCGCCGTTGTCCACGCGTTCCATCGAGATGCACTGTTCGACCGGGCACACGTGCATGCACAGATTGCAGCCCACACATTCGGAGTCCATCACTTCAAAATGCCGGACGCCATCTTTTTCTTTCATGATCGCCTGGTGAGCCGTGTCTTCGCAGGCGATATGACACAAGCCGCACTGGATGCACTTGTCCTGGTCGATGCGCGCCTTGATGTCGTATTTGAGGTTCAGGTACTTCCAGTCGGTGACGTTCTGGACGGCGCGGCCGCGAATATCGTCGAGTGTCGCGTAGCCTTTTTCGTCCATCCAGTTGGAGAGGCCGTCGGTCAGGTCGGAAACGATACGGAATCCGTAGTGCATGGCCGCCGTGCAGACCTGCACGCTGCCCGCGCCGAGCACCATGAATTCCGCGGCGTCGCGCCATGTCGAAATCCCGCCGATGCCGGAGATCGGCAGATTCGGCGTTTCCACATCGCGCGCGATTTCCGCGACCATGTTCAACGCGATCGGCTTCACGGCCGGGCCGCAGTAGCCGCCGTGCGTGCCCTTGCCATCGACCATCGGCAACGGCGACATCGCGTCGAGATCGACCGCGACGATCGAGTTGATCGTGTTGATCAGCGACACGCCGTCCGCGCCGCCTTTATAGGCCGCGCGCGAACCCGTTCGAATGTCGCTGATGTTCGGCGTGAGTTTGACGAGGCACGGCAGCCTGGTGCCTTCCTTCACCCAGCGCGTGACCATCTCGACATACTCAGGCACCTGCCCGACGGCCGCGCCCATGCCGCGCTCGCTCATGCCGTGCGGACAGCCGAAATTCAGTTCGACCGCATCCGCGCCGGTGTCCTCGACGAGCGGCAGAATCCACTTCCAGTCGCGTTCGTTGCACGGCACCATCAGCGAGACGATCATCGCGCGGTCCGGCCAGTCGCGTTTGACCTGCGTGATCTCCTTCAGGTTGACGTCGAGCGGGCGGTCGGTGATCAGTTCGATGTTGTTCAGGCCCGCCATGCGCTGGCCGTTCCATTGGACCGCGCCGTAGCGCGAGCTGACGTTCACCACGTGCGGGTCGAGGCCGAGCGTTTTCCACACCACGCCGCCCCAGCCCGCCTCGAAGGCGCGGTTCACGTTATAGGCTTTGTCGGTCGGCGGCGCGGAGGCGAGCCAGAAAGGATTCGGCGAAGTGATGCCGGCAATCGTACAGCGCAGATCAGCCATGTTCGGCTCCTTGGGGACTGCTGTTTTTTGTCTGGTATGACGCTTCGTCAGGCTTGGCTCGATTCGCTTCAGGCGGCTTTCACCGCTGTGCGAGCGAACTGTGCGTCGATCGCGGCAGCGGCGATCTTGCCGTCCTGCACCGCCTGCACCGTGAGGTCGATGCCGCCGGTCGCCGCGCAATCGCCTCCGGCCCACACGTTCCCGAGCGAAGTCTGGCCATTCGCATCGACCGCGATACGGCTGCCGTCCAACGTCAGCAACTCACGCTCGATGCCGACCGGCACCAGCGTTTGGCCGATCGCCTTGAGCACCATGTCGGCTTCGACCACGAAGCGCTCCTCGCCACCATCTTTTGACGTGCGCGCGAATTCGACACCTGTCACCACGCCGCCGCCGCCGATCAGACGCATCGGCGTGGCATGCGTGACGAGCGTAACGCCGCTGGTCTGCGCGAAGTCGCGTTCGGCCCAGGTCGCGCTCATCGCTTCGACGCCGCGCCGGTAAACCATCGTCACCGACGTCGCCCCGAGCTTGCGGCTTTGCACGGCAGCGTCCACCGCCGTATTGCCGCCGCCGATCACGACCACGCGGCGCCCAACCGGCACCGTGCCGAGATCGCTCGCGCTGCGTACCTGCTCGATGAAGTCCACCGCGTTCATCACGCCGCCGAGGTCTTCGCCGTCCATGGCGAGCGCGCGCACGCCGGTGAGGCCGATCGCGAGAAACACGGCGTCGTGCTGCTTGCGCAGCGTGTCGAGGTCGACATCGCGTCCGAGCGCGACGCCGTGTTTGATCTCGATGCCGCCCACCGAGCACAGCCACTCCACTTCACGCTGTGCAAAGTCATCGACGGTTTTATAGGCGGCAATGCCGTATTCGTTCAGGCCGCCAGCTTTTTCGTGCGCGTCGTAGATCGTCACGTTGTGGCCGGCCAAAGCAAGTCGGTGCGCACAGGCGAGTCCAGCCGGACCCGCGCCGACCACCGCGACGTGCCGTCCGGTTTCCGCCGCGCGCTTGAAAAGCACTTCGCCGCGCGCCATCGCCCAATCCGTGGCGTGGCGTTGCAGCGCGCCGATCGCAACCGGCTTCGCATCCTGATGGTTACGCACGCAAGCGCCTTCGCACAGAATTTCCGTCGGGCAGACGCGCGAGCACATGCCGCCCAGCGGATTGGCCGACAGAATGTCCACGGCCGCGCCCTTCAGATTGCCGTTGCTGATCTTGCGAATGAAGCTGGGAATGTCGATCTGCGTCGGGCAGGCGTTCACGCACGGCGCGTCGTAACAGTAGTGGCAGCGGCTCGCCGCCGCGGCGGCAGCACTCGCGTCCAGCAAGGGCGCGATGTCGGAGAACTCGCATGAGAGCTGCTCGGGCGAGAGCCGCTGAGCGGCAATGTCGCCGGTTTGCTTGATGGCCATACTCGT
This sequence comes from Paraburkholderia sp. BL27I4N3, assembly GCF_003386115.1. Taxonomy (NCBI): domain Bacteria; kingdom Pseudomonadati; phylum Pseudomonadota; class Betaproteobacteria; order Burkholderiales; family Burkholderiaceae; genus Paraburkholderia; species Paraburkholderia sp. BL27I4N3. The sequence continues at coordinate 966,782 of NZ_QREJ01000001.1, read as the reverse complement.
TCCTTCTTCGATGTGAGGACGTAGCCGCTCCTGCCGGCCACGCTGCGGAGCCGGGACGGCATGTTTTATGAGCACTACGGTGCAGCGGACGAAACGGGTGGTAAGGACCGCAACCGCTAAAGCGTTATGAAACCGGCTCGCACGCACGCTCCAGCATGGCATGCAGCAATACATTGGCGCCCGCCTCGATCCATTCGAAGGTGGCGTCCTCGATCTCGTTGTGACTGATCCCGTCCACGCACGGCACGAACACCATCGAAGTCGGCGCAACTTGCGACAGATAGCAGGCATCGTGTCCCGCACCGGACACCATGTTGCGATGCGGATAACCGAAGCGTTCCGCAGCGGCGCGCACGGACTTCACGCAAGCTTCGTCGAAGGCGACCGGCGCGTAGTAAAAGATCTGCTCAAGTTCGGTTTCGAGGCCGATACCGTTCGCGATGTCGGCCACGCCCTTGCGCAAGGCGGCGTCCATTTTCGCGAGCACCGCATCGTCCGGATGACGGAAATCGACAGTGAAGAACACACGCCCCGGAATCACGTTGCGCGAGTTCGGATAGACCTGCATCATGCCGACCGTCGCACAGCCGAACGGCGCGTTGTCGAGTCCGATACGATTGACCAGATCGACTACGCGCGCGGCGCCGAGCAACGCGTCGCGACGGCGCGGCATCGGCGTCGGACCGGCGTGCGCCTCCTGTCCCGTCAGCGTGATTTCGTACCAGCGCTGACCTTGCGCATCGGTCACGACGCCAATAGTTTTCTGTTCGGCTTCGAGAATAGGCCCCTGTTCGATATGCAGTTCGAACGCCGCGTGCAGCGGCCGTCCGCCGCATGGAATATCGCCCGCATAACCAATGCGCTCGAGTTCGTCGCCGATGGTCTTGCCGTCCACATCCTTGCGCGACAGACCGTACTCGAGCGTGAACACACCGGCGAACACGCCCGATGCCACCATCGCGGGCGCGAAACGCGAGCCTTCCTCATTGGTCCAGATCACCACTTCGACCGGATGTTCCGTCTCGATGCCGTGATCGTTCAGACTCCGAATCACTTCGAGACCGCCCAGCACGCCGTAGATGCCGTCGAAGCGGCCGCCGGTTGGCTGCGAGTCGGCGTGCGAACCGGTCATGACCGGCAGCGCAGCGGGATTGCGCCCGGCGCGCCGCATGAACACATTGCCCATCTGGTCCACACTGACCGTGCAGCCGGCTTCCTTCGCCCAACTGACGATCAGATCGCGGCCTTCCTTATCGAGGTCGGTGAGCGCCAGGCGGCAGACGCCGCCTTTGGGCGTTGCGCCGATCTTCGCCATTGTCATCAGGCTGTCCCACAGCCGCTTGCCGTCGACCTTGATCGACGTGGTGGGTTCAGCGTGCTTCAGCGCTTCGGATACCGCGTTCATTCGTCTCGCTCCTTTCGGTGGACCGACATGAAACTGGTGCATCGGCGGCGGGTTTTGGGGCGTGCCCGCACGGGGGCGGTGCAGATTCGATGCCGTCGCCCGCTTCTCATACAGCGGGCAAACCCTGGGGTATCGGCCGCTCCTCCAATCCTGTCCAGTTGGACAGGTTGTAGCCGATTAAACTCGCCAAATCAACACCTTTCGTGCGGTGAGAAACATAGCGAGAAGCGTGCCATTGCATCGCAGCATGCCCGCGCCGCGCGCGATGAATGCGCGTGTGGGCAGCGCGCCAAACGACTAGAATGAAGCGCGACGCGGCACCCATGCCGCCGAAGGCGAACATGAGAGACGACGACGTGGCGGCAGACATCACGGAAAGCGAGGAAACACGCGCACCTTTGCGGCGGCGCAAGGCGCACATTCGCGAGTCGAATGAAGCGCATCTTCTGGCGTGCGCCGAGGCGGTTTTCGCCGAGCGCGGACTCGACGGTACGAGCACCGCGATGATCGCGGAACGCGCGGGCTTACCAAAAGCCAACGTGCATTACTACTTCCCGACAAAACTCGCGCTCTATCGACGCGTGCTGGAAGACCTGTTCGAAGACTGGCATCGCGCGGCGGATACGTTCGAATGCAGCGACGACCCGGTCGAAGCGATCGGCGGGTACGTGCGCGCGAAAATGGAACTGTCGCGGCGCCGGCCGCTTGGTTCGAAGGTGTGGGCGAGCGAGATCATTCACGGCGCGGAGCATATGGAGGACATTCTCACGGGGCGCGTGAAGCCGTGGCTCGACAGCCGCGTGAAGGTGATCGACGATTGGATCGCGCGCGGGCTGCTCGCGCCGGTGAATGCGCAGACGCTGATGTATATGATCTGGGCGACGACGCAGCATTATGCCGACTTCGATGCTCAGATTCGCGCGCTTAAAGGCAAGCGCGCGTTGACGCAAAAAGCGTTCGATGCGACCACGGAGGAAGTGGTGCAGTTGGTGCTTCGGGCTTGCGGGGCGGTGTCGCCGGGGAAGGTGGATTCGGCGGAGTGCGACACGTAGGCCCTCAATCTTCGACCAGCACTATGCCGATCCACAAACCACTATAGGAAAATCATGCATAGCAATCTGATATCAAAATCCGAATTCGAAGCCAGGGTGCTCGAGTTGTTTCGGCAGGTCGAATCTTCCGGCGAAAGTCTGATCGTGACAGACTGCGGGAAACCCGTGCTGGAAGTGCGGCCCTATCGCGGCGTGGAACGCCACGCACTCGAAGTGCTGCGCGGCACGCTTTTGCGTTACGACAATCCCACCACGTCCATCAGCGAAGACGAGTGGGAGGCCGCTTAGCGATCACTCGAGGCGAGTTCCGTAAGATTTCGCCGAACGCATGACCGGCCACCAGCCGCTCAATACGTCTCCAGATGCAGCCTCCCCTCCTTCTTCAACTTCACCCACAGCGCTTCCCAATCCAGCTGATGCTGCTCACCAATCTCCTTGAGCGCCTGCAGCACACCATCCTCCATGCCCCTCAACCCGCACACGTAAATATGCGTGTTGTCGTCCTTGAGCATCTGCGCCACATCGACCGCGCGCTCGCGCATGGCGTCCTGAACATAGCGCTTCGGTTGACCCGGCGTGCGCGAGAACGCCAGATTCGTATCGATGAAATCCTTCGGCAGATTCGTGAGCGGTCCGAAGTACGGCAACTCTTCTTTGGTCCGCGCGCCGAAGAACAACATCAACTTCCCAGTCGCGCCCTTCAGCCGACGCCGGCGGCGATACTCGGTCATCGCACGCATCGGCGCTGAGCCCGTGCCGGTGCAGATCATCAGCAGATGCGAGTTCGGATGGTTCGGCATCAGGAACGTGCCGCCGAACGGGCCGATCACCTTGACCACGTCCCCCTTCTTCAGATCGCACAGGTAGTTCGAACACACACCGTCCAACGAGTCGCCGTGTTGCTGCGAAACACGTTTGACCGTCAACGAGACGTTGTTGTAACCGGGCCGCTCACCATCGCGCGGGCTCGCAATCGAATACTGGCGCGCGTGATGCGTGCGGCCGTCCGCGGTCGCGCCGGGTGGAAGAATACCGATTGACTGGCCTTCCAGCACCGGAAACGGCATCGATCCAAAATCCAGCACGATATGATGAATGTCGCTATCGGTCGAACCGTCCGTCAGCCGGTAGTTGCCGACCACCGTCGCGCTAGTGGGCTCCTTGTGCGTGTAAAGGTTCACGTACGGTTTCGCCGCGGACCATGGCGGCACGACCGAACCGCGCACGGTATCCACTTCAATGCCGCCCGCCTCCGCCGGCGTATCACCCGAGCCGCCCGCGGCCGGCGACTTGTCCGCGGCGGGCACGGCCATCGTGTTCTGTTCCGGCAGAACGTCCCACGTGAACTGTTCTTCGATCGGATACGCGTCGGCCTTCAGCACCGTGCGCCAGTTGTCGATCGCGCCAGTCGGACACGGCGGCACGCATGCCATGCAGCCGTTGCAGATCTCCGCCTTGACCACGTAGTTGTTGTCGTCGTGCGTGATCGCATCGACCGGGCAAGTCTCTTCGCACGTATTGCAGCGAATGCAGATTTCCGGATCGATCAGATGCTGTCTGAGAACTTCGATCGATACTGGGCCGTTCATGACTTCCTCCACCTTGAGATGCGGCGCACTGGCGCCACGCGTGTCAAGCGCCGCTCGCGCGCTCAGTTGAAGCGCACGTATTCGAAATCGACCGGCTGACGGTTCACGCCCATCGCGGGCGGCGCAATCCAGTTGGCGAACTTGCCGGCTTGCGTGACGCGTCCCATCAACGACGCAACGTAAGCGCGGTCTTCTGGCGTGGCGAGCCATTTCGCCTCGTTGGCGGCCCATTCGGTTTCGCTGACCACGCGGCCGTCGGGCGACACGCGCGTGCCCGCGAACGTCCCGATCTGCCGATTGAATGCTTTGTGCGGCACCGTCATGCGGAAATCGATGCCGGCTTTTTCGAGCACCTTGTTCCAGCGCCCCACGCCGGCCACCGAATCCTTGATGTAATCGTCGCGTAGCACTTCGTTCATCGCGTTGAGCATCGGCACTTCGCGCTCGACCAGTTTGCCGTCCTGCACGTCGAGCAATTTGTAGCTCTGGCCGTTCAACTGATGATCGTCGTCGCGCTTGTTTTCTTCATAGCGACCCTTGAGGCCCGAGCTATAGAACGTGGCCGCGTTGGACGAATGATCGGCGCCGAACAGGTCGATCGTGACCGAGTAATGGAAGTTCAGATAACGCTGAATGGTCGGCAGATCGATCACGCCGGCCGCGCGAAGCTTCGCGACATCGTCCGTGCCCAGTTCGTTCATGACCTGGGCAGTGCGCTGGATCACGCGAGATACACCCGATTCGCCCACGAACATGTGATGTGCTTCTTCGGTCAGCATGAACCTGGTGGTGCGCGCGAGCGGATCGAAGCCGGACTCGGCAAGCGCCGACAACTGAAACTTGCCGTCTCGATCGGTGAAGTACGTGAACATGAAAAACGCGAGCCAGTCGGGCGTTTTCTCGTTGAATGCGCCAAGAATGCGGGGATTGTCGTCGTCGCCAGAACGGCGGCCGAGCAATGCTTCGGCTTCCTCACGGCCGTCCCGGCCGAAGTAGCGATGCAGCAGATACACCATCGCCCACAGGTGACGGCCTTCTTCCACGTTCACCTGGAACAGGTTGCGCAAGTCGTACATGGAGGGCGCCGTCAAACCAAGGTGGCGCTGCTGCTCGACCGACGCCGGTTCGGTGTCGCCCTGTGTCACGATGATACGGCGCAGGTTCGCGCGATGTTCGCCGGGCACGTCCTGCCAGGCCGCTTCGCCCTTGTGTTCGCCGAAATGAATCTTGCGGTCCTGCTCGCCGGGCGTGAGAAAAATGCCCCAGCGGTAGTCCGGCATCTTCACGTGATCGAAATGTGCCCAGCCGCCCGCGTCGACGCTCACCGCGGTACGCAGATATACGTCGTAGCCGTGCGAGCCTTCCGGGCCCATGTCGCCCCACCACGCCAGAAAATTCGGCTGCCATTGTTCGAGCGCGCGCTGCAGTGCCCGGTCGTCGGCGAGGTTGACGTTGTTCGGAATCTTTTCGCTATAGTTGATCGTTGACATGGTCGGTTCCTGGTTCGGAAACTGCAGTGACGATGAGAGGCTGGTATCGGGCAATTGGCGTCGATGGTGTTCAGACGCCCATCACGCGCGCATCAAATGCGTGCCCGATGCGTATCAAACACGCGAGACGTCGAATTGCGCCTTGCTGCCCTTGCCATATACCTTGAGCGCGCCCTTCTCGCCCACTGCATTCGGCCGGTTGAAAATCCAGTTCTGCCACGCGGTAAGACGCCCGAAAATGCGCGTCTCCATCGTTTCCGGACCATTGAAGCGCAGATTCGCCTCGAGTCCGGTCAATGCATCCGGCGACATCGCGGCGCGCTCTTCGAGCGCGATGCGGATTTCGTCGGCCCAGTCGATGTCGTCGAGCGATGCGGTCACGAGGCCGAGACGCTCGGCTTCGACCGGCTTGATCGGCTGACCGATCAGGGAGCGCACCGCGTCGAGCGGCTCGGCTTCTTCGTAGAAACGCCGGCCGAGACGCGACTGATGCGTGACCATCGGATAGAGGCCGAAGTTGACTTCTGAAAGCGTGATGGCCGGCTCTTCCTCTTCATTGCCCGGCAGCGCCGCCATATACGTGCGGTCCGCGGCGAACGCGAGTTCCGCGAACGTGCCGGCAAAGCACGAACCCGGCTCGATCAGCGCGAACAACGAGCGCGACGAAACGTCGATACGTGCAAGCGTGCGGCGCAACAGGCCGATGGTCTCGCGCACGAACCAGTGGTCCTTGTGTTGCATGAGCGAGGCATCCGCAGCGAGCAGATTGCGGGCATCGCCTTCGGTTCTGAAGACCCACGTGCCGACCGCCAGTTCGTTCGTACGCATGCACAGGATCGCGTCGTCGAGTTCGCGGGCGAATTGCAACGGCCACCAGTTCACGCCCGCTGCGACGATCTCATCGATATTCGCGGGCGGTTCGCCTGCCGGCGCCTTGGCGGTGAACGTCGCGATACGTTTCGCACGATCAATCGTGACGTCGAGCGTCTTATAAGTGAGGCCGTCTTCGCGGTCCGTGCGTTCGATACGCGTGAGCACAACGCCTTGCGCGTCCGCGGGACGATCGCTTTGCTCGGCGAGTTCGAGCGCGCGCGCCTGGATCGCCTGATCGAACTGGTTCGGCTTCACGACTTCATCCACGAGACGCCATGCTTTCGCTCGCTCGCCGCGTACGCCTTCGACCACCGTGCAGAAAATGTCGGCGCGGTCGTGCCGCACCTTGCGTTTGTCGGTGACGCGCGTCAGGCCGCCGGTGCCCGGCAGCACGCCGAGCAACGGTACTTCCGGCAGCGACACCGACGACGAGCGGTCGTCCACCAGATAGATTTCGTCGCAGGCCAGAGCGAGTTCATAACCGCCGCCGGCGCACGCGCCGTTCACGGCAGCCAGAAACTTCAGACCCGAATAGCGCGACGAATCTTCCAGGCCGTTGCGCGTCTCGTTGGTGAACTTGCAGAAGTTGACCTTCCACGCGTGTGTCGAGAGGCCCAGCATGAAAATGTTGGCGCCCGAGCAGAACACGCGGTCTTTCAGGCTTGTCAGCACCACGGTCTTCACTTCAGGATGCTCGAAGCGGATGCGCTGTATTGCGTCGTGCAATTCGATATCGACGCCGAGGTCGTACGAATTCAGTTTCAGCTTGTAGCCGTCACGAATGCCGCCGTCCTCGGCGATGTCGATGCCGAGCGTCGCGACGGGGCCGTTGAAGCTCAGCTTCCAGTGCTTGTACTGCGAGGGATCGGTGCGGTAGTCGACCGGCGCGACGGCGGTTTCTGCTGTGGACATGGGGCGTCTCCTGACTGGACGATGCAAATTTGTTTTTTTGAACAATAGTGCATCTTCATACCCATGTAAAGCACTTTAGTGCATGTTTGCTAGTAAACCCTGACGCCGCAGCGCAGATTAGCTCGCATGCGCTTCGTCGGGCGATTCCGCGGCGAGTCTTGCGGCGAGGCGGTCGCGCAGTTGCAGGTAGGCGTCGGCCAAGGTTTTTTCGCTGGTGTCGAAGGTCATGTCGGCGCGGCCGTACAACTCGGAGCGCCCCGCCAGAATGCGCTTCAGGTCATCCATCGCCTCCTTGTTGCCCGACATCGGCCGCAGGTCGCCCTGCGCGACGACGCGGCGCATGTGCTCTTCCGGCGCGGCCTGCAGCCACACCGTATAGCAATGCGACAGCAGCGTATTGAAGGTGCCAGACTCCGACACGAGTCCGCCCGGCGACGCGATCACCGCGCGCTCGTGCTCCTGGATCACGGCCTCCAGCGCACGGTGTTCATAACGCCGGTAGGCGGCCGCGCCGTAAAGCGAATGAATCTCCGAAGGCGGACAGCCGGCCAGTTGCTCGATCACGCGCGTGAGTTCGACGAACGGCACTTTGCGCTCCTGCGCCAGCATTCGCCCGAGCGTCGATTTGCCGGCGCCGCGCAAGCCGATCAACGCAATCCGGTCCTTGCGATGCGGGTCGCGCGGCGCCTGCGCGAACATCTCGGCGAGCGCCACGCGGGCGCGCTGCAAGGCCGCCTGATCGCGTCCCTGGAGCAATTCGCGGATCAGCAGCCATTCGGCGGAAGCCGTGGTTTCGTCGCCGATCACCTCGGCCAGCGAGCAGTTCAAGGTAGCCGCGATCTGCCGAAGCACCAGCACCGACGCATTGCCCACGCCCGATTCCAGATTCGCCAGATGCCGCTCCGACAGACCGGTCTCCGTGGCCAGCGTCTTGCGCGTCATGCCACGGCGGGCGCGCAGCAGGCGCACGCGGTCGCCCATCGCCGTGAGAAACGGATCGCGCTCGGCGCCGCGCTCCGGCGACCGTTCGGCACGGGGCGCCTCCTCATCGGATGAGTCGTCAAGAGGTGCCTGAGAGTAATTTTGGTTCATGTTTTGCTGCCTCATAACTGCGATACATGTACTATAGTGCTTGACAGACACCGAGTGAACGGTTAATTTTCGCCAAATATTGATCCAATAACAAACGCTGTCGAGATTTTCGGCGGCGTCACGGAGATGGCGCGACGACTCGCATGCATTAACGTGCGTGTGTCTGTCTAAGGCGCCGATCTGGAGGCTCGCATGTCCCCACATGAATTCCAGCGCCTGATCGCGGGCGTCACTGAGCAACTCGCCGGCCGGCCGCTCGACGGCAAGCTGGCGGTCTGGCTGAACGAGACCTACCCTGCCGACGGCGACGCGTTCCGCGAGCTTGCAGAGGCGTGCAAAAGCGGCGTCGCTGAAGGCTGGCTGTGCAACCGCGAAGGCGGCGGCATTCGTTACGGTCGCATCTTCAAGGCGCTGCCCGAGACGCACGGCTTTTCCGTCGACGTCGTCGATATGAAGGATATTGCGGGACCGCATCATGTTCACCCGAACGGCGAGATCGATCTGATCATGCCGCTCACCGCAGGCGCCACCTTCGACGCCCACCCGGCCGGCTGGTGCGTGTACGGGCCAGGCTCCGCGCATCGTCCGACGGTGGCGAACGGCGAGGCGCTGGTGCTGTATCTCCTGCCGCAAGGCGCCATCGAATTCACTCCCGCCTGAGCACCGCCATGACCGAACTCGTGAAGAACCATGTCGCCCGCGAGCGGATCGCCGGCCGCGGCGCGGGCGTCACACTCACCGATCCGCTGACGGGCGTTGCGCTCGTGGACCGGGCAAGCACCTTAGCCTGACAGCATCGAGCGGATCATGAGCACAGAACAGCCGGACCGCGCCCACCCGATGGAGGAGACACATGGAAGCCCTGTTGGAAAAGGCAGCGAATCAGCCCGCCGCGACAGTCGAAGCGCCGCCCGCGCTATTCAACTTCGCGGCCTACCTGTTTCGACTGAACGAAGCCCGCGCCGCCAAGACCGCCTATATCGACGACACCGGCAGCACCACCTACGCTGAGCTCGAAGAGCGCGCGCGGCGCTTTGCGAGCGCGCTGCGCACACTCGGCGTGCATCCCGAAGAGCGCGTGCTGCTCGTGATGCTCGATACCATCGCCCTGCCGGTTGCCTTTCTCGGCGCGCTCTACGCGGGCGTCGTGCCGGTCGTCGCAAACACGCTGCTCACGCCCGCCGACTATGTGTACATGCTCACGCACAGTCACGCGCGCGCGGTGATCGCCTCGGGTGCGCTGGTGCAGAACGTGACGCAGGCGCTGGAGTCCGTCGAACACGATGGTTGTCAGTTGATCGTCTCGCAGCCGTGCGAGGGCGAGCCGCTCATCGCGCCGCTGCTCGAAGAATTGATCGACGCCGCCCCACCCGCCGCCAAAGCCGCCGCAACCGGTTGCGACGACATCGCCTTCTGGCTGTATTCATCAGGCTCGACCGGCAAGCCGAAAGGCACCGTCCACACGCATGCGAACCTGTACTGGACCGCCGAGCTTTATGCCAAGCCGATCCTCGGCATCGCCGAAAGCGACGTGGTGTTCTCCGCAGCCAAGCTGTTCTTTGCGTACGGTCTCGGCAACGGCTTGACGTTTCCGCTGTCGGTCGGCGCCACGGCGATCCTGATGGCGGAGCGTCCCACCGCCGACGCGATCTTCACGCGTCTCGTCAATCATCGCCCTACCGTTTTCTACGGCGTGCCCACGCTCTACGCCAACATGCTGGTCTCGCCCAACTTGCCCGCACGCGCCGATGTCGCGATGCGCATCTGCACGTCGGCGGGCGAAGCGTTGCCGCGTGAAATCGGCGAGCGCTTCACCGCCCATTTCGGCTGCGAGATTCTCGACGGCATCGGCTCGACTGAAATGCTGCACATCTTCCTGTCTAATCGCGCGGGCGCGGTCGAGTACGGGACGACGGGCCGCCCGGTGCCTGGATACGAAGTCGAGTTGCGCGACGATGCCGGTCATGCCGTGGCCGATGGCGAAGTCGGCGACCTGTATATCAAAGGGCCAAGCGCCGCCGTGATGTACTGGAACAACCGCGAGAAAACTCGCGCCACCTTTCTCGGCGAATGGATCCGCAGCGGCGACAAGTACTGCCGGCTGGCGAACGGCTGCTATGTCTACGCGGGCCGCAGCGACGACATGCTCAAAGTCAGCGGCCAGTATGTCTCGCCGGTCGAAGTGGAAATGGTGCTGGTCCAGCACGGCGCGGTGCTCGAAGCGGCGGTGGTCGGCGTCGATCACCGCGGCCTCGTCAAGACTCGTGCTTTCGTGGTGTTGAAGCGTGAATTCGCAGCCTCTGAGATACTCGCGGATGAGTTGAAGGCTTTCGTGAAGGACCGGCTCGCGCCGCATAAATATCCGCGCGATATCGTGTTCGTCGACGATTTGCCGAAGACTGCCACCGGAAAAATTCAACGCTTCAAACTGCGCGAGCAGTCATAAGGTGATCTATGCAGAACCCCGCCATTGGCAACGATGCAGCGACGAGCGCGAGCGAATTCGCTGACTTGCCCGCTTGCGCGTCGCATGGGCCGTTGCGCATCGAGTATCGTTGGCTGAATGAAGCGGCCGGCAACGCGCCGATCGCTGTCTTCCTGCATGAAGGCCTCGGTTCGATCGCGATGTGGCGCGACTGGCCGCAAGCGCTGTGCGAGCGGCTCGGCATGCGTGGGCTGGTCTATTCGCGGCCCGGCTACGGACTTTCCACGCCGCGTGCGCATGAGGTGAAATGGCCCGTCGATTTCATGACGGCGCAGGCGCGCGATATCCTGCCCGCGTTGCTCGACGCGCTCGATATCGATATGCGCGAACGCCGGCGTATGTGGGTGATCGGCCATAGCGACGGAGGCTCGATCACGTTGCTGTATGCAGCGCTCCATCCTGAAGAATTGGCCGGCGCGGTGGCAATTGCGCCGCATGTCTTCGTCGAAGATATTTCGGTGGAGAGTATCGCGCAGACCAAACGACTCTACGAAACAACGGATCTGCGCAGCAAGCTGGGCCGCTATCACGCGGATGTCGATTCCGCGTTCTATGGCTGGAACGATATCTGGCTGAATCCGGCTTTCAGGCAGTGGTCGATTGCAGAAGAATTGGCGTCGATCCGCAAACCGTTGCTCGCCGTGCAAGGCCACGACGACAACTACGGCACGATGGCGCAGATCGAAACGATCGCCGCACACGTGCCGCATGCGCAACTGGTCAAGCTCGACGCTTGCGGACACTCGCCGCATCGCGACGCGCCGGGGCCGCTGAACGAAGCCATTGCGGCATTCGTTTCGAGCGCGACGCATTTGGACCATTGAGGTTATGAGCGCGGCGCATCTTCCCGACGACGTGCCGCGTCATAACGCTATTGCCGGCAAACGCCTCAGATTAACTTCACGCACTGCGCACGCGGGGCCAATCTCGCGCTCCGCGGTCGGCGTGGGCTCGCTGCCGGGCAATATTACCGTCGAGATCGAGGCCATCGTCGCCATCCAGGATTGACGGTCGCGCAATTCTCAACAAATACCCAAATTTCCACATCTTCACAAAAGTTACACAGGTAAGCGACTATTCTTGCGCATCGCTGACCTGGGCAAATGGACGCCCTGGCTCATCTTCCCCGTGCCGGAGACATTGCCATGTCTGTTGTGTCGAACCCGTCGATTGGCTTGCATTGCAAACGTTTGGCGGCCGCACTGGCCGCCGTGTCGCTGTGCATGCTGCTCGGCGCATGCGGCAACGACGACGACAAAACCCCGGACACGCGCGCGGTTACTTCTACGGGGAGTCCGGCCAGCCCCAATAACGCCGGCGCCGTGCTGTCGGCGAATCCGTCCTTCGCTTCACCCGCGCCCGCTGCCGTTACGATTCAAACCCCCGCACTACCCGCATCAAGCGCCGACCCGGCATTGTCCGCCGCCGCGTCGACGCCGCTCGCCACACCCGTGATCCATACCGTCGACTGAGTTTCGCGCGTCACGCGGCGCGCGGGCGAGTCTCGTGCGTTGCGTGCATCGTTCCTCCACCGAAGATCGAAAGCCAATACCATGACCTCAAAAAATCGCCGTGATTTTCTGCGCTCCGCCGCGCACGCTGCCGGTTCCGCCACCGCGCTGAGCATGCTGCCGCTGGGCATCCGCAACGCCCTCGCCATTCCCGCCAACAACAAGACCGGCACCATTCGCGACGTCGAGCACATCGTCGTGCTGATGCAGGAAAACCGTTCGTTCGACCACTACTTCGGCACCCTCAAGGGCGTGCGCGGTTTTGGCGACACGCGCGCGATCAATCTGCCCAACGGCAAGCCCGTGTGGTATCAGCCGCTGGCGGCGGACGCTGGTTACGTGCTGCCGTTCCGCCCGAGCGCGCCGAATCTGGGTCTGCAATTCCTGCAGGATCTCGCGCACGACTGGACCAGCACGCACGCGGCATGGAACGGCGGCCGCTACGATCAATGGGTGCCCGCCAAAAGCGCCACGACGATGGCCTATTTCACGCGCGAGGACATTCCGTTCCACTATCAACTCGCCGACGCGTTCACCATCTGCGACGCGTACCACTGCTCGCTGATGGGACCGACGGACCCGAACCGCTATTACATGTGGAGCGGCTGGGTCGGCAACGACGGCAGCGGCGGCGGCCCGGTGATCGACAACTCCGAACTCGGCTATGGCTGGTCCACGTACCCCGAAGTGCTGCAAAACGCGGGCATTTCGTGGAAGATCTATCAGGACATCGGCACTGGTCTCGACGCGAACGGCTCGTGGGGCTGGACGCAGAACCCGTACATCGGCAACTACGGCGACAACTCGCTGCTCTACTTCAACCAGTACCGCAACGCGCAGCCCGGCAATCCGCTTTACGACAACGCGCGCACCGGCACGAACGCGGCGAAGGGTGACGGCTACTTCGACATCCTCAAGCGCGACGTGCAGAGCAACGCCTTGCCGCAAGTGTCGTGGATCGTCGCGCCCGAAGCCTACTCCGAACATCCGAACTGGCCGACGAACTATGGCGCGTGGTACATCGACCAGGTCTTGCAGATTCTCACGTCGAATCCCGAGGTGTGGAGCAAGACGGTGCTGCTGATCAACTACGACGAGAACGACGGTTTCTTCGATCACATGGTGCCGCCGTTCGCACCGTCGTCGAGCGCGAACGGTCTGTCCACTGTCGACACCAGCAACGAAATCTATCCGGGAGACGCGAAGATTCCCGCCGCCCCGTACGGCCTCGGACCGCGTGTGCCGATGCTGGTGGTGTCGCCGTGGTCCAAAGGCGGCTACGTGTGCTCGGAGCTGTTCGACCACACGTCGGTGATCCGTTTCATCGAAAAGCGTTTCGGCCACGAGCACAATCTCGGCGAGTCGAACATCACGCCGTGGCGCCGCGCGGTGTGCGGCGATCTGATGTCGGCGTTCAACTTCAGCAATCCGAACGACGCTTTCCCGACACTGCCGGGCACGAGCGGCTACGTGCCGCCGGATCAGAACCGCCATCCGGATTACGTGCCGCTGCCGCCCGCGTTGCAGGCCGTGCCGAAGCAGGAACCCGGCGTACGCCCCGCGCGCGCATTGCCGTACGAATTGTTCGTGCGTGTGCATGGCGAAGGTTCGGCCAACCAGCTCACGATGCGCTTCGTCAATACGGGCCGTACCGGCGCGGTGTTTCTCGTCTACGCCGCTCATAGTCTCGACGCGCCGCGCACCTATACGGTCGAAGCCGGCAAGCGCCTGCAGGACGTATTGCCGCTGAATGCGGACGGCAGTTACGACTTCACCGTGTACGGCCCGAATGGCTTTCTGCGCCGCTTCGCGGGCAAGCCGGTCGCGCGCAACTGGTGGAACGGCTCCGACATCGCGCGTCCTGAAGTCGAGGAAGGTTATGACGTCGCGAACGGCAATCTGCAACTGCGCCTGGAAAACGTGGGCAGCGCGCCTGCACAGTTCAAGATCGTCAACGCGTACGATCCGAACAACGTGATCCGGCATACGGTGCGCGGCGGCGATACCGACCAGATCTACCTCGATCTGCGCAACGCTCACGGCTGGTACGATCTGGCGATTACGGTCAATACGGATCCGCTGTTCGCGCGGCGATTTGCCGGACACGTGGAAACCGGCAAGAGCAGCATGAGCGATCCGGCGCTGGGTAGCTAAGCCTTAGCCGAACGTATCGGTGAAATACAGCGGCCGCTGCGATGAAGATCGCAGCGGCCGTTTTTTCATGCACGATGCCTGGTCACTACACCGAGCAACGTCACGCGGCGACAGCGGACGATAACGACGCGCGCTCGCTTGCCTTCTCGCGAATCGCCTGCACGATGAACTCCGCATCGCGCGCGACGCCGGAGAAACGCCCCGATCCCCACGTATGCAGCCACGGCAAGCCGACGAAATACAAGCCGTCGATCGGCGTAATACCGCGCGTATGCGCCGGATAACCACGACCGTTGAACACGGGTGCATCGAGCCAGCTGAAGTCCGGCGTAAAACCGATGCACCAGATGATCGCGGCAATGCCGCTTGCTTCCAGATCAAGGGTGGTGCGCTCCTGTGACGGACGCCAGACAGGTTCGTACACACCGCCCTTCGGCGCGTCGATACCCCGCTTCTCGATGAAGTTGTCGATGCTCACGTTGATCCGGTTATACGTATCGTCCGCCGCGTCGAGATTGGCCGCGAGCGTGGGCGAGAAATGAAACTGGCCGTCGCGCAGATCGTCGAGGCGGCCGTACAGCTCCATGCCTTCGGCGGCGAACTTGCGCAGATCGATATCGCGGCCACCGTCGCGGCCCGTCACGTAGTGATTGGTGTTGTCGCGCACGCCTTCGCGCAACGGATGTTTTTCCACCGGCATGTCGTAGTACTGCATGTCGGCCAGCCAATCCACCACGTCGCGGCCACGATAGAAGCGCGCGCAACGCGGCGCCTCGCCGACCGCCAGCACCACCTTGCGGCCGGCCAGATGCAAGTCTTCCGCGATCTGCGCGCCGGACTGCCCTGTGCCGACCACCATCACCGCGCCGTCAGGCAGCGCCTGCGGGTTGCGATACGCCGACGATTGCAGTTGCACGATTCGCGCGGGCAAGCGCTCTGCCAGGCGCGGCACGATCGGCGTGTGATAGCCGCCCGAGGCCACCACCACCTGATCCGCGCTGAAATCGCCCCGCGTTGTCGTGATCGCGTAGACGCCGTCGTCGCGCTGTTTGACGCGTTTGACCTCCGTGCGCTCCATCAACGGCGCATCGACGTGTTCAATGAAACCGTCGAGGTAGGCCACGATCTCGTCCTTCTTCATGAAGCCGTGCGGATCGTTGCCGCGATACGGATAACCGGGCAGCGCGCATTGCCAGTTTGGCGTGACCAGACAGAAAGCGTCCCAGCGCTGCTCGCGCCACGTGTGCGTCACGGTGTTCTTTTCAACGACCAGATGGTCGATGCCGGCCTCTTTGAGGTAATAGCTGACCGACAGACCCGCCTGACCGCCGCCGACGACGAGCACGCTGTAATGGCCTTCGGCACGCGCGTGATGTGCTGGATTCGACATGATGCGTCCTCTGAAAGAATAAGCGCCTAGCTGAATTCGATAACCTTGACGGTCGCGTCCGGGCGATCGCGAAAGCGCGCCGCGTCGCGCTCGATCTGCGCAAGCTGGTCCATCGCCGCCGAGCAGGCAAAGCCATATTTCTCGCGCACCCGCTCCGACGCGATGCCCAGCGCCTGCCGCGAGCGCGCCACGAAATCTTCCAGCGCGTACGCCTCGCCCGGGATGAAAAAATCGCCGATCACGTGCGAGGGCGAGTAACAGTTCGCTTCGTCGCCATCGGGCCATTGAATGCGAAAGTGCATGACGGGCATTGCTGATCCTCGAATCAATGAGTGGGCACGAACACGGTCGCGTCGTGCCCATGTGTCGTCAAAGGCGTCGCCAGTTCGAGCGTGTGCTGAACGCCGTGACGCGGCTTGACTGTGCACAACGCGTTCATGTCACGTCGCCCTTCCCGACAATGAAAGGCTCGCGCTGAAAATCCCACAGCGTTGCAGCGTCGTCTCTGTGATGCACGACAACCTGATTCGCCGCATCGATGGATCCGATCACCGCACACGAGAGAGCGCGCGCATCGAATAGCGCCTGCACGGCATCGACATGCTCGGGTCGCACGGATAGCAGATAGCCGAAACTCGGAAACGCGGTCACCCAGCGTTCCAGCGCCACGCCTTCGGGTTTGGGAATGCGAGCGAGGTCGATCCGCGCCCCAACTCGCGAGCATTCGAGCAACATCAACGCCGTGCCGAGCGTGCCCGCCATGCTGATATCTTTCGCGGCATCGCACAGGCCGCTTTCCGCCAATTGCGGCAGCAGTTCGAGATCGCCGCGCAGACGCTCGGCCGGCGCATCCACCGACGCATTCCAGAACGGATACGGTTCTTCAAAACGGCCGCGCAGATCGACCGCCATCATCAGGCTGTCGCCTGGTTTCGCGTTGAAGCTCGATAGCAACGCCTTGGCGCGGCCGATAATCGACACCGCCAGTTGCGCCGCGTCGCTGCGCGTATTCGTGTGGCCGCCGACAATCGGCACGCCGTACGCGACCGACGCCGCCGCCATGCCCGCCAGCACCTCGTCGGCCGCGCCGATGCCCGGACTCCACAGCGCGTCCACCACCGCCAGCGGCCGTCCGCCCATCGCATAGATATCGCTGACGTTGACCATCACGCTGCTGTAGCCGGCAAACCACGGCATGGCGCCGACAAAATCGCTGACCATGCCTTCGATCGCAAAGAGCAGATAGCCGTCGCCATCGGCGAGCGCGGCGCAGTCGTCGCCGAGCGCCACGGCTTGCGCGAGATCGCGCGTGCCGCGAGGCAAACGCTTCGCCAGCGCGCCGATCACGTCGACGATATCGGTCTTGTGACGGAACCCACGGCTTTCGCGCAAGCTCGCGACGAGATCGGCAACGCTCATGCCGCACTCCGCGCGGGCTCGACACGGCGCGAATACACTGGCGCTTGCGTACGCGTGACGAAACCGCCAAAGGGCGTGACGCACGGCGGATAGCGGTCCAATTGCGCCTGCATCAGATGATGCGGCCTGCCGAGCAAGGTCTCCTCTGCGAGCACGTCCCAATCCATTGCGCGAAAGAGCGGCACATTCTGGCTCTGCACATGGGCCAAAAACGTCTCGCAGCCCAACGCATGCGCGCTGCTCACCGCGAGACGAATCAACGTCGCGCCGATCTTTCCATGCCGACGAAACGCCGCGTGCACGGCGAGGCGCGAACCGAACCACACGTTGTCGTGATCGCGGTGAATCCGCACGGTGCCGACCACCTGCTCCGGCATGCCGCCGAGACAACTGACGGCCACCAACTGCTGCGCGTGCCGATCGATATCGTCGCGATCATCCGCGACGAAAATGCCTTGCTCGATGCAGAACACTGCGCGCCGCAATTTGAATGCCTCTTCGGCTTCCCAATTCAACGTGGTCCACTTAATGCGGAATTCACTCGGCGCATACGGCGCGGAATCGATGTCACCGTCCAGCGTCTCGCCTGCAATCGCTTCACCGAACATGGTCACTCCTCGTACGACGACAACGACGAACACGCGCCGCATTTACCACAGCCCGCCTTGATATCGCTGGAACGCATGGCCGCGGCATTGAGCATGCCGCCCAGCGGCTGCAACACCGACTTCATGAATTCGGGCGTGGGCGCCGGATGATCTTCGAGCGGCGTGCCGCTGATCGGCACGAAGGGCACGACGAACGGATAGACACCCAGCTCGATCAGTTCGCGCGACATCGCCAGAATCGCCGCCGCGCTGTCGCCGAGCCCCGCGAGAATGTAGGTACTGACCTGGCCGCGCCCGAATACGGCCACGGCGGACTTGAATGCTTCCATGTAGCGCGACAGCGGCACGCTCGCCTTGCCCGGCATGATGCGTTCGCGCAAAGCGGGCGTCACCACTTCGAGATGCATGCCGAGCGTGTCGATGCCGCTCGCTTTCATGCGCGCGAACCAGCGGTCGTCGTCGGGTGGCTCGCATTGCGCCTGGATCGGCAGATCGACCGCGGCCTTGATGGCGAACGCGCTCTCGCACAGAATCTGCGCGCCGCGATCCGGCGTGGGCGGTGTGCCGGTGGTCAGCACCATATGCTTCACGCCGTCGAGCAACACCGCCGCGCGCGCCACTTCCGCGAGTTGCTCCGGGGTCTTGCGCGCAATCGTGCGGCCCGCCGCGAGCGACTGCCCGATCGCGCAGAACTTGCAACTCTTGCGCCGGCTCTCGTAGCGAATGCAGGTTTGCAAGACGGTGGTGGCGAGCACGTCGGCGCTATGCAATGCGGCGATATGCGAGTACGGCACGCCGTCGAGCGTCTGCATGCCGTAAAAACGCGGCGCTTTCGGAAAGCTGATGTTGGCGATTGGGATCGTGCCGCGCAATAGCGCGCTCGAACCGCTCGCATCCGGCGTCTGCGCGACGAAGGGCGAATGCCACGCGGTGCTCGTGTGCACGGGCACCATGATCGTCACGCCATCCACCGTCACCGCCTTGTGATCCGACGGACCCGCGCCGCCGCGCCGGCTCGCTGCGCCCGCATCCGGCGACACGAGCCGCAAACCGGTCGACTGCAATTCAGTCATCAATTGCCGGCTCTGCGCCGACAGCGACTCGCTGGCGTTCATCGCATCCTCCTTCGGTTGATTTGAAATCCACGCTCGATGTGGCCGACCACGGCGGCATCGGCGCGACAGTTTCCGCGGGCCGCCGGTTGATCGCGAGGCTCAGCAATTCGGGCCGCGCGTAATGGCCGACCGAATCCATCATGCGTTTGCGCTTGGTGATCAAGGCCATGTCGAGATCGGCGATCACCATGCCTTCGCCCTCGCGCAGCGGTTCGGCGAGATGCTGTCCTTCCGGCGAGACAATCGCCGTATTGCAGCCGCCGCGCAGCGCCTTCTGCAAATTCGTATCCGGCGTCACGGAGGCGATCTGCGCTTCGGTAAGCCATCCCGTTGCATTGACGACGAAGCAGCCCGACTCCAGCGCGTGATGCCGGATCGTCACCTCGATCTGCTCGGCGAAAATCGGCCCCACGAGAGAACCGGGAAACTGGCTGCAATGAATCTCTTCGTGCTGCGTCATCAAGGCATAACGCGCGAGCGGGTTGTAATGCTCCCAACAAGCCAGCGCGCCGACGCGCCCCACCGCCGTATTCGCCACCGTCAAACCCGCGGCGTCGCCCTGCCCCCAGATCATCCGTTCATGAAACGTCGGGGTGATCTTGCGGCGCTTGAGGACGATCCGGCCATCCACGTCGAAGATCAACTGCGTGTTGTAGAGGCTGCCGTGATCGCGTTCGTTGACGCCGAGCACCACCACCATCCGGTGCAAACGCGCCTGCTCGGCCACCGCCTGCGTCACCGGGCCCGGCACGATCACGGCCTCTTCATAGAGTTTCATGTGATCGGCGCCGGACACGACCGGCGGCCGCACGAAAGAAAAGTACGGGTAATACGGCACGAAGGTTTCGGGGAACACGATCAGCTGCACGCCTTCGCGTGCGGCTTTCCCAATGGCCTCGCAAACCTTCTCGAGCGTGCCGCCGCTGCGCTCGAAGTCGGGTGCGATCTGAACCGCTGCGGCGCGCACGATACGTTTGTCGGACATGGTGGTCACTTGCCTCTCGTCAAACTGCCGTCAGACCGTCCACGTGTGGATGACCAGCGCATTGTCCTTGCGGTGAAGCAACTGGATGTCGAGCACGTCGAGCGGGCTGATCGGCCGGATGCCTTCGATCAGCGAGGCTTCGCCGTGGCCATACAGCGCTTGCAGTGCGAAGCGGCACGCGTAGACCTTGCCGCCCTCTTCCATGAACTTCGTCAACTGCTTGTTGAAGTTCAGATGGCCGGGAAACGCTTCGTCGCCGAGCGTCGGAAAGCCGCGTTGCAAGCCGAGCGTAACGCCCGGCCCATACAGCAGCACCGATGTTTCGAAGCCCTTACGTTGCAGGCGCGTGGCCTGCAGCATATTGACGAAACCGATCGAACCTTCGAACGCGACCGTATGAAACGTGACGAGCGCCTTCTCGCCCGGCTCGGCTTTCACGTCTTCGAAGACTTTCTCCTCGTAGTCGACAAGGTAATCGCCTTTCTGATGCAGCGGTTTGTTGACGGCTGGCATGACACTCTCCGATCAGGTTTGCTAAGTAAAAGAGGACGCGCGTTCAAGCTGTGCGCGCTTCTTCCAATGCAACGGCCGTGCCATTGATCGGGCACGCGAATGCGATCAATCAGCAATCAATTCCGTCTCGATTCGAAGTGCGACTCGAAAAAATTTTGGGCGCGAAGGTTGCATATGACTCGGGCATCCGGCGCGAACGCCGTTGCCGCGGCTTTGTCGCACCAGCCATGTGCGATTCGCGCATACCAACGTGTCGGCGTGGTGCAGTCATTCACCACTGTCGATCAATCCGATCATTGATCGCATGCGGATGCGATCAAGTTCTCTCAACGTGAATAGAGACCCGAAAGCAATGAGCAGCCCGACACATCACTGGATCAAACGTCTCGCCGACATTCGCAAACCCGCCTATCTGGCGATCCCCGATCTGATCGAAGAAGATCTCGCCACTGGGCGGCTGCGTCCACGCGACCGCTTGCCGGGGCTGCGCGATCTCGCCCTGGAACTCGCGCTGAACTACACGACGGTGGCGCGCGCTTACGCCGAAGCGCGCAAACGTGGCCTGCTCGATTCGCGCGCGGGCAGCGGCACGTTCGTGCGGGGCCGTACAGCCACCTTGCCGCTCGCGGGCGGCAGCAGCATCGAGATGTCGATGAACACGCCCCCCGAGCCGCCCGACTTCGCGATACGCCTGCGCGAATCCGCCGCGCGGCAGATGGCCGATAGCGATCCCTATCAATTGCTGCGCTATCAGGACTTCGGCGGCTCGGCGGCCGACAAGGACGCGGGCGCCGAATGGTTGAGACGCCGCGTGCCGCATTGCGACGCGCAAAACGTGCTGGTGTGCCCCGGCATCCATAGCGCGCTTGTGGCGCTCGTCTCGCAGTTGGCGCGGCCGGGCGGCACCATTTGCCTCGATGCACTCGCCTACCCCGGCATCAAGGCGATCGCCGCGCAACTCGGCGTGCGTCTGCAGGCATTGCCGCGCGATGACGAAGGACCGCTCGCGCACGCCTTCGAGGCGCTCTGCAAGACCGACAAGCCGAGCGCGTTCTATTGCAATCCGACGCTGCAGAATCCGAGCACGCTCACGCTCACGCACAAACGGCGCGAGGCGCTCGCCGACGTGGCGCTGCGCTACAGCGTGCCGATCATCGAAGACGACGCCTACGCGATGCTGCCGCAGAACGCGCCCGACGCGCTCGCGAGTTTCGCGCCCGAACTGACCTATTACGTCACGGGTTTGTCGAAGAGCTTCGGCGCGGGTTTGCGCGTCGCGCATCTGCATGCGCCGACGTCGCGGCAAACGCAGCGGCTAGCCGGCGCATTGCGCGCCACCACCGTGATGGCGAGCCCGTTCACGGTCATGCTCGCGACGCAGTGGATCGTGGACGGCACCGCGGCTGACATGCTCAACGCGATCCGCAACGAGTCGCGCGCCCGCCAGGCCATTGCTTCGCGCATGCTCGAAGCATGGCCTTTCGAAGCCCATCAGGATGGCTTTCATTTGTGGTTGCCGGTGTCGGTGGAAAGCGGCTGGAGCGCGTCCGAACTCGCGTTGCAGTTGCGCAATCAGGGCATCGCCGCCGTGGCGGGCGCCGCGTTTTCGACCGATGGCAATCCGCCCAACGCCATGCGCGTCTGCCTCGGCGGATCGAAAACGCGCGATGAATGCGAAGAGGCGCTGCGCATCGTTGCGGAGACACTCGATCATCCGCATCATCTGCACTCTCCGGTGATGTGACGCGATCCTCAGACGCCTCCAGCCAGCGTTATCGTCATACAAATACGGCGTATCGCGAGCGATCGATCAGCGCACACCGACACGCTGTTTCCGTGCGCATTGAAAAAGCCGACGCGCAAGAAAAATTTCGCGCGCGCTCGACACGCCGCCCCGCACCGCTCACCCGCCGTCGGTGAGTGATTGAAAGCATTCCCCACTCAAGTCCCACTAATTGGAGCCGTATACAGCTTGTGAGGCCACTGCCTCGTTGACTCCGACTCCGACTCCGGTTCACCGCTCACTCCGAAAGACTCCCGACATGTTCACCTCCATTCGCGCGCGCATCGTCGCCCTGTGCGTCGCTATCGTTGTGGTCGCGCTTGCCGCCAACGCGGTTCTCAACTATGTCGTCGCCAACTCGTATAACGCCGATGCCATCGACAGCAGTCTGACCGCGGTCGAAAGCGGTCACGCGGACGGCATCGGCGACTGGGTCGCCACCAACAGCCAGATGATCAACTCGCTGCAGGACGCGGTGCTGCAAGCGGATCCGTCCGCCGCGCTGAAGCAGATCGCCGCGGCCGGCAAGTTCACCAACGTGTACGTCGGTTATGCGGACAAGACGGCGAAGTTCTCCGATCCGACCGGCATTCCGCCCGACTACGATCCGACCGGCCGTCCCTGGTACAGGCAGGCCGCGGAAGCGGGCAAGCCGGTGGTCACGCCGCCTTACGTGGACGTGGGCACGGGCAAACTGGTGGTGGCGTTCGCCGCGCCGGTGGTGCGCGACGGCGCGGTGAAAGGCGTGGTGTCGGGCGACGTCGCGATGGACAGCGTGATCGCCAACGTCAAAGCGATTCATCCGACGCCGGCGAGCTTCGGCATGTTGATCGATGCGAGCGGCCATATCGTCGCGCATCCCGATGCGAAACTGACTTTGAAGCCGGTCTCCGATGTGGCGCCGGGGTTGACCGGCGACAAGCTCGCTGCTCTCTTCAGCGCCGGGCGTCCGCTGGAAATGGACGTGAACGGCAGCACGAAGCTGCTGCGCGCGCAAGCGATTCCCGGCACCGACTGGTACGCGGTCGTCGCGCTCGACAAAGCCGAAGCGACCGCCGGCATGCGTTCGCTGCTGACCGCTTCGGTGATCGCGTTGATCGTGATCGCGGGCATCGCCGCCGCGGTCGTGGCGGCGGTCACTGCCGTGTCGTTCCAGCGTCTGTCGAAAGTGCGCGACGCGATGGATGCCATCGGCTCCGGTGAAGGCGACCTCACGCAACGTCTGCCCGCCGTCGGCAACGACGAAGTCGCGCAGATCGCGCGTTCGTTCAACACCTTCATCGACAAACTCAGCCACGTGATGCGCCAGATTCGCGACGCCAGCGAATCGGTGCGCGTGGCCGCCAATGAAATCGCCGCGGGCAACGTCGATCTGTCGGGCCGCACGGAGTCCGCCGCGGCGAGCTTGCAGCAAACCGCCGCGTCGATGGAAGAAATCACCTCGACCGTCACGCAGTCGGCAAGCGCGGCGAAGCAAGCCGACGATACCGCCGTGTCCGCCTCGCAGGTCGCCTCGCGCGGCGGCGTCGTGATTTCCGAAGTGATTGCGACGATGGGCGAGATCCAGCATGCGTCGGTCAAGATCTCCGACATCATTGGCGTGATCGACGGCATTGCGTTTCAGACCAACATCCTCGCGTTGAACGCCGCGGTGGAAGCCGCGCGCGCGGGCGAACAGGGCCGCGGCTTCGCGGTGGTGGCCGGCGAAGTGCGCAGCCTCGCGCAGCGCAGCGCGCAGGCCGCGAAGGAAATCAAGGCGCTGATCGAATCGACAGTGGCGAGCGTGACCTCGGGTTCGGGCCAGGTGCGCCAGGCCGGCGAGACGATGACGGAGATCGTCAGCAACGTCGCCAACGTGACGACCATCATTTCCGAAATCACCCAGGCCGCCAGCGAGCAGACGCGTGGCATTCAGGAAGTGAACCGCGCGGTCAGCCAGCTCGACGAGATGGTTCAACAGAACGCCGCGCTGGTCGAGCAATCCACGGCGGCGGCCGCCGCGCTGCAAAACCAGGCCGTCAGCCTGGCAGGCGCGGTGACGCAATTCAAACTCGATTAAACGCCTTACCTGGGACATCGCAGTGACGTTCTATAGAAATCTGAAGATCGCCGTTAAATTGGCCTTGCTGGGCGCGGTGTTGCTGGCCGCGACGATGATCGTGGGCCTGGAAGGCTGGCATGCGTTGGCAAAAACGCATGCACTGCAAATCGAGTCGGCGCAATCGCTCGCTCACTACGCGCGAGCCGCCGACACGGCGCGCGTTGCGCAGGTCGAGTTCAAGAAGCAGGTGCAGGAATGGAAAGACCTGTTGTTGCGCGGCGCTGATCCCGCCGCGTTCGCCAAATACCGTGACGCCTTCAGCAAGGAAAGCGGCACGACGCAGGCCGCCCTGCTGCGTCTAAAGGATCAGTTGAGCGCATTGGGCGCAAACGTGGACGGCGTCGACAAGGCGCTCGCCACGCACGCTTCGTTGCAGGACACTTACCTCGATGCGCTCAAGCATTACGACGCCGCCGATCCGAACACCGCACACGTGGTCGACGCTCTCGTGAAGGGCATCGACCGCGCGCCGACCGCCGCGATCGACGACATCGTCGCTTCCGTCATGCAACAGGCGCAGGATTCCAGCGTGCGCACGAGCGAAGCGGCGGAACGCTCCTATACGATTGCCACGGTGCTGCTGCTGTCGGTCGTGATCGGTTCGCTCGGCGTCGGCGCATTTGCGGTGTGGTTTCTCAGCCGCAGCATCACGCTGCCGGTCAGGCAGGCCGTGGGCGTCGCGCAGGCGGTTGCGGCAGGCGATCTGCGCGCGGACGTGGCCGTGTTGAGCCGCGACGAGACCGGCCTGCTGCTCATCGCGCTCAACGACATGAACCGGCGCTTGCGGCAGATCGTCAGCGAGATTCGTGAAGGCGCAACGACGATTTCGTCGGCCACGCAGGAGATCGCTGCAGGCAACCTCGACCTGTCCGCACGCACTGAACAGCAAGCGGCCTCGCTCGAAGAAACCGCCGCGTCGATGCAGCATTTCACCGACTCGGTTCAGCGCAACGCCGCCAATGCGCGCGAGGCCACCACGCTCGCGCAAACCGCGGCGCAAGCGGCACGCGATGGCGGCGCCGTGATGAGCGACGCGGTGCGCACGATGGGCCAGATCGAAGCGGCGTCCAGGCGCATCGTCGATATCATCGCGGTGGTGGAAGCGATCGCGGCCCAGACCAATATTCTCGCGCTCAACGCCGCGGTCGAAGCGGCCCGTGCCGGCACGCAAGGGCGCGGCTTTGCGGTCGTCGCGAGCGAAGTGCGCAGTCTCGCGCAACGTTCCGCCGATGCCGCGCAGGAGATCAAGGCGCTGATTCGCGAGTCGGTCGCCACGATCGACGCCGGCACGCAGTTGATCAATCACGCGAGCAATACGATGGACGGTGTGGTGGCCAGCGCGGGCAGCGTGACGCGCATCGTCGAATCCATCGCGACGGCAAGCGTCGATCAGGCAGCGGGTATCGCGGAAGTGAACGATGCCGTCACGCAGATGGATCAGGTGACGCAAAGCAACGCGGCGCTCGTCGAGCAGGCGGCTGCCGCAGCCGATGCGGTGCAAAGCAAGGCCTCCGGGCTCGTGCAAAGCGTGAGTTTCTTCAGGCTGGGAGCCGCGGCTTAAGGCTTGGCGCCGTGTGGCGCCCGTAGTTATGCAAGCTTGAAGCGGCGCGCAATGCGCGCTTACGACTCGAAATCGAGTCCGCCGATCAACACCAGAGGATCGGCCTGCGTATGCGAGAGAAAATCCAGTTCGCGCGCATGATTCCAGGCCGCGAGCTTGCGCGGCAGCGCGGCCAGATAGCCGGCGAAACGCGAGGGCCCTTCCGCGCCCATCAGTCGCTCGATTTCGTCGCTGTCCCAGGTCAGATACAGATTCAGCGGGTAGGTGTAGTGCCCCATGTCTTCGATGGGCGCTGCGTGAATCCGCACGCGAGTGGGATGCCCATGGCCGCCGTACGGCAGCACTTTGGTCTGCACGGTTGTCGCGAAACAGGCGGCAATCGCCTCGGCAATGCGAGGCGCGAACTCTTCATCGAAACGGGCGGCACTCTCCGGACTCATCCAGGTCTCCAGCTTTGTGCGTGATGAGCCGGCTATCCTAGCACGCGGACGGGCGCGTGCCTGTTGCGTCGCGGCATGTCTGCCTCGTGGCCACGCGCAACCGCGGCAGCGGCTTTGCGTCGGCCCATCCGCCTCAAACCGTCTTCAGAATCCGCGGCTTCGCTTCGTTCACCGCCAATGCGAGTTCAGGCACCGCATCGGGCGCGCCGGCGCCCTTCTCCGTGCGCATCGACAGATAGCGCAAACAGCACACCCGCAAAAACGATGCGAAGTTGGTCGGCATCTCGCCGCGCAAAGCGATCAGTTCGTCGTAGAGCTTCACGGCGAACTGGCTGGTCGTCATGCTCTCGCGCGCGGCGATTTCGTGCAGCACGTCCCAGAACAGATTCTCCAGCCGCACCGTGGTGATCACGCCGTGAATGCGCAACGAGCGCGTGCGCGACTCGTACAGGATCGGATCGGCGTTGATGTATATCCCACACATAACGTTTGCTCCTTAATTACAAGCACGCGCGCCGTGGCGCTTTTCATGCAGCCACGGCACGCCGCCCGTCTTCGTCAACATACGCCGGCATTCGCCGCCCGGCAATCGCATCGAACCCGAACGCCGCGCCGGCCCCGTCGAACCGCTTTACACCGCGCGTTTATTCATCTGTCCCGCGATGTGATCCGCCTGACGGATCGCCAGTGTGACGATCGTCAAGGTCGGATTTTCCGCCGCGCCGGTGGTGAACTGGCTGCCATCCGAAATGAACAGGTTCGACACTTCATGCGTCTGGCCGAACCGGTTGCACACGCCGTCTTCGGCACGCGCGCTCATGCGGGCGGTGCCGAGATTGTGCGTGGACGGATACGGCGGCACGCGATACACCGTCTTCGCGCCCGCTGCTTCGTACACCGCCGTGCCCTGCCTGAACGCGTGCTCGCGCATCGCTTCGTCGTTCGGATGATCGTCGAAATGCACGTTGGCGACCGGCTGGCCGTACTGATCCTTCACGTCCGTGTTCAAGGTCACACGATTGCTCTCGCGCGGCATATCCTCACCGACGATCCACATACCCGCCGTGTACGCGTATTGATCCATCGCCTGGCTGAAGGTCGGCCCCCATGCGCCCGGATTCAGAAAGGCCGCGTAAAACGGCAGGCCGAGCGACACGGTCTCCATGTGATAGCCGCCCGCGAAGCCGCGCTGCGGATTGAACACCGCTTCGTCCTCGATGATGCCGGCCATCGTGGTGCCCTTGAACATCTCCACCTTGTCGTTGAACACCGCATACACCGAGCCCGTGGTGTGACGCATATAGTTGCGGCCCAACTGGCCCGAGCCGTTCGCGAGTCCCTGCGGGAATTTGCTCGAATGCGAGTTCAGCAACAGCCGCGGCGTCTCGATCGAGTTGCCGGCCACCGCGACGACGCGTGCCTTCTGCCGCTGCAATTTGCCGTTGCCGTCATAGTAGATCACCTCCTTCGCCTTGCCGCGCGCATCGGTTTCAATGCGCACCACGTGGGCCTGCGTGCGCAACTCCATATGGCCGGTCGCCTGAGCGCGCGGCAATTCGGTGTAGAGCGTCGACCACTTGGCGCCCGTGCGGCAACCCTGAAAACAGAAGCCGCGCTGGAAGCAATGCGCGCGGTCGTCGCGCACCACGCTATTGATCGCCATGTGGCCGGTATTGCATTCCTTGTAGCCGACTTTCATCGCGCCGGCCGACATCACCTTGAAGTTGTTGTTGCCCGGCAGGCCCGGCAGACCGTTGGTGCGCGTCACGCCCATTTTCTGCGACGCGCGGTCGTAATATGGATCGAGCTCTTCACGCGTGAGCGGCCAGTCGAGCAGATTGGCGTCCTTGATATCGCCGTAGGTCGTCTTCGCCTTGAATTCGTACGGCTGGATGCGCAGACTCGCGCCGGCCCAGTGCGTGGTCGTGCCGCCGACCGTCTTGCAGATCCACGCGGGCAGATTCGGAAAGTCCTTGGCGATGCGCCAACTGCCCGACGTGGTGCGTTTGTCGAGCCATGACAGCATCTGGAACGCGCCCCATTCGTCCGTCGTGAAATCGGCCTGCGTATGCAGCTTGCCCGCTTCCAGCACGACGACGTTGATGCCCTTCTGCGCGAGTTCGTTGGCGAGCGTGCCGCCGCCCGCACCGGAGCCGATGATCACGACGACCTTGTCGTCGTTGTGCGAAAAACGCACCTTGTTGTTGTCCTGATCCATTTCTTTCTCCGCTGTCGACAAGAGTTGGCGCTTTAGCGCTTACTCTTGTCCCATGCACCGCAGTCGACAAGAGTTGGCGCTTCAGCGCTTACTCTTGTCCCATGCACCGCAGTCGACAAGAGTTGGCGCTTCAGCGCTTACTCTTGTCCCATGCACCGCAGTCGACAAGAGTTGGCGCTTCAGCGCTTATACCTGCCCCATGCAACGTTCTCGTCGCGATTAGCTGTCCGTCGGGATCGGGCCACTGGCTGCAGGCGGCGGATTGGGCAGCCACGAAAGGCTGTTGAACCCTTTCGTCAGGTAGCCGCCATCGCCTTCCGAAGCGCCGTAGCCGAAGTGCGCGTACGCCATGGTGTTGGCGTACAGCGAAACCACCGCGGTGCTGCGTATCGTGTTGAAGAACGGCGTGCCCGCGAGCGCGGCGACGTCTTTCGCCTGGTCCGCAGGCGCGCGTTTCAGCCAGTCTGAACCCGCCTGCGCGTCGAGTTGTTTGACCCCGTCCGCAAGTTGCTGGCGTACCGCCGGATCGGCTTTCGCTTTCGCGTCGAGGTCCTTGACCACCAGCGCGTAGACCGCGTTGTCGAGCGTGGGGTGTGGATAGATCTGCCGCGTGATGGCCAGAATCACTTCGCCCTGGTGCGTGTCGAGACCTTGCAGTTCGAGGGCCCACGCGCGGCTCGGCGCGAGCGTCGACAGTACCGACGAGAACGCCAGCGTGCCCATCAGCACACCCGTGCCTCTCAAAAGTTCGCGACGCGTGAGCGGAAGCCGCAACGCGGCCGCGGCAGCCTTCGCCGCGCGATGCTCGCCGCCGTGTTCATGCGTGTGCTTATGCGTGTGTTCGTGAGAATGCTCACGGCGTGCGTGATCGGACGCGACGATCGGTATGACCGTTGTCTTCATGGTTGTCTCCTGTCGACCAGAGCTGGCGCTTCAGCGCCTCATTCCAGTCCCATCCAAGATGGTTGCTTGTGGGGTATTGCAACTACGCGCGGCGGCCGCCGGATTACTTTGGCTATTGATAGTGGCCGTGGCGTTCCAACACTTCGATCTTGTAGCCGTCAGGGTCCTGAATGAAAAAATAACGCGCCAGCAACTCACCGTCGCCGTTGTGAAACTCGCGCAGATCGTTGGGCGTCATGCCGAGATCGAGTAGACGCTGCCGTTCGTGTTTCGCATCGTCGACCACAAAAGCGACATGGCCGTAGCCGTCGCCGTGCGAATACGGTTCCTCGCGGCCTTTGTTCCAGGTCAGTTCTATTTCGGCGTCGGCTTCGGCGTTGCGCAAATAAGCGAGCGTGAAGTCCGGAAAATCGAGCCGGTGCGATACGTCTAAATTGAAAGCTTTTTGATAGAACGCGAGCGAGCGCGGCAGATCCTGCACACGGATCATCGTGTGGATGAGTTTGGCCATCGGTGTCCCCTCCTGTTTGAATCAAGTTTAGGAGGACGCACACGCGAGTGGTAATGCACGGCTAAATAGCGCCAGGGACTTGCCCTATGTTGCAGCAGCGTCGCTTGCGGGGATTTCGCTCGCGCGTCGACGGGGTGAACACTGATGCACATGGCGCCCCGTCAGGTTGCATTGCAGCACGCCGGCCTGTTCAGGCAAGCATGTGCCGAATGGCATTAGGCGAAACCCGACGTCGACGTGGCGGCCACGCACATCCGGTGAAGCCCATTCGTTTTTGCCCGACAGCCATACACAGATGCGTCGAGTTTCCATAAGATCGGGTTCGGATGTCTTTCTAAATGCCGTGGAGCGTAGTGCGTTATGGAATTCGATACGAAAGTCGCGATCATCGTGCTGGACGATCTCGCTGTCTGGCAAAAACTCAATGTGACCGCGTTTCTCGCGACGGGGATCGCCGGCGCCGCACCGGAGGCGATGGGCGAGCCGTACGAGGACGCGGCGGGCCGCCGGCACGCGCCGCTGCTCGGCCAGCCGATGATGGTGTATCAGGCGGACAACGCGGGTTTGCTGCGCGCGTTTCGCCAGGGCATTGAACGCGAATTGACGCGCGCGGTGTATGTGCGCGCGATGTTCGCGACCGGTCACGATCAGGCGAACCGCGAAGTGTTCCGCGCCGAACCCGCCGATGCGCCCGACCTCGTCGGCATTGCCGTGCGCGGGCCGAAGAAGGCGGTCGATAAAGCCGTGAAAGGTCTCTCACTGCATGCGTGACACGCCGCACTGCTAGCGCGTTCAGAGTTCAGGACTCGGGCCGCGTTCCAGATAAGTGGTCAGCGCGATATAGCTGCGCGTGCCGGTAAAGCCTTCGATCGCGTGGATACGCGCGAGCAGTTGTTCGAGCGATTGCGTGTCGCGCGTGCGGACCTTGAGCAACATTGCGCTCTCGCCCGTCACGGTATGAATCTCCTCGACATCGGGCAGTTCCTGCAGCGCCAGCAGTTGCCGCGTCACCGCCCAGCTCGTCGTATCGACATGCACGAACGCGAGCAGCGGGCGATTTAGCCTCGCGCCGTCGAGCGCGGCAACCGTGGCCTTGATCACGCCTTCCTTCTTCAAACGGCGGGTACGTTCGTGGACCGCGGGCGCCGACAGGAACAGCAGCTTGCCGAGTTCCGCATAAGTGCGCGTGGCGTCTTCGGCGAGCAGTGCGAGCAGCTTGCGGTCGGTATCGTCGAGCGAGGCCGGGCCCGGTTGAGTGCCCGGCGTCCGGAGCGCCCTGCCGCTGCGCGTGGAAGGTGAGCGCGGACCCGTGCTCATGGTTTTGCGGCGGAATCGTTACCTTCTTGTGCGAGTCCCTCGCGCAAGGCTTTGCGGATCACCTTGCCGGTCGGCGTCAATGGCAGGCTGTCGACAAAGCGGATCTCGCGCGGATATTCGTGCGCGGCAAGGCGCGTTTTGACGTGATGCTGGATCTCGCGCACGAGCGCCTCGTCGCCGACAAAACCGGCCTTGAGCACTACGAACGCCATCACGATCTCGGTGCGCTCGGGATCCGGCGCGCCGATCACGGCCGCCATCGAAACAGCCGGATGACGCAGCAAAGAATCTTCGATCGAAGCCGGTCCGATTCGATAACCGGCACTCGTGATCACGTCGTCGCCACGGCCGACGAAGCGGATGAAACCGTCCGCGTCGCGCGTGCCGAGGTCGCCAGTCAGCAGAAACTTGCCGCGGAATTTTTCGCGCGTGGCCGCCTCGTTGCCCCAGTAGCCGAGGAACATGACCGGATCGGGCGCGGCCACCGCGATATCGCCGATTGCGCCGATTGCGCCTTGCGGCAGTTCATTGCCGTCCGTGTCGACGATCGCGACATGATGCCCGGGCACCGCGCGGCCGATCGCGCCGAAGCGCGGCTCGAACAGCGCCGCGCACGAGGACACCACCACGTTGCACTCCGTCTGCCCGTAGAACTCGTTGATCGTCACGCCCAGCGCCGTGCGGCCCCAGCCGATCAATTCCTCGCCGAGCGATTCGCCGCCGCTTGCCACCGAGCGCAATGCGAGGCCCCAGCGTTCGGGATGCTCGACGCCGCGCATCATCTTCAGAGCGGTCGGCGGCAAGAATGTATGCGAGACCGCGTGACGCGCCATCAGATCGAACGCGGCCTCGCCGTCGAATTTCGCAAAGCGGCGCGCCAGCACCGCGACGCCGTGATGCCACGACGGCAGCAGCACGTCGAACAGGCCGCCGATCCACGCCCAGTCCGCGGGCGTCCACATGAGCGTGGCGTGCGCGGGAAAGCCCTGCTGCGACATCTCGACACCCGGCAGATGGCCGAGCAACACGCGATGCCCATGCAGCGCGCCCTTCGGCTTGCCGGTCGTGCCCGACGTATAGATGATCACCGCGGGATCGTCGGCGCCCGTGTCGGCGGGCGTGAAGCTCACGGGCGCGCTGTTCAGCGCCTGCCAGAATGAATGCACGGGCGCTTGCGGATCGCCGTTGTCCTGATCGATATCCACGCTGAAGACATGGCGCAATGCCGGCAATGCCGCGCGGATTTCGTCGACCTTCCGCACGCCGGCGTGATCGGTGATCAATGCCACCGCGCCGCTGTCGCCGAGCCGGTGCTCGATCGCGTCGACGCCGAACAGCGCGAAGAGCGGCACGGCCACCATGCCCGCCTTGTAGGCGGCGAGATGCGCGAGCGCCGTTTCGATCGATTGCGACAGAAAGATGCCGATGCGGTCGCCGCGCTGCGCGCCCGCCGCGAGCAGCGCATTGGCAAAGCGATCGGACAGCGCCTTCAACTGGTCGAACGTATAGCGGGTGGCGTTGCCCTCGGCGTCCTCGTAGATCAGCGCGAGACGGCCCGAACTGTCGGCCCATTTGTCGCATACATCGACACCGATGTTATAGCGCGCCGGGATGTCCCAGGCGAAGCTTGCCGTGAGCGACTCGTAGGTCTGGCCGTCGAGATTCATCCTGTCTGCTCCTGCAAGCCCGTCGGCGGTTGATAGCGCGGGAAGCCGTTATATTCGATCGTACGCTGCGCTTCAGCGAGCGGCCATGAATGGCGCGCGTTCGGCACGCCGCCGTCGACACGGATCACTGTACCGTTGATAAACGCCGACGCCTCCGACAACAGAAAGACCGCCGCGCTGGCCAGTTCCGATTCCGTGCCGAAACGCTGCAACGGCACCTTGTGCTTCAGCGTGCGCAGCAGCGCCTGGTACTCTTCGTTGTAGCTGTCCATGCCCGCTGACGCAATCCAGCCGGGCGCGACCGCGTTGACTCTAACGCCGGCGTGGCCCCATTCGCAAGCGGCCGTTTCGGTGAAGTTCCATACGCCCGCACGCGCCGCACCCGAGTGCCCCATGCCGGGCATGCCGCCCCAGATGTCCGCCAGCATGTTCACGATCGCGCCGCCGTGATGCTGCATCCATTGGGTATAGCACTCACGGGACATCAGAAACGTGCCGTGCAGATTGTTGCGCACGACCGCGTCCCAACCGTTCAGGGAGATCTTTTCGAGCCTCGCGGGGAATTGCCCGCCTGCGCAGTTGAAAAGGCCGTCCACGTGGCTCAGATCCGTGATGATGGAAGCGATCGTTTCACGGACCTGCTGCTCGTTGCGGATGTCACAGGAATAAATCTTGTGGCCGTTGCCGGAGGACGGATGATCCGTTGCCAGTTCGGCTTGCACCGCTTTCAGCTTGTCTTCGCTTCGGCCGACCAGCGCCAGGGTCGCCCCCAAGGACGCCAGTTCGTGAGCCGTGCATCGGCCAAGTCCGCTGCCCGCGCCGGTGACGATCACCACTTTGCCGGCGAAAAGACTTTCGCGGAAAACTGAACGATAGCCGCTGGATGGCGGCGAGGTACTCGACGAAGCTGCGGGCATTCGGGTGTCTCCTTCACGAACTGCGCTTTCGGTGTTTTCTGAGTTTAGCTCAAGTTTTGTTCGCGCGTTGTTGTCACCCTCAATTTTATTTCCCTCATTTCGTGCTTGATATTTCATTAATTTTTGAGCGAGGCTCAACTCCAGCCCACCCGACTTCCCGCGCGGCACCCACCGTCGTGCGTTCATCGAGCGCGCCGGTCAGACCGTCAACCGGCCGCGAACGTGGCCGCGCCAACGCCGCCCTCAGCTTGTCCCGATCCAGTTCCTTCTCCCACGCCGCAATCACAATCGACGCCACGCCGTTGCCCATCGTATTGGTCAGCGCCCGGCACTCGGACATGAACCTGTCGATGCCGAGAATCAGCACCATCGCCGTCACCGGCACGGTCGGCACCACGGAAAGACTCGCGGCCAGCGTGATGAACCCCGCCCCCGTGACGCCCGTCGAACCCTTGGACGTCAGCATCGTCACCGCCAGCAGCGTGATTTCCTGAGCGATCGTCAAATGCGTGTTGGTCGCCTGCGCGAGAAACAGCACCGCGAGCGTCATGTAGATATTGGTGCCGTCGAGATTGAACGAGTAGCCGGTCGGAACCACGAGACCGACAATGCCGCGCGAGCAGCCGAGCCGCTCCAGCTTCTCCATCAGTTGCGGCAGCGCGGCTTCCGATGTGGAGGTGCCGAGCACGATCAGCAACTCATCCTTGATATAGACGACGAAGCGCCACAAGCTGAATCCGCATGCTCGCGCAATCAGACCAAGGCCGCACGAGACGAACAGAAACGCGGTCAGATAGAACGTGCCGATCAGTTTCATCATCGGCAGCAAGGAGACGATGCCGTATTTGCCGATCGTGAACGCGATCGCACCGAACGCTCCGATCGGCGCGAGGCTGGTGATCATCCGCACGATGCGGAAAAAAGTTTTAGACAGCAGGTCGATCAGACCGATCAGCGGTTTGGCGGGTTCGCCCAGCACCGCGAGCGCGGTGCCGAACAACATTGCGATCAGCAGCACCGGCAGAATGTCGCCCTGAGTGAAAGCGCCAGCGAACGTATCGGGAATGACGTGTATGAAGAAGCCCGCGAGCCCTTCGCCGTGTGCGGCTTGCGCGGCATAACTCGCGATCGCGCCGGCATCGAGCGTGGCGGGATCGACATTAAAGCCCACGCCCGGTTTCAGCACATGCGCGGCGAGCAGGCCGATCGCCAGTGCGAGCGTCGACACCACCTCGAAATACAGCAAGGCCTTGCCGCCGACGCGCCCGACTTTGCGCATGTCGTGCATGCTGGCAATACCGGTCACGACCGTGCAGAAAATCACGGGGCTGATGATCATGCGCACGAGTTTGATGAAGGCATCGCCGAGCGGTTTCATCGCCACGGCGTCCGTGGGCAGAAAATGCCCCAGCGCCACGCCGATGATGATCGCGACAATCACCTGCACATACAGCACTTTGTAGATCGGTTTGCGTTTCATGTCTCCTCCGTTTTTGCGGGCAAGGCACGTCCCTTCCCTTCTGGTGGGAAATTAGTCACGCGCAGTTTGGTTGGATGGCGACGTGGATGTCGCCAGGGTGTTACAACACGGCGACCCAGCTGTGCCGCGCGAAATGGTCGCGCTCGAATGCTTCGATGTCGTGCAATGAAGCGAGCGTCAGATCGATGGTGTCCATGCCGTCGACCACCATCTGTTTATGGCGAGCGCCTAGTGGAAACGCAAACACGCGTCCCGTGCCTGACGTCACGGTTTGCCGTTCGATGTCGATATGCAGCGGCGCTGCGGGTTGCGTTGCCGCGTCATGCAACAGGAGGTCGATTTCGTCGCGTTCAAGTTGCACGAGCAGCAGACGGTTGTTCATCGCGTTCGAATAGAAGATCTCCGCGAAGCTCGGCGCGATGACCGCCTCGAAACCGGCTTGCTGAAGTCCCCACACCGCGTGCTCGCGGCTCGACCCGCAGCCGAAATTCGAGCCGCCGATCAGAATGCGCGCGTCATCATACTCAGCCTGATTCAGCACGCAGTCGCCACGCGGCTCGCCTTGCGCGTCGAAACGCAAGTCATACAACAAGCCTTCCTTGAGCCCCGCCTTGTCGATAATGCGCAGAAACTCCTTCGGCATGATCTGATCGGTATCGAGGTTTTCGATTGGCAAAGGCGCGGCGGCGCCGTGGATTTCGGTAAGTCTCATGACTGCGTCTCCAGCGTGCGGACGTCGGTGATGCGCCCGGTCAATGCGGCCGCCGCCGCCATCGCGGGGCTCATCAGGTGAGTACGGCCGCCACGGCCCTGGCGTCCTTCGAAGTTGCGGTTGGTGGTCGAGGCACACCGCTCGTCGAGCGTCAGAAAATCGTCGTTCATCGCGAGACACATCGAGCAACCCGGCTCACGCCATTCGAAACCGGCCTCGCGCAATGTCGCCGCGACGCCTTCGGCTTCCGCCTGGCGTCGCACGCTGCCCGAGCCGGGCACGACCATCGCGCGCACGCCCTGCGCGACGTGGCGCCCCGCGACGATCGACGCGACGATGCGCAGGTCTTCAATGCGTCCATTGGTGCAGGAGCCGATGAACACGCGATCGATCGGTGTGCCCGCAATCGGCTGATCCGCGTCGAGGCCGATATAGTCGAGCGCCCGGCGTAACGCGGCGGCAGCTTCCGGTGTCTTTTGCGTGGCCGCAGCGGGAATCCGTTCGTCGACGGCGATGGCCTGGTCGGGACTCGTGCCCCACGTGACAAACGGCGCGATATCACGCGCATCGAATACATGCTCGCTATCGAAGCGCGCGCCCGGGTCCGATTTCAGTTCGCGCCAGTCGCTCATCGCGGCGTGCCACGCGGTCTCATCGAGCGACGTTGCGTGTGCGCGGATGTAGTCGAACGTGGTGGCATCGGGTGCGATCAGTGCGGCACGCGCACCCGCTTCTACGGTCATGTTGCACAAGGTCATGCGTGCTTCCGCCGACAGCGACGCGATGGTCGATCCAGCGAATTCCACCGCATAGCCGCGCGCGCCCTGCGCGCCGATGCGACTGATAATCCACAGAATCAGATCCTTCGACGAGGTGCCATACGGCATCGCGCCCTCGATCGTGATGCGCATGGTCTGCGCGACGCGATACACCAGCGTCTGCGTGGCGAGCACATGCTCGACCTCGGACGTACCGATGCCGAAACCCAACGCGCCAAGCGCGCCGTACGTCGTTGTATGACTATCGCCGCACAACACGACCATGCCCGGCCGAACCAGCCCACGCTCGGGCGCGACGATATGTTCGATGCCTTGCAGCGGATCGTTCGCCGCATGCAACGCGATGCCGGCCTCCGCGCAATTGCGCGCCAGGTTGTTCGCGAGCAGCAACGACGCGGCATCGCGAATCACACGCGGCGATTCCGCGTGCGTCGGAATGATGTGACTGACCACCGCGAGTTGCTGCTTCGGCCGGCGCACGCGCCGCGTTTTCGCGGCCAGCGCGCTGAACGCTTGCGGGCTGGTGTATTCGTTCATCAGATGCAGATCGACGTACAGCAGCACGTTCTGTTCATCGACACGCGTCACGACATGCGAATCGACCAGCTTCTGGTAAATGGTTCGTGTTGACATGATGAAGGCCCGCGCGACTAGAACTGCAGAAACGGAAGGACGCGTTCGAGCAATAACCCGGGCGCTTCCTCGGGAATGTAGTGGCCGCACGGCAGCGCTTCGCCGCTCACATTGGCCGACCACTTCCGCCATTCGGCGAGGGGCTGGAAGCATTGTTCGATCACGCCTTGCGCGCCCCACAGCGCCAGGAAATCGCATTCGATCTTCCGCCCTTCAGCAAACGACGCGCGGTCGTGTTCAAGGTCGATCGTGATGCTCGCGCGGTAGTCCTCGCAGATGCCGTGCGCGGTGCCGGGGTCGCTCAGGCAGCGCAGATATTCGGCGTAGGCCGCGTCGGTGAATGGCGCGAGGCCGGCGCTGCGCGCGCCGATGGTCTGCTTCAGATAGAGGTCCGGATCCGCGCGAATCAGCGTCTCGGGAAACGGCGCGGGACGTACGAGAAAGAACCAGTGCCAGTAAGCGCGCGCGAAATCGAACGAGGTCTGTTCGTACATCGCAAGGGTCGGCGCGACGTCTAGCGTCACGAGCCGGGTCACGGTTTGCGGATGATCGAGCGCCATGCGGGCGGCCACCCGTCCGCCGCGATCGTGGCCGATCACGGCGAATCGGTCGAAACCTTGCGCACGCATTAGCGCGACCTGATCGGCGGCCATGCGGCGCTTCGAATAGTTCGCGTGGTCGTGGGTGCCCTGCGGTTTGCCGCTGTCGCCGTAGCCGCGCAAATCCGCGGCGATCAGCGTGAAGTGCTGCGCCAACGTCGGTGCGACCTTGTGCCAGATCGCGTGAGTTTGTGGATGCCCATGCAGCAGCAGCAAAGCCGGTCCGTTGCCGCCGCGAATCGCGTTGATGCGAATGCCGTCGACCTCGGCCGACGCGTCTGTGAAACCTGCAAACATCATTGCCTCCCATGTTTGAATGAAGTCTAATTGATGCCTGAAGCGATATGGTTTCTCTCAGCGCAATCCGGAATTAACTTTTAGGAACGAATCGATGGACAGCTTTTCCGACCTGAATCTGTTCGCGCTGGTGGCGCGCCATCGCAATCTCGCCGCGGCCGCGCGCGAACTCGGCGTCACGCCGCCGTCCATCAGCAAACGGCTCGCGCAACTCGAACAGCGTCTCGGCGTGCGCCTCGTAAACCGCACCACACGGCGCGTGAGCCTGACGGCGGAGGGCGAGATTTATCTGGCGAATGGCTCGCGCATCCTCGACGACCTCGCCGAACTCGAACAACTGGTCACGCAGAGCCGCGCCGAGCCGACCGGTCTGTTGCGCGTGAATGCGTCGTTCGGTTTCGGCCGCGCGCACATCGCCCCGGCTGTTTCGCGTTTCAGCGAGCGGTTCCCGTCGATGAAGATTCAGTTGCATCTGACGGACCGGCCGGTCAGCTTGCAGGAGGAAGGCTTCGATCTCGGGATTCGTTTCGGCGAAGTGCCGGATGCGCGCATCAACGCGCGCTTGCTGCTGAAGAACCAGCGTGTCGTATGCGCGTCGCCGGCTTATGTGAAGCGGCACGGGGCACCGCAAATGCCGCACGATCTCACGCGTCATGCGTGCCTCGTCTTACGCGAAAACGAATCGGCGTACGGCACCTGGCATTTCTCGCGAGGCAAGAAATCGGAGACGGTGAAGGTGGACGGTCCGTTGAGCAGCAACGACGGCAGCGCCGTGCTGAAGTGGGCGCTCGACGGCCGCGGCGTCGCTGTGCGTTCGGCGTGGGAAATCGCGGGCCATCTACGGCGCGGCGAACTGGTGCCGCTTCTCTCCGACTGGGCGCTGCCGAACGCGGACATTCACGCCATCTATCTGGAGCGGCACCGTTTGTCGGCCAAGCTGAGGACGTTTATTGATTTTCTCGGCGACGAGTTGCGCGAGAGCGTACAGGCCGCATAGCGAAACGCGTGCTCACCCTGCCCGCTTATTGCGCTGTTGGGCCCGGCTAGCGCGCCAGCGCAGCACTAAGCTGATGAGCGCGGCAAAGGCGGCAGTCGCCACGTAACCGGCGAGACGAATCGCGTCTTCGCCCGGTAGGCGCGAGATCAACAGAACGACTACGGCAAGTGCCAGCACGGCTAGAAGTCCGATGATCCATTTCATCTCTTATCTCCGCTCTTTTTGCGTAGCATACCTGCGCGAGATGCAAGATGAACCTCGTCGTTTACGCGGGCAAGCCTCTGCCCGTGCCATGCGCCTGCTGCAAAATGAAATCGATGAACGTCGACGCCGCGCGCGTGTGATGCCGGTTCGGCATATACAGCATGTACATGTGCGTGCCGAAGATGCTTAAGCGCCATTCATCGAGCGCGGTGAGCACGTCGCCGCGGCGCAGATCGTCCTGCACTACATAGTCCGGCACGAGGCCCACGCCGAGTCCGGCGAGCACCGCCTGGCGCAAGAACAGAAAGTTCTCGGAGATGATGCTCGGCTCCAGCAGCACTTCATGCCGTTCGTCGCGCAAATAAGCGGCTACCCGCAACTGCCGGCCGACCACTGCCGCGGTAATCAGCGGCGCCGTGCGCAGATCGTCCAGCCGCTGCGGCATGCCGTGCCTGTCCGCAAAGTCCGGCGACGCGCACGCCACATACCGCACCGGCCCCATGTCGCGCGCGACGAGGTTTTGCGGCGGCTCGGACATCACGCGCACGGCGATATCGACTTCATCGCGCATCAGGTCTTCAACGCGGTTCTCGAACATCACATCCAGCACGATGCCCGGATAAAGCCGCTTGAACGCGATCAGCCAGTCCGACATGACGAGTTGCCCGTAACCGCTCGGCACGCTCAGCCGCACGCGCCCTTGCAGACTTTGCCCGAGCGTGGTGACGGATTCGCGCGCGGCGAGCAGCGCGTTCTGGATCGTGCGGCCATGTTCGTAGAGTTGCAGACCGATCTCGGTCGGCTCCACGCGGCGCGTGGTGCGCCTCACCAGTTGCAGCCCGATGGAACGCTCCAGCTGATTCAAGTGGTAGCTCACGTTCGCGCGGCTCATTTTCAGCCGGCGCGCGGCTTCGCTGAGATTGCCCGCGTCCAGGATGTCCACCAGCAGGGTCAGCGAATTGACGTCCATGGCGGCGCCTTTGTCAAAGAAACTTTGACAGTCTGTCAACCGCCCATGTAATTGTCAATAAACCTTGACCGACTCACAATCGGGACAGTTCGCCAGATCCGGCATGCTTTGCCATGCGACCCACCACACTCAGGAGACGCCATGACCCCCAACCCTTCGGCCGATGTTGTCACGCGCGAATTGCGCGGCAAGGTGCTGCTCGTGACGATCGACCATGCGCCGGTCAATGCGTTATCCGCCGACGTGCGGCGCGGCCTGCTCGCCGCCATCGAAGCCGCGGATGCCGACAAGGCCGTGGAGGCCGTGCTGATCGTCGGCGCGGGGCGCAATTTCATCGCCGGCGCGGACATTCGCGAGTTCGGCAAGCCGCCGGTGCCACCCTCGCTGCCGGACGTGTGCAACCGCATCGAGGCGTGCACGAAGCCGGTCATCGCTGCGATTCATGGCGCGGCGCTCGGCGGCGGTCTGGAAGTGGCGCTCGCGGCGCACTACCGGATTGCCGTCGACGGCGCGAAGCTCGGCTTGCCTGAAGTGCAACTCGGCCTGTTGCCGGGCGCGGGCGGCACGCAGCGCACGCCGCGTTTGATCGGCGCGCAGGCCGCGCTCGATCTGATCCTGAGCGGCCGCCACGCCAGCGCGAAGGAAGCGCTCGCGTTCGGTCTGATCGACCGTCTCGGCAGCAGCGACGACATCCTCGCCGAAGGGCTCGCCTACGTGCACCAGTTGCTGGCCGCCCAAGCGCCGGTGCGCCGCACGCGCGACGCGTCGGCACTCAGCGACCGCGCCGCGAGTCTCGCCGCCGTGGCCACGGCGCGTGCGGAAACCACGAAGAAATCGCGTGGCCTGTTCTCGCCGCTGAAAATCGCCGACGCCGTCGAGGCCGCCATCGAACAGCCTTTCGATGACGGTCTGCGGCTCGAACGCAAGCTGTTCCTCGAATGTATCGACAGCCCGCAGCGCGCCGGTCTGATCCACGCGTTCTTTGCCGAGCGCGAAGTGCTCAAGGCGCCGGAAACGCGCGACGCCAAACCACGCGCGCTGAACGCGATCGGCGTGGTGGGCGGCGGCACGATGGGCGCGGGCATCGCCGTCGCGGTGCTCGACGCGGGCTTGCCGGTGACGATGATCGAACGCGACGACGCGTCGCTCGCACGCGGTCGCGCGCACATCGAAAAAGTCTACGACGGCCTGATCGCCAAAGGCCGCCTGAGCGTGGAAAAGAAAGCAGCGCTCATGGCGCGCTGGAGCGGCAGCACGTCGTACGATGCGCTCGCCGGCGCCGACCTCGTGATCGAAGCCGTATTCGAAGACCTCGCCGTCAAACAGGCCGTATTCGCCGAACTCGATCGCGTCTGCAAAGCGGGCGCGGTGCTCGCGACCAATACCTCGTATCTCGACATCGACGCGATCGCGTCGAGCATTTCGCGTCCCGCCGACGTGATCGGCCTGCACTTCTTCTCGCCTGCCAACATCATGAAGCTGTTGGAAGTGGTGGTGCCGAAGCAGGTCAGCGCCGACGTGGTCGCCACCGCGTTCGAGCTGGCGAAAAAGCTGCGCAAGACGCCGGTGCGCGCGGGCGTGTGCGACGGCTTTATCGGCAACCGCGTGCTCGCCGTGTATCGCAGCGCCGCGGACGCCGTGATGGAAGACGGCGCCTCGCCCTATCAGATCGACGCAGCTGTGCGCGCGTTCGGCTTTCCGATGGGACCGTTCCAGGTGGTGGATCTGGCGGGCGGCGACATCGGCTGGGCGGCACGCAAACGGCGCGCGGCCACGCGCAATCCCGCAGCGCGTTATGTGCAGATCGCCGACCGCCTGTGCGAGCGCGGCTGGTTCGGCCAGAAGACCGGACGCGGCTTCTATCTGTACCCCGAAGGATCGCGCAGCGGCACGCCGGACCCGGAAGTCGAAGCGATCATCGATGCCGAACGCGTGCGCGCCGGCATCACGCCGCGCAGTTTCACCGACGAAGAGATCATCCGCCGCTACATGGCCGCGATGATCAACGAAGGCGCCAATGTCGTGCATGAGCGTATCGCGTTGCGGCCGTTGGACGTCGACGTGACGTTCCTGTACGGCTACGGCTTCCCGCGCTATCGCGGCGGTCCGATGAAATACGCGGACATGGTCGGCCTGCCGAAGATCCTCGCCGACATCCGCGAGTTCGCCAAGCAAGACCCGCTCTTCTGGAAGCCCTCGCCGCTGCTGGTCGAACTGGTGGAACGCGGCGCAGATTTCGCGAGCCTGAACCAGAGCGTCTGAAACGGCGCATCATCATCGACTTGCATCAGGCTGACCGGACGCGCGCGTGCGCGCCGGTCGCTCAACCCAATCCGGAACACCCGCCATGGATCTGAACTTCACTCCCGAGGAAGAAGCCTTCCGCGCCGACGTGCAGGCCTTTCTGCGCGACAAGCTCCCGCAACGTCTCGCCGATAAGGTCCACGGCGGCCGCCGTCTTACGCGCGACGACATGGCCGAGTGGCACGCCATTCTCAACGCGCAAGGCTGGCTCGCCAATCACTGGTCTAAAGAGTACGGCGGCCCGGGTTGGAACGCGGTGAAAAAATTCATCTTCGAAAACGAATGCGCGCTGGCCGGCGCGCCGCGCGTGGTGCCGTTCGGCGTCAACATGCTCGGCCCGGTGCTGATCAAATACGGCAGCGAAGCGCAAAAGCGTCATTGGCTGCCGCGTATTCTCGACGGCTCGGACTGGTGGTGCCAAGGCTATTCGGAACCGGGCGCGGGCTCCGATCTCGCCTCGGTCAAAACCACCGCCGTGCGCGGCATCGACGCGCAGGGCGAGCACTACATCGTCAATGGACAGAAGACATGGACCACGCTCGGCCACTACGCGAACATGATCTTCTGCCTCGTGCGCAGCGCAACCGATGTGCGCAAACAGGAAGGCATCAGCTTTCTGCTGATCGACATGAAGACGCCG
This sequence comes from Paraburkholderia sp. BL27I4N3, assembly GCF_003386115.1. NCBI lineage: Bacteria > Pseudomonadati > Pseudomonadota > Betaproteobacteria > Burkholderiales > Burkholderiaceae > Paraburkholderia > Paraburkholderia sp. BL27I4N3. Next base: position 923,156 of record NZ_QREJ01000001.1, on the reverse strand, counting down.
GGCGTCGAAGTGCGCCCGATCATCACGCTCGACGGCGAACACGAAGTCAACGAAGTGTTTTTCACCGACGTGCGCGTGCCGGTCGAGAACCTCGTCGGCGAAGAGAACAGGGGTTGGACCTACGCCAAGTATCTGCTCACGTATGAGCGCACCAATATCGCGGGCGTCGGCTTCTCGGTGGCCGCGTTCAATCGCCTGCGCAAGATTGCAGCGAAACAGCGGCGCAATGGCAGGCCGCTCGCGGAAGACGCCGCGTTCGCGGCGCGCATGGCGCGCGTCGAGATCGATCTGGAGAACATGAAGACCACCAACCTGCGCGTGATCGCAGCGGTGGCGGGCGGCGGCGTGCCCGGTGCCGAAAGTTCGATGCTGAAGATTCGCGGCACGGAGATCCGTCAGGAAATCTCGTCGCTTACGCGGCGCGCGATGGGCGCTTACGCGCAGCCGTTCATGGAGGAAGCCTTGCATGACGGCTTCGACGGTACGCCCGTCGGCCCGGACGAAGCCGCGAGCGCCGCGTCGCTGTATTTCAACAATCGCAAGCTGTCGATCTTCGGCGGCTCGAACGAAATCCAGAAGAACATCATTTCCAAAATGATCCTGGGACTGTAAGGGGCGCACGTCATGAATTTCCAGCACACCGAAGACCGCCGCATGCTGGCGGATACGCTGAACCGTTTTGTCAGCGAGCAGTACGGTTTCGCGACGCGCGACCGGATCGCTCAGTCTGACCAGGGCTATAGCAGCGACTTGTGGAGCCGCTTTGCCGAGCTCGGCATTATCGGCGCACTGTTCGATGAAGCGGACGGCGGTTTTGGCGGCGGTGGTTTCGATATCGCCGTAGTGTTCGAGAGCTTGGGCCGTGGTCTCGTGGTCGAACCGTTTCTCGATACGCTGATCGTCGGCCGCGCGATTGCGCGCAGCGGCAACGAAGCGCAAAAAGCCGTGCTCGGTGAATTGATCGACGGCTCGCGGATCGTCGCGCTCGCGCACGGCGAACCGGACAGCCACTATGAACTATCCCGCGTGACGACGCGCGCGGAGCGAAGCGGCTCCACGTGGCGACTGAACGGAGCCAAGGCCGTGGTTCAGCACGGCGAGCACGCTTCGCTTTTTCTGGTCTCGGCACGCACCAGCGGTGATGACGATAGCGAAGCAGGCGTGACGCTCTTTCTCGTGCCGCGCGATACGCCCGGTGTCGGCGTGCGCGGCTATCGCAAGATCGACGGCGGCCGCGCTGCTGAAGTGACCTTCGACACCGTCACGCTGAACGACGGCGCATTGCTCGGCACGACGGACGCGGGCTTCGCGACACTCGAATACGCGATTAGCTGCGGCGTGCTCGCGCTGTGTTCCGAAGCCGTCGGCGCGATGGATGTCGCCAAAGACTACACGCTCGAGTATCTGCGCACGCGCAAACAGTTCGGCGTGCCGATCGGCAGCTTTCAGGCGTTGCAGCATCGCATGGCCGATCTGCTGCTGGAGATCGAGCAGAGCCGCTCGGCTGTAATCAACGCCGCCGCGGCGCTCGGGGCGGAGCGCAAGGTGCGGGAGCGCGCGGTGTCGGCGGCCAAGTACAGCATTGGGCGAATCGGCGCGCTAGTCGCGGAAGAATGCATTCAGTTGCATGGCGGTATCGGCATGACGTGGGAACTGCCGCTCGCCCACTACGCGAAGCGCCTCGTGATGATCGATCATCAACTCGGCGACGAGGACCATCATCTCGAACGATTCGTGGCGCTAGGCCGCGAATGAGACGCCAACCGAGCGGCCACCTCCCGCCGGTCACCTCACGATGACGCGCTTGACGTTCAGCCCGGTCCGCCGGCGTTCCGTTCGTTGTCAGTCGGACATTCGCCAAAGCGAACTCACTCCGGCGAGTCCATGCCCGATTGCAGATAGTTCTGAATGCCGACCTTGTCGATCAACTCAAGATTCGTCTCGAGCCAGTCGATATGTTCCTCGGTGTCGTCGAGAATATGGGTCAGGATCTCCCGCGAGATGAAGTCGCGAACCGATTCGCAATAGACGATGGCCTCCTTGCAAGTGGCCTGCGAAATCTGTTCCAGCTTCAGATCGCACTCCATGATCTCTTTGGTTTCTTCGCCGATTAGCAGCTTGTGGAGGTCTTGCAGATTCGGCAGGCCGTTCAACAGGAAGATACGTTCGATCAGCAGATCGGCATGCTTCATCTCGCCGATGGATTCGTCATATTCATGCTTGCCGAGCTTGACGAGCCCCCAATGCTTGTACATGCGCGCATGCAGGAAATACTGATTGATCGCGGAGAGTTCGTTCTTCAGTTGCGAGTTCAGATATTCCAGGACCTTTGGGTCGCCTTGCATATTACCTCCGTGTTTCGTGTGCGAAGCCCCCGGCGCCGGCGAAGGATGATGGATCGGGCAGGATCTTCAGTGGCATTGCACCAACACCGAACCTGCCTCGCGTCTTGTATTTTTGGCCGTTACCCCAGCATAGCGCATCGAACCGGCGGGGCAAAAAATGAGAATCGTTACCAACGCCTGACGGCAAGCTGGCGTCGGTGCAGACGACGCATGGCAAGCGCCGTGCCACCGGCAGCGCAGGTTTTGCCGCCAGGGCGACCGCCGATGCGATCCGCGCAATGCGCGGCAGAGTTCGTAGTACGCAGGAAGATTCCCAACCCTGGCAACCGCTCGCAATCCGGCAATCGACAGCCGGGTCACCGAGGCGCCGAAAAGGCGGCACGACACTAGATAGCGTGCTTGGCTACCTTCGATAAACGACTAGTATGGTTGGGTGAGCGCCCTCCTCGGACCTCGGGGAGTACAGCATGGATCGCGACTTGTCTGTGGCACAGACCCGGCACAGAATTCCGCCCCGGTGCCCGCTCACGACGCCAATTAAATGCGGTGCGCAGTGACATGAATGCGCCCGCTTCCTCACGCCGCGTAAGAACCTGGTTGCACGTTGCAACGCAAAGCGTTCGCCGTCGACAAGACGCCGGAGCCTCTCTTGTGTTCACACGATCGATGAAAAACGATGCCTGCCCGGCGCGAAGGAGCGACAAAATGAACGCGAGTCTTCAGGCAGTGCGTTCGGGTTCCCCGGACACGGTAGTGATAGCGCGCACGAAAGAACTCGAAGACGAAGGCATCAAGGCGGCGAACGTCGACGGAATCGATCTGATCGTTCTTCGCCACAGTCACGCCATTTCGATTTTTCAGGGACGCTGCCCGCATCAAGGCACTCTCCTGTCCGAAGGCACAGTCAAAGACGGTGTGCTCACCTGCCGGGCACACAGTTGGCAATTCGACTGCTCGTCAGGCTGCAACCAGGGAGCGATTAGTTCGAATCTGAAGCGCTTCGACGCGATCGTCGAGGACGGCGAAGTTAAAGTCGATCGCAACGAGGTGCGCGCGTGGAATGCGCAGCGCGCTGACCCGGCTGGGACAATACCGTGCCGCGAATCTCCCGTGAGATCGCTTGACCAGCTTCCTGGCCCAAAGCGCGTTCCGTTTCTCGGCAATACGTTGCAACTACGTCCCGAGAAGCTGCACCTCGTCCTCGAACAGTGGTCCAGAGAATTCGGCCCTGTGTACACGTTCAGATTGATCGGCCGCCCGTTCGTTGCGATCGCCGATCCGATTCTCATCAGTCAGGTCTTGCGCGATCGCCCGGGCGCCTATCGCCGCTGGAACGTGATCGAAACCGTTGCGCGCGAACTGGGCATCAACGGCGTTTTCTCCATGGAAGGCGAGGCCTGGCGACGGCAACGGCAACTCGTCGCCAAGGCACTGGATCCTCTGCATCTGCGTGCCTTCTTTCCGCTGCTCTGCGAGATGACACGTCGGTTGCTGCAACGCTGGGAGAAAGCGAATCGCGATCAGCAATCCATTGATATCCAGAAGGATCTGATGCGATACACGGTGGACGTCACCACCAATCTCGCGTTCGGATATGACATGGACACCATCGAGAGCGAGGGCGACGTGATCCAGCGGCACCTCGAAGTCGTGTTCCCGATGATCAACCGGCGCATCAATGCGCCCTTCCCCTATTGGCACTACGTCAAGCTACCCGCCGACAAGACGCTCGATCGCGCGTTGATTGCGGTTCAGGCGCTCACGAAGGACCTGATCGCCGCCAATCGCGCACGGCTCGCACAGCGCTCGGAGACGGAGGCGATGCCCACGAATCTGCTCCAGGCGTTGCTCATGGCGCAACAGGAAGGAGAAGCGCCGCTGACAGACGACGAAGTGCTGGCCAATGTGTTCACCATCCTGCTGGCCGGACAGGACACGACGGCGAACACCATCGCCTGGGTGGCGTACTTCATGGCGTCCCTACCAGACGTCCAGCGAAAAATGCAGGAAGAAGTCGATGCCGTTATCGGACCCGCGGCCATGCTCGAAGATTTTGACGCGGGCGATGCGCTCCTCTATCTGAACGCGGTCATCAGCGAGTCCATGCGGCTCAAATCCGTTACGCCCGTTCTCGCAGTCGAGCCGAATTACGACGTGCAAGTGGGCGACATTGCGATCCCGAAGGGCGCGGTGCTGTCGCTTTTGACGCGCGAGGCAGGTTTGCAGCAAGGCGGCCATTCGGAGGCCGACGTATTCGATCCGGACCGCTGGCTCACCGGCGAGAGTGCCGCCAGCCATCATCGGGCGGGGTTCATGCCGTTCGGCTCGGGACCGCGTCTGTGTCCGGGACGCAGCCTCGCCTTGATGGAAGTGAGATCGGCCGTCGCCATGCTGTGCCGCAACTTCGATCTGTTGCTGGTGCACGACGCGGCCGAGGTGGAGGAAGTGTTCGCGTTTTCGATGGTGCCGCGAAACCTGCGCATCGAATTGCGTCGGCGTGGCTAGTCGATCTCTTCAAACGAATACGAAAGCGAGGACACCATGAGCTTTCCTGGCATTCTGCATCATGCGCGCACGCCGTTCGGGAATGGTGTCGGCTCGGGCTATCTCGGCGACGTTTCCCGAGCCGATATCGAGCGCGCATCGGAGACGATCCGGGGAACCGTCGTCCGCACACCGCTGTTGCCCTACGCCGCTGCCACGGATCGAAGCGTGTTTCTCAAACCGGAGAACCTTCAGCCACGAGGATCGTTCAAAATACGCTGCGCGCTGAATGCGGTATCGAGCCTTACGGCCGCTCAACTGGCGAACGGTGTCTATACGGCGAGCACCGGCAACTTCGCGCTTGGCGTGACCGAAGCGACGAGGGTTCGCGGCGCGGACGTCAGGGTGTATGTCACCGATACAGCAGCAAGGAGCAAAATCGAGGCGCTTCGCTCGCTGGGCGCCGAGGTGATCGAAGTGCCCTACGAAAGATGGTGGGCAATACTGTGCGGTGAAATACCGCCCGGCGAAACCGGCAAATTTCTGCATCCTTGTGCGTGTCGCGATGTGGTCGTCGGCGACGCGTCGATCGGACAGGAGATACTGGAAGACCTGCCGGATGTCGACGTGATCCTCGTGCCCTTCGGCGGCGGCGGGTTGATCATGGGTACTGCGCTGGCGTGCGAGCATTGGGACTCGCGTGCGAAATTGTATGCGTGCGAAAGCGAAGCGGCGGCACCGTTCTATTCTTCTCTTGCGGCCGGCGCTATCGTTGACGTATCTGTCGACTCGACGCCCATGATCGCGGGCATCGGCGTCTCGACCGTGCTCGACGCGAATTGGCCATACCTCAATGCGTTGGTGGACGGCGTCATTGTGTCAACGCTCGAGGACACGGCCGAAGCTATCCGCTGTCTGGCGAAGCACAATCATCTTGTCGTCGAAGGCGCGGGCGCGGTTGCGCTTGCCGCGGCTCTCCACCCTTATTTTGCCGGTAAGCGCATAGCCGCTGTGCTAACTGGAGGCGGCATCGATATGCATGTTCTGGCTTCAGTGCTGAATGGCGACCGGTCGGCGTATCTCATGCCGTCGCAGCTTCGTAACTATGAATAGAACATCACTTCGCCGCAGGCGCATACGGAAGTGCAAGCGCGGCTGGCGCTCCTAATGATCGATTGGGCGCGTGGTATCAGTAGTTCGTTCAGGATGCCGTTTGATGCGGGCGCGCCTGGACCCGCACGACAGAGTGCTTACCGCCACGCGACGGCGCTCGCATCCTGTTAACCTGGAATGGACGAAGCCGACGGAAACACCATCCCTCCTTCGGCCTCGCTCCAACGCGCGATCCATTCGGGCAACGCCGGCGATGACTGCGTCACACCGGACAGTTGCATTAACTCGGCAGTAGTCACGACACCGCCGCTTCGCTTCAGAAAGCGTGCCCGCACGATGGCCAGCGCCACTTGCGCATTGTCACGTACGAATCCTTGTTCGATGAAGATATGCTTGTCGTCCCAGCCGATCACGCGGGTCCGGACGTCATAGCGATTGCCGAGTTCGAGCGAGCGGTGAAAACGCATCGTTTCCAGCGTGACGACCGGATACCAGCGTTGAGCCTTCAATTGACGCCACAAGCCGCTGCGCATCATCAGATCGACGCGTGCCAGATCGAGGATCGTGAAATAACGGCCGTTGTTCATGTGAAGCAAGACGTCGAGGTCATTCAACCAGACGCGAAACGGCGTGACGCACATATCGAGCACATGCAGTCGGCTGCGGCGCCGGCTGGTGACTATCAGAAGCAACAAACGAAGTAGCAGACTCATGCGGAAACCCGTTGATCAAGACGCGCCGCACGCGGCGGGCAAATGTGCATGGTAGACGGGCGGATCAGGAACGGCATGCAGGTGATGGGCAAATCTGTAGAGCGCTTATTCGAAAACGAGCGGCTGCGATCGAGCCGCTGTTTGTAGACTCGCGCACCGGCTTGCTCGAGATCGAACGAGCCGAGCCCAAATGTCTCAGCGCCCTTCCGCCGAATGGCTCATTGGCCGAGTTGCAGCAGAACGCAAAGCCACTGTAACGCACCGCGTCGGAAAAATTTCCGTTAGAAAGCGCGGCAGCGTACCTTCGTTCATCGCTAACAATGCGCCGAAAGCAATCTGGATCATCACGAGGCGGAGTGGTACGCGGATCAATTGATCTGATCGTGATAGGCGCGACGAACGATCGCAGCCTTGCCGGTGGCGACCAAAAACGAAAAAGCCGCGACGCCTTACGGCGTGCGGCTTTTTTAATCTTGGTCGGGGCGAGAGGATTTGAACCTCCGACCACCTGCACCCCATGCAGGTACGCTACCAGGCTGCGCTACGCCCCGAACAGCTAAAAATTATAACAGACACTTCATTCGATTAGAACCGCCTTCTGCTCACAAACGCGACTAGTGTCCCAACAAATCGATTACATGCAGCAATTCCTTACGCAACTGCTCGACGTCTACCGTGGCGGCGGTTGTGGTTGCCGCCGGCACCGCAGCGCCCTCGCCCTCCTCGACCATATCGCCCGGCGCACCGTGCGCTCCACCGCCATGTGAATCGAGCCGGTTGCGCGCGCCGTTGATCGTGAAGCCCTGTTCATACAACAACTCGCGAATCCGCCGGATCAACAGCACCTCGTGATGCTGGTAGTAGCGACGGTTGCCACGCCGCTTGACCGGCCTCAACTGCGTGAACTCCTGCTCCCAGTAGCGCAAGACATGCGGTTTCACGCCGCATAGTTCGCTGACCTCACCAATCGTGAAGTAACGCTTCGCCGGAATCGGAGGCAAGACGACTTTTTCGATCGTCGCTGTCATCGTCAGTTAGCCGTCGTGGTGGGTTGCGCAGGAATGCGCCAGTCGATTAGCGCGTGAAGCTTGCGTCAGCGCCGTTCTCAACCAGTGCTTTCAGCTTTTGACTTGCATGGAACGTCACAACGCGACGCGCGGCGATCGGAATCGCCTCGCCGGTCTTCGGGTTTCTGCCGGGACGCTGGGGTTTGTCGCGCAACTGGAAGTTGCCGAACCCCGACAGCTTCACGCTGTCGCCACTCTCCAGCGCGTCGCGGATTACCTCGAAAAACGCTTCGACCATGTCTTTCGCTTCCCGCTTGTTGAGCCCGACATTGTCGAACAGCAACTCAGCAAGTTCCGCCTTGGTGAGCGTCGGCGTTTCAGTGGAAACGACGGCGGGTGATGTCGGAATTTCGCGAATCATGGCGCTACGCTGCGCCGTAAGAAGGGCTTCGAAATCACTCGAGTTCATTTCATTCATATCTATCAAATGGCGCGCCAAGCGGAAAACAATGGATGCGGATACAGCCGTGCAATTGTTAAATGCGGGTTATCCGCGCAACCGTGCGCCATATACTCGAGCCAGACGTTCCACCAGAGTATGAATAGCCAGATCGACCGTTTCATCCTGAAGGGTTCCGCCAGTATCTTGCAAGGTCACACGGAACGCAAGGCTTTTCTCGTGAGCGCCCAGACCACCGGAAGTGTTTGATTTTGGACGGAATTCGTCGAAAAGCACAACCTTCTGAACGGTCTTGCAGGCGGGTTCGGACTGGGCCTTCTGGAGCTCGTCCAACAGTGCCTGGACCTCGATTTTCTGATCGACGACGACCGCAATATCACGACGCACCGGCTGAAACTTAGACACTTCAGACGGAATGGGCAATACGCGCTGCATTAATGCTTCCGCTTCGATTTCAAACAGAATCGGTGCATGCGGTAAATCATATTTTTGCATCCAGCGCGGATGCAATTCGCCAATCCAGCCGACTGCGCGGCCATTCAGTTCGATACGCGCGCTACGTCCCGGATGCAACGCCGGATGTTCCGCTTTGACGAAGCGGGCGACGGCCGGCGCCAGCACGGCTTCCAGGTCGCCCTTCACGTCGAAGTAGTCGACCGTGCGCGTGGCGGCGGCCCACTGCTCTTCGAGCGCGGGACCGTACGCGAGGCCGCCGATCATCTTCGGCTGCGCGAAGCCTTCGACCGTGAGCTCACCGGCCTTGATCGACGGATCGTGCAGGAACACGCGGCCGGCTTCGAACACGCGTACGCGATCCGCCGTGCGACGGTTCAGATTCGTACGCAGCACGTGAATCAGGCTGCCGAACAGAGTCGTGCGCATCACCGACAAGTGGCTCGCAATCGGATTCAGCAGACGTACCGGCTTGTCGTTGCCGGCGAAGTCCTGTTCCCACTCGGCGTCGACGAAACTGAAGTTCACCGTCTCCGCGTAGTCGCGCGCCGCGAGCGCGTGACGGATCTCGTGGATCGAACGCTGCGTCTCATTGGTCGCGCGCATCTCGCTGGTCGCGACCGGCGGACGTGCCGGAATTCTTTCGAAGCCGTAGATGCGCGCGACTTCTTCGATCAGGTCTTCTTCGATTTCGATATCGAAGCGATACGACGGCGGCGTCACCGAGAACGTGTCTTCACTGCGCTCGAACGACAGGCCGAGGCGCGTGAAAATCTGCGCGATTTCGTCTGCATCGATCTTGATGCCGATGATGTGGTTCGCACGCGAAACACGCATCTTCACGGGCTCACGCTTCGGTACGTTGACGATCTGATCGTCGACCGGGCCGGCTGCGCCGCCGCAAATGTCGAGGATCAGTTGCGTGATGCGCTCGATATGCTCGACGGTGGTCGCATAGTCGACGCCGCGTTCGAAGCGATGGCCTGCATCGGTCGAGAAGTTGTACTTGCGCGAACGGCCACGAATGCTGTCGGGCCACCAGAAAGCGGCTTCGAGATAGATGTTGGTGGTGTCGAGCGTGACGGCCGTGCTGTCGCCGCCCATGATGCCCGCGAGACTTTCGATGTGTTGCTCGTCGGCGATCACGCCGACCGTTTCATCGAGTTCGACGGTGTTGCCGTTCAGCAGCTTGAGCGTCTCGCCCTTGCGGCCCCAGCGCACGTCCATGCCGCCGTGGATCTTGTCCAGATCGAACACGTGCGACGGACGGCCCAGTTCGAGCATCACATAGTTCGAGATATCGACCAGCGCGGAGATGCTGCGCTGGCCCGAACGCTCCAGACGCTCGACCATCCACTGCGGCGACTTGGCACGCGCGTTCACGCCGCGAATCACGCGGCCCGAGAAGCGGCCGCACAGATCCGGCGCCGAAATTTTGACGGGCAGCGTCTCGTTGAGCTTCACTTCAACCGGCTTGATCTCGAGCGGGCGCAGCGGCGCGCCAGTGATCGCCGAGGTCTCGCGCGCCACGCCGAACACCGACAGGCAATCCGCCTTGTTCGGCGTCAGCTTGATCTCGAACACGGTGTCGTCGAGATTGAGCGTTTCGCGGATGTCCTGGCCGATCGGCGTATCTTCCGGCAGGACCAGCAGGCCGCTATGATCTTCAGAGAGCTTCAGTTCGCGTGCCGAGCACAGCATGCCCTGGCTTTCCACGCCGCGCAGCTTCGAGAGCTTGATCGCGAATGGCGCGCCGCCTTCTTCAGCGGGCGGCAGTTGCGCGCCCACCAACGCGACCGGCACCTTGATGCCGGGCGCCACGTTCGGCGCACCGCACACGATGTTCAGCATCGCGCCCGTGCCGGCGTCGACCTGACACACGTTGAGCTTGTCCGCGTCCGGGTGCTTGACGACTTCCAGCACCTGGCCGACGACGATCTTCGAGGTCGGCGGCGCAGCCGGCCGCAGGTCTTCGACTTCGAGACCCGCCATCGTCAACGCGTGCGACAGTTCGTCGGTTGTCAGTTGCGGATCGACAAAGGTTCTCAGCCAGGATTCCGGGAATTGCATGGTTCTGTGTACGTTCTGATCAGGTTAGGTCCACGTCCGGCAATGTTTTGACTCGGCGCGATGTTCATGCAATGCGATTCATCGGACACTGCCGGGGACGCTGCACGCGGCAGGCACTGTGTGCCTTGCCGCGCTCTATGCTTGTCGCGTTCGTACGCGCCGGTTCAGGCGAATTGACGCAGGAAACGCAGGTCGTTTTCGAAGAACAGACGCAGGTCTTGCACGCCATAACGCAACATGGTGAGCCGCTCGAGGCCGCTGCCGAAAGCAAAGCCGATGTAACGCTCCGGGTCGAGGCCCATATTGCGGATCACCGTGGGGTGAACCTGGCCCGAGCCGGAAATTTCGAGCCATTTGCCGGCGTTCTTGCCCGTTTCGAACAACATGTCGATCTCGGCCGACGGCTCGGTGAACGGAAAATACGACGGACGGAAGCGCACGAGAATGTCGTCGCGCTCGAAGAATTTCTTGAGAAAGTCGGTGTAGACGCCCTTCAGATCAGCGAAGCTGATGTTCTCGTCGATCCACAGGCCTTCGACCTGGTTGAACATGGGCGAATGCGTCGCGTCGCTGTCCACACGGTACGTGCGGCCCGGAACGATCACCTTGATAGGCGGCGTGTTGGTGCGCGCATAGCGCACCTGCATCGGGCTGGTGTGCGTGCGCAGCAGCAGTTGGCGGCCGTCGGCATCTTTGCCGTCGACGTAGAAGGTGTCCTGCATGGAACGCGCCGGATGATTTTCCGGGCTGTTCAGCGAGGTGAAGTTGTACCAGTCGGTTTCGATTTCGGGGCCGTCGGCCACGTCGAATCCGATCGTACGGAAAATCTGTTCGACGCGCTCCCATGTGCGCATCACCGGGTGCAGACTGCCTGCGCCGGTGCCGCGGCCCGGCAGCGTGACGTCGATGGCTTCAGCGGCGAGGCGCTGGTTCAGCAGCACGTCGGCCAGCGCCTGACGGCGGGCCGTCAACGCGGCTTCCACTTGTTGCTTGACGAGGTTGATCCGTGCGCCTTCGGTCTTGCGCGTTTCGGGGTCGAGTTTGCCAAGGCCCTTCAACAGCTCGGTCAGCGCACCCGATTTGCCGAGGAAGCGCGCTTTCTCGTTCTCGAGGGTAGTGACGTCGGAGGCTTCTGCGAAGGCTTTTTGCGCGTCGGCGACAATCTGGTCCAGATCCATTGATCCCATCATTTCAACGTCAGTGTTCAATCGAAGCAAAACTGGTTCTACCAACAAAAACGGGGCTCGGTGAGGAGCCCCGTTTTTGCTGCAGCGTCACCGAGACTACCGGATCTTCGCTGCAACGAACCACGCAGTATTAATTGCCAGAAGCGCAATCAGGCTGCAACGGCGGCTTTCACCTGCTGAACGATCGCAGCAAAAGCAGCCTTGTCGAACACAGCCATGTCGGCCAGCACCTTGCGGTCGAGTTCGATCGAAGCCTTCTTCAGGCCGTTGATGAACACGCTGTACGTCATGTCGTGCTGACGCACCGCCGCGTTGATACGCGTGATCCACAATGCACGGAACACACGCTTCTTGTTGCGGCGATCGCGGTAGGCGTATTGGCCTGCGCGCATGACCGCCTGCTTGGCGATGCGATAGACGTTATTGCGACGGCCGCGGTAACCCTTGGCCAGCTTGATGATCTTCTTGTGACGGGCCCGTGCGGTAACCCCACGTTTTACTCGAGGCATGTCTTGCTCCTATGAGTTTCGGTTAAGGGTTAAGCGAACGGCAGCATTGCGCGCACGGAGTTCATATCTGCATCATGAACTGCCGTCGAACCGCGCAAATGGCGTTTGTTCTTGGTGGTCTTCTTGGTAAGAATGTGGCGCTTGAAGGCTTGACCGCGCTTGACGGTACCGCCCGGACGCACCACGAAGCGCTTTGCAGCACTCTTCTTGGTCTTCATCTTCGGCATGACAACTCCATTATTAGATGGATATGGGTGTGCGGTCGGCCATTGGCCATTACCCGCCCTTCGAAACCCACTCCACTTGGTATGCAGACCGCCTGAATTGCCGGCAGCCGCTTTTCGGGAAGCGACGCGCATTGTACACGCGTCGTTCCGAAACCTGCTGAGGCGGCACCGGACACCCGGCGCCGCCTCGTTTCAAACTTCACTCACAACCAGAGCGCGCACCACATGGTGCGCCGCAGCGCTGGTCGCTTACTTCTTTTTCTTCGGAGCGAGCACCATGATCATCTGGCGCCCTTCCATTTTCGGCATCTGCTCGACCTGACCGACTTCGTCGAGGTCCGTGCGCAGGCGCTCGAGCATGCGCATACCGATTTCCTGGTGAGCCATTTCGCGGCCACGGAAACGCAACGTGATTTTCGTCTTGTCGCCGTCGTCGAGGAAGCGGATGAGGTTGCGCAGTTTGACGTTGTAGTCGCCGTCATCAGTACCCGGGCGGAACTTGACTTCCTTGACCTGGACGATCTTCTGCTTCAGCTTGGCCTCGTGTTGCTTCTTCGCTTCCGAGTACTTGAACTTGCCGTAGTCCATCAAGCGGCAAACCGGCGGAACCGCTTGCGGAGCGATTTCGACCAGATCCACGTCTTGCTGTTCCGACATGCGGAACGCATCAGCGAGCTTCACGATGCCGAGCGGTTCGTTCTCGACGCCGACCAGACGCACCTCGGGTGCCGTAATTTCACCGTTGATGCGGTGCGCAGACTTATCAGTAGCGATGTTACGTTTCCTCTAAAATTTAAAAAAACGAGCCGGGCTGCCAAGTGGCTCAATTGAACGACTGCACGTCCTGACGCAGACGCTCAATGAAGGTGTCGGGGGGCATCACACCCAGATCGACACCGCCACGGGCACGCACGGCTACCGTTTGGGCTTCACGCTCTTTGTCGCCGACCACAAGCAGGTACGGCACCTTTTCCAGCGTGTGCTCGCGTATTTTATAGCTAATCTTCTCGTTGCGCAAATCGGCCTCTACTCTAACCCCTTGTTTTTGCAACGATTGGGCTAAAGAACGCGCATAGTCCGCCTGACTTTCCGCGATATTCATGACTACGACCTGCATCGGCGCCAGCCATGCGGGCATTGCACCAGCATGGTGCTCGATCAAAATCCCGAGGAACCGCTCCATTGATCCGACGATTGCCCGGTGCAGCATGATCGGGCGGCGGCGGCTGTTGTCTTCGGCAACGTACTCCGCGCCCAGACGCTCCGGCAGCACCATATCGAGCTGCAGCGTGCCGCACTGCCACGAGCGGCCAAGCGCGTCCTTGATGTGGTATTCGACCTTCGGGCCGTAGAACGCGCCCTCGCCCGGCAACTCTTCCCACGTCACGCCGCAGGCCGTCAGCGCCTCGCGCAGACCCTGCTCCGCGCGATCCCACGTCTCATCCGTGCCGGCACGCGCGTCCGGGCGCAGCGACAGCTTGATCTCGACATTGTCGAAGCCAAAATCCTTGTAGACGCTCATGGCCAGCGTATTGAACGCGATCGATTCGCTGATGAACTGGTCTTCGGTACAGAAAATGTGCGCGTCGTCCTGCACGAAGCCGCGCACGCGCATCAGACCGTGCAGCGCGCCGGACGACTCATTGCGGTGGCACGAGCCGAATTCCGCATAGCGCAGCGGCAGATCGCGGTACGAACGCAGACCGTGATTGAACACCTGCACGTGACCAGGGCAGTTCATCGGCTTGATCGCGTAGTCGCGCTTTTCCGATTCCGTCGTGAACATGTTTTCACGATAGTTCTGCCAATGGCCCGACGCTTCCCAAAGCGAACGGTCCATGATCATCGGCGTCTTGATTTCGAGGTAACCCGCGTCGTTCACGCGACGGCGCATGTACTGCTCGACCTGCTGCCACAGCGTCCAGCCGCGCGGATGCCAGAACACCATGCCCGGCGACTCGTCCTGCATGTGGAACAGATCGAGTTGCTTGCCGAGCTTGCGGTGATCGCGCTTCTCCGCCTCTTCGAGCATGTGCAGATACGCTTCCTGGTCTTCCTTCTTCGTCCAGGCCGTACCGTAGATGCGCTGCAATTGTTCGTTCTTCGAATCGCCGCGCCAGTAGGCACCCGCGACCTTCATCAGCTTGAATACTTTCAGCTTGCCGGTGGACGGCACGTGCGGGCCGCGGCACAGATCGGTGAAGCCGCCATGCGAGTACAGTTTGATGTCGTCGGTAGCGGGAATCGATTCGATGATCTCCGCCTTGTACTTTTCGCCGATGCTCTTGAAGTAGTCCACCGCTTCGTCGCGCGACACTACGCGGCGCGAAACGGGTTCGTCTTTCTTCGCGAGTTCCTGCATGCGCTTTTCGATCTTCTCGAGATCTTCCGGCGTGAAGGGACGGTTGTATGCGAAGTCGTAGTAGAAACCGTTGTCGATGACCGGGCCGATCGTGACCTGCGCTTCCGGGTACAGATCCTTCACCGCGTATGCGAGCAAGTGCGCGGTGGAGTGACGGATGATATCGAGACCGTCCGCGTCTTTCTCGGTGACGATGGCCAACGCCACGTCGTGATCGATCAGCGCAGACGTATCGACCAGTTCACCGTCGATCTTGCCGCCAAGCGCGGCTTTCGCGAGGCCGGGGCCGATCGAGGCGGCCACTTCGGCGACGGTCACCGGATGCTCGTACTGTCGAACAGAACCGTCAGGCAGACGTATCGAAACCATTGCGTTCTCCGAGGTGCCGACCGGCGGTGGCACATACAACCAGGTCAAAAAAACAAAAAAAATGCGGCCCCGCTTTCGAGGGGCCGCATTCACATTTCCTACTAACTACAGTGGCGAAAGTGGTCCTCGACTAGCGTCGCTCCGAAGTAGTCTCGGTCAACGTTCGCGGTGTCATAACCGTATTCGCCTTTTGCGCCAAAGGCGCTTACTGCAGCTTGCGAAACCCCGGCAAAGCCGGAATTTCTCTTTCGTTGGTAGGCTCGATTGGACTCGAACCAACGACCCCCACCATGTCAAGGTGGTGCTCTAACCAGCTGAGCTACGAGCCTGAAGAAACGAGATTATATGGAGCGCCACACTGCTTGGCAAGTACTTTTATGCACCGACTTTAAATTTCTATTCACGCGCTCACGCATGCCCAGCAGATACCTCGACTGGCCATGCGTGCGTCGCACACTCGTCAACTCTTGCGCGAAGCGCGCACCACGCCCGTGACTTCGCCGAGCAACGTGCACGCGCGCTGAATCTGCGCCGCGCTCGAGACCTCGACGGTAAATTGCATGAACGCAGCGTTACGGCGCGTTTGCGTTTTCACGCCGATCACGTTCATTTTCTCGCGCGCGAACACTTCGGAAATATCGCGCAGCAAGCCCTGCCGATCCGTTGCATCGATCGAGAGATCGACCGGATAAACCGACTGTCCGCGGCCGCTCATCACCTCCGCCGACCACGCCGTTTGCAACACACGCTCGGGCGCACGGTCGGCCATGCGCAGGAACGTCGGGCAATCGCTGCGATGAATCGACATGCCTTTGCCGCGCGTAACGAAGCCGCAGATATCGTCAGGCGGCGCGGGCCGGCAGCAGCGCGCGAGTTGCGTGAGCAACGCATCGACACCGACCACCAACACACCCGTGGACGCGCCGCGCGCCACGCTCGCGCCACTACTGCGCTTCTCGAATTGCTCCGGCGCTTCGACCACCGGCTCAGGCGGCGGCGCATCGTGCAGCGCCTGCTCGACGAGCCGCAAGCTGAATTCTTCCTTGCCCACCACGGAGAACAAGTCGTCGGTAGTCTTGAAGCCAAGCTTGGCCGCGAGCTGATCCAGATTGACCGACGTCTTGCCCTCGCGCTGCAAGGTCTTCTCGACCATCGCGCGGCCACTGGCGATATGTTCCTGCACTTCGACCGCATTGAACCACGCGCGCACCTTCTGCCGCGCGCGCGGACTTTGCAGATAGCCGAGTTGCGGGTTGAGCCAGTCGCGCGACGGCCCGCCCTCCTTCACCGCGACGATCTCCACCGTCTGACCGTTTTGCAAGGGCGTGTTCAACGGCACCATCGCGCCGTCGACGCGCGCGCCGCGGCAACGGTGCCCCAACTCGCTATGCAAGTGGTACGCGAAATCGACAGGCGTGGCGCCGTGCGGCAACGGAATCACCCGCGCCTGCGGCGTCAGCACATAGATGTGGTCGTCGTCGAGCGTGGCCTGGCGCAGTTGTTCCCACGGCTGCGACGCGCGCTTCTCACCGTGCTCGCCTTCGGAGACCTCATCTTTCCATGCGAGCAACTGACGCAGCCACGCGATCTTCTCGTCGTACTTCTCGTTGGCGGCGAACTGGCCGCCGTAACCGCGCGTGCCGGCTTCCTTGTAACGCCAATGCGCGGCCACGCCGTATTCGGCGAACTGATGCATTTCGTGCGTACGGATCTGCACTTCGAACGCGCGACCGTCGTCGCCGATCACCACCGTGTGCAGGGACTTGTAGCCGTTCGGCTTGGGCCGCGAGATATAGTCGTCGAACTCTTTCGGCACCGGTTGCCACAGGTTGTGCACGATGCCGAGCACCGTGTAGCAATCCTTGATGTCCGGCACGATCACACGAAATGCGCGCACGTCGTACAGTTCGGCGAAGTCCAGCTCCTTGCCGCGCATCTTGCGCCAGATGCTGTAGATGTGTTTCGGCCGGCCGCTCACTTCCGCGCGAATATGCGCCGCGGCCAATTCCTTTTGCAGGCGTTCGATAGCCTGCGCGACATAGCTCTCGCGCTCAACGCGTTTTTCGTCGAGCAACTTGGCGATACGCTTGTAAGTCACCGGCTCTTCGAAGCGCAGCGCGAGATCCTCGAGCTCCCACTTCAGTTGCCAGATCCCGAGACGATTGGCGAGCGGCGCATAGATATCGAGCGTCTCGCGCGCCACGTCCGGTGAAGGCGTGATTTTCGCCGCCGCGTAGTAACGCAGCGATTGCAGGCGCGATGCGAGCCGGATCAGCACCACCCGAATATCCTGCGCGAACGCGAGCAGCATCTTGCGCAGCGCCTCGACCTGCGCGCGGCGCGCAGCCTGCGCATCGCGCCCGGCTTCAGGCATGGCGTTCTGCGCGGCGCGCATGCTCACCGTGCCAAGGCGCAGCAACTTGCGCACGTCGCCGACCAGTTGCGCGACTTCTTCGCCGAAGTTGTCGGCGATCAGGCGCTCCGGGTCCTGCAGATGCGGCGTCAATGCAAACAGCGCCGCCGCCAGCACCGCCGGCGGATCGACATTGAGCTTGCGCATGATCGACGCCGTGCCCGCCGCGTGATCCGCCAGCATTTCGCCCGACGACAGCCGCACCTCGCCCGCATGCTCGCGCACGAACGCCATCGCTTCATCGAAAGAAGGAAGAGGGTTCGGCGCGTTCGTAACGGTTTCGGTATTCATGGTGCGACGGCCCACCGGGCCAGACGATTCAACGGAATTTCAACTGCACGTGCCCAGCTTACGCGCGCTGCGCAGCGACTACGCAGATTTCGACCAGGCACTTCGGATTGGCGAGCTTTGCCTCGACGGTTGCGCGCGGCGGCGTGGCGCCTTGTGCAACCCACTCGTCCCAAACCGCGTTCATGCCCGCGAAGTGCACCATGTCAGAGATGTAGATCTGCACCGACAGCAAGTGCGACTTGTCGCTGTTCACTTCGCCCAGCAGACGGTCGATGTGGCCGAGCACTTCGCGCGTCTGACCCGTGATGTCCTGATCCGCGTCTTCGGCGATCTGGCCCGCGAGGTACACGGTGCCGTTATGCACGGCGATTTCCGAGAGGCGCTTGCCGACGTGGTGACGAATGACTGCCATGGCGAATCCTGAGTTGGTTTGAAAATTGATCGGAGATGCGCTGCGCTTCGCGCCCCGTCGAGGACGCCGCGCGCAACTGCATATTATGACGCGTCGGTGGCCGGTCCGATAAAGAACTGCCTCGCGATGTCGATCTGATCGGCCGACAAAAACGCCGGCGCGTGTCCGACACCGGCGATTTCCGCGCTCGACACCGCACGCCCGGTCTCGATCATCTTCGCGACGGTTTCACGCGAGAGCAGATCGGACAGCTCGCCGCGCACCACCAGCACCGGCCCTTGAAACGAGGCCAGCGAATGCCACAGCGCGGCCTCGCCGAGCTTGGCCGCCTCCTCGGTCGTCGCGGTAAAGGGCTGCGCGATCCGCGGGTCGTAACGGAACAGCCATTTGCCGTCCTGTTCGTGCAGAAGCGGGGTGTTGATTTCGCGCCACTCGTCAGGTGTGAGCGGGCCAAAAGTCTGCGCGAGCAAGGCTGCGTAGTCGATACCTTGCTGCAGCGTTTCAAACTGCACGGGCTTGCCGAGATACTCGCCGATGCGTTGTACCGCAGCCGGCTCCAGATGCGGACCGACATCGTTCAACAACATCTTGCGGATCGGCGTCTCGGGCAACCCGGCAAGTCCAAGCCCAATCAGGCCGCCCATCGACGTGCCGAACCAGTCGACCGTCTCCACATTCAGGCGCGCGATGAGTGTGACCATGTCGGCGACGTATTGCGGCACCGTATAGAAGTTGGGGTTCGCAAGCCACGATGACAAGCCCCGCCCCGCGACATCCGGACACACCACGCGGTAAGTGCCCGCGAACTCCTGCGCGAGGCGGTCGAAATCGCGCCCTGAACGGGTCAAGCCGTGCACGCACAACAGCACGCGCGGATTGGCCGGGTCGCCCCATTCGGTATAAGCAATGCGGTGCAAGCCACCGGCGCTCGCGCACTGCACATAACGTTGGCGCGGCGCAAGCCGTCCGGTGGTGGAAGCGAACGTGGTTGCGGTCATCTGGGTTCCTTGCAAAAGCGCTGCGGGTTCGGCCTGGGCACAGCAGGGACAGATATGCGTTCAATCTTCAAACGATTGTAAACCGCTTTGCCGAGCGGCAAGAGTCGGCCGGATGGCATAGGACGGCTCGAAACGAATGTCCGTCGCAGAAAACAAAACGGGCGAGACTCACGCCTCGCCCGCCTGGGAACCGCCTCGCGGCCGCTTGCCCCTCACACCAGCCACATCCGGCCGCAGCGGCCTCAACAAGCCTCAACCCGCCTCAAACCGCTTCAGACGGCCTCGCCGCACGCCATTAGCTAACCGCGCTCACATCGAGCGGCGCGCCCGTCTTGGCCTTGATTTCCTCGACGCTCACGCCCGGCGCCAGTTCGGTCACCTTCAGCCCGTTGTCCGTGACTTCGATCACGCCAAGGTCGGTGATGATCTGGTCGACCACGCCCACGCCCGTGAGCGGCAGCGTGCATTCGTCGAGAATCTTGTGCTGATCGCCCTTCGCGACGTGCTCCATCAGCACGACCACGCGCTTGACGCCCGCGACCAGATCCATCGCGCCGCCCATGCCTTTGATCATCTTGCCCGGGATCATCCAGTTGGCCAGATCGCCCTTCTTGCTGATCTGCATCGCGCCGAGAATCGCCAGATTGATGTGGCCGCCGCGAATCATCGCGAACGAATCCGCCGACGAAAAAATCGACGAACCCGGCAGCGTGGTCACCGTCTGCTTGCCGGCGTTGATCAGGTCGGCGTCCACTTCTTCTTCGGTCGGCGACGGGCCGATGCCGAGCAGGCCGTTTTCCGACTGCAGCCACACTTCGACGCCCGCCGGCACGTGATTGGCGACCAGCGTCGGCAGGCCGATGCCGAGGTTCACGTAGAAACCGTCCTGCAATTCCTTCGCCGCGCGTGCGGCCATTTCGTCACGAGTCCATGCCATGATCAGTCTCCTTTCGCGCGGACAATGCGTTGTTCAATGCGTTTTTCCGGATTCGCATTGAGCACAATGCGCTGCACGAAAATGCCAGGCGTATGGATCGCGTCCGGATCGAGTTCGCCCACTTCGACGATCTCCTCGACTTCCGCGACGGTGATCTTGCCGGCCATCGCGCACATCGGGTTGAAATTGCGCGCGGTGCGGCGGTAGATCAGGTTGCCCGACTTGTCGGCCTTCCACGCCTTCACCAAAGCGACGTCGGCCGTCAGCGAGTGTTCCAGCACGTAGTGGTTTTCGCCGAACTGGCGGGTTTCCTTGCCTTCGGCGATCAGCGTGCCGTAGCCGGTATTGGTGAAGAACGCCGGAATGCCCGAACCGCCCGCGCGCAGCTTCTCGGCGAGCGTGCCTTGCGGCGTGAATTCGAGCTCGAGTTCGCCGGCCAGATACTGGCGTTCGAACTCCTTGTTCTCGCCGACATACGACGAGATCATCTTCTTGACCTGGCGCGTTTCGAGCAGCAGACCGAGGCCGAAACCGTCGACGCCCGCATTGTTGCTGATGCAGGTGATGCCCTGCACCTTCGAATCGCGCAGTGCGCCGATCAGCGCCTCCGGAATGCCGCACAGCCCGAAGCCTCCGACGGCAAACGTCTGCCCGTCCTTGACGATGTCTTTCAGCGCCTCGGCGGCGCCTGGATAGACCTTGTTCATCAGTATGTCCCTTCCTTTATGGAAACCCGAATTCGGATCGTTGCGGCTGATATCACGTTGGGCGGGCCCGAGCCCGACACGTCATTCTAGTCATCCCCGGCGGGCCGCGCCCCGGTTTCGCTGCGCGTAGTACAAAGCCCGCCGCGGACGGCTTCGCCGCGTTGTCATGTGCTCGAAAGAGTACGCTGGGCGCGCCATGCGGCACAATACGCAAAAATACATAAGTACTTGCCGCCAATTCATGCCCGCACTGGATTATCAAACCGCGTTCCAGCTCGCTCCAATCGGACTCGTCCTGTCGCGCGAACGAACTATCGAAGACTGCAATGACGAGCTCGCGTCGATATTCGGCTGCACGCGAGAGTCGCTGCTCGGCCAGTCGTTCCAGGTGCTGTATCCGTCCACAGACGAATTCGAGCGGATCGGCGCGCGGATTCCGCCCATCATGACGGCGCACGGCAGCTACGCGGACGACCGCATCATGAAGCGGGCCAACGGGGAATTGTTCTGGTGCCACGTGACGGGCCGCGCGCAGGAACGCGCTGACCCGCACGCGGCGGGCGTCTGGACCTTCGAGGACTTGAGCGCGACACGGCGCGTGGCGGTCGAACTGACACCGCGCGAACGCGAAATCGCCGCGCAACTGGTGACGGGAAAGACCAGCAAGCAGATCGGCCGGGTGCTGGATATCAGCCCGCGCACCGTCGATGTCTACCGGGCGCGGCTAATGCGCAAATACGATACGGGTAACGCGACGGAACTGTTGCAGCGCCTGCTCGGGCATTGAAGCAGCGGCGCGTGTGTCGGGACGCTGGTTCGCGCGACGCTGAGTCGCGCCTTTAGCAGGCCACTCAGAGGCAAGCGGCAATGCACGGCGACGTTAGCGAACGCCGCCAGTTCGCCACGAAAGTCGCTCAAGGCCCGGCTATTACGCCACCTTGACCAGCGCCGCCCGCTCGATGGTTTCGCGCAGCAGGTCCGGCACCGGCACCGACTTGCCCGCCGCGTAATCGATCCAGACGCAGCGCGCGGCGCCACGTGCATAGACGGTATTCGGATCGTCCGCGCGCACGAGTTCGAAACCCGTGTCGAAGCTGCTGCGGCCGGGCGTGGCCACCGTCATCCGGCCGATCACGTCGCCGGGATAATGCAGTTGCTTGAGAAACTCCATCGACGCATTGACGATCACCGGACCCTGGCCGTCGGCATTATTACCGGCCAGGCCCAGCTGTTCGAACCAGGAAATCCGCACCTGCTCCATGTAGCGGAAATAGACCGTGTTGTTCACATGGCCGAAGGCGTCCATGTCGCCCCAGCGGATCGGCATCGACATCTCGAAAACTGCGTGAAAATCGCTCATCGTACTTCTTTAACGGGTTGAAATCAGGTTGAAGCCGGCACGCGGACCGGCGTAGAGACAGACAGCAACATAGCGCGCGCCCTCAAAGAGACAAAGGCCCGAGGGTGTAAAACAGTTTCTTCGAACGGACGCAAATCCGGGCCCTCGCGACCGGCAAGCACGAGCGCCGGC
This sequence comes from Paraburkholderia sp. BL27I4N3, assembly GCF_003386115.1. Taxonomy (NCBI): domain Bacteria; kingdom Pseudomonadati; phylum Pseudomonadota; class Betaproteobacteria; order Burkholderiales; family Burkholderiaceae; genus Paraburkholderia; species Paraburkholderia sp. BL27I4N3. The sequence goes on along the minus strand of NZ_QREJ01000001.1, from coordinate 900,568 downwards.
CGCGCCGTGCTGCGTTCAGGAGAGCCCGAAGCCGTCGTCGGCGGCGATCACCGAGCCGTTGATGAACTGCGATTCGTCCGCCGCCAGCAGCAGCAGGAGCCCGTCCAGATCTTCCGGTTTGCCGACGCGGTGACGCGGCAGCATCGACACGAGCTTCTGCCCTTGCTCCGTCGACCAGTGATGGTGATTGATCTCCGTGTCGATATAGCCCGGGCAGATCGCGTTCACGTTGATGCCGTGCTTGCCCCACTCCAGCGCCATGGCTTTCGTCATATGCACGACAGCCGCCTTGCTGATCGAATACAGGCCGATCTGCGGCAGCACCCGCAAACCCGCCATCGACGCGATATTGATGATGCGGTACGACGGTTTCTGCGCGCCGTTGCCGCGCATGATCATGCGCTTGGCGACTTCCTGAGCGACGAAGAACGCGCCGCGCGTGTTGGTATCGAACACATATTCGAAGTCGGCTGGAGTGACTTCCGAGAGCTTCTGCGTGGTCGACACGCCCGAATTGTTCACCAGAATGTCGATCGGGCCGGCCTCGGTCTCCGCATGGGCGACCGCCGACTTGATGCTCTGGTAGTCGGTCACGTCGAGCGAAACGACGTGCGCCGCGCCGCCGGAGGCCTCGATCTCGGCGCGCAACTCCTTCAGACGCTCGGTCCGCCGGCTCGCCAGCACGACCTTGGCGCCCGCCTGCGACAACACTTGAGCAAAGCGCTTTCCCAACCCGCTTGAGGCGCCGGTGATCAGCGCGACCTTGCCTTCCAGATTGATCGAACGGCCCATTGTCGTTCCTTGTTCGGTTGTTGTTACGGCTGCGGTTGACGGGTGCGGTAAGACCGTCACTACGGGTCATACCGTATCATAGAAATAGAACGATCGTGCTAATCTCTGTTCATCTGGTTGCAGTGCGGGTGTGCATCGCCCACAATACGAACCCGAAAAAAGCATTCTAACGGTAAGAGGAGCATCAATGACCCCCGCAAGTCTCATTGAGCAATACGGTCCACGCGAGTCGATGGAATACGACGTCGTGATCGTCGGTGGAGGCCCCGCTGGCCTGTCCGCGGCGATCCGCCTGAAGCAGCTGGCAGCGGAAAAAGGCGTCGAGCTTGGCGTGTGCGTACTGGAAAAAGGCTCGGAGATCGGGGCGCATATCCTGTCGGGCGCGGTGATGGATCCGCGCGCGATCACCGAATTGATTCCCGACTGGAAAGAAAAAGGCGCACCGCTGACGGTGGGCGTGACCGAAGACAAATTCCTGTTCCTGACCGAAACCGGCTCAAAGAGCGTGCCGACCTGGGCGTTGCCGGACAATTTCAAGAATCACGGCAATTACGTGATCAGCCTTGCGAATGTCACGCGTTGGCTCGGTCAGCAGGCCGAAGCGCTGGGCGTGGAGATCTTCCCGGGCTTTCCTGCGGCTGAGATCCTGTATAACGACGATGGTTCGGTCAAAGGCGTCGCGACCGGCAACCTCGGCATCGGCAAGGACGGCGAGCCGACCGAGAACTTTCAGCTCGGCATGGAACTGCACGCGAAGTACACGCTCTTCTGCGAAGGCGCGCGTGGGCATCTGGGCCGTCAGCTGAACGATAAATTCAAGCTGCGCGAAGGCGCCGATCCGCAGGTCTACGGGATCGGCATCAAGGAACTGTGGGAAATCGATCCTTCGAAGCACAAGCCGGGTCTGGTGATGCACACCGCCGGCTGGCCGCTGGAGAACGATACTTACGGCGGCTCGTTCCTGTATCACATGGACAACAACCAGGTGGTGGTGGGCTTCGTGGTCGGCCTCGGCTACACGAACCCGTATCTGTCGCCGTTCGAGGAATTCCAGCGCTACAAGACGCATCCGGCGATTCGCGCGGTGCTCGAAGGTGGCAAACGTGTGTCGTACGGCGCACGCGCGATCACGGCCGGCGGCCTGATGTCGCTGCCAAAGCTGGTGTTCCCGGGCGGCGCGCTGGTCGGCGACGATGCGGGTTTCCTGAACGCATCGCGGATCAAGGGCTCGCATGCGGCGATCAAGACCGGCATGCTGGCTGCCGAAGCTGCTTTTGAAGCCGTGCAGGCAGGTCGCACCAGCGATGAACTCACCGCGTATCCAGAGAGTTTCAAGACTTCGTGGCTGCACACCGAACTGCACCGCGCACGCAACTTCAAGCAGTGGATGAGTAAGGGCCTGTACCTCGGCACGCTGATGGTCGGCATCGAGCAGAAGCTGCTGGGCGGCAATGTGCCCTGGACGCTGCATCACCAGCATTGGGATCACGAGATGCTCAAGCCGGCTTCCCAATGCAAGCCGATCGTGTATCCGAAGCCCGATGGCAAGCTCACGTTCGACCGGTTGTCTTCCGTGTTCATCTCGAACACCAACCACGAAGAGAATCAGCCGGCTCACCTGACGCTGAAAGATCCGTCCGTGCCGGTGAACGTGAACTGGCAGACCTATGCCGGGCCGGAATCACGCTACTGCCCGGCGGCCGTGTACGAGTTCGTGAAGAACGACGACGGCAGCGAACGCCTCGTGATCAACGCGCAGAACTGCGTGCACTGCAAGACCTGCGATATCAAGGACCCGACGCAGAACATCGTGTGGGTCACGCCTGAAGGTGGCGGCGGTCCAAACTATCCGAACATGTAATCGATGCTTCACTTGCCTTCGCAGCGCCCGCTTCTGAACGCGGGCGCTCTGTGAAGGCAAGCAAACTCAAACCCGCCCCGCCGCTTCAATCCGCTCTCGCACCTTCGCCACCACCGGCGCCCAGTCGCCGACATGCGGCTGTCGAACTAACTCGATCGAATCGTACCAGGCCGTCTCCGGCGATCCATCGCCCCAGAACCAAGCGGAGACGTGGTCGATCATCAAACAGGTCGGCACGCCGAGCGCTCCCGCCAAATGCGCGGGCCCGCTATCGATCGTGACGACCAGATCCAGATTCGCGAGCAACGCTGCGACATCGTCGAAGCCTGATTGAAAATGATGCGTCAGATCGACGACGTCGAGACCCTTGGCCCGCCACTGCGCGACCGTCTCTCCGCGCCCCGGCGACACAGCGAAATAGGTCACACCGGCTACATTCAACAGCGGTTCGATTTGCTCGACTGGCACCGAACGCCGCGTATCGCGGATATGGTCCGGATTGCCGTTCCACACCAGACCGACCTTGCGATTGCCGCGCTTACCCGCCGTGTGCGCTTCGACTCGCTCACGCCATGTCTGCTCAAGAGCAGGATCAGCGCTCAAGTAGGGCGCGCCCCACCCCGTTGCGTCGACAATACCGAGCCGCAGCGGCAGGCTCATCAGCCCGCAATGAAAATCCGGCTGCGTCTCCAGACTCGTTTCGAGCGGCAAATCGGCGGGCAGCATTCTTTCGAATAGATGCCGCAACGGTCCGTCGTGGCCGAAAATCACCCGGCCGCCCTCGCGCCGCGCCCGTTCGGCCAGCACCGGCAAAAAACGCACTGCCCACAGGCAATCGCCATTGCCTTGCTCGCCGTACACCACCAGCGTTTTGCCGGCAAGCGATTCGCCCTGCCAATGCGCACTGATCGCCGCGAGGGCTTGCTGCGCGTTATTCAGCTCGCCCGCCGCGAACGCGATGCGCGACTCGTAATGCGCCCAGCCCTCGGCAAAACGTCCACTGCGAATCTCGAGTTCCGACAGATCGAACAGCGCATGGGCGTTGTGCGGCGAAAGCGCCAGCACTTGCCGCAGCAACGCCTCGGCCTCGGCGAACCGCGCCTGCTCCTTGATACACAGCGCCAGCTTGTGAAGCGCGACCGGATGACCCGGCACGACGCGCACGGCTTCGCGTAAATGCGCTTCGGCTGCGGCGAAGTCATCACGCTGCTGGACGGCCGCCGCGCGCCAGATCAACGCGTTGGCGTCTTCGGCATGGCGCGCGAGCAGCAGGCGGGTGGCCGAGTCGACCAATCCCCAGTCGCGCAACACGAACGCCGTTTGCGCAATCGTATGCAGCAGTGTCGGTTCGCAGGAAGGATCGAGTTGATAGCCGCGCACCAGCGCAGCAAGCGCCTCGCGCTGGCTCGCCTTGTCGCGGCCGGCGTGTTGCAGCAGCGCCAGACCGAACGCCAGGCAGTCGCCGGCGGCGGCGTCGGGCGTGGCGGCTTGCGCACGCAGACCCGCGAGGTGGCTCGCGGACGGTGCGGAGTTGAGATCGGTCATGGAGAAGGCACTGCCCTCGGAGAACGGGTACAGATCTGCCCGAAGCAGGCCCGTTAAGGCGCGCTCGCCGCGATCTTCGGCGTGCTGACGGCTACGTCGCCGCATTGCGCGCGACGGCGCAGCGCATGGTCGATCAGCACCAGCGCGAGCATGGATTCAGCGATCGGCGTGGCGCGGATGCCGACGCACGGGTCATGCCGTCCGAACGTTTCGACGACGACCGGCTGCCCCGCCTTGTCGATCGAGCGGCGCGGAGTGCGAATGCTCGACGTCGGCTTGATCGCGATCGACACTGTCACGTCCTGGCCGGTCGAGATACCGCCGAGCACACCGCCCGCGTGATTGCCGACGAAACCCTCCGGCGTCAATTCGTCGCCATGCACCGAGCCGCGCTGCGCGACGCTGGCAAAGCCCGCGCCGATCTCGACACCCTTCACTGCGTTGATGCCCATCATGGCGCGCGCGATGTCCGCGTCGAGACGGTCGAACAACGGCTCGCCGAGGCCGACCGGCACGCCCGACGCCACGACGTTGATGCGCGCGCCGATCGAGTCGCCGTCTTTGCGCAGCGCGTCCATGTAGGCTTCGAGCTGCGGCACGATCTGCGCGTTAGGCGCAAAGAACGGGTTCTCGCGCACCTGCGCCCAATCGACGAACGGCACGTCGATCTCGCCGAGCGCAGCCATATACCCGCGAATCTCGGTGCCGAATTTCTCGCGCAGCCATTTCTTGGCGACCGCGCCCGCGGCCACCGTCGGCGCCGTGAGGCGAGCCGACGACCGGCCGCCGCCGCGATAGTCGCGGATGCCGTATTTCTGCCAATAGGTGTAGTCGGCGTGGCCCGGGCGGAACGTGTCGGCAATGTTGCCGTAGTCCTTGCTGCGCTGGTCCGTATTGCGGATCAGGAGCGCGATCGGCGCGCCGGTAGTCTGGCCTTCGAACACGCCCGACAGAATCTCGACCTTGTCTTCTTCCTGACGCTGCGTGACGTGCCGCGACGTGCCGGGCTTGCGGCGGTCGAGTTCGAACTGGATGTCGGCTTCGTTGAGCGCCATGCCCGGCGGGCAGCCGTCGATCACACAGCCGATAGCGGGGCCGTGCGATTCGCCGAAGGTCGTGACAGTGAAAAGCGTACCGAGCGTGTTGCCGGACATGGGCGTCGTCCAAAGAAATGCGGGGAAAGCGTTATTATGCCAGCCCCGTGGCGTCTGGACCGCGTCGCGCGGCCGCTTTGGCCGATCGGCCAAGGGTGCATGCGCAAGCGCTTCCCGCTCGATCACCTGGTTTGTCAGGACACATGCCGCGCGATGTAGGAACGTTCGCATCGCGGCCGGCCCAAGTCACTCAGGCTGCGGGAACGCAAAACATCGCAAATCGGAAATTTCTGCGCCGATATTGCGCACAGCCTGGCCGGGCAATCTGCACCTGGCCGGCGCCCGCATTCCACCACCTTTCACCCGAGCCCCGCCCGGCGCCGGCATCTTTCGTTTTCCGTGATGCCGTTCGCGGGCTTTAGCGCGGCGGTCACGCTACTTCCGTGCTCCGCGCAACTCGATGACGATCTGCTGCAACTTCTCCGGCGTTGCCAACGCCGGCTCGATCGGCTCGCCCACCGCCAGCGTCAGGCGAGTCATGACGCCCTTCTGGATCGGCCGCGGCCAGCGCGCGTCGCCCGCGCGCGAAAACACGCTGCCCCACAGGCCGCGCAGCGCCATGGGAATGACCGGCGCCGGCGTGCGGCGGATGATCTCGGTGACGCCATGACGGAACGGATTCATGTCGCCGGTTCTGGTCAGCTTGCCCTCCGGGAAGATGCAGACCAGATCGCCCTCCGCGAGCGCCTGCGCGCAGCGCTCGTAGGCGCGCGTCAGCAGCTGGGGGTCCTGATGCGCGGGCGCGATAGGAATTGCCTTGGCGTGACGGAACACCCAGCCGGCGAACGGCGATTTGAAGATCTGGTGGTCCATCACGAAACGGATCGGCCGCGGGCTCTCGGCCATGATGACGATCGCGTCGACGAAACTCACGTGATTGCAGACCAGCACGGCCGCGCCTTCTTCCGGAATGCGCTCGGCATGGACGAGGCGAATCCGGTAGAACGTGTGCACCAGCACCCACGCGATGAAGCGCAGCAAAAACTCCGGCACCAGCGAGTAGATATACGTCGCCACCACGATATTGAGGAGCGCGGTGACGAGGAAAATCGCGGGAATGCTGAAGCCAGCAGAAGTCAGAGCGACGGCCATCAGCGACGAGACGATCATGAACAGCGAGTTCAGGATATTGTTCGCCGCGATGATGCGCGCACGGTGGCTCGGCTGGCTGCGGCTCTGGATCAGCGCATACAGCGGCACGCTGTAGAAGCCGCCGAACATGGCGAGCAGGAACAGATCGGCCAGCACTCGCCAGTGCGCGGGCTGCAGAATGAACTCGCCGACGCTCAGCAAATGTCCCGGCAGTGGCAACGCGTGGCTAGCGAAAAACAGGTCGATCGCGAACACGCTCATGCCGATCGAACCGAGCGGCACGAGCCCGATTTCGATGCGCCGCTTCGAGAGCTTTTCGCACATCAGCGAGCCGAGGCCGATGCCGATCGAGAAGGTGCCGAGCAGCACAGTCACGACGTCCGGATCGGCGGACAGCACATTCTTCGCGAAACTGAAAAACGACGACAGAAAAATCGCGCCGACGAACCACAACCAGGAAATCCCGAGCAGACTCAGAAACACGGTGCGATTCTCGTGCGCCAGTTTGAGGTTGCGCCACGTCTCGCTGACCGGATTCCAGTTGATGCGCAAATCGGCCTGCGGCGCCGGCGTGGCCGGCACGAAGCTCGACACGACGCGCCCCACCAGCGCGATCGCGACGCACGCGCTGGCCAGCACCACCACGCCGTGTTCGACAAAACCCGCGCCCACCCCGCCGACGATCGTACCGATCAGGATCGCCACGAAGGTGCCCATTTCTACCATGCCATTGCCGCCGACCAGTTCAGCCTTCGTCAGATGCTGCGGCAAATAGGAGTATTTGACCGGCCCGAACACGGTGGAGTGCACGCCCATCAGAAACGTGCACAGGTACAGGAGCGGCGCGCTATGCAGCCAGAAACCCGCGCCGCCGATCAGCATCACGACGATTTCGAAGCTCTTGACGAAGCGCGTGAGCATTGCCTTGTCGTACTTGTCGGCGATCTGGCCGGAGGTGGCCGACAGCAGCACGAACGGCAGAATGAAAATGGCCGAGATCAGGAACGCCGCCGTTTTCGGATCGACTCCGGAAAAGCGCGCCGCCTGATACGTGACAAGCGACGTGAAGCCGATCTTGAACACGTTGTCGTTCATCGCGCCGAGGAACTGGGTCCAGAAAAACGGCGCGAAACGGCGCTGACTGAGCAGCCGGAACTGGGATTCGTGCGCCTCGTGTTGACGGGCAGCGCGGCGGGCAGCAGGTAACGGACGATCGCTCATGGAATTCCAAACACAGGCTGGAAGAACGACATGGAAGAAAGTGCCATGCACGGGGTTGCGTGTGGGCGGGTCGCCGGGCGGCGCGCGGTGCCGGATTGCAAACCCCGGACTGCAAACCCATTACGCGCGCTCACGCGCGCCTCGGCGTCGAGCCAGGCACCGAACTGGACACCAAACTCCACATGAGGCGGAACCCAGCGCCGGACACAAAAAAAGCGCACGCTTTCGCGCGCGCCTCGACTGCCTTTTCGCGCTCACAGCAACGACCAGCGCGTCGCAGTGAATCGCCGCGCATTAACGCGCGGGCTGCTGTTCCTGCTGTTCTTCCGGCCAGTCGCGGATATAGGCCTTGAGCATGCGGTTTTCGAAACCCTGCTCTTCGACCACTGCCTTGGCGACGTCGTAGAACGAAATCACGCCCATTAGCGTGCGGCTTTCCAGCACCGGCAGATAACGCACGTGATGCTCGAGCATCATGCGGCGGACTTCGTTGACGTCCGTTTCCGGCGTGCAGGTGAGCGGATGGTCGTCCATCACCTTGCGGATCGTGGAAGTGCCGACGCTGCCGCCATTCTTGCTCAGCGTCAGCATGATTTCGCGGAATGTGAGCATGCCGACGAGGTCGCCGTACTCCATCACCACCAGCGAGCCGATGTCGTGCTCGGCCATGGCATTGACTGCGTCGTGCAGCGTGGTATCCGGCGTGACCGTAAATAGGGTATTGCCTTTGACTTTGAGGATGTCGCTGACTCGCATGATCTGTCTCCCGTAGTGCCCGCTGAGCTGGTAAAGCATCGATGTTTTTCGATCCTAGCGGAAAGACCCATAAAAGGAAAGCGGCCCGCCCACCAAGGCGCAGCGGGCGTTCGCCGGTTCGAAGCGGTGCTTGCGCGCGCACCCACATCGGGAAAACCGCGCTTGAAGCGCCGCATGCCGGTGATAGGATGGCCGCCACTTTCACCATTCGCGAGGCCGTCCGTGGCCTCGCCGTCCAGCATGTCCGCCAACCGTTTCGACACGCTTGCGCTGCACGCCGGCGCTGCTCCCGACCCGACAACCGGCGCGCGCGCCACGCCGATTTACCAGACTACCTCGTTTTCGTTCCGCGACTCGGACCACGCCGCGGCGCTCTTCAATATGGAGCGCGCCGGTCACGTGTACTCACGCATCTCGAACCCGACCGTGGCCGTGTTCGAGGAACGCGTCGCCGCGCTGGAAAACGGCGCGGGCGCGATCGGCACGGCGAGCGGCCAGGCGGCCTTGCATCTGGCCATCGCCACGCTGATGGGCGCGGGCTCGCACATCGTCGCCTCCAGCGCGCTGTACGGCGGCTCGCACAATCTGCTGCACTACACGTTGCGGCGCTTCGGTATCGAGACGACCTTCGTCAAGCCCGGCGACCTCGACGCGTGGCGCGCCGCGCTGCGTCCGAATACGCGGTTGCTGTTCGGCGAAACACTCGGCAATCCGGGCCTCGACGTGCTCGATATCGCCGCCGTGGCGCAGATCGCGCATGAGCACCGCGTGCCGCTGCTGGTCGACTCGACGTTCACCACGCCTTATCTGCTTAGACCGTTCGAACACGGCGCGGACTTCGTTTATCACTCGGCCACCAAATTTCTCGGCGGCCATGGCACGACGATCGGCGGCGTGCTGGTGGACGGCGGCACGTTCGACTTCGAAGCCTCCGGGCGTTTTCCCGAATTCACCGAGCCTTACGACGGCTTTCACGGCATGGTGTTCAGCGAGGAAAGCACCGTCGCGCCGTTCCTTCTGCGAGCACGCCGCGAAGGCCTGCGCGACTTCGGCGCCTGCCTGCATCCACAGGCCGCGTGGCAACTGCTGCAAGGCATCGAAACGCTGCCATTGCGGATGGAGCGGCACGTTGCCAATACACGCCGCGTGGTCGAATTCCTGGCCGGTCACGCGGCAGTCGAATCGGTCGCCTATCCGGAGTTGCCGACGCACCCGGATCACGCCCTTGCGAAGCGCCTGCTGCCGCGCGGCGCCGGCGCGGTGTTCAGCTTCAATCTGCGCGGCGACCGCGCCGCCGGGCGCAGTTTCATCGAGGCGCTCTCGCTGTTCTCGCATCTCGCGAACGTGGGCGACGCGCGCTCGCTCGTGATCCATCCCGCATCGACCACGCACTTTCGCATGGACGCCGCCGCGCTCGCCGCGGCCGGCATCGCCGAAGGCACGATCCGCCTCTCGATCGGCCTCGAAGACCCGGACGATCTGATCGACGACCTCAAGCGCGCGTTGAAAGCCGCACAGAAAGCGAGCGCGCCGCACGGCGGCACAGCCGCCCAACTCCGCCCGGAGTCAGCATGATCCTGACCGTCCAAGGCAAACCCGCCTACGCATACACAGGCGGCAAAGCGTTCGATGCGAACCTGCCGACCGCCGTCTTCATCCACGGCGCCGAGCACGATCACAGCGTGTGGGCGCTGCAAACGCGCTACTTCGCGCATCACGGCTTCAACGTGCTGGCCGTGGATCTGCCCGGTCACTGCCGCAGTGGCGGCCCGGCGCTGACCACCGTGCCGGCCATGGCCGACTGGCTGGCCGCGCTGCTCAACGCCGCCGGTGTGCAACGCGCCTTCGTGGCCGGCCACAGCATGGGCTCGCTGATCGCGCTCGACTTCGCCGGCCGCTATCCGGAACGGGCAACGCATCTCGCCCTGCTTGCCACGGCGATTCCGATGGCCGTCTCCGACGCGCTGCTCGACGCCGCCTGGCACCGTGAGCCCGAAGCGATCGCCATGGTCAATCAATGGTCGCATTCGACCTTCGCAGCCAAACCCTCTTGCCCCGGCCCCGGCTTCTGGCTGCACGGCATGAACCAGCGTTTGATGGAGCGTGTCTCCGCGAGCGGCGAGCCGAACCTGTTCCACACCGACTTCGCCGCCTGCAACAGCTACGCGGACGGCCTCGCCCGCGCCGCGCAGGTGCGCTGTGCCGTACGCCTGATCGTCGGCCGGCGCGATGCGATGACGCCGCCGCGCGCCGCCAAAGCACTTGCGGGCGCCCTGGCTCAGGCGGGCGTACCGGTCGACACGGTCACGCTCGAAGCCGGTCACGCGCTCATGTCCGAGCAACCCGACGCCACGCTCGACGCCCTCTTCGGCTTCGCTTCCAGAGCGCCTCGCGAGGTCCGATAGACGTCACGAGCCATCACGATAACCGCGCGGGGAGCGGCGCGCCATCGGCCGAATGGCCAGGTTGCGCGCGACGGGCGATAGCCGCACAATGGGCCAAGCCTGTCCTGTTTCGAGCGCGTGCATCTGCATATTCGTACGCGCTGAAGCATCGAGAAGCGTCGCAATCCGGAGGCCGTGATGGCTCAAACCGCGCACACCGATCACTTCGCGAGTTTCGCGGAGTTCTATCCGTACTATCTGAGCGAGCATCGCAACACGGTCTCGCGGCGGCTGCATTTCGTGGGATCGCTCGGCGTGATCGGCTGTCTCGCCATGGCGCTCGCCACTGGCGACTGGCTATGGCTGCCCGCCGCCGTGATCTGCGGGTACGGCTTCGCCTGGGTCGGGCATTTCTTCTTCGAGAAGAACCGGCCGGCTACCTTCCGGCATCCGCTTTACAGCCTGATGGGCGACTGGGTGATGTTCAAGGACATCTGCGTCGGCAAGATTTCGCTGTAGCGATGCCCTGGTTTTCAGCGCCGGCAGTACGCATTCCGTGCGACTCAAGCCGCCTGATGCGGCATGGAAGGTGTGCCGGGTTCGCTCTGCTCGGCAGGCGCCGCACGAGCGGCCGCGCGCGCGGTCATCAACGCGGCGAGTGTGACTTTCAGCTTGTCGTTTTCCAGCGCCGCCAGCAGCATCTGGCCATCCACGCGCGTGGACGCCAGTTGCAGTTGATACTCGAGTTCGGCGCGGTCGATCACGAACAGCTCGAACAGGCGCTCAACCGTGATCTGCGCCGGATTCGCCAGCAACAGGAAGTGCGGACGCATGCCGTCCTCCTGCAAACGCGCGATCCATTCGATCTCCTCGAGTTTCTGCAGCAGGTTGATGGTGGTGTCCATATCGCGTCGAAGCATTCGCGAAAGTTCGGGTACGGTGTAGCCGCGCTTGCCTGCCTCACGCGCTTCCGAGAGCCGCGCGAGCAGTTCGAGCGAGTCGAACAGATTGCTGCCCTCGAAGGTGGGCCGATGAAACTGGCCGATGCGAATGGCCGGCAACGCGGACGCGATCATCGCGCCGGCAAGCGTGATGAACCAGCACAGATACATCCACACCAGGAATAGCGGCACGGCCGCGAATGCGCCGTACACCGCGGTGTAGGTCGGAATGCGCCGCACGTAATAGCCGAAGCCGCGCTTCGCCAGTTCGAAGGCGATCGCCGCGGTCACGCCGCCAATCACCGCGTCGCGCCATTCCACGCGGCAATTCGGCAGGTAGACATAGAGAATCGTGAAGGCGAGCGCGGTGAGCGGTAGCGCCGCGCCCGCGAGCGCCCACTCGATGACGGGCGTCATGCGTTGCGCCGCCGTGAAGGTCATGGACTGCGTGAACAGATACGACGATATCGACAAACTCACGCCGATCAGAATCGGCCCGAGCGTGATGATCGCCCAGTACACCAGAATGCGCTGCGCGATAGGCCGCGCTTTGCGCACGCGCCAGATCACGTTGAAAGCGGATTCGACCGTCATCATCGTCATCACGGCGGTGACGAACAGAAAGATCATGCCGATGGTCGTGAGGCCCTTCGCCTTCGACGCAAACTGATTCAGATAGTTAAAAATCTGACTGTTGAGCTGCGCGGGCATCAGATGGTCGGCAAGAAAAATCTGCAGCGACATCTGGAACGAAGCAAAGATCGGAAACGCGGTGAACAGCGCGAACGCAACCGTCGCGAGCGGCACGAGCGAGAGCATGGTGGTGAACGTAAGGCTGCCGGCCACCTGCGGAATGCGGTCTTCGCTACTGCGCTGCGCGGCAAATTGCGCGAGCCGTTTGAGCGTGTCGAGATCGAAACGCACCCTGGACAACAAACCCCACCTCCTTGCTGCATGCACCGGTATGACAGGACCGCGCGCGAGACCTGGCCGAATGGCTATGGGCGGCCTGTGGAGCGGACCCAGCCCCTATAATACCCGTTCACCGATGAGGCCTATGAAAGACATTCTCGTGCTCTATTACAGCCGTCACGGCGCCACGCGCGAGCTCGCGCTGGCGATCGCGCACGGCGTCGACAGCGTTCCCGGCATGCAGGCGCGCGTGCGTACCGTGCCGGCGGTGTCCACCGTCTGCGAAGCGACCCAGCCCGATATTCCCGCCGAGGGGCCGCCCTACGTCGAACTGCGCGACCTCGAAGATTGCGCCGGTCTCGCACTCGGTTCGCCTACCCGCTTCGGCAACATGGCCGCGTCGCTCAAATATTTCCTCGACGGCACCACGCCGCAGTGGCTGTCCGGCGCGCTTGCCGGCAAACCCGCTTGCGTGTTCACGTCCACCGGCAGTTTGCACGGCGGCCAGGAGTCCACCCTGCTCTCCATGATGCTGCCGCTTCTGCATCACGGCATGCTGATCGTCGGCATTCCGTACACGGAGAGCGCATTGAGCACCACGCAAACCGGCGGCACGCCGTACGGCGCGTCGCATTTCGCGCGCGCGGGCAGCGCCGAACACGGTATCTCCGCGGACGAGAAGACGCTCGCCATCGCGCTCGGCGCGCGTGTCGCGCGCACGGCGGCATCCATGAGTGAAAGGCCGTGAACGAGCCGCACGCGCAACCGGCCGGCGCGTCGAACGCCGACACCGCAACGCGGGCGCCCGCGCCTCCGAGCGCTCCGCCCGTGCCGCGAAATCGCGCCGCCGCGCTCGGCGCCACCACGACCCTGGTTGCGCTGATCGTCGTGTCCGTCGTGTGGGAATGGTGGCTCGCGCCGCTGCGTCCCGGCGGTTCGGCGCTGGTGCTCAAGGCGGTGCCGTTGCTGCTCGCGTTGCCTGGCGTCTGGCGGCATCGGCTTTATACGCTGCAATGGGCGTCGATGCTGATCCTGCTGTATTTTGCCGAAGGCGTTGTGCGTGGCTGGAGCGACCGCGGGCCGAGCGCAGGGCTCGGCTGGCTTGAGGCCGTGCTCTCCGTGGTCTTCTTCGTCTGCTCGCTGGCCTATGTCGCGCCGTTCAAACGCGCGGCGAAACGAGCAGCAAAGCAGGCTGCAATTCAGCCCGAAATTCAGCCAGCCAATCACGCCGGAAGCGAGCCGGCAAATCACGCCAATCCGTCCGGCTGACAAAAGACGCTCCGCCTCGCCCGACATTTCCGCCCGAATACGCTGACCGACCGACATGACCCAAACCGCTTTTCTCGCCGCCTGCCGCGACGCCATCGGCGCCGCGCAGGTGCTGACCGTTCCGCATGACACCGCTCCGTATCTGACCGACTGGCGCCGCCGCTACACCGGCGCGGCGTGCGCGGTGCTGTGCCCGGCCACGCCTGACGAAGTCGCGACACTCGTGAAGCTCGCCGTCGAACATCGCATCGCGCTGGTTCCGCAAGGCGGCAACACGGGCCTTGCCGGCGGCGCCACGCCGGACGCAAGCGGCGCGCAGGCGGTCATCAGCTTGCGGCGTCTGAACCGGGTGCGCGATATCGATCCGCAAAACAATACGATCACGGTCGAAGCCGGCGTGATTCTCGCCGAAGTGCAGAAGCACGCCGACGAGGCCGGCCGCCTCTTCCCCTTGAGCCTCGCCGCCGAAGGCAGCTGCACGATCGGCGGCAATCTCGCCACCAATGCGGGCGGCACCGGCGTGCTCCGCTACGGCAACGCCCGCGAGTTGTGCATCGGGCTCGAAGTGGTCACGCCGCAAGGCGAACTGTGGGACGGCCTGCGCGGACTGCGCAAGGACAACACCGGCTACGATCTGCGTGACCTGTTCATCGGCGCGGAAGGTACGCTCGGCATCATCACCGCCGCCGTGCTCAAGTTGCATCCGCAACCGGCCGCGCGCGTCACGGCGCTCGCCGCGCTCGCGTCGCCGCATGCCGCGCTCGACTTTCTGTCGCTCACACAGCGTGCCGCCGGGCCGCTGTTGACCGGTTTCGAATTGATGTCCGATTTCTGCCTGCGGCTGGTCGGCCGGCATTTCGAGCAGATGCGCTATCCGTTCGCCGAGCCGCACGCGCAAGTCGTGCTGCTCGAACTGTCGGACAGCGAAAGCGAGGAACACGCGCGCCAACTGTTCGAGCGTCTGATGGAGACGGCGCTCGAAAACGGCCTGGTGCAAGACGCGGTGGTCGCGGAAAATCTCAGCCAGTCGCGGGCGTTCTGGAATCTGCGTGAGCACATACCGCTCGCCCAGGCCGAGGAAGGCCTGAACATCAAGCACGATATCGCGGTGCCGATCTCGAGTATCGGCCACTTCATCGAGGAAACCGACGCGGCGATCGCGCAGGCCGTGCCCGGCGCGCGCATGGTGACGTTCGGCCATCTCGGCGACGGCAATCTGCACTACAACGTGCAGGCGCCCGAGGGCGGTGACGCGAAAGCGTTCCTCAGGCAATACCAGAGCCCGATCAACCGGATTGTCTACGACAGCGTGCACCGGCATCGCGGCAGCATCAGCGCGGAACACGGGCTCGGCCAGTTGAAGATCGACGAGGCGATGCACTACAAGCAGGACGTCGAGGTGCAGTTGATGCGAACCGTCAAACACGCGCTCGATCCGCTGAATCTGATGAATCCAGGCAAGGTGCTACGCTAGCGTCTGAAGCTCCGCGTCCCTTGCGGAGGCCATTGCAGGAGTCGTGGTCGTGAAGATTCGAGTGCTGTCCGATCTGCATCTGGAGAACGACGAGCCTGAGCTGATCCCGCATGCACAGGCGGATCTGATCGTGCTCGCCGGCGACATCCACAATCACGCGGCCGGACCGCGCTGGGCCGCGCAAACTTTCGACGGCGCCGTGCCGGTGGTCTACGTGCCCGGCAATCACGAGTACTACGACGGCGAGTTCGGCGCGCTAGACGCCGCGCTTTATGACGCGGCAGCGCAGGTCGATAACGTGCACGTCTTGAACAACGCTGCGCTGGTCGACCCGCAAGGCCGGTGGCGCGTGCTCGGCACGACCTTGTGGACCGACTTCGCGTTGTACGGAAGCGATCCGGACATGCTCGCCGAATCGATCGAGGCGTCGCGAAAGGTGATGCTCGACTTCCGCGGACTGATCCAGATGAACTGGCCGCACGACACCCACGACGCCACGCGCGACTTCACGCCCGGCGACTCGCTTGCGTTGCACCGGCAAGCGCGCGCCTGGCTCGAAAGCGAACTGGCCCAACCGTTCGGCGGCAAGACGATCGTCGTTACGCATCACGCGCCGCATCGGCTGAGTCTGGCCGAGCGCTATGCACAAGACCTCGTGTCGGCGGGCTTCGTCAATCACTTGCCGGACCTCGTGGGGCCGCCTGTCGCGCTGTGGATTCATGGGCATACTCATACGCCGTTCGACTACAGCGTGAACGGCACGCGCGTGGTCTGCAATCCGCGCGGCTATCGCGACCGGCGTACTGGCCAGTTGGAGAATCCGCTTTTTGCGTGGGATAAGGTCGTCGAGATTTAGCAGTCGCTTCAGGTGACTTGGGGCGCGCACGACTTGGCGCCGCTGATCGCTCGGGACGGCTGGGCTGGGTTCGGCTTGGCCGGGGCGGCGTTGCCCGGGTCGGCTTCGCTTAAATCCGCTTGGCTTGAATCGGCATGGATTGGATCCGCTTAGAGCCACTCGGGCCGACTCGAGTCCCTCGGCATATTTGCCGCGTTGGGGCCGATCTGAATAGCGCGCCCGCACAGCACGCACTACGCTGTCGTAGGTTGTCGAATCGCGGTTATCCGGCCGCGGTTATCGGAACCCAGGCCGGTCGTCCCCGGAGGTCGCTCATGTGTGGTCGAATCAGCCAGTATCGCGAGCCGCGTTTCTACGCCGAGCACCTCGGCCTCGCCGACCCGCTCATGCTCTTCGATGCCGCCGACCGCCGTCCCGGCTACAACCTCGCGCCCGGCACCCACCCGCTCGCCATCTACCCGGATCAAACAGTGCACGCAATCCACTGGGGTTATTGCCCTGACTGGGCGCGCGAACAGCATCTGCCGCAGACGATCAATGCACGCGCCGACGCCGCGCCGAACGGGCGCTACTTCAAGGAGTTGTGGAAAACCGGACGGGTATTGGTGCCGGCAGACGGCTGGTTCGAGTGGCGCATGGAAACCGCGGCCGTGTCCACCATCGAGGATCGTAAAGACAGACTAGACGAGCCGCCAGGCCGCCAGCCCTACTTCGTGCATTTGAAGAGCGACGCGCCCATGTATCTCGCCGCGCTCTCGAGCGTGCGCGGCACTGAACCGCAAACGGAAGGCATGGGGATGGTGATCGTGACGGCGGTCGCCGACGCGGGTCTCGTCGACGTGCACGACCGCCGTCCGCTGGCATTCGCGCCGGACGCGGCGCGCCGCTGGCTGGACCCTGAATTGCCGCTCGATGAACTTGAGCAGCTGACGCGCACCGCCGGCATCGCCGCCGCGCGCTTTTGTTGGCATAGAGTGAGCCACGAAGTGGACCGCACGCTGAACGACGAGCCGGGTCTGATCGCAGCAGTAAGCTGAATTTGAGCGCCTGATAGGGGCGCGGAAGGCGGGTGAACCACGGCGGCCCAAAGCTTAAGCGCCCAATCGCCGCGCGCAAAGCTCAACGTAAGCGAGGGACGTGAGCCCGGATCAACTCCGTCACCCCAAGGACAGAAAACAGGCTGCCCGCTAGCGAGGCGCCACGTCGAATCTCAACGATCGCGCCGCTGCCCCTGCAAATCCGGGCGTTCGACCTTGACCGGCACCAGTTGCGGCTGCTGTTCGCGCAGCCGGCGCAGCAAATCGCGCGACGCGGCAATCCCGATCAAGCCAAACATGACGGCCACGCCGATCATCAGATGCGTATCCATGAATCCCTCGTCCTTCTGTCGTTGCGATTTGTAGCGATTTGCCGAACCACGGCGAACTCAGCGCGTCCGGTGCGCGCGGTGTAAGACGGCAGCGCATGAACGACACGTTAGCAAATCGACCGCACGGCAGAAGTAAGGAAATGTTGCGGCGCGGCAGTTATGTAACAGGCGCTCGCGCCAACTCCCAGCGGACGTCGACAATCCTCGGAACCCGCGCACGGCGAGGCTTCAGGTCCGCGCGAACTCGCGCAACTCCTCCTGGTCCGCGGCCAGCGTGGCGGGCAATTCGTCGCGCAGGAATTCGACCCACGTGCGAATCTTGGCGTCCAGATACTGCCGCGACGGGTACAACGCGTACAGGTTCATTTCCTGCGACGTGTATTCCGGCAGCAGCCAAACGAGTTCGCCCTTTCGCAAACCACTGATCGCCGAGTAGATCGGAATCAGCCCGACGCCCATGCCGCTCGACACGGCCACCGCCATCGCTTCGGCCACGTTCACCTGAAACGTGGTCGCGCCAAGAGCGATGGTTTCCTCACCGTTCGGGCCGTCGAAAGTCCACTTGTCGGTCGGGAACACCGGCGTGACCATTTGCAGACATGCGTGGCGCGAGAGGTCCGCCGGCGTTTGCGGCACGCCGTGCCGCTCCAGATAGGCAGGCGACGCGCAAGCAATGCTGAACGCGCTGCCGAGCCGCTGCGACACCAGCCCCGAATCCGGCAGACCGGTGGCGAGCGTGAGCGATACGTCGAAGCCTTCGTCGAGCAGATCGGGCATGCGCTGCGCCAGCGTCAATTCGATTTGCACGTCCGGGTAACGGTCCTGATAGCGGCCGACGGCCGGCACCACATAGTGCTGGCCGAAGCTCGTCATGGCGTGGACCTTCAGCTTGCCGGACGGGCGGGCGTGGGCGTCGCTCGCCTCGGCTTCCGCCTGGTCCACGTACGCGAGGATCTGCTCGCAGCGTTGCAGGTAGCGCTCGCCGGCCTCGGTCAGCGCGATGCGGCGCGTGGTGCGGTTCAACAGGCGCGTGCGCAGATGCGCTTCCAGATCGGACACCGCGCGCGACGCGTAGGCCGTGGTCGTATTCAGATGCTGCGCGGCGCCCGTGAAGCTGCCCGCTTCGACGACACGGACAAATACGCGCATGTTTTGAAGCGTATCCATAACTTTCCCTAGTAATCTGAGGCGATTGTTACACGATTCGCAAAGGCGATTGTCTCATATCTCGTAAAAATGCCTTGCATCTTTACCGGTTATTCCCCAATCAATCAAAAAATATAATGGCGCACATGCTTCTATAGTCAATTTTGGAGGAAATCGTGCAGTCTCCGGTACAGAAAGGGATCGCCGCAGCCGCGGTTCTTACGATCCTATTAACAATCGCCGGCTGTGCAAGTACCGGAGGCGTCGCGCCGCAGGCCAGCGGAATCGAACCCGCTTCGCTCGACGCGGGCAACGCGATCCGCGCGGCCAATGCGGACGCCCAATGGCCCGCGGTCGACTGGTGGCGCGCCTATAACGATCCACAGCTGAACCAATGGATCGAAGACGCGCAAACGGGCAACCCCAGCCTCGCCGCCGCCCAGGCGCGCGTGCGCGAAGCCATGTCGATGGCCGGCGTGGCCCGCGCGGCGCTGTCGCCGCAAGTAAACGGCAGCCTGTCGATCCAGCGCCAGAAGTGGGCCGACAATCTTTACTACGGCCCGGGCCCGCTGGCCGGCGAGCAATCGTGGAACAACACCGGCACGCTCGGCCTGTCGTATCACCTCGACATCTGGGGCAAGGACAAGAACGCCGCCGAGCGCGCTTTGGACGCCGCGCACGCGAGTTCGGCGGATGCCCGCGCTGCCCAGCTCGAACTGGAAGGCAACGTGGTGCGCACGTACATCGAGATGTCGCTGAACTACGCGCTGCTCGACATCGCCAAGGCTACCTTGCAGCAACAGCAGCAAATCGCGGATCTGGCCAACCGGCGTCTGAAAGGCGGCATCGGCACGCAGCTCGAAGTGAGCCAGGCCGAAACGCCGCTGCCGGAATACGAACGCCAGATCGACGAAATCGAAGAAAAGATCGCGCTCGGCCGCAACCAGCTGGCCGCGCTGGCCGGCAAGGGTCCGGGCGCGGGCGATTCGATCCAGCGCCCGAGCCTGTCGCTCGAGATGGGGCCTGCCGGTCTGCCGAGCGCGTTGCCCGCGGACCTGATCGGCCATCGGCCGGACGTGGTCGCGGCGCGCTGGACGGTCGCGGCGCAAGCGCGCGGCATCGATGTCGCCAAGGCGGACTTCTACCCGGACATCAACCTGCTGGCGTCGATCGGCGGTTATGCGGCGATGGGGCCGCTGTTCCAGTTCCTGAAGAGTCCGTCGCATAGCTGGAGCGCGGGGCCGGCGCTGTCGCTGCCGATCCTCGATGGCGGACGGCTGCGTTCGCAACTCGGCGCGGCGTCGGCGGGCTATGACGAGGCCGTCGAGAGCTATAACCAGTCGATTGTCGGCGCGCTCAAGGACATTTCCGATCAGGTGATCCGCATCCGTTCGCTTGCCACGCAGGCCGAGGATGCCGACCGTTCGGTCGCGGCGGCCCGCAAGAATTACGATTTGTCGCGCGAAGGATATCGGCGCGGCCTGACCGATTATCTGAACGTGCTCATCGCGCAGAACCAGTTGCTGCGCGCGCAGGAAGGCGTGGCGAAGATTCAGGCCGAGCGGCTGGGTGCGCATGCGTCGCTGGTCACGGCGTTGGGCGGGGGACTCGACGACCCGGCTAACGGTCCGCAGGCGAATGAGACGCTGCCGGCGCATGGGAAGGGGAAAGTGGCGAGTTCGGCTGTTGGCGTTTTGCCGGCGAACGCGTCGGCGAGCACTAATGCCGCTGCCCGGCCGTCTAAGTCAGGAAGCTGATCATGTCCGCCTCCCCTGCTTCCGCGTCGCGGTCGGCGTTTACAGCGAAGTTCGCCGCGTTCTACGCGGCCGCCGCCGACTGGGCCCGCAACGACGGCCTTACGTGGATCTACCTCTTCAAAGCGCTCGCCGCCTGCTTCCTCGCGCTCGGCGTCGCAATGAAACTTGACCTGCCGCAGCCGCGCACCGCGATGACCACCGTATTCATCGTGATGCAGCCGCAAAGCGGCATGGTGTTCGCCAAAAGCTTCTACCGGATCTGCGGGACCCTCGTCGGTCTCGTCGTGATGCTCGCCTTGATCGGCCTGTTCGCGCAGCAGCCCGAACTGTTCATCGTCACGACCGCCATCTGGGTCGGCATTTGCACCGCCGGCGCCGCGCGCAACCGCAACTTCCGCTCGTACGGTTTCGTGCTGGCCGGCTATACCGCCGCGCTGATCGGCATTCCCGCCTCGCAACATCCGGACGGCGCGTTTCTGAGCGCCCTCACGCGGGTGGCGGAAGTGGTGGTCGGCATCGTCTGCGCGGGCGCGGTGAGCGGCCTCGTGTTTCCGCAGTACGCCGGCTTGCAGATCCGCGGCACCGTGCGTGCGCGGTTCTCGGCGTTCGTCGAGTATGTGTCGGCGTCACTTGCCGGCCGCAACGACCGCGCGCAGATCGAAGCGACCAATGCGCGCTTTGTCGCCGACATCGTCGGTTTCGAAGCGGCGCGCAGCGTGGCCGTGTTCGAAGGCCCCGCTTCGCGCATGCGTGGCGGCCGTCTTGCGCGCCTGAACAGCGAGTTCATGACCGCGTCGACGCGCTTTCACGCGCTGCATCAGTTGATGAACCGCTTGCGCAACACGAACACCAGCGGCGCGGCCACCGCGATCGGCGTGCTCGAACCGTACTTCAAGGAAATCGCCCCGCTGCTCGCGAAGTCCGGCGAACCCGTGCTGAGCGCCGCCGATGCCGCGCATGCCGCCGCGCAACTCGAAGCCTACAAAGCCGAGTTGCCCAAGCGCGTGCGCGCGACGCGCGCGGAACTGGAAGTGCATCCCGAGGCGCCGCTGCTCGACTTCGACACCGGCGCCGAACTGCTGTACCGCTTCATCGACGATCTGCATGCGTACGCGGCCACCTACGCGTCGCTTGCCGTCGATACGCATGAGCGCGAGCGCTGGATCGAACGTTACGAACCGAAGACGAATGCGATCGCGGCGGGCGTCGCGGGCGTGCGCGCCGCCATCGTGATGATGGCGCTCGGCGCGTTCTGGATCGCGACCGCGTGGCCGAGCGGTTCGACCTTGACGCTGAATGCCGCGGCGATTTGCGCGCTGGCGTCGTCATCGCCGAATCCGAAGCGCACCGCCTTCCAGATGGCCGGCGGCACACTGGTCGCCACGGTGATGGGCATGATCGCGGTGTACGGTGTGTTTCCGCACATCGACGGCTTTCCGCTGCTGTGCGCCGCGCTCACGCCGTTCCTGCTGCTCGGCGTGTTCATGACGACGCGTCCCGCGCTGGCCGGCTATGGCGTCGGCTACTGCATCTTCTTCTGCTTTCTTGCCGGCCCGGACAACGTGATTCACTACGACCCGAGCGCGTTCATGAACGATGCGATGGCGCTGGTGCTGTCGATGCTGGTGTCGTCGATCGCGTTCGCCGTGCTGCTGCCGCCCTCGACGCCGTGGCTGCGCAACCGCCTGCTGGTGGATCTGCGCCGCCAGGTCGTGCTGGCGAGCCGCGCGGGCCTGCGCCGCGTGAGGTCGCGCTTCGAGAGCGGCGCGCGCGATCTGATGTTTCAGATCAATGCGCTCGCTCAGAACGAGCCCGAGCTCAAACGCGACACCTTGCGCTGGCTCTTCTCGGTGCTCGAAGTGGGCAACGCGATGATCGACCTGCGCCGCGAAGTGGCGGCGCTACCCGCCGACGCGCGCTATGCCTGGTCGATGCCGTGGCGTGTGGCGTTGCGTTCGATGCGCGATGCGCTGGCCGCGCTCTTCGAGCGGCCGCGTGAAGACCGCTTCGACCGCGCGCTGGCCGCGACCTCCGATGCGATCGCTGCCGTCCAGCAGATGCTGGCCACTTTCACGCCGCCGCGTGAAGAGCGGCATCGGCTGCAACGCATTTTGAGTCAACTGCATTTCATTCGTACCGCGCTGCTCGATCCGCAATCGCCGCTTGAACCGCTGATGAGCGAACGTGCCGACGCGTCAGAAGGAGTTCTTCATGCCACGTGATATCGCCGTTTTCGACGCCTACGTGCCGGCCATCGTGCTGCTGTTTATCGCAGGCGCCGCGCTCACCTGGATGTTGGACCGCGTGATCGCCTATACGGGTTTGTATCGCGTGGTGTGGCATCCGTCCTTGTTCCGGGCCAGCTTGCTCGTGTGTGTATGCGGCGTGCTGGGTCTCGCCGTTTATCGTTGATCAGAGTCGAAACATGACCATCCGAAATCTTGTGGGCTTCGTCGCGACAGCCGTTATTTTTATCGTCGCGATTTTGATTGGACGCGTGCTGTGGGTTCATTACATGGACGAACCCTGGACACGCGATGGGCGCGTGCGCGCCGAGATCGTGAATGTCGCGCCGGATGTTTCCGGCGCGGTTGTGGATCTGCCTGTGAAGGACAATCAACTGGTGAAGAAGGGCGATCTGTTGATGCAGATCGATCCGTCGCACTATGAGATTGCGGTTGAGCAGGCGCAGGCTGCGGTGGCGGCGCGAAAGGCCGAATTGCAGATGAAGCGCGATGATGCGCAGCGGCGCGCGGATATGGATGCTTTGGTTGTGTCCAAGGAGAGCCGGGAGAATGCGACTCATACGGCTTCGGCTGCGGAGGCTTCTTATCAGCAGGCTTTGGCGGCTCTGGATGCGGCCAAGTTGAATCTTTCGCGGACGCGGGTGGTGTCGCCGGTGGATGGTTACGTCACCAACCTCAGCGTGTTTCGCGGCGATTATGCGACGGCGGGTTCGGCCAAGCTGGCGATTGTCGATAGTCACTCGTTCTGGGTGTATGGGTACTTTGAGGAGACCAAGCTTCCTCATGTGCGCATCGGCGATAAAGCCGAAGTTCGGTTGATGAGCGGTGGCACGCTGCAAGGGCACGTCGAAAGTATTTCTCGTGGCATCTATGATCGGGACAATCCGGAAAGCCGGGAATTGCTCGCCGATGTGAATCCGACTTTCAACTGGGTGCGCCTGGCGCAGCGCGTGCCTGTGCGAGTAAAAATTGATTCGGTTCCCGAAGATGTTGTGTTGGCTGCCGGGATTACTTGCACTGTTGTTGTTACACCCGGAATTCGGAAGGCTGGGTGAGTTGTTCGGATTTCTAAGTGGTTGGCCTTTCCTTGTTTTGCTGGCGGTCTATTAGCGTTGCCCCTGTGCGGGGCGGCACCTACTTCTCTTTGCCGCCGCAAAGAGAAGTAGGCAAGAGAAAGCGGCTCACACCGCTAATTCTTAAGCGGGTCTCTCGCGCAGTCGCGGTAGTGGCGCATCTGGAATCCGTGTTCTCGCACACTCCGCGTCAGTGACAAGGCGCTCATTCTTCCGGCGGCGCTGCGCGCGCCGTCGTGGTCGTTCGGCACGCAATCGCACTGGCTATTTTCGGATTTTCAATAGTTTGCAATTCAAAATTTAAGATGCTGAACGGCTGGCTAAATCCATGCAGTAAATTTGGCAGCCCGTCTTCTTTCACCCGCCCAAACCAGGGCGAAGCTGATAGCCCCACCGCGCGCATGCGCACCCACTGTTTTCAGGCAAACCGCTCCGACTAGCGCGCAGCGCGAGGCGGGAAGAATGAGTCCCTTGTCACTTACGCGGAATGTGCGAGAACACGGATTCCAGATGCGCCACTACCGCGACTGCGCGAGAGACCCGCTTAAGAACTGGCGGTGTGAGCCGCTTTCTCTTGCCTACTTCTCTTTGCGGCGGCAAAGAGAAGTAGGTGCCGCCCCGCACAGGGGCAACGCTAATAGACCACCAGCAAAACAAGGAAAGGCCAACACCCTAAGCATCCCAAAACAACCCCACCCGCCAGAGCAAAAAACCCCCAAACTCACAACCTGAACTTCCCGACCATCGCCTTCAGACCTCGCGCCTGATCGTCCAGCGACCTGGCCGCCGCCGTCGCCTGCTCCACCAACGCCGCATTCTGCTGCGTCCCGGAATCCATCTGCGTCACGGCAAGGTTGATCTCTTCGATCCCCGCGCTTTGCTCGGAAGAAGCCGCCGAAATCTCGCCCATGATGTCGGTCACGCGCTTCACCGCCTTGACCACTTCATCCATGGTTTGTCCGGCGTCCTGAGCCAGGGTCGAGCCATTGCTCACGCGCTCCACAGAAGTACTGATCAAGCCTTTGATCTCCTTGGCAGCCGCAGCACTCCGCTGAGCGAGATTCCGCACCTCGGCAGCGACGACAGAAAATCCCCGCCCTTCCTCACCCGCCCGCGCAGCCTCGACCGCAGCGTTCAGCGCCAGAATATTGGTCTGGAACGCAATCCCTTCGATCACCCCAATGATGTCGCCGATACTGCGCGCGCTATCGTTGATATCGTTCATCGTCGCGACCACGCGGCTCACCACCGCGCCGCCCTTCTCCGCGATCTCCGACGCGTTGTTGGCCAGCGTGCTCGCCTGCTTCGCGTTATCGGCGTTCTGGCGCACCGTCGACGTCAACTGCTCCATGCTGCTAGCGGTGCGCTCGAGCGCCATCGCCTGCTGCTCGGTGCGCTGCGACAGGTCGAGATTACCCATCGAAATCTCACCCGACGCCGTCGCGATCGCATCCGCGCTTGACGCGATATCGGCGACTGTGGTCGCAAGCCCGCTTTGCATGTCCTGCAGCGCGAACAGCATGCTCGACTTGTCCTTGCGACCAAGCGCGATCTCGACCGACAGATCACCCGCCGCGATCCGGCTGGCAATTTCCTTCGCATACGCCGGCTCGCCGCCGAGTTGGCCGGCGAGGCGCCGGACCACCCACTCGCTGATGCCGAACGCGAGCACGATCAGCCCAAGCGTCGCCACCGCGATCATCACGAACGACGAGTGGTAAATAAAGCCCGACGCCTCGATGGTCGCCTTGGCCGCGGTGCCGCGCTGCGCGACGAGCTCGTCGACCATTTTTTCCAGCTTGCCGGTCTCGACCAGCATCGACACGTCCTGCGTGCCGACCTGCCAGTTCATCTGCGAGAGATCGAGCGGCTGCGCTTTCACGAGCGTCACGAAGTCGCGCAGATGCGCACTCCACACCGTCACGGCGGCGGCGAATTTCTTCTGCTGATCGACGGCCTTCGCGTCGGACGTGTCGACGTACTGTTGCAGCGTGCCGAGTTGCGCGGCGAGACCGCTCAGGCCCGCTTCGATGTCGGTGCCGAGTTCATCGCGCTCTTTCGCGGTGGTCGCGGTGAGCAGCATTTTTTGCGCGCGGCTCGCACGTAGCATGTAGCCGCGCGCTTCTTCCGCGGCGCGGCTGGCGACGTGCCCCTGATCGTAGATGGATTGAGCGGACGCATTCAGACGGCTGATCTGGGTCAGCGAGAACACGCCGATCAGCAGCGTGCCGACCAGCAGCACGGCAAACGCGAGGCGCAACATCGCCTTCACCGACAAACCCTTGAGCCTCACCGCCCGCGAGCGGCTGCTCTGGCCACGCGGCGGCTGGCCCGCCGCTTCTCCCTGCGCAACGAATCCCGCACCCGTCTGGCTGCCCAGCGAAACTGCTTTCATATTCCCCGTCCCCACGTTTAGAACTGCCGGAAAGGTCGGTTCCGGCATTGCTTCTTATCTCTCCGGGTCTACGGCAAGAACGCCCGCGATCTTTAACGTCGCTCGCGAAATGCCGGCCGGCTTTCGCCGCAAGTGTCGCCCGGTCCTCGACGCGCCGCTTTGTGAGCCGCGCGCCCGCGACCGTTTTATACATGGCCAAAAATCGCCGGTCGGCATATATCAGCCGACTTGCCAGCAGCGCGCGATCGTGGCAACACGTGCGTGCCCGGCACCGTCGAGGTGCGCGCGGTTCCCGGTTTCGGCGCACAGTCTCTGGCCCTTACAGCAGCGCGTGTCCGATTCGCGACAAAACTTGTCCTTACAATTCGGTCAGGCCACATTAAACTTCGACGAATCGTTGCCGATGCAAAACGCCGCGTCGAAATGCCGCAGCGTTGAAAAGCTTGCTCAAACAGCGCCTTGGCGGCTTCAGATCTCTCTTTGTTCTCACTTATCTAGCGTATGGAAACGAGCCTCGATAAAAGCGCCCTCGCCGGCGCGCCAGCCGTAGCTGGCCAAGCAACAGGAACCGGCGCGGGCAGCGCCGCGCAACCCGCCGCCAAAGTGCAGCGCACGGTCTACTCCGTGCTCGGCGCGATCAGCTTCTCGCACCTGCTCAACGACATGATCCAGTCGTTGATCCTGGCGATTTACCCGATGCTGAAAGACAACTTTTCGCTGTCGTTCGGCCAGATCGGCCTGATCACGCTGACCTATCAGATCACCGCGTCGCTGCTGCAACCGCTCGTCGGCAGTTACACGGACAAGCATCCGAAGCCGTATTCGCTGCCTGTCGGCATGGGCTTCACGCTCGCGGGTCTGCTGCTAATGTCGGTCGCGCCCAGCTTCGGCGTGCTGCTGGTGGCGGCCGCGCTGGTTGGCTGCGGTTCTTCGGTGTTCCATCCGGAGTCGTCGCGGGTCGCGCGCATGGCGTCGGGCGGCCGTCACGGGCTCGCACAGTCGCTGTTTCAGGTGGGCGGCAACGCGGGTTCGTCGCTCGGGCCGCTGCTCGCCGCATTGATCGTGATTCCGCACGGCCAACGCAGCATCGCGTGGTTTTCGGTGGCGGCGCTCGTTGCGATCGTCGTGCTGACGCAGATCGGCCGCTGGTACAAGGCGCATCCGTCGGTGAAGAAGGCGCGCAGCGTCGCCGGTCACGCCACGCTCTCGCGCAACAAGGTCATGTTCGCGATGGGCGTGCTGATCCTGCTGGTGTTCTCGAAGTACTTCTATCTCGCGAGCATCAACAGCTACTTCACGTTCTATCTGATCGACAAGTTCCATCTGCCGGTGCAGGCCGCGCAGGTCCATCTGTTCGTGTTCCTCGCGGCTGTCGCGGCGGGCACGGTGATCGGCGGTCCGATCGGCGACAAGATCGGTCGCAAGTACGTGATCTGGGTGTCGATCCTCGGCGTGGCGCCGTTCACGCTGCTGCTGCCGTATGCCAATCTGTTCTGGACCGGCGTGCTGACGGTGATCATCGGCGTGGTGCTGGCCTCGGCGTTCTCGGCCATCCTCGTGTATGCGCAGGAGTTGATCCCCGGCAAGGTGGGCATGGTCGCGGGCCTCTTCTTCGGCTTCGCGTTCGGCATGGGCGGGATCGGCGCGGCGGTGCTCGGGCAACTGGCCGATGCCACCAGCATCACGTACGTCTACAAGGTCTGCTCGTTCCTGCCGCTGATCGGCGTGCTGACGGTGTTCCTGCCGGATGTGGAAGGCAAGCGCGCGAAGGCGTGAGGGCCGACTGACCGCAGGTCTGGTGAAAAAAGGCGCTTCGGCGCCTTTTTCTTTGTCTGTGCGAGAGGCCGGCGACTATGGTGCGCTGCCGGAAGCGCGACTCCTCATCAATCCGACACCACGCCGCACCGCTCATGGTGAACCCGCGTTGTCCGCCGAGCCGCGCCTGCTCTATGCTTGTGCGGACACACGCCCTGCTCTCGCGCCGCGCCACACGGCCGCACGACCCGACATCCGTTCACCCACGCAGCAGAAGGATCGCCGCAGATGACAAGCTATCGCGACTTCCACCGCCGTTCGATCGAAGACCCCGAAGGATTCTGGCGCGACGAAGCGCGGCGCATCCACTGGCACACGCCGTTCGACACCGTGCTCGACCGTTCGAATCCGCCGTTCGCGCGCTGGTTTGTCGGCGGCCGCACGAACCTGTGCCATAACGCGGTGGACCGCCATCTGGCCGAGCGCGCGCAGCAGAACGCGCTGGTGTATGTGTCGACGGAAACCGGCATCGAGCGGCGCTACACCTACGCCGAACTGTACGGCGAGGTCAACCGGATGGCGGCGGTCATGCGCTCGCTCGGCGTGAAGCGCGGCGACGTGGTGCTGCTCTATCTGCCGATGATCCCCGAGGCCCTGTTCGCGATGCTCGCCTGCGCGCGGCTCGGCGCGATTCACTCGGTGGTGTTCGGCGGCTTCGCGGCGCCGAATCTGGCGGCCCGCATCGACGACGCGAAGCCGGTGCTGATCGTCACCGCCGACGCCGGCGCGCGCGGCGGCAGGGTGATCGACTACACGCCGCTGATGGACGAAGCGCTCGCCCGCGCGAAACACAAGACGCCGCATGTCCTGCTGATCGACCGGCAACTCGCGCCCGAGCGGCTCAATGCCAGTTATCTCGTCCCCTACGAACCGTTGCGCGAGCAGTTTTTCGACGCCCATGTGCCGTGCGAGTGGCTCGAATCGAACGAGCCGTCCTACGTGCTGTACACGTCGGGCACGACCGGCAAGCCGAAGGGCGTGCAACGCGATGTCGGCGGCTACGCGGTCGCGCTGGCGGCGTCGATGGAGCACATCTTTCAGGGCAAGCCGGGCGACGTGATGTTCACCGCGTCGGACGTGGGCTGGGTGGTCGGCCACAGCTATATCGTCTACGCGCCGTTGCTCGCGGGCCTCACCACCGTGATGTACGAAGGTACGCCGATCCGTCCGGACGGCGGCATCTGGTGGCGTCTCGTCGCCCATCACCGGATCAATCTGATGTTCACCGCGCCGACCGCCTTGCGCGTGCTGAAGAAGCAGGACCCGGCGCTGCTGAAGCAAGCCGACCTGACGAGCCTGCGCGCGCTGTTCCTCGCCGGCGAGCCGCTCGACGAACCGACCGCCGCCTGGATCGCCGGCGCGCTCGGCAAGCCGGTGATCGACAACTACTGGCAGACCGAAACCGGTTGGCCGATGCTGGCGATTCCGCGCGGCGTCGAAGCACTGCCGACCAGGCTTGGCTCGCCCGGCGTGCCGTCGGCGGGATTCAATCTGACCCTGCGCAACGAGTTGAGCGGCGAGCCCTGCCCGCCCGGCGAAAAGGGCGTGCTGACGCTCGACTATCCGCTGCCGCCGGGTTGCATGTCGACGGTATGGGGCGATGACAAACGCTTCGTCAGCACCTACTGGTCAAGCATTCCGAACCAGCAGGTCTATTCGACCTTCGACTGGGGCGTGCAGGACGAAGACGGCTACGTGACGATCCTCGGCCGTACCGACGACGTGATCAACGTCGCCGGCCACCGGCTCGGCACGCGCGAGATCGAGGAAGCGTTGTCGAGCCACGCGGCCGTGGCGGAAGTGGCGGTGGTCGGCGTAACGGATCCGGTGAAGGGTCAGGCGGCGATGGCCTTCGTGGTGCTGCGCGACGCGCAGGCTTACGCGGACACGAAAAAGCGCAGCAAACTGGAAAGCGAACTTACGGCGACGGTTGACCGCCAGCTTGGTGCGATTGCGCGGCCGTCACGAGTCGTGGTGGTGTCGATGCTGCCGAAGACACGCTCCGGCAAGCTGCTGCGCCGCGCGATCGCGGCGCTCGCAGAGGGACGCGAGCCGGGCGATCTGCCGACAATCGAAGATCCGGCGGCGTTGCAGCAGGTGCGCGAGGCATTGGACGACGCCGGTGGGAAATAGCTTGCAAGGCTGCGCCGTGGCTGAAGCGCGCGTTGTTATCAATGCGTCGACATGCGCGCCGCGACGCCGGCCGTCAGGTTGTCGAACTGCGCGCTTCTAAAAATCGCGTCAGAATCGCGTTCGAATACGTGCCCGCGATCGCCGTGAGAAACGACACGAAAGACTCGGGCGCGTGATCGTCCGCGGTATCGGAAACGGTACGCACGACCGCGCACGGCACGCCGTATTCGTAACAGACCTGGGCGATCGCCGCGCCTTCCATTTCCACGGCGAGCGCATCCGGCAATGCCTCGCGCAAGGCCTGAACGCCCGCGGCGCTGGCCACGAACTGATCGCCGCTGATGATCAACCCGCGATGCACGCGCGGCTCGCGCGTGCCGAAACGCGCCGCCGAGGCCGCGCCCTCCTCCGCGACGAACCGCTCGCAGGCTGCGGCGAGTTGATCGGCGAGCGCCACGTCGGCGTCGAAGCGCGAGATACCCAGCAACGGCACTTCGAAACGCGGAAACAGCGGCGATGCGTCGAGATCGTGCTGCAACAGCGCGTCGGCGACCACGATGTCGCCCACCCGCACCTCGCGCCCCACGCCGCCGGCCACGCCCGTGAAGACGATCGCCTCGACGTCGAATGCATGGATCAGCGCGCTGACCGTGGCCGCCGCCGCGACCTTGCCGACGCGTGCCAGCGTTACGACACACGGCGCGCCGTGGACACTGCCCAGGTGATAGTCGCGCTGACCGTGCGTGATCGTGCGCACGCCGGACTCGGCGCGCATTGCTTCGATCAGATCGCCAAGTTCTTGCGGCAACGCCGCCAGAATCCCGAGCGGCCGATGCGAAACCGGCGCGCCGCTGCGGTTCGGATCGATCCCGGACATGCTTGCGGCTGACGGGTCACCCACAACCGCGGGCATGCCGGCAGCTTCCACGCCGTGAGCCTCGACGCCCACCGTACCAACGCCATACGCCTCTTTGCCCACCGCGTCGACGCCAGATGCCCCGACGCCCACGCCCGGCCTGCCTGCGCCCGTGCCGCTCATTCCACCGCCTGCAATTTAGCGACCGCGAGCGCCAGCCATTTCTCGCCGTGCCGCTTGAACTTGACCTGTGCTTTCGCGTCGGTGCCGCCGCCTTCGAGCGCCGTGATCGTGCCTTCGCCGAACTTGGTGTGGAACACCTGCTGGCCGACGCGGAAACCCGTTTCAGCAGCACGCTGTTCGTTCGCGAACGCAGGCAACTGCGCGGGCGTGGACGACGCGGGCCCGGTATAACCCGGCCGCGCGAACCAGTCGCGCCCATAACCCGCGTTGTCCGAGCGGCCGCCCCAACGCGCGCCCGCCTCGACCTTCGGCGTGAGCCACTTGAGCGTTTCCTGCGGCAGTTCGTCGAAGAAACGCGAGCGGATGTTGTAGCGGGTCTGGCCGTGCAGCATGCGGCTCTGCGCGAACGACAGATACAGCCGCTCCTTGGCGCGCGTGATCGCCACGTACATCAGGCGGCGCTCTTCTTCCAGACCGTCCGACTCCATCGCGCTGTTTTCGTGCGGGAACAGCCCCTCTTCCAGACCGGTGATGAACACCGCCGTGAACTCGAGGCCCTTCGCCGCATGCACCGTCATCAGTTGCACGGCTTCCTGGCCGGCTTGCGCCTGGTTGTCGCCCGCCTCCAGCGATGCGTGCGACAGGAAGCCGGCGAGCGGCGTCATCGTGTCCGGGTTTTGTGCCGGGTCGGCGATGCCGGGCGCGTCGAGCACGACGGTATTCGGATCGTCGGTGGCGACGGCCAGTTCGGGCGCGGCGGTCGCGCCCGGACGCAGCGGGATGGAGCGCGCCGGCGTGTCCATGCCGTAGCCCTCTTCGCTGACGAACGCGGCGGCCGCGTTGACCAGTTCCTGCAAGTTCTCCAGCCGGTCCTGGCCTTCGCGTTCGTTCTGATAGAACTCCGAGAGGCCGCTCGTGCGCACCACGTATTCGACGGTTTCCGGCAGGCTCATCTGCTGCGTTTCCGCGCGCATCTTGCCGATCAGATTGGCGAAGCCCGCGAGGCTCGAACCCGCCTTGCCCGCCACGTACGGAATCGCCGCGGCCATCGAGCAGTTGTACTGACGCGCCGCGTCCGCGAGTTGCTCGATGGAGCGTGCACCGATGCCGCGCGTCGGAAAATTGACGACGCGTGCGAACGCGGTGTCGTCGTTCGGATTGTCGATCAGGCGCAGATAGGCGAGCGCGTGCTTGACTTCCTGGCGCTCGAAAAAGCGCAAGCCGCCGTACACGCGATAAGCAATGCCTGCGTTGACCAGCGTGTGTTCGATCGTGCGCGACTGCGCGTTGCTGCGGTAGAGAATCGCGACTTCGCTGCGCGACGTGCCGGTGCTGATCAGCGCCTTGATTTCCTCGACGATCCAGCCAGCTTCCTGCGAATCGGTCGCGGATTCGTACACGCGAACCGGTTCACCGTGCCCCGCGTCGGTGCGCAGATTCTTGCCAAGCCGGCGCGAGTTGTTGGCGATGAGCTGATTGGCCGCGTCGAGAATATGGCCATGCGAGCGGTAGTTCTGCTCCAGCTTGATCAGATGACGGACGTTGAACTCGTGTTCGAAGTCGCGCATGTTGCCGACGTTCGCGCCGCGGAAGGCGTAGATCGACTGGTCGTCGTCGCCGACGGCGAAAATCGAGTTGGTCTGGCCTGCCAGCATCTTGAGCCACGCGTACTGCAGCTTGTTGGTGTCCTGGAACTCGTCGACCAGAATGTGCCGGAAGCGCGCCTGGTAGTGGGCGCGCAGCGGCGGATTGTGCGCGAGCAGTTCGTAGCAGCGCAGCAGCAGTTCCGGAAAATCGACCACACCCTCGCGCTGGCATTGCTGGTCGTAGGCTTCGTAGAGTTCGACGAATTTGCGGTTGAAGTTGTCGGTGGCGTCGACGTCTTTCGGTCGCAGGCCCTGTTCCTTCGCGTTGTTGATGAAGTACTGGAGATTTTTCGCCGGGTACTTTTCGTCGTCGATGTTGAGGCCCTTCATCAGACGCTTGATGGCGGACAACTGGTCGGCGGTATCGAGAATCTGGAAGGTGGCCGGCAGGCCCGCGTCGCGGTGATGCGCGCGCAGCATGCGGTTGCACAGGCCGTGGAAGGTGCCGATCCACATGCCGCGTGTGTCGATCGGCAGGAGCGCCGAGAGACGCGACATCATTTCGCGGGCGGCTTTGTTGGTGAAGGTCACCGCCAGAATCGTGGCGGGCGACGCCAGGCCGTGCTGGATGAGCCACGCGATGCGGGTGATCAGAACGCGGGTCTTGCCGCTGCCCGCGCCGGCGAGAATGAGGGCGGGCTCGTTGGGGAGCGTGACGGCGGCGTGTTGTTCGGGGTTTAGATTGGCTAGCAGGTCGGGCATTTTTTCGGAAGGGCGGCGGGTCGTTCGACATTATATGCCCCTGACGGGGGGGCGATTTTTTGCCTGCTTGGCGGGGTGGGTTGGTTTGTGGTGCTTGGGTTCGTTGTTGGGCTTTTCTTGCGGTCAATGGGGGGTGGGTTTGCTTGTTGGGTGGGCCTTTCCTTGAAATCTTTGTGGTTTATTGGCGTTGCCCCTGTGCGGGGCAATGCTCTCAACTTAAGCCTCGAAGGGCTTGTATACAGGGCGTTAGCCCTGTAAACTTCATCGCATAACTCACTGATAAATCAACGATATGAACTCAAATACCAGCGTCCTCAAGGCTTCTGGCTGAGTTCTCCGAATTCCTGTTCGATCCGGCGCTCGCCGATCGCGTGCGTCGTTCTCCCACCGCCTTTACCCGCAATCGCACACTGACCTTGCCGCGCATGGCCGCGCTGATGATGTCGGGCATGTGCGCCAGTGTGCAGGCCGAACTTGACGCGCTATTCGGCGCACTGGGAAGCCGCGGCGGGCGCACCCGCGCTGTCAGCGCACAGGCCTTCAGCAAGGCGCGACGGGGCGTGTCTGCCGAACTGTTCGAGCTGGCCCGCGCCCGCCTGATCTCGCTGGCCCAACCCCATATCGATTCGATGCGCTGGCACGGCCTGAGGCTGGTCGCCGCTGATGGCAGCCGCCTGCGTGTGGGCACGCGTCGCGGCCATGAACTGCGCGCCGATCACTACGCGTTTGCGCTATTCCTGCCGGGTTCCGAACTGACCCTGCACGCTGCACTTCATCCCGCCGACGGCGGCGAGCGGCAGATGCTGTTCGAAGCCCTCGATGTGCTGCAACCGCATACCGACCTGCTGCTGCTCGATCGCGGCTATATCGGCAACGCGATGGTGGCCGCACTCGCACAGCGCGAAATCCCGTTCTGCATGCGCGTCGATGCGCGTAACTGGAAATGCGTCAGCGCCTTTGCCCGCAGCGGTAAAGCCGAGCGTGTGGTGACACTGGACGCGCCCGGCGAACTGGATGCCCGCGACTATGAACTGGCGCGTACGCCCACCACTGTTCGCCTGATCCGCGACGTCACGCCGGGCGGTCGCGTGCGGGTGCTGATGACCTCGCTGCTCGATGGCGGGCGTTATCCGGCGGCATCGTTCGGCGCGCTCTATCACCAGCGCTGGCGGGTCGAGGAAGCGTTCAAACGACTCAAGCACCGGCTGCGGCTGGAAGCCGTCACAGGCCTCGATTACCTGGCGTTACAGCAGGACTTCGGCGCAAAATCCTCGCCGACAACCTGTTCACCCTGCTCAGCGATCTCGATGCGCCGCACGACGACAGACATGCCAGCCGTCCTAACCGGGTGTATGCACTGGGCGCACTCAAGCCCATCCTCGGCGCGTGTCTTCTGCGCATCCAGCGCTGCCTGGACGGCCTCGCCGGTGTGCTGGAAATGATCCAACAGACCCGATGCCGGATACAGCCCTCACGCTCCTATACAAGACCACCCAGAAAAGCCAAGCCCCACTTCCACCTCGCGTACAAACTTGCTTGATGCAGCGGAGCTTAAGTTGAGAGCATTGCCCCGCACAGGGGCAACGCTAATAAACCACAAAGATTTCAAGGAAAGGCCCACCCAGCGACCAAACAGCCCAAAAAACCACCTCCCGGCAACCACAATAAGCCTGCTGTAG
The DNA here is from genome assembly GCF_003386115.1 of Paraburkholderia sp. BL27I4N3. NCBI lineage: Bacteria > Pseudomonadati > Pseudomonadota > Betaproteobacteria > Burkholderiales > Burkholderiaceae > Paraburkholderia > Paraburkholderia sp. BL27I4N3. Next base: position 865,311 of record NZ_QREJ01000001.1, on the reverse strand, counting down.
AATTTGACCCTCCGGCGTCAAAAAACACGCCCACTCCCCCGAAGGTCATCGTCGATGCAAATTCAGATTCACAAGGAAGTCGATGCACGCGGGCTCATGTGCCCGCTGCCCATTTTGCGCGCCAAGAAGGCGCTCGCCGACATGGAAAGTGGCCAGATTCTCAAGGTGCTCGCCACCGATCCGGGCTCGCAGCGCGATTTCGCCGCGTTTGCGAGACAAACCGGCAATGAAATCGTCGAAAGCTCCGCGCATGACAAGGTTTTCACCTTCCTGATGAAGCGCCGCTGACCTCGGCGTACCAGCGCGCGCCCGCCGGAGCGATTGCCAGAAAACAAAAGGCGCTGTGCCCACGAATGCGGGCACAACGCCTTTTAACTTCGGTTCAACGCTACCGGGTGGCTAACGGCTCACAGCCGCTCAACCTTCCAGCACCGGCGAACGGGTGCGCAGATATTCCTCGAAATCGGCGGCCACTTCCGGGTGACGCAAGGCAAACTCGACGGTTGCCTTCAGATAGCCCAGCTTGCTGCCGCAATCGAAACGCGTGCCGTGATACTTGTACGCCAGCACCTGTTCGTCGGCGAGCAGCGACTGAATCGCGTCCGTGAGCTGCAATTCACCGCCCGCGCCCGGCTTCAACGCACGCAGATGGTCGAAGATGCGCGGCTTCAGCACATAACGGCCGACCACGCCGAGATTCGACGGCGCCACGCTCGGCTCCGGCTTTTCGACGATGCCCGACATCTTGATGATCGAGTCTTCCCACTCCTTGCCGTCGACGATACCGTACGACTTCGTCTCCTGGGCCGGGATCTCTTCGACGCCGATCACCGAGCTGTGATAGTGGTCGAACACCTCGATCATCTGCGTCATGACAGGCGGCGTGCCGTACAGCAAGTCGTCCGCGAGAATCACGGCGAACGGGTTGTCGCCCACCAGCTTTTCGGCGCACATCACCGCGTGGCCCAGGCCCAGCGCTTCCGGCTGACGTACGTAGAAACAGTCCACATGGCTCGGCTTGATGCTGCGCACGAGTTCCAGCAGCTTGTCCTTGCCGCGCGCCTCGAGTTCGGCCTCGATTTCATATGACTTATCGAAGTGGTCCTCGATCGCGCGCTTGCTGCGGCCCGTGACGAAGATCATTTCGGTGATGCCGGCCGCCATTGCCTCTTCGACCGCGTACTGGATCAGCGGCTTGTCGACAATCGGAAGCATCTCTTTCGGGCTCGCCTTCGTGGCAGGGAGGAACCGGGTGCCAAGACCTGCTACCGGAAAAACCGCCTTTGTAACTTTTAGCATGTGATTACCCTGAATCCTCTGAATTAGCGATCGGTCCTTGCCCGCCTCCTGGGACGGGCACGGAGCTTGATCAAACCGGCAAGCGCGCCAGTTGGGCTTTCAGCTTGCCCACTGTCGCTTCGAATTCTGCCAGTCTTTTCTGCTCCTGCTCAACGACTGCCGGCGGTGCCTTGGCAACGAAACTTTCGTTCTGCAATTTGCCGTTGCACTTGACGATTTCCGTACTCAACCGCGCAATCTCCTTCGACAACCGCTCGCGCTCGACTGCCACATCGATTTCCACTTTCAGCACGAGCTTGTCATTCCCAACGATAGCAATTGGCGCGCCATCTGCCTGCGCGTCCAAGCTTGCCTCGTCGGCAATGATCTGCACTTCGGACAAACGGGCCAATGCCTGTGCGTACGGAGCAAAGGTGCGCAGGCGCTCCGCGTTGCCGGTAGCGAGCAACGGCACCTTGACCGCCGGCGACAGATTCATTTCGCCGCGCAGATTCCGGCACGCATCGATCACTGCTTTCAGATCGGCCGCCCACTGTTCCGCGTCTTCATCGATCTTCGACGGTTCGGCGACGGGGTACGGCTGCACCATGATGGACGCTTCACCCTCGGCTTTGTCCTTGGGATAACGCCCGGCCAACGGCGCTACTTTTTGCCACAGCGCTTCGGTGATGAACGGAATCACCGGGTGCGCCAGTCGCAGCACCGTCTCGAGCACGCGCAACAGCGTGCGGCGAGTTGCGCGCTGCTGGTTCGGCTGACCCGTCTGGATCTGAACTTTCGCGAGCTCCAGATACCAATCACAGTATTCGTCCCATACGAACTTGTATAGGGCGTTGGCCACATTATCAAAACGATAATCGGCGAAACCCTTGGCGATTTCCGCTTCCACGCGCTGCAGCCGCGACACGATCCAGTAGTCGGCCTGGGAGAAATGCAGGTGCCCGTCCGGGCCGCATTCGCCGCATTGTTCCGGCTTGCCGAAGCCGCAATCGTGGCCTTCGCAGTTCATCAGCACGAAACGGGTGGCATTCCACAGCTTGTTGCAGAAGTTGCGATAGCCTTCGCAGCGCGCCAGATCGAAGTTGACATTGCGCCCGAGCGTGGCCATCGACGCCATCGTGAAGCGCAGCGCGTCCGTGCCGAATGCCGGGATGCCGTCGGGGAATTCCTTACGGGTTTTCTTTTCGATGGACGCGGCCTGCTTCGGATTCATCAGGCCGGTGGTGCGCTTGGCGACCAGCGCGTCGAGGCCGATGCCGTCGACGATATCGATCGGGTCGAGCGTATTGCCCTTGCTCTTCGACATCTTCTGGCCTTCGGCGTCGCGCACGAGGCCGTGCACATACACTGTGTCGAACGGCACCTTGCCGGTGAAGTGCGTGGTCATCATGACCATGCGCGCGACCCAGAAAAAGATGATGTCGAAGCCGGTGACCAGCACCGACGACGGCAGGAAGTGTTTCAGTTCCGGCGTTTCATTCGGCCAGCCGAGCGACGAAAACGGCACCAGCGCGGACGAGAACCACGTGTCGAGCACGTCCTCATCGCGCTTGAGCGCGCCTGTGTAGCCGGCGGCCGCAGCCTTGGCGCGCGCGCCTTCCTCGGTCTTCGCGACGAAGATTTCGCCGTTTTCGCCGTACCACGCCGGAATCTGATGGCCCCACCAGAGCTGGCGCGAGATGCACCAGTCCTGGATGTTTTCGAGCCACTGATAGTAAGTGGTGGTCCAGTTTTCCGGCACGAACTTGATTTCGCCGCTGCGCACCACGTCGAGGGCCGTTTCGGCGATCGATTTGCCTGGATTGAAGGTGCCTTCCGGCGCCGGCTTGCTCATGGCGACGAACCATTGGTCCGTCAGCATCGGCTCGATCACGACGCCCGTGCGGTCGCCGCGCGGCACCATCAGCTTGTGCGGCTTGACCGATTCGAGTACGCCGAGCGCTTCGAGGTCGGCCACAACTTGCTTGCGGGCTTCGAAGCGGTCGAGGCCGCGGTATTTTTCCGGTGCGTTGTCGTTGATCTTCGCGTCGAGCGTGAGGATTTCGATCATCGGCAGCTTGTGGCGCAGGCCGACCTGATAATCGTTGAAATCGTGCGCGGGCGTGACCTTGACGACGCCGGTGCCGAACTCGCGGTCGACATAATCATCCGCGATGATCGGCACTTCGCGGCCTGACAGCGGCAGCGTGACCGTCTTGCCGATCAGATGCGCGTAGCGCTCGTCTTCCGGGTGGACCATCACGGCGGTGTCGCCGAGCATGGTTTCCGGGCGCGTGGTGGCGACCGTCAAGTGACCAGAGCCGTCCGTGAGCGGATACTGGATGTGCCAGAGCGAGCCGTTTTCTTCTTCGCTGACCACTTCGAGGTCGGAGACGGCGGTGAGCAGCACCGGGTCCCAGTTCACGAGGCGCTTGCCGCGATAGATCAGGCCCTGTTCATACAGGCGTACGAAGACGTCGCGCACGGCGGCCGACATCTTGTCGTCCATCGTGAAGTATTCGCGCGACCAGTCGATCGAAGCGCCCAGGCGGCGCACCTGGTTCGTGATGGTCGAGCCGGATTCCTGCTTCCATTCCCAGACGCGTTCGACGAATTTTTCACGGCCGAGGTCGTGGCGCGAGATGCCCTGTGCGTCCAGTTGCCGTTCGACGACGATCTGCGTGGCGATGCCCGCGTGGTCCGTGCCCGGCACCCACAGGGTGTTTTCGCCGAGCATGCGGTGATAGCGGGTCAGGCCGTCCATGATCGTCTGGTTGAACGCATGGCCCATGTGGAGGGTGCCCGTGACGTTCGGCGGCGGCAACTGGATCGAGAAATCTTTCCGGTTTTCCTCGATGGTGGGCGTCGCGTAGGCGCGCTTTTCCCATTCGGGGCCCCAGTGGGCTTCAATGGTGTGGGGCTCAAAGCTTTTGGCAAGCGTAGAGGTGGTGTCGCTCGGGGTCTCGCTCATTTGTGTCGGTTCGGCTGGTGAATGCTGAGAATGGTTGATTATAAGCGGCGCCTGGCGGGCGGGCGGGTTTTGGGTGTTTTGGTGGGATGGTTCGGTTGCCTGGCGATGTGGGCCTTTCCTTGAAATCGTTGTGGTTTATTGGGGTTGCCCCTGTGCGGGGCAATGCTCTCAACTTAAGCCTCGAAGGGCTTGTATACAGGGCGTTAGCCCTGTAAACTTCATCGCATAACTCACTGATAAATCAACGATATGAACTCAAATACCAGCGTCCTCAAGGCTTCTGGCTGAGTTCTCCGAATTCCTGTTCGATCCGGCGCTCGCCGATCGCGTGCGTCGTTCTCCCACCGCCTTTACCCGCAATCGCACACTGACCTTGCCGCGCATGGCCGCGCTGATGATGTCGGGCATGTGCGCCAGTGTGCAGGCCGAACTTGACGCGCTATTCGGCGCACTGGGAAGCCGCGGCGGGCGCACCCGCGCTGTCAGCGCACAGGCCTTCAGCAAGGCGCGACGGGGCGTGTCTGCCGAACTGTTCGAGCTGGCCCGCGCCCGCCTGATCTCGCTGGCCCAACCCCATATCGATTCGATGCGCTGGCACGGCCTGAGGCTGGTCGCCGCTGATGGCAGCCGCCTGCGTGTGGGCACGCGTCGCGGCCATGAACTGCGCGCCGATCACTACGCGTTTGCGCTATTCCTGCCGGGTTCCGAACTGACCCTGCACGCTGCACTTCATCCCGCCGACGGCGGCGAGCGGCAGATGCTGTTCGAAGCCCTCGATGTGCTGCAACCGCATACCGACCTGCTGCTGCTCGATCGCGGCTATATCGGCAACGCGATGGTGGCCGCGCTCGCACAGCGCGAAATCCCGTTCTGCATGCGCGTCGATGCGCGTAACTGGAAATGCGTCAGCGCCTTTGCCCGCAGCGGTAAAGCCGAGCGTGTGGTGACACTGGACGCGCCCAGCGAACTGGATGCCCGCGACTATGAACTGGCGCGTACGCCCACCACTGTGCGCCTGATCCGCGACGTCACGCCGGGCGGTCGCGTGCGGGTGCTGATGACCTCGCTGCTCGATGGCGGGCGTTATCCGGCGGCATCGTTCGGCGCGCTCTATCATCAGCGCTGGCGGGTCGAGGAAGCGTTCAAACGACTCAAGCACCGGCTGCGGCTGGAAGCCGTCACAGGCCTCGATTACCTGGCGTTACAGCAGGACTTCGGCGCAAAAATCCTCGCCGACAACCTGTTCACCCTGCTCAGCGATCTCGATGCGCCGCACGACGACAGACATGCCAGCCGTCCCAACCGGGTGTATGCACTGGGCGCACTCAAGCCCATCCTCGGCGCGTGTCTTCTGCGCATCCAGCGCTGCCTGGACGGCCTCGCCGGTGTGCTGGAACTGATCCGCCAGACCCGATGCCGGATACAGCCCTCACGCTCCTATACAAGACCACCCAGAAAGGCCAAGCCCCACTTCCATCTCGCGTACAAACTCGCATGATCCAGCGGAGCTTAAGTTGAGAGCATTGCTGTGCGGGGCGGCACTTCCTTTCTTTGCCGGCCGCAAAGAAAGGAAGCAAAGAAAGCGGCTTCACACCGCCAACTTATAAGCGGGTCCTCCGGCTGGGAGGAGGTAGTGGCACATCTGGAATCTGTGCCCTCGCGCATTCGGAGCTTGTGACAAGGCAGTCATACCGCCCGCCTCGCGCTGCGCGCTCGCCGGAACGGTCCGTCCAAAAAACCGTCGCTGCGCGCGCGTGCGGTGGGGCCACCGGCTTCGCCGCGGCGATGCCGCGAAGCGGCCGGCGGTCTTGAAGGCGGCGGCCGCGATGGACGGAGCGGGCACCACGGGAAATGCCGTCGGACGTGGGAAATGACGGGACGAAAACAGTTGCGCGCAAAAAAGCCGAGCACCCCGGCAAGCCGCCCATGCCGGAAATCCGTCCACGACTCATTGAACGCTTGGCATCGAAACGACCGATGTTTTGCAGAACGACCGCGACGGCGCGCGCAGCGCTGCCGGAAGAATGAGCGCCTTGTCACGAACGCGGAAGGCGCGAGGGCACAGATTCCAGATGCGCCACTACCTCCTCCAAGCCAGGAGATCCGCTTACAGGCTGGCGGTGTGAAGCCGCTTTCTTTGCTTCCTTTCTTTGCGGCCGGCAAAGAAAGGAAGTGCCGCCCCGCACAGGGCAACGCCAATAAACCACAAAAATTTCAAGGAAAGGCCCACACAGCAAGCAAACCAGACCTTGGTAACAGCAAGAAAAGCCCAACACCCCCCAAAAAAACACAACCCACCGCGTAAAGGCAAAAAAAACAAAAAGACAAAAAAACCTACAACCTAACAGCCTCCCCGCTCAACAAAGACTCCCGCAACGCCACCCCAATCCGCGTAGCCTCCAACGCATCAGCGAGTGAAGCCCCAGCCTGCGCAGCAGAAGACCCCACCCCATCCCGCACAGCCATAACAAACGCCCGCGCCTCAAACAAAAACGCATCTTCGAACCGCTCGAAAAAATTCGGCGTGCACTCATTCCGAATCCCGGTGGCGTCGTAAATCTCAACGCGATTCGCCCGCGGATTACGCCCGATAGCCAGCGCGCCCGCAGTGCCAATCACCTCGCTATGCGTGTCATTACCATGCGCCTGCGTCCGCGACGCATAAAACATCGCCAGCTTCCCGCCCTCGAACTCGCAGATCGCGATGCCGTTATCCACATCGCCGAACTCACGCAAGCCTTCATGCATCACCGCCGCCCCTGCGGCAAACACGCGTTTCGCGCGCGGCTTGCCGAGCAGCCACCGCGCGACATCGATATCGTGCACCGTGCAATCCAGGAAGATCCCGCCAGAGGTCGCCGCAAAACGCACGAAAAAACCATCGCTGTCGTTCTGATCCGCGGTCTGCGAGCGCACCAAAAACGGCCGGCCGATCTTGCCCGCTTCGATCTTGTCGAACGCGTCCTTATAGCTCGGGTCGAAGCGCCGCATGAACCCGATAGTGGCCTGCAGATGCGGATAGCGCGCGGCTTCCGCCAGCACCCTTTCGCACTCGGCGACATCCAGCGACAACGGCTTCTCGCAGAACACATGCTTGCCGGCTCGCAACGCATCGACAATCTGTTGCGCGTGCAACGAAGACGGCGTGACGAGCCACACCGCGTCCACCTCGCGGTCAGCCAGCAGCTCCGCATAATCCTCGTACAGACGCGGCGCGGGCAACGCTTCACGCGCCCAGGCCCGCTCTTCTTCCACCGGACTGCAGGCGGCCACGAGCGACGCGCCCGGCACGCGATGCGCCAGATTCTCCGCGTGCCGCTTGCCAAGACGCCCGAGGCCGACTACGCCCACACGAACCCGCGCCGTCGCGACCGTCATCACGATCCCTCACCGAGCTTGACCGCGCGCCCCTCGCGCCACGAACGGGTCGCGGCGTCGGCGAGTTCGAGTGCCTTCAAACCGTCGGCGACGGTCGTGCGCACCGGCTTGCCATGTGTCACCGCATCGAAGAAATGCGCGATTTCGTGCGCGTAAGCCGCGCGGTAGCGTTCGAGGAAAAACGCTTCGGGCACATCGCTCGACACCTCGGTTTTCGAATAGGCCGTGACTTCCGTGGGACGCACATTGCCCGCTTGCAACATGCCGTGGCTGCCCAGTACTTCGAAACGCTGGTCGTAACCGTACGCGGCGCGACGCGCGGTGTTGATCTGGCACAGGCGGCCGCGCTTCGTGCGGATCGTGACCGCGGTCGAATCGATATCGCCCGCCTCCGCGATCGACGGGTCGCTCAAACAACTGCCGGTGGCGTGCAGCGTGTCGGCTTCGTCGTCGAGAATCCAACGGAAGATGTCAAAGTCGTGAATCAGCATGTCCTTGAAAATACCGCCGGAATGCTTGATGTACTCGACCGGCGGCGCGCCCGGATCGCGACTCGTCACGACCAGCATTTCCGGCGTGCCGATCTCGCCGGCATCGAGTCGCGCTTTCAACGCGAAGAAGGTCGGATCGAAACGGCGCTGAAAACCGATCATGCACACCACGCCCGCTCGCTCCACCGCGGCCGCACAGGCACGCGCACGCTCCAGCGTCAGATCGACCGGCTTCTCGCAGAACACATGCTTGTTTTGCGCGGCGGATTGCATGATCAGATCGGCATGGGTGTCTGTGCTCGAACAGATCACCGTCGCGCCGATCGACGCGTCGCCCATCGCGCCGTCGATATCGGCGACCTGCGCACCGTGCTCGGCGGCGAGTGCCGCGGCGGCTTCACGATTCACGTCGACCACATATTTGAGTCGCACGCCCGGCTGCCGCGCGAGATTCGCCGCATGAATCTTGCCGATGCGCCCCGCGCCGAACACCGCTACGTCGATCGTCTTTGCCCCATCAGTCATCGTATCCTCCAGTGTCTTTGGATTCTTCAACATTCAATTCGAGCTTGTACGCAAGCGCGATAAACAACGCCTGGCACAAACAGATCGTGCTGGTCAGCGAGCGGAACGCGAACGCACTGCCCTCTTTCACATACAGTTGCGTGCTGGCATAACGCGCGAGCGGTGATAGTTGGCTATCCGTAATAACCAGCGTTTTGGCCTGATGATGATGCGCGACCCGCAAGCAATACTGCGTCTCTTTGCCGTAGGGCGCGAAGCTGATCGCGATCACCACATCGCCCTTTTTCACACTGCGAATCTGTTCGCGGTACATGCCGCCGAAACCGGACACGAGATGCACACGCTTGGGCGTGTGCTGCAGCGCGTAGACGATATAGCTCGCCACCGGGAACGAGCGCCGCACGCCGATCACGTAGATGTTGTCGGCTTGCTGCAGCATCTTCACCGCGGCGTCGAACTCCTTGTCGTCGAGGCCCGCCTCCAGTTCTTCCAGACCGCCGCGCGAGGCCGCGATGAATTCGCGCGCCACCGAACCGCCGGACAGCGCGCCCGGCTTCTCGTCGATCAGCTTGCGAATGCGCTGCTGATAACTCGGCGACGAACTGCCCTGCCCCGTGTAAGCCTGCCGAAAAACCGCCTGCAGATCGGAGAAGCCGGAAAAGCCGAAACGCTGCGCGAAACGCACCACCGCGGACGGATGCACGCCGCAACTCGCCGCAATGTCGCTGGTGCGGTCCACCATTACGCTGGAGCGATGCTGCTCGATATACGTCGCGACGTTCTTCAACTGACGCGGCAATGCGTCGTAGTTTTCCGCGATGCGCTGCATCAATTCTTCGACGCTGGGCAATTCCTCGGTGCTCTCTTCCGCCATGGTTCTCTCTCGGGTGCTTTATTGCAGTGCCGCAGCGGCTTCAAACGCCCGCCACATGGCCTCCTGACGCTGCCGATTATAGGCAGCGGGCGGATCAAATGGAACGTATTTTCTATTTTTATTTTCAATGAAATTTTCATTGCAACGCGTTGGAAGATCGCCTAATCTTGGTCGTGAGCGATGGCGCTTTGGTGGCAACACCCGGGTTTGTACGCAGATGCAAAGCCGCCCGCCAGACGCTCCCTTCAAAAACGACATACCGAGAAAGGTGGAGACAATGAGACTTTGCAAGGGCAAGGCTACGCTCAGGATTCTGGTGACGGCATTGACGTTGGCGACGGGATTCGGCGCGGCCTCGGCCGCCCGCGCGGCTGACGCGCACTTCGTGCTGATCAGCCACGCGCCGGATTCGGATTCGTGGTGGAACACCATCAAGAACGCCATCAAACAGGCCGACGAGGACTTCAACGTCGAGACCGACTATCGCAATCCGCCGAATGGCGACATCGCCGATATGGCGCGTCTGGTCGAGCAGGCCGCCGCGCGCAACTACGACGGCGTGATCGTCACCATCGCCGACTTCGACGTGCTGAAAAGCTCGATCAACAAAGTGACCGCGAAAAAGATTCCGCTCGTCACGATCAATTCCGGCACCGAGGAACAGAGCGCGCAACTCGGCGCGATCATGCATGTGGGCCAGCCCGAATACGTGGCAGGCAAAGCCGCCGGTGAGAAAGCCAAGGCAGCAGGCGTGAAGTCGTTCCTGTGCGTGAATCACCTCGCCACCAACACCGTGTCGTTCGACCGTTGCCGCGGTTTTGCCGAGGCGATCGGCGTCGATTACAAGTCGTCCACCATCGACTCCGGCCAGGACCCGACCGAAATCCAGTCGAAGGTCAGCGCGTATCTGCGCAACCATCCGAACACCGGCGCGATCCTGACGCTCGGACCGACTCCGGCTTCGGCCACGCTGAAAGCGGTCACGCAAATGGGTCTGGCGGGCAAGATCTATTTCTGCACGTTCGACTTCTCCGACGACATCGCCAAGGCGATCCAGAACGGCACGATCCAGTTCGCGATCGACCAGCAGCCGTACCTGCAGGGCTATATCCCCGTGGCCGTGCTGGCAATCGTGAAGAAAGAGCACACCACCGATCCCGCGAAGATCCGCCAGATTCTCGAAGCCAATCCGAAGTTCAAGGAACGGCTGGCAACCTATGGTCTCGCACCGTCGTACGGACCGAAGAACATCCGGTCGGGCCCGGGTTTCATCACCAAGGAAAACCTCGACAAGGTCATCAAGTACGCAGGGCAGTATCGCTGATTCTTTTCTCTAGCTAGTCACGCGCACGGCGGGCACCGCTTCGATTCGGAGCGGGCCGCCCGCCCCCGCGCATTTCACCGGCTGTCGTTCTCGCCACGCATCCTCGCGTGCGAGCCGCACACGGCCGGGCTCCAAGGAGACATCATGGGTGTAGCCGGCAAACACTTCCCACCGCACGTCAAGACGAATACCGGCGAGGCCGCGCCCTCGCTGCCCGATTCGGATGAACGGCTGCGCAAGGAATCCCGATTCGGCCACGTGCTGAATCGCCCCGAATTCGCCGCGATTTCCGGCGCGGTACTGGTGTTTCTCGTTTTCGCGCTGACGGCCGGCGGTTCCGGCATGTTCAACCTCGACGGCGTGATGAACTGGTCGCAGGTCTCCGCGTATCTCGGCATTCTCGCCGTAGGCGCCTGTCTGTTGATGATCGCCGGCGAGTTCGATCTGTCCATCGGCTCGATGATCGGTTTTGCCGGCATGATGGTCGCGATTCCCTCGGTGTACTTTCACTGGCCGATTTCGCTGGCGATTCTCTTCGCGTTCGCCGGCTCCATGCTGCTCGGCGCGCTGAACGGCTATCTGGTGATGCGCACGCGCCTGCCGTCGTTCATCGTCACGCTCGCGTTTCTGTTCATCCTGCGCGGCCTCACGCTCGCGCTCTCGATCATGTTCGCGGACCGCACGATCGTCTCCGGTGTCGGCGACCTCGCGCAGAACGACTGGTTCGCGAATACGCTGTTTCATGGCGTCGCGCTGAACGGTCTGTTCACGATGCTTGCGCGCCACGGCATCGGCACCATGCTCGATAACGGCCATGCGCTCGTGCCTGGCATTCCGAAGGTAATTCTGTGGTGGCTCGGACTCGCGGCGGTGTGCGCGTTCGTGCTGGCAAAAACGCGCGCGGGCAACTGGATTCTCGCTGTAGGCGGCGACGCCAACGCGGCCAAGAACGTGGGGGTGCCAGTACGTCGCGTGAAGATTTCACTGTTCGTACTGACCGCGTTCTGCTCGTGCCTCTTTGCGGTACTGCAAGTGTGCGACATCGGCTCAGCCGCGGCCGACCGCGGTCTGCAGAAGGAATTCGAAGCGATCATCGCCGCGGTGATCGGCGGCACGTTGCTGACGGGTGGTTATGGTTCGGTGGTCGGCGCGTGTTTCGGTGCGTTGATCTTCGGCGTGGTGCAAATCGGCATTACCTACACCAACGTCAGTTCCGACTGGTTCCGCGTGTTCCTCGGCGTGATGCTTTTGATCGCCGTGCTGTTCAATCACTATGTGCGCCGCCGCGTTTCGCAGGCGTAAAGAGGAGACGAACATGTCCGATATGAATACCACGGCGAACGCCTTGCCTGAATCGAACGCAAACGCGACCGCAGCCGCGCCGCACGAAGACGTGATCCTCGCATTGGAGAACGTCAACAAATACTTCGGCAAGGTGATCGCATTGAGCGGCGTGACCTTGCGCCTGAAACGCGGCGAAGTGCACTGCCTGCTCGGCGACAACGGCGCGGGCAAGTCGACGCTGATTAAGACCCTCGCCGGCGTGCATCAGCCCTCTTCCGGCCAGTATCTGGTGGACGGCAAACCCGTGCTGTTCGAGTCCCCGAAAGATGCACTCGATCTCGGCATCGCCACCGTGTATCAGGATCTCGCGCTGGTGCCGCTGCTCTCCGTGGCACGCAACTTCTTCATGGGACGCGAGCCGCAAAAGAAGTTGTTTGGTTTCCTGAGCGTGATGGACCTCGAAACCAGCGCCACCACCGCGCGCGAGAAGCTCGCCGAAATGGGCATCAACGTGCGCGACGCGCATCAGCCGATCGGCACCATGTCCGGTGGCGAGAAACAGTGTCTCGCGATCGCGCGGGCGATTCACTTCGGCGCGCGCGTGCTGATTCTCGACGAACCAACCGCCGCGCTCGGCGTGAAGCAGAGCTTCAACGTGCTGAAGCTGATTCACAAGGCGCGCGCCAAAGGCATCTCGGTGATCTTCATCACGCACAACGTGCACCACGCGTATCCGATCGGCGATTCGTTCACGGTGCTCAATCGCGGCAAATCGCTCGGCACGTTCACCAAGGAAACCATCAGCAAGGACGAGGTGCTCGACATGATGGCCGGCGGCGCCGAGATGCAGAAGATGATCGGCGAACTCGAAGGCGCGACGATCTGATTCATTCGCGCGACGGTTCGGTGCAGTCGCGCCGGCCGTCGCGCCCAGCTATTCAGGAAACTTCATGGATCATTCCAGCACATCCAGCGGCATCACGTCCGCCTCGACGCCGGCGCCGGCCAACGGCAGCCGCTTTGCGCCGGGCCGCAGCCGCGATATTGTCTGCCTCGGTCGCCTCGCTGTCGATCTCTACGCGCAGCAAGTCGGCGCGCGGCTCGAAGACGTGTCGAGCTTCGCGAAGTATCTTGGCGGCTCGTCGGCGAATATCGCCTTCGGCTGCGCGCGGCTCGGCCTCGCGTCGTCGATGCTGGCGCGCGTCGGCAACGATCACATGGGCCGTTTTCTCACCGAGACGCTCACCAAAGAAGGTTGCGACGTCAGCCACGTGCGCATCGATCAGGAGCGTCTGACCGCTCTAGTGCTGCTCGGCCTCAAAGACCGCGATACTTTTCCGTTGATCTTCTATCGCGAGAACTGCGCGGACATGGCAGTCGATGAAGCGGATTTCGACGAAGCCTTCATCGCGTCGTCGAAAGCGCTGTTGATTACCGGGACGCACTTCTCCACCGAGCAGGTGAACCGTACGAGCCGCCGCGCGCTGGACTATGCGCGCCGCAACCAGGTGCGCACCGTGCTCGATATCGACTATCGCCCGGTGCTGTGGGGCCTCACCGGCAAAGCAGACGGCGAAACCCGCTTCGTCGCGAGCGAGGGCGTCACCGCGCATTTGCAGCGCATTCTGCCGCTGTTCGATCTGGTGATCGGCACCGAAGAGGAATTCCGCATTGCCGGCGGCAAGACCGAATTGGTCGACGCACTCGCGATGGTGCGCGCCGTCACGCCGGCCACGCTGGTGCTGAAACGCGGACCAATGGGCTGCCAGATCATCGACGGCGCGGTGCCCGCCTCGCTCGACGATCTGCCGATTCACGGCGGCGTGGAAGTCGAAGTGCTCAACGTACTCGGCGCGGGCGATGCGTTCGCCTCGGGTTTCCTCTCCGGATGGCTGCGCGATCAACCGCTGGAAGCGTGCGCGCGCATTGCAAACGCGAGCGGCGCGCTGGTCGTCTCGCGTCACGGCTGCGCGCCGGCCATGCCCACGCCCGCCGAACTCGACTATTTCCTGCGCGAAGCGAAAGCCGATCCGCAGCGCATGCGCCGCCCGGATCGCGACGCAACGCTCGCGCGGCTGCATCGCGTCTCGCCGGCCCGCAAACAATGGGACGAAGTGCTTGGTTTCGCCTTCGACCATCGCAACCAGTTCTTCGAACTCGCGCAGCAAACGGGCGCCGACGAAGCGCGCATCGCGCGTCTGAAGGGTCTGTTCGTCGAAGCCGTCGCGCAAACCGAAAGCGCGTTGGGGTTGCAGAACCGCATTGGCGTGCTGATCGACGACCGTTATGGTCAGGACGCGCTGAACGCCGCCACCGGCCGCGGCTGGTGGATCGGCCGGCCGGTGGAATTGCCGGGCTCGGTGCCGCTCGTGTTCGATCATGGCCGTTCGATCGGCACCACGCTGATTCCGTGGCCGCAGGAACATATCGTCAAGTGCCTCGTGCAGTTCCATCCGGACGAGCCCATCGAGCAGCGTCTCGAACAGGAAGCGCAACTGCGCGCGCTCTTTGACGCGACGCAAGCAAGCGGCCATGAATTGCTGCTCGAAGTGATTCCGCCGAAACACGCGCAACTGCCGCAAGCGCCCGACACCGTGTATCGCGCGTTAAAGCGCCTGTACAACATCGGCATCTATCCCGAGTGGTGGAAGCTCGAACCGATGGACGCCGCGCAGTGGCGCAACGTCGACGCGTTGATCGCCGAGCGCGATCCGTACTGTCGCGGCGTGGTGCTGCTCGGTTTGTCGGCGGCCGTCGAGCAGTTGGACGAAGGCTTTCGCGCGGCGGCGCAATCGGCGACGTGCCGTGGCTTCACGGTCGGACGCACGATCTTCCACGAGCCGAGTCATGCGTGGCTCGCCGGAGAAATCGGCGACGACGAATTGATCGCGCGCGTACGCCGCACCTTCGAAACACTGATTGCTTCGTGGCGTGCAACGCGTGGCGCATGCGCCGCGCAGCCCAGCGCGCCGAACCCTGTCCAACAGGAGCAAGCCGCATGAATCAGCGCGTATTGCATCACGACGCGGCGTCCGCCAACGACGCCAGCCACGCTGGCACGCGCCCGGGTGGCACGGTGCGCCTGACGACCGCGCAGGCCTTGGTCCGCTATCTCGCCGCGCAACGCGTCGCGACTGAAGACGGCGAAGGCACCGAGCCGCTGTTCGGCGGCGTGTTCGCGATCTTTGGCCATGGCAACGTGGCGGGGATCGGCGAGGCGCTGTATCAGCACCGCGACGAACTGCCGACCCTGCGCGCCCACAACGAACAGGCGATGGCGCACAGCGCGATCGCCTATGCGAAGGCGCATTTCCGCCGCCGCATGATGGCCGTCACGACGTCGATCGGACCGGGCGCCACCAACCTCGTGACCGCGGCGGCGCTCGCCCATGTGAACCGTTTGCCGGTGCTGCTGTTGCCCGGCGACATCTTCATCTCTCGCGCGCCCGATCCGGTGTTGCAGCAGGTCGAAGACTTCCACGACGGCGGCGTCTCCGCCAATGACGCGCTCAAGCCCGTGTCGCGCTACTTCGACCGCATCGTGCATCCCGCGCAATTGCTGAGTGCGTTGCCGCGCGCGCTGCGCGTGCTGACCGACGCCGCCTTGTGCGGGCCAGTCACGCTCGCGTTGCCGCAAGACGTGCAGGCGCAGGCATGGGATTTCCCGGTCGACTTCTTCAAGCCGCGCGTCGTCACGTTTTATTCGCCCGCACCGCGTGTCGATGAAATCGAAGCCGCTATCGCGCGTCTGCGTCATGCCAGGCGGCCGCTGATCGTCGCGGGCGGCGGCGTGCTCTATGGCCGCGCAAGCGACGCGCTGCACCGCTTCGCGACCACGTATGGCATTCCAGTAACGGAAACCCAGGCCGGCAAAGGCTCGCTTGCGTGGAACGATCCGCTGAACGCGGGCGCGCTGGGCGTGACGGGCTCGCCCGCAGCGAACGCGCTCGCGCACGACGCCGATTGCGTGCTGGCCGTCGGCACGCGCTTGCAGGACTTCACGACCGGCTCGAACACCTTGTTCACGCAAGCCGACGTGATCGCCATCAACGCCAATGCGTTCGACGGTCTCAAGCATCGCGCGCAAGTGGTCGAAGCCGACGCGCATCTCGCGCTCGAAGCGCTCGCCGAACCGCTGCAAGGCTGGCACGCTGACCGCACGTGGACCGCGCGCGCGCACAAACTCGCGGCAAGCTGGCGCGATACGGTGAGCACGCTCACGCATGCGCCGCAGCGCGATACCGTGCTGCCTTACGAGGGCGATGTGATCGGCGCCGTGCAGCGTTCGAGCGCCAGTTCACCCGCGAACGATATCGTCGTCTGCGCAGCCGGCACCCTGCCCGCCGAATTGCACAAGCTCTGGCGCGCCGGCAAACCGGGCGCGTATCACGTCGAGTACGGCTACTCGTGCATGGGCTATGAGATTGCCGGCGGACTGGGCGTGAAGCTCGCGCGGCCCGCGCGTGAAGTGATCGTGATGGTCGGCGACGGCAGCTATCTGATGATGAACAGCGAGATCGCCACCTCGGTGATGATCGGCGCGAAGCTGATCGTCGTAGTGCTCGACAATCGCGGCTATGGCTGCATCAACCGCTTGCAGCAGGCGTGCGGCGGTGCGCCGTTCAACAACCTGCTGGAGAACTGCATGCAAGGCCCGCTCGGCGCGCCGCAGATCGATTTCGCCGCGCATGCGCGTGCGCTCGGCGCGCAAGCCGAACATGCGGCGAATGTCGCTGAACTCGAAGCTGCTTTGGAACGCGCCCGCGCGGCGGATCGCACTTACGTCATCAGCATCGATACCGATCCCGCTCGCACCACCGACGACGGCGGCTGGTGGTGGGAAGTGGCCGTGCCGGAGGTCTCGCCGCGCCCCGCCGTGCGCGACGCGCGCGCGAAATACGAAACGCAACTCGCGGCCCGCGCCGAACCGGCCGGCTCCGCGCAGAGCACCGGCTCCGCCGACAACGAATGAGGACGCCCGCATGACTGCTTTCGACGTACGTATCGGCATCAATCCGCTTTCGTGGATGAACGACGATCTGCCTTCGCTCGGCGGCGAAACGCCGCTCGAGGTGGCGCTGACGGAAGGCCGCCAGATCGGCTATCAAGGCTTCGAACTCGGCAACAAGTTTCCGCGCGAGCCTCAGGCGTTGAAGACGCTGCTTGCGCAGTACGATCTCGCGCTGGTTTCCGGCTGGTATTCCGGACGCCTCGCGCGACGCAGCGTCGAGGAAGAAATCGCGGAAGTCGGCCCGCATCTGGAATTGCTCGCGCAAAACGGCGCGACGGCGATGGTGTACGGCGAGGTCGCCGATTCGATTCAGGGCGCAGCGCAACCACTGTACCAACGCCCGCGTTTTTTCAGCGAGAAGCAATGGGCCGAATATGCGGCCCGTGTCGACGAATTCGCGCGTTATACACTGAGCCGCGGCGTGCGGCTCGCCTATCATCACCACATGGGCGCTTATGTCGAAACACCGGCCGACGTCGATCAACTGATGGCACGCACCAGCGACGCTGTCGGCCTGCTGTTCGACGCGGGACATATCACGTTTGCCGGCGGCGATCCGCTCGCCGTGCTCGACAAACATATCGGGCGCGTTTGCCACGTACACTGCAAGGACGTGCGCCCCGCCGTCATGAAGCTCGCGCGCAATCGCAACTGGAGTTTTCTGGACGCGGTCATCGCCGGCGCCTTCACGGTGCCGGGCGACGGCGCGGTAAATTTCCCCGCGATCGTCGAGCGCCTGAAGCGGCACGGTTATTGCGGCTGGCTGGTGGTGGAAGCCGAACAGGATCCGGTCGTGGCGCCATCGTTCGACTACGCGCAGAAAGGCTACAAGACATTGCGCGCGCTGGTCGATGCGCCGCTCGACGGCACACAGCAGGAGGCAGCATGAGTTTATTGGTGAAGGCGCAGCGCGAAGGCCAGACGATCGCGCGAGTGACACCGGAGTCGGCGTGCTGGCGTTATGTCGGTTTTGCCGCTTACCGGCTGGGCGAGAACGAAGTCGTGCACGTGTTCGAACCGTCGCGTGAAGTGTGCATCGTCGTGCTCACGGGCGCAGTGGATATCGAAACCGCGGACACCAAATGGAGTTCGCTGGGTTCGCGCGACAGCGTGTTCGAAGACGCCGCGCCGTATGCGGTCTATTTGCCGCCGAATGTGCGGGTCACGGTGCGCGCTTGCCGCGATGCCGAGATCGGCGTGGCGAGCGCGCCGGCCAAAGGCGAACTACCGGCGCGGCTGATCGAGCCGGGTTCGATGAAACGCTCGACACGCGGCAAAGGGCTGAATACGCGATACGTATGCGACATTCTTCCGCAGACCGAGCCCGCGGAGTCGCTGCTGGTGGTGGAAGTCAGGACGCCTGGCGGACACGCTTCGAGCTACCCGCCGCACAAGCACGACACCGACAATGTCCCGCACGAGAGCTCACTTGAAGAGACTTACTATCACCGGCTCGATCCGCCGCAAGGGTTTGCGTTTCAACGCGTGTACACCGACATGCGCGATATCGACGAGTCCATGGCCGTCGAGAATCACGACGTCGTGATGGTGCCGCGTGGCTATCATCCGGTGATCGTGCCGTATGGGTACGACTCGTACTATCTGAACGTGATGGCGGGCGGACAGCGAGTCTGGCATTTCCGCAACGACCCGGCGCACGAATGGATCATCAATAAGGACGCTTGATGTAGCAGCCCGCGCGGCGCTTACTACAGGCGCCGCGCAGGCTATTTTCTAACGGCCAGATCGACGTCCAGGCCGCCGTCTTCGCCCATCTTCACCGTTCCCTTCGACACGTCCTTGCGATAAGCGTACAGATCGAACTTCATCACGCCGGGGTTCGAACTGTCCTTGATGAAGGTGCGCGTATTCGTCACCAGCGAGTTGAACATCTTCACGTCGCCGGATTCGATCCAGACGAAGCTCTTACCCGCGCCCGCAGGCGGCCTCGCGGCGACGACATTGCCGTCGCGCTTGAACTTCAGCACGAGACCCTCGTCGGTGACCATCGCGCTGGCCAGACGCCCTTGCAAAACCGGCGGCGGAAACACGGTGTACTGATCGAACACCAGCTCGTTGCCCTTCAGCGCGACGCCCTTGCGCGTGAACGGCGTGAGCGAGGCGAGCGGAATATCCAACGCGCGCAGCAAGCCGGCCTGCGGCACGCCGAGCACCTTCACCGAGGTCGGCTCATACACGAGATGCCGCTCATCTCTGGCGACGATCGTGCCGCTCATCGTGGTCGGCAGCCAGACACCGGGAAAGCGATTCCATAACTTGATGCCGCCGCTCACTTCCAGCTTGCCGTCCACCGGTTGCAACTGCAAATCGTTGAGCGAGCGCGGCTCGTAGTCGAGCAGATAGTCGTTGAAAAGCGCCGCCATCGCGGGCCATGGCTCCACGACCTCGCCGCCGATGATACGGATATCGTACTGATCGGGATCGTCCAGATCGACCGGTTGTCCCGCCTTTTTCGGCACCATCTGCGCGTCCAGCGTGCGCACATGAAAACCGATGCGCCCCGACACGTAGAAGTCGACATTCTCGACGTGAATCAGCGGTGCGGGTCCCGACGAATGACGCTCGTCGCTCAAAGCCGAACCCGGCGTCGCCATGCTCTGCCCCGCGAATGCCGCGCGCGTGCCGACCGGAATCGCACGCGCCACCGACGCGGTCCGCACCGTCTGCGGCACGTGCTGCCAAACGAGCCGCGCCTGCGCGAGCGCGGCCTGCTGCGCGCGAATGAAGCTGTCGTTAAAGCGCGCGCTCGCGCTGCCGGTTTGCAGAGGCGTGTCTTTGTCCGCGCTGGCTAGCGTCGTATATGACGGCAGATGCACGTCCAGCGCGCCCGCTTCGTCGAAGGTGAAATAGCCGGCCGCCATCTGCTCGCGATAGTGGTACAGGTCCAGCACGAACGGCCCTGTACCGTCGACCGGCGTGAGCGCCATGTCGATGTTCATCGGCATCGAGCGCATGAATTTGACGTCGCCGCCCTGCACCAGCATGCCGCGTGCGGGCATCGTCGCGGGCCAGACGATGCCCGGCACGGTACGGTCGTCGAGCGTGAAGCGTACGCCTGCCGCACTCGTTTCAATCTGCGTGATCGTCATACGCAACGCGGGCGGCGGCGTCAGTCTGGCCACCTGCATCACGACGTCGTCGCCGTCCAGACGCGCGATCGGCGTGTCCACTTTCAGCAGGTCGGCCATCTTCACGTGCGCGGCCTGCATCAGCTTGTCGGCGCCGACGCCGGCCACTTCGACGTGATCGGCGTGAAAGACGAGTTCGTCGGCATCGCGCATGGACAGCGATCCGCTCAGCACGATCGGCACCCACGTCTCACGATGCATTTCGCCGGTGATGCGCAGATTGCCGCCGTCCTGCGGCACGACCCGCATGTTGCGCAGCGGCGAGCCCTGATACTGGAACAGGTAACGGTTGAAGATTGCCGTGAGCTTCGCCATGTCGAGCGTTACATGGCCGCGGTGGACGTTGATCGTCACGCTGGTCGGATCGTCGAATACGATCGGCTGGCCGGGCCGCGCCGGGCTCAGCGTCGCCGCCATGTCGTGAATCATGAAGCCGATATCGCCGGTCACGCGAAAGTCGACGTCGCGCGCGAACATCAGCGAGCCGTCGATGCCGGAATCGCGCAGCGTTAGCGGACGGCTGCGTTTCTCGCTCATCCCGCTCGCCGAGGGCACGCGCGCGGCGACGCTTTGCTCCGCGGCCAGTTGTCTGGCTTTGGCGAGTTCGAGTGAGGGGCGCGTCGACGAGGCGGGTTGAGCGGCGAGCGCGGCGTCCGGCGCTGTAGTGGCATTCGCGCGGCGGTCAGCGGTTCCGGCTTCGTTGCTTGACGCACCGGCTGTCGTGTTCGCGGGATTCGGCGTTGCGGAGGCCGCGTCGCCGGTTGTCGAACTGGCGTCGGCGCAGGCGGACATCAGCAGCGCGGCCGTCAACAACGCCGTGCTCACGCAGATCGGCGTATACCACCACGCGTGCTTCGACTTCAAATCTTGCAGAGAGTACGTGGACTTCTGCGGATCGTTCGCCGACGCTACATGCAATGCGCGTCTCCGTCTCATGATGTCTCCTCCTGAAGCCGCGATGCGCCTCTCGCGCGCCGGGCACGACATGGTTCGTCGCGCATACGGCGGCTTTAGACGGCAAGCCGCCGTCGCACGTCTTTTACCCAATTGTCTTTATTTGTCGGCGCGCTGCCGACAAGATTTCTGGAGGACGCTCACCAAACGATCAAGCGTTTGAATCGCTGCGGCGGCCGAGCGGAGAACCGCGTGCACGTGGCGTGAGCGGCGCGTGGACAAATAGGATTCAAACGGCACGATTGGCGCGATCCGAGCGCTCTGCGCGGATCGCACGATTCGTTCGACGTGAGAGGCATTCGGCAAGGACAGTGCAACGGTCACTCATCACGGTGCGGCGCCGCAATAAAGCGCCGCCAGCGGACGTGGATCCATCAACCGACGCCGAGCCATTCCCGCATCACGTCCGCCCGCTGCACGAACGACGCGAGCGCGCCGTCGAACACGATTTCGCCGTGCCCCATCACCGCGACGCGGCTGGCGATGTCCTGCGCGATCACGAGACGCTGCTCGATCAGCAGCATCGCCACGCCGCGATCACGCAAGGTCCGCAAGCATTGCGCGACCTGCTCCATCACGAGGCTCGCGAGACCCTCGCCGGGTTCGTCGATGACGAGCAAATCGGGGTCGCCAAGGAGCGCGCGAGCGAGCGTCAGCATCTGTTGCTCGCCGCCCGAGAGCGCGCCCGCGCGCGTGCGCTTTCGTTCGCGCAGTATGGGGAAAAGCGCGTAGGCGTCGTCGAAGGTGAAGCGCGGCGCGCGGCCGCGATCCCGTGGCGCGACGCCGAGTTGCAGATTCTCGTGCACGCTCAGCGTCGGAAATACGTCGCGATGTTCCGGTACGTAGCCGAGACCGAGACGCGCGATCTCGAAGGTGCGCAGGCCGCCGAGCGGTCGGCCCGCGAAACGCAGCTCGCCTTCGCTGCGCACGAGGCCCATGATCGCGCGTGCGAGCGTCGAGCGGCCCGAGCCGTTACGGCCGACCAGCGCCAGCACTTCGCCCGCTTCGATGCCGAGCGTGACGCCGTGCAGCGCCTGGCTCGCGCCATACCACGCGTTCAGCGCGCGAATCTCGAGCAAGGCGCTCATGTGCCGAACCCTTCGCCGAGATAGGCGGCGCGCACGGTCTCGTCCGCGCGGATCGCCGCCGGCGTGCCGCTCGCGATGATGCGTCCTTGCACGAGCACCGAAATGCGATCGGCGATCGCGAAGACCGCTTCCATGTCGTGCTCGACCATCAGCAGCGTGCGGCCCGCCGTGGTCTCGCGAATCAGTTCGACCGTGCGCGCCGCTTCCGCGCGATTCATGCCGGCAGTCGGTTCGTCGAGCAGCAAGGTATGCGCGCCGCCCGCGAGCGCGATGCCGAGATCGAGCGCGCGCTGCTCGGCATAGCTGAGCGTGCCGGCCTGAACGTGGCGGCGCTCGCTCAGGCCCACCGCGTCGAGCACGTGTGCGGCGCGCGCGTCGAC
Source organism: Paraburkholderia sp. BL27I4N3 (assembly GCF_003386115.1). Classification (NCBI taxonomy): domain Bacteria; kingdom Pseudomonadati; phylum Pseudomonadota; class Betaproteobacteria; order Burkholderiales; family Burkholderiaceae; genus Paraburkholderia; species Paraburkholderia sp. BL27I4N3. The sequence goes on along the minus strand of NZ_QREJ01000001.1, from coordinate 842,604 downwards.
CGTTGGCGAGCCGCTGAAACGCTGCCACCAGCGCGTGCGGTCGCGCTCAGCCAGCAGCGCCGCGCAGCGCAGGTTGTCGAACACGCTGAGCCGCGCGAACACGCTGGTGCTCTGGAAACTGCGCGCAAGCCCGCGACGCGTGATCGCGGCCGGCGCGAGCCGCGTGATCTCGGCGCCGAACAGATCGATGCGCCCCGCGTTCGGCCGCGCGCCGCCGGCGATCAGATTAAAGAGCGTCGACTTGCCCGCGCCGTTCGGACCGATCAGCGCGTGGCGCTCGCCGGGTTGGATCGCGAGATCGACGCCGCGCAGAATTCGCGTCGAGCCGAAGCGTTTTTCGATGCCGTAGAGCGCGAGCGCGGGGATCATCGCGAGGCTCCGGCGGTAGGCGTGGCGCTTGAGCGCGGGCTCATGAGCAACGCTTGAGCGCGCCTCGCGTAATGCGCGGCCAGTGCTCCCAGCGTGGCCAGCACAAAGACCATGGCGCCGAAGTAAAGCGGCGACGCGATGATCCACGACGGCACGCCCGGCACATCGAACGCCGCGCCGTCGCTTGCGCCGAATTGCGCCGCGTAGGCCCATTGCACGGCGAGCACGGCGGCCACGGTCCACGACAATGCGGCGGCCGTGCCCCACCAATACGTAGCGGTGCAGCGGCGCCAGCCGTGCGCGGCGACTCGCGCCATAAAACGCTGCGCGAAGCCCGCCAATCCGTCGGGCGACATCGCCACGATTACGATGAAGAACAGCCCCAAGTAGAACAGCCAGGCGCGCGTGACGCTCGCCACCGCGACGCTGAAAAACGTCAGAACGACCGCGCCCGCGACCGGCCCGAAAAACGCCGCCGTGCCGCCGATCACCGTGGCGATCAACACCGCGCCCGAGCGCATCATGCCGACGCTTTCCGTCGACACCAGTTCCACATTGACAAGCGCCAGCGTCCCCGCGATACCCGCGAAAAACGCTGACATCACCACGACGCCATAGCGAATGCGACGCGGGTAGCAGCCGATTGCCGCGGCCCGCACGGGGTTGTCACGCACGGCATTGGCAAGGCGCATGAAAGGCGTGCGCGAAAGCGCGAACATCGCCGCGCACGCGAGCAGGCACCACACGGCAATCAGCGCATACGCCTCGCGCGCCGGGCCGAAGCTCCAGCTTCCCAGCGGCACGCCGCTCGCGCGATCGATCGCCACGCCCGCCTCGCCGCCGAACCAGTCAGGCAGCGTCCACGCCGCGGCCGCGACGAGTTCGCCGAGACCGAGCGTGATCATCGCGAAGGCCGTGCCGGCGCGCCGCGTTGAAATAAAGCCGAACAGCACGCCGCACAGCGCGCCGCCAATTCCACCGACCAGCGGCAGCAGCGCGAGCGGCACACCGATCCGGTTGAACAGCTGCGCGGCCGCCAGCGCACCCAATCCCGAGTAAGCGGCATGGCCGAACGACAGCAGCCCCGTCTCGCCGAGCAGCAGGTTGTACGAAAGCGCGAACACGATCATCGTTGCAGTCTGCGCGAGATAGGCGAGCAGCCAGCTTTGCGGCCAGACGAAGGGCGGCACGACGAGGAACAGAAGCAGCGCAAGCCACGGCGCGAGCACGCTCCAAAGCGCACGCGGCGCGCTCGCGGACAGCGCGGATGATTCCCTGGCCTCAGGCATGATCATCGCGCCGTCCGAACAGGCCGCGCGGACGCAGCGCCAGCATCGCCACCAGCAGCAGATACGGAATCAGCGGCGCAAGTTGCGCGAGCGTCAGCGCGTCCCATTCGACGGGCAGCGTTGCGTCGAAAATCGACAGAACGTCGCCCAGCGACACATTGCTCGCCACCGCCAGCGTCTGCACGCAACCGACCAGCAGCGACGCTGCCAGCGCACCCGTCAGCGAACCCAGCCCGCCGATCACGACCACCACGAACACGATCGAGCCGAGCGACTCCGCCATCCCCGGCTCGACTACGAAGAGCGGCGCGCCGATCACGCCGGCCAGCGCGGCGAGCGCCGTGCCGGCCGCGAACACGCCGGTGAACACGCGCGGCACGTTGTGGCCGAGTGCTTCGACGGCGCTCGCGTGCGTGAGCGCGGCGCGCACGATCAGGCCCGCCTTCGATACGCGCAACACCGCGAACAGAACAGCGAGCATGGCGAGCGACACCGCCATCATGAACGCGCGGTAGCGGGCGAACGCCGCGCCGTAGACGGTGAAGAGCGGCCCATCGAGCACGGCGGGCACGGTCGCGGACAGCGGACTCAAGCCCCAGCCGAGCTTGACCAGTTCGCCCAGCAGATACGCGGCGCCGAACGTCAGCAGCAACTCGGCGAGATGCCCCTGCACGCGCACGCGCCGTAACAGCCAACGCTCGAGAGCCGCGCCGATCAGCCCGACGACAAGCGGCGCGACGACTAACGCGCTCCAGAACCCCGCGCGCGCCGCCACCGAAAATCCAACATACGCGCCGAGCATGTAAAAACTCGCATGCGCGATATTCAGCACGCCGAGCATGCTGAAGATCAGCGTCAGGCCCGCCGACAGCATGAACAGCAGCAGGCCGTAACTGGCGCCGTTGAGCAGATTGATGACGAACGACTGCACGCGCCTAATCCGGCTGATCCGCGACGCTCAACGGTTCGAGCGCCGCGCGCAATTGCACCGGCAGATTCACCGGGCGCCGTGTGACACGATTCACATACACATGCACGAAGTGTCCTTGCGCGGCGAGTTGGTCCTCGCCTTCCTTGAAGAGACCGACCTGATAGCGCACGCTCGACGTGCCGAGCCGTATCACGCGCAGGCCCGCGTCGATCCGGTCGGGGAACGCCAGCGGCGCGAAATAATTGCATTGCGTCTCGACCACGAGGCCGATCGTCTCGCCCTGCTCGAAATCGAGCACGCCGGCGCGGATCAGATACTCGTTCACCACGGTGTCGAAATAGCTGTAGTAGACGACGTTGTTCACATGACCGTAGACGTCGTTATCCATCCAGCGGGTAGGAATCGTCAGGAAGTGCGGGTAGGCGCCGCGCGGGGCGGATGCGGGTTTGTTCATGCTGGCGTGGTCGTCTCGGGCGTTATCGTGAACGTTGTGCGGCTGTTTGTTTTCGTCAATGCGATTCGGTCAGCATGCGCTGCGAGCGCCTTCGCTGACGGCGCGTGATCAGACAGGAGATATGAGCCGTGCCGCGCTACTCGCCCGGCACGGCTCATCGGCGAACTCGTCAACCGGCTCACTGCCCCGGTCTTTCGACGAACTCGAACGGCAGGCCGCGCCGCCGCATCCATTCGGCGAGCGCCTGGCCGGTGCCCGCGCGCCACGGCCGCAATTTGGCCGGCTCGACCAGCTGGTACTCCAGCAATTCCGGCGACAACGCAATCGTGCCGTACGCCTTCACGTGATACGCGATGATCAGTTCGTTCTTGCGCATGAATTCGTACACGCCGATCAGCTCGGCCGTCTCCGCGTGCAGCGAGGTTTCCTCGAACACTTCGCGGGTAATGCCCTCTTCCGGCGTCTCGCCGTTTTCGAGGAAGCCCGTGATCAGCGCGAACATGCCCTCCGGCCAGGCGGCGTTGCGCGCCAGCAGAATCTTGCCTTCGTATTCGACGATCGCCGCCACCACCGGCAGCGGGTTGTTCCAATGGACATAGCCGCACGCCGTATCAGGACAGCTCTGACGGATGCGGCCGCCTTCGTGTGCGGCGTCGGCACGCTCGGTCAAAGGCGTGGCGCAGCGTGGGCAAAATCGGTAATCGGTCATGGCGGGGAGGACGTCTTGTTGTCGTGTGTGATCGTGTTTGTCGTTAGCTTCTGGTTTTCACGCCGCGCACAACTCGCGCACCTCGGCGGCGAACCGCTCGACCGTTTCCGGCTGCGTATCCCACGCGCACATCAGCCGGCATCCGCCCGCGCCGATGAATTCGTAGAACTTCCAGCCACGCGCGCGCATGGCTTTGGCGGCTTGCGCGGGCAGTTGCGCAAAGACCGCGTTCGATTCTCCGGGGAACATGATGCTCACGCCCGGAATTTCCCGCAACCGCGTTTGCAGCAGTTGCGCCATCGCGTTCGCGTGACGCGCGTTGCGCAGCCACACGTCGTTATCGAGCAAGCCGAGCCACGGCGCGGAAATGAAGCGCATCTTCGACGCCAGTTGGCCGGCTTGCTTCAGGCGGTACGCGAAATCGTCGGCGAGCGCGCGGTCGAAGAACACCACCGCTTCACCCACCGGCAAGCCGTTCTTGGTGCCGCCGAAGCACAGCACGTCGACGCCCGCGCGCCACGTGATCTCCGACGGATGCACGTCCAGCGCGGCGACCGCGTTGGCGAAACGCGCACCGTCCATATGCACCTTCAGATGACGCCGTTTGGCGATCGCCGCGATCGCCCGCACCTCCTCGACGCTGTAGACCGTGCCGACTTCTGTCGATTGGGTCAGTGTGACGACTTTCGGTTTCGGGTAATGGATGTCGGCGCGGCGCGTGACGACGGCTTCGATCGCATCCGGCGTGAGCTTGCCACCGATGCCCGGCGCGGTCAGCAGCTTCGAGCCGCCCGAGAAGAACTCCGGGCCGCCGCATTCGTCGGTTTCGATGTGCGCGAGTTCGTGGCAGATCACCGAGTGATACGACTGGCACAGCGAAGCGAGCGCCAGTGAATTGGCGGCCGTGCCGTTGAACACGAAGAACACTTCGCAGTCGGTCTGGAACAGCTCGCGCAGGCGGTCGCACACCCGGTTGGTCCAGGAATCGTCGCCGTAGGCTGGTTCGTGGCCGCTGTTGTTGGCGGCGATCAGCGCGTCGAGCGCTTCGGGACAAATGCCGGCGTAGTTGTCGGACGCGAAATGTTGCATGGCGGGCGGCGCGTCCGGCGATGGGCGCGCTGGAATGACGGAAAGCGGTCATTTTAGTGCGCGCTGCGGTTATTTGTTTTCCGCTCGCTGCAGCGTGTGCAGCAACGCCTTTATCGACGTGCGCTCAGCGGCAGCCGCAATCGGGCATGCGGCCCCGGCCGCGCGGCATGCGCGCGACGACGAGTAGCCCGGTCGCGCCCAGCAACAACGCCCCCGCCGCCAGCCACAAGGCCGGTGAAAACGATCCGGTCTGCTCGGCGATCGGCGCGGCAACCAGTGGGCCGACGATCTGACCGACGCCGTAGGCCGCCGTCGCGTAGCCCATCAGGCCGGCAGCGTCGTCGCCACGCAGGCGCCGCGCCTCGCGCATCGCGAATAGCGTGATCGCGGTGAACGGCAGGCCGATCAGGATGCTGCCGAACGAGAAGCCGGCCGCCGTCGGCCGGACAATGCCGAGGGCGATGCCGCACGCCTGTAACACATAGCAGCCGGCCAGCAGTGTGCGATTGTCCCAATGCACGGGCAAACGCGCCGCCAGCAATGCGCCGACGATCAGCGCCGCGCCGAACATTGGCCAGAACAGGTCGGGCCACGACGAGCCGGGCAATGCGTGACGTGCAATGACGGGCAGGAACGTCGCGGTGATGATGTAGCCGAACCCTGGGATGCCGTAGAGAGCGACGAGCCAGAGGGCGTCGGCGTGGTGGGTAGCGTGGGTAGCGTGGGTGGTTGCACGTTGGACTGCCGCGCCCTCAGTCGCGCCGGCCTGGCCGGCGACATGCCGGCTCGTCTTGCCGGCACGCGCCTGATCGCCACTATCAGAACCGTCCGTGCGAGCGCTTCGAGCCTCTTCTCCGCCGCCGGACGCAGTGCCGAACACCGGCCAAACCACGACCGACAGAATCGCCGCGATCAGCCCAAACCCGATCCATCCCGTGGCGGCCCCGTACCCACCTGCCACACTGACCAGCAAGCCGGTGCCGACAATGCCCACGCCGGGCCCCGTATAGATCACCCCGCCCCACCCGTGCGCCCCGATTTCGGCGAGCCGCCGCAGGCCCCATTGGGACGCGAAGACGAACGTCCAGGCACTGACCGCGCCCGCGATAAACCGCACCGCGGCCCAGATCCAGAACTGGCTAGTCACGCCCATCGTCAACGTCAGCAGCACCGTCGCGGCGAGCCCCACGCGCACCATCCGCGCCGGCTCGATCCGCAGCGCCGCGCACGTGACCGCGCCGACGAAATACCCGGCGTAATTGAACGACGCCAGCCAGCCGCCATGCTGAATATCGAGTTGCGGCTGACCGGATCCGCTGCCGTGCAGCATCAGCGGCAAGAGCGGTGTGAATGCAAAGCGCCCGATGCCGAGCGCGACGGCCAGCGTGACCATGCAGGCAAGCGCCGCGCGGCGGGCAGCGTGGTGTTGGGCGAAGCTGCCGTGCGGGGTGGAGGCGAGGTCGTTCATAGGCGGCGGCAATGAATGCAGTCAACGGGTCGGATGGCGGATATCCATACTAGCTTGACGTTTCAATCACGAAAAATGAATAATTCGGATATCACCCATCGCCCAGAGAGAATCATGGACTTGGCCGCTTTGACCATTTTTCGCGCCGTCGTGCGGGAAAACGGCGTGACGCGCGCTGCCGCCAAGCTCAATCGTGTGCAATCGAACGTTACCACGCGTATCAAGCAGCTCGAGGAGCAATTGGGCACCGACCTGTTCATCCGCGACGGCCGCCGTCTCGTGCTGACGCCCGCCGGCGAGACGCTGCTGCCGTACGCCGAGCGCCTGCTCGCGCTCGCGGATGAAGCGCGTCACGCAGTGCGTGAGGATCGTCCAAGCGGACGGTTGCGTTTGGGCACGATGGAAAGTGTCGCGGCAACGCGTCTTCCCGCCCTGCTCGCGCGTTATCACCAGCAGTGGCCCGCCGTCGCGCTGGAACTCGAGACCGGCACGACCGGCAAGCTGATCGAGCGGGTGCGTGAATTCGAAGTGGATGCGGCGCTGGTGGCGACGCCGTTGGATCCGGCCAAGCTCGGTGATGTATTCGAGTCGGTGCCGGTGTTTCGGGAAGAGCTGGTAATGCTGACGCCGCGCGGCCATCGGCCGATTCGCGACGTTCGGGACATTGCGTCGTCCACGCTGATCGCGTTCGAGCGCGGATGTGCTTACCGGTCTTATATCGAGAAGTGGTATCTGGAGCACGGCGTGAGGCCGGCGCGCGTGCTGGAACTGGGCTCTTATCACGCGATCGTGGCCTGCGTGGCCGCTGGCGCTGGGGTGGCGGTCGCGCCGCGGTCGGTGCTGAATTTACAGACCGACGCCAGCAATATCGCGGTGCATGAGCTGCCCGATATCGGCGTGATCGAGACGCTGCTGGTGTGGCGGCGCGGACACTTTTCGTCCGCGCTGAACGCGCTGAAGCAGGCGTTGGTGATGCGGCAGGATGCGGTGAATTCAACTGGGATCGCAACTGCCACGGAAGGCGCGGTCTGATCTTTGGCGGGGGGCCGGCATCCGGCGAAACGAACACTGCGAGCAAAATCAAAGCTCGGCGCGGCGCCCATTCGGAACCCAGCGCGCCAGACTCTGAAAAAAACTCGGGCCACGCGAGACGCTCGATCTTCCAGCGCCCCGCGTGGCCCAATCACATCAGAATCAAAGCTGGCCTTCGACCCAACCCTTGACGCCGGCCAGCGCCGCCGGCAGATTCGCCGGCTCGGTGCCGCCAGCCTGAGCCATGTCCGGACGGCCGCCGCCCTTGCCGCCGACCTGCTGCGCCACGAAGTTGACCAGATCGCCTGCCTTGACCTTCTTGCTCGCGTCCGCCGTAACGCCGGCGATCAGGCTCACCTTGCCGCCTTCGACCGATGCCAGCACGATCGCCGCGCTCTTCAGCTTGTCCTTGAGCTTGTCGACGGTTTCGCGCAGCGTCTTGACGTCCGCGCCTTCGAGCGTAGCCGCCAGCACATGCACACCGTCGACTTCGATCGCCTGCCCGGCCAGCTCGTCGCCCTGGCTTGACGCCATCTTCGACTTCAGCGCGCTCAGTTCCTTCTCCAGCGACTTCACCTGGTCCTGGACCTGGGTGATCCGCTGCGTCAGTTCCGACGGTTGCGCCTTCAACACAGCAGCGGCCGCGTTGATACGCGCGTCGAGGTCCTGCACGAAGCGCACGGCGTTGTCGCCCGTGATCGCTTCCACGCGGCGGATGCCCGCCGCCACGCCGCCTTCCATGACGATCTTGAAGAGGCCGATGTCGCCGGTGCGATGCACGTGCGTACCGCCGCACAATTCACGCGAAAAGCCCAGGTCGAGCACGCGCACTTCGTCGCCGTACTTTTCACCGAACAGCGCCATCGCGCCGCCCTTCACCGCTTCGTCGAACGGCATGACGCGCACGATGCCAGGCGCATTCGCCAGCACTTCGGCGTTGACGATTTCTTCGACGCGGCGGATCTGCTCGTCGGTCATCGGCGCGTTGTGCGCGAAGTCGAAACGGGTCTTGTCCGCGTCGACGAGCGAGCCCTTCTGCTGCACGTGCGAACCGAGCACTTCCCGCAGCGCTTTATGCATCAGGTGAGTGGCCGAGTGGTTACGTTGCGTGCGAGCGCGGCGCACCGCGTCGATTTCCGCCTTGACGACGTCGCCCACCTTCAGCGTGCCCTGTTCGAGCGTGCCGTGATGACCGACCACGTCGGCCTGCACCTTTAGCGTATCGCTCACCGCGAAGCGAACGCTCGCGTTGGCGAGCACGCCCTGGTCGCCGACCTGGCCGCCCGACTCCGCGTAGAACGGCGTGTGGTCCAGCACGACGACAGCCTGCTGGCCGTCACGCACTTCCTGCACGGAGGCGCCGTCTACATACAACGCGATAACCTTCGCGTCGTCGAAGACGATTTCTTCGTAACCGTGGAAGGTGGTCTTCGCGCCCGAGTACTCGAGGCCTTGCGCCATCTTGAACTTGCCCGCCGCGCGAGCCTGCTCGCGCTGACGCGCCATGGCTTCGTCGAAGGCGGCTTCGTCGACCGTCACTTCGCGCTCGCGGCACACGTCCGCCGTCAGGTCCAGCGGGAAGCCGTACGTGTCGTGCAGCTTGAATGCGAGTTCGCCGTCGAGCGTCTTGCCGCCCTTCGCTTCGAGGTCGGCCAGCGCGCTCTCGAGAATCGACATGCCGTGCTCGATGGTCTCGAAGAAGCGCTCTTCTTCCTGACGCAGCACGTCGGTCACGCGTTGTTCAGCTTCCTTCAGTTCCGGGTATGCGCCGCCCATTTGCGCGACGAGATCGCCCACCATGCGATGGAAGAACGAACCCTTCTTGCCCAGCTTGTAGCCGTGGCGGATCGCGCGGCGCACGATGCGGCGCAGCACATAGCCGCGGCCTTCGTTGCCCGGAATCACACCGTCGACGATCAGGAAAGAGCAAGCGCGGATGTGGTCGGCGATCACCTTCAGCGAGTTGTTGGTCAGATCGCTCACGCCGGTTTCGCGGCCGGCGGCCTTGATCAGCGCCTGGAACAGGTCGATCTCGTAGTTGCTGTGCACGTGCTGCAGCACGGCAGCGATACGCTCCAGACCCATGCCGGTGTCGACGCACTGCTTGGGCAGCGGCGTCATGTTGCCTTGCGCGTCGCGGCTGAACTGCATGAACACGAGATTCCAGATCTCGATGTAGCGATCACCGTCTTCCTCGGGCGATCCGGGGGGGCCGCCCCAGACTTCCGGGCCGTGGTCGTAAAAGATTTCCGAGCACGGGCCGCACGGACCGACGTCGGCCATCTGCCAGAAGTTGTCCGATGCGTAGCGCGCGCCCTTGTTGTCGCCGATGCGGATGATGCGCTCGACCGGCACGCCCACCTCTTTCGCCCAGATGTCGTGCGCTTCGTCGTCTTCGTGATAGACGGTGACCCAGAGCTTGTCTTTCGGCAGCTGATACACGCCCGTCAACAACTCCCACGCGTAGTGGATCGCGTCGCGCTTGAAGTAGTCGCCGAACGAGAAGTTGCCCAGCATTTCGAAGAACGTGTGGTGACGCGCGGTGTAGCCGACGTTTTCCAGATCGTTATGCTTGCCGCCGGCGCGCACGCTGCGCTGCGCGGTCGTGGCGCGCGAGTACGGGCGCGATTCCGCGCCCAGGAACACATCTTTGAACTGCACCATTCCCGAATTGGTGAAGAGCAGCGTCGGGTCGTTGCCGGGCACAAGGCTCGACGAGCGAACGATCGTATGGCCCTTCGATTCGAAGAACTTGAGGAATTTCTCGCGGATTTCGGCGGCTTTCATGGCGTGCGGGGGACGGGTTTGCCAGTTCCCTGGCTGTTACCGGCGGCATCGTGGGATGCGCCAACTGTTTGTTTCTTAAACGACTGATTATACGGGATCGGCGCCCGTGCGCGGCGGCGCGGGCTGCATGGCTGGCCGTTCGGCCAGGTTCGAGCGGGCGCCGTGGGACAGGGCGGCACTTTGCGAGGCCCGTCATTCGTCCTATACCGTTCGGCCGACTGCGCCAGCGCGCGGGAATCGCTTAAGATTGCCTCCATCCCGCAGCGCCTCGCGCGCCGCCTTGGCCACGAAGAAGGAGACATCGAACAATATGGGCGCTCTAAGTCATATACGCGTGCTGGATCTCACACGCGTACTCGCCGGCCCCTGGTGCGCGCAGACGCTCGCCGATTTCGGCGCCGACGTGATCAAGATCGAACGCCCCGAAGTCGGCGACGACACCCGCCACTGGGGGCCGCCGTACCTGAAGACGCCCGAAGGCGAAGACACGCGCGAGGCCGCGTACTACCTTGCGGCGAACCGCAACAAGCGCTCGGTCACCGTGGACATCGCCTCGCCCGAAGGCCAGCGGATCATTCGCGAACTGGCCGCGCAGAGCGACGTGGTGCTGGAGAACTACAAGGTAGGTCAGCTACAGAAGTATGGCCTCGACTACGCATCGCTCAAAGAAGTGAAGCCCGACATCGTCTATTGCTCGGTGACCGGCTTCGGGCAGACCGGGCCGTATGCGCAGCGCGCCGGGTACGACTTCATCGTGCAAGGCATCGGCGGCTTCATGAGCATTACCGGCGAGCGTGACGGCCAGCCGGGCGGCGGTCCGCAGAAGGCCGGCGTCGCGATTGCCGACCTCATGACCGGCATGTATTCGACTATCGCCGTGCTCACCGCCCTCACCCACCGCGACCGGACGGGCGAAGGCCAGTACATCGACATGGCGCTGCTCGACGTGCAGGTTGCGATGCTCGCGAACATGAACTCGAACTACCTGGCGAGCGGCCAGCCGCCGGTGCGCTGGGGCAATGCGCATCCGAACATCGTGCCGTATCAGACCTTCCAGACGAGCGACGGGTGGATCATCGTCGCGGTCGGCAACGACGGTCAGTTCCGCAAGTTCGTCGAAGCGGGCGGCCGCCCGGAACTGGCGGACGACGGGCGCTTTGCCACCAACCCGGCGCGGGTGCGCAACCGCGACATCCTCGTGCCGATTCTCGCGGAGATGGTCCGCCTGCAGGGCAAGCAGCAATGGATCGCCGCGCTCGAGGCGGCGGGTGTGCCGTGCGGGCCGATCAACGATCTCAGCGAAGTCTTCGAGAACGAGCAGGTGCTGGCGCGTGGGCTCCAGGTGGACCTGCCGCATCCGTCGGGCGGAGCGGTCAAACTGGTGCGCAATCCGATCAACATGACCGGCACGCCGCCTGAAGCGCTTACCCATCCGCCCATGCTCGGGGAGCACACAGAGAGCATCTTGCGCGACGTGCTGGGCTATGACGAAGCGAGGATTGCGGCGTTGCGCAGCCAGTCCGTGATTTGAGTCCGCAATTTGAGTCCGCAGTCAGGCCGCCGCAAGCTCCGAAGATGCGAGGTGCGCCGCGGAGCGCAACGTCGCGATGAACCCAGCGCGGAAACGGACTCCCAAATCGACGGCGCGGGCGGCTAGCGCGGCCCGAACGACGCCAGCCACTTACGCCCTTCGTCCCAATCGCCGAGCCCGCTGTCCGCATTGATATGGCCGCGCGGTCCGAGGTCGATCCAGCGGCTGCTCCACGCGTTCGCGCAGGTTTGTGAAAACGGCACGCCGCCGTAGGGATCGTCGCTGCTGGCTACGACAATGGTCGGAAACGGCAACCGTTCGAGCGGCACAGGCGCGAAACCGCGCGCGTCCCGCGGAAAATGCGCCTCGGCCGGATCGGGCAGCGCGACCAGAAACGCGCCCGCCACCTTCGCAAGCTGAGCGGCGCTCGCATATTGCGCCGCCCAGAAAGCCGTCGTCAGGCAGCCGAGGCTGTGCGCGGCGAAGACCACGGGCGCATCGGCGGCGGTCACCGCGGCGTCCAGCGTGCGGCACCAGGCGTCGCGTTCAGGGTGATCCCAGTCCGGCATCCGCACCCGCACGAAGGCCGGATTCAGTTCTTCCCAACGTGTCTGCCAGTGGCCGGCGCCGGAATTCTGGTAGCCCGGCAGCACCAGCGTGGTGGGTTGTTTTCGTACGCTCATCCGCGTTTCCCGTGTCGGTTGTTAGTCACAGTTTATTGTTTTTGCACTGTGGTTTTTGCTCGCGCCGGCGCAAGCCCGCATCGCCGCGTCAATGCATCACGCGTCCCACGCCCACGCCGCGCGGATCCGCCGCCGGCACCGGCGTCGTGCCCTCGATGCGGATCATCTGCACGTCGCCGTTGAACGACTGTCCTTCGAGCGTGTAGCCCTTGGCCTGCAACTGCTCGGCCAGTTCCCCCGTGATCGGACGATACGGCTCGAAATAGATCGTCTTCTGCGGCAGCAACTGGTGGTGAAAACGCATGGCGGCGAGCGCGTCGGGGGGCGACATGTTGAAGTCGTACAGGTCGGTCATCACCTGAAAAATCGACGTCAGGATGCGCGAACCGCCGGGCGTGCCGATCACGAGCGACACCTTGTTGTCCTTCAGCAGAATGGTCGGCGTCATCGACGACAGCGGACGGCGTCCCGGTGCCACGGTGTTCAGTTCGGCGCTGTTCGCGCCGGCGGGTTTGGTCACGAAGTCGTCCATGGCGTCGTTCAGCAGGAAGCCGGCGCCGTCCACCACCACGCCCGAACCGAAGTCCCCGTTCAGCGTGTAAGTGTTCGACACGGCGTTGCCCCACTTGTCGACCACTGAGAAATGTGTGGTTTGCGCCTTCTCCGGAACAGCGTCGCCGAGTCCCGGCTTGACCGGCGTCGCGCCCGGCACTTCGTCGGGTTTGACTTCGTCGGCGCGCTGGGCGAGGTAGGCGTCGTCGATCAGTTTGGCGGTCGGCACCTTGTACGCATCCGGATCGCCCAGGTATTGCTGGCGATCGGCGAACACGCGGTCCTCGATTTGCGCAATCAGATGGATGTACGGCACGGAATTCAGTTCGAGGCCGTCGAACGCCGGCTTGAGGTCGGCTTTCATCTTCAGCATCTGGATCAGACCCACGCCGCCCGAACTCGGCGGCGGCGCGGTGACGACCTGATAGCCGTTCCAGTCGGCGGTAAGCGGCTGACGCCACACGGCCTTGTACTGAAGCAGGTCCTGTTTCGTGACCAGACCGTGGCCGTACATCTGCTGGGCGATCAGGTCGCCGGTGCGGCCTTCGTAGAATTCGCGCCCGCCGTCGCTTGCGATGCGCGACAACGTCTGCGCCAGTTCAGGCTGGCGATATGTCACGCCCGCCTTCAGACTGGAGAAGTAGGCGTCGAAATTGGTCTTGCCGGCGAGATTACTCGCGGCCGCGTCGTGGCGTTGCTGCAACCACGGTTCGACCTGGAAACCGTCGGTGGCGTAGCGGATCGCGGGCGCGAGCACCTGCTTCCACTTCAGTTTGCCGAAACGCTGGTGCGCTTCCCACATGCCCTCGACGGTGCCCGGCACGGCCACCGCGCGATGGCCGACGGCGCTCATGCCCGGCAGCAGATTGCCCTTGTCGTCGAGATACATGTCGCGGGTCGCCTGTCGCGGCGCGCTCTCGCGATAGTCGAGGAAATACGGCTTGCCGTCCATGAACACCGTCATGAACCCGCCGCCGCCGAGGTTGCCCGCATCCGGCGCGGTCACGGCCAGGGTGAAGGCGACGGCGACAGCGGCATCCACCGCGTTGCCGCCGGCGGCAAAGATCTGCTGCGCCGTGTCCGCGCTGTAGCGGTCCGGCACGGCCACCGCCGATGCGTCGAACACGGCCTTGGGCGGCGGCGTTTTCGCCAGCGCGACCGTGCCGCCCGCGAAGGAGGCGAGCACGGCCGACACGGTCAGGATCCGGGTCAGGGAAAGAAAAGTGAAAGGCGCGCGAGGCGCGCCGTGCGTCGGGACAGACATCCGAGAAACTCCGGCAACTGAAGGCGCCATGGTGCACGAGCGGCAGGAAATCGTGCAAGGCGACAAGGGGCGGTGCAACCTGCGAGGATCGCTGCGACGAGTGCGCGCTGCGCGTCGTGGGCAAGCTGCACTGCCCCGGGAAAAATCGGGGGCGGGCTTTGAGGCGCGGCGAGGCGACTAATGCACCTCTGCTAACGCACCTCTCGATGCGCGCTGATCTCCCGCCCCCGGACTCACGCCGCACGAAATGCAGCCTGACTGGCTGCCCGAGGCAACGTGTCGAAAGCGGGCGCATACGGCCCATTGCGGCGCCAGCACACTTGACGCGGACAACCCGCGCAGCCAGCGTGGGCGAAGCCGCGCCGCTCGCATCCTAAGTCGGCGGCGCTCGCGTGAACAAAACGTTTTACCTCCTGTTACAGCGCCGGCCTGACCCTTCAACTACCGTCAAAATGGCTCAAACGTTGGCTGCGCGCCGCACTCGCCTGCCGCAACGGGGCTCGTCAGGTAGAATTGGCGGATAAGAGGACGCATTGCGCGCCCCCGACAGACTCTCACCTTCTCGCATGAATACCGAACGCAACGACGCGCCAGCGGCATCCAATTTCATCCGCAACATCATTGACGACGACAACCGCACCGGCAAGTGGGGCCAGCGCGTCGAAACGCGCTTCCCGCCCGAGCCGAACGGCTATCTGCATATCGGTCACGCCAAGAGCATCTGCCTGAATTTCGGCGTGGCGCGCAGCTACGGCGGCGTGTGCCATCTGCGCTTCGACGACACCAACCCGGAAAAGGAAAGCGTCGAATACGTCGACTCGATCATCGACGCCGTGCGCTGGCTCGGCTTCGAGTGGGAAAAAGACGGCAAGTCCGAGCTCTACTACGCGAGCGACTACTACGACAAGCTGTACGAATTCGCCGAACTGCTGATCGAGCGCGGCAAGGCGTACGTGGACAGCCAGTCGGCCGAAGAAATGCGCGCGAACCGCGGCTCGGCTACGGAAGTCGGCACGCCGTCGCGCTTCCGCGAGCGTTCGGTAGAGGAGAATCTCGACCTGTTCCGTCGCATGAAGGCCGGCGAGTTCCAGGAAGGCGAGCACGTGCTGCGCGCGAAGATCGACATGGCGTCGCCGAACTTCAACATGCGCGATCCGGTGATCTACCGGATTCGTTTCGCACATCACTACCGTACCGGCGACAAGTGGTGCGTGTACCCGATGTACGACTACACGCACTGCATCTCGGACGCGCTGGAAAACATCACGCATTCGCTGTGCACGCTGGAGTTCGAGGACCATCGTCCGCTGTACGACTGGATTCTGAACGAGCTCGCCGAGGCCGGCATTTTCACGCGCCCGCTGCCGCAACAAATCGAATTCTCGCGACTGAATCTGACCTACGCGATCACCAGCAAGCGCAAGCTGCTGCAACTCGTGACCGAAGGCCATGTGGACGGCTGGGACGATCCGCGTATGCCGACCATCGTCGGCGTGCGCCGGCGCGGCTTCACGCCGGAATCGATCCAGTTGTTCTGCGAGCGCATCGGCGTGACCAAGGTCGATTCCTGGATCGACATGAGCGTGTTTGAAGGCGCGCTGCGCGACGATCTGGACGACAAGGCGCCGCGCACCGCCGCCGTGCTCGACCCGGTCAAGCTGATCATCGACAACTTTCCGGAAGGCGTCACCGAGCCGTGCAATGCGCCGGTCCACCCGCATCATCCGGAAATGGGCGTGCGCGAGTTTCCGATTTCGCGCGAACTGTGGATCGAACGCGACGACTACAACGAAACGCCGCCGAAGGGCTACTTCCGCCTGTTCCCGGGCAACAAGGTGCGTCTGCGTTACGGCTACGTGATCGAATGCGTCGGTGCGGATAAAGACGAGAACGGCAACATCGTCGCGGTCCATTGCAACTACTTCCCGGACAGCAAGTCGGGCACCGAAGGCGCGAACAACTACAAGGTCAAGGGCAACATCCACTGGGTCAGCGCGGCAGCCGCGTGCCCGGCCGAAGTGCGCATCTACGACCGCCTCTTCAAGGAGCCGCAACCGGACGCCGGCGGCCGCGATTTCCTCGAAGCGCTGAATCCGGATTCGAAGCGCGTGGTCAACGCCTACCTTGAGCCGGGCGCACGCGAAGCGCTGCCGGAACAGCGCTATCAATTCGAGCGCCACGGCTATTTCGTCGCCGACCGCGTCGATTCGAAGCCGGGTAAGCCCGTATTCAATCGCATCGTCAGTCTGCGCGACAGTTGGGGCAAGCCGGCGTAAGCTGGAACGCACTCTTTTGCCGCGCATCTGAGGTTGGCTACGGCGTGCGTCTTGATCGAAAGATGCACGCCGTTTTGTTGCACCATGTTTCCATCGACGGCGACGGCGCGCATCCGCACACGCCAGTCCGGGAGGTCCGATGAAAGTTGCAGGCCGTCGCGGGGCCCGTACCCGGCACATGACGGGGCACACGGCATACGCCGCACGTTTCGCCCATGGCGCGGGTTGCGCGCTCGTGGCGCTGATCACCTTCGCAGCGGCGTCGCTCAGCTGCGCCGCTGAGGCGGATGAACTCACCGGCACGCTGAGAAAAATCCACGACGACGGCGTGGTCGTGCTCGGCGTGCGTGAAGCCTCGATTCCTTTCTCTTACTTCGACGGCAAGGGCACGGTCGGCTACTCGCAGACCATCGCGCTGCAGATCGTCGAAGAGATCAAGAAGACGCTCGGCATGCCGCAACTGAAGGTGCACGAGATCACGGTGACCTCGTCGAACCGCACGCCGATGTTGCTGAACAACCAGATCGACCTGGAATGCGGCTCGACCACCCACACGGTGGAACGCGAAAACGTGGCCGCGTTCTCGAACAGTTTTTTCCAGTACGCGGTGCGCATGATCGCGCGCAAGAACGCCGGCATCACGGATTTTCAGGATCTGGCCGGCAAAGCGGTCGTGACGACCGCGGGCACCTCGGATGAACGCCTGCTGCGCCGCCTGAACACCGACAAGCTCCTGAACATGCGCATCACCAGCGCGCGCGACCATTCCGAGGCCTTCAACGCGCTCAAGGACGGCCGCGCCGTGGCCTTCGTGATGGACGAGCCGATCGTGTACGGATTCAAGTCGACCGATCCGCGTCCCGACGACTTCGTGGTGACCGGCACGCCGCTGGGCTACGAAGTCTACGCGTGCATGTTCCGCAAGGGCGACGAGCCGTTCCGCGCTCTCGTCAACGGCGTGATCGCGCGCGGCCAGACGTCCGGCGAAGCGGAGCGTCTGTACAAACAGTGGTTCACGCAACCCATTCCACCGCGCGGCATCAATCTGAATTTTCCGCTGTCGGAGCAGAATCGCGCTCTGTTCGCGCATCCGAACGACCGCGCGCTCGACTGAGGCCTCACGCGGTCATGGCCTCGCCGCTATAGCGATCGATGCAGTTCCGCGAGCGACAGCGTGGTCTGAAAGAGCCGCGCGAGACTGCGGCTCGCGTACTTGTCCACTTCGTCGGGCGCGGCCCAGCGGTAGGCATCCATTTCGGGAATCAGCGTGCCGTCCGAGCGGCGCGGAAAGAGCGACGTGCAGGTGCACACGCTCAGATCGAGTTCGTCGACGGTGGCACGCGCGCCGAACAGATGCAGATCCTTGTCGCGCCGATAAACGAACAGGCCAAGGTCTTTCAGACGCTCGGATGCTATGGCGATACCGGTCTCCTCGACCATCTCGCGCAGCGCCGTGACATGCGGCGCCTCGCCTTCTTCGCCGTGTCCTTTCGGAATGTCCCAGTGCGACGTTTCGGTGGCGTGCGCAAGCAGCACGCGTCCGTCCGGATCGAGCAAAACGATGCCGCACGAAATAATCCGTGTGCTCATCGCCACACCATCTCAGACAAACGCGCGGATTCTTCGACACGCACGCGCGTGGCCTCGGGCCTCGTCGGCTGCCAAGCGGCGCGCGCCGCCATCAAGGCCTGCACGCTCAGTGCTTTTTCTGCAATTGCCAGGTGCCGCTGCCCTGCTTGCAGAACTGCGGGCGCAGGTTCATGGATTGTCCCTTGGCGCTCAGCACGACGCCGAGGTCGCGGCAGGTGCGATCGCCCTCTTTGGCCGTGCTGGTCATCGTGATCGCGGCGTCGATCTTCACGCTATTGCCGGTACCTTCGTTGACCCAGTTCGCGGTTTCGCCGTCCTGCTTGTCGTTCAATGCGGCGAACACCGCTTTTTTGACGGAGTCGATGTCGCGTTGCTTCATGTAGCTGATCGGCGTGTCGTTCAGAAAGCCAAGATTTGCTGCTTGCGCGCCGATCGCAGCACCCAGCAACAGGCTGCCGGCGGTCAGTTGAGACAGGACACGGATTCGCATCGACATGAAGGGTTCTCCTCGGAAGTGTTCGGCGGTCTCGAGCGCGCATGGCGTCTCATGATCTGGACCCCAAAAGGATAGCATGTCCCTCTCGAAGGGACCGCGAGAAACGACCGCCTGCCGAAGCGGATAAAACGAGCGCCAGCCTCGCACAGGACGTGCCTCATTTCCGGGGAGCGCGCGCCGCCGGCCCAGTGAGCGTCCCTAATTTTAGGACAGCTCCCATTCCTGCCACCAGGACGCTTTCTTAAGATTGTTCGGTTGCGCCTCCGCGCCAATCAGAATCTGAAGAGGCCTCACCATGCACACCCTCTCCGTCCTCAAAACCATTGCTATCGCGCTTGCGCTGCTGTGCGCCGCGCTCGCGCCGGTTGCGATGGGCCACGATCCCGGACTCGCGCGGCGCGCCGTGCGGATGGACGCGCTGCCTCACGCCCGCTGGCCCAATCTGCTGACGCGCGTCGGCATCGCCTGCCTGTTGCTGTCCTTCGCGCTGCTGCTCGCCGGCTGCTATTACATGCTGGCGAACGCCCGCAATTAATCTCGACACTAGCGACCAGCTAAGCCAGCCACCTTCGCGTCACTCGCCTCACTTCGCGGCCACTGAATCGGCCGCTCCGCTTCCCGCCTTATATCCGTCTGTCAGCGTATTCAGAAACGCGACCACGTCCTTGATTTCAGCCTCGTCGAGCGCCGGCTTGTCACCCGGCTTGCGGTCGAACGGTGGATCGGTATTCAGATTGGCCCAGTACTGCTGAGGCAGATCGTCGAATTTCCGTACTTTGCCTTTCGCCACCGGATAGAACTTCTCCGGATTCGTGTCACGCTCGGCATAGAAACGCACTACCTGATCAAGCGAATGGTAGATGCCGTTGTGGAAAAAGCTCTTCTTCAGCGCCACATTGCGCAGCGTCGGCGTGCGGAAGATGCCGCAAAACTCGCCACGTCCCTTCAGATCGGTGCGCTCCGGGCCGCAAGCGCCGAGGTCGTAGAAACGCGGATCGCGATTCACGGACAGCGCGCGATTGCGCGGCACGCCGATCGCGATCAGGCCGAAGTCGCTGAACTGCGGCGGCGCGCCGTCCAGGGTGCGCTGGCTGATGTGGCAGCTCGCGCAATTGCCTTTTTTCTCGTCGTTGAAGAGTTGCAGGCCACGCAGCTCGGCTTGCGTCAATTGCGCTTTGCCCGCCAGATATGCGTCGTACTTGCTGGTGTACGGATAGAAAGTTTCCGGCGTCTGCTCGAAGGTTTCGAGCGCTTGCAGCACCGCTTTGAAGGTGGCGTCGTCGCTATCGAAAATGTGTGCGCCGAATGCCGCGCGGAACGCGTCGGCGTATGGCGCGGCCTTGACGGCCGCAGTGACCCTGGCCGGCGTGCTGCCCATTTCGAACGACGACAGCAGCGGAATGCGCGCCTGGTCGCCGCCCCGGTCGACGCGGCCATCCCAGGTCAGGCCGCCGGTGGGTCCGGCATCCACGCTTTCGTCGCCTTCGTCATCCGACTCGTGATAGTGCTCGGCGAACGCCGGCACCGACTGCAGATACTTAAGCGTCGGCGCGGCGCGCATGCCGGTGCGGTGCATATCGCTGCCGCCCAGTTGCACCGACAACGCATTGGCCGGCGAGAACCCATGGTCCGGACTGTGACACGACGCGCAAGCGAGCTTGCCCGAACCGGAGAGCGACGCGTCGAAAAATAGCTGCTTGCCGAGCGCCGTCATCTGCCGCACGGATTCGTAGACCTGGGCGCGAGACTGGCCCGCTTCATGGGCCGCCACCTGCACCGCCGACGCCGCCACCGGCGTGGCCGAAGCCGCTACGCCTGTACCGGTGCTTGCCGCGGCTGCCGTGCCTGGCGCACCCGCATCGCAGGCGGCAAGGGTCAAGGTCATGGCCGCCAGGGCGAACGCCGTCGCTTGCCGCAGGCGCGTCGTCGCGAGCCCGGCGTCATGCCGCGCGTCGACCCGAGCCATTATTTTCCGAATCCCCGTCAGACCTGGCCGCATATGAAAGATGTGAGTTTGCGATGGTGAAGTCCGCGAGCGTATTTCATCTGCATGTCGTTTAAATGACATACAGCCGACGTTATTTTGCAATCAGAAGCAATTCGTAAATAGTTACATCTTTCTGTCAAATTGCCTTGCCAAACTTTCGCCCACGGTCATCCGTGTAAGGAGTTCAGATGGCCCGTCCCCAACGCGAGAGAGAGAAACCACATCAAATGAACAAGAAACTGATCTGCGCGACGCCTATCGCGATCGCAGCAGCGCTAAGCCTGTATGCGTGCGGCGGTGACAAAGTCAACGAACCGGACATCACGTCGATCAAGAATGTTGTGGTGATCTACGCGGAAAACCGCAGCTTCGACAACCTGTACGGCAACTTCCCGGGCGCCAACGGTCTGCAGAACGTGACGGCGGCGAGCGCCACGCAGGTGGATCGCAACGGCACCGTGCTCGCGACGCTGCCGCAGGTGTGGAACGGCTTGACGCAAACCGGCGTGACGCCGGTGGTGACGCAGGCCATGACGGCGAATCTGCCGAACAGCCCGTTCGCCATCGACGACCCGAAGGGTTTCAACACGCCGATCACGGCGACGACGCGCGACCTGTACCACCGCTTCTACGAGAACCAGATGCAGATCAACGGCGGCAAGAACGACAAGTTCGCCGCGTGGGCGGATTCGGGCGGCCTCGTGATGGGCCACTACACGCTCAACGCCGACAAGCTGCCGCTGTGGAAGATCGCCCAGCAGTACACGCTCGCCGACAACTTCTTCATGGGCGCGTTCGGCGGCTCGTTCCTGAACCACCAGTGGCTGATCTGCGCGTGCACGCCGACTTATCCGAACGCGGACAAGAGTGTGGCGGCCGGCTCGATCTCGTCGGTGGAGAGCGACGGTGTCACGCTGAAGCTCGCGTCCAACTCGCCGGCTTCAGCGCTGAGCGGTCCGCCCAAGTACGTGAACTCAGGCAACCTCACGCCTGACTTCTACGCGATCAACACGATGCAGCCGCCGTATCAGCCGAGCGGCAACAAGCCGGCGAGCGGCGGCGACACGAATTTCGCCGATCCGACCCAGGCCACCACGCTGCCGGCGCAGTCGCAGCAGCACATCGGCGATCTGCTGAATAACGCGAAGGTGTCGTGGGCATGGTACAGCGGTGCCTGGGGCGCGGCGGTGTCGGCGGTGCAAAACGGCACCTCGAACGTGATTTACGGCGCGAATCTGACGGCGCCAAACTTCCAGCCGCATCACCAGCCGTTCAACTACTTCGCCGATCTGGCGCCGGGCACCGCAAACCGTTCGCAGCACTTGCTCGACGGCGGCCTGGCCGGCTCGGAGTTCATCAAGGCGATCGACAGCGGCACGCTGCCGCAAGTGTCGTTCTACAAGCCGCAGGGCAACCTGAACGAACATCCGGGCTACACGGACGTGGCGTCGGGCGACCAGCACATCGCGGACGTGATCTCGCATCTGCAGAAGAGCCCGCAGTGGAACAACATGGTGGTAGTCGTGACGTACGACGAAAACGGCGGCTTCTGGGATCACGTGTCGCCGCCGAAGGCCGACCGCTGGGGTCCGGGTACGCGTATTCCGGCGCTGATCATCTCGCCGTACGCGAAGAAGGGTTACGTCGATCACACGCAGTACGACACCACGTCGATCCTGCGCTTCATCACGCACCGCTTCTCGCTGCCGACGCTGCCGGGTATCGCGGCGCGCGACGCGGCGCTGGTCAGCAACGGCGGCAAGCCGATGGGCGACCTCACGGCTGCGTTGAACATCAAGCAGTGAGCGAGAGGCGCAACTTGTCCGAGATTGGACGGAAAAGGTTAAGCGTTAAGCAACAGTCCGCCTGAGGGTGAGACTTTGACGGGGCAGCTTCGGCTGCCCTTTTTTATGGCTGTGCCGTGAACGCCGGGTCCGACGCGTTTTCATGAGCGGCGTATGCTTCGAACCAGGCCGCGTTCGCCTCGTCGATCGCGGCTCGATATCTTCCGCAACACGTTGCAGGCTTGCCCACATTCAGGAGTTCAACAGCATGACTGAAAAAACCATCAAGGTGCCCGGTCCCGACCATCCGATCACGGTCGAGCCGTCCAACGCGCGCGTGGTCGTGACCGTCGCCGGCAAGGTGATCGCGGATACCGTCAAGGCGCTCGTGCTGCGCGAAGCGTCGTATCCGCCGGTGTATTACATTCCGCGCAACGACGTCGAGATGACGCTGCTGGAGCGCACCGATCACGCGACCTACTGTCCGTACAAGGGCGATTGCGCGTACTACAGCATTCCGTCGGGCGGTGAAAAGACAGTCAATGCGGTGTGGACTTATGAGTCGCCGTATGCGGCCGTGAAGGAGATCGCGCAACATCTGGCGTTCTATCCGAACCGCGTCGACTCGATCGATGTGAAACCGGCGCAGTGACAGTCGCGCGTGGCGCGGCCGGGCGAATGGGCTAGCGCCTGTCGCGCGTCATGAGTTAGCCCTTGTGTTAGGCCTTGTGCTAGCTCTTGTCCCGGGTTTCGATCAGTACCGCACAGGGCGACCGTTCGATGACCTCTCCACTGGTCGAAGGGTTGGCCCAGCGGCGCAGCCGTGACAAATGGTGATGTCCCATCACAATGACCTCCGCGTTAAGCAGTCGGGCTTGTTCGACGACGACGTCGGCCGGATGATTTCCCGCGCACAGGTGCTGTTCCACCGCGAGATTCCGGCCGGCAAGCTGTGCGGCTGCGGCAGTCAGGACGGATTGTGCGAAAGATGTCTGCGCATATGCGGACGGGTAGGTCTGGCCGTCGGGCGCGACATCGCTTTGGCTACCGGGCGGCAACAGATAGGAAGGGTCGACAACGCACAGAAGGTGTACGGTAGCCGTCCCTGGCGCCGCGACGCGACCGACCAGGTCGATGACGTGGGCGCTCTGGGGCGAGCCGTCCAGCGGAACGAGGAGGATGTTGAACATGGCTGGAGATAAGGTCAGAAATGGTGATGCGGCGCGTGTCACCTTCAGCCGCTCGGATGGCCTATCTAACAGTAGGCGAAAAGCTTAGAACTTTGAATTGGTAAGTGACGGCTGAGCGAGACATAACTCGACGCGTGATCGGACTTTGAAGGAGCATGCGGGAGATTTTTGCTCTCTACTTTTCGCATGAATTCTGCCTCGTCACGGTGCATGCGAGAACTAGGCGCGACACGTGTTTCTACGCGCTCAGTTGACCCCGAAGGAGAAGAGCTTTCAGCTTAAGGTCGATCTCGACTCACCTTACTCAAGGGTCACTTTCAGATCGGGGGCCGACGCCCTGCACGAAGAAATCTGGCAGCTAGCCAGGTCGCGAATTACCCTGGTAACAACTTGATTTTATTGGTACGGCAGGAGGGACTCGAACCCCCCACCCTCGGCTTAGAAGGCCGATGCTCTATCCAGCTGAGCTACTGCCGTATTGAACTGAGGCGATGCAGCCGCGTACAACGTGCATCGCCCGCAATGAGATCCTGCTTTCGGGTATTGGAACCTGTGGCTCTGCAAGCAACAAGGTTCGTGGGATACCGAAATTCTAACTGACCGTGCCGTAGACAGGAAATCCACTCCGGCGCGTGCGTGGCAGACAATCTGCGCGTCACACCGGCCGCTGTCAGGAAACGGACCACCAAACAAACAGGCCCGGCAAGCTGAGCCGGGCCCGGATTATAACCGATCGTCCTCTGCCCGCCAGCGCACGCTGCGGACATGGCGAACGCCATCAGACCGTCTGCGGATGCAGCATGAACCAGCCGAGAAACACGATACCGGCGATCACGCAATATACGCCGAACGACGCCAGACGTCCGCGACCTTCGAAATAGCGCATCAGGAACCGCACGCTGAGATAGGCCGCGATCGCGGTCAGCACGCCGCCGAGCAACGCATCCGCGAGTTGGCCCGGCGCATGGAACAGCTTCGGCAACTCGAGCACGCCCGCCGCGAAAATAATCGGCGTGCCGAGAAGGAACGAGAATTCCGCCGATTTTTCCGCCGTGAGGCCAGCAGCGTTGCCGGCAATCATCGTCAGGCCGCTGCGGGAGAAACCTGGAATCAACGCGCCGATCTGCGCAAGACCGACGAAAAACGCCTGACCGAAACTCAGCTTCTCCGGCGCCTGATGCGCGCGCGAACGCTGCAGGCGATCGCCGAACCACAACAGCACGCCGTTGACGATCAGTGCGATTGCGACGATCCGCAAGTCGTGAAAAAGCCGTTCGAGCCGCTTTTCCAGAATCAGTCCGACCAGACCCGCCGGAATGGTGCCGATGATGAGCGCCCACATCATGTGCGCGTCGTCGTTGCGACGGCCGCCGAACGACGCGAAGAAACCGCGCACCAGCGCGCACCAGCGTTTGCGGAAGTACCAAAGCAGCGCGAGCGCCGTGCCGAGATGCAACGCGACAAGGAACGGCAGCAATTGCGGCGCGTGTTTGTCGATATGCATGCCGAACAGGGCGGGCACGAGCAGCGTATGGCCGAGGCTGCTCACCGGAAACAGTTCGGTGACGCCTTGCAGCACGCTCAGGAAAATGAGAAACGACAGGTTCACGCGGGGCGTCCTTGTAAGGAAGATGTCGGGGACAAGCGCGCCGGATAAGGAATCCACGTGCGCCTCAAAGCGCACCGATTATGCCTGGCTGCAATGTCAGCGCCAAGCGTTTGAACCGCATTCGGGGAAATATTGTGCGTTGCGTCACAACTCGAAACCGTTGTTACGCCGCAGAAAAAAGAGCGGGCGCCGCGAATGGCCGCCCTGTGGGATCAGCGAAATGACGTGAAACGAACCGAGTGGTACACGGTAGAAGAAGCCTTGTCCAATAGCCCGACGCCTCTGACGAGCAAAGCCAGCAGGCGTGGACTGCCCATATCAGCGTTCGAGCTTGTAAAAGAAGTAGACCGTGCTTGCCGCGAACATGCCGAACAACGTAACAGCCATTGCCATTGCGAGATCCATACAGCCTCCTGAGGCAGTCTCGCCCGGTCGTCGAAGTTACCGGGCAGTCGGACGAATTATCGGCAAGGATAGCCTTGCGGCGACACCCGCAATTTCCCCAGAAGGGTTTCCCCGTAGCGGAAAGCAGCGCAAAATCATTCTCTCGCGTGGCGCCGCGCGGCAAATTCCGACGCGCGTACGCCAGGATGGCGCCTTCTCCGGCCATCCTGGATCTGCCTTCAACCTCTTACTCATCAATCCATCGACCATGCCCCTCTCCCCGCAACAGGACATTCTCGAGATCGCCCAGGACGCCTCCGTGCTCCGTTTCGCGCCGCAAGCCGGCGGCAGACTGATGTCGTGGACGATCGGCGGCGAAGAAGTCATCCATTGGCCGGAGCACGCCGACTGGAGCCAGCCGGCGCGGATTCGCGGCGGCAATCCGCTGCTGTTTCCATTTCTCGGCCGGCATCGTGTCGACGGCAAGATCGGTTTCTGGCGTGACGCTCAGGGCACGGTGCGCGAACTGCCGATGCACGGCTTCGCCCGCGACCTGCCCTTCGAAGCCCACGCCGACGTGCACGGCGCCGGCCTGCGCATGATCCTCACCGACAGTGAGGCAACCCGCGGCGGCTATCCATTCGGCTTCCGTTTCGAGGCCGCCTACGACCTCGTGGATGCGCATACGCTCGACGTCACATTCACCACCACCAATACCGGCAATACGCGCCTGCCCTACTACGCCGGCCATCACTTCTACTTCGCGCTGCCGCACACGCAGCGTGACGAGACCTCGCTCGAGCTGCCACGCACGCAACGGTGCTTTCAGCAGGAAGACGGCTCGATCAGCGCCGCCGAGCCGGGCGAAGCGCGCTATACGCTCGACGAGGCGCGCATCCATGACCGCTTCCATTGCCTCGTCGGCACACCGGATCAACCAGTGCGGTTCGTCGCGCCAGGTCTCGACCGGCTCATCACCATCGACTTGCAACGGCCGGGCTCGGTGCCCTGGTACGCCGTGACCACGTGGACCGAAGCAGCGGAGTCGGACTTCTACTGTGTCGAACCCTGGCTCGGACTGCCGGACGCGATTCACAACGGCATGGGTCTGCGCTGGCTCGAAGCGGGGCAGACAGAGGTCGCCGCGCTGCGCATCAGCGTGGCCAGGCTGCGTTGATTGCGGGGATTGCAGACAGCGCCGCGTAGTCGGCTTTGAGCCGAATTTCGCTGCATTTCGCCGCAGCCTGCGCCGCGCGTGCCTGCCGCGCGGCCCACTTTTCGCGTGCTGCAGCGCAAAACCGTTAGAATCGAGCGCTTTGTATCTACCTGCCGCGTGATCGGGATCGGCGCGCGGCAGCGCTTTGCGAGGTCCAATGCTTAGCACAACAAGAATGATGAAACGGCTCGCCTGCGCGTCGTTGGTGGCACTGCTCGCCGCGTGCGGGTCGGCGCCGGTAGGGCCGGGCTTTTATCGGGTGGAACGGGGCGATACGCTGTCGAAGATCGCGCGCAGTAGCCGGCAATCGGTGCAAAGCATCGTGCGCTGGAACAATCTGACCAATCCGGACAGCATCGAGGTCGGCCAGGTGCTGCGCGTCGCGCCGCCGGGCGGCGCCGCATCGACCAGTGGCGCGGTGCGCAGCAGCGGAAGCGGCAGTGCTTCGGCCACGCCACGTCCGGCGCCCGTCGATAGCGCACCGTCCGCGCCGCCGGCTTCGACGATCTCGCTGGTATGGCCGGCCGACGGCACAGTGATCCGGCGTTTCGACGGCGGCAGTTCGAAGGGCATCGATATCTCGTCGGCAGCGGGCACGCCCGTCGTCGCCGCGGCGCCCGGCACGGTGGTGTACGCGGGCAACGGTTTGCGCGGCTACGGCAATCTGCTGATTCTCAAACACAACGCCGAGTATCTGACCGCCTATGCCCACAACCGCAGGCTGCTGGTGAAGGAAGGCGAATCGGTCACGCGCGGCGAGAAAATTGCCGAGATGGGCGACACCGATACAGACCGCGTGATGCTGCACTTCGAACTGCGCTATCAGGGCCGCTCAATCGATCCGTCGCGGGCACTGCCGCCACGCTAGAAGGCTGGCTTGGTTGTGGCACGGGCCGTCCCGCCGGCGGGTGCTCCCCCAGCCCGGGCCGTCCCGCCCGCGTGCTGTCACGCCGCGCGCACCGCCTGGTGCCGGGCATGCATTCTGCAACGGCGGCCGCGGGAACCCGGCGTGTTATAAAACGCTCAATCAGGACACGACGTGGCTTCGCGTCACGTCTTTCTCCGTCTATCTGTAAGGAATCTGTATGAAGAGCGCATTTGCGTCCGTCGCGACGGCCGCGGCGATCGGTCTCGGCCTGCTGACGCTCGGCAACCTCGGCGGCTGCTCCAGCACCACGACTATGACCTACCTGCCGAGCGGCGACACCGGCTTTGCAATCAACTGCAGCGGCAGCGACGCAAGTTCGAGCTGGGCCGAGTGCTACAAGCAGGCGGGTCAGGTCTGCGGCAACTACGGCTACGACGTCGTTTCGAAAGATGTCGACAACGGTGCGACGGCTGGCGGCACGGTGGGCGGCATTTTCGGCGCGAACGTGAAGAACCGGTCGATGGTGGTTCGCTGCAAGCAATAACCACGACGCCACGCGCGCCGCAGCCCGGGCTAGCGGCGGCGCCAGCGTCCTGAGCGCGGATCGATGCGCGCGGCGAAGGCGACCAGGACGCCAAGCGCGATCGGGCAGATGCCGAGAAAAATGATGAGCGCGGTCATGCTCGTGCAAGGAAATGTAAGCTTTAATGATCCACTGCACATGTGAACCAGTGGTGACTCGGACGTAGCGCACAAGAAAAAAAGCCCGGCACGAGGCCGGGCTAACGGGGGTTCGGCGCATATCGGCAAAGGACCGGTTCACCATGCGCCAGAACGAAATCTAACAATCCCCTTTTACAAGCGCAATATATTAATTTCGCAGTCAGTGTGATGCGGCGTACGGATTCCGCGTTATGTGAACCGGAAAAGTCGGAATCAAACAGGCTAAATGCGCCCACCGTTTCAACATGAAACGCTTTAAATGGCGCGACTCGAAACCCGATATTGCCCGCAGAACGAGCGAGGCAAGGGATCCGCCAGGAAACGGCCCGAAAAGCCTGAGGAAAGGCCACTGGCGGATTTCTGCTAACCCATCCAGCATGATTCGGACGCTTTACGTACTGCGTAGCTTTAGTGCGCCACCGCACTCTTTCGAATTATTATCCGATATTGACCGACTTAATCAAAGTAGCCGGCTTCTTCACAGCAATTCGCAAACAGCGTAAATATCAAAGCGATTAAATCCGCCGACAAATTACAGCACTGAAAATGGACTGGCTTAATTGATTCGACCATTCGAATGATAAGCATCGGCATCCAATCGTTCAAGCAGGCCGAATGGCTAAAATCGGCCATCTTGAGAGCACGCTCACATGACCCGCAAACCCAGCTCGGTGACGAGCACGGCCGCCTGAGCATGCGAGATCGTCGCGCCCTTGAAGAGCGCCGCGTCCACCAGCCGCACGCCGCTGAGGTCGGCTTCGCGCAGGTCCGCGCCGTCGAAGCGCGCGCCCTTCAAATGGGCGTCCTTCAGACTGCCGCCGTCGAAGACCGCTTCCCGGAAGTCGACGCCGGCCAGGTCGGCATCGGAGAAATCCAGTTGTTGCAGGGTGGCTTTGCGAAACGACAGGCCGCGCAGGTGCGCGCCGACCAGCAGTGTTTCGACGAAGCTCAAACCCAGCGCCGTGCACGCTTCGAAATTGGCGCCGGTCAGCTTGCAGCTATGAAACGACGCCGAAGCCAGCTTGGCGCGCCGCCAGCCGGTATTGTTGAGATCGCTCGACTGAAACGCCGCGTCGACCAGATCGGCCGACGCGAAATCCGCCTCGCGGCCACGGCAACGGACCCAGCGGGTATGCGAGAGCATCGCGCCGAAAAACGACGTCTCGGCGATCGTGCAGCGGTGAAACTCGGCGCCGCGCAGATCGAGACGCGACAGGTCGACGCCTTCGAAA
The DNA here is from genome assembly GCF_003386115.1 of Paraburkholderia sp. BL27I4N3. NCBI lineage: Bacteria > Pseudomonadati > Pseudomonadota > Betaproteobacteria > Burkholderiales > Burkholderiaceae > Paraburkholderia > Paraburkholderia sp. BL27I4N3. The sequence goes on along the minus strand of NZ_QREJ01000001.1, from coordinate 813,091 downwards.
TCGCAGTCCGTGAAATGAAGCGGCGCTTTATTGCCGGCAAGGCTTGCCGCGATGAGCCGTTCCACCTCCGCGCGCGTGAGCGCGGCGTCGGTCACGACGTGAGCTTGCGCGGCCGAAGCCGGCGCCGTTGAATCCAGTGACATGAAGGTTCAGAATGAATTTCGCAGGACCCATAGCCTACCGGAACGCGCGCCCCGCTGGCGACCCGCGCCGATGGTTTATAGTAACGGCCCCGCCGGAACCCCCTTACGATGACTTCCAACGACGCCACCCATAGCCCGCTGTACGCCAAGTTGCTTGCCGAAACCGCCAAGATCGGCTGGATCGAACTCGAACGCTTCTTTGCGCGCGGCATTCTGCTGCGCGTCGCGCGCGACCTCGATCTGGTGAGCGTTGCCGAAGCCATCGCCAGCGACGACACCACGCAGGTCACGCAATGGCTGTCCGCCGGGCTCGTCGAGCGCGTGCAGGCGGAAACCGCCGCCGACTTCGCCGAGCGCGACCCGGATCTGTGGGCCGTCGTCGTCTCCCCTTGGGTGTGCGTGCAGGAACGCAGTTGAGCGAAGCGGCGCGCGACGCCGACACGTCGGCGGCGGCACCCGCTGTTCCCGTGCACTGGCACCGCCGGGTGCTGGCGCTGGCGTTTCCCATCGTTCTCGCCAATCTGACACAGCCGATTCTCGGCGCGGTCGACACCGCTGTGGCCGGCCATCTGAACGGCGCGTCGTATCTTGGCGGCGTGGCGCTCGGCGGCCTGTTCTTCAACTTCGTGTTCTGGGGCTTCGGCTTTCTGCGCATGGGCACGACCGGTCTGGTCGCGCAATCGCACGGTGCGGATAACCACCTCGAGCTACGCAACAACGTCGTCCGCGCGCTGTTGCTGGCGGCCGCGATCGGCGCCGCGGTGCTGGCGCTGCAAATGCCGCTGATCGATTACGGGCTGCGCGTGATCGGCGGCAGCGACGCGGTGCAGCGCAACGCACGGCTGTACTGTCACGCGCGCATCTGGGCCGCGCCGCTCGCCCTCGGCAATTACGTCGTGCTCGGCTGGCTGCTCGGCACGCAACAGGTGCGGCTCGCGCTGCTCTCGCAGGTGTTCATCAACAGCGTGAACATCGTGGCCGTGCTCCTGTATGTGCACGGCTTCGATTGGGGCGTGGCCGGGATCGGCGCGGCCACGGCCACCGCCGACGCGCTCGGCTTCGTGCTCGGCGCCGCCCTGCTCTGGCACGGCAGGCCGCGCGGCCTGCCCGCGTTGAATCGCGCCGCCCTGTTCGACGCGGCGGCGCTCAAGCGGCTCGTGGTGCTCAATCGCGATATCTTCGTGCGGACCTTGTGCCTGCTCTCATCGTTTGGCTGGTTTGCGCACCTGGGCGCGAAGCAAGGCGACGCCACGCTCGCGGCCAACGCGCTGCTGCTCAATTTTCAGACTTTCATGGCCTACGGACTCGACGGTTTCGCGCACGCCGCCGAAGCGCTGGTCGGCGCAGCGATCGGCGCGCGCGACCGGCACGCGTTCACGCAAGCGATCAAGGTGACGGCGTTGTGGTCCACGCTTGGCGCGCTGGGGTTTTCGCTGGTGTACTGGGGCGCGGGCTCGTGGATCGTCGAACGTCTGACGGATCAGGCCGCCGTGCGCGCCACCGCCGAACTGTATCTGCCGTGGGCCGAGCTCTCGCCGGTGGTGTCCGTGTGGGGCTTTCTGCTGGACGGCGTGTTCATCGGCGCGACTCGCACGCGTGAACTCATGATGTCGATGGCGGTGTCGTTCGCGCTGTTCGTGGCGGCGTCGTGGGCCTTGCTGGCGCTGTACGGCAATCACGGCTTGTGGGCCGCGATGCTGCTCTTCATGGCGCTGCGCGGCCTCACGCTCGCGCGTTATGTGCCGGGCGTCGTGCGCGGCATGGCGGGCGCGGCGGCTTGAGCGCGCGGGCTTGCCCATTTCGCATCGCGGCACCCGGTTACGGCTTGAAACAAGCGCACACAAGTCACGCACGACGCTCGCCCTAGAATGACTTCAGCCCGCGCTCTCCGCGCGAACAGTCTGCGCGGGTCAGAAGCGCCGGCGTGCCCGCGCCGGTGCTTCGCCTCTGTTTTTCGTCACCGTTGCCGGAGCCGTTATCAGCCGCTGCTCAAGGCGAGACCGGTGGAGGCACCATCGTGGGCGGACGGCTGTCGGTGGGCACGCCGTGGTAGTCGGCCGGGTCTTGCGGCGGCGGACCGCCGTGATGGCCCGACGGACCATTCGCACAACCGGCAACGCCGGCAACCAGCAGCAACGCAATCATCGAAACGCGGATCATAAAAGAGTCTCTCGAAACAGAATGAAAGAGCGGCTTACCCGCGGTGAGCGGGCAAGCGCGAGCGCCCGGAGTCTAACCGCAAAGCGCATTCCGCGCCGCCGCGCCGACCCGCGTAACCCCTCCCCCATTTGGTTGCGCGTGACCTACTATAAAGTCACGGTCGCGTCTCATAGGAGGCTGCCATGGATGCTGAAACGATCGCGGGTCTGATCGGACTTGCAATAGGTCTGCTCGTGTTGCTCGTGTTGTCGATCTACGAATCGAGAACCTATCGACGCGAACACGATGGCGAAGGCATGGTGCACCATTGGCTGACTCATCAGCACATGCCGCATTGGATGCGTCGCCGGCACTGACGGAAATGCAGGTGCCGACGGCGCCTGCACACAGTCCGAGTAGTTGAAGGATTGATGCGCCGCATCTCACGTGCGAGTCTGCGCTCGCACATCGACTCCTTGCGCGGTGACGCCTACGGCTGTCCACTGTGGCCGCGCAAGTTTCTCCTGGCTCCCCTTTTCCTGACGCGTCGCTGGTCGCGATCGAAGCATCGAGTCGCCCGCCATTTTCCCTTCCGCCCAAGTTTGCTTTAGGCACATGCCTTGCTGATCGTAGGCGTGCAGGAAGCGCGCAGCTTGCGCGTCGAGCGTCCCGGCGCGTATGCGCCGGACCAACCAGACTAACTGGCTCAGGCCAGACAGGGAGAACTCGAATGACCATTGGAACCATACTGCTTATCGTGCTCATTCTTCTGCTGATCGGCGCTTTGCCGAGCTGGCCGTACAGCAGCGGCTGGGGCTATCGGCCGACCGGCGTGGTGGGCGTCGTGCTGATCATCGTGATCGTGTTGCTGCTGATGGGCCGTATATAACGCCGCCGACTCGCGCACTCGACCCTCCGTTTTGCTCCGGTGCAATTCGTGATTGACTCTGGCACCCAATGCCACGTAGAATCTCGGATTCGTCGGAGCGTAGCGCAGCCTGGTAGCGCATCTGATTTGGGATCAGAGGGTCGAAGGTTCGAATCCTTTCGCTCCGACCACGAAAAGCAACACGAAACCCGCGTAGCCTCCGGCTTCGCGGGTTTTTGCTTTTTGGGCTTTTTCAGGCTCGCGGGCTCTAGCCTGCGATATACCGGCGTGCTTATACGGTTACCCCGAGCCATTGCCTTGCGGCCCAACGAGTCCACGTGCGACAGTGACTGAAACCTGGCGCAGGCCTGATCGGGCTCAAGCGCCGCAAGCACAGTGAAGGAGACACGCATGGATCTGATTCTCTGGCGTCACGCCGAAGCCGAAGACTTCGCCAGCACCGACCTGGCGCGAGCGCTCACCACCCGAGGCCGCAAGCAGGCGCAAAACGTCGCCAAATGGCTGCGCACCCGCCTGCCCGACGACGCCGTCGTGCTCGCAAGCCCTGCTGTGCGTACCATCCAGACTGCCGAGACGCTGAGTGACCAATATCGCGTAGTGCGCGAACTCGCGCCCAACGCAAGCGCGGACGACGTGCTCAACGCCGCGGGCTGGCCCAAAGGCATCGCGCAAACGGTGGTGATCGTCGGCCATCAACCGACGCTCGGCCACGTCGCCGCGCGGCTGCTCGGCAATAGCGACGCGAGCTGGCCGCTGAAGAAAGCGGGCGTCTGGTGGATCGCAAGCCGCGAGCGCGACGGCGACGACCAGGCCGTGCTGCGAGCCGCCATGACTCCCGATCTCGTCTGAGCCGGATTCGCTTTAACCAGGCGGGGGTTGCGCCCATAAAAACCCACGCGTCACACGAAACGGCGCCGAAGCAGCCAAACCCATCACACGCGTCACCCACAGCGCCGGGACCTCACCATCCCGGCGCTTGACTCGCCCCCACCCGCTTCCTCAATCTCCCACGTTTCGCGCGGAAACAACACTCGTCGTCCCCACTTGCGACATTACAAGCCGCGGGCACGCAGCTTACGGGCAGTCATCCAATCGTCATGGGTTTGCCATGCGAGCGTCACCAGGCGTTACTACATTGGCGAAAAAAGAAATCTCCCTTTTTTCGACCAGGACCCCCCATGCGAGAACTGCCGACGCCTACCCTGCCCCTCGCTTCGATCTTCGAGTCGCGCCGTCTGCCACGCGCCGAGGAAACGGTCACCGCCCAGCATCGCCTGCAAGTCACGTGGGCTCGCACCGACGAAGAACTGCGCGAAGCCCAGCGTCTGCGCTACCGCGTGTTCGCCGACGAAATGGGCGCGCGGTTGACGGGCCCCGCGGGTCTTGACGTCGATTCGTTCGACGCCTACTGCGATCACCTACTGGTGCGCGATCTCGACACGTTGAAAGTGGTCGGCACGTACCGCGCGTTGCCGCCGCATCAGGCCGCGCGTATCGGCCGTCTGTATGCGGAAAGCGAATTCGACGTGTCGCGTCTGACGCACCTGCGCGCCAAGATGGTCGAAGTGGGCCGTTCATGCGTGCACCCCGACTATCGCAGCGGCTCGGTGATCATGTCGCTGTGGGCCGGCCTTGCCGCCTACATGAAGCACAACGGCTATGAAACGATGCTCGGCTGCGCGAGCGTGGCAATGGTCGACGGCGGCCACTACGCGGCGAATCTGTATTGCTCGCTGCGCGACAGCGCGCTGACCGCGCCGGAATATCGCGCGTTTGCGCACACGCCGCTGCCGGTCGATGAACTGCAAACGGGCGCCGAGGTGGCGCCGCCGCCGCTGGTGAAGGGTTATCTGCGTCTCGGCGCGAAGATTTGCGGCGCGCCGGCATGGGATCCCGATTTCAATACCGCGGACTTTCTGACGCTGTTCCGCTTGTCCGATATCAATGCACGCTACGCTCGCCACTTCCTCGGCGATGCGCTGCCGCGCTGAGCGGATCCGCGCGCAAGACGCGCTGCGACGCGCGTCGGCGAAGCAACAACAAGCGGCCACAAAAAAGCCCGGCACCGGCCGGGCTTTCTCATTCATCCGCAGTGCGCCATGCGCAAGGCTTCATTCGTCCGTATAAACCACGCGATAGGGAATGCCGACCTTCTCCCACTCCGCGGCTTCCTGAATCAGGCTGTAGTCCGTCAACGGATTGTTGGCCACCCACTCGTTCGGCAACCGCACCTCGTAACCGCCGTTGACCTGCGTCACCGAGATGCCCGGCAAGCCAACGTCGGCACGCCGGCGGCACAGCAGCGCCGCGAGCCGCAGACAGAACAGCAGCGGCCACTCCACTTCGCGCGTTTGCGATAGCTTGCCGAGCTTGCCCGCATGACCGAGCACAAGCGCGGCAAGCCGCGCCTGATCGGTGCGTGAAAAGCCCGGCATGTCCGCGTTGCTGGCGATGTAGGCCGAATGCTTGTGATACGCGCTGTGCGAGATCGACAGACCGATTTCGTGCAGCGCAGCCGCCCAGCCGAGAAACATGCGGTTTTCGACGCGGCGTTCTTCGTCGGGTTCCTCGAACTGTTCGTAGAAGCGCACCGCGAGTTCGCCGATGCGCCCCGCCTGCGCGCGATCCACGCCATAGCGGCGCATGAAGCCTTCCACCGTGACCGTACGCATGTCTTCGTGCTGCGAACGGCCTAGCAGGTCGTACAGCACGCCAAGGCGCAGCGCGCCGTCCGTCGTGTCGACGTAATCGACACCGAGTTCGTCGAACACCGCGATCATGATCGACAGGCCGCCGGCCAGCACCGGAATGCGATCGCCCTTCAACGCGACGAGCTTCAGCCGGTTGACGTTCTCCGCCTTGATCAGCGCGCGCTTGAGGCGTTCGAGCCCGCCGCGCGAGATGCCGTGCGTGACGCCCGGATCGTTGAAGTTATTGGCCTCCACCAATTCGGCCAATGCGCGCGCGGTGCCCGACGAGCCGATCGCCTGCTCCCAGCCGGTCTTCTTGTACTCGGCGGAAATGATCTGGATTTCGCGGCCCGCGGCCAGTTCGGCCTGGCGCATCGTGTATTCGTCGACGTTGCCGGCAGGGAAAAACGCCCGGCTATGACTCACGCAGCCGATATACAGGCTCTCCATCTTGATGGGCGTGTAATGCGAGCCAATGATGAATTCCGTCGAGCCGCCGCCGATATCGACCACCAGACGTTTGCCCGGACTCGCGGGCACGGAGTGTGCAGCGCCCGCGTAAATCAGGCGCGCCTCTTCACGCCCGGCGATCACTTCGATCGGGAAACCGAGCGCGGCTTGCGCCTCACCCAGAAATTCGCCGGCATTCTTGGCGATGCGCAATGTATTGGTAGCGACCGCGCGAACGTGATCGGGATGAAAGTCGCGAAGACGCTCGCCGAAACGCTTGAGCGCGTCCCAGCCGCGCACCTGCGAAGCTCGGTCGAGCATCTTGTCGCGCGACAGACCAGCAGCCAGACGCACGGGCTCACGCAAGGCATCGACCTGGTAGATCTGGCTGCCCGCGTCGGTTTCCTCGACCCGGCCAACAATCAGCCGGAAGCTGTTCGAACCGAGATCGACGGCGGCGAGGAGTTGCGGAGTATTGACCATCGAGTAAGCGGACTCCATGCGCGCGAGCGCGGCGGCGTTGGATGCGGGAAACGCTCCGTGTCCATCGGGTGCCCTGGGCGCCTGACGGCCGGCCGCGCGGTTCAAAGACGCCATTCTAAGCGTACCGGGCCTCACGATGTCACCTCGCAGCAATGGGGGTGGCCGATGGTCCCATACAGACTGCGTCATATTGACGACACGAGGCGATTACGGCGTAGAATAAAAAATCGAGAATGTCATAACAACGTCATCATACTGTGAGAATTTCCGAGCGTCTTTCCGCCTCTCTTCCTGACATTCCATTCTCGCTGCCGATGTCCATCCGCTACCCCTTATTGAATCGCGAGCTGGGCATTCTGGGTTTCAACGAGCGTGTGTTGGCACAAGCTGCCGACCCAGCCGTCCCTTTGCTCGAACGCCTGCGTTTCATCTGCATCACCAGTAGCAATCTCGACGAATTCTTCGAAGTCCGCATGGCCGGACTACAGGAGCAGATGCGCGACAACCCCGGCGCGCTATCGCCGGACGGCATGTCGCTGCAGCACGTGTACGACCTCGTGGTCGAACGCGCGCAGAAACTCGTGCATCGCCAGTACACCATGCTGCACGACACGGTGCTCACCGCGCTCGAAGCAGAAGGCATCTATTTTCACGGCACGGAAGCGTGGAACGAAGCGCAGACCGAATGGGCGCGCAACTACTTCTTCGACGAACTGCTGCCCGTGCTCACGCCCATCGGCCTCGATCCGGCGCATCCGTTTCCACGCGTGCTCAACAAGAGCCTGAACTTCGTCGTGGAACTGGAAGGCAAGGACGCGTTCGGCCGTCAGGCGATGATGGGCATCGTGCAGGCGCCGCGCGCATTGCCGCGGCTCGTGCGCATGCCGCAGGAACTGTCGGGCTACCCGCATGGCTTCGTGCTGCTGAGCTCGTTGTTGCAACGCTTTGTCGGCGAACTGTTTCCGAACCTCGTGGTGCGCAGTTGCAATCAGTTTCGCATCACGCGCAATAGCGAACTGTTCGTCGACGAAGATGAAATCACCAATCTGCGCGTCGCGTTGCAGGGCGAATTGCCGGCGCGGCATCTGGGCAACGCGGTGCGGCTCGAAGTCTCGGCGGAAACGCCCACGCATGTCGTGCGGCGCCTGCTCGACGAAAGCGGCCTGTCCGACAAGGATTGCTATTACGCCGACGGCCCCGTCAATCTGGTGCGGCTGATGCAGTTGCCCGAGATGGTGGACCGCCCCGATCTCAAGTTCGTGCCGCACATCCCCGCGATTCCGCCGCAGGTCGCCAACAGCGCCAGCATGTTCGACGTGATCGATCAGGGCGACGTGCTGCTGCATCATCCGTACGAAAGTTTTCAGCCGGTGCTCGAATTGCTGCTGCAGGCAGCCAAAGATCCGAACGTGGTCGCGATCAAGCAGACCATCTATCGCACCGGCACCGATTCGCCGCTGATGGACGCGCTGATGCAAGCGGCGCGCAACGGCAAGGAAGTCACGGTCGTAGTCGAACTGCTCGCGCGTTTCGATGAAGAAACCAACATCAACTGGGCCTCGCAGCTCGAAGCAGTCGGCGCGCACGTGGTGTACGGCGTGGTGGGCCACAAGTGCCACGCGAAGATGATGCTGATCGTGCGGCGCGTGTCGGTGGGCGGCAAGACCACGCTCAAGCGCTATGTGCACCTCGGCACCGGCAACTACCATCCGCGCACGGCGCGTCTTTATACTGACTTCGGTTTGATGACCGCCGACCAGAAAATCTGCGAAGACGTGCATCACGTGTTCCAGCAACTGACCGGCATTGGTGGAGAACTGAAGCTGCACGAGTTGTGGCAATCGCCATTCACGCTGCATCCGAAACTCGTCGAAGCGATCCGCGCCGAAGCCGAGCATGCGCGCGCCGGCAAGAAGGCGCGCATTGTCGCGAAGATGAATGCGCTGCTCGAACCCACGGTGATCGCCGAGTTGTACGAGGCCGCGCAGGCGGGCGTCAAAATCGATCTGATCGTGCGTGGCGTGTGTTCGTTGCAGCCAGGCGTCGCGGGGCTTTCGGAGAACATCACCGTGCGCTCGATCGTTGGGCGCTTTCTCGAACACCACCGCATCTTCTATTTCTACGACGGCGGCAAGGAGCAGGTGTATCTGTCGAGCGCCGACTGGATGGACCGCAATTTCTTCCGGCGTGTTGAAGTTGCCTTTCCGATCAACAACCGGCGTTTGAAGCGGCGTGTGATCGCTGAAGGTCTGTCCGCGTTTCTCGGCGACAATCAATCCGCGTGGCTGATGCAAAGCGACGGCCATTACCGGCGCCGCCGGCCGGGCAAGTCCTCGCGCAACGCGCAGATGAGTCTGTTGGGGAAATTCTGTTCGTAGCGTGAGTGACTGCGCTCGCCTCGGCGGGTCGCCCACAAAAGTGGCACGCGTAAAAGAGCCCGCTACGTGCGGGCTTTGCTTCATTCCGATGCGGCCACGCTCAAGCCGGCGCCGGTTGCCGGCGCGCCGTGCGATACACCGGAAAGCGCACGGTAAACGTGCTGCCGCGCCCTTCCTCGCTCTTCACATCGAGCTGTGCATCGTGACGTTGCAGCACATGCTTGACGATCGCAAGACCGAGGCCCGTGCCGCCGGTATCGCGCGAACGGCTGCGATCGACGCGATAGAAACGCTCCGTCAGCCGCGGAATGTCCGCAGAGGGAATGCCGAGTCCGCTGTCCGTCACCGAAAATATCGCGTTGCCGCCCTGCGCGTGCCAAACCACTCTGATCGCGCCGCCATCCGGCGTATAGCGGATCGCGTTCGTGACGAGATTGCCGAGCGCACTGAGAATTTCCGTCTCGACGCCGGTGACCGTCAGCCCTTCGTCGGCATCGAATGTGATCTTGTGATGATCGCTCGACAGGCTTTCCGCGTCGTCGCGCAAATGCCGCAACACCGCGCGCATATCGATCATCTGATCGCTCGGCGGCTTGTTGTCGCCTTCGAGTTTGGCGAGCACGAGCAAATCGTTGACGATGTGGCGCATGCGCGAAGCCTGCTGCTCCATCAGTTCGAGATAGCGCGAACGTTCGCCTTCGCTCAATGGCAACTCGCGCATGGTCTCGAGAAAACCCGAGAGCACCGTGAGCGGCGTTTTCAGTTCATGCGACACATTGGCGACGAAGTCGCGCCGCATCGCATCCGTGCGTTCGAGTTCGGTGATGTCTTGCGACAGCACCAGTTTGCGATTCTCGCCGTACGGAAACACCTGCACCGACAGCACGTTCTGCCGCTTGTCGCCCATGCCGCGCATGATCAGCATTTCTTCGTAGCGATGCGAATTCAGATAGCGCACGAAGTCCGGCTGGCGCACCAGATGTGTGATGTGCTGGCGCAGGTCGCGCTTCGCATCCAGGCCGAAATGGAGTTCGGAGATCGCGTTGCACCACTCGATCTGGTCGTGATCGTCGAGCATCGCCACGCCGTTAGGCGAGGCCTGGATCGCCTGAATAAAGCGCGAGTGCTGTTGCTCGACCGAGCGCACCTGGGCGTGCCAGCGCTTCGCGAGCTTGTGCAGACGGTAGTAGATTTCGCCCCAGATGCCGGGGGCGCTCGGCACTTCGCCGTAAACCGGCGCGTCGAGCAAACGCCACAGGCGCTGCTTATGAAAGGTGCTGAAAAGGCTCTGCGCGAGCAGCATGACGATCGCGAGGACGAGCGCTGCCTTGACGTTCACGAGTGCGCCGACCACCGCGCACAGAACAGCCAGCAGCACGACCGACACGATGGAGCGCGCCCAGATGATGTTCATGGTCTAGCGATCGAAGAGAAAAGCCTATGCGCCGGGATGAAAATCGCGGCGCCTATGGTTGCGAACAGACGTACCCGACGCGGGCGGCGCAACGCCGCTAAGGCGCGCCTCAGGCGCTCTTCGCAAGCCGGTAGCCGCTGCCGCGTACCGTCTCAATCATAGCATCGCACCCGGCGGGCTTGAGCGCCGCGCGCAAGCGCTTGATATGCACATCGACCGTGCGCTCTTCGACGAACACGTGATCGCCCCACACCTGATCGAGCAGTTGCGTGCGGCTGTGCACGCGCTCCGGGTGGGTCATGAAGAAGTGCAGCAGACGGAATTCCGTCGGACCGAGATCGAGCTTGATTTCGCTACCTTCCGCATGCGCGGCCACGCGGTGTGTGGCCGGGTCGAGCTTGAGGCCGTTGATCGCGACCACGTCTTCGGTCAGCTGCGGGGCGCGACGGCGCAACACCGCCTTGATGCGCGCCATCAGTTCCTTCGGAGAGAACGGCTTGGTGACGTAGTCGTCGGCGCCGATTTCGAGGCCGAGCACCTTGTCCTGCTCGTCGCCGCGCGCGGTCAGCATGATGATCGGGATATGCTTCGTGCGCTCGTTGTTGCGCAGATCGCGCGCGAACGCAATGCCCGATTTACCCGGCAACATCCAGTCGAGCAGGACAAGGTCCGGCAATACGTCGCTGATCAGGTTCTGCGCCTGCTCCGCGTTGTACGCGCGAATCGGGCAGTGTCCGGCGTGTTGAAGATTGACCGAAATCAATTCGGAAATGGCGGGCTCATCTTCAATGACGAGAATGCTGCTGGGCATCGGCACCTCTTGTCCTTATATCTGGATTAACTGAGTGCTTCGCGTTCGAGCGCGTCGCGCGACTTGTGCCGCACGTCCGTACCCTTCACGATGTAAATGATGAACTCGGCGATGTTCTTCGCGTGGTCGCCGATCCGCTCGATCGCCTTGGCGATAAACAGGAAGTCGAGGCCCACCGAAATCGAACGCGGATCTTCGGTCATGTACGAAATCAGCTTGCGCACGAAAGCGCGGAATTCTTCGTCGATCGCTTTATCGTCACGCACGATCTGCGCGGCGGCGACCGTATCGAGGCGCGCGAACGCATCCAATGCGCGGCGCAGAATCGACACCGCCATCTCGCCCGACAACTTGATTTCAGCGATGTTGATGGTGCGCGACGCGCCGTCTTCCATCAAACGCTTGGTGCGCTTGGCGATCTTTTCGGCTTCGTCGCCGGCGCGCTCGAGATTCGTGATGGTCTTCGAAATCGCGATCAACAGACGCAGGTCACGCGCGGCCGGCTGACGGCGCGCGATGATGTTGCTGCACTCTTCGTCGATGTCCACTTCCATCTTGTTCAGACGCTCTTCCGCGGCGATCACCTGTTCGGCGATGTCGAGATCGAATTCGTTGAGCGCCTGCATGGCCTTGACGATCTGCGATTCGACCAGGCCACCCATTTCGAGCACTTTGGAGGAAACCAGATTCAGGTCGGCGTCGAACTGGCTGGACAGGTGTTTGTCGGACATGTCGTACTCCCTTGTTTGTTCGGCGTGTTAACCGAAGCGGCCAGTGATGTAATCCTCGGTTTCCTTGCGGACCGGCTTGATGAAGATCTTTTCGGTGTCGCCGAACTCGATCAACTCGCCGAGGTACATATAGGCAGTGTAGTCCGAACAGCGGGCCGCCTGTTGCATGTTGTGCGTGACGATCACCACCGTGTAATCGCTCTTCAATTCGGCGATCAGTTCTTCGATACGGCCCGTCGAAATCGGGTCCAGCGCCGAACACGGCTCGTCGAGCAGGAGCACTTCCGGACGGATCGCGATACCGCGCGCGATGCACAGACGCTGCTGCTGGCCGCCCGACAAACCGTAGCCGCTCTGGCCGAGCTTGTCCTTCACTTCGTTCCACAGCGCGGCCTTGGTCAGCGCCCATTCCACGCGGTCGTCCATCTCGGAGCGCGGCAGCGTTTCGAACATCTTCACGCCGAACGCGATGTTGTCGTAGATCGACATGGGAAACGGCGTCGGCTTCTGGAACACCATGCCGATCCGTGCGCGCAGCAGCGAAATATCGCGCTTGGAGGTCAGCAGGTTTTCGCCGTCCATCAGGATCTCGCCTTCAGCGCGTTGTTCCGGATAGAGCGCGTACATCTTGTTCAGCGTACGCAGCAGCGTGGACTTGCCGCAACCCGACGGGCCGATGAATGCGGTCACCTTGCCTTCGGGAATCTGCAGATTGATGTTCTTCAACGCGTGATACTTGCCGTAGAAGAAGTTCAGGTCGTTGATCTCGATCTTCGGGCGCGACGGCGCCTGCGACTGGCCGCTCTGGGCGGGATCGAAACCGGCGGGCGCGGTAGGACGCGCGATCGGATTGAGTTGAGTTTCTGCCATATTCATCGGATTACACTCCGCCCTTACTTGTTCGAGAAGATCGTGCGCGCGAGGATGTTGAGTCCCAGCACCGCGAGCGTGATCAGGAAGACACCGGCCCACGCGAGCGATTGCCACTGCGCGAACGGGCTCATCGCAAACTTGTAGATCGTGACCGGCAGGTTCGCGACCGGCTGGCCCATGTCCATCGAGAAGAACTGATTCGACAGCGCCGTGAAGAGCAGCGGCGCGGTTTCGCCTGCGATACGCGCCACGCCGAGCAGCACGCCGGTGACGATACCCGCGATGGAAGCCTTCAGCGTGATCGACAGCACCATCTTCCACTTCGGCGTGCCGAGTGCGAAGGCTGCTTCACGCAGCGCGTTCGGCACCAGTTTCAGCATGTTTTCCGTGGTGCGGATCACGATCGGGATCTGCAGCAAGGCAAGCGCGAATACGCCGGCCCAGCCGCTGAAGTGGCCCATCTTCGCCACCACCAGCGCATAGACGAACAGGCCGACCACGATCGAGGGCGCCGACAACAGAATGTCGTTGATGAAACGCGTGACGCTCGCGAGCCAGCCCTTCTGGCCGTATTCGGCGAGATAGACGCCAGCCAGAATACCGATCGGCGTGCCGACGAAAGTCGCGAGTGCGACCAGCATCAGACTGCCGACGATCGCGTTGGCGAGACCGCCGCCATCGGTGTTCGGCGGCGGCGTCGATTGCGTGAACAGTTCGACCGACAAGCCGCCGATACCCAGGCGCAAGGTCGTGTACAGAATCCAGATCAGCCACAGCAAACCGAACGCCATCGCGGCGAGCGACATGGTCAGCGCAACCGCGTTCTTCATGCGGCGGCGGCCTTGCAGACGCACGCGCATTGCTTCGAGCGCGACGGCGTCGTTCGAACCCGGCATATTCAAAGTGGGCTGGCTCATTTCGCGCCCTCCCCTTTTTCGAGGCGAAGCAGCATGACCTTGGAGATCGCCAGCACGATGAAGGTAATCACGAACAGAATGAGGCCGAGTTCCATCAGCGCCGACGTATGCAGGCCCGGATCCGCTTCGGCGAATTCATTGGCGAGCGCCGACGTGATGCTGTTGCCCGGCGAAAAGAGCGACACATTATCGAGCAGATTCGTATTGCCGATCACAAACGTGACAGCCATGGTCTCGCCGAGCGCGCGGCCCAGACCCAGCATCACGCCGCCGATCACGCCGCTCTTCGTAAAGGGCAGCACGATCTTCCACATTACTTCCCACGTCGTGCAGCCGATGCCGTATGCCGATTCCTTCAACAGGACCGGCGTGACTTCGAACACGTCGCGCATCACCGAGGCGATATACGGAATGATCATGATCGCGAGAATCACGCCCGCGCACAGGATGCCGATGCCGATCGGCGCGCCCTGAAACAACGCACCGACAAACGGAATGCCGCCGAGCACGACGCCGAGCGGTTTTTCGAAGTACGTCGCGAAAATCGGCGCGAACACCAGCAGACCCCACATGCCGTACACGATCGACGGAATCGCGGCGAGCAGTTCGATCGCGATGCCGAGCGGACGGCGCAGCCACGCGGGCGCGAGTTCGGTCAGGAAAAGCGCGATGCCGAAGCTGACGGGCACCGCGATGATAAGTGCAATGATCGAGGTGGCGATCGTGCCGTAGATCGGCACCAGCGCGCCGAATTGCTTGCTGGGTGGATCCCAGTCGGCGGTCCACAGGAAGCTGAGGCCAAATTGCTTGATCGACGGCATGGACGCGACGATCAGCGAGACGATGATGCCGCCGAGCAGCAGCAAAGTGATGATGGCGGCGAAGCGCGCGAGACCGCCGAAGATCACGTCGCCGGCGCGGCTGGGCGCTTTCTGCTGCGACGCGCTGCCGGGCGGGGTCGACCTGCTCGCGCCGGGCGCTAATTGGATATCGGACATGAGAGCCTGATGGACCTGTTTCCAGTTGCCGTACGACACGTGTCATGCGGCCGGTAATGCCGGGGGTTAAAGCCATTGGCCGTCCTCACAGGAGGACGGCCAACGTGTTACGTACTGCCGATGCCGGGCGCTTTGCTCATTGCCGCACCCGTTGCTTCGCTTACTCGGTGATTGCCTTGCCCGAAGCGTCCTTCACCTTTGCCTTCCATTGCGTGCGGATTTCCGCCACGACCGAATCCGGCAGCGAGATGTAGTCCAGATCGTTTGCGGCTTGCGTGCCGTTCTTGAACGCCCAGTCGAAGAACTTCAGGGTTTCTGCGCCTTGCGCCGGCTTGTCCTGCGCCGTGTGCAACAGCACGAACGTCGCGCCGACGATCGGCCATGCGTTCTTGCCCGGCTCGTTCGTCAGGATCTGATAGAACGACTTCGACCAGTCCGCGCCTGCTGCCGCTGCCTTGAAGGTCTCAGTCTTCGGCTCGACAACCGTGCCCGTCGAGTTCTTCAGCGCGACATACGTCATGTGGTTCTGCTTCGCGTACGCCCATTCCACGTAGCCGATTGCGCCCGGCAGACGTTGCACGAAGGCCGCGACGCCGTCGTTGCCCTTGCCGCCCGTGCCCGTCGGCCAGTTGACCGTGGAACCTTCACCGACCTTCGACTTCCAGTCTGCGTTGACCTTCGACAGATAGTTCGTCCAGATGAAGCTGGTGCCCGAGCCATCAGCGCGGCGAACCACGGCGATGTCGGTATCCGGCAGCTTGACCTTCGGGTTCAGCGCAACGATCGCCGGATCGTTCCACTTCTTGATCTTGCCCAGATAGATGTCGCCGAGCACTTCGCCCGACAGCGTCAGTTCAGCCGGCTTCACGCCCGGCACATTGACGACCGGCACCACGCCGCCGACCACCGTCGGGAACTGGAACAGGCCGTCCTTGGCGAGTTCGTCGTCCTTCAGCGGAGCGTCCGAACCGGCGAAGTCGACGGTCTTCGCGACGATCTGCTTCACGCCGCCCGACGAGCCGATGCCTTGATAGTTAACCTTGCCGCCGCCCGACTTCTGATACGAATCGGCCCACTTCGTGTAGATCGGTGCTGCGAAGGTGCTGCCCGCGCCGGTGATGTCTGCGGCTTGCGCTGCGATCGCGAAAAGCGCGCCAGCGACGCCAGCGAACACGGTTTGCATCAATTTCATGAGACCTCCAAAGGTGTGAGCGGTGTGAGCGTGTAAGACGAACACCGCGAAGCTTAGGGTCTCTTTGTGACAGTAACGTGACTTAACGTGAAACGGATGTGACAGTAGGATTACACAGCTGAAAGCAGATTTGTCAGGGAAAACTTGGACTTCCGGCGAAAGCCGTGACGTTCTCTAGATTAGGCGAAGAAAGATGGGGCGCGAACGTTTGCGAGTGCGCGTTCGGGAAAAAGATGCGGCGTGGGTCGTGCGGCAATGGGCCGCGGGTGAGAGGGTCGTTCGGGCGTGGCTGTGAGCGTTGGGAATGGCTTTTGATTTTGTGTTTTCCGGCGCCGCCCTACTTTGCGATGTGCCTTTTGCGCGGTTCGCCGAATGAGACTAAGCGCAGCGAGCGAGGGCGTCAGGACACGATACGCATCTCGTCCCAACGTCCTGCCCGCCGCAAGTGCGTGTGGCTTACGCCGTGGCCTCTTTGACCGCGCCGGCAATCGATTCCGCATGAAGAAGTGCGTCGGCGGCACTTTCCGCTTCCACCATCACGCGCAGCACCGGCTCCGTGCCGGACGCACGGATCAGCACGCGGCCGCGGCCGTTCAGCGCGCTCTCCGCCTTGGCGATGGCGCGGCGGATCGCGTCGCTACTCTTCCAGTCCGCGCCAGGCTTCATGCGCACGTTGATCAGCTTCTGCGGGAACAGCGTGACGCCGTCGAGCAGGTCGGCGAGCGTTTTCTCGCTGCGCTTCATGGCTGCCAGCACCAGCAACGCAGAGACAATGCCGTCGCCCGTGGAATGACGGTCGAGCGAAAGAATATGGCCGGAGCCCTCGGCGCCCAGTTGCCAGCCGTGTTCGCGCAACTGTTCGAGCACGTAGCGGTCGCCGACCGCCGCGCGCACGAACTTCACGCCGGCTTCCTGCAACGCCACTTCCACCGCCATATTGGTCATCAGGGTGCCGACGGCGCCGTCCACTTTGCCGTCGGTCGCGACACGATCCTTGACCAGGATGTAGAGCAGTTCGTCGCCGTTGTAGAGGCGCCCTGTCGCGTCGACCACCTGCAGACGGTCGGCGTCGCCATCGAGCGCGACACCCAGATCCGCATGATTCGCGCGCACGGCACGCACCAGCGCATCCGGCGCGGTCGCGCCGACACCGTCGTTGATGTTGAAGCCGTTCGGCGCGACGCCGATCGGAATCACTTCGGCGCCGAGTTCGTGGAACACGTGCGGCGCGACGTCATACGCGGCGCCATGCGCGCAGTCGACCACCAGCTTCAGGCCGTGCAGGTCAAACGCCGCCGGAAACGTGCTCTTGCAGAACTCGATGTAGCGGCCAGCCGCGTCGTCGAGACGCCGCGCCTTGCCGAGTTGCTCGGATGCCGCGCAGGCGAGCGGCAGATCGAGTTGCTCCTCGATCTGCGCTTCCACTTCGTCCGGCAACTTGTTGCCGTCGGCGGAGAAAAATTTGATGCCGTTGTCGTAGTACGGGTTATGCGATGCACTGATCACCACGCCCGCGGCGAGCCTCAACGCGCGCGTCAGGTAGGCGATGCCGGGAGTCGGCATCGGACCGGCCAGCATCACGTCCACACCCGCTGCGGAGAAACCTGACTCGAGCGCGGCTTCGAGCATGTAGCCCGACACCCGCGTGTCCTTGCCGATCAACACGGTTGGCCGCGTGCCGCTTTTGGCCCACCGGTCCGCGCCTGCCAACACCTTGCCGGCCGCGTAGCCGAGCCGCAATACAAACTCCGGCGTGATAGGTCCTTCGCCGACTTTGCCCCGAATGCCGTCCGTTCCGAAATAACGACGTGCCATGTTTTATCTTCCTCCTTGGCTTGTGGGTTCAACCGCGCGCGCGGCTGTGCTTCGCCGCGTCGCGCATGGCTGCCCATACTTTCAATGCATCTACAGTTTGCGCGACGTCGTGTACACGCAGAATCGCAGCGCCCCGTTCAGCGGCGCACACGGCCGCCGCAATACTGCCCGCGACGCGTTCCGGCGCCGGGCGTTCCACCACCGCGCCGACCATCGACTTGCGCGACATGCCGGCAAGAATGGGATAAGGCGGCTCAGCTCGCGGCGCCGTGTCCGGCAGATGCGCGAGCAGCGTGTAATTATGCTCGACTACGGTCTTGCCGAAACCGAAACCTGGGTCCACGCTGATACGAGCACGCGCAATGCCCGCCTGCTTGAGCGCCGCGACCCGCTCCTCGAGAAAATCGCGAACCTCGCTCACCACATCGTCATAAGCGGGCTCACCGACCTGCATGGTCTGCGGCTCGCCGAGCATGTGCATGACGCACACGCCGCATTGACTGTCGCGCACCGCGTCGATTGCGCCCGGCATGCGGAAGCCCCAGATGTCGTTGATCAGATCGGCGCCGGCGGCCAGCGTATGGCGCATCACTTCAGGCTTGTAGGTGTCGATCGACAACGGCACATTCGCACCACGCAGTTGCTCGACGAGCGGGATCACTCGATCCAGTTCTTCGTCGAGCGACACCGGCGGCGCGCCCGGACGCGTCGATTCGCCGCCGATATCGATAATGTCCGCGCCGTCGAGCATCATACGCTCGGCCTGGCGCAACGCATCGCCGCGCATAGCGTATTTGCCGCCGTCGGAAAAAGAATCGGGAGTGACGTTCAGAATGCCCATGACCAACGGGCGTTCAAAGGTCAGCTTGAAACGGCCGCACTGCAGCGGCTCGGGAATAGGCAAAAAAGGGAATTCGACTTTCGACACGTGGAAGTGCTTCACGCAAACGGATAAATGCAAAACGGGCCGGTGTGAAAACACACCGGCCCGCACTTTCTACTGGTCGCCTATCAGGCCGGCGCGGTCGCGCTGCCCGGTTTGACCTCGGTGCCCGGGCTGCCGCCCGACGAGGCGTCGGTTGCCGACGGCGGCGAACTCTTCGGCGAACGCGGCGGACGGCCTGCCATGATGTCGTTGATCTGATCGGCGTCGATCGTTTCCCACTCCATCAGCGCGGCGGTCATCGCTTCGACCTTGTCGCGGTTTTCGTCCAGCAGGCGCTTCGCGAGATTGTATTGCTCGTCCAGCACGCGACGGATTTCGGCATCGACCTTCTGCTGCGTCGCTTCCGAAATGGTGCGCGTAAAGCCGCGGCCAAACGGCGTGGCGTCGTTTTCGTCGTCGACGTAGACCATCGGTCCAAGTGCGTCCGTCATGCCGAAGCGGGCCACCATGGCGCGCGCGGTTTGCGTGGCCTTGTTGAAGTCGTCCGACGCGCCGGTGCTGAGCAGGTTCAGGAACAACTCTTCCGCGACGCGGCCACCGAACAGGATCGCCAGGCGATCCAGCAGGTAGTCCTTCGAATACGTTTCGTTGTCATGCTCCGGCAACTGCCAGGTCACACCCAGTGCGCGGCCACGCGGAATGATCGTGACCTTGTGCACCGGATCGGCCTTCGGCAACAGCTTGGCGATCACCGCATGGCCCGACTCGTGGTACGCCGTGGCACGCTTCGATTCTTCGCGGATCACGGCCGACTTGCGCTCCGGACCCATGAAGATCTTGTCTTTCGCGTCTTCGAAGTCGTTCATTTCAACGATGCGCTTGCCGCGGCGAGCCGCGAACAAAGCCGCTTCGTTCACGAGATTCGCCAGATCGGCGCCCGAGAAGCCCGGCGTGCCGCGTGCGATCACCGCTGCGTCGACGTCGTTCGAAATCGGCACCTTGCGCAGGTGAACCTTCATGATGTGCTCACGGCCGCGAATGTCCGGCAGACCGACGTACACCTGACGGTCGAAACGGCCCGGACGCAGCAGCGCCTTGTCGAGCACGTCCGAACGGTTCGTCGCGGCGATCACGATCACGCCCGAGTTCGCTTCGAAGCCGTCCATCTCGACCAGCATCTGGTTCAACGTCTGCTCGCGTTCGTCATTACCGCCGCCCATGCCGGCGCCGCGATGACGACCGACCGCGTCGATTTCGTCGATGAACACGATGCAAGGCGCATGCTTCTTGGCCTGCTCGAACATGTCGCGCACCCGAGCCGCGCCGACACCGACGAACATTTCGACGAAGTCCGAACCCGAGATGCTGAAGAACGGCACTTTCGCTTCACCCGCGATAGCACGCGCCAACAGCGTCTTACCGGTTCCCGGCGGCCCAACCAGCAGCACGCCGCGCGGAATGCGTCCGCCCAGCTTCTGAAATTTCTGCGGATCGCGCAGGAAGTCGACCAGTTCGGAGACTTCTTCCTTGGCTTCGTCGCAACCGGCGACGTCGGTGAAATTGATTGCGTTGTTGTTTTCGTCGATCAGACGTGCACGGGATTTGCCGAACGAGAACGCACCGCCTTTCCCGCCCCCCTGCATCTGTCGCATCATGTAGAACCAGAAGCCGATGATCAGGATCGTCGGTCCGAGGTAGTACAGCGCGGACACCAGCGCATTGGGTTCGTCATCAGCCTTGCCGCTCACCTGAACGCCATACTTCATCAGATCGCCGACCATCCAGATGTCGCCGGGCGACACGATCTGGTACTTCTGGCCGTCTGCTGGAGTGACCGTGAGGTTCCGCCCCTGGACAATGACGTTCTTGACTTTGCCGTTCTTCGCGTCGTCCATGAACTGCGAATAGGAAACGCCTTCCTGGACACGGGGCTTGTCGAACTGCTTGAACACCGTAAACAGCACCAGTGCGATAACCAGCCACACTGCTGCTTTCGAAAACATATTGTTGTTCAAAGCACCACTCCTTCACTTAGACGGGCGCCTACATTTGCCTTGCGGCACCACGAAAGCATTCTAATCCAGTCCGCAGACCCCTGCCATAAGGTTTCACTACCACAGAAATAGGACAGCGGGTCAGTGCCGCACCCATTTCGGAGGCCATGATCGCATTATCGGCAGATGCGGAACCGTCCTGCAGCGTCCTATGCGGGCCGCTTGAGATGCTTACCCAAAATAAACGTTTCTGACGATTTGTCCCGCGACGCTTTCGGCTTACGGGCCGCCACCACCTTAAATTGATGCTTGAACTTTTCGACAATCTGGCTGTAACCACTGCCGTGAAAGCATTTGACTAAAAGGGCACCATCCTGCTTGAGGTGATTTTGTGAGAATTCCAGCGCGAGATCGCACAGATGCTCGATTCGCGCGGCATCCGCCACCGCCACTCCCGACAGGTTGGGCGCCATATCCGAAATTACAAGATCAACCTGGCGTTCGCCCACCAATTCTTCCAGTTGGCCGAGCACGGTGTCTTCGCGAAAGTCGCCCTGAATGAAAGTGACGTCGGCAATCGGCTCCATCGGCAGGATATCCAGCGCGATGATCGTGCCGTCGATGCCACCTTCGCGCTCGGCGTCGCGCTGCGAACCCTTGGCAAGCTTATTACGCGCGTACTGACTCCAACTGCCGGGCACTGAACCGAGGTCGACGATCACCTGGCCGGGACGGATCAGCTTGTCCTGTTCGTCGATTTCCTTGAGCTTGTAGGCCGCGCGGGCACGATAGCCCTCCCGCTGCGCCATTTTTACGTACGGGTCGTTGATGTGATCATGCAACCACGCCGTGTTGAATTTGTTTTTTGCCATTAAGCGTTGAACTCTTGCTGCGTTATGACACGCTTTAGGGGATAATACGCGGTTAATTCGCGCGGACGCCGCCAAAACTGGCAGTCATCCGCGATTCTGTTGTTCTGACGCGCCGCCCTGCGCGATTGGCCGAATCTCTCGGATATGCAGGTGCCGCCATTTTAGTCGAGTCTCCCACTTTCCATGCCCGCCCTCAAAGTCTCTTCCGACCAACGCGCCGAGTTGCGCTCCCAGGCACATGCGCTCAAACCGGTCGTGCTCGTCGGCGCCGAAGGCTTGACCGACGCTGTGCTCTCCGAGATCAAGGTCCACCTTGGCGCTCATCAGCTCATCAAAATCCGCGTGTTCGGTGATGAACGCGAAGAGCGCATCGCGATCTACGAAGAAATCTGTGACAAGCTGAACGCCGCGCCGATCCAGCATATCGGCAAGCTGCTGGTGATCTGGAAGCCGGAAGCCGCCCAACCGGCGGTGAAGACCAAACGCGGCGCCCTGCCGAGCGCCCGCGAAGCCGCTGTCGAAGCCAAACCGGGCAAGGGCCGCGCGCCGCGCGTCGTGACGGTCGTGAAGCCCAGCGAAATCCCGATGCGCAAACCCAAGGCCAAAGCCGTCGTGGTGCGTGGCAATGAACGCGTGACGCAAGGCGGCAACATCAAGCGCGCCAAGAAACGCCAGGCCAGCGCGAAGCGCTCGCATCAGTCGTCGAAATAAGCGAATGATGAAAGGTGCGGGCGGCGTCCGCACCTCGACGTGGGGCGGCTTGATCACGACTTCAAAACTTGAGATCGCTCAGCAAGCTCGCCGCCTTCTGGCTCGCGTACTCAGCGGCTGAAAGGAAAGCACCATGGCCGCCGGTGTCAGCCGGCCACTTTCCCTGCAGTGCCACGAGCACCCTGCTCCGCCGACGCCACACCTGCGCCCGCAGGCAGTTTCCACACCAGCGCCACACCCAGCAGACTTTCGATCAGGTAAAACAGACTCGACACGCCGTGCAAAATGCCGAAGCGTGTTGCATACGCAGAATGTCCGACATCGCTGCCCGCTTCGAGCGCGGCAATGCGCATTGCATTCATAAACGGCTGCAACGCGAAGTAACCCACCAGCACGCACACCAGCATCCCCGCGATCAGCCAGCGCAAACGGCGATACGCATCGCTGCCGCGCCGAACCAGCACGTTCGCGAGACCGAGTAGCAAAATGCCGCACACCGCACCCAGTACGCCTTCAATGCGGAACAGTTGCGCGGCCACCGCGCCAGCGGTCATCCGGTCGAGCGAGGTGAACAGCACAGGCGCGACCGCGTAGCCGATAGTCAGCAGACTACCGACCCACACCACCGTCAACAAGCGGAAAAAACGATGCGGCATCAGGGACACCGGAGCCGCCTTCAAACGTAGCTAACCGCGATGATTTCGTATTCGCGCACGCCGCCCGGTGCCTGCACCGATGCAACGTCGCCTTCCGACTTGCCGATCAGGGCGCGCGCGATCGGCGAGCTGATCGAGATCAGGCCATGGTCGATGTCCGCCTCGTCGTCGCCGACGATCTGGTATTTGACCGACGCTCCCGAATCCAGGTCTTCCAGTTCCACGGTCGCGCCGAACACCACGCGCCCGTCCGCTTCCACTGCCGCCGGGTCGATCACCTGCGCGCCGGCCAGCTTCGATTCGATTTCAGCAATCCGGCCTTCGATAAAGCCCTGCTTTTCCTTCGCCGCGTCGTATTCCGCGTTTTCCGACAGATCGCCCTGGGCACGCGCTTCCGCGATCGAATTGATCACCGAAGGACGCTCAACCGATTTCAGGCGCTGCAATTCATCGCGCAACATTTCCGCGCCGCGCTTCGTCAATGGAACAGTGCTCATAAACAACTCTATGCAAAAAACAGCCGTAAAAAAAATCACCGCGGTTAAGTGCATTCCGCGGGGGCCAGAGCGCCGGGAAAAACCCGGCGCCAAGCACCTGCGGAACGCCGCTTAACCGCGGCACTTACATCTTGGACAGGTATTCGAAGCCTTAGTTTAGGCGAGCGTGCAGGCCTTGTAAATCATAGACTTCCAGATCCTTCAAATAGCGCAACCCTTCCACTGCGGCGCGCGCGCCGGACATGGTCGTGTAGTACGTGACCTTGTTCGCCTGCGCGCTCATGCGGATCGAACGCGAGTCGGCGATCGCGGCGCGGGTTTCGTCGACGGTCGTGAAGACCAGCGCGATCTCACCGTTCTTGATCATGTCGACGATGTGCGGACGGCCGTCCTTCACCTTGTTGACGACCTTCACTGGCACGCCGGCCGCTTCGATCGCGGCGGCCGTGCCCTTGGTGGCGACGATCGGATAGCCGAGTTCGTGCAGCATGCGTGCGACTTCGACGGCCTTCGGCTTGTCGGCGTCCATCACGGTCAACAGCACCGTGCCCGACTCCGGCAGACGCGAACCCGCCGCGAGCTGCGACTTGAACAGCGCTTCGCCGAAAGTCTGACCCACGCCCATCACTTCGCCGGTCGAACGCATTTCCGGTCCGAGCACCGGATCGACTGCCGGGAACTTGACGAACGGGAACACGGCTTCCTTCACGCTGAAGTATGGCGGATCGATTTCCTTCGTCACGCCTTGTTCAGCGAGCTTCTGACCGACCATGGCGCGCGCCGCGATCTTCGCGAGCGGCAGGCTGGTCGCCTTCGACACGTACGGCACCGTGCGCGAGGCGCGCGGGTTCACTTCGAGCACGTAGATAACGTCTTCTTTCGAGCCGTCCGCCTGCGGCACTTGCTGGATCGCGAACTGCACGTTCATCAGGCCGATCACGTTCAGCGCCTTCGCCATCGCGCCGGTTTGACGCTTCAACTCAGCCACGGTTTCCTTCGACAGCGAATACGGCGGCAGCGAGCACGCCGAGTCGCCCGAGTGCACGCCCGCCTGTTCGATGTGCTCCATCACGCCGCCGATAAACACCGCTTCACCGTCGGAGATGCAATCCACGTCGCATTCGATCGCGTCGTTCAGGAAGCGATCGAGCAGCACCGGCGAATCGTTCGACACCTTCACGGCCTCACGCATATAGCGTTCGAGGTCGCGCGGCTCGTGCACGATTTCCATCGCGCGGCCGCCCAGCACGTAAGACGGGCGCACCACCAGCGGATAACCGATTTCGTCGGCGAGCTTGAGCGCTTCGTCTTCGGCGCGCGCGGTACGGTTCGGCGGCTGACGCAGACCGAGGTCCTGCAGCAGCTTCTGGAAACGCTCGCGGTCTTCCGCGGCGTCGATCATGTCCGGCGACGTGCCGACGATCGGCACACCGTTCGCTTCGAGATCCAGCGCGAGCTTCAGCGGCGTTTGACCGCCGTATTGCACGATCACCCCAACCGGCTTTTCCTTGTCAACGATTTCGAGCACGTCTTCGAGCGTCAGCGATTCGAAGTACAGACGATCGGACGTGTCGTAGTCGGTCGAAACGGTTTCAGGGTTGCAGTTGACCATGATCGTTTCGTAGCCGTCTTCGCGCATGGCGAGCGCGGCGTGCACGCAGCAGTAATCGAACTCGATGCCCTGGCCGATCCGGTTCGGGCCGCCGCCCAGCACCATGATCTTCTTGTTGCTGGTCGGGTTCGCTTCGCACTCTTCCTCGTAGGTCGAGTACATGTAGGCGGTTTTCGTGGCGAACTCGGCCGCGCACGTATCGACGCGCTTGTACACCGGGCGCACGTTCAACTCGATACGGCGTTGGCGCACTTCCGCCGGCTTCGCGCCGAGCAACTTTGCCAGACGACGATCCGAGAAGCCGCTCTGCTTCAGATACTTCAGCTCTTCCTTCGAGATGCTTGCGAGCGTGCGGCCCGCCAGCGCCTTTTCCTTCAGGATGATCTGTTCGATCTGCGCGAGGAACCACGGGTCGATCGAGGTTTCTTCGAAAATTTCCTGAGCCGTCATGCCGATACGGAACGCGTCGCCCACGTACCAGATGCGATCCGGACCGGCTTCGCCGATCTCGCGGATGATCTCGTCGCGGTTATCGGTCTTTTCGTCCAGACCGTCGACGCCGACTTCCAGTCCGCGCAGCGCCTTCTGGAACGATTCCTGGAAGGTGCGGCCAATCGCCATCACTTCGCCGACCGACTTCATCTGCGTGGTCAGGCGCGAATCGGCTTCGCGGAATTTTTCGAACGCGAAACGCGGGATCTTGGTGACGACGTAGTCGATGGTCGGTTCGAACGATGCGGGGGTCTGGCCGCCGGTAATTTCGTTCTTGAGCTCGTCGAGCGAGTAGCCGACCGCCAGCTTCGCGGCGATCTTCGCGATCGGGAAGCCGGTCGCCTTCGACGCCAGCGCCGACGAGCGCGACACGCGCGGATTCATTTCGATCACGACCATGCGGCCGTCTTTCGGATTGATCGAGAACTGCACGTTCGAGCCGCCCGTATCGACGCCGATCTCGCGCAGCACAGCGAGCGATGCGTTACGCAGGATCTGATATTCCTTGTCCGTGAGCGTTTGCGCCGGCGCGACGGTGATCGAGTCGCCGGTGTGGATGCCCATCGGGTCCAGGTTTTCGATCGAGCAGACGATGATGCAGTTGTCCTTCTTGTCGCGGACCACTTCCATCTCGTACTCTTTCCAGCCGAGCAGCGACTCTTCGATCAGCAGTTCGCGCGTGGGCGACAGGTCGAGACCGCGCTTGCAGATCTCTTCGAACTCGTCGCGGTTATACGCGATGCCGCCGCCCGAGCCGCCCAAGGTGAACGACGGACGGATCACGACCGGATAGCCGCCGCTGCCCGTTTGCGAAGCAATGTCCGCTTGCACCGCCAGCGCTTCTTCCATGGAATGCGCGGTGCCCGATTTGGCCGAACCGAGGCCGATCTTGGTCATCGCGTCCTTGAACTTCTGGCGGTCTTCCGCCTTGTCGATCGCTTCCGGCGACGCGCCGATCAGCTCGACCTTGTACTTCTCCAGCACGCCGTGCGCGTGCAGGTCGAGCGCGCAGTTCAGCGCGGTCTGGCCGCCCATCGTCGGGAGGATCGCGTCGGGGCGCTCCTTGGCGATGATGCGCTCGACGACTTCCCACGTGATCGGCTCGATGTAGGTCACGTCGGCCGTGTTCGGGTCGGTCATGATCGTCGCCGGATTGCTGTTGACGAGAATGACCTTGTAGCCTTCCTCACGCAGCGCTTTGCATGCCTGCGCGCCCGAGTAATCGAACTCGCACGCCTGACCAATGATGATCGGACCCGCGCCGATGATGAGGATGCTCTTGATGTCTGTCCGCTTGGGCATAACGCTCTCGCTAATGTATTCCTGTGTCCACCGGAGTTGGCGCTCTAGCGCCTTACTCCGGTGCCATGCAACCTGGTTGCTATTCTTTCCGTCGGCGCGCGCCGCCGTGGCATTGCGCGCGCTCTACTCTGTCCGGTGCGGTTCGCCGCGTGCGCGTCGCTTTACGCCATGTACGTCGCGTATGCGCCGGTCACGCGCGGCGCGGCGTGAGCCGTGCGCCGCCGGGACTTGTCTGCCGCTTTATGCCGCTGCGGTCTTGCCAGCCTTCTTCGTGTCCATCAACGCCGTGAAGCGGTCGAACAGATAGGCGATGTCATGCGGACCAGGCGACGCTTCCGGGTGACCCTGGAAGCAGAACGCCGGCTTGTCGGTCAGCGCGAAGCCCTGCAGCGTGCCGTCGAACAGCGAAACGTGCGTGGCGCGGGCGTTGGCAGGCAGCGTGTCGGCATCGACCGCGAAACCGTGGTTCTGCGACGTGATCACCACGCGGCCGTCTTCCAGATCTTTCACCGGATGGTTCGCACCGTGGTGGCCGGTCTTCATCTTCATGGTTTTGGCGCCGACCGCGAGACCCATGATCTGATGGCCGAGGCAGATGCCGAAGGTCGGAATGCCGCGCTCGATCAGTTCCTTGGTCGCCGTGATTGCGTAATCGCACGGCTCGGGGTCGCCAGGACCGTTCGACAGGAAAATGCCGTCCGGATTGAGAGCGAGCGCGTCAGCAGCGCTGGCTTGCGCCGGCAGCACGGTGACGTGGCAACCGCGTTCGGCCAGCATGCGCAGGATGTTGTACTTGACGCCGTAGTCGAACGCCACGACGCGGTACTTCGGCGCCTTTTGCGTGCCGTAGCCCTCGCCCAGACGCCATTCGGTCTGGGTCCACTCGTAGGTTTCCCTGGTCGACACGACTTTCGCGAGGTCCATGCCCGAGAGGCCCGGGAACGAGCGCGCGAGTTCGATGGCTTTGGCTTCGTCGTCCGAACCGGCGAGGATCGCGCCGTTCTGCGCGCCCTTGTCGCGCAGAACGCGAGTCAGCATGCGGGTATCGAGACCGGCGATGGCAACCACGCCCTCGTCCTGGAGGTATTGCGGGAGCGTGCGCTCCATGCGGAAGTTCGACGCGAGAACCGGCAGATCGCGAATGATCAGGCCGGCGGCATGGACTTTCGTAGCTTCGACGTCTTCGGCGTTCACCCCGACGTTGCCGATATGCGGATACGTGAGGGTCACGATCTGGCGCGCGTAGCTCGGGTCAGTCAGGATTTCCTGATAGCCGGTGATAGCGGTGTTGAACACGACTTCGCCGATGGTATGCCCGGGGGCGCCGATCGAGTAACCACGAAAGACCGTGCCGTCGGCGAGCGCGAGCAGAGCGGGAGAAAATGACGGCAACACGGGAGACTCCTTGGGGGAACACCCTGTTGCCGACCTGTCTATCCGACTGCGAGCCGCAGCGAAACGCATCCGGGATGCGCGCGCAGACTCGCTCGCGAACTGCCGTTGACGTTGCAAGGGGCGCGATGGGTCCATTGTGTGGACGGATCGGCTCGGGGCGTGGCCCTGCTTGCTACGCCGGTGGCGCGCGGCGGATGAACGGTATGGGAGAGGTAGGCGCTAGGGTGCGGGTTGATAAGCTCAAACCTCGGAATTATAGCGTCAAACTGCCCTTCCCTCCAAATCCGAGATGGCGTCGGCATATGGCGCAGTGCGGCTCGAAATCGCTGAAAGCGCTGTCGTGTCTGGCGCGGACGGTGATCTGGAGCGTTTCCGCCGGCGCAAATCAGGACAGTGCCGGGAGATGGGGCACCACCAGCGAATCAGCCGGCGCCAAGCGCCGTGACGACCGGCGAATGGGCGTGCCCGGCGGCAGACTGCAGGCTCGATTTTCCTTCAAGCGTCCTGTTCAGCGCGGACCTCGGCTGGATGAACCAGTTTACGGCCCGGCAACACGTACCAGATCGCGCTCGCCACCTGCAACGCCACGAGAATGCCCCAAGCCGTCAGATGCGCGGCCGCCGGATAATGGCCGCCGCTCGCCGGCCAATGCGACAGCACCGCGCCGACGCCGATCTGGAAGCCGAAAATCAGCAGGAAGATGATCAGCGTCAGCGTGGTATTCACGCGGCCGATCATCTGCGCCGGGAAGTGCCGCGCCATGACCGCGTAGCTGAGAATGCCGGTGCCGCCAAATATGCCGTACGCCGCCCACAACAGGCCCGCGGGCAGCGGCGCCTTGAACATGATGAGCAACTGGGTCACCACGTACAGCGCCATGCCGATACCGCAAAACGCGTAAAGCGAGATGCCGCGCCGCTCGAGACCGCGCGCCGCCGCGCCGAAGCCCACGCAGCCGGCCATCATCGCGAAGCCGAGAATCGAAACAAGCGCCGCGGCTTCGCGCGGCTCGAAGCCCTGCACGTCACGCAGCCACGCGCCGACCCAAAGCGACTGCATCGCGTAGAAGACGCCTTGCGTGACCACCGAGAACGACGCGATCTTCCAGAACGCCGCGCTGCGCAGAATATGCAGCGTGCCTTTGAACTGGGCACCCAGACTCGCCTGATGATGCGATTCCTTCGTGTCCGGCGCGAGCGTCCATTGCGCCAGCGCGACTAGCACTGTCAAGATACCGAGCCCGACGCAGACGGTGCGCCAGCTGGCGAACGTCAGCGCCCACGTCAGCGGCGAGCCGACCATCACGCCGCCGAAGCCGCCGATCGCCATCACGAGGCCGTTCATCAGCGGCAGGCGCGCGGCGGCGAAGTGTTGCGCCAATGCCTTGAAAGCGGCGCCAAGACACACGGAGACGCCGACGCCGATCAGCAGCCGCCCCACCATCATCACGCCGACGCTATGAGCGGCGCCGAACACCCAAATGCCGAGCGCGGCAAATAGCAGCGTGACGGCCGTGACACGCCGCGCGCCGAAGTGATCGAGCAGGACGCCGGCCGGAATCTGGGCGCCCGCAAAGCCGAGAAAATAAAGACTCGTGAGCAAGCCCAGATCCGCAGCCGACAAGCCGAGATCATGCGTGATGAACGGCGCAAAGCCGAGATTGACGCCGCGGAACACATAGGAAACGAAATAGCCGGCGGAGAACAGCAAGAAGACGCGCAACTGGGTCGACGACATGAGTTTTGAGTTAGGCGGCTGGCCGAATGGGTTTGACCGAAGCACGAAAGATAAAGGAAAAGCGCCGGCTTTGCGCGAAACGATCTGCACAATGAAAAACGCCGTCACCACAGGTGACGGCGTTGGAAAAGCGCGGTGCGTGATCGGAGCGCAATGCATGCGCTGCCCCGCAACGCATGTGGTCCCTACCGTGTGAGCCGCTATTGGTCTATTTACTCTTCTTCGCGCTGGCCGCGGTCTTCGGGCGGCTCTCTGCCGCAGCCTTCGACGCCTTGCTGGGCGTGGAAGCCGACACCTTGGTCACCTTGCCCTTGCTGGTGCTGGATGCCGCCGGCTTGACGACCCTGCCTACCGGCTCGGAGACCTTCACTACCTCGGCCCGGCCACGACCCTTCTTTTTGTCGTAGCGCGATTCGCTTCTGGTGTCCGCGACGCGGGTGCCGATCTTCTCGACGCCGCCGCCTTGCACATCGGTCGCGATGCGTTCTGGACCCGGCTCGCTAGGCATGGCCTTGCCGACCGGCACGTGCAGCACGATCACCTGACCGCGCGAAACCGCGTCGCGATGCGTACGGTTCCATGCCTTCAACTGCCCGACCGACACGCCATAACGCACGGCGATGGCTGCCATCGACTGATTGCGGCGTACGCGGATCAGCATCTTGCGCGTATCGGGGACGTCGGGCTCCATGGCCAGCACGGCGCTTTCGGCAACGTCGGCGCTAATGTCCTCGTCGTCGTCCGAGCCGCGCGGCACCACGATCGTGGAGCCGGGTTTCAACCGCATGCCGACCGGAATCTTGTTCACTTCCATCAGCGTGTCGGCGTCGACACTGATCTTTTGCGCGATTGCTGCGGGTGTCGCGCGCTCGGTGACCGTGTACGTGGTCCACGACGAAAGCGAGCCGGAGTAAGTCTTCAGATTGCGCTCGAAGGCGCTGGCGTTGTCGAATGGCAGCAGGATCTGCGGCTGCGTGGCGCCGAGAATCACCGGTTTCCTGAACGACGGGTTCAGCGAGCGGAATTCGTCAATGGACAGATTGGATAGCTTGGCGGCCATGTCCACGTCGATGTCGTGCGAGGTGGTCACGGTCACGAAATACGGGTGGTTCGGAATGGTCGGCAGCGTGAGCCCGTACATTTGCGGGTTCGTCACGATGTTCTTCACCGCCTGCAGCTTCGGCACGTAGTTACGCGTCTCGTTCGGCATGCGCAGGCTGAGGTAGTCGGTGGGCAAGCCCGCCGCCTCGTTGCGCGCAATGGCGCGCTGCACGTTGCCCTCGCCCCAGTTGTACGCCGCGAGCGCCAACTGCCAGTCGCCGAACATGTCATGCAGACGCGACAGATAGTCGAGCGCGGCGCTGGTCGACGCCAGCACGTCGCGGCGCTCGTCCTGCCACATGTTCTGCTTGAGGTTGTAGGTGCGGCCCGTGCCCGGCATAAACTGCCACATGCCGGCCGCCTTCGCCACCGACAACGCCTGCGGGCTATACGCCGATTCAATGAACGGCAGCAGCGCGAGCTCGGTCGGCATATGGCGCGCCTCGAGCTCTTCGACGATGTGGTACAGGTACTTTTGCGAGCGCTCGGTCATGCGCTGCACGTAATCAGGACGCTGCGCGTACCAGTTCACCTGCATGTCGACGAGGTCGGTTTGCAGGTCCGGCATCTGGAAACCACGGCGAATACGGCCCCAAAGGTCGGCGTCGGCGCTCGTCAACTGAGTGACGGAGCCTTGATCGACGTTGATCGTCTCTTTGGCGGTGGCTGACTTGCGAAGGGCGTCTGCTACGGCTTGCTGACTGGCGGGGTTGGTTGCGGTGTTCGGAATGCTCGTCGTCGGTCCCTGGCTCGCGCAGGCGGCGAGCGTCAGGACCAGCAACGCACTAAAGATAAATCGCATGAAAATCTCGGCTTCCACAAGGGCTGGAATTTGCAGCCGATAGTACGAAACGGCAACGTTTACGTCAATCGGAAAATTACGAAAAAATCAAGTAAATCTTGGGCTTGGCGAATTTTTCCGATTCTTCGCGTGAGGATTGCCTTGCTTGGAGGCGGGTCAACGGAAGCGGTTTTTCCATTCGCGCATCAAGGTAAAGGCCGTTAATCGATCCGGCACCTTCTCGTGCAACTGCTCCTGCAAGGTCGCCTGAACCGCCGCAACGCCGGCGCGCAAAAACGGATTCACGGCGCGTTCATGGGCGATCGTGGTAGGCAGCGTGGGCACGTCGCGCGCGCGCAGTTCGCTCGCTTTGTCCCGCCAGGCTTGCAGTTCGGCGTTGCCGGGCTCGCAGGCGAGCGCGAAGCGGATATTCGACAGCGTGTATTCGTGGGCGCAGTGAACCTCGGTCGCGCCGGGCAGCGCGGCCAGCGCGTCCAGCGAGGCGAGCATCTGCTTCGGCGTACCTTCGAACAGCCGGCCGCAACCACAGGCGAACAGCGTGTCGCCGCAAAACACGTGCGGCGTGCCTTGCGGGTCGGCCGCCTGGAAATAGGCGATGTGGCCGCTCGTGTGGCCCGGCACGTCGAGCACGCTCAATTCGAGCGCGGGCGCGGCAATCGACACGTGATCGCCATTTTTGAGACGATGCGTGAGATGCTCGATCGCTTCACCAGCGGGGCCGTAGACGGGCACGGCCTGGCCATTCAGCAGATCGGCCACCCCGCCGACGTGGTCTTGATGATGGTGCGTGAGTAAAATAGCGCTCAGCCGCCAACCCCGTTTCGCCAGATAGGCTTTTACGGGGGCGGCCTCACCCGGATCGACGACCGCCGCGTGGTGTCCGTCGGAAACGACCCAGATGTAATTGTCATCAAACGCCGGGACCGGTACGTACTCGAGCGCATTCATAGGCGACGCATTCTTTGATATGACTGACCGAGCGATTATAGACTGGCCCGCCTGGACCGACTCGCCACCTGGCCGATACGTACTCGAATGGGAGCAGACCCAACTCGACCGCGTGGTGTCGGACGTGTTCGGTTACCATGCGCTGCAACTTGGCCTGCCGCAACTCGACGCCTTGCGCGAGAACCGCATGCCGTGCCGCGGGCTTGTGCTCGACGCGGCGAGCGGAGCGAGCGCGCCGTATGCGTATCCGCGCGGCGTGGGGCGTGCCGGCAATGGCGATCGCAACGGTTTGAACAACGGCGCCGCACAGAGCGGACTTGTGGGCCAGCCGGCGCCGGCCGGACGGAGCGCCGTCTGGTGCGACCTGCTGGACCTGCCGTTCGAAGCGCAAAGCGTCGATCTGATCGTCATGCCGCACACGCTGGAATTCACGAGCGACCCGCACCGTCTGTTGCGCGAAGCCGAGCGCGTGTTGATGCCTGAAGGCCAGTTGATCATTCTCGGCTTCAATTCGCTGTCGCTGTGGGGCGCGCGGCAATCGGTCGGCAAGATGACCGGCCAGCCGTTCGTGCCGGCCGCCGTCGACCTGATCGCCTTCACGCGTCTGAAAGACTGGATCAAGCTGCTCGGCTTCGACCTTGAACGCGGGCGTTTCGGCTGCTATCGTCCGCCGCTTGGCAGCGAGCAATGGCTCGCCCGCTACGGTTTCATGGAAGCCGCCGGCGACCGCTGGTGGCCGATTTTCGGCGCCACTTACATGATCAAGGCGATCAAGCGCGTGCGCGGCATGCGTCTCGTCGGCCCGCTGAAAGTGAAGAAACCCGTCCTCGCCGCGGGCCTCGCGCCCGCCGCCACACCGAATACACGCAACCATACTCAATGACTTCCGATCTCATCGATATTTATACCGACGGCGCCTGCAAGGGCATTCTGTTAGGTTGATTTCTGTTCACGCGCTCGTTTTAGAATCCCAGTCCCAAGGTTCTCGACCGATGTGTGGTCTGTCGCCGGCCCCTCACCGCGCTCCTTTCTGGGATGTCCTTGAAATGCGTCCGACGCCTTACTAGACTTGGACGAACAGAGTTTTTTGTCCATCTTTTGTCCACCACCCGCGCCTCGATGTTTCGCGCCATTGTGAGCAAAATCGGTCCGGAAAGCCCGCCGTTCAAGGAGGGCATGTGGTCTCAATCAAAACAGTACGTGAGCACAGCTCGGATGAACTACTTCTCCGAAACGTCACCACGAGGATAAATAGCGTTCTGCCGCCGGGCTTTACCTACCTGGTTGACAGCAAGGGGCAGATTATTGAGTCTGTTCTTCGGTTTCTTCGGAAGAAATGCGCTCCAAGCGGCTATCTATTTTCCGAATCGACCTGCAGAACGTACGCGGAACACTTGTATGAATGGTTCTCGCTAGTTGAAACAGCCGGCATTCCGTGGTACTCCGCCACAAGCAACGACCTCAATGCCTACTCAACGGCCCTTCACGAGCGAGTAAGCCTTCACACCCAAAAACGGCTGAGAGCAAGAACCCGGAAGTCGCGACTTCGAACGATTGTTTCTTTCTATCGCAGCGCCTGTGACGATGGGCTAATCCATGTCGCGCCCAAGCTGGACCTATTAACTGTTCCGCGTGACGAGCAAATCGTGACTGGCGACCTTGTCGAAGCCGAACGCGCGGTCAAGGCAATAGTCGTTGCGCCATTCGAGCACGCCTCCTGCATCGCAAAAGAGCATCTCGGCTCTATCTTTTCGCGGCTGGGCCCAACTTCAAGCTCGGCAGTCGATGGCTATCGCTCCAGTTGCAGGGACAGGCTCGCATCTGAATTGGCCCTTCATACCGGAATGAGACTCGACGAGGTCACATCTCTCCGAAAAAACCAAATTCTCGCGCTCGTCCCCGCGCTGTCTCGAAACCAGCCGTGCGGACTCTATATCACCAAGACGAAACGCGGTAATCCACGAACCGTTTATTTGCCTTCGTGGCTCGTGTCAGCTTTGCAGGATTACGTTGACCACGAGCGTGCGTTCATTGTGGCGACCGCCAAATCGCGCGCCAACGCCACGTATGCTGAGCCACCCCAACTGTTCCTCAATAAGGTTGACGCGAACAAGCGTGATTTTGGCCGGAAGCTAACTCGGACTCGTTTGATGGCAGTGTTCCGCTCTGCCGTTGAGGCGGCAAATATTCTCACTGCACAGGTAGCATTTGCCTCCGGAACTGGAGCGCCTTACCTCAAGTATGAACCCGCGTACTCGTTCCACAACCTACGTCACACCTACGCGTACACCTGCTATCAGGCATTTCTGCGGGAGGGAAAGCCCCACCCTTGGAGACTTGTTCAGCATCTGCTCGGGCACAAAAACCTTCAAACGACGTTGGACACGTATTTGGCTGGAGCGGACCTTCAGGAAGCTGCTGTCTCTGATGCTTTGGTGAATACGTTTCACACGTGGAGTGACCTTGTAAATGCCACGGCCTAGGCTGCCCCTTAACGAACTGGTCAAGGACTTTCGCGACGCCCGCGAAGTGAACAACGTTCGTCAACTGAAAGACAAGCGTGACCATATCGGCGTTTGGCACGACGAGAAAGCCAATACGCTAAAAATAACCTTTCGCGAGCCGCTGAAAAAGGGGGGCTTCCAAGTTTTTGATGTATCAGACTGGCTCGCGCGGCCGTATCTCGCGATTCCATTCGCTAAGGCAATCTTTTCGCGCTTCGACGAGAGACAACCCACAACAAGATATGAAGCAAAGCAAGCCGTGAGCGCGTTCTTTTTGTTTTTGCCGCGATACGAACAGACTCGAACTACCTCGGTTGTCTACTTAAACGACATCGCCCAAGAGTGCATAGACGACTACTTGGAGTACGTTGACACACGGAAGGCTCCGGCCGGCACGCCGCTTCAACTCACGACGATATCCAATATTCGCGGGCCGCTCAGGACTGTGTTTCTGCAACTACGAAGCTTTGAATACGAAGGATACAGCCTACCCTCAGAATTAGACTTCCCCACTTTGGGTATGCGTGGTCGTAAGCAAAGCATACAACACGTTGCGCCGCTGGATGACATCACGACCATTCGCGTGGTCATCGCTTCAATCGGAGAGGTCGAACAAATAGCGTTGTCGAAGCCGATTCATGGATTCCCCGTAGACGACAAAGGACGCATCCTCGCAGACTTGCAACTCGACGAAATGCTGCGCCGCCTTGACGGTCTGGCAAAGGTCGAAGCGAAGCCGCTTTCTATGAGAGATATTGTTCCTTTTGTCCTTTTGTTAGGCCTCGCCTCCAGCTTCAACGCCTCAACGCTTGTCGGTGCACCACAGACCGCAATCCATAAGTCGCATCCGCTATACGGACTAAAACGCTGGCAAATTCAGGTAACGAAATACAAAGCAAAGCACAGAGTACAAAAGCGCTCTTTTGCGGTCGAACAATACACATGGGTCAACCCTGTTTTCCTCCTCGCTGCAACAGAGGTGTACACGCGCGCTCTCCGAAATCTTGTGGCGCCTGAAGCAGCGAATCTGCTTTTTCTAGCCGTCCACCGCGACGGACCTAGTTCACTGCATACGGTTGACGATGGAACTAAAAACGCCTTTGACAACGCACTTTCAAAATTCTGTCGCGACCACGACATTCAACCGTTCACACTCCAGCGCCTACGCCCCACAAGCAGCGATGTGGTGCATTCAATCACAGATGGGGACGTGACCGCTCAACACGCCGCGTTACAGCACTCGCGCGACGACAGAAATCTCGCTGCGGAGACGTACACGCATGTCGACGCAATCTGGCGCGACACAGAGCGTCTAGCCCAAGCCATGTTATGGCGTGAGACGTATATAAAGTCACGGGGCAAGGTTGACCCTAGAGTCGCACAGGGGGATGTAAAGCGTGCGCTTCGGGCCGCTACTCCAGGCTTTGCGTGTATCGACATATTCGACTCACCTTATCCTGGCCAACAGAAAGGCCATCCTTGTACAGCGTATTGCATGTGCCCGTCGTGCCCGATGGGTGCCGCTGACGTCTTCGACGATGTGTCGGTAGCTCGCTTGCTCCAAGTCGAGCAAAAGCTAATCGAGTGCAAGCCAATAATGCATGAAGAACGATGGATGAGCGATTACAAGCCTCAACTCGAAGAGCTAAGAAGCACGTGGTTTCCGCTAATTCGCGCAAGCGTCTTGAAGCGCGCCCAGGCGCAGAGCCTCCCTGATATTCCCGATATCGAGTGACAACCATGGCAACCGACAAAAGAGCTGCGTTGGAGACCGCTGAAGATGCCCTCTTTGACGAAACCTTTGAAGCCGACTTTCAGTTAGACGAGCAGCCAACAAAAGGCGAAGTGTGGAAATTTTTGAACGACACCGCCGGTCAAGGCGAGCATTCTAATCTGTATTGGGATTTTCCCCTCCCTGACGGCAGCCAGTTCTCCGACGCAAAGTGGAGCATTCTTTATCGCTCCATCCAAGCCGGTGTCGATGCGATGTTTGAGACGCGTGGCCATCAACGAGCAAGGCGCCCTGGCTCACTAAGCACGCTTAGCGTCTCCATGAGATATTTCGTGGGATGGATGGCCATCTTTGGCCATACGGACCTGTCGTGCATGGACGCTACTCGCTTCGATGACTATGCTCACTGGATTGAGATGACGAAATGTCGAAATACCGAAGATGGTCAGAAGTCTGTCACGGTCTTGCACGCAAGAAGTCTCCTCGCATTTCCTGCAACCCTCTTCCGCTATAACGAAGTTCTGCAGGGGCAGGGATTACCTCCAATTCCGACCATTCCGTACAGTGGTCGCAGCGTTATGGAAGTCGCGAACGATATATGTAAGCGTGCGAACGAGGGGTATCAACCCG
This sequence comes from Paraburkholderia sp. BL27I4N3, assembly GCF_003386115.1. Classification (NCBI taxonomy): domain Bacteria; kingdom Pseudomonadati; phylum Pseudomonadota; class Betaproteobacteria; order Burkholderiales; family Burkholderiaceae; genus Paraburkholderia; species Paraburkholderia sp. BL27I4N3. The sequence goes on along the minus strand of NZ_QREJ01000001.1, from coordinate 775,297 downwards.
TCCCCGATGGACTCTTCGTCCCTGCAATGAATAAGGTTGTCCAGTGGCTGGACTGTCAGATTGATGAGATTCAAGAGGCAATTGATTGTTACCTCAGGCCCTACGCACCCAAGTTTTCTGGCGCGATTAAGGCCGCAAAACGCCGCGACGAGTTAGCAAAACTCAAATTTTCGTCAGATAAAGACACGGGACAACCGTGGTTTGCAGGTTTCAACTTCTCAGCACCAATCACAGCGACTCGCCACTACACACATGGCAAGTCTCGACGCGGCCGTAAAGTCGAGCTCAATGCAGGGCACGCCATCCGACACCTCCTGAATGCGGCGCGGGACTGTTGCACTATCGCCTTGCAAGGGACAGTCGCTATGCGCATTTCTGAGATTTGTGGTCTGCAGGTTTTTGATACAAAGTCCATTAACGAGTGGCCGAGTTGCGTGACTGTAGAACGGTCTCTATCTGGGATGGACGAGCTGTTTTTCATCACTGGCACGGTATTCAAAGGCAAAGCGCCTCCTCGTCCGGGCCGATGGCTGGCAGGCACTCGCCCGGTAGGCTCCTCCGACATCCCCATCCCGATTCGTGCTCTTATGAAACTCGTACGACTGTACGCCCCGTGGAGACGCATGTCTGGACGTAGCGACTTGATTCTCGACTTCAGCAACAGGGTTGGACTCGCGAAAGAAAAAGAAAAAGTGTCACCCGTTCGAGCCGAACGCCTTAACGAAGGTCAAAAAGAGTGGATTAAAGAGTATGTAAAAGCTGGACCCGAATTCGACAACTGGGACCTGTCATCACACCAATGGCGCATGACATTTGCTCGTTTTTGTGTTCGAGTTGATAGAACTCTCCTACCTGCCATATCCCGTCACTTTCACCATATCAGCATCAAGACCACCGAACAGCACTACACCGGCGAAGATTTGGAAATTCGGTATCTCATCCGAGAGGCTGCGCTAGAACTAGCGGCAGAGCTGCTGTACGACGCGACACGTTCGAAAGGTCAGGCATCAGGTAGGCTAATGGAAGAGATTCCCGAAGTTGTCGAAGAAATGGGCCACCACGTTGATATGGACAACGCCGACGAAAGCCAAGCATTTCTTCGCGCAACCATGGAATCCGATAACACATGGGGCTGGGACATGCTGTGGTGCGGATGCCTCTTTAGACCTGAACACGCGAAGTGTCACCTCAAAGCTGCGGTGAGAAAAATAATTCCTATTGCCCCCGCCCTCGATGCGCTCGGTCCGTTTTCGTCATGCAGTCAGTGCAAAAATCAAATCGTGCTACCTCGGCATCGCCCGTTCTGGGAGGAAAGACGAAAGAAATTGATAGCCGAACGAAAAGGAAACAAGGAGAAGGGTCTATCCGACGTGGACTTCATCATCGGCTACCGCCTCGCACAATGCAACGAGATTCTCAGGCGAATTCGGAGGTCAACACCATCATGAAAGCCGAAGTGCTCGATACCGATAGCGATATGCTCAAAGATTTCAAGCACGCATACGCTCGACTTAAGGACCACAAACCTGAAAACGTCGAAAACATAGAACTCATGCGGGTTGGCAAGTTGCGCATCAACAAACTGACGCTAGCCAGAGAGGCGTGCCACAGCCGTACAAACTATCTGAAACACGACGACATACTCAAATATGCCGAAAGCAAGATAGGTTCACGGCCGCGGGTGACGCATGAAGCTCCAGATATAGAGGGCGCTAACCGTGAACTCCGTTCGCAGAACCGTTCGCTACAAAAGGATTTGGACGATATGCGCACTCAGAATGCTGAACTAATTTCCTACATCCACTTTCTCGAGAAGGAACATAAGGTTGTCGTCCGGGATACATTATCGGAAAACCCTTTCATGGGGTCCATAGCAGGTCGAGCACGAAAGAACCCTGCAGCGGTACGAGACATGAGCAAGCGAGCGAAGCTCGGCAAGAGCGGGAAAGATACCGGCTAAATCACAGAGACTTGCCCGCAAGACGTGCCTTTGAAATTGCCGAACCCTTGTTTGCAAGCACATCCGCTCGCTCATTCAGGTCATGGCCTGCGTGGCCTCGTACATGGTGGAACTTCACAGCTTTGTGTCGACGAACTGCCTCGTCAAGGAAAGCCCAATGTTCGATGTTGGCTTTCTTTCGGAATTCACCCCGCATTGTTTTGACGACGTACAACGAGTCAGTATGAACATCAACCGTTGAGCCTACCGGTAAATCATTGAGGCCGTGCGCGGCCGCCCGGATTTCGGCAATCTGGTTGGTACCGTGACCGATAGCCTCGAATCCTTCGTACACTACTTTGCCATCACTCACGACAACCCATCCGCAGCCCGACGGCCCAGGATTTTTCAACGCAGAGCCATCTGAATAAACGACAAAGTTTCCCGCCACCGTTGGCATCGTAAGGGTCGTTACGGTCTGCTCGGCAGGGCTAGACAGAAAATCCTCCTGGGCCGGGGCATCTGTAACAGGTTTGTTCTTGCCGCCTTCACGCCCACGCAACAATGACTCTACGGCGACCGTCAGCGCTCTCTCGCTCAGTCCGCCTGGCATCTGATACCAAGTCAGCGCTGCGTTAATGACGTCGCGTTCGAGTCGTTCGGTTTCGGTTTTGTTGCTACCCTGCATGGCTCACTTGTTCCTGATGGTTTCATGCCAGCACTAATCGGCTGGCGAAGCCCACTAGCTTACCATTCCCGACTTTCCAGGACGCGCAGCGTCACGGCGTGAGGGTGCTGCCGGCGGACGTCACCATCAGCGGCGGCGACTCGGTCCTCGAGAACAATCAAGCGGCGTCGAGGCCCGCGGTACGCCTCGGTCTGTCGCTGTTGAAGGGCATGAAGGATGGCGCAGCGGAGCTAATCGAAGCAGCGAGAGCCGTGAGGCAATTCGCAAGCGTTAGCGACCTCGCGAGACGCACGCAGCTCGACCGGAAAGACCTCCAGGTTCTAGCGTCAGCGAACACGCTGTCGTCGCGCTCCGGCAACCGGCGCGAGGCGCTCTGGGCGTCAGTGGCGGCAGTGCCGGACCGAGACATCCTCCGACGCGCGCGCAGACGACGAAACGCCGGTGCCCGGTGCGCCGTCGGAAGGAGAAGACATCGTCGCAGACCACAACTCGATGAGCCTCACGCTCTGCCGGCATCCGCTAACCCTTCTGCGCCCAGTGCTGCTCGAACCGCGCCTTATGCCGGCAGCGACGCTTCAAGACATACCGCAGTGGCAGGCTCGCGCGCGGTTGCGGCCTGGGCACGGTACGTCAGCGGCCGGGAACAGCAAAAGGCGAGAGGTTCGTGACCATTGAGGATGAGACGGGCAATGTGAACGTCATCCTCTGGCCATCGCTGCAGGAGAAGTTCCGGCAGGAAGCACTGGGCGCTTCACTGCTTGCGGTGTACGGAACGTGGCAATGCGAGGGCGAGGTCCGTCATCTGGTGGCGCAACGGCTTGTTGATATGTCGCATCTGCTCGGCGGGTTTACGGCTGTCAGTCGAAATTTCTGCTGAGCAGTTCCCGGATTTCCTGACAACTTGCGCTAGAGTCTAGTTCACAGTCCGGCTTTATCCCGTCATTTTTTTGTCGCGTGTCGAACCTTATATGCCGATTGACAACGAAGAAAACTTGGTCTTCTACAAGTACATGAGCGCGGCTACGGCTCACGCGGTTCTCGGAAATCAAACGCTCCGATGGTCAACTCCGGGGACGTTAAATGACCCATATGACATGCAATTCGACCTTAGATATGAGGTCGACCGCGATGTCGTACGGCGTTTGGCGTTGAATAAGCTATGGGAGGCATACTGCGGAGCGCCCGTTGCGGTGGGGAATATTTTAGGCCTTTTGATACAAGCCTTAAGGGTGCAAGTTCCCAACATGCAGCGAGCAGAGTTTGAGACTGAGCACGCGAAGGCAATCTTCGACGGCTTGGATAGACTCGAAGCTGCGTTGCCGCGGCTCAATGCAGACGTTCGAGGCCATCTCGCAACGAGCAAAATTCTATGCTTGACGGAAACTCCGGATAACTCCGTGATGTGGACTCATTATGCGGACACACACCGCGGAGTTGTCATCCGTCTACGTGACTATCCTGAACTGGATAGTCCTTATCGAACAGCCAAGCCCGTAAAGTACGTCGCTGAAGCGCCGCACCTTGTCGACGCAGAATTCTTGGCCGATATGCTGTCGGGTCGTACATCGTTTGATACGAACGCACTTTTAGAACGGCTCGTGTACACCAAATCTGCAGACTGGGCGTATGAGCGAGAGTGGCGCATCTACTCGGGAAACGGGCGGAATAAGGCTGCTGCCCACGAAGACCTGCGTTTCGGCTCGTTCGAGCTGGATGCGGTGCTCTTCGGGTTGAACACTTCAGATGAAAGTCGCTCATCGCTTACGCAACTCGTTCGGAAGTTGTATCCGCATGCGGAGTTGCTATGCGCGAAAAGGAACCCTGACGCGTTCGGCATGATTTTTACGCCCGTGGACGAATGACTCCCTAGAGCTGATGACTTAAACGGTCCATTGAAATGCCACGCGTCTATCTCGACCACAACGTTATCACCCGATTGGCAGTCGAGCGTGTATCTTCCCCTCCCGGGTCGGAATATCAGGCGATACACAGGCTTATCGACGACGGCCACATCACTTTTGTCCTATCGGCCGTAAGCCTCTACGAAATAGCTGGGTCGGAAATCGCGGCCCACGTTGCAGACTCAATTGCCTTGCTCAATGAACTACCACTCGAGTGGCTAGGCAACCCGGTCTATCTGCAAAAGCAGGAACTTAAGCGCTATGTCGCAGGGCTCCTCAGACGCCCGAGGCCACCAACATTCAATCCGTTCAGTCGGACGATGGCCCAGCTTTGGTCGACCTACGGCGCTGACAACATCGTTATGGGAGAAACGGTGGCCGATAGCATTTGGGCCTGGCATCGGGACCCATCCGCACTTCGGGAAGTTCAGCGCGCGGCTTCGGAGACACCCGACGCCATCCTCATCGGGCGCCGCGCCTTGGCGGAAGGGCTCGTTCGAGACAACCAACCACTTATCGATGCCGAATTTTATCGTGGCCGCCTTCCAGTTCGGACAGACCCGCACGTCGATTTGAGCCAAGAGAGATACGCTGGACTGCCACGTCACTTGGCTAGCCGTTCGCGCGAGATAAAGCGAGACTGCCCGGCAATAAAAACCGAGGACCTATGCCAACGCTACAGGATTGAGGCAGGCTTCCGTCCAGAAATGCAGGACGCATTGGACTTGCAGCACATAATCGGTGCAGCGGGATACTGTGAGATTTTTGTCACCGGAGACAACGACATACATGCGACCTTTCAATACATCCACTCACGCTGGGAGCGATGCCCCTGTATCGCCGTCCGCTCTCTAGTTGACATTCCAAGGTCAACTTGAAGGCCGAGCCATCATCGGCCCGACACATCTTCGCCGCTTAGGTATTTTGAACTCTCTTGACGACAATCTTGAGGACCACGAAAGTCAGGGCAGAAACATCAAAGAGGCCTGCTACCGCGAGAAGACCGATAGCCAGGTTGCCCGTCGACATCTGGGTCCGACCAATTCTAATTGGTGCCAGCCACCCAGCAACGCGCCGCACGGGAAATCGGCCAGAAGATTGTCAGAAAAGAGAAAAAACCAATCGTGCCGACGACGAGGCCCGCGGCTGCGACCAACGAACTGCCCGAAAAAGCCACAGTCGCATATTTACCGCCTGCAACAGGATAACGAACGAAGATTGATGTTCCTGTTCGAAGAACCTGTAGAGACAACGAGGCGCGCCTTAGTAAGCGCAATCGAACACGACTGGGCTTATCCACGCGCCCTCTACTGATGCTTCATCGCAAGCTTGGGTGATGGCCGTCAGGCAACCTACAACCGAGCCGTCTGGCACCAATCGCTGGGTGTCCCGCTTCCTGGGGTCGCTGTCACACCACCGGTCGCAGAGAAACCAGAAGACGAGATAAATTCCATGCCCGGCCTCCATCGCCTTCATGTAGTTATCTCGTAGCTGGACCTCGGGGGAACTCAGTAGCTCGCGATTCCAGCAACCTTTAATCTCGATAACAAGCTGGAGGACTTCATCGGACAGTCGCCGTTTGCCTGCGGTGGACACCTCGATAAGAATATCCGTCCTCTCGCCCAAGCCTTTGGGGTTGTGCGACCTCACCTGGACTTCCCTGTTCACGACCGCCCCTCGAGCCGAGAGCCGGGCCCGCAGTTCCAACGCCAACCAGTCACTCAAGCGGGGCTCATGTTTCGGTAGGCTTGGCTTTTCATCCCATAGAAAATAGACAGCAGGGAGAACCCCTCGAGCCGATATTTTGTCGTTGATTGCCTGAAGCTCCTCCATCACAACCGCATGCAGCTCAGCTTCAGTTCGAATCACGCGTCCTACCGCAAGCTTCATTACTGCAGCCAACTCGGCGGTCGCAAACGGAACCCAAGCATCTCGGTTGGATTTCTGCTCGGCCTGATGCGCGGTGTACGCAATCCAGGAATAGCCAGGATGGCGCGCGGCAATTCTCTCCAGCGCAGCAACACTCTCCGCGCTCGCCATTTCCTTCAGGGAGACTATGCAACAAGTTCTAAACTCTTGTATGTGATGACGCGGCTGCACAAAACCGCTCATTTCGAGGTCGTCAGAAACCGGAAACCTATCTTCAAGCAACTCAAACATCTGTTCAGTCATCCTCGCGTCGATAAGCAGGATGGGAAGCGGCTGACTGGCCGTTATGTGTTGATACTTTACGGCCAACGCTTCAATTGCCTTGATGTCTTTGGAGAGACTCCGCCAAACCACTTCTACGAAGTATTTCGGTTCGTGCCGAGCAATCAGTTCGAGGCAGCTCGCGCCGAAATCTGATGAAAGCTCATCCGCGTGCTCCACCCTGCCAAACAGCTCATCGACGGCGCGTTTGCTGCGCTGTTCGATGAGATACTTCACGAGGCAAAGAAATGACGCGCCCTCAAGCCCAGTAAGCAACGCCTCCAAGTTTGCTGTAAGCGACTCCATCCGCATGCCCTTGGCAAATTCTGGCATCCGCGGATAAGGACAAACGATGTTCAGCCTACAAATCTCCAGAAGCTCAGCGGAGACGGTGCCTAGGCTGTGCTCCATAGCCTTGTTCAGAAGCTCATCAATTGACTTCCGCGGCTGCTCGCCAGCGTTATAACGGGCTAGAGCGCGAACCCATCGCACTGCCAGCCCATCAATTTCGTCGTCTTCATCGCTTTCAGTCGTGAGCAGCAAAACGCACGCCGCAACGGCCGCGTCCTCCTGGTGGTTTATCACGTTGGGAGCGAGCATTTCTTCGACCGGAGGTTCGTGACGCAGAAACGCACGCGCCGCGGTGACTAACCTGCTCCTTGTAACGTCATCAAGCACTTTCCAAAGCGGCGAGGCCGTAACCTCAAGCGCCGGCATCAAGAATCCTTCGAAATCGTCGGCATAGCGGAGATGTGAAACCATGTTTCGCCAATGGCCTGGGATTCCACCTTCCGATGAGGCGAGAGAAGTCATCAGCAAATCGATGGACTTCGGTCTCTGCTTCTCTACTGGTTGCTTACCGTTTCGCTTGGACATCGAGTGATAACGCTTGAGCGTGGCTGCCTGTTCAGATTGCAGCTCGATTGCCTCAAGCGATTGACCGAGCACGCGTCGCAGTAACGGGTCGGGCCGGTCTGCATGTGGGCCAGCAACATCCAAGACCCAATCGCGAAAAAATGCATTGGCCTCAGTAGGGAAATAAGTGAAGGTGTGAGCCAGAATCTCCTTCGCCCGCGCCGAAGTCGGTTGCCGCCCGTAGAGCTCAGTCAAGAACGGGCCGTCCTCATATTTAATTAGACCGGTTCCGTGCAATAGAGTAGACGCTGCCATCCTCGCGTCCCCGCCTGCGCTAGTCAGCAACGCAACGAACATCTTTTGTCTGCGCTCGTCCAAACCGTCCAGGCCTAAAGCGTCGTTGAATGAACGCGTACTCCGGGACGAAGAAAGCTTGTGATGTTGGGATAGCGCGAGCCAAGCTATCTCTCCGAACTCAGACCAGTAGAGATTCGATTCAACTACCGCTAATGCAGCCTTTGAGAAGATATGGAAGACGACGTCGTCCCATGAATACTCGAGCGAGTCCGCTCCCAGTTGGTTTCGCAACCATGCGATGATAGGTCGCACATCTTCAGAACACACAGTCATGTTCTCGAAGCGCCTTAATGCGTGGGCATAGGCTCCTGAGTACATGGACCGCTTCTCTGCGGTCAAGACATCGACAAGACTGCCTGCGGACATTCCTCGGTCAATGGCGCAATGTAGGGCGATGCCCTTCATCTCATCTTCTATGTCCTCGGGGTTCTCTCCGCTCATAAGGGTCAGCAACCCGACTTTCATTTCGTCTGCGGCGGAATTGCGTATGGCATTCGCAGCATTCTGCCGGACTTCGTAGTTCTCTGCCCTGTCCAACGAGATGGTCAACAGTTCTGGCAGCTCGGCGACCAGATTGCATGCGGCTGCTACGTCACTTGCGAACTGCCGTACGGCAGGCACCCTCTGTCTGTCCAGAAGAATCGCTCTGAGCTTTTCCAACAATAGCTTGTGAGCCAGTTTTCCATATGAGCGAATCAGTCGATACTCGTAGATAGGAAACTTGTGCTTTTCGGCCAGGAGCACGATTTCATCAAAGATTTCTCCGACAGCAACTTCGTCGTCGGTCAACACACTTCCATCAAACAGCAGTGAAGGGTCGGCCTTTAATACGAATTCGCGCAACTGCCGGTCGGAGTGTGTCATCCAGGCAGCCAACTGCTGAAGTTGCGGCGTCAGGGTCTCGGTCGTCCCAGGCAGCGTCAACAAGCGCATCGCTTCGGGCGCGCTGAGGTCCAGCGATGATAAAAAGTGCGCGGCGAGAAATTCGGCATACGTTCGATGAGCGAATGCGAAGCCGTCATCATCCCGGGTCACGAAGAGCGCAGATTCAAAGACCTCCAGACACTGCTGCCTGTCAGGACGCCAGGACGCTTCGCCCCTAGAAAGCGGGAATGTTGCGATTGCATCGACGCCGATGCCCACAGAAGCGCTGCTTTGATATGCGGTGTCTGAATAAGTCGAAAAATCCGTCTTATTGGTCAGTAGCACAATCGCAGCCAACAGACCTGCCAACTGCATCCGCTCACGGACGTCAGGAAGACCGAGGTTTCCATCCGCTAGTCGCCTCTTGGAGGGACGTAGAAGAGCAGCACACCCGTTTTCGTACAAAGCCCAGCGACTCGCCGAGAATGCTCGTCCTTCTTTCGATTGAGCAAGCAAGAAATTCAGACCCAGAGGATGCAGTGCAAGTCCATGCGCACCGGCGGTGTCCAGTGCCGCGAAAAACTCTTCCGGTTTGATTTCATATTCTTTGAGGCGGGCGGAAACGAACTCCCGAGAGTGGGGAGCGATGTCAAAGACCTTGACATCATTTTTGTCGCTCCACTGAGAGCGGAGAACTTCTTCTAAAGACTCCGGCCAAGCCGAGGTGCGACATGAAATCACCAGCCGCAGATTCGTGTTGGCCGCGTCGAGAAGAGCCTCCTGAATCACTGTTTCAGCCCTCTTGATGTTCACTCGGCATTCGTCCAATGCATCGAGCATAAGAAGCGGCTGACCGTCTGAGTCCGCGCACCGACTCAACATTCGGCCGAGTGCTGTTGCAAGCGTCAGTGCATCGCCATACTGGCCGAGGTCCAGCGAGAGCACCACTCCATTGCGTGCTTCCTTGGCAAGGGACCCCAATAGGTTGGACTCAAACGATTTCCCTGAGCCAGGCTCGCCCAAGAGAACCGTAACCGTGGACTTGGTCACCAGTTCGCGCGTCGGGACCAGATTCGTGTTGAACCTGGGCGGCCATTTCGTATCCGCATCGGCGAGATAACCCATATCGTCAACTAGAACCGCCTCCCCATGTGGCGCCCAATACCTTTGATGGCTCGAACTTGCTGACAACGTACGCCCCGCTGAATGTTTAACTTGCCTTGGATGAACCTTTGCCAGCGATGATTGTAAAGCGGTAGAAGGAAATCTTGGCGCGTGCATCGAGATGATGTTTCCGCGGTGCACATGACTCGGCAACCGGGAGTTCTCGACCAACTCAGCTGTTGCCGTCTCTCGCCAACGGTGTAGACTCAACACTAGCTACTTTCGCAAGTGGGCCCGCGCTGGGCAAGTTGGTCCGACTTCGACTGCGCATCCTCTATTCATGGTGACTTCGAACGTCGGCATGGGGCTTAACCGGACTCCCCGCTGACATCTCAAGGTCCCCATGTCCATCAAGACCCTAATAGACGACATTCGTGTTCGCGCCGATAACTCCGGTGCTAAATTTCCCATGTCACGCGCGCGCAACCTCATCGCGCGCCTTCTTTTTGGCCGAAGCTATAGCGCCTCCATTGCCGCCGAGCGGGCCGGCAGCTGGGCACGGCCAGACTTAGTGGCTTCGCGCACTGAAAAACTTCGCGAGAAACACGGTCCGAAGGTTGACGTCATCGTCGACATCGCCGTTGGGCTATTGGGTCAATATATGAGCTCGCTCGAGATTTCGAGAGTTTCAGAAAAATTTCGGCTAGGGCATCCGGGCCTAGTACGCTTGGTTGAAACCAAGCTTGGAACATGCCCGGACTTCGAATCCATCGCACGACAACTTGGTCATACCCAAGTCAACTCGACATCGCGATACCTTTGCTATGGGGCGAGCCCTTGTCTGTCGTGCGGAACGGATGTTGTTGACAAACAAGCTAGCGACCTGCATTGAAACTTCGCGGGCGAATACCAGGCAACATAGCTCGAGATATGGAGCCTCACGAGCGAGCGCATCGAGCCGCGCCTGACTGACTGCTTCATGCAGCGAGCCTGTGCTCGTAGTACGGCCGGTCCTTGTCATCGAGGATAGCGTACATCGCGTCCAGACTTGATACAGTCGGGTTGAGCCACGTTTCAATGTTCTCGGGCTTGATGGGGATGATGCACCGTTCGTGGCCGACCGCTTCTATCTCGGGCGGAGGGTCATCCGTGATGGCCGCAAACGACAGCAGGTCAGGCTCCCCGGGTTTGGTCCATCGCGACCAGAGGCAGGCGACGTGCATCAGCTGCCGGTTGCTCGGACGAAACTCGAGCACAACGTTCTCATCCTTCTCATGCGTCTCCAGCACCGTGCCTTCCATCTTCGCCTTCTTCACGTTCTCGTAGAAGACCTCGACGAGCATCGCGCCATGCGTGTGGCCGAAGCACGGCTTCCAGAATCCCTCCAGATTGTCCAGGCGCGCGTTATAGGTGCCTGGGAATTTCACATCGTAGTTCGCGGGCTTGCCCGCAATCCGGCACTGGTATCGCATCGGCCTGACCACGTATTCGCCGTTCTCCATCACGAGCACCGGCGCGTAGGTGCCGGGAAAGATGCGCGAGTCCCACGGCTTCGATTCGGTCCGGTTGACGTCTTCGATGCGGCGTAGCACGGCCTCGATTTTGTCGGTGGCAATGCGCCGGCTTTCCGTTGCAGCCTTCGTCACCTTCGCTTCCAGCTTGCGCTCGGCTTCCGTCAGGCGGGTGCGCTGCTTGAATAGGTCCTGCTCGAGTTTCGTCTTCTGCTCGGTGCGCGTCTTTTCGATGAGCTGCCAAATCTCACGCTCACCATCGTTCTGCGGGTCGCGGAAGGCATCGTCGAGCGCCTTCGGCGTCTTCACACTGCGCCCTTCCGCCTGAAGGAAGTAGAGACGCGCAAACTCGGCGATGTCCATGTGCGCGCCGAACATCCGAACGTACCGGCGATAGTCCGCCAAGATTTGAGCCGAATAGCACATGCGTCATCTCCGTTGACTGCACCGAATGTCAGTTCCAATGCATGACCCGTCGCATCCGCGGCAGAAATGCCGGTCCCGCACGCTGTCGTCGACTCGCCAGCAGTTCACTGCACCGGCAGCCTTAGTGCCCACCACTGGCCATTCTCGCTCGCGAAGAACGTCGGCTCGCCCGCTCTGCCGCGAGCGACTGCCTCATCCATGGTCGCATCCCCAAACGCGCAGCGCAATTCGGCCACGAACGCCGCAATCTCCGGCATCGGGTGCTTTCGCACAGACATGTCCATTGGTGTCTCCGGTAGCGCCCCAAAAAGGGACACTTCACAAACGCAATTTTTAAGATACGATACTGTACATCCATACAGTATTTCGCACCATGGCCGCCTTGCCCCAACACGTCGAGTCGATTCACCCAGCGCTGTGGCGCGGGGCGCAGCTCGCGCGTGCCCATGGCAGGACAGTCGATACGGGCTACGCGGCCCTGTCGGCCGAACTGCCGGGCGGCGGCTGGCCATTAGGCGCACTGGTGGAACTGCTGGTCCAGCAGCCAGGGATTGGAGAGATGCGTCTTCTGAAGCCGGCGCTCACGGAGATGAGCACGCGACCAATTGTGCTGCTGCAACCGCCGCATGTTCCCAACTCGCTGGCGTTCTCGTATCTCGGTTTGCCGATAGACCGGCTGATGAGATTGCGGGCACCGAAGACGGCAGACGCGCTCTGGTGCGCGGAGCGTGTGCTTCAGGCGAAGAGTTGCGGCGCGCTCATCCTCTGGCAGCAGCACATCCGAACGGAGGCGCTGCGGCGATTACACCTGGCGGCGCAGGCGTCGGAAACAATGCTTGTACTAATCCGGCCTCTGGCCAGCGCGCAGGATGCCTCACCCGCCACGCTGCGGCTTGCCGTCAGACCGGCTAACGGCGGCCTCGTCGTCGATGTCGTCAAGCGACGAGGCCCAACGCGAACCGAAACACTGTCCATCACCCTGCAACCCTCACCGATTACGCTCAGCCCCTATGGCCGTGTTCGTCGCCATCTTCCTGCCCCGGCTTTCGCTGGAGGTGTTCCGTCCGAGGTGGTCACCTCGGACTGAGCACGGGTGCGTCGTGCTCGAGCGTGACAAGGTCGTGGTGATGGATTCGATGGCGCGGGAAGCCGGCGTGCTGCCGGAAATGAAACGGGGCGGCGTCACCACGCTATCGCCCGACGCCTTGATGTACGACAGGAGCGTCGAGCGAGAGCGCAATATGCAGCGCGAGGTCGCGTTTGGTCTGCTGCGCTTCTCGCCGCAGGTCGTGGTCTGCGACGAGGAAACCATCGTCATGGACGTGACGGCCAGCCTGCGTCTCTTCGGCGGCATCCGGCGCGTATGCGCACTGATGCGTGATGTCGTGAAAGCAGTTGGCGTGACCGTGCGCATGAGCGTGGCGCCGACCGGTCAAGGTGCCTGGCTGCTCGCAAAGCGCGGTCGATGCCGCGTGCTCAAGATGCCGTCGCTTGAGCGAAATCTCAACGCGCTCCCATTCACGGTCGTGCAGGAACTGCGCGCATTCGCCGACTGGTTTCAAGGACTTGGCTGTCGAGTGTTGGGAGACATCCGTCGCCTGCCGCGCGCCGGGCTAAAGAAGCGTTGCGGCGTGGATTTGCTTGATGCGCTCGACCGTGCCTACGGTCTGTCGCCCGAGCTCTTTCAATGGCTGAAAGTGCCGCCCACCTTCAGTGCTCGAACCGAACTTCCCGACCGGGTCGAGCACGCCGATGCAATACTGTTTTCGGCGCGTCGCCTCATCGTCCAGATGTGCGGCTGGCTGAGCGCACAACAGCTTGCGCTGACCCACGCGACCGTGTCGCTCGAACATGAGCGCGGGCGCGAAGCCATCGAACCGACCGTCCTCGAAATCGCACTCGCCGAGCCGACGTGGCACGAGGAACATCTTGTCCGGCTGCTTAAGGAACGCCTGGGGCGCACCGAATTGTCCGCTGCGGTGCTCGCAGTTCGCCTGACAGCATCCAGTGTGCAGCCCACCGAGCCGCCAAGCGACTCGCTGTTTCCCGACCCGGGTGGGTCGGCTGAAGACCACAACCGTCTCATCGAGCTGTTGGTTGCGCGACTCGGCGCCGAGAACGTGGAGCGCGCAGCACCCACGTCTGACCACAGGCCGGAGATGGCGAACCGCTGGGTGCCCATCCAGAACGACGCGAAGATGCAGGTGCCACCGCCTGACTTGCCACGACCGACCTGGCTCCTTCAGGAACCCATCAAGCTCATGATGAAGAACCATCGACCGTTTTATGGCTCGCCGCTCAAGCTCGTCTCGATGGGTGAGCGCATTGAGGCTGGATGGCATGACAGTGAAGCAGTCACGCGCGACTACTACGTCGCTGAAGCGGCCGACAAAAGCTGCTACTGGATTTATCGTGAACGCCCGGGCGTGAAGACTGAAGAAGTCCGCTGGTTCCTCCATGGCCTATTCGGGTAACACGATTCTGTCATGGATTTTTCTTCGTCAATGCTTCCGGACTATGCGGAGCTTTTTGCATTCAGCAACTTCTCGTTTCTTCGTGGCGCTTCACACGGAGAAGAGCTGGTGCAACGCGCCTCCCAGCTCGGATATTCGGGCCTCGCAATAACGGATGAGTGTTCGCTCGCCGGCGTCGTGCGCGCACATGTCGAGGCGAAGAAAGAAAAGCTTCCGCTTGTCATCGGGTCGTACTTCCAGCTCGTCAACGCGGACAGGACACCGGCCTTTGGCCTCATCCTGCTGGCGCAGAATCGGGACGGTTATGGCAATCTGTCCGAGCTCATCACGCTGGGACGTATGCGTGCGACGAAGGGCGAATATTTGCTGACGCCGAACGACATCTCGAAGCCGGAGAAAGGCTACGCGCACCTGAGAGGCATGCCGGACTGCCTCGCGATTCTGGTGCCGGATTTTCCCGCGAAAGAAGACGTGCTCGCGGCCCAGCTCGAATGGATGAATGATGTCTTTGCCGGCCGCGAATGGGTCGGGCTCATCATGCATCAGCGCGCCATGGACGACATTCATCGCGGCATCGTCCAACATGTGGCCGACCAGTATTGCGTTCCCGTGGTCGCGACCGGCAATGTCGTCATGCACATCCGCTCAAGGAAGCCACTGCAGGACACGATGACTGCAATCCGGCTGCGGAAGACCGTTGCGGAATGCGGATACGACCTCGCGCCTAATGCCGAAGGACATCTGCGCTCGCGATTCCGGTTGGGCAACCTGTATCCGACTCACGCGCTTTCGGAGACGCTCAATATTTTGGAGCGGTGCCATTTCTCGCTCGACGAGCTCCGCTACGAGTATCCGGACGAGCTTGTGCCAGATGGCTTCACTCACGAAGCGTATTTGCGACAGGAAACCTACATCGGTGCGCACCGGCGCTATCCCAATGGCATACCTCACAACGTGCAAGAGCAAATCGAGTACGAACTGCAACTCATCCACGAACTGCAGTACGAAGCCTACTTCCTCACGGTCTACGACATCGTGCGCTTTGCGCGCAGCCAGCACATCCTGTGTCAGGGGCGCGGGTCGGCTGCAAATAGTGCGGTCTGCTACTGCCTCGGCGTGACGGAGGTTGACCCGTCGCGCGGCAACATGCTGTTCGAGCGATTCATCAGCAAGGAACGCGGTGAGCCGCCCGACATCGACGTGGACTTCGAGCACCAGCGTCGCGAGGAAGTCATCCAGTACATCTACCGAAAGTACGGGCGTGACCGCGCTGCTATTGCCGCAGCGGTGTCGACGTACCGGCCACGCGGCGCTCTGCGCGAAAGCGGCAAGGCCCTCGGCATCGACCCGCAGATTGTGGACAAGGTCGCGAAGTCGCACCAGTGGTTCGACCATTCGGCCGACCTGCTCCAGCGCTTCGCAGAGTCGGGGCTTGACCCGGAGAATCCTCTCATTGGTTTGTGGGCGAAGCTGGCCGCCCAGATTCTCAACTTCCCACGCCACCTCTCGCAGCACTCTGGTGGCTTTGTTATCAGCCGGGGCAAGCTGACGCGCCTAGTGCCGGTCGAGAACGCAGCCATGGCGGACCGGTCGGCAATCCAGTGGGACAAGGACGACCTCGAGGCGCTCGGGCTTCTGAAAATCGATGTTCTCGCTCTCGGTATGCTGTCGGCAATCCGGCGCACGCTCGACATCGTTTCGGAGCAACGTGGCGAGCGGTTCGAGATGCAGGACATTCCTCCCGAAGACGAAGCGACATACAAGATGATTTCGCGCGCCGATACGGTAGGCGTGTTCCAGATTGAGTCGCGTGCCCAGATGAGCATGCTGCCGCGCATGAAGCCGCGCGAATTCTACGACCTCGTCATCGAGGTCGCCATCGTGCGCCCTGGCCCGATTCAGGGCGGCGCCGTGCATCCGTACCTGCGCCGTCGGCAGGGGCTTGAGCCAGTGACGTATCCAAGCGATGCGCTGAAGGTTGCGCTCGGGCGAACGTTGGGCGTGCCCATCTTCCAGGAGCAGGTGATGCAGGTTGCCATCCTGGCTGCCGGCTTTACACCAGGCGAAGCGGACCAGTTGCGCCGCGCGATGGCCGCATGGAAGCGCAAAGGCGGCCTCGACAAATACTACGACCGCATCGTCAACGGCATGACGGAGCGCGGTTACACGAAAGACTTCGCCGAATCCATCTTCCAGCAGATTCATGGCTTCGGCGAATACGGCTTCCCGGAAAGTCATGCGGCAAGCTTCGCGCTGCTCGTGTATGCGAGCAGCTGGCTGAAATGCCATGAGCCGGAGGCATTCCTTGCCGCGATGCTCAACAGCATGCCGCTCGGTTTCTACTCCGCGTCGCAGCTCATCCAGGACGCGCAGCGTCACGGCGTGAAGGTGCTGCCGGCTGACGTCACCATCAGCAACTGGGATTCGGTCCTTGAGCGTCACGACTCTCAATCGAGGCCAGCAGTACGCCTTGGCCTGTCGCTGCTGAAGGGCATGAAGGACGGCGCCGCCGAACGCATTGAAGCCGCGAGAGCCGTGAGACAGTTTTCTAGCGTCAGTGACCTCGCGAGACGCGCGCAACTTGACCGAAAAGACCTTCAGGTGCTCGCGGCAGCGAACTCGCTGTCGCTACTGGCAGGCAACCGACGCGAAGCACTCTGGGCGTCCATCGCCGCGGTGCCCGACCGCGACATCCTCGCCGATGCGCGCGTGGATGATGAAACGCCTGTACTCGGCGCGCCGTCGGAAGGCGAAGACATCGTCGCCGACTACAACTCAATGAGTCTCACGCTCGGCCGCCATCCGCTTTCGCTGCTGCGGCCGGTGCTGCTCGAACAACGTCTTGTGCCGGCAGCAACGCTCATGACCTATCGCAATGGACGGCTCGCGCGCGGTTGCGGGCTGGTCACTGTACGCCAGCGACCAGGGACGGCAAAGGGCGTGATGTTTGTCACCCTTGAGGATGAAACGGGAAACGTGAACGTCATCATCTGGCCGTCCCTGCAGGAGAAATTCCGGCAGGAAGCGCTGGGGGCATCCCTGCTTGCGGTGTACGGAACGTGGCAATGCGAGGGCGAGGTGCGCCACCTGGTCGCGCAGATGCTCGTCGATATGTCACACCTGCTCGGTGGCCTCACGACGGTCAGTCGAAACTTCTGCTGAGTAAGCTGCTCCGACATTGAGCGCGTCCTCCATTGACTCATCGGAGTTTGGCAAGGTATCGACGGGCAGTTTCGCAGACATGGATAGCTCGCATTACTTTCGACATTGTCGTGACACCTTTATGCGCCGACTTTGACCGGACATTTACCGGAAACCGCCCCCAAATCACTGTCGTTCAGCAACATTGGATTAGGTAACAGAAGAATCTTTTCGAGAATCTCGTTTGGTTCATACGTTTTTTCGGCCACAAAGGCGAGAAAATGAATGCGTTGCTGCAAATGCGGTGCGGCTCCACCTAGGCATTCTGGCTCGTATAACCCGCGAATCGGTTGCCACTGTCCCTTGTGCAGCCAGCAGTGGACCAATTCACGCGGCACGCGATTCGGGCCGTATGCAATTTGGCTGTAATCCCAAGCGTCGCCCCCGTTCAAATATGCTCGCATATCAACCAAGATGACGTGAATCCGGCCGTCAGGCACCGGAAATTTGATGACTTGGTGCCCGTCGAAAACTTTCGCGCCTATCTTCTGCTGGGCCAGCAACATCTCGCCCTCTTCGCTTTCTTTGTTTTCTTCGGCGGTGTTTTCCGAGTTCGGCGAACGGAGGAACTGCGATACGAAGGGACCGTCCTCGACAGTAGCCCTCTTGACGGCCTCACTGGGTCTGATGCTAGTAAGCTCAAACAGCCAATCAGTTTTTCCTGGCACACGGAAGTCGATGACCGTATCACGAACACCTGCACGGAACTCATATTCTGGCGTCAACCCTTGCATGTGAAGGGCATGAGCAAATCGGGCCTCAAACAACAAGGGCATGTTATCGCTGACGAGTCCACCGTCTCGGTCAATACGCTCAACGAGCGGCCTCGACCATGGCACCGAGGACAGTTCGGACAACACACGCTCCATTGCCCGTGCTTCGCGCTCACTCAATGCTTCACCCCACATCACAACCTCCCTCATGTTCCGTTGGTTGTCCGGTCGCAGAACATCGGCAGACACAGCGATTTTCCGCGAAATCTGCGCGCAAACCTAAAGGCTAATCGTTCTGGAACTCGCCTGCTGCACTAAGGGAAGCAAAAAGAGATGCTTTGCTTCCCTATAGTGCAGCAAACCTCGTGGGACCTCCATTCTCGCTGCTCGTCTCTCCGCTCCAAAGAATATTTTCAGGCAAATCTCCCTTAGGCGCAGCCAGGTTTCCGAGCGCGTCCTTCCGATGCGAAATCATCACCCCTGTATCGCGGTATACATAGTGCTGCCCGTTCCGCGGTGCAGCCGCGCGACTGGTCGGACATCAACGGCAGCGGTCTCGGGACAGCCGGTACTGTGGGATAGCCTTGAGACACCGGACAGGGTGGCGAAGTTAGCGCCCTGAGGCGAACGGCTGACGGGCGACGCTGGCTCCGAGGGGCATCTCATGATGCTTTGGAACGTGTCTGAAGGCTTCGCCCAGGATAAGGCGGGGCTCAACTTCACCAAGGGGCATTCACAACAACAAGAGATGTACGCTAGAGAGAATGCTCAAACGTTGGAACGTCCAGCAAAGTGCGAACAAAGACAGCGTGGCGTTACGCCTGAAATTGAACGAATTGCTTGCTTCTCACCGTTCAGCCAACAATCAGCTCATCGGCATCGAAGACGCGTCGGAAGAGGAGCTCCGAAGACTTGCTGCTGCTTACCTTCGCCTCGCCACTGACAGGCCGGAAGTCGGTACGCGTATCGCGAGGAGCGCCGAGAGTGATGCGAAAGACGACGTCGAACGCTGCCTATCCGAGGTGCAGTCCGAAGCGAACCGATAGCGCGACTACGAGAACGCGCACCGGGAATCTGATAGGCATGCAAACGGACAGCGGGAAACGACAGTGGCCGCCAGAGCCTGCATTGATAGATGAGCGGGCAAGGCAGACCCTCGGCACGAGTTTATTGCCGCCCTTGGTCATGACTTAAGGAACCCGATGTCAGGCAGTCAATGCCACGGCCGAGGTGCTCGTGCGACAGCAGCCTTGGTGTTGGGCGACCACGAGAAAGGCGTGGTGACATAAAGATGGGCCGACGATTGCCCGCAATCGCGTACATGATTGCATGCTCGCACCGGACGAGGCCGGCACCGTTCTCGAGCTGCGCACACGACGCTTCCAGCGGTGCCCAGGCAAGCTGCATTTGCGACAACTCTAGGCTGCTCTCCGGGATATGTGCAATCAGACCATGCCGCCCAGTTTGCCGCCAGCGCGGTTTGCCAGTATGAGATGCAATTTTTCGAGAGACAGGGGCTTGGTGAGATGGTAGTCGAATCCCGCAGCGAGGGCTCGCGACTTATCGGACTCCGCCGCATATCCGGTGAGGGCCACCATCACAACGTCAGCAAGTCGCTCGTCCGCCCGTATTGTGCGCGCGACCTCGAAACCATCCATCTCAGGCATGCCGACGTCAATGATGGCGACCTCTGGGTGCGTCTCCTCGACGAGTCGCACTGCATCCCGCCCGTTATCGCATGTTGTGATTTGGTGTCCTTCCAGCTCCAGCAGAATACCCAAGGTCTGAAGGGCATCCGGATTGTCGTCAACGAGCAGAAGGCGGACAGGTCCCAGACCTGAAAATTCTGTCAAATCGGTTGAGGCAAAGCTGTCTGTCTGCGGGCGAAGTATCGGTAGACGCAGTGTGACGACTGTTCCTCTGTTCGCCCCCTCGCTGCGAATCGAGATGGTCCCTTCGTGAAGCTCAACCATGCGCTTGGCCACCGCGAGGCCGATACCCAAACCGCCTTCTGCCCTGGCGTTGGCGCGAGCAGACTGAGCAAATAACTCAAAGACGTGCGGCTGAACGGAAGTGTCGATACCAATGCCATTGTCGACAATTTCGATAACGACCACGTTCCGGCCTAAGGACGTTTCAATGTCACTCGGGACTGTTATCGTTAGTTCGATTGTGCCGCCGACCGGCGTGTATTTGGCAGCGTTTGACAGCAGATTACCGAGCACCTGACTCAACCGGACGTGGTCGGCGCGAACCGGCACTGGAACCTCAAGGCCAATCACCTTGAGCGAATGTCGTCGCGACTCGATGTGATGCTTCACGGCGGTCACCGCGTCGAACGCAATCTCATTGAGCGACGTATCGCTGTGCTTCATGGCGAGCTTCCCGTGTTTTACGCGCGCGGCGTCCAGTAGGTCGTCGACAAGCGTTCGCAGGTGCCGCATTTGACGCTGCGCAATGGTCAGCACTTCGACAGCCCTTTCATTGTCGGCGCATAGGGTCTTCGCGGCGACGATTGCGCTATCGATAGGCGCCATAGGATTTCTGAGCTCATGTCCGAGCATTGCTATGAACTCGCCATGCCGACGGTCGTTGTCCGCCCCCGTGTCGCGGGCATCCATGACGGTCAGTGCGGCGCCGGCGGAAACCGAAAGATTCGAAAGCAGCCGAACGTCTTCAAAGTCGAATTGGCGCTCAGGGATGTGAGACATCACCCATATGGCACCAGCAAACCCGGACTCGGTCGGAATCGGGACTACAAGGCCTTCGGTAATTTCCACGCCCGGGAAGTGCAGGCTGGGGAAGTTTGCCTGCGGACGGACAAACAGCTGGGGTCCGCCTAGGTCTAGCGTTAGCCCACACGGACATTCGCGCCAGGCGGTCGCCTTACCTTGCAATCCAACGCACAACCCGGCGACCGCCAGCCATCGAAACTCCCTACCAAGGTCCGTTTCTTCGATAAGACTGATTCCGGAACTGCCTGCATTGCATAGCAGTAGCGCAGCGTCGGCAATTTCCTGCAGCAGCCGAGCCCGCGACCCGGTTTGCGCGCGAGCCAACCGGAGCAGGACAGCATTCTCTGCCACAAGGTCGGCCGCTCTTGGCGGACGCGTGCCGAGCACCTCCGTCTGAGTGCGCCCGCGATTGCTTTCCATGTTGTCCGGTCGGGTTAAGGAGGGTTGGGCCTGATGGGCAGGCTCTCTTCAGCTGTTCATGGGACCGGCTATTTCGGCCTTTGGAACCGGTCGGCCAGGAGTGATATTTGCGAAGACCGGCGAATCGCAGCGTATGCGATTGTCGAGCGAACTTCGTTGGATGCCAGCGCGCAGATACAAGTTCCTCTCGCTCCGACGTTACCGCTTGCTGGCAAGCCCAGGAAGTCGTTCTTACCCGGATTGCTGGTTCAAAAAGGTCACCATCTTGGCCGCCGCGCTGACATTTCCCAAACACCACGACTCAGAAACATTGCCCAAAGCCGGTTCGTGCTGACAATTCGCTCGACCGAATGCCCGGGTTTGTATCTTACGCTGACCTCGGCCGGCTTCGCCTGCCGGCGGCTCGAAAGAGCGCTACCTTCAGGTCCGCATATGCTTTACTGATGCCGCGACGCGAAGTCATCAACGACCAGCTGGAGGTCTGCCTCGCTCGGCTTGGTTCCCCAGCTTTTACGACCTGCGACGCTCGCAATTGCAAACCACGAGTGCGGGGGAAACCATTCCGCCTGCACCTTTTTTCCGTCGAGAATCCGAAGGCGTCCAGTGTGCGAATCGAACTCCGCCTTTATCGTTCGTCCCTCCATGGTGGCGGCTGCCAGAATGCAGTTGTTTTTGAGCATAGTGCCTCCTCGTGCGAGCTCCCTAATCGCATGCAGAGACCGTGCCTGACTGAACAAATGCGCGTGCGCAGAGCATTTGCTCCAGCTGCGCTGAGGACTTGCCGTCGTTCGCACGGCATTGTGCCGTTTTAGCACCGCTGTAGTGCTGGAGAGCGCAATCGGGAGAGCGACGCGTCTTAACATGCTTGTCGCCCGCCAGTTTCCGTCAGGCGAGTGTGTTCAATGTGAACCTCAAAATTGCGGCCCTGGCGTCCGGCGAAGACCTGCTTGCGGGGTCTGCCACATTTGCGATGGCCAGCAGCTTTGACAACCACCGATTGCCGACGCGGCGTTCGAGCGCTGCTGCCATGCACGGCGCTATAAAGCCGCTGCAGGACACGGGGCGCCCTGGTCGGGGGACGACGAGCGACCACTGCTCCGCCAGG
Source organism: Paraburkholderia sp. BL27I4N3 (assembly GCF_003386115.1). Taxonomy (NCBI): domain Bacteria; kingdom Pseudomonadati; phylum Pseudomonadota; class Betaproteobacteria; order Burkholderiales; family Burkholderiaceae; genus Paraburkholderia; species Paraburkholderia sp. BL27I4N3. Next base: position 752,814 of record NZ_QREJ01000001.1, on the reverse strand, counting down.
GATGCTTCCGCTATCTCTTAAGACGGCGACCGGTAGAAATTCCGGGTCGCCTATCCATGTAGGGGTCCGGACGCTGATGAGCACGCAGACGTCGGGCAATCGGGGCATTGGTCAAGCGGATAGCGCCGAGTCTCGCACTGCCAAGCCGTTCTGGCTATTGATGGCAACTGGCTTGCCGCGGCGGACACATGGCGACGCCGGACCGGCGGCCCATCCGACCTCCGGGGCATGCCTGTTGCGGTACACGGAGAGGGCTCCCTGGTGTTCATAGCATGTCTACCGTTCTTCTCGTCGATGACGACTCCGATAACCGCTGGGCTCTGCAGTTGGCTCTCGAAGGCAACGGCCACCGTGTCGTGCTGGCAAGAAATGGCTTGGATGCACTGAAGAAACTTGCGCGTGGGATTCCCAGGTTGATTATCACCGACTGGGAGATGCCCGAAATGGACGGTGCAGAGCTATGCAGGCACGTCAGATGTAACCCTGCGCTGGCGCACCTGCCAATCATTCTGTTGTCAGCCATGCCCGAACCCGGGCACGGGCCCCCTTGCTGGTCTGCGGTTTTTCGTAAGCCGGCAGACCTGAGTGTCCTCATGCAAACGGTTGATGCCCTCGCTGCTGAGCGCCTGGTTGGGGCGGTCGCCCCTCTCGCGCCTGAGAGCCCAATGGCCTCGAGGTGGCAAGCCGTTAATCCGCGATGCTGGCCCTAGCGAAGCGCTGCCGGGGTCGCTGAAGTCGCTCAGCGGGAGACGGTCGGGCGATTTCCGCCTTAGTCAGACGCGCGTCGTCGATTCGTCAAGATTCACGACACCTGTTTCTGATGTCAGCTGGACGGCTACAACGATATCGGCAGCGCGCGGCTTGACGCCACGAACGCGGGCCTCGGCGCCAGCGCTGACATCTTTCGCGACCTGTCTGGACAGATGGGGCGGGAAATCACCTGTCTGTTAATGCCGAGAATGAGCCGGTCTAATTCTCCGTGCGGATTTAGTAGAAACTGGAGAACGGCGTCGCGCGTCTCCTGCAGGCATTCCGGCTCATCCAATGCATGGCGTCGCCGATTAAAGAAAAATCAGGTAAAGCGACGTCGTGCGGCCTGCGCGACGACGTCGCCTGACACGTCGAACTCATTCTGACGTTATTCGAACGCTCCGTTTCTCTCATACGTCTGGGCAGCCGAAGACGTTCGGTTTGGGTGGAAGACAGGAGTTCGTAGACCTGACGACGTAGGATGCCACCTTTTCAACGATGGGCTCCACAGGGCTAGTCGACAGCGCAACCAGTTAGGGACGGGCTGACAGTAAGCGCCGCGCAGACTGCCGGAGGCATTTTGCCGCAACGCAGAAAAATTCATGGTATGCGGGTGCGGCCAGACTCCGAGACATGACACCGCATATTGACGAAGCTCGAACCGGCAATGCGGCGCACAGCGGGAACGCCCCATGCGCACATGCATGGCGTAGTGACCTTCCCCTAGTGCAGCGCGACGCTGCGCTTCCGCCAGAGCGTCCAGCTCTGAGACCCGGGCGCCCATCAGGGTGCGGCATCTAGCGTCGCTAGTGTGCAGCTGTCCGGAATGTCTGACGAGCCAGAGTACCCGTCGCATCGTATGGCAGCGAAGCCTGCCACCTCGTCGCCGGGTATGCGGCCTTCTATGGAGAAGTGACATGTTTATGCACAACAAGCGCCTTCAATACACCGTCCGTGTCAGCGCCCCGAATCCCGGACTGGCCAACCTGCTGCTGGAACAATTTGGCGGTCCTCAAGGAGAACTGGGTGCGGCCTGCAGATATTTCACCCAGGCGGTCGGAGAAGACGACCCGGGGCGAAAAGATTTGTTGTTCGACATCGCCACCGAAGAACTGAGTCACCTCGAAATTATTGGGTCCATCGTGGCGATGTTGAACAAGAGCGCGAAGGGACAGCTTGCTGAGGCCGTGGAAGCCGAGGCCGAGCTTTACCGTTCGATGACAGGTGGCGGCAATGACTCACACACCACAGCGTTGCTATATGGCGGCGGCCCGGCGCTTACCAACTCGGCCGGCGTTCCATGGAGCGCGGCTTATGTTGACACTATCGGTGACCCGACGGCAGACCTGCGTTCAAACATTGCGGCAGAGGCGCGCGCGAAGATTGTCTACGAACGCCTGATGAACGTGACCGACGACCCCGGCATCTCTGAGGCACTTGGTTTCCTGATGACGCGAGAGATTGCGCATCAGAAATCTTTCGAGAAAGCGTTGCATTCAATTCAACCAAATTTCCCGCAAGGCAAGCTTCCCGGTGTACCGGAATATACGAGCGTGTATTACAACATGTCGCAAGGAGACGATGCGCCACGAGGCCCCTGGAACGAAGGCCCTAACTGGGAATTTGTTGAGTCGCCGGAACCGGCCGTCGATGGTGGCGACGGGCTCGCCTCGGTGAATATCTCCGGCGCGGATGCGAAAGTATTGACGGCGATGGCTGAGCGGACAGCGTCAGACACGACCCTGGACCCGACCACCGGTGCAGACCTCGGTTCGGGGCAATCTGCGGCAGAGTCCGAAAAGTGAGGTAGCCCCCCTGATTAAGGTCTGCGCCCGCGGGAGCACGAACATCGCTCGCGGGCCTTCGATGTGTTTAGGTCATCTGGTACGCACTGCACATTCACTGGCGAAACATGCAGAAGTCAGGCTTCGTCTTGGAACGCGTGTTGCGCTCCGGAGGGTACTAATTTGAAGGAGACGACCATGACAACTCTTGACCGCAAAACCCAAGCGCAGACGGGCAGCACCGGCGCGAACATTGTCGGCAGTGGCGTCGGCGATGGGCCCGGACCAGACGTGATGGCCTCAGCGACTCTGGATGACACCAAGGTGATTTCGTCTGACGGAGAACACGTTGGCAAGGTATCAGACATCATGCTTGACGTGCGTAGCGGCCGCATCGCGTACGCCGTTCTTGCCGAGGGTGCTATGTCCTCGAACGATAGGCCATGCTTTCGAAGTGCTGGGTAAGCGCACCAGAAGCCGTCTCGGGTGAGGCATTGGATTGGCTACCGTGCATCGCGAAGGTCCGATGGTTTCCAAAAATTAGGTAATAACCCTCAGTGGTTGAGCATTTTCTCAACCATCACAGAAATATGTCGATTTACCGAGATGCGACGGTTTATTAGTCTTCGGGTATTGGTTCAGGTCACTTCCGTCGTGACCATGCGCCGAGACACCAAGGAGACACCCATGAAAAGCACAAATGCCGTTTTGAGCGCGGCGCATCCTACACCTCCGACAAGCGCTCATGAAACATCTCAATCCACGAGATACCGTTGGGTCATCCTTGTGGTTGCTTTTGCGGCGTGGGTAATCAGCTTTCTGGACAGATTGGCGTGGAGTAATGTCGGCCTGGATGTGAGCAAGGACCTCGGGTCTCCGCTTTCTCAACTTGGCATCTTCGTCACGGCCTTTTATTGCGGCTACGTCGTCTCCAACTTTTTCATGGGCTTCGTGACAGACCGCATCGGCGCCCGGGCGACGCTGACTTTTGCGCTCATCCCTCTTGGTGTGGCTACATTTCTGTTTGGCAACGTCACTACAGTGTTTGCAGGACTCGTACTGCAGTGCGCTATGGGGCTAGCCGCCGGTGCCGATTACGCCGCGTGCATCAAGCTCCTCGCAAGCTGGTTCGACACGAATCGCCGGGGACTCGCATTAGGGATTCTCACGACCGGCCCCTCCGTGGGTATCGCAGTCTCGAACGCCGTATATCCGTGGTTCCTATCGACCCACGCGTGGCACGATTTGTACTACCTGCTGGGCGGCATAACGGTCTTCATCGGGATTGCCTGCTTCTTGTTCCTTCGCAATGCCCCGGAAGGGTCAGCGGCACCGTCGAAGTCCCAAAAGCCGAGCGTACGGGCGCTGCTTAAAAACCGTGACTTGCGACTTCTCGCGCTTGCCGGGTTTGGCGCGAACTGGGCGACGTGGGGCTTCGCATTCTGGTCGAATGCCCTGATGATTAAGGGGCACCATATGAGCGTTGCCGACGCAGGACGAATCTCGATGCTTTTCGGTATTGGGGCGGTTTGCGCGAAACCTCTTGTTGGCTGGATTACCGACCGGATGGGTGGCAAGCGTCGACCAGCAATCATCATTTCGCTTGCAGCCTTTGCCATCCTGTTTCTCGTATTTGGCCAACTCAACGGCAAAACGGCATTCCTGTTAATCGCACCATTCCTCGGGGCTGCCGCGTTCGTCTACGCGCCACTAATGGCAGCGATGGCGGCCGAGCTGGTCGGGCCCGCCGCGACCGGTTCAGCGGTCGGCGCTATGAATGCCTTCTGGCAACTCGGCAGTGTCATTGCGCCGACGGTCGCTGGCCTCGTATTCGCCCGCACGAACTCTTTCATCGCAACCCTCGCCACGCTCGCCGTCGGGCCAGCTATCGGCGCAATTTGCATGATGCGAGCCCGCGAAGCGACTGACAGCGTCAAGGTCTGATGCATCCAGGGTGCCCGGAAGCTAATAAAGCATAACGACGCACCTTGGGCACGTTATCGAAGAGTTTCCCCGGTCACGAAACCTGAAGCGCGCCTCTGCCCAACAGGAAAGCGGTCAGCGATGCGTGCATCCGATGAATCAAGCTTACTAGATAAGTAGTACTACATTAAATTTCACAAAAGAACCAGGAAGAGACATTATGAAAACCAGACGACTCCGGGCAGCCGTGTTGGCCTCCGCGACGTTAATATCGGTGCCGGCTCTTGCACAGAGCAGCGTGACCCTCTTTGGCATCGTAGACGCTGGCCTGTCGTATCAGAACAGCCAGACGACGTTGGGGTCGACAAGCAACGGACACTCCGCAGTGAAAACGACCTCCGGGGTGTGGGCCGGCAGCCGTTTCGGGTTCAAAGGTGCAGAAGACCTTGGCGGAGGTACAAAGGCAATCTTCTGGCTCGAGAACGGTTTTTCCTCGAATACCGGCGCGCAGATGTTCGGGGGCCTGTTCGGCCGGCAGGCATACGTTGGCTTGACCAACGACCAATACGGTTCGTTCACCGCGGGCCGGCAATACTCCTCTTACTATCTTCTCCTGCTGCCATACGCACCGACCCGGTGGCTCACGGGCGCCGTTGGGGCACATCCGGGCGATATTGACGGCCTGGATACAACTTATCGCATCAACAACGCACTGCAGTACACGTCCCCGAAGCTCTACGGCTTCACGCTGAGCGGCACGTACGCTCTGGGCGGCGTAGCAGGCGCGTTCAATCAGGGTTCAACGTGGAGTGCCGCCTTGCAGTACGCCACGGGACCTGTCGGAGTTGCCGCTGGCGTACTGCGTATCAACAACTCGACACTGGGTGGTGGTGCATGGGGAGCCGACTCGACGACCAATTCCGGTGGACTGCCAGGTGTCTCCGCGATTAACAATGGGTATCAGACCGCAGCCGCTCAGCAGCGGGTTGCCGTGACAGCAGGCTACGAACTGACGACAACTCTCGGCGTATCTGCCTCCTACGCGAACGTTCAATTCATTCCGGGCACCGGCTCGAAATTCAAATCGACCGCTATTTTCAACGTTGTCGGTGCAGTGATTCACTGGCTGCCGACACCTGCGTTGCAACTCGGTGCCGGTTATAGCTACACCCGGGCAACAGAGGCGAACGGAATTACCGACCCGGCCCAGTATCACCAGATTACCCTTGCAGAATCCTACAGCCTGAGCAAGCGTACATCTGTCTATGCCCTACAAGGCTACACTCATGCACATGGCAAGACCCTCGGTACGGCCGGCGCTTCTAGCATCATCAATGCAACCGCTACGGTAGGCGACGGCTACAATGCGACCCCATCGTCGACGAACGGGCAATTTGTATTCTCAGCAGGTCTTATCACCCGCTTCTGACCGAATAGCCTCTTGCCGGTGAAGCCCGTAGTCGGACCGCTCCTTGTCCGGCTATGGGCTTTTTGCCTGATATGATTTTGACTCAACTTCCGAAAACAGAGACATGGGCGACAATCAGCCTCCAGCGAAAGGACAGGGTTCGCACGACGCATTTGACGACCTGACACGGCTCAAGCTTCGACACCTGACCTGCCTGCTCGAAATTTCGCGGACCGGGAGTGTACGCAAGACGGCGGAACTTCTCTTCGTGACCGATTCGGCCGTCTCGAAGACACTGAAGGAGCTCGAAGACGAGCTGAATATCAAGCTTTTCGAGCGCTCGAAAAGCGGTATGTCGCCTACTGAAGCTGGGAAGCGCTTCATCACCTACGCCGCCAACGCGGTCGAGATGCTAAAGAGCGGTGTCAACTCCGCTCGAGGCAATCTGTCGGGCGGTAGCGTGAAGTTACGCGTCGGCTCGATGCCCATTCCCTCGGCAGTTCTCCTGCCCCTCGTCATCAACGAACTGGTCGCACAGAAGGCCGATGTCTCAGTCGAGGTTGTAGCCGGCTCGAAAGAGACCCTGCTCGACCGCTTGCGCAAAGGGGCCGTCGATGTCGTGCTTGGACGCCTGCCGCCGGTTGAGGACATGACGGGGCTATCTTTTGAACAGCTGTTCCTCGACCAGTACATTTTTGTGACCCGGCAAGGCCATCCTCTGGCAGACAAGGATGTTGTATCGCTTTCCGACCTGTCGAGATTTACGCTTGTTATGCCGCCGCGGGAGACCGTGACCTATAAAGAAATTGACCGCCTCTTCGTCTCGCGAGGCGAAGTCATCAACTCGAAGCGGGTAGAGACCATCTACCTGACCTTAAGTCGGAACCTTCTTGACTCAACGGATGCCGTCTGGGCGGCTTCATACCGCCTGCTGGCGGATGACATTACATCCGGTGCGTTGCACCGCTTGCCAATCGATACCACGATGCTCGAATCGCCGATTGGCATCATCAGTCGTCCTGGAGACGACCTGACCGCGTCGCAGCGGGTACTGCTGTCGATTATCCGGAAGCATGCTGCCGCACTGCGGACCCGCTAGTCTGCCGCGGCATCTGCGTACGCTCGAAGTAACGTCGATTTCCGGACAATCCCTACAAAGTGCGGCTTCAGTCCGTCATCCACAACCGGTAATCGCTCCCCTGGGAAGGCGAGAAAGGCCTCGAGCGCAGCGTCATAAGTGTCGTTGCCATGGAGGGTGATGACTTCGTCGGATAAAAGGTCGCCGACATTAAGACTTGCGTTTCCAGTCTCTGTCGCGAGCGACCGTGCGACGGTGCGCAGAGCGATGACGCCCAGGAAGTCGCCATCCCGTGAAACGACATAAAGATAGCGAACAGGGTGGCGCTCGAAGACGCATAGCGCTTCGGCTAGTGACGTGTCTGTGTGAACGACGGTGGCAGGTTTTTCGACGAGGTCCCGTACAGTTCCAGCCGCTAGGCGTTTTCGCATTCCCTCTTTCAGGTTGCGTCGCACAGTTACGCCGTACATCACTGGGCCGCCGATGGCGTTAGCGACGGCGGAGGCGACGACTGCCGAAACAATGAGTGGTAGCACCGACTGGTAGCTTCCCGTCATCTCAAACATCATCACGACTGCCATGAGGGGGGCCTGCGTCGCCGCGGCAAGGATGGCTCCCATGCCGGCGATGGCGTATGCAGTCGGTTCGGCAGAAGTGCTGAACGGCAACAGGCTTATGCTCTCGCCGAACAGACATCCGAGCACCGCCCCAACAAAGAGGGTAGGAGTGAACACACCACCGACCGCGCCAGAGCCAGCGGAAATCACTGTCGCAGCAACTTTGGCCACGAGCACAACCAGCAGCACACGCCACGGCCAGGGCTGATGCAGAATCGAACTGACCACGCTGTATCCATTCCCCCAAACCTCGGGACAGACCAGCGAAATGACGCCAACAACAGCGCCGCCGAGCGCGAGCTGCAACGGAAGAGGTGCGCGCAGGCGACTAAAGCTGGATTTTCCTTTTTGCACGGCAGTCAGGAATACCGGCGCGCTTAGTCCGCACACGATGCCGAGCGCCGCGAAGAGAACCAGTTCTGCAGCCGAAGTGCTGGGATAGTCCGGCATCGCGTAGGTTGGGTGATAACCGCCCAACGCGCGCATCGTCATGTTGGACGCGACGGCGGCAATGAGCACGGGGCCGAACCGGGCCATCGCAATAGAACCCAGCACCAGTTCCGAGACAAACAGGGCACCGGCCACAGGCGCGTTATAGGCCGCGGTAATCCCTGCAGCCGCTCCACAAGCTACCGTCAAACGGGCATTCGCCACCGTCATTCGTAAAATCTTCCCGACCAGCGATGCGCACAGTGCCGCGAGCTGAACCATTGGTCCTTCACGGCCAATGGAGCTTCCGGAAGCAATGGACGCCAGAGATGACGCGGTTGTAAGAATGGTCTGTGCGACTCCAATATTTCCGGCGCCGACGGTAACGGCGTCCATGTAGTCCTCGTCACGACCCGGCCGTCGATGTCGGTGCGCGAACACCAGCATTGCGCCTGCAATCACCCCGCCGATAGCCGGCACAGCTATGCGCCAGTACCAGGGCAACGCGCGAGCGACGTCGACGAGGTCGGTAGTGGCGGCCGTCCCGCCAATCTGCGCGTCGATTGCTTCAATGGCCAGGCGGAACAAGGCGGTGGCCAACGCACCAGTTATGCCGACGACGACAGACAGTACGAACGTTCGGTAAAAACCGAAATCAGGTACGCGTTGACGACTCGCGCGTCTCGCTAGATTCCATGCCTCAGATAAGCGCACTCACATCACCGCCGAGCCAACGCTTCCACCGCCGCAGACGAAGAGGTTCTGTCCCGTGATAAAGCCTGACTCATCAGCCAGAAAGAATTTCACCGCGTGGGCGACGTCTTCGGGAGTGCCGATTCGACCAACCGGAATGGCGCCCAGCACCTTTTCCGTTTGGGGTGCGCCTGGGGGATGATTCTGACGGAAAAGAGCAGTTTCGATAGGCCCAGGGCTGACCATGTTCACGGTGATGCCCTGATGCGCAAGTTCGAGCGCCAGACTTCGGGACATGCCCAGCAGGCCGGCTTTGACCATTCCGTAGACCATGCGCCCCGGACGTCCGAGCATCATTCGGCTGCCGATGCTCACGATGCGCCCCCGGCCATTTTGTGCCATCGCTGGAGCGAAAGCCTGGATGCACTGAGCTGCGGCCCGCAGGTGAATGTCGACCATGGCCTGCATCCGGTCGAAGGACAACGACTGCAATTCAGTGACGTAGGTAAAACCAGCATTGTTGACGAGGTTATCGACGCGGTATTCACGATTGATGCGCCCCAGCACTTCCGCCGTTGCTTCTCTATCGGTCAGGTCAGCTGCGAAAAAGTGAGCATCGTCGTTCTTCTCTGTCTCTTCCAGCGATACATTGATGACCCTATGACCCTGCGCTGCGAGCGATGCAATGACAGCGGAGCCAATTGCTCCACTGCCGCCGGTCACGACCGTGACGGGTTTGGTACCTTCCATGATTGTCTCCTGATGTGTTACAGCAACGGCTTTGATTGTTCCAATTTCCCAGACAAGTGGCACACGCTAATGGGCCGCCCCAATCGGGCGGATTTATATGCCGCTTCGACGACGTCCATCGTCGCCTGAAGGTCAGATAGCGACGCCAGAGGACGCTCGCCGGCCTGGTATCGGCGCAATGTGTCGACGGCGTAAGCCGCGAAGTAATCCTTGAACCGCCAGTTTGTGGGGACGTGCTCAAACTTCGGCTCGAGAAGACGGGTTACACAAAGCCCTGTTTCGTCATTCAGCGCCAGAAAGGAACGATGCTGGGCTTCGAAACCAAATTCCATATAGGAGTCGGCATCAGCGGGATGGGTGTATCCGGTTTCGATTACGCCAACCGAACCGTCCTGCATCCGCAGGACCATCGTCGCCGTGTCTTCAACTGGCAGACCCAACGCTGAATTTGACGTGCTCGCTTCCACTTCGACGACAGCGGAGCCGGTAATGCTGAGGAGGAAGTCAATAGCGTGATGCGCGAGATTCATCATGCATCCGCCGCCGGCTGCAACCGGGTCGACTAGCCACGGTGACGAGTCAAGAAATCGCAGCGGAGAACCTGCGATGATGCGAAATCGAACTCTTTCGAATCCGGAGGATGGCAAGGGGGTTACCGTCTCGAGCGACGAGCGCATTGAGCTCAGCCGGTAGTGGAACGGCACCGATACGAATGCGTTCGCTTGCCCGGCGGTTTCCGCGACGCCTTGAACATCCTTGCTGGAAGTGCCGCACGGCTTTTCGATAGAAAAAGGGATGCCTCTTTCCAGAAGACTGAACGCAATCGCCGGCATCTTCGAGTGCTGGCCAAAAGCGAAAACGAAATCAGGCTTCACTTCATCGACCATCACCCGGTAGTCAGTCCAGCTTCGACAGCCCCAGTCAGAAGCGATTGACTGGCCGATGACGTCGATGCTGTCCGCCACGCTGACAATCTCGACGCCGGCTGCCTCCAGCCCTGGCCGGTACATTTCGTAATGCCAGTGGCTCGGCTCAATGAGTGCGATGCGCAAGGTGTTGCTCCCAATGTCTCCTCGTTCCGGCTTCTACCGGTATCGAGTATTCACTGGTTAGCATAGGGTTCGAAATGCTCAACGTAAATCGACAAAAGGCACTCAAACTTGAGATAACGCTCAAGGATGCACGATTGCAGCAAGTGCGAAATGACCTTCTTCCGGACCGGCGGTCCGAAGATGATGAAAATGATGGGGAGCGACGAAGATGGGCATCACGGGGTTGCTGGCAATCACGGCCTTTTGCCGAGCCACCAATCTGGCGATGGCCGTTCCCACCGCGCCAATACCTTGAAATGAGACCGCCTAGTGGAATCGCTGGTGACAGTAAAGATATTCGCGTCGTTAAGACGCCAGGAGCGAAATAGACGCTGTTGCCGATAGCTCTTGCATGAGCACTTCAAGATTCGCCGTTGTGCTTTACCGCGTCTGTGCCAACTTCGACGAATCCAGAACCCAGCGCACACGAAAGGATACTCGACCAATCTCCCGGTCGCGCAACAGCACACCGAGCCTGAAAGCAGGCGCCTACGACAATGACCACAAGAAAACGTAAGTTAATGGCACGGGAGAGCGCGAATCGCGGCACAGGCGAATTTGCTGTAATAGCTTTCTTGAGACTGCGCATAGGGCAGCCAGGGAGTCGCCTGGGTGCGGTGATTTCGAATTATGTGGCCGCGTCCTGAGTAGGCGTCGCCTGGACAGCAGAAACGCCTTCGCGCGCGCCCACTGCTCGTCCTGGCTGCCATAAACCCTACCGGCTCGGGTACAGGCGGACGTGTCGCTCAACTGTACCTGCGTGGCGAACTCGGCAAGGACGACACCCTGGTGAATGAATCCATCATCGGGACTGTGTTCAAAGGTCGCGTGCTCGGCGAAACGACCGTTGGCGATTTCAAGGCAGTGGTTCCGGAAGTCGAAGGCAACGCGTACGTCTGCGGCTTTGCACAATGGATTCTTGATGAGCGTGCCCCCCTGACGTACGGATTCCTCGTTCGATAAACGACTCCTTGCAGTACCAGTTAGCGCGGAAAGCTGCGACGCAGCATCCGCGCTTTTTTTCGCGAGTTGGAAAAGCACCTTGAACCGATGGCATTTCTGCCCTCGTGCGGCGGTGTGCGGCGCCTCCCGTCCTCCAGCCCGGAATTCGCCCCATGTTGGCTGGTGCTCATGACCGTGCGGTGCGACGGAGAGGAGCGGGCGCTCGGCTTCGGCCAAGAGCTGAATATGATTGACGCGGCGCTGAAGACAGCCGAGGTCGATACCAAGCAGCTCAAGTGCCTGCAAGCGTGAATGCAGCAATCGCAGAGGCCAACCGATGCAATCAGAGAAGTATCGCGGATAAAGGTGTCCAAATAGGGCACGGCAATGCCAATCAACCACCGAACCTGCCTATAAAACCAGAAAGGCTAGGCCTGCAATTATGGTTGGCATGAGTGCGGCGCCGAGCAGTTTCATCGGACTCACTGCGCCTCCTGAAAACCGGATTCCAAGTATCGCGAGGCCGGCCGGGTTCGGAGCATTTGCAATCACCGTAAATCCTCCGCCCGTTACCGCTCCTGCCACGAGCAGGTACTTTGCGCTGTCTGATAGGCGACGCGCAGCGCGTCGCCAACCCGGGACCTGCGTCGAAAGAAAATCTATCTTCGGAGCTATACGTAACTGCAGCTAACCAAACGATGACGGATTGGGTCGACGACGATTAAGTGGGTCTCCGAACCCTCAAGCCCTCAACGAAATGACGCAGCAGACGGTGAGGGCTAGCTCATCTTCACCGGCGAAGCCGTCGGCGAAATTCGGCCTCGCTCCATACGCGCCCGGTTTTCGCATCGTTGAGCACAGAAATGGCATCAGTGAGCAGCAGCTCTTTCGCGCGCTGACGATTCAGCTCGCGCCTTTGCATGCGTCGCGTTGTGAGAGATTTGACACGAGCGCACACATTCATGATGTCGGCCCGTGCGACCCAAGCTGAGCGAGGTACTCCGCCGGCACTAGCTCAGTAAGCCAAACGCCGTTATCCGACCGGGAGAAAGCGTACCCGTCAGCACGCATCCGCGCCGCGTCCACAACCAACACCAACGGTTGGCCGTGGCGAGCACCTACGCGCGTCGCTGTGTTGACGTCCGTGCTCAGATGGACAGCGTGCCGGGTCCGAGGCGTCAATCCATCCGCAGCAATACTCTCCCAGTTGCTCCACGCGGTGCCGTGATAAAGAACAGCCGGCGGTTCCATATGGGCATATCCAAGGTCCACGACTATTGAGTGACCCTGCGCCGCCCGTATCCGCAGGCCATCCGGAGATAGCGAAAAGCGCTGTTTGTCGTTTGTGGCCACGACTGCCAGAATGACGTCTCGCGTGATTGTCGGCAGTGTCTTCAGTCGCTTCGATGCGCCCACGTTATGCGCGGCACGTTCAATTGCGCGTATAAGCTCATCAATAGATACCCAGCCTTGGCCGTCGAGAAGGATACCGACTATCTCGGGTTCGTGGCGCAGAATTCTTGAGAGGAATCTGCTAACCGCGACATAGTTTTCCGGTGACCGCGAATCGTTGTCCATGTTCATAGAGGTTACAAGCCTGCGGAGGCATCCAGGATGTGTAGCGAAGCTAGCTCACAGCGGCCGCGGCATTGCGTTCGTTTCAATCCGGTCTCGGCCGCGTGGCGCGCAACTGCTCCAGCTCCTTGCTGAGTGCGTCTATTTGTGCTTGCATGCCGGCCGCTCGTTTCAATAGCTGTCCGACTGCATGCCAGTAGGCATATCCTAAGTCCCCGTCCTCTAGGCCCAATTCGTGAAGCTTGCGAAGCGCAATCTCAAGGTCAATATGGTTGTCCGAGTTCATCTCTTTTTCCGCTGATTTTGAGGCGTCGTGGTCGCGCTCTGTCGCAGGCTTGCGCCTGAACAAAATCCCTTCGTTCACGTATCTCCTTCTGATGCGCACCACGAACAGGCTGAGTACGAACCCGACTGCTGGCACGACCAGAAGTGCGGGGTTATTAAGCGCGAAGGTCAGGAGTTCTTTCATGGCGAGCAGACGTAAGAAACTGCGGTCTAGTGCCTACCTGAACAGCCGCGCGTATTGCTCTGCAAAGGTCGCGGCTTCCTCAACCACCGGCTCAACATTTTGGAGCCGATGCAGTAGCGGCAAGTTTCGGAGAACGAATTCCACAATTTCTTCCATGGTCTCGAGAGCAGTTGTGCTCAGCGCTTCGCGAACTCTCCAGCGGCCTTCAGTACAGGCTTGACCTTTTTAATCGCGAGAAACTGGAGGGGCGTCGAACCGCCAAGCGTCTCTGCCGGAGTGGTGAAAAAGTCCCACCTGCTCCAGCCCGATATATCGCCCAGGCTACGTATGACCTTCGCGAAGTCGTTGTGATGAATCATGGGGGAGAGAAAAAACCCAGGGATGTACACCTCTCCTTCGAGCTCGACGCTAAAGACTTTCCCTGAAGCGAGAGATTTGCTCAGTTTCTTCTCTGTGACTCCTGCCGCTCCAATGTAGTCTTCCATACGTAGCAACTTTCCATGGTCCACGAGAGCGTGGCGCTCGGCATTTGCCGACTCACTCTGTATCGCATCCTCGTGTGTACGCAGTTTCGATTGCCGACGAATGCGCTTGCGTAAATTCTCGCCCTCTTGATGCAACGCGGGGAGGTCTAGGTTGAGTATCGTCGACACGCCGATGACTCTCCACAGCTGATTCTTAAACATACGCCCGAGCTCTTCAGCGGGGAGCTCGAGAAGTGCGTTCCAGCCTATAGGGTCACATAGGAGGGCAGCGACAACTGCACGATGAATCGCGTGGTCTATCAGTGCCAGCCGTGCTTCTTCAGGCGAAAGAGCTTCTCGTTTTTGACGAGAGGGCCGCGGTACTCCATTGGTTGTGATTGGATTCATGGCGGTAGGTGTTAGTCGGAGACCGGTGTCGTTCTTGTGATACTAAAAAACGTCGCACTTAGCGCCTTGAAATCTGCGGCTGCAGCTAGTGCTCGCTCCACTTCCTCGCTCATCAGAAGCCTCAGTGGCGTGAGCCCCCCCAGCGACTCTGATGGCGTCGTAAAGAACTTCCATTTGCCCCAACCGGTTGAGTCACCCAAGCGCCGTACGACCTTCGCGAAATCCCTGCGGTCGACTAGATTCGATAAGGCAAAGATTGGGTAATACTGCTTGGACTCGAATTCCACAGTAAATACTCTGCACGACGCAACTTCTTCGGTTAGCTTCTGCTCAGTGATGCCTGCGGCTTTGCAAAAGTCCTCAGCGGGTAGCAGCCTTCCTTGTAGAACAAGGGAGTACCGCTCTATGTTCGCCGCAGAGACATTGGTCAACCCCGGAAGTTCTGAAGCTCGGCGGTTGGTCAGCCGCCCTTGCTTCTCGTCTTCCTCACGAGTGGAGCTTAGGTCCAAGTTCGACAACGTAGCGGTGCCGATGATTTGGATGAGGTGTGCTTTGAAGAGGCGCCCGACTTCCGCATCGGATAGGAAAAGACTTGCTTCAGCGCCCGTCGGGTCCGACAGCATCGCCGCAACGGCGGCATTGCGCATGACATGTCGCACATCAGCGCTCGTATTACTTGCGGACCGCAGCATATCCATCCCTATGTGTTGCCACTTCAAACTTGCCGGTGCAGGAAAAAGTCGAACGTCCGCACCTAACGATAGGCCGGCCTTCTCAGATAAGCTCGTTCTGCTACCCGCCGCAGATGTCGAATCTCGCTCGTACTCACCCGTTTTCGAAGCTCATTACCTTGACCAACCGTGGTCTCTTAACACGCCTATCGGATGCGACAGGCGAACACCGTCTTGTCTCTCCGTCGGTGGTTGAATACCAGTAGTGCACGACGTCCTTATCTTCGCCCTCTGCCTCCTGCCACAAACCGCTTACTCGGCAGAGCGCGACGGAAGCGTCAGCTTCATTGCGAGCCAACAGGTGAACCGAAAAGCTGACAGCGCCAAGATGCAGTACCAGTTGAATCAGCGCCTCGGCACCGTCCACCACCCAACCATCCGGGCTCGCGCAGTCCGCACCGCCAGATGAGGCAACGACAAAGAAGTTCGGCGTGAGGTCCGACCACCCAACGCAGCGCCACGTAAGAAGTGGCTGCATGAGCCTCTTCTTTATGGGATGTAGCTCTTCCCAACTGGAGTCAGTAAATAACATCGGGCAGGCCAAAAATAATGACAGGGCTCGTGCATGCCCGGACGCTCAGAAACGAAACAACGGCTCCGGTGCGCGGGGCGTCGGCGCTGACAAGATGCGCAAAACCGTCTTTGGGCTGGAAGATTCCCCAGCGCAGCACGGAAACATCATGCTCGACCGCGGTGAGAGGAATGGGCTGACGGGGCATCAAGACCTCCTTGATTGGTTGCGCGCGCCACTTTGCTGGCGCCAGCACGGCTGCTTTGCGGTGCCATTCGTCCGTCATGCAAAGCTAGCCTAGGAAGGCCCAGACGGTCGTCCCGACAACATTGACTTTTGTGGAAGTTAACAACTCGTCGCCCGCCGACCTACGTCTTTGCGCATCAGATAACTTCTACCCTTCGTAGCTCACGAGGCACGGCCAGTCCGACGGAAGACCTTGACGTACTGATGATTTTGCCTATACGGGGCGAGACGTCGCCACAGGCTCCAATTCTACGAATTACGTAGAGATTCCACAAGCGAATCCTACGATATTCGTAGAATGACAATACAGCAGCCAGCGTCTCTGTTTGGCCGCCGGCTTCGAAGCGCCCGGCACCGAGCAGATATTCCACAAGACAAATTGGGTGTCCAAATTGGACTTGATGAACATACAGCGAGCGCGCGAATTAGCCGGTACGAAACCGGCGTGCACGAACCACCCTTTGAAATCGCCTTGAAGCTGGCCGAAGCGCTGCGAGTGCCGGCTGCGTATTTCTATTGCGACGATGATGGCCTTGCTGAGCTGGTGCTCGCTTGGGGTAGTCTGTCGACGTCGGAGCGTAAGAAACTCAAAAAGCTTGCTCAGACGCCATCCAACGGCAACGTCGACAAATGACACTAAAACGGAACGCGTTCAGCTATGACGAGCCGAGTTATTCTGCAGAATTTTCTTAATTTCCTCGAGATGCGTTAGCCCCTCTTCCCGAGGAGTGATGACAACAGCCTCTGGAACATCCACGCCCAGAATTTTCACAATGTTCGAAACGTACGGCCGCCGCCTCCCCGCAAGCTGAGCTACAGCCTCACATATTGCGGCTTCCCCCTTCACGGAAACAATGTACGCGAGTATCCGCTCATCCTTTGAGGTCTCCACCAGCACACCCGTTACCTCTGCTAGCCGGGATTCCATCTCGCACTCCTTGACGAACCGTTGCAGAAATATTAGTGCCGGACAAACCGTTTTCTTTAACTTCGCAAAAAAATCGCAAAAAAATTTCGCGCCTCTGCCTATCAAGCGTGCACGCTTGATAGGCGCGAGTCTTGCCTGCAGGCAAGACTCGCATGTTTTGTATAATGTGCGTATGCGTGAGCATGAACAACACAAAGTAACAGAAGCGGAAACCCAGGCCCCGGCGGCTGGGGCGCGCTGCTGCGCTTCGGCGACCAGGAAAAAGAACTGTTCGGCGGCGAAGCCAACACCACCAACAACCGTATGGAGTTGATGGGCGTGATCGCCGCGCTTGAAGCACTAAAGCGCCCTTGCAAAGCGGTCGTGCACACCGACTCGCAATACGTGCAGAAAGGCATCAGCGAATGGATCCACGGCTGGAAGAAGAAAGGCTGGATCACCGCCGCGAAACAACCGGTCAAGAACGCGGATTTGTGGAAGCGGCTCGACGCGCTCGTCGCGCAACACGAAATTGAGTGGCGCTGGGTGCGCGGGCACAACGGCCACCCGGAAAACGAGCGCGCCGATCAGTTGGCCAATCGCGGCGTCGCATCGCTCGCGCAGATGTAACTCCTGCCGCGACAGCGCGCGCCGGGCCAGCTAGCCGCGTGCGCACCCTTTTTTCTGCAAATATCTTTAGGCAGGCTAATCCGACATGCGTCAACTCATCCTCGATACCGAAACCACGGGCCTGAATGCCCGCACCGGCGACCGGATCCTTGAACTCGGTTGCGTCGAAATGGTGAACCGTCGGCTGACGGGCAACAACCTGCACTTCTATATCAATCCGGAACGCGACAGCGATCCGGGCGCGCTGGCCGTGCACGGACTGACCACCGAGTTCCTGAGCGACAAGCCGAAGTTCGCCGAAATCGCCGATCAGTTTCGCGACTTCATCCAGGACGCGGAACTGATCATCCACAACGCACCGTTCGATATCGGCTTTCTCGATGCTGAGTTCGCGCTGCTGGGTTTGCCGCCGGTGAAAACCTACTGCGGCGAAATCATCGACACGCTGGCGCGCGCCAAGCAGATGTTCCCCGGCAAGCGCAATTCGCTCGACGCACTATGCGACCGCTTCGGCATCAGCAACGCGCACCGTACGCTGCACGGCGCCCTGCTCGACTCGGAACTGCTCGCCGAAGTCTATCTGGCGATGACGCGCGGCCAGGAAAGCCTTGTCATCGACATGCTCGGCGAGTCGCACAGCGGCGGCGATTCGCATGCGCCGCGCGTGGCGATCAGTTCGCTCGACCTGATCGTGATTTCCGCCAGCGACGATGAACTCGCCGCGCACCAGTCGGTGCTCGACGGTCTCGACAAGGCGGTCAAGGGCACGAGCGTGTGGCGCCTCGAACCGGCGCCCGCTGCGGATGAGCAAACCGCTTAAAAAGTACTGGACGAGCCCGAAAATTGCTGACATAATTCGGCTCTCTTCGGGTGGTTAGCTCAGCGGTAGAGCACTGCCTTCACACGGCAGGGGTCACTGGTTCGATCCCAGTACTACCCACCAGAATTTTGGTGTGTCGATCACCGAAGACTAAAGGGCTCACGTAGAAATGCGCGAGCCCTTTTTCATTTCTTGTTTGGCTTATGGAGCTGCGTGCGGAAACCGTACGGAATGCCAGGCAGATTCCAACGCTCAACGTCGGACCCAGTCGTCAACTCCGAATCTTCGTACGTTTGCGACCGCCTGAAACTACTGATATAGTTCGCACTCGGGCTTTCGCCCCGTCCATCTTTCCACTTCATTCGACCATAGGGAGGCGTCACATGTTTGCAATGCGTATCGCCGTCCCCGGCATGGTCTCGCGAGCGTTTTCGCGACCTTAATCTGTCCGATTAAGTCGCCGAATTGCCGTTCACGCGGTTTCGCCTGAATCAGGCACTCCGCGCAATTCCCAGACAGTCCGCAGTTCAATCGCCTATGCATTCCGGCGCGTTTTGACTGTCTCGTCCTTCGCTTCTGACTGGAACCTCGCTGCGCTCATGCGCCACGGGGGCGTGACAAATGACCAGAAAAAAACTCGACTTTCGCGGACAAGCCTTCAAGGATGTCCTCGGCTTTACCTTCCGTCACTGGGCGCAGCAGCCCTGGCGCATCGTCGTCATCACGGCGCTGGTGCTGCTCTCGGCAGTGGCCGACGTACTCACGCCGATGTTCGCCGGCCGTCTCGTCGATGCCATCGCGTCCGGCGCGGCGAGCAACGCTGTCGCCTGGCATGCCGCGGTCACGGCCTTCTGCGTGCTGAGCGCGCTCGGTCTCGGCGCCACTTTGCTGCGGCAAGGCGTGTACTTCAACATCATCCGGCTCACGCTCAAGATGATGAGCGAGATCGCGGCCAACGCGTTTCATCGCGTGCAACGCTTTTCGACGGATTGGCACGCCAACAGCTTCGCTGGCTCCACAGTGCGCAAGATCACGCGCGGCATGTGGGCGCTCGACCTGCTCAACGACACGCTGCTCATCGCGCTGTTGCCGTCGCTCGTCATGCTGGTCGGCGCTACCGTTCTGCTCGGCTGGCGCTGGCCGATGATGGGCGCGGTCGTCGGCATCGGCTCGGTGCTCTATATCGCGGTGACGGTGGCCATGTCGCTCGGCTTCGTTGCGCCGGCCGCGCGTCTCGCGAATGCGTGGGACACGCGCATGGGCGGCGCGCTCGCCGACGCGGTCAGTTGCAACGGCGTGGTCAAGGCGTTCGGCGCGGAAGAGCGCGAAGAAGCGCTGCTCGCGCGCGTGATCGGCAAGTGGCGGCACCGCACGCGCCGCACATGGATGCGCGGCACGATCAACGGCGGCGTGCAGGGCGGCATGCTGGTAGCGATCCAGGCCGCGATTCTCGGCGCGGCGCTTATGTTATGGGCGCGCGGCGAGGCGAGCGTCGGCGACATCACGTTCGCGCTGACCATGTTCTTCATGCTGCAAGGCTATCTGCGCGACGTGGGCATGCACATCCGCAACCTGCAACGCTCGGTCAACGACATGGAGGAACTGGTGTCGCAGGAAAGCCAGCCGCTCGGTATCGAGGACCGTCCCGGCGCGGGTCCGATCACGATCGGCAAAGGCGAGATCCGTTTCGAGCACGTCACGTTCCACTACGGCGCGAGCGGCCAGCCGCTTTACGACAACTTCTCCGTGCGCATCGCGCCGGGCGAGCGCGTCGGATTGGTTGGGCATTCGGGTTCGGGGAAGACTACGTTCATCAAGCTGATCCAGCGGCTCTATGACATTTCGGAAGGCCGGATCACGATCGACGGTCAGGACATCGCCCAGGTGCGGCAGGCGTCGCTGCGCAGCCAGATCGCAATCGTTCAGCAGGAACCGGTGCTGTTTCACCGCTCGCTCGCCGAGAACATCGCTTATGCTCGGCCCGGCGCGAGCCGTGCCGAGATCGAGCGGGCCGCGAAGCTCGCGAGCGCGCACGGCTTCATCGCGGCGCTGCCCAATGGTTATGACACGCTAGTCGGTGAACGCGGCGTCAAGCTCTCGGGCGGCGAACGTCAGCGCGTCGCCATCGCTCGAGCGTTTCTCGCCGATGCGCCGATCCTGATTCTGGACGAGGCGACGTCGAGTCTCGACAGCGAAAGCGAAGTGTTGATCCAGCAGGCCATGGAGCGGCTGATGATGGGGCGCACCACGTTGGTGGTGGCGCACCGTCTTTCCACCGTGCGTGCGCTGGACCGGCTGCTGGTGCTGGATAAGGGCAAGGTAATCGAGGAAGGCAGCCACGACGCGCTGATCAGACTCGAGAACGGCCTGTACCGGCGGTTGTTCGAACGTCAGGCGCTTGAGCTGATCAAGGGGCTGGGCGAGCCGGAACTCGCGACGACTCGGGCCGCGCGGCAGAGCGCGAGCCGGACCGACGACTCCAGCTTGCTGGTCGGGAAATAAATTGAAGTGGGCGTGCGGGACGTCAGCTAGAAATCGCGAGTATTCAGGCGCGCTTTCGGTTGGCGTTCCACCGCCCGTTTTTTACGAGCGCGGGTGCGGGTTCTAACGCGCAAGCGTAAGTGCTCACCGGCGCGAACCGTCCAAACGCCTCGTTCATGCGCCACGCGAATGCCGGGCGCTGCGAATTACACCACGCCCGCAGGCAACCCCACCCCGCGCGCCATCCCGGTCGCTGCAAACACCATCAACACCATCAAAATCGTCTGGATCACGCTATAGCGTGCGTAAGAGCGCGCCTTGCGCAGATCCGGCGCGGCGCCTTTCCTGATTGCGGCGCGCCATCGCATCAGCGCGAGCATGGACGGGACTTCGAGGATGAGAATGATCACGAGCAGCGTCATCTTGAGATGAAAGAGCGGCTCGTGGAGATAGTAGTCGGCGCCCTTTTCGAAACCGCCGAAAGCGCGCATCAATCCGGTGACGATCAGCACCAATGCCGAGATGCCCCACCCTGTATCCGCCCGGAACACGGAGCGCAGCGCGGCGGGTACGGTGGCACGGCGCAACGCCCAGGTGCGCCGCAGAATCGACGCGAGCGCAAAGCCATAAGCAAGCAGATGGATGGCGGCAAGCAACCAGCGAACCAGCATGGCGACTCCTGCAAAGGACGCGATACGATCGTTGTATGTCTCACTCGCCCGCGCTGAAGCGCCGGGCGCCATGACTTCATTATCGACTACGGCTCAATCTACAACGCCTGCTTCGGCCACGGGGTGTGGCCGACTGCACAAATCGGCAGATTCAGACCTGCTGCAAGGATGTGTCAAGCGCGCGGGCGGCGACCCGATCGCCTTCGGTCGTCAGCGCGGTGCGGAACACGGTTTGACGGTTGTGGCCCGCAGCGGCCGGCGAATCCCACAGTAACTCGATCTTCGGACGGCGGCCGAAGGCGCCACGGGTCAACGACGGCGCAGCCGCCGCACCAAGCGACGCGCCGGATCCATTCGGCTCGCCGATGGCGCCGAACGCCACGGCGGGAGTGGGCGTTGGCGTCGGCGTGGCTCGTGCGTCGTGCCCCGCTGCCCAGCGCACGGTCAATTCGCGAGCGTCGTATTGCCCCACCTTGCGACGCTCCGCCCACACGATCACCGTCCGCGTGGCCGGATCGAGCGCGACCGCATAGCGGCCGATCGCGAAACGGCGCGCGGCGATATTGGTGCGCCACAGCGCGCGCGGCCGGCAGATCCACAGCACGGCCGCGTACAGCGCCGGCGCGGCCAGCAACCAGCCGTTGGAGGCCGCCACCGCATTGGCGGCACGCCGCCAGCCGGCGCTCG
The DNA here is from genome assembly GCF_003386115.1 of Paraburkholderia sp. BL27I4N3. Taxonomy (NCBI): domain Bacteria; kingdom Pseudomonadati; phylum Pseudomonadota; class Betaproteobacteria; order Burkholderiales; family Burkholderiaceae; genus Paraburkholderia; species Paraburkholderia sp. BL27I4N3. The sequence goes on along the minus strand of NZ_QREJ01000001.1, from coordinate 730,749 downwards.
CGGCAAACGCGCCGACCGACCAGACCGCAAACAGGAATCCGAGGAAAGCAAACAGACGCAGCGCCTGCCGCAGCCATTGCGGCAGCGGATGAAACGGACGCTCAGCCACGGCGCGCGCGCCCGGCAGGAAGATCAGCAGAAACAGGAAGACGAGGTTGATGCACGCCCACGGCGAGGACAGCATGGCCAGCAGCGACGCGCCCGCATCCAGATCCACCATGGAAAATAGCCAGCGAGCGAGGATCACGAGACCGATGGCGCGCAGCGCGAAAATCGTTCCGGCGCCGGGCGCCGCGTTCGCACGCGTCTCTTTCGTTCTCGCCAAGGCATCCTCCTGTCGTCGGCGGCGCCGCAGCCAAATTTGCGGCACGGCCATTATAGGGATATTACGGACAGCGGCTCATTCTTACGGGCCGAAACCCGCACTTTCGTCGGTTGAAAGAAAAAAACGCGGCGCGCTTGCAACAACGCCCCGTGCGCGAATGGCGCACGGGGCGTTGCTGGCGGTCATCGAAACGCGTGAGCGCTTCTCGAACCGTTACGACTTTACCTGACGCGCATTAGCTGGCGTTGACTTCGCGCAGCACCGTGCGGTGCTTCTGACGCAGCAGTTCTTCGTAAGTCGCGACGTAGTTCTTCGCCATGACCTTCGACGAAAAGCGCGACTCGAACGCCTTGCGCACACCGGCGCGCGACAGCGTGTGCAGACGCTTGACTGCGGCGACCGCGCTGATTTCGTCTTCCACGACGAAGCCCGACACGCCGTTTTCGATCACTTCCGGCACCGAACCGCGGTTGAACGCGATTGCCGGCGTACCGCACGCCATCGCTTCGATCATGACCAGACCGAAGGGCTCCGGCCAGTCGATCGGGAACACCAGTGCATGCGCGTTGCCGAGGAACTCACGCTTTTCGGCTTCGCCGATTTCGCCGATGTACTCGACGTGCGGGAGCGCCATCAGCGGCTTGATCACTTCTTCGTAATAGGCGCGATCGGCCTTGTCGATCTTGGCGGCGACCTTGAGCTTCATGCCTGCCTGGCCGGCGATGCGGATCGCGCGGTCGAGGCCCTTCTCCGGCGAGACGCGGCCGAGGAAGGCGAGGTAGCCCGGCTCGACGTCGGGGATCGGCGTGAGCACGTTTTCCGGCAGACCGTGATAGACGGTTTGCAGCCAGTTCGCCTGTTGCAGCGGAATGCGCTGGTTGTCCGAAATCGACACCACCGGCACGTCGCTGAACGTATTGAAAATGGGTTGCAGTTCCGGCAGATCGAGACGGCCGTGGAGCGTGGTCAGGAACGGCACCGGCTGACGGGCGAACAGCGAGAACGGGTAGTAGTCGATGTGGAAATGCAGCACGTCGAATTCGTCCGCGCGGCGGCGCACTTCTTCGAGCAGCAGCATGTGCGGCGCCATGACGTCGCGGATGGTCGGGTCGAGGCGCAGCGCCTGCGGCCAGAAAGCTTCGAGTTTTGCCGAGGTTACCGAATCGCCGCTCGCAAAGAGCGTGACGTCGTGGCCCTGCTCGACCAAAGCTTCAGTCAGATAAGACACCACGCGTTCCGTACCGCCATACAGCTTGGGAGGAACCGCCTCGTGCAACGGAGCGATTTGAGCGATTCGCATATGAAAAACTCCTCGTAAAAAATCAGGCAAAGGTGCTGCGTTTGATAAAAGCGACTCGCTTGCTCGCCAGGGCAGTCTGGCCGGACTTGCCGGCGCGGGCCTGATTCTTTCGAGAAATCCTGCGATGGATCGCTTGGGTAGTGAGCCCAGACCCGTGATCAATGTCTGCGCATGTGCCGGTAAACGCACACATGACACCTACGTTGACAAACTGTCAGAAAATTCGGTGGGCCTACAGAGCACGCATTATCGATGCCGGGGTTCACGCTGCACCACAACATTTCAAAGTCTTTACGTTGTTACAAACGCGAAACACTTTGCAAACCCTTGTTTTCTAAGACAGTTCTACAGTGGCAACTGGCTTGCGGCACGGGACCGCCGAAGTGGTCCGGCAAGCTCCTGCGTCAACTTTGCCGGCAAGCGTTGAAGAAATGCCGCACTGCGGTTGAATGCAATTTGTAATTATATCCCGAAATTTTCCGCAACCCGCGCGGCGCTCGGCCTTTCAGACGGGTCGAACAGCCGCAGGTGGCGGACGTCTATCGCGAAATCAATCGCGCCACGGCCCGGATACACAGGGCGCAATCGCTTTTGCATGTTTACAATGCGAAGCATCGGCTTCGCGGCGAACCTTTTCATGTGGCCCACGCTTTGCATGCACAACCCGCAACATATCAACCTCACGATCAATTGGAACATTTAACCATCGCCCAGCGTAATGCCGAGAACGCAAAGCTCGCGAGCTATGCGCACCGGCCGCTTGCGTTCCTTTTCCGCTTCATCCGCCGCCATCCGCTTGCACATGCGATCGTCCTGTGCAGCGTGTTTGCGGCCGTGGGCTGCGCACTCGCTTCGCAGTACGCGATCAAACACCTGATCGACGTGCTTGGCGAGGGCCGGCACCATCCCGGCCCGCTGTGGGGCGCGTTCGCCATCCTGGTCGGCCTGATCGCCGCCGACAACCTGCTGTGGCGGGTCGGCGGCTGGGTTGCCGCGCATACGTTCGTCGCCGTGACCGGCGACCTGCGGCGCGACCTGTTCCAGTATCTGAGCGGACACTCGCCCACCTACTACTCCGAGAAGCAGCCGGGCATGCTCGCAAGCCGGATCACGGCGACCTCGAACGCGGTCTACACGGCCGAGAACACCACCGCGTGGAACGTGCTGCCGCCGTGTATCGCGGTGCTGGGCGCGATCGTCATGATCATCGCGGTGAATCCGCTGATGGCGTGCGGCCTGATGCTGTGTTCGGCCATCCTGTCGGTCGTGCTGTACAAGCTGGCCGGGCGCGGTTCCGCGCGCCATCACCATTTCGCGACCAAGGCGGCGTCGGTAGACGGCGAACTGGTCGACGTCATCAGCAACATGGGCCTCGTGCGTGCTTTCGGCATGACGTTTCGCGAGCAGCAGCGCTTCGGCGCAACGGTCAAGGCCGAGATGGACGCGCGCCAGCAGAGCCTGCTGTATCTGGAAAAGCTGCGCCTGCTGCACGCGGTGATCACCGCGCTGCTGTCGGCGGGCTTGCTGGGCTGGGCGTTGTGGCTGTGGGATCAAGGCAAAGCGACCTCGGGCGACATCGTGCTCGTCAGCTCGCTCGGCTTTACGATCCTGCACGGCACGCGCGATCTGGCCGTGGCGCTCGTCGACGTCACGCAGCACGTGGCGCGTCTTGCGGAAGCCGTACGCACGCTACTCGAACCGCACGGCATGCCGGACCGCGACGGCGCGACCGAACTCGTGCCGCAAGGCGGCCGCATCGATTTCGAAAGCGTGACGTTCGCCTATCCGCGCCGCCGCCCGATTCTCGATCACTTCGATCTGCATATCGAACCCGGCCAGCGCGTCGGCCTGATCGGCAAGTCGGGCGCGGGCAAATCCACCGTGCTGGCGCTGCTGCAGCGTTTCTACGAGACGCAAGGCGGCGCGATCAGGATCGACGGCCAGGACATCGCCACGATCACGCAGGACAGCTTGCGCCATGCGATCGCACTGGTGCCGCAGGATATCTCGCTGTTCCACCGCACCGTGTACGAGAACATCGCCTACGGGCGTCCGGAGGCGAGCCGCGAAGAAGTGCTCGCGGCCGCGCGCGAGGCGCGTTGCGCGGATTTCATCGAGGCGATGCCGGAAGGTTACGACACGATCGTCGGCGACCGCGGCGTGAAGCTGTCGGGCGGCCAGCGTCAGCGGATCGCCATTGCACGCGCGATCCTGAAGAACGCGCCGATCCTGCTCCTCGACGAAGCCACCTCGGCGCTCGACAGCGCGTCGGAAGAAGCGATCCAGAAAGCACTTGACCGGCTGATGGTCGGCCGCACCGTGGTCGCGATCGCGCACCGGCTGTCGACGCTGAACAATTTCGACCGGATCATCGTGATGAGCGCCGGCAAGGTCATCGACGACGGCAGTCCGGAAGAACTGCGCCAGCGTCCCGGCCTGTATCGCGATCTGCTGACCAAGCAGTATGGCAAGGGCCATACGCTGCACATCGGCGGCAAGAAGGTCGACGAACAGCACGTGGTGTAAGCCTGCGAGCGCGGCATGCTTGAGCCGCGCGCCGTCGTCGCCATACGAAAGAAAAGCCGCTCGAGCGGCTTTTCTTTTACGCGCATTGCCACAACGGCAGTTCCGACCGCAGCCTACCCGGCCTGCGTCTCCCGTGCCGCCTTTTTCCCCGACACCGCGCGCGCCTTCCCGTTTCGGGTGCTCTTTGCACCAGCGACGCCCTGCAAATCGCGCATGAAGTTATCGCGCCACACCGACACATTGTTCTCGCGCAACTGCACCATCATGTCGCGATGACGCGCCTGACGCTCCGCGAGCGGCATGTCGAGCGCCCGTGCGAGCGCCTCGGCCATGCCGTCGATATCGACCGGATTGACGATCAGCGCGCCGTCCAGTTCCTGCGCGGCGCCGGCAAAGCGCGACAGCACGAGCACGCCGGGATTTTCCGGATCCTGCGCCGACACATACTCCTTGGCGACGAGGTTCATGCCGTCGCGCAATGGCGTCACATAACCGACGTGCGCGGTGCGGAACAGCGCGGCCAGCACCGAGCGCTCGTACTGCTTGTGGATGTAGAGAATCGGCGTCCAGTCCAGTTCGGCGAAACGCCCGTTGATCCGCCCCGACTCCCCTTCCAGCTGCAAGCGGATGTCCTGATACGCGTGCATGTCGGCGCGAGTCGGCGGCGCGATCTGCAGGAACGACACCTTGTTGCGTTGCGCGGTGGCGTGTTCGAGCAGTCGCTCGAACGCGCGAAAACGCTCGACCAGTCCCTTCGAATAATCGAGCCGGTCCACGCTCATGATCAGCTTGCGCGAATGCAGCGTCGCCTTCATGGTGCGCACCGGTTTGCCGCGCTCCCCCGCTTTCGCAAGTTCGGCGATCTCGTCCGGATAGACGCCGATCGGATACGCCGCCGCGCGCAGCGTGCGGCCGAACGCGTCGATCGTCAGCGGGCCTTTCGCCGATGCGTCGACCGAGCCGTTCGCCTCATTGATGATGTAGTCGCAAAACGCGCGCAGATCCGGCGCTGTCTGAAAGCCGAGCAGATCGAATGAACACAGCGCTTCCACCAGTTCGCGATGCGGCGGCACTGCCAGCAGCACCTGCGAAGCCGGAAAAGGAATATGCAGGAAAAAGCCGATGCGATTCTTCACACCCGCCGCGCGCAGCGCCTGCGCGAACGGAATCAGATGGTAGTCGTGGACCCAGATCACGTCGTCGTCGCGCAGCAGCGGCACGAGTTGTTGCGCCAGCCACGCATTGACGCGGCAGTAGCCCTCGAAATCGTGCCGATCGTATTGCAGCAGATCGGCGCGATAGTGGAACGCGGGCCACAGCGTGGCGTTCGAGAAGCCACGATAGTACTGATCGTAGTCGCGGCGCATCAGCGCGATGGTCGCGAAAGTCACCGGCCCGCGCTCCTCGACCTTGATTTGCGGCTGGCCCGAGGTGAGCACGTCGCCGCTCCAGCCGAACCACATGCCGCCGGTTTCCTTCAGCGCGTCGTACACGCCGACCGCCAGACCGCCCGCCGCCGGGCCGCCCTCCGAGATCGGCGCAACCCGGTTCGATACGATGATCAGTCGGCTCATGAAGCGCGATTCCCGATGCACTGCCTGGTTTGCCTGGGGCGATGCGACGCGGCCATCATGCGGTGCGCGCCGCCGCGACGATCGATGCCAGCCAGTCGAGCAGATGCGACACCGAGTCGATACGCGTATGCGCCAGCGTCTCGCCCGGACCGACCTTGATCGACACGCCGCCGCGTTCGTTGACGACCGCGAAGCCTTTCTCGTCGGTCAGATCGTCGCCGGCAAAGACCGGCTTGCGGCCGACGAACGGCGGCTCGTCGAGGAAGGCACGCAATGCGCGGCCCTTGTCGACATCTTTGGGTTTGATTTCGTAGACCATCTTGCCGGGCTGCAGCACGTAGGAGCCGGCGTAATCGGCCACCAGCCGCTCGGTCGCCTCCCGCGCCACCGGCTCGCGATCCGGCGCATTGCGGTAGTGCAGCGCCACGGCCGCACCCTTGATTTCGAGGAGCATGCCGGCGTTCTCGTTGACCACCTGCGCGAGCACCTGCTCCATGCGCAGCAGCCGCTCGTCATTGAAGCCAATGCGCTGCGTGTCGCCGTTCGCGTCGCGCCGCTCGGCGCCGTGCAGGCCGGCGATCGGCAAATCGGGCATGTGGAGAAAACTGTCGATGCTCTCAATCCCGCGGCCCGATACAACCGCGACCGCGCCGTTCGTCAAGCTGCGCAGTTCGGTTAGCAAATCAATCACGCGAGGTTCCACCAGCACGCCGTCCGGCGTGGGCGCGAGTTCGACCAGCGTGCCGTCGAAATCGAAGAAAAATGCTGTCTCGCTCGGAGACAGAACAGCCGGAAGTGCTTGCATCGGTTAGTTTTGCCTTTCAGCCTTGTGCGGCCGGAAAAGTGTGCGCATCTTACCGCGCATCCATCAATTTTTCGAGAAAGTAAGGCTGGGCACCGGCCCAGCGGGGCGTGGCAGCCACGGCCGACGGCGATTGCGTTCAAAATGGGAACAATCAGGCTTCACCCGGCTTTCAGCCGCCTGCGTCAAATTGCCTCGCAAACCGTGCGCCCGTGGGCGCTGCGCGACGTCAACGGGAAATTTGCGCTAAAGTCGCAGCCACGCGAAACATTGCGGTTACGACCATATTTGCACACTATGACCGCGCAAGCGCGGCACGCGCATCGAGCGGCGCCGCAATTCAATCGAGTAACTGAACCCTGCTTTGTTCCCGATCTTCTCATCCCGGCACTCGCAACCGCTCTTCGCAATGTCACGCAGGCTGTGGTCCGCGCGCCTGCTTGCGCTGACGCTAACGCTGGGCGCGCTGACCGCGCTCGCCGGCTGCACGCATCGCACGGAAACCTGGCAGTTGACCAATGTGACCGGCCATCTGCCGGATCTCGACTTTACGCTGACCGGCGACGATGGCCGCCCCGTCACCGGCGATTCATTCAAGGGCCGCACCTCGCTCGTCTATTTCGGCTACACGCATTGCCCGGACGTCTGCCCAGAAACGATGGGCAAGTTGATGCAGGTGCTCGGTAAGCTCGGCCCCGACGCGCAGAAGGTGCGCATCCTGTTCATCACCGTCGATCCCGCACGCGACACGGCGCAGGCCTTGCACGATTATGTCGGCGCCTTCGACGCACAACACGCCGAAGGGCTGACCGGCACCGACTGGCAGATCGAGTCGCTCGCCAAGCGTTACCGCGTCGCTTATCAGATGGAAAAGCGCGACCCTTCCGGCAACTATGAAGTCACCCATAGTTCCGCCGTCTATGTGTTCGACAGCCAGGGCCACGCGCGCCTGCTGGCTACCGACCACGACACGCCCGATGCGATCGCGCAAGACCTGCGCCGCGTCATCGATGACCGTTCCTGACCTTTCCCGAGTTCAACCATGTCGATCAAGATCAAAACGTTCGCTGCACTGAGTTGCGCCCTCGCCCTTTCGTTTGGTGTCGCATCGACCGCGCAAGCCGCGGGCGCCAATGCGGTCAGCGTCAAGGACGCGTGGGTCCGCTGGCTGCCCAACAACCTGCCCGCCGCCGGCTATGCGACGCTCGTCAACGCGAGCGACAAACCGGTCGACCTCGTCGATATCTCCAGCAACGACTACGGCGACGCGATGCTGCATCAGACCGTGTCGAACGGTTCGTCGCAGAAGATGGTGATGGTCGACAAGCTGACTGTACCCGCGCACGGTCAGGTCTCGATCGCGCCCGGCGGCTATCACGTGATGCTCGAAGATGCCAAGCACAAGGTCGCGCCGGGCGACACCGTGCATCTCAAGCTCAAATTCTCGGACGGCGAAACGCTCGATACGCCGTTCGCCGTCAAGTCGCCGGCGCAAACCAAGTAACCGGGTAACGTGCCGCGATGAATCTGCTCTACTGGCTCGATCCCTGGGAGTTTTCGCCGACCGTCGTGATCGCCTTGCTGGTGCCCGCGATCCTGTTCGTGCGTGGCGCGCGTAAAGCGAAGGTGTCGGTCGCGCGGCGTATCTCCTTCTGGTTTGGGCTGGTAGCTTTGTATGTCGCGTTGCATACGCGGCTCGATTATTTCTTCGAGCATGAGTTCTTCATGCATCGCGCGCAGCACCTGGTGCTGCATCACCTCGGGCCGTTTTTCATCGCCCTGTCGTATCCGGGCACCGCGTTACGTGCGGGTATTCCATTCAGCTGGCGGCAACGCTTCGTGCGGCCCGCGCTCGAAACTCCGGTCCTGCGCAAGTTCCTCGACGTGGTGATGCATCCCGTGGTCGCGGTGACGCTGTTCGTCGGGCTGATCTACTTCTGGCTGATGTCGCCGATTCATTTCGTGGCGATGCTCGACTGGCGGCTTTATCGCGTGATGAACTGGAGCATGGTGATCGACGGCCTGCTGTTCTGGTGGCTCGTGCTCGATCCGCGTCCCGCGCCGCCGGCGCGGCTGTCGCCGGGCAAGCGCGTGCTGGTGGTGATCGCCGCGATTCCGCCGCAGATCATTCTCGGCGCGTTCATTTTCTTCACGCCGCATGAGCTGTACCCGATCTACTCGATCTGCGGCCGCGCGTTCACGTGGTTGAGCCCGATGCGCGATCAGCAGATCGGCGGGCTGTTGCTGTGGATTCCGGGTTCGATGATGAGCGTGATCGGTGCGCTGCTCGCCTTGCGTCACTGGATGCGGCTGTCGGCGCGCGGACGCTTGCGTGGCGAACGGCGCGCGAAGGCGAAGCAGGGGTCGGCGCCCACTGCTTCAGCGCCGGCGCGCGGTCAACGCTGAGATTCACGTCGCGGAAAGGCGGCGCGCGCCGCGCCCAGCTTGATTTAACCGCTTCAGGCCGACCGCATCCACACATGCGGGATGCCGTCTTCCTCGTGAATCTCCGAAACCGGCGTGAAGCCAAACGCACCATAGAAACCTTGCAGATGCGCCTGCGCATGCAACCGAATCGGCGTGCCAGGCCACTGCGCGCGAATATGCGTCAGCGACCGCTCGAGCATCGCATTGCCCAGACCGATGCCGCGGAATCCGGCGGTCGTGAGCACGCGGCCGATGCGGATATCGCTGTCGTCCGCATCGGGCAGCAGCACGCGCAGATAACCCGCGAGCGGCGGCCGTCCTTTATCGGAGCCGTAGACCAGCAGGTGCCACGCATCCATGTCGAGCCCGTCGATATCGCCGTACAGGCAATTCTGTTCGACGACGAACACCGCGGCGCGTGCGCCCAGCATCGTGTAGACCTCGACGCCCGAGAGTTCATCGAAGAATTTCCAGCGCCAATGAAGTAGCGCGAGCCGCATGGCGGCCGTTTGTTGCGGTTCAGTCATGACAACGTTCTAAGAGAAGGGTCGCACCGCACTTGAAGCGGCGATGCGTGATTATGCCGTGCACGCAGGGTGTCGAGACGGGCGCTTTCGTTACTGGGCGTCGGTGGGACATGCATGTTGTATTCCCCGGGGCGGCCGGCGTGGCTGAAGTGGCTGGCAGGTAGTGTATAGCGACGTTCTTTACGCTGGGGCAAAACCGGGGCGCGAGAGTTCCCGCCGATTTCCTGTGCGCACCGGATCGCGTTCGCGCCGATGCTGGTCGCATCGCCCTGACACGCTCGTGCGGCTATGGCTCTGTTACGGGCTGGCGAAGACCGGTTCGACAGGCTGCGCGAGACAGTCGATCAAATTGCCGGGACCGCACAGATGCAACGCCCCGACGACCACCAGCGTACGCTCCGGTCGAGCGAGCAACCCGGTCAGGCGCGCCGCCCATGCGCGATTACGCGCGTCAAGAATCGCATGCCGGATGCCCGGAAGATTGAACATCGGCGACTCGATGGCGATCTGATGCACGGCGAGCAGGTCGCCGTCCAGCCAGGCCGCGTGCATGCGCTCGAGCGTGCGCTGTGGTTCGGCGAGATCAGCCATGAGCAGGCCGAGCGCCGCGCCGACGGCATCGAGCGGAATCGATTCGAGCGCCGCCGCCACCTCCTCCGCGGTCTCGAGATACCGATAAGGTTTGGCCTGCGTGATCGCCGAGCGCAGCATGCGCGGCTCGACACCTTCGACGACCTGCTGGAACAGCGTCGGCGCGACGATCAGCGCAGCCCACGGACGCAGATCCGCGAGCGGCGCCAGTGGTCCATCAACGGGCCATGCCGCGTGAAGTTGCCGCCATGCGTCGGCGGATAGCAAGGGCTGCAGTTGCTCCGCGCTGCCCTGCCCGTCGGCCTTTAGAAACGGCAGGATCGTCGGCGGATCGGACTCGAAGACGAGCGCCTCGGCCCAGTCATAGGCCTCGGCGATCCACGGCGGCGTTCTGCGGCTCGTCGCCGGAAACAGATGCATCGAGCCGAGCAGGCGAACTTGAGTGCCGGTGAGTTGTAGGTACATGCAGCCTCGGTATTGATAGGCAATGACGATGTTCCAGCAGTTGTCGCGAGTGTGCCCGGCCCTGTGCTTTCGCGATACAAAGCATTGCCATCGATTAGAACCGATGACAAGCAATGCTTATGAACGCGAGAATGGCATTGCACACTCTACATTAATGGTAATTGCCGAATGCGCTCAATGCATCGTTCTGTGTATTCAACGATGGGCCAAACAGGTTTGAGAGACTATGAAACGAAGGTGAAGGTGCGGGCAAGGCAAATGGTAAATAAGCATTTGATGCCGGTGGTCGAAGCTGCCGCGCAGCACCGGTCGTTCGCGCCCACTCGAAATGCTGATGATCGCAAGTGAGCGACGTGCTCTGGCTACCCCATAGCCCTGCATCGAAATCCGCAACCGCGCCTGCGCCTCCATCCGCTTCGCCGGCTAAACCGAGACCGAAAAAAGAAAAGCCCCGACAAGTCGGGGCTTTTCTTTACATCAACTACTGGAGGCGCGAGCCGGAGTCGAACCGGCCTAAACGGCTTTGCAGGCCGCTGCATAACCGCTTTGCTATCGCGCCGCAAGCGGACTGGAACCTAGCAACAGATTCGCAGATTTTGTCTGGCGGGCACCCGAAGAACCGGGCCACCAAACAAAAAGGGAAGCGTTGCTTCCCCTTATGTATGGAGCGGGAGACGAGGCTCGAACTCGCGACCTCAACCTTGGCAAGGTTGCGCTCTACCAACTGAGCTACTCCCGCATTGAACTGCTTCACAACGCGCTGCACTTCCACTTGCCAAACAATGCGCTGCTTTAAAAATCTGGAGCGGGAGACGAGGCTCGAACTCGCGACCTCAACCTTGGCAAGGTTGCGCTCTACCAACTGAGCTACTCCCGCATTGTGCTGCTTTTGCCGTGCTATCTGCTGCCTTGTTACTGCAACTGCTCGCTTACTGCCACCGATGTTTCGAACTGCGCGCATCGGAGAAACGAGATTATGGAGAAACGACTGAAACGTGTCAACCCCTTTTGCGAATCTCTTTTACCGAACAGGTTTCACTCATGCGGCAGCGAAGTTCGGACATACACCGCACGCGCTCCACTACGACGAAAACTCAGGCCACGCCGCCCCGTTCGCGGATCTGAGGCCACGCGAGCTTCATGTAGTAGAGCATCGACCAGATCGTCAGGAACGCGGCCAGATAGATGAGCCACAGGCCCCACACGCGCGTGTCGACCACCACGCCGCCGCCAAACGACAGCGGGCCGTAGAACAGCAGCATGGGAATCGCCACCATCTGGCATACAGTCTTGAACTTGCCGAGCGAATTCACCGCCACGCTCTTCGATGCGCCGATCTGCGCCATCCATTCGCGCAACGCCGAGATCGCGATCTCGCGCCCGACGATCACGAGCGCAATCGCCGAATCGATACGCGTGAGTTGCACGAGCACCAGCAACGCGGCGGTCACCATCAGCTTGTCGGCGACCGGATCGAGGAACGCGCCAAATGCCGAGGTCTGATTCCACTTGCGCGCCAGATAGCCGTCGAACCAGTCGGTCAGCGCCGCCAGAATGAAGATGGTCGCGGCCGCCAGATTGCGGTGCGCGGGGCTCATCATCATGTTGGGCAAATAGAACACACCGACGACGAGCGGGATCAGGACGATCCGCAGCCAGGTCAGGAAAATCGGGAAATTAAACGGCATGGGCAGGCGCAGCGTCTGGCAAGGGAGATGCAATTGTGCCGTGTCATAAGGCCTGCCACAAGCAAAGCGGCGGCAAAGCGGCGCGCAGATGTTGCCGCGCGCGCCGCCGCGGCGCTGCTCGAAAGCGGTCGAGCGGCCGGCCGCAACGGCCGCAATCAGTGCAATTGCCGGTAAATCTGCTCCGCGAGCGCCTGCGAAATGCCTTCGACGCTCGCCAGATCCTCGACACTGGCCGCAACCACGCCGCGCAAGCCGCCAAAGCGCGCGAGCAGCCGTTGACGCCGCTTCGCACCCACGCCTTCCAGCTCTTCCAGCCGCGAGGTCTGGCGCGTCTTGGCGCGCTTCGCGCGCATGCCGGTGATGGCGAAGCGGTGCGCTTCGTCGCGGATCTGCGCGACCAGCATGAGTGCGGCGCTCTCCTTGCCGAGTTCGAGCGGCGCGCGGCCGTCGGCGAAAATCAGGGTTTCGAGGCCGACCTTACGCCCCTCGCCCTTCGCGACGCCGACCAGCATGCCGGTATCGAGACCCAGTTCCGTGAACACCTGACGCGCGATTTCGACCTGGCCCTTGCCGCCGTCGATCAGCACGATAGTCGGCAGGATGCCGCCGGCCGCAACCGGCTCCGCGGCGTCCGGCGTGAGCGACGGGTCGGCGGCCGCATCGCTTTGCAACTCGGCGGCTTCGTCAGCGGCGTTTGCGGCGGCTTGCTCGACCATCTTCTCGTACCGGCGCGTGAGCACCTGGCGCATCGCGGCATAGTCGTCACCAGGCGTAATGCCGGTGATGTTGTAGCGGCGGTATTCCGACGACTGCATCTTGTGATGGTGATACACCACGCACGAAGCCTGGGTCGCCTCACCCATCGTGTGGCTGATGTCGAAGCATTCGATACGCAAATGCGCCAGATCGTCGCACTCCATCCCGAGCGTGTCCGTCAGCGCGCGCGTGCGGGCCTGTTGCGAGCCCTGCTCGGACAGCAGGCGCGCGAGCGCGAGCCGCGCGTTCTGTTCGGCCATCGCGAGCCACGCGCGCCGTTGCCCTTGCGGCTGGCGCAGCACCGTGACCTTGTGGCCGGCTTGTTCGATCAGCACGTCGACCAGTTCGCGATCGGCGGGTGCGTGGCTGACCACCAGCACCGGCGGCACGCGGTTGCCCAGGTAATGCTGGGCGATGAATGCTTCGAGGACTTCGGATTCGATTCCACCGGTTGCAGCACGACCTTTGCGCGGCTTTGCGGGTTCGGAGCCGGCTTCGTCGGCTTCTTCGGCGACGTCCTCTTCGTCCTCTTCGTTCTCAGAGGGCATCTCTTGCGCGAGTGCAAGAGCGTCAGTGGCATCGGCCAACCCCGCCGTTTCATCATCGATGACACTGCCTTGCGCGAGCGAGTTCGACGCGAGCGCGACATCGGCCAACGGCGCGCCGTCTTCTTCCAGTCCGCCCTCGTCGGCTGTCAGCGCGCTTTCCACGTGGGCCGGGAAATAGGCCTTGTCGCCGAGATGCCGGCCGCCGCGCACCATCGCCAGATTCACGCACACGCGGCCGCCCAGCGCGACCACCGCGAGAATATCCACGTCGCTGTCGCTGCCGACTTCGATCGCCTGCTGATGCAGCACCGTCGAGAGCGAACTCATCTGATTGCGAACCGCCGCGGCCTGCTCGAACTTCAGCTCGCTCGCGAAGGCATGCATCTTCTGCTCGAGCTCCTTCATCACCTCGCCCTGACGGCCGAGCAGAAAGCGCGATGCGTTGGCGACGTCGCGCGCGTAATCCTCTTCATTGATCGCCGCCACGCACGGCGCCGTGCAGCGGCCGATCTGATGCAGCAGACAAGGCCGCGTGCGGTTGTTGAACACGGAGTCTTCGCACGTGCGCAACTGGAACACGCGCTGCAGAATCTGGATGCTCTCGCGCACCGCCCACGCACTCGGAAATGGACCGAAGTACTGATTCTTGCGATCCACGGCGCCACGGTAATACGCCATGCGCGGAAACTTGTGGCCGGTCAGCTTGAGGTAGGGATACGACTTGTCGTCGCGAAACAGAATGTTGTAGCGCGGCGCGAGTGCCTTGATCAGGTTGTTTTCGAGCAGCAGCGCTTCGGCCTCGGAGCGCGTGACGGTTGTCTCGATGCGCGCAATGCGCGTCACCATCATCGCGATGCGCGGCGACAGCAGCGTCTTGGTGAAGTAGCTCGAGACGCGCTTCTTCAGATCGCGCGCCTTGCCCACGTAAAGCACCGCGCCGTGCGTATCGTAATAGCGATAGACGCCGGGCAGATGCGGCAGTTGGGCGAGCACTTTTTTCGGCTCGAAAACGTCGGTTGCTTCGGGTTCGGTCATGCAGAATCGGTCGGGTGGGACGGTCTCGCGAAGCGTTGCTCCGTTGCCGCGCGCCGCGGTGAACCGGAGGGCGCCATGCGCGCGCAATCGTGAACGAGTGCTTTAGAATCGCCAGTTTAGAACATTCCGCGCGCGTCCGAACCTTGTCGGCTCGAATCGGGACACGCATCGGCGGCAGCTTCGTCATCTTGCGGCAAAGTGCAATGCGGTCGGATCGTTCGCACTGGCTCGCTCCCCTCATCCGTTCGAATCCGCGACCCAGGCCATCATGTCTTCCGCTAAGTCCCAACCCGAGCAAGCCGCCGACACGCCCCCGGCAATCGCCTGCGATATCTTCTGCGCGGTGATCGACAATTTCGGCGACATCGGCGTGTGCTGGCGCCTCGCGCGTCAACTCGCGAGCGAACACGGCTGGCAGGTGCGCGTGTTCGTCGACGACCTGCATGCGTTCCAGAAGCTGTGCCCGTCGCTGACGCTCGACCATGCGCGTCAGACGGTGGGCGGGGTCGTCGTTGAACATTGGCACGAGCCGGCCCATGCGGGCGATACGCTCGAAGTGGCCGACGTCGTGATCGAGGCGTTCGGCTGCGAACTGCCGCCCATTTATATCGCCGCGATGGCGGCGCGCGAGCGCACGCCGGTGTGGTTCAACCTCGAATATCTGAGCGCCGAGGACTGGGTCGCGGATTTTCATCTGCGGCCGTCGCCTCATCCGCGCTATCCGCTGAGCAAGACGTTTTTTTTCCCCGGACTCGGCCCCGGCACCGGCGGCGTGCTGAAGGAACGGCATCTCGACGGCGCGCGGGCGGGTTTTGAAGCGTCGCCCAGCACGCGCGAAGCATGGTGGCGGCAAACCACCGGCCACGCGCCGCCGCCTGCCAGCGCGACCGTCGTCTCGCTGTTCTCCTACGAAAACCCCGCCGTCGACAGCCTGCTCGAACAATGGCGCGACAGCGCGGAGCCGGTTGTCCTGCTCGTGCCGGAAGGCCGCATTTCAGGCTCGGTAGCGCGCTTTTTCGACCTCCCGGCGTTCGGCGCCGGCTCGCATGCGGCGCGCGGCAACCTCAGCGCGCACGCTCTCGCCTTTACCGACCAGCCCGGCTACGACACGCTGCTGTGGGCGAGCGACCTCAATTTCGTGCGCGGCGAGGATTCGTTCGTGCGCGCCCAGTGGGCCGCCAAACCGTTCGTCTGGCACATCTACCCGCAAGCGGACGACGCCCATCTGCCAAAGCTCGACGCCGCGCTCGCGCACTACGCGCGCACCCTGCCCGCCGACGCCCGCGACGCGCTCGCGCGCTTCTGGCACGCCTGGAACGGCACGGGCCGACCGGACTGGACGGAATTCCGGCGTCACCTGCCGGCGCTCAGGCAACGCGCAGCGGCGTGGGCCCGCGAACTGGCTCAAGTGGGCGACCTCGCCGGAAATCTGGCCTTGTTCGCAAAAAGTCAGTTAAAATAAGCGGTTATCCAACGGCCGACGACGCAAGCGCGGCCCGATCGCAACGGCGCAATCCAAACAACTCGCTTTGGCGGCCCGTCAACCTTGGCTTCGAAAGAGGCCAGACATCTCCTGAATCAAAGCGTGATGGGGGAAATGTTAAAAAAGGGACGCATGTTGCGAATCGGCGCCACTCGTGTACACGCCCGCACAGGGTAAAAAAGCAGGTAACGGATTGCTGGGAGTGGCAGAGACCGCGCGTTTGCGGCGCTCCCGCCGCGCCCGGCGGCAAGCCGGCCACGCTTGACTCGCTCGCGACCCGCCGAGCCGCTTCGGCGGTGCGGCACGCAGTGAGCAAAGCGCCGAAGCCGCTTGCGCCGTATGCCGTTGAGCACAAGTTGAAGCTACTTAATTCGTACAGGACAGTTTTATGAAGACCGCACAGGAACTCCGCACCGGCAACGTCGTGATGATCGGCGCAGACGCAATGGTTGTGCAGAAGGCCGAATACAACAAATCGGGCCGCAACTCCGCCGTCGTCAAGATGAAGTTCAAGAACCTGCTGACCGGCGCAGGCATGGAAAGCGTGTATAAGGCCGACGACAAGTTCGACGTCGTCGTGCTGGAACGCAAGGAAGTCACGTACTCGTACTTCGCTGACCCGATGTACGTGTTCATGGACGCCGACTACAACCAGTTCGAAGTCGAAGGCGAAATGATGGGCGACGCCCTTCATTACCTCGAAGACGGCATGGCTTGCGAAGTCGTGTTCTACAACGAGAAAGCCATTTCGGTCGAACTGCCGACCACGCTGGTCCGCGAAATCATCTACACGGAACCGGCTGTCAAGGGCGACACGTCGTCGGGCAAGGTGTTGAAGAACGCCAAGCTGAACACCGGTTTCGAACTGCAAGTGCCGCTCTTCTGCAACATCGGCGACAAGATCGAAATCGACACGCGTACGCACGAGTACCGCAGCCGCGCTTAAGCGCCCTGCTCGCCTGAATCCGGCGCCCCCACTGGGGCGCTGCGAAAAAAATGGCAAAAAAAAGCGCCCAATTTGGGCGCTTTTTCTTTTTTGCGCCGCCGTGTATGGTTAAGGAAAACTTTACCGGCAGTCTTCTCGAAATTGCCACACCGCGCACTCAAATTTTCCCGTATACCATCGAGCAAACCATTGATAAGTCTATATAAATAGTCGTGGCACAGTCCATGCTTGTCTCTGGATACAGCCAATACGGCTTTATCTTCTTCAACTCTGGAGATGCGGCATGAATAACGACATCGCTGAAGGCAAGTGGAAGCAAATGGTTGGCAAGGCCAAGACCGCTTGGGGGGAATTGACCGACGACGAATTGACCAAGGCCGAAGGCCGTGCCGACAAGCTCGCCGGTTTGATTCAGGAGCGTTACGGCAAGACGCGCGAAGAGGCGGAACGCGAAGTGCGGCGTTTCTTCGACAGCAATCGGGATTTCTGACAGCCCGAGTGAAGGAAATACAGGCGCCGGTTCCACGCTTAAAAACGTTGGCACCGGCACTCAGTTTAATCATGCAAAGGACCGGAACCGCTTGAGTCGAATCGCCGCCTTTGTGCCGGTGCCGTGCCTGGTGTGCGCTCCGGCCAATCCTTCTATGTCAGCTGGCCGCTCCTGTATCGCGGCCGCGCTGGCCGAGGCTACGCACGCGGCACAGGATCCGACTCGGCATCCGACCGACAGTACCGGCCAGCATTGCGCTCGTGCCGCGCGCCAACGTATCGGCGCAGCGCATCGGGTATTCCATTCATCTAAAAATTGCGCTCGCCATGCCACACGCCCTGATTGTTGAAGACGATCCTAATAGCCTGTCAGGCCTGTCGGCCATCCTCGCGGCCGACGGCTTTTCCGTCGACACCGCGACGACGATCGCAGAGGCCCGAGCCGCATTGGCGCGCTTCATTCCCGACGTCGTGCTGGTCGACCTGAATCTGCCGGACGGCAGCGGGCTCGACCTGCTGCAGCATCTGCCCGCTCATCCGCCCGGTGGCGCCCTGCCCGTGATCGTGATGACCGGCAATGCGACGGTGGAAAGCGCGATCGAAGGTTTGCGCCACGGCATCTGGGACTACCTGCTCAAGCCGGTCAACATTCCGCGTTTGCGCAGCTTGCTCGCACGCATCCCGCGCCCGTACGAACTGACCGAGGAAGTGCAGACGCTACGCGCGTCGCTGCGTCAACTCGGCCGTTTCGGCTCGATGCTTGGCCGCAGCGGTGCGATCCAGCACGTCTACGACACGATCGAACATATCGCGCCGACTGAAGCCGCCGTGCTGATTTCCGGCGAAACCGGCACCGGCAAGCAAATCGCGGCGCGCACGATGCACGACATGAGCCGGCGCCGCAAAGGTCCGTTCATCACGCTCGACTGCCGGAGCGCGAACAGCGCGGTCGCGCAACGCTCGCTCGAAAGCCAGCTGTTCGGTCACGAACGCGGTGCGTTCAACGGCGCCGAGCAGCGCGAACCGGGCCTGTTCGAACAGGCGAGCGGCGGCACGCTGTTCATCGAAGAAATCGCCGAATTGCCGCGCGCCCAGCAGGAAGCCCTGCTGCGCGCGCTCGACTCGCAGACCTTCATGCGGGTCGGCGGCACGAATCAGGTGGTGACGGACTTCCGTCTGATCGCGTCGACGCGGAAGGCGCCGCGCGCGGCGGTAGCCGACGGCAGCCTGCACGAAGACCTGTCGCTGCGCCTCGAAGCCGCCGCCGTCACGCTGCCGCCGCTGCGCGAACGCGGTGAGGATCCGGCGTTGATCGCCCAAGCGGTCGTCGACGAGTTGAATCACGAAGGCTTGACGCGCGGCACGGCGGAGGTCGCCAAGCAGGTCGCGCCGAATTTCCTGCGCGAGTGTCTCGCTTATGAATGGCCAGGCAATGTGCGTGAGCTGCAGGAGCGTGTGCGGCGCGCGTATCACGCGTCCGGCGACGTGCTGGAGTCGTTGCGCGCCGACGAGGCCGGCTCGGCGAATGGCCGCGATCTGAACGGCAGCCGCGTGCAGGTCACCGTGGGCACACCGCTCGCGGACGTCGAGGAAATGCTGATTCGCGCCACGCTCGATGCCGTCGGCGGTACGCGTCACCGGGCGGCGTCGCTGCTGGGCATCAGTCCGAAGACGCTGTACAACAAGCTGCAACGCATGCGTTTGAACTAACAGCCGCAGCGATCGTTTGCGGTTCGCTTTGAGCAAGAAAAACGGCGCCTTCAAATATGAAGGCGCCGTTTTTTTTGCGGCACTTGCCGAGTGGCTACGCTGCCCTATGCAAATGCGCTACGCAGCAGCGCCTGCGCTTGCAGATATTGCGGATCGGCGACCAGCTTGCTCCACTTCAACGCTTTGCCGCGCGGCCGCATGCGCTGCAAGCGCCGTTGCGATTCCTTCGACGGCGTGAAGCGCAGCGCATCCAGCACCTTCTCCGCTTCGGCCGGCTGATTGCAGATCAGCACCATGTCGCAACCGGCCTGCAGCGCGGCGGTGGCGCCTTCGGTCAAGGTGCCGCCCTGTCGCGCGGCTTCCATCGACAGATCATCGCTGAAAATCGCGCCTTCGAAGCGCAGCTTGCCGCGCAAAATGTCTTGCAGCCAGACTCGCGAGAAACCCGCCGGTTTCGAATCGACCTGCGGATAGATCACATGCGCGGGAATCACAGACCCCAACGACAGGCCGAGCCAGTCGTACGGCGCCACGTCGTCGCGCAGAATCGCCTCGAGCGGACGGTCGTCGACCGGCATGGCGACATGCGAATCCGCCTGTGCGAAACCGTGCCCCGGGAAATGCTTGCCGCAATTGCTCATGCCGGCCAGCGCGAGCCCGTGGTTCAGGCTCTTGGCAAGCAACGCCACCACGCGCGGATCGCGGTGGAACGAGCGGTCGCCGATCACCTGCGATTGGCCGTAGTTCAGATCGAGTACCGGCGTAAAGCTCATGTCGATGCCGCACGCGCGCAGTTCCGTCGCGAGGATATAGCCGATGGCCGTCGTCACTTTGGTCGCGTGCAGCACATCGCTGTCCCACAACGTGCCGAGCTTGCCCATTGCGGGCAGCACGGTGAAACCGTCGGTGCGAAAGCGCTGCACGCGCCCGCCTTCGTGATCGACGGCGATCAGCAGATCGTCGCGAATGCCTCGGATCGAATCGGTCAGCGCGATCAGTTGCGCGCGACTCTCGTAGTGGCGCGCGAACAGGATCACGCCGCCGGTCATCGGATGGGCAAGGCGGCGCTTGTCGTCGTCGTTCAGCGTTGTGCCGACCACGTCGAGCATCACCGGTCCGGGAATGGTTTTCATCGATTTGCGTTGGAAAAAAAGCTTTGGAGCAAGGAGAGACGCGGCAGACTCTCGCCGCGTTCAAGGTATTTTTTATTCGGCGGCGGCGGCGGGCGTACCCGCTTGCGCGGTTTCCGCAATCACGAACGACACCGCGTAGTCGCGTTCGTCGCTGATCGTCACGCGCGCCGTGATGCCGCGCGCGTCGAGCCACTCGGCCAGTTCGCCGGACGCGACCACCATCGGTTCGCCGCTCGGCTTGTTGAGCGTTTGCAGCGCGCGCCAGGTCATCGGCCAATGCATGCCGAGGCCGATCGCTTTCGAAAACGCTTCTTTCGCCGAGAACCGCGTGGCGAGAAACGCGAGACCGCGCGCCGCCGAACGCGCATGACGCGCGTGATAGACACGCAGTTCGTCCGGACCGAGCACCTTCTCGGCGAAGCGGCCGTTGGTGCGCGTCATGACCGCGGCTACGCGGCTGACCTGGACGATGTCCGTGCCGATGCCGTAGATTGCCATGGGCGGGCCGCCGTACTACGCGCGCGCGCCGAGACGCGCGGCGACCATGATCGCCTTCATCTCGCGCACTGCGTTATCCCAGCCGGCGAAGATCGCGTGCGCGACGATCGCGTGGCCAATATTCAGTTCGTCGATGCCCTCGATCGCGGCGATCTGCTGCACGTTCGTGTAGTGCAGACCGTGGCCGGCATTGACCTTGATGCCGAGCGTCCTGCCGAATTCGACGGCACGCACCACGCGCTCGAATTCACGCTGCTGTTCGGCGGGATCGTGGGCTTCGGCGTAACGGCCGGTGTGCAGTTCGATCACCGGCGCGCCGGCTTCGTGCGCGGCGCGAATCTGCGTTTCGTCCGGATCGATGAAGAGCGACACGCGCGAGTTCGCGTCGGCAAGTTGCTTGCACGCGGCGCGCACGGCTTCGAACTGGCCGGCGACGTCGAGCCCACCTTCCGTGGTCAGTTCCTGACGCTTTTCCGGCACGAGGCACACGTCGTGAGGCTGCACTTCACACGCGATGTCGAGCATTTCCTGCGTGACCGCGCATTCGAGATTCATGCGCGTCTTCAGCAGCGGGCGCAGCTTGCGAACGTCGGCGTCGACGATATGGCGGCGATCTTCACGCAGATGCAGCGTGATGACGTCCGCGCCGGCCTCTTCGGCCATCAGCGCGGCGCGAATCGGATCGGGATACGAGGTGCCGCGCGCGTTGCGCAGCGTGGCGACGTGATCGATATTCACGCCCAGATCAATCACATTCGGCGACGTAAGAAAGAAGCTCATAAGTTCTGCAAGTCGATCAGGATCTGGCGCGTCGCGAGCGGCGTGCCGCCAAGGTAAGTGTTGAGCAGAAAGCGCATCAGCGTTTTGCTTTGCGCGACGGTCTGCGCTCGATGGTAATCGTCCTGCTCCATGTCGAGCAAGGTTTGACCCGCGATCACCGGCCAAAGCGCTGGCAGATCGTCGGAGGCTTCGCGCACGCCGCGCTCCGGATCGAACACGTAGCGGCCTTCGGCCAGCACCGCTTTGCGCGCGACGGTGCGATCCAGCGCCATTGCGTAGCCGGTTTCGCGCAGCAGCACGCGCTCGAACGAACGCAGCACCTGCACGGGCGGCTCGTCGTGCGCGAGACGGGTCATCGTAACGACGTAGTGATGGAACAGTTGCGGATGCGGATCTTCGCGCGCGCAGAACTTGACCAGCAGTTCGTTGACGTAAAAGCCGCACAGCAGCGCGTCGCCGGCCAGCGGCAACATGCCGCCGACCCATTCGGCGCCGGTCAGCGTACGCACCTCCGACTTGCCCGACCACGACAGCGCGAGCGGCTGGAACGTCTGCAACACGCCGCGCAGCGCGGAGTGCGGACGCTTCGCGCCCTTCGCGACGAGCGCGAGACGGCCGTGATCGCGCGAGAGCACGTCGATGATCAGACTGGTCTCGCGATACGGATAGCTATGGAGAACGAAGGCGGGCTGCTCCGCGATCCGGTAGTCGGACGCGGAGGTGCGCGGCGCGCGGCGAGTTGGCGTTTTACGCGGCTCGCCCTCGGCGCCCTGCGCGCTTTTACTCGATGAAGATTTTCGGGTGCTACGCGCGGGTTTGGACGGCTCGCGTGCCGGCGCGGCCGGCTCCGAATCGTCCGGGTCCGCGTCGGAATTCAGCGTCATCCACGCGTCATTCGTACCCATACGCACGAAGTCCGGCTTCGTTGTCGGCCCAGCCGCTCTTCACCTTGATGAAGGTTTCCAGATACACCGGACCGTCGAAAAGCTTTTCCATATCGAGGCGCGCCTCAGTGCTGATCTGTTTCAGCTTGGCGCCCTTCTGGCCGATGATCATCGCCTTATGCGTGTCGCGGTCGACCATGATGGTCGCGAAAATGCGGCGCAGACGCCCCTCGGTTTCGAACTTGTCGATCAGCACGGTGCTCGTGTACGGCAGTTCGTCGCCGGTCCAGCGAAACACTTTTTCGCGCAGGATTTCAGCGGCAAGGAAGCGCTCGCTGCGATCGGTCAGGTCGTCTTCGCCGTAGATCGGCGCGCCTTCCGGCAGGAAAGGCTTGACGGTCGCCATCAGACGTTTGATGTCGTCGGGATGTTTCGCCGACAGCGGCACGATTTCGGCGAACTTGTGCAGCGCGCTCACCTGCTGCATGAACGGAAACAGCGAATCCTTATCGGTCACGCGATCGAGCTTGTTCGCGATCAGCAGCGTGGGCACCGACGGCGGGATCAGGTCGAGCACCTTCTGATCGTCCGGGCCGAAACGGCCGGCTTCGATCACGAACAGGATCGCGTCGACGGAAGTCAGAGTGGACGTGACCGCGCGATTCAGCGAACGGTTCAGCGCGCCGCTGTGCTTGGTCTGAAAACCCGGCGTGTCGACGAAAATGTATTGCGCATCTTCGAGCGTGTGGATGCCCGTGATGCGATGGCGCGTGGTCTGCGCCTTGCGCGACGTAATACTGACTTTCTGGCCGACCAGCGCATTCATGAGCGTGGATTTGCCGACATTGGGACGGCCGACGATCGCGACCATGCCGCAGCGGAAACCAGGGGGAGTGGGAGTGTTCATATTGGGCTACGGCAAGTTCGGCTCGACGCGCGGGAATGGCGCGCCGATGGCAATCAATCAATGGCCCGCGTCGGCGACGCGCGTTTGCACCGCGTCGGCTACGCCGGGTTCGTGTTCGGTCGGCGCCGCCGCTGCGCTCGGCACGGGCGCGGCGGAACCGGGGGTCGCCTCGCGGCCGCGGTGCTTGTCGACGCTACGGACGGCTGCGGTTTCTGGCCTGGCTTCCGGTTTGCCTTCCGGCTGCACGTCGGGTTTGGCTTCGGCAGATTTCGCCTGGGCGAGTTTGGCGTCGGCGGGTTTCGTGTCCGGCAACCTGGCTTCACCCTTCTCGGCAGTTTTGTCTGCCGGTCTGTCGCTCGCGTCAGCGGCCGTCTTGTCTGCCTTCTCGGCGCGCTCGGATTTGTCCTGTCCGCTGTACTCCACGTGCGCGGCGCGAATCACCGCCAGCGGCGCGAGTGCGGCCGCGAACGCGGGGCGTTCTGGCACCGGTTCCGCCACGGCAGCCTGTGCGCGCGATTCACCGCGCCCCGCTCCGCGCTCGCTCTTGCGATCCGGACTACGCAAATCCAGCGCGGCTTGCACGCCCGTTACACCGGGCACGATCTCCGGCTCGGCATGCTTCGCCGCGCGAGCGCCTTTCGAGCGCTTGGGCTTGGCGACCACGGCGGGCGCCGCAGCCATGACCTCGTCGAGCGCTTTCTTGGCCGCCGCCTGTTCTGCCGCGCGACGGCTGGCGCCGGAACCGGAGACTTTTACGTCCAGCTTAGGCACCGTGCATTCGACTTCGAATTGCTGATTGTGCGCCGCACCATGCGTCGCGACGACCGTATAAGTCGGCAGCGCGATCTTGTGGCCTTGCAAATACTCTTGCAGCAGCGTCTTGGCATCCTTACCCAGCGTGCGCGGGTCGATGTGATCCAGAATCGGCACGTAGAGGCGCTTGATGACCGTCTGGGCGGCGTCGAAGCCACCGTCGAGGAACACTGCGCCCAGCACCGCTTCGAGCGTGTCAGCGAGGATAGAGGGCCGGCGGAAGCCGCCACTGCGCAACTCGCCTTCTCCAAGCCGCAAGCCTTCTGAAATATTCAGGGCTTGAGCAATTTCGTAAAGCGACTGCTGTTTGACCAGATTGGCGCGGACGCGCGACAGGTCGCCCTCGTCCAGTTTGCCGAAACGTTGGAACAAAAGCGCGGCCACCGCGCAATTTAGAACAGAATCGCCGAGAAACTCGAGCCGTTCATTATGCGTGGAACTGTGACTGCGGTGCGTTAAAGCCTGGCGCAACAATTCCGCATTGCGAAATTCGTAGCGCAGACGGCTTTCCAACGGAGATAGGGGCATGGGCAGAGTATAACGCGGGCGCCAGACCCGGCGAAAACGCGGGGCGGCCAGCGGAAAAAGCGTGGTGAAGCGACGTTACCGCAGGATCTTAAAGTAGCGTGATAACACGCCGCGGCCCACGTGACCTGGTGAAGGCCAACTGCGAGTCAACCACGCGGCGTGTCGTGCAATCAACGCATACGAACTCAGTTGAACGAGCCGATGCGTTTCAGATTGCTGAAGTTCATCCAGATGAAAAACGCGCGGCCGACGACATTCTTGTCCGGCGCGAAACCCCAGTAGCGACTATCCGCGCTGTTATCGCGGTTGTCGCCCATCATGAAGTAGTTGCCCGGCGGTACCTTGCAGATCACGCCGCGTGCGTTGTACGTGCAGTTGTCGCGATACGGATAATCTTCGGCGCCGACGATGAACGGCGGCACGGCGGGATTGTTCAGAATCGCGTTCTTGCGGCCGTCCAGATCCTCTTCGAACTGCTTCGCGTAACCCATGCGTTCGTCGTCGAGATAATCGGGCAGCGGCGTTTCCGGCACCGGCTTGCCGTTGATCGTGAGCTGCTTGTCTTGATACGCGACGGTGTCGCCCGGCAAGCCGATCACGCGCTTGATGTAGTCGACCGATTCGTCTTTCGGGTAACGGAACACCACCACGTCGCCGCGTTGCAGCGGACGGCCTTC
Source organism: Paraburkholderia sp. BL27I4N3 (assembly GCF_003386115.1). Taxonomy (NCBI): domain Bacteria; kingdom Pseudomonadati; phylum Pseudomonadota; class Betaproteobacteria; order Burkholderiales; family Burkholderiaceae; genus Paraburkholderia; species Paraburkholderia sp. BL27I4N3. The sequence continues at coordinate 705,337 of NZ_QREJ01000001.1, read as the reverse complement.
GGTGATTTTCGTGTTGGTGATCGGCAGACGGATGCCGTAGTCGAATTTATTCACGAGGATGAAGTCGCCCACCAGCAGCGTCGGCACCATCGAACCCGAAGGAATCTTGAACGGCTCGACCACGAACGAGCGCACCACGAACACCACCAGAATCACCGGGAAAAAGCTCGCCGAATACTCGAGCCACCACGGTTGGCGCAGCTTGTCGTCACGCAGACGCGCGCGCGTTTGCGCCGCGTTTTCGTCGGCGAAACGCTCGCCGATGCGCGCCTGCTGGCGGTCGAACTCGGCGACCGCGGCTTCCGCCGCGCGGCGCCGTTGCGGCATGAAAACCAGTTTGTCTGCGACCCATGCGACGCCCGTCAAAATGACGAGCACAAAAAGAATCAGCGCAAAATTCATAGAGTTCCGTTGTTCGTCTTCGTTGTTCGTCTTATTTGTCTTCGACACGCAGGATCGCGAGGAAAGCCTCTTGCGGAATCTCGACCGATCCCACCTGCTTCATTCGCTTCTTGCCTGCCTTTTGCTTTTCCAGCAGCTTCTTCTTACGCGAGATATCGCCGCCGTAGCATTTTGCCAGCACGTTCTTACGCAACGCTTTAATGTTCTCGCGCGCAATAATATTCGCGCCGATAGTGGCCTGAATCGCGACGTCGTACATTTGGCGCGGAATCAGTTCACGCATTTTCGACGCTACTTCGCGGCCGCGGTACTGGCTTTGCGAACGGTGCACGATGACCGACAGCGCGTCGACCTTGTCGCCGTTGATCAGCATGTCGACCTTCACGACGTCTGCCGCGCGGTATTCCTTGAACTCGTAATCCATGGACGCGTAGCCGCGCGAGATCGACTTCAGACGATCGAAGAAATCGAGCACGACTTCGCCCATCGGGATTTCGTAGGTCAACTGCACCTGGCGGCCGTGATACTGCATGTTGATCTGCGTGCCGCGCTTTTGCGTACACAGCGTGATCACCGAGCCGACGTAGTCTTGCGGCATGTACAGGTTCACGGTGACGATCGGTTCGCGCACCTCTTCGATTTTCGACGGCTCCGGCATCTTGGCCGGATTCTCGACCATGATGGTCGTGCCGTCGCGCTGCAGGACTTCGTACACCACGGTCGGCGCCGTGGTGATCAGGTCCATGTCGAACTCGCGCTCCAGCCGTTCCTGCACGATCTCCATATGCAACAGACCGAGGAAGCCGCAACGGAAACCGAAGCCGAGCGCCTGCGACACTTCAGGCTCGTACATCAGCGAGGCGTCGTTCAGCTTCAGCTTTTCGAGCGAATCGCGCAGCGCGTCGTACTGGTTTGCTTCGACCGGGTAGAGGCCGGCGAACACCTGTGGCTTCACTTCCTTGAAACCCGGCAGCGGCTCGGCGGCCGGACGGTTCACCAGCGTGACGGTGTCGCCCACCTTCGCCGCAGCCAATTCCTTGATGCCGGCGATGATGAAACCCACTTGCCCGGCCGACAGCGATTCGAGATTCTTCGACTTCGGCGTGAACACGCCGACATGCTCGACCGGATACTGCGCGCCGGTCGCCATCATGCGGATCTTGTCCTTGGGACGCAACGTGCCGTTGACGATACGCACCAGCATCACGACGCCGACGTAGTTGTCGAACCACGAGTCGATGATCAGCGCCTGCAGCGGCGCTTCCGGATCGCCTTTGGGCGGCGGCACTTTGGCGATCAGCGCTTCGAGCACGTCTTCGACGCCGAGGCCAGTCTTGGCGCTGCAATGCGTGGCGTCGGTCGCGTCGATGCCGATCACGTCTTCGATTTCGGCAATCGCGTTTTCGGGGTTCGCGGCCGGCAGATCGATCTTGTTGAGCACCGGAATCACGTCGACGCCGAGTTCGATCGCCGTGTAGCAGTTGGCCACGGTTTGCGCTTCCACGCCCTGGCTCGCGTCCACGACCAGCAGCGCGCCTTCGCATGCGGACAGCGAGCGGCTGACTTCGTACGAGAAGTCGACGTGGCCCGGCGTGTCGATCATGTTCAGGTTGTAGACTTGCCCGTCACGGGCTTTGTATGTCAGTGCGGCGGTTTGTGCCTTGATGGTGATGCCGCGCTCGCGTTCGAGATCCATCGAATCGAGCACTTGAGATTCCATCTCGCGGTCGGACAGGCCACCGCAAATCTGGATGATGCGATCGGCGAGCGTCGACTTGCCATGGTCGATGTGCGCAATGATCGAGAAGTTACGAATATGATCCATTCAGTGCCGATCAAGCAAAAAAGGCGCGCTCGGACAATAGCGGAGCACGCCTTGTAAGTAGGTGAAAAACCTATCTATTTTAGCCGAAAAGGCTATCGCCCGGCGCATCTTGCGAAGCTCGGGCGGAAAAGACGGCTCAGCAACCAGGTTGCATGGGACCAGAGTAAGGCGCTAAGGCGACAACTCGGGGCGACAGGAAAGACGTGAAGCTCGATGTGAACGGCGCGGCGTCGGCGCTGTGTTCGAGCCCTTGAGTCGAACTCAGGGCCTGGCCGCAACCCGTGCGGCGAGCGCGGCACGAACCCGCGCTTCGTCGAGGCGATAGTGACACAGTTCGACGCCGTCGCAGACCAGAACCGGCACCAGTTCGTTGTAAAGCGCTTCCAGCAAGGGATCGGTGTCGACGTCGATCACCTGGACCTGCGCGCCGAATTCGGCCAGCAAGGGCTCGAGCGCGGCACGCAGGTCGTCGCAAAGGTGGCACCACGCGCGCCCGTAGAGCGTGAGCGGCGCCGCCTTCGTCATTTCTGGACGCTGCGCGGGCGGACCGGCACGAACTGCGTGTTCTCGCCGCGGCGAACCAGCAGCGCGACCATCTTCTGCGGATCGAGGTGCGAACTCACCTCGTCGAACTGCTTCGCGCTGGTGATGTCCGTATCGCCCACCCGCAGGATGATGTCGCCCTTCTGCAAGCCGACGCGCGCTGCAGGACCGTCCGCGGCGTCGATCTGCACGCCGTTGCGCAGCTTCAGCGCCTTCAGCTGGTCGGCCGGGATATCGCTGACGGCCACACCCAGCGCGTTGGTGGCGCGCTGCTTTGGCGGCTGCGGTTTCTTCTGATCCGCCTTGGCCGATTTGTCCGGCTGCATCTCGGCGATCGTCACCGGCAGATCGCGCGTCTGGCCCTTGCGCCAGATCGTGATCGTCGACCTGGTGCCCGGCTTGGTGTCGCCGACCATGCGCGGCAGGTCCGTTGCCGTGTCGACCGAATGGCCGTTGAACTTCAGGATGATGTCGCCCGGCTGCACGCCGGCTTTGTCCGCCGGGCCGCCCGGTTCGACGCTGCTGACCAGCGCACCCTGCGCCTTCGGCAGGCCGAGCGAGTCGGCCACGTCTTTGGTCACTTCGCCGATCGCTACCGCGATCCGCCCGCGCACGACCTTACCCGACGCCTTCAACTGATCGGCCACTCGCATGGCTTCGTCGATCGGAATCGCGAACGAGATGCCCATGAAACCGCCCGTGCGGCTGTAGATCTGCGAGTTGATGCCGATCACCTCGCCCTGCATGTTGATCAGCGGACCGCCCGAATTTCCCGGATTGACGGCCACGTCGGTCTGGATGAACGGCAGATAATCGCCCGTATCGCGCCCCTTGGCGCTGACGATGCCGGCCGTCACCGTGTTCTCGAGACCGAACGGCGAACCGATCGCCACGACCCACTCGCCCACGCGCACCTTGTTCGAGTCGCCGATTGTAATGGTCGGCAGATTGGCGGCGCTGATCTTCACGACGGCGACGTCGGTCCGATCGTCCACGCCGATCAGCTTCGCCTTGAACTCGCGTTTGTCGGTGAGTGTGACGTAAATGGTGTCCGCGTCGTCGATGACGTGCGCGTTGGTCATCACGTAGCCGTCCGCCGACAGAATGAAGCCCGAGCCGACGCCGCTGTTCTGCTCGGCATCGTTGTTATCCGGCAAGTCCTGGCTGCCGCCACTGCCACCGTTGTCGCCACCACGCGGCGAACCGGGCGCACCGGGGGATTGCGGCGACTGCGGCAACGGAATGCCGAAGAAGCGCCGGAAAAACTCCGACATGTCGCCGTCGTCCATACCCGGCGGCAAACCGCCGCGAGCACCGCTGTTCGACACGCGCGTAGTCGTGCGAATGTTGACGACCGCCGGGCCGACCTTGTCGACCAGATCAGTGAAGTCGGGCAGATTGGCGGCCGGAGCCGCCGACGCCGTATGCGGAACGAGCGGCAAACAAGCCGCCACCACCGCGGCCGCGAGGAATTTGCGCACCGAGAAAGTCGTCATATCGTAGCAAGCCGAGGGATTCAGGATTCGGAGGATTACTTCGGAGCTTTGTATTCTATGGCAGACGCAAATTGCTGCAATGTGGCCTGGGGCACTTCACCAAGCAGAGTAATCCAGAAGTCGCCGCGACGCTTGACGAGCACGTGTGTGGCGCCGCTGCTGCCCGCGCCTTCCTTGCGCGTGTTGTTTTCGACCGGTTCCACGAATACCGAGATGGCTGCGAGGCCATCGGAGAACACCGCCTGGTCCACCGGAATGGTCGGTTGACCCGGATCGCGCGCGGCCATGGGACGGCGCAGTTCACGAATCTTGCGGAAGCCTGGCACCGTCGGCGTGATCTGCCAGCCTTGCGCGGCCATGTCGACCGGCTCGACCGGCGGACGCACCACGGTCCACCCCGCCGTATTACGAATACCGTTGACGATGCCGGCCTTGTCGACCGGCACGCCGATGCGAATCTGGGAGAACGACAGTTGCTCGAGCACCTGACCATTCGGGTCAAGCGTCTGGGCACGCAGCAGCAGGCCGGTTTTCTTGTCGGCCCACAGCTTGTACGCAAAGCGATACGCGTCTTTCGGATCGAGTTCGATCACCTGGCTGTCGACGCCCGCGACGCGGTCGTCGCCGAGCAGCTTGGGCTCGTAAACCGACAACACCTGCTCGCCGCTCACGGCCAGCAGCGCCGGAAATGAATCCTTATTCTGACGCTTCTCGACGACGCACAAGTGCCGCTCCGGCACGAACGTGTAGAGCTCGTCGTTATGACGCAGCATTTTGCGCGGCTTGCCGTCAAGGCTTTCGAGTTGCTCGAATTCGCCGTCCGCACGGGTCGCGTAGTGCGCGATCCGCGACGTCTGAACGAAATTGCCGCGCTGGTAGACGAACGCGCCCTCGTAATTCTGCTGTTGCGCAGCCTGATGGATGCGATCGAGCAGATCCGCGGCCGTGCGACGGGCAACGAGCGGGTCGTCAGTTTGTGCAAAGACCCGCGGTGTAGCGGACAACAATACGGCTGCGCAGAACAGAAATGCCGGCAGCCGCCCCCAGATAGTCGTTTTATTCAACCGCGGAGTCTGCATCAAACTATTGGCCTTGCGTAGAAACGGCGGCAGCGCGAATCAGCGGCATCGAGCCCGGCATGACCGGTTGTTGCGCGAATTGCTGGTGAGCTTCCAGATACTGGTCGAGACTGGCGTCGCGAATGATGTTGGCGTCTTGCGTGACCGGCTGGACCGTCGCTGTCGGCGCAGGCGCCATGGCCACGCGTTGCAGCGAGTCGCCATGCTGGACCGACGCGATTTGCGAAGCCCCCGGACCGCCCGGCACACCTTGCAGTTGCGGCACGACGATCCACGTCAGCGTGGCGGCCGCAGCCGCGACGGCAAACGCCGGCACGACTCGGCGACGCAACGCCAGCAAACGACGCGCAACCGGCATGGCGGCGGGCGCCAGCACGTGTGGTTCGTTGTCGAGGCGCGCGGCGAAACCGCTGAGAAACGCGCTGCTCGCCGCCGGGCTGACCGCCAGATCGTCGGAACGCAATGCGTCGCCGATCAGGTGATAGCTCGACCAGGCGGCGCGATCCTCGCCGTTCAGCCCAGAAATAAACGTGTCCAGATTCAGATGCTCTTCGCCGAACAGCTCACCGTCGACAAAAGCGGACAGACGCTCGCCGCGCGAGCTGGCTTGCGATTGCATCGAGACCGACCCCATGATGCTCCCCATCTTACAAATACCCCGTAGTGACACCACTAATCCAGATATTGCACCCGCGCCCCATCTAGCAGCGCTGGTGGTTCACCAGCGCTTGCCTTCGGGTGTGTCAAGCAACGGACGCAATTTTGCCGCAATGGCTTCGCGAGCGCGGAAAATTCGCGATCTGACTGTGCCGATTGGGCAACCCATCATCTCAGCGATTTCCTCGTAACTCAAACCTTCAATTTCACGAAGAGTAATGGCGGTGCGCAACTCTTCCGGTAAAACCGCCATCGCAGCATTGACCGTCTCAGCGATCTGCTTGCTCATCAACATCGACTCAGGCGTGTTGATATCCCTTAGTTGGTCCGCGTCCGAGAAAGTTTCAGCTTCTTCAGCATCTGCTTCGGTCGAGGTCGGCGCGCGTCGCCCTTGGGTGGCAAGGTAGTTCTTTGCCGTGTTCACGGCAATCCGGTACAACCACGTATAAAAGGCCGATTCGCCGCGAAACTGCGGCAACGCCCGGTACGCCTTGATAAAGGCGTCCTGAGCGACGTCTTCTACCTCGGCAGGGTCCCGCACGAGACGCGAGATCAGCCGGAGAATCTTGCGGTGGTATTTGGAGACCAGTAGCTCGAACGCGGCCTTGTCGCCCTTCTGGACGCGTTCGACCAGCACCTGATCAATTTCTTTTTCGCTCACCTGATAAATCCGTTAACTATAGGGCGCATGGCGGGGCACCATTGTAGCGTTCCCGTCATGAGGGCACGTTACGCCGGTAACAGCGGTTACAGTCAGGCGCCGGCGCCACGCCGGCCCAGCACGGCCAGTTCCCGGAAAACCGGCGCCGGGAGCGCGTCGGCGGCAAGCAGTACCGTGCGCGTGCGGCCCCGTTCCGGCATCAGCGCAAGAATCAGCAAGCGGCCGCTCCACTGCGAACATCCGGCAATACGCCCCTGCGCCAGCAGCGCACCCGTCCGGCCCCAGACAGATAATCCGTCCGGCCCGATTTTCAACGCGACAGGCTGCGCGCGCTCGTACCGAAGCGCGCAAAGCGCGAGCCATGCCCACACGGCGAGCGTCAACGGAACGGCCTGCCACGTGCCCAGGTGCGACGCGAGACAAGCAAAGACGGCCGATGTCGCCGTCAGAACGAAAACCCCTAACGCAGCCCAGACGGCGACGGAGCGCCGCAGCGAAATCCGCTGCGGCGCTCCGTCGGGCTGGGCCGATTCAGGGGAAAGCGCCGGCATAGCCGGCGCCGTTGACTGACGCGTCACCAACTATCAGGCGATCAGGCGCGCTTGAAGACCAGCGTGCCGTTCGTGCCGCCGAACCCGAACGAGTTCTTCAGCGCGACGTCGATCTTCATCTCCCGTGCGGTGTTGGCGCAGTAGTCCAGATCGCAGGCCGGATCCTGATTGAAGATGTTGATGGTCGGCGGCGACACCTGATGATGCACGGCCAGCACGGTGAACACCGACTCCAGACCCCCGGCGCCGCCCAGCAGGTGACCCGTCATCGACTTGGTCGAGTTCACCACCATGTCTTTGGCGTGATCGCCGAACGCGCGCTTGATGCCGGTGGTTTCAGCCAGGTCGCCGAGCGGCGTGGAAGTGCCGTGCGCATTCAGGTAATTCACCTGATCCGTGTTGATGCCCGCGTTCTTCAACGCGGCCAGCATGCAGCGGCGAGCGCCGTCGCCGTCTTCCAGCGGCGCGGTCATGTGATAGGCGTCGCCGCTCATCCCATAGCCGCTGACTTCGGCGTAAATCTTCGCGCCGCGCGCTTTCGCGTGCTCGTACTCTTCGAGCACCATCACACCCGCACCCTCGCCCAGCACGAAACCGTCGCGATCCTTGTCCCACGGACGGCTCGCGGTTGCCGGATCGTCATTGCGTTGCGACAGCGCGCGCGCCGCCGCAAAGCCGCCGATACCGAGCGGCGACACGGTCGATTCCGCGCCGCCCGCGATCATCACGTCGGCGTCGCCGTATTCGATCAGGCGCGAAGCCTCGCCGATACAGTGCAGGCCGGTGGTACACGCCGTCACGATCGCCAGATTCGGACCCTTGATGCCGAACTTGATCGACAGATGGCCAGAGATCATGTTGATGATCGACGCCGGCACGAAGAACGGCGAAATGCGGCGCGGGCCGCGATTGAGCAGTTCGGTTTGCGTCACTTCGATCATCGGCAAGCCGCCGATGCCCGAACCCACCACCACACCGATACGCTCCGAATTCTCGTCGGTGACTTCGAGGCCGCTATCCTGCATGGCCTGGATGCCTGCAGCCACGCCGTAATGGATGAACGTATCCATGTGGCGCGCTTCCTTACCGGGGATGTAGTCCTCGATATTGAAGCCCTTCACCTCGCCGGCGAAACGAGTCGAGAAGTTCGACGCATCGAACTTCGTGATATTGGCAATACCCGACTTGCCGGCGACCAGATTGGCCCAGCCGTCGGCAACATTATTGCCAACAGGCGAAATCAGCCCCAGGCCTGTAACAACAACACGACGGCGGCTCACGGTAACCCCTTTTTCATAGATGACAAAAGCAAAAGCCACAGCGGCCACAGGAACCTGCCCTGTATGCCCTGTGGCTGTTTAACTCGGCAATCGCGCGAAAACTTGCGCTGTCGACATCGCTGGCTCCTGCTTGGCAAAACGCGCGGCAAAAAGCACCACCCCTGCTGGCGTCGGCAACCGACACGGCAGGGCGTCATACGCCGCCAACGCAGAAACGCGGGCGCGAATGACCTTAGGCCTTGACGTTCGCGCGAGCGTAGTCGATCGCTTGCTGAACGGTGGTGATCTTCTCGGCTTCTTCATCCGGAATTTCCATGCCGAATTCGTCTTCGAGGGCCATCACGAGTTCAACGGTGTCGAGCGAGTCGGCGCCGAGGTCGTTCACGAACGAAGCTTCGTTCTTGATCTCAGCTTCTGCAACGCCCAGTTGTTCTGCGACGATCTTCTTGACGCGCTGTTCGATATTGTCCATTACCCCTCCAAGGGAAAAGAAGTTCAAAAATACAGGTGCGCGCATTTTATCAGGTTTGACCCGGCAAAAAAGCGGCGCATCGGGTTGCTGTCAAGGCATGCGCCTTACGCATTTACAAACGCATCAAGGCGCGGATAGTAACCGAATTTGGTTACGACATGTACATTCCGCCGTTCACATGCAGCGTCGTGCCAGTGATATAGCCGGCTTGCGGCGATGCCAGAAACGCCACGGCGTGCGCGATATCTTCCGGGCTGCCGAGGCGGCCCAGCGGAATCTGCGTCTTCAGCGCCGTTTGCTGCTCTTCCGGCAGAGTCTTGGTCATGTCGGTGTCGATGAAACCCGGCGCGACGCAGTTGACCGTGATGCCGCGGCTGCCGATCTCGCGTGCGAGCGCGCGCGTCATGCCCGCCACGCCCGCTTTCGCGGCGGCGTAATTGATCTGCCCTGGGTTGCCGGCCGAGCCGACCACCGACGTGATATTGATGATGCGGCCGCCCTTCGCCTTCATCATGGGGCGCAGCACCGCGCGCGACAGACGGAATACCGACTTGAGGTTGGTGTCGACCACCGCGTCCCAATCATCGTCCTTCATGCGCATGGCGAGCTGATCCTGCGTGATGCCGGCGTTATTCACCAGCACGTGCAGCGCGCCGAATTCCTTCACCGTGCCGTCGATCAGCGCTTCCGCCGCAGCCGCGTCGTTGACGTTGAGCACTGCACCGCGACCGTTCACGCCGGCCGCGTTAAACGCTTCGCTGATGGCAGCCGCGCCGCTTTCGCTGGTCGCCGTGCCGATCACCGTCGCGCCTTGGCGCGCCAGTTCCATGGCGATCGCACGGCCAATGCCGCGCGAGGCGCCAGTGACGATTGCAATCTGCTTGTCGAGAGTCTTTTCCATCTGTCAGTCCGGATGCCCTTCGGAGGGCTGATTGATTCTGATGCGGAGTTCTGCCGCCGTCGCGGAGCGCCTGCTGCCAGGCGCGGCGCGACGTTGCGTTCAGCCTGCTTTCACGAGTTTGAGCGTTTCTTCGAGCGAAGCCGGATCGAAGATCGAACCGCCGACCAGATTGCCGTCGATACGCTTGGTCAAACCCGCAAGGACCTTGCCCGGCCCGCATTCGATCACGTGCGTGACGCCTTGAGCCGACATGGCCTGCACGCTTTCGACCCAACGCACCGCGCCGGCCGCCTGGCGCACCAGCGCGTCCTTGATCCCGGCCGGCTCATTGACCACGGCGACATCGACGTTGTTGATGACCGGAATCGCCGGCACCTGCACCTCGACGCTCGCCAGATACTCGCGCAACTGATCCGACGCGGGCTTGAGCAGCGACGAGTGGAACGGCGCCGAGACCGGCAGCGGCAACGCGCGCTTGGCGCCCTTCGCCTTCGCGACTTCGCAGGCCTTTTCAACCGCAGCCTTGTTTCCTGCGATCACGACCTGCGCCGGCGCATTGAAATTCACCGCTTCGACCACGCCCGCCACCGACGCCTCGGCGCACACCGCGCGCACTGCGTCATCGTCGAGACCGAGAATCGCGGCCATGCCGCCTTCACCGACCGGCACCGCCGTTTGCATGGCTTGCGCGCGAAAACGCACGAGCGGTACGGCATCGCGAAACGCGATCGCGCCCGCCGCGACCAGCGCGGTGTATTCGCCGAGGCTATGGCCCGCGACGATCGCGGGCTTCAGGCCGCCTGCCTGCAGCCACGCGCGATACATCGCGTAAGCGGCGGTCAGCATGACCGGCTGAGTGTTGGTGGTGAGGTTCAGATCTTCGACGGGGCCTTCGGCGATCAGTTTGCCGAGATCCTGGTTGAGCGCATCGGAGGCTTCCTGAACCGTCTCACGCACGATCGCGTGATCGGCGAATGCGTTGAGCATGCCGACCGACTGCGAACCTTGGCCAGGAAAAACGAACGCAAATTTCATATCGTCCCCAAAATCGATTTAGTCAGATGTGGGTGGCGCGCCCGGTTGACGGCGAGCGCGCTCATATGCAGCCGAGCGCTGCGAATAGCGCTCGCCGCAACGTCGCCGCCATTAGTAGCGGATAACCGACGCGCCCCACGTGAAGCCGCCGCCGACACCTTCGATCAGCACGTTCTGGCCGCGCTTGATGCGGCCGTCGCGCACCGCGACGTCGAATGCGAGCGGAATGGACGCAGCCGACGTATTGCCGTGCTCGCCCACCGTGACGACCATGCGTTCCTGCGGCAAACCGAGCTTGCGACAGGTGCTTTGCATGATGCGGATATTCGCCTGATGCGGAATCAGCCAGTCGATCTGTTGAGCCGACAGACTGGCCTTCTCGAGCGCTTCGACCGCGACTTTTTCGAGCACGTTGACGGCGAGTTTGAACACCGCCTGCCCGTCCATATGCAGGAACGCGCTGCCCGCCACGACACCGCCGTTCACATTGCCCGGTGTGCAGAGAATGTTCGAGTGGCTGCCATCGGCGTGCAATGCGCTGGCCAGCACGCCCGGTTGTTCGGACGCCTGCAGGATCACCGCGCCCGCGCCGTCGCCGAACAGCACGCAGGTAGTGCGGTCGTTGAAGTCGAGAATGCGCGAGAAGGTTTCCGCGCCGATCACGAGCGCCGTGCGATGCTGACCGCTGCGAATGAAGCTGTCCGCCGTGGCCACCGCGTAGGCAAACCCGGAACAGACGGCTTGCACGTCGAATGCCGCGCCGTGGTTCTTGATGCCGAGCTTGTTCTGCAGCAGGCACGCCGTGCTCGGAAACACGAAGTCCGGCGTGGAGGTGGCGACGATGATCAGATCGATGGACTGCGGGTCGATGTCCGCTGCCTCGATCGCGCGTTGCGAAGCGATGAGCGCGAGATCGCTAGTCGTGACATCAGGGTCCGCAAAGTGGCGCGCATGAATGCCCGTGCGGGCGACGATCCACTCGTCGCTCGTCTCGACACCTTGCTTGGCGAGACGTTCGGCCAGATCCTGATTGGTGACGCGGTCGGGCGGCAGATAGCTGCCGGTGCCCAGCACGCGGGAATAAATTGTCGATTGAGCCATTATGCCTTCGAGGATTGCGCAGCGTAGGGCTCGGCTGGCTGGCCGGCGATCGGGCTTGCGTGGCCCGCACCGCTCGCGTCGCGCGCCGCCTGTTCGAGAGAACCCGCGTTCTCTTCCATCGCTCGCGCAAGGCGTTCCAGCACGCCGTTTTTGACGGCATCATACCCGCGTTTGATAGCCCACTCAAACCCGTAAGCATCCGCCGAACCGTGGCTTTTGATCACCAGCCCGCGCAGGCCGAGCAATGCAGCGCCATTGTATTGCCGATGATCGACACGTTTCTTGAAGCGCATCAATACCGGCAAGGCGAGCACCGCCATCACCTTGGTGAGCCACGAACGGCCGAACTCTTCCTTGATGATGTTGGACAGCATCTGCGCGAGGCCTTCCGACGTCTTCAGCGCGACATTGCCGACAAAACCGTCGCAGACGATCACGTCGACCGTGCCCTTGAAGATATCGTTGCCTTCAACGTTACCGTGAAAGTTAAGTGTACTCGCGCGCAGCAGTTCGCCAGCACGTTTGATGGTGTCATTGCCCTTGATGACTTCTTCGCCGATGTTGAGCAGGCCGATGGTAGGCCGATCCTTGCCCTCGAGCGCGGACACGAGCGCGTGCCCCATCTCCGCGAACTGCAGCAGATGCTGCGGCTCGCAATCGACGTTGGCGCCCAGGTCGAGCATCATCGTGTAGCCATTGGGATTGGGCAGTGCCGACGCGATGGCCGGGCGTTCGATGCCCGACAGCGTTTTCAGCACGTAACGCGAAACCGCCATCAGCGCGCCGGTATTGCCGGCGGAAATGCAGGCTTGCGCCTCGCCTTCCTTGACGCGGTTTAGCGCCACGCGCATGGAGGAATCTTTTTTCTTGCGCAGCGCGACTTCGACCGAATCGTCCATGGCGACGATCTCGGAAGCGGGTACGACGGTCAGCGCCGGCAGGTCCTGAGCCTTCAACCTCTTCAGCTGCGCACGAATCGCACTTTCGATGCCGACGAGCAGCAGCTCAGCATCGGGATGCGATCGAACGAAGTTGACGGCAGCGGGAACGGTCACGGACGGGCCGTGGTCGCCTCCCATGCAATCTATCGTGAGCTTTACTGTCATGGAGTGCGACGAATTTCAGACGCCCTGCATGGGATCATAGCAAGCGCCGGAGCGCCAACTGCGATCGACACAAAAAAGCGGCAATTGAATGCCGCCTTTTTGCCGAGCCGGGAAAATGTCAAGCGAGCCGATCGCCACGCGAAACGCCACAAGGCGCAACGCAGTGAAACGATTAGTCGTTCTTCGTCTTGACGACTTTCTTGCCGCGATAGTAGCCGTTCGGGCTAACGTGGTGACGCAGATGCACTTCGCCCGTGCTCGGTTCCACGGCCAGCGGCGCTGCCGTCAGGAAATCGTGCGAACGGTGCATGCCGCGCTTCGACGGCGACTTCTTGTTTTGTTGAACTGCCATGACTAACTCCTAAAAATTTTTCGGATTCTAACACAGCCCGACTCGGTGTCCGCCACTGGCCGAGTGGCCAATGCGCCCGCATCGCGCTCCAATGCAACTGTTCAGTGCTTCTTGTCCGGCTCGCCGCGCTTGAGACTCTGGAGCGCCGCAAACGGATTGGGCCGTTCGGGCTCGCCGCCCTCACCTGCTTCGTCCAGTGCGCCCTCGTCGCCCTCGCCTTCGGCACCGGCCACACCAGAGACGAGGCTCTCGTGCACTTCGGGACACATCTCGTGCTTGGGCACGAGCGGCAAGGAAAGCAGCAATTCTTCCTCGATCAAGTCGATGAGATCGAAATGGTTCGAACCCACGATCACTTCGACTTCATCCTCGTCGAGCGGAAACTCTTCGGCTTCCGCCTCAGTGTTGACGATCCGGTAAGTCGCATCGACGTTGAATGCCTGCTGGTACGGTGTCATGCACCGCTGACATTCGAGCCATGCAGCGCCGTGAATCGCCATCCGCAAATAAGGCTGGGGACCCTCGGTGCCGTCGTCCTGCAATTCCGGCTGCGTCGCCCCCTCGGCTTGCCAGGTGAACGCGGTATCGCGGTCTGGCGCTTCTGCCGGGACTTCGTTTAACATGCGCGGCAGTTGCAAGACGCGCACGACTCCCGCGGCCTGACGCCCACTCCGCGCAAATTCGAACAGATCGATATCGTGCGGGTCGGACAGACCTGCAGGGTTGCCAGGATGTTGAGTCATGTGCGCTCCTGCGTCGGCAAGGATTTCGCCGTATATAAACCGCGAGGTATAACCGATTTGCGAGACAGCCCGTGAGACTCATGTGTTTGCCCGCAGTGATTCACTACAGGGCACGCACCGAGACTCGCCTAGCGCAAGCATACCGATGAAAAGCCCGAAATCATATCCGTTTTGTCTTTTCGAGTCAAACACTTAAGCCCGTACGCGCGCGAGCTTCGCGCAAGCTGGTACGCCCCGCCTCCCTAGCCGTCGATTAACCCATGTCTGATTCTCCCAATCGCCCGCCACGCCTGATTCTGGCGTCGAGTTCGCCTTATCGCCGGGAACTGCTCGAACGCCTGCGCGTGCCGTTCGATGTCGTCGTGCCCGCAATCGACGAGACGCCGCTTGCCGGCGAAACGCCGGAAGTCACCGCGCTGCGGCTTGCGCAAGCCAAAGCTCGCGCGGTCGCCGGCGGACTCGGCGCCGGTGAAGCCGCGCTCGTGATCGGCTCCGACCAGGTCGCCACTTATGACGGCCTGCAGATCGGCAAGCCGGGCTCGCACGCCAAGGCGCTCGCGCAATTGCAGGCGATGCGCGGCCGCGAAGTGCTGTTTCATAGTGCGCTGTGCCTGCTCGACAGTCGCTCCGGCACAGCGCAAGCCGTCGACGTAATCACCCGCGTACATTTCCGCGATCTGCCGGATGCCGCTCTGCAAGCCTATTTGCTGGCCGAAACGCCGTACGACGTCGCCGGCAGCGCCAAATCCGAGGGGCTCGGCATTGCCTTGCTCGAAGCCATCCATTCCGACGATCCGACCGCGCTCGTCGGCCTGCCATTGATCGCACTGTCGCGCATGCTGCTCGCAGTGGGTTATCCGTTATTGGGGGCTCAATGAGCGGTACGCTCTATCTGATTCCAAATACATTAGGCGAAGGCGATACCGAGGCTCTCGACGCCGTCCTGCCCGCGCCGGTTCGCGCCCGCGCCGCATCGCTTCACTATTACATTGGCGAAAACGCGAAAACCACGCGCGCTTTCCTGAAAAAAGTCGGCACGGAACGGCCGATCCAGGAAATCGAGATTCGCGAACTGAATGTGAATACGCCGGCCGGCGAGATCGACAAGCTGCTAGCGCCGCTCCTGGCGGGCACCGACGCGGGTCTGGTTTCCGAAGCCGGCTGCCCGGCCGTCGCCGATCCCGGCGCCCTGCTGGTACGCCGCGCGCATGAACGCGGCGTGAAGGTCGTGCCGTTCGTTGGCCCGAGTTCGATACTGCTGGCTTTGATGGCGTCAGGGCTCAACGGGCAGAGCTTCGCGTTCCATGGCTACCTGCCGGTTGACGCCACGGAGCGGGCCAAGCGTCTGCGAGATCTGGAGCAGCTGTCGCGCAAAGGCAAGCAAACGCAAATTTTTATCGAGACGCCGTACCGCAACCGCGCATTGCTCGACACACTGCTGGCGACCTGCGCGCCGTCCACGCTCGTTTGCGTGGCAGTGGATCTAACGCTCGAGACGGAAACGATTGCCAGCCGCACCGTCGCCGACTGGAAGAAAAAACCGGCGATCGATCTGCACAAGCGTCCGGCTATTTTCCTAATCCTGGCCGTTTGACTGGGTCGGACAACGACACACCAAAAAAGCGCCGCGCGATCGTCGAAACGGTGACCGCGCGGCGCCTTTTTAATCGTCAGCACTAATTCACCGCAAATTCATCTTTCCACCGAGTGCCATGGCGTGAACCGCGCCGCTACCAACCGCCGCGCCGAACTTGCGAGCAACGCGGTCCGTAATGCTCTCTTTTACTGTGTAATCGACGATATCCGGCGCTTTGAACAGGTCGCGGGCCACATAATCCGCGTCGCCCAAACCATCGGCAAGGCCGAGTTCGACGCTCTTCTGGCCAGTCCAGAAAAGGCCCGAGAACATGTCAGGCGTTTCATGCAGGCGTTTGCCGCGGCCCTGACGCACCGCTTCGATGAACTGCGCGTGGATCTGATCGAGCATATCCTGAGCATGTTCGTCCATCTTTGGCGTTTCAGGGGAGAACGGATCGAAAAAGCCCTTGTTCTCACCAGATGTGTGCAAGCGCCGCTGAATCCCGAGCTTATCCATCAGGCCGGTGAAGCCGAAGCTGTCCATCAGCACGCCGATCGAACCGACGATGCTCGCCTTATCGACATAAATCTTGTCGGCGGCTGCGGCCGCATAGTAGCCACCCGATGCACACATGTCGCCCACGACCGCGTAGAGCGGAATTGAAGGATATTTCGCGCGCAAACGGCGAATTTCGTTGTAAATGATGCCCGCCTGCACCGGACTGCCGCCCGGACTATTGCAGTGCAAGATCACGCCCGCCGTGCCCGCATCATCAAACGCGCTCTGCAAGGCAGAGTTGATATCTTCCGCGTTTGCGTTCGTATCCGCCGATATCTCACCGTCAAGCGTCACCATAGCCGTGTGACGGCCGGTGGCGGCGACCTTGTCGCCGGAGAAGTCGATGGCCACCCATATCGCCAGTAGCACGACGACCAGAAAAACAAAGCGGAAAAAAATCTTCCAGCGCCGCGCCGCACGCTGTTCATTGATCGCCGCGAGCGCGATACGCTCGAGCGCGGCGCGTTCCCAGCCCGGCTCATCGGCAGGCGTACGGGGGCGGCCATTCAGGGACGGTTCCTTCGGCTCGGGAGTCAAATTGTCGGACATGCAGTGCAGTGCAGTGGAAAGATCGTAGAAGAGAAAAATCAGGGTGTGGCCGGGCGCAGTTCGCCGTCCGGCAGCCAGAAAACGGCTCGGCCTTCCGGCGTATCGCGTTCGTCCACCTGAACCGGCCGCAACCTGCCGCCGCGGCACGGACCGCCGACGCATTTGCCCGTATCAGGCGCGTAAATCGCGCCATGTGTAGCGCACATCAAGTATAAACCGGACGATTCGAAGAACTGCCCTTCGGCCCAGTCCAGCTCCATCGGAACGTGCGCGCAGCGGTTCAGGTAGCCGTAAGCGCGGCCATCGTAGCGGACGAAAAATACGACGACGTCGCCCCCACCGAACTTCGCCGCACGGCGCACGCCCGCGCCGCCGTCGAGCAGTTCGTCCGATGCGCAGACGCGAACCGCCTCCTCCGGCGCTTGCATGGCAGCGGTGCTCATGCGTTCTCCCGCAGCCAGCCGGACAGCGCACTGACGCTCGACGCAACGAATTTCGGCGACAACGCGCTCAACGAATCCGCAGGATGCGCGCCATAGGTGACGCCGATACCCGCCACGCCCGCGTTAATCGCCATTTGCAAATCGTGCGTCGTATCCCCGACCATGACCGTGCGCGCATTGTCCTGGCCCAATTCGCGCGTCAATTCGTGCAGCATCGCCGGGTGCGGCTTCGAGAACGTTTCGTCGGCGCAGCGCGTGCCGTCGAACAGGCTCGTCAGGCGCGACTGATCCAGCGCGCGGTTCAGCCCGACGCGGCTCTTGCCCGTCGCCACGGCCAGCAAATAGCCCTGATCGCGCAGTTCCTGCAACATCTCGCGCACACCGACAAACAGCTCGGTGGTCTGATCCTTCACCAGATAATGGAAGCGGTAGCGCTCGGCCAGCCGCGGATAGTCCGAAGGATCGAGGGTGGGCGCGGCAATCTGCAGCGCGTCGCGCAAGCCCAGGCCGATGACATAGCTGGCCGCCTCGTCGGCGGGCACCGGCAGGCCAAGGTCGCGGCACGCCGACTGAATGCTGCGCGTGATGTGCGCGGTCGAATCCATCAACGTCCCGTCCCAGTCAAAGACGATCAGATCAAATTGCTCTCTAGCCATGCGGTGCCGTCTCCGGGTGTGACCCATTTCGTAGTTCGTTGAGTTGCGCAATGAAGCTGCGGCATTCGGCCGGCAGCGGCGCCTCGAACTGCAGCGGCGCGCCGGTTGCCGGATGCGCGAGCTTCAGCCGGTAAGCGTGCAGGAACATGCGCTTCAGGCCCGGCTTGGCGTTGGCACGCGCCAGAGCCTTGTTGAGCGCAAAGTCGCCGTACTTGGCGTCGCCGACAATGGGCAGTTCCAGATGCTGCAAGTGGACCCGGATCTGATGCGTGCGCCCGGTCTTCAGTTCCGCCTCGAGCAACGCGTATTCCGGCCAGCGGTCGATCAGATTGAACACCGTATGCGACGCGAGACCGTCCGGCTGCACGCGCACGCGGCGCTCGCCGTCGGCCGTCAAGTACTTGTGCAGCGGCTCCTTGACCGCGCGGCGGCGGCCCCAGTCGCTCGCCCAGTCGCCGTGAACGCAAGCATAGTAGCGCTTGTCCATCTTGTTCTCGCGAATCTGCTCGTGCAGATTGACGAGTGCCGAACGCTTCTTGGCGAGCATCAGGATGCCGGACGTTTCACGATCCAGCCGATGCACCAGTTCGAGAAACTTTGCCTGCGGACGGGCCTCGCGCATCTGCTCGATCACGCCGAACGCGACACCGCTGCCGCCGTGCACCGCGACGCCGGCCGGTTTATCGATGACCAGCATGTGGTCATCTTCAAAAATAATCTTGAAATGGGCGGCCGGGACTGGCGCCTGGGAGGCCGTTTCGCTCGGCTGAGCGACGCGGATGGGCGGCACGCGCACCAGATCTCCCAGTTCGAGACGGTACTGCGCGTCTATCCGGCCCTTATTCACGCGCACTTCCCCGCTGCGCAGGATGCGGTAGATATGGCTTTTCGGCACGCCTTTACAGACGCGCAACAAAAAATTGTCGATGCGCTGTCCGGCCGCGCTGTCATCGATTTCGATCATCGAGACCTGGTCGCTTGCGACCGATTTCTGGGATATTTTGCCTAACTCTTTCATTCTGAATATAATTTGCCCAGCAGTCTGCGGCGGCCGGCGCAGTGTCCGGAATTCGGGCGGATTGCGCAGGTGCAAGCGATAAACCGTTATTTTACTTGCGCCGGGGTCTGGTTGCTCACCCTGAAAATGAGATGCAACAAGTTGCACGCACGAAGTCAGCACCCGGCAGGGACGGCGCCCACAGGCGCGTTCGGTCAAGGTCGGCTTCGACGGTAACGGAATTTTGGTAAAAAAGAATTTAACTTTCAGCTTCGGTATCGGGCGGTCTGACGCCCTGCTGTACGAAGCTGCAGGTTGCGAAAATACGGCGTGCGCCCAAGGCGTCTTGTAGAAAATACAAGACATGGCGACGTCAAAATGAGGCGAGACACCCCCAGCAGGAAAAGACGCGCCGACTGCGCGAACTTCCCGCTGCGGCACGACCGCAGCCTTCGACCCTCCGGTCACGCGCCCAGTTGGCGCACCGGCGCGAGTGGACGAAGGCTTATGAAGGTCGGCCGGCAGAACCCGCGGCGTGTCGGGTCGTTATTTGAAGCCGTGTTCGCATGTGCCCTGCGGCACCGTGCCCATTTTTATGGGCCGGGCCCTCTCAGGCAATTCTCCCACCAGCTTTCCCGCTCCAGCGTGCTTGTGAAAACACAATAAGGCGCGGCATGCCGCTGCCCGCTTCGCCCTCGCGACTGACAACCGCGCGGCGGAGGGGCAGGCTAAGCCGCTCTGGAGCCGTTCAATGAAACGAATGTTGTTCAACGCGACGCAGCAGGAAGAACTGCGCGTCGCCATCGTCGATGGGCAAAAACTCATCGATATCGACATCGAAACCGCCGGGCGCGAACAGCGCAAAGGCAATATTTACAAGGGCATCATTACCCGCATCGAGCCGTCGCTCGAAGCCTGTTTCGTCAACTACGGCGAAGACCGCCACGGCTTCCTGCCGTTCAAGGAAGTCGCCCGCCAGTATTTCCGCGACGGCGTCGACATGCGCTCCGCGCGCATCCAAGACGCGTTGCGTGAAGGCCAGGAACTGATCGTTCAGGTCGAAAAAGAAGAGCGCGGCAACAAGGGCGCGGCCCTTACCACGTTCATCTCGCTCGCCGGCCGCTATCTGGTCCTGATGCCGAACAATCCGCGCGGCGGCGGCGTGTCGCGCCGGATCGAAGGCGACGACCGGCAGGAACTGCGCGAAACCATGGCGCAGCTGCAACTGCCGGAAGGCATGAGCATCATCGCGCGCACGGCCGGCATTGGCCGCAGCGCCGAAGAACTGCAGTGGGACCTGAACTACCTGATGCAACTGTGGCGCGCGATCGAAGCCGCGTCGCAAAGCGGTTCGAGCGGTCAGCCGATGCTGATCTATCTCGAATCGAGCCTCGTGATCCGCGCAATCCGCGACTACTTCCAGCCGGACATCGGCGAAATTCTGATCGACACCACCGAAATCCATGACCAGGCCCGCGCCTTCATGGACATCGTGATGCCGGATAATGTCAGCAAGGTGAAGCGGTATCACGACGACGTGCCGCTCTTCTCGCGCTTCCAGATCGAACACCAGATCGAAACGGCGTACTCGCGCACGGTGCCGTTGCCCTCGGGCGGCGCCATCGTGATCGACCACACCGAAGCGCTGGTCGCGATCGACGTGAACTCGGCACGCGCCACCAAGGGCGCCGACATCGAGGAAACGGCCGCGCGCACCAACCTGGAAGCCGCGGACGAAGTCGCCCGCCAGTTGCGCCTGCGCGACCTGGGCGGCCTGATCGTGATCGACTTTATCGACATGGAATCGGCCAAGAGCCAGCGCGAAGTCGAGCAGCGCCTGAAAGACGCGCTCAAGCACGACCGGGCGCGCGTCCAGATGGGCAAGATTTCGCGTTTCGGCCTGATGGAACTGTCGCGTCAGCGTCTGCGTCCGGCGCTGTCGGAAGGCAGCCACGTGACCTGCCCGCGCTGTAACGGCACCGGTCACATCCGCGATACCGAATCGTCCGCGCTGCAAGTACTGCGGATCATTCAGGAAGAAGCGATGAAGGAAAACACCGCGGCAATCCATTGCCAGGTGCCGGTCGAAGTGACCGCCTTCCTGTTGAACGAAAAGCGCGCCGAGATCAACAAGATCGAATCGCGTTTCAAGGTCAACGTCGTACTGATCCCGAACAAGCACCTCGATACGCCGCATTACAAACTCGAGCGTCTGCGTCACGACGACGCGCGCCTCGACGATCCGCGCGCCTCGTGGAAGATGGCCGAAGAAGCGGCGCGCGAACTGGAATCGGAAACTGGTTACAGCAAGCGCACCGAAGAAGTGAAGCCGAAGCAGGAAGCGGCGGTCAAGGGCATCACGCCTGAAAAGCCGGCGCCGAGCGCGCCGGTTCGCCCGGTCGCCGCCCCGGCTCCGGTCGCGGTCACGCCGGCGAGCGGCGGTTTCATCGGCTGGTTGAAGAATCTGTTCGGCGTGCAACCGGCCGCTCCGGCGCCCGTCGCGCCGGCCACGACCGAAAAGCCGGCGCGTCCGCAACGCGGCGAACGCACGGAGCGTGGTGAGCGCACCGGCGAACGCGGCGGCGATCGCAACCGTAATCGCCGTACCGGCACAGGCACTCGCGACGCAGCGGGCCGTGGCGAAGGCACGAGCGGTGGCCGTCAAGGCCAAGGTCAACAGCCGTCGCAACGCCGTGAAGAGCGCGAGCCGCGTGAAGGCCGTGAGGTGCAGGCACGCGAAGGCCGCGAGCCGCGCGAAGCACGTGAAGCGCGCGAACCGCGCGGCAATCGTGAGCCGCGTGAAGGCCGTGAAGGCCGTGAACCGCGCGAGGCACGCGAGGCGCGTGAGCCACGCGAGGGTCGTGAAAACCGTGACCGCGACAATCGCGGCGCTGAGCGCGCGGAAACGGCGGAAGCCGCACCGCGTGGCGAACGTCCGGAACGCGGCGAGCGCCGTGAGCGTGGCGAGCGGGCTGAACGTGGCGAACGCCGCAAGCCGCAAGGAGAAACCGCGGACGCATTGACGCAAAGCGAAGCGCAAACGGCGGAAGACTTGGTGCAAAACCAGACCGCTCTGGGCGAAAACGGCGCGCCGATCGATCAGGAAGCAGTGGCGCGTGAAGGCGAAGAGCGCCGTCGTCGCCGTCGCGGCCGTCGCGGTGGCCGTCGTGAGCGTGAAGAGGACGTGAACGGCAATCTGGCGGCGGACGTCGCGGAAGCTGAAGGCGACAACGCGAGCGCAACCGACGAAGCGCCGGTGCGGACAGCGCATCAGCCGGTCGAACGCAAGCCGGAAGTTGTCGAGGCGAAGGACGTGACGCCGGTGGAAGTGGTGGTCGCTGCTGTCGCAACGGAAACCGTCGTGGTAACCGAGCTGCACGCCGCAAGCGAAACGCCGGCTCTGGCCGTCGAAAAGGCTGCGAAGACGGAAACGGTGGTATCGGTCGCGGAAGCGCCGGTTGCGCCGGCCGCCATCGAGCCGGTCGCCGAAACGCCGGTGGCGCAAGCCGCTGCGGAGCCGGTCGAAGCAGCGCAAGCTGCGCCGGCCGCTAGCGAAACGGTTTCGCTGGTCGAACCGGTCGCACATGCCCAAGCCCCGGCTCAAGCGCAGGTTGAAGCGCCGGCAGTTGCGCCGGTTGTCGAAGCGCAAGCCGCTGCTCCGGCTCCAGTCGAAACCGCGGCTCCCGCTGCAGTGGTCCAAGCGCCCGCTGTTCAACCTGCACCGCAGGCTGAAATCGTCGAACCGCAGCCGGTCGCGGTAGCGGTAGCACCGGCAGCCGAATCGGCAGCGATCGAGCCGGCGCCCGTCGCCGTCGCACCGCAAGCTGCGCAGCAAGCGCCGCGTCAGACCGCCGTGTCGGCGGAAGCCCTGCAGCCGGTGCTGGAACAAGCCGGCCTCGTCTGGGTGAACACCGACGCCGACAAGCTGCGCGCGGCTCAGGAAGCTGCTGCGCAGACCGCCAAGCCGGCTCGTGTGGTGCGCGAACGCAAACCGCTGCCGCCGCTCGACAGCGCGCCGATGCAACAGGTGGAAACAGGCGGCCACCCGCAGTAAGCCGCCCCGCCGCACTCAAAAAGCCCGCCCTCACCGGCGGGCTTTTTTTATGGGCGCGCGCCGCAGCCCGAACGCGCCGCGATAAGCCACTCCCCGTATACCCCGACACGGCCTGGGGTACCCCTGCCGCCTGAAGCATTTCCGATAGAATGAATATCAAGCTCTAATTTCAAAGCACTAACCGACGCATTCATCGAAGCAATTCATGTCCCGACGCATCATCCCTGTTGCCGATCTCAGCGCCGTGCCAGTCATCGCCGGCCCCGTGCAGACGCCTAGTGGCGCGCTGCACGACACGCTTGCGCGGCCGCTGCGCGACCTGCGCATTTCGGTCACGGATCGCTGCAATTTCCGGTGCGTCTATTGCATGCCTCGCGCGGTGTTCGACAAGGACTACACGTTTTTGCCGCACAGCGCCTTGCTGAGCTTCGAGGAAATTGAACGGCTGGCGCGACTGTTCGTCGCACATGGCGTCGAGAAAATCCGTCTGACGGGCGGCGAACCGCTATTGCGTAAGAATCTGGAATTCCTGATCGAACGCCTCGCGCAACTGACCACGCCGGCCGGCCGGCCGCTCGATCTGACGCTGACCACCAACGGTTCGCTGCTGGAACGCAAGGCACGCAGCCTGAAAGACGCCGGTTTGACCCGCGTCACGGTGAGCCTCGACGCGCTCGACGACACGCTGTTCCGCCGCATGAACGACGCGGACTTCGCCGTCGGCGACGTGCTGGACGGCATTGCCGCGGCGCACGCGGTGGGCCTCGCGCCGGTCAAGGTCAACATGGTCGTCAAGCGCGGCACCAACGACAGCGAAATCGTGCCGATGGCGCGTCACTTCAAAGGCTCGGGCGCGGTGCTGCGCTTCATCGAATACATGGACGTGGGCACGTCGAACGGCTGGAACATGACGGAAGTGCTGCCGTCCGCCGACGTCGTCACGCGCATTGCCGAACACTTCCCGCTCGCGCCGCTCGAAGCGCACAGCGCCGCCGAGACCGCGCAGCGCTGGGGCTACGTCGACGGCGGCGGCGAGATCGGTGTGATTTCAAGTGTGACGCGCGCGTTTTGCGGCAGTTGCACGCGAGCGCGTCTGTCGACCGAAGGCAAGCTCTACCTGTGCCTGTTCGCCTCGTCGGGGCACGACCTGCGCGCGCTGGTGCGCAACGGCGCGAGCGACGCCGACATCGCCACCGCCATCGCCGAAATCTGGCAGGAGCGCGGCGACCGCTATTCGCAACTGCGCGGCAGCAACGCCGCCGAGTCGCTCGTGCGCGATGGCCGCCGCGTCGAGATGTCGTACATCGGCGGCTGAGCGGCGACACGTGAAGCCGACGCGCGATCACATCACCGGGCTGTTGCTCGCGGGCGGCCGCGGCATGCGCATGGGCGGCGCCGATAAGGGTCTGCAAATGCTGCATGGCGAGCCGCTCGCCGTCCATGTGCTCAAGCGCCTCGCGCCGCAAACCGGCGCCCTGCTGATCAGTGCCAATCGTCACCCTGAGGCCTACCGCGCGCTCGGCGCGCCGTTCGACGCCACGGTAGTGGCGGACACTCTGGCCGACTTTCCGGGCCCGCTGGCAGGCTTGCTCGCCGGCTTACGCGCAGCCGGTGGCGATTATCTACTCAGCGCTCCCTGCGACTCACCGTGGCTGCCCGCCGACCTGGCCAAACGCCTCGCGCACGCGCTGGACTCGAACGGGGCCGACATCGCCACGGTCACCACCATTGACGCGCACGGCCAAACGTCCTTGCATCCGGTCTTCGCGCTCTTGCGCACGAGTCTCGCCGACGATCTCTCGGCCTTCCTCGAAGCCGGCGAGCGTAAAGTGCGCGCGTGGTACGCGCGCCACAAGACGGTGGAAGTCGTCTTTACCGACGAGCGCGCGTTTTACAATATCAATTCGCTACAGGAACTCGCCGACCTCCAGCGTGATTGAGGCCACGGTTGAAATCCCGCTCCGGCCGCACGGCAACCGCCGCTCCCGCCGCCGGTCGCGACGCTCAGCTCTTCATGACCACGCCTAACGAATTTTCCCGCTGCGTCGCGCAGTACGATCCTCACGCGCTGCCTGTCCCGGCCGCACAGGCAATTGTTCGCCAGTGGGCCGCGCCGGTCACGGCCAGTGAACGTGTGGCCTTGCGCGACGCGCTCGATCGCGTGCTCGCGGCCGATATCGTGTCGCCGATCGACGTCCCCTCGCACGACAATTCCGCCATGGACGGCTACGCGTTCAACCGTGCGTCGCTCGCCACGGGCGCGGCCACGGTCGAATTGGCGATCGTCGGCAAGGCGCTGGCCGGGCATCCGTTCGCGGGCCGCGTCGAGGCCTCGCAATGCGTGCGCGTGATGACCGGCGCCTGCATGCCGGCCGACTGCGACACGGTCGTTCCGCAAGAGCTCGTCGAGCGCGGCGCCGATTCCGTTTCAATTCGCTTTGCGGCCAATGCCGTAACGGCCGGCGCAAATCGGCGCCTCGCCGGCGAAGACCTCGCGCGCGGCCATGCGGCGCTGCGATCAGGACGCATCATGCGGGCGTCGGACCTCGGCTTGCTGGCCTCGCTCGGCATCGGCGAAGTCAATGTCAGGCGGCGTTTGCGCGTCGCCTTCTTCTCGACCGGCGACGAATTGCGCTCGCTTGGCGAGCCGCTCGATCCAGGCTGCGTGTACGACAGCAACCGCTACACGCTGTTCGCCATGCTGCGGCGCCTGAATATCGACACACTCGACCTCGGCGTAGTGCGCGACGAACCCGCCGCGATGGAAGACGCCTTGCGCAGCGCCGCGGCGAATGCCGACGTGGTGCTGACCTCGGGCGGCGTCTCGGTCGGCGAGGCGGATTTCACGAGGCAACTGCTGCAAACTTTTGGCGACGTCGCGTTCTGGAGTCTCGCCATGCGCCCGGGCCGACCACTCGCCTTCGGCCGCGTCTGGTCCGGCGAGCGGCCGGGTGTCGGGCGTCCCGCGTTATTCTTCGGTTTGCCGGGCAATCCGGTCGCCGTAATGGTGGCGTTCTATCAGATCGTGCGAGAAGTGCTGCTGCTGATGTCGGGCGCCACGCCCCAACCGCTGCCGGTCATTCACGCCATGAGCCGGCAGGCCATCCGCAAACGCGCCGGGCGCACCGAGTTCCAGCGCGGTCTGGCCGAGCAGGACGCGCGTGGACAATGGCACGTCACGCCGACCGGTTCGCAGAGCTCCGGCGTGCTGAGTTCGATGAGCGAAGCCAATTGCTTCATCGTGCTCGGGCACGATGAAGGCGAGATCGCCGAAGGTGAGCGCGTCGCCATCATGCTGTTCGACGGACTCATCTGACCACTGACGCGGGGCAGAGGCAACGCACCCGCCAGCGCTCATTTGCTGCTTTACCCATTACTACTACGACACACGGGTTTGACTTACATGAAAAAACAGATCTCGTTCATTGCACCGGGACAGACGGCCAAAGCACTCATCCTCGTGTACCTGACGTTTTCGGTGCCGATCGTGCTGCTGGGCGTGCTGGTCGCGTTCGTGCGCTATGGTTCGGTGGAACTGAGCACGGTGTTCAGCGCGCTGCTGCTGAACGCGATCCTCGGTTTCATCCTGCTGTGGATCGCATGCCACGCGTATAACTGGGTGGCATCGCGCTTTGGCGGCATTGAAATCCATCTGACCGACGCACCGGAAGAGGCGTAATGCCCGCGACGATCCGCGCCGCCACGCCCGCGGACACCGGCGCCATCTTCGCGCTGACGTACGAACTCGCGCAGTTCGAAAGTCTCACGCACGTGTTCGTGGCGACCGAAGACGGCTTGCGCGACGCGCTATTCGGGGCGCGGCCTTCAATCGAGGCGCTGGTGGCGGAAAACGAAGGCCGCATCGTCGGCTATGCGCTGTTCTTCCACAATTACTCGAGCTTCGTCGGCAAGCGCGGACTGTATCTCGAAGACGTCTACGTGCAACCCTCGCAACGCGGTAGCGGTCTTGGCACCGCGTTGTTGCAGCGTCTTGCCGCATTGGCGGTGGAACGACAATGCGGGCGGTTCGAATGGACCGTGCTGGACTGGAACCAGCAGGCCATCACCTTCTATGAAAAGATGGGCGCGACTGTCATGCCGGATTGGCGTGTGGTGCGTCTGACAGGTGAGGCGCTGGAACAGCTGGCGGCGGGCGCAGGCGCCTGAGCGAGTGCCAGGCGTGTTCTTGCGTTGCTTTTCGCGGAGTCAACTTGCCGCGCCACCGCCACTACCCAACCGCTAGCAGCATTCCATCACTGTTCGTCAGGACCCACGCCCGACAGCGCATCTCCGAGCAATCCGCTCGCCTCTTCACCCGGCAACGCCTCGACGTCGCGCAATCGGCGGCTCATGACGCGCGTACGTGTTTCCGCCGCTTCAATGGAGCGCGTCACCGTCTCCAGTTGCGCCTTTGTCTTGGCCAGCACGTCGCCGAATTTGCCGAACTCCGTTTTCACCGCGCCGAGCACCTGCCATACCTCGCTCGATCGCTTCTCGATCGCGAGCGTGCGGAAACCCATCTGCAAACTATTGAGCAAGGCGGTCAGCGTGGTCGGCCCCGCGATCGTCACGCGATAGTCGCGTTGCAACAGGTCCGTCAAGCCCGGCCGGCGCAACACTTCCGCATATAACCCTTCGGTCGGCAGAAACAGCAGCGCGAAGTCGGTGGTGTGCGGCGGCGACACGTACTTCTCCGCGATCGTGCGCGCCTCGGCACGAATCCGCGCTTCGAGCGCACGCGATGCGTCCTCCACTGCGACCGGATCGGCGCGCTCCTGCGCTTCGATCAGACGCTCGTAGTCTTCACGCGGAAATTTGGCGTCGATGGGCAGCCACACAGGTGTGGCCGCAGCACCCTGCTCCGCGCGTCCCGGCAGCTTGATCGCGAACTCGACGCGCTCCGCGCTTTTCGGCACCGTCGCAATGTTCTTCGCGTACTGGTCGGCGGTGAGCAGTTGCTCGAGCAACGCTTCGAGCTGCACTTCACCCCATGTGCCGCGCGTCTTCACATTCGTGAGAACCTTTTTCAGATCGCCGACGCCGGCGGCCAGCGTCTGCATCTCGCCCAGTCCGCGGTGCACCTGTTCGAGCCGGTCCGACACCAGCTTGAACGACTCGCCCAAACGCTGTTCGAGCGTAGCGTGCAATTTTTCGTCGACAGTGCGGCGCATTTCGTCGAGCTTGAGCGAGTTGTTCGCCTCGATATCCTTGAGCCGCTGCTCGATGGTCGCGCGCACTTCGGCAAAGCGGCGGTCGTTCGCCTCGGTGAGTTGCCCCAACTGCAGGCTCAGCGTGTCGCCGAACTGCTTGAGCGAGCGGCCCTGCTCGTCGCGCGCCTGCTGGGCCTGCGCCTGCAGACTGTGGCGCACGGCGTCGAGCTGCTGGGCGAAACCGTCGATCTTGCCGCCCTGCACCGTCGTCATGCTGCTGAACTGCGCGGCCAGCGTCTGCTGAAAATGCGCGAACCCGCTGCTCTGTTCGGTACGCGACACGCGTGCCGTCTCGGTGATGTCATTGCGCAGTTGCCGCTCAAGCCGCTCGTAGGCGTGCGCTTGCGCGTCGGCCGTGGCGTCCATGCGTTCGTTGAGCAACTCGAACTGCTCGTTGTCCTCCGCCCGGCCATGAGCACGCATCAGCAAAATCAGAGCGATAACCAACGCGACCGCCAGCACGGCAACGGCCGCCACCAGATACATTGTCATGAACGCGCCTTGCCGATGACCTCGGGGTTGACCGGATTGGGCGGCCGCCCCGCGCGCGGACCTTCGCCCAGGCCCGCGATCAGATTGTCCGCGGCGAGATTCGCCATGGCGCGGCGCGTGGCTTCAGTGGCGCTGGCAATGTGCGGCGTCAGCACGACATTCGGCACGCTGAGCAGATCCTGATTCAGGTTCGGCTCGCCTTCGAACACATCGAGACCGGCGGCGGCAATCTGCTTTGAGCGCAACGCTTCGACGAGCGCCGCGTCGTCGACGATACCGCCGCGCGCGATATTCGTAAGCGTCGCGCTCGGCTTCATCAGCGCGAGTTCTGCCGCGCCGATCGTGTGATGGTTCTCCTTCGTGTACGGCAGAACGAGCACGACGTGATCGGCGCGCCGCAGCAGATCCTGCTTCGATGCGTACTCCGCGTTCAGCTCGGCCTCGATCTCGGGCGCCACGCGCGAACGGTTGTGATAAATCACCTGCATGTTGAAACCTTTCGCACGACGCGCAAGCGCCTGGCCAATACGGCCCATGCCGATCACGCCGAGCGTCGAGCCGTGCAGATCGCTGCCGAGAAACGCGTCGTACGCCCACTTCTGCCACTGGCCCGCGCGCAGCCAGTGCTCCGATTCGGTGATGCGGCGCGCCGCCGCCATCATCAGCGCCCAGCCGAAGTCCGCGGTCGATTCGTTGAGCACGTCCGGCGTATTGGTGCCGAGCACGTTGGCCGCGTTGAAGGCTGCCATGTCGAAGTTGTTGTAGCCCACCGCCATATTCGACACCACGCGCAGACGCGGCGCCGCGGCGAGTTCGGCGGCGCCGACCGGATCGCCCGCGGTCAGCGCGCCGTCTTTATCCGCGAGACGGCGTTTCAGTTCGTCGGCGGGCAACACGTCGCCCTGATTCCAGTCGACGTCGAAATACTGTTTGAGCCGTTCGATCACATCGGGAAAAATCGGCCGGGCGACGAGGATCTTCTGCATTGCAATTCTCCGTAAAGCGCGTCGAGTTCGATTGCCTCGGCGTCAAAAAAAGAGCCAGCCGGTGACGAGGAAAAGCGGCAGCAACACGGCGGCTGACCAGCCCATATACGCGAAAAAGCCCGGCATGCGAACGCCGCGCGATTCCGCGATGGCCTTCACCATGAAGTTCGGCGCATTGCCGATATACGTGTTCGCGCCCATGAACACCGCGCCCGCCGAGATCGCCGCGAGCGTGGTGGCGCCGGTGGTCATGAGCGTCTGCGCGTCGCCGCCGGCCAGGTTGAAGAACACGAGGTAAGTCGGCGCGTTGTCGAGAAACGAAGATAGCAGGCCAGTCGCCCAGAAGTACATCAGATCGTGCGGCTGGCCCGAGGCGTCTTTGACCAGATGAACGATGCCGGCGAACGCGCCCGCCTCGCCGGCGCGCAGAATCGTGATGACCGGCGCGATCGTCACGAAAATGCCGGCGAACAGTTTGGCCACTTCTTCGATCGGCGCCCAGTTGAAGTCGTTGCCCGCGCGAGCCGCGCGCGGCGTGAGCGCCAGCGAGAGCAGAGTGACGACGATCAGCGCGGCATCGCGCACGGCACTTTGCAAAGCCACTTGCGTGCCGAACACGTCGAACTCCACGCCCGGTTTCCACAGCCCGCTCATCAGCACGAGCGCGATCACCACGGCCAGCAGCACGAAATTGATTTTGCCGTCGATGCCGAGTGGCGGCGTGTCGGGTGTCGGATCGAGAAAAAGCGAACGCTCTTCCTCGCGCCGATGAAAGTAGTACGAGTCCAGCGCGTAGAACGCGATCAGCAGCACACCGCAGACGAACAGCATCGGCAGCGCGAGATGCACGGTGGTCCAGAAGAAACTCACGCCCTGCAGAAAGCCGAGAAAGAGCGGCGGGTCACCCAGCGGCGAAAGCGACCCTCCCGCGTTGGCCACGAGGAAGATAAAAAACACGACCACGTGAACGACGTGCTTGCGATTGTCGTTGGCGCGCAGCAGCGGGCGAATCAGCAGCATCGCCGCGCCCGTCGTGCCCATGATGCTGGCGAGCAAGGTGCCCAGCGCGAGGATCGCCGCGTTCAGGCGCGGCGTGCCATGCAGATTGCCGCGTACGCAGATGCCGCCCGCCACGGTGTAGAGCGCCGTCAGCAGCACGATGAACGGCATGTATTCTTCGAGCAGCGCATGCACGAGCGTGCCGAATGCGACGCTGCTACCGTAGTTGAGGGCGAACGGCACGAGAAACACAAGCGCCCACGCCGCCGCAATCTTGCCGAAATGGTGATGCCAGAACGCCGGCGCGATCAAGGGAAAGACCGTGATCGACAGCAGCACGCCCGCGAACGGCAGCCCCCACAGCGCCGACAAAGCCGCGCCGTCGAGCGTTGCGGCAGATGCCAACTGCGGCCAGCCAGCCAGCATCAATGCAGCTGCGAACCCCATGCCCGTCAAGACGGCACGTTGTTTCATAGATTTGAAGTCCTTGTTATTGCTTAAGGCCGCACAGCGGAGCATGCGTCCTGATGCACGGGCGCGTTTGCTGCTCAGGCGCCCTGCACGACGATCACGTGCACCCGGTACGGCCCATGCGCGCCGAGCACGATGGTCTGTTCGATATCGCCGGTACGCGAAGGCCCGGAGACGAAGTTGACCGCACGCGGCAGTTCGCCACGTTCCTTGCGGATCAGTGCGAACGCCTCTTCGTGACCTGAGACGATGCGCGAAGCCGGCACGATCGCAATGTGCGTTTCCGGCAGCAGACCGGCCGAAGCATAAGTTTCCGGCCCCGACAGCAGCACCAGCGTGCCGGTCTCGGCGGTCGCACAGAAGCAGCCGGTAAGACCGACCACGTCGCCGTCTTGCGGCTTGCGAAACTCGACGGTGAGGCCGGCTTCGGCCCAATGCAGATCTTGTAGCGTTTGCCAGGCGATGGCCTGCAGCGGCAACGCATGCTGCGCGAGATAGCGGTGCGCCGCGGCCGGCACGTCGCTCAATGCTTCAACCGAGTCCACCGTGGTCGCCATTTTTCGCGCTTCTTCAATGAAGCGCGCAACGAGGTCGGCAGGCATCTCCGGACGCGGGCCGGCAGGATGCCGCGCGAGATAGTCCGCCGCGGCCTCGCGCTCGGAAGCGGACGGCTCGGGCTCGCGCCCTTGCGCCGCGCGGATGCGCGCCAGGATGTTGCGGCGTGCAATCGATGTGTCCATGTGCGAAATCCTCGTGTCGACAGCCGTGCGATATGGCGAGAATTATACCGGCCACCCTGCGCGCGAACACCCTGGCCGAACGGTCTATTGCCGCGCATCGCACGCGCGGCATAAGCTACCGGCAGCTAGCGATGAACCGCGTTACTTCGCCGCCTCTTCCTCTGGCTGCGCAATGCCGAACACCTGGCGCAGGTAAGCGAGGTAAGCCTTGTCTTCGCACATGTTCTTGCCGGGCGAGTCCGACAGCTTCGCCACCGGCTGACCGTTGCAGCGAACCATCTTGATGACGATCTGCAGCGGGTTGTAGCCAAGGTCGTTGGTCAGATTCGTGCCCACGCCGAAGGCCAGCTTGCAGCGGCCGCGGAAGCGCTCGTAGAGTTGCAGGACTTTGGGAATGTCGAGCGCGTCGGAGAACACGAGGATCTTGGTGCGCGGGTCGCAGCGATTCGCTTCGTAGTGCTTGAGCAGGCGTTCGCCCCAGTCGAACGGATCGCCGGAATCGTGGCGCGCGCCGTCGAACAGCTTGCAGAAGTACATGTCGAAGTCGCGCAGGAACGCCTCCATGCCGTACACGTCGGAGAGCGCGATGCCCAGGTCGCCGCGGTATTCCTTGGCCCACATTTCGAAGCCGAAGATCTGCGAGTCGCGCAGCCGCGGGCCGAGCGCCTGGCACGCCTGCAGGTATTCGTGCGCCATCGTGCCGAGCGGCGTGAGGCTGTGCTTCATTGCGTAGAACACGTTACTGGTGCCGGCGAACTGCTCGCC
Organism: Paraburkholderia sp. BL27I4N3; assembly: GCF_003386115.1. Classification (NCBI taxonomy): domain Bacteria; kingdom Pseudomonadati; phylum Pseudomonadota; class Betaproteobacteria; order Burkholderiales; family Burkholderiaceae; genus Paraburkholderia; species Paraburkholderia sp. BL27I4N3. Next base: position 672,634 of record NZ_QREJ01000001.1, on the reverse strand, counting down.
GAGGCCTTCCTTGAGCTTGAGGATCACTTCCTCGTGCCATTGCTTCGAGAAGCGGCGCCGTGTGCCGTAGTCGGCGATCTTGCAGTCGGCGAATTCCGGACGCGCGCCGAGCAGTTGAATCTTGTCGACGAGACGCCCGCGGCCTTCGCTGTAGTCCGGCATTTGCTGGGTGTTGCGGAAGTAGACTTCGTTGACGATCGCGAGCATCGGAATCTCGAACAGGATCGTATGCAGCCACGGCCCTTTGATCTCGATATCGATTTCGCCATTGCCCTTCGGCGACGCTTCGATCGAAATGTATTTTTCGTTCAGATGGAACAGCGCGAGAAACTCGATGAAGTCGCCCTTGATGAAGCGCATGCGCCGCAGGTAGTCGAGCTCGTCGTCGGTGAAGCGCAGCTGGCAGAGCTTGCGAACTTCGTCGCGAATTTCGCCGATGTACGGCACGAGATCGACATTCGGCGTACGGCAGCGGAAGCGATACTCCACATTCGCCGCGGGAAAGTGATGCAACACCACTTGCATCATCGTGAACTTGTACAGATCGGTGTCGAGCAGCGAAGTAATAATCATGATGGTGCGAACTGGACTGCGGAAAACGGAAGGCCTGCCACGAAAGCCGACTCACCCATGCGCGACGGCACGCCCCGTGCGTACCGACCTGACGCATGTTACCCGAATGCGTCGGCATTCAGCGCGCCGCCAGACGCTCGCGCCGGGCGCTCAAGCGAGCCATGCGGCGCACGCCATAAACTAATCACGAAAACGTATAAACGGTGTCGCGCGATGCCGCATGCGCCTCTTGACGTTACGATACAATAGCGCTTTTGGCGTTTCCGCCTCCCCAGATACCGCATGCAGGAGCTGCCTGAATGACTCACGTTGTGACCGAAAGCTGCATCAAGTGCCGCTATACCGACTGTGTCGATGTGTGCCCGGTGGACTGCTTTCGCGAAGGTCCCAACTTCCTCGCGATCGACCCCGATGAATGCATCGACTGCGCCGTGTGCGTGGCCGAGTGCCCGGTGAACGCCATTTATGCCGAAGAAGACGTGCCGGGCGACCAGCAGAACTTCATCGAACTGAATGCCGATCTCGCGAAGAACTGGCCGAGCATCACCAAGACCAAGGCACCGCTGCCGGAAGCGGACGAGTTCAAGGACGTGAAGGAAAAGCTCGAGCTGCTCGTACGCTGAACCTCGCTGCCTGTGGCGTGCATCGCCGGATTCGAATGAAATCGAGATGAACACAAGGTATTGACAGGCGCTTAAGCTGCTCCTACAATTTCGTTTCTCTGCTGTTTGTTGTTCTGTTCCTCGATAGCTCAGTCGGTAGAGCGCCGGACTGTTAATCCGTAGGTCCCTGGTTCGAGCCCAGGTCGAGGAGCCAAGAATTGCAAAAGCCCGTTAACCAAGACGGGCTTTTTTATGTAGATCAAGTTGTACTGCTGTTCCTCGATAGCTCAGTCGGTAGAGCGCCGGACTGTTAATCCGTAGGTCCCTGGTTCGAGCCCAGGTCGAGGAGCCAAAAAATTTGAAAGGCCCGCATTCGTGCGGGCCTTTTCTTTTTGCGCGCCGCACGCCGCCGAACCGCGTCACCCTGACCTGGTCGATCCCCCGCTCGCGTCGCCCGAGACCGTCGGCCGTTATACGATGGCAATTCCCGGCGCACGCCCGCGCCCAACCCAGGCGCTCAATTTCCGGCAAGCACATTCCATGAAACCCACTTTGTTGCGCATCTCGCTTGCGGCGGCTGCCGCCCTCCTGCTGCCGTCGGCGCACGGCGAAGAAGTCGGCAGCGTCAATACCAATTTCCGCGTCACGGGTTCCGACCGCGTGGTCGTCGAGGCCTATGACGATCCAGCGGTTCAGGGTGTGACCTGCTACGTGTCGCGGGCACGTACCGGCGGCGTCAAGGGTACGCTCGGCATCGCCGAAGACCCCACCGAGGCGTCGATCGCCTGTCGCCAGGTCGGCGAGATTCACTTCACGGGCCCGGTGAAGAAACAGGCCGACGTGTTCTCGGTGAGCATGTCGTTCATCTTCAAGTCGCTGCATGTGGTGCGGGTGGTCGACGCGAAGCGCAACTCGCTGGTGTATCTCACCTACAGCGACCGGGTGGTCAGCGGCAGCGCGAAGAACAGCGTGAGCGCCGTGCCGATGCCGGCCGGAACGACGATCCCGGTCAAGTGAACGCCGCCCTACGGCAAAACGCAGTCGGCCGGCACGTCGGCGCGTGACGCGGCAGGGTCGCGACGCGCTACACTGACCGGCCCAGCTGGAATTTCATCGTGACATCCGCCCATCGTTTCCAGGATTCCGCCCGCTACTGGCGCACGCCGCTTCTACCCGGCGCGGACCTGCTCACGGCCGAATATCACGATCACGAGTTCACGCCGCATTGGCACGATGCGTACACGATCCCGGTGATCGTGGCGGGCGCCGAGGGGTATCGCTATCTCGGCTCCGACTATGTCGCCGAAGCCGGCAGCGTACCGATCATCAACCCCGGTGAGTTGCACACCGGCTCGAAGGCGGTCGAGGCGGGTTGGCGGTATCGCGTGATGTATGCGCCGGTGGATTTCATCCACGCCCTTGCCAATGAGGTCAGCGGCAGGCCTCAGGCGTTGCCGTGGTTTGCGCCGGGTGTGATCCGCGATCCGGATCTGGCCGCGCGGCTGGCGCATGCGCATCGTCTGCTGGAGGCGGGCGACGACGCGCTTGCCGCCGAAGCCGCCATGCTCGACGCCTTGTCCACGCTGCTGGTGCGTTACGCGCAAACCCAACCGGCGCGTTCGCGCCTCCCCACCGACGACGCTCGCGTGACGCTCATGCAGGAGCGCCTGACAGGCGACCTCGTCGAGCCCGTCACGCTCGCTGAAGTGGCCCAGGTAGCGGGACTCTCGCCGTTCCACGCGGCGCGTCTTTTCACCCAGACGACCGGCCTGCCGCCCCACGCGTGGCGCAATCAGGTGCGCTTGCAGCGCGCGCTCGCGCCACTGCGCGCGGGAGTTTCCGTCACGGAGGTCGCCGCCGCCAGCGGTTTCACGGACCAGAGCCACTTCACGCGACACTTCCGGCGCATGTTCGGCGTACCTCCCGGGCGCTGGCAAGGCGTCTGACGCGGCGCGGGTGCGTGCGTTGCCGGCGAGTTGCGCGTCCTGCTGCCTCAAGCACTCCAGCCGCACCGCAAGACGCAAGTGGGTGCTCTTGCCCACAACCTGCTTGCCCGGCTGCCCCGACAAATCCATGTGCTCGCCAGTACGCGACCGGTTGCCGCCTACGCGCTGCGGCCCTGACCAATCCAACCGCCAGACACGATGCCAGCGTCTACATTACTGGCGACCCGGCGTGCCATCTTATTTGCTCATTCCGGCGGCATGACATGGCCTGGCGCGCGCCGCCGCATCGAACCATTGGCCATCCGCAAGAACGTACAAGCCCCGTCCAGCCACCGCCGCTATGCTTCCCGAATCAAGGAGGCCAGATTGACCCATCCCACCGCAGGCCGGCCCACAAACCCAGGCCATTTCAAAGAGTTCACCGCCGGCGCGCGCGACATCATCCCGATGATGGTCGGCGCGGCGCCTTTTGGCGTCATTTTCGGCACGCTCGTCGCATCCGGCCCGCTGCATCTATGGCATGGCCAGTTGATGTCGCTCGTCGTGTTCGCCGGCTCCGCGCAGTTCATCGCGCTCGGCCTGATTGCCGGACATGCGAGTTTTGCCGTCGTGTGGGCGACCACGCTCGTCGTCAATCTGCGCCATGTGCTGTACAGCGCCACGCTCGCGCCGCACGTCGCGCATCTGCCGGCACGCTGGCGCTGGGCGCTCGGTGCGCTGCTCACGGACGAAGTCTTCGCCGTCGCGTGGGAACACTACCGGCATCGGGAGCCCGGCACGGTCGGCCCGCACTACTTCTTCGGCGCCGGCCTGGCCATGTATCTGAACTGGCAGCTCTGGACCGTAGGCGGCCTGCTGTTCGGCGCGGCGTTCCCGGGCCTGCAATCGCTCGGCCTCGATTTCGCGATGGTGGCCACGTTCATCGCGATCGTCGTGCCGCAACTCGTCGCGCTGCGCTATATCGCGGCGGCCATCACCTCGGGCATGCTGGCCTTCTTCTGGCAGGCGTGGCCGTACAAGCTCGGTTTGCTTGGCGCGGTGTTCGCGGGCGTGGCGATCGGCGTCCTGCTGTCGACGTCGCGGCCCAACCTGCGCGGCAACGGCAAAACCGCGGAGGCATCGCGATGAACTACGTCGTCCTGATTCTCGGCATGGCGGCGATCACGTGGGTGATCCGCGCCGCCGTCTTCGTGCTCGGCGACCGGCTGGTATTTCCGCCGCTGGTGCGCACGGCGCTCGGCTTCGTGCCGGTCACCGTGCTGACTGCGATCATCGTGCCGATGACGGTTGCACCGCACGGCGGCGACGCCGAGCTGACCTGGCGTAATCCGCAACTGGTCGGCGCGCTGGCCGCGGTGCTTGTCAGCGCGTCGACGCGGCGGCCGCTGCTGACCATCGCCGTCGGGCTGACGGTCTTTTTTGTCTGGCAATGCGTCGTGCTGAAATAGACCCACGCCGCTTTCAAGGCAGCGACAGCGTCGGCCGGCCCGCGCCACGCCCGCGCAAGCCAGGCGACGCTTCCCTCTAAAGCGGACGCTCCCACCCCGCGCTCCCTTAAGTTTCCCGCCGATCCGCCGTTATGCAGTCGAGGTCCGCTCGTCGGGATACGTCCCGCTGGTTGTGCGGCATCAGGCAGGAATCAAGCGCGCCGGCATCGAACGCCGCGTCTCTCAGGGCCCGCGCGGCCCGGCGGCGTGGCGAGGCCGCGCGGCAGGACCAAACGGGATAACACATGGGTCAAATCACCCTCACGCTCAAAGACGAGACCATCGCGACGCTGCGCAAGGATTTCGATGCTTTCCTGCGGGTATCGCTGAAGCTCGATCCGCAGTTCGCGACGCCGTCGTTTGAGGATTTTTTGCGCGCCAAGCTGCTCGACAACATGGTGCCGCTGACCGAACACGCGGTTCAGCGGATGTTGCAGGGCGGCCAGTACGCCTGGGCGAAACGCACACTGGACAAGGAGTTTCCGGATGTCGTCGCGATTCTGATGCGGCAGGCGGGCGAGTTCGGCTTCGGCTTCGCGGCCCGCTCGGAATGGACGCCGGAGGAACTCGCCAAGCAGTGTCGCGACTGGGCGGCGGCCATCGTCAAGGAAGCGGAAGGCGACGCCGTGCTGATCGACCCGCTCGCGGCGCAGATCAAGAGCGCGGCGCAGGACATCCAGGCGCTCGAGGAAGTCATGCAGACGCCGGCGTGGCGGCTGGTGGAATCGCTGCGTCAGCGTGTCTACGAGGCCAAGGTGGCGTGCGAAACGAGCGTGGGCAGCACCGCACGTGAAAAGCTCGGCGAGCTGCGCGGGCTGCTGCGGCTGGGTATTTCGCACGGTTCGTTCCAGAAGCAGGAAGCGCAGCAGATCATGGAGTTCCTGCGCCTGCTCAAGCCGGAAATCTTCGTGGAGGAGCCGTACGACGTGTTTTCGCGGATGGCAGCCTGGCTGCGTAATTTCTTCGTGCCGCCGCGTCCGGCGCCGCAGCAACAGCAGCGGCAGTCGCAGCCGCGCTGAGGCTAAAGAGTCCAGGAAGCCACCACTGAGTCGGTAGCCAACGGCGGGATCAGATGCGCGGCATCAAAGCGCGTCGTCGCGCTCTCAATCCCACATCTTCCTGAGTTTCGCGCCGATCTCGATCTTCGCCTGCGCCGCCGCGGCCAGCCCGGCCGCAGTGGGCGCGCTCGGAACCGGGACGCGCGGCCATGCATAGGCATCGAACAATGGCATCAGATGCGCGGGAATGAAGCGCGTGCGCGAGGCCCACACGTGACGGTCGCCCATGTGCGTCTGGTTGTGCACGTAAAAGCGCTGCGGCACGACGATATGCAGGTCCTCTTTCGCGCGCGTCATCGCCACATAGAGCAGACGGCGCTCCTCGTCGATTTCCTCCTCGCTGCCGGTGCCGAGATCGGACGGAATGCAACCGTCCACGCCGTTCAGCACGAACACGTTGCGCCACTCCTGCCCTTTTGCCGAATGGATGGTGGACAGGATCAGATAATCCTCGTCGATCAGCGGCACGCCGGATTCGTCGCTGGTGGCGTCGGGCGGGTCGAGCGTCAACTCGGTCAGAAACCGTTCACGCGACGGATACGTGCCCGCGATGCTCTCCATCTGCAACACGTCCGCGTGACGGATCGCCGCGTCCTCGTGATTGCGCTCGAGATGCGGCTCATACCAGCGGCGCACCATTTCGAACTCGGCGGGCCACGGTGTCTGGCGCCCGTAGACGCTCGACATCAGCTTGACGAACGGATGCCAGTCTTCCTGCGCCCGAGCCGGCGCGGCGAAGGCGGCCAGCGCGCCGCCGGCGGTGTCGGCGGGGTTGCCGCTGCCCGCGCGCGCGACGACCTCGTCGAGCACTTTTGCCGCGGTCGCGGGTCCCACGCCCGGCAGTAACTGCACGACGCGAAACCCGGCCACGCGATCACGCGGATTTTCGGCCCAACGCAGCACGGCAAGCACGTCTTTCACGTGCACCGAATCGAGAAACTTCAGCCCGCCGAACTTCACGAACGGAATGTTGCGCCGGGTCAGTTCGATCTCCAGCGCGGCGCTGTGGTGCGCGGCGCGGAACAGCACCGCTTGCGACTTGAGTTTCATGCCCTGCTCGCGCGCTTCCAGCACCTGCTCGACGATGTAGCTTGCCTGATCCGCCTCATCGGCGACGGTCACGAGACGCGGGCGCTGCGCGGAGGCCTTGTCGGTCCACAGATTCTTCGTGTAGCGCTCGCTGGCCAATTCGATCACCGCGTTCGACGCCGCCAGGATCGGCGCGCTCGAGCGGTAATTGCGCTCCAGCGTGACCTGTTTGGCGGGCGGATCGAAATGCGCGGGAAAATCGAGAATGTTGCGCACGGTCGCGCCGCGAAACGAATAGATCGACTGGGCGTCGTCGCCGACCACGGTCAGGCCGCGGCCGTCCGGTTTCAACGCGAGCAGGATCGACGCCTGCAGGCGGTTGGTGTCCTGATATTCGTCGACCAGTACATGATCGAAGCGTCCCGACAGGTCGGCGGCGATGGCCGGCTCGGCGGCCATGTGCGACCAGTAGAGCAGCAGGTCGTCGTAGTCGAGCACGCTTTGCTTCTGCTTCGCTTCGACGTAAGACGCGAACAGCATGCGTAGATCGGCCTCCCATTCGCGACACCACGGGAATGCCTTGTCCAGCACCTGGCCGAGCGACGCGCCGGTGTTCACGACGCGCGAGTAAATGGCAAAGCACGTGCCCTTGGCCGGGAAACGCCGCTCTTTCGCCGACAGGCCGAGTTCGTGGCGCACGAGGTTCATGAGATCGGCGGAATCCTCGCGGTCGTTGATCGTGAAGGCTGGCGCAAGACCGATCAGATCCGCGTATTCGCGCAACAACCGCGCGCCGACGCTATGGAACGTACCCGACCACGTCAGCCCTTGCGCGAGCGCGGCTCGTGAACCGAGCGCCGCGCCGGCGATGCGCGTGACGCGCCGGGTCATTTCGAGCGCCGCACGGCGCGAAAAGGTCAGCAGCAGGATGCGGCGCGGATCGGCGCCCTTTACCACCAGATTGGCGACCCGGTGCGCAAGCGTATTGGTCTTGCCGGAGCCGGCGCCGGCAATCACCAGCAGCGCGCCGGGCGGTGCGGCTGGCGTGTCGGCGCCGTAGTCGACGGCTTCGCGCTGCGCGTCGTTGAGCTTCGCCAGCCAGGCGGCAGTGTCGGACGTCGGGGACGGCGAGGAAGGCGCGGGTTCGGCGACTGGGAGCACGATTGTTTAGGCGTTGGAAGGATTCAGAGCGGCGACGCATACTGTATATCCATACAACCCACGCCGACAAGCGACCCTTTTTTAGCCGGATGCGAGGTCTGCATTTCATGTGGGCCGCGCGGGCGAACGCGAGCACAAAAAATGGCCCATCGCACGAGTGCACACGGGCCATTTTTCGAAGGCACGACATCGAGACGTCCGCGCGCCCCGCGCCGGCCAGAGGCGCGAAGTCTGCTATTGCTTCTTCGCGTCTTTCACGTTTGCGTCGGCGGCGGCCTTATCGGCGTCGGCCTGCGCATCCGTCTTCTTCTGGTCGGCCTTGGCCTGCGCGACGGAAGCTTTCTTGTCCGCCTTCGATTGTTCCTTGGCCGCCTTCTTGTCGGCGTGGGTAGCCGGCGCCGCAGCCGGATCGCTAGCCTGCGCGAATGCAGCGGACGAGAGGCAGCCCGCGATCAACGCGGCGACAAGCGTGGTCTTCGTGGAATGGGCGATGCTCATGCGATACCTCCGTTGAAACGAGATGCCCGGACTCAACAGTCCGGCAACGCAGCGGCCGCGGCGGCAAACCGCGCCGCCCCGCCGCTCGCTCGAAACTCAGCCTCAATGCTTGACGTCGGTGCCGTCCGACTGGTCGCCCGTCTGCCCTTGCATGTTCATCTTCATTTCGTTGTTTGCGGTCTGCTTATCCGCCTTCTGATTGATCTTGGCGTCGCGCACCTGCTCCTTGTACTGGAGCTTGGCGGCCTTCTGCTGATCCTTCAGCTCCGCCTTGGATGCCTTCTTCGAGGCGCGATATTCGGCGTTAGCCTTCGCGTTGGCGTCGCGCTTCTGCACCAGCGGGTCGGTCGAGCCCGACGCCGTCAGACGCGTCGGCGCCGGCGTCACCGGCTGCACGCCCTGCGCGGCGGGCGCCGCGTCATTGCCTTGCATCTGAACCTGCGGCTGGCCTTGCGCGCCCGCTGCCGGTTGCGCGGTCTGTGCGAACGCGGCTGTGGAAGCAAGGGCCGTAATGGCAGTACCGATCAGAAGCGTACGAATCTGGGTCATGGCTAATCCTCTCTAAGGTTGTTGTGACGCGGGCAACCGGTCCGGCTCTGCGCATTTCAGCGCTTATGGAGCGCGGTCTGCGTGCCTCGCCCGGTCTGCTCGCTGCCAGATAAAAATCCAGCAGGCTTTCCCTACTGACCTGCACTTTACGAGTGGAGTTTGTGTTTTACGACCACCGTTACGGAACGTTTCACTTTCTGACAAACGCATAACATCTGCTTGCAGATGCTCACATGACGGCGGCGCGCACCGCGAACTTCATCCAGGGCAAGCTTCTGGCTTATGATGCGAACCCTTTGCCTGAAGGTGCAAACGCCATGCCCAACCTCGATTTCACGCTTACCGGCGACTACGTCGAACTGCACAATCTCCTGAAGATAACGGGACTGGCGGACAGCGGCGGCTCGGCAAAAATGATGGTGGCGGACGGTGCGGTTACCGTCGACGGGCGGGTCGAAACGCGTAAAACGTGCAAGATCCGCGCGGGTCAGGTCGTCCTGCTCGGCGACACGCGGATTGCGGTCCACGAGGCCTGATACACCGGCTAACCGGCGAAGCTAATAAGCGGAGCTAAAACACGGGCCTGCCACCCCGCGGTCCGAAAACTTGGAGGAACGTGCGCACCAAAATCGTGCCTCTTCCATCGACATCGCCGCGCCTAAGCAATAAGCTGTCAGTTTCAACAGACCAACAATCGGCTGACACACCGGCCGGCGGCTGCCTCGAGCGTCCGCCGAGGCTCATCGAGCCGCTGCCCTCGCCACCGTCCGCGCGCTCGTCGCGCCCGCCGTCGCGTTGTCGCCACTTCCGCCGCCAGGCGCTCCATGACTCAATCCGGCATCACCCGGGTGGCCACCCGGCCGCCGACCCTGACCCGCCACGCTGCGGACACCGCGCGGCTCGCCGCGCCGCTCGCCATCGCGCAACTTTCGCAAATGGCGATGGGCGTCACCGACACGATCCTGCTCGGCTCGCTCGGCCCCGACGCGCTCGCGGCCGGCGGCCTCGGCGCGAATCTGTTTTTCGTGGTGGTCACGCTGCTCCAGGGCGTGTTGACCTCGGTCAGCGTGAGCGTGTCGCACGCACGCGGCGCCCAGGACGAAGGCCGCGTGCCGCACATCTACTGGACCGGCCTGGTGCTGTCGGTGCTGCTGTCGGTGCCGGCGTTCTTCCTGCTCTCGTTCGCCACACCGGTCCTGCTCGCCTTCGGCGAACCCGCGCTGCTTGCGCACAACGTCGGCGAATATGCGGCGGTGCTGCGCTGGGGCGCGCTCGGCAGCCTGATCGGCGTGGGCCTGATGCGTTCGTTCCTGCCGGCGATCGGCGCGGCGAAGCGGCTCTTGTGGGTGTCGCTGGCAAGCGTCGGCGTGAACGGTTTTCTCAATTACGGCCTGATCCACGGCGCCTATGGCCTGCCGCGGCTCGGCTTTCTCGGTTCGGCGGCCGCGACCTCGATCACCGTGTGGCTGAGCGCGCTCGTGTTGATGGCGCTGTTGCACCTGCGCCCGCGTTATCGCCATTTCGTCGTCGCCACCCGGCCGAACGTGCCGCTGATGGGCGAATTATTCGGCATCGGATGGCCGGTCGCGATCACCTACGGCGTCGAGTCGACGCTCTTTCTCGCCACCGGCCTGATGGTCGGCCTGCTCGGCGAGTCGCAACTGGCCGCGCATCAGATCGCGCTGAATGTGGCCTCGGTGGCCTTCATGGTGCCGCTCGCGATCGGTCAGGCGGCCAACGTCCGCGTCGGCTTCTGGTCCGGCGCCGGCCAGCCGCTCGCCGCGCGCCACGCCGGTTTCGTCGCGCTCGCGCTCGGCGTCGCCTTCATGACGCTGTCGGGTCTCGTGCTGATCGCCGCGCCGCACTGGATCGTCGGCCTCTATCTGCATCTCGACGATCCGGCCAATGCGGCCACGGTCAAACTCGCGAGCTCGCTGCTCGGCGTGGCGGCAATCTTCCAGATTGTCGATGGCATGCAGACGGTCGGCTCCGGCTGTCTGCGCGGCTTGAAAGACACACGTGTGCCGATGATCGCCGCCGCCTTCGGCTACTGGGTGATCGGTTTTCCGACCGGCTACACGCTGGCGTTTCACTACGGCCTCGGCGCGCGCGGGTTGTGGTGGGGGCTAGCGGCCGGCCTCGCCAGCGTCGCGCTGCTGATGACGCTGCGCTTCCACAAACTGAGCCTGCGGCGCATGCCGGCAACGTCCGGCGGGTCGCCGGTGAAACCCGTTTGACGTTGGGTTGGAAGCGCGTGCTGGCCGCGCCAGGTGGAACGATGCGCACCTGGTTGCGCGTGCAACCATAGACGCACGTGCAATGCGCCGCGAACGGTAAAATATCGTGTTCCGGCTGAGAGACGCGCACCCGCGCCCCACGCCAGAAACCCGCTCGCGCGCCTCAAAAAGGCCAGCGCCGCCCGAAGGCCCATCATCCGCCGACAAGGCTTGCCGCATTCACGCGGCAGACTCCCGCAAGCGCGCCACCGCCGGTGGCGCGCCGCTCGACCAACCCTGCTTCTCGCGATAAAACATAATCAAGGACCACCCGTCATGCTCGCCCGCGTCACCCGTCTTTTCCCGCTCTGGGCCGTGCTCGTTTCGATTGCCGCGTACTTCTCGCCCGCCTCGTTCGCCGGCGTCGCGCCGCATGTCACCACGCTGCTGACGATCATCATGCTGGCGATGGGCGTCACCCTCTCCGTGGCCGATTTCCAGCGCGTCTTCACGCGGCCCGCGCCGGTCATCGCCGGCATCGTGCTGCACTATCTCGTCATGCCGCTTGCCGCCTGGGTGATCGCCAAGGCGCTGCGCATGCCGCCCGATCTCACCGCCGGCATGGTGCTGGTGGGCAGCGTGGCAAGCGGCACGGCGTCGAACGTGATGATCTATCTGGCGCGCGGCGACGTCGCGTTGTCAGTCACGATCAGCGCGCTGTCGACGCTCGTCGGTGTCTTCGCGACGCCGCTGCTCACGCGTCTGTATGTGGACGCGTCGATCGCCGTCGACGTGCACGGCATGCTGATGAGCATTCTGCAAATCGTCGCGTTGCCGATCGTGGTTGGCCTGATCGTCAATCATCTGTTCGGCAAGTTCGTGCGCAAGATCGAACCGATCCTGCCGCTGATCTCCATGGTCGCGATCGTGCTGATCATCGGCGCGGTGGTGGGCGGCACGCAAAAGAGCATCGCGTCGGTCGGCCTCGTGGTGATGCTGGGCGTGGTGATGCATAACGGGATCGGTTTGCTCGGCGGCTACTGGGGCGGCCGTCTGCTTGGTTTTGACGAAGCCGTGTGCCGCACGCTCGCAATCGAAGTGGGCATGCAGAACTCGGGCCTCGCCGCGACGCTCGGCAAGCTCTATTTCACGCCGATCGCGGCCTTGCCCGGCGCGCTGTTTTCGGTGTGGCACAACCTGTCGGGCTCGCTGCTCGCGGGGTACTGGGCAGGACGTCCCGCGAAAGGTTCGACGCATGTGGACGGCGGAGAAGTGTTGAACGCCGAACGCGGATAACAGGCGAGCCGCGCGCGTCGCACCTGTCACGGCCCGATGCGCGCGGCCTGCACGATCGGCGTTCAATCACAGTTTCTGCGGTTGTCTCCATGACGTAACCGCAAAGCCCGCAACGCGCGTGCTTCAAGGCGAAAACGCGCCGCCGCGCCCATCTGCAAGATCAAAAGCCCATCAGCCTGATTCCCCTTAGAATGGATTTCTCGGCAGCGTGAGCCGTTCGCCCGCTGCCGCCATGACAAGTCTGCAAACTAGGGGAAAAGCGTGCCGTCGCATCAAGATCAAAGCCGGGCCGCACTGCAACGCATAGGCGAGTCCGGCATGCCTCAAAGAAAATCCGCCTTGGGGACAACGAGACATTTCTTCCTTCTGTGCTGCGCAACGGCATTTTTGACTGCCTGCGCGAGCCGACCGCCCGCCACCGCATTCGACCGTCAGGTCACCCACGCACTCCCCGCCACGGAAACGACACCGCTGCACACGGCGCTCGCGCCGCTCGAAGCCGCGCATCCGGATCAATCCGGTTTCCGTGTGCTCGCAAGCGGCACCGACGCCTTGCAGATGCGCATCGCGCTCGCGCGCGCCGCGACCAAAACCCTCGACATGCAGTACTACATCGCCAACGAGGACACCACCGGCAAGCTGCTGCTCGGTGCCGCGCTTTATGCGGCCGACCACGGCGTGCGGGTGCGCATGCTGGTCGACGATCTGAACTTCAAGGACATCGACCGCGTGATGGCGGGCCTGAACTCGCACGACAACATCGAGATTCGCGTGTTCAACCCGTTCGGCAGCGCGCAACAAGGCGTATTCGAACGCACGACCAACGTGTTCACGCAGATCGGCCATTTCACGCGCCGCATGCATAACAAGGCGATGATCGCGGACAACCAGATCGCGATCGTGGGCGGCCGCAATCTCGGCGACGAATATTTCAGCGCGAGCGAAACGCTGCAGTTCCGCGATCTCGACGTGCTGGCCGCCGGCCCGATCACCGCCGACATCTCCGCCAGTTTCGACGACTACTGGAACAGCAGCATTGCCTATCCGTTGCGCGTGCTGAACAAGCAGAAGTTCGACGCGAAGGAACTGGACCAGACGCGCGACGACCTGCGTCAGCACTGGCGCACCAACGCCGATCCGTACAACGCCAAGCCGCTGAACGCGACGCCGCTCGCCGCGCAGATCGCCAACAATCAGCTCGGCTTGACCTGGGCGCCGGCCGAGTTCAAAGCGGACTTGCCGGAGAAGATCGTGCATCCGTCGCCGGATTATGTGAGTCCGCCCATGGAGCGGCTCGGCGAATTGATGCGCGACGCGCAGAAGGACTTCCTGATCATTTCGCCCTACTTCGTGCCGCACGATTCGGGCGTCAAGGCGGCCGGCGAACTGACGCATCGCGGCGTTCGCATCGCCGTGCTGACCAATTCGCTCGCCGCCACCGACGCGGTCGCCGTGCAGGCGGGCTATAGCCCGTTTCGCGTGCCGCTGCTGAAACAGGGCATCGAGTTATACGAATTCAAGCCGCAGCAGGACACGCCGACCGCGGGCGTTGCCGGCTCGCGTTCGCGCGCCAGTCTGCACGCGAAAACCTATGTGATCGACCGCAAGATTCTGGTGATCGGCTCGATGAATCTCGACCCGCGTTCGGCCAATCTGAACACCGAACTGGCGCTGGTGATTCACAGTCCGCCGCTCGCCGAACAGGTCGCGGGAATTTTCGAGCGCGCCACCGGGCCCGAGGAAAGCTATCGCGTCACGCTCGCGGACGACGCGCAACTCGCCTACCTGCGCTCGATCGGCGCGCCGCTCTCGCCGCTCGTGTGGACCGACGTCGAAAACGGCGCGCGCCGCACCTACATTTTCGATCCGCAGGCCGGCTTGTACCGGAATGCGCTAACAGGTCTATTCTCCTTATTGCCCGTCAACGCAGAACTTTGATCAGCGGAGTGGAACATGACTGAAGACGTACGAATGGAGCGCGACACATTCGGCGAAATCGCCGTGCCGAACGCGCGTCTGTGGGGCGCGCAGACCCAGCGCTCGCTGCAGAATTTCCGCATTTCGACCGAGAAGCAATCGCCCGAACTGATCACCGCGCTGGCCGTGATCAAGCGCGCCGCCGCCGAAGTCAACCTGGGCCTCGGCGTGCTCGACGAAAGCAAGGCGAAGGCGATCATGCAGGCCGCCGACGAGATCATCGAGGGCAAGCATCCGGATGAATTTCCGCTCGCCGTATGGCAGACCGGCTCCGGCACGCAGACCAATATGAACCTCAACGAGGTGATCGCGAATCGCGCCAGCGAGCTGCTCGGCGGCGAGCGCGGCGAAGCGCGCAAAGTGCATCCGAACGACGACGTGAATCGCGGGCAATCGTCGAACGACGTGTTTCCGACCGCCATGCACGTGGCCGCGGCGTATGCGATCGTCAAACATCTGCTGCCGGCGCTGAAGACACTGCGCGACACGCTCGACGGCAAGGCGAAGGCGTTCGCCGGTATCGTCAAGATTGGCCGCACGCACTTGCAGGACGCCACGCCGCTCACGCTCGGCCAGGAGTTTTCCGGCTACGTCGCGCAACTCGATCATGGCAGTCGTCACGTGGAATCGGCGCTGCCGCATCTTTACGAGCTGGCGCAGGGCGGCACCGCGGTCGGCACCGGTTTGAACGCGCATCCGCAGTTCGCGGACAAGGTGGCGGCCGCGATCGGCAAGCTGACCGGTTTGCCGTTCGTATCGGCGCCGAACAAATTCGAAGTGATGGCCGCGGCCGATGCGCTTGTGTTCGCGCACGGCGGGCTGAAGACTGTGGCGGCGAGCCTGAACAAGATCGCCAACGACGTCCGCTGGCTGGCAAGCGGCCCGCGCTGCGGCCTCGGCGAACTGTCGATTCCGGAGAACGAGCCGGGCAGCTCGATCATGCCGGGCAAGGTCAATCCAACCCAGTCAGAAGCGCTGACGATGCTGTGCGCGCAGGTGTTCGGCAACGACGTCGCGGTGAATATCGGCGGCGCGAGCGGCAACTTCGAGTTGAACGTGTTCCGGCCGATGATTGCGCACAACGTGCTGCAATCGGTGCGTCTGCTCGCCGATGGCGCGCGCAGTTTCAACGACAACTGCGCGGTCGGCATCGAACCGAATCGCGAACGCATCGAGACCTTGCTCAACGAATCGCTGATGCTGGTGACGGCGCTCAATCCGCACATCGGCTACGACAAGGCCGCGAAGATCGCCAAGAAGGCGCACAAGGAAGGCACCACGCTGAAGGCCGCGGCGTTGGCGCTCGGTTTCGTCACCGAGCAGCAATTCGATGAATGGGTGCAGCCGAAGGATATGGTCGGCAATTCGGCGAGTTAAGCGAATGCCTGTGATCACGCGCGGGGCGGCTGGCCTGGCGGGCCGCGTGCTTCGCCGAGCAGCATGATTCAAAACGACAGCAGTCCGCGCGGATTTTTCAGCTTCGCGCGGCCCGCGAGCGGCGCCTTCAGGCGTCGCTTAAACCTTCCCCTGCGCCACCTCTTCCGGCTTCAGTTCGACGATCGCGTCGAGCGCTTCCTTCACGTCCATCGCGTACCTGGCGAGGCGCTTCTGTTCATCCGTCTCCGGTACGAAGGCCGGCACGGGCACCGGCTGACCGTTCTCGTTGACGGCGACCATCACGATCAGGCAATCCGTGGTTTGCAGCAGTTCGCCGCCTTTCGGGTCGCCCGCATGCACCGAAACATGAATGTGCATGCTGGTGCGGCCCGTGGCCACCACCCGGGCGCGCAGCTCGACCAGGTTACCGACGAGAATCGGCCGGCGAAAGCGAATATTGCCCACGCTGACCGTCACGCAATATCGACCGGACCACACCGCCGAGCACGCGTACGCGGTTTCGTCGATCCACTTCATCAGCGCGCCGCCGTGCACCTTGCCGCCGAAGTTGACCGAGCTCGGCTCGGCCAGAAAGCGGAAAGTGGTTTCGGAACGGTCCAGCGGCGCTGCGGAAGGGTTGCTCATCTTGACTCCGGTCAATCGGATGCATTGAAAGGAAGCGATTATACGAGCGCAATATTGACCCGTCGTGGCTGGGCTTGCAGCGCACGGGAAAAGTCCGGCGGGAGCGCGAGTTTTGCTTCCGGGGAGCTTTCGCTGCGGTTGCGCGTTCAACCCGCCCCGGCAATCTCGGAGGCGGCTTCGGAAACGGCCGAGGTTTGCGGCGCGGCCGCCGACATGAAGCGCTCGCGATAATCGAGCGGCAGCACGCCGAAACGCCGCAGAAAAGCCCGTCGCAAGTTCTGTTCGCTGCCGAATCCGCAGTCGAGCGCAATCCGCTTGAGCGGCCGGCGCGATTCGGCGAGCGCGCGCGAAGCCGCCTCCAGCCGCAGCGCCGAGACGGTTTTAGCCGGCGTGCGGCCGACCTCGTCGACATAGCGCCGGGCGAAGGTGCGCGGGCTCATCCCGGTTCGTTCAGCGAGCCGCTCGACCGACAGGTCGTCGCGCAAATGCGCCGTCATCCAACTATGCAGCGCCTCGAACGGTCCGTTCGCCGAGGCCTGCGCCGCCAGCGCCGCGCTGTACTGCGACTGGCCGCCGGGCCGCTTCATGAAGACCACCAGCCGCCGCGCCGCCTGCATCGCGACCGCGTGGCCGACGTCCTCCTCGATCAGCGCCAGCGCCAGATCGATGCCCGCCGTCACGCCCGCCGAGGTCCAGACGACGCCATCGCCTTCGCCGCGCCCGGCATCGCGGATAAAGATCGGATCGGCATCCACGTGGACGCTGGGAAACCGCTGCGCAAGGCGCGGCGCGTCGCGCCAATGCGTGGTCGCGCGACGGCCGTCGAGCAGGCCCGCCGCCGCCAGATAGAAGGCGCCGGTGCACACCGAGCACACGCGCCGCGCACGCGGCGCATGGCGCCGGATCCACGCGACGAGTTCCGGCTGCAGCGTGCAGTGTTCGTCAACGGGGACGCCGGGAACGATCAGGGTGTCGATCGGTTGATCGTCGAGTGAATCGAGCCGTTCGGTGACGATGGGCAAACCCGGGAAGGTCTGCAAGATGCCGCCGTCGATCGAGGCCACTGTCGTGCGGTAGGCAACGGGTTGCGGCACGCGGCGACTGGGGCTGGGTGAACTGGCTGCACTAGCCGCGCTGTACGGATTAGCCGCGTCGTCCGAACTAGCCGAGTCAGCTGCACCGGCCGAATTGGCCGAACTGATCGATACACGCGTTCGGCCCGCGTCGCGGCCGACTCCCTTGTCGCTGTCCACGGCTTGGGCGACTCCAGCGCCGGCCGTCCCGGCGACCGTCAACTCCGCACGCCAGAACGCCTCCAGCGGTCCGCAGGCGTCGAGCAGCACCAGATCCGGTGCGACCGCGAACACGATATGACGCACCGCCATCAGGACACCTCCGCCATTAGCTGCCGCTTGCGCGACCACGCGTACCCGAGCGTGGCCAGCGCCGCCGCCGCGAGCAGCGGAAATATCGCGGCATTGATCGTCCCCCAGCCGAAACGGGCCAGCAACTGACCCGCAAACAGCGAACCCAGCGCGGAAAACGCGAACGTCGTGAACTCGCTGGTGGCCTGCGTCTTGGCCCGCTCCGACGGCCGGTACGATTGCGCGAGCAGCGTCGACCCGCCGACAAACATGAAATTCCAGCCCACGCCGAGACAGGCGAGCGCCGCATAGAAATGCGGCAGATCGGTCGAACGCAAGGCGAGTACGCCGCACAGCGCAGACAGCGCAATGCCCGCGCCGATCACCCGCAGCACGCCGAAATGCTTGATCAGCCGCGCGGAAAAGAGCGACGGCGCGAACATGCCGACCAGGTGCCACTGGATGATCTGCGCGCCGTCGCCGATCGTGTGGCCGCAGGCGACTGCGGCGATCGGCGTCGCGGTCATCACGAACATCATCACGGCGTAGCCGAGCGCGTTGTTGGCGAGCGCCGCCGCGAAGATCGGCTGCCGCACGATCTCGCCGAGCGGCCGCGCCGCCTCGTGAGTTGCCGCTGTGCTCGCGATGGGCGCCTTATCGCGATACAGCAGTGTCAGCAACGCAATCGATAAAAGCCCGAAGCCCGTGACCAGCGCATACGAACCCGCGAATGCGACCGGCGCCAGCCAGTCCTTGCTCCACGCGGCAAGCAATGGTCCGCAGACGGCGGCCACCACGCCGCCCGCCAGCACGGTCGAAATCGCGCGGCTTTTGTCGTCGATGCCGACCGCGTCGGCGGCGGCGAGACGGTAGTACTGCGCGAACGCCTGGAACACGCCAACTGTCGCTGTACCGGCGCAGAAAGCCCAGAAACTCTGATGAAAGATCGCCCATACGGACACCGCGCCGCCGAGCGCGCCGACGCCCGCGCCGAGCACGAAGCCGGCACGCCGGCCGACGCGCGCCATCAGGAACGACGCGAAGATAGTCGTCAGCGCGGCGGCGACGGTGATCAGCGAGACCGGCAGCGTGGCGAGCGCTTTATCGTCGGCGAGTGTGTAACCGACCAGACCGGTCAGCGTCAGATCGATCGATACCGATGACGTGTACAGCGCCTGGCACACGGCCAGCACGCGCGCGGCGCGCCGGTCGTGCGGATCGGTCTCGCGCAGGCCGGCTGAATGGGCGGGGACGGTGGAAGCGGCGGACGGTGGCATCGAGAGGTCCAAGGCGGCGGAAGTGAGATGACCCGATCGTCACATGAATGCCGGTGGCAGAGATGCCAATGGTGCATCAATTTCTGCCACGCGTGATCAGTGGCCGGCCGCTCGCCTATTTGCGGACCGAGATTCCTTCGTCGATTGTGCCGTACATCGTGATGCTGCCGGTGCCCGCGCTTGAGCCTGACGCGCCGCCGCCCTGCGCACATGCGCCGAGCAGCAATGCCGCGGCAACGACGGCAAGGAGAGTTTTCATGGCTGCGTGTTTCCTGCTAGGACAGGCTTCGATTCTAGCCTGGCGGTCTTGGGCGGCACCGAAGCGCGGCTCGCGGGCCAACACCCAACCCGCTACCCGCTACCCGCCTGCCAGGTTTTCGTGGCTGCTGCATCCGACACTTCACGCTAAGCTGAAACATCGAATCGCGCAGGCCGATACAGTGACCTACATGGCGCGACAAAGGCGCCGCACTCCAGAGACGTCAGATGCCTGCCACCTTCGCAGACGAACAGAACCAGAACCATTTCCCCGGCTTGAGCCGCATCGGCGCACTGCTCGCCGATCCCGGCCGCGCCGCCATGCTGTGGGCGTTGATGGACGGCAGCGCTCGTCCGGCCGGTGAGCTGACGATGATCGCGGGGCTTTCGCCGTCGGCGGCCAGCGCCCATCTCGCGCGCCTGACCGACGGCGGCCTGCTCGCGCTCGAAGTGCGCGGCCGGCATCGCTATTTCCGGATCGCGTCGCCGGATATCGCCGCGTCGATCGAAGCGCTCGCCAACGTCGCGCAAGTCAGCGCGCCGCAGCGTCCCGTGCCGCGCCCCGCGCGCACCGTGCCGCTCGACATGCGCTACGCGCGCACCTGCTACGACCACATGGCCGGCGAATTGTCGGTGCGCGTGTTCGAGCGGTTGGTCGAAGGCGGTCTGCTGACGCTGCATGGCACGTCGCTGGAAGCGACCGCCGACGGCATTGCCTGCCTCGCCGACTGGGGCATCGACACGTCGGCCCAGAAAAGCCGGCGCCGGCGCTTTGCCTGCACCTGCCCCGACTGGAGCGAACGGCGTCCGCATCTGGGCGGCGCCCTCGGCGCAGCACTGCTCGATTCGTGGACGTCGCACGGCTGGGTCGAGCGCACCGAGCGGCCGCGAATTCTGCGCATCACGCCCGCTGGGCATCGTCATTTCGACGCGTTTCTCGCCGCGTGATGCGCACCTGAGTGCGTGACGCGGTTACAGGAAATCGGCAACCAGCTTACGAATCGCCTTATCGAGACCTTTTGTTACACGCTGGTGAGGCGGCCTTACAAAAGTGGGGGTCTTGAAACAAACGCCGCGGGTACAGTGACTGCACGGATGCCGCACAATGCCGCGTCCGTCGGAGCCAAATCATGAGAACAGTCATCCCACACCGCTATTCGAACCGCCGCGTTATCGGCTATACGCTGATCGCAGCCGCCACCTTCCTGCTGGCAGGCCAGGCCACCTTTGCTCAGGAAATCGAACAGGCGCCGCAGAGCGCCGCCGCCGCGCAGAACACCGATCCGCCTGGCCGCGTCGCGCGTCTGAACTACACGGCGGGCGCCGTGACCACCGAACCGGCCGGCGCCACCGACTGGTCGTACGCCCAGGTCAATCGCCCGCTCACCACCGGCGACCAGTTGTGGAACGATCAGAACGCGCGCTCGGAGTTGCACATCGGCTCGACCGCGGTGCGCCTCGGACCGTCCACCAGCCTCGATCTGCTCAACCTCGACGACAACAGCGCGCAACTCAAAGTCGCGCAAGGCACGTTGACGGCGCGCGTGCGCGAGCTCGCACCGGGCTCGTCCTACGAGATCGATACGCCCAATCTCGCGCTCGGCCTGAACGGCCCCGGCGACTATCGCGTCGATGTCGCACCCGACGGCAGCAGCACGACCGTCACCGTGCGCAGCGGCGGCGCCACGGTATACGGCGACGGCGGCCAGGTGCCGCTCGCGGCCGGCCAGCAGATCCGCTTTGGCGGCACCAACCTGCAACAGCTCGCCGACAATGGCGCGCCTGGCCTCGACGCCTTCGACCAATGGGCGGCCGGCCGCGACGCCGCGGAAGACCGCTCGGTGTCGGCGCGCTACGTGTCGCGCGACATTCCCGGCTACCAGGACCTCGACGCCAACGGCACGTGGCAAAGCTCGCCGCAATACGGCGAAGTCTGGGTGCCGCGCGGCACGCCCGCCGGCTGGGCGCCGTATCGCGACGGCCACTGGGTGTGGCAGGCGCCGTGGGGCTGGACCTGGGTCGACGACGCGCCATGGGGCTTCGCGCCCTACCACTACGGCCGTTGGGCTCAGGTCGACGACTCGTGGGCGTGGGTGCCGGGACCGGTCGCGGTCAGCGAGCCGCCCGTCTACGCGCCGGCCCTCGTTGCCTTCGTGGGCGGCGGTGGCGGCGGCGTGAACTGGGGGGTGGATCTGGCGATCGGCGGAGCGGTCGCCGCCGGCGTCGCGTGGTTCCCGCTTGGGCCAGGCGAGCCGTGGCATCCGCATTGGGGCGGTCACGATCACTGGAGTCCCGGCTACTACAACCGCGTCAACCGGACGACGATCGTCAACAACTACAACCGCAACGTGAATGTGACCAACATTCACAACACATACATCAACTACCGCGCGCCGGGCGCCGTGACCGCAGTGCCGGCGACGGCCTTCGTGCACGGACAGCCGGTTGGGCGCTTCGCCCAGAAGGTCGATCCGCGGCAATGGCGCAACGCACAGATCAACCCGGGCGGTCCGGGCATCGCGCCGGTGCGGGAGAGTTTCGGGCCGGGCCAGCGCAACGCGAATTACCGGCCGCCGGCGGCGGTGACGACGCGTCCGGTGGTGGCGACACGTAGTCCGGTGATGCCGGCGGCCTACCACGACAGCCTCGCGCAGCGTTTCGCGCAAAGCGGCGGACGGGTGCCGGGCGGCGGTCAGCCTATCGTGCGGACCTCGGTGCCGGCGCACATGGCGGGCGGACCGGGCGCGCTGCCGGTGCAGAACGTGCGGGTCGTGCAATCGCATATCGCCGGACGTGCGCCGGGGATGGCAGCCGGTGCGCCGGGTGGACCGAATGGAATGCAGCAGCGGCCGGGCGAAGCACCGCGTGGCGCAGAGCAGCAAGCGCGGCCGGGCATGCCGCCGCAGATGGCCAACCAGCGGCCGCAGGCTGGCGAGGCGGGTCATCCGTCGAACGGTGTGCCGCGTCCGCCGCAAGCGAACAGCGGCAATCCGGCGGGGATTGCACAGCAGCAGCAGCGGGGTATGCCGCCGCAGGCGGGCCAGCAGCCGGGCGCGAACCCGGGTTTAAACGAGCGTCACGAGCCGGCCTGGACCCAGCCGCACACGCCGATGGCGCAGCAAGCCCAGCAGCACGGCGGCCCGCAGCCGCAGACAGGACGGCCGGAGTTCGCGGCGCAACAACCCGGCGCGCAGCAGCACGGCGCGCCGCGTCCTGCGGAGAATCCGGCGGCCCAACAGCAACAGCAGCAGGCGCGTCAGCAGGAGACTCGCCCGCAACCGCAACCGCCGCAGCAGCAGGCCCAACCGCAGCGTCAGCCTGAGCCGCGGGCGCCACGTCCGGCAGAAATTCAGGCACAGCAACAGCCGCATCAGCAGCAGGCGCAGCAGCAACCCCGGCCGGAGTTCCATCCGCAGCCGCAGCCTCAACAGCAGCCGCGCCAGCAGCAGGTGCAACAGCAGCCCCGGCCGGAGTTTCATCCGCAACCGCAACAGCAACCGCGTCAGGAGCCGCGTCCGCAGCAGGCGCAGCAGCCGCGTCCTCAGGCACAGCCGCAGCACGGCGACCAGCATTCGGGCGGCGGCAACCACGACGAGCATCGCAAAGGCTGAGCGCCTCCCGCCGGCGGGTTGGCACGGAGCGTAAAAAAACCGCCGCGATTCGCATCGCGGCGGTTTTTCTTTATGCGAATGGGCAGCTTTCCGACCCGCCCGAGGATCAAACAGCCATCGGTGCCGTGAGCGGCTCATGATGCCGGTAGCCGACCAGCGAGAAATCCGACGGCTCGATCTTCTCGAGCCATTCCGGCTCGTACACGCCGGTTTTCGCATACTCCGGCACGCGCTCCGAGATCGCAAAGGCCGGGCTTTCGTACGGTTCGCGCTTGAGCTGCTGCTGCAACATGTCGAGCTGGTTCTCGTAGATGTGCGCGTCGCCGATGAAATAGGTGAACCAGCGCGGCGTGTAACCCGTCAGTCGTCCGACCAGATGCAGCAACGCCGCGCCTTCGGTCAGATTGAACGGCGTGCCGAGTCCGATGTCATTACTGCGAATGTACAGGCACAGCGAAATCTCCTTGGTCACCGCATTGGGCAGGAACTGATACAGCAGGTGGCAAGCCGGCAACGCGATCTGGTCGAGCACAGCGGGGTTCCACGCATGAAACAGAATGCGCCGGTCCGCCGGGTTTTGCATGATCGTGTCCAGACATTGGCGCAACTGGTCGATCGCCTTATACAGCAGGATTTTGTTGCTGCCGTCTTCCTCGAATTCGGTCACCACCTGGAAGCCGCGTGCGGTCGCGTCGGCCAGCTGCGCGCCCGCGTTCGCGTCCAGCACCTTGTAGGCCGGCCACTGGCGCCACTGCACGCCATATACGTCGCCGAGGTCGTCCGGACCCTGGCGATACGGATTGGCGAGCCATTGCGGATTCTGGTTCGCGTTCGCGTCCCACACCTTGCAGCCGAGATCGCGGAAATCCGCGGCGCTGCGCGAGGCGCGCAGGAACCCGACCAGTTCGCCCACCGCCGATTTGAACGCCAGTTTCTTCGTGGTGACCGCCGGAAAACCTTGCTGAAGGTCGAAGCGCAACATCGCGCCCGGCATGCTGATGGTGCGGATGCCAGTGCGATTCTCCTGCCACGTGCCGGTGTCGAGAATCGTGCGGACGAGGTCGAGGTATTGTTTCATTCGGGTTCCTTCGAGGCGCGTGCGGGTCGATCCGGGCGCCACGGAGATTGAGCGGAAAACCCGATTTTAACAAGCGCGGCGGGACGACGCCCGGTCGTGGCGCGCGGCATCGAAAATATCGAGGGAAAAGGTGAGACGAAGTATTGCGAGTTCGGCGCGAGCGAACGGCACACGGCCGGTCGCAGGATTGCTCGAAAGGTGCTGAACGCGCTGCTGGAATCCGCTGCTGGAATCCGCTGTTGAAATCGTTTACCGGCCCACGAGACCCGCGAGGCCCGTCAAACGATTTACAGATGCGGCACCGAGGCCGGCAATTCGCCGTGCGGTGTGGCGAGCGGCTCCCCTTCCATATGGCGCATGCCATGCGAGCACAGCAGCCGGTACAACGTAACGCGCGAGATGCCGAGTTCCTGGGCGGCGTCGCCGAGACGCCCGCGGTGACGCAATAGCGCCAGCTCGATCGCCTGACGTTCGGCCGCTTCACGCGCCTGCGCGAGCGACACCGGCACGATCTCCACGTACTCGGCAAGCTCGAGATCGCGCGCCGTGATCGCGCGCCCTTCCGACATCACGATGGCGCGCCGCACGCGGTTGATCAGCTCGCGCACATTGCCCGGCCAGCCGTAGTTATGCAGCGCCGCGATCGCGTCCGGCGCAAAGCCACGCAAGCGACGGCTTGCATCTTTCTTGAAACGTTCCAGCATGTGCCGCGCGAGCAGTTCGATATCCTTACCGCGTGCGCGCAGCGGCGGTTCATCGATCTGCAATACGCACAGACGGTGGTAGAGGTCGGAGCGAAACCGTCCTTCGATCATCGCCGCGGTCATGTCCACGTGCGTGGCCGAGATGATGCGCACGTCGACGTCGATCGCGCCGTGTCCGCCGAGGCGCTCCACCTTGCGCTCCTGCAGGAAGCGCAACAGGCTTGCCTGGCTTTCGAGCGGCAGATCGCCGATCTCGTCGAGGAACAGCGTGCCGCCGTTTGCCGCTTCCACCCGGCCGATCTTGCGCTGATTGGCGCCGGTAAACGCACCGCGTTCGTAGCCGAATAGTTCGGATTGCAATAGGTGCGGCGGGATCGCGCCGCAGTTGATCGGCACGAACGGCGCATTGCGCCGCGCCGAGCGTTCGTGAATGGCGACCGCCGTCAGTTCCTTACCGGTGCCCGATTCGCCCGAGATGAACACCGGCGCGTCGGTCATCGCCACTTTGCGGATTGAACGGAACAGCGCGAGCATGGCGTCGCACGAGCCGACCATTTCGCCTTCGGCGCCTTGCGATGCATCGTTAGAAGCCGTTTCGCCGAGGGAAATCATGCCGTAGGCGTGACCCACCGAATCGACGATCCTGTCGCCCGAATACGGCACCGTGACGTAGTCGAAACAGTAGTCGCGCACGAGCCGGCGCAACGCGGCGTCTTGCAGTTGTCCCGGCATGGTGGCCGCGACCCAGCCGACATTCGGCATGGTCAGGCAGGATTCGAACGCAGCGATTTCGTGTGGCTGAAATTCGCTAGACAGATCCAGCAGGCCGCCAGCCGCCATTCCGGCGCGAACAGCCCGGCGCACGTCGCGCGCCGACCCCACGACTTCGACATGCCAGCCGCGCTGGTGAAACCGAGTATTCAGCTCCGCGCTCGGATCGCGCGAAACGTAAATCAGTTGCCGCGTTGCGGGTTCCATTATTCAGATCCTCTCGTCAACGAACGTTAAGGATGACGCACGCACCTGAAACGAGTTCAGACACGCTGACTCATTCGGGATTCGCGATATGGCAAAAACCGAACGGCCATTCCATTCCGTGCGGACAGCTGATCCCCAAGAAAGCGGCGTGTGTGTTTGAGACGGCCCGTTAGCGGGCTTTTTTAAATCTGAAGTTCTTTTTCGAGAGCTTACTATACGCGCGCCGCTTGGAAAACAATTATGCGAATTTAATCGCGCACTCCTTACGCTGTGTGGTTTCGCAGGCGATAAACAGTTATTCAGCCGACGAATAAAAGATTAGTGGAAGCGCTTCTCCCTGTGTAGACCGCAAGGTAGTTCGTACCGGCCAATTTAACGAATTATAGGTATTTCCTGCCAATCGTTTCAGCGTTGAAACGTTTTTGTCCCATTTCCGAATTGTGACTCCCACGTTTTCACTCGCATCCTCATCCATCAATGGATTGCGCGCGATGGCACATGTTTCGCTAATTGCCGTGCACCAGGGAGACACATCATGCAACTCGCTTTCCGCATCGATCTGGGCAGCATTGCACCATGTGCGGCGCTTTGCACCGCCATCGCGCTGATCATGCTGCCCATTGGCGCCAATGCACACGAGGCCGGACAGGCTTCATCCGCCACGCTGACGGAATCCGCCGATACAGGCTCCGCCATCTTTCCAAACGACGCGCTGGCCTCATCCGATCCGACGACGCGCGCCGCCAATCGTTTCTCCTGGCTTGCCGCCAACGCGCTGAGCATTCCGGCCGATGCTGCATCGGTGAACGACTTTTCGCTCGACGACCAGGCGCTCGCGCGGCAAGGTGGCGGCGCGGCCGGCATGGTGATGGAGGCCGCGACGCCGCAGCTCATGCGCGGCAACGGCGGCAGCGGCAGCGGCAGCGGCAGCGGCAGCGGCAGCGGCAACAACGTAACGCTGTGGGACGAGATCGCCCCGCCCGCGCCTTTACCGATTCCGATCGACGCGACGCGCGCCACCCAAGGCAACGCCGCCTGAATATCTCGCGTGTGACGCTGTATCGGCTGATGGGTCAGCATGGGTTGCGCGAATTGAGGACCGCCGACGAGAAAGCGGCGTCTGCCGCGCACGTCTGCCGCGCACGATCGCGCGCCCGAATGAGGCGGCGCGGGCCGGATGCGGCCGGTGGTGTTTCGTGAACCTGTATGACGCTGCGTGAAGCCGCGTGGTCAGGCAGCCGCATCCACTGCGGCGAGCGCGCGGCTTGCCGGGCGCGTTGCGGCCGACTATGCGGCGCCGTGCCGAAACCCGCCGCCGCGGCGCGCAGCCGCGCGTCAGGTAGAATCAGTCCGGTTACGTTCCCCTTTCCATTCGATGACGACGCTCACCCTGATCGTCGCTCGCGCCAACAACGGCGTGATCGGCCGCGACAACCAGTTGCCCTGGCGACTTCCCGAAGATCTCGCGTTCTTCAAGCGCACCACCATGGGCGCACCCATCATCATGGGACGCAAGACGCACGAGTCGATCGGCCGGCCGTTGCCGGGACGCCGCAACATTGTCGTGACACGGGATGCCGCCCGGCGTTTCCAGGGCTGCGACGCGGCCACGACGCTCGAAGACGCGCTCAAGCTCGCCGCTCAGGATCAGGCGCCGGAAGCGTTTTTGATCGGCGGCGCGCAGTTGTATGCGGAAGGTTTGCGGCAGGCGGACAAGCTGATCATCACCGAGATTTCGGCCGACTTCGAAGGCGACGCCACCTTTCCCGCGCTCGACGAAAACGAATGGGAAGAAGTCGCGCATGAAACGCATCGCGCGGATGCGCCGAACGATTTCGACTACGCGTTCGTGACATATAAGCGCAAAGGCGCTTAAGGTTCTTTGGCTTGAGACGTTAGCGCCGCGCGCAAAGCAAACGGTCGGCGCCGACCGTCCGATCATGGATAAAAAAACGCCACGCAGTGACTTGCGTGGCGTTCTGCTTTTTACGGGCCAGCTAAAAAACGCTGGCCGCACAGAGGCTAAACCCGCTTACTGCCCCGCGATCGTCATCCGTTCGATCAGCACCGAGCCGGTCTGCTTGGTGCCGCGCGTGATCGTATCCGCGCCGATCGCGACGATGTGGTGGAACATCTCCTGCAGCGTGCTCGCCACCGTGATTTCCTCGACCGGATACTGGATCTTGCCGTTCTCGACCCAGAAGCCCGACGCGCCGCGCGAGTAGTCGCCCGTCACGTAGTTCACGCCCTGCCCCATCAGTTCGGTCAGCAACAGGCCCGTGCCGAGCTTGCGCAGCATCTCTTCGAAGTCGTCCTCGGGACGCGTGTTCGAGCTGCGCAGCGACAGGTTGTGCGAACCGCCCGCGTTGCCGGTGGTCTGCATGCCGAGTTTGCGCGCCGAATAGGTGGACAGGAAATAGCCTTCCACCACGCCGTCTTTCACCACCGAACGCTGCCTGGTGCGCACGCCTTCTTCGTCGAATGGCGCGCTGCCCATGGCACGCGCGACATGCGGGTCTTCGACCACTTGCACGTGCGGCGCGAACACCGGCTTGCCGAGACTGTCGACGAGGAACGAGGTCTTGCGATACAGCGCGCCGCCGCTCGTGGCTTGCACGAATGCGCCGAGAATACCCGCGGCGAGCGGCGCTTCGAACAGCACCGGCACCTTGCGCGTATCCAGGCCGCGCGCGCCGATGCGCGCCAGCGCGCGTTGCGCCGCGTAACGGCCGACCGCTTCCGGATCGGCCAGTTCTTCCGCGCTGCGGGTGGACGTGTACCAGTCGTCGCGCTGCATGTTGCGGGCGCTGCCCGCAATCGGCGCGCACGCGATGTAGTGGCGCGAGTACGGATAACCCGCCAGGAAACCGCGCGAGGTGGCCAGCACGAATTGCGAGTGCTGTGCCGAGACGCTCGCGCCTTCCGAATTCTTGATCTGCGGATCGGTCGCGAATGCGGCATCTTCCGCGCGGCGGGCGATTTCCACCGCTTCGTCGGCGGACAGATTCCACGGGTGATAGAGATCGAGGTCGCGCGGCGCCGTTTCCAGAAGTTCCGCTTCGGCGAGGCCCGCGCAATCGTCTTCCGCCGTGAAGCGGGCGATGTTATAGGCCGCCGCGACCGTGTCCTTCAAAGCCTGCGAAGAAAAGTCCGAAGTGCTCGCATTGCCACGCTTGTTGCCGATGAACACCGTCACGCCAACCATCTTGTCGCGGTTGTGTTCGATCGTCTCGACTTCGCCGCGCCGCACGGAGACGGACAGGCCGTCGCCTTCGGAAATCTCGGTCGCCGCGTCGGTGCCGCCGAGCGACTTCGCGTGACGAAGGATGTCCGAGGCGATTTCCTTCAGTTCATCCTGGGTATGCGGAAAAAAGCGCTGCTTGACGTCCATGTCTGCTGCCATTGTCGTTGCCGTCCTGTTCGGGGCCGAGCGGCCCTGGGTGGGTTCGCTATGTTCGCTATGTTTGCTGTGTTCGCACCGGACACGCTCATGCCTCATGCCTGCAGGCGCGCCCGTGTTTGCGCGTGTGCTGCGCGTGTGTCTGGTTGCGTATCCCGCGATCATAGCAAGGTACGCGACGCCGTACCTGGCATTCGCTGCGCCTTGCGTCAGGTCGGCCGAGCGCCGCCAGAGCGCCGCCCTGTGGTCGCTTCGCAATGCGCGAGTCCTTGCGCGCGGCGGCACCGCGGGTCCGGTGGGCGCGGCACGTTACAATATCGGCATGACACGCAAAACCCGCATTCAACCCATCGAAACCGCCGAGCCGGAAGTCGACGAGAACGGCTACGACCGTCCCAGCAAGTCCCAGCTCAAGCGCGAAATGCACGAGCTGCAGGAACTGGGCTCGGCGCTGATCGCGCTGCCTAAAGACGCGCTCAAGCGCATGCCGATGCCCGAAAAGCTCGACGACGCCGTGCGCGAAGCGCGCCGCATCACCGACCACGAAGGCAAACGCCGCCAGGTGCAATATGTCGGCCGCGTGATGCGCTCGCTGCTGGACGAGGAAACCGCCGCGCTGCGCACCGCGCTCGACACCTATAACGGCGTCAACAAGGCGGAAACGGCCAAACTCCACTGGATCGAGCGCACCCGCGAAAAGCTGCTCGCCGACGACGCCGCGCTGACCGATTTCATCCGCCAGCATCCGAACGCCGACCCGCAACAAGGCCGCACGCTGATCCGCAACGCCCGCAAGGAAGCGCAGCAGAGCAAGCCGCCGCGCTATTTCCGCGAACTGTTCCAGTGGATCAAGAACGCGGACGGACCGTCCGCGCAGACCGATTCCGACGCCGACGACGCCCTGGACGAAGACGACGATGACGACCGCGACGCCTAAGACAGCACGTCAGCACCCCGATGAGATTGTGATCGGTCTCGTGTCGATCAGCGATCGCGCGTCCACCGGCGTGTACGAAGACAAAGGTATTCCGGCCCTGCAGGAATGGCTCGGCGCGGCGCTCACATCGCCGTGGCAAGTGGTCACGCGCCTGATTCAGGACGACGCGCCGACCATTTCCGCCACGCTGACCGAACTGGTCGACGAGGTAGGCTGCGATCTGGTGCTGACCACCGGCGGCACCGGCCCGTCGCGCCGCGACGTGACGCCTGAGGCGACGCTGGCCGTGGCCACCAAGGAAATGCCGGGTTTCGGCGAGCAGATGCGGCAGATCAGCCTGAATTTCGTGCCGACCGCGATCCTTTCGCGCCAGGTCGCGGTGATCCGCGAAACGGCGGAGCACGCGGCGCTGATCATCAACCTGCCGGGTCAGCCGAAGTCGATCAAGGAAACGCTCGAAGGTTTGCGCGACGCCGAAGCAGGCGGCGCGGTGAAGGTGCCGGGCATTTTCGCCGCGGTGCCGTACTGCATCGACCTGATCGGCGGACCGTACGTGGAAACCAACGCCGACGTGGTGAAGGCGTTCCGGCCGAAGAACGCGCAGCGCGCGCCCCGGCCGGCTTAGGCGATTTTATTCGGCGCTGTCGGCGGCCTGCGGTGCCGACGGAATCAGAAAGTGCTCGCGGTAGTACTTGAGTTCGTCGATCGACTCGTGGATATCGGCCAGCGCCGTGTGCATCGCGCGCTTCTGGAAACCCTTGTAGATGGTCGGCTGCCAGCGGCGGCACAGTTCCTTCAGCGTGCTGACGTCGAGATTGCGGTAGTGGAAGAAGCGCTCCAGATCCGGCATCCAGCGCGCCATGAAGCGGCGGTCCTGGCAGATCGAGTTGCCGCACATCGGCGATTTGCCCGGCGGCACGTAGACGCTCAGGAAATCGCGGATCTGTTCGGTGGCGTCGGACTCGCTTACCGTCGAGGCCTTCACGCGATCGATCAAGCCCGAACGGCCATGCGTGTTCTGATTCCACTGATCCATTTTGGCGAGCGTCTCGTCGCTCTGATGAATCGCGAGGACGGGCCCTTCAACTAGCCTGTCGAGCGTCGAATTCGTCACCACCACCGCGATTTCAATGATGCGGTCGGAATCGGGCTCGAGCCCGGTCATTTCCATGTCCAGCCAGACGAGATTCATGTCGCTGCGCACGAGCGGCGGCTGTTCGGTGGATGCGAGGATGTCAGTCATGAAGGCAACCCTGAGGGCCGCGCAAACGGCTTGGTGCAAGCCCGCCTGCCACGGCGATTGTTCGTTTGAGATTGGTTTGAGCGTGTTCCCGCCGCGCGGCGGGAAGAAACATATAATTCTCGCATAGATACCACGGAATCCCCGGATGCCCACCCTGTACTTCACCGTTCTGTTCGTCGTCGCCGTCGTGGCGATGGTCGGCACCAAACTGTGGCTCGCGTCGCGGCAGATCCGCTTCGTGGCCGGCCATCGCGAGCAGGTGCCGAGCCAGTTCGCCGGCACCATCGCGCTGACGGCGCATCAACGCGCCGCCGACTACACCGTCGAGCGCACGCGTCTCACCATGATCGAGATCGTCGTCAGCGCAGCCGTGCTGATCGGCCTCACGCTGCTCGGCGGCGTGCAGGCGCTCGATCTGGGCATCTCCGACTGGCTCGGCCGTGGTTACGTCGGCCAGATCGCGCTGGTCGCCGCGGTGATCGCGATCACCAGCGTGATCGACCTGCCGTTCGATTACTACCGGCAGTTCGTGGTCGAACAGCGCTTCGGCTTCAACCGCATGAGCAAAGGCATTTTCTTCGTCGACCGGATCAAGGGCGTGCTGCTCGGCGCCGCGTTCGGCCTGCCGCTGCTGTTCGTCGTGCTGTGGCTGATGAATCAGGCCGGCAGCCTGTGGTGGCTATGGACGTGGATCGTCTGGGTCGCCTTCCAAATGCTCGTGCTGGTGCTGTATCCGTCGTTTATCGCGCCGCTTTTCAACAAGTTCGAACCGCTCAAGGACGAAGCACTGAAGAGCCGCATCGAAGCGCTGATGCAGCGCTGCGGCTTCGCCGCCAAGGGCCTCTTCGTGATGGACGGCAGCCGCCGCTCGGCGCACGGCAACGCCTACTTCACCGGCTTCGGCGCGGCCAAGCGGATCGTGTTCTTCGACACGCTGCTCGCGCGCCTGTCGGGCAGCGAGATCGAAGCCGTGCTCGCGCATGAACTCGGCCACTTCAAGCGCCGTCACGTGATCAAGCGCATGCTCGTCACCTTCGCGATCAGTCTCGCGATGCTCGCCCTGCTCGGCTGGCTCACGCAGTGCGTGTGGTTCTATGAAGGACTGGGTGTACGGCCGTCGCTGATCGGCGGTAATAGCGGCCTCGCGCTGGTGCTGTTCTTCCTCGCGCTGCCGGTGTTCCTGTTTTTCGTGACGCCGCTCGGCAGCCTCAGCTCGCGCAAGCACGAGTTCGAAGCCGACGCATTCGCCGCAACGCAGACCCACGCGCAAGACCTGGTCAACGCGCTCGTCAAGCTGTACGAAGACAACGCGTCGACCCTGACGCCCGATCCGCTCTACACCGCGTTCTACTATTCGCATCCGCCGGCGTCGCAGCGGATCGACCGCCTGCTGCGGCACGCATGAGCGGCCGCTCCCCGAAAGCGCCGCGCGCGCCGTCCAGCGCACGCGTAGGCGGCCTCGTGGTGGCCGCGCATGGCCGCCACTATCTGGTCGCGCCGGATGACGGCAGCGCCATGCTCCAATGCTTCCCGCGCGGCAAGCGCAGCGAGGTGGCGGTCGGCGATCGCGTGATTTACGAGTTGGCTTCGGCAGATCAGGGCGTGATCGTCGAGATCGGCGAACGGCGCAATCTGCTGTATCGCTCGGATCAGTACAAGTCGAAGCTGTTCGCCGCCAACCTCGATCAACTGTTGGTCGTATTGGCCACCGAACCGCATTTCAGCGAAGACCTGCTCGGGCGCGCGCTCGTCGCGGCCGAGGCGAACGAGTTGAAGCCGCTGATCGTGCTGAACAAGACCGACGTCACTGCTGAACTCGCAGGCGCGCGCAAGCGGCTCGAGCCGTATCGCGCGCTGGGTTATACGGTCGTGGAAGTGTCGATCAAGACACAGCCTGAAGCCGCGCGTGCCGCGTTGATCGAACATCTGCAAGGTCATTCGACACTACTGCTCGGCCAGTCCGGCATGGGCAAATCGACGCTCGTGAATCTGCTGATTCCCGATGCCGAAGTCGCGACCCGCGAGATTTCGACTGCACTGAACAGCGGACGCCATACGACGACCTTCACACGTCTTTATCCGTTGCCGGGTAGCGCGGACGGCGAAGGCGGCGCATTGATCGACTCGCCAGGCTTCCAGGAATTCGGTCTGCACCATTTGACCGAAGGACGGCTGGAGCGCGCCTTTCCGGAGTTCCGGCCGCTGCTGCCGAACTGCCGCTTCTACAACTGCCATCATTTGCAGGAACCCGGTTGCGCGATTCTCGAAGCGGTCGCGGACGGCCGCATCCGCCGCGAACGGCATGCGCTGTACGCGCAACTCGTGCACGAAGCCAGCCAGATCGTCCGCTGACATGAGACTGATGCGCGCGCCGAATCTGATCATCGGCCAGCATTGGGTCAATGTGCTGGCCACTGCCGGCATAGCTTGCGAATTGCACAATCGTTATCTGAACGGTGCGCTGGGAGATATTCCGGCGGATCAGTGTTCGCCGGAGCTTTGGCTCGTCGATGAGCGCGACGAGGCGATGGCGCGTAGGCTGATCGCCGCGGCTTCGCATGGTCCGGCGGCGGGGTCGCCTGGATGGACGTGCCGTCAGTGTGGCGAGGCGCTCGAGGCGCAGTTCACGGTCTGCTGGCAGTGCGGGACGGCACGCGATCCGCTGGATGGGTGAAGCGGCTCATCGCTGACCGGCGGGTTGCGCACGGCGCCGCGGCATGAACGGAAAAGCCCAGGGGCGGTGCGCCCCCCCTACACGATTGATTTCCCCATGCCTGAAAAGCGAAACCCTACGCTTCGAAGAAACGTAGGGTTGGGCGACAGACTGACAGCGGATTGCGCTTTATTTACAGCTAGTAGCGTCGGCTTGGCGGCGTTACGCCAGCCACACCGCAATTGTCAGCATCAGCAACAAAATCATCCACAGCACCACCGCGCGCCACACCAGGCCCACGGCCGATTGCAGCGTGCGTGGCGTGCAGTCGTCGCCGACTTGCATCGGGCCGCCGTCGCCGGTGGCGAGCGCGTCGAGGCTTGACGGCTCAGCCAGCGGCCCGCTCAGACGGGCGCCCAGCGCACCACTACCTGCCGCCAGCAACACGCCGTCGTTCGCGTCCGGCCATTGGCGCGCATGGTTGCGCCATGCATAAATCGCGTCTTCGAAATTACCGACGATCGCAAAACCCATCGACGTCAGCCGCGCCGGCACCCAGTCGATCACGAAGAAAGCACGCTGCGCAAAGCTCGAAAACGCGACGGTGCGATCGTCGACCGGCCGCGCCCACGTGCGCGCCAGATACTCGGCAATCCGGTACAGCACCGCGCCCGCCGGCCCGAACGGAATCAGAAACCAGAAGAACACGCCGAACACGTGCCGATGCGAAGCGACCACCGCGTGAATCAGCGTGTGACGCACGATCTCGCTGACCGGCATGTCGACGGTATCGAGCCCGGTCCATTCGCTCAGGACTTCGCGCGCGCGCGGCACGTCGTCGTTATTCAACGCGAGGTGGATGTCCGTGAAATAGTGGCTGAACTGGCGGAAGCCCAGCGTGAAGTACAGCACCGCCACGTTCCACAGGAACGCCAGCGCAAAGTGAATGTGATACAGCACGTAGTAGACGAGCGCGACGACCAGCGTCCACGGCACCACCACCACGAGCCAGGCGAGCAGGCCATGCTTCGGCTTGCCGGCATCAAATCCGTGCGCTGCCGACTCCGCATGGTACTGAAGCAACGCGGACACCGGGTTATTCGGCGACAACGCGCGTATCTGTTCAATGATCAGAGCCAGCAATACGGAGAAAAAAGTCATGCGATGCGCCGTGCTTTTCGAGTTTTACGATTGTTTTATAACGATAGCACAGGGTCGGATGCCACTGAGCGCCGACCTCGACAAACACCCGACAAGTGCACAAGTCATGCGGCTCATGCCGCGAGGAAGCGATAGAAGTTGCGCAGCATGGCGGCCGTTGCACCCCAGATGAAATGGTGGCTACCGACTTCGCTGCTGCTCTCGTCACCTTCAGCTTCAGCCGATGCGGCGCGCGGATACGGCATCGCGAAAAAGCGGCGCTCGCCACCTTCATAGCGGAACACGCGCACTTCGTGGTGCGCAGGGTTCATCAGAAACGCGAGCGGCACTTCGAAAACTTCGGCGACCTCGAGCGCGTCCGCCTTCACCGTGAACGGCGGGTGCACGAGGCCGATCACCGGCGTCACGCGAAAACCGGTGCCGGTCAGATAGTCGGGCAATGCGCCGAGAATTTCCACACGCGAGGGATCGAGGCCCACCTCCTCTTCCGCTTCCCGCAGCGCGGTTGCGGTGGCGTCGGCGTCGAAGGGTTCATGACGGCCGCCAGGAAAGCTCACCTGACCTGCGTGATCGTTCAGATGGTCGGCGCGCTGAGTCAGCAGGACGGTCAGGCCGTGTTCGCGGACCGCCAGCGGCACCAGCACCGCCGCGACTCGCGGATCGGCGTGAGTATCGCGCCAGGGCGCATCGACGACCATCTCGGGGGTCCAGTGAAGGCGTTGCTCGAAGCGTGCGCGCAGGCCATCAGGTGTGAGACGGTCGGCCGCCACCGGCGGCAGATCGGCGCCTGTCGCTTCGACAGGCAGGGTTTCAGGCTCAAAGACGGGGCGGGTCAACGGGTCTCTCGAAATGAGCGGATAGGGACATTCCGCTATTTTGACCTGGCAAACAAAAAAGCACCCGCGAGGGGTGCTTTTTCTTACAGCATTTACGCTTCGGCAGCGTTGCGATCTTTCTTCGCAACCAGCTTTTCCTTGATCCGGGCCGACTTGCCCGAACGGTCGCGCAGGTAGTACAGCTTCGCACGACGCACATCGCCACGACGCTTCACGACGATGCTTGCCAGCAGCGGCGAGTACGTCTGGAACGTACGCTCGACGCCTTCGCCCGACGAAATCTTGCGGACGATGAACGACGAATTCAGACCACGGTTACGCTTGGCGATCACGACGCCTTCGTAAGCCTGAACACGCTTACGCGTACCTTCAACCACGTTCACGCTGACGATCACCGTATCGCCGGGGGCGAATTCGGGGATGGTTTTCTCGCCGAGAGCGCGGCCGATTTCTTCCTGCTCGAGAATTGCAATCAGATTCATCACTGACTCCTAAGTCCATCTTGTCGACGTTCGTACCTGCCTCGTGAAAACACTTGGCTACGGCCCCGATAGAGGATGGGTTCACATCTGGCACCGTGCACGCATGCGCGGCGCCGCCTAATGTCCGCTTGCAAGACCCAAGGCTTTACGCCTTCGACTCTTCCTTCGCGAGACTCGCAAGCCATGCCTCGTCGGCACGGCTCAACATCTTGTTCTTTCTGGCCTTCACGATCAGATCGGGCCGTTTGTTCAACGTATTGCGCAAGGCTTCCCGCCGGCGCCACGCCTCGATTTCCGCGTGATGGCCGCCGAGCAGCACATCCGGCACACGCACGCCGTTGTATTCCTCGGGGCGCGTGTAATGCGGGCAATCCAGCAGCACGTCGACAAAACTATCCTGCACCGCCGACTGCGAGTCGTTGAGCACGCCGGGCAACTGACGCACCACGGCGTCCATCAAGGCCATGGCCGGCAATTCGCCGCCGGACAGCACGAAGTCGCCAAGACTGACTTCTTCGTCGACCACACGGTCGAGCAAACGCTGATCGATCGCTTCATAGCGCCCACACAACAGGATCAAACCGGGCTCGGCCGCGAACTGCATGACGCGGTCGTGATTCAACGTGGCGCCTTGCGGCGACATCATCACAACGCGCGACGCGCCGATGCCCTGCTCCGCCTGCGCTGCTTTCGCGGCGCCGATCGCATCTTCCAGCGGTTTCGCCAGCATCACCATGCCGGGGCCGCCGCCGTACGGGCGATCGTCAATCGTGCGGTAGTTGTCGGTTGTGAAATCGCGCGGATTCCACGTACGCAACCCGTAGCGCTCCTGCTTCGCGGCGCGGCTGGTGATACCCCAGTCGGTCAGCGCGCGAAACATGTCAGGAAAGAGCGTGACGACATCGAACTGCATCGCTCTCTCCATTCAGCGAAATTATTTAGTAATCAGCTTCCCAATCGACAGTGATCTGCTTCGCCGCCTGGTCCACCGTTTTGACAAAGACGCCGACGAACGGGATCAAACGCTCACCGGTGACCGGCTTGCCGCTTTTGTCGGTATCCGGGTATTCGATGCGCAACACCGAGTGCGCACCGTTGTCGATCATGTCTGCAACCTTGCCGAGATTGACCCCTGCAACGTTCACCACATCCAGGCCGAGCAGGTCGACCCAGTAGAACTCGTCGGCTTCGAGAGCCGGAAATTCGCTGCGGCTGATATAGACGCGGGAACCGCGCAGTGCCAGCGCCACATCGCGGTCAGTGACGCCGCCCAGATGGGCAACCACACTGTCGCTATGCGTTTTCGCCTGCAACGACGGCGCCGATTTGCGCTCCTGGCCTTTGATCAGCCACCAGCGCTTCGCGCTCAGCAACGCATCGCCGCCGTGGCCGGCATCCGCGTGCGCGGCCACCTTGACCCAGCCTTTGAGGCCGTAAGCGTCGACGATTGCGCCGACCTCGACCGCGTCGGCCGGCCAGCTTTCCACCGTTTCCATGCGCATTTCTGCCGCACCGGACCCGGCGTTTGCAACTTGGGCTTTCGCCTTGCCTTCGGCTTTTTCGACCGGCTTGCGGACGAATGCACCGAACGGCGCCTGACCAGACGTCTTCGCGCGCGGGGCTGCTGCCTTTACGCGACCTGAACTGCCGGAATCACGTTCAGACATAAAAACACCTTGAAGAGAACCTCGCTGCCAGCTTCGACGCCTGCTTCAGCAAAACACCTTGCGCATCGCACTGCTCACACAAACCGCGCGAACCGACGACGATACGCATGCTAGCCGCCATTAAGCAGCCGGCTGCGCCTTTGCAGCTTCCTTCACGAGGCGCTCGACGGTCGGCGACAGTTGTGCGCCAACGCCTTGCCAGTACGTCAGGCGGTCCTGAGCGATACGGAGGGACTCGCCCTTCGTAGCGACCGGGTTGTAGAAGCCAACGCGCTCGATGAAGCGGCCGTCACGACGGTTACGCGAATCGGTTGCGACGATGTTGTAGAACGGGCGCTTCTTGGAGCCGCCACGAGCCAAGCGGATGATGACCATACTAGAATCCTTGAAAACCGGGGTTCGGAACGACTGAAACACGCGATTATAGCGGGAAACCGACGCCATAACAAACACTTACCCGGATAAACTGAACGACGGGGTTGCGCCGGCCGTACAGGCGGGAGCCCGAAACCACGCCGAAACGCCCGAATTACCTGACGGAGCGCCCGTGAAACTCCTGCCGCGAATTGTGTTTTTGCGCGCTTTCTGTACCATCGCCACGCGATTCTTCGCCTCGGCGCGCGATTTGCGAAGCCGGGCGCTTCGCATAGGCACGGCCGTGTTGCTCGCCGCAACTGCCCTGCCATGCGTCGCCGCGCTACCCGTGGACCGGATCAAACTGCCGCCGGGCTTCCATATCGAGGTCTTGTCGGATGCCGTGCCGAGCGCGCGAGCCATGGCGCTCTCGCCGAAGGGCATTCTCTATCTAGGCAGCCTCGACGGCCACGTCTACGCGCTCGAATTGCAGAACGGACGTGTGACGGCCCGCCACGTGATCGCTTCCGGCCTGGAAACGCCGGCGGGTGTAGCGTGGCACGATGGAGCGCTCTATGTATCCGCGGTGTCGAAAATTGTACGCTTCGATGCGATCGATACTCACCTGAACGGTCCGTCCAAACCGGCCGTCGTGATCGACACCTTGCCCACGGAGACGCACCACGGCTGGAAATTCATCGCGTTCGGCCCGGACGGCAAGCTCTACGTGCCGCAAGGCGCGCCCTGCAACGTCTGCCTGAAAGATCGCAACCGTTTCGGGCTGATCGGCCGCATGGACCCGGACGGCAGTCACTACGAAGTCGTGGCGCGTGGCATTCGCAATTCCGTTGGCTTCGCGTGGCATCCCTTGACGCATGAAATGTGGTTCACCGATAACGGCCGCGACCTGCTTGGCGACGACGTGCCGGACGACAAGCTCAACCGCGCGACGCGCGCCGGAATGGATTTCGGCTTTCCGTACTGCCATGGCGGCGACACGCCCGATCCCGAGTTCGGCAAGGACCATCCGTGCAGCGCGTTTACGCCACCCGCGGTCAAACTCGGTGCGCATGTCGCGGCGCTCGGCATGCGCTTTTACGACGGCCCGATGTTTCCGGCCGCCTACCGAAACGGTATTTTTATCGCCGAGCACGGTTCGTGGAATCGCAGCAAGAAGGTCGGCTATCGCGTCGTGCACGTGGTTACAAATCCGGATGGCAGCAATGCCCGCCAGGAAGTGTTTGCCGAAGGCTGGCTGCAATCCGGCGAAACCGAATGGGGACGCCCCGCCGACGTGCTGCCACTGCCCGACGGTTCGCTACTCATCAGCGACGACTACGCCGGCGCAGTCTATCGCGTCACCTACTCGGCGCCGTAGCCCGCTTCGCGTGGCAAGCAACGTCAAACGCCGTGCGCTCGAGAAGCCTGGCCAGTCAATCGACCGCCCGCACCCGCGCCGTCGATCCCGGCCAGGTCCGACGCTCATCACGCCATTCGCCAGGCGCCATGATCACCCGCTGCACCGCTGCCGTGACCACCTACCCTTCACCCCGCAGCTATGAGCGCCTTCGCCCCTGCCGCGACTACCCGTCACGTGACCGGCGGCCCATGGCGGGCGTAGAATGCGCGTCGGTCCGCGCGCGCCGCGCGCTGCTCCTTTCGACCGCCTGTCACTCTGCTCTGGCCTACATGTCCACCCTTGTCTCGACTTCCCCGCGTTTTAGATCCAAGACGATTACCGCTGCACTGGCGTTCTTCTTCGGCAGCCTCGGCGCTCACCGGTTCTATCTGTACGGCATGCGTGACATCTACGGATGGGCACACGTGCTCGGCACGCTGATCGGCATTCCGGGAGCCATGCTCCTCGTGGCGAGCGAACGCGCTTCGACGCTCGGCTGGGTGCTGGCCTTTCCCGGCGCGATCTCGCTGATCGCCGCGTTTCTCGCCGCGATCGTCTACGGGCTGCGTCCGGACGAAAAGTGGGACGCGCAATTCAACGCCCAGACCCAGCGCAAAAGCCGCTCCGGCTGGACCGTCATTTTCATCGTGATCTTTTCGCTGCTGATCGGCGCCTTCCTGCTGATGACGGGTCTGGCCATTTCGTTCCAGACGTACTTCGAAAGCCAGGTGCAGGCGGCCAAAGCGCTCTCGCAATGATCCGCCGCGCGTCGCGCTAGAAAAGATTCAGTTGAGGGTCGTCGTGTGCCGGCTTATCGGCACGCGGCACGTCGACTGGCCGAAAGTGCGACATATCCAGAATGCCGCGGTCCCGGAGGTTCAACCCCAGACGGCGCACCGCCTTGTGGAATCGCTGCTTGAGCAGATCCGCCCACAAGCCTTCGCCTTTCATGCGCGTGGCGAACGAAGAGTCGTAGTCCTTCCCGCCCCGCATGTCCCGCACGCGACTCATCACCCGATCGGCACGATCTGGAAAGTGCGCCGCGAGCCAATCCTTGAATAGCGGCGCAACTTCCCACGGCAGACGCAACACGATGTAGCTCGCGTTGCTCGCGCCGGCTTCCGCGCAGGCCTCCAGCACGCGCTCCATGTCCGGTTCGGTGACAAACGGAATCACCGGCGCGATGCTGACGCCGACCGGAATGCCCGCCTCGCTCAACGTGCGGATGGCGCGCAAGCGCCGCGACGGCGTGGCCGCGCGCGGCTCGAGCGTGCGAGCGATCTCGGCGTCCAGCGTGGTGATGGTGATGGCCGCCATGAATTGCCCGCGCGCCGCCATGGGCGCCAACAAATCGAGATCGCGTTCGATCAGCGACGACTTGGTGATCGCCGCAAACGGATGCTGACGTTCGCTGAGCACTTCGATCACCCTGCGCGTGAGCCGCAGATCGCGCTCGACGGGTTGCCAGGCGTCCGTATTGACGCCCAGCGCGATCGGCTCCGGCACATAGGAGTTCTTCGACAGTTCCCGCTCGAGCAACTCCGGCGCATTAATCTTGGCGTAGATCCGGCTTTCGAAGTCGAGGCCCGGCGACAGTCCCAGATAAGCGTGCGTGGGCCGCGCAAAACAATAAATGCAGCCGTGCTCACACCCGCGATACGGGTTCAGCGACACGCTGAACGGAATATCCGGCGACGCATTGCGCGTAAGAATGGTCTTGGCCCGTTCTTCGAAGACCTGCGTGCGCAAGACTTTGGGTTCGTCATCGTCTTCCGGCGCCGACAGCCAGCCGTCGTCCACCGCTTCGCGCTGGTCGACTTCGTAGCGGCCTTGCAGGTTCGTCACCGCGCCACGGCCTTTGCGAGGCGCGGGCGGCGCGATCGGAAATTCGTTGACGAAGTGGGAGTCGGAGTCGGTCACGGCTGGAACACGTAAAAACGCAAAACGGAAAAACGGCGCAAAACACCTGTACAAATATACAGTGTTTACGCCGTTTGTCGAGCCCCGCCGAGCGCTGTCGCGCGGATCAATCCCCTACCGGAATCGTCAGCGTTTCCTTGATCTCCTCCATCACCACGTAGCTCTTCGACTGCACCGCGCCGGGCAGTTGCAGCAGGATGTCGCCTAGCAGCTTCCGGTAATCGGCCATTTCGCCGATGCGCGCCTTGATCAGATAGTCGAAATCGCCCGACACCAAATGGCATTCCAGCACCTCGGGGATCTTCTGCACCTCGCGGCGGAACTGGTCGAACATGTTGCCGCTCTTGTGATCCAGCGTGATCTCGACGAACACCAGCAGCGCCGCGCCCAACTCC
Source organism: Paraburkholderia sp. BL27I4N3 (assembly GCF_003386115.1). NCBI lineage: Bacteria > Pseudomonadati > Pseudomonadota > Betaproteobacteria > Burkholderiales > Burkholderiaceae > Paraburkholderia > Paraburkholderia sp. BL27I4N3. The sequence continues at coordinate 630,503 of NZ_QREJ01000001.1, read as the reverse complement.
GCCGGATTCACGCGCGCGTGGTAGCCGGTGATCACGCCATCGCGCTCCATCCGCTTGACGCGCTCGATGCACGGCGTGACCGACAGTCCAACCTGTTCGGCCAGGTCCTTCATGGCGATGCGGCCGTCCTGCTGCAGCAGCCGCAGGATCTTGCGATCGAGTTTGTCGAGGGCCCGTACCGGTTGGCGCTGTGTACGCATGGTGTTTTTGCTGAAAATCTTGAAAATACAATAACAAAACCTGCCTGACTGTTAATAGTATAGCGGTTAACACTGGGCGGTCCGCGATTCACCTTGTTAATCGAACGAATTCCACCGAATCGACAAGCGCACCGTCCTCAGACCTCATTTGAATACCTGGAGCATCTATGCGAGTCGTCATTTTGGGCAGTGGCGTCGTCGGCGTGACCAGCGCGTATTACCTGGCGCGCGCGGGACACGAAGTGACCGTGATCGATCGCGAGGCCGGCCCGGCGCTCGAAACCAGTTTCGCCAATGCCGGCCAGATCTCGCCGGGCTATGCGTCGCCGTGGGCCGCGCCTGGCGTGCCGCTGAAGGCCGTCAAGTGGATGTTCCAGAAACACGCGCCGCTGGCAATCCGCCTCGACGGCACACAATTCCAGTTGCAATGGATGTGGCAGATGCTGCAGAACTGCACGTCGTCGCGCTATGCGGTGAACAAGGGCCGCATGGTCCGCCTCGCCGAATACAGCCGCGACTGCCTGCAAGCGCTGCGCGCCGAAACCGGCATTCAGTATGAAGGCCGCACCGGCGGCACGCTCCAGGTGTTCCGCACGCAGCAGCAATTCGATGGCGCCGCGAAAGACATCGCCGTGTTGCAGGAAGCCAATGTGCCGTATGAACTGCTGTCGCCGGCCGAACTCGCGCGGGCCGAACCGGCGCTCGCCGCGGTGTCGCACAAGCTGACCGGCGGTCTGCGCCTGCCGGGCGACGAAACCGGCGACTGCCAGATGTTCACCACGCGCCTCGCCGCGCTGGCTGAGAAACTGGGCGTCAAATTCCGCTACAACACGCCGATCGACGCACTCGCTATGGCCGGCGACCGCATCGCCGGCGTGAAGTGCGGCGAAGAACTGGTGCGCGCGGATTCGTTCGTCGTCGCGCTGGGTTCGTATTCGACCCGCTTCCTGTCCGGTCTCGTGAAGATTCCGGTTTATCCGCTCAAGGGTTATTCGATTACCGCGCCGATCGTCAACGAAGCGTCGGCGCCGGTGTCCACTGTGCTGGATGAAACCTACAAGATCGCGATCACGCGTTTCGACGACCGGATTCGTGTGGGCGGCATGGCCGAGATCGTCGGCTTCGACAAATCGTTGCGCCAGGCGCGCCGCGAAACGCTGGAACTGTGCGTGAACGATCTGTTCCCGGGCGGCGGCGATACGTCGAAGGCGACCTTCTGGACCGGTCTGCGCCCGATGACGCCAGACGGCACGCCCATCGTCGGCCGCACTCCCGTGCCGAACCTGTTCCTCAACACGGGCCACGGCACGCTGGGCTGGACGATGTCGTGCGGTTCAGGCCAACTGCTCGCCGACGTGATGTCGGGCAAGCAACCGGCCATCAAGGCGGACGATCTGTCGGTGCATCGCTATCTCGGCGAGGTTGGTGCCGCGCATCGCCCGGCTTATGCCTAAGTTTTAGCAACGACGCTTCGCCAGAACGGTAGCGCTGGTTTGTGAACGTACAGACCAGCGCCACAAAAACAAACGGCGCCTGACAAGGCGCCGTTTGTTTTTTCAAGCGTAGTGAAAAGCCGCGTCAGAACTGATCTTCCGACAAAGCCAGCACACTCTCTCCACCCTTCGCGTTGACAATCGACGCCTCGAACGCCGACGCCAGCGGCAGCACATGCTCCGCATAAAACTGTGCGGTCGCGATCTTGGCGCCGTAGAACGAGTGGTCTTCGTCGCGCTTTTGAGCCGCCACCAGCAACGCACGCGCCATCTGCCAGCCGCCCAGCACGACGCCCGCGAGTTTCAGATACGGCACGCTGCCGACGAACACCGCGTTCGGATCGCCCTTCGTATTGGCGACAACGAAATCCACCGCGGCGGCCAGCGATTGATGGCCCTGCGCGAGGTACTTCTTCATCGAGTCGAACGCCGGGCCTTGCTGTGCGCCGAGTGCTTCGATCGCCGCAGCCACCTCGGCGAGCAGCGACTTCGCCACCTTGCCGCCGTCGCGAACGGTCTTGCGGCCGATCAGGTCGTTGGCCTGAATCGCGGTCGTGCCTTCGTAGATCGGCAGAATGCGCGCATCGCGGTAGTACTGTGCGGCGCCGGTTTCTTCGATAAAGCCCATGCCGCCGTGTACCTGCACGCCGAGGCTCGTCACATCGATCGACAACTCCGTGCTCCAGCCCTTCACGATCGGCACGAGGTATTCATAGATCGCCTGATGCTCCGCGCGCGTTGCTTCGTCGGGATGACGATGCGCGATGTCGCAGTGCGCCGCGGCCACATAAGCCAGCGCGCGCGATGCTTCGGTGAGGCCGCGCATGGTCGCGAGCATGCGGCGCACATCGGGGTGCTGAATGATCGCCACTGATTGCTTCGCGGAACCGTCCACGGGACGGCTTTGCACGCGATCTTTCGCGTACGCCACGGCCTTCTGATAAGCGCGATCCGAAATGCCGACGCCTTGCATGCCGACAGCAAAACGTGCCGCGTTCATCATGATGAACATGTACTCGAGGCCGCGATTCTCCTCGCCGATCAGATGACCGATCGCGCCGCCGTGGTCGCCGAATTGCAGCACCGCGGTCGGGCTCGCCTTGATGCCGAGCTTGTGTTCGATCGACACGCAATGCACGTCGTTGCGCTCGCCGAGCGAACCGTCTTCGTTGACGAGAAACTTCGGCACGATGAAGAGCGAAATGCCTTTCACGCCTTCCGGTGCATTCGGCGTGCGCGCCAGTACGAGATGCGCGATGTTCTTCGCCATGTCGTGCTCGCCCCACGTAATGAAAATCTTCGTGCCGAACAGCTTGAACGAACCGTCGCCCTGCGGCTCGGCGCGCGTACGCACCAGCGCGAGATCGGAACCGGCCTGCGGCTCGGTCAGGTTCATCGTGCCGGTCCATTCGCCGGAAATCAGCTTGGGTACATAGGTTTGTTTTTGCGCTTCCGTGCCGGCGGTGAGCAGCGCTTCGATCGCACCGTCGGTCAGCAAAGGACACAGCGCGAACGACAGGTTCGACGCGTTGAGCATTTCGACGCACGGCGTCGCGATCAGCTTCGGCAGGCCCTGGCCTTCGTAGTCGACGGGATGTTGCACGCCTTGCCAGCCGCCTTCGCCGAACTGGCGAAACGCTTCCTTGAAGCCGGGCGTCGCGGTGACCACGCCGTCTTTCCAGCTGCTCGGATTGCGATCGCCTTCGACATTCAGCGGCGCCAGCACGCCGCCGCACAGTTTCGCCGATTCTTCGAGGACGGCTTGCGCCGTTTCGAGGTTCGCGTCTTCGAAGCCCGGCAAGCTCGCGATGTCTTCGAGACCGGCCAGTTCTTTCATCACGAACAGCATGTCCTTGATGGGCGCCGTATAGCTCATTTCAGTTCTCCTCCCGCTTCTGATATAAAAAAAGGGCGCTGGACTTGATCGGTCCCACGCCCTTCCTGTGCTGCCAGACGCCTTTTATGCGGCGTTACGGCGCTTAGCCGAGTTCGCTAACGAGCTCGGGCACGAGCGTGAACAGATCGCCCACCAGTCCGTAATCGGCGACGCTGAAGATCGGCGCTTCTTCGTCTTTATTGATCGCAACGATCACCTTGCTGTCTTTCATCCCGGCCAGATGCTGGATCGCGCCCGAGATGCCGACGGCGATGTACAGCTGCGGCGCGACGATCTTGCCGGTTTGACCCACTTGATAGTCGTTCGGTACGAAGCCCGCGTCGACCGCGGCACGCGATGCGCCGAGCGCTGCATTCAGTTTGTCCGCCAGCGGTTCGAGGACCTTCGTGTAGTTCTCGCCGTTGCCCAAACCGCGGCCGCCCGAGACGATGACCTTCGCCGACGTCAGTTCCGGACGGTCCAGCTTCGTCACTTCGCGGTTGACGAAGGACGAGATACCGCTGTCCGCCGCCGCTTCGATTTTCTCGACCGTTGCGCTACCGCCTTCAGCTGCGACTGCATCGAAACCCGTCGTGCGGACCGTGATGACCTTGATCGGGTCAGCCGATTGCACGGTTGCGATTGCGTTGCCGGCGTAGATCGGGCGCTCGAACGTGTCCGGGCTATCCACCGCGGTGATATCGCTGATCTGTGCGACGTCGAGTTTTGCGGCGATACGCGGCGTGATGTTCTTGCCGTAGGCCGTTGCCGGCGCGAGGATGTGCGAATAGTCCTTCGCGATGTTCAGCACCGTCGCTTCAATGTTCTCGGCGAGGCCTGCTTCGAGTTGCGGCGCGTCAGCCAGCAATACATTGCTCACGCCTGCAATCTTCGCTGCGGCATCCGCCGCGGCTTGCGCGTTGTGCCCTGCCACCAGCACGTGAATGTCGCCACTAATCTTCTGGGCCGCTGCGATCGTGTTCAGCGTCGCGGCCTTGATCGATGCGTTGTCGTGTTCTGCTATTACCAGATTCGTCATTTGCTCTGTCTCCCTCACAGCACCTTGGCTTCGGTCTTCAGCTTCTCGACCAGCGTCTTCACATCCGGCACCTTCACACCGGCGGAGCGCTTGGGCGGCTCGACAACCTTCAGCGTCTTCAGGCGCGGCGTGACATCAACGCCGAGGTCTTCCGGCTTGAGGACTTCCAGCGGCTTTTTCTTCGCCTTCATGATGTTCGGCAGCGTGACGTAGCGCGGCTCGTTCAGGCGCAGGTCGGTCGTGACGACAGCAGGCAGCGTCAGCGACAGCGTTTCCGCGCCGCCATCCACCTCGCGCGAAACGGTCGCCTTGCCGTCAGCAACAACCACCTTCGATGCAAACGTGGCTTGCGGCAAACCAGCCAGCGCGGCGAGCATCTGGCCGGTCTGGTTCGAATCGTCGTCGATAGCCTGCTTGCCGAGAATGACCAGCGAAGGCTGCTCCTTGTCAACCAGCGCCTTCAGCAGCTTGGCCACGGCCAGCGGCTGCAGTTCCTGCGAAGACTCGATCAGGATTGCGCGATCCGCGCCGATCGCGAGCGCCGTGCGCAGCGTTTCCTGCGATTGCGTCACGCCCGCCGACACGGCGATCACTTCCGTCGCCACGCCCGCTTCCTTCAGACGCACGGCTTCTTCAACCGCGATTTCATCGAACGGATTCATCGACATCTTCACGTTCGCGATGTCGACGCCCGTGCCGTCCGACTTCACTCGAACCTTCACGTTGTAATCGACCACTCTTTTGACTGGCACCAGGATTTTCATGCACACGCTCCAAAGTTACGAATACGTCAACCCAACGAACATTATAACGACTACCCTCACGGCAGCCCGGTCGCGGGTGCTTTAGCAGGAGGATATCGCTCCTCAATGGCGTGACGGCAATATCGAACGGTCGTTCTATTTTAATCCCGAAAAAACCCGGGCGACAACCCCGGGTTAAGCCCTACGACTCTAAATTTGCATTGCCGTCGTGTTCTGCTTGCTCTGCAGGCCGCCGTCTCACCAGGCGGTGATGACCGACCCGCCGAATTTGCTTTCGACGAACTGCTTCACTTCCGGCGAATGATACGCCGCGACCAGCTTGGCGACCCACGGCTTGTTCTTATCTGCCTCGCGGATTGCGATGACGTTCACGTAAGGACCCTTGGGGTCTTCAATCGCGATGGCGTCCTGCTTGGGCTTCAGACCCGCTTCCATCGCGAAGTTCGTGTTGATCGCAGCCGCGTCCACGTCGTTCAGCGAGCGCGGAATCTGTGCGGCATCGAGTTCGACGATCTTCAGCTTCTTCGGGTTGTCGACGATGTCGAGCGGCGTCGCCTTCAGGCCCGCGTCGGCGCGCAGCTTCAGCAGACCCTGCTTTTGCAGCAACAGCAGCGCGCGGCCGCCGTTGGTCGGATCGTTCGGCACCGCGATCTTCGCGCCCGGCTGCAGTTCGGCGAGCGTCTTCACTTTCTTCGAATAGATACCCATCGGGTACGTGACCGTGTCCGCGATACGGATCAGCTTGTAGCCGCGGTCCTTCACCTGCGCCTGCAGATACGGGTCGTGCTGGTAGCTGTTCGCGTCCAGATCGCCGCCGGCGAGCGCCGCGTTCGGCTGCACGTAGTCGGAGAATTCGACGATCTTGATGTTCAGACCGTTCTTCGCCGCGACCGTCTTCACGACTTCCATGATCTGTGCGTGCGGACCGCCGGTCACGCCGACCTTGATCGTGTCTTCGGCGTAAGCCGCGTTGGCGGCGACGAGCGATGCGGCACCGAGCGCGGCAGCCAGCTTAAGAATGAAACGACGTTGCATGATGGACCTTTCCAAACCTGTCGACTTTGTTGTTTTACTTATGGCTCAAACGACGCACGAGCCAATCCCCGAACGACTGCACCAACTGCACGAAGACGATCAGAATCACCACGACCGTCAACATCACTTCCGGCAGGAAACGCTGATACCCGTAGCGAATGCCGAGATCGCCGAGACCACCGCCGCCAATCGCGCCCGCCATCGCCGAATAGCCGACCAGCGAGACGAAGGTGATCGTCAAGCCGGCGACCACGCCCGGCAGCGATTCCGGCAGCAACACCTTGAAGACGATCTGGCTGGTGGTCGCGCCCATCGCCTGAGCCGCTTCGATCAGACCGCGATCCACTTCGCGCAGCGCCGTCTCGACCAGACGCGCGATGAACGGCGCGGCGGCGATCGTCAGCGGCACGACGGCGGCCGCCGTACCGATCGACGAACCGACCACGAGACGCGTGAACGGAATCACCGCAACCAGCAAAATGATGAACGGTGTCGAGCGCACCGCATTGACGACTACGCCCATCACGCGATTCACGGCGATGTTCTGCAACACGCCCTGGCGATCCGTCAGATACAGCAGCACGCCGAGAGGCAAACCCACCAAAGCGCCGACCAGTCCGGAAATGCCCACCATGACGAGCGTTTCCCAGAACGACTGGACGAACATATCGAACATTTCACTCAACATACGAGAGCTCCTCCACCACCACGCCCTGTTCACGCAGATACGTCAGCGCCTGCGCCACCTTCGCCGGTTCGCCGCCCGCGAGCACCGCGAGCGAGCCGAACGCCTGCCCCTGGATCTCGTCGATCTGGCCGTGCAGGATGTTGAAATCGAGTTCGTAGCGGCGAATCGTTTCGGAGAGAATCGGTTGATCGACGCCTGAGCCGGTGAAGGCGAGCCGCAGCAAGTGGCCGCTGCCGGTCTTCAGGCGTTCCGCCACACGCGCCTTCATGGCGGGCGGCAATTCCTGCGCGATCACGTCGCCGATCAACGCGCGCGTGACTTCGTGATGCGGTTGCAGGAACACGTCGATGACCTTGCCCTCTTCGACCACACGGCCGGCATCCAGGACGGCGACGCGGTCGCAGACCTGCTTGATCACGTCCATCTGGTGCGTGATCAGCACGATGGTCAGGTTCAGTTCGCGGTTGATGCGCTTGAGCAGGTCGAGAATCGCGCGCGTGGTTTCGGGATCGAGCGCGGAGGTCGCTTCGTCGGAGAGCAGTACCTTGGGCTTGCTGGCCAGAGCGCGCGCGATGCCGACGCGCTGTTTTTGCCCGCCGCTGATCTGCGCCGGATAGCGGTCTTTCTGTGCCGACAGGCCGACCAGTTCGAGCAGCGGCAGCACGTTCGCTTCGATTTCGTCGCGCTTCATGCCGGCGAGTTCGAGCGGCAGCGCGACGTTCTCGTACACCGTGCGCGAAGACAGCAAATTGAAGTGCTGGAAGATCATGCCGATCTCGCGGCGCGCCTCGCGCAATTGCGCGGCGGGCAGCGTCGTCAGATCGCGGCCGTTGACGACGATGTTGCCTTCGCTCGGGCGCGTCAGCAGGTTGAGAGTGCGCACAAGCGTACTCTTGCCCGCGCCGCTGCGGCCGATGATGCCAAACACCTCGCCCGCCGGAATCGACAGATTGACGTTGTGCAGCGCCTCGACCCAGCCCCGGGGCCCGGCGAACCGCTGGGAGATATTGCGTATTTCGATCATGGAAAAACGAAACGGCGGAGTCTGCCGGCGAGCGTTGTGTGCTCCCGACAAGCGGCCGCCGTTGCTTTTATTGGGATTTGAGCCCGCAATTCTACCGCAGCGTCGTCATTCCCTTTAATAATCAATTACGATCTTTTCATAACCTGTGGGCATTAGAGGCATGCTCAGTGCAAGACCCTCGCGCCCGCATAGTCGCTGCGACTATGATCGGGCGGACCAGAACAGGATAAGCGGCGGTTATGCAGACATCATCCCAAAGCAGCAATGTGCGGCCCGGCGTGGGCAAGCGCAGCGGCAACGGCAACGCCGGCGAACCGCAGCGCGCCTCGGTGACGACCGCCGACGGCGTCGACTTGCCGCTGTACCGCTGGCCGGCCGCCGCGCCACTGCGCGCCACGGTCGCGCTGCTGCACGGCCTCGCCGAGCACGCCGGCCGCTACGCAGCGCTCGCTGTGCGGCTGAACGCGGCCGGCATCGAACTGGTGGCGATCGATCTGCGCGGCCACGGCCACGCGCCCGGCAAGCGCGCCTACGTGAAGCGCTTCGACGACTATCTGCTCGACGCGCAAGCTCTGCTCGACGCCGCCGCGCCAAGCTGCGCCCCGCTCTTCCTGATGGGCCACAGCATGGGCGGCGCCGTGGCCGCGCTGTATGCGATCGAACGCCTCGACGCGAGCGGCCGGCGCCTGAATGGCCTGATCCTGTCGAGCCCGGCGCTCGCACCCGGCCGCGACGTGCCGCGCTGGATGCTCAAGCTGAGCCAGGTGATCAGCCGTCTCTATCCGAGTTTCCCGGCGATGAAAATCGACGCGGCTTTGCTCTCACGCCTTCAGCCCGTGGTGAACGCCAATCGCAACGATCCGCTCGTGCATCACGGCGCGATTCCCGCGCGCACCGGCGCGGAACTTCTGCTGGCGATGGCGCGCATCGAACGCGGCCGCGCGGGCTTACGGGTACCGCTGCTGCTCTATCACGGCACCGCCGACAAGCTCACCGAACCCGAAGGCAGCCGCGAATTCGGCCAGCATGCAGGCTCGCCGGACAAAACGCTCACGCTGCACGAAGGCAGCTATCACGAGACGATGAACGACCTCGACCGCGATCGGGTGATCGGCGATTTGATCGAGTGGATTGAAAAACGGCTGGTGATCCGATAGAGCCTGAGTCACGCGTGGCTAGTTAGCGTCACGACTTCCAGTCGGGCGGCCGTTTGTCGATGAAAGCCTGCACGCCTTCGAGCGCCGACTCGTCCATCATGTTGCAGGCCATGGTCTGGCCGGCGAGTTGGTAAGCCGCCTCGACACCCATCTCCAACTGACGATAGAAGAGGCCTTTGCCGGCGCTCACGGCCTCGACCGGTTTCGCGCAAATGCTGGTGGCGAGCCGCGCGATTTCCGCGTCAAGTGCATCCGCTGGAACCACGCGGTTGACGAGACCTTGCTGCTTTGCCGCAGCGGCATCGATGAAATCGCCGGTGAGCAGCATTTCAAGCGCTGCCTTGCGCGACAGGTTGCGCGACAACGGCACGGAAGGCGTCGCGCAAAAAAGCCCGAGGTTCACACCCGAAACGGCAAACCGCGCCGTGTCGGCGGCGACCGCCAGATCGCACATCGCGACGAGTTGACAACCGGCTGCGGTAGCAATGCCCTGCACCCGCGCGATCACCGGTTGCGGCAAGCGCTGGATCGTCATCATGAGCTTCGTGCAGCGGGCGAACAGCGCCTGGTAGTAAGCCAGCGACGGCGCCGCGCGCATTTCCTTCAGATCATGCCCCGCGCAGAACGCCCGGCCCGCGCCGGCGATCACGACCACCCGAGCGTCCGACCGCGCGATTTCGCTCAATGCCGTCTGAAGCTCGTCGAGCAAAGCGTCTGAGAGCGCGTTGAAGGCATCGGGCCGGTTCATCGTCACACGCACGACGCCCGGCACGCCGTACGCGCCGTGTTCGATCTCGATCAGTGAAGCGTTGTCCGCATCGGCATTCATGGCTCGGTCCTAATGCGTTTTGAGTGGATGGTGCCGCGGCTTGGCGCCTCAAATCCCCGCCAGCGAGCGCACGTGCGCGACCACGCTGCGCCCGAGCGCGGACAGGTTGTAGCCGCCTTCGAGACAGCTGACGATCCGTCCGTGCGCATAGCGCTTGGCGATCTCGCGCATCTGATCGGTGATCCAGGCGTAATCGTCCTCGACGAGACCCATGTTGCCGAGGTCGTCCTCGCGATGCGCGTCGAAGCCCGCCGAGATGAACAGCATCTCCGGCTTGAACTCATGCAGGCGCGGCAACCACAGCAGGTCCACCGCTTCGCGCACCGCCATGCCTTTCGAGCGCGCCGGCATCGGCACGTTGCACATGTTGGGCGCCTGATTGTCGGCACCGGTGAACGGATAGAACGGATGCTGGAAGATGCTGCACATCAGCACGCGCGAGTCGCCCGAGAAAGCCGCTTCTGTGCCGTTGCCGTGATGCACATCGAAGTCGATGATGGCGACCCGCGCGAGGCCATGCACTTCCAGCGCATGACGCGCGGCGATCGCGACGTTGTTGAAGAAACAGAAGCCCATGGCGCGCGCCGGCTCCGCATGGTGGCCGGGTGGCCGAACGCTGCAAAAAGCGTTGTCGTAACGGCCTTCGATCACCGCATCGGTCGCGGCGACCGCGGCGCCCGCCGCACGCAACGCGGCTTGCAAACTATGCGGGTTCATCGTCGTATCGGGATCGATTTCGGCGGTTCCTTCAACGGGCGAACGGCTGCGGATATAGTCGACGTGAGCTTGCGTATGCACGCGCAGCAGCGCGGCATCGTCGGCGAGCGGCGGCGACTCGCGTTCGATCAGCGAGTCGATACGGCTCGCGATCAACTGATCTTCGATTGCCTGCAGACGCGCGGGGCATTCGGGATGCCATTGCCCCATGTCGTGCAGCAGACAGTCGGCGTGGGAATAGAAGCCTGTTGCCATGATTCTCTTTCTGCGGCGTCACGCCTTCGAGGCGCGCGCGGCATGTCTCCATCCAGGGGCGCGCGCCCTCGGCGCGCCAACATTCATCAAGTTACCACACGATGCGGCTGTGACGCGTCAGGCACAGTTTTGCCGGAGGCGTCGGGTATACTGCCCCGATCGGTTTTCCCCGTCTTTCCCTTGTCTCCAGCGCCACGCGCCTTTAGCTCACTATGACCGTCAAGCTTGCTCTGTCTGCACGAAACCGGCTACGTATCAGAACCATGGCCGCCGCACTGTCCGTCGCATCGTGCATGTTCATGGCAACCAGTCCGGCGAGCGCGCAAAGCGCCGGCAAAAAACCGCCGGTGCTGCTTGCGCAAGGCCAGCCGCAACCCGCCGTGCCGCAAGGGCAAACGTTTGAGGAAGAGATCATCCCGCAGCGCTACGCGAACAATGCCGACGTCAATGCGTTCATCAACGACATGGTCGCGCGCTACGACTTCGACGAAGCCACGCTGCACTCGCTGTTTGCCCGCGTCAGTTATTCGGCCACCGCGGTCAAGCTCGTGACGCCGTCGCCCTCGCCGTCGGTCAAGAACTGGCGCGTGTATCAGTCGCGCTTCCTCGACCAGGTCCGCATCAATGCCGGCGTGCGCTTCTGGCGCGCGAACCAGGCCACGCTGCAACGCGCCTATGAAGAGTTCGGCGTGCCGCCGGAAGTGATCGTCGGCATCATCGGTGTCGAGACGATCTATGGGCGCTTCATGGGCAACTTCCGCGTGCTCGATGCGCTGACCACGCTCAGCTTCGACTATCCGAGCACGGCCAATCGCGCGGATCGCCAGGCGACCTTCCGCAAGAACCTCGAAGACTACCTGGTGTGGACGCGCGACTCGCAGATCGATCCCACCACGGTGCTCGGCTCCTATACCGGCGCGATCGGCATTCCGCAGTTCCTGCCGAGCAGCATCGTGCAATACGCGGTGAGCTACGACGGCAACAAGCAGATCGATCTGCGCACGAGCCAGGCGGACGCGATCGGCAGCGTGGCGAATTATCTGCGTCAGAACGGCTGGGAAAACGGCCGGCCGGTCGTGTGGAAGATCGGCTCGGACGCCGGCAGCCTGGGCGTCGCGCAAGCAGCCGCGGACGGTCAACCGGAACCGCACTGGCCGCTCGATCAATTACTGCGCGCCGGCTTGCTGCTGAACGAACCGGGTGTGGATGTGGCGTCGGAAGCCGGCACACCGGTGACGGTGGTGGACCTGCCCTCACCGGGACGCGGAACCGAGTTCATGCTGGGCTTGAAGAACTTCTATGTATTGACGCGCTATAACCGCAGCTTCTTTTATGCGCTCGCGGTGTATCAGTTGGGTCAGCGGGTGAAGGCTCAGATGGAAGCCGGCGACGCAACGAACGCGGGCAATAACGCGGCGCCGCCGGCTGCGGCTTCGCAATAATTTCCATGCGGTCGCCGGGTGCGCCTGGCGAGTCGACGAGATGAAAAAAAGCGCCGGTCTCGAACCGGCGCTTTCGTTGGCGAGCGAGACTTTGAGCGACGCGCTTACGCGGGAAACACACCCGTCGACAGGTAGCGATCACCGCGATCGCAAACGATGAACACGATCGTCGCGTTCTCGACCTGCCGCGCGACGCGCAGCGCGACTTCGCACGCACCGCCCGACGAGATGCCGGCAAAAATCCCTTCCACCGACGCCATGCGGCGCGCCATCGCTTCCGCAGCGGCCTGGCTCACGTTCTCGACGCGGTCCACGCGGCTGCGATCGAAGATTTTCGGCAGATAAGCTTCGGGCCATTTGCGGATGCCCGGAATACGCGAACCTTCTTCGGGTTGCGCGCCAATGATCTCGATGGCCTGATTCTGTTCTTTCAGATAAGTGGACACGCCCATGATCGTGCCGGTCGTGCCCATCGACGACACGAAGTGGGTAATGCGCCCTTCCGTATCGCGCCAGATTTCCGGACCCGTGCCTTCGACGTGCGAAGCCGGATTGTCCGGGTTGGCGAACTGGTCGAGGATGATGCCCTTGCCTTCGCGCTGCATCTGCTCGGCCAGATCGCGCGCGTACTCCATGCCGCCCGTGACCGGCGTGAGCACGATCTGCGCACCATACGCGGCCATGCTCTGACGTCGTTCCACCGACAGATCTTCCGGCATGATCAAGACCATCTTGTAGCCACGGACCGCGGCCGCCATGGCGAGCGCGATGCCCGTATTGCCACTGGTCGATTCGATCAGCGTGTCGCCCGGTTTGATGCGCCCACGCGCTTCCGCTTTTTTGATCATCGACAACGCCGGGCGATCTTTCACCGAGCCCGCCGGGTTGTTACCCTCGAGCTTCGCAAGAATCACGTTATTGCGGCTGCGGATCTCGTCGTCGGGAAGCCGGACGAGTTGTACGAGCGGCGTATTGCCGATCGTGTCTTCAATCGTTTTGTAAGCCATATCGGTCTGGAGCTGTCGATGCGCGGAGTCTTCAATCGTTCGATTCTAAACCACCGTGCCCGCCGCTGCCGTGCGGCCCTTCTGCCCGCATGGATGCAGGCGCCCGTCTGCGAGCGCCCGCAACGCAAAAAGCCCGCGGCTGAGTACCGCGGGAGCCAGTCATCTGCATGACAGCTGAAGGAGCTTTATTGCCAACTCCGACCATGAAGGGGAAACGAAGGAGCAGGCTCCGCGCGCGGGTCACGAAACCCACGCGCGGAGTCCGCGTCAGGCTATTTCTTCACTGCCACCGTGGCGTTGCTCTTCGGCGTGGCGGCCGGAACGGCCGCGCCTTTGGTCTGTGCAGCCGCCGCAGCCTGCGGGTTAGCAGCCGCGCCAGCCGGACCGACAGCGAGACCCTCCGCCTGCAGGCGCTCGACGGTATGCCCGCCCATGCCTTTGACGCGCTTGCCGAGGTCGGCCGGATCCTTGAACGGACCATGCGCTGCACGCTCGTCGAGAATGGCCTTCGCTTTGGCAGGACCGATGCCCTTGATGCCGCGCAACGCATCCTCATTAGCCGTGTTGACGTCGACCGCCGCATAAGCGTGGCCAAAAGCGGCGAGCATGGCCGCGGTAACCAGAATTTTTCGAAACATATGGAATCTCCCTCGTACAACCGGTTGGCGACCATCACCAACCGGGAGATTCCAGTTTAAAGAGGGATCCGAATTATTTACACCTGGCCGAATAGCCAACGCACGTAACGGTCGACACCTTCCTGCACGCTCAGGAACGGCGCGTCGTAGCCGGCCGCGCGCAGTTTCGACTGATCCGCCTGCGTGAAGCACTGGTACTTGCCGCGCAACGCGTCGGGGAACGGAATGTATTCGATCAGCCCACGCTGCACCTGATCCGCGAGCGACAGCGCCGGTTGGTTGTTCAGCGAGCGCAGCGTGTTGACCACCGTGCTGGCGATGTCGTTGAACGGTTGCGCGCGGCCGCTGCCCAGGTTGAAGATGCCCGACTTGTCCGGATTGTCGAAGAAGAACAGGTTGACCTTCACCACGTCTTCCACTGAGACAAAGTCGCGCGTCTGTTCGCCCGCGGCATAGCCGTTGTATTCGCCGAACAGCTTGACTTTGCCCTCGGCGCGGAACTGGTTGAAGTTGTGAAACGCCACCGACGCCATGCGCGCCTTATGCGTTTCGCGCGGCCCGTAGACATTGAAGTAACGGAAGCCGGCAATCTGGCTCTTCGCCGTGGGCAGCACGCGGCGGATCACCTGATCGAACAGGAACTTCGAATAGCCATACACGTTCAGCGGCTGTTCGACTTCGCGCTCCTCGACGAAACGGCTCGAGCCGCCGTACGTTGCCGCCGAGGACGCATACAGGAACTGGATGTTCTGCGCGAGGCAGACATCGAGCACGTCGCGGCTGTAGCGGAAGTTGTTGTCCATCATGTAGCGGCCGTCGGTTTCCATCGTATCCGAACAGGCGCCTTCGTGGAAAATCGCGCGCACCTTGCCGAAGTCGCCACGCTTGAAGCGTCCGACGAATTCGGTCTTGTCGAGGTAGTCGTCGATCTCGCAGTCCACGAGGTTCTTGAACTTGTCCGCCCGCGTGAGATTGTCCACGGCGATGATGCGTTGTTCACCGCGCTCGTTGAGCGCCTTCACGAGATTGCTGCCGATAAAACCGGCCGCGCCGGTGACGATGAGGGTCATGATTGATGATCCTGCGGTAGTGAGCTTGGCATTGGATCGGAGTCAGCGCGTGGCGCTCGCTCCGATCGACAGGTTCAGTCGACGCCGACCGGATCCCATTTGCACGCCGTTCACAGAAGCACAGCGAGGGACCCGGCGGGCCGCATCAGTGAAAAAGTTCGTCGTAGTCGACGGTGGCGGTGCCGAGTTTGCCGACCACGATGCCGGCCGCGCGATTCGCGAGCCCGACCGCCTCGACCAGCGTGAGACCCGCGCCGAGCATGGCGGCGAGCGTGGCGATCACGGTGTCGCCCGCGCCCGAGACATCATACACTTCGCGCGCAACCGCCGAAGCGTGCAGGATGCCGTCGTCCGAGAAGAGCGTCATGCCCTCTTCCGAACGCGTGAGCAGCAGCGCCTTGAACTGCAGATCGGCGCGCAGCTTCGTCACGCGCGCGATCAGATCTTCTTCCGATTTCCACTGGCCGACCACTTCCCGCAACTCGGCGCGGTTCGGCGTGATCAGCGTGGCGCCGCGATAGCGTTCCCAGTCGTCGCCCTTCGGATCGACCAGCACCGGCTTGCCCACCGCGTGCGCCTTGGCGATCATCTGCGTGACGTGGGTCAGGCCGCCTTTCGCGTAGTCGGACATCAGAATCACGTCGTGCGACGGCAGCAGTTCATCGAATCGCGCGAGACCCGCGAGCAGCACTTCGTGCGCCGGCGAGTTCTCGAAGTCGACGCGCAGCAACTGTTGCTGGCGCGACAGCACACGCAGCTTGATCGTGGTGAGCAGTGCCGGATCGCGTTCGAGGTGCGGCTTCACGCCGCTTTCGTCGAGCAGTTGCACGATGCGCTCGCCGGGTTCGTCATGGCCGACCACGCACAGCAAGCCGGCCTGCGCGCCGAGCGCGACCGCATTGCGCGCGACGTTCGCCGCGCCGCCGAGACGGTCTTCCTGACGCTGCACGTGCACGACCGGCACGGGCGCTTCCGGCGAAATGCGGTTCACATCTCCAAACCAGTAGCGATCGAGCATGACGTCGCCCACCACCAGCACGCGCGCGGCGGCGAGCTGTTCGCGCGGCACTACCGTGAGCTGCGGTGCGGGCGTGCTCGGCACGGCGCCCGGCGCGGTCTCAGGCAACGGCCGGAAGTTCAGAGGGTTGGGCATAAGGGCGTCCAATCGAGTGGTAGTCGATGCCGAGTTCGGTCATCGCGTCCGGTTCATACAGGTTGCGGCCGTCGAAAATCAGCGGCGACTTCAGCACCGATTTCAGATGAACGAAATCCGGGCTCTTGAATTCTTTCCATTCGGTCACGATCACGAGGGCGTCGGCGCCGGTGAGCGTTTCGTCCTGCGTAGCCGTGAAAGTGAGACGCGCGAACTGATCCGGTGCGTCGTGCAAGTCCATGGCGAACACGCGGCGCGCTTCGGTCACCGCGACCGGATCGTACGCGCGCACCTGGGCGCCGCGCGCCAGCAGTTCCGCGATCAGACGACGGCTCGGCGCCTCGCGCATGTCATCGGTATTCGGCTTGAATGCGAGGCCCCATACGGCAAACGTTCGGCCGCTCAGATCGTCGCCGAGCTTGCCGGTGATCTTGTGTACCAGCACGTCTTTCTGCTTGTGATTCACTTCCTCGACCGCTTCGAGGATGCGCAGATTGTGGCCGCTCTCGCTGGCCGTGCGGATCAGCGCCTGCACGTCTTTCGGGAAACACGAGCCGCCGTAGCCGCAGCCGGCGTACAGGAAGTGATAGCCGATCCGCGGATCCGAGCCGATGCCGCGGCGCACCGCTTCGATATCCGCACCGACGCGGTCCGCCAGATTCGACATTTCGTTCATGAACGAGATGCGCGTGGCCAGCATGGCGTTGGCGGCATATTTTGTAAATTCGGCCGAGCGCACGTCCATGTACAAAGTGCGTTCGTGATTGCGGTTGAACGGCGCGTACAGACGCTTCATCAATTCACGCGCGCGCATGCCGGGTTCGTCTTCGTCGATGCCGATCACGATGCGGTCCGGGCGCATGAAGTCGTCGACCGCCGCGCCTTCCTTCAGGAACTCGGGGTTGGACACCACCGAGAAACGATGCTGCGCGCTGGCGGCGAGCCCGCGTTTAGCCAGCTCCTCTTCGACCACCGTACGCACGCGCTGCGCGGTGCCGACCGGCACCGTCGATTTGTCGACGATCACCTTGAAGCCGTTCATCGTGCGGCCGATATTGCGGGCTGCTTCGAGCACATATTGCAGATCGGCCGAGCCGTCTTCGTCCGGCGGCGTGCCGACCGCGATGAACTGCACGTCGCCGTGCGCGACGCTGGCTTCGACATCCGTGGAAAACGTGATGCGGCGTGCCGCGCGCGTGCGGGCGATCATCTCCTGCAAACCGGGCTCGTGGATCGGCACGCCGCCGCTGTTGAGGATTTCGATCTTGCGCGGATCGACGTCGAGACAGAAAACGTCGTGACCGATCTCGGCGAGACACGCGCCAGTGACAAGACCCACATAGCCCGTGCCGATAATGGTGATTTTCATACGCTTTCCGGTAGAGGGTTCCGGTGAGGATTCCCGGCGATGAAGCCGGTCAGAAACACATTGCGAAATCCGCCCGCGCAGGGGCGGTTGCCATACGTCGGGCGGCGGCGCGACCGTGCGCCGGAAACCGGCGTCACCGTCGTTGCCGCGCGAGCATCAGTTCGATGCGGTGATCGGCTCGACGCGGCGCGGCGCATAGGTTTCCCAACCGCTGCAACCCGGGCACTGCCAGTAGAAAAGCCGCGCCCTGAAACCGCAATTCTGGCACGTATACCGTGGCAGATTTTTGGTGCGCTGACGGATCAACGTGCGCATCAGTTCGAGTTCGCTGCGCCGCGGTTCTTCCGCGACGGCTTGCTGCGCCTCGAGCAGCCGCGTCATGCCCGCCAGATTCGGCGACTTCTGCATTTGCGAGCGCGCCAGCGCGTGGGCGGCGTCAGGTCCGCGCAGCGATGCGACGTGCTGATAGGCGACATCGAGCAGATCGTTGGTCGGATAGCGGTCCACCCACGTGGTGAGCAGATCGGCGCCATCTTGCGGGCGGCCGAGCGCCTCGTAGGCCTTCATCAGCTTTTCCGCGACCAGCGGCAGATAGGCCGGATTCTGCTCTTCCACCCGACGCCATTGGGCGATCGCCGCTTCCTGCGCGCCGCCGGCCGCGTCGACGTCGCCGAACAGGATCGTGGCACGTACGTTGGTGGGGTTCGCCTTCAGCGCGAAGCCGAGCTGCCGGCGGGCTTCGTCCGGCTTCTTCTGTTGTAGCGCTTCCTGGGCGAGTTCGCAGTGGAATTGCGCGATTTCCTTATCGAGCGACTCGGCGCCCATCGTTTCCAGATGACGGGCGGTGTCGATCGACTTGACCCAGTCCTTCTCGATTTCGTAGATGGTGAGGAGCGCGCGCTGTGCGCCCAACGCGTAGTCGCCGGTTTCGAGCGAGCGGAACGTTTCTTCCGCGCGATCGAGTAGGCCCGCCTTCAGGAAGTCTTGCCCCAACTCGTAAAGCGCATGATCGCGCTCGCTGACCGGCAGGTCGGCGCGGCTCAACAGGTTCTGGTGCACGCGAATCGCGCGATCCGTTTCGCCGCGGCGCCGGAACAGATTACCCAACGCGAAGTGCAACTCGACTGTTTCCGGATCGAGCTTGACCACTTCGATGAACGCGTCGATCGCCTGGTCCGGCTGCTCGTTGAGCAGGAAATTCAGGCCGCGAAAATACGAGCGCGGCAGGTTGGCGCTTTCGGACAGCAGCGTCTTGAGGTCGTAGCGCGCGGCCATCCAGCCGAACGCGAACGCGACGGGTATGACGAGCAGCCACCAGAAGTCTAGATCCATGCGATTAATGCAAATGTGCGGGAAAGCGAAGACGGAAAGCCGCGTTCAAAACGCGCGGCGCAAGGCATTCAGATCAGCGGCGGCATAGGCGGTTGTTCGACCACGACCGGGGTTTCGCGCGCCACCCGCAACTCGCGCTTGAGCCGGCCATTTTCCATGCGCAAGCGCAGCATGGCCGGCATCGACGACACCAGCCCGGCCAGCAGCCCCACCACGAAGAACGCGAGGCCGATCAGGATCAACGGCGCCGACCATGCGTAGCCGGCGAGGAAATTCAGCGTAGCAGGTTGTGTATTGGCGAGCGCCAGCACCAGCAGCAGCACGAACACCAGCACACGGATCAGCCAGACGATAAATTTCATGAATAGGTCTCTTGACGGCAGTTGCGGGGTGACGCCGGCTTGATGACGCGTCGCGCCACGGTGTTGCCCGCGCCGAAGTGACCCGTATTGTAATTGAAGCCCTCGCGGCTGGGCAGGAAGTGGGGGATTGAGGGGTTATGGGAGGTTGTCTTGTTTGGGCGGTAGGTGAGCGGGTGCGGCGGTGGGTTAGCGCTCAGCGGCTGTGTTCGCGGGCCGTGCCGGCTTGCGTGCTTGCAGGCAGCGCGGTGCTTGCATGCGGATCATCGTGGCGGCGTGCGGTGGGCCTTGCTTGCCTGCGAGGGCGTCTGTCCGCCCGTTCGCGCGCCGTACGTGTTTGCCACGCCGGCTTGCGCGCTCGCGGTACGTGTGCCGCCGCGCAAGCCTTGCTGCAGTTGCGCGTTACGCATGAACACGAGCTGCGGGCGTGCTCGCGCGCCACGCTTGTCGGCCACGCGCCGGCCCCGGGCGACACGCCGCCGAGCAAAACGCCAACATACAGGCGAAAAAAAACGCCCGAAGGCGCTTTTTCTGGTCTTTTGCCGACTGGCTTTGGCCGCTGACGCTACCAATGCCACGCTGCAAACGGCACAGCGAAGCATTTACAGGTCGTCATCCGGCTCTTCGGCCTTCAACGGCTCACCCGCGCGACGATCTACCCGTTCACGCAACTCCTTGCCCGGCTTGAAGTGCGGTACGTACTTCTCAGGTACCAGCACCTTCTCGCCCGACTTCGGATTACGCCCGACGCGGGAGGGACGGCGGTTAAGGCCGAAGCTGCCGAAGCCGCGAATTTCGATGCGGTGACCGTTGGCAAGTGCCTCCGACATCGCATCGAGCATCGTCTTCACCGCGAAATCCGCATCTTTAAGGACAAGTTGCGGAAATCGCGCAGCCAGTTGGGCGACCAATTCCGATTTGGTCATACTGCAGCAGACCTCTCAGACTTACTGGTTCTGGCCGTCGAGCTTGGCCTTCAGCAGCGCGCCGAGGTTCGTCGTGCCGGTGGCAGCCGAGCTCGAGTCCGACGAAGCCAGGCCACGAATCGCTTCCTGCTGCTCAGCCGAATCCTTGGCCTTGATCGACAGGTTGATGCCACGCGACTTGCGATCGATGTTGATGATCATCGCGTTGACCTTGTCGCCTTCCTTCAGCACGTTGCGAGCATCTTCCACGCGGTCTTGTGCGATTTCCGAAGCACGCAGGTAGCCTTCGACTTCCGTCGACAGCTGAACCACAGCACCCTTCGCGTCCACCGTCTTGACCACGCCGTCGACGATCGAACCCTTGTCGTTCATTGCAACGAAGTTGCTGAACGGGTCGCCTTCGAGCTGCTTGATGCCCAGCGAAATGCGTTCCTTCTCGACGTCGATGCCGAGAACGATCGCTTCCACTTCGTCGCCCTTCTTGTACTTGCGAACTGCTTCTTCGCCCGTTTCCGACCACGACAGGTCCGACAGGTGAACCAGACCGTCGATGCCGCCCGGCAGACCGATGAAGACGCCGAAGTCCGTAATGGACTTGATCGCGCCTTGCAGCTTGTCGCCCTTCTTGAAGTTGCGGCTGAAGTCGTCCCACGGGTTCGGCTTGCACTGCTTCATGCCGAGGCTGATACGGCGGCGGTCTTCGTCGATTTCCAGAACCATGACTTCGACTTCGTCGCCCAGTTGCACAACCTTCGACGGTGCAACGTTCTTGTTCGTCCAGTCCATTTCCGACACGTGAACCAGGCCTTCGATGCCCGATTCGACTTCGACGAATGCGCCGTAGTCGGTGATGTTGGTGACCTTACCGAACAGGCGCGTGCCCGACGGGTAACGGCGCGAGATGCCTTCCCACGGATCGTCGCCCAGTTGCTTGATACCCAGCGAAACGCGGTTCTTCTCTTGGTCGAACTTGAGGATCTTCGCGGTGACTTCCTGGCCAACCGACAGCACTTCGCTCGGGTGACGCACACGACGCCATGCGATGTCGGTGATGTGCAGCAGGCCGTCGATACCGCCGAGGTCCACGAACGCGCCGTAATCCGTGATGTTCTTCACCACGCCTTCCACGATCGCGCCTTCCTTCAGCGTTTCGAGCAGCTTTGCGCGCTCTTCGCCTTGGGTCGCTTCGATCACAGCACGGCGCGACAGCACGACGTTGTTACGCTTGCGGTCGAGCTTGATGACGCGGAATTCCAGCGTCTTGCCTTCGTACGGGGTCGTGTCCTTGACCGGACGCGTGTCGACCAGCGAACCCGGCAGGAACGCGCGGATGCCGTTGACCATGACGGTCATGCCGCCCTTGACCTTGCCCGTGATCGTGCCGGTCACGAGTTCGTTGTTGTCGAGAGCCTTTTCCAGCGACAGCCACGAAGCCAGACGCTTAGCCTTGTCGCGCGACAGGATCGTGTCGCCATAGCCGTTTTCCAGCGCGTCGATCGCGACGGAAACGAAGTCGCCCGCCTGCACTTCTACCTCGCCCGCGTCGTTCAGGAACTCTTCGAGCGGGATGTAGGCTTCGGACTTGAGACCAGCGTTGACGACCACGAAGTTGTGGTCAACACGCACGACTTCGGCGGAGATCACTTCGCCGGCGCGCATGTCTTGCTTGGTCAGCGACTCTTCGAACAGAGCCGCAAAAGATTCGGTATTCGGGGTAGAGGTTTGCAGGTCGGACATAAAAATCAAAATTTGCATGGTTCTCGCGGTGCCCGGCTGGCCGGACGGTCAGCAATTTCGGCTAGAGTGCGAATGCCACGCGGGGTTATAGGGTTAAACACAACGCTTCACGACGATCGCAAAGCACCTACTGACAACGGACTTCTACTGCGCCCACGCCTGAAGCACAACGCGTACTTTCATCAGGCATGTGGGACTAAAGCTTCATACCACTGCACCACTTGCTCGACCGCCTGGTCGACCGACAATGCCGAGGTATCAAGCAGCTTTGCATCCGCCGCGGGCTTGAGTGGCGCGGCTGCGCGCTGACTGTCACGCTCATCGCGCTCACGCAAATCCCGGAGCAAGTCATCTATATTAGCAGAAAATCCTTTTTGGATCAATTGCTTATGCCGGCGCGCCGCGCGGGCCTCCACGCTGGCTGTCATGAACACCTTCAGCACGGCGTCCTGGAAGATCACCGTGCCCATGTCGCGGCCGTCGGCGACCAGCCCCGGTTCCTTACGGAAAGCCCGCTGCCGCGCCACCAGTGCGGTGCGCACCGGTGCGTGCACGGCGATCGCCGAAGCGCGGGCGCCGACTTCCTCGGCGCGAATCTCAGCGGAAACGTCGACGCCGTCGAGCTGCGCCAGTCCCTCGCGAAAGGTGATGTGCAGGTCGTCGATCAGTTTTACAAGGGCGTCGGCGTCGTCGGCCGCGATGTCGTAGCGCAGGCTCGCGAGCGCGGCGAGACGGTACAGCGCGCCGCTGTCCAGCAAGTGGAAGCCGAGGCTCGCGGCCACCAGCGCGGCCACGGTGCCTTTGCCGGAGGCACTCGGGCCGTCGATCGTAATGACGGGCGTCTGGTGAAAGGGACGGGTCGGTTTCATCGAAAAAGTCGCACGTCAGTCGATTCGAAATCGAATCAGGGTTGGGCGAGCGCGGTAAAGCGCTCGAAATAATCGGGAAACGTCTTGCCGACGCACTTTGGGTCGTTGATCCGCACCGGCACGCCGCCGAGGCTCACCAGAGAGAAGCACATGGCCATGCGATGATCGTCGTACGTGTCGATCGCGGCGTTCGGAGTCAACTTTTCAGGTGGTTCGATAACGAGGTAATCCTCGCCTTCCTGCACCTTGGCGCCGACCTTGCGCAGCTCCGTCGCCATCGCGGCGAGCCGGTCGGTTTCCTTCACGCGCCAGCTGGCGATATTGCGCAGCGTGGTCGCGCCGTCCGCGAACAGCGCCGCGACGGCGATCGTCATCGCGGCGTCGGGAATCAGGTTGCAGTCCATGTCGATCGGTTCGAGCTTGCCGCTGTCGTGGCCGACGCCGCGCACTTCGATCCAGTCGTCGCCCATCTGCAGGTTCGCGCCCATCTTGATGAGCGCATCGGCAAAACCGACGTCGCCCTGGATGCTGGCCCGGCCGACGCCCTCCACTTTCAGCGGGCCGCCGCCGAGCGCGCCGGCCGCGAGGAAATACGAAGCGGACGACGCATCGCCCTCCACCATGATCGTGCCCGGCGACTGATACCGCTGCCCCGCGGGCACCACGAACCGATGCCATTCGTGACGCTCGACCTTGATGCCGAAGCGCTCCATCAGCTTGATCGTGATCTCGATATACGGCTTCGAAATCAGTTCGCCATCCACCTGCACGGTGTTCACGCCGCTTTCGGTGCGCAGAAGCGGCAGCGTCATGAGCAGCGAGGTCAGGAACTGGCTCGACACGTCGCCGCGCACGGTGATGGGCGCGTCGGCGTTGATCCGCCCCGGGCGAATCCGCAGCGGCGGATAGCCATCGTTCTCTTCGTAGTCGATCTTCGCGCCAAGCTGGCGCAGTCCGTCGACCAGATCGCCGATCGGCCGCTCGTGCATGCGCGGAACGCCGTGAATGCGATAGTCGCCCCCGTTGACCGCCAGCGCTGCCGTCAACGGACGCACCGCCGTGCCGGCATTGCCGAGAAACAGATCGGCCGTGCGCGCCGTGAACGCGCCGCGCGTGCCGGTCACGACGCAGGTGTCGCCCTCGCGCTTCAGACGCACGCCGAGCTTTTCGAGCGCGTCGAGCATCACGCGGGTGTCGTCGGAGTCGAGCAGATTCGTGATCGTCGTCTCGCCTTCGGCGAGCGCGGCGAGCAGCAGCACCCGGTTCGAAATGCTCTTCGAGCCAGGCAGACGAATCGTGCCAGACGCGCGGGAAAACGGTCCGAGATCGAGGAATTCCATGATTGAGTCCAGTTCCGGTTATTTCGACGCGTCGCTGTTCGCGACGCCGGCCGCGCGTTGTTCCTGCCATTCGGTGCGCGCCACGCGCGAGCGCGCGAACACGGCTTCGAGGGCGGCGCCGTCGGCGGCTTCGATGGCCGCGCGCAGACGCGCGAGCACGGCCGTGTAGGCGTCGAGTTCGTCGAGCAACGCGACGCGGTTGGCGACGCACACGTCACGCCACATTTCCGGGCTCGACGCGGCAATGCGCGTGAAGTCGCGGAAACCGCCCGCGGCAAACGAGAATTTCAACGCGGCGTCGGACGAATTGAGAATCTGCTCGACCAGCGCGAACGAGAGCACGTGCGGCAAATGGCTGACCGACGCGAACACGCGGTCGTGCTGCTCGGGCGCCATGTTGCGCACGAGCGCGCCGGTGGCGCGCCACATCGCCGCGACGCGCTCCACGTCTGCCGGCGCATTCTCAGGCAGCGGGCACAACACCACATTGCGGCCGACATACAGATCAGGCAAGGCTGCTTCCACGCCGCTGGCTTCGCGGCCGGCGATCGGATGCCCCGGCACGAACTGGCCGATGCGTGCGCCAAGCGCCGCCCGGGCTGCGGCGACCACGTCCGACTTGGTGCTGCCGGCGTCGGTGACGATCGTCGCGGCATCGAGGAACGGCGCGATGCGTTCGAGCAGCGGCTGCGTCTGCGCAACGGGCGCGGCCAGCAGCACGAAGTCGGCGCCACGAAGCGCTTCACTGAGCGCGGCGTCGTCGTTTAGCGCGGCCGTGCCGTCGATCACACCCAGTTCCAGAGCACGCTCAGTCGACGCGGACGAACGCCCCACACCAATCACCTTGCGCGCGCCGTCGGCCTCGCCACGTTCGCGCAACGCACGCGCGAGCGATCCGCCGATCAGGCCGACACCGAAAATTACCAGCTTGTTAAATGAAAACGCGGCCACGTCGGTCACAAATAAAGCGCGCCTTTCATGCCGACGAGGCGCGCGGGTCCAGGGTTACCGCTTACGCGGCGGCGAGCGTCTTTTCGAGCGCCGCGATGAATGCTTCGTTTTCTTCCGGCAGGCCGATCGTGATACGCAGCCACTGCGGCAAACCGTAGTTGCCGACTGGACGCACGATCACGCCTTGTTTCAGCAATTCGAGGTTGACGCGGTTGCCGGCCGCGTCGTCGTTGCCGACGCGCACCAGCACGAAGTTGCCGTGCGACGGCACATACTCCAGGTTGAGCTTGTCGAACGCTTCGGTCAGACGGCGATAGCCCTGCGCGTTCAGCGCGGCGCTCTTTTCCAGAAACGCCTTATCGTTCAGCGCGGCGATCGCCGCGGCTTGCGCGAGCGTGTTCACGTTGAACGGCTGACGCACGCGATTCAGCAAATCGGTCAACTCAGGTTGCGCGATCGCGAAACCCACGCGCAAACCCGCGAGGCCGAAAGCCTTCGAAAACGTGCGCGACACCAGCAGATTCGGATAGCGGCGCACCCACGCAATCGCGTCGTAGCGCTGTTCTTCCGGCAGATATTCCGTGTACGCCTCGTCCAGCACGACGACCACGTGACGCGGCACCTTGTCGAGAAACGCCTCGAGCTTCGGGCCTTCGATGAACGTGCCGGTCGGGTTGTTCGGATTGGCGACGAAAATCAGGCGCGTGTCGTCGGTGACAGCGGCGAGCATGGCGTCGAGATCGTGACCGTATTTGACGGCCGGCACGACGATCGCGCGCGCGCCTAAGCCTTGCGTGGCCAACGCGTAAACCGCGAACGAGTACTGCGCGTAGACGATCGACTGACCCTTTTCCACGAACGCGTGCGCGGCGATTTCCAGGATGTCGTTGCTGCCGTTACCAAGCGTGACCCAATCGGCGGGCACGCCGTAACGCTCGCTCAGCGCAGCCTTCAATTCGAACGCATTTGCGTCCGGGTAACGGCCCAGTTCGCTTGCGGCCCGCGCCATGGCGCGTTGCGCCGACTCCGGCATGCCGAGCGGATTTTCGTTCGATGCGAGTTTCACGATGGTCGCTTCGTCCAGACCGAACTCGCGGGCCACTTCCGAAATCGGTTTGCCTGCAGTGTAAGGCGCAATCGCGCGCACGTAGGAAGGACCGAAAGGCGCTGTCATGAAAATCTCCGAACGACTATGAGTAATTGAAGGCGCGACGGCCGCTGCGTGATGCCGCGGGCCGCCGCGCGAATATCATTAGCGGGCGCGTGGATACGAGCCCAGAATCTTCAGGAACGCGGCCTTCTCGCCAAGTTCGGCGAGCGCGGCGGCAACCGCCGGATCGTCGCGATGGCCTTCGACGTCGATGTAGAAGTAGTACTCCCACGTGCCGACGCGCGCCGGGCGCGATTCGAAGCGCGTCATGGACACGCTGTGACGCGCCAGCGGTTCCAGCAGTTTGACCATCGCGCCCGGTTCGTTGACGACCGACACGATCAGCGAAGTCTGGTCGTAACCGCTCGGACCGGCCGGCTGCTTGCCGATCATCACGAAGCGGGTGCGGTTGTGCGGATCGTCCTGAATCAGCGCATACGCGACTTGCAGGCCGTAATGGGTCGCCGCGCGATCGCCGGCGATCGCCGCCACGCTCGGATCTTCCGCTGCCATGCGCGCCGCTTCCGCGTTGCTCGACACCGCCTGGCGTTCGAGATGCGGCGCGTTGGTCGACAGCCAGCGCTGGCACTGGGCGAGCGCCTGCGCATGCGCGCACACGCGCGTCACGCCCGTGAGTCCGCCGTTCAGCGTCAACAGATTGTGGTGAATCGGCAAAGCCAGTTCGCCGCCGATCGTGAGTTGCGTTTGCAGCAGCAGATCGAGCGTGCGCGACACGGCGCCTTCGGTCGAATTCTCGACCGGCACGACGCCGAATTCCGCGGCGCCGGCTTCGACCGAACGGAACACTTCGTCGATCGACGGACATGGCAGGCCTTCGATCGACTGACCGAAGTACTCATGCATCGCCTGTTCGCTATAAGTGCCGACCGGGCCGAGATACGCGGCCTTGATGGTCTTCTCGAGCGCGCGGCTCGCGGCCATGATCTCGCGCCAGATCGCGCTGATATGCTCGCTCGCGAGCGGCCCCTCGCTCATGTCCTGCAGGCGCGCAATCACCTGTTGCTCGCGCTCGGGGCGGAACACCGGCGCGTTGAAATGCTTCTTGACCTCGCCCACTTCGAGCGCCACGGCGGCGCGCTGATTGAGAAGCGCGATCAGCTGCGCGTCGAGCGCGTCGATGCGTTCGCGAAGCGGTTTGAGTCGGGTATTGAGTTCGTCGTCCATGCGTGAAAACGGCCCTGCCGGTAGCTGCTGCAAAAATGCGTGCTGGAAAGGATGCGCGCGCCTGCTAGCCCGTGTGGCTCAGGCGCTGCGCTGTTCGAATTCCTTCATGTATTCGACAAGCGCTTTGACGCCCTCGAGCGGGACGGCGTTATAAATCGACGCCCGCATGCCGCCGACGGACTTGTGGCCCTTCAGCTGCACCATTCCCCGCGCTTTCGCGCCGGCCAGGAAATCCTCGTTGCGCGACTCGTCCGCGAGGAAGAACGGTACGTTCATCCGCGAGCGCGAGCCACGTTCGACCTTGTTCAGATAGAAGCTGCTCGAGTCGATCGCGTCGTACAGCAGTTTCGACTTCTCGACATTACGCGCTTCGATCGCGGCCAGGCCGCCCTGCTTCTTCAACCACTTGAACACCAGCCCGGCGATGTAGATCGCATAAGTGGGCGGCGTGTTGTACATCGAATTGTTCTCGGCGACGGTCTTCCATTCGAACGCCGACGGGCAGATCGATTGCGCGCGATCCAGCATGTCCTCGCGCACGATCACCACGGTCACGCCGGCCATGCCGATGTTCTTCTGCGCGCCGCCGAACAGCACGCCGTATTTGGCGATGTCCATGGGACGCGACAGGATGTGTGACGAGGCGTCGGCCACGAGCGGAATATCGCCGAGATCGGGAATCTCGAAAGTTTCGACGCCGTGGATCGTCTCGTTCGTGCACAGATGCACGTAAGCCGGGTCGTCCGACAGTTGCCATTCGGAGCGGGCGGGTGCGCGCGTGAAACCGTCCGCCGTATGACCGCTCGCCGCCAGATGCACGGTACCGTACTTCTGCGCTTCCTTGAACGACTTCTGCGACCAGGAACCCGTTACGACGAAATCCGCGCGCGGCTTCGCGCCCATCAGATTCATCGGTACGATTGCGTTCTCGCCGAGACCACCGCCTTGCAGGAACAGAATGCGATGGCTTGCCGGCACGTCGAGCAAGTCGCGCAAATCGACGAGCGCTTCCTCGTGGATCGACATGAACTCTTTCCCGCGATGGCTCATTTCCATCACGCTCATGCCGCTGCCTTGCCAATCGAGCATTTCGTCGGCGGCTTGACGCAGCACTTCTTCGGGCATGGCCGCAGGGCCGGCGGAGAAATTAAAGACGCGCATCGTGAGATCCTGGAAGCAGGCGCAAAAAAAGAAGAGCGCGCAAAGATCGGCGAAGTTGGCAGCCGAGGAAACAACCGCCACGACGCTGACCACGCAATTTTGCCGGCGCGATTTTCTGACGCGGATTTCAGACCATTTCGCGCCGAAAAAGAAAATGGCCGTCTGCGCGTGTGCGCAAACGGCCATTATCGCATTGTCAACGCAATGCCGCCAAACCCGGCGCGCCATACAGCCTACGAGGCGAACCTGCCGGGCGGCGGCTGGCGCGATGTCAGCGCGGCCTTTCGACCTTTTGTCTGTTGACCAGACTTACTTGGCCGGCTTGACCGAAGCGACTTCCTTGTCGGCCTGGTCACGCGTTGCCTTGATCGATTGCGGCATGTACTTTTGCATCAAGCCGTTCACGACGTCGCGGCCAACCTGGTCTTGCACCTGGATGAACTTGCGGCCGGTCGGGCTCTTGTAGAACGCCGTCAGATCCTTGATTTCCGACGTGCTGTAGTACTTCGCGTAAGCGTCGTACTGAGCTTGCATGGCGTCCTGACGGAAATTGTCCGTGGCGAACACCTGGCCTGCGCCGTCAACCAGCTTCGGCACTGCATTCTTTTGCAGCGTCGGGACGGAAGCCTGCTTCTGCTTGTCCGTCATCGTCTTGTTTTCGCTCAATGCGTCCGACAGGATAGCCGGAACCAGCTGCTTGGCTTGCATCTGGGCGCTGTTGCCGATCGCACCGACGAGCTTCTGCGCGTCGATTGCGTCCAACAGGTCCTTGATTGCAGCCTGCTTGGCCGGATCAACCGGTGCTGCGGCAGTAGCCGGAGCCGCCGGAGCCGAGCTCTGAAGCGCTTGAGCCATGGCAAAGGTCGGCACGAGGGCAGCCAGCAACATCAGTTGTTTGAATCGTTTTTGCATCATTACTCCCTAATAGAAATGAACTTGAGCAGCAAGCCGCGCGGGACACGTATCAGCCCGACACGCCATTATTCCCGGCGCAGCTTTCAACTAATCACTGAGACTGTAAGGCGCTGATGCGAATCAGGCCGCACCGCCCTCTTCGCCACCGTTGTCACTTTCTGCGGGACCTTCGGCGTCGCCTTCCGCATCACTTTCTGCCTCGGCCTCAGCAACCTGTTGCAGACCTGAAAGCTTGGTCCCTTCGTCAAGGCTGATGAGTGTAACACCTTGGGTTGCGCGTCCCATCTCTCGAATTTCCGAGACCCGCGTACGGATCAGTACGCCGGTATTGGTGATCAGCATGATCTGCGCTTCCTGATCCACCAGCGTCGCGGCCACGACCTTGCCGTTACGCTCCGACGTCTGGATCGCGATCATGCCCTTCGTGCCGCGACCATGACGGGTGTATTCGGTGATCGGCGTGCGCTTGCCGAAACCGTTTTCCGTTGCGGTGAGCACCGACTGCTGCTCGTCGCCGGCCACCAGCAGCGCGATCACGTTTTGACCTTCCTCGAGCTGCATGCCCCGCACGCCGCGCGCTTCGCGGCCCATCGGGCGCACGTCGTTTTCGTCGAAGCGAACCGCCTTGCCGGAATCCGAGAACAGCATCACGTCGTGCTGGCCGTCGGTAATGGCGGCGCCGATCAGGTAGTCGCCGTCATCCAGACCGACCGCAATAATACCCTTGCGCAACACGCGGCCAAAGGCTTCAAGCGGCGTCTTTTTTACGGTTCCTAACGCGGTGCCCATAAAGACGAACTTGTCAGCAGAGAATTCCTTCACCGGCAGAACAACCGTAATCTTTTCGCCTTCCTGAAGCGGGAAGATATTGATGATCGGACGGCCGCGCGAGTTCCGCGAACCTTGCGGCACTTCATAAACCTTCACGCTGTAGACGCGGCCGCGATTCGAGAAGCACAGAATGTGATCGTGCGTGTTCGCGATGAACAGCGTGTCGATCCAGTCGTCTTCCTTCATGGCCGTGGCCTGCTTGCCGCGGCCACCACGCTTCTGCGCGCTGTATTCGGACAGCGGCTGCGATTTCACGTAGCCGGCGTGCGACATAGTCACGACCATTTCCTGCGGGGTGATCAGGTCTTCGGTGTTCAATTCGGTGGCGTTCAGCTCGATCTTCGAGCGGCGCGCGTCGCCGAATTCCGCTTTGATCGACGTGAGTTCGTCGACGATGATCGCCGTAATACGCTCCGGGCGAGCCAGAATGTCCAGCAGGTCGGCGATTTGCGCCATCACTTCGCGGTACTCGCCGATGATCTTGTCCTGCTCCAGGCCAGTGAGGCGCTGCAGACGCATCTGCAGAATTTCCTGAGCCTGGGTGTCGGACAGACGGTAGAGGCCGTCGGACTGCATACCGAACGACGGATTCAATCCGTCAGGACGATAGGCTTCGCGACCGCCCGCCGTCGCGTTTTCCGTCTCAGCGCGCGACAACATTTCGCGCACCAGCGACGAATCCCACGGACGCGCCATCAATTCCTGCTTGGCGATCGGCGGAGTCGGCGCGGCTTTGATGATCGCGATGAACTCGTCGATGTTGGCGAGCGCAACCGCCAGACCTTCGAGCACGTGGCCGCGTTCACGCGCCTTGCGCAGTTCGTATACAGTGCGCCGCGTCAGCACTTCCCGGCGATGCGACAGGAAGCACGACAGCATTTCCTTCAGGTTCAGCAGCTTCGGCTGGCCGTCGACCAGCGCGACCATGTTCATG
Organism: Paraburkholderia sp. BL27I4N3; assembly: GCF_003386115.1. Taxonomy (NCBI): domain Bacteria; kingdom Pseudomonadati; phylum Pseudomonadota; class Betaproteobacteria; order Burkholderiales; family Burkholderiaceae; genus Paraburkholderia; species Paraburkholderia sp. BL27I4N3. Next base: position 599,057 of record NZ_QREJ01000001.1, on the reverse strand, counting down.
CCGAAGGTGTCCTGAAGCTGGGTCGCCTTGTACAGATTGTTCAGAACGACTTCCGGCACTTCGCCGCGCTTGAGCTCGATCACGACGCGCATGCCGCTCTTGTCGGACTCGTCGCGGATGTCGGAGATGCCTTCGAGCTTCTTCTCGTTGACCAGTTCGGCGATGCGCTCCAGAAGTGAGCGCTTGTTCACCTGGTACGGCAGTTCGTCGACGATGATCGACATGCGCTGACCGCGGTCGATTTCCTCGAAGTGCGTGAGCGCGCGCATCACCACGCGGCCGCGGCCGGTGCGATAGCCGTCGCGCACGCCGGCCACGCCGTAGATGATGCCGGCGGTCGGGAAATCCGGTGCCGGAATGATCTCGATCAGTTCGTCGATCGTGGCTTCCGGGTTCTTGAGCAGATGCTGGCACGCGTCGACAACCTCGTTGAGGTTGTGCGGCGGGATGTTGGTCGCCATGCCGACGGCAATGCCCGACGAGCCATTGATCAGAAGATTGGGAATGCGCGCCGGCAGGATGGCCGGTTCGTTTTCGCTGCCGTCGTAGTTCGGCGTGAAATCGACCGTTTCCTTGTCAATGTCGGCCAGCAGTTCGTGGCCGATCTTCGCCATGCGGATTTCGGTGTACCGCATCGCCGCGGCGTTGTCGCCGTCGACCGAGCCGAAGTTGCCCTGACCGTCCACCAGCATGTAGCGCAGCGAGAAGTCTTGCGCCATCCGGACGATGGTGTCGTAAACAGCCGTATCGCCGTGCGGGTGATATTTACCGATGACGTCGCCGACAATACGCGCCGACTTCTTGTACGCCCGGTTCCAGTCGTTGTTCAGTTCGTGCATCGCGTACAGCACGCGCCGGTGCACCGGCTTCAGGCCATCGCGAACATCGGGAAGCGCACGCCCCACGATCACGCTCATCGCGTAATCGAGATACGAACGGCGCATTTCCTCCTCTAGGGAGATTGGCAGAGTCTCTTTGGCGAATTGATCCATTATCCGTATCTTTTACGTGCCAAGACGACGGCTTAACTTCAATTCGCCGCGCCTTCGCGTAAGCATTGCAGGCGCAACGCATCACGCGATTCTAACATGCCGCGAATCCGCCCCCGACGAACGTACGTATACCTATTAGTAGGGTGCACACGAGGCGCTCGTCGGCGCTCCTTTTTTGAGACTGGTCAGGCTCGATTCGTGCGTGGGGCAATTCGCCGCTCAGCCATGACTGGCGGAGCCTCCAGAGGATTACTTCTGTTGCGCATGCACCACAATTGGAGGGTGATTCGATCGGGGGCAGATTTTTTTATCGTTGGACGGGAACGATATGGCAAAATGCCAACGCACAAAGAGTTAGACACTGCTCGAAGTCTACACAGCACGTTTTTTGTTCTACACCGATGTTATACTTCGAGCAATGTATGACTTGTCTTCGTCAACAGGCTCGCAGTAAACCTGCGGTAATCTCAATTTCGAGAGGAGAAATATGAATAAACTTTCAAAGCTCGCGTTCATTGCAGCTACCGCGGTTATGGCTGCATCCGCCATGGCACAGTCGGTGCCGGCGTCGCGACAAGCTACGAACGACAACTGGGTGAATGGTACCGGCGAATACGTGTGGATGAACGGCACGAATGAGCTGTGCTGGCGCGATGCGTTCTGGACGCCGGCAACGGCCAACGCAAAGTGCGATGGCGCTCTGGTTGCTCAAGCTCCGACTCCGCCGGCTCCGGTCGCACCTGCACCGGCTATTACGAGCCAGAAGATTACGTATCAAGCTGACGCACTGTTCGACTTCGACAAGGCCATCCTGAAGCCGGCCGGCAAGGAAAAGCTGGACGATCTGGCATCGAAGATCGGCGCGCTGAACCTCGAAGTCGTCGTCGCAACGGGTTACACGGACCGTATCGGTTCGGACAAGTACAACGACCGTCTGTCGCTGCGTCGTGCTCAAGCTGTGAAGGCATACCTGGTCAGCAAGGGCATCGAATCCAACCGTATCTATACGGAAGGCAAGGGCAAGCGCAACCCGGTCACGACCGGTTGCAACCAGAAGAACCGCAAGCAACTTATCGCCTGCCTCGCACCGGATCGTCGCGTGGAAGTCGAAGTTGTCGGTACTTCGAAGCAGTAAGCTACAAAATACCGCAGTATCAAAGCCCCGCTTCGGCGGGGCTTTTTTTATGTCCGGCGAGGTGCTCGGCACCGCATCCCGAACCGGGCCCGGACCTTGAGCGGGCGGCATTTTGCCGCCCAGTCCCTCGACCTATATACTCAGGGTTTATCCTCGAGCGCCCGCTCACCGCTCTCTTCGAGGCAGCTTCCGCCATGACCAACGCCGATCCCCACGAACTGCAGAAATTTAGCGATCTCGCGCACCGTTGGTGGGACCCGAATGCCGAATTCAAGCCGTTGCATGAACTCAATCCGATTCGCCTGGGCTGGATCGACGCACACGCGCATCTCGCGGGCAAGACCGTGCTGGATATAGGCTGCGGCGGCGGCATTCTGTCCGAGTCGATGGCCGGGCTGGGCGCCCACGTGAAAGGTATCGACCTGTCGACCCAGGCTCTGGGCGTGGCCGATCTTCACAGCCTTGAAAGCGGTGTAACCGTCGATTACGAAGAGATCGCCGCCGAGGCGCTCGCCGCTCGCGAACCCGCCAAATACGACGTCGTGACCTGCATGGAAATGCTCGAGCACGTGCCTCAGCCCGCCGCCATCGTCGAGGCGTGCAAGACGCTGGTGAAACCCGGCGGCTGGGTGTTTTTTTCCACCCTGAACCGCAATGTGAAGTCGTACCTGTTCGCCGTGATCGGCGCCGAATACATCGCGCGCATGCTGCCCAAGGGTACGCACGACTACGCACGCTTCATTCGCCCATCGGAACTGGCGAGCTTCGTGCGCCGCGCCGACCTGCGCACGGCCGATATCAAAGGCATTGTGTATAACCCGCTCAGCAAGCATTTCACGCTGTCCGCCGACACGAGCGTGAACTACATGCTTGCCTGCCGCCGCGACGTTTGATCCGCCCCGACCCGCCGGACCTATCGAACCAATGAGCGATCCCACGCCCCTGCCCCAGCGCGAAGACAATGAAGACGCACTCGGTCTTTGCCACGCCGTCCTGTTCGACCTCGACGGCACGCTAGCCGACACCGCACCCGACCTCGCGGCGGCCGTCAACAAGATGCGCCACGATCGCGGGCTCGAGATGGTGCCGCTTGAAGATCTGCGGCCGCTCGCATCCGCGGGCGCGCGTGGGCTGATCGGCGGCGCGTTCGGGATCGGCCCCGATAGTCACGAATTCGCGTCGATGCGCGAGGAATTCCTCGCCAACTACGAAGCGGATCTGTGCATCGAGACGACACTGTTTCAGGGCATTCCCGAGATGCTCGACGAACTGGACGCACGCGGTGTGCGCTGGGGCATCGTCACGAACAAGGTGGCGCGGCTCACCGAGCCGCTGATCGCACAACTCGGCCTCGAAGAGCGCGCGGGCTGTGTCGTAAGCGGCGACACCACGCCACATTCGAAACCGCACCCGGCGCCGTTACTGCATGCGGCGCGCGAACTGGACGTGGCGCCGGAGCGCATCGTTTACGTGGGCGACGATCTGCGCGACGTGCAGGCCGGTTTCGCCGCCGGCATGAAGACGGTCGCGGCGGCGTACGGATACTGCGGCAACGACATCCCGCCGACGCAATGGCATGCGCAACACGTCGTCCAGTCGCCGGCGGAATTGCAAAGGCTGCTGCGCGACATCGGCTGAGTCGCGACGTCGACCGGCGCAAAGGCGAAAACCAAGGCCGCGCCAATGAGTCAGGACGCAGCCGTCAAACTATTGTAAAATCTGCGTCTGGCTCAGAAATTTGAGCAACGAACCGCGGGGGCGACCTGGTTTCGACAGGGGTTGCGAAGCGGCTAGGGCATGTCGAGGCCCCGTCACCTCGTAAATCAGCGGGAAAAACGTAACTGCAAACGACGAAACGTTCGCACTGGCAGCCTAAGGGCCGCCGTCCTCTGCCTAGTTCACTGACGGGCTAGAGTCGCAAGACCGGTAGCAATACCGACAGAGGTCATATACGTCAGTTAAGCTTGGGTGGTGTCACGACATCCGGGTCGAAAATCTAGTGAATCGCCGTAGTGAAGCGTGTTCGTCCGCGTCACTATGGTTAAATCAAAAGACAGAACTACACATGTAGAACTAGTCGTAGAGTGCTTCTGGACGCGGGTTCGATTCCCGCCGCCTCCACCAGAACATGTTTCACGCTGCACCAGCAAGTCTTATCGAAAACCCGTAAGCGGCCTGCTGCTTGCGGGTTTTTCGTATCCCTCGCGCCCTTCCCGCTGCGCGCTTTCCCGCACTATCCTTTTCTTATCTCATCCGCGCGCCGTCGCGTGGCCGACCCGATCGCGATCCTCAGATGAAGAAGTGATTGGAATAAACGCATCCGCTCAGTCGTTTGATCCTCACGCGCGCACGCCGTGCCTCGCGTGAGACCAACACCAAGATCAGGAGCCGACATCATGCGCAAAACTCTTTTCTGCCTCGCACTTCTCGCCCTGCAACAAAGCGCTTTCGCCGAAGCGCCAAAGATCGTGGACGGACGCTTCGTCAATGCAGACGGCATGACGCTCTATACCTTCGACAAGGACACCACACCCGGCGTGAGCGCCTGCACGGGCGGCTGCATGAACTACTGGCCGGCGGCCACGGCCAGCGCGTCGGACAAACCCTCCGGCGACTGGACCGTGATCACCGGCGCGGACGGCAAGCCGCAATGGGCGTACAAAGGGCATCCGCTCTATCGCTACGCAGCGGACAAGCAGGCGGGAGACATGAAGGGAGAAGGCTTCAAAGACATGTGGCACACGGCAAAACCTTAAGCGCGCGCCGCGCGCTGGCAACACCACGGCACACTAAACCCGAGAGTCAAACGGAAGACGCCGGCAAAACGCCGGCGTCGCACTCACAACGGACACCTGCCTGCGCCTATTCGTCTTTAGGACACTGCAGATTGCAACCATTCGGATCGCCCAGATCGCCGCGCTTGCGCATGGCTGACTTTTTACCGCTCTGGTATTTGTCCGAAGGAGACGACGCCGCAAACGGCATTTGCGGATGTTCGGCGAGACGGAACTGGTCTTGCAGGATGCCGCCCGGAACCCCCGGCGAATTCTGTGCGAAGGCAACTGACGCGGTGGCGAGGAGCACACCAGCCGTCGCAACGGCAGCACATACGTGAAGAATGACTTTCATATCGATCGGCGCGACGTAGCGCGCGGTTTAGGCGGAATCGGAAGCTTAGAGAGTATCCCAAACGGACGCCATACGCAGCGCCAAACATAGACTGATGTTTACGGCCGCTTACGCCACCGCTTCGCCCAGGCCCTCTTCAAGATCCACCACCTTGCCGCAGTCGTGCGGGTCATAGCCTTCGAGCTGATCGACGCTATGGCGAAACGCGCTGCCGCGCAGCAATCCAAGCACGGTCGCAAGCGGTATACGTTCGAGGCGCGCGCGGTCGCACGCAAAATAATAGTCCTCGTCGACAATCGGAATGAAGTCGAGACCGAAGTGATGCGCCGCAGGCTCCACGCCGAAACCCACATCCGCCATGCCGCTCGCGACGAACGCCGCAATCGCCGAATGCGTCAGTTCGGCCGACGCATAACCATTGACTCGATCCGGATCGACTCCGACTTTCCGTAGCGCGAGATCGAGCAACATGCGCGTGCCGGAGCCGGGTTGTCGATTCACGAAGCGGATATCGTCGCGCGCGAGATCGCTCAGGCCGGCGATTCTCTTCGGGTTGCCTTTACCAAGAAAGAGCCCTTGCTTGCGTCGCGTGAGATGCACGAGCACGTGACGCTGCGGATCGAGCCAGCGCCGATACGCATCGGCGCATGCCGCACGAAACTCGCCGAGCGGCAAATGGAAGCCGGCCAGATCGCATTCACCGCGCGCAAGCGCGCTGACGGCGTCCGCGCTGTCGCGATACTTGATGTCGACCGGCAACTCGTCGGCGACCAGCGCCGTCACGAGCGCGGCCACGGCGTAACCGTGCGACGCGAAAATGCGCACGTCGTCGGCGGGCGGCGCGAGCCAGCGGTTCAGATCGCTCGCCACTTCGCTGGCGAGCGCCTGCATATTGCCGTCGAGCCGTTCCCCGCACAGACGCTGCGCACGCAAGACCGCTTGCCCGAGTTCGGACAGCACCGAGCCGCGGCCGCGCTCTTTAGCGATCAGCGGACCGCCCAGACGCTCTTCGATGCTGCGCAGTAAACCCCACGTATGACGGTAGGACAAACCCTTAAGCGTCGCAGCCTGCGCGATGCTGCCGGATTCATTCACCAGCGCGAGCAACGGCACCACGTCCGACAGGCTTGCCTCTCGGCCGTCCGGACCCTTCACCACCAGTTGCGCCTGACACTCGATTCTGATCATATATGTTGAACTCTTTCCTATTGCATCGGCCGAAATGCCCGCCTATTGTTCGGCTATCCCATATCGAATAAACGAAGCATAAGTGCACGCATTATGAATAACAAGTGCATATATGACTTTGGAGGAGCCCCCACTTGGACGATTCCATCGCCGTCGCGCCGGATCAACTCGTTGAGCGTCACGCGCAGCCGGGCGTGTCGCTGCTAGCGGTCTTACACGCGATTCAGGACGAAGTCGGTTACGTGCCACCCGCCGCGGTCGCGCCGCTAGCGCGCGCCATGAACCTGTCGCGCGCGGAAGTGCACGGCGTCATCACCTACTACCACCACTTCCGCACGCAGCCGGCCGCAGCCGTCACGGTGCAACTGTGCCGCGCGGAAGCCTGCCGCAGCATGGGCACCGAAGCGCTCGCGCAACATATCGAGGCGCACACCGGTTGCCGCTTCGACGGCGAACACCAGCACGGCGCGACGGTGGAACTGGAATCGGTGTATTGCCTCGGCCAATGCGCGCTGTCGCCGGCGCTGATGCTCAACGGCACGCTGCACGCCAGAGTCACGCCGCAAAAGTTCGACGCGATCTTCGCGGCCGCCAGCAAGTGCGTGGAGGTGACGGCATGACGCGCATCTACGTTCCCCGCGATTCGTCGGCATTGGCACTCGGCGCTGACGCGCTCGCGCATGCAATCGAAGCCGAAGCGGCACGCCGTGGCGTCGCCATCGAACTGGTTCGCAACGGTTCGCGCGGCCTGCTGTGGCTCGAACCGCTCGTCGAAGTTCAGACGCCTGAAGGCCGCATCGGCTACGCGAATGCCGAAGCCGGCGACGTTGCCGCTCTGTTCGACGCCGGCTTCCTCGACGGGGGCGCACACGCAAACCGCGTGGGCGTGGTCGACGACATTCCGTATCTGAAGAAGCAGCAGCGCCTGACCTTCGCGCGCATCGGCATCACTGATCCGCTTTCAATCGACGACTACGTCGCTCACGGCGGCCTCGAAGGCTTGCGCCAGGCTCTGCAAACCGATGGCGACGCCGCCTGCGAAGCGTTGATCGAATCCGGCCTGCGCGGCCGCGGCGGCGCGGCCTTCCCCGCCGGCATCAAATGGCGCACGGTGCGTGGCGCCAAAGCGGCGCAAAAGTACATCGTCTGCAACGCGGACGAAGGCGATTCCGGCACCTTCTCCGATCGCCTCGTGATGGAAAGCGATCCGTACGTGCTGATCGAAGGGATGATCATCGCGGGCATCGTGACGGGCGCGACGGTCGGCCATATCTACGTGCGCAGCGAGTATCCGCATTCGATCGCCACGCTCGAAGCGGCAATCGCGAAAGCACGCGTCGCCGGCTGGCTCGGCGACAGCGTGCTCGGCTCACCGCATCGCTTCGAACTGTTCGTCGCGAAAGGCGCCGGCGCCTATGTATGCGGCGAGGAAACGGCGCTGCTGGAATCGCTCGAAGGCAAGCGCGGCATTGTGCGCGCCAAGCCGCCGGTGCCGGCGCTCGTCGGCCTGTTCGGCCAGCCGACCGTGATCAACAACGTCATCACGCTCGCCACGGTGCCGATCATCTTCGCGCGCGGCGCGGCGTTCTACAAAGACTTCGGCATGGGCCGCTCGCGCGGCACGCTGCCGTTCCAGCTCGCGGGCAATGTGAAGCAAGGCGGCCTCGTCGAACTCGCGTTCGGCGTGACGCTGCGCGAATTGCTCTACGACTACGGCGGCGGCACGGCGAGCGGAAGGCCCGCGCGCGCGGTGCAAGTGGGCGGCCCGCTCGGCACGTATCTGCCGGAAAGCCAATGGGACATTCCGATGGACTACGAGGCGTACGCAGCAGTCGGCGCGGTGGTGGGCCATGGGGGCCTGGTCGTACATGACGACACCGCGAATCTCGCCGAACTCGCGCAGTACGCCATGCACTTTTGCGCGCTCGAATCGTGCGGCAAATGCACGCCGTGCCGGATCGGCTCGACGCGCGGCGTCGAAGTGATCGGCCGGATTCGCAACGGCGACACGTCCACGCGGCAGGTGCAATTGCTGCGCGATCTGTGCGACACGATGGTGTCCGGTTCGCTTTGCGCGATGGGCGGCATGACGCCGTTCCCGGTGTTGTCCGCGCTCGATCATTTCCCCGAAGACTTCGGTCTCGCCGACGTATCTCATCACGCGCCGAAAGCGGCCTGACCCAGGAGCCCACCATGTCCGACGTGCTCAACTCTCCCGCTGGCGGCTGCGGCTCCGGCAACTGCGCGTGTAAATCGCAAGCCCAGCAGCAACGCGCGCCCCGCTCCTTCTTCGACGACACCGATTTCGGCACGCCCGAGCGCCACGCCGACATCGACGTCACGCTGGAAATCGACGGCCAGTGCGTCACGGTTCCCGCCGGCACCTCGGTGATGCGCGCCGCCGTCGAAGCGGGCGTCAACGTGCCGAAGCTCTGCGCGACCGATTCGCTGGAACCGTTCGGCTCGTGCCGTTTGTGTCTCGTGGAAATCGAAGGCAAGCGCGGTTATCCCGCTTCGTGCACGACGCCGGTCGAAGCCGGCATGAAGGTCCGCACGCAGACCGATCGTCTTCAGTCGCTGCGCCGCAACGTGATGGAGCTGTACATCTCCGATCACCCGCTCGACTGCCTCACCTGCCCCGCCAACGGCGACTGCGAACTGCAGGACATGGCCGGCGTGACGGGCTTGCGCGAAGTGCGTTATGGTTTCGACGGCGCGAATCACCTGAAGGACAAGAAAGACGAGTCGAATCCGTACTTCACTTACGACGCGTCCAAATGCATCGTCTGCAATCGCTGCGTGCGCGCGTGCGAAGAAACGCAAGGCACATTCGCGCTGACCATCGCGGGACGCGGTTTCGAATCACGCGTGGCCGCCAGCGAAAACGTGCCGTTCATGGAGTCGGAATGTGTATCGTGCGGCGCGTGCGTGGCCGCCTGCCCGACCGCGACCTTGCAGGAGAAGACCGTCATCATGCTCGGCCAAGCCGAGCATTCCGTGGTGACGACGTGCGCGTATTGCGGCGTCGGCTGCTCGTTCAAGGCGGAGATGAAGGGCAACGAGGTCGTGCGGATGGTGCCGCACAAGAACGGCCAGGCCAACGAAGGCCACGCTTGCGTGAAGGGCCGTTTTGCGTGGGGCTACGCAACGCACAAAGACCGCATCACCAAGCCGATGATCCGCGCGAAGATCACCGATCCGTGGCGCGAAGTCAGTTGGGAAGAAGCGCTCACGTATGCCGCGTCGGAATTCCGCCGCATTCAGGCCAAACACGGGCGCGATTCGATCGGCGGCATCACGTCGTCGCGTTGCACGAACGAAGAAACGTATCTGGTGCAAAAGCTCGTGCGCGCCGCGTTCGGCAACAACAACGTCGATACCTGCGCGCGCGTTTGCCACTCGCCGACCGGCTATGGATTGAAGACCACGTTGGGCGAATCGGCGGGCACGCAGACTTTTGCATCCGTCGATAAAGCCGACGTAATCATGGTGATCGGCGCGAATCCGACCGACGGCCATCCGGTGTTCGGCTCGCGTCTGAAGCGTCGTGTGCGTGAAGGCGCGAAGCTGATCGTCGTGGATCCGCGCCGCATCGATATCGTCGATACGCCGCACGTGAAGGCGTCGCATCATCTGCAATTGCGGCCGGGCACCAACGTGGCTGTAGTGAATGCACTGGCGCATGTGATCGTCACGGAAGGTCTGGTTAACGAAGCGTTCGTAGCGGAGCGCTGCGAAACCCGCGCGTTCGAGCAATGGCGCGATTTCGTCGCGCTGCCCGAGAACGCGCCGGAAGCGACCGAGGCACTGACCGGCGTGCCGGCTCAGTCGGTACGCGAAGCCGCGCGCATCTATGCGACCGGCGGCAACGCCGCGATCTACTACGGTCTGGGCGTCACCGAACACGCGCAAGGCTCGACCATGGTGATGGGCATCGCCAACCTCGCAATGGCGACGGGCAACATCGGCCGCGAAGGTGTGGGCGTCAATCCGCTGCGCGGCCAGAACAACGTGCAGGGTTCGTGCGACATGGGCTCGTTCCCGCACGAACTGCCGGGCTACCGCCACATCAGCGACACGGTCACGCGCACACTGTTCGAAGACGCCTGGAACGTCACGCTGCAACCGGAACCGGGCCTGCGCATCCCGAACATGTTCGACGCCGCCGTGCACGGCACCTTCAAGGGTCTGTACTGCCAGGGCGAAGACATCGTGCAGTCGGATCCGAATACTCATCACGTCTCGGCTGCGTTGGCGTCGATGGAATGCATCGTCGTGCAGGACATTTTCCTGAACGAGACCGCCAAGTACGCGCACGTGCTGCTGCCGGGTTCGTCGTTCCTCGAAAAGGACGGCACGTTCACCAACGCGGAGCGCCGCATCTCGCGCGTGCGCAAGGTCATGCCGCCGGTGCCGGGCCACGCCGACTGGGAAGTCACGGTGATGCTCTCGCGCGCGCTCGGTTATGAGATGGACTACACGCACCCGTCGCAGATCATGGACGAGATCGCGCGTCTCACGCCGACCTTCCACGGCGTCTCGTACAGGAAGCTCGACGAGATGGGCAGCATTCAGTGGCCTTGCAACGAGAATGCGCCGGACGGCACGCCGACCATGCACATCGACAGCTTCGTGCGCGGCAAGGGCAAGTTCGTGATTACGAAGTTCATCGCGACGCCCGAGAAAGTCACGCGCAAATTTCCGATGCTGCTCACCACGGGCCGTATCCTGTCGCAGTACAACGTCGGCGCGCAGACACGCCGTACCGAGAACTCGCGCTGGCACGACGAGGATCGGCTGGAAATCCATCCGCACGACGCCGAAGAACGCGGCATCAAGACGGACGATTGGGTCGGCATCGAATCGCGCGCGGGACAGACCGTGTTGCGCGCGAAGGTGACCGAACGCATGCAGCCTGGCGTGGTCTATACGACGTTCCACTTCCCCGAGTCGGGCGCGAACGTGATCACCACCGATAGCTCGGACTGGGCGACCAACTGTCCGGAGTACAAGGTGACCGCGGTGCAGGTCATGCCGGTCGAACAGCCGTCGCAATGGCAGAAGGACTATTCGCGTTTCAACACCGAACAGCTCGATCTGCTGAAGCAGCGCGAGCTGGCCAACGCGACATCGGGCAAGTGAGGCCGGGCATGGACAATCAGAACCTGATCGACATGGCTAACCGGATCGGCGATTTTTTCGATTCGATGCCGGACCGCGAGGAAGCGCTCGCCGGCATCGCCGACCATATCCGCCGCTTCTGGGAGCCGCGCATGCGGCGCGCGCTGCTCGCTTCGCTCGATGAGCCGGATGCGAGCGGTATCGCGATGTCGGCTATCGTCGAGGAGGCGCTCGTTAAACATCGCGAGCAATTGACGCCGGCGGCGCCGACAACGGTGTAGCCGGGCGCTGCGGCTGCGGCTGTGCAGCCTGGCCGCTTGCTCCGCTATCTCGCCATTCACCGTGAACCAGCTAGCGGGCATCACTGCGCTTACCGCTTAAGGTCGGCAAGCCGCCCGCATCACAAAGCCGCCTGCTCCGGTATTTCGCCATTCACCGTGAACCACGCCTCGCAATGCCGTAACAAGCCGTGCAGATCGGAACCGGTGCGTCCGCGCGCACTGATGTAACCGTCCGGCCGCACCAGATAGAACGACGGCCGCGTGCGGCCATACGATTCGGAGAGCGCGGGACCGCCATCGCCGTTGGTATCCGTGATGCGCCAAATACGCACCGCGCCCGGCAGCAATCGCTCGACTTCCGCCGCCACGCGTTCCATTTCCGCGTCCGGCGGCGGTTCATGCTTCGCTGCGGGATCGAGCGGCGTTTCGTCGACGGGCAACGGCGGCACCAGCAGGAACAGCGAGAAGAACGCAGGGTCGTGCAGATCGAAAACGCAGCCGACGCCGGGCGCGCGGCCCAGCGGTCCGTCCACCACATGCACCAGCGCATCGGGCGCGCGCTCGCCGGCACGCGGGCCGCCGTCGAGCACGCGTTCGAGCGTCAGCGGACTGCGCCGGTACTGGATCGACAGCTCGCTGATGGTGGCGCGTGCCGCGTCGCGCAGCGGACCCAGCGCGGCCAGCACCGGCATCACGCGTTCGCGCAGCAGCTTGAGCGGTCCGTGATCGGCCTCGGCCATATGCGTGATGAAACCGGTCTGCCGCAGCACGTCGCGTTCAATCGGATGACGTTCGGTGTGATAGGTGTCGAGCAGCCGGTCCGGCGCCGCGCTCTTCAGGACGCGCGCCAGCTTCCAGCCGAGATTGAACGCTTCCTGAATGCCGGTGTTCATGCCTTGCGCGCCGGCCGGGCTGTGCACATGGGCGGCGTCGCCGGCGAGGAAGATACGGCCGACGCGCAGCCGGTCCACCATGCGGCTGTTCAGATGAAAATACGAGGACCACGCCAGGTCCGACACGTCGACCCGCTCGCGCACGCGCCGGGCGATCAGCGCCTTGCATTCCTCGAGCGACGGCGCCGGCACCTTGTTCAACGGCGGTTCGCCCAGCACCGCAGGCGTCGCGGGCGGCGCGACGGCGGCAGGCTCGAGCGCATGATCCGCGATCAGGCGATGCCGGCCGTGGCCCATCGGAAATAGCGCCACCAGTCCTTCGCCCGACGCGAAGATATGAAACTCGTCTTCGGGCCAATCGGTTTCGGCGTGCAGATCGGCAAGCAGGAAAGTCTGCTCGAAGGTCTTGCCTTCGAAGCCCAGACCCAGGCGATGACGGATCGCACTATGCGCGCCGTCGGCGGCGATCATGTACGAAGGACGCATCGTCTCCGTGTGACCGTCCGCGCGGCGCAGCGTCGCCTGAATGCTGGCGGAGCCTTGCGCGAACATGGTCAGCTCGACACCGCGCTCGACCGTCACGCCGAACGTCGCGAGATGCTCCGTCAGCAAGCGCTCGGTCACGGACTGATCGAGAAACAGCAGATACGGATAGCGCGTGTGAAGCGGATCGAAATCGAGTTGCGCGAGACGCATGCCGTTCGAAAACAGATTGGCGATGCGCGCGCGATGGCCGAGTTCGAGAAACGGTTCGACCAGCCGATGCTGCTCGAGCAACTCGAGCGTGCGCGCCTGGATGCCGATGGCCCGCGAATACGGGTTCGGCTGCATGGCTTTGTCGATCAGGCGCACGGGGATGTGGGCACGCGCAAGACTCATCGCCGCGGCGAGCCCCGTGGGGCCGGCGCCGACGATCAGCACCGGCGACGCATCGTTTGCGGCAGCGTCCATGCGGAACTCCGGAAACAACAATGCGTTCTAGTGTACGCCCGCAGGAACTCGGCCTGAAGCGTCGCCGGCAAGCCGCCGACGGTGCGCTGCATCAATCATGCGATTGGCCTGGGCTTGCCGTGGGCGTACCGCGCACACACGTTTGCCTCAATGCGCGTGCGGCGCACGATCCATTGCGCACCGATGATCCGTGGTGCCGAGGTCGACTTGCAGCGTGGCGTGATGCATCGAGAAACGTTCGCGCAGCGTGACGACGATCACGTCGAGAGACTCGTCGCCGGGGTGGCCGTCGGGCATCACCAGATGCACGCTCAGCGCATTGCCGGTGGTCGAGAGCGCCCACACATGCAGATCGTGCACATCGACGACGCCGGGCTGCTCCGCCAGATAATCGCGGATACTTTGCAGATCAACGCCGGGCGGCACGGCGTCGAGCGCAAGGCGCACCGAATCGCGTAACAGGCCCCACGTGCCGACCACCACGACCGCCACCACGAGCAGGCTCATGACCGGGTCGAGCCACGTCCAGTTGGTGTAGAGAATCACAAGGCCGCTCACCGCGACCGCCGCCGAGATGCCGGCATCCGCCGCCATGTGCAGGAAGGCGCCGCGAATGTTCAGGTCTTCCTTCTGCCCGCGCATGAAGAGCCACGCGGAAATCCCGTTGACCACCACGCCGACCGTCGCGACGACGAACACCGCGAACCCCGCCACCGGCGCAGGATTCATCAGCCGCCCGATTGCTTCGGCGACGATCACGCCGCACGCAAACAGCAGCAGTCCGGCATTGACGAGCGAGGCGAGAATCGACGAGCTGCCGTAACCGAACGTGTAGCGCGCCGACGGGCGACGCGTGGCGAGCCATGACGCGCCCCAGGCGAGCAGCAGCCCGAGCACATCGGAGAGATTGTGGCCGGCGTCGGCGAGCAGCGCGGTGGAATGCGCCAACACACCGTAGACGGCTTGCGCGATCACGATGGCGATGTTCAACACGACCGCAAGCGCGAACGCGCGGCCGTGGCCTGCGACGGGAGCATGGGCGTGGTGATGGCCGGCGTGGCCGTGGGCGTGACTGTGGCCGCTATGACTGTGAGCGTGGCCACTGTGGTTGTGGCCGCTTTCACTGTGGCTGTGACTGTGGCTGTGGGCGCCATGCGCCTGACCGGCGTGGCCCGAGGTGCGATCGTAACGGTCTGCGGCAACAGTGTTCGGAGTTTCCGGTTTCTTCATGACGGTTCCAGTGAATCATCGCCGGCCGGTTCGGCCACGTGTTCGAGCATGCCGGCCAGCATCGCGCTGATATGACGGTCGGCGGCGAGATAGAAGACCTGCTTGCCCTGTCGTTCCGCGCGCACGATCCGCGCCGCGCGAAGCAGCCGCAAATGATGGCTCACGAGCGACGACGACAACCCCAGCGCCTCGGCAATCGCCCCGACCGCGCGCCGCTCGTCGAGGCACGCCAGCACGATGCGCAAGCGCGTGGGGTCGCCGAGAAGGCGAAACAGATCGGCAAGCGGCACGATCGTGTCCACCGAGCGATCGTCAACGCTCGCAGACGAGGAGTTGGAAGCAAGGGAAGAAGCCATGGCAGGCGGTGCTGCGGATGAACATATGAACATGTATTCATATGTTATAGATATCGAGACAATCGGTCAATTCGGAATGCGGTCCGGCGAGTGTGGGAAAATGCGGCCTCTGCCTCACCCGAATGCCATCCCCCGTCATGCAACCTGTATTTGACCGCGCTTTCGCGGCGCATCGTGACGGCCGCCTCGACGACGCCGAACGCGGCTACCGCGCGACGCTCGACGGCAATCCCGCGCACGTCGATGCGTTGCACCTGCTGGGCGTTCTGCGCCACCAGCAGGGCCAGCACGCCGAAGCCGCCGAGCTCGTGCGGCGCGCGGTGAACCTGCGTCCGGAAGACGCCGCGCTACAACTGAACCTGGGCAACGCGCTGAAAGCGCTGGGCCAGATCGACGACGCCATCGAACAGTTCCGCAATGCGCTGACGCTCGCGCCGTCGTTCCCGATGGCGCACTACAACCTCGGCAACGCGTACGCCGCCGCGGGCCGTCATGAAGACGCCGCCGACGCGTTCGAGAGGTCGTTGCGGCTGCAACCGGACGACGCTTCGTCGCACAACAATCTCGGCAATGCGCTGCACGCGCTCGGACGCCACACAGAAGCGATCGCCGCGTTCCGGCGCACGCTCGAACTGCGTCCCGGTCACGCCGGCGCGCTCAATAACATGGGCATGTCGCTGAACGCGCTCGGTCGCGCGGAAGAAGCGATCCCGTGTTTCGAGACGGCGTTGGCGGCCGAGCCGCGCTTCGTCGCCGCGCACTTCAATCTCGCCAACACCTTCGACGCCACCGGCCGCCATGCCGAGGCGGTCGCGTCGTTCAAGGCGGCGCTGAGCTTGCAGCCGAACCTGCCGCCGGCGATCTTCGGCATGGGGAATGCGCTCGCGGCATTGGGGCGCCACGCCGAGGCGCTCCCGTATCTCGAACGCGCCGTCGGTCTCGATCCGCAATTCGCGCTCGCGTGGCTGAGTCTGGGCACCGCGCACCAGGCGCTGGGCGCGCATGGCCCCGCCGTGCGTGCGCTGGATCAGGCGCTACGTCTGCGGCCCGATCTCGCCTCCGCGCATATGAACCGCGCGCTCGCGTGGCTCGCGCTGCGCGATTTCGCGCGCGGGCTGCCGGAGTACGAGTGGCGCCTGCAAACCATGGCGCAGCCGCTGATCCAGACGCTGCCGCGCTGGCACGGCGAGCCGATCGCCGAACGTACGCTGCTGGTTCACGCCGAGCAGGGTTTCGGCGACACGCTGCAATTCGTGCGCTTCGTCCCGCTGGTCGCGCAGCGCGCGGCGCGCGTGGTGCTCGAAGTGCAGCCGCAACTGCTGCCCTTGCTGGCTCCGGCCGCGCAAGCCTGGCGCGTGACGCTGATCGCCCAAGGCACGCCGCGTCCCGCCGCCGATCTGCAATGTCCGCTGCTGAGTCTGCCGCTCGCACTCGGCACGACGTTCGACACCATTCCGGACCGCACGCCCTATCTCAGCGTGCCGCCCGCCTACGGTCGCAAATGGCGCGGCTCGCTTGGCGGCCAGGCGAAGCGCAAGATCGGCATCGCGTGGTCGGGACGCATCCAGCAAAACGAAACGCGTTCGATGCCGCTCGCCGCGCTCGATCCGCTGTTCGCACTCGACGGCATCGACTGGATCGTGCTGCAGCCCGAGTTGAGCGCAGACGAACGCGTGGCGCTCGACACGCATCCGCGCGCAGCGTCGATTCATCGCTTCGACAAGCGGATCGGCGACTTCGCGGACACGGCGGCGATCATCGAACGGCTCGATGCGGTGGTGTCGATCGACACGTCTATCGCGCACGTTGCCGGCGCGCTGCGCAAGCCGCTGTGGTTGATGCTGCCGTTCGCTGCGGATTGGCGCTGGTTTGCCGGCGAAACACGCAGCCCTTGGTATCCGGGCGCGACGCTGGTGCGTCAGCCGCAACCTGGCGCGTGGGGCGATGTCGTCGAGGCCGTGGCGAATGAGTTGCGCAAGGCCTAGCGCGCACGCCGCCCGGCGAAGTCAGCCGTCGTCGCCAAGCACAAAACAAAAACCCCGCGTTCGTGAGAACGCGGGGTTTTCTCTTGCCCGAGTGAATCAGGAAGTGTGAAGCTCAGGCCGTCCGATATTGATTGCGCGATTCTGGCGTGCGATACAGCACCAACGTCGCGATCAATCCGCAAATCGCCGCCGCACCCAGGAACAGACCCGGTGCCGCCTTGTTGCCGGTGGAGTGGATCAGCAACGTCGAGATTGCCGGCGTGAAGCCGCCGATCGTCGTGGCGAGGCTGTAGGCGAGCGAGAAACCGGCGGTCCGCACTTCGACCGGCATGACTTCGGTCAGCGCCACGACCATCCCGCCGTTATAGCTGCCGTACAGGAACGACAGCCACAGTTCGACTTCCAGCAGACGCGCGAACGACGGGTCCGCCACCAGCCACTGCAGCGCCGGATACGCGGTGATGATGGTGAGGATAGTGAACGTCAGCAACACCGGACGCCGGCCGATACGGTCGGACAACGCCCCCGCGAGCGGCAACCAGATCAGATTCGACAGACCGATACAGACCGTGACGACCAGGGTATCGATCGACGACAGCTTCAGCACTTCCTTGCCGAAGGTCGGCGTGTACGCCGTGATCATGTAGAACGACACCGTGGTCATGATCACCATGCCCATGCCGCCGAGCACGATGCCCCAGTTCGCGGCCATCGTCTTCATGATCTCGCCCATCTTCGGATGGTGCTTGCGCGCCTTGAACTCCTCGGTTTCCTGCAACGAACGGCGGATCAGGAACAGGAACGGCACGATCAGGCAGCCGATCAGAAACGGCACGCGCCAGCCCCAGGCGCTCATCTGGTCGGCCGGCAACATCTTGTTGAGGAACACGCCGATCAGCGCGGCGAACACCACGGCAACCTGCTGGCTGCCCGACTGCCACGCGCAGTAGAAGCCCTTGTTGCCCTTGGTGGCGATCTCGGACAGATACACCGACACGCCGCCCAGTTCGACCCCGGCGGAAAAACCCTGCAATAGCCGGCCGCCCAGAACGAGCACCGGCGCCAGCAAGCCGATCGTCGCGTAACCTGGAATCGATGCGACCGTGAGTGTGCCGAGCGCCATCAAGCCCAGCGTGAGGATCAGGCCTTTGCGCCGGCCGTGATGATCGATGTAAGCGCCGAGGACGATCGCGCCGAGCGGCCGCATCAGGAAGCCCGCGCCGAACACCGACAGCGACAGCATCAACGACGCGAATTCGTTGCCGCTTGGAAAGTAGGTCTTGGCGATCGCCGAAGCGTAATAGCCATAAACCATGAAGTCGTACATCTCAAGGAAGTTGCCGCTGACTACGCGGAAGACAGTCTTGACCTTGGATTCTTGCGATGTGGAAGTAGCGTGTGTCGCTGTTGACATGACATTCTCTGATAAGCCTGTCGCCACGCGGGAATCGGCGACGGCAGGCAGTTGAAACGATCCACCGGTTTTGGCAAGCGGATGCCGGACGGCTGCAAGACGCGCCCGGGGCGCTGCATTTTCATGCTGAACGCATTGTTGCGATATCAGGGTAAACGTTGTGATTCACGTGGTAGCTGCTCCACGTAATGTTACCGTTGAAGCCGCTGTCGCGAAATGCATACAGTTTCCTTACATAGAATAGTCGGCCGTCGCGATAACATTCGCAGCCAGGCATTCCGTTGATCACTACCCCGATGCGAACCACCCCCGCTCTTACACTGCGCCCCGCCACGCTTGCGGATGCTGCGCTCATCGCTTCGATCCACACCACCAGCTGGCAGGCCACCTATCGCAACCTGTTGCCCGACGCATTTCTCGACGGCGAAGTGACGCGCGAACGTGCGGCCTATTGGGAAGCGCGGCTGAGCGCCCCCGGCGGCGAACGCCGCATCGTGCTGATCGCCGAACTCGCCGGCGAGCCGACGGGTTTTGTCTGCGTCGAACGTCAACCGGAGTCCGCGTGGGGCGTGCTGCTCGATAACCTGCACACGCTGCCGGGCTATCAGGGCATCGGCGTCGGCAAGCTGCTCATGCGTGCCGCCAAAGACTGGGCTCGCGCGCAAGGCGAAGCGCAACTCTATCTGTATGTGCTCGAAGGGAACGCGCCGGCAATCGGCTTCTATGAGCGGCAAGGCTGGCAGTTCGTCGGCGCCGAACCCGATCATATGGGCGGCGTGGATATTACAGCGTTGCGCTACGTCTACAGACTCGATCGATAGGACAAGCATGGCTCGCTTGAGCGATGTCGAGGCCCAACTCAAGCCAAGACGATTCGACACGACCATTCGGAAATTTCCGCACTCCAACTCGACTGCATCCCGGTAGCATCCTCCACACCCCTACGGCTTCACTGAGTGACACGCCCATGCGCCCGTGTGCTTGTCCAGCACAACGCGAGTGGTCGGCGTCGACGTACGGCGTGCATGTCTGGCGTTTCACGCGCATCGCACCG
Source organism: Paraburkholderia sp. BL27I4N3 (assembly GCF_003386115.1). Classification (NCBI taxonomy): domain Bacteria; kingdom Pseudomonadati; phylum Pseudomonadota; class Betaproteobacteria; order Burkholderiales; family Burkholderiaceae; genus Paraburkholderia; species Paraburkholderia sp. BL27I4N3. The sequence goes on along the minus strand of NZ_QREJ01000001.1, from coordinate 579,328 downwards.
AGGCCTGAGTCCCCGCAGATCCCGTGACCGCCGAGCGGCGGCCCCTTTAAGAGGCGCTGGAAACGACCGATGTCCACCATTCCTTTCACCCCGATCCAGGGCTATCTGGCCATGCCGCGCCTGCGTCCGCTGGGTCATGTGCCGGCATCCTTCGGCCGGGACTGGGCACTGCTTCCGCCGGGCTACAGTTTGCGCACGGAACTCAAGGCACTCTACGCAGCCATGCTGCGCACGTTCTGCCTGAGCGACCAGGCCATTCGCTCGCTTTGCCGATGGTCGCAGTCGGAACAACCGCGCGCGACTACGGTGCCGGCTCCGGTCCTCGAAAAACCATTCGACGCGGCCGCGCAAATGGCTGCGGCCGCTGCGGCCGTCCCGCCAGTTCTGCCGCGTGCGTATGCAACGGCGGTACGCGGGTCCGGCCATCACTGGAGTGCGTTGGCAGGCGGCGCCTGCGTGCTCGGCGGCGCTGCGATGCTTGGATGGATCGGGTTCGATCATCTGATGCATCCTGGCACCGTCACTCATATGGATGCCGCGGGCAAGGTCTCGCACGAACGCGACTCGCGGTCAGTGAAGGCTCAGCCACCGGCCGCAGTCAACGCTGGCGCCGCGGATAACGTCGCGGCAAGCAGATCCGCGGCAGTCGCGGCATCAATGCCCGCGCTCTCGAATGCGGCGCCTGCATCCAGCTCTGCGGCGGCAGCGGCGTCGGTGTCGGTGCCTGCTTCGAACTCTGCCTCCACATTGCGCTTCGCTTCGCCGCATGTCTTCGCCGATAAAGGCGTCTCACATCGCCGTCAGCTCGTCCGCGAGCAAAGCCGCAAGCAACACGGACAAATTCATCCGCGCATCGCGCGTTTCGTCGCCGCAAACCGACCATCGCACGGAATGGTTAGCGCCGCAGAGGTGACACGCAGCGCGGCCCCACGGGTCGCAGCAAATGCGTCGCCAAAGCTGTCGGCTGCAGGAGCTTATTCGCCGGTCGCTCCGGCTCGACTTGGCGTCGACGAATACGCGGGCGTAACCATGTCAGCTGCGACACATGTCCGCGATACCATGCCAATGCCGCGCACCGGTTCGTCAAACAATGCGTCCGGCACCAGCGGGACCGAATGGATGAACCATCTTTCACATCGACGCGTGACCGACGTTCCGGATCAATTTGCGAAGTAAGCACCCACGCGACCGCATAGACGTCGCGTAGCAAAAAAGCCCGGCCAATTCATCCACGAATTGGCCGGGCTTCTTTACGTTCATACATTTACTTCTGAATCTTACTTCTGAATCGGCAATCCCATTTCGGTTTGCCGTTGCAGTTGCAGCACATCGCCCTGCACCTGGCGTAGTTGCGCTTGCGCCCTTTCCTTCTCCGCGTGCAGCGTGGCCGCTTCGCCTTGCGTTTGACGCTGATAGTCGTTGACCTTGGCCTGCTGCGTGCGAGCCACTTCAAGATCGGCCTGCAAGCGTTTCGCGCGATCTTCGGACATTGCAATCACGTCTTCGATGTACGCTTTCTGCGCCTGCAACTGCGTGCGGCGAATCTCGACATCCGCGAGTTGCGCCGTCTGCTGGGCAAAGCCCGCATAGATCGCTTCCGCGCGCGCCATGTCCTCGGACTTGATCACACGCCAGAAATGCTTGTCCTGAAATAACGCGACGTAGTACGTCATTTCCCGCGGATGGAAAAACAGACTGGCGCCATAACTGCCGTTATACGTGGTGCGCAGTTCGCTGAGCTTCGCGTCGTGAATCATCTGCATCAGTTCGGCGACATTGCCTTGCGCATCGCCGGCCGTAGGCGACGTGGCCGACGCGGTTGATGCCGCGTTGCGCAGCGCCTCGGCGACAGGCTGCGGCGTCAGGGTATTGATGGCTGGCCGTGTACCGACCACCGGCGCGGCCTCGTCGCCTTGCGCGGCCAGCACGAAACCGCCCTGCTGCAATAGCGCACACGAGGTCGCGAGCAGCATGGCGCGCCGTATTAATAAGGGATACTTCATACGTGCATGCTCCATGCGAATCCAAAACAGCCGCAGATTATCGCGCGGATTCGCCGTTAAGCGAAGCATTCAAACGTCACGCCGACGGACTTTAAATCGAGATAAACGGCTGACGAATGATTTGATCAAGTCGGCGCACTCGTCGCGAAATAAACGTATCCGGATACGACGAAAATGCGACGTTCCGCCTCGTGCGAATGACTTTTAATTTGCGTGACGGTGGCACGAACTCAGCCGTAAGCGGATGCGCAATATGGAGATAGAGCGCCTGGCAGCAAGATGCGCACAGTTCGACCAAGAAAACACTCGCATTCCTGATTATCTATCTTGGTAACGAGATGTCTGCGACTTCAAAGAACTCGTACTTCCGCATGCGTCGGCATGCCGATGCGAGAGTCGAGCGAGAAACGAATTGGTAAAACAGCAGGAGAAAAACTCAAGAGGCGCACCGTTGCCAACCGCGGCGGTGCGCCTCCAACCAACGACCTGCTCAGCGAGCCACCCCGCCTCGCCAGCCAACGCGTCTTAAAACCGCGTCTCGCGCGCCACCCGCAGGAATGTATCGAGCAACGGCGTGCAGTCGAGCAACTCCGGCCCGCCCGCGCGATGAAACTCCGGGTGCCATTGCACGCCCATTACGAACGGCGCGCGCCGGTATCGCACGGCTTCGATGATGCCGTCCGACGCCGACACCGCTTCGATATTGAGATCGCGGCCGAGCGTCTTGACCGCCTGGTGGTGTATCGAGTTGACGATCGCATCGCGCCGGCCCGGGAACATGTTGGCGAGCGTCGAACCGTCCGGGAAATGAATGCCGTGCCGATGCTGATCGTAGTTCTCGTTGACGTGCGTGGCCGCCGTCGGCACATCGGTGGCGATGTCCTGATACAACGTGCCGCCGAACGCCACGTTGATCAGTTGACAGCCGCGGCACACGCCGAGCACCGGCTTGCCCGACTCGACGAACTCATGCAGCAGTTCGAGTTCGTACATGTCGCGCACGCGATCGCCCGGCCATTCGTGACTGGCCGCCTGTTCCGCGTAGGACTGCGGCGAGACGTCGGCACCGCCTTGCAGCAGCAGGCCGTCGAGATGCTTCGCGTAGTCGCGCAAACGGATATTGCTCGGATGCAACATGCCCTGATGACCGACCGTCGGAATCATGAACACCAGCACGTCGCGCGACATCACCCAGTGCGCGATCGATTCCTCGAGATACTGCAAGGTCTTGCCGCGCAATCCCTTCGCACCCGGCTCGGGATGAAAAATACGCGCCGACACGCCGATGCGCAGCGTGCGCTGCGTGATCCTCTGGCCCGCGCGATCGAAAATCTGGCGCGCGCGCGCCGCGACGATGCGGCCGAACACGGTCCATGCCGAATCGTTGTGCTTCAGATAGCGCGGCGGCGACGGCGGCAAGGCGTTGGGCGGCGGCGGGTTGGACGCGGTGAAGTCGGGCGCCGCGCCGAAACCGGGCGGCGGCGAGCCCGCCCGGCGCTCGGTGGAAGCCGGAATCTCTTCGTTCACTGTAACGTCTTCGACGGAGCTCACCAGCTCGCCGTCCACGGGTTCACTGCCGACAGTTGGCGGCGGCCTCATCGCATGAACGCCGGCACGCCGCGCGTCCCGTTCATGAACTGCCGCTTCCTGCTTTGCGGTGGATGCCGCGGCCGCGCTGCGTGCTTCCGCCGCGTCGCGTTGCCGCGCCGTTTGCGGATCGGCGGGCGTGACCGCCGACGCGCTGTCGGGGTCGTCCGTCGACGATCGCACGGCAGCTTCCTCGGCAGCCGGCGTCGCAGGGGACACTGCCGGCGTGGACGTGGATGAAACATCCGGCGGCGTCACATCCTTGATCGGCGACTGGATGGCATCTTCGTGCGAGAGGGGTAGCGAGGCCGCCGGATCGGGCGGCACCGAGCCGGCTGTCGACGCACCGGGCGGAGTGCCGGACGGCGCGGGCGACGCCGAAGGCGGCGTGGGATTGCCGGGCTTGCCGGCATTTTCAGGTTTGTTTTCGCTCATGACAGTCAGACAGGCGCCTTCCACGCGAACGAATGAATATGCCCTGATTATCCGCTAGCGAGCCAAGCGCCGCAAACCCGCACACAATTGCTCACATTGTCGCGGGCGCCCCGCGGTGCTCGGCCCGGAGAACCGCGAGGCAAGTCTGACTCAAGGATCCGGCTGCTCTTCGAAAGTCTCACGCAAGGCGATCTGCATGGCCGCGTGGATTTTCACGCACCAGCGCCACACCAGCGCCAGCAGTAACGCGGCGCAAACCAGCACCGCGGCGAGCAGGCCGGTCGGCGGCAGAATGCCGCCGGAAAGCGCCGAGACCAGCAGAAACACGCCGACCATCGAGACCACCGGCACCAGATCGGAGATTGTGTAGCGGATCGCGCTCGTGAAGCGCCCCGCCGTCGCCGGTTGCACGCTGACTTCGGCAAGCAGCAAGGCAAGCGACTTGAGCTTGCGATAGACGGCGACGAGAAACGGCAGCGACACGACCAGCGCGACGCTCCATAACACCACGCGTTGCATCGGCTCTGAACTCACCCAATGTGTGAGCCACGCACTGGTAAAAGGCGCGCTATACGTCACGATCAAAAATATCGCGGCGACCAGCGCCAGGTTGACAGCGATCTGCAGAATGATCCGCCGCGTCATGCTGAACAGCGTGGGTTCGCCGCTTCCCGTGCTCAAGCTGCGCAACCATTGCCCGTACATGCCGAATACGTTCGCGAGAGTGCGCGGCATGGCGTGACCGAGGCGCTGCGTGAGCGGATCGGCCGCGCGGATCAGATACGGCGTGAACAACGTGGTCAACGCCGACACCGCCACCGCGATCGGATACAGAAACGCGCTCGTCACCTTCAGCGTCAAGCCGAGCGACGCGATGATGAACGAGAACTCGCCGATCTGCGAAACGGTCATGCCGATGCGCATCGCCGTGCGGCCGTCCTTACCGGCGAGAAAGGTGCCGAGCCCGCACGACACGATCTTGCCGACGATCACCGCCACCGTGATCACCGCGATCGGCCATGCGTAGTCGACCAGCACGGCCGGGTTCAGCATCAAACCGATGGTCACGAAGAAGATCGCGGAAAAGGCGTCGCGCAGCGGCGCGATCAGATGCTCGATCCGATGCAGATGGCGCGATTCCGCCATGATCGCGCCGATCAGGAACGCGCCGAGCGCGATGCTGTAGTCGAGCTTCACGACCAGCAGACAAAAACCGAAGCAGAAGCCCAGCACGGAGACGAGCAGCATCTCGTCGCTCTTCGCGCGCGCCACGTAGTTCAACGCGCGCGGCACGACCAGAATGCCGACCACCAGCGACACCGTCATGAACAGCAGCAGCTTGCCGAGCGTGACCACGGCGACGCCCGCGCTCAACTGCCCCGTCTGCGCGATGCCCGACAGCAGCACCAGCATGGCGATGGCGAGAATGTCTTCCACGATCAGAATGCCGAACACCAGTTGCGCGAAGCTCTCGCGCTTCAGGCCCAGTTCGGAGAGCGCCTTGACGATGATGGTGGTCGACGAGATCGCGAGGATCGCGCCGAGGAACAGCGAATCCATCGAACTCCAGCCGAACGCGCTGCCGATCTCGTAACCGATCCACAGCATCAGCACGATCTCGGAGAGCGCCGCGACGATCGCCGTCGCGCCGACCTTGAAGAGCTTGCGCAGGCTGAATTCGAGGCCGAGCGAAAACATCAGGAACACCACGCCGAGTTCACCGAGCGTCTGAATGGTCTGCTCGTCGTGGATCAACTGGAATGGCGGCGTGTACGGCCCGATGATCACGCCGGCCGCGATGTAGCCGAGCACCACCGGCTGTTTCAGGCGATGGAACAGCACGGTGACGACGCCGGCGAGCGCCATCACGACCGCCAGGTCCTGAATGAAGCCGATGCCATGGTGCATGGATACGTCCCTTACAAAAAGTAATATTGAAAACGCAGTTTAGCAAAGGAACGCGGCACCCCGCCGCACGTCGGCGTTCGAAGAAATGGCATTGGCGGCAAGCCGCGCCCCTCACCCGCGGCGTCCGCAAGAATGTTTTTGGCGTGCTGGACTCCCGTGAAATATCACAATAATATTTGCAGAATATTTTCTCTGGAGTTGAGTAATGCAGCAGGTGTCCTTCAATGTTGTAGACCGTTCCGGCGGTAGCTGCGCCGCGATCGCCGAGGTGAATCGCCTGACCATTGCCGGCTGGGCCGGGCGCGATCAGGCCGCGATCGAGCATCACATCGCCGAACTGGCTGAACTCGGCGTGAAGCGGCCGTCCACCACGCCGTGCTTCTACCGCCTCGGTGCGGAACTGCTGACGCAGGCCGAGCAGATCGACGTGGTCGGCGTGAAGTCGAGTGGCGAAGCCGAATGCGTGCTGGTGCAGACAAAGACGGGCTTGCTCGTCACCGTGGGTTCGGATCACACCGACCGCGAAGTCGAGGCCTACAGCGTGACCGTCTCCAAACAGGTCTGCCCGAAACCCTTGGCGCGCGACGCCTGGCGTTTCGACGACGTGGCCGGCCACTGGGATCAGCTTGAGCTACGCGCCTTCGCAGTCACCCGCACCGGCGAGCGGCACGTCTATCAGCAGGGCAGCGTGGCATCGCTGCTGCCGGCCGCCGATCTGCTCACGCGCGCGCCGCTCGCGCAAGGCGCGGCGATGTTCTGCGGCACGCTGGCGGTACAGGGCGGCATCGTCGGCATGGCCGACGGCGACGCGCTCGAACTCGAATTGCACGATCCCATCCTGAACCGCACGCTGCGCCACGCCTATCGCGTGCGCGCGCTACCTATCGTCGAATGAGGCATTCATGAGCTCCCCTTCGCTATCCGCCGCCGACGCGTCTTCCGACGCCTGGCTCGAAGCCGCCGCCCTGCGCAAAATCACCTGGCGCATCATGCCGTTCCTGTTTCTCGTCTACGTGCTGTCGTATCTGGACCGCGTCAACATCGGTTACGCGAAGCTGCAGTTCACCGGCGACCTCGGCTTGTCGAACGCGGCGTACGGACTCGGCGCGGGGATCTTCTTCTTCGGCTACTTCGTGTTCGAAGTGCCGAGCAATCTGCTGCTGAAGAAGTTCGGCGCGCGCGCCACGATCGCCCGCATCACGATGCTGTGGGGCCTGCTGTCGTGTCTGATGATGTTCGTACGTACGGAGACAATGTTCTACGTGCTGCGCTTTTTTCTAGGCGTCGCCGAAGCCGGGCTGGTGCCGGGCGTAGTGCTCTATCTGACCTTCTGGTTTCCGTCGGACCGCCGCGCGCGCATGGTCGCCGTGTTCATGGCGGCGATTCCGGTTGCGGGCATCATCGGCGCGCCGTTGTCGGGCTTTCTGATGTCGGCGCTGCATGAAGCGCACGGCTTGCGCGGCTGGCAGTGGATGTTCCTGATCGAAGGCATTCCGTCGATCCTCGCCGGCTTCTGGGCGCTCGCCGTGCTGCGCAACACGCCCGCCGAAGCCGCCTGGCTCACCGACGACGAAAAGCGCGTGATCCTCGGCCGTCTCGGGCGAGAAAACACCGCGGCCGCGGCGGCCGGCGCCGAACATAGCCTGGCCGTGGCATTGCGCTCGGGCCGCTTCTGGCTGCTCACGCTGATCTATTTCTGCCTCGTCACCGGCAATGCGGGCTTCTCGTTCTGGTTGCCGCAGATCGTCAAGGATCTCGGCGTGACGAACCTCGTCACCAACGGTTTCGTCACCGCGATTCCGTATCTGGCGGCGGGCATCGGCATGATCCTGATCGGCCGTTCGTCGGATATCACCGGCGAGCGGCGCTGGCACTATGCCGTGTGCTGCTTCATCGGCGCAGCGGGCCTGCTCGGCAGCGCCTCGGTGACCAACTCGATTCCGCTCGCCGTCACCGGTTTGTCGATTGCGTATGTCGGCATCCTCGCGGGCTTCGGCATTTTCTGGTCGATGTCGACAACCTTCCTGCAAGGCACGGCCGCGGTCGCCGGAATCGCGGTGATCAACTCGATCGCGAATCTCGCGGGGTATGTGAGCCCGTATGTGCTCGGCATCGTCAAAGACGCGACGCATAGCGTGACGTTCGGGCTCGTGCTGATCGCGGGGGCGCTGATTGTAGGCGGGCTGGTTACGCTGATGATGCCGCGCGTCAAGGTGCAGCAAGCGGCGGCAGTCGCGCCGAGCCGCGCCTGACAGACGGCGATGGACGCGATCTGGCGACGCGCCGGCGGAGAATACGCGCGTCGTGCGAAACGAAAGCGAGCGCGGGACCGCGTTCCATTCGCGCCGCCTCTGGAGAGCGCGGGCTGATCGCCCACCAGCCGCAGCACGCAGCCGACCCGCGTCGCGCGCGCAAAACCTTGCTCTACAATGCGGACGACATTGTCCGCTGCCACTTCACATGACGCTTTTGCAGACCGCCCGCCCTTCCACGCCCGCCCGCGCGACCGCCGCCGCGAGTCTCGCCGAGCAGGCGTATGCGTTCGTCAAGCGCGAGATCATCACCATGCGCCTGCGGCCGAGCGAGGTGCTCAACGAAGCGGAACTGATGGCGCTGACCGGCATCGGCAGGACGCCGGTTCATCAGGCGCTGCATCGGCTGGTGCACGAAGGCATGCTGACCATCATGCCGCGCAAGGGCATCATGGTCCGCCCGGTTTCGCTCGACGACGTGCTGGCGATCATCGACGTGCGTCTCGTGAACGAAAGCTACTGCGTCGAACTGGCCGCACGCCACGCGCAACAGCACGACTACGACGCGATGCAGGCGCTGCTGGACCGCTCGGCCGTGTGCGTCGCCGCGCACGATATCGAAGGCATGATGGATATCGACCGCGAGTTTCATCTGGCGATTTCGGCGGCCTCGCGCAATCCGGTGCTGGCCGACATCCTGCGCGGGCTGCATGAGCGCTCGCTGCGCTTCTGGTTCATTTCGCTGTCCGAGCCGCATCATCTGGAGGACGTGCACGAGGAACATCTCGAACTGTTTGACCTTCTGCGCAAACGCGACGCCGAAGGCGCGCGCCAATCCGTGCAAAAACATATCGAAGCGTTCCGCGCCACGCTTTTCAACCGCATCTGATCGACCGCATTCGAGCCACCGCATTCAGCTCACGCATCTAGCTCATGCATCTAGCTCACGCATTTAGCCCAACGACCGGCTTCGCCCGGTTCAACCGGATTTCTACCGACATCATGGCCACTGAATTCACGCCTTTTCCGCCGCTAGCCCAGCTTGCCGCCGACCTCGCCGCCGGACGCACCACGAGCCGCGCGCTCGTCGAGACCGCGCTCGAACGGATCGCCGATCCGGCCGGCCAGGGCGCCGCCGTTTTCATGCATGTCGACGCCGACAGCGCCCGCGCCGCCGCCGACGCGCATGACCGTCTGCGTGCCGCCGGCACCGTGCTCTCGCCGCTCGCCGGGATTCCGGTGTCGGTCAAAGACCTGTTCGATATCGAAGGCCAGCCGACCCGCGCCGGTTCCACCGTGCTCGCCGACGCCCCCGCCGCCAAGGCGGACGCCGTCGCGGTCGCGCGTTTGAAGCGGGCAGGCGCGGTGCTCGTCGGCCGGACCAATATGAGCGAGTTCGCGTTTTCCGGACTGGGCCTGAACCCGCACTACGGCAATCCGCTGTCGCCGTACCAGCGCGGCGTGAAAGGCGATGAGCGGATTTCGGGCGGCTCGTCCTCGGGCGCGGCGGCTTCCGTCGCGGACGGCATGGCGGCCGTTGCGCTCGGCACCGACACCGGCGGCTCGATCCGCATTCCGGCTGCCCTGTGCGGCTTGACCGGCTTCAAACCGACCGCCGACCGGATTCCCAAACAGGGCGGCGTGCCGCTTTCGTCGACCCTCGATTCGTTTGGGCCGATCGGCGTTTCGGTAGCGTGCTGCACGCTGGTGGACCGCATGCTGGCCGGGCTCGAGCCGCGCATTCCGGCCGCTCGGCCGCTGGAAGGCGTGCGCCTCGGTGTGCTCACCAATTTCGTTACCGACGGCGTCGAGCCGGCGGTCGCCGCGGCAATCGACACGGCGCTCAAGCATCTGGAAGCGGCCGGCGCGATCGTCAGCGAAGTGCGGTTCGCGCCGCTCGACCGTTTGCCCGAGATCAACCGCTTCGGGTTCTCGCCGATCGAAGCGTATGCGTGGCATCGTCCGTTGCTGGAAAAGCATCGCGAGCAATATGATCCGCGTGTGCTGGTGCGCATTCTGAAGGGCCAGCCGGCCAGCGCCGCCGACTATCTCGACCTGCTCGCCGAACGCGAGGCGATGTTGGCCGAAGCCGCCCGCACGTTGTGGCAACGTTTCGACGCGGTCGTCGCGCCCACGGTGCCGGTGGTGCCGCCGCGCGTCGCCGATCTGGTCGACGACGATGACGCCTTCGGCCGCACCAACGCGTTGATCCTGCGCAACCCGAGCGTGTTCAACTTCCTCGACAGCTGCGCGCTGTCGCTGCCGTGCCATCTGCGCGGCGACGCGCCGGTCGGCCTGATGCTGGCCGGCGCGCCGCACGCCGACGACGCGCTGCTGGCCATCGGCCGCGGCGCCGAAGCGGTGCTCAAGGCGATTCGCTGACCGAGCAACGCCAACGCGCTCGATCAGGAAATACGCCGTAAAAGCAGGATAAGCGGCGCGGCGGGGGTTCGCGCTAGAATCGCGGGCACCCGCCCTTTCCGTTTCGAGACAGCCACACGATCCATGAATAACGACACTGCAATGCTGCGCCGCGAGCGCTCCCTGCTGGTTCTGCTTGGCCTGATCTGCGTTGCCCTCGTGGGCGGCGCGCTGTATCTGCAGTATTTTCTGCACGAAGACCCGTGCCCGTTGTGCATCATCCAACGGTATTTCTTCCTGCTGATCGCGATCTTCGCGTTCCTCGGCGCACGTTTCAACCACTGGCGCGGCGTACGTCTGCTGGAAGTGCTGGCCGCCTTGTCGGCGCTGGCCGGCATCGTCACGGCCGCGCGTCATGTGTATGTTCAGGCGAACCCGGGCTTTAGCTGTGGCTTCGACGCACTGCAGCCGTTGGTCGACAGCTTGCCGCCCGCGCATTGGCTGCCGGGCGTGTTCAAGGTTGCCGGGTTGTGTGAGACGGCCTATCCGCCCATCCTGGGCCTGACGCTGCCGCAATGGTCGCTGGTCGCGTTTGTGGTCGCTTTCATCCCCTTGGCGCTGACGCTGGTTCGCAACCGCCGCCGGATTGCCTGACCGGCGTTCTGCCGCCCCGCGTTCACCATTCCTGAACGACTAAAGCCGGATTTTGTGCCGCCGAACGCGCGACGCGAAATCCGGCATTTTTTCGCCCCCAAACCACGCCGTCTCTGGTCCGCCAGACCGTCTATTTCCCCCGCAACGCCCCGCCCCGCCTGGTTTTCAGACTTCCGCCGGCTCACGCAACTTCCCGCCTTGCCGCGAATCGTACTTATCTCATGACCGCTTCCGAATAAGCTTCATGCGAGATGGGAAATCTTTTTGGGACAAGGTAATGCTATCTTCGGAACTGGATGGCGATCTACGTGCGCGAGGCCGGCTTCGGCGCGGCCCCATGCGTAACGCGCGCCCGGTCCGCACTGTCTTTCGGATTCGCCATGACAACGCAAACCATCCGCTTTTATCACCAGGGGTCCGTCCGTGAGGTTGCGGGCGTACCTGCGTCGCGCACCGTGCTTCAGCACCTGCGCGAAGATCTGCATTGCACCGGCACGAAAGAAGGCTGCGCGGAAGGCGACTGCGGCGCCTGCACGGTGGTCATCGGCGAACTGGACGCGCACGGTGGCCTCGCGCTGAAAGCGGTCAATGCCTGCATCCAGTTTCTGCCGACGCTGGACGGCCGCGCGCTCTTCACCGTCGAAGATCTGCGCGCCGCCGACGGCGCCCTGCACCCCGTGCAACAGGCCATGGTCGATTGCCACGGTTCGCAGTGTGGCTTCTGCACGCCCGGTTTCGTGATGTCGATGTGGGCGCTGTACGAAAACCAGCCGGCCGCCGCCGGCCTGCCCACCCGCGATGAGATCAACGCCGCGCTCTCCGGCAATCTGTGCCGCTGCACCGGCTACCGGCCGATCGTCGACGCGTCGCAGAAAATGTTTGACTATCCGCAATTCCCGCGCGTGACGCTCGACCGCAAGGCCGTCGCGGATCAGCTGCGCGAACTGCAACGGCGCGACACCTTCGAATATTGTGCGCCCGACACGCGCGGCGCCGCGTTCGGTTCACCCACCTTTTATGCGCCGATCTCACTCGATGCGTTCGCCAGACTCCGCGCCGACCGTCCACACGCGCGACTGCTGGCCGGGAGCACCGACGTCGGCCTGTGGGTCACCAAGCAATTCCGCGATCTCGGCGACATTCTGTACATCGGCAACGTCGCCGAATTGAAGACGATCGAGCGCGATGCGCAGACGCTGACGATCGGCGCCGCTGTCACACTTGAAGAGGCGTATGCGGCACTCGCCATCGACTACCCCGAACTCGCCGAACTGTGGACGCGTTTCGCGTCGCTGCCGATCCGCAATGCCGGCACGCTCGGCGGCAACGTCGCGAACGGCTCGCCGATCGGCGATTCGATGCCGGCGCTGCTCGCGCTCGGCGCCGAAGTCGTGCTGCGTCATGGTCCAAAAACGCGCACGCTGCCGCTCGACGCCTTTTACCTCGGCTACCAGAAGACCGCGCTCGCGGCCGGCGAATTCCTCGCGGCGCTGCGCGTGCCGCGGCCGGCCGGCAATCTGCGCTTTCGTACCTACAAGGTGTCGAAGCGCTACGACCAGGACATCTCGGCCGTGTGCGCGGCGTTCGCGCTGCACCTCGGCGAAGACGGCGTGATTCAGCAAGCCCGCATCGCGTTCGGCGGCATGGCGGCGACGCCGAAGCGGGCCGCGCAGACCGAAGCCGTCCTGAACGGCGCAAGCTGGGACGAAAGCACCGCGCGGCAAGCCATGAATGCGCTGGTCGCCGACTACCAGCCGCTCACCGACATGCGCGCGTCGAGCGCGTATCGACTGAAGGTGGCGCGCAACGTGCTGTGGCGCTTCCACCTCGAAACGCGCGATGACGCGCCCCTCGCCCTCTTCGACGTGAATGCGTTCGCGTTCGAAGCCGGCGCGCCGGACGCCGCCGTTGCGAAGGAGCCGTCGTGATGAACCGCACCGATGCTTTTGTCGAACATGCCGCGAGGCCCGTTGCTCACGCAAGCGACGCGTCGATCGGCGTGTCGCTGCCGCATGAATCGGCCGCGCTGCACGTGAGCGGCGAAGCGACCTACACAGACGACGCGCCCGAACTGCAAGGCACGCTGCACGCGGCGCTCGGCCTGTCGCGCCATGCGCATGCGCGGATCGTGTCGATGGATCTGGACGCGGTCAGGAAAGCACCGGGCGTGATCGCCGTGCTGACCGCGGAAGATATCCCCGGCGAGAACAATTGCGGCCCGGTGCTGCACGACGACCCGATTCTCGCCGTCGATGAAGTGCTGTACCTCGGCCAACCGGTGTTCGCCGTGATCGCCGAAAGCCACGACCTCGCCCGCCGCGCCGCCGCGCTCGCAAAGAGCGACGACGTGATCCGCTACGAACCGCTCGAAGCCATCCTCACGCCCGCCGACGCCAAAGCCGCGAAGCAGTTCGTGCTGCCGCCGCTGCATCTGAAACGCGGCGAGCCGGATGCAAAGATTGCCGCAGCGCCGAACCGGATCAGCGGCACGTTCGAAGTCGGCGGGCAGGAACAGTTCTATCTGGAAGGCCAGATTGCGTACGCGGTGCCGAAGGAACTGGACGGCATGCTCGTCTACAGTTCGACGCAGCACCCGAGCGAGATGCAACAGGTGGTCGCGCATATGCTCGACTGGCCGCAGCACAATGTGGTGTGCGAATGCCGGCGCATGGGCGGCGGCTTCGGCGGCAAGGAATCGCAATCGGCAGTGTTCGCCTGCGTGGCCGCCCTCGCCGCGAAACTGCTGCGCCGTCCGGTCAAACTGCGCGCCGACCGCGACGACGATTTCATGATCACCGGCAAGCGCCACGACGCGGTCTACGCGTACGAAGCCGGCTTCGACGACAGCGGCCGCATTCTCGGCGCGCGCGTCGAAATCGCGTTGCGCGCGGGCTATTCCGCTGATCTCTCCGGCGCGGTCGCCACGCGCGCCGTCTGCCATTTCGACAATGCGTACTACCTGTCCGACGTCGACATCGTCGCGCTGTGCTGCAAGACCAACACGCAATCGAACACCGCGTTTCGCGGCTTCGGCGGCCCGCAAGGCGCGCTCGTGATGGAGGTGATGCTCGACAGCATCGCGCGTCAGTTGAACTGCGATCCGCTCGACGTGCGCCTCGCCAACTACTACGGCATCGGCGGGCGCGACACGACGCCGTACGGACAGCGCGTCGAGGACAACATCATCGCGCCACTGACCGACGAACTGCTCGGCACCAGCGACTATCGCGCGCGCCGCAAAGCGATTGCGGCGTTCAATGCAGGCAGTCCGGTGCTTAAGCGCGGCATCGCGTTTTCGCCGGTGAAGTTCGGCATTTCGTTCAACGTGCCGTTTCTGAATCAGGCCGGCGCGCTGGTGCACGTGTACAAAGACGGCTCGGTGCTCGTCAATCATGGCGGCACGGAAATGGGCCAAGGGCTCAACACCAAAGTCGCGCAAGTGGTCGCCAACGAGTTCGGCTTGCCGCTCGCGCGCGTGCGGGTCACGGCAACCGATACTTCCAAGATCGCGAACACTTCGGCAACGGCCGCATCCACCGGCAGCGATCTGAACGGCAAGGCCGCCGAAGCCGCCGCAAAAACGATTCGCGCGCGGCTTGCTGAACTCGTCGCAAAACAACTCGGCGGCACGGCGAACGACGTGCAATTCGCCAACGGCGAAGTATCGGTGAACGGTGGCGCGATGCCGTTCGAACAACTGGTCGGCGCCGCGTATCTGGCGCGCGTGCAGTTGTGGTCGGACGGTTTCTACACCACGCCGAAAGTGCATTGGGATGCGAAAACGCTGACCGGTCACCCGTTTTATTACTTCGCGTATGGTGCGGCGGTCTCGGAAGTCGTGATCGATACGCTGACCGGCGAATGGAAACTGGTGCGAGCGGACGTGCTGCACGACGCCGGGCAATCGATCAATCCGGCCATCGACATCGGCCAGGTGGAAGGCGGCTTCGTTCAGGGCATGGGCTGGCTCACCACCGAGGAACTCTGGTGGAACCGTGACGGCCGCCTGATGACGCACGCGCCGTCGACCTACAAGATTCCCGCGGTCAGCGACACGCCCGCCGCGTTCCACGTGCAGCTCTATCAGAACCGCAACGCCGAGCCGACCGTGTTCCGCTCGAAGGCCGTGGGTGAGCCGCCGTTGCTGTTGCCGTTCTCGGTGTTTCTGGCGATTCGCGACGCGATCGCGGCCGCCGTGCCGGATGCGCAGGAGGCGCCGCAGTTGCGCGCGCCGGCCACGCCCGAAGCGATTCTCGACGCATTGGACGCCTTGCAACCGCAGCCCGCGCCGCCACCGGCAACGGAACCCGCGACGACCGACACGACCGCGTGAAAGGCGTGAAAAGATAACCCCACGGCCTGACGCGACACGAACGCGCCAGGCCACACTCAACCAGCCGCACGGACACCCCGCGCGGCCACGTATGGAGAACGCCGGATGCAAGCCTGGCTGCCTGACCTGCAACAACTGCTCGCGCACGGTGACGCCGCCGTGCTGGTGACGGTCGCGCGCGTCGAAGGTTCGGCGCCCCGCGAAGCCGGCACCAAGATGATCGTCACGCGCGATTCGGCGAAACACACCATCGGCGGTGGACACCTCGAATGGAAAGCCATTGAGACCGCGCGCCAGGTGCTGCGCGACGGCATGCGCTCACCGCATATGCGCCGGCTGGAGCGTTTCGCGCTCGGCCCAAGTCTCGGCCAATGCTGCGGCGGCGCGGTGATTCTCGCATTCGAGCGGCTCGATGTGGGCGACCTCGGCTGGATCACGACGCTCGCGAAACGCGTGGCCGCGGGCCAGTCGACGGTGCGTAGCGTATCATTCGGCCCCGCACCGGATGCGGTGATGCTGTCCGACCCCGAGCCGGGCGTCGACGCCGCCGACTGCCTGCTGTGGGACGGCGCCGGTTTCGACGACAGTGGCGCGCTGCTCACCGAAACCATCGCGCCAGGCGACTTCTCGGTCGTGCTGTTCGGCGCCGGCCACGTGGGCGCCGCGCTGGTTCGCGTGCTGGCCACGCTGCCGTGCGAGGTCCGCTGGGTCGACGAACGCGACGCGCAATTTCCGGCCGCGGAAACGCTGCATGCGCCGAACGTGAAGATCGATCCGAACGACGCCCCCGACGAAGCCATCGACCAGGCCGCGCCGAACACGTACTTCATCGTGATGACGCACAACCATGCGCTCGATCTCGAACTGGCCGAGCGCATTCTGCGGCGTGGCGACTTCGCGTTCTTCGGCATGATCGGCTCGCAAAGCAAGCGCAAGCAGTTCGAACACCGGCTGGCCGCGCGCGGGATCGATCCGGCGCTGATCGCGCGGATGAAGTGCCCGCTCGGCGTGGACGGCATCGTCGACAAGTCGCCGGAGATCATCGCGATCTCGGCGGCGGCGCAGGTGCTTCAGGCCGTCGAGCAGAACGCGGGCGTGCATCACGCCACGCAGACGGTTTGATGAGCGGCATGTGTTCGAGACAACGCTCACGCATCCGGTGCGCGAAGACTCCAAAAGCGATTCAACAAACTCCTGACCGACCATGACTACAACGACTGTTACCCCCACGCCGCTGGCCGAAAAAACCGCGCTGGCACCGAAGGCCGAGTTGCACATCCATATCGAAGGCTCGCTCGAACCCGAACTGATTTTCGCGCTCGCCGAGCGTAACGGCGTGAAGCTCGCGTACGACTCGATCGACGCCCTGCGCGCCGCATATGCGTTCACCGATCTGCAATCGTTCCTCGACATCTACTATGCGGGCGCGAGCGTGCTGCTGCACGAGCAGGACTTCTACGACATGACGATGGCCTATGTCGAGCGCTGCCTCGCCGACAACGTGATTCACAGCGAAATCTTCTTCGACCCGCAGACGCACACCGAACGCGCCGTGCCGATCGCGACCGTCGTGGCGGGCATCGAACGCGCGCTCGCTGACGCGGAAAAGCGCGGCATGACGAGCAAGCTGATTCTGTGCTTCCTGCGCCATCTGTCCGAAGAAGACGCGCTCGCCACCTTCGAAGAAGCGCGGCCGTTGTTCGAGCAATACAAGCATCGCCTGATCGGCGTCGGTCTCGATTCGTCGGAACGCGGCCATCCGCCTTCGAAGTTCGAACGTGTATTCGCCAAGGCGCGCGCGCTCGGCCTCAAACTCGTGGCGCATGCCGGCGAAGAAGGCCCGCCCTCGTATATCTATGAAGCGCTCGATCTGCTGAAAGTGGACCGCGTCGATCACGGCGTGCGCAGCATCGAAGATCCGGCGCTCGTCACGCGTCTGGCCGATTCGCGCGTCGCGCTGACCGTGTGCCCGCTGTCGAACCTGAAGCTGTGCGTATTCGACGACCTGACCAAGCACACGCTGAAGGACCTGCTCGATCGCGGCGTGGCCGTCACGGTGAATTCCGACGATCCGGCTTACTTTGGCGGCTACGTGAACGCCAATTATTTCGCCACCATCGACGCGTTGAAGCTCAACGATGCCGAGGTCTACACGATCATCCGCAACAGCTTCGAAGCGTCGTTCGTCACGCCCGAGCAACGCAGCGAACTGATCGCGAAGCTCGACGCGCACTGGCACCCAAGCGGTCCGCACTGACGGGCCGAGATATCGCAGCCGGCGGCGGCACGGGCTCATGAGTGAGCCGAGGTGTTAACCGTCGTCCGGGCTGTGCAGCTTTCCACAATCGGAGACGGTTTTTCCATGACTCAATCTGCCAACCCGGCCAAAGCAGCCCAACCGGCCCAAGCGGCATTCCGCGCGCAATTGCTGACCTTCAACGGCGATCCCGCGCAATCGCCCAACGCGGCAGTCTTCAACGAAGACGGTTTGTTGATCGTCGAAGACGGCCATGTCGTCGCGGCCGGCGCGTATGCCGCCCTCGCGCCGCAACTCGCGCCCGGTACGCAAGTGCAGGAAATGCGCGACAAGCTGATCGTGCCGGGTTTCATCGATACGCACATTCACTATCCGCAGACGGACATGATTGCCTCGCCGGCGCCGGGTTTGTTGCCATGGCTCGAAACGTACACGTTTCCGACCGAGCGCCGCTTCACGGATCCGGCCTACGCGCGCGACACCGCGAGCTTTTTCGTCGACGAACTGCTGGCGTGCGGCACGACCACCGCGCTCGTGTATTGCACGGTCCATAAGGAGTCGGCCGACGCGCTCTTCACCGAGAGCGAAGCGCGCAATCTGCGCATGGTGGCCGGCAAGGTGTTGATGGACCGCAACTGCCCCGAGTTCCTGCGCGACACCGCGCAGTCGGGCTATGACGACAGCGCCGAGTTGATCGGCCGCTGGCACAATCGCGGCCGCCAGATGTACGCGCTCACGCCGCGTTTCGCGCCAACTTCGACTGAAGCACAACTGGAAGCGTGCGGCGTGCTGGCGGGCAAGAACCCCGACATCTTTATCCAGAGCCACGTCGCGGAGAATCACGACGAAGTGAAATGGGTCGCCGATCTGTTCCCGGGCCACCGCAGCTATCTGGACATCTACGATCACTACGGTTTGCTGCGCCGCCGCGCCGTGTACGGCCATTGCATCCACCTCGACGAGGAAGACCGCAAGCGCATGGCGCAAACCGGCACGGTCGCCTCGCATTGCCCGACCTCGAACCTGTTCCTCGGCAGCGGCCTGTTCGACTTCGACAAGGCCGATGAAGCCGGCATGCCGGTCGCACTGGCCACGGACGTCGGCGGCGGCACCTCGTTCTCGATGCTGCAGACCATGAACGAGGCGCACAAGGTGGCGCGTCTGGGCGGCCATCATCTGACGGCCACGCGCATGTTCTATCTCGCGACCGCCGGCGCGGCCGAAGCGCTCGATCTGGCTGACAAGGTCGGCACGCTGAAGCCGAAGTCGGAAGCGGACTTCGTCGTGCTCGATCCGCGCGCAACGCCGCTGCTCGCGCGCCGCACCGCGCGCACTGAAACGCTCGAAGAGTTGCTGTTCGCGTTCGCGCTGCTCGGCGACGATCGCGCAATCTATGAGACGTATGCGGCCGGCAAGCGCGTGCACCGTCGTGATGATGCGCGGCAGGCTGCGTCGAGCGCGGCGAGGATCGCTGCTTGAGCTGGTGAGTTACGCGGATGAATAGAAAACGGCGCTTCGATCCCGAAGCGCCGTTTTTCTTTGATGGCCGCCGCGCGTGGCTTGCGCGCTCATCACCTGGAACGACGGCTATTCGGAGCCGTTAAGGTCATCGACTTTGATGATTTTCCACTGGCCGCCCGGTTGCTTCCGCATGAATGCCAGAACCGTCTGAAGCGTGGCCTTGGTGTCGCGTCCGAGGACGACCGGAACGACAGCAGTGTCGCCGAACATTAGGGCTGGTCGTGCTTCAATATGTGCGGCCCAGTCCTTTCCGTCGTAATCCTGAACTTTCGTAAAAGGATCGCTGTCACCGGCGAACTTGTTGGCCTTGTATTCCGCGCGCAAGAACTCGACAGTCGGCTTTGCTACGTATTGGAAAATGTCTTTATCGAGCAAGGGAAATCCACGATTTTCCGAATCGCGCTTTATGTACCACGCGTAAAACGCCTTCGCGCTTGCCTCGGGCGTGGCCGATTCCCCGTGCGCCAGAGCCAGCGGGTGAAAAAGCAGACCCAAAACCATGCTGAGCGCGGCGGCGAGAACCGCTAGATATTTCTTCATTGTCGTGTTCAGTTGTGGCGGTAGATTTTGTACGGCGGTTGTACGGTCCGATATTCCTGATTCGGGTAGAAGCCGTGATATTGCTTGAAGTCCGAAACCCAGATTCGCCCGTCGAACATCGCCATATGTCCAGCAGGATGGCTCGCAATGGGCTGAATCACAACCACGTCCCCCTTTGTAAGGTAAGCGGAATTGACTTCATAGAATCCGGCGCTGATCAATGATTGTCCGTAGTCTTTCGCGTCTCGCGTTCGATCAATCATGATCCCGCCTCGCTCAATCGCCAGTCGCACAAACTTTGCGCAATGACCCGTGCTTATCACCGAGGCATGAGCGTTGACATACTGGGCGGCGGCTGTTCGATCATACGCAGGCATTCGTGGGTCCTCGAGTTTTAATTGAACCTGAATGCTAGCCACCCCCACTCGTCTTGAAATCATTTGCTGACACTTGTTTGCATTTGCACACCTTGCGCGGCGACCTCGGCACAGCGCGCCCAGATCAGGTTGGCGGAGCAACTCCGCCTTGATCGGGACTCGAATTGATTCCCAGAACTGAATAGAAAACGGCGCTTCGATCCCGAAGCGCCGTTTTCTTTTAATGCCCACCGCGAAGCCAACTCACCGCTGCATGCACACCTCATGCAACGCATTCAACCGACGCACCGGATCAGCCACATACGGATTCGTCTCGTCCCACGCATAACCCGCTAGCACCGCGCTGATCATGCGGCGAATCGACGGCGTCTGCTCCGGATAGAAAATGATGTCCTGCAGCGCACCCGAATACCAGCGCTCCACAAAAGCACGGAACGTATCGATGCCCTTGCGCAACGGCACGTCGTAAGCGGCCGACCAGTCGATCTGCTCGCCGTCCAGTTGACGATTCAAGGTTTCCACCGCGAGATGCGCCGAGCGCAACGCAATCGTCACGCCGGACGAAAACACCGGATCGAGAAACTCGCCCGCATTGCCGAGCAGCGCGTAACCCGGCCCATGCAGACGCTCCACGTTCGCCGCATAGCCGCCGATGTGGCGAACCGGCATCAGGAACGGCGCGTTGCCGATCAAACGATTCAGCGTCGGCTCCTGCTGGATCAGCGCGCGCAGCTTCGCGTCGCGCTCCGCGTCCGGCACGTCGAGGAAACTCGCCTCGGCGACACACCCCACCGACGAACGTCCGCCCGCCAGCGGAATCATCCAGAACCACACGTCGCGGTGTTCTGGATGCGTCGCCACGCAAATCTTGTTGCGGTCCGTCACGCCAAATGGAATGCCGTCCTGGACGTGCGTGAAGATCGCGGCGCGCGTGGGCATGCGCGTCGGCGCTTCGAGGTTCAGCAGGCGCGGCAACGCACGGCCGAAGCCGCTTGCGTCGAACACGAAACGCGCTTCGATCTGATATGCGTGATCCGCTTCGTCGATCACATCGACCAAAGGCGTGGCCCCGATATGAACCGCGCGCACCGCGTGGCCGAAGCGCACCTCGGCACCCTGCTCCGCCGCGCAGCGGATCAGAATGTCGTCGAATACCGCGCGTTCCACCTGGTAGGTGGTGCCCCAACCCGGCGAGTGCTTGTCGCGGAAGTCGAACGCCGACGACCGGTCGCGATACACGAAATGCGCGCCATTCTTGTACTGGAAGCCCGCTTCGACCACGGCCTGCAGCATGCCGGCCTCTTCGAGATAGGCCATGCTCTGCGGCAGCAAGCTCTCGCCGATGGAAAAGCGCGGGAAGTGCTGGCGTTCCAGCACCAGCACGGAACGCCCGGTCTTGCGCAGCAAGGCCGCCGCCACCGCGCCCGCCGGTCCGGCGCCGATGATCACGACATCGACTGTCGTGCGCTTTGAAGAATGTGTACTCAAAATTGCCTCAATCGTTTGGCTTGCCCGGAGCAGCATTTCGCTGCATCCTTACGTCTCGTTACAACTACGCTTTGACGCCTCGAAGGATGTCTTCAGGGCGGGTACAGCAAGACGCCATTTCGCGGGGAGCCCAGCGTGTCGCCATCCGAAACATCCAGTGTGCCTTTCGTGCCGGAAACGGCTTTCGGAATCTGGTTCCTGCGTACCTATACCTGGGAACATCATGTGCTGCGGGTCGCGATCAACGACCTCAAACGCCTGATCGATACGCCCTTGCCCGAGGCGCCGGTGATCGTCGACGTCGGCTGCGGCCAGGGCATTTCCTTCCGTCTGCTCGCGCAGGCGTTCAAGCCACGCCGCCTTGTCGGCATCGACTTCCACGAGCCGTCGCTGGCGCTCGCCGCTCAGGCGGCAAACGCCTGCCGTGACAAGCTGGCAGATATTGAGCTGCTGCACGGCGACTGCGCGAAATTGCCGCTGCCCGACGCAAGCGCCGATATCGTGTTCTGCCATCAAACTTTCCACCACCTGGTCGAGCAGGACCGCGCGCTCGCCGAGTTCCACCGCGTGCTCAAACCGGGCGGCGTGTTGCTATTCGCCGAATCCACCGACGCGTACATCAAATCGTGGGTGATCCGGCTGCTGTTCCGCCACCCGATGCACGTGCAAAAGAGCGCCGACGGCTACCTCGACATGATCCGGCGCGGCGGCTTTCACTTCAGCGAGCGCAACGTGTCGCTGCCCTATCTCTGGTGGAGCCGCGCGAAAGACTTTGGTCTGTTCGAGCGGCTCGGGCTGTCTCATCCGCAACCCGGCAAGCGTCGGGAAACGCTGGTCAATGTCGCGGCGGTCAAAGCCAGTTAATGCGCAGCAAGGCGCGCGCCTGATGCGATAAAACAGCGCAAGGCGGCGTACACCGCCTTCCTGCTTGCCTCGCGCGCATGCGCAGTTCTCCGCGCTGATCTGCGCGGACCCATTCTTACTTGCGCAGCGTCACCACTTCGCCCGTCAGCGCGACGCCGGCAACCACTGCGCCCGCGCCGCAAGTGTATTCGGTGGCGCTCTCGCGCAATTCGTTCTTGTAGTTGCTCTTGATGTTGATCACGGCGTTGCCGCCTTCCTTACGCGCGCGTTCCTGCAACTCGATCACTGCGGAGAGAAACACGTGCTGGCAGGCTTGCAAATCGCTCTTGCCGAACGCGTTGGTCTTCTTGTTGGTGGCGAATTCGCCCATCGTCTTCGCGACAGCCGGATGGCGCTGGCCCGCGAAATACAGTCCGATGTCTTCGCTCACTTTGCCGGGTTCGCTTTGCAAGGCCTGCTCGACCGGAAAGTAGCTGACCGTATCGCGAGCGAAAGCCGGCGCAGCGCTCAGCGTGGCAAACGAAGCAAACAATGCAGCAAATAGAAGATGGCGTTTCATTGAGACTCCTTGGTGGTTGTTGTTGCTCTGTGAGTTCTATTTCAATTAGCCTGGTTCGGCTTAGTTCGATTCCAGCACGACGAGCTGGCCGCTCACCGCAATCGCGGCGGCGCTCGGACTCACGCCGCAGGTGAATTCCGTCGACGAGTTGCTCTCGTTGCTATGAAAACGCGTCGACACATCGATGACGGCATTGGCGTGGCGTTCGTTGGCCGCCGCGCGCAGTTTGCGCACCGCTTCGACAAGCGCTTCGTGGCAGGCGTCGTCGGGATCGGCGACCTTGCGCGCGATCCGCACGGAGTACGACACGTCGCCCAACCTGCTCTTGACCGCCGGGTGATCCTGCTGACCGAAATACACCGGCACGTTGCCGCGCGATTCGCCGCCGGCCGCGGCGAGCGGCAGCGACTTCACCTGCGTGGCGCAACCCGTCAGCGTCAGCGCCATGACTGCCAGCGCACCCAATACACCTGTTCTTTTCATTCTTATCACCCTCGTTTTATTAAAGTCGCGGCCGTTTCAGCCGCCCTGCCATGCTTCGAACACCAAACTCGCGCAACTGCCGCCGAACCCGTATGACACCGACATCGCCGTGCCGATGCGTGCTTCACGCGTCGTGCGCACGAGCGGCATGCCGTCGAGCGCCGGCTCCGGCGTGTCGATATCCGCCGTACCCGCAATGAAGCCGCCGCGCATCATCAGTAGTGTGTAGATCGCCTCGTGCGCGCCGCACGCGCCAAGCGGATGCCCGGTCATGCCCTTGGTCGACGAAAACGCCGGCACGCGACGGTCGAACGCCGCGCCGAACACCTCCTTCAACGCGTGCAGTTCTTCCAGGTCGCCGAGCGGCGTCGACGGTGCGTGCGTGTTGATGTAGTCGGGCCGCTTGCCCGCCTCGTTTAGCGCGCCGCGCATGGCGCGCGCGATCCCCGCCGCGCGCGGCGTGACCATGCCTGCGCTGTCCGTGCAGTCGCCGAACCCTGTGAGCTCCGCGTAGATCCGTGCGCCGCGTGCGAGCGCGTGATCGAGTGCTTCGAGGACCAGCACGCCGCCGCCCGACGCGATCACGAAACCGTCGCGCTCCGTGTCGTAGGGGCGCGATGCCGTCTGCGGCGTGTCGTTGAAGCGGCGCGACAATGCGCCCATCGCGTCGAACATCAGCGTCATGTTGTCGTGCAACGACTCGCTGCCGCCGGCCAGCACGATCTGCTGGCGGCCGGTCTGGATCAGTTGCATCGCCTGGCCGATTGCGAGCGCCGAAGTCGTGCACGCCGACGACGGCGAGTAGCTGACGCCTTCGAGCCCGAACACTTGCGCGACGTTGGCCGACGCGGTGCTGCTCATCGCGTGCGGCACGACGTAGGGCGGCACTTTCTCGACGCCGCGCGTGTTGGCGACAGTCATGGCCGCGTCGTAGCTCAGCATGTTGCCGACGCCCGAACCGATCACCGTGCCCGCGCGCGGCGAGCGCAAGTGCGCCGGGGCGAGCCCGGCGTCGTTGATCGCCTTGCGCGCGGCATGACATGCAAACCGCGCTGTGTCACCCATGAAGCGTTCGAGCTTGCGGTCGAACGGCGTCTCATGCGCGACTGACGCAACGCCCGCGACCTGCGAGCCGAAGCCGCGCTCGCGCCATGCCTCGATCCGTTCGATTCGCGAGCGGCCCGCGCGCAAGGCTGCGGAGACTTCATCGAGCGTGTTGCCGAGACACGACACGATGCCCATGCCGGTCACGACCACGCGCTGCATCGCGACGCTCATCGAACGCGCCTGAAAATCAGCGACGTGTTGATGCCGCCGAACGCGAAGTTGTTGCTCATCACATATTCGGCGTCGATTTCTCGGCCCGTGCCGACGATGTAATCGAGCGGCGCGCAGGCCGGATCGACATTCTCCAGGTTCAAGGTCGGCGCATACCAGTTGCGCTTCATCATCTCGATGGTCCACCACGCTTCGAGCGCGCCGCACGCGCCGAGCGTGTGGCCGACGTAACTCTTGAGCGAGCTGATCGGCATACGCGCGCCGAAGGTCTGCGCGGTCGCATGGCTTTCGGCAATGTCGCCGCGATCCGTCGAGGTGCCGTGCGCGTTCACATACGCGATCGCTTCAGGCGGCAGTTGCGCGTCGTCGAGGGCGAGCCGCATCGCGAGCGCCATGGTCTCGGCGGTCGGCTGGGTCATATGCGCGCCGTCCGAGTTGCAGCCGAAGCCGACAATCTCCGCGTGAATCCGCGCGCCGCGCGCCACCGCATGTTCATATTCTTCGAGCACCAGCGTGGCCGCGCCTTCGCCGACCACGAGGCCGTCGCGTGCGGCGTCGAATGGACGTGGTGTGAGATGCGGCTCGTCGTTGCGCGTGCTGGTGGCGTACAGCGTGTCGAACACGGCGACCGCCGGCCCCGACAATTCCTCCGCGCCGCCCGCCAGCATCAGTGTCTGCTTGCCGCTCTGGATTGCTTCATACGCGTAGCCGATCGCCTGGCTGCCCGACGCGCAAGCGCAAGAGGTCGGAATGATCCGCCCTTTCAGGTCCCAGAACAGGCTGACGTTGACCGCGGTGGTATGCGGCATCATCTGCACGTAGCTGTTCGACGTGACGTCGCTCATCGAGCCGGTTTCGAGCATCGTGCCGAACGCGCGGATCGGCTGCACCGAGCCCGACGAGGAACCATACGCGACGCCCATGCGGCCGTCCTTGATGGTGTCGTCGTCGGCAAGGCCAGCGTCGGCGAGCGCCAGTTCGCTGGCGCGCACCGAGTACATCGACACCGGACCCATCGAACGCGTCTTCTTTCGCGGATAATGCGCGGGCGTCGTGAAGCCCGGCAGCGGACACGCGAGCCGCGTATGCAGCGATTCGAAGTAATCCCACTCGGGCATGCGGCGCACGGCGTTCAGGCCGCTCTTCAAGCGCGCTTCGATCACGTCCCAGCTATCGCCCAACGCCGTGACGCCGCCCATGCCGGTTATGACGACGCGCTTCATCAGATCATCCCGCCGTTGACGCCGATCACCTGACGCGTGACATACGAGGCCGCATCCGACATCAGGAAGCTGACCACGGACGCCACCTCGGCAGGCTGGCCGACGCGGTTCATCGGCACCGTTTTGAGCGCCTGCTCGAGCGGCATTTCATCGAGCATGCCGGTCTCGATCAGACCCGGCGCCACGCAATTGACGGTGATATTGCGCGACGCCAGTTCGACGGCCAGCGCCTTGCTCGCGCCGATCAGGCCGGCCTTCGCCGCGCTGTAGTTCACCTGGCCGCGATTGCCCATCACGCCGGACACCGAAGCAATCGTGACGATGCGGCCACCCTTGCGGGCGCGCACCATTGGCATGGTCAACGGATGGACCACGTTATAGAACGAGTCGAGACCGGTTTCGATCACGATGTCCCAATCTTCTTCGGTGAGCGCGGGGAACGCGGCGTCGCGCGTCACGCCCGCGCTGCACACGATGCCGTAATACGGGCCGTTCGCCGCAACGTCCGCTTCAAGCACTTCGCGGCACACCGCGCGCTCGCGCACGTCGAATTGCAGCACGCGCGCCGTGCCGCCTTGAGCGGCGATGCCCGTCGCCACCGCCTCGGCTTCGCTGCGCCCCGTGCGGCAATGCACGGACACCGCGAAACCGTCGGCGGCCAATTTGTACGCAATCGCGCGGCCGATGCCGCGGCTTGCGCCGGTAACGAGAACACGCCGGCTCATGAACTGAAACTCCCTTCGATGAATGACTGAAAATCGCGCGGTTGAAAGACCTTGATGACAGCTTCGGCGCATATCGCATCGCCGTGCCGGATCATGCATTCGTAGGCGCCGTGACCCTCTTCGCTGCGCAGCAGTTCCACCACGTGGACCGACAACTGCGCGCCGCCCTCGAATGACGGCTGCAATGCCTTGTAGCTGCGCGAGCCGAGCAGCACGCCGGGCCGCGCGCGGCCGCCGCCGCGCATGGCCAGCAACGCGACGTGCGCGGCGATCGCCTGCGCCATCAGTTCGATTCCGATCCACGCGGGCATCGCGCCATCGGCGTCGGCATACCAGGCGTCGGCACGCACCATGGCGCGTGCAGTCAGCGTTTCTTCGCTGAACGTGTCGACCGAGTCGATCAGCAGCATGGTGCCGCGATGCGGGATGATCGCTTCGATCGGCTGATGGACCAGTTCGTCAACGGTGGGCGTGGGGTTCATCGCGTGGCTCATCGGCTGGCTCATCGGGCAAGAACGAGGCTGACATTGCTGCCGCCGAAAGCAAATGAATTGCTCATCGCGTATTGCGCGCCACCCTGTGGCATGAAGCGCTCGCTAACGACGAGGTCCAGCGCGGGCAACGCGGGATCAGCCTCGCCGTCCCACAGATGACGCGGCAGCGGTACGTCGTCATGCGCCAGCGGGAGCCATGTGAAGGCCAGTTCGGTGGCGCCCGCCGCGCCGAGTTGGTGGCCGGTCAACGGTTTGGTGCCGCTCGTCGCCACGCCTTGCGGAAACACGCGCGACATCAAAGCCGCTTCCATTTCATCGTTCTTGCGTGTGGCGGTGGCGTGCAGATTCACGTAACCGATTGCCGACGACGCGATGCCCGCATCGGCAAGTGCCGCGCGCAAAGCGAGTTCGCCGCCCACCCCTTGCGGATCCGGCGACGAAATGTGATGCGCGTCGCTCGATTCGCCGACTCCCGCAAGCCGCACCGCCGCTTCGTCGCGGCTCATGAGGAACACGGCCGCGCCTTCACCGACATTGATTCCACAACGGTTGCGGCTCATCGGATTGCTGCGCACGTTGCTGGTCGATTCGAGCGATGCGAAACCCTGCACCGTCAGCTCGCACAGCGAATCGACGCCGCCCACCACGACGGCGTCGCACAGTTGCAATTGCAGCAACCGGCGCGCCGACGCGAAAGCCTTCGCGCTCGACGTGCACGCGGTCGAAATGGTGAACGCCGGCCCATGCAGACCGAGCACAGCGGCGGCGAACGGCGCGGCCGTACCGATTTCCATTTGCCGGTAATTAAAGTTCGAGGGCAGATCGCCCGCCTGCGCCTGATAGACGAACGCCGCTTCAGCGGCTTCGATACCCGACGTGCTGGTGCCGAGCACCACGCCGATGCGATGCGCGCCGTAGCGCTCGCGCGCCGCCTCGACAACGGGCCCGATCTGCGTCAACGCGGCGAGCAGCAAGCGGTTGTTGCGGCAGTCGTAACGCGCGAGTTCGGCGGGCGGCGCAAGATCCAGCGGCGTGAGTACGCTGCCGACGAACGCCTCGCCGATCCCGGTATGCGCGTTTGCCATACCCGGCGAACGAGCGGCGGCGAGCGCTGGGACAATGCTGTCGAGGTCGCCGCCGAGCGCGTTGATCATGCCGAGCGCGTGCAAATAGACTGATGGCGCTTTCATGCGGCCCTCCTTGATTCCGATGGCATGCCGATCGGCGCGAGCAGCACCGAAACCGCGATGCCGAGCGCGAGTGTCGCGCCGAAACTCTTCAGCGCAGGCATTGCGCTCATGCCGAGCATGCCGAACGACAACAATGTCGTGGCCGCCGAGAGCAGCACGCCCGTCCATACCGCGCCGAGATCCGCGTCCGCGCGCAGGCAGCCTTCGCGCAGGAACACGGCATAGTTTGCGCCCACGCCGAGCACGAGCATCAGCGCGAGCCAATTGAACAGATTGAGCGGCACGTGGGCATAGCCGAACACCGCCAGCGTGACGCCCACCGCGAGCAGCACCGGCAAGGTCACGGCGACGCCGCCGCGTACTTTGTATCGCAGCATCAGCAGGACGAGTACGAGGGCAAGCGCGCCGCCGAGCCACCAGCCGCTATCCACGCGATACGCGCCGAACAGCTTCGACACGCTGGCGGCCTTGTCGACGAACACGACGCCGGGCAAGCCTCGCGCGGTTGCGATCAAGGCGGGTTCGTTCTGCGGCGTCACGCCTTGCGGAATGACGACCGCCGCATAGGCTTTCGTCGACGAATCGACTTCGCCGAGCCAGAGATGTTTGTACGGTTGCGACCAAGGCGCTGCGAGCCACGTATCGATCGTGAGCGGCGCTTGTGGTTTCGCGTACGCAGCGAGCCAGGCGTCGGCGACTTCATCCTTGAAGCCCGCTTGCAGGAGCGTGGCGCGCAACGTTGCGCGATCATTGAACACATGCTGCGCCAGCAATGCGCGATCTTCATTCTGCTGCTTCGCAGACGGCACGAACTGCGCGGCCGATTGATAGCCGCCGACCTTGTTCGCGGTGCCGTTCAATGCATCCAGTTTTGTGCCCAAGGCTTCCGCACGTTGAAGTACGACCTCGGGCGTCTCGCCGCGCACGACGAAAAACTGCGCACTGTTATCCACGCCGACCGCCGCACGCACTTTGTCTTCTTGCGCGACGAGCGCGGGATCGCGCTGAATCAGCAGATGGATATCGTCGTCGCTGGTCAGACGCAGCCAGCCGGGAATCGCGAGCAGCAGCAACAGCGCCGCCACGAACCACGCCCGCTTGCCGCCGATCGTGCGATGCCACACTGTCAGCACGCGCGCCGCACCTGCGAACACGCGCCTGGGACTGCGTTTGGGTGCGCGCGTGAGCAATGCGGGCAGCAGCCACAGCACGGAAGCGAACGCCGTCGTAATACCGGCAATGGCGAAACAGGCGATCTGCTTGAGCGCGGGAAACGGCACCCATGTGAGGATCGCGTAGCCGAGCAGACTCGTCGCAAGCGCCACGCTCAACGCGGGACGCACCGCGCGCGCGCCACGCCGAGCGTCCCAATCGCGTTGCGCGCCGAGATACACGACGAAGTACTGAATCGAATAGTCGACTGCCTCGCCGATCAGGCTGGCGCCGAACACGAGCGTCAGCAGATGCAGCTTGCCGAATATCAGCATCGTGACCGCCAGCGCGCAGACAATGCCGAGCGCGGTCGACACGAAGCCGAGCAGCAGCAGACGCGGCGAGCGGAACACCCACATCATCAACAGCGCGATGCCGCACAGCGACGCGACGCCGATCAGATGCACTTCATGTTCCGACGCGCTGCGCGCCGATTCCGCGTAGAAGACAGCGCCGGTTCGCGCCACGGAGACATCGGGGAACGACTGCTTCAACGCGCTTTCGCCTTGGGCGAGTGCCGCGAGTACCGCGTGCTGCGTCTTCGTTTCGTAAGCGGAGCCCGGCAGCGTCGCAACGATCAGCACGCTGGTGGCCGCACCTCGATGCGCAACCAGCAGGTTGTCTTCGAGTTCAAGATTCGAAGTGGCGAGCGGCAGTCCGCCGAGCCAGTGTTCGAGCCAGCCGAACGGATCGTCGGCGAGCGGCGTGGTGAGTCCGCCGCGCAGCGGGCTGTAGATGCGCTGGGCGAGCGCGTCATGCAGCGTGGCGCCAACCGTGCCGCTCGCGAGCGCCGCGCGATCCGCGGGCGCCAGCAAGCCGAAGCGATACGGCATGTACAGCAATGCGATCTGCGACAGATCGAACGGCGGCAACTCCGCCGTCACCGAACCGAATGCGCCGCTCTTTTGCAAGGACGCGCCGAGTTGTTTCGCCGCGGCTTTCGCGTGCGCGTCGTCGTTACTGGTGACGAGGAAAACGGTGCGGTCGCCGAGCGCGCTCGCCAGCGTATCGACCGCCTTCTCCGCGATCGGGTCGGCCTCAGTCGCGGGCAAGAGCGCGAGCAGATTGGTTTGCAACGGCGACGGCCCTGCGAATCGCCAGCCGCAATAGAGCGCCGCAACGAGCGCGAGCAGCAGCCACGCGGCGCGCACGCCCCACGCCTGTTTCGCGGATCGCTGTTGCAGCATGTCCATTACGGCGCTCCGAGCAGACCGCGTTCAGCCGCGGTGAGTTCGGTCACGGCCGCGCTCTTCGTGAAGTCGAGTTGGGTGATGTCGCCGTTCGCGAGCGTAATGCGCAAGCGCTGCAGATAGTCGCCGCCGTTCATCTCCAGACCTTTGATCGACTGCGCAATCTGCGGCTGGTTCGGCGTGAGTTGCATGCGCCATTGCGCGGCGCTGCCTTCGGCCTGCACGTCGAATTGCGAGTACAGCGCCGATAGATCGCCGCCGAGCATCGCGCGCATCATCTTCGAGACTTGCGCGACGCCGCGCGTGCCCTGCGCGCTGTGGGCCGTGACGCGCTGGCCGTTGGCGTTGACTTCGGTTACGCCGGCATCGGTGATCACGTAGGTGGCTTTGTACGGCGTGTCGATCTGCCAGATCACGCCGCGTTCGCGGAAGAACAGCAGCGAGCCGGTGCTCACGAGCGGCCGCTTCATTGCGGCGAGGGTTTGCGTCTGCGTGAATTGCGCACGCACGCCCTTGGCTTGCGCGAGGTGCGCAGCGATCTGCGAGACGAGCGCGGGATTGCCGGACGTGGCTTCTTTCGTCAAGACAGTCGACGCGGCCGACGCGGGCTCCATCGATACGACGGTCGCCCCGAGCACGCTCAACGCGCTCAATGCCCCCGCGATCACGACGCGCAAATTCATCGTCCCCATACGCGCTCCAGCTTCTCGAACACAACCGGTGGCGAGACGAACTGCAACTCCTGAGTGGCGGCATCGACCGCGACCTGGATCGTGTAACCCTTGGTCAATCGCGTACCGGTCGCGCAGTCGACGATTTCATAGCCTATTTTCAGGCGGTTTTCGTGTTCGAGCAGTTGCGTGCGCACTTCGATCTTCTGACCGTAGGTGGCCGGTCTCACGTACTTGAGATGCGCTTCCACGATCGGCCACAGATAACCCGACGCCTGCATCTCACGATAGTCGTAGTCGAACGCGCGCAACAACGCCGCGCGGCCGATTTCGAAGTACTTCAGGTAATGGCCATGCCAACAGACGTTCATGGCGTCGACATCGTGGAACGGCACTTCCACCGTCGCGCTCGCGCTCAGCACTTTGCGGGAACCGGTCATGCGTTCGATCCTCCGCGATAGTCGCTCGTCAGATCGCAAGCGGCAATGCGCGCGGTCAGTGCACGCAGTTCGTGTTCGAGCGCGCGGTCTTCGTCGACGAACGGCGACTGCGCGCTTACGCTGTCCATGAACACCTGCAGCGGCGCCGGCACCGGCGTTCCGCTGTCGATCTTCAAGCGCAGACGCGCGGCTTGCACCGTCGCGAGTGTATGCGCGGCGGCGACCTGCTCGGTCAGTTCCAACACCCGCAGGCAGTCGCGCGCGGCGATCGTGCCCATGCTGACCTTGTCCTGGTTGTGCGCCTCGGTGGAACGCGAAAAGACGCTAGCGGGCATCGTGTTCTTCAAGGCTTCCGCAGTCCACGCGGACGACGAAATCTGCACCGCCTTGAAGCCGTGATTGATCGCGGCGCGCGCGGGAGCCGCGCCCGACAGATTGCGCGGCAGGCCGTTATTGAAATTCACGTCGACGAGCAGTGCGAGTTGCCGGTCCATCAGATCGGCGAGGTTGGCCACCGCGACCTTCAGCGAATCCATCGCGAACGCAATATGGCCGCCGTAGAAGTTGCCGCCGTGCAGTACGCGTTCGGTGTCCGGATCGATCAGCGGGTTGTCGTTCGCGCTGTTCAGTTCGTTCTCGACATCGCGACGCACCCACGACAGCGCATCGCGCGCCACGCCGATCACATGCGGCGCGCAGCGAATCGAATAACGGTCCTGCAGACGGTGGCCCGGCGTGTCGTCGCGGCCTGACAGGTCATCGCGAATCCAGGCCGCGGCTTCCGCCTGGCCGGCATGCGGCTTCACTTCGAAGAGCATCGCGTCGAAGTGCGCGGCGCGGCCGTCGAGCGCGACGGTGCATAGCGCAGTCAGACGTGCGGTGAGCCGCGTCAGATGATCGGCGCGCGCAAACGCGAGACACGCGAGACCCGTCATCACGGCCGTGCCGTTCATCAGCGCGAGCCCTTCTTTCGGCGCGAGCGTGAGCGGCGCATGGCCGAGTTCGGCCCACACTTGGCGCACGTCACGCAAATGCCCTTCGAACATCACGTCGCGTTCGCCCGCGAGCGCGGCGGCCACATACGAGAGCGGCGTGAGATCGCCGCTCGCGCCGACCGAGCCTTCCGACGGAATGCGCGGCAGCACACGATGATTGACCAGATCGGCCAGACGTTCGAGCAACACGGGACGCACGCCGGAAAAACCATAAGCGAGCGAGTTGAGTCGCGCGGCGATCACGGCGAGTGTTTGCGCGTCGTCGAGATACTGGCCCATGCCGCAGCCGTGATAACGCGTGAGTTGCAGCGGCAAGGCTTCGACGAGTTCCATCGGCACGTCGACCACGCAGGCGTCACCGTATCCGGTGTTGACGCCGTACACCGTCGCGCCCGCGGCCAGATGGCGGCGCAGAAAATCCGCGCCGCGCTGGATGCGCGCGCGCCATGCCGGATCGGTATTCAACGCGACCGGCGCGCGATGCTGCGCAATCGCGACGACCTCTTCGATCGTCAGCTTGCGGCCGCCGATCACCACAGCCGCGGTGTTCACGTTCACGCCCGCATCCGGCACATCGATCAGATCATGTTCGGCCATTCGCGCCTCGCTTGGGGCTGGCCCAGAAATCGAAGAAATTGAACCATTGATAAGGTGCCTTGCGGCAATAGTGTTCGAGACGCACGGCGTAGCGCTGCGCCCACGCGGCGAGATGCTGCGCGCGTTCACGGCGCGGCAATTCGATGCGCTCGGCAAACGGTTCGAAATACAGACGGTAGCCGTCGCGCTCTTTCAGACAGAAGAACAGATAGACCGGACAGCCCAACGCATGCGCGAGCACATATGGACCTTGCGCGAACGGCGCGGTCGAGCCGAGAAATTGCGCTTCGGTCGTGCGGCCCGCTTCGTGCGCGGGCACGCGGTCGCCGACGATCACCAGCAGCTCGCCGGCATCGACGCGCTCCTGCATCATCATCGCGGTCTCGGGACCGAAGTCGCTGACTTCGAGCAGATGCTTCGCGAACTCGCTATTGGCCGAGGCCAGCACGCTGTTAAAGCGGCGCGCGTGTTCCGTATAGACGACCGCCGTGACCTTCGCATAGGCGCCCTGCGCGGCGAGCGCGCGAGTCATCTCCAGATTGCCGAGATGCGCGCCGATCACGAGCGCGCCCTTGCCGCTCGCCACCAATGCTTCGAATGCCGAAGGATCTTCGAATTTGACGTCGGCGTTGTTCACGCGGCCCGACCATGCCGCGAGTTTGTCGAAGCCCGATTGCGCGAACGCCAGCATATGACGATACGCGGACAGCCAGCCAGGACGCGGCGTATCGCCGTGCGGCGCGGCCTCGCCGAGATGCTTGAAATAGTTGCTGGAAGCTTCGCGTGCGGCGCGGCCCGTCAGCAGAAAATACGCGACGATCGGATGCAGCCACAGCGCAGTGAAGCGCCGGCCGAACAGCTTGCAACTCAACGCGAGCAGCGACATGCCCAGATGGCTGCCGCGTTCGGCAATGCGCCACCAGTCCTGTTCGTTTTCTTTGCCCTGCTCGCCTGCAAGTGCGGAGCGGCGCGGCATGACCTTATGCGCGAGCAGCATCGGCAGACGCCACAACATGCCGAACACGAGTCGCGTATGACTGCGGCTGATGCGTACGTTGTCCCACAACACGTCGAAATGCGAGACGCCGTCGCTCGCATA
Organism: Paraburkholderia sp. BL27I4N3; assembly: GCF_003386115.1. Taxonomy (NCBI): domain Bacteria; kingdom Pseudomonadati; phylum Pseudomonadota; class Betaproteobacteria; order Burkholderiales; family Burkholderiaceae; genus Paraburkholderia; species Paraburkholderia sp. BL27I4N3. The sequence continues at coordinate 544,592 of NZ_QREJ01000001.1, read as the reverse complement.
CGTGACGCGCGTCGGAATCGAGCGGAATGCCGCGCGCCGCCAACACAGGCGAACGAGGATCTCGATGTCGAAGTCCATGCGCGTGGGCAGTTGCACGCTGTCGATCAGATTGCAGGCGAGCGTCAGCGGATAGAGGCGAAAGCCGCACATCGAGTCGCGGATCGTTAGCGAAAGCGTTTCGATCCACACCCATACATGCGTCAGATAGCGGCCGTAGAGACGCGCTTTCGGCACACTCTCGTCGTAGACCGGACGACCGAGAATCACCGCACCCGGTTCGGCGCGCGCCGCTTCGATGAAACGCGGCACGTCGGTGGCATCGTGCTGGCCGTCGGCGTCGATCTGCAACGCGTGCGTGTAGCCCGCCTGGCGCGCGGCGCGCAATCCCGCCATCACGGCCGCGCCTTTGCCGCCGTTCACCGGCAGGCGCAACAGCGTGAGTTGCCCCGCGTACTGCTGCGCGAGCGCGGTGAGCACCTGCTGGGTGGCCTCGTCGCTGCCATCGTCGACGACGAAAAACGGCAGGCCGTGCACCGCCAGGTGCGCGACGGTCGCGCCGATCGCATCCTTATGGTTGTAGATCGGAATGACGATGCAGGGGGAGAAAGTCATCACGCGGACTCCCCGTAGACGATCACACCCGATGCGCAATCACGGCAGTTCACGCGGTACGCGAACTGCACGCGACGGCGCGTTGCGTCGTGAGCGAGCGTGAGCTTGAGCACCGCGCCCGGCGAGACCGGCGCCATGAACTTCAGACGATCGATCGACGCCACCGCGCGCGCCGCCGGCGCGTGCTCGGCGGCCAGACGCACCGCCCAATCAACCTGCACCACGCCGGGAAGAATTGGCAGCCCGGGAAAGTGGCCGGCGAAATGCACGAGCGTAGGCGGCACGCGCAACTCGTAATGCAGCGTGTCGCCGCTGCGCGCTTCGGACAGCACTTCCATGCCTTCGACGCGCGGTTCGAACGCGGCCGCCACAGCGGCCACCGGCAACTTGCCGCGCGCGTCGAACGGCAGCGTGACGCGAAAACGCCAATGGCGCGGCAGCACCACGACATCGAAATATTCGGCGAGATGCCGGCGCAGCACTTTCGCGAGCGCCACGCGGCCTTCGTCGCGCAAAGCCGGGCCGCCCGCCTCGGTCAGCGCTACGACCGCCCCGACGCGCTCGCGCGACGCGCCGGCGAGCGGCACGAGCGCCGCTTGCGCCACATACGGATGCAGCGCGAGGCGCGCTTCCAGTTCCGGCAGCGAGACGCGTTTGCCGTCAAGCTTGAGCACGCGGTCGAGCCGGCCTTGCAGGCGGAAACGGCCCTCGGTGTCGAAGGCGATCTTGTCGTCGGTGCGATGCCAGCCGGCGTGATCGAGATGCGGCGAGCGGACATTCAACGCGCCGTCTTCGTCGCGGCGCACTTCGATGCCAGACACCGGTTGCCAGGCGTCGGTCTGATCCTGGCGCCGCCACGCGATGCCGCCGGTTTCCGTGCTGCCGTAGATTTCGAGCGGCGCGGCGCCGTAGGCTGCGGCGTATTCCTGCGCGGCTTCGAGTGCGAGCGGACCGCCCGATGAGAAAAATGCGCGCGGCGCCGGCGTCAGGTCTGCGAAACCGGGCAATGCGGGCCAGCGCGACAGTTGCGCAGGTGTCGAGACGATCACCGCTGCACCGCCGTGGTCGATCTGCGTTTGCAGATGCAACGGCTCGATGCTCACCGCGCGATCGAATGCGCGACCCGCTGCGAGCGGCCAGAGCACGCGGAACAGCAAACCGTAGATGTGATGATGCGGCACGCTCGCGAGCATCGTCGCGTCGCCGACTAGCGCACCCCACTGCTTTTCGAGCGTGTGCACTTCGGCGTTGAATTGGGCGAGCGTCTTGCGAATCGGCTTGGGGCGACCGCTGCTGCCGGAGGTGTAGAGCGTGAGCGGGGCTTGGGGGTCGATCGCGTGGGTGGAGTGGTTCGTTTGCGCTGAAGCCGCTTCGGCGCTGGCGTTCGGGACGGCATTGGCGTCGGCGTCGGCTCCGGCATTGGCTGTAAATACGGCGTTGGCGTTGGAGTCGGAGTTGCCGGGGCCGTTGCCGAAAGCGCCGCCGGTGGCCTCGGCCAAACCGTCGGCATCTCCCGCTAACGCAAACGCGAACGGCGGCAAGTCCGCGTCCGTCAGCACGACTTCATACGCATCGGCGAGATCGGCGAGATAACCCGGCGTCGAGTTGGCCGGAATCACCGGTTCCTTGCCGCACGCGAACAGCGCAAAGAGCGCGCAGGCAAAATCGAACGGATCGTCGATGCACAGCGCGTAGCGTTGCGCGTCTTGCGTTTGCACGAGTGCGACGAGCGCAGCGACGCGCGCGCGAAACGCCGCGCGATCGAGCACCGCGGCACCGTCCCGGCATACGGGTGCAGGCACTGCGGCGGCCTCATCGGCCACCGACAACAGATCATGCAACGCGATCATGCCGCCTCCGAACGCGCGGCGCGCGGCAGCACGACCAGATAACGCCAGATGACCTCGGCCACCAGCAGCACGCCGATCAGCACGTAGGCGATCGCGCCGTTGTAGAGCGACCAGCTCGCCCGGCTCCAGTACAACGCCGTGTATGCGGAAAACACGCCGTTCAGCGCGAAGAACGCGCACCACACCTGAGTCACGCGCAGCGTGTGGCGCACCGCGCCCGGCGGCAGGTTCGGGTTGCCGAGGCGCGCGAATTTTTCGATCATCGACGGCCCGCGCACGAGCGTCGCTCCGAACGCGATCAACAGGCCCAGGTTGACGAGCGACGGATAGAGACGCAGCAGCAACTCGCTATTGGTCAACACGATCGCCGCCGACGCGCAACTCAGCAAGCCGACCACGCCCCAGTCGATCGAGGAAAGCCGCCGCAGCGAGGTCGCGACTGGCCCGCTGCCGGCCCAGCGCTGCAGCCACAGGATCGCGAACAGCATGCAGCCTACGTAGCGCGGCGTGTCCCATTTCCACGCGCACAGAATCAGCGCGGGGTAGGCAAGCTTCAAGAGCACCTGCACGACGGTTTTGCCCAGGTGGCGCTCAGTGCCGGGCGAGGCATCGGCGGCCCGATCCGCCGCCGCTTGCGTTCGCGAGCGCGCGGCGGCCATCAGCCCTGTGCCGCCAGCAGCGATTCGACCGCACCAATCACGTCGCCGACGGTGCGCACTGATTTGAACTCTTCCGGCTTGATGCGGCGCCCGGTCATTTCCTGCAGTTTGATCGCGAGGTCGACGGCGTCGATGCTGTCGAGATCGAGGTCTTCGAATAGATGCGCCTCGGGCGTGACGCGCTCGGGCTCGATCGCGAAGTTCTCTTTAAAGATGGCGCGGATGCGCTCCAGAATCTCTGCCTCGGACACGATTTACTCCCCCTTTCTGGTTGTTTCGTTCACAGCGTGCACCGCTTCGCGCTGGCTCGCGACCAGCGCCGCCAGCGTGCTGATCGAGCGAAAGTGTTCGCGCGTGCGCTCGTCGTTCGCTGCGATGGTCAGTTGGTATTGTTTGCGCAGCACGATGCCGATTTCGAGCGCATCGATCGAATCGAGGCCGATACCGTCGGTATCGAACAACGGTGCATCGTCGTCGATATCGGCCGGGCTCAGGTCTTCCAGATCGAGCGCTTCGATCAGGAGCTGTTTAATTTCGAGTTTTAAAGAATCCATAATCGAACAGGTGCTGGGTAATGTGGGCTTCGACGGCGCTCGTCACGCTGCGCGCCGCGAGAGCCGGTGGAGTGTCATGAGCCGCGAGCTGATCGACGCCGAGCGGCTCGAGCACGTTCACGCGTATTCTGAACGCGCGCGCCGGCACGTCGTACCAGCGCATCTGCTTGGTGAATGCGGGCGGATCGCAATCCATCAGCACCGGGACGATCGGCGCGCCGACCTTCAGCGCCATGTGCGCGAAACCGCGCGAAAACGCGTGCAGCCGGTTCGGCGCCGGGCTGCGCGTGCCTTCCGGAAAGATGATCATGGTATAGCCCGCGGCCAGTTGCTTCGCGCCCGCCTCGACGAGTTCGGCGGGATCGGCATTGCTGACGTATTCCGCCGAGCGCACGATGCCCCAGAAACACGGGTTGCTCCAATGCGCGTTTTTCACCACGCAGCAGGCATGCGGCGTGAGCGACAGCAGCACCATCACGTCGAGATAGGTCGGGTGATTCGCGACCACGATCGCCGGGCCGCCCGCGCGCAAGGCCTGCACGCCGGACACTTCCAGTTCCATCACGCCGATGCGTTGCAATACCGCGACCAGTGCGCGGAAAAACCAGTGAATCACGCTCGTCACCGCGAACTGGCGCGAGGCGCGGTGCGGCCACACCCATGCGAGCGGAAACACCACCACGGAAAACAGCACGCCGCACACCCCGAAGACCACGAAAGCCATGCCGGTCGCGCAGAATCGCCAGAAGTAATCAAGCCGCGCGGCCATGCCACCTCCAATGCCACGTGGCGCCGGCGTTTTGCCAGGCGGCGGGCAGGCCGGTTTCCAGACAGTGCTGCAGCGCCTGGCTCTGGGTTGCGAAGAAGATTTCCGGGGCGGCGCTATTTTTGCCGCCTGTTTCGCCTGTTTCGCCTGTTTCGCCTGTTTCGCCTGTTTCGCCTGTTTCGCCTGTTTCGCCTGCTTCGCCGGTCTTGCCAGCGCGGGCTTCGCTCACCGGAGCGGAGTCTGATTGGCCTGCGCGCGACACCGTGCACTCAAGCTCGCCCGTCGCCGTTTCGCTATCGAGCAGGAGCGCGATCGCGCCGCCCTGCACTTCGTCTTCGATCGTGCCGTATGCCGGATCGGCCGGTTCGTCCGCGTACACCAAGAGCGTCGGCGAATCCGGCTGCGTGGCGTATTGCGCATGGGCCTCCAGAAGCGCGTAACCCAGCGTTTCCGCGCCGGCCGAGATCGCGCTCGCCGCGGAGCGATCGCCGCGCGCAATCCCGAACACGCCGGTCATGGCATTGAGCACCGAGAGGCTGAAGGCGGTCGGCGAGACCGGCTCGCCCGCGCTGATGGCGCGCAAGATATTCGTGGTGCGCCGCAATTCGCCGTGGCGCGAGGCGAACACGACCCGCACCGCGTCCCGGGCGACACAATCGTGCGCAACCTTCAGCGCCACTCTGGAGAGAGTGCTCAGACGACGCCGCACGATCGGCTCGATGAAGCCGATATCGGGTGAGGCAGATGCGGCAGCAGGCCAGCTAGACCAGCGAGCGACCGGAATGGTCCAGTGCAGATCGGGCATATCGGGTTCGCGCGTAGAAGCGAGGAGAGGCTGAAGCGCCTGACGGAATACGGCACCGTCACAGCGTTCACGCGCCGCGCGGACCGGCAAGCTCCAGCCGGGGTCGATCCAATCTTCTAATAGGGTTCAGCGGATTAACGGCACATGGCCCCCGATTATTTAGGCGCCTTTGTCAATTCGTCTGAAGGATAGTCGCGGGCCCCTCGGGTCGCCGGAATCATACTGAATATTCTCGGATAAATCAGCTTCAAAAGACGTATCCATCTGTATCCGTATCTCTCATACGACGCCCGGCTGAAAAGCAAAGGCGCCGGCCTCCAGCGCCGTTTTCCAGCTTGGGAACGGACCCGTTATCCGCTAGCAGCGCGGCTGTCACCGACTCTGAAGTCGGAACTATTTCGCCGAAATACGGCAATACTTTCAATTTACTTTCTTAAAAAGTGTTTCAGATTGGAAGACGCTGGCGTTGTTTGCCGACCTCTTTCTGAACTCGCGACGCACGGTCAACTCGGATGTGCCCTTTAAGAAATGCAGATGTCCGAGTGCGGTATCGGGCGTAGAGCTTCATGCCCGCCGACGCTGAAAAGCAGAACCGGCCCGGCAGGGTGACCTGGGGGCCGCTTAACCTACACCGACACCGCCGATTCGACGCGTCAGCCAGGTACTATTTACTGAACGACTTTCGCACCGGACGCCGGCATTGGCGCGGCGGCGGGAGCCGTACCGGTCGCCACCATTTCGTTCGATGGGCCGCCACTCTTACCGACCGGAATCTTTACCGTGTGAACCACACCGTTGCCGAGTGGGAAATCGGCCAGCGCGCTACGCGCCAGATACGGCATGGCCCGAACCAGCGAGGACTCGCCGCCCGTATTGCGCGCCGTCACGTTGTAGACCTCCTTGCCGCTCGCGCGCTCGGTAATCCGCACGCCCAGCAGGTGGGTGAAAATCGGATAGCTCTGGTTCACGTAAGTGGCCGGGAATGCGCCCCACGGGCCCCACGGATCGAACGGCCGGCCATAACCCCAGTACGGCGCCGGCCATGGGTTGTAATACACCGGCTCCGCAACCGTCACCATGTCCGAACGAATCCCGTAGGACAGTCCGACCAGATAGCGCGCCTGCGCGCCGTCGACCTGACGGAACGAATGGGTGGCGAGTTCGTTCGCGACCAGGCGCTCGTAGGTGCTGAGTTCGAGATTATTCTGCTGGTCCGCCGCTCGCGTGAACGCATAGGTACGCGTGGCGTCACTGCCGCTCCAGTCTGAAAAGGCCGTGACCTGGGTGGTGACGTAGGTCGTGCAGCCGGAAAGCAGCACCGCCAGTGCGCCCAGCAGCAGCGTGGCGTGGCGGGTCCATCGATCGATTTTCATGGTCTACCTCGTGAAGCTTCCAAGTTGCTTCTGTATTGTCCGTCAAACCCGGCCCCGTCGACGCACAGGCATTCCCGCGCTCGGGCGCCCGATAATACGCTGACCAGCCGACTCGGTAAAAAGTTCGCTCCGCACAATTCGCCGAGGCTTTGTACAATGGCTCGACATGCCCGGCCCGCGCGCCAGAAGCGCGCTCGCCGGCTCGAGTTCCAACACTACAGAACGCCATGGCCGATACCGCAACGCCCAATGTGATTCGCCGCGCCGACTACGCGCCGCCCGCCTTCCTGATCGACACCGTCGCACTGGAGTTCGATCTGGTTCCCGAACGCACGGTGGTCCGCAACACGATGCGCGTGCGCCGCAATCCGGAGGCGTCGCGCGCCGCGCACCTGGAGCTGATGGGCGAACAACTGGAGTTCGTCAGCGCCGAGATCGACGGCCAGCCGTTCGCCAACGCCCACGCGCACGAACACGGCTTGCGGCTCGACAACGTGCCGGATCAGTTCGAACTGACGCTCACGAGTCTCTGCAATCCGGCTGAGAACACCACGCTGTCGGGCCTTTACGTGTCCGGCGGCAACTTCTTCACGCAGTGCGAGGCCGAGGGCTTTCGCCGCATCACTTACTTCCTCGACCGTCCGGACGTGATGGCGACCTTCACGGTCACGCTGCGCGCCAATAAAGCCGATTATCCGGTCCTGCTGTCCAACGGCAACCTGCTCGAAGAAGGCGATTTGCCTGACGGCCGCCACTTCGCCCGCTGGGAAGATCCGTTCAGAAAGCCGAGCTATCTGTTCGCGCTGGTCGCGGGCAAGCTGGTCGCCCTGGAAGAGCGCGTGAAGAGCGGCTCGGGCAAGGAAAAGCTGCTGCAGGTGTGGGTCGAACCGCACGACCTCGACAAGACCCGCCACGCAATGGATTCGCTGATCCATTCGATCCGTTGGGACGAGGAACGCTTCGGGCTCGAACTCGATCTGGACCGCTTCATGATCGTCGCGGTGAGCGACTTCAACATGGGCGCGATGGAGAACAAGGGGCTCAACATCTTCAACACGAAGTACGTGCTCGCGAACCCGGAAACGGCAACCGACACCGACTTCGCGAACATCGAGGCCGTGGTCGGCCACGAGTACTTCCACAACTGGACCGGCAACCGCGTGACGTGCCGCGACTGGTTCCAGCTGAGCCTGAAAGAAGGCCTGACGGTGTTCCGCGATCAGGAATTCTCGGCCGACATGGCAGGCGGCGCCACGGACGAAGCCGCGCGCGCCACCAAGCGTATCGAAGACGTGCGCGTGCTGCGTCAGATGCAGTTCGCCGAAGACGCGGGTCCGATGGCGCATCCGGTGCGCCCGGAAAGCTACGTCGAGATCAACAACTTCTACACGATGACGGTCTACGAGAAAGGCTCGGAAGTCGTGCGGATGTATCAGACGCTGTTCGGCCGCGACGGTTTCCGCAAGGGCATGGACCTGTATTTCAAGCGTCATGACGGCCAGGCCGTGACCTGCGACGACTTCCGTCACGCGCTCGCCGACGCCAACGGCCGCGATCTCACGCAGTTCGAGCGCTGGTACAGCCAGGCCGGCACGCCGCGCGTGTCCGTGCGCACGCACTACGACGCCGCGCAGCAACGTTACAGCGTGACGCTCACGCAAGGCTACGGCGAAGGCGCTCCGGCCGCGCGCGAAACGCAAAAAGGCCCGCTGCTGATTCCGTTCGCGATCGGTTTGATCGGCAAGGACGGCCGCGACCTGCCGCTGCAATTGCAAGGCGAAAATACGGCCTCGGCCTTCACCACGCGGGTGCTCGAATTCACACAGACCGAACAGACTTTTACGTTCGTCAACGTGGCGCAGGAGCCGCTGCCTTCGCTGCTGCGCAATTTCTCGGCGCCGGTAATCGTCGAATACGACTACTCGGCGGAACAGCTTGCGTTCCTGCTTGCTCATGACAGCGATCCGTTCAACCGCTGGGAAGCCGGCCAGCGGCTCGCCACGCGCGAACTGCTCACGCTTGCAGGACGCGCCGCCACCGGCGTGCCGCTGCAACTCGACGACTCCGTGGTGGCCGCGTTCGCCCGCGTGCTGACCGACGAAACGCTCTCGCCTTCGTTCCGCGAACTCGCGTTGATGCTGCCTTCGGAAGCGTATCTCGCCGAGCAGATGACAGAATCGAATCCGGCCGCCGTCCACGCCGCGCGGCAATTCGTGCGCAAGCGTCTTGCCAATGCACTCAGGGGCGACTGGCTCAAGGTGTACGAGCAGCATCGCACGCCGGGTGCGTATGAAGCCACGCCCGAAGCGGCGGGTCATCGCGCGCTGAAGAATCTCGCGCTGTCGTACCTCGCGGAACTCGACGATCCTGCCGAAACCGTGCGTCTCGCGTCCGCGCAGTACGATGCGGCGAACAACATGGCCGACCGCTCGGCGGCGCTCTCCGCGTTGCTCAATGCGTCGGCGGCGAATGGCGGCAGCGCCGAGGCGCAGCAGGCGCTGGACGACTTCTACCGGCGCTTCGAAAAGGAGCCGCTCGTCATCGACAAGTGGTTCGCCTTGCAAGCCACCCAGCGTGGCAGCGCGCACCGTCCGGTGATCGGGATCGTGCGTAAGCTGATGACGCATCCGGCCTTCAACCTGAAAAATCCGAACCGCGCGCGCTCGCTGATTTTCAGCTTCTGCGCGGCGAATCCCGCGCAGTTCCATGCCGAGGACGGCTCAGGCTATGCGTTCTGGGCCGATCAGGTGATCGCACTCGACGCCATCAATCCGCAGGTGGCTGCCCGCCTTGCCCGCTCGCTGGAATTGTGGCGCCGCTTCACGCCAACGCTGCGCGACGGCATGCGCGCGGCGCTGGAGAAAGTGGCGGCTCAGGTGAAATCGCGCGACGTGCGCGAGATCGTGGAGAAAGCGTTGGCATAACGCTCGCCAGAGCGCTGTTGTCACATCGAAAAGCCGGCACGCGTTGCCGGCTTTTTTTCGTCCTGCATTTTTCGGAAGCACGACGCGACCGCGCGCGGCGACAACGTTAGCCATCTGGACGACTGTTCGACTTGTGCCGATGGGGCGAAAGTAAACGTATTCATTTAACGGTTTACGTTTAACGCATTGCGTTATATCATCCCATGATCACGACATTCGGCGACAAAGCTACGGCGGGAATCTTCCAGGGCAAGTTCGTGTACTCATTGCCGCTTCACATGCAGGCGCTCGCGCGCCGCAAGCTGTTCATGATCGACGCCGCGGAATCCATCCGCGACCTGCATGCGCCGCCGGGCAACCGGCTGGAATCATTGCAGGGCCAGCGCAGCGGGCAATGGAGTATCCGGATCAATACGCAATGGCGCATCTGCTTTCATTTCGTCGAAGGGGAGGCGCTGAATGTCGAAATTGTCGACTATCACTGATTATTGGGAGACCGGCATGGTCATCAAACGCTCCGATCTGGGCAGCATCGATTTCTCGGACATCGGCACCGGCGACAGTATCCCGGAAAGCCATCCGGGCGAAATTCTTCGCGGCGAGTTCCTCGAACCGCTCGGCATGTCGGTCAACGCGCTCGCACTTGCGCTGCGGGTCCCGGCGCCGCGCATCAACGACGTGGTGCGTGGCAAGCGCGCCATCTCGGCCGACACGGCGCTGCGGCTCGAGCGCTACTTCGGCGCGAGCGCGCAGTTCTGGCTCAATCTGCAAATCGCCTACGACCTGCGCGTCGCCACCGCGGCGGCGGGCGAGCAGATCGAGCGGGAAATCGAACCCATGCCGAAGGCCCAACGCCCGAAAATGCGGAAGATATCGGCCGGACACGCCCGCGCCGCCGCGCTCGCAGCCAGCGTGAGCGGCAAGGTCACGGCCGGCAAGGCGCGCCGCAAAGCCTGAATTTCGCCGCGCACCGGCATGTCCGGCGCGATCGCTGTGCAAGGTTCCCGCGCAAAAGCGCGGAAGCGACACAACGAACGGTTAAAATCGGAATATTCCTCAAGCCTTCCCGGAGTACAGCATGGCTTTGCAACGTCGTACCACTCTCACGAAGTACCTGATCGAGCAGCAGCGCGAAACCAACAATCTGCCGGCCGATCTGCGCCTTTTGATCGAAGTCGTCGCGCGGGCGTGCAAGGCAATCAGCTACCACGTCAGCAAGGGCGCGCTGGGCGATGCGCTCGGCACAGCGGGTAGCGAGAACGTTCAAGGCGAAGTGCAGAAAAAGCTCGACATCCTGTCGAACGAAATCCTGCTCGAAGCGAACGAATGGGGCGGCAATCTCGCCGGCATGGCTTCCGAGGAAATGGAACAGTTCTTCCCGATCCCGGCGAACTATCCGAAGGGCGAATACCTGCTTGTGTTCGATCCGCTGGACGGCTCGTCGAACATCGACGTCAATGTGTCGATCGGCACGATCTTCTCCGTGTTGCGTTGCCCAGACGGTCAACAACCCACCGAACAGTCGTTCCTTCAGCCGGGCACGCAGCAGGTCGCCGCGGGCTATGCGGTCTACGGTCCGCAAACCGTGCTGGTGCTAACCACCGGCAATGGCGTGAACTGCTTCACGCTCGACCGCGAACTCGGCTCGTGGGTGCTCACGCAAAGCGACATGCGCATTCCGGTCGAAACGCGTGAATATGCGATTAACGCTTCGAACGAGCGCCACTGGTATCCGCCGGTCCAGCAGTACATCGGCGAATTGAAGGCTGGCAAGGACGGTTCGCGCCAAAGCGACTTCAACATGCGCTGGATCGCCTCCATGGTGGCGGACGTGCACCGTATCCTGAATCGCGGCGGCATTTTCATGTATCCGGCCGACAAGCGCACGCCGGACAAGCCGGGCAAGCTGCGCCTGATGTACGAGGCGAATCCCATGGCCTTCATCGTCGAGCAGGCGGGCGGCGCCGCAACCAACGGCGAGAAGCGCATTCTGGACATCCAGCCGAAAAGCCTCCATGAACGCGTCGCAGTGTTCCTCGGCTCGAAGAACGAGGTGGACCGGGTTACACGCTACCATCTCGAAACAAAAAAGTGAGTGCAGGGGCTTGCCAAGCTGATTAAGAAGTCCCTATAATCTCGTTTCTCCTGATGCCGGAATAGCTCAGACGGTAGAGCAGCGCATTCGTAATGCGAAGGTCGGGGGTTCGATTCCTCTTTCCGGCACCATCAAGATTCAAGCAAAAAGCCCAGTCCTCGCGACTGGGCTTTTTGCTTTTCTGTGCATGCTTTGGCCGCGTCCGCGCAAAAGGCACCTTAAGCAAACCGCGCTACGGCTCACCCACAAAAACCTGGCCGATCGAATTGCGCTGTCACGCCGAGGTTGCGTGCCACAACGGAATTTTCCATACGGGCCGGCTCTGGCTGTTGAGCGCCATAGGCGGCGACCGCTTCCTGCGGTGTCGACGAGAACCACAAAATCCGGCCGTCACACTCGATTCCGACCTGATAACCTTTCCAGTACACGGCGTTTTCCATGGCGAACTCTCCGAGGGGCGAAGACTGCCATCTTCCGCGCTGGCCGTGGCGCGTCCGTTAGCCACCGCACTCTGGGCGCGGATAATCGTTTCAATGACAGGCGGCGATTTCCGGGCTGACGCGGCGCGCGTGCTCCGCCTTCACTGGCATCATCGTCGGGCATACTCCGTGCAGCTTCACCAATATTCGCCTGACGCGCCGGGCGATGTTCACCTATTCATCGATATGGACACCAGCCGCAACAAAGCCCGCTCGACGTCGCCGCCGTCCGACGCACCCGCCTTCACCGGCTTCGTGCGTGTGCGCGGCGCTCGCGAACACAATCTGAAGAACATCGACGTGCAGATTCCGCGTGATGCGCTGGTCGTCTTTACCGGCGTGTCCGGCTCGGGCAAATCGTCGCTGGCATTCGGCACGTTGTACGCCGAAGCGCAGCGGCGCTATTTCGAATCGGTCGCGCCGTATGCCCGGCGCCTGATCGAGCAGGTCGGCGTGCCCGAAGTGGACGCCATCGAAGGCCTGCCGCCCGCGGTCGCCTTGCAGCAACAGCGCGGCACGCCGAGCGCGCGCTCGTCGGTTGGCAGCGTGACCACGCTGTCGAGTCTCGTGCGGATGCTCTATTCACGCACTGGCGACTATCCGCCGAAGCAACCCATGCTGTTCGCCGAGGATTTCTCGCCGAACACGGTGCAAGGTGCCTGTCCGACTTGCCATGGACTCGGCCGCGTCTACGAGGTCACCGAAAAATCTATGGTGCCGGACGACTCGCTGACCATTCGCGAGCGCGCAATCGCTGCATGGCCGCCCGCCTGGCACGGACAAAATCTGCGCGACATTCTGGTGACGCTCGGCTACGACGTCGATAAACCGTGGCGCGATTTGCCGAAGAAAGACCGCGACTGGATTCTCTTCACCGACGAACAGCCGACCGTGCCCGTCTACGCCGGCCTCACGCCGAAGGAAACCCGTGCCGCGCTCAAGCGCCAGGACGAGCCGAGCTATCAAGGCACCTTCACGGGTGCGCGCCGCTACGTGCTGCATACGTTCGCCAACACCCAAAGCGAGTTAATGAAAAAGCGCGTGTCGCGGTTCATGATCGGCAGCGTCTGTCCGACCTGTCATGGCAAGCGGCTCAAGAAGGAAGCGCTGTCGGTGAAGTTCGCCGGGCTCGATATCGGCGAGTTCGCCCAGTTGCCGCTAGCCAGACTCGCCGAGATGCTCGAACCGATCGCGCGCGGCGAGTGGCCCGAGCCGGATGTCGCACATGCGGGCAAAGACGCAGCCAAAGGCAGCGTGCTGAGCAAGAACGCTATGCGCGATGCCGTCGATAAACGGGTCGCCGCTGGCGGTTCCGCGCATAAAGCCGCGCCTGACGTACGGCGCACGCCCAACCTGTCCGCAGAAAAACGCGTCGCCGCGCAACGCATCGCAGCCGAGTTGCTCGAACGCATAACGACACTGGTCGATCTGGGTTTGGGCTATCTCGCGCTGGAGCGCAGCACGCCCACGCTGTCATCCGGCGAATTGCAGCGCTTGCGACTCGCCACGCAGTTGTCGTCGCAGTTGTTCGGCGTCGTATATGTGCTCGACGAACCATCAGCCGGACTGCATCCCGCGGATGGCGAAGCACTCTTCAGCGCGCTGCAGAGCCTGAAGGCCGCGGGCAATTCGCTGTTCGTCGTCGAACACGATTTGCAGATGATGCGGCGCGCCGACTGGCTCGTCGATGTCGGTCCCGCGGCTGGGGAAGCAGGCGGCCATGTGGTTTATAGCGGGCCGCCTGCCGGCCTCGCGAAGGTCGAAGCGTCGCATACGCGCCGGCATCTGTTCGCGCCGCCCGCGCCGGTCGCACGCGCGACGCGCAAACCAGCCGGCTGGTTGAGGCTCGCCGGCATCACGCGCAACAATCTGCACGGGCTGGACGCCGCGTTTCCACTCGGCTGCCTGACCGCCGTCACGGGCGTGTCGGGTTCGGGCAAATCGAGCCTCGTGAGCCAGGCGCTGCCGGAACTGGTCGCCAGCCACCTCGGACGCGTCTTCGAAAATCCCGACGACGACGAGCAGGACCCATTGCTTGCCGCCGCGAGCGCGCCGACCGGCGGCCGCATCGTCGAAGGCATGGACGCGCTGCGGCGGCTCGTGCGCGTCGATCAGAAACCGATCGGCCGCACGCCGCGCTCCAACCTGGCCACCTACACGGGCCTCTTCGACCACGTGCGCAAGCTGTTCGCCGACACGCCGCTCGCCCGCAAGCGCCGCTACAGCGCGGGCCGCTTCTCGTTCAACGTGGCGCATGGCCGTTGCCCGACGTGCGAAGGCGAAGGCTTCGTCAGCGTCGAACTGCTATTTCTGCCGAGCGTCTATGCGCCCTGCTCGACCTGTCACGGCACGCGCTACAACACGCAGACGCTGGAAGTCACATGGCGCGATAAGAACATCGCCGAGGTGCTCGGCCTGACCGTCGACGCCGCATGCGATTTCTTCGCCGACGATGCCAGCGTGATGCGCGCGCTGAAAGTGCTGCGCGACATCGGCCTCGGCTACCTGCGGCTCGGTCAGCCGGCCACCGAATTGTCCGGCGGTGAAGCTCAGCGCATCAAGCTCGCCACGGAACTGCAACGCGCACAACGGGGCGACACGCTGTATATCCTCGACGAACCGACCACAGGCCTGCATCCCGCCGACGTCGACCGGCTGATGGTGCAACTTCAGGGACTCGTGGATGCCGGCAATACTGTCGTCGTGGTGGAGCACGACATGCGAGTGGCCGCGCAAAGCGACTGGGTCGTCGACGTCGGTCCGGGCGCCGGCGATGCCGGCGGCAAGATCGTGGCGAGCGGCACGCCGGCCGAGGTCGTGCGCGCGAAGGAGAGTCGCACGGCCGAGTATCTGCGGCAGCTCCTCGTAGTGTGAAAGAAGGAGGCGCGTGCGCTAGCGAGCGCTGCGCTTCTCTTTCAGGAAGTCGATCAACGCGCGCAGTTTGAGCGGCATTTGCGCGCGGCTCGCCGTGTAGAGATAGAAACCGGGAAAGCTCGGACACCATGCGTCGAGTACGCGCGCGAGGCGGCCATCGTCGAGTTGCTCGCGTATATAGTCCTCGATCACGTGCAGCAGACCCACGCCCTGCTCCGCAGCTTGCACCATCGTGCGCAGGTCGTTGGTGACGAGCGCGCCGCGCGCCTCGATCTCGAACACACGCGCCGGATCGTCGGGCGGCGCGAACTCCCATCGATAGATGCCGCCGCTCGACGTGAAGCGGTAGCACAGGCAGTCATGCGCGGCGAGATCGGCTGGCGTTGCGGGCGGCGCATAGCGCTCGAAATAGGCCGGCGAGCCCGCCACTGCAATGCGCATCTCGCCGCCCAATGGCACCGCCACCATGTCCCGCGCAACCCGCTCGCCGAGCCGGATGCCGGCGTCGAAGCCTTCGCCTACGACATCGGCCAGGCCGTCGTCGAGCGTCAGGTCGAGGCGGATCTGCGGATAACGGCGCGTGAATTCCGCGAGATGCGGCTGCACCAGCAACTCGCTCGCGATCCGCGGCAAGTTGATACGCAAATTGCCGGCGGGCTGGTCGCGGGTTTCGTCGAGCGCCTCGAAGGCGGCCTCGAGTTCGCCCAGAGCCGGCCGCACGCGAGCGAGAAACTGCGCGCCGGCTTCGGTCAGCGCCACGCGCCGCGTGGTCCGGTTGAACAAACGCACATTCAACTGGGTCTCGAGCGAGCGGATGTTTTGCGACAGCGCCGAAGCGGTCACGCCGGTCTCGGCGGCCGCGCGCGTGAAGCTGCCGTGACGCGCCACGCTCACGAACCCCATCAATGCCGGCAGTTGCGCAGGATCCATCACGGCCCCCATTATTAAGTCCGACTTCACAATTCTTGCAGACAAGCGGCATTTTTCCACGAAAAGAATGGGCGCACGATGGGACCGTCGATTCAATTTTTCGTAGCGCACCGCTCAAGGAGACTGACATGACGATGAACCGCTATACCCTGCTCGGCCGCTCAGGCTTGCGCGTCAGCCCGATCGCGCTTGGCACGATGACCTTCGGCACGGAATGGGGCTGGGGCGCCGAGGAAAAGTCGGCACAACGGCTGTTCGATCTGTACGTGGATGCCGGCGGCAATTTCGTCGATACCGCCGACCTCTATACGGAAGGCACCAGCGAAAAATGGCTGGGCAAGTTCGTCGCGGCGCGCGGCCTGCGCGAGCGGCTCGTGATCGCGACCAAATACGGCTACAACGGCGAGACCGGCAACCCGAACGCGGGCGGCAACCATCGCAAGAATTTACTGCGCGCGCTCGACGGCTCGCTCAAGCGCCTCGGCACCGACTATATCGACCTGTACTACCTGCACACGTGGGACCGCGTCACGCCGGTGGAAGAAGTGATGCGCGCCATGGACGACGCCGTGCGCGCCGGCAAGATCCGTTACGTCGGTTTGTCGGATACGCCCGCCTGGTTTGCCGGGCGCGCGCAGACGCTCGCCGACTGGCGCGGCTTCGAGCCGGTCGCTGCCATGCAGCTCGAGTACTCGCTGATCGAACGCAACGCGGAGAATGAATTCGCCGATCTCGCCGCCAATCTCGGCATGGGACTCGTGCCGTGGAGCCCGCTCGGCATGGGCGTGCTGTCCGGCAAATACCGGCCTTCGCAAAGCGGCGCGGCAGGTGGCATTTCCGGCGACGGACGTCTCGCGAGCATGGCCGGCGCTCCGCCGCCGGGATTCGACAAACTGACCGAGCGCAACTTCCGCATCGTGGCGGAGCTGGAGTCGGTCGCCCATCTCGCCGGCCGGCCGATGGCGCAAGTTGCGCTGAACTGGCTGCATCAGAAGCGCGGCGTGTCGAGCATCATCGTCGGCGCGACGCGGCCGGAGCAGTTGCAGGAGTCGCTCGGTTCGCTCGACTTCACGCTGGCGCCGGAACTGATCGCGCGGCTCGACGCCGTGTCAGAACCAGCCCGTCCATTCCCCTACTACATGTTCGCGAACGGTCATCAGGCGCGAATTCACGGACAAGTCGAAGTGACTGACAAACCGGCCGGATATTCCGCGTCGGTGAAAATCCCCGCACCGATGGCGTAAAAATATGCGTCTGACGAAAGCCCAGCGTTCGCTGCCGAACGTTGAAATTTCTTATTCAGGCGAAAGATCTTAAAAAGTGTTTTTAGTCGTCAACGAAACTTGAGAATCGTTCGTTTACAAAACATTAGAGGGCCGAATGGCGCGTGCTGAACCGAGTGGCAATTAACGAACGTTCGGCCTCTTAAGCGGAAAATGCTGCGAATGCGGCGGCGCACAAAAATCCGCGACGGTTGGTTTGATATCAGTCAATACGAGTGTGGAGTGTGCGAAAACGCGGGCTCGATGCTGAACGGCCTGCAGGATAAGGCCGAGAGGGAAACGGCTGGAATATTGGACTGCCTGGAAGGGTGACCGCGAAATCAATTTATTCGCAGTCAACCGATAAATTCTATTCAAAGATTCCGTTCTATTGTTGACCTGTGCCGTTAAAGCAACAAAGAACAGGTGACCGGCATCAGCCGCTGGTGCAAAACGGGGACCGAGGCCGATAATCGGTTTGTAAAGGAGAGAGATCATGGATGCCAAACCACCGAAAGTTCCGACCCCGGATAAAGTCTTTTGCCCGGATCCGGAACCCGCTGGCGTCGAGTTTTTGGGTGCTGAACTGCCGGAGCATGTCCGCGCCTTTTTCGACGAGCAACGCAAGTCGTGCGACTCGAAGTAGCTGTGCAGTGGCGCAATGCAGCATGGACGTGCGTGCAGCGGTTGCGTGCACACGTCTAACCGATCGTTTTCTGCTCGATTCGTGACACGGGGTCAGTCCGTCTGATTCAGGTGACGCCCGGCCGTGCGGCCTGGCGTCGGCATTTGCCCGCCTCGACAAATATGCCTGCGGTGTTCCGATCGCGAGGGAAGGCGCGGGCTCGATGCATCGTCTATTCTTCTGATTTTTCCTCCGTTGCCGCTCGGCTACTGCCATCTTCCATGAATCGTTCTTATCGCTTCGGCGCGTCATGCACGCTCGCGCTGCTGACCGCTCTTGCATTCGCGCCCGCTCCCGCCATCGCGGATGGTGACGACACCGCGCTCACCAGTCTGATCGCGCTTGCCTCGCAGCGCCTCGCGCTCGCGGAACCGGTGGCGCGCTGGAAATGGGCCAATCACCGGGACATCACCGACACGCCGCGCGAGAACGCTCTCCTCGCCGATGTCGAGAAGCGCGCTGCCGCGGCGAACGTCGACCCGGCGTTCGCCCGTGCTTTCTTTCAGGATCAGATGGACGCCAGCAAAGACGTCCAAAATGCGCTGTTCGTCACGTGGCGCGGCACCCAAGCGCCGCAAGGACCCGTGCCCGATCTGGCAACCAGTACGAGACCGCAGTTGGACCGGCTGACCCAATCGCTCGTCGCCGGCCTTGCGCGCGTTCAGCCATTGCGCGCGGCACCGGATTGTCCGTCGCGCGTCGCGCAGTCGCTGGCTAACTGGAAGTCGCTGACGCGCTACGACTCGGCTCATTCGAGCGCGTTGACGCGCGCCCTCGGGCACGTGTGCGAAACCGGTGGCGTGGGCGCAACCGGTTAGGTCGGCTGAGATAAGCGCGCGGTTTGAGGCCGGCTAATGGCCGCGGAGACCGCGCGCTTGAACCTACTTGGTTGAACAGCGGGCTATCGGTTGAAAACGAAGTCGCTGAACGCCGGACTGGCGAACGTCTTCAGGCGAGACTCGCCACCGCCGCGCCACTCGACACGCTCAACGGCATCACACGCAAACCGCGGGCGAGATGGCTCTGCAAGATGCGATACGTCGACAGTTCGAACCGTCCCGCCGCACTCGACGCATGCAATTCCGCCGCCAGCGCGAGCGACGCCGCGTGGCCGACGTAACACCAACGGTCGACGACATGAAACGCGCGCGCTTGCGACGCCTCCTCGCGCTCTTCGAATACGATCGGCCCGTCGAACGGCCACGGCGCGTCAGCGGGATCGCTCTTCGCGATACGCGGCACACGGTTATGGCCGGGACGCAGCGTCGCGATCCACTGCGCCTCCGCGAGCATGGCGCCCAATTCCCCGCCGGTCGCGCGCCACTCGACGCGCCGCACCTGCTGCGCGAGCCGGATATCTTTCGACGAGCGCCGCTCGCCGGTCAAATGTGAGCGCACGCGCTGGCGCACGCGCACGCTTCGCCCGACATACAGCGGCACATCTTCTTCCCCATAGAACGCATAGACGCCGCAACCGGCCGGCGCGGTATCGAGCAGATCTTCCGTGATGTCGCCTGCAAGCCGGTAGCGCCGCGTGGTGCGCTCGATCTGCGTGCGCAATACGTCGAGCGGCACGAGGCCGTGCAGCCGTTGCCAGAACTGCCAGATCAGATCGGCGTCGGCGAGCGCGCGGTGGCGATCGGAAGGCACAAGCGCATGACGCTCGACCAAGGCGTCGAGACCGTGACGCTTTTCCGCCGGGAACAGCGCTCGCGACAGGCGCACGGTGCACAGCACGTCCGGATCGAACGCCAGACCCACGCGGCGAAACTCGCCGCGCAGAAATCCGCGATCGAAACTGGCGTTATGCGCGACGAACAGTTTGCCGTTCAGACGCTCGAAGAGCGCCGGCGCGATCGCATCGAAGGTCGGCGCGCCCCGCACCATCGCATTCGTGATGCCGGTGAGCTGCTGGATGAATGAGGGAATCGGCTGCTGAGGGTCGACCAGACTGCTCCAGCGCGACACGCCGGCAGGTCCGATTTCGACCACACCGACCTCGGTGATGCGATGCTCAGCGGTCGAGCCGCCGGTGGTTTCAAGGTCGACGAAGACGATCGGCCCATCCAGGGCCGGTTCCGGCAAAAACTGTTCAGACATGGAAAAGGAGACTTTGGACGCGTGGCTTTGCGGCAAGTATGCACCAGTTGGCGGTCGAGTACCCGGATAGCATCGCGTTACGTCGAGTGACTTGCGGCTCAACGGTCCTGTTTCCGCTTAAGCGACAAGTCTCTCGCAACACCTGAAATCAGTATGTTTCACGGCCGCCACAGCGGAATGACGGCGAAGCGGATATTTCGTTTCAGGGCAATGCTCGATTTTGTTAATCAAGGGAACACCACATCGCGCGCGATCTGGCAGGTGAAATTCAGCCTTGCCGCTATACGAGGAAGGGAGAAATGCCGTTAAGCGAATTCTCGATATGCGTTTATCACGCGACACGCTAAGCCCGCGTTTGTTGGCTTATATAAGTCCCGAGCGCATATATGTACTTCTGTCTAGATAATCAGACCAAGTCAATATTACTCAATCGATTGTGGGGACGCGTTATAACGGGAAAATTTTCAGCAGCCTGCCGAAAAATGTAACGAAAGACGTTCCCGTAAGTGTTTGTCCGACTTGCTGCACCGCATGCATAGCCGGATGATCGGATTCAGTAGTTGTAGTAACGCGCATTAGGGAGATTGCCATGCTGTTCAACCAAATCCACCGCCTCTTTACCTGGCTGACCCACTCGCACGACAACACGGCCTCCGAACAATCTGCACCCATCGCGGACACGCCGTCAATCTTCGAAATCGATCCAATGTGGCATGGCGATCATTGGCAGAACCTGCTGTCGTCCCCCATGGACGCGCGTCGCTACGTCATGGAAGACTGGAGCGTGTCGATCGCGGACGACTGGAACGAAGTGGACGGCGCGGCGCCCGCCCACTGACCGCGTCGTCAATCGGCGCGACGCAGGCAAAAAAAAGCGCGACTGGAAAGTCGCGCCGACAAAGGTTTGGAGATCTTTTTCGTCAACGAAAAAGTCTGCTTCGGAAAGCAGAAACTTCAGTATAGCGGTTCAGTTCCATTTCGATTATTCACATAAATAACAATCATCTGTTGCGGCAATAACAACAATCTCGTTTTACGTTTTATTCCGTTGTTTTTTAGCATCGATTCTTGTCGCGAATCAGCAACGCACCGCCATCCGCACCAGGCTCACGCCTCTTGAAATCGCTGGAGGCCTTTATTGATAAGGCTTCAGCGGCTTTCGCATATCGTTTCTTAACGCGTAATACTTTATTGCGTAAATCGGAACGTCCATTACGCAGAGTGTCTCTCTACACTCTGCGTAACCGGAAACCAGCGCGATTTTGCTCAATGCGCATCTCACTCGGATTACGCCTCTCGCAGCGCCCGCGTGAAGGTCTCCTTAAGCCTGGGTTCAACGCCCGCTCTCGCTCTCGGAGTTACAAGATGAAAAAGACACTCATGGTCGCCGCCCTCACGGGCGTTTGCGCAACCGCCGCGCATGCACAAAGCAGCGTCACGCTGTACGGTTTGATCGACGCCGGCATCACTTACACGAACAACCAGCACGGCCATAGCAACTGGCAGGAAACCAGCGGCTCGGTGAACGGCAGCCGCTGGGGCCTGCGTGGATCGGAAGATCTGGGCGGCGGTCTCAAGGCGATCTTCACGTTGGAAAACGGCTTCGGTATCAATGACGGCACACTCAAGCAAGGTGGGCGCGAATTCGGCCGTCAAGCGTTCGTCGGTTTGACGAGCGACCAGTTCGGCGCCGTCACCCTCGGCCGTCAATACGACAGCATGGTCGACTATGTCGGTCCGCTGGCGCTGACCGGCACCCAATACGGCGGCACGCAGTTCGCGCATCCGTTCGACAACGACAACCTGAACAACTCGTTCCGCATCAACAACTCGGTCAAGTACCAGAGCGCCAATTACGGCGGCTTCAAGTTCGGCGCGTTGTATGGCTTCTCGAACCAGGCCGACGGCTTCGCGAACAACCGCGCTTATAGCGCGGGTGCGTCGTACAGCTGGGGCGGCCTGAACGTCGCCGCCGCCTACCTGCAACTGAACAGCAACGGCGCGACCGGCGCGGCTGCGGCGTTCAATTCGGGTGGCGCGGTGTCGAGCGACAACACGTTCTTCGCGGGCCGCCAGCAAACGTGGGGCGCGGGTGCCAACTACGCGTTCGGCCCGGCAACCGTCGGCCTCGTGTACTCGCAAACCAACCTGTCGAGCCTCGCCGGTATCGGCGCTAGCGCCTCGGGTCAAAGCGGAGGCATCGCCTTCGGCAACGATAGCGCGCATTTCCAGAACTTCGAAGCGAACGCTCGCTATGCGCTGACGCCGGCGGTCAGCATTGCCGGTTCGTACACGTACACCCGCGCAAGCCTCGCTGGGACGCGTCCGCACTGGAATCAATTCAACCTGCAAACCGCGTACGCACTGTCCAAGCGTACTGACGTGTATCTGCAAGGCGAGTATCAGCAAGTCAACGAAAACGCTATCGTGGATGCCAACATCAACGGCCTGGCCGCTTCGGGCAACAATAAGCAAGTCGCTGTGACCGCAGGTCTGCGTCACCGCTTCTAAAACCGCGGGTAACAGCCGTGGTCTCGAAGGCGCCGTTCGCGGCGCCTTTTTTTTATGCCTCGTCAGCGCCCGAGTTGAAGGGCGAGAACGAGACAGGGCGTCCGCCAGCGGTGATTCAACCGCCGGTATCTGGCAGTGGATATTTGACGTCGAGTATGTCGATCGGCTGAGGGCCGGCTGGGGTGTACAACGTGACGGTATCGCCGACTTTCGCCTTGAGCAGCGCGCGCGCGATCGGCGAGATCCAGCTCACATAGCCGATATCCAGATCGACCTCGTCAATGCCGACAATCGTCACGATATGCGCCTCGCCGTCCTCCGTCGCATACTCGACAGTTGCGCCGAAGAAAACCTGGTCGACGTTCTCCTGCTTGCTGCTGTCGACGACTTCAGCGAGATCCAGGCGTTTGGTCAGAAAACGGATGCGCCGGTCGATTTCGCGCAACCGGCGTTTGCCGTAGATGTAATCGCCATTCTCGGAGCGATCGCCGTTCGAGGCCGCCCACGACACCAGTTTGACCACTTCCGGCCGATCCTCGTCGATCAGATGCAGCAGTTCATCGCGCATGCGCCGGTAGCCGGCGGGCGTGATGTAGTTTTTCGTGCCGGCGGGAACGTCCGGCGGGGCGACGTCGAGGTCGTCGTCATTCTCTTCGCTCGACTCTTTGACAAAGGCCTTGTTCATGATGATCCGGTAACTGCAGCATGCGACTGCCTATCAAGGTTACACGATCGCGACCATGAGACAAATCGCAGTTACATGCTTCCCTTTTTCAAAACCTTTGCTATAATCTCGTTTCTGCGTGCGGCTGTAGCTCAGTTGGATAGAGTACTTGGCTACGAACCAAGGGGTCGTGGGTTCGAATCCTGCCAGCCGCACCACTTATTCGAGGGCCTTCCTCCGGGAAGGCCCTTACGTTTTACCCAAGTTTCAGCGCAGTAAGCATTACCCGTTTAGCGTGCGGCTGTAGCTCAGTTGGATAGAGTACTTGGCTACGAACCAAGGGGTCGTGGGTTCGAATCCTGCCAGCCGCACCACTTATAGAGGGCCTTCCGATCGGAAGGCCCTTTGTTTTTTGTCCGTCGAGTCGAGTTTCATTGGGCCTTGTCCCCACCGGAGGCCTTGGTGGCGGCAACAAAACACGCCCCTTATCTCGGCGGCGACTGAATATCCCCAATCTGCCCGTCCGGACTCGGCAAGTCCACGAACGAACTGCCTGCCGTCTGCTCGCCGATCGGTTGCGCGTGTTCACCGCTCACCGCCTGCGCCTCGCGCAACACATCTCCCACGGTATCGCCAAATCGGCTTTCGACGAACGCCCTCAGCAAGGCAACCCGTAACGAGTCGCCCCGCCCTTCGACGGTTCGGTGCCCGCCTTCGAATTCCGCGACGCAGTGTGCGGCGCCAAGCGCGGTCCGCTCGCGCACTTCCAGCCGCTGCGCGCGCTCCAGCACCGCCGCTGCCGCCTCCCACGAGGTGGACGGCGTAAAACGGCCATCCCACGGACGACCGCGGTCATTGCCGCGAATCGAGACGGTTTCGCCGCTATCGGTAAAGTGGATTTCGCGCACGAAGTCGTGCAGGCTGCGGGCGACCCAATAATCGAGCGCCAGGCCGGTGAGGTCAGCTACGTTCACAAGCGTTCTCCCTGAGTTTCAGATGAGACTCGCGCGTAGCCGGTGCGTTCAGATTCGAATGAGGGAGATGGACTCGCCCCGAGACCTGCTCCGGGCAACCGCCGGTGATCAGTAATCCGCTCGCTCGCGATCGATTCGCATCCCGCCGTCGTGACGGTGATGGCCTTCCTCGCTAGGCCGTTCGCGCGCAATGCGCATGACGTCCGGGTTCGTGCGCACGCGCCGCATGACGTTGGCCAGATGGACACGGTCGCTGACCTGGATCACGAAGCGCAACACCGTGGATTCCTGCGACAGGTCTTCGTCCATTGCAATGTGAACGATGTTGGCATCCGCCGAGGTGATATCCGCCGCCACGCGGGCAAACACGCCCTTGGTATTCTTGACCAGCACCTTCACGGCGACGTCGAACAGACGCCCCGGCTGCGGTGCCCAGGCGACGTCGATCCAGCGACCCGGATCGCGACGGTGGATGCGTTGCGCGACGCGGCAATCCGTGGTGTGGATCGCCATACCGAGACCGATGCCGATATAGCCCATGATGTCGTCGCCCGGAATCGGACGGCAGCACGCGGACAGTTGCACCGACATGCCCTCGGTCCCGGTGATAACCACCGGCGGCGCATGCGGCATATCGGAGTGGGAGCGCGAGCCGTCGTCGTCGGCGTCGCGGCCGCTCATCAGCACTTCGATACGCTTGGCCATGACCGCCGCGACACGCCGGCCGAGGCCGATGTCCGCAAAAATTTCCTGACGGTTCTTGTTGCCCGTCCACTGTACGAGCTTTTCCCATGCTTCCGGCGTCACGTCGGAGAGCGCCAGCCCGTAGCCCTTCAACGCCTGGTCGACCAGACGCTCGCCGAGTTGAACGGATTCGTTCAGACGCATTGTCTTCAGATAATGGCGGATCGCCGAGCGCGCCTTGCCGGTACGCACGAAACCGAGCCACGCCGGATTCGGCTTCGAATACGGCGCAGTGATGACTTCGACGATGTCGCCGCTCTTCAACTCGGTACGCAACGGCAGCAATTCGTTGTTGATCTTCACCGCGACGCACTGGTTGCCCAGGTCGCTGTGGATCGAATACGCGAAGTCGAGCGCCGTGGCGCCGCGCGGCAGCGCCATGATCTTCGACTTCGGCGTAAACACGTAGACCGCGTCCGGGAACAGGTCGATCTTGACGTGTTCGAGGAATTCGCTCGAATCGCCCGCTTCGCTCTGAATGTCGAGTAGCGATTTCAGCCACTGGTGCGCGCGCTTTTGCACGTCGTTCAGGTCCGCGCCGCCGTTCTTGTACAGCCAGTGCGCGGCCACGCCCGCTTCGGCGATCTCGTGCATCTTGCGCGTGCGCACCTGAAACTCGATCGGCGCGCCGAACGGGCCGACCAGCGTAGTGTGCAGCGACTGATAGCCGTTCACCTTCGGGATCGCGATGTAATCCTTGAACTTGCCCGGCACGGGCTTGTACAGCGCATGCAGCGCGCCGATGCAGGTGTAGCACTCCAGCGCGCTCTCCACGACCACACGGAAGCCGTACACGTCGAGCACCTGCGAGAACGACAACTGCTTGTCGCGCATCTTCTTGTAGATACTGAAGATGGTTTTCTCGCGGCCGGTGACTTCGGCGTCGAGCTTCGCGTCGGCAATGGCGCGCTGCACCGATTCGAGAATCTTGCCGACCACTTCGCGCCGGTTGCCGCGCGCCGCCTTGACGGCTTTTTCGAGCGTGGCGTAGCGGTGCGGATTGAAGTTCGCGAAGCTCAGGTCCTGCAACTCGCGATA
Organism: Paraburkholderia sp. BL27I4N3; assembly: GCF_003386115.1. Classification (NCBI taxonomy): domain Bacteria; kingdom Pseudomonadati; phylum Pseudomonadota; class Betaproteobacteria; order Burkholderiales; family Burkholderiaceae; genus Paraburkholderia; species Paraburkholderia sp. BL27I4N3. The sequence goes on along the minus strand of NZ_QREJ01000001.1, from coordinate 518,693 downwards.
AGTATTGTTCAGGCCGAGCCGGTGAGCGATCGGCGCATAGATGTCCAGCGTTTCGCGCGCCACGCGGCGGCGCTTTTCGGGCGGCACCGCGCCCAGCGTGCGCATGTTGTGCAGCCGGTCGGCGAGCTTCACCAGAATCACACGGACGTCGCGCGCCATCGCGAGCAGCATCTTGCGGAAGTTTTCCGCCTGCGCTTCTTCGCGATTACGAAACTCCATCTTGTCCAACTTCGACAGCCCGTCGACCAGTTCCGCGACCTTTGGGCCGAAACGCTCGGCGAGTTCGGCCTTGGTCACGCCCTGGTCTTCCATCACGTCGTGCAGCAGCGCAGCCATGAGCGCCTGGGCGTCGAGGTTCCAGCCGGCGCAGATTTCCGCGACGGCCACCGGATGCGTGATGTACGGCTCGCCGCTCTGGCGGTACTGGCCGAGATGGGCTTCGTCGCTGAAATGGAAGGCCGACTTGATGTCCTTGATCTCTTCCGGCTGCAGATAGCCGGACAAGGCGGACGTCAGTTTGGCGATAGAGACGACGTCATGCCGGCGCGGTTGCTCCGGCGTGGCGGTCGGCCCGAACAGATGGCGAAACGACTGTTCGAGGACCGCGTCGATGTACTTCCGTGCAGAAGAGGGCGAGTCAGCGTCGTGTTCCACTTCCGTGGCGGTGGGCGGGGTAGCACTCAATTTCGCCTCCGTATCGGTTGGGGTTGGACGCCGGTCTGCAGGTTGATGCAATTACGTGTGGCAAATAGGTATATCAGGTGTAGCAAGCGCGTGTGGCAAAACAGCTTCGACAAACGCGCAATCGAAAACGGAACAGTGCGCCTTAAACAGGCACCTTCTTCAGCATTTCGACGCCGACCTGGCCGGCTGCGATTTCGCGCAGCGCGACGACCGTAGGCTTGTCGCGGCTCTCGATCTTCGGCGTGTGGCCTTGAGCGAGTTGTCGCGCGCGATAGGTTGCGGCAAGCGCGAGTTCGAAACGGTTCGGGATCTGTTTGAGACAGTCTTCGACGGTAATGCGGGCCATGTTGGGTTCCTTCTCAGTATGTTGCTTATTCTACCTTATGTGCTCGATACACCGCCGCGTTCACGCGTGTGGCAAGTGAATGCCGAGCTGCACGAAAAGCTGCGTGTGGCGCGCGTATTGCGAGGCGAAGCGCGAACGCGTCGCGGCCACCAGACATTGCAGTTCGCTGAGCGCGCGCTCGAACTTCTCGTTGATCACCACGTACTCCGCTTCCGCCGCGTGCGCCATCTCGCTGCCGGCTGCCAGCAGACGGCGCGTGATCACGTTCGGCTCGTCCTGACCGCGCTTTCTCAGCCGCTCTTCCAAAGCTTCGAGCGAAGGCGGCAAGATGAAGATTTCGACCGCGTTATGAAACTGCTTTTTCACCTGCTGCGCGCCCTGCCAGTCGATTTCGAGCAGCACGTCATGGCCGTTCTTCATCTGGTCCTCGATCCACACGCGCGAGGTGCCGTAGTAGTTGCCGTGCACTTCCGCGCTTTCCAGAAACTCACCGGCATCGTGGCGCTTCATGAAATCGTCGACGGTAGTGAAGTGATAGTGTTCGCCGTCCTGCTCTTTCGGACGCGGCGGACGCGTCGTATACGAGATCGACAGACGGATCGCGTCGTCGCCGGCGAGCAACGCGTTCACGAGCGTCGACTTGCCGGCGCCCGACGGCGCGACGACCATGAACAGATTGCCGGGGTAAGCGCCGGCGTACGGATTGCGCGACGTTTCGCGTGTGTGGTGATGGTCGGTCATGGTGGTGGTGCTCCAGCCTTATTCCAGATTCTGTACTTGCTCGCGCATCTGTTCGATGAGCAGCTTCAGGGTCATCGACGAATCCGCCAGTTCCTTCGCGGCTGCCTTCGAACCGAGCGTGTTCGCTTCGCGATTGAGCTCCTGCATCATGAAGTCGAGGCGCTTGCCGACCTTGCCGCCCTTCTGGATCACGTGACGCGTTTCGTTCAGGTGAGCCGTGAGGCGCGACAGTTCTTCGGCGATGTCGATACGGATGCCGTACATCGTCACTTCCTGGCGAATCCGCTCGTTGATCTCTTCACGCGAGACGATCGTCGCGGCGGTATCCGGCGCGGCGATGCCGAGTGCTTCCTGCAACCGTTCGACAATCTTCTGCTGATGCCTGGCGATCAACTCCGGCACGAGCGGCGTGATCTTCGTGACGATCGCTTCCATTTCGGTGACATTGGCAATCAGCATGGTCGCCAGTTGCGCGCCTTCGCGGGCGCGCACGTCGATCAGGTCGGTGATGGCCTGCTTGCCGCAGGCGAGCACGGCGTCGCGCAGCACTTCGGGCGCCACGCCGCTTTCGGCCAGAATGCCGGGCCAGCGCAGAATCTCGCCGGTGCGCAACCGCTCCGCTTCCGGAAACGTCGAGAGCACCGTGCGCTCCAGCACCGCGAGTTGCGTGAGCGCGTCGTGATTGATCGAACCCGCGTTGGCCGATTGTTCGCTGCGTTGCAGGTTGATACGGATATCGACCTTGCCGCGCGACAGCTTGTTCATCAGCATCTCGCGCAGCGTGGGTTCGCACACGCGCACGTCTTCCGGCATGCGGAAGTTCAGATCGAGAAAGCGCGAGTTCACCGTGCGCAGTTCGACCGATACGCTCACGCCGCCTGTGCCCGAGTCCGCGACGAGTTCGCGCGTGGCGCTCGCATAGCCAGTCATGCTGTAGATCATCGTATTTCTCGCGATTGTGGCCACGCGTCCAACGATGGCCGGAGAGTCGAATCGCCCGGCGTGTACGAGACGCGGGGCGGGGAAACGGCATTATCCCATTTTTGGCGATGGGTCCCCTTGGAGAGCCCCGGCACATGCGGGCGGCCGCCCTGCCCGATCGGCTGTAAAATCGCGCTTTCCCTTCCGCTTTTCTTCCTGAACGATCCCAACATGACCGACGACACCCAACGCCCCAGCGGCCGCCAGGCCAATCAGCTGCGCGACGTGCGCATCACGCGCCACTACACGAAGCACGCGGAAGGCTCTGTGCTGGTCGAATTCGGCGATACGAAAGTGATCTGCACGGCGAGCATTGCCGAGAGCGTGCCGTCGTTTCTGCGCGACCGCGGCCAGGGCTGGCTGACCGCCGAATACGGCATGTTGCCGCGCGCGACGCATACGCGCAGCGACCGCGAAGCCGCGCGCGGCAAACAGACCGGCCGGACCCAGGAAATCCAGCGGCTGATCGGCCGCGCGCTGCGCTCGGTGTTCGATCTGGAGAAGCTCGGCGCGCGCACGCTGCATATCGATTGCGACGTGATCCAGGCCGACGGCGGCACGCGCACGGCCAGCATCACCGGCGCGTTCGTGGCGGCGCACGACGCGGTGGCAAGGTTGCTGGCCACGGGCCGCATCGAAAGCTCGCCGATCACGGATTACGTCGCGGCAATTTCGGTGGGCGTGTACGACGGCCTGCCGGTGCTGGACCTCGACTACGACGAAGACTCGCAATGCGACACCGACATGAACGTTGTGATGACGGGCGCGGGCGGCTTCGTCGAAATTCAGGGCACCGCCGAAGGCGTGCCATTTTCGCGCGACGAAATGAATGCGCTACTGGATCTGGCGAGCGACGGCATCAACACGCTGATCGCGAAGCAGAAGGCGGCGTTGGAGCAAAAGAGTGAGTGAGGTTTTTCAACGCAATGGCGCAGCCGGTTCCGGTGCGTCGTTGAAAAAAGTCGTGCTGGCGTCGAACAACGCGGGCAAGCTGCGCGAGTTCGCGGCGTTGCTCGGCGCGGCCGGCATCGAACTGATTCCGCAAGGCGAGTTGAACGTGCCGGAAGCCGAAGAGCCGCATCCGACCTTCGTCGAAAACGCGCTGACCAAGGCGCGCCACGCGTCAAAGCTGACCGGCTTGCCCGCGCTCGCCGACGACTCGGGCCTGTGCGTGCGCGCGTTGCGCGGCGCACCGGGCGTCTATTCGGCGCGCTACGCGCAACTTGCCGGCGGCGAAAAGAGCGACGCGGCGAATAACGCACGCCTCGTCTCGGCGTTGCAAGGCGAAACCGATCGGCGCGCGTATTACTTCTGCGTGCTGGCCCTGGTGCGTCACGCGGACGATCCCGAGCCGCTGATCGCCGAAGGCCGCTGGCATGGCGAAATGCTGGACAAGCCGCGCGGCGCGAATGGATTCGGCTACGACCCGTACTTCTTTTTGCCGTCGCTGAACGCGAGCGCCGCCGAACTGGAACCGGCGGTGAAGAACGCCAGCAGCCATCGCGCGATTGCATTGCGCCAACTGCTCGCGCGTCTGACGGAGGAAGCGTGATTCCGATCAAACCGGCGCCCGCCGATATCGGCAACGGCGTCATCAAGGCCTTCACGTCGCCGGGCAGCATCCGGCTGACGTCCCTGCCGCCGCTGGCGTTGTACGTGCATTTCCCGTGGTGTGTGCGAAAGTGTCCGTATTGCGATTTCAACTCGCACGAATGGAAAGGCGACACGTTCCCGGAGAACGAATATCTCGACGCCTTGCGCGCCGATCTCGAGATGGCGCTGCCGCTGGTCTGGGGGCGGCAAGTGCATACGGTGTTTATCGGCGGCGGCACGCCCAGCCTGCTTTCCGCGGCCGGGCTCGATCGCATGCTGTCGGATGTGCGCGCGCTGCTGCCGCTCGACGCCGACGCGGAAATCACGCTGGAAGCCAATCCCGGCACCTTCGAAGCCGCCAAGTTCGCGCAGTTTCGCGCGAGCGGTGTGAATCGGCTCTCGGTGGGCATTCAGAGTTTCAACGAAGCGCATCTGAAGGCGCTCGGCCGCATTCACGACTCGGCGCAGGCGCGCCATGCCGTCGAAGTCGCCGCGACCACCTTCGACAATTTCAATCTCGATCTGATGTTCGCGCTGCCGGGGCAGACGCTCGCCGAATGCCAGGCCGATGTCGAAACGGCGTTGTCGTTCGCGCCGCCGCATTTGTCGCTGTACCACCTGACGCTCGAACCGAACACGTTGTTCGCGAAGTTCCCGCCCGCCCTGCCCGACGACGATGCATCGGCCGACATGCAGGACTGGATTCACGAGCGCACCTCCGCTGCGGGCTACGAGCGTTATGAGGTGTCGGCGTATGCGAAGCCGCATCGGCAGAGCAAGCACAATCTGAACTACTGGCGTTTCGGCGACTATCTCGGCATCGGGGCGGGCGCGCATACGAAGCTGTCGTTTCCGAATCGCGTGCTGCGGCAGGCGCGCTATAAGCATCCGACCACCTTCATCGAGCAGGCGAAGGCCGGCACGGCGGTGCAGGACGAGCACGAGGTCGGGACGCGCGATCTGCCGTTCGAGTTCATGCTGAACGCGCTGCGGCTGGTGGAAGGGTTTCCGGTGCATCGGTTTATCGAGCGCACGGGTATGTCGATGACGTCGATCGAACCGGCCTTGCAGGAGGCCGAACGGCGCAAGCTGATTACGCGCGACCACGAAAAGATTGCGCCGACGCCGCTCGGCCAGGCGTTCCTGAATGATCTGCAGGAGCTGTTTCTGAAAGATCCGCAGTGATTGCGGATCGACCGGGCGCCGCAGCGAGGTTTTTTCAGGTTACAATTTAGGGCTTGGAGGTGTGGCCGAGTGGTTTAAGGCACCGGTCTTGAAAACCGGCGAAGGAGCAATCTTTCCGTGAGTTCGAATCTCACCGCCTCCGCCAGAATGCGTTGACGAATACGGGCCTCTCGGCCCGTTTTTCATTTCCTGCCACCCAAAGCGCATCCTCCCATCTTCATGGCACTATCGCCTAATCAGCAATTCGTGAGCTACCAGATCGACCCTGCGACGCGCAGGATCGCAGCGTCCATAACATAAGCAATACAGCAGCGCGCGAGCCAGCAATGCATAGCAATTACATAGTTTTTGTAGACGAAAGTGGCGATCACAGCCTTACCTCGATTGACGCAGAGTATCCGCTGTTCGTCCTATGCTTTTGCGTCGTCAAGAAAAGCGACTATGCCGACTTATTGGTGCCCAAGATCAAGCGATTAAAGTTCGACACGTTTGGCCACGATTGCGTCGTTCTGCACGAGATCGACATTCGGCGCAAGCGAGGGCACTTCTCTCAACTGGGAAAGGAAGCCCGCAACGATTTCATGGGCGCCCTCACCCAAATAATTATAGACACGCCCATGACGGTTGTTGCGGTAGTGATCGAAAAGCTAAAGCTTAAGCAGAAGTACAGTAATCCCTACAACCCCTATCACATAGGCATTCAATTTGGTCTGGAGCGGGTTCGGCAGTTCCTGAGGATGCAGGGGCAACAGGATGCTTTGACTCACGTCGTTTGCGAGGCACGCGGCGCAAAGGAAGATCGCGACCTGGAACTGGCGTTTAGAAGGGTATGCGATGGCGACAATCGAACAGCGGCAAAATACAGCTTCGATATTGTCGTATGCGATAAGAAGGCGAATTCAGAGGGTTTGCAAATCTCAGACCTCATGGCTCGACCTATTGGACTGCATATCTTGCGGCCCACTCAACAGAATCGCGCTTACGACGTTCTCGCCGACAAATTCTTCAACCCGGGAACCGTGGTGACGGGGAATGGCTTGAAAGTATTCCCTTAGAAAAGCGAAAGGCCCCAAAGTAGTCCTCGGAGCCTAGCGCCGGCCGCGTAGTCGCAACCCATTTAGGGTGTAATTATAGCTTGTAACATGCGCCACGGTCAAGATGACTAAAAGCGTCCCCCGCTGCTGGCGCCGGTTGAATACACGTTTTGGGCTTCCGCGAGTTCACGCCTCAGGTACGCACCAAAGCCACTTTTGGCATCAGCACCTGGCCCCATCCCTCAACTTTTTCCGCCCACGGCTGATACCGAAGCTACCTACGCTGTCCGCACACGTCCCGTAGACCCCTTATGAAACTCAATACGTTAGTTATTACAGTGGCCGGCGTCTCCGCGTGCGTGTGCGCATCGTCCGCGTTCGCGGAGACGCCGGCAGCGCTATCCGACAATGACACCACATCCGTGTTCGGTTCGAGCACGTTGACGCACTGAGCGGTGATGCCGGCGTGAATATCGCTGCCAGCGTGAGCAAGTGCCTAGGTCAATAGACTCCTCTTTCATCGAGCCAAGGCATTCACGCAGTTCGTTGAAATCACCCCCACTGGCGAGCACGCGCAAACGCCCAAGACTGTGGCTCTCCAGTCGTCGAAGCTAAACCAGGGCGGTCGCCTCCACCTCGATCTTGAAACCGTAGTGCAACTGCGGAACAGGCACGACGGCGCGCGCAGGCCGTGCTTCACCGGCCCACCGCGCGTAGATCTGATTGAAGCTCATCCAGTGTTCGACATCGACAATGTAGACGCGCACCTGCACCAGTTGCGCGACGCTGCTGCCGGCGCCTTCGAGCGCGGCTTGCACATTGACCAACACCTGTTCGGCCTGAGCCTCGAACGAGGCCTCGGATAGCTTGTCGCCTTGCGCCGTGATCGGCAATTGCCCCGAGACGAACACGAAACCATTTGCGACCGCGACATGACTGTAGTGACCGCCCGGCTGCGAAAGCGTGGCGGGATTGTTCGTATGCGGCAGATGCGGGTCGTGCTGGCTACCAGCCATGAATATCACTCCAGACTTGACGACGGAAGGTGACACTGCGTGCGCTTCATCCGCACGGCCGATCCCGTTTTGCAAAAGCGATGAGCGATCACACGAGCGATCATGCAACGCGCTAGCGCGGTCCGCCCCAAGCACAGCGCCTCGCATCAACACGCTTCCGCAAACGTGCCGCGCTCATCACACGCCAAGCATTTCCAGCTTCTCGCGCGCATCCGCGCAACGGCGGTTCAGATCGCGATGCATCAACTGACTATCGAGCAGCGCTGATACGTCAGACAAACCTAAATCAAAGCGCAAGACGTATTCGATGTCGGTGTAGTCGTGATAGGCGCCGCTGTCCGCCAGCTTCTGCGCTTCAGCGAAAGCAGCTTGTTGCCGTTCGCCGTTCATCAAATCTCTGATCGCCATGAATGCCGCTCCGAGGAACAGTGGACCCATCATAGCAACGGAAATTCAAACGCACGGTCGCGCGCACGCAACACCTGGTGTTTACCGTAGACGCGACGCGGCTTGCGCTTCATTGGTCCTCAGACGGCGGCGACAGGCACCTTGGTCGCGTGCCACCTGACAACCAGAATCCGGCCGAGATAACACAGCAAGCCCGCCACGCCCACCGTCACGCCCATGCCCTTGGGCGAACCGTCCTGCCAGAGTCCGACCGCAAGGCTCGAGAGCGCGCCGAGCGCCAGCTGCACGGCGCCGAACACGGCGGCCGCGGCGCCGGCATTCAGCGGATAGCGATGCATCAGATCGGTCGTGCAATTGGCGGACAGAAGACCGACCACACCGACCACGAAGAACAGGCCGAACACGATCGACCACAAACCGCCCCAACCGGTCAGCGACACGAGACAGACAAACAGCGATGCGATGCAGCTCACGGTTGCGGCGAAAGAAATGATCGGCAGTGAACCGAGCCGGCCGACCAGCCGCGTATTCATGAAGTTGCCGAACATGATGCCGACGATATTGAGCGCGAACAGGAAGCCGTAATGCTGCGCCGACACATGGAAATATTCGATGTAGACGAACGGCGTCGCGGTGATGTACGCGAACATCGACGCGAACGCCATGCCGCCGCACAGCATGTGCCCCCACGCAACCGGATCGCGCAGCAACTTGCCGTACGCGCCGAACGACTTCAGCAACGCCGAGTGCGCACGCTTCTCACGCGGCCACGTTTCCGGCACCTTGAGAAACGCGGTGATCGCGCACACCGTGCCGAACAATGTCAGCACGATAAACACCACGCGCCAGCCGCCGAGCAGCAGCAACTGTCCGCCGATGAGCGGCGCGAGCAATGGTCCGATCGACGTGACGATGGCGAGCATCGACAGCACGCGAGCGGCATCGGTCGGGCCGTGGGCGTCGCGTGCGATGGCGCGCGCCAGCACCGAGGCCGCGCCCGCGCCCAGCGCCTGGACGAAACGGAACGTCACCAGCGAGCCGATCGAAAACGACATCGCACAGGCGACGCTAGCCAGCGCATACATGACAATGCCGCCGAGCAACACGGGCCGGCGGCCATAGGTATCCGACAGCGGACCATAGAGCAGCATGCCGATCGAAAAGCCGAACATGAAGCTGGTGAGCGTCGTCTGCGCGGCGCCAGTGCTGATGGCGAACGCCTGCGCGATGGTCGGCAAGCTCGGCAGGTACATGTCGATGGAAATCGGCCCGCATGCGGCAAGCGCACCGAGCAACAGAATCAGCCGGCCATCGGGCCGGCTTCTGGTGACGTGAGACATGGGAATCCAGATGAAGCACCGCGCCGTCATCGGCAGCGGAACAGGTGAAACGGGGAAAACAGCAACTTGGCAGCCTCAATTGTACGCGACGGTTAACACGACAGCCGAGCCTCGGAGATGATCGCGAAGACGTCTGTGCGGCATCGACGATTCGCGGCAGCCACGTTGCCGATCAGTTAAGCTGCCGCCTGAACGCTGCGGGCGACGCGCGAACCTATGCGCCGCGCCCTTCCCGACTATTCTGTACGTGACCATGCGATGACCGCATTCCTGCTGATCTGGAGCCCGAGGAAATGGCCATGGCCCGATCTGCCCGACGTGGCCAAACGCGTGACCACGGGCGTCGCGGTCGCCGACGCATGGGGCTGCGGATTTGCGCGCAGCATCCTGCCGGGAGACCGCGTGTTCCTGCATCGCGTGGCACAGGAACCGAAGGGTATCTTCGGCTCTGGTTATGTCACGCGCGCGCCGTACGAGGTCCCCGATCCGGCGACGAAGCGCGGCTACCGTTTGTGCATCGACTTCGTGTACGACTGGCTCGTCGATGCACACGAAGACGTGGTGATTCCGCGTGAGATGTTGCGCACGCATCCTTTCTCCGTGCAGACGTGGGACGCGCAGAGTTCGGGCACCGTCATCAAGCCAATGGCCGAAGGCGCGTTGGAAAAGCGCTGGGCGGAACTGACCGGCAAGCGCAAGCCGCCAAAGTTCGATGCGCCGACTGGGCCCACGCACAAAAAGTGAGTGAGCAGCCCGCTGCGTAGGCGCATCCGGAAAACCTGTTCACGCTGACTCCGGTACAATTTCCCCACCCATCCCAGCGCCACGCGACTCGCCCACAGGCGACCCGCGTCGCTGCGCAACCCCAATTCCAGTCATCGCCATGTCCAGAAACGAAACCCTTTTTGAACGCGCGCAACGCACCATTCCCGGCGGCGTGAACTCGCCAGTGCGAGCCTTCCGCTCGGTCGGCGGCACGCCACGCTTCATCGAACGCGCACAGGGCCCCTACTTCTGGGATGCGGACGGTCAGCGTTATATCGACTACATCGGCTCATGGGGCCCGATGATCCTCGGCCACGTCCATCCGGAAGTTCTCGAAGCCGTGCAGCGCGTGCTGGGCAACGGCTTCTCGTTCGGCGCACCGACTGAATCGGAAGTGGAAATCGCCGAAGAAATCTGCAAGCTGGTGCCCTCCATCGAACAGGTCCGCATGGTGTCGAGCGGCACCGAGGCCACCATGAGTGCGCTGCGTCTCGCGCGCGGTTTCACGAACCGCAGCCGTATCGTCAAGTTCGAAGGCTGCTATCACGGCCACGCGGACAGTCTGCTGGTCAAGGCCGGCTCGGGCCTGCTGACCTTCGGCAATCCGACTTCGGCAGGCGTGCCGGCGGATATCGCCAAGCACACCACCGTGCTCGAGTACAACAACGTCGCTGAACTCGAAGAAGCGTTCAAGGCGTTCGGCAACGAGATCGCCTCGGTGATCGTCGAACCGGTGGCCGGCAACATGAACCTGGTGCGCGCCACGCCCGAATTCCTGCAAGCCTTGCGGCGCCTGTGCACCGAGTACGGCTCGGTGCTGATTTTCGACGAAGTGATGTGCGGCTTTCGCGTCGCCCTGGGTGGCGCGCAAGAGGTCTACGGCCTCACGCCGGATCTCACGTGTCTCGGCAAGGTGATCGGCGGCGGCATGCCGGCAGCGGCGTTCGGCGGCCGGCGCGACATCATGGCTCACCTTGCGCCGCTTGGCGGCGTCTATCAGGCGGGCACGCTGTCGGGTAACCCGATCGCGGTCGCGGCCGGCCTGAAAACGCTACAACTGATCCAGGCGCCGGGCTTCTACGAGACGCTAGCGGCGCGCACCATGCGCCTCGCGCAGGGTCTTGCCAACGTGGCGCGGGAAGCCAAGGTGCCGTTCGCGGCCGATTCTCTCGGCGGCATGTTCGGCCTCTACTTCACGGACTCGATCCCGACCAGCTTCGCCGAAGTCACGCAGAGCGACGTGCCGCGTTTCAACGCGTTCTTCCACAAGATGCTCGACGCAGGCGTGTATTTCGCGCCATCGGCGTATGAAGCAGGCTTTGTGTCGATCGTTCACGACGACGCGATCGTCGACGCCACGATCGACGCCGCGCGTGGCGCATTCGCTTCGCTCGCGGCCTGAAGCGGGCGAGACAACACACTGCTAAAACCGAAACCCATTACAGCCTAGCCACCGTACCGACCGGACCCCGATGTTTTCGCAAACCGATTTCGTCCATATGGAACGCGCACTCGCGTTGGCCAAGCGCGGCATGTACAGCACCGACCCGAATCCGCGCGTCGGCTGCGTGCTCGTCAAGAATGGCGAGGTGATCGGCGAAGGCTTCACGCAACCGGCCGGTCAGGATCATGCCGAAATCCGCGCGCTGAAAGACGCGCGCTCGCGCGGTCACGACTTGCGCGGCGCCACGGCCTACGTGACGCTGGAGCCATGCAGCCACTTCGGCCGCACGCCGCCGTGCGCGAATGCGTTGATCGAAGCTCAGGTCGCGCGCGTAGTCGCGGCGATGGAAGATCCCAATCCGCAAGTATCCGGACGCGGTCTCGCCATGTTGCGCGACGCCGGTATCGAAGTGCGCTGCGGACTGCTTGCCCTCGAAGCGCACGAACTCAATATCGGCTTCGTCTCGCGTATGACGCGCGGCCGCCCGTGGGTCCGCATGAAAGTGGCAGCCTCGCTGGATGGCCGCACCGGCTTGCCTTCCGGCGTCAGCCAATGGATCACCGGTGAAGCGGCACGCGCCGACGGCCACGCCTGGCGCGCTCGCGCGTCGGCGATTTTGACGGGCATCGGCACGGTCAGGGAAGACAATCCGCGCATGACGGTGCGCGCCGTCGACACGCCGCGCCAGCCGCAACGCGTACTGATCGACAGCCAGCTCGACGTGCCGCCGGAGGCGCTAATTCTGGCCGGCGCACCCACGCTGATCTTCTGCGGCAATCTGGATGGGCGACATACCGATCGCGCCAACGCATTGCGCGATCGCGGCGCGGAGATCTTCCAGCTGGCGAACCCGGCGGGCAAGGTCGATCTGCCCGCGGTGCTGAAAGTGCTGGGCGAGCGCAACGTCAACGAATTGCATGTCGAGGCGGGCTACAAGCTGAACGGCTCGCTGCTGCGCGAAGGCTGCGTCGACGAACTGCTCGTGTATCTCGCGCCGAGCCTGCTCGGCATGGATTCGATGAGCATGTTCAATCTGAGCGCGCCCGACACGCTCGAGGGCCGCGTCAAACTGAACTTCCACGCGGTCGACCGGATCGGCGAAGATGTGCGAATTCTCGCCCGCTTCATGCCTCAACCTGCCCCCGAGGCCACGCCCGGACCCGGCAGCGATCCCGCGCCCCCACCCGTTTCGAAATGATCGAGGATTAGTACGATGTTCACAGGAATCGTCGCGGCCGTGGGCCGCATTGAATCAGTCAAGCCGCTCGGCACGGACGGCGACGCGGGCGTGCGCCTGAACGTCGAAGCCGGCGGTCTCGATCTCGGCGACGTGCAGCTCGGCGACAGCATCACCATTCAGGGCGCCTGCATGACCGTGGTCGCGAAAACCGCCCACTCGTTCGAAGTCGACGTCTCGCGCGAAAGCCTGAACTGCACGGCGGGCCTCGGCGAGACCGGCGAAGTCAATCTCGAGAAAGCGCTGCGCGCGCACGACCGGCTCGGCGGCCATATCGTCTCCGGCCATGTGGACGGCCTCGGCACGGTGACGCACTTCGCGCCAGTCGGCGAATCGCACGAACTGCGCGTGCTGGCGCCGCGCGAGATCGGCCGCTACCTGGCGTACAAGGGCTCTATCACCGTCAACGGCGTGAGCTTGACCGTCAACTCGGTTAAAGATCGCGACGATGGCTGCGAATTCTCGATCAACCTGATTCCGCATACGGTCGAAGTGACGGCGCTCAAGCGTCTGCGTGAAGGCACGCAGGTGAATCTGGAGATCGATCTGATCGCGCGCTACGTCGAGCGGATGCTCAACGCGCCGAAGTAACAGGCCGCAAGCCCGGCTACGCATGGGCTGCTGGCGGCGCCTCACCGCCAGCAGCCGGTTCATGCGGCCATCGTTTTCAACGAGCATAGCAACGACGGATGGCTCATCGCCAGTCGGCCAAATGGCCTATGCCGTTCGGCGGAGGCGACTTGGGCCCGTGCGTGGCGTAAAATACGCGCTTTCTTCGAAACTCTCGCCAACATGACGCTCGCCTCCACTCTAGAGATCATCGCCGAACTGAAAGCAGGCCGGATGGTGATCCTCGTCGACGAAGAAGACCGCGAAAACGAGGGCGACCTCGTGATCGCCGCCGAATTCGTCACGCCGGAAGCGATCAACTTCATGGCCCGCTACGGCCGCGGCCTGATTTGTCTGACGCTCACGCAGGAACGCTGCAAGCTGCTGAACCTGCCGCTCATGACCTACCGCAACGGCACTCAGTACGGCACCGCGTTCACGGTCAGCATCGAAGCGGCCGAAGGCGTCACCACCGGCATCTCGGCGGCGGACCGCGCCCGCACGATCGCCGCCGCGGTCGCGCCGGACGCCAAGGCAGAGCACATCGTGCAGCCGGGCCATGTGTTCCCGATCATGGCGCAGCCCGGCGGCGTACTGGTGCGCGCCGGCCATACCGAAGCGGGCTGCGACTTCACCCAGCTGGCCGGGCTCACGCCGGCCGCGGTGATCTGCGAAGTCATCAAGGACGACGGCACGATGGCGCGCCTGCCGGACTTGATGGAATTCGCCAGCGAACACGGTCTGAAAATCGGCACGATCGCGGATCTGATCCACTATCGCAGCCGCACCGAGTCGATCGTCGAGCGGATTTGCGAACGCACCATGCAGACCGCGCACGGCGCATTCCGCGCGGTCATGTATCTCGACCAGCCGAGCGGTCAGCCGCATATCGCGCTGGTGCGCGGTACGCCGTGCACGGATCAGGACACGCTGGTGCGCGTGCATGAGCCGCTGTCGGTGCTGGACCTGCTCGAAGTCGGCGAATCCACCCATTCATGGACGCTGGACGCGGCCATGAAAGAAATCGCCGCACGCGATTGCGGCGTGATCGTGCTGCTGAACTGCGGTGACTCCAAAGACCATCTGATCGACGTCTTCAAGGCGTTCGACTCGAAGGAAAGAGCCGACGCACTGAAACGCCGCCCGGTCGACTTCAAGACGTACGGCATCGGCGCGCAGATTCTGCGTGAGCTCGGTGTCGGCAAGATGCAGGTGCTGTCGAACCCGCGCAAGCTGGGCAGCATGTCGGGCTACGGTCTCGAAGTCACGGGCTTCGTGCCGATGCCGGGCGGCAAGGCACAAGCTCCGCAACAAGGCTGATCCGACCATTCACGCGCTTCGCGCCCACTCAAAACACTACGGAATTCACATGGAAATCGGACAATACCAACCGAATCTCGACGGCGACGGACTGCGTATCGGCATCGTGCAGGCGCGCTTTAACGAGCCCGTTTGCAATGGCCTCGCAGACTCCTGCATCGAAGAACTCGAACGCCTCGGCGTGACCGGCGAAGATGTGCTGCTCGTCACCGTGCCGGGTGCGCTGGAAATCCCGCTGGCGTTACAAAAGCTCGCCGAAAGCGCGCAATTCGACGCCCTGATCGCGCTCGGCGCGGTGATTCGCGGCGAAACGTACCACTTCGAACTGGTATCGAACGAAAGCGGCGCGGGCATCACGCGTATCGGCCTCGACTTCGGCATTCCGGTCGCGAACGCGGTACTGACCACCGAAAACGACGAACAAGCCGTTGCGCGCATGACCGAGAAGGGTCGTGACGCAGCGCGCGTGGCCGTCGAAATGGCGAACCTTGCCGTCGCGCTCGAACAACTCGGCGGCGACGACGAGGAAGAAGACGAAGAAGAGGAAGAGGCATGAAGAGCGCACGCCGACGCTCCCGCGAACTGGCCACGCAGGGGCTTTACCAGTGGCTGCTGTCGGGTTCGCCCGGCGGTGAAATCGACGCGCAGCTGCGCGGCGCGCAAGGCTTCGACAAGGCCGACCACGAACATCTGGACGCCATTCTGCACGGCGTGATCCGCGATTCGGAAACACTGTCCGCGGCAATCGCTCCGTGTCTGGACCGTCCGATCGAGCAGCTCTCGCCGGTCGAACGCGCCGTGCTGCTGGTGGCCGCGTTTGAACTGAAGAACCACATCGATATTCCTTATCGCGTGGTCATCAACGAAGCGGTCGAACTCGCCAAAACGTTCGGCGGCGCGGATGGCTACAAGTACGTGAACGGCGTGCTGGACAAGCTGTCGGCGCAACTGCGCGTGGATGAGACGCAGGCGGCTCGCAAGCGTTGAACGCAAGGCGCATGGCCGGCGACAGGGTCGTTGGCGTGCGCTACGCTGAACGAGCTGGCGTAACCGAACCGTTCGCAAGGACGCCGTTTCGCGCGCAAGCACTCGCGCCGAACGTCGTCCCGCTTTTGCTTCTGAACTGGATTTGATCGTATGAACTCCGTGACCGAACCCTTGGTGCGGCTTGCTGCACGTGTGGACGCCATCCAGCCTTTCTATGTGATGGAACTGGCCAAGGAGGCCGCGCTGCTTGAGCGCGACGGCCGCGACATCATTCATATGGGAATCGGCGAACCCGATTTCACCGCGCCCGAGCCGGTTATCGAGGCGGCCGCGAGCGCACTGCGCCGTGGCGTCACGCAATACACCAGCGCGCTTGGCCTGCACGCGCTGCGCGAAGCGATCTCGGCGCATTACGCCGACTTCTACGGCGTTAATGTGGATCCGGCGCGGATCGTCGTTACCGCCGGCGCATCGGCCGCGTTGCTGCTGGCTTGCGCGGCGCTGGTCGATCGCGACGACGAAGTGCTCATGCCCGACCCGTGCTATCCGTGCAACCGCCATTTCGTGATCGCCGCCGAAGGCAAGCCGGTGATGGTGCCTAGCGGCCCGGCCGAACGTTTCCAACTCACCGCCGCCGACGTCGAGCGTCTCTGGAACGAGCACACCCGTGGCGTGCTGCTGGCGTCGCCGTCGAACCCGACCGGCACGTCGATCGAACCGGCTGAGCTGGAGCGCATCGTCAAGGCCGTGCGCGCGCGTGGCGGCTTTACCATCGTCGACGAGATCTATCAGGGGCTGAGCTACGACGCAAAGCCCGTGTCGGCGCTCTCGTTCGGCGACGACGTGATCACCGTCAACAGCTTTTCGAAGTACTTCAACATGACGGGTTGGCGTCTGGGCTGGCTGGTGGTGCCGCCCGGCATGGTCGGCGCGTTTGAAAAACTCGCGCAAAACCTGTTCATCTGCGCTTCCGCGCTCGCCCAGCACGCGGCGCTCGCCTGCTTCGAGCCGGAAACGATCGCGATTTACGAAGCGCGGCGCCAGGAATTCAAGCGTCGCCGCGACTTCATCGCGCCGGCGCTGGAATCGCTCGGCTTTTCCGTGCCGGTGATGCCCGACGGCGCTTTCTACGTGTACGCGGATTGCCGCACGGTCGCGCACGCCGCGGCCGGCGACAGCGCGGCGCTCACCAAGGCCATGCTGCACGATGCGGGCGTGGTGCTGGTGCCCGGCATGGATTTCGGTACGCACGCGCCGAAGGAGTACATCCGGCTGTCGTACGCCACTGCCTATCCGAAACTGGAAGAGGCCGTCGACCGACTGGCGAAATTCTTCGGCAAGGGTTAAGCAGAGCGACTCTCACTCTCTCAATCGCCTGACGAAAAAAAAGGACACGCCAGATGCGTGTCTTTTTTTGTTGCAAGTCCTGCACGGAGTCGCCCGTTCTAAGCTGCCAACCTCAAGCGCCCAACTCCGATGCCGATGCCACGTGCTTCGTCGCGTTGGCGCTCGCGTCATCCTGCTCGGAGGAAACCGGCGCCTTCACCGGTGTCGCCGCGCTCAACGGATGACTGCCCTCGAGCGTCACCTGCACGCGCTTGCCATTGCTGGCCGACGCGGCCGTAGCCGTGTTGGTCGACGCCGTCAAAACCGGCGCCTGCGGTGCGTTGATCGGCACCTTGCGGCCGCGCGCCACGTCCCGCAGACGGGCACGCTCGGCCATGACCTTGGCACCGTAGCCGCCGTCGTCCGGCGAAGTCGAGCCGACGTACAGACGCAAGCCGCCCGGCAGCGAGCCGCCACGTGCGATGCAATCCTTAAGCACCAGCGCGCCCACCTTGATGTTCGCGACCGGTTCGAGCGCCGCGCTCTGACCGCCGAAATACTGGAATTTGTCCGAGTGCACCTTGGACATCACCTGCATCAGGCCTTGTGCGCCGACGCCGCTCTCGGCGTACGGGTTGAAGCCCGACTCGATTGCCATCACCGAAAGCAGCAGCAGCGGATCGAGACCGACTTCGCGGCCGGTGTCGAACGCCGCCTTCACGAGCTCGCTAACGGGCTCCTGAGCAACGCGATAGCGCCGTGCAAGAAAGGACGCAACCAGGTCCTGCTCGCGGGTCGAGATCAGGACGCGGTCGTCGCGCGCGTCGGCGGATACACGTTGCGACGGGATCAAGCTTGCCAGCGCGGTAACGCTCTGCATGGTGCGCGGATCGAGGCCGTTCAGCGCCGCGACACCCATGCCGGTGGACCCGGCGGCGTCGAATGCGTTGTCAAAGCTGCTGTTGCTCGCAGTGACAGTGTTGCCGTTGTTCGTGACGCTCACGGCATCGGGGCCGTTCGAGCTGGCGGTCAGCGAGTCGTCGGAGGACGCGCGCGCGGGCGGTCCGAAAGCCGGCAGCGGGTTGCCCTGCAGCAGACGGGCGGGACCGGCTTGCACAGCGGCGGAGATGACCGGCATTGCCTTGGCGGCTAGCGTGCCGCGCAGGGCCGGCATCAGCCACAGTGCGACTGTCAGCACCACCGCGATACCGCCGACGATGCTGAACAGGTGATGACTCATTCGCGTCCCGCAGCGCACCACACCGCGCACAACTTGTGCGATACGCTCATCGGGACGCCACGATAACCAGGCGTTCATTCAGATCTCCCATGTTGCATGATCCGCGAACCCCGCCATATGTACAGGCGGTGAAGCACGTTCGCAGAATCAAGACATCGCGCGCTCTGTCTGGTTAGGGCAGCAGCGACGTCGGGAAAACGGTAAATACCGTTTGTGGGGAGCCATCCTGGAAAAGGACCGCGGCATGTCAAAAAAGCATGCGGGCGGTGGCTCCCACGCGAAAAACCAGCGTCAGTTAACGCTGGCGAGGACATCAATAAGACCGTCTAATACCGTGCAGGAATCGGTAAGCGGTGACGCGTTGCGTCTGATGGGACCGGGGGCAGTGGTAAAAAGGTTCACGCCCTGCAACCAATGTGGACGGATTTTATGCAGGGTTTTATAGATCGTCAACACTATAGATAGGCAAATGTATAACTAATTGTAATAACGAACCCTGTTCAGACAGCCCAAAACCGCGCGGCGCGCGCCTTTTGACCTGTTTCGGCTCCCCCGTCTCGCCTAGGTCATTTGGCCGAGCTACGTGCGCTCGTCAACACAGGTAAAATCGACAATCGTTCTGGCGCCGTTAAACCGTGCTGCGCCTCCCTTCTTCGCCGCTTGCGCGGCACTGAACCGCACCAGATGAAATACAAAGACCTGCGCGATTTCGTCGACCGTCTCGAGACCATCGGCGAACTGCGCCGCATCTCACAAAGCGTCTCGCCTGTCCTGGAAATGACCGAGTTGTGCGACCGCGTGCTGCGCGCCGGCGGCCCCGCTTTGTTGTTCGAGAGCAAGACACAGCATGCGTTCCCGGTGCTCGGCAACCTGTTCGGCACACCTCGGCGGGTCGCGCTCGGCATGGGAGTGGACGCGCAAGCCGGCGAAGGCGACGGCGCCGCGCTCGAGTCGCTGCGCGACGTGGGCCGACTGCTCTCCGCATTGAAGGAACCGGAGCCGCCGAAGGGACTCAAGGACGCCGGCAAGCTGTTCTCCCTCGCAAAGGCGGTGTGGGACATGGCGCCCAAGACGGTGAGCGCGCCGCCCTGCCAGGAAATCGTCTGGGAAGGCAACGACGTGGACCTCGGGAAGCTGCCGATTCAAACCTGCTGGCCCGGCGACGCCGGCCCGTTGATTACATGGGGCCTGACCGTCACAAAGGGCCCAAATAAGAGCCGACAAAATTTAGGCATATATCGCCAGCAATTGATCGGACGTAACAAATTGATCATGCGATGGCTCGCGCATCGCGGCGGCGCGCTCGATTTCCGCGAGTTCGCCCTGCAGAACCCGGGCAAGCCGTATCCGGTGGCAGTCGTGCTGGGCGCCGATCCAGCCACGATCCTCGGCGCGGTCACGCCGGTGCCCGACACGTTGTCCGAATACCAGTTCGCCGGCTTGTTGCGCGGCGGCCGCACGGAACTGGCGAAGTGCATCACGCCGGGCGTCGACGGCTTGCAGGTGCCCGCGCGCGCCGAGATCGTGCTCGAAGGCTTCATCTATCCGCAGGAAGGCGCGCCTTCGTCCGCTCCCGCAGGCGCACCGCCGCGTCCGGTCAAGGGCGCGTCGGCGGGCTATGAACATGCGCTGGAAGGCCCGTACGGCGACCACACCGGCTACTACAACGAGCAGGAGTGGTTCCCTGTCTTCACGGTCGAGCGCATCACCATGCGGCGCGATGCGATCTATCACTCCACGTACACCGGCAAACCACCCGACGAACCCGCCGTGCTCGGCGTCGCGCTCAACGAGGTGTTCGTGCCGCTGTTGCAAAAGCAGTTCAGCGAGATCACCGACTTCTATCTGCCGCCCGAAGGCTGCAGCTACCGCATGGCCATCGTGCAGATGAAGAAGAGCTACCCCGGCCATGCCAAACGCGTGATGTTCGGCGTGTGGAGCTTCCTGCGGCAGTTCATGTATACCAAGTTCATCGTCGTGGTCGACGAGGACGTGAATATCCGCGACTGGAAGGAAGTGATCTGGGCGATCACCACGCGTATCGATCCGGCGCGCGATACGGTGCTGGTGGACCGCACGCCGATCGACTATCTGGATTTCGCCTCGCCGGTGGCCGGACTCGGATCGAAGATGGGCCTCGACGCGACCAACAAGTGGCCCGGGGAAACCGATCGGGAATGGGGCCGCCCCATCGTGATGGACGACGCGATCAAACAGCGCATCGACTCCTTGTGGAACGAGTTGGGCCTCTGAGGCAAGCCGTACGACAAGACTGAATAACAAAGCTAACGGAGCCGTCGCGCAGATGCATGCTTTTTCAATGATGTCGGATGGGTTTTTTCTGTCGCTGTCGCTGTGTCTGGATATCGGTCTTGTGAACGTCGCCATGATTTCTCTGACGCTCTCGCATGGCTTCAAACCGGCCTTCTGGCTCGGCCTCGGTTCGTGCATCGGCGATCTGATTTATGCGGCGCTCGCGCTCGCGGGCATGGCCGCCTTGCTGCAGTTCCAATCCGTGCGCTGGGTGGTGTGGATCGGCGGCGCGGCGATCCTGCTCTTCCTGACGTGGAAGATGGCGCGTGAAGCGATGTTCCCGGCGAGGGCGCCGGCGGTGGCCGGCGAGGCGGACGCGAATGCGCCGCATCTGTCCGCGTGGCGCGGTTTCCTGCGCGGCGTCGTGCTGGCGGTGTCGTCGCCGTCTGCGATTTTGTGGTTCGCCGCGGTCGGCGGCGCGCTGATCGCGAAAGCCGGCGCCGCGAGCGTGACGACCGCGCCGGTCTTTCTCGGCGGATTCTTTCTGGGCGGTCTGTGCTGGACGATCTTTATCTGCGGACTCGGCAGCCACGGGCGCAAACGCGCCGGCACCGGCTTGCTGCGCGCCTGTCACGTGCTGTCTGCGCTGCTGTTTGCCTACTTCTCGTACAGCGTGATCGTCAACGGGTATCGTGATCTGATCGTGCAAACCGCGCACGTGGCGAGCTGATATGAAAACGGCCCGCGTTGGCGAGCCGTTTTCGATTGAGCACCGGGCGAGCGCAATAGCGCCTGCCCACGCAATGTATCAGGCAAGATACTGCGCAAGCTTTTCCAGGTCGACGTTGCCGCCGCTCACCACCACGCCGACACGCTTTCCCTTCACCGGCACGATGCCGTTGAGCACCGCGGCCGCGGCGAGACAGCCCGTCGGCTCGACCACGATCTTCATGCGCTGCGCGAAAAAGCGCATCGTCTCGATCAACTGCGCGTCGCTGACCGTTTCGATCCGCGCGACCAGTCTCTGGATGATGGCAAACGTGTAGTCGCCCAGATGCGTGGAAGCAGCGCCGTCGGCAATCGTGCGCGGCGTGTCGATATGCACGATCTCGCCGCGCGCCAGCGATTGCTGGCCGTCGTTGCCAGCTTCCGGTTCAATGCCGATCACCGTGCACGCCGGGCTCAGTGCCGCTGCGGACAACGCACTGCCGCTGATCAATCCGCCGCCGCCGAGGCACACGAACAGCATGTCGAGCGGCCCGGTTTCCTCGATCAACTCCTTCACCGCCGTGCCCTGCCCGGCGATCACATGCGGATGATCGTAAGGCGGAATCAGCGTCATGCCGCGCTCTTCGGCGAGCCGCCGGCCGATTTCTTCGCGATTTTCCGTGTAGCGGTCGTAGGTGATTACTTCCCCGCCGTAGCCCTTGGTTGCCGCGACTTTCGCTGCGGGTGCATCCTGCGGCATGACGATCGTGGCGTGGATGCCGGCAAGGCGCGCCGACAAGGCAATCGCCTGAGCATGGTTGCCCGACGAATAGGTCAGCACGCCGGCTTTGCGCTGCTCCGCGTCGAAATGCGAGATCGCGTTGAAGGCGCCGCGAAATTTGAAGGCGCCCATGCGTTGAAAATTCTCGCACTTGAAGAACACCGACGCCCCGGTGCGCTCATTGAAAGTGCTAGAGGTCAGAACGGGAGTACGGTGGGCGACGCCCTCAAGACGCGCTGCGGCGTCGAGTACGTCGTCGAAAGTGGGAGCGGGAAGCGCTTGCATCGGCGAAACTCTCCAGAGCGGTGGCGAAACACCATTCTCCCAGCTTCGACCAAGCTTTGGAACGTCAGGCGTGAAGTGAGCGTGAGAATGTCTCTGGCAACTCGTAGCCCTGACCGGCTGGAGCGAATTCAAACCGTCATTCGGACAATAAGCCCGCCATTGACTGCATGAAAAGCCGCCAACAAAAATACAAACGGCGTAACCCGGCGATCAAGCCGGCGTTACGCCGTCAATCAAAATCGATCCACTACATTTAGCGGCGATAGTAGCCGTGACCGTAGTAACCGCGGTAATAGCCGTGATGATAGTAAGGACGCCCATAGCCACCGTAATACCCACCTACGACGACTGGCGGCGGTGCATAAACGACCGGCGGTGCATAAACCGGCTGCGGTGCGTAGTAAACCGGCGGCGGCGCGGCATAAACCGGGTAAGCCGGCGCAATCGGAACTCCAATACCGATACCGACGGAAACGTGTGCCTGAGCGGCACCGGCAAGCCCCAATCCGAGTGCTGCGGCAACGACAAACGGAACGATCTTTTTCACTTTTATTCTCCTAGCGCGGCCCACCAGGGTCGCCGACTTCGCATGCCCTGCATGCTATGAAATCAATGTATCGAAAAAGACCGCACCCATCTGTTCGCATTTGTTGCAAATTGCAATCGGCGACAAAAGCGCGCAACTCCAGCGGACGCCGAAAGAGGTCAATCGCCTTCGTAATGCGCTGAAAACTCGGCGATTACCCGTTTTCGGAGACACCGGAATCGGTCGCCATGCCCGCTTTTCGGCTTGCGGCATTTGCTTCACAGTAATCTTTGATTACAAATTAGCTTCGATCCTGACGGCGTCCAATTGCAACCCAGAATGAAAAATGCCCGACTGATGAGGCCGGGCACATTCCTTACCTGCAAGGGTCGCTATGTCAACCGACCTTCACATACGCGAACTCGCGAGACACGCTGGGCGGGACATAGGCGCCGCTGATCCGCACTCGCGGCGTCAGGCGCTTTTTCTGATCCCACCAACGACGGCGCTGCGCGTGCGTCAGGAACCGCAAGTGCTTTCGGTAAGAAAAAATATTCATCGTGAACCTCCCGAATCTGACTGCGAGACGAAATACCCAGAACAGCAACTGCCAAACCGGCTCTGAAGAATTATGAGCAGTTTTTAAACCCGCGGGCGCCAGCAGCCGGATGGCCGGCCGGGGGCGTCATATCGCAGGCGCACTGATCGAGCGAAAGCCCGTGCCCAGCCGCGCCGCGAGCCTGGCGGATGCGCGATACTTCTGCTTTCCCAACGTCTCGTCTGGAGCAGGCACCCATGTCCCAGTCCTCTCTGCCGCGCCTCGGCTTTATCGGTGCGGGCCGGCTCGCACGCTGTCTCGCGCTGAGCTTTTCACGCTCCGGTTATCCGGTCAACGCGGTAGCCAGTCGCTCGGCAACTTCCGCCGGCCGGCTTGCCAGTCAAATCGAGCATTGCGCGGCATTCGAGAACCCACAACAGGTTGTCGACGCCGCCGATATCGTCTTTTTAGCTGTTCCCGATGACAGCATCGGTACGTCAGCGCACACACTCCGGTTCACTCCCGACACCGCCGCCGGCGCGCACGGCAAGGCGCTCGTGCACTGCAGCGGGGCTTCGCCGGTCGAATTGCTCGCCCCGGCACGCGACCAGGGCGCCTCGATCGGCGGTTTTCACCCACTGTACCTCTTTAGCGGCGAACTCGCCGATCTGGAGCGCATCGCCGGTTGTTCGGTGACGATCGAAGCCGACGGCGCACTGAGAGACACGCTGACAGCGCTAGCCGTCGCGCTGCGCTGCCATCCGCTGTCGATTCCGGCGGGCGGTCGCATGCTCTATCACGCCGCCGCGCACTACGCCGCCAGCTTCGCGCTGTGCAGCCTGGCGGAATGCGTCGCGCTGTGGCGCACGCTCGGCTTTGCCGAAGACGATGCGCTGCGCGCGCTGCTGCCCATGCTTTCCGGCACCATTGAAACCGCCCGCGACCGGGGTTTGCCCAACGCGCTCGCGGGCCCGGTCTCGCGCGGCGACACCGGCGTGGTTCAGAAACAACTGGCGCTGCTGGAAGGCCTCGGCGGCGACCACGCCGCGCTGTACGGGCTGATGTCGCGGCGCGCCGTCGGCCTGGCCGAACGCCGCGCCACGCCGCCCGCCGCGATCGACGCCATCGCCGAGGTGGTGGAAGAATCGCTCAACCGGTCGCTGAATCAGGCCGCAGCAGGTGCAAGCGTCAAGTAAGCCGTGATAATGTGACGTCCGGCGCCGCGCGCAATCCGCCAGCGCCGCGCATCGGGACCAACAGACGAGAACGCACAATGATCAAGGTCAGCATCCTCTATCCGTATCGGGAAAACGGCCACTTCGACGTGGACTACTACTGCGTCACGCATATGCCGCTCGCGGCGAAGCTGTTCGGGCCGTCGCTGAAGGGCTGGTCGGTCGACGTCGGCATCAACGCAGGGCCACCGGGAACGCCGCCACCGTACGTCGCAGCGGGCCATTTCCTGTTCGACAGCGCGGACGACTTCTACAAAGTCTTCAAACCGGCTTCCGAGCAATTGATGGCCGACATTCCCAACTACACGGACGGCGGCAACGGCGCGATTCTGCTCAGCGAGATCAAGATTTCCGTGTGATGCCCCGCGGAACGCGGACGAATCGCGGCCTTTAATATAGTGAGCCGTTGATCGTGACCCGCGAACCGTGACATTGCAGCACCACGCGGCCGCTTCAAACGACGCGTAACGCGCCCCGAGTGCGGGAAAGGCGCGGGAAATTCAAATAAACCCGCCGGCGCGCCGTTTGGAGAGCGCCGGCACCCGCGGCCGCTCGGCGGCCGTCATTCGAAGGATAAGGACACGAGATGTTTGGCGATATCGCCCGTTTTCTGCTCAATACCGTCTTCACGCTGTTCGGCGCGGCGCTGTTGCTGCGCGCATGGCTGCAAGTCGTGCGCATGCCGCCCTACAACCCTGTCACGAATGCCGTACTGCAAGTCACCAACTGGATCGTGCTGCCCTTGAGGCATATCTTGCCGAGCACGCGCAAGATCGATTGGGCGAGCCTTGTCGCGGCGCTCCTCGCTGCCATCGTGTATGTCGTGCTGATGGTGGTGCTGACAGGCGCCGATCCGCTCACGCTATTGCCGACGCTGTTGATCGTCGCGGTGCTGACTCTGATCAAGTGGGCGCTGAATCTGATCATCTGGCTGACGATTCTGATGGCGCTGCTGTCATGGCTCAATCCGCGTTCGCCGGCCATGCCGATCCTGTATCAGCTCACGGCGCCGTTTCTGAATCCGCTGCGCCGCGTGGTGCCGCAACTCGGCGGCATCGACCTTTCGCCGATCCTGCTGTTCGTGATCGTGCAGGTGCTGCTGATGGTGGTCACCCGTGCCGCCGTTCAACTGACTTATTTCGTCATCTGAACGCGCAGGTAGGGAATATTCAGAAGCCGCCGCCCATCAGAAAGGCGGCGGCTTTGTTTCATGCGTCGCTTATTGCTTCGTCAACTGACCGTAGGCAACCGTGGTGTTGGCCGCTGTCCTGATCATGAAGAGAATCGTGCGGACGTACAGGGTGCTGCCCGTGATCGGCAGGAACGTAATCGCGGCATTACCCGAATACGTCGCGCCCGATTTCAACGTGCAGGACGCGGTCGTGCCAGTCACGCTCAACGTGTAGAGATTCTTGCTGGACGACGGCGTGGCGAGCAGCAACGTTCCGGAGACCGGGCAGCCGCTCAATGTGCCGCTGAGCGTGCCGTCGTTTGCAATCGTCAGTGACGAACCGGTTTGCGCCCACGTGCCCGCGACGCTCGACTGGGTAACCGCGAGCGCATTCGCCGCGTCGTAGTTCCAGGACAGGTTCACCGTGGTGCCGTTCTCGACGTAGCTGCCCGTGAACGTCTGTTTATTCACGAAGGTGCCCGAGCCGGAGGTGGTCGGATAATAGAAGCCGCCGATGAATTCCACACCCGAGGTGAGCGTCCAGTTCGGCGCGCTGGGCGCGATGACGCCGAAGAATTCCGACATGCCGACGCCGCCTACCGTATT
Source organism: Paraburkholderia sp. BL27I4N3 (assembly GCF_003386115.1). Classification (NCBI taxonomy): domain Bacteria; kingdom Pseudomonadati; phylum Pseudomonadota; class Betaproteobacteria; order Burkholderiales; family Burkholderiaceae; genus Paraburkholderia; species Paraburkholderia sp. BL27I4N3. The sequence continues at coordinate 492,334 of NZ_QREJ01000001.1, read as the reverse complement.
CAGGTAAGAGATGTTGCCTTGCGGATCGACGAACGCCGTGGTCTTGTCGATGCCGGACTGGCTTGTCCACACCCCTTCTACGCCGTTGCCCGTGGCCGCGGCCGAACCGCTCTGCGGACTGGTCAGACTCGGCAGCTGCTCGCCGCTCAGGGCGGGCGAAGAAGCCTGAACCGGCGCGCTTGCGGGAACGGGAGCACTTGCCACGGCCGGCGCCGAAGCGCTGCCGATCGCAGGCGCTGCCGCCGAATTGCCCCCGTCGCCGCCACCGCCACACGCGGCCAGCGCGAGCGAAGCGAGCAGGGATAACGTCAAATTAGCTTTAATTTTCATATCCATTTTGTTTTTGGGTGAGTGCACAGCCAATCAGATTGGCTATGGCACACCGTTGGTCATTTTGATCTCGATGATTGCCGCCAGCGCCGATTCGTTGAAATATTCCAGAAAGTCACTTGACAGAATCAAATCGAATGAATTCTTGTAACATTTGGAAAGGGCGCTAAAGAAGTAAACGGCGGCATTCCGGTAAGCTTTAATATTTATTCGAATGTCTTGAGCGACCACTCAGTCGATAGCGATGAAATTTCATGCATAACGAATCAAAAATCGAAGTAAGCGGTGCGTAACTATTTGATTGGCCTTGTATTTATATGGGCTTCTAGCTGCATTCGATTTCCGCGATCTGGTTGGCAGTCGGAGCGTTAATCGGCTAGTTCCGCGCTGTGCGCGGTAGCGGACGGCAGAGCCTCGGTGTACTCGGTTGCGGCGCCTGACGAAGACGATGCCGCGTTATTCGCGTTAGGTAGAACTCGCGAGGGAGATAGCGGAGCGAATGCGCAGGAGCACGCGACGAATCGCTGAGTACGGCTCGGCGGATACGATGAGCCCGTGCGTTGTGGGACGGAACATCACACGCGCTCCCCGCAGTCAGCACACCACCTGACGCGCCGCAAGCGTCCACGTTTGCCAAGTCGCGTAAAACGCGCGTAGAATAGCGTGCTCTGCGGGCGTCGTATAATGGTAATACCCTAGCTTCCCAAGCTAGAGCCGTGGGTTCGATTCCCATCGCCCGCTCCAGATTCTTTCTAGTCGGCTCATGAGCAATCGGGCAGATTCGCAAAGGATCTGACTCTACCGCTCTTCTCATCCCTACCCGTAAAAAGCTTTTCCTGATCGTCGAATCCGGCAATCCATCCCCTTGCGCAAATCGGCCGAGAAGAATCTTGAGTAGCGACGTCGCCGCAAAAGGCATCTCATCACGAAGCGCGTGTCACCGGTAGTTGGGAAGGGCAGTAAGACTATGGGCGCCGATGCGCATACTTGCTCATGATCATTTACTCCGTCAGATAATCGCCCAAAGAAATAGCTTACAAAAACATTAAATCATCTGCGCAGATGCCCGCCTTATTGGAATGTAATATCCCACTCACATCCCTACTCCCGCCATCTCCGGTCAGTCTGGACGCGCCCTTTTGGGTTGTGCTACCTTACGCGCACTTGCAACGCCCGCTCCACTTTCCTGCTGACACCTTCAGCAGAATCCAGCACGAGCCGCCTCCATGAAGGCGGCTTTTTTGTCATAGCGGCGGCCTGGCGCAGCGACCCGTCAACCTCGCGCTCACTCGCCGTGCCGGTCGGACTCGCGCCTCATACCGCGCAAGCTCGGACAGGCACCGTGCAGCACGCCGGGCGCGCCGCGAAGCCCTTTACCCTTGTAGCAGCATCGACGATGATCCACGATCCAAACGACGCCGGCCCGCCGGACGACCTCCCGACGCCCTCCAGCGAAACCGGACACCAACCGAACGCCGACGACAACGCGCCGCAAGAAGCCCTGCATCGGCGCCGCATCCGCAGCTTCGTCACGCGCGCCGGCCGCGTCTCGACCGGCCAGCGCCGCGCCATGGACGAACTCGGCCCGCGCTTCGTGGTGCCCTTTGCGCCGCAGCAGCCTGACTGGAACGCCGTATTCGGCCGCGAGGCGCCACGCGTGCTGGAAATCGGCTTCGGCATGGGGGCGACCACCGCCGAAATCGCCTCACACCGTCCCGGCGACGATTTTCTCGGCGTCGAAGTACACGAGCCGGGCGTCGGAGCGCTGCTGAAATTGATGGGTGAACAGAACCTGTCCAACATCCGCATCGTTCAGCACGACGCGGTCGAGGTACTCGAACAGATGATCGCGCCAGCCAGCCTCGACGGCGTGCACATCTTCTTTCCGGACCCGTGGCACAAGGCGCGCCACCACAAGCGCCGGCTGATCCAGCCGAAGTTTGTCGCGCTGCTGGCGTCGCGCCTGAAGCCCGGCGCGTATCTGCATTGCGCGACCGACTGGCAAAACTACGCCGAACAAATGCTCGAAGTACTAAGCGCCGATCCGGCGCTGGAAAATACCGCCGACAGCTATGCGCCGCGTCCGGAGTACCGTCCGGTGACGAAGTTCGAGCGCCGTGGATTGCGGCTCGGGCATGGCGTGTGGGATCTCGTCTTCCGCAAACGCGGCGTTGCATAAACGCGCAGCACGATTCGGCACGCAACGAAAAAGGTCCGCAAACGCGGACCTTTTCTCATGGTTCAAGCAAAAGGCGAGCGCTCAATCCGTCCAGCTCAACGCGCCGCTGTAGCCGACCAGCAGGATCAGCAGTCCGAAGCCGATGCGATACCACGCAAACGCGGTGAAATCGTGCGCGGCGATGTAGCGCAGCAGCCAGCGCACGCAGGCAAAAGCACTGATGAAGGCCGCCACAAACCCGACCGCGAAGGTGCCGAGCGCATCGACAGAAAGCAGGTGCCAGTCTTTGTACAGCTCGTAAGCGGTAGCGCCGAAAATGATCGGAATCGCGAGGAAGAACGAAAACTCCGTGGCGACGCGCCGGTCGAGACCGAACAGCATTCCGCCGATGATCGTCGAGCCCGAGCGCGACATGCCGGGAATCAGCGCGAAACATTGCGCGAGGCCGACTTTCAACGCGTCCAGCGCGCTCAGGTCGTCCACGTTTTGCACGCGCGCTTCCCTCTCGCCTTGCGCGCGCTGACGCGCCTCCGCCCACAGGATCACAACGCCGCCCGCCACCAGTGCGAACGCGACCGGCACCGGCGAGAACAACGCCGCCTTGATGGATTTCTCGAACAGCAAGCCGAGCACGATCGCCGGAATCGTGGCGATGATCACATTCAGCGTGAAGCGGCGCGCATCCGGCCGGCTCGGCAAACCGGATACGACACTGCCGATGCGGCGGCGGAATTCCCAGCACACCGCGAGAATCGCGCCGAGCTGGATCACGACGTCGAAAGTTTTCGCGTGCTCATCGGTAAAGTTCAGCAGGCTGCCCGCGACGATCAAATGCCCGGTGCTCGACACGGGCAAAAACTCCGTCAATCCCTCGACGACGCCCAGAATCAGCGCCTTGCAAGCCAATAGCCAGTCCATCCGTGCCCCTAATCGCTGTAGTCAGTCGGAACGAACAGGGCCGGCACGGAAAGCGCGCGGCCCTGCCGGCCGCGCGCCGCGTCATTTTTCGACGATCTGCACGCGTATGCCGTTTGTAAGGATGGTGATTGTACCGGGTTCGTAATTCACTCCGGCAAATTGCAGTTGTTCGGGCTTGAAGGTGTAGATCGGATAGTTGGTCAGCAACTGCGTGGCGAGCACCGCCGCAGCCGCATTGATCTGCTGGGTATAGGCCTGCGCCTGCCCGCTCACGCTGACGTTATCGACATTCGGCGACTTGAGCACGACCGATTTGCTGGCGGCGTCGTAGGCCAGTTCGCTCGACAGCGTGAACACGCCGTCGACCGGCTGCGGCATGAAGGGACTCACGAGACGCGCATCGAGCTTCACTGAGACGCGGTTCGCGTTGGGCAGCAAACCGACCACCGGGTGGGTCAGCGCGACATCGAACACCTGCGAAACCGTGCGCTGATAGGGGAATTTACGCTGCACCGCGTCCTGCACCTGCTGCTGCGAGAACGTGTAATGCGACGGGATGAACGGAAAAGTCGAGGTTGCGCAGGCCGAGAGCGAAACGGTGATGCCGAGCGCGCTGCAGCCTGTCAGCGCGGCAATCAGGAAGCGGCGCCGGGCCGGCGCGGCGGGTCGAGTCATGCGAAATCTCCTGTGGAAACCTGTTCTGGCATGCGATTACGGTGTTCGTTTTCGGCTGGTGGTTTGCTGTTTGCTGTTTGCGGCGATTCGCTTGCGCGCGTTAGCGCTGAGCCACCGGTTGCGCGTTCGGTTGAGTTTGCATCTCCAGTTGCGTGAGCCACGCGAGCGCCTCGCCGCGATTCGTGCCGCACATTTCCAGCTGCGGCTGCAGACCTGAACAGCACGCCGGCCGTTCAGGCTGACCGAAGATCGCGCAGCGCAGATCGTCGCCGAGTTGCGCGCAGCGTACGGCCGCCGGCTTGCCATTCGGCATACCCGGAATCGGACTCGAAATCGACGGCGCAATACAGCACGCGCCGCAATCAGGGCGGCACGCGTGACCGGCCACGCGGAACGGAGACTCGCGCTTCACGGCGCTGTTCGACACATCACTCACGACATTTTTCCTGAACCCAAAAACGGGCCATGCACTATCAGACCCGCATTGTGCCACCGCATTCCGTGCGACCTTTTTACGCAATCGGGCGAATGGTCACTCGCGTAAACTCGAAAGATCCTAAAGGCCATGCGCAAGAGGCGTCTGCGCGGATCGATCCGGTCGCGCGAATCGCGGCGGTCCGCCTCTTACTCGATGGCCGCCTGCCAGCCCTCGAGTCCCTCATGTCCATCGCCAGCACGCTGTTCCGCCCTGACCTGCTCGCCAAATACAGCGCGAACGGCCCACGGTATACGTCCTATCCGACCGCCCTGCAGTTCCGCGACGACTTCGATCGCACCGACTATTTACGCGCCGCCGCCGACCCCGGCGCGTCGTCCACGGATCTCTCGTTGTACTTCCACATTCCGTTTTGCGACACCGTGTGTTTCTACTGCGGCTGCAACAAGGTCGCCACCAAAAATCGCGCCCATGCGCGTCCGTACCTGGATCGGTTGAAACGCGAAATGGCATTGCAGGCGGCCTGTTTCGACACGCGGCGTCCGGTATCGCAATTGCACTGGGGCGGCGGCACGCCGACCTTCCTGTCGCACGAGGAAACGGCCGAACTGATGGCCGCCACCCGCGAGCACTTCACACTGCTGCCCGACGCCGAAGCCGAGTATTCGATCGAAGTCGATCCGCGCGAAGCGTCGCCCGATACCATCGCCCATTTGCGCAAGCTGGGTTTCAACCGGCTGAGCCTCGGCGTGCAGGACTTCGATCCGGTCGTGCAGCAGGCGATCAACCGCATTCAGCCGCTCGAAATGACCGCCTCGGTGATGCAGGCGGCGCGCGACACCGGCTTTCACTCGATCGGTGTCGATCTGATTTACGGATTGCCGCATCAAACGGTCGAGAGCTTCAGCCGCACGCTGGACACGATGCTCGCGCTTGCGCCCGATCGCCTCTCGGTCTTCGCCTATGCGCACATGCCGCAACTCTTCAAGATGCAACGCCAGATGGACCCCGCCACGCTGCCTTCATCCGACGTGAGACTCGCGATCCTGCAGCATGTGGTCGAACGTCTGACGGGCGCGGGCTATGTGTACATCGGCATGGATCACTTCGCGCTGCCCACCGACGAGCTCGCGCGCGCACAAGCGCAGCGCACCTTGCATCGCAATTTTCAGGGCTACAGCACGCGCGCGGAATGCGATCTGATCGGCTTCGGCGCATCGTCCATCGGCAAGGTCGGCGACGTGTACGCGCAGAACGTCAAGGATCTGCCGGGCTATGCCGCGGCGATCGATGCGGGCACGCTCGCCATCGCACGTGGCGTGCGCCTCACCGCCGACGACCGTCTGCGCCGCGACGTGATCACGCAACTGATGTGCAACCTGGAATTGCGCTTCGACGAATTCGAAGCGGCGTATGGCATCCGCTTCGCCGGGACATTCGAGCCGGAGTTAAAGCGCTTGCGCGGCTTCGAGCAGGACGGTCTGGTGTCGCTCGAAGCGGGCAAGCTCGAAGTGCGGATGGCCGGCCGCATGCTCGTGCGCAACATCGCGATGGTGTTCGACCGCTATCTCGGCCAGCAGACACTCGAACGATTTTCCCGCACGGTTTGAAGGCCTTGCAGCGGAAGAAGGCAACTGGCTTGCCCGGCGCCGAATTTTCGGCCATAATCTGCGTCTTCGCCGCGCGCCAGCTTCTGACGCGTGCGCTGCAAGACCTGCCCAGGTGGTGAAATTGGTAGACGCAGGGGACTCAAAATCCCCCGCCGCAAGGCGTGCCGGTTCGATTCCGGCCCTGGGCACCAAAGAATTCGAAAGACCGCTGTTTCAGTATTTCCTCGAACCCCGCCAGCACATGCTGCTCGCGGGGTTTGTCGTTTCTGGCCCGTCTGAAAACCTCAAGGATTTCAAACGGCGTGAGCGCGAACGTCGCCCCTCACGCCATTCAAGACACCTTACCGCCCCACTACCCGCGCCCCACTCTGCACAGCCGCGCGCCGGCGCTTGAACACATATCCGGCCCACATCACCACCAGCCACGCCGGCACCAGCCACACGGACACCGACAAGCCCGGCGTCATCGCCAGAATCACGAGGATCAACGCCATGAACGCGAGGCAGATCCAGTTGCTGACCGGGAACCAGAACGACTTGAACACGAGTGTCTCGCCGGCAGCAACCATTGCCTTGCGCGACTTGAGATGTGTCAGGCTGATCAGCGCCCAGTTCAGCACGAGCGCGGCGACCACCAGCGCCATCAGCAAGCCGAGCGCTTCGGCGGGAATCAGATAGTTGACGATCACGCACGTGAACGTGGCGAGCGCCGACAACCCGATCGCCATATACGGCACGCCGCGCCGGTCGACCTTCATCAGCGCGCGCGGCGCATTGCCCTGCTCCGCGAGGCCGTACAGCATGCGGCTATTCGCGTACACGCCGCTGTTGTACACCGACAGCGCCGCGGTCAACACCACCACGTTAAGGACGTTCGCGGTCAGCGTCGAACCGATCTGCGAGAAGATCATGACGAACGGACTGCCGCCGGCCACCACTTCGTTCCACGGGTACAACGACAGGAGCACCGTCAGCGAGCAGATGTAGAAAATCAGAATCCGGTAAATCACCTGATTCACGGCCTTCGGAATGCTCTTCTGCGGCTGGTCGGCTTCCGCCGCCGTAATGCCGATCAGCTCCAGCCCGCCGAATGAAAACATGATGACCGCGAGCATCATGAACAGGCCACGAAAGCCGTGCGGGAAAAAGCCGCCGTGAGCCCAAAGGTTGGTGATCGAGGCTTGCGGACCACCATGGCCGCTGATCAGCAGATAGCCGCCGAACACGATCATGCCGATCACCGCCACGACCTTGATGATCGCGAACCAGAACTCGGTTTCACCGTAGGCTTTGACATTGGCGAGATTGATCGCGTTGATCAACGCGAAACACACCAGCGCCGACACCCACGTCGGCACGCCCGGCCACCAGTAGTGAATGTAAGTGCCGACGGCGGTCAGTTCGGCCATGCTGACGAGCACATAAAGCACCCAGTAGTTCCAGCCGGACAGAAAGCCGGGAAAGTCGCCCCAATACTTGTACGCGAAGTGGCTGAACGAACCCGCCACCGGCTCCTGCGCCACCATTTCGCCCAATTGCCGCATGATCATGAAGGCGATGATGCCGCCGATCGCGTAGCCGAGAATCATCGACGGTCCGGCTGCCTGCAACACGCTGGCGGAACCGAGAAACAGGCCGGTGCCGATCGCACCGCCCAGCGCGATGAGCTGGATATGGCGATTCTTGAGCCCGCGCTTCAGGCCCTCTTGCTGCTGTGCACTATTCAACGTTGCGCCCCAGTGTATGGATATCGATCGCCCGGACGGACTTATGGCCCGGCCCGGCAGAACCTGAAATTTTACCGTGGCCGATATTAGCTAAATACTGGGAGCAACCCGCGTTTGGTTCTGCGCCGCACTTAACGGCGAGGATAGTGATTGTCACTGGCGCAGGGCTTCTGTATGTTGCCCTAGTCGAGCTGTCAGCATTCGGAGATTCAACATGTCGCCCAAACATCTGCTTTGCGCCGCTGCTTTGTGTCTCTGCTTCACAGGGTTCGCCGCGCTCGCCCAGACCACCGCGCCCAATGCAGCGCCGGCACCCGCCGCGCCCACCATGGCACCGGGCATGGCGCCCGCGGCCGAGCCGGTCGACGAACCGCCCACGCAGGCAAGCGCGCCCGAAGCGCCAGCGCCCATGGCGCCTGCCATGGCGCCCGCCGCACCACCCTCCAAAGTTGGCGCCACGCCGCCTCCCGCCGCGCCCATGACCGGCCCGGTCCGCAACGTCGTGCTGGTCCATGGCGCGTTCCTCGACGGCTCGAGCTGGAACGGCGTGGTCGCGAAATTGCAGCAGAAGGGCTATCACGTCAGTTCGGTGCAAAATCCGCTCACTTCCCTCGCCGACGATGTCGCCGCGACGCGCCGCGTCCTCGCGCGTCAGAACGGCCCGACCATTCTGGTGGGACATTCGTGGGGTGGCGTCGTGATCACCGAGGCGGGGGCGAACGCGCCGAACGTCGCCGGTCTCGTCTATGTCGCGGCCATTGCACCGGATCTGCACGAGTCGGCTATGGATCTGTTGAAGCGCGCCGCACCGGCGCCCGCGGGCGAGGGCATCATGAAGGATTCGAGCGGCTTCCTCTGGCTCGATCGCACGAAATATCACGCCGACTTCGCCGCGGATGTTCCAGAGAATCTGACCCGCGTGCTGGCCACCGCACAGGTGCCGATCGCCGCGAGCGCCTTCAATGAGACGGTCAGCCAGGTCGCGTGGAAGGAAAAACCGTCGTGGTATGTGCTCACGACACGCGACCGCGCGGTGTCGCCGGAAGTGGAAAAATTCATGGCCGACCGGATGGGCGCCAAGATCGTGCCGATGGCGTCGAGCCACCTTGCGCCCGTGTCGCACGCGGGCGCGGTCGCCGACGTAATCGATCGCGCGGCGCGTGAATTGAGCCGGCAGCAGTAGTCCGGTTCAGGCGTATGCGCGAAGGCGATCGCGCATACGCCGGTCAAAACGAACCACTCCAACGCATTTCAGCGCAGATTCGTCGTCGCCAGCTCGACGACCTCATCCCCGCGACCGTTCAGCACCGCCTTCAGCATATACAGGCTGAAGCCCTTGGCCTGCGCCCACTGGATCTTCGGCGGCATGGCGAGTTCGTGCTTCGCGGTCACCACGTCGATCACCGCCGGACCCGGATGCGCGAACGCCTCGCGCAATGCCGGTTCGATGTTTTCCGACAGTTCGATTCGGACACCGTATATTCCCGCGCCGCGCGCGATCGCCGCGAAGTCGGTGGTGGCCAGATCGGTGCCGGCCTCCAGATAACCGCCCGCTTTCATCTCCATCGCGACGAAGCCGAGCACGCTGTTGTTGAACACCACGACCTTGATCGGCAGATTGAGCTGACGCGCGGTGAGCAGATCGCCGAGCAGCATCGACAGGCCGCCGTCGCCCGACAGCGAGATCACCTGGCGGCCCGGGTTCGCGGCCTGCGCGCCCAGGGCTTGCGGCATCGCGTTCGCCATCGAGCCGTGATTGAACGAACCGTGCAGCGAGCGCTTGCCGTTCATGGTCAGATAGCGCGCGGCCCAGAGCGTCGGCGTGCCGACGTCGGCGGAGAACACCGCGTCCTCGTTGGCGACCTTGTCGACGATGCTGGTGAGATATTGCGGATGAATCGCGCGCCCCGGGGCGGATGGCCGCGCGAGGTCGTCGAGGTCCTTGCGCGTGTCCGCATAGTGCTTGCGCGCATTCTCCAGGAAACGCCGGTCGCTCTTGTGCTTGAGCCGCGGCATCAGTGCCTGCAAGGTCGCCTTCACGTCGCCGACAAGACCGAGCTTCAACGGCGCTCGCTTGCCGAGCGCGGAACCGCGCCGGTCGATCTGCACCACGTTGCCATGCGACGGGTAGAAGTTGCGATACGGGAAATCGGTGCCGAGCATCACGAGCGTGTCGCACGACATCATCGCGTGATAGCCGGAGCTGAAGCCGATCAGCCCGGTCATGCCGACATCGAAGGGGTTGTCCCACTCCACGTATTGCTTGCCACGCAGCGCATGCACGGTCGGTGCGCCGAGCTGATCGGCGAAGGCGACCACTTCGTCGTGCGCGCCGGCGCAGCCGCTGCCGCACAGCAGCGTCACGCCGCCCGCCTGGTTGAGCAGATCGGCAAGGCGGTCGAGGTCCGCGTCGGACGGCACCACGGTGGAACGCTCCAGCGTGCCGGCCCATGCCGGCGTTTCCTCGGGTGCGTCGCCCAGCGCGACATCGCCCGGCAGCACGATCACCGCAACGCCGCGCTCCTCGATCGCGGTGCGCATGGCGCGCGCCAGCACACGCGGGAACTGCGACGGGTTCGTCACCAGTTCGACATAGTGGCTGCACTCCTTGAACAACTCTTGCGGATGGGTTTCCTGAAAGTAGCCGAGGCCGATTTCCGACGATGGAATATGCGCGGCAATCGCGAGCACAGGCTGATGATTGCGATGACAGTCGTACAGGCCGTTGATCAGGTGTAGATTGCCGGGACCGCAACTGCCCGCGCAGACCGCGAGCTTGCCGGCCGCGGCGGCATCGGCGCCGGCGGCGAAGGCGGCCACTTCTTCGTGGCGCGTGTGCATCCAGCGAATCGAACCCAGGCGTTGCAAGCTATCCGACAGGCCGTTCAGGCTGTCGCCCGTCACGCCCCAGATTCGCTCGACGTCCGCCGCCGCCAGTGTTTTGGCCAGATAATCCGCGATAGTCTGCTTACCCATGCTGTACTCCGCTCAGTGAGAAAGACGCTGCCTCCGGAATGCACGAGAGTAACGCTTCCTCACGAAACGTGCCGCCACGGTGCCGCTGTAAGCGCGGTGAAATGATCGCGTTTGAGAACGGCCCGTTACCGCACGCTCAGCGCAACATGAACGACATCGCCGACAGGCAATTCAGCATACGCACCACATGTTCCGCCGAAGCCGCGCTGAAGCGCAGCGTGACCGCATCCACGCGCGTAAGCGTCGGCCATTGGCAGAACAGATCGGCGAGCGCGCTGGTTTGCACGCGCAGTTCGCATGCCACAGGCTTCGCTTCACTGCGGGTGGATTCGCGCGCATGCCCCTTCGCGAGATGCTGCTGAACCACTTCGCACGCGGCGGTTTCGATTGCAGCACGAGCGCTCGCCGGCGATTGCGTCACGCCGCTGGCATGCCCGGTCGCGCTCTTGGTGACGACAAAACGCGCGCCTGGAAAACGCGGCGCGGTTTCTTCGGCGAAGACGTCGTCGCCGGATAAAAGCGCTATCTGTGCACCATATTCTTCCGCCAGCGCGCCATACACGCCCGCCTCCCCGACCTCGACGCCGTTCAGCGAAACGCGTGCGAACGCAAAGCTGTTGATGGTGTGCGCGAGGATGCCGCGCGTTTGCGACATGGCGTGATAGCCGATCATGAAGACGAGCGCCGCGCCGTATTCGAGCCCGGCCATCATGCCCAACGTGCGTGGTTTGCCGAGCACCACCTGGGCGCGCGCGTCGAGCAGGTCGGGCAGCAGATTGCGAAAGCCGCCGTGTGAATCGTTGACCCACACTTGCGTTGCGCCACCGGCGAAGGCGCCCTCGATGGCGGCGTTGGCTTCGAGCGTCATCCAGCGGCGCGCGGCTTCGTATTCGCCGTTGCCCGCGCGCGTTTGCTCGGGATGAAACACGCCGGCAATGCCTTCGATGTCGGTGGAAATGAGGACTTTCATCAGCGAGTGCGTTCGAATAGTTGGGCAAGATCGGGCACTGAGTCACGCAGCGATAGACGCTGGTGAGCGTCGCGTCCGGTTACGGATACGGCACTCCACAAGGCGTCGAGAATCGCCTGCTCGACGCTGTCAGCGCACGCGCGAAAGAGCGGGTCGAGACGTTCGTCGGCGAGGAGCGGTGGGAGCGTCATGAAGTCGGTGCCGTGAGGCAACGTATAGGCCGTTGAAAACGCCAGCGCGATATCGCCGCTGCCGTGGCCGTAGACCGAACCGGTGCGCGCGAGACCCGCCGCCGCGCGCAGGGAGAGACGTTTGAGTTGGCGTGCGTCGAGCGGCGCATCGGTGGCGACGATCATGATGATCGAGCCTTGCTCGGGCTTCGCTGCCTCCTTGTTGGCGCGCTCAGCGAGCACACGGCCGAGCGGCGTGCCGTCGATGGTCAACATCGGCAACCGGCCGAAGTTCGCCAGCACCAGAGCGCCGACGGTATGGCTGCGCCCCGCTGCGTTCACCACGCGCGACGCGTTGCCAATGCCGCCCTTCAGATCGAAGCACGACATGCCCCGGCCGGCACCGACCGATCCGCTCGCTACATCGGCACTGGCCGCGGCATAAGCATCATCGAAATGCTGCTCGGTGACGGCCAACGCCGGGATATCGTTCAGATACCCGTCATTGCATTCGAACACCAGGGGATTGACCGTCGACCACTCGCGCCCGATCTGCGGATTCGCGCGAATGGCCGCGCGAATCTGCGCCTGCGCGACAGCGGCGACGCCGAACGTGTTGGTCAACGCAATCGGCGTTTCCAGCGTGCCGAGTTCTTCGACTTGCACTAGCCCGATACTCTTGCCGAACCCATTGATCACCGACGCCGCCGCCGGCACCTTCGCGAGAAACGGATCGCCGTCATGCGGACGAATTACGGTCACGCCGGTTTGCACGGCACCTTGGTCGAGCGTGCAATGTCCCACCGTCACGCCCTGCACATCGGCGATCGTGTCGAGCGGACCGCTTGGCAACGTGCCGACATGCGGCGCACCACGAAGCGCAGTCGAATTCATGGCCGGTCGAGCTTCGGATCGAGCGCATCGCGCAAACCGTCGCCGAGCAGATTGAACGCCAGCACGGTCAGGAAAATCGCGAGACTGGGAAACAGCGCGATGTGCGGCGCCGTAACCATGTCGGCGCGCGCTTCATTGAGCATCGCGCCCCACTCCGGCGTCGGCGGTTGCGCGCCGAGGCCGAGAAACGACAGACTCGCCGCAGTGATGATCGAGGTGCCGATACGCATCGTGAAGTACACCACCACCGAGGAAATCGTCCCCGGCAGAATGTGCCGCACGATGATCGTCCAATCCGACGCGCCGATGCTGCGCGCCGCTTCGATATACGTGAGTTGCTTGAGCATCAGCGTATTGCCGCGCACGAGCCGCGCGAACGCCGGAATGCTGAAGATCGCGACCGCGCAGATCACGTTGATCATGCCGTTGCCGAGAATCGCCACCACGCCGATCGCCAGCAGAATGCCGGGAAAGGCGAACAGCACGTCGGCCACGCGCATGGTGATGCGATCCCACCAGCCTTCGTAGTACCCGGCCAGCAAGCCGAAGAACGTGCCGATTACCGCGCCGATCGCAACGGACAGAAAGCCCGCTTCGAGCGAAATGCGCGAGCCCGCCACAATGCGGCTGAAAATATCGCGCCCCAGCGAATCCACGCCGAACCAGTGCGCCGCGGAGGGCCCCGCGTTCAACGCGTCGTAGTCGAAAAAATTCTCCGGATCGTACGGCACGATATGCGGCGCGACGATCGCGACCGCAATCAACAGCAGCACGAAGATGCCGGCGCCGAGCGCCACGTGCTGCTTGCGGAATTTGCGCCAGAACTCGCTCCATGGCGTGCGGATGGCGGCTTGTGCTTTCGCGGTGCTGGCCGCATTCGGCTCGGTGGCGGTCGTGCTCATGCGGGCCTCACTTGAAACGGATGGTCGGATTGATCACGGCGTACAGCACGTCCACGACCAGATTGATGATGATGAATTCCAGCGAGAACAACAGCACTTCGGCCTGAATCACCGGATAGTCGCGCATCGACACCGCGTCCACCAGCAGCCGTCCGAGGCCCGGCCAGTTGAACACCACTTCGACCACGATCGAGCCACCCAGCAGAAAGCCGAATTGCAGACCCATCATCGTGATGACGGGAATCATCGCGTTGCGCAGGCAGTGTTTGACGATCACGAGACGCTCGGGCACGCCCTTGGCGCGCGCGGTCCGTACGAAGTCCTCGTTCATCACTTCGACGAACGACGCCCGCGTGAAGCGCGCCATCACCGCCGCGACGGCCGCGCCAAGCGTGAGCGACGGCAACACGTAGCTCTGCCACGAACCGTCGCCGACAATCGGCAGCCAGCCGAGCTTCACCGAAAAGATCTCCATCAGCAGCATGCCGAGCGCGAAGGCGGGAAACGAAATACCCGACACCGCGAGCGTCATGCCGAGCCGGTCCGGCCAGCGGTTGCGCCACACGGCCGAGACGATGCCGATACCCATGCCCAGCACGACCGCCCACACCATGCTGGCGAGCGTGAGCAGCAGCGTCGGCATGAAGCGCTCGCCGATTTCCTCGCTGACCGGGCGCTTGCTGCGCGTCGAAATGCCGAAGTCGCCGTGCGCGATCTTCACGAAGAAGCTGGCGAACTGCTGCGGCATCGGCTTGTTCAGGCCGAGGTCGGCGCGCACCAGCGCGACCGTCGCCTCGTCCGCGTCGGGACCGGCGGCGAGCCGCGCCGGATCGCCCGGCAGCATATGCACGAACAGGAACACCAGCACGGCGACGATGAACAGCGTCGGCAGCAGGCCAAAGAGACGTTTGACGAGGAAATTCAGCATGACATCCAATCCGGCAATGATGCGGGCAACGAAAGATCTTGTGCGGCGCGTGGTGGAGCAAAGCAGTGAGCATGCAGCGCGGGCGTGCTGATGAAACGACACGCCGGCGCTCACGCTCAGCTCATCACTTGATCGCGATCTCGTCGAAATTGAACGAGCCGTCCGGCGCGACATAAGCACCCGACAGACGCTTGCTGCGCGCATACACCACCTTCTCCTTGACGAGGAAGATCCACGGCGCGTCGGCCCAGATGCGTTTTTGCGCGTCGGTATAGAGCTCGGCTTTCTTCGCGCGGTCGGTGGTTTCGAGCGCCTGCTTCAGATCGCTGTCGACGGTATCGTTCTTGTAGTACGCCGTGTTGACCATCTTCGGCGGGAACGAGACCGACGCCAGCAACGGCGTGATCGCCCAATCCGCTTCACCCGTCGACGACGACCAGCCCGCGTAGTACATGCGCACCGGCGCCGTCGCGGCGTCCTGCGCGCTTTCCACCTTGGCGACGCGTTGGCCTGCTTCGAGCGCTTCGACCTGCGCCTTGATGCCCACTTGCGCGAGTTGCTGCTGCACGAACTGGATCACCTTCTGCGCGGTCGAGTAGTTATACGCGGACCACAGCGTGGTTTCGAACCCGTTCGGATAGCCCGCTTCCTTCAACAACGCGCGCGCCTTGGCCGGATCGTACGGCCACGGACCCTGCTTCACCGCGTAGTCGACGCCTTGCGGCACCACGCCGTCGGCCGGCGTTGCGTAACCGGCGAACACGACCTTGGTGAGCGCGTCCTTGTTGACGGCATAGTTCAGCGCTTCACGCACCTTCGGATTGTCGAACGGCTTCTGGTTCACATTCAGGCTGATATAACGCTGAATGATCGACGGCGACGCGATCAGATCGACCTTCGGGCTCGACTGCAACTGCGCGGCCTGTTCGAACGGCACCTGGAAGGCAAAATCCGCTTCGCCGGTGCGCATCAACGCGGCGCGCGTGTTGTTATCGACCACCGGCTTCCAGTCGATCGCGTCGATCTTCGGGTAGCCCTTCTTCCAGTAGCCGGCAAACTTCTTCACCGTCAGATCGCCCGCCGGATCCCACTTCACCAGTTCGAACGGACCGGTGCCGACCGGATGAAACGCGATGTCCTTGCCGTACTTCTTCAGCGCGTCCGGCGAAATCATCACCGCCGAAGGATGCGCCAGCACGTTGATGAACGCCGAGAACGGCGCCTTCAGCGTGATCTTCACCGTGTACGGATCGACCACTTCGGTCTTCTCGATGCGGTTGAACATGTTGTAGCGCTTGAGCTTGTTCGCCGGATCAGTGACGCGGTCGAAGTTCGCCTTCACCGCGGCGGCGTTGAAGTCAGTGCCGTCCTGGAACTTCACGCCGTGGCGCAGCTTGAACGTGTAGACCTTCGCGTCCGGACTGGCTTCGTAGCTGTCGGCCAGCACGTTGACCAGTTTCATGTCCGTGTCGAAGCCGAACAGCCCCTGATAAAACGACTTGGCGACGGCTTGCGAAAGCGTGTCGTTGGCATCGTACGGATCGAGCGTCGTGAATGTCGAGGCGACGGCCATTACTGCCGTGGTGTCGGCGTGCGCCGCATTGCCCGCGAGCATCGCGAACACCACTGCGCCGCCGCTAACCAGCGCGCGCAAACGAAACGGAGAAGACGGGACCAGCAGGTTCATGAGGTTGGCTCCAGGCTGCGAAATGAAACAGGTTGTGATGCTGCGAGAACAAGCGTGTGGCTAGAGGTTCTAGTACGGGGTTTAGTACGCGCCCCCGACTTGATGCTGGGCGACGAAATGATCCGGTCCGACCGCGACGAGTGGCGCCACGATCGGCTCATCGTTGAGCGCGCGAATCGGGCTCGGAATCTCATCGGCGGCGAGCATGCGTTTGGCGTGACGGCGCGCCGGATCGGCGACCGGCACCGCGCCCATCAGCTTGCGCGTGTACGGATGCTGCGGCGCTTCGAACACCGCGCGCCGCGGGCCGATCTCGACGATCTGGCCGAGATACATCACCGCAACGCGATGACTGACGCGTTCGACCACGGCCATGTCGTGTGAAATGAACAGATACGCGACGCCGAGTTCACGCTGTAAATCGAGCATCAGGTTGACGATCTGCGCTTGCACGGAGACGTCGAGTGCCGACACGGATTCGTCGGCGATTACGACCTTCGGGTTCAACGCCAGCGCGCGCGCAATCGCGATGCGTTGCCGCTGACCGCCGGAGAATTCGTGCGGATAGCGCCGCGCGGCTTCGGAGGGCAAACCGACTTTGTCGAGCAGCCACTGCACCCGCGCCTGCGCTTCGGCGCCTTGCGCGACGCCGTGCACGAGCAACGGCTCCATGATCGAGAAGCCAACCGTCAAACGCGGATTCAGCGAAGCGAACGGGTCCTGGAAAATAAACTGGATATCGCGCCGCAGCGCCTGCAACGCGGGGCCGGTCAGCGAACTGATTTCGCGGCCGTTGAATTCGATCGACCCGCTTTGACTTTCCACGAGGCGCAGCAACGAGCGGCCGGTTGTCGATTTGCCGCAACCTGATTCACCGACCAGCGCGAGCGTTTCGCCGGGCCGCAAATCGAAGCTGACTTTTTCCACCGCATGCACGCGACCCGTCACGCGGCCGAACACTCCGCTCTTGACCGGAAAGCGCGTGACCAGATCGCGGACGCGCAGAATCGGCGGCGTGGTTTCCTGCACCAGCGGCTGCGTTTCTTCCGCGACGGCGGCAGCCGGACGCACGGCCTGCTCAGCGCCGCTCAGGCTCGCCTGCTCGACGGTCAGGATCGGAAACTTGGCCGGCTGATCGGTGCCCTGCATTGCGCCGAGACGCGGCACGGCGGCGAGCAACGCCTTCGTATAAGGATGCGAAGGCGCGGCGAACAACGCGTCGGACGCGCCCTCTTCCACCTTCTCGCCGCGATACATCACCAGCACGCGATCGGCCACTTCGGCGACCACGCCCATGTCGTGCGTGATGAAAATCACGCCCATGTTCATCTCGTCCTGCAAGCCGCGGATCAGTTGCAGAATCTGCGCCTGAATCGTCACGTCGAGCGCGGTGGTCGGCTCGTCGGCGATCAGCAATGCAGGTTTGCACGACAGCGCCATCGCAATCATCACGCGTTGGCGCATGCCGCCCGACAGTTGATGCGGAAAGCGCGCCGCCACGCGCCGCGCTTCGGGAATGCGCACGAGTTCGAGCAGACGCAGCGTTTCAGCGTGCGCGGCGGAGCGGCTCTTGCCCTGATGCAACGCGATCGCCTCGCTGATCTGATCGCCCACCGTGAAGACCGGATTGAGCGAGGTCATCGGCTCCTGGAAAATCATCGCGATGTCGGCGCCGCGAATCGAACGCATCGTGCCGGACGACGCTTTCGCGAGGTCGAGCACACTGCCGTCGCGGCGCCGAAAAGCGATGCTGCCGCCGGCAAGGCGCCCACCGCCGTGCTCGATCAGCCGCATCAACGCGAGCGAGGTTACTGATTTGCCCGAACCCGATTCGCCGACGATCGCCAACGTCTCGCCGCGCTCGACCGTCAGCGACAGATTGCGCACCGCGTTGAAGGTGGTGTCGCCGCTACGGAAGGCGACCGATAGATCGTCGACCGCCAGCACGCGTTGCGGCGGCAAGGTCTCGATAAGCGGACGGGCGGTGTGCGATGAAGTCGGCACGGTAGTTCCTTTGAATTCGAACGCGGCTAACGGGGGTGCATGCTGTGAGCGGCCAGACTGACTAGCGGTAAATCGCCGTCACCGGGCTTTCGCCGAGCCGCGCGAAACCGCGATACATGCCTTCGGTGTTGAACGGCAGCGTGACGTTGCCGCGCGCATCGACGGCGATCAGGCCGCCGCGTCCGTCGATCTTCGGCAGACGGTTCATCACCACGTCGTCGGCGGCTTGCTGCAACGACACGTTGCGGTAGGCCATTTGCGCGGCGACGTCGTAGGCCGCGACCATGCGCATGAACATTTCGCCGGAGCCGGTGGTCGAGACCGCGCAGGTCGCGTCGTCCGCATAGCAGCCCGCGCCGATCAGCGGCGTGTCGCCGACCCGGCCCACCTGCTTGTTGGTCACGCCGCCGGTCGACGTCGCCGCCGCCACGTGGCCGTGCTGGTCGAGCGCGACCGCGCCGACCGTGCCGAACTTGCGGTTCGGATCGATCGGTTCGTGCGGCGTGGGATTGTCGTCGTTCGACGATGGCGCGGCGGCCAGCGTCGCGCCATCGTGATCGAGCATGGCGCGTTGTTGACCGCGCGCGATCAGCCATTGCCGATGACGCGCCTCAGTATGGAAATACTCCGGCTCGACGAATTCGAGTCCTTGCGCGGCGGCGAACGCTTCCGCGCCTTCGCCGGTAAACAGCACATGCTCGCTGCGTTCGAGCACGCGGCGCGCCGCCAGAATCGGATTGCGCACGCGCTTTACGCAGCAGATCGCGCCGGCTTCGAGCGTGCTGCCGTCCATGATCGCCGCGTCGAGTTCATGCGTGCCGGCCGCCGTATAAACCGCGCCGTGGCCCGCGTTGAAAAGCGGGCAATCCTCGAGCAGACGCACGGCCTCGCTGACGGCGTCGAGCGCGCTGCCGCCGTCGGCGAGCACGCGCTGGCCGGCGCTCAGCACCGCGCGCAAGGCGGCGTGATATTCGGCTTCGGCGCTGGCTGACATCGACGTGCGCAGGATCGTCCCTGCTCCGCCATGAATGGCAATGACTGCGTTGGAGTTCATCGTTTGGCTTTGGTAGTGCGAGGAGTACGGGAAGTGCGGGTGGCTCGGACCGCGTCGCGCGCGGCTCGCGCGTTCGTGCCGGTAGCCTCGGCTTGGGGATCGACGAGCCACGGCAACAGGAATTCGCTGACTTCGGCGGCGGCCTTCACCGAGCGCTTGGCGCGATACGCCACCGCGTCGCACAGCGCTTCGATCACGGCGAGCACGGCCGAATCGGCATTTGCCGCGAGCCGCCGGTCCGCGCGGACATAGAGCGAGATGTCGGCGAATTGCGCGAGCGGCGAACGCGGACTGTCGGTGAGCGCGAGCACCCGAGCGCCACGGCCGGCCGCGCGATGCGCGAGTTCGATCGTGTCTTCGACGTAACGCGGGAAAGCGATGCCGATAACGAGATCGCCCTCGTTCGAAGCAAACAGACGCCGCGCGGCGTGCGACGGTCCGCCCATCAGCGCGAGCGACTGCACGTTGTCGTGATACGGCATCAAGCCGTGTTCCATCAGACCCGCGAGAAACGCGCTGGCGCCGAAGCCGAGCACGAACACCCGGCGCGCGGCGATGATCGCTTCGACGGCGGCTTCGGCGGCCGCGCCGTCGATTGCCGTGCGGGTGGCTTGCAGATTAGTGGCGGCCTGTTCGAGCGAGGCGTCGACCACATCGTCGCCGGCTGCGAGCGATTCCTGCGCACTGCGCAAGCGCTCGACCGGTGCGAGCGTCGCCTCGAAGCCGCGCACCAGCGCCTCGCGAAATTGCGGATAGCCGTCGAAACCGAGCGCGCGGGCGAAGCGATTCGCCGTCGCCACCGAGGCGCCGACCACGCTGGCCAGTTCGTCGATGCGCATGGTCGCCGCGCGAAACAGATTGGCCAGCACGTAGTCGCCCATGCGCCGATGGATCGGCGTGAGGGTCGGCATGGCCGCGGCGATGCGCGCGGCGATGGCCTGCTCGGCGGAATCGGAAGCAACGGATGGTTGACGGATCATGCGAACGAGGTGGCCGGGCGCTTGGCGTAATGAAAATGAATGAAAGTATATTTACACGGAAATCTCGCAGAAAAAAATTCATTTTCATTTTTGAGGGTTTTCACCGACGCGATGCGAACAAAAGACGCATCTCAAGTGCGCACCCGTGCGGCTTCGTGAAAATCCATTTTCAGCACGCCGCTGCGCTTTGCTCCGGAATGCGAGCCAGCCGCGCCGCCGGCGACATGACGATGATCAACGCCTGCACGAGGAAGGCCACCGCCGCCGCGACGAGACAAGCGTCCATACCCCAGCGCGCGCTGATCGCCGCGCCGAGCAATGCACCGAGCGGCCGCGCACCGTAGGTGGCGGTGCTGTTGAGCGCGGAGACGCGGCCCATCATCCGTTCGGGTGTGATCGCCTGGCGCAGCGTGGTCGAGCCGACCACCCACAGAATCGGTCCGGCGCCGAGCAGGAAGAAGCTCAGCAATGCCAACCAGAACGACGGCGCAACGAGCGTTGCCACCATCACGAGCGACGCGAGCAATCCGCACGACGGCCCGATGATCAGAACGCGGCCGAACGCGAGACGTCGCGCGATGGCGGGCGCGGCCAGCGCGCCGCACACCATGCCGACACCGTAGGCGCCGAGCGTCACGCCGACCGCCGACGCGCCAAGGCCCAGCCGATGCACCGCATACGGCACATACACCGCTTGCAGCACGAAGAAGCCGAGGTTGAAGAACACCGCGGTCGCGAGCATGGGACGCAGCAACGCATCGCGCAGCACGAAACGCGTGCCGTCGCGCAGTTCCAGCATGAAGTGACGTGGCGGCAGTGCACTGCGCGGCGGTTCGCGCAAGCCCGCCAGCAACGCGACAGCCAGCGCCGACAGCGCGGCCGCGCAACCGTACGCCCAACCCGCGCCGATCCAGCCGACCAGCAGGCCGCCGAGCGCCGGCCCCGCGGAATAGGCCACGCTGCGCGCCAATTCCAGCCGGCCGTTCGCGCTGGCATATGCTTCACGCGGCACGAGTGCTGGCACCAGCGAAGGCGCCGCGACGTTGTAGGCCACCGTGCCGGTCGCGGCGATGAAGCCGAGTGCGGCGAGCAGCGGCAAGCTCAACGCATGGCTCATGACGAGCAGCAGCACGCACAGCATGGCGATCACGCGCACGCTTTCAGCGAGCGTCATCAACGTGCGGCGCGAGCGGCGGTCAGCCCAGACGCCGAGCGGGATCGACAGCAACAGGAACGGCAGCGTCTGCGCGGTTTGCAGCAGACCCGTGTCGCGCGCGTCGGCACCGAGTGCGAAGACCGCGACAAGTGGCGCGGCGGCGAGGCTGATCTGTTCGGCGGATTGTGCGACCAGGTTCGACCACGCGAGCCGCTGAAAAGCGGCAGGCAGTGGGTGTGTGGATGAAGCGGCAGATGTGGCGTGCATCGATGAACTCCGGCGACGGGACATTGGAGCGTTCATCGTCGTCCGACTCGCGGCACCGGGCGCTCCGCTTCTTGCGGTGTTATTCTTCGCTCGCCATGAATCTCGAAAGCATTCTCTTCACTCAGGGTTTCGGCTCGCGCCGCCAATGCCGCGCGCTGATCGCCGACGCGCGCGTGAGCATCGGCAGCGCTGTTTGCACCGACGCCGACGCCGACTTCCCCACCGGCGACACCACCTTCTCCTTCAGCGTGGACGGCGTCGTCTGGCCGTATCGCGAGCACGCCTATCTGCTGCTGAACAAGCCGGCGGGCTACGAGTGTTCACGTGATCCGCAGCATCATCTGAGCGTGTTCAGCCTGTTACCGCCGCAGTTCGCCGAGCGCGGCGTGCAATGCGTGGGCCGGCTCGATCAGGACACCACCGGGCTGCTGCTCCTCTCCGACGACGGCAAGTTCGTGCACCTCTTCACGTCGCCGAAACGCAAAGTGCCGAAGGTGTATGTCGCGACCACGCGTCATCCGATCGACGACGCGCAATTGAGCGCGTTGCGCGACGGCGTGCTGCTACACGGCGAGCCCAAACCAATCGCCGCAGTCGACGCAGCGGCGCGCGGCGCTCACACGCTCGCGCTCACCGTGATGGAAGGCAAGTATCACCAGGTCAAGCGGATGATCGCCGCGGCCGGCAACCGATGCGAAGCGCTGCATCGCGAGCGGATCGGCGGACTTGCCTTGCCCGCAACGCTTGCGCCGGGCGCGTGGCAATGGCTCGACGAAACCGACCTCGGATCTTTACGGAGCGGGTAAACCGGTAGCGCCCCTTTAAGCTCTTGATGCCGCAGGAAAACGCGTGAGCGGCTGCCCACATAACGCGCGCGGCGCCTGTTTACGCGCTGCGTCGCAGCATGATCTTCCTTACACCTCGCTCTATACTCGTTTAAACAAAGACTACAAAGAGTTCAAGGAGGGGCGCCATGGTCATCCACGATGGTTTGCAGATTTCGTCCGTGATGATTGCTTTCGTGTGCGTCGGACTGGTCCTGATCGGCGGATTGCTGGTCATGATGCGGCTGCGGCATAAATATCATCCGAACCTGATCGGCGCATTGATCGGCGCGATGCTGTGTTTCCTGTTGCTGGAAGCATTGCCCGCGCTGACGTAGGTCGCGCGAGGCCGCGCCGCGCTGATGCGGCGAAGCGCGGCGCGGGCGGGATTTTCCGGGCGATGCCTGGAGAGGTGGCTTTTTGCCGCGCTTTTTCGTGGCTTTTTGGCGTTCGTGAGACGGCTTGCAACAACGCGCTTCAGGCTACCCTTTCACGCCTTCACGCAAGAAATCCTCGACGCTCGGATACCGCAAACGCACGCGCAATTCCTCTTTGAGACGCCGGTTTATCAACCGCCTCGATTCACGCATGAACGACAGCAAGGTCGGCTCGACCTGCGACTCCGCTTCGGCTCGCGTGATGCGCGGCGCGCGCGCGAGGCCGAACGCGTCGGCGACCTCGTCGAAGTACTCGCCCATTTTCAGCGACGTGTCGTCGGATGCGTGCACCACGCGCCCCGGCCGCCCGTGGGTGAGGAGGCGCACCAGGATCGCGGCCAGATCGTCAGCGTGAATATGATTGGTGTAGACGTCGTCGGCATCGATCAGGGCCGGCGTGCGCTTTTCCAGCCGCGCGAGCGGCAGGCGGTTGCCCGCATAAATGCCCGGAATCCGCGCGATGCTCGCCGCGACGCTGCCGCGCGCGTTCGCGCGCCGCAATTGCCGCTCGGCCGAGACGCGCCGCCTGGCGCGCGGGTTGGCCGCCTTCGTTGCGCGGGTTTCGTCGATCCACGCGCCGCCGCAGTCGCCATAGACGCCCGTCGTGCTCGCGTACACAAGGCGCACGGGCGCACGCGAACCGGCGGCCCGGCGCACCCCGTCGGGTACAATATTGGCTGTTCCAGATTCCGCCCACGAGGCACGAAGTTGGCGCAACCGCCCTACCGGCGGGACCGCAGGCGCCACGGCAGCCCGCGCTGAAGCGCGGCGCGTGCTTAAAGTAGCGAGCAAGGCGCGGGTACGGCGGTCGTCGTCGCCGGTTTTCTGTGGCGGAGCGAGATGCAGCACCGTCGGTGCGAGGCCCGCCAACCGTTTCAGGCTGCCGCGCACGTCGAGATCGCCGACCAGCGGCGTGACGCCCGCGGCGCGCAATTCGGCGCAGCGCCCGGCGTGGCTGGTCAGCGCGAAGACATGCGCGCGCGGCTGCAGCAAAGGCACGCAGCGCATGCCGACATCGCCGCAACCTACGATTAACACACGCGGCCGGCGGAAGTTTCGTGTCGCTTTCATGGTGGACGCATTGTAGCCGTCAAGCGCGGCACGTACCGCGCAGTTGACACGCCGGGTCCGGTCACGCGGGTCCGATAACGATTACCGACTTTTCGATTTCGAACACTTTATGGCATTTAACGTCACGCTCCGGCAAAGCGGCCGGCAGTATCAGGTAGAACAGGACGAACCGGTGCTCAGCGCCGCCTTGCGTCAGGGCATCGGCCTGCCATACGGCTGCAAGAACGGCGCTTGCGGTTCGTGCAAGGGCACCGTGATCAGTGGGGAAATCGAGCAGCGTCCACATTCGTCGTCGGCTTTGTCGAACGAAGAAAAGACGCGCGGCATGGCGCTCTTTTGCTGCGCGACCGCTTGCACCGATCTCGAAGTGGACATCCGCGAAGTGGCGGGCGTCGGCGACGTGCAGGTCAAGAAGCTGCCCTGCCGCGTGAACGCGATCGAGCGCAAGGCCGACGACGTCGTCGTGCTGAAGCTGCAATTGCCCGCTAATGAGCGTCTGCAATATCTCGCCGGTCAGTACCTCGAATTCATTCTGAAAGACGGCAAGCGCCGCAGCTATTCGATGGCGAATGCGCCACACGCGGAAGGCCCGATCGAATTGCACATCCGTCACATGCCCGGCGGCGCCTTCACCGATCACGTGTTCAACACCATGAAGGAGCGCGACATCCTGCGCTTCGAAGCGCCGCTCGGCACGTTCTTCCTGCGCGAAGATTCGGACAAGCCGATCGTGCTGCTTGCCTCGGGCACGGGCTTCGCGCCGCTAAAGGCGATCGTCGAGCACGCTGTGTTCAAGAACCTGAACCGGCCGATGACGCTCTACTGGGGCGCACGTCGCAAGAAGGATCTGTATCTGCTCGAACTAGCCGAACAATGGGCGCGCGAGATTCCGAACTTCAAGTTCGTGCCGGTGCTCTCGGAACCGGACGCGAGCGATGCATGGACGGGCCGCGTCGGTTTTGTGCATCGCGCGGTGATCGAGGATCTGCCGGATCTGTCGGCATATCAGGTGTATGCGTGCGGCGCGCCGGTGATGGTCGAGTCGGCGCAGCGCGATTTCACGCAGCATCACGCTCTGCCGGAAGACGAGTTTTACGCGGATTCGTTCACGAGCGCAGCGGATCTGGCGAACGCGGTTTGATGTGAGCGGTATCGGCGTAAGTGCGTCGATGCTCGCCATGCGCAATTCTGGAAGCGCGGTTATGCGAATGGCCGCGCTTCGTGCATTGATGGTTCACGCCGACGCAAGTCTCGATTCCGCGCTGAAGCACGTGCGCCTGATTCTCGAGCGCAGCATGGTCGGACGCCAGCATTTTATGCAATGCGGTGCGGCCATCGCCGCCAGCCGTTCCCAGATTCGAAGCCAGGAAATCCACCGCGCTCAGCGTGTCGAACAGCCTGTGACCATACACCGGCTCATGGTGTGCGACGCGATTGCGTGTCTGGTAGATGCGCTCAAGCTGAACGGCAATCGCGGACCTGTCGATCTGCTTTTCCGGGAAAATGCGCTTTAGCGCCGGCTTCCAGAGAGTCTGTTCGTAGTCGCGCGAAAAGAGGCGCTTCCAGAAGTACATCGTGAGTTGGGTAATCACCTGGCCGCTTTGAACAGCGATCGCTTTTGTCGCGCGTCGACCCGAAGCTCATGTGCCAGGCCCGCCGGCACACCACGGCGGAACACCGTTTGATCGAGCGCACGCTTGTCAGAAGGTGATAGCTTGGCATACGCCGCGCGTTGCGCTCCGCGCACCGCCGCTTCGATCTTGCTGCGCTCCTCAACTTTCCAAACGAACGAAGCGGGTGGACGACGCAACCAGCCGTCTACGCCAAAGTGATCGCTCAGCCGATCGCACACCGCGTTGCGCAGCGCTATCTCGACTACCGCCGTCACGCTCATCAGTGCCCCGGCGAGTTGCAGCATCTGCTGATGAAGGGCAACGGCCGCGCGAGTCGTGCCCGCCATCGCATGAAATGTACTCAAACGCTCTCCGGAAAGCAGTGTTGCGACTGCGGAAATTTCCTGGTCTGTGAGGTGGTCCATTGACGGAAGCCTCCCTGGATTTTAGAATTGTTGGCGATAAGTCGGGATCAGCGTCGGCAGCTATCTTCGGGTGGGCGGACCCCCGGCTTCCTGATTCAGAATGGGCGCTCAACTGAGCGCCCATTTGCATTTCCGGCGACCGTTCTTTGCGTTCGTTGCGAGCCGCCTTGCCCGTCGGACAATCGATTCAAAGCGCCGCCGTCATATTTTAGTCAGCCGCACATCTCATAATCGGAACGCCGCATGAACTCGCGCAGCGGACAAAAATATCCGTCCGACGCAAATTGACGGTTTACACCAGCGCTTTCCTTGTCGTATTCTTTCGCGCATGAACCGCATCCCATCCGAACTTCGACGTCGCCGCTCGCCGCTCCCCTAGGGACGCCGCTGGCTTCGTCACGGATTCGCGCCGCACCAGGGCGCGAGCTGTTCGGATCATGAAAGCCACGGCATGCCGTGGCTTTTCTGTTTTTCCGGCCCCTGGTTCGTAGTTGGCCAATCTTCATCTACCCTTCACCCCTGCTGTCTGGAGCCTGCCGTCATGAATTTCAATGAATATCCGATCGAGTCGCTGATGTACATCACGAACCGGCCCGAAATCGTTTTCACGCACGGCAAAGGCTCGTGGCTCTACGACAACAACGGCAAGCGATATCTGGACTTCATCCAGGGTTGGGCGGTCAACAGCCTCGGCCATTGCAACGACGGCATGATCGAGGCGCTGAACAAGCAGGCGCAATTGCTGATCAACCCATCGCCGGCTTTCTACAACCAGCCGATGGCGCAACTCGCCGACCTGCTCACGCAACATAGCTGCTTCGACAAAGTGTTCTTCGCGAACAGCGGCGCCGAAGCCAACGAAGGCGCGATCAAGCTCGCCCGCAAGTGGGGCAAGAAATTCAAGGACGGCGCGTTCGAGATCATCACGTTCGATCACAGCTTCCACGGCCGCACGCTCGCCACCATGTCGGCGAGCGGCAAGCCGGGCTGGGACACGATCTACGCCCCGCAAGTGCCGGGCTTTCCGAAGGCGGACGTGAACGACATCGCGTCGGTGGAAAAACTCATCAACGCGAAAACCGTTGCCGTGATGCTCGAACCGATTCAGGGCGAAGGCGGCGTGATTCCCGCCACCCGCGAGTTCATGCAGCAACTGCGCGAGTTGACGAAGAAACACAACCTGTTGCTGATCGTCGACGAAGTGCAAAGCGGCTGCGGCCGTGCCGGCACGCTGTTCGCGTACGAACTGTCGGGCATCGAGCCGGACATCATGACGCTCGGCAAGGGCATCGGTGGCGGCGTGCCGCTCGCGGCACTGCTCTCGAAGGCGGAGGTCGCCATATTCGAAGCGGGCGACCAGGGCGGCACCTACAACGGCAATCCGCTGATGACCGCAGTCGGCTACTCGGTGATTTCGCAACTCACGGCGCCGGGTTTCCTCGAAGGCGTGCGGGCGCGCGGCGAGTATCTGCGCGCGAAGCTGCTGGAGCTGTCGGAAGAGCGAGGCTTCAAGGGCGAACGTGGTGAAGGGCTGCTGCGCGCGCTGCTGCTCGGCAAGGACATCGGCAACCAGATCGTCGAAAAGGCGCGCGACATGCAGCCCGACGGTCTATTGCTGAACGCGGCGCGTCCGAACCTGCTGCGCTTCATGCCGGCGCTGAACGTGACGAACGAAGAAATCGACCAGATGATGGCGATGCTGCGTTCGATTCTCGACACGCTGTAACCGAACAGGACCGCGCGTATGACGACGAGCGCAACGCTATCGATCCGCCGCTTCGAAGCGAGCGACACCGATGCCGTGGTCGCACTGTGGCAGCAAGCCTTCCCCGAGTACCGGGACGTCACGAGGCCGCAGCGCAATCCGCATCTGTCGATCGCCAACAAGCTGGCGACGCAGCCGGAACTGTTCTTTGTCGCGGTGCTCGGTGAGCGCATCGTCGGCACGGTGATGGGCGGCTATGACGGCCACCGCGGCTGGCTGTATTCGCTCGCGGTGGATGAGTCGCTGCGTCGTCGCGGGATCGGCACGCGGCTCGTCGCGCATGTCGAAAAAGCGTTGACGGAGCGAGGCTGTCCGAAGCTGAATCTGCAGGTGTTGTCCGCCAAAGCCGACGTCCGTGCGTTTTACGAGGCGCTCGGTTATCGCGCCGATGCAGTGATCAGCCTCGGCAAGCGTCTGGGTGAATTTGCGGACGCGGTGCCTGCCGCCTGATTCGAGCCACGCCAAATAGACAAAGGCCGCATGCGTTTTCGCGCATGCGGCCTTTTTCATAGGCAGAGCAAACTAAACGGGCTTATTCACCCCACTCATTCGCCCAACTCATTCACCCAAATACGCCGCCCGCACCTTCGGATCATCCAGCATCTGCTTCGCGTCACCCGACATCGTGACCAGACCCGAGTCCATCACGTAGCCGCGATTCGCCGCCTGCAGCGCGAGACGCGCGTTCTGTTCGACCAGCAGCACGGTCATGCCTTCCGCCGAGATCGCCCGCACCACTTCGAAGATCTTCTCGACCATGATCGGCGACAGACCCATCGACGGCTCGTCCAGCAGCAACAGCTTCGGACGCGAGATGATCGCGCGCGCCATCGCCAGCATTTGCTGTTCGCCGCCCGAAAGCGTGCCGGCGTACTGCGCCGCACGTTCTTTCAGACGCGGGAAGAAGCCGAACATGCGATCCACGTCCGCCTTGATGCCGTCCGTATCCGTACGCAGATAAGCGCCCATCTGCATGTTTTCGACGATCGACATACGCGCGAAGATGCCGCGCCCTTCCGGCACCATCGCGAGACCGCGCTTGAGCAGCAGATGCGGCGGCACGCCCTTGATCGACTCGCCCATGTACTCGATGTCGCCAATCGTGTACGGCTTGAGACCCGTGATCGCCTTCATCGTCGTGGTCTTGCCCGCGCCGTTCGCGCCGATCAGTGTGACCAGCTCGCCCTGCGCAACCTCGAGGTCGATCCCCTTGACTGCCTGGATGCCGCCGTAATTGACCTGCAGGCCCTTGATTTTCAACATTGCTGTAGCCATTAGTGGACCCCCGCACCCAGATAAGCTTCGATCACCTTCGGATCCTTCTGCACGTCCTGCGGCAGACCTTGCGCAATCACCTTGCCGTAGTCGAGCACCGTCATCTGGTTGCACAGACCCATCACGAGCTTCACATCGTGCTCGATCAGCAGAATCGTCTTGCCATCCGCGCGAATCTTGTCGAGCAGCTTGGTCAGCTCGACCTTTTCCGTCGCGTTCATGCCGGCGGCCGGTTCGTCGAGTGCGAGCAGCTTCGGATCGGTTGCCAGCGCGCGCGCGATTTCCAGTCGACGCTGATGGCCGTACGACAGGTTGCGCGACGTGTAGTCCGCGTACTGCGCAATGCCGACGTATTCCAGCAGTTCGATCGCGCGTTCCTTGATCTCGCGCTCTTCCTTGCGCTCGGCCGGCGTCTGGAACACCGCGCCCAGCAGGCCGTGCTTGGTGCGCACGTGGCGCCCGACCATCACGTTTTCCAGTGCGGTCATGCCGCCGAACAGACGGATGTTCTGGAACGTGCGCGCGATGCCGGCTTTCGCCACCTGATACACCGCGGTCGGCGTGTAGTTCTCGCCGTCGAGCTTGAACTCGCCCGAATCCGGCGTGTACAGGCCCGTGATCACGTTGAAGAAGGTCGTCTTGCCGGCGCCGTTCGGCCCGATCAGACCGTAAATCTGGCCGGACTTGATTTCAAGCCCGACGTCGGACAGCGCCTGCAAACCGCCGAAGCGTTTGTTGACCCCTTTCACCGACAGTCGAATGTTATCGCTCATGTTTTTTCTCCGGCGGTGCTTAGGCGCGCACCGGCTTCTTGCCGCTGCGCTTCGACAGTTTCGCGATCTTGTCTTCATGCTTGGGCGACGGCCACAAGCCTTCCGAGCGGTACAGCATGATCAGCACCATCGCGAGTGCGTAGACCAGCTGACGGATCACTTCCGTATCGACGATTTCATGGCCGAACACCATGTTCTGTAGCGGACCCATCGTCGAGCGCAGGAATTCCGGCAGCACCGCGAGCAGAACCGCGCCGAGAATCACGCCCGGAATGTGGCCCATGCCGCCCAGCACCACGCACGCCAGCACCACGATCGACTCCGGCAGCGTGAACGATTCCGGCGACACGAAGCCCTGGAACGAGCCGAACATCGCGCCCGACAGGCCGCCGAACGACGCGCCCATCGCAAACGCCAGCAGCTTCACGTTGCGGGTGTTGATGCCCATCGCCTTGGCGGCGATTTCGTCTTCGCGGATCGCGGCCCATGCACGGCCGATACGCGAGTGCTGCAGGCGCGTACACACCCAGATCACCAGCAACGCGGCGAGCACGAACAGGTAGTAGTACGAGTACACCGACGGGAACTGGAAGCCGAACAGCGAGTGCGTTTGCGCGAGGCTGAAGTCGCCGACGTGCACCGGGTCGATCCCCGTGATCCCCTTCGGGCCGTTGGTGATGTTCACCGGACGGTCGAGGTTGTTCAGGAAGATCCGCACGATTTCCCCGAAGCCCAACGTCACGATGGCGAGGTAGTCGCCGCGCAGACGCAGCGTCGGTGCGCCGAGAATCACGCCGAAGAACGCGGCGACGGCCATCGCGCACGGCACGATGATCAGGAACGGCACGTGCAGGCCATTCGGCGCGAGATGCGCGATCCACTCGAACTGCGAGGACAGATGCGGCGAACTCAGCAGCGCGGACGTGTAAGCGCCGACCGCGTAGAACGCGATGTAGCCCAAGTCGAGCAGGCCGGCGAAGCCGACCACCACATTGAGGCCGAGCGCTAGCATCACGTACAGCATCGCGAAGTCGAGCACGCGGACCCAGTAGTTGCCGCCCGCGGAGCCGATGATCATCGGTGCCGCGATCACGAAGATCGCGGTGATGATGCCGACGGTCAGCGTCTTCGTCAGGTTCTTTTCAGGGATGAGCGTCGTGGACGGCTCGATCGGTTGAATTGAGGTCATGTCTGTTTTCTCCCGGGATCAGGCGCGATCCGCAACACGTTCGCCAAGCAGGCCCGACGGACGGAACACCAGCACGATGATCAGCACGATGAAAGCGAACACGTCCTGATAGTTACTGCCGAACACACCGCCAGTGAGGTTGCCGATATAGCCGGCGCCCAACTGTTCGATCAGCCCAAGAATCACGCCGCCCACCATCGCGCCGCCGAGATTGCCGATACCGCCGAGCACCGCTGCGGTAAAGGCCTTCAGGCCGGGGATGAAGCCCATATAGAAGTGCGCGTTGCCGTATTCCGACGCGATCATCACGCCGGCCAGAGCGGCGAGCGCCGAGCCGATCATGAAGGTGGCCGAGATCACGAAGTTCGGGTTCACCCCCATCAGCGAGGCATTGCCCGGGTTTTCAGCGATGGCTCGCATGGCGCGGCCGAGCTTGGTCTTGTGGACCAGCAGCAGCAGGCCGCCCATCACGAGGAACGCCACCACGATGATCACGATTTCAGTCATCGAGATCACGGCGCCAGGCGTCGTGTCGGTGGCCTTGATCACGTTCAGCGGGTCGGTGGGCAACAGCTGCGGGAACGGCAGCGGGTTGCGCGACCAGATCATCATCGCGAGGGTTTGCAGCAGGATCGACACGCCGATCGCGGTGATCAGCGGGGCGAGACGCGGCGCTTTGCGCAACGGCCGGTAGGCCACGCGCTCGATCGTGTAGCCGACCGCCGCGCACACAATGGCCGCAATGATCAGCGCGATGATGAGCGTCGGCACATTGCCGAGGCCGGGGAAGTGGTTCTGAAGCACGCCTATGGCTGAAAGCGCAACCATCGCGCCCACCATCAACACATCGCCGTGAGCGAAGTTGATGATGCCCAGGATGCCGTAAACCATCGTATAGCCCAGTGCGATGATGGCGTAAACGCTGCCAAGCACCAGCCCGTTGAGGACCTGCTGGATGAAAATATCCATTTAATGCTCCTTAGCCCGTGCGACTGGATTCGCGTTCTTCATCAGCCGGTGGGCGGTGATGCGGTACGCCAATCTCAACGGCACTGCGGGTACTGATGTAAAAGACCGGTAAGGGTTATCCGCTGCCGGTTCACCTTGGCGACTGGATGACAGTCGCGGGCTTGCCTTCGGCGGATGCAAAAACGGCACCGTTGGGTGGTTTCGGTGCCGTCAGGCTGAACGTCCCGTCATCACATCTTCACGACGTCGAGAACCGCTTTTTTGCCGTCCTTGAAGTCGTAAAGCGTAATGGCGCCCTCTTTCAAATCACCCTTGTCGTCGAACGCGATGTGACCGATTACCCCGTTGTAATCAGTCGACGGCATCGCAGCCAGCACCTTGGGCGCCTCGATCGAATTAGCGCGCTTCATTGCATCGACAATCACGTACACAGCGTCATACGTGAACGGCGCGTAAATCTGCACCGGTGTGTGGAAGCGGTCCACGTACTTCTTTTCGAAGTCCGCTCCCTTGTCCATTTTCGAAAGCGCAAGTCCTGCCTCCGAACAGACCAGGTTCTGCACGGCGGTTCCCGCCAGCTCACCCACCTTGTCGGTACACACACCGTCGCCGCCAAGGATTTTTGCCCTGATACCGAGCGCCGCCGCCTGTTTGGTAAACGGCCCGCCCGTTGCGTCCATGCCGCCGAACATGATCACGTCCGGCTGAACACGCTTGATCTTTTTAAGGACGGCCTGAAACTCCGTAGCCCTGTCATTCGTGGTTTCGCGCGCAACGATCTTTGCCCCGCTCGCCTGCACTGTCTTCGCGAACTCGTCGGCTAGACCCTTGCCGTAGACGCTCGAGTCGTCGACGATCGCAATGCGTTTCGCGTTGAGCACTTTCGTTGCGTAGTTGGCAAGCGCCGGCCCCTGCTGGGCATCGGTCGCCACCACGCGATAAGTCGTCTTGAAACCTTGTTGCGTGTACCCCGGGTTCGTCGACGACGGCGAGATTTCCAGGATCCCGGCATCGCTATATATCTTGGACGCCGGGATCGAGACGCCCGAATTCAAGTGGCCGACCACGGCGACGACATGATCGTCGACGAATCTTTCAGCGACCGCCGTGCCCGTTTTCGGGTCCCCGGCGTCATCTTGCGCGTCGAGCTCCAGCTGGATCTTGCGGCCGTCGATAGTCAAACCCTGGGTGTTGATTTCATCGACCGCCAAACGCGCGCCGTTTTCATTGTCTTTGCCAAGATGAGCAATGGGCCCGGTCAACGGGGCCGCATGACCGATCTTCACGACAGTCGCTTCGCTCGCGGGCGCCGCCGCGACCGTAGCCGCCGACGCACCCGCTCCCGCCTCGCCATCCTGTTTCTTGCCGCACGCGGTCAACATCGCAACCGCGACCGCGATGGACACGGCGTAAGCAAATCTGACTCGCATTAAGTAGGTCTCCCGCACCTTCCAGAAACTATTGTTCAGGGCCCTAAGGCCTTGAGAACGCGCGCATTGTAACTCCAATTTTGCGACGGGCAATATTGTTGAACCGGCAGGGTTTTCCTGCATTGCAACCTTATTTTGAGAGCGAAATCCCCTAAAAGGCGCAACCCGGTTGCGATAGTTTTCCGTGCATCAGTTGCACCAGCGTCGCACCCAATGGCATCAAGTGTTGCGGCG
This sequence comes from Paraburkholderia sp. BL27I4N3, assembly GCF_003386115.1. Taxonomy (NCBI): domain Bacteria; kingdom Pseudomonadati; phylum Pseudomonadota; class Betaproteobacteria; order Burkholderiales; family Burkholderiaceae; genus Paraburkholderia; species Paraburkholderia sp. BL27I4N3. The sequence goes on along the minus strand of NZ_QREJ01000001.1, from coordinate 458,466 downwards.
GATTCCGCCGGGCCCCGGTTACAGCACGCTTCGCCTTAAGTATTACGTTTTCGTGAGTATGGCGATGCACGCACTATCTTAGTGCGTCAAAAAAGCGCCGACCGCTTCAGGTCATATAAAACGGGGACGCATCACATATAAATCTATAAAAAACCGGATCACTTTTCAAAAAAATTTGTGCGCGCAGACGCCAAAACCGGCACTTTCCTGTGATCTGGCACTTTATTATGGATAGGCTTGATGACGGCTGGAGATAAAAAAAGCGCGCCCTCGGGCGCGCTTTCTTTCAGCAGTCGGCAGATTGTCAGGCCGGCAAACCCAGCCCGCGCGGCAACGGAAACGCGATGTTTTCCTCGATGCCGTCCAGCGCGCGCACGTTGCGCACGCCGAGTTCACGCAACCGGGCGATCACCGCCTGCGCCAGCACTTCCGGCGCCGAAGCCCCGGCCGTCACGCCGATGCGGCGCTTGCCTTCGACCCAGACCGGATCGATCTGATCGGGCGAGTCCACCATATAGGCAGGCACGCCGAGCTTTTCGGCCAACTCGCGCAGCCGGTTGGAATTCGAACTATTTGGACTGCCGACCACGATCACGACGTCGCACTGCGGCGCCATGAACTTCACCGCGTCCTGACGGTTTTGCGTGGCGTAGCAGATGTCCTGCTTCTTCGGCTCGCGGATGGCCGGATATTTGGCCTTCAACGCCCCGATGATCTCGGCGGCGTCGTCCACCGAGAGCGTGGTTTGCGTGACGAAGGCAATCCGCTCGGGATCGGCCAGTTGCAAGGCCTGCACGTCTTCGATGTCTTCCACCAGATGCATGCCCTCGCCCGCCTGCCCCATCGTGCCTTCGACTTCAGGATGGCCCTTGTGGCCGATCATTACGATGTCGAAGCCGTCCTGGCGCATCTTCGCGACTTCGATATGCACCTTGGTCACGAGCGGACACGTCGCGTCGTACACGCGCAACCCGCGCGACTCGGCCTCCGAACGCACGGCCTTCGACACGCCGTGCGCGCTGAAAATGACGGTATTGCCCGCCGGCACTTCTTCCAGCCGCTCGATGAAGATCGCGCCTTTCTTGCGCAGATCCTCGACGACGTAGGCGTTATGGACGATTTCGTGACGAACGTAGATCGGCGAGCCGTGCAACTTGATGGCTCGCTCGACGATCTCGATAGCCCGGTCGACGCCGGCGCAGAACCCGCGCGGCTGCGCCAGCAGGATCTCGGTTTCAGCAAGAGTCGTATCCGTGGTGCTCATGTTTACAGAATCCCGATGATTTTCACTTCAAACGCCAGCGCCTGGCCGGCAAGCGGGTGGTTGAAATCGAACAGAGCCGAGGTTTCGCCGACTTCTTTCAGGACGCCGGCGTAACGGCCGCCGCCCGGTGCGTTGAATTCGACCAGGTCGCCCGGCGAAAAATCCTCCCCGATCATGCTGTTTTCCCGCAGCGTGGCCAGCGACACGCGCTGGATCAATTCCGGATTGCGGGGACCGAACGCCTGCCCCGGCGTTAGCTGAAAGGTCGAATGGTGGCCCACCTTCAAACCGAGCAGAATATCTTCCAGCGGCGGCGCCAGTTGGCCCGCGCCCAGCAGCAGCGTGGCCGGTTTGTCGTTAAACGTATTGATGACTTCGGCGCCATCGGCAAGGGAAAGCCGGTAGTGAAGCGTCACATGTGAACCGGGTTTCACTTCGGAAATGTCGATGATGCTCATGCAATGCTCGCTCAGTCGAAGCGCGCTGCACGCGTGCGCCGCTGGCGCAGTCGACGCGTGTGGCAAACCGTCGGGGTGCCGTGCGCAAAGCGTCTATTGTAAGCCACATGGCGAGCGGCGGCTTGCGTCGTGGCGCCCAGAACCCGAAGCGGAGGACACTTTATATATGGCAGATGACGCCACCCTGTTTGACGAGGCAGCCTTCAAGGTGCCCGCCACCGAGTCGCAGCCGCCCAAGGGTACGGCTTGCGGCGCACCATCACCCTCGCCGCTTCTGCGGGGCAAATGGCTTAAAGACGATATGCCGCGCGAGCGGTTGCTGAAGAAAGGTCCCGGCGCGTTGTCGGATACCGAAATGATCGTGCTGATACTTGGCTCCGGCCTGCCCGGTCACGACGTATTCAGCGTCGCGCGCGAGTTGCTCGACCGTTTTGGCTCGCTGCGCGCCATGCTCGACGCAACTTACACGGATTTCGACGGCCTGCGCGGCATCGGCCCGGCGAAAAAAGCGCAGCTGCTCGCCATCATGGAAATGGCGCGCCGTTCGTTAGTCGACAAGCTGCGCTCACGCTCGCTGTTGAATTCACCCGAAGCAGTGGAAAATTACCTGCGTTTGCGCATCGGCGGGCGTCCACTGGAGGTTTTCGTCTCGCTCTTCCTTGACGCGCGGCATCGACTGATACACTGCGAGGAAAGCGCGCACGGCACGCTCACGCGCATGGCCGTGTATCCACGGGAGATCGTGCGGCGCGCGCTGAGCCTGAATGCGGCCAGCCTGATCGTCGCGCACAATCACCCTTCCGGCGCCGTCCAGCCGAGCGCAAGCGACCACCGTCTGACGCATACGTTACGCGACGCCCTGACACTGATCGACGTGCAACTGGTCGATCATCTGGTTGTCGGCGTCGACAGCGTTTACTCGTTTGCCCGCGCCGGCTGGCCGTGAGAAGGCGCGAACCAGGGTCGCGCAGATGCCACGCCGCGTCCGGCATCGCAAATAAGGTTTGATTTTGCGGCTTTTTTTCCGCTATAATTCCGGTTTGCCTATTTCCAACCCCCTGTTCCGAAGCCACCAAGGCGTTCCGGAAAGGAAACGTGCCTAGAGTTGTGTCACAAGCTCAGCGCGAGTCTTTTCGGGAAACTTTCACGGCGTTCGAACTCAGAATTAGCGTATTAGGAGTGCTCTCATGGCACGCGTATGCCAAGTAACTGGGAAAGCGCCGATGAGCGGCAACAACGTTTCCCACGCGAACAACAAAACCAAGCGCCGGTTCCTGCCGAACCTGCAAAGCCGCCGTATCTGGGTGGAAAGCGAAAACCGTTTCGTGCGTCTGCGCATTTCGAACGCTGGTCTGCGCTTGATTGACAAGAACGGTATCGACTCCGTGCTCGCAGATCTGCGCGCACGCGGCGAAGCCTAAGGAGTAAATCATGGCAAAAGGCGCACGCGACAAGATCAAGTTGGAATCGACCGCAGGCACGGGTCACTTCTACACGACGACGAAGAACAAACGCAACATGCCGGAAAAGATGCTGATCAAGAAGTTTGATCCGGTCGTCCGTAAGCACGTTGAGTACAAGGAAACCAAGATTAAATAAATCTTGGCTCCTGCCTGACGAAGGCAAAGACATGCAAAAAGCCTCGCATTCGTGCGGGGCTTTTTCGTTTTCGGCGTGCACTGTTTTTGCATATTTGCGGCTGTCGATGCATATTCGCTCAACAAATAGTCTTATGCCATCCGGCCAGCTTTCCCTCATCCATTGCGGCGCGTATCCTTTCTCGTTTTAGCGGCGAGCGAATGGCACGCCGTCACCGCAAAAACGAAAAGACGGAGATGTAGGCAATGGAATTCGATGTGGCGATTGTCGGTAGCGGTCTGGCTGGTTTGAGCGTCGCGCTCAATCTGGCGGAAACACGTCGTGTAGCGGTGGTCGCCAAGCGATCGATGACTGAAGGCGCAAGCGACTGGGCGCAAGGCGGCATCGCCGCGGTTCTGGATTCGGCGGATAGCATTGAAAATCACGTACGCGACACGCTAATCGCCGGCGGCGGTCTCTGCGACGAAGCTGCCACGCGTTTCATCGTCGAACATGGTCGCGCGGCGATCGAATGGTTGATCGCGCAAGGCGTGCCGTTCACCAAAGACGACGCCGCCGAGCTCGGCTTCCACCTCACGCGCGAAGGCGGCCATAGCCATCGCCGGATCATTCATGCGGCAGATGCAACCGGCCATGCCGTGGTGGCCACGCTCAGCGAGCGCGTGCGCCGCCACCCGAACATCACGCTGCTCGAAGATCACTACGCCATCGACCTGATCACGTCTGACCGCCTCGGCTTGCCGGGTCGGCGTTGTCACGGCCTGTACGCGCTGGATCTGCAAAGCGGACGCACGGTCACGATCGAAGCGCCGCATACCGTGCTCGCCACGGGCGGCGCGGGCAAGGTCTACCTCTACACCACGAATCCCGACACTGCGACGGGCGACGGCATCGCGATGGCGTGGCGGGCTGGTTGCCGCGTGTCGAACATGGAATTTATCCAGTTCCATCCGACCTGCCTGTTCCATCCGTATGCAAAATCATTCCTGATTTCAGAAGCGGTGCGCGGCGAAGGCGGAATTCTCAAATTGCCGGACGGCACGCGCTTCATGCCGAATCACGACGAACGCGCTGAACTCGCGCCGCGCGATATCGTCGCGCGGGCGATCGACTTCGAAATCAAGAAGCGCGGCATCGACTGTGTGTATCTCGACATCAGTCATCAGTCGCCCGAATTCCTGCGTGAACACTTCCCGACGATTCTGGCGCGCTGCCAGGAATTCGGCATCGATATCACCAAAGAAGGCATTCCGGTCGTGCCGGCCGCACACTACACGTGTGGCGGCGTCGTCACCGATCTGGCGGGGCGGACGGATCTCGCGGGCCTCTATGCGGTCGGCGAGACGTCATGCACGGGCCTGCATGGCGCGAACCGGTTGGCCAGCAATTCGTTGCTGGAGTGCCTCGTGATAGGCCTCTCCGCCGCGCAGGCTATCGAAGAAGAAGGGTTTAGTGCCGCTGTCCACGCCCCGCTGCCGGACTGGGACGAAAGCCGCGTGTCCGATCCCGACGAAGAAGTCGTGGTCGCGCACAACTGGGACGAACTGCGCCGCCTGATGTGGAATTACGTCGGTATCGTACGGACCGACAAGCGGCTCGCACGAGCGAAGCATCGGCTCGCTCTGCTGCGCGACGAGATCCACGAGTATTACGCGAACTTCAAGGTGAGCCGCGACCTACTCGAATTGCGCAATCTGGTCGACGTGGCTTCGCTGATCGTCGAAGGTGCGCGTTCGCGGCGCGAGAGCCGCGGCCTACACTTCAGCCGTGACTGGCCGGCGACCTTGCCCAAGGCGCTGCCGACCGTGCTTTCGCCTGAGCATGTGCGCAATCGCAACGTGTGATCGAGACAAGCTGATGCGAAAAGGCCATCGCCGAAATGATCCGGCGATGGCCTTTTGTCCGATTGGACATGAATGGTTGCGAGCCTGGGCGTCAGACGATTCGCATCGAGTAATCCGTTGCGCGGACGTCTTTGGTCAGCGCACCGATCGACACGCGATCGACGCCGGTTTCCGCAATCGTGCGCACCGTGTCGAAGTTCACGCCGCCCGATACCTCCAGCACTGCTCGCCCCGCCGTGATGTCCACGGCATCTCGCATGGCATCGAACGAGAAATTGTCCAGCAGAATGGATTGTGCGCGATGAGCCAGCGCCGTTTCCAACTGCTCGAGCGTCTCGACTTCGATCTGGATCGACACGCCAGCATTCAGCGCCAGCGCCGCGTCCATTGCCGCGCCCACACCGCCGGCCGCGGCAATGTGGTTTTCCTTGATGAGAATACCGTCGTACAGCGCGAGCCGTTGGTTCGCCCCACCGCCCACGCGCACCGCGTACTTCTGCGCGAGCCGCAAGCCCGGCAAGGTCTTGCGCGTGTCGAGAATGCGCGTTCGCGTATGCGCGACGGCATCGACATAGCGGCGCGTCGCGCTCGCCACGCCCGACAGCAATTGCAGGAAGTTCAGCGCGTTGCGTTCCGCGGTCAACAACGCGCGAACGGGGCCGCGCATTTCACAGACCGTTGAATTGGCCGTCATCAGATCGCCTTCGCGATAACGCCATTGGACTTCGATACGCGGATCGACCTGGCGCATCACCGCTTCAAACCACGGCACGCCGCACAGCACCGCACCTTCGCGCACGATGATGCGTGCGTCGCGCACGTCGTCAGCGGGAACGAGGCGGCCCGTCTGGTCACCCGCGCCGATATCTTCGGCCAGTGCATCGGACACGTTGCGCGCTAGCGCGGCATCAAACGCCACGCCGTATTGCGCGTAAATTTCACCGAACAGCGGCGACACCGCTTCGAGCTTGTTGCCTTCTAGCACGCCCATTAAGCCGCCCCCACGTTCGAATACAGTTGCGTGTCGCGCGCGAGATCGCCGCTTGCCTGCACGCGCTTCTTGTGGCGCGCCGCGAAGTCCAGCATCCGGTCGATCGGCAAACGCGCGCGCTCGCCGAGCGCACGATCGACGAAAATTTCGTTGTGGCCGCGCTCGAGCACCTCGGCCAGATTCGCGAGGCCGTTCATCGCCATCCACGGGCAATGCGCGCAGCTCTTACAGGTCGCGCTGTTGCCGGCCGTCGGTGCGGCAATCAAGGTCTTGCCGGGCGCGGCGAGCTGCATCTTGTGCAGAATGCCGAGATCGGTCGCCACGATGAAATGCGTCGCGTCGAGTTTTTGCGCCGCGTCGATCAACTGGGTGGTCGATCCCACCACGTCCGCTTGCGCGACCACATTAGCCGGCGACTCCGGGTGCACCAACACTTTGGCGCCCGGATATTCGGCGCGCATCAGATCGAGTTCGATACCTTTGAACTCGTCGTGCACCAGACACGAACCTTGCCACAGCAGCATGTCCGCACCGGTCTTGTTCTGGATATAGCTGCCAAGGTGCCGATCCGGCGCCCAGATGATCTTTTCGCCGCGCGCGTGCAGATCAGCAACGATTTCCAGACCGATCGACGACGTCACCATCCAATCCGCACGCGCCTTCACCGCCGCACTTGTGTTCGCGTACACGACCACCGTGCGGTCCGGGTGCGCGTCGCAGAAAGCGGAGAATTCGTCGGCCGGGCAGCCGAGATCGAGCGAACAGGTCGCATCGAGATCCGGCATCAGAATGCGCTTGTCCGGACTGAGGATTTTTGCCGTCTCGCCCATGAAACGCACGCCCGCGACGACTAGCGTCTGCGCAGCATGATCGCGCCCGAAGCGCGCCATTTCCAGCGAGTCGGCCACGCAGCCGCCGGTCTCGTCGGCCAGTTCCTGCAATTCCGCATCGACATAATAGTGCGCGACAAGCACCGCTTTCTCGCGCTCGAGCAATGCGCGGATACGTGCCTTCAGCGCTACCTTCTCTTCCGCCGACGGCATGTCCGGCACCTTCGCCCACGCCTGCCCGATTCCGCAGGTCGTGCCCTGCGCCTGCGGCCGGTCGTATTCGACGGTCCTGATCGCCTGCTGATCCATGATCTCCTCTGCCTTCGCTCTGCCGCCGCGGACTGTCAATCGCGTGTCGTTGCAGTTTCCGCGGCCCAAAAAGCAAAACCCCGCCAACGCGGGGTTTTGTGACGTACAGAGATTTTAATGGATTTCGCTATCAGGCATAACGACGCAGTCGCATCGCAAACTCTTGCAGCGCTTTAATACCGCTCTGCTCAGCGCGATGACACCAGTCCTGCAACTGGATCAGCAACTGATCGCGCGATGCATTCGAGCGCTCCCACATGGCGGCCAGCTCATTGCGCATGTCGATGTAGGTCTTGAGCTTCTGGCTGTTCGCGAAGATTTGCGGCAGCTGACGTTTCTGCGGCTCGTCCAGACCTGCTTCTTCTTTGTGGAACCAGCTACGCGCACCACGCATGACCTGATACTTCTCGCGCGCGCCGACTTCCTTCAAATGCGCCAGTTCCTGACGATAGGCGCGCTTGAGCGCCTTGCCGTAACGCGCCATCACTTCGTAGCGGTTGGCCAGCACGGCTTGCAGCGTGTCCTGATCGAGCACCAGCTTGCCGGTGGTCAGACGCGGCGTGGGCGCGACCTTCTTCACCTTGGCCAGACGGAATGCCGACATGATGCGGATATACATCCAGCCGATATCGAACTCGTACCATTTGTTCGACAGCTTGGCCGACGTCGCATACGTGTGGTGATTGTTATGCAACTCTTCACCGCCGATGATGATGCCCCACGGGAAGATGTTGGTGCTCGCATCCGACGAGTTGAAGTTGCGATAGCCCCAGAAGTGCGCGAGACCGTTGACCACGCCGGCGGCCCAGAACGGGATCCACACCATTTGCACGGCCCAGATGGTCAGACCGACGACGCCGAACAGCGCGACGTTCAGCACCATCATCAAGCTCACGCCGAGGATCGGGTACTTGGTGTACACGTTGCGTTCCATCCAGTCGTTCGGCGTGCCGTGACTGAACTTGCGCATGGTTTCTTCGTTTTTCGCTTCGACGCGATACAGTTCCGCGCCTTCGAGCAGCACCTTCCAGATGCCGCGCGTTTGCGGGCTGTGCGGATCTTCTTCGGTCTCGCATTTGGCGTGGTGCTTACGGTGAATCGCGGCCCACTGGCCGGTCAACATGCCCGTGGTCATCCACAGCCAGAAACGGAAAAAATGACTGACGATCGGATGCAACTCCAGCGCGCGGTGCGCCTGGCAGCGATGCAAATAGACCGTCACGCCGATGATCGTGATGTGCGTCGCGATCGCCGTGTACAGCACAAGTTGCCACCACGAGAAGTGCAACAGACCGTGGGCAAGGAAGTCGAGCAAAGAATTCAACAAGGCAATTTACCTGTGGAACGAGAGACACGAGACACGCGCAAAATGCGCGCGTCAAGAAAGTGAAAGCATACAGCGGGATTGGACGGTATTCTACTTGAAGCGTTCCAAGTGTTTGTAACAAATAGGGATTTTTTGTGCGGGATCAACAGATGGAACGCGCCAAAGGTCTCTGATAGACCCGTCGGCGCGCGTCGAGTGCCCGTCAGCGGGTGCTGTCGGACGGATTGACTGCCGCGGCGGTCATTGTTACCGGCTGCGGCATAACGTCGCTGACATTGCCGACTATTCGCACTTCGCGTTGCGCGAACGGAATGGCTATATCGTGTTCGGAGAACAGACGCCAGATATTGCGGTTGACCGCCGAGCGCACGCCCGAAGTGCCAGTCGCCGCATCCTCGATCCAGAAGCCCAGTTCGAGGTTGATACCATCCGAGCCGAAACCCGCCAGATAAGCCGTCGGCGCCGGCTCCTGCAGCACCCGCGGCACGCCCTGCGCGGCTTGAGCAAGCAAGGTCATGGCCTGGTCGACGTCGCACGTGTAGGCGACCTGCACGGCCGCCTTCGCGTGGCCGCGCGTCAGGTAAGACGACTGGTTCTGCACCACGTCCGTAATCAGCTTTTCGTTCGGAATCAGCGTTTCGATGCCGTCCAGTCCGCGCACCACCGTGTAGCGCGTGCGGATTTGCGTCACCATGCCTTGCAGACCGCTTACGTTGATCGTGTCGCCGATACGCAGCGAGCGGTCAATCAGGATGATGAAGCCCGACACATAGTTGCTCGCGATCTTCTGCAGGCCGAAGCCGAGCCCGACACCCAACGCGCCGCCGAACACGCCCAGCACGGTGATGTCGATCCCGACCAGCGACAGGCTGATCAGTACCGCCGCCAGCACGAACGCCGCCCGGCCGACCCGCGCCACCACGACCTTCAGGTTGGCGTCGAGCGTCTTCGATCGCATCAGGCGGTCTTCGAACGTAGCGCCGAGCCACATCGCGACGATCATCGTCACGCACACCCACAGCAGACCCGAGATGAGCGAGAGTAGCGTCAGATGCGCGTTGGCGACGCTGAAATGCACGCCGGCCGCCCACGCGACAACGTCGTCCTGAATGCCCATGACTGTGAGCACCATGCCGACCCAGACCACCGCCGAGACGATTTTCTCGACGAGGAAAAGCAGCGGATGCGTCTCGCCGTCGTGACTGAAAACCCGTCGCGCGAAGAAAAATACGATGTAAATCAAGCCGATGCCAAACAGCGGCACCAAAGCCAGATCGAGCAGCGCGGTGTGCATGAACTGGCCGGTGATCGACCGTGCAAGCCACACGAGGACCGCGCCGATCAGCGGAAAGAACGCGCGATTCAGGCTTTCCGCGCCGAAGCGCAGCGTCTGGTAACGCGTCTGGCGGCGTAGATCCAACGCGCGGCGCAACACGCTCGCGAGCAGCCAGGCGCCCGCGAGCGTCGCGATCAGCACGCCGACCTGCCACAGCATCACGGGCTGACCGAGGTCGCGCGCGAGGTCGCTGAACATATGAGGGAAGAGACGGTTTTGCATGATGTCGGCGCAATCGCCGACGCACGGACAGGTTGATGAATCGAACCCGGGTGCGCCGGCAAAAGCCTGTTGCGCTTAGCTCTGGCGTTCCAGCACGGCGGCGAAGAAGCCGTCGGTCGCGTGGCGGTGCGGCCACAGCGACAGGTAATCTCCCATTTCCAGATCGATGCGCTGCTCGGCCAGCACGTCACGCGCAGGCACCAGTGCGAAATCCGGATGGTCGGCGAGGAATTGTTGCACCACGGCTTCGTTTTCCGCTTCCAGGATTGAGCAGGTGGCATAGACGAGCCGGCCGCCCTTTTTCACCAGACGCGCCGCGCTGGCCAGAATCGACGCCTGCTTCGGCGCCAGTTCGGCGACCGATTCCGGCGACTGGCGCCACTTCAGATCCGGATTACGGCGCAGCGTGCCCAAGCCGCTGCACGGCGCGTCGACCAGCACGCGGTCGATCTTGCCGGCGAGCCGCTTGATCTTGGCGTCGTGTTCGCTGTCGATCAGCACCGGGTTCACGTTCGACAGACCACTGCGCGCAAGCCGCGGCTTGAGCTTGGCGAGACGCCGCTCGGAGATGTCGAAGGCGTACAGCCGTCCGGTGGAGCGCATTGCGGCGCCCAGCGCCAGCGTCTTGCCGCCCGCGCCGGCGCAGAAGTCGACGATCATCTCGCCGCGTTTGGGCGCGACCAGCGAGCAAAGCAACTGGCTGCCTTCATCCTGCACTTCGACCCAGCCGTGCTGAAACGCGTCGAGCTTGGTGAGCGGCGGCTTGCCGACCACGCGCACGCCGAACGGCGCGAACGGCGTCGCGCCGCCCTCGATGCCGGCCTTCGACAGCGCGTTCAACACGTCGTCGCGACTGGCCTTGATCGGGTTTGCGCGCAGATCCAGCGGCGCCGGGTAGTTCAGCGCCGCGGCGAGTTGCGCCAGTTCGGCGGGTTCGAAACGCTTGGCCAGCGCCTGATAGATCCAGTCAGGCAGATTCAGGCGAATCCGCAGCGGCAGGCTTTCCGGGTCGATCTTCGACACATGTTCAAGCCAGCTCAACTCCTGTTCCGACACGAACGGCTTGAGCGCATTGCGCCCCGCCGTCTGCATCAGGCCGAGCAATGCCATGCGGCGCGCCGGGTTGCCCGCGCCGCCTTCGGCCAGATGGGCGAACTCCATCCGGCGGCGCAGCACCGCGAAAACGGCCTCGGCGATCACGCCGCGCTCGCCGTGCCCGAGCTTCGGATGAGCGCGGAAGAAACGGCTGGTGGTGGCATCGGCCGGGCCGGTCAGTTTTAGGACTTCAGCCAACAAAGTCTCAGTTTGTCCAATCAAAAAACCATGCAATCTCATGCGCCCTCTCCGGCGGTGTGACCGGCAAAGAGCCATTGCGGCTCCGGCGGCGTAAGCGTGACGCGCAGGCCGTCCAGAGCAAGGCGCCCTTCGACGAACCAGCGCACCGCGCGTGGATAAATGATGTGTTCGGTTGCCAGCACGCGTTCGGCGAGCATGGCGGGGGTGTCGCCCGTCTCGACCGGCACCGCCGCCTGCGCGACGATCGGCCCGTGATCCAGTTGCGACGTCACAAAATGCACGGACGCGCCGTGCAGCCGCACACCCGCGTCGAGCGCCTGCTGATGGGTTTTCAGGCCCGGAAAGCTCGGCAGCAGCGACGGATGCACGTTCAGCATGCGCCCAGCGTAATGATCGACGAAACCGGCCGTCAGCACCCGCATGAATCCAGCAAGCACGACCAGGTCGGGCGCAAAACTATCGATTCGTTCGGCCAGCGCGGCGTCGAAGCTGTCGCGGTCGGGAAACTGGCGGTGGTCGACCACCGCCGTGGCAATGCCGTGCGATGCCGCGAACGCAAGGCCCGCGGCGTCGGGACGGTTGGCAATCACAGCGGCGACTTGCGCCGGCCAGGCCTCGTTCGAGCAGGCTCGAACGATGGCTTCCATGTTGCTTCCCCGTCCGGAAATCAGGATGACGAGTTTTTTCATCCGCGGATTTTATCATTCGGGGACACCGAAACCGCGACGCGCCGCCGTCCACTGCGCCGAACGTTTATAATCGTTTGTTTTGCGGCACCCCGCCCGCTCCATCTCAAACCCGCTATCGTGAGAGTCTTCCGCGGTCTTCCCAATGCTGAAAGCCGTGCGCCCTGCGCACTGACCATCGGCAACTTCGACGGTGTCCACCGCGGCCATCAGGCTTTGCTCGCCCACGTGCGCGCGGCTGCCGACGCGCGCGGCCTGCCCGTCTGCGTGATGACCTTCGAGCCGCACCCGCGCGAGTTCTTCAACCCGGCGGGCGCGCCGCCGCGCATCGCGATGCTGCGCGACAAGCTCGAGGCGCTGCGCACCAACGGCGTCGATCGGGTGGTGGTCGAGCACTTCAATCACACGTTCGCGAGCCAGTCGCCGGACACGTTTGTCGAACGGATCATCGTCAACGGACTGCACGCGCGCTGGGTGATGATCGGCGACGACTTCCGCTACGGCGCGAAGCGCGCGGGCGACTTCGGGTCGCTCAAGGCGGCGGGTCAGCAGTACGGTTTCGAAGTCGAGCAGATGGCCACGGTGGCCGATCCGTCGGGCGCACGCATTTCCAGCTCTGGCGTGCGCGCCGCGCTGGTGGCGGGCGACCTCGACTCGGCGCGTGCCGCGCTGGGCCGCGATTATCTGATCAGCGGCCATGTCGTGCACGGCATGAAGCTCGGCCGCGATCTCGGCTTTCCCACGCTCAATGTGCCGATCGCTCACAAGCGCCCGGCGCTCGCGGGCATTTTCGTGGTGCGCGTGCACGGCGTGGCGGACGAGCCGCTGCCGGGCGTCGCGAGCCTCGGCCTGCGTCCCACGGTAGACGATTCCGGCCGCGTGCTGCTCGAAGTTCACCTGCTCGACTGGCATGGCGACGCATATGGCAAACTCGTGCGCGTCGAATTCCTGAAGAAACTGCGCGACGAGGAAAAGTACATCGACCTCGAAACGCTAACCGCCGCCATCAAGCGCGACGTCGTCAATGCGCGCGCGTGGTTCGCGGCTGTCGGCGCCGGCACGCCGGGCAGCCGTTCCACCGGCTTCGCCACCTCGGCCACCGACCGAATTAGATAACCGCCGTGGTCCATGCAGGCGCTCAAGCGCCGCGTGCGTGGACCCTCGCCGCGCGCATCGAAGGGCGTCCGTGGATCACGCGACATGCCTGCCGGGCGCGCCCAACGCCCTCGCGCATCGTGCGCATTCCGCGCGCTACCGCGCATAGAAAGAATTCACCGCGACCTCATCATGAGCAATAAGAAAGCCGATTCGAAACCGCAGTCACGCTACCCGGTCAACCTGCTCGACACGCCATTCCCGATGCGCGGCGACCTGCCCAAGCGCGAGCCGCAATGGGTCAAGGAATGGCAGGAGCGCAAGGTCTACGAAACGATCCGCGCCGCCTCCAAGGGCCGCAAGAAGTTCATCCTGCACGACGGCCCGCCGTATGCGAACGGCGACATCCACCTCGGCCACGCGGTGAACAAGATCCTGAAGGACATGATCGTCAAGGCGCGCAATCTGGCGGGCTTCGACGCGGTCTACGTGCCGGGCTGGGATTGCCACGGCATGCCGATCGAAATCCAGATCGAAAAGCAGTTCGGCAAGTCGCTGCCGGCCGCCGAAGTAATGCAGAAGGCGCGCGCTTACGCGACCGAGCAGATCGAGAAGCAGAAGGTCGGCTTCCGGCGGCTGGGCGTGCTCGGCGACTGGGACAATCCGTACAAGACCATGAACTTCACGAACGAAGCCGGCGAAATCCGCGCGCTCGCGAAGATCATGGAGAAAGGCTACGTGTTCCGCGGCCTGAAGCCGGTGAACTGGTGTTTCGATTGCGGCTCGGCACTCGCCGAAGCGGAAGTCGAATACAAGGACAAGACCGATCCAACCATCGACGTGCTGTTCAGCTTCGCCGAGCCGGAAAAGACGGCGCAAGCATTCGGTTTGAATGCGCTGCCGCGCAACGAAGGCGGCATTGTGATCTGGACCACCACGCCGTGGACCATCCCCGCCAACCAGGCGCTGAACCTGCACCCGGAAATCGTCTACGCGCTGGTCGACACACCGCGCGGCCTGCTGATCCTTGCTGAAGAGCGCGTCGAAGCGTGCCTGAAGCTGTACGGGTTCGAAGGCACGATCGTCGCCACCACGCCGGGCGCGAAGCTCGTCAATCTGCGCTTCCATCACCCGCTCGCGTCCGCGCATCCGGGCTACAAGCGCACGGCGCCGGTCTATCTCGGCGACTACGTGACGACCGAAACGGGTACGGGTATCGTGCACTCGTCCCCGGCGTACGGCGTGGAAGACTTCGTGTCGTGCAAGGCACACGGCATGGCGGATTCCGACATCATCAATCCGGTGATGGGCGACGGCCGCTATATCGAATCGCTCGCGCTGTTCGGCGGCCTGTCGATCTGGGCGGCCAACCCGCAGATCGTCGAAGCGCTGCAAGGCGCCGGCACGCTGATGCGCACCGAGAAGTACACGCACAGCTACATGCACTGCTGGCGCCACAAGACGCCGATCATCTACCGCGCGACCTCGCAATGGTTCGCCGGCATGGACGTGAAGCCGAACGATACCGACAAAACGCTGCGCGAAACCGCGCTCGAAGGCATCGAGAACACCGCCTTCTATCCGGCGTGGGGCAAGCAGCGCCTGTTCAGCATGATCGCCAACCGCCCGGACTGGACGCTGTCGCGCCAACGTCAATGGGGCGTGCCGATGGCGTTTTTCGTTCACAAGGAAACCGGCGAACTGCATCCGCGTACGCTGGAGTTGCTTGAAGAAGTCGCGCAACGTGTGGAAAAGGCCGGCATCGAAGCATGGCAAACGCTCGACCCGCGCGAGTTGCTCGGCGACGACGCCAACATGTACGAAAAGAACCGCGACACGCTCGACGTGTGGTTCGATTCGGGCACCACGCACTGGCACGTGCTGCGCGGCTCGCACAAAGACGAACTGCAATTCCCGGCCGACCTGTATCTGGAAGGCTCGGATCAGCACCGCGGCTGGTTCCATTCGTCGCTGCTGACCGCTTCGATGCTCGACGGCCGTCCGCCGTACAACGCGCTGCTCACGCACGGCTTCACCGTGGACGGCGAAGGCCGCAAGATGAGCAAGTCGCTCGGCAACGGTGTCGATCCGCACGAAGTGGCCAACCGCCTCGGCGCGGAAATCATCCGCCTGTGGATTGCGTCGACCGATTACTCGGGTGAACTGGCGATCTCGGAAGAAATCCTGAAGCGTGTGACGGAAGGCTACCGCCGTATCCGCAATACGCTGCGCTTCCTGCTCGCGAATCTGTCGGACTTCGACTTCGCGCAACAGGCGCGTCCGGTCGAAGACTGGCTCGAGATCGATCGCTATGCGGTGGCGCTGTCAGCGAATCTGCAGAACGATATCCTCTCGCACTACGACAAGTACGAATTCCACCCGGTGGTCGCCAAGCTGCAGACGTTCTGCTCGGAAGACCTCGGCGGCTTCTATCTGGACGTGCTGAAGGACCGTCTGTACACCACGGCCGCGGACTCCGTCGCGCGCCGCTCGGCGCAGACCGCGCTGTATCACATCGCGCACGGCTTGCTGCGTCTGATGGCGCCGTTCCTGTCGTTCACCGCCGAAGAAGCGTGGAAGATCTTCCAGCCGAATAGCGAAACGATCTTCACCGAGACGTATCACGCGTTCCCGGCCGTGCCGGACGCCGGCGCGCTGCTAGACAAGTGGACGCTCCTGCGCGCCGCGCGCAGCGACGTGACCAAGGCGCTGGAAGAAGCGCGCGTCGCGAACCTGATCGGTTCGTCGTTGCAGGCGGAAGTGGAAATCCGCGCGAGCGGCGCCCGTTACGACGCGCTCACGAGCCTCGGCGACGACCTGAAGTTCGTGCTGATCACGTCCGCGGCAAGCGTGGTGAAGGTCGACAGCGAAGCGGAAGAAGGCGTCGAAGTCATCGCCTCGAAGTATCTGAAGTGCGAACGCTGCTGGCACTACCGCGCGGACGTCGGCGCGAACGCCGAACACCCCACGCTGTGCGGCCGCTGCTTCAGCAATCTGTTCGGCAACGGTGAAATCAGGAGCGCGGCATAATGGCCAGAACCATGTCGAAAACCGCGCCGAAAACATCTGCTGCAAACGGTTCGCTGGCGCCCTGGCTGGGCGTCGCGCTGATCGTCATCCTGTTCGATCAGCTGACGAAAATCGCGGTGCAGAAAGTGTTCGCCTACGGTGTCGAACACGAGGTCACGTCGTTTTTCAACCTGATCCTCGTGTACAACCGCGGCGCGGCATTCAGCTTCCTCGCCATGGCGGGCGGCTGGCAACGCTGGGCGTTCACCGCGCTTGGCGTGGTGGCCGCGCTAGTGATCTGCTATCTGCTCAAGCGCCACGGCGGGCAGAAAATGTTCTGCACGGCGCTCGCGCTGATTCTCGGCGGCGCGCTCGGCAACGTGATCGACCGGCTCGCGTATGGCCACGTGATCGACTTCCTCGATTTCCACGTGCGCACGTGGCACTGGCCGGCGTTCAATCTCGCCGACAGCGCGATTACGGTCGGCGCGGTGCTGCTCGTGCTCGACGAACTGCGGCGCGTGCGCGGCTCGCGCTAAGCGCACACGCTGACTTCACGCACTGACGTTTGCGCGCAAGTACGCTTTGAAAGACGCGGCGGCGGGGACGCAACGCCTCGCTGTCCGCCACCACGCTTTGTCGGAGGCTTTCGTTGGCAACCGCAGAACTCGCAGGAAAACACCTCGTCCTCGGCATGACGGGCGGCATTGCCTGCTACAAGATCGCCGAACTCACGCGTCTGTTGATCAAGGCCGGCGCGACCGTGCAGGTCGTCATGACCGAAGCGGCCACGCAGTTCATCACCCCCGTCACCATGCAAGCGCTCTCGGGCCGTCCGGTCTACACGAGCCAGTGGGACGGACGCGTGCCGAACAACATGGCGCACATCGATCTGTCGCGTGAAGCGGATGCGATCGTGATCGCGCCCGCCTCGACCGACTTCCTCGCCAAACTCGCGCACGGCATGGCCGACGATTTGCTGTCCACCTTGTGTGTTGCCCGCGATTGTCCGTTGCTGGTGGTGCCGGCCATGAACCGGCAAATGTGGCAGAACCCGGCCACGCAACGCAACGTCGCCCAATTGCG
Organism: Paraburkholderia sp. BL27I4N3; assembly: GCF_003386115.1. NCBI lineage: Bacteria > Pseudomonadati > Pseudomonadota > Betaproteobacteria > Burkholderiales > Burkholderiaceae > Paraburkholderia > Paraburkholderia sp. BL27I4N3. Next base: position 441,114 of record NZ_QREJ01000001.1, on the reverse strand, counting down.
CGCGGACGGCATCGAAGTGCTCGGACCTGATTCCGGCCCGCAGGCGTGCGGCGAAGTCGGCGACGGCCGCATGCTCGAAGCCGCGGCCACTTACGAAGCTATCGCCTCCTTCTTCGCGCCGAAAATCCTCGCCGGCAAGCGCGTGCTACTGACCGCCGGGCCGACGTTCGAACCGCTCGACCCGGTACGCGGCATCACCAACCGCTCCAGCGGCAAGATGGGCTTCGCGCTGGCACGCGCCGCGCAACAGGCCGGCGCCGAGGTGCATCTGATCGCCGGCCCCGTCGCGCTCGAAACGCCGTGGGGCGTGTTCCGCCAGGACGTGCAAACCGCGCAGCAAATGCATGACGCGGTGATGCGCTCGGTCGCGGACGCGGACATTTTCATCGGCGTGGCTGCGGTAGCCGATTGGCGCGTCGATCACGCCAGCGAGCACAAGATCAAGAAGACTGCGGATCGCGCGCTGCCCACGTTTTCCTTCGTTGAAAATCCGGACATTCTGGCCTCGGTGGCGAAGCTGCCGCATCCACCGTTTGCAGTCGGTTTCGCCGCGGAAAGCGGCGATCTGGAAGTGCACGGCGAAGAAAAGCGCCTGCGTAAAAACGTGCCGCTTCTGATCGGCAATCTCGGCCCGCTAACTTTCGGCCTCGACGACAACGAGGTGATCCTGTTCGAAGCAGGCGGCGCGACGAAGCTGCCACGCGCCGACAAACGGACGCTCGCGCGCGCGCTGATCGCGGAGATCGCGAAGCGTCTGCCCGACACAAGTCTGATTCGCTGAGCGATTCCGGCGGCCGCCTGAATGCGGTCGCCGCGAGTCGCGCTGGCGAACGGAATCATCTGGAGCGGCACCGACATGACGCGACTCTCCGTACTCGATCAAACGCCCGTGATTTCCGGGCACTCGGTGGCGGATGCGATCGCCGCCACCGTCGAACTCGCACAACTCGCCGACGATCTCGGCTACACGCGTTACTGGTGTGCCGAGCATCACGGCCTGCGCGGCGTGTCGAACCCCTGCCCCGAGGTCATGCTGGCGCGCCTCGGCAGCGTGACTCGACGCATCCGACTCGGCTCCGGCGGCGTGATGCTGCCGTACTACAGCCCGTTCAAGGTCGCCGAGCAATTCATGATGCTCGAAGCGCTGTTCCCCAATCGCATCGATCTGGGCGTGGGACGCGCGCCGGGCGGCGACATGCGCACCGCGCAAGCGGTCGCTGCCGGCGACTACAATCGCGGCGATATTTTTCCGCAGCAGGTGGCCGATCTGCTCGGTCTGATGCACGGCACCTTGCCCGCCGATCACATTGCGAGCGGCGTGCTGCTGCAGCCGCAAGTCGATACGCGTCCGCAAGTGTGGATGCTCGGGTCGAGCGAATTCGGCGGCTTGCTGGCGGCGCAACTCGGCATTCCCTTCGCGTTCGCGCATTTCATCAACGCGCATTTCGGCCATCAGGTCGCGCATGCGTATCGCGAACGCTTCAAGGCCGGCCAAGGCATACAGCAACCGTATCTGGCAGCCGCGGTGTTCGTGATTTGCGCCGACACCGAACAGGAAGCAGCCGATCTGGAAAAGGCCGTCGATCTGCGCCGCGTGCAAATGGCCTACGGCCTGAACGAACCGATCCCGACGATCGAACAGGGCGTCGCGCAGGAATACGGCGAGCGCGAGCGTCTGGTGATCGATCGCGAAAAACCGCGCAGTATCATCGGCACGCCGGAAACCGTCACCGAGCGCTTGCACTCGTTGCAGGAACAGTTCGACGCCGACGAACTGATCGTGCTCACCGTGGCGGGCAGCTACCGCGCCCGGTTGCGCTCCTATGAACTTCTTGCCGAAGCGTTCCAGCTCGAACGCCCGGCCTCCACTTCTTAACCTTCGAACCTGCATGAAACTCGACCTGAAGATCCTCGACGCGCGCATGCGCGATCAGCTCCCGGCTTACGCCACCACCGGCAGCGCGGGCCTCGACCTGCGCGCGTGCCTCGACGAACCGTTGACGCTGAAACCCGGCGAGACAGCTTTGGTGCCGACGGGCCTGGCGATTCACGTCGGCGATTCGGGCTATGCCGCGTTGATTCTGCCGCGTTCGGGCCTGGGGCATAAGCACGGGATCGTACTGGGCAATCTGATCGGCCTGATCGATTCGGATTACCAAGGTCAACTGATGATTTCGACGTGGAACCGTGGCGAGACCACGTTCGTGTTGAATCCGATGGAACGTCTTGCGCAACTGGTGATCGTGCCGGTCGTGCAAGCGGAGTTCAATATCGTCGACGATTTTGAAACCAGTGAACGCGGCGCCGGCGGCTTCGGCAGCACAGGCAAGCACTAAGCCCGTCACGTTTTGCCTGAGGCCGTGCTGGATGAGCTTCAATCAGCACGGCTTCCTTCTACCCTTCCCATATCCCTCGCGCCTTTCGCGAGCGGCAGATTAAATTCGGACTTGTCCCATTTGGACAGGGTCACGCGCCACCTATAAATCAGTCACCAGACAAACGACTTAATCTGCTTAACTAATCAATCTGCATCCGGCGGCCGCCTTACCGTCTGCTTTCCCACCTTATCCACGCAAATCCCAGGAGGTTAAAGACCGAAATCACATTCTTATATCAAGATTTTTATTTAGGCATACGTATTAAATTTGAGCGCATCACTGATAAGCCACTGTCCGGATAGCACTTTTTTAGCCCAAACGGGCGCTCGGTGTTCGCCGGCCTACGTTGAACGGAGCTTGTATGAAGATCGAATATGATGCAATCGTTGGGTCGGGCGCGAACGAATGGTATGGCACGATCGTCGTTTCCAACCTGCGTTATGAAGACGGCAGCGCGGTCACCGTCAATCAGTTCCTCGAGTTCAACTTTCGCTCGCCGGCCAATCTCGACGCCACAGCAATCCAGCCGTCGTTTAGCACGTGGGTGACCGGCGACATCACGGCAGACACCACGCAAATTGGCGACGGCACCTTCGACGTAACGGCCACGATCCCCTACACGACCAGCTATACGATGCAGCGGGCCGACCAGATTACGATCGGCGTGGACGGTGATCTCTTGACCGACTCGCAGACCTGGCTCGATTCATTCGTGTTTGCCGCCGACCAGGCGCCGGCCATCACCGGAACGGTGTCCGCAACTTGCGCGCCCGCGCCGGATGCGGCGCTCGCCGGCATTGCGCCCGCCCTCACCCTCATGCGAGGCAGCGCAGTCGTCACGATGCCGCTCGATTATGGCGCCACGGCCAGCATCACCGTGGATCAAGGGACCTACGCGGTGACGGGCGACAGCGTCAGCACAAGCGATCAGACGGTCATTGCGCCGCTTGTAATCGACCGCAACACGATCGACGTCGTGGCTGGCGCAACAACCACGCTCGGGGTCACGTTCGCTCCCGTCGAATACTATTGCGCGCTTGATATTTCGGTTGGGTCGCTATCAGGGTTATCGACTGAAACACTCAATGTCACATTGACTGACAGCGCGACAGGCGAAACGCTGGCCGTGTTCACCACCACGACCAACCATGTCACTTCGCTGCGCAAGCTACCGCCATCGGGCTCGGCGCGCGTGTCGATTGAGAACATCGCACTGGACAATGTCGACTATTCGTTCAACGTACCGCTTGTCACGCTGACGAACGCACTGCAAACCGTAGTCATCGACAATTCCATGGTGCAGACAGAAAACGTCGACACCACGAGCTATACCCGGGTCGCGATCAATGTCACCGTCGATCATCCAGTCGATCGCCAGCTCCCGTTGCGTCTGATAGGCGGCAGCATGAACTATCTGCAGAACGTCACGGCAACATCGCAACAGACTGCTTTCTCGGCCCTCGTTCAGCCGGGCGACTACACCGTAGTGGCCGACGACTTCCTCTCCGCCGGCGTCGTCTACGCAGTCGAGACGCCGTCAAGCTTGAGCGTGCCAGGCAGCGGCAGCGCCGCACTCGACGTGACGATCGAGGCATCGGCGAATCTCAGTGTGCGCGGCTTTCCGGCCTACCTGTGCTTCGGCGGCTGTGCGGACCTGACGCCGTCCAATCAGGCGGACTTCGCCGCGGCACGCGCGACCTCGGTCTTCGACTACGCCGGCACCGACGGCGCCGGCGATTCGTCCGTCTACCTGACCGACGATCCGCAAACCCGAGCGACCCTCACGCTCGCGCGCAACGTCGAACTCCAACAGGGAAATACTCAGCCGGTCTTGCCCGTCATGGTGTCGTACACCTGCAATCTGTCGCTCGGCGACACGCCCACCATCCTCGCCAACGCCGACGCTCACGCGCACAGTTTTTCCAACTACATTCTGGCGCTCAACATCGCGACGGAGGCCATCGACAGCGACCACCCGGTCCCCGCGGGCTTTATCGTGAACCCTGACTTTCTCGGCGCTTGCCAGCAAGCCAACTTCGGGGCGACCTACCCGATGCCGGTGCGCGAGCCGCTACAGCAAGCCCTCGACCATTGGTCGATCAAGGCGGCCATTCCCGACGACATCGCCGAGAACATAGCCGGCTACGTGCTCGCGGTGAACTGGCTGACGCGCACGGTCGCGCCCAGCGTAACGTTCGGCTGGCAGATCAATCTGTGGGGTGTCGGCTACTCGGAATGGATCTACGACGACGGCATCGATCCGGCTCAGATGGCGCAGCAAACCGCGGACTATGTGACGAGCCTCGGCGTCTACGATGCGCCCTACGAGCCCGACTTCCTGGCGATCGACCGGTACGAAGCCGACGACTTCACGCAGCGCGCCTATGTGAACGGCTACTGCTACGGCCCTCGCGAATGGGACCGCTACTTCGATTTCTGCAAGGCGGTCAGCCGCGCGCTTAAATTGCCGGTGATGCCATGGCAGATGCCCGCGAGCCGCATTCCGAACACGACCGATCCGGTCGCGACGGATTTCGACTCCCAACACTGGGGAACGGGCGGCAGTTGCCTGCTGGGCGATCCTGCAATCGGCTCCAATTACGAGAACGTGCATCCCACCATTCTCGCGTTGCAATTTCCGGAGGCATTCCAGCAATACATGGGGACCACCGCGGAGGACATGTTCATCCGCTCCGAACCCTTCGACATTTCGAACCCTCTGTACGGCGACTTCCCGTTGCGAGGTATCTTCAGCGTGCTGCTCGGGGGTGGCTCAACGACCGGCATCGTTTCCGCAATCGGTAATCCGGAGCCGTGGGCAAGACAGAAACTGAATGCCTACATGAACCAGCCGATCACGTTCGATCAATAACGTCAACTCAAAAAAAACGGCGTGGACCTAGTCCACGCCGTTTTTTATCAGTACTACCGCGTAAGTTTACTCGACTTCCACTGCTTCCGGATTCGGATTGCGCGGCGCCGGATGTTCGTCGAAGGTCAACTGCACCTTGTCTTCGGCATCCACGTCGACCGTCACGCGGCCGCCGTTCATCAGCTTGCCGAACAGCAACTCGTCGGCCAGTGCACGACGGATCGTGTCCTGAATCAGACGCTGCATCGGCCGTGCGCCCATCAACGGATCGAAGCCGTGCTTGGCGAGATGCTTGCGCAGCGCGTCGGTGAAGAGCGCATCGACCTTTTTCTCGTGCAACTGATCTTCCAGCTGCATCAGGAACTTGTCGACCACGCGCATGATGATTTCTTCATCGAGCGAACGGAAGCTGATCGTTGCGTCTAGACGGTTACGGAACTCCGGCGTGAACATGCGCTTGATGTCGACCATTTCGTCGCCAGTTTCCCGACGATTCGTGAAGCCGATCACCGACTTGCCCATTGCCTCGGCGCCCGCATTCGTCGTCATGATGATGATGACGTTGCGGAAATCCGCCTTGCGGCCGTTGTTGTCCGTCAGCGTGCCGTGGTCCATGACCTGCAGCAGCACGTTGTAGATGTCCGGATGCGCCTTTTCGATTTCGTCGAGCAGCAGCACGCAATGCGGCTTCTTCGTGACAGCTTCGGTCAGCAGCCCGCCTTGGTCGAAACCGACATAGCCCGGCGGCGCGCCGATCAACCGGCTGACCGCATGACGTTCCATGTATTCCGACATGTCGAAGCGGATCAGCTCGATACCCAGCGTGAACGCCAGCTGCTTGGCCACTTCCGTCTTGCCGACACCCGTGGGGCCGGAGAACAGGAACGCGCCGATCGGCTTGTCCAGCTTGCCGAGCCCAGCACGCGCCATCTTGATCGCGGCCGACAGCGCGTCGATGGCCGGGTCCTGCCCGAACACCACGCTCTTCAGATCGCGATCCAGCGTTTGCAGCTTGCTGCGATCGTCTTGCGACACGCTTTGCGGCGGGACGCGAGCGATCTTCGAGATGATTTCCTCGATCTCGTTCTTGCCGATGGTCTTCTTCTGCTTCGACTTCGGCAGGATGCGTTGCGCCGCGCCCGCTTCGTCGATCACGTCGATCGCCTTGTCCGGCAGATGACGATCCGTGATGAAGCGTGCCGACAACTCAGCCGCCGCCGACAGCGCGCCCGACGAATACTTCACGCCGTGATGCTCTTCGAACCGCGACTTCAGGCCGCGCAGGATCGCCACCGTCTGTTCGACGGTCGGCTCGGTCACGTCGACCTTCTGGAAACGGCGCGACAAGGCCGCGTCTTTTTCGAAGATGCCGCGATACTCAGTGAAAGTAGTCGCGCCGATGCACTTCAACGTACCCGACGACAACGCCGGCTTGAGCAGGTTCGACGCGTCCAGCGTGCCGCCCGACGCAGCGCCTGCGCCGATCAGCGTATGAATTTCGTCGATGAACAGGATCGCGTGCGGACGTTCCTTCAATTCCTTGAGGACCGTCTTCAGACGCTGTTCGAAGTCACCGCGATATTTGGTGCCGGCGAGCAGCGCGCCCATGTCGAGCGAATACACCTGGGCATCCGCGAGAATGTCCGGCACTTCGCCGCGCGTAATGCGCCACGCGAGGCCTTCGGCGATCGCCGTCTTTCCGACGCCGGCCTCACCGACCAGCAGCGGATTGTTCTTGCGGCGGCGGCACAGCACCTGGACCACGCGCTCGACTTCCGACTCGCGCCCGATCAGCGGATCGATGCGGCCGTCTTTCGCCATCTGGTTCAGGTTCTGCGTGAACTGCGCAAGCGGGGTTTCCTTCTGCGCGGCGGCTTCGTCGGACTCGGCATTCGCGTCGCTCGCTTTCGCGGCGTCCGTGCTGCTCGTCTTGGCGATGCCGTGCGAGATGAAATTCACCACGTCCAGACGCGTCACGCCCTGCTGTTGCAGGTAGTACACCGCGTGCGAATCCTTCTCGCCGAAGATCGCCACCAGCACGTTCGCGCCGGTCACTTCCTTCTTGCCATTCGAGGTGGACTGCACATGCATGATCGCGCGCTGGATCACACGCTGGAAACCCAGCGTGGGCTGCGTGTCGACGTCGTCCGTGCCGGGCACGGTCGGCGTGTTGTCATGAATGAAGTTGCGCAGGTTCTGGCGCAGATCCTCGATATTGGCCGCGCATGCACGCAACACCTCCGCCGCGGTTGGATTGTCCAACAGGGCCAGCAAAAGGTGTTCGACCGTTATGAACTCGTGCCGCGCCTGGCGTGCTTCCATGAACGCCATGTGCAGGCTGACTTCCAGTTCCTGGGCAATCATGCTTCCTCCATCACACACTGCAGCGGATGCCCGGCCTGCCGTGCGTGGGTAACGACTTGCTCGACTTTGGTCGACGCGATGTCCCGCGTATAGACCCCACAAACTCCCCTGCCCTCGCGATGCACCTTCAACATTACCTGTGTTGCGGTTTCACGATCTTTATTGAAATATTCCTGCACGACCATCACGACAAATTCCATTGGCGTGAAGTCGTCATTCAGCAGCACCACCTTGTACATGGATGGCGGCTTGAGCTTTTTCTCCTGCCGCTCCAGTACGGTGCCGTCCTGCTTGTCCGGGATAATCGCCATACACCCATTCTAAACAACTAGGACAGGCCCGCAATCCTGTCAAAACCCGGCCGACCGGCCGGTGAGCCCGTTCGCTATCGCCTGATGGGAGAGACCCCGCCAATGCGTGCGTTAAATCGACGAGCCGATTGCGGAGCCGGCCCCTATCCTGTGATGCCTTGCGGTCGTGTTGCACCGCAGTCGGATCGAGTATCGCACAACCTGCCTTAACTGGCTGACGGCTCGCCCGGCCTCAACTTGAGCGGTACGCGCCGCAGAACAGCATGTGAGTCGATTATGCGACTTTTCAAGACGCCCCGCTTGCGCAACCGCACATAACGAAAGCGGGAAAAACCCTGGAAATGGCCTGTTTGCAACGCCGCGACTCCGTCTCAAAATTTTCTTGACACCCGAATAAAGAGCCTCAACAATCAAGCTGGCACTTTTTTCACTGCGCCATAATTTCGAAAAAATGCCGATGGTGAGCTTGTGAGGAGGGAGCGGCTGCATCACGCGGCCGTCGAGCTTTTCGAGGGCTCGTGGTAGTGACATGAGTTACAGGGGAAGTTGGAATGGCAACTGGTACGGTCAAATGGTTCAATGACGCAAAAGGTTTCGGATTCATCACGCCTGACGAAGGTGGTGAGGATCTGTTTGCACACTTCTCGGCCATCCAGATGAATGGGTTCAAGACCCTGAAGGAAGGCCAAAAGGTGACCTTCGAGGTCGTGCAAGGCCCGAAGGGCAAACAGGCATCGAACATCCAGGCACCCGCCTGAAACTGGTCGATACCCGTCCTTTGAAACCCGGCTTCGTGCCGGGTTTCTTTTTTTGGCGTCAGTATCTAGTCGTGCTGACTGAACGCGCGTCCCATATATCGGGTAGCGGTTCATTCAATGCACGCTTCCCCGCTTGCGATAACAGCCCTTCGCCGTTTTTTCTGCACCGGGCTTCCTGGGCAAGCAGCGCCGACGCGACACCCTATGCGGCGATACGGCGCATCATCGCGCGCTGCGCTTCCAGGCTGCGGGCGACATCGCCTTCGTACACTGCGATCCCCTGGTGTGTCAGGTTAGAACGGGCGTCGATCGCCGGCGTGATGCCGATGCTCGCCACCAGTCGGCAGAACCAATAGTCTTCGGAAAGGTACGCCCGCGTCTCGGGATCGATACCGGTGTCGAAAAACGCATAGAAAAAGTCCGCCACCTTGCCCGCGTCGAATTCCGGGCGGCCGACAATGCGCGAGCGGCAATGCAGTTCGGGATACGCCTCGATCAGCGCAAGAAACACTTCGCGTCGGATCAGCATGAAACCGGTCGGCGCATCGAGCGCGTCGAGGAAGCCGTCCGCGTCCGGTTCGAGCGTGTCGGAGCGCGCCACGGCCGGATACGACGCGTGCATCGTCCGGAAGTCCGCGCGCGTCGAGCCGGCCGGCAGCGGCTGCGCGAGACCCGCGGCGGGCCAGCCGTCGTTCTTCATCGGATAGACGCCGGCCACGACCGGCCGGTTCGCCCGCAGAAGGCGGACGACATCGTCGCCCTTGAAACCGATATCACTGTCGATCCACATGAGGTGCGTGAAGCGATCATCGGCGAGAAACTCCGCGACCATGGTGTTGCGGGCACGTGTGATGAGACTGTCGAAACTGTTGAAGTTCACGCGCACGCCAAAGCCGTATTGCTGCGCCAGATCGTGCAGATCCAGAAGTCCGAGCGCGTAGCCGGTGGTGACGACCGCGCCATAGCTCGGCGTGGCGACGTAGACATTCGCGACGATGGGTGTGAGGTTCGTATTCATCGTTATTGTGTTTGCATGCAGTGACGCGGCCGAGGCTCGGACAAAGTTGCGCGACCCTCGCGCCGGGCGAGCGGGCGCTCGCTGCGGCGTAACTTAACCGACGCCACATGGCCGGCATCTCAATAACGGTTCGCAATGCCGATCACGCGCGTGACGGCCGCGCCGGCGAAGCTATAGCGCGTTTTTTCGTGGCATCGCAATGCGCTCGAACTCGCGATCCCGCGGGCAAAAAACAAACAACCCCGGCCGCCTCACGGCGCCGGGGTTGCAGAGATGAACTCACTTAGCTCAGCGCGAACCGCCTCACAAATTCTCGATCAGCACCTGGCCAAAGCCCGAACACGATACCTGCGTCGCGCCTTCCATCAAGCGGGCGAAGTCGTACGTAACGCGTTTTTGCAGAATCGATTTTTCCATCGATTTGATGATCAGGTCCGCCGCCTCGGTCCAGCCGAGATGGCGCAGCATCATTTCCGCCGAGAGAATTTCCGAACCGGGGTTCACGTAGTCCTTGCCGGCGTACTTCGGTGCCGTACCGTGCGTGGCTTCGAACATCGCGACCGAATCGGACATGTTCGCGCCCGGCGCGATACCGATACCGCCGACCTGCGCGGCCAACGCATCCGATACATAGTCGCCATTCAGGTTGAGCGTGGCGATCACGTCGTATTCCGCCGGACGCAGCAGGATCTGCTGCAGGAACGCGTCGGCGATCACATCCTTCAGGACGATGTCGCCACCGGTCTTCGGATTCTTGATCTTCATCCACGGGCCGCCGTCGATGAGTTCCGCTGCGAACTCTTTTTGCGCCAGCGCATAACCGTAGTCGCGGAAAGCGCCTTCGGTGAACTTCATGATGTTGCCCTTGTGCACCAGCGTGACCGAGCGGCGTTCGTTGTCGATCGCGTACTGGATCGCCTTGCGCACCAGACGCTCCGTGCCTTCACGCGACACCGGCTTGATGCCGATCCCCGACGTATCCGGGAAGCGGATCTTCTTCACGCCCATCTCTTCGCGCAGGAACTTGATGACCTTCTTCGCCTGCTCCGATTCGGCCGGCCATTCGATACCGGCGTAGATGTCTTCCGAGTTTTCGCGGAAGATCACCATGTTGGTCTTTTCGGGCTCACGCACCGGCGAAGGCACGCCCTTGAAATACTGCACCGGACGCAGACACACGTACAGGTCCAGCTCCTGGCGCAGCGCGACGTTCAGCGAACGGATGCCGCCGCCGACCGGCGTGGTGAGCGGGCCCTTGATCGACACCACGTATTCCTTGAGCACCTGCAGCGTCTCTTCCGGCAGCCACACGTCCGGGCCATACACCTTGGTCGATTTCTCTCCGGCGTAGATTTCCATCCAGTGGATTTTCTTCTTGCCCGCGTAGGCTTTTTCAACCGCGGCGTCCACGACCTTGATCATGACCGGCGTGATGTCGAGGCCGGTGCCGTCGCCTTCAATATACGGAATGATCGGCTGATCGGACACGTTGAGCGAAAAATCGGCGTTGACGGTGATCTTGTCACCACCGGTCGGAACCTTGATGTGCTGATACGGCATGATCGGACTCCAGTGAAGGCTGTGCTGAAAGCTGGTGGGGAGACTGCGAAATGGGGCGCTCCTCGCTACGCGCAATGCCGGACGACTGCAAGCGGTCTGGCCGCTATTCTAGCCCACGCGGCGGTGGCTCCGAGGCGGCAACGGCTCGGGGTTTTCCAACATGGACGAATGCAAAACGGCAAGGCGCAAGTCTTATGTCTTATATAAGATGCCGAGTATTCAGTCGCGCATGATGCTTTATTATCCCGCCATTTACGGTCGGCCCGGCGCCTCCTGGCGCTGTAGCGGCGCAAGCCTCTCTACGCCATTCTTATTTTTTCCTATGCACCTTCTCGCTCTGAACAAACCGTTCGGCACCATCTGTCAGTTCTCGCCGCACGAGACGCGCGCTTCGCTGGCCGACTGGGTCAAAGTGCCCAACGTGTATCCCGCGGGCCGACTCGATTCCGACAGCGAAGGTCTGCTGCTTCTTACCGACGACGGCGCATTGCAAGCGCGCATTGCCGAGCCGCGTCACAAGCTTGTCAAACGTTACTGGGCCCAAGTGGAAGGCGCCGTCGACGCGGCAGCGCTGAAAAAGCTCGCACGCGGTGTCGATCTCGGCGACTACGTGACGCGGCCCTGCCGCGCCGACTATGTCGAGCCGACCGACGCGCTCTGGACACGCACCCCGCCGATCCGTTTTCGCGCCGCGATACCGACCACCTGGATCGAGCTATCGATCACCGAAGGTAAGAACCGCCAGGTGCGGCGCATGACAGCCGCGGTGGGGTTCCCGACGCTTCGCTTGGTACGCGTCGGCATCGGCGCGCTCGACATTTTTTCGCTGGGGCTGCAACCGGGCGAGAGCGTCGAATTGCCACCGAAGGCGCCGTGGGAAGGCATCGCCTGATCATCCGCAGACGCGCGCCGACTGATGATCGAATCCGCAACACGCCTGCATTCCACGCTGCAAAAAATAAGCTAACTCGTTGTATCGGCAAACAAAAGAGCGCGTGAAACAATGGCATGCGCGGGTACGCCGCAGTCTGTCGTTTGCACCAACGCAAGCGCATATAACTTTTCCATAAAATTCACGTCAACCGGTGCGCAAGCTCAGGCGTTATTCGACGCAGATGCCGCCTAAAGCTATCCGGCATTCAGCCTTAAGGGCCTTTGTGCAAGCCGCTTTTGCGGTAGGTGCGGGCAGTCTGAGCGCTAAAGCAGACGTGTCGAAAAATTTGTCGATGCGGCTGTCAACCGAAAGGTGGATGGCACGTTTACCGACATGACTCTACATATAACCGGGTCATTTGGTTAATTAACTAAAGCTGAGGATTCACAAAATGAACAAACTGATCGCCGCTCTGGTCGCTGGTCTCTTCGCAACGGCAGCATTCGCACAAGCTTCGGCACCGGCAGCAGCTTCGGCAGCTCCGATGGCAGCAGCTTCGTCGGCAAAGAAGACCACGAAGCACGCTCACAAGAAGTCGCACAAGAAGGCAGCAGCAGCAGCTGCAGCTTCGGGCGCTTCGGAGTAAGTTTGTTGTAAAAACGCAGTCAAGAACTAGCTTCATTGCCGTTCTTACGGCGTTGAAAGGCAGATCACCGCAAGGCGATCTGCCTTTTTGTTTTTGACGCGCTCGCGTAACATTCGCGGGTTAATTTCCAGCAAGGAGTCATGCCGTGCGATTTCCCATGCGCTCGTTGATTGCGCGTTTCGCTGTTGCCGTTGCGCTGCCGTTCGCCGCGTTGTCGTTCGTTGCTTCCACGGCCGCTCCTGCGCATGCGCAGCAGATGCCGGCCGGCGCCAAACAGCCCAGCGAATTTCCCCGTGCGAAACTGACGGCGGGTATGTTCGTGATCGACGCCGCCGTCGCCGCGAACGACGCGGACCGCGAGCAAGGCCTCATGTATCGCACGAGCCTCGCGCCGAATGAAGGCATGCTGTTCGTCTTCGGCGAAAACGCCGTGCATTGCTTCTGGATGAAGAACACGCTGATCCCACTGTCGATCGCGTTTATCCGCGCCGACGGCACGGTTACCGACATCGACGAAATGCAGGCCGAGACCACCAATAATCACTGCCCGAAGAACAACGGCGTGTATGCGTTGGAGATGAGCAAAGGCTGGTTCACGTCGAAAGGCGTCAAACCGGGAATGAAGATTCAGGGCTTGCCCGCAGCGCAATAACACGTGCGCCGGCCGCGCCAAAGCGCCGCGCTTCGGCCCACCGCTTTCCAGGAGCCGGTGCCTCGTTTCGAGGCGCCGGCTTTTTTCTTTTCCGCGCCGCGGCATCGGCCGGCGCGACATCCGCTCGCCTTGCGGCGCCACCAGGCGCGCGGCGCCGCCAGCCGAAGTCTTGCCAGCACGCCTTCGCGTCCGGCGGGCAAGTTTCCTGCAAAAGACGGGCCGACGCGCTATCCTAGTAGTCTTAGTAAAGCAGCACCCAAGGCTCCCCGGGCGGCACAGACTGCCGCCCGGCAAGCGTTTCAGGCGCGCCATTCCAAGGAGGTTCACGTGCCCCGCAAGACTCCCATCGAGCGCTACCGGAATATCGGCATCAGCGCTCACATCGATGCCGGCAAAACCACCACCACTGAACGCATCCTGTTCTACACCGGCGTGACCCACAAGATCGGCGAGGTTCACGACGGTGCGGCAACGATGGACTGGATGGAACAGGAGCAGGAGCGCGGCATCACCATCACGTCGGCGGCCACCACCGCTTTCTGGAAGGGCATGGCCGGCAACTATCCGGAACACCGGATCAACATCATCGACACCCCCGGACACGTCGACTTCACGATCGAAGTGGAGCGCTCCATGCGCGTGCTCGACGGCGCGTGCATGGTGTACGACTCGGTCGGCGGCGTGCAGCCGCAGTCGGAAACCGTGTGGCGCCAGGCGAACAAGTACAAGGTGCCGCGCATTGCGTTCGTCAACAAGATGGACCGCGTGGGCGCGGACTTCTTCCGCGTGCAGCGGCAGATCGGCGATCGCCTGAAGGGCGTCGCAGTGCCCATCCAGATTCCGATCGGCGCGGAAGAGCACTTCCAGGGCGTAGTCGATCTCGTCAAGATGAAGGCGATCTTCTGGGACGAAGAGAACCAGGGCATCAAGTTCGAATACCGCGATATTCCGGCGGAACTCGCCGCGACGGCGAAGGAATGGCACGACAAGATGGTCGAGGCCGCGGCGGAAGCGAATGAGGAACTGCTCGACAAATACCTCGGTGGCGAGACCCTGACCGAAGAGGAAATCAAGTACGGCATTCGCGCGCGCTGCATCGCCAACGAAATCGTGCCGATGCTGTGCGGCAGCGCGTTCAAGAACAAGGGCGTGCAGGCCATGCTCGATGCGGTGATCGACTATCTGCCCTCGCCGGTCGACGTGCCCGCCATTACCGGTCACGACGAATACGACAAGGAAATCGAGCGTCATCCGACCGACACCGATCCGTTCTCGGCGCTTGCCTTCAAGATCATGACCGACCCGTTCGTGGGCCAGTTGATCTTCTTCCGCGTCTATTCCGGCGTGGTGAATTCGGGCGACACCGTCTACAACGCCGTCAAGGAAAAGAAGGAACGCCTTGGCCGGATCTTGCAGATGCACGCAAACGAGCGCAAGGAAATCAAGGAAGTCTACGCGGGCGACATCGCCGCGGCCGTCGGCCTGAAAGAAGCGACCACGGGCGACACGTTGTGCGATCCGAACAACGTGATCATCCTCGAACGCATGATCTTCCCGGAGCCGGTGATCTCGCAGGCTGTCGAACCGAAGACCAAGGTCGACCAGGAAAAGATGGGCATTGCGCTGAATCGTCTTGCCCAGGAAGATCCCTCGTTCCGCGTGCAGACGGATGAAGAATCCGGCCAGACCATCATCTCGGGCATGGGCGAGTTGCACCTGGAAATTCTGGTCGATCGCATGAAGCGCGAATTCGGCGTCGAGGCGACCGTCGGCAAGCCGCAGGTCGCATATCGCGAGACGGTGCGCAACAAGGTCGAAGATGTCGAAGGCAAGTTCGTCAAGCAGTCGGGCGGCCGCGGTCAGTACGGTCACGCGGTGATCACGCTGGAGCCGGCGCCGCAAGGCAAGGGTTACGAATTCGTCGACGCGATCAAGGGCGGCGTGATTCCGCGCGAATACATTCCGGCAGTCGACAAGGGCATCGTGGAAACGCTGAAGGCCGGCGTGCTGGCCGGCTATCCGGTGGTCGACGTGAAGGTGACGCTGACCTTCGGTTCCTACCACGACGTCGACTCGAACGAAAACGCGTTCCGCATGGCCGGCTCGATGGCCTTCAAGGAAGCGATGCGCAAAGCCAAGCCGGTGCTGCTCGAACCGATGATGGCCGTCGAAGTGGAAACGCCAGAAGACTTCATGGGCAACGTGATGGGCGACCTGTCGAGCCGTCGCGGACTCGTGCAAGGCATGGAAGACATTGCCGGCGGCGGCGGCAAGCTGGTGCGCGCCGAAGTGCCGCTCGCGGAGATGTTCGGCTACTCCACGTCGCTGCGTTCCGCGACTCAGGGCCGCGCGACCTACACGATGGAGTTCAAGCATTACGCGGAAACGCCGAACAACGTCGCTGAAGCCGTGATCAACGCGAAGCATAAGTAAGCGCGAGCCGCCATCAAGCCGAAGGCAGCACACGCCAACGGCTCGAAGCCCGTCCCCTGCGGACGGGCTTTTTTTCGTCCGCTGCGCCGCACACAGGGCTTCTTCACACGCACGTTTTTGAACATGCAAAAATGCCAGACGGCGCCGTGCCGAACGCCGGGACTCTAGCCCTCGAGGAGACACATCATGAGCCAGGATCACGAACACCCGCATTACAAGGACGCGCCACCCGCTGGACCGGTCGATTGGCGCGAGCACGGCGTGAAGGTCATCAAAGGCGATCAACTCGATAGCAACACCGCGCAGACGCCCGGCATGAATCGCGCCGCCGCGATCAATGCGGCGCGCGTCGGCGCGCAGAAGATCTGGGCCGGCACCGTGACGATCCATCCGAATGCGAAGACCGGCGCGCATCATCACGGCGCGCTCGAAAGCGTGATCTACGTGGTGCGCGGCCAGGCGCGCATGCGCTGGGGCGAGCATCTGGAGTTCACCGCCGAAGCCGGCCCCGGCGATTTCATCTTCGTGCCGCCGTACGTGCCGCACCAGGAGATCAACGCGAGCACGGACGACCCGCTCGAATGCGTGCTGGTGCGCAGCGACAACGAAGCAGTGGTGGTCAACCTGAACATCGACGCGGTGGAACAGCCCGAGACGGTGTTCTGGGTCGATCCGATTCACAAGCATCCGCACGATCACTAACTCTTGCCCACGCGACTCATGACGCCGACCGCTTCCCTGCGCCCACGCCTCTTCACGCTGTACGCCGTGCTGATCGCCGCCAATCTCGGCGCGTGGGCGTGGGCGTTGATCGCGTTTCGCCATTACCCGCTGCTGCTCGGCACCGCGCTGCTCGCGTATGGCTTCGGCTTGCGCCATGCGGTCGACGCCGATCACATCGCGGCAATCGACGCCGTCACGCGCAAGCTCATGCAAACCGGCAAGCGTCCGCTCGGCGTCGGGCTGTCGTTTTCGCTGGGGCATTCGACGATCGTGGTTCTCGCGACGATCGGCATCGCGTGGACCGCGCATTCGCTGCACGGCCGTTTCGAGACGTTCAAGGCCGTCGGCGGGACGATCGGCACGCTCGTGTCCGCGAGCTTTCTGCTGGTGCTGGCCGCCGTCAACCTCGTGATTCTGCGCGACGTATGGCGCCGCTATCGGCAAGTCCAACGCAGCGGCGAATTGCCCGCTCAAACGCCGGACTCGATCGCGCCCGCTGGTCTGCTGTCGCGTGCGCTACGGCCGCTTTTCAGGCTCGTGACGAAAAGCTGGCACATGTACCCCGTCGGCGTGCTGTTCGGCCTCGGCTTCGATACCGCGACCGAGATCGGTCTGCTGGCGATTGCCGCGTCCGAAGCCGGCAAAGGTTTGCCGCTCTATTCGATTCTCGTGTTCCCCGCGCTCTTCACCGCCGGCATGACGCTGGTGGATTCGACCGACAACGTGCTGATGGTCCACGCCTACGGCTGGGCCATGGACGACCCGAAGCGCAAGCTCTACTACAACGCGAGCATCACGTTCGTTTCGGCGGTGGTGGCGATCGTGATCGGCGGCGTCGAGGCACTGGGTCTGCTGTCGGACAAGCTCGGCTTGAACGGCGGCGTATGGGAAGCGGTGGCCAGCGTGAACGAGCGCTTCGGCGCGTTGGGCTATGGCATCGTCGCGATGTTCATGGCGTGCTGGATCGGCTCGGTGCTGTTCCACCGCTGGCGGCGCCCGGACGCGGTCGCGCGGTAAATCCAGCACCTGTCGCCCGCGGCGGTCGGTAAGGTTTCCATTCGCGGCATTGGCCGTTGCACTGCCGCAGCGGCGGGCGTTTGGACATGCCTCGCGCCGCGACCGCGCCGAACGTTGTGATGACGATACACAGCCGCCCTTTTATCCGCCAAACGCGAACCCGGCGGCGGCGCAGGCGCTCCGAATCCATGAGCAATCGCTTACACTGAACCCGCTTCGCCCTGTCGCTTTCGTCATTGCAATACCGTCGCCTGTCGCGCGCATCCTGTGCGGCCCTTCAGAACCGGCAACAGAACGGACTGGACACTCCATCGATGAAGACTCCCGCGGACCGATTTCTCGCACTCGACGCAGCCCGCCTCACCGCCGACGCCTACGGCAACCACGCCATCGACGAATTCCTCGCCGGCCGCATCACGCGCCGCGACCTGCTGCGCTATGCCAGCGTGATTGGTTTGTCGCTGGTGGGCGGCGGCGTGCTGAATGCGCCACAAGCTCGCGCGCAAGGCGCCGCCGGCGCAGCGAATCAGACGATCCGCGTGGCTCACCTGACGCCCGCGGGCGCGGTCGATCCGCTTACGGTAACGGACGCCGCCAGTCTTGCGCTGCTGAACCAGACCGGCGAATTCCTGATCGACGACGACGGCGAAAAGCTCGTGCTGAAGCCGGCGCTCGCCTTGTCGTGGAAACCGAACGACAAGGGCGACGTGTGGACCTTCAAGCTGCGGCCGAACGTCAAGTTCCACGACGGCCAGCCGTTCAGCGCCAAAGACGTGGTCGCCACCTTCGACCGCCTCGCCGATCCGGCAAGCGGCTCGGCGGCGCTGTCCGTGCTCAAGGGTGTGCTGTCCAAAGGCGGTGCGAAAGTGGTCGACGACCACACGGTCGCGTTTCATCTGGACGCGCCGAACGGCAACTTCCCCTATTACGTTTCCTCGGACAATTACAACGCCGTGATCCTGCCCGCCAACTACGCGGGCGGCTATGAAAAGAGCTTCATCGGCACAGGTCCGTTCAAGCTCGAAAAGTATCAGGCGAAAGTGGGCGCGTCGTTCGTGCGCAATCCCGATTACTGGGGCGACAAAGCGTTACCGCAACGCGTACAGTTCTCGTTCTACGCCGACGAACAGGCGCAATTGCTCGCGCTGCAAGGCCATCAGGCCGATGTGATGGGCACCTTCACCGTGCAGGGCGGCGCCGGCATTCTGAACAATCCGGATTACAAGGCCGTCGGCGTGAAGTCGAGCGCGCATCGGCAGATTCATATGCGCAACGACAGTCCGTTGTTCAAGGACAAGCGCGTGCGCCAGGCGCTGGCATTGTCGCTCGATCGCGATGTGCTGGTGCGTGGCCTGTTCAAAGGGCGCGCGCAACTCGGCAACGACAGTCCGTTCGCTCCCGTGTTTCCGTCCTCGGATGCGGGCGTTCCGCAACGCAAGATCGACGTCGCGAAGGCAAAGCAGTTGCTTGCGCAAGCGGGCGTGCCGAACGGCTTCGACGTGACGCTGACCACCGAGAAATACATGGAGATTCCCGATCTCGCGGTGGTCGTGCAGAACGCGGCGAAGGCGATCGGCGTGCGCATCAATTTAAAGGTAGAGAGCCAGTCGCTGTATTACGGCGCGGGCACGCCGGGCAAATCGGATTGGCTGGACTCGCCGCTCGGTATTACCGACTACGGTCATCGCGGCGTGCCGAACGTGTTCCTGAATGCACCGCTCACCAGCACCGGCACGTGGAACGCCGCGCACTTCAAGAATCCGCAATACGATCAACTGGTCGCGCAATTCGTCGCCGCCATCGATCTCGGCTCGCAGAAGAAAATCTCCGGGCAGATCCAGACGCTGCTGCTCGATGAAACGCCCATCATCATTCCGTTCTTCTACGATCAACTGATCGCCATGCGCAAGGGTGTGAACGGCGTGCGCTTCACCGCGCTCGCGCAACTCTATTTCGACCACGCGGTGTTGAGCGCGTGATGTTGAATGCCTGAGCGCCGGCGCGTTTGCGACAGGAGAGCACGATGTCGACCACGGTGACGCCTTCCGCTTCCTCCGCGCCGAGCGGCAACGCGGGCCGCGTCCTGCGTTTTCTGGCGACGCGTGTCGGCCTGTCGCTGATCACGCTATGGCTGCTGTCGGTAATCGTGTTCGCGGGCGGACAACTTCTGCCCGGCGATATCGGCCGCGCGGTGCTCGGGCCGCTCGCCGACGCGCGCGCAGTCGCCGCGCTCAATCATCAGCTCGGCGCCGACCGTCCGCTTATGACGCAATACATCGACTGGATTTCGCATTTCGTGCGCGGCGAGATGGGGCTGTCCTATGCGTATCGCGAGCCGGTGCGGCCGTTTATCGCCGAGGCGCTCGCGCATTCCGCCAAGCTCGGCTTGCTGGCGTTCGTCGTGGTCGTGCCGCTCGGCATTGCGGGCGGCGTGTGGTCGGCCATGCACGCGGGGCGCTGGCTCGATCGCACGATCAGCATTGCTGGACTATCGGCGACGGTGGTGCCCGAATTCGTTTCGTCGATCGTGCTGATTCTCGTGTTCGGCGTATGGCTGCGCTGGCTGCCGATCGAGGCGTCGTATCCGCCCGAAGCGAGCGCGCTCGAACAGCTGCGTCACCTGGTGCTGCCGGTGCTGCCGCTCGTGCTGGTGTTCTTCGGCTATATCGCGAGAATGGCGCGGGCCGGCACCGTCGAGGCGCTCGATGCCGACTACACGCGCACCGCGATTCTCAAAGGCCTGCCGCGTCATATCGTGATCTGGCGGCATGTGTTGCGCAACGCGTTGCTGCCCACCATCACGGTCGCTGCCACACAGCTCGGTTATATGATCGGCGGCCTCGTGGTGGTCGAGACGCTGTTCCACTATCAAGGTATCGGCTCGCTGATCTACAACGCAGCCAAGGCCAAGGACTTTCCGATGCTCGAAGCAGGCGTGCTGACAATCGGCGTGGTCTACACCGTCGCCAATCTCGTCGCCGACGCGTTGCATGTGTTGCTCAATCCGCGGCTGCGGGTGAGGAGCGCGGAATGAGCACCATCGTTCCGCCGACACCACGTGTTGCCGCCGAGCCGCGCTTCGACCAGTTGCGCCTGCTGCTGCGCTCACCCACCTTCGTGGTGGGCGTGGTGATCGTCACATGGTGGATCGTCTGCGCGATTGCCGGGCAATGGATCGTGCGCATCGACCCGTACGCATCCGACCCGCTCAATTCGCTAACACCGCCCGACAGCACGCATTGGTTCGGCACCGATCAGCTCGGGCGCGACGTGTTCTCGCGCGTGATCGTCGGCGCGCGCGACATTCTCACCATCGCGCCGCTTGCTACTTTGCTCGGAACGATAGCCGGCACCACGCTCGGCTTGATCGTCGGCTACTTCGAAGGCTGGGTGGACAACGTGGTGGGACGCGCGATCGATGCCGTGCTCGCGCTGCCGCTCGTGATCGTCGCGCTGCTCGCCCTCGCCGCGGTCGGTGCGTCGAATTTCACCGTCATTCTCGTGATCGGCATCACGTTCACGCCGATCACCGCGCGCACCGTGCGCGCCGCCGTGTTCGCCGAACGCCATCTCGACTACGTCGCCGCGGCGCAATTGCGTGGCGAACGCGCGCCCTACATCATGTTCGCCGAGATCCTGCCGAACGTGCTGCCGCCCATCATCGTCGAAGCAACGGTGCGGCTCGGCTACGCGATCTTCGCGGTCGCCACGCTATCGTTTCTCGGCTTCGGCATTCAGCCGCCGTCGGCCGATTGGGGCCTCGCGCTGTCCGAGTCGTACACGCTGATGGCGGGCGGCGCATGGTGGACGGTGGTGTTCGCGGCCGGCGCGATTGCGAGTCTCGTGGTCGGCGTGAATCTGATCGCCGACAGCGTGCAAAGCGTGCTCGACCGATGAACGGCCCGCCGCCCTCCTCGTTCCCCGCCTTCGACGTCTCGAAGAGCGACCGCACGGATGCGCTGACCGTCGTCGGGCTGACGGTCACGTACCGGATACGCGGACGCGATCGCGAAGTGCTGCAGGACATTTCATTTCGCGTGCGGCGCGGCGAAGCATACGGTCTGGTCGGCGAGTCCGGCTGCGGCAAGTCGACCGTCGCGATGGCGGCGCTGCGCTATCTGCCGCGCAACGGCAAGGTGAAGGCCGGCAAGATCGTCATTGCCGGTGAGGACGTGCAGAAGCTCAACGCCGACGCGTTGCGCAACATGCGCGCGAATGCGATCTCGATGGTCTATCAGGATCCGGGGCGCGCGCTGAACCCGTCGCTGACGATCGCGCGGCAAGTCTCCGAAGCGTTCGAAGCCGCCGGCATCGCGCGCGACGAAGCCTTGCGGCGCACGCACGAGATGCTGCAACGAGTACGCATCGCAGCGCCCGAACGGGTGATGGAGAGTTACCCGCATCAATTGTCGGGCGGCATGCAACAGCGCGTGGTGATCGCCATGGCGCTCGCCTCGAACCCCGCGCTGCTGATTCTCGACGAGCCGACCACCGGGCTCGATGCGACCGTCGAAGCGGAAGTGCTCGATCTCGTCGCGCAGTTGCGCAAAGAACTCGGCACGGCGGTGCTCTTCATCAGTCACAACCTCGCGGTGATCGGGCGGATGTGCGAACGCGTCGGCGTGCTTTACGCGGGCAAACTGGTCGAAGAAGGCGCGACGCAAGATGTCTTCACGCGGCCGCGTCATCCTTACACGGTCGGACTGTTGCGCTGTTTGCCCACGGCCGGGCGCAGCAAGGACAGCGAGCGGCTCGACACGATCGCGGGCAGTCTGCCCTTGCCCGGTTCGGTCACGCAGGGCTGTATCTACGCGGATCGCTGCCGTCTCGCCGACGACCGCTGCCGCCGTGAAGCACCGCCGCCGTATCGCGTGAGTGCCGCGCGCGGCGATCAGATGTCGCGCTGCCATTACCACGAACGCGCGATCGAATTGCCGCGTGCGAGTGCGGAAGCTGTGCCCGAGCGCAATGGTGCGTCGCTCGACGGCAAGTCCCCTGCTCCCGTATTGCGTGCGGAAAAACTCTCGAAGACATTTCACGTATCCGGCGCTCCGCTGCGGGCGGTCGACGACGTCTCGATCGATCTCGCCAGCGGCGAAACGCTTGGGCTCGTCGGCGAATCGGGCAGCGGCAAGACGACGCTCGCCAAGCTGATGCTCGGCCTGCTTACGCCGGATGCGGGCGGCGTGCTCGAACTCGACGGCGCACCGCTCGCCGCGCGCGTTACGCGGCGCAACGCCGAGCAGGTCAAGTCGCTGCAGATCGTCTTCCAGAATCCGGACTCCGCGCTCAATCGCGCGCATTCGGTGAAACGGCTGATCGGCCGCGCGCTCTCGCGGCTCACCGCGTTGCGCGGGCCGGCCATCGACGAACGGCTTGCCACGTTGACGGCCGCCGTGCGCTTGCCGGAGCGCTATCTCGGCTCGCGCACGCGCCAATTGTCCGGCGGCCTCAAACAGCGTGTGGCGATTGCCCGTGCGTTTGCCGGCGAACCGCGCGTGGTGGTCTGCGACGAACCGACTTCCGCGCTCGACGTCTCTGTGCAGGCCGCGATCCTGAACCTGCTCGCCGATCTGCAACGCGAGCGCGGCGTGAGTTACGTTTTCATCTCGCACGATCTTCACGTCGTGCGCTATCTGTCGGATCGCATCGCGGTGCTGTATCTGGGCAGGCTGCTGGAAATCGGACCGGCAGCGGCCGTGTTCGAAGGACCGCATCATCCTTATACGGAAGCGTTGTTGTCCTCAGTGCCGACACTCGATGGTCACGGTGGCGCGACCCGCATCCGCCTGTCCGGCGATTTGCCGAGCGCGGCATCGCCGCCGTCCGGCTGCGTGTTTCATACACGCTGCCCGCGCAAGCTGGGCGCAATCTGCGAACAGCAGGACCCGCCGTTCGCCGATGCCGGCGAAAGCAAGGCGGCGACGCCGTCTGCGCATCGAATCCGCTGCCACATCCCCGTCGATGAATTGCGCGCGCTGCAATCTGCGTCGCGCGACGATGCGGGAAAAGTCGCGGGCAAGGTGCCTGGCGACAGATCGGAAAACGCGCCCGAGAACGCCCGGCGTGACGAGTAGCACGGCCTGACGCGAATCTAGACCGCGCGTCAGGGCCACACACTTGAACCGTGAACGCGGACGTGTGCGTAGGTGGCAAAAACTCGAACAAGCAGCCGCCCGTGCGCGCGCGCCTGGAACCAAACCGACGCGATCGCCTCATATCAGATTCAACGTTCGATATGAGGGCACCACAAACATGCAACGAAACGTCCCCCGCTCCGCGGCGCGTGTGGCCACCGGCCTGGTGATGGCTGCGGCGCTCGGCCTCGCGTCGCTCGCTCATGCGCAAACGTCGGCGCAAACACCCGCGCAAATGCAAACGGCACAAGCGGCACAGCCGCTCTCGCCGACGCTCTCGCAAGCCGCCCCGCCGGTCGACCCCACCTTCTCCGCGTATTCGCTCGCGCAAACCTGCAAGCAGAAAACCGACAACGTCGCGCAAGGTCAATGCGTCGGTGCGATTCGCGGCATCATCCACGGCTATCAGTATGGCGTGCTGTTCCTCGGTCAGCGCAGCGCGTTGCCCGCCAATGAAACGCAGCGCGTATCGCTGTGCCTGCGCAATGTGCAGGTGTCGTCGATCGTCGACGAATTCGTTGTGGACGCCGGCCAGGTCAACGAGGATTCGCTCAGGCACACGCCCGCGGAAGTAGCGGTGCTCGGCTCCGTCCACATGCACCACAGCTGCAACTGACAAGGGGCGCTGCGCTTACAGCATTTCGAGCGGCCGCTTGCCGCGCGGTGGTTTGAAGTGAGCGTCGATAGCGGCCAGTTCATCGGCGCCGAGTTGCAGTTGCAATGCGCGATAGTTGTCGCGTACGTGCTCGACGCGCGCCGCCTTCGGAATCGCCAACACGCCGGGCCGACGCAGCACCCACGCAAGCGCGATCTGAACCACCGAGACGCCACGCGCGTCGGCGATATCGTCGAGCGGCGAGCGTTTCGGCAAGCGTGCGTGATCGACCGGGCTGTACGCCATGGCCGGCATCTTGCGGGAGGCGAGCCATGGCAGCAGATCAAACTCCGGCCCGCGGCGCGCCACGTTGTAGAGAATCTGATTGGTCGTGCAAGCATCGCCGCCCGGCGTGGCGACGAGTTCTTCCATGTCCTCGGTGTCGAAGTTGCTGACGCCCCAATGGCGGATCTTGCCCGCCCGGCGCAACGCCTCGAAGCCCTCGACCGTCTCCGCGAGCGGCACCGAGCCGCGCCAGTGCAGCAGATACAGATCGAGCTGATCGGTCTTCAGACGCTTGAGGCTCTGCTCGCACGCCGCGATCACGCCGCGCCGGCTGGCGTTGTGCGGATACACCTTGCTGACCAGAAACACCTTGTCGCGCAATCCGGCCAGCGCTTCACCGAGCAGCGATTCAGTCGCACCGTCGCCGTACATTTCCGCCGTATCGATCAACGTCATGCCGAGTTCGATGCCGCAACGCAGCGCGTCGATCTCAGCGGCTCGCCGCGCCGGCATTTCACCCATCCCCCAGGTGCCCTGCCCCAGTTTCGGAACGCGTTCGCCGTCGGGCAGGCTTACGCTTGCGATGTCGCTCGTCATGCTGACTCCTCGAAGTGGCTCAGTGGTCGGCAATATCGCTGCGCAAGCGAATGCGCCGCGCGTGCCACGAAAAATCATAGCGACGAGTTTAGCGGTTTAACGGGCATTCGATCGGACACCAGGCAAAAGCCCGCTATAACACAGCGCGCCGATGTCATAGAATTGCCGCTTGCCCTTCTTGCGTGAGTTCCATGACCTCTGCCTCGGAAGACCGCTGGCGCGACCTGCGCCCGGACCCGGAAAACGACACGCCGCTATATCTGCAACTGGCTCGCAAGCTCGGCGCCGCCATCCACGAGAACCGCTGGAACGCGGGCGAGGCGCTGCCCTCGGAGCGTGTGCTTTCCGAGGCGCTCGGCGTATCGCGGATCACCTCACGCAAGGCGATCGCCTTGCTGGTCGAGCAGGGTTTGATTCGACGCACTCAGGGCGCGGGCAGTTTCATCACACCACGCTACGAAGATCCGTTGTCGCGTCTGTCGAGCTTTAGCGAAATGTTGCGCCGACGCGGTTTTACGCCGAGTTCGAAGTGGTTGTCGCGCGAAATTTTGCCGGCCAACCGCGACGAGGTGATTCAGCTCGGCTTATCGCCGGCGGCGGCGGTGACCCGGTTGCGGCGCTTGCGGATGGCCGACGGCATCGTGATGGCCGTCGAGAATTCCACCTTCCCCGCCGCGGTGATTCCCGATCCCCAGGCGATTGGCGATTCGCTGTACTCGTATCTGGAGAACCGTGGACTGACGATTGTCCGCGCGTTGCAGCATTTTCGCGCGGTGAATGCGAGCGAGGAAATCGCGCAGCAAATGAGCATCGCGCCGAACGAGGCGCTGCTGTTGATCACACGCGTGGGCTACACCGCCGATCAGCGCGCGATCGAGTTGACCGATACGTACTGCCGTAACGATTACTACGACTTCGTGGCGGAGTTGAGGAAATAGATGGCCTTTTTCACTGTGCGCGCGGGGCGTGCGTTGGTTGTGTGTCGGCACACGCCTCGCCGCAGGCCATCTGACCTGAAGTCCTCACGTCCATTTGGCCGCATGGGCGCCTATTCGGGCCGGCGGCAGCGCGAAGTACGCAGGCGTCTCGTCCAAAGCCTCAGCCGGCTGCACGCCTAGCACGCGTCCGAACTCCGACTCCACTGTCGCAAGGCAATCGCGCACATCGTCGAGCGTGACGTCGGGCGCTTGCCAGCCATCGGCAATCTGCCCGAACGATTGCAGCCACCGGCCCGTTTGCGCGAGCGAGACGCGCACATGCCAGCTCCCACCTTCGGTAGCCCGCCGCCTGCCGCTCGGTGAAGGCAATCCCGCTTGCCGACTGCACCAGACTATCGAACCCGCGCCGTTGCGCCCACGGCCCTTCGTGCCCATACGCCGACACCGACACGTAGACAATTCCCGGCCGCACACGCGCCAGTTCCTCAGGACCGAAACCGCGCGCGGCCAGCGCTCCCGGGCGATATGCCTGAAGAAATACATCGGCGTCGGCGGCGAGGCCGCGCAACACCTCACGCCCCGCTGCGTCGCGCAGATCGGCGAGAGCCGACCGCTTGCCACGTCCGTTGTCGATCACCAGCGGCGCGATGTTCGGAAGATGCGGCCCGTTGATCATCAACACGTCGGCGCCATGCTGCGCGAGCGCCCGCCCGGCCACCGGCCCGGCAATGATGCGCGACAGATCCAGCACGCGTACTCCCGCCAGCGGCCGATCCGCGCCGCGCTCGCGCGGCGGCTCGGCCGGCGCGTCGCCGATACGCTCGATTTCGAAGAGCGGCAAGCTCGCGATGGCTTTCGCCTGATCGAGCGCGGCCCACTCGTCGGGCGTGCGAATCAACGCCGCGCAGAGGCCGGCGTCAGCGAGCGTCTGGTCGAGCGTCGCGCCGTCCCAGTTGCGAATCGCGGCGGCCACGGCAACAGGATCGTTCTCGCAACCGAGTATCTGCAATACGCCGCGCAGGTGATGCGCGAAATTCGTGTGGAGTTGAATCCAGCGCCCGTCGCGTGTCTCGTAGAAACCCATCACCGGATCGCGCAAGGCGGGCGGCGGCCCGTCGTCGACACGCAGATAGCGCTCGCTGCGAAACGACGCCAGCGCGCGCCGCATCTCCACCGTCACGTGCTGCCTGTGCCCCGTGCGCAGACGCTGATAGTCGGCTGCCGCAAGACCGGTCGCGGCGATGCTCGCCGAGGCCAGGCTGCCGACCCGGTAGACCGACGGCAAACCCGGATCAGCGCCGGTCAGCGTCACGGAACGCAGCGCGGTCGGGTCGCATCCGGCGAGGGTCCAGATGTGTTTGAGAGCGAGTTCAGGTGTCATGTCGTCCCTGGCAAAGCAGGAGGAAGTGAACCGAGTCTAGAATTTCACTCCACCGCAATCAATCTTGATTATGATAATCAATATATATTGATTTCTTCGGTTTCCGCCCTTTTCCATGCCGACTCATGCCAACTCATGCCGACCCATGCCGACCTCTAACGCCATGACCGCCGCTGAAGCCGCCGCTGCGCTCGGCATCAGCTTGCCCACGCTGTACGCTTATGTGAGCCGGGGCATGCTGAGCTCGTCGCCGGATGCGCAGGGCAAGCATCGTCTCTACGACGCCGGCGAAGTGCGGCGCCTCGCGCGCCGCAAGGAAGACGGCAAACGCGCGGGCAAGGTCGCGCAGAAGGTGCTGGACTGGGGCGTGCCTGTGCTCGAATCGTCCATCACGCTGGTCGCCGACGGGCGCCTGCTATATCGCGGGCACGATGCGATGGAGCTGGCGCAAAGCGCATCGCTCGAGGACGTCGCGGCGCTGCTGTGGGAATGCAGCGCACGGCGCATTACCGATGCGCCGGCCGTGCCGTTCGCCAACGCTCAATGGGCCGCGTGGCTCAAGCTGTGGGGCGACAGTACGCCGCTCGATCGCGCGCTCGTGCTGTTGCCGGCCGCTGCGGCGCAAATGCCGCGTGTGTGGGCACTCGGCCGCGATGCGCAACTCGATACAGCCTGCGCCGTCATGCGGCTGCTGGCTGCCGCGATGATCTCGGCGGCGCCGTCGAACGAGCCGCTGCATCGGCAACTGGCTTTGGCGTGGCATGTGCGTAACCGCCAGCAGGCCGGCTTGCTGCGCGCGGCGCTGGTGGCCTGCGCGGATCATGAGTTGAATGCGTCCACCTTCACGGTGCGCTGCATCACGTCGACGGGCACGCATCTGTTCGGCGCGGTGGCAGGAGGTCTCGCGGCGTTGTCCGGTCCGCGGCATGGCGGCGAAACGGTGCGTATCGCCGCGCTGCTCGAAGAAGCCTCGCGCGCGCCCGATCTCGACCGCTATCTGGCGAACCGCCTCGCGCGCGTCGAACATGGCGCGCACGGGCCGGTGCTGTCGGGCTTCGGTCATCCGCTGTATCCGGACGGCGACCCGCGGGCGCGGCTGTTGTTCGCCATGCTCGCCGACTGCGCGCCGGCGCGTTCACCGTTGCCTGAAGTGCTTCGATTGGCGCGCACGGTGCGCGATACGACCGGCGCGGAGCCGACCGTCGACTTCGCGCTTGCCGCCATCGAGCGAGTGCTGGGGTTGCCGGCGGGCGCCGCGTTTACGCTGTTCGCGGTCGGCCGGGTGGTCGGCTGGATTGCGCACGCCATGGAACAGACGCGCGACGGCCGCCTGATCCGGCCGCGCGCGCGTTACGTCGGGGAATATGAGGCTGCCGGGCCGAACTGAGACGCTACGGACCCGGCTGGATAAGCCTGGCGATTCGTCAGGCCGCGCCGAGCCAGCGCGGCAGCCAGTTCAGCACTGGCGAGCCTGAAATCGGCTTCGTTGCGGTGCGCTCGGAGCCGCTCGCCAGCGCAAAGCGCGCGCCGGCCTGACCCGCGCTGATCCACGCCACCGCGCGGCGCGGCAGTTCGATCGACTGGCCGGTCGCGAGCCAGTGATCCTCGCTGTCGCCCTCGATAGTGAGCCAGATCTCGCCCGAGATGACCTTGAAGATCGACGGACGCGCGACACGCCAGGCCGTCGCGGGCTCGTCATGTTCCAATTCGAAAATCCGGACTTCACGCATCGCTCTCTCCTTCAAAGAACTTTTCTCTTGTACCGATTATTGACGTGCGATGATCGGATACCCATGCACAGTTCCGAACACTTCTATCGGAACTGTTCAGTTGAAAAACCGGACAGTTGGCGCGCGCAGCCGGTTTGGTGGCGCAGAGTTCAGCCGCATCAGTCGGCGGTTCGGCGAAGGAAGATCCTCATGAAGCTTGAAATCCAACTCGATCGGGACAATGGCGTACCGCTGACCGAACAGATCGTCACCGGCGTCACGGCGTGGATCCGCTCGCGCATCGCCCACCCCGGCTCGAAGCTGCCGTCGATTCGCCAGTTTTCCGCCGACTACGGCGTGAGCCGCTTTCCGGTGATCGAGGCCTACGACCGGCTGGTGTCGCTCGGCTACGTCGACTCGCGCCACGGCTCCGGTTTCTATGTCGCCGATCGCCAGCCGGCGAGTACGCAGTGCCAAGGCTCCTCGGATCCCCGCCGCGCCGAGGACGAGTCGGACCATCTTTTGCAGCAATTCAACCATCCGGGCGAAACGCTCAAGCTCGGCAGCGGCTTTGTCCCTGAAGCGTGGCGCGACGCGGACAGCATCGCGCAGGCAATCCGCCACGTCTCGCGGACCGATCTCGCGAGCATGGTCGATTACGCCACCCCGCTCGGCAACCTGACGTTGCGCGAGCATTTGCAAAGCCGCATCGGCCAGTTGGGGATTCAGGCTGACACGTCGCAGATCCTCATCACCAACGGCGCAAGCCAGGCGCTCGATCTGCTGATGCGCTACATGCTCAAGGCAGGCGACACGATCTTTGTCGAAGACCCCGGTTACTACAACCTGCACGGTCTGCTGAAGCTGCATGGCGTGAAACTGGTCGGCATTCCGCGCACACGCAATGGTCCCGATCTGGACGTGATGCAGGAGCAGTTGAAGTCGCATCGGCCCAAGCTGCTGTTCGTCAACACCGTGTTCCACAATCCGACGGGCACCAACGTGGCGCCGCCGGTGGCCTTCCGGCTGCTGCAGCTGGCGCGCGAGCACGGCTTCTCGATCATCGAAGACGACATCTACGCCGATTTTCAGACCGACCTCACCGATCGCCTCGCCACGCTCGACCAGCTCGAACACGTGATCTATGTGGGCGGACTGTCGAAGACGCTATCGTCGTCGCTGCGGATTGGCTGTGTGGTCGCGAGCCACGCGATCATCAAGGATCTGGTCGACATCAAGATGCTGACGAGCATCGGCGGCTCGCGCTTTGCCGAAGCGGTCGCCGTGGCGATGCTCGAGCGCGGCGCGTATCGCAAGTATCTGGAGCGCCTGCGCCGGCGTATGCGCGACGCGCTCGGCTCGACCATTCAGACGCTCGAAGACGCGGGCTGGGAAATTTTCGACAAGCCCGCGGGCGGGAAATTCGTGTGGGCTCGCGTGCCGCATGTCGGCAACGCGGAACGGCTGGTGGAATGTGGCGTGCCGCTGGGGGTAACCGTCGTGCCGGGCAATCACTTCCGGCCGAATATGGAAATGAGTCCGTGGACCAGGATTCACATCGCATTCGGTAACGATCCGCGTGCGCAGGCATTCTTTCGCGCGGCGGCGGCGTTGCCGGCGTCGGACTGAGCTCTGAATGAGCGCCGGCACGCGCTTTTCCCTAGAATAGCGAGTCCCAGCCCGTCCCTGCGCGCCTAGCCGCCCTCCATGTTCACGCCGACTCCGCCCGCCGCCGCATCCAGTACGTCCAGTACACCTTCGCCCCGCTCGCTCACCGTGATGCTGTGGGTCGTCGCCACTGGCTTCTTCATGCAGACGCTCGACTCGACCATCGTCAACACCGCGCTCCCCGCGATGGCGACGAGCCTCGGCGAGTTGCCGTTGCGCATGCAATCAGTGGTGATCGCCTATTCGCTGACGATGGCCGTCATGATCCCGGTGTCCGGCTGGCTCGCCGACAAGCTCGGCACGCGCCGCGTCTTCTTCAGCGCGATCCTCGTGTTCGCGATCGCCTCGTTGCTGTGCGCGAACGCGCGCACGCTCAATCAACTGGTGGCCTTCCGCATCATGCAGGGCGTGGGCGGTGCCATGCTGCTGCCGGTCGGACGGCTCGCCGTGCTGCGCACCTTCCCGGCCGAGCGCTATTTGCCGGCGCTCTCGTTCGTGGCGATTCCGGGGCTCATCGGGCCGCTGATCGGCCCCACGCTCGGCGGCTGGCTCGTGAAGATCGCCTCATGGCACTGGATCTTTCTGATCAACGTGCCGGTCGGGATCGTCGGTTGCATTGCCACGTTCATCTTCATGCCGGATAGCCGCAACGAACACGTCGGCAAGTTCGATATGAAAGGCTATCTGCTGCTGGTCGTCGGCATGGTGGCGATCTCGTTCGCGCTCGACGGCCGTACCGAGTTCGGCATTCAGCACGCCACGGTGCTGGTGCTGCTGATCCTGAGCCTAGCCTGCTTTGTCGCCTACGGCTTGCATGCCGTGCGCGAGCCCGCGCCGATTTTCTCGCTCGACCTCTTCAAGATCCATACCTTCAGCGTCGGCCTGCTCGGCAATCTGTTCGCGCGGATCGGCAGCGGCGCGATGCCCTATCTTATTCCACTGCTATTGCAGGTGAGTCTCGGCTATAGCGCCTTCGAAGCCGGCATGCTGATGCTGCCGGTAGCAGCGGCGGGCATGGCGT
Source organism: Paraburkholderia sp. BL27I4N3 (assembly GCF_003386115.1). Lineage (NCBI taxonomy): Bacteria > Pseudomonadati > Pseudomonadota > Betaproteobacteria > Burkholderiales > Burkholderiaceae > Paraburkholderia > Paraburkholderia sp. BL27I4N3. Next base: position 409,177 of record NZ_QREJ01000001.1, on the reverse strand, counting down.
CCAAACGCCTCGTGACGCACCTGATCATCAAGCACAGCTATCGACGCGTACTGATCGTCAACACGGTGCTGGTCGGCCTGACCATGGCGAGCTTCGCACTCACCACCGCGAACCAGCCGCTATGGCTGCGCCTCGTGCAGCTGGCGTTCTTCGGCGCCGTCAACTCGATCCAGTTCACCGCGATGAACACGCTGACGCTCAAGGATCTGGGTACCGGTGGCGCGAGCAGCGGCAACAGCCTGTTTTCGCTGGTCCAGATGCTGTCGATGAGTCTCGGCGTGACCGTGGCCGGCGCCCTGCTCGCCACCTTCACCGGCCTGCTGCCGCGCGTGACGGCCGCCAACTCGCTGCCCGCGTTTCACGCGACGTTCCTGTGTGTCGGGATCATCACGGCAGGCTCGTCGTGGATCTTCGCGCAACTGTCGCCGGACATCCGCACGCCCGCGAAGAAGACCGATCCGTCCGAACGAACCTGATGCGCGGCCGGCTGGCCGCCGGGGCCGCAGCCGACCCGCAACAGGGCGCGGGCCGCACCAGCAAAGTGCGGACCGTCGTCTTCACGCCCGTACTGGCGCACAATCGTCTTATCTGTGTGTGACCATCGGCCATGCGTGCTGTGTTTCTGCACGCGCATAGTTCTTGCTCGCGTATCCTGTAAACTCACATTTTGCGCGTGCGAACCAGTGCCGAGCATGCAGGCGCGCAGCCACCTCCACACGACTGACATGATGAGCATGATCGACCTCGATCCTCCCGGCTTCCAGCCTCCCCGCCCAATGGCCGGCGACGAAGGCTCCCGGCGCACCGTTCTGTACGGCGGCTACACCGTGTTCAGCGTGTTCCAGCCGGTTTTCTCCGTGTCGCACCGGCGCGCGATCGGCTATCACGCTTCGCTGCGCGCCCACGACGAACACGCGCTGCAAGTGCCGTCCCACGAGGTTTTCACGCAAGCCGCGCGACGCGGCGATCTGCTCGAACTCGGGCGGCTCGCCGAGTCGCTGCACCTGGGCAACTTCAACGCGTTCGACAGTCACGACGAATGGCTCTTCCTGAGCCTGCACCCTGCAGCGCTGATGGACACCAGTTACGGCGACGCGCTGCTCGCGGGCCTCAAGGCGCTCGGCCTGCCGCCGCAGCGTGTGGTGCTCGAAGTGTCCGAACAGGCAGGCGGTGAAACGACACGCTTTGCCGAGATCGTCGATGCGCTGCGCAAATCCGGCTTCCTGATCGCGCTCGACGGCTTCGGCGCGAAACATTCGAACATTGACCGCGTGTGGAATCTGCGGCCGGATATCGTCACGCTCGACCGCTGCATTCTCGCGCAAGCCAGCGAACATTCGCACATTGAACGCGTGCTGCCGGGCCTCGTCTCGCTGCTGCACGAATCCGGCCAACTGGTGCTGATGGGCGGCCTGAGCACCGAACGCGATGCGCTGATCGCCCTGGAATGCAACGTGGACTTCGTGCAAGGCGCGTTCTTCGCGGGCCCGAGCGTCGAGCCGGTCAAGCCGCAAGCGGCGGCCGGCTTGATGGACTCGCTTTCCGCGGCGCTGCGCGCGCGGGTCACCGCGCGTGAACACGCACAATCGGCACGGCTCGCACCGTATGTCACGGCGCTCGAAACGGCGGCCGCGCAACTGGTGGCCGGCGAGTCGGTAGCACAAGCCACCGCGCCGCTTCTAATGCTCGGCGAGACGGCACGTTGCTTCGTGCTCGACGGGTCGGGCCGGCAGATCGGCGACAACGTACTCCCGCCGGGGCGCGCCTCGCAACGCGCCAAGCGTTTCCGCCCGCTGCTGCATTCGGAAGGCGCTAGTTGGGAACGCCGGCCATACTTTATCCAGGCGATGCGTACGCCCGGCCAGGTGCATCTCACGCCGCCTTATCTGTCCATTAACGAAGCGCATCTGTGCGTGACCGCCTCGATCGCCGCGCACACACCGACGGGCACACAGGTGCTATGCGTGGACATCAACTGGGAAGTCGCGGCCCACCGCAACTGAGCTCATAGCGCGCTGCTGGATCCGCGCAAGCAGTTGCCTGACCGCCGCGCGGCCCAGCAGGCTGTTGGTGGCCTGCAGACGCGCCGCGCTCGTCACCACGCGCATGGAGACGATCTTCGTTGAGCCATCTCCCAGGCTGTTCGCGGACACGTCGAGCACCCCGACGACGTCGCCCTCGAAGAGCAGCGCAATACACAATGTGCCCGCCACCGACACTGTCTCCGCGTTGCTCGCTTGCTCCACGAGCGACGTGACCGTGTCCATCCACCCTGCCACCGCCGGTTCGCACGTGCTCACCGCTGCGCACACCGGCGCGTCGCTGACCACTTCCGGCGCGTCACTGAAGAGCTGCAATAGACCGAGTCGATCCTGTGCCTCCAGCGCCGTGCGCAAGCGCTCCACGATCCGCGCGTGCGCTGCGGGATCCGGCGGCTCGATCGGCGCGCCCGCGCGCTGCACGCGCGCCTTGGCGCGATGGACGATCTGGCGGCACGTCGCCGGCGTTCGTTCGAGTATCGCGGCGATTTCCGCGTAGTCACAATCAAAGGCTTCGTGCAGCACGAACGCGGCCCGTTCGTCGGGCTTCAGGCGCTCGAGCAGCAACATCACGCCATAGGACATCTCTGCCGCGCGCAAGGCCAGTTCTTCCGCCGACGGCGCCACCTCGTCGAGCCACAACTCCGGCAACCAGCCGTCGGCTTGGGACGCGCGTTCGCGCTGCACGCGCCGCAGCCTGTCGATCGCCACACGCGTGGTGATTGTGGTGAGCCAGGCGGCGGGTACTTGCACCTCCTGCGTTTCCGCGAGGTGCCATTTCAACGCCACATCTTGCACCACGTCTTCCGCTTCGGCGCGGCTGCCGAGCATGCGGTACGCCAGCGCAAGCAGGCGAGCGCGCGCGGCCTCGAAACTGGATGCCTTGTCGATTCCTTGTTCCGTCATATGCAGACCTCCAGATCGTGCGTCGTGAAAAGCGCGGCGCCCTGCCTGCGAAGTGAACCGGGCGCGCGCCGACATCCTGCCTCATTTTGTCTTGACGTCTGGCCATCCAACGATGTGACAGCCTCGCGAAAAAATATTTCTGTCACGTCGCGCTGCGTCGCATCGTCATACGGACAACAACCCACGCAAAGAATGCGCAGGTTCCGGATCGGCGGAGGCACAGCCTGGAGGCTTCGTGCCATGAAGCCATGCGCTCCCCACACCCCGCGGTCACCCACGCCGCATACACGAGGTCAATATGCATTCCAGCTACCCAACCATTACCGGCCTCGGCCTCGTGCCCACGGTGATCGAGCAGTCCGGCCGCGGCGAGCGCGCCTACGACATCTATTCGCGCTTGCTGCGTGAACGCATCGTGTTTCTGGTCGGGCCCGTGAACGAGCAATCGGCCAGTCTGATCGTGGCGCAGCTGCTGTTTCTGGAGTCCGAGAACCCTGACAAGGATATTTCTTTTTACATCAATTCGCCGGGCGGTTCGGTGTACGACGGCCTCGCGATCTACGACACCATGCAGTTCATCAAACCGGAGGTATCGACCTTGTGCACCGGCTTCGCCGCCAGCATGGGCACCTTTCTGCTGACCGCCGGCCAACGCGGCAAGCGGTATGCGCTGCCCAACGCGCGCATCATGATTCACCAGCCGTCGGGCGGCAGCCAGGGCACGGCGGCGGACGTCGAAATTCAGGCGAAGGAAGTGCTCTATTTGCGCGAGCGCCTGAATGCCATGATGGCGGAGCGCACCGGGCGCAGCATCGAGGAAATCGCCCGCGACACCGACCGCGACAACTTCATGTCAGCACAGTCCGCGAAGACATATGGTCTCGTCGACGAGGTGCTGGAAACACGCGCTGCGCTGAACGTCGCGTCGTATCACATGGATAGGTAGCGCGGTGGCCTGCGTGGTGAATGCATTGCTAACCAACGCCGTAGGGCCGCGATCCTGAAACTATTCAGACACAACGTCGACTGGCCTGCAAAAACCTTGGAGAACGTCACAAGAAGCGCGCGTCGTCGCGAGTTCATGCCGTGCGCGTCGGTGCGCGCGCAACACAAAAGCTGATCACCTCCGCTGGAATCGCTATCATGGTCGCGATTCGTCGAATTCGACGATCGTTTCAAGGGAGAAAACCATGGCGTCATCCAACGAAACCGTCAGCATGGCGCTATTCTGCGACTTCGAAAACGTCGCGCTCGGCGTGCGCGACGCGAAGTACGACAAGTTCGATATCAAGCTGGTGCTCGAACGTCTGCTGCTCAAGGGCAGCATTGTCGTGAAGAAAGCGTATTGCGACTGGGATCGCTACAAGAGTTTCAAAGGTGCGATGCACGAGGCCAATTTCGAATTGATCGAGATTCCCCACGTGCGCCAATCGGGCAAGAATTCCGCCGACATCCGGCTCGTGGTCGACGCGCTCGACCTCTGCTACACGAAATCGCACGTCAACACGTTCGTGATCATCAGCGGCGACTCGGATTTTTCGCCGCTGGTGTCAAAGCTGCGTGAAAACGCGAAGCAGGTGATCGGCGTCGGCGTGCAGCAATCCACCTCCGATCTGCTGGTCGCGAACTGCGACGAGTTCTTCTTCTACGACGACCTGGTGCGCGAGAGTCAGCGTACGGTCGCCAAGCGCGAGTCGTCGCGCCCGCAACAGTCCGCCCAGCCGGCGACCAAACGCGCGCCCGACGAGGAGAAGACCCGCAACAAGGAAGACCTCGAAAAACGCCGCACCAAGGCGGTCGAGATCGCGGTGCAAACGTTCGACGCACTCGCCTCCGAACGCGGCGACAGCGGCAAGATCTGGGCGTCGGTGCTAAAGAACGCGATCAAGCGCCGCAAGCCGGATTTCAACGAGACGTACTACGGCTTCCGCGCTTTCGGCAATCTGCTCGAAGAAGCGCATGCGCGCGGGCTGCTCGAGTTCGGCCGTGACGAGAAGTCGGGTGCCTATGTGTATCGGAGCACGGCTGCGAATGTGGCCGGCGACAACACGGGCGAAACTGCTGAAATCGTGGAGTCGGCGGAACAGTTGTATGAGGCGCAGGTCGCCGAAACGGTAATCGCCGAGTCCGGCGGTAAGCACGAGTCCCGCCGTCGCGGGCGAGGCAATCGCAAAGCAGGACGCGGCCAACAGGAGGCTGTTCAAGACGAGCGCACGACCGTCGAACACGGCGGCAGCAGTCGGCCCCGACCGGACGATGTGCTCGCGCAAACGCCGGAAAATGCCGAGTTCATTTTTGAGCCGCCGGAAACGCCTTGGGCAGAGCCGGAAGCGCCATGGGCGGCGCGGGAAACCGTGACGGCCGAAGAACTGGACGGCTCCGGGAGCCCGGCGGACGAGCGTGATACAAGCGCCAAGCAGCCCAAGCGTCGCAATGAACGCGCGCCACGCAAGACCGCTGCGAAGAAAGCGAAGAAGACCGCGCCGCGAAGCATCGACGACATTCCGGAAATCGCCGCGCCTGCTGAAGCGCCGGCAGCGACTGCCACAGCCACAGCGGAAGAAACGCCCGCGCCGGCAAAAAAGGCCGCGCGCAAAACCGCGGCGCGCAGTCGTCGTCCGCGTAAGACGGCCGCGACGAGCGACGCGGAGTGAGGGTGATTCATTCGGCGTGACATGTAGCGGTGCCGAGGCGGGTGCCGCTACGCAGGCTCAGCGGCAGAGACAGCAAGCCTTCGCGCTCCTTTCCGCTCACAACAATCCGAACACTGCCACGCCGTTAGTCGCGCCGACATATACCTTGCCGCGCGCGATCATCGGCGTGATGAATTTGTTGCCCGCGCCCCATTGATCACGCGTGCCGGCCTGGTTGCTGTTGTACAACTCGACAGCAAGATTGCCCGCGTTATAGGCATGCAAAGCGCCGGTCGTGCCGTTTTCCGCCGCCCAGACTATGCCATTGCTCGCGCCGTTCGCCGATACGGCTGGCGTCGCCCCCGGATACGGGAACGTCGTCGGGCTCCTTGATGCAGCTGTCGTCGCGAGAAACGCGCCCGAGACCGGCAATGCTTTCAGGTTGTCGTTCAGGCCGCCGTAATAGACCACGCCATTGTAGTAAGCGGGCGATCCCCAGATGCCACCGGCCAGCGTACCGATCAACTCCTGCCAGATATTGTTCGACGTCGGGTTGAATTTGCCCATTGAATCGCGATCGACGACGTAGATGTGGTTGTCCTTGCCGGCCGCCACCGCCAGATGCTTGACGACGCCACTTGCCGTGGTCTGATCCGGCAGGACCATCGCGCCACCCGAGCCGAAATCGTTGTCGGTGGCCGCTTGCGTGACGACATCTGACATCGCGAAATAGTCGGTGACCTGCAGATTGCCCAACGAGAGCTTCATCATCGAGTCGCCGAAGTCGCCGTCGACCGGAAAACCCGCCGCGTTCAGCGTGGTGCCGAATGTGCCGTTGCCGTCTACGACGTAGAGCGACGTGCCGTCCGACGCCATGCCCGAGCCGGCCATCCAGATCGAGCCCTGACTGCCGTTCGGCGTAATGTTGAGCACGCTGGTCTGTTTCAGCGTGCCGGCGCTATACGCCATCATCCAGCCGGTGTACGAACCCCCCATGCAGTGCGCGGTCCACCCCATGTAGATGTTGCCGCCGACCAGCGTGAGTGCCGCGCGCTCCGTATGCAGCGACGGGTTGAAGGTAATCACGCCGTTCACGCTGCCCGCGCCGTTGCCCGGATAAGTCGCTGCGATTTCCGTCGGGCCGCCGAGCACTTCGGCGCCGGTGGCCAGATCGAGCGCGTGCAGCCTGTGATGGTAGCCGCCGCCGCTGTCCTTCGTCATGGCCACGGCGTACAGTACGCCATTCGTGCCGCGACTGCGGTCGATGACCGGCGTCGATGTAATGCCGATCTCGGGGGTGATGTCCGGGCATCCGTGGTCGTCGCTGGGCGTTTCACCGCTGCCGATCAACGAGACCTTCCACAGTTGCGCGAAAGAGGCAGCGTCGTACGCGTAGACGCTATCGTGTTCGGTGACCACGTACACCACGTCGTGCGCCGTGCCGCCGATCGACAGACTGGTGACGAAGAGCGGCTGCCCGTCGACCTTGCCGTCCGCGGCAAGAAACGCAACTTTGCCGAAGCTCGCCGAATTGACGTTCGCCGGCGTGAGCGTGGTCTCGGCGAGCATCTGACCAGTGCGCCCGATATCGTTGTGATGCATGAGGACGTCGGTGGCGTAGGCCGTCACCGCTGCCGGCGTGCTGCCGGTGCCGGTTGTTCCAGTGCCGGCGCCATTGGTCGAGCCGGTGCCCGAACCTGTACCGCTGCTCCCTGTGCTACCCGAACCTGAATCCGAGCCGCCCGATGTGCCACTTCCGCTTCCGCTCGCCGACCCGGAGCCCACACCGGATGTCCCGCCAGAACCACCGCCCCCACACGACGCGAAACAGGAGGCGACGGCGATCAGCGCCACTATCGTGCCCCGACGGGTCCACGCGCCCAGCCCGGAGGTCTCAACGCCAGCTTGCGAGATTCGCATGATCGCCTCGTCTCCTGAACGGCGCGACGGTCGGCTGCGCACAACGACGGGTGCGCGCCGTGACTCAGTCGCGAGCCGCAAGAGAAGAGTCCGCCACGCGCGGCTCCCGCTCGCTGAATACATCCATCGCACTTACGGCTGATTAACCGTACGCCGTTTGCAAAGGCGTTTATCGCCATCGTGTCGCCTCTCTCCGCCATCCGAGGCAATACATGAGGGCGACGCAATTCAGCGGATGAGTGTGCCCCGCGGAATTCGATCAGTAGTACGGATAGGGGGAATACATTACCGGCGGCGGCCCGTAGTAACGCGGCGGCGGCGCAACATATACCGGTTGCGGCGCGTATACAGGCTGCGGCACGTAGACCGGCACTTGCGGTTGCGAAATCGTATTGCCCTTGGACGTCATGCACTGCGCGTATGCCGCGTCGTACTGCGCCTGAAGGCTACCGCCGGCATACTGCGCGCCGTTCGCGCCGGCAGCGCCGCCGACCAGCAAGCCGCTGCCCGCGCCAATCGCCGCACCCGCGCCGGCATTGCCCGCCGCCGCGCCGATGAGCGCACCGACAGCGGCGCCGCCGAGCGTGCCAATAGCCGCGCTGTTGACGCTGTTCGTGGTCGCGGCCTGCGAGGTGCCGGTCGCGTTGGTCGAGCGATACGCGTAGTCGCGACAGGTGTAGTCGTCCTGCTGGAACTGATCGAGCGGCTCGCCGCTGCGCGGCAGCGCGACGATGGAAGGACCACTCGGCGGCGCCACCGCGCAACCGCCGAGGAGCGCGAGCACGACCGCTGCAAGAGGCAGTGCGACGCGTATCGATTTAGAACTTGAGATCATGGTGGCGCACGTTTCTTCATAGGGAAACCATACGTTAGGCCAATTTACGCGTGCTTTGTTTACGAGATAGTTACCGTATTTTTTGCGCCGCCATCCGGACGCGGCGTCGGCAGGCTGAATGCCAATTGGAAGGTCTGGCGCCGTTACGAACTGTGACAAGATTCAGGCGGCGTGTCGTGTGAAAAGCAATCCTATACATCTCTGGCGCAGGCCGAGCCAGGACGCTTCGACGCACCTGTGCGCGCCAGCAAGCCAAACCAGAAAAAAGAAAGCCCTCGCATGCGAGGGCTTTCTTCCTGCAACTTCCTGGGAGCCTGACGCTCAACGCCGTGACCGGATCATCCCGCCAGCAGCGCTGCCTTCAAACTCACCGGCAAACTCACGCGAAGTTCTTCGACGCGAATGCCCAGTTGACGATGTTCCAGTACGCTTCGACGAACTTCGGACGCGCATTGCGATAGTCGATGTAGTAGGCGTGTTCCCACACGTCGATCGTCAGCAGTGCCTTGGCGTCCGTGGTCAGCGGCGTTGCGGCGTTGCTGGTCGACACCAGGTCGAGCGAGCCGTCGGCCTTCTTCACGAGCCATGCCCAGCCCGAGCCGAACGTGCCGACTGCGGTCTTGGCGAACTCTTCCTTGAACTTGTCGAACGAGCCCCACTTGGCGTTGATCGCGTCAGCGAGCGCGCCGGTCGGCGCACCGCCACCTTGGGGCGACAGGCTGTTCCAGAAGAACGTGTGATTCCACACTTGAGCTGCGTTGTTGAACACGCCGCCCGATGCCTTCTTGACGATTTCTTCGAGCGACAGGTTCTCGAACTCCGTGCCCTTGATCAGATTGTTCAGGTTGGTGACATAGGTCTGGTGATGCTTGCCGTAGTGATATTCGAGCGTCTCTTCCGACATGTGCGGAACGAGTGCGTTTTTCGCGAACGGCAGCGGCGGGAGCGTATGTTCCATGATCTTTCCTTCTGTCTGTATCTGTTGTGGGGGAGTCTGCGGATAACGCTTTTGAGCACTCGATTGTAGGCGAGTTGGAATAACCCCGCAAACCAACGGACTTTATGCCCGGCATCGGCGAACATGCCGCATTCACAGCGCAATTAGTGCTGGCGCACACCGTGTGCCCAAGGCTCGCGACGGTCAAAAGTACGGCTGCGGATGCTGTCGGCGAAGTGTCAGAACCCGTCGGTCAGGCGTGGTTGCACATCGGCCAGCGCGATGTCCGCGGCGCCTTCCGCGAGATGCACCGTGAGGCGCCGCCCCGGCTTCAGCGACGACGGCGCGCGCACCGCTCGCCCGCTCTGCGCATCGAGCACGGCAGCGTACCCACGCTCAAGCGTACGCTGCGGACTCAGAACTTCGAGACGCGCAGCGAGCGTGTCGATGCGCGCGGTCTGACGTTCATGCTGGCGTAACAAAGCCGCGTCCAGACGTTGCGAAAGATTGCCGAGTTTTGCCTGATGCCCGGCGAGATCGGGACGCCAGCGCTGCCAGCGCATCTGCAGCAGCGAAAACCGCGCTCGTGCGTCACGCACCGGACGCGCGCCCGCCGACGCGAGCCGCACGCTCAATTGCTGCAAATGCGTGCGTTGCCGCGCGAGCCGCTCGGCGGGCGACACCAGCCGGCGCGCGAGCCAGTCGAGTTGCTGGGCACGCCGCTCCATCATGCGGCCGAAACCGCGCGCGAGCGTCGCGTGACGATGGTCGAGTTCGCGCAATAGCAGCACGCGCTGCGGACTGACGAGTTCGGCGGCGCCGGTCGGCGTCGGTGCGCGCACGTCCGCGGCGAAGTCGGCGATGGTGAAATCGGTTTCGTGGCCTACGCCGCTCACCACGGGAATCGCGCTTTCCGCGATCGCGCGCGCCAGCACTTCCTCGTTGAACGCCCACAGGTCTTCGATCGAGCCGCCGCCACGGCACACGATTAGCACATCGACCTCGCGGCGCGCGTTGGCGGCGTCGACCATTGCCGCCAGCTTGCTACTCACGCCGACGCCCTGCACCGGTGCCGGATAGACGATCACCGGAATGTGCGGCGCGCGCCGCGACAGCGTGGTCAGGACGTCGCGCAACGCCGCGGCCTGCAACGACGTGACGATCCCAATCGAACGCGGATGCGACGGCAGCGCGCGTTTGCGTTCCGCGGCAAAAAGACCTTCAGCTTCGAGTTGCGCTTTCAGCCGGAGGAACGCTTCGTAGAGTCGCCCCTGGCCGGTGCGCCGCACCGCTTCCACGTTCAACTGCAGTTCGCCGCGAGGCTCATACATCGTCACCAGCGCGCGCACTTCGATGCGGTCGCCCTCGCGCGGCGTGAATTCGGCGTACTGCGCCCGCCCTCGAAACATCACGCAGCGCATCTGCGCCTGCGCGTCCTTGATCGAGAAATACCAATGGCCGCTCGCGGCGCGCGTAAAGTTCGACACTTCGCCGGCAACCCAGACGAGAGGAAACGAACGTTCCAGCATCGTGTTGATCGCGCGATTGAGTGCAGAAACGGGAACGACGACTTCACCGCCGGGCGTCGCCGACGAGGAAAAAGGGCTTTCGGGATTCATGCGAGGAATAAGTGTGGCTGGCCGGACAGACGATAGACCGACCGGCCATCCGAGTCCAGCGCGGCGCTCGAATTGTTAAAAGTGTCCACATGGCGGGACCGGCCAGACAGATCCCGCCAGATCGCCCGCCCGGCCGCATGAATTGTAGGCATGTCGTTGATTTATATGGCCTTTGCATCTCATTAAAGAGAATGATTGCCGATACCGGGCGCATGGAACGGCCCTTTGCGCCCGTGGGACGGCAGGTTCTCCACAAAGTTATCCACAGGCTGGGAGCCGCGCTGGAAGCGCTACTTCGTCGCGCGGCGCGCGGTGCGCGACTTGCCGGGCGGGACGCCGGCGCGCTAGAGTGGCGGGCTCGACGGCATGCCGAACGCGCCGCGGCGCCCAGCATTGCGGCACACTGCGCAAGTCGGCCGCCATGCCAAGCAGATTCATTTTTCACCTCACTTTCATAGTCCGGAGAACCGCGTTGATGCTTGCCCCGCGTATTGCGCCTAGCTCCTTCACGCCGCCGTCCGGCTGCCTTTGCCCGAGCGGCGCGCCGGTTGTTTGCGCGACGTGCCCATGAGCGGCGTCAGCGACCGTCTCGAGGCACGCCTTGCGCGCGAATGGCAGCAGCGCGGGCCGCTTGCCTGGGCGCTGTCGCCGCTCGCCTGTGTGTTCGGCGCAATTGCCGCCGCGCGCCGCGCCGCCTTTTCGTCCGGCTGGTTGAAATCGGTGCGCATCGGGGTGCCTGTGGTGGTGGTCGGTAATGTGACTGTCGGCGGCACCGGCAAGACGCCGACCGTGATCGCGCTGGTCGAAGCGTTACGCGCCGCGGGCTTCAAACCCGGCGTGGTATCGCGCGGCTACGGCGCGCGCGTGAAATCGCCGACGCGGGTCACGCCGACCTCGGCCGCACGCGTCGGCGGCGACGAACCGCTTCTGATTGCGCGCCGCACCGGCGCGCCGGTGTGGGTCTGTCCGGATCGCGTGGCGGCTGCGCAGGCGCTGTGCGCCGCGCACCGCGAAGTCGACGTGATCGTGAGCGACGACGGCTTGCAGCACTACCGGCTCGAACGCGACGCCGAACTGGTCGTATTCGATCACCGGCTCGGCGGCAACGGTTTCCTGCTGCCGGCCGGACCGCTGCGCGAGCCGCTGTCGCGACGCCGCGACGCTACGCTCATCAACGATCCGTACGCGCGCACGCTGCCGGCGTGGCCGAATACCTTCGCGCTGCAACTCGCGCCCGCCGACGCATGGCATCTGGACAATCCGGCGTTGCGCCGTCCGCTCGCGCAATTCAGCGGCGATCGCGTGCTGGCCGCGGCCGGCATCGGCGCGCCGGAGCGTTTTTTCGCGACGTTGCGCGCCGCCGGCCTCACGCCCGCCACGCGCGCCTTGCCGGATCACTACGCGTTCGAGCGCAATCCTTTTACCGACGTGGACGCCGACGCCATCCTGATAACGGAAAAGGATGCGGTAAAATTGGGGTCCTGGCACGACGCGCGCATCTGGGTTGTCCCGGTCGAAGCCGCGCTCGATCATCGCCTCATTGCACTAGTTGTGGAGAAAGTTCGTGGACGCTCGCCTGCTTGAAATTCTCGTTTGCCCGATCTGCAAGGGCCCGCTCAGCTACGATCGCGCCGCGCAGGAGCTGATCTGCAACGCGGACAAGCTGGCCTATCCGATTCGCGACGGCATTCCCGTCATGCTGGTCGACGAAGCGCGGCAGACAGTGGAAGGCACGCCAGTGGATCTGAATCCGGGCTCCGTGGCCTGAGCCTCGCCGCCCTCGCACGCGGCGCCAGTGTTTAAGGCGTGCCCCGTGTCGCGCTCTGCTTTCATCGTTTTGCCTGTCCACCGCGCTGCATGCGTGGTCGCTTTCTTCCGGCTTTATCACCGCCCGTCTTTGCGCTTGCCTCGCTGATGACCCACGCCAACACCGCCACTCCCCCGTTCATCGCCGTCGTGCCGGCGCGACTTGCCTCGACGCGTCTGCCCAACAAGCCGCTCGCGGACATCGGCGGCAAGCCGATGGTGGTGCGGGTCGCCGAACGCGCGCGCGAATCGGGCGCGCAGCAGGTGCTGATCGCCTCGGACGCGCAAGCGGTGCTCGACGCCGCCCGCGAGCACGGCTTCGAAGCGGTACTCACACGCGCGGACCATCCGTCGGGCACGGACCGTCTCGCGGAAGTCGCGGCGCAATTCGGCTGGAACGACGACACGATCGTGGTCAACGTGCAGGGCGACGAACCGCTGATCGATCCGGCGCTCGTGTGCGGCGTTGCGTCGCACCTTGCAGCGAACCACGACTGCGCGATCGCCACCGCCGCGCACCCGATCACCGAGCCCGCGGAAATTTTCAATCCGAACGTCGTCAAGGTCGTGCTCGACGCGCGCGGCGTCGCGCTGTATTTCTCACGCGCGCCGATTCCCTGGGCACGCGACGCCTACCAGCCGCACTGGCCGAATGTCGCGTCGATGCCCGCGCCGCCCGCGCCCGCGGTGGTTCATCGGCATATCGGCCTGTACGCCTATCGCGCGCAATTCCTGCGCACGTACCCCAGCCTCGCGATTTCGCCGATCGAACAGGTCGAAGCGCTCGAACAACTGCGCGCGATGTGGCATGGCGAACGAATCGCGGTGCTCGTTACGCAAGACGTGCCGCTGCCTGGTGTCGACACACCCGCTGATCTCGCGCGCGTGCAGGCCTTATTCGGGTCTTGAGCGTAAAAACCCATGGCATAATCGGACGGTTGTGCGCGCCTCCCGCTACACGCGAGAGTCAGGGTTTGCCCGGTCGCGCCGTTACCGTCTTGCAGCGCCGTCGTCGACGTGCAGCGCGAGACCAAACGGCAGCCGATGCGGGTCCTTCGACTTTTCGTGGGATGTCCGCAGCGCCACCCAAGAATTCACATAGATCTGGAGATATCACATGCGTTTGATCCTTTTGGGTGCACCCGGCGCGGGTAAGGGCACTCAGGCAAACTTCATCAAGGAAAAATTCGGCATTCCGCAGATTTCCACCGGCGACATGCTGCGCGCGGCCGTCAAGGCCGGCACGCCGCTCGGAGTCGAAGCGAAGCGCTTCATGGATGCCGGCGAACTGGTCACGGACGAACTCATCATCAATCTGGTGAAAGAGCGTTTGCAGCAGCCGGACTGTGCGAACGGCTATCTGTTCGACGGTTTTCCGCGCACCATTCCGCAAGCTGAAGCCATGAAGCAGGCCGGCGTTCCGATTGACTACGTGCTGGAGATCGACGTGCCGTTTGACGAGATCATCGTGCGCATGAGCGGCCGCCGCTCGCACGCGGCGTCCGGCCGTACGTATCACGTCAAGTTCAATCCGCCAAAGGTGGAAGGCGTGGACGACGTGACCGGCGAACCGCTGATCCAGCGCGACGACGACAAGGAAGAAACCGTCAAGAAGCGTCTGGAAGTGTACGAGGCGCAAACCAAGCCGCTGATCGAGTACTACAACAACTGGGCGAAGAACGGCGATTCGTCGACTCCGTTGGCCGCGCCGCAGTATCGGCGCATTTCCGGCCTCGGCAGCGTCGACGAAATTCGTGACCGCGCGTTCGAGGCGTTGAAGTAAGCCCGGTTCCGTTTGTGTTCGCTTCAGGAAAGACCCGCCCTTGCCGGCGGGTTTTTTTATGCAACGAAGGATTCGAGTGCAGCGAACGATTTCTCCGCGCCCAGGCCTGATATTAATTAGCCATCCGTAGCGTTTCGCTCCGCTCGCATGCCGTCGAAGGCGCGTAAATCAGCCGCCTGCCCGCTTCGCTTTCCGCATTGCAGCATAGCCGTTACAATCGTTTATCGAAAAGATATTCGATCTCGACATTACTGAACCGTAGCAAAGGAGAAGACATGGAGATTCGCGACAACGTTTTCCTGATCACCGGCGGTGCATCGGGACTGGGCGCAGCCACGGCGCGCCTGTTCGTCGAAAACGGCGGCAAGGTGGTGCTCGCCGACCTGAATGTGGATGCGGGCGAGGCGCTCGCCAGGGAACTCGGCGGTGTGTTCGTCAAATGCGACGTGAGCCGCGAAGACGACGCCACCCAGGCGGTTGAAGCCGCCACCAGGCTCGGCACGCTGCGCGGCCTCGTCAATTGCGCGGGCGTCGCGCCGGCCGTCAAAACGGTCGGAAAAGACGGGCCGCATCCACTCGACGCCTTTGCGCGCACCATCTCGATCAATCTGATCGGCACCTTCAACATGGTCCGGCTCGCCGCCGCGGCCATGTCGAAGAACGAGCCGAACGCGAATGGCGAGCGCGGCGTGATCATCAACACGGCGTCGGTGGCCGCGTTTGACGGCCAGATCGGCCAGGCGGCTTATGCGGCATCCAAGGCCGGCGTGGCCGGCATGACGCTGCCTATCGCACGCGACCTGTCGCGCAACGCGATCCGCGTGATGACGATCGCACCGGGCATTTTCGAAACGCCCATGCTGCTCGGCATGCCGCAGGAAGTGCAGGACGCGCTGGGCGCGATGGTGCCGTTCCCGCCGCGCCTCGGCAAACCGGCCGAGTACGCGATGCTGGCCAAGCAGATCTTCGACAATCCGATGCTCAACGGCGAAGTGATTCGACTGGACGGCGCGATCCGGATGCAGCCGAAATAAGCTGGCATGCAGCGCGCGGTTTCACAAAGCAAACCGCGCTAAAGAAAAACGCCTGCACATGAATGATCCTGTGCAGGCGTTTTGTTTTGAGCGGGGGTGGCAATGCCCGTTGCCTGGGCGCGCGCTTTTACTCGCGGTCGTCGTGCTGAGCACGCTGACGCAGTTCGTGCAATTGCGATTCCACCATGGTTGCGTCCTCGGCATCCGGCCGGTCGCCGAGATAGCGCTCGAGGTCTTCGACCGCGGGGCGCAGATAATCGAGCCGCGCATAAGCGAAGCCGCGATCACGCACTTCCTCGATACTTTCCGGCAGCAGGATCACGAGACGCTGCTGCACCGCCAGCAGACGCTGCCAGCGTTCCGTCTGAAAATATGTGGACTTCAGATTGCGCAGCATACGCGCAATGATCTCGCGACGCGTGGCCGGTTGGAGCAGCATGCGCAGCGCCCTGCTCACCGATTCGCCCGCCGAGGCCACATACGGCTCCAGCATTTCCACCATTTCCGACTCGGACAGCGAGTGGCCGCTGGTCGGATCGAGCATCACGTCGCCATCGGGCGTGGTTACGCGCAACAGGAAGTGGCCGGGAAACGACACGCCGCGCACCGGCACGCCGATCTGTTCCGCCATTTCCAGATACAGCACCGCCAGCGAAATCGGAATACCGCGGCGACGTTTGAGCACCGCGTTCAGATGGCTGTTGTCGGGGTCGTAATAGTCGTTCAGATTGCTGGCGAAACCCAGTTCGCGAAAGAAGAACCGGTTCAGAATGCCGACCTTCTGCTTGATGTTTGCGTCGTCCGGCATGCGTCGCTGCAAGCGCACCACGAGTTCGTCGATCTCGGCGAGCGTGCCTTGCAGATCGAGATCGGGATAGGCGTCCTGCGCGAGCGAGAGCGCCGCCTCGGTCAGCGGAAGACTGTCGTCTTCGGCGACGAGCGTGCTGAAATAGTCGAGAACTCGCGTCATCGTAATCACTTCACTCGCCTTTTGAAATACGCGTACTTGAAGCCCATCAGCCAAAGCATACCGAAATATAGCGCGGCGAACAGCACGAGGCACGCTGCGAGCAGCACCATGCGGTCGACCGGGCGACTGTGCATGCCGATCCAGTCAAAGCTGATGGCCAGCCAATGCATCGTGCCGGCCAGCACCAGACAGGCGCCGAACAACTGCACGAAAAATTTGAGCCAGCCGCTCGACGGCGTATAGATGCCGCGCTTGCGCAGCCCGAGAAACAGCAGCAACGCATTACCGCAAGCGCCGAGCCCGACGCTCAGCGTGAGCCCCGCATGCGCGAAGATCGGCACGAACAGATAGTTGCTTAACTGCGTGAGAATCAGCACGCCGACGCCGATCTTCACCGGCGTTTTGATGTCCTGCTTCGCGTAGAAACCCGGCGCGAGGATCTTGATGAGAATCAGGCCGATCAGGCCGACGCCATACGCCGACAACGCGCGGGCGACCATCACCACCGAGTTGCCGTCGAACTTGCCGTAGTGAAACAGCGTGGCGGTCAGCGGCTGCGCGAAGAAAAACAGCGCGACGGCGCTCGGCGCGGCCAGCAGGAAGGTGACGCGCAAGCCCCAGTCGAGCAGCGACGAATACTCGTGCGGGTCGGCGTCGACGTGCGCTTTCGACAGGCTCGGCAGCAGGATCGTGCCGAGCGCAACGCCCAGCAGCGCGGTCGGAAACTCCATCAGCCGGTCGGCGTAGTTGATCCACGACACGGCGCCCGGCCCGATGCGCGAGGCGATATTCGTGTTGATGATCAGGCTGATCTGCGCGACCGAGACGGCGAACATCGCGGGCACCATCTTCGACAGCACGCGCTTGACGCCGCGATGCGCGAGCGCCTTCAGCGGATTCAATCCGATGCGCGGAATCATGTCGATCTTCTTCAGACCCGGCAGCTGCACGAGGAATTGCAACACGCCGCCGGCGATCACCGCCCACGCGAGCGCATAGACCGGCGTTTGCAGGCGCGGCGCGACGAACACGGCGGCGACGATGAACGCGACGTTCAGCAGAACCGGCGCGAACGCGGGCAGCGAAAAGTTCTTGTACGTATTCAGCACGCCCGACGCCAGCGACGTCAGCGAAATGAAAATGATGTACGGGAACATGATGCGCGTCATGGTGACCGCGAGGGCGTACGCCTGACCCTCGTGCGCGAGGCCCGAGGCGACGATGAACACCACGCCCGACGCGCCTACGACGCCGATGAGCGAGAGGACCGCCAGCGCCCAGGCGAGCACCGTCGAGGTGGCGTCGACCAGTGCTTTGGTGGCGTCGTGACCTTGCTGGTTCTTGAACTCGGCGAGGATCGGCACGAAGGCTTGCGAGAACGCGCCTTCGGCGGAGATACGGCGCAGCAGGTTCGGAATGCGGAAGGCGACGTAGAACGCGTCAGTGTATTGACTGGCACCGAACGCGCGTGCGATCAGCGTTTCGCGGGCCAGTCCGGTCACGCGAGACAGCAGCGTGAAGCCGCTGACCGTCAGCAGGGCTCGGAATAGATTCATGGGGCGCTTATTATACGGGTGCCGCGAGTGCGGACGACGAGCCGGAACGCGATTCGGACCGATTTGCCGCGCAGACGTTCGATCGAAAAACGAATCGCGGCGTCTTTTTGAGCGCGGCCGCGCCGTTCTGGGCCCTCGGACACGCCCCGCCTCCACTTTCCGCGCGGACTGCGGCACGCTTGCTCCATATGGCTGCCGAGCGGGCGCAGGACTTTGCGCAATAGGGCGGCAGAGCTTCGTGACGCTTTCCCGTTGCCACGTGCCTGATTTTGTTGCTATAATCGCCGGTTTCGAAGCTCGCTCAACTTTTCGGACGGGGTTCAGATCGGTCGTACGCTAGCCACAGCTAACCGCGCGCCATCTGCCAACAACCCTTGATTAGCCCGAAAACACAGGCTTGCCTTCGCGTAGTCCGATCGATTTTTTTCGACACTTTTGCGCTCTTGGGCAATCGCTTCCAAGAGTTCGATCTAAAAGCAGCGCCTCACCACTTGAAGGTCAGGTACTGGAAACAGGAACAGGATAAGGAACCGTCATGGCTAACTCCGCACAAGCACGCAAGCGCGCCCGCCAGGCCGCCAAGGCAAACTCGCATAACTCGGCACTGCGCTCGAAGTTCCGCACGGCTATCAAGGCTGTCCGCAAGGCGATCGACGCCGGCGACAAGGCCAAGGCCGCTGAAATCTTCCAGGCATCGTCGAAGACCATCGACATCATCGCCGACAAGAACATCGTTCACAAGAACAAGGCAGCTCGCCATAAGAGCCGCCTCGCTGCAGCCATCAAGGGTCTGCAAGCGTCCGCAGCACAGTAATCCCGGTCAGCCCGCTTCGGTGGGCTACCTCCTGTTTCCGCTGCACAGAAAGGCCCGCCTCGGCGGGCTTTTTTGCTTCGGACCGAAAGATCCGCACTGCACCGCGTAGTCCGTCGCGCTCGTGACTGACGGACTGAGCGTAAAAAAACCCGCTACCGGCGGGTTTTTGTTTTTTCTTTTGTTGTTGCCGAGCCGGCAGGCTCGCGCTAGATCACGTGCCGTTTCTCTTGCGGCGTGGCGTGCTCGAGTTGCAGCTCGCACGCCTCGGTCACGACGAGGTCGTTGTCTTTAGCGAAGTTGAGGACGAAGTCGAAAGCCATGGGTTCGATGTCGCGCAAACGCGAATCGAGAATCACGCACTTGAGGTCGCCGATCATGGTCGGCCGCACGTACCGCGAGTACTGCATATAAGCGTTCGGCCCTTTCCTTGCGCCAGGGCCGAAGCAGGCCATGACGCCGGCAAGACGCTCCGACCAGTCGCTCGGCCGAAACTTTTTTCCCTTCGACGTGATGCCCTGAATGAAATATTCGGTTGGAGCTGCTTCGGCCATGTAGGAATACCTGTGTAACTGCCCAGCGGGATGACGGCAAAACGGACGGCGGAACGGCGCTGAATTGCCTGCTCATTGCTGAAACCCGCCTGAGACCTGCCTGGAACTCGCTGACCATGCCGCGATGGCGAACCACGCCGCCAGAAACCGCGAAGAGCCGGCTAAGCCGCCTTGGTGCTCATCGTAACGGCGCACCGCGAGCAGGTCATTCCGAACCGCGCGAGCCGAGGTCGGCCAAGCGAAATACCGGCCTGCTGGGCTTTGGGATAACCTGCGGATTATAACGCAGAGGACCTTTTTCCGCAGCGCACACAAGACATGTCTAACGGTTTCACAAGGCTTTCAGACAGCTTGCCCAGCCTTTTGGCCGACTCGTCAAATCGGGCGAAATCCTTTATGCTGCATTGAGTTACCACAAACGACGGCGGCGCCGTCCGGCAATCCTGCCGGGTGAGACCGCCGTATTTGTTTCATGACCGCCAAGAAAATTCGCCACTACCTGCAGTTCAAGGATTTCTCGCTGGAAGACTACGAGTACGTGCTGGAACGCGCGCGCATTCTGAAACGCAAATTCAAGAACTACGAGACTTACCATCCGCTGCACGATCGCACGCTGGCGATGATCTTCGAAAAAAATTCGACGCGCACGCGCCTGTCGTTCGAAGCCGGCATCTTCCAGTTGGGCGGCCACGCCGTTTTCATGAGCACGCGTGACACGCAGCTCGGCCGTGGCGAACCGATCGAAGACGCCGCGCAAGTGATCTCGCGCATGGTCGACATCATCATGATCCGCACGTTCGGCCAGGACATTCTCCAGCGCTTTTCCGAGAATTCGCGCGTGCCGGTGATCAACGGGCTCACCAACGAATATCACCCGTGCCAGGTGCTGGCGGACATCTTCACGTACTTCGAGCATCGCGGTCCGATTCGCGGCAAGACGGTCGCGTGGGTCGGTGACGCGAACAACATGCTGTACACGTGGATCGAAGCCGCACAGATTCTCGGCTTCAAGTTGCGCCTGTCCACGCCGCCGGGCTACAAGCTGGACCGCGCCATGGTCGCTGCCGAAAGCGCCCCGTTCTACGAAGAATTCGACGATCCGAACGAGGCCTGCACCGGCGCCGACCTCGTGACCACGGACGTCTGGACCAGCATGGGCTTCGAGGCCGAAAACGAAGCGCGCAAGAAGGCCTTCGCCGACTGGTGCGTCGACGCCGACATGATGGCACGCGCCAACGCCGACGCGCTCTTCATGCACTGCCTGCCCGCCCACCGCGGCGAGGAAGTCAGCGCGGAAGTGATCGACGGCCCGCAAAGCGTCGTGTGGGACGAGGCGGAAAATCGTCTGCATGTGCAAAAGGCCTTGATGGAATACCTGCTGCTCGGCAAGCTGAATCACTGAGCGAGCCGCTCGGTCAGCAAGTTGAGCGGCATCTGCGTGAAGCGCGACGGGGCCTTGAATACGAGGCAAGGCATCCACGTTTAGCGCCACGCATCGAGCCGGCGTCCACGGCCGCGACTGGCCGTAAACGGACCCGGCTTCGACATCGCACTGCCCCAAAAACGCGGGCGACCTGCGGTTTAGTGTCAAAATAGTGGTTTTCCGCGCTCCGGAACCGCCGGCGCGCCTTGTTTTCCCGCTTTCTCCAGCTACGAGTTCACCATGAGCGATATCAAGAAAGTCGTGCTCGCCTATTCGGGCGGCCTCGACACCTCCGTCATCCTGAAGTGGTTGCAGGACAATTACGACGCCGAAGTCGTCACGTTCACGGCCGACATCGGCCAGGGCGAAGAGCTGGAACCGGCGCGCAAGAAAGCCCTGCAACTGGGCATCAAGCAGGACAACATCTTTATCGAAGACCTGCGCGAAGAATTCGTGCGCGACTACGTGTTCCCGATGTTCCGCGCCAACACGATCTATGAAGGCGAGTACCTGCTGGGCACGTCGATCGCGCGTCCGCTGATCGCCAAGCGTCAGATCGAAATCGCCCGCGCCACCGGCGCGCAAGCGGTGTCGCACGGCGCGACCGGCAAGGGCAACGACCAGGTTCGCTTCGAACTCGGTTACTACGCGCTGGAACCGGGCATCAAGGTGATCGCACCGTGGCGTGAATGGGACCTGCTGTCGCGCGAAAAGCTGCTCGCGTACGCGGAAAAGGCCGGCATTCCGATCGAAATGAAGCACAAGCAAGGCGGCGCGCCGTATTCCATGGACGCGAACCTGCTGCACATCTCGTTCGAAGGCCGTCACCTGGAAGACCCGAAGGCGGAAGCCGAAGCCGATATGTGGCGTTGGACCGTGTCGCCGGAACAGGCGCCGGACCAGGCTGAATATCTCGACATCGAATACGAGCACGGCGATCCGGTCGCGATCAACGGCAAGCGTCTGTCGGCTGCGGAAATGCTGACCGAGCTGAACCGTCTGGGCGGCAAGCACGGCATTGGCCGTCTGGATCTGGTGGAAAACCGTTACGTCGGCATGAAGTCGCGTGGCTGCTATGAAACGCCGGGCGGCACGATCATGCTGAAGGCGCACCGCGGCATCGAGTCGATCACGCTCGACCGTGAAGTGGCTCACCTGAAAGACGATCTGATGGCGCGCTACGCGTCGCTGATTTATAACGGCTACTGGTGGAGCCCGGAGCGCCGCGCGATCCAGGTGTTGATCGACCATACGCAAGAGAAGGTGAACGGCTGGGTGCGCGTTAAGCTGTATAAGGGCAGCGTCTCGGTGGTCGCACGCGATTCGAAGGAAACGCTGTTCGACAAAACCATTGCCACGTTCGACGACGACGGCGGCGCTTACAACCAGGCTGACGCCGGCGGCTTCATCAAGCTGAACGCGCTGCGCATGCGGATCGCGGAGAATGCGCGCCGTCAGCGTGACTGACAGCCGGCGTTTTGGCGCAGGATAACTTCGCGGTAACGAAGTCAAGCGCCGCGAGGCGCGGCCGAAGCCAAAACGTAGACGCAAAAAAGGCGCCGGAAGAAAATTCCCGGCGCCTTTTTTATATTCATCAACGAATCGTCACAAACAAACCGGCTCCGCCTCCAACTCCACCCCAAATCGCTCCAGCACATCGCGCTGAATTGCTTTTGCAAGCGCCAGCACCTCCGCCCCGCTCGCGCCGCCGCGATTCACCAGCACCAGCGCCTGCCGCTCATGCACGGCCGCCGCGCCCATCGCACGGCCTTTCCAGCCGCATCGATCGATCAGCCAGCCGGCGGCGAGTTTCACCCGTCCATCCGGCTGAAGGTACGACACGACGTCCGGCTCCCTGGCCTTCAGCGCCTCGAACGGCGCCGCCTCGATCACCGGATTTTTGAAGAAACTACCGGCGTTGCCGAGCTCCAGCGGATCGGGCAGCTTGGCGCGCCGCACCGCCACTACCGCATCGAAGATCGCCTGCGCGCTCGGCGGCGTATCCGCCTGGCCGCTCGCAGCCAATTCGCGGGCGAGATCGGCGTAACCGGCACGCGGCTGCCAGACCTTCGGCAAACGGAACGTCACCGACGTGATCACGAAACGGTCCCGGCCTTCCCGTTTGAAAAAACTGTCGCGATAGCCGAAGCGGCACGCCTGCGCATCCATTTCGATGACGTCGCCGGTAGCCAGTTCCACGGCGCGCAGCGACGCGAAGCGCTCGACCATCTCCAACCCATACGCGCCGATATTCTGAATCGGCGCCGCGCCCACGGTCCCCGGAATCAACGCGAGGTTCTCGAGACCCGGCAAACCTTGCGCCAAAGTCCAGCCGACGAACTCATGCCACGGCTCGCCGCCGGCCGCTTCGACGTACCATGCGTCATCGTCCTCGCGCACGACGCGGCGGCCTCGCAGTGCGATCAGCAGCACCAGGCCGCCAAAATCGCCGGTCAGCACGACATTGCTGCCGCCGCCCAGCACGAGACGCGGCAGGCCGGCTGCGCGCGGATCGCGCATCGCGGCCATTAGTTGCTCTTCACGCTCGATGCGGCAGGCAAACCGCGCGCGCACATCGAAGCCGAAGGTGTTGTGCGCCTTCAGCGGATAGCCGGCCATGAACGCGGCGGAGTGGGTTTGGGACATCGGAATCGGAACAGTGAAACGACGAATCAAGCAGCCGATCAAACCGGCTTCGGGCCCCGGCCGCGCGGCAATGCGCGGCGGCCTTGGGCAAATGGGAGTGGCGTCGGTAAAATGACGTCCGGTCCGTGATTATAGCGAGTGCCCCGTGAGCAGCCGTCCGGTTGCGTCACGCACCGCAGCACTATTGGGAGAAAAAAATGCCATCGTTTGACGTCGTCTGCGAAGCGAACATGATCGAAGTCAAGAACGCGATCGAGCAGTCCAACAAGGAAATTTCCACGCGCTTCGACTTCAAAGGGTCGGACGCGCGCGTCGAACACAAGGAAAACGAAATCACGGCCTACGCGGACGATGATTTCAAACTCGGCCAGGTCAAAGACGTGCTGCTATCGAAAATGGCCAAGCGTAACGTGGACGTGCGCTTCCTCGACCATGGCAAGATCGAGAAGATCGGCGGCGACAAGGTCAAGCAGGTCATCAAGATCAAGAAAGGCGTGTCGGGCGATCTATCGAAGAAAATCGTGCGCCTCGTGAAGGACAGCAAGATCAAGGTCCAGGCGAGCATTCAGGGCGACGCGGTGCGCATCACCGGCGGCAAGCGCGACGATCTGCAAAGCGTGATCGCCATGCTGCGCAAGGACGTGACCGATACGCCGCTCGACTTCAACAACTTCCGCGATTGATCTGCCGGCGCACGTGCGGGCGCCGAACGCGCGCACGGCACCGCGCATGACAGGTGTGCTGGGCGCTCAGCACCAGGCGCTGAGCGCTGGGTAGCCCGTATTGGGCTCGGCGTACCAGGCGCAAAACTGCCGGCGCGTAAGCGGGCGCCTGTCTCTAGCCAGCGCCGCCGTGCTCCACCTGGCATTCGCGCGGAGCCGTGCAGATGGTGCGCAGAGCACCA
Source organism: Paraburkholderia sp. BL27I4N3 (assembly GCF_003386115.1). Lineage (NCBI taxonomy): Bacteria > Pseudomonadati > Pseudomonadota > Betaproteobacteria > Burkholderiales > Burkholderiaceae > Paraburkholderia > Paraburkholderia sp. BL27I4N3. The sequence goes on along the minus strand of NZ_QREJ01000001.1, from coordinate 384,801 downwards.
AAGCCCTAAGCACTAAAGCCCTAAGGCTTTAAAAGCACGAGCGCAAAAGCACCGCACTTCAAACGTCGCTCCCTCCCGCCGGCTTCGCCGCCGCATCCGCCTTCTTCTTGTCTCCGATCCGGCTCTCCTGCCCGCGCATCAGCTTGGCGATATTGCCGCGATGCCGCCACACCAGCAGCGAACTCATCACGACGATCGCTAGCGCGATCACATGCGGTCCGAACAGAAAACCGTCGAAGATCGGCGCGAACACCGCCGCGGCCAACGCCGCCAGCGACGAATAGCGCGTGAAGAACGCCACGATCAGCCACGTCAGCAAAGTCGCGACGCCGAGAATCGGATTGATCGCGAGCAGCACGCCGGCCGCGGTCGCCACGCCCTTGCCGCCCTTGAAGCGGAAGAAAACCGGATACAGGTGACCAAGAAACACGGCCACTGACGCAATCGCCACCGAGGTCTCTTCGAGCCCGTAACGCGCGCCGTAGTGCACCACGAACCACACCGGCAGCCAGCCCTTGAATGCGTCGCCGATCAGCGTGAGAATCGCGGCCTTCTTGCTGCCGCTGCGCAGCACGTTGGTGGCGCCCGGGTTGCCCGAACCATACGAGCGCGGGTCGTCGAGGCCCATCGCGGCGCTCACGATCACGGCAAACGACACCGAACCGATCAGGTAGGCAACGACAGCAACGATCAGGTTTTGCATCTGGGACTCTTATAAGGATCGGCGGTCTGAAACTCGACACCCCAACCGCAACAGGGCGCGCAACTTGGAACAAGGCGGCGCACATTCTACCGAACCCGCGCGCGCAAAACATTCAGGCAAAAGTCAATCGACGCTCGCGCACTGCACCGCCTTCGCCGCCAGCAACTCCGTCAGCACCTTCGGCTCGATGCTGATCAGAAAACCGCGCCGACCGCCGTTCAGCCAGATTTTGTCCATGTCGAGAATGCTCGACTCGACGTACACCGGCATCTGCTTCTTCGTGCCGAAGGGCGAGGTGCCGCCGATCAGGTAGCCGGAATGCCGGTTCGCCACCTCGGGCTTGCACGGCTCGACGCGCTTCGCGCCGATCTGCCGCGCGAGGTTCTTGGTACTGACGGTGCGGTCGCCGTGCATCAACACGATCAGCGGCTTGGCGTGCTCGTCTTCCATCACCAGCGTCTTCACGACGTGATGCTCGTCCACACCGAGCTGGCGCGCCGATTCCCCGGTGCCGCCGTGCTCGACGTAATCATAAGGATGTTCGCCGAAAGCGACGCCATGGCGGCGCAGAAACTGCGTGGCCGGCGTTTCGGAGACGTGTCTGGATTTGCTCATCGGCGCATTGTAATGGCGACTTTGCACAACGGCTATTTGCCGAACGGCTAATTGTGCGGGCCCAGCGGCTGTGGCACGATCGTTCGAGAATCTTTTGACGCACTGTACGTCGACCACCAAATCGTCTTTAGGAGACAGTGTTGAGCTTCGATTCACCCGCCCGTTCCACCATCGACATTCCCGCGCTGCTGGCAGCCCTGCCCGCGCGCATCGCCGACATTCCGGCGCTGGCTGCCGCGCGCGATCCGCAGCACGTCGCCTTGATAGAGGATGCACGCCGCCTCACCAGCGCGCAACTGCTGCAGGCCGTCGACGCCGTCACCGCGCTGCTGCGCGAAGCGGGCGTGCGCGGCGGCGATCGCGTGATGATCGTCGCGGAGAACAGCATCGTGCAGATCGTCCTGCTGTTCGCGACTGCCCGGCTCGACGCATGGGCGCTGGTATCGAACGCGCGCCTGTCCGCCGCCGAACTCGACTCGATCCGTGCGCACGCGCAGCCGCGCGTCGTCGCCTACGCCACGGAAAACTCGGCGGACGCCAAGCTGCACGCCGAGCGCCATCAAGCCATCCAAACATCCCCTATCGCGCCGGACATCGGCGCGTGGTCATACACGGTGGATAACACGGCGATCGCCGAGCCGGTCGAAGCCGCAAGCGAGCGCCAGTGCGCCGCGTTGATCTACACCACGGGCACTACCGGCGCGCCCAAGGGCGTGATGCTGTCGCATCGTAATCTGCTGTTCATTGCCGCGATTTCGAGCCGCCTGCGCAAAGTTGGCCCCGACGATGTCGTCTATGCCGTGCTGCCTATCTCGCACGTGTATGGTTTCGCGTCCGTCTGTCTGGGCAGCCTGCACGCGGGCGCGACCTTGCGGCTCGTGCCGCGCTTCGCGCCAGAAGCCGTCCGCCGCGCCCTCGCCGAGGAACGTGTGTCGATTTTCCAGGGCGTGCCGGCCATGCACGCCAAACTGCTCGAACACCTGCAGACACACGGCCACTCGTGGTCCGCACCGCAATTGCGCTTCGCCTATTCGGGCGGCTCGCCGCTCGATGCCGCCTTGAAAGCGCAGGTGGAAAGCGTCTACGGTCTGCCGCTGCACAACGGTTACGGCATGACCGAGAGCAGCCCGACCGTGTCACACACCATGCTCGACGCGCCGCGCAGCGATTGTTCCGTCGGCGAGGTCATTCCGGGCGTCGAGGTGCGCTTCGTCGGACTCGACGGAATCGACGCAGCGAGGGGCGAGATCGGCGAACTATGGGTGCGCGGCCCCAACGTGATGCTCGGCTACTACCGCAGCCCGGAGCAGACAGCCGCGGTCGTCACCGAAGACGGCTGGCTCAAAACCGGCGACCTCGCGCGGCAGGACGCGGACGGCGCCTTGCATATCGTCGGGCGCAGCAAGGAGCTGATCATACGGTCGGGCTTCAACGTGTATCCGGCCGAGGTCGAACACGTGCTGAACGCGCATCCGCAAGTCGTGCAGTCGGCGGTGATCGGACGCGCGGTGGAAGGTAACGAGGAAGTGGTCGCGTTCGTCGAGTTGCTTGCGGGCGCAGCGGTGACGCCCGCCGAACTGATCGATTGGTGCGGCGAGCGTCTCGCGCCATACAAGCGGCCGGCCGAAGTCAAAGTGCTCGCCGCGCTGCCGGCGGCATCGACGGGCAAGATTCTCAAGCACCGGCTGCGCGAGTTTCTTTGAACGAAGCGCAAGCGCGCCGCGAATGCGTATCAGCCTCGCGGATGATGCTGCGCGTGCAGCGACTTCAACCGCTCCCGCGCCACATGCGTGTAGATCTGCGTGGTCGATATATCCGTGTGGCCGAGCAGCAGTTGCACGACACGCAAGTCGGCGCCGTGATTGAGCAGATGCGTGGCGAACGCATGCCGCAAGGTATGCGGCGAGAGCGGCGCATGCACACCGGCCGCGCTCGCGTGACGCTTGATGATGTTCCAGAACTGCTGGCGCGTCATGCCTTCGGCGCGGCTCGTCACGAACAGCGCGTCGGTCGCGCGCGCGCCGAGCAACGCGGGGCGCGCCTCGCGCAGATAGCGTTCGATCCAGCTATGCGCTTCTTCGCCGAACGGAATCAGGCGCTCCTTCGAGCCCTTGCCCATGACGCGCACCACGCCTTCGTTCAGGCCCACTTCCACCGTCTTCAACGTGACGAGTTCGGTCACGCGCAAGCCGCTCGCGTACATCAACTCCAGCATCGTGCGATCGCGCAGACCCAACGACGTATCGATGTCGGGCGCACCGAGCAGTGCTTCGACTTGCGCCTCGCTGAGCGTCGACGGAAAACGCGGCGGCTGTTTCGCCGAGCGGATGCGCACCGTCGGATCCACCTTCGTGCGATGCTCGCGAACGGCCCAACCGTAGTAGCGGCGAAACACCGACAGGCGCCGGTTCGCCGAAGTCGATTTGTCTTTCTGTCGCGCCGCGCTATAGGCGTTCAGATCGGCTTCGCTCGCGGTATCGAGCGACGTGTTGCGGCTCTGCGCCAGCCATTCGCAAAAGAGCCGCAGATCGCGGCGGTACGCATCGAGCGTGTTGCGCGACAGTCCGTGTTCGAGCCACAGCGCGTCGCAGAATGCATCGATCGACGCCGAGCTGGCGACGAGCAGAGGTGACGCGGTCACCGCGTCGTCGGTCAACGTATCGTTCATGCGTAGGGAATGCCTTCGTGCGCCAGCAGCCAGCGCTTGATGTTGCGAAAGAAACCCTCTTCGGCGTGATTCGCGAAACCACCGATGCCGCTCGAACTCACCACCCGATGACACGGAATCACGATCGGAAAGTAATTGGCGCCGCACGCCTGACCGACCGCGCGCGGCGCGCTGCCGAGTTGCCGCGCCAGTTGACCGTAAGTCAGCACGACGCCCGGCGGAATGTCGCTGATGGCCTGCCACACGCGCTTCTGAAACGCGGTGCCGACCGAGGCCAGCGGCAACTCGAACTTCGCCGAGGCGCGCTCGAAATATCGCTCGATCTGCTCGGCCGCCTGCTTGGCCAAAGGCGTGTCGGGCGCGACGTTTTGCATCGAATCCGGCAGATAGACGATCTCGCGCACGGCCTCGCCTTCGAGGCGAATGCCGATCTTGCCGAACGGCGCGTCGATCACTGCGTTGAACATGATTGCCTGCTCCTCAATAGCGCGGGCGTTCGGGGTTGCAAGATAGCGTACCGGCATGGGGTGCAGGCACGCCAAGCACACGAAGCACCGCCCGTTTGCCGCTACTTTACGCCGCTTCCAAAGCCCATTCCACATGCTCGCGCACGACGGCGGAAGCGTCATCCACACGCATTCTCAGCGCCTGCACGATCGCCTCGCGCGCCGGCCCGCTCAAACTGTCCGACGACGCACGCAGCGCGTTACCCATGCCCACGGCGAGATTGCGCAACCAGCTCTCGTAACCGATGCGGCGAATCGCGCTGCCCTGCATGCGCGTATCGAACTCGTCCGCGCTCCACGCGAACAATTCGACCAGCGACGCGCGATCGAGCCCATGCCGCACGTCGAAGTCCGCGACCGGCGCGGCCTGCGCAAATTTGTTCCATGGACACACGAGTTGGCAATCGTCGCAGCCATACACACGATTGCCGATCAGCGTCCGCAATTCCAGGGGAATACTGCCCTTCAGTTCGATCGTGAGATAGGAGATGCACAGGCGCGCATCGACCTTGTAAGGCGCGACGATCGCCCCGGTCGGACACGCGCCGATACAGCGCGTGCAGCTTCCGCAATGCGAGCCCGGGGTCTCGGGTGCAAGTTCAGGCACAGTCTCGGCATCGGTCGGCAACGGCACATCGACATAAATCTCGCCGAGAAAAAACAACGAGCCCGCGTCACGTTGCAGCAGCAGCGTATGCTTGCCGCGCCAGCCGATGCCGGCTTTCTGCGCCAGTTCTACTTCGAGCACCGGCGCCGAATCGGTAAATACGCGGTAGCCGAATGCGCCGATCTCGGCTTCGATTTTCTCGGCCAGATGTTGCAAACGGTTACGCATCACCTTGTGATAATCGCGGCCGCGCGCATAGATCGACACGACCGCCGCCGACGGGTCCGCGAGCCGCGCATGCTCGGCTGCGCGCCAGTCCCGCGTGAATGGGCCGTCCTGCAAAGCGCTTTCGCGCGCCTTTCCGCTCGATGTCTGCGCGGGCAAATAAGCGATGCGCGCCGTAATCACACGTCGCGTGCCGGCCACAAGCTCGGCCGGCCGCGCGCGTTTCATGCCGTGTTTCGCCATATAATCCATCTCGCCGTGGCAACCCGCTTCCAGCCAGGCTGCAAGCGGCGCTTCGGCAGCGGAGAGATCGGTATCGCTAATGCCGACCGCTCCGAAACCCAGTTCACGGCCCCACGTTTTGATGTTCAGCGCGAGCGCCTTCAGCGCCGCTTCATCGAAACAACGCTCGGCACGCGCATCGTCGTCAGACGCAGGCGTGCGGGAAACAGGGGACTCCGGACTTCGGTTCATCACGCCATTTTACGAGAATGCCTGCCAATCCCGATCTCGCGATCCAACCGCCCGCCAGCGTCCTGCTCGAACGCACCTTTGCGCTCGCGGACGAAGCCGCCACCATGGCCTTCGGCGAGCGCTTCGCGCAGGCGATCGAAAGCGTGCGCGAAGCCGCGCAACGCACGCCGGGCGCGGACGGCGACAAGGCGTTCTACGGACTGCAAGTCCAGCTCGTCGGCGACCTCGGCGCCGGCAAAACCACCCTCGTGCGCGCAACCTTGCGCGGCCTCGGCCACAGCGGCCGCGTGCGCAGTCCCACTTACACACTCGTCGAACCCTACGTGCTCGAGCGGCCCGCTGGGGAACTCACGCTCTATCACTTCGATCTGTATAGATTCACCGATCCGGCCGAATGGGCCGACGCGGGCTTTCGCGAGTACTTCAACAGCGGCGCGATCTGCCTCGTCGAATGGCCGCAGCGCGCCGGCCGTCTTCTTGGCGTGCCGGATCTTGTCTTCTCGCTCGACCTCGACAATGAGAACGAGAACGAAAGCGACGGCCGTGTGCTCGTCGCACGGGCATACAGCGAATCAGGAAAGGCATGTCTCGAAAGATGTTGATCAAACCGTTCCGCTCGATCGAATCGGCGGCTACCGCAACGCATAACTGGCGGCGCAGGCAGATTCTCCGCGCGGGCGCGTCCACGCTCGTGCTCGGTCTCGTCGCGCCGCGTCTTGCGTGGGCGAGTTCGGTGCTCGGTGTGCGGGTCTGGCCGGCACGCGACTACACACGCGTGACGATCGAATCCGATCAGCCGCTGCAGAACGCCCAGCAGTTGCTGCAGGGACCGGACCGGCTAGTGGTCGACCTGAGCGGCCTCGATCTGGATCAGTCGTTGAAAGACCTCGTCTCGAAGATCACGCCGAACGATCCGCAGATCTCGTCGGTGCGCGTCGGGCAATATCAGCCGCATGTGGTGCGCATGGTGTTCGACCTGAAGGGCTCGGTGAAGCCGCAGGTGTTCACGCTGCCGCCGGTCGGCGCGTACAAGTACCGGCTGGTGTTTGACCTGTATCCGGCGGTCGCGCCCGATCCGTTGATGGATCTGCTCGCGCAGACGGAACGCAAGCAGCAGACCTTCAACGCAGAGAACGGCGCGCCGCCGCCCGCCACGCTGAGCGGTCCGGGCACCACGCCGCCCACTGCCGACAACAGCGAGGCCTTCTTCGAGCGCTACGCGCAAAACGGCGGCAGCGGTAGCGGCTCCGCTCCGGGCGTGCCGCGTCCGCCGGTGCATGTCGCCCCGACACCTATGCCGCCGATGCTCGGCAAGCCGGCCACGCCTGCTGCGCCGGGGGCGCCGCCCACGGCCATCGCTCGCAACAAAGGCAACAGTGCCAGCACGCTGGGCGCGGACGACGCCGGCAGCGACGATACCTACGCCTTCACCAATCCCAAGTCCGGCAAGAGCAACACGGTGCGTCTGTTGACCGTCGCGATCGATCCGGGCCACGGCGGCGAAGACCCGGGCGCGATCGGCGGCTCGGGCACGTATGAGAAGCACGTCGCGCTCGACATCGCGAAGAAGCTGCGCGCGAAAATCGACGCGCAACCGAACATGCGCGCCATGATGACACGCGACGCCGACTTCTTCGTGCCGCTGAACGTGCGCGTGCAGAAGGCGCGGCGCGTCGGCGCGGACCTGTTCGTGTCGATCCATGCGGATGCGTTCACCACGCCCGACGCGAAGGGTTCGTCGGTGTTCGCGCTGTCCGAGCATGGCGCCTCGAGCGCCGCCGCGCGCTGGATGGCGAACAAGGAGAACTCGTCGGATCAGATTGGCGGCATCAACATCAAGTCCGCGGACGCGACCGTGAATCGCGCGCTGTTCGATATGTCCACCACTGCGCAGATTCGCGACTCGATGCGTTACGGCAACTTCGTGCTGAAGGAAATCGGCGGCATCAACAAGCTGCACAAGGGCTCGGTCGAACAGGCAGGGTTCGCGGTGCTGAAGGCGCCGGATATTCCATCGATCCTCGTGGAAACCGCCTTCATCAGCAACCCCGACGAAGAGCGCCGCCTGAATGACGACGCGTATCGCGAGAAGATGGCCGACGCGATCATGACCGGCATCAAGCGGTATTTTGCGGCGAATCCACCGCTCGCGAAGAACCGCATGACGTGACGCTCGCGTGTGCAATGCGCACGATGCGACGGAAAACGGCCGCTCGAAGCGGCCGTTTTTTCGTCCTGGTTCAGGCCGGCCGCTCAGCGCGTGAGCGAAAACCGCTGCACGGCCCAGCCGCCGAACACGTTCACGGCCAATCCCGCCAGCACCAGCAAAGCGCCCGCGATCTGCGCCGCGGACAGATGCTCATCGAGAAACAGCGACGCCGACGCGAGACCGACAATCGGCACCAGCAGCGAAAACGGCGCGACCTGGCTCGCCGGATAGCGTGACAGCAGACGGCTCCACAAGCCATAGCCGATCAGCGTGGCGATAAATGCGAGATACACGATCGCGAAGATCGATGTCGCGCTGATGCCGGATAGCGCCGCGACGATCCGCTGCGGTCCCTCGAGCGCGTACGACAGCGCGAAAAACGGCAGCGGCGGAATGAGGCTGCCCCACACCACGAGTCCGACCAGGTCCACCTGTCCGACCTTCTTCGTGACGATGTTGCCGAGCGCCCACGAACACGCGGCGCACAAGGTCAGGACAAAGCCGGCCAGCGTCATGGCGCTGCCGCCTTGCACGCCGATCACGGCGAGACCGCCGGCGGCGATCAGCAACCCCACCACATTCGGCAAACGGAACCGCTCGTGCAGGAACAGCGCGGCGAAAATCAGCGTGAAAAACGCCTGCGCCTGCAACACCAGCGAGGCCAGTCCGGCCGGCATGCCGACGTACATGGCCGAGAACAGGAACGCGAACTGGCCGAACGAAATCGTCGCGCCGTACGCAATCAGCCAGCGCCACGGCAGATTGGGCCGTTTGATGAAAAACACCGCCGGCACGGCCGCGAGCGCGAAGCGCAGCGCGCCGAGCAGCATGGGCGGCACGCCATGCAGACCTACCTTGATTACGACGAAATTGACGCCCCACGCGATGACCACGACCATCGCAAGCAGCAAATCCCTCGGCGACATGCCGGACTCCAGTTGGTTGTTCGATCTGGGAGTTTAGCGGAGCCGCCAGCGTCCGGCGCCGCTCCGCGCTACAGATTCCCGGAGCACTGACATGCCGCCGAGACGTCGTCGTTGCGCTCACCGCAGTAGAATCGTCTATTAAACACTCCCCCACCCTTCTCACCGAGCCTGCCCATGTCCTCCTCGATCAAAGCAGTCCTCAAGCCGCATCTGCGCGACGTCGGCAGTCTGACCGTGCGGCGCGTGCTGCCGGCCATGGCGGCGCGCCTGATCGGCCCGTTCATCTTCTTCGATCACATGGGCCCGGCCACCCTGGAACCGGGCGTGGGTCTCGACGTGCGGCCGCATCCGCATATCGGCCTCGCTACCGTGACCTATCTGTTCGAAGGCGCGATCATGCACCGCGACAACCTCGGCTCGGCGCAAAAAATCGTCCCCGGCGACGTCAACTGGATGACGGCCGGGCGCGGCATCGTCCACTCCGAGCGCACGCCGGACGAGGACCGCGCGAGCGGCCAGACCATGCACGGCATTCAGACGTGGGTCGCGCTGCCGCTCGACGACGAAGAGATCGAGCCGTCGTTCGCGCATCACGCCGCCGACACGCTGCCGGTGGTCGAGCGCAACGGCGTCACGCTGCGGGTGATCGCCGGCACGGCGTTCGGCGCAACCTCGCCGGTCGAGACGTTTTCCGGCACGCTGTATGTGGCCGGCGAATTCGCGCCGGGCGGCGCGTTCGCTCTCGAACCGGAACACGAGGAACGCGGCGTCTATCTCGTCGACGGCGATCTGGAAATCGACGGCACGTCGCTCGAAGTCGGCCAGATGGCGGTGCTCGCGCTCGACGAAACGGTGACGCTGGCGAGCACCCACGGCGCGCGCGTCATGCTGCTCGGCGGTGAAAAGCTCGACGGCGAGCGCTTTATCGAGTGGAATTTCGTCGCCAGTTCGCGTGAGAAAATCGAAGCCGCGAAGCGGGCGTGGAGCAGTCAGGAAATGGGCAAGGTGCCGGGCGAAACCGAATGGATTCCACTGCCCGAGCGCAAGTGAGGCACGCAAAAAAGCCACACGGGTGAGCAAGGCAAGCAAGCACCGCAATAAGCGCAAGCGGTTCGGGCAGCATTGAATCCCCGGTGTTCGGCCCCAAATAGTCAACAGACCGTTTTATCGACGAGGACGCAATGGACACCACTCTGGCCACTTTTGAACAGGACGTCATCACGGCGTCGACACTGGCCCCCGTGCTGGTCGATTTCTGGGCGCCCTGGTGCGGCCCGTGCAAGACCCTCGGCCCGATGCTCGAAAAGCTCGAAGCCGAAGCCGCCGGCAAATGGAAGCTCGTGAAGGTGAACGTAGACGAGAACCAGGAACTGGCCGCGCACTTCCAGGTGCGCAGCATTCCGCACGTCATGGCTTTCGCTGATGGGCGACCGGTCGATCAGTTCGTCGGCGTGCTGCCTGAAGGCCAGTTGCGCGAGTTTATCGAGCGGCTCGTGCCGCAAGGCGCGGACGCCGCGCGTCTCGAAGCGCAAACCGCGCTGGCCGAAGGCCGCCGCGAAGATGCGTACGACGCGCTGCAGGCCGCCCTCGCCTACGATCCGGGTTTCGACGAAGCGCGCATGGACCGCATTGAAATGCTGCTCGAGGACAACCGTCTCGACGAAGCGCGCAACGAAGTCGATCTGCTGTCGCCGAAAACGACGCAAGGCATCGACGCGCGTTTCAACGCGATCAAGACGCGTCTCGACGCCGTGGACGCCGCCGCGGATCTGCCGCCCACCGATGCGCTGGAAGCAAAGGTCGCGGCCGACCCGGCCGATCTCGAAGCGCGTTTCGATCTGGCCAGCGCGTTTATCGCCCGCCGCAAATACGCGGAAGCGCTCGAACAATTGCTGGCGATCGTGCAACGCGACCGCACGTTCCGCGACGATATCGGCCGCAAGACGATGCTGTCGGTGTTCGACCTGGCGGCGCATCAGCCGGAGCTGGTATCGCAATGGCGGCGCAAGCTCAGCGCTTCGCTGTTCTGATCTGATTGGCTCACTCGATATTCAGGCGCGGCGCCGCCAGCCGCGCCTGAATGCGCCGTGGCACTCGTCGCGGCGTGAATCACCTCAAGCCGTAGCCTGCTTCGCCAACGCCCGCAGCACATGGGCGGCGGCCGCAAATCCGAAGCTCGCCGTCACGCACACGCTCGAACCGAATCCCGCGCAGTTCAAACCGACCGGCCCCGTATGGCCCGGCGACGTGGTGACGTGCTCGGCCTCCTCGTCGATATCGCAGACGGCGGCTGCCGGATAGATCAACGGTTCGTCGGAATACACCGCGCTTACCTTGAACTTCGCTTTCGGCCCACGCGGGAAACCGTGCTGTTTGCGCAGTTGTCCGCGCACTTTCGACAGCAACGGATCCTGTATCGTCAGCGCGAGATCGTCGATGCGAATGCGTGTCGGGTCGAGTTGGCCACCCGCGCCGCCGACCGTGATCAACGGTTGCTTCTTCTCCACGCACCATGCAATCAACGCGGTCTTGGTGCGCACGCTGTCGATCGCATCGATCACGTAGTCGAAGCCACCACCGAGCATCGCGTCGAAGTTGTCCGGCTCGACGAAGTCCTCGATCAGGCGCACGTCGCAAAACGGATTGATCGCCGCGATGCGTTCGGCCATGGCCCCGACCTTCGGTTTTCCGTAGTTGCCGTCGAGCGCGTGGATCTGCCGGTTAGTGTTGCTCTCGGCGACGTTGTCGAGATCGATCAGCGTCAGCGTGCCGACCGCGCTGCGCGCCAGCGCTTCGGCCACCCACGACCCCACTCCGCCAATGCCGATCACCGCGACGTGCGCGCCTTCGAACGCGGCGAGCGCCGGCGCGCCGTACAAACGCGCGATGCCGCCGAAGCGCCGCTCACGGTCAGCGGTTTCTTTCCCGTCGAGGCTGGTAGTAAGATCGGTTTGCGCAGTGGTGCTGGACATGATGGCAGGGCTCGGTGGTCGGGCAAAAACACGAAGTGGCAACGCAAGGGCGTACGCAACCCCGTATTTTGCCTGAAGGCGTCAAGGTGCATCGCCGCGAAAAGCGCGGCACCGGGAGCCACATACGCCGGCACGCACGCACGCGCCGCGCGGGACCTTGATGTGGTTGCAGGCAAAAAATTAGCGGCTTAGCTATACTGATTGAACTGTAGCGTTCGCATAAGAACATGACCTCACTCGCCGAACTTCGAAAAAACTATTCGCTGGGTTCTTTGGACGTTGCCGATGTAGACCGTAACCCGTTTCGTCAATTCGATACGTGGTTTCAACAAGCGGTCGACGCCAAACTGCCCGAACCGAATACCATGACGCTGGCCACGGTCGACTCGCGCGGCCGGCCGTCGGCGCGCATCGTGCTGATCAAGGGCGTCGACGAGCGGGGTTTCGTGTTCTTCACCAATTACGAAAGCCGTAAAGGCCGCGAACTGGCCGCCAATCCTTACGCCAGCCTGCTGTTCTACTGGATCGAACTCGAACGCCAGGTGCGCGTGGAAGGCCACATCGTCAAAACCAGCGCGGAAGAAAGCGACGCGTATTTCGCGTCGCGCCCGCTCGGTTCACGCATCGGTGCATGGGCATCGAATCAGAGTCAGCCAATTGAAAGCCGCTCGCAGCTCGAAACACGCGAACGCGAAATCAGTTTGCAATATGGCGACCAGCCACCGCGCCCACCGCATTGGGGCGGTTATCGTTTGGTGCCCGAAGCAATCGAATTCTGGCAGGGCCGGCCCTCGCGTCTTCACGACCGCTTGCTCTATACGCGTTCAGGCGAACACAGCGACTGGCAAATCTCCCGCCTATCGCCTTGAATCGAAATACAACGCCGCCACCACGTTGCCAACGCAGCAGCGCGCGGCGGCCGGATGGCAACTCGCGGCATGGGAGTCGCGCTGCACGGAGCTGCGATCCACACAGGCTTTGCTCTAATTCAACGGACACGGAGAGATCACATGTTCTGGGAGAAGAAGCTGGCGCAGTGGGTGGAAGAGGTAAAAACGAGGGCTAACGTTCCCGCACGCCTCGTGCTGTGGGACGGTCAGCAACACGACTTCGGGCAGTTCGCCGCGCCTCAGGTCACGCTACACGTCAAGAGCGCCACGGCGCTGCCCTATCTGCTCGAACCGAGCCTCGACAATCTCGGCGAGGCGTATGTGAAGGGCAAGATCGACATCGAAGGCAAGCTGTCGGACATCATCAATATCGGCTACCAGCTGGCGCGCAATACCGTGACCAGCGCGGGCAAGCTGGCGCGCGTGCGACGCTACTTCAATCATTCGAAGGCGTCGGACAAGAAGGCGATCCAGTATCACTACGACGTCTCGAACGAGTTCTACAAGCTGTGGCTCGACGAGAACATGGTGTACTCGTGCGCGTACTTCGAGAACGGCGACGAAGACCTCGCCACCGCGCAGATCAAGAAGATCGACCACATCCTCACCAAGATCCAGTTGCAACCGGGGCAGCGCCTGCTCGATATCGGCTGCGGCTGGGGCGCGCTCGTTCTGCGTGCGGCGCAGAAGTTCGGCGCGCAGTGTGTGGGCGTAACGCTTTCGCAGAACCAGTTCGATCTCGCCACGGCGCGTGTGAAAGCGGCGGGCCTGGAAGGCCAGATCGAGATTCGTCTGCAGGATTACCGCGACATCGAAGGTCAATTCGATCGCATCACGAGCGTCGGCATGTTCGAACACGTGGGCCGCAAGAATCTGCCGGGCTACTTCGAGAAAATGCACGACCTGCTGGTGGACGACGGCATCGCCATGAATCACGGCATAACGTCGAGCGATTCGGAAAGTGGCGAGACCGCGCTCGGCGGCGGTGAATTCATCGACCGTTATGTGTTTCCGGACGGCGAACTGCCGCACATCAGTCTCGCGCTCGAATCGATGCAGCGCGGCGGGCTCGAAGCGGTTGACGTCGAAAGCTTGCGCCGTCACTATGCGCACACGCTGGACATCTGGGCGGAAAATTTCGAAGCGCATGCGGAGGAAGCCCGCAAGCTCGTCGACGACGAGAAATTCCGCATCTGGCGCGTGTACCTCGCCGGTTGCGCCTACGCGTTTGAAAACGACGACGTCTCGATTTACCAGGTGGTGTGCCGCAAAGCCGGCCGCAGCGCGAAAACCCTGCCGTGGTCGCGCCGCTATATGTACGACAAACCGCTGTGATAGGGTTGCGCCGCGGCGCCGTGCATGAGCGGACGACGTGGCGCAAACCTTTGAACAGCAGGTCGAGCACCGATGGACCCACGCGGCACAAGCGAAGTTGACCATCCGGTCGAGGGCGAAAACGGCGCCGATGGCGAAGCCGTACAGTTCGACCTGTTCGGGATGCCGGTGGACGCGGCAGCGGCGAAGGGCGATGGCGAGGTGATGGTATCGCGTGGGACGGCCGGCCCCGATGCGGACGTTCTGCAGAAGGTAGAGCGGCCGACTTCGCCCGCTGACACCGCAGCGCAGCCCGAGCGCCGGCGTCAACCGCGCGCGACGAAGGCCGCAAGCCTCGGCTCCTTGTGGCAGGAAGACGAAGCGGCAGCGCCTGATGCCGCCATCACCGCGCCAGAGGCCAACACCGCCCCCATAGACGCCAGCGCCCCCAAAAAACGCCGCACTCGCGAAATTATTGCCGCGCCGCCCTCGCCCGAACTCCTCGCGCTTGCAGCGCAACTACCGCCGCAAGTCCATCTCGGCACTTCGACGTGGTCGTTTCCGGGCTGGAACGGCATCGTCTACGGCGACGAATACAGCAACAGCAAGCTCTCGCGCGAAGGCCTCACGGCTTACGGCGCGCATCCGCTGCTGAAGACGGTCAGCATCGACCGGTCGTTTTATCAGGCGCTCACGGTCACCGAGTATCTGCGTTACGCGCAGCAGGTGCCCGAGCACTTCCGCTTCATCGTCAAAGCGCCGATGACGATCACCGATGCCACAGTGCGCGCCGAACGCGGCGAGCCGGTCTCGATGAATCCGTGCTTTCTGAACGCGCAAATGGCGATCGACGATTTCGTCACGCCGTGTCTGGAAGGGCTCGGCGCCAAGGCCGGCGCGCTGGTGTTCCAGCTTTCGCCGCTGCCGGATCAGATGCTCGCGCAGCCTGCGGTGTTCATCGAACGGCTGGCCGAATTTTTGAACGCTCTGCCGAAGCTGCCGGACAGCGCTTGCTACGCGATCGAAATCCGTGATGGGAGTCTGCTCACGCCGCGCTTCATCCGTACGCTCAAAGCAGCGGGCGTGCGATATTGCGTCGGGATTCACGCGCGCATGCCTGATC
The DNA here is from genome assembly GCF_003386115.1 of Paraburkholderia sp. BL27I4N3. Classification (NCBI taxonomy): domain Bacteria; kingdom Pseudomonadati; phylum Pseudomonadota; class Betaproteobacteria; order Burkholderiales; family Burkholderiaceae; genus Paraburkholderia; species Paraburkholderia sp. BL27I4N3. The sequence goes on along the minus strand of NZ_QREJ01000001.1, from coordinate 369,569 downwards.
CATTGCGCCAGGCCGCGGCGCTTGCGTTACTGGATGGTGAACCGGCCGGGCCGCTGATCGTGCGCTGGAGCCTGCACGGCGGCTTCAAATACGAACAGGCGAAGGCCAAGTACGAGCCGTTCAACCAGTTGGTCGATGAGGATCCGGCGACCCGCGCGTCACTCGCCGAACTGGCCGCGCGCTACGCGCTGGCAGGCCAGCCCGTGGTGATCGCGATCAACAATAAGGCGGAAGGCTCGGCGCCGCTCAGTTGCGTGGAGTTGGCGCGAGCGATCATCGAAGCGTATGCACGGCTCGCTCATGAGCATGAGCATGAGCAAGACGACCATGAGCCATCGCCGTCTGAAGAGAACGAGCAGCCGCCCGACTCCGACGCCTGAGTCACGCGCAAGCAGCCGCTCATGCCGTTAGCTCGCCCTGATCCGGTGAGCAAACTTCTGACGAAACTTTGCCACCTTCGGCGCCACCACGAACGAGCAGTACCCCTGATCCGGGTGCTGCGCAAAATAGTTCTGGTGATAGGCTTCGGCAGGCCAATAATTACCGTCAAGCGGTAGCACTTGCGTGACGATCTGGCCGTCGTAAAGGCGCTGTTCGCCGATCTCGCGAATGGCCTGCAACGCCGTTTCCCGCTGCGCGTCGGAATGCGTGAAGACCACCGAGCGATATTGCGTGCCCACGTCATTGCCCTGCCGGTTCAACTGCGTCGGATCGTGAATCGCAAAGAAGATATCGAGAATCTCGCGATAGCTGATCTTCGCCGGATCGAAGTCGACTTTGACGACTTCAGCGTGGCCGGTTTCGCCGTCGCACACCTGCTCATAAGTTGGACGCTGCGTCTTGCCACCCGCGTAGCCCGACTCCACCGCATTCACGCCGTCGACGCCAAGGTACACCGCTTCGAGGCACCAGAAACACCCGCCACCCAGGGTGGCGACTTCGCCTGTCTGACTCATGCTGCTTGCTCCTTGAAACACATAGTCGGCCGCTGCCGTTCCACTGTTCAACGCAACGCTCATGCCACTATCCGAGCCTTCCAGCTTAGCGGCTTTTTCATTCACCGGCGGGGGGCGCGGCCGATCCCCCACGATTGCAGTTAAAATTGGGATAAATCGACGATTTTCACTATGACTTTCGAATCATTTGTTTCCAGCCGCACGCGAGATGGGTTCGACCCGGCGCTCCCCCAGTTTGGGCCAGGGACCGACGCCCGATGAAGCGCGCCAGCCCGCCCAACTTCGACCAGAACGCCTTCAAACAGGCGCTCAGCCAATTTGCCACCGGCGTCACCGTTATTACAACGCGAGCGGCGTCCGGCCAGTTGATCGGCATCACGGCCAGCTCATTTAATTCGGTTTCGCTCAACCCGCCACTGGTGTTGTGGAGTCTGGCCACGCGCTCGGCGTCGATGCCGGTGTTCCGCGCCAACAGCCACTACGTGGTCAATGTGCTGGCTTCGTCGCAACTCGATCTGTGCAAGCGTTTTGCGACCGTGAAGGGCGATCGCTTCGAAGGCGTGTCGCACGCGGAAGGCGACACCGGCATGCCGGTGCTCGACGGCGCGCTCGCCTGGTTCGAATGCCATAACCGCAGCCGCTACGAAGAAGGCGACCACGTGATTTTTGTCGGCGAAGTGGAGCGCTGCGGCGTGCACGAGAATGCCGCGGAGATGTCCCCGCTGGTGTTTCAGAACGGCTTATTTCACGGACTCGCCCCGCTTTGAACGCTGAACCGGGTCGCGAGGCGGCGCGAACGGTTCGGGCGATCTGGCAATGACAGGCGGCGCGAGGCGCTCGCCGCGAGAAAGAAATCGCTGCGCCCCACGACGGCGCGGCCGCCTGGTCACTCACTCAGCGATCGTTATGCGCGGCGCTATGTCCGCCGGTTTTCTTCACCAGCGAAACCGGCACGCCTGAATCTTCCTTGAGCGTCTGCAGCACGATATTCGAACGAATATCCATCACACCCGGCGCCTTGTAGAGACGCTGCAGCACGAAGTCCGAATAATGTTTGAGGTTGTGCGCGAGGACTCGCAGCAGATAGTGGGTCTCACCGGTCACGACGAACGCGCCGACCACTTCCGGCCAGTCGCGCACCGCTTCCGCAAAGCGTTCGTGCCAGTTCTCCTGGTCGTTGCGCATGGACACCTGCACGAACGCTTCCAGTTCGAAACCCAGCACTTCTCGATTCAGACACGCGCGGTAATGTTCGATGACACCCTGCTCTTCGAGCAGGCGCAGGCGTCGTAGACAGGCTGACGGCGAGAGCGAAATGCGCTCCGCGAGGTCGAGATTGCTGATCCGTCCTTCTTGCTGAAGCACCGTCAAGATACGGCAATCGGTGGCGTCGAGCGAGATCGCGTTCATATTCGGTCTCCCTTTCCCGTTTGAATCAAATTATGTTCCAAGACACGGCGCAGAAGGAGATTTTTTCGCAATCACATTTCGCGGCAGGCCACCTATCATTCCCGGATAGACACAAACCGCCGATGCGACTATGCCAACACTTTGGGACATCACCCCCGCCGTCGATACCGCCACGCCCGTCTGGCCCGGCGACACGCCGGTGGGCATCGAGCGCGTGTGGCGCATGGAGGCGGGCTCGCCCGTCAACGTCGCGCGGCTGACGCTGTCGCCGCACACCGGCGCGCACACCGACGCGCCGCTGCACTATGACGCCGAAGGCGCCGCAATTGGCCAAGTCCCCCTCGACGCCTACCTCGGCCGATGCCGCGTGATTCATTGCATCGGCGCATCGCCTGTTGTGACGCCACAACACCTGGCCGGCTCGCTCGACGACTTGCCGTCGCGAGTCTTACTGCGCACTTACAGAATCGCGCCCACCAGCGCGTGGGACAGCGCGTTCTGCGCGGTCGCACCGGACACCATCGACCTGCTGGCGGCGCGCGGCGTGAAGCTGATCGGCATCGACACGCCATCGCTCGATCCGCAGGAATCGAAGACGATGGACGCTCACCACCGGATCCGCGCGCATCGCATGGCAATTCTCGAAGGCATCGTGCTCGACGACGTGCCGCCCGGCGACTACGAATTGATTGCGCTGCCGCTCAAGCTGACCACGCTCGATGCGAGTCCGGTGCGCGCGGTTCTGCGCGCGCTGCCCGAATCGGCGCCCGAGCCTCGGCCCGCCTCCCATTGAACGAACATCCCTGATCTGACTGACGGAATCACCATGAACCACCGTGACGATGCACTGGCGCTCGACAGCGCCGACCCCTTGGCGACGTTGCGCGACCAGTTCGCGCTTTCGCCGACCACCATCTATCTGGACGGCAATTCGCTGGGCGTGCCGCCCGCGGCCGCCGCGCAGCGCGCGCAGACCGTGATCGGCGCCGAATGGGGCGAAGGCCTGATTCGTAGCTGGAACTCCGCCGGCTGGTTCGAGTTGCCGCGCCGCCTCGGCAACAAGCTTGCCCCGTTGATCGGCGCGGCCGAAAACGAAGTGGTCGTCACCGATACGATTTCGATCAATCTGTTCAAGCTGCTGTCGGCGGCCGTGCGCGTAGCGAATGCGCGCGATCCCAAGCGTCGAGTGATCGTTTCCGAGCGCTCGAATTTCCCGACGGATCTGTATATCGCGCAAGGTTTGATCGAGCAGCTCGATCGCGGTTATGAACTGCGCCTCGTCGACGATCCTTCCGAACTGCCTGCCGCGATCGGCGACGACACCGCCATCGCGATGATCACGCACGTGAACTACCGCACCGGTTACATGCATGACATGGCCGCGCTCACCAGGCTGATTCACGATAAAGGCGCGCTCGCACTGTGGGACCTGGCGCATTCGGCGGGCGCGGTGCCGGTCGATCTGAACGGCGTCGGCGCGGACTATGCGGTGGGCTGCACGTATAAGTATCTGAACGGCGGGCCGGGTTCGCCCGCGTTCGTGTGGGTGCCCAAGCATCATCAAAATGAATTTGCGCAGCCGCTGTCAGGATGGTGGGGACATCGCGCGCCGTTCAAGATGGATCCGGCGTATCAACCGGATGATGGCATCGGCCGATTTTTGTGCGGCACGCAGCCGATGGTGTCGATGTCACTCGTCGAATGCGGGCTCGATGTGTTTTTGCAAACCGATATGCAGGCGGTGCGCAAGAAGTCGCTGGCGTTGACCGATCTGTTCATCGAACTGGTCGAGGCGCGTTGCAGCGAATTTCCGTTGAAGCTCGTCACGCCGCGTGAGCATGCGCAGCGCGGCTCGCATGCGAGCTTCGAGCATCCGCAGGGTTATGAGGTGATGCAGGCGCTGATCGCGCGTGGGGTGATTGGTGATTATCGTGAGCCGCATGTGCTGCGGTTTGGTTTTACGCCGTTGTACACGCGTTTTGTCGATGTGTGGGACGCGGTGGAAACGTTGCGCGAGGTGCTCGTGAAGGAAACCTGGCGGGCACCTGAATTCGCCGCACGCGGCGCAGTGACCTGAGGAGCGCGCAATGACCGATCATATGCAAACACCGGGGCTGCCGGAAGAGAAACCAGCGCAGGGATGTCCGTTCGGGCATGGGGCAGTTGCTTCTAACGTGGCTTCCCCGGCCGCCGATTCCGGCGATGGCTGGCATGATGCGCAGCTCGACTTTTCGGAGTCGATGAGCTACGGCGATTATCTGTCGTTGGGGACGGTGCTGGATGCGCAGCATCCGCTATCGCCGGATCACAATGAGATGCTGTTCATCATTCAGCACCAGACGAGCGAGTTGTGGATGAAGCTTGCTTTGTATGAGTTACGGGCGGCGCTGCAGGCCGTGCGTCGGGATGAGTTGCCGCCGGCCTTCAAGATGCTCGCGCGCGTGTCGCGGATCATGGAGCAGCTCGTGCAGGCATGGAGTGTTCTCGCGACTATGACGCCGTCTGAGTACACGGCTATGCGGCCTTATTTGGGGAGTTCTTCCGGGTTTCAGTCTTACCAGTATCGGCAGATTGAGTTTTTGCTCGGGAATAAGAATGAGCAGATGCTGAAGCCGCACGCGCATCGGGCTGATGTTTTGGCCGAGGTTAAGAGTTCGTTGGAAGCGCCCTCCTTTTATGATGAGGTTGTTCGGTTGCTCGCTCGGCGCGGGTTTCCTATCTCAGCCTCCAGGTTGGAGCGGGATTGGACTCAGCCTACTGTGCATGATGCTTCTGTTGAAGCGGCATGGTTGGAGGTTTATCGGAATCCTTCTCAACATTGGGAGCTGTATGAGATGGCCGAGGAACTTGTTGATCTTGAAGATGCCTTTCGGCAGTGGCGGTTTAGGCATGTGACTACTGTTGAACGGATTATTGGGTTTAAGCAAGGGACTGGGGGGACTAGTGGGGCTACTTATCTTCGGAAGATGTTGGATGTGGTTTTGTTTCCGGAGCTTTGGCATGTGAGGACTGTGTTGTAGTGGTTTTTTTTGCGCGTGGCGCCTGGTTTTTTCTGTGATCCTGGGGGTTTTGGCCTTTCCTTGGTTTGTTCGTGGTCTATTAGCGTTGCCCCTGTGCGGGGCAATGCTCTCAACTTAAGCTCCGCTGCATCAAGCAAGTTTGTACGCGAGATGGAAGTGGGGCTTGGCTTTTCGGGGTGGTCTTGGATAGGAGCGTGACGGCTGTATCCGGCATCGGGTCTGGCGGATCAGTTCCAGCACACCGGCGAGGCCGTCCAGGCAGCGCTGGATGCGCAGAAGACACGCGCCGAGGATGGGCTTGAGTGCGCCCAGTGCATACACCCGGTTAGGACGGCTGGCATGTCTGTCGTCGTGCGGCGCATCGAGATCGCTGAGCAGGGTGAACAGGTTGTCGGCGAGGATTTTTGCGCCGAAGTCCTGCTGTAACGCCAGGTAATCGAGGCCTGTGACGGCTTCCAGCCGCAGCCGGTGCTTGAGTCGTTTGAACGCTTCCTCGACCCGCCAGCGCTGATGATAGAGCGCGCCGAACGATGCCGCCGGATAACGCCCGCCATCGAGCAGCGAGGTCATCAGCATCCGCACGCGACCGCCCGGCGTGACGTCGCGGATCAGGCGAACAGTGGTGGGCGTACGCGCCAGTTCATAGTCGCGGGCATCCAGTTCGCCGGGCGCGTCCAGTGTCACCACACGCTCGGCTTTACCGCTGCGGGCAAAGGCGCTGACGCATTTCCAGTTACGCGCATCGACGCGCATGCAGAACGGGATTTCGCGCTGTGCGAGCGCCGCCACCATCGCGTTACCGATATAGCCGCGATCGAGCAGCAGCAGGTCGGTATGCGGTTGCAGCACATCGAGGGCTTCGAACAGCATCTGCCGCTCGCCGCCGTCGGCGGGATGAAGTGCAGCGTGCAGGGTCAGTTCGGAACCCGGCAGGAATAGCGCAAACGCGTAGTGATCGGCGCGCAGTTCATGGCCGCGACGCGTGCCCACACGCAGGCGGCTGCCATCAGCGGCGACCAGCCTCAGGCCGTGCCAGCGCATCGAATCGATATGGGGTTGGGCCAGCGAGATCAGGCGGGCGCGGGCCAGCTCGAACAGTTCGGCAGACACGCCCCGTCGCGCCTTGCTGAAGGCCTGTGCGCTCACAGCGCGGGTGCGCCCGCCGCGGCTTCCCAGTGCGCCGAATAGCGCGTCAAGTTCGGCCTGCACACTGGCGCACATGCCCGACATCATCAGCGCGGCCATGCGCGGCAAGGTCAGTGTGCGATTGCGGGTAAAGGCGGTGGGAGAACGACGCACGCGATCGGCGAGCGCCGGATCGAACAGGAATTCGGAGAACTCAGCCAGAAGCCTTGAGGACGCTGGTATTTGAGTTCATATCGTTGATTTATCAGTGAGTTATGCGATGAAGTTTACAGGGCTAACGCCCTGTATACAAGCCCTTCGAGGCTTAAGTTGAGAGCATTGCTGTGCGGGGCGGCACTTACTTCTCTTTGCCGCCGCAAAGAGAAGTAGGCAAGAGAAAGCGGCTCACACCGCTAATGCTTAAGCGGGGCCCCCGCACAGTTGCGGTAGTGGTGCATCTGGAATCTGTGTTCTCGCACATTCCAAGTCTGTGACAAAGCAATCATTCTTCCCGCCTCGCGCTCCGCGCTCGTCGGAACGGTCGGATCAAAACCCTCGGGCTTTTCTGTGTCCGGTGGGGCCATCGGCTTCGCCTCGGCGATACCACATAACGGCGCTCGTTTCGAAGGTGTGCTGGGCCCTGGATTGACTCGTGGGCGATTCAGGAACACCCCGGAAATCGCACCATGACCAGATCGGGGCACGCATCATCCAGTAAACCGCGCCGCGCCCGTACGCAGATCACGGTTGAAAAGACCGCACAGGAAGCCGCCGCATTGAGCAAAACGCACTCGAAACAATTCGGCTATCTGGCCGCACTCGCGAGAACGGCGCAAACGTACCGTGCGACCGGGGAGAAGCGGCAGGCGGATTTCACGAAACTGGCGACCGCGCTCGCCGATGCCGCCGAACGGTATAGCAGCGAGGCGAACGCCGGCGATGGTAGCGTTCTCGCTGGTAGCGACAGGCAATGAACACCTGAATGACCGCGACGTAACGGCAGAAGTTTGCGGAGTGCGCGGGTCGCGCACAGAGCGTCGCCGGTCAAGCACTCACCTTGACATTCAGAACTGTGCCGTCAACTGGAATCCGACCGTCACGCGCGCGGTCGGAAAGCCTGACGGCTCATATCGGCGTGTCAGCGAACAGGTCATAGGAGAGGCCGGCCAACTTCGCCAGCACCCCGCCGCTTTTTCGAACTGCGCCGCCATCCTGAAATCATTCGGACGTTTCCTGGCAACTTTTATGAGTCAGATCGGGATGGAAAGAGTATTCGTCTGAGAGCGTCCCATAGACATCGGAATCGGACGCCCTGAATAATCAGGGCATGAACCCACACCTGCTCTCTCCTCACGATCAGAGGCCCGCCTGCCTGCGTGCGCGCGCCTCCGGAATCATGCACCGGTGTGCAGGGGACGCGACGTGATGGAGGGCGCCCGCTTCGATCTGCCCATGCCCGGCGTGGCGCTTTCACCGGAAAGCGTTGAACGTCTGATGGCCGAACCCTGGCGCTACGGGTTTATTTCCCTGCTGCGCCGTATCTGCGCCGATCCCTGCATTGATCCGGTCGGAACCGCGCGGCGTCCGCAGGCGGAGCCGTTCCGCCTCGGCCAGGCACCGAGCCTCGCATTCGCGCCGCGCGAGATTGCCGACGTGCGTGAGGTCAACGGGCGTCTGAAGATACGGCTTCTCAGTCTGGGCATGTTCGGACCGAACGGGCCACTGCCGATTCACATCACCGAGATTGCACGCGAGCGTGAGCAGAACCGGCGGGATGCGACGCTCGTCAACTTCCTCGACATCTTTCACCACCGCTACCTGACTCTGCTGTACCGGGCGTGGGCCTCCGCCCAGGCCACAGCAGGCCTCGACCGGAAGGATGACGAAACATTCTCCTTTTTTGTCGCGAGCCTCGCCGGCCACGATCCCGACGAAATCGCCGGCCGGCCGTTTCCTGGCCATGCGCGCCTCGCCGCCTCTGCGCATCTGGTGCGCGAAGCGCGTAATCCCGACGGCCTGCGCGCGACGCTTGAGCAGTACTTCGACGTACCGGTCGCGATCGAGGAATACGTCTTTCACTGGCTGGAAATGGCGCCGGCCAGCCACAGTTATCTCGGCAAGCCCGTGGAGTCTTCGACGCTTGCGATGGGCGCGATGCTCGGTGAGCAGGTGCCGGACCGCCAGCACCGGTTCCGCATTATCCTGGGGCCGCTCGACTTGGCGGTGTATCTGCGTTTCACGGCGCAGGGCGTGGACCTGCCGAAGCTGGTCGAATGCGTGAGGGAATTTGTCGGGCGCGGCTACCGGTGGGAACTGGAACTGCGCATCAAGCCACAGGGCGCGCCGCCTGCGGTGCTGGGTGGAACGGAACAACTCGGCTGGTCCAGCTGGCTTGGACAGGCGCCCACGGATGCGCCGATTACCGGCATGCGCTTCGAACCGGAACAGTACGTGGAGCAGTTGGCGAGGCGATCCGTACCGTACCGTCAACGCCCGGAAACCGGCGCGGGTGATCTGCTGACGTACTACAACGAGGAGTTGCTGTACCTGCGCGAACTTGCCGCCGAGTTTGCACAGGCGCATGTAAAAATCGCCAGGCGTCTGGGCATGCAGGCGGGTGAAATCGGCGATAGGTATGTGGAGCGGCTCGTCCAGGCGTTCGCTTTCATGTCCGCCCGCATGCGCATGAAACTGGACGCAGCGTTCCCCGACTTCACGCGCCCCCTGCTGCAATGCCTCTATCCGAATTACCTCGCGCCGACGCCATCGATGGCGGTGGCACGGCTGTATCCAGACGATGCGGAAGGCGATCTCGCCGAGGGCGTCCGCATTGCGCGCGGCGCCACCTTCATCAGTCGCGTGCCCGACGGTGAAGCCACGGCGTGCGAGTTTCGTAGCAGTCAGGAGGTAACGCTGTATCCGCTCGAAATCGTAAGCGCACGGCTGACCGGCATTCCTCCTGATATTCCCGCGCCCGACCGGTATGTGCGTGGACATACCAACAACGTGCGCGGCGCTCTGCGTCTGAGGCTGCGTACCACCAGCGAGGCCTGCATCGCCGACTTGCAGGGACTGGACCGGTTACCCGTGTACCTGGCCGGGGAAGAACAGCTGGCGTCGCGCCTGTTCGAACTGCTGCACGTTGCGGCCGTCGCGTCGATTACCGGCGAGCCGGAAAACCTCGGCACGCCCGGCAGTCCGTTTCACGCGGTAAGCCGCGATGCGGTGGTGCATGAAGGGCTTGATCCGGGACAGGGCCTCCTGCCGCTCGCATGGTCGAAATTTCATGGACACAATCTGCTGCACGAGTTTGCCGTATGTCCGTCGCGTTTTTACTTCTTCACGCTGACCGGTCTCGCACCTGGCCTGCGCCAGGTGCGTGGGCGCGAGGCGGAGGTCGTCGTGCTGCTGGACCGACACACCGACCCGCTGGCGGACCAGGTCGATGCCTCGCAGTTCGCGCTTTTCTGCACGCCGGTCATCAACCTTTTTCCTCGCACATCCGATCCCGTCGAGTTGCCGAAATCCGGCACCGAATTCCAGTTGGTGCCGAACGCACTCCAGCCGCTCGACTACGAAGTGTTCTCCGTGCAGGCCCTACATGGTCAGGTCAGCGAGACATCGGCACCGCTCCAATTCCGGCCGCTGCACGAGCCACTGACGAACGATGAAGGCAACCACGGGCGCTATTTCACCTCGCGTCGCGAACGCCGCTCGGCGCCGGAACTGTCACGCCGCCGCTATGGCACACGCACGCCCTACATCGGCACGCAAACCTCGGTCTCACTCGTCGATCACGACGGGCAACCTTACGGCGAGCGCATGAACTACCTCACGCTCAGCGCGTTGCTGACCAATCGTGAACTTCCGAACCTGATCGTGCCAGACGGCCGCGACGATCTGACGCTCGAAGAATCTGCCCCGGTTCTGTGCGTGGGCCTGATTCGCTCACCTAGTGTGCCACGCGCACCGTATGCGGAGCGGGAAGCCGCCTGGCGGCTGATCCGCCAGTTGAACTTTAGTTACCTCGCTCTGGAAGACCCGTCGGCCGCGGGCCTGCGCAATCTGCTAGGGCTGTTCCTCGCGCCAGGTGACGAGGTCTACCGGCAGATGATCGACAGTCTGGTCGATGTCAGCATGCGCACGGTCACGCGCATGCTCCCGCGCGATGGACAAATCATGTTTGGTTGCGGCGCCGAGTGCGTGCTCACGGTCGACGAAGCGGGCTTCCATGGCGTGAGCCCCTACCTGTTCGGCCTGATTCTCGAGCGCTTTCTCGCGCGAGGTGCATCGGCCCATTCGTTCATCGAGACCGAACTGCGCTCGACGCAGCGCGGCCCTGTGGCGACCTGGCCGGTGCGTATGGGCACGCGGGGCGTTGCATGAGTAGAACCGCAGGGAAAAGGCATGGCAGGCAGCCGGGGCGATCGACACGGCGCGCGGCGTTCATGGGAAAAGATTGATGCAGACACGCATGACAGAACGCAGGGCGTCGCACGCCCGGCACAACGGGATTCGTCTCATGAGTGGCGACCGGTCCAGTTCACACGGAGGATCGAGCCTATGTTGAACTTCATGACTCCACGTACCTTCACCGTTAGCGGCGCCGCGCTGCCGAAGCTGGACGACGGCGAACCTGCCCTCCTGATACGCTCGATCAGGGGAGAGGAAGCGCTTTCGAAGATCTACGAATATGAATTGGGACTGGTCACGCCGCTCAGTCCGCTGCTGCCCGACAGCGCCGCGGCCAATCTGGACCTGAAGGCGATGGTCGGCAAGGAGCTGACCGTGACCGTCCAGCTCGACGGGATGGGCACCTTCCATTCGGGCGTCGCGGGTGCCGCAGGCGCCGCGAATATCGGCAAGGGTGAACGGGAAATCAGCGGCATCGTCACGGCGGCAAGCCTGGTTGCGCCGCTAAACCGGCAGTACCACTACCGGCTGATTCTCAAGCCGTGGATCGTGCTCGCCGGACAGCGCACGGACTACCGAATCTTTCAAAACCGCTCGGTGGTCGAGATTATCGACGAGGTACTCAAAGGCAACTACATGTACTCGTACGTCAAGCGCCTGGGCGGCACGTATCCGAGGCTCGTCTATCAGGTGCAGTATGGTGAGTCGGACTTTTCGTTCATTCAGAGGCTCATGGAAGAACACGGAATTTACTGGTTCTTCGAGCACTCGAACGGCGTGCACCGGATGGTGCTTGTCGATAATCTCGGCGCGCACAGGCGCGTGGTCAGCGAGGCGTATCACACGTTGCAGTACCTCCCGCCTGACAGGAAGATCGACGCCGAATATGTCAGCCACTTCGACACGACCGAAAGCATCCAGTCGGGAATCTGGACGACGGATGATTTCGACTTCACGAAGCCGAGCGCAAACCTGGCGGTACAGAATGCGTTGCCGCAGGGCACGCGGCATAACGATCTGACAGTCTACGAATGGCCGGGCGACTATACCGATCCGCAGCAGGGCGAGCAGTTCGCGCGTGTACGCATGCAGGAAATCCGCGCTCGGGGAGAACGCGCCGTAGGCCGAGGCAACCTGCGCGATGTGGTGTGCGGCACGACATTCACGCTGGCGAGCTATCCGCAGGAAGCGGCGAACCGCGAGTACCTGGTGATCCGCGTCAGGCTAGATGCCGAGGAGATCGGCGAAGTAACCGGCGAAGGCCAGTATCAGGTCAATACGACTTTCGAAGTGCAGCCGGCGACCACGATGTTCCGGCCACCGCGCACGGTGAGCAAACCGCGCACAACGGGTCCGCAGACGGCGATCGTGACTGGGTACACGGGAAGTGAAATCTGGACCGACCAGTACGGACGTGTGAAGCTGAAGTTTCATTGGGATAGGTCACCCGTGAATGACCAGAATTCGTCGTGCTGGGTGCGCGTGTCTTATCCGTGGGCGGGCAGTAACTTCGGCTGCATCAACATTCCGCGGGTTGGAACTGAAGTTATTGTCGACTTCGAAAACGGTGACCCGGACAGGCCCATCGTGACCGGGCGCGTGTACAACGCGATGAGCATGCCGCCGTGGAAGCTACCGGATAACGCGACGCAGAGCGGGACGCTATCGCGCTCTACGAAGGAGGGCGGCTATGGCACCGCTAACGCGATTCGCTTCGAGGACAAGAAGGGCCGCGAAGAAGTATGGATTCATGCCGAGAAAAACCTCCGTACCGAGGTAGAAAACGACGAGGCGCATGCGGTCGAGCACGACCAGACCGTTACGGTGGGCCATGATCGCGCGCGCCACGTTGGCAACGACGAGCAGGTCGATATTGCACATGACAGCCAGCGCCGTGTCGGGCTGGACGATACCGTGTCGGTCGGACGGAACCAGACGGTCACGATCGGCAAGGACCGTGTGGAGAACGTGGGCAACAGCCGGCGGGACCGGATTGCGGCCGACTACCAGATCGAAACCGGCGGGAACGCGGAGCATGTCGTGCAGGGTCGTCATCAGCTTCGGGCCGGGCAGGCCATCGCGCGCCGGACACAGATATATGAGCTTCAGGCAAGCGACAGACTGGTCATCAAGGCACCCGGTGGCAGCTTCACCATTGATAGTAGCGGCGTCACGATCGAGGGCATCGCGATAAAGCTCAAAGGCGCCTTAATTCAGGAGGGTGGCTCGGGGGGAGTGCCTGGAATGCATGGCATTCCACTGCCGGGCCAGTTGCTCGATCCGGGCCATGTGCCGTTGTCGGACTAAACCCATTCCCAAAACAGACGAACAAAAAAATAGGAAACCTGATGCTGATCAGCCAACCTTTCCTCAGCGCAGCCGCGCATGAGGACGACTCAACGCAACCCGTCACGACCCTGGGCGAACGCAGTGGCAAGGGCGCGTTTCCCGTCAGCCGCGAATTTGGCTGGCATGGAGGCATCCATCTCGAAGCGCAGGGCAATGCGGACAGCTCGGAGCCAGTGTGCGCGATTGCCGACGGCGAGGTCGTGTTCGCGCGTGGCAGTGATGGCATTCCGCAGCATCATGACGATCCAGCGGTCATCGCGGCGCATCCGTTGCTGTACTACAAGGGCTGGACGAGTAACGGTGTGGTGATCCTGAAGCACGCAACGGAGATTGGCGAAGGGGTGAACGTCGAGTTCTACTCGATCTACCAGCACATGCACACGACCCAGGTGGCGCGCGGCAGCAGGGTGTACCGCAAGGACGCGATCGGTTTGCCTGGCGCGATCTACGGCCAGCCGAACCGTATCCACTTCGAGATCGTCGCCGACGCCACCAGCGTCGCGGCACTGATGGGGCGTAACCACGGGCCGCTGGCAGCGGAACAGGGGCGAACCAATAGTCTGTGGGGCGACATTCACGTCGTGTTGCCAGCTGGTACGCAACTCTATGCCAGCGATCCATCAGTTGGCTCGGCAGCCCATCCCGCGTGGCAGGTGCCGGTGCAGGCGACGACAACGGAGCCGGCGATCGTAAGTATCACAGAGTCCACTGGCTTGATCACCCTGACCACACGCAGCATCCGGGGCGCGGTGCTTGGCTCGGCGACGCCGGAAGATGCCTACGGCCTGTATGAGCGTGCCACCCGGCGCTATCCTGGATGCCCCAGCGCAGGCTATGAAATGCTGCGCTTTGGCCGGGTGATCGGCCCAGATGCACCGGCAGCGACAGATCTCTATCAGGGACGCCTGCCGCACATCCGGCAGATTCATTCACCGGTCGATCACACGGCTGTGTATGCGAATCTGAACGGTCCCGGCGTCAGAGTCTACAGCGATGCGGATTTCCCCGACTGGCTGGGGTGGACGTTTGCAGACGACGATACAGACGGCAACAGCCGGTGCGATTCCGATGTGCTGATTGCCATGCTTGACCCGGGCGCACCGCCGGCTGTGAGTCCGCCAGCGGCCACAAGCGGGGCAGCCGCGCCGACGCCAGCCGAACAGCAGGCGCAGAGAAAGCGCGAACGCATTGCGCGAGCTTACGCGCGCAGCCTTGACGGTCCGATGCGGGAACGGCTCAGCTATTGCGTTGTAAAGATGCCGACAGAGTGGTCGCGCGACGACTTCGATACGCGCTGGGGTTGGCTCAAGGGCACTGATCCGAATGATCTGCCGGCTTCCGCGCTAATGACCGGCTGTCTGAGTCCAGACGCCTATACGAAGCTCAAACAGCACCACGCAGCGCTGGCCTTCTGGGAGGACGCTCAGGCACAAGGACTGGCGCTGGGCAAGGTTCACTACCACTTTCATCCGGGGCGGTTTATTCAGATGTTCAAGAAGTGCGGATGGCGCAGCCTTCGAGAGCTGACACAGACATTGCCCAAACGGTCCAGTCCCAATGCAGGCGGAGAAATTCCATGGCAGACGGCGCAAACCCGATGGCATTCAGGCAACAATGACCACGGTTTCATGCCTCCGGATATGCATACGGCGATAAATCGCATGTGGAGGAAGTATGGCTTTTCGACTCCTCAAAGACAGGCCCATTTCTTAGCGCAAATATTCAAAGAAACCGGAGCGCTAAGAGCAACGGTCGAGCTTGGCGACAGCCGGTATTTCCGCACGATGTACGAGGCGTTAACTCCGCAGGAGGCTGGGGACGACTTCGATCACAAACATGATTGGCTACAAGCGATGGGGTTTCTGCACGGTCGAAATCGACCCGACTATATAGCGCAACGACCGGATGAAGTTCAACAGAAGGCGTTGTCGATGGGAAATACGCAAACGGGCGATGGGGCAAGGTTTCGCGGCCGGGGGCTAATTCATCTTACCGGACGTGGCAGTTACGCTGCGTACAGTCGCTTTCGCGGACGTGACTTCACAACCGATCCCAATCCTGAACTGCTTTCTTCCGATGCAACCGCCGTCGCCGATTCAGCCGGGTACTTCTGGATTAGTAAGGTAATGCAGTCACCCAACACCGGGGCCCTGCGAAGCGGGATGAATATCGATCGCCGTGCGGACGTAGGGGTAGCTGATGCAAATGTCGCCGCAATCACGACACCAGTTAATGGGGGCAGCACCGGACTTCCCCAGCGTAGAGAGTTTTTTCATTACGTGAATTTCATTCTTGGCGATGCACCGAATATGCCGACCGATCCTTCGCTGATAAGGCAGAGGGAAGAGTAATGCCGTTTCAGACCGAACTTAATGTCGCCTCGTAACTGAACGAGCCGCTATATATCATCTTTCAAGGAAATAAAAATGCGAGCCCGGAGCATACTGATCGCAACGATTTTTTTCTCTACTTGGATATCCAGTTTTGCAGCGTCAAATGCCGACCATCAACTGTTGATTTCTGGAAAACCATCCGAATCATGTGGAATTTCGATAGAACTTCCCTCCGCGCTGTCTCCCGATGGCAAAGGAAAACTTCTCGATTGCCTTGGATCATATAAATCCGACAACGGGACCGTTTTGTCACTCGCGCCACAAGGGTTCGGAATTCATGATCCCAGTTGGGTTGAAAGAATTCCATCGTTAAATATTCGACGTGTTGGCATTGATCAAATGCTGAGGAAAAAAGATAGCTTCATTGTGGCTGACAAGAATGGCAATGTACATACTAGAAAAATAGTCCCATCCGCGTGCGCTGTCGCAACAAGCGCAACCTCTATCAAACTTAATGGTCGGAATTGGAGGGGGTGGTTGGTAGAGGACATCTACAAAAACTCCAACAGAAAAATCACGGCACCTGATTATTGTCAGCGATATTCTTCTGTCAATCGGTGCATTCGCATTGTGATAGGAAATTCGAAGTCAAGCGCGACAATGCAACAGTATTGCGTCACACGAAATGCAGAGGATTTTGATCTCGACAGTGGGTTTAGCTACAATATTTTATTGGAAATGATAAAAACCATCCAATTCAACGAAGAGTAGCTCGCGAACAGACAATATATATGAAGTTCCTGGTGTCACGTTATTTTTCAAGATCATCGCCATTATTTTCGCTTGACAATAGAATCCCTTTCGCGATCCTCTCTATTAAAACTTTGGCGGCTATTATTTTCATCGGCTGGCTGCCTGGCGTTAGAGCGGCAGGCGATTTGGATATTCCATCTCTAAGTCAGTTCTCTCCGGCGTATGTATCTACGCAGATTCTACTTTCGCCGTGTTACGACGTTTCCGTCGAAAGCGACATTGAGGTTCAGCGCATGGTGCGGGAAGCCCGCGAACGATATCCGAAGGGAACCTGCACAGACGCCCGGATTCCCCCTTTGATTTTCAAGGCGAGTTTCCTGCAGTACGCGTCGATTGCTGCCTCAGACGATCCAGAATCGTTATTTCGAGCGGTCCAGACACAGAATGCTAAACTGGCATCTTGCAAAAACAGGACTTGCTTGAAGACAACCCTACAAATATAATAGTAAAACTCGAACCAGCATATCGAAATTCCAAGTCTTCGCTGGAAAATACAGGAGGTGACACATGCAAAATAAAGAAAGCGATTGATATCAATACGGCCGCTGGTCTGATTCGGAACTCGCGTGCAATTATAAAAAACGTCAAAGATCAATGCGGCGCAAGCGGCATATCGGTAAGCATATGTGCTAACAGGCACGAAAACTTACTTTTTGCGGATTGCAACATTGATATGGAGTCCACTCAGGTAAATTCCCCGTCCTGGATATTCAGATTGTCATCAAAATCGACCACCACCCAGCTTTTACACGTGACGACGGTCCCTTCGATCAAAAACGACATCGGTGTAACGGACTTCCTGATCTCAAAACCGAAGCCCGAGGAGACATGGGGAGCAGCAATATCGCCATCTACCGTTTCGATGGGAAACGGTATCGCACTCATTTCTCATATATTTCAGAAAATATTGGAGACAAATGGCGAATTGCGAGATACCCGGTTTTTCAGAAAATAATTTGCCGTTGATTCCATTGCAGGTATCTCATATAGGTTTTTATGCGCCCCATCGCTCTCGTAGGTCATCTTCATTCCTGCCCTATGCACGGGTTCGGCACTGTCATCAGCGGTGCAAGTAGCGTGACGGTCAACGGCCGTGCTGTCGCCCGGATAGGCGATCAAACAAGCTGCGGCGCGGTCATCGTTACTGGCTCGGCCTCCACATTCGGCGGCGCGGGTGTCGCCCGCAAGGGCGATATGACCAGCCACGGCGGCACACTGATCGAAGGCGACGATAGCTGGATGCTCGATTGAGTCGTTGACCCTGAATCAGGCCGACCGTGATTGGCCGGCTAACCGAGTATCGAGCGGAATGCACCAACAGGATGAATCCAATGCCCCCCGCTTGCGCACGGCCGGCGCGTAATTACCGGATGCGTTTGATCCTGTAGCGCCGCACGCTTCCGCCGTGCCAGGCGGGCAAATAGCCTCGGGCCGCGTGGCCGGACCGGAAGGTGGCTGTTCGCCGATGAACCGGCAAGGGGCGGCCGGCCCGCAAAATTCCCCCCAGTGCTCCCCAACAAATACCGCACGATCAAATAACCTCACCTAGCCGTATACCCCCCATCAACAGCCAAACAAACCCCGCTAACCATAGAAGCAGCACCACTCAACAAGAACAAGATAGTCGCAGCAACCTCAGCAGACTCAGCAAACCGCTGCAACGGAATAGCCTTAAGCGCCGGGTCCCGCTTAACCGGATCACTCCAAGCCAGCACCGCCATAGGCGTCAACGTAACCGTAGGATTCACACTATTAACCCGAATCCCGAACGGCCCCAACTCAACACACAAAGCCCTGGTAACAGCATCAAGCGCAGCCTTGGAAGCCGAATAACTCAAATGATCATCCAACGCCACCAGCGCAGCCTGACTGGAAACATTAACGATACTGCCACCGCGCTGAGCATCGATCATCCCTCGCGCCACATGCTTGGCCACCAGCACCGCGCCCCGCGCATTTACCGCCATCACACGATCGAAACTCTCACCCGTCGTATCGACAGCACGCTCGAGCAACGCAATCCCGGCACAATTCACGAGCCCATCGAACGTATCGAGCGAACCAAACGCATCATCGATAGCCGCCTCATCGCTCACATCGAGCGTCAACGGCTCGCAACCCGTTTCCTCCGCCAACCGCGCAAGCTCCTTCACATTGCGCGCGGCAGCCACCACATTCGCGCCCGACGCGCACAACGCCTCAACCGTCGCACGCCCGATCCCGCTCGAAGCCCCGGTAACCAGTACCGACTTGCCAGAAAAATCAAAAGTAGCATTCATGATGTCTGCAACCGATGCATGATCGGCTTCAACGCCGGATACAAATCCGTATAAACGCCGAAGCGTTGCTCGTACAACGCCATCCGTTGTGCGTTCGGCTCCGCGCGTTCAACCAGCGTGACCCATCCGCGCCGCGCCTCTTCACGCGACACCAGCCCGACACCGACGCCCGCCAGCAACGCCGCCCCCATCGCCGCCTCCACGTCCTGCTCGATGGTATAAACCGGATACCCGGTAACGTCCGCGATAATCTGCATCCACAAATCCGAATGCGCGGCGCCGCCCACCACGATCAGTTTGTCATCCAGCGACTGCGCACCTTTGCGCCCCGCCTCGATGTTGTGCTTCAGCGCAAACGTGACGCCTTCCAGCACGGCGCGGTACAAATGAGCCCGCGTATGAAACAGGCTCAGTCCGATAAACGCTCCGCTCGCCTTGGCATCCCACACCGGGCTGCGCTCGCCCATCAGATACGGCAGGAACATCACGCCATCCGAACCAGCCGGCACTTTCTCTGCCGACTCTTCCAGCAAGCGATGCGGATCGCCATGCGGCGTCGCACGCGCGGCCTCGATCTCCGCGTGACAGAACTGCTCGCGATACCAGCTCACCGACGCGCCCGCGGTTATCGCCCCGCCGAACACATAAATATCGCGTTGCCCGTCGAACACATGCGGCATGCTGATCAATCCATGCCGCGCGTCGACGTTCTGGTTGATGTAGCCCCAGCACATGCTCGTGCCGATCATCGCGACATGTTGCCCGGCGCGCGTGACGCCGGCCGCGAACGTCGCCATCGCCGCGTCCACGCCGCCCGCGACGATCGCCGTGCCCGCTTCGAGGCCTAACTGCTCGACCCACTGCGACAACAAGCCACCCACCACGTCCGACGATTCGACCAGCCGCTCCGGCATCATCGTCGCGGGAATGCCGAGCATGTCGAGCGCTTCGTCGGACCAGTCGCGTTTGCCAATGTCGTAGATGCCGCCGATATTGCCCGCCGAACTATGATCGACCGCCACCTCGCCAGTCAGCATGTAGATCACGTACGCATTCGGCGGCAGGAAGTAGCGCGTATGCGACCACACGTCCGGCTCGTGATCGCGCAGCCACAGCATCTTCGTGTAGCCGTAGTAACTATCCACGCCGTTGCCCGTGATCGTGTAGAGCCGCTCGAGATCGACGTTATTGCGCACCCATTCGACCTGCTCGGTGGCGCGCCGATCCATCCAGATCAGACAAGGATAAAGCGGCCGCATCTCGCTATCCACCGGAATGCCGGAGCCGCCATACAAGCTGCTCACGCACACGGCTTTGATCGACTTCGCCGCGACGCCCGCTTCCTTCGCCTTGGCTACGCACGCGGCGATGCACTCCACCACCGCCTTCAGCCAGACCGCAGGCCATTGTTCCGCCCACAGCGGCTTGGGCGTATCCGGCTGATAGCTCGACGCATGCTGCGCGACGATCGCGCCGTGCTGATCGACCAGCAGCGCCTTGGTGCTCTGCGTGCCGATATCGACGCCGATGACGTAATCCATACTGTCTCCGTTTAGATGCCGCTCGTACTCCGACCGGGTTCGACGCTCAGGCGCGCGGCTTCAGTAGCACCTTGATCGAATCGAGCGAGTTGGCGATCTTGATCGCCTCGTCCCATTCTTCCAGCGAAAAGCCGTGCGTGACTATGCCTTTCGATGTAACCAGCCCGCGCGCCAGCAGATCGATCGCGATGGGATAACAGTACGGGCCGAGGTGCGCGCCGCGCACGTCGAGCTCTTTCCGATCGCCGATCACGGACCAGTCCAGCGTCGTATCCGCGCCGAACACCGAAAACTCGACGAACCGCCCAAGCTTGCGAATCAGGTCCATGCCCTGATTCACGCCGATCGGCGCGCCGGTGGTTTCAATATACACATCGCAGCCGTAACCGTCCGTGAGCGAGTGGATGATCGCCAGCGCATCGTCGTGTTTCGGGTTGATCGTCACGTCGGCGCCGTATTCGCGGGCGAGTGCGAGGCGCTCTTCGACCAGATCGATCACCACCAGTTTCTTCGGTGTTTTCAGATGCGCCACTTGCGTCATCATCAGACCAAGCGGGCCGGCGCCGGCGATCACCACCACGTCGTCGAGTTGCACTTCTCCACGGTTGACCGTGTGGATCGCGCAGGCGAGCGGTTCGATGATCGCGGCGTCTTCCAGCGAAATGCCGTCGGGAATCTTGTGAACAATCGCCGTGGGCGGAATGCGCATGTATTCGGCCATGCCGCCGTCGGCGACTTCCCGCTGGAAGCCGAAGATGTTGTGCACCTCGCACATCCAGTACTGACCGGATTTGCAATAGCGGCATTTGCCGCACGGCACGATCTGCTCGGCGATCACACGGTCGCCCATCTTCACGCCGAAGTGATCGGCCGCGCCTTCGCCGATTTCTTCCACGAAACCGAAGAACTCATGGCCTGGAATCACCGGCGCCTTGACCCAGGGACTCGGGCCGCCCCAAAACATCTTCGCGCCCGAATGACATTTGCAGTCGCTCGCGCAAATACCACACGCGGCAATGCGGATCACCAGTTCGTGCGCGCCCGCGCGAGGCTTCGACACCTGTTCGACGCGATAGTCTTTCGGTGCATGACAGACGATGGCTGTCATGTTCTGCTGGTCGTGGTCTGTGGATTGAGTCGTCATTGCATGGTCCTGCTTAAAAGTGGAAGTCGTTGAAGAGTTACTTTCTGCGGTCGCGGCTGATGTAAATCGCGAGCAAAATGATTCCGCCCTTGATCACGTTCTGCACATAAGGATTCACGCCGACCATGTTCAGGCCGTTATTCAGCACGCCGAGCAGCAACGCGCCGATCAGCGTGCCGATAATCGAGCCTCGCCCGCCGGAGATCGACGTGCCGCCCATCACCACGGCGGCGATGGCGTCGAGTTCGAAGCCGACGCCGGCGTTCGGCTGGCCGCTCATCAAACGCGCGGTCAGGACAATGGCGGCAAAGGCGGACGTCAAACCCGCAATCGTGTAGACGATCAGCTTCACGCGCGCCACACGCACGCCCGACAGACGCGTCGCCTGTTCGTTACCGCCGATCGCATAGACATAGCGGCCGAACGGCATGCGCTCCAGCAGTACCCACGCGATCACGTAGATCACGGCCATGATCACAACCGGCGCCTGCACGCCGAGAATCTTGCCGCTGCCGAAGAAACTAACCCAATCGGGCAAGCCGTCGATCGGATAGCCGCCCGTGTAGATCAACGCGAGGCCACGCGCAATGCCCATCGTCGCGAGCGTGACGATGATCGGCGGCATGCCGGCGAACGCTACAAAGAAACCGTTCGCCGCGCCAAAGCCCAATCCCACCGCGACACCAATCGCAAGCGCGGCCACTGCGTTCATACCGGCCACCATCAGCCCGGCGGCGAGCGTGCCCGCCAGCGCCATGACGGAACCCACTGAGAGATCGATGCCGCCGGTCAGGATCACGCACGTCATCCCCACGGCGATGATCGCGTTGATCGACACCTGGCGCAGCACGTTCTCGATATTCGCCCCGGAGAGGAAGCTGTCGCTCGCGAACACCATCACGATGCACACCACCAGCAAGCCGATGAACGGATAGAACAGCGTCGAGCGTTTCAGGGCGGCCCACGTGAAACGCACCGGCGCTCCCGGCGTATCGCTGCTGACAGTGGAGGTCTTTGGTGAAGAAGAAGGATTAGGCGTGTTCATGTGTTGCTCCACGAGAGCCGGCAGTTGCATAGGTCATCACGGCGTTCGAGTCGATCGCGTCGCCTTCGAGCATCGCTTCGATGCGGCCCTGCCGGAACACGGCGACGCGGTCGCACATGCCGACGATCTCCGGCAGTTCGGACGAGATCATGATGATCGAGTAGCCCCGCGCGGTGAGTTCGCGCATCAGCATATAGATTTCGGCTTTGGCGCCGACGTCGATGCCGCGCGTCGGTTCGTCGAAGATCAGGATGTTGGTGTGATGATTCAGCCAGCGCGCGATCACCACTTTCTGCTGATTGCCCCCGGAGAGCGTCGCGACTTCGGTATGCATGCTCGGTGCTTTGACGCCCACGCGTTTCATGATGTCGGCGGTCGCGCGTGCTTCGCTGCGCTGGTCGATGAAGAAGCGCATCGAGCGATACTTGCCGAGGTTGTTGATCGAGATGTTCTGCTTGATCGAGAAGTCGGTGATCAGGCCTTCGGTTTTGCGGCTCTCCGGCAGAATGCCGACGCCGGCGCGCAACGCATCGGCGGGATCGGACAGCTTTGCCGCCGTACCGTTGATGCGAATATCCTTCACGTAGGCCGGGTCCGCGCCGATCGCGGCGAGCGCGGTTTCCGTGCGCCCCGAGCCGACCAGTCCCGCGAAGCCGAGAATCTCGCCTTCACGCAGCGTAAAGCTCAAAACCGGGCTGTCCTTGAGCAACTGCAGCTTGTCGACTTCGAGCACGAGCTTCGCATCGGCACGCAGCGGCGGCTTCGGCGGAAAGCTGTTTTCGATGCGGCGCCCCACCATCATTTCCACGAGATGCCCCACGTCGGATTGCGCGACCTCCGTCATGCCGACATACTGGCCATCGCGCAGCACGGTAATGCGGTCGCACACTTCGAAAATCTCTTCGAGGTGATGCGAGATGAAAATCATCGCGACGCCCTGCTGTTTCAGCTCGCGCATGATGGCGAACAGATGCTCGGCTTCGGCGGGCGTGAGCGTGGCGGTGGGCTCGTCCAGAATCAGAATGCGCGCCTCCAGCGAAAGCGCCTTGCCGATCTCGACGAACTGCTGCTGCGCCACCGAGAGTTCGCGAATCGGCACCGACAGATCGATCGTCACGCCGAGCCGCTGGAAAATCGCCGCCGCCGCGCGCCGCATCTTGCCGCGTTCGAGCAAGCCCAAACCGCTCTTCAGTTCGCGGCCGAGAAACATGTTCTCCACGGCGTTCAGATACGGAATCAGGCTGAACTCCTGAAACACGATACCGACGCCGGCAGCCACCGCATCGTGATAGTTGGCGAAATGACGCGCCTCGCCTTCGATCGTGATCGTGCCTTCATCGGGCTGATAAATGCCGCACAGGATTTTCATCAGCGTCGATTTACCCGCGCCGTTTTCGCCCAGCAAAGCGTGAATCTCGCCGCGCGCGATTTCCAGGTGAATGCCTTGCAACGCCTTCACGCCGGGAAAACTTTTGGTGATGTTGTCGAGCTTGAGTATCGTGTCCATCGGGTCCTCCTCTGCTGTCCGTTGCCGCGCTTTTCGCTCGGCGCGGCAACGGACATTCGACTTACCAGCTGAAACCCTTGGCATTGCTCTTGTCGATCATCTTCACGTCGACCGGAATCGTCTTCGGCACATTGGCGCCCCACTTCTTCGCGAGCGCGATGCCGAGTGCAATGCGCACCTGGTCCGCCGGGAATTGCGCGGACGTTTCGACGAACTTCGAGTTTGGCTTCTGAATCGCGGCAATTGCTTCCGGCGCACCGTCGACGCTGGTCAGCTTGATGTCCTTGCCCGACGATTCGATCGCCGAGAGCGCGCCCATCGAGCCGCCGTCGTTCACGCTGAACACGCCCTTCAGGTTCGGATGCGCCTGAATCATGTTCTCGGTGACGGATAGCGCGGTCGCGCGTTCCTGCTTACCGTTCTGCGTATCCACGAGCTTCACGCCTGGCGCTTTCGCGAGCGCCGCCTTGCAGCCGCGCACGCGTTCGAGAATCGGCACGACTGGAATGCCGTCGAGAATCGCCACTTCGCCGCTGCCGCCGATCGACTTCGCCAGATACTCGCAAGCCATTTCGCCGGCGTCGTAGTTCTTCGAGCCGACGAATGAATCGACCGGACCGTTGGCGTTCGCATCCACGGCGACCACCACCACGCCCGCCTTCTTTGCCGATGTCACCGCCGACTGGATGCCGGTCGAGTCAGTCGGATTCACGAGCAGGATGTCGATCTTCTTCTGCAGCATGTCTTCCACGTCGTTGACCTGCTTGCTGACATCGTGGTGTGCGTCCGTGACGACCACCGTCGCGCCGATCGAAGCCGCCGCATCGTTCAGCGCTTTTTGCATCGTCACGAAGTACGGATTGTTCAGCTCCTGAAACGTCATGCCGATTTTCAGCGGCGTGGCCTGTGCGGCCGGCGCGGCGATCAACGACAGGCCGAAGGCGAGCGTCGCCAGTGCCGCCCTGCTGCGTGCGAAAGTCTTCAACGAAGTCGGTTTCGAAAGGGATTGCGTCATGGTTGTCTCCATTATTAAAAGTGAGCACGTCCCTCACGCTGCCGTGGGGCAGCGCGATACGTGTTGAAACGCAGGTGAAATAAAACGCTTCGGCGGGAAGCCTGGGCCTGGGACTACGTCGGTGGATAAGCGGCGGCGGCCCTGCGCGGCAAACCTGGCGCGAGCACGATGGCGGGCGCGTCGTCGATGCCTACACCGCGTGCCGCGGCTTGTTCGGAGGCGTCGCGGCTCGCGTCGTTCAGCTGCTGATAGTGCCGAAATTTCGAAGGCGCCATGCCCTTCACCGCGAGAAACTGCCGGTTGAAATTCGACAGGTTGTTAAAGCCCGCCTTGAAACAGATATCGGTGACGCTCAGATCGTCGTCGGTGAGCAGTTGGCACGCTAGATTGATGCGCATGCGATTCACGTACTGCACGAACGGCAACCCCGTATGGCGACGGAAATAACGCGAGAACGCGCTGACGCTCTGGCCCGCGAGTTGCGCCAGGTCCGACTCGCGCAATTCGTTCGCGAGGTTTTTGCCGATATACGAGAGCACGTGATTGATGCGCGTCGACGCGAAACTGGTCGGGTCGGCCTGATAAGCGGGGCTCGCAAGCGTCTCGCGGTCCTCGGCGTTCATCAGGATTTCGAGCATCGACATGAACAGAACCAGCCGGCGCAGTCCGCGCGCCGCCAGCAATTCGAGGAACAGCGGCTGGATCGCCGCGCTCGTTTGCGCGCCGAACGAGATGCCGCGGCGCGAATCGGCAAGCAGCGCCTCGACCTGCCGCCACTCCGGAAAACTGTCGATGCAGCTCGACACGAACTCCTGCCCAAATTGCACGACCAGATTGCGCTGTGCAATCGTCTCGCCTTCCGGCACGTCGCTTACCCAGTTGTGCGGCAGGTTCGGCCCCATCAACACGAGGTTGCCGGGCGTGTAGCTGCTGATGTGATCGCCGACGAACATCTTGCCGGTCGTCGCCACAATCAGATGAATTTCGTATTCCGGATGAAAGTGCCAGCGCACCGTACGGTACGGATAGCCGTGCGACCATACTTTGAACGATTCGTCACGACGTACGGCCACGAGTTCGAGATCGGGTTGCACTGTCTGTCTCCATGAAGCGGCCACTTGAGGCGCCGCTGGTCTTTCGTCTTGTATAGCGAAAAGTAGTCTTCTCGCGCGTGATCCACCACTAAAAATGAGACCGCGGACCAATACTTTTTTGCATTCGGGTTAGTCCTGGCCCGCTCGATGTCAAATTTGATGCAATGCAATACGCGCCGCAACTCGCCGCCATCACGCCACGGCGCATCGCGAGTCGCGCCGAAAAGCCCCGCAGCGCGGCGCTGCGCCACAAAAAACCGTACTCGGTCGCCTTGACTTTCGTTTCGCCGGGTACGATCATTCGCTCACATACAGAGCAAATGCTCCATCTCAAGAAGAAACGCACGCTACGAGCGGTGCGAGCAAGGACATTCAGGAGACGCACATGAACAGCGGGCAAGACAGCGGCGCGGCCGCACACGTGATCCTGCACATCGGG
This sequence comes from Paraburkholderia sp. BL27I4N3, assembly GCF_003386115.1. Taxonomy (NCBI): domain Bacteria; kingdom Pseudomonadati; phylum Pseudomonadota; class Betaproteobacteria; order Burkholderiales; family Burkholderiaceae; genus Paraburkholderia; species Paraburkholderia sp. BL27I4N3. Next base: position 343,086 of record NZ_QREJ01000001.1, on the reverse strand, counting down.
GCGGGATCGTTTCATCGCGCGCATCAGGCGTGGTATCTCCATCGGTTGAACGAGGCCAAGGTGCCTGGCGAGCCGCACTGGTCGCTTACAGTGGGCAATATCCGCAGCGATATGAACGCGGTGCTCGAAGCGCTCGCCGCGCAAAACGGCGTCTATACGCTCGAGACCGTCACGCCTCAAGGCGAGCGCGCGTACGAGACGATTCGCTCGATCGAGCGCGTCGTACCATGGACCGAAAGCCTCGACGCGCTGATCGAAGCAGGCGCCGATCCGGCCTGCAAGATCATCGCGTTCACGGTCACCGAAGGCGGCTATTACCTCGACGAGCAGGACGAACTCGACACCGCCAACCCCGATCTCGCGGCCGACCTCAAAGGCGGCCACACCACCATTTACGGCGCGCTGGCCGCGATTCTCGACGCGCGCATGAAAGGCGGCGCGGGCCCGGTCACGCTGCAGACTTGCGACAACCTGCGCAGCAACGGCGAGCGCTTCCATGCCGGCATGAGCGAGTTTCTCGAACGCCGCGGCGCGATCGAACTGGCGCAATGGTTCGACGACAACACCGCCAGTCCAAGCTCGATGGTGGATCGAATCACGCCGCGTCCCACGCCGGACGTGCGGGAACGCGTCAAGGCGGCGACCGGTGTCGACGACGCCGCTCCGGTGATGGGCGAAGCGTTCATCCAATGGGTGATCGAAGACAACTTCATCGCGGGACGGCCGGCATGGGAAAAGGTCGGCGCGGAACTGGTCGACTCGGTGATGCCGTATGAAGAGGCGAAGATCCGCATTCTCAACGCGACGCATAGCGGCATCGCGTGGGCGGGTACGCTGGTCGGGCTGAACTACATTCACGAAGGCACGCTCGACGCGGACATCAACAAATTCGCCTACGAATACGTGACCGAAGACGTGATTCCGTGCCTCACGCCAAGTCCGCTCGATCTCGAACGCTATCGCGACGTGGTGCTCGAACGCTTCAGCAATCCTTATATCCAGGACACGAACCAGCGCGTCGCGGCAGATGGCTTTTCCAAGCTGCCGGGCTTTATCGCGCCGACGTTGTCGGAGTGTTTCGAGCGCGGCGTCACGCCTGCGGCGACCGCCATGCTGCCCGCGCTGTTTTTCCGTTTTCTCGATCGCTGGAACGCCGGCGAGTTGCCCTACGCGTACCAGGACGGCGTGATGGATGAGCGCGTCGCGCGGGCCTTCTTCGAGGCGCCCGATCCATTGAAAGCGTTCGCCGCCGACCGGCTGCTGTGGGGCGGCATGGCGCAGACGCCGGAGCTGGAATCGGCGCTGGAAGGCGCCGTGGCGCGCGTCGACGTATGGCTCGCCAAACGCGGCGCGGTTTGAACGCCGCTGACTTCATGATTCGTAAGCGCCGCGCACCGCGCGGCATCGAAGCGCGCGGGTGCCACACCAGGCGAGGCTTAGCCAGGCTTAATGCGCATGGCACCGCGCGCCATGTGCGGCTAAAGTAGCGCATCTCCAACGACGAAGGTTCCGCGCCCATGTATCTCGGCATCGACCTCGGCACGTCCGAAGTGAAAGTCCTGCTGCTCGCCTCCGATGGACGCGTGATCGGCACCGCAGGCTCACCGTTTACCGTTTCGCGCCCGCATCAGCGCTGGGCCGAGCAGAATCCCGAAGATTGGTGGGCCGGCACGCGCACCGCGCTTGCAGCATTGCGCGCGAAGTATCCCGACGAGTTCGCGCAGATTCGCGGCATCGGCCTGTCGGGCCAGATGCACGGGGCCGTGCTGCTGGATGCGCAGGACCGCGTGCTGCGTCCTGCGATCCTGTGGAACGACATGCGCAGCGACAAGGAGTGCGCGGAGCTGACCGAGCGCGCACCGGAGTTGCACAGCGTGGCCGGCAATCTCGCCATGCCCGGTTTCACCGCGCCGAAGCTGCTGTGGGTCGCGCGTCACGAGCCCGAGATTTTTGCGCAAACCGCCTGTGTGTTGCTGCCGAAGGATTACTTGCGCCTGCAACTGACCGGCGGCAAGGTGTCCGATCCATCCGATGCGGCCGGCACGCTGTGGCTCGATGTCGCCAAACGCGACTGGTCAGACTCGCTGCTCGCGGCCTGCAACATGACGCGCGCGCAAATGCCGAGCCTCGCCGAAGGCAGCGAGCCGTCCGGCACGCTGCTGCCCTCGGTCGCGCGTGAATTCGGCCTGAACGACGGCGTGATCGTCGCGGCGGGCGGCGGCGACAACGCCACCAGCGCGATCGGCATCGGCGCGACGCAACCCGGCGACGGCTTCGTCTCGCTCGGCACGTCGGGCGTGCTGTGCGTGGTCGGCGACAGCTTCCGGCCGAATCCGGCTTCCGCCGTGCACGCGTTCTGTCACGCGATTCCTGATCGCTGGCATCAGATGAGCGTGGTGCTCTCCGCCGCGAGTTGTCTGCGCTGGGTCTGCAAGCTCACCTCCACCGACGAGCCGACTCTACTCGCCGAAATCGAGGCGCTGCCCGCGGACGCATTGAACACCGCACCGCTCTTCCTGCCCTATCTGTCGGGCGAACGTACTCCGCATAATGACCCGTACGCGCAGGGCGTGTTCTTCGGCATGACGCATGCAACGGATCGCGCGTTGCTCGGCTACGCGGTGCTCGAAGGCGTCACGCTCGCGCTCACTGACGGCCTCGACGCGCTGCGCGCGGCCGGCACCGAAGCGAAGGCGCTGTCCCTGCTCGGCGGCGGCGCCCGTAGCGACTACTGGGCCCAACTGCTCGCCGACGCACTCGACACCGCCACGCGCAAGCACGGCGGCGGCGAAACAGGCGCGGCGCTCGGCGCGGCACGCCTCGGCTGGCTGGCCGCCGGTGGCGATCCGGCCACCGTGCTGACCAAGCCGCCTATCGCCAAGGAGTTCACGCCGAACCCGCGCCGCCATGCCGAACTGCGCGCGCGGCTCGAAGCCTATCGCGCACTTTACCGCCACGTACGGCCGCTGTTCGACCCCGCGCGGCAACCGCTTGCCTGACCGGCTATCCGCAGCCGGTTTGCGCGCCAGGGTTGGTTGAAGCGCGCAGACCGGCTGCTATCATCGGCGCACTTCAAGCGAACCGTCACCGTGCCCAAGTCCACAGAAAAATTAGATCTCGCTACCCGCGCCGCGTGGCTCTACTACGTTGCCGGCAACACCCAGAACGAAATCGCCGAGAAGCTCCAGGTGTCGCGCCCGGTCGCGCAACGGCTCGTTGCTTTCGCGGTGGAGAAGAATCTGATTCGTGTGCGCGTCGATCACAAGCTGGCTGACTGCCTCGCACTCGCCGATCAACTGTCGAAACGCTACGGTCTGAGCATGTGCGAAGTGGTGCCGATCGACAGCGATACGTCCGAGGAAGTCGACCGCAAACTCGCAGTCGCCGGCGCGCAGGTGATGGAGCGCTATCTCGGCGAGGAAAAACCGATGGTGGTCGCCGTGAGCAGCGGCCGCACGCTGAAGGCCGCCGTCGATCAGATCGCGCAGCTGGACCGTCCGCAGCACCGGCTGGTGTCGATGGTCGGGGCGATCGCCCAGGACGGCTCCTCGAACCGCTATGACGTCGCACTGCACATTTCGGAGAAGACGGGCGGCAAGCATTTTCTGCTGCCCGCCCCGCTGCTCGCCGATAACGAAGCTGAGCGCGCGCAGTGGTGCAATCACCGTTTGTATCGGATCGTCGAGTCGTTGTCGGCGCAAGCCGATGTGGCGTTTGTCGGCATCGGCAATATTGGGCCGAAATGTCCGCTGCACGAAGACGGCTTCATTACGTCGGCGGAAGTGAAGGAGTTGATGCAGAACGGCGCGGTGGCGGAGATGCTCGGACTGCCTATCGACGCCGCGGGCGCGCATGTCGAATCGCCTACCGGCCGGCGCGTGACGAGTATCGCGCTCGACTCGCCGCCGCAGCGCCCGACCATCGGCTTTGCTGGAGGGCAGCGCAAGCGTGAAGCGTTGATCGCTGTGCTGAAAGGCGGCTGGCTATCGGGCCTGGTGACCGACGAATCATGCGCGAGAGCCGCGCTCGAGGCTTAAGCGGACGGTCTGCGCCCATGCCGCGCTACATCGCCGTCAGGCCTTCGGTGATGATGATCCGATATTCCCCGCCCTGCAGACGCGTCTCGCTGACGGCCTGATACTCCGGGCTGCGATACCAGGCAATCGCTTCGTCGTAGCTGGAAAATTCGAGGATCAGGATTTCGTCGATCGGCGGACCCTCCACCACTTCCTTGCGGCCGTGGCTCGCCAGCATCATCACCGGATGTTGCTCGAAGGTTGCAGGCGCAACCTGTTTGTATTCATCCAGCTTCGCGGGGTCGAGCGTTTTCTCGCGCGTAATGACGACATAGGCGGCCATGAACGTTTCCGGAGCGTGATTGAAAGGAAAGCGGCGCGCCCGCCGCTTTCCCAATCATTACGCGGCCAGCACTTCGACGATCTTACGCTGGAATGCTTTCCCCGCGCTGTCGAACAAATGGCAGTGCTCCGGCGTGGCGCCGAGTTTTTGCGTCTCACCCTTGGTATGACGTTCGAGCGGCGGAATGCGCGCGATCAGTCCGTCCGGCGCGACGCTCGATTCCGCGTACAGATACGCGGCGTCACCGAGCGATTCGATCGCCATGGTTCGGGCCGAAATGCCGTCTTCAGCCATGCCTACGTGCAGGTGCTCGGGTCGAATGCCGACCGTCACCTTGTCGCCCTGCTTCACCGCGGCCGGTTCCACCGCGACGCGCTGGGTCTCGCCGGTTTCGTAGCGCACCGTGACGCCGTCGTGCGTAACCGATTGCACCACGCCTTCCATGAAATTCATCTTCGGCGAACCGATGAATCCCGCGACGAAACGGTTGGCCGGCGCGTGATACAGCATGGTCGGACTGCCGACCTGCTCCAGATTGCCCGCCGACAGCACCACGATCTTGTCCGCCAGCGTCATGGCCTCGACCTGATCGTGCGTCACGTAGATCATCGTGGTCTTCAGTTCGTCATGCAGACGCGCGAATTCGAGGCGCATTTTCACGCGCAAGGCGGCGTCGAGATTCGACAGCGGTTCGTCGAACAGGAACACCTTCGGCTTGCGCGTAATCGCACGGCCGATCGCCACGCGCTGGCGTTGGCCGCCGGACAACTGCTTCGGCTTGCGATCGAGCAGATGGTCGATATGCAGGATCTTCGCGGCGTTGCGCACTGCCGCGTCGATTTCCGGCTTCTTGGTACCGGCGAGTTTCAGGCCGAACGCCATGTTGTCGTACAGCGTCATGTGCGGATACAGCGCGTACGACTGGAACACCATCGCGATGCCGCGCTTGGCGGGCGCCACGTCGTTCACACGCATGCCGTCGATGGTCAGATCGCCGCCGCTGATATCTTCGAGGCCGGCGATCATCCGCATCAGCGTCGATTTACCGCAACCGCTCGGGCCCACGAACACGACGAACTCGCCGTCCGCGATATCGAGGTTGATGTCGCGCATCACTTCGTTTTCGTCGTACGCCTTCCTGATGTTGCGCAGAGTTACGCTTGCCATGATGTGTCTCCGTGTAATGCTGTGTGCTGCTTGTCCGATGTTTCGGTTGCCTGAGTTGTTTCCGACGCTCAGGCGGCTACATTTGATTCGCTTTCGATGCCGCCGCTTATGGCGCGGCCGCCGTTGCGCTCAGCGTCCATTGCGCGACCAGTTCGGGCAACTGCTGCATGTCGTCGAATACATGGCGCGCCCCGGCTGCATGCAGCTTGTCGATCTGCGCATCGCTCGCATGACCGCCGCCGATGAAGCCGAGCACCGTCATGCCCGCCGCCGTGGCCGCGGTCACGCCGGTAACGCTGTCCTCCACCACGAGGCACGCCGAAGGCGCGAGTCCGAGGCCCTTGGCCGCCGCCAGATAAACGTCGGGCGCGGGCTTCGGATTCGGCACCGCGTCAGCGCAGAACAGGCGGTCGCCGAAAAATCTCACGAGACCCGTGCGCGTCAGCACCGTTTCCACATACGGGCGAAAGCTGTTGCTGGCGCAGCCTTTGGTGAGCGGCACCTGAGCCAGCGCGGCTTCGATGCCTTCGACCGTTGGCGCCTGCATCGCCGCCGCTTCCACAGCTTGCCGGATCGAATCGATATCCTCGTCGCTGAGGCTTTTGCCGAGCTGCGCCGCGGTGCCTTGCAGCACTTTCTCGATGCGCAGTCCGAGCAGCGGCAGCACGACCGGTTCGACGTCGGTGTCGGGCCAGCGCGCTTCGAGTTCGTGCACCAGCATGCGCGCCGCCACGGCTTCGCTGTCGATCAGCACGCCGTCGCAATCGCAGATCAGCGCGAAATTGCCGGCGAGCGTGCTTCCACTCGTGCCTGCCGTCATTTGACCGCCCCAAAGGTAAGACCGCGCACCAGTTGCTTCTGCGACAGCCAGCCGACGATCAGGATCGGCGCGACCGCCAGCAGCGAAGCGGCGGACAGCTTGGCCCAGAAGAGACCCTCAGGACTCGAATACGACGCGATGAACACGGTCAGCGGCGCGGCGTTCGAACTCGACAGGTTGATACTCCAGAACGCTTCGTTCCACGACAGGATCACGAGCAGCAGCGCCGTCGAGGCGAGACCCGGCAGCGACATCGGCATCAGCAGATAGACGATTTCCTGCCACGTCGCGGCACCGTCGATCCGCCCTGCTTCGAGAATGTCGCGCGGAATTTCGGCGAAGTACGTGAAGGACATCCACACTGCGATCGGCAAATTGATCAGCGTGTAGACGATCACAAGACCCGACACCGAATCCAGCAGTCCGCTGTTTTTCCACAGCAGATAGATCGGCACCAGCACGCCGACCGACGGCATCATCTTGGTCGACAGCATCCACAGCAACACCTTCTGCGTGCGGCGGGTCGGGAAGAACGCCATCGCATACGCGGCCGGCACGGCGAGTATCAGGCACAGAATCGTCACGCCCACGGAGATCAGTATCGAATTCCACGCGAACGAAAAGTAGTTGCTGCGCGCGAATACCTCGCGGAAGCTATCGAGCGTCGGAGTGAAAAACAGCGACGACGCATAGGCCTGCTGCTCCGTCTTGAAGGCGGTGATCGTCATCCAGAAGATCGGAAAAAACAGCAGCAGGGCGACGAGCCAGGCGATCACGCCGGGAATGCCGCGTCGGATCGCGGCGAACGGCGACTTCGCCGGCACCGTCATGGCAGTCGTCGGGTTCGACACCGGGGTAGAGGCAACTTGGCTCATTTTTCGTACTCCCCTTTCAGGTTCTTCGCGAGCATCCGCACGAGGAAGAACGACACGATATTGGCCAGCACGACAGCGAGAATGCCGCCCGCCGACGCGAGACCGACGTCGAACTGTTGCAGGCCCAGCGAATAGATCAGGTACGACAGGTTGGTGGTCGCGGTGCCCGGACCGCCGCCCGTGGTCGTATAGATTTCGGCGAAGATCGACAGCAGGAAAATCGTCTCCATCATCACCACCACCGCGATCGCCCGTTTCAGGTGAGGCAGCGTGATATAGAAGAACATCGAGAACGGGCCCGCGCCGTCGATGCGCGCCGCCTCCTTCTGCTCCTGATCGAGCGACTGGATCGCCGTGAACAGAATCAGGAAAGCAAACGGCAGCCACTGCCACGCGACAATCATGATCACTGCCGTCAACGGATATTCCGCGAACCAGTCGATCGGCGTCATGCCCATGGCGCGCATGCCCTGCGCGATCAGGCCATACACCGGATGCAGAATCATGTTCTTCCAGATCAGCGCGCTCACGGTCGGCATCACGAAGAATGGCGCGATGGCGAGCAACCGCGCGACGCCCTGGCCGTAGAACTTGCGGTCGAACAGGATCGCCATCAGCACGCCGCCCACCACCGTGATCACGAGGACCGAGATAATCAGTTCGAGCGTGTGGCCGATCGAAGGGCCGAACGACGGATCGCTGGCAAGGTATTTATAGTTGTCGAAACCCGCGAAGCCTTTCAGATCCGGATTCAACAGGTTGTAGCGCGAGAACGAAAACCAGATCGTCATCGCGAGCGGAATCGCCATCCACAGCACGAGCACCGCAACCGAAGGCGTGACTAGCCAGCGGGCGGAATTGGCTTTGCGGGTTTCGCGTTCTTTTTCTGTCTGGGGATGGGCATGCATGATAGGTAGGCGCAGAGGACGCATGATTGACCACCTGTGGTAATGCGCGGACCGCCGCCCGAAGCCGCGACGACACCCTGCGATGTCGCGGCGCACGTGTGGCGGCAAGGCCCGCTGTGCCGCGTAAGCCGGCTGACTGGCGTCAGCCGGCGCGTGCCACGTAACGGACCGTGGCTTACTTCTGGTAGCCGGCCTGCTTCACCGCGCGATCCGCGGTGGCGTTGCCGGCTGCCAGCGCCTGATCGACCGTCATCTGACCGGCAATCGCACCGGAGATGCTCTGACCGACCACGGTGCCGAACGACTGGAACTCAGGAATCCCGACGAACTGCACACCGGTGTACGGCACCGGCTTGAGCGTCGGATGCTCCGGATCAGCCGTTTCGATTGCCTTCAGCACGAAGTCGCCGAACGGTGCTGCCTGCTTGTACTCAGGGCGCGCGTAGGTGGATTTACGCGTTCCCGGCGGCACCGAGGCCCAGCCTTCGTCCTTCGCGACCAGTTCGATGTACTGCTTCGACGTGGCCCACGTGATGAATTTCTTCGCCGCGTCAGCCTGCTTCGACGACTTCGGAATCGCCAGCGCCCAGGCCCACAACCAATGCGAACCCTTCGGCGTGACCGCGACCGGCGCCGCGGCGAAACCGACCTTGTCGGCGATCTGCGATTGCTGCTTGTTGTAGAGCATGCCGGCTGCCACCGTGGCGTCGATCCACATCGCACACTTGCCAGAGGACATCAGCGTCAGGTTCTCGTTGAAGCCATTCGAACTCGCTCCCGGAGGACCGTCCTTCTTCAGCAGATCGACGTAGAAGGTCATCGCCTTCTTCCATTCCGGCGAGGTGAGCTGCGCGTTCCACTTCTCGTCGAACCAGCGGCCGCCGAAGGTGTTCACCACCGTCGTGCCGTAGGCCATGTTCTCGCCCCAGCCCGCCTTGCCGCGCAGGCAGATGCCGTAAATGCCGTTGGCTTTGTCGGTGAGCTTGTCGGCGAATTGCTTGATCTGGTCGTAAGTCGGCTGGTCGGGCATCTTCAGGCCGGCCTTCTCGAACAGGTCCTTACGGTAATACGTCATCGAGCTTTCGACGTAGAACGGCAGCGCGTACAACTGGCCGCCGCTCGAGAGGCCATCGCGGGCCGTCTTCACGACGTCGTTCAGATCGTAATCAGCGGGCAGATTCGTGAGCGGCGTGAGCCAGCCGCGCTTGCCCCATTGCGGCGTTTCGTACGCGCCGATCGTCATCACGTCGAACTGGCCGCTGCCGGTCGTGATGTCGGTGGTAGCGCGCTGACGCAGCACGTTTTCTTCGAGAATCACCCAGTTCAGCTTGATGTCCGGATTCGCCTTTTCGAATTCGGGCGAGAGCTTCTTCAACTCGATCATGTCCGGATTGTTCAGCGTGGCGATCGTTACCGTCGCCGCCGACGCGCTCAATGCAAAGCATGCGACCGCGCCGGCACTGACCGCCTTTAGCGTGGATTTGAGGGCTGGCTTCATGTGTTGTCTCCTTTCTCGTACGTTATGTAGTGCAGCGTTTGTTCTACGAAATTGACGATGAACGGCGCGGACTCAGCTCATCCAGTTGCCGCCGTCGACGTTCAGGGTTTGCGCGGTGATGTAGTCGGCATCCGCCGACGCGAGGAACAGGGCGGCGCCGGTCAGATCGTCCGGCACGCCCATGCGGCCGAGCGGCACCGCTTCGCCGACAAGCCGTTTCTTCTCGCCGAGCGGGCGCTTCTCATAGCGCGCGAAGAGCGCGTCGACTTCGTTCCACATCGGCGTATCGACGACACCCGGCGCGATGCCGTTCACATTGATCTTGTGCGGCGCAAGCGCCAATGCCGCGGATTGCGTGTAGCTGAGCACCGCCGCCTTGGTCGCGCAGTAGTGCGACACGAGCGCCTCGCCGCGCCGTCCGGCTTGCGACGACATATTGATGATCTTGCCGCCGTGGCCCTGCTCGACCATCTTTTGCGCCACGGCCTGCATGAGGAAGAACATGCCCTTCACGTTGACCGCGAAGAGACGGTCGAATACGTCCCAGGATTCGTCGAGGATCGGGCGCATGTCGAAGAGCGCCGCGTTGTTGAACAGAATGTCGATTTGCCCGAAGCGCTCCAGCGCGCTCGCCACGATGCGCTGGATATCGTCGCGGCGCGTGACGTCGGCGCGCACCGTCAGCACGCGATCGCCATGGATCGCACGCAGCGAGTCGCCGAAACTGTCGGCCGGCTTCACGTCGACCAGCACGCAGCGCGCGCCTTCGTCCAGATATCGCCGCGCCACGGCTTCACCGATTCCGCTTGCCGCGCCCGTCAGAATGGCCACCTTGTCCTGCAATCGTGCCGCCACTGCTCGTCTCCGGTTCGTTTCGCTTCTTGAGGCGCGGTGAGCGAACGCTCATCACGCGAACAATTGCTCTGTTAGTGATCGAATGATCGGATACGTACCGGGCCATGTCAAGGCGCCCGAGCAGATTTCGATGGTGCAGCGCGGCAGGACTCCGGTACCCCTTTCCTGCTCCGATCAACACTAGTACGAGAACTCGCAGTCGGCCAATTTGCTTTCCATGCGGCCATGCTGACAACATTTCGAGATACGTTATATCATTGCGACCTCGCTTCGCTTCGAAGCTGTTTGGTTGCGATTTCGCCCGATTGCCATTTCGTAGGAGCCTCCGCCGATGGCCACATCGACTGCAGAACACCATGCCGTGCGCCTCGCGCACGCCGAAGCGCATGCCGCCTTGCACAGGCTCGCGCTGACGCCGCTGCGTCGTCAGGTGTATGCGGCGATCGTCGCGAGCGAGCGGCCGATCGGCGCTTATGAACTGCTCGATGCGCTCGAACCGGAACGCGGCCGCGTGCCGCCCACGACCGTGTATCGCGCGCTGGACTTTTTGCTCGCGCATGGCTTCGTGCATCGGATCGAATCGAAGAACGCGTTCGTGGCCTGCTGCGAAGTCGGCGTGCCGCATCGCAGCCAGTTTCTGATGTGCGACGGCTGCGGCGCCACCGTCGAAATTCCCGGCGACGACCTCGCCGAACAGTTGTCGCATAGCGCGCCGGCCCACGGCTTCCAAGTGCATCGGCAGGTGGTCGAACTGAGCGGTCTATGCGCGCTATGTGCCCGCACGGCGCGGCCTGGCGACGCTTCGGCCGACACAAAGCCGGCCTAGAGCCGGCGCGCTTTTCCTAACGTCAGTGATCCATTCAACCCTCACGCAGCAGGACACAGCAATGAAGAAATTCGCCCCGATGTTGAACGGCGCGCAGCGTGCGCTGAAACTGTCGAAGTATGTCGCGGTAAGCGCCGCCATGGTCGCGTTCGGCCACGCCGCGATGGCCGCGGACGCCAAAATCCCGGTGGTCGCGGCGGAGAATTTCTACGGCGACGTGGTGCAGCAACTTGGCGGCGAACGCGTCGACGTGACGAGCATCCTCAGCAATCCGGAGCAGGACCCGCATCTGTTCGAAGCGAGCCCGAAGACGGCGCGCGCGCTACAGCATGCGAGCCTTGTGGTCTACAACGGCGCCGACTACGATCCGTGGATGGCAAAACTGCTGGCGGCGTCGAAGGGCGCGAAGCGCGTGACGATCGTCGCGGCCGATCTCGTCGGCAAGAAAGGCGGCGACAATCCGCACCTCTGGTACGACCCGGCGACCATGCCGAAAGTGGCGCGCGCGGTGAGCGAGGCGCTCGTCGCGGCTGACCCGGCGCACAAGTCGGCGTACGATGCGAACCTCGCGAAGTTTCTCGATTCGCTGAAACCAGTCGACGCCAAAGTCGCCGAACTGCATGGCCGCTACGCCGGCGTGCCGGTCACGGCGACCGAACCGGTGTTCGGCTACATGTCCGACGCCGTGGGCCTGACGATGCGCAACCTGCGCTTCCAGCTCGCCACGATGAACGACACCGAAGCCAGCGCGGCCGATATCGCCGCGTTCGAACGCGACCTGCGCGAGAAGCGCGTCCGTGTTCTGATCTATAACAGCCAGGCAACCGAGGCCCTGACCAAACGCATGTTGAAGCTCGCGCAGCAATCGAAGGTGCCGACCATGAGCGTCACCGAGACCGAACCGGCCGGCAAGACCTATCAGACGTGGATGCTGACGCAGCTCGACGCGCTGGACACGGCGCTGGCCTCGGGTAATACGAACGGCGCAAGTGCGGCTGCGGCTTCAGGCGCGAAAGGAAAAACCCAATGACCCAGACTGGCCGCGGCGCGCCAGCGCGCGAGCCCAGCAGCGCGCCCGTGCTCGAGCTCGAACGCGTGACGCTCGAACTCGGCGACCGCACGATTCTGCGCGACACCGGCTTCGTGGTGAACCAGGGCGAATTCATCGGCGTGCTCGGACCCAACGGCGCGGGCAAGACGACGCTGATGCGCGCCGTCCTCGGTCTCGTGCCTGCCGCTCAAGGCGCGATCCGCGTGCTGGGGCAACCGGTCGAACGCGGCAATTCGTCGATCGGCTATATGCCGCAGACGCGCAGCGCGCTCGCCGGACGCCGCGTGCGCGGCCGCGATTTCGTCGCGATGGCCGCCGACGGCCATCGTTGGGGCTTGCCGCATGCGGACGCGGCCACTCGCGCCGATGTCGAACGTGTGCTGGATCTGGTGGGCGGCCGCAAGCTGGCCGAGCGGCCGTTGTCGGAACTATCGGGCGGCGAGCGTCAGCGGTTGTTGCTGGCGCAGTGCCTGCTCGGCAACCCGAAACTGTTGCTGCTTGACGAGCCGTTGATCAGCCTCGACCCGCATCATCAAAAGAGCGTGGTCGAACTGGTGCGGCGCGTGCAACAGGAACTCGGCATCGCCGTGCTGTTTTCGGCGCATGAATTGAACCCGCTGCTTCACGCGCTCGATCGCGTGCTGTATCTCGGCAGCGGCGTGGCGGCGCTCGGCACCGTCGACGAAGTGATCACGCGGCCGGTCCTGTCGCGCCTCTACGGCTCGCCGATCGACGTGATGCGCGTGAACGGCCGCATCTTCGTGATGTCGGGCGACGTCGAAGTGGAAAAGCACGATCACGAGCACGAACACGACGAGCACGGCGGCCACGGCCACTCGCACTCGCATTCCCATTCGCATGGCCACGCGCACGGCCACTCAGACCAGCACGACTCACGCGACGGACACAAGCACGATGTTTGAATACGATTTCATGGTGAACGCATTCGCGGCGTCGGGGATCGTCGCGGTGCTGGCCGGCGTGGTGGGCTATTTTCTGGTGATGCGCGGACAGACCTTCGCGGGCCACGCGCTCTCGCACGTCGGCTTCACCGGCGCGACCGGCGCAGTGCTGATCGGCGTCTCGCCAATCTGGGGGATGATCGGCTTCACGCTGGCGGCGGGCGTCGGCATGGGCGCGCTCGGCGAACGCCTCGCCGGACGCGATGTGGCGATCGGCGTGATCCTCTCGCTGTCGCTCGGTTTCGGCTTGCTGTTTCTGCACTTCTTCACCGCGTACGCGACCCAAGTCACGGCGCTGCTGTTCGGCAATGTGCTCGGCGTGAATGCATCGACGCTCGGCGTGCTGGCGGGCTTGGGTCTAGTGAGCTTGCTGGCGCTCGCGGCGATCATGCGGCCGCTGCTGTTCGCTTCGTTGCAGCCGGAACTGGCCGAAGCCAAGGGCGTGTCGTTGCGCCTCGTGTCCGTGCTGTTTCTCGCGATCGCGGCGCTCGCCGTCGCCGCGTGCACGCAGATTGTCGGCGTGCTGCTGGTGTTCACGCTGATGGTCGGCCCGGCCGCCGCCGCGCAAAACATGACGACGCGGCTATCAGCGGGCCTCGTGCTCGCCGCAGTGTTCGCGCTACTGCAGGCGTGGCTCGGTCTGACACTCGCGTTCTACACCGATTGGCCGACGAGCTTCTGGATCACCGTGCTGTCGGCAATGGTGTACGGCGGGAGTTTGTTGAGACGGCATTGAGTCTTCGGGAACGATGGCGGCATCGTATCTGCACACCGCCATCGTCGTCCTACGAGCCTTCAGCCGAGCAGCACCTTCGCGTGATGCGCGAGATGATCCTCGATGAACGTCGAGATGAAGTAATAGCCGTGGTCGTAGCCCGCGTGACGGCGTAGCGTCAGCGGTTGACCTGCGGCCTGGCAAGCGGCTTCGAACACGTCGGGATTCAGTTGCTCCGCGAGGAACTGATCCGCGAGTCCCTGATCGACCAGAATCCCTTCCGAGAACTTGCGCGACGTACGCGCGACCAGTTCGCTCGCGTCGTACTGCTTCCACGCTTCGCGGTCGTCGCCCAGATAGCCGCGGAACGCTTTCGCGCCCCACGGACAGCGCGTCGGCGCGGCAATCGGCGCGAACGCCGACACCGACCGATAGATCTCCGGATTGCGCAACGCGAGCATCAACGCGCCGTGACCGCCCATCGAGTGCCCGAAGATGCCCAGACGCGCGCCGTCCACCGGCAGATTCGCGAGCACCGTTTCGCGCAGCTCGTCCCGCACGTACGAATACATCCGGTAGTGCTGCGCCCACGGCTGCTGCGTGGCGTCAACGTAAAAGCCCGCGCCCACGCCGAAGTCCCACGCCGCGCTTTCGCCCGGCACGCCCGCGCCGCGCGGACTGGTATCCGGCGCGATCAGCGCAATGCCGTGCTGCGCGGCGAAACGCTGCGCGCCGGCTTTGACCGGAAACGTTTCTTCGGTGCACGTGAGACCCGCGAGATAGAACAGCGCGGGCACGTTCGGACTGGCCTGCAAAGCTTGCGGCGGCAGATAGACGGAGAAGCGCATCGGCAGACCGATGGTCTGCGACTCGTGCCGATAGATGCGCTGCTCGCCGCCATGACAGACATGCGACGACAAGAGTTCAAGCATGGCGAGGCTTCCGGATTAGTACAGCACGACCGAGCGGATCGACTCGCCCTTCTTCATCAGATCGAAGCCCTCGTTGATGCGCTCGAGCGGCAGACGGTGCGTGATCAGATCGTCGATATTGATCTTGCCTTCCATGTACCAGTCGACGATCTTCGGCACGTCGGTGCGGCCGCGTGCGCCGCCGAACGCCGAGCCTTTCCACTCGCGACCCGTCACCAATTGGAACGGACGTGTGCTGATTTCCTCGCCCGCCGCCGCCACGCCGATGATGAACGACTGTCCCCAGCCCTTATGCGTGCATTCGAGCGCCTGACGCATCACCTTCGTGTTGCCGATGCATTCGAACGAGTAGTCCGCGCCGCCGTCGGTGAGTTGCACGATGTGATCGACCACGTTCTCAACCTCGTTCGGGTTGATGAAGTGCGTCATGCCGAATTTCTTCGCCAGTTCGACACGGCCCGGATTGAGGTCCACACCGATGATCTTGTCCGCGCCGACCATCTTCGCGCCCTGGATCACGTTCAGCCCGATGCCGCCGAGACCGAACACGACCACGTTCGCGCCCGCCTCGACCTTCGCCGAATACACGACCGCGCCGACGCCCGTCGTCACACCGCAACCGATGTAGCAAATCTTGTCGAACGGCGCGTCTTCACGCACTTTCGCCACCGCGATTTCCGGCACGACGATGTAGTTCGAAAACGTGGACGTGCCCATGTAGTGAAATAGCGGCTTGCCGTCGAGCGAGAAGCGCGAGGTCGCATCGGGCATCAAACCTTTGCCTTGCGTCGAACGGATCGCCTGGCAGAGATTGGTCTTGCGCGACAGACAGAATTTGCACTGGCGGCATTCCGGCGTATAGAGCGGAATGACGTGATCGCCCTTCTTCAGCGTGCCGACGCCGGGCCCGGTATCGACAATCACGCCCGCGCCTTCGTGCCCGAGAATCGCCGGAAAGATGCCTTCTGGGTCCGCGCCGGAGAGCGTGTAGTAATCGGTATGGCAAATGCCCGTGGCCTTCACTTCGATCAGGACTTCACCGGCGCGCGGCCCTTCCAGATCGACTTCCTCGATCGTCAACGGCGCGCCGGCTTTCCATGCGATTGCTGCTTTGGTCTTCATCGTCAATGCTCCTGTAATCCTGTAAGTCTGTCGAGGCAAGGCGCGTCGCGGCGGACTGCGTTGCGGCGCGCATGTGTTGCGATTCGGTGCTGCGGTTGGTTCGTGCGTCTCATGCGAGCACGTCATCATTGTCGTTCGGCGCACTGCGCCGACTCATACGTTAGCGAGTGAAAAACGTAATGGTATTGCAAAGTGCGTCAAGGCATTGTCTGAACCTGACATGACATTCGCTCATTGCGACGGCGTTTCCGTGAACCATGTTTCGACTCGTCCGTAGAGATCGAGAAAGCGCTCATAGCGTCCGGCAAGCGCCGCGTCGCCTTGCGGACCTGCAACGCGCGTCGCGCCCGGCGCGAGCGCGGCCAGATCGCGCGCGTGCCAATGCCCGCTTGCGAGGCCGCCGAGAATCGCCGCGCCACGCGGCGCCGCGTTCGGACAATCGACCGCGTGCAGTTCGACATTCAGCGCATCGGCGAGCAACTGGCGCCAGCGGGCGTCGACGGAGCCGCCGCCCGCCAGTTTCAACGCCGTCACCGTCGCGCCGCTCGCGCGAATCGCGTCGAGTCCGGCACGCAGCGAGAACGCGACGCCTTCGAACGCGGCGCGCATCATCGTGCCGCGCGTGTGATCGAGCGCGAGGCCGAGCCAGCCGCCGCGCGCCATCGGATTGAGCCAGGGCGTGCGTTCGCCTGTGAGGTACGGCAGGAACGTGAGGCCGGGCGCGGCCGCTGTGTTCGCACTGGATGTGGTGGTCGCGTTGGTCGCGTCACCGAACGCGTCCCGATACGCATCGGCCCATTCATACGACAGCCACCCGCGCGCGCGTTCGAGCGCGATGCCGACGTTCTGCATCGCCGCCATCCGATACCAGTGATCGCTCGCCGCGCGATAACGATGCAAGCCCCTGACCGCCGCGGGCGCGTGGTCGGCCAGCACCACGATCTGTCCGCCAGTGCCGGTGGTCAGCAATGCGTCGCCGTCGTGCGCCAGTCCGCTGCCGAGCGCGGCACAAGGCGTATCGGCCGCGCCGGTCGCGAGCACGATGCCGGCGCGCAACCCCAACGCCCGCGCAGCGCTCTCCGACAACACGCCACCGGCCGCATAGGACGGCGCCAGCGGTGCGAACCATTCGCGCGGAATCTCGAGCCGATCGAGCAGCGCCGCGTCCCACACGCCAGCGGGATCGGCGAGCGCGGTCGCGCAGGCGTCGGAGGGATCGGTCGCCACCGCGCCGCCCAGTGCGACGCGCAGCCAGTCTTTCGGTTGCAGCGCCCAGCGCGTGCGGCTCGCGGACTGCGGCTCGTGCAACACGATCCAGCGCAGCAGCGGACCGGCCATGCCCGGCGCAACCGGATTCGGCTGCGGCTCGGGCCACGCGTCGAGCAAGGCCAGCGCGCGCGTGTCGGGCCACAGCATGGCGGGCCGCACGGCCTCGCCCGCTGCGTCGACCAATACGACGCCGTGCATCTGTCCGGAAAAACCGATGGCTCGCACATCGCGGCGCAATCCGTCAGGCAAACGCGCGGCGGCTTCGCATAGCGCGCGCCACCATGTTTGCACCGATGTCTCCGCCCACCCCGCCTGCGGCGTTTCGATGGGGTAAGCGACGCTCGCCACCGCCTGCTCGCGACCGTTTTCGTCGACGATTGCTACTTTGAGGGAACCGGTGCCGAGGTCGATGCCGAGAAAACTCATGGGCGATTGAACGTCAAATTGAGGAGCGAAATAAGCACGCGAAAGCTGCCCGAAAAGCGCATTTTCCAGCTTCGGCGCAGCGCTTGAAAAGCATGCCCGACCGCACGCCGAAAATCGCGAATCGCGGGTTAACCCACCCGCGCCGCGAGCCACATCAAAACAGGACTATGCGGTGAGCCAGATACACCTCATTGATTCTCACACATATCGCGTCAATCCGGACTCGCGCGACGCACAGCCTCGCATCGCCACTGCAAGGGGCTGACCGCCGATGGACCAGGCCCGCGCATTTCTTTTGGCTTTCAAACGGCCCCTACCCATATCGTCACCGGGAATGCCGGAATAGGCCCCACTGGTCTTGTTGTGCTTTTTAGTCCCCGATACCTTGGAGTCATCCCAAAAACTCAGATGGTGGAGACAGACAATATGCAATCGAACACGGTTCACCCGTGCGACGAACGACTGCCCGCAGGCCAGTTGCTCACGCTCGGCATCCAGCACGTTCTGGTGATGTATGCCGGTGCGGTCGCAGTACCGCTGATCATCGGCGCGGCGCTCAAGTTGCCGAAAGACCAGATCGCGTTCCTGATCAGCGCCGATCTGTTTTCCTGCGGCATTGCCACGCTGATCCAGACGCTCGGTCTGTGGATTTTCGGCATCCGTCTGCCGGTCATCATGGGCTGCACGTTCGCGGCCGTCGGTCCGATGGTCGCGATCGGCACCAATCCCTCGCTCGGCATTCTCGACATCTTCGGCTCCACGATTGCGGCCGGTGTGGTCGGGATCCTGCTCGCGCCCGCGGTCGGCAAATTGCTGCGCTTCTTCCCGCCGGTCGTGATCGGCGTGGTGATTTCGGTGATCGGTTTGTCGCTGATGGAAGTCGGCATCAACTGGGCGGCCGGCGGTGTGGGCAATCCGGATTACGGCAATCCGATCTATCTCGGCCTCTCGCTGATCGTGCTGATGCTGATTCTGCTGATCAACAAATTCGCCAAGGGTTTCCTTGCCAATATCTCGGTGCTGCTCGGCATTGTCGCCGGCTTTGTGATCGCGCTGGCCATCGGCCGCGTCAACATGGAAGGCGTCACGCATGCGCCGTGGGTCGGCTTCGTCATGCCGTTCCACTTCGGCCTGCCGCACTTCGATCCGCTGTCGATCGCGACGATGGTCACCGTGATGTTCGTCACCTTCATCGAATCGACCGGCATGTTCCTCGCGGTCGGCGACATGGTGGATCGTCCGGTCGATCAGAAGACGCTGGTGCGCGGCTTGCGCGTCGACGGCCTGGGCACGCTGATCGGCGGTATCTTCAACTCGTTCCCGCATACCTCGTTCTCGCAGAACGTCGGCCTGATCGGCGTGACCGGCGTGAAGAGCCGCTTTGTCTGCGCGATGGGCGGCGTGATCCTGGTGCTGCTGGGCCTGTTCCCGAAGATGGCGCAAGTGGTCGCCTCGGTGCCGGCTTTCGTGCTCGGCGGCGCCGGCATCGTGATGTTCGGCATGGTCGCCGCGAACGGCATCAAGGTGCTGTCGAAGGTCGACTTCGTGAAGAATCACCACAACCTGTTCATCGTCGCGGTCAGTATCGGCCTGGGTCTCGTGCCGGTGGTGTCGCCGCACTTCTTCTCGAAGCTGCCCCCGGCGCTCTCGCCGCTGCTGCATAGCGGAATTCTGCTGGCTTCGGTGTCGGCGGTCGTGCTGAATCTGATCTTCAACGGCGTAAAGAGCGAGAAAAAGGCGCAGTGCGAAATTCGCAGCGCCGGGCATGATTTCGACGGACGCGGCGGCAATGAACCGCGCGGCGACGACATGCTGCGCGCGGCTGACGTGCACTGAACGGCACGCAACATTTGAGCGCTTGCGCGAATGAGGGACCGCGCAAGCGCTGCGGATAAAAAAACGCCACGGCATGCCGTGGCGTTTTTTTCATGGCGGGCTGCGCAAGGCGGTTTCTGCTGAAACTGAAACCGCTCTACGCGCCCGGGGGCAACGAGCAATTCTAACCCGCCGTGGCCCCAGAAGCCGCCACCGGCGCGCTCGCCGCACCGTAGTCGACCGGTGCATCGGCCGGACGCGGCTGCTCGCCGTTGTGTTCGATCCAGCCGCCGCCGAGCACCTGATACAACGTCACGAGGTTCTGCAGACGTTCCATGCGGGCGGTGACCAGCAACTGCTGCGACGAATACAGATCGGTCTGCGCGGTCAGCACCGTCAGATAGCTGTCGACACCATTCGTATAACGCAGGTTCGACAGATCCAGCCGGCGCTGTTCGGCAAAGGTATTGCGCTCCAGTGCCTGGATCTGCTGATCGTACGTGCCGCGCGCCGCCAGGGCGTCGGCCACATCGCGGAAGGCCGACTGGATCGCTTTTTCATACGTGGCGATCTGGACTTTCTTCTGGATATTGGCGAGATCGAGGTTGGCGAGATTCTGTCCGCCCTCGAAGATCGGCAACGTGATCGACGGTGCGAAGCTCCATGCCGCCGAACCCGGTTTGAACAGACCGCCGAGCGACGGGCTGAGCGTACCGAAGCTGCCGGTCAGCGAGACCTTCGGGAAGAACGCCGCGCGCGCCGCGCCGATGTTCGCATTGGCGGCCAGCAGATTCTCTTCGGCCTCCATGATGTCCGGACGACGCGTCAGCAGATCAGACGGCAGACCCGCCGGAATATCCGTGAGGAGATTCTGGTTGTCCAGCGTCATGCCCGGCGGCAGATCGTCCGGCAACGGCTCGCCGATCAACAGCACGAGCGCGTTATCCGCTTGCGCCCGCAGACGCAGCTGCTGCTGCAGGTTGGCCTGAGCCTGTTCGACCACGGTTTGCGATTGACGCAGATCCAGCTCCGAACCGGTGCCGTTGTCGAACTGCAGCTTGGCGATCCGATACGATTCCTGCGAGGTCTTCAGCGTGTTCTGCGTGACTTTCAACAGGTCGTCGAGCTCGAGCACGGTCATGTACTGGGTCGCCACCTGCGAGACCAGCGAGATTTCCGCCGCCTTGCGCGCCTGAGCCGTGGCCAGGTATTGCGCCAACGCCTGGTCCTTCAGGCTCTGAATCCGCCCGAAGAAGTCGATTTCCCACGACGCGTTCAAGCCGACCGAATAGGTGTTGGTAATCGTCTGCCCCGCGACCGACAGATCCTTCGGCGTGCGTTGCTTGCTTTGCGAAGCCGCGGCGTCGAGCGTGGGGAACAGCCCGGCGCGAACGATCCGGTATTGCGCCGCCGAGGCCTGCATGTTAAGCACCGACACGCGCAGGTCGCGGTTGTTCTTCAGCGCGATCTCGATCAACCGCTGCATGCGCGGATCGACGAAGAAATCACGCCAGCCGATATCCGCCGCGGCCACGCCGTTGGCGCTGCGCGCAGCATTCGTCGCGCCGGGCGGTTGCTTGCCCGCCTGGGTCGCGTCTGTCTGGCTCGCGCCCGGCTGGGTCGCGCCCGGTTGCGTGTCGTACACGCCGCCGGTCGGGAAGGTGCTCGTCGTGGGCGGAGCCGGACGCTCGTACTTCGGCGCCATCGTGCACCCCGCGGCGAACAGCGCGACCGCCACTGCAATCAGAGAGTGTTTTTGCATCTCAATGTCCGTCCTTGCCCGAGCCTTCATCCGTCGACCCGGCCGAAGCGCCGCCCTGGCCGTCATGCGGATGGTGCTGGTTGTAGTGTGCGAGCGCCTCGTCCGGGTCTTCCTTCTCACCGCCGAATTTCGCGCGGATCACGACGAAGAACATCGGGATCATGAAAATCGCGAGGAAGGTCGCCGTCAACATCCCGCCGATCACGCCGGTACCGATCGCGTGCTGGCTCGCTGAACCCGCGCCATTACTGATCGCGAGCGGCATCACGCCGAGAATGAACGCGAGCGAGGTCATCAGAATCGGGCGCAACCGCAGACGCGCTGCTTCCAGCGCGGCCTCGATCGGCCCCATGCCCTCACCCTGCTGTAGCTCGCGGGCGAATTCCACGATCAGAATCGCGTTCTTCGCCGACAGACCCACCGTGGTCAACAGACCCACCTGGAAGAACACGTCGTTCTCGAGTCCACGCAGCGTAGCGGCCAGCAGTGCGCCGATCACGCCGAGCGGCACCACCATGATCACCGAGAACGGAATCGACCAGCTTTCATACAGTGCCGCGAGACACAGGAACACGACGAGGATCGAGATGCCATACAGAATCGGCGCCTGCGAACCGGACTGGCGTTCCTGCAACGACAGGCCCGTCCACTCGTAGCCCACGCCGGCCGGCAGCTTCGCCACGAGCGCTTCCATGGCTGTCATGGCCTGACCGGTCGACTTGCCCGGTGCCGCCGCGCCCTGGATTTCCACCGCGGAAATACCGTTGTAGCGCTCCAGCTTCGGCGAACCGTAGGTCCACGTGCCGCTCGCGAACGACGAGAACGGCACCATGCCACCCGCCGAGTTACGCACGTACCAGGCGTTCAGGTCTTCCGGCGTCATGCGGAACGGCGCATCGCCTTGCAGATACACCTTCTTGATCCGGCCGTCGGTGTCGAGGAAGTTGTTCACGTACTGCGACGCCCACGCGATCGAGAACGTCTGGTCGATCGCGGACAGCGACACGCCGAGGGCCGAAGCCTTCTCGTGGTCGATATCCACCTTGAACTGCGGCGTGTCGTTCAGGCCGTTCGGACGCACCTGAGCCAGCGTCGGATCTTTCGCCGCCATGCCCAGCAACATATTGCGTGCTTCCATCAACTTTGCGTGACCGACGCCGGCGCGATCCTGCAATTCGAAGTCGAAGCCCGCGGCCGTACCGAGTTCAGGAATCGACGGCGGATTCACCGGATACACCAGCGCGTTCTTGTAGCTGCCGAAGTGCATGAAGAGACGGCCCACCAGCGCCTGCACCTTCTGATCGCTGTGCTGACGTTGCGAGTAATCCTTCATCCGCACGAACACGAGACCCGCATTCTGGCCGCGACCGGCGAAGCTGAAGCCGTTCACGGTAAAGGTCGATTCGACGATGCTCTTCTCGGTGTTGAGCAGATAGTCGGACACGTCCTTCAACGCGCGCGCCGTGGTTTCCTGCGTCGAGCCCGACGGCGTTTGCACCAGCACGAACATCGTGCCCTGGTCTTCGTCAGGCAGGAACGACTTGGGCAACTTCACGAACAGCAGGCCGACCGCGAAAATCACCACCATATAGATGATCAGCCAACGGCCCGAGCGCTTGATCACGTGGTGCACGCCCGAGTGATACTTGTCGCGGCTCCTGTTGAAGGTGCGGTTGAACCAGCCGAAGAAACCGGTGGTTTTTTCCTGATGCCCCGGTTCAACCGGCTTGAGAATCGTCGCGCACAATGCCGGCGTCAGAATCAACGCGACCAGCACGGACAGCACCATGGCCGCCACGATCGTCAGCGAGAACTGCCGGTAAATTGCGCCGACCGAACCACCCGAGAACGCCACCGGCACGAACACCGCCGAGAGCACGAGCGCCACGCCGACCAGCGCGCCGGTAATCTGATCCATCGCCTTGCGGGTTGCGTCACGAGGCGATAAACCCTCCTCCTGCATCACCCGCTCGACGTTTTCCACCACCACGATCGCATCGTCCACCAGCAAGCCGATCGCCAGCACGAGCCCGAACATGGACAGCGTGTTGATCGAGAAGCCCACCAGACCCATGATCGCGAACGTGCCCAGCAGCACCACCGGCACCGCGATCGTCGGGATCAGCGTGGCGCGCAGGTTCTGCAGGAACAGGTACATGACCAGGAACACCAGCACGATACCTTCGAGCAGCGTCTTGACCACTTCTTCGATCGACAGACGCACGAACGGCGTGGTGTCGTACGGGTACTGCACCACCAGACCGTGCGGGAAGTACTTCGACAGTTCGGCGACCTTCGCGCGCACCGCCTTCGCGGTAGCCAGCGCATTCGCGCCGGTAGCGAGCTGAATACCGAAGCCCGCCGTCGGCTGGCCGTTGTACTTGGTGTCGAAGTTGTAGTTTTCGCCGCCGAGCTCGATACGCGCCACGTCCTTGATGCGAACGCGCGAGCCGTCCTGGTTCACCTTCAGCAGTACGTTGCCGAACTGTTCAGGCGTATTGAGCAGCGTGGCTTCCGTGATGGTGGCCTGCAACACCTGACCCGGCACGGAAGGCGTGCCGCCGAGCGAACCACCCGCGACCTGCACGTTCTGCGCTTGCAACGCGGTTTCCACATCCACCGGCGTGAGGCCGAAGTTGGTCAGCTTGTTCGCGTCCAGCCAGATCCGCATGGCGTACTGCGAACCGAACAGCGTCACCGTGCCCACGCCGTCGATACGGCTCACCGGATCCTGAATGTTCGACGCGACGTAGTTCGCCAGGTCGTACTTGTTCATGCTGCCGTCTTCGGACACGAACGCCATCACCAGCAAGAAGCTGCTGCTCGACTTCGTGACCTTGGTGCCCAACTGCTGCACGGCTTGCGGCAACAGCGGCGTGGCGAGCTGCAGCTTGTTCTGCACCTGCACCTGCGCGATGTCAGGATTGGTGCCGGCCGCGAACGTCAGCGTGATGGTTGCCGTACCCGAGTCGTCCGAGGTGGACGACAGATACAGCAAGTGGTCGAGACCACTCATCTGCTGCTCGATCACCTGCGTGACAGTGTTTTCCACCGTCTTCGCCGATGCGCCCGGGTACGTTGCGCTGATCTGCACGGCCGGCGGCGCGATGGTCGGGTACTGCGCGATCGGCAATGTGAAGACCGACGCGATACCCGCGAGCATCAGAATAATGGCGATCACCCATGCAAAAATCGGGCGATCAATGAAGAACTTTGCCATGAGGCGGGCTCCCTGTTATTACGCGCCCGATGCAGCGGAGGCAGGTTGTGCCGTCTGCGCAGCACCGCTGGCGGCCGGCGCGCTTTGAGCAGCAGCGCCGGAAGCGGGTGTGGCGGGAAGTTGCGCGGCGACGGTCTTGACCTGCATGCCGGGTTTCGCCTTGTCGGTGCCCTGCACGATCACGCGGTCGCCCGGCTTCAGGCCGCTTTCGACCACCCAGTTCGAACCGTACGTGCCCGAGGTGACCAGCTGACGCAACACCACCTTGTTGTCGTTACCGACGACCAGCGCGGTCGGCTGGCCCTTCTGGTCGTGCGTGATGCCGACTTGCGGCACCACGAGCGCGCTTTCGTTGACGCCTTCTTCGATGCGCGCGCGCACGAACATGCCTGGCAGCAGCACCTTGTCGGTGTTCTTGAAGATCGCGCGCACGGTGACCGAACCGGTGCCCTGGTCGACCGTCACGTCGGTGAACTGCAGCTTGCCCTTCTCCGAATAGGTGCGGCCGTCTTCGAGAATCAGCGACACCTTGGCGGCGTCCGGCCCGGTCGTCTTCAGACGTCCTTCCTGCATGTCGCGGCGCAGCTTCAGCCCGTCGAGGCTCGATTGCGTCAGGTCCACATAGACCGGATCCAGTGTCTGCACGGTGGCCATCAAGGTGGCGGCGCTGGCCTGCACGTAGGCGCCCGGCGTGACCTGCGAAATGCCGACCTGGCCGCTCACCGGCGAAACCACGTCCGTGTAGCCGAGGTTGATCTGCGCTGTATCCACTGCCGCCTTGCCCGCGGCGACGTCAGCCACTGCCTGCCCTTGCGAGGCGACGGCGTTGTCGTAGTCCTGCTTGCTGACCGCATTGGCCGCCACCAGCACCTTGTAACGGTTCGCTTGCGCAGTGACCGACACGAGGTTGGCCTGCGCCTTCGCCAGGCTCGCCTTGGCGTTATTCAGCGTGGCGATGTACGGCGCCGGATCGATCTTGTACAGACGTTGTCCCGCTTTGACCTGACTGCCTTCTGTGAACTCGCGGCGCAGCACGATGCCGTCGACCCGCGCGCGCACTTGCGCCACGAGGAAGGCACTGGTGCGGCCGGGCAATTCGGTGACGACGGGCACGGCCGTCGGCTGAACAGTGACGACACCGACTTCCGGCGTTTGTTGCGGCGGGGCAGATTGTTTTGGTCCGCACGCTGCCAGCAATACGGCAGCCGTCGCGGCACTGATTAAGCGGAATGGAACCCGTTCGACGCGCATGGAGCGACCTCTGTCAAAGACTGAGAATGAAAAAGTGCGCGCATCCCTACCCCGGGGACGACAGCGCACACATGCGTCTTGCGACGCTTGACCGGACACCCGCGGACGCACACCGAACCTGCAGGGCACCCTGAGTGAAATGCGCCATACCGGGGAAATGCCGCGCGGCGCCGCCCGTCCGGGCACGGCGCGAAGAGCGTTTTGAAAGGCAACAGTGACGGATATTAACGTTTCGTCACGGCTTGGGCTATCCGATCGTGGGATGCTATTATATATACATTCACGAATGCATGTAAAAGTGCGTTTATATCTCTTGCTGGCTGGGGGCTTGCAAGATCGCTTCGCAATTCGGTCAACGGTAGACGGATTGTCATCGGGCGTACTTAAAAACGCCCGGGAAAACCCCACAATCAGGGCAGGTCATTCCAACATGGTCAGAAGAACCAAAGAAGAGGCGCAGGAGACGCGCAACAGTATTCTCGACGCGGCTGAACGGGTCTTCTTCGAGAAAGGCGTATCGCGCACGTCGCTTGCCGACATCGCGCAGGCCGCCGGTGTCACACGCGGTGCCATCTACTGGCACTTCGCACATAAGAGCGATCTGTTTACGGAAATGTTCGACCGCGTGCTGCTGCCGCTGGACGAACTCAAGGCTGCTTCGCAAGATCCCAACGAGCCCGATCCGCTTGGCCGTCTGATGGAAATCTGCACAGTCTGTCTGCGCGACACCGCCAACGACCCGCGTCGCCGGCGCGTGTTCGACATCCTGTTTCTGAAATGCGAGCTGGTCGAGGAAATGGGTCCGGTGATGGTCCGCTATCAGACCAACATGCGCGAAGGACTTCAGAAAATCCAGGGCGGTCTGCGCAATGCCATCTCCAAAGGGCAACTGCCCGCGGATCTGGACACGAAGCTGGCGGCGGCGATGGTGCACGCGTTCGTCAGCGGTTCGCTGCGCGACATGCTGTTTTTGCCCGACGCCACGGATTTCGGCGCCCATGCCGTGCAAATGGTCGAAGGCATGTTCGACGCACTGAAGCTGAGCCCGGCGCTGCGCAATGGGCATGCGCAGCGGAGCGGCGGCGGTTAGGCGATCGCCTGGCGGAAGCGGCGGACGAAAAAGGGCCGACGGGTGAGCAACCCGCCGCCTTTGTTTTCATGCACAGCATGCGTGATGCCGCATTCGCCGCTTTGTTCTACCCGCCCGAACCGTAGCACCGCTTCTATATAGCAGTGTTGGACGCGACCATCGTCCGCGATCTCTACGCCGCGGTCCGCGTGGCCCTTGCCTTCTGATTCGACGCATAGATATTGTCCCGCTCCAAAGGCGTCCCGCTCCGCACCGCCGCGATCCACTCGTCCGTGCTCGCCACCGCCGCGAAACGCGACTGCAGCACCACGCTGAACACCCGGTGGATGTCCTGCGCGCTGGCGAAACCCGCACTGTTCTGATACGGCACGGAACCCGTCGCGTCGTGCAGGAATTCGACGGTCAGCCCCGAGTGAACCGCGTGATTGATGGTCGACGCGTCGCAGTTGTGCGTCATGTAGCCGGCAACCGTCAGCGTGTCGATCTGGCGCGCGGCGAGCCAGTCGGCCAGGTCGGTGCCGGTAAAAGCGCTCGGCAGCGACTTTTCGACGTAGTGATCGCGAGCCCGCTCGCCCACCACCGGATGCAGCTCCGCGCCGCTGCTGCCACGCGCGAATAGCGGCGAGCTGGCCGGCGCGAAGTTTTGCACGACCACCACCGGCACGCCGGCGGCCCGCGCCGCATCCATCGCGCGGCCGATATGGGCGAGCGAGCTTTGCACGTCCGGATATTCGATCGGCAGATCGCCGGTCACGTATTCGTTCTGCACATCGATAACGATCAGCGCACGGCGCGGTGTGGTCATGGCAAGACTCCTCGGTCGGTAAATGGGCGGCGCGGGCGGGTCCAGTCTGGACTCGGAGCGAGCTGCGGGGATGACTGCATTGTTCCCTCACGGCGAATTTCCCGACAGCGACCCGAATGACAAGATTCGCTAGAATCGGGCCATTGTCGGAATTCACGAGATGACTGATGGCCACGCCCGCTTCCACTTCCGTTTCCTCTGGCACGACGCGCGGCGAACCGCTCCGCCACATCGTCGTGGTGGTCGCGTTCGATCGCATCAGTCCGTTCCATCTTTCGGTGCCGTGCGTGGTGTTTGGCGAAGACCGCAGCGGCGGCGGCGTGCCGGAGTTCGACTTCCGCGTCTGCGCCGCCGAAACGGGCGCGCTGACCACCACCGCCGGCTTTTCGATCGCCGTCACGCATGGACTGGAAGCGCTCGCCGACGCCGACACGATCATCGTGCCGAGCTGGCGCGACCCAGCCGAAACGCCGCCCACAGCGCTGCTCGGCGCACTACGCGCCGCCCACGCGCGCGGCGCGCAACTGGTCGGGCTTTGCCTGGGCGCATTCGTGCTGGCAGCCGCCGGCATCCTCGACGACCGTCCGGCGTCGACGCACTGGGCGTGGGCCGACGACTTCGCGCGCCGCTACCCGCGCGTGCGCCTCGATCCGAACGTGCTCTATGTCGACGACGGCAACGTGCTGACCTCGGCCGGCACGGCAGCGGGCCTCGACTGCTGTTTGCATGTGATGCGCAAACTGTGCGGCACCGCAGTGGCCAATCACGTCGCGCGCCGGCTGGTGGTGCCCCCGCATCGGCAAGGCGGCCAGGCGCAATACGTTCAGCAGCCGATGCCGCCGAATGTGCGCGGCGACCGGCTGTCGGATCTGCTCGATTGGGTGAGCGGCAATCTGACGTTGCCGCATACGCTCGACACGCTGGCCGGGCGCGCGCTGATGAGCCGCCGCACCTTCACGCGACGCTTCCGGCTCGCCACGGGCACGACTGTCGGCGCGTGGCTGCTGGCGCAGCGGCTGGCTCGCGCGCAGCAATTGCTCGAGAGCACCGACGAGTCGGTGGAAGCGATCGCGGGAATCGCGGGCTTCGGTTCGGCCGCTTCGTTGCGGCAACATTTCGCGGAGGCGTTTCGCACGTCGCCGTCGGCATGGCGAAGGGAGTTTCGTGGCGTGTGAGTGTGCATGCGCGAGCGCCAGCGCGGCGCTGCTCGGCTGACGACGTTTCGTAGCAGGCCACCGGAATTTCGTAGTCGCATGGACACGACAGCGGCGCTACCCGCCGCGCTTGCGCCGCCGCTACGACAGGCACCTGGCAGAATCAATGCTCGCTGATCCAGCGCGCGACATACAACAGCAGCGCGACCAGAAAGATCATCGCGGCCCAAGCCCAGTTCGGGACCGCGTGAGGACTCGGCTCGTGATGCGGAACCCCGTGCGACACACCATGCGCGGCTCCGTGCGACGCGCTGGCCGCGCGCCCGGGCAGCGCATTGCCGTGATCCGACCTTACTCGCCGCGCCATGCTGCCGAGCGTGATCGGCCGCAGAAACACATGCTGGCGGCGCACCGCCGAACCCCGGGCGCGATTAGGACCTTGCCCGTGCTTCGCGCGCACGACAGCATCGAACTCCGTAAAAAAGTCGTCGGCCAGTTGATGCAGCGCGTTTTCGAGTTGCCGCGTCGGCAGTTCCGCGAGCGGGCCCGACGAGGTGGCCCAGATGGTGTAATCGATCCGCGTGCTGCGCTCCCTGTCGGCGGCGTGCGCGCTTTCGTCCGCGCGCAAGCGCACTTCGATCTGGCCGCGCAACGCGCCGATGCCCTCGGCCCGCGCTTTGAAATTGATGGTGCGACGCTGCGCATCCGCCGGACCGGAATCCTGGCCGGCCACGTGGGCACGCGCCTGGTAGCGTGCGCGCAGCGGACCGAGCGGCACGGTCATGATCAGCTCGTATTCGCCGTGCGCGAGGCGGGTGAACGACTCGCAATTGTCGAGGCTGGCGCGCAGCAGCGCGAGATCCTGCAACGCTTCCCAGACGTCGGACGGCGCAAGTGGAATCCGTAACGCGTCGTTCAGTTCCATGCCAGCCTCCCCGATGAACGCGCGACAGCGGGATCAGGACGTCTGATCGATGCGGTCGACGCGCGATGCGTAAAACGCGAGATACCCTTTGATCTTCATCGCCGATTCGAGCGGCGTTTCGTAACTCCACACGGCGTTCTCGATCAGGCCGTCTTCCGTGCGCAGATGGAAATACGACGCGTCGCCCTTGAACGGACAGTGCGTGGTGTGCGTCGAGCGCTCGAGCCGGGCCATGTTCACGTCCGAGCGCGGGAAATAGAACACGTCCGCCAGACCGGTTTCCGACAATGTCAGTCCCGCCTGCGTATCGGCCATGGTGACGCCGCCGTGGATCATCCGCACCCGGTGGCTGTTGCCGGTGATCACGATGGTGTGCGCGCCTGCGCTCGCGTCGGGGCTACCGTGAGATGTCAAGGCATCGCTCATGTCTCGGCTCCGTGATGATGTGCGGTCGTGCAAACAGTAAAGCCACGGGGGGTGCCCGTGGCTTCATTATCGGCCAAAGTCCGGCCGATTGCGCAACCTTCCTGCACGCAGTGCGGCGCTAACCACACCACCGCCCGTAACGGCGCCGGGCTTACTGCGTGTCTTACTGCGTGTTCCAGTAGAACGCGGCCTTCGCAGTGCCCTTGGCCGGGATCGTCACCGATTTGGACTGGTCGCGGTCCTTGTATTGAGCGTGCACCGTGTAGCGCCCCGGGCGCACTTTCACCAGCATATACGGCCCGCGCGACGTGGTGCTCAGCACCTCGCCGTTGTGCGCGTCGACCAGACGCACATGAACGTCGGCGAGAAAGTCGGAACCCGGGCCCGTAAAGCGCAGCGACAGCGGCCACTGGCTTTGCGCCTGTTGCAATGCCTTCGATTCGTCGAGACCGACGCCGCCCGACACGAACGAGACGTCGCCTTGCTGCTGGATTTGCGGCAGGCCGCCGCCATTGGCGTTGCCCGCGCTGGTTTGATCGGTGGTCGTGCCGCCGGTCGTATCGCTTGCCTGCTGTGCGTATGCGCCACCCGCCAGACCGAGCGTGAGCGCTGCGGCGACCGCGGCGGCTACGATCCTTCGCTGATTGCGTTGGGTTTTCATCGGTTCGCTCCTTGTTGAAGTCCTATGCCTGCTTCTCCGGTTTCCCGCGATGGGCCCGGATCAAAGCAGACGCAACCTGCGTGCCAAGCCGTGGGCTGAGTCATATGGAGACCGCCATATGCCACGCCGGGCGGCGCACGGCGCCCTTCTTCAATGCAAAGGTCCAATAAAAATTGCCGGTCCGCCGGCATTAAATGCAACGGACCGACAAGCATTACTTCAACTCGCGGTGAGATCAGCCGCAGCGTCGGTCAAACTTCCAACCGGACGAGCGGCTATGCCGTTCGCCTCTCGCGCATCAGCCGAGATCCACCGGCACGAAGATCTGCGAGTTGTCGCGCTGGATCAGCAACGCGATGCTGTTGCCGGCGCCGGCGATGATCTGTTTCAGTTGATCGACGCTCGAAATGGGCCGGCCGTTGACCGCCAGAATCACGTCGCCCGGCTGAATGCCGGCGCTTTCCGCCGCGCCGCCCGATTGCTGCACCAGCAGACCGTGCGAAACCGACGCGCCGCTCTTCTCTTCCGGCGTCAGCGGCCGCACCGCCACACCGAGCCGGCCTTGCAACTGCGTCGGCTGATCGGCCTTGCCCGAAGCGACCTTCGCATCCGACAACGAGCCGATGGTTACCTTGAGGTCTTTGGTGGCCTTGTCGCGCCAGACCTGCACGGTTGCAGAACTGCCCGGCGCCAGACCTGCGACCTGCGCCGGCAGATCGGACGAGTCGCTGACCGGTTCGCCGTTCACCGACAGGATCACGTCGCCCGGCTGCAAGCCGCCCTTGGCCGCCGGGCCGCCCGGATCGACCGAGCTGACCAGCGCGCCCTGCGGCTTCTGCATGCCGAACGAGTTGGCGAGCGTCTGGTCCATGCCCTGCACCGCCACGCCGAGACGGCCGCGGCTCACGTGGCCGGTCTTGACGATGTCGTCCTTGACCTTGATCGCCTCATTGATCGGGATGGCGAACGAAAGGCCCTGGAAGCCGCCCGTCTGCGAATAGATCATCGAGTTGATACCGATCACTTCGCCTTGCAGATTGAACAGCGGTCCGCCCGAGTTGCCTGGGTTCACCGGCACGTCGGTCTGAATGAACGGCGTGTAGTTTTCGTTAGGCAGCGAGCGCGACTTCGCGCTGATGATGCCCGAGGTCACCGTGTTGTCGAAACCGTAAGGCGAGCCGATCGCGACGACCCACTGGCCGACCTTGCTCTGGCGCGGATCGCCGATCTTCACGGTCGGCAGATTGCTCGCGTCGATCTTCAGCACGGCGACGTCGGACTGCTTGTCGGCGCCGACCACCTTGGCCTTGAACTCGCGCTTGTCGGTCAGCTTCACTGTGACGACGTTCGCGCCGTCCACCACGTGCGCGTTAGTCAGGATATAGCCGTCATTGCTGACGATGAATCCCGAGCCCAGGCTCGCGCTCGGCTGATCGGTCGCATCGCCGCCGTCGCCGCCGCCTTGCATGCCCGGCATGCCGCCGAAGAAATGCTTATAGAACTGGTAGAACGGGTCACTCGGATCGATCGGCAACTGATTGCCGTTGCCATTGCCGGGATTGCCGCGCAGCGCCGTCTGCTTGACGACGTGCTTCGCGCTGATGTTCACCACGGCCGGACCGTAGGTTTCGACGAGGCCCGAGAAGTCGGGAATGCCGGTTTTAGCGGCGGCTTCTGCGGGCATCATCGCGGCTTGCGCCGGCGAGATCACCTGCGGCGCGGGCACGTCGCGATGCCCCGCTACATAGCCGGCGGAAAGCGCTACGGCGACGGCGATTGCAACGGCGCTGCGGGACAAGGTTTTCGCGTTCATCGTGTACTCCTGACTGGGAGAAAGAGACTTTGGATGTCTCGAAGCGTACGTGGCATCGCTTAAAAGAGTCTTAAGCAGCGACAGATCGCTTCCAGCCAGCTATTTAGGCCTGTTTAAGCCCTCTTTAAGTCTCTTTACGAACAGAAAGCCTTGCCTTCAAAATCGCACGCTCACCTGCAAGCCGCCCGCCGGCGACTCGTCGAGCGATACGGCGGCATGATGCTGCACGGCGATGCGGCGCACGATCGCCAGACCCAGACCGGTGCCCGCCACGTCCGTACGGACGCGATTCGCGCCGGCGCCCGCGCGATAAAAACGATCGAACACGCGATCGCGTTCGGCCGGCTCGATCCCCGGCCCGCTGTCGGCGATCCGCACGACCGGGTGTCCCTCTTCGACATGCAGGCTGACGTCCACACGTCCGCCGCGTGGCGTGTACTTGGTTGCGTTATCCACGAGATTGTTGAACATCACGCGCAACGCGTCGGCATCGCCGATCACGGTGGCGGATTCGGTCGCCTCGATGCCGAGATCGACGCCGCGATCGAGCGCAAGCGGCGCGTAAGCCACCACGCACTCTTGCAGCAGCGCGCGCAGATCGACCGCGTCGGTGGCGGCAAGGCCGTCCGGTTCAGAACGCGCCAGCGCCAATAGCTGTTCCGCAAGACGCGTGGCGCGTGTCACGCCGGCTTGCAGATCGGCGAGCGCTTCGCTGCGGCCGCTATCGTCCTTCGCGCGCGCCACCAGTTGCGCCTGAATCTGCACGGCGGCGAGCGGCGTGCGCAGTTCGTGCGCGGCGTCGGCGACGAATGCTTTCTGAGTATCGAGCGCGGTGGCGAGCCGTGCGAGCAGACCGTTCAGCGCGCGCACCAGCGGCTGCACTTCGAGCGGCAAGCGCTGATCCGGCAAAGGATCGAGCGCTTCGGGATGACGCGCGTCGAGCGCGCTGGTCACGCGCCGCAATGGCCTGAGTCCGCGACCGATAACCACCCACACCGCGAGCCCCAGCAACGGTAGCAGCACGATCAACGGCCACAGCGTACGCAACGCGACATTCGCAGCGAGCCGGTTGCGCACGGAAATCGGCTGCGCCAGTTGCACCACGTTATCGCCGACGATCGCGCCATACACGCGCCACTCGCCGCGATCCGTGTGCTCGGTCGAAAACCCGAGTTCGGCGCGCGGCGCGAGCGGCGCACGCGGACGCGAGTAGTACATCAGCACGCCGTTGCGATTCCAGATCTGCAGCACGATGCCCTCGTCGCCGGTGTCGCGCGAACCGAGCACTTGGGAGAACGGTTCCGACGGCAGCGCGGCGGCGATCTGCTCCAGTTGGTAATCGAAAAGTTCGTTGGCTTCGGCCAGCGCTTGCCGGTAAATCAGCCAACCCGCAATGCCGACGCCGAGCAGCACCAGCGCCAGCAGCCAGACCAGCAATTGACGGCGAATCGAACGCATCGGCTCAGGCGTCCTTCGCGATCATGTAGCCCAGACCGCGCACGTTGCGGATCAGCTCCGCACCGAGCTTCTTGCGCAGCGCGTGAATGTAGACCTCGACCGTGTTGCTGCCGATCTCCTCGCCCCAGCCGTACATTTTTTCTTCGAGCTGGCTCTTCGAGAGCACGGCGCCGGGACGCGCAAGCAGCGCCTCGAGCAGCGCGAATTCTCGCGCCGACAACGCGACCGGCGCGCCGTCGAGCGTGACCTGATGAGAGGCGGGATCGAGCGTCAGGTTGCCGTGGCGAATGGTCGAATCGCTGCGTCCGGACTGACGCCGGATCAATGCGCGCATGCGGGCGCCGAGTTCGTCGAGATCGAAAGGTTTGACGAGGTAATCGTCGGCGCCGGCGTCGAGGCCTTTGACACGATCCGCCACGGCGTCGCGCGCGGTGACGATCAGCACCGGCAGCGCGTGACCGCGCGAGCGCAGCGTGCGCAAGACGTCGAGGCCGTCGCGTTTGGGCAGGCCCAGGTCGAGCAGCACGAGATCGTAAGGCTGGCTGCCCGCCGCGCTGAGCGCCGCTTCGCCGTCTTCCACCCAGTCGACCGCAAAGCCTTCGCCGCGCAGCGCCTTGCGCACGCCTTCAGCAATCATCCGGTCGTCTTCGACTAGCAAGATGCGCATGGTTATCCGTTCCGAATCGTTCGATGATGCCGCATTCTAGCGCCCGCTCCCTGCATGCGCGCCGCGTGGCGCATTTTCCACCGCAGCCTGGCGGCAACTCTCTACAATGGGCGCTTTGCTTCGCGCGGCCGGCGTTTTGCGTCCGCGCGCCAACGCGATCCATCGGCGCCGCCGGGATTGCCGCGTGCCCCACGCCCTGACATTTTGCTTTTTCGCCCGTCCATGACGCACGCTTTTCTGGTTTCTCTTGCACGCCGCATCAAGTATGTTCGTCATGTCGCGCTGCGTACGCGATCCGCTTCTGTTTCCGCCGCTCCAGGCACATTCACTGAGCCGTTCGATGGCGTGGCTCGCGCAGCTTCGGCCATAACAACCGCTTCCACCATACATCTGCCGCGCCGGTTCGCGCCGCGCGCCGTGACATGGCTCGTCGCCTGCGCCGCGCTCGGCTGCGGCGCATCGCTGCCGCTAGTCGCGCAGGCTCGCGTCAAGGCCACGCGTCCGAGCGTCAACGTCACCACGGTCTTGCCGCAGTCGGTGATGCTGGGCTTGCAGCGCGCGCACGTGCCCTTGTCGTCGATCAGCGTGGTCGTGGAGAAAGTCGGCGATCGCACGCCGATCCTCGCACTGAACGCCGGCAAGCCGATGATGCCCGCCTCGACGATGAAACTCGTCACCACCTACTCGGGCCTGTCGATACTCGGCCCGGACTACCGCTGGCGCACCAGCGCCTACGCGGACGGCACCATCGACGCGAACGGCGTGCTGCACGGCAATCTCTACATTCAGGGCACGGGCGACCCGAAGCTCGTGCCGGAAGAACTGATCGATCTCGTGCAGAAGATCCATAAGGCGGGCATCACCGGCATAGACGGCGCACTGGTGCTCGACAAGCGCTACTTCGATCCGTCCACACGCGACCTTCCGCCGTTCGATGACGACGCCACCGCGCCGTACAACGTCGGCCCCGATCCGCTGCTGTATGCATTCAAATCGCTGTCGTTCACGCTGACGCCGTCGCCCGACGGCAGCGTCGCGATCGACGTGCTGCCCGCGCTCGCGCAGTTGCAGATCGACAACCAGATGCACGCGGTGAACGGCCCGTGCCGCGGCGACGCGGCCTCGGTGTCGCCCACTGTCACGCCGCAACCGA
Organism: Paraburkholderia sp. BL27I4N3; assembly: GCF_003386115.1. NCBI lineage: Bacteria > Pseudomonadati > Pseudomonadota > Betaproteobacteria > Burkholderiales > Burkholderiaceae > Paraburkholderia > Paraburkholderia sp. BL27I4N3. Next base: position 307,101 of record NZ_QREJ01000001.1, on the reverse strand, counting down.
ACGGCACCGTCGTGGCCTCGTTCAGCGGCGACTATTCGATGCGCTGCGGCCCGCGCACAATCAATGTCGCGGTACTCGACCACTCGGCTTTTTTTGCGGGCGGTTTTCTCGCGCTCTGGCAGCAAACCGGCGGCACGTTCAGCGGCGCGACGCACGAAGGCGCGGTGCCCGTCGGCGCCAAACTGGTGGCGACGCATCAGGGGCCGGTGCTGTCCGACATCGTTCGCGACATCAACAAGTTCAGCAACAACACGATGGCGCGCAACCTGTTCCTGACGATCGGCGCCGCCGAGGAAAAAGGGCCCGCGACGACCGCCAAATCGGCGCGCGCAATCCAGGCGTTTCTGCGCCGCGATAGCGTGGACATGGAATATCTGACGCTGGATAACGGCTCGGGCCTCTCGCGCGAAGAGCATGTCACCGCGCTCTCACTCGCTGATCTATTGCAGCGAGCCAACGCGAGTCCGGTCGCGCAGGTCTTCGTGGAGTCGCTGCCGATCGCGGGCGTCGACGGCACCATGCGCAACCGCTTGACCAACCAGGGCGCGGGCGGCAATGCGCACATCAAGACGGGCACCTTGCGCGACGTTCGGGCAATCGCGGGCTATGTGGCCTCGGCGGACGGTAACAGTTACGTGGTGGTCAGCCTGATCAACGATCCGCATTCGGAAGCCGCGCGCGCCGCGCACGACGCGCTGCTCGAATGGGTGTATCAAGGACCGTCGCAGGGCTTCACCAAGGTGTCCGATCCGGTCGTTGAACCACGCAGCATCAAGCCCAGGAAAAACCCGCACGCGCGTGGCGCTCACTGAGTGTTCCTTCTAGCGAAGCCGCGCGCGGCAACGTGCTCAAGCGTGTACGCTGTCGGGCAGTGTTTGAGGCGCGCGTAATACGCTGGACGTGGCGCCGGGGCTGTGCATCGATTACGGTCCCGCTCGAACAAAAACGACAACATCCGCTGCGCACAGCGCGGCGGCCAGGGACCACGGAGGAAGACACAATGCAATTCGATGCCGAATTGCTGCTGCTCGCCATGGCGCCGGTCTTTCTCGCATGCATCGGCTGGGAGGCGTGGCACCTGCGGCGCACGCAACCGGGCGCGCAACTCTATAGCTGGCGCGACACGCTCTGCAATGCCGCGCTCGCTCTGATGCAGCAAGCCGCCGACAAGCTCGCGTGGCTCGCCATCATTCCGGTCTACGCGTTCTTCTACGATCACTACCGCATCTACACGTGGCAGGCGGGCTGGGTCTCGTTTGGCGTGCTGTTCATCGCGCAGGATCTGCTCTACTACGTGTTCCACCGCTGCAGTCATCGCGTGCGCTGGCTGTGGGCCGCGCATGTCGTGCATCACTCGTCGGAGCGCATGAATTTTTCGACCGCGTTCCGTCAGAGCCTGATGTATCCGGTCGCGGGCATGTGGCTGTTCTGGACGCCGCTCGCCGTGCTCGGCTTTCCGCCGAAGCAGATCGTCGCGATCGTGCTGATCAATCTCGGCTTTCAGTTTTTCGTGCATACGCAGGCCATCGGCAAACTCGGCTGGCTCGAAAACGTGTTCAATACGCCGTCGATTCATCGCGTGCATCACGCGCGCAACGACCGCTATATCGACCGCAACTATGCCGGCGTGCTGGTGATCTGGGATCGCCTGTTCGGCAGCTACGTCGAGGAAGATTTGCGCGATGCGCCGGTGTACGGCATCGTCGAGCCGCTTCACACCTACAACCCGTTGAAGGCGACGTTTCACGAATGGGCGTCGATGACCGCCGACTTCGCGAGCGTGCGCGGTTGGCGCAACAAACTGCGTGCGCTGTTTGCGCCGCCCGCGTGGGCGGCGGATTATCATGCGCGGCGCGCCGCCGGTTCATCGGGAGCGCGCATGAATTCAGTCGAATATTCGGGCGAGGCTACGCGCGCGAAGCAAGACCATACGGCCGCATTTCAAACACCACGCAGGCCGTAGAAGATTCTGTAAGCTGTCGTCACGCCGCCTAAGCGGTGGGCGCTGCCTGCAACACATGGCATAAGGGCCACACATACGAGGAGATGTCGTCAACATGAAGCAAACAGCATCGCGGAAACAACATTGGCTGCGTGTCACGCAGATCGCCATGGCCAGCACGGCCTTCGCTCTGCTCGCGGCTTGCGGCGGGGGTAGCGACAATAACAATAACGCCAGCAGCACGCCTGCGGGCGGAGTCAAATTGCAGGTCGTGTCGTTCGGCGACAGCTTGTCGGATGTCGGCACGTACTCGCCGGTCATTCAGGGGAGCTTCGGCGGCGGCCGCTTCACGACGAACCCGGGTGAAGTGTGGACCCAGAAGGTCGCTGAGTATTACGGCGACACGTTGACGCCGGCCTACCTCGGCGGCTTCGGCCAGCCGTTGGTCGCAACGGGTGGCCTGGGCTATGCACAAGGGGGCTCGGACGTCGTCAATGCTCAAGGCCAGGGTTGGGCGCCTAACAACATGGCCGCGACGACCGTGCCGGTCGTGACGCAGGTGGCCAACTACCTGGGCGCGCATGCGAGCTTCAATCCGAACCAACTCGTGCTGATCAACGGCGGCGCGAACGACATCTTCCAGTTCGCGGGGACCACCGCCAATCTGACGGCGCTGGGCGCCGCGCTACAGACGCAATATCCGCTGCTCGTGCAAGCCGGCACACTGCCGAACTCGCAAGCGGGCCAAGTGGCGTTCATCGTCGGCTACCTGCAGAAGTTGCCCAATCCGCAGATCGCGCAGGCCGCCACGCAGCTCGCTGCGCAAGTCCAGAAAATCGTCGGCTCGGGCGCGACTCACGTGGTGGTGTCGACAGTGCCGGACATCGGCAACACACCGCTCGGCGTCGCCGCCAACGCAAGCACGCCTGGCACGGCTGCACTGCTGTCCGGCATTACCGCGGCGTATAACTATCTGCTGGTGCAGAACCTGACGGCTCTCGGCCTGGTGGGTACGGGCAAGGTCATCGTGGCCGACGCGTTCACGTGGATCGATCAGCAACTGCCGAACTACCAGGCGCTGGGCTTCACGGTGTCCAACACCGGCACGGCGTGTAACCTGACGTCGATGCAGGCCAACGCAACCGCATACGCCACCGCCAATCCGAGCGCGACGAACGGGCTGACGCCGGCTCAGTACGGCGCCCAGTTCGGCTCGTCGCTGTTCTGCTCGCCGCAGACGTATACGGTGGCTGGCGCTGACCAGACCTATATGTTCGCGGATACGGTGCACCCGAGCACGCACCTGCACGCGTTGTTCGCGCAGTACGTGCAGCAGCAGATCGCTGCGACGGGGTTGGGGAAGTAATCAGGCGAGACGTTGCAGGCAAAACGGCGGATCGAAGCTCGATCCGCCGTTTTTCTTTGCTGTGGTGAATGAGAGGCCCGGCGGCTGATGCAGCCGTGCTGCCGGCATTATCCCTGCGCTTCGAACGCGGCGGCCGCCCGGCCAAGCCGGTCATTCACCGCGATCCACTCAATCGTATCCGGCAGCTTCTCGATCAGAATCCGCGTCACGTTCGCGCGATCCAGCGCCCGCAGCAAGCCATACAACTCACGCGCGTAGACATGCGGATCTTCAGGCGCCGCGATGAAATGCACGCCTTCGGCATCGGCCCAATGTCCGGCTCGCGACGCACGCGCCACCAACGCCACGCGCTCATCCGCTTGCCGCGCGGCAAGCAAAGGCTCCAGCGCGACGAACGGCAACAGCGCCAGCGGCGTGCGCGGCGCGTAATGCGCCTTCAACGTGCCGGAAGCCCGCGGCGCAGTCGCGTCCGAGCCGTCGGGCAAACGCGGCGCCTCGCCGAGCACGTCGGCGATGTCTTGCGGTGTTACACGCCCCGGCCGCAACAACGCCGGAAAGCCGCGCGACAAATCCAGAATGGTCGATTCAATACCGACATCCGACGCGCCGCCGTCCAGCACATGAATCGTGTCGCCGAACTCGTCGCGCACGTGTTGCGCCGTAGTCGGGCTCACATGTCCGAACCGGTTCGCCGACGGCGCCGCAACACCGCCGTGTCCGCCGCGCAATGCATTGAACGCATCGAGCAACGCTTGCGCGACCGGATGCGAGGGGCAGCGCAATCCCACCGAATCCTGGCCGCCGCTCACCGCCGCCGGAATGCGCGCGGCGCGCTTCAGAATTAACGTGAGCGGACCCGGCCAGAACGCGTCGATCAACCGCTGCGCCTCCGCAGGCAAATGCTCGACCCAATAGTTCGGGTCGCCTTGCGGCGCGAGATGCACAATCACCGGATGATTCGCCGGCCTACCCTTCGCCGCGTAAATGCGCGCGACGGCGTCGGGACTCTCGGCGTCGCCGCCGAGACCGTAGACCGTCTCCGTGGGAAACGCGACCAGGCTGCCCGCGTCGAGCAGCGCCGCCGCGTGTTCGATCTGCGCGGCGCTCACCGGCAATGCGGCTTCGGCGTGTTTCGGTTGATCCGGCATGATGCTCGTGTCAGCTCGTGATGATGTGCAGAAGCCGCGCGCAATCGCGTCCCGCCGTGCGCGCTTCTTCGAGCGTGGCAGCCGTGAAGTTCACGTGGCCCATCTTGCGGCCGCATCGTGCCTCCTCCTTGCCGTACAGATGCAGACGGGCTGCCGGCATGGCGGCGACTTCATGCCACGGCGGCGTGACGGCCGCGCGCTTCGGGCCGTCCGGAAACCACACGTCGCCGAGAATGTTCAGCATGACAGCCGGCGAATGCTGGCGCGTGTCGCCGAGCGGCATGCCGGTCATGGCGCGCACCTGTTGCTCGAACTGGCTGGTCGCGCAGGCGTCGACAGTGTAGTGGCCGGAATTGTGCGGGCGCGGCGCCATTTCATTGGCCACCAGCGAGCCGTCTTCGAGAATGAAGAACTCGACGCACAGCACGCCGACGTAACCGAGCTTGTCGGCGATTTGCAGTGCGGCCTGTTGCGCCTGCTGGACGAGCGTGGGGCTCGCATCGGGCGCCGGGACTATGGTGTGCGACAGCACGCCGTCGCGATGCGTGTTCTGCGCGAGCGGATAAACCACCGACGCGCCGCTCGCCGCCCGCGCGATCAGCGCGGACACTTCGAACTTCAACGGCAAACGCTTTTCCAGCACGCACGGCACGCCGGCGAGCGAAGCATGCGCCTCGCGCACTTCCTCGGCGTTGCGCACGCGAATCTGGCCTTTGCCGTCGTAGCCCATGCGGGCGGTCTTGAGAATACCCGGCAGCACGGCTTCGAGCTTCGCATCGTCGAGCGCGGCCAGCGCATCCGACGATTCGATCACCACGTGCGGCGCCACCGTCACGCCCGACGACGCGATAAAACGCTTCTCGGCAATACGGTCCTGGGCTACGGCGACGCAGCGCCCGGCCGGACTCACGAACGTAGTCCGCGCGAGGAAGTCGAGACTCGCGGCCGGCACGTTCTCGAATTCGGTCGACACCGCCGCGCACAGCCGCGCGAGTTCGGTCAGCGAAGCTTCGTCGTCGTAAGCGGCGCGCAAATGGCGATCGGCGACGGCGCCCGCCGGACTGCTTTCGTCCGGATCGAGCACGGCAACGCGATAGCCCATGGCTTGAGCAGCGAAACAGAACATGCGGCCAAGCTGGCCGCCACCGACCATGCCAAGCCATGCGCCGGGCAGAATCGGTGAAACCGGTGTGTTGTCTGGGTTCATCTTAGTGGTCGGTCGCGGCCAGGTGCTGTATGCAGTGCGTGCGTGCAATGCGATGTCAGGCACCCGGCCGGGGGTCGGACAGGGGACGTCTTCAAGCAATCAATTCGTGCGCTTACAGCGCCGGCAACACCATGGCGTGAGCCGCTTCGTTCTGGCGCACGCGGAACGCAGCCAGCTTCTGCGCATACTCGTCGCTCGTGCCGCTCAGGAGCGACACCGCGAAGAGCGCCGCGTTCGCCGCGCCCGCTTCGCCGATCGCAAATGTGGCGACCGGCACGCCCTTGGGCATCTGCACGATCGAATGCAACGAATCGACGCCCTTCAGGTACTTGCTCGCCACCGGCACGCCAAGCACTGGCACCGTAGTCTTGGCGGCCAGCATGCCCGGCAGATGCGCCGCGCCGCCCGCACCAGCGATGATCGCGCGAATGCCGCGCTCGCGCGCGCTTTCAGCATAGGCGAACATTTCGTCGGGCATGCGATGCGCGGAGACGACCTTCGCTTCGTAGGGCACGCCGAATTCCTGCAGAATCGCCACGGCGTTCTTCATGACTTCCCAGTCGGAACTGGAGCCCATCAGCACGCCGATAACCGGCGCGCCATGCGTATGGGCGGTTTGTGCTTCACTCATCTTACGGCTTCCTTGTTTCTTGAGAGCGCCCGGCGCTGTCGCTTCGCGCCAGACGCCCCGGCGGAGCGGAATAGTTAGCGGCGGCCCGGCGCCCGGTTAGAAGCGCCACAAAGTCGTCGCTTCGCGCCGCCCGGCGAGGCCGTGATTGCAGAGGCGGCTTCCTCGGGAGCGGGCAAGCCACGGCGGCCCACGCTTTCTCGCGCGCGCCAACCGCTGCGCGCAATCAGGCGAGCTTATGTCCGGTCAGGCGTTCGAGCGCTTCCTGGTACTTCTCGCCCGTTTTCGTGACCACGTCGTCCGGCAGCTTCGGCGCCGGCGGCTCTTTCTTCCACGGCTGGGTTTCGAGCCAGTCGCGCACGAACTGCTTGTCGAACGACGGCGGGTTGGTGCCGACCTGATACTGGTCGGCCGGCCAGAAGCGCGACGAATCCGCAGTCAGCGCCTCGTCCATCAGATACAGCTTGCCGTGATTATCCAGACCGAACTCGAACTTCGTATCCGCGATGATGATGCCGCGCGTGGCCGCGTAGTCGGCCGCTTCCTTGTACAGCTTGATCGAGATGTCGCGGATCGTGGCCGACAGTTCGGTGCCGATGCGGCGCTCCATCTCGTTGTACGTGATGTTTTCGTCGTGATGGCCCATTTCGGCCTTGGCTGCCGGCGTGAAAATCGGCTCGGGCAGCTTCTGCGCGTTTTGCAGACCCGGCGGCAGTTCGACGCCGCACACCGAACCGGTGGCCTGGTAGTCTTTCCAGCCGCTGCCGGCCAGATAGCCGCGCACCACGGCTTCGACGAGGATCGGCTCAAGGCGCTTCACGACGACCGCGCGGCCCTTGACCTGCTCGACCTCGTCGGCCGCCACCACGGACTCGGGCGCGACGCCCGTCAGGTGGTTCGGCACCACATGCTTCAGTTTCTCGAACCAGAAGTTCGCCATTTCGTTGAGCACGCGTCCCTTATTCGGAATCGGCTCGCCCATGATGACGTCGAACGCCGACAGACGGTCGGTCGTGACGATCAGCAACTGGTCGTTGCCCACCGCATAGTTGTCGCGGACTTTACCGCGGCCGAGCAGCGGCAGCGAGCGGAGCGTGGATTCGTAGAGGGTAGACATCGTCGTGGTTCGCTAAAAGTGAGGCAAAAAGTGTGACCGGAACAAAAGGGAAACGCCGTTCCCCGGATGATGCGGGAACGGCGGTCTAACGGCAACCTGGCCAAACGGCCAGGCGCGGAGCCTGTTGATAGCTTAGCGGACGACTTGCGAAAGCTCGCCTGCTTTGTACTTCTCCGCGATTTTATCAAGCGAAACCGGCTTGATCTTGCCAGCCTGGCCTTCGCAGCCGAATTGCGTGTAGCGCTCGACGCAGATTTTCATGGCGGCTTCGCGCGCCGGCTTGAGGTAATCGCGCGGATCGAACTTGCCCGGGTTGGTCGCCATGTAGCGGCGGATCGCGCCGGTGATCGCCAGACGCAGGTCGGTGTCGATATTGACCTTGCGCACGCCGTTCTTGATGCCTTCCTGGATTTCCTCGACCGGCACGCCGTAGGTTTCCTTCATGTCGCCGCCGAATTCACGGATTTCCGCCAGCAGTTCCTGCGGCACCGATGACGAACCGTGCATCACCAGATGGGTGTTCGGAATGCGCTGGTGAATTTCCTTGATGCGCTGGATCGACAGAATATCGCCCGTGGGCTTCTTGCTGAACTTGTACGCGCCGTGCGACGTACCGATCGCGATGGCCAGCGCGTCGCACTGGGTCAGCTTGACGAAGTCGGCAGCCTGCTCCGGGTCGGTCAACAACTGCTCGCGCGTCATCGTGCCTTCCGCGCCGTGGCCGTCTTCCTTGTCGCCCTTCATGGTTTCCAGCGAACCGAGCACGCCCAGTTCCGCTTCCACCGTGATGCCGATCGAGTGAGCCGCTTCCACGACCTTGCGCGACACGTCCACGTTGTACTCGTACGACGCAACCGTCTTGCCGTCGGCTTCGAGCGAACCGTCCATCATCACGCTGGTGAAACCGCTGCGGATCGCCGCCATGCAAACCGCCGGCGACTGGCCGTGATCCTGGTGCATCACGACCGGAATGTGCGGATACGACTCGACCGCGGCTTCGATCAGGTGACGCAGGAACGCTTCGCCCGCGTACTTACGCGCGCCGGCCGACGCCTGCATGATGACCGGAGCGTTGACCTTGTCGGCCGCCGCCATGATCGCCTGAACCTGCTCCAGATTGTTCACGTTGAATGCCGGGAGGCCGTAGCCGTTTTCGGCGGCGTGGTCCAGCAGTTGACGCATTGATACGAGAGGCATGCAATAACTCCATAGATTGAAACGAAATCTTGTGCCGTCGGCATCTTTTTTTGCGAGTTGGTCTCGGAGCAAGCTACATACCCGTTCACACAGTCTCTAAAGCGCGGAGCGGTCCTTACCGCTCGACGCGCGATTGGAGCCTGTGCGCCGCCTCTCGCGGAGCATGGCAGCCTGCTTCGGCCAATCAAAGCTGTCGACCGGAGTTTGTGCTTCAGCACCCACTCCGGTCCGACGCAGAGCGTGCCGATCGAGCAGAGCACATGTCGATCAGAGCCAGCGCTTCAGCACCGACCCCGATCCCACGCACCACACGCGCTCAATACGGTTCGCCGACCCGTACGATCTTCAGCGTATTCGTGCCGCCGGCCTGACCCATCGGCTCGCCGACGGTCAGCACCACCATGTCGCCGAGTGACGCGTAACCCTTGCTGACCACGGTCTCCAACGCCTGTTGCAACGCGGTGTCGCGGTCGGTGTTGGTGTCCAGATGCAGCGAAGTCACGTTGCGGTACAGCGCCATGGCCCGCTCGCTGCCGACCCGCGGCGTGAGCGCGAAAATCGGCACGTGGGTCCAGTGACGCGACATCCACAGCGCGGTCGAGCCGGACTCGGTCAACGCCACGATCGCCTTCGCGCCGAGATGGAACGCCGTGAACAGCGCGCCCATCGCGATCGACTGGTCGATCCGCGTAAACGTGCGGTCGAGGAAATCCTTGTCCAGCTCCGACTGCTCCGACTTCTCGGCTTCGATACAGATCGCCGCCATGGTTTCGATGGTCTGCACCGGATACTTGCCCGCCGCCGATTCCGCCGACAGCATCACCGCGTCCGTGCCATCGAGCACCGCGTTGGCGACGTCCGACACTTCGGCGCGGGTCGGCACCGGCGCGTGGATCATCGACTCCATCATCTGCGTGGCGGTGATCACGAACTTGTTCGATTCGCGCGCCATACGAATCATCCGCTTTTGCAGCGCGGGGACTGCGGCATTCCCCACTTCCACGGCCAAGTCGCCGCGCGCGACCATGATGCCGTCCGATGCATCGAGAATGCCCTGTAGCGCCGGAATGGCTTCAGCGCGCTCGATCTTGGCGATCATCTTCGGCTTGATGCCGAACGGCGCGCCGGCGATGTTCGCCAGCTGACGGGCCATTTCCATGTCGGTGGCGTTCTTCGGGAACGATACCGCGACGTAATCCACGCCGAGCGACATGGCGGTGCGAATGTCTTCCATGTCCTTGGCGGTCAGCGCGGGCGCCGTCAGACCGCCGCCCTGGCGGTTGATGCCCTTGTTGTTCGACAGCTCGCCGCCGATCTTCACAACGGTGTGAATCTCGTTGTTGATCACGCGCGCGACGTTCAGCACGATCAGGCCGTCGTTGAGCAACAGCACGTCGCCCGCTTTCAGGTCGCGCGGCAGGTCTTTGTAGTCGAGACCGGCGCGCTCTTCGTTGCCGAGTTCGCAGTCGGCGTCGAGGATGAACGGCTCGCCGGCGATCAGATTGATTTTGCCGTTTTCAAATTTGCCGACCCGGATCTTCGGGCCTTGCAGGTCCGCCATGATGGCGACTTCACGGCCGGCCTGGCGAGCCGCCTCGCGCACGAATTCGGCGCGTTGGCGGTGGTCGTCGGCGGTGCCGTGCGAGAAATTGAGCCGTACCACGTCCAGTCCTGCCTGCATCATTTGCAGCAGGATTTCCGGCGTGCTGGAAGCCGGTCCGATGGTGGCGACAATCTTGGTGGCGCGATGCATGAGTCTCCTCGTCTGGGTGAGATCGCTGGAAAGAGCGCTGCGAGTCGGATGCGGAGGCTGCGCACCGAAAGATGCTGCCGGGGGCTGCGCGCCGGTTGAAACCAGCGTCGCTTTATTGGGTGAAGCGGTGTTCGAGACCAGCACGGGAGGTGCCGGCTGCGGGGCGAGTTCTTCGTCGGGGAGTTCTGCGGATGGCGAGGCGGTCTGCACAGCATCTGCGCTGGGCAATTCCGCTGCCTCGCCGGCAGTGGTCAACTCCGCGAGCGCAAGGGGCGCCCCGGATTCTTCTTGCTGCTGGCTAGCTGAACCGACCGTGGCATCACCCGCGGACTCGAGCGCTGCCGGCGTGGCGGCGGAGCGCGCCGCGCGCTCCCCTGCCGATTCCGCCGCGATGTTGCGCGGCTTGCCGCCGCGCGCTTTTGCAGACTTTGCCGTTGGGGAGCGCGTCGCCACGTTAAGCCCGCGATTCCAGAACTTCGACGGCGGGCAGCTTCTTGCCTTCGAGGAACTCGAGGAAGGCGCCGCCGCCCGTCGAGATATAGCTGACCTTGTCGTGGATGCCGTATTTGGCGATCGCCGCGAGCGTGTCGCCGCCGCCGGCAATCGAGAACGCCGACGACTTGGCGATAGCGTCCGCCAGCGTTTTGGTGCCGTTGCCGAACTGGTCGAATTCGAACACGCCGACCGGGCCGTTCCATACGATCGTGCCGGCCTTTTCCAGTTGTGCGGCAAGCGCCTTGGCCGTTTCCGGTCCGATGTCGAGGATCAGGTCGTCGTCTTGAACGTCGGCGACGGCCTTGATTTCGGCCTTGGCGGTCGGCGAAAACTCTTTGGCCGTGACCACGTCGGTCGGGATCGGCACCGAGGCGCCGCGCGCTTTCGCGGCGTCGATGATGGTTTTGGCCTCGTTCACCAGATCGGCTTCGGCAAGCGACTTGCCGATCTTCAGGCCGGCAGCCAGCATGAACGTGTTGGCGATGCCGCCGCCCACGATCAGCTGATCGACCTTGTCGGCGAGCGACTTGAGAATGGTCAGCTTGGTCGACACCTTCGAGCCGGCGACGATCGCCACCAACGGACGCTTCGGCGCGCCCAGCGCCTTGCCGAGCGCTTCGAGTTCGGCGGCCAGCAGCGGGCCGGCGCACGCGACCGGCGCGTATTTGGCGATACCGTGCGTCGTGGCTTCAGCGCGGTGCGCGGTGCCGAACGCGTCGTTCACGTAGATGTCGCAGAGCTTCGCCATTTTTTGCGCGAGCTCGTCGGAATCCTTCTTTTCGCCCTTGTTGACGCGGCAGTTTTCCAGCAGCACGACCGAGCCCGGCTCGACATTCACGCCATTTTCCACCCAGTTCGCCACCAGCGGCACGTCGCGGCCGAGCAGTTCGGCCAGACGCTTCGCGACCGGCGCCAGCGAGTCTTCCGGCTTGAAATCGCCCTCGGTCGGACGGCCCAGGTGCGACGTGACCATCACGGCGGCGCCCGCGTCGAGCGCGGCCTTGATGGCCGGCACGGAGGCGCGGATACGGGTGTCTTCGGTGATGTTGCCTTGATCGTCCTGCGGCACGTTCAGATCGGCGCGGATGAACACGCGTTTGCCGGATAGCTTGCCTTCGGCGATCAGATCGGAGAGACGCAATACCTTGTTCATGGGCGTGTGTGTGCGAGTTGATGGGAAGGCGGTGGCGGACGGCGCGCGGCACTCAAGCGCGGTGAACTCCAGCGCTCAGGCACGGCAGCGGCTCCACTGAATCGGGTGCCGGCGGCAGAGCCGCGGCCCGCGCGCCTTGCAGCGGCGCGCGTATCCCGGAAACAAGCATTTTAACTGATCCACACGGCCTTCTGACCCGCGACCGGGCGAATGTCCCGTATTTGGAGCAAGCGGCGTCTACGCCGCAACGCACCATTTCCTGCCTCTTCAACTACATGAAGAGCCGCAACAGCGTGAACACGACCATTCCGACGACAATCGTACCGAGCATGGTGCGTCGCCACAAAAACCACGCGAGACCCGCCAGCGTGGCGTAGAACTCATGGTTCGACGGCGCGAACGACAGGCCGTCGGGCGTCGCCAGCACGTCCGGCAGGACCACGGCGGCGAGCGCCGCAGCCGGCGCATAACGCAGCATGCGCTGCACCCGCGCCGGCAAAACGGTACGCTCGCCGCCGATTAGAAACATCGCGCGTGTCACGGCGGTGACCAAGGTCATGCCGAAAATGGCCAGCCAGATCTGCGTGGATGTCATCGGGAATCTCCGGCGCTGTTACGGATGCGTCGCAAATCGGCGCGCTCGACCATCAGGTCGGCGGCGCTGCCGGCGACGATCGCCGCGATCACCGCGAGCGGCAGCGCGAGCCGGTACGGCAAGTCGAACGCCAGCAGAGACACCACACCGGCGACGGCGACCGCGACCAGTGTGGAGCGCGTCGCGATCGCCGACATCATGATGGGCAGCAAGGCCAGCGTGCCCGCCAGCGCAAGGCCCCAGTTATCGGGAATCAGGCTCGCCAGCAGAATCCCGGCGATCGACGACACCTGCCACGACAGCCAGCTACAACTCGCCATGCCCCAGTAATACGCCTCCTTGCCCGGCACATAGCCAGTGGGGAAGCTCTTCTTCTGGAACAGCAGATAGATGACGTCGCCATTGAAGTAGCCGAGCACGATGCGCCGCCACATCGACAGATACGAAAAATGCGGCGCGAGACCCACGCTGAAGATCACGAAACGCGTATTGACCATCGCGGCGGTGAGCAGCACGGTCCAGATGGGCAGCTTGGCGGCGAGCAGCGGCAGCACCGCCAGTTGCGACGAGCCCGCATAGCACAGCAGCGACATGGTGAGCGCCTGCGGCAACGTGAGCACCGATTTGCTCATGGCGATGCCGGTGACGAGCCCCCAGGAGAAGATCGCCATCAGCGTGGGCGAATAGTCGCGCGCGCCTTCGCGGAAGGCACGACGATTGGTATCTGACAGGCGAGCGAGCATGGGGGCGAAACGCGGGCGCCAAGGGGCGCTGCAAGGATGGGAAGTCGGCGCCAGGTCGTCAAGCACCCGCTGGCGCATCCGGATATGAATTATGCGTGCGCTGGATTATAGCGTCGGGAATGCGGCCAAATGCCCGTTTCGTGTGCAAAAGACGTTAAAATGCGGGTCCTGGCTATACCCGACATAGCTACGCCTAACAACGCACCCGCTGGAGAATCGTATGTCAATGGCCGACCGCGACGGCAAGATCTGGATGGATGGCAAGCTCATCGACTGGCGCGACGCCAAGATCCACGTGCTCACCCACACGCTGCACTACGGCATGGGCGTCTTCGAAGGCGTACGCGCCTACAAGACCGCGGACGGCGGCACCGCGATTTTCCGTCTGCAGGAACACACCAAGCGTCTGCTGAACTCGGCCAAGATCTTCCAGATGGACGTGCCGTTCGACCACGAAACGCTCGCCGCCGCGCAATGCGAAGTGGTCCGCGAAAACAAGCTCGAATCCTGCTACCTGCGCCCGATCATCTGGGTCGGCTCGGAAAAGCTCGGTGTGTCGGCCAAGGGCAACACCATCCACGTGGCGATCGCCGCCTGGCCGTGGGGCGCGTACCTCGGTGAAGACGGTATCGCCAAGGGCATCCGCGTGAAGACTTCGTCGTTCACGCGCCATCACGTGAACGTGTCGATGGTCCGCGCCAAGGCGTCGGGCTGGTACGTGAACTCGATCCTCGCCAACCAGGAAGCCATCGCCGACGGCTACGACGAAGCGCTGCTGCTCGACGTGGACGGCTACGTGTCGGAAGGCTCCGGCGAGAACTTCTTCCTCGTGAACAACGGCAAGCTGTACACGCCGGACCTGTCGTCGTGCCTCGACGGCATTACGCGCGACACGGTCATCACGCTGGCGCGGGACGCGGGCATTCAGGTGATCGAAAAACGCATCACGCGCGACGAGGTTTATACCTGCGACGAAGCGTTCTTCACCGGCACCGCCGCCGAAGTCACGCCGATCCGCGAACTCGACAACCGCACGATCGGCTCGGGCGCGCGCGGCCCGATTACCGAGAAGCTGCAGTCGGGCTTCTTCGATATCGTGAACGGCAAGAGCGACAAGTACGCGAACTGGCTCACCAAGATCTAACGCGCGCTGCGCCGGAATCAACCGGCGAAACGCACGCACCCTGCATACAACGAGAACGTCTCATGAGCGAAATCAAGGAAATGCCGCTGGTCGAACTGTCGGCAAAAGACCTGCCGGCGTATTGCCCGAATCCGGCCATGCCGCGCTGGAGCGCGCATCCGCGTGTCTTTATCGACGTCACGCATGGCGAAGCCAAGTGCCCGTACTGCAGCACGCGTTACAAGCTGCGCGACGGCGAAGTGGTCAAGGGTCATTGAACACGGCGCATTGAGCACTGATTGCTTGTGGCGCCGCTTGCCGGGTCGGCGGCCCGCTTCGTTGCGGGTTGCGCGCGGGTTGCGTCGTGGGGTTCGCTGCTTGATCGGCTGCGGGTTGTTCCGCGGCGAGGTTCGTCGTTGCACGAGCCCGCGCCGGTCGTGTAGCAGACCGTGACCATGCCACGCGCGCGCGCAACCCGGTCCGAAAGCAGGCGCGTCACAGCAGGGCCGCCACCGCGGCGCGTCCGGCCATGCCGGAAATACGCCACGCGGCTTGCGGCTTTTCCCCTTTTACTAATCCGAATGCCACGCGCAAAACCTGCGCGGGGTTTCGTTTCGACACCGGACACTCACTCTGATGCGTCGCGCGTTGGTTATCGCACCGAACTGGATCGGTGACGCATTGATGGCGCAGCCGCTGTTTGCGCGCCTCGTGAAATTGCATCCGCGCATCGTCATCGACGCGGTCGCGCCCTCGTGGGTCGCACCTGTACTCGAACGTATGCCGGAAATCCGCGACGTCTACTCCACGGATCTCGCGCACGGCAAGCTGCAAATGCTGCGCCGCTGGCAGTTGGCGAGCGACTTGCGCGATGTCGGCTACGACGCCGCCTACGTGCTGCCGAACTCGCTCAAGTCGGCGCTGATTCCGTGGATGGCGGGCATTCCTCTGCGCATCGGCTATACCGGCGAAAGCCGCTACGGCCTGCTGAACGTGCGTCATGCGAATCCGCGCAAGGACGAGCGCCCGCCGATGGTCAGCCAGTACGCCGCCCTCGCCTACGCGCCCGGCGCCAAGCTGCCCGACGACCTGCCGATGCCGCGCCTCGACGCGGACTTGAACGAAGCGTCGCGCGTCTCGGCACGCTTTAATCTCGACACGCGCGTGCCGCTGCTGGTGTTTTGTCCGGGCGCCGAATACGGGCCGGCCAAGCGCTGGCCACCCGAGCACTTCGCGTCGCTCGCGCAAATGGTCGGCCAGTCGTTTCCGTACACGCAGATCGTCGCACTCGGTTCCCCGAAAGACGCGCCGCTCGCGCAGGCCATTGCCGAGCGGGCGCCGAACGTGCGCAACCTGTGCGGCCAGACCGCGCTGGGCGAGGCCTGTGCGCTGATCGCTCGCGCCAACGCCGTCGTCACCAACGATTCCGGCCTGATGCATGTGGCCGCCGCGCTGCGCCGGCCGCTGGTGGCCGTGTACGGTTCGACCGATCCGCGCCACACGCCGCCCTTGTCCGAGCTTGCGAAGGTACAATGGCTTCATCTCGAATGCAGCCCCTGTTTTGAGCGCGAGTGTCCGCTTGGTCATCTGAACTGCCTGAAGCAGTTGAGCGCCGAGCAGGTGTTCGGCGATTTGCGCGGCATGTTGCTGGCGCAACGCTGAACTCGCTGACACTCGCACGCAACACCGCACGCCCTGAGCGCGTCGCGTCATGTTCGCGCCTTGCGGCGCGGGCATTCTGGCGCTCGGGTGCGATTGTCCGGTGCACCGGACTGTCCCGCTGACCGCTGTCCCGCAACCGCGCGCCGCGCACAAGAGACTGACGAGCCATGCCACGTTTTGCCCATATCTTCGAAGCCGCCGCCGATACCCTGAATGCCTATTACCAGGCCGTCGCCGAGGTCAATATCGACAGTTTGATGGGTCTGTGGATCGATGAAGAGTTCGTCAGTTGCATCTGCGCCGACGGCTCGCACCTGCACGGCCTCGACAGCATTCGCGCGGGCTTGCAGACCCAGCTCGAGACCGCGCGGGTGTCCATCGAACCGCTCGATATCCGCGTCTATGACAGCCTCGGCACCGTGGTCTACGCGATTGCCGAAGCGCACCGGCCGGCCGACCCGAAGGCCACGCCCGCCATGGTGTTCACGACTTACGTGATGGTTCACGAACGCGGCGAATGGCGCATCGCGCACATTCACGCGAGTCCGATGCCCAACGAAGCCGCCAGCCAGTTCGCCACGAAGATGCGGCATGGCCAGGGGTCGCTGCACTGACGCGCACCGCGCGTTTCACTTTTTTGTTCTGAAGCAGGCATGAGCACGCCCCGCAGGAAGTCCCTTTTGGGCACGACGCACGATCAATCCGCTTCTTCCGGCGCGGCACGCGCCGCGGCCGCCGTCGAGGCGACGGTCGAAGCGGCCGTCGACTTGCTCTACCGCGCGCCGCTCTGGCTGCCGAACCGGCATGTGCAGACCATCGTCCCGTCGCTGTTTGCGCGCCGCCCCGCCGTCTCGTTTCGGCGCGAGCGCTGGGACACGCCAGACGGCGATTTCATCGATCTCGACTGGGTCCAACATTCGGGCCACGCCGACGCCGCACCTCGCATTCCCGCCGAGACCGCCCCGCTCTTTGTCCTGTTTCACGGCCTCGAAGGCAGTTCCGGCTCGCACTACGCCGCTTCGTTGATGGCGGCCGCGCGAGAGTACGGCTGGCATGGCGTCGTGCCGCACTTTCGCAGTTGCAGCGGAGCGTTGAACCGCATGCCGCGCTTCTATCATCTCGCCGACAGCAACGAAGTCGACTGGGTGCTGCGCCGCCTGCGCGCCGCGCATCGCGGGCCGATCGTGGCGGCCGGCGTGTCGCTCGGCGGCAATGTGCTGCTGCGCTGGCTGGGCGAGCGGCGCGAAGACGCGGCCTCGGTGATCTCGGCCGCCGCGGCGATCTCGACACCCATCGACGTGCATGCCGGCGGCCGAGCGTTGTCACAGGGTTTCGGCCTCGTCTACACGCGCAGTTTCCTGAGGACGCTCAAGCAGAAGGCCGAGCAGAAGCTGGTTCAGTTTCCCGGCCTGTTCGACCGTGGCGCGATGCTGGCGAGCCGCACCATGTACGAGTTCGACAACGTGGTGACCGCGCCGCTGCACGGCTTTCGCGATACCGACGACTATTGGAGCACGGCGACCACGCGTCCTCTGCTGCCGCACATTCAGGTGCCGACGCTGGTGCTGAACGCGCGCAACGACCCGTTCCTGCCGGCTGCGGCATTGCCGTCGCGGCATGAAGTCTCGGAGGCGGTGGAACTCGACCAACCCAGGCACGGCGGCCACGCCGGCTTTATGACCGGGCCGTTTCCGGGCCGCATCGACTGGCTGTCGCGGCGCGTGCTCGGCTATCTGGAGCAACACGTCGATCATGGATGACATCGTCAAGCAGGCCTTGGCCAAATGGCCGAATGTACCGAGCTGCACAGGGTGGCTGATGCTGGACAGGCGCGGTAACTGGCGCATGCGCGACGAAGCCGCGCAGTCGAGTGGTTCGCCGGGTACACCGATCCGCCATGAAGCGTTGCTCGCGTTCATCAACCGGAATTACGACGCTGACGAGCGCGGGCAATGGTATTTCCAGAACGGTCCGCAGCGCGTGTATGTCGAGTTGGGCTATACGCCGTGGGTCGTGAGGCTGTCGGCCAATACGGAGGCCGGCGCCGCAGTGCTCGCCTTGCAGGACCAGGCGGGCGGCCCATTCGAGCCCGCAGCCGTGTTCGTCGATGAAGAAGGCGGCATTCTCTTTACGGACGGCGCGACGCCGCCGAGAGTCGCCGTCCTGCACGACCACGATCTGGAAGTGTTCTCCGATCACGCAACGCTGGCGGACGATTCGATGAGCGGCGAGTTTCGCTGGAACAATCGGGTTGTGCTGCCGCTGCAGGCTGTGCGGCGAAGCGACGTTGCGGCGCGATTTAAGTTTGTGCCAAGTCCGGCGGCTGCGGGCGCTTGAACCTTAGCCCGCGCGCGGCGCTGTGCTTCGACGAGGCCAGCGCGTTGAACCCAGCCAGGCGCAGGCAACCAGGCGACGCTTAACTCTTTTCGTCCAGCCGCTCCTCCTGATAGCGGCTTTCCATCTCATGCAGCCTCGCGTCGACGGTCGCGAGGTCGTAGTAGCCGATCGTCTTCAGATCGCGCGCGTCCTTCAATTGACGGATCGCCGAAGGCCACGCTCCCTCGAGCGCGAACTTTTCAGCCATCGCACGATGCTGGGTCAATGCGTCGCCGGTGCCCGCGCTAGCCTGGGCAAGATACAGCCACCAGGCCGGCTGATCGGGCTGGGCACGGGTTTCTTTTCGCGCAAGCGCCTGAGCATCGGCAAAACGGTGCAAGGTCAGCAAGGTGCGGATATGCATGTCGATGGCGGCATTCGACTGTGGCCAGCGCTTCTGCGCCAGCTCGGCCAGACGCGCGGCTTCGTCGTCGCGGCCGGCGCGCCGCGCGATGTCGGCGGCCAACACGTCGAGACTCGGCGAACTGCGTGCCGTGCCGCCCTCGGCCTGCTCACCCGTCGCGAACGCGGCGCGGGACGACGCCAGCGACGCCGCCGCTTCGTCGTAACGTTCGAGCAGCATCTGCCCGTACGCAATGCCGTACCAGTTCGCCGCGACGTTGACCGCGGTGCGGTCCTCGATCTCGGAGCGCAAGCGCGAAATCTCGTCGCCGTATTCGCTGCGCGAGCGGTCCTGCAGCAGACGAGAGCGGGCCCGCACGAAACCATATTCGGCCGATTGATGCGGTTGCCGGTAAGGCGCGCGGCGCGCACGGTCCTCCATGTCGGCAATCCGTTCGCCAGTCAGCGGATGGGTGCGCGCGTACGCCGGAATGCCGGTGTCACTCATCGCGGCACGATCTAGGCGACCGAAGAAGGTCGTCATCGCGTAGGGATCGTAGCCGGCACCGGCAAGCAGCAGAAAGCCGACGCGGTCCGCCTCGTGCTCGGCGGACCGGGAGAAACGCAACTGGTTGTCGACCGCATACGCCTGGCCGCCGATCGCAATCGCGCTGCCGAGGTCGCCGCTATGCGCGAGCACGCCGGCCAGCACGCCGAACAATAGGCCCGCGAGCGCCGCGTAGCCGCTGCGCTCGCCGGTTGTGATCATGCGCGAGATGTGCCGCTGCAAGACGTGTCCCATTTCGTGACCCAGTACCGATGCCAACTCGGACTCCGTCTGCGTGGCCACGATCAGGCCGGTGTTCACGCCGATAAAACCGCCCGGCAGCGAGAAGGCGTTGATCTGCGGGTCGCGCACCGCGAACAGATCGAAGTCCGGCCGATATCCGCCGATATAGAGCGCGCTCGCCGCCGCGGCCAGTTTCGCGGCAACCGAGTTCAGATAGTCGCGCACCAGCCAGTCGTCGAGATAGTCGGGGTCGCGGCGCAGTTCGCGCATCACGCGCTCGCCGAGCTTGCGCTCGGCCTGTGGCGTAAGCGAGCCGGAACCGCCGTTGCCGAGATCGGGGAGCTGTTGCGTAACGATCGGTGTGCGCCAGTTGGTGTTCACGCCGGTGTTGCCCGAGAAGCGGCTCTGCGCGCCGCCGTACACACCGAACACGCCTTGCGCGATATCGGACGGAACGAGCGGATCGGCGTAGGCATCGGCCGGGCCGCTAACCAGCGGCGGCTCCGCGGGCAAGGTGTTGAGCGCGATGCTCGACCCGCCGGGCGATTGCGCGAACGCGCCAGGCGGTGCGGCCAGCGCGACAGACAGCAACGCAGCGAGGAACCGTTTGAGACGCATCGCGAGCTCGAGTTGACGAAGTCGAAAGCGACGCCCGCCGCTCGGACTAAGATAGCGGGCATGGGCAATTGTAATCCGCCCATGCCGCGCTGCTATGATAGGCGCCCTCTGAAGGAGCCCAACCATGCCTGAACTCACTCATTTCGACGCAGCCGGCCAGGCGCATATGGTGGACGTCGGCGGCAAGCAGGAGACCAGGCGCATCGCCGTTGCGCGTGGCTCGATTCGCATGCTGCCGGAAACCTTCGCGCTGATTCGCGACGGCAACGCCAAGAAGGGCGACGTGATCGGCATCGCGCGGATTGCCGCGATTCAAGGCTCAAAGCGCACTGCCGATCTGATTCCGCTGTGTCATCCGCTTGCGTTGACGCGCGTGAAAGTGGATTTCGAGCTCGATGACACGCTGCCGGGCGTGCATTGCACGGTTCAGGTTGAAACGCTGGGGCGAACGGGCGTGGAGATGGAAGCGCTGACTGCCGTACAGGTCGGGTTATTGACCGTGTACGACATGTGCAAGGCGGTGGATCGCGGCATGACGATCACCGATGTGCGCGTGCTGGAAAAGCACGGCGGGAAGTCGGGGGATTGGGTGGCGAGTTGACGACTGGCTGCGTCATCAACCCTCCCTTGAATCCTTGAAGCATTGAAGCGAACGTAGCGCCTCACTCCTCGTCGCTGTTGTCGTCCTCATTGACGTCGCCCGGCGGCATGCCGTAGCGCTTGACCAGTTCCGCCTTGAAACCGGCCAGCGTTTTCTGCTCGTCGCAAAGCTCGTACACGTAGCTCAGTTGCGACGGCCAGTCCTTCAGTTCCGTGGCGAAAATCTTCAGTCGTTCGACGGTATCGAGTGCCCCGGCCTGATCGCCGCTCAACGCCTGCAACACCGCATAGCGACGCAACACGGTTTCGCCCGGCAGCAGCGCCATCGCCTGTTTGTGCATGGCGAGCTTCTGTGGCAGATCCGTCGAATTCATCGGCAAAAGCGTCGCCAGACCATATTCGCCCCACGCCTGGAACAGGAACGACGGGTCCGCGCGATATTGCTCGGCGGGACGCTGGCCGTAGTACAGAACCTCGGCGCGCGCATAGTCGCGATACACCGGATACAGCGCGGCCAGCCCGCCGAACACCACCACCGCAAAGACGCCGAACGACAGCCGTGCGGGCACGAGCCGCAGCGGCCGCGTTTCCAGCAGGCCGAACACGAACATCGCCGGCAGCAGGAAGAACATGTACTGCTGCGGATATTCGACCAGCGCGTGCATGACCAGCACACCGATTAGCGCAATGCCGAATACGCGCGCTGAACTTTGTGGTGCGCGCACCACGCGCACGAGCCACGTAATCAGACCGAACAGCACGATCGCGAGGCCGATCAAACCGGTCTTCGCGAGCAGGTCGATAAAGATGTCGTGCGAATTATTGGCGATCTCGACGCCGCCGAGCGACTTCGCAAACTCGTACTGGTAGCTCGGAAATTCGCCCCAACCGACGCCCAGCAGCGGATGCGTCTTGAACATCGTCCAGCCGTATTTCCACAGCGCGAGGCGCGGCGCGATCTGTCCGGCATCCTGAAAACGTTCCGCCGCGGACTGCCCAAGCTCCAGGTGATAGTGAACGTTGGCCCAGCGGATCAGCGCGTTGATCACGAAAAACAGCACGGCGAGCGCGATCGGAATGATCCATTCGCGATTGCCGCGGCGTACCTGCGACTGATCGCGCATCTGCGCGAACGCCATCCAGAAACCTGCCACCACGATCACACCCATCTGCAGCCACGGCCCGCGCGACACGGTCAGCGCGAGGCCCACCGCGAAAATCGTCGACACGAGGAACCAGATGCTCACGGCGATCCGCCGCGTTTGCACGAGGAACAGCGCCCCCGCCATCGCAAACGCAATGTAAGTGGCGAGGTGGTTGGCCTGAGCCATGTTGCCGAACGGCCGGCGCTCGACGGCCACGTTATACGCGACCACGAGCGGCGACACGCGCACTTCGAGGTGAAACAACTGGATGACCTGGCAAAACACCGCAAACAGTCCGCCGACGATCAACGCCCCTGCCGCCCAACGCAACGCGGTCTCGTTGAGCTTGGCGCGCGTGAAGCCATAACCGGCGTGCGTCGCCATGAAGGCCGCCAGCAAATAGCCGCCGCCGAGCCAGTTCATGGAAGGTTGCGAGACCGGCAACACTACCGACTGCGCCACCAGCAACAGCCCGAACAGCAACGGCACCAGCGCGACCACCGGCGACGCGAACGTCACACGCGGCTTGGCGCTCGCCACCATCAGCACGACACCCGCCCCCGTCAGCAGATACAGGGCGAGTGCGGTGAATTCAGCGTAAAAGGTCGGAATCGGATACGTATGGTTGACAACTGCATAAGGCAGCACCAACGCGAGAGCCAACAAAATGAAAGACAGATAGCGCGCGAAAGGGGTGGGCATCGAGGAACCGGTGGGCGTCAGCAACCGGCGCACTATACAAAAAAATTCTCCTGCTGTGCGCCGGCCCGGCTGAAATATCCCAAAAATCAGCCTTTTACGTGCGGACGACTGCGGCGCCGCGCCGCTCTCCCGCGGTTATCGCGCGTTCATGTCGCATAGGTTCATGAACGGCACTCAGGCGGGGCGAGATTCGACGGCAACGTGGGCGCATCGGTCGGTGCCGGGCCTGCGCCCGGCGCCGGCAGCGAGGACGCCGCTTTGCCGCCCGCAAAACATTCCCACGTCAGCGCGCCCGCCTGCACTCCGCCCTTGCTCAACGCGACGCGCGCAGTCGGCGCATCCGCATTGTCAGGCACCGACGGCACGAGCGTGAGCGTGTTCGAACCAACGGCTGCGACGCGCGTCGTGAAGGCGACGGTGATCTGGCCGGTGTCGTCGTCGACCCGAATGGATTCGACGTTGCGGGTGGCGGGCGGCGACGCATAACCGCCACTGAACGTGTTGCCGCTCGCGGCGTTTTCAGCCACCGCCAGCCGCGCGGACGCCGCCAGCGACAGCCCCTCGCCGACGCGGCTGCGAGCCAGATAGTCCTGATACGCGGGAATCGCATAGGCCGCGATCACGCCGACGATCGCCAGCACGATCATCAGCTCGATCAGCGTGAAACCGAAACCGAGGTGTCGGCAGGCACGCGCGAGCCGCGCGGACCAGGCCGCCCGGCAAGATCGTGAGCGCGTGGCGAGCGAGGATTGGGAGTACGGGCAATAAGGCAAAGTGAAGATCATCGGCAGGCTCCTGAAACGAAAACGCCTGCCCCACGGATCGGGAACAGGCGTATCAATCGTAGCCAGCGGCGTTCGTGTCAGACAGTCAGCCGAATGGCTAACGTTGCAGCGTGGTGCGCCTCATGCCGACGCCGGAGCGCGTCTCAAGCCGCCGCGCGATGGGCGTTGCGGCGCTTGAGCAGATAACCAAGGACGACGACGAACAGCGCCCCCGCGATGCTCATGCCGTATTCGGCCAACGGCGTATCGAGGATCGGCCAGCGATCGCCTGCCGGGTCGTTGATGATCAGCCCGCCCGCAATCCAGCCCAGCAACCCGGCGCCGAGCGTGATGACGATCGGGAAGCGGTCGAGCAGTTTAAGAACCAGCTGGCTGCCCCACACGATCAACGGGATGCTCACCACCAGACCGAAGATCACCAACGCCAGACGGTGCTCGGGATCGGCCGCCTCAGCAGCGCCCGCGATCGCGATCACGTTGTCGAGGCTCATGACCGCGTCCGCGACGATGATGGTCTTGATCGCCGCCATCAGCTTGTCGGCCGGCTTGATGTTCTCATGCGGGTCGTGCGCCGGCGCCATCAGACGCACGCCGATCCACAGCAGCAACAGGCCGCCCGCGAACTTCAGCAGGGGCACATCGAGCAGGGCGACCGCGAACGCGATCAACGCCACGCGCAGCACAATCGCGCCTGCCGTGCCCCACAGCACGCCTTTCGTGCGCTGGGACGGCGGCAAATTGCGGCAGGCCAGCGCGATCACGACGGCATTATCGCCACCCAGCAGAATGTCGATGACGATGATCTGGATGACAGCGCCCCAGTGGAGCGTGGCGAAGAACTCGAGCATGTTTGAAAGAATAAGGAGAAATGCGGCGAGCGGCCAATAAAAAAGCGGAGGAGTCTGCACTCCCCCGCTTTTTGGACCGCGTGCTCACGAAAGGACTTCGTAAGCGTATCAAAAAACGCGCCGTGACAGCGCGCGAATTTCGATTTACAGCATTGCCTTCAGAAGACGCGCCATTTCCGACGGGTTCTTCGTGACCTTGATGCCGCAGGCGTCCATGATTTCCAGCTTCGCTTCAGCGGTGTCAGCACCGCCCGAGATCAGCGCGCCGGCGTGGCCCATGCGCTTGCCCGGAGGCGCCGTGACACCCGCGATGAAGCCGACCACCGGCTTCTTCATGTTGTCCTTGATCCACTCAGCCGCGTTGGCTTCGTCCGGACCGCCGATCTCGCCGATCATGATGACGGCGTCCGTTTCCGGATCGTCGTTGAACATCTTCATCACGTCGATGTGCTTCAGACCGTTGATCGGGTCGCCGCCGATACCGACCGCCGACGACTGGCCGAGGCCGATCGCCGTCAATTGGCCGACTGCTTCGTACGTCAGCGTGCCCGAACGCGACACGACGCCGATGCGGCCCTTGCGGTGGATGTGACCCGGCATGATGCCGATCTTCAGTTCGTCTGGCGTGATCGTGCCCGGGCAGTTCGGGCCGAGCAACAGTGTCTTGCGGTTTTCAGCGCGCATACGAGCCTTCAGCTCGATCATGTCACGCACGGGAATGCCTTCCGTGATACAGATCGCCAGATCCAGATCGGCTTCGACCGCTTCCCAGATGGCAGCCGCGGCGCCTGCCGGCGGAACATAAATCACCGACACGGTCGCGCCCGTTTCAGCCTTGGCTTCAGCGACGCTAGCGTAGATAGGAATGCCTTCGAAGTCTTCGCCGGCACGCTTCGGGTTCACGCCCGCAACGTACGCTTCGCGGCCGTTTGCATATTCACGGCAAGCACGCGTATGGAACTGACCGGTCTTGCCGGTGATGCCCTGCGTGATGACCTTGGTGTCTTTGTTAATCAGAATCGACATGTATTGACCTCTGTTCGTTTGGCGTCATGCGATGGCGCCGCGAGGCGGAATGTTCTCGCCCGCGTCGCTCGCACGCCGCCATTCGTAATCCTGGTTAATTCTGGCAAAAAGCCGCCGGGGGCGACGCTTACGCCTTGCCCGCAGCAGCCGCGACGACCTTCTGAGCCGCTTCTTCCATGCTGTCCGCCGCGATGATCGGCAGACCGGATTCAGCGAGCATCTTCTTGCCCAGGTCTTCGTTCGTGCCCTTCATGCGGACCACGAGCGGCACCTTCAGCGACACGGCCTTCGACGCCGCGATCACGCCTTCCGCGATCACGTCGCAGCGCATGATGCCGCCGAAAATGTTGACCAGAATCGCGGTCAGGTTCGGGTTCTTCAGCATGATCTTGAACGCTTCCGTGACCTTCTCGGTCGTGGCGCCACCGCCCACGTCCAGGAAGTTCGCCGGTTCGCCGCCGAACAGCTTGATGGTGTCCATCGTTGCCATGGCGAGGCCAGCACCGTTCACGAGGCAGCCGATGTTGCCGTCGAGCGAGATGTATGCGAGGTCGAACTTCGACGCTTCGACTTCAGCCGGATCTTCTTCGTCCAGATCGCGATACGCGACGATTTCCGGGTGACGGAACAGCGCGTTCGAATCGAAGTTGAACTTGGCGTCCAACGCGATGACCTTGCCGTCGCCGGTCAGGATCAGCGGGTTGATTTCGGCCAGCGATGCGTCGGTTTCCCAGAATGCCTTGTACAGGCCTTGCAGGATCGCGCGCGCTTGCGGCAGCGAAGCAGCGGGCACGCCGATCTTCGTGGCCAGTTCGTCGGCTTCGGCGTCTTTCAGGCCGGTTGCCGGATCGACGGCGATCTTGTGGATCAGCTCAGGCGTCTTTTCGGCGACTTCTTCGACGTCCATGCCGCCTTCGCTCGATGCCATCACGACGATCTTCTGCGACACGCGATCGATCACGAGGCCGACATACAGTTCCTTCTTGATGTCAGCGCCTTCTTCGATCAGCAGACGATTCACCTTCTGGCCTTCCGGACCGGTCTGGTGCGTGACGAGCTGCATGCCGAGGATCTGTTCCGAGTACTCGCGAACCTGATCCAGCGACTTGGCGACCTTCACGCCGCCGCCCTTGCCACGGCCACCCGCGTGGATCTGAGCCTTCACGACCCATACCGGGCCGCCGAGCTCTTCCGCGGCCTTGACCGCATCATCCACCGAGAAGACCGGCTTGCCGCGCGGTACCGCGACGCCGAATTTCCGCAGGATTTCCTTACCCTGGTACTCGTGAATCTTCATGCGTGATTCCCTTCAGTCTGAGAGTTGGATTGAACTTCGTTTCCGCTGCCGTCGTTCATGCCGGACGCGTTGCCGCCCTCGCCTGTCTGGCGGACTGCCCCGTCGCCTGACGATGCCGCGCGGTCCGCTGTATACGGAGCGCGGCCATACCAGCGCGGATAAAACTGCTGCACCGCCTCGCCGTCGAAACGCAGCGCGTGGCAGCGTCCCAGCTGGAATGGCGGTTTATCGTTGGAATGCTCGCCTGTGCTGTTAGACGATCCGTCTCCTGAACCTGCGTTCGCGCCCGGCGCACTGCCACCGGTATTCCACACTTCGCCCGCGAACGCCTGAATCGCGGCGGTCGGCAGAATTGCGCACAGCTCGGTGAGATGCGTGCAACCCGCCGTGCCACCGAGCACACGGGCAGACTCGCGACGGAAGTTTTGACGGAGATTGAGCCCGATGAGGGCACGGTAGGCGGGATTGCTGGCTTGGCACAAACCAGGATAGGGCACCCAGTCGGACGACGCCTCGGCGTCAACGACATTGAGCTTGCGATCGATGGTGATGCGAAGCCAGAGTTCATGGATCGGCTGACCCTTGGGCCGGACGCCCGACGCAAGCACTACGTCGCGCGGTTTTTCGTCAGTCAAGCACGCTTCCACATCCCACAGGCCATCGGCTCGCTCATAGGCTTCCGCTCTGATTGCGCGACGATGGCGCAACTGACGGGACACGGGCGGGGAGAGCGGCATGCGGGAAGGAAAGGCCGGATTGGAAAACCCACGAATTTTAGCATACTGGGTATTTGGGACAGGTCCGAGTGCGCACGGCCGTGCCGCGCGCGGCTGAGAGGGGAACGTGCCACCCCAAAGGGTCTTGTATGCAAACGATGGACGACGCGGCTACTCGCCGCTCCACTCCTCGTCCATTCCCTTGAGGATTTTGCCGATCGTGGCGCCCGAAAATCCGCGCGATGCCAGAAAACGCTGCTGTTTCGCCCGTTCGGCAGGCGTTTCGGGAAGCCGGCCGAACTTCTTTTGCCAGACGGCATGGGCACGGGCGAGTTCGGTTTCGCGCAATTGCGCGCTCGCCTCTTCGACAAGCGTCTGGTCGACCGAATGCTGCTTCAATTCGCCAACTATCCGGCTCGCGCCCAGTCGCGACGAGCGGCGATGAATCAGGCTTTCGGCAAAGCGCGAGTCGGACAGCCAGTTTTCGGCTTCCAGCGAGTCGAGCACGGTGTCGAGAGAATCGGTTTCCTCGACGAATGGCTTCAGCTTGCGCGCCAGTTCAGTGCGGCTGTATTCGCGGCGGGATAGATAGCCGAGCGCGCGGCCTTTTAAAGACCGTGCCGGACGTTTGGACTGTTTGGCTTCGTCTTGCCCGGGTTTCGCTTCGCCTGGGACGCGACGTGAGCGGGTGTAGGTGGTCTCGGAGGGATCCGAGCCTACGGGCGGCGGGGATTCAAACTGCGCGCGCTGCGGATTGCGGCCCGCAGCGCGGTCGTGTGCGTCGAACGATTCGAACGGATCGAACGACTCGCCGTCTTCATCACGCGGGCCGTCCGCGTGGCGTCCGGAATCGGACAACGGCCGGCCCTTGCGTATCACGTGATGGTTACTCTTCTTCGTCCGCGACTTCAGCGGCTGCGCCGGTCACGGCTTCAGCCATGGCATTCACGCCCAGCGATTCGCGGATACGATTTTCGATTTCACGAGCGATATCCGGATTTTCGCGCAGGAATTCACGCGCGTTGTCCTTGCCCTGACCGATACGTTCGCCGCTGTAGCTGTACCACGCGCCGGCCTTGTCGACGATCTTGGCTTGCACGCCCAGGTCGATGATTTCGCCCTGACGTGAAATGCCCTCGCCATACAAAATGTCGAAAATCGCTTCGCGGAACGGCGGCGCCACCTTGTTCTTCACCACCTTCACGCGCGTTTCGTTGCCGATCACTTCGTCGTTCTTCTTGATCGAACCGATACGGCGAATGTCCAGACGCACCGACGCGTAGAACTTCAACGCGTTACCGCCCGTAGTGGTTTCCGGATTGCCGAACATCACGCCGATCTTCATGCGGATCTGGTTGATGAAGATCACAAGGCAGTTCGTGCGCTTGATCGTGCCGGTGAGTTTGCGCAGCGCTTGCGACATGAGACGCGCTTGCAGACCCGGCAGCGAGTCGCCCATTTCGCCTTCGATTTCAGCCTTCGGCACGAGTGCCGCGACCGAGTCGATCACGATCATGTCGATCGAACCCGAGCGCACCAGTGCGTCGGCGATTTCGAGCGCCTGCTCGCCGGTGTCCGGCTGCGAAACCAGCAGTTCGTTCACGTTCACGCCGAGCTTGCCCGCGTACTGAATATCCAGCGCGTGTTCCGCGTCGATAAACGCTGCCGTGCCGCCGAGCTTCTGCATTTCGGCGACGACCTGCAACGTCAGCGTGGTTTTACCGGACGATTCCGGGCCATAAATTTCGACCACACGGCCACGCGGCAAACCGCCGACGCCCAACGCGATGTCGAGGCCGAGCGATCCGGTTGAGACCACCTGGATATCTTCGACCGCCTCACCTGCGCCGAGCCGCATGACCGACCCTTTGCCGAACTGCTTTTCGATCTGTGCGAGTGCGGCAGCGAGTGCCTTGCTCTTTTCAGCCGTCAGTCCAGCCGAGCCTTTCTTGCTTTCTTCCATGAATCGTCCTTTGCTATGATGAACGGCGTCTGAGGCGGATGTGCAGCCCACTTTGAAAGGACAGCACACGAAACCCAGACACTGTATAAAAAAACAGTAGTTTTGGCAAGCACGATTCTCATGCGAACGCGCATTTTTACCGTCGCGCTGCCCAACTACCCACAATAATTTTCGGAGACCGCTGTGCGCCGGGGGGACACCCGCGGTGCCGGCAAGGCCAGGCTGGCGCACCATGCGAATTCTGATTGCCGAAGACGACAGCATACTCGCGGACGGTCTGGTTCGATCACTCCGCCAATCGGCCTATGCCGTCGATCACGTAAAGAGCGGCGTCGAGGCCGATACCGCGCTGTCGATGCAATCTTTCGACCTGCTGATTCTCGATCTGGGCCTGCCGCGCATGTCCGGCCTCGAGGTGTTGCGGCGCTTGCGCGCGCGCAATTCCACCCTGCCGGTGCTGATTCTGACCGCCGCGGACAGCGTCGACGAGCGCGTCAAGGGCCTCGACTTCGGCGCCGACGACTACATGGCCAAGCCCTTCGCGCTGAACGAACTCGAAGCACGCGTGCGCGCCCTGACGCGGCGCGGCGCCGGCGGCGGCCCGACGGTCGTGCGGCACGGCTCGCTGTCGTTCGACCAGGTCGGCCGGATCGCCTATGTCAACGAGCAGGTGATCGACCTGTCGGCGCGCGAGCTGGGTTTGCTCGAAGTGCTGCTGCAGCGGATCGGCCGGCTGGTTTCGAAGGAACAACTCGTCGATCATCTATGCGAATGGGGCGAAGAAGTCAGCAATAACGCAATCGAGGTCTACGTGCACCGCCTGCGCAAGAAAATCGAGCCGAGCGGCGTGCGCATCATCACCGTGCGCGGTCTGGGCTACTGTCTTCAGAAGGCCGCGTCAGCGCCGAGCGCAAGCACGAGCGCGAACGCTACGACCGCCGCCCCGCCCGCCGAGCCCGAACCGCCCGCCGCGCCGCCGTCCGGCGCGATGCCGGCGAGCCATCACTACAAATAGAGACCGCCCATGTCCGCACGCGCAGACCGCGCTACGGCGCACGCGGCGGACCTCGACGAGGCGCGCGACGAGCGCTACGCCAACCCGTTCGCCCCGCCCGACGAAACCGAAGCCGCCGCCGAGGCGCGCCCGCGCTCGCTGTTCGGCGAGATTCTCGACTGGATGCTGGCGCCGCTGCTGCTGCTTTGGCCGATGAGTCTCGCGGTCACCTATCTGGTCGCCAAGTCGATCGCGAACGGCCCGTTCGACCGCGCGCTGGAAACGGACGCCTACGTGCTGGCCCGCCAGATTCATCCGGTGAACGGCGTGGCGGAACTGACGCTGCCCGACTCCACGCGCGACTTTCTGCGCGCGGACAATGTCGACAGTGTGTTCTATCAGGTGCTCGGCACGCGCGGCGAACTGGTGGGCGGCGAGCGCGACATGCCGCTGCCGCACGAGGAAGACCGCCCGCAGCCGGGTCTCGTCGAATTTCGTGACGATGTGCTGCGCGGCAACGACATCCGCGTCGCCTACACGACTGTGGAATTTCCGCAGACGCCCGGCGCGCAGCCCGTGCTGGTGCAGGTCGCCGAAACGCTCGACAAACGCAGCCAGCTCGCCAACGACATCATCAAAGGCGTGATCTTGCCGCAGTTCGTGATTCTGCCGCTCGCGATCCTGCTGGTGTGGTTCGGGCTCTCGCGCGGGCTCGCGCCGCTGCACGCGCTACAGGCGCATATCCGCGCGCGCCGCCCGGACGACCTGTCGCCGCTCGAGGCGCGGCGCGCGCCGCCGGAAATCGAGCCGCTCGTGACCTCGTTCAACGATCTGCTGACGCGTCTCGAACAGAACATGGAGCTGCAAAAACGCTTTATCGCCGACGCCGCGCATCAGATGAAGACCCCGCTTGCCGGCTTGCGCACGCAGGCCGAGCTGGCGCTGCGTCAGGACGCCTCCGCGGAGGTGCATCGCTCGCTTGAGCAGATCGCCACCAGCTCGGAGCACGCCGCGCGGCTCGTCACGCAACTGCTGGCGCTGGCGCGCGCGGAGAACCGCATGTCGGGTCAGATTTTCACACCGGTCGAAGTGACGGAGGTCGCGCGCAGTGCAGTGCGCGACTGGGTTCAGGCCGCGCTCGCCAAGCAGATGGATCTGGGCTACGAAGCGCCTGAAGAACCGGTCGAAGTGAACGGCAATCCGGTTATGTTGCGCGAAATGCTTTCGAATCTGATCGACAACGCGATCCGCTATACGCCGCCGGGCGGCCGCATCACCGTCAGAGTGCGGCACGACGCGGCGGCGCGGCTCGTGCATCTGGAAGTCGAGGATACCGGCCTCGGCATTCCGGTCGCCGAGCGTTCGCGGGTGATCGAGCGCTTCTACCGGATTCTCGGCCGCGAAGGCGACGGCAGCGGCCTCGGACTCGCGATCGTCCGCGAGATCGCGACCATGCACGGCGGCGAGCTGACGATCGACGACAACGTCTATCAAACTTCGCCGCGGCTTGCCGGCACGCTCGTACGCGTCAGTTTGCACGTGCACGAACGGGCCGGGACTTACCCTAACGCGACCTGAATGCGTCGATTCGCCGACTCAATAATGAGATACGTTGGGTGTAAATTGGGCCAGTTTGGCGCCAGATAGGCGCGTGTTGGGCGAAAACCCACAACACAGACCAGGCCTGCAAATTCACCCCGCCACGTCAGTACGCCGTAAGTTTCCACTCCAATAATCGGTTTCACGGGAACGCCGTTACCGGCGAACCGCGTGCATATCAATATTGGAGACGACATATGGCTACCGTTGGCGGGCAAATCTCGCACGTGCCGATGACGCGCGAAGAGAAGCGGGTGATCTTCGCATCGTCGCTGGGTACGGTTTTCGAGTGGTACGACTTCTATCTGGCCGGCTCGCTGGCGGCCTTCATCAGCAAGAGCTTCTTCTCCGGCGTCAATCCGACAGCTGCCTTCATCTTCACGCTGCTCAGCTTCGCGGCCGGCTTCGCGGTCCGGCCGTTCGGCGCGATCGTGTTCGGGAGGCTCGGCGATATGGTCGGGCGCAAGTACACGTTCCTCGTGACGATCGTGATCATGGGCTTGTCGACGTTCCTGGTCGGCTTCCTGCCGGGTTACGCGTCGATCGGCTTTGCATCGCCCGTGATCTTCATCGCGATGCGGATGCTGCAAGGCCTCGCGCTCGGCGGCGAGTATGGCGGCGCCGCCACCTACGTGGCCGAACATGCGCCGCCGGGACGCCGCGGCTTCTACACGGCATGGATCCAGACCACCGCCACGCTCGGCCTGTTCCTGTCGCTGCTGGTGATTCTCGGAGTGCGCACGGCAATGGGCGAGGATGCATTCGGCGCCTGGGGCTGGCGCATTCCGTTCGTCGTCTCGATCCTTCTGCTGGCCGTGTCGGTGTGGATTCGTTTGCAACTGCACGAATCGCCGGTGTTCGAGCGCATCAAGTCCGAAGGCAAGACCTCCAAGGCGCCGTTGACCGAAGCCTTCGGCCAGTGGAAGAATCTGAAGATCGTGATTCTCGCGCTGATCGGCCTCACCGCCGGCCAGGCCGTGGTCTGGTACACGGGCCAGTTCTACACGCTGTTCTTCCTGACGCAGACGCTGAAAGTGGATGGCAGCAGCGCCAACATCATGATCGCGATCGCGCTCCTGATCGGCACGCCGTTCTTCCTGTTCTTCGGCTCGCTGTCGGATCGTATCGGCCGCAAGCCGATCATCATGGCCGGCCTGCTGATCGCCGCGTGCACGTACTTCCCGCTGTTCAAGGCGCTCGCGCATTACACCAATCCAGCACTGGAAGCGGCGACCGCGAAGGCGCCGATCGTCGTGATCGCGAATCCGGACGAGTGCTCGTTCCAGTTCAACCCGGTCGGCACCGCGAAGTTCACGAGTTCCTGCGACATCGCCAAGAGCGCGCTCTCGAAGGCCGGTTTGAACTACGAGAACGTCGCCGCGCCGGCGGGCACGCTGGCGGAGATCAAGGTCGGCGATACGGTGATCAACACGTATGACGGCAAGGCTGCGGACGCCAAGGATCAAGGCAAGACGTTCGACAAGACTCTCGCGACGACGCTGAAGACCGCCGGTTATGCGCCGAAGGCCGATCCCACGCAGATCAACTGGCCAATGACCGTGGTGATTCTGACGATCATGATGATTTACGTGACGATGGTCTACGGCCCGATCGCGGCGATGCTGGTGGAGATGTTCCCGACGCGCATCCGCTATACGTCGATGTCGCTGCCGTATCACATCGGCAATGGCTGGTTCGGCGGCTTCCTGCCGGCCACCGCCTTTGCGATCGTGGCGGCGAAGGGCAATATCTTTTCGGGGCTGTGGTATCCGATCGTGATCGCGCTCGTCACCTTCGTGATCGGCATGCTGTTTGTCCGGGAAACCAAGGACTCGGATATCTACGCGAAAGATTGACGCGTCTGATGGACGTGACAGCTTCTTGAAAAAGTTGTGCACCGGGGGTTGACAGCCTCCGGTGCCGTCCGCATAATCTCGCTTCTTTCGGCGAATTAGCTCAGTTGGTTAGAGCGACGGAATCATAATCCGCAGGTCCGGGGTTCGAGTCCCTGATTCGCCACCAGTTGCAAGAAAAAGCCGCTGATCCGCAAGGTTCAGCGGCTTTTTTGTTTTGGCTTTCCGAACTGCAACTACAGCAACTTCAAGGAGGTTTCTTGATGACGTTCCGCACCGCCGTGCTTGCCGCGGCCACCGCTTCCATCGCTTTGCTCGGCGGCACGGCCGCCTTCGCCGCTCAGGCTCAGACACCGCCCGACAGTCAGTGGC
This sequence comes from Paraburkholderia sp. BL27I4N3, assembly GCF_003386115.1. Taxonomy (NCBI): domain Bacteria; kingdom Pseudomonadati; phylum Pseudomonadota; class Betaproteobacteria; order Burkholderiales; family Burkholderiaceae; genus Paraburkholderia; species Paraburkholderia sp. BL27I4N3. Next base: position 272,946 of record NZ_QREJ01000001.1, on the reverse strand, counting down.
GCACCAGCGCAACGACGCTCTCCACATTGCTGCAGGACGGCTACAAGATCGTCGCTGTCCTGAATGGCGCCCATGGCAGCGCTGGGTCAGCCGACACGATTTTCGTCCAGCGCGATCAGAGCGCATTCAAATGTATTGACCCGCAGCAGACCGACGCAAAAACCAGAACGTCCGTCGCGCCGCCGGCGTGTTTCGAACTGGTGCCGCCGTCGGGAGCGTCGGGGACGCCCGAGTCGAAATAGTCGGCACGCGGCGCGCCAAAGCGCGCCGTCAACCGCACGCTCTGTGCCGACCTACGGACTTTGAAGCTACGGTTTGAAAGAAGCCGGCGGCGGCGCAACCCACACCCCGCCCAACCAGCCGCGCGCCGCCTGTCACCGATCCACCAACCGGCTCAAATTCCCCCGCACCCGCTGCAACAACGCGATCAACTGCTTCGCTTCTTCATCGGTGAAGCCGTTCAGCGCTTCAAGCGCGACTTCGTCGCCGACTTTGCGCGCCTTGCCGAGCGTGCGCTCGGCCTTCGGCGTCATGTTCACCTGGCGCTCGCGGCGGTCCTGCGGATTGGCCGTCCGCTCGATCCAGCCGCCCTCTTCCATCCGATCCAGCAAACGCCCCGCCGAAATCGGCGCGACCTCGAGCAGGTCCGCAAGCCGCGCCTGATTGGTGTCGCCGTAGTGCGCGAGATAGGCCAGCACGCGGCACTGCGCGCGCGTCAAGTCGACCGACGACTTCGCGAGATCGTCGAAACGCTTGCCTGTCAGGCGACCGACGTCGGAAATCAGAAAGCCGAAGCGCTCATCGAGTTGGGTTTTCATTGGCGGATTATACGAAAGGCCTTCGTTTGTTAGCGTTGAAACGGGCGTATTCAGACTCCGCATAATTCCCGATGGCAGGCACGTGCTCAGTCGATATACTAAGCATGCTTATTATATCGACGACCCCGCTCCTTCATGTCCTCCGACACCCCGGCGGCCCGCGCCGCCGCGCAGCTCAACCGCCCGATGATCACCGTCTCGATCATGCTGGCAACGTTGATCCAGACGCTCGACAGCACGATCGCCAACGTGGCGCTGCCGCATATGCAGGGCACGCTGTCCGCGTCGCAGGATGAGATCACGTGGGTGCTGACCTCGTACATCGTCGCCGCCGCGATCGCCACGCCGCTCACCGGCTGGCTGTCCGACCGGCTGAGCGTCAAGCGTCTGCTGATCTTCGCGATCGGCGGCTTTACGGTGTCGTCGGCGCTGTGCGGTTTGTCGGAGACGCTCACGCAGATCGTCGCGTCGCGTTTGCTGCAAGGGCTTTTCGGTGCGTCGCCGGTGCCGCTGTCGCAGTCCATCCTGCTCGACATCAACCCGCGCGAGAAGCAGGGGCAAGCCATGGCCGTGTGGGGCATGGGCGTGATGGTCGGACCGATTCTCGGGCCGACGCTCGGCGGCTGGCTCACCGACAGCTACAACTGGCGCTGGGTGTTTTTCATCAACGTGCCGATCGGCGCGTTCGCGCTGTTCGGTGTGGCGACCTTCCTGCCCGCGCGCGAACCGAAACACGATGCGAAGTTCGACGCGTTCGGCTTCGCCACGCTCGGTCTCGCCATCGGCGCATTGCAGGCCATGCTCGATCGCGGCGAGCAACTCGACTGGTTCGGCTCGAACGAAATCGTCATCGAGGCGCTGCTCGCGGCCATCAGTTTTGCGTTCTTCCTCGTGCACACGGCCACGGTCGGCAAGAAATCGTTTTTCAAGTACGAGTTGCTGAAGGACCCGAACTTCGCCACGGGGACGCTTTTCATCTTCGTGATTGGCGCGGTGATGTACGCAACGCGCGCGTTGCTGCCGCCCATGCTGCAGAACCTGATGAACTATCCGGTCGCGACGACCGGCCTCGTCACTGCGCCGAGCGGTGCGGGCACGATGGTCGCCATGCTGTTCGCCGGGCGCCTGCTGAAGCGGATCGACGCACGGCTTCTGCTGCTCGCCGGCTTTCTGATCTCGGCGTTCGCGCTCTGGCAAATGATGCATTACACGATCGTGCTGTCGGCGTCGGACATTGTCTGGCCCGGAGTGATTCAGGGCTTCGGGCTCGGGCTCGTGTTCGTGCCGCTGAGCGCGCTGACCTTCTCGACGCTCACGCCGGAACTGCGCGCGGATGGCACCGCGACGTACAGCTTGATGCGCAATATCGGCAGCAGTATCGGCATTTCGATCGTGCAAACGCTGATGACGCGCAACACGCAGGTCTCACATGCGGACCTCGCGGCCAACATCACGCCCTTCAATCCCGCCGTCCAGCCGATGCTCAACAACGGCTCGAATTACGACATGGCCGCACTGAACGCGTCGATCACCCAGCAGGCGTCGATGATCGCGTATCTGAACGACTTCAAACTGATGTTCATGGCGACGCTGCTGGTTATTCCGCTTCTGCTATTGATCCGCCCCGCGCATAAGGCAGCGGACGCATCGGTGGCGCATGCCGCGATGGATTGAGACACGGCGCTAACCCGGTTGGTCGCCGTCGCAATGGGCCGCGCGCGACACCCGCGCCTAACCTTCGATCCGCCCGCGCGTCACACCCAACAATGCCGCCATCGCCGTGCGCGCCGCCGCGGCGTCGCGATCGCGAATCGCTTCGAACACCGCCGTATGCTCGGCCAGCGACGCATTGAACACCTCCGCGCGTTTTGCATTCAGACGCAGTTGCGCTTCGAGCGTGCGCTCGATCAACGTGCCGAGCGGAATCAGCAATTCGTTGCTGCACGCGGTCAGCACGCTCAAATGAAACTGCAGATCGGCTCGCACCCATTCGTCGACATTGCGCGCCGCCACCATCGCTTCGTGGGACTCCGCGAGCGCGTGGAAGGTGTCGTCCGTATGTGAGGCCGCCGCCAGACTCGCGGCATACGGCTCAATCATCTCGCGCATTTCCTGCAGGTTGAGCGCGAACGCCATCGGCTCGGCGACCCGCGAGTACCAGTCGAGCACGTCCACATCAAGCAGATTCCACGCGCGTTTCGGCCGCACGCGCGTCCCCACGCGCGGACGCGATTCGATCAAGCCTTTCGAAGTCAACGTGCGCAACGCCTCGCGCAACACCGTGCGACTCACGCCGAACGCCTCCATCAACTCCGCTTCGCGCGGCAGGATCGAATCGGGCGCGTAGTCGCCGCGCAGAATCGCGGTCGCCAGCCGATGGGCGACACGCCCATGCAGATCGTGCTGAATAGCTTTCTCCTAGCGGCCTTGCAGCGCTATTGATACGGGAACCGAGGCCGGAACGAGCGCGATTATCCGGCATCTCATCTCAGCCGTGAGATCACCGCTTCGACAATGCCGTGCCGAGACGGCCGGTCTCACCACTATCTGGCCAATAGTACTATTAATAGTACTTAAATGCGATTTTGATGTAGCATGTGAATCCTCGAAATAGTTCGCAGACGCCTAAGGCCGATGCTTCGCATGGGGCTGGAGTGAGCGCAAAAGCACTAACTCCAGCCGACAAAGGAGACGCACACCATGAAAATCACCAAGCTCGAAACCTTCATCGTTCCGCCGCGCTGGTGCTTCCTGAAAATCGAAACCGACGAAGGCATCGTCGGCTGGGGCGAACCGGTGGTCGAAGGCCGCGCGCATACGGTGGCGGCTGCGGTTGAAGAGCTGTCCGACTATCTGATCGGCAAAGACCCGCTTCTGATCGAAGACCATTGGCAAGTGATGTACCGCTCGGGCTTCTATCGCGGCGGCCCGATCACCATGAGCGCGATCGCCGGCGTCGACCAGGCGTTGTGGGACATCAAGGGCAAGCACCATGGCGTGCCGGTTCATGCGCTGCTCGGCGGCCAGGTGCGCGACAAGATCAAGGTGTATTCGTGGATCGGCGGCGACCGTCCGAGCGACGTGGCCAACAACGCGCGCGCCGTGGTCGAACGCGGCTTCAAGGCGGTGAAGATGAACGGCTCGGAAGAGTTGCAGATCATCGACACCTTCGACAAGGTGCAAGGCGTCATCAACAACGTCGCGGCCGTGCGCGAGGCAGTCGGACCGAACATCGGCATCGGCGTGGATTTCCATGGCCGCGTGCACAAGCCGATGGCCAAGGTACTGGCGAAAGAACTCGATCCGTACAAGCTGCTCTTCATCGAAGAGCCGGTGCTGTCGGAGAACGCCGAAGCGTTGCGCGACATCGTCAATCAGACCAACACGCCGATCGCGTTGGGCGAGCGTCTTTACTCGCGCTGGGACTTCAAGCACATTCTGTCGGGCGGCTACGTCGACATCATTCAGCCGGACGCATCGCACGCGGGCGGCATTACCGAGTGCCGCAAGATCGCGTCGATGGCGGAAGCCTACGACGTCGCGCTCGCGCTGCATTGCCCGCTCGGGCCGATCGCTCTGGCGACGTGTCTGCAGATCGATGCGGTGAGCTACAACGCGTTCATCCAGGAACAGAGCCTCGGCATCCACTACAACCAGGGCAACGATCTGCTCGACTACATCAGGAACCCGGAAGTCTTCAAATACGAAGACGGCTTCGTGTCGATTCCGCAAGGCCCGGGGCTCGGCATCGAGGTCAACGAGGAGAAAGTGCGGGAGATGGCCAAGGTCGGCCATCGCTGGCGCAATCCGGTGTGGCGCCATGAGGATGGCAGCGTCGCCGAATGGTAATCGCGTAAAGGAGCGCCGCCCGTGGGCGGCGTTTTTGTTTGCGTCGGCGGCCGCTCCGCCGATGCGGCCCGCGTTACGGTGACGTGACGCGTGGGCCGTCGCAGTAACGTAACATCCCGGACCGAACCCATCCGAGCAGGCGTTTTCCGCGCCCTTCCCAAACCCGCTCGAATTCCCGCAAAGCCTTATCCACAAAGGCTTTCACGCCATCCGTTCGACACCACACACACACATGGCCCGCTCTTTGCTCAAATGCATTCAAACGACAAATGCATCGGGGAAATCATGGGCGAATTCCTGCCAGACTATCTGCTCCGCGAACAGGCCGCCGTCGGCGCGTTGGTGGCGTTCGGCGTGCTGCGCATCATCGGCGCGGCACTCGCATTCGAACGCGGCTGGCGCATCTCGGTCGTCGAGAAATGCTTCATCGGCGCCGCGATCGTGTACTGCCTGCCGCAACTGTTCGATCTGCTGACGCATATGTACGGCTCGCGCGCCGCGGGCGCCGAATTGGAAGGCAAAGCCGCGGGCTGCGCCATCGCCCTCTTTTGCGCGCCGATTCTCGGCCATCGGCTCGGTCTCGAATAAGCGGAGCCTCGCCATGCAATTGGCCAGGCGGCTCATGAGGCGGCCAAAACCCACCTTTCGCGCGGGCGACGTCCTGAAACTCAAGTCAGGCGGCCGTCCGATGACCGTCACCTGGAGCGGCCGGGTGCTATTCGCATCAGGTAACTGGCTGATCTGCCAGTGGTTCAGCGAGACCGGCGAGTTACAGCAGGAGATGTTTCCGGAGGAAACCCTGGAGCGGACGAGCCACGTACTCGCCGCTTCAAAAGTGCAGTAACGGATTGCTGGCCACCGCCAGGCGACCGTGTGTATTGCGCCGCACGCTTTGGCTGTGCGGCGCTTTTTTATGCGGCCGATGTCGCGCTTGCGAGACGTTGCGGACCTGAATCCTCAAGGACGCGGTTGCGGCTCAGGTGCCACCTGCCAGCCCGCCTTGCAGACGACCTCGCGCCACAGTGTCAGCCGAGCGCGGCGAACGCAGGCACGCTATGCGACAACGCGGCCGCCGCGACGAACACGCCGATCATCGCCAGCGCTTCCAGATACAGCACGTTGACGAAGGTGTGGGCATCCATTGTCGAGGCCGTGCGGCGCAGGCGCGGCAGCGCCAGAAAGCGGTTGAGTCCGCCGAGCACGAGCGCGAGCCCGACCAGCGCAAGCTTGAGCATCAGCACATGGCCCCACGTGCTGAGTTCGATTGCCTCGAACGAGCCGCCGGAACCTCGAACCGCGTTGAAGACGCCGGAGAGCAGCACGAGCACAACCGCCACCACCGAGACGTTCGACACCTGAGTCGCGGTGCGGATCAACATGCCGCGTGCAGTCGAGGTGCCGAGTGCCGGCAGCACCGCGAGCCCTGCCGCCATGGCCAGACCGCCCCACACGCTGGTGACGAGCACGTGCAGCGTTTGCATGGCGATCGCAGCCGAGGCCGGGCCGGCATCCGCCGCGTGACCGAGCGATGCCTTGCCGGCGGCGATCGCGACCACCGCGAGCCACAGGAGCGCGTTGCGCAGCATGCCCGTATGGCTGGCCATGGCCGTGCCGAGCAGCACCAGCGCGCCGGCAAACGCAAGGCTCCAGCCATAACCGACATGAGTTTGCGTCAGCACCGTCGGCACTACGCCGATGGCGGCCGGCAACCCGACACCGCTCATCGACGCCGCCTGGTACAGCAACCAGCCGAGGTCGGCGAGCACCAGCACGACGGTCGCCGTCAGCATCGAACGTTGCGCGCGCAACCAGGCGGGGCGCGCGGGCGAGATTTTCTGCTGGGCGTCCTTCGCGAGCCACGCGCCGAGCAACGCCGAACCTACGGCAAACGCAAACGCGACGTTCATGAGCGCGGCCATGGCGACCTGCCCGATCCAGAGTCCGTCGATGCTCATTTGACGATAAACGCAAAGTCGCCTTGGGTACGGTGGCCGTCCGTGGCTACCGCGATCCAGTGCACGGCATAGCGTCCGGCGCTCAACTGCGGCAGCGGCAGATGCATGACCCGGGCGTCGTCCTTGTCGACCTGCGACTCAGTTGCCACGGCTGCCTTGCCGCTGGTGTCGGCAAGCGCGATCTTGCTGAAAGCCGGTTCGAGCGGCTCGGTGAAGTGGATCGTCACTTCGGAGGGCGCGGCGACTTCGGCGTTGGCCGCCGGCTCGCTCGAGCTCAGATGCGCATGGGCGAATGCCGTGGACGTCACAAGCAGCGCCGCGGCGCCGAGCATCGACGCTCGCAACGCCGGACGGGAAAAATCAGGTAGTTTCATGTAAGACCGATAGCGGATGATCAGGAAACAGTGGGCGTCGGACCGGACATGTCGAGGCCGGGACCAGGCCGGATCCAGTCCGGCGCGCCCGGAAGTGTACGCTTCGATGGTTCGCGCGGGCGTCGGTTCAACCTGGTTTATAGATAGATCGCCCAGGCTCGAGCGTTGCGCCATTGATCGCGCAGACAAATTCGGGATAACAGTCAGGCAGCGTGAAACGCCTGTGCGCGTCAAACTGTCGCATGGCTGTCACAGCCGGAACCTTCTCTAATGTGCCAAATAGTCATCATCACCCTTCGATGATAGAATGCTGCGTCGCCGCAGCGCCGGCTGCCCTTCACACCGAGCCGCTCGAAGTTCGGTCAGGTCCCCGATTTTGATGGAGTTACGCGTGTCTTCAAGACGCATTTTCCGCCCGTTGCTCGCCCTTCTGCTGATCGGCTCCGCGGGCGTTTATAGCGCTGCGAAAGCGCAGACTCAGCCGAAAGCCCCCGATACGATGGAAGCGCGCGTGCAAGGCTGCACGGCCTGCCACGGCACGCATGGCCAAGGTACGGACAATGACTACTTCCCTCGCCTCGCGGGCAAGCCTGCCGACTATCTGTACAACCAGCTACAGAATTTCCGCGAAGGGCGCCGCAAGTACCCGCCCATGAACTACCTCGTCACGTATCTCTCGGACGACTACCTTCATCAGATCGCCACGTATTTCTCGCAACAGCGTCCTCCGTATCCGCCGCCGGCCAAGCCGACGGTATCGTCGAGCACGCTCGCGCGCGGCCAGCAGATCGTGCTGAACGGCGACGCGTCGAAGCAGATTCCGGCTTGCGCGGCCTGCCACGGCAAGACGCTGACCGGTATGCAACCGGCTATCCCGGGTCTGGTCGGCCTGCATTCGGACTACATCAGCGCGCAGCTCGGCGCGTGGCGCTCGGGCTCGCGCCATGCCATCGCGCCTGATTGCATGCACACCATCGCCACGCGTCTGACCGACGAAGACGTGAACGCCGTTGCCGCCTGGCTTTCCACGCAGCAGGCCCCACAAAACCCCGTGCCGGCTCCAGCCCGCTCGATGAAGACTCCGCTTGCCTGCGGCAGCGAACCGCAATAAGGCACCGGGAGAGACACTCAAATGAAACGCAAGTCTTTGTTCGCCCTCTCGGCAGTCGTCGTCGTTGCGGCTGCCGCACTCGTTCCCGTCCTGTGGTCGGGCGGCGACCATCTGCATAACGGCACGGCCATGGCGGCAACGCCCGCCGACCAGGCCGCGCTGATCAAGCAAGGCGAGTATCTCGCACGTGCCGGCGACTGTATCGCCTGCCACACGGTGCGCGGCGGCAAGCAGTTCGCCGGCGGTCTGCCCATGGCCACGCCGTTCGGCACGATGTTCACGCCGAACATCACGCCTGACGACCAGTACGGTATCGGCAAGTGGACGCAGGACGACTTCTATCGCGCCATGCACACCGGCCGTTCGAAAGACGGCAGCCTGCTGTATCCGGGCTTCCCGTTCACCAGCTACACGAAGGTCACGCGCGCCGACTCGGACGCGATCTACGCGTATCTGCGTTCGGTCACGCCGGTGAACGTGCCGAGCCGTCCGCACGAACTGAAATTCCCGTTCAACCAGCGCAACATGCTGATCGGCTGGCGCACGCTGTTCTTCCGTGAAGGCGAGTACAAGCCGGATCCGACCAAGTCGGTCGAATGGAACCGTGGCGCGTATCTGATCGAAGGCCTCGGCCATTGCGGCATGTGCCACACGTCGATCAACGCCATGGGCGGCCCGGTCAGCTCGGCGGCATTTGCCGGCGGCCTGATCCCGCTGCAGAACTGGTATGCACCGTCGCTCACGTCGAACAAGGAAGCCGGCCTCGGCGACTGGGAAACCAAAGACATCGCCGATCTGCTGAAGACCGGCGTGTCGAATCGCGGCGCGGTGTTCGGTCCGATGGCCGAAGTGGTTCACAACAGCCTGCAGTACATGTCGGACGCGGACATCAACGCGATGGCCACGTACCTGAAGACGATTCCGCAGAAGAGCGAAGCGCCTGAGTCGCTGCAGCTCGAAACGTCTGAAAAGTTCGGCGGCGAACTGCTGAAGCAAGGTCAGAAGATCTACGCTGACAACTGCGCGAAGTGCCATGCGGAAAACGGCCTCGGCATGCCGCCGGCCTTCCCGCCGCTCGCGAACAACCAGTCGATTCAGATGCCGTCGGCGGTCAACCCGATCCGTATGGTGCTGAACGGCGGATACCCGCCGAGCACGGATGCCAACCCGCATCCGTACGGCATGCCGCCGTTCGCACAAGCACTGTCGAATCAGGAAGTCGCGGCGGTTGTGACGTACATCCGTATGTCCTGGGGCAACCACGGTACGGCCGTGTCGCCGCAGCAAGTGTCCGATCTGCGTTCGGCGCCGCTCGACTAAGCAGCGTTCGTTGCACCCGGGGCGCGGCCTGCGAAATTCGCGGCCGCGCCCTTCGTTTTTGAAGGACCGGTATCATAGGGGAGTATTTACCCTGAGATAAACGCCGGGCCGCTGCTAGTTTTCTCACCCTGCGGGGTCGGCGCGCAGCGACAGATCCGGGAGCGCTTATGAAACTGGGCAGGAGATAAAGAATCGTGCATGCCGGGGAGCGTTTCAACAGCATTACCCACCTCGTCGGCGCCGTACTGTCGGTGGCGGGTCTTGCAACGCTCGTGACGATGGGCGCGCTCGACGGCGACGCGTACAAGGTGGTCAGCTTCAGCGTGTACGGTGCGATGCTGTTCGTGCTGTATGCTATCTCGACGCTTTACCACAGCGTGCGCAATCCGCGCGCGAAGGCGGTTCTGCAGAAATGCGACCATTCGGCGATCTACCTGCTGATCGCCGGCAGCTACACTCCGTTCACGCTCGTCACATTGCGCGGACCGTGGGGCTGGTCGCTATTCGGCGTAAGCTGGGGGCTTGCCGCTCTCGGCATCGTGCAGGAATTGACGCTGGGGCGACGCACCCGCAGCGTTTCGATGGTGCTGTATGTCCTGATGGGATGGCTCGCGCTCGTTGCCGTCCGCCCGCTGGTTGAAGCCTTACCGGCAGCGGGTACCGCCTGGCTCGTGGCCGGCGGGGTCATCTATAGCGTCGGCATCTACTTCTTCATCAACGACGAGCGCATCCGGCATGGACATGGTATCTGGCACCTGTTCGTACTGGCGGGCAGTCTGTGTCAATTCGTCAGTGTCGCGCGCTACGTCGCATGACACCCCACGGCGGCGAAATGCAACTTAAGGCCAGTCAACGTGTCTGCATAGCGCGTTGAAGCATTCGGCACGCGTTTGCGCGCGTGCCGCCGATTTCTCTGCGAACGGAACTGGGCTTCGGCCTCGAACACGCCATGCCGGTGTGTTCATGCCGCGTTCATGCCTGCCTGAACTCAGGTGTGTCCGTCCGCGAAACTGCATTGCAAAGATCTTTTATGTCTTTTGATTCCCTCGGCTTGTCCGAACCGTTGGTCCGCGCTGTACACGAACTCGGCTACACCACCCCGACTCCGATCCAGACGCAAGCGATTCCCGCCGTGCTCAACGGCGGCGATCTGCTGGCCGGCGCGCAAACCGGCACCGGCAAGACTGCCGGCTTTACGTTGCCGATCCTGCAACGCCTGAACACCATGCCCGCCGTTACGACCGGCTCGGGCAAGCGCGCGGTGCGCGCGCTGATTCTCACGCCCACGCGTGAACTGGCCGCGCAGGTCGAAGAAAGCGTGCGCGCGTACGGCAAGTATCTGAAACTCAAGTCGACGGTGATGTTCGGCGGCGTCGGCATCAATCCGCAGATCGGCGCACTGCGCAGCGGCGTGGATATCGTCGTCGCGACGCCGGGCCGTTTGCTCGATCACATGCAGCAGAAGACCATCGACCTGTCGCATCTCGAGATTCTCGTGCTCGACGAAGCCGACCGCATGCTCGACATGGGCTTCATCCACGACATCAAACGCGTGCTGGCGAAGCTGCCGCCGAAGCGGCAGAACCTGCTGTTCTCCGCCACCTTCTCCGACGAGATCAAGACGCTCGCCGACAACCTGCTCGACTCGCCGGCGCTGATCGAAGTCGCGCGCCGCAATACGACGGCGGAAACGGTCGCGCAGAAGATTCACCCGGTGGATCGCGACAAAAAGCGCGAACTGCTCACGCATCTGATCAAGCAACATAACTGGTTTCAGGTGCTGGTGTTCACGCGCACCAAGCACGGCGCCAACCGTCTTGCCGAACAGCTGACCAAAGACAGCATCAGCGCCCTGGCGATTCACGGCAACAAGAGCCAGTCGGCCCGCACACGCGCGCTCGCCGAGTTCAAGGACGGCACACTGCAGGTGCTGGTCGCGACCGACATCGCGGCGCGCGGCATCGATATCGATCAACTGCCGCACGTGGTGAACTACGATCTGCCGAACGTGCCGGAAGACTACGTGCACCGCATCGGTCGCACGGGCCGCGCGGGCGCGACGGGCGAGGCGATCTCGCTGGTGTGCGTCGACGAACTGCAGTTGTTGAAGGACATCGAGAAGCTGATCAAGCGCCCGGTGCCGCAGGAAGTGATCGCCGGTTTCGAACCGGATCCGACTGCGAAGCCGGAACCGATCCTGCGTCGCGGCCAGGGTGGTGGCGGTGGCGGTCGTTCGCCGCGTCAGGGTCAAGGCGCACCGAAACGTGATGGAGCGGGTTCCGCGAAGCCGGCGCAGCGCTCGGGTCAACGCCCGGCGAACGGTCAACAGCAACCGAAGCCGCATGGTGCGAAGCCGGCCGGCAATGGCGGCCAGCCGCGTCGCGACGGTCAGCGTCACGACGACCGGCCGCGCGCCGTCGCGCATGAGGGCAGCGCCGCGCAGCATGCGCCGCGCAAGCCGCAAGCCGCGAAACCGCAAGGCGGCAATCCGGGTGCGTTGCTGGGCGGTGCCAAGCCGCGCAACGAGGCGCCGCGCGGTGGCCAGCCCACGCGCAGCGGTCAGCGCGGCCGTTAAGCTTCGAGGCTTAGCCCACGGTCGCTGGCCGCTGTCGTTGCGCTAAGCACGACGGGCCGGCGGCAGCAGGCAACATAGCCGCCAGGCCTAAAAGGCACACACTCGCCGGCCGTTGTCCTTGCACCAAGGACGGCGGACGGCAGCACGCCGCTCACCCATCTATGGCCGTTGTCCTCGCATCGAGGACTAGCGGCCCGCCGCGGCAGCCGCTTGCTTCAGGTGCTCGATCTGCTGTTCCCATCGATCGAGTACCGCCTCTCGGTCCCCTTCCAGTTCGAACGTAATGCCGCTCGTCAGGCGCGCATAACGAACGCTTTGCGCCTCCGCCGTGTCGATCGAGCCGTGCAGATAGACAAGCCCGCTCACATCGCCCGCGACGCTCGCTAGCGGCGTCATCAGCAACTGCACCTGATAGAACGCCTCGTCGCAGACAAAGGTAAGCGCCGCCCGTCCGCTGTGCGCGATGGCGCGCGTCGCCCTCGCTTGCGGCCATAGCGCGATGCATAACGTGCGCGAATCAGGCGCGTACAACTCGCCGACGCCAAGCAGCGACGTGCGCACATGGCCATTCGTATCGACGCTCAGCAGCGACGCGGTGAAACCCGTCTTGCCCGCGAGCGACGAACCGTCGAACAAGGCGCGTACGGCATCGGGCCATTCATCGAACACGTTCTGTTCGACTGGACGTTCGGGTGCGGGGGAATCGCTCATGATGTCGATGGGATGAGAAGTGAGCCAGTCTGCATCATGCCTCGAAAAGCAAATGGCCCGCCTAAGCGGGCCATTTGCAACGCCGGTGATTCACGCCAGGCGATCAGCGAAAGAACACGTGCTGCGTGATCTTGGCGAGCGGGTAATGCACGCCCGGCTGGATGCGCGCCGGCAGATTCAGCGGCTTGAGCAGCATCTTGACGCACATGTCGGCCGACAGATTGCGCCGCACCAGCGCATTGATCCGCGCCGCGCGCGCACGGTTGTAGGTCGAGTCGTGCACGCGCTCCGGATAACGAGTCGCGAAGACGTGCCGCAAGGCGATCTCCGAGTCTTCGTTCTTGATCTCCATGACGCGGCGCATAAGCGCGCCAAGCACAGCCAGCCGGCCGTTGCCTTCGATCTTGTTGTACTTCTTGAAGTACTTGAAAAAGTGCTTGTAGTGACGCACTTCGTCAGTGCGGATGTTGTCGGTGATCTGCTTGAGCACGGGCTCGTCCGAGCATTCGCCGATCGCGCGATACAAGGTCGCGGTGCCGGTTTCCACCACGCAGCGCGCGACCATCTCTAGCGCGCGGGTCTTTTCGAAGTCCTCCACTGAGCAGGTCAGCGAATACTCTTCCATGAAATTACGAAATGCCGTGTCCCAGTCGAATTCGGGCCACACGTAAGCGATATACGTCTTGAGCGCGCGACCGTGCTGCAACTCTTCCGGCTCCCACTCCTGGTTGAGCCAGGCCGAGACTTCAGGATCGCCGTTAAAGAAAGTGCTCAGATTGCTGGTGTACAGATCGGAGCCGCTTTCGATAAACGAAGACGCGCACAGCAGCAGCAGCAAGTCTTCGTTAGCGACGGCCTTTTGCCGATCAATGCGGGTGAGGTCGATGTCCTCGATCCGCCAGGGCATGACATGGTTCAGCTCTGTATGCATCGTGTCTTGCTCCGAAAGCTGTATCGACTCGCGGAGCATGCTCGAGACCGCCCGCTCTCGGCCGGGCCGGTCCGCCGTGTCTGATACAGCGCCTTGAATTAGAGTTAACCCCTTGTATCCTGCATCTTAGTCGGTGTTTCGCAACTCTGCAGATAACAGAGCACAGACCATGCCGACGCGCCGCAGTTCCAATGGCGCGGTAGTCGAATCATTCGACCGGACAAAAGCGCATCGCACGGAGCACAAAAAAAGCCAGCTGAAGAGCTGGCTTGAGTTTGCGACGATCGCTCGTCAGTCAGGTTGGACGGGCGTAGCGGCGCTTTGATTCAACGGCGCAAGGCCTGCGCTCAGGCCATCTGAACGCCTCCCGTCAGACGCACGCGGCGCATGCGCCACGCCACGACCACGAGCGAGAGACCCGACAGTAGCGCGGCAATCAGCACGTAATAACTTGGCGCAAGTTTGTCGCCGGTCAAATGAATGAACGTTTCGACGATAGTGGGCGCGAAGCCGCCGAAGATCGTCACGCCGATGCTGTAACCGATTGAAAGACCGGTCGAGCGCACCTGCGTCGGAAAGATTTCGGACATCAGCGCGGGCATCGGTCCGGAATAAGCGGCCTTGAAAATTCCCGCCGTACCCTGCAACACGAGCAGCCAGCCGACAGTCGGATGAGACTGCAGCAGCGCGAACATCGGATAGATCAGCGTGCCCATCAGAATCGAGGTGGTCAGCATGATGCGAATCCGGCCGATGCGATCGGACAACGCGCCCATCACCGGCGAGAGCAGGAACTGCAAGCCGCCGTTGAGCACCACCACGCCGAACGATGCCGCCGCGGGCATGTGCAATTGCTTGACGGCGTACATCGGCATGTAAAGCTGCAGCACATAGACGCCCACCGTGGATTGCGCGACGATGCCGATCGCAAGCAGCAGGTTGACCCACTGGCTCGCGAACGACGCGTCCTTCTCCGCGTTTGCCGTCGAGCGAGCGCCGGCCGCTTCGCGTGCCTCGCGCAGCGCGAGGAACTCCGGCGTTTCGTCGAGATGCGAACGGATGTAATAGCCCACCGGGCCGACCAGCAAACCGAACACGAACGGCAGGCGCCAGCCCCAGTCGTTCAGTTGCGCGGGCGGCATCCATGCGGTCAGCAACGAGCCGAACGCGGCGGCCGTAATCGCGGCAAGCCCCTGGCTCGCGAACTGCCAACTCGCGTAATAGCCGCGGCGCGACGCGCTATGCTCGACCATGAACGCCGTCGCGCTGCCGAACTCACCGCCCACCGCGAATCCTTGCACGAGCCGCGCGAGCAGAATCAGAATTGGCGCCGCGATACCGATCGATGCATACGGCGGCATCATCGCCATCGTGAAAGTGCCGACCATCATCAGCGCGATGGCGAGCGTCAGCGCCGCCTTGCGGCCCTTGCGGTCGCCGTAGATGCCCAGCACGACCGCGCCCAGCGGCCGCATCAGAAACGAGATGCCGAAGGTGGCGATAGCGAGCAGCGTGGAGAGCCACTCGTCCTGCATCGGGAAAAACTGCTTGGCGATGATGGTCGCGAAGTAGCCGTAGACCAGAAAATCGAACCACTCGAGCGCATTGCCGACCGACGACGAAAACACGATCCGCCGCACCATCGCTTTGGAAAGCGGCGCGGGTGCGGAATGAGGGGAAGCTGTCGCCGAAGGCGACGCGTGGGTCTGCATGATGTCTCCTACTCTGTCTGATACTCGATGCCGGATGCCAGATGCCTGGCGTGCGAGAGACAACGCCGGCAACCGGTGTATTTGATTTGCGCGGGCCTTTAGCGTGCAGCGGAACGCGCGCTAAGGCATCGCCTGCGCACGCAGCGAAGCGCCGTTTCGAGCGGCGCCCTGCCTCGCGCATGGATGCCTGCTTAGAACCCCGCGGCCAACCCGTCACGGCGGCTATCGCTCGCCGCGACATAGCCACGATCCGGATCGTTGCGATCGAGCTTCCAGATGTATTGGCCGGAGCCGAAGTCCATATACGGATCGTCGACTGACTTGATCGTGTGGCCGAGCTTCTGCAAGGCCTCGGCGGTTTTCGGATCGAGCGTCGATTCGATGTCGATCGTGAAGTCGCGATTGACCTTCCAGCGCGGCGCGTCGCACGCGGCCTGCGGCTGCTGACCGTAGTCGAGCATCCGCACGATGGATTGCAGGTGACCTTGCGGTTGCATGTCGCCGCCCATTACGCCGAAGCTCATCACCGCTTCCTGCCGGCCATCCACCTGCTGCGTGAGGAACGACGGGATGATCGTGTGGAACGGCCGCTTGCCGCCTTCCACCACGTTCGGCGACTTCGGGTCCATCGAGAATCCGCAGCCACGGTTCTGCATGGCGATGCCGCTATCCGGCACCACGATGCCCGAGCCGAAGCCCATGTAGTTCGACTGGATGAAGCTGACCATCATGCCGCGCTCGTCAGCCACCGACATGTAGATGGTCCCGCCGGCCTTCGGCATGCCGAAGTCGAACTGCGTGGCGCGCTTGTGATCGATCAGTTTGGCGCGCGAGGTGAGGTACGCGTCGTCCAGCATCTGCTCCGGCGTGACTTCCATGGAGCGCGGATCGGCGACGTAGCGATAGACGTCGGCGAAGGCCAGCTTCATGGCTTCGATCTGCAAGTGCTGCGACTCGACGTTGTCGACCGCCAGTTCCTTCACATCGAATTTTTCGAGGATGCCCAGTGCGATCAGCGCCGCGATGCCCTGCCCGTTCGGCGGAATTTCGTGCACCGTGTAGCCGCGATAATCCTTGCCGATCGGCTCGACCCAATCCGCTTTGTAGTTGCGCAGATCGTCGAGCGTCAGCGCGCCGCCGCCTTCGCGGGCGAACGCGGCGATCCGTTCAGCGATCTCGCCTTCGTAGTACGCACGCGGGCCTTGTTCGGCGAGCTTGCGCAGCGTCTTCGCGTGGCCGGGGAAGCGCACCAGTTCGCTCACTTCCGGCGCGCGGCCGCGCGGCATGAA
This sequence comes from Paraburkholderia sp. BL27I4N3, assembly GCF_003386115.1. Taxonomy (NCBI): domain Bacteria; kingdom Pseudomonadati; phylum Pseudomonadota; class Betaproteobacteria; order Burkholderiales; family Burkholderiaceae; genus Paraburkholderia; species Paraburkholderia sp. BL27I4N3. The sequence continues at coordinate 256,301 of NZ_QREJ01000001.1, read as the reverse complement.
GGTTTGCGCAAAGCCCGGCAGATCCTTCAGTTCCGGCACGGCAGCCGCCCACTTATAAGCGACGATGCTCGCCACCGCGTGACCGCGCTCGGCGATTTCAATGGCCGGCTCCATCAGGTCCGCGAACGGCAGCGTGCCGAATTTCTGATGCAGCGCTTCCCAACCTGCGATCACGCCGGGCACCGTCACCGCGTCCCAGCCGCGTTTCGGCTGCTTCGCGAGACCGTTTTCCTCGCCGTACTTGCGCTTGAAATAGTCGACGTTCCACGCCGCCGGCGAGACGCCCGACGCATTCAGGCCATGCAGCTTCTTGCCGTCCCACACCAGCGCGAACGCGTCGCCACCCAGCCCGCACGAGACCGGCTCGACCACGGTGATGGCCGCGGCGGCCGCGATCGCCGCATCGACGGCATTCCCGCCTTTCCACAGCATGCGCAGGCCGGCTTGCGCCGCGAGCGGATGCGAAGTCGAAACGATGTTGCGCGCGAATACAGGCAGACGCGGCGTCGGGTAAGGGTTTTGCCAGTTGAAGCCAGTCATGTCGAACACTCTCGAAAGCACGGCCCGGCATGTGGAAACGCCGGAAGCCATTGGAAACGGATCGAACGCGGGGTGAGGCGAGGTGAAGCGCGAATCAACCGAGGAACCCCGGATTGCATCGTGATCCGGCCCAAAAAACAAATTCATTTATCAAATGAATAAATGCGTAAATAGCCTGAATAGATCCGGGCGCGGTCGTCTTGTTGCCCATGCATGTCGCACGAGTTGGCAGACAAGGCGCGCGATGGTCTTACAATACGCTCACCCCGCTCACGCATCACCCGCTTACCGGCCAGCCTGGCGCGCCGGCGGCGGGCAGCGCCGACAAAAAACCCACGAACCGAGACACATGACCCGAGACCCCCGCCTGACTCTCAATGCCCGGCAACAGGAACTGCTGGAGTGGGTGCAACGCGACGGCTTCGTGACCGTGGACGACCTCGCGGCCCACTTCGACGTGACACCGCAGACGATCCGCCGCGACGTGAACTGGCTCGCCGACATGAACCTGCTGCGCCGTTATCACGGCGGCGCCAGTCTGCCGACCAGCTCCGAAAACGTCTCCTACACGGCGCGTCAGCGCATGTTTCACGACGAGAAGCGGCGCATCGCGGCGCTAGTGGCCACTCACATTCCCGATCAGGCGTCGCTCTTCATCAACCTCGGCACCACCACCGAAGAAGTGGCGCGCGCACTCAATCGCCATCGCGGCCTGCGCGTGATCACCAACAACCTGAACGTCGCCAGCATGATGAGCGGCTATCCGGACTGCGAGGTGCTGGTGACGGGCGGCATCGTGCGGCCGTGGGACAAGGGGATCGTCGGCGAACTGGCGATCGATTTCATCCGCCAGTTCAAGGTGGACTTCGCGATCATCGGCACGTCGAGCATCGAAACGGACGGCACGCTGCGCGATTTCGACACGCGCGAGGTGCGCGTCGCCGAAGCGATCATCCAGCATGCACGCACCGTTTTCCTCGCCGCCGACAACTCCAAATTCGGCCGCCCCGCTCTGGTTCGCCAAGGCCATCTCGATCAGATCGACGCGTTGTTCACGGACATCGCACCACCCGCCGAGATGACCGAGACGCTCGCGGCCGCCAACTGCCAGGTATATATCGCCGGCTGACGCCAGGCGTTTTTCGCCATGTTGCAGCGCACGCGAAACTTCGAGTGAAATCAAGGATCTGGCCGCGGCTCCTAACCGCCTCCCATGCACCCAATTGTCAAAGGGAAAATTTACTGGGGCGGATTTGGTGTTTAACGTGCGGATGACTACACTCCAGTTCCCGGCGTACTTTTCCGCATTCTGCGTAGCGCCGTTGCATCAAACTTTCGTTAGAGCCGTACCTCCCGCCTGATTCTTTGCGGACTTCACTGGCAAGAGCCAGTCGCCGGCAAGGCCGTCCGCGTTTGCTTGACATGGAGAGAACGATGCTAAGTCCGCATGAATTCGCCACGTTGTTGCTCGTCAAGGATGCTCCGAACCAGGTCGATATGGAGCGAGAAGAACTCGACGCCCTTCTGGAACGCCAGTTGGTGCAACTCGAACGGCTCGCGTCGGGCAACGAACAATGGCGCGTGACTGAAATCGGCGATAGCGCGTTGCGGGCCATCAAGCGCCTTTCCTAGTTTTGCGGGTTTCATCATTGCGTCTTGCGGCCGGACGAGCGATTCCCGTCCGCCGCCGGGACGGCGCACGCGCCGCGCTTTCATCGCACTCGCCCTTGCAACTTTGAAATCTTTCTCTTCGCGTGAAACGTAGGACGCCTTCCGGCGTCCGCTTTGTTGTGCCCAAATCATTTACACAGTAAATTGACGCGACGGACTTTCTGCCCTCGCGCATGCCCAAAACGCTCTCCCCCGACGACATCCAGCAATTCCGCGAGGCCATGCGGCGCGTGGCCGAGAATGCGTTCGCGACGCGTGGCGCGGCGGGCGTGACAATGCGCGAACTGGCGAGAGAACTCGGTTGCAGCGCCATGACGCCCTACCGCTACTTCCGCGACAAGGAGGAGATTCTCGCGATGGTGCGCGCCGCGGCATTCAACCGCTTCGCGGCGCGCCTCGAAGCGGCCGCGAAGACTGCCCCGGAGATGGATCACTCGGCGGTGAGCGAAGCCTACGTGGCGTTCGCGCTCGACGAACCGCACGCCTATCGGCTGATGTTCGATCTGGCTCAGAATGCCAGCGTCCATCCGGAACTTGCCGCCGCCTCGCAGCGCGCGTGGCGCATGCTCGGCGAGCACTTCGAGCAGCTCGTCGCGGCGGGCATTATGGAAGGCGATCCGCAACTGATCGGTTACGCGTACTGGGCGAGTCTGCACGGCTTCACCATGCTGACGCTGGCGAATCAGTTGCCGTTGCCTCAGGCGCAGCAACCTGCCGGCGCCGGCAATGCGCCGACCCGCGAAGCCGTGTTCGCGCAAATTCGCCGCATGCTGTGGCGCGGCGCACAGCCGCAACGCGCCTAGCGCTCACTGCGCGCGAAACAGACCGGTTCACGAATGGCGACAAGCGAGCCGAACGACGGCGCTCGCGCTTGGGCTTAACCGTTGCGCAAGGTCGGATCGACGGTCGCGCGCCAGCTCAACGCCTTAGCCCGCTGCTCGGTGAAGAACGTCACCCACTGGTTACGCACCTGCGGATCGGTGCTCACACCCTGGCTCGTGTAATGCTGCGCGATCGACGTCTGAAACGCGCAGAAATCCTCTTTCGACAGCTTGCCGCTGCGGTTCGCCACGTACGCGTCGAACATCGCCGCGTAGACGCCTTGCGCGTCGTTGCCGTAGTCGACCGTTTGGGGACTGCACATCTGCTGCAACGACGCGAACGAAGGCGCGCCCCTCGTTCCGCTCAGGCTCGGCGAGCTGACGCACCCCGCGAGAAGCGTAGCGGCGCCGATCATCAAAAGTCCACGCATGAATTCACCTCGAAATGGCTGCTGCCGAGAGTATCGTCCGTGGCCGCGCGTTGCGCCACTACCCGGACAACCGTTAGAGGGGCGCCCAAACAAACCGAACTTTACTTTTTCGAATATGTTCATTAGAGTTCGAAAACGAACACTATCGGTTCGATAGGTTTTCCAAACAGTTTTCCGGACACGACGCAGGGGACACAGCAGGTGACGCAAGGCTCGAGATACGATTTGCTCGTCGTGGGCGGCGGGATCAACGGTGCAGGCATCGCGCGCGATGCGGCGGGCCGCGGCCTGTCGGTGCTGCTCTGCGAACAGGACGATCTGGCGGCGCATACGTCGTCGGCCAGCACGAAGCTGATCCACGGCGGCCTGCGCTATCTGGAATATCGCGAGTTCGGCCTGGTGCGCAAAGCGCTGCAGGAGCGCGAGACGCTGCTGCGCGCCGCGCCGCACATCATGTGGCCGCTGCGCTTCGTGATGCCGCACATGCCGGATCTGCGCCCGGCCTGGCTGATCCGCGCCGGCCTCTTCCTGTACGACCATCTGGCCAAACGCGAACTCCTGCCTGGCTCGCGTGGCATCGTGATGCGCAATCATCCGGCGGGCGCGCCGCTGGTCGATTCGATCAAGCGCGGCTTTGTGTACTCGGACGGCTGGGTCAACGACGCGCGCCTCGTCGTGCTGAACGCACTGGATGCGCAGGAGCACGGCGCAAAAATCCTTACGCGCACCAAGCTGCTGAGCGCCGTGCGCGCGGGCGGCGAATGGCGCGCGCAACTCAAACGCTCGGACGGCACGATTCTGGACGTGCGCGCCGCCTCGATTGCGAACGCTGCGGGCCCGTGGGTCGGCGAACTGCTGCAAGGCGCGCTCGGCCGCGCCGCGTCGCACAGCGTGCGACTCGTGAAAGGCAGCCATATCGTCACGCGGCGCCTGTTCGATCACGATCACGCGTACATCTTCCAGAATCCGGACAAGCGCATCATCTTCGCGATTCCGTACGAACACGATTACACGCTGATCGGCACGACGGATCTCGAATATCGCGGCGACCCGTCGCAAGTGGCGATCAACGCCGACGAAACGCAGTACCTGTGCGACTCGATCAACCGCTACTTCAAGCAGAAGATTTCGCCGGCCGACGTGCGCTGGACGTATTCGGGCGTGCGTCCGCTGCTCGAGGAAGAAGGGGCTGACAATCCGTCCGCGGTCACGCGCGACTACTCGCTCGAACTCGACGCTCCCGCCGGTGAAGCGCCGCTGCTGTCGGTGTTCGGCGGCAAGATCACCACCTTCCGCAAACTGGCGGAAGAAGCCGTCGACAAACTCGCGCAAGCGCTGCGCCACGACGCGGCTTCGTGGACGGCCGGCGCACCGTTGCCCGGCGGCGACATTCCGAACGCCAACTTCGAGCGCTTTCTGAGCGAATTCAAGCAGCAGCATGCATGGCTGCCGGCCGATCTTGCGCATCGCCTCGCCCGCGCTTACGGCACGCGCGTCAAGCATGTGGTCGGCAATGCGCGTTCCGTGACTGATCTCGGCCGTGCCTTCGCACCAGGTCTCTACGAAGCGGAACTGACGTACCTGCGCGACACCGAATGGGCGCGTAGTGCGCAGGACGTGCTGTGGCGCCGCTCGAAACTCGGCTTGCACGTCGAACCCGGCACGCTCGATTCGATCACACGCGATATTGATGCGTGGTTCGCTCGCGAGCCTGAGCGACAGAGCGCATAGTCAGACATCGCCACGCGGCGCGCTCGCCGCAGTAAAAACAACCGCATCGATTCACCCCTCGGCTGGGCCACGCGGGGCCGCATCATCGCACGTGTTGCTGCCCGCGCAAAACTAGAAGCCGTTCCCGTCGCCGGCTATCCGTCCGGCGATTCATAAAACGCATGGAGAAGAGACAATGCAGGACCAGTACATCCTCGCGCTTGACCAAGGCACCACCAGCTCGCGCGCGATGCTGTTCGACCGGCTCGGCAATATCGTGTCGATCGCGCAAAAGGAATTCCAGCAGATCTATCCGCGTCCGGGCTGGGTCGAACACGACCCGCAGGAAATCTGGTCGACCCAGGCGGGCGTCGCCGCCGAAGCCGTGACGCGTGCCGGCATGAACGGCACTTCGATCGCCGCGATCGGCATCACCAATCAGCGCGAGACCACCATCGTGTGGGATCGCGAAACCGGCCATCCGATCTATAACGCGATCGTTTGGCAAGACCGCCGCACCGCCGACTTCTGCGACCAGCTCAAAGAGCAAGGGCTCGAAGAAAAGGTCCGCGCCAAAACCGGCTTGCCGATCGACTCGTACTTCTCGGCGACCAAGATCCGCTGGATTCTCGACAACGTCGAAGGCGCGCGCGAAAAGGCCAAACAGGGCCGCCTCGCATTCGGCACCGTCGACAGTTGGCTCGTGTGGAATTTCACCAAAGGCGGCCTGCACGTCACCGACGTCACCAACGCATCGCGCACGATGCTCTTCAACATCCATTCGCTGAAGTGGGACGACGAGTTGCTCGAAGCGCTCGATATTCCGCGCAGCATGCTGCCGGAGGTGCGGCCTTCGTCGGAAGTGTACGGGCCGACCAAGACCACCGTGTTCGCCTCGAAGATTCCGCTCGCGGGCATTGCCGGCGATCAGCACGCCGCCCTCTTCGGCCAGATGTGCACGGAATCGGGCATGGTGAAGAACACCTACGGCACCGGCTGCTTCCTCGTGATGAACACCGGCGACAAGCCGATCGAATCGAAGAACAATCTCGTCACCACGATTGCGTGGCAGATCGGCGATCAGATCAATTACGCGCTCGAAGGCAGCATCTTCATCGGCGGCGCCGTGGTGCAATGGCTGCGCGACGGCCTCGGCATCATCAAGAACGCCGCTGAAATCGAAACGCTGGCGCGCAGCGTGCCGCATTGCGACGGCGTGTATCTGGTGCCCGCCTTCGCCGGCCTGGGCGCGCCGCACTGGAATGCGCGCGCGCGCGGCACGCTGTTCGGCGTGACGCGCGGCACGTCATCGGCGCATATCGCGCGCGCCGCGCTCGACTCGATCGCCTATCAATCGCTCGACGTGCTGAAGGCGATGGAAGCCGACTCCGGCATTCGCATCGGCGAATTGCGGGTGGACGGCGGCGCCTGCGCGAACAATCTGCTGATGCAGTTCCAGGCGGACATTCTCGGCGTCGACGCGGTGCGCCCCAAAGTGGCGGAAACCACCGCATTGGGCGCGGCATATCTCGCCGGACTCGCGGTGGGTTACTGGAAAGACGTCGACGAACTACAAAGCCAGTGGAAGCTCGATCGCCGCTTCACGCCTGCCTTGCCGCACGCCGAGGTCAAGCAATGTCTCGACGGCTGGCAGCGCGCGATTCGCGCCGCGAAGGCCTGGGCCGACACGCCCTGAGCGCATCTTCCAACACCTTCCTTCAACGATATCGACTATAAGGCAGCCGCTTATCCCGCGGCTTCCCGCATAACTATATTTCGGATACCCAACGATGTCTCCTTACATTGCTGAATTCATCGGCACAGCACTCGTGGTGCTGCTCGGCGACGGCGCCGTCGCCAACGTGCTGCTCGCGCGCACCAAAGGCAAAGGCGCGGACCTGATCGTGATCGTCATGGGCTGGGCGATGGCCGTGTTCATCGCCGTCTACGTCACTGCGTCGTTCAGCGGCGCTCACCTGAATCCCGTCGTGACCATCAGCCTCGCGCTGGCCGGCAAATTCGCCTGGGCCAAAGTGCCCGGCTATATCGCGGCGCAAATGCTCGGCGGCATGGCGGGCGCGCTGCTCGTATGGATGGCGTATCGCCAGCACTTCGCCAAAGAAGCCGACGCCGACGTGAAGCTCGGCGTGTTCTGCACCTCGCCCGCGATTCGCAGCGTGCCGCACAACCTGCTCACCGAAATGATCGCCACATTCGTGCTGATCCTGGGCGTGCTGTATCTGGCTTCGCCGCAAGTCGGTCTCGGTGCGCTCGACGCACTGCCGGTCGGTCTGCTGGTTCTCGGCATCGGCATCTCGCTCGGCGGCCCGACCGGTTACGCGATGAGTCCCGCTCGCGATCTGTCGCCGCGTTTGATGCACGCGCTGCTGCCGATTCCGGGCAAGCGCGACAGCGACTGGCACTATGCGTGGATTCCGGTTTGCGGTCCGTTGCTGGGTGGCGCGGCGGCGGCGTGTCTGTATCTGTATCTGCACGTGCATTGATCCGCGCGGCGTAGGTGGGGCTCACTAGGCGTATGTCACGGTGCGCCTGAGCAAAGACGTCACGGAAAGCAGCGGCGCCGCTCAGGCGCCGCCAAAGCACGTATCATGACGCTTTCACTTACCGCGCATGCGCTTGCAATTGCCTTGCCCATGCGCTTCGCTTTCCGTTTCTAGGCATGATCGACCACCTCATTTGTGACTGCGACGGCGTCCTCGTCGACAGCGAAATCATCGCTGACCGCGTGATGCTCGAAACGCTGACCGCCACGTTCCCCGGCCTCGACTTCGAACCCATCGTCAAGACGGCCTTTGGTCAGCAAACGTCGCGCTTTCTCGAAGGCATCGAGAAGTCGTTCGATATCACGCTGCCCGTGAATTTTTTCGACACCATCGAACACAACGTCGAGCTCGAACTCGCGGCTTCGCTGAGCCCGATCAACGGTGTGCGCGACGCGTTGCAACGCGTCACGTTGCCGGCCGCCGTCGTGTCGAACAGCCGGATGGCGCGCGTGAATGCGTCGGTGCGGCGCGCGGGTTTGCAGCAGATTTTCGGCGAACGCATTTTCAGCGCGGAACAGGTGGCGCGGCCGAAGCCCTATCCCGATGTGTATCTGTTCGCCGCGAAAACGCTGGGCGTGGAACCGTCGCGATGTGTGGTGGTGGAAGACAGCGTGGCGGGTTTGAACGCCGCGCGCGCGGCGGGCATGAAGACGATCGCTTTCGTCGGCGCGAGCCATATTCCCGATGGCTACGCGGACGCGCTGCGCAAAATGGGCATGACGCGGATCATGCAGCATATGGACGAGTTGCCCGCGCTGGTCGAAGCCGGCGTACGCGGCGAGTTCGGCGACGTGCAGTCGTAGCAGTGGCGGCTAACGGACAAGCCGGCTGCAATGCCGGCGTTCATGGCGAATTCGCCGGCGTGCAACCGTAACCGTTACGCGGCGATAGGAAAAGCCGGCAATTCAAGCTTGCCGGCTTTTTTGCATCTACGCGGTAGCGAATGCGCGCGTCACCTCACGCGCGCACAGGAGTCACACCTCGTCAGCCACGCACTCGCGCGCCTGCGCCAGCGCCTGACGAAACTCCACCAGCTCGGCGATGGTCAGCATCGGCAGATTGTGTTGCGCGGCGAAGCGCTCCACATCGGCGCCGCGCGTCATCGTGCCGTCCGGGTTCATCAGTTCGCACAGCACGCCGGCCGGCTTCAGGCCCGCCAGAATCGCGAGATCGACCGTGCCTTCGGTGTGGCCGCGACGCGCCAGCACGCCGCCGGGTTGCGCACGCAGCGGGAACACGTGACCAGGACGCACGATATCGGCGGGCTTCGCCGTGTCGGCGATCGCGGCACGAATCGTCGTCACGCGATCGAGCGCGGAGACGCCGGTAGTCACGCCGTCGCGTGCTTCGATCGAGACCGTGAACGCGGTGCCGTGACGGCTTTCGTTGTTGACGGACATGGGCGGCAGTTCGAGCGCGCGGATCTTCTCGTCGGGCAAACACAGGCAGACGATGCCGCTGCATTCGCGGATCAGCAACGCCATGGTTTCGACGGACAGACGCTCGGCGGACACGATCAGATCGGCTTCGTTCTCACGGTCGTGATCGTCTTGCAGAACGACGGCGCGGCCATCGCGCATGGCTTGCAAGGCGGCGGCGATACTCGGCGGAACGGCTTCGGTGGCGAGCAGCGGGAGGTCGAGGAATGCGCTATCCGCAATCGTCGACGGGGCAGGGAAAGTAGCAAAGGTCATGATTGAAACGCTCATCGCAAAAGTTGGGCGAGAAACGTTTCAGGGCATTGCAAACAGACAAAGACGCGCCGTTGAACGCCGCGCGAAGCGACGCTCGCGCACCGCCTCGACCTGCAAGCGGCGCCACGGAAACGAACATGACTATCTGCACATCTTCTTCCATCCGGACTCTAACCGTCGGCTCTGGCTTCTCACCAGATCTGCTGACCCCACTTCAGTCTTTCCTGTTCGGAAGACCGGACTACGTGGGCGCTCGCGGGCTCACCGGCTCACGCTTTCGCGTTGCCGGCATACCGCCGGTGGGGAATTTCGCCCCGCCCTGAAGACGCACTGATTGCCGGATCGACCGGCTGGCAAAGCATACAGCAGTCGCGCCGCACCTGCAGCGCAACCCTGCTCGTCAGACGGAGATCTCCGACTCGGAGCACATCCGTCTGTCACGATACGGATGATCAAACCGGCGCGGCCTCGCGCGCCGGCTCGTGGTGCGCTTGAACGTCCCAGCGCGGCGGCGTCTCCGCTTTCAACGTCACGCGAAACGCGCGCGCTTCCGTGTCGCCAGGATTGCGCAGGCTATGCGGCTGGTCGGCGTCGAACACGATCGCGTCGCCCGTGGCCAGCAACTGGCGTTGATCGTGGACGCTGACCTCCAGCGTGCCTTCGCTCACCACCAGATTCACCGTGGTGCCAGGCGCGCGCCGCGTACCGGCTTCGGTGTGCAGCGGCGCGATACGCAATTCGTGAAACTCCGCGGCGGTCGGCTCGGCGTCGGGATAAAGCGGCCGGGCCGAATAGCGTCCGTTCGAACTGACGACACGCGACGAACGCTCCGCCGGCAAATGCTCGAAGCCGTTGGTCGCGTGACGGCGCAAGAAAGCCGCCACCGACACCTTCAACGCCGCCGCCACCTTGCACAGCACCTTGATGGACGGCACGCTGCGCGCCGACTCGATCTGCGCGAGCATGGCGCGAGAGACGCCGGACGCGCGAGCCAAAGCGTCGAGCGACAGTTGCCGCTCGGCGCGCAAACGGGCGAGATTCACGCCGACCAGATGTTCAAGTGCATCGAAGGGTTCAGCGGCACGCGGCGACGTATCGGTGTCAGCCGTGGGATCACGAACCAGCGCAAGCGGGGAATGCATGATTGCCTCCAGGAGCGCCGCCGGACGGCGGGCAAACGGTTAGTGGAAGCAAGATAGCATCGTGCCGCGCCACCCCCAACGAAGTTATCTTCACACTGTTATCAGCATTGCGGAGGACGTTTTCCGCAATGCTTGTGCGAATTATTCATAAGGGCGCAGGCGCGGGCGGTTCACGGCCTCGTGCGTTCTCACGCCCGCTGCGCCACCGTCGTCGCCGGCGCATCCGTGCGCGCCGCGAACCACGTCAACAGCAACGCCGCCACGCTGACCGCTGCCGCCACCCACGGCAAGGTATCGAGCGAATGGCCGTGATTGATCACCAGACCGCCGAGCCACGCGCCGCCCGCATTGCCGACGTTGAACGCACCGATATTCAGCGTCGAGGCCAGATTCGGCGCCGCGGCCGCTTTCTCGACTACGCGCATCTGCAACGGCGGCACCGTGGCGAACGCGGCAATGCCCCATACGAAGATCGTGATCGCCGCGGCCACCTGCGAATGGCTGGTGCGCGCGAAGATCGCCATCACCACCGCGAGCGCCACCAGAATGCCCATCAGCGACGGCATCAGCGCACGGTCCGCCAGCTTGCCGCCGATCGTATTGCCGATAGTCAGACCCACGCCGAACAACACCAGGATCAGCGTGACGCCGCGCGGCGAGAAGCCGCTCACCTGCTCGAGAATCGGCGCGATATAGGTGAACACGACGAACACGCCGCCGAAGCCGAGCACCGTCATCGCGAGCGCGGTCCAGACTTGCGGATCCTTCAACACGCGCACTTCGTGACCGAGGCCGACCGGACCTGCGTCATGACGATTCGGCACCAGCGCCGTGACGCCCGCGAGCGACAGCACGCCGAACGCGCTGACAATCCAGAACGCCGCGCGCCAGCCGAACTCCTGGCCGACGAACGTGCCGAACGGCACGCCGAGCACGTTCGCGAGCGTCAGTCCGGTGAACATGAGCGCAATCGCGCTGGCGCGCTTTTCGGCCGGCACGAGCGAAGCCGCCACCACCGCGCCGATCCCGAAGAACGAACCGTGCGCGAACGAGGTCACCACGCGCGCTATCATCAGCACGGAATAGCTGGACGCGACCGCGCACAGCGTATTGCCGACGATAAACACGCCCATCAGCAACTGCAACGCCAGCTTGCGCGGCATCTTGCTGGTCACTACCGCGAGCAGCGGCGCGCCGACCGCGACGCCGAGCGCGTAGCCGCTCACCAGCAATCCCGCCGACGGAATCGACACCGTCAGATCGTGCGCGACCTCGGGCAGCAAGCCCATGATCACGAACTCTGTCGTGCCGATTGCGAATGCGCTGATCGCCAGCGCGAGTAATGGAATGGGCATTTTTCTTCTCCAGGTTCTAAATTTGAGCGTGATGCAGCGCGGTCACGAATTCGACGACGACGCCCGGCGCGAGCGCCACGAACAGTTGCGCCTGTGCCTCTTGCGGTCCCATCTGCGGCACGCGCGCGGTTTGAAAGTCGACGCCGTGTGCGTGTAGGCGGCCGAGCAGCGCCTGCCATTCGGCGGCGCTCTCCAGCCGGAAGGCGATGTGGTCGATGCGCGGCGTCGTCCTGCCACCCGCGGCGGGCGCTGTCGCGTCGATCAGGTGAATCAGCGGCCGGCCGTTCGCGTACAGCCAGTAGCCATCAATCGAAAACGGCGGCCGGGCGCCTTGGGTCAGCCCGGCGACGTCGACGAAAAAACGTCGGGCCGTGTCGAGGTCGGCAGTGACGATGGTCGCGTGATCGAGTTGCATGGCGTGGCGGCCCCAGGGTTTTCCATGAGCGCATTGTCGGGGCTGCGTGTCAATTTGATAATTGGCGTAGCATTTGAAGCATTTTCAAATCTCATTTGAAAGATTCGTCATGGACAACCTCGGTGACATCCGCCTGTTCGTCGAAGCGGCGCAGCAGGGCAGCCTGTCGGCCGCGGGCCGCAAGCTGGGACTGACGCCGGCCGCCGCCAGCGCGCGCCTTGCCAAGCTCGAAGCCGGCCTCAAAGCGCGCCTGTTCGAGCGCACCACCCGTCAACTCAGGCTCACTGACGAAGGCCGCCTCTACCTGAACTGCTGCCGTCAGGCGCTGCAATCGCTCGACGACGCCGAAGCGGCCCTGCAAGCCGGCCAAGGTGTCGTGCGCGGCAAGGTGCGGGTGTCGGCGACCTCGGACTTCGGCCGCAATCTGCTGATGCACTGGCTCGACGAATTCAACGCGTTGTATCCGGAAGTGACCTTCGCGCTCACGCTGTCGGACTCGCTGGCGAATCTGGTGCAGGAGGACATCGATCTGGCGATCCGCTTCGGCGTGCCCCAGGACAGTTCGCTGGTCGCCCGCAAGCTGGCGCCGAACCGGCGCGTGCTGTGCGCGTCGCCGGACTACATCGCGCGCAAGGGCGAACCGAAAGATCCGCACGATCTGGCCAATTTCGACTGCATCGTGTTGGCCACCGCCGCTGGGCTGGCGAACGAGTGGCGCTTCACGCGCGGCGACGAGGTACAGCACTACACCGTGCCGTTCGAAACCGCCCGCGAAACCAACGACGGCGCGGTCGCCCGCGAATGGGCGCTGCGCGGTTATGGCATCGCGATCAAGTCGATGTGGGACGTGGAAGCCGACCTGCGCGCCGACGGCCTGAAGATCCTGCTGCCCGAATGGCGTTATCCAGATGCGCCGCTGCACGCGCTCTACCATCGCAACCGCTTCATGGCGCCGCGCGTGCGCGTGTTGCTGGATTTTCTGAGCGAGCGTTTCGCGCAGGTGTCGGACGAACTGGAAGGCCTGCTGGGCTTGCCGCCGGAGCTTGCATACGGCGAGGCGGCCGGGGAAACCGCATCGCGCGAAGGGCTATAATAATGAGCTACGCTGCAAACGTGCCCCGAAAGCTGCCCACGGCGGCCCATGACGGCAAATAAGCGCCGCCCCGCGGCCCGCTCGCACGTTTCGCCCTCTTCACCTTTTTAAACGACGCCCCCAGGTTAACCACTGCGACCGGCGAAATTCAATGACCAAGAAAGTTTATGTAAAGACCTTTGGCTGCCAGATGAACGAGTACGACTCCGACAAGATGGTCGACGTACTCGGCGCGGCTGAAGGCCTCGTCAAGACCGACACGCCGGAAGACGCGGACGTCATTCTGTTCAACACGTGCTCGGTGCGCGAAAAGGCGCAGGAAAAAGTGTTCTCCGACCTCGGCCGCGTGCGCGAGTTGAAGGAAGCGAATCCGAATCTGATCATCGGTGTGGGCGGCTGCGTGGCGAGCCAGGAAGGCGCGGCAATCGTGTCGCGCGCGCCATACGTCGATCTGGTGTTCGGCCCGCAAACACTGCACCGTCTGCCGCAAATGATCGACAAGCGCCGCGAAAGCGGCCGCGCGCAAGTGGACATCTCGTTCCCGGAAATCGAAAAGTTCGATCACCTGCCGCCGGCGCGCGTCGACGGCCCGAGCGCGTTCGTGTCGATCATGGAAGGTTGCAGCAAGTACTGCAGCTATTGCGTCGTGCCGTACACGCGCGGCGAAGAAGTGTCGCGTCCGCTGGACGACGTGCTGACCGAAATCGCAGGCCTCGCCGATCAGGGCGTGCGCGAAGTCACGCTGCTCGGCCAGAACGTGAACGCTTACCGCGCCGGTCTCACACTCGGTTCGGCAGAAATCGCCGACTTCGCCCAGTTGATCGAATACGTCGCGGATATTCCGGGCATCGAACGGATTCGCTATACCACGTCGCATCCGAAGGAATTCACGCAGCGCCTGATCGACACCTACGCGAAAGTGCCGAAGCTCGTCAGCCACCTGCATTTGCCGGTGCAGCACGGCTCGGACCGCATCCTGATGGCCATGAAGCGCGGCTATACGGTGCTCGAATACAAGTCCGTGATCCGCAAGCTGCGCGCGATCCGCCCCGACCTGTCGCTCTCCACGGACATGATCGTCGGCTTCCCCGGCGAGACGGAAGAAGACTTCGACAAGATGATGGCGCTCGTGCACGAAATGAAGTACGACACCAGCTTCTCGTTCATCTACAGTCCGCGTCCCGGCACGCCGGCCGCGAATCTGCACGACGACACGCCGCGCGAAGTGAAGCTCAGGCGTCTGCAACATTTGCAGGCCACCATCGAGGAAAACGTGCAGCGCATCAGCGATTCGATGGTCGGCAAGATCGAGCGCATACTGGTCGAGCGCCCGGCCCGCAAGGATCCGAACGAACTCGCCGGCCGCACCGAGAACAACCGCGTGGTGAATTTCCCGGCGCCGGTCGCGTCGCACGCCAGGCTGATCGGCCAGATGGTCGACGTGAAAATCGTCAAAGCGTACCCACATTCGCTACGTGGCGAGCTCGTGCTAGTTCATGATGACGCTCCGGCCACGACCCACTAAGCGACGCAAAACCACGACGCCAACCCGCGTATCGAAACCGACAGGATCGACCCACCGCCTTGAAGACCACTCAGCAGCATCTGGAATTCACCGCACCGCGCGAAGACAACGCGCGGCTCGCCAACCTCTGCGGCCCGCTCGACGAGAATCTGCGCCAGATCGAGCAGGCGCTCGACGTAACGCTGCAACGCCGTGGCCACCGCATCACGATTCGCGGGCGCGGCGCGAAACTCGCGCTCACCGCGCTCGAAAAGTTCTACGACAACTCGCAGAAGCCACTGTCGGTAGACGATATCCAGCTCGCGCTCGTTGAAGTGCGTCAGCCGGCACGACGTCGCACGAACGGCAACGGCCACGGCACGGAAGCGCTGGACCCGCGTTTCCCCGGCAATCCGGATCATCCGTTCGACGAGCCCGCCGACGCCGGCGACGACGATATCGAAGAACTCGGCCCGAAGCTGTACACACGGCGCGCCGACCTGCGCGGCCGTACGCCGGCGCAGCGCGAGTATCTGAAGCAGATCATCTCGCACGACGTGACCTTCGGCATCGGCCCGGCCGGCACCGGCAAGACCTATCTCGCGGTGGCTTGCGCGGTGGACGCGCTCGAACGCGATCAGGTCAAACGCATCGTGCTGACGCGTCCGGCTGTCGAAGCGGGCGAGCGTCTCGGCTTCCTGCCGGGCGATCTGGCGCAAAAGGTCGATCCGTATCTGCGTCCTTTGTACGACGCGCTGTACGATCTGCTCGGCTTCGACAAGACCGCCAAGATGTTCGAGCGGCAAATGATCGAAATCGCGCCGCTCGCCTACATGCGCGGCCGCACGCTGAACCACGCGTTCATCATCCTCGACGAGGCGCAGAACACCACGCCCGAACAGATGAAGATGTTCCTCACGCGGATCGGCTTCGGCTCGAAAGCGGTGGTCACCGGCGACACGACTCAGGTCGACTTGCCGCGCGGCCACAAGAGCGGGCTGATCGAAGCGCAGCAGGTGCTGGCCGATGTGCGCGGCATCGCGCTGACACGCTTTACCAGCGCGGACGTGGTGCGGCATCCGCTGGTCGCGCGAATTGTGGAGGCGTACGATGCGCATTCGCAGAAAACCGCCAGTCCGGCGGATTCGCGCTAAGCGCCCGCAGCTATAAAGAACGCAACGAAAGCATTAAAACGACACCGCATGAGCCGCGCCCCGAAACTGACGTTGAATCTGCAATTCCCCGCCGCCAAGACCTGGCCGCAACACAAGGCGCTGCTGCCGCGCGCCACCGTGGCCGGCTGGATCAAGGCGGCGCTCTTCGCGGACGGCGAACTGACGGTGCGTTTCGTCGATGCCGAAGAAGGCCGCACGCTGAACCGCACCTATCGCGGCAAGGATTACTCGACCAACGTGCTGACCTTCGCCTACGCCGAATCGGAAGACGATCCCGTGACGGGCGACCTGATCCTGTGCTGTCCGGTGGTCGAGAAAGAAGCCGCCGAACAGGGCAAGCCGCTCATTGCGCACTACGCGCATCTGCTCGTGCACGGCACGCTCCACGCCCAGGGCTACGACCACGAAGTCGAGGAAGAAGCCGAGGAAATGGAAGCCATCGAAACGGAAATCCTCGGCAAGCTCGGCTTTCCCGATCCGTACCGGTAGGCGTCGATCACCCGCGCGTCGTCAACGTCCAAAATCTGTTCAAAACCATCGTGAGCCTCTCTTCTCCTGAAGCCGACACCCGAACACCGTGCCCGGACTATCCGCCGGCGCTCGGCGAATCGCGGCTTCTGACGGACGAGGAGTTGCGCGCGTCGCTCGACTGCACGTTGCGCGACTGGGACCGCAAAAGCGACCTTTGGCTCTTCGGCTACGGGTCGCTGATCTGGAATCCCGGCCTTCCTACCGTCGAAGCCACCCGCTCCAAAGTCCACGGCTATCACCGCGGGCTCTATCTATGGTCGCGCGTGAATCGCGGCACGCCCGAACAGCCCGGACTCGTGCTGGCGCTCGATCGCGGCGGCTCGTGCACCGGCATCGCATTCCGGCTCGCGGCCGAAGGCTCGTTGCCGCATCTCGAAGCGCTCTGGCGTCGCGAAATGGCGATGGGCTCGTATCGGCCGGCGTGGCTGCCGTGCGTGCTCGCCGACGGCCGGCGCGTCTACGCACTCGCCTTCGTCATGCGCCGCGACGTGCCGAGCTACACCGGCAAGCTGCGCGACGAAATTGTCAAAACCGTGTTCGGCTGCGCGAGCGGGCGCTACGGCACCACGCTCGACTACGTCAGCCGGACGGTCCATGCACTGCGTGAGAGCGGCATGCCCGACCGCGCGCTCGAAGCGCTGCTCGAACGGTGCCGCGAGGAAAGCCGCGAAGCGAACGTGAAAGCGGGCCAGAAAGCAGACCAGAAATAACCGCGGCGAGCGGCGCTTTTTTTCCCGAAAACGCTTTTCCGCGCGTAATCAGTTAGGATTGACCCACGCCCGTCCTCACGGCGGAGCCGCTTCACCCCAGCTTCACTCATCGCCCAGCCGGGCGGGACACGGTCCTGCCATGTGCCTGGTGTATCCTTAATGCTCTGCAACAGCGCGCCCAGTCTTGCCGGGCGCACTACCATGAACGACACGTATCCCAGTCGACGCGAACTCGACAAACCGCAGGAAAAGCGCTCACTCCTCGAGCGTCTGACCGACTTCATCTCGCCCGAGCCCGACTCGCGCGCCGAACTTCTGGAAATTCTGCAGGATGCGCACGAGCGCAACCTGATCGACGCCGACTCGCTGTCGATGATTGAAGGCGTATTCCAGGTGTCCGAACTCAGCGCGCGCGACATCATGGTGCCGCGGGCGCAAATGGACGCGATCAATATCGCGGAGAATCCCGCCGAATTCATCCCCTACGTGCTGGAAAAAGCGCACTCGCGCTATCCGGTCTACGAGGGCAATCGCGACAACATCATCGGTGTGCTGCTCGCCAAAGACCTGCTGCGCTATTACGCCGAAGAAGAGTTCGACGTGCGCGGCATGCTGCGCCCCGCCGTGTTCATCCCCGAATCGAAGCGCCTGAACGTGCTGCTGCACGACTTCCGTGTGAATCGCAATCACCTCGCGGTGGTGGTCGACGAATACGGCGGCGTGGCCGGCCTGATCACGATCGAAGACGTGCTGGAACAGATCGTCGGCGATATTGAAGACGAATACGATTTCGACGAGGAAAGCGGCAATATCATCGCCTCGCCGGACGGACGTTTCCGCGTGCGCGCGCTGACCGAAATCGAACAGTTCAACGAGGCCTTCGGCACGCACTATTCGGACGATGAAGTCGACACGATCGGCGGGCTCGTCACGCATCACTTCGGACGGGTGCCGCATCGTGGCGAAAAAGTCCGCCTCGACGATCTGATCTTCGAGATTCTGCGCGGCGATGCCCGCCAGATTCACATGCTGCTGGTGCGCCGCGATCCGCTCGCGGGCCAGCGCGAGCGCGAAGCGCAGCACGTGCAGACCTGATCCCACTTTTCGCTGGGTCTTGTTCCCGCCTCTCCAACTCCTCACGCCGACCGCGCAACAATGGCCGACCCGATGACTTCCCGTTCGCGCCGCAGCGTGAGCGCTTCTGCCGCCCAGCAAACCCTTGGCCGCACGCTGCCGCGCTGGCATTACCTGGTCGCGCTGGCCGCGGGCGCGGCCAATACGCTCTCGTTCGCGCCGACGCCGCACGGCGGCTGGCTCGAACTCGCGATCTTCGCGTTCTTCTTCGCCTGGCTCACACGCAGCACCGGCTGGAAAAGCGCGGCGCTGACGGGCGGCGCATTCGGCTTCGGTAATTTTGTGACCGGCGTGTGGTGGCTCTACGTCAGCATGCATTTTTACGGCGGCATGGCGGCGCCGCTCGCCGGCGCGGCCGTCGTGGTGTTCTCGCTGTATCTGGCGATATATCCGGCGTTGGCGGCGGGCGTCTGGTCGTTCTGCGCCGGACACGCGCGCAACGGCGCGGCCGCCGACGACACGCCCTTCTCGCCGACCTGGCACGGTGCGCTAGCGTTCGCGAGCGCGTGGGCGATCGGCGAATGGTTGCGCGGCACGGTGTTCACAGGCTTTCCGTGGCTGGCGAGCGGTTACGCTCAGGTGGACGGTCCGTTTGCCGGCTTTGCGCCGGTGGCAGGTGTGTACGGTGTCGGCTGGATGCTGGCGCTGGTGGCCGCGCTAATCGTGCAGGCTTTGCTCGCGTTCCTCTCCTCGCGCAAGCAAAGCCGGGCCGGCAACACCGGCAATAACGGCGCGCAAGCGGGCGTGGCGCGCGTCGCCGTGCCGGGCGCGATCGCACTGGCGCTAATCGCCGCCGGCCTGCTGCTGCCGCTCGTGCAATGGACGGTGCCGGCCAACGCGCCACTGACCGTGCGTCTGCTGCAGGGCAATGTCAAACAGGAAATGAAGTTCGAGGAATCCGGCATGCGCGCCGCGATCGATCAGTTTCAACAGATGATCACCTCGAAACCGGCCGATCTGATCGTCACGCCGGAAACCGCCATCCCGGTGCTCGCGCAGCAGTTGCCGGCGCCGTTCGCCTCGGCGGTGCGCAACTTCTCGGACGCGACCGGCAGCGCGATTCTGTTCGGCGCGATCGGCGGCACGATCACGCCGGAAGGCCAGGTAATCGACTATACGAACAGCCTGTTCGGCGTCACGCCCGGCACGCGCGACGTGTATCGCTATGACAAGCACCATCTCGTGCCGTTCGGCGAATTCGTGCCGTGGGGCTTCCGCTGGTTCGTCAATCTGATGAGCATTCCGCTCGGCGATTTCTTCCGTGGCGCGCCGGTGCAGAAGCCGTTCATGGTGCACAACCAGCCGGTCGCCGTGGACATCTGCTACGAAGACATTTTCGGCGAGGAGATTGCGCGGACCATCCGCGAAAGCGCTACGCCCGCCGGCGTGCTGGTCAACTCGACCAACCTCGCCTGGTTCGGCGACACGATCGCGCTCGATCAGCATCTGCAAATCGCGCGCATGCGCTCGCTGGAAACCGGCCGCCCGATGCTGCGCGCGACCAACACCGGCATGACCGCCGCGATCGACGCAAATGGCAAGGTGATCGGACGCCTGACGCCTTACACGATCGGCTCGCTCGATATCACCGTGCAAGGAACTACGGGCAGCACGCCTTACATCACGAGTGGCAATAACACCGTGCTGGCAGTTTCGTTGCTGCTGTTGGCGTTCGGCTTTGCGTTCGGGCCGGGCATTACGCGGCGGCGCAACGGCAAGCACTAAGCCGCGCGATCAAGCGCATCGATCCCGCGCGCCGCCTGTATAAAAGCGGCGCGCGCGAATCGAGACACTGGGAAACACCGCCATAAAAAACGCGCGCCGCGGAATACCGCGGGCGCGCATTTTAGCCCGAATCAAATTTACTGGTTCGAAGCAATGCGCTGCTGAATATGCTGCGCACGCGCCGGCGAAGCCGGATGCGAACTCAACATGCTCGATTTACCGCCATCCAATGCGGCGAGCTTGTTGAATGCCGTCACCAATCCGGACGGATCGAGATTCTTCTTTTTCTGCAAGTCGAACGAATAATCGTCCGCGGCGCTTTCCTGCGTTTGCGAGAATTGCGCGTTAATCAGCTTCTCCGAAAAATCGCCGAGTTGCGAACCGGACAGCGCCCCCGCCACCCCCAATGCTCTCAACTTAAGCCTCGAAGGGCTTGTATACAGGGCGTTAGCCCTGTAAACTTCATCGCATAACTCACTGATAAATCAACGATATGAACTCAAATACCAGCGTCCTCAAGGCTTCTGGCTGAGTTCTCCGAATTCCTGTTCGATCCGGCGCTCGCCGATCGCGTGCGTCGTTCTCCCACCGCCTTTACCCGCAATCGCACACTGACCTTGCCGCGCATGGCCGCGCTGATGATGTCGGGCATGTGCGCCAGTGTGCAGGCCGAACTTGACGCGCTATTCGGCGCACTGGGAAGCCGCGGCGGGCGCACCCGCGCTGTGAGCGCACAGGCCTTCAGCAAGGCGCGACGGGGCGTGTCTGCCGAACTGTTCGAGCTGGCCCGCGCCCGCCTGATCTCGCTGGCCCAACCCCATATCGATTCGATGCGCTGGCACGGCCTGAGGCTGGTCGCCGCTGATGGCAGCCGCCTGCGTGTGGGCACGCGTCGCGGCCATGAACTGCGCGCCGATCACTACGCGTTTGCGCTATTCCTGCCGGGTTCCGAACTGACCCTGCACGCTGCACTTCATCCCGCCGACGGCGGCGAGCGGCAGATGCTGTTCGAAGCCCTCGATGTGCTGCAACCGCATACCGACCTGCTGCTGCTCGATCGCGGCTATATCGGTAACGCGATGGTGGCGGCGCTCGCACAGCGCGAAATCCCGTTCTGCATGCGCGTCGATGCGCGTAACTGGAAATGCGTCAGCGCCTTTGCCCGCAGCGGTAAAGCCGAGCGTGTGGTGACACTGGACGCGCCCGGCGAACTGGATGCCCGCGACTATGAACTGGCGCGTACGCCCACCACTGTTCGCCTGATCCGCGACGTCACGCCGGGCGGTCGCGTGCGGATGCTGATGACCTCGCTGCTCGATGGCGGGCGTTATCCGGCGGCATCGTTCGGCGCGCTCTATCATCAGCGCTGGCGGGTCGAGGAAGCGTTCAAACGACTCAAGCACCGGCTGCGACTGGAAGCCGTCACAGGCCTCGATTACCTGGCGTTACAGCAGGACTTCGGCGCAAAAATCCTCGCCGACAACCTGTTCACCCTGCTCAGCGATCTCGATGCGCCGCACGACGACAGACATGCCAGCCGTCCTAACCGGGTGTATGCACTGGGCGCACTCAAGCCCATCCTCGGCGCGTGTCTTCTGCGCATCCAGCGCTGCCTGGACGGCCTCGCCGGTGTGCTGGAACTGATCCGCCAGACCCGATGCCGGATACAGCCGTCACGCTCCTATCCAAGACCACCCCGAAAAGCCAAGCCCCACTTCCATCTCGCGTACAAACTTGCTTGATGCAGCGGAGCTTAAGTTGAGAGCATTGCCGCCACCCCGCCCGCCGACGACGCCACCGAGCGTGCCGCGGAAGTCGCATACGCGACCTGCATCGCTTTTCTCGTGTGGCCGAGCGCAACGTGGCCCATTTCGTGGCCCACCACGCCGCGCACTTCGTTGTCGTTCATCATGTCCATCAGACCGCTGTAGACGCGCACGCAGCCGTTGGCCATGGCCCACGCGTTGACGTCTTTGGTCATATACACCTTGTAGTTCACCGGCGTGCCGTTGATGTTGTCGCCCAGTTGCGCGGCAATCTTGTTCAGCCGCTTCTGGTAATTGCTGTTCGCGGCGGCAATCTTGTTTTCGCTGTCGAGTTGCGCGCACGACTTGTCGGTCAGGGCTCGCACGTCGGCGTCGCTCAGCGTGGCAGCCTGAGTGGCCATCTGGCCGGACTTGATCAGCGCGGACGGATCGACGTTGCCGACATTCGAGCACGCTGCAAATAAAGCGCAGGCGGAAACGGTAATGGCAAAGCGGTACGATTTCATGGTGGAAGTCTCTCTACGATGTTATTCGCTTCTGCGGCGCGCTTTTAATGCACCGCCTGTTCGCAACAGGTTTCATATCGGCAGGAAAAGAAGCCGTTATGTAAATTGCATAAACCCGCATGGACGCATTTACAGCCCGCCAAAGACAAAAAAAATGCGCCTGACGGGCAGGCGCATTTTTACCACAAACGTAAGCTTTAATTCATGACTCTGGAAGCCTAATGACACTATTTTGCAAACTTCCCGATACGGCGAGCCATGTTATTCAAGACTGCATCGCCTCGCATCCATTTGGCTCACTATTCAGTCGGAAGGCGCCGTATCAATGAACGACTGACGCAGCGAGAGCTTCTGGAAATGTTTGTCCAGGTTCGGATACGGTTCGCGCCAGTTCAATTCCGGCATACGGAAATCTAGATAACCCAATGCGCAACCCAGCGCGATATCGGCGAGCGTGTAGTGATTGGCCGCGCACCACGTCTTGCTGCCCAATCCTTGCGCCATCGCGACCAGGGCTTCGTCGATCTTGCGCTGCTGGCGCGCGACCCACGCATCCACGCGCTGCTCCGGAGCGCGCTGCGTGCCTTCGAGGCGAATCAGCACCGCCGCGTCCAGCACGCCGTCGGCGAGCGCTTCCCAGCAGCGAACCTCGACACGCTCACGTCCCGACTGGGGAATCAGCTTGCCGACCGGCGAAAGCGTATCCACGTATTCACAGATCACGCGCGAGTCGAACACTGCTTCGCCATCTTCCATCACGAGGCACGGCACCTTGCCGAGCGGATTGAACGTGTGAATGCGGGTGTCCGGCGCCCAGACATTCTCGGGCACCAGTTCGTAGTCGATCTTCTTGTCGGCCAGCACGATCCGCGCTTTACGCACGAACGGACTGGCGAGCGAACCGATGAGTTTCATCATTACCATCTGCCTTTTTCTGAATCCGGCGAAAGTATAAGTGCTCGGCGGCGTTCACGAGCGTTCAGAAGCGTCACGCCGGCGCTTCGTGAGCCGCACGGGGACTTGCTGTGGACGGATTGCAACAGCGCCGCCGGCGCGTTGGCCGCCGCTTCCATGAGTATCCCGCGCAAAATAACTCCGCGCATGGGCGCTACAATCGCACGATGAACCAGCCGACCGAACTCACCATCGCCATCGACGTCTACCGCACGCGCCGTGAACGCGTACTCGCCGCGCTGCGGGCAGCGGGCGGCGGCGTCGCCATCGTCCCGACCGCGCCGGAAGCACTACGCAACCGGGACGCCGATTATCCGTATCGGCACGACAGCTACTTCTATTACCTGACCGGTTTCACCGAGCCCGAGGCGCTGCTGGTGCTCGACGCCAGCGCCGCGCCCGGCGCACCGGCGTCGGTGCTGTTCTGCCGCGAGAAAAACGTCGAGCGCGAAACGTGGGAAGGTTTCCGCTTCGGCCCTGACGGCGCGCGCGCCGCCTTCGGTTTCGACGCGGCGTTCGCCATCGGCGAAATCGATACGCAACTGCCGCGACTGCTCGCCGACAAGCCGTCGCTGCACTACGCGCTCGGCGCTTCGGCGCAACTGGACGAGCGGGTGCGTGGCTGGCTCGACGCGGTGCGCGCGCAAAGCCGCGGCGGTGTCGCCGCGCCGGCGGCCGCGTGCGATCTCATCCCGTTGCTCGACGAGATGCGGATTATCAAGGACGATCACGAACTCGCCATCATGCGCCGGGCCGGGCAGATTTCCGCCCAGGCGCATCGTCGCGCCATGGCGGTGTGCCATCCGGGCGTGCGCGAGTACGAACTCGAAGCCGAGCTGCTCTATACGTTCCGCAAGTTCGGCGCGCAGGCGCCGGCCTACACGTCGATCGTCGCGGCCGGCGCGAACGCCTGCGTGCTGCACTACCCGGCCGGCAACGCGATTGCCCAGGACGGCGACCTGATCCTGATCGACGCGGCCTGCGAACTCGACGGCTACGCGTCCGACATCACCCGCACCTTCCCCGCGAGCGGCCGCTTCACGCCGGCGCAGCGCGAGCTGTACGACATCGTGCTGGCCGCGCAGCATGCCGCGATCGACGCCACTCGCGCCGGCGCCACCTTCGACGACCCGCACCAGGCCGCCGTGCGCGTGCTGTCGCAGGGTCTGCTCGACACCGGCATTATCGAGCGCGCGAAATTCGCCTCGGTCGACGACGTAATCGCGGAGCGCGCCTACGCGCCCTTCTACATGCACCGCACCGGCCACTGGCTCGGCATGGACGTGCACGATGTCGGCGACTACCGCGAACGGGGCGCGCCACGCGACGAAGCGGGCGCGCTGCCGTGGCGCACGCTGCAGGCGTCGATGACGCTGACCATCGAGCCCGGCCTGTATATCCGGCCGGCCGAAGGCGTGCCCGAGCGCTACTGGAACATCGGCATCCGTATCGAGGACGACGCCATCGTCACGCCGACCGGCTGCGAACTGATGACACGCGAGGTGCCGGTCGCCGCCGACGAAATCGAGGCGCTGATGCAGGAAGCCCGCGCGGCATATGAATCAAGGAAGTAACTCGCAATGAACGACGTTTCCCAGTCGACGGTGATCCTGGAGCCTGCCAAGGCCGGCCAGCCCTTCGATTTCGACGTGACGATCGTCGGCGCCGGTCCGGTCGGGCTGGCGCTGGCCGGCTGGCTGGCGCGGCGCAGCGCGACGCGGGCGTTGAAGATCGCGCTGGTGGACGCGCGCGAACCGGAAGATTCGATCGCCGATCCGCGCGCAATCGCCGTGTCGCACGGCAGCCGGATGATCTTGGAGCCGCTGCGCTGGCCCGCCGACGCCACCGCGATCCAGCGCATCCACGTGTCGCAGCGCGGGCACTTTGGCCGCACGCTGATCGATCACGGCGAGCACGGCTTGCCGGCGCTTGGCTACGTGCTTCGCTACGGCTCGATCGTGCACGGTCTCGCCGAGGCGGTCCACGCGACCCCGGTGCATTGGTTCCGCTCCACTTCGGCTGCGGCGCCGACGCAGGAATTCGACGGCGTCACGCTGCCGATCGAAACCGCGGGCGTCACGCGTCAATTGCGCACGCGCATTCTGGTGAATGCCGAAGGCGGCCTGTTCGGCGATCAGAAGTCCGCTAAACGCGCGGCAAAACGCGCCGACAGGGACGCGCGCATGAGTGCGGACGAAGAAGTCGGCCACGACGGCGGCGAAGGTGGCGGCTACGATGACAGAACCGGCAGCCGAGCCGCGGATAGCGCGGCGAAAACCGCTGATCAGCACAGCGGCCGGGACGGCGACGCCGCGCGCCGCGCCGGCCGAGGCGCCGTCGAACCCGGCTCGCGCGATTATGGGCAAACCGCGCTGGTCGGCACGGTGACTGTTTCCGCGCCGCAACCGCACGTGGCGTGGGAGCGCTTCACGTCGCAAGGGCCGATCGCATTGCTGCCGATGGGCGGCGTGCGCGGCGCCGACTACGCGCTGGTCTGGTGCTGCGCGCCCGATGAAGCCGCGCGCCGTGCGCAACTCTCCGACGAAGACTTCCTGCGCGAACTCGGCACCGCGTTCGGCGACCGCATGGGCCGTTTCACGCACATCAAGGGACGCGCGTCGTTCCCGTTGGGACTGAACGCGGTGGAAACGCTGGTGAACGGCCACATCGTCGCGATCGGCAACGCGGCGCAGACGCTGCATCCGGTCGCGGGCCAAGGTCTGAATCTGGGTCTGCGCGACGCGCACGCGCTCGCCGACGCCTTGTCGGCGGAAGGTCCGACCCCGCTCGCGCTGGCCACCTTCGCGCAACGCCGCGCGCTCGACCGGCGCCTGACGATCGGCGCAACGGACACGCTCGCTCGTCTCTTTACCATCGACTTCGCGCCCCTCGCCGTCATGCGCGGCCTCGCTCTTACCGCGCTCGAATTCCTGCCGCCGGTAAAAACCGCGCTGGCACGGCAAATGATGTTCGGACAGCGCCGCTAGGCGCGCCGCGCGCTCACGCCCCGCGGCCTTTTTGCTCGTCGCGCAAGGGTCGGCGCGGGCAGCGCCGGTTCTATGAATCGGCGCACTTTCATAGAAGATTTAATGGGTTACGACAGTCACATGTCGGGTGCCGGGTATCCGTTAACGCTAAAATAGCGGTTTTCTCTCGCATTTCGCGAACGCTCCGATTGACAGAAAATTGAGCAATCGGCTGCGCCCGCGTCCACCGCGTCTCACGTTATGCCCACTCTCGGCTCCCACAATCTGCGTAATAACCTGTTCGTCGCGCCTATGGCCGGCGTGACCGACCGGCCGTTCCGGCAACTGTGCAAACGGCTGGGCGCGGGCTATGCGGTGTCGGAAATGGTCGCCTCGAACGCGCAGTTGTGGAAAAGCGAGAAGACCATGCGCCGCGCCAACCACGCGGGCGAGGTCGAGCCGATCGCCGTGCAGATCGCCGGCGCCGATCCGGCCATGATGGCCGAAGCGGCCCGCTACAACGTGGCGAACGGCGCGCAGATCATCGACATCAACATGGGCTGCCCGGCCAAGAAAGTGTGCAACGTGGCGGCAGGTTCGGCCCTGTTGCAGAACGAGCCGCTGGTCCAGCGCATCGTCGAGGCCGTGGTCGGCGCCGTGGGCGTCGGGCCCGACGCGGTGCCCGTCACGCTGAAGATCCGCACGGGCTGGGATCGCGAGAACAAGAACGCGTTGAACGTCGCACGTCTGGCCGAAGCCGCCGGCATTTCCATGCTGACCGTGCACGGGCGCACGCGCGCCGACCTGTACCACGGCGACGCCGAATACGAGACCATCGCCGCGGTGAAAGCGGCGGTGCGCATTCCGGTGGTCGCCAACGGCGACATTACCTCGCCGCACAAGGCGCGCGAGGTGCTCGCCGCCACCGGCGCGGACGCCATCATGATCGGCCGCGCGGCGCAGGGGCGCCCATGGCTGTTCCGCGAGATCGAGTACTTCCTGCAAACGGGTGAGTTGCTGCCGCCGCCGCGCATCGACGAAATCCAGCAGGTGATGAACGAGCATCTGGAAGACCACTACGCGTTCTACGGGGAATTTACCGGTGTCCGCACTGCGCGTAAGCACATCGGCTGGTACACTCGCGGCCTTTCTGGCGCCAACGTGTTCCGGCATCGCATGAATACGCTGGACACCACGCGCGAACAACTCCTCGCCGTCAACGAATTCTTCGACGCCCAAAAGGCGATCTCAGACCGTCTTGTCTACGTCGACGAGACGCTCAACGAAAACGGCGAGCCGGACCAAACCGACCGACTAGCAGCATGAGCAAGAACAATATCGAACAATCTGTCCGCGACAGCCTGGGAATGTATTTCCAGGACCTCGACGGCTCCAATCCGCACGACGTCTACGACATGGTCATTTCCTGCGTAGAAAAACCCCTGCTCGAAGTGGTGCTCGAGCAGGCCGGCGGCAATCAATCGCTGGCCGCCGAGTATCTCGGCATCAACCGCAATACGCTGCGCAAGAAACTGCAACAGCACGGGTTGTTGTAGTTCGTTGTAGTTTCAGGCGCCCTGCCACGTTTCCCTTCGGCTTTTCGTCTTCATCATGATCAAGCAAGCGCTCATCTCCGTTTCCGACAAGTCCGGCATTGTCGACTTCGCCAAGTCGCTGTCGGACCTCGGCGTCAAGATCCTGTCGACCGGCGGCACCGCGAAACTACTCGCGGACGCGGGTCTCTCCGTCACCGAAGTCGCCGATTACACCGGCTTCCCGGAAATGCTGGACGGGCGCGTGAAAACGCTGCATCCGAAGGTGCACGGCGGCATTCTCGCGCGCCGCGATCTGCCGGAACACATGGCTGCGCTTGAAAAGCACGACATTCCGACCATCGACCTGCTGGTCGTGAATCTGTACCCGTTCGTGCAGACCGTGTCGAAAGAAGAATGCTCGCTGGAAGACGCGATCGAGAACATCGACATTGGCGGCCCGACCATGCTGCGATCGGCCGCGAAGAACCATCGCGACGTGACGGTGGTGGTCGATCCGGCCGACTACGCGGTCGTGCTCGACGAAATGCGCGCGAACCGCAATGCCGTGTCGTACAAGACGAACTTCCGCCTTGCCACCAAGGTATTCGCGCACACCGCGCAATACGACGGCGCGATCACGAACTATCTGACGAGCCTGACCGACGAGTTGCAACACTCGTCGCGCAACACGTATCCGGCGACGTTCAACCTCGCGTTCGAGAAGGTGCAGGATCTGCGCTACGGCGAAAACCCGCATCAGAGCGCGGCGTTCTACCGCGACCTGTCGGTGCCGGCCGGCGCGCTGGCGAACTACAACCAGTTGCAAGGCAAGGAACTGTCGTACAACAACATTGCGGATTCCGACGCAGCGTGGGAATGCGTGAAGACTTTCGACGTGCCGGCCTGCGTGATCGTCAAGCACGCAAATCCGTGCGGCGTGGCGCTCGGTGCGAATGCGCACGACGCATACGCCAAGGCGCTGCAGACCGATCCGACCTCGGCGTTCGGCGGCATCATCGCCTTTAACCGCGAAGTGGACGAAGCCGCGGCGCAAGCCGTGGCCAAGCAGTTCGTCGAAGTGCTGATCGCGCCGTCGTTCAGCGCCGAAGCGCGCCAGGTGTTCGCGGCCAAGCAGAATGTGCGTCTGCTGGAAATCGCGCTGGGCGAAGGCCATAACGCGTTCGATCTGAAGCGCGTGGGCGGCGGCCTGCTGGTGCAATCGCTCGACTCGAAGAACGTGCAGCCGCACGAATTGCGCGTGGTCACGAAGCGTCATCCGACGCCGAAGGAAATGGACGATCTGCTGTTCGCGTGGCGCGTGGCGAAGTTCGTGAAGTCGAACGCCATCGTGTTCTGCGGCAACGGCATGACGCTCGGCGTCGGCGCCGGCCAGATGAGCCGCGTGGACTCCGCGCGCATCGCCAGCATCAAGGCGCAGAACGCCGGTTTGACGCTCGCCGGTTCGGCGGTGGCGTCGGATGCGTTCTTCCCGTTCCGCGACGGCCTCGACGTGGTGGTGGCGGCAGGCGCGACCTGCGTGATTCAGCCGGGCGGCTCGATGCGCGATGATGAAGTGGTTAGCGCGGCGGATGAACACAATATCGCGATGGTGTTGACTGGCGTGCGACATTTCCGGCATTGATTTGGGGGTTGGCAGTGGCGCCGGGTTCTTGTTGAAACCGGGTTGCTGGTGAAGGTTGAGGTTTAGGGAAACGGCCTGGTGGAATTATTCGCCGGGCCGTTTTTTTGGCGCGGACTTGGTGCGGACTTCGGTTCGGCGCTTGTGCCGTGTGTGCCGTGTGTGCCGTGTGTGCCGTGTGTGCCGCTTGTTCTGCTTGTTCCGCTCGCTTCGATCCGTGCTTCCGCCAAGCGTCGTTCAGTCGTCCGGTTCCTTTCTCGCATAGCCGCCACTCACATCAGCATGTCGGCTGATATAAGTGCTGAGCCCCTGCCCGCGTTGCGCGAAACGTTTAAGCGCGGCAACGTGCCGTGCGCCGACGCTCGCCTCGGTGTACCAATACACCACCCCGTGCCTGAAGCGGACCGCGACGAAATCGTCGCCAATTTCATACGCCTCGACGCCCGAGTCGCCGCTGAGATTCCGATAGCGCTCCATGTGCGAATGCCTCCTTGCAGCCCACCCAGCAGTTTTTATTCCGCCGACATCGCCGCGCGCCGACCGCCACGTGGCGCGGGTGTTGTAGTATCGCAAGCACCTGGTTTTTACCGCATTGCGGCATCTCATGAGAATTCTCGGCATCGACCCCGGCCTGCGCGTGACCGGCTTCGGCGTGATCGACCAAAGCGGCCACAAGCTCAGCTATGTCGCAAGCGGCGTCATCAAAACCGCCGACGCCGATTTGCCGTCGCGTCTGGGCACTATCTTCGAAGGCATCTCCACATTGATCCGCCAGCATTCGCCGGATCAGTCGGCGATTGAAAAAGTGTTCGTCAACGTCAATCCGCAATCCACCTTGCTGCTCGGCCAGGCGCGCGGTGCGGCGATCTGCGGACTGGTCGCGGGCGGCGTGCCGGTCGCCGAATACACGGCCCTGCAATTGAAGCAGGCCGTGGTGGGCTACGGCCGCGCAACCAAGGAGCAGATGCAACAGATGGTGGTGCGCCTGCTCAATCTCTCCGGCGTACCCGGCACCGACGCCGCCGACGCGCTCGGCATGGCAATCTGCCACGCACACGGCGGCACGACGCTAAGCACGTTGGGCGGCATTGCGCCTTCGCTGGCGAAGAAGGGGCTGCGGGTGAGGCGCGGACGTTTGGTGGGGTAATTTACGCGTAACTCGCTGTCCACTCGACGCTCACGCGCTGCGCTACACTCGCCCTTTCTCTCGAGATTGAATTCGCCATGATCGGTCGCATTGCCGGCGTACTGCTGGAAAAAAACCCGCCGCATCTGCTCATCGACTGCAACGGCGTCGGTTACGAAGTCGATGTGCCCATGAGCACGTTCTACAACCTGCCCTCCACCGGCGAGCGCGTCGTGTTGCTCACGCAGATGATCGTCCGCGAAGATGCGCATCTGCTGTACGGCTTCGGCACCGCCGAGGAACGCTCGACGTTCCGCGAACTGCTGAAAATCTCCGGCATCGGCGCGCGCATGGCGTTGGCGGTGCTGTCGGGCATGAGCGTGCATGAACTCGCGCAGACCGTCACGATGCAGGACGCGGCGCGTCTGACGCGCGTGCCGGGCATCGGCAAGAAAACGGCGGAACGCTTGCTCCTCGAACTGAAGGGCAAGATCGGCGCAGACCTGGGCGCGATGGCGGGCGCGGCGTCGGCATCCGACCACGCCTCCGATATCCTGAACGCACTGCTCGCATTGGGTTACTCCGAAAAAGAAGCGTTGGCCGCCGTCAAAAACGTGCCGGCCGGCACCGGCGTTTCCGAGGGCATCAAGCTCGCGTTGAAGGCGCTGTCCAAGGGCTGAAGCTCAGCCTTCGCTTCGACATGCGAGCGACAGCTGAAGCTTCGCACACGCCTGCACGCCGCGCACCCTGGCCATTCGGCCGAGTTTCGCGGCAGGCGGCTCGCGGTACAATGAACGCATGATCGAAACCGACAAACTCGCCGCCGAGCGCATCATCGCGGCCACGCCCGTCTCGCCGAACGAAGAAGCGTTCGAGCGCGCGTTGCGTCCGCGCCAGCTCGAAGAATATGTCGGGCAGGAAAAAGTGCGCGGCCAGCTGGAAATCTTTATCGAGGCCGCCAAGCGCCGCTCCGAATCGCTCGACCATGTCCTGCTGTTCGGGCCGCCGGGCCTCGGCAAGACCACGCTCGCGCACATCATCGCGCGGGAAATGGGCGTGAATTTGCGGCAAACGTCCGGACCGGTGCTCGAGCGCGCCGGCGACCTCGCCGCGCTGCTCACCAATCTCGAAGCCAACGACGTTTTGTTCATCGACGAAATCCACCGGCTCTCGCCGGTCGTCGAAGAAATTCTCTATCCGGCGTTGGAGGATTATCAGATCGACATCATGATCGGCGAAGGGCCGGCCGCGCGCAGCGTGAAGCTGGACCTGCAACCGTTCACGCTGGTCGGCGCGACCACGCGCGCGGGCATGCTGACCAACCCGCTGCGCGACCGCTTCGGCATCGTGGCGCGGCTCGAGTTTTATAACGCCGAGGAATTGGCGCGCATCGTCACGCGTTCGGCGTCGCTGCTTCATGCACAGATCCATCCTGACGGCGCGTTCGAGATCGCCAAGCGCGCGCGCGGCACGCCACGGATCGCGAACCGCTTGCTGCGCCGTGTTCGCGACTTCGCCGAAGTGAAGGCCGACGGCAACATCACCGCGCAAGTGGCCGACGCCGCACTCAAGATGCTCGACGTGGATGCAGTCGGCTTCGACCTGATGGACCGTAAGCTGCTCGAAGCAATTCTGCACAAGTTCGACGGCGGCCCGGTCGGCGTCGACAATCTGGCGGCGGCAATCGGCGAAGAGCGCGACACGATTGAAGACGTGCTCGAGCCGTATCTGATCCAGCAAGGCTTCCTGCAACGCACGCCGCGCGGCCGCGTGGCCACGCTGCTCACGTACCGGCATTTCGGCCTCGCCGCGCCGGATTCATCGAGCGGCCTGCCGGGTCTATGGGATTCGGCCGCGACCTGAGCGGCACACGTCACGCCCCACGAGACCGAATCAGGATGTCCGACCAAACCAGTCAGCCCAACTCGTCCAACGGTCTCGCGCATCTTCTCACCGGCAGGCTCCGCTCGAAACTGGCCGCCGGCGTCACGCACCTGACAAGCGGCAGCGGTCCCACGCTCGACTACTCGTCGCCTCCGGGCGACCCTGGTCTGTTCGGCCCGGACTCGGTGTGCTGGAAAGTCCACGCCGATTTCACATCGATGATGACAGGCGGCATCAGCGCGCTTCTGCTCCAGGCGCTGCACCCGCTGGCGCTCGCCGGCGTGTGGGACCATTCGACGTTTCGCACGGATATTCTTGGCCGCCTGCGCCGCACCGCGACGTTTATCGCGGGCACGACCTTCGGCAGCCGGCGCGACGCACTGGCGCTGATCGAACGTGTGAAGCACATTCATCTTGGCGTGAACGGCGTCGCGCCTGACGGCCGGCCCTATCGCGCAAGCGAACCCGCGCTGTTGACCTGGGTGCATGTCGCCGAAGTATCGAGCTTCATGACCGCGCACTTGCGCTATGTGAATCCATCGCTGCAGATCGCCGCGCAGGATCAGTACTTCATGGAGACCGCACGAATTGCGGAGATGCTCGGCGCATCGGACATTCCGCGTTCGCGCGCCGAGATCGACGCTTATCTGCTCGCGATGCAGCCCGGGCTTTTCGCCAGCGAGCGCACGCGCGAAGTCGTGAGGGTTCTGATGAACGCGCCCGCCCCGAGCCTATCGATGCGGCCGGCCGGCGTGTTGATGGTCAACGCTGGCGTCGACCTTCTGCCCGATTGGGCACAGGCGATGTTGGGATTTCAGCGCTATGCGATGCTTCGCCGCGCGGTGGCGAGGCCAGGTGTGCGGCTGATCGCGCCGGTCATTCGCTGGGCGCTGGTGAATGGTGTGTCGAAACGGGCGCGCCGGCGTGTCGCCGCTGGCGTACGCGAAACGGAGTAACACGAGCGACGGCGCTCGAACGCGCACAAGCTGCGCGATCAAACGTCAGTGACAACAACCGCGTGAATATGCGGTAAATCGCGACACCCATCTTCGGCAGCCCGAATTCGCTGGCCGCGTGCGGACGCTCCGAATCAGCCGCGCGAACTCACGCCGCCCAATCGACGCGCGCCAATCACCGCCCCGGCTACAGCACCTTCTTGAAACTATCATCCTCGCTCGGTGCATCGAGGTGCGAGACGTCCGCCCACGACACGATCGTCGCCTTGCCATTGTCGAAATCCACCGTGTTCACGCTCGTGTTCAGCAGCGGGTAGTTACGCGGCGCATCGAGCGGCAAACCGCAGGCAAAGCGTCGCACGCAATCAAGCACGCCGCCGTGCGCGACGCAGGCAATCCGCCCACCGGGATGCGCGGCGACCAGCGGTTCGATCGCGTGCAGCACGCGATGGTAGAGCGTGCGTAGCGACTCGCCGTCCGGCGGTGCGAAGCCTGCATCGCGGGTTTGCCAGTGCGCGTATTCATCGGGGAAACGCAGGGCGATCTCGTCGCTATCGTGGCCTTGGAACGCGCCGTAGGAACGCTCGCGCAGACCCTCCCGCAACTGCAGCGGCAAGCTGAGCACGTCGGCGACCGGCTGGGCAGTTTGCTGCGCGCGTTGCAGGTCGCTCGAATAAATCGCGTCGAGCCGCGCGCCCCGCTTCGCCTCATCGGCCATGCGGCGCGCCAGGCGCTGCGCTTGCGCGAGCCCCGTGGTAGCGAGCGGAATGTCGATGTGACCTTGAATGCGCTTGATGCGGTTCCAGTCGGTCTCGCCGTGCCGGATGAACAGAATCTGCGTCGTCATGGAATGAAAGTGGGCGCCTTGGCCGGTGTTGCCGAGCCGCTATTGTCGCAAAAGCGGCTGGAGGAATGGATGCACACGCCAAGGTGCGCATTGAAGGACAAAGCTTAGGCGTTCGTCTTTAGCCAGAACGTGACCGGCCCGTCGTTGACGAGCGAGACCTGCATGTCGCCGCCGAACTCGCCGGTCCCGACGATCGGATGTTTCACGCGCGCCGTCGCGACGAAGTAGTCGAACAGGCGCTTGCCTTCATCCGGCGGCGCGGCCGGCGTAAAGCTCGGACGCAGGCCGCTGTTGGTGTCCGCGGCCAGCGTGAACTGCGACACGAGCAGCAAACCGCCCGCGCGCCCGGCGCCGTCGATATTCTGCACGGAGAGATTCATCTTGCCGGCAGCATCGCTGAACACGCGGTAGCCGAGCACCTTGGCGAGCAGCCGGTCGGCGGCTGCCTCGGTGTCGCCGCGTTCGGCGCACACGAACGCGAGCAGGCCCGCTTCGATCGCGCCGGTCACGCGGTCGGCCACGCGCACTTCCGCGCGCCGCACGCGTTGGATCAGCGCGATCATCGGCTCAACTCCGGAAGCGCCGCTCTGAACATCAGGCTGTCAGCGTAACGCGCGCAAAACGGCGCTTGCCGACCTGCACGACGTACTCGCCGGCTTCGACTTTCAGGCCCTTGTCGGACACGGTCGCGCCGTCGATCTTCACACCGCCCTGTTCGATGTTGCGCAGCGCTTCGCTCGTCGACGGCACGAGATTGGCCTGCTTGAGCAACTGGCCGATCGCGAGCGGTGCGCCCGCGAGCGTCACGCCCGGAATATCGTCCGGCACGCCGCCTTTCGCGCGATGGTTGAAGTCTTCGAGCGCGCGCTCGGCATCGGCTTGCGAGTGGAAGCGCGCGACGATTTCCTGGCCGAGCAGCACCTTGAAATCGCGCGGATTGCGGCCCGCTTCGATTTCCCTCTTGAACCCGGCGATTTCGTCCATCGGACGGAACGACAGCAGTTCGAAGTAACGCCACATCAGCACGTCGGAAATGCTCATCAGCTTGCCGAACATGTCAGTTGGCTTTTCGCTGATGCCGATGTAGTTGTTCTTCGACTTCGACATCTTCTCGACGCCGTCCAGCCCTTCGAGCAGCGGCATCGTCAGAATACATTGCTGTTCCTGGCCGTATTGCTTCTGCAACTCGCGGCCTACCAGCAGGTTGAATTTCTGGTCCGTGCCGCCGAGTTCGAGATCCGCGTTCAGCGCGACCGAGTCGTAGCCTTGCATCAGCGGATACAGGAACTCGTGAATCGAGATCGGCACGCCACCCTGAAAACGCTTGGTGAAGTCTTCGCGTTCGAGAATCCGCGCCACCGTGTAGCGTGACGCAAGTTTGATCATGCCGTCGGCGCCGAGCGGCATCGACCATTCGCTGTTGTAGCGGATCTCGGTTTTCTCGCGGTCGAGCACGAGCGCGGCCTGATCGAAATACGTTTTCGCGTTCGATTCGATCTGCTCGCGCGTGAGCGGCGGACGCGTGGCGTTGCGGCCCGACGGATCGCCGATCAGCGACGTGAAATCGCCGATCAGGAAGATGACGGTGTGGCCGAGATCCTGCAACTGACGCATCTTGTTCAACACGACCGTG
Organism: Paraburkholderia sp. BL27I4N3; assembly: GCF_003386115.1. NCBI lineage: Bacteria > Pseudomonadati > Pseudomonadota > Betaproteobacteria > Burkholderiales > Burkholderiaceae > Paraburkholderia > Paraburkholderia sp. BL27I4N3. The sequence continues at coordinate 220,274 of NZ_QREJ01000001.1, read as the reverse complement.
TGGCCGATGTGGATGTCCGGCGCGGTCGGATCGAGCCCGAGTTTGATACGCAGCGGCGTGCCCGTGGCCGCGCTCTTCGCGAGTTTTTGCGCGAATTCGTCTTCGATCAGCAGTTCGTCGACACCGCGTTTGGTGACGGCGAGGGCGTGACGGACTTCGTCGGTGATCGGGAAAGCGGCAGCGGGATTAGGCTTGGTGGACTCGGTGCTCATGCTGGAAACGTGAAGTCGCGAAAAAAGGAGATTGTCCCATAGATGCGCGCCGCCGCGCCCAATGAGGCACCTAAGAACGCCCCGCCGGTGCACGATTTCTCCGTTCAACGTCGTGCCACCCGCGTCGCGACGCTTTATATTCGACCGCGCTTCACCCGATAATCTGCTACAACGAATCGCAACGAACCATCGAGAGGAGCAGCAACGTGGTGCAAGACCCCGCAGACGGCGTCTATTTTGGATTGATGTCCGGCACCAGCATGGACGGCGTGGACGGCGTGGCCGTCAGGTTCGCGCAAGGCAAGCCGCCGGTGGTGCTGGCCGAGGCGTTCGTCGGCTTTGCCGCGGGTCTGCGCGATGCATTGTTCGCGCTCCAGCAACCCGGCGACAACGAGATCGAGCGCGAGGCGCTCGCTGCCAATGCGCTCGCCACGCGTTACGCCGTGTGTTGCCACGACCTGCTGCACAACAGCCGCGTGCCCGCCGCGGAGGTGCGCGCGATCGGCGTGCATGGGCAGACGGTGCGGCATCGGCCGGAAAAGGGCTATACGCGGCAAATCAACAACCCGGCATTGCTCGCGGAAATGATGCATATCGACGTGATCGCCGATTTCCGCAGCCGCGACGTCGCGGCCGGCGGCCAGGGCGCACCGCTCGTGCCGGCGTTTCACGCCACGGTGTTCGGGGCGAAAAACGAAACGCGCGTGGTTTGCAATCTCGGCGGCATCAGCAATATCACGATTCTGAACGCGACCGGCAGCGTGCGCGGCTTCGACTGCGGGCCGGCCAATGCGCTACTCGACGAGTGGGCGCAACGCCATCTCGGCAAACCGTTCGATGAGAACGGCCATTTCGCGGCGGGCGGCCAGGTGGATCGCTCGCTGTTGAACACCTTGCTCGATGAGCCCTTTTTCGCGCAACAGCCGCCGAAGAGCACCGGCCGCGACCTGTTCAACGCGCAATGGCTCGACGCGAAGCTGCAGCCGTTCGCCGGACTCGACCCCGCCGACGTGCAAGCGACGCTGGTGGCGCTCACGGCGGTGACAGTCGCGCGCGAAGTCGAACGGCACGCGTCGGATGCGAGAGCGGTCTATGTCTGCGGCGGCGGCGCGCGCAATCCGGAGATCCTGAAGGCCTTGCAGCAGGCGCTGGAAGAAAGCGGCGTGAGCGGCGTACCCGTCATGACGACGGATGCGCTGGGCGTGCCGCCAAGCCAGGTCGAGCCGCTGGCGTTCGCCTGGCTTGCGATGCGCTGCGTGGCGCGCTTGCCAGGCAATCTGCCGGCGGTGACGGGCGCGTCGGCCGAGCGCGTGCTAGGAGCAATCTATCCGCGCTGACCGATGCACAGTTTATTGGTGCTGGAAATAAGAAACGGGGCCGAAGCCCCGTTTTTTATTTCAACCTGTTGCTCAACGAGCCATCACACCGAGAACGATGAGCCGCAACCACAGGTGGTCGTAGCATTCGGGTTCTTGATGACGAACTGCGCGCCGTTGATGTCGTCCTTGTAGTCGATCTCAGCGCCGACCAGGTACTGGTAGCTCATGGAATCGATCAGCAGCTGGACGCCGCTCTTGTTCATGACGGTGTCGTCTTCGTTGACGGCTTCGTCGAAGGTAAAACCGTACTGAAAGCCCGAGCAGCCGCCGCCCTGCACGAAAACGCGCAGTTTGAGGTCCGCATTGCCTTCTTCTTCGATCAGTTGCTTGACCTTGTCAGCCGCTGCGTCGGTAAAAACGAAGGGGGCGGGCATCTCGGTCACGGGTGTATCGGTGACTGCGTTCATTCGAACTCTCCAAAAAGCTTCTAACCGCTATTGTAGGGCTGATCTCGATATCGTGCTGAAGCCCACAAAATCAATGGGTTCTTCCGGCAAATTGATGGACGGCGCATTTCTGCCGCCGCCAGCCCCGCCAGGCGGGATACATCGCCGCTTTGGCGACGAGTTCGTTGCGGCAGCACCGGGAGCACTGAGCCGCAAACCCATGAAAAAAGCCGCCAACGCGAAAGCGTTGGCGGCTTTTGCAGCGCGCCAGCCCGAAAGCCGGCTCGCGCCCGAAGCGATTAACGCTTCGAGAATTGCTTCCTGCGACGTGCCTTGTGGAAGCCGACCTTCTTACGTTCGACTTCACGTGCGTCACGCGTAACGAAGCCAGCCTTCGACAGTTCCGGCTTCAGCGTTGCGTCGTAGTCCATCAGCGCGCGCGTGATGCCGTGGCGAACCGCACCGGCTTGGCCCGTTTCACCGCCACCGTTCACGTTGACTTTGATGTCGAACGTAACGCCGTGGTTCGTGAGTTCCAGCGGCTGACGCACGATCATGAGCGACGTTTCGCGCGAGAAGTAATCGGCGATAGGCTTGCCGTTGACAATGATCTCGCCCTTGCCAGCCTTGATGAAGACGCGTGCGACGGCGCTCTTGCGGCGGCCCGTGCCGTAATTCCAGTTACCGATCATGTGGGCTCCCCTTAGATCTCGAGCGCTTTCGGCTGTTGTGCCGAATGCGGATGCGTTGCTTCAGCGTAGACCTTCAGCTTCTTGATCATCGCGTAGCCGAGCGGGCCCTTCGGCAGCATGCCCTTGACCGCTTTCTCGAGCGCGCGGCCCGGGAAGCGTTCTTGCATCTTGCCGAACGTCGTTTCATAGATACCGCCCGGGTAGCCCGAGTGACGGTAGTACTTCTTGTCAGTAGCCTTGTTGCCCGTGACGCGCAACTTACCCGCGTTGATAACGATGATGAAATCACCGGTGTCGACGTGCGGAGTGAATTCAGGCTTGTGCTTGCCGCGAAGACGGTGTGCCACTTCGCTGGCGACACGCCCGAGAACCTTATCCGTCGCGTCAATCACGTACCATTCACGCGTAACCTCATGGGCTTTTGCGGAAAACGTCTTCATGATCGATCCAAAAAAATTGCTGCGCCCAATGTGTTTTTTCCTGCTTGTAGTGTGCGCATCGAGGCGCGTGCAGGCTCTCCCTGGTTCTTCCTCCGCGGGCGCGGATGCGGAAAAGCCCTGAATTATAAAGGAATTTGCTACGGCAAGTCAAAACGTACGGGAACGTGCGTGAGATTTCGCGGCGATCCGGCTATTGGAAGCGCGATTTGACGCACTATCGGAAGCGCGATTTGACGCACTATCGCGCCCGAACGCGCAGGACGCGGGCGAAAAAAAACCCGAACGAGCGGTTCGGGTTTAATCCACCAAAGGAGGAGGTGGAGGAGACAGAAACGATTATATGAGCCGACCTTGTGCGATGCAAGAACATTTGCATTGCGAAATGTGATTTCACAAAGTGAAATCACATTTTCTCGACACCATGTCGCAAATTTTCCTTTTAAATCAAACTCTAAATACCGCTAGCGCGACCATGCGGCTAGGTGTCATCTAGAGTAAAACCCCTAACCATGTCAGGGCCTTCCCGAATCGGCTGAACATGCCGCAGCGCAACACGCAAGCCGCATCCGGCATAACTGGAAGCAAAAGTCGCCTCGGGCAGACACCCAAACACCCGGCTACAATGCCCTTTCGATAAAGTAAACGCGCGGTGGAGCACAGCATGGAATGCAAGGTGAGCTGGATGGGGCAGGACGGGATGGCGTTCGCAGCCGAGACGGGCAGCGGTCATCTGGTGACAATGGATGGCGCGCCTGAAGGCGGCGGCCGCAACCTCGCGCCGCGTCCGATGGAAATGGTTTTGCTCGGCACGGGCGGCTGCACCGCCTACGACGTCGTGATGATCCTGAAGAAAAGCCGTCAGGAAATCAGCGATTGCTCGGTGACGCTGAAGGCCGAACGCGCCAGCGAAGATCCAAAAGTGTTCACCAAGATCCACTTTCACTTCACCGTGACGGGGAAGAATCTGAACCCCGCCACCGTCGAACGCGCGATCAACCTGTCGCACGACAAATACTGCTCGGCGTCGATCATGATCGCCAAGACCGCTGAGTTGACGCACTCGTTCGACATCGTCGCGGGCTGATTGCTGCCTTGCGGCGACCGCGGCGCGGGTGCCGGACGAACGCTCGCCGCCCTGCACGCGCACTAAAAGAAAAATGCCGGCGTCCAGATGGACGCCGGCATTTTTTGTCAGGTGGCAAAGCAAGCCGATAAGCCGGATTCTGTGCACGCGCAACGTCCGAAGACGCGACGCGCGTGGCAGCCATTCCTCTAGGCGCGCCATTGCTGACGCGCTCAAGCTTCCTACCCGCAGACGTGACAGGGGCCCCGTCCTGCATCTCGAAGATGCTAGCCTGCCTACTTGGAATTGCTCCGGGTGGAGGTTACCGTGCCGGTCTGCCTTGCAGCAGCCGCGGTGCGCTCTTACCGCACCGTTTCACCCTTACCTGATCCCGGCTTGCGCCGGGCCATCGGCGGTTTGCTTTCTGTTGCCCTGTTCCGCGTGTTGCCACGGATGGCCGTTAGCCATCACCCTGCCCTGTGGAGTCCGGACTTTCCTCGCCCTCTTTGGCCGAAACCTCGGAGGCCGCGACTGCCTGGCCTGCTTTGCTGGGGCGGATTTTAACATCTGCGGGACGGACGGCCCGGTTTAACCGCTGAAATAGCCGAACGGCCAGGAGAATCCGAGGTCGGTTCCGCGTCGGAACCCGAACGCACCCGCCGCGCTCACCGCGCACGCCGCCCCGGGCGAAACACGGAGGTGTCGTCGTAAAACGCGGGCGACTCGTTCTCCGGCCACCAACCCGGAACACCCAGCACCGGCAACGGCGCAAACATGCGGCTTGTCAGCGCATCGGTATTCAGCAGCGCTGCCGCGATGGACTCGTCCAGCCAGGCGTCTCGCTTCGCAGCATCCCAGTCGAAATACACGGCCGGCACTTCGACGATCCAGGCATGCCCCGTGCAAGCCTTGAACGGCGCAATCAGCTTCTCCATCAGCGCATGGCCGAAACATCGCACTTCGCAACTCGCCCCCCATGCATCGCGCCGGGCCACCAGCAGCGTATGCCAGTCGAACCCACGCAAGGCCTCGCTCAAAGCAGGATCAGCGCAAGCGAACAGCAGCGCGTTCTCGTCGAACAGGGTTAGCGCATCGCGCACGCCGCCGCGGGTCGGACCAACGCCCAACACGTCGATGGCCGCCGACTGCCGTGCGTTCAGCGCCGTTTTGATGCGCGGAAAGGCGAACCACATCGACGCATTGAAGAAGTCGTGCAGATTGTGGCGCGTCGGCACGCAGCCGGTCGACGCGATATGCGCCTCGTACGCCGCGCCGGCAGGCAAATCATCTTGCGCGATGAACGCGAGGCGCTGACCGCGCCCCGTGACCTGCCGCATCTCGCGGGCATCGGCGTTCATTTCGGCGAGCAATGCCGCGTAGCTCGTCAGGGCCGCTTGCTGCCACCGCTTGCCGCGTTCGGCAAAAGGCGCGAACCACGGCCTGGTCCAGTCGATTGCGGCAAAGCCCGTCGGCTCCGCCTCTCGCGCCTGCATCTTGCTGAGCCTTAAACCAGCCGCCAGCCAATCGACTCGCCGCCGCGCAGCGGCACGACCGGCGTATCGCCGACCGGCAATTCAGCCGGCAGCGTCCATTCCTCGCGGCGCAGCGTGACCTTCTCTTCACTGCGCGGCAGGCCGTAGAAGTCGGCGCCGAAAAAGCTCGCGAAGCCTTCGAGCTTGTCGAGCGCGTTGGCCTGGTCGAATGCTTCCGTGTAGAGCTCCAAAGCGTGCAGCGCCGTATAGCAACCCGCGCAGCCGCACGCATGCTCTTTCAGCCCCTTCGGATGCGGCGCGCTATCCGTGCCGAGGAAGAAACGCGGATTGCCCGAGGTCGCGGCCTCGACCAGCGCCACGCGATGCCTTTCCCGCTTCAACACCGGCAAACAGTAGTAATGCGGCCGAATACCGCCCTGGAAGATCGCGTTGCGGTTGTACAGCAGGTGGTGCGCCGTAATCGTCGCGCCCAGCAGTTCCGGCGCCGCGCCGGCTTCGCGGATATAGTCCACCGCGTCTTTCGTGGTGATGTGCTCGAACACCACCTTCAGCGCCGGAAACGCGCGGCGCAACGGCGCCATGACCCGGTCGATGAACACCTTCTCGCGGTCGAACAAGTCGATCGACGAATCCGTCACTTCGCCGTGCACGAGCAGTGGCATGCCGACTTCCTGCATGACCTCGAGCGTTTTCGCGCACTTCATGATGTCGGTGACGCCCGCGTCCGAATTGGTCGTCGCGCCCGCCGGATACAGCTTCACGCCATGCACGAAGCCGCTTTCGCGAGCGCGGCGGATTTCGTCGGGCGGCGTGTTGTCGGTGAGGTACAGCGTCATCAGCGGTTCGAATTTCGCGCCTTCGGGAATCACGGCGACGATCCGCTCGCGATACGCCTGCGCCATCGTGGTGGTCGTGACCGGCGGCTTCAGGTTCGGCATGATGATCGCGCGGCCGAACTGGCGCGCGGTGTCCGGCAACACGGCCGCCAGCATTGCGCCGTCGCGGACGTGCAGGTGCCAGTCATCCGGACGGGCGAGCGTGATGGAGTCGATAGAAGCGTTGGAAGCGGTCATGGCGGCGGGGGACGAGATTCGACGACAAAAGCCAATCTATGCGGTCTATCCGCAACGTTGCGGCATAAACACGTGTCAATTTTGCTATTTGGCGTTTCTGGCTCGGTGATATGCTTGGAAAATCATCATTGTAACGGCTCGCCCCGTTCACAGGCTTACCCGCAACATGTGCCAACTTCTTGGAATGAACTGCGCCGCGCCAACGGACGTCACGTTCTCGTTCACCGGCTTTGCGGCGCGCGGCGGCGTCACCGATCACCACGCCGACGGCTGGGGTATCGCCTTCTTCGAAGACAAAGCCTGCCGTCTGTTCATCGACCATCAATCGTCGGCGACCTCGCCGATCGCCGAAATGGTCAAGCGCTACCCGATCAAATCGAAGAACACGATCGCGCATATTCGCAAGGCGACGCAAGGGCATATCCTGCTGGAAAATTGCCACCCGTTCATGCGCGAACTGTGGGGACGTCACTGGATCTTCGCGCATAACGGCGACCTCAAGGATTATTCGCCGGCGCTATCGGGTGTGTATCAGCCGGTTGGCACAACCGACAGCGAACTCGCTTTCTGCGCGCTCCTCGAAGGCCTGCGCAAGGCGTTTCCCGGCGCGCAGCAACCGCCGCTCGACGAACTGTTTGCCGCGCTCGAAACCCTCACGCGTGAAATCACGCAGTTTGGCGTATTCAATTTCCTGATGTCGAATGGCCAGGCGCTGTTCGCGCATTGCTCCACGCATCTGCACTACATCGTGCGGCGCTGGCCGTTTTCCACCGCGCATCTCGTCGACGCCGACGTGTCGATCGATTTCGCCAAATACACGACGCCCGAAGACCGCGTCGCGGTGATCGCCACCAAGCCGCTAACCGACAACGAAGTCTGGACCGCCTTCGAACCGGGCGATCTGATGATGTTCCAACACGGCGACGTGATCGGCCGCGTCAATGTGCCGGTGCCGGCTTCGGTGCTGGAAAAGCTGCGCAATCCGGCTTTGGATGCGTCGGCGTCGGCGAGCACGATCGCGGCTTCGACTGGCTCGTCGTCCGATGCGCAAGCCGAGGTCGATCTCGAAGCCGCAGACGACGCCGCTGCATTCGAATCCTGAGCGCGCGAGCATTCGCCAGAAAACGAATCGCCAGAAACAACAAAGCCGCTTCTTACGAAGCGGCTTTTTTCTGCCCGCGACACGCCGCGACGCGTGGCCTGCGCGCCGCGATGCCACAACAAACTCAGTGCAGGATCTTCGCCAGAAAATCCTTCGCGCGATCCGACTTCGGATTGGCGAAGAAGTCTTCCTTACGGTCGTCCTCAACGATCAAGCCTTTGTCCATGAAGATCACGCGGTGCGCGACCTTCTTCGCGAAGCCCATTTCGTGCGTCACGCACATCATGGTCATGCCTTCCTGTGCGAGTTCGACCATCACGTCCAGCACTTCGTTGATCATTTCCGGATCAAGCGCGGAGGTCGGCTCGTCGAACAGCATGGCGATCGGATCCATCGACAACGCGCGCGCAATCGCCACGCGCTGTTGCTGACCACCCGACAACTGGCCCGGAAACTTGTCCGCATGCGCACGCAGGCCGACGCGATCGAGCAGTTTCAAACCCTTCGCCGTCGCTTCGTCGTTTGAGCGGCCGAGCACCTTCACCTGCGCGAGCGTGAGGTTCTGCACGATCGACAGATGCGGGAACAGCTCGAAGTGCTGGAACACCATGCCGACCTTGGCACGCAGCTTCGACAGATTGGTTTTCTTGTCGGTGAGCGACTGGCCGTTGATGACAATCTCGCCCTTCTGGAACGGCTCGAGGCCGTTGACGGTTTTGATCAGCGTGGATTTGCCCGAGCCCGACGGCCCGCACACCACCACCACTTCACCCTTTTTGACTTCCGTCGTGCAGTCGGTCAGCACTTGAAACTGGCCGTACCACTTCGAAACATTCTTGATAGAGATCATCTTGCGACCTTTTTCTGAAGACCTTTGACGAGGCTCGACGCGACCACACAGATCACGAAATAACACGCGCCCGCGAACAGTACCATTTCGACATTCGTACCGTCACGGTCGCCAATATTCGTGGCGGTGCGGAAGAAGTCGGCGAGGCTGATCACGTAGACGAGCGACGTATCCTGAAACAGCACGATACCTTGCGTGAGCAGCAGCGGCACCATGGCGCGGAACGCCTGCGGCAGCACGATCAGACGCATGGACTGCGCGTACGTCATGCCGAGCGCGAACGACGCGTTGACCTGCCCGCGCGCCACCGACTGAATGCCGGCGCGGATGATTTCCGAATAGTAAGCCGCCTCGAACAGCGAGAACGCGACCATGGCCGACGCGAGGCGAATGTCGATATCCGGCGACAAACCGAGCACGTTTTGCAGCACTTGCGGCACGATCAGGAAGAACCACAGCAGCACCATCACCAGCGGGATGGAACGGAAAATCGTCACGTAGCCCTTCGCGAACCACTCGAAGGGTTTGAACGACGACAACCGCAACATCGCGAGAATAGTGCCCCAGACGATACCGAACACGATTGCGATCAGCGTGATCTTGAACGTGACGATGGCGCCGGTCCACAGCGTAGGCAATGCGCCCGGAATACCGCTCCAGTCGAAATGGTGCATTACTTGCCTCCGATATAGCCGGGCAACCGGGTCTTGGCTTCGACCCAGCGCATGAGTTGCATCACGACCAGATTGATCAGCATGTACGCGATCGTGACCGCGATGAACGACTCATACGTCTGCGACGTGTAGTCGACCAGTTGGCGCGCCTGAGCGGACAGATCGAGCAGACCGATCGTCGACGCCACCGCCGAGTTTTTGAAGATATTCAGAAACTCGGAAGTCAGCGGCGGCACGATGATGCGGTAGGCGACCGGCAGCAGCACATATCGATACGTCTGCCATTGCGTGAAGCCCATGGCCAAACCCGCGGCGCGCTGACCCTTCGGCAAGGCGTTGATCCCCGAGCGCACCTGCTCGCACACGCGCGCAGCCGTGAATAGCCCGAGACAGATAATCGACGACGAGAAAAACTGCGCGCTCGGCGGCAGTTGCTTGAACCAGTTGCCGATCGAAGCGGGCAGCAACTCCGGTATCACCAGATACCAGATGAAGAACTGCACGATCAGCGGGATGTTACGGAAAATCGCGACATAGAGCGTGCCGATGCCCGACGCCCATTTATTCGGCACCGTGCGCAGCACGCCGAACAACGAACCGACGATCAGCGCGATCACCCACGCCGACAGCGACACGGTAATCGTCACCCAGAAGCCCGACAGCAGCCAGCCCAGATACGTGGTCGGCTCGCCGGTGGAGACGGGACTCAGCAGAATGCCCCAGTTCCAGTGATATGACATGACCAAGACTCCAGCAAAAAGAAACGGAAGAAGCGCGTGGCCCCTTCCGTTTCGTTCAGCGTTTCAAAAAAACAGCTAAGGTTTAATCGATTGCCTTGTCATTCGGGCTCTTGTAGAGCGCCTTGATGTCGTCGCTTTCCGGGAAGTTCAGGTTCAGGCCCTTCGGCGGGATCGGCGATTCGAACCACTTCTTGTAGATCGCGTCAGCTTCGCCTGAGGTTTCGACCTTGGCGATCGCGTCGTCGACTACCTTCTTGAACTCCGGATCGTTCTTGCGAATCATGCAGCCGTACGCTTCATGCGATTGCGGCGTGCCGACAATCACGAAATCGCCCGGATTGTTCGACTTCGCGCGTTCGCCCGCGAGCAGCGCGTCGTCCATCATGAAGGCAGCGGCGCGGCCCGTGGAGAGCGTCAGGAACGACTCGCCGTGGTCCTTCGCGCTGATGATGTTCATGCCCATGCTCTTGTCCTGGTTCATCTTGCGAAGCAGGCGCTCGGACGTGGTGCCGGCGGTCGTGACAACCGTCTTGCCCTTCAGGTCCGCCCAGTCCTTGATGCCGGAGTCTTTCTTGGTCATCAGGCGCGTGCCGATCACGAAGATCGTGTTCGAGAAGGCAGCCTGCTGCTGACGTTCAGCATTGTTCGTGGTCGAACCGCATTCCATGTCCACGGTGCCGTTCTGCACCAGCGGAATACGGTTTTGCGACGTGACCGGCGTGAGCTTGACCTTCAGGTTCGGCATGTTCAGCTTCTGCTTCACTGCCTCTACGACCTTCAGCGCGAATTCCTGCGAGTAGCCGATGACGTTCTGCTTGTCGTCGTAATACGAAAACGGGATCGACGATTCGCGATGACCCAGCGAAATGACACCCGTGTCCTTGATCTTTTTCAGCGTACCAGCGTCTTGCGCATGCGCGCCAACCGTAAACAGTCCGAGAGTCGCGAGCAGCAGCGCAGCTTTTTTAACCTTCATGTGTGATCTCCTTGGCAAGAACCGGCGCCAGTTTAGCAAAGTAATTATTCTGAAAGTATGGCTATAAACCATGTTGTTGCGCGCGCGCCGCTAGGGGTTTGCGGCGCTTTGGGGGCAGGTCGGTCAACCTTTCCGCATATGCAAAGGCGGGCGGCATCGAAACGATGCCGCCCGCCGGGTCGAACACGCAGTCTTGTGGACCGCGCTGAAGCAAGGATTGGCGGCGGTCCCGCGGGGTAGCGGAACCGCCGTTTGAAGCGGAAAAGAAGCCGAAAGAAGCCGATAGATCAGGGATACAGGCCGCGCAGTTCGCGTGCTTCCAGGATCCGCTTACATGCGACGATAAACGCCGCTGTCCGCACGGACACCTTCTGCTCGCTCGACACTTGCCACACTGCGGCAAACGCTTCACGCATCACGCGCTCGAGGCGCTGGTTGATCTCGTCTTCCGTCCAGAAGAAGCTCGAGAAGTCCTGCACCCACTCGAAGTACGACACGGTCACGCCGCCGGCATTGGCCACCACGTCCGGAATCACGAGGATGCCGCGATCGTGCAGGATGTCGTCCGCAGCCGTGGTGGTCGGGCCGTTCGCGCCTTCCACGACGATCTTCGTCTTGATCTTGCTGGCGTTCTTTTCGGTGATCTGGTTTTCCAGCGCCGCCGGAATCAGGATGTCCGATTCGACGGTCCAGAACTCCTCGTTCGTGACTGCGTCGGCTTCGGGGAAACCACCCACGCCGCCCGTCCTGGCCACGTGTTCGAGCAGTGCGACGGCGTCGATACCGGTCGACTTGTACAGCGAGCCGGTGTGATCCTGCACCGCGACCAGTTTCGAACCGGCTTCCTGGAACAGACGCGCCGCGATGCCGCCCACGTTACCGAAACCTTGAACCGCAATGCGTGCGCCTTCGATATCGACGCCGATACGGCGCGCGGCTTCCGAAGCCGTCACGAACACGCCGCGGCCCGTCGCCTCGCGGCGGCCAAGCGAACCGCCCAGCGTGATCGGCTTGCCCGTCACCACGCCAGTGGCCGTTTGGCCTTGGTTCATCGAGTACGTGTCCATCATCCACGCCATGATCTGCTCGTTCGTGTTCACGTCCGGCGCGGGAATGTCCGTATTCGGTCCGATGATGATGCCGATCTCGCTGGTGTAACGGCGCGTCACGCGCTCCAGTTCACCACGCGACAAGGTGCGCGGGTCGACACGGATGCCGCCCTTCGCGCCGCCGTACGGCACGTTCACCGCAGCGTTCTTCACCGACATCCACGCCGACAAGGCCATCACTTCCGACAACGTCACGTCCTGGTGGTAACGCACACCGCCCTTGCCCGGACCGCGCGACACGTTGTGCTGCACGCGATAGCCTTCGAAGTGAGCGACCGTGCCGTTATCGAGTTCGATAGGCACGTCGACGATCAGAATGCGCTTCGGGCGCTTCAGGGTTTCGAGCCAGCGGGACAGGGAGCCGAGGTACGGGGCGACGCGATCGACCTGACGCAGGTAGTTGCCCCACGGGCCGAGATCGTCTTTATTCAGGTAGGAAGGAACCGACTGCAACGTTGATGCGGATTGGGCTGCTTGTGCTGCCTGTTGCTGGGATGACATGAACGCTCCGGCGTTGAACGAATGTCAGCATTGTGGAAAAACGCCGTTTTGAAATCCAATGCCGTTTCCTTATCCGATTATGTTTTTTTTGCATAACCATCAAGAAGCCGCAAATTCGCGTCGCAAGGAGGCAGGATTTCAGGCCGTGCCTTGCGCCAGTTCTTGCGACACCACCTCCCACAATTGACGCGCGAGTATCTGTCGCGCATCGTCGCTCTTCGCCGCGAGCTTGTCGCGATAGAGGCGAATCTCCATGGTCAGTGTGAGCTGGCCTTCCGGCGTGCCGCGCGTCGCGCGGTCAAGACGGATCAGCTTGCCGTCCGCGACCGCGTCCTCGACCGCGCTGTGCGGCAGGAAGGCAATGCCGTGCCCGGCCAGCGCCATCGCCTTGAGTCCCTCGGCCATGTCGGTTTCGTAGAGGCGGTCGAGGTACAGGCGCTCCGGCGCGTTGGCGAGTATCACTTCGGTCATGCGTCCCAGATAGGCGTTCGGCGTGTAGGACAGGTAAGGCGTGGGCGCCTCGCCCGTGCCCGGCAACGTATGACGCGGCCGGCCGGCGCGGCCCGGCGCCGAAAACGGACTGATCGGTTCGTTGCCGAGCGTCAGCATGTCGTAGCGGCCCGGATCGAGCGCGACCGGATGACTGGGATGGTGATAGCCCATCATCAGATCGCAGCCGCCTTCCACCAGCGACAACGCCGCGTCGTGCACGTTCAGGGCCCGCAGACGCGTGTGGATCGGACCCAGATGGGCTTCGATCCGCTGCAGCCAGCGTGGAAAGTAAGTCAGCGACAACGTGTGCGGCACGGCGAACTCGATGGTCGCCTGTGGCGTCGCCGTATGGCCGCGCAGCAGGGCGCGGGCTTCGTGGAACTGCGAGAGCATCGCGAGCGCCTGTTCGTTGAATACCTGGCCGGCCGCCGTGAGCCGCGTCGGATAGACCGAGCGGTCGATCAGCTCCGTGCCGAGCCATGCTTCGAGCGCCTGAATCCGCCGGGAGAACGCCGGCTGCGTGACGTGGCGCAATTCAGCCGAGCGGCTGAAACTACGCGTTTCCGCGAGCGAAACGAAGTCTTCGAGCCATTTCAGTTCCATGCGGGGCCTGCTGCCGACGGGAGAGAGGAAGTCAGCATTCTAGTGGGTGTCGTGAGACCGGCAGGTGCGGCCGTGCGCGAGATCGCGTGATGACCCCACGTCAGGAAATCGGATTGCGCCGATGGCGCCGCCCGGCCGCGAGCCGCTATCTTGCTGCACGCACGCCCCGGCGGCAGCGCGCCGCACCCTCCATCAACTCTCTCAGATAACGCGCCTTCCCGTGCGCGAGACCCGCCATGTCACCACTCGTCTCCATCATCACGCCGACGGCCAATCGCGACCGCTTCCTGCCGGCCATTGCGCGCTGCGTGCTGCGCCAGCAGGTCGACTGGGAATGGCTAATCCTCGACGACAGCCCCGAGCCGAGCGCGTATTTGCAGGCGCTGGCTTTGCAGGACGCGCGCATTCGCTACTTTCATTCCTCGGTGCGCATGTCGATCGGCGCCAAGCGCAACGCGCTGATCGCGGAGTCGCGCGGCTCGCTGATCGCTCATTTCGACGATGACGACCACTACGCGCCGCACTACCTCGCGCACATGGTCACGACGATGCAGGAGAACCGCGCGGATCTGATCAAGCTGTCGGGCTTCTTCATGTACGCGCCGCACACGCAGTTCTTCGGCTACATGGACCTGAATGCCAAGGTGGGCTTGCACTACGAACTGAGCGGGCGTTCGGTCAGCCCTATCGAATTCCACGAGAAGATGCAGATCGGCGCGGACTTCATCCTGTTCTACGGCTTCTCCTATGTGTACGACAAAACGCTGGCCGCGGTCTCGGCCTTCGACGACATCAATCTGTGCGACGACGAGAGCTTCATCCGGCGCGTAGTCGAATCGGGCCGCAACGTGATCGCGGTGGACGATCCGCAGGCGAGCTGCCTGCATCTGGTCCATCCCGGTTCCACCTCGCGCTGCTTTTCGCGCTACTCGCTGCCGCCGTTCACGCTGCCTACCCTGTTCCCCGGCTACGAAGGTTATCCGGGCTAGCCGCCGCACGGGCGTTACGCTGGCGCCGCGCGGCGCAGCGTCGAAATCGGCCAGTCGGCGTCAGGTGGTAAAATTCGCGGTTCCCGCAGTTTCCTCCGCGTTTTCACCCTTGCGCCACGCCGCCATCATGTCCGACACCCATCCCGACACCCTGTTCGCGCTGAACGCGCTCTCCCCGCTCGACGGCCGCTACGCCTCGAAAACCGAAGCCCTGCGCGTCTGGCTCTCGGAAGCCGCATTCATGCGCAATCGCGTGACGGTCGAAATCCATTGGTTGATCGCGCTCTCGCGCGCCGGTTTCGCCGAAGTGCCGCGCTTTTCCGAAGCGTCCGAGCAATTCCTGCTGCAACTGGCCGAGCGCTTCACCGCGCACGACGCCGCGCGCATCAAGGAAATCGAACGTGTGACGAATCACGACGTGAAAGCGGTCGAGTACTGGCTGAAAGAATCGGTGAAGGGTCAGGCGGAACTGGAGCGCGCGAGCGAGTTCATCCACTTCGCCTGCACGTCGGAAGACATCAACAACACGTCGCACGGCCTGATGCTGGCGGGCGCCCGCGAACACGTGATCCTGCCGGCGCTGCGCTCGGTGCATCAGCGTCTCGTCGCTCTCGCTCACGCCCACGCCGAGCAGCCGATGCTGTCGCGCACGCACGGCCAGCCGGCCAGCCCGACTACGCTCGGCAAGGAACTCGCCAACGTCGCGGCCCGCCTTGAACGCGCGATCGATCGTATCGCCAAGGTCGAACTGCTGGGCAAGATGAATGGTGCGGTCGGCAACTTCAACGCGCATCTCTCTGCGTATCCGGAATTCGATTGGGAAGCGTTCTCGCGCGAAGTCGTCGAGCAACGTCTGAAACTCACCTTCAATCCGTACACGATCCAGATCGAGCCGCATGACTATATGGCCGAACTGTTCGACGCGGTCTCGCGCGCCAACACGATCCTGCTGGACCTGGATCGCGACGTCTGGGGCTACATCTCGGTCGGTTACTTCAAGCAGCGCACCAAGGCGGGCGAAATCGGTTCGTCGACCATGCCGCACAAGGTCAACCCGATCGACTTCGAAAACTCGGAAGGCAATCTCGGCCTGGCTAACGCCACGCTGCGCCACCTCGCCGACAAACTGCCGGTCTCGCGCTGGCAGCGTGACCTGACCGATTCGACGGTGCTGCGCAATATCGGCGTCGCGTTCGGTTACTCGCTGCTCGCGTACGACTCGCTGATCCGCGGTCTGGACAAGCTGGAAGTGAATGCGCTGCGTCTGAACGAAGACCTCGACAACTGCTGGGAAGTGCTGGCCGAGCCGGTGCAAACGGTGATGCGCCGTTACGGCATCGAGAATCCGTACGAGCAGTTGAAGGAACTGACGCGCGGCAAAGGCATCACGCGTGAAGCGCTGCAAACGTTCGTCAACGGCCTCGCGATTCCGCAGGACGCGAAAGACCGCTTGCTCGCGATGACGCCGGGTTCCTATATCGGCAAGGCCGTCGAATTGGCTAAGCGGATCGCTTAAGCGGTCTCGATTGCCGATTGCCTCGTTAAAGTCGAGGCGTAAAAAAACCGCTCCGTTCATGGAGCGGTTTTTCATTTGCAGCAGCGAAACAAACTCACTTGCGCGCTTCGACCTGCTTCAGCACCTCGACGACGATTTCTTCCGGGGACAATTCGATGCTCACCGTGATCGCTTCGTCCGGGCTCGGCTCTTCAAGTGTATCGAGCTGGCTTTGCAGCAGCGACGGATCGAAGAAATGCCCGGTGCGCGTGGTCAGACGCTGCTCCAGCACCTCACGCGAACCCTTCAGATACACGAAGCACACGTCCTTGTCGCCATCGCGCAAAACGTCGCGGTACGAGCGCTTCAGCGACGAGCAGGTGAACACGGCCGTCTCGCCCGCCTTCTCCTTCTCGACGATCGCGGCGCGGATGGTTTGCAGCCACGGCCACCGGTCTTCATCGGTAAGCGGAATGCCGTGGTGCATTTTCTCTTTGTTGGCGGCGCTGTGAAACGCGTCGCCATCGGTGAACGCGCAATGCAGGCGTTCCGCCAGCATTTCGCCAATTCTCGTCTTGCCGGCGCCCGACACGCCCATTGCGATCAGAATCATCAAAAACTCCTTACACGACCGCCGCGAGTGCGAAGGTCAAACCCAAGCCCATCAGTGAAATGATGGTTTCGAGGAGCGACCATGTCTTGAAGGTCTGCCCCACCGTCATACCGAAGTATTCCTTGATCAGCCAGAAACCGCCGTCGTTCACGTGCGAGAAGATCAGCGAGCCCGAACCGGTGGCGAGCACCAGCAATTCCGGCTCGACATGCACACCGCTAGCCGAAGCGATCGGTGCGACGATGCCGCACGCGGTGGTCATGGCGACCGTCGCCGAACCCGTGGCCAGACGAATCAGTGCGGCCACCAGCCAGCCGAACAACAGCGGCGACAGATGCATGGCCGTTGCCACATTGACGATTTCCTTCGAAATGCCGCTATCCATCAGCACGCGCCCGAAACCGCCGCCCGCGCCGACGATCAGCGTGATGCCCGCGATCGGCGCGAGACAGTCACCGCAGAATTTCTGGATCTGCTCGCGAGTGAAACCGCGGCTCGCACCGAAGGTCCAGAAGCTCACCAGCACGGCGATCAGCAGCGCGACGTCCGAATTGCCGGCGAAGTGCAGCAGATCGTTCGGCAAGGTTTTCGGCGTGGTGAAGAGATCGGCCCAGCTTCCCACCAGCATCAGAATCACCGGCAGCAGGATTGTGAGCAGCGTGATGCCGAAGCTCGGCAGTTCACGCTTGGGTGCCACGTTCTGCACTGCGTTTTGCTCGCCGTTTTTGGTCTCGTCACCGTGGCCGAGAAATTGCGCGGCTAGCGCGTTCTCTTTCGGCAGCTTGATGTAGCGGCTGATCAGCAACGCGAACAGCGGACCCGCGACGATCGCGGTCGGCACACCGACGATCAGCCCATAAGCGATGGTCCTGCCGATATCCGCGTGATACGCCTGCACCGCGAGCATCGCGGCCGGGTGCGGCGGAAGCAGGCCGTGCACGACGGACAGACCCGCCACCATCGGCAAGCCGACCAGCAGCAACGACTTGTTGGTGCGCTTGGCGACGTTGAACGCGATCGGGATCAGCAGCACGAAACCGACTTCGAAGAACACCGGCAAGCCGACGATGATCGCCACGATCATCATGGCCCAATGGATGTTCTTCTCGCCGAAGAAGTTGATCAACGTGGTGGCGATGCGCTCGGCGCCGCCCGACTCGGCCATCATCTTGCCGAGCATGGTGCCCAGACCGACCACGATGGCGATATGCCCAAGCGTATTGCCGTTACCCGTTTCGAACGATTTGACGATGGTCGCCATCGGCATGCCGGATGCAAGACCCAGCAGCAACGACACGATGATCAGAACGAGGAACGGATAAACCTTGTAGCGTGTGATCAGCAGGATCAGCAATGCGATGGCGATCACCGCGAAGACCAGCAGCGTGCTGCCGTGGACAGCTTCCATGAAGCTCCTCCTTTTGCGTTATTGATTCTGAGTGCGTGCGGAACACAGCCAGCACCGTGTCTCACGGCGACCTGTACGGCGCCTTGAAACCGGGCTGACCGCGCGGACGCTGAATTTTACTGTTTGTTATCTGAAGACGTGCGCCAATTCTCCGCGCATATCGCAAAAAGAGCCTCGCCAAGACAGCCTGAACAGCTGTATCGACGAGGCTCCTTCGTGTCGGACCTTGATAAAGGGTTAACGAGCGCGCGGATTCAACCTAGTGAGCCGGCGCCGCCAGCTGGCTCGCGGCACGCGCCAGACGCGTGACCTCGTCCCAGTTTTGCGCGGCGAGCGCGGCTTTCGGCGTGAGCCATGAGCCGCCCACGCATACCACGTTCGGCAGCGACAGGAAATGCGTGGCCGTTTCCGCCGTGATGCCGCCGGTCGGGCAGAACTTCAGATTCGGGAACGGGCCGTGGAACGCTTGCAGCATCGGCACGCCGCCGGCTTGCTGCGCCGGAAAAAACTTCACGATCTCGTAGCCGAGCTCGAGCGCCGCGATGATGTCCGTCGGCGTCATCACGCCCGGCAGCAGGGGCAAGCCCGCATCCTGCGCGGCCTTGTGCATGTCTCTTGTCAGGCCGGGCGAGACGCCGAACTGCGCGCCCGCCTTCTTGGCCTGAGCGCAATGCTCGGGCTTCGTAATCGTGCCGACACCCACCACGATATCTTCGGCCAACTGGCTCGCGCGTTCGATCGCTTCGAGGCCTGCTGCGGTGCGCAAGGTGATTTCCAGCACCTTCACGCCGCCCGCGTGCAGCGCGCGCGACACGTGTTCACCCTGTTCGACCGAGTCGAACGCGAGCACCGGAATCACCGGGCCGAGGCGCACGATATCGCTTACTGTTTTCGACGTCATAGTCAGACTCCTTGTTCTGCAGCACTTGGCTGGCTTGAGTGGTGCTTGTTGGGTGCCGATTTGCTGCTTGCGTGCCGCTTGCGTGTTTCAGGTGTGCGCTTTGGCTTTTTCGCCGTGACGCGCAGCCTCGTGAGTGTCGTGCGACGCTGCATGAGGCGCCGCGTGCTCGCCCACCATCGCGCCGAATACCGACGCACCCTGCTCCGCCGGCGCCGCCGCCGCGCGGAACACGCCGAACAGCTCACGGCCGAAGCCAACTTCGTTCGCCGCCTGATGCTGCGGCACGGCGCCCTCACGCGCGCTCCATTCCGCCGCGTCGATTTCGATGTCGAGCACGCCGGCGTCGGCGTCGATCACCAGCATGTCGCCCGTGCGCACTTTGCCGATCGGCCCTTGCAGCAACGCTTCCGGCGACAGATGAATCACCGCCGGCACCTTGCCCGACGCGCCGGACATGCGGCCATCCGTGACCAGTGCAACATGGAAACCTTGATCCTGCAACACACCGAGCAGCGGCGTCAAACGGTGTAGTTCGGGCATGCCGTTTGCGCGCGCGCCCTGGAAGCGCACGACAGCGATAAAGTCGCGCTTCAGCTCGTGCTTGTCGAACGCTTCCTGCACGGCTTCCTGCGAATCGAACACGATCGCCGGCGCCCTCACCTTGCGATGCTGCGCCGCCACCGCCGAAATCTTGATGACGCCGCGCCCGAGCTTGCCCTGCATCAGACGCAGGCCGCCGTCCGGCTGGAACGGTTCCTTGATGCCGCGCAGCACCGCGGTGTCTTCGCTCGCTGCCGCACCCGGCACCCATTGCAGCTTGCCGTCGATCAGCTTCGGCTCTTCGGTGTAGTGCTTGAGCCCCTTGCCTGCGACCGTGTTCACATCTTCGTGCAGCAAGCCGCCTTCGAGCAGGTTGCGCACGAGGAACGCGACGCCGCCGGCTGCGTGGAAGTGGTTCACGTCCGCCTTGCCGTTCGGATAGATTTTCGCGAGCAGCGGCACGGCTTGCGACAGCGTGTCGAAGTCGTCCCAATCGATCACGATGCCGGCCGCGCGTGCAATCGCGACCAGATGCAGCGTGTGATTGGTCGAGCCGCCGGTGGCCAGCAACGCGACGATACCGTTGACAATCGCCTTTTCGTCGACCACGTGGCCGATCGGCATGTAGTTGCCGCGCTCGACCGTCAGATCGAGCACACGGCGCGCGGCCTGCGCGGTCAGCGCATCGCGCAGCGGCGTGTGCGGATGCACGAAGGCCGAACTCGGCAGATGCAGGCCCATGACTTCCATCAGCATCTGATTGCTGTTGGCCGTACCGTAGAACGTGCAGGTGCCGTGACTGTGATACGCGGCGGCTTCCGCTTCGAGCAGCGCGCCGCGGTCGCATTGGCCGGTCGCGAAGAGTTGGCGCGTTTTGGCTTTGTCGTCATTGGACAGGCCGCTGCCCATCGGGCCGGCCGGCACGAAGATGGTCGGGATATGGCCGAATTGCAGCGCGCCAATCAACAGGCCCGGCACGATCTTGTCGCAGATGCCCAGGCACAGCGCCGCGTCGAACATGTTGTGCGTGAGCGCGACCGCCGTGCTCATGGCGATGACCTCGCGCGAGAACAGCGACAGCTCCATGCCCGCATTGCCTTGCGTGACGCCGTCGCACATGGCCGGCACGCCGCCCGCGAATTGCGCGACGCCGCCGTTTTCACGCGCGGCCTGCTTGATGATGTCCGGGTAGTTTTTGTACGGGGCGTGGGCCGACAGCATCTCGTTGTACGAGGACACGATGCCGATGTTCGGCTCGCGAATCTGCTTGATGACGAGCTTGTCGTTGCCTTCGAGGCCGGCGAAACCGTGAGCCAGATTGGCGCAGGAGAGCGCGCCGCGCGCCGGGAACTTGCCCTGCGCCTGGTGGATGCGGGCGAGATACGCCTCACGAGTGGGCTTGCTACGCTCGACCACGCGCTGCGTGACCTTCAACAATTGCGAATGCGGGGAAACCATCGGAGCTCCTTCGTCGCTGGCCTAAGACGCGCAGTCGCTGCGCGCACGATGCCAGGTGGGTATCGCGGGGGCGTCGGGTCAACCGACAACGTCATGTTAGTAGAAAAACTACACGATCGCAATGTGGATTCTTGTTGCGACGCCGCATCGTCGAATCGTCAGAAGCCCTTTACTGGCGGACCGCCGTCATATTCCAGCAACTCCTAGGGAATACACCTACGCGCTAAATGTAGTTTTTGTACCTTTCAGGCAATCAGCTATAGTCCACGCATTCTTCAGCATAGTGCGAGTTTTCCGATGATGCTGTCCCAAGTCGAAGAGATGCGCGAGCAGTTGCGGCCGTCCGAGCGCAAGCTGGCCGACTATGTGATCGAGTCGCCACGCGAGGTGCTCGATCTGTCGATGACCGAAGTCGCCGCCCGCGCGGGCGTCAGCCAGCCGACCATCGCGCGGTTCTGTCGCGCGTTGGGCTTTTCGGGGTTTCGTGAGTTCAAGATCCGGCTGGCGCAAGGTATCGCGTCCGGTGTGCCAACCGTCTATCGCGACGTGCGGCCGGACGAAGGTGCGTCCGGGCTGATCGCCAAAGTGTTCGACCGGACCATCGGCACGCTGATCGAGGTGCGCAACAGCCTGTCGCCGGACAGCGTCGAAGCGGCCGTCGAACTGCTGGCGAACGCGGCGCGCATCGAGTTTTACGGCGCGGGCGGCTCGGGCATCGCCGCGCAGGATATACAGCACAAGTTCTTCCGGCTCGGCATGCCGAGCGTCGCCTACTCCGATCCGCACACGTATTCGATGTCGGCGGCGCTGCTCGAACCCGGCGACGTCGTCGTGGCGATTTCCAATACCGGCCGCACGCGCGACATCATCGATTCGGCGCGCTCCGCGCTCGCGCGCGGCGCTAAAGTGATTGCCATCACGCACGGCAGTTCGCCGCTCGCACGGGTCGCGAGCATTTGCCTGTTCTCGAACGTCGTCGAAGAAAACGACGTCTTTTCACCGATGACCTCGCGCATGTCGCATCTCGCGATCGGCGACATTCTGGCGGTCGGCGTGGCGCTCAGGCGTGGACCTGAACTCGTCGAAAGGCTCGGCCAGGCGAAAGGCGTGATCGGCCGGCTGCGCATCGACGGCGAGCCCTGAAGCCGCAATAGAAAAAAGGCCTGCGCGACGGCAGGCCTTTGACGGTCAAACTTTTGCGTCGCCCGATTTACTCGGCGAAGACGCGTACGTCGACACGACGGTTTTGCATACGACCTTCGGCGGTCGCGTTCGTGGCGACCGGATCAGCGCTGCCCATGCCCTTCGATGAGAACTGGTCGGCCTGAAGGCCACCGTCGCGCAGATAAGCGACGACAGCCGCGGCACGCGCTTCGGAGAGCATCCGGTTATGCGGCTCGGAGCCTGTCTTGTCGGTATAGCCGATCACGGTTACGCGACGAAGGTGTACTTCCTTGTTCACGCGCAGGAACTGGTCGAGATTGTCCTTGGCGACCGCGCTGAGTACCGAGCTATCGGTGGCGAAGTTCGCGTTGCCTTGCAATAGCAGACGGCGTTGTTGCACCGTGACTTGCGGTTGCGGGGCGGGTTGCTGCTGGACGATCACCACCGGCGCCGGCTGCTGTACGACAGGCTGCGTCACCGGCTGCTGCACGGCAGGCGCACCGCACATGAAGGTTGCTTCGCGCGGATCTTTCTTCGGCTCGTTGTTGCGTACGCCGTCAATCGATTCGAGCCAGGTGACGGGCTGGGCTTTACAAGTTTCTTCGGCCACGCGCACACAAGCCTGCGAGCTTTCGAAAAGTCCCTGACAGGTCACGTGATAAGTGCGTGCCTGCTGGTTCGGCGCGCTAATGGCGTGCAACGTGTAGGTCGCACCCGACTGCGTGTTACAGGCAGCGAGCGCGGCGACGAACGCGCCGAGCAACGGCGCGCGGAGATATTTAAAAAGAGTCGAGTTCATTTCAACGGATTCAGTGTTTGAAGCGGCGCTGTTGCTGCGTGTGCTGCCAACAACGGCGCGCTTTCAGTTAGGAGATGTGCGGATCAGGGCCGACGGATGGAATTTGCATCCCATCCGTCGAGGCGCTTACCACTGATAGGAAGCACCCAACCCGACGGTCGTGCCTTGCGAGCTGGTGCCCGCGCCGGCCTTCATCTTCAGGTTCTCGGTAATACGCGCCGAGATGCCGAGTGCGACAGCGTTTTGCCCGCCGTACGTGCCACCGCCGATACCGACCGCGATCGTCTTGCCTTGATCGACGTCCGGAATCATCGTCAGCGCCGTAGCGGCTGCAACACCGGCGTACGCTTTCTGGGACACCTGGTTGACGCTGTTCTGCACCGCGCCGATCTGTTGGTCGGTGTAGTCCTTCGCCGTCGTACCCGCCGGCAGATTGCCGACCGCCGCGCTGATCGAGTCGTTCAACTGGCCGACGTTGACCGCGTCGGTCGTTGCCGTACCAGCTGCCACGTTGGTGACCTGGCGTTCGTTGCCCGCCGAACCCACCGACACCGTGTTAGCACGGTCCGCCACCGAGTTCGCACCCAGCGCCACCGAGTTGGCCGCGCTCGCGCTGGCGTTCGCACCCATTGCCGTCGAATGCGTGCCGCTCGCGACCGCTGCTTCCGTGTCACGGTTGCCGTTTGCAGCAAACATCGGGTTGCTCGCTGCGTTGTTGGCAATGTTCGTCACGGTGGAAATCGCCGTGTTCAGCTGACTGACGTTGACTGCATCGTCGCCGGCCGAGCCTGCTGCCACGTTGTGGATCGTCGTACCGCCTGCAACACCATTACCCATCGTGATGCTGTTGTAGTTGGTCGTACCGTCCGCGTTGTGGTCGTACGTGACTGCCGCATTCGTCGTGCCGTTAGGATTGATCACGCCCGACGCCTTCAACTGCGCGACGTTCACCGCATCCGTATCCGCCGTACCTGCCGCGACGTTGGTGATCTGGCGTTCGTTGCCCGCCGAGCCCACGGACACCGTGTTGGCGCGATTGGCCATCGAGTTGGAACCCAATGCCACCGAGTTCGCCGCCAGCGATTGCGCGTTACCACCGATCGCCACCGAATCCGCGCCGATTGCCTGGGAATCCGGCAACGCCGAGTTGGCGTGGAAGTACGTGACACCGACTCCACTGCTGATGTTGTTCAGCGTGTTGTTGATGTTGGTGATCGCCGTCGTGTTCTGCGTCGTGCGGTCGTCCAGATTGGTAATCGCGGCACCTACGTTGTTGACGGTCGTGCCGCCCACCTCGTAAGTCGGCGCCGTGATGGAGCCATCCGTGTTCACCGTCGAACCACCGCCGATTGCATTCGCAACGCTCTGCGACACGCCGAACAGCTGCGAACCGTTCACCGCATCCACGCTCGTTGCGCTCACTTCACCGGCGGCTACGCCGGTCAGTTTGCGCGAACCCGCCGTACCCGTGAAGTCCACCACCGTACCGTCGCTAT
This sequence comes from Paraburkholderia sp. BL27I4N3, assembly GCF_003386115.1. NCBI lineage: Bacteria > Pseudomonadati > Pseudomonadota > Betaproteobacteria > Burkholderiales > Burkholderiaceae > Paraburkholderia > Paraburkholderia sp. BL27I4N3. The sequence continues at coordinate 195,626 of NZ_QREJ01000001.1, read as the reverse complement.
CCTTCGCCACGGTAATGTTGCGCGACGTCGCATCCTGCTGCACCAGACCCACCGAACCGTTGTTGATGTTGTTCGTCAGGTTAGTGATGTCGCTCGAGTTCTGCGTCACCTGCTGGTTGGTCGCATACAGCTGGCTGCCATTGACCGCGTCCGTGCTGGTCGCGCTCAGGCGGCCTGCCGCCACGTTGGTGATGGTGCGCTCGTTACCCACCGAGCCCACGCTCACCGTGCTCGTCGGAGCCGTGCCTGCAAACGTGTAGTTCACGCCGCCGACGGTCGCGCCAGTGGTCGCCACTGCTGCAGCCGTCGTCGAACCCGCGCCCAGTGCCACCGCGCCGGCATTCGCTGCCGATGCGTTGCCGCCGATCGCCACTGCATCCGCGCCCGTTGCCGACGAATCCGCCAGCGTCGAGTTCGAGTGGAAGTACTTGATGCCCGTACCGCCGTTGGTGATGTTGTTCACCACGTTGCTGATGTTGGTGACATTACCCGCGATGTTGCTGACGTTGTTGCTCAGGTTCGTCACGTTGCTGTTCGTCGAGTACAACTGCGAACCGTTGACCGCGTCCGTGCTCGCGGCGCTCAGAACACCCGCCGTTACACCGGTCAGCTTGCGCGAACCCGCCGTACCCGTGAAGTCCACCACCGTACCGTCGCTATCCTTCGCCACGGTGATGTTGCGCGACGTCGCATCCTGCTGCACCAGACCCACCGAACCGTTGTTGATGTTGTTCGTCAGGTTGGTGATGTCGCTCGAGTTCTGCGTCACCTGCTGGTTGGTCGCGTACAGCTCGCTGCCATTGACCGCGTCCGTGCTGGTCGCGCTCAGGCGGCCTGCCGCCACGTTGGTGATGGTGCGCTCGTTACCCACCGAGCCCACGCTCACCGTGCTCGTCGGAGTTGCGCCCGCGAACGTGTAGGTGACGCCACCAATCGTCGTGCCACTGGTCGCCACTGCGGTCGTCGTCGTCGAATTCGAACCGAGTGCCACCGAGTTCGCCGTCGTCGCCGATGCGTTGCCACCGATCGCCACTGCGTCCGTGCCCGTTGCCGACGAGTCGGCCAGCGTCGAGTTCGCGTGGAAGTACTTGATGCCGCCACCGCCGTTGGTGATGTTGTTCACCACGTTGCTGATGTTGGTGACGTTGCCAGCGATGTTCGTCACGTTACCCGCGATGTTGCTGACGTTGTTGCTCAGGTTGTTCACGTTGTTGTTGACCGTGTTCACCTTCGCGTCTTCCGACTGCAGCTGGCTCACGTTCACCGCATCCGTCGCGTTCAGACCTGCTGCCACGTTGGTGATACGACGTTCCTTGCCCGCTGCGCCCACCGACACTTCACCGCCCAGCGCCGTCGCTGCCGAGATCGCCGAGCCGCCGGCCGGCGTGAAGCCTGCCGTCGTCAGCGTCGTCGAGTTCGCCACCGAGTTCGAGCCCAGTGCTACCGAGTTCGCCGTCGTTGCGGAGGCGTTGCCACCGATCGCCACTGCGTCCGTGCCCGTTGCCGACGAATCCGCAAGCGTCGAGTTCGAGTGGAAGTACTTGATGCCGCCACCGTTGGTGATGTTGTTGACGGTGTTGTTGATATTGGTGATGTTGCCCGTCGCCGTGCTGATATTGTTCACGGTGTTCGACAGGTTGCTCAGGTTGTTCGAAACGTTATTGACCTTCGCATCTTCCGATTGCAGCTGGCTCACGTTCACCGCGTCCGTGGCGTTCAGACCCGCTGCCACGTTCGTGATGCGACGCTCCTTGCCCGCTGCGCCCACCGACACTTCACCACCCAGCGCCGTCGCTGCCGAGATCGCCGAGCCACCGGCCGGCGTGAAGCCTGCCGTCGTGAGCGTCGTCGAGTTCGCCACCGAGTTCGAACCCAGTGCCACTGAGTTCGCCGTCGTTGCCGAGGCGTTGCCACCGATCGCCACTGCATCCGTGCCCGTTGCCGACGAATCCGCCAGCGTCGAGTTGGTATGGAAATACTTGATGCCAGCACCACCGTTGGTGATGTTGTTCACCACGTTGCTGATGTTCGTAACGTTGCCAGCGATGTTTGTCACGTTGCCCGACAGATTGCTGACGTTGTTGCTCAGGTTGTTCACGTTGTTGTTGACCGTGTTCACCTTCGCATCTTCCGACTGCAGCTGGCTCACGTTCACTGCGTCCGTCGCTGCCGAACCGGCTGCTACGTTCGTGATGCGACGTTCCTTGCCTGCCGAACCCACCGACACTTCGCCGTTGGCCGTCGAAGCCGTGCCCGACAGCGTGCCCGTGCCCGGGTTGTAACCCGCGGCCGACAGGTTCGCCGTCGTGGTCGAACCCGAACCCAGCGCCACCGAGTTCGCTGCCGAGGCCGACGCCGCACCACCGATCGCCACTGCATCCGTGCCCGTTGCCGACGAATCCGCAAGCGTCGAGTTCGCGTGGAAGTACTTGATGCCACCACCGTTGGTGATGTTGTTGACGGTGTTGTTGATATTGGTGATGTTGCCCGTCGCCGTGCTGATATTGTTCACGGTGTTCGACAGGTTGCTCAGGTTGTTCGAAACGTTATTGACCTTCGCATCTTCCGATTGCAACTGGCTCACGTTCACTGCATCCGTGGCGTTCAGACCCGCTGCCACGTTCGTGATACGACGTTCCTTACCCGCTGCGCCCACCGACACTTCACCGCCCAGCGCCGTCGCTGCCGAGATCGCCGAACCACCGGCCGGCGTGAAGCCTGCCGTCGTCAGCGTCGTCGAGTTCGCCACCGAGTTCGAGCCCAGTGCCACCGAGTTCGCCGTCGTTGCCGAGGCGTTGCCACCGATCGCCACTGCGTCCGTGCCCGTTGCCGACGAGTCTGCCAGCGTCGAGTTCGCGTGGAAATACTTGATGCCGGTGCCGCCGTTGGTGATGTTGTTCACCGTGTTGCTGATGTTGGTGACGTTACCCGCGATGTTGCTGACGTTGTTGCTCAGGTTGTTCACGTTGTTGTTGACCGTGTTCACCTTCGCATCTTCCGACTGCAACTGGCTCACGTTCACCGCGTCCGTCGCCGCCGAGCCGGCTGCCACGTTGGTGATACGACGTTCCTTGCCTGCCGAGCCAATCGACACTTCGCCGTTGGCCGTCGAAGCCGTGCCCGACAGCGTGCCCGTGCCCGGGTTGTAACCCGCAGCCGACAGGTTCGCCGTCGTGGTCGAACCCGAACCCAGCGCCACCGAGTTGGCTGCCGAGGCCGAGGCGTTGCCACCGATCGCCACCGCATCCGTGCCCGTTGCCGACGAGTCCGCCAGCGTCGAGTTCGCGTGGAAATACTTGATGCCGCCACCGTTGGTGATGTTGTTGACGGTGTTGCTGATATTGGTGATGTTGCCCGTCGCCGTGCTGATATTGTTCACGGTGTTCGACAGGTTGCTCAGATTGTTCGAAACGTTATTGACCTTCGCATCTTCCGATTGCAGCTGGCTCACGTTCACCGCGTCCGTCGCCGCCGAACCGGCTGCGACGTTCGTGATGCGACGTTCCTTGCCTGCCGAACCCACCGACACTTCGCCGTTGGCCGTCGAAGCCGTGCCCGACAGCGTGCCCGTGCCCGGGTTGTAACCCGCGGCCGACAGGTTCGCGGTCGTCGTCGAACTCGAACCCAGCGCCACCGAGTTCGCAGCCGAGGCCGATGCCGCACCACCGATCGCCACCGCGTTCGTGCCCGTTGCCGACGAATCCGCCAGCGTCGAGTTCGCGTGGAAGTACTTGATGCCCGTGCCGCCGTTGGTGATGTTGTTCACCACGTTGCTGATGTTCGTGACATTGCCAGCGATGTTGCTGACGTTGTTGCTCAGGTTCGAAACGTTATTGCTGACGTTGTTCACCTTTACGTCTTCCGACTGCAGCTGGCTCACGTTCACCGCGTCCGTGGCGTTCAGACCCGCTGCCACGTTCGTGATGCGACGTTCCTTACCCGCTGCGCCAACCGACACTTCACCGCCGAGCGCCGTCGCTGCCGAGATCGCCGAGCCGCCGGCCGGCGTGAAGCCTGCCGTCGTCAGCGTCGTCGAGTTCGCCACCGAGTTCGAGCCCAGTGCTACCGAGTTCGCCGTCGTTGCCGATGCGTTGCCACCGATCGCCACTGCATCCGTGCCCGTTGCCGACGAATCCGCCAGCGTCGAGTTCGCATGGAAGTACTTGATGCCACCACCGTTGGTGATGTTGTTCACCACGTTGCTGATGTTGGTGACGTTGCCAGCGATGTTCGTCACGTTGCCCGACAGATTGCTGACGTTGTTGCTCAGGTTGTTCACGTTGTTGTTGACCGTGTTCACCTTCGCATCTTCCGACTGCAACTGGCTCACGTTCACTGCGTCCGTCGCTGCCGAACCGGCTGCCACGTTGGTGATACGACGTTCCTTGCCTGCCGAGCCCATCGACACTTCGCCATTGGCCGTCGAAGCCGTGCCCGACAGCGTGCCCGTGCCCGGGTTGTAACCCGCGGCCGACAGGTTCGCGGTCGTCGTCGAACCCGAACCCAGTGCTACCGAGTTGGCTGCCGAGGCCGAGGCCGCACCACCGATCGCCACCGCGTTCGTGCCGGTTGCCGACGAATCCGCCAGCGTCGAGTTCGTGTGGAAGTACTTGATGCCCGTACCGCCGTTGGTGATGTTGTTCACCACGTTGCTGATGTTGGTGACGTTACCCGCGATGTTGCTGACGTTGTTGCTCAGGTTGTTCACGTTGTTGTTGACCGTGTTCACCTTCGCATCTTCCGATTGCAACTGGCTCACGTTCACCGCGTCCGTCGCTGCCGAACCGGCTGCCACGTTGGTGATGCGACGTTCCTTGCCTGCCGAACCCACCGACACTTCGCCGTTGGCCGTCGAAGCCGTGCCCGACAGCGTGCCCGTGCCCGGGTTGTAACCCGCGGCCGACAGGTTCGCGGTCGTCGTCGAACCCGAACCCAGCGCCACCGAGTTCGCTGCCGAGGCCGAGGCCGCACCACCGATCGCCACTGCGTCTGTGCCCGTTGCCGACGAGTCCGCCAGCGTCGAGTTCGTGTGGAAGTACTTGATGCCACCACCGTTGGTGATGTTGTTCACCGTGTTACTAAGGTTGGTGACGTTGCCAGCGATGTTGGTCACGTTGCCGGCAATGTTCGACACATTCTGGTTCGTCGCATACAACTGCGAGCCGTTCACCGCGTCCGTGCTGGTCGCGCTCAGCGTGCCGGCGGCCATGTTGACCACCTTGCGCTGCGACGTGGACGAACCCACCGACACCGTATTATTGACATCAGCAACAGAGTTGGAGCCCAAAGCCACCGAGTTACTTCCCGACGCCGTCGTGCCCATGCCAAGTGCAGTTGCCGCGTAATTCGTGGCCGAGCTGTTCGCGCCAACGGCGGTGGTATAACCCCAGGTTAGCGCCCCCCCTTGGGCAAGCGCGTTTTCGCCGATCGCGACAGAGTAACCGGCGTTGGAGCCCATGCTATTGAGGGCGCCCGCCTTCGCATTGCCGCCCAGTGCGACCGACGATCCCCCACCGGCTTGCGCGCTAGTGCCAATAGCGATCAGGTCAACACCTGTGGAATCGGCAATAGGCGCGGTGTTCGCGCCGGTTCCCATCGCAATTCCGTTGGTGCCCGCTGCCACAGCGCCCCCGCCGATCGCCACCGCGTTCGTGCCCGTTGCCGATGAATCCGCCAGCGTCGAGTTCGTGTGGAAGTACTTGATGCCACCGCCGTTGGTAATGTTGTTGACGGTGTTGTTGATATTGGTGATGTTGCCCGTCGCCGTGCTGATATTGTTCACGGTGTTCGACAGGTTGCTCAGGTTGTTCGAAACGTTATTGACCTTCGCGTCTTCCGACTGCAGCTGGCTCACGTTCACCGCGTCCGTCGCTGCCGAACCGGCTGCCACGTTCGTGATGCGACGTTCCTTGCCTGCCGAGCCCACCGACACTTCGCCATTGGCCGTCGAAGCCGTGCCCGACAGCGTGCCCGTGCCCGGGTTGTAACCCGCGGCCGACAGGTTCGCCGTCGTGGTCGAACCCGAACCCAGCGCCACCGAGTTCGCTGCCGAGGCCGACGCCGCACCACCGATCGCCACCGCGTTCGTGCCCGTTGCCGACGAATCCGCCAGCGTCGAGTTCGTGTGGAAGTACTTGATGCCCGTACCGCCGTTGGTGATGTTGTTCACCACGTTGCTGATGTTGGTGACGTTACCCGCGATGTTGCTGACGTTGTTGCTCAGGTTGTTCACGTTGTTGTTGACCGTGTTCACCTTCGCATCTTCCGATTGCAACTGGCTCACGTTCACCGCGTCCGTCGCTGCCGAACCGGCTGCCACGTTGGTGATGCGACGTTCCTTGCCTGCCGAACCCACCGACACTTCGCCGTTGGCCGTCGAAGCCGTGCCCGACAGCGTGCCCGTGCCCGGGTTGTAACCCGCGGCCGACAGGTTCGCGGTCGTCGTCGAACCCGAACCCAGCGCCACCGAGTTCGCTGCCGAGGCCGAGGCCGCACCACCGATCGCCACTGCGTCTGTGCCCGTTGCCGACGAGTCCGCCAGCGTCGAGTTCGTGTGGAAGTACTTGATGCCACCACCGTTGGTGATGTTGTTCACCGTGTTACTAAGGTTGGTGACGTTGCCAGCGATGTTGGTCACGTTGCCGGCAATGTTCGACACATTCTGGTTCGTCGCATACAACTGCGAGCCGTTCACCGCGTCCGTGCTGGTCGCGCTCAGCGTGCCGGCGGCCATGTTGACCACCTTGCGCTGCGACGTGGACGAACCCACCGACACCGTATTATTGACATCAGCAACAGAGTTGGAGCCCAAAGCCACCGAGTTACTTCCCGACGCCGTCGTGCCCATGCCAAGTGCAGTTGCCGCGTAATTCGTGGCCGAGCTGTTCGCGCCAACGGCGGTGGTATAACCCCAGGTTAGCGCCCCCCCTTGGGCAAGCGCGTTTTCGCCGATCGCGACAGAGTAACCGGCGTTGGAGCCCATGCTATTGAGGGCGCCCGCCTTCGCATTGCCGCCCAGTGCGACCGACGATCCCCCACCGGCTTGCGCGCTAGTGCCAATAGCGATCAGGTCAACACCTGTGGAATCGGCAATAGGCGCGGTGTTCGCGCCGGTTCCCATCGCAATTCCGTTGGTGCCCGCTGCCACAGCGCCCCCGCCGATCGCCACCGCGTTCGTGCCCGTTGCCGATGAATCCGCCAGCGTCGAGTTCGTGTGGAAGTACTTGATGCCACCGCCGTTGGTAATGTTGTTGACGGTGTTGTTGATATTGGTGATGTTGCCCGTCGCCGTGCTGATATTGTTCACGGTGTTCGACAGGTTGCTCAGGTTGTTCGAAACGTTATTGACCTTCGCGTCTTCCGACTGCAGCTGGCTCACGTTCACCGCGTCCGTCGCTGCCGAACCGGCTGCCACGTTCGTGATGCGACGTTCCTTGCCTGCCGAGCCCACCGACACTTCGCCATTGGCCGTCGAAGCCGTGCCCGACAGCGTGCCCGTGCCCGGGTTGTAACCCGCGGCCGACAGGTTCGCCGTCGTGGTCGACAAATAGCCTAGCGCTACCGAGTTCGCTGCAGTTGCATTCGCCCACGCGCCCAATGCTGTCGAATTACTCCCTGATGCACTTGCGCTATAACCCACTCCCGTCGCGTCAACGCCGGTCCCAGCGGAATTTTCTCCCACTGCTGTCGCGTAGGACGCTGTGGCAGTTGAAAGCGTACCCAGCGCCGTGGCAGCCACTGCGGACGCTACCGCGCTAGTACCAACTGCCGTGGCAGCTAACGCCGACGCTGTCGCGTCAGAGCCGAACGCCAACGAATTCGAGCCCGTCGCTTTTGCCATTTGCCCGACAGCTGTCGCGCCGGCGGCCGAGGAGCCCCCCGCGACCGCACCATTGCCAATCGCGGTTGATTGGGCCCCGAGTGCTTGCGCGCCCCCGCCAACGGCCACGCTGTAGTTGTCGGTAACTAATGCGTTCACGCCGATGGCGACCCCTTGACCGCCGTCACCAGTGGCGGTCACTTTAGCACCTTGACCAATGGCTTCCGCCGTAGCAGCCGCCACCGTCCCGCCGTCAAGCCCACCAGCCACGGCCGAGCCAGCGCCGATGAGCGCGCTCCCGCCAATGACAAGCGCCAACACGCTCTTTGCCGGCGAGGCGGATTTCTTCCGTCCCTTGGCCGTCTCCTGCGCAGCAACCCACGTCCCCGTCGATTCGTTCCAGACAGAGCGATATGTCTTATTCATTTGAAAATCCTGATGAAAATTGAAAAAAGTTGTTCACGCGTTCGTGCTTGCCGCGCGGCGATGCGTCGGTGAAGTTCTGACTGAGGCGTTCGGTAGCCGGTGGACAGAGCCAGGAAGAGAAGGACTGAAGCGCCAATTGATTTGAAATTCGCGGAATTGATGACCTGCGGCAGATTCCGAATCGCTCCCGCTTATCGGGGCGTCGCTCCAATATCAAAAATGCCTTTGACTGCGTTTTCTCTATGTATGAAACTTTATGACCGACGTCATCAGACCTTAATAAGAGCATTCCGAATTGAGAGATCACGCGGCAAGATTGACAAAAACTGCCTGGATTTTTTTCTTCGGCGAAACTCGACTCGACGACGGGTCTGGTAAATGAAAGGCGCGGCGGCGGAGATTTCTGTTTTGATATTAAGAATTATCCCAACGACACACCCATGCTTAGAGCACAACGCGGAGGCCACGGCAAGATTCACGGCGGACCTAATAGGACTTGCTCGTGATGGACGGAGACAGAAACAGGACAATTCTTAATGCCGTAAGCGGAATTCCTCGGGCACATTAGGAATTCGCTTATTTATATTGATGCAAAATAATCTAAAATTTTTACAAATGCCGCCCCGTAAATCGAGAGCAAAGCATTCTCCTTCGATTTGCCGAAAGTCGGAATCGATTGCCGGCGGCGCAAAGTGATTGTTTTTTGCACAGCCGCTGGAGCAAAAAACACACGCTCGGCGCGCCGCCTCCCCTCACTTAATCGAGATAATCAGCATGAAAGCGCTCAACCGTTTGACCCTTGCCATTCTTTTGGCGTCCTCCCTCGCGTCCCCTGCGTTCGCATCAGATCAAGACGAAGCGACTCTGAAGGCAATGGAACAGACTTGGGCCACTGCGACCGCCAACACTGACCGCGTCACGCTGGAGAAGCTGCTCGACGATTCTTTCGTCGACACGACCCCCAGCGGCTCGCACCGCAGCAAGTCCGACCTTCTGTTGGCGCCGCCGCCGCCGCCCGGCTCGACGCAAACCTTGATGGATATGGAAGTCCGCGTGAACGGCGACACCGCCATCGTCACCGGCATCAATCAATTCAGAGCAAACCCAGGCGCGCGGCCGGTGGACTATTCGTTTACCGACGTGTTCGTCCGTAAATCCGAAGGCTGGCGAGCGATCGCAGCACAAATGATTCGCAAGTGAGAGAACAAGGGCGGCCCGTGCGCCGCCCTGGTGGCTTGAAGGCACAAGAAGCGTGACCTTGCTCGCGCTTCTTTTATACCGTTGCGGAGCCATCCCGCCCGGTCGACGAGCCGGTGCCTCAGTAGTGGAATACGTCGGCCGGCTACTGCAAGCCACGCCAGGCAGCCGCGGTCTTCCAGTCACAACAGCCCCTGCGAGATACACCGCCTGACGATTCGCAGGCCGAATGTCATGGCTATCGGCCTGCGTCGCTGCAATGCGGACACGCGCTCGCGTGCCTACCGTCGATTCAATGGATGTGAATATGAAGCACCTCAGTTTCCTGGCCGCGATTGGCCTATCAACCTGCGTCCTCGCCTCCGGCCTGACCACCCAGCTGCAAGTCGAAAACAAGCTCGTCCTCATGGAGCAAGCATGGGTCGATGCCGCCATTCGCGGCGACCGCGCGGCGCTCGATCAGTTGCTCGACGACTCCTTCGTCGAGACGATGCCTAACGGCGCACGCCGCACCAAAGCCGATCTTCTGGTCGCGCCCACGCTGCCGCCCGGTTCGGCGCAGACGCTCAGCGAACTGAAGGTGCGTGTATTCGGAAATGTCGCCATGGTGTCCGGCGTCAATCACTACACGCCGGGCGCGGGCATGAAAGCGACCGATTACGCTTTCACTGACGTGTACGTCCGCCGTGGCGACGCATGGCGTGTGGCGGCGTCGCGCACGGCACGCGAGGCCAGCGCCTAAGCGTTCAAGTGGCGCGTCACCGGCCGTGAGTCATCAATCAGGAAGCGCGAATCCTTCGCGCCTCGTTGATTGCTGGAGCGTATCCGCAGTCCGTCTCAGTGCGCCGTCGCGGCCGCGACTGGATCGGCCGCCCCTTGTGCTGGCTTGCGCGTCGTCTCGGCGCCCACTTCAGCGACCGGTTCGGCCCTGTCCGCATCCCGTGTCGCATCGGCAAGCAATTTCGCCGCCGCACTCGCCGTAATCCGCCGATGCGCAATCCCCCGCGCATCGAGCGCAATCACCTGATACAGTTCGCGGTCGCGTTCCACTTCGCGCTCATACTCTTCGCACGTCTCCACCAGCAATTCGAGCAGCACTTGTCGGCTGCGTCGCTCGTGGTTCGTCAATGCAGGATTCCTATATATCGAGGTCGCAAGCGTGGCCAATCGGCTGAGTTGAGTCAACTGCCGTTCGCATGAACCGAATGCCGACAAGGCAAGCTTTTCGTACTGCAGGGCATCGACGGGTGGGCGCGAGGCCGTTTGTTTTTTGGTGGACTTGCTCATGGTGCGATCTCCTTAAGACTTGCTGGATCGCCCGACACTCGCTTGCAAGGAGGGTGAGCGGGCACGTAGCGAAGTTGACAGACCGGGCTTGAAACAATCCGGCGAGCCTTGCGGCTCCTCCACCACAGCCCGCCCATAGAAAATACAGACGTGCAGAGATAGACGCACGACCCGCCTGGACGGGTGTGCGGTTTCAAGCGCGAGCTGTCAAACTCGACCACCGGTTGTTGCCGATGGTCTGCAAATTATAGATCACCCAACACGCCCATCGGCCGTCCCAATATAGGCTAACAACCGCACTGGCCATTCGGCCTAAGACACCGCATCACCATCCAGCGCTGCAAAACGAAAAAAGGGCGGTTTGCCGAACACCTCAGCAAACCGCCCTTCTACAAAATCAAAAGCCCTAACCCAAACAACCCACCCAACCACCCGCCGCCCTAAAACGGCTTGATCACCACCAGCGCCACCGCCGCCAACATCCCCAGCACCGGCAACTCGTTGAACATCCGATACCACTTGTCCGTCCGCCGATTCTCGCCGCGCTCGAACGTCCGCAGCAGCACACCGCAATAACCGTGGTAAATCAAAAGCAGCACCACCACGCCAACCTTGGCGTGAATCCATCCCTGCCCGCGCCCGATGCCGATCCCCAGCCACAGCCAGAGCCCGCACGCCAGCGCGGGCACGGCAATGAACGTCATGAAGCGGAACAGCTTGCGTGCCATGGTCAACAGACGCGCCGTCGCCGCAGGCTCCGTTTCCATCGCCAGATTGACGAAGATGCGCGGCAAATAGAACAGGCCGGCAAACCAGGAAGCCACCAGCACAATGTGAAACGTCTTGATCCAGAGCATCTGGGTCCTCGGGTTGCGGGTGAATTGTTGTGCGGAGCGGCGGCGGTTATGCCGGTCACGCATCGCGACACAAGGCGATCGAGGATCGCGGCAATGACAGGATGCAGCGAGAAACGGTCACGCGTGGCCGCATTTCACAGCCACGCTGCCCACCGCGTCCGCGTTATTGGCGCCCTTCACCGTGCCCAAGCACGACATACTTGAGCGACGTCAGCCCTTCCAGTCCCACCGGACCACGCGCGTGCAGTTTGTCGTTGGAAATGCCGATTTCCGCGCCCAGTCCGAACTCAAAACCATCGGCAAAACGCGTCGACGCGTTGACCATCACACTCGCCGAATCCACTTCGCGCAGAAAGCGCATTGCGCGGTCGTGGTCTTCGGTGACGATCGCATCCGTGTGATGCGAGCCAAACTCGTTGATGTGCCCGATTGCCTCATCGATCCCGTCCACGACCTTGATCGCCAGCACCGGCGCGAGATATTCGGTGCGCCAGTCTTCTTCCGTCGCGTCGACCAGAGGCGCCACGCCCGCGTCTTCGAGCACCTTGCGCGCAGCCGCATCCACGCGCAGTTCTACCTCTTTTTCGCGATACAACCTGCCGAGCGCCGGCAGCACTTCAGCCGCGATGCCGCGCGCGACCAGTAGCGTTTCCATCGTGTTGCAGGTGCCGTAGCGGTGCGTCTTTGCGTTGTCGCAGACGGTGAGCGCCTTCGGAATATCCGCGCGGCCGTCGACATACACGTGGCAAATGCCGTCGAGGTGCTTGATCATCGGCACGCGGCCTTCTTCCATCAGGCGCGCGATCAAACTCTTGCCGCCGCGCGGCACGATTACGTCGACATATTCCGTCATGGTGATCAGCTTGCCGACCGCGGCGCGGTCCGACGTTGCGACCACCTGCACGGCTTCCTGCGGCAGGCCCGCCCTTTCCAGCCCTTCGCCGATCAGTTTCGCCAGCGCCGTGTTGCATTCGAGCGCTTCTGAACCGCCGCGCAGAATTGTCGCGTTGCCGGACTTCAGGCACAGCGCCGCGGCGTCGATGGTCACGTTCGGCCGCGATTCGTAGATGATGCCGATCACGCCGAGTGGCACGCGCATCTGTCCAACCTGAATGCCGCTTGGCCGAAACTTCAGATTGCTGATCTCGCCGATCGGATCGGCCAACGCGGCAACCTGCCGCAAGCCTTCCACCATCGTTTTGAGCGCTTTGTCCGAGAGCGTCAAGCGGTCGATAAACGCGGCGTCGTGACCTTTGTCGCGAGCCCGCGCGAGATCGCGCGCATTGGCTTCTTTCAGCAACGCGGCGTCGCGCTCGATCGCCTCGGCGACAGCGGCAAGCGCAGCGTTCTTCGCCGCCGTCGACGCCCGCGCCATCGCCCGCGATGCCCGGCGGGCGCGGCGACCGAGGTCGGTCATGTACTGGTCGATATCCATGGTGAGTCTCGTAGTGCCGCGCGCGCCGAGGTGCAGCGGACAGGCAGAATTAGCGAAAGATCAAACGATTGTAAGTCGGGCCAGGCCGCTTTGCTTACCGCGGTGAAGCGCGTTAGCCGATTGGCCAGGCCTTCATGCGACGAAAACGACGAAAGCGCGACAGGCTAGCGGTCCGCGAACATTGGCGCGAGCGGTGCGGTTTTCAGAACCAGCCGGCCGCAAGGCCAGCTCCCACGCCAGCCCTCAGACCGGCCGCCGCGCCGACGCCGCCGCCGAGCTGCGAGGTCGCGCCGGCGGCACGGCCGACGTTTTTGGCGCGGCCACCGTCATGGCGAGTTCGAACAGGCCGTCCCACGGATCAGGCGGCGGATCGTTGCGATGATTGCCTGGCGTTCCGCCCGACAACCCCTTCACCTGCCGGTCGAGCCTGGCTGCCAGCGCGAGCGCCTTTTCCAGCGCGCCTTCAGTGACACGCGACAGCGCGGGCCCGATCAACCGTTCACGCGGACCCCACACGCGGTTCTCGCGCACCAGCACCGCCAGCGGCTTGCCGGCCGCCGCGCCGCGCTTGATGCGCAGCAGCGTGCGTACTTCTTCGACCACCGCCCACAGCACCAGCACTGCGGCCTCGCCTTCGCCACGCAAGCCGTCGAGCATGCGCGACAACCGGCCGACGTCGCCCGCCAGCATCGCTTCGTTCAGCTTGAAAACATCGTAACGGGCGACGTTGAGCACGGCGTCCTGAACCTGTTCGAAGCTCAACGAACCCGCCGGATACAGCAGCCCGAGTTTCTGAATTTCCTGATGCGCGGCGAGCAGATTACCTTCCACGCGCTCGGCGATAAACGCGAGCGCGCGCCGCCCTTCTTCGCCTGCGGCAACCCGCTGACCCTGCGCTGCAAGCCGCTGCCCAACCCAATTCGGCAACTGCGCGCGCTCGACCGGATCGATTTTCAACGCGACACCCGCCTCGGACAAAGCCGTAAACCACGCCGACTTCTGCGTGGCCGCGTCGAGCCGCGGCAGCGTGATCATGGTGAGCACGTCGTCATTGACGGCAGCGGCGAGCGCTTTCAGCGCTTCCGCGCCTTCCTTGCCGGGCTTGCCGGACGGAATGCGCAACTCGACCAGTTGGCGGTCGCCGAACAGCGACATCGACTGGCTCGCGCCCAGCAACGAACTCCAGTCGAAGCCGCGCTCCACGGTGAACACCGAGCGGTCGGTAAAGCCGGCCGCGCGCGCCGTGGCGCGAATGCGGTCGCACGCTTCCTGCGCGAGCAGGTGCTCGTCGCCGTACACAACGTACAGTCCGGCGAGTCCTTTGGCGAGATGCGCTTCGAGCGCGTCAAGTCGCAGTTGCATGGCTACCGATCGGCGAGGTTGAACAAAGACGGCAATTCGAACGAATGGTGCGACTCACAGCGGCGGCGGCGGCAACGGCGCGCGCGGCGCAACCGAGGGCACTTCCTCGCCCGGCGCCGGATGCATTGAGCGCACGACGGCCAGACGGCGCGTGAGCTGGTCGATCGCGTCTCTTTCCATGTCGTCGAAGAGAATGTTGCTTTCGGAGGCTTTCGCTTGCGAGAACTGATCGCTATAGGTCATTGCGCGGTTCAGCGCGATCACGCTCGGCGGAATCAGCAGCGTGCCGTCCTTGGCCGTCAGCGAATAGTTCATGTTGAGATTCAATTGATACTCTTCGACCACACCCAGCGAGTTCAGCGTCAGCGTGCCGATGCCGCGACCTTCGGTGATCTGCAACGTGGCGTCGGCATTCGCGACCGACGTGACCACCACCGTGTCGCTGCCGCCTTCCACGATACGCGCGAGACGCGCGCCCGCCGCCGCGGAACCGCCGGCGATATAGAGGCGTTTGAATGCGTAGTCCTGCTGGCCGCGCAACTGGAAGCCGCAAGCGGTCAACATCAATACGCTGCAAGCCAGCGTCAAAAACGATCTGCGAGTCACATTGGCTCCTGGTTCGCAGTAGATTCCGCAGCGCGGACAAGCGCCGCCATGCGCGGCGGCGTCCTGCCTGCTGTCATGTCTTCGTCGATGCTCACACGACCACGTTCACGAGGCGTCCCGGCACCACGACGATCTTCTTCGGCGCCTTGCCTTCGCTGAACTTCGCAACCATGTCATGCGCGGCCGCGAGCTGTTCGATCGATTCGCGCGAGGCGTCTTTCGCCACCGTGATCGCGCCGCGCACCTTGCCGTTCACCTGCAGCACGAGTTCGATCTCGGACTGCTCCAGCGCTTGTTCGTCGACCTTCGGCCACGGCGCGTCGAGCAGCGAGCCGAGTTCGTCGGCGTAACCGAGTTCCTGCCACAACTGGAACGTAAGGTGCGGCACGACCGGATACAGCACGCGCAGCATCACGCTGCACGTTTCGCGCAGCACGGCCGGCCGGGCGCCCTTCGCGCTGTCGAGCGCGTTGAGCATCTTCATGGCGGCCGACACCACCGTGTTGTACTGCAGACGCTGGTAGTCGAAGTCGGCCTGCTTGAGCACGCTGTAGATCTCGCGGCGCAGCGTCTTTTCGACATCGCTAAGTTGGGCGGCGTCGAACGTGCCGCCTTCGCGCAATGCGGCTTCATTCGCCTGACTGAAGCTCCACACGCGGCGCAGGAAGCGGCTCGCGCCTTCCACACCCGAGCCGGACCATTCGAGCGACTGCTCGGGCGGTGCGGCGAACATCACGAACAGACGCGCGGTGTCCGCGCCATGCTGATCGATCAGCAATTGCGGATCGACGCCGTTGTTCTTCGACTTCGACATTTTCTCGACGCCGCCGAGCACCACCGGCTGACCGTCCTCATTCAGGACGGCGCCGACCGGGCGGCCCTTGTCGTCGAACGAAACGGTCACGTCGGCCGGGTTGTACCAGGTCTTCTTGCCCGCTTCGTTCTCGCGGTAATACGTTTCGTTGAGCACCATGCCCTGCGTGAGCAGGTTCCTGGCCGGCTCGCTGAATTTGACGAGGCCCATGTCGCGCATCACCTTCGCCCAGAAGCGCGAATACAAGAGGTGAAGAATCGCGTGTTCGATCCCGCCGATGTACTGATCCATCGGCGCCCAGTAGTCGGTGCGCTCGTCGACCATGGTCTTCGCATCCGGCGACGCGTAGCGGTAGAAGTACCACGACGAATCGACGAACGTGTCCATCGTGTCGGTTTCGCGTTTGGCCGCGCCGCCGCAGGTCGGGCAGGTGCAGTTCACAAACGCTTCCGACTTGGCGAGCGGATTGCCCGTGCCGTCCGGCACGAGGTCTTCCGGTAGCACCACCGGCAGATCTTTTTCCGGCACCGGCACGTCGCCGCACGTCGGGCAGTGGATGATCGGAATCGGCGTGCCCCAGTAACGCTGGCGCGACACGCCCCAGTCACGCAGACGCCACGTGATCTGTTTGTCGCCGAGGCCGAGTTCTTTCAGGTCCGCGGCGATCTGGTCGACCGCTGCTTCATAGCCAAGGCCGTCGTACTTGCCGCTGTTGATCAGCGTGCCGGTCTTCTCGCCGTACCATTCCTGCCAGGCATCGGTGGAGTATTCCTTGCCTTCAACCGCGACCACCTGCTTGATCGGCAGACCGTATTTCTTCACGAACGCGAAGTCGCGCTCGTCGTGCGCCGGCACGCCCATCACGGCGCCTTCGCCGTAGCTCATCAGCACGTAGTTGCCGATCCACACTTCGATCTGTTCCTGCGTCAGCGGATGCGTGACGTAGAAGCCGGTGGCCATGCCCTTCTTTTCCATGGTCGCGACGTCGGCTTCAGCGACGCCGCCGCGCTTGCATTCCTCGATGAAGGCCTGCAGTTCCGGCCTGTCTTTCGCGAGACGCGTGGCGAGCGGATGCTCGGCGGCGACCGCGCAGAAGGTGACGCCCATGATCGTGTCGGCGCGCGTGGTGAACACGCGCAGCAGCTTCTGTTCGCCGTCGATCTCGTACGGGAAGCCGAAGTTCACGCCGAAGCTCTTGCCGATCCAGTTCTGCTGCATGATCTTGACGCGCTCGGGCCAGCCGAGGCCTTCGAGGTCGTTCAGCAGTTCGTCCGCGTACTGCGTGATGCGCATGTAGTACATCGGGATTTCGCGCTTTTCGACGAGCGCGCCCGAACGCCAGCCGCGGCCGTCGATCACCTGCTCGTTGGCGAGCACGGTCTGGTCGACCGGATCCCAGTTGACGGTGCCGGTTTTCTTGTACGCGATCCCCTTTTCCAGCATCTTCAGGAACAGCCACTGGTTCCACTTGTAGTAGTCCGGGCTGCACGTGGCGACTTCGCGCGACCAGTCGATCGCGAGGCCCATGGACTGCATCTGCTTCTTCATGTAAGCGATGTTGTCGTAGGTCCACTTCGCGGGCGGCACGTTGTTGGCCATTGCGGCGTTTTCCGCCGGCATGCCGAATGCGTCCCAACCCATCGGCATCAGCACGTTGTAGCCGTTCATCCGCAGATAGCGGTACATCACGTCGTTGATCGTGTAGTTGCGCACGTGACCCATGTGCAGCTTGCCCGACGGGTACGGCAGCATCGAGACGCAATAGAACTTGGGCTTGTCGGTGGTTTCCGTCGATTTGTACGCGTCGATGGCGCGCCATTGCCCTTGCGCGGCGGATTCGACGTCGGAGGGAACGTATTTTTCGTGCATGGTGTGATGGGATCGCTGGGTCGGTGCTTTCGCACCGGCCGCTTGGTGCTCTGCTGGATGAATTGGCGTCGTTTCCCCTTCGGCGGGGGAAAGGGCTGATTATACCGTCCGCGGACGGGTCCGCCGCGCGGCGTGCTGCATGCGACGGCTTGGCTTGGCTTGGCTTGGCTTGGCTTGGCTTGGCTTGGCTTGGCTTGGCTTGGCTTGGCTTGGCTTGGCTTGGCTTGGCTTGGCTTGGCTTGGCTTGGCTTGGCTTGGCTTGGCTTGGCTTGGCTTGGCTTGGCTTGGCTTGGCTTGGCTTGGCTTGGCTTGGCTTGGCTTGGCTTGGCTTGGCTTGGCTTGGCTTGGCTTGGCTTGGCTTGGCTTGGCTTGGCTTGGCTTGGCTTGGCTTGGCTTGGCTTGGCTTGGCTTGGCTTGGAAAGTATTTTGCGGCGCGCGGGGCGAAAGCAACTCGCACGCGATCCGGAAAGCGCGACGGCCTCATCAGCCGCCCGTTCCGCCAATTCCCGCGCCGCTAAGGCTTTGCAGCCGGCGGCGGATCCGTCACGAAACCGATCCGCTCGAGGCCGGCCTGCTGCGCCGCGCCCATCACCTGCGCGATCACCTCGTAGCGCGTGGAGCGCTCGGCGCGCAACTGGATCTCCGGCTGATCGCTCTGCTTGCCCGCTTGCGCGAAGCGCGCGCGCATCTGCTCGAGCGTGATCACGCTGCCGTCCCAGTAGAGCTTGCCGGCGGCGTCGATGGAAAGAGAAATGGTTTGCGGCGTCTGGCGCGCGGGAGCGGCCGCGACCTTCGGCAAATCGAGCCGGATCGCATGCGTGAATAAGGGCGCGGTAATGATAAAAATCACCAGCAGCACCAGCATGACGTCGATCAGCGGCGTCATGTTGATCTCGGCCATGGGCGCGGCCGTCTGCTTTTTCTCGAGTCCGCCGAATGCCATACCGCCTCCTTCCGCCCGAGCGCGCTTAGTGGGTTGGAGCCTGCTGGGCCCGCGCCGGCGCCTGCGTGTGGCCCTGCTCCGCCGGCGCGCACACGTAGGCGTGCAGGTCGTGCGCGAAGCCGTCGAGTTCCTCCGACAACTGCCGCACCATACGCCCGAGCACGTTATAGGCGAGCACTGCCGGAATCGCCACCACAAGGCCGAAGGCGGTCATGATGAGCGCTTCGCCGACCGGCCCGGCGACGTTTTCGATCTGCGCCTGACCGCTCGCCGCGATGCTGCCGAGCGCGTGATAAATGCCCCACACGGTGCCGAGCAGGCCGACGAACGGCGCCGTGCTGCCCACCGAGGCCAGCAGCACCTGGCCAAATTCGAGCCGCCGCTGCGACACGTTGAGCGCCTGACGCAACGCCCGCAGCACTCGCTCGCCGCGTTCGACACGCGCGAGCAGTGCGCCCGGAATATCCACTTCAGACGCATGCAGCGCCGCCTCGGCAAGCGGCGTGAAGACGCGCTCGCGGTCCGCGCGCTTTAACGCCGCGACGCCTTCGGACAACGTAGGCGCCTGCCAGAAGAGCGCAATAGCGCGTGTGGCCTGGCGCTTGGCGCGCGTAAGAACCCAGCTTTTGACGATCAGAAAGCACCAGCTCGCAATCGACATGGCCAGCAGCACGTACGCGACGCCATGCGTGATGGCATCGCTGGTTTGCAGGTAATGGATGATGCCGCTGCTGCCTGCCATCTGACCTCGCCATGGAGTTGTGATTTCAGGGGCGCGAACACGGCGCGCGATGCCCCTGAAGTTCGCTCGGGAGATGCTCAGCGCAGACCGAGCACGTCCTGCATGTCGAAGAAACCGGTTGCGTGGCCTTCAAGGAAACGCACAGCACGAAGCGCGCCTTGTGCATATGACAGACGGCTCGCCGATTTGTGCGTGATTTCGATGCGCTCGCCGATGCCCGCGAACAGCACCGTATGGTCGCCGACGATATCGCCGCCGCGAATCGCCGAAAAACCGATCGTGGACGGGTCGCGTTCGCCGGTCACGCCTTCGCGGCTGTAGACCGCGCAGTCGTCGAGATTGCGGCCGAGCGCGTTGGCAATCACCTCGCCCATGACCAGCGCCGTACCGGACGGCGCGTCGACCTTGTGACGATGATGCGCCTCGATGATTTCAATGTCGTAGCCGGTCGCGAAATGCTTGGCCGCGAATTCGAGCAGCTTCAGCGTGACGTTCACGCCCACGCTCATGTTCGCCGAGAACATGATGGCGATCTTGTCCGCCGCGCCGCGCAGCTGCGCCTTCTGCTCGTTGTCGAAGCCGGTCGTGCCGATCACCATTTTGACGTTGTGACGCTGGGCCGCCTCGAGATGCATCAGCGTGCCTTCAGGGCGCGTGAAGTCGATCAGGTAATCGGATTCAGCGAACACGCGCTCGATGTCGTCGGTCAGCACGACGCCCGTCTGTTTGCCCAGAAACGCGCCGGCGTCCTGACCGAGTTGCGGGGAGCCCGCACGGTCGAGCGCGCCGGACAGCGTGGCGTCGGAATCGTTAAGGACTGTTTCGATGAGCATGCGGCCCATACGGCCCGATGCGCCAGCAATGGCAATTTTCATGGCTACGAGGGTTCGAAAGGCAAAACCCGGCAAGGCGGGCAAAAGCGGCGGCGGGCAGCACACCCAGGCGCCGCGCATGACTGAAAAACGAAGAACCGGACGGACGCTTTGCGCGGTGCGGTTGCCCGCGCGCAGCGCCTGTCTTAACAGCCTGTCTTAACACACGGACAGCGCGATTAGCCGCCCGTTCCCGAAGCCGGAGAAGAGGTCAGCGGCGCGTTGTGCGTCGGGCCGCTGTTGCTGCTCTGCGGGCCCGTCGGTCCGACCGGATTGCTGTTGTCCGTACCCGGATTTTGCGGCGGCGGCGGACGGTGGAACTGGAACTGCGGCTGACCTGCGGCCGTCGGGCTCTGTTGCGGGATGCCGCCGCCGTTGGCGGTCGGCGCGCTCGGCACGCTCGGACGCGCATTGGGCGACAACTGCACCGCATTGGTCGCACGATTGGCGGCTTGCGCGGCTTCGGCGTTGGCGTCGGTGGACGGCACGCCCGCTGCGGCAGCGCCGGCAACGGTCGGCGAACGCGTGGTGTCGAGCGTGGCCGGCGCGGTTGCAGCAACCGGCGCGCTCGCCTCGCTGGCGCCAGCGGCCACGGCCGCCGCGGCCTTCTTCTTGCCCAGTTTGTCGCCGTCGATTTCAGCCAGCAGTTCAAGGTTGGACGGCAGATCTTCGCCACCCGACCAGCTGGCGACACGGTCGCCCGCGAACATCACTACGAAGTCGCGCTGCTGAACGACGCTCGTCGAGCCGCGCTTGAAATAGAACACGTAGTCCCAGCGATCGGCGTGGAACATGTCGGTCAGGAGCGGCGTGCCGAGCAGTTGCTTGACCTGCGCGCGGGACAAGCCGACCTGCATCTGTGCAGCCGCTTCTTTCGAGACGAAATTGCCCTGCACCACTGTAATGCGGTACGGCGTGATGCTTTGGGCAATACGCTGTGTCAGGCTGTCGTACGTGGAACATCCGGCAAGAACCGCGACAGTCGCAACAGCGATCAAGGTACCCCGCATGCGGCTCCCCCGGTAGATCAATTGAGATTTTGAAATCATTTCACTCACCGTGCGGGCCCGCTGACGAGCCGCGCGAGTTTCATTCCATCGAAGATGACCAGAACGGCAAAAACACATTACTATGAGAGCCCAGCATTGTACTCTAGGGATCCCTTGTCATGACCAATCCAACCGATCTCAAGAATATCGGGCTCAAGGCGACCCTTCCGCGCCTCAAAATCCTTGAGATTTTTCAGCACAGCCCGGTGCGCCACCTGACGGCCGAAGACGTGTACCGCAACCTGCTGCACGAAGAACTCGATATCGGTCTTGCAACCGTATATCGCGTGCTGACGCAATTCGAGCAGGCGGGTCTGCTCTCCCGCAGCAATTTCGAGTCGGGTAAGGCGGTGTTCGAACTGAACGAAGGGTCGCACCACGACCACCTCGTATGCCTCGATTGCGGGCTCGTCGAAGAATTTTTCGACTCGGAAATCGAGAGCCGTCAGCAGTCCATCGCGAAAGAACGCGGCTTCAAGCTGCAGGAGCACGCTCTGGCCCTGTACGGCGCCTGCACCAAGGAGAACTGCCCGCATCGCAAGCATTGATGCGGCGCCGGCCGCGCCGGGTGCGCGGTGCAGGCGGGCAGAAAAAGACCCGGCGGATGCGAATCGGCCGGGTCTTTTTGCATCTGCGCGGTGAATCTGCGGGAAGGCTTTTTACGACCCTATTCCACCAACTCGGCGCTCGCTTCAAACGTGAGCCGCCACGGCTCTGCCAATGACAATTCGTCGCAATTAGGCTGCTCGCCGCCACGATCCACCACCACGAAATCGCTCACCCGATCGAGCGCGAGCAACGGGTGATGCCAGACGCCTTTCGCGTAGTTCACGCCCTGCCACGCGTCAGTCCAGAAGGCGCGCATCTGCGCCGGATCGAACTCGCCGGCCGGCGCGACGACCACCAGATAACGCCCCGCGGTTAAGGGAATGAAAGCCTGGCTGCCGAGCGGATGCCGCTCCATCATCGTGATCTCGACCGGCAGCGCGCGCGGCTGTGCGCGGAACAAGCTGATCAGCGGCCGCCCGCCATGCTCCGTCACGTCGACGCTGGCCAGATCGTGATAACGCTCGGTCGTACCGCCGTTGATAGCGAAATGCCGCGCGCCGTCCAGTTCGATCACGTCGCCGAACGGCGCGAAGGCCGCGCGCGTGAGGCGTTCCATCTGCAATGTCTTCATCGACGCCACTCCGCTATGCGATTTCGCCCCATAGGCGCAGGCGCGACACGCCGCCGTCAGGAAAGATATTGAAACGAACGTGCGTGACCGGGCCCAGCGACGCGAGGTTGTCCGTGAAGGCGTGCACGTGGTCCATCTGCAGTTTCTGTTCGTCGAGCAGCACCGGCCAGAACATTGCCTGCGTGACGAGCGAATCGTCCGTGCCGCCCGTCACCGACGCGGCTTGCAGCGAACAACGGTCCGGGAAGTTGCCCTTGAAGTGCGCCGTATCCACTTCGATCTTGCGGATCACGCCGGGCCGCGCCAACGCGACGATCGCCCAGTCGTTGCCCGGCTCGCGACGGCGCCGCGTTTCCCAGCCGTCGCCCATGTTGACGCCGCGGCCCGGCATCAGCATCTGCGAGGCCGGCCCGAAGTGCTGGTTGTTCGCCGCGACCAGATACGCGCCGTTCTCGATCGCCGCCAGATCCAGCAGCGTGCCGCGCTCCACGCGCTCCCAATCGCGCTTCGGCTGACCGTACACGCGCAGGCGCGCGAGGCCGCCATCCGGATACAGATTCACGCGCAGATGGGTGAATGCGCGCGCGTCGTTCACGTCGACGTAATGATGTTGATTGCCCTGCAGCGTGGTGGCCGGCACGAGGGTTTGCCAGTCCGCGTTATCGGCCGGCACGTCGCCGTCCGCGTAGCAGGCGTCGATGGACGCGGCCGGCGGGAAGTTGCCGGTGAAGTGGCTCGTATCGAGATCGACGCCATGCACGACGCCCGGGTGCGCGAGGCGGATCACGCAGTAGTCGTGGCCGGTGGTGCGCTTGCGGCGGGTTTCCCAGCCGTCCATCCATTTGCCGTGATCGTCGTATTTACCGGGGATGAACACCGCCGGCTGCGGCTCCAGCATGCGTTCCTTCGGCGCGAAGAATTCGTCGCTGGCGAAGAGCGCCTTCGCACCCAGACGCGGGTCGGCGAGGTTCATGTAGCGACGGGTGAAGGCAGGAGCGTTGGGGTCGAGGATCGGATTGGCCATGGTCGTCTAGTCTCGGTCAGGCAGCGAAAAAGTGAAGGAGAGCCGGCATTCTTCAGATCTGCCGGCGCTGGGAGCGCGCTGCAAGGGCGCGCGGTTTCTAATGACGGTTTCTCAGGTTCAGACAGCCGGAGCGTGCTCGCCGGCGGCAGCGGGTTCGGCATCTTCACCGGCCGGCACGTAACGCAACGCCGCGTCGCGATTCAAGACGCGATGCGCGCGTGCCCGGTCGATATCGTTTTCCCACACGGCGACCACCACCGTCGCCACGCAGTTGCCGATCAGGTTGGTCAGCGCGCGGGCAATGCCGACGAACCAGTCGACCGGCAGGATCAGCACGAGGCCGAGCACGGGGATCGCCGGAATCGCGGACAACGTGGCGGCCAGAATCACGATTGCGGAACCGGGAATGCCGTGCGCGCCCTTTGACGTCACCAGCGACACCAGCACCACCACGATCAGGTCATGCACCGACAGCGGCGTGTTGGTGGCCTGCGCGATGAAGATGACAGCGAGCGTGAGATAGATGGAAAAACCGTCGAGATTGAACGAGTAGCCAGTCGGAATGACGAGCCCGACAGTCGAATCCTTCACGCCCATCCATTCGAGCTTGCGCATGATCTGCGGCAGCACGGCGTCCGACGAGGCGGTGCCGAGCACAATCGACAGTTCTTCGCGCAGGTAGCGAATCAGCTTGAAAATGCTGAAGCCCGCGAGGCGCATGACAACGCCAAGCACGACGGCGACGAACACGAAACAGCTCACATAGAACACAAGCACCAGCATGCCGAGCTGCTTGAGCGACTCGACCCCATATGTGCCGGTGGTGAACGCGATTGCTCCGAGCACGCCGAGCGGTGCGAGCTTGATGATGAAGCCCATCACGCGGAAAAACACTTGCGACAGTTCGTCGATGAGGCTGCTCACACGCTGCGCCTTACTGCCGAGCAGCGACAGCGCCGATCCGAACAGCACCGAAAACACGAGGATTTGCAGGATGTCGCCGGTGGCGAACGCGTTGATCGCCGTGTCGGGGATGATCTTCAGCAGAAAGCCGGCCGTGTCCTTGAGGCTCTTCGCGTGCTCGGTGTAGGTCGAGAGCGAGGCCGGATCCAGCGAGTGCAGATCGATGTTCATGCCGACGCCCGGACGCGTGACATACGCGAGGATCGCGCCGATCACGAGCGCGATCGTCGTCATCACCTCGAAGTAGATCACGGCCTTGAGGCCGACGCGCCCCACTTTACGCAAATCGCCGGCATGCGCCATGCCGCTGACCACGACACAAAAGACGATGGGCCCGATCACCATCTTGATCAGTTTGAGAAAGCCGTCGCCGAGCGGGCGCAGCGATTGAGCGAAATGCGGAAAAACGGCGCCGACCACGATGCCCGCCACTAGCGCTATGACGACGCGCCCAAACAGCGAATTGAAAAATTTCAACACGGCTTCCTCCTGGTTGCGATTCACATCTGTTCAGACTGGTCCGACCAGTGCTGTTATCTCGAATAGTAGGAAGCCGATATACTGACGTCAAGGATTCATAGAACGGTGTTTACCCGCTGTTTCCGGAGCGGTTTCGGATCGGATCAGCGGTGGCGCGCAGCAAGCCACACGAGCGTTCAGAGCACGTACTACAATGCTGGTCAGACCGCGCCACCACAGTGAGACAACGATGAAAAACGTCCCGCATACCGTTACCGATGCCGCCATCGCGACCATCCGCGAACGGATCGAAGCGGGCGTCTATCCGGTGGGCAGTTTGCTGCCGGCGCAGCGTCAACTTTCCGAAGAACTTGCGATCAGCCGCGCGTCGCTGCGCGAAGCGCTTTCAACACTCGAAGCGCTCGGTTTGCTGGTGATTCGACCCGGCAAGGGCGTCTACGTGGAAAGCGCGCAGGCGTCGGCCGCGCATGCGTGGCGCTTCGCGGAGCAGCCGTCGCTGCCGGACACCTATCAGATGCGCTTCGCGCTGGAAGGCTTTATCGCGCGGATGGCGGCGCTGGCGGTCAGCGATTCCGACCTCGCCTGGCTCGAAGACAACATCACGGCCATGCAAACAGCGCTCGCCTGCGACGAACTCGACGAAGCCGCCCGCCTCGACTACGACTTCCACATGCGCATCGTCAACATTGCCGGCAACGCGGCGATCGAATCGATTCTGAGCAGCAGTGCGGAAATCATGAAGGAAAGCCAGCGCATGCCGTTCTACCGGCGCGAACTGGTGCTGTCCACGTACAACGAGCATCGCGTGATTCTGGACGCGCTCAAGGCGCGCGATTCCGCCGCGGCCGGCAAAGCCATCGAGACGCATATCTCGAACGCCGCGCAGCGCGCCGGGGTCTATTTCCCGACGCCGCAGACGCAGACGCAACCGCAGGCATAGGCATAGGCGAAAAAAAACCGCTCCGAAGAGCGGTTTTTCTTTGCCCAGCCACCGCCGGCACGAAGCCGGCATTGCAGGGCGCAATGCGCGCAAGGCGCCGTCAGTTACTTCGCGTTGGCCAGCGCCACAGCCGTGTCCAGCATGCGGTTCGAGAAGCCCCACTCGTTGTCGTACCAGCTCGACACCTTCACCAGACGGCCCGACACCTTGGTCAGCGTCGCGTCGAACGTCGACGAAGCCGGGTTGTGGTTGAAGTCGATCGACACCAACGGTGCCTCGTTGTAACCGAGGATGCCCTTCAGCGAGCCTTCCGACGCTTCCTTCATGATCGCGTTGACTTCTTCGACCGTCGTGTCGCGCGCAGCGATGAACGACAGGTCGACCACCGACACGTTGATCGTCGGAACACGAATCGCATAGCCGTCCAGCTTGCCGTTCAGTTCCGGCAGCACCAGGCCGACCGCCGAAGCCGCGCCGGTCTTGGTCGGGATCTGGCTGTGCGTGGCCGAGCGCGCGCGGCGCAGGTCTTCGTGGTACACGTCCGTCAGAACCTGGTCGTTCGTGTACGCGTGGATCGTGGTCATCAGACCGTTCACCAAGCCGATCTTGTCGTTCAGCGGCTTGACGAGCGGCGCCAGGCAGTTCGTCGTGCACGATGCGTTCGAGATCACCGTGTCCGATGCTTTCAGCACGTTGTGGTTCACGCCGTAGACGATTGTGGCGTCGACGTCTTTACCGCCCGGCGCCGAGATGATCACCTTCTTCGCGCCGCCCTTGATGTGCGCGCTCGCCTTTTCCTTGGTCGTGAAAAAGCCCGTGCATTCCATCACGACGTCGACATTCAGCTCGCCCCACGGCAGTTCAGCCGGGTTGCGGTTGGCCAGCACGCGGATCTTGTCGCCGTTGACAACAAGGTAGTCGCCGTCCACCGACACTTCACCCGGGAACTTGCCGTGCGCCGTGTCGTATTGCGTCAGGTGAGCGTTGGTCTTGGCATCGCCGAGATCGTTGATGGCGACGATTTCGATATCGTGCTTCTTGCCGTTTTCATAGAAGGCGCGCAGCGTGTTGCGGCCGATCCGGCCGTAGCCGTTGATTGCGACGCGAATCGTCATGGTCTATCTCCTGAGGGCTAAAAAAATACGTCCAGGTTCGTCTGACTGACAGCATTGCCGCGCGTTCGCACGCCAGCGGCAACGCTTGCTCAGGATCAGCCGAGGGCGGCTTTTGCCGTCTCCACCACGTGCTCGACGGTGAAGCCGAAATGCTTGAACAGCACGCCAGCCGGGGCCGATTCACCGAACGTGTCGATGCCGACCACGCCGCCTTCCAGACCCACGTACTTGCGCCAGAAATCCGTGACGCCCGCTTCGATGGCGACGCGGCGCACGCCATGCGGCAGCACGCGCTCACGGTACTCGGCGTCCTGCTTGTCGAACACGGTGGTCGACGGCATGGACACGACACGCGCCGCGATGCCTTCGCGCGCCAGCGGCTCGACTGCGTTCAGCGCCAGTTCGACTTCCGAACCGGTGGCGATCAGGATGACCTTGCGTGCGACGATTTCGTCATTCCAGTCGCGCAGCACATAACCGCCCTTCTCGATGTTGGCGATCTGCGCGTCCGTGCGCTCCGAGAACAGCAGATTCTGACGGCTGAAGATCAGGCACGACGGGCCGTGGTGTTCGACCGCGTGAGTCCACGCCACCGCAGTTTCAACGGTATCAGCCGGACGCCACACTTGCAGGTGCGGAATCAGACGCAAGCTGGCAACGTGTTCGACCGACTGGTGAGTCGGGCCGTCTTCGCCGAGGCCGATCGAATCGTGCGTGAACACGAAGATCGACGGCGCTTTCATCAGCGCGGCGACGCGCAGCGCATTGCGGCTGTAATCCGAGAACGTCAGGAACGTGCCGCCGAACGCCTTGAAGCCGCCATGCAGCGCGATGCCGTTGATCGCGGCGCTCATACCGAATTCGCGCACGCCGTAGTTGACGTAGTTGCCGGCAGCCTGGCCTTCGGCGTTCACACGCACCGGCTTGGCGGCCTTCCAGTTGGTCAGGTTCGAACCGGTCAGGTCGGCGGAGCCGCCGAGCAGTTCTGGCAGCACGGTCGACAAAGCTTCGATAGCCTGCTGCGACGCCTTGCGCGTCGCGATGGTTTCCGCGCGTTCGTTCGCGCCGGCGATGATCGCCTTGGCCTTTTCTTTCCAGTCGGCGGGCAGTTGCTTCGCGTCGCGACGCTTGAATTCCGCGGCTTCCTGCGGATATTTGGCTGCATACGCGGCAAACGCCTTGTCCCAATCGGACTCGTTGCGCGCGCCGGCTTCTTTCGCGTCCCACGCTGCATAGACTTCTTGCGGGATCACGAACGGTTCCCACTTCCAGCCGATTTTTTCGCGTGTGGCCGCGACTTCCTTGTCGCCCAGCGCCGCGCCGTGCGAATCGTGGCTGCCGGCCTTGTTCGGCGAGCCTTCGCCGATCACCGTCTTGCAGCAGATCAGCGTGGGCTTGTCGGATTGCTTGGCTTGCTTGATGGCAGCGTCGACCGCTTCGACGTCGTGGCCGACCACGTTCGGGATCACGTTCCAGCCGTACGCTTCGAAACGCTTGGGCGTGTCGTCGTGGAACCAGTGCACCACTTCGCCGTCGATCGAGATGCCGTTGTCGTCGTAGAACGCGATCAGCTTGTTCAGCTTCAGCACGCCCGCCAGCGAGCAGGCTTCGTGCGAGATGCCTTCCATCAGGCAGCCGTCGCCGACGAACACGTATGTGTGGTGGTCGACGATCTTCGCGTCAGGCTTGTTGAATTCGGTGGCGAGCAGCGACTCGGCGAGCGCCATGCCGACCGCATTCGCCAGACCCTGGCCGAGCGGGCCGGTGGTCGTCTCGACGCCCGGCGTGATGCCGTATTCCGGGTGGCCCGGCGTCTTGGAATGCATCTGGCGGAAGTTCTTCAGCTCGTCGATCGGCAGATCGTAGCCGGTGAGATGCAGCAGCGAATACAGCAGCATCGAGCCGTGGCCGTTCGACAGCACGAAACGGTCGCGATCGGCCCACTGCGGGTTCTTCGGGTTGTGGCGCAGATGGCGCGACCACAGCGCCACGCCGATTTCCGCCATGCCCATCGGCATGCCGGGGTGGCCGGAATTCGCTTTTTGAACGGCGTCCATGGACAACGCGCGGATTGCGTTGGCCATCAAGGAAGTGGGTGCGGGAGACGGGGTCGTCATGTCGAGTCCGGAGACAGAGTCAGAAAGCGGTGCGCGCTTGAGTCCCGAATGCTCGAATGCCGGTTCACTTTGGCGCACGGTGCGGCGCCAGGAGACGCGAAACGGGCAGAGCAAACGGACAAGGCTGAAAGCGTGACATTCTAACAGAACGTTGCCCGCGCCCCGCTCCGAAAGCCGTCTGACCGTGCGGCCCGATCCACCCGCCGAGCCCGCCGAGCCCGCGCCGCGCGTCGGCCATTACAATTGCTCAACCTCGACCCACCTTGCTCCGGACGGAGCCCGCCATCCGTGAGCATTCCCTTGCTGTTCCGACCGAGTCCCGACGCCGTCTACGGATTTCCGCACGCGAAGCGCCTCGTGCGCGTCGATTCGCCGTATCAGCGGATCGAGGTTTGGGACACGCCGCAACTCGGCCGGCTCTTCACCCTCGACGGCCGTCCGATGACCTCCACCGGCGACGAGTTCATCTACCACGAGTGCATGGTGCATCCCGCCGCGCTGGCGCACCCGTCGCCGCAAGCGGCGCTCGTGCTGGGCGGCGGCGACGGCGGTGCCGCGCGGCAACTGCTGAAGCATGCTGGAATCGGACGGATCGTGGTGGCGGAGTTGGACGCGCAAGTCGTACGTCTGACGCGCGAACACTTGCCCGAGGTGCACGGCGGCGCATTCGACGATCCACGCGTCGAACTGATAATCGGCGACGCCGCACAATACGTCGAGGCAGCCGCTCCGGCGCAGTTCGATCTCGTCGTGTTCGACCTGACGCCGCCGGACTCACCCGCCGCCGGTCTTTACACTCAAGCCTTCTACCAGCGGCTCAAGCGCGTCATGAGCCCGACTGCGGCACTCTCCGTGCACCTCGGGTCGCCCTATTTTCACGCCGAACGCGTCGCGCGCCTGCTCGACGACCTGAGCGCGGCCTTCGCCGTCGTCCGCACCATGAGCACTTTCGTGCCGCTATACGGTTCGCTGTGGATGATGGCAACCGCCAGCGACACGCTCGACCCCGCCGCCCTCACCGTCGATACGCTTGCGGACCGCCTGGCCGCGCGAGGAATCGACGCCCTGATGCACTACGACGCGGCCACGCACGCCGGACTGTTCTCGGCATCCCGCTCACTGCGAGATAAACTAGGTCAATTCTTAAAGCCAGCAAGCTAACGCGTGGGCAAAATGCACGGTTCCGTCGGACTGCGCTATCGGCATAACGATACGCAAACGTCCACCTGGACTCTCGCAGCACGTGCCCCGCCAACCCCATCGATCCGGAGAATCCCATGACCGCCTCCCGCCCAGCCGGTGTGCCCTGGTTGACCCCTTATCTGACGGTGCGCGACGCACATGCCGCGTCCGCGTTCTTCACAGCGGCGTTCGGCTTTGAAGTGCGTGACAGTGTCCAGGACGACGGTGTCGTCATGCATGTCGAGATGACCTATCAAGGCCAGTTGATTGTGATGTTCGCTCCGGAAGGCGCGTTCGGCTCGGCGGCGAAAACACCCAAAAGCGCGGGCGCAATCGCACCGCAATCGTTCTATGTCTATGTCGACGATGTCGACGCGATCTATGCGCGGGCGCTGGCCGCCGGCGCAAAGTCGCTGAGCGAGCCACAAGATCAGTTCTGGGGCGACCGCTTCGCCCAGGTCGAAGATCTGGACGGCTACCGCTGGGCGCTCGCTCGCCACCTTTCGTGAACCAATGAGTATTTTTCTGATGCCTCGCTTTTTCGTCGGTACGCCTCTCCAGCCCGAGGACGTCATGCCGCTCCCCGATGACGTCGTTCGGCATGTGCTCGTGCTGCGCCTGCAGCCCGGCGATTCGATCGTCCTTTTCAATGGCGAAGGCGGCGAATACAGCGCCGAACTCGTCGAAGTCGAACGGCGCTCGGCCGTGGTAAAGATCCGCGAATTCCGCGCTATCGAGGTCGAGGCGCCCTATCGCCTCACGCTCGCACAGGGCATTGCCGGCGGCGACAAGATGGACTGGCTGATCGAAAAAGCCGTCGAACTGGGTGCGTCCAGCTTCGTGCCGTTAACCACCACGCGCAGCGTCGTGCGTCTTTCCGGCGATCGCGCGCAGCGGCGCCATGCGCACTGGCAAGGCATCGTCCGGGCGTCGTGTGAGCAGTGCGGGCGCAATCGCCTGCCGGAAGTGATGCCGGTGCGCGAGATCGCCACCTGGCTCGGCTCGATGCCCCGCACGCCTGAAGAAGGCGACCTGCGCATTCTGCTCTCACCGCGCGCCAGCATCAGCTTTTCCGCGTTGCCCCCCGAACCGCCGAAAGGACGCGTGACTGTGCTGGTGGGCCCGGAAGGCGGCTTTTCCGCGACCGAGGAAGCAGCGGCGGCCGCTCACGGGTTTACCGCCGTCGGCCTCGGGCCGCGCGTGATGCGTACCGAAACGGCCGGCATCGCCGTTCTCTCCGCGCTGGCGGCCGGCTGGGGCGGCTGGTAAGCCGCTTGCCTGCCACGTCTCGGCCGTCTCGATTGAGAGCGGCTAGCCGGTCTCGGCATTCGCACCAAAAGCAAAGGCCCGCCAACTGGCGGGCCTTTGCTGTGTCGCCTCAACAGGCAACGCCCAAGCAAAAACTCAGGCGAACGAGTAAAACACCCGGAACGCCACTTTCCGCTCGGCCCAGAACTCCGCCGCTTCGCGGAACACGTCCAGCAGCGTCTCGCGGCCTTCCTTGTCGAACTTCTGGGCGACCGGCAACTGTTCGAGCACGATCACGAAGCCCGGCTGCGTACCCGCTTTCTGGACAAGATCGGTCAGGCAGTCGTAGAGCGCGTCGTAATTCTTGCCGAAATGCTTCGGAAACAGGAACGAGGTCGCGATGGTTTCGAGCACTTCCTGCTTGGACTGCGCGTTGGCGCAATACGCATAGAGAAAATGCTGGCCGAGCCGGTTGGCCTCGTCGGCGAGATCCTGCACGCGGAACGCGCGGATCGACTGTACGATGTTGGGTCGTACGGTCTTGAAAAGACTCATGGGCTCCTCGTTCGATGAAACCACAGTGCCTGCTTCGCTCTGGTTCTCGCGGCCCTGATCGCCGGCTCGCATCCGCATGACGCGTTGGAACAAATTGCCGTCGCCGGCCGCGAAAAGATCCGTCGCGACTCCGGAGTCGTGCGCGTAGACGTTGTCGCTCATGCCGTTCATCCCGATGTCATTCAACAATACGATTAAAACTGGTGTAGTGGTCGTCCGAGTAGTAACAATTGTCGGTTCGCTTCAGCGGACCTCCGCAGACGATGCGACGCGCCCCGCGATTACGTGAGCGAGGCGTGGGAACGGTGTATTCGTGGTAATAGCCGCGCCGATGGGCCGGCAGCAACCGTTCGCGATTGCCGAATACGATGCCGTCCTTCTCATACGGGTAAGGCCCGCCTGCGGCAATCAAGTTCAATGTATTGACCGCTTCGCGTGGCAACTGCGCCAGCGCGATGGTGCCCTGCAACTGCGCGTTCGCGTCGGCAGGTGCCGTGGAGTCGCGCGCAAACGCGCCAGGCACGGGGCCGGATAAAACGCACAGCGTAATAGCACCGATCAGCACGCCTTTCATGCGATGCCACTTGCGTGCCATGTATCAGGGTTCCCCGCTGTTAGATCACGAGTTTGACGACCATGAAAGTCGTAAGGGTATCGCTAATGGCCCCCGGAATCAACGCTCGCCGGGCCGGCGAAATCCTCACATAGGGCGCGAAATGGCCACCGGCGCGGCTTTGACGACTTTTGACAGAATATTTAGCTTAGTCAAGCTAAACTTTATCTCAATGTTGCGAATAGTGGTGGAAGCAGGCAGGTGGGGAGCGGATGTCGGGCCGCTTTGCATGAGGCTGCAAATAGTTCGATTCCCGAGGCAAGGGCAATGAGCCCATTAGCGTTCCGAGGCGGAATGTCTGCCTTGCCGTTTTTTCTGGGTGGCAATCCCCTGTTCACCCTAAGGCGTGCCCGTTGCGGGCGCGCCTTTTTTTTGCATGGCGCACGGTCTTCAAACCGGCGCCATGCTTCGTCTGGATCGCGGATTAACGGGCCGCGATCACATCCGCCACCAGCAGCGCCGTCATGTTGACGATCCGGCGCACCGTTGCCGAAGCCGTCAGCACGTGCACCGGCTTGGCCGCGCCCAGCAGCATCGGACCAATCGCGATGTTGTTGCCCGCGGCGGTCTTCAGCAGGTTGTACGAGATGTTGGCCGCGTCGATGTTCGGCAGCACCAGCAGATTGGCGTCGCCTTCGAGCGTCGAGTCGGGCATCACTTCGCGGCGCAGATTCGCGTCGAGCGCGATGTCGCCGTGCATTTCGCCGTCCACTTGCAGGTCCGGCGCGCGCTCGCGCAGGATCGCCAGCGTGTCGCGCATCTTCTGTGCGGTCGGCGCGTTGCTCGTGCCGAAGTTCGAATGCGACAGCAGCGCGATCTTCGGCTCGATACCGAAGCGGCGCACTTCTTCAGCCGCCATGATCGTGATTTCGGCCAGTTGCTCTGGCGTCGGATCGACGTTCACGTGCGTGTCGACCAGGAAAATCTGGCGGTTCGGCAGCACCAGCGCGTTCATCGCCGCGTAGACCTTCGCGCCTTCCTTCTTGCCGATCACCTGATCGATGAAGTGCAGGTGGCGATGCGTGGTCGACACCGTGCCGCAGATCATGCCGTCGGCCTCGCCCTTCTCCACCAGCATCGCGCCGATCAGCGTGGTGCGGCGGCGCATTTCGAGCTTCGCCATCTGCGCGCTGATGCCCTTGCGCGACATCATCTTGTGATATTCCTGCCAGAAATCGCGATAGCGCTCGTCGTGGTCGGTGTTGACGACCGTGTAGTCCTGCCCTGCGATAAGACGCAGACCGTAGCGCGCAATACGCTGCTCGATCACCGCCGGACGGCCGATCAGGATCGGTTTGGCCAGCTTTTCGTCGACGATGATCTGCATGGCGCGCAGCACACGCTCTTCTTCGCCTTCCGCGAACACAATGCGCTTTTTCTCCGGCTCGACGCCACGCGCGAGCTGGAAAATCGGCTTCATGGTCGTGCCGCTGTGATACACGAACTGCTGCAGATGCTGTTCGTAGGCTTCCATGTCCTCGATCGGACGCTCGGCAACGCCCGAGTCCATCGCGGCCTTCGCCACGGCCGGTGCGACCTTGACGATCAGACGCGGATCGAACGGCTTCGGAATCAGGTATTCCGGACCGAACGAGAGGTCCTGAATGCCATACGCCGTCGCGACGATGTCGCTCTGCTCCTGGCGCGCCAGTTCGGCGATCGCGTTGACCGCCGCGATTTCCATTTCCCGCGTCACCGTCGTCGCGCCCGCGTCCAGCGCGCCGCGGAACAGGAACGGGAACACCAGCACGTTGTTCACCTGGTTCGGGTAGTCGGTGCGGCCGGTGCACAGCACGGCGTCCGGACGCACTTCCAGCGCCAGTTCCGGCAGGATTTCCGGCGTAGGATTGGCCAGCGCGAGAATCAGCGGCTTGTCCGCCATCTGCTTGACCATGTCCTGCTTGAGCACGCCACCGGCCGACAAACCGAGGAACACGTCCGCGCCGCCAATCGCTTCAGCGAGCGTGCGGGCGTCGGTTTCACGCGCGAAGCGCTCCTTGTCCGGATCCATCAGTTCGACGCGGCCCTTGTAGACCACACCGGCCAGATCGGTGACGGTGATGTTTTCGAGCGGCAGGCCGATATCGACCAGCAGATCCAGGCAGGCCAGCGCCGCCGCGCCCGCGCCCGAGGAGACCAGCTTGACCTCCTTGATGTCCTTGCCGACCACCTTCAAACCGTTGGTGATGGCCGCCGCCACGACGATCGCCGTGCCGTGCTGGTCGTCGTGGAACACCGGAATCTTCATGCGCTTGCGGCATTCGCGTTCGACGATGAAGCAGTCCGGCGCCTTGATGTCTTCGAGGTTGATGCCGCCGAAGGTCGGCTCCAGCGCCGCGATCACGTCGACCAGCTTGTGCGGATCGGACTCGTTCAGCTCGATATCGAACACGTCGATGCCGGCGAACTTCTTGAACAGGACGGCCTTGCCTTCCATGACCGGCTTCGAGGCGAGCGGCCCGATGTTGCCGAGGCCCAGCACCGCGGTGCCGTTCGTGACGACGCCGACCAGGTTGCTGCGCGCGGTGAAGCGCGCGGCGTTCAACGGGTTTTCGACGATTTCTTCACACGCGAACGCGACGCCAGGCGAGTACGCCAGCGCGAGGTCGCGCTGGTTGATCATCTGCTTGGTCGGGGCGATCGCGATCTTCCCGGGGGTGGGGAACTCGTGGTAATCGAGGGCGGCTTCGCGGAGTTTGCTATTGACGGGAGTCGACATAAGGCGGGCTTCGGAGGGCGGATTAGAATAGACGTTCGACGGCATTGTAGCCCTAATTGCCGGCCCAATTCCTTCAATACGGGTACAACTGCCGCGACTGAAACATAGCGAAAGGCTGACGTGGCATGCTGTGGGCGGAACGCGACCCGAATCGGAGTTGCGGGCGGATCGAAGGTTTACCCTTCGTTCGCTCCGTACAATGCGCGCCGTTAGCCGAACTTCACGGCACTTGATCGTTCACCCTCGCGTCCACCCATCGCCACCATGCTCTCCGAGTTTTCGCTGATCGATCGTTTCTTTGCCCGCCGCGCCGCTGCCCGGCCATCCGATGCCGCCGCGGGCTCGCTCGGCATCGGCGACGACTGCGCGCTGCTCGCGCCGCGCGCCGGCGAAATGCTGGCGATATCGACGGACATGCTGGTCGAAGGCCGCCACTTTTTCGCCGATGTCGATCCCGAGGCGCTCGGTCACAAGGCGCTCGCCGTGAATCTGTCGGACCTCGCCGCGATGGGTGCGCAACCGCAGGCGTTCACGCTGGCGTTCTCCTTGCCGAAGGCAGAGGAAGCCTGGCTCGCCGCGTTCAGCGAAGGGCTGTTCGCGCTGGCCGAACGCTACGGATGCGAGTTGATCGGCGGCGATACGACCGGCGGCCCGCTGAATCTGTGCATCACCGTGTTCGGCAGCGTGCCGCCGCGCGCTGCGCTGCGCCGCGACGCCGCGCAGCCGGGCGACGACATCTGGATCTCGGGCACGCTCGGCGACGCGCGCGCCGGCCTCGGCCTACAGCGCGGCGAATGGTCCGCCGATGCCGGCGACACTGCGACGTTTCGCCGCGCCCTCGAGCGACCGGAGCCACGCGTCGCGCTCGGCATGGCGTTGCGCGGCACTGCCCACGCGGCGCTCGACCTCTCGGACGGCCTTGCCGGCGATCTGCTGCACATTCTGGAACGCTCGAACCTGCGGGCCACGGTCGACGTCGACGCCGTGCCGCGTTCAGATGCGCTGGGCCGCCTCGCCCCCGACATCCAGCGACGCTGCACGCTCGCCGGCGGCGACGACTACGAGCTGTGCTTCACGGCGCCGGTCGCGGCGCGCACCGCGGTCGACAAGGCCGGCCACGAGGTGGGGATCCAACTCACCCGCATCGGTACAATAAGCGCTCTCGAAACGGCGGCCGACCGCCCGGCGATCGGCTGGCACGACGCCGCCGGCGCGCCGCTCACTCTGACGTTGCAAGGCTTCGACCACTTTCATGCAGACTGATCCCCCGCTCGGCCCGGCCGACAAACTCATCGCCGCCGAGACCTCCCCGGCCCCGCGCGCGCCCGATCAGCGCCCGCCTGGCCGTCAGCCGCGTCGCGCCACGGCGCGTTTCATGCTGTCGCATCCGCTGCACATTCTGTCGCTTGGGTTTGGCAGCGGCTTGTCGCCGATTGCGCCAGGCACGATCGGCACGTTGTTCGCGTGGGCTTCGTTCGCCGTTCTCAGCCGCCATCTGACGGTCATCGAGTGGGCCGTACTGATCGTGGCCGGCTTCTTCGGCGGCATTGCGATTTGCGGCTTCACCGCGAAGAAGCTCGGCATCGACGATCCGTCGCCGGTCGTGTGGGACGAAATCATCGCGTTCTGGCTGGTGCTGCTGATGGTCACGCCGGTCACGCTGACCGGCCAGTTCTGGGCGTTCATCGTGTTCCGCTTTTTCGACATGGTGAAGCCCCCGCCCATCGGCTATTTCGATCGCCGTCTGAAAGGTGGCTTTGGCATCATGTTCGATGACCTGGTTGCCGCGTTTTTCACGCTGCTCGTGATTGCGCTCTGGCGTATGTCCGTTTGATTGCTGCCCGGCGGCCGCCGCGCCGCCGGGCATTCACCGCCAGCCCCCGTTTTCCGGATTGACGCCATGCCTACCGATTCCGTCGTTCATCAGCTCGCGATTCGCGTGAGCAACCGTCTGCGCGACGAGCGCCTCATGCTCGTCACCGCCGAGTCCTGCACGGGCGGCATGGTGGCGACCGCGATCACCGATATTTCCGGCAGCAGCGGCTGGTTCGAGCGCGGCTTCGTCACGTATTCGAATCAGGCGAAGAGCGAGATGATCGGCGTGCCCGCCGAGCTGATCGACAAACACGGCGCGGTCAGCGAGCAGGTGGCGCGCGCCATGGCCGAAGGCGCGCTGCGCAACAGCCGCGCGCAGGTCTCGCTGTCGATTACCGGGGTGGCCGGACCGGGCGGCGGCACCGAGACGAAACCGGTCGGCATGGTCTCGTTCGGCTGGAGCAACCGGCTGCATACGTCGGTGGAAACCAAGATTTTCAAGGGCGACCGCGAGAAGATTCGCGTGCAGGCTGCCGCGCATGCGCTGCGCGGCGTACTAGCCTTGCTCGACGAACGCGAGCACTAACCTCTGTTCGAAGCGGAAAGCCCATGCCTGATTCGCACGCAATCAAAGACGAACTGATCCGCCGCCTCGAACTCAAGCCGCATCCCGAAGGCGGATTTTTCAGCGAGACTTATCGCTCGGTGGAGCGTGTGATCCGCGACAAAGAGAGCGGCTCGGCGCACACGCGCTCTGCGTCGACGGCGATCTATTACCTGCTGTGCGACGGCGCGCATTCGGCGTGGCATCGGATCAAGTCCGATGAAGTCTGGCATTTCTATGCCGGCGAACCGCTGCTCGTCCACGTGCTCGACGAAATGGGCGCGCTGGTCACTCACAAGCTCGGCAACGCGCTGACGCACGCGGATGCGGTGTTTCAGGCGGTAGTGCCGGCAGGGTTATGGTTCGCGGCGGAATGCGCCGACCCGGCGGCCTTCGCGCTGGCGGGTTGCACGGTGGCGCCGGGTTTCGAATTCAGCGAATTCGAGCTGGCGGATGTTGACGCGTTGAAAGCGCGGCACTCACAGCATGCCGCGTTGATCGCGCGGCTGGGGCCGAACTGAACCCCACGCGCACCCGAACAACGCTCGCTAATGATTTACCGGAACGCGTTGATCCGATCCCGCGTTTCCATCGCGGCCTTCGCTGCGGCTTCGGCGAAATCGTCGCCCTTGCCCGCGTAAATAATCGCGCGCGACGAGTTGATCAGCATGCCCGTGCCGTTCGCGGTGCGGCCGGCGTTGACGGTCGCTTGCACGTCGCCGCCTTGCGCGCCGATGCCCGGAATCAGCAGCGGCATATCGCCGACGATCCCCCGCACCACCTCGATTTCCTTCGGGAAGGTCGCGCCGACCACCAGACTCAGTTGGCCGCTCGCATTCCATTTCTCGGCCGCCAGTCGCGCGACGACCTGATATAGCGGACGGCCGCCCGTCTCCAGGAATTGCAGATCGGAGCCGCCCGGATTCGACGTGCGGCACAGCACGATCACGCCCTTGCCTGCATGCTCCAGATACGGCTCGATCGAGTCGAAGCCCATGTACGGATTCACCGTCACCGCGTCCGCCTGATAGCGCTCGAACGCCTCGCGCGCATATTGTTCGGCGGTGCTGCCGATGTCGCCGCGCTTCGCGTCCAGAATCACGGGCAGGCCCGGATGGTTCGCGTGAATGTGGGCGATCAGCTGCTCGAGCTGGTCTTCCGCGCGATGCGCCGCGAAGTAGGCAATCTGCGGTTTAAACGACGACGCATACGGCGCGGTCGCGTCGACGATCGTGCGGCAGAAATCGAAGATCGCCTCGGGACGGCCCGCGAGCGCGCCCGGGAATTTGCTCGGCTCGGGATCGAGGCCGACGCACAGCAGCGAGTTGGTGCGCTGCCAGGCGTCGTTGAGTGTCTGGATGAAATTGGGCATGGTGGTCTCGCGGCGAGCAGGAAAACGGAAGAGGCGCGTATTTTACCCGTCCCGCGCGGCGGGCCGCGCCGGGAGCGTGCGGCAGCGGCGGTCCGGCGCCAGATGCCGACAGGAGCGGCTACCGGCCGCACTGGGCCGTGAGCGCGCACATGCATCGGCCAGGCACTCGCGAAGCGTGCGAGCCGATTGTCCGCAGCGCATCAGGGCATGCGCGCGTCCGCCCTGTCACGCTAACCTCGCCCGCTACTGCCGCCGCTTCGAGCCGCGCGCGCCCGGCATCGAGCGCAAACCTGTGCGTTCGACGGTGAAGCGGAACGTGCGCGTCAGTCGCTCGCCACGTCCTAGCAAAGTCATGCCGTTTTCGCTCGCGCCGCCGGCCAGGTTCATCGCGTTGATCGGATGATCCACCGGTTCGAAGCAGAAAAAGTCTTCGCCGGGCGGCGTGTACAGCACGTAGTAATCGGTGTCGGCGGCAATGTTCAGCGACAGGCGGCGCTTCGGCCACACCACCGCCGCTTGCCCGCTCCAGCCGGTAAAAGCGTGATTGACCATGGTTTCCGGCAGCGGATATGCCACGCCGAATTGCCAGGCGGGCGGCGCCGGCACATGCCGCACCGGCAGCCAGTCGTCGCCGGAGAGCCACAAGCCGCCGGCAGCAGCCGACAACTCGGTGTCCGCGTCGCGCACGAAGAAGGGATGCACGCCCAGCCCGAAAGGCAGCGCCTCGCGGCCGGCATTTTCTATTTCGAGCGCGACGACGAGCGTCGGGCCGTCCAGCGTGTAAGTTTGGGTCGCACGGTAGGCGTACGGCTTGCCGTCGCGGCGCTCGAGCGTGAGGCGGACGTTTTCACGATCCGACTCCGCGACCTGCCAGACCGATTGCCAGCCGTCGCCGTGAATCGGCAAGGGCTCGTCGACGCGATTGCGCGGCACCTCGACCCGCCGTCCCGCCACATTGAATTGGCCGCCGCCGATGCGGTTCGAATACGGCAGCAGCGGATAACAGGCCAACTGGTTCGGTTGCGTATCGGCCGTGACGTGGCGGCAGCGGCGGAAGATTGGCGTAAGCGCACCGTCGTTACGCCAGTCGAAACGAGTGACGCCGCCACCGAGCGTCGGCGCGACGTCGAGCCGCAGATGCGCATTGGCGAGCGTGATGCATGCGACATCGCCGCCGCTGTCTTCGCCGACGGCCACCGCCGACGTGCTGGGACCGGCGAGCACCGGATTGGCCGCCGCCGCGAGTCGCGAGCGTCGACTCTGTGAGGTCTGAGGGGAGGAGGAAACAGGATTCGCAACAGTCATATCTGGCTCCATCGAGAGGCTTGGGACGTTGCCGTCATTGCTGACGGATGCTGTTGGGCGATTTTCTTAAAACGGGTCGCCTCTGGGTCCGAACTGCATGCTGCCGATTTGCTGCCACTGGGATTGCACCATCAACTTGCGATTCACTTCTGATTCACTGCCCGACCGTGCTTGGTTGCTTCATGGCTGCCTCGGGAGCGAGGCAGCGTCATTCTGCGCTAAGCGGGCGCGCCTTGGAACACCGGCTCCGGCAAACCTTGCCGTCCGAGCGTGGCGATAAACACGCCGCCTGCCTGCATATCGTCGGCGAGCGCCGCTGCATCGAGGCCGCAGCGCGCGCTCGTAATGTACAGCGTGTCGAACTGCGTGCCGCCCAGCGCGACGCAACTCGGCTGCGCGGTCGGCACGTCGACGCGCTCCGTTTCCACGCCGTCCGGTCCGTAACGCACCACGCGCCGGCCGCCCCACTGCGCGTTCCACAGGCCGCCGTCGCGGTCGACGGTCGAGCCGTCGGGTTCGCCGCTGGCGTCGGTGAGGCGGGTGAACAGGCGGTCATTGGCGATGCTGCCGTCCGCGCGATAGTCGCACGCACGGATTTCGCGTGTCGGCGAATCACAGTAGTACATCGTCCCGCCGTCGGGACTGAACGCGATGCTGTTCGAGATCGCCGGCGCGGGCAACGGCAAACGCTCCAGCGACAAATCTTGACTGAGCCGGTAGAAGCCGCCGATTGCCTGCAACGGCGCGCCCTCATCTTTGGTGCCGAACACGAAGCGGCCCTGACGATCGCAGCGGCCGTCGTTCACGCGGGTGTTCAAGCCGGCCTCGACGTCGATGATGCGCCGCGTCTCGCCGGTGGCCAGCTCGAAAAACGCGAGATGCGTGGCCAGGCCGAGCAACAGGTAACGCGGATCCGCGCACAGCGCAAAGGTGGCGAGGCGCTCGGGCATCGGCCAGGACATGTTGCTGCCGTCCCGTGGGTCGTAGCGCCACAGACGCGCGCCTTCAATATCCGTCCAGTAGAAACGGCCGGTCTGCGCGCACCATGTCGCGCCTTCGCCGAGCGTGCATTTCGTATCGAGCAGCAGCGCGGCCGTGCTGGATGAACCGCTCGCACTCACGCCCAGCCTCCGTCCACGATGATGTCCTGCGCGGTGATCATCCGGCTGTCGTCGGCGGCGAGGAAGAGCGCCATGCGCGCGAGGTCGGCCGGTTCCAGCTCGGCGTCGATACACTGCCCTTCCTTGATCGAACGACGGCCCGCGTCGTCGAGCCACAAGCGTTTTTGCTTCTCGGTCATGACCCAGCCCGGCACCAGCGTGTTGACGCGGATATTGAAGTGGCCGAGGTCGCGCGCAAGACCGCGCGTCAAACCCTGCACTGCGGACTTCGACATCACATAGACCGGATAGCCGCCGTTTTTCAGCATCCAGCTGATCGAACCGAGATTGATGATCGAGCCGCTGTTGGCGGCTTTCATGTCTTCCATCACCGCCTGCGCCGCGAAGAACTGGTGACGGATGTTCACCGCGATGCCCGCGTCGAACGACTCGCGCGTGACTTCGCCGATCGTATGGCGCTTGTCGTTCGCGGCGTTGTTCACCAGCACCTGAATCGGACCGAGCGCGGCCTTTACGTCGGCGATTGCCTTTTGCAGCGCGTCGATGTCGGTCAGATCGCACGACAGGAACAGCGGCTTGTGTCTCGAATCGCCCAGTTCGTCGGCAAGCGCTTCACCAGCGCTCGCGTCGATATCGAAAAACGCGACGCGCGCGCCTTGCGCCGCGAAATGCTCGACGAACGATGCGCCGATGCCGGTCGCGCCGCCCGTGATCAACACCGTGCGGTCGACGAGGCTCGGATAACGCGCGAAGGCGCTGTCCGCGAGACGGACGTTTGCATTGGCCGGAGACGACATCGTTCGATTCCTTTTAGAGCAAGTGAGTGGGCGGCGGGCTTAATCGCGCGAGCCGCGGTTCTTCAACTGGTCGAGCAGCACGGCGGCGAGCAGGATCGCGCCACGCACGAGGTACTGATAGAACGCGTCGATGTTCATCAGGTTCATCACGTTCTCGACCGTGCCCATGATCAGCACGCCGATCACTACGCCGGAAATGGTCGCGCGGCCGCCGAGCAGCGACACGCCGCCCAGCACGCACGCCGAAATCACGTTCAGCTCGAAGCCTTCCGCGGCATTCGGCTGACCCGACGTGATACGCGAGGCCAAAATCACACCGGCCAGCGCCGTCACCGCGCCCTGGATCAGGAAGATGTAGACGCGCGTGTGTTCCACATTGATACCGGCCAGACGCGAGGCTTCCGGATTGCCGCCGATTGCGAGCGTATTGCGGCCATACACGGTCTGGTTGAGCATCACGCCGAACACGATGAAGCACAGCAGCGTGACCCAGATCGGCAGCGACACGCCGAAGAAGCTCAAGCCGCCGAGCGCGATAAACGTGTCCGACGACACGCCCACCGCCTGACCGTGCGAGACGATAAAGCCGAGACCGCGGACGATTTCCATCGTGGCGAGCGTCGTGATCAGCGCGTTGATGCGCAGATACGCGATCACCGCGCCGTTGACGAAACCGATCACGCCGCCCGCCGCCACCGCCGCGACGATCGCGATGAACGTGTTACCAGTCGCGTTGAGCACCATCGCACACAACACGCCGGCGAACGCGACCGTCGAGCCAACCGACAAGTCGAAATCGCGCGAGGCGAGACAGAACATCATCGTGCACGCGACCATGCCGATCTGCGAGATCGACAGCGCGAGGCCGAGCATGTTCTCGATCGAGAAGAAGTGATCGACGGTCAGCGACATCGTGACGAACATCACGACGAAGATCACGATCAGGCTGTACTCGGTGATCTGTTGCCACCATTTGGCCTTGTCGTTCGACTGCGGAATCAACGCATCGGCAGCGCTCTTGGCGGCCTGTTGCGCGAGGTTTTCTCTGGCTTGCATGTTGAAGACTCCTCCCG
Source organism: Paraburkholderia sp. BL27I4N3 (assembly GCF_003386115.1). Classification (NCBI taxonomy): domain Bacteria; kingdom Pseudomonadati; phylum Pseudomonadota; class Betaproteobacteria; order Burkholderiales; family Burkholderiaceae; genus Paraburkholderia; species Paraburkholderia sp. BL27I4N3. Next base: position 152,125 of record NZ_QREJ01000001.1, on the reverse strand, counting down.
TTCCCCACGGGTTGCCGGACTTTCGTCCGAATGATGTTCAGGCCGCCTGTTGGGCAGCGGTTTCCGTTCCGGGCAGTGCGGTCGAGCTTTGCGGCAGCGCGAGGCTCAATACCGATTGTTCCGTTGCATCCTTACGCGACAGTTCGCCGGAAATCCGGCCCTGGCGCATTACGACGATCCGGTCGGACACGCCGAGCACTTCCGGCAGCTCCGACGAAATCATCACGATCGCGCAGCCGCGTTCGGCAAGCTGATAGATCACGTTGTAGATTTCATGCTTCGCGCCGACGTCGATACCGCGCGTCGGCTCGTCGAGAATCACCACTTTCAGATCAGGCTCGGCCAACCAGCGCGACAGAATCGCCTTCTGCTGATTACCCCCCGAAAGGAAACGGATTTTCTGGCGGCGGCTCGGCGTCTTGATCTTCAGCAGCTTGATGAAACGGTCCGCGGTTTCCGCTTCCTTCTTGCGGTCGAGGAACATCCCGGCGCGCAGATAGTGACGGCGGCAACTGATATTGATGTTCTCCGACACGGTCGCCATCGCGACAATGCCCTCTTCCTTGCGGTCTTCCGGGCACAGCACGATGCCGTGCCTGATCGCTTCGCCCGCGCTGCGCACCTTGATCGGCTTGCCGTCGAGCATCAACTCGCCGCCCTTCTTGTGATCGGCGCCGTACACCAGATGCATCAGTTCGCTGCGGCCCGCGCCCACCAGGCCGAAGAAGCCGACAATCTCGCCGCGCCGCACTTCGAAGCTGGCCGGCTGCGCGAGCGCGTGGCCTTCGATCGCTTTCGCCGCGAAACGCACTTCGCCGAGCGGCCGCGCCGAGTAGTTATAGATGTCCGAAATTTCCCGCCCCACCATCTCGCTGACGATGGTGTCGCGCGACACGCCTTCAAGCGTCGGATGCGAAGCGATCTTGCGGCCGTCGCGGAAGATCGTGCAGGCGTCGCACAGTTCGTAGATCTCGTCCATGCGGTGCGAGATGTAGATCATCGCGCGGTTGTCGGCGCGCAGATCGCGCACCAGCTTGAACAGCACTTCCGTCTCACGATGCGACAGCGAACTGGTCGGCTCGTCCAGCGCAATCACGCGCGCGTTGCGTAGCAGCGCCTTGCAGATTTCCACCATCTGCCGTTGCGCGATCGAGAGCTTGCGCAGTTTCGCGTTCGGATCGAGCGCCACGCCCATCGCCTCGAGGCGTTCGCGCACGAAGCGTTTGGCTTCGCGCTTGTTGACCCAGCCGAGCGAGTTCGGCAGTTGACCGAGCAGCAGGTTTTCCGCGACCGTCAGATCGGGCACGTATTGCAGCTCCTGGTGAATCACTGCGATGCCCGCCGCGATCGACGACGCCGCGCTCGTGAAGCGCACCTCGTTGCCGTCGATCATCACGCGGCCCGAGTCGGGCTGGTATTCACCACCGAGAATCTTCAGCAGGGTCGATTTCCCTGCGCCGTTTTCGCCCATCAGGCCGTGCACCTGGCCGACGTTGACGTCGAAGGACACACCGTCGAGCGCGCGCACGCCTGGAAAGACTTTACCGATATTGTCAAAACGTAGCGTCGCTGACACTTCGCCTCCTGTTGCTTCGTGTGAACCGAGTTCGTCGATGTGCTTCGTGGGCAACATCGCAAAAGCACGGCCTGTCTCTACTGCTGATCTTTTATTGCTGCTGCCGACACATGCCCTCTTTCGCGAAAGAGAACACGCGCCGGCAGTTCACTTCATCTCACCACGTGCGGAATCAACCCGCTCAATTCGCCGCGAGGCCCATCTTCTGGCGCACGTCGGCAACGTTGTCACGCGTGGCCAGCATGCCGGTCGTCAGCGTGAGCGGGGGCGGTGCCTTGCCTTGCGTGATCCAGTCGTACATCAGCGTGGAGGTTTCTTCGCCGTGACGCTTCGGGCTGATGATGACCGTGCCGTAGAAGCCCGTCGGCGACGGCTTCTTGAACTCGTTGAGTGCCGAGTCCGAACCGCCGATGCCGATACCGATCATGTTGTCCGCCTTGAAGCCGCGGCCTTCAGCGGCACGCACGGCGCCGAGCACGGCTTCGTCGTTCAGGCCGTAAGCGACCCAGTGCTTGAAGTTCGGATTCTTCGTCAGCGCGATGTTGGCGGCGTTGAACGCGTTTTCCGTGTCGGTCTTCGCTTGCGGCGCGGCGATGATGTTCGCCTTCGGGAAGCCGGCGGCGATCAGTGCGTCGGTTGCGCCGCTGGTGCGGTCATGCGCGGTCGGCAACTGTTCGTAGGTCACGTCGATCGCGCCCACGTCCTTCATGTCCCAGCCGCGCTTCTTGATTTCCGCAGCCAGGCCGTCACCGACCTGCTTGCCGATGTTGTACGCCGAGATGCCCATATGCGGCACCGACGCGATCGGCTTGCCCGCGCCATCGACCAGGCGGTCGTCCACCGTCATCATCTTCAGGCCGTCGGCCTTCGCTTTCGCGACGATGCCCGGTCCGAGCTTGACGTCAGGCGTGCAGATCACGAAGCCCTGCGCCTTTTGCGCCGACAGGTTGTCGATGGCGCTCATCACCTTCTCGCCCGACGGCGCGCCGATCTTCACCAGCGTGAAGCCCTTTTCCTTGGCGGCGATTTCGGCGAACTTCCACTCGTCCTGGAACCACGGTTCTTCCGGCTGCTTCACGAGGAAGCCGATCTTCACCGGATCGGCGGCTTGCGCGACCGGTGCGTTGAAGAGCACACCCGTCGCCGCTGCTGCCAGCGTGAGGAAAATTCTACGTTTCATGATGCGTGTCTCCTGACTAATTGATAACGAGAAGGTATCGGCCGCGTCTTCTTGTACCGGGTGTGACACACGCGGCCAGCGCGTCGTCCGGTGTACTCCATGCGCCCCTGCGCAATCCGAGTCCTGCAAAAATCAGTCGTGATACAGCGCCGAGCGCCCGCCATCCACCGTGATGCAGGTGGCGTTGATGAACGGCGCTTCGTCCGAGGCGAGAAACACCGCTGTCATCGCCACTTCTTCCGGGCGGCCAATGCGTTTCATCGGCTGCAGATCGAGCGTCGCCTGCTGGGCGGCGGCCGGATCGGCTTGTTCGTTCCACCAGTCATGCGTCAATTGCGTTTCGATGTAACCCGGCGCGATCGCGTTGACCCGCACGTTGCGCGGCGCGTATTCGATGCCGAGCGCGCGCGTCAGTCCAATCACGCCGTGCTTCGCCACCGGGTACGGAAAACAGCCCGGAATGATCTTGAACGAATGTGTCGAGGCGATGTTCACAATGCTGCCCGCGCCGCGTTCGACCATGCCCGGCAAGGCCGCGCGGCAACCGTTCCACACGCCGTCGAGATCGACCGCGAAGCAGCGGCGCCAGTCGTCGTCGGTCATGGTGAGCGGGTCGCAGAAAACGTTGATGCCGGCGTTGTTCACCAGCACGTCGAGCGCGCCGAATGCGCGTTCGGCTTCGCTCACCGCGTGCTGAACCGACGCGGATTGCGTCACGTCCGTGTGCACCGCGAGCACGTGCGCGCCGGTCTGCGACTCGATGTGCTCCGCCGTCTGCTGCGCGGTCTCGATATCCAGTTCGGCCAGCACGACTGCCGCGCCTTCGCGCGCGAACGCATGCGCGATCGCCGCGCCGATACCGCGACCGGCGCCGGTGACAAGCGCGACTTTGCCGGCGAGCCGTTTCATTTCTTCGCACCCGCGCGAGCGATGCGCAAACCGTTGATGTACGCCTTCGCGTGCGAAGCCGTCACTGCCGCACTCTGCCCCGGCTTATACAGCGCCGAGCCGAGGCCGAAGCCGTTCGCGCCCGCGCTCAGAAACGGGCCCATGTTGTCGGGCGTGATGCCGCCGACCGGTACCAGCGGCACTTCCGCCGCGATCACCGCGCGCCACGCTTTCACCACCTGACAGCCGAGTTGTTCGGCGGGGAACATCTTCAGCACGTCCGCGCCGTTTTTCAGCGCGAGGAATGCTTCGTTGGGCGTCGCGACGCCCGGCGCGCAGGCCATGCCTTGCGCTTTCGCTGCACCGACGACTTCCGGATCGCTATGCGGCATGACGATCAGTTCGCCGCCCGCCGACTTCACGTCGTTGACGAAACTCGGATGCAGCACCGTACCCGCGCCGACGATCGCATCCGCCGGCAACACCTTGCGGATCGCTGCGATGCTGTCGAAAGGCTGCGGCGAATTCAGCGGCACTTCGACAATCCGGAAGCCGGCTTCGTAAAGCGCCTGACCGTGCTCGGCGACATCGGCGGGCGTCACGCCGCGCATGATCGCGATCAGCGGACACGCCTCGAACGCCGCGACCAAACCCGCGTGCGGCATGTACGGAGCGGGCAGATTGATATGAGGTTGCATGTCGGTTCCTTGTTTCGTGAGCGGCGGCGCTGATGGTCAGGCGCGCGCTGTCTTGGCGGCCGGTTTGACGAGCCCCGCCTGCGAGGCGACGCGCCACAGGCCGCGCTCGGTGGCATGCTTGACCAGTTCCGCCTGGGTGCAGCCGAATTGCGCCAGCGCGAGCCGATAACGCTCGCACAGCGCTTCGTTGCCGATCAGGCGCAGGCTCTGCCCGGCGAGCGCGCTTTGCTGTTGCGCAAGCACGGCGTCGAGACCGGCCAGTTCGTGTCCGATCAGTAACCCCGACAGATAGTCCGGTTGCTGTTCGCGCGACAGTTGTCCGGTCAGGCCGAGCGTGCGCGAACTGAACACGGTCGCGAGCACTCCCGCCTGGCCTTTTTCCCGCGCGATGTTCACGCCATGCAGGAACGCGCCGGTGTCCGGAAGATCAGGGGTGAGCATCGTGCGGCCAAGAATCGTGTGTTCGCGCAGTGCCGCAAATACTTCGCCGGTCATGAAGGTATGAAAACGTTCGATGCGGTCCGCCTGCACCACCGCCCATTTCGCGTGGGTGCCGGGGAGGCCGATCAACGAGCGCTTGCCGCTGTCGGCGGTGTTCGTTTCTTCGCCGAGTGCGCCGAAGATTTGCGTTTCTTCGCCGCGCATGACGTTGGGCAGTTCGCCGCGTTGCAGGACGCCCGGCACGATATGCAGCGTCACGCCGCACGCCGCCTGCACGCGGACGATGCCGGCCACCAGCGCATCGGCGCTCGCCGGCGTGTCCACGTACGGCGCTTCCAGCCAGCCCTGCGCGCTCCCGACCATGCCTGCCGCGATCACCGGCGCGCCGGGCGCGTGTTCGAGCCAGGCGCCGCAGGCGTCGTCGAAGGCCGCGTCGAAGCCGCCCTGCTCCGCGCTGCGCGGCAGATTCATGATGCCCGCCGTCGATGCGCGCGTCGCCAGCACGTTGCCGGACGCGTCGTACAGATAGGCGCGCAGCGATGTCGTGCCCCAGTCGAGCGCGATCAGCGCGGCGTGCTCGTGGCTCGCGTCGGTCGATACGGCTGCGGCGTGGCCGGCTGCCTGGGTGGGAGAACCCGCTCGCTTCATCGCTTGATCCTGCGGGTTGCCGGCTGTGGAGCGCGCCAGCCGAGTTCTTCCGAAATCGCGCGCGCTTCGCGCTGCACGACCGGAATCAGTTCGTCCATGCGTTCGAGCGACATGTATGGAATCGTGCTCGCCACCGACAGCGCCGCCACCACCGCGCCCGACGCATCGCGCACGGGAGCCGCGACGCAGCGGATCGACGCTTCGTTTTCTTCGAGATCGAAGGTGTAGCCGCCGGCGGCGTAGTTGGTCATGCGCTGCATGAAGGTCTGCGCGTCGGGACGGTTATCCGGCTTGAAACTGACGCCGGCGAGCGCGCGGCGCGAGGCGTCGAAGAGCGACTGCCAAACGTCGGGCGTGAGGTCGAGCATCATGGCCTTGCCGATCCCCGTCGATGCCAGCGGCATGCGGTGACCGACGCGTGAGCGCATTTCGAGGCCGCGGGTGCCGGGGATTTTGTCGATGTAGAGGACGTCGTCGCCGTCGCGCACGCCGAGGTGGATCGTATCGAGGGTTTGTTCCGCGAGCGATTCGAGGTGCTGGCGAGCGACCGCGGTGAGCGGCATCTGTTCGAGCGCGATCGTGCCGAGTTCGATTAGCTTCGGGCCGAGCAGGTAGCCGCCTTGGACCTGACGCAGATAGCGCGCCTGCACGAGGCTGCTGACCAGGCGATGCGTGGTGCTGCGGGTCGTGCCGAGCGCGGCGCCGAAGGTGCGGAGGTCGCGCACGCCCGCTGCTGCGGCTTCCAGGATCGCCAGGCCGCGCAGGAGGGTTTGCGTGCCGGCTTGCTGCGGGGTGATGTCTAGCAGCGTGCTGGGGAGCGCGATTCCGTCGATCGGGGCCGGGTGGATGCCGGCGTTCGCGCGCGGTGTCCTGGCGGCGGGCGCCGACGGACGCGGCGGCGTGCCGCTAGTCGCGTGGTCGACGGATGGCGATAGATCGGCTTCGGATTCGCTCGCGGCGTGAGTAGGCATCGCTTTGTTCATGGCGATTCGCTTTTCGGTGGTTTTTTGCGCTTACAGCGCGGGGCCGGAGAGAGGGCCTTGATTGCTCGCGGTATGGCTGGCGCGGCGGTGATGCCTTTGGGTTTTGGGCATGGTTTGGGCTTTGTCTCCGGTTTCTTCTTGCTGTCGCTTGTTCGGCGCCTCGCGGCGGGAGTTTCTCCGTGCCGTGCGGCGCTTTCTGCTTGTTGGGGTGGATTGTAGGGCGGTTTTTGAGAAAGCTCCAATATGTGAGTGTTGGATTCAGATAATGGGATTTTTTTGCCGTGGGGGATTTCTTGGGGGTGTGGTTTGCGGGTGTTGGCCTTTCCTTGCATTGTTAGTGGTCTATTAGCGTCGCCCCTGTGCGGGGCAGGCACCTACTTTCTTTGCCGCGGCAAAGAAAGTAGGCAAAGAAAGCCGCTTCACACCGCTAACCTCTAAGCGGGGCCCTCGCACAGCCGCAGTAGTGGTGCATCTGGAATCTGTGCCCTCGCACATTCGGCCACGGTGACAAAGCCGTCATACCTCCCGCCTCGCGCTGCGCGCTCGCCGGATGGGTCCGCTTCTAGCTCGTAGGTTTCCCTGCGTACTGTGGGGCCGTTGGCTTCGCCTCGGCGTGGCGCTGAAGTGTCGGTGTGTGAAGAGCGAGGCAGGGGATCGAATGGCCAACGGTTTCGCGAGGTCTTGCAACGGCGCGAGTAGCTCCCTCTTCAGCATTGCCCGCCCCCCTCTTCTCAGCACAGCCGTTGAGAACATGAACTAGGGCTTGAGAAATTTCGGAATTGATTGCGGCACGCACCTTTTAGCCTGCGCAGATGTTCGCTTGCTGGAAGACACGTTTTAGAATTCTTGTGTCGTGTATTCCGCGACATACAGGTTTAACAGCCTACTAGCGTAGTATCCCGTACGATTGCTCAAGCAACTGTGCGGCTGCCTTTGCGCGTCTGTTCTCAACGGGCGGGCCTTGGCGGGGGAGCCTCACGGCTCGCCGGTTTTTGGTACTGCGCTCCGGTCTGTTAACCCCGTCACTGTGCCCGCTCACCACCTTGCAAGCGCGTGTCGGGCGATCCAGGTAAGTTTCAGGGAGATCGCGCCATGAGTAAATCGGTCAAGAATTCACGCACCACGTCGCGCCCACCCGTTGATGCACTTCAATACGAAAAGCTCGCCTTGTCCGCCTTTGGGCTGCTTGAGCGGCAGCTAAGTCAACTGGACAAGCTGGTGACACTTGCGGCCTCGATAGTCAGGAGTCCGGCGGTGACGCGAGAGGAGAGACATCGCCAACGGAAATTACTGGAACTGCTGCTCGACACGGGCGAGGATTACCAACGCGAAGTCGAGATCGACCGCGAGTTGTACCAGGTGATCGCGCTTGATGCGAAGGGAATTCCGCAGAGCCGCATCACAGCGCGCCACGCAGCGGACCTTCTTGCAAAGGCCACGAAGACAGCGTCAGAAGACCGTGAGCGTATCGGCGCAAAAAGAACGATGCAGAACAGACAACCTCGCTTTAGAACCATCACGCGAGCAACGACAGCAGCGCATTGACAAAGCTCTGCGTCGATATACGGCGCTTCGAAGAAGCCCCGAACTGAAGCGCACCAAATACCGAAAGTCGCTAGGGCCCAAAGCCGAGGCGAAGCCGACGGCCCCACAGCGCACAGAGAAACCCACTGGTTCGGATAGGAGCAGACCCTTCCGGCGAGCGCGTAGCGCGAGGCGGGAAGTATGACGGCCTTGTCACTAGCGCCGAATGTGCGAGAGCACAGATTCCAGATGCACCACTATTGCGACTGCGCGAGGGCCCCGCTTAAAGGTTAGCGGTGTGAAGCGGCTTTCTTTGCCTACTTTCTTTGCCGCGGCAAAGAAAGTAGGTGCCTGCCCCGCACAGGGGCGACGCTAATAGACCACTGAGAATACAAGGAAAGGCCAACACCACAAAAACCTCACCCAAAGCACCGCGCAAGGGCAAAAACCTCATCAATCGGGCAACTCAGCCGCCCCCATCCGCCTCGCAATAACCCGCGCCCGCTGCGCCAGATACTGCGACCCTCGATGCTCATCAAAATACTTAGGCTGCGGCAGCATGACAGCCAATCGCGCCGACTGCGCAGCAGTCAACCTACTCGCCGAAGTCTTGTAGTAGTAATGAGCCGCCGCCTCAGCCCCATAAACCCCATTCCCCCACTCAACGGAGTTGAGATAAATCTCAAAGATCCGTTCCTTATCCATCAAGCTCTCAAGCATCCAGGTAATGATGAGTTCCTGCCCCTTCCGGATATAACTCTTCTCCCGCGACAAGAACAGATTCCGCGCCAGCTGCTGAGTGATAGTCGACCCACCGCGCACAATCTTGCCCTTAGCCTTATTCCGCTCCCATGCCTGCAAAATAGCGTCAGTCTCATACCCGTTGTTATTAACAAAATTCGCATCCTCGGAAGCAATAATCGCGCGCTTCAAATTCCGCGAAATCTGGTCATACGACACCCACGTATGCTGCACTGAAAGATCCGGCCGATCCTGCGACAACCGCCACGCGTCCGACCGCATAAACGACGTACTCCGCGGATTGACGTAGTTCCAAACCGCGATCTGCCCGAAGTAAAACGCCTGCGTCGCCAGCCACGCAATCGCCACCACGGCGCCCAGATAGACGATCCATCGCACCGGACCTGGCCGGCTCACGCGCCGCGTTGCTGTCATCGTGCGTCGAGTCCTCGTGTCAATCGCCGCTGCAAAGTAAACGCCGCCTTAGGCGTGTGACGGCGCCGTCAACAGCGCGCGCAATTCGGCCAGCACCGGCGCGCCGTCAGGCCGCACGCCACGCCACACGTAAAACGATTCAGCCGCCTGTTCGACCAACATGCCGAGGCCGTCCGCACCTCGCGCGCCCAGCTTGCGCGCGTGCTCCATGAAGACCGTCGGATGCGCGCCATACATCATGTCGTAGGCAAGCGTGCCGCTGCCGAACGCGCGGTCGTCGCACTCCGGCAGCGACGCGTCCAGACTGCCCGCCGTCGCGTTGACGATCACGTCATAGGTGCCCGCTTCGATCGCCCGCGCGCTACCGCCGCTCAATCGGCACGCGGCATCACGCGCGGCTTGCGCGAATTGATCCACCAGCGCCTCGGCCTTTTCCGCCGTGCGATTGACGATGGTCAACGTATGCGGCGCGCGGTCCAGCATCGGCAGCACCACGCCGCGCGCGGCGCCGCCCGCGCCGAGCAACAGAATGCGCGCGCCCTTCAAGGACACGCCGAGATTCACCTCGATGTCACGCACGAGGCCGAAGCCGTCCGTGTTGTCGCCGTAAATACCATTCGCGTCGATACGCAACGTATTCACCGCGCCCGCCGCCGCCGCGCGCGGCGACAACGTGTCCGCAAAGGCATGCGCGTCGAGCTTGAATGGCACGGTCACGTTCAGCCCGCGCCCGCCTGCATCGATAAAGGCCCGCACGTGCGGCACGAACGCATCCACCGGCGCGAGCAGATGACCGTACTCGACGGGCTCGCCGGTCTGCGCGGCAAAGCGCCCATGAATGAACGGCGACTTGCTGTGGCCGACCGGGTTGCCGATGACCGCATAGCGGTCGCGTGAATCCTGGGTGCTCATCGCCCCGGCTCCGCAATGTGCTGATGGGTAACGGCACCGTCCGCGCCATCGCTGCTTTCGGCATCGTTCTTCACAGCAGCCGCATCGTTGCCGTCTAGTTCGGCTTCCGCCTGCGCCTCGGCTTCGCCTTCGGCGCTCTCGTCCGGGGCGTCGATGATCTCCTCTTCGCCCTCGTCCGCTTCTTCAGCCTCGCTGCCGCTCGTCACGGTCGGCGCGTCGAGCACGTGTAGCAGACGCACAGACGCTTCGACAGTCAACTCATCGATCGACATCACTTCCATCTGCAAACGCGTGCCGCGCGCGTGCACGCCGAGGCCAGGCACATGCAGCAGCAGCGGAATCTCTTCAAGGCGCACCAGATCGCCCTTCACCACCGACGCCAGCACCTGCTTCCGGTTCTCCTGCTTCAGCCAGCGCAGACACCAGAAATATTCCATGCGACGCTGGTGATCGGCATACGCGGTATACGTATCGTCGAAACCTTGCACGACAGCGAACAGATCGGCGTCTTTGGGCTTGAACGGCGCGGCCAGTTTCGCGGTCACGCCGTGCTGCACGCAGGCAATCAACTGCCACTGATTAACCAGGTCGACATAACGACGCAGCGGCGACGTGCTCCAGGCGTACTGCGTGACGCCGAGTCCTTCGTGCGGCGCGGCGTTGGTCTGCATACGCGTACGCTTCGGACCGGTCGGCGCACCGAATGCGCGTTGCGTGCGATAAATGCCCGGCACGCCGTGGTCATGCAGGAACGCGCCCCACGACGAGTTCGCGAGAATCGCCAGCTCGGCGACGATCGTATCGAGTGGCGACCCACGCCGGCGCGGCGTGATCGTGATGTGCTCGCCTTCCACGTAGAAGTTGAAGTCGGTGTTGCGCTGCACTTCGCGACGCAAACCGTAACCGGCGCGCGCGGCCTGGCGCTTTTCGAACAACGCCTGCGCGAACGGCCACAGCACGGCGATGTCGTCCTTGTGCGGATAGTCGCCGGTGCCGGCGGCGAGCGCCTCTTCGGTGACCAACTCGTCGAGCGTGTTGTGGCGCAGGTTGTTCTTCACGAACACGCGCTCGGCGCGCGTTTCGCTCGCGACGATTTCCTGCGTCTCGCGATTGACGATCACATACAGCGAGAGCGCCGGACGCAGGCCGCCTTCGGCCAGCGTGAACGCTTCGACGACGCTGTCGGGCAGCATGGTGATCTTGTCGCCAGGCATATACACAGTGGACAGACGCGTGCGAGCGATCGCATCGACCTCGTCGCCACGCTGAATGCCGAGCGCCGGCGCGGCGATGTGCACGCCGATCCGCACGCGGCCATCGGCCAGATGCTCGACGGAGAAAGCGTCGTCGATTTCAGTCGTGGTGATGTCGTCGATCGAAAATGCCTGCACGTTTGCTTCGGGCAGATCTTCCGGCAAGCTGCCGACCGTAACGGGCGGAAAGCCCGTGCCGTGCGGGAAAAACTCGGAGAGGAATTTCGCTTCGTGCAGCGCGCGCGCCGACGGAACGGCGCCATTTTCCAGCATCAGACGCGCTTGCGAGATGCCGCGTGCCGCCGCCGCGCCTTCGAGCGCCTTGTACTCGATCGTGTTCTTGTCAGGCCTGGTCAACAGAGCCAGCGCCTTGCTGCCGGTGAAGGCTTCCGGCAGACGGCCGGCTTTCAGCTCGTCTTCGTAGCCAGCCTGCACCAGCGCCTGCTGGCGCTTGCGCTCGAGGCCGGCGAGCGCCATCTTCAGTTGTTCCTGTGGCGCGCGCTGATACATGCCGCGGCCCTTGCGGCGGAAGTACACCGGCGAGCCGTGCATGCGCAACACCAGCGCGGCGCGCTCGATCGAGCCGAAGCTTTCGCCGAAATATTCGGCGCCGAGCGTGGCGAACGGAAATTCGTCGGCAGGCGCGCATTCCCACAGGAAGTCCAGATCGATCTCCTGCGCGGCGGCGTCGGCCTGTTGCATCAGCTCGGCCGCGCTCGGCTTTTCGAATTCGATCAGCACGTCTTTCGCGCGCACCTTGGTGCGCCGGCCGCCCGGCAGCTCGACCTGAAAAGCATCGCCCTGGCGCGACAGCACGCTGCCGGCCTTGAAACTGCCCGATTCCTCGAAGAAAACGTTCACTCAATACTCTCGTTCTGACTTGCATCTGCCGGCGCGCCCGATCTGGTTCAGCGATCGGTCACTGCGTGCGCGGCACGGCAACGTGTTCGTGGTAGTGGATCCGCGGCGCGGTACGCGCGCGCCTGCGGCATGATTCATGGTGCGCGGCAACTGCCGCGCTGCCGGAACGCCCGGCATGACGTGACTGAATGCAACATCAAGCGGCTTCGCGCGGCGCCGGCGGCTCAATGTCTTCCGCGTCGCAAAAGGCCAGCACGTCGTCGACGTATTGCGCGAACTCGCTGATCGCGTGGTCGCTCCCTTCGATCAGCGTAGTCCGTGCGCCGGGATAGTGCGCGAGCATTTCGCGGTAGTCGAGCACTTCGTCGCCGGTCGCGGCCATCAAATAATAGCGTTCGGGCCGGGTGATCGAGGCGACGCTGAGCGCGCGCAACTCATCCAGGTGATGCGGCTCGACGACGATGCTGCCGCCGCCGTGCCACAACGGCTGCTCGCCGAGATAGGCGCTCAGATCGCGCTGCGGCACGACCGCCGGGTTCAGCAGCACCGCCGGCCAACCGTGCTTTTCAGCCAGATACGTGGCGAAATAGCCGCCGAGCGAACTGCCGATCAGCGTGACGACTTTCGGCTGCGCCGCGTCCACCAGCGATTCGGCGAGCGCCACGGTCTCGAACGGCGAAACCGGCAACGTCGGACAACACCATTCGTCGCTGCGGCCGAGTTCGACAAGCCGCGCCGCCAGCACGCGCGCCTTGAACGAATTGGGTGACGAGCGGAAACCGTGCAGATAAAGGATCACGGAGCGCCTCGCGCGGAAAGGGCGTCGAGCAGTTTCTGATGCACGCCGCCGAAGCCGCCGTTGCTCATCACCAGAATCTGGTCGCCGGGGCGCGCTGCGTGGACTACCGCTTTGACCAGCGCGTCGAGATTGTCGAAAGCCTGCGCCTTGCCGCCGAGCGGCGCGAGCGCCTCGCCGAGATTCCAGCCGAGCGCGTCGCGGCCGCTCGGCGCGCCGTAGCCGAACACGAGGTCGGCGTCGGCGAGACTGGCCGGCAATTGCGCCTTCATCACGCCGAGCTTCATGGTGTTCGAGCGCGGTTCCAGCACGGCGAGAATTCGCGTGTTGTCGCGGCCGACGCGGGCGCGCAAGCCGGCCACGGTCGTATCGATCGCGGTCGGGTGATGCGCGAAGTCGTCGTACACGGTCACGCCGTCGACGCTGCCGCGCACTTCCATGCGCCGCTTGACGTTGCGAAAGCTCGCCAGCGACCGGGCGGCCTGCGCCGGCGGCACGCCGACATGGCGTGCGGCGGCAATCGCGGCCAACGCGTTCATGCGGTTGTGCTCGCCTTGCACCTCCCACTCGACCACGCCGACGCGCTTGCTGTTGTGATACACGGCGAAGCGCTCGTCGACCGGCACGCCGTCTTCCGCCGGCAAGGTTTGCCAGCCGCCCTGCACGCCGAAGCGCTCCACTTCGCTCCAGCAGCCGCGTGTCAGCACGCGCTCGAGCGCGTCTTCACGGCCATTCGTGACCACGCGGCCGATGCCCGGCACGGTGCGGATCAGATGATGGAACTGCGTTTCGATCGCGCCCAGATCCGGAAAGATGTCGGCGTGATCGAATTCGAGGTTGTTCAGCACCGCGGTCTTGGGCCGGTAGTGGACGAACTTGGAGCGTTTGTCGAAGAAGGCCGTGTCGTACTCGTCGGCTTCGATCACGAAGAAGCTGGAATCGGTCAGCCGCGCGGACACGCCGAAATTCAGCGGCACGCCGCCGATCAGGAAACCCGGATTGAGGCCGGCGTCTTCGAGCAGCCAGGTCAGCATCGAGCTGGTGGTCGTCTTGCCGTGCGTGCCGGCCACCGCCAGCACCCATTTGCCGTTCAGCACATGCTCGCCGAGCCATTGTGGGCCGGAGGTGTACGGCAGGCCCCGGTCGAGAATGGCTTCCATCAGCGGGTTGCCGCGCGAGACCACGTTGCCGATCACGAACAGGTCCGCGTTCAGGCCGTTCAACTGGTCCGCGTCGTAGCCTTCAATCAGGCCAATGCCTTGCGCCTCGAGCTGGGTGCTCATGGGCGGATAGACGCCGGCGTCGCAACCCGTCACGGTGTGGCCCGCGCCGCGCGCGAGGACCGCGAGACCGCCCATGAACGTGCCGCAGATACCGAGGATGTGGATGTGCATAAGCCTGTCGTGCCGCGCGGGCGTTTTTCCTGGAAGAGCCCCTACTAATCCGGCGCTTCGCGCCGGTCCCCCGAGGGGGCAAGAAAAGCGGGCGAGGCCCGGGGTTTTCCCGAGAGGGATGGGAGCGCAGAAGAGCGGCCGAAACGACCGTCTGCAAAGGACGCTATTGTAACCGACGCCTTTCGATCACCCTATGCGTGCGCGCCCGCGCCGCCGCGCCCCGCGCGCTGCGCGACCCGCCAGGAAAGGCCGTCGCCAATCTCTAGTATGATCGAGGGATGGTTCGCAAATCACACTTCGATCCGCAGCGCGTGCGCGAGGAAATCGCCATCGCAGCTGCCCGCCTGATCGCCGAAGACGGTCTGGACTACGCCACGGCGAAGCGCAAAGCCGCCCGCCAAGTGATCGGCGAGAGCCGTGTTGCCGGCGAATGGCTGCCGGATAACGACCAGATTGAAGAAGAAATCCGCGAGTATCAGTCGCTATTCCAGGGCGACAGCCAGCCCGCGCTGCTGCGGCGGCTGCGCCGCATCGCGGTCGACTGGATGGAACGGCTTGCGCCGTTCAACCCTTATTTGACCGGCGCGGTGCTGGGCGGCACCGCCGGCGAGCACTCGGATATCCACCTTCAGGTGTTCTGCGACAACCCCAAAGAAGTCGCGATCTATTTTCTTAACGCGGACATTCAGTACGACGTCTCGGAAACGCGGCATTTCGCCGGCCGCGGCTATGTCGAGACGCTTAGCTTCCTGTGGCGCCCCACGAATGAAGGCCGCGACGCGGAGCCGGTCGGCGTGCACGTGGCGCTCTACGAAACGGACGACCTGCGCGGCGCGGTACGCGCCGACGCGCGCGGCCGCACGGCGCGCGCGAATCTGCAGGCCGTGCAGACGCTGCTCGACGGCAGCGACGTCGCTCCTACAACCAACTAGACTGACCAAGATGAATACGAGACGGATTCTGGCGGGCGCGTGTGTCGCCATCGTCGCCGCGGGCGGCGGGGTACTGGCCAACCACTTGCTGAACGGCGGCGTCGCAGAAGTCGCGCACGCCGCCCAGCCAACCTCTTCTCAAAGCGCAGTCGGGCAACTCTGGACCGCCCCCGTCACGACGGTGGACGGCAAGCCACAAACGCTAAGTGTGCTCAAAGGGCACCCAATCGTCGTCAACTTCTGGGCCTCATGGTGCGGGCCTTGCGTCGAGGAAATGCCGGCTCTGTCGCAGCTTCAGCGCGATTACGCGAAAAAAGGCATCCAGTTCGTTGGACTTGGCGTCGATTCGGAGAAGAACGTTCAGGCGTTCCTGCAGAAAGTAAAAGTGGCGTATCCGATCTACATCACCGGCTTCGGCGGCGCCGACCTCGCGCGTGCGTTCGGCAATACTGCGGGCGGGCTGCCGTTTACCGTCGTAATCGACGCAAATGGCAACATTCGCTCGACAAAATTGGGACAAATCGACCCGCAAGCGCTGAAACAAACGCTCGACGCGCTCTAAATTTCACATTCTTCCGACGCTCGATTACCCGCGGAAGGCGCGAAAATACGCGCAAATCCCGGGGATTTGAGAGAAGATGGGCGCCCGGCGCGGCGGCAAAGCGCCGCCGGCATCGATCCGTACGTGCGCAAAACTAGACAAGTTTCTCTAATCAGCGCTAAAGTGCGCCCAATTCCACGGAAAAAGAAGCGACCATGACGCGACTGCTGGTACTGCACGGACCCAACCTCAACCTTCTCGGCACCCGGGAACCCGAGGTCTACGGTCGCGTGACCTTGCCGCAGATCGATCATGCGCTGGCGGACCGCGCGGCGGACGCAGGCGTCGAACTCGCGTCGTTCCAGAGCAATCACGAAGGCGCTCTGGTAGACCGCATCCAATCCGCGCGGACTGAAAAAACCGATTTCATACTGATCAATCCCGCCGCGTACACGCATACCAGCGTGGCCATTCGGGACGCACTGGCGGGGGTCGGCATCCCGTTCGTCGAGATTCATCTGTCGAACGTGCATCGTCGCGAACCGTTCCGGCATCACTCGTATTTCTCCGACCAGGCTGAGGGCGTGATTTGCGGTCTCGGCTGGAAGGGATATATGTACGCGCTCGAATTCGCGCTCGACCGGCTGTCCGCCGGCTCGTCGCGCGGCTGATTCCAAACACGTCTAATTTGCGCCGGCTGCGTATGCGCCGGCACTTTTCGCATTAAAGGGGCTGCCTGATGGACTTACGTAAACTGAAAACTCTGATCGACCTCGTCTCGGAGTCCGGTATTTCCGAACTCGAAGTGACCGAGGGCGAAGGCAAGGTCCGCATCGTCAAGAATGCGCCGCCGGTTTACGTGCAGCCGTCCGCCTCATATGCGCCGCAATACGCGCAGCCGGCACCGGCAATCGGTGGCGAAGCGCCGGCTGCCGCAGCCGCGCCGGCTACGCCGGCCGCCGTCGCGCCGCAAGGCCATGTGGTGACCTCGCCGATGGTCGGCACGTTCTACCGTGCGCCGTCGCCGGGTGCCGATCCGTTCGTCCAGGTGGGCGACACGGTCAAGGAAGGCCAGACGATCTGCATTATCGAAGCAATGAAGCTGCTTAACGAAATCGAGTCGGACAAGTCCGGCGTGGTGAAGGAAATCCTCGTCGAAAACGGCCAGGCGGTCGAGTACGGCCAACCGCTGTTCGTGGTCGGCTGACGCGGCACGCTTTACGCATGCCGCCCGCGCGCCCGTCGTTCCCAGGCGCGCGACCGATCCTCTGAGGCAGCCGGCGTTGTGATCACCCGGCGCCCATTGATGAGTCGAAAAACCGCTATGTTTGAAAAAATCCTCATTGCCAATCGTGGCGAGATCGCGCTTCGTATCCAGCGCGCCTGCCGCGAACTCGGCGTCAAGACGGTCGTCGTTTATTCCGAAGCCGACAAGGAAGCCAAGTACGTGAAGCTCGCCGACGAGGCCGTCTGTATCGGCCCGGCGCCTTCGAACCTGAGCTATCTGAACATGCCCGCGCTGATCAGCGCGGCGGAAGTCACCGACGCCGAAGCGATTCACCCCGGCTACGGCTTCCTCTCGGAAAACGCCGACTTCGCCGAACGTGTCGAACAGTCCGGCTTCACCTTCATCGGCCCGCGCCCGGAAACGATCCGGATGATGGGCGACAAGGTCACGGCCAAGCAGACCATGATCAAGACCGGCGTGCCGTGCGTGCCGGGTTCGGAAGGCGCGTTGCCGGACGATCCGAAAGAGATCGTGAAGATTGCCCGCCAGGTCGGCTATCCGGTCATCATCAAGGCCGCCGGCGGCGGCGGTGGCCGCGGCATGCGCGTGGTCCACACGGAAGCGGCGCTGGTCAACGCGGTCAACATGACTCGCGAAGAAGCCGGCCGTGCTTTCGGCAACCCGCAGGTCTACATGGAGAAATTCCTGGAGAACCCGCGGCACATCGAAATTCAGGTGCTGGCTGACTCGTTCAAGAACGCGGTCTGGCTGGGCGAACGTGATTGCTCGATGCAGCGCCGTCACCAGAAAGTGATCGAAGAGGCGCCGGCGCCGGGTATCGCGCGCCGCCTGATCGACCGCATCGGCGACCGTTGCGCGGACGCCTGCAAGAAGATGGGCTATCTCGGCGCGGGTACGTTCGAGTTCCTGTACGAAAACGGCGAGTTCTACTTCATCGAAATGAACACGCGCGTGCAGGTCGAGCATCCGGTCACGGAACTGATCACGGGCGTCGATATCGTGCAGGAACAGATCCGCATCGCGGCCGGCGAGAAGCTCGCGTTCCGTCAGCGCGACATCGTGTTCAAGGGTCACGCGATCGAATGCCGGATCAACGCGGAAGATCCGTTCAAGTTCATTCCGTCGCCGGGACGTTTGACGTCGTGGCACATGCCGGGCGGCCCCGGCATCCGCGTCGACTCGCATGCCTACAATGGCTATTTCGTGCCGCCGAACTATGATTCGATGATCGGCAAGCTGATCGCTTACGGCGCCACGCGCGAACAGGCAATCAAGCGCATGCGCATCGCGTTGTCGGAGATGGTGGTGGAAGGCATTCAGACCAACATCCCGCTGCACCGCGAGCTGATGCTGGACGCGAAATTCGTCGAAGGCGGCACCAGCATTCATTACCTCGAAAACCGGTTGGCCGCGAAGCTGCAGGCCGCGCCGGAAGAAGCGTAACCCATGAGCTACCGGGAACTGATCGCCGAGTTGGCACGCGAGCAGGCGGAGGAATTCTCCGACGCGCTGCTCGAGTTGGGCGCGTTGTCCGTATCGGTTGAAGATGCGGACGCCGACACGCCCGACGAGCAGCCGCTGTTCGGCGAACCCGGTCTCACGCCGGATCGCACGGCGTGGCAGCGATCACGCGTGATCGCGCTGGTCGCGCCGGAACACGACCCTGCGGTGTTGCTCACTGCCGCCGCCAATGAAATCGGCCTCCCGGCGGCGCCTTCGTTCACCGTGCGTGAAGTCGAAGATCAGGATTGGGTGCGCCTCACGCAGTCGCAGTTCGATCCGATCAAGATCGGCGAACGCATCTGGGTCGTGCCGTCTTGGCACGATGCGCCGGACCCCCATGCACTGGTGCTGGAGCTGGATCCTGGGCTCGCCTTCGGCACCGGCAGCCATCCCACCACGCGGCTTTGCATGGAATGGCTGGAGCAGTCGGTGCAGCCCGAGCAGTCCGTGCTCGATTACGGTTGCGGCTCCGGCATTCTCGCGATCCTCGCGAAAAAGTGCGGCGCGAATCCGGTGTACGGCATCGACATCGATCCGCAAGCGGTCGAGTCGGCGCGTCACAATAGCGAGCGCAACCGCGCGGAAGTCATCTACGGCCTGCCCGACGAATGCCCGACCGGCGAGTTCGATATCGTGGTCGCCAATATCCTGTCCAACCCACTCAAACTGATGGCGTCGATGCTTACGTCGAAGGTCAAGCCGGGTGGCAAGATCGCGCTGTCCGGCATTCTGGCGCGGCAAGCGGACGAGGTCGCGCAGGTCTACTCACGGTGGATCGACATCAGCGTATGGCGCGAACACGAAGGTTGGGTATGCCTGTCGGGAACGCGTCGCGAAAGCCATTAGAATAAGGCGTATTGTCCAACCAACGGCCTTCCGGCTCATCGGCTCAATATGCTCCTGGCGACGCGTTGCCCCTTCTGCGAAACCGTTTTTCGTCTGCAAACGGAACAGCTTGCGCTGCGCCGCGGCCTTGTGCGCTGCGGACATTGCCACGAAGTATTCGACGCATCGAGCAGTCTGTTCGACGTTAGCGAAGGCGGTGATTTTTCGACCGCTAAACCGGTCGCTGCGGCGATAGAAGCGCTCTCGGGCGTGCGGCCGAAAAGCCCCGACTTCAGCGCCGAAGCATGGGATCCGTGGGCGCCGGCACCCGATGCCGCCATCGACAAGCGTCTGCGCCACAACGCCGGCAATGTGCCGCTCTCGCCGGTCTCGACCGGCGCGGGCGTCGCCGTCACGCCGCGCCACGCTACGGAGCCCGAACTGCAACCCGGCGCATCCAACGCGCCACTTCCGCCCGACGATGAACCGGTGCTGGCGGACGCGCCGCTCGACCCGTTCGCGTATCACCTGGACCCGCCCGAGGAAGATACCGAAGCGCCGCGTGTCTGGCACAAGACCGAGCGCGCCCCCGATACGGCGCCGAGCGAACCGCTCGAAGAGCCGGTTCTGGACGAGCCGGCTACCTTGTATGGCATTCCTGACAATGAGCCGCGTTTCGGTGCGGCCGGCTTAGGTGCGGCCGGCTTAGGCGCGGCCGGCGCGGGTCCGGCCGGCTTCGGTCCGGCCGGCGCAGGCACAACCAGACCGGATGCGCCGATGGCTACAAGCGCAGGCGCGGCGGCCTTTGCCGCGGCCGGCGCCGCCGCTACCGGTCCCGTCTCCGCCAGCGGCGAACCCTTCTCCGTGCAGCCGATCGACGACGGCCCCGATCCCTTCCCCGTGGTGCGCGAAACCCGCCCGGCCGAACCGCGGCGCATGGGCTGGATCATCGCCGGTTCGGTGGTGGCGGCGCTGTTGATCGTCGCGCTGCTCGCGCAACTCGCCTGGTGGCAACGCGAAACGGTGATGGTTTATTTCCCGCGCTCGCAGACGCTCTATGCGAAGGCCTGCTTGACGCTCGGCTGCCAGGTTGCGCCGCCGCACGACATCGACGGCTTGCAGGTCGAGCCGTCCGATCTGCGGCAGATCGACGGTCCGCACAAGCTCGAACTGAAGATGCCGCTGCGTAACCGTTTCAATATCGCGCTCGCCTACCCGGCCATCGAACTCACGCTGCTCGACGACCAGAACAACGTCGCGGTGCGCCGCGTGCTGTGGCCGCAAGACTACGTTCCGCCCGGCACGCAGATCGCCGCCGGCCTGCCCGCGCATACGACCCAGACCATGATCGTGCATCTCGACACGGGCAATGCGGTCGCTTCCAATTTCCGCGTACAGATTTTTTATCCGTAACGCTTTCCCGCGCGCCCGGCACTCACCGGGCGCGTTCACCGTCAATCCTGACGAATTTTCGGAGCACGACAACATGAGTCAAGTTACGCTGGGTGGCAACCCGATCGAAGTAGCCGGCACGTTCCCGTCCGTGGGCCAGGCCGCTCCCGCTTTCTCGCTGGTCGGCAAGGATCTGAAGCCGGTGTCGCTCGCCGACTTCGCCGGCAAGCGCAAAGTGCTGAACATTGTGCCGAGCCTCGACACACCGACCTGCGCCACCTCGACCCGCAAGTTCAACGAAGCCGCCGCCAAGCTGACCAACACGGTCGTGATCGTCGTGTCGGGCGACCTGCCGTTCGCGGCGTCGCGCTTCTGCACGACCGAAGGCATCGAGAACGTCGTCACGGCGTCCACGTTCCGCGGCCATGAGTTCGCGCAAGCCTACGGCGTCGACGTAACGAGCGGCCCGCTGGCCGGCCTGACGGCACGCGCCGTGGTGGTGATCGACGAGAACGACAAGGTCGTTCACGCCGAACTGGTCGGCGAAATCAAGAACGAACCGAACTACGACGCAGCCCTCGCCGCGCTGAAGTAACGCCTTCGCGCACGAACCCGGCGCCGCGCTTCATGCGCGGCGCTGTCACATCGTCGCGCCCATTCTCTTTATCGTTTTTACAGGAACGCTCGCCTTGGCTACGCTGATTTGCGGCTCGCTCGCCTACGACAACATCATGACCTTCGAAGGCCGGTTCAGGGAGCACATCCTGCCGGAGCAGGTCCACATCCTGAACGTCAGCTTTCTGGTGCCGACCATGCGCCGCGAGTTCGGCGGCTGCGCGGGCAACATTGCCTACTCGCTGCATCTGCTGGGCGGCGACGCGCGCATCATGGGCACGCTCGGCTCGGTCGACGCGCAGCTCTATATGGAACGGTTCGAGCAGCTCGGGCTGTCGACGGAGAGCGTGCTGGTGGTGCCGGACACGTACACGGCTCAGGCGATGATCACCACGGACCTGGAAAACAATCAGATCACCGCGTTCCACCCGGGCGCGATGATGCAGTCGCATCTGAATCGCGCTGATCAGGCCAAGGGCATCACGCTCGGCATCGTCGGGCCGGACGGTTACGACGGCATGATCCAGCACGCCGAGCATCTCGCGGCTGCGGGCGTCCCGTACATTTTCGATGTAGGTCAGGGCTTGCCGCTCTTCGACAGCGAGTCGCTGCGGCGCATGATTGAACTCGCCACTTATGTAGCGGTCAATGACTACGAAGCCAAACTGGTGAGCAACAAAACGGGCTGGTCGATCGAAGAGATCGCCGGCAAGGTCGAGGCGCTGATCGTCACGCTCGGCGAGCATGGCGCGCAGATCCATCACGCGGGCAGCATCGAAGAGATTCCGGCGGTGAAGGCACAGCAAGTGCTCGATCCGACAGGTTGCGGCGACGCGTTTCGCGGCGGCTTGCTGTACGGCATCGAGAATAAGCTCGGCTGGGCCACCACCGGGCGGTTGGCGAGCCTGATGGGCGCGCTGAAGATCGAACATCAGGGCCCGCAAAATTACGCGCCCAGCCGGGCCGAGATCAACGAGCGGTTCAAGCAGGCGTTCGGATACGACCTGCCGTAATACCGAGAGCTATTGGAGTTTAGGGAATGAGAATAACAAGTCGCCTGATCGTGGCCGCCTTGATTGCCGGTTCGCTGGCCATGTCGGGGTGTGCGTACAACAGCAGTTCCGCGGACGTGTACACGGCGTCGCAGGCGCAGCGCGAAGAAACGGTCCGCATGGGCACGGTGGATAGCGTGCGCGCCGTGAAGATCAGTTCGAACAATGGTCAGCCGAGCGGTCTCGGCGCGATCGGTGGCGGCGCTCTGGGCGCGGTGGCCGGCAGCAGGATCGGTGGTGGCACCGGCGCGATCGTCACGGGCATTATTGGCGGCCTGGCAGGCGCGGTGGCCGGCAATGCGGTCGAGAACGGCGTCGCGGTGCACGACGGTCTCGAGATCACCGTCCGGCTCGATAACGGCGACATGCGCGCCATCACGCAAAGCGCCACCGGCGAAATCTTCCGCGCCGGCGAACGCGTACGGTTGCTTTCCAGCGGCGGCGTCACGCGCGTCACGCACTAAGTTTCCCCTCTCGCGCGGCGAGGCTGTCAGCCGCCGCGACGACCTCACACGCATGCCCTCCCCTGTGCATGCGTTTTTTTTCGCCTGCACGTTTTCGCCGGGTGACTTCGCCTGACGATTTCGCCGGGTGATTTCGCAGGGCGAAAAAAATCCCGTCGCCGGAAACCGGCAACGGGACTGACCGAGTAGCGCTCATCACGCTACTCAAGCGCTACTCGATCATCGGACACATCATGCGACGTGTCGAAGTACTTCTACCGCTCAGCGTCCGGATTACGGACGGCTGCCCGTCGGGAACGGCCATGCCGCTGCCGGGTTCAGCGCGGTCTTCACCGTCGCCGCCGGTGCGCTCGAGACAGAAGTCGCTGCGGGTGCGGGAGCCGCCTTCTTGGCGACAGCCTTCTTCGCAGGGGCAGCCTTCTTGGCAGGAGCAGCGGCTTTCTTCGCGGCAGCCTTCTTGGCAGGCGCAGCCTTTTTAGCGGCAGCCTTTTTCGCGGGCGCAGCCTTTTTAGCAGCAGCCTTTTTCGCAGGCGCAGCCTTCTTCGCAGCAGCCTTCTTAGCCGGTGCAGCCTTCTTCGCTGCAGCCTTCTTGGCCGGTGCTGCCTTCTTTGCTGCAACCTTCTTCACTGCGGCTTTCTTAGCCGGTGCAGCCTTCTTCGCAGCAACCTTCTTCACTGCGACTTTCTTGGCTGCAGCCTTCTTGGCCGGAGCAGCTTTCTTCGCTGCAACCTTCTTGGCCGGTGCTGCCTTCTTCGCTGCGACCTTCTTCACTGCCACTTTCTTGGCAGCGACTTTCTTTGCCGGAGCAGCTTTCTTGGCCGGAGCAGCCTTCTTTGCTGCGACCTTCTTGGCTGCGGGTTTCTTTGCGGCGGCTTTTTTTGCAGTTGCCATCATTTTCTCCTTCAGGTTTTCAGATGAGAGTCAGTTCAAACTACACCCTTCGTCAAAACCCGCTTCCCGCGGACGCTTCTCAGGGCGCGCGCTACGAAGCGGGCTATTCATCGGCGTACGCAGGTGCTGCGCGCTTACGCTAATGAATGCGGTAAGGCGCGCCGTGCCAAAAGGCACCGCGCGCCAGATCTGTTCGGCGTTGAGGCTCAACGCCGGCAATTGCTTGATCGAGCCGCCGGCAACGACGCCAGCGGCTTTTTCCGGGGGGAAGTTTGCCCATCCCACTGAAGGGTTCGCAAAGTGCCTGTCATAGTTGTGGGCCGCGAAGGCACGCGGCGCACCGGGCATGCTTTGCATCAGGCGATTCTGCTCCTAGCCAAAATTGCCGCGGCCCAAGCCGACGGCATCCCCATCGATGAATGCATCTGCAGCACGAACCCGGATCACTCCCAGGTCAGCGCGCCGCCAGTCTGATATTCGATCACTCGCGTCTCGAAGAAGTTGCGTTCCTTCTTCAGGTCGATCATCTCGCTCATCCACGGGAACGGGTTTTCCTCGTTCGGGTACAGCGGATCGAGACCGATCTGCTGGCAACGGCGGTTGCAGATGAAGCGCAAATAGCTCTTGAACATCGACGCATTGAGGCCGAGCACCCCGCGCGGCATCGTGTCTTCTGCGTAACGATATTCAAGTTCGACCGCTTGCTGGAAGATCTCGCGGATTTCCGCGCGGAACTCAGCCGTCCAGAGCTGCGGGTTTTCGAGTTTGATCTGGTTGATCAGGTCGATGCCGAAGTTGCAGTGCATCGACTCGTCGCGCAGGATGTACTGGTACTGTTCCGCGGCGCCGGTCATCTTGTTCTGGCGACCGAGCGCCAGGATTTGCGTAAAGCCGACGTAGAAGAACAGGCCTTCCATCACACAGGCGAACACGATCAGCGAGCGCAGCAGCGTCTGGTCTGCCTCGAGCGTGCCGGTCTTGAAGGCCGGATCGGTCAGCACGTGGATGTACGGAATCAGGAATTCGTCTTTCGCGCGGATCGAGGAAACCTCGTGATACGCGTTGAAGATTTCGCCTTCGTCGAGACCCAGCGATTCGACGATGTACTGGTAGGCGTGCGTGTGGATCGCCTCTTCGAACGCCTGGCGCAGCAGGAACTGGCGGCATTCGGGCGCCGTGATGTGGCGGTAGGTGCCCAGCACGATATTGTTGGCGGCGAGGGAATCGGCCGTGACGAAGAAGCCCAGGTTGCGCTTGACGATGCGGCGCTCGTCTTCGGTCAGACCGTTCGGGTCTTTCCAGAGGGCGATGTCGCGCGACATGTTCACTTCTTGCGGCATCCAGTGGTTGGCGCAACCAGCCAGATACTTTTCCCAAGCCCACTTGTATTTGAACGGCACCAACTGATTGACGTCGGTCTGGCCGTTGATGATGCGCTTGTCGGCGACGTTGACCCGCGCTTCCGAAACGGCAGCCGTTCCGGTAACAGCGTGAGCGACGGGAGCGACAGCGATGTCGTTCGCGAAAACGTCTTGAGCCGAGGGAGCATGAGGAGCGGAACGCGTTCCGACTTGCGAACCGACAGCCGATCCCGCAGCGTTGCGCAACACATTCTGTTGCGTAGCGCTCGAGGGAGTTACGGCAGTGATCTCGTCATCCCAGTTGAGCATAAATGTCACCATCAATTTAGAACGGTTTGTACCATCTTTTCACGAGCGATAAAAGAGTTCGCTGATGAAAAATCCTGTTTTCGATTCGCGTTGCTACGTTCATACAACACTTTGTTCAACGGAGTGTGTGCATCACCTCATGTGGAGCGTGTTGAACGTGTGTCGTCGAGGTGCTTCGCGAGCTCGAAGAGCAACGTGTCGATGCGACGTTTCGCTGCTCTATCTATCTGTATTGCGGAGCGTGCCTGTAGCGTCTTGCGACTGCTGACTGCTGACTCGCGTTGCTCGTCGCGATGGTCCGCGCTTGCTTCGCGCTTGCCCTGCGAGTGCTTCGCGTTTGCCTCGCGTTTGCCTCGCGTTTGCCTCGCGTTTGCCTCGCGTTTGCCTCGCGTTTGCCTATTCGTCAGTGCCGGCGAGGTGAAGTTCAATGCCATGTCGAGCGATGCATCGGGCCGGCTGCGTTGATCGACCCATCGATCGAAGCGTTTGCTGCGCGCACTGTGTCGCGCGCTTCGTCTGGTGCTGCCGACAGCTGATTGCCGAGTGACCGCTTCAAGACTTCAGTGACCTGCCTTGCTTCACTGCGTCGCTTCACTGCGTCGCCTCGCTGCGTTGCGATGAACAGCGCGCCTCGGATTTCACTCGCCGCGCCGCTCATCGGCTTCACTTCTACTTCACTTGCTTCAGCTTCGCTGCTCGCTGCATTCGGGTCATTACCTACAACCTGTCAGCAAGCAGCGATCCTGCTACCTGCGTGCTTCTTATTGGCAAGCTTCGCACTCGTCGAAGCCAGGATCGCCCGGACGCATCATGCACACCGGACCATCCGCTTCCGGCGCTGCTTCAACCGCGACTGCTGCCGTGGCCGCTGCAGCCTGAAAGCCACCCGCGGCACCACCAGCCGCGCCATTGTTCGCACCGAAACCACCGGCCGCGCCACCCGCAGCGCCGCCCGAACCTTCGCCGCCACCCGAGCTCACGGCGTTCAGCGCGCCGTGCGCCACCGTCGATTTCTCGACGTGAGTCGCCGCCATCGTGCGGAGGTAGTAGGTCGTCTTCAGGCCACGTACCCAGGCGAGCTTGTAGATCTCGTCGAGCTTCTTGCCCGACGCGCCGCCCATGTAAATGTTCAGCGACTGCGCCTGGTCGATCCACTTCTGCCGACGCGAAGCCGCTTCGACCAGCCACTTCGGATCGACTTCGAACGCGGTGGCGTAGATCGCGCGCAGGTCGGCCGGGATGCGATCGATGCGCGAGAGCGTGCCGTCGAAGTACTTCAGGTCGGCGACCATCACTTCGTCCCACAGGCCGCGCGCCTTCAGGTCGCGCACCAGGTAGTCGTTGACCACCGTGAATTCGCCCGACAGATTCGACTTCACATACAGGTTCTGGAAGGTCGGTTCGATGCAAGCCGACACGCCGATGATGTTCGAGATCGTCGCCGTCGGCGCGATCGCGACGCAGTTCGAGTTGCGCATGCCGTAGGTGGCGATGCGCGAACGCAGTTCGGTCCAGTCCATCGACTCGCTCGAATCGACTTCGACGTAACCGCCGCGCGCTTGCTCCAGCAGCTTCACCGAGTCTTGCGGCAGGATGCCGCGATCCCACAGCGAGCCGCGGTAGCTCGAGTAGCGGCCGCGTTCCTGCGCCAGTTCCGTCGACGCGTAGTAAGCGTAGTAGCAGACCGCTTCCATCGACGTGTCGGCGAACTTGACCGCTTCTTCCGACGCGTACGGCGTGCGCAGCAGGTGCAGGCAGTCCTGGAAGCCCATGATGCCCATGCCGACCGGACGGTGCTTCAGGTTCGAGTTACGCGCCTTGGCGACCGCGTAATAGTTGATGTCGATCACGTTGTCGAGCATGCGCATCGCCACGCTGACGGTGCGCTTCAGCTTGTCGTGGTCGAGCACGAGCGTGCCGTCGGCCTGTTCCTTCAGGTGAGCGACGAGGTTCACGGAGCCCAGGTTGCAGACGGCGATTTCGGCGTCGCTGGTGTTCAGCGTGATTTCCGTGCACAGGTTCGACGAGTGGACGACGCCGACGTGCTGTTGCGGCGAGCGCACATTGCACGGATCCTTGAACGTGATCCACGGGTGGCCGGTTTCGAACAGCATGCCCAGCATCTTGCGCCACAGTTGCGCCGCCGGGATCTTCTTAAACAGCTTGATCTCGCCGCGCGCGACCTTGTCTTCGTAAGCCGTGTAAGCCTTCTCGAAATCGGCGCCGAACAGGTCGTGCAGATCCGGGCAGGTGGACGGCGAGAACAGCGTCCAGTCGCCGCCTTCCATCACGCGCTTCATGAACAGGTCGGGAATCCAGTTCGCCGTGTTCATGTCGTGCGTGCGACGACGGTCGTCGCCGGTGTTCTTGCGCAGCTCGAGGAATTCCTCGATGTCCAGGTGCCACGTTTCCAGGTACGCGCACACCGCGCCCTTGCGCTTGCCGCCCTGGTTCACGGCGACCGCCGTGTCGTTGACCACCTTCAGGAACGGCACGACGCCTTGCGACTTGCCATTGGTGCCCTTGATGTGCGAGCCGAGCGCACGCACGCGCGTCCAGTCGTTGCCCAGACCGCCGGCGAACTTCGACAGCAGCGCGTTTTCCTTCAGCGCTTCGTAGATGCCGTCGAGGTCGTCGTCGACGGTGGTCAGGTAGCACGACGACAGTTGCGAACGGCGCGTGCCCGAGTTGAACAGCGTAGGCGTGGACGACATGAAGTCGAAGCTCGACAGCACGTTGTAAAACTCGATCGCGCGCGCTTCGCGGTCGATCTCGTTCAGCGACAGACCCATCGCGACACGCATAAAGAATGCCTGCGGCATTTCGATGCGCACGCCGTCGTGATGCAGGAAGTAGCGGTCGTACAGCGTTTGCAGGCCGAGGTAGCCAAACTGCAGATCACGGTTGTTGTCGAGCGCGGCGCCGAGGCGCTTCAGGTCGAACTGCAGCAGCTTGTCGTCGAGCAGCTCGGCTTGCACGCCGCGCTTGATGAACTGCGGGAAGTATTCGGCGTAACGCTCGCCCATTTCCGTTTGCGTGACTTCCTCTTCGAGGATCTCGCGGCGGATGGTGTGCAGCAGGATGCGCGCGGTGACCTGGCTATAAGCCGGATCTTTTTCGATCATGGTGCGGGCAGCCAGGATCGCCGAGTCGTAGACCTGGCTCATCGGCACGCCGTCGTACAGATTCTTGACCGTTTCCGCGATGATCGGATCGGCGCTCACGGCGTCGCCCAGGTTCGAGCAAGCCAGTTCGATGATGCCGCGCAGCGCAGCCATATCCAGCGGACGCGTGACGCCGTTGTCGGTCACGTTCAGACCCGGCGTGTTCGCCACGATCTGATCGTCATGACCGCGCGCCTGCGTGCGCTTCTCGCGATACAGCACGTACGCACGCGCGACGTTGTGCTCGCCGCCGCGCATCAGCGCGAGTTCGACCTGATCCTGAATGTCTTCGATATGGAACGTGCCGCCGTTCGGACGGCTGCGCACGAGTGCGCGCACCACGTTCTGCGTGAGTTGCTCGACCAGTTCGCGCACACGCGCCGACGCGGCGCCTTGACCACCGTTCACGGCCAGAAATGCCTTCGTCACGGCGATGGCGATTTTCGACGGTTCGAACGACACGACGCTGCCGTTGCGGCGGATCACCTTGTAGTCGGCGAAGGTCGCTTGCGGCGCGAGCGCTTGTGCGCCTTGTGCCTGGCCGAAGGCCTGGCCAGTCGGTGAGCCCTCGTACCGGGTCGTCACGTTGTCGGTGGTTTGCATGTGCAAAGCTCCTGGTCCTGGAAATGTTGCGGGAAGATCCGCGGATTAAAACGAACGCTGCGCCGCCGCGTGCGCAAGCGATGAGGTGCAGGAAAGGGACCGGCTGAGCCGGCTGGCGGGATGCGAGTGCGATGAAGCCTGGTTCGAATTGATAACGGTCTTCATCGTGTATGTCGCGATCACTTGCCAAGCCCCTTTCCTGAATGCTTCTGGATGCCGCCGGTGGTCTCTCCGGCCACGCCACAGGAATATTTTTTCGCTGCCTGAAATGCTTGCGGCGCCGTGCTCGGAGAGCGGACGCCGCTGACTTGTTCACCCAGTTGTGCACCCGGTTATTCACATGGTTATGCACAGAACACCACAAGATGTAGTGCGCAACTGGATTTGTGGCACCAAGTATAGTGGAGATTCGAGACAGGTCAAATCGAAATATTTACTTTCGATGTCTTGACTTTTGCTTAGCGCGGCGCGAAGCCGACTCCCCGGAGAACAAGGCAGCGCCTCGCTCTCCTCGCATCACGCGAAGTCGCGCGAAGGGTCGTTACCGCGTTTTGGAAAACTTGAGATAGGGGAAATACTGAGCGTCGAGCGCGGTGTCGCGCTGCAGACGCGACCACTCGAAATGCGGCCCAGGATCGGTCTTGCGGCCGGGGGCGATGTCCGAGTGACCGGCGAGCGCTTCGACCGGATAGCGAGCCTTGAGCGCGCTCACCAACGCACCGAGCGTGAGGTACTGAGCCGCTTCGAAAGGCGTGCTGTCGCTGCCCTCCAACTCGATGCCGATCGAGAAATCATTGCAGCGCTCGCGGCCGAAAAAATTCGACGGCCCGGCGTGCCACGCGCGTTCGTTGCACGACACGAACTGTTCGAGCGCGCCGTCGCGATGAATCACGAAATGCGCCGACACCCGCACGCCGCGCAAATGCGAGTCGTAGTAGGGATGGGCATCGCAATCGAGCGTGTTGAGGAACAGCTCGGCGATCGCGGTGCCGCCGAATTCGTTGGGAGGCAGGCTGATGTTGTGAACAACGATCAGCGTCGGCACTGCCCCTGCGGGCCGCGCTTCGAAATTCGGCGATGGCAGTTTGCGCGCGGCGGCGACCCAACCGTCGGCGTCGACGGCGAACTCGACGCTCATCGAGCGTCGCGGCCCGTGGGTCGAGCACCGTGACGCTGCGCGTGCGCGGCGCTGCAGAACGGCTGCCCCGCCACCACCACGGAATCGCTCTTCGGCGCGTGCACGCCGCATTCGACGCAACGGATCATCGGCTCGGGGAGTTGCGCCGGCGCGGCAGCGCGCGCACCGCCATTCGCGCCTTTGGCACTCGCGTCGCCGTTCGCGCCACTGCGTTGAGACGCCTGCGCGTCATGACGACGCAGCGCCTTCACCAACCACTGGCCGACGATGAACAACAGGATTAGCAGAAATATTTGTCGCATGGGACACGCTCACACTACAGCACGGTGCAACAGCACCTCGAATACAAACCGGCTGCCGACGTACGCCAGCAACAGCGCGACGAACGACGCCAGCACCCAGCGCAGTGCCGCACGGCCGCGCCAGCCGGAAACCTTGCGCGCCGTCAGCAGCGCGCCGAACATCACCCAGGAAAGAATCGCGAACACGGTCTTGTGATCGAGCCGCAACGCGCGGTCGACCAGTTGCTCGCTGAACAGAATGCCCGACACCAGCGTCAACGTCAGCAGGACGAAACCCGCGCCGATCAGACGGAACAGCAGCTTCTCCAGCGTGAGGAGCGGCGGCAGCGTATCGAGCCAGCTCGACAGCCAGCCGTTGCCCGCCGCCGCCGCGTGACGCTGCGCGACGCCGCCGCGCATGGCATGCAGCCGCCGCTCGACGAGCAGCATCAGAATGGCGTGCAGCGCGGCAATCGCGAACAAACCGTAGGCGATGTTGGCGATCAGGAAGTGCAGCTTGAACATCGGCGCGGCGGAATACGGCAGCACGCGCACGCCGCCGAACGCGAGCGGCAACAATGAAGCGACACAGGCGAGCGGCAGGACCAGCAGGCGCAGACCGTCGAGCGGAAAGAAAAAACTCTCTATCCAGTAGATGCCGGCGCCCAGCCAGAACATGGCCGACAGCGCGAACGCAAAACCGAACACCATCGCGTTCTGCGGGAAGATGGTGGTGTGCAGCAGCACCCCGTGGGCGAGCAGTGCCACGAACAACAGCGCGCGGCCCGAGCCGCTCATGCCCGAAGCAGCCGACGGAGCCGACACGGACGCCGGCGCGGCGGGCACCGGCGGCACGCTTTCGAGCATGGGATGCAACGCGGCGTGCCGGTGCGAGCGCCAGCCGGCCGCGGCTAAACCGCCGTAGAGGAGCGCAGTGAGGGCATACAGTACAATATCCATATTCGAAGTTTACACTAGGCCCCTGCTCCGCGACGTCTCCTGCATCGCGCCCCGCTCCGGCCGCACTGTTCATCGCTCCCCATGCTCGACAATCTGACTCAACGGATGGCGCGCGTCGTCAAGACGCTGCGCGGCGAAGCCCGGCTCACCGAGGCGAACACCCAGGAAATGCTGCGCGAGGTGCGTCTCGCGCTGCTCGAGGCCGACGTGGCGCTGCCCGTCGTGCGCGAGTTCATCGCCAAGGTGAAGGAAAAGGCGCTCGGCGAAGAAGTTATCAGCAGCCTCTCGCCGGGTCAGGCGCTGGTCGGCGTGGTGCAGCGCGAGCTGACCGCGATCATCGGCGGCGACTACGAAGGCAAGGCGGTCGAGCTCAACCTCGCCGTCACGCCGCCGGCCGTGATCCTGATGGCGGGTCTGCAGGGCGCGGGTAAGACGACCACCGTCGGCAAGCTCGCCAAGCTGCTGCGCGAGAAATACAAGAAGAAAGTACTGACCGTCTCGTGCGACGTTTACCGCCCCGCCGCTATCGCGCAGTTGAAGACGGTGACCGAGCAGGTCGGCGCGGATTTCTTCCCGTCCGAACCGGATCAGAAACCGGTCGACATCGCGCGCGCCGCCGTGGATTGGGCCAAGCGCCACTATCATGACGTGCTGCTGGTCGACACGGCCGGCCGTCTCGGCATCGACGAAGCGATGATGCAGGAAATCACCGCGCTGCATAACACGCTGAAGCCGGCGGAAACGCTGTTCGTGGTCGACGCGATGCTCGGTCAGGACGCGGTCAACACCGCCAAGGCCTTTAGCGACGCGCTGCCGCTCACCGGCGTGGTCCTGACCAAGCTCGACGGCGACTCACGCGGCGGCGCCGCGCTCTCCGTGCGTCATGTCACCGGCAAGCCGATCAAGTTCGTCGGCGTCGCGGAAAAGCTCGACGGCCTCGAAGTCTTCTACCCGGATCGCATGGCGAACCGGATTCTCGGCATGGGCGACATTCTCGCCCTCGTCGAAGAAGCGCAACGCGGCGTGGACGTGCAGGCCGCGCAAAAGCTCGCCGACAAGGTCAAGAAGGGCGGCGACTTCGATCTGAACGACTTCCGCGCACAGCTCACGCAAATGAAGGGCATGGGCGGCCTGTCGTCGCTGATGGACAAGCTGCCCGCGCAGTTCCAGCAGGCCGCCGCCGGCGCCAACATGGGCCAGGCCGAGAAACAGATGCGCCGCATGGAAGGCATCATCAATTCCATGACGCCGCAGGAGCGCGCCAAGCCCGATCTCATCAAGGCCACGCGCAAGCGCCGCATCGCCGCGGGCGCGGGCGTGCAGGTGCAGGAAGTCAACCGCATGCTGAATCAGTACGACCAGATGCGCACCATGATGAAAAAGCTCAAGGGCGGCAATCTGCAAAAGATGATGCGCGGCATGAAGGGTATGTTGCCCGGCATGCGCTAAGCTTTAGCAAGACGGCGACGCGCGTTCCGCGCATGAACCACGGAACGCGCCCCTGACTCCGCTGGGCCGACTCCCGCTTTGTGCGGGTTTATTCTGTACCGCGCGCCGCCGTCCTCACTCACACTATGTATACAGTCACCGCCCGCCAGACGTCATGAACCGCGAAGAAGCTCTCCACATTTTTAGCCACTCCGAAGAAATCGTTTCGGCCGACGACGTCAACGCGTCGATCAGCGGCATGGCCGCCGCCATCCGCAACGAGATGAGCGAGGACTTCCCGCTCGTACTGTCGGTCATGGGCGGCGCGGCGGTGTTCACCGGCATGCTGCTGCCACACCTCGATTTCCCGCTCGAGTTCGACTACATCCACCTCACCCGCTACCGCAATACCACCAAGGGCGGCAACGAGATGCAGTGGCGCGTGGCGCCGGCCGAGTCGGTGAAGGATCGGGTCGTGCTGGTGCTCGACGACATTCTCGACGAAGGTGAGACGATGGCCGCGATTCGCGACCGCATTCTCGCGATGGGTGCGAAGCGCTTCCTGAGCGCGGTGCTGTGCGAGAAGATCATTCCGAAGGCCAAGCCGCTGCGTCCGGATTATTGCGGCTTCGAAGTGCCGGACCGCTATGTGTTCGGCTGCGGCATGGATGCGAAGGGTTACTGGCGTAACCTGCCGACGATTCGCGCGCTGACCGAAGGGGCTTGAGGTCTCTTTGAGGCGCCCGCTTTCGGGCGGTTAAGCCGGTATCGGTATGGAAAAAAAAGCGGCCCGCGGGCCGCTTTTTTGTTGGCTTGTGTGACGCCGCCGCGCCAAACATTGGCCCGCTCCAGCATCAAAGTTGATGCACGAACGACCGGATACCGCCGAGCATCATCTCCACCGAAATCGCCACCAGCACGAGACCCATCAGCCGTTCGAACGCCATCATCGCGCGCTCGCCGAGCCATGCCTGAATGCGCTCCGCCAGCATCAGCACGATCGCGCAGACAACCATCGTGACAGTCAGCGCGCCGATCCACTCGAACATCTTGCCGGGCGCCTGCGACGTCAGTAGCATCACGGTGGCCAGCGCCGACGGACCTGCCAGCGCCGGAATGGCGAGCGGCACGATGAGCGGCTCGCCGCCGCGCGTGTCGCCGCCGAATGGACCGTCCGGATGCGGAAACACCATTCTGAGCGCAATCAGAAACAACACGATCCCGCCGCCGATACGCAATGACTGATCGGTCAGGCTCATCATGCGCAAAAAACGGTCGCCGACCACCATGAAGATCAGCAGGATCGCAAACGCGATCGCCACCTCGCGGAGGATGACGATCGTGCGCCGCTTCGGAGACACACTGCGCAGACAACTGACGAAGAGCGGAATGTTGCCGAGCGGATCGGTGATCAGAATCAGCAGGACGGTCGCGGACAGGAAGGTGTACTCCACCGTCCGCTCCGCTTAGCGCGCCAACGCGGCGCGAACTTTCCCGATCACCGTTTGCGCAGCGTCTTCGACGGGCAGAAGCGTCGCTTCAGCGTCGCGGCGGCCCTGGTATTCGAGCTTGCCTTCCTTGAGGCCGCGGTCGCCGATCACCAGACGATGCGGCACGCCGATCAGTTCCCAGTCGGCAAACATCACGCCCGGGCGCTCGCCGCGGTCGTCGAGGATCACGTCGATGCCGGCTTCGACCAGCGCCGCGTACAGCTTGTCGGCTTCCGTGCGCACCGCTTCGCTGCGGTCGTAACCCATCGGGCACAGCACGACTTCGAACGGCGCAATCGATTCCGGCCAGATGATGCCCTTGTCGTCGAAATTCTGCTCGATCGCGGCGCCCAGGATACGGGTGACGCCAATGCCGTAGCAGCCCATTTCCATCGGACGCGGCTTGCCGGTTTCGTCGAGGCAGGTCGCGTTCATCGCCTCGGAATACTTGGTGCCGAGTTGGAACACGTGACCCACTTCGATACCGCGGCAGATGTCGATTACACCCTTGCCGTCCGGCGACGGATCGCCCTTCTTCACGTTGCGAATGTCGGCGACGACCGGTTCCGGCAGATCGCGGCCCCAGTTCACACCAGTGGTGTGGTAATCCACCTCATTCGAGCCCACCACGAAATCGCTCATGTTCGCGACCGTGCGATCCGCGACGACCTTGATCGGCTTCTTCGTGTCGATCGGGCCGAGATAACCCGGCGGCGTACCGAAGGTTTCGATAATTTCCGCTTCGGTCGCCATGCGGAAGTCGGTCAGACCCGACAGCTTGCTCGCCTTGATCTCGTTCAGATCGTGGTCGCCGCGCAGCATCAGCAACCAGATGGTCGGCTCGGCGCCTTCATTTTCAGTGGCGACGATGATCGACTTGATCGTGCGCTCGAGCGGAATGTTCAGCAGCTCGGCCACCGCTTCGCACTTCGCCTTGCCCGGCGTGGGAGTCTTCTTCATTTCTTCGGTGGGCGCCGCGCGTTCCGCGTAGAGCGGCAGCGCTTCGGCCGCTTCGACGTTCGCCGCGAAATCGGAGGTCGGGCAATAGGCGATCGCGTCTTCACCGGTCTCGGCGATCACGTGGAATTCATGCGAGCCGCTGCCACCAATCGAACCGTTGTCCGCCGCCACCGCGCGGAAGTCCAGACCGAGGCGCGTGAAAATGCGCACGTACGCGTCATACATCTTGCGATACGACTCGCGCAGACCGTCCATGTCCTTGTCGAACGAGTACGCGTCTTTCATGATGAACTCGCGGCCGCGCATCACGCCGAAACGCGGACGGATCTCGTCGCGGAACTTGGTCTGGATCTGGTAGAAGTTCACCGGCAACTGGCGATAGCTCTTGATCTGATTGCGCGCGATGTCCGTCACCACTTCTTCGTGGGTCGGTCCGATCACGAAATCGGACTGCTTGCGATCCTTGAAGCGCAACAGCTCAGGACCGTACTTCTCCCAGCGGCCCGATTCCTGCCACAACTCGGCCGGCTGCACCGCAGGCATCAGTAATTCAATACCGCCTGCCCGGTTCATTTCTTCGCGCACGATGGCTTCCACCTTGCGGATCGAGCGCAGGCCGACCGGCAGGTAGTTATAGATACCGCCGGCGACGCGCCGGATCATGCCGGCGCGCACCATGAGCTTGTGGCTGACGATCTCTGCGTCGGCGGGAGCTTCTTTGAGGGTACCGATAAAGAAACGGGAAGCTTTCATTCAGATTATCCAAAAGCGGCGGCTCCGGAGGGACCGCCCGAAAGGTGAAAACGGTGGGGAAATCGACACAGATCCGGCTCTGAGCCGGCATGGCTCACCTGACAATACACTGACATCGGTACAGCGCGGTCCGACCGCGGCGCCGACGCCGCCGCGCAAAGCCTTTGCACAAGGGATAAGGCACGGAAAGACTGACAGGCTACCGCAAACGCGGGCCTTTGGCGGCGAATCGTTCCAATCTGGTGCGAATCGGTGCGTCAGACCCGTTATCTGTTTATAATCAAAGCAATTTTAAAGGATTCGAAGGTGGTTGTATGCTGGATCGTGAAGGCTTTCGCCCGAACGTCGGCATCATCCTCTTGAACGCGCACAACGAGGTGTTTTGGGGCAAACGGCTCCGTGAACATTCCTGGCAGTTTCCGCAAGGGGGCATCAAGTACGGAGAGACCCCCGTGCAAGCGATGTATCGGGAGTTACACGAAGAAACCGGGCTGCTTCCTGAGCACGTCAAGGTGATTGGTCGCACGCGCGACTGGTTGCGTTACGAGGTGCCTGACAAGTTCATCAAGCGCGAAGTACGCGGTCATTACCGCGGCCAGAAACAAATCTGGTTTTTGCTCCGGATGGTTGGACGCGACTGCGACATCTGCTTGCGCGCCACCGACCACCCTGAGTTCGATGCGTGGCGCTGGAACGAGTATTGGGTGCCGCTCGACTGTGTGATCGAGTTCAAGCGGGATGTATATCAGTTGGCGCTGACGGAGCTATCCCGTTTCATGCGCCGGGCTGCGCCGCGTGCGGAAAAACCTGGCGGGCACCATGGGCCACGCTATCCCCGGATAGCGTCATCAATGGAAAGTCCGCCGGATTCCACGGTAATGACGGTGACTTCTGTGACCACCGTCAGCATCGAAACATCGGTTCACGTTACGATCGCGTCCGATTGCGGTCCGGGGTCCGGGTCAACGGCAGAAGTAGACGCCGCGCCGGAACACGAAGACGAATCGGCAGGCGAAACGGCCGGCTCGCTGTTCCGCCCGGGCGTGCGCAATTAACAACTCTGTGCGGCTGTCCACGCCGCCTCTCTCTGGCGCGGCTCGACGAGCCGCGCCAGTGTTTCGGGGAAACCATATTGAAAGCACTTGCTCTCGTCGTGGCGTGCGTCGCCACCGGCGCCCTGCTGGCTGGTTGTTCGAGCGCCGGCAAACCAACCAATAAAGACGACAGCGCGTTTGTCTATCTGCTGGACCGCCAGGGCAACTGGGTTGAGAACAAGGTGGACGCTCTGCCGCCGCTGCCGCAGGATTCGAATCTGCTGCCTTTCGAAGTCTCCGGCAATACGCCGCTGCAGTTCGCGGTCGACCGGAATTCGCTGACCGTGGGTACGGACGGCGTGGTTCGCTTGACCGTCGTCGTGGCAAGCCCGAGCGGCGCTCGTAACGTAATCTACGAAGGGATTCGCTGCGACACGTACGAATGGCGCCAGTATGCGGGCCTGAATTCTGATCACGACGGGTGGGACACGACGGTCGCCAACAGCTTCACGCGTATCGAGAATGGCGCGCTGAACGCCTATCAGGCGGCGTTGTATCAGGACTATCTATGCGCGAACAAGATGCCCATGGGGAATGCGGCCTCGATTCTGGAGAACATCCGCTATAAGCGCACGGCGAGTTCGTCAATTCACTGAGCTTTGGATCCATGCAGCTTATGGGCGTGAAAAAAGCCGTTCCAGCTTTCGCTGGAACGGCTTTTTGTTTGCCGTATCCGTGTCCCCGCGCTTGCGACTATCGGTGACCTAGACGAGCACCAGATTATCCCGGTGGATAAGCTCCGGCTCGAGCATATAGCCAAGCACCGATTCAATCTCGCCACTCGGGCGCCGCTGAATCAGCTTGGTTTCCGCGCTGCTGTAGTTCGTCAGGCCGCGCGCCACTTCGCGCCCAGTTGCGCTCAGACAGGCGATCACTTCACCGCGCGCAAAGGCACCCTGAACGCCGACGATGCCGATAGGCAGCAGGCTCTTGCCGCCGTCAGTAAGTTTTTCGACCGCGCCGTCGTCGATCACTACATGGCCGCGCACCTGGAGATGATCCGCCATCCATTGCTTGCGCGCCGCCATGCGTGCCGTGCGCGCGATCAGCTGCGTGCCGATCGCCTCACCCGAGGCCAACCGCGACAGCACATCCGCTTCACGCCCGCTTGCGATCACCGTATTGGCGCCGCTGTGTGCCGCGCGCTTAGCGGCGAGAATCTTGGTCAGCATCCCGCCACGACCGAGACTCGAACCCGCGCCGCCCGCCATGGCTTCGAGGTCCGGCGCCCCAGCATCGGCCTGCTGGACCAGCGTGGCAGTCGGATCCTTGCGCGGGTCGGCGGTGAAAAGTCCTTGCTGATCGGTGAGGATAACGAGTGCGTCGCCTTCGATCAGGTTTGCGACGAGCGCCCCGAGCGTGTCGTTGTCGCCGAATTTGATTTCGTCAGTGACGACCGTGTCGTTCTCGTTGATGATCGGCACGACGCCCAGGCGCAGAAGCGTGAGCAACGTGGAGCGCGCATTCAGATAGCGTTCGCGATCGGCCAGATCGGCGTGCGTTAGCAGAATCTGCGCGGTCTGGATGGAATGCTCGGCAAAGCGGCTTTCGTACACCTGCGCGAGACCCATCTGGCCGACCGCCGCGGCCGCTTGCAGTTCGTCGATCTCGCGTGGCCGTTTGGTCCAGCCGAGCCGTTGCATTCCTTCGGCAATGGCACCCGAGCTGACGAGCACCACTTCCTTGCCTTGCGCGCGCAGGGCGGCAATCTGCGCGGCCCAGCGGCCGATAGCAGCATGATCGAGGCCGCGCCCGTCATTCGTGACGAGGCTCGAACCGACTTTTACTACCAATCGCCGTGAATCTGCGATGACGGAACGCATTGTGCGCGGTCTCCCAAGATGTCGCGTGATGCATACCGGCAACCCGCCCGGGCGCCGGCGCTCGAGCTTTTTATGCCTGCGGGTCGGTGCCGGCGTCGTCCGCGGCGGCCGGCGCTTCCGGCTTCTCGCGGAAGCGCACGTCAGCAGCGAGATCTTCGGCTTCCGCTGCGCGCTGTGCGTCCGAGTGCGCGGCGATGTGGTCGAACACCGCGTAGCAAAGGTTTTCGCAGCCCTGGCCTGTCAGCGCAGAGATTTCGAACACCGGGCCATCCCAACCGAAGCCTTCGATGAACGCTGAAACACGGGCTTGGCGCTCGTCTTCGGGCACCATGTCAAGCTTGTTCAGCACCAGCCAGCGCGGCTTTTCATACAGCAGCTCGTCGTACTTGCGCAGCTCGTTGACGATCGCCTTGGCTTCCGCGACCGGATCGACCGCGTCGTCGAATGGCGCGAGGTCGACGATATGCAGCAACAAACCCGTGCGCTGCAAGTGACGCAGGAACTGGTGGCCGAGGCCCGCGCCTTCCGCCGCGCCTTCGATCAAGCCAGGAATGTCGGCGATCACGAAGCTGCGGCTCGGCCCGACACGCACCACGCCGAGATTCGGCGCGAGTGTCGTGAACGGGTAATCGGCGATCTTCGGCTTGGCGTTCGACACCGACGCGATGAAGGTCGACTTGCCGGCGTTCGGCATGCCGAGCAGACCGACGTCTGCCAGCACCTTCAGTTCGAGGCGCACCATGCGGCGCTCGCCCGGCTTGCCGTCCGTTTTCTGACGCGGTGCGCGGTTCGTGCTGGATTTGAAATGCAGGTTTCCGAGACCGCCCGCGCCACCCTGAGCGATCTGCACGCTCTGATTGTGCTCGGTCAGATCGGCGATCAGCTCACCGGTCTCCATGTCGGTGATCGTGGTGCCGACCGGCATGCGCAGCGTGATGTCGTCGCCGCCTTTGCCGTAGCAGTCCGCGCCGCGGCCATTTTCGCCGTTGCGCGCCAGGTGTTTCTTCGCGTAGCGGTAGTCGATCAGCGTGTTGATGTTGCGGTCCGCGACCGCGATCACGCTGCCGCCCCGGCCGCCGTCGCCGCCATCCGGGCCGCCGAACGGAACGAACTTCTCGCGGCGCATCGACGCGCTGCCATCCCCTCCGTCGCCGGCGATGACTTCAATCCTCGCTTCGTCAATGAACTTCATGCGTAACTCCGTCCCGTGGTGTGCTGCCAGATGGTGCTGCTAGATTTATTGCTACTGGATGCTGCTATTTTGCCGCCCCCGCCGCGAGTCGATCAATCGACCGAACCGCATAGGACCTAGCGGCACGAAGGGCGTTCCTGCCCATTCATCCGGCGAAAACCTGCCGGAATAAAAAAAGCCCCGCTAACTTCGCGGGGCCTTTTTCCGGTCCTGAAGCCCGTGCCTGAGTAAGCTCAGACTGCTGCCGGGACGACGTTGACCATGTGCTTCTTCGCTGCGCCCTTCGTCGAGAAATTGACGTGGCCGTCCGTCAGCGCGAACAAGGTGTGATCCTTGCCGATGCCAACGTTTTCGCCCGGGTGCATGCGCGTGCCACGTTGACGAACGATGATGCCGCCAGCGTTGATAGCCTGACCGCCGTAAACCTTCACGCCGAGGCGCTTCGATTCGGAGTCACGGCCGTTGCGGGATGATCCGCCTGCCTTTTTGTGTGCCATTTGATTTGCTCCTTAACCGGTGCGCTTACGCGTTGATCGCGTCGATGCGCAGTTCGGTATAGTTCTGGCGGTGGCCGCCATGCTTCTGGTAGTGCTTCCGGCGACGCATCTTGAAGATGGTCACTTTCTTGTGACGACCTTGCGACACGACGGTAGCCTTGACGGAAGCCCCACTGACCAGCGGCGCACCGAACTTAATCGATTCGCCTTCGCCCACTGCGAGAACCTGGTCGAGCGTGATTTCAGCGTCAATGTCTGCCGGTATCTGTTCTACTTTAAGTTTTTCGCCGACGGCAACTTTATACTGCTTGCCACCGGTTTTTATGACCGCGTACATTGAGAACCTCACTCTGTGTTCATTTTTCCCACGCACCGCGCGCGGAAACCCGTGATTATACATAGAGTTAGCTGCTCGGTCAAAACTCATTGAGAGGCGCCGCGCGCAGCGCCCGGCGCCTTGCAGCACAGGCCCGGCGCGCGGTTCTGCCGCCGCCCGGAACGCGCCGCGCCGCAGCCTGCGACCCGGAACTGTCGCGATTCGCCTTATAATTCGCGGCACTACCCAATTCAGCCATCATGTCGTCGACTGCCACCCCCTCCTCCAACGCCGCCAGCCTGCTCGCTCCGATCGCCGAAGACATGCAGCAGGTCAATCGCGTCATACGGCACCGTCTTGCATCCGACGTGATGCTGATCAACCAGATTTCCGAGTACATCATCAGCGCGGGCGGCAAGCGGCTGCGGCCGGCCTTGCTGCTGCTGGTAGCCGGCGCGTTGGGCGAAACCACAGGGCATCGGCACGAGCTGGCGGCAGTCGTCGAATTCATCCATACGGCCACGCTGCTGCACGACGACGTGGTCGACGAATCCGACCTGCGGCGCGGCCGCCAGACTGCCAACGCGCTGTTCGGCAACGCCGCGAGCGTGCTGGTGGGCGATTTCCTGTACTCGCGCTCGTTCCAGATGATGGTCGGCGTGGGCAAGATGCGCGTGATGGAGATTCTGTCGGAGGCGACCAACATCATCTCCGAAGGCGAGGTGCTGCAGCTCCTGAACATGCACGACGCCGACGTGGACGAAGCCCGCTACATGCAGGTGATCCGCTACAAGACCGCCAAGCTGTTCGAAGCAGCCGCCCAATTGGGCGCGGTACTGGCTGGATCGGACGCGAAAACGGAAGCCGCCGCTGCCGAATTCGGCCGGCGCATCGGCACCGCGTTCCAGATCATGGACGACTGGCTCGACTACACGGGCACAGCTGAGTCGATGGGCAAGAACGCCGGCGACGACCTTCGCGAAGGCAAACCCACTCTGCCGCTGATCTATCTGATCGAACGCGGCACTCCGGAGCAGTCGGCGCTCGCGCGGGAAGTGATCGAGCAAGGTGGCACGGAACGTTTCGACACTATTTTCGAGGCGATCACGCGCTCCGGCGCACTGGATC
Organism: Paraburkholderia sp. BL27I4N3; assembly: GCF_003386115.1. Classification (NCBI taxonomy): domain Bacteria; kingdom Pseudomonadati; phylum Pseudomonadota; class Betaproteobacteria; order Burkholderiales; family Burkholderiaceae; genus Paraburkholderia; species Paraburkholderia sp. BL27I4N3. Next base: position 109,834 of record NZ_QREJ01000001.1, on the reverse strand, counting down.
ACACGCTCGAATGCGCGAAAAAGGAAGCTCAGGCCGCCGCTGCAGCAATTTCTTCGTTTCCGGATTCCATTTTTAAAGAGAGCCTGCTAGAATTATGTTCTTACTCGACGGCAAGACAGTCTTGAACGAGACTGAAACGCTGGCTTAGTCTGAATCGAGTCTGCAGTACACATCGGGGTGTAGCTTAGCCTGGTAGAGCGCTACGTTCGGGACGTAGAGGCCGGAGGTTCGAATCCTCTCACCCCGACCAGATTTTTCCTTGTTAAATCAAGGCAGAAGCCGTCCATCGACCTGGACGGCTTTTTTGTTTTACGGCCGTTCTGCGCCAAATCTGCGCCACCCGCGTACTTAGCGCCTCGCGGGCCATGGCTAAAACTGGTGCCCATACGTGGTTTCCCCTTGATTTCGGAGACCGCATGGCCAGCATCGACAACCGCTCCCGCTTCATCGTTCGCGTCCAGAACCGCGAGGACCTCGAACGCACCTTCCCTTACAGCCAGACGAAAAAGGTCGAACAGTACGTCGGTGACCTCAGACGCCAGGGGTTCAAGCCGCGCATCGAGCGGGCGGACGACACCTACTTCGTCCGCATCCGGCAGAAAGGCTACCCGGAACTGCAACGCACAGTCGGTTCGCTCGAAGAAGCCGAAACCCTCGTCAACCGGATTGCGTCCCAGCGCAAGGACGGCCTGGTCATCGACTATTCGACGGCCCACCAGACCACCTTCGCCGACTGCATCATCCGCTACATGCGTGAAGAATGCGTGCGACACAAAGGTTTCGAGATGGAGACCTACAAGCTAAACGGCATGCTCGAGGATGCGGGCTGCGCCCGCGTGGACCTGCGCCCCATCATTGACGCGAACCTCGCCGCCTACCCGCACCTCGGCAACGTCACACCTCGCACGCCGACAGGCATCAAGGTCCGCAAGGGTTACGGCGCGCTGGCGTGGATTAACCTGCCGTTCGCGCGGGTCAAGACGACCGACATCGAAAGCTTCATCCGCGACCGCCTCGAAGAGGTCAAGCCGGCGACGGTCGACCGTGAAATCGACCTTCTCTCGGCCATCTGCCGCGTGGCTATCAAGACATGGGACCTGCATGTCGCCAAGAACCCGATGGACGGCGTGCGCCGCCCCCGCTATTTCAACGAGCGCGATCGGCGCCTGAAGACGGACGAGGCGGCGCGCTTCCTGGATGCCACCCGCGAGGAAGACCGCCTGCGCTCGATTGAGCGACGCGTCGAGCAACTGATGACCGGCGCGCGGGACGCCGCCGCGCAGTTGCCCACCGTCTACCAGAAGAAGGCCCACCTCAAGGCCGCACTGGCGGCCTGCCGGGCCCAGGCCGAAACGGACTACACCCATGTCCCGGAACTGGAGACCTTCGTGCAGTTCCAGCTGATGACCGCCGCGCGGCGCGGCGAGACCCTGAATCTCACCTGGTCCAATGTCGACCTCGACGCGCAGACCGCCTTCCTGCCGGAAACGAAGAATGGCCGCCCGCGCACCCTGTCGCTGCGCACCGACCTCATCGAGTTGCTGAACGAGTTGCCGCGTGCCAGCGACTATGTGTTTGACGTGACCGTCGATGACCTGGAAAACGCGTGGGCGCGCGTCTGCGCGAGGGCCGGCATTGAGGCGCTGCACATCCACGACCTGCGCCACGAAGCGATTTCGCGCGTGGCGGAAACCGGCCAGTTCACCCTCATTGACCTGCAGGCTTTCAGCGGCCATCGCGATGTGCGCATGCTGCTGCGCTACGCGCACCTGTGCGCCAGCCGGCTCGCCGCGAAGCTCGACGAGGCGTTCCAGAACGCCCCGGAGCACAAGGGACGCCGGCGGATTGTCGCGGGGAAGATTTCCCTGGGGGAACTCGCCATGGCGCGCCCCGTTGAGGGGGAGCGGGGCAAGGGCGCACTCAAGACGAACACCCGGAACGATGACCACTCGCCGGTCCGCGCCACCAATGTGATCCCGCTGCGGCTCCGTACCGGCACTTGAGAGCCTGACCGCCCTAGTCCCGGCGAGGGGCCTGCCCGACCTGCGCCAGAGTGCGACGTTATATCGCCGCCTCCTCCCTGCCCCTGCGACTAGGAAACGCACGGGGCCGGACAGGCCGGATGCTGGAGGCACTGGATCGGCGAGTCGCCCGCATCAAGAGGGACGCCGCCTTTCATGGCACTGTCACGCAGAGCCAGTCAGGGCTGGAGCAAGCCCCGGACAGACGCTTCAGGAGCGGTACCATTCGCGATGCTGCCCCTGGTGGGGAAGCTACGTCGCATCCGCCCGGCGCGGGATGCCCGCGTCACGCGGCAACATTCGCACTCTCATGGAGCACCTCCATGATCTCGCTGACGGACGCCGTCCCGCTGGAGAAGGCAAGTTCAATGGGCAGTGCCGGGTCGCCATCGCATCCGTCCAGCGGTGAATCCGCAGGCGAACGCATGGCCCTCGGGCCACGTCGATTATTCACCTGACGCGTCTTTCTTGCCCAAGGTTAGGCTGACGTTTTTGTTCCACGGGAGATTGTTCGCCTTGTTATATTGGATACGTTCAAGCGAGTCGACCACCCACTCTCTCCCAGACTTCGTGTCCAAGCTTGCCGCATCCCACTCGGCAGTCCAGAACGCCATTTCTTGTTGCTTGAGTATGTCAGTGACAACGTCCCCTGCTTGATTTAGATCAGTGAGATCGATCTTTGCGTATGGGGAAAGCGACCACGATACAAGCGTGTCGACCAGGTACTGCGACATGCAAACAACACCCACTTTCTTCAATAAACGCGATGCCGGGTCATCCCAAAGTGCAGGCCACGATGCCTTGACGCGCTTCCACATCTCAATGAAGAACCGGGCTATGAAGTCAGAGCTAACCCCTTCCTCGCCCCCAACCTGATCAAGTCGCTTCGACCCGATGTGCATGAGCGCCATTTCGAAGGCGTTTAATGGAATTGATCTCTTGGCATCAACTTCGTTCCTTGGCCATTTAAGCATTCCCTTGAACGGACTATCGTCCTGTGTGTCAATCTGTTCCAGATAAGCGGGCGCACCGCTTGAGCGCATCCGGGCGGATCTGGTAAGACGGGAGTCAAGATTGGCATCCGAATATTCAAGCTTCAGCGCCTTGATATGGTCAGGGCTTACTTTGCTGACCTTGTTATTGATAACAATAAACTGGAATGCGATTTCATCGTCGCCAGCACCAACAATCGCCACTACATTAACGGGAATGGTCGAGTCGTATTTAGCGATCCCGTAGGTCCGATGTTGACCATCGATAATCAATCCAGGAACCGGTTGTCCATCCGGCACGTCAATCGTAATTGCAACGGATACGGGCTGAGTTGATATGTCCTTCTCTTCTATTCCCCCGAGATCTAGACTCGCTCGTGGTATCGCAATGATGATCGATGTCGGTATCGTATTCCGGTCATCCGCCTTAAAGAAGTCGCCGATAGCGTCTACTCTGGCATCTTTCCTTTCGCGCTGGACACCAGCCTTGTTTTCCGGTGTCAGCCTATCGACCGTTGCCCACAACTGGACCTCGCCGACCCGAGCGGGAAACACGCAAAAAAGCTGGTCCGCCGTGTCTCGCTGACGATAGATTATCGCGGAATATTTGTAGGTCGCCATTACTGTTACCAAAGAGATGAGAGATGGGTGCGATCGTGAGCCATCAGATTGAAAAACAATCGCGACTCGCCAGGATAGATTGACGAAAGATCTCCTGCCGGCCCCAATAGAAGAAAAGCCTGCTTGAGCGTGATGTACTGCTCTTCCGCCAGTTTCGTCGCTGCCCTTCGCCGTAGCGCCAGGCTAAGTAGCAAGTCGGCATCTTCTGACTGCGTTGCTGCCGCGTAATCCTGCACGACGCCGAAGATACTCCACGACAGCCGGTCCGTTTTCGCGCCGTTACAGTTCTCACAAACCGGTAGCAGGTTAGATTCAGCGCTAACGCCACCGAGTGAGCGGGGCCAGATGTGGTCCAGCGGAATATTACGTCTGACGCCACCCGACTGGAAAAGCAGATCCGCGCCGCAACAATAACAACGTATTCTGCCATCCGGCGCCATGGATGCCGCCTCGTTTAGCACCCTCGCCCGTGCCGTCTGCTCAATCACATGGCGTGAGATTCGGATTGAACGAAGTGCAAGATCGGGAATGATTCGGAGGCCTCCCCTGTCGGAAAAACTAATGCCGAGGAATTCGACGAGATATTCTCGCATTCGCTGCAGAAACAACTCCTCGCCCTCGTGCGAGTGGAGCAGATTTCCCTCGAGACCGTCCTCCGACTCTATGCGCTTTCCTGCCTTGATGATTTTGTACACAGCCAGGCTGAGCGTTACATCCGCGAAAAAGTGCGCTAGCGCGCCCGAAGGCTCAACCCAGGTTGTCAGTGCAAACAGTTCGCTGGTCGGACATCCATCCGGAGTTCGCGCATAGAGCTCCCGTAGCGCCAGCCATAACTCCTCGCCCGGAGATGTCGTCCTCATTCGAGGTGTCGAACTGCGAATGCTGAACGGCGCAGGTAACATGTTCCAGCCCCATTAATTAAAATATTGCTCTAGCCGCCGCGCAATTGGAGAGGCCAAAGCTGCCAACTTAGGGACTTCAACGGCGCGGCGGATCGCCAAGGCGACGTGGGACATTCGACTGCTACACAATGGGCCCGTCGAGCATCAGCAAGGCCGCAAGCGGACCGGCGGTCTATGTGATGCGGTCCGAAATTACATCCAAGCGCAGCAATTTCATGGCGCAGTTTCTGGGCAACCGCAACAAAGTTTCCGAGCATAACTGCAGCGGCCCACGACCACTAGTCTCGCAGTTTCCATCCCGATCCGTCTATTATACAATGTAGTTATGCTCGCCCAATCCCCTATCGTCCTGACCAGTTGTACCGGTCGAAAACGCGCCGGCAGTCAGGCGATTTCGCTGGCTGCAGTCAGTTCTGGGCGCACGCTTGCCGGAGTCGCCCGGAGGTGGTTCGAAGCGGTGCGATCGACTGCCCCCAACCACAGAGCCGATGAGTTGTACGTCGGCCGGTCGTTCTCGGAGGCGAGGCGGGTGTCGAACGCCCTCGGTGCAGGGCTAAGGATTGTTTCCGCCGGACTCGGCATCGTATCAGCCGACGAACGCATCCCTAATTACGATCTCACGGTCGCAAGTGGACGCAATTCGCTCGCACCCGTTTTGGCCAGTTTTGACGCGAATGCGAGCGATTGGTGGAGTGCGCTTACGCTGCAATTTGGTCCGCGCCGAACATTGCAGTCGGTGTTTTGCGACACAGATGACTGCCTTGTGATGCTGGCCCTCCCGGGCAGCTATCTGAACCTGATCGGAAAAGAACTGGCGGCGTTGACCCCTCAGCAGATAACACGATTGCGAATATTCACGTCTTTGCATGGAAGGACAATTCTGCCACCTGCAGTCCAGCACGTCGTGATGCCATATGACGAACGGCTCGAAACCTCTCGTCTGCCCGGAACGCGAACCGACTTTCCACAGCGTGCGATGAGGCACTTCGTTGAAGATCTGTCGGGACATGAACTTGACATTGGCATTGCGGCCGAACTCGTCGCTCAATCTATGCATCGCTTGAGCAAACGTACAGTGCCCCCTCGGACCAGGATGAACGACGACGAAATCGCCGCGCTCCTACGCGACAATTGGGGCCGATTTCAGGGTGCATCGACCCAACTGTTGCGCTACCTCCGCGATGAGGCCTTGGTCGCTTGCGAGCAACGCCGGTTCCAAGGTATCTGGTCTCAGGTGAAGAATGACCTCCCCGGTGAGCGTCAGTAATGGCAACAACTAAACATGAAATCGTTGTCCGGGCTCTGAAGACGACACAGGGCGATGGTCTGGATGTGTTCGCATTTTTCATCAAGGGCACAGACGTCGTCCGTGTCGCCGATATTTCACGTATCGAGCGAGATGAGGCAGATGCGCTGCGAGGATTTCAGCGGCCAGAGATTCGTAGCCACGTAAAAGGTATCGTCGACTACCTCAATCAAGGAAACGTACTCTTTCCTAACGCCATCATCCTGGCGATGTCGCCCGAGGTTCATTTCTCAGCTGCTCGCGGCACAAAGCCTACTGGCGATGACGGAGTAGCCCAGGCAGGCACACTTTCCATTCCCGTTTATGACGAAGGTCACCGCGTCGCGTGGATTGTTGACGGGCAGCAGCGCTCCCTGGCCTTGGCGCAAGTTGAAAAGTTGGAAATTTCGGTTCCCGTGGTCGGCTTTGTGTCTGACAACCTTGAGGTGCAACGGGAGCAGTTCATCCTGGTGAACAAAGCAAAGCCTCTCCCTACGCGACTGATTAACGAGTTGCTCCCAGAAACTTGTGGAGTCCTGCTACCACGAGAGTTGAGCGCACGCAAAGTACCGTCCGAAATCTGCAATCTGCTAAATCGCGACAATGACTCGCCTTTTTGCAAGCTCATCAAACGCGCGTCTGATAAAGGCGGTAGTAGCGCGGTAATCACCGACACCGCGATCATTACAATGATTCGAAACAGCATGAACAATCCTCTAGGGGCTCTCTCCCCGTACAAGTCAACTGGCCGTGAAGGCGCAGATGTAGAAAGCATGTACCGCATTTTGTTAACCTTTTGGACTGCAGTGAAGGACGTCTTCCCAGAGGCCTGGGGAGCAGATCCACGAAACAGCCGGCTGATGCATTCAGCGGGAATCGAGGCGATGGGCGTTCTGATGGACCGGATCTACGCGAGAATCGCCGGCCACGGAGAGGACTACAAGACCGTTCGAAAAGAAGTCGAGAAGGTAGCGCCTGCCTGTCGTTGGACAGAGGGTGTCTGGGACACGCTCGGAGTGCCATGGAATGAGATCCAGAACACACCGAGAGATATAAAGAAATTGCAGGACGCGTTAGTTAAAGCCTACACCAGCGTACGGCCATGAAATTCCTCTATTCAGACACTCAGGACTATGTGGATCCTGAATACGATTTCCTGGCAGACCGCCATGCCCCCGGGCGTCGCCGGTATTGGGATGACGCTTACGCGCATGAGTTGCTGCGACCGGCACCGTACGACGGATTGTTGGTGTCGATGAGCGCCGTCCGGCAGGCAGACGGCGTCGCAAAATCAAAGGTTCGCTATTCCACGGCCGAAGAGCAGCGGATGTTGCGCGACGGCGTGCGCAAATTCCTTCGATACGGCGGTCCTGACCACAAAGATGCCATGCTGCTGGGTGACTGCGGAGCTTTCGCCTACGTCGAGCACGAGAAGCCAGCCTATTCTCCGCAGGAGGTAGTTGACTTTTATGCCGATGCAGAATTTACGCATGGTGTCTCACCAGACCATATCATCTTCGACTGCGACACAACGAATCCGCCTGCGGACGCTATGTCCGACGCGGTGCGTCAACGTTTCGAAATCACGTTGTCGAATGCAGAGGAATTCCTGAAGATCACCCGCCAGGAAGGCGAGCCGTTCGAGCCTGTAGGCGCGGTTCAAGGCTGGTCGCCAGCGAGCATCGCGGAAGCGGCGGTCACGCTTGAACGCATGGGGTATCGATATCTTGCAATCGGGGGGCTCGTTCCCCTGAAAGTCGATGTGATCCATCAGGTCCTGCGAGCCCTTCGTAAGGCTATAAAACCTGAAACGAACATCCATCTGCTTGGATTTGCAAAGGCGGAAGCCATACACGAGTTCACTGGTTACAACATCACGAGTTTCGATTCGACGTCGCCTTTGATCCGCGCTTTCAAGGATGCTAAATCGAATTACTACATGCCTTCGAACTCGACAGGTCTTGCCTACTATGCAGCGGTCCGCATTCCGCAGGCGATCGAAAATCCCAGGCTAATGCAAGGAATCAAGCGTGGCATTTTCAGCGCCGAGGATCTCCAGCGGCGGGAACAGAAGGCCTTGTCGGCTTTGCGTGCTCTTGACGCCAAAGGCGGAAAGGTCAAGTCCGCACTCGACGCGGTTATGGATTATCAGCGCTTCCTCACGCTGGGTGATGGCAGTCCCCCCGAGAAGCATGAGCGAGACTTGATGCGCACTCGCACGCTGGTGGAGCGCACCCTCGAAGACGCGCCGTGGAAACACTGTCGTTGCGAGATCTGCAAATCAGTTGGCGTCGAAGTGATCATCTTCAGATCAAGTAACAGAAACAAGCGACGCGGATTTCACAACCTGCGCGTATATCACCAACATTTACAGAAGACCTTGGGGAATCTGTCGTGAAAACCTACAAGTTCAAGGCCATTCGTGCGTCGCAAGCCCCGGAGCACGACGTCTTTTCATTCGCGGCGACCCCGGAACAGATCCTCGCGTTTTCAGAGATCGAACGCGTCGGGCGAGAGGAAGATGGTCAGTTGCGCGGCTTTCAGCGGCATCAGATCGCGTCGCACATCAAGGAAATTCGTGACTATCTGGGTCGCACCGACGCGCTGCTTCCCAACGCGGTCATCGTTGCCTTTATTGGCGGGGTCAAGTTGCGTGAACTCTCCGACGGAATTGTCGAGGTCGAAATCAAGACAAAGGACGGAAAGCCAGGCTTCGTTGTAGATGGCCAGCAGCGACTTTCCGCACTTTCGGGCCTACAAAAGCCAGGATTTCAGGTGTTCGTCTCCGCACTTATCTGCAAAGACTATAACGAATTGCGTCAGCAATTCGTGCTTATCAACAACACGCGGCCGTTACCTAAAACGCTCATATACGAACTTCTGCCTTCCGTTGAAGGCTTGCCCGCGCGTTTCACCGCCCGAAAGTTCGCAGCCCGTATCGTCGACCGTCTGAACTTTTCCCGACATTCAGCTTTACGCGGAGAAATCCGCCAACACACCAATCCCAAGGGCGTCATTAGCGATACCGCCATGCAGAAGCTTGTCATGAACTCCACTTCTGACGGCGCCATTCGGGAATTCATAAAGGACGGAGACTACGAGGACCGCGCCTTTGATTTCATCAATGAGTTCTTTGAAGCCGTGACAGCGGTCTTCGGAAGTGAATGGGTGGGCATGAGCCCCAAGACATCCCGGCTTCGCCATGGCGCAGGCTTGGTCGCACTGGGCTTTGTCATGGAATTGTTGTACTCGAGCGAGGGTGCGGAGACACGCGATCAATTCGCAGCGGGCCTCAACCTCTTAAAGCCGTATACGGCGTGGACGAGTGGCAATTGGCGTCTTGCAGTCGGCGACGAGCGGCCATGGAACGGAATACAGAATACCCCGAGTGACATCGACCTGCTCACCAATTTCCTAGTTAGAACACTGAAGAAGGAACTGCGCCGCCCACGGCGGGTAGCCAACGCCTAATATCCGGAGGCAATGATGAAGACACGTGCACTTGTTCTATTCTCGGGCGGCCAAGACTCGACTACCTGTCTTGCCTGGGCGCTCAACCGGTACACATACGTTGAAACGGTGGGGTTTGACTACGGACAGCGACACGCAGTCGAACTCGACTGTCGCCTCGCCGTGCTTGACCGCCTGAGACAAGATTTTCCGTCGTGGGGCGAAAAGCTGGGTCGCGATCACTTGCTAGATCTGTCCGTCCTCGGTTCCATTAGCGACACTGCGCTTACGCAAGGCAAGGCAATTGCGATGGAGAAAAGCGGGTTGCCTAATACGTTCGTTCCGGGACGGAATCTGCTGTTTTTCACTCTGGCAGCCGCTATCGCATATCGCCGTGACCTTCATTCGTTGGTTGGAGGTATGTGCGAGACGGATTATTCCGGCTATCCCGACTGCCGCGACAATACGCTCAAATCGCTTCAGGTCACGCTTGCGTTGGGAATGGACTCGCCGTTAATTATTGAAACTCCGTTGATGTGGATCGATAAGGCTGACACATGGCAAATGGCAGCAGATCTGGGCGGCGACGCACTGGTTGATCTGATTCGTAAAGAGACGCACACGTGCTATCTCGGCGACCGCACGCACAGTCATGATTGGGGCTACGGATGCGGTCAGTGCCCGGCCTGTGAGCTTCGAGCCAACGGACATCGTGCCTTCGCAACGAGAACCGCATAGCGATGCCCAAGGTCACGGCGATGCTCCGCGACCAACTGCAGGTCGTCCGCGCGACAACTGCATCACGGCGCGAAGCAGCTTGCCCGCAGCATCCACGCGATAAAATTAGAACGTTTTAACCATCCCATGATCTTCGAGCTAAGCCAACGCTTCTTCTTTGATGCCGCTCACACCCTGCATCGCGAGATCGATCAGGAGGGAAGTCGCCGCATCCACGGCCACACATATCATGCTCACGTCTTCGTACGCGGGAATCCCAACCCGGAGACTGGCATGATTGTCGATCTGGGGCTGTTGAATCAGGCCATCGAGCGAGTTCGCAACCAACTGGATCACCGTTTCCTGGATGACATCCCGGAACTCGGGCCGGCCACCCTTGAGAGCCTGTGCGCTTTCATTCTCCGAAAGATCAGGGATTCCTTTCCAGAAGTCACCCGAGTACGCGTTGAACGCACGGCAGGCGGCGACGCATGTGACCTCTATGTCCAAGGGTAGCCCCCCGGCGCGCGAGAATAAGGCAAAAGGCGACGGGACACCTTCGGTACCGCTAGACCGCCACTTCGCTCAAGACCTTCAAGATGCTCGCAGATCCCTTCCCTTCGGGTAACAGCAGGTTTGGCCTGCTGCCACGCGCATCCTTGATCGCAAAATAGGCCTGATGCTTACTGCTACGCCACGCGAACACGAAAACATCGCTGTTTGCTGCCAACTGTTTCAGGCGAGTAGTCGCAACATAATCGGAGTTCAACTCAAGACGGCACAGGGGGACCAGCGACTTCAGGATCTGTATGGCTCGCTGCCCGGCTGATTCAGTCAGCGTATAAATGGCTACCGACTTGTTCGCCAGGTGCGCGAAATCGCCCTCACCACGCTCGCCTTCCTCACCTTGTTCAGCCAGTAACTCACGGACTGCGGGAAGCTGGTCGAAATCCTGTGCCAGAAGTTCCAGTCCGCGCCACTGATCCACCCTCAGACGGTGACGGTACTGGCTAGCGATCTGTTGCAGAGCGAAAAACAGCCTTAGCGGCGCTTCCTTGTCAGGACGTGGGAACAGAGCAAACAACTCTACAATGTCGAACACCCAATTCATGTAGCGTGGAGAGCCAACCCGCGCAAGTAACTCCTGCATATCATCGACTAGGCCACGGTAGTCGGCAGCCGGGATACCCGACTCGAGCAGCGTTGCTGTTATTCGTTGTACCGAATCGAGTTCTTCCAACCCGTCATTGCCTTCCAGCAGAATGAGCGTAAGCAGCGTCTGGTAAAGGCGCTGGACTTCAGGCACACCGGTGCCCTCACGAAAGAAGTCCAGAATGGCCGGTATCGACCTGACGTAGGTGCGTAAGACCGTTTCTTCGTAGTCTTCGACTTCCGCCATGAAGGCTGCGACAGCCTCGGGGTTAGAACTGTAGTCGGAAAGCCGCCACTCTTCCGCTTTCTGCGTCGCCAGACGCGATGCATCGAGGCTTGGCAGTCCGGCCTTCACGGCGCGTGCCCAACCACTCCAGTCAGCGATTGCTCCCTCGTCCACGAGAGACTGTGCAGAGTCCAATGATTTGTGAAACCGCGCGATCTTCTTCGTATAACGCGGTCCTAAAGCGTCCTGCATCGCGGCGGGATAACGGCCCAACGCATCAAGCGCTTCGCGTGCTGCTTCCACGGTCGCTATTTCGGCGGCGCACTCCAGGATGCGTTGCAGCACATCCTGACTGACCGGCGCGCGCTTGAAAAAAGTCATCGCGCGTTCGTATTCAGCATCCTCAAACGCGGTGTTAGCTTCATACAGACTGTCGGAAGTCTTGACGCCCGCTTGCAGATTGGGAAACCACTGCGGCAACGAGGACTCGTCAGAATGCTCGAGCTCGGCCCGCAACGTTGTGAGCAACTCCTGATCGGGTCTTTCCCGTGAAAGTTCATTCAGCGCAAACGCCTTCAATACTGCCGGGCGCGTGATGCTCTTCCTCGCCCTGAACAGCCACGCGAATCGCGGCCGGACGTACTCATTAAACGTCGCCGTCGCAGCGGCGAGATCGGCGTCATTCTCGTGTCGCGCCAGAAAGTGGACATACAACGCTTCGACCGCCTCGCCCAGGGTCTGCCGGGGAAGATTGAGATCACGAAGAGCTAGCAGCTTTGTCTCCCCCGCAACCATCGGCGACCAGCGTCCAAGTCCTGCGAGCAGATGAATTTCGAGAAACCGCTCGTTCTGCGCATTAAGGCGACCGGTGCCTTTCAATTCCTCAAGTAGTCGATAGGCCTGCCGCTCGTCTCCCGCAGCGATCGCTCTCTCAAAACGTAGCTTGATTGAACCAAACGTTTGAGGCGCAAGACGATAACGCTCCGGTCGGCTCTCTAGCGAAGTTCGATAGATACCCAGCATCGACCAGACCGGTTCGTTCTCACGACCGCCGCGTCCTTCAAACCTGTAGACCCACTTGAACCGGTCGACAGCAATCTGCGTCAGCGCATCATGCGGGATGGCAACCCGGCCCACCGGCGTGAAATCGGTATAGGCGAGGCCAACATGCGCGGTCAACTCCTCGCACATTTCGTTCGCGAGCAGATGACTGTCAGCGCAAGCGAGCCATGCGGTTGTCCCGTCATGGTCGAAAGACAGGGGCAAAACCAGAGGACGGGTGGCCGGGGCCTTCGCCCAGAATTTCAGCCATGCGCAAGTCTCCGACCCGGCGAGGCGAACGCCTTCAACATTCTGGTCATGCACCGCGTTACCGGACCCGTCGAGTTGTGCAATGTAAGCTCCGAGCCAGCTACTTTCGCCGGGCATCACCGCTCCCAAGTCCATCGAAGGCATAAAGTTTTGGAGATCTGCCACGTTCTGTCCTAGCCGGTTCTATATTTGTCAAAATTAAGTCGTGCTTCCGCAATCTGCTGCAGGTCGACATCAAACGAGATCACCTCGTCGTTCAATTCGAACCCTCCGTAGGTGAAATTCATGGAGCCTGAGAGCAACGCCCGGTCGGTCAACAGCCCTTTTGTATGCAAGGCGTCTGCGCCGTCGTTAATCCACAGCTTTGAATTGACACCTGAATTCCTGGCTTTCTCGCGCATCGTCGACAGAAAGCGCTTGTTATGATCGAGACTTCGGGTCGCGATACTGACCGGTTGCCCGCGTCGCATAAGCGACAGCAGCATTTCCGATATGGTTATCTCGCGGCTTCCCCAGTCAGGCTCGACGAGATTGAAAGCGCCCGATCGGTTGTCAAGTATCGGAACGTCGCTGATCCATGGGCTGACAAGCCAAGTAGCACTCCCGGGATTGAGAAGTTCACCGAGAAAGACAAACTGAAAGAGTTCGCGCACTTCATGCTGGCTGGCTGTCGCGGACTTGAATATCCGTCGCGATTGCATCAATTCACCTCCACTTCAGGAAGCCGGATATCGGCCTCGATGGCCGACATGCTTTGCCGCATCGCGACCAGCGCCGGATAGACATGAAGGCCTCCGGCGTCGACCGGGTTTAGCATCAGAGCGTGAAACGCTGCCTGTAGCTCTTCCTCCTTTCCCTTCGCACAGGTCAAAGTAGCAAATCCGCGCTCGGCGAGAACTAACTCGCAGTGCTGCTGCCATTCGGGTTGTGCGACATTTATGCGAACGTCCCACTCGGGAATAGAGTCGGCTACGAGCAAACGTTCAGTTCTCGGCAGGCGGCTAAACGGGTTATAAATCGACAGGCGCTGCTGTCTTACCAGACTTCCACGAGGCCACAGTAGTCCGTAGATCATTCCCGTCTTCCAGCCACCGGACATGCCCACCTCTCCGAGCATGTCCTGAAGTTCGTCCGGAAGATCATTCCTCGCGGCAAATGCTGCCATGAGTTGCGCGTCGATCTCGATCCCCAGGCGCTGTTCGGATATCTGCCAGTCAGTCAGCAGGTCGTGCAGAAAGGTGTCAGAGACCCGCGAACTCCCGGGCCTCAGGATGCGGGCGTTAAGCGACGCTAGAAAGGCGTGGCTCGGCAGGAATTGATGCCTGACGAGCATGGTTCTCAAACTGTCAAAGGCGGCACGGCTATTCTCCAGTCCGACTGCGTCGCGACACTCCGCCGCTGCCTTCGTTAATTCAGCGTCAGCCGATTCGACCGCGAGCAGATTGACCACACGACCAAGTTGCTGGTCCACCAATTCAAACTCGCCGGCCTGCAGCGCAGATTCAATGAGAGCATAGAACCTCCCCGGATCCTCTCCGTAACGCACCAGCAGATTTTCGATGAGTCCGGCTCCTCCTACCATCGTTTCAGTCACCCAGATAACAGCACCCTGAGTTTCCGTAACAGTTGACTCTGACACCACGTCGACCAAAAGAGAGTCCGTGTCAATTTCCGGACATAGAGACTGAATGGCATCCTGTACCGCTGCGCCCAAGGTCGTCAGGTAGCGCAATTTCAGCCACTGCTGCCATGAACTGTCGATCGGTCGCCAGAGGACCGCCGAAAGGGCTTTCAACTCTTCCAGCACGCTTACGTCGCTCAGGAACGCAATCAGATCATGCCTGAGTCGCTCTGGTCCCTGGGCATCGCCGTACGATGCCTCTTCCTCATCAATCTGCGTCGATTGGAATACGGTCTCCAGTACCGCGATGAGCCCCATTTCCGCCCGCCCTTCGTCCAGCATGACACTCGCTTGCTCAAGTGAGCAGTTCACCGCCAACGCGTTGCACACCAGTGCGCCGAGATAGACGCGTGCCAGCCAATCCCTCGAAAATGGACTCTCGACATTCGCCAGCATTTCGCCGGACCACGCCTGATCGAAGTAGCGCGCGGTCCGCAAGGCGCGCCATTTTTCTGACGAATCCGCGTTCGTGTCACAGTAGAGTCCGTCAGGAACGTTGATGTCCAGTTTCAGGCCGTCGACACTCAGCGTGAAACCGATCGCGATATCTGCATCGTCGAGCGCAAACGAAAAGGTACGCTCCTCGGTTCGACCATCGGTGAACCGTAAACTGGCCCGCGAGCGGCGCGCAAATCTCCGAACTTCAATCGGGGACTGCTCACGATGGGTATGGAACACGGCCGACCTGACGATTCCTGCAAGTCGCGACGAGCGCGGCACAGGAAACATAGACGGAAGCCCCCCTGGAACAAGCTGCGTCTGCCATTCCAGAAACGCATTAGACGTGGTGCCAAGGTCTCGCGGCGGTGCCGAGACATTCAGACGCATTGCCCGAAATACCGGTGTACTCTTCGTCTCCCCACCATCGAGATACTGAAAATTACCAAGCAGATATCCTTCCATACATGACAGGATATCGAAGCGTTGATTCAGTTCAGGTGACAGATGTTCGGGCCCGCACCAATGGTGCTCAGTACCGTACCTGTGGCCAAATCTTTTCGAAACCCGTCCTGGCGCAAATTCGCGCATCGCCTGCAGGACAGGCATTGTTTCAGGGTCTTCCTGACTACCAAACAGGTGAATCGCCACTTCGGGCAAGTTAAGATCGGCGAACAAAGACTCAGGGATAAATTCCGGCAGTGGACCTGCCCCTGCCGACGGGTCTTCCTTTGGTCTACCCATGCGTGCCCACTGCGACTGGAGGCGTCGCAGCGCGGTGGGCAGCACCGCCGTTATCAACGGACGCGGGAAATCCCACAGCAGCGCCTCGACGGAATCGCGATCCAGCTTCATCGCGCGAGAAAGATGTCGAGCTAACGCTTCTTGCGCACCCTCATTCTCGAGGATTTCCGTGATCAGATGGGCAATCCGTGTCTGAAGGTCAATGTCCGCCTGACGTTCTCCGGGTCTACCCAGCAGTGTCCACACGTGATAGTGCAAACGGGACTGTTCCAACTGGACGCCAAGATAGTCAATAAGCGTGAAGACCGCCTGCATCTTCTGTACGTATCGATTGGCGAGCGGAAGTACCCGTCTTGGCAACTCCGGATCAAACAGTTGCTCGTAAGCCTGGTATGCCAGCCGGTCGCGACCGTAGTCGGAAAGCACAACCACCGTCCATGGCCGCGTGCTACGCAGCCGCCCTGCGCGGCCTCGTCGTTGCAAAAAGGCCGCGACTTCCCGAGGAGCCTTATGCTGGATGACAACGCCGACAGCCGGATCGTTATATCCAACCTCAAGCGACGCTGTCGCGACGACGATATCAGCGTCGCGGTCGACACCGGCGTCCTGCGAACTCGTACGATCAACCTGCAATGAGACGGACAGGTCATGGCCAATCGACTCGCTTATCCTCCAGTCCTGCCCGTTCTCGAATTGGGACGTTGATAAACTGGAACGCCGAAGATGGGCAAGTGGTCCGTTCGGATGTCGGCGCCGATCAAGCTCGCGACGGGAGTTCTGCGTTCTGCCCTCCGCATCCAGCATACTGAAGAACAACCGGTTATTGACATCAAGGTCATCTGTGAAAGCAAAGACCCTGCTGCCGTACGCACCTTCGCTTACCGACTGGCCCCGCCGGTCCTGGGTCCTCGCCATGAGCATTGCAGTCTGAATGGTCGCCGAAAGTAGCGCGGTTCTCGAGACAGGATCGCCACGCAACGCGAGCGTATATTCAGCGCCCTCCTTCTTCATGTCACCAGGAGACGGCGAAACCTCGGACACCTGCTCCGGCTTCAGACCAGTCAGTTGACAGAAGAACTCGGGCGCTTCGCGCAACGTTGCCGACAGGCCGACGAAATGAATTCCCGAGCGAAGTGCGCCACGCCATCGACGCATGAGATATGCGACGTGTGCACCGTGGAACCCGGCGTAGGTGTGGACTTCGTCCATTAACATCAGGTCGGGCGCCCGATGCGCCTTCGGACCGAGTCCGAACAGATGGCGAATACGCGAGTCCGACATACGACGGTTCAGCATCTCCGTCGTTGTAAAGAGAATATCCGGGGGCTGTTCAGCAAGGCGCCTGCGGGTAAGAATCAATTCATCCTCGGCCACGCAGTGGCCACAGGTATCGCAGCACAACCTCTCGATGTCGCGCGAGCGATCCGCTTCACGCCAGAGCATCGAACCGGTACACCCCGGACGTGGGCACGAAAAGTATGGACAGATAGCATCAGCACCGACCATACGCCATCGTTTCGGAAGGTACCGCGCCGATGTCGGTGTATCGCCAAAGAGCGCCCCCAGGACCAGCTTCCGGCCTGTCGAAGCAAGGGTCGTGTCGAGACGTCGCGCTTGGGAATAGACCTCACTGAACTGGTCCTTGAGCAGTTCGTTTCTCGGATACAGGGCTATCGCCTTCACCCATCGCTTCGAGGAACGGTCCTGGAGAATTTGCGCAATATGGGACAAAGCAGGCAGGTAGAACGCCATGGTTTTCCCGCTTCCGGTTCCCGCGCAGACGATGGTCCCCGCAGCACTCCCGGAACGCAGAGACCTGAGGATTCGGGAAGTTGCGTCTACCTGGAACTGCGCGAGCCTGATCGGACCCGCATCCGCCTGCAGCAAAGCGCGAATTATAGACACCGTGAAAGACGGGACATCGCCGATCTCCGGCAGAAGCTCCTCCGGCGTAAGCCTGCGGTCCGGATATTCCCGCCTCCTCCATCGAAACCGATAGTCGGCAACAAGCGCGGGAGCATTAACCCATCCGCCGTCGGTGCCATGCTTCGGAAACCACTGCCTAAGTTTGCGGGCGAGTCTAATCGTTTCTGCCATGCGTGACCGGTACCGGGGCTCGCTGTCATCGACGCATACAATAAGTGCCCGCCGAACCAGATCTTCGATCACCCCATCCGCGTCGAAATACGCGTCCATCTCACTCCGAATGGCGTCGGAGAGAAGTGGATCCACCAGTTCAACCAACTCATCGTGGGTTATGGCTGCGTCGACGATGCCCCATGACAGAAGAGGCAATTCGCGTTGCTCGAGGGCGTCCAGGCAGGCGATCAGGAGAGTCGTAACGTTATCCATAAATTAATTGACGCGTGCCCTGACCGAATACAAGCCATCCTCTTGCCGACATTTCAGCCAATCCAAGACCTCTTCCGTGAGCAGAGACAACGGTGCGCCCGTGGCGCTGTTAGCCCCATCCAGAAAAAGTCTCACGGCCTCGGGAACATCGAAATCAATTTTTCCGTATGCAGCAGACAACGAAAGGGAAAGCGTTTCGACCTCGCTGATGGCAGCGACATCACTTGGCAGGCTCTGACCGATCTGCTGCAGTCGGGTATAAATCACCTCATACTCCCGAATCCGTTGCCTGTTTTCGGTTGTATCGGCCGTACGACTTTTTATCGTCCCCGGCGGGTCGCTGGTGATCTTTTCCACGACGTACGCTTTCCATCCCGATTTCCCAGAAGCTTCCAGCGTTTTGTTTAGCGTCCGCATCTTGTCCAGCAAAGTGGACCACTCCTTGCCGGACTTCAAAGTTTGGGGACCCGGCTTTTTCTCCATTTTCCTGCGTACATCAGTCGCCAGTTTGACGACCTCTCCGACCAAACTCTCGGGCAACTCGACCTGAACATTTCCGGAACGAAGTCGGAGAACGCTCTGCCTGCTAAGATTCAACGGTTCGGTCAGCGCGCGAAGAGTCCGCTTTTGCTCGTGGAGTTCTCGGACCTCCTCTCCGTTATCGCTAACCGTCTCCAGGTATCCCAATCCCTCTTTGAGGGTTCTCGCCTGTTCGAGCAAGGTCATGAGTGGACTCCTTGAGGTGCGGTCTCTGCGTCGACCGCATGCAGCACCGCCATGTCCGTTGCAATCACATCCAGTTCCTGTAGCAATTCTTCGATAACTGGCTTCTTGTCCAGTCCCGTGAGGGCCTTGCGCCTTGTCTCGACAAGGTTGCTCATGCTGGAGACAAATCGGGATATGGTCGACATCACCGTTGCCGTGTCCTGCAACTCCTTGGGGTTCACACGTCCGAGTACCGCGATACGAGCTGCTTCCGTCTGGGCCCTTTGCGCGTCGACGTACAGGCTCCGTATCTCCGCCAGGGGACACGCATTGAACTGTTTCAGGATTTCTTTGATGCTGCTCTGATCGACATTCTCTGGCCAGACACTAATTCTCATCGCGTCTGAGTAAACGGCTCGGAGTTCCGCGTACAACTCCACCTTGTTCGTTTCCTCGCCAAGCAATTCCGTCATCTCCGCGCCCCATCTGCAAAGCTCAGCGTAAAACTGGCCGGAAAGCGGCCTCAGACTGGAACCAAGTTGCTTGATGTGCGAAACAAGCTCCTTGTCCAGTCCCTTTTCCCGATCGAGATCCTTCGCGAGCACTCCGATCGCGTATACGTCCAGTTCACGCATCAACCTCCAGATTCGAGTCACGTCGAGCGCCAGCGGGGTCTTACCGGTGTCACCCTGAAAATACATCGCCCGACGGAAAAACTGCTCCATCAGCCCCTTGCGATAGGTAAAGCAATCCCTGCGAAGCAATGCCCAGCCAGTCCCCGACAACGTGATTGGCGCCTCGACTGCCGGTGTCAGTATCTGTGCGAGCAGCGCTTCGACGTTTTCTGTCCCGGTAGAGTCTTTCTTCACGCTAGTCAGACCAAGGGCATGCGACTGCATCGTCAGAGCCGGCAATACGGTTGTCAGAGCGGAGTCTGCAATTGCCCTCGATTGGGACAGATACTCGGAAGCAAGTCTCTGCCCCAACTGGAAGGCATATACGGAATCCTCGTCCGCTTCGGGGTAGCTCCACTGGTTGCCCTCTAGGTCCCACCGGACGATAGCGAGCAGGCTCTTGAAGAGAAACCCGTTGGGGTCCTCGCTCGTATCAGCGATTTTGACGACGATCGGATGTTCCTGATTTCCTCGCGCGCTCGGAATCTGGAAGGCTTTTGGCGACAGATTTTTGACGTCAGACCCAGACAGCGAACTCAGGGTCCAGTTTGACATGGCGTCCACCAGTTTCACGCAGGCATTCCTGATGGTCCGCGCGCTTTGCATGTCGAGTTCGACGCCCTCCCGCCATGCATGAAGCCGTTTCTTCCACTCCACAACCTTGGGGTCTTCTTGCGGGGCATCGATGTCTCTATCTTCGTCTCCATCCGTTACATCTTTCTCCCCCTCTTCCTGCTCCGAACCGCCTGGTTCACGCAACACAGCTTCGAGCGGCGGCAGTTTGAATGCGGTGAGCACGGATGGATTGAGCACGTGCAGCCCTTCATCGTCCTCCGGATTCCCCCCCCAGTTCGCGAGAAGGCTCCTGTACTGCGCGCGCTGCTGGCTATTTAGTAGACGTTGTTTCGAGACAAACTCCGCTATGGCAGCACTTGGCGTCGCTACGGCAATCATCTCCGGAAAGGAGCCATCGTCGAAAGAAGCCCGGTGATCAAGAAGCAGCGGCCTCAATATGTAGTTGATGACCGCGCGCGGGTTAAATGAAAGCCGCCCCCCGACTCTCAGATAACGATCGCAGAACGCCGCTACGGCTTCCCTGTTAAAAGGAAACAGTGCGTATTTTCTCGAGCTATAGCCAAACCCGGAAATGATCGACGTCTGATCATCTTCGGCGCTGAATGCCGTCAGCCAGCCGCCCGAATCGACACTTTCATTGTCGACGGTACTGAACATACGCCGGAGTTGATCAATTCCGTGACGGCTGGCGTTCAGGTAGTTGCCGACCAGATCGACAGCGCGCGATACAACGGCTCCGTCGCGTTCATCCGTAGGTCGAATGGCCCACTCATACTTCGCCCGCGTGCGAATGGTTTCCCATTTGTCAAGATAACCGTCCGTGACCGCGATCGCCGTGCGCATGAAGCACAACTCCTGCTTGCCATCCCGTATGGCCTCCTGGATGCAGATGTTGAAAAGCACCTCCTGAATGCCCGTAAGTGCAGCAAAGTCCTCCACCAGAAGGATCAGTTCCTTTCCGTCCTTGAAAAGCTGCTTGCGGATGTCCAGGATGACGTCCTGAAGGGAGTACCCGCCCTTTGCGCTGAGATTAAAACTGTTGCCCACAGCCGTATCGACAGCTTCATTCAGTATTTTCACGGCGCGGGCCCGCCCTTCTGCGTTGGCGCCGTCGATGGTGGTCAAATAGTATCCTTTGACCTTTGCAGACGCCTGGCTGACGAGGCCGATCGGCATATCAAGATCGCTTGGTTCGAACTGTGGCACACGGTCATCCACCGAACTATCTGCGGTCTTCGCCCCGGTCGCGCGCCGCACGAGTCGGATTAGGGGAGCGAGGTCCGACGCTTCCCCCTCCTGCCCGAGCAAACGATCCGTAAAAACCGCGTCTCCTAGGAGGCCAGGAAGGTTCTTAAGGTGATGCAGGTCGGTTAGCTGTTTCTGACTATCAGCGCTATCCGGCGAATACTGCAACCGAAGTTGCCGGAACCGCTCTTCAAGTACGTTCTGCAGTTCAGCGCGCAAACGGTTGGCGGCCGCACGTGGCTGAAAATCCGGAATCGCCTGGTTAAAGGCCTTATATATTTCCGGAGACTGTTCCGGATCCAGCGCATCCACAATCTGCTTGACTACGGTTCGCAGGCTGGCACTCTTCGGCACGCGAATGATGTGAGCGTGCTGCGCCTCAGGACTACGCCTGAGTTGCGCGTGAAGCCATCGAATCAGATGTGACTTACCGTATCCGGAGGGCCCGCTCAGCGGCAGAATGAGCGTACCCGTAGGCAGGTCATCAGTCAGGAAGTAGCTGAGCAGATCCTGTTCGGTAGCGGCGTCTTCCGTCCGCTCCAAGGTTGCCTTTTTCGTTAGATCCATCGCTTGATGAACGGCAAGCAGCAGGCACTCCTCTGCGGATTCCGCCTCAGGTTTGATGCAGTCGTTAATCGCTGCGCTCGAGGGCCACCAGTTTGCAAGTGTCATCATGCTTCTCCGTGATACGTGATGTGCGTGAATCGATCCCACGGCCTGCCCGCAAATCCCGTAAAACTGTACCCCTGCTTCGCATCCGCCCGGATCTCGAAACCAACCACCCCGCCAATTTCGAGACGCTTCAAGGCGCGAGACAGTGACGTCGACAGCGCATCCCCTGCACGCGACGCGAGTTCGGAGTTTTTTATTTCCGACTCCACCAACTGGCGGTAGCTACCAAAGTCGAGCACCGGAAGTATCGTTGCGAGCGCCTCGATAAAATCGACAGCGGGCAACGTACTCCGGTCCTTAAATATTCCCGACAACGAATCGCGAACCGCAACCGTGGGGTCAACGGTCAGCGGACTGTCGCCGGAGGCGAAGCCCATAAACACCGACCAATGCTTGAAGCCATTCCAGCGCGTGTCGTTCTGCAGCACCCTTCTCGCCTCATTCCCGACCTGCACGCTTTCCAGAACCTGGATCTGCTCAGCGGAAGAAGGAAGTGTGTAGATATCCTGCGCGAGAATCCAGGCAGCTGCCCGCGTAAAATCCGCGCTCAGATTAGACTCTGCATCCCAGAAGTTTCTGTTGTTTATTTCGCTGAGTGCAACCTCGCGCACAACTGACGGCATCCGTCGGACCGCCTCATCGTGCTCCAGGTTAGACAGCCAGTTGTACTCCGACGCAACACGCAACTTGCCGTCGTTCTCAACAAATAGGCCAAGTTGGGTCCATCTCGCCACGGCGTAGCGGAAACGTTTCGGGTCGACTGCGAGTTCCGGTGCGCATATGCTAAACAACCTGTCTTTTGTCATTGGGCCAAGCGCAACCAGTGCCTTAAGCGCGATGAAGACCTGTCCCGGCATCCCATCGCTTTCCATATTCAATATTGCCATTTCCGACTCTTCTCTGTCCGTGAGCAGTTAGTCGAACGCCTCGGTGCGTTCGATAAAGGCTGCGCAAATCTTCCACACAGCACGTTGTCCGCCCTAAGTCGTCAATTTTTTGACGAATTGATCGAGACCCATGCGGTTTGGCCAGACATCAACCATCCGTCTGCCTGGCACAAACGGGTCGTTGAGACTCTCTGAGACGAACAGCAGATGCAACGGTTTGTGAACAGCGAGAATCTCAAGAGGCATCTCTTCCGCCGGAGACGTCAGAATCGAAACAGCCGGAAAGCGCTGATTGACAAGGTACGTGTCTCCTGCGTCTATGTCATTCTCGATGACAAACCTATATCGTGATCGTCGTGCGAGTTCGCTATACCCCTTGACTCCTCTCCAGAACTCCCGGTTTGTCAAGTTAACCTCGGCGACGTCAAAAACTGAAATGACTGCCGACATTGCCTTGACCACCTGGGCTGCGACAGACTGTGTCAACAGGTCAGGCATCACTACAAGAAACTTCTCTGGTGAGCGTCCACTAAAATACTTGCTCCACTTTGCTGTATCGAATCTACGCGTCATGGCGAGAGATACAGTTGGCGTGGATGTCGGCAATCTTCTCTGGCCACTTCTTCTACACACCGGACAACCGGCGCACCCTCCTCCGACGGGGATGCGCCACCGATCACTGTCAACCTCATACAGTTGGGTCAGCGCGTCTGACACCTCGACTTCGCCTTTCAGTACTGAAAGCAGGAGCTTGAAATTCCGCTCCGTACTCTGCTCACCGCGACGTCTCGCCGCCTGAATCTCGTTCGTCCAGACACCCTTTTCTCGATGGTGCGGATTGAGAATGCGAATTGTCGCCCTGTTGAAATATTGAATCGCGGCCTCTTCTTGGCGGGCTTCGTAGGTGTCATCCGTCTCTCCAGGCAATTGCACGGGCCGTTCGGGAAAATCGGAATCCAGTTCGATGACCCCGGCCCGGGCCATCAATATCAAAGTTCTAACGTTCCAAGCCTTGTTATAGTCGCTCTGTTGCATGCCATGACTCGGAACGACCGAAATGTCGATGGACCACCGATCCTCGCCACGCGCTTCGTAAGATCTGAGCATAGCCTCCCAGCGGGCCTGACCCAGCTCGTCGCCAATGACTCGAGTTCGCCCAAGGCTTCGTCCCGTGTCAATATCTGCACCGTCGTAGATCGAAAGTGATACGCACGGGCGGCCGTCACGTCCGCCCCGGCCGACTTCCTGATAAAAGCGGTCGAGCGTTTCCGGGACGCAGGCGTGGATCACACAACGTACGTCAGTCTTGTCGATTCCTACGCCGAAAGCAGATGTCGCGACGATGGCATCCAGTCTGTTAGTGCTCCACTCATCAATGATCGACTTTCTGTTTGCGGCAGTGGTCTCACCGTGAAAATGCGCAACGCGCGTCAAGCCGAGCGAATACCGCAGCGAGCGCGCTATTCCCACCGCGTCGGACCGTTCGCTCACATAGACAATAAACGGTCGCGGCGCATGCCGGGCTGCCTCAAGAAGTTTCGCCAGCTTTTCGTCCCGTGATTGAGCCCGATGAAACCAGTATTCAGGCTCCTGTCGAAGTTGCGCGGCAGAAATAACTTGAACCTGTGAGACGGGCCCAAAAAGAGTAGCCAGCGTCTCCAGCGTTTCCCCTGCAAGCGTCGCGCTCAGCAACAGCGTGTTGAAGGGTTCACATGTGTCCGGTATGACCCGAAGCAGTCCGTTCCGCAAGCCTGCAAGCATCTGGAATGACGGGCGGAATTCATCACCCCACTGGGCGACAAGATGCGCCTCATCGATGACTAGGCGACGAACAAAACCAGAACGGGCGGCATCGTAGAGTGCAAAGGCGAGGCCACCACACACAGACTCGGGAGCCGCGAAGAGAATTCGCTGTCGCCCTCGGCGGATTCGTTCCTTGAACTGTTGCTTTTGCTCAGGCGAAAGGTCGGCATGCCACGCGAAAAGTTCACCCCTGCCCGGATGAACTGCCAAGCGCTCCTGCATTTGTCGTTCCTGGTCGATTGCCAATGCCACCGTTGGCACGACCACAACCGTCATGTTTCCCTCGCGACCATCGAGAAGAACATCAATCTGTGCGACCAGGCTCTTTCCGCTTCCAGTCGGGAGATTGACAATCAGGGTACTTCCCGGCGGAGCAAAAAAAGACGCTCGCACAGCCTCGCGTTGTCCGCGCGACCTGTAATGTCGCAATCCCGTCGCGAGGCCCACACATGGGTCCGTGTCGCATTCTTGGGTGACCGCCGGGCTATCCGTCGAAAACGCCCTGTCGAAAATGCCCGTCGAAGAGGCTTCGAGCCATTCAGGTTGCCAGCGCTCGGCGGAAAGGACAAATCCGTCCGGCGTTTGCATCACGAATACGCCCCATTCGGTCCACTCGCCGAACGACGGCCACGCCGGATGGTTTGGCACCAGGATCTGGCTCAGGCTGCTGGATTGCGACTGTTGCAGCAGGATCTGGCGAATCAGCGGCATCATGTCACTCTTGGCAAGACCACCGCTCGACGATTGCGACAGGATCTGGCTGATCCGCTCGTAGGTGCCCTGCACCTTAAACTCGGAAAACGGAAATTCCGTCGGCCACTGCAACAGCGCCGCCTGCAATTCAGAAAAGCCGAACTCTCTCATGCCGCTTCTCGGGCAAGGTCATCGAGCGACCTGTTCGAAACAAAAACGGCTTGTATGGCATCTACCCGGATCGCAGGCCTGGCAACGCCTGCGTACAATGCGTTGTCCAGCTGCGCCTCGAACTGCGCGGCTTCGCGGGCCACCTCCAATTCCTTGGCCTCCATGAAAGCCAGCCGTGCCTGCCTCTGGACGTCGTGAAGTCGATGTCGTGCTTGGCTCGCATTGGCTGCATCTTGAACCTTGTTCCGGAAATCATCATGCTCGCGCAACCCATTCTCGGCGCGACGCCGTGAGTGCAGGACATGCACGGACCAGTCCGCAATTGCCGGAATTGCTTGGTTTCGGACCACATCCCATCGCTCAGCGCTCAGATTAAAGTCCCGGCCCTCCCCGGCCCTCGGCATCTTCAGATACGGAGCATTCAAACGCTCAAGGACCGCCTCGTCTGTGACTTCGTTGTACTCGGCATTGAGCCACACTGTTACCACCATCGGTTCGAACGCCGCGTCAGCACGCCGCCGCAACGCGAAATAACTGCTCTCACCGTACCCCCTGTCCTTGGATAGAGTGAAAGCTTCTGCTACGTCAGTTTCGATGACAAAGTCGATCCGCACGAAGACATCCGCGACATCGATGCTGTTCCATTCGGGCACAAATCTCCACATGGCCGATGACCGGCCACGTTCATCGAGCAGTGAAAACTGTTCCAGGCCCCGCCAGAACGCGGATCCGTACCTCAGAACATGCGCGTGACGGGCGAGTGCGCTAGGCCGTCTGAACGCATAGGCGAACGTACGCGGGGTCTGCTGTCTCGCACCGGGCTGTTCTGTATCGATCGCCTCGATAAACCCCGGATATTCAAGAAACCGCGTCAACGGCAGCAGCGTACCAAACGCCTTCTCGTCTCCGTTGTACTGGTAGCGGACGACCTGGTCCAGGTCAGACGATCCGGACTTGATCTGCTGAAATTGCAGGGTTCTGACTGCCCATTCGTCCATGTCCTCGCGGATACCCTTCCAGTCAGCGTCTGACTCTTCCACAAGATCAAAATCTTCAGAGTCCCCCTGCTCGATGGCATCGAGGGCGTCCATTTTATCGAGGCGATCGATTTCATGCTGTACCGCCTTGCCATCGACCAGGGTCTTTTCGAGGTCGCGAAGTGCCTCAGGACCATCTTGTAACAGCCGGGCTCTCACACCCGCCATTTGCTCATCAATCAGATATTGCAAACTGGCTACCGAACGATCGAACACTTCAAATCCATTGGTCACGCAACTGAACCATGCCCTGTCCCACTCGCTTTCTCCGCAAAATCCGACGTACGAAAGCACAGGGCTTCCTGAACCAAAGCGGTCCACTCGCCCTATCCGTTGCTCGATGTTATTTGGCGACAGCGGCAGATCGGCATGGAGAACGATCTTGTTGCCTCCCTGCAAGTTTAATCCGGCTTCTGCGGCCCGGTCACAGACGAGAACAAAACATCCGGGATCAGTGACGAATCGTTTCCACTTGGTTTCATCTGCATCATCAAAATCATCCCAGTCTATCGCCGTACCATCTCGTGTACGTACCCGATGACGTGCAACCTGAGTTCTCAGGTGTTTGCCCAACTCGCCGTACAGTTGGTCTGCATAGGCAACGGATGAAGTGAAAACGACCACTTTCTGTCCACGCTGGCCGGCGAGGTCCAAAACCAGCCGGGAGATTTCTGCCGTCCCGACGTGCTGAACTGCGGGTCCGATCGCCGCAAGCAGTTTTTGCAGGGATTCATCTTCGCCGGGAAAGAAGGCGGCCGTGCATGGCGACTCACTGTGAGAGCACCCGTTGATCTCAAGCAGGCGGGCAGATACAAGATCGCGTAGGTTGGCTGTGTCAGAGAAGAACGCGTCAATAAAGCGCAAGAAGATGGACTGGAACGATAAAGCAACTTCTTCGCCGCGCAAGTTGGCATCCGTTATCGCGTTAATCCGCCAGTCTTCGAGTCTTCGCTCGATCTCGACACGTGCAACCGAAGCATATCTTACGAGTTTCACCCCGCTTCGATTCGGCGTAAGAAAGGAAAGTGACGCACGCCGATTCCGTAGCACTCGCCTGCTCAGCCGATATGTCTCGCTAACGTGTGCCCGGAGAACGCGAAGCGCCTCGCCGAGCTCGGAATCGTCTTCGTCGGGCAGCGTGTCGACGATTGCCTGAAGATGATCACAAAGGTCCGCCAGCAGACTGTCCAGCGGAAAAAGCACTCGTAGTTGCTTGATCGACGTCCCCAACAGAAACACGTTATCCGGAACGAGCGTCGCGACGAGTTCGGCGAGTCGCACCCGGTGCCGAACCTTGTCGCGGAAGGTCTCCTCGTCTTCAAGTTTGTACAGGCTGGCATCGAGAAGATGAAGCATGGCAAGGAAGGTACGCTCGTTGCCAAGAGCCGGAGTCGCCGAGAGCAAAAGCAGTCGTCTCACGCGCGCAGCGGCGGACGCGATATTGCGGAACAAAGAACTCTTGCTTGCGTCGTCTGATCCGTAGCCGGTCGTCACCTGATGCGCCTCGTCGATGATCAGCATGCCTGCCTTGGGCAAAACGGCGACCATAGCCTCGGGATTGTCGAATGCAATAACAAAAATTGAATCGTCAAGAAAGTCGGATAGGTGAAAGGTCCTGCTTAACTCATCGCGCCACTGCTGAACGAGAGGCGGGGGGACTAGGATGGCGGCAAAATGATTTGTCGGGTAGTCGAGGACGTATTGCCTGAGAATAACCCCGGCTTCGATGGTCTTGCCGAGCCCCACCTCGTCCGCAAGCAGGTAGCGTTGGCATGGGTCCGACAAGACGCGGCGAACAACTTCGTATTGGTGTTGCAGCAATTCGATCCGCGACGAAGCATATGCTGACAAACCCTGAAACCCGCCGCGTAGGCTCAGCGTCCGGCGCATGAACGGCCCCCGTCCTGATGCATAACCCGGCGTCTCCGTGATGAAGTTCGCCAGATAACTGCTTGGGTCGCGGATCGGACGGTCCCACCGCACAAAAACCTCCTCGACATTTCGTATCTGCGATAAGCCGTTGGGGAGTTTCAATTGCAGCGTTTGCCCGTCCGCCACTACCACTCGTGCGATTCGCCAGCACCTCCGCGCATGGTCAAACAGATAGACCCGCGTCTGCTTGTGCAGTCGCGCCCGAGATACAGTTGCGGAGGGAACGGTCCTAACGATCCTCTCTGAGTATGGATCGTCGAAGTACTCAATTACGGAATCATGGCTGCCCTGTTGTAGCAACTTTGCGATTCCGTCCCCCGGGAACAGCGTGCACCTGACGAACATATCGGTCTTCTTGTAACAAGAGATTCGTCGCGCGGCCCTATGCGGTCACAAAGACCCGCATCTCTCACTGGAACACACGACGTACACAGCAGTTATTAGTCCCACATCAATTAGCAACGGGACGTTGCATCATTGAATTTTTTGTAAATTAATCAAAGGAATCTTACCAAATCGGCGCAGAGAGGCAAGCTATGCGCCGGCGGGATGCACGGTAGGACGTCAATGCAACGGAGCGGATCGTCCGATCTGTTACAAACCCCACGGGCGGGATGCGATGGTCGCGACTGAACCCGAAGGACGGGACTGTCTTCCGCCCCGCCCTGCCGGTCGCCTGCACGGCGCCCAACGACCGCCCCTCCGGGTTGATTTCCCGCTACGTCCGCTTGCCGACGTAAGCGGTGGGCTGCGCCGCCGCAAATTCGGCAACCCTGGGCGTGGCGACGATGCAGGCAGAATGTTGAGTCAGATTCCGGTATTTCGCCGTGAGCCGTCGCGCCATCCGCCGCTCAAGGTGCTGCCGGTGCAGCGCGTGCCACGAGGCATGGAGAAAACAGGCGGTCAGTGCGTGGCCGCACAAGTCGCGCAATTCCGGAAACATCCGGCCAGGGCGCACCTTGTCCGGGAGTTGCACTCCCAGTGCCACGGTATGTTCCTCACCATCGTGACTCACCAGCACTTGGCAGCCTCGCTGTTCATCCCACGCGTCCATTGCCCGCCACGTTACGGGGTCCGTGGCATCAAGGAGCCAGTGAACAACGGTCGTCCGCTGCAGCACGGCGGTCGCGACAATGACAGGCGCAGGTCGCCGCTCAAGCGCCATGCATTCAATGCCTGAGAAATAAAGTTGCACCGGGTCCGAGTCCATCGGCAACGGCACATCGTCTGACAGACAGGCATGGAGTGCTGGACCAGATACCAGACTGGCCCATGGACCGCTATCGAACGCGTTAAGCAACTGGCTCAGCGGAATATGCTTGCCAGAGTTAGGGTTCCATATCTGCATGATTGGTTTTCTCGACTATACGATTTGGCGCCCCGTGGGGCGCGGGGTTGTCGTTCAGACGGAACGTTTTCTCGCTCGACCGCGACGGGGACGCTCCGCCGGGGGCCCAAGTGTCGTTACTGGTGCGAGCTCGATTGCCCTCGCCATCCGCAGCACAAGTGTCACGGCGCGCTCGCCGACACATTCCATCAGGTGCACCCACTGGATTTCACCTCGTCGCAGACAGTCGTCGTTGAGCCACTGCCAGGCGGCCGTCTGGCCTTTGGGGCGGCCTTCATTGGGGATATCGAGCAGGCGTTCGGCATAGCGCTCAAGGAACTGCAGCATGAAGACGCCACTTTCCATCTGCCAAGCAAACGCCGCGTAGCCACCTTGCGAAGCACATTCCCGGGCTGCCCGGAGCTCCGGTGCATAGCAGTGAATGGCCTCCATTACCGTGTTCGCCTCAAGGGCGCGCCAGAATCCACGGCGCGGTTCATAAAACTCCCTCAGCACCCGGAATACCACCGCCTCGTCCAACTCATCAGGAGCTGCCGCATCTGAGTGAAAGCCGCTCATCAGGCGCAGGAACGCAGCCTGCTGTGAGGGTTCGACCGGCGGCAGGTCGAACAGCGGCCCCCGGTCGCTGCGACGCGATATGGCGCTCGTACTTGCTCCTGCGCGCACAGGTCCGTTCTGGGGATGTTGCCTTTCCAGCTTCATTTCAATCCTTCTGTTGTGAGCGCGTGCGGGAACATACCGATCCGGGCTCTGGCGCGGATCCGTCGTCCGCACCGCCTGGTCCGGCAGCGGAAACCACTCCGCGCCGATGGCGTAGTCCCCGCACACAGTTAAATAGGACTACGAATTAGATAGACGTCCAATCTACCGATGATTCGGCCGTACCGCCCCGTCAATGAATGCTGGTCGGGCCGGAATTTCCAGTCGTAACGGGCAGACTCGCCTTGGGGCGGCCGGACAACGGCTCGGGTATGAGGTATTGACCCAAGCGTTCCGTCAGCAGGACGTTCACTTCGACATGGGAAAGCGCAACACCCTCGATGTCAGTCGTCGCCTGCTCTTCGAGTCGCCCACTTGCTGCCAGCTTTGCCGCAAATGCCAGAAAGCTCGCTGAACGGTCGTTGCCACATGCGTGCCGCAGGTCATCGATACCGCTCTTGCTTTTCCCGGGTATCCAGTCAATGGGATGAGCGGAATACATCGACAGGTCGTTCTCAAACATCGCGACGGGTGCATACCGGTTGCGCCGCCAGGAATCGATGGCGGACCACACCTGCGCGTCACTCGCGTCGGCCAGCCAGTAAGTTTGTACCGACCCAATCTGGCTCCGGATGCTTATAACGGGCGTCCCTGGTGCGCCGATGCGGCCGAATCCAAAGCACGCCTGTCCTCCGGCAACGGCTCGAAGACGCGTCAGGTTGCAGTGGGCGGCCAGCACCGGGCTACGCGGGCGACCAGAGCGTGGCGTCCCGAAGCAGTCGACGTACGATTCTGCCGGCAGCAGCATGCCAAACCCGCAGTGTGGTAACGACGCACCCTCGATGGTCGGGGAAAGGTAATTCAATTCATTGGCTTTCGTGTTCATATCCATCTCCTTGTATGGGGGTAAATCAGACAGGTTGCGCACCGTTCGTCGCTCCCGACGCGGGATCGCTGACCGATCGGTTTGCCGCGACGGTCGAACCGGCCCCAGTACCGGCATCATCGAACCGGTGCATGAATCCGAGAATCGCGCGTGTCGCCTCGCAGTCGGAATCGAGGTATTCCGCGTATTCGTCCTCGCTCCTAGTGGCGAAATCCGCCATCAACCAGTCGTAGACCTGCTCCTGCTCCGAAGGACGCCCGTCCGCCGGCAACGCAAGGAGCCGCATGGCGCAGCGCTCATCGAACTGCCGCACGTACAGATGGTTTTCGACGACCTCCCTGAAGGTCCCCCAGTGCTTCAATATCGCGCCCGGGCTGAGCAGCGGAACGTGGAACTTGAACGCGCGGATGATGGTGTCCGACTCCAACTCCTGCCAGAAGTTGAGGCGAGGTTCGTAGATGTCCTCGAGCATGCTGCCTACACGGGCTACGGCCTCGTCCGAATTGGCGGGCGGGTTGTGCATCAGGTAGCCAACCATCCGGTCGAAATATGGCTGCTGGCGTGCGTGGATAGATTTCGTCATAACGGTCTCCTATGAAGGTATCAGTGGGTAAGGCAATCCTGTGCCTGTCCTGCGCACATGTTCGAGGTCGGTAGACCGAACATCCCGCCAAAATCTTCGTTGGTGAGCGTCAGCGGTTCTGCTGTGCGGCTCACGGAGGAGAGTTCCTGGGTCAGCGTGTTCACGATTTCAGTCAGCGTTGCCTCACCGAGCGAGAGAAAGTCGGTCTCAAGCGGGAACCCTTCTGAATCAACCCGACCGGGACCCGTCGGGTGCGCGTCGCAGAACAGATATCCGCCGGCCGCCCGTATCAGCATTCCGAGGTATGCACGCGGGGCTTGAGCAGCTTCCACGTAAACGTCGACGCGGAACCCGAGTACCTGCGCGTCTTCGGGTTGCGTTTCAGGGAGGTAGGTAGCGGTTAGGGAAAATTTGCTGGCAATCGTTTCACTCATCACTTGCTCCATTTTTTTAGGGTCGAGCGGGGCCACCGAGGCCACTGGCTCGTTGTCGTTTATGAAAGGCCGAGATTGAATTACCGAAGCGATGCGAACATGCGCCCGGCATCCGAGTCACGTAAAGGTCCAGGCCGATCGCAGTTGAAGTAAAGGGCTCGCATGAGCCAGGTGGATGGGTTCATCCGCCTGGCAGCGCCTTCGGTGGTCTGTGTATGGCGGCGAATCAGAGTCGCCGTTGGCTGTTGCAAGTGCATTTGTCTGGCTCCCAAGTCAACGAAACAGGGTTTCGCGTCGGGTTGCCCGGGGTCAGGTATTGAATCGCCTGACCCTGCGGATAAATCCGAACGCTTGGGCACAGCCTAAAATGCGGAGTTCAGACCGTAAACGCGGCCGCGTTCTTTTCTAATATTTATCGAGGTCTCTGGACGGGACCTCCGCATTTGAGCGCATTAGAACCGCATTTCACTCCCGGCTTCTGGTCTCCCTCCCCCACCTTTCGCGCCACGGTTCCAATGTTTTTCCCTGAAAAGCACTGTCAAGAGCGAGCCACGTGCATCCCTGCTCCTTGAGTGCCTTTCCAACCTTGACAGGGTCCCAAACTGCGGATGGCCCTCCCGGTTTTCCACGAAGTAGACGAGCCGGCTCTAACCACTTCGGCGGGTCCTTTAGCATCGAGATCCACTGATCCTGATCCCATGTGACGTCGGTACCTTTATGCTTCTGCCCCTTCACGCTCCGAAACACCTGACGGATCTCTGGTGACCGCAGCCCGGCCAGGTTCTTGGTGTCGCGGACGGATAGCTCCGAGTCACCTTCCTTAGTGCCTGCAGAATAAAGGCCCAACAGTTGTCGGACATCCGCATCCCTTAAAAACCTTTCGGGACACTCTTCATATGCCAATTTGTCGGCAGTCACATCAATCGGGAAGCCAACTGAATCACACATCGTGAGATCCCCATCAAAGACCGCATTGAGAACGCGATCGGTGATTTCTACGTTCATCACGAGTGCCGCAGCATCTTTTGAGTTACAGAGCCCCCCGCCGAGGCGCTGTGCATAGTGCTTGATGGCCACACCATGGGCATTGGCCGCAAAGTGCGGCCCAATCTTTAAGAAGAGGATTGAATAATGGATAAGGTGCTGGCTTATCGGGACATATTCCCCTTCACCGTCCCATGGAAGAGCCCTCGAGAAAAGGAAGGGCAAGCCCGCTTGGATAGCCCATTCATCTAACGACGAGAGTATGAAATATCCACCGACGGCAGCCTTCTCAAAAAGCGCTCTGTTACGGTATTCGTGCCGCTCCGCTGCACTCAGCTTCCGGTCGCCCAGTCTGTCCACTGGAATATCGCCGCTCGTTTGATCCATTTCGCCTCCGTCCGAAACTTGCATAACGGCGATCGCTACCAGATCTTTAGGCCCATTCCCATGTTGACCCCAACGATGTGTTTCGGTTTCGCGTCGGGCCGCCGTGATCGCTTGATTTCCGGAAAGGTCAGCGGTCACGTGCCCTGATCAAGCAAATCGCGGGGGAGACAGATTGGCACCTCTCCGTCCCTGACGACGCTCAATGCAGAGCTCGTCGGCTGAGGCGAAACTTGAAGTTCGCCAATCTGCCGCCGTAAAGTTGAGGCTTTCGCTTGGGAACATCCAAGATGACGCCTGATGCCAGCAACAGTTGGCCGCACTCGCCCCGTTGCTATGTCACGGCCGAGCTGCACGATCTCGTCGTCTGGCATCACGTGATCTGCATGAATTGGAGAAGCTTGCGGCATAGTCATTACGTCAGCAGTCACGTGACTATTCATAAGCGAAGCGTGACTCGCATTGAATTCAATAGGGACCGCTGCCGTGACTGGCGGTGTGACTCCCGGTGTGACTGGCGGCTCAACGGTTGGATGCGAACTACCGGGTCGAAGCGCGACGTACCAGCACAGGCACGCAACCCCTTCCAGCACGACCGCGAACGCAAGCGCCAGCATGAGGTTTATCTTGTCGGGATTCGTTCCTATCCAAACGGACAGTCGCGCCGTGACCGGGTCGTTCCGCGCAGAGTCACGCAAAGTAGTCACACGGTCTGCCTGTGCAGCCAGTCGGTCTTCGGACCGCTCCCATCGCCTGGCTTCATCGGCTTCGACATTGAGCGCATCGATCTTCGCGGACAATGTGACTCGGTTCGCCCGGAGGTACGCGCAGTTCCGCGCACAACGCTGTTCGCTAGCGGCTCCCAGCGCCGCCTTGAACGTCGCCTGCTCAGTTGCTATCGCTGTAAGACTACGACCTGACGCAGCATCCTGTGCGACGGGCGGAGTAACCACGGCTATCGCGTCAGCCCGCCGCTCGCCCGCATGCTGCTGCGACAGCAGAAAGAACGTTGCATGGCCGAACGAAACGGCAATCATGCACGCGACCCACAATACACCAGCAACCCAGCGAACGATAGCCGAGGCCCCCCGGCATAGCGCCGGAATCAAATGCGCGCACAGGACGAGCACAACGCTGAGGGCACACCAGACAATCCGCTCCGACAGCCAACCACCCCGCTGCCAGCCAGCAAGCATCGACATGAAAATTGCTGTTCCCGTTGCCGAGATGGCAAGCATGAATAGTCCCGGCAAGCGAATATCGCGAAGCCGTTCACTCATCGGGTCTTTCACTGCGGTACCGATAATTTCTTGCATACGCCCCTCGTTCATCAAATACCAAATGTAGCTACCGAATTTGGTAGGCACGGCTGGTATCGTGGTCACACCCTCGTCGTGAACCGCAATGAGCCACCAAGGACCCATGTCAAATGTTTAAAAAGACTGAGTTTTAGAATTCGTTGGAATTGACGACCTAGCTGGTAAGAGAGTCACGAGGAACAAGCCGCGAGTCGCGACGGGCATGTGGGTCAAAGCTGGCGCCATTGGCAGCTACCGCCAGCTTGGGTTTGAAACGCGCGACGAAGGAATCGCGGCATGCTGCAGAACAACGCGCCGCTGGGGCGAAAGTTCAGCAAGTTGGTCGAAAGACGCATCAGCCAGCCGTTTACTGTTCAAAGAGGACTTCGGCGAGAAAGCGGAACCGCCGGAAGTGTGAGTACGCCATGCCGACATCAGGCTAGTGACTAAACCTCCAACTGCAGGTGAAAATTTCCGAGCTCCTCTCCAATCAAGACGACTTTGACCCGCTCGACCTTCACGTTCGAATACAGAGGCTCTCGCTCTTCCGGGACGCCCGGATAGAAGACTTCATATGGACGCCCGCCATACAAGCCGGATTCATGGTTCCACAAGTCATCGCGTACTATCACGTCGCCGAGAACCGCGCCGTCGGCGGCATCCGCGTAAGGCATAAATACCAGAACAAGGGCTTCAGGATCGGCATTCGCCAGACGCTCGAGCAATTCGTAGACTTTCACGAAAAGTTACCCCACAAACGATGCCGACTGATTCATTGTCTGGCCGGCCAATGCAGACGTGTGAATACGTCAAGGACGCCGTCGAGCTGTTCGATCCAGACCGGCTCAAGATCAATGCGAGGCTGGTTCCTCACAAACAAGCCTCCATGGGCGTACCGTCGCTCTCGCGTCATATCAAGACGGGCAATCGGGCTGCTGGTCTTTCCGTCGAGAGACTCTAGGCTTTCGACGGACACCGTCATGTGGCGACTCACGGGTGCAAAGGGCCGCAGCGGATATTGACTCTCCTGGCGGGCATGCAGGGCAGTCACGACGGCAAGAAGCTGGCGCCAGGCATCGCGCCCCCCTGTCGGTCCGCTCGGCTCCAGAGCCAACTCGCCGCGAACCTCGGCTACGAGAGGCAGCTCTTCACCGTGCGCGAGATATTCCCCCACATATGCTGCCACTCGCCATGTAAAGCGGCAGATTCTTCTTCGCTTCTGCCGCATAGCGTCCCCCATGTCTTGGCTTCACCGCCTCGACAGTTGCAAGCAGGGTCGCTTTGTGTCCCGTCGACCATTGGCATGCCTCCCGTGCAGACGCGGAGTCACCATTTCTCGTCGGGATTGCCCCAGACGGCGGGCAAGACCTGCGCCGACCAGGCGAAATGCATCTTGTCGGGGAAATGCCGTAACAGGCTTAATGCGCGATCTCGCAGTTCATCCATGTCCGGGACGTCACTCCCTGATGCAAGCATCTGAAGCAATTCCCGCGTGCGCAACACGGACCGCGTCCGCTCATGCGGCATGGTCATCGGCGTCCTCCGTAAAATCGGTGGCCCAATCGCTTCGACGTTCGAAGCCGGCCATTTCGGATACAGTCGGTGCCCTCCGCTCGGCAGCGGTCGACTCAACCTCATCGCGCTGTCCGGCCGGCAACGGTTGTCGCCAATCAGAAACAAGTTCGGCGGTCACGTCGCTCCACTTCTCAATGCGCCACTGTCTCACCGCCCACTGCCAGACGTATTCGGCATCCCTGTCGAATCCTGCACGCCCGACCAGGACGTAGCGACGGCCAGTGGCAGTGACACCAGTGCGCGTTATCGGGTCGAACGAAATGATTGCCGTGCTGACACGGCCATCGCGCTCGGCAAGGTTGAATCCGACAAAATACCGTGCGCCAGTATTCGATTCGCGAATAGACCAAGCCTCAAGCAAAACGACCGGGTCGTCGTCGACCGACGAGCTTGCGTGGATAGTCATAGCATTCCCCGTTCAAAGCGTTTTTATCAGTCCCGGGGAGTACGCGTCGGTGCCTCAATGAGTCATGCGTCAATACCCCCACTTACTGATGCCGATATGCTGCAGCATACCCAGATGCTGAGCCGTTCGCGATGCTCGCTTCTTCATGTTCGGGTCCCCTTTCGATAGAATCTGTGTACAGCCCTGCAGGCAGTCGATTTCTTGAAAAAATCTTTCGATTGCGTCAGAGAATTTTTACTCATCGCCGTTTTCGGCAGCTATATTGGGGATAGCTCAGTCGCTTATACGTCCAGATAATTTTTCTTAGCGAGACAACAATGGCTTCGAATGCTGCCCATACAAGACGCTGGCCAGAAGGCCACACAACGTCCATGCAACCGACTCGGCTCACGGCCGCAGAAAAATAAGCGCGACGACCGCGTTCAAGGTGCAACGGCCGTTCTTTTCCAAGTTCCTCCGACAGATCATCGCCCATTTCGATCATTCGAGATCGGACAAATTCGTCGGCTGCGAATGGCCACTATCGAGAATGGCGAATGCTCCTTCGACCCGCAACTGCCGTTCGGACCTCGCACACCGCCACGACCGCTTCCGGAGTACAACGGACGCTCGCCTCGCCGGTCTGGTCGGTGAGTTATCGGCCATTGCAGACACTCAGTTACCGACCCTCAGCGGGCGGCTGCACAGCGGTCACCGGCCGTTCGCCCGACTGGTTCTCGAAGCGGTGACTCTCAGATCAGCGAACGCGTGTTCGTAAATGCCCCCTCGTACTCTAGCCGCAAAGCAGACTTCGGCAAACGAAATGGATAGGCTCCGTGAACGGCGTCGGTCATCAACCCGGCCACAATCATCTGCAACTAGATACCGTTCATATCGATTGAGTATCCAGCCAGCCGCAACTCCTTCACACAAACTACCCCGCTAATATCGTTTGGCGTTTCAACATCACCTTTCACGAGGGCACACACCCGGTCCCGTGTGAGTTTTCCGATCAGATAACCATGCTCGAAAACACGTTCTGGCGGGCGCGCGGTTTCTGCTCGTGTTCCCCAAATACTGGGTGCCATTGCTTGTGGCTCGTCCAGATGATCTGAGATCTCGTGTGGCGCTGAATCAACCGAGGCGGGTTCGCCATATCTTGGCGCGCTATGATGGCTCGCTTTGTGTCAGCGCGGGGGCTAATAACCACTGACTTGCGCATTCTGCGAAGTCTCTCCCACAGCCAAAACCAAAAGCAATGCAAAGCGAATGCTCGTTTTCATTGGACACCTCGCGCGGGAGATGGAACCAAGCTTGCGTTTTTAAGCATAGGCGCTGGCGGAGGCATCTATCCGCCATTTACCGGTTCTTCTAAGGTTAGTCCGTTATCTCCGAAGGAATGTCTTCTTCTGCCATGCGTGTCCTCGCCATGCGGGGCCGCGCTCTACTCGCCGCCTCAAGGCGGACTCCCCGCGCCGCAAGGGTCGCGGCTATCCGGTAACGATCCCTCAAGTGTTGCCTGGCTGCCGCCGGAAGTTGCTAACGCGATAGCGCGATGCCGTTTTTTCAGACCGCGCCGAAGGCGCGTCATTTGTTCTAGTGCGCGGGTCTGGTCTCGACGGCTGTGACATAAGCATTCGCTTGAGCCGAGTGCCCGGTGTCGGCGCGGACTATATGGAAGGTTTGGCAAAAGTGCTGCGTGTTGTAATCGGTATTTGTTATCCCGATCGAGCCATTCGCGGGCTGTCCGTCAGGAACCAAACTGCCGGACCCGTTCACAATCGTCCAACCGGCCTCCGCGATAGCGCACGCCG
The DNA here is from genome assembly GCF_003386115.1 of Paraburkholderia sp. BL27I4N3. NCBI lineage: Bacteria > Pseudomonadati > Pseudomonadota > Betaproteobacteria > Burkholderiales > Burkholderiaceae > Paraburkholderia > Paraburkholderia sp. BL27I4N3. The sequence continues at coordinate 71,157 of NZ_QREJ01000001.1, read as the reverse complement.
TGGCGTCGTTGCCGTCCGCTCTGGGGTCACCTGCATGTGAACCCACAGTGACCCCTCTGATCGTCTTTGTTTCGGGTGGGGCAGGGTGTTCGATGATGTAATTCATAATCTTTATGACAAAGGGGTGCATGCAGTCCCTGGTCTGCTGGTCAGCAATCACGCGTATCCTTTCGTCCAGGATCGCGACGGCGCCGGACCCGTTGCGGATATCGGTGCTGACTTCGCCTTGGCCGCCCGGTTTCGTTGGATCGCGGAAGGTGAGGTTTCCCTTGGCACTTGCTTTAAAGTCGAACTGTGTGCCGACAAGGCACCCCTCCTTCGCCAGCTTCGTCAAGGCGTCGACCGAAGCTTGGTCCGCATGTGCAGTGCTTGCGCAAAAGGCGGCCGCCGCAACTGCCAGCCTTGAAATCCAGCGTCTCATTTGCGGCTCCGCGAGGTTGCTTGATAAAACCGGCTATCTCCGGATGGCCAGCCGGATCGATGACCCTGAACCAGCGCCGAACCTGCGGTCTCAATCAGACAGGCAATCCGGCTACGCGCGAGGGCCATTGCGGCTCTCACCCTGATGATAAGAATAGAAGTCCGCGCCTCGATTTCCAAGACGGGCTTGCAGGACCACAATCGGGTCGGCGTGTCCCCGCGATGCGGGGCCGCGCTCTACTCGCCGTTGCCTAGCGACGGATGGCCGCGCCGCACAGCGTCGCGGCCATCCGGTAACGATCCCTCACGCCGTGTTGCCCGGCTGCCGCCAGGGAGTTGCTAAGGGCTGCGCCCTGAGACGGGTACCACCATCGACAACGCACAAACCGGCCGCTTGCATAACACCAACTATCTTGTTTGGTCGCCGACAACTATTCTGTCCTAACGCTTTGCGGTGCGGATAGCGTTCAACATTCAACTCGAAGATCCACCGAGTGACGGATGAGCCCGATGAATTGCCGTGTGGCCGATAACGTAGGGAGTGCCTGATGCAGCAGGAAGCGAGCATTGCGGGCGCTGGCAACACGGTCGTGCAGATCGTGGGCGACGGCAATACCGTCACGACAGGGCACCCACCACACCTGACGCTCACGCGGTATGTGGCCCGGCGGCAGATCAGGCAGGATCTGGACAGACTCTCTCCGTACGCACGCTCCACACCGCTGCTGGGTCGCGAGACGGAACTGGCGAGTTTGCACACGTTCTTGCGTGAGCCGCGCGACTTGTTGGCCCGCGTGCTCGTCGGCGACGGCGGATGCGGCAAGACGCGGCTCGCGCTCGAGTTGTGCGAGCAGGCAAGCACCACCGGCTGGAACGCAGGATTTGTTACGCGCACCGAGTTGCAGCGGTTCTTTCGCGAGCAAAACCTCAGCGACTGGGGTTGGCAGAAGCCCACCCTGATCGTGGTGGACTACGCCGCCGAACATGCGGAGTTGCTTAGCCAGTGGCTCAATGAACTCACTGATCGCGCGGCGGCGGCGCCGCATGTGCTGCGACTGCTGCTGCTCGAGCGCAACGCCAGCACTGACACCGGCTGGTGGACCACCGTATTCGCCTCGGGGGGCTGGGGGGTGCTGAACAAGCGCGCCTTGCTCGATCCGCCTGAGCCGGTACCGATCCCGCCGCTGGGGCGCGCCGAGGACCGTTTGGCATTACTTGGGACGGTGCTGGCACAAGCGAACCCCGGCCAGCCGATCGACCTACCGGTGCACGACGCCGCCTTCCGCGACAAGCTCATGCAACTCGTGTGGGGTGGCGATCCGCTCTTTCTGATGATGGCCGCGCTCGCGATGGTCCAGGTGGGCCATGCGCGAGCACTGGCGCTCGGTCGCATCGATCTTGCCGATGCCCTTGCCCAGCACGAGGCCGATCGGCTGCGGCAACTGGCCCGGGTTCGCTCGCTCGACCCCGCCCTGGTGCAACATCTAGCGGCCTGCGTCACGCTCGCGCAGGGCATGAGCCGTGAGGACTTCGAGCGCTTTGCGTCCAGCGAGAAGGCTACCATCCACCGCCCAAGCGGCGGCGACGCGGCGGTGCTGGCGGATGTGTTGCAAGAAGCGCTGCCGCGCGCCAACGGCATTGCACCGGTGCTGCCCGACCTGATCGGTGAAGCGCTGATCATGCGCACGATGCGGCAAAACCCTGGCGCAGCGGCCGTGCTGCGCTGCCATGCCGCCTTCGGCCGGGCAGTCGCCGAATCGGTTATCCGCTGCGCGCAAGACTTCGCGCCGCAGTCGCCTGCCCCGCTGCGATGGCTCGAAGGCATCATGCACGCGCTCGATGATGAAGAGGATGAACTCGCGGCGCTGGATGACAGCCTTCCGATGGAAAGCGTGGTGCTCAGTGACTTGAACCTGAAGGTGGCCGAGCGCCTGCAGGCATTGTGTGTAGCCCGTGAAGATGCCCCGATGCCCCGCCGCGCAGCCGTGCTGAACCGGCTAGCGACCGCGCGGGGCATGGCGGGCCAGCCTGAGGCCGCGCTGGGTACGGCAGAGGAGGCTGTCGATCTCTACCGCGAACTCGTCGCCCAGCAGCCCGAGGTGTTCCGGCCTGACCTAGCCAGGTCGCTCAGCAACCTGGCCGTCAGACTCAACGCGTTGGGCCAGCGCGAGCCCGCGTTGCAGGCCGCGCAAGAAGCCACCGATCTCAACCGCGAACTCGCCGACCAGTGGCCCGACGTGTTCCGACCCGACCTGGCCGGGTCGCTCAACAATCTGGCCAACTCGCTGAGCGAGTTGGGCCAGCGCGAGCCCGCCTTGCAGGCCGCGCAGGAAGCCGTCGATATCCGCCGCGAACTCGCCGACCAGCGGCCTGACGTGTTTCGGCCCGACCTGGCCAGGTCGCTCCAAACCCTCGCCAGCAGACTCAGCGAGCTGGGTCAGCGCGAGCCCGCCTTGCAGGCCGCGCAGGAAGCGGTCGATATCCGCCGCGAATTCGCCGCCCAGCGGCCCGACGTGTTTCGCCCCGACCTGGCTGCGTCGCTCGGCACCCTCGCCAACAGGTTCAGCGAGCTGGGCCAGCGCGAGCCCGCCTTGCAGGCCGCGCAAGAGGCCACCGATCTGTACCGCGAACTCGCCGACCGGTGGCCCGAGGTGTTCCGCCCCGAGTTGGCCATGACCCTCAACAATCTGGCCAACTCGCTCAGCGAGTTGGGCCAGCGCGAGCCCGCCTTGCAGGCCGCGCAAGAAGTCACCGATCTGTACCGCGAACTCGCCGACCAGCGGCCCGAGGTATTCCGGCCCGGCCTGGCCATGTCGCTCAACAATCTGGCCAACTCGCTTAACGAGTTGGGCCAGCGCAAGCTCGCGTTGCAGGTCGCGCAAGAGGCCACCGATCTCTACCGCGAATTCGCCACCCAGCGGCCCGACGTGTTCCGTCCTGACCTGGCCATGTCACTCAGCAACCTGGCCAACAGGCTCAGCGAACTGGGTCACCGCGAGCCCGCCTGGCAGGCCGCGCTGGAAGCCGCCGATCTCTACAGCAAACTTGCCGACCAGCGGCCCGACGTGTTCCGGCCCGACCTGGCCAGGTCGCTGATCGTGTTGGCACTTCGTACCCGCGATGTCAGCGGCGCTGCCGAGGCCCTGCCGCTTGCGCAGGAGGCTGTCACGACACTCGCGCTCGAGTTTCTGCGCCGCCCGGACGCGCATGCGCAGTTGATGGGTGCGATGCTTCGCGACTACCTGCAACTTTGTGACTCTGCTAGGGCAACGCCCGACCTCGAGCTACTGGGGCCGTTACTGCCTTACTTCACCAACAAGGAGTGAACCATGCTAGAGATCACCGCGCTGACCGCCCTCGCCTCATCGACCGTGACAGCACTCACACCACTGCTGCAAAAGGCCGTCGAAAAGGGCGCCGAGGAGCTTGGAAAATCCTCTGCGAACACGCTTTTCGACAAGCTCAAGCAACGGCTCAGCCACGTGGGCGCCAAGGAAGCGCTGGACGACCTAGCCAAGCAGCCTGATGACGCGGCGGCACAAGGAGCGTTGAACATGCAACTGCGCAAGGCGCTTGCGGAGGACCCAGAGTTGGCAGCGTTTCTGAAGCAGTGGGTGTCCGAATCGCAGTCCGCGACGGGCACCAGCCAGGACGCTGACGTTGCGGGCAACGATAACAAAGTGACCCAGATCGTCGGGTCTCGCAACAGCGTGGGCTGAACGTGTCAGACCATCGGGGGCTGGGGCGCAGGAAGCGAGCATTGCAGGCGCTGGCAACACGATCGTGCAGATCGTGGGCGACGGCAATACCGTCACGGCAGGGCATCCCTATCTGACGCTCACGCGGTATGTCCAATAACCGCCCGGCTTGTCGCCGTGAACGCCGGCCTCGTGCCGGCGTTCTGCATTTCGGTCTTGTGATTTTTCTAATGCTAGTATCGCCGTACCATTCGGGAGTGGACGCGCACAATTATGGCTGAGAATTGGAATTTGCCTTCGATTCTTGATGTGACCGTGAAATCAATAACAATAATCACTGCGGGAAGATTTATCGCTTCGTTTGTTTATGATTGGGGATTTTTCCGAATCGCATTTATCGTTCTCCGCTGTACCCGCCTCACTTAGCGATCACGCAAATAACGCGTTAAATTGGGTTCCGATTGTGGTATTGGTCTTTATTTTTCTCCCTTTGTAGGTCGCGGCCTCGAACTAGTACGACAAGAAACCTTGGCAGAACGGTTAGTGAGCCGGATTCTCGGCAAGCCAACCAGGTTTCGCCTTGATATCTACTTCCTTCCTTTGTTGATGGTTATTTTCACGATAGATTTATACGTCATTTACGGAATTTCTCTTGCCGTGATGGCATATCTATTATGGTCTGTCGGTTCGGCCTTGTCTTTTTGGTATGTGCGTCGACCCGCCACTACTCAGGCGATGCGCAGAACAGTTCTTTCGAGCGTACTCTTAATCGGGATATGCGCGGTCATATTCGAGCATGGTCATCTTGACGCTTTCCATTTGCTTTATTGAAAGCCGAACGCTCTCATTGCTTATAGTCCCGCGTCGGAAAAATTAATACCCACGACTGTCTTTCGTTATCTGGACAAAGGGGTGATCCTGACCGAAGAAGACTCAGACTCAGACTCTGCTTCCATAGTTTATAAGCAGTGGTCCACGATCGACCATATAGAACTTCGCGGCAGATTTTCGCGTTAAGAATCTCAGTCTAGGGCAGCCTTTCTGGTCGTGACGCCATCGTGAATCGTAGGTTTTTCAACGATTCACGAGGCAATGCTCGCGTGGCATCAGGGCCATCCATCGGCAGGACGTCGTCGACAGAAGTAGACGTGCCGAAAAGAAGCGGGGCGTGAAAGCCCCGCGCAATCAATCGTTTTCCTTTTTCCTACTACCCTCCACCAACACCCGCCAGGGTGTTGGCCGCGTCGGACCGGTCTCGACCCGAACGACATACTCGACTTCGTCCTCAATTACCGGCATCGTCCCGGACAGGGTCGCCAAAACCGCACCTTCGCAGGTCGTCACGGTCCAAACCGACACAAACTTTTGAGGACGGTCAATGAGCACGATTTTCGGGAATACCCGGGAAAGAATCGCCCTCACCCGTTCAACCGCTGCGTCTGCTCCAAACAGTGCTGGAATGATGTCGAGCGGCTCGACGGCCAACTGGCGCTCCAGATTCTCGACGTCGAGCGAGGCTGCGTACGCCTCGAGCCTTCGCAGTTCATCAGCCAGCCGCTTCTTCTCATCCCGCTGTTCGCGATAGATCTGCTCAAGGACGTCATCTCCATCCGCCTCCAACCGACGCATGCGCTGGGCCAGACTTTCAAGCTGCCTGTCAGCGCGTGCCACCTCAAGTTTCAACTCAATAATCCGAGCATCCTGGCCTCCGTCGAGTCGCGCCTTCAGACGGTTGCGGAATTCCCTGATGCGCTCATCGTCAAACATGCATCGCAGAAGATGTGTCAGCGCATGTTCGAGCGCCTTCACCGAAACATAGTCTACCCGCTCCGGAGCGTTTTCAACGGCAACTCGACGTCTCTGCGCACACGCCGCGCAATAAAGTTGAGGCGCAGAACCTCCCCCTGCAATACTCATCCTTCCCAGACAGACGCCGCAGGTCACGAGCCCGGCGAATGGCCGCCGCCCGCCTCCACGGAATGGCTGAGACGATGAACTGTCGTTACAGGCGTACCAGACATGGTCATCCACGAGTCGCAACTCCGGACGGGCATACTCAATCTCGGTAATGTCCTGCTTTTCCTTTTTCGCCTTTGCCTTCGTAAAGCTGCTGCCTCTATATACGAAAACACCGCGATAAATAGTGTTGGCAAGAATCTGCTTTACCGTCGCCGGCCGCCAGTACCCGGCGCCCCCGTCTTTCGAAGGACGGGGACAGGCGACGTTTTCGCGATTCAGGTGTTCCGCGACGGCATTGAGCGAGCTACCCTTGTACCGCATGGCGAACATCTGCTTCACCCGGTCTGCCGCCGGCTGGTCAATTTCCCAGACTGTTCCTCCTTCGTTTTCGCGCTCGCCCTGCCTGACTGCCCGATATCCGTATGCCGCTTTCGCAATCATGAATCCGCGTATCAATTGCCCCTGCATGCCCCGTTTGACGCGATGGCTGGTCTCCCGCACAAAATGTGCGGCGATCAGTCCGGAAATGCCGAACTGCAGTTGCCACCCAGGTATCGAACTATCCGTGCCGTCACAACTGACGACACGTACCCGAGTCTTCTCGATGCGCTGCTCGAGATGCGCAAACTCGAGCGTCGAGCGTGCGAGCCGTGAAATCTCATCGACCACGATGGCCTCGAACTGGCCTGCCTCCCACGCGCTGATGAATCGCGCGTAAGCAACGCGCTTCGCCAGGCCTTTCTGCTGCCCGGTCACCGCCGCATCGACGAATACATGTTCGTCACTAACGGTAAATCCTAACTGCGCCGCTGTTTGCCGCGCCCTTCTGACCTGGTCGTCGATTGACGTCGACCGGCTTTCATCGTCCGAATATCGTGCATAGATTCCTGCTCGCCGCATACGTCTCCCTTTTGTTGGTAGGTTGCTGCGGCGAGTTCGACCAACAGGTCGAGTAGTTCCGAAACTGGTCCTGGTATTGCCATATAAGTGTCCTCGCTATGCCTCAGCAAAACGTATAGCGAACGCGTGAGCGGGACTGATCCGAACAGTTGCTATACGTAAAGAGCGACCCGCTCACGGCCGAACCCGGCCGAAACGTTCGAGGACAAAAACAATGGAAATGACACACGAAGAAGGGCGTACCGGGCGCAGTGCACGCCGGCAAAAACTGACGCTCGACACCGAGCAGCTGAAAAAGCCTGGTTCAAGACTGCTTGCGGCGTTGTTCCAGCAAGCGACCTATCGGGACCATTCACTGGCTGCACTGGCAAACGAGCTTGGATGTACACCGGGCTATCTCTCGCAGTTGAGAAACGACATACGATGCGCGAGCAACGTATCGCAGAAGTTTGTCGATGCCGCTGCCCGGTACCTTGGCGTTCTGCCCATCATCGTCAAAATCCTGGCAGAGCAGGTCCGGGCGGATGATTTCGTTGTGCCGTCCAGTTCAATTGACAGCCGACTTGACCAAGTGATGCAGTTCATCAGGGACGATGGGGCTTTCGGCGCCTCGGTGCCGGGCGATATCCTCTCGGCCAGTCGTGAGATGAAAATCTTCGTTATCGAGTGCTATCGCGAGGCAACAGGTCTTGACTTGACGCCAGGCATTTCGCTTACCCGCCGCCTGCGCGACACGATGGAAGCCGCGCTGGTTTTCGACAACGAAGTCAAGCCGCGCCAACGAGCCGCCCAGCAGCCCTCGGCAACGGGAATCGCTCCCACAGTGCTGGAGGTTCAATGAATTCGGCCCTGCTCAGGGAGCATGGGCTGCACCCGGGCTACATCATTCCCTCGGCTCACTGGTCCTCAATCGAGCGTATATGCGGGGAAGAACCGTCTGAAAGAAGCGCGCTCCTAGCGAGGTTCCTGAGGAAATGCAGCGCGCATTCGAGGCCACCCACGCATTAGAACAGTCGAGACTGAGTACGCTGCGTTCCGGTGGTGGAATGTTTCTTCTGGCTATCACCCTGCAGATTGAAACCTGCCAGACCAGAGTGGTGTCGAACCTGTCGGAACCGCACGTAAGGCAATACCTTCAGGAAGCGACCGCGAGTGGCGAATTGCCGGTGGGATTACATACGCGGGATGACAGCTGGGTACACTCGACCCTGCTCGCTATCGAACCCGACGCATGCAGCCGGCTACTGGAAACGTCTGCCGGAGCTGTCGCGTTCTCCACTGAGGATGCCTGGAACGAGAAGGCGTCGGCCTGCTCCAGGTTATTGCAGGACACGAAGTTTTTCGTGTTCGACGACAAGCCCGCGAGCTGCGTAAGCGTGGTTTTTGTCAAGGACACTTCGCAGTTTCTGAAGCCTGGCGATTTCGAGGCCACTCGGTAATTCACGGCGCGAGCGATGCTCGCGCCTTTTCTTTTTACAGAGCCTACAGATGGCCGATCCCGGAAAGGACTGACGGTTGCACATCCCGCGTCCGTCGTGCGAGATCGTACGCCGCGCACGTGGTCTTCGCGCAATTGCCCCACCCGGGGCAGACAGTCAGTCGTCTTCCCTGATAGCCACTTAAGGCGCAGCCTTGGCCAACGAAAGGGCGGAACTTCAAAAAAAACTTTTCCTCTGGGGAAGACTCCGCCTGGTTAATGGTTAAAAGGTTATAGGTTACGTATAACTTTTCGCGTCCGAAGGCCCGTCAGGCGGGCTTCCGTTCGTCCTACCGGTGGGATGATCGCGCGATTCCGGTGGGACAATTACGCGATTCCGGTGGGGCAATTGCGTGGTTCGGGTGGGGTGATTGCGCGGCGACAACTGACCGTTCCGTCTTCGATAGAGAACGACTCCATGTTAGCGGCGGTGTAAAAGCGCCATTAGATGGCGGCGCAAAGTTGAGTAGAAGCGTCAACAACAGAGGCGGTTATGGGCCGCTGTTGTTGGGTGATGGTCATCAGAATGGATCGTCGATGTCACGAGGGTGAGGATTGTCGGGAGGCGCGCGTTGTTCGTGCAGCAGGTCATTGAGCGGAATCTGATAGTGCGCGGCGATACGCTCGCGTAGATCGTCGATGAGTTCCACGACGGCGAGCGCCTGATCTGCGGACCAGTTGTCTGGGATCAGGAAGTCCAGCCCGTGAGTGATGCCCGAAGGCAGGTGAAGGCGCTTCATGATTTCTTCTTCTCCATACGTGCTGCGCTGCGTTTCTTTGCGCGCTGCTCCGCCCGTTCACGCGCCTCCTTCACCCGGTAGGACTCGCCTTCGATCGCGACGACTTCGGCGCGATGCACCAGCCGGTCAACCAGCGAGACGACGCAGGCGGCGTTCGGAAACACCTCCGACCATTCTGCGAACGGCCGGTTTGTGGTGACCACGGTGCTCGCTGCGCCATACCGGCGGCTGATCAGCTCGAACAGCAGGTCGGCGTGGCGATTCGAGTAGGACAGGTATCCGACCTCGTCAATTACGAGCACGTCAGGCGTGGCGTACCGGTGCAGCCGCCGGCGTAACGCTGAGTCACTGTCAAGCGCGGCGAGCTCGCCGAGCATCTGGCCAGCAGTTGTGAACAGCGCCGTGTGCCCGTTGACGAGCGCCTGGTAGGCGAGGTTCAGCGCCAGGGTCGACTTGCCCACGCCGTTCGGGCCGATCAGTACGACGTTGGCGGTGTCTCTGACGAACTCGAGCGACATCAGTTCTTCGACGGCGGCCCGGTCGCAGCGCGTGGGCCAGGTCCAGTCAAAGTCGCACAGCGGTTTGAAGCTGCCCAGATGGGCGTCCCGGATGCGTCGCTCAAGCGAACGGCGGGCACGCTCGTCTTCTTCCCACTGCAACAGCGGCGCAACCCAGCCGGCGTCAGTGAGTTCCGGCCAATGCGCCAGCAGCCCGTACAGGCGCAGGGCGTTCGCGCGTTCCTGCAGGTTCTCAGGCGAGCTCATCAGTACCTCCCGTTATCTGGTCGTAGATGTCGAGCCGGTGCGGGGTCACCAGCGTGTCCTTGCTACGCACGTGCTCGGGCAGGTTCACCGTCACTGGCGGCGGTACCTGACGCGACTCGCGCCGACGCTCCAGCGCCAGACGCACCGGATTCTGGTGAGGCGCGGCATCGCTGGCGAGCGTTTCCTCGATCGCTGCCTGCAGTTCGGCTGCACCATAACGGTCGAGCAGCCGCAGCAGGTGGGCGGTGATATTACCCAGATTGGCGCCGCGTTCAGCCGCGCGCAGCATGAGTGTGTGACTGGCCGGCGCTGCGCGGGCGAGATGGTCGAGGCCGCGATGGTGACGGGCTTCGCGTTTGCGTGCAACGAGGGCGTCGATGTGTGCGGGAATCTCGATTTGCGCGCCGCGATCGTAACTGCGCACATGAGTTGCAAGCAGATCGGCGCCGTCGAGAATGCGCACCTGCCGGGGATCAGCCCGGACCGTAAGTACGCGCCGCACGTGGGTATGCGGGATCGTGTAGTCGTTCAGATCGAAGCGCACATACGGCTGCTTGCCGACCTTCACGGCCAGTTGCAGTTCGCAGGGGTACGGATTCTCCGGCAACGCAAGCAGGCTGGGCTGCTCGCGGGCGAAGGCTTCGCGCACCGTGATCGTGGGTTCTTCCCGGCAGGGACGATCCGCCGCCATGCCCGCGCACCATTGCGCGGCCTGGATGTTCAGATCGTCGAGATCGGTGAACTTGCGCGCGGCAAAGAAATTCTCGCGTACATACCTGATAGCTCTTTCGACGCGTCCCTTCTCGTTTCCTCTGGCCACTGCCACGGGACGCGGCTCGAAGCGATGATGAGCGGCGAACGCGAGAAGCGTGGGGTTGAAGCGGATCGCATCACCCTGACGCTCGAGCACAGCGCTCCTGAGATTGTCGTAGAGGAGGATTCGTGGCAATCCGGACCACGCCGCGAACGCGCCGGCGTGGCCCGCCAGGAAGCTGTCCATGCGGGCATCGAGGAAGAAGCGCAGATAGATCTGCCGAGACCATGACAGCACCATGACGAAGGCCATGAGTGGCCGGCGCGCGCGCCCGATCTGCAGGTGATCGAAATGGGCCCAGTCAACCTGGCCCTGCTCTCCAGGCAAGGTGCGCAGCCGCAGATAAGCCTCTGGTGCAGGACGCGGACGGTGTACCGCGATCAGGTGCCGGAAATGATGAGGGTTGCCACGGTAGCCGCGCTCGGTGACCATCGCATACAGCCGGCTGGCCGTGAGCGACGGAAACCTCTTGAGCGTGTCATGGATAAACGGCAGGTAGGCATCGATCTGCGAAGGTCTGAGCATCCCGCCGATGCGGGGCAGACCGGCCTGCGCCAGCACGCGCTGGACCGTGCCACGGTGCACGTGCAACTGCCGTGCGATGGTGCCGCAGCGCCACTTCTCGACGTGGTAGTAGCGCAGGATCTGCGCCTCAAGTTCAACTCCAATGGTCATGGGTCACTTCCTGTGCAGTAGGTAGTAGTACGAACATCACGGAAGACCCGACGGCGTAGTGGCCCCAGGCGCACGAAGCCCGGGCAGACGCAGTGGCAGAAATGGCACTGCTCAGGCACAGCTGGGGCGGTGGCGGATACCGCCGCTGTTGCCGCCGACGTCGTCGAAGTCGGTGCCAGTAGAGCATCGGCGGCAGGCGCAGAGGAACCCTGATGCGTCACTTTATTCCGGCGGCTGCGATAGCGGCGCATCCGTTCGGCATGCGCGAAGCGGCCGTGACGACTGCGCTGATAGCGCTGGCCGGCCACGCGCATGCTGGCCTGACGTGCGACCTCCGAACAGTCGCCGTCGCAATAGATCTGGCCGCGGTCGCAACGGCGGCAAACGATGACCTGCGCCCGGCAGCGGGCGCACACAAACAGGCGGCCGGTGGCCGGCATCGGCAATCCCCGTCAATGCCGAAACGCTATCGACGGGACTGGTGGACCGTGCCATACTGGGCCGGCACCCGTGCCCATGCGCGTGTGGGGCTCGACATCGGAGTGAACTTGGCGGTTTGAGCCGGTGTCGGGCCTGTTTCTTCGGCGGTATTCCTTCTTCTACCGCATCTTGACCTGAGCGTCACCACTTCCTGAAATGAACCGCGTCGGGTGCGTCTGCACTCGCCCTACGGGCTCCTTCCGACGCACCGGGTAGCGCCTCTCGCTCTCCGCGCAAACCATTCCCAAACCGTTTAGCAGAGCATGACCATTCCGCATCTCTGATTGACGCCGCCGTTTAGTGTCGGATTCTCACAGCCGTTCACACTCCAGGAACTTCACGTCGACGAGTTGTTGCAGCGCAAGGGTGGCTTTGCGCCGGAACTCCTTGCGTGGCGTTACGTCGCCGCACAGGCTCTGCAACCTGTCTAGCGGGAATGCAATGGGTTCGCGATGCGACGCGTAAAAGCCCAGCAGCCAGGACGCGAGATATGAACGTCGGGTAAGCCGGTCCTCGTAGACTCGCAATATCCGCGTGTAGTGCTGGTCCCTGAAGAGCTCCGCAATCTCTCGGTCAAAATACACCCGGACATCCTTCGAGTCTGGTACGAACTCCAACTTGGCAATGAGAGAGACGGCGACCCCCACACGTGAAATTCGCGGCACGAACATCAGCAGACTTGTTGCCTTGAGTCGCGACAGCGTTTCGACGAGTTTTTCATACGCCGCGTTCGATGTGCCCCAACCGATTTCCTCACAGAATCGCCGTGGCCTGAAGGTGGCAGCGCCAGGCGTATCACCTTCCTTATGAAGGGCATGCATGAAAACCCGTCGGTCGTCCTGCCGGAGTTCTTCCCCTGAGTATTCGATATACCCGTTCCTCGCTGCCTGAACCGGTAGCCGGTGTCTGGAAAACGACCGGCGTGGCGACGCCGGATCGGCGACGCGAAATAGCGCGCAGCGCACAAGTTCGTTCGGAATGATGGGCGCGCTTTCCGCATGGTATGGCACAAGCGGGTACGGTAGCTGCCAGAGTTGCGGCACGGAAGCCGCCGGGCTTCCACTGTCGCGGTCACGTTCGGCGACCAGCGCATCAAGGAGAAGGTCGCTCATTGCCCCGCCCCATCGACGACAACATCATCGAGCGGCATCATCGCGAGTTCAAGACCGCGTTCAAGCGCTCGACCGAGAAAGTCGAATCCCTCGAATCCCGAGAATCTTCTGGCCTTCGATGGGTCCAGCGTCCAGGGCGAGCCGTCCGGTCCTGGCTCGGCCAGCAGGTAACGCATCGGCTGTGTCGCATCGGCCTCGACGATTGCGTAAATCTCTTTGCGTCCCGCGTTGCGGTAGCCCCTCATCGGCCACCTCCGCTCGCCATACTGGAGTCGCGCGCACGGACGGGCGCACGCGAGACGCACGTTGGTACATGTTCGCGTCTCACGCAGGAAAGTGGCACGCCGGCAAGCGGGATAACTATTTGCATCTATTGCTCCTGTGGGTTGGAATAACAGATACAGCTACGCGGTTTATCGGGCCTCAAAGTTTCCGTCAGGCCAGAGGGACATGTGACCTATCGTGCTTCCGCCGTAGACGGTGCAACGAAAAATCCACTGGCCGGATAAAACAGGGGCCTACACGAGACTCACCCACTCTGGAGTCCGTGAAAATGACCCACTCGCAACACACCGCCAATGTCCTTCAATCCTCGCCGTCCCGCATCGACGCTGATGCCGCAGCCTCCATTCGTCCATTGGAATGCATTGAACTCTTCGCCGGATGCGGCTCAATGGCCCTGGGCCTGCAGCAGGCAGGCATCATTCACCAGTTGATGGTCGACGTCGACACATACGCATCCCGGACGCTATCCGCAAATCGGACCACGTTCGGCAAATCGGACCGCCTGTTAATTTCGCAGGCCGATGTGCGTCATATCGACTGGCACGCATACGCCGGTGTCGACCTCATCGCGGGCGGCCCTCCCTCCCAGCCGTTTTCCGGTGGTGGCCTGGGCGCCGGTCAGCATGACCGCCGGGACCTGTGGCCGGAGGCCATTCGCGCCGTGTCGGAGGCACTGCCGCGAGCGTTTGTGTTCGAGAGCGCACCGGGCCTGCTGCGTCCCTCGTTCAGCCAGTACCTCGACGATCTGGTCGCACGCCTGGAGCGACCCTGTGGCGTTAGAGAGGATGTGCAGTACAAGGTCACCGTCGTGCCGCTGAACGCAGCCGACTACGGCGTCGCCCAGAACCTCCGGCGCGTACTCATCGCCGGCATACGGCAAGACTGCGGCAGCCTGCTGGAATTCGGCCCGAACACACAGTCATGAGCGACTCGTATGGGACAAGTCGGTTTCCGGCGAGTACTGGGAGCGGCATGGATTATTGCGGCCCGAAGCCTCGCTTGTGCCGAAGGAGGAGACATCTATTCACAAACGGCTGCTTAAGGGCAACACTCGCCCCGCCGGAGCGGCGTGGCGCACCTGCCGCGACGCCTTGGCTAACGACGGAACGGTGGCACTCACCGACCGCCTTGAGGATTCTGCAGGTCGCCGGACCGCGCGTCAGTATCCTGGTCATACGGGCAGCCAACTGGATTTGCCATCGAAGGCCCTCAAAGCCGGCGTGCACGGCGTTCCCGGCGGCGAGAACATGTTCGTTGATGACAATGGCGCTTACTGGCAATTCACCGTGCGTGACGCTGCGCGACTACAAGGCCTACCGGACAATTTCGTCGTGGAAGGTTCGTGGTCGCAGGGAATGCGCCAACTCGGTAACGCATTGCCTGTGCCCATCGCCAAGGTGGCGGGACGCTGGCTCACCGATTGCCTCAATCCCGCATCCTAAAAATAAAGATGGTCCGCGCAGGCGGACCATCTCAATCAACGTTACTGGACGCGCTGCGCGTCGCGTACCGGGAGCGCAGGGGGAATGTCCTGGAGCTAGTGGAGTGTCCCTTCTTCACGCAAACTCGCCTCGACGCATTCGAGCATGTGTGTCGGCAGCATCACCGACACACTCAAGTCCCTGACGGGTGGTTGCCCGAGAAGCGCCGGCACCGTGGCAATGGCGCACACTTTGGTGATAATGCCCGACACACCCAGGATGACCTCCTCGCGGTCAACGTCGGAGACGGACTGAACCAGCTTCTCGACCGGTGCAATCATCTCCCACGGGAGGTGTGCGGCAGAAACGGCCGCCGTCTCCTCTCCCGCGTCGCCCATCGCCACCTGCATGGGCGCCATACGCAAAGAGGCGAGGAACTCAGGAACCGGTGGTTCGAACAGCGGAAGCAGAAACCGGTGCTGGAACATGCCAAGCTGCTGGGTGAACACCACGTAGTTGCCGGCCTTATCGCCCGTAAAAGCGGCCACGTTAAGGTCCCGCGAAGCTGACTCTTTGAGCATGGCGGCAAACATGGGCGCGGAAACGTCTCCGCACAAAAACCATCCTTCCAGCCCCGCCCCTTTCCGCTGCCGCCCAGCCATAGCTTCCGTAACGTCCTCCGGCCGCATCACGCGCGCGGGGGTCAGCAGCGCATCTCCACATCTTGTCGGTTTCTCAATCATTGTTCGTGTCCTATGTAGACGCGCCGGAATGGCGCATTACGTATAGGCACCGCAATGAAAGAATACGATTCGCACGCGCGCAACCACCAAAGACTGACGACCCGCGCGCGCACAAGCGTTAACCGAGTTCAGTGCAAGGCGCGGATCGCACGCTCCGCATCAGCGTACGACGCAGACACCGCCGTTCTGCGTGCATGGAAGAAAGTTACCCCCGACTCGCTCGAAGGGTATGCAATCTCGTACCCGAGCCGCTTCAGCGCGCGGTCGACCCTGCGGGTATGGAGCACGCATGAATTTCTGTGAGCCGCAGGCGGTGCATATGGATGGTCGTAATTGTCGAGCATTCCCTGCTTGCAGACCTCAATCGCCTGCGTGGCGAATGTATCTGTCGCTGGCTGGTTGCTCAGATGTCGAAGAAGGTTCACCGGCCCCCCAAGCTTCTGCAGGAGCGGAATGACGAACGTGTGCGTCTCCTCACGACTCAGCGCCACCGGCACGGCGCCCTGACGATTCCAGGTGTCAATCGCCTGCCACACCTCCGGCTCCGTTGGGTCCGCCAGCCAGTTCAGCAACGCATCCTCGATGTAGAGCGCAAACAGAAGCATCGGCATCTGCGGACCGCCAATGACGAACGCATCGAATGTCGCGCGACGGGCATTCGCATACTGGCTTGGGTCGAATTCGACCATCTGTTCAAGGACGGGCCCCTTGAGTCGCGGGCTGGTCCCGCTATATTCGCTCGCGGAGGCAATAAGACCCAACCGGATAGAAGAGTCCTGAGCCGGTTGATAAATATTTGCGCCGTTTTCCATATTAAAAAATCTCCTTTTTTATAAACCCCATACTGGGGACAAAAGAAGATTAATGCTGAATATCGTATAAATCAACGTATAAATTTAATATCGCAACTTCTATATTATACGTTTAAATGTTTATTCAAATTTAAAAATGACATTAGCCCAGATAACCACGCATCGGCACTCCTCCCGGCGGCCCCATGCCGCAATCACGAATACCTCACGGACAACTTACCTGAGCCTCATGGACGTATCGCATCTCCATTAATTCAAAGCACGGCGACGACTTCTTTAATCTAAATAATTAAATCTTAAGAAAATCCTCAAAATCGGATAAAACGCGTTTCTCCACTTGTTTCCTGCAACCACCAATGGAAACAAAATGGAGCAACAAAACAGCACCCTCAACGTCATCGAACTTTTCGCGGGCGTAGGCGGATTCCGTCTCGGCCTCGAATCCGTCCCCGGGCAGCCTTTCCGCGTCACCCTCAGCAACCAGTTCGAACCGTCAAACAAGATTCAGCACGCCAGTCTCGTCTACCACGCACACTGGCCGCACGGGGAACATCTGAATCAGGACATCAACGAGGTATTGGCCTCGCCGGCCGGTCAACGGGCGATACGCGACGCCGCGCCTGATGTGCTTGTTGCCGGCTTCCCATGCCAAGACTACTCTGTCGCCAAACCAACTTCCCAGTCAAAAGGTATCGAGGGCAAGAAAGGCGTCTTGTGGTGGTCGATCGCGGAACTCTTGCAGCAGCGCATCACGGACGGCGCGCCGGTTAAATACCTTGTCCTCGAAAACGTAGACCGCCTGCTGTCGTCGCCAGCATCCGCCAAGGGGAGAGACTTCGCTATCGTGCTGTCTACGTTAAATCGGCTGGGATACGCGGTTGAGTGGCGCGTGATCAACGCCGCCGACTATGGGTTTCCTCAGAAACGCAAGCGCGTGTTCATCGTTGCATATCACAACACGACAGGTCTCTATACAAGCAATGTCGCGACTCACTTCGTGGTCCCTAGTGGGTGGGTCTCAACGGGCGTACTGGGCCGGGCCCTTCCCGCCGTACCTCGCGCCCCGGCGCAGGCAGCACGAGAGTGCTTCAAGGTATCGGCGGACCCGTTCATGGCGCAATCAACGTTCCAGCCGCTGCCGAATGGCAAATCACCATTCGCAAACGCGGGCTTCATGTTCGACGGATACGTATATAGCGCTTCCGTGGATGCCGCAATATTCAGCGACTACACCCAGTTCACCGGGACCCCTGATGCCCTGACGCTGGGAGATGTTGTCAATCTAACGACCGATGTACACGACAACTTTTATATCAGCAACGATGCCGAAGAAGCCTGGCGAATGGCCAAGGGGGCAAAGTGTCTTCCCCGTCAGAAAGATGGATTCAAATACAACTACACCGAAGGTGCGATGGCATTTCCTGACCCGCTCGACAAACCGGCGCGCACCATCATCACTTCGGAAGGCGGAGCATCTGCGTCTCGCACCCGACATGCTGTCCGTGCCACGGATGGACGATTACGCCGACTGGTTCCCGAAGAACTTGAAGGGTTGAATGGGTTTCCGCGTGGGTTCACCCAACACCCCGAGGTCTCGGACTCAATGCGGGCGTTTCTGATGGGCAACGCGCTGGTCACCGGCCTAGTCACGCGCATCGCTACCGCACTTCACGATGCCCACCAACAGGAGACGCGGTCGTCGCTGCATCGCATGGAATTCCACGACTATCATGCGTTCATTGGCGAATACAGCTAGGAGACCAGATTCCGGCGGTCGACTGTTTCTACAGGATACGAAGATGCCGGATACGCCCGACGTTCGGCGACCGCTCCCGGATTAGGTTCGCGATGTACTCCGGCAACAGGGCACGCGGGATCGACGCAGGCACGTCAACCACCATCTGGGATGGAACGTGAACAATGTACTCGTCAAGTGCGGATTTGAGGCTGTGTTCGTAACTGACGCGGTATTCCACGGATCGCCTTGTATGCGGGTATGAAAGGATGGACTGCGATTTTACCCTTCGGGCACCGATGCTACGCTGCCGCCCTTTTGCCGGACGGCACCCGATACAGCCTCTTGGACTGGATCGACAAGCGTCGGGGGCGGTTTTGCGGCAGGTCGCCACACCCTCCACCGACGATGGCAGCGATCCGGGAGCCGCCATTTCCCGAACGGGCGGAACCCGCCACCCTGCTAGCCCTTTTGCACCGCACCATCGACCGTACGCATTGGCTTGCGTTGGCCGTAACCCGCATAACACTACAAACCGCAGTAGCTATCGATTGGCGGACAATTGCCGGCGGACCATCGTGTAAGCGACTACCTAGATTGAATGGGCGCGCCCGTTCCTCACCTTGAAGGTGAGGCAACTTTAAGGCCCATCCGTCCGCATTAGTCAAACGCTAATAAGCCGACCACCGCTTCATTCGCCACCGGCGCCATCCGAGAGTCGGGCCAGCAGTGCCGCGTCCCGCGCTCGCACTGCTGTCGCCGGAGATGACCGACTGGCGGACACTTTTTTGTCCTTGCCCTGCCGTACGAGCGGGCGCCTTTTTGCGGCAGGTTGCAAAGTTTGCGACGCAGCGATCCCGCCCACAGACTGGGAAACTGATATGGGGCCAGTCTGTCCGCATTCGGTCATGTTGTCTACGGGTTCCCTGAGTGCCTGATCCAACCAGGCGAAGAACAAGTCTGGGTGCCAGTAGGCCCGCCGGCCAAGGTGGACTGGGGCGGGCATGCGGCCACCGCGCACATAGTAGTCAATGGTGCGGACGGAAACCGCGAGAATCTGCGCAGCTTGCTCCTTAGTGATGGGGGAGAACGGGGTCGTCAACATGGTGGCTCGCGATAAACGTAATCTACCGTATGGCGACCGGTTTTATCCCTCTCCGCACGACCGGCAGGCGGCCCCCGATCGCCCCCGGCCACACATGGCCTCACATCAACACTACCTGCGTCGCTCAACGCCCGGTTCAGGCCCGGACGCGACAATTTCTGCGCCAATTCTGCGCCACTGAAACCCTAGATGACGCTGCGCATCGTTGCGTGCAGTTGCGCGAAATATGCGCTAACCCATTGATTTAAAAACATTCATGATGTATTCTGCTTCGACCACGTGTAGCCTTGGGCGGCGTTCGGGACGTAGAGGCCGGAGGTTCGAATCCTCTCACCCCGACCAGATTCGCCTTGTTAGTTCAAGGCTCAAGAAACCGCCCAGCTTGCTCGGCGGTTTTTTGTTTTCTTGGGTCACGCGCGGCGTATTCAGCGTGTTATCTCCCTCACGCACCCCGCACCGCCATCGTCGCCCTGTCTTTTGCCGCCAGTACGAACAGTGCGCGCAAGCCCCTCTGCTATATTCTCTTCATCCCTTCCCTATCCTTCACGACGCGTGGAACAACTTCCCTTATGGGCGCAGATTGGCGCCGTCTTTCTGCTGCTTATCTGCTCGAGCTTCTTTTCGATTTCCGAAACGGCGATGATGGCGATCAATCGCCATCGCCTGAAACATCTGGCCAATCAGAACGCGCTCGGCGCAAAGACCACTCAAGGTCTCCTCGCGCAAACGGATCAGCTTTTGAGCGTGGTGCTGATCGGCAACAATCTGTTCAACACCATCATTCCGGTGCTCACCACCTCGATCGCCTTGCACACGTTCGGCCGGAACAACCTCGTGCTGTCGATCGCGACCGGCATCGTCGCGTTTCTGATCATCGTGTTCGCGGAAATCACGCCGAAGATCGTCGGCGCGACGTTCCCTGAAAAAGTCGCGCTGCCGGCCAGCCTGCTGATCGCGCCGATGATGCGCGTCGCCAAACCGCTAGTCTGGTTCGTCAATCTTTTTGCAAACGGCATTCTGCGCGTGCTGCATATCAATACAAAGGGCGCGCACGACCAGCGCCTGTCGACCGAAGAGCTGCGCACCATCGTGCTGGAGTCCGGCAGCTTCATGCCGACCAAGCACCGCAGCATTTTGCTGAACCTGTTCGATCTGGAAAACATCTCCGTCGACGACGTGATGATCCCGCGCCGCCGCATCGAGGCGCTGGATTTCGACGCGCCGTTCGAGCACATCCTGCATCAACTGGAAACCTGCTATCACAACAAACTGATCGTCTATCAAGGCGACATCGATCGCGTGCTCGGTGTGCTGCACGTACGCAAGACACTGGCGGCGCTGCACAACCAGGAGCTGGAGCGCGAGACGCTGCGCGAGTTGCTGGCCGAGCCGTACTTCGTGCCGAGCGGGACGCCCGTGTTCCAGCAATTGCAATTCTTCCAGGAGAGCCGCCACCGCACAGCGTTGGTCGTCAACGAATACGGCGAGTTGCAGGGCCTCGTCACACCGGAAGACATCATCGAGGAACTGATCGGCGAGTTCACTACCTCGATTCCGCGCGGCGCCAACTCGCGCGGCGGCTGGAACGAGAACGGCGAATGCATCGTGGCCGGCAGCATGCCGCTGCGCGAGTTGAACCGCTGGCTGCATCTCACGCTGCCTACCGACGGGCCGAAAACGCTCAATGGTCTAATCCTCGAAATTCTCGAAGACATTCCCGACGGCGACGTGTGCGTGCAGATCGGCGAAGTCAAACTCGAAGTGATGCGCAGCGACGATCAGGCGATTCGTACGGTCAAGCTGTTCAGACCGCCGACGCGCGTGAAAGCCGGCAAGGTATTGCGCGGCTAGGGATTTGCGCAACGCGCAAGTTAGTCGACGTAACTGCGCAACTTCGCAACGCGGCGTGCGACCGCTTGGCACGTCCAGCAACAGCGCGACACGGTTAGGCACCGCAGCCAGGCACAGCAGGCAGCGGCAGAACACGCGCCGAGCACAGCGGCCAAACCGGCACCAGCATCGCACACCGATGCAGCGCGCGCCATTAGCCGAATGGCCGAATAGCGGCGCCCGCCACCTTGCCGGAAGATGAAGCCGTCGTGTTCTACAGGCGGTTCATCACCGGTCTCTCATGCAAGCCTCTTTCCAGCCCACGGCGGCATCGCCGCGCCCCATCGCAAACGCCCACGAAAGCGCCGTCAAAGCGAAACTGAAACCATTCGCACCCGACGTCGGTACAGCAAATCCCGCTGATATCGACAACGCTCCCGCCGTGCGTCTCTTGACCGACACATTGCAGGAAGCAACCCGCCGAAACGCGTCGGACCTTCATATTGAGCCGGCGGAACACGGCTGGCGCGTGCGCTTGCGAATCGACGGCGTGCTGCACGAAATCCCGCCGCCGCCCGCTCATCTGCGCGACGCATTCATCACTCGGGTGAAAGTGCTGGCGCGCATGGATATCGCCGAGCGTCGCGTGCCGCAAGACGGCCGGTTGCGCATTGCCACTTCGCCCGGACGCGTTGAAGACTACCGCGTCAACTCGCTGCCCACGCTATTCGGAGAAAAGCTCGTGCTGCGCAGGCTCGACGCGCTGCCCGCCGATCTTTCACTCGACTCGCTCGGCCTCGACCCGCATCAACGCGAAACCGTGGACGCCGCGATTCGCGCGCCGCACGGCCTCATGCTTGTCACCGGCCCCACCGGCAGCGGCAAGACATTGTCGCTGTACTGTTTCCTGAATCTGCTCAACGGCGAGGCCCGCAATCTCTGTTCAGTGGAAGACCCTGCGGAGATCCAGTTGGCAGGCATCAATCAGGTCAGTGTGCGCGAAAAAGCCGGGCTCACTTTCGCGGTCGCACTGCGTGCATTCCTTCGCCAGGATCCCGACGTGATCATGGTCGGCGAGATTCGCGACGAAGAGACCGCCGACGTCGCCGTAAAAGCCGCGCAAACGGGCCACCTCGTCCTGTCGACCCTGCATACGAACGACGCCCCGGCAGCCATCGCGCGTCTGATCGATATCGGCGTCGAGCCGTATAACCTCGCCGCCGCGTTGCGGATGGTCACCGCGCAACGGCTGGTGCGGCGGCTCTGCATCGCGTGCCGCGTGCCGGCGCCGCAGTCGGTCGCGGCGCTCCGGGCAGCAGGTTTCAGCGAGCAGCAACTCGATGGCTGGCAGCCCTACGCCACCGCCGGGTGCCCCGCGTGTCACGGCATCGGCTATCGCGGCCGCGTCGGCATTCATCAGGTGATGCCCGTATCCGATGCGATGCGCGAACTGATCGTCGCGAGCGCCGGCACGCATGAACTCGCGCGGCTGGCGCAAACCGAACAGGTGGGCACCTTGCGCGACGCCGCGTTGAGACGTG
This sequence comes from Paraburkholderia sp. BL27I4N3, assembly GCF_003386115.1. Classification (NCBI taxonomy): domain Bacteria; kingdom Pseudomonadati; phylum Pseudomonadota; class Betaproteobacteria; order Burkholderiales; family Burkholderiaceae; genus Paraburkholderia; species Paraburkholderia sp. BL27I4N3. The sequence goes on along the minus strand of NZ_QREJ01000001.1, from coordinate 48,646 downwards.
TGCGCGACGGCACCACCAGCCTCGCCGAAGCGCTCGCCGCCACCGAGTCCGCATGAGCACGGCGACGACCCAAGGGCTTCCGGCCTCCGACATGCGTTTCAAATGGCGCGGCGTCGATGCCGACGGCGTGCGGAAAAACGGCGCGCTCATCGCACCGGACGCAGCCATCGCTCGCTCAATACTCAAGCGCGACAATCTGTTCATCCTCGAACTGACGGCGCTCGGACCGGCACCGCGTCCCACCACGCGCGCCGCCGACATCACGCTATTCACGCGCCAGCTCGCCAGCCTGCTGCGCGCGGGTCTCCCACTCGCGCCCGCGCTGGACCTGCTCGCGCAAGCCCAGACTTCGCGCCGCCACGGCATGCCGCGCATTGTCGGCGCGCTTGCGCGCAACATCATCGGCGGCCTGCGTTTTTCCGCGGCGTTGCAGCGGCATCCCGCGCAATTCAACGCGCTGTACTGCCAACTCGTCGAAGTCGGCGAGGCCGCCGGCGCACTCGCGGCGGTCCTCGCCCGCATCGCCGACGACCGCGAACGCGCCGCCGCGCAGCGCGCCAAAGTGCGCGCGGCATTGACCTATCCCGTCGCGATCCTCGTGCTGGCGATGGCAATCACCGCAGCATTGCTCGTGTGGGTCGTGCCGACCTTCAACCAGATCTTCGACGGCTTCGGCGCCAGGCTGCCCGCGCCCACGCAGTTCGTGCTGGCATTGTCGTCCGGTGTGGCGCGATGGAGCATACCGGCATTCGCCATGATCTTCGCGTTCGGATCAGCAACGACGTTTCTGCTGCAACGTTCCGAAGCCGCGCGCATCCGCTTTGCGCGCATATCGCTGACAATTCCGGTCGCCGGTCCGCTGTTGCGCACGTTGTGCGCGGCGCGCTGGAGCCGCGCGCTCGGCACCTTGTTATCAGCCGGCACACCGCTGGCCGACGCGTTCGATTCGCTGACTCACGCCACCGGCAACGCATTCTTCGACCGCGCCACCGTGGAAATCGCCGCGCGTCTGCGGCGCGGCGAGCGGCTCGCCGCTGCGATGCGCGCGGCACGCTGCTTTCCGCCCGAAGTCGTTCAGCCCATCTCGGTTGCCGAGGAGTCCGGAGCACTCGACGCCATGCTGATCGACGTGGCGTCGCTGGCCGATCGTCAGGTAGACGAAAAGATCGGCACGCTGTCGAGTCTATGCGAGCCACTCGTCATCGTCGTGCTCGGCACGCTGGTCGGCGGCCTCGTGATCGCGATGTATCTTCCCATTATTCAACTCGGCAACGTGGTGTAGGATCGCAGCCGAATCCATCCTTAATCTATGCGGGCCACTCTTCCATTCGTGCCAGACACTTCTTCCAGCCTGCTGTCGGGCTTGCTGCCCGACCATTTCGCGACCGGCCTCGGCCAGGTGTTCGGCAGCTTGCCCACAGCACTGCAGATGACGTTCGCCATTGTGTTCGGCCTCGTGATCGGCAGCTTCCTGAACGTCGTCGTGCATCGGCTGCCGATCATGCTCGACCGCGCCTGGCGCGCTGAAGTCAGCGAGGCCGCCGATCAACCACGGCAAGAAGACGGCTTGCCCGCACGCTACAACCTGTGGGTGCCGCGCAGCGCCTGTCCTCACTGCGGCCACGTGTTGAGCGCATGGGAGAACCTGCCGGTACTGAGCTATCTATTGCTACGCGGCCGCTGCTCCGCATGCAAGGCGCACGTGAGCCTGCGCTATCCGCTGCTCGAAATCGCCAGTGCGGCGTTCGCGGCGGGCGCACTCGCATTGTTCGGCCCAACCGTCACGGCGCTCGCCGCCTTTGGTCTTTGCGCCACGTTGCTCGCCATGAGCGCGATCGACATCGACACGCATCTGCTGCCCGACTCCCTGACGCTGCCGTTGTTGTGGGCGGGCATCATCGTCAACTTCAACGGTATGTTTACGAACTTGCACGATGCGGTGCTGGGCGCGATCTTCGGCTATCTGGTGCTGTGGGTCGTGCACTGGCTATTTCTCCTTATCCGCGGCGTCGAAGGTATGGGTTATGGCGATTTCAAACTGCTGGCGGCGCTCGGCGCGTGGCTCGGCTGGGCGGCGCTGCCGCAGATCGTGCTGATCGCGGCGGTGAGCGGCGCGGTCGTCGGCCTGCTGGCAACATGGCGCGGCCGCATGCGCTTCGAGGAGCCGCTGCCCTTCGGGCCGTTCCTTGCGGCGGGCGGCGCGCTGACGCTGTTTCTCGGCACACCGCTTTATCTGGCTTTGGGAGGCTGAAGCATGTTTGCTGTGGGATTGACCGGTGGCATCGGCAGCGGCAAATCGACTGTCGCCGATCTCTTTGCGGCGCACGGCGTGCCGCTCGTCGACACCGACCTGATCGCGCACCGCATCACCGCGCGGCATGGCATCGCCATGCCGCCAATCGCCGCCGAGTTCGGCGAGGAGTTCGTCGCACCTGACGGCTCACTCGACCGCGCCGCCATGCGCGCACTCGTATTCAGCGACGACAGCGCGCGCAAACGCCTCGAAGGCATCACGCATCCATTGATTCGCGCTGAAACCGAACGCGAGCAGCGTGAGGCTCAAGGGCCTTATGTGATCGTCGTGGTGCCGCTGCTGGTCGAATCCGGCAAGTGGAAGGCGCGTGTGAATCGCGTGCTGACGGTGGACTGCAGCATCGAAACGCAGATTTCGCGTGTGATGAGCCGCAATAATTTCAGTCGCGAACAGGTGCTGGCGATCATCGCTCGTCAGGCCACACGCGAAGCGCGCCTCGCCGCGGCCGACGACATAATCGACAACGACAACGCGCCGCTGGACTCGCTCGAGTCGCAAGTCGACGCGCTGCATCGCGTGTATCTGTCGCTCGCCCGCGCATGACGCGGACGTGACAACTCGGGAAATCCCGGTTGAACTTCGCAGCGATGCGCGTGCCAAAAGTGCGTTGAAAACCGCCCGAAACACGTGAAAAAAGTTGCAAATGCGTGCTGAAAAAGTGCGTGATTGCTAGGGTAGTCTCACGGCATTAGAATGTTCTGCATTCCCGTCACCGACCACGCCCGAGGCGAGCCCGCTTGATCCTTTACGAGTATCCCTTCAACGAGCGAATCCGGACGCTATTGCGCCTCGAAGATCTGTTCGAGCGCTTCACGTTCTTTCTGACTCAGGAAGACGCCAGGGAACATCACGTCGCACTGACAACGTTGTTCGAAATCTCAGAGGTTGCGGGCCGCGCGGATCTGAAGTCGGATCTGATGAAAGAACTCGAACGCCAACGGCAAACGCTGGCACCGTTTCGCGGCAATCCGGGAATCGAACAGAATGCGCTTGAAGCCGTACTCGGCGAGATCGAGCAAACACTCGCGGGGCTTTCGCAGATGCAGGGCAAGACCGGCCAACATCTTGCAGACAACGAGTGGCTAGCCAGTATCCGCAGCCGCGCGATCATTCCGGGCGGCACCTGCAAGTTCGATCTGCCGTCCTATTACGCCTGGCAGCAGATTCATCCCGATCAGCGCCGCCAGGACATCGCCAAGTGGGTGACGCCGCTGCTGCCGCTGCGCGACGCGGCCATCATCGTCTTGCGGCTCGCGCGCGAGTCCGGCCAGGCGTCCAAGGTCATGGCCATGCAGGGCAGCTATCAGCAGATGCTGTCCGGCCGTTCGTATCAATTGATGCAAGTGCGGGTGGCACCGGAATTGCGCGTGATCCCCGAAGCCAGCGCGAACAAGTACATGCTGTGGGTGCGCTTCACCGTGCAGGACGGCGATTTGCGTCCGCGTGCAGTGGATGTCGACGTTCCCTTCCAGCTTACGCTTTGCAGCCTGTAGGTCACGCTCGCAAGCCTGTCATGTTCACCTGTTAAATCAGAAACGGTGGGGCACGCCTTTAAAGCGGCGAGAAATGCCCCTATATTCGTTACTTGTTCCGTTTGCGATTGATTGCCTGACCGTATGCCTACTGTCGTCAAATGCCCCACATGCGGAAAGGACGTCCGCTGGACACCTGAAAACCGCTTCCGCCCCTTCTGCTCCGATCGCTGCAAGCAGATCGACCTCGGCGCCTGGGCCGCTGAGAAGTACAAGATCGGCGGGAACGAGCAGGAAGCGTCGTCGGACGAGACGCCCGGCGGGGATTACACCCCGCATTGAGCGCGGCCCGCCGGCCGGGCCATGCCGATCGGCGCTGCGATAGAGCGGCGCCTTACGTCGCGCGCCGTTTTCTTTCCGCTTCAGCTCTTTTCGGCTGCGAGCCATTCCAGCACGGGAATGGTCGCCGGCAACAGCGGCTCGACGTCCGCGGGCAGCGTCTGCCAGACAAAAGCCTGACCTTCGCGGCCGTGCGGCTCGCCGGACCACTGCGTCACCTTGCAGAAAAAGAGCCGCACATACGCGTGCGGGTAATCGTGTTCGAGCGTATGCCAAAGATGGCTTGCCTCGACCGTGATACCCAACTCCTCGTGCAACTCGCGAGCGAGCGCGGCTTCGACTGATTCGCCCGCTTCCAGCTTGCCGCCCGGAAATTCCCAGTAGCCTTCGTACGGCTTGCCGGCCGGGCGCTGCGCCAGCAGATAGCGCCCATCGGGCTGGACCAGCACGCCAACCGCGACTTGCGTCACCTTGCGGCCGGCGGCGTTCTTCTCGACGTCGTCGCTCATGCGCTCACTCATGCCGACGTCTTGCGGCCGGACCAGTCGCGCGCGAACTGCCACGCGACACGTCCCGAACGCGATCCGCGCTCGAGCGCCCACACCAGCGCATCGCCGCGCGCCGCTTCGACTTCGGCGTCGTCGCAACCGAAATGGCGCAGCCAGTGGCTGATGATCGACAGGTAGTCATCCTGCTTGAACGGATAGAAGCTGACCCACAAACCGAAACGCTCAGACAGGGAGATCTTTTCTTCGACCAGCTCACCGGGGTGAATCTCGCCGTCGGACGTGTGCTTGTACGTCTCGTTGTCGCTCATGTATTCGGGCAACAGATGGCGCCGGTTCGACGTCGCATAAATCAGCACGTTGTCCGATTGCGCGGCGATCGAGCCGTCGAGCGCGACCTTCAGCGCCTTGTAGCCCGACTCGCCGTCTTCGAACGAGAGGTCGTCGCAGAACACCACGAAGCGCTCCGGCCGCTGCGCGATCAGGTCGACGATATCGCCGAGGTCGTGCAGATCGTCCTTATCCACTTCGATCAGACGTAGCCCGTCTTTCGCGTACGCGTTCAGACACGCCTTGATCAGCGACGACTTGCCGGTGCCGCGCGCGCCTGTCAGCAACACGTTGTTGGCCGGCTGCTTATGGACGAATTGACGCGTGTTCTGCTCGATCAGGCCTTTCTGGCGATCGATGTTCTGCAGGTCGTCGAGCGTGATCGCCGAGATGGCCGGCACCGGCTGCAGGTAGCCGCGCCCCTGGCGCTTGCGCCAGCGGAAGGCCACTGCCGCCGACCAGTCGATATCGGGCGAAGCGGGCGGAAGCATCGCTTCGAGGCGGACGAGCACGGCTTCGGCCCGGGTCAGAAACTGTTCGAGTTTATCCATGGCTGGGAAATAAGCGGCCTTCAGGCCGCGTAATGAACCTGGTTACGAACGATAGTCGGCGTTGATGCTCACGTAGTCGTGCGACAGATCGCAAGTCCAGATCGTGGCTTGCGCATCGCCGCGGCCCAGTACGACACGTATGCCGATCTCGCTCTTTTTCATGACGCGCTGGCCGTCTTCTTCGCGGTAGGCCGGATTGCGGCCGCCAGCAGTGGCGACCAGCACGTCGTCCAGATACAGATCGATCTTGCCGACGTCGAGATCGTCCACGCCGGCATAGCCGATGGCCGCAAGAATGCGGCCGAGATTTGGATCCGATGCATAGAAGGCCGTTTTCACGAGCGGCGAGTGGCCGATCGCATAGGCGATCTGGCGGCATTCGCCGACGCTCGAGCCGCCTTCCACTTGCACGGTCATGAATTTGGTCGCGCCTTCGCCGTCGCGCACGATCAGCTGCGCGAGGGTCTGGGCGACTTCGGTCACCGCGTCGCGCAGCGCTGCATAAGCGGGCGAATCGGTGGACGTGATCGCCGGCAGGCTCGATTTGCCCGACGCGATCAGAATGAACGAATCGTTGGTCGACGTATCGCCATCGATCGTGATGCAGTTGAACGAGCGGTCCGCCACGTGCTTGACCAGCGCGTCGAGCACCGGCTGCGCGACGGCGGCGTCGAATGCGAGGAAGCCGAGCATGGTCGCCATGTTCGGCTTGATCATGCCGGCGCCCTTGCTGATGCCGGTCAGCGTGACCGTGTGGCCCTCGATCGTCACCTGGCGCGACGTGGCCTTGGGCAGCGTGTCCGTGGTCATGATCGCCTGCGCGGCGTCGTACCAGTTCGCTTCCTTGCGGTTCGCCAGCGCAGCCGGCAAACCCGCTTTCAAACGATCGACCGGCAGCGGTTCCAGAATCACGCCCGTCGAAAACGGCAGCACCTGTTCCGGCGTAATGTCCGCCAGACGCGCGAGTTCGGCACAGGTTTCGCGCGCCGCCACGAGGCCCGGCTCACCCGTGCCCGCATTCGCGTTGCCGGTGTTGATCACCAGCGCGCGAATCGGCTTGCCGCCGGCGCGCACGCGTTCCAGATTCTCACGGCACACCGTGACGGGCGCCGCGCAAAAACGGTTCTGCGTGAACACTCCGCCCACCGTGGCGCCTTCGCCCACGGAAATGACGAGCACGTCCTTGCGGTTCGGCTTGCGGATGTTCGCCTCCGCCCAGCCGAGCGAAACGCCGGCGACGGGATGGAGTTGAGCGGGATCGATCGAGGGGAAATTGACAGCCATGGTCGCGACCTGTCGAAGAAAATGCCGGCAGGCGCCGGCATCGGGGAAACGGAACTGGTGGTCCGGGCTTGTTGCCGGACCACCGCGAAATCAAGGCAACCTACCGCCTGAAACGACGCGGCGCGCCTCTCAGCGCGCCGCCTTCGGCATTACACGATCTTGCCGTGGCACTGCTTGTACTTCTTGCCGCTGCCGCACGGGCACGGGTCGTTACGGCCGACCTTCGGCACGTTGTCCGCGCTCATGTTCGCTGCTGCCGTATGCGACGAACCGTGGCTCATGGCATCGCCGATCATGGCGGCGGTGGCTGCTTCCGCGGCAACAGGCGCTGCGGCGGCCGCTTCGGCGAATTCAGCGTGGCGGAACTCGACGTTTTCGAGGTGGCCGCCCTGCTCTTCGAGCTGTTCGGCAGCCTGTTCCAACTGTTCCGGCGACTGGATCTGCACGTTCATCACCACGCGGGTGACTTCGAGCTTCACGGCGTCGAGCATGGCGGCGAATAGTTCGAACGCCTCACGCTTGTATTCCTGCTTCGGATTCTTCTGCGCATAGCCACGCAGATGGATGCCCTGACGCAAGTGATCGAGCGCGGCCAGATGTTCGCGCCAGCTGCGATCCAGCGTTTGCAGCATGATCGAGCGCTCGAATGCGCTGAACGATTCGCGGCCGACCAGTTCGACCTTCGCTTCGTAGGCTTCGTCTGCGGCGGCTTCGACCGCTTCGAGAATCTCGTCCGCGCTGATGGAGTTCGACTCGTTGATCATTTCCTGGATCGCGAGGTCGAGCTGCCATTCGTTGCGCAGCACTTCTTCCAGTTCGGGCACGTCCCACTGCTCTTCGATGCTGCCCGCCGGCACGAACTGATGAACGATATCGGCGATCACGCTCTGACGCATCGCGCCGATCGTTTCGGTGATGTCGTTCGCTTCGAGCAATTCATTGCGCTGCTGGTAAATCACCTTGCGCTGATCGTTCGACACATCGTCGTATTCGAGCAATTGCTTGCGAACGTCGAAGTTGCGCGCTTCCACCTTGCGCTGCGCCGATTCGATCGAGCGAGAGACGATGCCTGCCTCGATCGCTTCACCTTCGGGCATCTTCAGGCGGTCCATGATCGCGCGCACGCGATCGCCAGCGAAAATGCGCAGCAGCGGATCTTCCAGCGACAAATAGAAGCGCGACGAACCCGGATCGCCCTGACGGCCGGCACGGCCGCGCAGCTGATTGTCGATCCGGCGCGATTCGTGGCGCTCGGTGCCGATAATGTGCAGACCGCCCGCGGCCTTCACCTGATCGTGCAGCGCTTGCCATTCGTCATGCAGCTTCTGGATGCGGCGCTGCTTGTCGTCTTCAGCCAGCGTTTCGTCCAGCTCGAGGAACGATGCCTGCTTTTCCGCGTTGCCGCCGAGCACGATGTCCGTACCGCGACCGGCCATGTTAGTGGCGATCGTGATGCGCTTCGGGCGGCCGGCTTCGGCGACGATCTCGGCTTCACGCGCGTGCTGCTTGGCGTTCAGCACTTCGTGCGGCAGACCGGCCTGCTTCAGCAGATGCGACAGCAACTCGGAGTTTTCGATGGACGTCGTGCCGACCAGCACCGGCTGACCCCGTTCGTAGCAATCGCGAATGTCGCGGATTACCGCGTCGTAGCGTTCCTTGGCCGTCTTGTAGATCTGATCCTGCTTGTCGATCCGCTTGGGCGGACGGTTGGTCGGGATCACGACCGTTTCGAGACCATAGATCTCGTTGAATTCGAATGCTTCCGTATCCGCCGTGCCGGTCATGCCGGACAGCTTCGCGTACATGCGGAAGTAGTTCTGGAACGTGATCGACGCGAGCGTCTGGTTCTCGCTCTGGATCTTGACGTGTTCCTTCGCCTCGACAGCCTGGTGCAGCCCGTCCGACCAGCGGCGGCCCGACATCAGACGGCCGGTGAATTCGTCCACGATCACCACTTCGCCGTTCTGCACCACGTAGTGCTGGTCCTTGAAGAACAGCGTGTGTGCGCGCAGCGCGGCGTACACGTGGTGCATCAGCGTGATGTTCTGCGGCGCGTACAGGCTTTCGCCGTCGCCGATCAGGCCCCACTCGGCGAGCAGACGCTCGGCCTTTTCGTGGCCCGATTCCGTCAGGAACACCTGGCGGCCTTTTTCATCCAGCGTATAGTCGCCCGGCTTTTCGACGCCGGTGCCGTCCGCTTTCTCTTCGCCGATCTGGCGCTCGAGCAGCGGCGGCAGTGCGTTCATGCGCACGTACAGGTCGGTGTGATCTTCTGCCTGGCCGGAGATGATCAGCGGCGTACGGGCTTCGTCGATCAGGATCGAGTCGACCTCGTCGACCACCGCGAAATTCAGGGCTCGCTGCACGCGCGCGTCGGTCTCGTAGACCATGTTGTCGCGCAGGTAGTCGAAGCCGAATTCGTTGTTGGTGCCGTACGTGATGTCCGCCGCGTAGGCTTCCTGCTTCGCGCCGTGATCCATCTGCGACAGATTGATGCCGACCGACAGACCGAGAAAGTTGTACAGGCGCGCCATCCATTCGGCGTCGCGCTGGGCGAGGTAGTCGTTGACCGTGACCACGTGCACGCCGCGGCCGGACAGCGCGTTCAGGTACACCGGCAGCGTGGCGACGAGCGTCTTGCCCTCACCGGTGCGCATTTCGCCGATCTTGCCGTAGTGCAGAACCATGCCGCCGATCAGCTGCACGTCGAAGTGGCGCATTTTCAGCACCCGCTTGCTGGCCTCGCGGCACACCGCGAAGGCTTCCGGCAGGAGCTTGTCGAGCGATTCGCCGCTCGCGACGCGCTGGCGGAATTCACCCGTTTTGGCGCGCAGTTGATCGTCCGTCAATTGCTCGATCTGCGGTTCGAGCGCATTGATCGCCGTGACGGTCTTTTGATATTGCTTGACTAGCCGCTGGTTGCGGCTGCCAAAAATCTTCTGTAGAAAACCGGTGGTCATCGGATCGGTGTCTGCGTCGCGGCTTCGGCTGGGTCGCGGTGTGCAGTTCGTGCACGCGCGCTCCGGGGTCGGAAGGGCCTCGGCGGCTTAGTCCAAGAGTGAATTCGAATCGCGCATTTTAGCACGCGGCCCCGCCCACGCTTATGTCAGCAGCGAGACGGCGGCAGGGCATCGGAAGCCCGCCGCAGCGCGCTCTGGCAGTCCGCATTGAGGCGGGACCGCGTGCGTCCTGCGCGGTACAATCGCGGCGTGAACGCGCATAGGGTGCGGACACGCCGTGACCCATCGAACATGAGCCGTTTTCCTTCCTTTTCAAGGCCGCCGCCCCAGCAGTTCAAGGCGCGCCGCCCGCAGCCGGTCGCCGAGGTGCTCAATCGCACGGACGCGTTCGCGGCCCTGCGCGCGGGCGTCGAGCAGATTGCGGCGTTGGAGAAGGATCTGCGCGCGCTGCTGCCGGACTATCTGGCGACGAGCGTCGAACCCAGCTTTATCAAGGAAGGCGTGCTCGCCCTGTTCGCCGGCCATAACGCGCTGGCGGCGCGGCTGCGGCATCTGGAGCCGCGGCTGCTGGCGGATCTGCAGCAGCGCGGCTGGCCGGTGAATTCGCTGCGGATTCGCGTGCGCCCGCAGGCTGTGAAGGAACCGCCGCCGGTCAAACAGGCGCGCATGACGCCGGCCGGCGCTGATGCGCTCCACGCGCTGAGCGAGTCGCTGGCGCCTTCGCCGCTGCAGGAAGCCTTGGCGAAAATGGCGGCGCGGCATCGGAGAAATCGCTAGGCAAAAGAAAAGCGGCCCGACTGGGCCGCTTACTTTTCATGCGCTGACTTCGGAAATTTCACCCGGAGGCGTCAGGCAAAAGCCGTCTGCGTCTCGTAGGCAAAACCGCGCGGCGCCTTCTGTGTGTCCTCGAACGTCACGATTTCGTACGAATCTTCGTGTGCCAGCAGTTCGCGCAGGAGCGCGTTGTTCAGGCCGTGGCCCGATTTGTATGCGTCATACGCCGCCAGCAACGGATGGCCAACCACATACAGGTCGCCGATCGCGTCGAGCATCTTGTGCTTTACGAACTCGTCGTCGTAGCGCAGGCCGTCGTTATTCAGAATACGGTACTCGTCCAGCACGATCGCGTTGTCCATGCTGCCGCCACGCGCCAGACCCAGTTCGCGCATCATTTCCACTTCATGCGCAAAACCGAAGGTGCGGGCGCGCGCGATTTCGCGCACGTACGACGTATTGGCAAAATCCACTTCCAGCGCCTGGCCGGTTTTATCCACAGCCGGGTGACGGAAATCGATCGTGAACTTGAGCTTGAAACCAAAGTACGGGTCGAGACGCGCGAATTTATCGCCGTCACGAATTTCGACCGGCTTGGTGACCTTGATGAATTTCTTCGCCGCGTTCTGTTCTTCAATACCCGCCGACTGAATCAGAAACACGAATGAACCGGCACTGCCGTCCATGATCGGAATTTCTTCGGCGGTGACGTCGATATAAAGATTGTCGATGCCGAGGCCGGCGCAGGCGGACATCAGATGCTCGATGGTCGAGACGCGCGCGCCGTCCTTCTGCAACACGGAAGCCATACGCGTATCGCCAATCGCCATCGCCGACGCGGGAATGTCCACTGGCGTGGCCAGATCCACGCGCGAAAACACGATGCCCGTGTCCGGCGCGGCCGGACGGAGCGTCAGTTCGACTTTGCGGCCCGAGTGCAGGCCGATGCCGACTGTCTTGACGATTTGTTTGATAGTGCGCTGCTTCAGCATGGTGATCTTCTATTCGATTGAAAATCCCAATCGGGACTTTTTATTCCATAGCGCGAATTATACTCCAATACCCTAAGGAGCGTCTTTCCGCGGAACGTATCAATCTGTTTCGCTGCATTACCCTTGTGCGCCCGTCAGGGAAAGCGTGACGGGCCGATGCCCCGGAACGGAGGCGTTTCCGGTCATCGGCCCGCGTAACGGCCTGTCACAAAAGCGTCTTATCGACCGTTGCCCAAGCACAACGCGCCAACCGCGCGTGCCTGTGGCGAAGGCCACGACGCCAGCGTGCCTAGCTCAACGTAGCGAGAATACTCCCTGCATCGCTGACTTCGAATTTGCCGGCAGCCTCGACGTTCAACGTCTTGACCACGCCGTCGTCGACTACCATCGCGTAGCGCTGGGAACGGATTCCCATGCCGCGCGCCGACAAATCCTGCTCGAGACCGAGCGCTCGCGTGAAAGCCGCACTGCCGTCCGCCATCATGCGCACCTTGCCCGAGGCGTGCTGATCGCGTCCCCACGCGCCCATTACGAACGCGTCGTTGACGGACACGCACCAGATCTCGTCGATGCCAAGAGCGCGCAACTGCTCGGCGTGCTCGACATAACCCGGTACATGTTTGGCCGAACAGGTTGGCGTGAACGCGCCGGGCAATCCAAAGATCACCACACGCTTGCCCGCCGTCTGCTCGCGCACGTCGAAGCTGTTAGGCCCGATCGTGCAGCCCGCCCGCTCGTCTTCGATCAACTCGAAGAGCGTCGCGTCGGGCAGCTTGTCACCTGCCTGAATCATGCTCAGTCCTTTGCATCGATGCGAAGCACGCTCGCACGTCGTCGTGTCGCAGTGAAAAATCCGGCGTGGGCACCAACCACTGCATGCTCCGCCGTCCGGCGACAGTCGCCCAATCCGCTTCGCGAATCCGAAGAGGGCAGTTGTCCTTGTCGCGAATCCTCAACGATACGCGACTTGTTCGCCGTTCACCCGCCACGCTCGTGCATTCGTCCGCCAGCACTGCACTGCTGTCCAAGCAGCGCCGCAACGAAAGCCTGCCCGTGCGCTCAGTCCGCCTGCTTGCGCAGGAATGCCGGAATGTCGTACGTGTCGACGCCCTTTTCCTGCAGCGCCTGCACATGCGAAGCGGCCGTATCGCGCGACGTGCGCCACACTGCCGGCGTGTCCAGCGCGCCGTAATCGGCGGTGCTGGCGTGCGACGACTGCGGTGCGTAAGCCGCGTGTGCACTGATCGGCTGGTTGTCGGTGCCGGTGCGCAGCAGCGTCATCGGTGCCGATTGCTGCTTCTTGGCCGCACGGCCCAGACCCGTTGCCACGACCGTCACGCGCAGCGCGTCGCCCATTGCATCGTCGTACACCGCGCCGAAAATCACGGTCGCGTCTTCTGCCGCGTAGCTCTTGATCGTGTTCATCACTTCGCGCGTTTCCGACAGACGCAGCGAACGGCTCGACGTGATGTTCACCAGCACGCCACGCGCGCCCGACAGATCCACGCCTTCCAGCAGCGGGCTGGCCACAGCCTGCTCAGCAGCAAGGCGCGCGCGATCGACGCCGGCAACCGTCGCCGTGCCCATCATCGCCTTGCCCTGCTCGCCCATCACCGTCTTCACGTCTTCGAAGTCGACGTTCACCAGACCGTCGACGTTGATGATTTCCGCGATGCCGGCAACTGCGTTGTTCAGAACGTCGTCTGCGCACTGGAAGCACTTGTCCATCTCGGCGTCATCGCCCATCACCTCGAACAGCTTGTCGTTCAGAACGACGATCAGCGAGTCGACGTGATCCTCCAGTTGCTGCGAACCGGCTTCTGCCACGCGCATCCGCTTGCCGCCTTCGAATTCGAACGGCTTGCTGACCACGCCAACGGTCAAGATACCCATTTCTTTAGCGATCTGCGCGACCACGGGTGCTGCGCCCGTGCCCGTGCCGCCGCCCATGCCGGCCGTGATGAAGACCATGTGCGCGCCGCGCAGTGCGTCGGCGATGCGCTCACGTGCTTCTTCCGCTGCGGCGCGGCCCATTTCCGGCTTGGCGCCGGCGCCCAGACCCGTGTTGCCGAGCTGGATCACCGCGGTGGCGCGCGAACGCGACAAAGCCTGCGCGTCCGTGTTCATCACGATGAAGTCGACGCCTTGCACGCCTTTGTTGATCATGTGCTGAACAGCATTGCCGCCAGCGCCACCTACTCCGACCACCTTGATGATGGTGCCGTTCGTTTCGGTTTCCAGCATTTGGAAATCCATGATGCCTCCGTCAAGATAAAAATTTACAGCCACTTCGGCCGTTATTCGGCAGGAGATCGGGCAACCCCCTGTCGCGCGCCGGCCGCCGGCACCAGCGCGTATTTTGAAAACCCGTTCGACAACCCGTTCTGTGCAGCGGTGCTACGAATGCTTTAGAAATTGCCGAGGAACCAGTCCTTCATGCGCGTGAACACCTGTCCCATCGAGCCCGACTGCACCGCGACCTTGCGGCCGCGCATGCGCTGCGAGCGTCCTTCGACGAGCAGGCCCATCGCCGTCGAGTAGCGCGGATTGCGCACTACATCAGCGAGACCGCCCGCGTATTCCGGCACGCCGATACGCACCGGCTTCAGGAAAATGTCCTCGCCCAGTTCAACCATGCCGAGCATCATCGACGCGCCGCCGGTCAGCACCACGCCGGAGCTCAGCAGTTCCTCGTAACCCGACTCGCGCACCACCTGCTGCACGAGCGAAAACAGTTCCTCGACACGCGGCTCGACCACCGCCGCCAGCGCCTGGCGCGACAGCGTGCGCGGACCGCGCTCGCCGAGACCCGGCACTTCGATCATTTCGTCCGGATCGGCCAAAGCCTGCTTGGCGATGCCGTAATCCACCTTGATGTCTTCCGCGTCCGGCGTCGGCGTGCGCAGCGCCATCGCGATGTCGCTCGTGATCTGGTCGCCGGCGATCGGAATCACAGCCGTATGACGGATCGCGCCTTCGCTGAAAATCGCAATATCAGTCGTGCCGCCGCCGATATCGACCAGCACCACGCCGAGTTCTTTTTCGTCTTCCGTCAGCACCGCCAGCGACGACGCCAGCGGCTGCAAGATCAGATCGTTCACTTCGAGCCCGCAGCGGCGCACGCACTTGACGATGTTCTGCGCCGCGCTCACCGCACCGGTGACGATATGCACCTTCACTTCCAGGCGAATGCCGCTCATGCCGATCGGCTCGCGCACATCTTCCTGACCGTCGATGATGAATTCCTGCGTCAGGATATGCAGCACTTGCTGATCGGTCGGGATGTTGATCGCCTTCGCCGTTTCGATCACGCGCGCCACATCCGTCTGCGTGACTTCCTTCTCCTTGATCGCCACCATGCCGCTGGAATTGAAGCTGCGGATATGGCTGCCGGCAATCCCGGTAAATACGTTGGTGATCTTGCAGTCGGCCATCAGTTCGGCTTCTTCGAGCGCGCGCTGAATGGACTGCACGGTGGCCTCGATATTCACCACCACGCCTTTCTTGAGCCCCTTTGATTCGCTCTGGCCGAGGCCGATCACCTCGTAGTGACCTTCGCCCTTCAACTCGGCGACGATGGCCACGACCTTCGACGTCCCAATGTCGAGGGCGACCAGCAGATCTTTATAGTCTTTACTCATAGCGTGCTCATTGCGTGTGATGTCCGTTTACTTCTTGCCCTTGTCGGGTTCGGTGATAAAGCGCATCCCTGCCGCGCGAATCGCGAAACCGTTCGGATAGCGCAAGTCCGCATACTCGATATCCTTTCCCCAACGTTGCGTCACCGCGCTCCACGCCGCGCTCAGACGTTTGCTCCGATCGAGCAGCGTGTCCTGATTGCGTTCGCGCCCAAGTTCCACCTGCGTGCCGTTCGAGAGCTTCACTGTCCACGCGTAGCGGGGCGACAGCGTCACTTCTTCAGGCGTCGCGCCCAACGGCGCAAACCATTTCTGGAAGTCGTGATACCGCGCGACCACCTCTTTTGCCGTACCGTCCGGACCGTCGAAGGCGGGCAGATCTTCTTCGAGCTCGCCCTGGTTCGCGGTGAACAGCTCGCCGTCGACGCTCACCAGCTGATCGCTGCCCCACGTTCCCAGCGGTTTGTACTCTTCCAGCGTGACAGCCAGTGCATTCGGCCAGACGCGCCGCACGCTCGCATGACGCACCCACGGCATCTGCTCGAACGCCTGACGCGCCACGTCGAGATCCACCGTAAAAAAGTTGCCCTTCAAGCGGCCAACCACACCCGCGCGCACCGTCGGCGAATTGATGTGCTCGGTATCGCCGTCGATCTGGATTTCGCGCAGCGCGAAATTCGGGCGCTGGATCAGCCAGTAACCGCCTGCCGCCAGCAGCACGAGCACCAGCAACACATGCAATGTGTTGGCGGCAAAATTGAGCTGGCGAACGTTGTTCCACATGGTGTTGCTTTCGGGTCGCCCCGGTTAGTCCTGCAGCGTCAGCGCCAACACGCCGACAACCAGTTCCTGATAGCTAATGCCTACCGCACGCGCCGCTTTCGGCGGCAGCGAGTGATCGGTCATGCCAGGCGCCGTGTTCACTTCGAGGAAATACGGGTTGCCGTCGGCGTCGAGCATGAAATCCGCGCGGCCCCAGTCGGTGCAGCCGAGCACGTCGAAGGCACGGCGCGCCAGCACTTTCAGGCGCGCTTCCTCGTCTGCCGCCAGACCGCACGGGATCAGATACTGCGTGTCGTTCGCGATGTACTTCGCGTGATAGTCGTAGAACTCGCCGGCCGGCACGATGCGAATCACCGGCAAATCCAGATTGCCGGCTATGCACGCGGTGTATTCGCCGCCGCCTTCAATACTCTTTTCGACCACGACGATCTTGTCGTACTTGACCGCTTCGATCAGCGCGGCGGGCAGCGCGTCGGCGCTCTTCACCTTGATCACCGCGACGCTCGAACCTTCGCTCGCCGGCTTCACGAAGAGCGGCAAACCGAGCTTCGCGACGATGTCTTTCGAGCGCGCTTCGTAGTCGTCGCCGCGCAGCACCGCTTCGAACGGCGGCGTCGGAATGCCGAGTTGCTGCCACACGAGCTTGGTGCGGAACTTGTCCAGACCGAGCGCCGAGCCGAGCACGCCACTGCCGGTGTACTTGATGCCGTAAAAGTCGAGCGCGCCCTGAATCTGGCCGTTCTCGCCGTAACCTCCATGCAGCGCGTTGAACGCGCGCACAAAACCTTCTTCCTTCAATGCGGCGAGCGGACGCTCGGCCGGATCGAACGGATGCGCGTCCACGCCGGCGTCGCGCAGACCTTGCAGCACGAGGCGGCCGGAATTGAGCGAGACCTCGCGCTCGGCGGAATTACCACCGAGCAGTACTGCCACTTTGCCGAATTGTTTGGGGTCGATACTGCTCATCTCACACCTTCGTTTCCTGCGCGAGGCGACCCGGCACACCGCCGATCGAACCCGCGCCCATCGTGATCACCACATCGCCGTCGCGCACCACTGCTGAGAGCGCGTCCGGCACTTCATCCACCGTATCGACAAATACCGGCTCGACCTTGCCCGCCACCCGCAGCGCACGCGCCAACGCGCGGCCGTCCGCGGCGACGATCGGCGACTCGCCGGCCGAATAGACTTCGGTCAGCACAAGCGCGTCGACGGTGGACAGCACTTTCACAAAATCCTCGAAGCAATCACGCGTGCGCGTGAAGCGGTGCGGCTGGAACGCCAGTACCAGACGGCGGCCCGGAAATGCGCCGCGCGCCGCCGCCACAGTGGCCGCCATTTCGACCGGGTGATGACCGTAGTCATCCACCAGCGTGTACGCGCCACTCGCTTTCCCTTCGCTGACGACAGGCACTTCGCCGTAACGCTGGAAGCGTCGGCCCACGCCGTTGAAATCCGCCAGCGCTCGCTGGATATCGGCATCTTTCACTTCAAGTTCAGTCGCAATTGCAATCGCGGCCAAAGCATTCTGTACGTTGTGCTCGCCCGGCAGGTTCAAGACGATGTCGATCGGTGCCGCGTCTTCGCGCATGGCCGTGAAATGCATCTTGCCGTCATGCGCTTTTACGTTGACCGCACGCACCTGCGCGTCCGGCGCGAAGCCGTAGCGAATGATCGGCTTCGACACGAACGGCAGGATCTCCTTCACATTCGGATCGTCCACACACAACACCGCGATACCGTAAAACGGCAGCCGGTGCGTGAATTCAATGAACGCTTGCTTGAGCCGCGCGAAGTCGTGGCCGTAGGTGTCCATGTGATCCGCGTCGATGTTCGTGATGACTTCGATCACCGGAAACAGATTCAGGAACGATGCATCCGACTCGTCGGCTTCCGCGACGATGAAGTCACCCGTGCCGAGGCGCGCATTCGCGCCCGCGCTAATCAGCCGGCCGCCGATCACGAAAGTCGGATCGAGACCGCCCGCCGCCAGCACGCTCGCCACCAGCGAGGTGGTCGTGGTCTTGCCGTGCGTACCGGCAATCGCGATGCCCTGCTTCAGGCGCATCAGTTCCGCGAGCATCACCGCGCGCGGCACGATCGGAATGCGGCGATGACGCGCGGCCAGCACTTCCGGGTTGTCGCTGCGCACCGCGGTGGAAACGACCACCGCGTTCGCGCCTTCGATGTTCTCCGCCGCGTGGCCGATCGCGATCCGCGCGCCGAGTGCGGCGAGGCGATCGGTGATCGCGTTGCTCGTGAGATCCGAGCCGCTCACCTGATAGCCGAGGTTGACCAGCACCTCCGCGATGCCGCTCATGCCGACACCACCGATGCCGACAAAGTGAATGTGTTTGACGATGTGTTTCATTGCTTTCCTTCTGGGCTCGCGCCCGAAATCGAACCCGCCACGGTCGCGCAAATCTGCGCGACCTGTTCCGTGGCGTCGGGTTTCGCGAGCGAGCGCGAACGCTCCGCCATCTCCGCGAGGGTTGCTCGCGTCTGGCTGCGCAACCAGTCAGCGAGGGTTTCCGCCGACAGATCGCGTTGCTGCACGACCAGCGCCGCGCCGTTGTCGGCGAGGAACGCTGCATTAGTGGTTTGGTGATCGTCTACTGCATACGGGAACGGCACGAAGAACGCCGCCACGCCTACTGCTGAAATCTCGGATACCGTCATTGCGCCGGACCGGCAAATCACCAGGTCCGCTTTCGCGTAGGCGCTCGTCATGTCGTCGATGAACGGCACGAGTTCGACGTCGGCGCCTGCTTGCAGACCTGCTGCCGCGTAGTTCTCGCGCAGCGCTTCGATATGCTTCGCGCCCGCCTGATGCACGATGCGCGGCCGTTCGTTCGGCGCGAGCAAGGCCACCGCGCGCGGCACGACTTCATTCAACGCCGCGGCGCCCAGACTGCCGCCCACGACGAGCACATTCAACGGACCGCTGCGTTGCGCGTAGCGTGCTTTGGGTGCAATCGCGCGCGCAAGTTCCTCACGAATCGGATTTCCCGTCCATTCGCCGTGCGGCAGTGCATTCGGAAACGCAACCAGCACACGTTTAGCGACTTTCGCGAGCACCTTGTTCGCGAGACCGGCAATCGAATTCTGTTCATGCAGCACCAGCGGACGGCCGCTCAACGCGGTCATCAAACCGGCCGGAAACGTGATGTAACCGCCCATGCCGAGCACGACATCCGGCTTCACGCGACGCAGCACGGAGAGACTTTGCGTGCAGGCACGCAGCAGATTCAGCGGCAGCATCAGCTTGGGTTTCAGACCCTTGCCGCGCACGCCGCCGAAGCGCACGTATTCCATCGGGATGCCGTGCTTCGGCACCAGCGTCGCTTCCATGCCCGCGGGATTGCCGAGCCATACGACCTTCCAGCCCCACGCCTGCATCAGATGCGCGACCGCGAGCCCCGGGAACACGTGTCCCCCGGTGCCGCCGGCCATCACCATCAGCGTGCGTTGCGGCAGAGCGGTCATACCTTCCCTCCGCGCATGAGCACCCGGTTCTCGTAGTCCACACGCATCAACACGGCAACAGCAACGCAGTTCAGCACAATGCCCGAACCGCCATAACTGACTAGCGGCAACGTGAGACCCTTCGTCGGCAGCAAGCCGAGGTTCACGCCCATGTTGATGAAGGTCTGCGCGCCAAACCAGATGCCGATACCTTTCGCGACCAGGCCCGCGAACGTGCGGTCGAGTGCGAGCGCCTGACGGCCGATCTCGAACGAGCGGCGCACGATCCAGTAGAACATCAGGATCACGACCAGCACGCCGACAAAACCCAGTTCCTCGCCGATCACCGCGAGGATGAAGTCGGTATGCGCTTCCGGCAGATAGTTGAGTTTCTCGACGCTGCCGCCGAGACCCACGCCGAACCACTCGCCGCGACCGAACGCGATCAGCGAGTGCGTCAATTGATAAGCCTTGCCCTGCGCGTAACGGTCGTCCCACGGATCGAGGTACGCGAAAATCCGTTCACGACGCCACGGCGACGCCCACACCAGCAAACTGAACGTGCCAACCGCGGTTGCCACCAGGCCGCCGAACAGCTTGCCGTTCACGCCGCCGAGAAACAGCACGCCCATTGCGATCGCCGCGATCACCATGAACGCGCCCATGTCCGGTTCGAGCAGCAGCAACGCGCCGACGAGACCCACGGCGACCGCCATCGGCAAAAAGCCTTTGGCGAAGCTGTGCATGTATTCCTGTTTGCGCACCGTGTAGTTCGCGGCGTAAATCGTCACCGCGAGCTTCATGATTTCCGACGGCTGCATGTTCGTGATGCCGAGCGGAATCCAGCGGCGCGCGCCGTTCACGCCCTTGCCGACGTGCGGGATCAGCACGATCACCAGCGCGAACAGCGAGATCAGAAACAGCTTTGGCGCGTACTTGTCCCATGTCGCGATCGGAATGCGGAACGACACGATGCCGATCACCGAGCCCATCACCACGAAGATGATCTGGCGCACGAGGAACGCGTAATCGCGGTACGACGCGTACTTCGGCGAATCGGGCATGGCGATCGACGCCGAATACACCATCACCACGCCGAGACCGAGCAGCGCGACGACCACCCACAGCAGCGAGTGATCGTAGTCGAGCATGCGCGAGCGCAGCGGACGCACGCCGTTGACGGCGCTCGCGAGACCACTGCCGCCCGTGCGGCCGCCGACGCGAGCCGCGCCGCCCGAACCACCCGCATCGCCGCCAGCGGCCTGGCGCGAACCGAAACGTTCCGACCAGCTCATATCATCGTCCCCCGTTCGGCCGCGATGTCTTCTACCGTGCTGCGGAATACCGCCGCGCGGTGCGCGTAACCCTTGAACATGTCGAAGCTCGCGCAAGCCGGCGAGAGCAGTACGGCATCGCCCGGCTCAGCGAGCGCGGTCGCGGCGCGCGTCGCTTCTTCGAGCGTCGCGTGATCCGTCATGGCGATACCGGTTTCTTCCAGCGCCGCGCGAATCTGCGGCGCGTCGCGGCCGATCAGCATCACGGCGCGGCACCAGCGCGTGACCGGCGCGGCAAGCGGTTCGAAATCCTGACCCTTGCCGTCGCCGCCGGCGATCAACACGATGCGCTGGGCGAGCCCGTCGAGCGCGGCAACCGTCGCGCCGACGTTGGTGCCCTTGCTGTCGTCCACATAGTCGACACCGTCGATCGACGCGATTAATTCCACGCGATGCGGCTCGCCGCGATATTCGCGCAGACCGTGCAACAGCGGCGCGCCCGGCAGGCCGACCGCGCGTGCGAGTGCATAGGCGGCGAGCGCGTTGGCGGCGTTGTGCAGGCCACGAATGCGCAAGGCGTCCGCGGGCATCAGGCGTTTGAGCGCGATGTTCGGCGGCGTGACCACTTCGTTCTTGCGACGGCGCTTCGGCACCGGTTCGTCGCTCGCGTCGCGATCGTGCGCCTCTACGAGCCAGATCATGCCGTTGTCGCGCAGCAGACCGTAGTCGCCGTCGTTCTTCGGCTCGGTGACGCCGAACGTGACCATCTCGGCTTCGCTATCTTCCGCGGGCGCGAGCTTCATGACACGCGAGTCGTCGCGATTCAGCACGCGCACAGTCTGCGCACCGAAGATGCGGCCCTTCGCGGCGGCGTATGCGTCCAAACCGCCATGCCAGTCCAGATGATCCTGCGTGATGTTCAACACGACCGCCGCATCCGGCGAGAACGTGTGCGCCGTTTCCAACTGGAAGCTCGACAGTTCCAGCACCCACACGTCGGGCAACGCGGTGTTGTCGATCGCTTCAGCGAGTTTGTCGAGCAGCGACGGGCTGATGTTGCCCGCCACCGCGACCTTTTTGCCGGCGCGCTCGCACAGCAGGCCGGTCAAGCTCGTCGTCGTGGTCTTGCCGTTGGTGCCCGTAATCGCGATCACCTTCGGCGCATAGCCGCTTTCGCCAAGCGACTTCAGCGCTTGCGAGAACAGTTCGAGTTCGCCCCACACGGGGATACCCTGCTCGCGCGCAGCTTCGATCAGCGGCAACAGATCGGCGGCAAACGGCGACAGGCCGGGGCTGATGGCGACGAGTTCGACACCTTCGAGCAGCACCGGCGAAAACGGGCCGCCGACGAATGCGGCGTCGACGCCATGCGCTTCCAGCGCGGGCAGGTTCGGCGGTACTTCACGCGTGTCGGCCACTCGCAGCCGACAGCCGTGCCGCGCGCACCAGCGCGCCATTGCAAGACCGGATTCACCCAGTCCCAGCACGAGCACCATCGGCTTTTGCCGATCCCGAAACTTCTCGCCGAACATCGCCTGCTTCCTTAAGGACCTGCTGCTTAACGCAGTTTGAGCGTGGACAAACCAAAGAGACACAACATCAACGTGATGATCCAGAAGCGCACGACCACTTGCGTTTCCTTCCAACCCGACAATTCAAAATGGTGATGCAGCGGCGCCATCTTGAAGAGACGCCGCCCTTCGCCGAAGCGGCGCTTGGTGAATTTGAACCACGTCACTTGCAACATCACGGAGAGCGTTTCCGCGACAAAAATGCCGCCCATGATGAAGAGCACGATTTCCTGGCGCACGATCACCGCCACCGTGCCGAGCGCACCACCTAGCGCGAGCGCGCCGACGTCGCCCATGAACATTTGTGCCGGGTGCGTGTTGAACCAGAGAAACGCGAGCCCTGCCCCGCCCATTGCCGAACAGAAGATCAGCAGTTCGCCCGCGCCGGCGATATGCGGAAACAGCAGGTATTTCGAGTAAACCGAGCTGCCCATCACGTAAGCGAACACACCGAGCGATGCGCCGACCAGCACGACCGGCATGATCACGAGACCGTCGAGGCCGTCAGTGAGGTTGACCGCGTTGCTCGCGCCGACGATCACCAGATACGTCAGCACGATGAAGCCCCACACGCCGAGCGGATAGCTGATCGATTTGACGAACGGCAGCATCAGGTCGGCGCGCGCCGGCAAGCCCATCGAGAGGCCGCTGCGCACCCACGCCATGAACAGGTCGAACACGCGCACATTGCTCGCTTCCGACACGCTGAAAGCCAGATAGACCGCCGCGAACAGACCAATTACCGACTGCCAGAAATACTTTTCGCGCGACGACATGCCGCGCGGATCCTTGTAGACCACCTTGCGGTAATCGTCGACCCAGCCGATCACGCCGAAACCGAACGTGACGAGCATCACGATCCAGATGAAGCGATTGGTCAGATCGGCCCACAACAACGTCGCCACGGCGATGCCGAGCAGAATCAGCACGCCGCCCATGGTCGGCGTGCCGGATTTGACGAGGTGAGTTTGCGGGCCATCTTTACGAACAGCCTGACCGACCTTCATGGCGGTCAGCTTGCGAATCACCGCCGGGCCGCAGACGAGCCCGATCAGCAGCGCGGTGATGGTCGCCATCACCGCACGGAAAGTCAGATAACTGAACACGCGCAAGAAGCTTGCGTCATTCTGCAGCCATTGCGCCAGCGCCAGTAGCATGCTTCGGTCCTTCTATTTCAATGTGCGGCGGGCGTACTGCCCGCTGCGTTGGGTTGTGGACTCGTTACGGCGTCCACCACGCGCTCCATCTGCATGAAGCGCGAGCCTTTCACGAGAAGCGTTGCGCCAGGACCGAAACCGGCCTGCTGCAATTGCGCGACCAGCGTGCCGATGTCGGCGACGTGATGCGCGTTCGCGCCATACGCGGTGCAGGCGTCGCGCGAGGCGTCGCCCATTGCGTACAGCGCGTCGATACCGCGTTCCTTGGCGTAAGCGCCGATTTCGCGGTGAAACGCCGGACCGTTGTCACCGACTTCGCCCATGTCGCCCATCACCAGGACGCGCGGCGCGGCGCGCGAGGCGAGCACGTCGATCGCGGCGCGCATGGAATCGGGATTGGCGTTGTAAGTGTCGTCGATGACGGTGGCGCCGGCGAGCGAGCCGAGTACGGCCTGCTTCACCTGCAAGCGGCCCTTCACGGCGCCGAACGATTCGAGGCCGCGCTTGATCGCGTCGAGCGACACGCCCGCGGCCAACGCTGCCGACGTTGCGGCCAAGGCGTTATGCGCGTTGTGGTCGCCCAGCACTTTCAGCGTGACTTCGATTTGGCCTTCCGGCGTGTCGATGCTCAGGACGTTGCCGGCGAACGTGCCTTTTACTGCGGCTTCGGTGGTGCGCTCGGCGGAGTTCAGCGCGAAGTCCATGATGCGATTGCCGGTTGCGGCCACGCGCCAGATGCTCGCGTAGGCGTCGTCGGCAGGGAACACCGCCACGCCCTCCGGCGACAGCGCGTGAATCACGCTTGCATGTTCGAGCGCGACCGCTTCGACCGTCGCCATGAATTCCTGATGCTCGCGCTGCGCGTTGTTCACCACGGCGACCGTCGGCTCAGCGATCTTCGCGAGCTCCGAGGTCTCGCCCGGATGATTCATGCCCAGTTCGACCACTGCCAGTTGGTGCGCTGCGTGCAGACGGAACAGCGTGAGCGGCAAGCCGATGTCGTTGTTGAAGTTGCCCGCGGTCGCGAGACGCGCGTCGGCGCCGACGGCGGCGGCGAAAATCGACGCGATCATTTCCTTGACCGTGGTCTTGCCGTTGCTGCCCGTCACCGCGACGAGCGGCATGCTGAACTGGCGGCGCCAGCCGCGTGCGAGCGCGCCGAGTGCGATGCGCGTGTCCGTGACTTTGAGCGCCGGCACAGTCCAGTCTTGCGGCGTGCGCGTGACGAGAACTGCGCTCACGTTGCGCGCGGCGACGTCCGGCAGAAAGTCGTGGGCGTCGAAGCGATCGCCCTTGATCGCGACGAACAGATCGCCGGGGCCCGCGCTGCGGCTGTCGGTCGAGACGCGTTCGAAGGTAACGCCCTCGTCACCCAGCACGGTTGCGCCCGAGATCAGCGCAGCAGCTTCACGCAGAGAGAACATGTTCATTCGCCACCTCCGCGTGCGTGCGTCGCGCGCGCGGCTAGCGCGAGGCGAGCGTGGTCCTGATCCGAGAAAGCGCGTTTCTTGCCCATGATTTCCTGTGTTGCTTCGTGCCCCTTGCCGGCCAGCACGATGACGTCCTCGCGCGCGGCGCTGCGGATCGCTTGCAGAATCGCGCTCGCGCGGTCCTCGATACGCCGCGCTTTCGACGCGTCTTTCATGCCCGCCGCGATCTGCTCGATGATGGCTTGCGGATCTTCGCTGCGCGGGTTGTCGCTGGTGACCACGACGCCGTCGGCGATTTTCTCGGCGATCGCGCCCATCAGCGGACGCTTGGTGGCGTCGCGGTCACCGCCGCAGCCGAACATACAGATCAGTTCGCCGCCGCGCGCGGTCGCCATCGGGCGCAATGCTTCGAGTGTTTTTTCCAGCGCGTCCGGCGTGTGCGCGTAGTCGATCACGACGAGCGGTTCGTCGTTCTGCAAGCGGCCACCGAGCCGCTGCATGCGGCCGTTCACCGATTCGAGCTTTGCAAGTTCGGCCACGGCGGCGTCGAATGGGACGTCGGCGGCGAGCAGTGCGCCCAGCACACCGAGCAGATTGCTGACGTTGAACGCGCCGAGCGTCTGCACTTCGACTTCGGCATCGCCCCAATCGGAAGTACTCAGATGGAACGCGGTGCCTGTGGCCGTAGCGCGCACATTCGAAGCGAGCAGAAGCGCGTCGGCTTGCGGGGCGTTTTGCAGCGTTTCGTCAAGCCCATAGGCGATGGTGCGTGCACGACCTTGCGTGCTCGCGAGCAAACGGCGGCCGGCTGCATCGTCGCGATTGATCACGGCCGCGCGCAGTTCCGGCCAGGCGAAGAGACGCGCCTTGGCCGCTTCGTAGGCTTCGAACGTATGGTGATAGTCGAGATGGTCCTGCGTGAGATTCGTGAACACGGCGACGTCGAACGCCGTGCCGTTCACGCGCCCCTGATGCAACGCGTGCGACGACACCTCCATGGCCACTGCCTGCGCGCCCGCGTCGCGCAACTGCGCGAGACTGCGCTGCAATTGCGGCGCGTCGGGCGTAGTAAAGCCGGTGTGCACCAGGTGGCCCGGCAAGCCGGTGCCGAGCGTGCCGATGATCGCGCAACGCGTGCCGAGCGCCGTCAGCGCCGCCGAGATCCACTGGCTGCACGAGGTCTTGCCGTTCGTGCCGGTAACGCCGAGCGTCAGCATGCTGTCGCTCGGATCGCTGTACCAGCCGCTCGCGATCGAACCCGCCAGTTCGTTCAACGCCGGCACGGCCAGCGTGTTCGACGGATCGATCGCGCCGCTGAAGCCTTCGGGCTGAACCAGCGCGGCGGCAGCGCCACGTTCGATCGCGCCGTCGATGAACGGGCGGTTGTCCGCGCCATCCACGGCATAGGCGAAAAACGCGTCGCCGGGTGCGAGCGAGCGCGTGTCGGCGTGCAGATGCGCGCCTGGCTGCACGTGAGCATGCAGCCAGGCGAGGGCGTCGGCGATCTGCCGCTGTGCGGGATGCTTCTTCCGCAACATGCTCATCGCACGACTCCCGGATGGCTTTTCGCGTTCGCGGAAATCGTCAACTTCTTCGCGCCGGCGCTGGTGGAGGGCTTCTTGGCCGTGGCCGGCGTGGCGGGCGCGGTCGGTGCGGCCGGTGCCGAATCGTCCGACACCACCATTTGCTTGACCGGCATGTCCGGCGGCACATTCAAGGAGCGCAGCGTGTCGCCGACAATGCTCGAGAACACCGGACCCGACACCTGACCACCGAAGTGACTGCCCGCTGTCGGTTCGTCGACCGAGACGGCGACGACGATGCGCGGGTTCGGCATAGGCGCCATGCCGACGAACGACGCGCGATATTTGGAGTGATCGTAGCCGTGCGCGCCGTGCTTGTACGCCGTGCCGCTCTTGCCGCCGACGCGATAGCCCGGCACCGCCGCATCCGGCGAGGTGCCGCCCGGCGCCGTGACGGTTTCGAGCATGGCGCGCACTTGACGTGCGGTAGTAGGCGCGAAAATCTGCGGGCCGGTGGCCGGCTGATCGCCAGGCGTGCGGAAAATCGACACCGGCATGATCTCGCCGTCGTGCGCGATTGCCGTATAAGCACGGCCCAACTGGAACAGCGACACCGACAGACCGTAACCGTACGACATGGTGGCCTGCTCGATGCGGCGCCAGCTCTTCCACGGACGCAGACGGCCGGCCGCCGCGCCCGGGAAACCGACCTTCGGCGCCTGACCGAGACCGATGCTGGTGTACATGTTCCACATCTCTTCGGGCTTGAGCTGCATGGCGATCTTCGTCGCGCCGATGTTGCTCGACTTCTGGATCACGCCGCCCACCGTCAGCACGCCGAACGCGCTGTCGTCGGTAATCGGCGCGCCGTCGAGCACGAAACGGCCGCCGCCTGTATCAACCAGTGTAGTCGGCGTGACGCGGTGCAGATCGAGCGCGAGCGAAACCGTGAACGGCTTCATGATCGAGCCGGGCTCGAACGTGTCGGTCAGGATGCGGTTGCGCAGCTGATCGCCGGTCAGGTGTGAACGGTCGTTCGGGTTGTAAGTAGGGTAATTGACGAGCGCCAGCACTTCGCCGGTGCGCACGTCGATCACCATGGCCGCGCCGGCCTTGGCCTTGAATTTCTCGACGGCCGCCTTCAGGTTCGTGTAGGCGATGTACTGAATCTTGCTGTCGATCGAGAGATCCACGTCCTGGCCGTTGTGCGGCACGACCTGCTCGTCCACGTCTTCGATGATGTGGCCCATGCGGTCCTTGATCACGCGGCGGCTGCCCGACATGCCGGCGAGCAGCTTCTGGTCGCCGAGCTCGACGCCTTCCTGGCCTTCGTCTTCCACGTTAGTGAAGCCGATCAGGTGGGCCGTGATCTCGCCTTCCGGATAGAAGCGCTTGTACTCGTCGCGCGCGTAAATGCCGGGGATCTCCAGCGCGGCGACTTTAGCGGTGACATCCACCGGCACCTGGCGCTTGACGTAAACAAAGGTCTTGTCTTCCGAGAGCTTGGCGCGCAGTTCCTTATTAGTCATGCCGAGCAGTTTGCCGAGCGACGTGAGCTTGTCCGCGCCAAGGTCGTCCGGCACCGATTCGGGAATCGCCCAGATCGCGCGCACCGGCAGACTCGTGGCCAGCACGAGACCATTGCGGTCGAGAATCTTGCCGCGCGTGGCCGGCAGTTCGAGCCGGCGCTGATAGCGGATTTCACCCTGCTTCTGATAGAACGCGTTGCCCGGACCCTGGATCCAGAAGGCGCGCGCGGTCAGCGCGACGAACGCCATGAACAGCAGGAACACGACGAGTTTCGAGCGCCACATCGGCAGGCGCACCGACAGGATCGGATTGGCCGAGAAAGCCACGCTCTTGCGAGTCGACGATTTTTTCATCGCACGCCTCCGCGACGGGTCGGTGCCGGCGCCGATGCCGGGCCGGAAGTCGGAATCGGTGCGTCTTCGGCTTTCGCCGCGCCCGGATCGAGCGTCAGGTACTGGGTGCGGCCGGTGGCGACCGATTGCATCTTCAGGGAATCAGTGGCGATAGTCTCGATGCGCGACGTTTTCGACAGCGCGCTCTGCTGATATTGAAGTTGCGAATAATCCTGCTGCAGTTGACGCTCCTGCGATTGAGCGCGCTGCAACTGGATAAAGATCTGGCGCTGCTGATTGGTAGCATTGACGACGGACAGAGCGCAGCCCATCACGATGATCAGCAGGAAGATGTTGAGACGATTCATGGTGCGATCCGCTCCGCCACACGCATCACGGCAGAACGGGCGCGCGGATTCGCGGCGACTTCAGCGTCGCTTGCGAATACGCGGCCGATGATTTTGAGCGGAGGGCTCGGCAGATCGACTGCGCGAATCGGCAGACGGCGATCCACCGTCGGCGTACTCGCGTGCGCCTGCATGAATCGCTTGACGATCCGGTCCTCGAGCGAATGAAAGCTGATGACCACCAGCCGCCCCCCTTGCTCCAACAGCGACAACGCTGCTTCTAAAACGACTTGCAGCTCCGCAAGCTCTTGATTGATGTGAATCCGTATAGCTTGAAAGGTGCGGGTTGCCGGATCCTTGCCCTTCTCACGGGTTTTGACGACGTTAGCCACGATTTGGGCAAGCTCGCCCGTGCTGACGAGAGGCCCAAGACGGTCGGACTCTGCCCGGCGAGCAACAAGCGCCTTTGCAATCTGAAAAGCAAACCGTTCTTCCCCATAATCTCGTATCACCTCCGTCAATTCCTGCACCGTGGCCCGCGCAAGCCAATCAGCCGCCGATTCGCCGCGCGTCGGGTCCATCCGCATGTCGAGCGGGCCGTCGGCGCGGAAGCTGAAGCCCCGCTCCGGATCGTCGACTTGCGGCGACGACACGCCCAGATCCAATAAAACGCCCGACACCCGTCCTACGCCGCGCTCCGCAATCGCGGTGCGCAGTGAAGCAAAACTCTCGTGCACGATGCCGAAGCGCGGATCCGCAATCTGCTGCGCCGTGGCGATGGCGAGCGGGTCTTTGTCGAAAGCGATCAGACGCCCCGACTCAGCCAGCTTTTCCAGCACCAGGCGGCTATGCCCTCCGCGCCCGAACGTGCCGTCCACATACACGCCGTCTGCGCGCGTAACCAGCGCCTGGACCGCTTCTTCCAGCAGCACCGTGCGATGCTGCAATTCGTTTCCCATCGCAGGTGCCATATATGTAAACCGCGATCAGAACGTGAAATCTTTTAACGCGTCGGGCATGCCCTCGGCCATTGCCGCCTGTTCCTTCGCGGCGTATGTTTGTGCATCCCACAACTCGAAGTGACGACCCATGCCAAGCAAGGTCACTTCTTTTTCCAATCCACCAGCCGTGCGCAATTCCGGCGATACGAGCACGCGCCCTGCGCCGTCCATTTCAACGTCCATTGCATTGCCGAGAAAAATGCGCTTCCACCAGGTCGCGTTCATAGGCAGCTTGTCGACCTTGTCGCGGAAAATTTCCCACTCCGGGCGCGGAAAGAGCAACAGGCAGCCGTCCGGGTGCTTGGTGATCGTCACCCGGCCCTCTGCCTGTGTCTGCAGCGCATCCCGATATCGAGAGGGAATAGACATCCGCCCTTTCGCATCGAGCGTCAGCGCCGACGCCCCTTGGAACACTTCGCTCTCCCCATTTGGCGCATTGGCGCGCCAGCTGCCCGACCCATGAAAATCTACCCGAAACCGCTTGTGAGATCACACAAAAATACACTTTCTCACACTGTCTCCCACTTTAGAGGAACGCTAAACGGGGGTCAAGGGAGATACGTGCTTTTCCAGCGAATTTTGTTTGTTAGAACAAGGACTTAGCGCGACTCCTTCACGTCGCGCATAAAACGGAAAACCGTTATAAATGAACGAGCTAGTGCAGCTTGTGAAGGTGATACGTGAAAAGTGCTGGGGAAAGGCGCGGAATGAAAGAGATCGTTAAGCGGGATCGGCAAACGTGGGATGGCGTTTCTGGGTGCTTCAGGCGAACGGCGCGAGGCGCCGTCCCACTTTCGAGATGTACGTGAACAGTTGGCTTTGACTTATATGTAATAGGCGGTGCGCGTCATGACTTTCGACACGGCGCGCATCAGCGCGCGCGCGGGCAACGGCAGCTCGAGGCCGCCGGCTTCCATCGCCGCCTTGCCGTGTTCCGCTTCGTCCGCGCGCATCTGCTCGACGATTGCGCGCGACTCGTGATCGGCTGCCGGCAGTTCGTTCAGATGGCCGTCGAGATGCAGTTCCACCTGACGCTCGGTTTCGGCCATGAAGCCGAGGCTAACGCGGTCGCCCATGCGCCCTGCCGCGAGTCCGATTGCCAGCGCGCCTGCATACCAGAGCGGGTTCAGCAGGCTGGGGCGCGAGTCGAGCGCTTCGAGACGTTTGGAAGTCCACGCGAGATGATCTTCTTCCTCGATCGCCGCGCGATTGAACACGGCCCGCAAGGACGGCGATTTGGTCGCGAGTTTCTGGGCCTGATAGAGCGCCTGGGCGCAGACCTCGCCGACGTGATTCACGCGCATCAAGCCGGCCGCATGCGCACGCTCGGCCGGTGAAAGTTCGACCGCCGGTTCGGTCACCGCGGATTCTTGCGGCACCGGCAACGGACGACTCATCCGCGACACGCCGGTCATTGAGCGTAAACCCCGATCAAACTCGCTAATCAACTCGTCCAGAAACATTCAGCACTCCCTCATTCGACAACCGCCTTACCGATCCGCCAGGTCGGCTCGACAAGGCTTTGCGGTGCAAAACCGCCTTCGCAAAAACCTTCAAACCGCATGAATCGGGCGGCCAATTTCTGATTTTAGACCATGTTGCGTAAACGAAACAGGAGCCTTCGCGCCCCGCTCCTTTTTCTTTGTGCCATGTATGCCTTTTGTTACATTACGTGCAACTTCTCGCGAAGTTGGACATGCAAGGCCTCAACGCTAGATAAATATTCTGCCTTGTACAAAAGATTCGTAATCCTTGGAGATCATTCGATGAAAAAGTCGCTTCTCGCTCTCGCAGCACTGGGCGCATTCGCAGGCGTCGCACATGCTCAGAGCAGCGTGACCCTGTACGGTATCATTGACGAAGGCTTCAACATCAACACCAACTCGGGTGGCAAGCACCTGTACAACCTGTCCAGCGGCGTCATGCAAGGCTCGCGTTTCGGCCTGCGCGGCACGGAAGATCTGGGCGGCGGTCTGAAGGCAATCTTCGTGTTGGAAAACGGCTTTGACGTGAACAACGGCAAGCTGGGTCAAGGCGGCCTGATGTTCGGTCGTCAAGCTTACGTTGGCCTGTCGAGCCAGTTCGGTACGGTCACGCTGGGTCGTCAGTACGACTCCGTCGTCGACTACGTCGGTCCGCTGGAAGCCGGCGACCAATGGGGCGGCTACATCGCTGCTCACCCGGGCGACATCGACAACTTCAACAACGCGTACCGCACCAACAACACGGTCAAGTACACGAGCGCTGATTACGGCGGCCTGAAGTTCGGCGGCACGTACAGCTTCGGCGGCGTTGCCGGCAACGTCACGTCGAACCAGATCTGGTCGTTGGGCGCTGGCTACAACAACGGTCCGTTGGTCTTGGGCGTTGGCTATTTGAACGCACGCAGCCCGGCAGCTTCGGGCGGCCTGTTCAACAACGGCGGTACGGCTGCAACACCGGCCGCAGCTGTGACGTCGCCGGTGTACGCTGGCTTCTCGTCGGCTAACACGTATCAAGTGATCGGTGCAGGCGGCGCTTACACGTTCGGCGCAGCAACTATCGGTGCGACGTACTCGAACATCCGCTTCGGCAACCTGGGCGCTTCGTTCGCATCGCCGTTCAAGGGCCAGTCGGCTACGTTCAACAATGCAGAACTGAACTTCAAGTATCAGTTGACCCCGGCATTGCTGGTCGGCGCAGCGTATGACTACACGCGCGGCGCGGAAATCAACGGCAACTCGCGTGCTCAATACCACCAAGGCTCGCTCGGCGTGGATTACTTCCTGTCCAAGCGCACGGACGTGTACGTGATTGGCGTGTACCAACACGCTCTGGGCGATACGATCAACGCAGCGGGTGCTACGGTCAACGCAACGGCAGGCATCAACGGCCTGTCGGGCTCGTCGAACCAGAACCAACTCGCGGCTCGCGTCGGTATCCGCCACAAGTTCTAATAAGTCGTAAAAAAGCAGTCTGCCTCAAAGGCGCCTTCGGGCGCCTTTTTTTATGGCGCGCGCTGCCAACTGGTTTCGCGATGCGATTGCTATGAGAAAGAAAAGGCCCGGCAGACTTGCGTCTGCCGGGCCTTTTTCGCTTACTCGCCGCTTCTTGTCACCATCTTGTCAGCTTCTTGCCGGCTTCGTGCCCGATCAGTGTGCGATTCCGCCTACGCCCGTCCGTCGCGCAACTCACGGCGCAGAATCTTGCCGACATTGCTCTTCGGTAGTTCAGTGCGAAACTCGACGATCTTAGGCCGCTTGTAGCCTGTCAACTGCTGCTTGCAGTACGCGAAGATGTCGGCATCAGTGAGCGCCTGATCCTTTTTCACGACAAACAGTTTCACTGCTTCGCCCGAATGCTGATCCGGCACGCCCACCGCGGCGACTTCGAACACGCCCGGCAGTTTGGCGACCACGTCTTCGATTTCATTCGGATAGACGTTGAAACCGGACACCAGAATCATGTCCTTCTTACGGTCGACGATCTTCACGAAGCCGCCGTCGTTCATCAGGCCGACATCGCCCGATTTGAAGAAGCCGTCCGGCGTCATCACCTTCGCGGTTTCGTCGGGCCGGTTCCAGTAACCCGCCATGACCTGCGGGCCGCGGATGCAGATTTCGCCAGGCTGGCCGAGCGGCACTTCGTTGCCCTCGTCATCACGAATCGAGATTTCGGTCGACGGCAGCGGCAGACCGATCGTTCCGCTGTATTCGGTGACCGTGACCGGATTGCAGGTCACGCACGGCGACGTCTCCGACAAACCGTAGCCTTCGATAATCGGCGTATGAGTCTCTTCGTACCAGCGCTTGGCGACGGCTTCTTGCACCGCCATACCGCCGCCATTCGCGGCGATCAGCTTCGAAAAATCGAGCTTATGGAAATCCGGGCTATTCAACAACGCGTTGTAGAGCGTGTTGACGGCGGGAATCGTCGTGATCGGATAGCCTTCGAGCGCCTTGATCATGCCTGGAATGTCGCGCGGATTCGGAATGAGTACGCCGAGGCCGCCGGTGCGGATCGTCAACAGACCGCACACGGTCAGCGCGAACACGTGGTACAGCGGCAACGCTACGACGGTGACGAACTGACCGATATCCGTGCGATTCGCGCGAACCGGATCGAGCCAGATCTCCGACTGCAGCACATTGGCAATCAGGTTCCGATGCAGCAGGGTCGCGCCCTTGGCCACGCCTGTCGTGCCGCCCGTGTACTGGAGAAACGCGACGTCGTCAGGGCCCTGCTGGACCGCTTTGAAATTCTGGCGCGCGCCTTCCGCGATGGCGGTGTTGAACTTGACGTGGCCCGGCAGACTCCAGGCCGGCACCATCTTCTTCATCTTGCGCACGACGAAGTTCACCAGCGTGCCCTTGATCCCCATCAGGTCGCCCATCGCGGCCACCACGATGTGCTTGATCGACGTGTTGCGCACGATCGCCTGCAGTGTGACCGCAAAATTCTCAAGCAGAATGATCGCTTCCGCGCCGCTGTCCTTGAGCTGATGCTCGAGCTCGCGAGGCGTATAGAGCGGGTTTACGTTCACGACCACATAGCCCGCGCGCAAGATAGCTGCAATGGCCACCGGATATTGCAGCACGTTGGGCATCATGATCGCGATGCGCGCGCCGCGGGCCAGGCCCTTCGACTGAAACCATGCGGCGAGTTTGCGCGAAAGCGCGTCGAGCTCGCCGTAGCTGATCTCCTTACCCATGCAGACGAACGCCGGTTTGGCGCGATGCTCGCGGAAGGCTTCTTCGAGCAGTTCTCCCACCGACGAATAGCGGCTCGGGTCGATCTCTGCGGGAACGCCGGGCGGATAAGATTTCAGCCAGATTTTGTCCATGCAGCGTCTCCTCCTTTATTTTCGAATGGTCGTGCTAAAAACGCATCGTAGCATGGGCACCTCGGTGCTATTCGCGAAAAGCGGCCTGGTTAGACTGCAGCCTCGAACCCGTGCGGGACGCGCGCTGCGGGGTGACTGAGCGGGTTTCAGAGGCGTTCGACTTCGACCAGGCAGTCGTAGAACGTCGCCGAGCCGCCCAGATCGGTGAGCGCCTGGCTGGTGAGTTGATTGGCATTGCGACCGTCGGGCGCGAGCTTTTTCCACCAGATCGACAGGCCGACCACGAGCCCTTTACGGGCTTTATCCGTGACGCGCACGCACGCCTGCATGGAACCGCGATCGTTAAAGATCCGCACCCGAGCGCCATCGACGATCTCCCGCGATTGGGCGTCGGCCGGATGCATGTCGAGGTGCGGCTCGCCCTCCGTCGAACGCAGACTTTCGACGTTCACGAAGGTGCTGTTCAGGAAGTTGCGGGCCGGCGGCGAGATCATCGCAAGCGGGTAGCGGGCGGCTAGCTCCGGTGCGCCGTCGGCGGATTCGTAGGGCGGCAGATAGTCCGGGAGCGGGTCGAGCCCCTGCTGCGCGAGCCGTTCACTATAGAACTCACATTTGCCGGACGGCGTTCGGAAGCCTCCTTCTGCGAAAGGTGCATCGGGCAGGTTCAGCCGGGCCCAGCCGGTTTGCTTCAACGTCTCCCAATCCACGCCTTCGAGCGTTTTGTCCTGCCAGCGGAACGCGTTTTTGGCGACCGTCTCGTCGCTTTCGAATAGCGCCGGCTCGCTTAACCCCATGTGACGCGCGAAGCCGCGGAAAATCTCCGTGTTCGGGAGTGCGCCGCCAACCGGAGCGATTGCCGGCAAGTTGACCATCACGTGCGTGTGGCCGTATGACTTATGGACATCGAAGTGTTCGAGTTGAGTCGTTGCGGGCAGGAGCAGATCGGCGTAGTCGGCGGTGTCGGTCTGGAAATGCTCCAGCACGATGGTGAAGAGATCCTCACGCGCGAAACCCGCTGCCACTCGCTCGGAATCCGGCGCGACGGCCACCGGATTCGAGTTGTAGACGACGATCGCTTCGACTTTAGGGCCGAACGCAGCGTCGCCCTTGTGCAGCAACGCATCGCCGATTGTATTCATATTGATGACGCGGCTGACCTTGGACGGCCAGCCCGGCATCAGGTCCGGACGCTGCAATGCATGCGAGTCGACCGGCGCCCAACCGCCCGAAGACAGCAGCACGCCACCCGCTCTTTCGCGCCACGCGCCCGTCAACGACGGCAGGCAGGCGATAGCGCGCACGGCATTGCCGCCGCCACGCACGCGCTGCAGACCATAATTCATGCGGATCGCGGCCTTTTTAGTACCACCGTAAAGTCGCGCAAGATCGATGATAACGTGTTCATCAACGTCGCAAATTCCAGCAGCACGCGAGGGCGGGTAATTCAGCGCGCGGGCCTTCAGTTCATCAAAGCCTAATGTGTGGGCCTCAATGTAAGCGTGATCGAGCAGATTTTCCGCGATCAACACGTTCATCATGCCGAGCGCCAAGGCACCATCGGTGCCGGGTTTCAGGGCGATATGCTGATGGCACTTTTCGGCGGTCAGCGAGCGGTAAGGATCGATCGCGATCAGCTGTGCGCCGCGGCGTTTGGCCTGTTGAGCGCGGGTCCAGAAATGCAGGCTCGATGCGATGGGGTTGGCCCCCCAGATGAGGATGACCTCGCTCTCGTCGAAAAACTCGGTGAGCATGCCAAGGCTCGCGCCATAGGTGTACTTCAAACCGGCGGCGCCGGCGGACGCGCAGATCGTCCGGTCCAGTTGCGATGCGCCGAGCTTGTGAAAGAATCGTTGCGCGATGCTGTCGCCCTGGACCAAACCCATCGTGCCGGCATAGCTGTAGGGGACAATCGCTTCTGGCGCGCGACGCGCAATCTCCGAGAGACGGCCTGCCGCGAGCTGGAACGCCTCATCCCAACTGATCGGCTCAAAGCGGCCCTCGCCTTTACGGCCGACACGCTTCATCGGCGTCGTCAATCTTTGCGGATGATGCACGCGCTCAGCATAGCGACTGACCTTGGCGCACAGCGCGCCTTGCGTCGGCGGATGTTCGGGATCAGCGACGACCTTGATCGCACGTCCAGCCGCGACCGTCACTCGCATCGCGCAGGTGTCGGGGCAGTCGTGCGGGCATACGGCGCGGGCGAGTTCGGTCGGAGCATTCATCGGCGATCCTTTCAAGAAGGCGGTGAGCGGTGTAGCAATGCCGGATTCTATTACGGCAATTGCTGCGTGGCCTGCGCGCTGCCGCCAAAAAGGCCTTGGGCGTAGAATCGGTTATTACCGTGCCCGGGCCGGTGTGGCCCCGAGCGATTCCACGCAAGCCAAAGCACAGAAGCGTTACCACTCCATCATGAAACTTATCCCCGAAATCCAAGCCGCTCACGGCGAAATTCAGACCCTCCGACGAACAATCCATGCTCATCCGGAACTGCGTTACGAAGAAACGGCGACGGCCGATCTGGTGGCGCGAACGCTCGAGTCCTGGGGCATCGAAACTCATCGAGGGTTGGGCAAGACCGGCGTCGTCGGTGTGCTGAAACGAGGCAATGGTTCACGCTCCATTGGTCTGCGGGCCGATATGGATGCGTTGCCGATACAGGAACTGAACAGCTTCGACCATCGATCGAAAAACGACGGCAAGATGCACGCGTGCGGCCACGACGGACATACCGCGATGCTGCTCGGCGCCGCGCGGCACCTGGTCAAACATGGCGAATTCGACGGCACAATCGTGTTCATTTTCCAGCCTGCCGAAGAAGGCGGCGCAGGTGCGCAGGCCATGATCGACGACGGCCTATTCGCGAAATTTCCGGTCGACGCCGTATTCGGTATTCATAACTGGCCGGGCATGCCGGCGGGGCACTTCGGCGTGACCGAAGGTCCAATCATGGCATCGAGCAACGAATTTCACATTGAAATCAAAGGCGTGGGCTCGCACGCCGCGCTGCCGCACAACGGCCGCGATCCCGTCTTCACTGCCGTCCAGATTGCGAATGGATTGCAGAGCATCATCACGCGGAACAAGAAGCCGCTCGACACCGCCGTGCTGTCGATCACGCAGATTCACGCCGGCGACGCGGTCAACGTCGTCCCGAACAATGCGTGGATCGCAGGCACCGTACGGACGTTTACGACCGAGACGCTAGATCTGATCGAAGCGCGCATGCGCAAGATCGCGGAGAGCACGGCCGAGGCCTACGATTGCTCGGTCGATATTCGTTTTCACCGAAACTACCCGCCGACGATCAACAGCAGCGAGGAGGCCCGCTTTGCAGCGACGGTGATGAAGGAAATTGTCGGTGCGGATAAAGTCGACGACGCGGTCGAACCAACGATGGGGGCGGAGGACTTCTCTTTCATGTTGCTCGCCAAACCGGGCTGTTACGCGTTCCTGGGTAATGGCGATGGCGGGCACCGAGATTCGGGCCATGGCGCGGGTCCGTGCATGCTGCATAACGCGAGCTATGACTTTAACGACGAGTTGTTGCCGATCGGCTCGACGTACTGGGTACGGCTGGCACAGCGGTTTCTGGCGCAGGGCAAATAGAATACTTTAGAGGGGTTGGCGGCGGTGAATGGTTCGCCGCCGAGCCATCCCTCGTTGCGCTATGAATGGTTTCTGTGGATGGGAGTGAGGTGATTTGTATCCGTCAGTGGAACCCGCGTTGACGGTGTCGCGCGGTTAGATGTCGACGATCTTGCGCAACAGAGCGTAAGAGACCCGCCAATGGCCTTCAGAATCATTAACAGCGATGGACGCGGTTTTTGCGTTGAGCCGGACGATGATGCCGACCCGCTCGCTCAGATGTTTGTCGGTGAAGCCGACGGTGTCGCCAATGAAGAATTCCTCTCGCTGAGCTCGCGGTGGCGGCGACGGAGACGCGTGAGTAGGGCCGCTCGCAGTGTCAGGAATAACCGCCGCGTATAGCACCGACCAACGCTGACGGCTCTGGTTGTCCTGGATCACCGCCTGGGTTTGCCGCAACTCCACCACCGTTCCGTGCGAAGGTGGTGCGAGCGGATCGCCCCCGATATAGCTGACCTCCATTCCCAGATGCAAGCGTTGACGTACCTCGAGAATGCGTCGCGGGTCGTCCAGCATTTTGCCGATGGCGAGATAGAGGCGATACAACTCGGCGCTGGGCGCCTGCCGAAGCGAGTCGAGAATGTCCATGAATGTGTAGGCGTTTAACGGGCGAGCGGCAACAGTTCGTGCACGCGGTTGACAGGATACGACGGCAACATCTCAAGTGTGCCCTTGAGCCATGCATAAGGCTCGAAGCCGTTCAGGCGAGCCGTACCGAGCAGTGAATACATCGTGGCTGCGGCTCTTGCGCCTCTCGGCGAGCCTGCGAACATCCAGTTCGCCCTCCCGAGAGCAATCGGTCTGATTTGCCGCTCTAACGCATTGTTGTCCGGCAGCAGGATACCGCTATCGGTGTAGCGAATCAGGGCCTGCCAGTGACGTAACGCATAGCCGAAGGCTTTCGCGAGCGGCGCCTGAGCCGGCAAACCGATGACGTTACCTTCCAGCCATTGCCGGAACTGCATGAGCACCGGCAGCGCCTCGGTTTGCCGCGCCGCGTATTTGATGTTGGGCGTGTGGTCTTTGATCCGCGACTCGATCGCGTACAGGCGGGCAATCCACTGCAGCGCCTGCGCCGCGAGTCCCGGTTTGCTCTGCGCCTTCGCGATTTCAACGAAGCGTCGGCGGCAATGGGCCCAGCATCCGACCTCGACGATGTTTCCGGTTTCGTAAAGTGCGCCATGCCCGCTGTATGCGTCCGCCTGCAGGTAACCTTTGTACTTCTGCAGGTACCGCAGCGGATGCGAACCGGAGCGCGATTCGGCGAACTCGAACACGACCGCCGGCGGGTGGTCGACCCAGACACCATTCTCTTCGCGTTGGCCGGCGCCAAGATAGCCCCATAATCGCGCGGTGCGCGTCGCCGTGCGACCCTTCTCGAGTAACGGCAGCGTCGTGTCATCCACGTGCATGCGGGGGGCCTGCAACTGGTGAGCCCGTAGCGGTGGCAGCAGCACTTCGAGCAGTTCGGCTGCCGCCAGCTTCCATTCGCACAGCGTTGCCCGGGGC
Source organism: Paraburkholderia sp. BL27I4N3 (assembly GCF_003386115.1). Lineage (NCBI taxonomy): Bacteria > Pseudomonadati > Pseudomonadota > Betaproteobacteria > Burkholderiales > Burkholderiaceae > Paraburkholderia > Paraburkholderia sp. BL27I4N3. The sequence continues at coordinate 9,094 of NZ_QREJ01000001.1, read as the reverse complement.
AGGTGCACACCGCGTCGTGCATAGCGCATCTCCTGCCGGTTCAAAGGCAGGTGATCGACGTAGGTGTTGACCAGGATGTTAGCCAGCAGGCTCGCGCTCGCATTGCTCTTCGGCAGCGGCGAGGGCTGGGCACTTGCGGTCACGATGGTCGACTCGCCATCCTTCTTCGCCGCGTACTTGAAACGGATATGCTCAATAACGGTGAGCGTGGACGGCTCGTAGTGCAGCGTCTCGCTGCGCTCTTCGCCGATGCGCTCGAGCGTATCGAATGCCGCCTTCTGCTCATCGCTTAGATCATATTCAACGTGCTTGCGCGGCAGGTCCTTCGGCAGGGCCGGACGTCCCTTGCGGGTGTGGCCTGCGACCGGAACCTCGGCGGGCTCGGGCGGAACGGGTAACACCGTGGTGGCATCGAACAGTTCCGCCTGGCCCGCCAGCCGCTCGGAGCTGACCCCGAAGCGGGCACGGTTCGCCTGGGCAATCTGGTGTTGCAGCGCTTCCAGCTGCTCCCACAGCACGCATGCCAGCCGGTTCTGTTCGAGCGCGAAGGCTTGCAGTGCGTCGGGCTCGACCGGCAATTCCGCGACAGTGATAGCGGTGGGCGGCATGGCTAGACAGTGATAGCGGTGGGCGGCATGGCTATCATGATGCCCAACTCGCGCTACGTTTACAAGATCGGGGAGCGTCGTATCTGCGCAGGTGACAGCGTGTTCAGCTCACGCGCGTCACCGCGATGGCGCGATGCGGCTCGCGCGCCGGGATCTCAATGCCTTCGAGCCAGGCGTTGAGTTCGGCGAGCGTGAAGCCGCGTTGCGCGAGCGCCAACGGCGATGGAAAGCGGCCCCGTTCAAGGCGCTTGTACCAGAGTGCGAAGCCGGTGCGATCCCAGTATAGGCATTTGACTTTCGAGCGGTCCCGCCCGACGAACACGAACAGATTGCCCGAGACAGGGTTCTGGGCAAGCAGTGGTTCGACCAGATACGACAGGGCGTCGATGGATTTGCGCATGTCGACCGGCTCACGGCAGATATACGCACGGACCTCCGCTGCGATCAGCACCGGCTACCGCCGAGCTGTCCGAGCACGAAACGCACGATGCGCTCGGCATGAGCACCGGTCAGCTCGATGCGAACACCGGCGAGCGACAACGTCACCCGATCACGCGAAGACGACAAAGCGTCCGCCGTCGACGGTGGAGCAGGTGTGGCTGGCGCGGCGTCCGGATGGGAAACGATAAATGCCGCGTCTGGTGTGAACGCGAGCGGGTGCGCCTCTGCACGTGGCTCGCTCGAGAGCTTCTTGCGCCACAGGCCGAAGGTACTGACGGCGAGCCCCTGCTCACGACAGAAACGTCGAAGGCCCAGTCCGCTTGTGGTCCACGCCATGACCATCTCGCGCCAGAATGCTTCGCCTTGGCGGGGGCGTCGTGCGCCCGTCGGTACGGCGGCCTCTCCCGTTGCGTCGTCCATCGCATTGCTCCTCGTTACGATGGCATCACCTTCGCACCGCGCTTACGTGCATTCAAGACGGGATGCGCTGACGGATACGATGATTTATCCCGTGGCTTTTCTACGTGTATGGGGGCGGGGTAAACGCAGAAACCCCACCTTTTCGGGGTGGGGTTTCTGATTGCTGCTGGGGAGCCTGACGATTACCTACTTTCACACGGGTAATCCGCACTATCATCGGCGTGGAGTCGTTTCACGGTCCTGTTCGGGATGGGAAGGGGTGGGACCGACTCGCTATGGTCATCAGGCATGACTTGTTGCTGCACTGCTCGTGGAGCAATACAGCCAATCTGGAAGAAGTAGCTGAGAGGATGCCTCTCATGTTGCTTTGGGCTGTGTTGTTTCTGGCACAACACGATCACTTAACCTGAGTGTCCTTGCCCCCTTCGGGGGTGGGATGCCCGTCAGTGCTGAAGCACTGACGATCATCGCGAAACACACCTGTTATAGGATCAAGCCTTACGGGCAATTAGTATCAGTTAGCTTAACGCATTACTGCGCTTCCACACCTGACCTATCAACGTCCTGGTCTTGAACGACCCTTCAAGGGGCTCGAAGCCCCGGGGATATCTCATCTTAAGGCGAGTTTCCCGCTTAGATGCTTTCAGCGGTTATCTCTTCCGAACATAGCTACCCGGCGATGCCACTGGCGTGACAACCGGTACACCAGAGGTTCGTCCACTCCGGTCCTCTCGTACTAGGAGCAGCCCCCTTCAAATATCCAGCGCCCACGGCAGATAGGGACCAAACTGTCTCACGACGTTTTAAACCCAGCTCACGTACCTCTTTAAATGGCGAACAGCCATACCCTTGGGACCGGCTACAGCCCCAGGATGAGATGAGCCGACATCGAGGTGCCAAACACCGCCGTCGATATGAACTCTTGGGCGGTATCAGCCTGTTATCCCCAGAGTACCTTTTATCCGTTGAGCGATGGCCCTTCCATACAGAACCACCGGATCACTATGACCTGCTTTCGCACCTGCTCGACTTGTCGGTCTCGCAGTTAAGCACGCTTATGCCATTGCACTATCAGCACGATTTCCGACCGTACCTAGCGTACCTTCGTACTCCTCCGTTACACTTTGGGAGGAGACCGCCCCAGTCAAACTGCCTACCATGCACTGTCCCCGATCCGGATTACGGACCAAGGTTAGAACCTCAAACAAACCAGGGTGGTATTTCAAGGGCGGCTCCACGCAGACTGGCGTCCACGCTTCAAAGCCTCCCACCTATCCTACACAGACCGGTTCAAAGTCCAATGCAAAGCTACAGTAAAGGTTCATGGGGTCTTTCCGTCTAGCCGCGGGGAGATTGCATCATCACAAACACTTCAACTTCGCTGAGTCTCGGGAGGAGACAGTGTGGCCATCGTTACGCCATTCGTGCAGGTCGGAACTTACCCGACAAGGAATTTCGCTACCTTAGGACCGTTATAGTTACGGCCGCCGTTTACCGGGACTTCAATCAAGAGCTTGCACCCCATCATTTAATCTTCCGGCACCGGGCAGGCGTCACACCCTATACGTCCACTTTCGTGTTTGCAGAGTGCTGTGTTTTTATTAAACAGTCGCAGCCACCAGTTTATTGCAACCCCTTCACCCTCTGCGCGCAGGCGCATCAGGCTACAGGGGCGTACCTTATCCCGAAGTTACGGTACCAATTTGCCGAGTTCCTTCTCCCGAGTTCTCTCAAGCGCCTTAGAATACTCATCTCGCCCACCTGTGTCGGTTTGCGGTACGGTCTTGTTAAACTGAAGCTTAGAGGCTTTTCTTGGAACCACTTCCGATTGCTTCTTCACCGAAGTGAATGGCCTCGCACCCTTGAATCCTGCGCCCGGATTTGCCAAAGCGCCTTCTCCAATGCAAGGACCGGGACTTCCAACACCCGGACAACCTTCCGCGATCCGTCCCCCCATCGCATTTAACAATGGTGCAGGAATATTAACCTGCTTCCCATCAGCTACGCATTTCTGCCTCGCCTTAGGGGCCGACTCACCCTACGCCGATGAACGTTGCGTAGGAAACCTTGGGCTTACGGCGAGGGGGCTTTTCACCCCCTTTATCGCTACTCATGTCAGCATTCGCACTTCCGATACCTCCAGCACACTTTCCAGTGCACCTTCGCAGGCTTACGGAACGCTCTCCTACCATGCACATAAATGTGCATCCGCAGCTTCGGTATATTGCTTAGCCCCGTTACATCTTCCGCGCAGGACGACTCGATCAGTGAGCTATTACGCTTTCTTTAAAGGATGGCTGCTTCTAAGCCAACCTCCTGACTGTTTTAGCCTTCCCACTTCGTTTCCCACTTAGCAATATTTGGGGACCTTAGCTGGCGGTCTGGGTTGTTTCCCTCTTGACACCGGACGTTAGCACCCGATGTCTGTCTCCCGTGATTGCACTCTTCGGTATTCGGAGTTTGCTATGGCGTAGTAATCCGCAATGGACCCCACAACCATGACAGTGCTCTACCCCCGAAGGTGATACACGAGGCACTACCTAAATAGTTTTCGGAGAGAACCAGCTATTTCCAGGTTTGTTTAGCCTTTCACCCCTATCCACAGCTCATCCCCTAACTTTTCAACGTTAGTGGGTTCGGACCTCCAGTACGTGTTACCGCACCTTCATCCTGGCCATGGATAGATCACCTGGTTTCGGGTCTACACCCAGCGACTGAATCGCCCTGTTCGGACTCGCTTTCGCTACGCCTGCCCTAATCGGTTAAGCTTGCCACTGAATGTAAGTCGCTGACCCATTATACAAAAGGTACGCCGTCACCCCTTCGCAGAGGCTCCGACTGTTTGTATGCATGCGGTTTCAGGATCTGTTTCACTCCCCTCCCGGGGTTCTTTTCGCCTTTCCCTCACGGTACTGGTTCACTATCGGTCGATCACGAGTATTTAGCCTTGGAGGATGGTCCCCCATCTTCAGACAGGATTTCACGTGTCCCGCCCTACTTGTCGTACACCTAGTTCTTCCTCGCTGTTTTCGTCTACAGGGCTATCACCTGCTATGGCGGCACTTTCCAGAGCCTTCGACTAACAATGAAGATAAAGAGTACAGGCTGGTCCCATTTCGCTCGCCACTACTCTGGGAATCTCGGTTGATTTCTTTTCCTGCGGTTACTTAGATGTTTCAGTTCACCGCGTTCGCTTCACGTAGCCTATGTATTCAGCTACGGATGACCCATACGGGCCGGGTTTCCCCATTCGGATATCGGTGGATCAAAGCTCGTTTGCCAGCTCCCCACCGCTTTTCGCAGGCTACCGCGTCCTTCATCGCCTGTGATCGCCAAGGCATCCACCACATGCACTTGTTCGCTTGACCCTATAACGGGTGTGTCTCCTGCATGATCCACGGGGAATCACACGCTCGCCACCCTCGCTACAGGTTGAGTATTCGTGTTGCGCCGTATTCCAAAAGCGATCTTTCGATCTCTCTTTTCATACATTGATACAATCACAACCCTGATTCACCTACTCAACCACCCATCTCTAAGTGATCTTTCGTGAATCTCTTTACTACTTCTTCCTGATTGTTAAAGAACGACAGCCGATATAAAGCTCTGCTTCATATCACTCTGACTGGCTCAATCGCCAATGCACAACGCTCTGCCTTTTACTGCCCGCAGAACGCTACGCATTGAGGATTGGTGGAGGATGACGGGATCGAACCGACGACCCCCTGCTTGCAAAGCAGGTGCTCTCCCAGCTGAGCTAATCCCCCAGTCATACAGCTACCCCAGAGGTTCAGACGATCAGCACACCAGACAAGACTTTGGTGGGTCTGGATGGATTCGAACCATCGACCCCCGCCTTATCAAGACGGTGCTCTAACCGACTGAGCTACAGACCCCTGAGTCTGTCCTGATTTCACAGCCGATAAGCGTGAGCGCTCAACGCATTGCTTTTACACAACTGACGCGTTTAGCTCGAGAAAGGAGGTGATCCAGCCGCACCTTCCGATACGGCTACCTTGTTACGACTTCACCCCAGTCATGAATCCTACCGTGGTGACCGTCCTCCTTGCGGTTAGACTAGCCACTTCTGGTAAAACCCACTCCCATGGTGTGACGGGCGGTGTGTACAAGACCCGGGAACGTATTCACCGCGGCATGCTGATCCGCGATTACTAGCGATTCCAGCTTCACGCACTCGAGTTGCAGAGTGCGATCCGGACTACGATCGGTTTTCTGGGATTGGCTCCCCCTCGCGGGTTGGCGACCCTCTGTTCCGACCATTGTATGACGTGTGAAGCCCTACCCATAAGGGCCATGAGGACTTGACGTCATCCCCACCTTCCTCCGGTTTGTCACCGGCAGTCTCCCTAGAGTGCTCTTGCGTAGCAACTAGGGACAAGGGTTGCGCTCGTTGCGGGACTTAACCCAACATCTCACGACACGAGCTGACGACAGCCATGCAGCACCTGTGTTATGGCTCCCTTTCGGGCACTCCCACCTCTCAGCAGGATTCCATACATGTCAAGGGTAGGTAAGGTTTTTCGCGTTGCATCGAATTAATCCACATCATCCACCGCTTGTGCGGGTCCCCGTCAATTCCTTTGAGTTTTAATCTTGCGACCGTACTCCCCAGGCGGTCAACTTCACGCGTTAGCTACGTTACCAAGTCAATGAAGACCCGACAACTAGTTGACATCGTTTAGGGCGTGGACTACCAGGGTATCTAATCCTGTTTGCTCCCCACGCTTTCGTGCATGAGCGTCAGTATTGGCCCAGGGGGCTGCCTTCGCCATCGGTATTCCTCCACATCTCTACGCATTTCACTGCTACACGTGGAATTCTACCCCCTCTGCCATACTCTAGCCCGCCAGTCACAAATGCAGTTCCCAGGTTAAGCCCGGGGATTTCACATCTGTCTTAGCGGACCGCCTGCGCACGCTTTACGCCCAGTAATTCCGATTAACGCTTGCACCCTACGTATTACCGCGGCTGCTGGCACGTAGTTAGCCGGTGCTTATTCTTCCGGTACCGTCATCCCCCCACCGTATTAGGGCGGAGGTTTTCTTTCCGGACAAAAGTGCTTTACAACCCGAAGGCCTTCTTCACACACGCGGCATTGCTGGATCAGGCTTGCGCCCATTGTCCAAAATTCCCCACTGCTGCCTCCCGTAGGAGTCTGGGCCGTGTCTCAGTCCCAGTGTGGCTGGTCGTCCTCTCAGACCAGCTACAGATCGTCGCCTTGGTAGGCCTTTACCCCACCAACTAGCTAATCTGCCATCGGCCGCCCCTGTAGCGCGAGGTCCTAAGATCCCCCGCTTTCATCCACAGATCGTATGCGGTATTAATCCGGCTTTCGCCGGGCTATCCCCCACTACAGGACACGTTCCGATGTATTACTCACCCGTTCGCCACTCGCCACCAGGATTGCTCCCGTGCTGCCGTTCGACTTGCATGTGTAAGGCATGCCGCCAGCGTTCAATCTGAGCCAGGATCAAACTCTTCAGTTCAAACCTGTTACTGTTTTTCGGTTCAGTTAAGAACCGGTCGCTCACTCAACGTACTGACGAATGATCTCTCCATCTTTCAATGGAAAAACCTTCCTTTCATTACTGTGTGAGACTTGATACTTTCGCTTCTTCCGGCAGATCCCGAAGGACCCGCCGGCGCGTCGCGCATCAAGCGCCCACACTTATCGGCTGTTAATTTTTAAAGATCGATTACGCATTCACTACCGAACCCGCACCGCCAGTCGTCAACATCACAACCACCCGGCACCACTTCGTTCTGCGTCGCTGCATCAGCAGCAGAGAAACGAGATTATGAAGAACTTCCGCTACGCCGTCAACAGGTTTTTCTAACTTCCTGAACCTGCCCGCTTCGCTGAAAGCCTTGCCACTGCTGGCTCTCCCGCCTCCCGTGCCCCGTTGTCCGAAGCACGAAAGAGCGAGATTCTAGCGAGCCGGACCCCGCCTTGCAAGCGTTATTTTGACAAGCATATTAACGATGCTTGAAAACCGGTTTGCGCTTCTCGACAAATGCGGCCATGCCCTCCTTCTGATCTTCGGTGGCGAAGAGGGAATGGAACAGGCGGCGCTCGAAATGCACGCCTTCTGCGAGTGTCGTTTCATAGGCGCGGTTGACCGATTCTTTCACCATCATCACGGCCGGCAACGGGAATTCAGCGATCGTCGCAGCCGCAGCCACTGCCTCATCAACCAAGGACGCAGTTGGAATCACACGCGACACCAATCCTGCGCGCTCGGCTTCGGCGGCATCCATAAATCGCGCGGTCAGGCAGAGGTCCATCGCCTTTCGCTTTGGACACGGCACGCGGCAGGCGCTGCGTACCGCCTGCGCCAGGCATGATGCCGAGCTTGATTTCCGGCTGGCCGAACTTTGCCGTGTCGGCGGCGAAAATGATGTCGCACATCATCGCCAGTTCGCAGCCGCCACCGAGCGCAAAGCCCGCCACCGCCGCAATAATCGGCTTACGAATGGAGCGAACGGTCTCCCAGTTGCGGGTAATGTAGTCACCCTTGTAGACATCCATATAGGTATAGGTGGACATCATGCCGATGTCAGCACCAGCCGCGAACGCCTTTTCGCTGCCCGTGACCACGATCGCGCCAATCGCGTCGTCGGCATCGAACTCGCGCAACGCCGCCCCAGTTCGTCCATCAATGCGTCATTTAAAGCGTTCAACGCCTTCGGGCGATTCAACGTGACAAGCCGACCCGTCCCCGCGTCTCAACCAGAATGTTCTCGTAAGCCATTGCCGCCTCCTAAGGTTAGAAAAATTGCGCGCGAAAACGCTTCGCGCGGTCATCTTAATAATGCTACCATTCGCCAACCAACCGGTCGGTCAATTATTCGACAGTCTTTTCCCAACGTACAGCCAAGCCCTCTGCCCATGACACATCCGCTATTCACCAAGCACGAAGACACGCTGCAAAAGGCACTCACCGCGGTTGAAACGCGCGGCTACTGGAGCCCGTTCGTCGAAAATGCCCAGTCCGAAAGTGTACGGGGAAACAGCTTAATGCGGACGGCGAAGCCGCATTCAAAGCGCATCTCAACGCAACGTTCCAGCTGGACCAACCCTCGACGGGTGAAACCGTCGCGGCCGAAGTCTCACCGTTCGGATTCCCGCTCGGCGTGCGCTACCCGAAGGCCGACCCCGCCGCACTGATCGCGGCTGCCGCCGCTGCCCAACGCGAGTGGCGCGCAGCAGGCCCGCACGCATGGATCGGTGTCTGCCTCGAAATCCTTGCCCGCGTGAATCGCGCCAGCTTCGAAATTGGCTACAGCGTGATGCACACGACCGGCCAGGCATTCATGATGGCCTTCCAGGCCGGCGGCCCGCACGCACAAGACCGCGCGCTGGAAGCCGTCGTGTATGCGTGGGACCAGTTGCGCCGCATTCCCGGCGACGCCCATTGGGAAAAGCCGCAAGGCAAGAATCCGCCGCTCGCCATGCACAAGCGTTACACCGTCGTGCCGCGCGCGGCACCGGCCTTGTGCTCGGCTGCTGCACCTTCCCGACGTGGAACGGCTATCCGGGCCTCTTCGCCGATCTGGCCACCGGCAACACGGTCATTGTCAAGCCGCATCCGGGCGCAATTCTG